>NC_015848.1:0-4482059 GCF_000253375.1 Mycobacterium canetti CIPT 140010059
TTGACCGATGACCCCGGTTCAGGCTTCACCACAGTGTGGAACGCGGTCGTCTCCGAACTTAACGGCGACCCTAAGGTTGACGACGGACCCAGCAGTGATGCTAATCTCAGCGCTCCGCTGACCCCTCAGCAAAGGGCTTGGCTCAATCTCGTCCAGCCATTGACCATCGTCGAGGGGTTTGCTCTGTTATCCGTGCCGAGCAGCTTTGTCCAAAACGAAATCGAGCGCCATCTGCGGGCCCCGATTACCGACGCTCTCAGCCGCCGACTCGGACATCAGATCCAACTCGGGGTCCGCATCGCTCCGCCGGCGACCGACGAAGCCGACGACACTACCGTGCCGCCTTCCGAAAATCCTGCTACCACATCGCCAGACACCACAACCGACAACGACGAGATTGATGACAGCGCTGCGGCACGGGGCGATAACCAGCACAGTTGGCCAAGTTACTTCACCGAGCGCCCGCACAATACCGATTCCGCTACCGCTGGCGTAACCAGCCTTAACCGTCGCTACACCTTTGATACGTTCGTTATCGGCGCCTCCAACCGGTTCGCGCACGCCGCCGCCTTGGCGATCGCAGAAGCACCCGCCCGCGCTTACAACCCCCTGTTCATCTGGGGCGAGTCCGGTCTCGGCAAGACACACCTGCTACACGCGGCAGGCAACTATGCCCAACGGTTGTTCCCGGGAATGCGGGTCAAATATGTCTCCACCGAGGAATTCACCAACGACTTCATTAACTCGCTCCGCGATGACCGCAAGGTCGCATTCAAACGCAGCTACCGCGACGTAGACGTGCTGTTGGTCGACGACATCCAATTCATTGAAGGCAAAGAGGGTATTCAAGAGGAGTTCTTCCACACCTTCAACACCTTGCACAATGCCAACAAGCAAATCGTCATCTCATCTGACCGCCCACCCAAGCAGCTCGCCACCCTCGAGGACCGGCTGAGAACCCGCTTTGAGTGGGGGCTGATCACTGACGTACAACCACCCGAGCTGGAGACCCGCATCGCCATCTTGCGCAAGAAAGCACAGATGGAACGGCTCGCGGTCCCCGACGATGTCCTCGAACTCATCGCCAGCAGTATCGAACGCAATATCCGTGAACTCGAGGGCGCGCTGATCCGGGTCACCGCGTTCGCCTCATTGAACAAAACACCAATCGACAAAGCGCTGGCCGAGATTGTGCTTCGCGATCTGATCGCCGACGCCAACACCATGCAAATCAGCGCGGCGACGATCATGGCTGCCACCGCCGAATACTTCGACACTACCGTCGAAGAGCTTCGCGGGCCCGGCAAGACCCGAGCACTGGCCCAGTCACGACAGATTGCGATGTACCTGTGTCGTGAGCTCACCGATCTTTCGTTGCCCAAAATCGGCCAAGCGTTCGGCCGTGATCACACAACCGTCATGTACGCCCAACGCAAGATCCTGTCCGAGATGGCCGAGCGCCGTGAGGTCTTTGATCACGTCAAAGAACTCACCACTCGCATCCGTCAGCGCTCCAAGCGCTAGCACGGCGTGTTCTTCCGACAACGTTCTTAAAAAAACTTCTCTCTCCCAGGTCACACCAGTCACAGAGATTGGCTGTGAGTGTCGCTGTGCACAAACCGCGCACAGACTCATACAGTCCCGGCGGTTCCGTTCACAACCCACGCCTCATCCCCACCGGCCCAACACACACCCCACAGTCATCGCCACCGTCATCCACAACTCCGACCGACGTCGACCTGCACCAAGACCAGACTGTCCCCAAACTGCACACCCTCTAATACTGTTACCGACATTTCTTCGTCGTTTGTTCTTGGAAAGACAGCGCTGGGGATCGTTCGCTGCATACCACCCGCATAACTGGCTCGTCGCGGTGGGTCAGAGGTCAATGATGAACTTTCAAGTTGACGTGAGAAGCTCTACGGTTGTTGTTCGACTGCCGTTGCGGCCGTCGTGGCGGTTCACGCGTCATGGGCGTTCGTGGTTGGCAGTCCCCACGCTAGCGGGGCGCTAGCCACGGCATCGAACTCATCGTGAGGTGAAAGGGCGCAATGGACGCGGCTACGACAAGAGTTGGCCTCACCGACTTGACGTTTCGTTTGCTACGAGAGTCTTTCGCCGATGCGGTGTCGTGGGTGGCTAAAAATCTGCCAGCCAGGCCCGCGGTGCCGGTGCTCTCCGGCGTGTTGTTGACCGGCTCGGACAACGGTCTGACGATTTCCGGATTCGACTACGAGGTTTCCGCCGAGGCCCAGGTTGGCGCTGAAATTGTTTCTCCTGGAAGCGTTTTGGTTTCTGGCCGATTGTTGTCCGATATTACCCGGGCGTTGCCGAACAAGCCCGTAGACGTTCATGTCGAAGGTAACCGGGTCGCATTGACTTGCGGTAACGCCAGGTTTTCGCTACCGACGATGCCAGTCGAGGATTATCCGACGCTGCCGACGCTGCCGGACGAGACCGGATTGTTGCCTGCGGAATTATTCGCCGAGGCAATCAGTCAGGTCGCTATCGCCGCCGGCCGGGACGACACGCTGCCTATGTTGACCGGCATCCGGGTCGAAATCTTCGGTGAGACGGTGGTTTTGGCCGCTACCGACAGGTTTCGCCTGGCTGTTCGAGAACTGAAGTGGTCGGCGTCGTCGCCAGATATCGAAGCGGCTGTGCTGGTCCCGGCCAAGACGCTGGCCGAGGCCGCCAAAGCGGGCATCGGCGGCTCTGACGTTCGTTTGTCGTTGGGTACTGGGCCGGGGGTGGGCAAGGATGGCCTGCTCGGTATCAGTGGGAACGGCAAGCGCAGCACCACGCGACTTCTTGATGCCGAGTTCCCGAAGTTTCGGCAGTTGCTACCAACCGAACACACCGCGGTGGCCACCATGGACGTGGCCGAGTTGATCGAAGCGATCAAGCTGGTTGCGTTGGTAGCTGATCGGGGCGCGCAGGTGCGCATGGAGTTCGCTGATGGCAGCGTGCGGCTTTCTGCGGGTGCCGATGATGTTGGACGAGCCGAGGAAGATCTTGTTGTTGACTATGCCGGTGAACCATTGACGATTGCGTTTAACCCAACCTATCTAACGGACGGTTTGAGTTCGTTGCGCTCGGAGCGAGTGTCTTTCGGGTTTACGACTGCGGGTAAGCCTGCCTTGCTACGTCCGGTGTCCGGGGACGATCGCCCTGTGGCGGGTCTGAATGGCAACGGTCCGTTCCCGGCGGTGTCGACGGACTATGTCTATCTGTTGATGCCGGTTCGGTTGCCGGGCTGAGCACTTGGCGCCCGGGTAGGTGTACGTCCGTCATTTGGGGCTGCGTGACTTCCGGTCCTGGGCATGTGTAGATCTGGAATTGCATCCAGGGCGGACGGTTTTTGTTGGGCCTAACGGTTATGGTAAGACGAATCTTATTGAGGCACTGTGGTATTCGACGACGTTAGGTTCGCACCGCGTTAGCGCCGATTTGCCGTTGATCCGGGTAGGTACCGATCGTGCGGTGATCTCCACGATCGTGGTGAACGACGGTAGAGAATGTGCCGTCGACCTCGAGATCGCCACGGGGCGAGTCAACAAAGCGCGATTGAATCGATCATCGGTCCGAAGTACACGTGATGTGGTCGGAGTGCTTCGAGCTGTGTTGTTTGCCCCTGAGGATCTGGGGTTGGTTCGTGGGGATCCCGCTGACCGGCGGCGCTATCTGGATGATCTGGCGATCGTGCGTAGGCCTGCGATCGCTGCGGTACGAGCCGAATATGAGAGGGTGTTGCGCCAGCGGACGGCGTTATTGAAGTCCGTACCTGGAGCACGGTATCGGGGTGACCGGGGTGTGTTTGACACTCTTGAGGTATGGGACAGTCGTTTGGCGGAGCACGGGGCTGAACTGGTGGCCGCCCGCATCGATTTGGTCAACCAGTTGGCACCGGAAGTGAAGAAGGCATACCAGCTGTTGGCGCCGGAATCGCGATCGGCGTCTATCGGTTATCGGGCCAGCATGGATGTAACCGGTCCCAGCGAGCAGTCAGATACCGATCGGCAATTGTTAGCAGCTCGGCTGTCGGCGGCGCTGGCGGCCCGTCGGGATGCCGAACTCGAGCGTGGGGTTTGTCTAGTTGGTCCGCACCGTGACGACCTAATACTGCGACTAGGCGATCAACCCGCGAAAGGATTTGCTAGCCATGGGGAGGCGTGGTCGTTGGCGGTGGCACTGCGGTTGGCGGCCTATCAACTGTTACGCGCCGATGGTGGTGAGCCGGTGTTGTTGCTCGACGACGTGTTCGCCGAACTGGATGTCATGCGCCGTCGAGCGTTGGCGACGGCGGCCGAGTCCGCCGAACAGGTGTTGGTGACTGCCGCGGTGCTCGAGGATATTCCCGCCGGCTGGGACGCCAGGCGGGTGCACATCGATGTGCGTGCCGATGACACCGGATCGATGTCGGTGGTTCTGCCATGACGGGTTCTGTTGACCGGCCCGACCAGAATCGCGGTGAGCGATCAATGAAGTCACCAGGGTTGGATTTGGTCAGGCGCACCCTGGACGAAGCTCGTGCTGCCGCCCGCGCGCGCGGACAAGACGCCGGTCGAGGGCGGGTCGCTTCCGTTGCGTCGGGTCGGGTGGCCGGACGGCGACGAAGCTGGTCGGGTCCGGGGCCCGACATTCGTGATCCACAACCGCTGGGTAAGGCCGCTCGTGAGCTGGCAAAGAAACGCGGCTGGTCGGTGCGGGTCGCCGAGGGTATGGTGCTCGGCCAGTGGTCTGCGGTGGTCGGCCACCAGATCGCCGAACATGCACGCCCGACTGCGCTAAACGACGGGGTGTTGAGCGTGATTGCGGAGTCGACGGCGTGGGCGACGCAGTTGAGGATCATGCAGGCCCAGCTTCTGGCCAAGATCGCCGCAGCGGTTGGAAACGATGTGGTGCGATCGCTAAAGATCACCGGGCCGGCGGCACCATCGTGGCGCAAGGGGCCTCGCCATATTGCCGGTAGGGGTCCGCGCGACACCTACGGATAACACGTCGATCGGCCCAGAACAAGGCGCTCCGGTCCCGGCCTGAGAGCCTCGAGGACGAAGCGGATCCGTATGCCGGACGTCGGGACGCACCAGGAAGAAAGATGTCCGACGCACGGCGCGGTTAGATGGGTAAAAACGAGGCCAGAAGATCGGCCCTGGCGCCCGATCACGGTACAGTGGTGTGCGACCCCCTGCGGCGACTCAACCGCATGCACGCAACCCCTGAGGAGAGTATTCGGATCGTGGCTGCCCAGAAAAAGAAGGCCCAAGACGAATACGGCGCTGCGTCTATCACCATTCTCGAAGGGCTGGAGGCCGTCCGCAAACGTCCCGGCATGTACATTGGCTCGACCGGTGAGCGCGGTTTACACCATCTCATTTGGGAGGTGGTCGACAACGCGGTCGACGAGGCGATGGCCGGTTATGCAACCACAGTGAACGTAGTGCTGCTTGAAGATGGCGGTGTCGAGGTCGCCGACGACGGCCGCGGCATTCCGGTCGCCACCCACGCCTCCGGCATACCGACCGTCGACGTGGTGATGACACAACTACATGCCGGCGGCAAGTTCGACTCGGACGCGTATGCGATATCTGGTGGTCTGCACGGCGTCGGCGTGTCGGTGGTTAACGCGCTATCCACCCGGCTCGAAGTCGAGATCAAGCGCGACGGGTACGAGTGGTCTCAGGTTTATGAGAAGTCGGAACCCCTGGGCCTCAAGCAAGGGGCGCCGACTAAGAAGACGGGGTCAACGGTGCGGTTCTGGGCCGACCCCGCTGTTTTCGAAACCACGGAATACGACTTCGAAACCGTCGCCCGCCGGCTGCAAGAGATGGCGTTCCTCAACAAGGGGCTGACCATCAACCTGACCGACGAGAGGGTGACCCAAGACGAGGTCGTCGACGAAGTGGTCAGCGACGTCGCCGAGGCGCCGAAGTCGGCAAGTGAACGCGCAGCCGAATCCACTGCACCGCACAAAGTTAAGAGCCGCACCTTTCACTATCCGGGTGGTCTGGTGGACTTCGTGAAACACATCAACCGCACCAAGAACGCGATTCATAGCAGCATCGTGGACTTTTCCGGCAAGGGCACCGGGCACGAGGTGGAGATCGCGATGCAATGGAACGCCGGGTATTCGGAGTCGGTGCACACCTTCGCCAACACCATCAACACCCACGAGGGCGGCACCCACGAAGAGGGCTTCCGCAGCGCGCTGACGTCGGTGGTGAACAAGTACGCCAAGGACCGCAAGCTACTGAAGGACAAGGACCCCAACCTCACCGGTGACGATATCCGGGAAGGCCTGGCCGCTGTGATCTCGGTGAAGGTCAGCGAACCGCAGTTCGAGGGCCAGACCAAGACCAAGTTGGGCAACACCGAGGTCAAATCGTTTGTGCAGAAGGTCTGTAACGAACAGCTGACCCACTGGTTTGAAGCCAACCCCACCGACGCGAAAGTTGTTGTGAACAAGGCTGTGTCCTCGGCGCAAGCCCGTATCGCGGCACGTAAGGCACGAGAGTTGGTGCGGCGTAAGAGCGCCACCGACATCGGTGGATTGCCCGGCAAGCTGGCCGATTGCCGTTCCACGGATCCGCGCAAGTCCGAACTGTATGTCGTAGAAGGTGACTCGGCCGGCGGTTCTGCAAAAAGCGGTCGCGATTCGATGTTCCAGGCGATACTTCCGCTGCGCGGCAAGATCATCAATGTGGAGAAAGCGCGCATCGATCGGGTGCTAAAGAACACCGAAGTTCAGGCGATCATCACGGCGCTGGGCACCGGGATCCACGACGAGTTCGATATCGGCAAGCTGCGCTACCACAAGATCGTGCTGATGGCCGACGCCGATGTTGACGGCCAACATATTTCCACGCTGTTGTTGACGTTGTTGTTCCGGTTCATGCGGCCGCTCATCGAGAACGGGCATGTGTTTTTGGCACAACCGCCGCTGTACAAACTCAAGTGGCAGCGCAGTGACCCGGAATTCGCATACTCCGACCGCGAGCGCGACGGTCTGCTGGAGGCGGGGCTGAAGGCCGGGAAGAAGATCAACAAGGAAGACGGCATTCAGCGGTACAAGGGTCTAGGTGAAATGGACGCCAAGGAGTTGTGGGAGACCACCATGGATCCCTCGGTTCGTGTGTTGCGTCAAGTGACGCTGGACGACGCCGCCGCCGCCGACGAGTTGTTCTCCATCCTGATGGGCGAGGACGTCGACGCGCGGCGCAGCTTTATCACCCGCAACGCCAAGGATGTTCGGTTCCTGGATGTCTAACGCAACCCTGCGTTCGATTGCAAACGAGGAATAGATGACAGACACGACGTTGCCGCCTGACGACTCGCTCGACCGGATCGAACCGGTTGACATCCAGCAGGAGATGCAGCGCAGCTACATCGACTATGCGATGAGCGTGATCGTCGGCCGCGCGCTGCCGGAGGTGCGCGACGGGCTCAAGCCCGTGCATCGCCGGGTGCTCTATGCAATGTTCGATTCCGGCTTCCGCCCGGACCGCAGCCACGCCAAGTCGGCCCGGTCGGTTGCCGAGACCATGGGCAACTACCACCCGCACGGCGACGCGTCGATCTACGACACCCTGGTGCGCATGGCCCAGCCCTGGTCGCTGCGCTACCCGCTGGTGGACGGCCAGGGCAACTTCGGCTCGCCAGGCAATGACCCACCGGCGGCGATGAGGTACACCGAAGCCCGGCTGACCCCGTTGGCGATGGAGATGCTGAGGGAAATCGACGAGGAGACAGTCGATTTCATCCCTAACTACGACGGCCGGGTGCAAGAGCCGACGGTGCTACCCAGCCGGTTCCCCAACCTGCTGGCCAACGGGTCGGGCGGCATCGCGGTCGGCATGGCAACCAATATCCCGCCGCACAACCTGCGTGAGCTGGCCGACGCGGTGTTCTGGGCGCTGGAGAATCACGACGCCGACGAAGAGGAGACCCTGGCCGCGGTCATGGGGCGGGTTAAAGGCCCGGACTTCCCCACCGCCGGACTGATCGTCGGATCCCAGGGCACCGCTGATGCCTACAAAACTGGCCGCGGCTCCATTCGAATGCGCGGAGTTGTTGAGGTAGAAGAGGATTCCCGCGGTCGTACCTCGCTGGTGATCACCGAGTTGCCGTATCAGGTCAACCACGACAACTTCATCACTTCGATCGCCGAACAGGTCCGAGACGGCAAGCTGGCCGGCATTTCCAACATTGAGGACCAGTCTAGCGATCGGGTCGGTTTACGCATCGTCATCGAGATCAAGCGCGATGCGGTGGCCAAGGTGGTGATCAATAACCTTTACAAGCACACCCAGCTGCAGACCAGCTTTGGCGCCAACATGCTAGCGATCGTCGACGGGGTGCCGCGCACGCTGCGGCTGGACCAGCTGATCCGCTATTACGTTGACCACCAACTCGACGTCATTGTGCGGCGCACCACCTACCGGCTGCGCAAGGCAAACGAGCGAGCCCACATTCTGCGCGGCCTGGTTAAAGCGCTCGACGCGCTGGACGAGGTCATTGCACTGATCCGGGCGTCGGAGACCGTCGATATCGCCCGGGCCGGACTGATCGAGCTGCTCGACATCGACGAGATCCAGGCCCAGGCAATCCTGGACATGCAGTTGCGGCGCCTGGCCGCACTGGAACGCCAGCGCATCATCGACGACCTGGCCAAAATCGAGGCCGAGATCGCCGATCTGGAAGACATCCTGGCAAAGCCCGAGCGGCAGCGTGGGATCGTGCGCGACGAACTCGCCGAAATCGTGGACAGGCACGGCGACGACCGGCGTACCCGGATCATCGCGGCCGACGGAGACGTCAGCGACGAGGATTTGATCGCCCGCGAGGACGTCGTTGTCACTATCACCGAAACGGGATACGCCAAGCGCACCAAGACCGATCTGTATCGCAGCCAGAAACGCGGCGGCAAGGGCGTGCAGGGTGCGGGGTTGAAGCAGGACGACATCGTCGCGCACTTCTTCGTGTGCTCCACCCACGATTTGATCCTGTTCTTCACCACCCAGGGACGGGTTTATCGGGCCAAGGCCTACGACTTGCCCGAGGCCTCCCGGACGGCGCGCGGGCAGCACGTGGCCAACCTGTTAGCCTTCCAGCCCGAGGAACGCATCGCCCAGGTCATCCAGATCCGCGGCTACACCGACGCCCCGTACCTGGTGCTGGCCACCCGCAACGGGCTGGTGAAAAAGTCCAAGCTGACCGACTTCGACTCCAATCGCTCGGGCGGAATCGTGGCGGTCAACCTGCGCGACAACGACGAGCTGGTCGGTGCGGTGCTGTGTTCGGCCGACGACGACCTGCTGCTGGTCTCGGCCAACGGGCAGTCCATCAGGTTCTCGGCGACCGACGAGGCGCTGCGGCCGATGGGTCGTGCCACCTCGGGTGTGCAGGGCATGCGGTTCAATATCGACGACCGGCTGCTGTCGCTGAACGTCGTGCGTGAAGGCACCTATCTGCTGGTGGCGACGTCAGGGGGCTATGCGAAACGTACCGCGATCGAGGAATACCCGGTACAGGGCCGCGGCGGTAAAGGTGTGCTGACGGTCATGTACGACCGCCGGCGCGGCAGGTTGGTTGGGGCGTTGATTGTCGACGACGACAGCGAGCTGTATGCCGTCACTTCCGGCGGTGGCGTGATCCGCACCGCGGCACGCCAGGTTCGCAAGGCGGGACGGCAGACCAAGGGTGTTCGGTTGATGAACCTGGGCGAGGGCGACACACTGTTAGCCATCGCGCGCAACGCCGAAGAAAGTGGCGACGACAATGCCGTGGACGCCAACGGCGCAGACCAGACGGGCAATTAGCCAGTCAGGCTCAGCGGCCGGGTACGAGTGTTAGGAGTCGGGGTGACTGCACCGAACGAGCCGGGGGCGCTTAGCAAGGGCGACGGCCCGAATGCGGATGGCTTGGTCGACCGTGGGGGTGCACATCGGGCAGCGACCGGGCCAGGCCGCATACCAGATGCTGGGGACCCGCCGCCGTGGCAGCGTGCTGCGACTCGGCAATCCCAAGCGGCGCAACGTCAGCCGCCGCCTGTATCACACCTTGAGGGGCGCCCGACCAACCCGCCCGCCGCCGCCGATGCTCGGCTGAATCGCTTCATCTCCGGTGCGTCTGCCCCGGTGACCGGCCCAGCCGCCGCGGTCAGGACCCCGCAGCCGGAGCCCGACGCTTCGCTGGGGAGTGGCGACGGTCCCCCCGCCGAGACCTATGCCAGCGAGCTGCCCGACCTATCCGGCCCGGCTCCGCGGGCCCCGCAACGCAACCCCGCGCCGGCGCGTCCCGCGGAGGCTGGCGCGGGATCGAGAGGGGATTCGGCCGCCGGTTCGAGCGGCGGTCGTTCGATTACCGCTGAGGGCAGAGAAGCCCGTGTCCAGCTGTCGGCGCGGCGAAGCCGCGGGCCGGTTCGAGCCAGCATGCAGATCCGACGGATTGATCCATGGAGCACGTTGAAGGTGTCGCTGTTGCTGTCGGTGGCGCTGTTCTTCGTCTGGATGATCACGGTCGCGTTCCTCTACCTGGTGCTCGGCGGTATGGGCGTATGGGCCAAGCTCAACAGCAACGTCGGTGACCTGTTGAACAACGCCAGCGGCAGCAGCGCGGAACTTGTCTCCAGCGGCACCATCTTCGGCGGCGCGTTCCTGATCGGCTTGGTCAACATCGTCCTGATGACCGCGCTGGCCACCATCGGTGCGTTCGTCTACAACCTGATCACCGATCTGATCGGCGGCATCGAAGTGACGCTGGCAGACCGGGACTAATGTTTTGAGAGTCGGGCGCCGGTTGCGGTAGTCTCGTCGCTCGGCCGTACGCGAGTACGGGCCTATAGCTCAGGCGGTTAGAGCGCTTCGCTGATAACGAAGAGGTCGGAGGTTCGAGTCCTCCTAGGCCCACGACCATGTGCCCGTCACGATGTTGGGTGAGGATCGCATTGCCACTGGCCGCGATCGCTGTGGCGGCTGTCGTCGTGCGGTTCCGACGCGGAGCCGATGTCTGGCATGTGGCCGGCGATCCACCTCCTGATCACATGACGGGTGACGAAGAGGGGCCTTAGCTCAGTTGGTAGAGCACCGCCTTTGCAAGGCGGGGGTCAGGGGTTCGAATCCCCTAGGCTCCACAAGTGAAAAGCGTAGCTCGGATACTTCGAATGACCACGTTTGATCACAATCGCGAGTGAAGAGGGCGTTGATGGCCACTCCGACGGCCTCGACACCCGACCCGTACAGGTGGCCGTAGCGGTCCAAGGTCAACCCGGCGGAGTCGTGTTCGAGCATGTTCTGAAGTGCCTTGAATTCGCCCCGGCCTGGATCGCCAACGACGCCGGGTGTGCCGAGCTCATGCAGTTTTGAACTCCTACACCACCGCCGGCTTCCCGGTAGCGTCCATCACAGTCTGAGGGAACAGCTGCGCCGCGGTCACCGCCTGCGACCACCACCGGCGCCGCACATGGCTGCCGCGCATGTAGCCGCCCGCCGAGTCCGGGAACGCTAGAAGCTCAGCAACCCATCGAACGCGGTCGGCCGGTTGTCGGCGTCCACGAGCACGCACCCTAGAGCGAAAGTCATGGATCCGCCGTTGGCGGGGTCTCCGGTATTGCCGGACTCGTCTATGTAAGCGACCAGCACGCGACGATGCTGGCACGATTCTTGGGCGATTGACCACAGTTACAGATAACTACTGTTAACCGCAGTTGTGTCCTTTCGCAGGTGGACTGAGTTGTAACCCATTGATCTGCATCATGATTCGCCTGTGCAAGGCGGGGGTCAGGGGTTCGAATCCCTAGGCCCCACCGTGTGACGACCGGCCTCAGGGGCGCGGTTGCACCTCGACGCTCGGTGGTCGGGGCGACGGCTCCGGTCGCGACGAGCGCCGGACGATGCTGAAGGCGACGGCACCGCCGGCGAGGATGGCCGCCGCGATCCCCGCGAAGATCCAGAGGTGGTGTTTGCTGCGACGTTGGGTCCGGGCGTCCTGTAGGGCCTGCGGTAGGTTGGCCACCACGTCCTGGGCAGCGGTCAGCTCTTGAGCGAGCGTCTCTTGGGCGGCAGCGACCTCGCGGGCCAATCGGCCTTCCCGGTAACGGCGGCGAAGCCCGGCCGCGGTCGACCGGGCGGACTGAAGCCCAAGTCCGACCCCGAGTTCGAGGAGGCCTCGGGTCACGTCCACCGGACCCACCGCAGAGTAGGCCAGACCCCGGGTCAGCCGCTCGCGTGGGGTCAACCGGGTTTCCACCTGCTCACTCATTTTGCCGCCTTTCTGTGTCCGGGCCGAGGCTTGCGCTCAATAACTCGGTCAAGTTCCTTCACAGACTGCCATCACTGGCCCGTCGGCGGGCTCGTTGCGGGTGCGCCGCGTGCGGGTTTGTGTTCCGGGCACCGGGTGGGGGCCCGCCCGGGCGTAATGGCAGACTGTGATTCCGTGACTAACAGCCCCCTTGCGACCGCCACCGCCACGCTGCACACTAACCGCGGCGACATCAAGATCGCCCTGTTCGGAAACCATGCGCCCAAGACCGTCGCCAATTTTGTGGGCCTTGCGCAGGGCACCAAGGACTATTCGACCCAAAACGCATCAGGTGGCCCGTCCGGCCCGTTCTACGACGGCGCGGTCTTTCACCGGGTGATCCAGGGCTTCATGATCCAGGGTGGCGATCCAACCGGGACGGGTCGCGGCGGACCCGGCTACAAGTTCGCCGACGAGTTCCACCCCGAGCTGCAATTCGACAAGCCCTATCTGCTCGCGATGGCCAACGCCGGTCCGGGCACCAACGGCTCACAGTTTTTCATCACCGTCGGCAAGACTCCGCACCTGAACCGGCGCCACACCATTTTCGGTGAAGTGATCGACGCGGAGTCACAGCGGGTTGTGGAGGCGATCTCCAAGACGGCCACCGACGGCAACGATCGGCCGACGGACCCGGTGGTGATCGAGTCGATCACCATCTCCTGACCCGAAGCTACGTCGGCTCGTCGCTCGAATACACCTTGCGGACCCGCCAGGGCACGTGGCGGTACACCGACACGCCGTTGGGGCCGTTCAACCGGACGCCCTCACGCCAAGTCCGCTCACCTTTGGCCGCGACCGGCGTAACCGGCAGCGGTAAGCGCATCGAGCACCTCCACTGGGTCGGTGCCGAGATCCCAGCGGGACAAAATCAGCAGCCCCCCGCTGACCGTTTCGATCTCGAGCAGGCGCACCAGGCGGCCGTAACGGCGAAACTCGTCGATTCGGATGATCTTGATATTGGAATGTCGTAATAGCTGCGTCCGGAACCAACCTCGGATCGCCAGGCCGTCGGGGGTAATTGCCAGCCTTGGACGTGCGCGCCAAGTGGCGCTCGCAAACAAGATCAGACCCAGCGCGGCAACTCCGGTCAACACCCGCCCGGGCGTGTCTGTGACTAAGGTCACAGACGCAATAGCCATCACGACTCCCCCGGCTCCGCAACCAGCGATTCCCGAGGTGCGAGGCGCCCATGCTGTTTGCTGCATGTATTCCTTAGACCCTCTCACCACTGCAGACAAAGTTATCCACAGACGCTATCAACAGTGGGGATGAATCACATGCGTGTGATTGAGTGACCAAAAGGTTGCTGGCACAGTAACGACCCGACCAGAATATGAATTCATTCTATCGGCGGCGTGGATCAATGCCAGCGCATCGTGAGCAACAAACCGGTGATCATGAAAGCGAACGCGATCGCATAGTTCCAGGGACCGAGTTGCGCCATCCAATTGAGCGCTGTGGGGGCTTGGCTGCCAATGGCTGCCAACTGAAACACCATTAACCAGATGAGTCCGATCAGCATCAGACCGATGAACAACGAGACGAACCATACGCTCGACGGTCCGACCTTCACCTTCATCGGCGTGCGGCTCACCGCGCTGACGGTGAAGTCGTTCTTCTTGCGGACCTTGGACTTGGGCATCACTTTCCTCGGGATCTGGCGGGACTACCTCGACAAGACGACGAATGGCCCGGGGTGCAACGATAGAAGTTGCAGCTGCAGGCATACCTTGTTATGAGACTAACCCACCCAACACCCTGCCCGGAAAACGGAGAGACCATGATTGATCGGCGCCGATCGGCGTGGCGTTTCAGTGTCCCGTTAGTGTGCTTGCTGGCGGGGCTGCTGCTGGCCGCCACGCATGGGGTGTCGGGCGGCACCGAGATCCGCCGCAGCGATGCGCCGCGACTGGTCGACCTTGTCCGTCGGGCGCAGGCATCGGTGAACCGTCTCGCCACCGAACGCGAAGCGCTGACCACCAGAATCGACTCGGTGCACGGCCGATCTGTCGATACCGCGTTGGCGGCCATGCAGCGGCGGTCCGCCGAGCTGGCCGGTGTGGCGGCTATGAATCCGGTCCATGGGCCGGGCCTGGTGGTTACCCTGCAAGACGCGCAACGCGACGCCAACGGCCGGTTTCCGCGCGACGCGTCCCCGGACGATCTGGTTGTGCATCAGCAAGACATCGAGGCTGTCCTCAACGCGTTGTGGAATGCCGGTGCTGAGGCGATCCAGATGCAGGACCAGCGCATCATCGCGATGTCGATAGCTCGTTGTGTCGGAAACACGTTGCTGCTCAACGGGCGTACCTATAGCCCGCCCTACACGATCGCCGCGATCGGAGACGCCGCCGCCATGCAGGCTGCTCTGGCTGCGGCTCCCCTGGTGACGCTCTACAAGCAGTACGTGGTCCGGTTCGGCCTCGGGTACCGCGAAGAAGTCCATCCTGACTTGCAGATAGTCGGCTATGCCGATCCCGTCCGGATGCACTTCGCGCAGCCTGCAGGCCCCTTGGACTACTGAACGACTGCCGGCAGGGTCAGGCGGTAGCCTGTCACGATGCGGATCCTGGTCGTTGACAACTACGACAGCTTCGTGTTCAACCTGGTGCAGTACCTCGGCCAGCTCGGCATCGAGGCCGAGGTGTGGCGCAACGACGACCACCGGCTATCCGATGAGGCCGCCGTCGCCGGCCAATTCGACGGTGTCCTGCTCAGTCCCGGTCCGGGTACCCCGGAGCGCGCGGGCGCGTCGGTGAGTATGGTGCACGCGTGTGCGGCAGCACACACCCCTTTACTGGGGGTCTGCCTTGGGCACCAAGCCATCGGCGTTGCGTTCGGCGCCACCGTGGACCGTGCGCCCGAGCTATTGCACGGCAAGACCAGCAGCGTATTCCACACCAATGTCGGTGTGCTACAAGGGCTTCCGGATCCCTTCACGGCCACTCGATACCATTCGTTGACAATTCTGCCTAAGTCGCTGCCAGCGGTGCTGAGGGTCACGGCCCGCACTAGCAGCGGTGTGATCATGGCCGTGCAGCACACCGGGCTGCCGATCCACGGTGTCCAGTTCCATCCGGAGTCGATTCTCACCGAGGGCGGGCACCGCATACTGGCCAACTGGCTCACCTGCTGCGGATGGACGCAAGACGACACCCTGGTACGTCGGCTGGAAAACGAAGTGCTCACCGCCATCTCACCGCACTTCCCAACTTCAACCGCTAGCGCGGGCGAAGCTACTGGCCGAACCTCAGCGTGATGATGCCGTCCCGGTTGACGCCGGTCCCCGCCGGCGGGTTTTGATAGACGACCCGGTTGTGTTGGGAGCCACCGGCGTCGACGTCGGCCCCTTTGTCGAGCATCCCGGTCCAGCCCAGCGCGCGCAATCGTGGTTCGGCGTCGACCCAGAACATGCCGGATAGGTCGGGCATGACGAATTGGTTGCCCTTGGACACCTGTAGTTCGATGACTGAATCGACCGGAACTGTGGTGCCTGCGGGTGGATTGGTGCCGGTCACCTCGCCGGCGGGACGGGGGCTGTCCACCGAGGCCTGACTGAATTTGGTGAAGCCGTAGACGTTGAGGTTCTTCTGCGCCACGTCGACGGTCTGGCCCGCGACATCGGGAATGTCTTTGGTCGCCGGACCAGAGCCAACGATGATGATGACCACATTGGTGATGGCCGACGTCTGGTTGGCTGGCGGGTTGGTCCCGATGACCTTGCCCACCAGTTCCGGGGTGGACGGCGAATTCGCTTGCTTGAAGCGGCCGAATCCGGCGGCAGTCAGTTTCTTGACCGCTTCGGCGTATGTCAGCGTGGAGACGTCGGGTATTTCGCGTTGCTCGGGTCCGGTGGACACGTTGACTGTGATCTCGTCGCCTGCACTCACCGACGTGTTGGCGGCCGGGTCGGTGCCGATAACGTGGTCCGGTGGGATTGTCGAGTCCGGCTTCTGCAAGGTGCGGATTTTGAAGCCCCGGTTTTGCAGTGTGGCGATGGCGTCGGCGGAGGATTGACCCCGAACGTCGGGAACTTGAACGTCGCGGGTGATGCCGCCGAACGTGTTGATGGCGATGGTTACCACGACGGTCAGCACAGCGAGCACGGCGACCACCGCAACCCAACGGCCCACCGAACCGATGCTGCGGTCACGGTCGGTGTCGTCTAAGTCCTGGCGTGGTAGCGGATCGGTGCGCGGACCGCTAAGGTTGCCGGCCGCAGACGACAGCAGCGAGGTCCGCTCGGCATCGGTGAGCACTTTGGGCGCCTCGGGCGGCTCACCGTTGTGCACGCGGACCAGGTCGGCGCGCATCTCCGCCGCTGTCTGATAGCGGTTTTCCGGATTTTTGGCCAGCGCCTTGAGAACGACGGCGTCCAGGTCGGCGGAGAGGCCTTCGTGCCGCGCCGAAGGTGGGATCGGGTCTTCGCGCACATGTTGGTAGGCAACCGAGACGGGTGAGTCGCCGGTGAAAGGTGGCTCCCCGGTGAGGACTTCATAAAGAACACAGCCCAAGGAATAGACATCGGATCGGGCGTCGACGGAATCACCCCGGGCCTGTTCGGGTGACAGGTACTGCGCCGTGCCGATCACTGCTGCGGTCTGGGTCACGCTGTTGCCGCTGTCGGCAATGGCGCGGGCGATGCCGAAATCCATCACCTTTACTGCATTGGTCGCGCTGATCATGATGTTCGCCGGCTTGACGTCACGGTGGATGATTCCGTTCTGATGACTGAAGTTCAGCGCTTGGCAGGCGTCGGCGATGACCTCGATGGCGCGTTTGGGCGTCATCGGCCCTTCGGTGTGGACAATGTCGCGCAGGGTAACGCCGTCGACGTATTCCATGACGATGTAGGGCAATGGCCCGGCGGGCGTTTCGGCTTCACCGGTGTCGTAGACCGCGACGATTGCAGGGTGGTTCAATGCCGCGGCGTTTTGCGCCTCACGCCGGAAGCGAAGGTAAAAACTGGGATCGCGGGCCAGATCAGCGCGCAGCACCTTGACCGCAACGTCGCGGTGCAACCGGAGGTCGCGGGCCAGGTGGACCTCGGACATGCCCCCAAATCCAAGGATTTCGCCAAGTTCGTAGCGGTCGGACAGGTGGGAAGGGGTGGTCATTGCGCTATCTCGTATCGGGCCAGCGACGCGCGCGAATGCGGTGTCGGCGGGACAACCCAGCTTTGCAGTCCAGAATGACGTGTTTCCCCGCGTTCCGTCCAATTGAGTCGCGGGCTAGCATCAGTCCCGCCAGTGTTGCTGGCCGGAGGGTTCCCGGTGGTGGTCACGGTCGGCGTCGGTGCCTGCTGCGGGCTGTTGTCCCCGGGCGCTTTGATGACGAGCAGCACGGCGATGATGATTGCCAGCGCCCCCAGCACCCCCGCGGCCCAGAGCAGCGCACGCTGACCGGACGAAAACGTGCGCCGCGGCGGCCGGTGACCACCCGTGGCCGGGCGGGATCGACGGGATGCCGCAGTCCGGCCAGCAGAGTTGGCCGCGACCCTGGCTGTCGTACCCGACGGAATGGCCGCCGGGGCGGCCCGGCCAGGGGGGGGTGTCTGGCTGGGCCGCGGGGGCCGGCGGCCGGCGCGCACCGCTGCCACCGCGTCGGCGAACGGTCCCCCACTGCGATAGCGCATCGCGGGGTTCTTCACCAGAGTTATCTCGATGAGTTCTCGCACATTGGGCGGCAGGTCGGGAGGCAGCGGCGGCGGCGGCTCCTTGATGTGCTTCATTGCCACGGTCAGGGCACCATCGCCGGCGAACGGCCGTTTACCCGAAACCGCTTCATACCCAACAACTCCCAGTGAATAGACGTCGCTGGCCGGGCTGGCGTCGTGACCGAGGGCCTGCTCCGGCGCGATGTATTGGGCGGTGCCCATCACCATGCCGGTCTGGGTCACGGGCGCTGCATCGACGGCTTTGGCGATGCCGAAGTCGGTGATCTTCACCTGCCCGGTGGGGGTGATCAAGATGTTGCCCGGTTTGACGTCGCGGTGCACCAGGCCAGCGGCATGCGCGATCTGCAGAGCGCGGCCGGTCTGCTCGAGCATGTCCAGTGCGTGCCGCAACGACAGCCGGCCGGTGCGTTTGAGCACCGAATTTAGTGGCTCGCCGTTGACCAGCTCCATCACCAGGTAGGCCGTGCGACCCTCCCCGTTCATCTGGCTTTCGCCGTAGTCGTGCACGCTGGCGATGCCCGGATGGTTCAGCATCGCGGTGGTGCGCGCTTCGGCCCGGAACCGTTCGATGAACTCCGGATCGGAGGAGAACTCGCTCTTGAGCACCTTCACCGCAACACGCCGGCCCAACCGGTTATCCACGGCCTCCCAGACTTGGCCCATACCACCGGTGGCGATGAGGCGCTGCAGGCGGTATCTGCCCGACAGCGTCACGCCAACTCGGGGGCTCATGGTTCCCCCTGCAGTGCGGCTTCGATCACCGCCCGCCCGATCGGTGCCGCGAGGGCACCTCCGGTGGCGGACAGCCGATCAGCCCCGTTCTCCACCAGCACGGCAACAGCCACCTTGGGCGCTTGTGCGGGCGCAAAGGCGATGTACCAAGCGTGCGGTGGAGTGTGACGAGGGTCGGTGCCATGTTCGGCGGTGCCCGTCTTGGATGCGATCTGCACGCCGGGGATTGCCCCTTTCTGCTGTGCGACTTTCTCGGCGCCGACCATCAGCTCTGTTAGCTTAGCGGCGACCTGCGGTGACACCGCGCGGCGCTGCTGGTATCCGACGGTGGTTGAGATATTGGCTAGGTCCGGTCCCTTGAGGCTGCCGACTAGATAAGGCCTCATCGTAATGCCGCCGTTTGCGATGGTCGCGGCTATTTCTGCGTTCGCTAGCGGGGTCAGCGCAACGTCCTTTTGGCCGATACTGGTCATCCCTAGTGCGGCGCTGTCCGGGATAGGCCCGACGGTTGATTCCGCCACTTGCAGCGGAGTTGGGCGCGGTGGGCTATCGAGACCGAACGCGCGCGCCATGCTGCGCAGGGCGTCGGCGCCGGTGCGGATGCCCAGCTGGACGAATGCGGTGTTGCATGATTTGACGAATGCCTCACGCAGCGACACGGTGGGTTCGTCCCCGCACGGCGCGCCGCCGTAGTTCTCTAGCTGGGCGGTGCTGCCTGGCAACGGAATTGTGGGCGCCGCAGTCAGCTGTTCGGTCTCGGTGGCCCCGGCGGCCAGCGCGGCCGCAGTGGTGATCACTTTGAAAGTCGAACCCGGTGGATACGTCTCAGAGATGGCACGGTTGGTCAGTGGAGAGGCGGGATTGTCGCCAAGCCGCTGCCAGGCTTGCGCCTGCACCTCGGGGTTATGCGACGCCAGCAGGTTGGGGTCGTAGGACGGAGAAGACACCAACGCCAAAATCTTGCCGGTTGATGGCTCAAGGGCGACCACCGCTCCCTTACAGGGCCCGTAGCAGCCTTGCTGCATCGCGTCCCAGCCGGCTTGCTGAATGCGCGGGTTGATCGTGGTATCGACATTACCGCCGCGTGGGTCGCGACCGGTGAAGAAGTCGGCCAGCCGGCGGCCGAACAGACGGCGGTCGGACCCGTTCAATATCGGGTCCTCGGCTCGTTCTAGGGCGGTGCTGGAATAGCGCAGGGAGTAGAAGCCGGTAACCGGCGCGTACACCTCAGGATTGGGATAGACCCGCAGGAAACGAAAGCGGCCGTCGGTGGCTACCGAGTACGCCAGCAGTTGGCCACCAGCGGTGATCTGGCCGCGCTGCCGTGAATACTCGTCGAGCAACACTCGCTGGTTGCGGGGATCGGCACGCAGCCCGTCGGCGGTGAAGACCTGCGTCATGGTCGCGTTGAGCAGTAGCAACACGATCAACGCCATCACGGTCACCGATATTCGGCGCAGAGAGGCGTTCATACGCGTTCGATGACCTCGGTGCCGGCCGCCGTAATCGGCGACTTATTTCGTGGGCGGGTGCGCAGTGGGCGGCGGGCTCCGTGCGAGATGCGTGCCAGGATGGCCAGCAATATGTAGTTGGCCAGCAGTGAAGACCCGCCGTAGGACATCCACGGTGTGGTCAACCCGGTCAGCGGAATGAGTCGGGTCACACCGCCGACGACGATGAACAGCTGAATGGCTAGCGTCGATGAGAGGCCGGCGGCCAGCAGCTTGCCGAAGCTATCGCGGGTGGCGATGGCCGTGCGCAAACCCCGGATGATCACGATGGTGTAGAGCATCAGGATGGCCGTCAAGCCCACCAACCCAAGCTCTTCGCCGAACGCGGCGATGATGAAATCGGTGGATGCCGCGGGCACGGTGTCGGGTTGACCATTACCGAGCCCGGTGCCGAAGATACCGCCGGTAGCGAAGCTGAAAAGCGACTGCACGATCTGATATCCGGTGCCGTCTGGATCTGCGAACGGATCCAGCCAGGTCTGTACGCGGAGCCGGACGTGCTCAAAAATGAAGTACGCCACCAAGGTTCCTGCCGCGAACAGAGTCAGGCCGATGACGACCCAACTGAACCGCTGGGTGGCGAGGTAAACCACCACCAGAAACGATGTGTACAGCAGCAGCGAAGCGCCGAGGTCTTTCTCGAAGACCATCACACCCACCGAGATGACCCAGGCTGCCAACAGTGGCGCGAGGTCTCGCGGGCGCGGCAGGGTCATTCCGAGCAAATGTTTGCCGGCGCTGGTGAACAGGCCGCGTTTGGCCACCAGTACCGCCGAAAAGAAGATCAGCAGCAGAATCTTTGAAAATTCGGCGGGTTGAATCGAGAAGCCGGGCAACCGGATCCAGATCTTGGCGCCGTTCTGTTCGGACAGTGCTGCCGGGAGCAGCGCGGGAACTGCCAAGAAAACCAGACCCGCGAGCCCGCAAATGTAGCCGTAGCGTGCGAGCTGTCGGTGGTCCTTGAGGAAGGTCACCACGAGCGCGAAGGCAGCTACGCCCACCAGCGTCCACAGCATCTGCTGGTTTGCGCTGGGGTGCCGATGCTCGCCGATCTCGTTGTCCACCAGATCGAGGCGGTGGATCATTACCAGGCCAAGTCCGTTGAGCAGTGCCACCACCGGGAGCAACAGCGGGTCAGTGTAGGGGGCGAAGCGCCGGATGGCCAGATGCGCGGATCCGAACAGGGTCAGGAAGGCCAGTCCGTAGCTAGTCAAGTCCCAGGGCACCCCCTGGTCTTGATTGGCCTGCACGATCAGCAGTGCGGCAAACGTGATTACGGCGGCAAAGCACAGCAGCAGCAGTTCAGCGTTGCGCCGAGTCGGCAACGGGGGCGTTACGGCCACCGGCGCTTGCAGTCGTGTCGTCATGCCGCCGCCCGGCAGTCGATGCCCGGCTGAGGCGGGGGTGGCGGAAGTGCGGCCATCGTCGGCGAGCTGGTGACGGGCCAAGGCGTCGGCGGCGACGCGGGCGCTGCCGGGGAGGCACTCGTGGGGATGGCAGGAGTAGTTCCGGTGGGGGCCGACGCGGAGGTGGTGGGTGATGGAGCGGCTGGCGAGGAGGTGACGTTTGGTTCGGTTGTCTCGCTGGTGGTGGGTGGGGCCGGGCGCCCGGGCGGGGACGTGGCACGCGGCGCCGGGCAAGGCGGCAGCAGGGAGTTGGCCGCCAGTTCGCGCAACTGCCCGATGGCGTCATCGAGAGTGCCGGCCGGGAGACCGGCCCGAACCTGTGCGCGCTCCGGCGGTCGCAGATCCTCCAGTTTCATCAGATGGCAGTCGAGAGGGCCCCCAGACTGTCCGTAGCTGATCTGCGACAGCTCGTTACGCGGGCTGAGGCAGCCCATCAGGTAAGGCTGGTGCAGGGACATGCCCAGTAGCGACCCTTGAATCCCCCGCATGATGGACACGCTGCCGGCGTAGTCCGCTACGTAGTAGTTGCTGCGGATGATCGCGCGACCAATGAGCAGGCCCGCAGTCATCAGCACGGTCACCAGTGCGACAACGAATGCTAGCCGTCGGCCCGACCACCGTGGCCGACTGAATGTATCGGCCTGTGGCGGAACGCGTTTAACGATCTCCTTGCGCTGGCTGATGGCAGAGGCCCGGCCGGCGGCGGTGTTGGGCAGGGTCAGTTGGTCGTCGTCGCCTGAGACCGCCCCGGCCAGAATCGGTTGGGTCTGGCCGTAGTCGTAGTCGACGACGTCGGCGACGACGACAGTGACGTTGTCGGGGCCGCCGCCGCGCAGCGCCAGTTCAATGAGGCGGTGAGCGCTCTCGGCAACCTCGGGGATCTGCAGGGCCTCGAGGATAGTTTCATCGCTAACCGGATCGGACAACCCGTCCGAGCACAGCAGGTAACGATCACCGGCGCGGGCTTCTCGCATGGTCAGCGTCGGTTCGACCTCATGGCCGGTCAACGCCCGCATGATCAACGAGCGTTGCGGGTGGCTGTGCGCCTCCTCCGGGGTGATCCGGCCTTCGTCGACCAGCGTTTGGACAAACGTGTCGTCCTTGGTGATCTGCGTCAGCTCACCGTCGCGCAGCAGGTAACCGCGCGAGTCACCGATATGCACCAGGCCGAGCCGGTTGCCCGCGAACAGGATTGCGGTGAGCGTGGTACCCATGCCTTCGAGATCGGGCTCCATCTCGACTTGCGCTGCGATAGCCGAGTTGCCGGCGCGCACCGCGGCATCCAGCTTGGCCAGCAGATCGCCACCGGGCTCGTCGTCATCGAGATGGGCCAATGCGGCAATCACCAACTGGGACGCCACCTCGCCGGCCGCATGCCCACCCATGCCGTCGGCCAGGGCCAATAGCCGTGCCCCAGCGTAGACTGAGTCTTCGTTGTTGGCGCGTACCAAGCCGCGATCGCTGCGCGCCGCGTATCGCAGGACCAGGGTCACGAGCGCCACTCTCCCCCGCAAGCGGGTGGGGGTACCCCCCACTTGTGGGGGCGCGCCCCCACCGCTTCTCTGCGCTCTGCATCGTCGCCAGCGCGGGTCACGGGCGCAACTCGATTGCAGTTTTGCCGATGCGAACCGGCGTTCCGATCGGAACTCGTACCGCAGTCGTCACCTTCGCCCTGTCCAGGTAAGTGCCGTTGGTCGATCCTAGATCTTCGACGTACCACTCGGAGCCGCGCATAGACAGCCGAGCGTGCCGCGTCGAGGCGTAGTCGTCGGTCAGCACCAGGGTCGAGTCGTCGGCGCGCCCGATCAACACCGGCTGTTCGCTCAGCGTGATACGCGCGCCAGTCAACGCACCTTCGGTCACCACCAGGTAGCGTGCAGCGTGCCGGCGCTGACGCGCGCCTAAGAGCGTCCCTCGCAGCGCCAGGCCGCGGCGCATCATGACCGCGCCGGTCGGCGCATAAATGTCGGTCTTCAAGATCCGTAGCACGGACCAGATGAATACCCACAACAACATCAAGAATCCGGCACGCGTCAGTTGCAGTACCAACCCCTGCATCTGGCGTCCTTTCCGTCCTGCACCGTCTGCTCCGGCCCCGCGCTGCCGAGCACGTCAGCAAAGTCACGATACTTTGACGGTGGTCGGCGCGGGTCAACCCCGGCAGCTTCGAGCCCAGTAGGTTCAGTGCATGCGGACGATGATCTCGGAGTGTCCCAAGCGGATCACATCACCGTCGGCCAACTGCCACTCTTGTACCGGTGCATTGTTAACAGTGGTGCCGTTGGTGGAGTTCAGGTCTGCGAGCAATGCGACCTGCCCGTCCCACCGGATCTCCAAGTGACGGCGTGACACACCGGTGTCGGGCAGCCGGAACTGGGCGTCCTGTCCGCGACCGATGATGTTGGAGCCCTCGCGGAGCTGGTAGGTGCGTCCGCTGCCGTCGTCGAGCTGCAGCGTAACCGACGTTCCGGCGGACCCATAGCCGCCCTGCCCGTAACCGCTGTAGCCACCGGGCGCTGGCTGACCGTAGTCCGGAGCGCCTGATTGGCCGTAGTCGTAGTCTCGGCCGGCGGGTTCGGCGTACCCGCCACCCTGAGGAGCGTATCCCGGGACCCGCGGGGATTCGGTGTAGCGGGTGTAGTCAGCGCCGCCGCCATAGTCTTGCCGGCCGTATGTCGTGGCGCCTTGCTGGTAGCCCTGGTCGTAACCGCCTTGGTCGGGGTAAGCCGGTCGTTGCTCGGGCGGGCCCGGAGGGCCAGAGGGCACATAGCTGCCCTCCTCGTGGCGAGCCGGGCCACGCCCGTACTCCCCGTACCCGCCGTAGCCGGGCTGGCCGCCACCGGGTGAAGGGCCGTAGCCGCCGCTTTGGCGATAGCCCTGGTCGTAGCCGGGAGCGCCGTAGCCGGCAGCCGGGCCGGGAGAAACAGGAGGGCGTTGCTCGTAGGGCGGCGGATAGCCCCCCTGCCCTTGGTCGGGGTAGCCTCGACCCTGGTCCTGGTACCCGCGCTGGTCGGGGTAGCCGCGTTGCTCGGGGTAACCGCCCTGGTCGGGGTACCCGATTTGCTCGGGGTAGTCGCCCTGGTCCGGGTGGCGCGGGCGTGGGTAGCCCGGCTGGGGCGGGTAGCCGCCCGTCTCGGGTGGATACCCCCCGCGGGGGTCAGGTCCGCCTTGCGGATCCGGGCCACCACGCGGATCCTCTTGCGGACGCGCATAGCGGTCGTCGTAATACTCGTCGGGACGCCCCTGCCCCTGACCGCCACGGTAGCTCGAATTGTCACTCATTGGTGCTACTCCTGGTTCTGCGCCAAACGCGTGGTTTGATTGTGGCCGGGCGCAATCGATGACCGGCGGGTGGGTCTCAACGTCGGGGTTAACAGTGCCGCGGGCGCGGAACTGGCCGGTATGCAGGTTCGACGACTGCTCGAATCGGACGACCACATCACCATACGTTTGCCACCCCTGTTCTTGGATATAGTCCGCCAAGTCCCGAGCAAAACCGGTTGACTTCAGCTCAGGATCAGCGCCCAACTTCTCAAAGTCGTGCACACCGAGGGTAATGATGTATTCGTTGGGCGCCAAAAGGCGATTTCCCTGCAGCGACTGGATGCCGTCGGCCGCCTCGCGGCGCAGCAGGGCTTCGACCTCTTGCGGGACGATCGAGCCTCCAAAGATGCGGGCAAACGCATCGCCAACCGTCTGCTCGAGTTTGCGCTCAACGCGCTGAACCAGCCTTTTCTGGCTACCCATCTTTCAGCGCTCGCCTCACTGTTCTGGTGCATCGTCGGCGCAAGGCAAACGACTCGCCTGTATGTCGTGTCAATCAATCATGGTATCGGGACAGTGTGAGCGAGCGGAAAGGGCCGGCCACGCCCACTGAGCCCGCCGGCGCCCCTGGCAGCGGATGGGGCCTGCGGCTACTACAGTGGTATGGTCCTCCGGTTGTTGCGGGCGAGTGGCGGAATGGCAGACGCGCTGGCTTCAGGTGCCAGTGTCCTTCGGGACGTGGGGGTTCAAGTCCCCCTTCGCCCACCGTACTGTGAGACGAGTCGTGACCGACATCGTCGTCGAAACGGCCGCCATGGGCGTGGTTGGAACGGCTAGCGCACGCCCACGGCCAGCCCAGGGCAACCCCGGTATCGACGTGACTATCGCCGGCGCTGTCCGGTTCAGCTCGGTCGCGGCCGCAGCCGGGTGGCGGGGCGCCTCGGTACCCTTTTACACGGCGCGCATCGCGGTCAGCGTCCTCGCCGCTTGTTGCGCCATACCGGTTATCACGTCGGCGGCTGGCAGGACGGCATTGACCAGGCCCGCGGCTTGACCGGCGGTGACATTGGCGATGCTGTAGTCACGCGCAGCAACGGCTCGCCAATATCTGGCCATGGCTTCTTCGCGATGGAGAATGTCGAGTTCAGTGTCCTCGAATTGGTCGGTGAGGGCGTTGCTTAGCACGCTCATCGTGTGTCCTTGCGGCCAGGGATAGCGCCGTAGCTGATCGTAGATAGTGGTGCGGCACATGTCGTCGCCAGTCGCCGCCAGCAGCCGGTCCCGCGCCTGCGGTGTGGATAACGCTTCGACCGTGGCGTAGAAGCGCGTACCGACCAATACCCCGGCGGCGCCCAACATCAACGCGGCGGCAAGGCCCCGGCCGTCGGCGATGCCCCCGGCGGCGATCACCGGGATATCAGTTCCCCGCGCGGTGACCAGGTCGACGATTTCGGGTACCAAGGTCAGGGTGGAACGTGGACCGTGGCCGTGCCCACCGGCCTCGGTGCCCTGAGCCACCAACACATCGGCGCCGACCTGCAGGGCTCGCTCGGCCTGGGTCCGGTTTTGGATCTGGCAGACCAACCGCGTTCCGGCGGACTTGATGGCGTCAGCGAAAACCGCGGGGTCCCCGAACGACAGCATCACCGCCACCGGCTCATACTGCAGCGCGAGGTCGAGCAGCTGCGGTTGGCGGGCCAAAGACCAGGTGATGAACCCGCAGCCCACCGGCGCTCCAGCGGCGAGATCGAACTGCCGGGCCAACCAATCCCGGTCCCCATAGCCGCCCCCGATGAGGCCGAGTCCCCCTGCGCCACTTACCGCGGCAGCCAGCTCACCGCCGGCGATCAAGTCCATTGGCGCGGACACTATCGGATAGTCGATTCCGAACATCTGGCTAAAGGCCGTCGATAGCACCACAACAACCTCCTTGGCGAGCGTCGTGATGACACGCAGATCCTGGCCGATGGTAGGTGATCAGGCGAGCCACTTCTTCGGCGAACTCGCGAGCCGAGCCTGATCACGCTGGGTTTGGCAACTGCCGGGCTTGCCGACCGGGCATCAAGCGGCCGGTTGTGGGCCAACCTGTGCGATCGGCAGGTGCACCACGACCCCGGGCACCGGGGTGACCTCGAGTCCTTCGTTGCGGGCCAGCAGAGCCGCATTGTCCGGGAGCTGCCTGGAATTGATCTCGCCGCCGGCAATCCGACGCAGCACGTCGTGGGCTGCCGCGAGCTGTTCGCGCTTTCGGTACTGGCCGCCGGGAAGCTTGATGCCGGCCCATACGCCGTACTCCACCCGATGCTCGACCGCGTGTTGAGCACACCGGCGCTGCTGTAGGAGCGGGCACCGGCGCAGGCATTGGATCCGCGCTTGGGTGGCCGACCGCTCATAGGCGCGTGCCTTAGCGGCGCCGTCGCTGCCGTCGTCATCGGGGTACCCGAACCATAGTTCCGGGTCGGTTGCGCAGGGGTGTGCCATGTGCCGGCCTCCTTGTTGAACGAAACGTAGGCAAAAGCGTATATGTCTGTGGCGGGCTCTGCAAGAGAATCGCGATAAAAACGTATATACATAAGGGGTGGCCGCGGCCGAGTCGTATCCGGGTAGTATCCGGCTTATGGCCGGAGCGTGCGGTGAGCCGTGAGTCGGCCGGCGCGGCCATTCGCGCACTTCGCGAGTCGCGTGACTGGTCCCTCGCGGACCTGGCGGCCGCCACTGGCGTAAGCACCATGGGCCTGAGCTATCTGGAGCGCGGTGCCCGCAAGCCACACAAAAGCACAGTTCAGAAGGTCGAAAATGGCCTCGGCCTGCCGCCTGGCACCTACTCGCGGCTGTTGGTCGCCGCTGATCCCGATGCGGAGCTGGCCCGACTGATCGCCGCACAGCCGTCCAACCCGACGGCTGTCCGCCGCGCCGGTGCGGTCGTGGTGGACCGCCACAGCGATACCGATGTGCTGGAGGGCTACGCCGAAGCACAGCTCGATGCCATCAAATCCGTCATCGACCGATTGCCTGCGACGACCTCAAACGAATATGAGACGTATATTCTCTCTGTGATCGCGCAATGTGTGAAGGCGGAGATGCTGGCCGCCAGTTCCTGGCGGGTGGCGGTGAACGCCGGCGCCGACTCGACCGGCCGGCTCATGGAGCATCTGCGGGCGCTGGAAGCCACGCGCGGCGCTCTCCTGGAGCGGATGCCGACAAGCTTGAGCGCCCGGTTCGATCGGGCATGTGCGCAGTCGTCGTTACCGGAGGCGGTCGTGGCCGCGCTAATCGGCGTCGGCGCCGACGATATGTGGGATATCCGCAATCGGGGCGTCATCCCTGCGGGCGCGCTCCCCCGCGTCCGAGCCTTCGTCGACGCAATCGAGGCAAGTCACGACGCGGATGAGGGGCAGCAGTGAATTACAGCGAGGTCGAGCTGTTGAGTCGCGCTCATCAACTGTTCGCCGGAGACAGTCGGCGACCGGGGTTGGATGCGGGCACCACACCCTACGGGGATCTGCTGTCTCGGGCTGCCGACCTGAATGTGGGTGCGGGCCAGCGCCGGTATCAACTCGCCGTGGACCACAGCCGGGCGGCCTTGCTGTCTGCTGCGCGAATCGATGCCGCGGCGGGGGTCGTCATCACCGGCGCTCAACGGGATCGGGCATGGGCCCGGCGGTCGACCGGAACCGTTCTCGACGAGGCTCGCTCGGATACCGCCGTTACTGCGGTTGCGCCGATGGCCCAGCGCGAAGCCATACGCCGTCGTGTGGCGCGGCTGCGTGCGCAACGAGCCCATGTGCTGACGGCGCGACGACGGGCACGACGGCACTTGGCGGCGCTGCGTGCGCTGCGGTACCGGGTGGCGCACTCCCCGGGGGTCGCGCTGGCCAAGCTTCGGCTGCCGTCGCCGAGCGGTCGCGCCGGCCTCGCGGTCCACGCCGCGCTGTCGCGACTTGGCCGTCCCTATGTCTGGGGCGCAACGGGGCCCAACCAGTTCGACTGTTCCGGTTTGGTCCAGTGGGCCTACGCCCAGGCGGGTGTTCACCTGGATCGCACCACCTATCAACAGATCAACGAGGGGATCCCGGTGCCGCGCTCACAGGTCCGGCCGGGCGATCTGGTCTTCCCGCACCCCGGGCACGTGCAGCTGGCGATCGGCAACAATCTGGTCGTCGAGGCGCCCCATGCGGGCGCGTCGGTTCGGGTCAGCTCGCTGGGCAACAACGTGCAGATTCGGCGACCGCTGAGTGGCAGATAATCGCCCAATCAGACGGGCAGGATGAGAAGGTTGAACCATGTCGGAGCAAGCCGGGTCTTTGGTAGCTGTCATCCAGGAGCGTCAGGCTTTGCTGGCAAGGCAACACGACGCCGTGGCCGAAGCCGACCGTGAGTTGGCCGACGTGCTAGCCAGCGCGCATGCGGCCATGCGGGAAAGCGTCCGTCGGCTGGATGCTATCGCGGCCGAACTCGACCGCGCGGTTCCGGATCAGGATCAGCTTGCCGTCGATACGCCCATGGGAGCGCGTGAGTTTCAAACGTTCCTGGTCGCCAAGCAGCGCGAGATCGTAGCGGTCGTCGCCGCCGCGCACGAGCTCGATCGCGCAAAAAGCGCTGTGCTAAAGCGCCTGCGGGCACAGTACACGGAACCGGCCCGTTAGCTGCGGACCGGATACGCGGGACCCGCAGGCGTTGGGTGAATTGTCGGCGACTACACACCTAGGTACTGTCACGCGGCATGGAAGCGCCGGGGACAGGGCCCGCAGTGGGTCGCAGTGGCGTTTGACGCGGCGATGTCCACGCACGAAGATCTCCTTGCCACGATCAGGTACGTCCGCGACCGAACCGGTGACCCGAACGCGTGGCAGACCGGGTTGACACCGACCGAGGTGACCGCGGTGGTCACGTCCACGACACGTTCCGAACAGCTCGATGCCATTTTGCGTAAGATCCGCCAGCGGCATTCGAACCTGTACTATCCAGCACTGCCCGATCGGGAACAAGGAGACGCCGCCCGTGCCATCGCGGATGCGGAAGCAGCTCTGGCACATCAGAATTCGGCTACCGCGCAGCTCGATCTGCAGGTCGTCTCGGCAATTCTGAACGCGCATCTGAAGACTGTCGAGGGTGGCGAATCGCTGCACGAGCTTCAGCAAGAGATCGAAGCCGCGGTACGCATTCGATCCGATCTGGACACTCCGGCCGGCGCGCGTGATTTCCAGCGTTTCTTGATCGGCAAGCTCAGGGATATCCGGGAGGTGGTTGCGACCGCGAGCCTGGACGCTGCGTCGAAATCCGCTCTGATGGCCGCCTGGACATCGCTGTATGACGCATCCAAGGGCGACCGTGGCGATGCCGATGACCGCGGACCGGCGTCGGTCGGCTCGGGCGGCGCGCCCGCACGTGGTGCCGGTCATCAGCCGGAGTTGCCGACAGGAGCCGAACCCGATTGCCTCCTCGACTCGCTGCTGCTCGAGGATCCGGGTTTGCTGGCCGATGACCTACAGGTGCCGGGCGGCACATCCGCGGCAATACCATCAGCGTCGTCGACGCCAAGCCTGCCCAATCTTGGCGGAGCAACGATGCCGGGTGGCGGAGCAACACCGGGCTTGGTCCCCGGTGTGAGCGCGCCGGGTGGGCTTCCGCTCTCCGGCCTGCTGCGCGGCGTGGGTGACGAACCGGAGTTGACGGGCTTCGACGAACGGGGACAAGAAGTCAGGGATCCGGCCGATTATGAGCGTTCCAACGAACCGGATGAGCGTCGCGCCGACGACCGAGAAGGCGCCGACGAGGACGCCGGGCTGGGCAAGTCAGAATCGCCACCGCAGGCTCCGACGACCGTGACGCTGCCCAACGGTGAGACGGTGACCGCGGCCAGTCCCCAGCTCGCCGCGGCGATCAAGGCGGCGGCCGGCGGCACACCGATCGCAGATGCGTTCCAACAACAGGGAATTGCCATCCCGCTACCGGGAACCGCGGTCGCCAACCCTGTCGACCCCGCCCGGATCTCAGCGGGAGACGTGGGTGTGTTCACCGATCGTCACGCCCTTGCCCTTGGCCCTAGCAAAGCTTTACTGGACGGCCAGATTCAACACATCTCGGCCGTGCGTGGGCCAAACTTTCTAGGCTGGATGCATCCAGCGGCGACCGCGACCGCGCCGGCGAGGACCGAAGGACCGACACCAACCAGGCCGGCGGCCGCTCGATAGGTACTGACCGCCCGGTCACAACAAGAGGAGAAAGCGGATGGCAGATCGAATTCACGTGCAGCCTGCACATTTACGTCAGGCCGCTGCCCATCACCAGCAGACCGCCGACTACCTGCGGACCGTGCCGTCGTCGCACGACGCGATCCGCGAAAGTCTGGACTCGCTGGGGCCGATTTTCAGTGAGCTCCGCGACACCGGGCGTGAGCTGCTCGAGCTCAGAAGGCAGTGCTACCAGCAGCAAGCCGACAACCACGCCGATATTGCCCAGAACCTGCGAACGTCGGCCGCGATGTGGGAGCAGCACGAGCGAGCGGCGTCGCGCAGCCTCGGCAACATCATTGACGGGAGCCGATGACAGGGCGATGACCGACGCCAATCCCGCTTTCGACACGGTCCACCCCAGCGGGCACATTCTTGTTCGGTCCTGCCGCGGTGGATACATGCATAGCGTCTCGCTGAGCGAGGCGGCGATGGAGACCGACGCAGAAACCCTGGCGGAAGCCATCCTGCTCACCGCCGACGTGTCCTGCCTTAAAGCGTTGCTGGAAGTACGCAACGAGATCGTGGCGGCGGGCCACACCCCGTCCGCTCAGGTTCCCACGACCGACGACCTGAACGTCGCGATCGAAAAGCTGCTGGCGCATCAACTGCGCCGCCGTAACCGTTGACGCGCTAGATGAGCCAGGTCTTGGTGCTGTCGGGATCGGGTGCGATGTCGGTGGGCGGCTCGATCGGATTGGGGCCGAACAATTCTCGCGCTCGAGTGAGCAGAGCCCGCACCTCGTCGAGTTGCTGCTGCAGCGCAGAATCAGCCATGACCCCACGCTACCCAGGCCCCGTCTGACACACAATTCACCACCCGCTCACCGCCTGCGCGGGCCAGATGATGCCGGTACGCTTACCCGGTGGCGATCTTCGGTCGATGGAGTGCGCGCCAGCGACTCCGGAGAGCGACCCGGGAATCCCTCACGATTCCGACGTTTAGCTCCTCGCTGGATTGCACCACACGGGTAATTGGCGGGCTTTGGCCCGCTGAGCTTTCGTCGAACACCGCCGAAACCGCCACGCTTGCAGAACATCTGAAAGCGGATCTGCATCGGATAGTTGGTTCTGCCAACGACGAGCTGATGGTCATCCGGCGTGCGGGGATGGCTGATTCGACGCGACGCGCAGAAGAAGACAGAGTGATCGACCGCGCCCGCGCGTCGGCGATGCGTCGCGTCGAGTCGGCGATGCGCGAGCTTCGGCAGATAACGGGGCGCGTTCCCGTGGAAATTCCGCGTATGCGCGGTGCCGGCGGCTCGGATCTGGACACGACACGACTCATGCCGGCCGTCACGGTGGTTCAGCCCGCTGACCAGGCCTGTACGGATTGGCCGGTTGCCGCCGCCGAGGATGACGAAGCCCGACTGCAGCGCCTCCTGGCGTTCGTGGCTCGTCAGGAGCCACGGCTGAACTGGGCGGTCGGCGTTCACGCGGACGGCACGACGGTCCTGGTCACCGACGTTGCCCATGGTTGGATACCTCCGGGCGTCGCCCTTCCCGAAGGCGTGCGATTGTTGGCACCGGCGCGACGCGCCGGCAGAGCCCCCGAGTTGGTCGGTATCACGACGTGTTGCAAGACGTACACCCCCGGTGACTCGCTGGGTCGGGTGGTCGATTCGACCGCGCCGACGTCCTCGGTGCAGCCGCGAGCGTTGCCAGCGATCGCCGGCCTGAGTGTGGAGCTGGGCATAGCGACCCAGCGGCGCGACGGCTTGCCGCGGATCGTGCACGCCCTGGCCACGGCGGCCGGCAACGGCGCCGCCGCCGAGGAAGTCGACCTGTTGCGGGTGCACGTCGATACCGCGCTCCACCACGTCTTGGCCCAGTATCCCCGGGTCGATCCGGCGTTACTGCTCAACTGTATGTTGTTGGCTGCCACCGAGGGCAGCGTCACGGGAGACCCGGTCGCGGCGAACTATCACTTCGCGTGGTTCCGGGAACTCGGTTCACGCCGATAGCTTTCTCGAATCCCCACGGCAAGCGTCCGGCGATGAATTGACGCTGGTGGGGGGCGTGGACATACTGTCATGGTGTCGGGGTCGGACAGTCGCAGCGAACCGAGCCAGCTGAGCGACCGAGACCTCGTCGAATCGGTTCTTCGTGACTTGAGCGAGGCGGCCGACAAGTGGGAGGCGCTTGTCACGCAGGCTGAAACTGTTACCTACAGCGTGGACTTGGGAGACGTTCGCGCTGTTGCCAATTCGGACGGGCGGTTGCTCGAGCTGACGTTGCATCCGGGCGTGATGACCGGCTACGCGCACGGGGAGCTGGCCGACCGAGTGAACCTGGCGATTACGGCCCTGCGCGACGAGGTTGAGGCCGAGAACCGGGCCCGGTACGGCGGCCGCCTGCAGTGACATCGGTATCTGCGAGGATCAAGCCCATTTGCTGGCAAGGCATTTCGGCGCGGGGCGCAAGGCCCACAGCCGGGCCGTGGCCACCCTGAAAGCCGATATCCAAGCCTGGCACCCGGCTGGCATCCAGACCCCGAAGCCGCGATGCGAATCGGATGTGTTTGCGCGAATCGGTCACACGAGCCACCCATCAACTCGGAAGAGCCGGGTGGGGCCGGGAGCATCCGAGGCACCGCTTGCCTGACATAACAGCGTAACCGCCCCGGCATTGTCGCTGTGATGGACATGCCCCAGCCATTTGTCGGCTAGCTATACAGCGAACGTCAATTTTTCGTGAATCAGTCGGAGGCTATTGATAATTCACGGCGGCACGTCCTACTCTTAGCGTCGCTATGCGACCCAATGCGCGTGCGATGTTGCGTTTGGTGCATTGTGGTGCCGGTGCTGGTGGGCCGGCGATAACGTCGAAAGGTGCGGTATTGGGTGATCGTGTCGGCGCGTTGTCACTGTGCCGATCGGCGGAGCGCTGAGTCGATTCGACTTTGCACCCCGTGACTTTGTTCCCACCGCCACCTTCGGTGGTGGATGCGCTTTCAGGTCAACCAAGATGGCTAGCTGTTTTCGATCGGTGTGTTTGCTTAGGGGGTGAATGTGGATACGGACAATGACAGGCCCACGCTGGCGAGGGTTTACCGCAGCTTGCGGGACATTTGTCCGGACAGCTGGAATCTTCCGGGCGGTCGGATGCCCACTGGCTTGGGCTATGACTTTCTGCGCCCTGTCGAGGAGTCGGGGATCAACGACCTGAAGCACTATTACTTCATGGCGGATTTGGCCGATGGGCACCCGCTAGGCCGGGCAAACCTCTATAGCGTCTGTTTCGACCTGGCCACCACCGACCGCAAGCTCACTCCGGCCTGGCGAACGACCATCAAACGGTGGTTTCCGGGGTTTATGACGTTCCGTTTCCTCGAGTGCGGGTTGCTCACCATGGTGAGCAACCCGCTGGCGTTGCGGTCCGACACCGACTTGGAGCGGGTATTGCCTGTGCTGGCCGGCCAGATGGACCAGTTGGCGCATGACGACGGGTCGGATTTCTTGATGATCCGGGACGTGGACCCGGAACACTACCAGCGATACCTTGACATCCTGCGCCCGTTGGGCTTTCGGCCTGCGCTGGGCTTTTCCCGGGTAGACACGACCATCAGCTGGTCGAGCGTGGAAGAGGCACTGGGCTGCCTGTCTCACAAAAGGCGCCTGCCGTTGAAGACGTCGCTGGAGTTTCGTGAGCGGTTCGGTATCGAGGTCGAGGAACTCGACGAGTATGCCGAGCATGCGCCGGTATTGGCCCGGCTTTGGCGCAACGTCAAGACGGAGGCAAAGGATTACCAGCGCGAGGACCTGAACCCTGAGTTCTTCGCGGCGTGTTCTCGGCATCTGCGTGGACGTAGCAGACTGTGGTTGTTCCGCTACCAGGGCACGCCAATTGCCTTCTTTTTGAACGTTTGGGGTGCGGATGAGAACTACATACTGCTTGAGTGGGGCATCGATCGTGATTTTGAACATTATAGGAAGGCGAATCTGTACCGGGCGGCGCTGATGCTCAGCCTAAAAGATGCGATCAGCCGAGATAAACGGCGAATGGAAATGGGTATTACGAACTATTTCACAAAACTTCGCATTCCGGGTGCCCGAGTCATACCGACCATCTATTTCCTGCGTCACAGCACGGATCCGGTGCATACGGCAACGTTAGCGCGAATGATGATGCACAATATTCAACGGCCAACGCTACCCGACGATATGTCGGAGGAATTCTGTCGCTGGGAAGAGCGAATACGTCTGGACCAGGACGGGCTGCCCGAACACGATATCTTTCGCAAGATCGATCGTCAGCACAAATACACGGGGCTCAAACTCGGCGGAGTCTACGGTTTTTATCCCCGATTCACCGGACCGCAGCGATCCACGGTCAAGGCCGCGGAGCTGGGCGAGATCGTGTTGCTGGGCACGAACTCGTATCTGGGCCTGGCCACCCATCCAGAGGTGGTGGAGGCCTCGGCGGAGGCCACGCGACGGTACGGCACCGGCTGCTCGGGTTCGCCGTTGCTGAACGGCACGTTGGACTTGCACGTCTCGCTTGAGCAGGAACTAGCCTGTTTTTTGGGCAAACCCGCCGCCGTGTTGTGCTCCACCGGATATCAGAGCAACCTGGCGGCGATCAGCGCGCTATGCGAATCCGGGGACATGATCATCCAAGACGCGCTGAACCACCGCAGCCTGTTCGACGCCGCCAGGTTGTCCGGGGCCGACTTCACCTTGTACCGGCACAACGACATGGACCACCTGGCGCGGGTGCTACGCCGCACCGAGGGGCGCCGCCGGATCATCGTCGTGGACGCGGTGTTCAGCATGGAAGGCACCGTCGCCGACCTGGCCACCATCGCCGAGCTTGCCGACCGGCACGGCTGCCGGGTCTATGTGGACGAGTCCCATGCGCTGGGCGTGCTGGGCCCCGACGGGCGAGGAGCTTCGGCCGCGTTGGGTGTCTTGGCGCGCATGGACGTGGTGATGGGCACGTTCAGCAAATCCTTTGCCTCCGTCGGCGGGTTCATCGCCGGGGATCGGCCCGTCGTGGACTACATCCGGCACAACGGTTCAGGTCATGTGTTTTCCGCCAGCCTGCCGCCGGCCGCCGCGGCTGCCACCCACGCGGCTCTGCGCGTCAGTCGGCGTGAACCCGACCGGCGGGCTCGGGTGCTGGCCGCGGCCGAGTACATGGCCACCGGCCTGGCACGGCAGGGCTATCAGGCCGAGTATCACGGCACCGCGATCGTGCCGGTGATTCTGGGCAACCCGACCGTGGCGCATGCGGGCTATCTGCGGCTGATGCGCTCCGGGGTGTATGTGAACCCGGTGGCCCCCCCAGCCGTGCCGGAGGAGCGTTCGGGATTCCGCACCAGCTACCTAGCCGACCACCGACAATCCGACCTCGACCGGGCCTTGCACGTGTTTGGCGGCCTTGCCGAGGACCTGACCCCGCAAGGAGCCGCGCTATGAAAGAGGCCATCAACGCCACCATCCAACGGATCTTGCGAACCGACCGCGGCATCACCGCGAACCAGGTACTCGTCGACGACCTGGGTTTTGACTCGCTCAAGCTGTTCCAGTTGATCACCGAGCTAGAAGACGAATTCGACATCGCCATCTCTTTCCGCGACGCACAGAACATCAAAACAGTGGGAGACGTCTACACCAGCGTCGCGGTCTGGTTCCCCGAAACCGCCAAGCCGGCCCCACTTGGGAAAGGAACAGCATGACCGACGACGCCGATCTTGATCTGGTCCGAAGAACTTTCGCCGCGTTTGCCCGCGGCGACCTCGCCGAGCTGACGCAATGCTTTGCGCCCGACGTGGAGCAGTTTGTCCCGGGCAAGCACGCCCTGGCTGGGGTGTTCCGCGGCGTGGACAACGTGGTTGCGTGCCTCGGCGACACCGCGGCCGCCGCCGACGGCACCATGACGGTGACGCTTGAAGACGTGTTAAGCAACACCGATGGCCAGGTGATCGCCGTGTATCGATTGCGGGCCAGCAGGGCCGGGAAGGTCCTCGACCAGCGCGAGGCGATCCTGGTTACCGTCGCCGGTGGTCGGATCACCCGACTTAGCGAGTTTTACGCCGACCCGGCGGCGACCGAAAGCTTCTGGGCATGACGGCGGCCTTGCTTTCACCAGCCATCGCCTGGCAGCAGATCTCGGCTTGCACGGACCGCACGCTGACGATCACTTGCGAGCATTCCGAGGTAATCAGCTATCAGGACCTCATCGCGCGCGCGGCGGCATGCATCCCCCCGCTACGGCGTCTTGACCTCAAACGCGGTGAACCCGTGCTGATCACCGCCCACACCAACCTGGAATTCCTGTCCTGCTTTTTGGGCCTCATGCTCCATGGCGCTGTGCCGGTACCCATCCCGCCGCGGGAGGCACTGAAGACCACCGAGCGTTTCATGACTCGGCTCGGCCCACTGCTGCGCCATCACCGCGTGCTGATCTGCACACCGGCCGAACACGACGAGATACGCGCTGCCGCCAGCACCGACTGCCAGATCAGCAGATTTACTGCCCTAGCCGAGGCTGGCGACGAGCAGTTCGGCCGCGCCACGGCCCAGCAACTCGCCGACACCGCCACCGCCGACTGGCCGCTATGCACCCTCGACGACGACGCCTACGTCCAATACACCTCTGGCAGCACCGCAGCACCACGCGGAGTGGTCATCACCTACCGCAACCTGCTGTCCAACATGCGCGCAATGGCCGTGGGCTCACAATTCCAGCACGGCGATGTCATGGGCAGCTGGCTGCCCTTGCACCATGACATGGGGCTGGTGGGCAGCCTATTCGCCGCACTCTTCAACAGTGTCAGCGCGGTATTCACCACGCCACACCGGTTTCTGTATGACCCGTTGGGATTCCTCAGACTGCTCACCAGCTCCGGGGCTACCCACACGTTCATGCCTAACTTCGCTCTGGAGTGGCTGATCAACGCCTACCACAGGCGCGGCGCCGACATCGAAGGCATCGACCTACACAAAATGCGCCGCTTGATCATCGCCTCCGAACCCGTCCATGCCGAGGGCATGCGGAGATTCGCCGCCACCTTCGCCGGCGTCGGACTTGCCCCCACGGCCCTGGGTTCGGGCTATGGCCTGGCCGAAGCGACCGTCGCCGTGTCGATGTCAGCGCCCAACACGGGATTCCGCACCGAAACCCACGCCGCCGCGGAGGTCGTCACCGGCGGCCGAGTGCTGCCTGGCTACGAGGTGCGCATTGACGCCGCACCAGGTGCCCGGGCCGGAACGATCAAACTGCGCGGCGACAGCGTGGCCGCCAAAGCCTATGTGGGCGGGAAGAAGCTGGACGCGCTCGACGAGGAAGGCTTCTGCGACACCCACGACTTGGGTTTTCTTGTAGACGACGAAATCGTCATCCTTGGCCGGCAGGACGAGGTGTTCATTGTTTACGGAGAAAACAGATTCCCCTACGACATCGAGTTCATCATTCGCAGGGAATCCGAGCAGCACCGGACCAAAGTCGCATGTTTCGGGGTCAACGAACGCGTCGTGGTTGTGTTGGAAAGCCAATTGGACAGCATCATCGACGAGGCCGAAGCCGACCGACTGAGATGTCAAGTCGTTGCCGCGACTGGGCTGCAGTTGGATGAACTGATCACGGTTCGGCGCGGCGCGATTCCCACCACCACCAGCGGCAAGCTCAAACGACGCGCCGTCGCGCAGGCTTATCGAGACGGCACACTGCCCCGTCTTGCCACCCACGCGTGGACGGCGGATCCCGATAGCGCTCCCAAAACGACCCGGTCCAGCCTGGAAGGCGCCCACTGATCTTCCACTGACGTCTCATCAAACCCCCGGGGCGCTCGCGCGCTGGGCGCGCTCATCGACCGGGGCTTGGGTTGATTGGGCCCCGGCTCTCTTCGCGCGCTGGGCGCGCTCATCGACCGGGGCTTGCGTTGATTGGCCCCGGCTCTCTTCGCGCGCTGGGCGCGCTCATCGACCGCGGCTTGGGTTGATTGGCCCCGGCTCTCTTCGCGCGCTGGGCGCGCTCATCGACCGCGGCCGGGTGGCCCGGCGAAAGCTTGGGCGATCGTCAGCCAGCGTTGTGCGTCCTCCCCTACTGCGTTGACGTCAAGAGTGCTCAGCGCGCGCCGCTGGGTGACCAGGAAGCAGAAGTCCTCGGCGGACCCGGTGACCCGCTGGGCCGCATCGGATGGCCCCCAAGACCAAGTGTCGCCGCTCGGTCCCCGCAGCTCGACCAGGAACGGCTCGGCCGGAGGGGTTAGGTTGTTGACGATGAACGCGTAGTCGCGGGTGCGGACACCGAGATGCGCAATAGACCGCAGTCGCTGGGTGGCGGGCCGGATGACGCCCAGGGCGTCGGCGACGTCCAGTCCATGTGCCCAGGTCTCCATCAACCGCGCTGTTGCCATCGACGCCGCGCTCATCGGTGGCCCGAACCAGGCCAATTTGCGGCCATCGGGAACCGCCAGCAGTTCCTCGTGCAGCCGCCCCCGAGTGACCCGCCAGTCTGTGAGCAGTTCGGCAGGTGAAACGGCCGCCAGTTCTGTCGCGGCGTCGTCGACGAAGCCGGCCGGATTGGCCGCGGCGGCGGTCATCAGCTCGGCGAACCCGGCCTCGTCGGTGACCGCCGTCAGCGCCACTCGATCGGTCCACAGCAGGTGGCCGATCTGGTGTGCGATGGTCCAACCCGGCGCAGGTGTCGGATCGGCCCAGCGATCCGCTGGCAGGTGCGCCACCAGCGCGTCGAGGTCGTCGCTTTCGGCACGCAGGTCTGCCACGAACGGCCCAGGATCCGCCATCACCACCTCCTGAGGTAACAGTTCGTCGGGAAAGGCATGTTTGTACCCTAGCGACCGATCACAGGCTGGCCGCGGCGCCCGACGATGGTGTGCACCACCAGCCCGGCTAGGTAGATCGCCGACCCGAACAGCACAAATACGGGCGCGTGCCCGTGCTCGGGAATCAAGGCTGCGGCCACGGTAATCGAGAGGATGTATGAGACCCAAAACAGTGCATCCTGCACGGCGAACACGTGCCCGCGCAATGCGTCGTCGACGTCCATCTGCATCGCCGAATCGGCGCACAGCTTGACCACCTGGCCGGCCACACCTAAAAGGAAGCCGCATACCACCATCACCGGGACCAGCAGCCCGGCGGCCACGACCTGGATAGTGGCGGCCGCAGCCAACGCGCCATTTGCCGTGGCGTAGCGTCCCCAGCGCCGGATCGCGGTCGGAGTCAAGACGTTGGCCAGGAAGGCTCCCAGCCCGGTGGCCGCGAAGAACAGCAGTGCGGTACCCAACCCCCCAACGGCCCGGGCGGTCACGTGGCGGACCAGGAGCAAGATCAGCAGTGAGTTGATACCGACCACCATCCGATGCGCTGCCAAACCGGACAGGCCGGCAGCGACGGTCGGAAGTTGCACCACGGTGCGCGCTCCATGTAGCCAACCGGTGACCACGGCGTAGACAGCAGATCCGTGGATCGCGCGTTCGGTGTCGTCCGGGCCGAGTACCCGCGGGCCGAACCGCAGCGACCAAAGCAACGCGATCGATACGGGGATCGCCACCAGGAAGACGATCGCGGAGGCCCCCTCGTCGCCGCTGCCGAGCAGCCAACGAGGCAACAGCATGAAGTTGGCGCCCAGGAACGCGGAGACCGCCCCCGACGCGATGGCCACCGAGTTCATCGTGACCACCTGTTCGCGCGGCACCACGTGGGGCAGTGCCGCCGACAGTCCCGAGGCGACGAATCGTGCCAAGCCGTTGGCGACCAGCGCTCCGACCAACAGCGGCACGTCGCCGGCTCCGACCGCGAGTATCGTGCCGACCCCGGCGATCAGGGCTAGCCGGCCGGTGTTGGCGCCAACCAGCACCCACCGCCGATCCCACCGGTCCATTAGGGCCCCGGCGAAGGGCCCCAGCAGCGAATAGGGCAGAAACAGCACCGCGAAGGCCCCCGCGATGGCCATCGGGTCGGCCGCCCGGTCCGGGTTGAACAGCAACGCTCCGGCCAGCCCCGCCTGAAACAACCCGTCGCCGAACTGACTCGCAACCCGCACCTGCAGCAGACGCCAGAAGTCGGGCAAGCTGCGCACCGACCGCCAAACGTCGACGGGTGCGCGTGCGTGCATCCGGGAGTGAATCACTAAACCCACTTCCACCCTGGGCACAGGCAAGGTTCGGTCCACCCCGTGCCGCCCCAACCACAGTACAAATATTCGCCGACCCTGCTTGTTCGCCCCGGGCGATGCGACGGTGGTGCGATGATGGTGTGGTGGCGCCGCACGAAGACCCCGAGGACCATGTCGCACCCGCCGCACAACGGGTGCGAGCGGGCACCTTATTGTTGGCCAACACCGATCTCCTTGAACCGACATTTCGCCGCAGTGTGATCTACATCGTGGAGCACAACGACGGCGGCACCCTCGGTGTGGTCCTCAATCGGCCCAGCGAAACCGCGGTCTACAACGTGTTGCCGCAGTGGGCCAAACTCGCGGCCAAGCCAAAGACAATGTTCATCGGTGGGCCGGTGAAGCGCGACGCGGCGCTGTGTCTGGCGGTATTGCGGGTTGGCGCTGACCCGGAAGGCGTGCCGGGCCTAAGGCATGTCGCGGGCAGGCTGGTGATGGTCGATCTGGATGCCGACCCCGAGGTGCTCGCAGCGGCGGTGGAAGGGGTGCGCATCTACGCCGGGTACTCCGGCTGGACCATCGGTCAGCTCGAAGGTGAAATCGAGCGCGACGACTGGATTGTGTTGTCGGCGTTGCCATCTGACGTTTTGGTGGGGCCGAGAGCCGACCTGTGGGGGCAGGTGCTGCGACGGCAGCCGCTGCCGCTGTCGCTGCTGGCCACCCACCCGATCGATCTGAGCCGGAACTAGGCTACTCCGCCGCCGAGCTTGCCAGAGCAGCGCGTCGCGTCGCCGCGGTCGAGCCAGGCGATCCGGCCCAGCCTAGTGGGCCACAGGCTGTTCAATGACAGGCCTGGGTGCAGACCGCGCAGCTGCCAACGCAGTTGGCGGTGGGGCTAGCGGTTTCACGGCGCAGCGCGTACTGGGCGCTCTGCCACGACCCCGCGGCCAGCGTGCCGACCGCGCCCGCAATGCAGACGATCACCACCATCAAGGCGGTGTGCCCGGGCGCGGCCACCGCCACCACTCCCCCGGCGGCCAGCATTACTGCGGCTGCCAACTGCGTGGGCGCCATCGCGCGCAGCGCCAGCGCCGTGGGGTCGGCAGTGGGCGTATGGAACAGCGACCAGCTCCCGAACAGGGCGGACGCCGCCGCCGCACACATGCACAGCACACCCGCGAGGAACATTCGTTCACCATACGAGGCCGCCGCCGAATCCGCTCACCGAGCTCCATGCGGGCCCGTGTTTCTGCTCGGCCTCATCGTGACCTAGCGCGGCGGGACTGGTGTCAGGGTGCCCGCGGGCGGATACCCAGGCGCCTGCCCGGGTAGTCCCACCGGTGCCGAACCGGGTGCCGGGGCAGGCGCCTGAGCGGGCGCCGCATGCGCAACCACTTGGAATCCGTTGACAATCGCATCGGTGGCCGGCCCGTCGGTGACCGCCTGCGACAGCGCGGTGGTCACCGACAGCGAAACCAGGTACTTGTCGGCTCCGGAGGTGGCGATGACGTGGCGCCGGGAGGTGTTGAGGGTCATGTCGTTTTCGCGGTAGGTGCCCTCGATGATTGATGACGGAAAGCCGTCGAAATTGGCCATCGAGGCGTTTGTGGTCTGCCATGCGAGCAATTTCTGGCTGTCAATGTAGCCGTGTGTAATGGCCTCAGCGGGATCGAAGTCACCGATCAGCTTGTACACCACCAGCTGCGCATTCGACGTGTAGACGCTGTTGCCCAACCGGTCGGCGATCACCACGAACGCGTCGGGCACGTTGGGGTCGGGCACCTGAGTCCAGCGCGGCGGCATCGGCAGTGTGATGTCGAGCGCCTTGAATCCGTGCGGTCGCTCTGCCTCCAGCTTGACGCCCTTCTCCCGGAGGTGGTCCCGAAGTGTGCCGCTGATCGCGGGAGTCACTGGCGGCGGCAGCGGGGGCACAGCGGTGGACCCCGGTGCTCCGACCGGAATCGGCGACGCGATCGGTGCGGGTGCTGGCGCCGGTGAGAACCTGTTGCTGCTCCCGCCCGGAAGCGCCGTGAGGTTCTGCACGGGCGGGACTGTTGCCGGCGCCGAGACTGGGGCAGGGATAGGCGGCGGTGGCAGCAGGGGATCCGCTGAGGCCTTCCCGGCGGTGACCAGCACCACGCCGATGAAACCGGTGGCCATGCCGCCTGCGAAGACCCGCCAGGTGCGCGCGATCTGGATCATTTGCGTCGGTCCCTCCGAATGGCCGGGCGACGGTGCCCGTCGTCGAGGCTGAATGTAACCAGCGCTCCATGGCAGTGCACAGGCTTGAAATGCAGCTGGAATGAACCTCTGATCGTGGTGCAACGGAACCGAGACCAACCCGTGGCCGGTAGCGCGGCCCCGGAGGTTCCCGGGCCACCCTTATACCCTGTTGGGCGTGACCGAATCGCCAACCGCTGGGCCTGGCGGCGTGCCCCGTGCCGACGACGCGGACTCCGACGTGCCACGGTACCGCTATACCGCCGAGCTCGCGGCTAGGCTGGAACGGACCTGGCAGGAAAACTGGGCCCGGCTAGGGACGTTCAACGTGCCCAACCCGGTCGGCTCGCTGGCCCCACCGGATGGTGCCGCGGTGCCTGACGACAAGCTCTTCGTGCAGGACATGTTCCCCTACCCCTCGGGTGAGGGACTCCACGTTGGTCATCCCCTCGGCTACATCGCGACCGACGTCTATGCCCGCTATTTCCGGATGGTGGGACGTAATGTGCTGCATGCGCTAGGGTTCGACGCGTTCGGGCTGCCCGCCGAGCAATACGCGGTGCAAACCGGCACCCATCCGCGTACCCGGACCGAAGCCAACGTCGTCAACTTTCGCCGCCAGTTGGGCCGGCTGGGCTTCGGCCACGACAGCCGACGAAGCTTCTCGACCACCGATGTCGACTTCTACAGGTGGACTCAGTGGATCTTCCTACAGATATACAACGCGTGGTTCGACACCACAGCCAACAAGGCGCGCCCGATATCAGAGCTGGTCGCCGAATTCGAGTCCGGTGCAAGGTGTCTCGATGGCGGCCGGGATTGGGCCAAGTTGACCGCGGGGGAGCGAGCCGATGTGATCGACGAGTACCGGCTGGTCTATCGGGCGGATTCGCTGGTGAACTGGTGCCCGGGGCTAGGTACGGTGCTTGCCAACGAAGAGGTGACCGCCGACGGCCGCAGCGACCGGGGCAATTTTCCGGTGTTCCGGAAGCGGTTGCGGCAATGGATGATGCGGATCACCGCCTATGCCGACCGGCTGCTCGACGACCTGGATGTGCTGGATTGGCCTGAGCAGGTCAAGACCATGCAGCGCAACTGGATCGGGCGTTCGACGGGTGCGGTGGCGCTGTTCTCGGCGAGAGCGGCCAGCGATGACGGGTTCGAAGTCGACATCGAGGTGTTCACCACGCGGCCCGACACCTTGTTCGGCGCCACGTATCTGGTGCTGGCTCCCGAGCACGACTTGGTCGACGAGTTGGTCGCCGCGTCCTGGCCGGCTGGGGTCAACCCCTTGTGGACATACGGCGGCGGCACACCTGGTGAGGCCATCGCCGCCTACCGGCGTGCGATCGCCGCCAAATCAGACCTCGAGCGCCAGGAGAGCAGGGAAAAGACCGGCGTCTTCTTGGGCAGCTACGCCATCAACCCGGCCAACGGTGAGCCGGTGCCGATCTTCATCGCCGACTACGTGCTGGCCGGGTACGGTACCGGGGCAATCATGGCGGTGCCGGGTCATGACCAGCGGGACTGGGACTTCGCTCGGGCATTTGGTCTACCGATCGTGGAAGTAATTGCCGGCGGCAATATTTCGGAATCCGCGTATACAGGCGATGGCATCCTGGTCAACTCGGATTACCTCAATGGAATGAGCGTGCCAGCAGCAAAGCGGGCCATCGTCGACCGGTTGGAGTCCGCGGGCCGCGGCCGGGCTCGAATCGAATTCAAATTGCGCGACTGGCTTTTTGCGCGGCAGCGGTATTGGGGTGAACCATTCCCGATCGTCTATGACAGCGACGGGCGTCCGCATGCGCTCGACGAAGCTGCACTGCCCGTCGAGCTGCCTGATGTCCCGGACTACTCGCCGGTTTTGTTCGACCCCGACGATGCGGACAGCGAGCCTTCGCCCCCACTGGCCAAGGCGACTGAGTGGGTACACGTCGACCTGGACCTCGGTGATGGCCTGAAGCCCTACAGCCGCGACACCAACGTGATGCCGCAGTGGGCGGGCAGCTCCTGGTATGAACTGCGCTACACCGATCCGCACAACTCAGAACGGTTCTGCGCCAAGGAAAACGAGGCCTATTGGATGGGACCGCGGCCGGCTGAGCACGGCCCGGACGACCCCGGTGGCGTCGACTTGTACGTCGGCGGTGCTGAACACGCGGTTTTGCACCTGCTGTATTCCAGGTTCTGGCACAAGGTCTTGTACGACCTGGGTCACGTCAGCTCTCGCGAGCCTTACCGCAGGCTGGTCAATCAGGGCTATATTCAAGCTTACGCTTACACCGATGCGCGCGGATCCTATGTCCCTGCCGAGCAGGTGATCGAACGCGGTGACAGATTTGTCTATCCTGGACCTGACGGTGAGGTCGAAGTCTTCCAGGAATTCGGCAAAATCGGTAAGAGCCTGAAGAATTCGGTATCGCCGGACGAAATCTGCGACGCATACGGGGCAGATACGCTTCGGGTTTACGAGATGTCGATGGGGCCGCTGGAGGCTTCACGTCCATGGGCCACAAAGGATGTTGTCGGCGCGTACCGTTTTCTGCAGCGGGTGTGGCGCTTGGTCGTCGACGAGCACACCGGCGAAACTCGGGTGGCTGACGGCGTGGAACTCGACATCGATACGCTACGGGCGTTGCACCGCACCATCGTCGGCGTGTCAGAAGACTTTGCGGCACTTCGCAATAACACCGCAACGGCTAAGTTGATCGAATACACGAACCACCTCACCAAGAAGCATCGTGATGCGGTGCCTCGGGCCGCCGTGGAGCCGCTTGTACAAATGCTGGCTCCGCTGGCCCCACATATTGCCGAGGAGCTGTGGCTGCGACTGGGCAACACCACCTCGTTGGCACATGGCCCGTTCCCGAAGGCCGATGCCGCCTACCTCGTCGACGAGACGGTCGAGTATCCGGTGCAGGTGAACGGCAAGGTACGTGGGCGGGTGGTGGTGGCCGCCGACACCGACGAGGAAACGCTGAAAGCCGCCGTTCTGACCGACGAAAAGGTCCAGGCATTCTTGGCTGGTGCCACCCCGCGCAAGGTTATCGTGGTCGCCGGCCGGCTGGTCAATCTCGTCATCTAGGTCGTGTCGGCGGTGCCGACGGTGGGCGAGGTAATCCGCGGGGTAGTTCGTTGTATGCGTTACTCCGCGAGAGCCGGCGGCGACCAGATTGGTTGATAGCGTGGTACTTTCACGCTCGTTTGCGAGCGGGGGAGTTGCTTGCAGGGCCACTGGCCGGTTCGCCCGAGGCGAGACGCTCCAGTGGCGCCAGGGCCTTCCTAAGGGTTTCCAAGTCGGAGCGGGGAAGTTGGCTGAGCAGCGCGGCCAGAGCCGCGCGCCGGTTGGCCAGTGACTCACCGTGAACCGCCCGCCCTTGCGGCGTGATGTCTACCAACACCGCCCGCAAGTCGGACGGGTCTCGCGAGCGTTTCACCAGTCCAATCTTCTCGAGCCGCCGGATCGCCACGGTGGTGGTGGGAGTTCGCACCCGTTCGTGAGCGGCCAGGTCGGTCATCCGGATGGGACCTTGATCGAGCAGGGTGACCAGGATCGACAGTTGCGCCAGCGTTAGGTCGCCGGCTGCAGCCCCGTTGGGATCCCCGCGGCGCAGCATTGAAATCAGCTTGGACAATGCGCGGTGCAGCCCCTCCGCCAGTTGGGTCACTTCCGGTGCGGTGAATTCGCTGTCCGCCATAAACCGGCAGTCTAACCTGACATGCGTGTGACCGTAGACTTGTGTCGGGCGACCTTTGACCGCCAATGCATTTGGTCCCGAAATCCGCTGCATTTTCTTGCCAATCGAGCGGACAACACTCATGTCATGGCTGACTACCTACATTGTCAGTTCTGCCGGATCCATGGTCAGTGATGTCGAATGCCACTGACCGCCAACGGAAACCGGCTCTCGCGTTAACGGGACAGTCAATATTGGAGACGCCGGCAGCCGCTGCTGGCTTCACCATCGGATCGGCGTAATTAGGGCACCGGTGAGGACGGCTGGTAGCTTCTGGCGAAGCCAGGGATCGGCGCCCCAAACGGGCCGGGACAAGCGCCCTCGGGCGGGACCAATACTCGGCGGCGGAACAGTTCGGCCAGCATCGTCTGGGCCATCAGCTCGGAACGGCCGATGCAGGCAGCCCTCGCAGCTTCAGGTTCGCGCCGATGGATTGCGGCGTTCTCTTCCTCGTAGAACGGCAACACGTCGTCGCGGCTGTTTTGGTATGTCATCCAGAACACTCGCGGAATCAGGTTCTGTGAGGCCCGGATGGTGGCGTGCAGCCGCGGTCCTGCGTACTCGTCGTTGACCGTGCGCCGGTACTCCCACACGCATTCGGCGAAGGCCCGCGACTCCTTGGAGTTGCGCAGCGATCGCATGACTGCGTCGAGCTGGCCCAGGATCCGAGGCGTGGGGTTGGCGGCTGCGCGGGCAGAGGCAATGCCGTTGAGCAAGCCGTCGAGTTCGTGATGTTCCAGGATGGTGGCGACGTCGAACCGCTCGATGAACGCGCCGCGGTGATAGCGAGTCGACACAATGCCGTCGTGTTCGAGTTGAACCAGCGCCTCTTGGATGGGAACCCGGCTGACCCCCAGGCCGTGCGCGATTTCATTGCGGTCGACGCGGTCCCCGCTGCGCAGTTTGCCGGTCAATAGCAGGTTGAGGATGTGGGCGACAACCTGGTCCTTTTCCTTAACCCCGTACTTTTTTGGCATCGGTATCTAGCATCTCTTTCAGCCCGCTGCAGCCATCCGGCGCTGGCAAGTTTCTCATGACTCGGCGTCTGCGTTGTGGTGTTTCCCAGATGAAGCCGGGGGTAACGCGATCTGACAGACGTCAACCGGAGTTCACCGGCCATCGCGCCACCTGCAAAGCGCGGCCGCAGCGCTCAGGTCGTAGTCGGGACCGTCACAGCCAACGGTCAACAGCGTGACACCGAGACCGGCGAGGGCTTCGGCGCTGGCGATCAGCCCGCCGCCGTCGACCGCGGCGGAGCGTTCGATAGTCGCTGGGTTTCGGCCGACGGTCGAGCAGTGCGTGCTCAGCACGGCCGACTTCGCTAGGTAGCTGTCCCCGGCGGTAAAGCTGTGCCAGATATCGGCATACTCGGCGACCAGTCGCAGGGTCTTACGCTCTCCGCCGCCGCCGATCAGCACCGGGATGTCCCGTGTCGGCGGCGGGTTCAGCTTGCCAAGCCGCGCCTTGATCCGGGGCAGCGCAGCCGCCAGGTCGTCGAGGCGGCTGCCCGCTGTGCCGAACCGGTAGCCGTACTCGTCGTAGTCCTTCTGTTTCCAGCCCGACCCGATACCCAGGATGAGCCGGCCGCCGGAGATGTGGTCGACGGTACGGGCCATGTCGGCAAGCAGCTCCGGATTGCGGTAGGAGTTGCACGTCACTAGAGCGCCGATTTCGATGTGCGACGTTTGCTCGGCCCAGGCTCCCAAGACGGTCCAGCATTCGAAGTGTGGGCCGTCAGGGTCGCCGTAGAGCGGAAAGAAGTGGTCCCAGGTAAAAGCGATGTCCACACCGATGTCCTCGCACCGGCGGACGGCGTCTCGGACGGCGCGGTAATGGGGGGCGTGCTGCGGCTGCAGTTGTACGCCGATACGAACGGGGAGATCGGGACGCACGAGTGAAGTCATGGGTCCACCGTAGGCTCAGCGTGTGTCGAGCACCCCGCGCACGATCTCGATCAGGGCGCGCGGTTGGTCACTTTGCACCGAGTGGCCTGACTTCTCGACGATGTGAACGCCACGGAAATGCGTTGCACGCCTGTGGAGTTCGGCGGTGTCCTGGTCGGTGACGAAGCCCGACGAGCCGCCGCGCACGAGTGTGATCGGCGCGGACAGGGCGTCGACGTCGTCCCAGAGCCCTGCGAAATCTCCGAACGTGCGGATCGCGTCATAGCGCCACACCCAGTTGCCGTTGTCCAGCCGGCGGGAGTTGTGGAACACGCCGCGGCGCAACGACTTGACATCGCGGTGCGGGGCCGCGGCGATCGTTAGGTCCAGCATGGCCTGAAAGCTGGGGAATTCCCGCTCGCCGTGCATCAGCGCCACCGTGCCGCGCTGCTCGGCGGTCAGCTCGGCGTGCCGTTGCAATGCCGACGGGGTGACGTCGACGAGAACGAGTTCGCCGACCAGGTCGGGTGCCATCGCGGCCAGCCGTATCGCAGTCAACCCGCCCAGCGACATGCCGACCACGAATTCGGCACCCGGCGCAAGCTCGCGTAGCACCGGCGCCAAGGTCTCGGAGTTGAGCTGCGGCGAGTAATTGCCGTCCTCCCGCCAAGCGGAATGGCCGTGCCCTGGAAGGTCCACCGCCAGCGCCGGCTCACCCAGGCCGACGATCACGGTGTCCCAGGTATGGGCGTTCTGTCCGCCGCCGTGCAGAAAGATCACCCGCGGCGCAGAGCCGCCCCAGCGCAGCGCGCTGATGGCTCCCGCTTGGACCCGCTCGACTTCAGGCAGTGGACCATTGACACCGGCCTGCTCAGCGTTCTCAGCCAGCAGGGCAAACTCGTCCAGTCCGGTCAGTTCGTCGTCAGATAGCACGCAGCGGACGTTACCCGCGTTTGACTCTGCGGATACCAGGCAATTGTGCGAGTGGCCCGCGTGGTGAGCGCAGAGTCAACGCTAACCGATGATGAACTCTTCGAGTTGCGCGCGCGCGATGTCGTCGGGCAGCTGCTCGGGCGGGCTCTTCATCAGGTAGGCCGACGCCGGGATCACCGGTCCGCCGATGCCGCGGTCCTTGGCGATCTTGGCCGCCCGCACCGCGTCGATGATGACGCCGGCCGAGTTTGGCGAGTCCCACACCTCGAGCTTGTACTCCAGGTTCAACGGCACATCTCCGAAGGCGCGGCCCTCTAGACGGACATAGGCCCATTTGCGATCGTCGAGCCATCCGACGTGGTCGGACGGGCCGATGTGCACGTCCTTGGTCTTGAACTCGCGCTTCAGATTCGAAGTGACGGCCTGGGTCTTGGAGATCTTCTTGGACTCCAGCCGTTCACGTTCGAGCATGTTGAGGAAGTCCATGTTGCCGCCCACGTTGAGCTGCATGGTGCGGTCGAGCTGCACGCCGCGGTCCTCGAACAGCTTGGCCAGCACCCGGTGGGTGATCGTCGCGCCGACCTGGCTCTTGATGTCATCACCGACGATGGGTACCCCGGCGTCGGTGAACTTCTTGGCCCACACCGGGTCGGAGGCGATGAACACCGGCAGCGCGTTGACGAACGCCACCCCGGCGTCGATAGCACACTGGGCGTAGAACTTGTCGGCTTCCTCCGAGCCCACCGGCAAATAGGAGACCAGCACGTCGACCTTGGCCTCCTTGAGCGCCTGGACGACGTCGACGGGCTCCGCGTCGGAGAGTTCGATGGTGTCGGCGTAGTACTTGCCGATGCCATCGAGGGTAGGCCCGCGCTGCACGATCACGTTGGTCGGCGCCACATCGGCGATCTTGATGGTGTTGTTCTCCGAGGCGAAGATGGCGTCGGACAGGTCGAAGCCGACCTTCTTGGCGTCCACGTCGAACGCCGCCACGAACTTGACGTCGCGAACGTGGTACGGGCCGAACCGCACGTGCATGAGGCCCGGTACGGTCGATGTGTCGTCGGCGTTGTAGTAGTACTCGACGCCCTGGACCAGCGAGGACGCGCAGTTGCCGACGCCGACAATGGCGACTCGAACCTCCGTCGACGCCTCCGGCGCCGGTAACGACTGGTGCTCACTCATTAAGGCGTTCTCCTAACCTCATAACCTCTGGGGTGTCTTGGGTGTTGGTTCGTGCTGGGTTTACGTCTGTTCGGCGGGGTTGGGTGCTGCCCGTTCCGCGGCGATGAGCTCGTTGAGCCACTTGACCTCGCGCTCGCTGGACTCGAGCCCGAGTTGATGCAATTGGCGGGTGTAGCGGTCGAAGGAACTGCTGGCCCGCGCCACCGCCTCGCGCAAGCCTTCCCGGCGTTCCTCGACCTGGCGGCGCCGGCCTTCCAGGATGCGCATCCGCGCTTCGGCCGGGGTGCGGTTGAAGAACGCCAGGTGCACCCCGAAACCGTCGTCGGTGTAGTTGTGTGGGCCGGTGTCGGCCACCAGCTCGCCGAATCGACGGCGACCCTTGTCGGTCAGTTGGTAAACGCGTCGTGCTCGCCGCACCGGGGTGCCCGCTGGGGCGGCATTCTCGGCGATCAACCCGTCGGCCTGCATGCGTCGCAGCGCCGGGTATAACGAACCGTACGAAAATGCCCGAAACGCGCCCAGCAGGCCGGTCAGCCTCTTGCGCAACTCGTAGCCATGCATCGGTGACTCGATCAACAGACCCAGGATGGCGAGCTCCAGCATCGAGTCACCTCCTTTTGTATGGCTTTTGAATGGCCGTTACGACGGTTCGACGCCTCGCGTCATCGTATCGCCTCGATATATTTGCGACAACATCACCGCGTCAAGACGGGTAGCTGACGTGCTTGATGGTGCCGTCACCTGCGAAAACGAGGTATCCACCGCCGTAGTCGCTAGAGACATACAACGACAACGACAACGCAGCCGGCGTGGTGGGGTCCTTGGCCGGTTCGACGATCAGGTACATGCTTTTGACGTCGGATTGTTTGAGGCCGAGGGTTTCCGGGGCGCCGCGCATGATGCCCACAGCGGTCTTCGCATCGAATTTGCTCAGGTCAACCACGGACACGTCGGCAATGCTCTTGGCGGAACTGGTCGCATCGCCCCAGCCGCCGCGGTAGGTATACGCCAGGACTCGGCGGTCGTCCGCCGGGTCGACGCGATCGAGCGACGCATACTCCGGGTAGATCACCAGCCGGTAGCCCATGGTGTCGCCGAACCGCTTGCGGGTCTGCTCCAGCAGGCCGGTGAGCCCGCCGAGGGAATGCAGCTGCCTGGGCGGGGTCAGCACCACGGGGGCGATCCCGTCGGGCTTTGCTCCGGGATCCGAGGTGAAGTCCAGCGGAGAGCGGGTGTTGCCGTACACGCCCCAGCCGATGCCGACGCCCAGCAGCACCGATGCGACAAACGCAGCGGCCAGCAAGCCCAACTCGGTGCGTTTCGCCCGCGATTTGAGCGCGGGCATTTGTGCGGGTGCGCTTTCGACCTGCAGGTCGGCCACCAGACGCTGCAGGTCACCTAGGGTCACAGCCTTGGTAGCTGCGCTGACGCGCTCCCGGTGTTCCTCCATCGAGAGCTCGCCGTCACGCAGGGCGTCGTCGAGAATCCGGCAGGCGTCCTGCCGGTCGCTGTCTTTGGCGCGGGTTGCCGTCGATACTCCGCGCGCAAGGGGTGCGCCCAGCCACTTCGCCACAGGGACGATAGTAGGAGTCTGGCTGGGAATCTGAACTCGATCCCGCCGTACACGCGCAACAACGGCGTCGGTTGCGTATCGGTGGTGTGGATGGCGTCGTACTCTGGTCAGCGTGCGACTGCAGCGACAGGTAGTGGACTACACGCTACGGCGACGCTCCCTGCTGGCCGAGGTGTATTCGGGACGCACCGGTGTGTCGGAGGTGTGCGACGCCAACCCCTACCTGCTGCGCGCCGCAAAGTTTCATGGGAAGCCCAGCCGGGTCATCTGCCCGATCTGCCGCAAGGAGCAGCTCACACTGGTGTCGTGGGTGTTCGGCGAGCACCTCGGTGCGGTATCAGGGTCCGCGCGCACCGCCGAAGAACTGATCCTGCTGGCGACCCGGTTCTCCGAGTTCGCGGTCCACGTGGTGGAGGTATGTCGAACCTGCAGTTGGAATCATCTGGTCAAGTCATACGTCCTGGGCGCCGCACGTCCGGCACGCCCCCCTAGGGGGTCTGGCGGGACGCGGACGGCGCGCAACGGGGCCCGCACGGCCAGTGAATAGCGACGGGCGTCACCATCAGTCGTCCAGCGGCGCCCCGCGCGGGCCGGCGAATCCCGGCCAGCGTGGTCAGGTTCCACCCGACGACAGACTGACCGCGATCCTCCCGCCGGTGACCGATGACCGATCGGCTCCGCACGCGGACTCCATCGAGGCGGTCAAGGCCGCGCTCGACGGCGCGCCGCCGATGCCCCCGCCGCGCGACCCGCTCGAGGAGGTCACGGCCGCGTTGGCCGCCCCGCCCGGTAAACCGCCGCGGGGGGATCAGCTTGGTGGCAGACGTCGCCCACCGGGGCCGCCCGGGCCCCCCGGTTCGTCCGGACAGCCTGCCGGCCGGCTGCCCCAACCGAGGGTGGACTTGCCCCAGGTCGGCCAGATCAACTGGAAATGGATACGGCGTTCGCTGTACCTCACCGCGGCGGTGGTGATCCTGTTGCCGATGGTCACCTTCACGATGGCCTACCTGATCGTCGACGTTCCCAAGCCAGGTGACATCCGTACCAACCAGGTCTCCACGATCCTTGCCAGCGACGGCTCGGAAATCGCCAAAATTGTTCCGCCCGAAGGTAATCGGGTCGACGTCAACCTCAGCCAGGTGCCGATGCATGTGCGCCAGGCGGTGATTGCGGCCGAAGACCGCAATTTCTATTCGAATCCGGGATTCTCGTTCACCGGCTTCGCGCGGGCAGTCAAGAACAACCTGTTCGGCGGCGATCTGCAGGGCGGATCGACGATTACCCAGCAGTACGTCAAGAACGCGCTGGTCGGTTCCGCACAGCACGGGTGGAGCGGTCTGATGCGCAAGGCGAAAGAATTGGTCATCGCGACGAAGATGTCGGGGGAGTGGTCTAAAGACGATGTGCTGCAGGCGTATCTGAACATCATCTACTTCGGCCGGGGCGCCTACGGCATTTCGGCGGCGTCCAAGGCTTATTTCGACAAGCCCGTCGAGCAGCTGACCGTTGCCGAAGGGGCGTTGTTGGCAGCGCTGATTCGGCGGCCTTCGACGCTGGACCCGGCGGTCGACCCCGAAGGGGCCCATGCCCGCTGGAATTGGGTACTCGACGGCATGGTGGAAACCAAGGCTCTCTCGCCGAATGACCGTGCGGCGCAGGTGTTTCCCGAGACAGTGGCGCCCGATCTGGCCCGGGCGGAGAATCAGACCAAAGGACCCAACGGGCTGATCGAGCGGCAGGTGACAAGGGAGTTGCTCGAGCTGTTCAACATCGACGAGCAGACCCTCAACACCCAGGGGCTGGTGGTCACCACCACGATTGATCCGCAGGCCCAACGGGCGGCGGAGAAGGCGGTTGCGAAATACCTGGACGGGCAGGACCCCGACATGCGTGCCGCCGTGGTTTCCATCGACCCGCACAACGGGGCGGTGCGTGCGTACTACGGTGGCGACAATGCCAATGGCTTTGACTTCGCTCAAGCGGGATTGCAGACTGGATCGTCGTTTAAGGTGTTTGCTCTGGTGGCCGCCCTTGAGCAGGGGATCGGCCTGGGCTACCAGGTAGACAGCTCTCCGTTGACGGTCGACGGCATCAAGATCACCAACGTCGAGGGCGAGGGTTGCGGGACGTGCAACATCGCCGAGGCGCTCAAAATGTCGCTGAACACCTCCTACTACCGGCTGATGCTCAAGCTCAACGGCGGCCCACAGGCTGTGGCCGATGCCGCGCACCAAGCCGGCATTGCCTCCAGCTTCCCGGGCGTTGCGCACACGCTGTCCGAAGATGGCAAGGGTGGACCGCCCAACAACGGGATCGTGTTGGGCCAGTACCAAACCCGGGTGATCGACATGGCATCGGCGTATGCCACGTTGGCCGCGTCCGGTATCTACCACCCGCCGCATTTCGTACAGAAGGTGGTCAGTGCCAACGGCCAGGTCCTCTTCGACGCCAGCACCGCGGACAACACCGGCGATCAGCGCATCCCCAAGGCGGTAGCCGACAACGTGACTGCGGCGATGGAGCCGATCGCAGGTTATTCGCGTGGCCACAACCTAGCGGGTGGGCGGGATTCGGCGGCCAAGACCGGCACTACGCAATTTGGTGACACCACCGCGAACAAAGACGCCTGGATGGTCGGGTACACGCCGTCGTTGTCTACGGCTGTGTGGGTGGGCACCGTCAAGGGTGACGAGCCACTGGTAACCGCTTCGGGTGCAGCGATTTACGGCTCGGGCCTGCCGTCGGACATCTGGAAGGCAACCATGGACGGCGCCTTGAAGGGCACGTCGAACGAGACTTTCCCCAAACCGACCGAGGTGGGTGGTTATGCCGGTGTGCCGCCGCCGCCTCCGCCGCCGCCGTCGGAGGTACCACCTTCGGAGACCGTCATCCAGCCCACGGTCGAAATTGCGCCGGGGATTACCATCCCGATCGGTCCCCCGACCACCATTACCCTGGCGCCACCGCCCCCGGCCCCGCCCGCTGCGACTCCCACGCCGCCGCCGTGACCGGCGCGCTGTCCCAAAGCAGCAACATCTCGCCACTTCCTTTGGCCGCCGATCTGCGGAGCGCCGATAACCGCGATTGCCCCAGCCGCACCGACGTATTGGGTGCCGCTCTGGCGAATGTCGTCGGTGGCCCGGTAGGCCGGCACGCGCTGATCGGCCGCACCCGGCTGATGACCCCGCTGCGGGTGATGTTTGCAATCGCGTTGGTGTTCCTGGCGCTCGGTTGGTCGACGAAAGCGGCCTGCTTGCAGTCCACCGGAACCGGTCCAGGTGATCAGCGGGTGGCCAACTGGGATAACCAGCGTGCTTACTACCAGTTGTGCTACTCCGATACGGTGCCGCTCTATGGCGCTGAGTTATTGAGCCAAGGCAAGTTTCCGTACAAGTCAAGCTGGATCGAAACCGACAGCAACGGCACACCGCAGCTGCGCTACGACGGACAGATCGCGGTGCGCTATATGGAGTATCCGGTGCTGACTGGGATCTATCAGTACCTGTCGATGGCGATAGCCAAGACCTACACCGCGTTAAGCAAGGTGGCTCCCCTCCCGGTGGTTGCCGAAGTGGTGATGTTCTTCAACGTCGCCGCGTTCGGTTTGGCGCTGGCGTGGCTGACAACCGTCTGGGCGACCTCGGGCCTGGCCGGCCGCCGGATATGGGATGCGGCGCTGGTGGCCGCCTCACCGCTGGTGATCTTTCAGATATTCACCAATTTCGATGCGCTGGCAACGGGTTTGGCGACGAGTGGGCTGCTGGCCTGGGCGCGGCGCAGACCGGTGCTTGCCGGTGTGCTGATCGGGTTGGGCTCCGCGGCGAAACTGTATCCGCTGTTGTTCTTGTACCCGTTGTTGCTGCTGGGCATCCGGGCCGGTCGCCTGAATGCTCTGGCCCGCACCATGGCGGCCGCGGCGGCGACCTGGTTGTTGGTGAATCTGCCGGTGATGCTGCTCTTTCCGCGCGGCTGGTCGGAGTTCTTCCGGCTCAACACCCGGCGCGGCGACGACATGGACTCGTTGTACAACGTCGTCAAGTCGTTCACCGGCTGGCGTGGCTTCGACCCCACCCTGGGCTTCTGGGAGCCGCCGCTGGTGCTGAACACGGTTGTCACGCTCTTGTTCGTGTTATGTTGTGCGGCAATTGCTTACATCGCGCTCACCGCACCCCACCGGCCGCGCGTGGCGCAGCTGACTTTCTTGACGGTGGCCAGCTTCCTGTTGGTCAACAAGGTGTGGAGTCCCCAGTTCTCGCTTTGGCTGGTGCCGCTGGCCGTGCTGGCTTTGCCGCACCGCCGGATCTTGCTGGCGTGGATGACGATCGACGCGTTGGTGTGGGTGCCGCGGATGTACTACCTATACGGCAACCCGAGCCGCTCGCTGCCCGAGCAGTGGTTCACCACGACGGTGTTGCTGCGTGACATCGCCGTGATGGTGCTGTGCGGACTGGTGGTCTGGCAGATCTACCGCCCCGGGCGCGACCTCGTGCGTACCGGCGGGCCAGGGGCACTGCCGGCTTGTGGGGGAGTCGACGACCCGGTGGGAGGGGTCTTTGCCAACGCCGCCGACGCCCCGCCAGGTCGGCTACCGTCGTGGCTGCGTCCCCGGCTGGGCGACGAGCATGCGCGAGAGAGGACGCCCGATGCAGGTCGCGATCGCACTTTTTCCGGGCAACACCGCGCTTGACGCGGTTGGCCCCTACGAGGTGCTGCAGCGGGTGCCGTCGTTCGACGTCGTGTTCGTCGGCCACCGCCGCGGGGAGGTTCGCAGCGACAACGCCATGCTGGGTCTGCTGTGTGACGCGGCATTCGACGAGCTAACCCGGCCCGATGTGGTGATCTTTCCGGGCGGCATCGGAACTCGGACCCTGATCCACGACCAGACCGTGCTCGACTGGGTGCGCGAAGCGCACCGGCACACCCTACTCACCACCTCGGTGTGCACCGGCGGGCTGGTGTTGGCGGCTGCCGGACTGCTCAACGGCTTGACCGCGACCACGCATTGGCGAGTACAGGATCTGTTCAACTCGCTGGGCGCCCGATACGTCCCCCAGCGTGTCGTCGAGCATCTGCCAGAGCGGGTCATCACCGCCGCCGGGGTGTCGAGCGGGATCGACATGGGATTGCGGCTGGTGGAGCTTTTGGTCAGCCGGGAAGCCGCCGAAGCGAGCCAGCTGATGATCGAGTATGACCCGCAGCCACCGGTGGATGCCGGCTCCCTGGCCAAGGCCTCGCCGGCTACCCATCGGCTCGCGTTGGAGTTCTATCAGCATCGTTTGTGATCTGTTCGCGATAGGCCTCGCCGTTCGCGACACTGACATTGCGCACACGACACGCCGCGGATCGTCGCACCGGGTTAAGCCTGGAGTGCGGTGGTGCCTGGTCGGCATTTTCGCAGTCGAGGGCTCTCGTGTAGCCTGGGCGAGTTGCCGACGCAGGCGACCCTCCTGCCACGGATCGACCGTGGCCGCACACGACCACAGGAGGTGATGAGGTTCCTATGCGTCCATACGAAATCATGGTCATCCTCGACCCGACCCTCGACGAACGCACCGTAGCCCCGTCCTTGGAGACGTTCCTCAACGTCGTCCGTAAGGACGGCGGAAAAGTCGAAAAGGTGGACATCTGGGGCAAGCGTCGGCTGGCGTACGAGATCGCCAAGCATGCCGAAGGCATCTACGTGGTGATCGACGTGAAAGCCGCCCCGGCGACGGTGTCCGAACTCGACCGCCAGCTCAGCCTCAACGAGTCGGTGTTGCGCACCAAGGTAATGCGCACCGACAAGCACTAATCGGCCTGCCAGGCACTGGCTGTTCGCTGTCGGTGCGGTTACGTAGGCTCGGCGAAGAAGAACACGACCAGCCGCCGAACCCAGGCGGACGCAGGAGGAAATTGTGGCTGGTGACACCACCATCACCATCGTCGGAAATCTGACCGCTGACCCCGAGCTGCGGTTCACCCCGTCCGGTGCGGCCGTGGCGAATTTCACCGTGGCGTCAACGCCCCGGATCTATGACCGTCAGACCGGCGAATGGAAAGACGGCGAAGCGCTGTTCCTCCGGTGCAATATCTGGCGGGAGGCGGCCGAGAACGTGGCCGAGAGCCTCACCCGGGGGGCACGAGTCATCGTTAGCGGGCGGCTTAAGCAGCGGTCGTTTGAAACCCGTGAGGGCGAGAAGCGCACCGTCATCGAGGTCGAGGTCGATGAGATTGGGCCTTCGCTTCGGTACGCCACCGCCAAGGTCAACAAGGCCAGCCGCAGCGGCGGGTTTGGCAGCGGATCCCGTCCGGCGCCGGCGCAGGCCAGCAGCGCCTCGGGAGATGACCCGTGGGGCAGCGCACCGGCGTCGGGTTCGTTCGGCGGCGGCGATGACGAACCGCCATTCTGACCCCAAGAACTGCAAATCAAGAAACGGAAAGATAGACACTCATGGCCAAGTCCAGCAAGCGGCGCCCGGCTCCGGAAAAGCCGGTCAAGACGCGTAAATGCGTGTTCTGCGCGAAGAAGGACCAAGCGATCGACTACAAGGACACCGCGCTGTTGCGCACCTACATCAGCGAGCGCGGCAAGATCCGCGCGCGTCGGGTCACGGGCAACTGCGTGCAGCACCAGCGAGACATCGCGCTCGCGGTGAAGAACGCCCGCGAGGTGGCGCTGCTGCCCTTTACGTCTTCGGTGCGGTAGCGCCGAATGTCCAACGGAGAGTGCAAAATACCATGAAGCTCATTCTCACGGCCGATGTCGATCACCTCGGGTCCATCGGCGACACTGTCGAGGTCAAGGACGGGTATGGCCGTAACTTTCTGCTCCCGCGCGGCCTGGCGATCGTCGCCTCGCGCGGAGCCCAGAAGCAGGCTGACGAGATCCGCCGGGCCCGCGAAACCAAAAGCGTACGCGACCTAGAGCACGCCAACGAGATCAAGGCGGCGATCGAGGCGCTCGGCCCGATAGCGCTGCCGGTGAAGACTTCAGCTGATTCTGGGAAGTTGTTCGGCTCGGTGACCGCCGCAGATGTGGTTGCTGCCATCAAGAAGGCCGGTGGACCAAACCTCGATAAGCGGATCGTTCGGCTGCCCAAGACGCACATCAAGGCCGTGGGCACGCATTTTGTGTCGGTGCACCTGCACCCGGAAATCGATGTCGAGGTATCGCTGGACGTCGTGGCGCAGAGCTAAGGCGAGCTGAGGCCACAACAGTTTGCGCATGCCGGTGGTGACCGCGGTCGGCCGCCGCCGGGGTTTCGCCATGCCCTGGGTGTCCACCGCACGGTCCGGTGCGGTGATGCTGGCGAACTATTCGGCCGGCGTTTGCGGGCGGGTGTCTTCACCGGGCCTTAACGTCAGGAAAATGTGTCTGAAAGCCAACACGCCCGGCGCGGTAACCTGGCTCGACACGCCGAAGAGATTCTTGTCCACACAAACGGCGTCGCGTTGTATGGCCGTTAACAGCAGTGATGTCGTAACGGGCCGTATTGATCCACAGGTTCTCCACACCCCGCTCAACACAGAGGTCGACGGATATGCACATGCGATGCACAGCTCCATAAACAGTGGCCCCTTGGAGTACTTGCCAGCAACGTTTAGCGTCTTCCCGGCGCTAGGCGATGTGGGTGACTTGGGCGGTGGTGTCGGTGCGGCGACTTACGCTCTGGATAGGTTGTCGAATATGCGTTCGGGTGCTTGTGTCGGAGGAGGTGAGAGCCCATGGCGGTCGTTGATGACCTAGCGCCCGGCATGGACTCCTCACCGCCCAGTGAAGATTACGGCCGTCAACCACCGCAGGATCTCGCCGCCGAGCAGTCCGTGCTGGGCGGGATGTTGCTGAGCAAGGACGCCATCGCCGATGTACTGGAACGGCTACGGCCCGGCGATTTTTATCGTCCGGCGCATCAGAACGTCTACGACGCCATTTTGGACCTGTATGGGCGGGGAGAACCGGCTGATGCGGTGACGGTGGCCGCCGAACTGGATCGCCGTGGGCTGCTGCGCCGCATCGGCGGTGCTCCCTACCTGCACACCCTGATCTCGACGGTGCCGACGGCCGCCAACGCGGGCTACTACGCGAGCATCGTTGCCGAAAAGGCGCTGCTGCGCCGGCTGGTAGAGGCCGGAACCCGGGTGGTGCAGTACGGCTATGCCGGCGCCGAAGGCGCGGATGTGGCCGAGGTGGTCGATCGCGCGCAGGCCGAAATCTACGACGTCGCGGATCGGCGGCTGTCGGAAGACTTTGTGGCGCTTGAGGACCTGCTGCAACCGACGATGGACGAGATCGATGCCATCGCTTCCAGTGGCGGCCTGGCGCGCGGGGTGGCTACCGGCTTCACCGAACTCGACGAGGTCACCAACGGCCTGCATCCGGGGCAGATGGTCATCGTGGCGGCGCGCCCGGGCGTGGGAAAGTCCACCCTTGGGCTGGACTTCATGCGGTCATGCTCGATCAGGCATCGGATGGCCAGCGTCATCTTCTCGCTGGAGATGAGCAAGTCCGAGATTGTCATGCGACTGCTGTCGGCGGAGGCCAAAATCAAGCTCTCCGACATGCGTTCGGGCCGGATGAGCGATGACGACTGGACCCGGCTGGCGCGGCGGATGAGCGAAATCAGCGAAGCGCCACTGTTTATCGACGACTCGCCCAACCTGACCATGATGGAGATCCGTGCCAAGGCGCGCCGCCTGCGGCAAAAGGCCAACCTGAAGTTGATCGTGGTCGACTACCTGCAACTGATGACCTCGGGCAAGAAGTATGAATCGCGGCAGGTGGAGGTGTCGGAGTTCTCGCGGCATCTGAAGCTGTTGGCAAAAGAGCTTGAGGTTCCCGTGGTCGCGATCAGCCAGCTCAACCGTGGGCCCGAGCAGCGTACCGATAAGAAACCGATGCTGGCCGACCTCAGGGAATCGGGCTGCCTGACCGCGTCCACCAGAATCTTGCGCGCCGATACCGGCGCTGAGGTCGCCTTCGGTGAGCTCATGCGAAGCGGTGAACGTCCCATGGTGTGGTCGCTGGACGAGCGGCTGCGCATGGTGGCCCGGCCGATGATCAACGTGTTCCCGAGCGGGCGCAAGGAAGTGTTTCGGCTTCGGCTGGCTTCCGGACGCGAAGTCGAGGCCACCGGCAGCCACCCCTTTATGAAGTTCGAAGGCTGGACTCCCTTGGCGCAGTTGAAGGTTGGTGACCGGATCGCAGCACCGCGCCGGGTACCTGAGCCCATCGACACTCAGCGGATGCCCGAGTCTGAGCTCATTTCGCTGGCTCGCATGATCGGTGACGGGTCGTGCCTGAAGAACCAGCCGATCCGCTACGAGCCGGTGGATGAGGCGAACCTGGCCGCGGTGACGGTCTCGGCGGCGCACTCGGATGGGGCTGCGATCCGCGACGACTACCTCGCAGCTCGAGTGCCGTCGTTGCGCCCGGCGCGGCAACGACTACCGCGCGGGCGGTGCACGCCGATTGCGGCGTGGCTGGCTGGCCTAGGGCTATTCACGAAACGCAGCCACGAAAAATGCGTACCGGAGGCTGTATTTCGCGCCCCCAATGACCAGGTGGCGTTGTTTCTGCGGCATCTGTGGAGCGCTGGTGGCTCTGTTCGGTGGGATGCCACGAATGGTCAAGGCCGGGTCTACTACGGCTCAACCAGTAGGCGTCTCATCGACGATGTGGCTCAATTGCTGCTTCGGGTTGGGATTTTTTCCTGGATCACACACGCCCCAAAGTTGGGCGGCCACGATTCGTGGCGGCTGCACATTCGTGGCGCGAAGGATCAGGTCAGGTTCCTTCGTCACGTCGGCGTTCACGGCGCCGAAGCGGTGGCGGCCCAAGAGATGCTGCGTCAGCTCAAAGGACCGGTTCGCAACCCGAACCTGGACAGCGCGCCGAAAAAAGTATGGGCGCAAGTCGGCAACCGACTGTCCGCCAAACAGATGATGGACATCCAGCTCCACGAACCGACGATGTGGAAGCATTCCCCGAGCCGGTCAAGGCCGCATCGCGCGGAGGCGCGGATCGAAGATCGAGCGATCCATGAGCTGGCGAGAGGCGACGCGTACTGGGACACCGTCGTGGAGATCACCAGCATTGGAGATCAACATGTTTTCGATGGGACTGTAAGCGGCACACACAATTTCGTCGCCAATGGCATTAGTTTGCACAATTCGCTGGAACAAGATGCCGACGTTGTCATCCTGCTGCATCGACCCGACGCCTTTGACCGCGACGATCCACGTGGGGGAGAAGCGGATTTCATTCTCGCCAAACACCGCAACGGTCCGACGAAGACGGTCACCGTAGCGCATCAACTGCACCTGTCACGCTTCGCCAATATGGCTCGGTGACATGCGGATGTGTGGGGTCTCACGGAGCGTGGCCGAATCTCACGAATGATGGGGCCATCAGGGCGGACCGGTCCACGCATCCGCGGCGGCGTTGAAGTCCCCGAGCAACACGCGTCGTGGTTGATGCGTGAGATGAGTCAGATCAGGGCGACAGGACGTCGAACCAGTGGGACTAATGCATGATCACCAGATACAAGCCTGAGTCGGGGTTTGTCGCCCGTAGCGGTGGTCCCGACCGGAAGCGTCCCCATGACTGGATCGTTTGGCACTTCACCCATGCCGACAATCTCCCTGGGATCATCACCGCTGGCCGTCTGCTGGCCGATTCAGCAGTCACCCCGACGACCGAGGTGGCATATAACCCAGTCAAGGAGTTGCGCCGCCACAAAGTCGTCGCCCCCGACAGCAGGTACCCGGCGTCGATGGCAAGCGATCATGTGCCGTTCTACATTGCGGCGCGGTCGCCCATGCTCTACGTCGTATGCAAGGGCCACTCCGGCTACTCCGGCGGTGCCGGCCCGCTGGTGCACCTCGGGGTGGCGCTTGGCGACATCATAGACGCGGATCTGACGTGGTGCGCCAGTGACGGCAATGCTGCAGCCAGCTACACCAAGTTCAGCCGCCAGGTCGACACGCTCGGCACCTTCGTCGACTTTGACCTGCTCTGCCAGCGGCAATGGCACAACACCGATGACGACCCCAACCGCCAGAGCCGCCGCGCCGCCGAGATCCTGGTATACGGCCATGTCCCGTTCGAGCTGGTCAGCTACGTGTGTTGCTATAACACCGAGACGATGACACGGGTACGAACTCTGCTCGATCCTGTCGGTGGGGTGCGAAAGTATGTCATCAAGCCCGGCATGTACTACTAAGGAAGGAGGAGGCCATATGATCACGTACGGCTCTGGCGACCTCCTTCGGGCTGACACCGAAGCGCTCGTCAACACCGTCAACTGTGTTGGGGTGATGGGCAAGGGAATTGCGCTGCAGTTCAAACGCCGCTACCCCGAGATGTTCACCGCCTACGAAAAGGCGTGCAAACGCGGCGAAGTTACCATCGGCAAGATGTTCGTCGTCGACACCGGACAGCTCGACGGACCGAAACACATCATCAACTTCCCCACCAAGAAACACTGGCGTGCACCGTCGAAGCTGGCCTATATCGACGCCGGCCTCATTGATCTCATCCGCGTGATCCGTGAACTCAACATTGCTTCTGTGGCAGTTCCCCCGCTGGGGGTGGGCAACGGAGGTCTGGATTGGGAAGATGTCGAGCAACGGCTCGTATCAGCATTCCAGCAGCTGCCCGACGTTGACGCCGTGATCTACCCCCCATCAGGTGGATCTCGCGCCATCGAGGGCGTCGAAGGACTTCGGATGACCTGGGGGCGCGCCGTCATACTCGAAGCGATGCGGCGATATCTCCAGCAGCGCCGCGCGATGGAGCCGTGGGAAGACCCTGCAGGGATCTCGCATCTGGAGATTCAGAAGCTCATGTACTTCGCCAACGAGGCCGATCCCGATCTTGCGCTAGATTTCACGCCCGGCCGATACGGGCCATACAGCGAACGTGTCCGTCACTTACTGCAAGGAATGGAGGGCGCATTCACAGTCGGCCTGGGTGACGGCACCGCAAGAGTTCTTGCGAACCAACCGATCTCGTTGACTACTAAGGGAACTGACGCCATAACGGACTATCTGGCCACCGATGCGGCAGCTGACCGGGTGAGCGCCGCAGTCGACACGGTGTTGCGCGTCATCGAAGGCTTTGAAGGCCCATACGGGGTTGAGCTGCTCGCCAGTACGCATTGGGTGGCCACACGTGAGGGCGCCAAGGAACCAGCCACGGCAGCGGCCGCGGTCCGAAAGTGGACAAAACGCAAGGGTCGGATCTACAGCGACGATCGCATCGGTGTTGCCCTCGACCGCATTCTTATGACTGCCTGAAAGCGACCGGCTCGTCGTTAAGGATGTGCGCCGACGCCCAGCCGTCAGGGAGCGTTGGGCTGCTCGGACGGAATTGCCCCACCGCAACCACCCGGTGGCGGCGGGCCGGGGAGGGGCTCACCGCCGCTGACACAATCGAAGTAAAACTGTGGGCCGGTAAACCACGTTTGCATCCACTGGTGCCAAAACGAGCCGTCGGGGTACTTCTCGCCGTCGCACACGGCCAAGTCGCCAAAACCCCATCGGCCACCCGGGCAATAGCCTTTCGTCATGTCCGGCTGATGCGGGTCAGGTGGATCTGCGCTGGCAACCGAGGCAGGAAACACAAGCGCCGCTGCACAACCCAGTATCGCAGTACTCAGGCGAGCAAACTTCAACTTCATTTCAAACTCCGTCAAACGTTGAATCGACTCGGCGGACTCCAAGCGATGGTCAGCGCTTGCGGATGAGCCGCGGCAATGAGTCGTAGTGGGCAGACATTCCCGAGAACAGCCTGAAATCCTGTTCGGTTGATGCCGTGCCGGCATCGACGTACCAGGACGAGGCACTGACTCGGGAAGGCACAGCCGCCGTGGCGATTGTATATGACGCGTCGGACTGGGCAGCGATGGCGCGGGACTCTGCCCGGGCGCCGGCCTTGGACACGGCCAGCGCCCGCCACCTGTCGTCGGCATTTGGCGTTTGTCGAATTGCGGCATTATTTTGCTCGGGTGATGTCATCAGCTATTGGTTCGGTCGCGCGGTGGATAGTCCCCCTCCTGGGGGTTGCAGCCGTTGCTTCCATCGGTGTTATCGCGGACCCGGTGCGGGTCGTTCGGGCCCCGGCGTTGATCCTGGTCGATGCGGCAAACCCGCTGGCCGGAAAGCCCTTCTACGTCGATCCCGCCTCGGCGGCCATGGTCGCCGCGCGCAACGCCAACCCGCCGAACGCCGAGCTGACCTCCGTCGCCAACACCCCGCAGTCCTACTGGCTCGACCAGGCATTCCCGGCGGCGACCGTCGGCGGCACGGTTGCCAGCTACACCGGCGCGGCGCAGGCTGCCGGCGCCATGCCGGTTCTGACGCTTTATGGAATCCCCCATCGCGACTGCGGTAGCTACGCATCCGGTGGGTTCGCGACGGGCGCTGACTACCGCGGGTGGATCGACGCCGTCGCATCCGGCCTGGGCTCATCGCCTGCAACGATCATCGTCGAACCCGATGCGCTGGCCATGGCCGACTGCCTGTCGCCTGACCAGCGCCAAGAACGTTTCGACTTGGTGCGCTACGCCGTCGACACGCTGACCCGCGACCCGGCCGCTGCCGTGTACGTCGATGCGGGGCATTCGCGCTGGCTGAGCGCCGAGGCAATGGCAGCCAGGCTCAACGACGTCGGTGTGGGCCGCGCGCGCGGGTTTAGCCTCAACGTCTCGAACTTCTACACCACCGATGAGGAAATCGGCTATGGCGAGGCGATTTCGGGGCTCACGAACGGTTCGCATTACGTGATCGACACGTCGCGCAACGGCGCCGGACCAGCACCCGACTCCCCGCTCAACTGGTGCAACCCCAGCGGCCGCGCCCTGGGCGCACCGCCCACCACGGCCACCGCGGGCGCGCACGCCGACGCTTACCTGTGGATCAAACGTCCCGGCGAATCCGACGGAACCTGCGGTCGCGGCGAGCCCCAGGCGGGTCGGTTCGTTAGCCAGTACGCCATCGATCTGGCCCACAACGCCGGCCAGTAGAGACCTCACGCGCAGACCGGCTGAGCGTGCGGCCGTTGGGCCGTCGGCGTCGGGTTCGGCCAGGTGGGGTAACGGTTCGGGCACGTTTCCACTACCTCGTGACACGTCATGCGGCACCGCGGTTCGGGTGGTCGACAATGCGGGACATGACCCAAAATTCGGGGTGCTGCCGGCCCGCAGCGTCGGGCTGCGCCGCGCTGGTGACCGTCGCGAGACGGGAGCCCGACGTTGGCGCGTGAGATCTCACGCCAGACGTTTCTGCGGGGTGCCGCCGGAGCGTTGGCCGCCGGCGCGGTCTTCGGCTCGGTCCGGGCTACCGCGGATCCGGCTGCCTCTGGCTGGGAGGCTCTTTCTTCCGCCCTCGGAGGGAAAGTGCTACAACCGGACGACGGTCCCCAATTCGCAACGGCCAAGCAGGTTTTCAACACCAACTACAACGGCTATACGCCGGCGGTGATCGTTACCCCGACATCGCAGCTGGACGTGCAGAAGGCGATGGCGTTCGCTGCCGCGAACAACCTCAAGGTGGCCCCACGCGGTGGCGGGCACTCCTACGTGGGGGCGTCCACGGCCAACGGCGCCATGGTGCTCGACCTACGTCAGCTACCTGGGGACATCAACTACGACGCCACCACCGGGCGGGTCACGGTGACGCCCGCCACCGGTTTGTACGCCATGCACCAGGTGTTGGCCGCGGCCGGCCGGGGCATCCCGACCGGCACCTGCCCGACGGTCGGTGTCGCGGGACACGCGCTGGGCGGCGGGCTGGGCGCCAATTCCCGGCACGCCGGCCTGCTCTGTGACCAATTGACGTCGGCGTCGGTGGTGCTGCCCAGCGGCCAGGCGGTCACCGCGTCCGCCACCGACCACCCCGACCTGTTCTGGGCGTTGCGCGGTGGCGGTGGCGGCAACTTCGGCGTGACAACCTCGCTGACCTTCGCGACGTTCCCCAGCGGGGACCTCGACGTCGTGAACCTCAATTTCCCACCGCAGTCGTTCGCGCAGGTTCTGGTCGGTTGGCAGAATTGGCTGCGAACCGCCGACCGAGGCAGCTGGGCACTGGCCGATGCCACCGTCGACCCGCTGGGCACGCATTGCCGCATCCTTGCGACCTGCCCGGCCGGGTCGGGCGGCAGCGTGGCGGCCGCCATCGTTTCGGCCGTCGGAACGCAACCGACCGGCACCGAAAACCACACGTTCAATTATCTGGACCTGGTCAGATATCTGGCCGTCGGGAACCTCAACCCGTCGCCGCTGGGATATGTCGGCGGATCCGATGTCTTCACGGCGATCACTCCGGCGGCCGCCCAGGGGATCGCCTCGGCGGTCGACGCCTTTCCGCGTGGAGCGGGCCGCATGTTGGCGATCATGCACGCCCTCGACGGCGCCCTCGCCGCTGTGGCACCGGGGGCCACGGCCTTCCCGTGGCGTCGGCAGTCGGCGCTGGTGCAGTGGTACGTCGAAACCTCCGGCCCCCCGTTGGAAGCGACCAGCTGGCTCAACACCGCGCATCAAGCGGTGCGAGCGTATTCGGTTGGCGGCTATGTGAACTATCTCGAGGTAAACCAACCGCCGGCACGTTACTTTGGCCCGAATCTGTCCCGGCTGAGCGCAGTACGTCAGAAGTATGACCCCAGCCGGGTCATGTTCTCCGGGCTGAACTTCTAGTAGCCCCGCATGAGTACTAGCCCACGAGCGCCTACTTACCGGTGCGCTCGCGGTGCTTGCACCCCGGCCAGCAGCAGGGCCGGCGCTGCCCTTGCTCCAGCTCCTCCTGGGTGCGACGAATGCGACGCTGTCGGGTCATCTCTTGCTTGGCATCCTCGACCCAGCAGATGAACTCGTTGCGCGCCAACGGTGTGATGTCCTGCCAAGCGGCAAGGGCCGTGGCGTTGGCGATCAGCGACTCGCGCAGGTCTGCGGGCAGCTTGTGCACGACGCCACCGGGTATTCGCTGGCTGCTCATTGGCCCAGGGTAACCGCAACAATGGGGCCAGGAATCAGCACGTCTGCGAATGTTCGCCCCGCGGGTAACAGACAAGCGAACCGTTTGACGCCACGAATGCTGGGTCCAGACGGAACGGGTGCCGTGTCAACTCGACGTGGCTCGAGCGTGCGGTTGTGACCTGGCCCGGGAGGTAGCCCCGCGTCTGGACGGAGGGGGCTGCGGTGTTGGTGGCGCTTTGTGCAGTCGGGGATTCTCGAGGACCGGGCAGATCGCGGCGTCGGCAGCGGTGTCGGCAGCGGGTGTGTCGCGTGCCGCTGTGAGCTTATCGCGAAGGGCGGACAGTTCGGCGACGACGTGGTCGATCTCGCTGATCCGTCGGTCGAGAAGCTGATTGGTGGTGGCGCACGGTCGTTGGCCGTCGTGGGCTGCGTTGAGGATCTCGGCGACTTGACCGATGTGCAGTCCGAGCTGGCGGGCAGCGGCGATAAATCGCAGCCGGGCGATGTCGGCTTCGGTGTAGAGGCGATAGCCGGCCGCGCTGCGCGCGGGGGCACGCAGTAGCCCGCATATCTCATAGAGCCGCACGGCTTTCCGACTGAGCCCCGCGGCCGCTGCGGCCCGGCCGATGGTCATTGCGACGGCGGGCGGGCGATCCTGGCGTTCGTGCTTGACCTTGCCCATGGGTCAAGGTTCTAACTTGGGCTGGCCGGATGCAACGTATCGAGAACGGGGACTCATCATGGCGTTCAAAGAGGGTCAGTTGTATCGGTGCCCGGACCCGGCGTGCGGCTGCGAGGTGACGGTGACCAAGGGTGCGCCACCGACCTGCCCAGGTACGCTGAACCCGGCGTGCTGCTGCGGCAAGATGATGGAATTGGTCAGCGGGTCGGGGAGTAGCGCACGCTGAAGCGGACGTGAACCGCCCGGTCACCGTTATCGAAATCGATCGCTGTTGGGCTGACCGTTGCGCCGTCGGGTCACCTCGCCCACAACGGTGGTCCCGCCGACTTCTTGCGGGACCGGCTACCGCGCCACCCGCATACCGTCGTCGGGAACCTCCCCATCCACCACATCACCGCCATGCTGCGCCGACTGTTGAACGCGTCGGGCTGGACCGACGCGATGCTGCTGATGCAGTGGGAGGTGGCGCGCCGGCGCGCCGGTGTTCGCGGTGCGACAATGATGACCGCTCAGGGCTGGCCCTGGCTTGATTTTGCACTGATGCAACGGATTCCGGCAACAACGTTTCGGCCTCGGCCCGACGTCGACGGTGACCTGCTGACCAACACCCGACGGACCGAGCCACTGGTCGACTCCCCGACCGGGCGGACTATCAAGCGCTGGTGCGCCGGGTGTTCACCGCGCGCGGGTGTGGGCTGGGTCAGATCTTGGGTAGGCAGTCGGTGCGACCGGGATGGCCGCGAGCCAACGGAATCCGTGCCGATGCGCTGCCGCGCGACTTCACCGCCGCACAGTGGGTAGCTCTGTTCGGCAACGCCCGAATTCCATGGCGAACCGCCAACAGGCGTTGTCGATGATGACCTGCCAGGCCTTCTCGTCGAGATCGCCGAGGTCGTCAGGCTCGCCTGGCGCGAGACCGGAAGCACGCTGGATGTCGGCGACCGACGCGCGGCATATCGTTGCTGGCGGAGACCTTGAGCGCTGCGGTGGGCACCGCTAGGCCGGTCGGAGCGACGATGGACGTGTTTCAGAAACGCGGCAGGGCCATCCTCGTCTACCCTGGGAAGTGATCATGGAACTTTCCGTGTCTGTTATCGCGGGGTTGGTCATCGCACTGCTGGCGGCCATCACCCCTGCTGCGGGCGAACGCCCGGAAAGCCGCCGCCAGGCGCTCGCAAATGCCGCCGAGGCCGGGGAGCATCCGGCCACATCACCGTTGCGACGGTAGCCGATTCGTCGCGATACGGCTGTGGAGTTAGGAGGCGCGGATGGAGACAGGTTCGCCGGGAAAACGTCCGGTCTTGCCCAAGCGTGCCCGCCTGCTGGTGACGGCAGGCATGGGCATGCTCGCGTTGCTGCTGTTTGGACCCCGGCTAGTCGATATTTACGTTGACTGGTTGTGGTTTGGTGAGGTCGGTTTCCGCAGCGTCTGGATCACGGTACTGCTGACCCGCCTGGCGATTGTCGCAGCGGTCGCACTTGTGGTGGCCGGCATTGTGCTTGCTGCCCTACTGCTGGCGTATCGCTCGCGGCCGTTCTTTGTACCCGACGAGCCGCAGCGGGACCCGGTCGCGCCACTTCGCAGCGCGGTGATGCGCCGGCCGCGCCTGTTCGGGTGGGGCATCGCCGTCACGCTCGGTGTGGTGTGCGGGCTGATCGCTTCGTTCGACTGGGTGAAGGTTCAGTTGTTCGTACACGGGGGCACCTTTGGCATCGTGGACCCCGAATTCGGCTATGACATTGGGTTTTTCGTCTTCGATCTGCCGTTCTACCGGTCGGTGCTGAACTGGCTGTTCGTGGCCGTGGTTCTGGCGTTTCTAGCGAGCCTGTTGACGCATTACCTGTTCGGCGGCCTTCGGCTGACAACCGGCAGAGGCATGCTGACCCAGGCAGCTCGCGTTCAACTCGCAGTGTTCGCCGGCGCGGTTGTACTGCTGAAGGCGGTTGCCTACTGGTTGGATCGCTATGAGCTGTTGTCGAGTGGACGTAAGGAGCCGACCTTCACCGGCGCCGGCTACACCGATATCCACGCCGAGCTGCCGGCCAAGCTTGTGCTGGTGGCGATCGCGGTATTGTGTGCGGTGTCATTCTTTACCGCGATCTTTTTGCGCGACTTGAGGATTCCGGCGATGGCCGCCGCACTGCTGGTGCTGTCGGCGATCCTGGTCGGTGGACTGTGGCCGCTGCTGATGGAGCAGTTCTCGGTGCGTCCCAACGCCGCCGATGTCGAACGCCCATATATCCAACGCAACATCGAAGCGACCCGCGAGGCGTATCGGATCGGTGGCGATTGGGTCCAGTACCGTAGCTATCCGGGCATCGGTACCAAACAGCCGCGCGACGTGCCCGTGGATGTCACCACGATTGCCAAGGTGCGGCTGTTGGACCCGCATATCCTGTCCCGAACCTTCACCCAGCAACAGCAGCTCAAGAATTTCTTTAGCTTCGCCGAGATACTCGACATCGATCGCTATCGCATCGACGGTGAGCTGCAGGACTACATCGTCGGCGTCCGGGAGCTCTCGCCGAAAAGCCTCACCGGCAATCAGACCGACTGGATCAACAAACACACCGTCTACACGCATGGCAACGGCTTCGTGGCCGCCCCGGCCAATCGGGTGAACGCGGCGGCCCGCGATGCCGAGAATATTTCCGACAGCAACAGCGGGTATCCGATATACGCCGTCAGTGACATCGCGTCGCTGGGTTCTGGGCGCCAGGTCATCCCGGTCGAGCAGCCACGGGTCTACTACGGCGAGGTGATCGCCCAGGCCGATCCGGACTACGCGATCGTGGGCGGAGCCCCGGGGTCCGCGCCGCGCGAGTATGACACCGACACGTCCAAGTACACCTATACCGGCGCCGGGGGTGTGTCGATCGGAAACTGGTTCAACCGCACGGTGTTTGCCACCAAGTTCGCCCAGCACAAGTTCCTGTTCTCCCGGGAGATCGGCTCGGAGTCGAAGGTGTTGATCCATCGCGACCCGAAGGAACGGGTGCAACGCGTGGCGCCGTGGTTGACCACCGACGACAACCCCTATCCGGTGGTGGTGAACGGGCGGATCGTCTGGATCGTCGACGCCTACACCACCTTGGACACCTATCCGTACGCACAACGCAGCTCGCTCGAGGGCCCGGTGACCAGCCCGACCGGCATTGTGCGGCAAGGCAAGCAGGTGTCGTACGTGCGTAACTCCGTCAAGGCAACCGTGGACGCCTACGACGGAACCGTAACGCTGTTTCAGTTCGATCGAGACGACCCGGTGCTGCGGACCTGGATGCGTGCCTTTCCCGGAACCGTCAAGTCCGAAGACCAGATTCCCGACGAGTTGCGTGCCCACTTCCGTTATCCGGAGGACCTTTTCGAGGTCCAACGTAGCTTGCTGGCCAAGTATCATGTCGACGAACCGCGAGAGTTCTTCACCACCAACGCCTTCTGGTCGGTGCCCAGCGACCCGACCAACGACGCTAACGCCACTCAACCGCCGTTCTACGTCCTCGTCGGCGACCAGCAGAGCGCCCAGCCGTCCTTCCGGTTGGCGTCGGCGATGGTTGGCTACAACCGCGAATTCCTCTCCGCGTACATCTCGGCGCACTCGGATCCGGCGAACTACGGCAAGCTGACCGTGCTGGAGTTACCCACCGACACCCTGACCCAAGGCCCGCAACAAATTCAGAACTCGATGATCTCCGACACTCGGGTCGCCTCCGAGCGCACCCTGCTGGAACGGTCAAACCGGATTCACTACGGCAACCTCTTGTCGCTGCCGATCGCCGACGGCGGCGTGCTCTATGTGGAACCGCTCTACACCGAGCGGATCTCGACAAGCCCGAGCAGTTCGACTTTCCCGCAACTTTCCCGGGTGCTGGTCAGCGTGCGTGAACCCCGCACCGAGGGCGGGGTCCGGGTCGGGTACGCACCGACCCTGGCCGAATCTTTGGATCAGGTATTTGGGCCCGGCACCGGTCGGGTGGCCACCGCTCCCGGCGGTGATGCCGCCAGCGTGCCACCGCCGGGAGCCGGCGGGCCGGCACCGCCGCAGGCCGTACCGCCACCGAGAACGACCCAACCGCCGGCCGCCCCGCCCCGGGGGCCGGACGTCCCCCCCGCGACGGTGGCCGAACTGCGGGAAACGCTGGCCGATCTGCGCGCGGTGCTCGACCGGTTAGAGAAGGCCATCGATGCCGCCGAAACGCCCGGTGGATAAGCCGGCATTCTTAGCCGGTGAACTCCGAGCGCTGTTCTGGCGCTAATCTGACGCTAGAATAGCGCTATGGCTACCATTCAAGTTCGGGATTTGCCCGAAGATGTCGCCGAAACCTATCGACGGCGCGCCACCGCAGCGGGGCAGTCGCTGCAGACGTATATGCGCACCAAGCTCATCGAAGGGGCGCGGGGCCGAGACAAGGCCGAGGCAATCGAGATCCTGGAACAGGCGCTCGCCAGCACTGCCAGCCCAGGCATCAGCCGGGAGACCATCGAGGCATCCCGGCGGGAGCTCAGGGGTGGATGAATGTGTAGTCGACGCGGCGGCCGCGGTTGACGCTCTCGCCGGCAAGGGCGCCAGCGCGATCGTTCTGCGCGGTTTGCTCAAGGAGTCGATTTCTAACGCGCCGCATTTGCTGGACGCAGAGGTCGGACATGCACTCCGCCGCGCCGTGCTCAGCGACGAAATCTCCGAAGAGCAGGCTCGCGCCGCGTTGGATGCCTTGCCTTATCTCATCGACAATCGTTACCCGCACAGCCCACGACTGATCGAATACACATGGCAGCTAAGGCACAATGTCACGTTCTACGACGCCCTTTACGTAGCACTGGCCACCGCACTGGATGTCCCGCTGCTCACGGGCGACTCGCGGCTTGCGGCCGCGCCGGGCCTTCCGTGCGAAATCAAACTCGTTCGGTGACATCCCTTTGCGGGACGCCAATGGCGCCGTCGTAGCCGGGCCAGCCCGTCGTCAGCCTTGGACAGCCTCCAGCGCTGCATTGAACGTCTTGCTGGGCCGCATCACCGCCGTAGTCATGTCGCTGTCCGGCGCGTAGTAGCCGCCGATGTCCACCGGTTCGCCTTGTACCTCGGTGAGCTCTCGCACGATGACGTCTTCGTTTTTGGTCAACACATCTGCCAGCGAGGCGAAGTGTTCGGCCAGCTGCTGGTCGTCGGTCTGCGCGGCCAGCTCTTGTGCCCAGTACATGGCGAGGTAGAACTGGCTGCCCCGGTTGTCGAGTTCACCGGTTTTGCGCGACGGACTCTTGTCGTTGTCCAGCAGCTTGCCGATGGCGGCATCCAGGGTCTTACCCAAGAGTTTGGCTCGCTCGTTACCGGTCTTGATGCCGATATCCTCGAAACCGGCGCCCAGCGCGAGGAACTCACCCAGCGAATCCCAGCGCAGGTGATTCTCCTCCACCAATTGCTTGACGTGCTTGGGTGCCGAACCGCCCGCCCCCGTCTCGTACATTCCGCCGCCGGCCATCAGCGGAACAACGGACAGCATCTTGGCGCTGGTGCCTAACTCCAGGATCGGGAACAGGTCGGTGAGGTAGTCGCGCAGGATGTTGCCGGTCGCGGCGATGGTGTCCAGTCCACGGACCAGGCGCTCGCAGGTGTAGCGCATGGATCGCACTTGCGACATGATCTGGATGTCCAGACCTTCGGTGTCGTGATCTTTCAGGTATGTCTTGACCTTCTTGATCAGCTCGTTCTCGTGCGGGCGGTACGGGTCCAGCCAGAACAGCACCGGCATCCCGGAGATGCGCGCGCGGGTGACAGCCAGCTTGACCCAGTCACGGATCGGTGCGTCCTTGACGATGCACATGCGCCAGATGTCGCCGGCTTCCACGTTCTCGGTCAGCAGCACCTCGCCGGTGGCGACATCGACGATGTTGGCGACGCCGTCCTCGGGAATCTCGAACGTCTTGTCGTGCGAGCCGTACTCCTCGGCCTGCTGGGCCATCAGACCCACATTGGGGACGGTGCCCATCGTCGTCGGATCGAACTGGCCATTTGTCTTGCAGAAGTTGATGATCTCCTGATAGATGCGCGAGAAGGTGGACTCCGGGTTGACCGCCTTGGTGTCCTTGAGCTTTCCGTCGGCGCCATACATCTTGCCGCCCGCGCGAATCATCGCGGGCATCGAGGCGTCCACGATCACATCGCTCGGCGAGTGGAAGTTGGAGATACCTCTGGCCGAATCGACCATCGCGAGCTCGGGGCGGTGTTCGTGGCAACGGTGTAGGTCCTCGATGATCTCGTCGCGTTGCGACGCCGGCAGCGACTCGATCTTGCTGTACAGATCGGACAAGCCATTGTTGACGTTGACGCCCAATTCGTCGAACAGCTCCTGGTGCTTGGCGAAGGCGTCCTTGTAGAAGATCCTGACCGCGTGGCCGAAGACGATGGGGTGGCTGACCTTCATCATGGTCGCCTTGACGTGCAAGGAGAACATCACGCCGGTCTCGAACGCATCCTGCATCTGCTCTTCGTAGAAGTCGCACAGCGCTTTCTTGCTCATGAACATGCTGTCGATGACGTCGCCGTCATCCAGCGGCACCTCGGGCTTGAGCACGATCGTCTTGCCGCTCTTGGCCAGCAGTTCCATCCTCACGTTGCGCGCGCGGTTCAGTGTCATCGACTTCTCGCCGGCGTAGAAGTCACCGTGCCGCATGTGCGCTACGTGGGTGCGTGAGGCCATCGACCACTCGCCCATGCTGTGCGGGTGCTTGCGCGCGTACTCCTTCACCGCCTTGGGCGCCCGACGGTCCGAATTGCCTTGGCGCAGTACCGGGTTCACCGCGCTGCCCAGGCATCTGGCGTAGCGCTCTTTGATGGCCTTCTCCTGGTCAGTCTTCGGGTCCGCCGGGTAGTCTGGGACCGCGTAACCCTTGTCTTGCAGTTCCTTGATGGCGGCTACCAGCTGTGGCACCGAGGCGCTGATGTTCGGCAGCTTGATGATGTTGGTGTCGGGTAGCTGAGTCAGCCGGCCCAGTTCGGCGAGGTTATCCGGTACCCGCTGCTCCTCGGTCAGGTAATCGGGGAATTCCGCCAGGATGCGTGCCGCTACAGAGATGTCGCTGGCCTCGATCTTGATGCCCGCCGGTTCGGCAAAGGCACGCACAATCGGCAGAAAGGCGTAGGTCGCCAGCAGCGGCGCCTCGTCGGTCAGCGTGTAAATGATGGTCGGCTGTTCGGCGCTCATGGTGTTCTCCCGGCGTCACTGTCGGTCAGATGCTGAATCACTCCGCGTTGTAGCGGCGGTTACCAGTATCGCGGATTGCGCCGCACATGATTCGGGCGGTGTTCTGCGCGACGACGATCACTTTCTGTTTGCCCGAAGGCCGTCGAGGGCGACGTCGGTCACCTTTGCGGCCAACTCAGCGTTGTAGCTCTGCATCGCTTGGCAGCCGACTAGGAGCGTCTTGACCTCAAGCACGTCTACGTCCGGCCGTACGGTGCCGGCGCGCTGGGCGGCGCGCAACAGGTCGGTGAGCAGGTCCAAGAAATCTGCCTCGGCTTCCGGGGCCGCGCTGCTGATTTCAATCCCGACGCCGGCCAGCGCCTCGACCAGGCCGCGATCGGTGGCGCCCCACTGCAATACCATCGACCGCAGGAATGCAAACAGCGCGTCGCCGGGATGCTTGGATTTGAGCAGGGCATGTCCCTTGTCGATGATGCGGTGCATCCGGTCGGCGATCACCGCCTGAAACAGCGCCTCCTTGGTCGGGAAATGCCGGTATACCGTGCCTGCGCCGACTCCGGCGCGCCGAGCGATCTCGTCAACGGGCACCGATAGACCGTCGGCCGCAAAGGTTTGGTAGGCAACCTCCAATACGCGTGCCCGGTTACGGGCCGCGTCGGCACGCACCCGCCGGTCAGTAGGAGCCAAGTCGTACCTCCGAAAGCCTTGACAAAGCGGGGCGCGCGTTCCGTATAGTTCGGCTAAGCGGAGCGCTCGCCCCGCTTAGTCAAAGCATAGCGAGGAGCCCTCATGACCAAATGGACTGCCGCCGACATTCCCGACCAGACCGGCCGGACCGCCGTCATCACGGGGGCCAACACCGGACTTGGATTCGAGACCGCCGCAGCGCTTGCCGCCCATGGTGCACACGTGGTGCTGGCTGTGCGCAACCTCGACAAGGGCAAGCAGGCGGCGGCACGCATCACCGAGGCCACCCCCGGCGCCGAAGTAGAGCTTCAGGAGCTTGACCTGACCTCGCTGGCGTCGGTGCGCGCCGCCGCGGCACAGCTGAAGTCTGACCACCAGCGCATCGACCTGCTGATCAACAACGCCGGGGTGATGTATACACCCCGACAGACCACAGCAGACGGCTTCGAGATGCAGTTCGGCACCAACCACTTGGGCCATTTCGCGTTGACCGGCCTGTTGATTGATCGACTGCTGCCCGTCGCCGGTTCACGAGTGGTCACCATCAGCAGCGTCGGCCATCGCATCCGTGCCGCAATCCATTTCGACGACCTCCAGTGGGAACGCCGGTACAGGCGGGTCGCCGCCTACGGCCAAGCCAAGCTCGCCAACCTGCTGTTCACTTATGAACTTCAGCGTCGGTTAGCACCGGGCGGAACCACCATCGCGGTCGCGTCGCACCCGGGAGTGTCCAACACCGAACTGGTCCGCAACATGCCACGGCCGCTCGTCGCGGTGGCGGCCATACTGGCGCCGCTGATGCAAGACGCCGAACTGGGGGCCCTGCCGACATTGCGTGCCGCCACCGATCCCGCGGTGCGCGGCGGCCAGTACTTCGGACCCGATGGCTTCGGTGAAATACGGGGCTACCCGAAGGTGGTGGCCTCCAGCGCCCAGTCTCACGACGAGCAGCTGCAGCGCCGCCTGTGGGCTGTGTCCGAAGAGCTCACCGGGGTCGTCTATCCCGTCGGATGAGCCGGACTCAACGGCAACGGTTGGTCAACACTCGACGATGTTGACTGCGACGTTGATGGCGAGCCCGCCGGCCGAGGTTTCCTTGTACTTGGTGTGCATGTCCGCGCCGGTGGCGCGCATGGTGTCGATGACCTGGTCGAGGGTGACGCGATGGATGCCGTCGCCGCGCAATGCCATCCGTGCGGCGTTGATGGCCTTGCCGGCGGAAATCGCGTTGCGTTCGATGCAGGGGATCTGCACCAGCCCGGCGATGGGGTCACAGGTCAGGCCGAGGCTGTGTTCCATGGCGATCTCGGCGGCGTTTTCCACTTGTCGCGGTGTGCCGCCGAGGATTTCAGCCAATCCGGCGGCGGCCATGGCGGCCGCGGAGCCGACCTCGCCCTGACAGCCGACCTCGGCTCCGGAGATCGATGCTCGCTCCTTGAACAACGATCCGATGGCTCCAGCAGTGAGCAGGAATCGCACGGTGACATCGTCGGGGTCCCCCGCGCCGGCCGACGTGTAGTGGATTGCGTAGTGCAGGACCGCCGGCACGATGCCGGCGGCACCGTTGGTCGGGGCGGTGACGACGCGCCCACCGGAGGCGTTCTCCTCGTTGACTGCCAGCGCGACCAGGTTGACCCAGTCCTCAGCGAATTCCGGCTTGCGAGTGGGGTCTTCGGCGTTCAAGCGGTCATACCACACCTTCGCTCGCCGGCGCACCCGGAGGCCGCCAGGAAGCAACCCTTCGCGAGCGATGCTCCGCTGTTCGCACTCAACCATGACGTCGCGCAGGTGCAGCAGCGCGGCGCGTACCTCGTTCTCGGTGCGGCAACATGTTTCGTTGCGCAGCGCCGCTTCGCTAATTGACACGTCGAGGCGGTCACAGATGTCCAGCAGTTCTTGGGCCGACACGTAGGGAAGGGCAACTGAGCATGGATGTTGGCCGCTGTTGCCGCTGGTCTGTTCCGTGACGATGAACCCTCCGCCCACCGAAAAATAAGTCTCGGTGGCCAAGACGCGGCCGTGTGGGCCCGCGGCAGTGAACGTCATTCCGTTGGGATGCGTTGGCAGAACGATGTCGGGATGCAGGTCGATATCACGCTCGGTCAGCGGGACCGGAATGACACCGCCGATTCGCGTCACGCCGGACGCTGCGATCTCGGCGAGCCGGCGTTCCTTGTGTTCGGTGGTAATCGTTTCTGGCTGGCAGCCTTCCAGCCCCAGCAATATCGCCGACATGGTGCCATGACCGGCTCCGGTGGCCGCGAGCGAGCCGAACAGATCCACTCGCATCGCCTCGAGGTCATCCAGGTGGCCCCGGCGGCGCAGCGCAACTACGAACTGGTTTGCCGCGCGCATCGGTCCCACGGTGTGGGAACTGGACGGCCCGATGCCGATGGTGAACAGGTCGAAGACGCTGATGGTCATGTCCGGTGCAGTTCCGGGTAGAGCGGATAGCGTGCGGCCAGCCGCTGGACCTGGGCGCGCAGCGGACCCAGCTGGTCGTCGTTGGTGGCCGTCAGTGCCGCCGCGATGAGGTCTGCCACGGCGCGGAAGTCGTTGTGGGAGAAGCCGCGTGCGGCCAGCGCCGGGGTGCCGATTCGCAGGCCCGAGGTGATCATCGGGGGACGAGGGTCGAAGGGTACCGCGTTGCGGTTGACGGTGATGTCCACGGCGGCCAACCGGTCTTCGGCTTGCTGGCCGTCGAGTTCGGCGTCGCGCAGGTCGACTAGGACGAGGTGCACATCGGTGCCGCCGGTTAGCACCGCGATGCCACGTTCGGCGACGTCGGGCTGGGTCAACCGGTCGGCAAGGATGCGCGCGCCGTCGAGGCAACGTTGTTGGCGCTGCGCGAATTCAGGTTGTGCTGCCATCTTGAATGCGGTGGCCTTGGCTGCGATGACATGCTCGAGCGGCCCGCCCTGCTGCCCAGGGAAGACCGCGGAATTGATCTTCTTGGCGATGGCCGGGTCATTGCACAAGATGATGCCGCCGCGGGGCCCGCCGAGCGTCTTGTGAGTGGTGGAGGTGACGACGTGGGCGTGCGGCACCGGGCTGGGGTGCACGCCAGCGGCGACCAGGCCGGCGAAATGCGCCATATCCACCATGAGCACGGCGTCGACTTCGTCGGCGATGGCGCGGAAGCGGGCGAAATCCAGCTGGCGTGGGTACGCCGACCAGCCGGCGATGATCATTTTGGGCCGGTGTGTGCGCGCTGCCTCGGCGACGGCATCCATGTCGACCAGGTAGTCCTCTTTGGACACCTCGTAGGCGGTGGCGTGGTAGAGCTTGCCGGAAAAGTTGATCCGCATCCCGTGGGTCAGGTGACCGCCATGAGCCAGCGACAACCCCAGGATGGTGTCGCCGGGGTTTAGCAGCGCATGCATGGTGGCGGCGTTGGCGGTGGCCCCCGAATGTGGTTGCACGTTGGCGTATTCGGCGCCAAAGAGCGCTTTGACGCGGTCGATAGCCAACTGCTCGACACCGTCGACGAATTCACAGCCACCGTAGTAGCGCCGGCCCGGGTAGCCTTCGGCGTACTTGTTGGTCAAGACCGAACCTTGGGCCTGCATCACGGCCAGCGGTGCATAGTTCTCCGAAGCGATCATCTCCAAGCCGGATTCTTGACGGCGCAGCTCGCCGTCGATCAGGGCGGCGATGTCCGGGTCGAAGGCGGTCAGGGAGTCGTTGAGGGTGTTCATCAGCTCAGTCCGGTCTGTTCGGCGTACTCGGGGGCGGTCAAGGGTGTTCCCGGAGCAATCGGCTGCCCGGCCAAATGGGCATCCGGCGGCCGCGACATCGTTTCGGCCACGGCGAGGTCGCCAACAGTTCGATCGTGCGGTTCAGACAAGGGCCAACTCCGGTTTCGACGAGCCCGGATCGCGCCGGGCTGGTTGCGCCCTCCCCGCTCTGTCCTGAAACCTGAGAGTCTGCGGCGTCGCATCATGGCGCCGCTCTACACCTTCGGTCAGGCACGGTCGGTGCGACCGTCCCTGTCTCCAGAGTTGCCTCGGCGGTGTGGTGCTTGGGCCTGAGAGATTCTCGGGGAGGAGATTGCTCCTACGGCGCCTCGACATGGAGGTTCTCCCACATCGCGTCAGCGGCTGTTCGATTGTGACGGAAAGCAACATACACACCACGCATGTGTTTTGTCACCCTGCGGTCGGTGGTAGTCGGACGGCCCAATCAGACAGCGCGGGTCATATCACGCGTTGGTGCACAGTTGGGTGTTTATCCACAGGGGTGCGTTTGTCGGCGGCTGGCGGGGCGTGGCGGCGATAGCATTCGAATATGAGTTCGATCACGGTGTCGGTGGACCCGGTGGACCCGGTGGACCCGGTGGACCCGGTGGACCCGGTGGACGCCGTGGTCGCCGCGGGATCAGACGGGCTCACTGTGGCCCGCATCGAGTCCGAGATCGGGGCCTTGGAGTTCCTGAACGAACTGCGCACTGAACTCAAGAGTGGACAGTTTCGACCTCAACCGGTGCGGGAACGCAAGATCCCCAAACCGGGCGGGTTGGGCAAGGTACGGCGGCTGGGGATTCCCACAGTGGCCGACCGGGTCGTTCAGGCGGCGTTGAAACTGGTGCTAGAACCCATCTTTGAGACCGACTTCGAGCCGGTCTCCTACGGGTTTCGGCCCGCGCGACGCGCGCACGACACGATCGCTGAGATTCACTTGTTCGGCACCCAGGAGTATCGCTGGGTGCTCGACGCTGATATCAAGGCGTGCTTTGACCGCATCGACCACGCGGACCTGATGGACCGGGTGCGTCACCGGATCAAAGACAAGCGGGTGTTGCGGCTGGTGAACTGGCAGCGCATTCGGCATCGCTGGAATTGGACCGACGTCCGCCGCTGGCTCACCGACCCCACCGGGCGGTGGCACCCCATCAGCGCGGACGGGATCACCCTGTTTAACCCCGCCGCGGTGCCCATTCGGCGATACCGCTATCGGGGCAACACGATCCCCACTCCCTGGACTCAGGCTGTCTGAACCACCCCATCGGCAGATTCCGTGAAGAGCCAGATACGGTGAAAGTCGCACGTCCGGTTCGAAGGGCGGCCACGGGAAACGGACCCGCAGCAACGCGGGCACCGCACCCATGGTCGACCCAACTGCCACGCACCCGGTGACCGGTGCGAAGTCCACCATATCGACCAGTGGGCAACCGGCGGCTCAACCGATATCGACAAACTCACCTTCACCTGCACACCCAACCACAAGCTAGTCGGGAAAGGCTGGCAGACAAGGAAACGGTCCGACGGCCAAACGGCATGGATCCCGCCACCCCACCTCGACCGCGGTGCCCGCACCAACGACTACCACCACCCCGAACGCCTCTTCGACCACTAGCGGGCCGCGCCCTGACCACAAAACGTCAAGACCAGGCCCCACAAGTGCGCCACGTTGGTAGCGTCTGGGAATGCTCTTCGCGGCCCTGCGTGACATGCAATGGAGAAAGCGCCGCCTGGTCATCACGATCATCAGCACCGGGCTGATCTTCGGGATGACGCTTGTTTTGACCGGACTCGCGAACGGCTTCCGGGTGGAGGCCCGGCACACCGTCGATTCCATGGGTGTCGATGTATTCGTCGTCAGATCCGGCGCTGCTGGACCTTTTCTGGGTTCAATACCGTTTCCCGATGTTGACCTGGCCCGAGTGGCCGCTGAACCCGGTGTCATGGCCGCGGCCCCGTTGGGCAGCGTGGGGACGATCATGAAAGAAGGCACGTCGACGCGAAACGTCACGGTCTTCGGCGCGCCCGAGCACGGACCTGGCATGCCACGGGTCTCAGAGGGTCGGTCACCGTCGAAACCGGACGAAGTCGCGGCATCGAGCACGATGGGCCGACACCTCGGTGACACTGTCGAGGTCGGCGCGCGCAGATTGCGGGTCGTCGGCATTGTGCCGAATTCCACCGCGCTGGCCAAGATCCCCAATGTCTTCCTCACGACCGAGGGCTTACAGAAATTGGCGTACAACGGGCAGCCGAATATCACGTCCATCGGGATCATAGGTATGCCCCGACAGCTGCCGGAGGGTTACCAGACTTTCGATCGGGTGGGCGCTGTCAATGATTTGGTGCGCCCATTGAAGGTCGCAGTGAATTCGATCTCGATCGTGGCTGTTTTGCTGTGGATTGTGGCGGTGCTGATCGTCGGCTCGGTGGTGTACCTTTCGGCTCTTGAGCGGCTACGTGACTTCGCGGTGTTCAAGGCGATTGGCACGCCAACGCGCTCGATTATGGCCGGGCTCGCATTACAGGCGCTGGTCATTGCGTTGCTTGCGGCGGTGGTGGGCGTCGTCCTGGCGCAGGTGTTGGCACCACTGTTTCCGATGATTGTCGCGGTACCCGTCGGTGCTTACCTGGCGCTACCGGTGGCCGCGATCGTCATCGGTCTGTTCGCTAGTGTTGCCGGATTGAAGCGCGTGGTGACGGTCGATCCCGCGCAGGCGTTCGGAGGTCCCTAGCGGTGGGCGATCTCAGCATTCAGAACCTCGTCGTTGAGTACTACAGCGGTGGATACGCGCTTAGGCCGATCAACGGTTTGAACCTCGACGTGGCAGCCGGGTCGTTGGTGATGCTGCTCGGACCCAGCGGCTGCGGCAAGACGACACTGCTTTCCTGTCTGGGCGGCATTCTGCGCCCGAAGTCTGGGGCGATCAAGTTCGACGAAGTCGACATCACGACGCTACAAGGCGCCGAGCTGGCGAACTACCGGCGTAACAAGGTCGGCATCGTGTTCCAGGCGTTCAATCTGGTGCCCAGCCTGACCGCTGTCGAGAACGTGATGGTGCCGTTACGCTCGGCCGGGATGTCACGCAGGGCGTCGCGTAGGCGTGCCGAAGAACTGCTGGCGCGCGTCAATCTCGCGGAACGAATGAATCATCGACCCGGTGATCTGAGCGGAGGTCAGCAGCAACGAGTCGCGGTGGCACGCGCGATTGCGCTGGATCCGCCACTGATCCTCGCTGACGAACCGACCGCACACCTGGATTTCATCCAGGTGGAGGAGGTGCTGCGGTTGATCCGCGAACTGGCCGATGGCGAGCGTGTGGTCGTGGTCGCAACCCACGACAGCAGGATGTTGCCGATGGCCGATCGCGTCGTTGAGCTGACACCCGATTTCGCGGAGACAAATCGGCCACCTGAAACCGTGCATCTTCAGGCCGGCGAGGTGCTGTTCGAGCAGAGCACGATGGGCGACCTGATCTACGTGGTGTCGGAGGGCGAGTTTGAGATTGTGCACGAATTGGCCGACGGCGGTGAGGAATTGGTCAAGGTTGCCGGGCCGGGGGATTACTTCGGCGAGATAGGCGTGCTGTTTCACCTGCCGCGCTCGGCGACCGTGCGTGCCCGCAGCGACGCGACGGCCGTCGGCTATACCGTGCAGGCGTTTCGTGAGCGGCTCGGCGTGGGGGGTCTGCGCGATCTGATCGAGCATCGTGCGCTTGCCAACGACTAACCCGGCTTGGCCGGAACTAGCCACTGCCGGGGCAGCGGTGGCGGTTCACACCGCGTGCGCGTTTGGAGGTCCCTGAGCGATGGGCGATCTGAGCATTAGCCAGGTGTCGGCGCGTCCGGGACGGATCGGGATTCGCGCTAGGCAAATGTTCGACGGATACCGGTTTCAGCGTGGTCCCGTGCTGGTCGTGGTCGAGGATGGTCGGATCAGCGCGGTCGATTTTGCTGGCTCCGCCTGCCCCGATATGAACCTGGTTGATCTGGGTGAATCGACTTTGTTGCCGGGTCTGGTGGATGCGCATGCGCATTTGTGCTGGGACCCCGACGGTAGGCCAGAGGATTTGGCCGGCGACCCCCATGCGGTGCTGGTGGGACGGGCGCGACGGCACGCCGCGGCCGCGTTGCGCTCCGGGATCACCACGATTCGCGATCTCGGCGACCGTGACTATGCGGCCTTGGCGCTGCGGGAGGAGTATCGGCAGAAAACGACGGTGGGGCCGGAACTGGTGGTTTCTGGGCCACCATTGACTCGCAGCGGCGGGCATTGCTGGTTCCTCGGCGGCGTGGCCGATAGCGTCGAGGAGCTGGTTGATGCGGTGCAGGAGCGGGCCGCGCGGGGAGCGGATTGGATCAAGGTGATGGCCACGGGCGGATTCGTTACCACAGCATCCGATCCGTGGCAGCCGCAGTACGGCAGCGGCCAACTGGCCGCGGTGGTGGCGGCCGCCGAGCAGGTAGGTCTACCGGTGACCGCACATGCACATGCCACCGCAGGGATCGCCGCGGCGGTCGCCGCGGGTGTTGACGGCATCGAGCACTGCACGTTCTTGAGCGAAGGCAGCGCCGCCGCCAGCCCGGATGTTGTTGAAGCGATTGTTGCCCAAGGTGTGTGGTGCGGTATGACGATTCCCCGGGTGTATCCGGAGATGCCGGAGAACCTTGTCGCGGTTGTGCAGGATGGATGGCGAAACATCCGCCGGCTCATCGACGCCGGTGCGCGTGTCGCCCTGTCCACCGACGCTGGAGTCGCCCCGGGCAGACGCCATGACGTGCTCCCCGACGATTTGGTGTATCTGTCTCGACACGGGTTCACCAGCACAGAGGTGCTGACCGGCGCCACCGCAGCGGCCGCTGCCAGCTGTGGGCTCGGCCACCGCAAGGGTCGCATCGCGCCGGGCTACGACGCTGATCTGCTGGCTGTTGCGGCAGGTGTGGACCATGACCCCGCCGGACTCTGCGACGTCAAAGCCGTCTGGCGCAGCGGAACCCAGGTACCGCTACAAGCATCCGCTGTGGGCTACAACACCCCGTCATAACCCCGTCATAAAATGCAGGACAGCATCTTCAATCTGTTGACCGAGGAACAGCTTCGGGGTCGCAACACGCTCAAGTGGAACTATTTCGGGCCCGATGTAGTGCCACTGTGGCTGGCGGAGATGGACTTTCCCACCGCACCGGCTGTGCTCGACGGGGTGCGGGCGTGCGTCGACAACGAGGAGTTCGGCTACCCGCCGTTGGGCGAGGACAGCCTGCCGAGGGCGACGGCCGATTGGTGCCGACAACGCTACGGTTGGTGCCCCCGACCGGACTGGGTCCGCGTCGTGCCGGATGTCCTGAAGGGGATGGAAGTCGTCGTCGAATTCCTTACCCGGCCGGAGAGTCCGGTCGCGTTGCCGGTTCCGGCTTACATGCCGTTTTTCGACGTCCTGCACGTCACCGGCCGCCAACGAGTGGAAGTCCCAATGGTGCAGCAAGACTCGGGACGCTACCTGCTGGACCTGGACGCTCTGCAGGCCGCGTTCGTCCGCGGTGCCGGATCGGTGATTATCTGCAATCCGAATAACCCACTGGGTACGGCGTTCACCGAAGCCGAGCTACGTGCGATCGTGGATATCGCGGCCCGCCACGGCGCCCGGGTGATCGCGGATGAGATCTGGGCACCGGTGGTCTACGGATCGCGCCATGTCGCCGCCGCTTCGGTGTCGGAGGCGGCGGCTGAAGTCGTGGTCACGTTGGTGTCGGCGTCCAAAGGCTGGAACTTGCCGGGTCTGATGTGCGCTCAGGTGATCCTGTCTAACCGCCGTGACGCCCACGACTGGGACCGGATCAACATGTTGCACCGCATGGGCGCATCAACGGTCGGTATCCGCGCGAACATCGCCGCCTACCATCATGGCGAATCTTGGTTGGACGAGCTGCTCCCTTATCTGCGGGCGAACCGTGATCATCTGGCACGGGCGCTGCCGGAGTTAGCTCCCGGGGTAGAGGTCAACGCTCCGGACGGTACCTACCTGTCGTGGGTGGATTTCCGTGCGCTGGCTCTGCCGTCTGAACCGGCGGAATACCTGCTCTCGAAGGCGAAGGTGGCGCTGTCGCCTGGCATTCCGTTCGGCGCCGCGGTGGGCTCGGGATTTGCGCGGCTGAACTTCGCCACCACCCGCGCAATACTGGATCGGGCGATCGAGGCTATCGCGGCCGCCCTGCGCGACATCATCGATTAAGCCAACCAGTAGATTCACAACGCTGCGGCGTGTTGGGTCAGGCTGAAGAAGATGTAGGCGAGGCAGATCAGGAAGTTCAGTGCGACGAGAACCAAACCCAGACAGATTAGTGAATGCGTGGCTCGGCGTTGTAGGCGGTGGAATTTCGCGACGCGCTTCTCATGGTTCAGCTGGGTCACGATCAGTGCGAACTTGACGTCGGTCCATTCTTCGTCGGCGGCGGGAGCGCCCAACAGCATTTCCTGAAGGCGCTTCGGCGGGGCTTCGACGCCGACCCGCGCGAAGTGCTGGCTCAGCCGCCGGGCTTGCCTGCGGCCAAGAATCTGACCCCGCACCGGTGGCTGATGCGAGAGCTTCCTTCGTTCGTCCCCCCAGTGGTTGGACGGGGTCGTCACAGCGGGCATTCTAAGTCCCGCGGGCCACAAAAGGCAGTGCCGCGGAACTTCTTGGCCCAAACGGGCACCCGGCTACGTGCGCACCGCGACCGTCGACAACTGGTCGGCGAGCCGGTCCGGGGAATCCACCATCGAGAACGTCCGTGCTCCCTCGATTACCTCGAAACGGGCGCGCGGGATGGTCGCGGCGAGCCGTTGACCGTCCTCGAGTGCGAAGAACACGTCATCCGCCGACCACGCGATGAGCGCCGGCTTGTCGAATTCAGGCAGCCGGGCGGCGACTGCGGTGGTGACTTCGGTGCGCAGCGATAGCGAGAGCTGACGCAGGTCTTCGGCGATGGCCGGGTTGGATAGCGCCGGACGAACCCAGGCCCGGGTGAGATGGTCGATGTTGTGGTGCGACAAACCGGCATACGCGCGGTTACGCGCGGCCGGTGCCCGCATCACCTGGATCGCGGCCCGGAACAGGGTGGCCGATTTCGCGGCCAGGATCACCGGTTTGAGGATCGGCGGCGGAAAGTGTTCGAACGCATCGCAACTAGTGAGGACCAGGGCACCGAGCCGTTCGGGATAGTGGACCGCGACGAGCTGGGTGACGACCCCGCCGGTGTCGTTGCCGACCAGCACCACGTCCTTGAGCTCGAGCGCGGCAAGGACGTCGGCGACGATGCCGGCAACCCCGCCGATGGTCTGGTCGGCGCCGGGGCGTAGCGGCTTAGGATGCGCACCCAGCGGCCAGGTGGGGGCGATGCAGCGCAGGCCACGACCGGCGAGTCGCTCACTGACCCGTCGCCATAGTTGACCGCCCATCATGTACCCGTGCACGAACACGACAGGCCTGCCAGTTTCGGGTCCGGTTGCTTCGTAATGAATAGTTCCGGCACTAATGTCGATCGTCGACATGGATGCCCACCCTTCGAGGTACATTTACAAGCAGACTGCCGGTAACTTACCAACAGATTGTATGGAAATCAAGAGACGCACCCAGGAGGAACGCTCCGCAGCGACCCGCGAGGCGCTGATCACCGGGGCCCGCAAGCTGTGGGGGTTACGGGGTTATGCGGAGGTGGGGACGCCGGAAATCGCGACCGAGGCGGGGGTCACGCGGGGGGCGATGTACCACCAATTCGCCGATAAAGCAGCACTATTCCGCGATGTGGTGGAGGTCGTGGAGCAAGACGTGATGGCCCGGATGGCCACCTTGGTCGCCGCCTCGGGGGCGGCGACGCCGGCCGATGCAATCCGGGCAGCGGTCGATGCCTGGCTCGAGGTATCTGGTGATCCGGAGGTGCGTCAGCTGATCCTGCTGGATGCGCCCGTCGTGCTGGGCTGGGCGGGTTTCCGCGACGTCGCCCAGCGATACAGCCTGGGCATGACCGAACAGTTGATCACCGAGGCGATCCGGGCCGGCCAGTTGGCTCGTCAACCGGTGCGGCCGCTGGCCCAGGTGCTCATTGGCGCGCTCGACGAGGCGGCGATGTTCATCGCCACCGCCGACGACCCCAAGCGCGCCCGTCGGGAGACCAGACAGGTGCTGCGCCGGCTCATCGACGGGATGCTTAACGGCTAGCGCTGGGCGCGGCCTCGGCAAAATGGCTTGCGGACCGGGATCTGAGTTCCAGAACTGGGCGCAGGATTGGCTGGTCACCACTTGGCGGCGAGGCGTGTCCATTCCGCTGCCAGGTCGCGGTCCCGGTGGAAGCCGCGCAGGGTAATCAGCTCGATAGCTTTGCGCGCATCTTGGATATCTTGAGGCGATGCGGCGTCCACGAGCGCACGTAGATCACTGCGATCCTGGGGTCGCCGATCATCATCTCTCGCAAGAAGTTTCATCGCGATCAGATGCGCCGTTGTGGCCACCGGAGCGACTAGATCGGGCAAGATCTCGATCTCCTCGGCAGCCTCCGCAATCTCCGGTTCGATGCCACAGCTCGCGAAAAGGAGGTCCACCACAACATTCGCGGCAGTGTCTGCGGTTGCTCCGAGACGGACCGCTGCCAACCGTCTGGCCGCGTCCTGCTCTACCGACGCCAGGAGATGGTACTGCTGGGTAAGAAGTTGACGGACTAAAGATTCCGCGGCATCGTCGTTTGCCACCGCGACAACAATGTCCACGTCACGGGTGAAACGTGGTTCGGATCGCGCAGACACCGCGAAACCACCAACCAGCGCCCACCGCTGACGCAATCCGGTCAGGTCCTTGGCGACCCTACGGAGTGTCGACTCCACAGCGTTCATGTGAACCGTGTGGACGTCGGGCCTGCGCTGTCACCCTCCTCCGCCCCGGGACGCGTCATCCTCCACGCGTCGATAGCTGCTTCAATTTCAACAACGTCCGCATTGGGCCGTTCACGACCCAGCCTCATGCGCTGCATCTGCTCGCCAACCTCGTACATGTCCAGAGCGAGCCTCAGCTTCTGCGCAGCGACGGAAACTGCCACACTCAAAGCCTACTGGGCGCACGTGTGGCAACGAGTCGATCCACACGAAATGCCGCCGTTGGGCCGCGGACTAGCCGAATTTTCCGGGTGGTGACACAGCCCACATTTGGCATGGGACTTTCGGCCCTGTCCGCGTCCGTGTCGGCCAGACAAGCTTTGGGCATTGGCCACAATCGGGCCACAATCGAAAGCCGAGCAGGTGGAACCGAAACGCAGTCGCCTCGTCGTATGTGCACCCGAGCCATCGCACGCGCGGGAATTCCCGGATGTCGCCGTATTCTCCGGCGGCCGGGCTAACGCATCCCAGGCCGAACGGTTGGCTCGTGCCGTGGGTCGCGTGTTGGCCGATCGGGGCGTCACCGGGGGTGCTCGGGTGCGGCTGACCATGGCGAACTGCGCCGATGGGCCGACGCTGGTGCAGATAAACCTGCAGGTAGGTGACACCCCATTAAGGGCGCAGGCCGCCACCGCGGGCATCGATGATCTGCGACCCGCACTGATCAGACTGGATCGACAGATCGTGCGGGCGTCGGCACAGTGGTGCCCCCGGCCTTGGCCGGATCGGCCCCGCCGGCGATTGACCACGCTGGCCGAGGCGCTAGTCACCCGCCGCAAACCGGTCGTGCTAAGGCGCGCAACCCCGTTGCAGGCGATTGCCGCTATGGACGCCATGGACTACGACGTGCATTTGTTCACCGACGCCGAGACGGGGGAGGACGCTGTGGTCTATCGGGCTGGACCGTCGGGGCTGCGGCTGGCCCGCCAGCACCACGTATTTCCCCCAGGATGGTCACGTTGTCGCGCCCCAGCCGGGCCGCCGGTGCCGCTGATTGTGAATTCGCGTCCGACACCGGTTCTCACGGAGGCCGCCGCGGTGGACCGGGCGCGCGAACATGGACTGCCATTCCTGTTTTTCACCGACCAGGCCACCGGCCGCGGCCAGCTGCTCTACTCCCGCTACGACGGCAACCTCGGGTTGATCACCCCGACCGGTGACGGCGTTGCCGACGGTCTGGCATGAGCCCGGGCTCGCGGCGCGCCAGCCCGCAAAGCGCCCGGGAGGTGGTCGAGCTCGACCGTGACGAGGCGATGCGGTTGCTGGCCAGCGTTGACCATGGGCGTGTGGTGTTCACCCGCGCGGCGCTGCCGGCGATCCGTCCAGTCAATCACCTCGTGGTCGACGGTCGGGTGATCGTGCGCACCCGCCTGACGGCCAAGGTGTCCGTTGCGGTGCGATCGAGCGCCGATGCCGGTGTCGTGGTCGCCTACGAAGCCGACGACCTTGATCCGCGGCGGCGGACGGGGTGGAGTGTGGTGGTGACCGGACTGGCGATCAAGGTCACCGATCCCCAGCAGGTTGCTCGCTACGAGCGGCTGCTACACCCGTGGGTGAACATGGCGATGGACACCGTGATCGCGATCGAACCTGAGATCGTCACCGGCATCCGCATCGTTGCTGACTCGCGTACGCCGTAGCTCATTGGCTGCGGGCGGCCAGCATGCATGCGCACTATCTGATAAATTCTTCAACTCGTCAACCGATGTAACGCTGAAGCTCTCAGGAGACGCGGTGGAGTCCGAACCGCTGTACAAGCTCAAGGCGGAGTTCTTCAAAACCCTTGCGCATCCGGCGCGGATCAGGATTTTGGAGCTGCTGGTCGAGCGGGACCGTTCGGTCGGTGAGTTGCTGTCCTCGGACGTCGGCCTGGAGTCGTCGAACCTGTCCCAGCAGCTGGGTGTGCTACGCCGGGCGGGTGTTGTCGCGGCACGTCGTGACGGCAACGCGATGATCTATTCGATTGCCGCACCCGATATCGCCGAGCTGCTGGCGGTGGCACGCAAGGTGCTGGCCAGGGTGCTCAGCGACCGGGTGGCGGTGCTAGAGGACCTCCGCGCCGGCGGCTCGGCCACGTAACGCCATGGGTTGGGTTGCCAAGATTTTCCGTGTTGGCCGGGTGGTCGAGCCCGCGGCCCCCTTACCGGCGGCGATAGCCGAACCACCCGCCGGGGTACGGGGTTCGCTGCAGATCCGACATGTTGACGCGGGTTCGTGCAACGGGTGTGAGGTGGAGATTTCGGGCGCCTTTGGCCCGGTGTATGACGCGGAGCGGTTCGGGGCGCGGCTGGTCGCCTCGCCCCGACACGCCGATGCGTTGTTGGTGACCGGCGTGGTCACGCACAACATGGCCGGCCCACTGCGCAAGACCCTTGAGGCCACGCCGCGCCCGCGGGTGGTGATCGCGTGCGGGGATTGCGCGCTGAACCGGGGGGTGTTCGCCGACGCCTACGGCGTGGTCGGCGCGGTCGGCGAGGTGGTGCCCGTTGACGTCGAGATCGCCGGATGCCCGCCGACACCCGCGGCCATCATGGCGGCGCTGCGATCGGTGACCGGGAAATGACCGCTGCACCGACGGCCGGCGGGGCGGTCACCTCGGGCGTGGGTGTTGTCGGGGTCGGCGTGGGTTTGCTCGGCATGTTCGGACCCACGCGGGCGGCACACATCGGCTGGCTGCTTCCGCTGTCCGGCATCCACATCGAGCTCGACCGGCTGGGCGGATTCTTCATGGCGCTCACGGGCGCGGTAGCGGTTCCGGTCGGTTGTTACCTGATCGGCTACGCGCGCCGTGAGCACTTGGGTCGGGTCGCGGTGGCGGTGGTGCCACTGTTCGTCGCGGCGATGCTGTTGGTGCCGGCCGCGGGCTCGGTGACGACGTTTCTGTTGGCGTGGGAGTTGATGGCGATCGCCTCGCTGATCCTGGTGCTCTCCGAGCACACCCGCCCGCAGGTGCGAGCGGCGGGGCTGTGGTACGCCGTGATGACTCAGCTGGGGTTCATCGCGCTGCTGGTCGGGCTCGTGGTGTTGGCGGCGGCCGGGGGTTCCGACCGGTTCGCCGGCCTCGGGGCAGTCTCCGACGGGGTCCGCACTGTCGTGTTTGTGCTGACGCTGGCCGGATTTGGGTCGAAGGCGGGTCTGGTGCCATTGCACGCCTGGCTGCCGCGGGCCCATCCGGAGGCGCCGAGCCCGGTGTCGGCGTTGATGAGCGCGGCGATGGTTAACCTGGGCTGCTACGGCATCGCTCGAATCGATCTGCAGCTGCTCGGGCCGGGCCCACGTTGGTGGGGGCTTGCGCTGCTGGCCGTCGGTGGCACGTCCGCGCTGTATGGGGTGCTGCAGGCTTCGGTGGCCACCGACCTCAAACGGCTGTTGGCCTATTCGACGACCGAGAACATGGGCCTGATCACGCTAGCGCTCGGTGCCGCAACGCTGTTCGCGGACGCAGGCGCTTACGGTCCGGCGTCGATCGCCGTCGCCGCGGCGATGCTGCATCTGATCGCGCACGCGGCGTTTAAGAGCCTGGCATTTCTGGCGGCCGGATCGGTGCTGGCCGCGACCGGGCTGCGCGACCTGGACCTGCTCGGCGGACTGGCCCGCCGGATGCCCGCGACCACCGCATTTTTCGGGGTCGCCGCACTAGGCGCCTGCGGGCTGCCGCTGGGCGCCGGCTTTGTCGGCGAGTGGCTGTTGGTCCAGTCGTTGGTCCACGCCGCCCCCGGACATGACCCCGTCGTGGCGCTAACGACGCCGCTGGCGGTCGGTGTGGTCGCACTGGCCACCGGGCTGAGCGTGGCGGCGATGACCAAAGCGTTCGGGATCGGGTTTCTCGCCCGCCCCCGCTCCCTCCACGCGGAAGCGGCGCGTGAGGCGCCGGTCAGCATGCGCGCCGGCATGGCGATGGTGGCGGCCGCGTGCCTGGCCCTGGCGGTGGCACCGCTGCTGGTCGCGCCCGCTGTGCGGGGAGCGGCCGCGACGCTGCCCGCCGCGCGGTCGGTCGAGTTCACCGATCTGGGTGCGGTGGTGCGGTTGCCCGGGATGTCCGGGTCGATCGCGCCCGGGGTGATCGCCGGCGGCGTGCTCGCCGCGGCATTGGTGGTTGCCGTGCTGGCGCGGTGGCGTTGCCGCCGACGCCCGGCATCGGCCATCTTGCCGCTGTGGGCATGCGGCGCAGCCGAACTCACCGCGCGCATGCAATACACGGCCACGGCGTTTGCTGAGCCGTTGCAGCGGGTTTTCGACGACGTGCTGCGCCCGGACACCGACGTCGAGGTCACCCACACCGCCGAGTCGCGCTATATGGCCGAGCGGATCACCTACCGGACCGCGATCACCGACGCGATTGAACGGCGCCTGTACCCACCGGTGGTCGGCGCGGTGGCCGCCGCCGCGGGGCTGCTGCGGCGCGCCCACCCCGGCAGCGTGCACCTGTATCTGGCCTACGGCGCGCTGGGCGTACTGATCGTGCTGGTGGTGGCGAGGTGAACGTGATGTCCTACCTAGCGGGCGCCGCGCAAATCGGCGGGGTCATGGTGGGTGCGCCGCTGGTCATCGGTATGACGCGGCAGGTACGGGGACGCTGGGAAGGCCGGGCCGGCGCCGGCCTGCTGCAACCGTGGCGCGACCTGCTCAAACAGCTTGGCAAGCAACAGATCACACCGGCGGGGACGACGATCGTGTTCGCCGCCGCGCCGGTGATCGTCGCCGGGACAACGCTTTTGATCGCCGCGATCGCACCGCTGGTGGCCACCGGGTCACCCCTGGACCCCAGCGCCGACTTGTTTGCCGTGGTCGGGCTGCTATTCCTGGGCACCGTCGCACTGACCCTGGCCGGCATCGACACCGGCACCTCTTTCGGCGGCATGGGCGCCAGCCGCGAGATCACCATCGCCGCACTGGTCGAACCAACGATCCTGCTGGCGGTGTTCGCGCTGTCCATCCCCGCCGGATCGGCCAATCTCGGTGCGCTGGTGGCCAGTACGATCGACCACCCTGGCCACGTGGTGTCGCTGGCCGGCGTACTGGCCTTCGTGGCGTTGGTGATTGTCATCGTCGCCGAGACCGGGCGGCTGCCGGTGGACAACCCGGCCACCCACCTGGAATTGACGATGGTGCACGAGGCCATGGTCCTCGAGTACGCCGGCCCACGGCTGGCGCTGGTCGAATGGGCGGCCGGGATGCGGCTCACGGTGCTGCTGGCACTGCTGGCGAATCTGTTCCTGCCGTGGGGGATCGCCGGCGCCGCGCCCACCGCGCTTGACGTGCTGATCGGCGTGGTGGCGGTGGCGGCCAAGGTCGCGATTCTCGCGGTGCTGCTGGCGACGTTCGAGGTGTTCCTCGCCAAGCTGCGATTGTTCCGGGTCCCCGAGCTGCTGGCCGGCTCGTTTCTGCTGGCTCTGCTCGCGGTCACCGCCGCCAACTTCTTCACGGTGCAGGCGTGAAAGGCCAGCGATGAGTAACGCCAACTTCTCGATCCTGGTCGACTTCGCCGCGGGTGGGCTGGTGTTGGCGTCGGTGCTGATTGTCTGGCGCCGCGACCTGCGGGCTATTGTGCGGCTGCTGGCCTGGCAGGGTGTTGCGCTGGCGGCGATCCCACTGCTGCGCGGCATCCGCGACCACGATCGTGCGCTGATCGGCGTCGGCATCGCCGTGGTGGCGCTGCGCGCGCTGGTGTTGCCGTGGCTGCTGGCCCGCGCGGTGGGCGCCGAATCGGCCACGCAGCGGGAGGCCACCCCGCTGGTCAACACCGCCAGCTCGCTGCTGATTACCGCCGGGCTGACCCTCACCGCGTTCGCGATCACCCAGCCGGTGGTCACCCTGGAACCCGGCGTCACCACCAACGCGGTGCCGGCCGCGTTCGCGGTGGTGCTGATCGCGCTGCTCGTGATGACCACACGGCTGCACGCGATCTCGCAAGCCGCCGGATTCCTGATGCTAGACAACGGCATTGCCGCAACCGCATTCCTGCTCACCGCCGGGGTGCCACTGATCGTCGAACTCGGTGCCTCGCTGGACGTGCTGTTCGCGGTCATCGTGATCGGTGTGCTGACCGGCCGGCTGCGGCGCACCTTCGGCGATGCCGACCTGGACAAGCTGCGGGAGCTGCGGGACTGATGACCGGTTTGCTGCTCGCCGCGATCCTCGCACCGCTGGCCGCGTCCATCGCCGGCATGGTCGCCGGGTGGCGGCACACGACGGCGACGCTGACCGTGCTGTCCGCCGCGACGGTGCTGGCCTGCGCTGTGGTGATGGCGTTTCGGACGGGATCTGGGGCGCAGTTCGGGCTGGGCGGGCTGCTGCGCGCCGACGCGCTGACGGTGATCATGCTCGTCGTTATCGGGATCGTCGGCACGCTGGCCACCGCAGCGAGTATCGGTTACATCGATGCCGAGCTGGCCCACGGCCACATCGATGAGCGTGGCGCTCGGCTGTATGGGGTGCTAACGCCAGCGTTTCTTTGCGCGATGGTTCTTGCGGTGTGTGCCAACAACATTGGCGTTATTTGGGTGGCGATCGAGGCGACCACGGTGATCACCGCGTTCCTGGTGGGGCATCGCCGCACCCGCACCGCACTGGAAGCGACCTGGAAATACGTCGTGATCTGTTCGGTCGGGATCGCGATTGCCTTCTTGGGCACCGTGCTGCTGTACTTCGCCGCGCGGGATGCCGGCGCCGCTGACGCCAGCGCGCTGAACCTCGACATCCTGGCCGAACACGCCGCCGGCCTAGACCCCGGGGTCGCCCGACTGGCCGGCGGGCTGCTGCTGATCGGTTATGGCGCCAAGGCGGGCCTCTTCCCGTTTCACACCTGGCTGGCGGACGCGCACAGCCAGGCCCCCGCACCGGTGTCCGCACTGATGAGCGGGGTGCTGCTGGCGGTGGCCCTCTCGGTGTTGATTCGATTGCGGCCGATCATCGACGCCGCCACCGGACCCACCTACCTGCGCAACGGGCTTGTCGTGGTTGGGTTGGCGACGCTGCTGGTGGCGGTGCTGATGCTGACCGTCACCGGCGACGTCAAGCGGATGCTGGCCTACTCGTCGATGGAGAACATGGGCTTGATCGCGATCGCCGCGGCCGCCGGCACGACATTGGCGATCGCCGCGCTGCTGCTGCACGTGCTGGCCCACGGGATCGGCAAGACCGTGCTGTTTCTAGCCGGAGGCCAGCTGCAGGCCGCGCACGACTGCACCGCCGTCGCCGACATCACCGGCGTGCTGCGCCGGTCACGGCTGATCGGCGTGTCGTTTGCCACCGGAGTAATCGTGTTGCTCGGTCTGCCCCCATTCGCGATGTTCGCCAGCGAGCTGGCCATCGCGCGGTCACTGGCCCACGCACGGCTGGCCTGGGTGCTGGGTGCGGCGCTGCTGCTGATCGCGATCGGGTTCGCGGCTCTGGCACGCAATTCCGGACGCATCCTGCTCGGCACCCCGGCGGCGGGCGCGCCGGCGATCACCGTGCCGGCCACCGCGGCGGCGGCGTTGATCGCGGGCATCGTCGTCTCGGCGGCCCTCGGCATCACCGCGGGCCCCCTCACCGACCTGCTTGGCATTGCCGCCAGCAACGTGGGTCTACCGCGATGAGTGCCAGCTGGCTGCGCCACCGGGTATCCGAGCGCGGCCTGATAGCGACGGCCGAACAACTCTGGGCCGATTCGTTTCGCCTTGCCCTGGTCGCCGCCCACGACGACGGCGACCGGCTGCGTGTCGTATACCTGTTCCTGGCGGGCCGGCCGGATCGCCGCGTCGAGCTGGAATACGTGGTACCCGCCGATAATCCAGAGATCAGATCGCTGGCGTATATGTCGTTTCCGGCCGGCCGGTTCGAGCGGGAAATGGCGGACCTGTACGGAATCCGCCCCGTCGGGCATCCCAAACCCCGTCGGCTGGTCCGCCACGGGCACTGGCCCGAGTGGCATCCGATGCGCACCGATGCCGGGCCCACGCCCGAATTCACCGGTACCGGGGCTTTCCCGTTCCTGACCGTCGAAGGGCGTGGGGTATACGAGATCCCGGTCGGCCCGGTACACGCCGGCCTTATCGAACCCGGTCACTTCCGGTTCTCCGTCGCGGGCGAGACGATCGTGCGGCTGAAGGCGCGGCTCTGGTTCGTGCACCGCGGCATCGAGAAACTCTTCCACGGCCGCCTCGCCACCGGTGCGGCCGATCTCGCCGAACGCATCAGCGGCGACACGTCGGCCGCGCACGCGCTCGCGCACAGCCTGGCGATCGAAGACGCTCTTGGCATCGAGCTGCCCGACGAGGTCCACCGGCTGCGGGCCCTGATCGTCGAACTGGAACGGCTCTACAACCACGCCGCCGACCTCGGCGCCTTGGCCAACGATGTCGGCTACTCGGTCGCCAACGCTCACGCCCAACGGATCCGCGAAAAGCTGCTGCGGCTTAACGCCGCCGTCACCGGGCACCGGCTACTGCGCGGCGCCATCCGCCCGGGCGGGATTGCGCTGCGTACGCTGCCCGACACCGACGAACTACAAGCGCTCGCCGGTGATCTCGCCGAGATCGCCGCGCTGACGCTGGCCAACTCGGTTGTCTACGACCGCTTCGCCGGCACGGCCGTGTTGCACCCCGACGACGCCAGCGCGCTCGGCTGCCTGGGTTACGTTGCCCGCGCCAGCGGACTGCACACCGATGCCCGGGTCGAACACCCCACCACAGTGCTGCCCATCACCGAGATCGGCGCGCCTGACGGTGACGTCTTGGCCCGCTACACCGTGCGGCGCGACGAATTCGCCGCCTCTGCCGCTCTTGCTCAACACATTGTCGAATCACACACCGGTCCAATGGAATACACCTCCACGGTCCACCCAGTGGGCGCGCCCAGCAGCGGTGTTGGCATCGTCGAAGGTTGGCGCGGCACCATCGTGCACCGCGTTGAAATTGACGCCGCCGGCCGCATCACCCGGGCGAAAGTCGTCGATCCGTCCTGGTTCAACTGGCCCGCGCTGCCGGTGTCGATGGCCGACACCATCGTCCCCGACTTCCCGTTGGCCAACAAAAGCTTCAACCAGTCCTACGCGGGCAACGACCTGTAGCGGGAGAAGGCTCTTGGGGGTACCGGGTGGTCAAATTGGGTACTCCTGGGATACAACCGAAGGGAGACATGATGACTGTGACCGTTGTCGATGCCGGACCCGGCCGGGTGAGCCGTTCGGTGGAGGTGGCCGCGCCGGCGGCCGAGTTGTTCGCCATCGTTGCTGATCCCCGGAGTCACCGCGAGCTGGACGGATCGGGCACGGTTCGCGGCAACATCAAGGTACCGGCGAAATTAGTTGTTGGGTCGAGGTTTTCGACGAAGATGAAGTTGTTCGGACTACCGTATCGCATCACCAGCAGGGTGACCGCGCTCAAACCGAACGAATTGGTCGAGTGGAGCCACCCGCTGGGCCACCGGTGGAGATGGGAATTCGAATCGTTGTCACCGACACTGACCCGCGTCACCGAGACATTCGACTATCACGGCGCCGGTGCGATCAAGAACTACCTGAAGTTCTACGAGGTGACGGGTTTCGCGAAGTCCAATGCGGCGGGAATCGAGGCCACGTTGGCCAAGCTGAGCGATCAGTACGCCCGCGGTAGGCCATGACGCCAGGGGGTTCCAGGCCACCACGCCCGATACCCCGTGGCTCAGTTCAGTCGCGGATATCGGCGATGCGGGGGAGGACTTCGTCGCCCAGCAGATGCACACTGGCCCAGCCGGCATCGATCGGAAGTCCGCCCACGAGCGGGTTCATGACCACCTCACGTCTGCCGCGACGGATCTGGTGGATCAACTGCTCGGGGGTAAGGATCTCTACCTTGTTGAGCCGGCGTAGATCCGCAATCGAGGCAGCGGCGATCTCGTTGGGCCGCGGCACGCCGGCACGCTGCCACGCGCTGTATTCGGAGGCTTCGTTCATGATGAATTCGCCGTAGCTCGACCATGCTTGGTCCGGGTCGGCGTGCAGCAAGGTCACGGTGCTGCCGTTCTCGGGGTGGTAGACGAAGCCCGTCTTGCCGTTGCGAGCCAGCTCCTGGTGATACACCGCCTCGATCTCAGGCATGGCCATGGGCGGCGAGAATGGTAGTCCGAAGCGCGCTGCTCGCCGAGCCGCCACCGGCGTCATGCCGCCGATGAAAACCATCGGATGAGGCCGCGTGAGCGGTTTCGGTGTGACATTGATCGATCGGCCGTCGTATTCAAAGGGTTGATCGCTCCACGCTTTGAGCATCACCGAGAGGCAGTGGTTCATCAGGGCGCCGCGCTGTGACCAGTCCTTGCCGGCAGCGTGGTACTCCTCGGGCCGGTAGCCCATACCGGCCACGAAGCTGAACCGCCCACCGGTGAGGTTGTCCAGTACGGCGATATCCTCCGCGAGCCGAACCGGATCGTAGAGCGGGACGATCAATGCGTTGATGCTGATTCGCACGCTGCGCGTTCGCCCGGCGATAGCGGCGGCCAGAATTAGCGGCGAGGGAAGCCAGCCCGTCGCGGCCAAATGATGTTCTTCTCCGCTGACGGCGGTAAAGCCGCACCGATCGGCATACTCGGCCATGTCCAGTGCGGCCTGATAGCGGCCCGCGTGGCGTGCCGTGGGATCGGCGATGTTGGTCATGTTCAGCCGCAGCGCGCTGACCAAACTCATTGCGGTACGACCATGCTGCGCTTGCCGCGTGCGAACAGCGTTTCGCCGAGGAGTCGCTTGACCGAATCCAGCGTGGCGTCGTAGGCCTGCGGCGACAGGCTGGCCGCCTGCTCCGAAAGACCGCGCGTCAGCGCACAGACGGCTTCCACTGCGGCCTCTGCGCCGGTGTCGGCGGACAGCAACCCCTCTGCCCGGGCGTCCTCGACGATCTCGGTGACGACATCGCGCAGTGCCTTGGAACCGGGGTATTTGGGGGGGATCTCTTGGATGCTCGATTGTGAGTACCCGACCTCAGCAACACAGCGCATGGCTGCCATGATGATCCGCTGGCGGGTCTGCTCACCGTTGGGGCCTACCGGCCGGCCCAATTGCGACCCTGTCCGCGACGACGTGACGGTCATATCGCGCGGTGCGCGACGTCGGTCTGTTCGTCATCCACCGCGCACCTCCGCGGACGCCGAAAATAGTTGATCACTCGAATGTATTCGACCATGCGGATCCCGTTGCGAGTGAGTGGTCTTTAGTGATCACGCGACTCGCACCCCATCTCGGGGTTGTTCGCCGGCCGGGTGGCCGGTTGCCTTCCGTGCTTGATCGCCACCTGCCCGGCCAGGCCGGGTCTTAGGGTCGGCTGCACGCTTAACGGCGGCCCCAACTGGGCCGACGACGCTAACGGGTTCCTCGTAGCGTGCGAGGTTGATCGCGGCGCAATCGTCGCGTTGATGGGTGACCCCGCAGCCACCATCAGTGGGGTCACAGATCCACTTTCCGTCCCACCCGATGTCTTGCACATGCCCGCAGCCATGGCAGGCTTTCGACGACGTGAACGATCAACCGTGGAACGCTAACATCCACTACGACGCTCTGCTGGATGCCATGGTGCGGCCCGGTGCCCAGTGCGTGCTCGACGTCGGGTGCGGCGACGGGTTGCTGGCTGCCCGGCTGGCTCGGCGCATACCCTACGTCACGGCGGTGGACATCGATGCGCCCGTCCTGCAACGAGCACAGACCCGGTTCGCCAACGCGCCGATCCGCTGGCTGCACGCCGACATCATGACGGCTGAGCTGCCCAACGCGGGCTTCGACGCCGTGGTCTCCAATGCCGCCCTGCACCACATCGAGGACACTCGGACGGCGCTGAGCCGGCTCGGCGGGCTGGTAACTCCCGGTGGGACGCTGGCCGTGGTCACCTTCGTGAAGCCCTCGCTGCGAAACGGCTTATGGCACTTGACCAGCTGGGTTGCCTGCGGCATGGCCAATCGCGTCAAGGGCAAGTGGGAACATTCCGCTCCGATCAAGTGGCCGCCCCCGCAGACGTTGTATGAGCTACGCAGCCACGTTCGCGCCCTGCTGCCCGGGGCGCGTATCCGTCGGCTGCTGTACGGCCGGGTGCTCGTTACGTGGCGCGCACCCGTCTAATCGGGAGAACCCAATGGCGGCGGCCGATATGACCAAGTGCGCGTTAGCTTGCGAGATTGGCTGCCCGCATCCAATGATCGGCGGATACGGGTCGCAAACCACCTCAGACCGGCAGCTAAGGAGCGCAAGTGGCCAAGAACCAAAACCGCATCCGCAACCGGTGGGAGTTGATCACCTGTGGTCTCGGGGGACACGTCACCTACGCGCCGGACGACGCGGCACTTGCTGCGCGGCTGCGCGCCAGCACCGGGCTGGGCGAAGTATGGCGCTGCTTGCGCTGCGGCGATTTCGCGCTCGGTGGGCCGCAGGGGCGTGGTGCTCCCGAGGATGCGCCGTTGATTATGCGCGGCAAGGCGTTACGTCAGGCCAGCATCATTCGCGCGCTCGGGGTCGAACGGCTAGTCCGGGCGTTGGTGGTGGCGCTGGCCGCGTGGGCGGTGTGGGAGTTTCGCGGTGCGCGCGGAGCCATCCAGGCGACCCTGGATAGGGACTTGCCGGTGCTGCGTGCGGCCGGATTCAAGGTCGACCAGATGACGGTGATCCACGCTCTGGAGAAAGCGTTGGCCGCCAAACCGTCGACGTTGGCCCTGATCACGGGCATGCTGGCGGCCTACGCAGTGCTACAGGCCGTCGAGGGGGTCGGTTTGTGGCTGCTGAAGCGCTGGGGCGAGTACTTCGCGGTGGTGGCCACCTCAATTTTCCTGCCGTTGGAGATTCACGACCTGGCCAAGGGCATCACGACGACTAGGGTGGTGACTTTCAGCATCAATGTCGCCGCCGTTGGCTACCTGCTGATTTCTAAGCGGCTGTTCGGTGTGCGCGGCGGGCGCAAGGCCTACGATGCCGAACGGCGCGGCGAGCAGCTGCTTGACCTCGAGCGCGCCGCGATGCTCACCTGACCAGCCGAAATCCCACCTGTGTCGGGCTTGAAGCCGTGTCAAAGGTCACAAACGACCTTTTTCGCACTGTTTACTTCTGCGCGGCGCGCCCGTAAAGCCGCCCGGGTGAACTTAGATCAGGTGGCGCAATGTCGCCGGACCGACGAAGGACCGACGCTGTGTCAACACTGCCAACCTGGGTCAGCCAGAGCTCTACCGACCGCGGCGTGGTCGCGCCAATCACAGCGCGTGCCCGCGACGCACTGCACGCCGTGCTGCGCGCCAGGCGCCGCGGCCAGGCCGCTGGCTTACGCCTTATGTGCCGAGGCGCGGAGCGTTGTTGAGGTCAGGTCGGCGGCGAGGGCGTCGACCTGCTCGATACAATCGCGCGCGGTGCGAGGGAAGCCAGTCGGCGGTGACCGGCGATCGGAGATTAAGTTGCGACCGGACGGATGGCGGTGACGGTCGGCGTCATTTGTGCGATCCCGCAAGAGCTGGCGTACCTGCGCGGCGTCCTGGGTGATACGAAACGCCAACAGGTCGCGCAGATTGCCTTCGATACCGGCCAACTCGACGCGCACCGAGTCGTGTTGGCCGCGGCCGGCATGGGCAAAGTCAACACTGGCCTGACCGCAACGCTACTTGCCGACCGATTCCGTTGCCGCACCATCGTTTTCACCGGAGTGGCTGGCGGACTGGACCCCGAGCTGTGCATCGGTGACATTGTCATCGCCGATCGGGTCGTCCAGCACGATTTCGGTGTGCTCACCGATGAGCGGCTGCGCCCCTATCAACCTGGACACATTCCTTTCATCGAACCGACCGAGCGGCTGGGATACCCGGTTGATCCCGCGGTCATCGATCGGGTCAAACACCGCCTCGACGGGTTCACGCTGGCGCCGCTGTCTACCGCCGCGGGCGGTGGTGGCCGGTCGCCACGCATCTACTACGGCACCATCCTGACCGGTGACCAATACCTTCACTGCGAGCGCACCCGCAGCCGGCTGCACCACGAACTCGGCGGTCTAGCAGTCGAAATGGAGGGCGGCGCGGTGGCGCAAATCTGTGGGTCCTTCGATATCCCATGGCTGGTTATTCGCGCGCTCTCCGATCTTGCCGGAGCAGACTCGCGGGTGGACTTCAATCGGTTTGTTAGCGAGGTGGCGGCCAGTTCGGCCCGTATTCTGCTGCGCTTGCTGCCGGTGTTGACGGCCTGTTGAAGACGACTATCCGCCGGTGCGGTCACCGCATCGCGCGAGGTGAGTAATTTGGTCATGCCGCCGCCGATGTTGAGCGGAGGCCACGGGTCGGCCGGAAGTGAGGAGCCACGATGTCGGCGACGACGGCCGTGACCGGTGAACACCACGGGAGTGTGCAGCGGGTACAACTCAGGATCAGCGGGATGTCGTGCTCTGCGTGCGCCCGCCGGGTCGAGTCGACCCTCAACAAGCTGCCGGGGGTTCGGGCAGCTGTGAACTTCGGCACCCGGGTGGCAACCATCGACACCAGCGAGGCGGTCGACGCCGCCGCGCTGTGCCAGGCGGTCCGCCGGGCGGGCTATCAGGCCGATCTGTGCACGGATGACGCTCGGGGCGCGAGTGATCCGGACGCCGACCACGCTCGACAGCTGCTGATCCGGCTAGCGGTCGCGGCGGTGCTGTTTGTGCCCGTGGCCGATCTGTCGGTGATGTTTGGGGTCGTGCCTGCCACGCGCTTCACCGGCTGGCAGTGGGTGCTAAGCGGGCTGGCACTGCCGGTCGTGACCTGGGCGGCGTGGCCGTTTCACCGCGTCGCGATGCGCAACGCGCGCCACCACGCCGCCTCCATGGAGACGCTAATCTCGGTCGGTATCACGGCCGCCACGATCTGGTCGCTGTACACCGTCTTCGGCAATCACTCGTCCATAGAGCGCAGCGGCATATGGCGGGCGCTGCTGGGAAGCGATGCTATTTATTTCGAGGTCGCGGCGGGTGTCACGGTGTTCGTGCTGGTGGGGCGGTATTTCGAGGCGCGCGCCAAGTCGCAGGCGGGCAGTGCGCTGAGAGCCTTGGCGGCGCTGAGCGCCAAGGAAGTAGCCGTGCTGCTACCGGATGGGTCGGAGATGGTCATCCCGGCCGACGAACTCAAAGAACAGCAGCGCTTCGTGGTGCGTCCAGGGCAGATAGTCGCCGCCGACGGCCTCGCCGTCGACGGGTCGGCTGCGGTCGATATGAGCGCGATGACCGGCGAGGCCAAACCGACCCGGGTGCGTCCAGGGAGGCAGGTCATCGGCGGCACCACAGTGCTTGACGGCCGGCTGATCGTGGAGGCGGCCGCGGTGGGCGCCGACACCCAGTTCGCCGGCATGGTCCGCCTCGTTGAGCAAGCGCAGGCGCAAAAGGCCGACGCACAGCGACTAGCCGACCGGATCTCCTCGGTGTTTGTTCCCGCTGTGTTGGTTATCGCGGCACTAACCACAGCCGGATGGCTAATCGCCGGGGGACAACCCGACCGTGCCGTCTCGGCCGCACTCGCCGTGCTTGTCATCGCCTGCCCGTGTGCCCTGGGGCTGGCGACTCCGACCGCGATGATGGTGGCCTCTGGTCGCGGTGCCCAGCTCGGAATATTTCTGAAGGGCTACAAATCGTTGGAGGCCACTCGCGCGGTGGACACCGTCGTCTTCGACAAGACCGGCACCCTGACGACGGGCCGGCTGCAGGTCAGTGCGGTGACCGCGGCACCGGGCTGGGAGGCCGACCAGGTGCTCGCCTTGGCCGCGACCGTGGAAGCCGCGTCCGAGCACTCGGTGGCGCTCGCGATCGCTGCGGCAACGACTCGGCGAGACGCGGTCACCGACTTTCGCGCCATACCCGGCCGCGGCGTCAGCGGCACCGTGTGCGGGCGGGCGGTACGGGTGGGCAAACCGTCATGGATCGGGTCCTCGTCGTGCCACCCCAACATGCGCGCGGCCCGGCGCCACGCCGAATCGCTGGGTGAGACGGCCGTATTCGTCGAGGTCGACGGCGAACCATGCGGGGTCATCGCGGTCGCCGACGCCGTCAAGGACTCGGCGCGAGACGCCGTGGCCGCCCTGGCCGATCGTGGCCTGCGCACCATGCTGTTGACCGGTGACAATCCCGAATCGGCGGCGGCCGTGGCTACTCGCGTCGGCATCGACGAGGTGATCGCCGACATCCTGCCGGAAGGCAAGGTCGATGTCATTGAGCAGCTACGCGACCGCGGACATGTCGTCGCCATGGTCGGTGACGGCATCAATGACGGACCCGCACTGGCCCGTGCCGATCTAGGCATGGCCATCGGGCGCGGCACGGACGTCGCGATCGGTGCCGCCGACATCATCTTGGTCCGCGACCACCTCGACGTTGTACCCCTTGCGCTTGACCTGGCAAGGGCCACGATGCGCACCGTCAAACTCAACATGGTCTGGGCATTCGGATACAACATCGCCGCGATTCCCGTCGCCGCTGCCGGACTGCTCAACCCCCTGGTGGCCGGTGCGGCCATGGCGTTCTCGTCGTTCTTCGTGGTCTCAAACAGCTTGCGGTTGCGTAAGTTTGGGCGATACCAGCTAGGCCGCCGAACCGTCGGTGGGCCACAAATGACCGCGCCGGCGTCCGCGTGATGCGTTGTCGGGCAACACGATATCGGGCTCAGCGGCGACCGCATCCGGTCCCGGCCGAGGACCAGAGGCGCTTCGCCACACCATGATTGCCAGGACCGCGCCGATCACCACCGGCAGATGAGTCAAAATCCGCGTGGTGCTGACCGCGGCGGACAGCGCATCCACAATCACATAGCCGGTCAGTATGGCGACGAACGCCGTCAGAACACCGGCCAGGCCGGCGGCGGCGCTCGGCCATAGCGCCGCGCCCACCATGATCGCACCGAGCGCAATCGACCACGACGTGGACTCGTTGAGCAAGTGGTTGCCGGCACCTGGTGCGTGCTGGTGGGTCAGGCCGACGTTTAGGCCAATCCCCTGCACGGTGCCCAGGGCGGCCTGCGCGATGCCCACGCACAGCAACGCCCAACGTCGCCAGGTCATCGGTGAATGTTGCTGCAGCGACGGCCGGCGGATCCCGAGGCGCCCAACAGGCGTGACAACCGGGCGGGATTCGGCGAGCCGACGCAGATCACCAGCCTGGCTGGCCACCTGGCTAAACCATGCGCGACAGGCGCTGCACTCGCCCAGGTGTTCATCGACTCTCGCCGAGGGCACCGGTGCACGCTCGCCGTCGAGTCGAGCCGACAGCGCTTCGCGCGCGACCTCGCAATCCATGCCTTTAATAGTCGCGCAATGCCGACGGATTGCTCCAGCGGGCTCGGACCACATCGCCGCGGGCACACCCTGCGGCATTGCAAAACGGTCGATGCGTGGTGGTGAAAGCTCCCGGCCGTTGTGGCTTGTGCGAGCATGGTGGCCCGGGTGGCGCGTGAGTGCCGCGGGGCTCGGGTTCAGGGGTCAATCGGGTTTGTCGTCGTCGTCGCGTAGCAGCTTCTCAGGGTGGTGGAAGGTGTTGGTGCGGGGTTGGCCGTGGTCGAGGTGCGCGGGTGGTAGCCATTCGGTGTCGCCTTTGGTGTTTTTGCGGGTGATCCAGCCTTTTTCGGCGAGTCGGTTGTCGGGGCCGCAGGCCAGGGTCAGGTCGGTGATGTCGGTGCGACGAGTGCTGGCCCAACCTTGCACGTGGTGGGCCTGGCTGTGGTAGGCCGGTGCATCGCAACCGGGTTTGGTGCAGCCCCGGTCCCTGGCGAACAGCATGATCCGCTGCGCGGGGGAGGCTAGTCGTTTGGTGTGATACAGCGCCAACGGTGTGCCGTGGTCGAAGATGGCGAGGTAGTGGTGGGCGTGGCTGGCCATACGAATCACATCGGCCATCGGCAATAGCGAGCCGCCGCCGGTGAAGCCCTTGCCCGCGGCGTTTTGCAGGTCGGTCAGGGTGGTGGTGACCACGATCGAGACGGGAAGCCCGTTGTGTTGGCCCAGTTTCCCGGAGGCGATCAGCGCGCGCAGCCCGGCCAGCAGCCCGTCGTGGTTGCGTTGGGCTTGGCTGCGGGTGTCGCGGTCGATGGCGGCCGCATCGGGGGTGGTGTCGATGACCGGGGTGTGGTCGTCGGGGTTGCACATCCCGGGGGCGGCCAGTTTGGCTAGCACGGCTTCAAAGGTGGCGCGCGCTTCGGGGGTCAGGTAGCCACTTAGCCGTGACATGCCGTCGTATTCCTGGTTGCCCAGGGTGATGCCGCGTTTGCGGGCGCGTTCGGTGTCGGTGAAGTCGCCGTCGGGGTGTAGCCAGTCCATGACCCGCTGGGCGTATTTGGCCAACTCGTCAGGACGATAGCCACGCGCCTTGCCGGCCAGGTCGGCTTCGGCGGCCTCTCGGGTGGACACATCCACCTCGGCGGGCAGGTGGGCGAAAAAGGCGCGGATCACTTTGATGTGCGCCTCGCCGATCAGGCCCTGGCGTTGGGCGGTGGCGGTGGCGGTCAACTGTGGGGCTAGCGGTTCACCGGTGAGTGCCCGACGAGGCCCGAGATCGGCGGCCTCGGCGATGCGCCGGGCGGCGTCGGGCTTGGTGATGCGTAACCGGTTGGCCAGCGCGCAGCACAGCGTGGCGCCCAGTTCTTCCTCGCCGGCTTGGGCGTCGAGTTGGTTGATCAACGCGTGCCCGACCGCCGGTAGCCGGCGCGCCAGGCGTTCCAGGCGTTCCAACATCGCTAGCCGTTCCGGGGTGGTCAGCACCTCAAAGGACACCTCGTCCAAGCGGTCCAGCTCGGCATCCAGCGCGTCGAAGACCTCGACAAGCTCCTCCCGGCTATTCGCTAACATGTTCGAATCATAACGCCGGGCACTGACAAAGAGCGCCCCGATGATAAGCGCGAAACTGAAGTGACACAAGGGATTTACCCAGATCCTACGAGTTGATACGGGAAGGTACCGCACCATTCCTGGGCACGATGGGAACTTTCTGCCCGTTATGGCCGACTAACACCGCGGGTAAGGCAAAGCGCTGCCTAGGTGAGGAGGTGAGTCCTGGCGGCCACGATATGGATGGCTATACCTCCGGAGGTGCACTCGGGCCTGTTGAGCGCCGGGTGCGGTCCGGGATCATTGCTTGTCGCCGCGCAGCAGTGGCAAGAACTTAGTGACCAATACGCACGCGCATGTGCCGAGTTGAGCCAGTTGATGGTCGAGGTTCAGGCCAGCAGCTGGCAGGGAACCGGCGCCACCCAGTACGTGGCTGCCCATGGCCCCTATCTGGCCTGGCTTGAGCAAACCGCGATCAATAGCGCCGTCACCGCCGCACAGCACGTAGCCGCCGCCGCTGCCTACTGCAGCGCCCTGGCCGCGATGCCCACCCCAGCAGAGCTGGCCGCCAACCACGCCATTCATGGCGTTCTGATCGCCACCAACTTCTTCGGGATCAACACCGTTCCGATCGCGCTCAACGAAGCCGATTACGTCCGCATGTGGCTGCAAGCCGCCGACACCATGGCGGCCTACCAGGCCGTCGCCGATGCGGCGACGGTGGCCGTACCGTCCACCCAACCGGCGCCACCTATCCGCGCGCCCGGCCGCGATGCCGCAGATACCCGGCTAAACGTATTGAGTTCAATTGGTCAGCTCATCCGGGATATCTTGGATTTTATTGCCAACCCGTACAAGTATTTTCTGGAGTTTTTCGAGCAATTCGGCTTCAGCCCGGCCATAACGGTTGTCCTTGCCCTTGTTGCCCTGCAGCTGTACGACTTTCTTTGGTATCCCTATTACGCCTCGTACGGCCTGCTCCTGCTTCCGTTCTTCACTCCCACCTTGAGCGCGTTGACCGCCCTAAGCGCGCTGATCCATTTGCTGAACCTGCCCCCGGCTGGACTGCTTCCTATCGCCGCAGCACTCGGTCCCGGCGACCAATGGGGCGCAAACTTGGCTGTGGCTGTCACGTCGGCCACGGCGGCCGTGCCCGGCGGAAGCCCGCCCACCAGCAACCCCGCGCCCGCCGCTCCCAGCTCGAACTCGGTTGGCAGCGCTTCGGCCCCACCCGGCATCAGCTATGCCGTGCCCGGCCTGGCGCCACCCGGGGTTAGCTCTGGCCCTAAAGCCGGCACCAAATCACCTGACTCCGCCGCCGACACCCTTGCAACCGCGGGCGCAGCACGACCGGGCCTCGCCCGAGCCCACCGAAGAAAGCGCAGCGAAAGCGGCGTCGGGATACGCGGTTACCGCGACGAATTCTTGGACGCGACCGCCACGGTGGACGCCGCTACGGATGTGCCCGCTCCCGCCAACGCGGCTGGCAGTCAAGGTGCCGGCACTCTCGGCTTTGCCGGTACCGCACCGACAACCAGCGGCGCCGCGGCCGGAATGGTTCAACTGTCGTCGCACAGCACAAGCACTACAGTCCCGTTGCTGCCCACTACCTGGACAACCGACACCGAACAATGAAGAAGGAGAAGAGAACCGATGACGCTTAAGGTCAAAGGCGAGGGACTCGGTGCGCAGGTCACAGGGGTCGATCCCAAGAATCTGGACGATATAACCACCGACGAGATCCGGGATATCGTTTACACGAACAAGCTCGTTGTGCTAAAAGACGTCCATCCGTCTCCGCGGGAGTTCATCAAACTCGGCAGGATAATTGGACAAATCGTTCCGTATTACGAACCCATGTACCATCACGAAGACCACCCGGAGATCTTTGTCTCCTCCACTGAGGAAGGTCAGGGGGTCCCAAAAACCGGCGCGTTCTGGCATATCGACTATATGTTTATGCCGGAACCTTTCGCGTTTTCCATGGTGCTGCCGCTGGCGGTGCCTGGACACGACCGCGGGACCTATTTCATCGATCTCGCCAGGGTCTGGCAGTCGCTGCCCGCCGCCAAGCGAGACCCGGCCCGCGGAACCGTCAGCACCCACGACCCTCGACGCCACATCAAGATCCGACCCAGCGACGTCTACCGGCCCATCGGAGAGGTATGGGACGAGATCAACCGGACCACGCCCCCAATAAAGTGGCCTACGGTCATCCGGCACCCAAAGACCGGCCAAGAGATCCTCTACATCTGCGCGACGGGCACCACCAAGATCGAGGACAAGGACGGCAATCCGGTTGATCCGGAGGTGCTGCAAGAACTCATGGCCGCGACTGGACAGCTCGATCCTGAGTACCAGTCGCCGTTCATACATACTCAGCACTACCAGGTTGGCGATATTATCTTGTGGGACAACCGGGTTCTCATGCACCGAGCGAAGCACGGCAGTGCCGCGGGCACTCTGACGACCTACCGCCTGACCATGCTTGATGGCCTCAAGACGCCGGGATACGCGGCATGAGCCACACCGACTTGACGCCCTGCACACGGGTGCTGGCATCCAGCGGCACGGTTCCGATCGCAGAGGAACTGCTGGCCAGAGTGCTCGAGCCCTACTCCTGCAAAGGATGTCGCTACCTCATCGACGCACAGTACAGCGCCACCGAGGATTCGGTTCTTGCCTATGGCAACTTCACGATCGGTGAGTCCGCCTACATTCGAAGCACGGGGCACTTCAACGCGGTCGAACTGATTCTGTGTTTCAATCAGCTCGCCTACAGCGCCTTCGCTCCGGCCGTCCTCAACGAGGAAATCCGGGTGCTTCGCGGCTGGTCGATCGACGACTACTGCCAACACCAGCTCTCTAGCATGCTGATCAGGAAGGCATCATCGCGGTTCAGAAAACCGCTGAACCCGCAAAAGTTCTCTGCCCGCCTCCTGTGTCGAGATCTGCGGGTCATCGAACGAACCTGGCGCTATCTCAAGGTCCCGTGCGTCATCGAGTTCTGGGACGAGAACGGCGGGGCGGCGTCCGGTGAGATCGAACTAGCGGCCCTCAACATTCCGTAATCCAATGGGAGGAAAGAAGTTTCAAGCTATGCCTCAGTTACCGTCTACCGTGCTGGACCGGGTGTTCGAGCAGGCACGGCAGCGGCCGGAAGCAATCGCCTTGCGTCGCTGCGACGGCACCAGCGCACTGCGGTACCGTGAACTCGTCGCCGAAGTTGGTGGCCTTGCCGCGGCTTTGCGTGCCCAGTCGGTTACCCGGGGTTCTAGGGTGCTGGTCATTTCGGACAATGGACCCGAGACGTACCTGTCGGTGCTGGCGTGTGCAAAGCTCGGGGCGATCGCCGTGATGGCCGACGGCAATCTTCCGATCGCAGCCATCGAACGATTCTGTCAGATCACCGACCCCGCAGCGGCTCTCGTCGCACCAGGGAGCAAGATGGCATCTTCCGCCGTTCCCGAGGCGCTGCACTCAATACCGGTGATCGCGGTCGACATAGCCGCTGTTACACGGGAATCCGAGCATTCCTTGGATGCAGCCAGCCTCGCCGGGAACGCGGACCAGGGGAGCGAGGATCCGCTGGCGATGATCTTCACCAGCGGTACCACGGGCGAGCCCAAGGCCGTGCTACTGGCCAACCGCACCTTCTTCGCCGTCCCGGACATCTTGCAGAAAGAGGGTTTGAACTGGATCACTTGGGTCGTTGGTGAAACCACCTACTCGCCGCTGCCGGCGACGCACATCGGTGGACTGTGGTGGATACTTACCTGCCTGATGCACGGCGGGTTGTGTGTCACCGGCGGCGAGAATACGACATCGCTGCTGGAGATTCTCACCACGAACGCAGTGGCGACGACGTGCCTAGTGCCAACGCTTCTTTCGAAGCTGGTTTCCGAACTGAAGTCCGCCAACGCGACGGTTCCCTCGCTGCGCCTAGTTGGATACGGTGGTTCGCGGGCGATCGCGGCCGATGTTCGGTTTATCGAAGCTACCGGCGTGCGCACCGCACAGGTCTACGGATTGAGCGAGACCGGTTGCACGGCTTTGTGTTTGCCGACCGATGACGGCTCGATCGCCAAGATCGAAGCAGGTGCTGTTGGCCGTCCGTACCCTGGCGTGGACGTATATCTGGCCGCTACCAATGGCATCGGCCCTACCGCCCCCGGCGCCGGCCCGTCCGCCTCGTTCGGCACGCTATGGATTAAGTCACCCGCCAACATGCTGGGCTACTGGAACAATCCGGAACGCACCGCAGAGGTGCTGATTGACGGCTGGGTGAACACCGGTGACCTGCTGGAGCGCCGCGAGGACGGCTACTTCTACATCAAGGGAAGATCCTCGGAGATGATCATCTGTGGTGGCGTGAACATTGCGCCCGACGAGGTCGATCGCATCGCGGAGGGCGTGCCGGGCGTCCGCGAGGCCGCGTGCTACGAGATTCCTGACGAGGAGTTCGGTGCGCTGGTGGGCCTGGCCGTGGTCGCATCGGCAGAGCTTGACGAGTCGGCAGCCCGGGCGCTCAAGCACACGATTTCGGCTCGTTTTCGACGGGAGTCCGAGCCGATGGCGCGGCCGTCGATAATCGAGATCGTCACCGACATTCCACGAACGCAGTCCGGCAAGGTCATGCGGGCCTCGCTTGCAGCGGCGACAACAGCAGACAAGGCCAGAGTGGTCGTTCGTGGCTGAGCCGGTGCGGGACCGAATCCTCGCCGCCGTCTGCGACGTGTTGTATATCGACGAGGCGGATCTCATTGACGGCGACGAAACGGATCTCCGCGACCTCGGGCTGGACTCTGTTCGGTTTGTTCTGCTGATGAAGCAGCTCGGCGTGAACCGACAATCCGAACTGCCGTCCCGATTGGCCGCGAACCCGTCGATTGCGGGTTGGCTTCGCGAGCTGGAGGCTGCGTGCACCGAGTTCGGTTAAGCCGCTCGCAGCGCAACCTCTACAACGGCGTGCGCCAGGATAACAATCCCGCGTTATATCTGATCGGCAAGAGCTATCGGTTCCGCCGGTTGGAGCTGGCGAGATTCCTGGCCGCTCTGCACGCAACGGTACTGGACAACCCCGTGCAACTTTGCGTCCTGGAGAATTCGGGGGCAGACTATCCGGATCTGGTGCCGCGGCTACGGTTCGGCGACATCGTGCGGGTGGGGTCAGCCGATGCGCACCTGCAGAGCACATGGTGTTCGGGCATCCTGGGCAAGCCACTGGTGCGGCATACGGTGCACACCGACCCGAACGGGTATGTGACCGGTCTGGACGTTCACACCCACCACATCCTGCTGGACGGCGGCGCGACCGGGACGATCGAAGCTGACCTGGCGCGTTACCTGACCACCGACCCGGCGGGCGAAACCCCCAGTGTCGGTGCGGGTCTAGCCAAGCTCAGGGAGGCGCACCGTCGTGAGACGGCCAAGGTGGAAGAATCGCGGGGGCGCCTCTCGGCTGTCGTGCAGCGTGAACTCGCCGACGAGGCATGCCACGGCGGGCACGGGCACAGCGTTAGCGACGCTCCCGGGACCGCGGCCAAGGGCGTCCTGCACGAATCGGCAACGATCTGCGGCAACGCGTTTGATGCCATCCTGACCCTTTCGGAAGCGCAGCGGGTCCCGCTTAATGTGCTGGTGGCTGCGGCGGCCGTCGCGGTGGACGCGAGCCTTCGGCAGAACACCGAAACCCTCTTGGTGCACACGGTGGACAACCGGTTCGGAGATTCTGATCTGAATGTCGCGACCTGTTTGGTCAATTCGGTTGCCCAGACCGTCCGGTTTCCCCCATTTGCGTCGGTGTGCGATGTCGTTCGAACGCTTGACCGCGGCTATGTCAAGGCGGTAAGACGCCGGTGGCTTCGTGAGGAGCATTACCGCCGAATGTATTTGGCGATCAACCGGACATCTCACGTGGAGGCGTTGACGCTAAATTTCATTCGCGAGCCATGCGCACCTGGCCTGCGCCCGTTCTTGTCGGAGGTCCCGATTGCCACGGATATCGGTCCGGTCGAGGGCATGACGGTGGCGTCTGTTCTGGACGAAGAACAGCGCACACTGAACCTAGCCATCTGGAACCGAGCCGATCTGCCCGCGTGCAAGACACACCCCAAGGTCGCGGAACGGATAGCGGCAGCGTTGGAATCGATGGCGGCGATGTGGGATCGGCCGATCGCCATGATCGTCAACGACTGGTTCGGGATCGGCCCGGACGGGACTCGCTGCCAAGGCGATTGGCCAGCCCGTCAGCCGTCGACGCCCGCGTGGTTTCTCGATTCCGCAAGGGGCGTCCACCAATTTCTCGGCAGGCGCCGCTTCGTCTACCCGTGGGTCGCGTGGTTGGTGCAACGCGGCGCCGCACCGGGTGATGTTCTGGTGTTCACCGACGACGACACCGACAAGACCATTGACCTGCTCATCGCGTGTCACCTTGCGGGTTGCGGGTACAGCGTCTGCGACACCGCTGACGAAATTTCCGTGCGGACCAATGCGATTACCGAGCACGGCGATGGCATCTTGGTGACAGTGGTCGATGTGGCCGCCACCCAGCTGACGGTTGTCGGCCATGACGAGCTGCGGAAGGTCGTTGACGAGCGCGTCACACAGGTGACACACGACGCACTGCTGGCCACCAAGACCGCCTACATCATGCCGACCTCGGGAACTACCGGACAACCCAAGCTGGTGCGAATCTCACACGGCTCGCTCGCGGTTTTCTGTGATGCGATCAGCCGCGCCTACGGTTGGGGAGCCCACGACACCGTTCTGCAGTGCGCTCCGTTGACGTCGGACATCAGCGTCGAGGAGATTTTCGGTGGCGCGGCCTGTGGCGCGCGACTGGTGCGATCCGCGGCTATGAAAACCGGCGACCTGGCGGCGCTGGTTGACGATCTCGTCGCCCGCGAGACGACAATCGTCGACCTGCCGACCGCCGTCTGGCAGCTGTTGTGCGCCGACGGCGACGCCATTGACGCGATCGGCCGCTCGCGCCTGCGGCAGATCGTAATCGGCGGTGAAGCCATCCGCTGTAGCGCCGTGGACAAGTGGCTTGAATCGGCTGCTTCACAAGGGATCTCGCTGCTCTCGAGCTATGGTCCAACAGAAGCCACGGTCGTCGCCACCTTCTTGCCGATCGTTTGCGACCAGACCACCGTGGACGGCGCACTGCTCAGGCTCGGCCGGCCGATCCTACCGAACACGGTGTTCCTCGCGTTCGGTGAAGTCGTCATTGTCGGGGATTTAGTCGCCGACGGCTACCTCGGGATCGACGGCGACGGCTTCGGCACCGTGACGGCCGCAGACGGTTCCCGACGCCGTGCCTTTGCCACTGGCGACCGGGTGACCGTCGACGCCGAAGGATTTCCGGTCTTCTCCGGACGCAAAGACGCCGTCGTCAAGATCTCCGGCAAGCGTGTCGATATCGCTGAGGTAACCAGGCGCATCGCCGAAGACCCCGCGGTGTCAGATGTCGCCGTCGAGTTGCACAGCGGAAGCCTCGGAGTGTGGTTCAAGAGCCAACGGACCCGCGAGGGCGAACAAGACGCTGCCGCGGCGACCCGGATCAGGCTCGTCCTCGTGAGTCTGGGAGTGTCGTCGTTTTTCGTTGTCGGCGTGCCGAATATCCCGAGGAAGCCCAACGGGAAGATCGACAGCGACAACCTGCCGAGGCTGCCTCAGTGGTCAGCTGCTGGGCTAAACACCGCCGAGACGGGTCAGCGAGCGGCCGGCCTCTCGCAGATCTGGAGCCGGCAGCTCGGCCGGGCAATCGGGCCGGACTCGTCGCTGCTTGGTGAGGGCATCGGCTCGTTGGATCTCATCAGAATACTGCCCGAGACGCGTAGGTATCTGGGGTGGCGCCTCTCGCTGCTGGATCTGATCGGTGCCGATACCGCCGCCAATCTGGCCGATTACGCGCCAACGCCCGACGCGCCGACGGGCGAAGATCGGTTTAGGCCGCTGGTGGCCGCGCAACGGCCCGCGGCGATTCCGTTGTCGTTTGCCCAGCGGCGACTATGGTTTCTCGACCAGTTACAGCGACCCGCTCCGGTCTACAACATGGCGGTGGCGTTGCGGCTGCGCGGGTATCTCGATACCGAGGCGTTGGGCGCGGCGGTCGCCGATGTCGTGGGCCGCCACGAAAGCCTACGGACGGTGTTTCCGGCGGTCGACGGGGTCCCTCGGCAGCTGGTCATCGAAGCGCGGCGGGCAGATCTTGGCTGCGACATCGTCGATGCCACCGCATGGCCGGCTGACCGGCTGCAACGGGCCATCGAGGAGGCGGCGCGCCACAGCTTCGATTTGGCAACCGAGATACCTTTGCGGACGTGGCTTTTCCGGATCGCCGACGACGAACATGTGCTGGTGGCGGTTGCACACCATATCGCCGCCGACGGCTGGTCGGTGGCTCCGCTGACGGCCGATCTGAGTGCGGCATATGCCAGCCGTTGTGCGGGTCGGGCACCGGACTGGGCGCCATTGCCAGTGCAGTATGTCGATTACACGCTGTGGCAGCGGGAAATCCTCGGTGATCTCGACGACAGCGACAGCCCGATCGCCGCGCAGCTGGCCTACTGGGAAAATGCGTTGGCCGGTATGCCGGAACGGCTGCGGCTGCCCACCGCTCGGCCCTATCCACCGGTTGCCGATCAGCGCGGCGCCAGTTTGGTGGTGGATTGGCCGGCGTCGGTGCAACAGCAGGTGCGTCGGATCGCCCGCCAGCACAACGCGACCAGCTTCATGGTGGTAGCTGCCGGGCTTGCCGTGCTGCTGTCGAAACTCAGCGGAAGCCCCGATGTGGCGGTCGGATTTCCCATCGCCGGCCGCAGCGATCCTGCGCTGGATAACTTGGTGGGCTTTTTTGTCAACACCTTGGTGTTGCGGGTCAACCTGGCCGGTGATCCCAGCTTCGCCGAACTGCTGGGGCAGGTGCGAGCGCGCAGCCTGGCCGCCTACGAAAATCAAGACGTACCTTTCGAGGTGCTCGTTGATCGCCTCAAACCCACTCGAGCCCTGACCCATCACCCGCTGATCCAGGTGATGTTGGCCTGGCAGGACAATCCGGTTGGACAGCTGAATTTGGGTGATCTGCAGGCCACCCCGATGCCGATCGACACCCGCACCGCCCGCATGGACTTGGTGTTTTCGTTAGCGGAACGCTTCAGCGAGGGTGGCGAACCTGCCGGGATCGGCGGAGCGGTGGAATACCGCACCGATGTGTTTGAAGCCCAAGCAATCGACGTGCTTATCGAGCGGTTGCGGAAGGTGTTGGTGGCGGTGGCCGCTGCTCCGGAACGGACGGTGTCGTCGATCGATGCGCTGGATGGGACCGAGCGTGCCCGGTTGGATGAGTGGGGTAACCGCGCTGTGCTGACTGCGCCCGCGCCCACGCCGGTGTCGATCCCGCAGATGTTGGCCGCCCAGGTGGCACGTATCCCCGAAGCGGAGGCGGTGTGTTGCGGGGACGCGTCGATGACGTATCGGGAACTCGACGAGGCGTCCAACCGGTTAGCGCATCGGCTGGCAGGTTGTGGGGCCGGCCCGGGCGAATGTGTGGCGCTGCTGTTCGAGCGGTGCGCGCCGGCGGTCGTGGCGATGGTGGCAGTGCTCAAAACCGGGGCGGCGTATCTGCCGATCGATCCGGCGAATCCTCCGCCGCGGGTGGCGTTCATGCTCGGCGACGCGGTGCCCGTGGCCGCGGTCACCACGGCTGGGCTGCGCTCCCGGTTGGCGGGACACGACTTGCCGATCATCGATGTCGCCGATGCTTTAGCGGCATATCCGGGCACGCCCCCACCCATGCCGGCCGCAGTGAACCTCGCCTACATCCTGTACACCTCGGGCACTACCGGCGAGCCCAAAGGCGTGGGGATCACCCATCGCAACGTCACCAGGCTGTTCGCATCACTGCCGGCACGCTTGTCGGCAGCGCAGGTGTGGTCGCAGTGTCATTCCTATGGCTTCGACGCCTCGGCGTGGGAGATCTGGGGCGCGTTGCTAGGTGGTGGGCGACTGGTGATCGTGCCCGAGTCGGTGGCGGCCTCGCCGAACGACTTTCATGGGCTGCTCGTGGCCGAACACGTCAGCGTGCTGACTCAGACTCCGGCTGCGGTGGCAATGTTGCCGACGCAGGGTTTGGAGTCGGTGGCGTTGGTGGTGGCCGGTGAGGCATGTCCGGCAGCGCTGGTGGATCGGTGGGCGCCCGGGCGGGTGATGCTAAATGCTTATGGCCCAACCGAGACCACGATCTGTGCGGCGATAAGTGCGCCGTTGCGACCGGGTTCGGGGATGCCGCCGATTGGTGTTCCGGTGTCGGGGGCGGCGTTGTTTGTGCTGGATAGCTGGTTGCGCCCGGTACCGGCCGGGGTGGCCGGAGAGTTGTACATTGCCGGTGCGGGCGTCGGTGTTGGGTATTGGCGTCGGGCGGGGCTGACCGCGTCACGGTTTGTGGCCTGCCCATTCGGCGGTTCCGGGGCACGCATGTATCGCACCGGGGATCTGGTGTGTTGGCGCGCCGATGGCCAGTTGGAGTTCCTGGGGCGCACCGACGATCAGGTCAAGATCCGCGGGTATCGCATCGAGCTCGGCGAGGTTGCGACCGCGCTGGCCGAGCTGGCTGGGGTAGGTCAAGCGGTTGTAATCGCCCGTGAAGACCGCCCTGGGGACAAGCGCCTAGTCGGGTATGCCACCGAAATTGCCCCCGGGGCAGTGGACCCGGCCGGGCTGCGGGCGCAACTAGCCCAGCGATTGCCCGGTTACCTGGTGCCAGCCGCGGTGGTAGTGATTGATGCGCTTCCGTTGACGGTCAACGGCAAACTTGATCATCGTGCGTTGCCGGCACCGGAATACGGTGATACCAACGGATATCGCGCTCCGGCCGGGCCGGTTGAGAAGACCGTGGCCGGCATCTTTGCCCGGGTGCTTGGGCTTGAGCGGGTCGGCGTCGACGACTCGTTCTTCGAGCTCGGCGGCGATTCGCTGGCGGCAATGCGGGTTATCGCCGCGATCAACACCACCCTAAACGCCGATCTGCCGGTGCGCGCGTTGCTGCACGCGTCGTCGACGAGAGGTTTAAGCCAGCTGTTGGGGCGAGATGCCCGACCGACCAGCGATCCGCGCTTGGTGTCTGTGCACGGCGACAACCCCACCGAGGTGCATGCCAGCGACCTCACGCTGGACCGGTTCATCGACGCCGACACGCTGGCCACCGCCGTCAACCTGCCGGGCCCGAGCCCCGAGCTACGGACGGTCCTGCTGACGGGCGCGACGGGTTTCCTCGGACGGTATCTGGTCCTTGAATTGCTGCGACGGCTGGACGTCGACGGCAGGCTGATCTGTTTGGTGCGGGCGGAGTCCGACGAGGATGCGCGGCGTCGTCTGGAGAAGACCTTCGATAGCGGTGACCCGGAATTGCTGCGGCACTTCAAGGAGCTTGCCGCCGACCGGCTGGAGGTCGTCGCAGGCGACAAGAGCGAACCCGACCTGGGCCTGGACCAACCGATGTGGCGGCGGCTGGCCGAAACCGTGGATTTGATCGTCGATTCCGCGGCGATGGTCAACGCGTTTCCCTACCACGAATTGTTCGGGCCCAACGTCGCGGGCACCGCCGAGCTGATCCGAATCGCGCTTACCACCAAGCTCAAACCCTTCACCTACGTGTCAACCGCCGACGTGGGTGCTGCGATCGAGCCGTCGGCGTTCACCGAGGACGCCGACATCCGGGTAATCAGCCCCACCCGCACCGTCGACGGCGGCTGGGCTGGCGGCTACGGCACCAGCAAGTGGGCCGGTGAGGTGCTGCTGCGCGAGGCCAACGACCTGTGCGCGCTGCCGGTCGCGGTGTTTCGCTGCGGGATGATCCTGGCCGACACCAGCTATGCCGGACAGCTCAACATGTCGGACTGGGTCACCCGGATGGTGTTGAGCTTGATGGCTACCGGCATCGCGCCTCGTTCGTTCTACGAACCGGACTCCGAGGGCAATCGGCAACGCGCGCACTTCGACGGGCTGCCAGTCACCTTCGTTGCCGAGGCGATCGCGGTGCTGGGCGCGCGGGTGGCCGGCTCATCGTTGGCGGGATTTGCGACCTATCACGTGATGAACCCGCACGACGACGGTATCGGGCTCGATGAGTATGTGGACTGGCTGATTGAGGCCGGCTACCCGATACGCCGCATCGATGACTTTGCGGAGTGGTTGCAGCGGTTTGAGGCCAGCCTGGGCGCTCTGCCGGATCGGCAACGCCGGCACTCGGTGCTGCCGATGCTGCTGGCGAGCAATTCCCAGCGATTGCAGCCGCTTAAGCCGACCAGGGGGTGCTCCGCGCCGACCGACCGATTCCGTGCCGCGGTGCGAGCGGCGAAAGTCGGCTCCGACAAGGACAATCCAGACATCCCGCACGTGTCGGCGCCGACCATCATCAATTACGTCACCAACCTACAACTGCTCGGACTGCTGTAGTTGCTCGGCGATAAAGAGCGCAGCCATGGTCGGGGGAGATCATGTGGTCACTTTCGGGTCGGCATCGATTCTGCGAGCAGAATATGTGGTTGATGGCCACTAGGCCGGTACCGGGGAACTGGCGGTTCCCGGCCGATGAGCATCGGCCCTGACGCGCGGCCGTAAGCTCCAGGAATGGGGACGCACGGGGCTACCAAGAGTGCGACGTCGGCTGTGCCAACGCCCCGGTCGAACTCCATGGCGATGGTACGGCTGGCAATTGGCCTGCTGGGTGTGTGCGCGGTGGTCGCGGCCTTCGGGCTGGTGTCGGGAGCGCGCCGCTACGCTGAGGCCGGCAATCCCTATCCGGGCGCCTTCGTCAGCGTCGCCGAGCCGGTCGGGTTCTTCGCCGCGTCGCTGGCCGGTGCGCTGTGTCTGGGCGCGCTGATCCACGTGGTCATGACGGCCAAACCCGAGCCGGATGGCTTAATCGACGCCGCGGCGTTCCGGATTCACCTGCTGGCAGAACGTGTTTCAGGTCTCTGGTTGGGGCTAGCCGCGACCATGGTGGTCATTCAGGCCGCCCACGATACTGGAGTGGGGCCCGCGAGACTGCTGGCTAGTGGGGCACTATCGGACTCCGTCGCCGCCTCCGAGATGGCACGCGGGTGGATTGTTGCGGCGATCTGCGCGCTGGTGGTTGCGACGGCGCTGCGGCTGTACACTCGCTGGCTCGGGCACGTTGTGCTGCTTGTCCCCACTGTGCTTGCCGTCGTCGCCACCGCGGTGACCGGTAACCCGGGACAGGGACCCGACCATGACTACGCGACCAGCGCCGCGATCGTGTTCGCGGTCGCGTTCGCCACCTTGACCGGGCTCAAGATCGCTGCGGCGTTGGCGGGAACGACGCCAAGCCGCGCTGTGCTGGTAACGCAGGTCACCTGTGGAGCGCTCGCGTTGGCATACGGAGCGATGCTGCTTTATCTCTTCATCCCGGGCTGGGCGGTCGATTCGGATTTTGCCCGCCTTGGTCTGCTTGCGGGGGTAATCCTGACGTCGGTGTGGTTGTTTGACTGCTGGCGGCTGTTGGTCAGGCCGCCACATGCGGGCCGTCGCCGCGGTGGTGGCTCCGGTGCCGCACTGGCCATGATGGCCGCCATGGCTTCGATAGCTGCCATGGCCGTTATGACCGCGCCGCGATTTCTCACCCACGCGTTCACGGCTTGGGATGTCTTCCTCGGCTATGAACTGCCGCAACCGCCGACCATAGCCCGGGTGCTCACCGTGTGGCGCTTCGATAGCCTGATCGGAGCCGCTGGTGTGGTTCTCGCGATCGGGTATGCGGCGGGCTTCGCCGCGCTGCGGCGCCGAGGTAACTCTTGGCCGGTGGGCAGATTGATCGCCTGGCTGACTGGTTGCGCCGCACTGGTATTCACCAGCGGCTCCGGTGTACGGGCCTATGGTTCGGCGATGTTCAGCGTCCACATGGCCGAACACATGACACTGAACATGTTCATCCCGGTCCTGTTGGTGCTCGGTGGCCCGGTCACGCTGGCGCTGCGGGTGCTGCCGGCAACGGGTGATGGACGGCCGCCGGGGGCTCGCGAATGGCTGACCTGGCTGCTGCACTCCCGGGTGACAACTTTCCTGTCGCACCCGATCACCGCATTCGTCCTCTTTGTGGCCTCGCCCTATATCGTCTATTTCACACCGCTGTTCGATACCTTCGTCCGCTATCACTGGGGCCACGAGTTCATGGCGATCCATTTCCTGGTGGTCGGGTACTTGTTCTACTGGGCGATCATCGGCATCGACCCAGGGCCGCGCCGACTGCCCTACCCGGGCCGGATCGGGCTGTTGTTCGCGGTGATGCCGTTCCACGCCTTCTTCGGGATCGCGCTGATGACGATGTCGTCTACGGTGGGCGCTACGTTCTATCGTTCCGTCAATCTGCCGTGGTTGTCGAGCATCATCGCCGACCAGCATCTCGGCGGTGGAATTGCTTGGAGCCTAACGGAATTGCCGGTCATCATGGTCATCGTGGCGCTGGTTACCCAATGGGCGCGCCAAGACCGCCGAGTCGCGTCCCGCGAAGACCGGCATGCCGACAGCGACTACGCCGACGACGAGCTGGAAGCCTACAACGCGATGCTTCGCGAGTTGTCGCGAATGCGGCGCTGAATGTGCAGATGATTTTGGAAGCGGTTGGCGTATCTGCCCGTGCTCGGCTACACCAGGACCGCGGGGCGCTGGCACGCGAACGATCCGGCGAGGAGGTGGGCCAGCCGGAGATTCCCTCCACAGGCTGCAGCAGAAGTCCTGGATCTGACCCCGACCTGAACCCTTGTCAGTGCGGTCCATCGACGGAAAATTGCTGTTCCGCCATGCTGGGCATGCTATTGAGCGCCAAAATTGCGTAGCCGCAAGCTGTTTGACACGACGAAAAATGACGAGAACGCCATGGCGGCACCGGCGATCAAAGGGTTGAGCAGTCCGGCGGCGGCAATCGGGATGGCTGCGACGTTGTACCCGAACGCCCAGATCATGTTCATCCGGATCGTCCGCATGGTTGCACGGGCCAGGTCCAGCGCCTGCGGAACAGTATTCAGATCATCGCGCACCAGAATGATGTCGGCCGCACCGAGCGCGACGTCGGTGCCACGCCCGATCGCCAACCCCAAGTCGGCACCCACCAACGCGGGACCGTCGTTGATGCCGTCACCGACCATGGCGACGGTATGTCCTTCCTCGCGGAGCCGTTGGATCACGTCGACCTTGCCTTCGGGCAGCATATCGGCGACAGCGGAGTCGATGCCGACCTGCGCCGCCACCGCGTCGGCGGCGGCCCGATTGTCGCCGGTGAGCAGAATCGTCCGCAGCCCGCGGCTGCGTAGCGCAGCGACGGCGGCAGCCGCTGAATCCTTGAGGGTGTCGGCGATTGTCAGGGCTGCGCGGACGACACCGTCGACCGACACAAAAACGACAGTCTCGCCTCGGGATTCGCCGTCCAGGCGCGCGGACACCAGAGCCGCGTCGTGGCAGGGCGTGGTCCGGGTAATCCAGGTTGGCTTGCCGACCTCAACGTGATGGCCGCCGACTTCCCCCGATACACCGCAGCCCGCGACGGCGACAAACCCGTTGACTGGACCCGGATCCGGCGAAGCGGCAACGATGGCCGCCGCCATCGCATGCTCGGAAGCCGATTCGACAGCGGCGGCGAGGCCAAGCACTTCCTCGCGATCTCGCTCGCTGGTGCCTGAACCTGCCATTGTTACGGTGCTCACCGCCAGCTGCCCAACCGTCAACGTGCCGGTCTTGTCGAACACCACGGTGTCGATGCTCCGGATGGTTTCCAGTGCCCGGTACCCCTTGATAAAGATCCCTAGCTGCGCTCCCCGTCCGGAAGCAACCATCATGGCGGTAGGTGTCGCGAGCCCAAGCGCACACGGGCACGCGATCACCAACACCCCTAGCGTGACCGAGAACGCGCGATCCGCGCCTGCGCCGCTGACGAGCCAGGCCGCACCTGCAAGTCCAGCAATGACGAAAACCACCGGCACGAACACGCCCGCGATGTGGTCGGCGAGGCGCTGGGCACGCGCTTTCTGCGTCTGGGCTTGCTCCACGAGGCGGACCATCGCGGCGAACTGGGTATCGGCCCCTACCGCGGTGGCCTCGATGACCAGGCGGCCGTCCATCACGACCGTGCCCCCCACGACCGAGGCCGCCGGATAGGCACGGACCGGCTTGGCCTCACCGGTCATGGCGCTCATATCGATCGCCGCGCTGCCGTCGACAACGACTCCGTCAGCTGCGATGGTTTCCCCCGGCCGCGTCACGAAGCGCTGGCGCTTCTTGAGTTCGCTCGCCGGTATCACCAGCTCCGCGCCGTCGGGCAGCAGCACCGCCACATTCTTGGCGCCTAGCTCCGCCAGCGCACGCAGCGCGCTGCCGGCCTTGGACTTGGCTCGTGCTTCAAAGTAACGACCGGCAAGAACGAAGACGGTCACACCGGCCGCGACCTCGAGGTAGATCGAGTCGCTGTTGAGAATGGCCCGCCAGATTCCCGAGCCTTCCCGTGGCGGCTGATCGCCGAAGACGGACGAAAGCGACCAGGCGGTGGCGGCCACGATCCCGACCGAGATCAGCGTTTCCATGGATGTCGTCCGGTGGCGCGCGTTTCGCAGCGCGACCGAGTGGAAGGGCCATGCGGCCCAGGTCACAACCGGAGCGGCCAGGGCCGTCAATATGTATCCCCAGCCGGGAACCCTGGCGCTGGGGACGATCGCGAACAACGTCGACAGGTCAGCCAGCGGCACGAACAACACCGCCGCGACTAGCAGCCGCCGCAGCAGTCTGCGGGCGTGGGCGCCGTCGGGATCCTTTGTCCGTTTGTCTAGGACGGTTGTCTCGGTGTGCGGTGCCGCGTGGTATCCGGCTTTCTCGACCACCCCGCACAGCTCATCGGCTGCCATGCCCACGGCATCGATGGTCGCGACGCGGGTTGCGAAGTTGACGGATGCGCGTACTCCGGGGATCTTGTTGAGCTTCGTCTCGACGCGGCTGGCACAGGCCGCACATGACATACCCGAAACATCGAGCCGGATCCGCCGCACCGACTGCAGGTCGGCATCTCCCACAACTGGAGCTGCCACGGCCCTCCTCGGATCGGCGTATTTGCACCCGTCAGCCTACAAGTCGTAAGCAGGCGGTAATCGGTTCCCTATGGCCCGCTGGATGCACTGGCGATGGATTCTTTTGGTCCGATTTCTGCGGTTGGCGTGCTAGGTTTCCGACTGTGACGCCCGTCACAACGTTTCCTCTCGTGGACGCGATCCTCGCTGGTCGCGACCGCAACCTTGACGGCGTTATCTTGATCGCCGCCCAACACCTGCTGCAAACAACGCACGCCATGCTGCGTTCGCTATTTCGGGTCGGCCTCGATCCGCGCAACGTCGCGGTGATCGGCAAGTGCTATTCCACTCACCCGGGAGTTGTCGACGCGATGCGGGCCGACGGCATCTATGTCGACGATTGCAGCGACGCCTACGCACCCCACGAATCATTCGACACCCAGTACACCCGCCACGTAGAACGGTTTTTCGCCGAATCCTGGGCGCGGCTTACGGCCGGGCGTACGGCTCGTGTCGTGCTCCTCGACGACGGCGGATCGCTGCTAGCCGTCGCCGGCGCCATGCTCGATGCGAGCGCCGACGTGATCGGAATCGAGCAGACGTCCGCCGGCTACGCCAAAATCGTCGGTTGTGCGCTGGGGTTTCCCGTCATCAACATCGCCCGCTCGTCGGCAAAGCTTCTATACGAGTCGCCGATCATCGCCGCACGCGTGACACAGACGGCATTCGAGCGCACCGCGGGCATCGACTCAAGCGCAGCGATCCTGATCACCGGCGCGGGCGCAATCGGCACTGCCCTGGCCGATGTGCTGCGTCCGCTGCATGACCGGGTGGACGTGTACGACACGCGCTCCGGCTGTATGACGCCCATCGATCTTCCGAATGCGATCGGCGGCTATGACGTGATCATCGGTGCCACCGGCGCCACCAGTGTGCCCGCCAGCATGCACGAATTGCTGCGCCCCGGCGTATTGCTGATGTCGGCGTCTTCGTCCGATCGCGAGTTCGATGCCGTCGCGTTGCGTCGGCGCACGACGCCCAATCCTGACTGCCATGCCGACCTCAGGGTAGCCGACGGCAGTGTCGACGCTACCTTGTTGAATTCGGGCTTCCCGGTCAACTTTGACGGTTCGCCCATGTGCGGCGATGCGTCGATGGCGCTCACGATGGCGTTGTTGGCGGCCGCGGTGTTGTATGCGTCGGTCGCGGTCGCCGACGAAATGTCATCCGATCATCCGCATCTCGGGCTGATCGACCAGGGCGACATCGTGGCATCGTTTCTGAACATCGACGTCCCGCTCCAAGCTCTCAGCCGGCTACCGTTGCTTTCGATCGATGGGTATCGCCGCCTTCAGGTGCGCTCCGGCCATACCTTGTTCCGCCAAGGTGAGCGGGCCGACCACTTCTTTGTCATCGAATCCGGCGAGCTTGAGGCGCTCGTCGACGGGAAGGTCATCCTTAGACTCGGTGCCGGAGACCACTTCGGCGAGGCGTGTTTGCTCGGTGGCATGCGGCGCATAGCGACGGTGCGGGCATGTGAGCCATCGGTCCTGTGGGAGCTCGACGGCAAGGCTTTCGGCGACGCGCTGCATGGGGACGCTGCAATGCGTGAGATCGCCTACGGTGTCGCTCGCACCCGGCTCATGCACGCCGGCGCGTCCGAGTCCTTGATGGTGTAACGGTCTTGCACTCGTGGGCTGTCGGCGGATCACGGGATCGTTATGCCGGTTCTTGCGAGTGACATAGGTGGACATACGTATAACCGGTCCCTGCGGTCGAACACGGCTTGACAATTGGACGAATCTCGTTGCGCGCCATCAGTTGTGCTCACAGGATCGCCGCCGTTCGGAGCGATGAGCCCGCTTGGCGCGCGAAGTGCGCCGGGGCGGATCCTGCCCGAGCCGCGCGACGACGGCCTCGATGCCCGTCGCGGTCGATGACCTTGATTCCTTGGGCGCTGACCCGCACCCTGATGCGGCGGTCCTCCGACGGTAAGTAGTAGGCCTTGAGCTGGATATTGGGCGGCCAACGTCGCCGAGTGCGGCGGTGTGAGTGCGACACAGCCTTACCGAAACCCACAGTGCGGCCGGTGATTTGGCAGCGGGCGGACATGGCGAACCTCCTCCCGGACAAGCCTGTTGAAAATAGTTTTCGACAACCGGTGCACGGCACGGTAGCGTGGGTGCAGTTTAATGGCAATCATTTTCAATAAGGTTGGCGATGCGTACTCCGGTGATATTGGTGGCAGGTCAGGATCACACCGACGAGGTGACGGGCGCCTTGTTGCGCCGGACCGGAACGGTGGTCGTGGAGCACCGGTTTGACTGCCATGTGGTGCGACGGATGACTGCCACGCTGAGCCGTGGCGAATTGATCACCACGGAGGACGCTTTGGAGTTAGCCCACGGCTGTGTGTCGTGCACAATCCGCAACGACCTGCTGGTGCTGTTACGCAGACTGCACCGCCGAGACAATGTCGGCCGGATCGTCGTGCACCTGGCGCCGTGGCTGGAGCCCCAGCCCATCTGCTGGGCGATCGACCACGTGCGGGTTTGCGTCGGACACGGATACCCAGACGGACCAGCCGCCCTCGACGTGCGGGTCGCGGCCGTGGTGACCTGTGTGGACTGCGTAAGGTGGCTGCCGCAGTCACTCGGCGAGGACGAACTGCCCGACGGGCGCACGGTGGCCCAAGTGACGGTCGGTCAGGCCGAGTTCGCCGACCTTCTGGTGCTGACCCACCCGGAACCGGTCGCCGTGGCGGTGCTGCGCCGACTGGCCCCTCGAGCGCGAATCACCGGCGGCGTCGACCGCGTCGAGCTGGCGCTGGCGCATCTGGACGACAACTCACGGAGGGGTCGTACCGATACCCCGCACACGCCATTGCTGGCGGGCCTGCCTCCGTTGGCAGCCGACGGTGAGGTTGCGATCGTGGAATTCAGTGCCCGCCGCCCGTTTCACCCGCAACGTCTGCATGCCGCGGTTGACCTGCTGCTCGATGGCGTGGTTCGCACTCGAGGTCGGCTGTGGCTGGCCAACCGGCCGGATCAGGTCATGTGGCTCGAATCAGCCGGTGGCGGTCTGCGGGTCGCATCGGCCGGAAAGTGGTTGGCGGCGATGGCGGCCTCGGAGGTGGCCTATGTCGACCTGGAGCGGCGGTTGTTCGCCGACCTGATGTGGGTCTACCCGTTCGGAGACCGGCACACCGCGATGACGGTACTGGTATGCGGCGCCGATCCGACCGACATCGTCAATGCCCTGAACGCGGCGCTGCTCAGCGACGACGAAATGGCATCTCCGCAACGCTGGCAGTCCTACGTCGACCCTTTCGGCGACTGGCATGACGACCCGTGCCACGAAATGCCCGATGCGGCTGGGGAATTCTCGGCACACCGCAACTCAGGAGAATCTCGATGAAACCCCGGTATCCATCCCGACTACCAGCCCGTGGTACAGACGCCGACACTACGGCTCAGCGCGCGCTGGATGCTACCGAGGGCGTCGATAGGTTCTATCCACCCGCGTCAGAGTCTTCCGCGTCGTCAGGGCGTTCATCAGGTTGCACGACACCGACTGTGCTTGCCAACCACTTCGGTGCCAGCGCTGAGACTGCGGTGGCTCCTGCCGTGGCGCTGAAGACGCCCGTCCAGGCGACCGGTCCCAGCGGGGTACACCCGAAAAAGTGGCTGATAACCGGGGTTTGAATGATGCCGACCAACACCCCGGCGCTGCCCAGTGCGGTGGCAATGACGAGCGGACTGTGCCGGCGCGTCAGCAGTGTCTGCGCTAGCTGGGTCATCACGAGTGCAGTCAAACCCATTGTCGCCGTGCGTCGTTCGGTTCCGGGAGTCCAGCGCCCGATGGCCCAGGCTGCCGTTGCGCCGGCGGCGGTGACGACGCCGCGGTTAACGATCTGACGCAGCAATGGCGCGTCCAGCGAGGGCGTAGGCCCGATCAGCACCGCACGTCGATGTTCGCGCTGCGCTCGCTCGGCCGCGTCATCGGTTGGGTATTCGGCGTCGTCGGGTTCGGCAAACTGCGAGGTGACTGCCACCGCAAGCGCGGGAAACATGTCGGTGAGCAGATTCACCAGCAGCAGTTGACGAGTCCCCACCGGCGCCCGCCCGGCCCCGAACGCCGTCCCGATGACGGTGAACAGAACTTCGCCCACATTGCCGCCGACCAGAATCGTCACCGCGTCACGAACACCGGCCCACATGCTGCGGCCCTCGACCAGCGCGTCGAGCAGCACGCCCAGGTCATCGTCGGTCAGCACGATATCGGCGGCCCCACGGGCGGCAGAGGAACCGCGCCCGCTCACTCCGATGCCCACGTCGGCCATCCGGATGGCCGCGGCGTCGTTGGCGCCGTCGCCGACCATCGCGGTCACTCGCCCGCAGCGCTGCAGCGCCGCCACAATCTGAACCTTTTGTTCCGGGCTGACCCGAGCAAAGACTTGCATGTCGGCGGCGAGTTTGGCATGCGCCTCCTCGTCCAGGACGGCAAGTTCGGCACCGGTCACGACTCGCGCGTCCGCCGGTAGTCCCAGCTGGCGGGCGATCGCCCGGGCGGTGATCGGATGGTCGCCGGTGATCAGCACCACGTTGCGCTCGGCGTCCAGCAAGGCTTCGATCAACGGACGCGAGGAAGGCCGGGCCGTATCCGCCAATCCGACATAGCCGATCAGCTCGAGATCGTGCGCGACGGCGTCGACAGCGTCGGCGTCGGTCTCGTCATCATGGGTGGTCCCGTTGTCCCAGGTGCGCTGCGCGACTGCCAGAACACGCAGGCCCTGCTCGGCGAGGTGGCGTACCACGGATTCGGCATGTTCGTGGTCGACGCCCGGGTCGGCGAGTCGGCAGCGCGGCAGGATCGTCTCCGGAGCGCCCTTGAGCATCAACATCGGTATCCCGTCGGTGCCCACTCTGCCGATCGCGGCGGCGTAGCCGCGACTGGACTCAAACGGTACTTCGGCCAGCACCACCCACTCCGAATCGCCTTGGCTACTAAGCGAACCGGCCAGCGCACTAGCCGCCGCGAGGATCGCCTCATCGGTGGCGTGCGCGTGCCCTTCCCCGTTATGGGGCTGCGTGGACGCGCGCGCGGCGGCCCGCAGCACCTCGGCGGAGGGCGCATCGGTGGTCTGCGGCAACGGATCCCGTTCGGCTGCGGTGCTGCTCGGTAGCGCGCATACCACCCGCAGGCGGTTCTCGGTGAGTGTGCCGGTCTTGTCGAAACATATGGTGTCGACACGGCCCAGCGCCTCGATGGTGCGAGGCGAGCGCACCAGCGCCCCACGTGCCGTCAGGCGCTGGGCGGCGGCAAGCTGGGAGAGGGTGGCCACCAACGGTAGACCCTCCGGGACCGCGGCCACCGCGATGGCGACGCCGTCGGCCACCGCTTGCCGCAGCGACGCCCGGCGCAGCAACGCCAGAGCTGTCACCGCGGCGCCGCCGGCCAACGTCATGGGCAGCACCTTGCTGGTCAGCTCGCGCAGCCGGGCCTGGACTCCGGCCGCCGTTTCGACATCGGCGACCGCCGAGATCGCGCGATGTGCGGCGGTGCCGACTCCGGTGGCTACCACGATCGCGCGGGCGTGTCCGGCGACGATGGTGCTGCCCTCAAACAGCATGCTGGCCCGGTCGGGGTCGTTGACGGCGACGGGGTCCACCTGCTTGTCCACCGGTAGCGACTCGCCGGTAAGAAAGGACTCGTCGACCTCGAGGTCTTCGGCCACCAGCAGGCGCGCATCCGCCGGGACCACCTCCGGCGCGGCCAGGTCGATGACATCGCCGACTCGCAGCGACTTCGCCGACACCGTGGCCGTCCGGGTGGCGTGCCGGGCCGCCTCTAGTCGACGTCGGGTAGTCGCTACCGCCGGCACCACCACCCGGCGCACCAGCTGGTCCTGCTCGGCGAATAGCTCGGCGGCCGCCGCCTCGGCTCGCAATCGTTGTACCCCACCGGTGATCGCGTTGACCGTCATCACGCCCGCTACCAGTAGCGCGTCGATATTGCTGCCGACAATCGCCGATGCTGCGGCGCCCACCGCCAGGATCGGAGTCAGCGGATCGGCCAGTTCATGGCGGGTGGCCACCGCCAGCTGCGCCAAGGTTCGTGCCGGGCCGCGCAGCGGCGCCATCACCGGTTCGTAGGACAGGTCGTCCAGAATGCGCCGCCAGGCCGGGATTCCGGGTTCGACGGCCAAGGGTCGGGAGCCGCCGGCTAGCCGCGAGTAGACGATCTCGGGGTCCAGCGCGTGCCAGGCGGTCAGCGGTTGCGGGGTGGGGTCGGGCATCCGCAGCACCTTGGCGGCCGACCACATTCCGGACACCAAAGCCGTTGCGGCAGCGGCATTGACCGGATTGAGCCAGCGACGGAAGCTGGCTGGGTTGGTGGTTTTGTCCTGCTCACCGGTGACCAACAACAGCCCGGCCAAGGTGGTGCCACCTTGGGCGAGGTGTACCGCGGATTCACTGGCCGCCCGGGCCACCGGAAGCGCTGACAGGATCCGCACCGCCGCGGCCAGATCGGTGCCGGTGATTAGGTCGGCAGTCCATGGTGTTGCCCCGCGGGGATCGTCGAGAGCCACACCGACGTCAGCGATGGCCAACGCGGCCAACGTATCGGTGGATGCGAAGTCCCGGTGCACCGCGGTGATCAGCAATACCGGTCCGCGATCCGCGCGCAACTCACGCACCAACTTCAGCAACGGCGTGCCAGGCGGATGCGTCGAACCGACGCTGGCCGATAGATCTTCGGTGCCCGCGACATGGCGCAAAACCACCCGCGCTCCGGTTCGGTGCGCGGTCTGCAGCAGCGGGATTGCGTATGGGTCGACTTCCCACCCCACGTCGACGCTGCCCACGCATTGGCCATCGACCACCAGGTCGGCATGCTCGAGGCCCTGAGCCGGCGTTGCCGACGGCCCTTGAGCCGGAGCCCATCTCAAGCGGGCACCGGTAGCCGGCAATTCATCGGGGTCGGGTTCGGGTGCCTGCTCGCCATGGAGCAAGGCGTCGGCGACCTCGTAGACGCGGTCGTCGTCCCAGCCGGGTTCGTCTCCCTGTGCATGCAATACGGCGCGGTTGTCACCGCGCAGCGCTGCGCCGTCGATAACGACCACCCGCACCCGATCCAGGCGGCGCAACGCGCCGGGGTCGAGGACTAGTTGCCCGGTGTTGGCGAGCCCGCGACCCAGCACCGCCGCGAACGCCTGTCGGCCCATGTGCGCGGCACGTGGTACTCCGGCCAGGATCGCGCCGGCCGCGTCCTCGGTACCACCGCCGGCCACCAGTGCACTGGCCGCGGCGATCAACGAACCGTTTGCGGCCTGGTTGACGTATTGCTCCACCGGCCCGGCCCTTGACCCTTTGGCGGTGTCGATCGCGGCGTCGATGGATCCGCCGACCACGACGTGCGAAGCCTCGCCTGCCGCCGCAGCCGCCCAACTGTGTCGCGGCTCCTGCGATTTGGCCCCGGCCGACGAGATGATGGGCACCACCGGAGCCTGCGGCCGTCTGGGGGAGGCCAGCGCGGGTTCGCGGTCACGCCATACGCGACGGTGCGCCGCCGCTTCGGAGATTTGCAGGCTGCGTTGCACCAGATCGAGCAGCGGTGTGCCCAGGGACTGGGTTAGCCCGTTGGCCGCCGCCGTCGTAGCGGCGAGCGCAATATCGGTGCCCACTCGACCCAACCGCGACTCCATAAGCGACACCATTCGCGGTTGATGGTTTATCAGAGCGGCCAGGGCTCTGGTGGTTTGCGGTGCGGCGGGCAGTCGGGCGACCCAGCCGGTGACCGTGGCACCCATCGCTACCAGATCCATTGCCGCAGCGGTCAACGGCACCAGGATCGCCAAGGGGTTACCTGGGTCGGCGAATGGTGCCGAGTTCGGCGACGACACCGACCCAGCCAGGAATATGTCGGCAGCCACCGCGGAAACCACATCACGTACCTCGTCCACGGCGATGTCGCTATCCGCATCAGGTTCAAGTTCGACCACCAGCCGACCCAATGAGCCCTCGACGTGGGCCTCGGCCACGCCCGGGATCCTGCGGACTGGCTCCTCCACCATGGCGGCATGCTCGTGCCAGCGAGGGAATGGCAGTAGCGGATCCAGGTCGAAATGCACGCGCCGTCCGCTGCGCCAACGCACCGGCGGTGTCATTCCGTCAGGCGATTCGTTGTGGGAACCGCGTACCCCGATTGCGCGACCAGTCGTTTGCACCACCGACTGCACCACCGGGCCGGTCAGCTCCAGCACCGGGCTGGCCAGCGTCTGCACCGCCGCGGCCGCACTCCCCGGCAAGCGGGCGCCGGCTCGCACTGTCTGTGCTACTCCGTTGGTCACACCACCGAGGACAGTGGCCACACCCGGGATCTTCACTGAGTCACCCTTCAACTACCGATACCGCGCCTAATCCTGATGGCGTATCAGCGCCATGTCTACCGACTTGCGCATACTTCGCCGGGTGAGGTCGCCGGTGAAGGCAGTCCGGACCCCTTTGGTCTGCGAGCGATGAATGCAGACGCCGTGTCGGATCTAGCTTGAGTACGGGCGGGCCCGTGACGCGCCGGTGGCGGGCACGTGAACCCGACCCAAACGATCCCAACGACGCGGCAACGCCTGGCTAACGGCTCACGGATCGAATCAGTGGATGCGGTGGGGTCCGTGAATCAGCCGGCAAGCGGCCAAGCGTTGCATTGTGCGGCCGACATTGGGGGGCCGACGAAATCGGCTCACAAAATGCGGTGGTGGGCCCTGCCGACGTGGTAACCCGCCGGGAAGGACTTCTCGATGACCTGCAGCTGGTGGTTCACTCTCGACTCCAGCTCGAGCACCACGCAGCTGTCACCGACGGTCTTCGACTCAAGGACGATGTACCGCTGACCGCCACCGTTGACATCGGTGATCGGGTCACCGGAGTGCAATGTTTCGACGGGCACCAAATCCGGATTTCCGTTTGACTCCACGCGAAACACAGTAAGGCAATTAAGCCGACTAGGGAACACTCTGCGTGGGTGCGCCACCTCGACGCCGAGGCACCAGCGGGTTGGCCGCGGCGGGCTCGCTCTTGGGTGGTCGCCAGTGATTGTGACCAGCTGCCGGAGCGGGAATGCGTGTTGGACAGCCGAATCCCCGCAATTGGCGCAACGTGCCCCGGAAGCCGCGCTACATTTGGCTCCTAGCCACCAGACAGCTTGCCCGAAAACGGCAGAGGTCCCTGATGTCGCTTTTGATCACATCACCGGCGACGGTGGCTGCGGCGGCAACACATCTGGCGGGTATCGGATCGGCGCTCAGCACAGCCAACGCGGCAGCGGCCGCTCCGACGACGGCGCTATCGGTCGCGGGTGCCGATGAGGTCTCGGTGCTGATCGCAGCGCTATTCGAGGCGTACGCCCAGGAGTATCAGGCGCTGAGTGCCCAGGCACTGGCGTTCCACGACCAGTTCGTGCAGGCGCTCAACATGGGTGCGGTTTGCTATGCGGCCGCAGAGACAGCCAACGCAACTCCGCTGCAGGCTCTGCAGACTGTGCAGCAGAACGTCCTCACCGTGGTCAACGCGCCCACCCAGGCATTGCTAGGTCGACCAATCATCGGCAACGGTGCCAACGGGTTACCGAACACCGGGCAAGACGGTGGGCCCGGCGGGTTGCTGTTCGGCAACGGTGGCAACGGCGGATCCGGCGGGGTGGATCAGGCCGGTGGTAACGGCGGTGCGGCCGGCCTGATCGGTAACGGCGGGTCCGGCGGCGTCGGCGGGCCGGGGATAGCTGGCAGTGCGGGCGGGGCGGGCGGCGCCGGTGGGCTGCTGTTCGGCAACGGCGGGCCCGGCGGGGCCGGTGGGATTGGCACCACCGGTGACGGTGGGCCTGGCGGTGCCGGCGGTAACGCCATCGGTCTGTTTGGCAGCGGAGGTACCGGCGGGATGGGCGGCGTCGGCGGCATGGGCGGTGTCGGCAACGGCGGCAACGCGGGTAACGGCGGCACCGCCGGACTGTTCGGTCACGGCGGGGCCGGCGGTGCCGGGGGCATCGGCAGCGCCGACGGCGGGCTCGGTGGTGGCGGCGGCAATGGCCGGTTCATGGGCAACGGTGGGGTCGGCGGTGCCGGCGGCTACGGCGCTAGCGGAGACGGCGGAAACGCCGGCAACGGCGGCTTGGGCGGCGTGTTCGGCGATGGCGGGGCCGGTGGTACCGGCGGTCTGGGTGACGTTAACGGCGGGCTTGCCGGTATTGGCGGTAACGCCGGGTTCGTCGGCAACGGCGGAGCCGGCGGCAATGGCCAGCTCGGCAGCGGCGCAGTCTCCTCGGCGGGTGGGATGGGCGGCAACGGGGGCTTGGTGTTCGGCAACGGCGGCCCCGGCGGTCTAGGCGGGCCGGGCACGTCGGCCGGCAACGGCGGTATGGGCGGCAACGCTGTCGGACTGTTCGGCCAGGGCGGGGCCGGCGGGGCCGGCGGGTCCGGATTCGGGGCCGGTATTCCAGGTGGCAGGGGCGGTGACGGCGGTAGCGGCGGGCTGATCGGCGACGGCGGCACCGGTGGGGGTGCAGGCGCGGGTGACGCTGCTGCATCGGCCGGTGGTAACGGTGGTAACGCCCGGTTGATCGGGAACGGCGGTGACGGTGGCCCGGGCATGTTCGGCGGGCCCGGCGGAGCTGGCGGCAGCGGCGGCACGATATTCGGCTTCGCCGGAACCCCCGGGCCGAGCTAGGCGTGTTGCATCCCGCCCAACGGCGCAGGCAACAATGGTGCGATGAGTGGCGCCAGCTCATCGGAGTCGCCCACCTGCTATCGCCATCCCGGGCGCCGGACCTACGTCCGCTGCACCCGATGTGATCGGTACATCTGTGGCGAATGTATGCGCGTGGGTCCCGTCGGCCACCAGTGCGCGGAGTGTGTGCGCGAAGGCGCCCGGGCGGTGCGGCAGCCTCGTACCCCATTCGGCGGGCGGCAGCGGTCGGCAACTCCGGTGGTTACATACACGCTGATCTCGCTGAATGCGCTGGTGTTCGTCATGCAAGTGACCGTGATGGGTCTGGAACGGCAGCTCGCTTTGTGGCCACCCGCGGTCGCCAGCGGTCAGACCTACCGGTTGGTGACCTCGGCGTTCCTGCACTACGGGGCGATGCACCTGCTGTTGAACATGTGGGCGCTGTATGTGGTGGGTCCGCCGTTGGAGATGTGGCTGGGCCGGTTGCGGTTCGGCGCGCTGTATGCGGTGAGCGCGCTGGGTGGCTCGGTGTTGGTCTATCTGATCGCACCGCTTAATACGGCGACGGCGGGGGCATCGGGGGCGGTGTTCGGTCTTTTCGGTGCCACGTTCATGGTGGCCAGGCGGCTCCACCTTGATGTTCGTTGGGTCGTCGCGCTCATCGTGATCAACTTGGCTTTCACGTTCCTCGCGCCGGCGATCAGCTGGCAGGGGCACGTCGGCGGGCTGGTAACGGGTGCGCTGGTGGCAGCGACCTACGTCTACGCGCCCAGGGAACGTCGGAACTTGATCCAGGCCACAGTGACGATCACCGTTTTGGTTGCGTTCGTCGTGCTGATCGGCTGGCGCACAGTCGATTTGCTCGCACTGTTCGGTGGGCGCCTCAACCTGAGCTGAACACATCAAAACCGATAGCCGCTTGTCTTCGCGTGTCTTCGGGGAATCCGACGCGGTCACATCTAAACTTGCCACGATCAAGAGGAGGGGCAGCGACGTATCGGCAGCAAGCACTGCGCCGGACGACGAAGTGGTCAGGGCGCGCTAACAGCGAGAGCTGAGCCGGGCGGGATTCACTCCGTGCCGGCACGTTCTGTTCCCCGGCCCCGTTGGGTGGCCCCGGTGCGCCGGGTCGGTCGGCTGGCCGTATGGGATCGGCCGGAGCGGCGCAGCGGAATTCCAGCGTTAGATGGCCTTCGTGCGATAGCGGTCGCGCTGGTACTCGCCAGCCATGGCGGCATCCCCGGTATGGGCGGCGGGTTCATCGGCGTCGACGCCTTCTTCGTCTTGAGCGGATTTCTCATCACCTCGCTGCTGCTCGACGAGCTGGGGCGCACCGGTCGTATCGATCTGAGCGGGTTCTGGATTCGCCGTGCGCGGCGGCTGCTGCCGGCGCTGGTGCTGATGGTTCTCACCGTGAGCGCCGCACGCGCACTATTTCCTGACCAAGCTCTCACCGGGCTACGGAGCGATGCGATCGCCGCGTTCCTATGGACGGCGAATTGGCGGTTTGTGGCCCAAAATACCGATTACTTCACCCAGGGCGCTCCACCCTCGCCCCTACAGCACACCTGGTCGTTGGGGGTGGAGGAGCAGTATTACGTTGTCTGGCCACTGTTGCTGATCGGGGCGACGCTACTGTTGGCGGCCCGGGCGAGGCGCCGTTGCAGACGGGCCACGGTGGGCGGGGTTCGGTTCGCCGCGTTCCTGATTGCCAGTCTCGGCACGATGGCTTCCGCCACCGCCGCGGTCGCATTTACCTCGGCGGCCACCCGCGACCGGATTTACTTCGGCACCGATACCCGTGCGCAGGCGTTGCTGATCGGCTCCGCGGCAGCGGCTCTGCTGGTGCGGGATTGGCCATCGCTGAACCGCGGGTGGTGCCTGATCCGGACTCGCTGGGGACGGCGGATTGCCCGTCTGTTGCCGTTCGTCGGGCTGGCTGGGCTGGCGGTGACGACTCACGTCGCAACGGGCAGTGTGGGCGAGTTCCGCCATGGTCTGCTGATCGTGGTGGCAGGTGCGGCCGTCATCGTGGTTGCCTCGGTAGCCATGGAGCAGCGCGGAGCGGTGGCCCGCATCCTGGCCTGGCGACCGTTGGTGTGGCTGGGCACCATATCGTATGGCGTCTATCTGTGGCACTGGCCAATCTTTCTGGCGCTCAACGGCCAACGCACGGGCTGGTCGGGCCCGGCCCTGTTTGCCGCTAGGTGTGCAGCCACGGTGGTGCTGGCCGGTGCGTCGTGGTGGCTGATCGAGCAACCTATTCGGCGCTGGCGACCGGCACGGGTTCCGCTGTTGCCGCTGGCAGCGGCGACCGTTGCCAGCGCTGCCGCCGTGACGATGCTCGTTGTTCCGGTCGGAGCCGGACCGGGGCTACGCGAGATCGGCCTTCCGCCCGGCGTTTCGGCGGTCGCCGCGGTCTCGCCGTCGCCGCCGGAAGCGAGTCAGCCCGCGCCCGGGCCACGAGATCCCAACCGGCCGTTCACCGTTTCGGTATTCGGTGATTCGATCGGGTGGACTTTGATGCATTACCTGCCGCCGACTCCCGGATTCCGGTTCATCGACCACACCGTCATCGGCTGCAGCCTGGTACGCGGCACACCGTATCGGTACATCGGTCAAACCCTGGAGCAGAGGGCGGAATGCGACGGCTGGCCGGCCAGATGGTCGGCGCAGGTCAACCGGGACCAACCGGACGTTGCGTTGCTGATCGTCGGCCGCTGGGAGACGGTAGACCGGGTCAATGAGGGGCGGTGGACACATATCGGCGACCCGACCTTCGATGCGTACCTCAACGCCGAGCTACAGCGAGCGCTCAGCATCGTTGGATCCACCGGGGTTCGAGTGATGGTCACCACCGTGCCCTACAGCCGCGGCGGCGAAAAGCCGGACGGCCGCTTGTATCCGGAGGATCAACCCGAGCGTGTGAACAAATGGAACGCCATGTTACATAACGCCATTAGCCAACACTCGAACGTCGGAATGATCGACCTCAACAAAAAGCTTTGTCCAGACGGCGTTTACACGGCCAAGGTCGACGGCATCAAGGTCCGCAGTGATGGTGTTCATCTCACCCAGGAAGGCGTGAAGTGGCTGATACCGTGGCTTGAGGATTCGGTGCGGGTCGCCAGTTAATCCGCCGTGTGCTCCGGATGAGCGCGACGGTAACCCTGGAATTGTGCTGTGTGCTGGCTGTGTCGTTGTGATGAGCCTGTCTAAGTGGTGCGTAACCGTTTGACGAGCCGCGGCCTCGCTGCAAACATTGAAGCCCGCACGTCTGGGTTTGTATTTACACAACGAGGGCGCTCCCCGATCTGGCGCGCGCAACGAGGTGCGCACTATCCATTCGAGGTGAACTGGACTCCTTGATGCTCAGGCCGGTGCGGTTTGTCGAGAAAGGCGAATAGGAACAGTCCATGAAAGTGTGGATCACTGGGGCTGGCGGAATGATGGGGTCACATCTCGCCGAAATGTTGCTGGCCGCCGGACACGATGTGTACGCTACCTACTGCAGGCCGACCATCGATCCGTCGGACCTGCAATTCAACGGAGCAGAAGTCGATATCACCGACTGGTGCTCGGTCTACGATTCGATAGCGACATTCCGCCCCGACGCGGTATTTCATCTCGCGGCCCAAAGCTATCCGGCGGTTTCGTGGGCCCGGCCGGTTGAGACGCTGACCACCAACATGGTTGGCACCGCCATCGTTTTCGAAGCACTACGTCGCGTGCGACCGCACGCAAAGATTATTGTTGCGGGCTCGTCGGCCGAATATGGATTTGTTGACCCATCCGAGGTTCCGATTAATGAGCGGCGAGAACTTCGCCCGCTCCATCCGTATGGTGTTTCTAAGGCGGCCACCGACATGCTGGCGTATCAATATCACAAGTCTTACGGCATGCACACCGTCGTCGCTCGTATCTTCAATTGCACCGGGCCACGCAAAGTCGGAGATGCACTTTCCGATTTCGTCCGCCGTTGTACATGGTTGGAGCACCATCCGGAACAAAGTGCCATCCGGGTGGGAAATCTTAAGACGAAACGGACTATCGTGGACGTCCGCGATCTCAATCGGGCGTTGATGCTGATGATGGATAAAGGCGAGGCCGGGGCTGACTACAATGTGGGAGGTTCGATCGCCTACGAGATGGGCGACGTTCTCAAACAAGTAATCGCGGCTTGTAAACGTGACGATATCGTGCCGGAAGTCGACCCCGCCCTTCTTCGGCCCACCGACGAAAAGATCATCTACGGAGATTGCAGCAAGCTGGCGGCCATAACAGGCTGGCAACAAGAAATCTGTTTGACTCAGACGATTGCCGACATGTTCGATTATTGGCGTAGCAAATCCGAGTCCGCCCTGATGGTGTGAACGAATGTCTTTGTCCTGCCAACCTGAGGAGCAGATAAGATTGACCGTAACGGACTCTCAGTATCGACAAAAGGTGTGCACCGCGAGAACTGCTGAGGAGATCTTTGTAGAGACAATCGCTGTCAAGACACGCATCCTCAATGACCGGGTCTTGCTGGAAGCCGCTCGCGCAATTGGGGACCGCTTGATTGCCGGCTATCGTGCGGGAGCACGCGTCTTCATGTGTGGCAACGGTGGTAGCGCTGCGGATGCGCAACATTTTGCCGCGGAGCTAACGGGTCACCTGATCTTTGATCGGCCACCGCTTGGCGCCGAGGCACTCCACGCCAATTCGTCGCACCTAACAGCGGTGGCCAACGACTATGACTACGACACCGTTTTTGCCAGGGCCCTCGAAGGATCTGCGCGTCCCGGCGACACGCTTTTTGCGATAAGTACCTCCGGCAATTCTATGAGTGTACTGCGGGCCGCGAAAACCGCAAGGGAGTTGGGTGTGACGGTTGTTGCAATGACGGGCGAATCCGGCGGCCAGCTGGCAGAATTCGCAGATTTCTTGATCAACGTCCCGTCACGCGACACCGGGCGAATCCAGGAATCTCACATCGTTTTTATTCATGCGATCTCCGAACATGTCGAACACGCGCTTTTCGCGCCTCGCCAATAGGAAAGCCGATCCTTACGCGGCCATTCGAAAGATGGTCGCGGAACGTGCGGGACACCAATGGTGTCTCTTCCTCGATAGAGACGGGGTCATCAATCGACAAGTGGTCGGCGACTACGTACGGAACTGGCGGCAGTTTGAATGGTTGCCCGGGGCGGCGCGGGCGTTGAAGAAGCTACGGGCATGGGCTCCGTACATCGTTGTCGTGACAAACCAGCAGGGCGTGGGTGCCGGATTGATGAGCGCCGTCGACGTGATGGTGATACATCGGCACCTCCAAATGCAGCTTGCATCCGATGGCGTGCTGATAGATGGATTTCAGGTTTGCCCGCACCACCGTTCGCAGCGGTGTGGCTGCCGTAAGCCGAGACCGGGTCTGGTCCTCGACTGGCTCGGACGACACCCCGACAGTGAGCCGTTGCTGAGCATCGTGGTTGGGGACAGCCTCAGCGATCTTGAATTGGCACACAACGTCGCCGCTGCTGCCGGTGCATGTGCCAGTGTCCAGATAGGGGGCGCCAGTTCTGGCGGTGTCGCTGACGCGTCATTTGACTCGCTCTGGGAGTTCGCTGTCGCAGTCGGACATGCGCGGGGGGAGCGGGGCTAATGGCGATCTTGCGCGGGCGAGCGCCGTTGCGGCTCGGACTCGGCGGTGGCGGGACAGACGTGGAACCGTACTCGAGCCAGTTTGGCGGACGAATTCTTAGCGTAACCATCGACAAATACGCCTACGCGTTCGCGGAGCGCGGAACAGGAGATGAGATCGCCTTTCGCTCGCCGGACCGCGACCGAGCCGGCCAGGCCTCGATCGACGATCTGGCGTCTCTCGAAGAAGACTTTCCGTTGCACGTCGCCGTCTACCGGCGGGTGATTGCGGAGTTCAACGGTGGTACACCGTTTCCGCTCCAGCTGGCGACGCAGGTGGACGCTCCTCCCGGGTCGGGGCTGGGCTCGTCGTCTGCTTTGGTGGTGGCGATGCTTCTCACGACATGTGCGCTCATCGGCTCGTCGCCGGGCCCATACGAGCTGGCGCGACTGGCCTGGGAAATCGAACGGGTTGATCTCGGCATGGCCGGTGGTTGGCAAGACCACTACGCCGCGGCTTTCGGCGGCTTCAACTTCATGGAGTCCCGCCCAAACGGAGAAGTCGTGGTGAATCCGCTTCGGATACGGCGGGAGGTGATCGCCGAACTGGAAGCTTCCCTTCTTCTGTACTTCGGCGGCGTCTCCAGGCTGTCGTCGGAAGTCATCGCCGATCAACAACGCAATGTCGTCGAGCGAGACGCGGACGCGCTTGCGGCCACTCACTCGATCTGCGCCGAGGCACTCGAAATGAAGGATCTTCTCGTGGTGGGTGACATACCCGGCTTCGCCGATTCACTGCTTCGCGGCTGGCAAGCGAAAAAGCGGACGTCAACCCGAATCTCGAACCCCGCAATCGAGCACGCTTACCAGGTCGCGCAGTCCAGCGGCATGGTCGCCGGGAAAGTCTCGGGTGCCGGTGGGGGTGGCTTCCTCATGATGATCGTGGACCCGCGTCGCCGTATCGAAGTCGCACGCAGCCTCGAACGAGAGTGCGGAGGATCGGTGGCTCCTTGCCTGTTTACCAAAGGCGGAGCGGTGACCTGGCATATCCCAGAGTCCACGGCACCCCGTAAGGCGTGGAGTTGCTGATGCCGTGGCTTCAGCGCTCGGAAACGCTGGAATCTTGCTGTGTGCTGGCTGTGTCCTTGCGACGAGCCACTCGACTTGGCGCGTACCGGTTTGACGATCGGGGAGCCCAGTGCAAGCATGAGACCCCGCAAGCACCGGGCGCTGACGCCTCTTCGTGAGGTGACTGAGACGACACCCCCGTGTGTCCTGGCCGTGAGGAGGTGAGGGCGAGATGAGTCCGAGCGACAGTCCCGATCCGACATTCGTCTTGTCCCGATCTGGCTCCGGCATTCTTTCTGCCTTCTGAGCTTTCGCGAGTTACTGCGCATGTCCGATGTGGCGCAGTTGTGGCGTTCTGAATGACGCACGCTGATCGGGCTTCCTGCAGGAGAAGAACATGACCACGATGATCATGACTTTTGTTGTTCCACAACGTGTTACCCGTGCGACGAAAGGGCGGGCACGGTCGCTGCTGCGGGTGAGTCGGCGTCTGACGGACACGTTTCGCGCACCGCTCGCCTGGACCCCGCAGGAGCGGGCCGACCGGTATGTGGCACGTATGCCGATCGCGGTGATTGCGGACTGAGCGGGCGTCGGCGCGTGGCGCGGTTACCCGTTGGACCGGCGCTAGCCCAACCCGCGCGCGCGTGTTGGTACACCGACACGCTGTCTGGGCCCTACAACTGCGCACGCTCGCGGCCAGTGCCGCTAGCCGACCACCTCAATGGGATCACCAACGGTGACGGCGTCGAAGTACCATGCCGCGTTGTCCGGGCTGAGGTTGATACAGCCGTGGCTGACGTTGGCGTATCCCTGCGAGTTGACCGACCAGGGGGCCGAGTGCACGTACACGCCGCTCCAGGTAACACGAACCGCGTAGTGGGCGGTGAGCAGATACCCGTCCGAGGAATTCAGCGGGATGCCGATGGTACGCGAGTCCATCACGACCGTGCGCTCCTTGGACATTGCGTGAAAGCTACCGATTGGTGTCGGGCGGCTGGGCTTGCCTAACGACGCGGGCATGGTGCGGAGGACTTCTCCGTTTCTGCTGACCGTGAAGGTATGTGCCGAGATGCTGGCAACCCCGATCAGTGCGTCACCGGTCTCGAATCCTTCGGTCAGTTCCTGCACACCCACCGAGACACGGGTGTGAGGTGGCCAATACCGGTTGGGCACCCACCGCACGACATTGCTAGCGACCCACTCGAAGTGTCCGGTCGTGTTGTGCGGTGTGCTGATGCGGATGGACCGCTCGACGGCGCGGCGATCGGTCACGGGCGTGGTGAATGTCACCACCACCGGGTGCGCCACCCCCACCACGGCACCATTAGCCGGCGACACCGACGCAACGCCTGGGATCGGTTGGAGTGGCGGGACCGCGGCGGTCGCTATGCTGACTGATTCCGCGGTGAGCATCAGCGTGATCGCGACCACAACGGATAGATAACGAACCGCTCGACACATGGCATCCACCCTCCCGAGATGGTGCGATCGACACACGACATTCTAGTGACCATCGACCCATTGCGGGCCGAGCAAGCAGTTTCTGGATAGCCCCGCCGCCCCGCGGGTGCGGATTGGCAGGCCGCGCGGCCTCGCGTTAGCCTCAGCGGAATCGGTGCCAAGGCCGAGGAGGTGCGGGTGCTCTTCCGTCAGCTGGAGTACTTCGTCGCGGTCGCCCAAGAGCGGCATTTCGCTCGGGCCGCTGAGAAGTGCTACGTGTCGCAACCTGCGCTGTCTTCGGCAATCGCCAAGCTCGAACGCGAACTCAACGTCACCCTGATCAATCGCGGACACAGTTTCGAAGGCCTTACTCGCGAGGGTGAGCGGTTGGTGGTATGGGCCAAGCGGATACTTGCCGAGCACGCTGCGTTCAAGGCCGAGGTGGATGCGGTGCGGTCCGGGATAACCGGGACGCTTCGGCTAGGCACGGTTCCCACCGCGTCAACGACGGCATCCCTGGTGCTGTCGGCGTTTTGCTCGGCGCACCCGTTGGCGAAGGTGCAAGTCTGTTCCCGGCTGGCTGCGACCGAGCTGTACCGACGGCTGCGCGAATTCGAGCTCGATGCCGTCATCGTGCACCCCGAGACCCAAGACAGTGATGATGTTGATCTGGTGCCGCTCTATGAGGAGCAGTACGTGCTGTTGTCGCCGGCGGATATGCTGCCGCCGGGGACATCGACGTTGGTGTGGCGGGATGCCGCGCAACTACCGTTGGCATTGCTCACTGCGGATATGCGGGACCGCCAGGTTATCGACGCCGCGTTCGCCGACCACGCGGTCTCGGCGATCCCGCAGGTCGAAACCGATTCCGTTGCTTCGCTGTTCGCACAGGTGGCAACCGGCAACTGGGCGTCCATCGTTCCGCACACCTGGCTATGGGCAATGCCAATGAGCGGGCCGACGGGTGGTGAGATCCGCGCGGTCGAATTGGTCGATCCGGTGCTGAAAGCCCAGATCGCCCTGGCTACCAACGCCTTGGGACCGGGATCTCCGGTTGCCCGAGCGCTCATAACATGCGCGCAGGCGCTGGCGCTGAACGAATTCTTTGACACGCAGCTGCGGGGGATCATCCGTCGCCGCTGATCGCGGGCGTCGCTGCGCTGGTAGTGTTCAGCTTCGCCAGGTGGCCGCTCTCCACCCCGTCCGCAGGGTCGAGTTCGCAGTCGATGAGTGACGGTCCGTTCGATGCCAGTGCATCGGTCAGCGCCGACTCCAGTTCGGTTGGGGTGCTTACGTGATATCCTTTGCCGCCGAACGCCTCTGCGATCAGTTCGTGACGTGCGTGAGCGTTCAGCACGGTGGGCGCTGGGTCGTGTCGCCACACCGGGGCGGCCGACCTAAAGATCGTTGCCTCGTCGCCGCGGTAGACGCCGCCGTTGTTGAGGATGACGACGGTGACCGGGAGTCGGTATCGGCAGATGGTCTCGAACTCCATGCCGCTGAAGCCAAATGCGCTGTCGCCCTCGATCGCCACGACAGGTCGCCCGGTCTCGACGGCGGCCGCGATGGCGTAGCCCATGCCGATGCCCATCACGCCCCAGGTTCCGCTGTCGAGCCGGTGCCGCGGTAGGTGCATGTCGATGATGTTGCGGGCGAGGTCCAGCGCGTTGGCGCCTTCGTTGACCACATAGACATCCGGGTTGCGTTGCAGCACAGACCTAATGGCACCAAGCGCGTTGTAGAACCGCATCGGATGATGATCGTCGGCCAACCGCCGACGCATCTTGGCACTGTTGCGGGCCTTGCGGTCGGCGAGCTCGCCGGTCCAATCCGCCGAGGCCACGCTCGAACGATCGGCCGCAGCTTCGAGGAGCGCCGACATTACCGAGCCGATGTCGCCGGTCAGCGGTGCCACGATCGGCCGGTTGCTGTCAAACTCCGACGCCTCGATATCGACCTGGATGAACTTGGCATCGGCCGACCATTGCGGCGACTCTCCGTTGCCTAGTAGCCAATTCAGCCGAGCGCCAACCAGCAGCACCACGTCGGCGCGGGCCATCGCCAGCGAACGAGCCGCAGCCGCCGACTGCGGGTGTGAGTCGGGCAGCAGCCCCTTGGCCATCGACATCGGCAGGAAGGGAATGCCGGTGTGCTCCACAAACTCCCGAATAACGTTGTCGGCCTGCGCATATGCCGCGCCCTTGCCGAGCACGAGCAGCGGTCGCTGCGCTTGGGCGAGCACGTCCAGCGCGCGATCAATCGCCTCCGGTGCCGGCAGTAGTCGGGGAGCCGGGTCCACCGGCCGCCAAATGGCGCCGGAAGCAGCCGATGCCTCAACGGCCTGGCCCAGCACATCGCCGGGGATATCGAGGTATACACCGCCGGGCCGCCCGGAGGTCGCGGTGCGAATGGCGCGCGCGACGCCGCGCCCGATGTCCTGGACTTGGCCGATCCGATACGCCGCCTTCACGAACGGTCGAGCGGCGTTGAGCTGGTCGAGGTCCTGATAGTCGCCGCGCTGCAGGTCGACCATCGGCCGGCTGCTCGATCCGGAGATCTGGATCATCGGGAAGCAGTTCGTGGTGGCGTTCGCCAGCGCGGGCAGGCCGTTGAGAAAGCCGGGGCCGGACGTCGTCAGACACACGCCGGGCCGTGCGGTGAGGAACCCCGCGGCGGCCGCCGCATTGCCCGCTGACGCTTCGTGGCGGAAACCGATATAGCGGATCCCCGAGGCTTGGGCGGCGCGAGCCAGGTCGGTGATCGGGATGCCGACAACGCCGTAGATGGTGTCGACGTCGTTGGCTTTGAGGGCGTCCACCACCAGGTGGCAGCCGTCGGTCAGCACTGTGCAGGGAGATGCCGATCGTGTGGTCATGGTGTTCACTGTTGTCCGGGGCGCCGGCCGTGTCCAAGACCGAGTCACTATGCAGCGATTTACGCGGTCTATCAACCGTTAGCGGATCGGTATTGGACGCCGGGCAGGCGAGCCCGGCACTGTGCTGATCGTGCCGAACCCGCATACCGAACACATGGAAGGAGCGTTCGCGATGGCATCCGACTTCGGCCCGCGCATCGCCGATCTTGTCGAGGTGGCGGCGACCCGGCTGCCCGAGGCTCCGGCGCTCGTCGTCACCGCGGATCGCATCGCGATCAGCCACCGCGACCTGGCCCGTCTGGTTGATGAGCTGGCCGGCCAGCTGACGCGGTCCGGCCTGCTGCCCGGTGACCGGGTCGCGCTGCGCATGGGCAGCAACGCCGAATTCGTCGTCGCCTTGCTGGCGGCGTCGCGTGCGGATCTCGTCGTCGTGCCGCTGGATCCGGCGCTGCCCATCACCGAGCAACGCGTCCGAAGCCAGGCCGCGGGAGCCCGGGTGGTGCTGATTGACGCGGATGGGCCGCACGACAGGGCAGAACCCACCACCTGGTGGTGGCCGCTCACGGTGAACGTCGGCGGTGACAGCGGCCCCTCGGGTGGCACCTTGTCGGTCCACCTGGACGCCGCCACCGAGCCGAACCCCGCAACCTCGACGCCCGAGGGACTGCGACCCGATGACGCCATGATCATGTTCACCGGCGGGACCACCGGCCTGCCGAAGATGGTCCCCTGGACGCACGCAAACATCGCCAGCTCGGTCCGCGCCATCATCACCGGGTACCGGCTGAGCCCGCGGGACGCCACCGTTGCGGTGATGCCGCTCTACCATGGCCACGGGCTGATCGCGTCGTTGCTTGCCACCCTGGCGTCCGGCGGCGCGGTGTCGCTGCCCGCACGCGGGCGATTCTCCGCGCACACCTTCTGGGACGACATCAAAGCCGTTGGAGCCACCTGGTATACGGCGGTTCCGACGATTCACCAAATCCTGCTGGAGCGATCGGCAACCGAACCGTCGGGGCGCAAAACTGCCGCACTGCGTTTCATCCGCAGCTGCAGCGCACCGCTCACTGCCCAAGCCGCGCTAGCACTGCAAACCGAGTTCGCGGCACCGGTCGTGTGTGCCTTCGGCATGACCGAAGCCACCCACCAGGTAACGACAACGCAAATTGAGGGTATCGACCAAACCGAAACTCCCGTCGTGTCAACCGGTCTGGTCGGCCGGTCGACGGGAGCGCAAATCCGGATCGTCGGGTCCGACGGGCTGCCACTGCCCGCGGGCGCGGTCGGGGAGATCTGGCTGCGGGGGACCACCGTGGTACGCGGGTATCTGGGTGACCCGACGATAACCGCCGCGAATTTCACCGACGGTTGGTTGCGTACCGGTGATCTCGGGTCCCTGTCGGCGGCCGGTGACCTGAGCATCCGCGGCCGCATCAAGGAACTCATCAACCGAGGTGGTGAAAAGATCTCGCCCGAGCGCGTCGAGGGCGTGCTGGCCAGCCATCCAAACGTCATGGAGGCAGCCGTATTCGGCGTCCCGCACCAGCTCTACGGCGAGGCGGTCGCGGCGGTGATTGTGCCTCGTGAGTCCGCCCCGCCGACTCGCGAGGAGCTTGTCCAGTTCTGCCGGGAACGGTTGGCGGCCTTCGAGATCCCGGCCTCCTTCCAGGAGGCCAGCGGGCTGCCGCACACCGCGAAGGGTTCGCTCGACCGCCGCGCTGTCGCCGAACGGTTCGGCCATTCGGTGTAGCTAGCCGGCCCCAGCCTTTACCCGGGCGGCGGCGGATTCCGGCATCGGTTCGTAGCGGGCAAACGAACGGGTGAAGGATGCGGCCCCATGCGCCAGCGAGCGCAAATCGATTGCGTAGCGGGTCAGCTCGACCTGAGGCACCTCGGCCTTGATCACCGTGCGGTCGTGCCCCGCGGTCTCGGTGCCGAGCACTCGGCCACGACGACTGGACAGGTCGCCCAACACCGCGCCGACGAAATCGTCGGGTACCAGCACCGAAATCTCATCGATTGGCTCGAGCAAGATCACCTTCGTCGCGGCCGCGGCCTCCCGCAATGCGAGCGCGCCGGCCATTTGGAAGGCGAAATCGGAAGAGTCGACACTGTGGGCTTTGCCGTCGAGCAACGTGACCCGGATATCGACCACCGGGTAGCCGGCGTGCACTCCCTTATCCATCTGTGCGCGGACACCTTTCTCCACACTGGGGATAAACTGCCGCGGCACCGCCCCGCCAACCACTTTGTCGAGGAACTCGAACCCGGAGCCCTCCGGCAGCGGCTCCACCTCGATGTCGCACACCCCGTACTGACCGTGACCACCGGACTGTTTGATGTGGCGGCCATGGCCTTTCGCATTGCCGGCGAAGGTTTCCCGCAGCGGCACCCGCAGCTCGATCGTGTCTACGCTGACGCCGTACCGGTTGGCCAGTGTATCCAGGACGACGCCGGCATGGGCCTCGCCCATACACCACAGCACGACCTGATGGGTCTCTTGATTTTGCTCGATCCGCAGTGTCGGGTCTTCGGCGGCCAACCGGCCCAACCCGACCGACAGCTTGTCTTCGTCGGTCTTGGCATGCGCCGCAATGGCGATCGGCAGCAGCGGCTCGGGCATGGTCCAGGGTTTCAGCACCAGGGGCTCGGCCTTATCCGAGAGTGTGTCCCCGGTCTCGGCCCGGCTCAGCTTGCCGATGGCGCAGATGTCGCCCGCGACCACGGCTGCTGCCGGGCGCTGTTGCTTGCCCAGCGGGAACGACAAGACTCCGATGCGCTCGTCTTCGTCGTGGTCGGGGTGCGTGTTACTAGTTCCGCCGCCGAAAAACGATGAGAAATGGCCCGACACATGGACCGTCGTGTCGGGCCTGATGGTTCCGGAGAACACCCGCACCAAGCTGACCCGGCCGACGTAGGGGTCCGACGTCGTCTTCACCACCTCGGCGAGCAACGGCGCGTCATTGTCACAGGCCAGCTCCGCATGCGGGACACCCTGCGGGGTAAAGACCTCCGGCAGTGGGTGCTCCATCGGAGACGGAAATCCGCGGGTGGCTACCTCAAGCAATTCCAGTGTGCCGACCCCGGTGCTGCTGCACACCGGAATCACCGGGAAGAACGAGCCTCGGGCGACGGCTTTCTCCAGATCCTGGATCAGCACCGACTCGTCGATCGTCTCGCCGCCGAGGTAGCGCTCCATCAAGGACTCATCCTCGGATTCCTCGATGATTCCTTCGATCAAGGCGCCGCGCGCCTCCTCGATTCGCTCGGTGTCCGACTCGGCCGGGGTTCGTGTCGTTCGCTTGCCGTCGGCGTACTCGTACAGTGCCTGCGAAAGCAATCCGATCAGGCCGTCACCGGACGGCAGGTAGAGCGGTAAGACCTTGTCGCCGAAGGCGTCTTGTGCCGCGGTCAGTGCTTCCCGGTAGTTCGCCCGGGCGTGGTCCAGCTTGGTGATGACCACCGCGCGGGGCATGCCGACCTGGCTGCATTCCTGCCACAGGGACTTGGTCGGTTCGTCGACGCCCTCGTTGGCCGCGATCACGAACAGTGCGCAATCGGCGGCCCGCAACCCGGCCCGCAGCTCACCCACGAAGTCGGCGTACCCAGGGGTGTCGACGAGGTTGACCTTGATGCCGTCGTAAGCCAGCGAGGCGACCGCAAGGCCCACCGAGCGTTGTTGCCGGATCTCCGCCTCGTCGAAGTCGCAGACCGTGGTGCCCTCGGTGACCGAGCCCGGCCTGGACAACACCTTGGCCGCCACCAGGAGAGCCTCGATGAGGGTGGTCTTGCCGCCCCCCGAGGGCCCCACCAGAACCACGTTGCGAACGCCGCCGGGCCCGTTTGCGGTGGGAGCGGCGGCCGCGCCCTGGGAAGCATTCACTCTGTCGGCCATGGCTTTCCTCCAGTTCTCCGGGGTCGGTTCCCGTGGTGTGGCCCAGCAGGACGTAGTAGGCAACTTTTCTCCCAACTGCCGCCCAGCACAAGGGTCGGGTCAGGTGAGTAGTAGGCAATCGGAGCCGTCGTTGTGGTCAGGCGTGCCAGCTGGCCCAGCGCTGGACTGCTATTGCGATTACCGGGCCGTTCAACGGAACCGATTGGTATTGAGCATATTTGGCGCGCAGCAGGCGGTATGCGGCGCGCATCACCTCGCCATCGCGATGAATCGCGGCGACCCCATCGGCCCGGACCCACCACAACTGGGTCCAATCATCGGCATAGCTGTCGACGAGCACGCTGGCCCGTGGATTGTGCTCGAGATTGGCGAGCCGGCGCAGCCGCTGCGTCGTTTTCCGCTTCGCGTCGACGGCGGTGTAGATAACGTCTGCACCGGTCGCCTCGGCCGGGCGCCTAGCGCCGAGCGCGAATACGACCGGCACCAGGTGGGGTGTGCCGTCGGGCGTGCTGGTGGCCAGTCGTGCGACGGGGGACTGGGCAAACCTGAGCTTTGGGTCGAATTCCCCCACGGCGCCAGCTTATGCTCAGCTGCCGCCCAACGTCGCGCAGTCTGGACGGCCAGACGTCGCGGCCGTGACAGCGGACATCTCGGGCAGCCCGGTCCATGGGGCGTGCGTGCTAATGGTGCCGGTGGTAATCCAGTGGCGCGCAAGGTAATTGGCCGGGTCGGTCTCGGCCGCCGCAGGAATCGGTTGGGTCGGTTTGAACGTGACAGAGACGAACAGAGACCAGTGCTATCGCGTCGAACGGACGACCGTTGACGCTTTGACACATCCCGAGTATCGAGTACATACTCGAGGCGTGCAGCGGGTCAGGGTCACGAGGAACGCCCGGAAGCACCGCGTGTCCAAGCACCGCATCGTCGCCGCTATGCGCCACTGCGGTGTTCCGGTCATTCAGGAAGATGGCTCGCTGTACTACCAGGGCCGCGATACGTCGGGCCGTCTTACCGAGGTCGTCGCCGTCGAAGCCGACGACGGTGACCTGATCATCACTCACGCAATGCCGAAGGAGTGGAAGCGATGACGAAGAAGCCACGTAACCCCGCCGACTACGTGATCGGCGACGATGTCGAGGTGTCTGACGTCGATCTCAAGCAAGAGGAGGTCTATGTCGATGGCGAGCGGCTAACGGACGAGCGCGTCGAGCAGATGGCTTCAGAGTCGCTGCGGCTGGCGCGCGAACGAGAAGCCAACCTGATTCCTGGCGGCAAGTCTCTGTCCGGCGGCTCTGCGCACTCGCCGGCTGTGCAGGTGGTCGTTTCGAAGGCTACCCACGCCAAGCTCAAGGAGCTGGCGCGCAGCCGGAAGATGAGCGTATCTAAGCTGCTGCGTCCCGTGCTCGACGAGTTCGTACAGCGAGAAACGGGTCGGATTCTCCCACGGCGTTAGCTTGTGCTCAGCCGCCGCTCGACGTCGCGAAGTCTGGACAGTCAGCTGTCGCAGCCGTGACCAGCGGACATCTCGGGCAGCTAGCCCGACAGGGTGCGCGTGCACCTGGCCCGGGTGGTAATCCATTGGCGCGCACGGTAATTGGCCGGGTCGGTCTCGGTCTGCGGATACCGCACTGAAGGGCGACAATTTTGGCGAAAAGGCCGTGTGCGGTGCCGGGTCGCGCTACGTTCAGATTCACCTAACAATGTCGTCCGCCAACGAGCGTGTTCGCCGGTGGTGGGGCGGGCGGGTTGGGGAGGTGTGTGATGTCGTTTGTCAGCGTAGCCCCGGAGATTGTGGTGGCCGCGGCAACAGACCTGGCGGGTATCGGATCGGCGATCAGCGCGGCCAATGCCGCCGCGGCTGCGCCGACCACCGCCGTGCTGGCCGCGGGTGCCGATGAGGTGTCGGCGGCGATCGCGGCGCTGTTTTCCGGCCACGCTCAGGCCTATCAGGCGCTCAGCGCCCAGGCGGCGGCGTTTCATCAGCAGTTCGTGCAGACGCTTGCCGGTGGCGCTGGAGCATATGCGGCCGCCGAGGCCCAGGTCGAGCAGCAGCTGCTGGCCGCGATCAACGCGCCCACCCAGGCGCTGCTGGGGCGCCCCTTGATCGGCAACGGTGCCGATGGGGCGCCGGGGACTGGGCAGGCCGGCGGGGCTGGGGGGATCTTGTACGGCAATGGCGGCAATGGCGGCTCCGGGGCGGCTGGGCAGGCCGGGGGTGCCGGCGGGCCGGCCGGGCTGATCGGCCATGGCGGGTCCGGCGGGGCCGGCGGCTCCGGCGCGGCCGGCGGGGCCGGCGGGCACGGCGGATGGCTGTGGGGCAACGGCGGCGCCGGCGGATCCGGCGGGGCGGGTGTCGGCGCAGGCGTGGCTGGCGGTCACGGCGGTGCGGGCGGTGCCGCCGGGCTGTGGGGCGCCGGCGGCGGCGGTGGCAATGGCGGGAACGGCGCCGATGCCAACATCGTCAGCGGTGGAGACGGTGGCCTCGGCGGTGCCGGTGGCGGTGGCGGATGGCTCTACGGCGACGGCGGGGCCGGCGGACACGGCGGACAAGGCGCAATCGGCCTCGGCGGCGGCGCCGGCGGCGACGGGGGCCAGGGCGGCGCCGGCCGCGGACTGTGGGGTACCGGCGGCGCCGGCGGACACGGCGGGCAAGGCGGTGGTACCGGGGGCCCACCGCCGCCCGGTCAGGCAGGCATGGGCGCCGCGGGTGGCGCCGGTGGGCTGATCGGCAACGGCGGGGCCGGCGGCGACGGCGGTGTCGGCGCGTCCGGCGGGGTCGCCGGAGTGGGCGGTGCCGGCGGGAACGCCATGCTGATCGGGCACGGCGGCGCCGGCGGCGCCGGCGGAGACAGCAGTTTCGCTAATGGCGCGGCCGGCGGCGCGGGCGGTGCCGGAGGGCACCTCTTCGGCAATGGCGGGTCCGGCGGCCACGGCGGAGCCGTCACGGCCGGCAACACCGGTATCGGTGGCGCCGGCGGCGTCGGTGGGGACGCCAGGCTGATCGGCCACGGTGGCGCCGGCGGTGCCGGCGGGGACCGCGCCGGAGCCTTGGTTGGCCGTGACGGCGGGCCCGGTGGGAACGGGGGCGCTGGCGGCCAGCTATACGGCAACGGCGGCGACGGCGGGCCCGGCGGTCAGGGCGGTCAGGCGTTCGGCGCTAACAATATCGGCGGCGCCGGCGGGGCCGGCGGCAACGGCGGGCCGGCCATCCTGAGTGGCAATGGTGGCAATGGCGGCGCCGGCGGCGCTGGCGGCGCCGGCGGCGCAGGTGGTGGGGCCGGTGGGGTCGGCGGTGCCGGCGGCGCCCCCGGCACCGGCGGAACACTGCAGGCGGCGGTGAGCGGATTGGTGACGGCTTTGTTCGGTGCACCCGGCCAACCCGGCGACACCGGCCAACCCGGCTAGCCCCGATCAACGAGGGTTTCGGTGCCGGTCCGGGGCATGGCCATCCGCTGAGCTGGCGATCTGGACTACGTTGGTGTAGAAAAATCCTGCCGCCCGGACCCTTAAGGCTGGGACAATTTCTGATAGCTACCCCGACACAGGAGGTTACGGGATGAGCAATTCGCGCCGCCGCGCACTCAGGTGGTCATGGTTGCTGAGCGTGCTGGCTGCCGTCGGGCTGGGCCTGGCCACGGCGCCGGCCCAGGCGGCCCCGCCGGCCTTGTCGCAGGACCGGTTCGCCGACTTCCCCGCGCTGCCCCTCGACCCGTCCGCGATGGTCGCCCAAGTGGGGCCGCAGGTGGTCAACATCAACACCAAACTGGGCTACAACAACGCCGTGGGCGCCGGGACCGGCATCGTCATCGATCCCAACGGTGTCGTGCTGACCAACAACCACGTGATCGCGGGCGCCACCGACATCAATGCGTTCAGCGTCGGCTCCGGCCAAACCTACGGCGTCGATGTGGTCGGGTATGACCGCACCCAGGATGTCGCGGTGCTGCAGCTGCGCGGTGCCGGTGGCCTGCCGTCGGCGGCGATCGGTGGCGGCGTCGCGGTTGGTGAGCCCGTCGTCGCGATGGGCAACAGCGGTGGGCAGGGCGGAACGCCCCGTGCGGTGCCTGGCAGGGTGGTCGCGCTCGGCCAAACCGTGCAGGCGTCGGATTCGCTGACCGGTGCCGAAGAGACATTGAACGGGTTGATCCAGTTCGATGCCGCGATCCAGCCCGGTGATTCGGGCGGGCCCGTCGTCAACGGCCTAGGACAGGTGGTCGGTATGAACACGGCCGCGTCCGATAACTTCCAGCTGTCCCAGGGTGGGCAGGGATTCGCCATTCCGATCGGGCAGGCGATGGCGATCGCGGGCCAGATCCGATCGGGTGGGGGGTCACCCACTGTGCACATCGGGCCTACCGCCTTCCTCGGCTTGGGTGTTGTCGACAACAACGGCAACGGCGCACGAGTCGAACGCGTGGTCGGGAGCGCTCCGGCGGCAAGTCTCGGCATCTCCACCGGCGACGTGATCACCGCGGTCGACGGCGCTCCGATCAACTCGGCCACCGCGATGGCGGACGCGCTTAACGGGCATCATCCCGGTGACGTCATCTCGGTGACCTGGCAAACCAAGTCGGGCGGCACGCGTACAGGGAACGTGACATTGGCCGAGGGACCCCCGGCCTGATTTCGTCGCGGATACCACCCGCCGGCCGGCCAATTGGATTGGCGCCAGCCGTGATTGCCGCGTGAGCCCCCGAGTTCCGTCTCCCGTGCGCGTGGCATCGTGGAAGCAATGAACGAGGCAGAACACAGCGTCGAGCACCCTCCCGTGCAGGGCAGTCACGTCGAAGGCGGTGTGGTCGAGCATCCGGATGCCAAGGACTTCGGCAGCGCCGCCGCCCTGCCCGCCGATCCGACCTGGTTTAAGCACGCCGTCTTCTACGAGGTGCTGGTCCGGGCGTTCTTCGACGCCAGCGCGGACGGTTCCGGCGATCTGCGTGGACTCATCGATCGCCTCGACTACCTGCAGTGGCTTGGCATCGACTGCATCTGGTTGCCGCCGTTCTACGACTCGCCGCTGCGCGACGGCGGTTACGACATTCGCGATTTCTACAAGGTGCTGCCCGAATTCGGCACCGTCGACGATTTCGTCGCCCTGGTCGACGCCGCTCACCGGCGAGGTATCCGCATCATCACCGACCTGGTGATGAATCACACCTCGGAGTCGCACCCCTGGTTTCAGGAGTCCCGCCGCGACCCAGACGGACCGTACGGTGACTATTACGTGTGGAGCGACACCAGCGAGCGCTACACCGACGCCCGGATCATCTTCGTCGACACCGAAGAGTCGAACTGGTCATTCGATCCTGTCCGCCGACAGTTCTACTGGCACCGATTCTTCTCCCACCAACCGGATCTGAACTACGACAACCCCGCCGTGCAAGAGGCGATGATCGACGTCATCCGCTTTTGGCTCGGCTTGGGCATCGACGGGTTTCGGTTGGACGCGGTGCCCTATCTCTTTGAACGTGAGGGCACCAACTGCGAGAACCTGCCGGAAACACACGCTTTTCTCAAGCGAGTCCGCAAGGTGGTGGACGACGAATTCCCCGGCCGGGTGCTGCTAGCCGAAGCCAATCAGTGGCCGGGCGATGTCGTGGAATATTTCGGTGATCCCAACACCGGTGGCGACGAGTGCCACATGGCCTTTCACTTCCCGCTGATGCCGCGCATCTTCATGGCCGTGCGCCGGGAGTCCCGTTTTCCGATCTCGGAGATCATCGCCCAGACCCCACCGATCCCTGACATGGCGCAATGGGGGATATTTCTGCGCAATCACGACGAGCTGACCCTAGAAATGGTCACCGACGAAGAGCGCGACTACATGTACGCCGAGTACGCCAAGGATCCACGGATGAAGGCGAATGTCGGAATCCGTCGTCGGCTTGCGCCGCTGCTCGACAACGACCGCAACCAGATCGAGCTGTTCACCGCGCTGCTGCTGTCGCTGCCCGGCTCGCCGGTCCTCTACTACGGCGACGAGATTGGGATGGGCGACGTGATCTGGTTGGGTGATCGCGACGGGGTGCGCATCCCGATGCAGTGGACACCGGACCGCAACGCGGGGTTCTCCACCGCCAACCCGGGTCGGCTGTACCTGCCGCCCAGCCAGGACCCGGTTTACGGGTATCAGGCCGTCAACGTCGAGGCGCAACGCGACACCTCGACGTCGCTGCTCAACTTCACTCGCACCATGCTGGCCGTGCGTCGCCGACACCCCGCGTTTGCGGTCGGCGCATTCCAGGAATTGGGCGGGTCCAACCCGTCGGTGCTGGCCTACGTGCGTCAGGTGGCCGGCGATGACGGCGACACCGTGCTCTGTGTCAACAACCTGTCGCGATTCCCGCAGCCCATCGAATTGGACTTGCAGCAATGGACCAACTACACGCCGGTCGAGCTGACCGGGCACGTGGAGTTTCCACGCATCGGCCAGGTGCCCTATCTGCTGACGCTGCCAGGACACGGGTTCTACTGGTTCCAGTTGACCACACATGAGGTGGGGGCACCTCCCACTTGCGGGGGAGAGCGGCGCCTATGACTCGCGCCGGCGACGATGCACAGCGAAGCGATGAGGAGGAGCGGCGCCTATGACTCGCGCCGGCGACGATGCACAGCGAAGCGATGAGGAGGAGCGGCGCCTATGACTCGCGCCAGCGACGATGCACAGCGAAGCGATGAGGAGGAGCGGCGCCTATGACTCGGTCGGACACGCTGGCAACCAAGCTGCCATGGTCCGATTGGCTTCCGCGGCAACGTTGGTATGCCGGACGCAACCGCGAGCTGGCCACGGTCAAGCCGGGCGTAGTCGTCGCCCTGCGACACAACCTCGACCTAGTCCTGGTCGACGTAACCTACACCGACGGTGCAACGGAGCGTTACCAGGTGCTCGTCGGATGGGATTTTGAGCCGGCGTCCGAGTACGGCACGAAAGCCGCCATCGGCGTCGCCGACGATCGCACGGGATTCGACGCTCTCTACGACGTCGCCGGGCCGCAATTCCTCCTGTCGCTAATCGTCTCGTCCGCCGTCTGTGGCACATCCACCGGCGAAGTAACGTTCACCAGGGAGCCAGACGTCGAGCTGCCCTTTGCCGCGCAGCCGCGGGTATGTGACGCCGAACAGAGCAACACCAGTGTGATCTTCGATCGGCGGGCGATCCTCAAGGTGTTCCGCCGGGTAAGCAGAGGGACTAACCCCGACATAGAGCTGAACCGCGTGCTTACCCGTGCCGGTAATCCACATGTGGCCCGCCTGCTGGGCGCTTACCAGTTTGGGCGGCCCAATCGTTCGCCAACCGATGCTCTGGCGTACGCCCTGGGCATGGTGACCGAGTATGAGGCGAACGCGGCCGAAGGCTGGGCGATGGCCACCGCCAGCGTGCGGGACCTCTTCGCCGAGGGAGACCTCTATGCCCACGAAGTCGGCGGCGATTTCGCCGGTGAATCCTACCGGCTCGGCGAGGCGGTCGCCTCGGTGCACGCCACGCTGGCTGACAGCCTCGGAACCGCGCAGGCAACGTTCCCGGTGGACCGGATGCTGGCGCGGCTGTCGTCGACGGTGGCGGTGGTGCCCGAACTGCGGGAGTACGCGCCAACGATCGAACAGCAATTCCAGAAGCTCGCGGCGGAGGCAATCACGGTCCAGCGGGTGCACGGTGACCTGCACTTGGGACAGGTGCTGCGTACCCCGGAAAGCTGGCTGTTGATCGACTTTGAAGGCGAGCCGGGCCAGCCGCTGGACGAACGGCGAGCGCCGGATTCGCCGCTGCGCGACGTGGCCGGTGTGTTGCGATCGTTCGAGTACGCCGCTTACGGGCCGCTGGTGGACCAGGCCACCGACAAACAACTTGCCGCTCGCGCCCGCGAATGGGTCGAGCGCAATCGCGCCGCCTTCTGCGACGGCTACGCGGTCGCGTCGGGAATCGACCCGCGAGATTCGGCGCTGCTGCTGGGCGCCTACGAACTCGACAAGGCGGTTTATGAGACCGGCTATGAGACACGGCACCGGCCGGGTTGGCTTCCGATTCCGCTGCGTTCGATCGCCCGCCTGACCGCTAGCTGATACCGGCCGGGGTGTCCGGCTTATTGCTTGGTGTGCGCGCGTCCTGGGCGTCTGGAAGCATGCTCGTGTGCAACGAGAGATTTATGACGGTGAGGCGCGGCTGTCATGGGTGTTGGCGGCGCTGGCCGGGATACTGGGGGCAACCGCGTTCACCCACTCCGCGGGATACTTCGTTACTTTCATGACCGGCAATTCGCAGCGCGCGGTGCTGGGATTGTTTGGGGACGACGCCTGGATGTCTGTCACCGCGTCGTTGCTGATTCTATTCTTCGTCGCCGGCGTGGTGATTGCGTCGGTGTGCCGGCGGCATTTCTGGGCGGCGCATCCCCACGGCCCGACCGTGCTGACCACCTTCAGTTTGATATTTGCCGCCGGAGTCGACATTATGCTGGGCGGCTGGCACGAGAGCATGCTCGATTTTGTGCCGATTCTGTTCGTGGTCTTCGGGATTGGCGCCTTGAACACATCGTTCGTCAAGGATGGCGAGGTATCGGTTCCGTTGAGCTATGTGACCGGCACATTGGTCAAGATGGGCCAGGGCATCGAACGTCACCTGGCCGGCGGAAAAGTGGAGGACTGGCTCGGCTACTTCCTGCTGCACGCCAGCTTCGTGCTAGGCGCCGCGGCCGGTGGCGCCATTAGTATGGTCGTCACCGGACCCCAGATGCTCGCGGTCGCGGCGGTAGTGTGCGCTGCGACAACCGGCTATACCTACCTGCACGCTGACCGGCGAGGGTTGGTCAATCAAAAGCGGCCCCAGCCGGGAAAGCGGCTCTTTCGAGCGCTCAGGCGAGGCGAATTAGATTCGGGAACCTCCACGCCCGCAACCAATTACGGGTCGAGTTAGCTTGGCTTCCAGTGGCGCTGGCGAAGGGGTGACCACGCCCACTTCACCCGGAAGGCCCGACCCAGTGCGGATGTTCCACACATCGGCAGCAGCGCTGGCCGTTGCGCTGCTGCCGATGCTGGCTTGCTGGCTCAGGCGGCCGGCGCGGCAGGGGCGGCCGGGGGTGTCGCGCCGTTGAGCACATGCTGGATATCGGCCTTCATGGCGACCAGCTGCTCGTTCCAGTAGGGCCACGAGTGTGTTCCGTTGGGCGGGAAGTTAAACACCCCGTTGCGTCCACCGTCGGCCGCGTAGGTGTCCCGGAAGGTCTGGTTGGTGCGCAGGGTGAGGCCTTCCAGGAACTTCGCCGGTATGTTGTCGCCGCCGAGGTCGCTGGGTGTGCCGTTACCGCAGTACACCCAGATCCGGGTGTTGTTGGCGACCAGGCGGGGAATCTGAACCATTGGGTCGTTGCGCTTCCAGGCCGGGTCGCTGGACGGACCCCACATGCTGTTGGCGTTGTAACCGCCCGAGTCGTTCATCGCCAGGCCGATCAGCGTCGGCCACCAGCCCTCGGACGGGTTGAGGAAGCCCGACAACGACGCGGCGTACGGGAACTGCTGCGGGTAGTACGCGGCCAGGATCAGCGCGGAACCGCCCGACATCGAAAGACCCACCGCCGCGTTGCCTGTCGGGGACACGCCCTTGTTGGCCTGTAGCCAGGCGGGCATCTCTCTGGTAAGGAAGGTCTCCCACTTGTAGGTGTAGTTCTGGCCGTTGCTCTGCGAGGGCTGATACCAGTCGGTGTAGAAACTGGATTGGCCGCCCACGGGCATGATCACCGACAACCCTGACTGGTAGTACTCCTCGAAGGCCGGGGTGTTGATGTCCCAGCCGTTGTAGTCATCCTGGGCCCGCAGACCGTCGAGCAGGTAGACCGCGTGCGGTCCGCCGCCCTGGAACTGGACCTTGATGTCGCGGCCCATCGACGCGGATGGCACCTGCAGATATTCCACTGGAAGACCGGGCCTAGAGAATGCGCCCGCGGTGGCCGGCCCGCCGAAGGTACCGACCAGACCGTAAACCAGGACAGCCCCCATAGCCGCGATAGCCAGCCGGCGCGGCAGGGTTGTCGCTGCGCTCCGCAACCTTCGCACCTGTTCGAAGAACGTCATAGCTACTACCAATCCCAACTCTCATCTGCCGCACGACGCGGTCGAATCTGTTCTGGGCGAGTGAAACACACCGAGGACGCTCAGTTCGAATGTCGTGGCCGCAGCGCGAGATCGCGGTTGGCTAACGATTCAGCGTCGGCCCGGACACCTTGGGCGATTGACACACCCGGGTCACGGCTGGCTCCCGAGCGGCGCAACGACCGCACGCACAACCCCTATGCTTACTGCCGACCAGAGGAGAGACCCATGCGCACCTTCGAGTCGGTCGCCGACCTGGCCGCCGCCGCGGGCGAAAAGGTCGGGCAGAGCGACTGGGTGACCATCACCCAGGAAGAGGTCAATCTGTTCGCCGACGCAACGGGTGATCACCAGTGGATCCACGTCGACCCGGAACGGGCCGCTGCGGGTCCCTTTGGCACCACCATCGCGCACGGATTCATGACCCTGGCGTTGCTCCCGCGCCTGCAACACCAGATGTACACCGTTAAGGGCGTCAAGCTGGCAATCAACTACGGCCTGAACAAGGTTCGCTTCCCGGCACCAGTACCCGTCGGCTCGCGGGTGCGTGCGACGAGCTCGCTGGTCGGTGTCGAGGATCTGGGCAACGGCACCGTGCAGGCGACGGTGTCGACGACCGTCGAGGTCGAGGGATCGGCCAAGCCGGCGTGTGTGGCCGAAAGCATCGTGCGCTACGTCGCCTGAGGCAACTCGCGGTCAGAATTCGGCGATCGCGTGCTCGAGGCGTTGGGCCAGCCAGGCCTCGGCGTGCGCGCGCCGGGTCGGAATGTGCTGTGACGGGAAAAGCGTTGTCACCGGCTGGTATTCGCGCAGCGTACGGCGGGCGACGGTCATCTTGTGCAGCTCAGTGGCGCCGTCGGCGATGCCCAGTGACTCGGCTGCCAGCATCATCTTGACGAACGGCATCTCGTCGGAGACCCCGAGCGCGCCGTGCAGGTGCATGGCCCGCTGCACGACGTCATGCAGCACCTGGGGCATCGCCACCTTGACCGCCGCGATGTCGCGGCGCACCTTTTGATAGTCGTGGTGTTTGTCGATAAGCCACGCGGTGCGCAGTACCAGCAGCCGGAACTGCTCGATCTGGATCCAACTATCGGCGATCTTCTCCTGGGTCATCTGCAGATCGGCGAGCCGCCCGTGTCTGGTCTGGCGCGACAGGGCACGCTCGCACATCATGTCGAATGCTCTGCGCGCCAGCGCGATTGTCCGCATCGCGTGATGTATTCGGCCGCCGCCCAATCGGGTCTGCGCGATCATGAACGCCTGGCCCTCGCCGCCGAGCACATGATCGGCCGGCACCCGGACGTCGTGGTAGCGGATGTAGCCGTGGCTGGCGTGCTGGGTGGACTCGGCTCCCACACCGACGTTGCGCACGATCTCGATGCCCGGGGTGTCGGCCGGGACGATGAACAGCGACATCTTCTCGTACGTACGGGCTTCCGGCTTGGTGACGGCCATGACGATAAAGAACGACGCATGCTTGGCGTTGGTGGAAAACCACTTCTCGCCGTTGATGATCCAGTCCCCGTTTCCCGCGGCATCGCGGGTCGCCGCGGTCACGAACAGCCCGGGATCGGAACCACCCTGCGGCTCGGTCATCGAATAGCAGGAGGTGATCTCGCCGTCGAGCAGCGGTCGTAGATAGCGGGCTTTCTGCTCGTCGGTGCCGAACAGCGCCAGGATCTCGGCGTTGCCGGAGTCCGGCGCCTGACAGCCGAACGCCGACGGCGCCCACCGGGAGCGGCCGATGATCTCGTTGAGCAGCGCCAGCTTGACCTGACCGAAGCCCTGTCCGCCGAGTTCGGGACGCAAATGCGCGGCCCACAACCCCTGGTCTTTCACCTGCCGCTGCAGCGGCCGCAGGATCGCCATCGTGTCGGCGTTCTTTTTGTCGTAAGGATCGAGGGCGACCAAATCGAGCGGTTCGAGTTCCTCGGCCATGAATTTTTCGACCCAATCCAGCTTGGACTGGTATTGCGGGTCGGTTTCGAAGTCCCACACCGTCGGCAACCGTTCCCCGGCGCGGCGTCGCACCGGCATCGTTGATAGAGCAAGACCATCGTAGGTGCGGTCTAGCGGCTTCAGCGCAGTTCCGGCAGGACGTTGGTGCGGTAGAAGTCGATGGCGGTGATCGGGTCGTCCTGGGGGAAATGCAGGAAGGGGACGGCGCCGGCGTCGAGAACCGCTTGCACCGCACCGATGTGGACGCCGGGATCGGTACCGACCGCCCAATTGGCCAGCACTTTCTCGATCGGGTTCGACTCGGCGGCACGCTGGATCTCGACCGGATTGGGCTGGTCGACGGCCCCGGCGGTGAATCGCCACAAGTCGGCGGCGCGGGCGGCCGCTTTGTCGTCGCCGACGACGGCGAACAGTTCGGCCCGCTTACCCAGGGTGGCGGGATCTCGTCCGGCCGCTTGAGCGCCCGCGGCGAACGCGGCGAGCAGCTTGGCGTCGTTGATGTCGCGGGCTTGGGCGATCCAACCATCACCGTATCGGCCGGCCAGGGTGGCGCTCTGGGGGCCGCTCGCGGCGACAAAGATCGGCGGCGGCATCGCCGGCGTGTCGTAGAGCTTGAGTTCGTCGGTCCGAAAATAGTGGCCCGTGAACGAGATCCGCTCACCGCTCCACAGCTGGCGGATCAGTACGATGGCCTCGATCAGCCGGTCGTGGCGCTCGCGGTAGTTGCCGAACGTGTCGGTGGCGGCTTGTTCGTTGAGCCGCTCGCCGGTGCCCAGCCCCAGAAACACCCGTCCGGGGTTCAGGATCGCCAGCGAGGCAAACGCCTGAGCGACGGTGGCCGGATGGTAGCGGTATATGGGACAGGTCACCCCGGTGCCGAACAAGATGCTGCTGGTGCTGTTGCCCACCAACGCCAGGGTCAGCCAGGGAAACATCGAATGGCCCTCGTTGTCTTGCCATGGCTGTAGGTGGTCGCTGGCCCACACATACCGGAAGCCAGCTTGCTCGGCGGCTTGGGCGTGCGCCACCAGCCGATCGGTGCGGAATTGTTCGTGGGATAAGACGACACCCACCCCGCGGCTTGCCGGCTCTGGGGTCGGCGTCGGACCGCTGCGCGTGCTGCAACCGCCGCCTAGCCCACCGGCGCCGATCGCGCCGAACCCGGCGGCCAGACCGAACGTCCGCCGTGAGATGCCGGTCATCGGGCTGCACTACCCGCGTCGCGCTGCAGCACACCTTCGAGAGTGCATCCTGACTCACCGTCGGCGCCACCGGTTAGCCTGGCGAGATGACCCCGCAGGCACGCCCAGCGCGCAGGGCCGATGTCCGCGAGCTGTCCCGCACCATGGCCCGGGCGTTCTATGACGATCCGGTCATGAGCTGGTTACTGTCGAACGACAACGCCCGCACCGCAAGGCTGACCCGGTTGTTCGCGACGATTGTCCGCCACCAGCATCTGGCCGGCGGTGGTGTGGAAGTGGCCCGCGGCGCGGCGGGCATCGGCGGGGCGGCGCTGTGGGATCCCCCGGATCGATGGCGGGAGTCGCGCCGCCAGCAACTGGCGATGACACCGGGGTTCCTGCGGGTGTTCGGCTTTCGGACGGCCAAGGCCCGCGCGGCGCTGGACGTGATGATGCGTGTGCATCCCGAAGAACCCCACTGGTATCTGGCCGCCATCGGCAGCGACCCGACGGTCCGCGGCCAGGGGTTCGGTCAGGTGCTGATGCGGTCACGGCTGGACCGTTGCGATGCCGAACACTGTCCGGCCTACCTCGAATCCACCAAACCCGAGAATGTGCCCTACTATCAACGGTTCGGTTTCCGGGTGACCCGTGAGATCGCTCTGCCCGACGCGGGGCCGCCGCTATGGGCGATGTGGCGGGAGCCTCGGTAGCGGTTCTTGGCAGCTGGATCGTTCGTCCGGCCGGGTGATCACTGCGCGACCGTGAATCTGGCGACGCCGCACCGGCGTGTCGCGTCGCCAGACTCACAGTCGCGGCAATCTCTGACCGCCGGTGCGCTGAGATAGCTCCCGAGGTGCAAAAGTGGTGCGCAGATCGTCAGGCTGAGCTTGCCGGGATCGCGTGGGTCGGCACCCGCAGCCGTCGTCTGCCACCCAATAGTGTGTGCGACCCGCCCGGTACACGCGGAATCAACGGGTATGCGGTTCTGGCATAGGCTTGTCAGGCAATGATCGCTCTGCCCGCCTTGGAAGGTGTCGAACATCGGCACGTGGATGTGGCGGAAGGCGTCAGGATCCACGTTGCGGACGCCGGGCCGGCCGATGGTCCGGCGGTAATGCTGGTGCACGGCTTCCCGCAGAACTGGTGGGAGTGGCGCGCCCTCATCGGCCCGCTGGCCGCCGACGGCAACCGGGTGCTGTGTCCCGACCTGCGCGGCGCGGGCTGGAGTTCGGCGCCCCGCTCGCGGTATACCAAGACCGAGATGGCTGACGATCTGGCTGCGGTTTTGGACGGCCTGGGTGTGGCCAAGGTCAAGCTGGTGGCCCACGATTGGGGTGGGCCGGTCGCGTTCATCATGATGTTGCGCCATCCCGAGAAGGTGACCGGGTTTTTCGGCGTGAACACCGTGGCACCCTGGGTGAAGCGCGATCTTGGCATGCTCCGCAATATGTGGCGGTTCTGGTATCAGATCCCCATGTCGCTGCCGGTGATCGGCCCGCGGGTGATCAGCGATCCTAAGGGCCGCTACTTCCGGCTGTTGACCGGGTGGGTCGGGGGCGGATTTCGGGTTCCCGATGACGACGTGCGCCTGTACTTGGACTGCATGCGCGAGCCGGGGCACGCCGAGGCCGGATCGCGGTGGTATCGCACCTTTCAGACCAGGGAAATGCTGCGCTGGCTGCGCGGCGAGTACAACGACGCTCGGGTCGATGTCCCGGTCCGATGGCTGCACGGCACCGGAGATCCGGTGATCACGCCCGACCTGCTGGACGGCTATGCCGAGCGGGCCAGCGATTTCGAGGTGGAGCTGGTCGACGGCGTGGGCCATTGGATCGTCGAGCAGCGACCCGAGCTGGTGCTCGACCGGGTGCGCGCGTTCCTAGCTGCGGGGACCGAGCAGCGCGATTGACGCATCCACCGCCGGCTCGACGATGTTCCGGATCGGCTGGCCGTCCTCGACGGTCAGCGCGGTCAGTTCACGCAAACCGCCCAGCAAGATTACGGCCAGTGGCACATTCAGTGGCGGTAGGTTAGCCCGCCGGAACCCAGGGCTGGCGCTGAGCTCGATCAGCAGGCTGGTTAGCTGCTCCATGCCGCGGCGCTGGACGGGGTAAGCGGCGGCACCGAGCGACGGGAATTCACGGATCCAACTCAACGTCACCGCCGGCCTGGATTCGATATGGGTGACGTAGGCCTCGACCGCCTGACGAATCTGGTCGTGCCAGTCGGCGTTTGGATCGACGGCCGCCCGGATGCTGTTGCCCAACGTCTCGTTGTCCGCTAGCAGGAGTTCCAAAAAGCACTGTTCCTTGCTGGTGAACCGGTCGTAGAACGTGCGCTTGGATGTGCGGGCGTGCCGGACGATGTCGGAGACGGTGGTGGAGCGATAACCCCGCTCACCGATCGAGGCGACCAGGCCGTCGAGCAACCGTAGCCGAAACGAGTCGGTCTCGACGACCAACGCGCCGGCGGCGACTGCTGTCACCCGCGCCTCCTCTGCCTATCCCTTGTCAGGTTTGGTACCAAAGAGTACCGTACTGGACAAGCCACGGTACACCACCGTACCACGCCCGATCCAGGGACGTTAGGAGCAACACCGCCATGAGCGAAGTCGTCACCGCCGCACCGGCACCGCCCGTAGTCCGACTTCCCCCGGCGGTCCGCGGGCCGAAGTTGTTCCAGGGATTGGCCTTCGTGGTGTCACGGCGACGGCTGCTGGGGCGGTTCGTGCGTCGCTACGGCAAGGCCTTCACCGCCAATATCCTGATGTACGGCCGGGTCGTGGTGGTCGCCGACCCGCAGCTAGCCAGGCAGGTCTTCACCAGCAGTCCTGAGGAGCTGGGCAACATCCAGCCCAACCTGAGTCGGATGTTCGGTTCCGGCTCGGTGTTCGCGCTGGACGGCGACGACCACCGGCGGCGGCGCCGGCTACTGGCGCCGCCTTTCCACGGCAAGAGCATGAAGAACTACGAGACCATCATCGAAGAGGAGACCCTGCGCGAGACCGCCAATTGGCCGCAAGGCCAGGCTTTCGCAACGCTGCCGTCAATGATGCATATCACGCTCAACGCCATCCTGCGTGCGATCTTCGGGGCCGGCGGCAGTGAACTAGACGAGCTGCGCCGCCTCATTCCGCCGTGGGTCACGCTGGGCTCGCGCCTGGCCGCGCTACCGAAACCCAAACGCGACTATGGCCGCCTTAGCCCGTGGGGCCGGCTGGCCGAGTGGCGGCGCCAGTACGACACTGTCATCGACAAGCTCATCGAAGCCGAGCGGGCCGACCCGAACTTCGCCGATCGGACCGACGTATTGGCGTTGATGCTGCGCAGCACTTACGACGACGGTTCCATCATGTCGCGCAAGGACATTGGCGACGAGCTGCTCACGCTGCTGGCCGCCGGGCACGAAACCACGGCGGCGACACTGGGCTGGGCGTTCGAGCGGCTCAGCCGGCACCCCGACGTGCTCGCGGCTCTGGTCGAGGAGGTCGACAACGGCGGTCACGAGCTGCGTCAAGCGGCGATCCTGGAGGTACAGCGGGCCAGGACCGTCATCGATTTTGCGGCTCGTCGCGTCAATCCACCCGTTTACCAGCTCGGCGAGTGGGTGATTCCCCGCGGGTATTCGATCATTATCAATATCGCCCAGATACATGGCGATCCCGACGTCTTCCCGCAGCCGGATCGCTTCGACCCGCAGCGCTACATCGGAAGTAAGCCATCCCCGTTTGCGTGGATCCCTTTTGGTGGCGGGACCCGCCGCTGTGTCGGGGCCGCATTCGCCAACATGGAGATGGATGTGGTGCTGCGAACGGTGCTGCGCCACTTCACCCTCGAGACCACCACGGCCGCGGGCGAGCGCAGCCACGGTCGAGGAGTTGCATTCACCCCGAAGGATGGCGGTCGGGTGGTGATGCGCCGACGCTGACGGCCAGCTCGGGCCCGCGTTCAGGTCCCGAGTTCGGGTGAAAGGCTGGCCCGCAGTGCAGATTCGGCGGTCCGTCGGGGTAGCCTCCAGCCGGGCCGGACGAAGTGGCACGTGTACCCGTTGGGGTAGCGCTGCAGGTAGTCCTGGTGCTCGGGTTCGGCTTCCCAGAAATCCCCGGCCGGGCTGACCTCGGTCACCACCTTGCCGGGCCACAGGCCGGATGCCTCGACATCGGCGATGGTGTCCAGCGCGATCCGCTTTTGCTGCTCATCGAAGTAGAAGATGGCCGACCGGTAGCTGGTCCCCCGGTCGTTACCTTGCCGGTCTTTGGTTGTCGGGTCGTGGATCTGGAAGAAGAATTCCAGCAGGGTGCGGTAATCGGTGACCGTGGGGTCGAAGATGATTTCGACGGCTTCGGCGTGCGTGCCGTGGTTACGGTAGGTTGCGTTGGGGATGTTCCCGCCGCTGTAGCCCACCCGCGTGGAGACCACACCGGGCTGGTTGCGGATCAGATCCTGCAGCCCCCAAAAGCAGCCGCCGGCGAGGATCGCTTTCTGATTGCTCGTCATTTCCGGACCTCCCGATCAGGCTACACTCCGGCGATGGAGTGTAACGGCGCGAAGACCGCACTGTGAGCGCTTCGGAGTTCTCCCGTGCTGAACTCGCCGCCGCCTTCGAGAAGTTCGAGAAGACCGTGGCCCGCGCCGCCGCGACGCGCGACTGGGATTGCTGGGTGCAGCACTACACCCCCGACGTCGAATACATCGAGCACGCGGCGGGCACCATGCGAGGCCGCCAGCGGGTACGTGCCTGGATTCAAGAAACGATGACGACCTTCCCGGGCAGTCACATGGTGGCCTTCCCGTCGCTGTGGTCGGTGATCGACGAGTCCACCGGGCGAATTATCTGCGAATTGGACAACCCCATGCTCGACCCCGGCGACGGCAGCGTGATCAGCGCGACGAACATTTCGATCATCACCTATGCCGGCAATGGCCAGTGGTGCCGTCAAGAAGACATCTACAACCCGTTGCGGTTCCTGCGGGCGGCGATGAAGTGGTGTCGCAAGGCGCAGGAGTTGGGCACCCTCGACGAGGACGCGGCGCGTTGGATGCGCCGGCATGGAGGTCCTTAAATGAACGCACCCAAGCTGGTCATTGGCGCGAACGGCTTCCTGGGTTCGCACGTGACTCGCCAGCTCGTCGCCGACTGCGCGCCGCAGAAAGGTGAGGTACGCGCGATGGTGCGACCCGCTGCCAACACCCGGAGCATCGACGATCTACCGCTCACCCGATTCCACGGCGACGTCTTCGACACCGCCACCGTGGCCGAGGCGATGGCCGGCTGCGACGACGTCTACTACTGTGTGGTCGACACCCGCGCCTGGTTGCGCGATCCCTCCCCGCTGTTTCGCACCAATGTGGCAGGCCTGCGCAACGTCCTCGATGTGGCCACAGACGCCAGCCTGCGCAGGTTCGTCTTCACCAGCAGTTATGCGACGGTGGGTCGTCGGCGTGGACACGTGGCGACCGAAGAAGACCGGGTGGATACCCGCAAGGTGACTCCTTACGTGCGGTCCCGGGTGGCGGCCGAGGATCTGGTGCTGCAATACGCGCACGACGCAGGTCTGCCCGCCGTCGCGATGTGTGTGTCGACAACCTACGGCGGCGGCGACTGGGGCCGCACCCCACACGGCGCCTTCATCGCGGGCGCGGTATTCGGCAGGCTGCCCTTCACGATGCGCGGCATCCGGCTGGAGGCGGTGGGTGTCGACGACGCTGCTAGGGCGCTGATCTTGGCGGCCGAACGCGGGCGCAACGGCGAACGGTACCTCATCTCCGAACGCATGATGCCGTTGCACCAAGTGGTGCGGATCGCCGCGGATGAGGCAGGTGTCCCGCCGCCACGATGGTCGATCTCGGTGCCGGTGCTTTACGCCCTGGGTGCGCTGGGCAGTTTGCGAGCCCGACTCACGGGCCAAGATACCGAACTCAGCCTGGCGTCGGTGCGCATGATGCGGTCCGAGGCCGACGTCGACCACGGCAAGGCCGTCCGCGAGTTGGGTTGGCAGCCACGTCCGGTGGAGGAGTCGATCCGGGAGGCCGCCCGGTTCTGGGCGGCGATGCGCACCGCAGGGAAGGACCCCGCGGCCTCGTAATCCGAAAAGGCCTAGGGACGCTGCCGGGAATGTTGATCGCCGGCACGTGTTGCACAGGTCATGAGCAACCGGATTGTGTTAGAACCCAGCGCCGATCACCCGATCACCATCGAGCCGACCAACCGACGGGTGCAGGTACGCGTCAATGGCGAGGTGGTCGCGGACACGGCCGCGGCACTGCGCTTGCAGGAAGCCAGTTACCCTGCAGTGCAATATATTCCGTTGGCCGACGTGGTACAGGATAGGCTGATTCGCACCGACACCAGCACCTATTGCCCGTTCAAGGGTGAAGCCAGCTATTACAGCGTGACCACCGACGCCGGCGACATCGTCGACGACGTGATGTGGACGTACGAAAGCCCTTATCCGGCGGTAGCGGCGATCGCGGGGCATGTCGCGTGCTATCCGGACAAAGCCGAAATCAGCATCTTCCCTGGGTAGCGCAGGCTACCGGGTACACCTCGGCCAACGACTGGGTGTCGCTGTATTCGCGCAGCGAGACGATCATCCCGTCACGGGTCTCGAAGATGCAGACGAACGGGCTGTCATATCGGGTCCGGTCGGCGCTCACACCCTCGCAATGCCCCTCGACCACCACCGTTTCACCCTCGTTGACGCAGCGGATGAGTTCGATGTTGACCTCGAAGACCTGCTTGCGCCGCTCGACTGCTCGCCGAAACGTTTTCTTGTCCAATTCCGTACGGGTGACGATGCTCCAGTAGGTGAAGTCGTTGCTGAGCAGCGCGAAGCCTTCGTCGAGATCTCCGCCCTCGCAGAGGCTTTGCAGGAACATCCAGGCCAGTTCGGCTTGCGGGTCGTCGAACGGCGTCATCACATCGTCATCTTGTCTCGGGAGACAGCGTGCGGTCAATTGACGTGGTCGTCGAAGCGGTGGTCACCTTCGCGGGGGCGGCCGGCTTCGCGCACACCTTGGCGCCGTTGCGTCGCGGTCAGCAGGATCCATGCTTTCGGGTCCCCGGTGACGGCACTATCTGGCGGACCAGCTTGCTGCCCACCGGGCCGGTCACCGCGCGGATCAGCCGTGCTGGGCGCGACGCCGCCCGTTGCGTGGCGTGGGGCAGCGGTGCCGAGGAGTTTGTCGACATGGCGCCCGCCATGCTGGGCGCCGCCGACGACGCTAGCGATTTCGTGCCGCGGCATCCGGCCGTGGCCGCCGCGCACCGCCGGCTGCCGAACTTGCGCCTGGGCCGCACCGGCCAGGTGCTGGAAGCCTTGATCCCGGCGGTCATCGAGCAGCGGGTACCCGGCGCCGACGCGTTTCGGTCGTGGCGGCTGTTGGTGTCCAAGTACGGAACGCAGGCCCCCGGTCCGGCGCCACCCGGCATGCGGGTGCCGCCGTCGGCCGAGGTGTGGCGTCACATCCCGTCCTGGGAGTTTCATCGCGCCAATGTCGACCCGGGGCGGGCTCGCGCGGTGGTGGGTTGCGCGCAGCGGGCGGCGTCGCTGGAGCGGCTGGTGTCGCTGCCCGCGGCTCGGGCGGCGGAGGCGCTGACATCGTTGCCTGGAGTCGGGGTATGGACCGCGGCCGAGACCACACAACGCGTGTTCGGTGACGCCGACGCCGTGTCGGTCGGCGACTACCACATTCCGAAGATGATCGGCTGGACGCTTGTGGGCCGGCCGGTCGACGACGCCGGCATGCTCGAGCTGCTGGAGCCGATGCGCCCGCATCGCCACCGGGTGGTCCGCTTGCTCGAAGCCAGCGGCTTGGCGCGTGAGCCGCGCCGCGGGCCCCGGCTGCCGGTACAGAACATCCGGGCGCTGTAGGGGAGTTTGACGGGGGTCTTGCTCGGTCCGGCGCCCCGATTCCCGCCAGATCGGCTGCCGGCGCCGCTAAGCCGTTGTCGGCCGATCACTGCCTCCGCGTTCGGCCTCGGCGGTCTGCCGGTTCAGTCGCTGCGTCTCGTAGATGGTGACGTTGGTGCGAGACAACAACAGTGCCGCGATACCGACGGCGATGATCGCTCCAGGCACCACCGAGAACGAGCCGGTCATCTCAGCGACCATGATCATGACGGCCAGCGGCGCGCGGGAGACACTGCCGAAGCACGCCATCATTGCGACCACGACGAAGATGCCCGGCTCGTGGGGAACCCCGGGCAGCTCGGTGAGCTCGCCTAGCCGCCAGATCGCCGCTCCGACGAAGGCGCCGATCACGATTCCCGGCCCGAATAGCCCGCCTGATCCGCCGGTGCCGATCGACAGCGACGTCGCGAGGATCTTGGCGATCGGCAAGACGATGACGATCCACAACGGGATGCTCAGCAGCGTCCCCCGATCGGCGGCTAGCTGCGCCCAGCCATAGCCGCTGCTCAGGATCTGGGGAATCGGCAGACCTAACAGCCCGACCAGCAGTCCGCCGATCGCCGGTTTGAGCACCGGGCCCCCGGGCAGCCGGCGCGTAATTGCCACCGACGCGTGAAAGACTCGGGCATACAAGTAGCCTACGGCGGCTGCAATCAGCCCGATCACCACGAACCACAGTAGTGGCCACGCCTTTTCGAAGCGATACTCGGCGTCGATGTAGCCGAACAGCGGGTCGAAGCCCAAGAAGGCGCCGAGCACGGCGTAGGCGGTTCCCGAGGCGATGAAACCCGGCAGCAGGTTGCGGTAGTCGAAGTCGTCGCGGTAGGGGATCGAGGCGCCCAACGCCGCTCCGCCCAGTGGCGCAGCGAAGATGGCGCCGATGCCGGCGCCGATACCCAGCGCTACCGCGGTCCGGCCGTCTTCGTTGGACAGGTTCAGCCGGCGGGTCAGCAGTGAGCAGAAGCCGGCCGAGATCTGCGCGGTCGGGCCTTCGCGGCCGCCTGAACCGCCCGAGCCGATGGTCAAGGCGCTGGCCACCATCTTCACCAGCACCGCCCGACCTCGGATGGCGCGCGGATCGCCGTGCACCGACTCGATCGCTTCGTCGGTGCCGTGACCGGTGGCCTCCGGGGCGAGCTTGGCCACGATCAATGCCGACAGCACCGCCCCGCCCGTCGTCACCAGCGGAATCGCCCACGGACGCGCGAAACCGGTGGACCCGCGGTGGCCGCCCTCCCCAACGGGAGTGGGAATCTGATAGTCCGCGAGGTAGCCGAGCAGAAACTCGCTGGTGTATTTCAGCGCGAGGTAGAAGACGACGGCGCCCAGGCCGGCAATGACACCGATCGTGATGCCTAGCAGGAACCATTTGCGCAGGTAGCCCGCGCTCCTGATCGATACGCCGAATCGTCCGCCGGCGGCCTCGTTCCCGATGTCTTCCGCCTCCGGCATGGTCGGGAGGTTAGCAGCATGCCAAGCGAACACCGACCAGTCGCCCGGCGCCATCCCAGAGTTGGCCAGCGCTATCCGACTTTACGATCAGCAGCGCAACCATGGCCCAGGTCTGGACGTACGCGATCACCGCCGCTGTGCGGCGAGGAGATCCGAAACTGTGCCGCACTCTTTGACCCCGACCTCTGTCATGACGCCGCCGCTCGTTGTGGCCGCGTTCAGGCCGGTCGGTCATTACCGACTCGCAACGGACAGAGCCGGTTGGCCCTGCTCGCCCCCGGCGACCGGAGCCAAGCTGACAAGTTCCGTAGCATCCCGCCCAACGGTAGGTACCAAGCCGCAGTGGTGGCACACTTTAGTGATGTCAATGTCGCTCACGGCCGGTCGCGGCCCGGGACGTCCCCCGGCGGCGAAAGCAGATGAGACTCGGAAGCGTATTCTGCACGCCGCCCGTCAAGTGTTCAGCGAACGTGGTTATGACGGCGCGACTTTTCAGGAGATCGCCGTCCGCGCCGACCTGACCCGACCGGCGATCAACCACTACTTCGCCAACAAGCGGGTGCTCTACCAAGAGGTGGTGGAGCAAACCCACGAACTCGTCATTGTGGCCGGCATCGAACGGGCACGCCGCGAGCCGACCTTGATGGGGCGGCTGGCGGTCGTCGTTGACTTCGCGATGGAGGCCGATGCCCAGTATCCCGCCTCGACCGCGTTCCTGGCCACCACCGTGCTCGAATCCCAGCGGCATCCAGAATTGAGTCGGACCGAAAACGATGCGGTGCGAGCAACCCGAGAATTCCTGGTTTGGGCTGTCAATGATGCGATCGAACGCGGTGAACTAGCCGCCGACGTCGATGTCTCTTCGTTGGCCGAGACGCTGTTGGTCGTGTTGTGTGGCGTGGGCTTCTATATCGGTTTTGTCGGGAGCTATCAGCGGATGGCGACCATCACCGATTCGTTCCAGCAGCTGTTGGCCGGCACGCTCTGGCGGCCTCCGACCTGACCGAGACCTAACCGGCGGCCCCGAAGCGTAGTGATGTGCCACACAAATCGTATAGGTTACCTAACTTACTTAGGTAGCATGGCATGCCGTGACCGAACTCGACGACGTGTCCTCGTTACCATCCTCGCGACGGACCGCTGGCGATACCTGGGCGATCACCGAAAGCGTTGGCGCCACCGCGTTGGGGGTCGCGGCGGCACGTGCCGTGGAAACGGCCGCGACCAATCCGCTGATCCGTGACGAGTTCGCCAAGGTGTTGGTGTCGTCGGCGGGTACCGCCTGGGCACGGCTGGCCGACGCCGATTTGGCCTGGCTCGACGGTGATCAGCTCGGCCGACGCGTGCATCGGGTTGCCTGCGACTACCAGGCGGTGCGCACCCACTTCTTCGACGAGTACTTCGGTGCCGCCGTCGACGCAGGTGTCCGGCAGGTGGTGATCCTCGCTGCCGGACTGGACGCTCGGGCCTACCGCCTGAACTGGCCGGCGGGCACTGTGGTTTACGAGATCGACCAGCCTTCGGTGTTGGAGTACAAGGGGGGGATTCTTCAATCGCATGGCGCGGTTCCAACGGCGAGACGGCATGCCGTCGCGGTGGACCTGCGCGACGACTGGCCGGCCGCGCTGATAGCTGCCGGATTCGATGGCACTCAACCGACTGCCTGGCTAGCCGAGGGCTTGCTGCCCTACCTGCCCGGCGACGCCGCGGACCGGCTATTCGACATGGTCACCGCGCTCAGCGCACCGGGCAGCCAGGTCGCTGTCGAGGCTTTCACCATGAACACAAAGGGCAACACGCAGCGCTGGAATCGGATGCGCGAGCGACTCGGTTTGGACATCGATGTCCAGGCGTTGACCTACCACGAGCCCGACCGGTCGGATGCCGCGCAATGGCTGGCTACGCATGGCTGGCAGGTGCACAGCGTGAGCAATCGCGAGGAGATGGCCCGACTGGGCCGGGCGATCCCGCAAGACCTGGTCGACGAGACCGTCCGCACCACGTTGCTGCGAGGGCGTCTGGTCACACCCGCTCAACCGGCGTGACACCGGCATCACGAGAACCAGAGGGAGCACAGGATGAGCGCCATGCGCACCCATGACGACACCTGGGATATCAAGACCAGCGTCGGCGCCACCGCAGTGATGGTGGCTGCTGCCCGGGCCGTCGAAACCGACCGGCCCGACCCGCTGATCCGCGATCCCTACGCCAGACTGCTCGTCACCAACGCCGGGGCCGGCGCCATCTGGGAAGCCATGCTCGACCCGACACTGGTAGCCAAGGCGGCTGCCATCGATGCCGAAACCGCGGCCATCGTCGCCTATCTGCGCAGCTACCAAGCGGTGCGGACCAACTTCTTCGATACCTACTTCGCCAGCGCTGTCGCCGCCGGAATCCGGCAGGTAGTGATTCTGGCGTCCGGACTGGATTCCCGCGCCTATCGCCTGGACTGGCCCGCCGGAACCATCGTGTATGAGATCGATCAACCCAAGGTGCTTTCCTACAAGTCCACGACGCTGGCGGAAAACGGGGTAACGCCGTCGGCTGGTCGCCGTGAGGTGCCCGCCGACCTGCGCCAGGACTGGCCCGCCGCGCTGCGTGATGCCGGGTTTGACCCGACGGCACGCACGGCGTGGTTGGCCGAGGGGCTGTTGATGTACCTACCGGCCGAGGCCCAGGACCGGCTGTTCACCCAGGTCGGCGCCGTGAGCGTGGCGGGCAGCCGGATCGCGGCCGAGACTGCGCCGGTGCACGGCGAAGAGCGGCGAGCAGAAATGCGGGCACGGTTCAAGAAAGTGGCCGATGTGCTCGGTATCGAGCAGACCATCGACGTGCAGGAACTGGTCTACCACGACCAGGATCGGGCGTCCGTTGCCGACTGGCTCACCGATCACGGTTGGCGGGCCCGATCCCAACGTGCGCCCGACGAGATGCGCCGCGTGGGTCGCTGGGTTGAGGGGGTGCCGATGGCGGACGACCCGACTGCGTTCGCCGAGTTTGTCACCGCAGAGCGGTTGTAGCGAGCGCATCCGACTGACCTTATATATCCGGATATATGGCTGGATCTTTTCTATTGCTGGTTCAACCGGGTGACTAGGATCGCGGTTATCACCGATGAGTGACCGCGTCAAGGCGGTCGCGCCGCCGGACGGAAGGACGATGATGACCACCGAATCGGTTGCCCGGAAGACCCAGAAATCTGAGACCGAGGCTCCGCGCGAACCGGCGCCCGTTTCGGATGAAAAGCAAACCGATGTCGCTAAAACGGTGGCTCGGCTGCGAAAGACCTTTGCCAGCGGGCGTACCCGCAGCGTCGAGTGGCGCAAGCAGCAGTTGCGCGCGCTACAGAAGTTGATGGACGAGAACGAGGACGCGATCGCCGCGGCACTCGCCGAGGATCTGGATCGCAATCCGTTCGAGGCATACCTCGCTGACATCGCGACGACCTCCGCCGAAGCGAAATACGCGGCCAAGCGGGTGCGCAGGTGGATGCGGCGCCGCTACCTGCTGCTCGAGGTGCCGCAGCTGCCCGGCCGCGGCTGGGTGGAGTACGAGCCATATGGCACCGTGCTAATCATCGGTGCCTGGAACTACCCGTTCTACCTGACCCTGGGTCCGGCGGTCGGAGCCATTGCCGCTGGAAACGCCGTCGTGCTCAAACCGTCGGAAATCGCCGCTGCATCGGCGCACTTGATGACCGAATTGGTGTATCGCTATCTCGACACCGAAGCGATCGCGGTCGTGCAGGGCGATGGTGCGGTGAGTCAGGAGCTGATCGCTCAGGGTTTCGACCGCGTGATGTTCACCGGTGGCACCGAGATCGGCCGCAAGGTCTACGAAGGCGCCGCGCCGCACCTGACCCCGGTCACCCTCGAGCTCGGCGGCAAGAGCCCGGTGATCGTCGCGGCCGATGCCGATGTAGATGTCGCGGCCAAGCGGATCGCCTGGATCAAACTGCTCAACGCCGGGCAGACATGCGTTGCACCCGACTATGTGCTGGCGGATGCCACCATCCGCGACGAGCTGGTCAGCAAGATCACCGCGGCCCTCACCAAGTTCCGCTCCGGTGCGCCGCAGGGCATGCGCATCGTCAACCAGCGTCAATTCGACCGGCTGAGTGGATACCTCGCCGCAGCGAAAACCGACGCTGCAGCCGACGGCGGCGGGGTCGTCGTGGGCGGCGACTGTGACGCATCGAACCTGCGCATCCAACCCACCGTGGTCGTCGATCCCGACCCGGACGGGCCGTTGATGAGCAACGAGATCTTCGGACCGATCCTGCCGGTGGTCACCGTCAAATCTCTGGACGACGCGATTCGCTTCGTGAACTCGCGGCCCAAGCCGCTATCGGCGTACCTGTTCACTAAGTCGCGTGCGGTTCGCGAGCGGGTGATCAGGGAGGTGCCGGCGGGCGGAATGATGGTTAACCATTTGGCTTTTCAGGTGTCGACGGCCAAACTGCCGTTCGGTGGTGTCGGCGCATCGGGCATGGGTGCCTACCACGGCCGTTGGGGTTTCGAGGAGTTCAGCCACCGTAAGTCGGTGTTGACCAAACCAACCCGACCCGACCTGTCCAGCTTTATCTACCCGCCGTACACCGAGCGCGCCATCAAGGTGGCTCGCCGGCTGTTCTGACCTGGGCGCGGGTTGTCGCCCCGTTGACACCCGACTCGCTATAACCCCGAATTGTGATTGCGGAGAGGAGCCTGATGCCCGGAGTGCAAGATCGCGTCATCGTCGTTACTGGAGCCGGCGGTGGCTTGGGCCGCGAATACGCCCTTACGCTCGCCGGGGAGGGCGCCAGCGTCGTGGTCAACGACCTCGGTGGCGCCCGCGACGGCACGGGCGCCGGTTCGGCGATGGCCGATGAGGTCGTCGCCGAGATTCGCGACAAGGGGGGCCGGGCGGTCGCCAACTACGACAGCGTCGCCACCGAGGACGGCGCAGCGAACATCATCAAGACCGCGCTTGACGAATTCGGCGCCGTGCACGGTGTGGTGAGCAACGCCGGGATCTTGCGCGACGGCACCTTCCACAAGATGTCGTTCGAGAATTGGGACGCCGTGCTTAAGGTGCACCTTTATGGCGGATACCACGTGCTACGCGCGGCCTGGCCGCATTTCCGTGAGCAGAGTTACGGCCGGGTCGTGGTGGCGACCTCCACCAGCGGGCTGTTCGGCAACTTCGGCCAGACCAACTATGGGGCGGCCAAGCTTGGTCTGGTCGGCCTGATCAATACGCTGGCGCTGGAGGGAGCCAAGTACAACATCCACGCCAATGCTCTTGCCCCGATCGCGGCGACCAGGATGACCCAGGACATCCTGCCGCCCGAAGTACTGGAAAAGCTCACACCCGAGTTCGTCGCACCGGTGGTGGCCTACCTGTGCACCGAGGAGTGTGCCGACAACGCATCGGTGTACGTCGTCGGTGGTGGCAAGGTGCAGCGAGTTGCGCTGTTTGGCAACGACGGCGCCAACTTCGACAAACCGCCGTCGGTACAAGATGTTGCGGCGCGGTGGGCCGAGATCACCGATCTGTCCGGTGCGAAAATTGCTGGATTCAAGTTGTAGAAGTAAATGAAGGCTTGTGTCGTAAAAGAACTTTCCGGCCCGTCCGGCATGGTGTACACCGACATCGACGAGGTATCCGGTGACGGCGGAAAGGTTGTTATCGACGTACGGGCCGCCGGCGTCTGCTTTCCGGACCTGCTGCTGACCAAGGGCGAGTATCAACTGAAGCTAACGCCGCCGTTCGTGCCCGGCATGGAAACGGCGGGTGTGGTGCGTTCAGCGCCGTCGGATGCGGGTTTCCATGTGGGCGAACGTGTTTCAGCATTCGGAGTGCTCGGCGGCTACGCCGAACAAATAGCCGTACCGGTGGCCAATGTGGTTCGCAGCCCCGTCGAGCTCGATGACGCCGGGGCGGTGTCGCTGTTGGTGAACTACAACACCATGTACTTCGCCCTGGCTCGGCGTGCCGCGCTGCGACCGGGAGACACCGTGCTGGTGCTCGGCGCCGCCGGCGGAGTGGGCACGGCCGCCGTCCAGATCGCGAAGGCGATGCAGGCTGGCAAGGTGATAGCCATGGTGCACCGCGAAGGTGCGATCGACTATGTCGCTTCGCTCGGTGCCGACGTGGTGCTTCCGCTGACCGAGGGCTGGGCTCAGCAGGTGCGTGACCACACCTACGGTCAGGGGGTGGACATCGTCGTCGATCCCATCGGCGGACCTACATTCGACGACGCGCTCAGCGTGCTGGCGATCGACGGCAAGTTATTGTTGATCGGCTTTGCCGCGGGTGCTGTACCGACCCTCAAGGTCAACCGGCTGCTGGTGCGCAATATCAGCGTGGTGGGCGTCGGGTGGGGCGAGTATCTCAACGCGGTTCCCGGTTCGGCCGCCTTGTTCGCCTGGGGGCTAAACCAGCTGGTCTTTCTGGGGCTCAGACCGCCTCCGCCGCAACGCTATCCGTTGTCGGAAGCACAGGCCGCGTTGCAGAGTCTGGACGACGGCGGTGTGCTAGGCAAGGTTGTGCTCGAGCCCTAAGCGCATGCTCGCGATTCGGCGATACGGTGATGCTGTCACTGATCAGCCGGCCAACACGAGGAATTCGCACCCGCTGCCGGCGTGACCAACGCCACGCTGGCAGCAATCGGGTATCCGATCGCGTTGGCCAGCAAGCTGTTGGCGATATCGGCCGTCGAAAGCACAACCGCGTAGCCGTCCGCAACCACAGTGGAAATGGTGCTGGCGATCTTGGTGTGCGCGAGCGCTTCGATGCCAGGGTCAGGGAGCCCGGTGGGCGCCCGGTCGTCGGGCAACGTCAGCATCGACGAGCCGCCGGTCTGTGACAAGTTCGCCAACAACGGATTGGGCAGCCACGCCGGTACCTGGCGCGGATGTGGTGCACGAACGCGTTGACATATTGGGGGCTCTTCGCAGATGAGGGTGTAGGGCGGGTCGGCGCGTCGTTGCCGGGTAGGGGTCGAGGTCTTTCGATGATGGGCGGTTCCACGCTGCCGAAAAGGAAGACCTCGGCGTGTCTGCCCGACGCACTAGGTCGCAAGGGTACCCGAGGGTGCACGTTGACGGGGTGAGGCCAAGCGGGCGCCGAGCGTGAACTGAGGGCGAGATTTCGGCCGATTTTCCGCCCTCAGTTCACGCTGGGCGACGGCGCCAACGAGCTGCCCCTGGCCGGTCGCACCAAGACGCCGCATACGTACCAAACTTCCCATACTCACCCATCGCGGTGAACCCCAAACCCAATGCCGGCCACCATTGGCCTTCCGGATGGATTGGTGCCAGCAGCAACCGCCATCATCGAAAACTGTCGGCGGCCACGTCAGACTGCCCAGTGATGGCCATATAAGTGCCCGCTGGCGGTCATGAAAACTGCCCGCTGGCGGTCACGAGATCTGCCCAGTTGATTTGTTCGTCCCGCGTGCCTGCGAGGTGCGGGGGCCCCTCCTCGGGTGCGCTGAACGGTGCCAACCGTTGTTCAGCTCCCGAGGAGGGGTGAAGTGAAGTCTGCCGAGGAGATCATGGAAATTCTGGAAGCCTACGATTTGACCGGTTCGTTGCGTGATGCGGCGGAACTGGCGGGGTGCTCGCATCACACGGTCGCCGAGTATGTGGCCGCGCGGGAGCGGGGCGAGTTGACGCCCGGGCGCGCGGCGCGGCGGGAGATGCTGGTGGATCCGTATCTGGACAAGCTCGAGGAGTGGGTCGACCGCTCGCGGGGCAAGGTCCGCGGCGATGTCGCCCACGAGAAGCTGGTCGCGTTGGGGTATGCGGGTTCGCAGCGTACGACACGGCGGGCGGTCGCCGAGGTCAAGGCAGCGTATCGGGCGGGGCGACGGCGGGTGCACCGTCCGTGGATCACCGAGCCGGGGATGTGGTTTCAGTACGACTTCGGGGATGGCCCGCGCGTGAGAGGTGTTGGCACGCAATTGTTTTGCGCGTGGCTGGCGTGGTGCCGGTTTAGGGTGGTGCTGGCGCTTTTGGATAAGACACTGCCATCGGTGATGGCCGCGATCGATACAACGCTACGCGTCTTCGGTGGGGTGCCCACCTACGCGTTGACCGATAACGAGAAGACCGTGACCAGCGAGCATGTCGCGGGGATACCGGTGCGCAACGCCAAGATGCTGGACTTCGCCCGCCATTACGGGCTCACGATCGCCACCTGCGTGCCGGCCGATCCGGCCAGCAAGGGCGGCTCGGAAAACGCGGTCAAGATCGCCAAGGCCGATCTGGTGCCCTGTGAGGCCAACCTGCTACCGGAATACCACAGTTTCGCCGAGCTGCAAGCGGCGTGCGCGACGTTTTGCCAGCAGGTCAACAATCGCCCGCATCGGGTCACGCGGCGCATCCCGGCGGAGATGCTGGCCGAGGAACGCGCCCGGTTACACCCGTTACCCGCCCATCCCTACACCGCGGCGTTCGGGGTGACCCGCACGGTGCCGCCCAACACCGCGATGATCACCTTTGAGCACGGGTCGTATTCGGTGCCGCACACCTTGTGCGGGCAGACGGTGTGGGTGCGGGCCCACGACCAGCAGGTAGTGGTCGTGCACCTCGGCCATGCCGGCCCAGTCGAAGTCGCCCGCCACCAGCGCACCACGCCGGGTAACCCGCGGGTGGATGACGCGCATTTCCCACCCCGGCCCAAGGGGCCGCTGGGCCGAACACCACGCGCGAAAACTGTTGCTGAGGCGCAGTTTTTGGCTCTCGGTGACGGGGCAGCATTGTGGTTGACCGAGGCCGCCGCCGCGGGATGCTCGCGGATTCGGGCCAAGATGGCCGGGGCGGTCGATTTGGCCGCACTGCACGATCGGGGCAGCGTGGACCGCGCCTTGGGCCAAGCCGCGACCGCGGGCCGGTTCGGCCACGGCGATCTGGCCGCCATCGTGGCCCATCAGGCCGGCGACCCCGACCACCACAGCGCCTCGCAGCCCGCCCACGCGGGCGAGTACAACAGCCTGGCCCAAGGCACCGGTGGCTGGGCGAAGCTCGGTGAGCAGGAGGCCAACTAACGATGGCCTACCTCGACATCTCCTTTAAGACCACATCGATCCTGCTCAACACCTGCGGCGCCGACGATCCCGACCAACTGGTCGGCGTGGCCGCCGCAGAACTGTTCCAGTGGGCGTGGCTGATCGGCGAGCTCGCCAGCTGGCTCGCCGACGCTGACGAGCACACCCACGCCGACTTCGACCGGTTCTTCAGCAGCTACCGCGGCGTCGACAAGACCGCAGGGTTGGCCACCCACATCGCGCAGCGCATCGCCGCGCTGCTCGACGGGGACCGGAGCCAGCCATGAGCACAACAACACCGCCACCACCACCGCTAGACGACGAGCTGATGCGGCTGCTCAAGCGGATGCGGCTGCCTTACATCCGCAACGCCGCACCCGAGCTGCTGGCCACCGCCAAGGCGCAACGCTGGGACCCTGCCGAGGTGCTCAAAGCGCTTCTGACCGAAGAGGTCAACGGGCGAGACCGCTCCGCGCTGGCCATCCGCCGCACGCGGGCCGGTTTTCCCACCGGTAAGACCTTCGCCGCGTGGGACCCCGCACTGTCGTCCATCCCCGCACCCACCCAGGCCGCGTTGCGCACCCTGGAATGGATCCACCGACGCGAAAACCTGGTGGTCTGCGGGCCGTCGGGCACCGGCAAGACGTTCCTGCTCGAAGCCCTCGGCCAACAAGCCGTCGAAACCGGGCTCCACGTCGCGTGGTTTAGCCTCGAACAACTCGGCGCCCTGGTGCGCCGGCACCGCGCCGACGACACCGTCACCAAAGCCATCAGCCGTATCCTGCGTGCCGATCTGGTCGCGGTTGATGACATCGGCCTGCTGCCGGTCGGCACCGACGCCGCCGAAGGGCTCTACCGGCTTGTCGACGCCGCTTACGAGAAACGCTCCATCGCACTATCAAGCAATCTTCACCCGGCAGGATTCGACGAGTTGATGCCCAAGACACTGGCCACCGCCACCGTCGACCGGCTCCTGCACCACGCCCACGTCTGCCAGACCAGTGGCGACAGCATCCGACTTACCCAAGCCATGGCCGGCAAGGGGGTGAACGCCTTGACCTAACCCCCAGCCACGTCTGGTGGCCGCCAGCAGGCAGATCTCGTGGCCGCCAGCGGGCAGTTCTCATGACCGCCACTGGGCAGTTCCCCATGTCCCTTGACAGAAAACCGGCTCTTCATGATCGAGGGCCGGCAGCGGCTCGAGCAGCGGCAGGCCGGGGTGATCACGTAGTAGTGCTGAATGACCCGAGCACGGGGTCGATCAGATGCTGAAGCTTTGCAGTTGCTGAATAATGTCGGCCAATGTCACCACGATCGCGATGAATTCAATCATGCCGCCCAGCGCGGCCAACCCAATGGTGGCCGCGAGCGGCAGCTCGATCGCCGCGCGCAGGTTGCCGGCCGCCAGTTGATTCACGAACAGGGTGAGGTCATAGGCGGGCAGGATAGTGACGAAGGCAAGACCCAGATCTGCCGTCGGAAGAAGAATCGAGTAGCCGGTCGACACAACGGAAGCGAAAGTGTCCGCGATGTTGATGAGCGTCGCCGGTTGTGGCGGCGGTGGCGGCGGTAGCACCGTCGGCACATACGGCGGGAACGCGGGCATCGGAGTCTGGGGCAGGGTGTTCAGGGCGGCTGGCAACTCGACCATGAAGTCGTTGACGCCCTGTTGCGTTCCGGCAACCAGGGCGTCGGCGACAACGCTCGCCGGGACATCCGGGAAGAGCCCGAATGGGGTAGGCACGTTCGCCGGGCTCGTCGAATAGCCGAACCTCGGGTCGCCGTAACCTAGATTGACGATTACTTCCAAGTTCGGTTCGACCAGCGCCGCCAGCGGTGGACCAATGACCGGGATTGCCCGCAACGGGGCCAGCAGCGGCAGATGCTCGGTTTCAATGATGTAGTACGTGTTCGACGTCGTACCCTGTGTCGGCAACTGCGTGGCCGACGCGATCTGTGCCGGTGTGAGGTCCGCATACGTGGTGTGCACCGTGAGTATCCCGAACACCGCGTTGATATCGGACAGGACATTGAGCGGATACCGCGGGAAGTCGGCGAAACCGTCGTACTCGAGGGTGTAGGTCGTCGTCGGATAGGGATTGTCCGGGGTCGCCCCGTAGAACGGTAGGCCGAGGGTGGTGACATTCAGACCGGGTATGCGCGCAAGTATCCCGCCATTGGGATTCATCTCGTTGCCGATCAAGATGAAATTGAGCTGGCTGGGGCTGGGAGCGTTGGGACCCAGCGAGATGAGGTGCTGCATTTCCAGGGACGCGATGACGGCGCTCTGCGAATAGCCGAACACGGTGACGTGGTTTCCGGCGTTGATTTGCTCCCAAATCGCGCCGTCGAGAATCTGCAGGCCCAACTGCACCGAGGTTTGGAAGGGCAGGGATTTGACGCCGGTGATCGGATATAGCTCTTCGGGCGTCACCAGCGCTTTGATGACCGGATTCGAGACGACGGGGTCGATGAACAAGGTCGTGATGGCGTTGAGGTAACTCGGCGTGGGTATCGGTGACCCGGTGCCGCCCATGATGATCGCCGTATTTTGGTTGAACATTGGCGGTAGCACCGGGGGTGAGGTTGGCCTAAAGAGTCCGGCCGTCGCCTCATGCACCAGCGCGGTCGTGTTGGTGGCCTCGGCATTGACGAAGGCGTTTGCGGCCGCCGCCAACCTCTGGGTGAATTCGTTGTGAAACGCCGCAACCTGTGCGCTGATCGCCTGGAATTGTTGGCCGTACGCGCCGAACAGCGTGGCAAGGGCCGTGGACACTTCGTCCGCGGCGGCCGCCGCCAGGCCGGTTGTCGGGGCCGCGGCGGCCGCCGTAGCCTGGTTGATCGCCGAGCCGATCCCGGCCAAATCGGTCGCCGCCGCTGCCAATACCGACGGCTGCGCGAATACGTACGACAAACCCGATCCCTCCTTGCCGACGGGGCCCATAACCCACCCGTCGAGCCGATACGTTGAGCGTAAAGCGACTCCGCGGTTGTGTCTGGCCTTTGGACTGAACCCAGATGGGGGCATGCTGCCTCGTCATTGGCGAGGTCGGCGAACGGTAGTCGGTGGACGTCGATGCCGTCGGGAATCCGTCAGGTGACGAGGCCCTCGATGTTTCGAACGGTGTCCGAGGCCGCCGCGAGGAGGGTGAGCAATTCCACGCCGCCCGCTATCGTGCCTAAACCTACGGTGGCCGCCAGGGGATAGCCGATCGCGTTGATCAGATTGCCCGCAGCGAGTTGGCTGACGAACAGTTGGGTGGTGTAGAGCGGCAGGGTGGTGACCAGGGCGAGGGCGATGTCCGCGGTGGGCAGCAGGACGGCGTAGTTGGTTGAGATGATCCTGGCGAGCGTGTTCACCACCTCCTCCGGCCTCGGTGCGGCGGCCACCGCGGCCACCAGATCGGCGGGTTGCGGCAGCTGGATCTGCGGGAGCGTGAGCGGTTGCGCGGACAGTGCCTGCAGGTCGGCCGTGAAGTCAAGGATGCCTTGTTGTGTTCCGGCGGCCAGGGCATCGGCGATGACCTGAGGCGGCACGTCGGGCCACAGCCCGAACGGCGTTCGCACGTCGGCGTAGCTCGTCGAGTAGCCGTAGTTCGGGTCGCCGTAGCCCAGGTTGACGATCACCTTCAGGTTCGGCTGGATCAGGTCGGCCAGCGGATCCCCGATGACGGGCACCGCCCGCAGCGGTTGCAGCAGCGGCAGATTCTCGGTGCGGATGATGTAGTAGTCGGTGACCCCTGTATAGCCCGGCGAGGTCGGCAATTTGGTAGCGCCGTCGACCTGCGCGGGCGTGAGGTCCAAATACTTGGTGTGTACGAATGTGATGCCTGCAACCGCGTTGAGGTCGGAAATGATATTGAGCGGGTATCGCGGGAAGTCGGCGAACCCGTCGTACTCGAGCGTGTAGATGGCCGTCGGATAGATCGTGTCCGAGGGCGTTGCGCCGTAGAACGTCAGGCCCAGACTCGGCAGCGTCAGATCCGGGAACCGCGCGAGCATACCGCCATTGGGGTTCATTTCATTGCCGACAAGCACAAAATTGAGGTCGCTCGCCGGAGGTGCGGCCGGACCCATCGCCGCGAGCCTGTGCATCTCCAGCGACGCGATAATGGCGCTTTGCGACCAGCCGAAAACGGTGACCGTGTTTCCGGGGATCGCCAGCTCTCCCATGATCGCGTCGTGCATGATGGTCAAGCCCTCTTCCACCGACGTGTTGAGCACCAAACTTCTGACACCGGTGAGTGGGTACAACTCTTCGGGTGTGAAGACGGCTTGTAAGGCGCCCGCCGAACGGACGTACAGCATGTTGGCGGCGTCAACATAGGACGGCGGTGGTAGTGGAATTCCGGTGGGCCCAAAGAACAAGGTGGTCAAGTTCGCCGGGAATGGCGGAACCATCGCGGCCGCCGCGGGGGTTGGCGCGGCGGCGGGCACAGCCAGCTGATTTTGCAGGGTGCTGGCGATGGCGGCCTCGGCATCTGCGTAGGTGTGCGCCGCGGCGGCCAACGTCTGGTGGAACCTACTGTGAAACGCCTCGACTTGAGCGAGCACGGCCTGGTATTCCTGGCCGTATGCGCCGAACAGTTTCGCGATGGCGGCCGACACCTCATCGCCGGCCGCCGCGGCCAGTGCGGACGTCGGGCCTGCCGCGGCCGCGCTGGCCGTACTCACGGCCGAACCGATTCCTGCCACCTCGGCGGCGGCCGCCGCTACGATCCGCGGCTCAGCGATCAGATACGACATCGTCTCACTCCCTTAGCACCAGGTGCCGGTCAACCCGGGGTTTTGGTCAGCCTAGAGCGATCCCGCTGCCCTGGTGGTCGCTTACGCGAATCGGATTCGAGCGAAAGCGTTTCCCCTTATCCGAGCAGCACCCCGCGCATCCGGTTGACTGTGGCCTGGCTGATACCGGCGTCGCGCAGGTAGCCGCCCAGCGATCCGTAGGTCTCGTCAATGGTCTGGCGTGCGGCGGCCAGGTACTCCGCGCGGACACCCAGGACCCCGTCGGACAGCCGGGCCTTGGTGAACGTCACCACCTCGGGTGCCAGTTCGGTGTCGGAGCGCTGTTGGATCATCTCAGAGATCCGGGCCCGCAGTTGTGGCACGGAGTCGTTGCTGCGCAGGTAGTCGGCGACGATGACGTCGCGGTCCAGGCCGACCGCTTCAAGCACCAGCGCGACTACGAAGCCGGTGCGATCCTTGCCCGCGAAGCAGTGGGTGAGTACCGGGCGTCCGGCGGCAAGCAGTGTGACGACACGATGTAGCGCGCGCTGTGCTCCACTGCGCGTTGGGAATTGGCGATACTCGTCGGTCATGTAGCGGGTGGCGGCGTCATTTATCGACTGGCTGGATTCGCCGTACTCGCCGTTGGACCCGTCATTGGTTAGCAGCCTCTTGAATGCGGTTTCGTGCGGCGCTGAGTCGTCGGCTTCATCATCGGCGAGGTCGGGGAACGGCAGCAGGTGGACGTCGATGCCGTCCGGAACCCGTCCTGGACCGCGGCGGGCCACCTCCCGGGACGAGCGCAGGTCGGCCACGTCGGTGATCCCCAGCCGGCGCAGCGTTGCCCGGCCGGCGTCGTCGAGGCGGCTCAGCTCGCTGGACCGGAACAGCCGCCCCGGCTGCAACGCGGTTGCGGTGTCGGCGACGTCACGAAAGTTCCACGCGCCCGGAAGTTCACGGACAGCCATCTCAGGTGACCGCCGCGGCAAAGGTGGACTTCTCCCGCGACAGCTCGGCGCGGGCGATGGAGCGCAGGTGCACCTCGTCGGGACCGTCAAAGATGCGCATGGCGCGGTGCCAGCCGTACAGCCGGGCCAGCGGGGTGTCGTCGCTGACACCGGCGGCCCCGTGGACCTGGATTGCGCGGTCGATAACATCGCAGGCCACCCGCGGGGCCACCGCCTTGATCATGGCGACCAGGTGGCGCGCCTCTTTGTTGCCGTGTTGGTCGATTGTCCACGCCGCCTTTTCGCACAGCAGCCTGGCCTGGTCGATTTCGTTGCGGGACTGAGCAATCGCCTGCTGCACGACGCCCTGTTCGGCCAGCGGACGGCCGAACGCCACCCGGTTGCGGACCCGATTCACCATGAGCGCCAACGCGCGTTCGGCCGCGCCCAGCGCACGCATGCAGTGGTGGATACGGCCCGGTCCCAGCCGGGCCTGGGCTATGGCGAAGCCGCTGCCCTCTTCGCCGAGCAGGTTGGTGGCCGGGATCCGGACGTTGTGGTAGTCGATCTCGCAGTGGCCGTGCCGGTCCTGCCAGCCGAACACCGGTGTGGAGCGAACGATCGTCACCCCGGGGGTGTCGATCGGGACGAGGACCATCGACTGCTGTTGGTGGGTGGCCGCGTCCGGGTTGGTGCGGCCCATCACGATGAGGATCTTGCAGCGCGGGTCCGCCGCTCCCGACGTCCACCATTTACGGCCGTTGATGACGTAGTCGGCACCGTCCCGGGAGATGGTGGTTTCGATGTTGCGGGCGTCGCTGCTGGCCACCGCCGGCTCGGTCATCGAGAAGGCGCTGCGGATCTTGCCGTCGAGCAGCGGCCGCAGCCATTGCGCCCGTTGCTGCTCGGTGCCGAACATGTGCAGGATCTCCATGTTGCCGGTGTCCGGCGCGGCGCAGTTGAGTGCCTCGGGCGCGATTTCCATGCTCCATCCGGTCATTTCGGCCAGCGGCGCGTACTCCAGGTTGGTCAATCCCGACTCGGCCGGCAGGAATAGGTTCCACAGGCCGCGGTCTTTGGCCTTGGTTTTCAGTTCCTCGATGATCGGCGGCACGGTATGGTCGGCCGGTCCGGCCGTGCGGCGATAGTCGTCGTAATCGGCCTCAGCCGGAAACACGTACTCGGTCATGAAGTCGGACAACCGCGTGCGGTAGTCGATGGCCATGGCCGACATCGCGAAGTCCATTCCGCCACGATATCTACCGGCGCGAGCAGACGCATAAGTCCCTCGACACGCCGACGGGAAGGGGGTTTTGCGTCTGCTCGCCGTCGTTTCGTGCCACCGTTCAACTGACCCGCAAGTGGCAGCGCGAGCTCGACTATTCGCTACGCAAGAGTTTGTGGAGCTTCCACGACAACCGCATTGCGGTGCGGTTCCAGTACGAATCCCGTGACCGCAACGGCCAGTGGTATCGCAGCTACGGCACCGAACTGTGGCGAAGCCAGCATCAACGACGTGCCGATCGCCGAATCCGAGCGTCGCTACTTCGGTGCGCGCTCGGCATCCGAGTATGGCCAGGAAATACCGCTCTGGTAGCCCGGTAGGGTGTCTGAGCAAATCTATCGGCGTTCAGTAAGGAAAGTGGATGTACGCGCCATGACAGATCCGCAGACGCAGATCACCAGGGTCGGGGTGGTTGCCGAGTCGGGGCCCGACGAACGACGGGTCGCGCTGGTTCCCAAGGCGGTCGCGTCGCTGGTGAACCGTGGTGTGGCGGTCGTGGTCGAGGCCGGTGCGGGCGAGCGCGCGCTGCTTCCCGATGAGCTCTACACCGCTGTCGGTGCCAGCATCGGGGATGCTTGGGCCGCCGACGTCGTTGTCAAGGTCGCGCCGCCGACGGCGGCGGAGGTCGGCCGGTTGCGCGGTGGGCAGACACTGATCGGCTTTCTAGCGCCCCGTAATGCTGACAACTCGATCGGCGCGCTGACCCAGGCCGGGGTGCAGGCGTTCGCGCTCGAGGCCATCCCGCGCATCTCGCGGGCGCAGGTTATGGACGCGCTGTCGTCGCAAGCCAACGTGTCTGGGTATAAGGCTGTGCTGCTCGCGGCCTCGGAATCGACCCGGTTCTTTCCGATGCTGACGACGGCGGCCGGAACGGTGAAGCCGGCCACCGTGCTGGTGCTCGGCGTCGGCGTGGCCGGCCTGCAGGCGCTGGCGACGGCCAAACGGCTAGGCGCGCGCACCACGGGCTACGATGTGCGTCCCGAGGTGGCCGACCAGGTCCGATCGGTGGGCGCTCAATGGCTTGATTTGGGCATCTCAGCGTCCGGTGAGGGCGGTTACGCCCGCGAACTGACCGACGACGAGCGCGCCCAGCAGCAAAAGGCATTGGAAGAAGCGATCAGTGGCTTCGACGTGGTGATCACCACCGCGCTGGTGCCGGGCCGCCCGGCGCCAACGTTGGTGACCGCCGCTGCGGTGGAAGCGATGAAGCCTGGCAGCGTGGTGGTGGATCTCGCCGGCGAGACGGGCGGCAACTGCGAATTGACCGAGCCCGGCCGGACAGTCGTCAAGCACGACGTCACCATTGCCGCACCGCTGAACCTGCCGGCCACGATGCCCGAGCACGCCAGCGAGCTCTACAGCAAGAACATCACCGCGCTACTCGACTTGTTGATCAAGGACGGCAGGCTGGCCCCGGACTTCGACGACGAGGTGATTGCCCAGTCGTGTGTCACCCGCGGGAAGGACTCCTAGATGTACAACGAATTGTTGGAGAACGTGGCGATCCTGGTGCTGTCCGGATTCGTCGGGTTCGCGGTGATCTCGAAAGTGCCCAACACGTTGCACACCCCGCTGATGTCAGGAACCAACGCCATCCACGGCATTGTCGTTCTCGGCGCGCTGGTGGTCTTCGGCGAAATTGAGCACCCATCGCTCGTGTTGCAGGTCATCCTGTTCGTCGCGGTGGTGTTCGGCACGCTGAACGTCATCGGCGGATTCATCGTCACCGACCGAATGCTCGGCATGTTCAAGGCCAAGAAGCCCGCCGTGCCAGCCAAGCCTGACCGCGACGAGGCGCTCCGATGAACCTGCACTACCTGGTCGAGATTCTCTACATCATCTCCTTTTCACTCTTCATCTACGGGTTGATGGGGCTCACCGGCCCCAAGACCGCGGTGCGCGGGAACCTGATCGCCGCGGCCGGCATGACCATCGCCGTGGCGGCCACGTTGGTCATGATCCGACACACCAGCCAATGGCCGCTGATCATCGCCGGTCTGGTGGTGGGTGTTGTGCTCGGTGTGCCGCCGGCGCGACTGACCAAGATGACCGCCATGCCGCAGCTGGTGGCATTCTTCAACGGCGTGGGCGGAGGAACGGTCGCACTCATCGCGCTGTCGGAGTTCATCGATACCACCGGCTTTTCCGCATTCCAGCACGGCGAGTCGCCGACCGTGCACATCGTGGTGGCCTCATTGTTCGCCGCGATCATCGGGTCGATCTCGTTCTGGGGGTCTATCGTCGCGTTCGGCAAGTTGCAGGAGATCATCTCCGGGCGGCCGATTGGACTCGGCAAGGCGCAGCAGCCGATCAACCTGTTGCTGCTGGCCGTGGCCGTGGCCGCCGCGGTGGTGATCGGACTGCACGCGCATCCCGGGAGCGGTGGGGCCGCATTGTGGTGGATGATCGGCCTGCTGGTCGCCGCCGGCGTGCTGGGTCTGATGGTGGTGTTGCCGATCGGTGGCGCCGACATGCCGGTGGTCATCTCGATGCTCAACGCCATGACCGGCCTGTCGGCCGCGGCGGCGGGTCTGGCGTTGAACAACACCGCGATGATCGTGGCCGGCATGATCGTCGGCGCGTCCGGCTCGATCCTGACCAACCTGATGGCTAAGGCGATGAACCGCTCCATTCCGGCGATCGTCGCGGGCGGTTTCGGCGGCGGCGGTGTGGCGCCCAGTGGTGGCGGCGACGACAAACACGTCAAGGCCACTTCGGCCGCCGATGCCGCGATCCAGATGGCATACGCCAATCAGGTGATCGTGGTGCCCGGCTACGGGTTGGCCGTCGCGCAGGCGCAGCATGCGGTGAAGGACCTGGCAACCTTGCTGGAGGACAGGGGTGTGCCGGTCAAGTACGCGATTCACCCGGTCGCCGGCCGGATGCCCGGGCATATGAACGTGCTGCTGGCCGAGGCCGAAGTCGACTACGACGCGATGAAGGACATGGACGACATCAACGACGAGTTCGCCCGCACCGACGTCACCATCGTGATCGGCGCCAACGACGTCACCAACCCGGCGGCCCGCAACGAGACGTCCAGCCCGATCTACGGCATGCCGATCCTCAACGTGGACAAGTCGAGGTCGGTGATCGTGCTCAAGCGGTCGATGAATTCCGGGTTCGCCGGCATCGACAACCCGCTGTTCTACGCGGACGGCACCACTATGTTGTTCGGTGATGCGAAGAAATCGGTGACCGAAGTCTCCGAGGAACTCAAGGCGTTGTAGCGCGCGAGCGCTGGCTCAGACGGGCGGATACGCCGGCGGCGGGTATCCGTCGCCGGTTTCGACCCCGCGTAGACCCCAGGTGAGGTACCGGAAGAAGAACTCGATTTCGTCGCTCACGTCGTAGTCAGGACTCGGATCCATCACTTCAACCTCTCGACTCGCGACTTGGTTCGCAACGGAGTTTAGTCACATCCGCGCCGGTGCGACAGGTTGTCGCTGCCTTGCCTAAACTGAACAACCAGTTGATTGATACAGCTTCGGCCGGGGCCCATGGGCTCCACCGGCAGCGACGATAGCGAGTAGCGATGCCATCCGACACCAGCCCCAACGGGCTAAGCCGCCGTGAGGAGTTGCTGGCTGTTGCCACCAAACTATTCGCGGCGCGCGGTTATCACGGCACCCGGATGGACGACGTCGCCGATGTGATCGGGCTCAACAAAGCAACGGTCTATCACTACTACGCCAGCAAGTCGCTGATCCTGTTCGACATTTACCGTCAGGCGGCCGAGGGCACCCTGGCCGCCGTGCACGACGATCCGTCCTGGACGGCCCGTGAAGCGCTGTACCAGTACACGGTCCGGCTGCTCACTGCCATCGCGAGCAACCCCGAGCGGGCCGCGGTGTACTTCCAGGAGCAGCCCTACATCACCGAGTGGTTCACCAGCGAGCAGGTCGCCGAGGTCCGCGAGAAGGAGCAGCAAGTCTACGAGCACGTACACGGCCTGATCGACCGCGGGATTGCCAGCGGCGAGTTCTATGAGTGCGACTCGCATGTGGTGGCGCTGGGGTACATCGGGATGACGCTGGGCAGCTACCGCTGGCTGCGGCCGAGCGGGCGCCGAACGGCCAAGGAGATCGCGGCGGAGTTCAGCACGGCACTGTTGCGCGGGCTGATCCGCGACGAATCGATCCGCAACCAGTCTCCGCTTGGAACTCGGAAGGAAACGTGAAGCTCACGCGATCGGTGGAATCAATCTCGCTACGGACCCGAGGGCGCCACTGAGCACCGACAACTCCGTCACACTGGATTGACCGAAGTTGATCATCAGGCCCGGATTCGCCGACGGAAGATACGGATACGTATTGGGTAGCGCGGACTGCGGTAACAATCCGATGCTTACTAGGGCGGCTTGGGGGCCTTGCACGGTCCCGGTCGCCAGGGCCGAGGCCACCGCGATCGGGTTGATTGGCGCGAACAGGCTGGCCGGGGTGGGTACGTCGGCGTAGCCGTAGCCATAGCCCAAGTCGACTAGCACCCGTAGGTCGGGCTGAATCAGCTCGGCTATTGGGGTCCCTACGAAGGGGATGGCGCGAATCGGCTGCAACAGCGGCAGGTCCTGGGTCAGAAACATGTAGTAATGGGTGTTGCCGGTGTAGCCCGGAGACGTGGGCAACGGCACGGCATTGGCAACCTCGGCCGCGGTGAAGGGGTACGCGTTGTGCACCCATCTGATGCCCATGAAGGCGTTGAGGTCCGACAAGATATTGAGCGGGTACTGCGGGTTGTGGGCGTAGCCGTCGTATTGGCCGGTGTACATGTAGGTCTGGTAGGGGGAATTCGGTGGAGTCGCACCGTTGAACGACATATCCAAGAACGGGAGGTAAAGGCCCACGTAACGCTCGAGGACGCCGCCGTTGGGGTTATTGATATTACCGATCAACGTGAAAGCCAGCCGGCTTGGATCTGGGGCTTGGCCCGGTGGTAACGCCATAAGAGCGCGTATTTCATTGGTGGCTACCGCGGCGCTTTGCGAGTAGCCGAAAACGACGACGTCATGCCCATTTTGTAGTTCCGCGTTGATGCCGTTGTTCAGCAGCGTGACACCCTGGGCGATGGACTGGTCCAGTGACAGGTTCCCGATAAACGGCCACCACTGCTCGGGCGTGTACTGGGCGACCGGGTTGTTGGGCCCGAAAATGGGCCGAATGTATGCGCTGTCAATGATCGCCAAGACGCGGTCACTAAGGATCGGTTCCCCGGTGCCGCCCATCATCAACGCGGTTAGCGGGTTGCCTGACAGCATCCCGACAGAACCGAGGGCGCCGCTGGACCCGGCGGTGCCCGACATAGCAGCGGTGTTGCTGGCTTCAGCCTGGGCGTAGGCGGCTCCGGCGGCAGCCAGCGCCCGGGTGAACTCGCCATGGAACGCCGCAGCCTGCTTTAGGACCTCTTGACATTCGCGCGCGTATTCGCTGAACAGCGCTGCAGCTGCCGACGACACCTCATCGGCGGCCGCGGCCAGCAGTCCGGTCGTTGGACCCGCAGCGGACGCGCTGGCCGCTCGGATCGCCGAACCGATCCCGTCCACGTCCGCGGCCGCCGTTGCCAACATCTCCGGGGCCGCGATGACGTAGGACATCTGGTCTCCTGTTCGACGCTGGGGCCCTTAGAGCCTAGAGCGCGCCCGCCGGGAAGCCCGGCGTTTTCGGCCAATCGTTATCGCGGCCGCGTCAGGTGAAGACCGGTGGCGGGATCAGGTGCAGGATGTTGCCGAGACCGCCACTCATCAGGGATAGCAGTGTCACCTGTGGCTGGCCGAAGTAGAAATTCAGGCCCGGGTTTATCGACGGGACCCACGGATAGCTGTCCGGGAACCACTCCGGCCCAATCAATCCGGCTTCCACCCCAATCTCCACGACGGCGCCATAGGGCGCCTGCAGGCTCCCTTTGATCAGGTAATACGTGACAGCGAACGGGTTGGGGATCGAGAACAGCCCGGCCGGGGTGGGGATATCCGCGTAATTGCCGCCCGGCCCGTAGTCGGCGTAGCCCAAGTCGACGAGCACCCGCAGCTGCGGCTGGAACAGGTCGGCGATCGGGGGACCGGCGTAGGGGATGTCACGGATCGGCTGGAGCAGTGGCAGATCCTGAGTCAGGAACATGTAGTACTGGGTGTTGCCGGTATAGCCCGGGGAGGTCGGCAACGGCACCGCGTTATCCACCTGGGTGGCCATGAGTTCCGGGTACGTGTTGTGCACGTAGAAGTAGCCCATGAAGGCGTTGATGTCCGACAGGATGCGCAGCGGGAATTGCGGCGCGTGGGCGATGCCGTCGTACTGGGCCGTGTAAATGTGTGTCGGGTAGGGACTATTCGCCGGGGTTGCGCCATTGAACGGCACGTCCAGGAACGGGATGTAGAAGCCGGGGAAGCGCGCCAGGAGCCCGCCGACGGGATTGTTGCCACTACCAATCATGACGAAGGAGATATCGTCCGGATTCGGCGAACCCATCGCCATCAGCGAATTGATGTAGTTGTTGATTATCGTGGCGCTCTGCGAGTAGCCGAACGCGACAACCTTGTTACCAAGGGCCAGTTGGTTGTTGACGGCGGTATTCAGCAGCGCCACGCCTTCGGTCACGGACTGGTTGAACGTTAGATTGCCGAGGTCGGGGGTAACCGGCCAGAACTGCTCGGGTGTGAACAGGCCTTGCGAGACAGCGCCCGGGAAGAGGGTCTGGATGAAAGCCTTGTTGATGTCCGTCACGTATTCGGGGTCGGGTAGCGGGTTATTGGTGCCGCCCATAATCAACGCCGTTATCGGACTCTCCGCAGCCAGCTGCGCGATCGACGGCAGCCCGCCGGCCCCGCTGGATCCGTTGGGGCTCAACGGCGCAAGGCCCAACAGCGTCCGGATCGGTGCGTTGATAGTGTCCAGCGCGTGCGATACCCAGGCCGCATTGGCCGCTTCGGCGTGTGCGTAGGCGTTGCCGGCGGCCGCCAACGTCCGGGTGAACTCGCTGTGGAACGCCGCGGCCTGCTTGACGACCGCCTGATACTCCCGCCCGTATGCGCTGAACAGGGCCGCCGTTGCCGCCGAAACCTCATCGCCGGCCGCGGCCAGCAGGTTACATGTCGGGCCTGCCGCAGCCGCGTTGGCGGCCCGCAGCGTGGAAGCGATCTCATCCACATGGGCAGCTGCCGTCGCCAGCATGTCAGGGGCTGTGACCAGGTACGACATCTCCCCGTCCTTCCCAACGGACCGGCGCCCGTACCGGTCACTTGGGACTGACCCGCTACCGCGGGTATTAGGTACTTAACGAGAGTAAGGCGGTCCTGCCGCTACGTCCGGCGTTTGGACAAACCTCGATGACTGCCTGACCTATGGCGGCTGCTATAACCGCGACCATGCTAACCAGCTTGGTGAGTGCGGTCGGATCGCATCACGTCAGCACCGACCCTGACGTGCTGGCCGGCCGCAGCGTCGACCACACCGGCCGCTATCGGGGCCGGGCCAGCGCGCTGGTGCGGCCCGGCTCGGCTGAAGAGGTCGCCGAAGTGCTGCGAGTGTGCCGGGACGCCGGAGCCTATGTCACCGTTCAAGGCGGCCGCACCTCACTGGTGGCGGGCACCGTTCCCGAACACGACGACGTGCTGCTGTCTACCGAACGGCTTTGCGCGCTCAGCGATGTCGATACCGTTGAGCGCCGAATCGAGGTGGGCGCCGGGGTCACACTGGCCGCGGTGCAGCACGCCGCGTCAACGGCTGGGCTGGTGTTCGGCGTGGATTTGTCGGCCCGGGATACCGCGACCGTCGGTGGCATGGCCTCGACGAACGCCGGCGGATTGCGCACGGTCCGTTACGGCAACATGGGCGAGCAGGTTGTCGGGCTAGACGTCGCGCTGCCCGACGGTTCGGTGCTGCGCCGGCACAGCCGGGTGCGCCGCGACAACACCGGCTACGACCTGCCCGCGCTGTTCGTCGGCGCCGAAGGCACCCTGGGGGTTATCACCGCGCTGGATCTGCGGCTGCACCCCACCCCGTCGCATCGGGTGACAGCCGTGTGCGGGTTTGCCGAGCTGGCAGCGCTGGTCGATGCCGGCCGAATGTTCCGCGACGTGGAGGGCATCGCGGCGCTGGAATTGATTGACGGTCGGGCCGCCGCGCTATCCCGTGAACATCTTGGCGTTCGGCCCCCCGTCGAGGCTGACTGGTTGCTATTGGTGGAACTGGCCGCCGACCACGATCAAACCGACCGGCTCGCCGACCTGCTCGACGGTGCACGGTTATGCGGGGAGCCCGCGGTCGGTGTGGATGCCGCTGCGCGGCAACGATTGTGGCGCACCCGTGAATCGCTGGCCGAGGTGCTCGGGGTGTACGGCCCGCCGCTGAAGTTCGACGTTTCGCTGCCGTTGGCGGCGATCAGCGGCTTCGCCCGAGATGCGGTCGCGTTGGTTCACCGACACGTCCCGGATTCTCCGGAGGCGTTGCCGCTGTTGTTCGGTCACATCGGTGAGGGCAACCTGCACCTGAACGTGCTGCGTTGCCCGCCTGATCGGGAACCGGCGTTGTACGCAGAGATGATGGGCCTCATCGCCGAATGCGGCGGTAACGTCAGTTCAGAGCATGGGGTGGGCAGCCGCAAGCGTGCCTACCTGGGAATGTCCCGGCAGGCCAACGACGTCGCCGCGATGCGGAGGGTCAAGGCGGCGTTGGACCCGACCGGGTACCTTAACGCCGCGGTCTTGTTCGACTGACCGGTGCTGCGCAAGCATTCAGCGCCTTTAGAGATCACCGGTGAAACTGATGAGCTGACGCACCGCGATGCCATCGGCGAGGTGGTCCATCGCCTCGTTGATATCGTCCAACCGAATCGTTGACGTCACCAGCGACTCCACCGGCAGACGGCCCGAATGCCACAACGACACGAAGCGGGGAATGTCGCGGCTGGGCACCGCCGAACCCAGATAGCTGCCGATCAGTGACCGGCCTTCGGCGACAAAATCCAACGGCGACAAGCTAATCCGGACATCCGGTGGCGGCAACCCGACGGTGATGGTGCGCCCTCCGGGCGCGGTAAGCCCGATCGCGGTGTGCAGCGCGGCAGGATGACCGACGGCTTCGACAACCACGGCGGCTTTGACCCCGCCGGCCGCGGCCTGCTGCGGTGTGTAGATCTCATGGGCGCCCAAGGCCTTTGCGGCCGACAGCTTTTCGGGTAGCTGATCGACGGCGACCACACGAACGTCTGTATACGTCAAAGCGGTGAGCACCGCTGCCATACCGACGCCCCCGAGGCCGACGACGGCGACCGACTGGCCGGGCCGCGGATCACCGACGTTGAGTACCGCACCCCCGCCGGTGAGCACCGCGCACCCGAGTAGGGCAGCGACGGTGGGCGGCACCTCGTGCGGCACCGGAACCACGCTGGCCCGGTTGACGACGACATGGGTCGCGAAACCCGAGACGCCGAGGTGGTGGTACACCGGGCGGCCGCCCCGGCTGAGCCGGATACCGCCACCGAGCAGTGTGCCGGCCTTGTTGGCCGCGCTGCCCGGTTCGCACGGCGTCCGACCCTCGGTCGCGCACGCCGCGCACTGGCCGCAACGCGGAAGGAACACCAGCACGACTCGCTGACCGACCGCGACCCCGTCGACGCCGTCGCCGACCTGCTCGACGATCCCAGCGGCTTCATGACCGAGCAAGATCGGCACCGGCCGTACCCGGGTGCCGTCCACCACCGACAGGTCGGAGTGGCACACGCCCGCAGCCTCGATTCGGACAAGGACCTCACCGCGGTCGGGGGGGTCCAGGTGCAGCTCGACGACGCTGATTGGTTTCGACCGCCAATAGGGCCGCGGCACACCGATCTGGTCTAGCACCGCGCCCCGGATGGCAGGCATGTTGGAATACAACCATGGCTGCACCGCCGGCACCGGAGAAGCTCCTGCGCAGCGACTTTCCGGTGCTGTGGCCGGTGGGAACTCGATGGGCCGACAACGACATGTTCGGCCACCTCAACAACGCCGTCTACTACCAGCTGTTTGACACCGCGATAAACGCCTGGATCAACACGAGCACCGGGGTTGACCCGCTCGCGATGCCTGTGCTGGGCATTGTCGCGGAGTCGGGCTGCCGTTATTTCTCGGAACTGCGTTTCCCGGAGAGCCTCATGGTGGGCCTGGCTGTGACGCGGTTGGGGCGCAGCAGCGTCACCTACCGGCTGGGTGTGTTCAAGGAGCCCGACCATGCGGGGGCGATCACCGCACTCGGGCACTGGGTGCACGTCTATGTCGATCGGACTAGCCGCAGGCCGGTTCCGATTCCCGAGGTCATCCGGTCGCTGCTGTCGACGGCTTGCGTAAGCGGATAAGCCGCGCCCAGATTGCGCTCAGGGCTGTGATTTTCGCCGCTCCAACCGCAGCCATGACGGCAATCTTGTGCTCACCGCGACCCAGGTATGCTTCCCGAATGCCAGTTTTGAGCAAGACCGTCGAGGTCACCGCCGACGCCGCATCGATCATGGCCATCGTTGCCGATATCGAGCGCTACCCAGAGTGGAATGAAGGGGTCAAGGGCGCATGGGTGCTCGCTCGCTACGATGACGGGCGTCCCAGCCAGGTGCGGCTCGACACCGCTGTTCAAGGCATCGAGGGCACCTATATCCACGCCGTGTACTACCCAGGCGAAAACCAGATTCAAACCGTCATGCAGCAGGGTGAACTGTTTGCCAAGCAGGAGCAGCTGTTCAGTGTGGTGGCAACCGGCGCCGCGAGCTTGCTCACGGTGGACATGGACGTCCAGGTCACCATGCCGGTGCCCGAGCCGATGGTGAAGATGCTGCTCAACAACGTCCTGGAGCATCTCGCCGAAAATCTCAAGCAGCGCGCCGAGCAGCTGGCGGCCAGCTAAGGCATGTGCGGGCTCAGCCGAAGACTTCGGTCTCAGCCAGGGCCTCCGTCAGCCTGCGTGCCCCATCGGTGAACTGCCAGACGGTGTGCTCGATTACGGCGGCTGTGTCGCGGCGGCGCAGCGCGGCGATCAGCTGCCGATGACTGTTCACCGCGTCCGCGCCCCATCGCGGGTCGGCCGCGAACACCTGCGCCGGCATATAGCGCGCGGCATTAAGCAGGAACCAGGCCAACTTGATCCGGCGGCTCGCTTTGTTGAAGACGCGGTGGAACGCGAACTCGATCGACGCGATGGTTTTGGCATCACCGGACCCGATAGCACCGGCCAGCGCATTGTTGATGCGGTCCAGCTCGTCGATCTCAACGTCGGTGATGTGAGCGGTGGCCGATGTGGCAAGTTCTTGGGCAATGGTGGCCTGCAGCCAGAAAATGTCGTCGATGTCTTGGCGGGTCAACGGCAGCACCACGTGGCCGCGATGTGGCTCCAGCCCGACCATCCCCTCACCGCGCAGTTTCAGCAGCGCCTCCCGCACCGGCGTGATGCTGACTCCGAGCTCGGCTGCCGTCTCGTCCAGACGGATGAACGTTCCAGAGCGCAGCGCGCCCGACATGATGGCGGCCCGCAGGTGGCCCGCGACCTCGTCGGACAATTGTGCCCGGCGCAGGGGAAGCTGGCTCCGCGGCTTCGCCGATAGAGGTGCGTTCACGTGGCTTGCCAGGACTTTCAGGGTCGGGCCGGGATTGCCGGGGACTTGCCGGGGGCTTGGCGGGGGCTTGTTGTTGGGCCGCTCAGGCCATAGTGTGACCCAGACAACACCAACCTTTATCAAATATCAACCTGGCGCAAGGGATGCGCAAGTGAAAGGAAGGGAAGGAAGGGATAGTTGACCGCGCAACTGGCCAGTCACCTGACGCGGGCGCCAACACTAGCCCAACAGCAGCCCTACCTTGCTCGCCGGCAGAACTGGGTCAACCAGCTCGAACGGCACGCGATGATGCAGCCAGACGCGCCGGCGCTGAGGTTTGTGGGCAACACCATGACGTGGGCTGACCTGAGGCGCCGGGTTGCGGCGCTGGCGGGCGCCTTGAGCGGTCGCGGGGTCGGTTTCGGCGATCGGGTCATGATCCTGATGCTTAACCGCACCGAGTTCGTCGAGTCGGTGCTGGCCGCCAACATGATCGGGGCCATCGCCGTACCACTGAATTTCCGGCTCACCCCAACCGAAATCGCCGTCCTGGTCGAAGACTGTGCCGCACACGTGATGCTGACCGAAGCTGCGCTGGCTCCGGTGGCCATCGGTGTCCGCGACATCCAGCCCTTGCTGAGCGTGATCGTGGTCGCCGGCGGATCCAGCGAGGACAGCGTGTTCGGCTATGAGGACCTACTCAACGAGGCCGGCGATGTCGTCGAACCGGTGGACATCCCGAACGACTCGCCGGCCTTGATCATGTACACCTCGGGCACCACCGGGCGCCCGAAGGGCGCCGTGCTGACTCACGCGAACCTCACCGGTCAGGCGATGACCGCGCTCTACACCAGTGGCGCCAACATCAACAGCGACGTCGGTTTCGTCGGCGTCCCGCTGTTTCATATCGCCGGAATCGGCAACATGCTGACCGGGCTGCTGCTCGGCTTGCCCACGGTGATCTATCCGCTGGGCGCGTTCGACCCGGGACAGCTGCTCGACGTGCTGGAGGCAGAGAAGGTCACCGGCATCTTTCTGGTTCCCGCGCAGTGGCAGGCGGTCTGTACCGAACAGCAAGCACGACCACGTGACCTGAGGTTACGGGTGTTGTCGTGGGGAGCTGCGCCGGCGCCGGATGCGTTGCTGCGGCAGATGTCGGCAACCTTTCCCGAAACGCAGATACTGGCCGCATTCGGCCAGACCGAGATGTCGCCGGTCACCTGCATGCTGCTCGGCGAAGATGCGATCGCTAAGCGCGGATCGGTCGGCAGGGTGATTCCGACCGTCGCCGCAAGGGTGGTCGATCAGAACATGAACGATGTCCCCGTCGGCGAAGTGGGCGAAATTGTCTACCGGGCACCAACATTGATGAGCTGCTACTGGAACAACCCGGAGGCCACCGCGGAGGCGTTCGCAGGCGGCTGGTTCCATTCTGGGGATCTGGTTCGCATGGACTCCGACGGTTACGTCTGGGTGGTGGACCGCAAGAAGGACATGATTATCTCCGGCGGTGAAAACATTTACTGCGCCGAGCTGGAAAACGTTCTGGCCAGCCATCCCGACATCGCCGAAGTCGCGGTCATCGGCCGGGCCGACGAGAAGTGGGGAGAGGTGCCGATCGCGGTCGCGGCCGTAACGAACGACGACCTTCGGATCGAAGACCTAGGTGAGTTCCTGACCGACCGGCTTGCGCGCTACAAGCACCCCAAGGCGCTCGAGATCGTGGACGCTCTGCCCCGCAACCCCGCGGGGAAGGTGCTCAAGACTGAACTGCGATTGCGCTATGGCGCCTGTGTGAATGTTGAAAGACGTTCTGTATCAGCTGATTTTACGGATAGAAGGGAAAATCGACAGAGATTGTAACGTTTGCCCGCTATTGACGAAGGGTTAAATGTGCGGATGCCTTACACTCCTGGCTGGCCATCGGGTAGATTCCTGTGGTCTCCGTTACTCCCTGTGAGTAACGAGCTGGCGGTCACACACCAAGGGTCGGGGCAAGGAGGAGGCGTGCGACATGATGCGCCGCGGTGCCGCGATACCCAGGTCGGCGGCATGAGGGGGCCGCGGTGACGACGTCGACAACGCTTGGTGGTTACGTCCGCGACCAACTGCAAACCCCGCTGACCCTCGTCGGTGGCTTCTTTCGCATGTGTGTGCTGACTGGAAAGGCGCTGTTTCGCTGGCCGTTCCAGTGGCGCGAGTTCATTCTGCAGTGCTGGTTCATCATGCGGGTCGGATTTTTACCGACGATCATGGTCTCGATACCGCTGACGGTGCTGTTGATCTTCACGCTCAATATTCTGCTGGCCCAGTTCGGCGCGGCAGACATCTCCGGTTCCGGCGCGGCGATCGGCGCCGTCACCCAGCTTGGCCCGCTGACAACGGTGCTGGTGGTCGCCGGCGCCGGGTCCACGGCCATCTGCGCCGACCTGGGCGCCCGCACCATCCGCGAGGAAATCGACGCGATGGAGGTGCTGGGCATCGATCCCATCCACCGTCTGGTGGTGCCGCGGGTGCTCGCCTCGATGCTGGTCGCCACGCTGCTCAACGGTTTGGTGATCACCGTCGGCCTGGTCGGTGGCTTTCTCTTCGGTGTCTACCTGCAGAACGTTTCGGGCGGCGCCTACCTTGCCACGCTGACCTTGATCACCGGTCTGCCCGAGGTGGTCATCGCCACCATCAAAGCCGCAACGTTCGGCCTGATCGCGGGCCTTGTCGGCTGCTATCGGGGGCTGACCGTCCGTGGCGGTTCCAAGGGTCTTGGCACCGCCGTCAACGAGACCGTGGTGCTGTGTGTGATCGCCCTGTTCGCCGTCAACGTGATCTTGACGACCATCGGTGTGCGATTCGGGACGGGGCGCTGACATGTCGACCACTGCTGTGCTGCGCGCCCGCTTCCCGCGGGCGGTCGCCAACCTGCGCCAATACGGCGGTGCGGCGGCTCGTGGATTGGACGAGGCCGGCCAGCTCACCTGGTTCGCCCTGACCAGCATCGGGCAGATCACGCACGCGCTGCGCTACTACCGCAAGGAGACGCTGCGGCTGATCGCCCAGATCGGCATGGGCACCGGTGCGATGGCCGTTGTCGGTGGCACAGTCGCGATCGTTGGCTTTGTGACGCTGTCCGGCAGCTCGCTGGTCGCGATCCAGGGCTTCGCGTCGCTGGGCAACATCGGTGTCGAGGCATTCACCGGTTTCTTTGCCGCACTGATCAACGTGCGCATCGCCGGCCCAGTTGTCACCGGTGTCGCCCTGGCGGCCACGGTCGGTGCGGGTGCTACCGCAGAGCTGGGGGCGATGCGGATCAGCGAGGAGATCGACGCCCTGGAAGTGATGGGCATCAAGTCGATTTCGTTCCTGGCGTCCACCCGGATCATGGCCGGGCTCGTGGTGATCATTCCGCTGTACGCGTTAGCGATGATCATGTCGTTCCTGTCCCCGCAGATCACCACCACGGTGCTCTACGGGCAGTCGAACGGCACCTACGAGCATTACTTTCAAACGTTCCTGCGTCCCGACGACGTCTTTTGGTCCTTCTTGGAGGCCCTCATCATCACTGCGATCGTCATGGTTAGCCACTGCTACTACGGGTACGCCGCCGGCGGAGGCCCCGTCGGCGTTGGCGAGGCCGTCGGCCGATCGATGCGTTTCTCGTTGGTCTCGGTGCAGGTCGTTGTCCTGTTTGCAGCGTTGGCGCTCTACGGTGTCGACCCGAACTTCAATCTCACGGTGTAGCCGCCATGACGACGCCGGGGAAGCTGAACAAGCCGCGAGTGCCGCCCTACAAGACGGCGGGTATGGGTCTAGTGCTGGTCTTCGCGCTCGTAGTTGCCTTGGTATACCTGCAGTTTCGCGGGGAGTTCACGCCCAAGACGCAGTTGACGATGCTGTCCGCTCGTGCGGGCTTGGTGATGGATCCCGGGTCGAAGGTCACCTATAACGGGGTGGAGATCGGGCGGGTGGACACCATCTCGGAGGTCACGCGTGACGGCGAGTCGGCGGCCAAGTTCATCTTGGATGTGGATCCGCGCTACATCCACCTGATTCCGGCAAATGTGAACGCCGACATCAAGGCGACCACGGTGTTCGGCGGTAAGTATGTGTCGTTGACTACGCCGAAAAACCCGACAAAGAGGCGGATAACGCCCAAAGACGTCATCGACGTGCGGTCGGTAACCACCGAGATCAACACGTTGTTCCAGACGCTCACCTCGATCGCCGAGAAGGTGGATCCGGTCAAGCTGAATCTGACCCTGAGCGCGGCCGCGGAGGCGTTGACCGGGCTGGGCGACAAGTTCGGCGAGTCGATCGTCAACGCCAACACCGTTCTGGATGACCTCAATGCGCGGATGCCGCAATCGCGCCACGACATTCAGCAATTGGCGGCGCTGGGCGACGTCTACTCCGACGCGGCACCGGACCTGTTCGACTTTCTCGATAGTTCGGTGACCACCGCCCGCACCATCAATGCCCAGCAAGCGGAACTGGATTCGGCGCTGTTGGCGGCGGCCGGGTTCGGCAACACCACAGCCGATGTCTTCGACCGCGGCGGGCCGTATCTGCAGCGGGGGGTCGCCGATCTGGTCCCCACCGCCACCCTGCTTGACACTTATAGCCCGGAACTGTTCTGCACGATCCGCAACTTCTACGATGCCGATCCGCTCGCTAAGGCGGCGGCCGGTGGCGGTAACGGCTACTCGCTGAGGACGAACTCAGAGATCCTCTCCGGGATAGGTATCTCCTTGTTGTCTCCCCTGGCGTTAGCCACCAATGGGGCGGCAATCGGAATCGGACTGGTAGCCGGATTGATAGCGCCGCCCCTCGCGGTGGCCGCAAATCTAGCGGGAGCCCTACCCGGAATCGTTGGCGGCGCGCCCAATCCCTATACCTATCCGGAGAATCTGCCGCGGGTGAACGCTCGCGGTGGCCCGGGGGGCGCCCCCGGTTGCTGGCAGCCGATCACCCGGGATCTGTGGCCAGCGCCGTATCTGGTCATGGACACCGGTGCCAGCCTCGCCCCGTACAACCACATGGAGGTTGGCTCGCCTTATGCAGTCGAGTACGTCTGGGGCCGTCAGGTAGGGGATAACACGATCAACCCATGAAAATCACTGGAACCGTCGTCAAACTCGGCATCGTCTCGGTGGTGCTGCTGTTCTTCACGGTGATGATCATCGTGATTTTCGGTCAGATGCGCTTCGACCGGACCAATGGCTATACCGCGGAGTTCAGCAATGTCAGCGGGCTGCGCCAAGGCCAGTTTGTCCGTGCTTCGGGGGTAGAGATCGGCAAGGTCAAAGCACTACACCTGGTCGATGGTGGCCGTCGGGTTCGGGTGGAGTTCAATATCGATCGTTCGGTGCCGTTGTATCAGTCCACGACCGCCCAGATCCGCTATTCCGACCTGATCGGCAACCGGTACGTGGAGCTCAAACGGGGTGAGGGCAAGGGGGCCAACGATCTGCTGCCGCCAGGTGGACTCATCCCATTGTCCCGCACGTCACCGGCCTTGGATTTGGATGCGTTGATCGGTGGTTTCAAGCCGGTGTTTCGGGCGTTGGATCCCGCGAAGGTGAACAACATCGCCAACGCGCTCATCACCGTCTTCCAGGGGCAAGGTGGCACCATCAACGACATCCTCGACCAGACCGCGCAACTGACCAGCCAGATCGCGGAGCGCGATCAGGCGATCGGTGAGGTTGTCAAGAACCTGAACATCGTGCTGGACACCACGGTCAAGCATCGAAAAGAGTTCGACGAGACCGTCAATAACTTGGAGAATCTGATCACTGGGCTGCAGAACCACTCCGACCAGTTGGCCGGCGGCCTCGCGCACATCAGCAACGGCGCCGGCACGGTGGCCGACCTGCTTGCCGAGAATCGCACGCTGGTGCGCAAGACCATCAGCTACCTGGACGCTATTCAGCAACCGGTCATCGACCAGCGCGTCGAGTTGAACGACCTGCTCCACAAGACGCCGACCGCGTTGACGGCGCTCGGACGCGCCAACGGAACCTACGGCGATTTCCAGAACTTCTACCTCTGCGACCTGCAGATCAAGTGGAACGGATTCCAAGCCGGAGGGCCGGTCCGCACGGTGAAGCTCTTTAGCCAGCCGACGGGTAGGTGCACGCCGCAATGAGAACGCTGGAACCACCCAACCGAATGCGAATTGGGCTCATGGGCATCGTCGTTGCGCTGCTCGTTGTCGCTGTGGGCCAAAGCTTTACCAGTGTTCCCATGTTATTCGCAAAGCCGAGCTACTACGGCCAGTTCACCGACTCCGGCGGACTGCACAAGGGCGACAGGGTACGCATCGCCGGCTTGGGAGTGGGCACCGTGGAGGGGCTCAAGATCGACGGCGACCACATCGTGATCAAGTTCTCCATCGGCACCAACACCATCGGCACCGAGAGCCGCCTAGCCATCCGCACCGACACCATCCTGGGTAAGAAAGTGCTCGAGATCGAGCCGCGCGGCGCCCAAGCGTTGCCGCCCGGGGGCGTTTTGCCGGTTGGGCAAAGCACCACCCCGTACCAGATTTACGACGCGTTCTTCGACGTCACCAAGGCCGCATCCGGCTGGGACATCGAGACGGTCAAGCGGTCGCTGAATGTGTTGTCGGAGACCGTTGATCAGACCTATCCGCACCTGAGCGCCGCCCTCGACGGGGTGGCTAAGTTCTCCGACACCATCGGCAAGCGCGACGAGCAGATCACGCACCTACTAGCCCAGGCCAACCAGGTGGCCAGCGTCCTGGGTGATCGCAGCGAGCAGGTCGACCGCCTGTTGGTCAACGCTAAGACCCTGATCGCCGCGTTCAACGAGCGTGGCCGCGCGGTCGACGCCCTGCTGGGGAACATCTCCGCTTTCTCGGCCCAGGTGCAAAACCTTATCAACGACAACCCGAACCTGAACCATGTGCTCGAGCAGCTGCGTATCCTCACCGACCTGTTGGTCGACCGCAAGGAGGATTTGGCTGAAACCCTGACGATCTTGGGCAGATTCAGCGCGTCGTTCGGTGAGACGTTTGCCTCTGGGCCCTACTTCAAAGTGCTGCTGGCCAACCTGGTGCCGGGTCAGATCTTGCAGCCGTTTGTCGATGCGGCATTCAAGAAGCGTGGTATTAGCCCGGAGGACTTCTGGCGCAGCGCCGGGCTGCCGGCATACCGGTGGCCCGACCCCAATGGCACCCGGTTCCCCAACGGTGCGCCGCCGCCACCGCCGCCGGTGTTGGAGGGCACGCCCGAGCATCCCGGGCCGGCGGTGCCGCCGGGATCGCCGTGCTCCTACACCCCGCCGGCGGACGGTCTGCCGCGGCCGTGGGATCCGCTGCCCTGCGCCAACCTCACTCAAGGTCCATTCGGTGGCCCCGATTTCCCGGCGCCGCTGGATGTCGCGACGTCGCCGCCGAACCCGGACGGTCCACCGCCCGCCCCGGGCCTACCAATCGCGGGACGTCCGGGTGAGGTGCCGCCGAACGTTCCCGGCACGCCGGTGCCGATTCCGCAGGAGGCTCCCCCAGGGGCACGCACGCTGCCCCTCGGGCCGGCGCCTGGTCCGGCTCCGCCCCCGGCGGCGCCAGGCCCGCCGGCACCACCGGGCCCCGGGCCGCAGTTGCCGGCCCCGTTCATCAATCCCGGCGGCACCGGCGGTAGTGGCGTGACGGGAGGTAGCGAGAATTGAGCACCATCTTTGATATCCGCAACCTGCGGTTGCCACAGCTGTCGCGGGCCTCGGTTGTCATCGGATCGTTGGTGGTGGTGCTGGCGCTGGCCGCCGGAATTGTTGGTGTGCGGCTCTACCAAAAACTGACGAACAACACGGTGGTCGCCTACTTCACCCAAGCCAATGCGCTGTATGTCGGAGACAAGGTCCAGATTATGGGCCTCCCGGTCGGTTCGATCGACAAGATCGAACCAGCCGGCGACAAAATGAAGGTGACTTTCCACTACCAGAACAAGTACAAGGTGCCTGCCAATGCCTCCGCGGTGATACTCAACCCCACCTTGGTGGCGTCGCGGAACATTCAGTTGGAGCCACCCTACAGAGGTGGTCCAGTGCTGGCCGATAATGCGGTGATCCCGGTCGAGCGCACCCAGGTACCGACGGAGTGGGACGAGCTGCGGGACAGTGTCTCGCATATTATCGACGAGCTCGGCCCGACACCTGAGCAGCCCAAGGGGCCGTTCGGCGAAGTCATCGAGGCATTCGCCGACGGGCTGGCCGGCAAGGGTAAGCAAATCAACACCACGCTGAACAGCCTGTCGCAGGCGTTGAACGCCTTGAATGAGGGCCGCGGCGACTTCTTCGCGGTGGTACGCAGCCTGGCGCTATTCGTCAATGCGCTACATCAGGACGACCAACAGTTCGTCGCGTTGAACAAGAACCTTGCGGAGTTCACCGACAGGTTGACCCACTCCGATGCGGACCTATCGAACGCCATCCAGCAATTCGACAGCTTGCTCACCGTCGCGCGCCCGTTTTTCGCCAAGAACCGCGAGGTGCTGACGCATGACGTCAATAATCTCGCGACCGTGACCACCACGTTGCTGCAGCCCGATCCGTTGGATGGGTTGGAGACCGTCCTGCACATCTTCCCGACGCTGGCGGCGAACATTAACCAGCTTTACCATCCGACACACGGTGGCGTGGTGTCGCTTTCGGCGTTCACGAATTTCGCCAACCCGATGGAGTTCATCTGCAGTTCGATTCAGGCGGGTAGCCGGCTCGGTTATCAAGAGTCGGCCGAACTCTGTGCGCAGTATCTGGCGCCAGTCCTCGATGCGATCAAGTTCAACTACTTTCCGTTCGGCCTGAACGTGGCCAGCACCGCCTCGACACTGCCTAAAGAGATCGCTTATTCCGAGCCCCGTTTGCAGCCGCCCAACGGGTACAAGGACACCACGGTGCCCGGTATCTGGGTGCCGGATACGCCGTTGTCACACCGCAACACGCAGCCCGGTTGGGTGGTGGCACCCGGGATGCAAGGGGTTCAGGTGGGACCGATCACGCAGGGCTTGCTGACGCCGGAGTCCCTGGCCGAACTCATGGGTGGTCCCGATATCGCACCTCCGTCGTCAGGGCTGCAAACCCCTCCCGGACCCCCGAATGCGTACGACGAGTACCCCGTGTTGCCGCCGATTGGTTTACAGGCCCCGCAGGTGCCGATACCACCGCCGCCTCCTGGGCCCGACGTGATCCCGGGTCCGGTGCCACCGACGCCGGCGCCGGTGGGGGCGCCGTTGCCCGCTGAGGCAGGAGGGGGTCAATGATGAGCGTGCTGGCGCGGATGCGGGTGATGCGCCACCGAGCCTGGCAGGGGCTGGTGTTGCTGGTGCTCGCACTCTTGCTGAGTTCGTGCGGCTGGCGCGGCATCTCCAATGTGGCGATCCCCGGCGGCCCGGGCACCGGCCCGGGCTCCTACACCATCTACGTGCAGATGCCGGACACGTTGGCGATCAACGGCAACAGCCGGGTCATGGTGGCCGACGTCTGGGTCGGATCGATCCGCGCGATCAAGTTGAAGAACTGGGTGGCCACGCTGACGCTGAGCCTGAAGAAGGACGTCAAGCTACCGAAAAATGCCACCGCCAAGATCGGGCAGACCAGCCTGCTGGGTTCGCAGCACGTCGAGCTGGCCGCGCCGCCAGATCCGTCGCCGGTGCCGCTGAAGGATGGTGACACCATCCCGCTGAAGCGCTCCTCGGCCTATCCCACCACCGAGCAGACGCTGGCCAGCATCGCCACCTTGTTGCGCGGCGGCGGCTTGGTGAACCTCGAATCGATTCAGCAAGAGATCAACGCCATCGTGACGGGCCGGGCGGACCAGATCCGGGCTTTCCTTGGCAAGCTCGACACCTTCACCGACGAGCTCAACCAGCAACGCGATGACATTACCCGCGCCATTGATTCCACCAATCGGTTGTTGGCTTATGTGGGCGGTCGGTCGGAAGTCCTGAATCGGGTGCTCACCGACCTACCGCCGTTGATCAAGCACTTTGCGGATAAGCAGGAACTGTTGATCAACGCTTCCGATGCGGTAGGCCGGCTCAGCCAGTCCGCCGACCAGTATCTTTCGGCTGCCCGGGGCGATCTGCACCAGGATCTGCAGGCGCTGCAATGCCCGCTCAAGGAACTGAGTCGAGCCGCTCCGTATCTGGTGGGTGCGCTCAAATTGATCCTCACCCAGCCCTTTGACGTCGACACCGTGCCGCAGCTGGTACGGGGCGACTACATGAACTTGTCGCTGACGCTGGACCTGACCTACAGCGCCATCGACAATGCGTTCCTTACCGGGACCGGATTCTCCGGTGCGTTGCGCGCCCTCGAGCAGTCTTTTGGCCGCGATCCCGAGACAATGATTCCCGACATTCGGTACACACCGAACCCCAACGATGCGCCGGGCGGCCCGCTGGTAGAAAGGGGAAATCGCCAGTGCTGACTCGCTTCATCCGACGCCAGTTGATCCTTTTTGCGATCGTCTCCGTAGTCGCCATCGTCGTATTGGGCTGGTACTACCTGCGAATTCCGAGTCTGGTGGGTATCGGGCAGTACACCTTGAAGGCCGACTTGCCCGCATCGGGTGGTCTGTATCCGACGGCCAATGTGACCTACCGCGGTATCACCATTGGCAAGGTCACCGCCGTCGAGCCCACCGACCGGGGCGCACAAGTGACGATGAGCATCGCTAGCAACTACAAAATCCCCGTCGATGCCTCGGCGAACGTGCATTCGGTGTCAGCGGTCGGCGAGCAGTACATCGACCTGGTGTCCACCGGTGCTCCGGGTAAATACTTCTCCTCTGGACAGACCATCACCAAGGGTACGGTTCCCAGTGAGATTGGGCCTGCGCTGGACAATTCCAATCGCGGGCTGGCCGCATTGCCCACGGAGAAGATCGGCTTACTGCTCGACGAGACCGCGCAAGCGGTGGGTGGGCTGGGACCCGCTTTGCAACGGTTGGTTGACTCCACTCAGGCGATCGTCGGTGACTTCGAGACCAACATTGGCGACGTCAACGACATCATCGAGAACTCCGGGCCGATTTTGGACAGCCAGGTCAACACGGGTGATCAGATTGAGCGCTGGGCGCGCAAATTGAACAATCTGGCCGCACAAACCGCAGCCAGGGACCAGAACGTGCGAAGCATCCTGTCCCAGGCGGCCCCCACCGCCGATGAGGTCAACGCGGTATTCAGCGGTGTTCGCGAGTCGCTGCCACAGACGCTGGCCAATCTTGAGGTTGTGTTCGATATGCTCAAGCGCTACCACGCCGGCGTGGAGCAATTGTTGGTGTTCCTCCCGCAGGGTGCCGCGATCGCACAGACCGTACTCACGCCAACTCCGGGTGCTGCCCAGCTGCCGCTTGCGCCGGCGATCAACTATCCGCCGCCGTGCTTGACGGGTTTTCTTCCTGCATCGGAGTGGCGGTCTCCGGCCGATACCAGTCCCAGGCCGTTGCCGTCGGGAACCTATTGCAAGATTCCCCAGGATGCCCAGCTGCAAGTCCGGGGGGCGCGCAACATTCCCTGTGTCGATGTCCCGGGCAAACGAGCGGCGACGCCGAAGGAGTGCCGCAGTAAGGACCCGTACGTTCCGCTGGGTACCAACCCGTGGTTTGGTGACCCGAACCAGATACTCACCTGCCCGGCACCTGGGGCGCGCTGCGATCAGCCGGTGAAGCCGGGTTTGGTGATTCCGGCGCCCTCGATCAACACCGGTTTGAATCCGGCGCCCGCCGATCAGGTGCAAGGAACGCCCCCGCCGGTCAGTGACCCATTGCAAAGACCGGGTTCGGGTACTGTGCAGTGCAACGGGCAGCAGCCTAACCCGTGCGTCTACACTCCAACATCGGGCCCGTCGGCGGTCTATAGCCCGGCCAGCGGTGAACTGGTGGGGCCGGATGGTGTCAAGTACGCCGTCGCAAACTCGAGCACAACAGGAGACGACGGATGGAAGGAGATGCTGGCGCCGGCCAGCTGAACCCTGCCGACGCGAATAAGTCGTCTACGGAGGTGAAGGCGGCGGATTCGGCGGAATCTGACGCCGGAGCCGACCAGACTAGCCCGCAGGTGAAGGCGGCGGATTCGGCGGAATCTGACGCCGGAGCCGACCAGACTAGCCCGCAGGTGAAGGCGGCGGATTCGGCGGTATCTGACGCCGGAGAGCTCGGCGAGGACGCGTGCCCAGAACAGGCCCTCGTCGAGCGGCGCCCGTCGCGGTTGCGGCGAGGCTGGCTTGTTGGCATTGCGGCGACGCTGCTCGCGTTGGCCGGTGGCCTTGGCGCAGCGGGCTATTTTGCGTTGCGCTCACACCAGGAAAGCCAATCAATCGCGCGCGAAGACCTTGCGGCCATTGAGGCCGCTAAGGATTGCGTTGCGGCCACGCAGGCACCCGATGCTGGGGCGATGTCGGCTAGCATGCAGAAGATCATCGAGTGTGGCACCGGTGATTTCGGTGCCCAGGCGTCGTTGTACACCAGCATGCTCGTCGAGGCGTATCAAGCGGCCAGCGTCCACGTGCAAGTGACCGATATGCGCGCGGCGGTCGAGCGCAACAACAATGACGGGTCGGTCGATGTTCTGGTAGCGCTCCGGGTCAAGGTGTCCAACACCGACTCGGATGCCCATGAAGTCGGCTACCGTCTTCGGGTCCGGATGGCACTCGATGAGGGCCGCTATAAGATCGCCAAACTCGACCAGGTGACGAAGTGACGGTGGTGGTCGAGAAGACGCCGACCACCCTGCCCCAGGCGACACCGAACGGTGCAGCGCCCTGGCGTGTTCGGGCGGGCGCCTTCGCCATCGACGTGCTGCCCGGGCTCGCCGTGGTGGCGACCATGGCGTTGACGGCTTTAACGGTGCCGCCGGGCAGCGCGTGGCGGTGGTTATGCGCTTGTCTGCTCGGATTGACCATTCTCCTTCTGGCCGTCAACCGGTTGGTGTTGCCGACGGTTACCGGATGGAGTCTTGGCCGCGCTCTTACCGGCATCCGGGTGGTTCGGCGTGACGGTTCGGCCATCGGTCCGTGGCGGTTGCTGGTCCGGGATTTGGCGCACTTGGTGGACACCCTCTCGCTGTTTGTGGGTTGGCTGTGGCCGCTGTGGGATTCGCGGCGACGCACCTTCGCCGACCTGTTGTTGCGCACTGAGGTGCGACGTGTCGAACCGGTGCAGCGGCCCGCGGTGATACGGCGACTGACGGCGGCGGTGGCATTGGCGGCGGCGGGCGCGTGCGCGAGCGCAACCGCGGTGGGCGCTGCGGTGGTGTACGTCAATGAATGGCAAACCGATCACACTCGCGCGCAGCTCGCAACGCGGGGCCCGAAGCTCGTGGTCGACGTCCTGAGCTACGACCCGGAAACGGTGCAGCGTGATTTCGAACGGGCCCGATCGCTGGCCACCGACAGGTACCGCCCGCAGCTGAGCATCCAACAGGATTCGGTGCGCGAGTCGGGACCTGTTCGTAACCAGTACTGGGTTACCGACAGCGCGGTGCTGTCGGCGACACCGGCTCAGGCAACCATGCTGTTGTTCATGCAGGGTGAACGCGGTACACCACCCAATCAGCGGTACATCAGCGCAACTGTGCGGGCGATCTTCCAAAAATCGCGCGGGCAATGGCGCCTCGACGATCTGGCAGTCGTGATGAAACCCCGACAACCCACCGGCGAAAAATGAGCCCCCGTCGTAAGTTTGAACCCGGCGAGGGGGCGCTGCTGGCCCCGCAGCCAATCGAACCGTCGCGGCGATGGGGTTTGCCGCTGGCTCTGACCGCTTCCGCTGTGGTTATGGCCGCGGCGATCTCAGCCTGTGCGCTCATGCGGATCTCCCATGAATCGCACCAGCGAGCAGCGCACAAGGATATCGTGATGCTCAGTGATGTCCGGTCTTTCATGACCATGTTCACGTCACCGGATCCGTTCCACGCCAACGAATATGCGCAGCGGGTGCTGTCCCACGCCACGGGTGACTTCGCCAAGCAATACCACGAAAGGGCAAACGATATCCTGATTCGCATCTCCGGGGTGGAACCGACCACAGGAACGGTTCTAGACGCGGGCGTACAGAGGTGGAACGAGGATGGTAGTGCCAACGTGCTGGTGGTCACCCAGATCACCTCGAAATCCGCGGACGGCAAGCGGGTGGTCTCGAACGCCAATCGTTGGCTGGTAACGGCTAAGCAGGAAGGTAACGAGTGGAAGATCAGCAGTCTGCTTCCGGTGATCTGACCCAAAAGTCCGTTGCCAACGGAGAGTCCACCGACACGGCATCGGAAGCCACCGAGGGCGACCGGGGCGAGATCGACGCCGCGGGAGAGCCGGACGAAGGCGGTGCCGCCGTGGCTGACAGCCAAGCTGACGAGGATGATTCGGCCGTGACGACTGCCAGGGGCGGCAAGACACGGGCAAGACGATCGGGTGGCAGGCGGTTAGCGATCACGGTCGGCGTGGCCGCTGCGTTGTTCGTGGGCTCGGCAGCTTTCGCTGGTGCGACGGTGCAGCCCTACCTCTCCGAGCGCGCCGTGGTGGCCACCAAGCTCATGGTCGCGCGGACGGCCGCCAATGCGATCACGACGTTGTGGACCTACACGCCGGAGAACATGGACACCCTGGCCGATCGGGCCGCGAATTACCTCAGCGGTGATTTCGCGGCTCAGTACCGCAGATTCGTCGACCAGATCGCCGCAGCAAACAAACAGGCCAAGATTACCAACGATACCGAGGTCACCGGTGCTGCCGTGGAATCGCTGAGCGGCCGGGATGCCGTGGCCATCGTCTACACCAACACCACGACCACCAGTCCGGTGACCAAGAACATCCCAGCATTGAAGTATCTGTCCTACCGGCTGTTCATGAAGCGTTATGACGCGCGCTGGTTGGTGACCAGGATGACGACCATCACCTCGCTGGATTTGACGCCGCAGGTGTAGCGCGACCGAGCCCGCCGGCGCTGCGAAGCCTTAGTTGAACGCCAGCCAGCTGGGCAGCGCCCGCTCATGGGAGTCACAGAGCACCTGACGGGTGTCGCACGATCCTTTCGGCGACCCAGCGCCGGCCCACATGCCCCCGGTATCACGGCGCAGAACGATCGCCGATGACCCCCCGCCGTCGAGCAGAATCGCGGTGTCACTACCCAGGCCGCGGAACAGGTCTTGGATGTTGTCCGGGGTGTAGTTGCCACCCTGGAAGATGTACATTTCGTCCTTCTGCTTCGCATAGGCAAGCGCCGTTCGCGCGGCGTTGGGACCGCCGTCGTGGAGCTGGCCGGTATTGCCGGGGGATAACAGCCCGATTCCGGCCACGGCGACGAACCGTGCGTTCTTGTTGAGCAAGTCCTCGATCACCGGAGTGGCGAGATCGTAGTCCTGTCTGCTTTTGGGCCGCAAAACATACGGTGCACCACCGACCGGAAGGATCATCGTCGTCAGTGAGCTCCACAACTCATTTCCTCCGGAAAGGCCCTGCTTTCCGGCGTAGGCGACGGTGCCGGTGACCGCCTGGTTGGCGCGTCCTTGTCCGCGGGTGTTGTCCACGTAGGCGCCCAGCGGTGAGCTGCAGCCGGTCGACCGCCAGCTGCCCCCCTTTTGTCCGCGAACGTCGAAGAAGTTGGCGTTGACTGCAATGGTGGGTCGCCCCATACGCTGCCACGCCTTAAGCGGCGGGTAGATCTCGGAGGCTTGCCACAAGCCTTCACCGGTGCGAGCACCTGGGTTGTGTTCGCAGCGCGCCTGGTCTCCGGTGTGGGTGTCTACCAGTAGATGTGGTGAAAGCCGTTGGGAGGCATTCTTGATGATCATCAGATGGCCGCCGTTGTTCATCTCGTACCAGTGACCACCTGCGTTGAGCAGCGGCATGGGATGACCGCCGCCGAAGTTGTACACCAGGTATGAGCCCCTGGTGGTGGCTATCGCTTGGGCGAGCATCTCGCGCCCGTCGGCGGCGCGGGCGGCCGGCTGCCCGGTGGTGCAGGCGAGGGCGGCGCACACCGCCAACGCGGCGCAGCAAGCCGTCAATCGGCGCAGGCTGGCAGTCGGTGTCAGCACAGCAACCCTCTCGGCCCGAATCCACATGCAACCATCCCAGCATTAGGCACACTGATCACACTGTCAACTTCAGTAACAGGTGCGTGACGGTTCGGCCGCGTTCGAATTACGGTTGTTTGCTTGCGCTTTCGCGTGCGCTGTGGCGCGCTTGGTATTGAGCTTGGTGCTCCGCGGCGATCGCCATCTCGACCGCTCCCGGAATTCGGTGGAAGCTGCTGCGGTCGTACAGGTGCGTGATGAATCCACCCAGCAACAGCCCGATGATCAGCCCGATCGACGTCATGGTCAGGGCCTGGGACAGGCCGGCGTCGGCGTTTCCGTTCAGATACAGCAGCGACCGCACACCTAGGAACACCTGGTGCATCGGCTCGAATTCGGCCAGCCAGCCGAAGAACGGTGGTACGGCCTCCAGCGGGACGGTCGCGCCCGCCGACGGCAATCCGAGGATGACGAAGATCAACATGCTGACCAGCAGGCCCATCGAGCCCAGCACCGCGATCAGCGAGCTGGACGTGACGCCGACCGCCATGATCGCGAATACCCCGTAGAGCCATACTTCCCCCCCGAGCGGAATCGGCATGCCCAGGCCGTGGGCGATCGCCAGGTAGACACCCGAGGTGAGCAACGCCAGCACCACCATCACCGCCCACTTGACCAACAGCGTCCGGAAGCGAGAGATGTTGACCTGCTCGGCGAAACGATAGACGGGGCCGAATTCGGCTGGTACATAGCCAAGCATCGAGTCCACCAGGGTGCTCACCACGATGCTGCCGGTAAAGCCCGCCAATAGCAGCAAGAGGGCGTAGTAAAACGCCGACAGCCCGTTGCCGGTGCCGTTGGGCAGTGGGTTATAGGCGGTGGATTTGACATCGATGGGACTGGCCAGCCCGGTCGCCGCCGCCCCGGCCAGTGCCACACCGCCGGTCTGGGCCGCTACCTCCGCGGTAAGTCGTTCGCCCACTTTGCCGTTGACCACGGTCAGTGCCCGGGTCAGCGTCTGGCCGGCGATGCTAGCTGCCAGCGTGCCCGCCCGCGGATTCGTTGAGATGGTGATCGTGGGCCGGTCCGTGCGGGTTGGAGTCACCGCACTCGCCCCGAAGTCCCGTAGCTGCGACGAGAAGGTCGGCGGTATCAGCGCCGAGCCGTACACCGCCGCGGTGTCGAGCAGCCGCCTGGCCTCGTCCGGCGAAACGACTCGGATGTCGAACTTGTTCTTGTCCAAGCCGGAAACCAGACCGTCGACAATCTGCTGGCCCGCGGGCCCGGCGTCCTCGTTCACCAACGCGATTGGGAAATGCCGCAAATTGGTCATGGGGTTTAAGATGCCGCCCAGATAAAGCGCGGCCAGCGCCGACATCAGGGCCAACGTGATGGCGATCGGTGCCATCCAGAACCGCACCGTCCGAATCGCTTTGACGTTCCGCTTGGGGTTGGGTGCGGCGGGGCGCGGCTGCGCTTGAGACATGCGGGCTCCTGTCTGTCGTGGCCACTCTATGTTGCCGAATCGCCCAGCTTCGCGTGCATCTCCCAGATCAGCACTTCCGACGGCTCATTGGCGGTCAGGCCGCGGGCGTCAGCGTCGGTGAACCGCACCGCGTCCCCGTCGGCAAGCTCGCCGCCACCTTCCAGAGTGAGGCTCCCGTAGGCGACGAACAGATGCAGGAAGGGTGCGCAGGGCAGGCTGACCGTAGCGCCGGGCTGCAGCCGCGCGCCGTGCAACGAGGCGCTGCTGTTATGCAGGGTGAGCGCTGCGTCTTGCCCGGGTATGCCCGACGCGATGGTTACCAGGCCGGCGCGCAACAGTTCGTCGTCTATCTGCTGCTGTTGGTAGCTGGCAGTGATGCCGGTTGCATCGGGTATTATCCACATCTGCACGAAATGCACCGGCTCGGTAGCAGAATCGTTCATTTCCGAATGCAAGATTCCGGTGCCGGCCGACATGCGTTGGGCTAGGCCGGGATAGATCACTCCGCTATTGCCGGCGGAATCCTGGTGTCTGAGCGCTCCCCGCAGCACCCAGGTCACGATTTCCATGTCACGGTGTGGATGGGGATCAAAACCCGAAGCCGGTTCCATTTGGTCGTCGTTGTTCACCAACAGGAGCCCGTGGTGGGTGTTGTCGGGATCGTAGTGGTCGCCGAATGAGAACGAATGCCGGGATTTCAGCCAGGACGTCGTGGTGACCGCCCGGTCGGCCGCACGCCTTATCTCGACGGTGGCGGTCATGACGTCACGTTCGCCATCACAGCGAATCGGGCAGGCCGAATTTCGGGAACAAGGTGGTGTCGAGGAAGGCCACCACGTGTGACACGCGGTCGGCGGCCATGTCCAGCACGTGTAGCTGAAAAGGCAGGTGCACGTCACCGGCACGCATGTACATGGCCGCGGCGGGCTGGCCGTTGGCGATCAACGAAATCAGGCGCATATCGCCAGGCGAATCGGCGGGGCACTGTTGGTGAATGAGGGTGACGATGGCCTGTGCGCCCTGGTACCAGCCGATATACGGCGGCATTTCCCAGATCGCCTCGGCGGTGAACAGCTCGACCAACCGGTCGATGTCATAAGCCTCGAACGCGGCGATGTAGCGGGCCAACAGGTCTTGCGCCTCGGGTGAATCCGGCGCGGACAACCGGTCGGCGGCGCTGGGCCGGACCGTCTGCAGCTGAGAGCGGGCCCGCTGCAGCAGGCTATTGACGGCGACGGTGCTGGTACCGATCGCGTCGGCCACCTCGGCCGATTTCCACTGCAGCACGTCGCGCAGCAGCAGTACGGCTCGCTGCCGGGGTGAGAGGTGCTGCAGAGCCGCCACAAAGGCCAACCGCACCGATTCCCGGTTCCCGACGATCGTTGAGGGATCAGCAGGGTCATCCGTCACGTCCGGCAGCGGCTCCAGCCAGGACACCTCTCGACGTTCCACCAACTCCCCGGACGGATCGGCACTCGGCCGCCCGAGCCCCGTCGGCAACGGCCGGCGTCGACGGCCCTCCAACGCCGTCAGGCAGGTGTTGGTGGCGATCCGATGCAGCCAGGTGCGTAGCGAGGACTTGCCCGCGAAGCCCTCATAGGCCTTCCAGGCCCGCAGCAGCGTCTCCTGAACAAGGTCTTCCGCGTCGTGCAGCGAGCCAGTCATGCGATAGCAGTGTGCGAGCAGTGCACGCCGGTAGGGCTCGGTATGGGCGGAGAAGTCCCCGCGCCGTTCGTCGGCGGGCTCGCGGCCAGAGTTTTCTGCGAGCACACTCACGTCAATGAGCCTACGCAGAGTCTCCGACACTCTCACCGGAGCAGCCGTTACGCTCCCGGTAATGACTACCACCCGGACTGAACGGAATTTCGCGGGCATCGGCGATGTGCGCATCGTCTACGACGTCTGGACGCCGGACACCGCGCCGCGAGCGGTGGTCGTGCTGGCCCATGGTCTGGGCGAGCATGCCCGCCGCTACGACCATGTCGCGCAGCGGCTCGGCGCGGCCGGCCTGGTCACCTATGCGCTTGACCACCGCGGGCATGGCCGCTCGGGTGGCAAACGGGTGCTAGTGAAAGACATCTCCGAGTACACCGCTGACTTCGACACCCTCGTTGGGATCGCCACCCGGGAATATCCCGGGTGCAAGCGCATCGTGCTCGGGCACAGCATGGGCGGCGGCATTGTGTTCGCCTACGGTGTCGAACGTCCAGACAACTACGACCTGATGGTGCTTTCGGCGCCGGCGGTGGCGGCACAGGACCTGGTGAGCCCGGTAGTGGCGGTTGCCGCCAAGCTTCTGGGCGTCGTGGTGCCCGGCCTGCCGGTGCAGGAACTGGATTTTACTGCCATCTCTCGCGACCCCGAGGTGGTCCAGGCTTACAACACCGACCCACTCGTGCACCACGGACGGGTTCCGGCCGGGATTGGCCGCGCGCTGCTGCAGGTGGGCGAGACCATGCCGCGGCGAGCACCGGCATTGACCGCGCCGCTGCTAGTGCTGCACGGCACCGATGACCGGCTGATCCCCATCGAGGGCAGCCGTCGCCTGGTCGAATGTGTGGGATCGGCCGACGTGCAGCTGAAGGAGTATCCCGGGCTGTACCACGAGGTGTTCAACGAGCCGGAGCGCAACCAGGTGCTCGACGATGTGGTCGCCTGGCTCACCGAGCGGTTGTAGGCCGAGCCGACCTGTCGCAGCCCTCCATTAGTTTTGGCGCCATGACCAACGACAAGATGCTGGCCCGCATCGCAGCCCTGCTGCGCCAGGCCGAAGGCACCGACAACCCCCACGAGGCCGACGCGTTCATGAGCACCGCACAACGGTTGGCCACGGCGGCATCGATCGACCTGGCGGTGGCCCGGTCGCACGCGGGCGACCGTTCGCCCGCGCAAGCCCCGACGCAGCGCACCATCACTATCGGGGCGGCGGGCACCCGCGGATTGCGGACCTATGTGCAGCTCTTCGTGCTCATCGCGGCGGCCAACGACGTGCGCTGCGACGTGGCATCGAATTCGACGTTCGTGTACGCCTACGGGTTCGCCGAGGACATCGACACCAGCCACGCCCTATACGCCAGCCTGGTGGTCCAGATGGTCCGGGCATCCGACGCCTACCTCGCCTCGGGAGCGCACCGGCCCACGCCGACGATCACCGCCCGACTCAACTTCCAGCTGGCGTTCGGCGCCCGGGTCGGCCAGCGCCTGGCCGATGCCCGAGAGCAGACTCGGCAGGAAGCCACCAAGGACCGTGATCGTCCGCCTGGTACCGCAATTGCCCTGCGGGACAAGGATATCGAGCTGCATGAGTACTACCGTCGCTCGTCTAAGGCGCGCGGCGCCTGGCGAGCCAGCCGGGCCACCGCCGGATACTCGTCGTCCGCACGGCGCGCCGGTGATCGAGCGGGACGGCAAGCACGACTCGGGAACAACCCCGAGCTGCCCGGGGCACGGGCCGCGCTGGGCCGGTGATCGGCGCGGACGTTCCGCGGGATTCCCAGCGTGCCAGGGTGTACGCGGCCGAGGCGTTCGTCCGGACCTTGTTCGACCGCGTCACCGCACACGGCTCACCGACGGTGGAGTTCTTCGGTACCCAGTTGACGCTGCCCCCAGAAGGTCGGTTCGGTTCGGTGGCATCGGTGCAGCGTTATGTGGACGACGTGCTTGCGCTACCGGCGGTAGGGCAGAACTGGCCGACGGTGTCGCCGGTGCGCGTGCGGGCGCGCCGGGCGGCCACCGCGGCGCACTATGAAAACCATGGCGGCACAGGCACTATCGCGGTACCCGACCGGCACACCGCCGGTTGGGCGATGCGCGAGTTGGTCGTGCTACACGAAGTGGCGCATCATTTGTGCCAGGTGCCACCGCCACACGGACCCGAGTTTGTGGCGACGGTGTGCACCCTGACAGAGCTGGTGATGGGACCCGAAGTTGGTCACGTGTTTCGCGTCGTCTACGCGCAGGAGGGCGTGCGCTGAACGAGCTAGACGCCGACCTGCGGGCACGTGAGGTCGAGGCCCAGATGACCGACGACGAGCGATTCTCACTGTTGGTCGGCCTGACCGGGGCCAGCGATCTGTGGCCGGTGCGCGATGAACGCATCCCACGGGGCGTGCCGATGTGTGCCGGGTATGTGCCGGGGATTCCCCGGCTCGGGGTCCCGGCCTTGTTGATGAGCGATGCCGGTCTGGGCGTCACCAACCCGGGCTACCGCCCCGGTGACACCGCTACGGCGCTGCCCGCCGGCCTTGCCCTAGCGGCCAGCTTTAACCCGGTGCTGGCCCGGTCCTCGGGCGAAGCGATCGGCCGGGAGGCGCGCAGTCGCGGGTTCAACGTGCAACTGGCCGGCGCGATCAATCTGGCGCGCGACCCGCGTAACGGCCGCAACTTCGAGTACCTTTCCGAGGACCCGTTGTTGAGTGCCACGATGGCCGCGGAGTCGATCATCGGGATTCAGCAGCAGGGTGTCATTGCGACGACGAAACACTTCTCGCTGAACTGCAACGAAACCAATCGGCACTGGCTGGACGCGGTCATCGATCCCGACGCGCACCGCGAGTCGGACTTGTTGGCGTTCGAGATCGTCATCGAGCGGTCGCAGCCCGGCGCCGTGATGGCGGCGTACAACAAGGTCAACGGAGATTACGCTGCCGGCAACGACCACTTGCTCAACGACGTGCTGAAAGGTGCTTGGGGATACCGCGGTTGGGTGATGTCGGATTGGGGCGGAACACCCAGCTGGGAGTGCGCGCTGGCCGGCCTGGACCAAGAGTGCGGTGCTCAGATCGATGCAGTGCTGTGGCAGTCGGAAGCATTCACCGACCGCCTGCGTGCCGCCTACGCCGACGGCAATCTACCCAAGGGGCGCCTGTCGGACATGGTACGGCGGGTCCTGCGGTCGATGTTTGCCGTCGGAATCGACCGATGGAAACCAGCGTCGGCGCCGGACATGAACGCGCACAACGAGATTGCCGCACAGATGGCGCGGCAGGGAATCGTGCTGCTGCAAAACCGAGGGCTGCTGCCGCTCGCTCCCGAATCGGCCGGGCGTATTGCCGTCATCGGCGGCTATGCACACCTCGGTGTGCCAGCCGGTTACGGTTCGAGCGCCGTCACCCCGCCGGGGGGCTATGCGGGCGTGATACCGATCGGTGGGTCTGGCTTGGCAGCCGGGTTGCGTAATCTCTACCTGCTGCCGTCAAGCCCGCTGAGTGAGTTGCGAAAGCGGTTGCCCAACGCGCAGTTCGAGTTCGATCCTGGCATCAACCCGGCGGAAGCGGTGCTGGCTGCGCGGCGAGCAGACATCGCGATCGTGTTCGCGATCCGTGCCGAAGGAGAGGGCTTCGACAGTGCCGATCTGTCGCTGCCATGGGGTCAGGATGCGCTGATCGCCGCAGTCGCGTCCGCCAACGCGAATACCGTTGTGGTGCTTGAGACGGGCAACCCGGTGACCATGCCCTGGCGCGACTCGGTGAACGCCATCATGCAGGCCTGGTATCCGGGCCAGGCGGGTGGCCAGGCCGTTGCGGAGATTGTGACCGGGCAGGTGAATCCTTCGGGCCGGCTGCCGATCACCTTCCCGGTCGATCTCGGTCAGACGCCACGCTCGCAACCGCCCGAGCTCGGTGCCCCGTGGGGGACATCGACCACGATCCACTACACCGAGGGCGCCGATGTTGGCTACCGCTGGTTTGCCAGCACAAATCAGACCCCGATGTTCGCGTTCGGTCACGGCTTGTCCTATACCAGTTTCGAGTATCGTGACCTGGTGGTGACGGGCGGCCACACCGTGCACGCCAGTTTCAGCGTTACCAACACGGGCGACCGCAGCGGGGCGGATGTCCCGCAGCTGTATTTGACCGCAGCTCCCGGCGAATCGCGGTTGCGGTTGCTGGGATTCGAGCGGGTCGAGCTCGAACCCGGCCAGACTCGGCGGGTAAGGATCGAGGCGGACCCGCGACTGCTCGCCCGCTATGACGGCGAGGCCAGAAGCTGGCGCATCGAGCCGGGCGGTTACACGGTGGCGGTGGGCGCTTCGGCGGTAGCGCTGAAGCTGGCAGCCAAGGTCAAGCTGGCCGGCCGTGGGTTCGGGCGGTGACGGGCGGGCCCAGCGAGGCCCGTACCCACGACCGGCATGATAGGTCTACTTGACCGGGGCCAATTCGTCGCCGCAGGTGCAGCGGTAGGCGTCACCGGCGCCAGCACAGTGGCATGGGACTTCGATGCGAACCCGACAGCCACAGCCCTCGTGGCTGCAGGTCAGCAAGGTCCCAGCCTCGTAGTTCGTCATTCGTATCACCCTCATCCGTGTCGGGGATCCCCGAGGAATCCCAGGTGGTCAGCTGTCGGTAATCCAGAACAGCCACTTCAATATATACCCTATACGGGTATCTGGTAAACCCCCAGGCCGGTGGTCGGTTGCCTGCTGGCGCGCGACGGCCGGTGGTCGCGCTAGCGTTTGGGCATGGACCAGCAACCCAACCCGCCCGACGTCGACGCATTCTTGGACAGCACACTGGTCGGCGACGATCCGGCGTTAGCCGCGGCATTGGCGGCCAGCGACGCGGCCGAGTTACCCCGCATCGCGGTGTCGGCACAGCAGGGCAAGTTCCTGTGCCTGCTGGCCGGTGCCATCCAGGCGCGCCGCGTCCTCGAGATCGGCACACTCGGTGGCTTCAGCACCATTTGGCTGGCGCGTGGCGCGGGCCCACAGGGACGGGTGGTCACACTGGAATACCAGCCCAAGCACGCTGAGGTCGCCCGGGCGAACCTGCAGCGAGCGGGCGTCGCCGATCGGGTGGAGGTGGTCGTCGGTCCGGCGCTGGACACGTTGCCGACGTTGGCCGGTGGCCCGTTCGACCTGGTGTTCATCGACGCCGACAAAGAGAACAACGTCGCATATATTCAGTGGGCGATCCGGTTGGCCCGGCGCGGCGCAGTGATCGTGGTGGACAACGTTATTCGTGGCGGCGGGATTCTTGCTGAGTCCGACGATGCCGACGCAGTGGCGGCACGTCGGACGCTGCAAATGATGGGTGAGCACCCCGGCCTAGACGCCACGGCGATCCAGACCGTCGGGCTCAAGGGCTGGGACGGTTTCGCCCTCGCTTTGGTGCGGTAGCCGCTGGTCCGGCGCCCAATTTTCGTTGCTGGCATCCCGAAAACGGGCGTAATCTTGGAGCAGATGGATGGGTGGCAGCGAGCCCAAAAGTTTTGCTGCATAACAGAAAGGTTGCAAAATGAGTACAGTCCATTCATCAATTGATCAACACCCTGATTTGTTGGCTCTGCGTGCCAGCTTCGACCGCGCCGCCGAGTCGACGATCGCGCATTTCACATTCGGTCTGGCCCTGCTGGCGGGCCTGTATGTGGCTGCATCGCCGTGGATCGTCGGCTTCAGCGCCACCAGAGGGTTGCCAACGTGTGACCTTATCGTGGGGATCGCGGTCGCGTACTTGGCGTATGGGTTCGCGTCGGCCCTGGATCGCACACACGGCATGACCTGGACGCTACCCGTGCTCGGTGTGTGGGTCATTTTCTCGCCGTGGGTGCTACCAGGGGTCGCGGTGACGGCTGGCATGATGTGGTCGCACATCATCGCAGGTGCGGTGGTAGCCGTCCTGGGCTTCTACTTCGGGATGCGCACGCGGGCCGCGGCTAACCAAGGATAGTTCGAAGTTCGCGAGCCAGAGGGCAACTCGGGAATGTCCTGGCCGGGGCGGTCCCGGCCAGGCAGCGGCTAGTTGCGGCTAGCCGCAGACCGCGCCGACCGCGGCAGAGCTGACCAGCTTGACGTACTTGGCCAGTACGCCAGTAGTGTAGCGCGGCGGTGGAGGACTGAAATCCTGTTGTCGGGACACGAATTCGGCCGGATCGGCCAACACATCGAGAACGCGGCCGGCCACGTCGAGCCGGATCCGGTCGCCGTTGCGCAGAAGTGCGATCGGTCCGCCGTCGACCGCCTCCGGTGCGATGTGGCCAACGCACAGGCCGGTGGTTCCACCGGAGAACCGGCCGTCGGTCAGCAGTAGAACATCTTTACCGAGTCCTGCGCCTTTGATCGCGCCTGTGATGGCGAGCATTTCGCGCATCCCGGGGCCGCCCTTGGGTCCTTCGTACCGGATTACCACGGCGTCGCCCACGGTAATGGTGCCATCCTCAAGGGCGTCCAGCGCAGCGCGCTCGCCGTCGAAAACTCTTGCGGTGCCTTCGAATACGTCGGAATCGAATCCGGCGGTCTTGACCACCGCACCTTCGGGTGCCAGCGATCCGTGCAGGATGGTGATACCACCGCTCGGGTGGATCGGGTTTGCCAACGCACGTAGCACCTTGCCATCTGGATCCGGCGGGGTGATGGCAGCTAGATTCTCGGCCATGGTGTGACCGGTAACCGTCAGGCAGTCGCCGTGTAGCAGACCGGCGTCCAGCAGCGCCTTCATAACCACCGGCACACCGCCGATGTGATCGACGTCGGACATCACATGGCGGCCGAACGGCTTGACATCGGCCAAATGCGGCACCCCCGACCCGATCCGGCTGAAGTCCTGAAGCGATAGTGCGACGTTGGCCTCGTGGGCGATGGCCAGCAGATGCAGCACCGCGTTGGTCGAGCCGCCGAACGCCATTACCACCGCAATGGCGTTCTCGAACGCCTCCTTGGTGAGGATGTCGCGGGCGGTGATGCCGCGGCGCAGCAGCTCGACGACGGCCTGACCGCTGCGACGCGCGAACCCGTCGCGCCGGCGGTCGGTCGCCGGCGGTGCCGCGCTGCCCGGCAACGACATGCCGAGCGCCTCGGCGGCGCTGGCCATGGTGTTAGCGGTGTACATGCCGCCGCATGCCCCTTCGCCGGGGCAGATTGCCCGCTCGATGGCATCGACGTCGGCGCGACTCATCAAACCGCGAGAGCACGCTCCGACCGCCTCGAAGGCGTCAATGATGGTGACGTCGCGTTCGCTACCGTCGGAGAGCTTGGCCCGGCCGGGCAAAATAGAGCCCGCGTAGAGGAACACCGCCGCCAGATCCAGTCGTGCGGCGGCCATCAGCATTCCAGGCAGCGATTTGTCGCATCCGGCCAGCAGCACCGAACCGTCGAGTCGCTCGGCCTGCATCACGACTTCGACGCTGTCGGCGATCACCTCACGGGAAACCAGCGAGAAGTGCATCCCCTCATGACCCATGGAGATGCCGTCCGAAACCGAGATCGTGCCGAACTCAAGCGGATAGCCGCCGGCCGAAAACACCCCCTCCTTGACCGCGTTGGCCAGCCGGTCCAATGAGAGATTGCACGGCGTGATTTCGTTCCACGACGATGCGACCCCGATCTGTGGCTTCGCGAAGTCTTCGTCGTCCATGCCCACCGCCCTCAACATGCCCCGGGCAGCGGCCTTCTCCAGGCCGTCGGTGACGTCTCGACTGCGGGGCTTGATGTCGGCGACCGTCGAGACGGAAGCGGCTTCGTCGGTGGTTTGCGGCATTGTCCAAGTATGCGGCCCAAGGATGCGCTCGCCGCGGCACGGTTGCCAAATTCTAGGTCCGATACCCCGCTGGGGTACAAGATATGATGGGTAGCATGCCTGGGCCCTGCTTTCGGGTTGGCGAGTATCTCTGGAGATGGCGAGTAAATGACAGCAGCACACGGCTACACGCAGCAAAAGGACAACTACGCCAAGCGGTTGCGTCGCGTCGAGGGGCAAGTGCGCGGCATCGCGCGAATGATCGAGGAAGACAAGTACTGCATTGACGTTCTGACCCAGATCAGCGCCGTCACCAGTGCGTTGCGGTCGGTGGCGCTGAACCTGCTGGACGAGCACCTGAGCCACTGCGTCACCCGTGCCGTGGCCGAGGGCGGTCCTGGGGCTGACGGCAAGCTGGCAGAGGCCTCGGCAGCAATCGCGCGCCTGGTTCGTTCCTGATCGCCGCGTGTTGAAGCGCAAACCTGCCCACCACCCGTTGGTGCGGTGCGTACGGTAGGGGCAGCGTAATCGTGCCCTGAACGACCCCGAACCACCGAACTTCGCGGCCGATTCCGCGCAGGACGCGATGACTGCCCCAACCGGAACCTCCGCCACTACGACGCGACCGTGGACGCCACGGATCGCCACGCAACTGTCCGTGCTGGCTTGCGCGGCCTTTATCTATGTCACCGCCGAAATCCTGCCGGTGGGCGCGCTGTCGGCGATAGCGCGGAACTTGCGCGTCAGCGTGGTCCTAGTTGGGACCTTGCTGTCCTGGTATGCCCTTGTCGCGGCCGTGACAACGGTTCCGCTGGTGCGTTGGACCGCACACTGGCCGCGCCGCCGGGCCCTGGTGGTCAGCCTGGTCTGCCTGACCGTCTCGCAACTCGTCTCGGCGCTGGCGCCCAACTTCGCGGTGCTGGCCGCCGGGCGGGTGCTCTGCGCGGTCACCCATGGCCTGCTGTGGGCGGTCATCGCGCCGATCGCCACCCGGCTGGTGCCGCCCAGTCACGCCGGGCGCGCCACGACGTCGATCTACATCGGAACCAGTCTGGCGCTGGTCGTCGGTAGCCCACTCACGGCTGCCATGAGCCTGATGTGGGGTTGGCGGCTGGCGGCGGTGTGCGTGACCGGCGCGGCGGCCGCGGTCGCCCTGGCCGCCCGGCTGGCGTTGCCGGAGATGGTGCTGCGCGCCGACCAGCTCGAGCACGTTGGCCGACGGGCTCGTCACCACCGTAATCCTCGCCTGGTCAAGGTCAGTGTGCTCACGATGATCGCGGTAACCGGCCATTTCGTGTCCTACACCTACATCGTGGTGATCATCCGCGACGTCGTCGGTGTACGTGGGCCGAATCTGGCCTGGCTGCTCGCCGCCTATGGGGTCGCCGGCCTGGTGTCTGTGCCGCTGGTGGCGCGGCCGTTGGACCGTTGGCCCAAGGGCGCCGTCATCGTCGGTATGACCGGACTGACGGCGGCGTTCACCTTGCTGACCGCGCTGGCATTCGGTGAACGCCACACCGCGGCGACGGCACTGCTGGGCACCGGTGCGATTGTGCTGTGGGGAGCCTTGGCCACCGCCGTGTCACCGATGCTGCAATCTGCGGCGATGCGTAGCGGCGGCGACGACCCGGACGGGGCCTCAGGTTTGTATGTGACGGCGTTTCAGATCGGCATCATGGCCGGCGCTCTGCTGGGTGGGCTGCTCTACGAGCGCAGCTTGGCGATGATGCTGACCGCGTCGGCGGGTTTGATGGGTGTTGCGTTGTTCGGGATGACGGTTAGCCAGCACTTGTTCGAGAATCCGACTCTGAGTCCCGGCGACGGCTAACACAGCAGGTCAGCGGGACCAGTTGGTGCCGCTATGCCACACTGGGCTGAAGAACGTCACCGGAGGGAAAGCAATTATGTCGCGCTGGAAGCAGGGCTGGACGAGGGGGAGTCTATTCGCCGCTCTGAACATAGCCGCAGTGGTTGCGGTGCTGATGCTGGGCGCTGGCGTTGCTCTGGCGGACCCGGACGCGGCTCCCGGCGATCCCGGGGGTCCCGGGGGCCCCGGGGGCGCAGCGGGACCCGTCGACCCGCCGGCAGTTGACCTGTTGGCGCCGCCACCCGACCCGTTGGCGCTGCCGCCGGCACTTGACCCGTTGGCGCCGCCGCCACCTGACCCGCTCGCGCCGCCCCCGCCTGACCCGCTGGCAGTGCCGGTAGCAGCGGGCCCCGTTGCCGGGCAGGATCCGACACCGTTTGTTGGCCCGCCGCCGTTCCGGCCGCCGACGTTCAATCCGGTCGACGGCGCGATGGTCGGTGTGGCCAAGCCGATCATCATCAACTTCGCGGTGCCGATCGCCGACCGGGCGATGGCCGAAAGCGCCATCCACATTTCGTCCATCCCGCCCGTGCCGGGCAAGTTCTACTGGATGAGCCCGACTCAGGTACGCTGGCGCCCGTTTGAGTTCTGGCCCGCCAACACCGCGGTAAACATCGATGCGGCCGGCACCAAGTCGAGCTTCCGGACCGGTGATTCGCTGGTGGCCACCGCCGACGACGCCACGCATCAGATGACAATCACCCGCAACGGCGTCGTGCAAAAGACCTTCCCCATGTCGATGGGCATGGTGTCCGGCGGCCACCAGACCCCGAATGGCACCTACTACGTGCTTGAGAAGTTCGCCACCGTGGTCATGGACTCCTCGACGTACGGGGTCCCGGTCAACTCGGCCCAAGGCTACAAGTTGACCGTCTCCGACGCCGTCCGGATCGACAACAGCGGCAACTTCGTGCACAGCGCGCCGTGGTCGGTGGCAGATCAGGGCAAGCGCAACGTCACCCACGGCTGCATCAACCTCAGCCCGGCCAACGCGAAGTGGTTCTACGACAACTTCGGCAGCGGTGACCCGGTCGTCGTGAAGAACTCTGTCGGGACTTACAACAAAAACGACGGTGCCCAGGACTGGCAGATCTAACGGCCGCGCGGTTGCCCACGAGTGACCCGTAGCCAATCGCGGCTCCCCTTACTGGAGCCTTACTGGAAGCAGGTCAGCGACAGCATCGTGTAGTGCCGAAGCAGCCGGCGGGCGCAGTCTTTCACCACCAGGTTGCGCCTGCCGTCGAGACTGTAGGCGGCGTCGACCGCCCAGAAGGCGAACAAGCTGGTCGATAGGTAAGCGGCCATGTCCTCGCAGCGCAGCAGCGCCTCGGCCACATCCTCGAGCAGGTGTTTCACCGAGCGCGCGGCCTCGGCATGGCTCATGCCGAGCAAGTCGAAGTGCCAGTCGGCGGGCGGGTCTTGGTCTTCGTCCAGCGGCAGCGTCTTTAGCACCTCGGAGATTAGCGCGTGGATCTGCAGCGGACGTAGACAGTCGGCCGGGCGTGGCTGCTGAATGTCGGCAAGCCAGCCCAGCAACCGCTCGTATAGCCGATCTGCTGACATCTCGCGAATCAGGTTGCGCGCCCACTTCCGCGGTTCCTCGCGGTTGTCGTGGTAAAGGATCAGATCCAGCGGGCCATGCTTGTCGAACCGCATCAGGCGCCAGATCAGGTCGAAGAACTCCTCCGCTGACAGGACCTCACCGTAGGGAATCGTCAGTTCGCGGTTGCGGATCTCGCGCACTTCGGGGGCCTCGGTGGCCGCCGAAATCCATTCCTCGAACCGCGCGCCGTCGATCTGCTTTGTCTGCAGTGGTAGCGATACCGGACGTTGCGGGGTTTTCTTCCACTTGAGGAGCAGTTCGGCAATCTCGTCAGCGGCGGCGCACAGGGTGGTAATAAATCGCTGCTGGTAAGACTCGTCGGGTACACCCCTAGTCAACAGCTCGCTCAAGGAGACATCCGAACTGTCCTCGACATCGCTGACCATCCGCCCTGGATTGTCGGCGACGCGGTGGAAAACCAGAATGATGCAGCTGCGAGCACTTCCGGAGGCGGTGCGGAAGCGGTGATGCACCAGCGAGCCAGCGGCGAATACACTGCTCAGCGGTCGCTCGGAATCGGTCACCTCGATCACCGTTGGGTGGTCCTGACCGCCCAGCTGGCGCTGCGCATCGAACACCTTGCGGATGCTGTCGGGGGTGGTGAAGATCGATGCATTTTCACTCGACCACGGCACCCCGTCCTCGTTGACGAAGCAGGTGCGGGCGAGTTTATGGGTGCCGGGTAGGAAGGTGAAATTCTGTCCCGCTGGCCCCTGCGCGGTTCCGCGCCGCCAGGTAATGAGGATCTTGTATTCGTCGTTGAACGGGGTGTTGTCGATATGCAGCATGTTGTCCTGGGCCAGGACCGACAGCGGTTCGGCGTCCTTGCCGCGTGCATCGATCATTCTGATCGGTCCGCCGACGGCATAGGAGATCAACGCGATCATCAAGGGGTGCACCAGCGCGCCATTGACCGCCGGATCGGTCAGCATTCCGGGGCTTCGCCGCAGGTCTAGGAAGCGGTGAATGAAACTGCGACTGCCCTCCCGGGCCATGAGTTCGTCGTAGCGTTTTACCAATTTCAAAAAGTCGTCCGACTCGACGATGTCGGCAAGGACGACTGCGCCCTGCTCGGCCATCTGATCGATGAGGTCTCGTAGTGCCGCGGTGGCGATTTCGGCAGCTTCTGAACCCTGGGCCGCCAGCGCGTCGGTCAGCTCCTGCAGCAGTTTCCTGCGGTAGGACTCCTTGTCATCTAGATCACGGAATCGTTTGTAGGCCCAGGCGGCGGGCAGCTGGTCCTGTGACACCAGCTCGGGACCGATCGGTGGTGCGTATTCCAGCGGCAATATGTCATCGGCGGCGAACTTGGTCAGCTGGATTCCGTCGGAATTATCCGGCAAGGCCTGGGTGGTCGCAGTCTGACCGAGTGAGCTCATGTCCCGGGAAATCTGAATCACCTCCGCTTTCGCGTATTGCGCAAGAACTCGGTTCGTTGACCCGTCGAGGTCGACTGCAGAACGTACCTCCGGAGGCGGCGTTATCGCCAGACCTATTACCTGGGGGCCTGCCCGAAAGGGAAAACCCGGTGTCCTTTCTGGTTATCGAAGTGACCGGAATATTCGGCGCCGGCGACGCACACGCGAGAATGGATGCCGCGCACGAGTTTATGCGCTTGTTCGGGTTCTGCCCGAAAGGGAAGACTTGATTTCCCGTTAGTTCAACCACCGGGTGATCGGCGCACTGAACGAGAAAGGATATGGCGAATGCGCACGAATTGCTGGTGGCGGTTGTCCGGCTATGTCATGCGGCATCGGCGCGATCTGCTGTTGGGATTCGGGGCGGCGCTGGCCGGCACCGTCATCGCCGTTTTGGTTCCGCTGGTAACCAAGCGTGTCATAGACGACGCGATCGCGGCCGACCACAGACCGCTGGCGCCCTGGGCCGTGGTTCTGGTCGCCGCCGCCGGGGCGACCTACTTGCTGACGTACGTACGCCGGTACTACGGCGGTCGAATTGCCCACCTGGTACAGCATGACCTGCGCATGGACGCCTTTCAGGCCCTGTTGCGGTGGGACGGCCGACAACAGGACCGGTGGAGCAGCGGCCAGCTCATCGTCCGCACCACCAATGACCTGCAACTGGTGCAGGCGTTGCTGTTCGATGTGCCCAATGTGCTCAGGCATGTGCTGACACTGCTACTAGGTGTCGCGGTCATGACCTGGTTGTCGGTGCCGCTTGCGCTGCTTGCGGTGCTGCTGGTACCCGTGATTGGCCTGATCGCCCACCGCAGCCGCCGGCTGCTGGCCGCAGCCACCCACTGTGCCCAGGAACACAAGGCCGCGGTCACCGGAGTCGTCGATGCGGCGGTCTGCGGAATCCAGGTCGTCAAGGCTTTCAGACAGGAGGCGCAGGAAACGGTCAAGCTGGTGACGGCATCCCGCGCGCTGTATGCGGCTCAGCTGCGGGTGGCCAGGCTCAACGCACACTTCGGTCCGCTGCTACAAAGTCTGCCCGCTTTGGGGCAGATGGCGGTCTTCGCGCTCGGCGGATGGATGGCCGCGCAGGGCAGCATTACGGTGGGCACCTTTGTTGCCTTCTGGGCCTGCCTGACATTGCTGGCGCGGCCGTCCTGCGATCTGGCGGGGATGCTGACCGTTGCGCAGCAGGCGCGGGCCGGCGCGGTGCGGGTCTTCGACCTTATCGACAGCCGACCGACGCTGGTCGACGGCACCAAGCCGCTGCCTCCGGAGGCTCCGCTATCACTGGAGTTCGAGCGGTTGTCCTTCGGATATGTGGCCGACCGCCCCGTTCTACGCGAGATAAGCCTGTCGGTCCGGCCGGGGGAGACCCTTGCGGTGGTCGGCGCGCCGGGCAGCGGCAAAACCACCTTGGCGTCGCTGGCGACGCGTTGCTACGACGTCACAGCGGGCGCGGTGCGGATCGGTGGTCAGGATGTGCGCGAGCTGACGCTTGACTCGCTGCGGTCAGCCATCGGCCTGGTACCCGAAGATGCCGCCCTGTTCTCCGGAACGATCGGTGCAAACATCGCCTATGGCCGCCCGGATGCGACGCCCGAACAGATTGCCACGGCGGCCCGGGCGGCGCACATCGAGGAGTTCGTCAACACTTTGCCGGACGGGTATCAGACGGCCGTCGGTGCGCGCGGACTGACGCTGTCCGGCGGGCAACGCCAACGCATCGCCCTGGCCCGGGCGCTAGTGCACCAGCCGCGGTTGTTGATCATGGACGACCCGACCTCTGCCGTGGATGCGGTCATCGAATGCGGAATTCAGGAGGTGCTGCGGGAGGCGATCGCGGATCGCACCGCGGTCATTTTCACCCGCCGCCGATCCATGCTTACCTTGGCCGACCGGGTCGCGGTCCTCGACTCCGGGCGCCTGCTCGATGTCGGCACCCCCGACGAGGTGTGGGAGCGCTGTCCCCGCTATCGGGAATTGCTGTCGCCCGCGCCGGATCTCGCCGATGACCTGGTTGTCGCGGACCGCTCGCCGGTGCGTCGACCGGTGGCCGGGCTCGGCGCCAAGGCCGCGCAGCACACCAACGTCCACAACCCCGGGCCTCACGATCACCCGCCCGGCCCCGACCCGTTACGCCGCCTGCTGCGTGATTTCCGCGGCCCGCTTGCGTTGAGCCTGCTGTTGGTGGCCGTGCAGACCTGCGCGGGTCTGCTGCCGCCCCTGCTCATCCGCCACGGTATTGACGTCGGGATTCGCCGCCACGTGCTCTCGGCGCTTTGGTGGGCAGCGCTCGCCGGCACCGCCACCGTGGTCATCAGGTGGGTCGCGCAGTGGGGGAGTGCCATGGTCGCCGGATACACCGGTGAGCAGGTGCTGTTTCGATTGCGGTCCCTGGTCTTCGCCCATGCCCAGCGCCTGGGCCTGGACGCATATGAAGACGACGGAGATGCCCAGATCATTACCGCGGTCACCGCCGACGTCGAGGCCATCGTGGCGTTCCTGCGCACCGGTCTGGTTGTTGCCGTGATCAGCGTGGTGACCCTGGTCGGCATATTGGTGGCGCTGCTGGCCATCCGCGCCCGGCTGGTGTTGCTCATCTTCACCACCGTGCCGATGCTTGCCCTTGCGACCTGGCAATTCCGTCGGACGTCGAATTGGACCTATCGGCGGGCACGGCACCGGTTGGGGACGGTAACCGCCACGCTGCGTGAGTACGCGGCGGGGCTGCGGATCGCCCAGGTGTTCCGCGCCGAATACCGCGGACTGCAAAGCTATTTCACTCACAGTGACGACTATCGCCGACTTGGGGTGCGCGGGCAGCGGCTGCTGGCCCTGTACTACCCGTTCGTGGCATTGCTCTGCAGCCTGGCGACCACCCTGGTCCTGCTCGACGGTGGACGTGAGGTGCAGGCGGGTGTGATCTCGGTCGGCGCGCTGGTGACCTACCTACTCTATATCGAGCTGTTGTACACGCCGATAGGCGAACTGACGCAAATGTTCGACGATTACCAGCGTGCGGCGGTGGCGGCCGGGCGGATCCGGTCGCTGCTGAGCACACGGACACCGTCGTCGCCGGCGGCACGACCGGTGGGGACGTTGCGTGGTGAAGTGGTTTTCGACGCCGTCCACTATTCCTACCGAACACGAGAAGTGCCGGCACTGGCCGGCATCAACCTGCGAATTCCGGCCGGGCAGACAGTGGTGTTCGTCGGCTCCACCGGATCCGGGAAATCCACCCTGATCAAGTTGGTGGCGCGGTTCTACGATCCGACCCATGGGACGGTCCGAGTCGACGGATGTGACCTGCGGGAGTTCGATGTCGACGGCTATCGCAACCGGCTCGGCATCGTGACGCAGGAGCAGTACGTCTTCGCCGGGACGGTCCGCGATGCCATCGCATACGGACGGCCCGATGCCACCGATGCCCAGGTCGAACGGGCTGCGCGGGAGGTCGGTGCCCATCCGATGATCACCGCACTCGACAACGGGTACCTGCATCAGGTCACCGCGGGTGGGCGCAATCTGTCCGCCGGTCAGCTGCAGTTGCTCGCATTGGCCAGGGCGCGTCTGGTTGACCCCGACATTCTGCTGCTGGACGAGGCCACCGTGGCCCTGGATCCTGCCACCGAGGCCGTGGTGCAGCGGGCCACCCTCACCCTGGCAGCCCGTCGGACGACCTTGATCGTGGCTCACGGGCTAGCCATCGCCGAACACGCCGACCGCATTGTCGTGCTCGAGCACGGCACCGTTGTCGAGGACGGCGCCCACACCGAACTTCTCGCTGCTGGGGGCCACTATTCGCGGCTGTGGGCGGCCCATACTCGACTGTGTTCGCCGGAAATCACTCAGCTTCAATGTATTGACGCGTAGACGTCACCAAGCCACCGAATGGGTGGCGAGTTGACCGGGCGCCGGATCCCGACGGTTGTGGTTGATCTGCCGAATCAACGGCTTCTGGCCACGAACATGTGTCCGCGACTGGCGTTCTGCGATACCAACCCGATCAGTTACTATAGAAACTGTTCCCGCCGACAACTAACTCCCTTGTTCGCGTGGAGGGGTTCTCGGGTCCGGTCAGCGAGGTCCGGAGCGGGGCGGAAATTTCATTGAACAGCCGTAGAAGTTCAGCCAGGACCGGAACGGATCCAGCGCCAAGCATGCCTTCAGGAGCCATGTTGTCGAATCAGTGCCTAGGGCTGGGGGCGCCCGGAAGGAACACCACAGGGGGGACCGACATTCCGCATGTGGTCAAGCGCAGCGGAGCGAAATTCCGCGAGGAGTTCATCCTCCGTCCGGACCGGGTGCAAATGGCACCGGTGAATGTCATTTCGGTCGCGGTGGTGGCGAGCGACCCGTTGACCCGCGATGGAGCTTTGGCCCGACTCTCGTCTCACCGGGAGCTCGACGTGCGCGCTTGGCAGGCTGGATGCGAAACCTCGGTCCTGCTCGTGCTGGCCACCACGATCACCGCGCCTCTTCTATGCCAGATCGAGGACGTGCAGAAGGATGGCCCCAGTCACGCGCCGAAACTGGTCGTCGTCGCCGACGAATTCTCCGCTGAACAAGTTTTCCGGATGATCAAGCTGGGGTTGACCGGGTTGTTGTATCGCAGCCAGAGCACGTTCGACTGCATCGTCGAGACAATCCGGTTGTCCGCCGAAGGCCGCCTGCGACTCCCCGAACGTGTCCAGCGTTACCTGGTCGGCCGCATCAAGTCCACCCCGACCGCCGAACCTGACACACCGGGCGCCGCCGCTCTTGCCGAGCGTGAGGTGGCGGTGCTGCGTCTGCTAGCGGACGGCTTGAGCACGCACCAAGTGGCGGTGCAGCTCAACTATTGCGAGCGCACGATCAAGAACATCGTTCATGACATAGTGACGCGGCTGAAGCTCCGCAACCGCACGCATGCCGTTGCACATGCGCTGCGCGCGGGCCTCATTTGATTGATGGCCGGCGTCCGACGTACGTGCGGCCGGGCCGATCCCAAGCGAGTGGTGTAACGTGCACGGTAGCCATTATGTATAGCAACATACATATGCCTTGGATGGAGCGGCGATGCAAGGTCCACGCGAACGGATGGTGGTCTCGGCCGCGCTGTTGATTCGGGAACGGGGAGCCCACGCCACCGCCATCTCGGATGTGCTGCAGCACAGCGGCGCACCGCGGGGGTCGGCCTATCACTACTTCCCGGGCGGTCGTACCCAACTGCTATGCGAGGCCGTCGATTACGCCGGAGAGCATGTCGCCGCCATGATCAACGAGGCCGAAGGGGGCCTGGAGCTGCTGGACGCGCTGATTGACAAGTATCGCCAGCAGCTGCTCAGCACCGACTTTCGCGCCGGCTGCCCGATCGCCGCGGTCTCGGTGGAGGCGGGCGACGAACAAGATCGCGAGCGGATGGCCCCGGTGATCGCGCGTGCAGCGGCGGTGTTTGACCGCTGGTCGGACTTGACTGCCCAGCGGTTCATTGCCGACGGCATACCGCCGGATCGGGCGCACGAGCTGGCGGTGTTGGCCACGTCGACGCTCGAGGGCGCAATCTTGCTGGCTCGGGTGCGGCGCGACCCGACGCCGCTGGATCTGGTTCACCGCCAGCTGCGCAACCTGCTGCTGGCCGAGCTGCCCGAAAGGAGCCGATGATGACCAGCTCTGATTGGCTGCCCACCGCGTGCATCCTCTGCGAGTGCAACTGCGGCATCGTCGTGCAAGTCGACGATCGCCGACTGGCCCGCATCCGGGGCGACAAGGCGCATCCGGGGTCTGCGGGCTACACCTGCAACAAGGCGTTGCGGCTGGACCATTACCAGAACAACCGGGCTCGCCTGAGCTCGCCGATGCGCCGCCGAGCTGATGGCACCTACGAGGAGATCGACTGGGACACGGCGATTGTCGAGATTGCCGAGGGATTCAAACAGATCCGTGATACCTACGGCGGGGACAAGATCTTCTACTACGGCGGCGGCGGACAGGGCAATCACCTCGGCGGTGCCTACAGCGGCGCCTTTCTGAAGGCCTTGGGGTCGCGCTACCGGTCGAATGCGCTGGCGCAGGAGAAGACCGGCGAAGCCTGGGTCGATTTCCAGCTGTACGGCGGTCACACGCGCGGCGAGTTCGAGAACGCCGAGGTGTCGGTGTTCGTCGGGAAGAACCCATGGATGTCGCAGAGCTTCCCGAGGGCCCGGGTGGTGCTCAACGAGATCGCCAAGGATCCGGGCCGGTCGATGATCGTGATCGATCCCGTCGTCACCGACACCGCGAAGATGGCCGACTTCCATCTACGGGTGCAACCGGGTTGCGACGCCTGGTGCTTGGCGGCTTTGGCCGCGGTCTTGGTCCAGGAAAACCTCTGTAACGACGCCTTTCTTGCCGCGCACGTGCACGGAGTGGACACCGTGCGCGCCGCCCTGCAAGAGGTCCCGATCGCCGAGTACGCGCAGCGTTGCGGGGTGGACGAGGAGTTGTTGCGCGCCGCGGCCCGGCGCATCGGCACCGCCGCCAGCGTGTCGGTGTTCGAAGACCTGGGAATCCAGCAGGCGCCCAACAGCACCGTCTGCTCCTATCTGAACAAGCTGCTGTGGATCCTGACCGGCAACTTCGCGAAGAAGGGCGGCCAACACCTGCATTCGTCGTTCGCTCCGCTGTTCAGCCAGGTCTCAGGCCGCACACCGGTCACCGGTGCGCCCATTATCGCGGGCCTGATCCCGGGCAACGTAGTGCCCGAGGAGATCCTGACCGAGCACCCGGATCGGTTTCGGGCGATGATCGTCGAGAGCGGCAATCCGGCTCACTCGCTGGCCGATTCAGCCGCCTGCCGGGCGGCATTCCAGGCGCTGGAACTGATGGTGGTCGTCGATGTCGCCATGACCGAGACGGCCAGGCTCGCCCACTACGTGCTGCCGGCGGCGTCGCAGTTCGAGAAGCCGGAAGCCACATTTTTCAATTTCGAGTTTCCACGCAACGGCTTTCAGTTGCGCCGGCCGTTGTTTCCGCCACTGCCCGGAACACTGCCCGAACCCGAGATTTGGGCGCGGCTGGTGCGGGCACTTGGCGTAGTCGACGAAGCGGACCTGCGGCCGCTGCGAGAGGCCGCCGCTCAGGGGCGCCAGGCGTATACCGAGGCTTTCCTCGCGGCGGCGGCGACCAATCCCACCGTGGCGAAACTGACTGCCTATGTGCTCTATGAAACGCTCGGGCCGACGCTGCCGGACGGTCTAGCCGGGGCGGCCGCGTTGTGGGGACTTGCCCAGAAGACGGCGATGGCCTATCCCGACGCCGTCCGCCGCGCCGGCCACGCCGACGGCAACGCGCTGTTCGACGCCATTCTCGAGCGTCCCTCCGGGGTCACGTTTACCGTGCACAACTACGAAGATGACTTCGCATTGATTAGCCACCCCGATCACAAGATCGCCCTGGAGATTCCGGAAATGCTGGCAGAGATCCGGTCGCTGACCCAGACCCCGTCACGATGGACCACGCCTCAACTGCCGATCGTGCTGTCGGTGGGCGAGCGCCGCGCGTACACGGCCAACGACATCTTCCGTGACCCGTCCTGGCGCAAACGCGACGCCAACGGGGCGCTGCGGGTCAGCGTCGAAGACGCCCAGGCCCTGGGACTGGCCGATGGGTGCCTGGCTCGTATCACGACCGCGGCGGGCAGTGCGGAGGCGACGGTGGAGGTCACCGAGACGATGCTTCCCGGACACGCCGCGCTGCCCAATGGTTTTGGGCTGGACTACACCGGCGACGACGGGCGCACCGTCGTCGCCGGTGTCGCCCCGAACGCACTTACTTCGACGCGATGGCGCGACCCCTACGCCGGCACCCCCTGGCACAAGCACGTGCCCGCCGCCATCTGCCGAGCAGACGCAGAATCGCCCATTTGGTAGCCCAAATGGGCGATTCTGCGTCTGCTCGCGGGGTCTTAGCCTAGTTCCAGATCCGGACCCTGCGCTGCGGGTCCAGAAACAGCGCGTCATCCTCGGTGACGTCGAAGGCCTCATAAAAAGCGTCCACGTTGCGAACCACACCGTTGCACCGGAACTCCGGCGGGGAGTGCGGATCGACCGCCAACCGGCGGATGGCCTCGGCTGCACGCGATTTGGTTCGCCATATTTGTGCCCAGCCGAAGAACACCCGTTGCGTGCCGGTCAGCCCGTCGATAACCGGAGCGGGGTTGCCGTTCAGCGACAGCTGGTAGGCCAGCAGGGCGATCGACAGCCCGCCCAGGTCGCCGATGTTCTCGCCTATGGTGAACGCGCCTTGTACATGAGGAGGGCCGGGATGGTCGACGAGATCGCGCGGCGTGTAGGCGTGATATTGCTCGATCAACGCTTCGGTGCGGGCCGCGAACTCGGTGCGATCGTCGTCGGTCCACCAATCGACCAGATTGCCGTCCCCGTCGTATTTGGCGCCCTGATCGTCGAAACCGTGCCCGATCTCGTGTCCGATCACCGCCCCGATTCCGCCGTAGTTGGCGGCCTCGTCGGCCTGCGGATCGAAAAATGGTGGCTGCAAAATTGCTGCGGGGAAGACGATTTCGTTCATCCCCGGGTTGTAGTAGGCGTTGACGGTTTGTGGTGTCATGAACCACTCGTCGCGGTCGACCGGGCCGAAAAGCTTGGCTAGCTCGCGGTCATGGTTGACGGCGTAGCCGCGCTGGACGTTACCGTAGAGGTCGTCGCGGTCGATCGCCAGCTTCGAGTAGTCGCGCCACTTGATCGGATAGCCGACTTTGGCGGTGAACTTGTTCAGCTTCGCTAGCGCGCGTTGCCGGGTCTGCGGCGTCATCCAATCCAGCTCGCTGATGCTGATCCGATACGCCTCCTGCAGGTTGTCCACCAGGGTGTCGATGCGGGCCTTGGCGTCCGGCGGGAAATGCCGTTGTACATAGAGCTTTCCGACGGCATCGCCCATCAGGTTCTCCACCAGTGACACCCCACGCTTCCAACGGTCCCGAAGCTGCTGTGCGCCGGTAAGCGTGCGGCCGTAGAATTCGAAGTCCTCCGCGACCAGGGCGCGGGTCAGCCAGGGGGCCCGGGCACGGATCAAACGCCAACGCGCCCAGCATTTCCAGTCTTCAACGTTAACGCTCGCCCACAGCGAGGCAAAGGTGACGAGGTAATCAGGTTGGCGCACAACCAGTTCCGTCATGGCGTCCGGTGCGCTCCCCAATGCGGTCACCCAGCTGACCCAGTCGAAACCCGCCCCTTCGGTCTGTAGCTGGGCAAACGTGCGCAGGTTGTAGCCAAGGTCGGCGTCGCGGCGCTTCACCACATCCCAATGCGCGTCGGCGAGTTTGGTCTCCAGCGCGACGATGCGGTCCGCGGTCTTGGCATGGTCACGGCTCTCGCCCCCGTACACCAGGCTGAACATCCGGGCGATGTGCCCTGGATAGGCCGCTAGCACGGCGGCGTGTTGCTCGTCACGGTAGTAGGACTCGTCGGGTAATCCGATGCCGGATTGGGTGAAATGCACCAAGTAACGGGTCGAGTCTTTGGAATCGGTATCGACATAGACTCCGATGCCGCCGCCCACGCCGGCGCGTTGCAGGGCGCCAAGCGCGGCGGCCAATTCGGTGGCGTCGGCCGCGCTGTCAAGCGTGGCCAATTCGTGGTGCAGCGGTTGCACCCCTGCGCGCTCGACGGCTTCCTCGTCGAGGAAGCTGGCGTAGAGGTCGCCGATGCGTTGCGCATCGGTGCCTACCGCAGCACCTGCTTGGCTGGCCTGGATGATCAGGTCTCGCACTTGCTTCTCGGCGCGGTCGAACAGGCTACGGAAGGCGCCGTCGGTCGCCCGGTCCGCTGGTATCTCGTGTTCAGCCAGCCAGCGGCCGTTAACGTGGCCGAACAGGTCGTCTTGGGGTCGGGCATCAGCGTCGATGTGGCTCAGGTCGATACCCGAGGGGATGGCAAGTGTCACCCCGCCATCCTTCCACCTCTTTTCGGGTGCAACGATCGGGCCATGCCTGACGGGGAGCAGACCCAGCCACCGGCCCAAGAAGATTCAGACGACGACTCGCGGCCCGACGCCGTGGAGTCCGCCCCGGCCGAAGCCGAATCATCGGCCGGTCCGATGTTCTCGACCTACGGCATCGCCTCGACACTACTCGGCGTGCTATCGGTCGCCGCGGTCGTGCTGGGTGCGATGATCTGGTCCGCACACCGCGATGACTCCGGCGAGCGTACCTACCTGACCCGGGTCATGCTGGCCGCCGCTGAATGGACGGCTGTGCTGATCAACATGAACGCCGACAACATCGATGCCAGCCTGCAGCGACTGCACGACGGAACGGTCGGTCAACTCAACACCGACTTCGACGCTGTCGTGCAGCCCTACCGGCAGGTGGTGGAGAAGTTGCGGACGCACAGCAGCGGCCGGATCGAGGCGGTAGCGATCGATACGGTGCACCGCGAGCTGGATACCCAGTCCGGTGCCGCCCGACCGGTAGTGCCCACGAAATTGCCACCGTTTGCCACTCGCACCGACTCGGTGCTGCTGGTCGCGACGTCGGTCAGTGAGAACGCCGGCGCCCAGCCCCAGACCGTGCACTGGAACTTGCGGCTCGATGTCTCCGATGTGGACGGCAAGCTGATGATCTCCCGGTTGGAGTCGATTCGATGAGAAATGCTTGGCGGCTGGTGGTGTTCGATGTTCTGGCACCATTGGCCACGATCGCCGCCCTGGCCGCGATCGGCGTCTTGCTCGGCTGGCCCCTGTGGTGGGTATCGACGTGCTCGGTGTTGGTGCTGCTGGTGGTCGAAGGTGTGGCAATCAACTTCTGGCTGTTGCGTCGTGATTCGGTAACCGTCGGTACCGACGACGATGCGCCCGGGCTGCGACTGGCCGTTGTCTTCCTGTGCGCCGCCGCGATCTCGGCGGCGGTGGTGACTGGGTACCTGCGCTGGACGACACCGGACCGCGACTTCAACCGGGATTCCCGGGAAGTGGTGCATCTTGCCACGGGGATGGCCGAGACGGTCGCGTCGTTCTCCCCGAGCGCACCGGCCGCCGCTGTTGACCGGGCCGCGGCGATGATGGTGCCCGAACATGCGGGCGGGTTCAAGGAGCAATACGCCAAGTCCAGCGCCGATCTCGCCCGGCGCGGTGTTACGGCCCAGGCGGCCACGCTGGCGGCCGGCGTGGAGGCGATCGGGCCGTCGGCAGCCAGTGTCGCGGTGATTCTGCGGGTTAGCCAAAGCATTCCCGGCCAGCCGACCAGTCAAGCGGCGCGAGCGCTGCGGGTGACCTTGACCAAGCGGGGCAGCGACTGGCTGGTGCTCGACGTGACGCCGATCAACGCTCGCTAAGAGTCGGCGGCACGTACGGATTTCGCTCTGACGAACCGATCCGACAACCGCCGCATCCGGATCATCAACGAGGCCGACGGGCTCACGCTGCCGTCGAGGTAGGCGGTCAAGTCCTGCGCTGTGACGCCAATGCGCGACGCGAATTCCTGTCGTTGCAGGCCAGAGCGGTCCAACAGGAGCCCAACTTGACGGGCCACCTCGGCGCGCTCGTTGGCGTCTAGGTGAGTACGGGCCCGGTCCAACACCTCCCAAAAGGCGTTGGCGATGCCGGTCGCCGGTGCGCCCTCCAGGACTTCTTCGACTTGGCGTGCTGTCCGCCCGTAGGGGTCGCGCTTGAGCGCGGCCGCTATGCGTTGCCAGGTGGCGATGTCGGCACTTTCCAGCGCCGAACGAATGGCGACGGTAGGCCAGAACTCGACCCGCCGGTCGACGTCCGGCTCGCTCCACGCGACGGTGGGTTGTTGCGGCGGTGCGGGGTGTGGCTCGGCTGCCAACGTCACCTCGCCTCCTCCAACATCGCTACGGCCACCGACAGGCAACGCCGCCGGACCTCCTCCCACTTTGCCTGGGCATCAGCTCCGGGCGACTGGTCATCGAGGTCAGACGGTTGCGGATCTGCCAGGCGACCCACCAACTGGGTGGCCATCCATTGCCGCCCGGGTGCTTGACAAGAGTAGTACCGATCCATTCCGGCCAGCACCGCGGCGGCGGTTTCGGGCGCCATCGTATCGACCAGGTCAGCAAAGTCGGCGTAGTCGTGGCTGCTGTTTCGGGACATGATCAGGTAGCCCTTGAAGCGTAGCGTTTCCGCGCCGGTTGGGATCTGCAAGCGGTCACCGGTGGGCAATGCGACGTTGGTCGTCTCCACCGGGCTGCTCCGCCGGTAGCCGGGGCCCGCGCGGTGAGTCTGCACCCCCCCGCACTCCCAGGTGGTTGTCTGAAGCGCGTCGAGGGCGACCGCGAGCCGCTTGCGCCACACGGTGACCGGGTGCACCGGGCGCTGGCCCCATGACATCGCCCGGGCGATGCCGTTGCGGTAGGCCAGCTGCACCTGGTCGAGCGCCTTACCGTTGCATCCACACCCGGTGAAGGCGAGCGGATCGGCAACGCAAATGGCGTCCGGCGCAAGCCGCTTGAGCTTGGCCGCCGACTTGAGCACCATCCGCACATCCGCGCTGGGCGGGATCGCCGCGGCGAAGCCGTCAGGAATGACCACGACGTCACCGAGGTCGACTTTCGGCAGCGGTCGGTCGAAGTCGACCGACGGCAAGATGTGGGCCAGCCATCGGGGCAACCACCAGTTCCATCGGTCAAACATCGCCATCAATGCCGGTACCAGCACCAGCCGCACGACGGTGGCGTCCACGGCGATCGCGACCGCGCACGCCACGCCGATCTCGGCCACTAGCGGCATGCCGGCGAACGCGAACCCGCAAAACACCGCGATCATGATCAACGCGGCGCTGGTGATCGTGCGTGCGCTGGTGCGCACGCCGTACGCGACCGCGTCGCGGGTCTGGCCCGTCTGCAGGAACCGCTCCCGGATTCGCGTAAGCAGGAAGATTTCATAGTCCATCGACAACCCGAACGTCATCGCCAGGACCAGCGGGGGAACGGTGCTGTCGATCGAATGAAGCGCCGGGAAACCGAGCCCCCGTGCCCAGCCCCACTGGAAGACCATCACCAGGCTGCCGTAGGCGGCGGCCACCGACAGCAGCGTCATCAGCACGCCCTTGAACGCCAGGAACACCGAGCGGATTGAGATCAACAACATCAAAAACGCGATCACCGCCACGAAGACCAGCACCAGCGGTTGCGTCGCGGACACCCGGTCGTCGAAATCCTTGATCAGAGCGGTCGGCCCGCCGACGTCCACTTGTGCCGCGCCGGCAACCCGGGGTAGCTGGGTCCGCATCCAGGTGATGGTGTCGCGGGCGCCCAAATCCTCGGGATCGACCGATAGCACCGCGCTGAGCAAAGCGCTGCCGTTGTCGTCGGCGAATCGCGGTGGGGCCACCGAAACGACGTTGGGCGCCTGTGCCATCCGATGACGGATTGCGGCGATTGTCTGGCTATGTTCGGGTGCGGACGCACCGCCGGCGTCAAACCTGACCAGCACCTGAACCGGGCCCAGCGCGCCCGGCCCCAGCGCTTGGGCCGCGGCCGCTGCGCCGGTGCGGATCTCGTGTGACGAGTCGAACTGGCGCAACAAGCTGTTGCCCAGCACCATCAAGGTTGCCGGTGCCGCCATGACAAGCAGCACGGTCGATGCCGCCAGTGCTGTGATCCAGGGTCGGCGCATCACCCACCCGACCCAGCGGGACCAGAACCAAGATTGCGTGCTTGCCGGCCGCCGCGACCAGTGCACTAACGCTGACCGCTTGGCCGCCGCGCGGGCAAATGTTGCTAGCACGGCAGGTGTCAGGGTGGCCGACGTCAGCATCGCAACCGCGACCGCGAGAATCGCCCCGGTGGCCATCGATCTCAGCGCCGGGGTGTTGATCAGGTAGATCCCGGTCAGCGACGCGATGACCGTCATACCGGACAACACCACAGCCAACCCCGAAGTGGCCATCGCGGCGTCGACCGCGTCGGGCGGCCGGCGTCCGCAACGCAGTTCCTCGCGGTAGCGCATCAGGATGAACAGGGAGTAGTCGACGGCAAGCGCGATGCCGAACATCGAAACGGTCGATGTCACGAACACCGACATGGTGGTGTGCATCGACAACACAAACACCAGGCCCATGGTGATGACGACCGTGCAAACGGCGAGTGCCAGCGGGATCGCTGCGGCGGCCAACGAGCCGAAAACCGCAACCAGGACCATCAGAATGATAGGCAGGTTCCAGCGTTCGGCGTTGGCAATATCGTGTTTGGTGTTTGCCGCCGCGGCCGCGGACAGCGCGCCCTGCCCGATGACATAGAGCCGCACTTTGCCGTTGGCAGTTTGCCCGGACTGATCGCCTTTGACGCCTATTCGGTCGCGCAGCTTTTTGGCGACGTCACTGGTGCCCGCGTTGCGGGCGTCCAGCCGCAGCGACACCACATACGGCCGGTCCGGTTGCGGGGGCCGTTGGGTGGGGTTGGGTGCCTCCGTCACCCCAGGCAGTTCGCTGGCTATTTGTCGCAGTAGCGCGACGGCATTGTCGATGTCTTGGTAGCTAGCATCCGGTCGGGGGGCCGCTACCAGCGCCAGCGCCGGGGCTCCCCGGTCCGGGTAGTGCGCGTCGAGTTGGTCGTGGACCAGCAATGACTGCGACCCGGCGACTTCGAAACCGCCACCGGTTAGATTCCCCGACTGCGTCATCGCCAGGTAAACCGCCGGCACTAACGCCAGCAACCAACCCGTGAAGACCAACCAACGGCACCTGCGCAGGTTGCGGCTCAAGCGCATCATGAACTGCTGGATTTCGGACTCCCCGTACTCTCGCGCAGTGCGTGCCCGCGAGCCTACCGAAGATCGCGTGCATGCGTTCGGCGTGGACCGCACAGCACCTGGAGTTGGCGGCGCCGAGGGCCGAGATGGCAGGATGACGGATCGTCGGGGGCGGGAACTCCCAGGCCGCCGGGCCGTCGCAAACCCGTCGCAAACCCGTCGCAAACCGTAAGGAGTCATCCATGAAGACAGGCACCGCGACGACGCGGCGCAGGCTGTTGGCAGTACTGATCGCCCTCGCGTTGCCGGGGGCCGCCGTTGCGCTGCTGGCCGAACCATCAGCGACCGGCGCGTCGGACCCGTGCGCGGCCAGCGAAGTGGCGAGGACGGTCGGTTCGGTCGCCAAGTCGATGGGCGACTACCTGGATTCACACCCAGAGACCAACCAGGTGATGACCGCGGTCTTGCAGCAGCAGGTAGGGCCGGGGTCGGTCGCATCGCTGAAGGCCCATTTCGAGGCGAATCCCAAGGTCGCATCGGATCTGCACGCGCTTTCGCAACCGCTGACCGATCTTTCGACTCGGTGCTCGCTGCCGATCAGCGGCCTGCAGGCGATCGGTTTGATGCAGGCGGTGCAGGGCGCCCGCCGGTAGATGCCGGACCGCCGCCGGGTCCGGCGCAGTCGAGCGTGAGGCAGCGGTCGCCTACCGGGGCGGTGTCTCGCCGCCTTCTGGTCGCAGGTCAGGGGTCGGCGCTGGACCTTGCGGTGTGGTTTCGACCGGGTCGTCGCAGGGTGTGCCCTGCGGTTGGATGACAAGTCGCAGGTTTGGATCGGTTGGCGGGTCGCGATCGTTGTCGGAATCGGCGGTGCTCTCGGTGCGGAACATGAAGAAGAACACCACCCAGCCGATTGCGGCGATGAGCAGCCAGCTGATCAGCCGGTAGATCAACATCGCCGAGATGGCACTCGGCAAGGGCATGCCGCTGGATACCAGGCCGGGTACCAGCACCGCCTCGACCACCAACAGACCACCGGGCATCAGCGGTATGGTGCCGACCGCGCGGGCGGCGGCGTAGGCGACCGCCAGCCCACCGACCGAGGCATGGTCGCCGGCGGCGTACGCGGCGAAACCGAGGCAGGCTACGTCGGCGATCCAGTTGAACAACGACCAACCGAACGCCACGCCCAGGTCGCGCCTGCCCAGGCTGACCGATTCCAGCTGCATGAGCGTCTCGCGCCACTTCGGTAGGCCGGCATCGGCCGGCCTACCGCGAACCGAGTTGGCCCACGACAAAACTCTCCTGCCGATCCCCTCGATGAGCTCCGGCCGCGACGCCACCGCCTGGGCCAGTAGCAGCAATGTGACGAAGCCGCCCAGGGTGAACAGCAGTGAGAACGGGTTGTTCTTGGCGCCCAGGAAGAATGCGCCACCCAACCCGAGCAATGCCAAGCCCACCGCCTGCAACACGCCCGACATGACCAGCTGCCATGACGCCACCACCGTCGAGGCGCCCCAGATGCGTTGCTGACGGAGTAAGAACGTAGCCGACAACACCGGCCCACCCGGCAGCGTGGTGCTCAGCGAGTTGGCGGCGTAGAAGGCGGCCTCCGACCGCCATTGCTTGACGTGCACCCCGGCGGATTTCAGCAGGGTTCGCTGAATCTGGGCGAAGCTGTGCATCGAGGCGCCCGCGGCTGCCACCGCGGCCAGCAACCACCACCACTTGGCGCGATACAAGCTCACCCAGGCCTTGGCGAGCTGGTCCCAGCCCAACGCCACCTCTATAGCAAGCACGATTGCGACGATGGCCAGTACCGCCCATCGCAACCACCAGTACTTGCCGCGCGGGGGTACGCCCTCAGCGGGGGGTGCCCCCACCCGCGTGCGAGGGAGTGCCCCCACGCGCTGGCGGAGGTTGCGGGCGGGGGCGTCGTGCGACACGTGCTTAAGGGTAACCGTGCAGGTGGCGCCGTAATCGCGATACATCGCTAACCGTGTCAGCCTCGTTGGGGGGTCGTGACCGGATCGTGCCGCCTGGCAAAGTAACTATGCGGGCTCGACGCGACCCGCCGCGACCTTACGACGCCGCCGTTCCCGTTACGCTTGCCGGATGTCGGCGAGCCTGGATGACGCTTCGGTCGCACCGCTGGTTCGCAAGACCGCGGCCTGGGCGTGGCGGTTCTTGGTCATCCTGGCCGCGATGGTCGCGCTGCTGTGGGTCCTCAACAAGTTTGAGGTCATCGTCGTCCCGGTGTTGCTGGCGCTGATGTTGAGTGCGTTGCTGGTGCCGCCGGTGGATTGGCTGGACTCCCGGGGCCTGCCGCGCGCTGTCGCGGTGACGCTGGTCTTGTTGAGCGGTTTCGCGGTTCTCGGCGGCATCCTGACGTTCGTCGTCAGCCAATTCATCGCGGGGTTGCCGCATCTGGTCACCGAGGTTGAGCGCAGCATCGACTCCGCGCGCAGATGGCTGATCGAAGGCCCGGCGCACTTGCGCGGCGAACAGATCGACAACGCGGGCAACGCCGCGATCGAGGCGCTGCGCAACAACCAGGCGAAGCTGACCAGTGGCGCATTGTCGACTGCAGCCACCATTACCGAGCTGGTTACCGCGGCGGTGCTGGTGCTGTTCACGCTCATTTTCTTCCTCTACGGGGGCCGGAGCATCTGGCAGTACGTCACGAAGGCCTTCCCGGCCAGCGTCCGTGACAGAGTGCGTGCGGCGGGGCGCGCCGGTTATGCGTCGCTGATCGGGTACGCGCGGGCCACCTTCCTAGTGGCATTGACCGATGCGGCCGGGGTGGGCGCGGGGCTGGCGGTGATGGGTGTGCCGCTGGCATTACCGCTGGCCTCGCTGGTGTTTTTCGGTGCCTTCATTCCGTTGATCGGTGCCGTGGTCGCCGGGTTTCTGGCCGTGGTGGTGGCCCTGCTGGCCAAGGGCATTGGCTACGCGCTGATCACGGTCGGTTTGCTAATCGCGGTGAACCAACTTGAGGCCCATTTACTGCAGCCGCTGGTGATGGGTCGGGCGGTGTCGATTCACCCGCTGGCCGTGGTGCTGGCCATTGCCGCTGGCGGTGTGCTTGCCGGAGTCGTCGGCGCCCTGTTGGCCGTCCCGACGGTCGCTTTCTTCAACAATGCGGTGCAGGTGCTGCTGGGCGGGAATCCGTTCGCCGACGTGGCAGACGTTTCTTCCGATCACCTCACCGAGGTTTAAAGGCGTCCTTCGCGGCGAAGCAGATCCTGGGCGGACAGGGCGCCGCCGCCGCGGCGGCGCTGACGCGTCTTATCGCTCGTGCCGCGGGCATTCAGCTGCTCAGTGGCTGCCTCTGAGTCGTCGCCGTCCGACCGTATGATTGGCAGGGCCGCGGTGGGTTCGGCCGGGTCACCGGCTGCGTCTGTGGAGCGGTTCGCCGCAAGCGGCATAGCCCGGGTCTGACCGGCAGACGGGGCCGATGGCGGGGTCGGGGTTGGTGGCGGCGTGGATGCTGGCGACTGCACGGACCGACCGGCAGCCGCGAGGCGGGTTGTCGGCGGCTCCGTCGACGACCCGATCTGCATCCGTGTGGTGCTCGCCCCAGACGGCGCCGCCGGCGCGGCAGTTGCTTCCAGGGCAGGCGTGAGCTCCGGTGAGCTGGCTGGACTCGAGCGGGCCGGTCGAGGTGACTCCGCCAGCGGATGGGTCGGATCGTGCGGTGGGCGCGGGTCCCCAGCGGCGCGCGCCGCAACCAGCCCAGCTGTGACCGGAGGACGTGCGGGACGCCCGTTGCTGACGGGCCGCTTGCGCTCGTCGGGCAGGTGGATCTCGCCCAGCCCGATGCGGGTCTGCAGGCGTCTGGCCCAGCGCGGTGCCCACCAGCAGTCATCGCCGAGCAGCTTCATCACCGATGGCACTAAAAACATCCGCACCACGGTCGCGTCCAGCAGCAGCGCCGCCATCAGTCCAAAGGCCAGATACTTCATCATCACCAGGTCGGAGAACACGAACGCGCCCGCGACGACGGCAACAATCAGCGCCGCGGCGGTAATGATGCGTCCGGTGGCTGCGGTGCCGATCCGGATCGCCTCCTGGGTCGACATGCCGCGCTCTCGCGCCTCGACCATCCGGGACACCAAGAACACCTCGTAGTCGGTGGATAGGCCGAAGACCAGCGCGATGATCAGCCCGATCACCGGCGCTGTCAGCGGGGTCGGCGTGAAATTCAGCCACTTCGAAAAGTGTCCGTCGACGAATATCCACGTCAGGATGCCCATGGTGGACCCGAGCGTCAGAGCGCTCATCAGCGTCGCCTTGATTGGCAGCACCACCGAGCCGAACGCCAAGAACATCAAGACGATCGTGGTGGTCAGCAGGATGACCACCATCAGCGGCATCTTCGCGAACAGGCCGTGGATTGAATCCAGCTCCAGGGCGGGAGTTCCACCGACCAAGACCGTGATTCCTTTGGGCGGGGTGATCGCGCGCAGCTCGGTGAGCTTCTTCGACGCGTCAGCCGGGTTGATCAACCCGTTCTGCAGGACGCGCACCGATGGATCTTTAGATGCGCCTACCGCGTAGGCACGCTCTTGCCACATATTCGCCGGATCGTTGTCCGGCTCGATGAATCCGCCGATCGCCATCGCCTTGCTGCGGATGTCAGCGATCTGCGCGTCGGTGACCGGTTGATGGTTGCTGGTCTGGATCACCAGTGTCAGCGGATTGGTGCGGTATCCGGGGAAGAGCTTGTCGAACTCCTCCTGCGCCTGGCGCACCGAATTGGTCGGCGGCAAGTACTTCTCGCTGATCCCGCCCAATGACAGCTTGCCCACCGGGATAATCAGCAAAATCATGATGATGACGATCGGTGCGGCGAACAGCACTGGGCGCTTCATCACCCGGTTAACCAGCTTGCCCCAGAAGCCGGCTTCGACCTCTTCGCGGGTCTTGGTCCGCTGCAGGCGGTCGGCGAGCCAGTTCAGGTAGGCGGCCGAAATCTTCCAGTTCGCCAGGAAGGGCACCCGGAACAGGGTCCGCACGCCGAGCGCGTCGACGTGTTTGCCCAGGATCCCCAGACAGGCCGGCAACACGGTGATAGACAGGATGGCCGACAGCATCACCGATGCGATCGTGGCGTAGGTCAGCGACTTCAGGAAACCCTGCGGGAAGAGCAGCAGACCGATCGCCGACGCGACGATCAACACCGCCGAGAACGTCACCGTGCGTCCGGCGGTGATCACCGTGCGCCGTACTGCCGTCTCGGTGTCGTAGCCTTCGGCGATCTCTTCGCGGAACCGGCTCACGATGAACAACCCGTAGTCGATGGCGATCCCCAGACCGATCAGCGACACCACGGGCTGGGCGAAATAGTGCACGGGACCGAAGATCGCGAGGAACCGCATGATGCCCAGCGCGCCGGCGATGCACAGCCCTCCGACCATCACCGGTAGGCCGGCGGCGATCACGCCGCCGAACACGAAGAACAACACCACCGCCACCAACGGCAGCGCCAGCACTTCCATTCGCCGTTGGTCGGTGGCGATGGTGCCGGTCAACGCCTCGGCCACCGGTTGCAGCCCGGCGAGCTTCACCGTGCCTCCGTCGAGCCGCTGCAGGTCGGGTGCGATGGCCTTGTAGTTGTTGAGGATGGTGTCGTCGTCATCACCCTTGAGCGGGATGGAAACGAAGGTGTACTTCTTGTCGGCGGTGGCCATGCCGGTCGCCTGACTCGCTCTCAGGTAGCCGGCCCATCCCAAGACCTGGTCGGGGTGATCCTGCTGGAACCGGTTGAGCTCGTCGACGACCTTCTTTGACCAGGCCGGGTCGTCAACGGTCTTGCCGGCTGGGGCTTGGAAGATCGCGACGATGTGACCGCTTCGGTCTCGGCCGTAGACCTGGTCGCCCAGCACCGATGCCTGCACCGATTGGCTGCCGTCGTCGTAGAAGCCGCTCTGCGTGACGTGCTTGCCGAGGCTCAGCCCGAAAACGCCGCCGCCGAGGCATAGAGCGACCATGACCCCGATTACCATGAACCGGTAGCGGTACACAGTTCGACCCCACCAGGCGAACACGTAAGCTCCTTACTGGATCGGCAGCGACCCGCGTATTGCTTTTTGGTTGTCACACACGTCGGCTGTCACACTCGCGAGGTCAACAGCGAGGACAGCGGCCGGAACGGCTGCAGCCAAGCCCCCTGCTCAGGTAGCGAATCGAGGCCGATTCGAGGTAGTGGTTCCCGGAAAACACCAGCGATGTCCTCCAGGTCGACGAACTCCAAGGTATCCGACGCTAGCGCCCAACTGGCGTGTTCACGAAATCCGAGCACTTGAACTGGGGTTCCGCTGCGGGCGACCGCCTCCAACGGTTGGCGGAATGCCTGACCGTCGGCCGACGCCACCACCAGCGCGGCGAGCCCTTCGCGGTAGCGCTCGTCGATGTGCGCCAACATGTCGCGGTCAACGTCGCTGTCCTCGTCTACTTTCGGTTTGGCGAAGACGGCGAATCCGACATTGCGCAACGCGTCCACCCACGGCCGGACCACCTCGGCGCTGCCAGGGGCGATGTTGGTGAAGACGGTGGCCTCCGGTTCGGTCGAGATGCCTGGACGGCCGGCCGCAATCTCTGCGGTTCGGGCCAGCAGCCAGCGTCCCAGGGCGTCGAATCGTGGTCGTTCCAGTGCTGTCGGCCGGCGGCCCAAGATGGAGCCCAAACCCATGTCGAGGTTGGGAGCGTCCCACACCAGCAATACCCGTGCCCCCGGCGCACCGAGACTGGTCAGCCCGTCCTGCGATAAGTCTTCCGCCAGTACCGAGTGCCGGGCGACGGATTCAGATGTTTGTGAAGTCACGTCTTCGGTCAGGCTCATCATCATCTAATTTTCAGGTCTCTTTCAGAGCAACCGTGCTTTTTCCATAACAACTCGATGACTGCGCCGCCCCCAAGCTGGGCTTTCCTCTCGTACTTGGTAGCCGGTCGGACGACCGAAATCGGCAGCAGTTCGGTGTCGGGGTCGACGCGAACCAGCCGGGGTTCGGCGTCGCCGGCCGCGGCGATGTGCTCGGCGTAGCCGGGATGGTCGGTCGCGGCGTGCAGCACACCACTGGGAACGAGCCGGTCTGCGATCAAGGCCATGGTGGCCGGCTGTAACAGGCGGCGCTTATGGTGGCGTGCCTTCGGCCACGGATCGGGGAAGAAGACTCGAACACCGCACAACGAATCGGGGGCGATCAGGTGTTGCAGCACGTCGACGGCATTGCCAAGGATCAGCCGGATGTTGATGCCGTCGGAGCCCACTTTGTCAATCGCGCAGAGCAGCTGAGCCAGCCCGCGGCGATAGACGTCCACAGCGATCACGTCGACATGGGGTTCGGCCTTCGCCATCGCCAGCGTCGACGTGCCGCTGCCGGAGCCGATCTCCAACACCACCGGCGCGTCACGGCCAAACCAGGCACGGGTATCCACCGGTGTCCCGCGCGGGGATTGAGGTAGCGCCAGGAGGCCAAGCTCCGGCCAAAGTCGCTCCCAGGTCTCGCGTTGGGCCTTGGAGATCCCCGACCGCCGCGACCGGATGCTCGTGCTGGGGAGCTGGCCCGATGCCACCGGTGTGTCGGGACGTAGCCCTACCCCGGGTTGCGCATGCATTTGTCCATGGTGGACCATCAGCGCCCGGCGTAGCCGCCCCTGGTCCAGATTGATACCCAACAGTTGCCTTCGGCGGGTAGCGGACAACTGCTGACTCGCGCCTCGGCGGCGAGGGTGCCACCATTCTGAACGAACCGATCGGGTGGGAGATGCGCGGACAAGGGCACCAGATTTTCGTCGACGAGCTGGCGCGATTCGCCACCAGCTCCGCCGACCAGCGGGTAGTGGCGATCGCGCAGCGGGCCGCCGAACCGCTGCGCGTAGCGGTCCGTGGGCGTCCCGGGGTGGGTTGCCGCACGGTGGCGCGCGCCCTGCAGGGTGCTGGGAGCTCGTCGGGCATGACGGTGACACCGCAAGCACGCGCCGCCGACTCTGACGTCGACCTGGTCGTCTACGTCACCGTCGAGGTAGTCAAGCCCGAGGACCGCGAAGCCATCGCCGCCACCCGGCGCCCGGTGGTGGCGGTGTTGAACAAGGCCGATCTGGCCGGCCCGCTCTCGGGTGCAGGTCCGATCGTGATGGCGCAGGCCCGGTGCGCGCAATTTTCTACACTCATCGGGGTCCCCATGGAGTCCATGATCGGGTTGCTCGCCGTCGCGGCGCTCGACGATCTTGATGACACCTTGCGGGCCGCGCTGCGGGCGCTAGCCGCCCACCCCGACGGCTTTGACGCTCTCGACCGAGCCGTTGCGGGGTTTCTGGCGGCAGCCCTGCCGGTCCCTACCGAGGTACGGTTGCGGTTGCTGGACACCCTCGACCTGTTCGGCATCGCACTGGGCATGGCAGCGTTCCGGCCGGGCCGGCCCTCGCGAACCCCGGCGCAGCTCCGCACCCTGTTACGCCGGGTCAGCGGTGTCGACGCCGTCATCGACAAGGTCACCGCCGCCGGTTCTGAGGTGCGCTACCGGCGGTTGCTTGACGCGGTCGCGGAGCTGGAGGCGCTGGCCGCGCAGGCCAAGGAGATCGGCGGTCCGATCGGTGAGTTCTTGCGCGACGACGACACAGTTCTCGCCCGGATGGCGGCCGCCGTCGACGTAGCCCTGGCCGTCGGGCTAGACGTTGGCCCGTTGGACGATCCGGCCGCCCACCTGCCGCGGGCGGTGCGGTGGCATCGTTACAGCCTGGACAACGGTGACATGCACCGCACGTGCGGCGCGGATATCGCTCGGGGATCCCTTCGGCTGTGGTCGCTGGCCGGCGGCATGCCCCTGCACCGATACCGGAAGTCATCGTGATCCGCGCGGCTAGTGATGACCCGGCCGGGGTGGACGAGCTGGTGGCAGCGATCGCGCCGGGGCTTGCCGGGCTGGGTTTGCCGGTCATCAACCGCCGCGAGGTGGTGCTGGTGACCGGTCCGTGGCTGGCCGGGGTTAGCGGTGTGCGCGCGGCACTGGCCGAAAGGCTGCCGCAGCGTAGGTTCGTCGAGACGGCAGAGTTGGGACCCGGCGATGCGCCGGTGGCGGTGGTGTTCGTTGTTTCCGCGGCAACCGCGCTGACCGAATCCGATTGCGTGTTGCTGGACACCGCCGCGGAGCACACCGATGCGGTGGTAGCTGTGGTGTCCAAGATCGACGTGCACCGCGGCTGGCGTGACGTGCTTACCAGTAACCGCGACAGGCTGGCCGCGCGCGCGTCCCGCTACGCCCGGGTGCCCTGGGTTGGCGCGGCCGCCGCACCTGAGCTGGGCGAGCCATACCTGGACGACTTGGTCGCCGCCATCCAGAAACAGCTCGCCGATCCGGCTGTCGCGCGGCGAAACATGTTGCGTGCGTGGGAATCCCGGCTTCTGATGGTCGCGCGGCGGTTCGATGGCGATGCACAGAGCGCCGGTCGGCGGGCACGGGTCGACGCGTTGCGCCAGCAACGGCGCACGGTCCTGCGGCAGGGGCGTCAATCGAAGTCTGAACACACCATCGCGCTGCGCGCGCAGATCCAGCACGCTCGGGTCAAATTGTCCTACTTTGCCCGCAATCGGTGTTCGTTGCTGCGCGTCGAGCTGCAGGAGCACGTCGCCGGTCTGTCCCGGAAGGACATCGCCAGGTTCGCGGCATACACGCGCGGCCGGGTCCAGGAGGTGGTCGCCGAGGTGGGCGAAGGTGCCGTCGCGCACCTTGCCGACGTCGCGCAGCTGTTGGGTGTGCCGGTGCAGCCACCGGTCCTCGAGAACCTCCCGGCGGTGCTCCCGACGGTTGCGGCCCCGCCACTGACATCACGACGATTGGAGATCCGGCTGACAACACTCTTGGGCGCCGGGTTCGGGCTGGGTATCGCGCTGACCCTGAGCAGGCTGGTGGCGGGTCTTACTCCCGGCCTGGCTGCATCGGGGATGGTGGCGGGTGTGGCGATCGGCCTGGCGGTGACCGCCTGGGTGGTGAATGCCCGCGCGCTGCTGCACGACCGTGTCGTGGTGGACCGCTGGACGGGTGAGGTGACGGCATCGCTGCGGTCCGTGGTGGAGCAGCTGGTCGCCACTCGGGTGGTGGCTGTCGAGACGCTGCTGAGCACCGCGATTAGTGAACGCGACGACGCCGAGAACGCCCGGGTGGCCGATCAGGTCAGCATCATTGACGGCGAACTGCGCGAACACGCCGTCGCTGCGGCGCGGGCCGCGGCCCTGCGTGACCGGGAGATGCCGGCGGTGCGGGCCGCACTTGAGGCGGTGCGTGCAGAACTCGGCGAGCCGGGTACGCCCACAACAGGGCTGTTCTGAAGCTTCTGAATCGTTGTTGTGAGCAGGCTTATACCCGCCCAAGTCTTCCCTGACAAGTTCTGGGCGATAACCTGGATAAAAAGTGTCTCACTAGGTGAGCGGCCGTATCAGCCTCGCCACCAAGACGGGCATACCTAACCCATACGTAACCGCGAGCACCCGATAACTACGCAGGAGAATTCGATGACCTCAGCGACCATCCCCGGTCTGGATACCGCGCCGACGAATCACCAGGGGTTGCTGTCCTGGGTCGAAGAGGTCGCCGAGCTCACCCAGCCGGACCGGGTGGTCTTCACTGACGGCTCGGAAGAAGAGTTCCAGCGGCTCTGCGATCAGCTAGTCGAGGCCGGCACGTTCATCAGGCTCAACCCCGAGAAGCACAAGAACTCCTACCTGGCATTGTCGGATCCGTCCGATGTCGCGCGGGTGGAGTCGCGGACGTACATCTGCTCGGCGAAAGAGATCGACGCCGGCCCCACCAACAACTGGATGGATCCCGGCGAAATGCGGTCCATCATGAAAGACCTGTACCGGGGTTGCATGCGCGGGCGCACCATGTATGTGGTGCCGTTCTGTATGGGACCGCTGGGCGCCGAGGACCCCAAACTTGGTGTGGAGATCACCGACTCCGAGTACGTCGTCGTCTCCATGCGCACCATGACCCGGATGGGCAAGGCCGCGCTGGAGAAAATGGGCGACGACGGTTTCTTTGTCAAGGCGCTGCACTCGGTCGGCGCGCCGCTGGAATCGGGCCAAAAGGACGTGGCCTGGCCCTGCAGCGAAACCAAGTACATCACCCACTTCCCGGAGACCCGGGAGATCTGGAGCTACGGCTCGGGCTACGGCGGCAACGCGTTGCTGGGCAAGAAGTGCTACTCACTGCGTATCGCGTCGGCGATGGCCCACGATGAGGGCTGGCTGGCCGAGCACATGCTGATCCTCAAGCTGATTTCGCCGGAGAACAAGGCTTACTACTTCGCGGCCGCATTCCCGTCGGCGTGTGGCAAGACCAACCTGGCGATGCTGCAGCCAACCATCCCCGGCTGGCGTGCGGAGACACTCGGAGACGACATCGCATGGATGCGATTTGGCAAGGACGGTCGCCTGTACGCCGTCAACCCGGAATTCGGCTTCTTCGGGGTGGCGCCGGGCACCAACTGGAAGTCGAACCCTAACGCCATGCGCACCATTGCCGCCGGCAACACGGTGTTCACCAATGTCGCACTCACCGACGACGGCGACGTGTGGTGGGAGGGCCTGGAAGGCGACCCGCAGCACCTGATCGACTGGAAGGGCAACGACTGGTACTTCCGCGAGACGGAAACCAATGCGGCACACCCGAACTCCCGGTACTGCACACCGATGTCGCAGTGCCCGATCCTGGCCCCCGAGTGGGATGACCCGCAGGGCGTCCCGATCTCGGGGATCCTGTTCGGCGGCCGCCGCAAGACCACGGTTCCGCTGGTCACCGAGGCGCGCGACTGGCAGCACGGGGTGTTCATCGGTGCGACCCTGGGTAGCGAGCAGACCGCCGCGGCCGAGGGCAAGGTCGGCAATGTGCGCCGCGACCCGATGGCCATGCTGCCGTTTTTGGGCTACAACGTTGGGGACTACTTCCAGCACTGGATCAACCTGGGCAAGCACGCCGATGAGTCCAAGCTGCCCAAGGTGTTCTTCGTCAACTGGTTCCGTCGCGGTGACGACGGTCGCTTCCTGTGGCCGGGCTTCGGCGAGAACAGCCGGGTGCTGAAGTGGATCGTCGATCGCATCGAGCACAAGGCCGGCGGTGCGACCACCCCGATCGGCACCGTTCCCGCCGTGGAGGACTTGGACCTGGACGGACTGGACGTCGACGCCGCCGATGTAGCCGCGGCGCTGGCAGTCGATGCCGATGAATGGCGTCAGGAACTGCCGCTGATCGAAGAATGGCTGCAGTTCGTCGGCGAGAAGCTGCCGACCGGTGTCAAAGATGAGTTCGACGCCCTGAAGGAGCGCCTAGGTTAGGGCGAGCAGACGCATAAGCCCCCGCACGCACGGCGTGTCGAGGGCTTTAGTGTCTGCTCGCGCTCGTTAGCGGCGGGCACGCACAAGTTCTTCGACAGCGCGCAAAGACACCGAAAGCCTCTCTTCCCAACCGCCCGTGATCACCACGAATGATCGTCCCGCGGCGCGGAGAGCCTGCTCGCAGCGGGCGAAAAAGGTACCGCGTGCGCCGGGGACACAGCGTCCGTCGTCGGCGTCCCAGGGCACATCGGGCGTGGTGAGCAGTGTGAGATCGTAGGGACGCCGAGCTAGATCACGGAGCTCTTGCGGGCAGCCGCCCGCCAGGAACTCGGCCCACACGGTCGTCGCGAGCGGATCCGTGTCGCAGATCAGGACGCGATCGGCGTCACGAGCCAAGGCTTCCTCCGACGCGATCTGTCCGCGAACGATTTCGGCCCACTCCAGTCCTATCAGTGAGCCGCCATTGAGCTCCCGCAACATTTTCGCCCGCTCCGGGACCCACTTCGTTCGGAGCTTTTCCGCAACCGCCTGTGCCAGCGTGGTCTTCCCGGTGGATTCGGGTCCGATGATGCTCACGCGTTTGACGAAGGCCGGCCGCACGCACCGTGGGATGTGTTGCCAGTGGCCAAGCGGGTCCGCGCGGATGTCGGTTGCAGTCACGGGAACGACGGTGCGACCGTGATCGACCGCCACGAAACGCGCTCCGAGGATCTGGGCAAAGTCCGCGTTGTAGGGCTCGGCACCGAAGACGAAGTCGGGGCGGGTTGCCAGCACGCCCTGCAGGCTCGCCTTCCAGATGTCCCAGAAGTCCGGGTGCTCCCACGGGCGCTGCGGGTTCTCGTTGGCCAGATGGACCACGCGATCGAAGGGGAACAGCTCCCGCATCCATGCAACGCGCTGGGCGCCCGGAATCGGCTCTGCTGCCGTTGATCCGACGACGATGGTCAGCTCATCCACCCATCGCCGCGCGAACTCGCAAAGGTAGACGTGTCCCGCATGGGGCGGCATGAACTTGCCGAGCACCATTCCGTGTGTCACGACGTCGCCTCAGCGATTCGGCCGGCGATGACATTCTCCCACTCGTCCAGCCGCGAAAGAAAGTACGCCTCAGCCTCATCGAAGCTGATTCCGACGTCAGGAGCGACCTTGGCTACGACGTCGGCGTAGACCCGGGAGGCCTCTGGGTCGACGAATTCCCACTGACCGAGGGGCCATTTCGCGGTGAGATAACCCGCGTCCGAGTACGCTTGGTACAACGGCGTTCCCGGATAGGGGACGATCCGGCTCATGAACTTGAAGCCGACCGTATACTTTGTTGCCCGCAGCAGGCGGACTGTTTCGCGTAGCTCGTCGGGCTGCACGGTGGGGTGAAACATAATGGTGCCCGGGATAACGTCAATGCCGAGCTGTTGCAGGGCGTTGATCGTGTCGGCGGCATCTTGTCCACGAGTGAGGATCTGCTTGCGGTAGGCGCGCAGTTGCTCGTAGGACCCAGTCTCCACGCCGATGAATACCCGACGCAGGCCCGCCCTGTGCAGATGTTTGAACAAGTCCAGATCGACAACGGAGTCCAGCCGGATATCGACCATGAAGTTGACGCTGATCCCCCTCCTGAGTACCGCGTTGGCAAAGTCAGCGGCGCGTTGCTGCGAACCGGGGTGTTTGGAGATAAACAGGTCGTCGGTGATGGATAGGAAGTTGACGTCGTAGTCCGACACCAGATAATCGATCTCGTCGACGACCGCGTCAACCGACTTCGCCCGGTAGCTGTCCTTCCCTAGCATCGCGGACATGGCCCCGGTGCCGCAGAACGTGCAGCGGTAGGGGCATCCGCGGGTGGAAAAGACGGAGGCGGCGAAGCCATCAGCAAGGACGGTCGGCAACTCGTCGCGAGCCGGGCGAGGCAACTCGTCAAGGTCGACCAGCGAGGAGGGTGTGCGCAGGATCTGTCCCTGCTCACTACGGCGGGCTAGTCCCGGGACGTCGTCAACCGCAGCGTCATTCGCCAGGGCCAAGGCCAGCTTGGTGAACGCTACCTCCCCGTCGCCAACGACGACGTAGTCGAAACAGTCATGCTGGCGCAGGATGCGCTCGTAGTTCAGTGTTGCCATCGCATTCCCGATGACGATGCGCACGCCATCCCAGGCCTGTCTCGCGCGCTGCGCCAACCACAACACCTCCGGAAATGTGTCGATGCAGGAAAAGCCGACAAGCCGGGGCGTTCCTGATAAGGCGGCGGCGCTTTGCATGGCCAGCCACGTCTCCTGCACGGACCCGTGGCCGGCGACCAGGCCGTTGACGGAGGTGACTGCGATCCCTTGGGTCTTGGCGTATGCCTTGATCGACATCATCCCGAGGTGCTCCATGGGCATGGAGCAATACAGCCACGGATCTCCAAGCTTGAGTCCGTCAACGTACGACAGCCCGTCTTGACGGACGCCTGGAGGATTGACCAGAAGAGTTGCCACGTGGAGAACTTTACAAACGATTTCGGCTGGTGATGGGCGGAATTGCGCCCTGCGGCTCTGGTCGCCGGGCCGCGACGTACCCTCGGCGCATGCAGATTCGCCCGTATATCGGCGCCGATAAGCCCGCCGTCATCCTGTATCCGTCCGGGACGGTCATCAGCTTCGACGAGTTGGAGGCCCGCGCCAACCGGTTGGCGCATTGGTTCCGCCAGGCTGGTCTGCGCGAGGACGACGTCGTGGCCATCCTGATGGAGAACAACGAGCACGTGCACGCGGTCATGTGGGCGGCTCGCCGCAGCGGGTTGTACTACGTGCCGATCAATACCCACCTGACCGCCTCCGAGGCCGCCTACATCGTCGACAACAGCGGTGCCAAAGCAATTGTCGGTTCGGCGGCGCTGCGCGAGACCTGCCACGGCCTGGCCGAACACCTTCCGGGCGGGCTGCCGGACCTGCTGATGCTTGCCGGGGGCGGTCTGGTCGGCTGGATGACCTACCCGGAATGCGTTGCCGATCAACCAGACACCCCGATCGAGGACGAACGCGAGGGTGACCTGCTGCAGTACTCGTCGGGAACGACTGGCCGACCGAAGGGAATCAAACGCGAATTGCCACACGTCTCACCGGATGCGGCACCCGGGATGATGCCGGCACTGCTCGATTTCTGGATGGACGCCGACTCGGTATATCTGAGTCCCGCGCCGATGTACCACACCGCTCCGTCAGTGTGGACGATGAGCGCACTGGCCGCGGGCGTCACCACCGTCGTGATGGAGAAGTTCGACGCCGAGGGCGCCCTCGACGCCATCCAGCGCTACCGGGTGACCCACGCGCAATTCGTCCCGGCCATGTTCGTCCGGATGCTGAAACTCCCTGAAGCAGTTCGTAATTCGTATGACATGTCCAGCCTTAGGCGAGTGATCCACGCGGCCGCTCCATGTCCAGTCCAGATCAAGGAGCAGATGATTCACTGGTGGGGACCGATCATCGACGAGTACTACGCCTCCTCGGAAGCCAGCGGGTCGACGTTGATCACAGCCGAGGATTGGTTGACGCATCCGGGTTCGGTCGGCAAGCCCATACAGGGCGGGGTGCACATCGTGGGCGCCGACGGCAGCGAGCTGCCGCCGAACCAGCCGGGCGAAATCTATTTCGAGGGCGGGTACCCCTTCGAATACCTCAACGATCCGGCGAAAACCGCGGCGTCGCGCAACAAGCACGGCTGGGTAACCGTCGGCGACGTCGGCTATCTCGACGACGACGGCTACTTGTTCCTGACCGGCCGGCGCCACCACATGATCATCTCCGGCGGCGTGAACATCTACCCGCAGGAGGCGGAGAACCTCTTGGTCGCCCACCCCAAGGTGCTCGACGCGGCGGTGTTCGGCGTTCCCGACGACGAGATGGGTCAACGTGTCATGGCCGCGGTGCAAACCGTCGACTCCGCCGATGCCAACGATCAGTTCGCCGGCGAGCTATTAGCCTGGTTACGAGACCGCTTGTCACACTTCAAGTGTCCAAGGTCGATCGCGTTCGAACCGCAATTGCCGCGCACCGACACCGGAAAGCTCTACAAGAGCGGGCTGGTCGAAAAATACTCGGTGTGACCGATGCTGCCGGGGGCCCGACCTGTCCACCCAGACACCGGCTATATCCCGCCCCGGGCCACCAGTTGTCCGGCTATCACGTTGCGCTGGATCTCGTTGGTGCCTTCACCGAGGATCATCAAGGGTGCGTCGCGGAAGTACCGTTCCACGTCGTACTCGGTCGAGTAGCCGTAGCCGCCGTGGATACGCACGGCGTTTAGGGCGATTTCCATCGCGACCTCGGAGGCGAACAACTTGGCCATCCCGGCCTCCATATCGCAGCGTTGGCCGCTGTCGTACCGCTCGGCGGCATAGCGGGTCAGCTGACGGGCCGCTGTGAGCTTGGTCGCCATGTCGGCCAGGTAATTGCCGACCGCCTGATGCTGCCAGATCGGTCGGCCAAAGCTTTCCCGTTGCTGAGCGTAGGCCAGCGAGTCCTCGAGTGCCGCCGTCGCCACGCCCAGCGCCCGCGCGGCCACTTGGATGCGACCCGTTTCAAGTCCCTTCATCATCTGCGAAAAGCCTTGACCCATGGCTCCGCCCAGGATCGCCGAGACCGGCACCCGGAGGTTGTCGAACGACAGCTCGCAGGATTCGACGCCCTTGTAACCCAACTTCGGCAAGTCCCGCGACACCGTGAGTCCCGGCCCGGGTTCGACGAGCACGATCGACATGCCTTGGTGCCGCGGTGTGGCGTTCGGGTCGGTCTTGCACAGCACCGCGAAAAGTCCGGACCGGCGGGCGTTGCTGATCCACGTCTTGCAGCCGTTGATCAACAACCCGGCAGAGCCTTCAGGGCCGTCGGCCAACGCCGTGGTCGACATGTTCTGCAGATCCGAGCCACCGCCGGGCTCGGTTAGCGCCATGGTGGCCCGCAGCTCGCCACTGGCCATCGGGGGCAGATATGTCCGCCGCTGTTCCTCGGTGCCAAACAGGGTCAGCAATTTGGCGACGACGGTGTGCCCGCCCATCGCGCCGGCCAGGCTCATCCAGCCGCGTGCCAGCTCCTGGGTGACTTGCACATAGCACGGCATCGACACCGGCGACCCGCCGTACTGTTCGTCGATCGCCAGGCCGTAGATGCCGATGTGTTTCATCTGCTCGATCCACGCCTCCGGGTAGCTATTGGCATGCTCGACCTCACGGACGGTTGGCTTCACGTCTCGGTCGATGAATGCCCGCACGGTGGCGACCAGCATCGCTTCGTCGTCGTTGAGCTCGTTGCGCACCTTTTGTCGCCCTCCGTATTGACCCCCTGTCCGATAGCCTGCCAGCATGTGGCGTTGTGGCTAGCGGGTATGGGGGCATCCGCGTCGGCGGGCCCTATTTCGATGACCTGTCAAAAGGTCAGGTGTTCGACTGGGCGCCGGGGGTCACACTGTCGCTGGGGCTGGCGGCCGCCCATCAGTCGATCGTGGGTAACCGGCTACGCCTGGCTCTGGACTCCGACCTGTGTGCGGCGGTGACGGGTATGCCGGGGCCGCTGGCGCATCCGGGCCTGGTTTGCGATGTGGCGATCGGCCAGTCAACTTTGGCGACTCAGCGGGTCAAAGCCAACCTGTTCTACCGCGGGCTCAGGTTTCACCGATTTCCGGCAGTGGGCGACACCCTCTACACCCGTACCGAGGTGGTGGGGCTGCGAGCCAACTCGCCCAAACCGGGCCGTGCGCCAACCGGATTGGCGGGGCTGCGGATGACCACGATCGACCGGACCGATCGGTTGGTGCTCGATTTCTACCGGTGCGCCATGCTGCCCGCCAGCCCCGATTGGAAACCCGGCGCTGTGCCAGGTGACGACTTGTCCAGGATCGGTGCCGACGCGCCGGCGCCGGCCGCCGATCCAACCGCACACTGGGACGGTGCGGTTTTCCGAAAGCGGGTTCCCGGGCCGCACTTCGATGCCGGTATTGCCGGTGCGGTGTTGCATAGCACCGCAGACCTGGTCAGTGGAGCGCCGGAGCTGGCTCGGCTCACCCTCAATATCGCTGCTACGCACCATGATTGGCGGGTCAGCGGACGACGGCTGGTCTACGGCGGGCATACCATCGGACTGGCACTCGCGCAGGCAACCCGGCTATTGCCTAACCTGGCGACCGTCCTGGACTGGGAATCCTGCGACCACACCGCTCCGGTACACGAGGGCGACACCCTCTACAGCGAGCTGCATATCGAGTCTGCGCAGGCCCACGCAGACGGGGGTGTGCTGGGACTGCGGTCACTGGTCTACGCGGTCAGCGATTCGGCGAGTGAGCCCGATCGGCAGGTGCTCGACTGGCGTTTTAGCGCCTTGCAATTCTAGGTTCGGTTACTAAGGGCCAGCGCGGCACGCAAACTGTTGCACTGACTAGTGAAGAACCTTTGTGAGACCCCAACATTCGGGGCCACACGATCGAAACCGTGGAAGGCGCCTTCGACTACTTCTACCTGGCATGGCACCCCGGCTGCTGTCAGACGTTCGGCATAGGCCAGATCCTCGTCGTGGAGCAGGTCGTGGGTGCCGACGCCGATCCATGCCGGCGCCAGCCCTCCTAGGTCGTCACGCCGTCCCGGGACCGCGACCCGTGCGTCCGCATCGCCAAGATATGCCCGCCAGCCGAACCGGTTGGCGCGCCCGTTCCATAGCCGGTAGTGCGGGTTGGCGGGGGCGATCGACGTCCGGTCGTCGAGCATGGGGTACACCAGCAACTGAAATGCCGGTGTGATGCCGCCACGGTCGCGGGCAAGCAGAGCCAGCGCCGCCGCGAGGCCGCCGCCGGCACTAGCGCCGCCGATTGCCACCCGCGCGGGGTCCACCGCCGGCAGGCTGGCCAGCCAGGTCAACGCCGAGTAGCAGTCGCCCAGGGCGGCAGGATACGGATTTTCCGGCGCCAGGCGGTAGTCCACCGATGCGACAGTGATGCCCAGTCTGCTGCTGAACCGGAGGCAGAGCCGATCGTCCTGTTGCGCGGTGCCCATTACGTATCCGCCGGCGTGGATCCACAGCAGCGCGGGCGCTGGTTCGTTGCTGCCGGCGGGTCGGTATAGCCGGACACCGACCCCGGATTCCAGGGTGAGCACCTCGATATCGGGGGGTGTACGGGACATTCGAAGCCCCGCGACGACGATCAATGCCCGCATGACTGGCAGGGTGCGAGGACCGACCAGCTGTCGTGGGGTGACGACGGCGATGCGACGCAGGTCGGGGTGGACTTCGTTGCCGGACACCGGTCCAGTATGCGTCGGCGCAATTTCGCCTCGGTACAGCGATGGCTTTGGCAGGCTGCGGTTAGTCGAACGAGGATCGGGATGGTGGCCTGATGAGTGATCCAGCAAGAGGGGCGGAAGCCGAGGATGCCTACGGTTTTCCCGCCGGGCTGTGGCGCTGGCTGCAGCGGCATCCACCGCCGGCGTTGCACCGGCTCACCCGGTTTCGCAGCCCGTTGCGTGGTCCGTGGTTGACGTCGGTGTTCGGCCTGGTGCTATTGGTGGCGTTGCCTTTCGTCATCATCACCGGGCTACTTTCTTATATCGCCTATGCGCCGCAGCTGGGCCAGGCCATCCCCGGTGACGTCGGCTGGCTGCGACTCCCCGCTTTCACCTGGCCCACCCGTCCGTCCTGGCTGTACCGGTTGACCCAGGGGCTGCATGTGGGGCTGGGGCTGGTGATCATTCCCGTGGTGCTGGCCAAGTTGTGGTCGGTGATACCGCGGCTGTTTGTGTGGCCGCCGGCGCGCTCGATTGCCCAGGTGCTCGAACGGTTGTCGGTGCTGATGCTGGTCGGTGGGATCCTGTTCCAGATCGTCACCGGCGTGCTCAACATTCAGTATGACTACATCTTCGGGTTCAGCTTCTACACCGGCCACTATTTTGGGGCTTGGGTCTTCATTGCGGGTTTCCTGTTGCATATCGTGGTCAAGATCCCCCACATGGTCACCGGGTTGCGATCGATACCGATGCGAGAAGTGTTGGGTACCAACGTGGCTGACACCCGGGCGCAGCCGTGCGATCCGGACGGGCTGGTGTCGGTCAATCCGGGCGAGGCCACGCTAAGCAGACGCGGTGCCCTGGGATTGGTCGGTGCCGGGGTGCTGCTGATCGGGGTGCTGACGGTTGGGCAAACCCTGGGCGGGTTCACCCGCAAGGCCGCCCTGCTGCTGCCCCGGGGCCGTGTCGTGAGCCCGGGCGACTTCCCGGTCAACAAGACCGCCGCCGCCGCCGGGATCACCGCGGAGGCCATTGGCCCCGACTGGCGGCTGGTGCTGCGTGGCGGGCCTGCGGAAGTAGTGCTGGATCGCGCCACGCTGGCCGGCCTGCCGCAACGCACCGCCCGGCTGCCGCTGGCCTGCGTCGAAGGGTGGTCGGCCGTGCGCACCTGGAGCGGCGTGCCGCTGGCCGAGCTGGCGCTGCTGGCGGGCGTGCCGGCGGCGCGCTCGGCACGGGTTACATCGCTGCAGCGCGGCGGGGCGTTCGGCGAGGCGAAGCTGGCGGCAAACCAGATCGCCGACCCCGATGCGCTGCTGGCGTTGCGGGTCGACGGGGCGGATCTGTCGCTGGATCATGGCTACCCGGCCCGCATCATCGTTCCCGCACTGCCCGGTGTGCACAACACGAAATGGGTCGCTGGCATCGAATTCCACAAGAGGTGAAATGTTCGACATTGCAACGCGTTTCAAAAACTCCTACGGGTCAGGTCCATTGCACCTGCTGGCGATGGTGTCTGGCTTCGCCCTGCTGGGCTACATCGTGGCCACCGCCAGGCCCTCGGCACTGTGGAACCAGGCCACCTGGTGTCAGTCGATCGCGGTCTGGTTTGTCGCCGCCGTCGTAGCCCACGACCTGCTGTTGTACCCGCTCTACGCGCTGGCCGACCGGATCCTGGCCAGGCTAGTCGGCAGGCGCGACGTCTCGGCGCCCCGCCGCCGCCCGGAACTACCGGTACGCAACTACATTCGGATCCCGGCGCTGGCAGCCGGCTTGACGCTGCTGGTTTTCCTGCCCGGCATCATCAGACAGGGTGCGCCGACATACCTGGATGCGACCGGACAGACGCAGGAACCATTTCTGGGCAGGTGGTTGCTGCTCACCGCGGTCGCGTTCGGGATCAGCGCGGCCGCTTACGCCATTCGGCTGGTGGTGGCGCACGTGAGGCGGCGCCGAGCGGGGTGTTCGCGGGTCGACGCGATCGACGAGGAGTAGGCTCCCACCATGAACCAGCGACGCGCCGCCGGGTCAACCGGTGTGGCCTACATCAGATGGTTGCTACGTGCCCGTCCCGCTGACTATATGCTGGCCTTGAGTGTCGCCGGGGGTTCGCTACCGGTGGTGGGTAAGCACCTCAAGCCGCTCGGCGGCGTTACTGCCATCGGCGTCTGGGGCGCCCGGCACGCATCCGATTTCTTGTCCGCGACGGCGAAGGATTTACTGACCCCCGGTATCAACGAGGTTCGCCGTCGAGATCGTGCCAGCACGCAGGAGGTTTCCGTCGCGGCCTTACGCGGCATCGTTTCGCCCGACGACCTTGCCGTCGAATGGCCGGCGCCGGAGCGCACGCCGCCGGTCTGCGGGGCGCTGCGCCACCGCCGTTACGTCCACCGCCGTCGCGTCCTCTACGGCGACGACCCGGCCCAGTTGCTCGACGTATGGCGCCGCAAAGATATGCCCACCAAACCCGCGCCGGTGTTGATCTTCGTCCCAGGCGGTGCCTGGGTGCACGGCAGTCGCGCCATCCAGGGGTATGCGGTGCTGTCTCGGCTGGCCGCACAGGGGTGGGTGTGCCTATCGATCGACTACCGGGTCGCACCGCATCACCGCTGGCCACGACACATCCTGGATGTCAAGACCGCCATCGCGTGGGCACGGGCCAATGTCGACAAATTCGGCGGTGACCGCAATTTCATTGCGGTGGCTGGTTGTTCGGCCGGCGGCCACTTGTCCGCGCTGGCCGGGCTCACCGCCAACGACCCGCAATATCAGGCCGAGCTGCCAGAGGGCTCCGACACGTCGGTCGACGCGGTGGTGGGGATTTACGGCCGCTACGACTGGGAGGACCGCTCCACCCCGGAACGTGCCCGGTTCGTCGATTTTCTGGAGCGGGTGGTGGTTCAGCGCACGATTGATCGTCACCCCGAAGTGTTCCGTGACGCGTCGCCGATCCAACGAGTCACCAGAAATGCACCGCCATTCCTGGTGATTCATGGCAGCCGTGACTGTGTCATCCCGGTTGAGCAGGCGCGGAGCTTTGTCGAGCGGTTACGAGCGGTCTCCCGCTCACAGGTTGGCTACCTGGAGCTGCCCGGTGCGGGCCACGGCTTCGACCTGCTAGACGGCGCTCGCACCGGCCCGACGGCACACGCGATCGCGCTGTTTCTCAACCAGGTTCATCGCAGCCGGGCACAGTTCGCGAAAGAGGTCATCTAAACGCCGGCCAATTGTATGGTCGCCCTATGAGTAGGGGGCTGCGGTGAAACGGCTCAGCGGCTGGGACGCGGTACTGCTTTACAGCGAGACCCCGAATGTGCACATGCACACACTCAAGGTCGCCGTGATCGAATTGGATTCGGGCAGACAGGAATTCGGTGTCGACGCGTTTCGCGAGGTGATCGCTGGCCGGCTGCATAAGCTTGAGCCATTGGGCTATCAGCTGGTTGATGTCCCGTTGAAGTTCCATCACCCGATGTGGCGGGAGCACTGCCAGGTCGATCTCAACTACCACATCCGGCCGTGGCGGTTGCGCGCCCCGGGGGGTCGGCGCGAACTCGACGAGGCGGTCGGAGAAATCGCCAGCACCCCGCTGAACCGCGACCACCCGCTGTGGGAGATGTACTTCGTTGAGGGGCTTGCCAACCACCGGATCGCGGTGGTTGCCAAAATTCACCATGCGTTGGCTGACGGTGTTGCCTCGGCAAACATGATGGCACGGGGGATGGATCTGCTGCCGGGACCGGAGGTCGGCCGCTATGTGCCTGACCCCGCTCCTACCAAGCGGCAGTTGCTGTCCGCGGCGTTCATCGACCACTTGCGCCACCTCGGCCGGATTCCTGCAACCATCCGGTACACCACGCAGGGTCTAGGCCGGGTGCGACGTAGCTCGCGCAAGCTCTCACCCGCACTGACCATGCCATTTACCCCACCACCGACGTTCATGAATCACCGGCTCACCCCGGAGCGCAGGTTCGCCACCGCCACCCTGGCGCTGATTGACGTGAAGGCGACGGCCAAGTTGCTGGGGGCGACGATCAACGACATGGTGCTGGCCATGTCGACCGGCGCTCTGCGTACCCTGCTATTGCGCTATGACGGCAAGGCCGAACCGCTGCTGGCGTCGGTCCCGGTGAGTTACGACTTCTCACCGGAGCGGATCTCCGGTAACCGCTTCACCGGAATGCTGGTGGCGCTGCCTGCCGACTCCGACGACCCGTTGCAGCGGGTGCGCGTCTGTCACGAAAACGCGGTCTCCGCCAAGGAGAGCCACCAGCTTTTGGGACCGGAGTTGATCAGCCGCTGGGCGGCTTACTGGCCACCTGCCGGTGCAGAAGCCTTGTTCCGGTGGTTGTCTGAGCGCGACGGGCAGAACAAGGTACTCAACTTGAATATCTCGAATGTTCCCGGTCCGCGCGAACGCGGCCGCGTGGGGGCCGCGCTGGTCACCGAGATCTATTCGGTGGGCCCGTTGACCGCCGGTAGCGGATTGAATATCACGGTGTGGAGTTATGTCGATCAGCTCAATATCTCGGTGTTAACCGATGGTTCCACCGTGCAGGACCCGCATGAAGTAACCGCGGGAATGATCGCGGACTTCATCGAAATACGCCGCGCCGCTGGTCTTTCCGTGGAGTTGACAGTCGTCGAGTCCGCGATGGCGCAGGCATGACACGAAACACCGGACGAGTATGAGGCCAGTATGAGCAGCGAAAGCGACGCAGCCAACACCGAACCTGAGGTTCTGGTCGAACAGCGGGATCGGATTTTGATCATCACGATCAACCGCCCGAAAGCCAAGAACGCGGTCAACGCCGCAGTCAGCCGGGGCTTGGCCGATGCGATGGATCAGCTGGACGGCGATGCCGGCCTGTCGGTGGCAATCCTGACCGGTGCGGGCGGTTCGTTCTGCGCGGGCATGGACCTCAAGGCGTTCGCCCGGGGCGAGAATGTCGTCGTCGAAGGTCGCGGCCTTGGCTTTACCGAACGTCCGCCGACCAAGCCGCTCATTGCTGCGGTGGAAGGCTACGCGTTGGCGGGTGGCACCGAGCTGGCGCTTGCTGCCGACCTGATCGTGGCGGCCAGGGATTCGGCGTTCGGGATTCCTGAAGTCAAGCGGGGTCTGGTTGCCGGCGGCGGGGGATTGCTGCGGTTGCCGGAGCGCATCCCGTATGCGATAGCCATGGAGTTGGCGCTGACCGGTGACAACCTACCGGCCGAACGCGCGCACGAGCTGGGGCTCGTCAACGTTTTGGCCGAGCCGGGGACCGCCCTCGATGCTGCGATCGCGTTGGCGGAGAAGATCACCGCCAATGGGCCGCTGGCGGTGGTGGCCACCAAGCGGATTATCACCGAGTCGCGTGGGTGGAGTCCCGACACTATGTTCGCTGAGCAGATGAAGATCCTGGTGCCGGTGTTCACCTCCAACGACGCGAAGGAAGGTGCGATCGCGTTCGCCGAGAGGCGCCGGCCCCGTTGGACGGGCACCTAGCCCAGCTACGCGACGGTGTAGCCCATCGGCAGCAGGACACTCTTTTGCTGGGTGAAGTGTTCGACACCCTCGGGCCCGTTCTCGCGGCCGATTCCGGAGTTCTTGTAGCCGCCGAAGGGTGAGCCGGGATCGAAGGCGTACCAGTTGATTCCGTATGTCCCGGTGCGGATCTGCTGCGAGATCTTGATGCCTTTGGGCACGTCGGTGGTCCACACGCTGCCCGCCAGCCCATACACTGAATCGTTGGCGATCGCGATCGCGTCCTCCTCGGTGTCATAAGGAATGATGGCCAGCACCGGCCCGAAGATCTCCTCCTGTGCGATGGTCATCTTGTTGTCGACATCGGCGAATACGGTGGGTTGGATAAAGAAGCCGTTGTCCAAGCCCTCGGGACGGCCGCCGCCGCACACCAACCGAGCGCCCTCCTCGATGCCCTTGGCGATGTAGCCTTCAACGCGAGTCCGCTGCTTCTCCGAGATCAGCGGCCCGATCTGAGCTGCCGGGTCCGACGGCGGGCCCACCGGGAGAGCCGTTACGAAATTAGTTACCGCAGCCACGATTTCGTCGTACCGGGAGCGCGGAGCCAGAATGCGGGTCTGGTTGACGCAGCCCTGTCCGGCGTTCATGACGCCGGAGAACACCATCATCGGAATAGCTGCGGCCAGGTCGACGTCCTCGAGAATGATGGCCGCCGACTTGCCGCCGAGTTCTAAGGTGCACGGCTTGAGCATCTCAGCGGCACGCCTGCCGACCTCTCGGCCGACGGCCGAGCTGCCGGTGAAGGTAAACATGTCGATGTCCGGGTTAGACGTCAGCGCCTGCCCGGTCTCAATCCCTCCCGGCACTACCGACAACACCCCCTCGGGCAGGCCCACCTCGGCGAACACCTCCGCCAAAGCGTTTGCGGTCAGCGGTGTTTCGGCGGCGGGCTTGAGCACGATGGTGCAGCCGGCCAGCAGCGCCGGCGCAATCTTGTTGACGGCCAGAAACAGCGGGACGTTCCAGGCCACGATCGCGCCCACCACACCGACCGGCTCACGGCTGACAATGCTCTGTCCATAGGAGCCGGTGCGGGTTTCGGTCCAGGTGACCTTGTCCGCTGCACCGGCAAAGTAGTTCATCGCCCCCATCGAACCCATCCAGTGCATCGTCTCGATGATGGTCGGCGGCTGGCCGGTTTCGGCTGCGAGCAGCTTGGTGAACAGGTCCTTGCGCTCAGCCAGCATCTTGACCGCCGCAGCGATCACCGCCGCACGCTCGTGCGGCGGGGTCGAGGGCCAGGGGCCGTTGTCGAACGCCGCACGTGCTGCGGCGACCGCGGCGTCGACGTCGGCGGCGGCCGCCATCGGCACCTTGCCGACATATTCCCCAGTGGCTGGGCAGCGTACCTCGATAACATCGGAGGTCGACGGTTTGGTCCACTTGCCGCCGATGAAAAGCTTGTCGTATTCCGTGGCACTGTCAGACATATGCGCCGCTCCTCCTCATCGCTGCGCTCGGCATCGTCGCCGGCGGTCATGGCGTCACCCTACCCAAGCCGAACGCGAAACGAGAACGTGTTCCATTATTAGGGTGTGAGCACCAATACCAGATTGCTCACCAGGAACTCACGCAGCACCGGGACGGATGTCAGCCACCACGCCCATCTGGGGTGGTAGCGGGGAAATGCGGCTAACGCTGCTCCGGTGCCGGCAGCCCAGCGCAGACCCTCGGCGGCGGACACGGCAAACAACGACGACCCATAGTTGTTTTTTGCCGGATGGCCGTGTTTGCGGACATATCGGGCGGCGGCGCGGGCGCCGCCGAGGTAGTGGCTGAGGCCCATCTCGTGCCCGCCGAATGGCCCCAGCCAAACCGTGTAGGACAGCACGACCAACCCGCCTGGCTTGGTCACCCGCAGCATCTCGGTGCCAAGCTGCCAGGGGCGCGGCACGTGTTCGGCGACATTGGAGGACAAGCAGATGTCTACCGAGTCGTCGGCGAACGGCAGTGCCATGCCTGACGCCCGGACGAACATGCCGGGCCGGCCGGTGAACGCAGGTCCGGCGGCATGCATTTCATCAGGGTCCGGCTCGACGCCGATGTAGCCGACACCGGCGTCGGAGAACGCCGTCGCGAAATACCCCGGCCCGCCGCCAACGTCGAGCAGCGTACGGCCAACTGGCGGCTCGCCATGTGTGGCCAGCCACAGATCGCCGATCATTGCTGCGGTGTCGGCCGCCAGTGTGCGATAGAACCGTGCCGGGTCGCGCTGCTCGTAGCGGAAGTCTGCCAGCAGTCGCAGCGAGCGCCGCAGTGTCGCCCGTCGCGCGAACACATCGGTGACCGCCACCTGGCACACCCTACGGCCCGCTAGGCTATCGACCAATGTCTGCTCTGCGCTCGGTGTTGCTGCTGTGCTGGCGCGACATCGGGCACCCCCAGGGGGGCGGGAGCGAAGCCTATCTGCAACGCATCGGGGCTCAGTTGGCCGCATCGGGCATTGCAGTCACGTTGCGCACCGCTCGCTATCCCGGTGCGCCACGGCATGAACTGGTCGACGGGGTGCGGATCAGTCGTGCCGGCGGGCGCTACTCGGTGTATCTATGGGCGTTGCTGGCGATGGCCGCAGCCCGATGTGGGCTTGGGCCGCTGCGCCGAGTGCGCCCGGATGTGGTCGTTGATACCCAAAACGGCTGGCCGTTTGTGGCCCGGCTGTTGTATGGCCGGCGGTCGCTGGTACTGGTACACCATTGCCACCGTGAGCAGTGGCCGGTGGCCGGGCGGATGATGGGTCGGCTCGGCTGGTATGTCGAGTCGATGTTGTCGCCACGGCTACACCGGCGCAACCAGTACGTGACGGTGTCGCTGCCGTCGGCGCGGGATCTGATCGCCCTCGGTGTGGACAGCGAGCGGATCGCTGTGGTGCGCAACGGCCTCGACGAGGCGCCGTCGCCAACGTTGTCCGGCCCACGTGCGCCCACGCCGCGTGTGGTGGTGCTCTCCCGGCTGGTGCCGCACAAGCAGATCGAGGACGCGTTGGCAGCGGTCGCGGAGCTACAGCCTCGGATACCGGGCCTGCACCTAGACATCGTCGGCGGTGGCTGGTGGCGGCAGCGCCTCGTTGACCATGTGCACCGGCTCGACATTGCTGACGCCGTTACCTTTCACGGGCATGTCGACGATGTGACCAAACACCATGTGCTGCAAAGCTCCTGGGTGCACTTGTTGCCCTCACGTAAAGAGGGATGGGGGCTCGCGGTCATCGAGGCGGCCCAGCACGGCGTGCCCACCATCGGGTACAGATCCTCCGGTGGTTTGGCGGACTCGATCGTCGACGGGGTGACCGGCATATTGGTCGACGACCGGGCCGAATTGGTGGCTTGGCTCGAACAACTGCTGTCCGATTCGGTGCTGCGTGACCAACTCGGCGCCAAGGCACAGGCGCGTAGCGGTGAGTTCTCCTGGCGGCAAAGCGCCGAAGCGCTGCGCAGCGTGTTGGAGGCAGTGCAGGCCAGCCGTTTTGTCAGCGGCGTGGTTTGAGCCGGCTTCGACAGACTTAATCCTGGGCGCGGCTCGCCGGCGTGTCTTCGCAGTGGTGTAAGTGTCGGCGCACCCAATAGCCGGCCGCGCCAGCGCCGCCGACCAGCAGCATCGAAAGCCACGCCCAATGCGCGAGCATTGTCGCTTTGAGGCGGGCCGACGATGCACCGGAGGTTTGGCCGCCGACCCGATAAAGAGCCAATTCGTCGTCGCGGTGCGCCGCTGCTAGCCGGCCGAGGGTGCGTGCGGCCGCGCCCATGTCGCCGGCGCTGTCGGATTCGACGACCAGCCACCCGACGCCGGCCGCGGCCAAGGTTGACGGATGGGGCCCGGTGAGCAGCAGCTCCTGGACCGCCCGGGCGTGCGCGTCTTCGCCGGGAACGGTCACCCCGGAAATGACCAGATCACCTGTGGTCAGCACATCGGCGCGAACCCAACGGGGGAGCGGATCGAGTACCGGTGCCGAACCGGACCACGAGAAGCGCCGCATGGTGCCCGCGGGCAAGACCGCAACCGTCCGGGGATCGGCATTGATCGCCGCTGCCACCGCCGCCCAACCGGACGGGTAGTGCACAGGCGCAACCTTGCCCCACACCCCCCACGCCAAGTCAGGCAGCGTTAGGACCAGCGCCAGACAGCAGACCACCGCCGCCGTTGCCGGTCGCAGCCAGCGTCGCAGCGTTAGCACCGTGCCCGCACCGGAGAGTGTGTATCCGGGTACCGCCAGCGCGACCCACTTCTGTCCGTCGCGCAGCACGCCCAGGCCGGGTGCGGCATCGACCACCACCCGTAGCGCGTGCAGACCTGGGCCGGTCGCAAGGACAGCCGGGACCATCACGGACACCGCCGCTAGTGTCAGCAGCGGCACTGCCACGGGCCGGCGCGCCACAGTCGGTAGTCCGATCGCCACCATGGCGAGTAGTACGACGGCGGATGCCACTGCGAAAAGCGTTGTCCGCGAGCTAGGTACGGCCTCGCCGTTCCAGATCCCACCGAGACTGGCCAAGCTGCCAAGCGTGCCCAGCCCCGGTTCGGCGCGTGGCGCGAACGCGGTAACCCCAAGCTGATTGGCTGCCGTGTGGCTGGTCAACGACGAGCCCAGCGCCGACGCCGTCAGCCAGGGCAGCGCACCCACCAGCGCGGAGCCCAACGCCGCGACCCCACATTGCCAGCGCGGGCGGCCCGCGCCGGGCATCGCCACGCACACCACCGCAACTGTCGCGGCGAGTAGCAGCCCGGACGGGGTCAGGCCGGCCAGCGCAACCCAGAACGCCAGCCCAAAAAGCCCGAACCAACCCGCGCCAACCGTTGTTCGCATCGTTAACATCGCCGTCGCAACCCAGGGCAGACACCCATAGCCGACCAGCAGGCTCCAATGGCCCTGCAAAAGTCGTTCGGCCACATAGGGATTCCAGATCGCCAGCGTGATCGCGACAAACTGGCCGGCTGCCCCCGCTGCGGGTAGTGCCGTTGCGACCAGTCGGGCCGCGCCCCAGCCCGCCAGCCAAAGCCCCAGCAGCAGCAGCGCTTTCACCACGACGCCGCCGTCGACGAGGTGTGACGCCAAAGCGACCGCGAAGTCCTGCGGAGTCGCCCGGGGCGCCGATGTCAGCCCTAGGGCGTTGGCCGACACATACGACCGTGGTGTGGACACTGCATCGCGCAGCAGTAGGTATCCGGGCCGCAGTAGCGGCGCGGCCAACAGCAGCACCAAGACCAGCGCGTACCCCGGTCGGAACCAGCGCACGTCGCCTGATTAGCGCCGCTCGGGCGGGCCGGGGTCGGGATGCCCCGCGTCCGGCGGTGGGGGCGGCTGCGCCGAACCGAGTCGGGGCGGATCCGAGCCACTCGGCTCGCGCGGGAAGTCGGGGCGCTGCGTGGGCAGTTTCTCGGTCTCAGCCTCCGCTCCAGGCACCGGTTCTTCGAAGCCGCCGCGGCGGTAATCGTGGTCGTCCCGATCCCCGCTGGCAGCCATCAGCGCACCTTCGGTCCGAAGGCTAAACGACGCGAACAGACCACCGCCGACCAGCGCGACCAAGCCGGCCGCGGTGAATGTAATCGGCAGCACCCGCGACCACAGCGCCAGCCGGTCGCGCTCGTCGCGAGCCGCGTTGACCTGGGATTCGACCGTCTCTTCGGTGGAGGTGACCTGGTAGTCGGCAAACGTGACCTCGGGTTTGAGTGGGTCACGAGCGAAGTAGTGGTTGGCGCGTTCGGTTTCTTTGACGATGGTGCCGGACACCGGGTCCACCCAGAATGTTCGCTGCGCCGCGTAATAGCGGGTCATGGTGATTTGCTCGTTCGGATCACCGGGTAGCCCCCACATCGCCGCTGATGTGGTGACTTTGCCGTCCTCGTCGCCGGCGTACAGCGACGGGTATTTGAGGGGAGCCACCAGCTTCCCCTCGGGGGTGTAGCCGACGTTCTGCGTGAAGCGGTATGTGGTTAAACCGTTGACGTCCTCCTCGCCTTCGTAGTTGGCGTCAAACGCTTTCTGTGCGATGGGGTCGAAATAGGGGTATGTCTTCTTCTCGGTGTGAAACGGGAACCGGTAAGACAGCCCGTCGTGCCGCAGCGGAATGGCCGTCGGCGGGTTCTCGTCATTGAGGCCCCGCGGTTTCTGGACGGCGCCGCCGGTGTGGGTGTCGTCGGAGACAGCCATCGCCGTCTTGCGGTTGAGGGTGACCGTGTCGACGATCGCCAGCAGCAGCCCGCTGTCCTTCTGCTTGTCGGTGCGCCGGAGCGAGGATCCGACCTGAAGTGTGACCACGTCGGCGTTGGCGGGCGATTCGACGGTGACTTGCTGTTGGGACACCAGCGGCACGTCCTGGTTGACCACGATGTGCTCGGTGGCTAGCGACGCCGAGTCGAGTGCCGTTCCAGTGCCGTCGCTGATCAACGTGGCATCGATATCGAGTGGGATCTCAGCGATCCTGCTGGTGGTATAGGTCGACAGCAGCAGGGCGGCGATCAGTAGGGCGGCTCCGAGTCCGATAGCGCCGCACGCGGCGAACCGCAACATGACTGCCCGGTTCACCTGCGCCGCTCTCCCCCGCAAGCGGGTGGTGCCCCCACCTCATCGCTTCGTCCCCCGCAAGCGGGCGGTGCCAACACTGCATCGTCGCCGGCGCGGTTCACGTTGCTGTGACCTCCTTATGGTCCATGGACTCGTCGGTCGGGACCCGCTCCGACCTGACCAAGCGAGGCAAAACCCGTTTGACCCTAACAGCAGAGCGTATGGGCCCGGCGGACGAATCGGGTGCACCGATTCGCCCGCAAACACCTCACAGGCACACTGTGTTGGTGACCAACGGCCAGGTGGTGGGTGGGACCCGTGGCTTTCTGCCCGCCGTCGAGGGAATGCGCGCATGCGCGGCCGTCGGCGTCGTGGTCACTCACGTCGCGTTCCAGACCGGGCACTCTAGCGGTGTGGGCGGGCGGCTGTTCGGCCGCTTCGATCTGGCGGTGGCGGTGTTCTTCGCCGTGTCGGGATTCTTGTTGTGGCGCGGACACGCCGCAGCGGCGCGAGATCTGCGGTCACACCCGCGAACCGGTCCGTATCTGCGATCGCGGGTGGCGCGCATCATGCCGGCCTATGTGGTGGCGGTGGTCGTCATCCTGTCCCTGCTGCCCGACGCGGATCATGCCAGCCTGACCGTGTGGCTGGCCAACCTGACGCTCACCCAGATCTATGTGCCGCTGACCCTGACCGGCGGCCTGACCCAGATGTGGAGCCTGTCCGTGGAGGTCGCCTTCTATGCGGCGCTGCCGGTCTTAGCGTTGCTGGGCCGCCGAATTCCGGTCGGTGCCCGAGTGCCGGCGATCGCGGCGCTGGCGGCGCTCAGCTGGGCGTGGGGCTGGCTCCCGTTGGACGCCGGGTCGGGGATCAACCCGTTGACCTGGCCGCCGGCGTTCTTCTCGTGGTTCGCCGCGGGAATGTTGCTGGCGGAGTGGGCCTACAGCCCGGTCGGGTTGCCGCATCGGTGGGCGCGCCGCCGCGTGGCGATGGCGGTTACCGCGCTGCTGGGTTACCTGGTGGCGGCCTCGCCGTTGGCGGGTCCGGAGGGCCTGGTTCCGGGCACGGCGGCACAATTCGCGGTGAAGACCGCGATGGGCTCGCTGGTAGCGTTCGCGCTGGTGGCGCCGCTGGTGCTGGACCGGCCCGACACGTCGCACCGGCTGCTGGGCAGCCCCGCGATGGTGACCCTGGGCCGTTGGTCCTATGGCCTGTTCATCTGGCATCTGGCCGCGCTGGCCATGGTGTTTCCCGTGATCGGAGCGTTCCCGTTTACCGGGCGAATGCCGACGGTGCTGGTGTTGACGCTGATCTTCGGTTTCGCGATCGCCGCGGTCAGCTACGCCCTGGTCGAGTCGCCCTGCCGGGAAGCGTTGCGCCGCTGGGAGCGCCGCAACGAACCCATATCGGTCGGCGAACTTCAGGCGGACGCGATTGCACCCTGACTCGGCCGGCTGACACCTGGCGGGCACCTAGTCGATCGTGCCCGCTGGCACGATCCACTGACAGGGCTGACCGGTCACGGCGGCGATGAGATCGAAGTCCGCGTCGTAATGTAGAACGACCAGCCCGTGTTCCTCGCCGGCCGCGGCAATGAGCAGGTCCGGGATTTTGCGACCGCGCTGACTACGCGCAGCGAGTAGGCGCTGGATTCCAAGCGCGCGGCGATGATGCGATGCCGTCGATTCGATGAGGTCGAACGCGCTCAATGCCACCATGAGCCGCTGCCACTCGGTTTCATTGCGTGCGGAGTACCCGACTTCAAGGTCGGTTATTTGCGTGCGAGCGACGGCACCGGCCTCAGCCAACGGTTCCACCGCCCGCCGCACGGCGGGCCGGCTGAGCCTTTTGATCACGCTGGTGTCGAGAAGATATTTCAGCGCCATGCTTCGGCGCGGTCCTCTGGCGGTGCGGCGGCCAGCGTGTCGAGAGCGGCGGCGACGCGTTGAACTCGCTGAGACGTGGCTTGCCGCAGGGCCGCGTTGACGGTGTCTTTGATCGTCGTCGTGCCCAATTCTGTACGAGCCATGTTTAAAGCCTGCTCGTCGATGTCGACGAGATGTTTCGCCATGAATCGGAGTATATATCAATAAGGAGCCGATATATATGCACAATGCCAAGCCCATGGCATTCGCCCGGCGCGGCTGTCTCACTGATAGCCGCCCTGCCGCTCGAAGATGCGGCGCGGGTTGTCGACGAGCATGGTGTGCAGCTGCTCGTCGGTGACGCCGTGCTGCTTCAGTGCGGGGATGACGTCGTTGTGGATGTGGAGGTAATGCCAATTCGGCATCGCCACCGGCACCAGCTCCTCGGGAAGCGCGTCGAAATAGCAGCAGGCGTCGTGTGATAGCACCATCTTGTCGGCATGGCCGCGCTCGCACATTCGGGCCACGATGTTCACCCGGTCCTGAAACGGTGAGATCACGTCGACGCCGAACCGGTCCATCCCGAGGTAGGAGCCGGCGGCGATGAGCTCTTCCAGGTAGCCGACGTCGGTGCTGTCGCCGCAGTGTCCGATAACCACCCGGCTCAGGTCCACCCCCTCCTCGGCGAAGATGCGTTGCTGGTCAAGGCCGCGCCGCAGCCCGGCGTGGGTGTGGGTGGAGATCGGCACCCCGGTGCGTTTGTGTGCTTGGGCGACCGCGCGCAACACCCGCTCGACACCAGGGGTGAGGCCGGGTTCGTCGGTGGCGCACTTGAGGATTCCCGCCTTGATGCCGGTGTCGGCGATGCCGTGCTCGATGTCGCGGACGAACATGTCGGTCATGATCTCCGGGCCGTCCAGCTGTGCGCCCGGCCCGAGGTAGTGGAAGTAGAACGGGACGTCGTTGTAGGTGTACAAGCCGGTGGCCACGACGATGTTCAGCTCGGTGGCCGCGGCCACCCGGGCGATGCGCGGGATGTATCGGCCCAGCCCGATCACCGTGAGGTCGACGATGGTGTCCACGCCGCGGACCTTGAGTTCGCCTAGCCGGGCGATGGCGCCGGCCACCCGCTTGTCCTCGTCGCCCCAGGCTTCCGGGTAGTTCTGCGCAATCTCGGTGGTCATGATGAAGACGTGCTCGTGCATGAGCGTGACGCCGAGATCAGCGGTGTCGATGGGTCCGCGAGCGGTATTTAGTTCTGGCACGTCACTGATGCTAGGCCGCAATCGGTGTCTTGCGGGGCCGCAGTGCAGTAGCGTCACCCTCGTCGTTGACCGAACCGCTCGGGAGCCAATTCTTATGCTGCTCAACCCCAACCATTTGACACGCAAATACCCAGACCGTCGCTCCGGGGAGATCATGGCCGCGACGGTGGACTTCTTCGAGTCCAGGGGGAAGGCCCGGCTCAAGCACGACGACCACGAGCGGATCTGGTACTCGGACTTCCTGGACTTCGTCGGGCGGGAACGCATCTTTGCTTCCCTACTGACGCCGGCCTCCTATGGCGCCGATGATTGCCGCTGGGACACCTACCGGATCAGCGAGTTCGCCGAGATCATGGGCTTCTACGGGCTGAGCTACTGGTACCCCTTCCAGGTGACCGCCCTAGGCCTGGGCCCGATCTGGATGAGCGCCAACGAGGACGCCAAGCGCAAGGCCGCCGCGGGGCTCGAGGCCGGCGAAGTGTTCGCCTTCGGCCTGTCCGAACAGACCCACGGCGCCGACGTCTATCAGACCGACATGATCCTTACCCCCAGCGACGGCGGCTGGACCGCCAACGGCGAGAAGTACTACATCGGCAACGCCAACGTGGCCCGGATGGTCTCCACCTTCGGCAAGATCGCCGGCACCCCAGAAAGCCAGGAGTACGTCTTCTTCGTCGCCGACTCCCAGCACGAGCGGTATGACCTGATCAAGAATGTGGTGAACTCGCAGAACTATGTGGCCAATTACGCGCTGCGCGATTACCCGGTCACCGAGGCCGACATCCTGCATCGTGGCGCCGAAGCCTTCCACGCCGCCCTCAACACGGTCAACGTCTGCAAGTACAACCTGGGTTGGGGTGCCATCGGAATGTGCACCCACGCCCTCTACGAGTCGGTCACCCACGCGGCCAACCGTCACCTGTACGGCACTGTGGTGACCGACTTCAGCCACGTGCGGCGGCTGCTCACCGACGCCTACGTGCGGCTAATTGCGATGAAGCTGGTCGCCAGCCGGGCCAGCGACTACATGCGCAGCGCGTCGGCCGCCGACCGTCGCTACCTGCTCTACAGCCCGCTGACCAAGGCGAAGGTCACCAGCGAAGGCGAGCGGGTCATCACCGCCCTGTGGGACGTCATTGCGGCCAAAGGGGTGGAAAAGGACACGTTTTTCGAGACCGTGGCTCGCGAGATTGGCCTGCTGCCCAGGTTGGAAGGCACTGTGCACATCAACATCGGGCTACTCGGCAAATTCATGCCCAACTATCTGTTCGCTCCCGACTCCACGCTGCCGGTCATCCCGCGTCGCGACGACGCCGCCGATGACGCGTTCCTGTTTGCCCAGGGACCCACCGGGGGCTTGGGTAAGGTGCGTTTCCACGACTGGCGCGCGTCATTTGACACCTGCGCGCATCTGCCTAATGTCGCGCTGCTGCGCGAGCAAGTCGACGTGTTCGCCGAGCTGCTGGCCAGCGCCACCCCGGACGCGGCACAGCAGAAGGATATCGACTTTGCCTTCGGCGTGGGACAACTCTTCGCGAACGTGCCCTATGCCCAGCTCATTTTGGAGGAGGCCCGGCTATCTGGTGTCGACGAGGCCTTGATCGACGAGATCTTCGGCGTACTGGTTCGGGACTTCAACACCCATGCCGTCGAGCTGCACGACAGGTCCGCCACGACAGCCGAACAGGCTCGGTTCGCCATGCGAATGGTCCGTCGGCCGGTGCACGATCCCGCCCGCTACGACCAGATCTGGAAGGACCACGTGCTCGCGCTCAACGGCGCATATCAAATGGCACCATAGTGCGCCGCGTCGAGATCGACGCTGCCGTGTTGCCCACTCGCACTTTCGCGCGCTGGTGTCAATCTCGACGCCAGCCTTGACCGTGATGCAGCGCACAGTAGAATGACCAGTGGTCACCAACGCAAGGAGGCCCCATGCCGACGGTGACGTGGGCGCGTGTCGATCCGGCTCGCCGTGCCGCCGTGGTGGAAGCCGCCGAGGCTGAGTTCGGTGCGCACGGATTCTCCCGCGGCAGCTTGAACGTCATAGCCCGGCGTGCCGGAGTCGCCAAGGGCAGCCTGTTCCAGTACTTCGCGGACAAGCGCGACCTCTACGCGTTTATTGCCGACATCGCCAGCCAGCGAGTCCGCTCCTACATGGAGGACCTGATCCGCGAGCTGGACCCGAACCGGCCGTTCTTCGAATTCCTCACCGACCTGCTCGATGGCTGGGTCGCCTACTTCGCCGAGCATCCTCGGGAACGTGCGTTGCATGCTGCGGCGACCCTGGAGGTCGACACCGATGCCCGCATCAGCGTGCGCAGCGTCCTGCACCGCCACTACCTGGACGTGCTACGGCCGCTGGTGCGCGACGCGCACGCGCGGGGCGACCTGCGCGCAGATTCCGACACCGGTGCATTGATGTCGCTGCTGCTGCTGATCTTTCCGCACCTGGCGCTGGCTCCATACATGCGTGGTTTGGATCCGATCCTGGGCCTCGACGAGCCCACACCTGAGCAGCCCGCGCTGGCCGTGCGCAGGCTTGTCGCCGTGCTGGCGGCGGCCTTCGATGCCCAGCACCCCGCGACCAACTCAGCCCAGACCCGATCGGAGGAGATCACATGACACGCACACGTTCGGGCTCGCTCGCCGCGGGCGGACTCAACTGGGCGAGCCTGCCACTGAAGCTGTTCGCCGGGGGCAACGCAAAGTTCTGGGATCCGGCCGACATCGACTTCACGCGCGACCGGGCGGACTGGGAGAAGTTGTCGGATGACGAACGTGACTACGCCACCCGATTGTGCACCCAGTTCATTGCCGGCGAGGAGGCGGTGACCGAGGACATCCAGCCGTTCATGTCCGCGATGCGGGCCGAGGGACGGCTGGCCGATGAGATGTATCTGACGCAGTTCGCGTTCGAGGAAGCCAAACACACCCAGGTGTTTCGCATGTGGCTGGATGCCGTCGGAATCAGCGAAGACTTGCATCGCTATCTCGACGACTTGCCCGCCTACCGCCAAATCTTCTACGCGGAGTTGCCGGAGTGCCTCAACGCATTGTCGGCCGATCCCTCACCGGCCGCCCAGGTCCGGGCGTCGGTCACCTACAACCACATCGTGGAAGGCATGCTGGCGCTCACGGGCTACTACGCCTGGCACAAGATCTGTGTGGAACGCGCAATCCTTCCCGGCATGCAGGAGCTGGTCCGGCGCATCGGTGACGACGAGCGACGCCACATGGCTTGGGGCACCTTCACCTGTCGGCGCCACGTCGCCGCCGACGACGCCAATTGGACGGTGTTCGAAACACGGATGAACGAGCTCATCCCGCTGGCGCTGCGCCTCATCGAGGAGGGCTTTGCGCTGTACGGCGACCAGCCCCCATTCGACCTGTCCAAGGACGATTTCCTGCAATACTCGACCGACAAGGGAATGCGCCGGTTCGGCACCATCAGCAACGCCCGCGGCCGGCCGGTCGCCGAAATCGACGTCGACTACTCGCCCGCGCAGCTGGAGGACACCTTCGCCGACGAGGACCGGCGCACCCTGGCAGCGGCCTCGGCCTAGGCCTGGCGAGCAGACGCAAAATCGCCCAATTTCGTGCCGAATTGGGCGATTTTGCGTCTGCTCGCCAGGGGAACGCTAGGCGATCCAGACGGTCTTGATGTTGCAGAACTCGCGTATCCCGTGTGCGGACAGTTCCCGGCCATAGCCCGAGCGCTTGACCCCGCCGAACGGCAATTCGGGATAGGACACCGTCATGCCGTTGATAAAAACCTGGCCCGCCACGATGTCGTCGATGAAGCGTCGTTGCTCGGTCTCGTCGCGGGTCCAGGCGTTGGATCCCAGCCCGAAGGTGGTGGCGTTGGCGATCTCGACGGCCTCGTCGATGTTCGCCGCGCGGAACACCGAGGCGACCGGACCGAAGACCTCCTCGGTGTAGAGAGCCATGTCCTTGGAGATGTCGGTGATCACGGTCGGCGGGTAGAACCAGCCCGGCCGGTCGAGACGCTTTCCGCCGCACCGGATCACCGCGCCCGCCGCGGCAGCATCCTCGACTTGCTTGGCAACCTCGTTGCGGCCCTGCTCGGTGGCCAGCGGGCCCACGTCGGTGTCCGGGTCGGTCGGGTCGCCGACCCGTAACGCCGCCATCCGCGCGACGAACTTGTCGACGAAATCGTCGTAAATGTCGGCGTGGACGATGAACCGCTTGGCGGCGATGCAGGATTGGCCGTTGTTCTGCACCCGGCCGGTGACGGCGGTGCTGACCGCGGCGTCCAGATCGGCCGACGGCATAACGATGAACGGGTCGCTGCCGCCGAGCTCGAGCACGGTCGGCTTGATCTCGTTACCGGCGATAGCGCCCACCGATTGGCCGGCCGGCTCGCTTCCGGTCAGCGTGGCCGCCGCGACCCGGGGATCACGCAGGATGGCTTCGACGGCTCCCGAGCTAACAAGCAACGTCTGGAAGCAGCCGTCCGGGAAGCCGCCTCGGGCGATGACGTCGGCCAGGTACAGCGCGCATTGCGGCACGTTCGACGCGTGCTTGAGCAGGCCGACGTTTCCGGCCATCAGTGCCGGTGCGGCGAACCGAACCGCTTGCCACAGGGGGAAGTTCCATGGCATCACCGCCAGGATCACCCCGAGCGGCTGGTATCGGCCGTAGGCCGCCGACGCCCCGACCTTGGCCGCATCGGCGGGTTCGTCGGCCAGCAACGCCTCGGCGTTTTCGGCGTAGTAGCGAAAACCCTTGGCGCACTTCAGTGCCTCGGCTTTGGCCGCGGCCAGCGTCTTGCCCATCTCGAGCGTCATCATCGCGGCGGCCTGGTCGGCCTCGGCTTCCAGCAAGTCGGCGGTGGCATTGGCCCACCGGGCGCGCTGGGCGAAGCTGGTCTGGCGGTAGTCGGCGAACCGCCGGTGGGCCCGGGCTATTGCCGCGTCGACTTCGTCATCGGTCGCCGCAGTGAATGTCTTGACTGTTTCGCCGGTAGCCGGGTTGATGGTGGCGATGGGCACGCTGACATCCTTTGCTGGGTGGGTTTGCACAAATCGTCCGGTGTCCAGCCTGCCACTAACGTGGCCAGCGCTCCCGAGCAGGAGGTGTCGGGGCCTCCTATCGGCTGGGGTGGGCTCTATCACGGGCAGGACCAGCGTGGCGGAACATGTCACCGATCGCACGTTCGTCGGGAGCTAATCGGCCCGTTCAATCGGCCGGTGGCGAGGCGACTTTGCGTAGCGACATCGGCGGGACGTAGCGCCCGATCAGCGTGCGGTGCCACCAGGCTCGGTCCCGTCGCAGCTCGGCCACGGTGGTGAAGCGGTACTGATACAGCTGCGCGCGCACATACCGAGGCGGAGATTGCGGGAAAGGATTGTGGCGCAACAGCTTCAGCGTCGCAGGATCATTGCGCAGCAACCGGTTTAGGAATGGCGTCATCCACGGTAGTGCGTAGCCCGGTGAGATGGCGGCGAACCACATGAGCCAGTCCAGCCGCAGATGGTAGGGGGCCCATTGCCGCGGCAGCCGGCGCGGATCACCGGGCTTGCCCTTGAATTCGTATGCTTTCCAGACGGTTTGTTCGGTAATCGGTGACTCGTCGGTCCCTTCGATTACCACTTCCCGGCGGGTGCGGCAGATGCTGCCGAACGCCCCGTAGGTGTTGACCAAATGAAAGGGGTTGAACGACATGTTCATTCGTTGATGAGAGGACAGCAGATTGCGTGCCGGCCAGTAGCTCAGCAACAGCACCGCCACGGTGAATACGACCACGAGGCCGGCGAACCACTGCGGCGGTGCCGACAGCGCCGGCTGGGCCGGCATCGGCAGCAGCGCCGCGGCCGAAGATGTGTCGATCGCGCTGCACGCCAAGAGGATGGTCAGCCAATTGAGCCAGGAGAAATTTCCCGATGCCACCAGCCATAGCTGGGTAACCACGATGATCGCGGCGGCGATGCTGGCTGCGGGCTGTGGTGTGAACAACCCAAACGGCACCACGAGCTGGGCGAAATGGTTGCCCGCCACCTCAATCCGGTGCAATGGCTTAGGCAGGTGATGGAAGAACCAGCTCAACGGGCCCGGCATGGGCTGTGTTTCGTGGTGGTAGTACAGGCACGTCAGACTGCGCCAGCACGAGTCGCCGCGCATCTTGATCAATCCGGCACCGAATTCGACCCGGAACAGCAGCCAGCGCGCCAACAACAACGTCAGAATCGGCGGGGCGGTGCGCTCGTTTCCGAGGAAGATCATCAGGAAGCCGGTCTCCAGCAGCAGCGACTCCCAACCGAATGAGTACCACGCCTGCCCGACGTTGACGATGGACAGGTAGAGCACCCACAGCGTCAGCCAGATCAGCATCGTGGCCCACAACGGCACGAAGGAGGCCGCACCGGCGACGATGGCTGCCGACAACACGGCACCCAACCAGCAGACCCCGGCGAACACCCGATCGGAATAGCGAAAGTGAAAGATGCTCGGTGTTCGCCAGAAGGACTGTCCAGCCAGATACCGCGGCACCGGCAGCATGCCGTGCTCTCCGATGAGGGGCCGGAACTGCTGTGCGGCCGCGACGAATGCGATCAGATAAATAATCGCCGTGCCGCGCTCCAGCGCCAGTCTGCCCAGCCAATATTCGGGCGCTGAAAACCATCCCATGGCCGTTACTCCTTGGACACGGCGTTCACACCAACTATTGCATGCGGTCTTGACCACGAGACTCTGATGTGGCGACCACCGATGCCGCCACCACGGAAACCGAAATCAGTGCCAGCAGTTGCACACTGGCCCAGTTCCCTGCGTAGCCGTCGACCGACCGCCACGGATGCCGGGACAGCGCAGCGCCGGCCAGGATCAGCCCGCCCGCAGCCAGTCCGACGGTGACCCGGTCACGTAGTCGCTCCCGGCGGCGCAGTGCATACCGCACACCGAGGGCCGTGCCCATCACCATGACCCCGGCGATGCTGGCGATCACCGCCCCGGCCGCCAGCACCCCGGCCGCCGCCCAGGCTCCGGGCCTCCAGGGTGGTGTGGGCCGGTCGGCGAGCTGCCGTCGCCCGGTCCGCCAGAACGCCAGCAGAGCTAGCAGGGGCAGCAGGGCCAGCCCTATCGCCAGGCTCGCCCGATACAGCGAGTTCGGTGCGAATGTCAGCGTGATGGTGCCGGGGTTCCCGGCGGGCACCACCCAGGCCTGCTGCCACCCGTTGACGGCGATCGGTGTCAGCCGGGCCCCGGTGCTCGTGCGGGCCACCCAGCCCGAGTTGATGCTTTCGGGTACCACCAGCACCCGGGAAGTGGCCGACTCGGGAACCCGAACTTCGCGGTGGGTGGGACCCCACGCACCCGTTTCAGCAGAAGTAACTGTCGCGCTTGACAATCCAGCACCGGGAGTTGACAACTGGGCACCGTCGACCACGAACGCGGCGCCGGGGCTGATCAGCAATTCCTGCTGTCCCGCCGGCAGCGCTATCGGCTCGCGTTCACACGGGAGCGCGGCGACCGGTTCACCGTCCAGCAAGGCGCCCACCGTGGTTCGGATCGAGGTGTGCACGAACCGGCCCGCGACGGCGACGACCGGGCCGTGATCGCAATCCACGGTGAGCGCACGCGCGCGGTTGCGGGCGGCGTCGGCCGGCGCAATCGGGGCGCCGCCGGCGCCAAGCACCACCACTTCGGCCAGCCCCGGCGGCTTGAGCTGGTCGAAGCCCAGCGCGTTGCGATCGATGACGTCGTCCCAGTCCAGCAGGCTGACCGACACCGTGTCGGTCACCCGGGGATGCAGCCATAGCGTCGTTAGCTCGCCGACCTGCAGTTGTCGGACCTGGGGGCCGTCGCCCAGGTTGATGGCCACCACCGTCGGATGGGCCGGCAACATCGACCGGCTGGCGGCCAGCCGCAGCCCGGTCACCACGGTGGGCCGCGGCAGGGTGAGCGTCAGCGTCGGCGGGGTTTTGTGTTGCACCACCCGCTGCGGCGCGGTCCAGGCGGTGGCCGGATCGCCGTCGGCGGCCGCGTACGCCGAGCCGAGGATGTCGACAAGGTCGGAATCACCGCTGGCCCGGGTGGTGGAAGGCGCGGCGATCAAGTCGGCCAGCTTCGGGCCCTGCCGTGGTCGCACCCACACCATCGGGGTCACCGACACCGGGCGGGGTACGGTCAGTGTGCGGCTGAGATTGGCCGGTTCCTCGGGTGCCAGGGCCATCGAGGCGGCGCAGCGCACGCCGTCGGGTCCCGGGGCGCAGCCCGGTCTGCCCAGCAGTTCGGATCCCAGGTCCCAGCCCGCGATCGCCGAACCCGGCGGCGGCCCGGGCACCAGCACGGTGTGTCGCAGCTGGACCGGATGGGCGAAACCGGACGCATCGTATTGGGTGATGGCCAGATCGGTGATGCCGAACTGCACACCGGCCGACCCGTCGTCGGTGGCGGCCGCGGTAAACCGCACCCAGGGGGTTTCGCCGTAGGGCAGTGCGGCGGTGAGCGGTTTGCCCGCCTCATCGAACCGCAGGGTGGTGCTGCCGTTGACGGTCTCGATCAGGATGCGTCGGACCTGGGCGCCGACCGCGGTCGCGCTGGGTGTCAGGGTGACGACGGCATTGGTCACCGGACGGTCGAAATCCACCTGCAGCCACTGCCCAACGGCGGCCTGCAGCGCGTTGGACACCCAAGCGGTCGCCGGGTCACCGTCGACGGCGGCCGCGGGTGCGCTCGCCGGGGCGACGTCGGGCATGGCGGTGGCATCCGCCGAGGAGCTCGACACGGTGATCCGGCCGCCGGTCCATCCACCGACGACCGGCTCCGCGCCCGGCACCGGGTAGTCAGGCACCCGGTTGTAGGTGTGCCGGGCGTCGCCGGGTGCCCGGATCGCCGACGAGTGGTGGTCCACCCGGCCGTAATCGGTCTCGCGGGCCACCGGGGTGTCGGTGACGGCGACCTGGGGCACCGGCAAGCCGGCAGCTCGAGCGTCCGCGGTCATCAGCACCGGACCCAGCGGGGGCTGGCCCTGCAGCCGGCGTCGTTCGTCCAGACGCAGCAGGACCTCGGGTCCGCCGTCGACGCGGGCGAGCTGGTCGGTCGCGGCGAAGTAGGGCGCACCGGGGTTGGCGGGCGCGCTCACCCGGTAGATCTCAATCGCGGGATATCGGGGTCGCAGGCCGCTGTCGTTGACGAAACCCGCCAGCGGATCAGGACCCACCGGCGCGCCGAACTCCGCCAGCTTCGCTAGCCCGGGCGACCCTGCGATGCTACGGTGCAGCAGAATCGGTCGTGCCGAGCGCGACGTCTCGGGATCCAGATCGTTGCGTACCAGCACATAGGAAATGCCTTGGCGGGCAAGGGTATCGGCCAGCCCCGCCGACGGTCGTCCGGCGGCGAACAGGCGTTGCACGGAGTCCAGCGCTCGAATGGTCTGCGGCGGGGTCAGCGGAATGGAGTCGCGCACGCCCCACGGGCCGTCGCCGAGCACCTGCAGCGGCTCGTCGTGGCTGGTGCCCCACACCTGGGTGGCGAACGGGGCGCCCGGGACCACCAGCACCCGCCCGGGAGTGGGCGTCGCGGCATGGTGTGTGCGCAGCCAGTCGGCGGCCTCCTGCCAGTACTGGGGAAGCGCACCGAACGTGCCGGGCGGGGCGACCCGGCCGGTCCACGCCAGCGAGGTGCTGACCATCAGCGCGGTCAGGGCTACCACCGCCACCGCTACTCGCTTGTCCCGCTCGGGGTGCGCGAACGCGCGCAGCCACGCCGGCCTCGGCGCGCTGCCTGGCAGCGGAACTCGGCTCAGCAGCTGCGCCAAGCCCAGCACCAGGGGCAGCCGGATCACCGGCCCCACCTTGTGTACGTTGCGCAGGGGGGTGCCGGCGGCGTCCAGGAACGCCTGCACCGGGTGGGCGACCGGCGAAGCCAGCCCGCCGCGGTGGCCGACGGCCAGCAGCACCACCCCGACCAACAGCATCGTCACCAGCCGGCCGCGCGCCGGCATCGCCGGGCTAGTCAGTCCGGCCAGCCCGGCCGCTGCGACCAGGCAGGTGCCCAGGATGGCCGCCGATCCGGTGACCAACGGCGCGCCCGCGGTCGCGTTCGGCGCCACGAACGGCGTCCAGCTGTCGGTGCCGCGCAGCACCTCCACCAGCGAGGACCATTGCGTGGTCACGCCGGAAGATTCGATGAAGTCCAGAAACGGCGGACTGACCCCGTGCAGCTGCGTCAGCGCCATTACCCACCACAGTGTCGCCAGGGCCATCGCCAACAGCCACCACGCGGTGTAGCGCCACCACAACCGATTCGGCCGGTGACAGGCCCACCAGATCACCGCCGGCAGGCAACCGGCCAGCGTCGCGATGGCGTTGACCGCGCCCATCAGCGCCACCGCCAGCCCGGCTTGGGCGGCCAGCGCGCGCACCGAGCGGCCAGAAGTCCCCCGCAGCGCCAGGATCGTGGGCAGCAGCACCCACGGCGCCAGCATCATCGGCAAGGTTTCCGACGAGATCGACCCGAGTGTGGTCAGCACCCGTGGTGACAGCGCGAACGCCACGGCGCTGACCACCCGCGAGGACGGGCCGCCGACGCCCAGCGCCTCGGCTACCCGCAGCAGGCCCCAGAAGCCGACCGTGAGCAACACCGCCCACCACAGCCGCTGAGTGACCCAGCCGGGCACTCCCAGCAGTTGACCGATCACGAAGAAGGTGCCGTGCGGAAACAGATACCCGTAGGCCTGGTTCTGCGCCTGCCCGAACGGCAGGTCGCTGTTCCACAGGTTGGTCGCACGCGCCAGGAAGCGCAGCGGGTTGGCGGTGAGGTCCAGCTTGGTGTCGGGGGAGACTTGTCCGGGGGATTGGGCGAACGTCAGCGCCAACGCTACCGCGCCGACCACCGGCAGCCATTTGCGAGACAACGGCGCCACCTCCGACCCGGAGGCCGCCTCAGCCTGCGGCGCCCGGGTCGCGGGGCTAGCTACGGTTACCGTACTCGACCCGGTTGAGCACTGATGACGACGGATCGCCCCCGGGGAGTGGCGGTTTCTTGTCCTGCTGCACCATCAGGGTCACTCCGAAGATCGCGGCCGCGCCCAGCAACAGACCAACCACCACGCTTGCGGCGGCGGGCGCGACGATCCGGTTCATCGGTGGCTCCTCGACGGCTGTGGGTGCGGCTTGAGAGGCTAGAGGCAACTTAGCAGAAGCGTGGGCCTGGCCCCCCAACCCGGAGCGTATGCGCCACCGTGACAGCATGTCCGGATGGCTTTTCCACGCACACTGGCGATACTCGCTGCGGCAGCAGCGTTGGTGGTGGCCTGCAGCCATGGCGGCACACCCACCGGCTCGTCGACGACCTCCGGCGCGTCGCCCGCAACTCCGGTAGCCGTTCCCGTGCCCCGGAGCTGCGCCGAGCCGGCGGGGATCCCGGCGCTGCTGTCCCCCCGTGACAAGCTGGCCCAGCTGCTGGTGGTCGGCGTGCGAGATGCCGCGGACGCCCAAGCCGTGGTCACCAACTACCACGTCGGCGGCATCCTCATCGGCAGCGACACCGACCTGACGATTTTTGACGGCGCGCTGGCCGAGATCGTTGCCGGCGGGGGTCCGCTGCCGCTGGCGGTGAGTGTCGACGAGGAAGGCGGGCGGGTGTCCCGGTTGAGGTCGCTGATCGGCGGTAGGGGGCCGTCGGCCCGCGAACTGGCACAAACCCGAACCGTCCAGCAGGTGCGCGACTTTGCTCGAGACCGCGGCCGGCAGATGAGAAAGCTGGGTATCACCATCGACTTCGCCCCGGTGGTCGACGTCACCGACGCCCCGGATGACACGGTGATCGGGGACCGGTCGTTCGGCTCGGATCCGGCTACGGTCACCGCGTATGCCGGGGCGTACGCGCAGGGTCTGCGCGATGCCGGGGTGCTGCCGGTGCTCAAGCATTTCCCCGGTCACGGGCGTGGCTCGGGTGATTCGCACAACGGGGGTGTCACGACACCACCGCTTGATGACCTGGTGGGCGATGACCTGGTGCCCTACCGAACGCTGGTGACCCAGGCGCCGGTCGGTGTGATGGTGGGTCATCTGCAGGTTCCTGGGTTGACCGGCTCCGAGCCGGCCAGTCTGAGCAAGGCCGCGGTGAACCTGCTGCGCACCGGCACGGGATACGGCGCACCGCCGTTCGATGGTCCAGTGTTCAGCGACGACCTCTCTGGTATGGCCGCGATCTCAGACCGGTTTGGCGTCAGCGAGGCGGTGTTGCGCACCTTGCAAGCCGGTGCCGATATCGCACTGTGGGTTACCACCAAAGAGGTGCCCGCGGTGCTGGACCGCCTGGAACAGGCGCTGCGCGCCGGTGAATTGCCGATGTCGGCGGTCGACCGGTCGGTGGTGCGGGTGGCGACCATGAAGGGGCCCAACCCGGGGTGTGGCCGTTAGCGATGTGCGGCTGGCGCCCCACTGCTTACCGTAGGGTTAGATAGACGGGCTACAGGGGCCCAAAAGGGGCTGGCGATGGCAGGTGGTACCAAGCGACTACCGCGTGCTGTCCGCGAGCAGCAGATGCTCGATGCCGCCGTGCAGATGTTCTCGGTTAACGGCTACCACGAGACCTCGATGGACGCGATCGCTGCCGAGGCGCAGATCTCCAAGCCGATGCTGTACCTGTACTACGGCTCCAAGGAAGACCTGTTCGGCGCCTGCCTGAACCGTGAGATGAGCCGGTTCATCGACGCGCTGCGTTCCAGCATCAACTTCGACCAGAGCCCGAAAGACTTGCTGCGCAACACCATCGTGTCGTTCCTACGCTATATCGATGCCAACCGGGCGTCGTGGATCGTGATGTACACCCAGGCCACCAGCTCCCAAGCGTTCGCGCACACGGTGCGTGAGGGGCGCGAACAGATCGTCCAACTGGTGGCCGAGTTGGTGCGGGCCGGCACCCGCGGCCCGCTTACGGACGCCGAAATCGAGATGATGGCCGTCGCGCTGGTGGGCGCCGGCGAGGCAGTGGCCACCCGGCTCGGTACCGGTGACACCGACGTTGACGAGGCGGCCGAGATGATGATCAACCTGTTCTGGCTCGGCCTCAAGGGCGCGCCGGTGGATCGGCTCGAGACCGGGCACTGACCTGCGCGGTATCGGCCACTGAGATGTTGGTGTATTTTAGATGCAGATGTAAATTCGATGTATGATTCGAACGCAAGTCCAGCTCCCAGATGAGCTTTACCGGGACGCCAAGCGGGTCGCGCACGAGCACGAAATGACCCTTGCCGAGGTCGTTCGTCGCGGGCTGGAGCACATGGTGCGGATCTATCCGAGGCGCGATGCGGCGTCCGACACCTGGCAGCCGCCCACGCCGCGTCGACTCGGTCCGTTTCGTGCGTCCGAAGAAACGTGGCGCGAGCTCGCCAACGAGGCGTGAGTAGCCCGTGCTCTCGATCGATACGAATATCCTGCTGTACGCGCAGAACCGGGATTGCCCCGAGCATGACGCCGCCGCCGCCTTCCTCGTCGAGTGCGCTGGTCGAGCCGACGTCGCAGTCTGCGAACTCGTGCTTATGGAGCTGTATCAATTGCTGCGGAATCCTACGGTGGTGACGCGACCGCTCGAGGGCCCCGAGGCGGCGGAAGTCTGTCAGACGTTCCGTCGCAACCGGCGGTGGGCGCTCCTCGAGAACGCTCCGGTCATGAACGAGGTGTGGGTGTTGGCGGCCACGCCTAGAATTGCTCGCCGGCGCCTATTCGATGCCCGGCTGGCACTGACCTTGCGCCATCATGGTGTCGACGAATTCGCCACTCGAAACATCAACGGCTTCACCGACTTCGGCTTCTCACGCGTGTGGGACCCGATAACGTCGGATGGCTGACCACGCCGGGCCGATCCGCGTGGCCCCGGCTATAGACCCCGCACGGTAGCGGTCAGGTGGGGGTATCCCTTGGCCATATTGCGCAGTGTGAGATCCCAGCCGCCATCGCCTTCGGCGACGTAGAGTCCCGCGGTGGCCGGCAGCAGCACCGGCTTGGCGAACCGAACCGAATAGCGCACCGCGTCCGGAAAACGGGCTTCGATATTCGCCAATACCGCCGCGGCAGTGAACATCCCGTGCGCGATGACGGTGGGGAAGCCGAACAGTTTCGCCGCGATCGGGTTGGTGTGGATCGGGTTGTGATCGCCGCCGACGGCGGCATAGCGGCGGATCTTCGCCGGGGTGATCCGCAGGACCGCGGCGGGCGGGGGTAGCTTGGGCTTTTTTTGCGGCGGCGGTTTGGGTTCGCCGGACAAGCTGGTGCGTTGTTGATGCAGGAACGTCGTCACCTGGTGCCAGGCGACATCGTTGCCGACGCTGACGTTGGTCACCAGATCGACCAGCAGGCCCCTGCGGTGTTCGCGCAGATTCTCCGCGCGCACCCGCACGCCCACCGCGTCGGTGACCGCGATCGGCCGGTATTGCGTGATGTGGTTCTCGGTGTGTATCGCTCCCATTGCGGCGAACGGGAAGTCGAAGCCGGTCACCAACGACATCACCGATGGAAAAGTCAACGCGAACGGATAGGTTAACGGCACCTGGTTGCCGTAGCGCAGACCGGTGACCGCCGCGTAGGCCGCGACGTTGGCGGGGTCGATCGGCAGCTCCTCGACGGTCACCGTCCGGTTGGGCAGCTGGTCTGTCCGGGGCACCACGGGTAGCGCCCCGGCCGCCGCGCGCAGCAGGTTCTTCAGGCCGCTGGGTTGAGTCACTACTGTCCCCTCACGCGCCGATCATGGCCTGGCCGCAGACACGAATGACGTTGCCGGTCACCGCGTTTGACGCCGGGCTGGCGAAGTAGGCGATGGCCTCGGCGACGTCGACGGGCTGCCCGCCCTGCAGCAGCGAGTTCAGCCGGCGGCCTACCTCACGGGTGGCCAGCGGGATGGCGGCCGTCATCTGGGTTTCGATGAATCCCGGTGCCACGGCGTTGATCGTGATGCCTTTCGCGGCCAGGCCGGGTGCCAGCGCCTGGGTGATGCCGATCATCCCGGCCTTGGTGGTGGCGTAGTTGGTCTGGCCGCGGTTGCCGGCGATGCCGGCGATCGACGACAGCCCGATCACCCGACCACCCTCTCCGATGCTGCCGTTGCCCACCAGACCCTCGGTGAGCCGCAACGGGGCAAGCAGATTGACAGCCAGGACGGCGTCCCAACGCGCATCGTCCATGTTGGCCAGCAGCTTGTCGCGGGTGATGCCGGCGTTGTTGACCAGGATGTCGGCCTTGCCACCGTGGTGGTCGCGCAGGTGCTCGCTGATCTTGTCGACGGCATCGTCGGCGGTGACGTCGAGCCACAGCGCGGTGCCGCCCACCTTGCTGGCGGTTTCGGCCAGGTTCTCGGCGGCGGACTCCACATCGATGGCGACCACGTGGGCGCCGTCGCGAGCGAACACCTCGGCGATGGTTGCGCCGATGCCGCGGGCCGCGCCGGTCACAATGGCGACCTTGCCGTCCAGCGGCTTCTCCCAGTCGGCCGGCGGTGTGGAATCGTCCGCCCCGACAGAGAAGACTTGGCCGTCGACGTAGGCCGACTTGGCCGACAGCAGGAATCGCATGGTCGACTCGAGGCCGGTAGCTGCGGGCTTGGCGTCCGGCGACAGGTAGACCAACGCCGTTGTCGCACCGCGGCGCAGTTCCTTGCCCAGCGCGCGGGTGAAGCCCTCCAGCGCGCGCTGCGCGATCCGCTCGTTCGTGCTGGCGGCCGCTTCGGGTGTGCTGCCAACAACCACCACGCGCCCGCAACGGCCGAGATTGCGCAGTACCGGAGTAAAGAACTCGTGCAGCCCCTTGAGCCCGGCCGGCTCTGTGATGCCGGTGGCGTCGAAGACCAGCCCGCCGAACGAGTCCGCCCAGCGCCCGCCCAGGTTGTTTCCTACCAGGTCGTAGTCCTTTTCGAGTGCCGCGCGCAGTGGTTCGACGACCCTGCCGGCCCCGCCGATCAGCAGCGACCCGGTCAGTGGCGGTTCGCCTGCTCGATAGCGGCGAAGCGTCTCGGGTTGCGGAACACCCAATTGCCTGGCCAAAAACGATCCTGGACCGAAGTTGACAACCTGCGAGAACAGATCGGACGAACGCTTGGGAGCCACTTCAGCTGCCTTCCGTATCGTGTGGGGGTCGGGCGCGCCAATACACGTAACCGTATCGAGGACTAACTTACTTCAGAGTAAGAACAGTGGGTAGTATGGCCCTCAACGGCCGATCCCCCGAACTGATCAACGGAGAAAACAGTGGCCCCTGCTGCTAAGAACACTTCACAGACCAGGCGGCGAGTCGCCGTACTGGGCGGCAACCGCATCCCGTTCGCCAGATCGGACGGTGCCTACGCGGATGCGTCCAACCAGGACATGTTCACCGCGGCGCTGAGCGGCTTGGTGGACCGATTCGGACTCGCCGGCGAGCGGCTGGACATGGTGGTGGGCGGTGCGGTGCTCAAACACAGCCGCGACTTCAATCTAATGCGCGAATGCGTGCTGGGCTCCGAACTCTCGCCGTACACGCCGGCGTTCGACCTGCAGCAGGCCTGCGGGACGGGCCTGCAGGCCGCGATCGCGGCCGCCGACGGCATTGCCGCCGGGCGGTATGAGGTGGCCGCCGCTGGCGGGGTGGACACCACCTCGGACCCGCCGATCGGCCTGGGCGACGACCTGCGCCGCACCCTGCTCAAGCTGCGCCGATCTAGGTCCAACGTGCAACGCCTCAAGCTGGTGGGCACGCTGCCGGCCAGCCTGGGCGTGGAGATCCCCGCCAACAGCGAGCCGCGCACCGGGCTGTCGATGGGCGAGCACGCCGCCGTCACCGCCAAGCAGATGGGCATCAAACGCGTAGACCAGGACGAGCTGGCCGCCGCCAGCCATCGCAATATGGCCGACGCCTACGACCGGGGTTTCTTCGACGACCTGGTCAGTCCGTTTTTAGGGCTGTACCGAGACGACAATCTGCGGCCTAACTCCAGCGTCGAGAAACTGGCCACGCTGCGTCCGGTCTTCGGAGTGAAGGCCGGTGACGCGACGATGACGGCCGGCAATTCGACTCCGCTGACCGACGGCGCCTCGGTGGCATTGCTGGCCAGCGAACAGTGGGCGGAGGCACACTCGCTGGCTCCGCTGGCCTATCTCGTGGATGCCGAGACCGCCGCGGTCGACTATGTCAACGGCAACGACGGCCTGTTGATGGCGCCGACCTACGCGGTACCCCGGCTGCTGGCCCGTAACGGGTTGAGCCTGCAGGACTTCGACTTCTACGAAATCCACGAGGCGTTTGCCTCCGTGGTGCTCGCGCATCTGGCGGCGTGGGAGTCCGAGGAGTACTGCAAGCGGCGGCTGGGCCTGGACGCCGCGCTGGGGTCGATCGATCGGTCCAAGCTCAACGTCAACGGGTCGTCGTTGGCCGCCGGGCACCCCTTCGCGGCGACCGGTGGGCGGATTTTGGCGCAGACCGCCAAGCAGCTCGCCGAGAAGAAGGCGGCGAAAAAAGGCGGCGGACCGCTGCGCGGGCTGATTTCGATCTGCGCGGCCGGCGGCCAAGGTGTGGCCGCGATTTTGGAGGCCTGACGCTGACGGCTCGGTAAGTGCCTCGCGGGAAGTCCCGAGTGGCCGGTGGGCCGCCCAAAGAAATGTGTTGCGGGTGGTTTGCGCCCTGAGCAGATGGGTACCCGATCACTCGGATAGCCCCGTGTTGTTGTCTGACCCCCCGACCCCGACGGCAATGCGGGGCAATCCCCTGGAAAGGGCCGCCGCTGGTGGGAGGGGACCCAGCGGCGGTCTTTTTGGGCTTGCCCCATCGTTCGTTGACTCTGCGTCCACCACGCAAAAGTGCGAGTAACCCGTCCGGTGGACGCAGAGTCAACAGATAAGGATCAGAACGCGGCCTCGTCGAGTTCCATGATGTCGTTGTCCAGCGTCTCGATCACCTCGCGGGTGCTGGTCAACAGCGGCAAGAAGTTCTTCGCGAAGAACGACGCCACCGCGACTTTGCCTTCGTAGAAGGACCGCTCGTCGCCGGTGGCACCCGCGTCGAGTGCCGCCACCCCCACCGCGGCCTGACGCTGCAGCAACCAGCCGATGATGAGGTCACCGACGCTCATCAAGAAGCGCACCGAACCCAAGCCCACCTTGTAGAGGCTGGTGACGTCCTGCTGCGCGGCCATCAGGTAGCCGGTCAGTGCGGCCGCCATGCCCTGGACGTCGGTGAGCGCCTTGGCCAGCAGCGCGCGTTCGGTCTTCAGCCGGCCGTTGCCAGCACCGCTGTCGACGAACTCCTGGATCTGGCCTGACACGTGCGCCAACGCCACGCCCTTGTCACGGACGATTTTGCGGAAGAAGAAGTCTTGTGCCTGGATGGCGGTGGTGCCTTCGTACAGGGAGTCGATCTTGGCGTCCCGGATGTACTGCTCGATCGGATAGTCCTGCAAGAAGCCGGATCCACCCAGGGTTTGCAGGCTTTCAGTGAGCTTGGCGTAAGCCTGTTCGGAGCCCACACCCTTGACTACCGGCAACATCAGGTCGTTGACCTTGACGGCCAACTTGGCGTCCACACCGTGCACCACCTCGGCGACAGCCGCGTCCTGGAAAGTGGCGGTGTAGAGGTAGAGCGCACGCAGGCCCTCGGCGTAAGCCTTCTGGGTCATCAGCGAGCGGCGCACGTCGGGGTGATGTGTGATCGTCACCCGGGGCGCGGTCTTGTCGGTCATCTGGGTCAGGTCGGCACCCTGCACGCGGGACTTGGCGTACTGAAGCGCGTTGAGGTAGCCGGTGGACAGCGTCGCGATGGCCTTCGTGCCGACCATCATGCGGGCCTGCTCAATGACCTCGAACATCTGCGCGATGCCGTTGTGTACCTCGCCGACCAGCCAGCCCTTGGCGGGGACGCCGTGTTGGCCGAACGCCAGTTCACAGGTCGTCGAGACCTTTAGGCCCATCTTGTGTTCGACGTTGGTGACGAACACGCCATTGCGCTCGCCGGGTTCGCCGGTTTCGGCGTCGAACAGGAACTTGGGCACGAAATACAGCGACAGGCCCTTGGTGCCGGGACCGGCGCCCTCCGGGCGAGCCAGCACCAGGTGGAAGATGTTCTCGAACAGGTCGCCGGAGTCACCCGAGGTAATGAACCGCTTGACGCCGTCGATGTGCCAGGACCCGTCGGCCTGTTGGACAGCTTTGGTTCGGGCAGCGCCCACATCGGAGCCGGCATCCGGCTCGGTGAGCACCATGGTCGATCCCCAGCCGCGTTCGGCGGCTAGGACCGCCCACTTCTTCTGCTCCTCGGTGCCGAGGTGGTAGAGGATCTGGGCGAAGCCCGCGCCGCCGGCGTACATCCATACCGCCGGATTGGCGCCCAAGATGTGCTCATGCAGCGCCCAGACCACTGCCTTGGGCATCGGCATGCCCCCGAGTGCCTCGTCGATGCCGACCTTGTCCCAACCGGCTTCCAGCATCGCGTTGACTGACTTTTTGAACGATTCCGGCAGCATCACCGAGTGGGTTTTCGGGTCGAAAACTGGCGGGTTGCGGTCCCCTTCGACGAACGACTCGGCCACCGGCCCCTCGGCCAGCCGGCTGACCTCTGCCAGCATGTCGCGGGCGGTGTCGACGTCGACGTCGCTGAATTCGCCATGGCCCAAAGCTTTGTCGACGCCCAGCACTTCGAACAGGTTAAAAACCTGGTCACGGACGTTGCTCCGGTAGTGGCTCACTGCCGATCCTCCTCGTTGAGAGTGCCACCTCAGGGTTGGGTAGGGTTGGGTACTCGAAACCAAGTTACCCACCAGTAACACCGTCAAAATATATCCGTTGCATAGGTCAATGCAAGTTGATGTGAGCTACATTGCACCAACTAACTAACCAACCGGTTGGGTTAGCGGTGATCCTGGCCGTGTCGGTCCTCTCACCTGCGGCGATAGCGATCAAATGAAGAATATGCGGAGTCTAGGGCGGCAGCGCCTGGCAGCGCAGATCATCGGCTCACGCGGATGCGGCCTCTTGGTACGGACATGCGCGCGGATGTCCGGCGAGTAGGGTCGGATGCGAAAACTACGTCCTCGGCTCTAGGGGCGAATGAAGTTCGGTGAACTCAACGAACAACCTGACGCCGTCCTCACTGCGGGAGGCCTTCGGCCATTTCCCGACCGGGGTGGTGGCCATCGCTGCGGAGGTCGACGGAGTGCGGCAAGGCTTGGCAGCCAGTACCTTTGTCCCGGTCTCGCTGGAACCGCCGCTGGTGTCGTTCTGTGTGCAGAACACCTCGACGACATGGCCGAAACTCACCGGCGTGCCGATGCTGGGCATCAGCGTGCTCGGCGAGGCCCATGACGCCGCAGTGCGCACACTGGCCGCAAAAACTGGGGACAGGTTCGCCGGTTTGGAGACGGTATCCAACGACGCCGGCGCCGTCTTCATCAAGGGCACCAGCGTGTGGCTCGAGAGCGCGATCGAGCAGCTGGTCCCGGCGGGAGATCACACCATCGTGGTCTTACGGGTCAACCAGGTCAAGGTGGATCCCAACGTAGCGCCCATTGTGTTCCATCGCAGCGTGCTCCGCCGACTCGGCGTCTAAACGTCTATACGGACGCCCACTTGGTCTGTCCGGACAACATAGCGGTCAGCGGCCCATTCTGGTTGCGATAAATGATGGTAGATCACGTCATTTTGCCTCCAGTAGTCGTGCCCATGTTTGAGAGGCACAACTATTGGTCGCTTTCATTCGTTGCGCGCAGACCGGTCTTTGTATGACGATGATGGGAAGTTCTATCTGCCGCCAAAAGCAGAATGGCAGGACGCAGGATGAAGCGATGAGCCGACCCGCCGGAACCGGTTTCCGGGAACGGGTGGGATGCATGCCCACTTGAGGTCTCGCGGCAGGCGGTGGAGCGTGGCAAAAACGTCGCATCGGGTGAGCAGCGCCGATGGCATGAGTAAGCGTATTTTGCGTTTGATAATCGCGCAGAGCGGCTTCTATAGCGCCGCACTTCAGCTCGGGAATGTCTCGATCGTTCTACCGTTTGTGGTAGCCGAGCTCGACGCCGAATTGTGGATAGCGGCTCTTATTTTTCCTGCATTCACGGCCGGTGGGGCGATCGGGAATGTGGTCGCGCCGCCGGCGGTGGCCGCCGTTCCACGCCGTCACCGATTGTTCATTATTGTGTCCTGTTTGGCCGTCCTGGCTGGCGTCAATGCCTTGTGCGCAACCATCGGCAAAGGAAGCGTCGCTGGAATCCTATTGGTGGTCAATGTGACGCTGATCGGGGTCGTTTCGGCGATCTCCTTCGTCGCCTTCGCGGATCTGGTGGCGGCTATGCCATCAGGAACCGCCCGAGCCCGCATTCTTCTTACCGAGGTCGGAGTGGGGGCGGCTTTGACGGCCGTGGTGGCGGCGACGCTGTCATTCGTACCCGACCAACACCCATTAAGCAGGAACATTCACCTACTGTGGACGGCAGCCGTGGCAATGGCTATCTCGGCGGCCATATGCCGGGCATTGCCTCACCGGATCGTCCCCAGGGTCCATGCGGCGCCCGGTCTGCACAAACTCGTGTACGTCGGTTGGACGGCTATCCGAACCAATAGTTGGTATCGTCGGTACCTGCTTGTGCAGGTACTCTTTGGCTCGGTCGTGCTCGGGTCCTCGTTCCACAGCATTCGCGTCGCCGCCGTACCCGGGGACCAGCCCGACGAGGTCGTTGCCGTCGTCCTTTTCGTCTGCGTCGGACTCTTGGGTGGGATCGCGTTGTGGAACCGCGTCCGGGAGAGATTTGGCCTGGTCGGTTTGTTTGTCGGCAGTGCACTCGTTAGCATCGCCGCGGCAGTGCTATCCATCGCATTCGATTTGGCCGGAGCGTGGCCCAACGTCGTCGCCATCGGTCTGGTGATTGCACTGGTATCCATCGCCAATCAAAGCGTATTCACCGCAGGCCAACTGTGGATTGCCCGTGACGCCGAACCCGGCCTGCGAACATCCCTCATCTCCTTCGGCCAGCTCGTCATCAACGCAGGCTTAGTCGGTATGGGTTTGGCGCTGGGGTTGATTGCCCAGGATCACGATGCGGTGTGGCCGGTGATGATCGTTCTGCTGTTGAACCTGACGGCTGCCTACTCAGCGACGCGGTTCGCTCCAGCCAAGTCCGTGGATGTTCGTGGCTTGCCTCAGGTTTCGCGCACTTCCCGACCTAAAACCGGGGGTTAGCGGCGAAACAGCTTGCTGCCCAGCCATACCACCGGATCATACTTGCGGTCGGCGACCCGTTCTTTCATCGGGATCAGGGCATTGTCGGTGATCTTGATGTTTTCTGGGCACACTTCGGTGCAGCACTTGGTGATATTGCAGTAGCCCAGGCCGTGCTCTTCCTGTGCTTGGCTGCGTCGGTCCCGGGTGTCCAGCGGATGCATTTCGAGTTCGGCGATTCGCATCAGGAAGCGGGGGCCGGCGAACGCATCCTTGTTTTCCTCGTGATCGCGAACTACGTGGCAGACGTTTTGGCACAGGAAGCATTCAATGCACTTGCGGAACTCCTGCGAGCGTGCAACGTCGACTTGCGCCATTCGGTACTCGCTGGGCTGTAGCTCCTTAGGTGGCGCGAAAGACGGGATCTCGCGCGCTTTTTGGTAGTTGAACGAGACGTCGGTAACAAGATCGCGAATCACCGGAAACGTCCGCATTGGGGTGACCGTGACGATCTCGTCCTCGTCGAATGTCGACATCCGCGTCATGCACATCAGTCGCGGTTTGCCGTTGATCTCGGCCGAGCAGGATCCGCACTTGCCAGCTTTGCAATTCCAGCGCACTGCGAGATCCGGTGTCTGCGTCTGTTGTAGACGGAGGATGACGTCCAGCACGACCTCGCCCTCGTTGACCTCCACGGTGAATTCGCGGAGTTCGCCACAGCTTTCGTCTCCGCGCCACACCCGCATACTCGCGCTGTACGTCATTTAGCCTCTCCGTCCTGGATGCTCGGCCAGCTCTTCGTCGGTGTAGTATTTCTCCAACTCCGAGATCTCGAAGAGCTCCAGCAAGTCGGGTCGCATGGGCGTTTGCAGCTGCTGGGTGACGTTGATGTGGCAGTTGGAGTCGCCGGACCCGCTGCCACCGGTGCCCATGGTTTCGGTGGCCCGGCATACCAGCAAGATCCTGCGCCAGTTGGGGTCCATACCGGGATGGTCGTCTCGGGTGTGGCCGCCTCGGCTTTCGGTGCGCTGTAGCGCAGCTCTGGCCACGCACTCGCTGACCAGCAACATGTTGCGCAGGTCGATGGACAGGTTCCAGCCCGGATTGTATTGACGGTGACCTTCGACGAGTACGTTGTGGTAGCGCGACCACAGCTCGGCCAAAAGGGTCAGCGCCCTGGATATTTCGTCGGCGTTGCGGATGATACCGACCAGATCGTTCATCACGTACTGCAAGTCCATATGCAGCGCGTACGGATTCTCCGGCGCCGAGCCGTCTTTCGGTCCTTCGAAGGGGCTCAGCGCCTGCTGGGCCGCCGCATCGATAGCCTCCGCTGAAACCGCTGGCCGGCTGCTCAGTGCCCGTACGTAATCCGCTGCGCCCAGGCCGGCCCGCCGGCCGAATACCAGCAGATCGGACAGCGAATTGCCGCCCAGCCGGTTGGAGCCGTGCATACCGCCGGCACACTCACCGGCAGCGAACAGGCCTGGCACCGTGGCGGCGCCGGTGTCCGCGTCTACTTCGACACCGCCCATCACGTAGTGACACGTCGGCCCGACTTCCATTGCCTGCGTTGTGATATCGACTTCAGCGAGCTCTTTGAACTGGTGATACATCGACGGCAATCGCCGTTTGATCTCGGCGGGTGTCAGCCGGGATGCGATGTCGAGGTAGACGCCGCCGTGCGGGGTACCGCGGCCGGCCTTGACCTCTGAGTTGATCGCGCGCGCGACCTCGTCGCGGGGCAGCAAGTCCGGGGTGCGTCGGGCCGAGTCGTTGTCCTTAAGCCACTGGTCGGCCTCTTCCTCCGTCTCGGCGTACTGGCCCTTGAACACCGGCGGAATGTAGTCGAACATGAAGCGAGAGTTCTCCGAGTTTTTGAGCACTCCGCCGTCGCCGCGAACACCCTCAGTGACCAGAATTCCCTTGACACTGGGCGGCCACACCATGCCCGTCGGGTGGAACTGGACGAACTCCATGTTGATCAGCGTCGCCCCGGCCCGCAGTGCCAACGCGTGCCCGTCTCCGGTGTACTCCCAGGAGTTGGATGTCACCTTGAACGACTTGCCGATCCCGCCAGTGGCAAGCACCACCGCTGGCGCCTCGAACACGATGAACCGGCCGCTTTCTCGCCAGTAGCCGAAGGCTCCGGCGATCGCGCCTTGGTCCTTGAGCAGTTCGGTGATGGTGCATTCGGCGAACACTTTGATCCGCGCTTCGTAGTCGCCGAGCTCGGCGTGGTCCTCCTGCTGCAGCGAGACAACCTTTTGCTGCAGGGTGCGGATCAACTCCAGGCCGGTGCGGTCGCCGACGTGCGCCAGTCGCGGATAGGTGTGTCCGCCGAAGTTGCGCTGACTGATTCGGCCATCGTCCGTGCGGTCGAACAGCGCGCCGTAGGTCTCCAACTCCCAGACCCGGTCCGGCGCCTCCTTGGCGTGCAGCTCGGCCATACGCCAGTTGTTCAGGAACTTTCCACCGCGCATCGTGTCGCCGAAGTGAGTCTTCCAATTGTCCTTCGGGTTGGCGTTGCCCATCGCGGCCGCGCAGCCGCCTTCGGCCATGACCGTGTGGGCCTTGCCGAATAGGGATTTGCACACGACGGCTACTTTCAAGCCGCGTTCCCGCGCCTCGATGACCGCGCGTAACCCCGCGCCGCCGGCACCGATCACGACTACGTCGTAGGAGTGCCGCTCGACCTCAACCATAAAACCTCGCTCAGCTTCTGAAACGATCCTTCAGCCAATAAATCTGAGATCTGTGATGCTGCCACTGGCCACCAGCATGATGTAGAAATCGGTGAGCGCCAGGGTCCCCAGCGTGATCCACGCGAATTGCATGTGTCGGGTATTGAGCTTGCTGACCTGTGTCCAGATCCAGTATCGCACTGGGTGCTTGGAGAAATGCTTGAGCCGACCGCCGGTGGCGTGCCGGCACGAATGGCACGAGATGGTGTATGCCCACAGCAGAACCACATTGATCGTCAAAATGACATTGCCCAAACCGAAGCCGAATCCGGACGGCGAGTGAAATGCCGCGATCGCGTCATAGGTGTTGATCAGCGACACCACCACCGCGATATAGAAGAAATACCGGTGGGTGTTCTGGACGATCAGCGGAAGCCGGGTTTCACCGGTGTAATGAGCCCGCGGCTCGGGCACTGCGCAGCTTGTCGGCGACTGCCATACCGACCGGTAGTAGGCCTTGCGGTAATAATAGCAGGTGAGCCGGAACCCAAGCAGGAACGGTAATACCATCGCTCCCAACGGAATCCACCCTGGAAAATGCCCGAACCAGACGCCGAGATGACTGGCGCCGGGCTGGCAGGACGCGCTGACGCACGGCGAGTAGAACGGCGTCAGGTAATGATATTTTTCCACCCAGTATTGGCTGCCCCAGAACGCCCGAGTGGTCGCATAGCAGATGAACGCCAAAAGACCGAGGTTGGTCAGCAGCGGTGGCAACCACCAGAGGTCGGTGCGAAGCGTCCGTTCTGGGATTTGTGCGCGGGTGGGTGTGAAAACGCCGATCGCAGGACGGTTCGCCGTGGGTGCGCTCATCTAATGTGATCCTCTTCGCGTGTTATCTCGTCGAAGGGTACACAGAGAACGGCCCCCTTTTTCTGGGGGGCTCGGTTGTTCAGTACCTGTGACCTCCGACACCCTCATCGTCGACATCGCGCCAAAATTCGCGATCGTACTCGGTGTCGGGGATGGCGATTTTCTCGCTGGGTTGCGGTACGGCGGCCCGTTCCAGGTCTAATTCAGAGACGTCGGTGTCGAGCAATTCGATGTCGGTGAGGATCCGGTCGGCATCGATCACGATGCGACGCGTTGCCGGGTTGTCGCCGAATCGCGCCTTCAGTGCGGTCACGCACCGCCGCAGTCCGCCGACGAGGTCGTGCAGTTCGGCGAGTTCGGCAGTCGTGGACAATGGGTGCTCCCTGGGCTGGCGGTGTTACAGATCACAGTACGCTCCCGATACTAGCTATCGACGGACGGAGTCGTTGGGTCTACTCGGCCCAATGGCATGATCCGGCGGACCCATCGGCCCGGCCGGATCATGCCGTATCGCGAACTACTTCGTGATAGCGATGCGCTGCGCCTGAGTTTCGGCTGGGTCCTTGTAGGCGCCGGCAACCCGGACGGTCAGCACACCGGCGTCATAGGAAGCCGCGATGGCCTCGCTGGTGACGTGCGCGGGCAGCCGGAACGAGCGGCGGAATGATCCGTAGCGGATCTCACGCAGGGTGCGGCCGTCTTTGTCTCCGGCGTCTTGCGTGTGCTCGTCGCGGTGTTCGCCGCGGATCACCAGGCGGCTCACCGGCTGGCCAGGGTCAAGCTCGACGTTGACGTCCTTGTCGACGTCAATGCCGGGCAGTTCCAAACGGACCACCGCGTCGTCGCCATCCTTGACGATCTCGGCGGCCGGCGTGAAGTCTCCGGCGACCGGGCGGTACCAGTCCGTCGTCGCGGCAGGGCCGAAGAAGTCACGTAGCCAGCGGTCCCAGGGCTCAACGTCCCACACCGGACGCGACCACAATGCGAGATTGTTCATGGTTATCTCCTCATGCTTCGTTGTGAGTTAGCTGTGTCCGGCGCGTTGCCGGCCCGCTATACCAAGAACCTGAGTCGACCACGCTTAAGTTCCACCTCGGCGTTCACCGGAAGCGAACACTGTCACACAGCCGGTCGCCAGGTGTGATCACAGCGTCATATGTGCGTCACATTCGGCGATTTTTCGGTAATTTGCCCCTCATACCCTCAGACCATGCCTACGGCTGGGAGTTCGCGCGCGCCTGCCGCGGCTCGCGAGATCGTCGTGGTCGGCCACGGCATGGTGGGCCATCGGCTGGTCGAAGCGGTGCGTGCCCGTGACGCGGACGGGTCGCTGCGGATCACGGTGCTGGCCGAGGAGGGCGATGCGGCCTATGACCGCGTCGGCCTGACGTCCTATACCGAAAGCTGGGACCGCGCCCTGTTGGCCTTGCCGGGTAACGATTACGCCGGTGACCAGCGGGTTCGGTTGCTACTAAACACCCGAGTCACCCAGATTGACCGGGCAACCAAGTCGGTGGTCACCGCGGCAGGGCAACGGCATCGCTACGACACCCTGGTGCTGGCCACCGGCTCCTACGCATTCGTCCCGCCGGTGCCCGGCCACGACCTGCCCGCGTGCCACGTCTACCGCACCTTTGACGATCTCGACGCTATCCGCGCCGGCGCCCAGCGCACCCTGGACGGCGGTCACACCGATGGCGGGGTGGTTATCGGTGGCGGCCTGCTGGGCCTGGAAGCCGCCAATGCGCTGCGCCAGTTCGGGTTGCAGACACACGTCGTCGAGATGATGCCACGATTGATGGCCCAACAGATCGACGAGGCCGGGGGTGCACTACTGGCCAGGATGATCGCCGATCTCGGGATCGCGGTGCACGTCGGGACCGGTACCGAGTCGATCGAGTCGGTGAAGCATTCGGATGGCTCGGTGTCGGTGCGGGTTCGCCTGACCGACGGCGAGGTGATCGACGCTGGGGTGGTGATCTTTGCCGCCGGCATCCGGCCGCGCGACGAGTTGGCCAGGGCGGCGGGGCTGGCGATCGGCGACCGGGGCGGTGTGCTCACCGACTTGTCCTGCCGGACAAGCGATCCCGATATCTACGCGGTCGGCGAAGTCGCCGCGATAGACGGGCGGTGTTACGGCCTGGTCGGGCCCGGATACACCAGCGCCGAGGTGGTGGCCGACCGACTGCTGGACGGGTCGGCCGAGTTCCCCGAAGCGGACCTGTCGACCAAACTCAAGCTGTTGGGTGTCGACGTCGCCAGCTTCGGCGACGCGATGGGGGCAACCGAGAACTGCCTCGAGGTTGTCATCAATGACGCGGTGAAGCGCACATATGCCAAGTTGGTGCTCTCCGACGACGCCACCACGCTGCTCGGTGGCGTGCTGGTGGGCGATGCCTCGTCGTACGGGGTGCTGCGGCCGATGGTCGGCGCCGAACTGCCCGGGGACCCCCTGGCGCTGATCGCGCCGGCCGGATCTGGGGCCGGCGCTGGCGCTTTAGGTGTTGGGGCGCTGCCGGATTCGGCCCAGATCTGCTCGTGCAACAACGTCACCAAGGGCGAGCTGAAGTGCGCGATTGCCGACGGTTGTGGCGACGTTCCCGCGCTGAAGTCATGCACCGCGGCCGGCACGTCGTGCGGGTCGTGCGTGCCGCTGCTCAAGCAGCTGCTAGAAGCCGAGGGTGTGGAGCAGTCCAAGGCGCTGTGCGAGCACTTCAGCCAGTCGCGCGCGGAGCTTTTTGAAATCATCACCGCCACCGAAGTCCGGACTTTCTCCGGGTTGCTTGACCGCTTCGGACGCGGAAAGGGTTGCGACATCTGCAAACCCGTGGTCGCCTCTATCCTGGCATCCACCGGCTCCGACCACATTCTGGACGGCGAGCAGGCCTCGCTACAAGATTCCAACGACCACTTCCTGGCCAACATCCAGAAGAACGGCAGCTACTCGGTGGTGCCGAGGGTGCCTGGCGGTGACATCAAGCCAGAACACCTGATTTTGATCGGCCAGATCGCACAGGACTTCGGCCTCTACACCAAGATCACCGGCGGTCAGCGGATCGACTTGTTCGGCGCCCGGGTGGATCAGCTGCCCTTGATCTGGCAGCGACTGGTTGATGGCGGCATGGAATCTGGGCACGCCTACGGCAAGGCGGTGCGGACCGTGAAGAGCTGCGTGGGCAGCGACTGGTGCCGCTACGGTCAGCAGGATTCGGTGCAGCTGGCCATCGACCTGGAACTGCGTTATCGCGGGCTACGGGCACCGCACAAGATAAAGCTGGGCGTCTCGGGTTGCGCGCGGGAATGCGCCGAGGCGCGCGGCAAGGATGTGGGCGTGATCGCCACCGAGAAAGGCTGGAACCTTTACGTCGCCGGCAACGGCGGCATGACGCCCAAGCACGCTCAACTACTGGCCAGCGACCTCGACAAAGAGACGCTCATCCGCTACATCGACCGCTTTCTCATTTACTACATCCGCACGGCCGACCGGCTGCAGCGAACCGCGCCATGGGTGGAATCGCTTGGGCTGGACCATGTGCGCGAGGTGGTCTGCGAGGACTCGCTGGGTCTGGCCGAGGAATTCGAGGCCGCGATGCAACGCCATGTCGCCAACTACAAGTGCGAGTGGAAGGGCGTGCTGGAGGACCCGGACAAGCTGTCCCGGTTCGTTTCCTTCGTCAACGCCCCCGATGCCGTCGACTCGACGGTGACCTTCACCGAGCGTGCCGGGCGCAAAGTACCTGTGTCCATTGGTATCCCGCGGGTCCGATCATGAAGTCCGGGAGGACAAAGGAGGGACTGTGACGCTTCTCAACGACATTCAGGTATGGACCACCGCCTGCGCATACGACCATCTCATTCCGGGACGTGGTGTCGGGGTGTTACTCGATGACGGTAGTCAGGTGGCACTGTTCCGGCTCGACGACGGCTCGGTGCACGCGGTCGGTAACGTCGACCCGTTCTCCGGTGCTGCGGTGATGTCCCGCGGCATCGTCGGTGATCGCGGAGGTCGCGCCATGGTGCAATCGCCGATCCTGAAGCAGGCTTTCGCGCTCGACGATGGCTCGTGCCTCGACGATCCGCGCGTTTCCGTGCCGGTGTATCCGGCGCGCGTCACACCCGAAGGCCGCATTCAGGTCGCGCGGGTAGCGGTCTAGCTCACCCCGCGAACCTCACAGCTTGAGCACACGTCCGGCGATGACCAGATGTACCTCATCGCAGACGGCTGCCACGCGTCGGTTGATTGTGCCCAGTAGATCGCGAAACAGCACGCCCGAAGAATGGGATGGCACCACCCCGAGGCCGACCTCGTTCGTCACCACGATCGCAGTGGGCAATCCGGTCAGCGCGGCGCACAACCCGTCGAGCCGTGCCTCGAGGACGGCGTAGACGTCCGCGGTCGCAGCAGACCACAACGCCTCGCCATCCATGATGGCCGTCAGCCAGGTGCCCAAGCAGTCCACGAGCACGGGACTTCGTGCCTCGGACAAAGCCGTCGCGACGTCGGCCGTTTCCACCGTTAGCCAGGTCGGTGGGCGGCGAGCGCGATGCAGTGCGACCCGGGCGTCCCAATCGGGATCGCTGCCAGCGGCCGGGCGGCCAGGCGCGACGTAGACGACGTCGGCCGCATCGCCCAACAACGCTTCGGCGTGCGTGGACTTTCCCGAGCGGACGCCGCCAGTGACCAGTATCCGCACCGGGTCATCGTAGGTGGGGCGGCCTCATGGCGCGCCCGGAGCGAGAAAGGGCAAGGTCGGCGGGCAACCATGGCGGGCCAGGTTGAGCAGCGCATCGACGTCGAGGTGTCGTTCGACGAGATCGCCGAGCAGGTCGAGGCGGCGCTCGCGTGCGGCCAGGAAGCATGAGCCCGACGGGGCGAGGCCGAGCGTCTCTCGCAGGAAGGCCTCGCGCAGGGCGTCGCCTTCCAACGAGCCGTGCCACATGGTGCCGAACACCGGTCCGTCGCGCGCGCCGCCGAGGAACTCCTCGGCGGTGTCACCGCGGGTGATCCGGCCGTGGTGAATCTCGTACCCCGACGCGGGCACACCGAGTCCTTCGCCGCGCGGTAGCCGCAGCACCTTGTGGGGGGAAAATGCGGTCTCCACGTCGAGCAAACCCAAGCCCTCGACCTCGGTCACCTGCCCTCCCGGACCTTCGATGCCGTACGGGTCGCGAATCACCCGGCCCAGCATCTGGAACCCGCCACAAATGCCGAGCAGCGGCTTGCCCGCCGCAACATGCACCAGCAGCGCACGATCTAGGTCTCGCGCCCTCAGCCAGGCTAGATCGGCGATCGTTGCCCGGGTGCCCGGCAACACGATCAGATCGGCATCGTCCAGCGCGCGGGGGTCGGAAGCGAACACGACATCCAAGTCGGGCTCAAGACCCAATGCGTCGACATCGGTGAAGTTGCTGATTCGTGGCAGGCGCACGACGGCTACCCGGCGGGCCCCGGTGCCCGCCGCGCGCCGGCCCTGTAGGTCGAGGGCATCTTCGGAGTCCAGCCAGAGGTCGGGGTGCCACGGCAGGGTGCCGTACACCCTGCGCCCGGTGACCCGTTCCAGGTCGCGCAGACCTGGCGCCAGCAGGTCGGAGTCGCCCCGAAACTTGTTGACCACAAACCCCGCGATCAGCGCCTGGTCCTCGGCAGCCAGCAACGCGACGGTGCCCAGGAACGCAGCGAACACCCCGCCGCGGTCGATGTCACCGACGACGATGGTCGGCAGTCCCGCATGACGGGCAAGCCCCATGTTGACGTAGTCACCTGCGCGCAGGTTGATTTCGGCCGGGCTGCCGGCGCCCTCCGCGACAACGACGTCGTAGCGGGCGGCGAGGGCGTCGAAGGCGCGGCATGCGGCCTCGGCGAGCGCTCGCCGCCCCGCACGCCAGCTTGACGACGCCACCTCGCCCCAGGGCTTGCCCATCAACACCACGTGGCTGCGGTGGTCGCCGACCGGCTTGAGCAAGACCGGATTCATGGCCGGCTCAGGTACCGCCTTGGCCGCGAGTGCCTGCACCCATTGCGCCCGACCGATCTCCACGCCCGCGCCGTCGGGGCCTCGGCAGACCATCGAGTTGTTGGACATGTTCTGCGCCTTAAAAGGCGCCACCCGCACACCGCGTCGCGCCAACGCGCGGCACAGCCCCGCGGTCACGGCGCTCTTCCCGGCGTCGCTTGTCGTACCCGCGACCAGCAGACCCGACATCCGTCTCCCGAAGGTTTCTCACTCCACCCGGGTCGCTGAGTCGGTGTCCCAGGTTCCGGGCATCATTGGCGTGCGTGGGCTGCCGCCGAACGCGTCGTTGGGTAACGTGATCAGTCCTGCGACTTGTCCGGGACTGGCCTTGTGGGTTGTTCCGGCGAAACCCAGGGTTCCCGCTCCTTGAGGCGAACCCGTCGGGTCGTGGCCGGTTTCGGGGTCTAAATCCAGGTATTCGTAACCGCGGCCGAGCTGTTTGATCTTTGGCCGCCGACGCCGCTGCGGTTGAACCTGTTCCTCGGGCGCCGCCGCGGCCGCTGGGGCCTCGGCGTTGTCGGGTTCCGGCGTCTTCTTTCGAACGCCGGTGCCGACGGCCTTCCTGGCCTGCGCCGCCGAGTTCAGGTCACCCACCAGGTACCCGAAGCTTTGTATGCCGGCTCCGGTCACCGGCGGCGGGGCGGTCACCGGCGGCGGTGGCGGCCCGGGCGGGGGCGTCGGCGCGGTCACGGCCGTGGGGGCCGGGGCTGGGGCTGGAGTTGGGGTGGGGGTTGGGATACTCGGGGCAATCGCCGCGACCGGCGGGATGACGGGCGGCGCGGATGGCGGGATGCCAACCAGGCCCGCCAGCCCAGACAAGCCCGCGAAGCCGCCTGCTGCACTCGCAGGGGCAAGGGTCAACGGCGCCAGCGGGGCGGCTAGCAGGGGCAGCGCCGCCGGGAGCAACGCAAGAGTTTGCTCGAGCAGCGTTTTAACCAACGCGATGGTATCGGTGATGATCGTGCCAATGGCTTCGACCGTGGTGAACATCAGGGTAAAAGCGATAGTTGCGGGATTGCCCGACGCGAACGCCGCCGCCAGATCCGCCCCGATGAATGCGAAGGTTTGCGACAGGAAGGCGACATAAGATCCGATGTCCATGGGGTAGCCAAGGGCGAACGCAATGTTGGCCGGGCTTAGGAAGGTTAGCGGATTACCCAGCGAGGGCAGCCACGGATCAAATCCGGAAAACATCGCTTGCAAAAAGGGGAGGTTGGTCAGCCAGTTGATGAACGGTTGTATAACGTTGTTGTAGAAGTCGGTATACCCGATCTTCTGCAACCATTGCAGCCATTCCTGGACTTGGTTCGGCTCGTCGGAAGCCGCTGTCGGCGCGTTGGCTTTCACGATCTGGGGGGCTGGGGTGGTCTGCGGTGCGGCGGCCACCGCCGCGGTCGAGACCGCTTGATAGCTGGCCATCGTGGTGGCGGCCTGGATCCACATCCGCGCGTAGTCGGACTCGTTGAGCGCGATCGGGATGGTGTTGATGCCGAAGAAGTTCGTCGCCATCAGCACGCCGTGGAGGGCGTGGTTGGCGCCCAGCTCGGCCAACGTTGGCATCGCGGCCAAGGCGGTGCCGTAGGCGGTGGCCGCGGTTTCTTGCCGGGTGGCCATGGCCGCGCTGTTGGCGCTGGCCTGCACCAGCCACGCCAGATAAGGGGTATGGGCGGCCACGTAAACCGCGGCGGTCGGGCCGTCCCAGGTGCCGGCCTGTACGGCGGCCAACAGCGCGGCCAGCTCGTCGGCCGTCTCCGCGTAGGCGATGCTCAACGAGTGCCACCCCTCGGCCGACACCAGCAGCGGACCGGGCCCAGGCCCGCTGCTTAGCAGCGCCGAGTGCACCTCTGGGGGCGAAGCCATCCAGATCGGGGCGGTCATCGGCGGCTGACCGCCGGCGGAGGTGTCGTCGCGTCGCGAGCAGCCACGTTAAGGCCCAGCAGCGTGGTGGTGGCCCGACCGCTAGACAAGGTTTGGAGCGTCATGACCGGTTAGCTTTCTCGGGGTACACCGCCCCGGGTGGCAGGACGCGATGACGCGAGTCTCCTGGCTCCCGGATCGTTGCTTGCCTCGCCTTCCAGCCTGTGGCCGTGGCTTATGAGGGTCGCTCCCCGGTGACAGTGGCGGGACCGCGCCGGATTCTCACCGGCTTCCTGCATCGTCATCGCCTGACGGGAAGAATATTGGCATGCAGAGCGTGGATTTGCACGTTGAGCGGCATTTGCCAAGCAGGGGTCGGTCACATCGCACGGTCGCAACAGTCACATGTGTCACTGCACTAGGCGACATCCGATCTGCCCAGCTCTCAGCGACAGGCGCCTGGCCGGCGGTTTTGTTCCCAAGTTGGTCGTGGCTGTGCGGGATTGGAGGCGGCGTTGACCTGCAGAAACCGAGTTGTCGCGCTTAGCTGGGCACAGCGACCATCGCCGACGGCGGAGCTCGGCGTCGGTGAGTCGCTTCGGTCGGCCGGGGCGGCGCGATTCGGGTTCGACCACGTGGTCGTTGACCAGCTGACGCGCCGAACGTGCAACCACGGCGGCAGCGCCCGGCGACGTGTCCCCGCCACCGGTACACGTTCGGCGCAGCCAGCGCACACACGGCACGGAGTTTAGGACTTACTCATTTGGCTATCCGCGACCGATATCGCCGACCAGGTAGCGCTGCATTGTCGGGCCAATGGCGTCGACCAGCATCTCCACCGACATGGAGTGCAGCGGCTCAGAACGCACCCCGTAGCGCATGATGCCCAAACCGACGAGTTGAGCGGCGCACAGCGACGCTCGGATGGCAATCTTGTCGGCCCCGAGCATCTTGAGCAACGGGTTGAAGACCGGTCCGATGAACATGGACTGCACGATCTCGGCGGTCTTGGCTAGCCCGGTGGTTGCGATGGCGCTCGCCGCAAAGGGACCGCCGCCGGCCGCATCCCAGGTGGTGATCAGCACGTAGAGGGTTCGGCGGCCTACCTGGTTGACGCTTCCGGTGACGATTTTTTCGATGAACTCCGGTGTGCCGAAGGGCAACCGCAGCATCTTCGCTACCGGGTCGAGGAGTCCGCGTGATGGCTCTTGGCTACGGGCCATGGTGTCAGGATCACCCCGCTGTGATCAAAGATCAAGCGTCACCGGTGTCGGCGTGCCATGCCAGCGGTGCAGCCGTTGCTGACGTGCTACCGCGCTGCGAAATCGGTTCGCGACCAGCTGTGCCAAGCCCGGATGGGTGCCGAGCGGTCGGGTTACCACATCGGCACCGGATGCCCGCAGCCGCTCTTGAAAAAGGCCTTCTGCCAACAGGAAGGAGGCGACCACGACGCGGCGCGCACCTCGGTTGGCTTCGGCCCGGTCTCGGGCCCGCTGCACAGCCGTGCGCACATCCGGACCGCCGGTGCCCGCAAATCCCATGTCCACCCATGATCCGGTCAGTTCGGACACTAGCGTCCGAGTGGTGTGCAGGTCGGCACGTGCCCGCCTATCCGACGTGCCGGCCGCTGCGAGGATCACTGAATCGCCAGGACGCCAACCGGATTCCACCAGCTGCTGGGTGACTATCTGCGCGATCTCACGGCATGGCCCCAACGCGGGGGTGACCGTGACATGCGGGTGCGCACTGGCTGCGACATGAGCGGGCAGGTCGGTGCGAACATGATATCCGCGGGACAAGAACGCGGGCACCACGATTGCGGGACGGCAGGAAAGGGCGGAAAGCACTTCGCTGGGTGAGGGTCCGAGCACATCAACGAAGGCGACCTGCACAGTGCGGTCGACGAGCGCGCTCACTTGCGCGGCGATGTCCGCTATCATCGCGACACCGGACGGTCTGCGGGTTCCGTGGGCCGTCAAGATCAGGTTCATACGTCATCGTGCCGGCTGTCAACGGCGAGACGGTAGCCACGTTTCACCACTGTTGCCACGATGTTCTTGTCGCCCAGAGCCGTTCGTAGCCGCAGTACGGCGGTGTCCACGGCGTGGGTGTCGCTGCCGTCGCCGGGTAGGACGCGTAGCAAGTCGCCACGAGAGACGACGCCGCCGGGGCGATGTACCAACGCGCGCAAAATCGCCATTCCGGACGGCGATAGTGGCTTCACCGAATCATCCACCAGCACAGAGGTTCCACGGATCTCGATCACGTGGCCGGCTGCTTTGAACGTGCACGAACCCAGCAGCGGCAGCTCCTCGGCAATGTGGCGGGCTAAGGCTCCCAACCGCATTCGCTCGGGAGCCGACGTCGGGACGCCCTTTCGGATCAACGGCCGCGAAGTTACCGGGCCGACACACATCGCGTGCACATCGGTACGCAGCGCAGCCAACAGTTGGTCCTCGATATCCAATTCACGGCTGCGTTCTAGCACCGCGGCCGCGGCAGGTGCCGACGTGAAGGTGACCGCGTCGAATTGTCGTCGCGCGATCCCGGTGACTAACTGGTCGAACACGCCGCCTAGTGGCGCCGGCTTCCACCGGTAAACCCGGATCGGCACCACTTGCGCGCCGGCGAAACGTAACCCGCCCAGAAATTCCGGAAACGGGTCCCAGCTGTCGGCGGCACCGTGCAGCTGGACGGCAATACGCGTACTGGACACCCCCGATTCGAGCAGATATTCCAGCACCTCATGCGACGATTCAGAGTCGGGGGACCACTCTTCACGCAGGCCGGCGGCACGCAGCGCACCAGTTGCCTTTGGTCCGCGGGAGATGATCCGGGCCGACGACAACGATTCCAGGAGCTCGTTGGCCAGCCCCCACCCCTCGGCCGCGGCCAACCAGCCGCGAAATCCGATGCCGGTGTGGGCGACCAGAATGTCAGGCGGGTCGGCGATCAACGCCTCGGTGTTGTTCTGCAGTTCATCGTCGTCGGGAAGCGCGATCATCTTGATCGCTGGGGCACTACAGACCTCGGCGCCCTGGCGGCGAAGCAATGCGCACAGCTCTTCGGCGCGGCGAGCGGATGTCACCGCGATCCGGTAGCCGGTCAGTGGCGCCGAGTGTGCCTGGGCCATATGACGTGTCTAGGCCTGTGAGGTTTCAGTCGCGTTACCAGGCAATTGCTGCCGGATTGCCCATTGCCGATACCCACCTCGGTGGCTTCGGGCGTGGCGCTAGACGTAGGCCAAGCCCGCGGGTGCGGTGGTCGCCGGCACGAGCTCGCCGGCGCTCTTTAGGCCCCGACGCACATAAATCGCCCAGGTCAGCACCGAGGCGACCAGGTAGAACACCCCGAAGGCCCAAAATGCCGAGGTGGCCGTGCCACTGGTCAGGTAGGACTCTCGCAGAGCCAGGTTGACGCCCACTCCGCCGAGCGCGCCGACCGCCCCGGCCAGGCCGATCAGCGCGCCTGACATCGACCGCGACCACTGCCTGCGCTCGGCTTCACTGATCTGCAGCGAATGGCTGCGCGCCTCGAAGATCGACGGAATCATCTTGTACACAGAGCCATTGCCGATGCCGGACAAAATGAACAGAGCCGTGAAGCCGATGACGTAGCCGACCATCGTCGCAGTCGGCATCGGCCCGGCCAGGTGGTCACCGAAAGTGCTTGCGCTGATGAGTATTCCGGTGGCCAGCAGCATGGCGCAGAAGGCAGCTAGGGTGACTCGGCCGCCACCGATACGGTCGGCGAGCTTGCCGCCATATATTCGGGACAGCGATCCCAATAGCGGCCCCAGGAAGGCGATCTGGGCCGCATGCAGCGAGGCCTGCGCCGTGCTCTGACCGCTGGCGATGAAGTTGATCTGCAGCACCTGACCGAATGCGAAAGAGAACCCGATGAACGAGCCGAAAGTGCCGATGTACAGCAGCGAGATCACCCAGGTGTGCGGCTCGGACACTACCGCACGCATGGTGTTCAGCTCGATGCGATACTCCGTCAGGTTGTCCATGTACAGTGCGGCGCCGAGGCCGGCGACCGCCAGCAGCACCAGATATATCGCGCACACCCAGTAGGGCTCGCGGTCACCGGCCGTTGCGATCACCAGCAGGCCGACCAACTGCACCATCGGCACCCCGAGGTTGCCGCCACCCGCGTTGAGCGCAAGCGCGGCGCCCTTGAGTCGTTGCGGAAAGAAAGCGTTGATGTTCGTCATGGAGGCGGCGAAGTTGCCGCCGCCGAGGCCGGCTAGCGCACCGCACACCAGATACGGCCACAGTGGCAAACCAGGGTTGGCCAGCAACAGAATGCTGCCAACGGTCGGAATCAACAGCACCAGTGCGGAAAAGATGGTCCAGTTGCGCCCCCCGAACTTTGCGGTGGCAAATGTGTAAGGGAAGCGCAGGCATGCCCCGACCAAGGTCGCGGTGGCGCCGAGCAGGAACTTGTCGCCGGCGGAAAAGCCGTACACCGATGTGGGCATGAACAGCACCATCACCGACCAGAGGGACCAGACGGAAAATCCGACGTGCTCGGCGGCCACCGACCAGATCAGATTGCGTCGGGCGATGAATTTGTTGCCGGCCTCCCACGCCACCGAGTCTTCGGGATCCCAGTCGGAGATCTGGTGGGAACGGCCCATACTGACCCCTATCGTGATCGACGTTCTCGATCACGCTAGAAATCCTTTGTTGCCCGGGCGCTTCCGGTAGTGACCCCGGCGTGAACTTTCGCTCACACGGTTACCGCCAGCGTGTGAGGGCGGCCGTGCAGCGGAGCGGATTACCAGACGTCGCCCGCGCGCCAATCGCACATTAGCTCCGCCGAGGTGTCCAGGCTGATGTCGATGGGCAGGACGAACACCGTTCCGTCGTCATCGGGTGTACGGACCGGACCGGTTGGTGCCAGCACCGATGTCGGGCCGTGCCAGGGCAGCCAGCCGCGTGAGGCGTACAGTCTGCGGGCCCGCGCCGAGGAACTGAGCGCTCCGAGCTGGTAAGCGCCGCGCATCACCTGCTCGACGGCGTCCAACAGCGCGCTCACCAGGCGTTGGCCCCGCCAGTCCGCCCGCACCGCAACGCCTTCGACGTACCCGCAGCGCAGCGCGTTGCCGCGGTAGATCAGTCGCCGCTGGATCACCGCGGCATGCGCGATGATCGCCCCGTGATGCCAGATCAGGGCGTGCATCCCACCCAGCGTGTGCTCCCAGTCGGTCTCGGTGAAGTCACCGGCAAACGCGCCGGTGACCATCTGACGGATGTCCTGGCGGGTCTCGCTGTCAAGATCGGCGGTGTGGACCAGGCGGGCCGTGTGTACCTGGGTGTGCACAGTCCCTGTCTACCAGGCTTGTGTTACACCCTGGCCAGGCAACCGAGACCGGGGCCGTGCCCAGTGCAGTCGCACATATTGGCCGGGCCGTATCTGCGCGACCTTGTCGATGTCCTCGTCGGTGATGACGCCGACGACCGAATAGCTTCCGGTGATCGGGTGATCCGGCCCCAGGATCACCGGTAATCCGTTGGGCGGCACCTGGATTGCGCCGCGGGTAACGCCTTCGCCGGGCAGTTGCCGATCCGGCCAGCGGTGCTGTAGCGGGCGGCCCTGTAGCCGCATTCCTACGCGGTCACTGCGGTTGGACGCCATCCAGATGGTATGCACCAACGCGTCCGGGTCCACCAGCCAGTCGTCGCGCGGCCCGGGCACCACCCGCAGCTCCACCAGATGCTCCTCGATAGCGGCCACCGGTGCCTGGTCGAGTTCGGGATAGTCGTCGGTGTGTTCGCCGACCGGCAGCACGTCTCCGGCCCGTAGCGGCGACGGGCCGATCGCCGACATCACGTCGTAGCTGCGTGACCCCAGCACGGGCTCCACACAGACGCCGCCGCGCACCGCCAGATAGGTCCGCAGCCCGGCCCGTGGGGTGCCCAGTGAGATCACCTGGCCGTCCCGGACGTGGTGAATGCTGTTGGTGCCGACCATGATTCCGTTCACGGTCGGATCGGTGTCGGCGCCCGTCACCGCGATGTCGACGTCGCCGCCGCGAACCCGCGCCGAGAAGCCGCCGAAGGTCACTTCGACCGTGGCCCAATCGTCGGGGTTGGCGACTAGCCGGTTGGCCAGCGTGTGGGAGCGGCGGTCGGCGGCACCGGATCGACCGACACCGAGATGGGCCAGTCCGGCACGGCCGAGGTCTTCGACGAGGGCCAGCGGTCCGCTGCGCAGGATTTCCAGTGTTGTCATGGCTGCTTCCTCCAGCTCAGGCGGCCCGGAACTGAACCCACATGCCCGGTGTGAGCAGCGCCGGCTGGGGTCGGTCGACATCCCACAGGACCGCGTCGGTGTGGCCGATGATCTGCCAATCGCTGGGCGCTTGAGATGGATATATCGCGCTGAATCCGTCGGCGAGGGCGACCGATCCGGGCGGCATCGAGGTGCGCCGTTCGGGCCGGCGCGGCACCCGCAGGCTCGGGTCGCCGTCGATCAGGTAGGCGAACCCCGGGGCGGACCCACTGAATCCCGCCCGCCATCCGGTGGCGGTGTGGGCGTTGATGACCGCTGCGGTGGTCAGGCCGGTGCAGCGGGCGACCTCGGCGAGGTCTGGGCCGTCGTAGACGACGTCGATTACCAGGTCGCATCGGTGATCGGCCGCAGCCACCGCCTCGGGGGTGACCCGCAACCTGCGCAGCCGCTGACGGGTGACCCCTTGGTAGCGGGGCGCGTCCAGCTTCACCAATACGGTGCGCGAGGCCGCAACGATGTCGACCACACCGGGTAGCGCCGCGGCTCGCAATGCATCGGTCCATGCCATTGCGTCAGCGGTGCTGTCACATTGCAGCATCAGCGCATGGTCGCCGTAGTCGAGCACGGTGCAGGCCAATGCCGCGTCCATAAAGACGTCCATCACACTCATGCGTCGACGGTAGCGCTGCAATCTTCGGCTCGGCCAGGGATTTTCGAGACTGCCAGAGGTGCCTTAGCAAATGCTCATGCGCCCAAGATCTGGCTGATCTGTGGCGGCAGTTGCTCGGCCACCACGGGATAACTCAGCACCGACGAGAAGGCGATGGCTCCGGCCTGTTCCTTGGAAGTGAAGATGTGGCGCCGCTGGGCGGTTGCCTGCGACGCCGCAATCTCCGGGTCGGCCAACAACGCCTTCTCGTCCTCGGGGCTCTCGGTCATCCAGATCAGCACATCGGCGGCATCAAGCACCGCTTTAATGTGATCGCGCGGAATGACGCCGCGCTGATCGACGGCGAAGGGTTTGATGCTGTCGGCGATCACCAGACCCATGTCGTTGAGGAAGTCAGTTCGCCAGCCCGCCAGGGTTGCGACCACGTTGCCCTGCCAGAGGCGACCCTGCAGCAACAGCGCCTTCTTGCCCCGCCAGCGCGGATGCCGCTGCGCCACCGCGGCGAACTTCTGGTCGACGGCCTCGATCAGCGACCTCATCCGGTCGGCCGCAAACACCGCCTGGCCGATCGACCTGGCCTGGTCCTTCCACGGCTCGAAGAATGCGTCGCCGCCGGACTGGGCGACGGTCGGGGCGATCGCCGACAGCTGCTGATAGGTATCGGCGTCCACCCCGGCGTTGATCGCCACGATCAGGTCGGGTTTTAAGGCGGCGATCCGGTCGATCTGAATCCCGTTGTCCAGGTTCAATACCGCCGGCCGCGCCCCGCCGAGCTTGGGCGCCGCCCACGGCCACACCGCAAACGGCTGGTCACCGAACCAGTCGGTCACCGCGATGGGCACCACATCGACCGCGAGCAAGTCGTCCTGCTCGGTGTAGCCGGCGCTGACCACGCGCTTGGGTGGCTCTTTGATGACGGTCTGACCGAACAGGTGGGTGATAGTTACCGCCGCGCCGCCAGGAGTGCCCGGCGGGGGTTTGGGCGATGAACAGCCCGCGAACAGCCCGGTGGCTGCTGCAGCCCCGGCGACCTGCAAGAATCCCCGGCGGCTGCATCCCTGTCGCACAGCGTGAGGGTATCGCGCGCGTTACCGCCGGCGTCGGGCGCTGGTACTTGCTGGCCCGTATCCGCCGCCGCCGGGGGTTTCGATCACCAGCGTGTCGCCCGGCTCGACGTGCGTTGAGCCGCATCCGGCCAACTCGACGGTGCTGCCGTCGGCGCGTTCCACTCGGTTGCGTCCCAGCTCTCCGGGGGAGCCGCCGGCCATGCCGTAGGGCCGAACCCGCCGATGACCGGAGAGCGTGCTGACCGTCATCGGCTCGGTGAACTCGAGGCGTCGGACGGCGCCGTCGCCGCCCCGCCAGCGACCGGCGCCCCCGCTGCCCTGACGTACGGCGAACTCGCGCAGCAACACCGGGTAGCGCCACTCCAGCACCTCGGGATCGGTGAGCCGGGAGTTGGTCATGTGCGTCTGCACCACCGAGGCCCCGTGGTACCCGTCACCGGCCCCGGAGCCCGATCCTACGGTTTCGTAGTACTGGTGCCGCTCGTTGCCGAACGTGACGTTGTTCATCGTCCCGGATCCCTCGGCCTGCACACCCAACGCGGCGAACAGCGCGCCGGTGATCGCCTGCGAGGTTTCGACGTTGCCAGCGACCACCGCGGCGGGATGGGTTGGTGCGAGCATCGAGCCTTCGGGGACGACGATACGCAAAGGGCGCAGGCAACCGTCGTTGAGCGGGATGTCGTCGGCGACCAGGGTCCGGAACACGTAGAGCACCGCGGCATTCACCACCGAGGTCGGTGCGTTGAAGTTGGTGTCCAGCTGAGCCGAGGTTCCGGTGAAGTCGATGGTCGCGCTGCGGGCGGCGCGGTCAACGGTGATGCGCACGGCGATCGTCGCGCCCGAATCCATGCGGTAGCGGTAGGCGCCGTTGTCGAGCCGGTCGATGACCCGGCGGACCGCTTCCTCGGCGTTGTCCTGGACGTGGCGCATGTAGGCCGCCACCACGTCGCGGCCGAAGTGGTCGATCATTTTTCCGACCTCGTCGACGCCCTTTTGGTTGGCGGCGATCTGCGCGCGCAGATCGGCGAGGTTGGTGTCGGGATTGCGGGAACCGAACGGCGCCTCGGTAAGCAGGCGCCGGGTTTCGGCCTCGCGGAACCGTCCGTTCTCGGCGAGCAGCCAGTTGTCGAACAGCACGCCCTCTTCGTGGATCTCGCGGCTGTCGGCGGGCATGGAGCCGGGGGTGATGCCGCCGATTTCGGCGTGGTGCCCGCGAGAGGCGACAAAGAATAGGACGTCCTCGCCGCCGGTGTTGAACACCGGGGTGATCACTGTGATGTCCGGCAGGTGGGTGCCGCCGTGGTACGGGTCGTTGACGGCGTATACGTCACCGGGCTTCATGCCGCTCAAGCGCCGGCGGATCACTTCCTTGACGGTGGTGCCCATCGAGCCGAGGTGCACCGGAATGTGCGGGGCGTTGGCGACCAGGTTGCCGTCCGGATCGAACAGCGCGCAGGAGAAGTCCAGCCGCTCCCGGATGTTCACCGACTGGGCGGTGGCTTCCAGCCGGAAGCCCATCTGCTCGGCGATCGACATGAACAGGTTGTTGAAGATCTCCAACAGCACCGGGTCGGCCTCGAAACCGGCCTCGAAACCGGCCTGAGTGGCCGCATCGGGCCGCGGCGGGGTGACCACTCGTTGCGCGAGCAGGTGCCCGGTCTCCGTCATCGTCGCCTGCCAGCCGTCGTCGACGACGGTGGTGGCGTTGGCCTCGGCGATGATCGCCGGACCGGTCAGCACGTCGCCCGGCCGCATCGCCTCCCTACGCCGCAGCGGTGCGTCGCGCCACAATCCGTTCGAATAGATCCGCACGGTTTCCGACGAGCCGGTGGTGTCGTTGGCCTGATCGCCCAGCTGGGACAGGTCGGGCTGGTCGGTGAGCCCGGTCGCCTCGACCGAGATCGCTTCGGCGATCAGCGGACGATCCAGCAGGAACGTGTACAGCGCGCGGTGGCTGCTTTCAAACGCCGTGGCCATGGTCTCGATCTCGGCCAGTTGCACGGGGATCGCGGTATCGGTTCCCTCATAGCGCAGGTGCACCCGGCGAACCACCCGGATGCGCTCACCCGGGACGCCCTCGTCCAGCAACTCGGCGCGGGCGGCTCGTTCGAGGGATTCCGCAACGCTGGCCAAACGCTGTGGCGCGGCGGGTCCGAGCGGGATCTCCACCGATTGTTCGCGCATTGCGGTGGTGTCGGCCAGGCCGATCCCCAGCGCGGAAAGCACGCCGGCCATTGGTGGGATCAGCACCGTGCGGATGCCGAGGGCGTCGGCCACCGCACATGCGTGCTGACCGCCGGCGCCGCCGAACGTCGTCAGCGCGTACCGCGTCACGTCGTGTCCCTTTTGCACGGAGATCTTTTTGACCGCGTTGGCCATGTTCGCCACCGCGATCCGCAGATATCCCTCGGCGACCTGCTCGGGTGACCGGTCGTCGCCGGTCCGCGCGGCGATGTCGGCGGCCAGGTCGGTGAAGCCACGCCGCACGGTCCCGGCGTCCAGCGGCTGGTCGCCGGAAGGACCGAATACGGACGGGAAGTGGGTGGGCTGGATGCGGCCGAGCATCACGTTGGCGTCGGTGACGCACAGCGGTCCGCCGCCGCGGTAGCAGGCCGGGCCGGGGTCGGCTCCGGCCGAGTCCGGGCCGACTCGGTAGCGGCTCCCGTCGAAATGCAGGATCGACCCGCCGCCGGCGGCCACCGTGTGGATGTCCAGCATCGGCGCGCGCAGCCGGACCCCGGCAACCTGGGTCGTGAAGACGCGTTCGTACTCGCCGGCGTAGTGCGACACGTCGGTCGAGGTGCCGCCCATGTCGAAGCCAATAACGTGATCGAAGCCGGCCAGCGCCGACATCCGCACCATGCCGACGATGCCGCCGGCCGGACCAGACAGAATCGCGTCCTTGCCGCGGAAGTGCCCGGCCTGCGCCAGCCCCCCGTTGGACTGCATGAACATCAGTCGCACACCCCGCATCTGGTCGGCCACCTGGTTGATGTATCGGCGCAGCACCGGGGACAAGTAGGCGTCGACCACGGTGGTATCCCCGCGCGGGACCAGTTTCATCAGCGGGCTGACCTCAGATGACAACGAGATCTGGGCGAAGCCGATGCGCTGCGCCAGCGTACCGATTTCTCGCTCGTGTCCCGGGTAGAGGTAACTGTGCAGGCACACCACCGCGACCGCGCGGATTCCGTCCGCATGGGCCTGCCGCATCTTCTCGCCCAATGCCTCCAGGTCGGGTGCCCGCAGCACCCGGCCGTCGGCTGTGACCCGTTCATCGACCTCGACGACCCGCTCATAAAGCATCTCGGGCAACACGATCCGCCGGTCGAAGATGCGCGGACGATTCTGGTAGGCGATGCGCAGGGCGTCGCCGAAACCGCGGGTGATCACCAGCAGTGTGCGCTCACCCGTGCGCTCGAGCAACGCATTGGTCGCCACCGTGGTGCCCATCCGCACCGCGTCGACGCGCGTGCCCGCCTCGCCGTTCGCTAGCAGCGCACGGATGCCGGCCACCGCGGCGTCGCGATAGCGTGCCGGGTTGTCCGACAGCAGCTTGTGGGTCAGCAGCCGTCCGTCCGGCCGGCGCGCCACAACGTCGGTGAACGTGCCACCCCGGTCGACCCAGAAGTGCCACCCCGCGCCAACCACCCGGACTCCCCCTTCACGCTCGCAGCCGGTCCCGTCCTCACAACGGCAGACGGGCCGAAGCCACCTAAAGGTATCTCCGCTGTAACAGCGTGCATCCGGGCCGGTAACAGGGTCTCTTTAGCGTCGAGCCGTCATTACCGCTGATGTCGCCCGCTTGTCGACAGGAGACCTAACCGATGGCACTCACCACCGCCCCGGCAATCGATTATGCGCTGCCACGCCAGCAGGATGAGGGCGATCACTGGATCGACGACTGGCGCCCGGAAGACCCGGTGTTCTGGGAGACGATCGGCAGGCCGATCGCCCGCCGTAACCTGATCTTCTCCATCTTCGCCGAGCACGTCGGCTTCAGCGTGTGGATGCTGTGGAGCATCGTGGTTGTCCAGATGACCGCCGCCGCTCCCGGGCACCCCGCCGCGTCCGGCTGGGCGCTGTCCGCCAGCCAGGCCCTATGTTTGGTCGCCGTCCCCAGCGGTGTCGGGGCGTTCCTCCGGCTGCCGTACACCTTCGCGATCCCGATCTTTGGTGGCCGCAACTGGACGACCGTCTCGGCGGCGCTGCTGGTGATCCCGTGCCTGCTGCTGGCTTGGGCGGTGAGCCACCCTTCCCTGCCGTTCGCGGTGTTGGTGGTGATCGCGGCCACCGCCGGTTTCGGTGGCGGCAACTTTGCCTCATCGATGGCCAACATCTCGTTCTTCTACCCGGAGAAGGACAAGGGTTGGGCGCTGGGCCTGAACGCGGCCGGAGGCAACATCGGGGTGGCGGTGGTGCAGAAGATCATTCCGCCCATCGTGGTCGCCGGCAGTGGGGTGGCACTGTCGCGTGCCGGACTGTTCTTCGTGCCCTTGGCCGTCGCCGCCGCGGTGTGCGCATTCCTGTTTATGAACAACCTCACGGAGGCCAAGGCCGATGTGAAGCCGGTGTGGCAGTCGCTGCGGCATGCCGACACCTGGATCATGTCGCTGCTGTACATCGGCACCTTTGGGTCGTTCATCGGGTATTCGGCGGCCTTCCCGACGTTGCTCAAGACCGTGTTTGGCCGTGGTGACATCGCGTTGGGTTGGGCCTTCCTCGGCGCGGGCATCGGTTCCCTGGTCCGTCCGCTGGGCGGCAAGCTCGCCGACCGGATCGGCGGTGCGCGGATCACCGCGGCCAGTTTCGTCATGCTGGCGGCCGGGGCGGCTGCGGCGTTGTGGTCGGTGCAGTCGGTCAATCTGCCGGTGTTCTTCGTCAGCTTCATGTTCTTGTTCGTTGCCACCGGCATCGGCAATGGTTCGAGCTACCGGATGATCTCGAGGATCTTCCAGGTCAAGGGCGAAGTCGCCGGCGGGGATCCGGAAACGATGGTGAACATGCGCCGACAGGCCGCCGGAGCGCTGGGCATCATCTCCTCGATCGGCGCGTTCGGCGGGTTTGTGGTGCCGCTGGCCTACGCCTGGTCGAAGGTGCACTTCGGCAATATCGAACCCGCCCTGCACTTCTACGTGGCGTTCTTCCTTGCCCTGCTCGTCGTCACCTGGTACTGCTACCTGCGTAGAACCACCCCCATGGGCCAGGTGGGGGTGTAGTTAGCCCGGCGGCGGTCTCACGTTGTGAGCCACGCGCAAACTCAGACTCTGCCGATGTCAACGCCCAACTCGGCACCGAGCTTGTCCAGCGGCATGGTGACGTGCTCTCGCTCGTGCACGCTGAGCCGGTCGCGCAGGTCTTCAAGCTCTTCCATTAGGCTCTCGTAGCGCTCAGCTGAGATGAGGATGGCTGCGGGTCGGCCATGATTCATCAACACGACGTCATCGTCGGCGGATTCACGCACAAGCCTGGATAGGTGAGCGCGGGCTTCACTAATAGGCACTAGACTGCTGGTCATCGGTAGACCCCCCTTCGGTGTCCGACGCGAGTAACGGTGATGACACGCGCTGCGTCGTCGACGATGTAAACAACGCGATAGTTGCCGAGGCGGATGCGGTAAGTGGTGTCGAAGCCACTCATCTTCTCGCAGCCACGCGGGCGCGGTTCGTCGGCGAGCGCGGCGACGGCGGTCAGGATGCGCCGCTGGTCGTGGCGGTGCAGCCGTTGGATTGCCTTAGCTGCCGAGTTCTCGATTTCGACCGCGTACCCACTTGCCATACCAAAAATGTACAGACTTCAGATGCATAATATAAGCGCTAATTTTGCCGACGCGCTCTCACCGCGGCCACGGGCTGTAGTCGGCGATCAGCTCCTCCTGCGGCGGGCGCTGGTCGGCCGGGACGTGCTGCAGGTTGATCCGGATCCGATACCAGATCGAACTCGGCCCGCGCATGCCGTCGACCAGCACATCGGCGGGCCGCAGCAAAGCCGCGGCGCCGGGATACCGGTCGCGCCAGATGTCCAACGCCGCCATCGCCTCGGCCCGCGTCTTGGCGCGGGCGATCTCGATCAGCGGCTTGGCGGATTGCGCCTTCTGCGGCGGACCCAGTTCCTCGGCCAGCATCAACAGCCGGTCGAGCCGGCCAACCGCGTCATCCATCCCGGCCCAGGGGTCACCGATGTCGGCCAACCGGCTGGGCACGGTGGCCATGGTGAACACCGCCGGGTCGCAGCCGGGCACCTCCTCCCAGTGCAGCGGCGTGGACACCCGGGCATCCGGGGTGGCCCGCACCGAGTAGGCCGACGCGACCGTGCGGTCCTTGGCGTTCTGGTTGAAGTCGACGAACACGCCCTCGCGTTCTTCCTTCCACCAACGACTGGTTGCCGCGTCGGGTAGGCGCCGTTCGACCTCACGCGCAACGGTCTGGGCGGCCAGGCGCACCTGGGGAAACGACCAGCAAGGCGCGATCCGGGCATAGACGTGAAAGCCCCGCGACCCGGACGTCTTCGGCCATGCGGTCAACCCGTAATCCTCCAGCACCTCCCGGACCACCAACGCGACCTCGACGACCCGCTGCCACGCGACCCCGGGCATCGGGTCCAAGTCCACCCGCAGCTCGTCGGGATGATCGAGGTCGCCGGCGAGCACCGGATGCGGATTGAGATCCACACACCCCAGGTTGATCACCCACGCCAGCCCGGCGGCGTCGTGAATGACCGCCTCCGCGGCGGAGCGGCCCGACGCATAGTGCAGCTCGGCCACGTCCACCCAGTCTGGCCGGTTTGCCGGTGCGCGCTTCTGAAACACCGCCTCGGCGGAGATGCCCTTGACGAAACGCTTGAGAATCATCGGCCGGCCGGCCACCCCGCGCATCGCCCCCTCGGCCACGGCGAGGTAATAGCGGACCAGATCGAACTTGGTGTAGCCCTTTCGATCGTTGTGAGCGGGGAAGACGACCCTGCCCGGATGCGTGACGATGACCTGGCGTCCGTGCACGTCCAGCGACACCGGGGCGGCCATGCGGCTCATGGTAATTTGCGACCCGCCTCACATAGGGTGAGGTCATGCCTAACCTCACTGATCTGCCCGGGCAGGCCGTCTCCAAGCTTCAGAAGTCCATCGGACAGTACGTCGCGCGCGGCACTGCCGAGTTGCATTACCTGCGGAAGATCATCGAATCGGGCGCGATCGGGCTGGAGCCGCCGCTGAACTACGCCGCGCTCGCAGCCGATATCCGCAAGTGGGGGGAAGTCGGCATGCTGCCGTCGCACAATGCCAGGCGCGCCCCCAACCGGGCGGCCGTCATCGACGAAGAAGGCACGCTCACGTTTTCCGAACTCGACGAGGCCGCACACGCGGTGGCCAATGGCCTACTGGCCAAGGGTGTCCGCGCCGGGGACGGCGTCGCCATCTTGGCGCGCAACCACCGCTGGTTTGTCATCGCCAACTACGGGGCGGCCCGAGTGGGGGCCCGCATCATCTTGCTCAACAGCGAGTTCTCCGGCCCGCAGATCAAAGAGGTGTCGGACCGTGAGGGCGCCAAGGTGATCATCTACGACGACGAGTACACCAAGGCCGTCAGCTTGGCCCAGCCACCGTTGGGCAAGCTGCGGGCGCTTGGTGTCAATCCCGACGACGACAAGCCGTCGGGCAGCTCCGACGAAACGTTGGCCGAGCTGATTGCGCACAGCAGCACCGCGCCCGCCCCGAAGGCGAGCCGCCGTGCGTCGATCATCATTTTGACCAGCGGCACCACCGGCACCCCGAAGGGGGCGAACCGTAACACACCGCCGACGCTGGCTCCGATCGGCGGCATTTTGTCGCACGTGCCGTTCAAGGCCGGCGAGGTGACGCTGTTGCCGTCGCCGATGTTCCATGCGCTGGGTTACATGCACGCCGCGCTCGCCATGTTCCTGGGCTCGACGCTGGTGCTGCGGCGGCGGTTCAAGCCCGCGTTGGTGCTGGAAGACATCGAAAAGCACAAGGCGACATCCATGGTCGTCGTACCAGTGATGCTGTCGCGGATCCTCGACCAGCTGGAGAAAACCGAACCCAAGCCCGACTTGTCGAGCTTGAAGATCGTGTTCGTATCCGGATCGCAATTGGGTGCCGAGCTGGCCACCCGCGCGCTGGGGGACCTCGGCCCGGTCATCTACAACATGTACGGCTCGACCGAGGTCGCGTTCGCCACCATCGCCGGCCCCAAGGATCTGCAGTTCAACCCCAGCACGGTGGGGCCCGTCGTCAAGGGGGTGACGGTTAAGATCCTCGACGAGAACGGCAATGAGGTGCCGCAGGGTGCCGTTGGCCGGATCTTTGTGGGCAATGCCTTCCCGTTCGAGGGTTACACCGGCGGCGGTGGCAAGCAGATCATCGACGGCCTGTTGTCGTCCGGCGACGTCGGCTACTTCGACGAGCGCGGCCTGCTGTATGTGAGCGGCCGCGACGACGAGATGATCGTCTCTGGTGGTGAGAACGTGTTTCCCGCCGAAGTCGAGGATCTGATCAGCGGGCATCCCGACGTGGTGGAGGCCGCCGCGATCGGCGTCGACGATAAGGAGTTCGGTGCCCGGCTGCGCGCGTTCGTGGTCAAGAAGCCGGGAGCTGACCTCGACGAGGACACCATCAAGCAGTACGTACGCGATCATCTTGCCCGCTACAAGGTGCCGCGGGAGGTGATCTTCCTCGACGAGCTACCGCGCAACCCCACCGGCAAGGTCCTCAAACGTGAGCTACGCAAGCTGTAGCTGCTCGCGCGGGTACTTACGGGTCGCGGGGTAGGCCCAGCAACCGCTCGGCGATGATGTTGAGCTGGACCTCCGACGTGCCCCCGTAGATGGTGGTGGCCCGGCTGGCTAGCAGGTACTCGCCCCACTTGCCGGGCAATCGCTCTGTGTCGCCGATCACCGCATCGGTGCCAAAGGACGACACCGCGAATTCGGCATAACCCTGGCCGGTGCGCATGGACAACAGCTTGGAGATCGCCGCCGGCGCCATCGGGTCACCCCCGGCCAGCGTCAACAGCGTGGAGCGCAAGTTGAGCAGCTTGGTGGCGTGGCCCTCGGCGATCAATTGCCCGGCACGGTGTCGCGCGACCTGGTCGAACTGTCCTTCGAAACGGTAATCGCGAACGAAGTCGACGAACTCGCCCAGGGTGGGGAGGAAGGTCGAATCGCTGCCGCCGATCGACACCCGCTCGGCCGTCAGGGTGTTGCGGCTGACCTCCCACCCCCGGTTCACCTCCCCGAGCACCAACTCGTCGGGGACGAACACGTCGTCGAGGTAGACGGTGTTGAAAAACTCCTTACCCGTGAGCTCGCGCAGCGGCTTCACTTGTACGCCTTCGCTTTTCATGTCCAGCAGGAAGTAGGTGATGCCGTTGTGCTTGGGCGCCGACGGGTCCGTCCGCGCCAGCAGCGCACCCCATTGGGAGTACTGCGCGCCGGTGGTCCAGATCTTCTGACCAGTGATGCGCCAGCCACCGTCGACCCGGGTGGCCTTGGTTGCCAGGCTAGCCAGGTCCGATCCCGCGCCCGGCTCGGAGAACAGCTGGCACCAGAAAATGTCGCCTCGGAACGTTGGCGGCAGGAGGCGCTGCTTCTGATTGTCGGTTCCGAACGCGACGATCGACGGCACGATCCACGTCGCGATGGCAATCTGCGGCCGCTTGACCCGCCCGGCGGTGAACTCCTGGGCGATGATGATCTGCTCGACCGGGCTGGCGGCCCGACCCCACGGCTTGGGCAGATATGGCAGCACCCACCCACCTTCGGCGATCGCGACAGTGCGCGGCTCTCGCGGCATCGCCTTCAGCGCGGCGACTTCGGCCCGGATCTGGGCCCGCAGCTTCTCGGTAGAGGGGTCCAGGTCGATGTCTACCGGACGCATACCGGCAGTCGTCGCGGTGTCCACCACCCGCTGCGGATACTCCGAGCCGCGGCCAAAGCACGCGGCCAGCATCAACGCCCGGCGGTAGTAGACGTTCGTGTCATGCTCCCAGGTGAAGCCGATGCCGCCGTGCACCTGAATGCAGTCCTGCGTGCAGCGCTGAGCGGTCGCCGGTGCCAGCGTCGCCGCCACCGCCGCCGCGAATTCGACGTCGGAGCTAGATTCGCCCGCCTCGTCTAAGGCTCGCGCCGCGTCCCACACCGCGGCGGTGGCCCGCTCGGTGTCAGCGATCATCTCGGCGCACTTGTGCTTGATCGCCTGGAATTGCCCGATCGGCCGGCCGAATTGTTCGCGGATCTTGGCATATGCCGACGCGGTGTCGGTCGCCCACCGCGCGACGCCAACGGCTTCAGCGGACAGCAGGGTGGACATCAGCGCGTGAGCGGTCGTCATCGTGAGGTTGCTCAGCAGGGCGTCGTCGCTGACGTCGACCGCGTTGGCCCGAACATGCGCGATGGGCCGCAACGGATCCAGGCTCTTGACCGCTTCGATCTCGAGCTGATCGTTGCGCAGTACAACCCACTCGTCACGGCTTTCGATGGCCACCGGTAGCACCAGAACGGAGGCTTGCGCCGCGGCCGGAACCGCGCGGACTTCGCCCCGGATCACCAGCACGTCGCCATGGCGGGTGGCGGTCAGCCCGGAATCTAGCGCGTAGGCGGCGATGGCCGCACCGGTTGCCAGTTCGGCGAGGACTTTGGCTTGCGGATCATGGGCTGCGATCAGCGCGCTAGCGATCGCCGACGGCACGAACGGCCCGGGCACGGCGCCGTAGCCGAACTCGGCAAGCACCACCGCTAGCTCGAGGATGCCGAAACCCTGGCCGCCGACCGACTCGGCCAGATGCACACCCTGCAAGCCTTGTTCGGCCGCGGCCTGCCAGTATGGCGGCGGGTTTTCGACCGGTGATTCTAGCGCCGCGTGCAGCACCTCGGACGGCGCTACCCGCGCCACCAGGGAACGCACCGAATCGGCCAGCTCATAATGCTCAGGAGTAATAGCGATCGACATTGCTCGCCTTCCCATGCTGTTGGACGTTTCGGCCAAGCACCTTCCAAGCTAACAACCGGTGGGTCGGTTATTAACGTTGGCTAGCGGATGGCCGGCGAAATGGGTGAGAACACTCAGCGCCACCGCTTGGCTATCCACTTGGCGATGGTGTCGGCCTGCTCGCTGCGGGCGCCCGGGGTGGTGAAGTAATGGTCGGTGTCGATCGAGACCTGAGTCTTGTCGCTGCTGGCGAGCCCGTCGTAGATCTGCTGGGCATCCGACGGGAAGATTCCGGTGTCGGCCTCGGCGTTGAGCACCAGGGCCGGGCAGGTGATCCGGGCCAGGTGGGGTGCGGCACGGGTTTGGGCCACCCGCAGGCTCCACATGCCCAGCCAGCCGCGCAGCGTGCAGGCCGCGGCGATGCCGTGTGCGGAGCGGTTCGCCTTCACCGGCGTGCCCGCGTAGCACTGGTTGGGCCGACGCTTGGTCGGTTCGATGCTGGGATCGACCATGCGCGGGTCGGCCCAGGTACGCATCACGCTGAACGGCCGATCAGAAAAGCCAGCTGCGCGAACACGTTTGAGTTCGGATTCGGCCCAGTCGGTGATGGTGTGGTTGCGTTTGACCTGCGCGGAGCGATACCGGCTGATAAACTCCGGTGAGTACGGCGGCCCGTTGCGTTCGTCGAACAGGTCAAGTTCGGGATCGGTTGCAACCGGATCATTTTCGTCAATGACGGCGGCGTCCATCCAAGCGGTGAGCACATCCGGACGGCCGGGATGAGCTGCGGCGGCAACGTATGCGTCGGCGGCCGGCAATTCGGTTACCCCGGCTGCGGGTCGCATACCGTCCAGGGGAGTCACGTTCGGATCGACCGCTTGTGATTGGTAGGCGGCCATCAATGAGCCACCACCTGAATTGCCAAGCAACACCACTGTTTCCACGCCCTGAACTTCGCGGAGCCAGCGCACCCCGACGCCGATGTCGACCAGTGCGTGATCGAGCAGAAAGCTGCTTTCGAAACCACGGAATCGGGTGTTCCAGCCCAGAAACCCGATGCCGCGGATCGCCATGTACTCGGCGAGATAGTGCTCGGAGAAATCGATCTGGTAGTGCGCGGCGATGAGCGCCACCTTCGGTTTGCGTCCCACGCTGTGGTGGTACAGCCCCTGGCATGGGTGCCCACCGGCAGCCGCACGCCCCGCGGTTCGCGACGGCAGCCCGACGAACTCTCGGATGACCCCGGGCGTGGCAGCACGACCAGTCAATTTGAGCTGTCCTCCTTACTGTAGATGGCGCGGTAGTAAATGTTGGCCAAGGTCTGGATGCACGCCTGATCGTCAGGTTGTCCACGGCGTGAACGCTTACCGCTGAGCTGCAGGTAGCAAAACTGGTTGAACATTGCCACAATCGCCTCGGCCATCAACTGGGGGTCATCGCCGACGCAATAGCCGTGCGCCTGAGCGCGTTTGACCGTCTCGGTGATGAACGATATTGGAATCTGGCATATTTCGGACCAGTATTGCGCGAAGTCATCACTGACCATCGCCAACTGTGACACGCTGATCGCTTCTGCGAGGCGGTTGCGGTAGGTGTACCAATGGGCGGCAGCGGCTTCATACGCGCGCTCGCGGTCGGATAGGCCGTGCCGGATCACCGACAATGCCCGCTGGTTGGCGTCGTCGCGGAAGCGCAGCGCCCACTGCCGGACCATCGCCTCTTTGGAGTCGTAGTAGTTGTAAAAGGATGCCGCCGAGCGGCCGGCTTCGGCGGTGATGTCGGCGACGGTGGTCGCCAGGATCCCGTTGCGCACCACGACCGTCCGCGCGGCGGCGTCGATTGCGGCCTGGGTCCGCCGACCGCGTTGCGTCGGGAAGTCCGGCACCTGGGCACCTCCCTGGAACAAAACTGAACCTGATGTTAGATTCAGATTCAGAGCTTGGCCAGGCCGCCGTCCCGGGGAGCCAATGGGAGCCGCACGATGATCAAGCCGCACAACACCAACACCGAATTCGAGCTTGGTGGGATCAACCACGTCGCGCTGGTGTGTTCGGACATGGCGCGCACCGTGGACTTCTACAGCAACATCCTGGGGATGCCGCTGATCAAGGCGCTCGATCTGCCCGGCGGCCAAGGGCAGCACTTCTTCTTTGACGCCGGCAACGGCGATTGTGTCGCCTTCTTCTGGTTCGCCGATGCACCTGATCGGGTGCCCGGTCTTTCGTCGCCGGTTGCCATCCCCGGCATCGGCGACATCACCAGCGCGGTGAGCACCATGAACCATCTGGCGTTCCATGTACCCGCCGAAAGGTTCGACGCCTACCGGCAGCGGCTCAAGGACAAAGGCGTGCGGGTCGGCCCGGTGCTCAACCATGACGACAGCGAGACGCAGGTGTCCGCGGTGGTGCATCCCGGTGTGTACGTACGCTCGTTCTACTTCCAGGACCCCGATGGGATAACTCTGGAATTCGCTTGCTGGACAAAGGAATTCACTATGAGCGACGCGCAGGCCGTGCCGAAGACGGCGGCTGACCGGCGACCTCCGGTGGCTGCGGATCGTTAGCCCCGGATTTGGCAGCTGTTGCCGCTACCCGGGGACGGGACAAGTTTGGGTCGGTGAGTTCATCGAGCAGCGCAGCTAGCTGATCGACCAGCTGGTCGGGATCGAGTCGCACGTCACCGGCCAGCCAGGCGCTGATGGTCTGCCCGACGCCGCCGACGGCGAAGTGTGCGACCGCCTTGACGTGGTCATTTGCCGGTGCGTGCAGGGTGTCGACGGCATGTTGGCCGGACAGCATGGCGAACAGGGCGCTGGATTCCGCACGCTTGCGGGTGATCACTGCGTTGGCCAGCTGTGTGCTGAACAGCAGGCGTCCGACGCGGGCGTCTGCGGTGATGGTCCGCACGATGTTGGCCATGCCCGCGCGAGTCTGCTCCCGCGCCGGTACCGCCGTGACCGCGGCCTGAGTGGTGGCGACCAGCTCGGCCACCACCCAGTCGAACACGCGACCGACGAATTCGTCCTTGTCGGTGAAGCTTTCGTAGAAGTAGCGCACCGACAGGCCGGCCCGCCGGCAAATGGTGCGGATGGTTAGCTCGGCGATGTCGTGCTGGTCGGACCCCAACAGGTCCAGGCCGGCGGAGAGCAACTGGCGACGGCGCGTCGCCAGTCGCTCGGCGGCCTCGACGCCGCGGTAGGGTCGATCACTGCGCGTCATACGGATCATCTTGACACTCGGGCACGATACCGGCCAATATCAGGATACAGGTGTTTCCATAATTAGCGGCAGCGCCGGGAGGCCTTCGGATGGCGATTTCGCTGGTGGCTCACCAGCCCATCCCCCACGTCGAGCGTCCAATGGCCGACCCACCCCGTCTCCAGCTGGCCAGGCGCCGGCGATCGGCGGCCGGGCCGGGCGGTAACGAGGACAGCTTGATGGGAGTGGCGCTGCTAGCCGGCCCGGCCAACGTGATCATGGAGTTGGCGATGCCGGGTGTCGGCTACGGCGTGTTGGAGAGCCGTGTCGAAAGCGGCCGGCTGGACCGCCATCCGATCAAGCGGGCGCGCACCACCTTTACCTACGTTGCGGTGGCCGTTGCCGGCAGCGACGACCAGAAGGCGGCCTTTCGTCGCGCGGTGAACAAGGTTCACGCGCAGGTGTATTCGACTCCGGAGAGCCCGGTGTCCTACCACGCGTTCGATCCCGAACTACAGCTGTGGGTGGCGGCATGCCTCTATAAGGGCGGCGTCGATGTCTACCGGACCTTCGTCGGCGAGATGGATGACGAAGAAGCCGACCGCCATTACCGCGAGGGCATGGCGATGGGCACCACATTGCAGGTGCCGCCGCAGATGTGGCCACCGGATCGGGCGGCATTCGACCGGTACTGGCAGCAATCACTGGATAAGGTGCACATCGATGACGCCGTCCGCGACTACCTGTATCCGATCGCGGCGCTCCGCATACCGGGTATCCCGCTGCCGGGTCCGCTGCGGCGGAGATCGGAGGGTATCGCGCTGCTGATCACCACCGGCTTTCTGCCGCAGCGGTTCCGCGACGAGATGCGGTTGCCGTGGGACGCGACCAAGCAGCGGCGCTTCGATGCGCTCATGGCCCTGGTGCGCACGGTGAATCGCCTAATGCCGCGGTTTGTCCGGGAGTTCCCGTTCAACCTGATGCTCTGGGACCTGGACCGGCGGATGAGGCGCGGGCGCCCGCTGGTGTAATCGCCGGCTTCGCGTGGACCGTTGCCGGTAGACCGCTCGCTAGATTGGCGGGCGAATATGGCGCACAGAGGCAAACCGGGCGAAATCCCTATCCAGGCTCACCACGGCGCAGTGATGCTCCACGGCGATGGCCGCGAGTACCGCGTCAGGTATCAAGTCGCCCGATGCGTCGGCCTCGTCGCAGAGTTTTCGCAGCAGCATGAGGTGTCTGGGGCCGGGGCTTGTCGGAAGGTGATGGGGCTGGGCGGTGACGGCGTCGACGAATGCGAATGCATCCGCTCGTGGTGACGGAATCTCGAAGATGCGTCGATTCGTTGTTAGCCGGAGGAACGACGCCCACACTAGGTTCGGCACTGTGAAGGGGTCGTCGGCCGCAAGCAGTCGATCGAACCAGGGGCGGACGGTTCGGTGATTCGGATGGTCACCGCGGTGTGCCGCCAGCAGCACGTTGGCGTCGAGAAGGAACATTGCCGTTCTGCGCCTATTGGGGGTTACTTCCGGGAGTTCAGTTCCAGGCCCTCGTCAAGCACTTCGGACAACACCCTATTCGAGGTCAGGTCGATACCTGGCCGCGGACCGGTGCCGGCGTCAAAAACGGGGACGGTTGGCCGGGCGCCGCCGGTGTGGGCGGCGGCGAGCTCCCGCCGAAGGGCGTCTTCGATCACAGCGCCCAGCGATTGACCACGCTCGCGGGCTCGGCGTTTGGCGGCAGCCAGTAGTTCATCCGAGATTGACACGGTGGTGCGCATGATGCTCAGGATAGCGCATCTACGGCATCATCTGCTCCCGCCGGCGCCGCCGGCGCCGCCTTGCTGGATGCTGGTAAATGCTGCCCCGCCGTGCCCGCCGGCGCCGCCGGCGCCGCCGAAGCCGAAGAGTAAGGCGCCGTTCCCGCCGGTTCCGCCGGCCCCGCCGGCAAGGGAGCTGGCGCCACCGCTGCCGCCGGCGCCACCGGAGGCGCCGAGGGAGAGTAGGCCGGCGTTGCCGCCGTGCCCGCCGCCGCCGGTGGTGATCCCGGACCCTCCGGAGCCGGCGGCGCCGCCGGTGCCGCCGGCTCCGAACAGTCCGCCGTTCCCGCCGTTCCCACCGGCCCCGAAGTTCGTGCCGGCCCCGCCGGTGCCGCCAGTTCCGAACAGTCCGCCGTTCCCGCCGTTCCCGCCGGCTGCGTTGAACCCGCCGGCCCCTCCGGCTCCGCCGTTGGCGAACAGTCCGCCGTTGCCGCCGGCGCCGCCGACGCCGGCCGGGACACCGCCAGCGGCGCCGTGGCCGCCGGTGCCGGCCGCGCCGAAGAGCAAGCCGGCGTCGCCGCCGCGCCCGCCGGCCCCGCCGATGCCAGCGACGCCTATGGAGTTCCCACCGTTGCCGCCGGTGCCGCCGGAGCCGATCAGCAAGGAGACCCCACCGGCGCCGCCGGCCCCGCCGATCCCTCCAGCACCGGTGGCTATCCTGCCGGTCCCGCCATTGCCACCGGTACCGAACAAGATCCCGCCGGCCCCGCCGGCCCCGCCCGTAGCCGTGGCGGCGGTGTTGGTCGCACCGTGCCCGCCGTTACCGCCGTTGCCGAACAACCACCCGCCGGCCCCGCCGGCAGCCCCGGTCCCCGGGGTCCCGTTGGCGCCGTTGCCGATCAGCGGACGCCCAGTCAATGTCTGGAAGGGCTCATTCACCACATTGAGCGCTGCCTGCTGCAGGGTATGGACTGAGTTGCTGACTGGAGCATTGGATCCGTCTAGTCCTATTAGCTGCCGGCCGAGGCCGCCGAGGCCGGCCTTGCCCGCGGCTGCGCCGGTCCCGCCGCTGCCGCCGTTGCCGCCGTTGCCGATCTGCACGCCGTTACCGCCCGCTCCGCCGTTGCCGCCGGTGCCGGTCACGCTGGCGCCGCCGTCACCGCCGTTGCCGCCGTTGCCGATCAAACCGGGTATGCCACCGGCCCCGCCGGTGCCGCCTGGACCGGTGATAGCAGCGCCGCCGGCGCCGCCGGCGCCGCCGGAGCCGTTGAGCAGGCCGGCGTTGCCGCCGGTGCCTCCTATCCCGCCGGTGGTGCGGCCGAACCCGCCGGCGCCGCCGGCGCCGCCGGAGCCGAAGAACATGCCCGCGTTGCCGCCGTCCCCGCCGGCCCCGCCGTCCCCGCCGGCGCTGGCAAGGCCTTCCCCGCCGGCACCGCCGGCGCCGCCGGCGGTGAACATCCCGCCGGCCCCGCCCGCACCGCCGGCCCCGCCGGAGGCGGTGGTGGCCAATGCGAGCCCGCCGGCGCCGCCGACCCCGGCGGCGCCGAAGAGCAGGCCGGCGTTGCCGCCGTCCCCGCCCGCACCACCGGCCCCGCCGGTGGTGTTCGTTGAGGCTCCGCCGGCCCCGCCGGCTCCGCCGGCGCCGAACAACATGGCGTTCCCGCCGGTACCGCCGGCCCCGCCGATCCCGCCGGTGTTGGTGGCGACCCCGCCGGCGCCGCCCGCCCCGCCGCTGCCGAGCAGCCCACTGGCCCCGTCGGCCCCGCCAGTCCCGCCGGTGCCCCCAACGGCGTTGTTCGCCGCGCCGGATCCGCCGGCGCCGCCGTTGCCGATCAACCAGCCGCCGGGCGCGCCGTCGGCCCCGGTGCCCGGGGCGCCGTTGGCGCCGTTGCCGATCAGCGGACGCCCGGTATTTGCCAGGAAGAACTCGTTAATCGGATCCAGCAGCGGCGACACCGCGGCGGCCTCGGCGGCCGCGTACGCGCCGCCACCGGAGGTCAACGCCTGCGTGAACTGGGCATGAAACGCCTGCGCTTGGGCGCTGAGCGCCTGATAGGCCTGGCCGTGGGCGCCGAACAGCGCCGCAACCGCCGTCGAGACTTCATCGGCACCCGCGGCCAGCAGTGCTGTGGTGTTGGCCGCCGCGGCCGCGTTGGCCGCGGCGATGCTCGACTCGAGACTGGCTAAATCCGTTGCCGCTGCCGCGATAACCTCTGGCGCCGCAATCACAAACGACATCTGACACCTCCCGACGGGCATGACCGCTCTGTCGCGCCGACCTGGGCCTCCCCGGTCACCAGCGAAAATCGGCTGTAAGAAGCAGCCCATTTCGAGGGGCAACACCTGGGGGGTTTGTCGAATTCTGGTAGGTAACTTCGCGGGCCGGGTAAACCCGGTGCGTCCTGTCAGGTGAGTCGAGGGCAGCCCGCAGGCTGATGCTGGGGTATCTGGGCCGGCCGACCATGGCTGGCCGGCGGGTGTTCTGAGGGCCGGTTCGCTGGCTATGGCAGGCCGTTGAGCCCGTTCTCGCCGATCAGCAGCCCGCTGGTGCCGCCCGCGCCCGGCGTGCCGCCGGCTTTCCCGCCGTTGCCGCCGTTGCCGCCGTTGCCGATCAGCACGGCGTTGCCGCCGACACCGCCATTGCCGCCGGTACCGGCGCCAAACCCGCCGGCACCGCCGTCGCCGCCGTTGCCGAACACCCCGGCCGTACCGCCGTTGCCGCCGACCCCGCCCTTGGCGGCACCGCTGGCGCCGCCGGTCCCGCCGGAGCCGCCGGAGCCGGAGAGCATGCCGGCGTTGCCGCCGGCCCCGCCGGCCCCACCAGCGCCGATGTTGCTGTACCCGCCGGCGCCGCCGGCGCCGCCGTAGCCGAAGAGCAAGCCGCCGGCTCCGCCGACCCCACCGATCCCGCCGCCGTCGGTCAAGCTGGAGCCGCCGCTACCGCCGGCGCCACCCGAAGCGCCCAGGGAGAACAAGCCCGCGTTGCCGCCGGCCCCGCCGGCGCCGCCGGGGACCGCGGCGGGGGTACCGTGGCCGCCGGAGCCGCCGGTGCCGCCGGCGCCGAAAAGCCCACCGTTCCCGCCGGCACCACCGGCCCCCGGGCCGAGGGAGCCGCCGGCGCCGCCGGTGCCGCCGGCGCCGAACAGCCCGCCGTTCCCGCCGGCCCCGCCTGTCCCCGCATCTCCGCCCAACCCGCCGCTCCCGCCGGCCCCGCCGTTGGCAAACAGCCCGCCGTTCCCGCCGGTGCCGCCGGTGCCGCCGGCTTTAGTGCTGGCGCCGGCCCCGCCGGTTCCGGCGGCGCCGAAGAACGATCCGGCGTTACCGCCGTCCCCGCCGTCCCCACCGGCGGTGAGGCCGGCGCCGCCGCTGCCGCCGTTACCGCCGGAGCCCATCAAGAAGGCCGCCCCACCGGCGCCGCCGTCCCCGCCGGTGCCCGTCGTGCCGACGCCGCCGGCCCCGCCGGTGCCGCCGGTGCCGAAGAAGATCCCGCCGGCGCCGCCGTCCCCACCGTCCCCGCCGTTGGTACCGGTCGCCCCGGACCCGCCGTTGCCGCCGTTGCCGAACAGCCACCCGCCGGCCCCGCCGTCAGCCCCGGTTCCAGGAGTCCCGTTGGCGCCGTTGCCGATCAGCGGGCGGCCGGTGAGCGTCTGGAAGGGCTCGTTCACCACATTGAGCACATTTTGCTGCAGGGTGTGCAGTGGCGAGGTGCTCGCGGGAGCATTGAATCCGTCTAGACCGAGCAGCAGCCCGCTGACGCCGCCCACTCCGGCCTTGCCCGCGCCAATCCCACCGCTACCGCCGTTACCGCCATTGCCGATCAACACGCCGGTGCCGCCGATCCCGCCGTTGCCGCCGGTCACCGCGCTGGCGCCACCGTTACCGCCGTTGCCGCCGTTACCGATCAGCCCGGGGGTGCCGCCAGCCCCACCGATCCCGCCGGCGAAGCCCTGGCCAACTCCGCCGTTGCCGCCGGCGCCGCCGGAGCCGAAGACCGTGCCGGCGTTGCCCCCGGGGCCGCCTTGCCCGCCGTCGGCGAAGCCGAATCCGCCGGCGCCGCCGGAGCCGCCGGAGCCGAAGAGCAGCCCAGCGTTGCCGCCGGCGCCGCCGGCGCCGCCTATGCCGCCGGCCGTGAGAGTACCGCCGTCCCCACCGATTCCGCCGGCGCCGCCCGCGGCGCCGAGGGCGAGCATGCCGGCATTGCCGCCGGCCCCGCCGTCCCCGCCGGCGACCAGGCTGTGTCCGCCGCTGCCGCCTTCCCCGCCTGCGCCGAACAGCCCGCCGGCCCCGCCGGCCCCGCCGACTCCGCCGAAGCTGCTGTCGGCGAACCCGCCATGCCCGCCGGTGCCGCCGGCGCCGAACAGCCCGCCAGCGCCACCGGCCCCACCGGCCCCGCCGGAGCTGCCGGCCCCACCGGATCCGCCGACCCCGCCGGTGGCGAACAGCCCGCCGGCCCCGCCGGCGCCGCCCGCCCCGCCGAGTGCACTGCCGTTCGTGAATCCGCCGGCCCCGCCGACTCCGGCGGCGCCGAAGAGCAGGCCGGCGTTGCCGCCAGCCCCGCCGGCGCCGCCGGCCCCGCCCGTGAGGGCTACTACGCCGCCGCCGGCGCCGCCGGCGCCGCCGGCGCCGAACAGCATGGCGTTGCCGCCGGCTCCGCCGGACCCGCCGATCCCACTGCTGGCGACCCCGCCAGCGCCGCCGGCCCCGCCGTTGCCGAGCAGCCCGGCCGCCCCGCCGTTGCCGCCGGCCCCGCCGTTGACGCCGGCCGCGCCGGAACCGCCGGCCCCGCCGTTGCCGATCAACCAGCCGCCGTCCCCGCCATTGGCCCCGGTGCCGGGGGCGCCGTTGGCGCCGTTGCCGATCAGCGGGCGCCCGGTATTCGCCAGGAAGAACTCGTTGATCGGGGCGAGCAGCGGCGAGGTGGCGGCGGCCTCGGCGGCGGCGTACGCGCCGCCACCGGAGGTCAACGCCTGCACGAACTGGGCATGAAACGCCTGCGCCTGGGCGCTGAGCGCCTGATAGGCCTGGCCGTGGGCGCCGAACAGCGCGGCGATGGCCGTCGACACCTCATCGGCACCCGCGGCCAGCAGTGCTGTGGTGTTGGCCGCCGCGGCCGCGTTGGCCGCGCTGATGCTCGATCCGAGACTGGCCAAATCCGTTGCCGCTGCCGCGATAACCTCTGGCGCCGCAATCACAAACGACATCTGACACCTCCCAATACGCATGACCGCTCTGTCATGCCGACCCGGGGAACGTCACCAGCAAAAATCGGCAGTAAGAAGCATCCCATTTCCAGCGACAACACCTGGGGGTTTTGGTCAAACTCTGGTAAGCGACTTCGTGTACCGGGTGAACCCGGTGTGTCTTGAAGGACAGCCCGCAGGCTGATGCTGGGGGATCTGGGCCGGCCGACCATGGCTGGCCGGCTGTTGGTCTGATGGCCGGTTCGCGGTTACAGGCCGTTGAGCCCGTTCTCGCCGATGAGCTGCCCGCCGGTGCCGCCGGTACCGGGGGTGGCCCCGGCTTTGCCAGCGTTGCCGCCGTTGCCGCCGTTGCCGATCAGCACGGCGTTGCCGCCGGTGCCGCCGGTGCCGCCGGCACCGGTGCCAAACCCGCCGGCGCCGCCGTCGCCGCCGTTGCCGAACACCCCGGCCGTACCGCCGTCACCGCCGGTGCCGCCGCTGCTGCCGATGCCGCTGGAGCCACCGGTGCCGCCGGCACCGCCGAAGCCGAAGAGCGAGCCACCGTTGCCGCCGTTCCCGCCGACCCCGCCGGTCGCGCCGCCAATTAAGGCGCTGCCGCCGCTGCCGCCGGCGCCGCCGGAGGCGCCGAGGGCGAGTAGGCCGGCGTTGCCGCCGCTGCCGCCGTTGCCGCCGGTGCCGCCGGTGCCGCCAGCACCGCCAGTGCCGCCGGCGCCGAACAGCCCGCCGTGCCCCCCGGCGCCGCCGTCGGCGGCGAGCGTGCCCGCCCCGCCGGTGCCGCCGGCGCCGAAGAGCAATCCGTTCCCCCCGGTCCCGCCATCCGCGCCCAACCCGCCGCTCCCGCCGGCCCCGCCGTTGGCGAACAGCCCACCGGTACCACCGGCTCCGGCGGTGCCGCCGCCGCCGATAAGGTTTTGGGAGGGGGCGGCCTGGCCGCCGGTCCCTGCGGCACCGAGGAACAAGCCGGCGTCACCGCCGCGCCCGCCGGCCCCGCCGGTGTCCAGGCCATACCCGCCGCTGCCGCCGGTGCCGCCGGAGCCGATCAGCAAGGCGGCTCCGCCGGCCCCGCCGGTCCCGCCTTGGCTCGTCGTTCCGATGCCGCCGGCCCCGCCGGTGCCGCCAATACCTGACAGGATTCCGCCGGCTCCGCCGTCTCCGCCGTCTCCGCCGTCGGCGCCGGTCGCTCCGTGCCCGCCGTTGCCGCCGTTGCCGAACAACCACCCGCCGGCCCCACCGTCGGCCCCGGTCCCCGGAGTCCCGTTGGCGCCGTTGCCGATCAGCGGTCGCCCGGTGAGGGCTTGGGTAGGCTCGTTGATCGCGTTGAGGATTTGTTGCTGCAGGGTGTGCAGTGGCGTGCTGGCGGGGGCGTTGAATCCGTCTCGACCTAGTAGCTGCCCGCCTAAGCCGCCGGCGCCGGCCGTACCGGCGGGTGCGCCAGTGCCGCCGCTACCACCGTTACCGCCATTGCCGATCAGCACGCCGTTTCCGCCGGGGCCGCCGGCGGCACCGGCGTCGTTCGCGCTGGCGCCGCCGTTGCCGCCGTTGCCGGCGTTGCCGATGAGCCCGGGCGCGCCGCCGGCCCCACCGGTTCCGCCGGCGGCCGCGAAGGACCCGCCGCCGTTGCCGCCGGCGCCGCCCGCCCCGCTGAGCAGACCCGCTTTTCCGCCGGCGCCGCCCGCCCCGCCGGCGGCGTCGAAGCCCAGCCCGCCGGCGCCGCCGGCGCCGCCGGAGCCGAAGAACGTGCCGCCGTCGCCTCCGATCCCACCGGCACCGCCGCCACCGTTCAGGCTGGATCCGCCGCTGCCGCCGGCGCCGCCGGCGGCACCGAGGCTGAGCATGCCGGCGTCGCCGCCGGCCCCACCGTTCCCGCCGACGTTGATTATGCTCGTCCCGCCACTACCGCCGGTGCCGCCGGCGCCGAACAGCCCGCCAGAGCCGCCATCCCCGCCGGCGCCGCCGCCAAAGATGCCGGATCCGCCGGGCGCACCGGTGCCGCCGGCGCCGAACAGCCCGCCGTTTCCGCCGTTTCCGCCGGCCCCGCCGGTGCCGGCGTCGGTTGCCCCGCCGGCGCCACCGACCCCGCCGTCGGCGAACAGCCCGCCGTTTCCGCCGGCCCCCCCGGCGCCGCCGGTGGCGCCGAAGGCGGCTGCGAATCCGCCGGGACCGCCGACCCCGGCGGCCCCGAACAGCATGCCGGCGGCCCCGCCGGCGCCGCCGGCGCCGCCGGTCCCCGTGCTGGCCCTCCCGCCGGCGCCGCCGGCGCCGCCGTTGCCGATGAGCCCGCCGGCGCCGCCGTTGCCGCCGGCCCCGCCGTTGACGCCGGCCGCGCCGGATCCTCCGGCGCCGCCGTTGCCGATTAACCAGCCGCCGTCCCCGCCATTGGCCCCGGTGCCGGGGGCGCCGTTGGCGCCGTTGCCGATCAGCGGGCGCCCGGTATTCGCCAGGAAGAACTCGTTGATCGGGGCGAGCAGCGGCGAGGTGGCGGCGGCCTCGGCGGCGGCGTACGCGCCGCCACCGGAGGTCAACGCCTGCACGAACTGGGCATGAAACGCCTGCGCTTGGGCGCTGAGCGCCTGATAGGCCTGGCCGTGGGCGCCGAACAGCGCGGCGATGGCCGTCGACACCTCATCGGCACCCGCGGCCAGCAGTGCTGTGGTGTTGGCCGCCGCGGCCGCGTTGGCCGCGCTGATGCTCGATCCGAGACTGGCCAAATCCGTTGCCGCTGCCGCGATAACCTCTGGCGCCGCAATCACAAACGACATCTGACACCTCCCAATACGCATGACCGCTCTGTCATGCCGACCCGGGGAACGTCACCAGCAAAAATCGGCGGGCTACAGAATAACTCCGGCCCGGGAAAGGGATTTGGTATTTCCCAAAATATCTGGCTCTTCTGACACTTCCGTGGGTGAGTTTGTGTCCTGAGTAGGCGCACGTCGTTGTGGCTTAAGGTTTCTGGCTTGTCAAGGATCAGAAACACAAGGAGCCGACAACGACGTGCGCAATGTGAGGCTATTTCGTGCGCTGCTGGGTGTCGACAAGCGCACCGTGATTGAGGACATCGAATTCGAGGAGGATGACGCCGGAGACGGTGCGCGGGTGATCGCCCGGGTGCGGCCACGAAGTGCAGTGTTGCGCCGCTGTGGTCGCTGCGGTCGCAAGGCGTCCTGGTATGACCGCGGTGCGGGCCTGCGCCAATGGCGCAGTCTGGATTGGGGCACCGTCGAGGTGTTCTTGGAGGCCGAGGCGCCGCGGGTGAACTGCCCCACCCATGGGCCGACGGTGGTGGCGGTGCCGTGGGCGCGTCATCATGCCGGGCACACGTATGCTTTCGATGACACGGTGGCCTGGCTGGCGGTGGCGTGTTCGAAGACCGCGGTGTGCGAGTTGATGCGGATCGCCTGGCGCACCGTCGGGGCGATCGTGGCCCGGGTCTGGGCCGACACCGAAAAGCGCATTGACCGGTTCGCGAACTTGCGCCGCATCGGTATCGATGAGATCTCCTACAAGCGCCACCACCGGTACCTGACGGTGGTCGTCGATCACGACAGCGGCCGGTTGGTGTGGGCCGCCCCGGGCCACGACAAGGCCACCCTGGGCTTGTTCTTCGATGCCCTGGGCGCTGAGCGGGCCGCCCAGATTACTCACGTTTCGGCCGATGCCGCGGACTGGATCGCTGACGTGGTCACCGAGCGCTGCCCGGATGCGATTCAATGCGCCGATCCGTTTCATGTGGTGGCCTGGGCCACCGAGGCGCTCGACGTCGAGCGGCGCCGAGCCTGGAACGACGCACGGGCGATCGCGCGCACCGAACCCAAGTGGGGCCGGGGCCGGCCCGGTAAGAACGCCGCACCACGTCCGGGCCGCGAGCGGGCACGGCGGCTCAAGGGCGCCCGCTACGCGCTGTGGAAGAACCCCGAGGACCTCACCGAACGCCAAAGCGCCAAACTGGCCTGGATCGCCAAGACCGATCCCCGTCTGTATCGCGCCTACCTGCTCAAAGAGGGCCTGCGGCATGTGTTTTCGGTCAAGGGCGAGGAAGGTAAACAGGCCCTGGACCGGTGGATCTCCTGGGCCCAGCGTTGTCGCATCCCGGTATTCGTCGAGCTTGCCGCCCGCATCAAACGCCACCGGGTGGCCATCGACGCCGCCCTCGACCACGGCCTATCCCAAGGCCTGATCGAATCCACCAACACCAAGATCCGCCTACTGACCCGGATCGCGTTCGGATTCCGCTCACCACAAGCCCTCATCGCCCTAGCCATGCTCGCCCTCGCCGGCCACCGCCCCACCCTGCCAGGCCGACACAACCACCCACAGATCAGTCAGTAGAGCCAAATATCTCCCACATTTATGCGGTCGGCGCGTCGGCCGACGGGAGCTGGCAGCACCCGTGGGCCGGGGCCGTGCCGCGCTGGTGTCCGGCTGGGACTTGCATTGCGGCGCGCCGTGGTGTGGAATCGTGGTAATGAAAATCATGTTCATCAGTCCTCTGTGGTGTTCGCGGCTATGACGCTGTGGATGGCGTCGCCGCCCGAGGTGCATTCGGCGTTGCTCAGCAGCGGGCCGGGGCCGGGCTCGGTGTTGTCGGCGGCCGGGGTGTGGTCGTCGCTGAGCGCCGAATACGCCGCGGTCGCCGACGAGCTCATAGGGCTGCTGGGCGCCGTGCAGACCGGCGCTTGGCAGGGGCCCAGCGCCGCGGCTTATGTGGCCGCCCACGCGCCGTACCTCGCGTGGTTAATGCGGGCCAGCGAAACCAGCGCGGAAGCGGCCGCCCGGCACGAGACCGTGGCCGCGGCCTACACGACCGCGGTGGCGGCCATGCCGACGTTGGTCGAGCTGGCCGCCAACCACACGCTTCACGGGGTCTTGGTGGCGACGAACTTCTTCGGCATCAACACCATCCCGATCGCGCTCAACGAGGCCGACTACGCGCGGATGTGGACGCAGGCCGCCAGCACGATGGCGACCTATCAAGCGGTCGCCGAGGCCGCGGTGGCGTCGGCACCGCAGACCACCCCGGCGCCGCCGATCTTGGCAGCCGAAGCGGCCGACGATGACCACGATCATGACCACGATCACGGGGGCGAACCGACCCCGCTGGACTACCTGGTCGCGGAGATATTGCGCATCATCAGCGGTGGCCGCCTGATCTGGGATCCCGCCGAGGGCACCATGAACGGAATCCCGTTCGAGGATTATACGGACGCAACCCAACCAATCTGGTGGGTTGTTCGTGCCATCGAATTCAGTAAGGACTTTGAAACATTTGTTCAGGAACTGTTTATCAATCCGGTGGAGGCCTTTCAGGCCTACTTTGAGCTGCTGTTGTTCGACTACCCGACCCACATACTGCAGATCGCTCAGGCGTTGAGCCAGTCCCCGCAGTTGCTTGCGGTCGCCCTCGGTTCCGCCATCTCCAATTTGAGCGCGGTGACCGGGTTCGCCGGGCTATCCGGCCTGGCCGGCATGCAGCCGGCGGCTATCCCGGCGCTAGCACCCGTCGCGGCGGCCCCGCCGACATTGCCGGCGGCCGCGATGGCCCCGACCATAGCCGCGCCGGGCGCGGCGGTTGCGTCGGCAGCCGCGCCGGCGCCCGCGCCGGCGGCCAGCACGGTGGCCAGCGCCACGCCGGCGCCGCCGGCACCCGGCGTCGCCGGGTTCGGCTATCCCTACGCCATCGCTCCGCCCGGCATCGGGTTCGGCTCGGGGATGAGCGCCAGCGCCAGCGCCAGCGCTCAACGCAAGGCGCCACAGCCCGATAGTGCGGCGGCGGCGGCCGCGGCGGCCGTACGTGACCAAGCGCGGGCGCGGCGGCGGCGCCGTGTCACGCGGCGCGGATACGGCGACGAGTTTATGGATATGAACATCGACGTCGATCCGGACTGGGGCCCTCCGCCCGGCAAAGACCCAGTCACATCCACGGTGGCCTCGGATCGGGGTGCCGGACATCTGGGCTTTGCCGGGACGGCCCGCAGGGAGGCGGTTGCCGACGCGGCCGGGATGACCACGCTGGCTGGCGATGATTTCGGCGACGGGCCAACGACGCCAATGGTGCCGGGTTCGTGGGATCCGGACCGGGATGCGCCTGGCTCGGCGGAGCCTGGAGATCGGGGCTGAGCTAGCCGCGTAGGGTCGATTGGGTGCGTACCGAAGGTGATAGCTGGGACATCACAACGAGTGTCGGTTCGACCGCGCTGTTTGTCGCGACGGCGCGAGCGCTGGAAGCCCAGAAGTCCGACCCGCTGGTCGTCGACCCATATGCGGAGGCGTTCTGCCGTGCCGTCGGCGGTTCGTGGGCCGATGTGCTCGACGGCAAGCTTCCCGACCACAAGTTGAAGAGCACCGATTTCGGCGAGCACTTCGTCAACTTCCAGGGTGCCCGCACCAAGTATTTCGACGAGTATTTCCGTCGGGCCGCCGCCGCCGGCGCGCGGCAGGTGGTCATCCTGGCGGCGGGGCTGGACTCGCGCGCGTACCGGCTGCCTTGGCCCGACGGGACCACGGTTTTTGAGCTGGACCGCCCGCAGGTCCTTGATTTCAAGCGCGAGGTGCTCGCCAGCCACGGTGCCCAACCGCGCGCCCTGCGCCGCGAGATCGCCGTCGACCTGCGTGACGATTGGCCACAAGCCTTGCGGGACAGTGGTTTCGATGCGGCTGCACCGTCGGCATGGATTGCCGAAGGGCTGCTGATCTATCTCCCGGCCACCGCCCAGGAGCGGCTATTCACCGGCATCGATGCCCTGGCCGGGCGCCGAAGCCACGTCGCCGTCGAGGATGGTGCCCCAATGGGGCCAGACGAATATGCGGCTAAGGTCGAAGAGGAGCGCGCCGCGATCGCCGAGGGAGCCGAGCAGCACCCGTTTTTTCAACTGGTCTACAACGAGCGATGCGCGCCGGCCGCCGAGTGGTTCGGCGAGCGAGGTTGGACCGCGGTCGCTACGCTGTTGAACGACTACCTCGAAGCGGTGGGTCGCCCGGTACCCGGACCGGAATCCGAAGCCGGGCCGATGTTCGCCCGCAACACCCTGGTCAGTGCCGCCCGCGTCTGACGGCGCACCGTTCGCGCTGCCGGCACCCCGGCTCCATAATGAAAATCATGTTCAGTAAGCTACACTCTGCATATCGGGCTACCAACGAAATGGAGTATCGGTCATGATCTTGCCAGCCGTGCCTAAACACTTGGCCGCAGGGCTGAGTCGATTGGTCGCGGTCGCCTCGACAGTTAGCTTATGCAATGCTAACTTCGGGGCAAAGTTCAGGCGGATCGGCCGATGGCGGGCGTAGGTGCAGGAGACAGCGGAGGCGTGGAGCGTGATGACATTGGCATGGTGGCCGCTTCCCCCGTCGCGTCTCGGGTAAATGGCAAGGTAGACGCTGACGTCGTCAGTCGATTTGCCACCTGCTGCCGTGCCCTGGGCATCGCGGTTTACCAGCGTAAACGTCCGCCGGACCTGGCTGCCGCCCGGTCTGGTTTCGCCGCGCTGACCCGCGTCGCCCATGACCAGTGCGACGCCTGGACCGGGCTGGCCGCTGCCGGCGACCAGTCCATCGGGGTGCTGGAAGCCGCCTCGCGCACCGCGGCCACGTCGGGTGTGTTGCAGCGGCAGGTGGAACTGGCCGATAACGCCTTGGGCTTCCTGTACGACACCGGGCTGTACCTGCGTTTTCGTGCCACCGGACCTGACGATTTCCACCTCGCGTATGCCGCTGCATTGGCTTCGACGGGCGGGCCGGAGGAGTTTGCCAAGGCCAATCACGTGGTGTCCGGTATCACCGAGCGCCGTGCCGGCTGGCGTGCCGCCCGTTGGCTCGCCGTGGTCATCAACTACCGCGCCGAGCGTTGGTCCGATGTCGTGAAGCTGCTCACTCCGATGGTTAATGATCCCGACCTCGACGAGGCCTTTTCGCACGCGGCCAAGATCACCCTGGGCACCGCACTGGCCCGACTGGGCATGTTTGCCCCGGCGCTGTCTTATCTGGAGGAACCCGACGGTCCTGTCGCGGTCGCTGCTGTCGACGGTGCACTGGCCAAAGCGCTGGTGCTGCGCGCGCATGTGGATGAGGAGTCGGCCAGCGAAGTGCTGCAGGACTTGTATGCGGCTCACCCCGAAAACGAACAGGTCGAGCAGGCGCTGTCGGATACCAGCTTCGGGATCGTCACCACCACAGCCGGGCGGATCGAGGCCCGCACCGATCCGTGGGATCCGGCGACCGAGCCCGGCGCGGAGGATTTCGTCGATCCCGCGGCCCACGAACGCAAGGCCGCGCTGCTGCACGAGGCCGAACTCCAACTCGCCGAGTTCATCGGCCTCGACGAGGTCAAACGCCAGGTGTCGCGGCTGAAGAGCTCAGTGGCCATGGAACTGGTCCGCAAGCAGCGTGGGCTCACGGTCGCCCAACGCACGCACCACTTGGTGTTTGCCGGACCGCCCGGGACCGGCAAGACCACCATTGCCCGGGTGGTCGCCAAGATCTATTGCGGCCTTGGCTTGTTGAAGCGGGAGAACATCCGCGAGGTCCATCGCGCCGACCTCATCGGCCAACACATCGGCGAGACCGAGGCGAAAACCAACGCGATCATCGACAGCGCGCTGGACGGGGTGCTGTTCCTCGACGAGGCCTACGCCCTGGTGGCCACCGGCGCCAAGAACGACTTCGGGTTGGTGGCCATTGACACCTTGTTGGCCAGGATGGAAAACGACCGCGACCGGCTGGTGGTCATCATCGCCGGCTATCGCGCCGACCTGGACAAATTCCTGGACACCAACGAGGGACTTCGGTCGCGTTTCACCCGCAACATCGACTTTCCCTCCTACACGTCCCATGAGCTGGTGGAGATCGCGCACAAGATGGCCGAACAGCGAGACAGCGTCTTCGAACAGTCCGCGCTGCACGATTTGGAGGCGTTGTTCGCCAAGTTGGCGGCGGAGTCGACACCAGATACCAACGGAATCTCGCGACGTAGCCTCGACATCGCGGGCAATGGTCGGTTTGTGCGCAACATCGTCGAACGCTCCGAAGAAGAGCGTGAATTCCGGCTGGACCATTCCGAACATGCCGGATCCGGTGAGTTCAGCGACGAGGAGCTGATGACCATCACGGCCGACGACGTGGGTAGATCGGTAGAGCCGCTATTGCGTGGCCTCGGGCTCTCGGTGCGGGCATGACGAACCAGCAGCACGACCACGACTTCGACCACGACCGTCGCTCGTTCGCCTCCCGAACCCCGGTCAACAACAACCCCGACAAGGTTGTCTACCGCCGCGGCTTTGTCACCCGCCATCAGGTGACGGGCTGGCGGTTCGTGATGCGCCGAATCGCCGCCGGAATCGCATTGCACGACACCCGCATGCTGGTCGACCCGTTGCGCACTCAGTCACGCGCGGTGCTGATGGGTGTGCTGATTGTGATCACGGGGTTGATCGGCTCCTTCGTATTCTCGTTGATTCGGCCCAATGGGCAGGCGGGCAGCAACGCGGTGCTTGCCGACCGGTCCACCGCGGCGCTGTATGTGCGGGTGGGCGAGCAGCTGCACCCGGTGCTCAACCTGACCTCGGCCCGGCTGATCGTCGGCCGGCCGGTCAGCCCGACGACGGTGAAAAGTACTGAGTTGGACCAGTTTCCGCGCGGAAACCTGATCGGCATCCCGGGTGCGCCGGAGCGGATGGTGCAGAACACCTCCACCGACGCGAACTGGACGGTGTGTGACGGCCTCAACGCACCGTCGCGGGGCGGTGCGGATGGCGTGGGTGTGACGGTGATTGCCGGCCCGCTGGAGGACACCGGCGCACGCGCGGCCGCGCTCGGCCCCGGGCAGGCGGTGCTGGTCGACAGCGGCGCCGGCACCTGGCTGTTGTGGGACGGCAAGCGCAGCCCGATTGATCTGGCCGATCATGCGGTCACCAGCGGCCTCGGTCTGGGCGCCGACGTGCCCGCGCCGCGGGTCATCGCCTCGGGGCTGTTCAACGCGATACCCGAAGCACCGCCACTGACGGCGCCGATCATCCCGGATGCCGGCAACCCGGCGAGCTTCGGTGTGCCGGCGCCGATCGGCGCGGTGGTGAGTTCCTACGCCCTGAAAGACTCGGGCAAGACCATATCGGACACCGTGCAGTACTACGCGGTGCTGCCGGACGGTTTGCAGCAGATTTCGCCGGTATTGGCGGCAATCCTGCGCAACAACAACTCCTATGGTCTGCAGCAGCCGCCTCGGCTGGGGGCCGACGAGGTCGCCAAGCTGCCGGTGTCGCGGGTGTTGGACACCAGGCGCTATCCCAGCGAGCCGGTAAGTCTCGTCGACGTTACCCGTGACCCCGTCACCTGCGCGTACTGGAGCAAGCCGGTGGGTGCGGCCACCAGCTCGTTGACTCTGTTGGCAGGCTCGGCGCTGCCGGTGCCAGATGCGGTGCACACCGTCGAGCTGGTCGGCGCCGGCAACGGTGGTGTGGCAACCCGAGTGGCGTTAGCGGCCGGTACTGGCTACTTCACCCAGACGGTGGGCGGCGGCCCGGATGCGCCGGCCGCCGGGTCGTTGTTCTGGGTGTCGGATACCGGGGTGCGTTACGGTATCGACAATGAGCCTCAGGGAGTGGCTGGAGGCGGCAAAGCGGTTGAGGCCCTTGGCCTGAACCCGCCCCCGGTCCCCATCCCATGGTCGGTGCTGTCGCTGTTTGTGCCCGGCCCGACGCTGTCGCGTGCCGACGCGCTGCTGGCACACGACACCTTGGTGCCCGACAGCAGGCCCGCTCGTCCGGTATCGGCCGAGGGAGGGTACCGGTGAGCAGACTGATCTTTGAGGCTCGTCGCCGACTGGCGCCGCCGAGCAGCCACCAGGGCACCATCATCATCGAGGCGCCTCCCGAGCTGCCCCGGGTGATCCCACCGTCACTGCTGCGACGAGCGCTGCCTTATCTGATCGGGATCCTCATCGTGGGGATGATCGTGGCGCTGGTCGCCACCGGGATGCGGGTGATTTCTCCGCAGACGTTGTTCTTCCCATTTGTGCTGCTGTTGGCGGCCACCGCGCTCTACCGCGGCAACGACAAGAAGATGCGCACCGAGGAGGTCGACGCCGAACGGGCCGACTACCTACGTTACCTATCGGTGGTGCGGGACAACATTCGGGCCCAGGCCGCCGAGCAGCGGGCCAGCGCGTTGTGGTCTCATCCTGACCCGACGGCGTTGGCGTCGGTGCCGGGGTCACGTCGCCAATGGGAGCGTGACCCGCACGACCCCGACTTTTTGGTGTTGCGGGCCGGCCGGCACACGGTACCGCTGGCTACTACGCTGCGAGTCAACGACACCGCCGACGAGATCGACCTGGAACCGGTGTCGCACAGTGCATTACGCAGCCTGCTCGACACCCAGCGCAGCATTGGCGACGTGCCGACCGGGATCGACCTGACCAAGGTTTCGCGGATCACCGTGCTGGGGGAGCGCGCACAGGTGCGCGCGGTGTTACGCGCCTGGATCGCTCAGGCGGTGACCTGGCACGACCCGACGGTGCTCGGGGTGGCGCTGGCCGCGCGTGATCTGGAGGGTCGCGATTGGAACTGGCTGAAGTGGTTACCGCACGTGGACATTCCCGGCCGCCTCGATGCGCTGGGCCCGGCCCGCAATCTGTCGACCGATCCCGACGAGCTCATCGCGCTGCTGGGGCCCGTCCTGGCAGACCGCCCGGCGTTTACCGGGCAGCCAACAGATGCGTTGCGGCACTTGCTGATCGTCGTCGATGACCCGGACTACGACCTGGGCGCATCGCCGCTGGCGGTGGGCCGCGCGGGTGTCACCGTCGTGCACTGCTCGGCCAGTGCGCCGCACCGGGAACAGTATTCGGATCCGGAAAAGCCGATCCTGCGGGTGGCTCACGGCGCTATCGAACGCTGGCAGACAGGCGGCTGGCAGCCCTACATCGACGCCGCCGACCAATTCGGCGCTGATGAGGCCGCCCACCTGGCGCGCCGACTGTCGCGGTGGGACTCCAACCCCACCCATGCCGGGCTGCGCTCGGCGGCCACTCGCGGCGCGAGTTTCACCACACTGCTGGGCATCGAGGACGCATCCCGACTGGATGTGCCCGCGCTGTGGGCGCCGCGACGACGCGACGAGGAGTTACGCGTGCCGATCGGTGTCACTGGCACCGGCGAGCCGCTGATGTTCGACCTCAAAGACGAAGCCGAGGGCGGGATGGGCCCGCACGGGCTGATGATCGGCATGACCGGTTCGGGCAAGTCGCAGACTTTGATGTCGATTCTGTTGTCGCTGTTGACCACACACTCCGCGGAGCGGCTCATCGTCATCTACGCCGACTTCAAGGGTGAGGCCGGCGCCGACAGTTTCCGAGATTTCCCGCAGGTGGTTGCGGTGATCTCGAATATGGCCGAGAAGAAGTCGTTGGCTGATCGGTTCGCCGACACGCTGCGCGGCGAGGTGGCTCGTCGCGAGATGCTGCTGCGTGAGGCCGGCCGCAAGGTCCAGGGCAGCGCGTTCAACTCGGTGCTCGAGTATGAAAACGCCATCGCCGCAGGGCATAGCCTGCCGCCCATCCCGACACTGTTCGTGGTCGCCGACGAGTTCACCTTGATGCTGGCCGATCACCCGGAATACGCGGAGCTGTTCGACTATGTGGCCCGCAAGGGTCGCTCGTTTCGCATCCACATCCTATTCGCGTCCCAGACACTGGACGTGGGCAAGATCAAAGACATCGACAAGAACACCGCCTATCGGATTGGGCTGAAAGTGGCCAGCCCCAGCGTTTCTCGCCAGATCATCGGCGTGGAGGACGCCTACCACATCGAGTCGGGCAAAGAACACAAAGGCGTGGGCTTTTTGGTGCCCGCGCCCGGTGCCACCCCGATAAGGTTCCGCAGCACCTATGTCGACGGGATCTATGAACCGCCGCAGACGGCTAAAGCCGTTGTCGTGCAATCCGTTCCGGAGCCCAAGCTGTTCACCGCCGCCGCGGTGGAACCGGATCCGGGCACGGTGATCGCCGATACTGACGAACAAGAACCCGCCGACCCACCACGCAAACTGATCGCGACCATCGGCGAACAACTGGCCCGCTACGGTCCGCGGGCGCCGCAGTTGTGGCTGCCGCCACTCGACGAAACGATCCCACTGAGCGCGGCGTTGGCCCGCGCCGGGGTGGGCCCCCGGCAGTGGCGCTGGCCGCTGGGGGAGATCGACAGGCCCTTCGAGATGCGGCGCGACCCGTTGGTGTTTGACGCTAGGTCGTCGGCCGGAAATATGGTGATCCACGGCGGCCCCAAGTCCGGCAAATCCACTGCGCTGCAGACATTCATCCTCTCAGCTGCTAGCCTGCACTCGCCGCACGAGGTTAGCTTCTATTGCCTGGACTACGGCGGTGGGCAGCTGCGGGCGCTACAGGATCTAGCGCACGTCGGCAGTGTCGCCTCAGCGCTGGAACCCGAACGCATCCGCCGCACCTTCGGCGAGCTCGAGCAACTGCTGTTGTCCCGGCAGCAGCGGGAAGTATTCCGTGACCGGGGTGCTAATGGCTCGACCCCCGACGACGGGTTCGGTGAGGTGTTCCTGGTCATTGACAATCTCTATGGCTTCGGCCGCGATAACACCGATCAGTTCAACACCCGTAATCCGTTGCTGGCCAGGGTAACCGAACTGGTCAACGTGGGCCTTGCCTACGGGATCCACGTGATCATTACCACGCCGAGCTGGCTGGAAGTGCCGTTGGCGATGCGCGACGGGCTCGGGCTGCGTCTCGAGCTGCGACTGCACGACGCGCGCGACAGCAACGTGCGGGTGGTCGGCGCCCTGCGCCGCCCGGCCGACGCCGTCCCGCATGACCAGCCCGGCCGCGGACTGACCATGGCCGCCGAGCACTTCCTGTTCGCGGCTCCAGAACTGGACGCGCAAACAAACCCGGTGGCCGCGATCAACGCCCGCTACCCCGGCATGGCGGCTCCCCCGGTTCGGTTGCTGCCCACCAACCTTGCGCCGCACGCCGTCGGGGAACTGTATCGGGGTCCCGACCAACTGGTGATTGGCCAGCGCGAAGAAGACCTGGCGCCGGTGATACTCGACTTCGCCGCCAACCCGCTGCTGATGGTGTTCGGCGATGCCAGGTCAGGAAAGACGACGCTGCTGCGCCACATCATCCGCACCGTCCGCGAGCACTCCACCGCCGACCGGGTCGCGTTCACCGTGCTGGACCGCCGGCTACACCTGGTCGACGAACCACTGTTCCCCGACAACGAGTACACCGCCAACATCGATCGGATCATCCCGGCGATGCTCGGGCTGGCCAACCTCATCGAGGCGCGCCGGCCGCCGGCCGGGATGTCTGCGGCCGAGCTGTCCCGCTGGACCTTTGCCGGGCACACCCACTACCTGATCATCGACGACGTCGACCAGGTACCGGATTCGCCGGCGATGACCGGTCCCTACATCGGACAGCGGCCGTGGACCCCGCTGATCGGTCTCCTGGCCCAGGCCGGCGACTTGGGGCTACGGGTGATTGTCACCGGGCGTGCCACTGGATCGGCGCACCTGCTGATGACAAGTCCGTTGCTGCGCCGGTTCAACGACCTGCAGGCGACCACGCTGATGTTGGCAGGCAATCCGGCCGACAGCGGCAAGATTCGCGGTGAGCGGTTTGCCCGATTGCCTGCTGGACGAGCAATTCTGTTGACCGACAGTGATAGTCCAACCTACGTGCAGTTGATCAACCCGCTGGTCGATGCGGCCGCGGTTTCTGGTGAAACCCAACAGAAGGGGAGTCAGTCATGACGTTGCGAGTGGTTCCGGAGGGGCTGGCCGCAGCCAGCGCTGCGGTGGAAGCGCTGACGGCGCGGTTGGCCGCCGCGCATGCGAGCGCAGCGCCGGTGATTACCGCGGTAGTGCCGCCGGCGGCGGATCCGGTGTCGCTGCAGACCGCGGCCGGGTTCAGTGCACAGGGCGTCGAGCACGCGGTCGTCACCGCCGAAGGTGTCGAAGAGCTGGGACGCGCCGGCGTTGGTGTGGGCGAATCCGGCGCCAGCTACCTGGCCGGTGATGCGGCCGCCGCCGCTACGTACGGGGTCGTGGGCGGCTGAGCATGGCCGCGCCCATCTGGATGGCTTCGCCGCCGGAGGTACATTCGGCGTTGCTTAGCAATGGTCCGGGCCCGGGGTCGCTAGTGGCGGCTGCCACGGCCTGGAGCCAGCTGAGTGCCGAGTATGCCTCGACGGCAGCAGAACTCAGTGGGCTACTGGGGGCGGTACCTGGTTGGGCATGGCAGGGGCCCAGCGCGGAGTGGTACGTGGCCGCGCATTTGCCATATGTGGCGTGGCTGACGCAGGCCAGTGCGGATGCGGCAGGAGCAGCGGCCCAGCACGAGGCCGCCGCGGCGGCCTACACCACTGCCTTGGCAGCCATGCCGACATTAGCGGAGTTGGCCGCCAACCACGTGATTCACACCGTGTTGGTGGCGACGAATTTCTTTGGGATCAACACGATTCCCATCACGCTCAATGAGGCCGATTACGTGCGCATGTGGTTGCAGGCGGCCGCCGTCATGGGTCTTTATCAGGCGGCTTCGGGTGCGGCGCTGGCTTCGGCGCCGCGCACCGTCCCGGCGCCGACGGTTATGAATCCAGGTGGCGGTGCGGCCAGCACTGTCGGGGCGGTCAACCCCTGGCAGTGGCTCTTAGCGTTGCTTCAACAGCTCTGGAACGCCTACACGGGTTTCTACGGGTGGATGTTGCAGCTCATCTGGCAGTTCCTGCAGGATCCCATTGGTAACTCGATCAAGATCATCATCGCCTTCCTCACGAATCCCATTCAGGCACTGATCACTTACGGGCCGCTGTTGTTCGCGCTGGGCTACCAGATTTTCTTCAACCTGGTCGGCTGGCCGACCTGGGGCATGATCTTGAGCTCGCCGTTCTTGTTGCCGGCCGGGCTCGGGCTGGGCTTGGCAGCAATAGCCTTTCTACCTATTGTGCTTGCGCCCGCGGTGATTCCGCCGGCGAGTACTCCGCTGGCTGCTGCCGCCGTCGCCGCCGGGTCGGTGTGGCCGGCGGTCAGCATGGCCGTAACGGGGGCGGGCACCGCTGGGTCTGCGGCGCCCGCGGCGGGCGCGGCTCCGTCTGCGGGCGCAGCGCCGGCCCCGGCAGCTCCCGCGACCGCCAGTTTCGCCTATGCGGTGGGTGGCAGCGGTGATTGGGGGCCGAGCTTGGGGCCGACGGTAGGTGGTCGCGGTGGTATCAAGGCGCCGGCCGCTACGGTTCCGGCGGCGGCCGCGGCGGCGGCAACTCGTGCGCAGTCGCGCGCGCGGCGGCGCCGGCGGTCTGAATTGCGGGACTACGGCGACGAGTTCTTGGACATGGATTCCGATAGCGGTTTCGGCCCCTCGACGGGCGACCACGGCGCGCAGGCCTCCGAACGGGGGGCCGGGACGCTGGGATTCGCCGGGACCGCAACCAAAGAACGCCGGGTCCGGGCGGTCGGGCTGACCGCACTGGCCGGTGATGAGTTCGGCAACGGCCCCCGGACGCCGATGGTGCCGGGGACCTGGGAGCAGGGCAGCAACGAGCCCGAGGCGCCCGACGGATCGGGGAGAGGGGGAGGCGACGGCTTACCGCACGACAGCAAGTAACCGAATTCCGAATCACGTGGACCCGTACGGGTCGAAAGGAGAGATGTTATGAGCCTTTTGGATGCTCATATCCCACAGTTGGTGGCCTCCCAGTCGGCGTTTGCCGCCAAGGCGGGGCTGATGCGGCACACGATCGGTCAGGCCGAGCAGGCGGCGATGTCGGCTCAGGCGTTTCACCAGGGGGAGTCGTCGGCGGCGTTTCAGGCCGCCCACGCCCGGTTTGTGGCGGCGGCCGCCAAAGTCAACACCTTGTTGGATGTCGCGCAGGCGAATCTGGGTGAGGCCGCCGGTACCTATGTGGCCGCCGATGCTGCGGCCGCGTCGACCTATACCGGGTTCTGATCGAACCCTGCTGACCGAGAGGACTTGTGATGTCGCAAATCATGTACAACTACCCCGCGATGTTGGGTCACGCCGGGGATATGGCCGGATATGCCGGCACGCTGCAGAGCTTGGGTGCCGAGATCGCCGTGGAGCAGGCCGCGTTGCAGAGTGCGTGGCAGGGCGATACCGGGATCACGTATCAGGCGTGGCAGGCACAGTGGAACCAGGCCATGGAAGATTTGGTGCGGGCCTATCATGCGATGTCCAGCACCCATGAAGCCAACACCATGGCGATGATGGCCCGCGACACGGCCGAAGCCGCCAAATGGGGCGGCTAGCTCGCGCTACATGGATGCAACACCCAACGCCGTCGAGCTGACGGTCGACAACGCTTGGTTCATCGCTGAAACCATTGGGGCGGGGACCTTTCCGTGGGTGCTGGCGATCACGATGCCCTATAGTGATGCCGCCCAGCGGGGTGCGTTCGTCGACCGTCAGCGCGACGAGCTGACCCGGATGGGGCTGTTATCGCCGCAGGGTGTTATCAACCCTGCGGTCGCCGACTGGATCAAAGTGGTGTGCTTCCCGGACCGCTGGCTTGACCTGCGTTATGTGGGGCCGGCCTCGGCCGACGGCGCCTGCGAGCTGCTACGTGGCATCGTCGCGCTGCGCACCGGCACCGGTAAGACCTCCAACAAGACCGGAAACGGTGTTGTTGCGCTGCGTAATGCGCAGCTGGTCACGTTCACCGCGATGGATATCGACGACCCCCGGGCGCTGGTTCCGATTCTTGGTGTCGGTTTGGCGCACCGGCCGCCGGCGCGATTCGACGAGTTCAGCTTGCCGACGCGGGTGGGCGCGCGGGCCGACGAACGGCTGCGGTCCGGCGTGCCACTCGGGGAAGTCGTTGATTATCTGGGTATTCCGGCGTCCGCGCGGCCGGTGGTGGAGTCCGTCTTCTCGGGGCCGCGCAGCTACGTCGAGATCGTCGCCGGGTGCAACCGCGACGGCCGGCACACCACCACCGAGGTCGGCCTAAGCATCGTCGACACCTCGGCGGGCCGGGTGTTGGTGAGTCCGTCGCGGGCATTCGACGGCGAGTGGGTCTCCACCTTCAGCCCTGGGACACCGTTTGCGATCGCCGTCGCGATCCAAACACTGACCGCGTGCTTGCCAGACGGGCAATGGTTCCCGGGGCAGCGGGTGTCGCGGGACTTCTCCACCCAATCCTCGTAATCAGAAACCAGAAAGTGAGCACGATGTCCCAGGAACGGTCCCGCTGATGTCCGGCACCGTCATGCAGATCGTCCGCGTCGCCATTCTTGCGGACAGCAGGTTGACCGAGATGGCCCTGCCCGCGGAGTTGCCACTGCGCGAAATCCTGCCCGCGGTACAACGCTTGGTGGTTCCCTCGGCGCAAAACGGCGATGGTGGCCAAGCCGACTCCGGCGCTGCCGTGCAACTGAGTTTGGCGCCCGTCGGCGGGCAGCCGTTTAGCTTGGATGCCAGCCTGGACACCGTCGGTGTCGTCGACGGTGATCTGTTGGTGTTGCAGCCGGTGCCCGCCGGTCCGGCCGCGCCGGGCATCGTCGAAGACATCGCCGACGCCGCGATGATCTTTTCGACGTCGCGGTTAAAGCCCTGGGGCATAGCGCATATCCAACGAGGAGCGCTGGCCGCGGTGATTGCCGTGGCTCTGCTGGCTACCGGTTTGACGGTGACCTATCGGGTTGCCACCGGTGTGCTGGCCGGGCTGCTGGCGGTGGCCGGGATCGCGGTGGCTAGCGCGCTGGCCGGATTGTTGATCACCATCCGTTCGCCACGTTCGGGTATCGCGCTGTCGATCGCCGCGCTGGTCCCCATCGGCGCGGCCCTGGCGTTGGCGGTGCCAGGAAAGTTCGGGCCGGCGCAGGTATTGCTGGGTGCAGCTGGGGTAGCCGCATGGTCGCTGATCGCGCTGATGATTCCCAGCGCCGAACGGGAACGCGTCGTCGCCTTCTTCACCGCAGCGGCGGTGGTCGGGGCGTCGGTGGCGCTGGCGGCCGGTGCGCAATTGCTGTGGCAGCTGCCGTTGTTGAGCATCGGCTGCGGGCTGATTGTGGCGGCGCTGTTGGTCACCATCCAGGCGGCTCAGCTTTCCGCACTGTGGGCGCGGTTCCCGTTGCCGGTGATCCCGGCGCCGGGGGATCCCACCCCGTCGGCCCCGCCGTTGCGCCTGCTGGAGGATTTGCCTCGGCGGGTGCGGGTCAGTGACGCCCATCAAAGCGGCTTCATCGCCGCGGCCGTGCTGCTCAGCGTGTTGGGGTCGGTGGCCATCGCGGTGCGCCCAGAGGCGCTCAGCGTTGTGGGCTGGTATCTGGTGGCGGCGACTGCGGCCGCGGCCACCCTGCGCGCGCGGGTGTGGGATTCGGCCGCATGCAAGGCGTGGCTGCTTGCTCAGCCCTATCTGGTAGCCGGGGTCCTGTTGGTGTTCTACACCGCGACCGGACGCTATGTCGCCGCGTTCGGCGCGGTGCTGGTGCTAGCCGTGCTCATGCTGGCCTGGGTTGTGGTGGCACTGAACCCGGGCATCGCTTCGCCGGAGAGCTACTCGCTGCCGCTGCGCCGGCTGCTGGGTTTGGTCGCCGCCGGGCTGGATGTTTCGCTGATCCCCGTCATAGCCTACCTGGTCGGATTGTTCGCTTGGGTGCTCAACAGATGATCCGTGCCGCATTTGCGTGTCTGGCGGCGACCGTGGTCGTTGCGGGGTGGTGGACGCCGCCGGCGTGGGCGATCGGGCCGCCGGTGGTGGACGCCGCCGCGCAACCGCCCAGCGGAGACCCGGGACCGGTGGCGCCGATGGAACAACGCGGTGCGTGCAGCGTCTCCGGTGTTATCCCGGGCACCGATCCAGGCGTACCGACGCCCAGCCAAACGATGCTGAATCTGCCTGCGGCTTGGCAGTTTTCCCGGGGTGAGGGCCAGCTGGTGGCGATCATCGACACCGGGGTGCAGCCGGGCCCGCGACTGCCCAACGTCGATGCCGGTGGTGACTTCGTGGAGTCGACCGACGGGCTGACCGATTGTGACGGGCATGGCACCCTGGTCGCCGGAATCGTCGCCGGCCAGCCCGGTAATGACGGCTTCTCTGGTGTGGCGCCGGCGGCGCGGCTGCTGTCCATCAGGGCGATGTCTACGAAGTTCTCACCGCGCACATCGGGGGGCGATCCGCAGCTGGCGCAGGCCACACTTGACGTCGCGGTGCTGGCCGGTGCCATCGTTCATGCGGCCGACCTTGGTGCCAAGGTGATCAACGTCTCCACGATCACCTGCCTACCCGCCGATCGGATGGTCGACCAGGCCGCGCTCGGCGCGGCGATCCGGTATGCGGCGGTGGACAAGGACGCGGTGATCGTGGCGGCCGCGGGAAACACCGGAGCGAGCGGATCGGTCAGCGCGTCGTGTGATTCCAACCCGTTGACCGATCTGAGCCGCCCAGACGATCCGCGGAACTGGGCGGGCGTCACCTCGGTGTCCATCCCGTCGTGGTGGCAGCCCTACGTGTTGTCGGTGGCGTCGCTCACATCCGCCGGGCAGCCATCGAAATTCAGCATGCCCGGGCCGTGGGTGGGCATCGCCGCACCCGGGGAAAACATTGCGTCGGTGAGTAACTCAGGCGACGGCGCCCTGGCTAACGGACTGCCCGACGCCCACCAGAAACTGGTGGCTCTCAGCGGCACCAGCTACGCGGCCGGCTATGTCTCCGGGGTGGCCGCGCTGGTCCGCAGCCGCTATCCCGGGCTGAACGCCACCGAGGTGGTGCGCCGGCTGACCGCCACCGCGCACCGCGGCGCCCGAGAGTCCTCCAACATCGTCGGCGCCGGCAACCTGGACGCGGTGGCGGCCCTGACCTGGCAACTGCCCGCCGAACCCGGGGGCGGTGCCGCACCGGCCAAGCCGGTCGCCGATCCGCCGGTCCCGGCGCCCAAAGACACCACACCGCGCAACGTCGCATTCGCCGGAGCAGCCGCGCTGAGCGTGCTGGTCGGGCTCACAGCCGCGACTGTCGCGATAGCGCGCCGACGAAGGGAGCCCACCGAATGAACCCGATCCCTTCTTGGCCCGGCAGGGGCCGGGTCACGTTGGTGCTGCTGGCGGTGGTGCCTGTAGCGCTGGCCTACCCCTGGCAATCGACACGCGATTACGTGCTGCTGGGCGTGGCCGCCGCCGTCGTGATTGGGCTATTCGGCTTCTGGCGCGGGCTGTATTTCACCACGATCGCGCGCCGCGGGTTGGCAATCCTGCGCCGCCGACGCCGGATTGCCGAGCCCGCAACGTGCACGCGCACAACGGTGCTGGTGTGGGTTGGGCCGCCGGCATCGGATACGAACGTGCTGCCGCTGACGCTGATCGCCCGGTATTTGGACCGATACGGCATCCGCGCCGACACGATTCGCATCACCAGCCGCGTCACCGCATCCGGCGACTGCCGGACCTGGGTCGGGTTGACGGTGGTCGCCGACGATAACCTGGCGGCGCTGCAGGCCCGGTCAGCGCGCATCCCCTTGCAAGAGACCGCGCAGGTCGCGGCGCGCCGGCTCGCTGACCATCTGCGCGAAATCGGTTGGGAGGCTGGTACGGCCGCACCCGACGAGATCCCAGCGTTGGTGGCTGCGGATTCTCGCGAGACGTGGCGCGGAATGCGGCACACCGACTCGGATTACGTTGCGGCATATCGGGTCAGCGCCGATGCCGAGTTGCCCGATACGTTGCCCGCGATCCGGTCGCGTCCGGCGCAGGAGACCTGGATCGCGCTGGAGATCGCATATGCCGCCGGGTCATCAACCCGCTACACGGTGGCCGCTGCCTGCGCATTGCGGACCGATTGGCGGCCTGGCGGCACCGCACCGGTGGCCGGCCTGCTCCCGCAACACGGAAACCACGTGCCAGCCCTGACAGCCTTGGATCCGCGATCCACCCGCCGACTCGACGGGCACACCGATGCGCCTGCCGACCTGCTGACCCGGCTGCACTGGCCTACTCCTACCGCCGGCGCCCACCGGGCACCGCTGACCAACGCCGTCAGTCGAACATGAGGCCCTGCAGGAACACGGTCATCCGCCGCAGATAGTCCAACTGGCTCACATGCAGCAGGTGGCTGCCGGGGAACCAGTGCAGCGCACAGCGATCCCACTGCTTCCACAGCGTTACCGCGTGCTCGGGTGGAGCCATTCGATCGCCAAGGCCGGTGATGATCATCCGCCGGTCCTTAGGTAGCAGCGGCCGATAGTTCAGTGGGCCGTGGTAGGCCAGCCCGGCGATCAGCTCATCACGGCTGATGTTGGTTAGCCGCAGTCCTAGCTTGACGAGCTTATTGGCCGGAAACCATTCGTCGAACAGCTTGGCGGGCATGACGACGGGGCAGTTGGGGATGACAGCCTCAAGCCGACTTTCGACCGAAGCCAGCAGCGCAGACGTGTAGCCCCCCAGGGATATACCCGTCAGGGCGATACGGTCGACGCCGATGTGGCGCAGGTAGTCCACGATGGAACGAAAGTCATACACTGCCTGCGCCATCGCCTCGGCGAAGCCGCTCAATCCGCTAGTGAAATAGCCGAAACCGCTAAACGGCGAGAACTTTTCGGCCCGCTGGCCGTGAAACGGCAACGTGTACAGCAAAACGTCGTAGCCGGACCGGTAATACCAAGGCAGCGAAAAGAACAGCCCGTTGAGCAAGTATGACGATCCCATGAAGCCGTGGATGACGCACAGCGTAGGACGCGGGCCGTCGCGGTGGCGCCAGTGCTGCGCGTGCACAATGTTGTTGGCGGTCAATGCACTCCACCGCTGGCGCATCGTGGGGTTGATCGCCCGGAAGCCGCTGGCAAATGCGATGTTGTCCACGGCGCCGCGCGCAACCCATTCGGTGAGCGGGCTGGCCGGCCGCGAGGTGACCTTGGGCAATTCCGTCGGCGCCGGAAAGGACTTCGCCGGATCATGCGCTGCCGCAAGTTCGGCGTAGAAGTTCAGGTTGCTGCGCTCGCTGCCTTCGTTGACGTGACGTAGTGCGTTGGCGACAACGGCCGGAGTCACCGTCGCGGACAGCACCGACGCGACCGCGGTGCGCAGCGCGACATCGGCGATCGCCGAAGACTCGACGAGTATCCGCTGGCGGGCCGACAGCACCGAGCGCGAGGGCAGGCCCTCGGCGCCGGCATCCGCGCCGGGGACGTCGGGAATGGGGACGGGCGGACCGATCGCGTCGGCAGTGAACGTCCCTGACATCTCGGACATCAATGTCGATGGTAATCGCCAATGTGGCTGACCGCTGAAGGTTTCGACTGTATCGTCAATTTCTCACTCGGTCGAGCGCTTGTCCAGGAGCACGTACATGTGGGATCCCGACGTCTACCTGGCTTTTTCGGGTCATCGCAACCGCCCGTTCTACGAGTTGGTGTCACGGGTGGGTCTCGAGCGGGCGCGCCGCGTGGTCGACCTGGGGTGCGGGCCCGGCCACCTGACACGCTACCTGGCACGACGATGGCCCGGCGCGGTGATCGAGGCTCTGGACAGCTCACCGGAGATGGTCGCTGCCGCGGCCGAACGCGGGATCGACGCCACCACCGGTGACCTGCGGGACTGGAAACCAAAGCCCGACACCGATGTGGTGGTGAGCAACGCTGCGTTGCATTGGGTGCCTGAGCATTCCGACCTGTTGGTCCGGTGGGTCGACGAGCTGGCGCCGGGATCATGGATCGCTGTTCAGATCCCCGGCAACTTCGAGACGCCGTCGCACGCCGCGGTACGGGCGTTGGCCCGCCGCGAGCCGTATGCAAAGCTAATGCGCGACATACCTTTTCGTGTGGGCGCGGTGGTCCAATCTCCGGCGTATTACGCGGAGCTGCTGATGGACACCGGCTGCAAGGTCGACGTGTGGGAGACCACGTACCTACACCAGCTGACCGGCGAGCACCCGGTGTTGGACTGGATCACCGGAAGCGCGCTGGTCCCAGTGCGTGAGCGGCTCAGCGATGAGAGCTGGCAGCAGTTTCGGCAGGAGCTCATTCCGCTGCTGAACGACGCCTACCCGCCACGGGCCGACGGTAGCACCATCTTTCCCTTCCGGCGGCTGTTCATGGTCGCCGAAGTTGGTGGCGCGCGCCGCTCAGGTGGGTAGCCCCAGCCGCGGCGCCTCCGCTCGGTACCGGTCGACCCACTCATCAGAGCGCTGGTTGGCCTGCCGTTCCAGCATCGGTGCGGGCGCCAGTTTGGGATCCTGGCCGATGGCGTCAAGCACACTGGCCACAATCGCGGTCAGGTTGCGCCATAACACCGGGTAGGCGATATCGATCGGATCGATGCCTTCCTCGGCAAACCAAGCGCGCCAGCCGTTTTCCTGATCGCGCAGATTCCTGATGATGTGGGCGATGGCACCGGCGTGGTAGACGGCCTGCGAGTCGCGCTTGGGGTCCGGATGGCCCCGCCAAACCTGGGTTTGCACGGCGCGCCAGAACGACACCGCTTGTGACACCACATCGGGCCGGTGGACGTGCACGAAAACCGGTTCGTTGCCAATGACGTCGCGGATTGCCGCGCGCAAGCCATCCCCGGAGCGATCCGGCAATTGTGCTGCGCGTTGCTGCAGCAGCGCAGTCTGATTCCACATCAACTTGCCGCCCCAGACGCCGTTGGGCGTGCGACCGGAGGTGCGGACGTGCTCACGCCAGGCAACCGGCGTCGCGGTGTCCGGTGTACCGGGGTCCAGCGGATCGAGCAATTGCAGGATCGTGTCATCGTCGACCCCAGCGAACCACTCCCGGGGCTGGGGGGCCATCCCGGTGCTAGGCAGGTATTGGAAGAACTCCTGTGGTTCCCCGGCACAGCCCGTCGCGCGCAGCGATTCCACCAGCAGCGTGCTGCCGCTGCGTTGGGTGGCGAGCACCAGATACGGTCTCACAGCGCGGGACATCCGATGAGCCTAGCTGCAGTGTTCGTCGATGCCGCGGTCGGCGGCGATCGCTGACCGGCCCGTTGGCGTCTTGCGGTGGATCCGCAGATACGTTTCGGTGTAGCGCTCGGCGATGCGGGAACCGGCGAAGTCCGACGGAATGACGTCGGCCGTGCGCTGTCGCCAATCATGCAGTCGCACGGCCAGATCGGCCGCGATCGCGGCCACGCCCTGGGTGCTGTCGTCGCCGGCTAACAGGTTATTGGTCTCGGTGGGATCGGCGCGCAGATCATAGAGTTCCCGCTCCGGGCGGGGCGCCTTGACCAACGGTGCGACGGCCATGCCGGCCGGGCTTTCCTGGATATCCCACGGTAGGTCCAGCAGCGGCCGGGGCGCGTAATTCTCGATGTAGCTGTATTCCTTGGTGCGGATTGCCCGAATCGGATCGAACGAGTCGTGATAGGTCTTGGCGGTGTATACGTGGTCACGCACCGCAGCGTTTTCAGTGTCCGGCGCGAGGAGGGCCGGTGCGTGTGACACACCCTCGACATCGGCGGGTACCTCGAGTCTCAGCAGGTCCAATAGCGTCGGAACCAGATCGACGCCGCTGAAAAGCTCGTCATAGACGCGAGGCGCCATCGCCCGGCGAGTGGGCGGGCGGATGATCAGCGCGATACCGGTTCCGGCGTCATACAGTGTGGACTTCGCCCGCGGAAATGCCGGACCGTGATCGGTGACGAACACCACCCAGGTGCTGGCGTCTAGGCCGGTATCGGCCAGTGTGTCAAGTAGCCGGCCAACCGCCTCGTCGGCTGTGGCGATAGAACCGTAGAACTCGGCGACGTCTTGGCGCACCGCGGGGGTATCGGGCAGATAGTCGGGCAGCTCGACGGCCGCGCTGTCGGCCGGCCGGTAGCGCTCATGCGGATAGGGCCGGTGGGTTTCGAAGAAGCCGGCGGTCAACAGGAACCGTTGTCCGTCTAACGCGGGCACGCGATTATGCAGCCAGTCCTGGGCTTTGGCGACCACGTATTCGCAGTAGGAGTTCGACACGTCGAATTCGTCGAAGCCCAGCCGCTTTGGGTAGGACGTCTCATGCTGCATACCGAAAAGAGCTGAGTACCAACCCGATTCGGATAGCAATTGCGGTAGGGTTTGGACCCCGGTGCGGTATTCCCAGCCGTGATGGGCCAGGCCGACCAACCCGTTGCTTTGCGGGTAGCGGCCGGTGAACAGCGAGCCCCGCGATGGTGTGCACAGCGGCGCGGTGGCATGTGCCCTGGTGAACAGGATGCCCTCGGCGGCAAGCCGGTCCAGCCGCGGGCTGTAGACGTCCGGATGGTGGTAGACGCCGAGATAGCGCCCCAGGTCGTGCCAGTGCACGATCAGCAGGTTCTCGCGCTGCCCTGTGGCACGCTCACTCGTCACCTTTGTCACCTCTCCAGCGAACCGCACCCGGCGCCGAAGCCGGACAATAGAGCCTATACGTCGCGAGGCACTAGATACGCCACCGATGATGGCGGTAGGCTCGCTGATTGAATCGCGGCGACGGCGTAGGCGTGTTGTGTCTTGGCGTCCAGGAGTCACGAGTCGACGGGAGGTTCCCGTGTCCTTTGTGATCGCACAACCGGAGATGATCGCGGCGGCGGCCGGTGAGTTGGCCAGCATCAGATCGGCGATCAACGCGGCCAATGCGGCGGCCGCGGCCCAGACCACCGGAGTCATGTCGGCGGCCGCCGACGAGGTGTCTACGGCGGTTGCCGCGCTGTTTTCCTCGCATGCCCAGGCCTATCAGGCCGCCAGCGCGCAAGCGGCCGCTTTTCACGCCCAGGTGGTGCGGACCCTGACCGTGGACGCGGGAGCGTATGCCAGCGCCGAGGCCGCCAACGCCGGGCCGAACATGCTGGCCGCGGTCAACGCCCCCGCCCAGGCGCTGTTGGGGCGCCCACTGATCGGCAACGGTGCCAACGGGGCGCCGGGCACCGGGCAGGCCGGCGGCGACGGTGGGCTGTTGTTCGGCAACGGCGGCAACGGCGGGTCCGGCGCACCCGGACAGGCCGGCGGGGCCGGCGGGGCGGCCGGGTTCTTCGGCAACGGTGGCAACGGCGGGGACGGCGGGGCCGGAGCGAACGGCGGCGCCGGCGGCACCGCCGGCTGGTTCTTCGGCTTCGGCGGCAACGGCGGGGCCGGCGGGATCGGTGTGGCCGGGATCAACGGCGGTCTCGGCGGCGCCGGCGGCGACGGCGGCAACGCCGGGTTCTTCGGCAACGGCGGCAACGGCGGCATCGGCGGGGCCGGCGCGCCCGGCGCGAACGCCGTCAACCCCGGCCTCGCAGCCCCGGTCACCCCGGCGGCCAATGGCGGCAATGGCGGCACCTCGATCACAAGCGATCCGCCCCCCAACGGTGGCAACGGCTTCGACGGCGTTGCCGTGGGGCAGGCCGGCGGCGCCGGCGGCGATGGCGGCAATCACGCGGCCAACAGCCAATTCACCTCGAACACAGGCGGCAGCGGCGGCGCCGGTGGCGCCGGTGGGGACGGCGCACCCGGCGGCAACGGCGGCTACGGCGGCAACGCCCAGTCGAGCTTATTGAACAACGTTGGCGGCAACGGTGGCGCCGGCGGCGCCGGTGGCGCCGGTGCGCCCGGCGGTGCCGGCGGCAACGGCGGGAGCGGCTTTGGCAGCAGCTCCACCGGCGGCGACGGCGGCAAGGGCGGCGACGGCGGCATCGGTGGTGCCGGCGGCCCGGGCGGTAATGCCGGCGCCACCAGCTCGGCCGTCACCGCCACCGCGCATCCCGGCAACGGCGGCGCCGGCGGCGCCGGCGGCGACGGTGTCAGCGCGGTTGGGACGGCCGGCGCGGGCGGCCGTGGCGGGACCGGTGGTCATGGCGGGCTGTGGATCGGCAACGGCGGCGACGGCGGCGCCGGAGGTGTCGGCGGGGTCGGCGGGTCCGGCGCGGCCGGCGCCGTGGGCGGCCACGGCGGGACCGGCGGCGCCTCCACCGGTACCGCCCCGATCACCGGTGGCCAAGGCGGCAACGGCGGAGACGGCGGGGCCGGCGGGGACGGGGCGCCCGGCGGGGACGGCGGTGCCGGTGGCGACGGCGGCGGACGCGGGCTGATCGGCCAATTCGGGGCCGGCGGCGTCGGAGGGGCCGGCGGTGCCGGCGGGGCCGGCGGGGCCGGCGGGGACGGTGGCGGGGCCGGCGTCGGCGGTGTCGGCGCCGCAGGTGTCGGCGCCAGCGGTCAGGGGGGTGCCGGCGGCGACGGCGGGGACGGCGGTGCCGGCGGGAAAGGCGGGGCCGGCGGTAGCGGCGGCGTCAACGGCGCCACCGGCGCCGACGGCGCCACCGGCGCCCAGGGCAGCAACGGCAACACCGGCTAGAGACAGATTCACCGAGGCTGTAGATACCGTGGTCCGCACTCGCAATGCAGCGCGCCACCCACAGCCTCGATGACACGGCCACCGGGAGCCGGACCCCTGATGTTCTGACGGGCTGCTCCAGGCGTCGGATCTTCCTCATCTGTTCCACGTGTACCGGGCACTGACCGATATACAAAGTGCCCGCTTCCGAGCGACAGCCACGTTTGTCGCGCGGAGGCGGGCACAACGCACATCCCTGCCGCGCCGAGACGGGTGAGGCGGGTGAGACAATAGGGAAACGTGCAGCGTGCGCAGCGGGGCGCCCGGACTATCCCCTGAAGAAGCCCGACAGGCTGGTGCCGAAGTTGGCGATGCCCGAGACAAACGACGCCGTCGCGAGATCCAGCGCGCTGGCGTTCAACCAGCCCGAGATGGTGTTGCCCACGTTGGCGACACCCGATCCCAGCGCGCCGGTATTGAGGTAGCCCGACAGGCCGGCACCGGAGTTCACGAATCCCGATACGCTTCCGGCGCCGCTGTTGAAGAAGCCCGACGACGGGCCGCCAGTGAGGTTGAAGTAGCCGGGGGTCACCGGAATGCCCAACAGCGGCAGGCCGATCAGGCCCTGATAGTCGCCACTCACCAAGAAGCCGTTGCTGTAGCTGCCGGTAATGAACGCACCGGTGTCCACATCGCCCGTGTTCGCCACGCCCGTGCTGTAGTCACCGGTGTTGAGGTAGCCCGTGTTGCCACTGCCCGGGTTGAAGCCGCCGGTGTTGAAGCTGCCCGGGTTGAAGCTGCCGGTGTTGAGGTCCCCGGGGTTGAACACGCCCGTGTTGGTGCTGCCCGCGTTGCCGATGCCGGTGTTGAAGCCGCCCGAGTTCGCGAGACCGAAGTTGCCGGTGCCGGTGTTAAAGATGCCGACGTTGCCGGTGCCCGAGTTGAAGAACCCGATGTTTCCGCTGCCGGAGTTGAACAGCCCGATGTTGTTGCTGCCCGAGTTGAGGCTGCCGATCCCGATCTGGCCGTTGCCGGTGAGCCCGACGCCGATGTTGTTGTTACCGGTATTCGCGAAGCCGATGTTGTAGCTGCCGGTGTTGGCAAAGCCCAGGTTGTCGCTGCCGAAGTTCGCGAAGCCGATGTTGTAGCTGCCGGCGTTGCCAAAGCCCAGGTTGTCGTCGCCCAGATTTGCCAAGCCGATGTTGTAGCTGCCCAGGTTCGCCAAGCCGATATCGAAGATCCCGGTGTTGGCGATGCCGATGTTGTTACCGCCGATGTTGACCCCGCCGAAGTTGAGGTCGCCGAGGTTGCCGATGCCCAGGTTGGAGTCGCCGGTATTAACGAAGCCGATGTTGACGCTGCCCAGGTTCCCGATGCCCGCGTTGAGGCCGCCCTGGTTTGCGACGCCGAAGTTCAGCGTCAGGTTGCCGGTGTTGTCGAGGAACAGGCCGGCCAGGTTGGCGCCGATGTTTGCGATGCCCGAGCCGAAGGCGGGCGTCGCGAGGTCCAGCGTGCTCGTGTTGTAGACGCCCGAGATGGTGTTGCCCAGGTTCGCCAGACCCGACTGCAGCGCGCCGAAATTCAGTAGGCCCGAATTGCCCAAGCCGCCGGCGTTAAAGAAGCCCGAATTGCCAGCGCCGAAGTTCCCGAAGCCCGACATGTTGCCGGCGCCGAAGTTCCCGAAGCCCGATACATGGCCGGCGCCGGTGTGGAAGAAACCCGACGACGGGCCGGTGGTCGAGTTGCCGAAACCCGGGGTACCACCGATGCTGATGCCGATGGGGATCGGGCCGAAGCCGCCGGTGCCAACCATGCTGATGGTTTGCTGAATGGGCGAATCGATGGCGATGACTTGATTGACGTCGATCGTGATGGGGCCGATCATCTCGTTGACAAGCACCGCCGCAGGACCAAGCAAGACTCGTATCTGGAAACCGGGAATGGTGAAACTGTTTGGCGTGGTGGCGACGACGGTGCCGGTGATGGGTATGTCGATTGGAACACTCAAGTCGTAGCGGTAGGGGATTTCGGGAATGGTGATCGTTGTGGAAAGGCCAATCAACCCCTGGTAGTCACCTCGCCAGAAGAACCCGTTGCTGTAATTGCCGGAGATGAACGCGCCGGTGTTGACGTTGCCCGTGTTGGCCACACCCGTGTTGTAGTCACCCGCGTTGAAGTAGCCCGTGTTGTAGTCACCGGAGTTGAAGCTGCCGGTGTTGTGATCGCCGAGGTTGAAGCTGCCGGTATTGGTGCTGCCAGTGTTGAAGCTGCCGGTGTTGATGCTGCCGGTGTTGCCGACGCCGGTGTTGACGTTGCCCGGGTTGAACAGGCCCGTGTTGGTGCTGCCCGTGTTCCCGAGGCCGGTGTTGAAGCTGCCCGAGTTTGCGATGCCGAAGTTTGCGGTGCCGGTGTTTCCGATGCCCACGTTGCCGGTGCCCGAGTTGAAGAATCCTACGTTTCCGTCACCGGAGTTGAACAAGCCGATGTTGTGGCTGCCCGAGTTGAAGCTGCCGAACCCGATCTGACCGGTGCCGGTGAGCCCGATGCCGATATTGCCGCTACCGGTGTTGGCGAAGCCGATATTGGCACTGCCGGTGTTAGCAATGCCGATATGGTAGTTGCCCGAGTTGGCGAAGCCGACGCTGTAGTTGCCCAGGTTTGCCAAGCCAATGTTGTGGTTGCCCACGTTTGCGAAACCGACATTGAAGATTCCGGTGTTCCCGATCCCGAAGTTAGAGCCCCCGAGGTTTGCCAAGCCGACATTGAGGTTGCCGAGGCCGGCCAAGTCGAGGATCGTCGTGCCGGCGCCGCCCTGCAGCAGGCCGGCGATGTTTGCGAGGCCGGAGCCGAAGGCCGGCGTCCCGAGGTCCAGCGGGCTCGTGTTGTAGATACCCGAGATGGTGTTGCCCACATTCGCCACACCCGATCCCAACGCGCCGACGTTGAGCAAGCCCGAGACTCCTGAGGCTGCCGACGCAAGGTTCCACAGGCCCGATGTGTTGCCGCCGACGTTGCCGAACCCGGATGCGGTGCCGGCGCCGGTGTTGAAGAAGCCTGACGACGGGCTGGTGGTCGAGTTTCCGATGCCCGGCGCTGCCGGAATGTCGATGATCGGGATGGTGATGGGGCCGAGGCCGGCGGTGGCGCTGATGTTGATCGCGGTCGTGGGTCCGCCCACGGCGATCGCGAACGTGGGAACGCTGAGCACGAAGCTCGGGACAATGATGGGACCGATGTCCGGCTCGGTATGGATGTGAAAGCTAAACGCGAAGGATTCGAAGCCGATGATGGGGATAGTGAAATTGTCCACCACGAGGTCGGTGAAACTGCCGGTGATCGGTATGTCGATTGGGATATTGACGTCCAAGTGCGCCGGAATCTCCGGAATAGTCAGCGCGTAGGAGTAACCGATCAGGCCCTGGTAGTCGCCCCGCCACAAGATGCCGTTGCTGTAGTTGCCGGAGATGAAAGCGCCGGTGCTGACGTCGCCCGTATTCGCGATGCCGGTGTTGTAGTTCCCGGTGTTGAAGTGGCCGGTGTTGGTGTTACCCGCGTTGAAGCCGCCGGTGTTGAAGCTGCCGGTATTGAAATTGCCGGTGTTGAAGTTACCGGGGTTGAAGCCGCCGGTGTTGCCGTCGCCCGAGTTGAACAAGCCCGTGCTGGTGCTGCCCGAGTTGCCGATGCCGAAGTTTCCGGTGCCGGTGTTGCCGATGCCGAAGTTCCCGGTGCCCGAGTTGAAGAAGCCGATGTTTCCGTCGCCCGAGTTGAACAAGCCGATGTTTCCGCTGCCCGAGTTCAGAGCGCCGATCCCGATTTGGCCGGTGCCGGTGAGCCCGATGCCGATATTGTTGCTGCCGGTGTTGGCAAAGCCGATATTGTTGCTGCCGGTGTTGGCAACGCCGATGTTGTAGCTGCCTAGGTTGGCAAAGCCCAGGTTGTCGTCGCCGAAGTTTCCGAAGCCGATGTTGTAGTTGCCCAGATTCGCCACGCCGACGTCAAAGATCCCGGTGTTGCCGAAGCCGGCGTTATTGCTGCCCAGGTTTGCCAGCCCAAGGTTCAGAGTCATCGTGCCCATACCGTCGCGCATGAGACCGGAGGCAAAGGCCGGCGTCACTAGGTCCAACGCGCTCGCGTTGTAGAAACCCGAGACGGTGTGACCCACGTTAGTCACACCCGACCCCAGCGCACCGACATTGAGATAACCCGAAATCCCTGAGGCGCCGGCGACCACGTTCAAAAAGCCCGACGCGCTGCCCGCTCCGGAGTTGAAGAAGCCCGACGACGGACTAGTGGTCGAGTTGCCGAAGCCCGATGTCGCGGGAATGTCGATGATCGGGATGGTGATGGAGCCGATACCGGCGCTGGCGGTGATACCGATCGAGGTGGTGGGTCCGCCCACGGTGATCGCCGCCGTGGGCAAGGTGATATTGATGGTCGGGATGATGATGGGGGTGAAGTCGATATTATTTTCGGCAGCTACGATGCTGAAGCCCTGGAGGGTGACGACCCCGGCGTCGATGTTGATGGGTATATGTATCGGGATGTCGACGCCAAAGGTTAGGGCGATTTCGGGAATCGCTAGCGCCGCGTGCAAGCCAATGAGGCCCTGATAATTTCCACTCCACAAGAACCCGTTGCTGTAGCTGCCGGAGATGAAGGCGCCGGTGTCAACATCGCCGGTGTTTCCGAGTCCCGTGTTGTAGCTGCCTGGGTTGAAATCCCCGGTGTTGGAATCGCCCGGATTGAAGCTGCCGGTGTTGAAGCTGCCGGTGTTGCCGATACCGGTATTGACGTCGCCGGAGTTGAAGAAGCCGGTGTTGGTGCTGCCGGTGTTTCCAAGCCCGAAGTTTGCGGTGCCGGTGTTGCCGATGCCGACGTTTCCGTTGCCCGAGTTGAAAAAGCCGATGTTTCCGCTGCCCGAGTTGAACAAGCCGATGTTTCCGCTGCCAGAATTCAGGGAGCCGAACCCGATCTGGCCGTCGCCCGTGAGCCCAATGCCGATATTGTTGCTGCCGGTGTTCGCGAACCCGATATTGTTGCTGCCGGTGTTGGCGAAGCCCAGGTTGTCGTTGCCCAAGTTTCCGAAGCCGACGTTGTAGCTGCCGAGGTTTCCGAAGCCCAGGTTGTCATCGCCCGCGTTTCCGAAGCCGATGTTGTAACTGCCCAGATTTGCCAAACCGATGTCGAATATTCCGGTGTTTGCGCCGCCGATGTTGTTGCCACCGATATTGGCGCTGCCGAAGTTGGCGCTGCCGAGGTTTGCAAAGCCGATGTTGTAGTCGCCGAGGTTTGCAATGCCGACGTTGAGGGTGCCGTGGTTTGCCAAGCCCAGGTTGAGGACCATGGTGCCCGTGCTGTCGCGCAGCAGGCCGGCGATACTGGTGCTGATGTTGGCCAGGCCTGAATTGAAGGCCGGCGTCGCGAGGTCCGACGTGCTGGTGTTGTAGAACCCCGAGACGGTGGTGCCCACGTTCGCCAGACCTGATCCCAGGGCGCCGACGTTGAGGAGCCCCGACGCCCCCGAGGTCGCGGAGGCCAGGTTCCAAAAGCCCGAATTGGCGCCGCCGAAGTTGCCGAAGCCCGAGGCGCCGCCGGCGCCGGTATTGAAGAAACCTGACGACGGGTTGGTGGTCGAGTTTCCGAAACCTGGCGCCGCCGGGATACTGATGAGCGGGATCCTAATGGCGCCACCGCCAGTTATGGTGATCGCGGTATTCGGCCCTCCTATGGCGACTGTCGTCGTGGGGCCGACAACCGTGATGTTCGGAATGGTAATGGGGCCAAAGTGGGCTCGCTGGCCCGCTATTGACGAAAGGACGATATCGCCGGTGGGCGGAATCGTGACGCCCATAAGGGTGATGTTGCCGGCCGAGGCGGTGATCGGGATATCGATGGGAATATTCACGCCGAGGCTTATGGGGAGAGGCATATCGATCACCAGGTTGAGGCCGACCAGGCCCTGGTAATCGCCGCTTAAGAACAACCCGTTGCTGTAGTTTCCGGTGATGAAAGCCCCGGTGTCAACGTCGCCGGTGTTGGCGATGCCGGTGTTGTAGTTGCCAATGTTGAGGTAGCCGGTGTTGGTATTGCCCGGATTGAAGCCACCGGTGTTGAAGCTGCCGGTGTTGAAGCTACCGGTGTTGAAGCTGCCCGGGTTGAAGGCGCCCGTGTTGACGTCGCCGGAGTTGAATAGGCCGGTATTGGTGTTGCCGGTGTTTCCGATGCCAGTGTTGAAGCTGCCCGAGTTTGCGATGCCGAAGTTGCCGCTGCCGGAATTGAAGAATCCGATGTTGTTGCTGCCCGAGTTGAACAAGCCGATGTTTCCGCTGCCCGAGTTGAAGCTGCCGAACCCGATCTGTCCGTTGCCCGTGAGCCCGATGCCGACATTGTTGCTGCCCGTGTTCCCAAAGCCGACATTGTTGCTGCCGGTGTTCGCAAAGCCGATGTTGCCGCCGCCCGCGTTAGCGAAACCCAGATTGTCGTTGCCGACGTTGCCGAAGCCGATGTTGTAGCTGCCGAAGTTGCCGAAGCCCAGGTTGTCGTCGCCAAGGTTTCCGAAGCCGATGTTGTAGCTGCCCAGGTTCGCCAGGCCGACATCGAAGATTCCGGTGTTCCCGATGCCGACGTTGTTGTGGCCGATGGTGGCGCCGCCGAAGTTAAAGCCGCCGAGACTTGCGAAGCCCACGTTGAGGTTGCCGTGGTTGGCCAAGCCCAAGTTAATAGCCGCAGTACCCGCGCCGTCGCGCAGCAGGCCGGCAATATTGGTTCCGATATTTGCCAACCCGGAGTTAACGGCGGGCGTCGAGAGGTCCGACGTGCCCACGTTGTAGATACCCGAGATGGTGTTGCCCACATTCGCCACACCCGATCCCAGCGCGCCGACGTTGAGGAAGCCCGACATTCCCGACGTTGTGGAGACCAGGTTCATAAAGCCCGACGTGGCGCCCCCGAAGTTGCCGAAGCCCGAGGCGCTGCCAGCGCCGCTATTGAAGAAGCCCGACGACAGTCCGCCGGTCGAGTTGCCGAAGCCTGGAGTCGCTGGAATATGGATAATCGGGATGTTGATGGCGTCGACGCCCACAGTGGCGCCGATATTGATCGCGGTAGTGGGTCCACCCACCATGACCACAGGTGTGGGACCGGTTATCCGTATCACTGGGACGGTGAAGGGGTCGATATCGACGGGTCCGAAAAAAATAACAGTGACGGCTGTGTTCGGTGGAAGATCGAGCCCGCTGTATACGATGTCCGTGAAGCTGGCGGTGATCGGTATGTGAATCGGGATATTCACGTCGACGCTCACAATCGGGATTTCGGGAATGTCGACGCCGATGGCGAGGTCGATCAGACCCTGGTTGTCGCCCCGCCACAGAAGGCCGTTGCTGTGGTTGCCGGAGATGAAAGCGCCGGTGTTGATATTGCCGGTGTTCGCCATGCCGGTGTTGTAGTCGCCGGTGTTGAAGTAGCCGGTGTTGTAGTTACCTGCATTGAAGCCACCGGTGTTGACGCTGCCGGTGTTGACGCTGCCGGTGTTATAGCTGCCCGGGTTCAAGCTACCCGTGTTGAGGTCTCCGGAGTTGAACAAGCCCGTGTTGGTGCTGCCCGCGTTCCCGATGCCGAAGTTTCCGGCGCCCGAGTTTCCGATGCCCCAGTTTCCGGTGCCCGCGTTTCCTATCCCGAAGTTTCCGCTGCCCGAGTTGAACAATCCGATGTTTCCGTCACCCGAGTTGAACAAGCCGATATTGTGGCTGCCCGAGTTCAGGCTGCCGAACCCGATCTGGCCGCTGCCGGTGAGCCCGATCCCGATATTGTTGCTGCCGATATTCGCAAAACCGATATTGTTGTCACCCGTGTTCGCGAAGCCAAGATTATTGCTGCCGGTGTTCGCAAAGCCGATGTTGTAGCTGCCCGCGTGGGCGAAGCCCAGGTTGTCGCCGCCTAGATTGCCGAAGCCAATATTGTAGTCGCCCAGGTTTGCCAAGCCCACATTGAAGATTCCGGCGTTTGCACCGCCGACATTGTTGCCGCCGACGTTTGCCAACCCGAAGTTAAGGGTCATGGTGCCCACGCTGTGGTGCAGCAGGCCGGAGTTAAAGGCTGGCGTCGCCAGATTCGACGTGCTCGTGTTGTAGAGACCCGAGATGGTGTTGCCAACGTTAGCTACACCCGATCCCAGAGCGCCGACGTTCCCGAAGCCCGAAAGTCCCGAGGTTGCCGAGGCCAGGTTCCAAAAGCCCGAAGCGCCGCCGCCGAAGTTGCCGAAGCCCGAGGCGGTGCCGGCGCCAGCGTTGAAGAAGCCCGACGACGGGCTGGTGGTCGAGTTCCCGAAGCCCGGGGCCGCCGGAATCTTGATGAGCGGGATGCTGACGCCCCCCACCATGCCGGTGAGGTTGCCGTCGATCGTGGTGGTTGGTCCGCCCACGGTGATCGTCACCGTGGGAAGGGTGAGCGTGGATTGCGGGAGCTCGACCGGGCCGTAGTAAACAACGAAGGGAACAATGGATGTGAAGGGCAAACGCATGCCCGGAATCGTCATCACGCTTCCGGGCATGACCATCACCTGATGTATCGGCATGCTGAATAGCTGCGCGTTTATCGGAATGGCGGGAATCTCGAGGGCGATATCGGCACCGATCAGGCCTTGGTAGTCGCCCCGCCACAAGACGCCGTTGCTGTAGTTGCCGGCGATGAAGGCGCCGGTGTTGACGTTGCCGGTGTTGGCCACTCCAGTGTTGTAGTCGCCGGTGTTGAAGTAGCCGGTGTTGTAGTTACCTGCGTTGAAGCTGCCGGTGTTGTAGTTGCCGGTGTTGAAGTTACCGGTGTTGTAGCTGCCCGGGTTGAAGCCGCCGGTGTTGACGTCGCCGGTGTTGAACCAGCCGGTGTTGGTGCTGCCCGTGTTGCCGAGGCCGAAGTTTCCGGTGCCGCTGTTTCCGATGCCGAAATTGCCGGTGCCCGAGTTGAACAACCCGACGTTTCCGCTGCCGGAGTTGAACAGGCCGATGTTGTGGCTGCCCGAGTTGAAGCTGCCGAACCCGATCTGTCCGTTGCCGGTGAGCCCGATGCCGACATTGTTGCTGCCCGTATTCCCAAAGCCGACATTGTTGCTGCCGGTGTTCGCAAAGCCGATGTTGTGGCCGCCCAGGTTGGCCAAACCCAGGTTGTCGCTGCCCAGGTTTGCAAAGCCGAGGTTGTAGCTGCCCAAATTGCCGAAGCCGACGTTGAACACGCCGACGTTTCCGTTGCCCACGTTGTTGGCGCCGACGTTTGCCAAGCCGAGATTGAAGCCCGCCGCGCTCGGGGGGCCGGCAGCGGCTGCCGCGGCGCTGGTCAGCCGCTCCGATAGGCCCGCCAGCTTCTTCAGCTGCTGGGTGAACGGCATCAACGCGGAGACGGCCGCCGACGCTCCAGCGTGATAGCCAACCATCGCGGCCACATCCTGGGCCCACATCCGCTCATAGGCGGCCTCGGTGGCCGCGATCGCCGGAGCGTTGAATCCCAGCAGATTCGAGCTCACCAGCGACACCAGCACGGCGCGGTTGGCCGCGACGATCGCCGGATGCACCGTCGCTGCCCGCGCCGCCTCGAACGTGGCCACGGCTACCCGTGCCTGAGCGGCGGCCTGCTCAGCCTGGGCCGTTGCCGAAATCAACCAGCCCAGGTAGGGGGCTACCGCGCGCGCCATCGCAACCGCCGCGGGGCCGCGCCACGCCGCATCCGCCAGGCCCGAGGTCACCGACCCAAACCACGACGCCGCCACCGCCAGTTCGTCGGCTAGTCCGTCCCAGGCCGCCGCGGCCGCCAACATCGGCCCCGATCCGGCCCCGAGATACATCCGTAACGAATTGACCTCGGGCGCCGACACCACGAAATCCATCCGTCATACCCGTTCGTCAGCTGGCCGTCGGAGGTACGTTCAGGCTAATCAATCGTCTACTACTCGACTAGCCCGTGAACGGGTGAAAAATGCTAGGACATTCACGTATTGGCCCGAGTGGGGCTGGTCGAGTATCAGGGGAAGCTTTATGGGGCAAAGTCAAGTTTGTGGTTCGTCGTATCGGGGCGATCCAACCGAGCACATGTTTAGTGCACCAGAACGACGGGCCGTGTATCGGGTGATCGCCGAACGCCGAGACATGCGCCGGTTCGTGCCCGGCGGTGTGGTGTCCGAGGATGTGCTGGCGCGGCTGTTGCACGCCGCACACGCCGCGCCCAGCGTCGGTCTGATGCAGCCATGGCGCTTTATGCGCATCACCGACGAGACACTCAAGCGACGCATCCACGCGCTCGTCGACGACGAACGCCTACTCACCGCCGAAGCCCTGGGAGCACGGGAAGAAGAATTCCTGGCGCTGAAGGTCGAGGGCATTCTCGACTGCGCCGAGCTGCTGGTGGTGGCGCTGTGCGACCGCAGAGGGTCCTACATCTTCGGCCGGCGCACCCTGCCCCAGATGGATCTGGCGTCGGTGTCGTGCGCCATCCAAAACCTGTGGCTGGCAGCGCGGTCCGAAGGCCTGGGCATGGGATGGGTGTCGCTGTTCGACCCACAACGTTTAGCGGCCCTGCTGGCGATGCCCGCCGACGCCGAACCGGTGGCCATCTTGTGCCTGGGGCCGGTGCCCGAGTTTCCGGACCGGCCCGCGCTGGAACTGGATGGCTGGGCCTACGCGCGGCCACTCGCGGAATTCGTCTCCGAAAACCGATGGAGTTATCCGTCGGCGCTGGCCACAGATCACCATCACGGCGAATAGGTCACGCCGACCGCGAGGTTGACGTATTCGGCCGGCACGTCAAAGGCCAGCGATCGCCGCGGCAAGCGGCTCAACACATCTTCACCGATAGTGGCCTTGAAGTGCAGCGCGAGCTGGCCGCTGAACTTCGGGTCGACATCGGCGACATCGAGATCGAGTTGCAGACCCGTCGGCGAGATTTCGGCGGTCGCGGCACCGGCCTGCGGCCCGTCCCAGCGCGCGTCGACGACCCGGCCGGCTAGCTTCGGCACCATCGACAGGGTTCCCAGCACCCGCTGTTCGGTGAACGCCAGCGCACCCACGTAGCTGGCGATGCTGTGCGATGCCCGCAGCCCCGGGATAACGCCGGTGAACCGCCTGGTGACGGCCACGTATTCGGCAAGGTAGATGAGTCCCTCAGCCTCAACCTGACAGCGTAGGTCAGCAGGCAGCCTGCCGAGACCAAACCACTTGCGAACAATGACAGCCATGAGGCCAGTATGGAGTCGTTTTGTCGGTGCCGCACCGATGCTGGTAGGAGTTAGAGCATGACTCGCCCGCAAGCGCTTCTCGCTGTTTCGCTCGCTTTTGTCGCAACCGCGGTGTATGCCGTCATGTGGGTGGGGCACTCCCAGGATTGGGGTTGGCTGCATAGTTTCGATTGGTCGTTGTTGAACGCAGCGCACGACATCGGGATAAAGAACCCTGCGTGGGTGCGCTTCTGGGATGGTGTATCCCTGATCTTGGGCCCAGTCGTGCTGCGGCCGCTGGGTTTGCTGGCCGCGATGGTCGCACTGGCGAAGCGCAAGATACGGATAGCGTTGTTGCTGTTGGCCTGTTTACCGCTCAACGCGATCATGACGATCGCGGCCAAATCCGTGGCCCACCGCCCGCGACCGGCGACTGCGCTGGTATCTGCCCATTCGACTTCGTTTCCGTCAGGGCATGCGTTGGAGGCGACCGCAAGCGTACTCGCGCTGCTAACCGTCCTGTTGCCCATGCTGCACAGCAGGTTTACTCGGCACATCGCCATCACGGTGGGCGCGCTGTGCGTGTTGACGGTCGGTGTTGCCAGGGTGGCGTTGAACGTGCATCATCCGACCGACGTTGTTGCCGGCTGGGCGCTGGGGTACCTGTATTTCCTCGTGTGCCTGTGCGTATTTCGACCGCCGTCGATATTCGGTGCCCAACGCGCGTCTCATGCTTTGTCGCCGCCAGTGGAGGTGTCGAGACAACCCGAACCGGAAGTCGACACGGCCCGCTAAAGCCATGGTGCGCTGTGCATTGCGCTTTGTCACCGCACAGTGACCCAGCCGGATTCTAACCTTGACTTGACCACACGAGGTGATTGTCTGACGATTGAGCGATGAGCCGACTCCTAGCTTTGCTGTGCGCTGCGGTATGCACGGGCTGCGTTGCTGTGGTTCTCGCGCCAGTGAGCCTGGCCGTCGTCAACCCGTGGTTCGCGAACTCGGTCGGCAATGCCACTCAGGTGGTTTCGGTGGTGGGAACCGGCGGTTCGACGGCCAAGATGGATGTCTACCAACGCACCGCCGCCGGCTGGCAGCCGCTCAAGACCGGTATCACCACCCATATCGGTTCGGCGGGCATGGCGCCGGAAGCCAAGAGCGGATATCCGGCCACTCCGATGGGGGTTTACAGCCTGGACTCCGCTTTTGGCACCGCGCCGAATCCCGGTGGCGGGTTGCCGTATACCCAAGTCGGACCCAATCACTGGTGGAGTGGCGACGACAATAGCCCCACCTTTAACTCCATGCAGGTCTGTCAGAAGTCCCAGTGCCCGTTCAGCACGGCCGACAGCGAGAACCTGCAAATCCCGCAGTACAAGCATTCGGTCGTGATGGGCGTCAACAAGGCCAAGGTCCCAGGCAAAGGCTCCGCGTTCTTCTTTCACACCACCGACGGCGGGCCCACCGCGGGTTGTGTGGCGATCGACGATGCCACGCTGGTGCAGATCATCCGTTGGCTGCGGCCTGGTGCGGTGATCGCGATCGCCAAGTAACCCCGGACCTCGATTGTGAACTGTGCGACGGGTTTTCGGCGTGTTGCGTCGTGAGATTCACGTTCGGCGTCAATCGGCCAGCGCGCGGCCCGGCCTGATGTTGAAGTTAAGGCCCGCCAACGACATGGTCGCCTCGTAGGTTCGGTCGTAGCCGGTGGCGCTGATCCGCCAGCCGTCGGTGGTTCGTCGGTACTGGTCGTGGTAGAACGCGGCGCCGATGAGCATGAAATTGAACTCGGCGACGATGACCCGGTCTTGCAGGTACCAGATGCCGGTTGCGGTATCGCCGGTCACGGTGATTTCCGGATGGGTGACCCGGTGTTCGGTGATGACACCCGGGCCGAGTGCCTGGCGCAGGTAGTCGACCAGGTCGGCGCGGTTGGTGAAGTGCAGCTCCGTACCGACCGATGACCCGTAATCGCCGGTGACATCCTCGGCCAGGGTGTCGGTGAAGTCGTCCCAATGCTTGGTGTCCAATGCCCGCAGATACCGGTATTTGAGCTGTTTGATCGCTGCAATGTCGGCTGGATCACCCGGAGTCACCACGCCATTGCAGCACACCGGCTCACGGGTAGCTTTGGGGTATGAGCCAATCCCGGTACGCGGGGTTGTCCCGCAGCGAGCTGGCAGTTCTGTTACCCGAGCTGTTGTTGATCGGCCAGCTGATCGACCGATCGGGCATGGCCTGGTGTATACAGGCATTCGGCCGCCAGGAGATGCTGCAGATCGCCATCGAGGAGTGGGCGGGCGCCAGCCCGATCTACACCAAGCGCATGCAAAAGGCGCTGAACTTCGAGGGCGACGACGTGCCCACCATCTTCAAGGGGCTACAGCTCGACATCGGCGCGCCGCCGCAATTCATGGACTTCCGTTTCACCCTGCACGACCGCTGGCACGGCGAGTTTCACCTCGACCACTGCGGTGCGCTGCTCGACGTGGAGCCGATGGGCGACGACTACGTCGTCGGCATGTGCCACACCATCGAAGATCCGACGTTCGACGCCACCGCGATCGCGACCAACCCGCGCGCGCAGGTGCGCCCCATCCACCGGCCGCCCCGCAAGCCGGCCGACCGGCATCCGCACTGTGCGTGGACCGTCATCATCGACGAGTCCTATCCCGAGGCTGAGGGTATTCCGGCGCTGGACGCGGTCCGTGAAACCAAAGCTGCCACCTGGGAATTAGACAACGTCGATGCGTCTGACGACGGGCTGGTGGACTATTCGGGTCCGCTGGTGTCCGACCTGGACTTAGGGGCGTTCTCGCATTCCGCACTGGTGCGGATGGCCGATGAGGTCTGCCTGCAAATGCACCTGCTGAATCTGTCGTTCGCCTTTGCCGTGCGGAAACGGGCCAAAGCCGATGCTCAACTGGCCATTTCGGTGAACACCCGCCAGTTGATCGGAGTGGCCGGGCTGGGCGCAGAACGCATTCACCGTGCGATGGCTTTACCCGGAGGAATCGAAGGCGCGCTAGGTGTGCTGGAGCTACACCCGCTGCTCAACCCGGCCGGTTACGTGCTGGCCGAAACGTCGCCGGACCGTCTGGTGGTGCACAACTCGCCAGCCCACGCCGACGGCGCCTGGATTTCGTTGTGCACACCGGCATCCGTGCAGCCGTTGCAGGCCATCGCCACCGCTGTAGACCCGCATCTGAAGGTTCGGATCAGCGGGACGGACACCGACTGGACCGCGGAACTCATCGAGGCCGATGCCCCAGCGAGCGAACTGCCGGAGGTGTTGGTAGCCAAGGTCAGTCGCGGATCGGTCTTCCAGTTCGAGCCGAGGCGCTCACTGCCGTTGACCGTGAAATGAGCTCGATGCGATCTGTCAAGTCGGTGGCGGTACCGCTTCGGTGACACCACCGCATCGACCGCATACCAATGAGGTTGTCACCGAACCGTATACAGCCCACCCGCCGCTATGGTTAACGCTGGCCACCGACCCCTATTGACGAAAGCCTTCCGCTATGTACGACCCGCTGGGGTTGTCGATCGGGACCACAAACCTGGTCGCGGCGGGTAACGGAGGTCCGCCGGTTACTCGTCGCGCCGTGCTGACCCTGTACCCGCATTGCGCACCGAAAATCGGTGTGCCTAGCCAGAACCCGAACTTGATCGAGCCGGGCGCCCTAATGAGCGGCTTTGTTGAGCGCATCGGAGATGCGGTGGCGCTGGTGTCTCCCGACGGATCCGTGCACGATCCAGACCTCTTGCTGGTCGAGGCGCTGGATGCGATGGTGCTGGCCGCCGGTGCGGACGCGAGTTCCTCGGAGATCGCCATTGCCGTTCCCGCGCATTGGAAGCCCGGAGCTGTACACGCCCTGCGTAACGGTTTGCGGACGCACGTCGGCTTCGTCCGCAGCGGCATGGCGCCGCGCCTGGTTTCCGATGCGATCGCGGCGTTGACCGCGGTGAACTCGGAATTGGGCCTGCCCCACGGCGGTGTGGTGGGGTTGCTCGATTTCGGTGGCTCCGCGACTTACGTCACCTTGGTGGAGACCAAGTCGGATTCCAGGACGTCGGATTTCCAGCCCGTTAGTGCCACGGCACGGTACCAGGACTTTTCCGGTAGTCAGATCGACCAGGCTTTGCTGCTTCGGGTCATCGACCAATTCGGGTACGGCGATGACGTCGATCCGGCCAGTACCGCCGCGGTCGGGCAACTCGGCCAACTCAGGGAGCAGTGCCGTGCGGCAAAGGAACGACTGTCCACCGACGTTGCCACGGAATTGTTCGCTGAGCTTGCCGGGTGCAGCTCGAGCATCGAGATGACTCGGGAACAGCTCGAAGACCTGATCCAGGATCCATTGACCGGCTTCATCTACGCGTTCGACGACATGCTGGCGCGCCACAACGCGAGCTGGGCGGATCTCGCGGCGGTGGTCACCGTCGGCGGTGGTGCCAATATTCCCCTTGTGACTCAACGTCTTTCGTTCCACACTCGTCGACCTGTGCTGACCGCGTCGCAACCCGGGTGCGCGGCGGCGATGGGTGCGTTGCTGCTCGCCAACCGTGGGGGAGAGCGCGATTCGCGAACGCGGACGTCCATCGGCCTCGCCACGGCCGCAGCCGCCGGCACCAGTGTCATCGGGCTGCCGGCCGGCGACGTCATGGTCATCGACCATGAGGCCTTGACCGATCGCGAGTTGGCCTGGTCGCAGACCGACTTCCCAAGCGAAGCTCCGGCGCGTTTCGAGGGCGACTCGTATAACGAAGGCGGCCCCTGCTGGTCGATGCGTCTGAACGCGGTCGAGCCCCCCAAAGGACCAGCGTGGCGGCGAATCCGGGTGTCGCAGTTGCTCATCGGGGTGTCGGCGGTAGTGGCCATGACCGCGATCGGGGGCGTGGCATTGACGTTGACAGCCATCGAGAGACGCCCAAGCCCGCTACCAACCCCAATTGTGCCCGGCCTGGCCCCGATGCCGCCCGGATCCGTCGTGCCTAGCTCGCGCGCACCGACCCCGCCGCCACCGCCGTCGACCGTTGCGCCGCTTCCCAGTGCGGCACCGGCCCCGACGACGGTCGCGCCGGCACCGCCGCCGCCCACACAGGTGGTGACGACCACGACAGCGCCACCCGTCACCACGACGCCGAGGCCGTCGCCGACCACCACAACGACCACCGCGCCACCGTCGACAACGACGACAACCGAGCCGCCGGTGACGACCACTTCGACGATTCCAACGATTCCGACGACTACGACGACGGTGAAGATGACCACGGAGTGGTTGCACGTCCCGTTTTTGCCCGTTCCGATCCCGGTCCCGATTCCGCAAAATCCGGGTGCCGGCGAACCGCAGAACCCGTTCGGAAGCCTTGGCTCTGGGTGAGCCGCGTTCCCCGGAGCTGGCCCCGTCGGTGTCAGGTCCGTAGTATCGGTATGGGTTGCTGAGGAGGTCGCGTGGGCGACTATGGTCCGTTTGGATTCGATCCCGACGAATTCGATCGGGTGATCCGGGAGGGGAGCGAGGGACTGCGCGACGCGTGCGAGCGGATCGGCAGGTTCCTCAGCTCATCCGGCGCGGGAACGGGCTGGTCGGCAATCTTCGAGGACTTGTCCCGGCGCTCGCGTCCGGCGCCGGAGACCGCCGGCGAGGCCGGTGACGGCGTGTGGGCCATCTATACGGTGGACGCCGACGGTGGTGCCCGCGTTGAACAGGTGTATGCGACCGAGCTTGACGCCCTGCGCGCGAACAAGGACAACACCGACCCGAAACGCAAAGTCCGCTTCCTGCCATACGGCATCGCGGTCAGCGTCCTCGACGATCCGGTGGACGAGGCCCAGTAACGTCAGCCCTGCTGGACGCTGTTGGAACCGCCGGCATTGCTGATCTTCGGCGAGCCCGAGTGATACGTGACCTCGTTGTTGAAGCCGGCGGCTTCGATGGTGTCGACGGAGTCGACGGTGACCGAGTTCCTCATGCCGGACACGGTGAGGCTGGTGCAGTGGCCGGTGATCACCACCGTGTTGGACATGCCGCTGACGCTGACAATGCTGTCGTTGCAGGCGATTGTCCGGTTCACGTTGACGCCGGAGACGCTCAGGCTGGCGCCGGCCGGCGGAAGAGTGGTGGCCGGTTGCGCAGTCGGGGTTGGAATAGCCCGGGAGACAGACGGGGTGGGCGAGAGAACGACGAAGTTGCCTTGGGAAAGCCGCTGTGCGCTGAATGCGGCGATGCCACCCACCAGAACCAGCACACCGACAACGACGACCGCGGCCAGGATCCACCACGCCCTGTTGCCGGAGGACGATCGCGGCGATGGGCCGCCGAACGGGCCGCCATAGCTATACGGCGGCGGTGGCGGGCCGGGTGGATAGGTGTAGCCGCCCGACTGCGAGCCGCCGAGTTCGGAGGCGCGTGCCACGTCGGCCAGCGGACGCTCCAGTTCCCGGATTCGCGCCTCCGGGTCATCCTCTGGGTTCATGCACAGATGCTCCCACACGACGATCATGCCGCATAGGTAGTTGCGCCCGGCGGCACCACACGATTCGGCTTGGCCTGCTATCGTCCCATGCTTATGCCTGAGATGGATCGTCGCCGAATGATGATGATGGCGGGGTTCGGCGCCCTGGCTGCCGCGCTTCCCGCCTCGACAGCCTGGGCCGACCCGTCCCGGCCGGCCGCGCCGGCTGGTCCGACACCGGCGCCCGCCGCGCCGGCTGCGGCAACCGGTGGGCTTTTGTTCCACGACGAGTTCGACGGGCCGGCCGGTTCGGTCCCGGACCCGTCGAAGTGGCAGGTGTCGAACCACCGGACGCCCATCAAGAACCCGGTGGGCTTTGACCGGCCCCAGTTTTTTGGGCAGTACCGCGACAGTCGACAGAACGTGTTCCTCGACGGCAACTCCAATCTCGTGCTGCGCGCTACCCGAGAGGGCAACAGGTATTTCGGTGGCCTGGTCCACGGCCTGTGGCGGGGTGGCATCGGGACCACCTGGGAGGCCCGGATCAAGTTCAACTGCCTGGCTCCGGGCATGTGGCCCGCCTGGTGGTTGTCCAATGACGATCCTGGTCGCAGCGGCGAAATCGACCTGATCGAGTGGTATGGCAACGGGACTTGGCCGTCGGGAACCACCGTGCACGCCAACCCGGACGGCACCGCATTCGAGACCTGCCCGATCGGTGTGGACGGTGGTTGGCACAACTGGCGCGTCACGTGGAATCCGAGCGGCATGTACTTCTGGCTGGATTACGCCGACGGCATTGAGCCCTACTTCTCGGTTCCGGCGACCGGCATCGAAGACCTCAACGAGCCCATCCGCGAGTGGCCGTTCAACGACCCCGGCTACACGGTGTTTCCGGTGTTGAACCTTGCGGTTGGCGGTTCTGGTGGCGGCGATCCCGCGACGGGTTCCTATCCACAGGAGATGCTCGTCGACTGGGTGCGCGTCTTTTAACGCCTCGCGCTCTTGCCCGGGGTGCTACCCGGCTTGCTCGGAGAAAGCATGGAGTTTTTGGTCACCATGACCACCCGCGTTCCCGATAGCATGCCCGCGGACGCAGTCGAGCGGGTCCGTGCCCGCGAGGCTGCCCGCTCGCGCGAGCTCGCGGCACAGGGAAAGCTACTGCGCCTGTGGCGCCCGCCGCTGCGGCCGGGCGAATGGCGCACCCTGGGGCTGTTCGCCGCCGACGACAACGGCGAACTGGAGCAGCTGCTGGCCTCGATGCCGCCGCGGTCGTGGCGCACCGACGACGTCACGCCGCTGGGTGCTCACCCGAACGACCCGGTTGGCCAGGGGATAACCATCGCGCCGGGTAAGGGTCCGGAGTTTCTGATCGCGACGACCATTATGGTGCCACTGGGTACCCCGGCTCAGGTGGTCGACGACACCGTGGCGCGCGAGGCTCGCCGCGCGCCCGAGCTGGCCGGGCGGGGACACCTGGTGCGGTTGTGGGCACTACCCGACGGACCGGACGGCCAGCGCACCCTGGGGCTGTGGCGGGCTCGCGACCCTGGCGAGCTGATGGCCATCCTGGAATCGCTACCGCTTGCTGGCTGGATGACCATCGAGACCACGCCGCTGAGTCCGCATCCCGATGATCCGATCCGCATGCCCTGACCGTTTCCGGTGTCGCCGGGCTCTTAGGCGCCGTCCCACTCGCCGCGGGCGATGAGAACATCACGAAGTAGGTCCGCGCGATCGGTGATGATGCCGTCCACGTCCATGTCGAGAAGGGTGTGCATCACATCGGGTTCGTCGACGGTCCAGGCATGCACTTGGCGTCCCGCAGCATGAAAGCCGCGGACCCGTGCCGGCGTAATGACCGGTACACCGCCAAGCCGTGACGGTAGTTGCACGCAGTCGATGTCGCGCATCATCCGCCAGGCATATGCCCGGCTGCCCAGCGGACGCGCGGTCAGCCACGCCAGCAGCGCGCCCGTTCCTGCCGAACTAGCGACCCGCTTGGTCAGCAGGCGCAATGCGCGCCGGCGACGGCGCTCGGAAAACGAACCGATCAGCACCCGGTTGTGCGCGTTGCACCGCTCGATGACGTTGACGGTCGGCTCGATCGCCGATGCGGCTTTAATGTCGATGTTGACCCGCATGTCTGGCAGCGCGGTAAGCAGGTCTTCCAGGGTTGGGATCGACTGCCCCGCACCCAGCTGCGCCTTGCGGACATCACGCCAATCCAACCGGTCGACCGCGCCGGATAACCCCACCCCGGGCGCCAGCCTACGGTCATGCAGGATCACGGCTACGCCGTCCCGGGTGGCGCGAACGTCGGTCTCGATGTAGCGGAATCCGAGCTTGGCCGCCTCCTGGAACGCCCCCATGCTGTTCATGGGCAATCTGAACGACGTAAATCCTCTGTGCGCCATGGCAATCCGCCCCCCATGGCGAAGAAATTCCACGGTAGGTGCGCCACCGTCGCTCATCAGGTCAGTATCACATAGCCTCGGCCGCCGGGGGCGTCCACGCCGGGGGCAGCACCGCTCTGTCGGCGACGGTTCCTGTGCACCAGCCGCTTTCGCATCGCAGTGGTAATGGGCGCTCCCATACGGCGCGGTCGGCGACGACGGTGCATGGGCCGGCCATCGTTTTGGGCCTTCCCCGCCTTGCCGCCGGGCCACCGACGTTCAGCATCACCATCAGCGTCGACGTGTCACATCGGAGCCGATGACGGGAATCGAACCCGCGTATTCAGCTTGGGAAGCTGATGTTCTGCCATTGAACTACATCGGCACGGTTGCCTCGAAAGGCTAGCATCCAGAATCATTCCATCACCCCCAGGCCGTACAAGATCAGAAATCCGGCAAAGAACATCACGGCCATCCATGGCCGCTCCGGCGTTTCGTGCGCCTCGACAAGCAGTTCCTCCACGACCAGCCAGAGCAGCGCCGCCGCCGCGAACGCCAACACGAGGGTCAGGACGGTATTTCCCGCCCGGCCCAGCGCCACGGCACCTGACACACCGCCCACCGCGATCACTAGGCTCAGGGCGCTTGTGGTCGCCGCGGCCCGGATCCTAGGCATTCCGGAGCCGGCCAGGCGCAGGGCCACCGCCAGACCCAGGAACAGCACCTCGACCGTCAGGGCGATGGTGATGATGATCGCGGTGCGACTGGACACCGTCGCGCCCGTTGCGACCAGCAACCCGTCGATGAAGAAGTCAACCGCGACTACGGTGAGGAACCCGACGGGCAGTTCGCCCACGTCGTCGCCGTCTTGATGTTCCCCGTGGCCGTCAAATCGGCGCAGTGCAACGAGTACCGCAACGCCTGCACTGAAGCCCACAACGATCAGCCAGAGCGGACCTCTGCTGCGCAGGTCTGGTAGCACTTCCCCGGCCACGGCGGCCATGACAATTCCCGCGGCGAAATGTTGGACGCCGCTGACCATCGCCGCCGACGGCGTGCGCACCGACGGGACCACGCCGCCGAGAATCCCGGCGAGAACCGGGAAGGTGACCAACGAGGCGGCCGTTGTGACGTTGCTGATGCCAACCTCCCGGTTTCGGTCGAAGATCTCGGCTCGGGCACGCTTGAACATTGTGACGGCTAGTGACAAATGCAGCGACTTTCGGGGAAACGGACATTGAAATAAGGAAGGAACAGCATGTCGAAGGTGCTGGTCACCGGATTCGGACCCTACGGCGTGACGCCGGTAAATCCGGCACAGCTCACCGCCGAAGAGCTGGATGGTCGCACCATCGCCGGTGCAACGGTCATCTCGCGGATCGTGCCCAACACGTTCTTCGAGTCGATCGCGGCAGCTCAGCAGGCCATCGCAGAGATCGAGCCAGCATTGGTGATCATGCTGGGCGAATACCCGGGACGCAGCATGATCACCGTCGAGCGACTCGCGCAAAACGTCAACGACTGCGGGCGGTACGGCCTCGCCGACTGCGCCGGCAGGGTTTTGGTCGGTGAGCCAACCGACCCCGCCGGCCCGGTCGCCTACCACGCGACCGTACCGGTTCGCGCGATGGTGCTGGCCATGCGAAAGGCCGGCGTGCCAGCTGACGTCTCGGACGCGGCGGGCACGTTCGTGTGCAATCACCTCATGTACGGCGTGCTGCACCACCTCGCCCAGAAGGGTCTGCCCGTCCGCGCCGGTTGGATTCATCTGCCGTGCCTGCCCAGCGTCGCCGCACTGGATCACAACCTCGGTGTTCCGAGCATGTCGGTCCAGACGGCGGTCGCCGGGGTCACGGCTGGCATCGAGGCAGCCATTCGGCAGTCCGCAGATATCCGCGAACCGATCCCGTCGCGATTGCAGATCTAGGGCGCAGCTGACGGCGGGTCTTCTAGAGATTAGATATTTATTCTTCCGTTATCTTGTCGTAATCTGCTCAGCGTGGGCCGACATGAATTAGCTAGGGACCGGCGAAAGTCGTCAGCGGTCCTGGCTGCGGTCCTCGCCCCGGCCGCCGTGTTCTTCGCCACGGGCGGAGATGTCAGTACGCTTGCCGCCCGCGCCGATGCCAACCCGGTTCTCGGCGACGACGCGCCCTGTTGTGTGCAGATCGTGCCGGTAGCACCGCTGGCTTTCTCCTCACAGATATCCGGCGGTGAAATCGGGACGGGCCTTGCTGCCAGCCAGTTCGCTTCGGCATCGAGATGGCGCATCGTATCTCGGTATTTGCCGGTAGGGGTGGCACCCGAGCAGGGTCTACAGGTCAAGACCGTCTTGACAGCCCGCAGTATCAGTGCGGCTTTCCCCGAAATTCGCGAAATCGGCGGCGTTCGGCCGGATGCGCTGAGATGGCATCCCAATGGTTTGGCGCTCGACGTGATGGTTCCCAACCCCGGCACCGCCGAGGGCATAGCGCTGGGCAACGAGATCGTCGCTTTCATACTGAAGAACGCGACCCGATTTGGGATGCAAGACGTGATTTGGCGTGGCGCCTACTACACGCCCAACGGCGCGCGGACAACCGGGGCCGGCCACTACGACCACATCCACATCACGACCGTGGGCGGCGGGTATCCCACCGGCGAGGAACTCTACATCCGCTGAGCCAGCGTGCGGCGACAGATACGCTCGTCGGGTGCTGCTCTCCGATCGTGATCTTCGGGCCGAGATCTCCTCCGGGCGGTTGGGGATCGACCCGTTCGACGACACCCTGGTCCAGCCGTCCAGCATCGACGTCCGGCTCGATTGCTTGTTTCGGGTGTTCAACAACACTCGCTACACCCATATCGACCCGGCCAAGCAGCAGGACGAGCTGACCAGCCTGGTGCAACCGGTCGACGGGGAACCCTTCGTGTTGCACCCGGGCGAATTCGTGCTCGGCTCGACGCTGGAGCTTTTCACTCTGCCCGACAACCTCGCCGGACGGCTGGAAGGCAAGTCTTCGTTGGGCCGGCTGGGCCTGCTGACGCATTCCACCGCGGGCTTCATCGATCCTGGCTTCAGCGGTCACATCACCCTGGAGCTATCCAACGTCGCCAACCTGCCGATCACTTTGTGGCCCGGCATGAAAATCGGTCAGCTGTGCATGTTGCGCCTGACCAGCCCGTCCGAGCATCCCTACGGCAGTTCCCGGGCGGGGTCGAAATACCAGGGTCAGCGCGGGCCCACGCCGTCGCGCTCCTACCAGAACTTCATCAGGTCTACTTAGCATCCGGCGCGGCTAGGCCTGTCGCGGGTAGCTGTCACCTGCCGTTTGCCTGGTGCTCAGCGCCGCGATGCGGTTCGCTCATCGCAGCCACCTACACACAGTGGTGTGCGATGCAGCGTCTTCGGCACTGGGTATCTGGGTGCCACCCACGCCGTCGGTATGGCGCAACTGGGACACGAGGTCGTCGGGGTCGATATCGATCCCGGTAAGGTCGCCAAGCTCGCCGGGGGTGACATTCCGTTCTACGAACCCGGCCTGCGAAAGCTGTTGACTGATAACCTGGCTGCCGGCCGCTTGCGGTTCACCACCGACTACGACATGGCGGCCGATTTCGCCGACGTGCATTTCCTGGGGGTCGGCACGCCGCAAAAGATAGGCGAATATGGCGCCGACCTGCGGCATGTCCACGCCGTCATCGATGCGCTGGTGCCGCGTCTGGTCAGGGCGTCGATTCTGGTCGGCAAGTCGACAGTCCCAGTGGGCACCGCAGCCGAACTGGGACATCGGGCCGGTGCACTGGCACCCCGGGGAGTCGACGTGGAAATTGCCTGGAATCCGGAATTCCTGCGCGAGGGCTTCGCGGTGCACGACACCCTCAACCCCGACCGTATCGTCCTTGGGGTACAAGATGATTCGACGCGCGCCGAGGTAGCCGTCCGCGAGCTGTACGCGCCGCTGCTGGCAGCGGGCGTGCCGTTTCTGGTGACCGATCTGCAGACCGCGGAGTTGGTCAAGGTATCCGCCAATGCCTTTCTGGCGACCAAGATTTCGTTTATCAATGCGATCTCCGAAGTGTGCGAGGCGGCGGGTGCCGACGTTAGCCAGCTGGCCGATGCGCTCGGATACGACCCGCGGATCGGACGCCAATGCCTCAACGCGGGCTTGGGTTTCGGCGGCGGCTGCTTGCCCAAGGACATCCGCGCTTTCATGGCCCGCGCCGGCGAACTGGGAGCCGACCAGGCGTTGACGTTCCTGCGTGAAGTGGACAGCATCAACATGCGCCGGCGCACCAAGATGGTGGAACTGGCCACCACCGCATGCGGTGGCTCGTTGCTGGGCGCCAATATTGCGGTGCTCGGCGCGGCGTTCAAACCCGAATCCGATGACGTGCGCGATTCGCCCGCCCTCAATGTGGCGGGCCAGCTGCAGCTCAACGGCGCCACGGTCCACGTGTACGATCCAAAGGCCTTGGACAACGCCCACCGACTGTTCCCTACCTTGAACTATGCGGTTTCGGTTGCGGAGGCCTGCGAGCGCGCGGACGCCGTGTTGGTGCTTACCGAATGGCGGGAGTTCATCGATCTCGAACCCGCTGATCTAGCCAACCGGGTGCGGGCCCGGGTGATCGTGGACGGCCGCAACTGCCTCGACGTGACCCGCTGGCGGCGGGCAGGCTGGCGGGTGTTCCGGCTGGGAGCGCCGCGATTAGGGCACTGACCGGCGCAGCCAGCGCAAGTACTCTCGGTCACCGAGCAGTTCCAGACGACGCCACAGCACGGGGTTGTCGGCGGACTGGGTGAAATGGCAGCCGATAGCGGCTAGCTGTCGGCTGCGCTCAACCTCGATCATGATGTCGAGGTGACCGTGACCGCGCCCCCCGAAGGAGGCGCTGAACTCGGCGTTGAGCCGATCGGCGATCGGTTGGGGCAGTGCCCAGGCCAATACGGGGATACCGGGTGTCGAAGCCGCCGCGAGCGCAGCTTCGGTTGCGCGACGGTGGTCGGGGTGGCCTGTTACGCCGTTGTCGTCGAACACGAGTAGCAGGTCTGCTCCGGCGAGGGCATCCACCACGCGTTGCGTCAGCTCGTTGAGCGGGATCTGCGCTAGACCGTTATCCGGGTATGCGAGTAGTTGCACATGATCGACACCCAGGACCTGTGCCGCAGCGGCGAGTTCCTCCCGGCGCACCTCACCGAGGTTTCGGTCGGTCCGGCCGAGTGTGGAGGCCTCGCCGTGGGTGAAGCACAATCCTCGCAGCCGCGTTCCCTGCGCCGTGAAATCACCCAATACCGCCCCGAGCCCGAAGGACTCGTCGTCCGGATGGGCGAACACAGCAAGCACTTCGTGTGCGCAGGGGAGACGGTTGCAGCTGTTCATCGATTCACCGTCCGGAGGATCCGTGCGCGCGGGTGGACAGCGGCCGCATATTATGTAGTTCCAATGAGCAATGGAATTATATTCCCAAGGATGACTGGAAATGGCTGGACAGTCCGATCGTAAGGCGGCGTTGTTGGACCAGGTAGCGCGCGTGGGCAAGGCGCTGGCCAATGGGCGGCGATTGCAAATCCTGGACTTGCTCGCCCAAGGTGAGCGCGCGGTAGAAGCGATCGCGACGGCGACCGGGATGAACCTGACCACGGCATCGGCGAATCTGCAGGCGCTGAAGAGCGGCGGGCTGGTCGAGGCTCGCCGCGAGGGGACCCGGCAGTACTACCGGCTTGCTGGGGAAGACGTGGCAAGGCTGTTCGCGCTGGTGCAAGTGGTTGCCGACGAGCATCTGGCCGACGTGGCGGTCGCGGCCGCAGACGTGCTCGGTTCGCCGGAGGATGCGATCACCCGTGCGGAGCTGCTGCGGCGGCGCGAAGCCGGCGAGGTCACCCTGGTCGACGTGCGACCGCACGAGGAATACCAGGCCGGCCATATCCCGGGCGCCATCAATATCCCGATAGCCGAACTGGCCGACCGGCTCGCCGAACTAGCTGGCGACCGCGACATTGTCGCCTACTGTCGTGGTGCCTACTGCGTCATGGCCCCCGATGCCGTCCGCATCGCGCGCGACGCGGGGCGGGAGGTGAAACGCCTCGACGACGGAATGCTCGAATGGCGATTGGCCGGACTGCCGGTCGACGAGGGTGCACCGGTCGGGCATGGGGATTGATCGCCCGTGGGGCCGAAGGGAAGTCTACGTTTGGTGAAGCGGCAGCCAGAACTGCTCGTTGCCCAGCATGAACACTGGCAGGACACCTACCGAGCGCATCCGGTGCTGTACGGAACCCGCCCGTCAGAGCCGGGGGTATATGCCGCCGAGGTGTTCAATGCCGACGGCGTGCAGCGGGTGCTGGAGTTGGCGGCCGGTCATGGGCGTGACACCCTGTATTTCGCTGGCCAGGGCTTCACGGTGGTGGCCACCGATTTCAGCGACGTTGCCGTCGCGCAACTTCGCCGAAGTGCCCAAGCGCGCGGGGTCTCCGCGCGGGTGCAACCGATTGTGCACGATCTGCGCCAGCCTCTGCCCGTCAAAACCGGTTCCATTGACGGCGCCTTTGCACACATGGCGTTGTGTATGGCGTTGTCCACCAGCGAAATTCATGCAGTCGTTGCCGAGGTCGGCCGGGTGTTGAGGCCGGGTGGAAAGTTCATCTACACCGTTCGGCATACCGGCGATGCGCACTACGGCGCCGGGCAGGCCCACGGTGACGACATCTTCGAGTGCGCAGGGTTCGCAGTGCACTTCTTCCGCCGTGAGCTGGTAGCGCGCCTGGCTACCGGTTGGGTACTCGAGGAGGTACACGATTTCGAGGAAGGTGAGCTGCCCCGGCGGCTATGGCGGGTCACTGTCACCAAGCCCGCCTAGCCGGCGCTGTGGGATCAGCCGCAGGTGTGCACCGTGTTTGGGGACGGTGGTGATGTTGCGCACCAACGGAGTCTCGCCTTTGGACGGGCCGGCGGCGGTGATGGTGAAGCGGCGGAAAATCTCTTGCAGGATGACCGCTCCCTCGGTGAGGGCGAACCCGAAGCCGAGGCATCGGCGCACACCGCCGCCGAATGGCAGCCAGGTGTTGGGTGCCACGCTGCCGTCAAGGAACCGGCTAGGACGAAACTCTGTGGGTTTGGGGTGCGATACCTCGCTGGCGTGGGCCAACAGGATCGACGTGTTGACCACCGTCCCCGCTGGCAGTCGCCAACCACCGATCTCTGCCGGCGCGGTGACCTTGCGAGCGGTAGAAGCGATGACGGTGTGTCGGCGCATTCCTTCCTTGAGGACGGCCTCCAAGAATCCGTCGTCACCGCCGACGGCAGCCCAGACTACTTGGCTTTGGATTTCCGGAGCATGGGCAAGTTCCCACAACGTCCAGGACAGGGCGGCGGCGGTTGTCTCATGACCGGCCAGCAGCAACGTGATGAGCTGGTCGCGAAGCTCGGCATCGGTCAGCGGCTTAGTAGGCGTGTCCTTGGTTTGCAAAAGTCTGGATAGCACGTCGGTTCGGGCGGTGAGATCGGAATCGATACGGCGGGAGGCGATCTCGCGGTAGAGGATCTCGTCTATCTTGGTTTGGTTATGGAAGAAGCGCTTCCAGGGATTCATCCGCTTGAGCGACGGGTACGGAACGCCCGCGAGAATCGCGGGATGGATGTTTATGATCTGTTGCAGCCGACTAGTCAACTCGGCCTTGACTTTTGGGTCAGTGACCCCGAAAACGACCCGCAGGATGATGTCGAGGGTGAGCGCATTCATGTGGTCAAGACTGTTGATCGTTGCGTGGGGCCGCCAGCGCGTGATGTGTTCACGCGCAACGGAGGCGATCATGTCGCGGTATCCGCGCAGCGCGGCGCGGGTGAACGCGGGCATGAGCAGCGATCGCATCCGCGCGTGTTCGGCTTCGTCGGTCATCAATACCGAGTGCTCGCCCATGACAAAACCAAGGATGTGGTTGCCTTCGCCCGCGTGCAGCGACCTCGGGTCGGCCGCGAAGATCTCTTTGATGTGTTCGGGGCGGGTATAGACCACGAGGTTGTCGGCATATGGGGGCACCCGCAAGGAGAACACGTCGCCGTACTTGCGATGCATCGCTGGCAGGAACCATTCCCGAAACCTCAGGTACAGCACGCTCTGCAGGTAGCGGGGTAGCCGTGGCCCGGGTGGCAGGCCCGTCGTCAACGTGCTTGCCATGGCCGCTCCCTTCTGATAATCAAATGTTTGATGTAAACGAATGCTTATCACGATAGGATGCAGCTGTGCAACAGCAACGCACAAACCGCGACAAACTGCTCGACGGCGCTCTGGCTTGTTTACGAGAACGCGGCTACGGCAACACCAGCTCGCGCGACATCGCTCGTGCGGCAGGGGTGAACATCGCGTCGATCAACTACCACTTCGGTAGCAAGGACGCGCTGCTCGACGATGCGCTCGGCCGGTGCTTTTCGACGTGGAACCAGCGTGTCCAGGAGGCATTCGATCACTCCCGCGCCGCCGGTCCGGCCGGGCAGATCCTGGCGGTACTCGAAGCCACCGTCGATTCGTTCGAGCAGATCCGCCCCGCCGTGTATGCGTGTGTGGAGTCATACGCTCCGGCGTTGCGCTCAGAGGCCTTGCGGGAGCGCCTGGCCGCCGGATATGCCGACGTTCGGCAGCATTCGGTCGATCTGGCTGGCGCTGCGCTTGCCGGTACCGACGTAGCACCGCCGGAGAACCTGTCGACCATCGTCTCGGTGTTGATGGCGGTCATCGATGGCCTCATGATCCAGTGGATCGCCGATCCGTCCGCCACCCCGCGATCGACCGAGGTAATCCGAGCGCTTGCCAGCATCGGCGCGGTCGTCACGTCGCAGTTGCGGTGAACCACACGGTCGCCGGATGGTCTGCACTGCGCTTGATGCCGACGTCGATGAAGCCGGCAGCGCCAAGCCACGCGGCGGTGTCGAGGGTGGGGGGCACGCGATAGATCGCGGGATCGAAACGGGCCGCCAGTGGTTGGTCATCGGATATCGATGTAAGGACGAGTCGACCCCCGGGCCGCAGGGCTCGAGCGATGTCGCAAAGGCTGGCGCGGGGATCGGGCCAGAAGTAAAAGTTGTGCACGCCGAGCACCTTGTCAAGGCTGTGGTCGGCAACCGGCAGGGTTACTCCATCGCCGTGATAAAGCGAGATCAGGCCGGCTGCAATGGCTTTCGCGTTGTGACGGGCCGCGATTGCGATCATGGTCGTCGACACCTCGACGCCGCTCACTTGCGCGCCGGCGGCGGCGAGCAGCCCAAGGGTTCGGCCGGGGCCAAAGCCGATCTCGCAAACCCGCTCGCCCGGGCCGGGCGCGAGCAGCTCGACGGCGATGCGATTGACGTCGGCGGTCTCGGCTCGCCAGATCCGTCCCAGTAGGCGGCCGAACGCGCCTGTTGGCCGGGCAGCCTGACTGGATAGGTACCGTCGGGCCGGATGTGTGAGGCGCATGGGGACGACCTTTCGGTTGCAAGCGGTTAGTCCGAAGAAGCTGTGGTGGCCCGAACGACAAACTCGGCGAGGGTCGCAGCGATCGCATCGTCATCGATCACGCCAGGTTGCACGATCGACCAAGGCTCCGGTGACGGGTCGAAGTGAAGATGCACCGCCCACAACGCGCACAACTCGACGATGGTCCGGGCCACCATCGGTGCCGGCCCGGGCAGGATCAGAAGGCCGGCGCGCTCGCGGTGCACTAGGTATGCCTGGACCGCATCGACTTGGGCGTTCCGGCCGGTGCCGAACCAAACCTCGGCGAGGTCGGGTAGCTCGGGGGCACAGCGGTCGACCAGTTTGAGCGCGATCCGGTGCCGGGCCAGGCGGCTGTAGAGGTCGGTGACGATACCGGCGAGTTCTGCTCGCGCGTCTCCAGTCGTCGCACCCGGCGGCAAAGTTGCTCGCAACGCGTGCGTGAGCCGCATGTCGGTGACCTCGCCAGCTAGTCGGGCCGACACCACAGCTGCGATCTCGCCCGCAACGGGAGCGGCCACCGGCAGTTCGGATGCCAGCGGAAGGGCTTCCTGAGCGTCGCCGTAGCGCACCGCCGCCGCGAACAGCGCAGCCTTGCCCTGGGCGTAGCCATACAGCGTGCCTTTGGCCAGGGCGAGTGCGTCGGCCACGTCCTGCACCTGGGTGCGCTGGTAACCGTGGGCGATGAACACCCGCGCCGACGCGGCGACAATCGCGGAAAACCGGTCCGCGGGAATGCTGCGGGCCATGGGCCGATAATAGTTTGACTGACTCGGTCAGTCACCACAAGACCTTGCGCAAGACTGCGGCGGAATCTAATATTCCAAAGATATATGGAACTCGATGCGAAGGAATCAGGCTCATGAGCAAGACGGTTCTCATCCTTGGCGCGGGTGTCGGCGGCCTGACCACCGCCGACACCCTCCGTCAACTGCTACCACCTGAGGATCGAATCATATTGGTGGACAGGAGCTTTGACGGGACGCTGGGCTTGTCGTTGCTATGGGTGTTGCGGGGCTGGCGGCGGCCTGACGACGTCCGCGTCCGCCCCACCGCGGCGTCGCTGCCCGGTGTGGAAATGGTTACTGCAACCGTCGCCCACATTGACATCGCGGCCCAGGTAGTGCACACCGACAACAGCGTCATCGGCTATGACGCGTTGGTGATCGCATTAGGTGCGGCGCTGAACACCGACGCCGTTCCCGGACTGTCGGACGCGCTCGACGCCGACGTCGCGGGCCAGTTCTACACCCTGGACGGCGCGGCTGAGCTGCGTGCGAAGGTCGAGGCGCTCGAGCATGGCCGGATCGCTGTGGCTATCGCCGGGGTGCCGTTCAAATGCCCAGCCGCACCGTTCGAAGCGGCGTTTCTGATCGCCGCCCAACTCGGCGACCGCTACGCCACCGGAACCGTACAGATCGACACGTTCACGCCTGACCCGCTGCCGATGCCCGTTGCAGGTCCCGAGGTCGGCGAGGCTTTGGTCTCGATGCTCAAGGATCACGGTGTCGGCTTCCATCCTCGCAAGGCCCTAGCTCGCGTCGATGAGGCCGCAAGGACGATGCACTTCGGTGACGGCACGTCCGAACCGTTCGATCTGCTTGCCGTGGTCCCCCCGCACGTGCCCTCCGCCGCGGCGCGGTCAGCGGGTCTCAGCGAATCCGGGTGGATACCCGTGGACCCGCGCACCCTGTCCACTAGCGCCGACAACGTGTGGGCCATCGGCGATGCGACCGTGCTGACGCTGCCGAATGGCAAACCGCTGCCCAAGGCTGCCGTGTTCGCCGAAGCCCAGGCCGCAGTTGTCGCCCACGGCGTCGCCCGCCATCTCGGTTACGACGTAGCTGAGCGCCACTTCACCGGCACGGGCGCCTGCTACGTCGAGACCGGTGATCACCAGGCAGCCAAGGGCGACGGCGATTTCTTCGCTCCGTCGGCGCCCTCGGTGACGCTGTACCCGCCGTCGCGGGAGTTTCACGAGGAGAAGGTCGCACAAGAACTGGCCTGGCTGACCCGCTGGAAGACGTGACACGCCGGTGGGCGCGGCCCCCTACCACGGCTCCTACCGGCGCCGCTGAAACACCAGACTGTGGATAACCGTTGTTGCGCAAGCCTGCTAGTAGCCTCGCCAAGGTGGACTACTCGTCGGCATACCTGGAGCAGACCCACGCCTTCGGCGAACTGATCCGCAACGTCGATCAATCCACCCCGGTGCCGACCTGCCCGGGCTGGAGCCTGGGTCAACTATTCCGCCACGTCGGGCGCGGGGACCGCTGGGCGGCGCAGATTGTCCGCGATCGACTCGACCATTTCCTCGATCCACGCAGCGTCGAGGGCGGTAAGCCACCGCCGGACCCCGACGACGCGATCTCCTGGCTGTACGGCGGGGCGCGGCTGCTGGTCGACGCTGTAGAACAGACGGGTGTGGAAACGCCGGTGTGGACCTTCCTCGGACCGCGCCCGGCGGGCTGGTGGGTTCGGCGGCGGCTACACGAGGTCGCAGTGCACCGCGCCGACGTGGCGATCACCGTCGGGGGCGAATTCACACTGGAACCGAACGTGGCAGCCGACGGGATCAGCGAATTCCTGGAGCGCATAGCGGTCCAGGCCGGCAGCGGCGGCGCGCCATTACCGCTCGAAGACGACGACACCTTACATCTGCACGCCACCGATCCGGGGCTTCTTGAAGCCGGCGAATGGACGGTTCGTCGCGACGAGCGCGGCGTCACCTGGTCGCATCGGCACGGAAAGGGTGCCGTGGCACTGCGTGGCGGCGCCACCGAGCTGCTGCTGGCGATGGTGCGCCGACTCTCGGTTGCCGACACCGGCATCGAGCTGTTGGGGGATGCCGGGGTATGGCAAAAATGGCTGGATCGCACGCCGCTGTAGCCGCCGCACACGGTAACTTTCAGACCATGACCACATCGGAGATCGCTACCGTGCTGGCCTGGCACGACGCCCTCAATGCCGCCGACATTGAGACCCTCGTGGCGTTGTCTACTGACGACATTGACATCGGTGACGCGCACGGGGCTGTACAGGGCCACGATGCGCTGCGCGGGTGGGCCAGCTCGCTCACCACAACCGCAGAACTTGGCCGCATGTACGTGCACCACGGAGTCGTGGTCGTCGAACAAAAGATCACCAGCGGCGAAGATCCGGGCATCGCCAGGACCGGCGCCGCGGCGTTCCGTGTGGTCCAAGACCACGTCGCATCGGTTTTCCGGCACGAAGACTTGGCGTCGGCGCTGGCGGCCACCGAACTCACCGAGGACGATTTGGTCGATTGAGGTCGGCGAACGGCAGTTAGGAGCCAGTTATGCGCGGGATCATCTTGGCCGGCGGTTCGGGCACCCGGCTGTACCCGATCACCATGGGGATCAGCAAGCAGCTGCTGCCGGTCTACGACAAACCGATGATCTACTACCCGCTCACCACGCTGATGATGGCTGGGATCCGAGACATTCAGTTGATCACCACCCCGCATGACGCGCCCGGCTTTCATCGACTCCTGGGCGACGGCGCGCACTTGGGAGTGAACATCAGCTACGCCACCCAGGATCAGCCTGACGGTCTGGCGCAGGCGTTCGTCATTGGCGCCAACCACATCGGCGCCGATTCGGTGGCATTGGTGTTGGGGGACAACATCTTCTACGGCCCAGGTCTGGGGACCAGCCTGAAGCGCTTCCAATCCATCAGTGGTGGAGCAATTTTCGCCTATTGGGTAGCCAACCCGTCGGCCTATGGTGTCGTTGAGTTCGGCGCCGAGGGCATGGCGCTGTCTCTGGAGGAGAAGCCGGTGACCCCGAAGTCGAATTACGCGGTGCCGGGCCTGTATTTCTATGACAACGATGTGATCGAAATCGCCAGGGGTTTAAAGAAATCAGCGCGCGGGGAGTACGAGATCACCGAGGTCAACCAGGTCTACCTCAATCAGGGCAGGTTGGCGGTCGAGGTGCTGGCCCGCGGGACAGCGTGGCTGGACACCGGGACATTCGACTCGCTGCTGGACGCCGCCGATTTCGTCCGGACCCTGGAGCGTCGGCAGGGCCTGAAGGTCAGCATCCCCGAAGAAGTGGCGTGGCGCATGGGCTGGATCGACGACGAGCAGCTGGTGCAGCGAGCCCGTGCTCTGGTCAAGTCCGGATATGGTAACTACCTGCTGGAGTTGTTGGAGCGCAACTGATTTCGGCGGGTTATTGTCGGTGGTTACGGAACCCCTGGTAGCCCGTCCTGGATGAGCAGCCCACCGGACCAGCCGTTGCCGAACAGCCCGCCGTTGGCGCCGTTGGCGATCAGCGGGCCCCAACAGCGCCTGGGTCGGCGCATCGGCGGTGGTCTCGGCGCTGGCACACGAGCCCGCACCCACGTTCAGGTTCTGTGCAAACTGGCCATGGAACGCCGCCGCCTGATTGTTGAGGGAGTGATGCCGCCGACCGTGTGCGGAAATCAGTGCCGCGACGGCCGCCGACACCTCGTCTTCGGCCGCCGCCAGCACGCGGGTCTTGTGGCGCTTCGGCGGGAAGTTGCTGATCCGAGATGCTGGCGGCTGGTTTCCTTGTGGTGGCCTGGGCCGGGCGGTGGCGCACAGTGGGCCCGGTGGGGTCGCGGCCGGCCGGGCAAGAACGCTGCGCCCTGGCCGGGCCATGAGCGGAGCCGGCAAGCTCGACGGCGCCCGGCATGCGCGGTGCAAGAACCCCATGGACCGCACCGAGTGCCGTGCTCGCCCTCGGCAGGCTACCGAGCCGGTGTCTCCCTAGTCATCCACGTTATCCACAGCGCCTTGGGTTACCGGGCGCCGGTCGGGCAGCGGCTGGTAGTATCGAAAGTATGTTCGATCAGGTGCGGGGGCGCATGCCTTCACCGGAGGCGATCGCTCATTTTGATGAGCTGTTTGAATGCCATGCTCCGCGGACCACGAGGGTGTCGGCTGCGTTCATCGATCGGATCTGCTCGGCGACTCGGGCCGAAAACCGGGCCGCTGCGGCGCAGTTGGTGGCTTTGGGGGAGTTGTTCGCCTATCGGTGGTCGCGTTGCGGGGGCCGCGAGGAGTGGGTGATGGACACCATGGCGGCGGTGGCCGCCGAGGTGGCGGCGGCGTTGCGGATCAGTCAGGGTCTGGCGGCCAGCCGGTTGCGGTATGCGCGGGCGATGCGTGAGCGGCTGCCTAAGACGGCTGAGGTGTTTAGCGCCGGCGACATCGGCTATCTGATGTTTGCCACGATTGTGTATCGCACCGACTTGATCGTTGACCCTGATGTTTTGGCGGCGGTGGATGCGCAGTTGGCCGCCAATGTGGCGCGTTGGCCCTCGATGACCAAGGCCCGCCTGGCTGGGCAGGTCGATAAGATCGTGGCGCGTGCCGATGCCGATGCGGTGCGGCGGCGCAAGGAGTATCAGGCCCAGCGCCAGTTCTGGGTCGGGGAAAGCCAAGACGGTGTGTGCCAGATCGGTGGCAGCCTGTTGGCCGTCGACGCACACGCCCTCGATGCGCGGTTGAGCGCGTTGGCGGGCACCGTGTGTGAGCACGATCCGCGCAGCCGTGAGCAGCGCCGCGCGGACGCGTTGGGGGCGTTGGCGGGCGGGGCCGATCGGCTGGGCTGTGGCTGTGGGCGCGCTGATTGTGCGGCCGGGAAGCGGCCTGCGGCCCCGCCGGTGGTGATTCACCTGATCGCCGAGGCGGCCACGATCAATGGCACGGGCTCGGCGCCGGCATCGCAGATGAACGCCGACGGGCTGATCACCGCCGAACTGGTGGCCGAGCTGGCCAAGACGGCCACGCTGGTGCCGCTGGTTCATCCCGGCGATGCGCCGCCCGAGCCGGGGTATGCGCCGTCGAAAGCGCTCGCCGATTTCGTTCGCTGCCGGGATCTGACGTGTCGCTGGCCCGGCTGTGATGAGCCCGCCACCAATTGCGACCTGGATCATACGATCCCGTATGCCGCCGGTGGGCCCACCCATGCGTCGAACCTGAAATGTTACTGCCGTACCCATCACCTGGTGAAAACGTTTTGGGGATGGCGTGATCAACAGCTACCCGACGGCACCCTGATTTTGACCTCCCCGTCCGGGCATACCTATGTCAGCACCCCGGGCAGTGCGCTGCTGTTCCCCAGCCTGTGCCACTTCAGCGGCGGCATCCCGGCACCGGAAGCCGACCCACCCTACGACCATTGCGACCAGCGCACAGCGATGATGCCCAAACGCCGGCGCACCCGCGCCCAAGACCGGGCCTATCGCATCGCCACCGAACGTCGACAAAACCACGCCGCCCGCCAGCGCGCCCAGGTGCTCACCCAGACCGCCGCGGCCACCGACACCCACGGCCCACCACCGGATCCCAACGACGACCCACCGCCGTTTTGATGTGGAACGGCCTGTCAAGTGGCCGATTAGTGCTTGTTGCCTCGGGGTTGTTTGGGGTTTCTGGCTTTGATCCGATGACGGGACCCTGCGGCGCTCCCTCGACGCCGCCGCGCCGGCTTAAGGGCGCCCGGCCGCGCTGCCACCCCCAGGGCATCACGTGCGTCGGCTGCTATTGCCGGTAACTGACCAGGAAGTTACCCAGCCGCTCGATGGCGGCCGCCAGATCGCGGGACCATGGCAGCGTCACCAGGCGCAGATGATCCGGTGCGGGCCAGTTGAACCCGGTGCCCTGGGTGACCAGGATCTTCTCCGACAGCAGCAGATCGAGCACGAGTTGCTCGTCGTCGTCGATGTCGTAGACCTCGGGGTCTAGCCGGGGAAACGCATACAGCGCGCCCGCCGGTTTGACGCACGACACCCCCGGGATCTCGTTGAGCTTGGTCCAGGCGATGTCGCGCTGCTCGAGCAGCCGGCCGCCGGGCAGCACCAGGTCCTCGATGCTCTGATGGCCGCCCAGTGCAACCTGAATGGCATGCTGGGCCGGGACATTTGGGCACAACCGCATATTGGCCAGCAGGCCGATGCCCTCGATGAAGCTGCTGGCGTGCTCCTTGGGTCCGGTGATCGCCAGCCAGCCGGCCCGGTATCCGGCGACGCGGTAGGCCTTCGACAGCCCATTGAAGGTCAGGCACAACATATCCGGGGCGATCGATGCCAGGCTGATGTGCTTGGCGTCGTCGTAGAGGATTTTGTCGTAGATTTCGTCCGCCAACAGCAGCAGTTGATGCTTGCGGGCCAGATCGACCATCTGGGTGAGGATTTCGCAGCTGTACACCGCGCCGGTTGGGTTGTTGGGGTTGATCACGACCAGCGCCTTGGTGCGCTCGGTGATCTTGGATTCCAGGTCGGCGATATCGGGCTGCCAGCCTTGGGTCTCATCGCACAGGTAGTGGACCGGAGTGCCGCCAGCCAGCGAGGTCGACGCCGTCCACAGCGGGTAGTCCGGTGATGGAATCAGCACCTGATCGCCGTTGTCCAGCAGGGCTTGCAGCGTCATCGTGATCAGCTCGGAGACCCCGTTACCCAGGTAGACGTCGTCCACGTCGAATCGGGGAAATCCGGGCACCAGCTCGTAGCGCGTGACCACCGCACGCCGGGCCGACAGGATGCCCTGCGAGTCGGAGTACCCCTGCGCGTAGGGCAGCGCCTGGATGATATCGCGCATGATCACGTCGGGTGCTTCGAAGCCGAACGGCGCCGGGTTGCCGATGTTGAGTTTGAGGATGCGGTGACCTTCGGCTTCGAGCCGCGCGGCGTGCTGGTGCACCGGGCCGCGGATCTCGTACAGGACGTCCTGCAGCTTGGCCGACTGAGCGAAGGCGCGCTGCCGCTGATGGCTGGCGGTGTGCCAGGGCAGCTGGTGGGTTGTCACGTCCACAATGGTGCCATCGTTGTCCACTGGAATTTGCTGTCAGGTGCCAAATCGTGATCAGCGTTTGCCCGGTGGACGGGCCCCGCGCGCAATGCCCAGCCCTTTCACCGGCGCGGCCGGTGCAGCCGGATCACCGTCGGTTTGCGGCTTTGGCGGTGCGGCGGGCTCCGGTTGCGGCTTTGCTTCGGGTTGCGGCTGGGCTGCTGGCTCGGCGAGCCCAGGAGCCGGGGGAGGTGTCTTTTTCGCCCCGGGCCGCTTGGCGCCGGCGGCAATACCCAGCCCTTTAACGGGCGCGGCGGGCGTCGCGGGCGCGGCGGGCGCAGCCGGGGCCGCGGGCGTTGGGGCCGCTTTCTTGGCGCCAGGCCGCTTGGCGCCGGCGGCCATGCCGAGGCCTTTCACGGGTGCTGCGGGAGCGGCCGGCGCTGGCGCCTGTGGTGCCTCGGCGGGTGCCTCCACGGGCGTCACCGGTGCGGCAGCCTTAGGAGCGGCTTTCGGGGCGCGCTCCTGAGCCTGTTTGGCGGCCGTACCCTTGGCCGGCAGCTGCGCCTTGTCGTGGTCTAGTGATCCGAGTAGCACCTGGGCCACGTCGAGCACCTCGACGCCGCTCCGGCCTGCTTCCTCCTGCCGGTCGTTGACACCGTCGGTGACCATCACCCGGCAGAACGGGCATGCGGTGGCGATGGCGGCGGCGTTGGTGGCCAGCGCCTCGTCGACACGTTCGTGGTTGATCCGCTTGCCGATGTGCTCTTCCATCCACATACGTGCGCCGCCGGCGCCACAGCAGAAGCTGCGCTCGGCATGGCGCGGCATCTCGGTGAGGTTGGCCCCCGCCGCACCGATCAGCTCCCGCGGCGCCTCGTACACCTTGTTGTGCCGGCCCAGATAGCACGGGTCGTGATACGTGATGTCCTGAGAAACCGGAGTGACAGGGACCAGCCTCTTGTCGCGCACCAACCGATTGAGCAGCTGGGTGTGGTGCAGCACGGTGTAGTTGGCGCCCAGCTGCCGATATTCCTTGCCGATGGTGTTGAAGCAGTGCGGGCAGGTGACAACGATCTTGCGGTCGACGGTCTCCACACCCTCGAACAAACCGTCCAGGGTCTCGACGGCCTGTTGTGCCAGCTGCTGGAAGAGGAACTCGTTGCCGGAGCGGCGCGCCGAGTCGCCGTTGCAGGTTTCCCCAGCGCCCAGCACCAAGTATTTCACCCCGGCGACGGCGAGCAGCTCGGCGACGGCCTTGGTGGTCTTCTTGGCCTTGTCGTCGTAGGCGCCCGCACAACCCACCCAGAACAGGTACTCGTAGCCGTCGAAGCTGTCGACGTCCTGGCCGTACACGGGGACGTCGAAGTCAACCTCGTCGATCCAGTTGGTGCGATCTGAGGCGTTCTGACCCCACGGGTTGCCCTTGGTCTCCAGGTTCTTGAACAGCACCGACAGCTCGGAGGGGAACTCCGACTCCATCATCACCTGGTAGCGGCGCATATCGACGATGTGATCGACATGTTCGATATCCACCGGGCACTGCTCGACGCAGGCACCACAGGTCACACATGACCACAAGACGTCGGGATCGATAACGCCACCCTGTTCCTCGGTGCCGACCAGCGGGCGAGTCGCCTGCTCCGGTCCATGCCCGGGCACTCGACCGAACCCCGATTCCGGCACGTGATGATGCTCTTGGTGACCGGCCTCGCCGCCCGCGCTGGCATCCTTTTGGCCCAGGATGTAGGGCGCCTTGGCCATCCAATGGTCGCGCAGGTCCATGATGACCAGCTTGGGCGACAACGGTTTGCCGGTGTTCCAGGCCGGGCATTGCGACTGACAGCGTCCGCACTCGGTGCAGGTAGCGAAGTCGAGCATCCCCTTCCAGGTGAAGTCTTCGATCTTGCCGCGGCCGAATACGGCATCCTCGCTGGGATTCTCGAAGTCGATTGGTTTGCCATCGGCTTCGAGCGGCAACAGTGGGCCCAGCCCATCCGGCAGCCGTTTGAACGTGACGTTAATGGGCGCCAGGAAGATGTGCAGGTGCTTGGAATGCAAAACGAGGATCAGGAACGCAAGCATGACCCCGATGTGCAGCAACAGCGCTGTGGTTTCGATGATTTCGTTGGCGGGCTGCCCGAGGGGGCGAAGAATCGCGCCGAATAGCTGCGATAGGAAGGCCCCGTTGCCGTAGGGCAGGGTGCCGTTGTTGACCGCTGAGCCGCGGACCAACACGTAGGTCCAGATGACGTTGAAGATCATCAACAGGACGAGCCACGCGCCGCCGTTGTGCGATCCGTAGAACCGGGAGCTCCGACCGATCTCGCGGGGGTTGCGCAGGATACGGATGATGGCGAAGGTCGTGATACCGAGAAAGACGGCGGTGGCAAAGAAGTCCTGCAGGAAGCCCAACGCGTCCCACCGGCCGATGACCGGGATGTGGAATCTCTCCTCGAACAGCAGGCCGTAAGCCTCGATATAGACGGTGAGCAGGATGAAGAAGCCCCACATGGTGAAAAAGTGCGCCAGGCCCGGGATCGACCATTTCAACAGTCGGCGCTGCCCTAGAACCTCGGAGATCTGGGTCCAGATGCGGGTGCCGAGGTTGTCGGTTCGCCCGCTGGCCGGCTGCCCGGACATGACCAGCTTGTAAAGCCACCAGACTCGCCGCAGAGCGAACACCCCCACCACCGCGGTCATGCTCATGCCCAGTATCAGCCTGATGAGCGTTTGCGTGGTCACGGAAGGTCACCCCAATTCGTAGCACTCAATGGAACCCCTGCATAACCTGCTCATCCTGACATCTGTGCGACTTTCGCCGCGAGAAAGGCTGTCCTAACCTACCGGTCGTCAACGCCTCTCATCTGCGGTTAAGCTCTCCGGGGCCAGCATGGCCCGCAGCATCGACAACATCTCCGACCGGGAGCCAGCGCCCAGCCGCTGGCGTATCCGGGCGACGTGGTGCTCGACCGTCTTCGCTGAGATGAACAGCCGGGCGCCAATGTCGCGATAGGGCATGCCCAGTAGCAGTAGCTCGGCGACTTCGCGTTCGCGATCGGATAGCGGCGAGCCCGCCGGTGGCTGGCGCGGTGCCGGCGGGGTACCGGAAGCTGGTTCCGTGTCGCCGGCCCCGCTGGGGGGCTCGCCGAAATCGTTGCCCAGCTTAAGATCCCGTGCCAACTGCAGCATGGCACCGGACACCCGTGCGTCGGATGTTTGCAATGCGGCCTGACCTGCCAGTCGGGTCGCATCCGACGTCAGGCCGACGTGTGACAGGGACCGCGCCGCCGCGGTGACTTCGTCGACGTCGACGTTTTCGGCCAGGACCCGCAGCCAGGTGCGACCGGCATCCGACAGGGCCTGCGCGAGCGTGCTGTGGGCGACCATTGCACCGAGGGCCTGTCCGTGCGGTGCCACCGATTCCGGCGAATTGGCGAGGATTCCAGCGTGCACTCCAGCCCAATGCAGTGAGTTCGACCACAGGGCGGGGTTGCCCAGCGAATCCAGCAGCGTGAGCGCCTGATCCAGGGTGTGTTGTAGCTGGTCAACCTGGCGCATTCGGGCGGCCGCGACCCACAGTTCACCAAGTGGCAGCAGGGCGAACAGATCGAGCGAATACTCGGCCAGCGCTTCCATCGCCGCATACCAATGCTGTTGCAGCGCACCGATATCGCCGGTGCGACGCGAGATCGCGGTTTGCAGTGCCGCGGCCCACAACGCGTCGCGCCGGTGCAGGTGCGTGCCGGCGCCGGCCGCCGCGACGTCCGCGCTTGCCGACGGCAATTGCCCCTCTTGCATTTTGATCCAGCCGGAAAGCAGCAGGTGCCGACGCTGGAACAGCGGGTCGGCGCCGGCTCGCACGGCACGCCCGATCACACTGCGGGCGCGGACCGGATCGCCGGCGTGTATCGCGGCCAAGGTAACCAGCGCTGCCGGGCTGTCCGGAATGACTTGGCTGAGCGATTGTTCGGTGGCAATGGCTTGGCCCAGTTTTGCCATCGCGACCGGATACGGCTGATCCATGGTCAGCAGCAGCCCCTCGGCGAGGTTGCGCGCGCAACGCGCTGCCATCGTCGGTGGACCGGCATCCTTGAGCCGCAGGGTGGCACGCGCCGTCGCCAGGTCGCCGTTCGCGGCGAACACGATCGTGGCGGCCGAGCTCACCATCGTGTCCGGGTGTGGGCCCAGCCAGCCGAACAACTCGGCTGCGTGTCCCGTGTTGCCGTCGTGGGCCGCGACGCTGGCCGCAACCCGCACCGCGGCAGCGCGTTCGGTGGCATCCGGGGAGCTGAGCAGATCGTCGGCTAGTGTTGCCGCGGCCGTACAGTCGCCGGTGCGGGCCAGTGCGTCGGCCAGGCGGACCGTCAATCCTTTGGCGCCGGCATGGACCGCGGCGCGGTACAGCCGTGCGCAACGGACCGAAGCGTCGCGGGTGTCCGCGGCGTACCGCGTGAGGATGTCCGCCAGCCGCTCGTCGCGCAGCCCGTGTTCGGCCAGTCGCAGCGCTAGCTCCGCCGACACCGGCGAGATATCGAGTTGTGAGCGTAACAGCGAGGTTTCGACCTCGTGGTGGTGTGCATTGCCGACGATCTGAGCGATCGCATCATGGACTGACTGCAGAAACGCCGCGGTGTGTGACGACTCGATCAGTCCGCTGGCGTGCGCACGATCGACCAATCCGCGGGCATCCGTTACCGAAATCCCAAGTGCAGCAGCTACATCGCTGACCCCTAGCTCGTGGGTCAGCGACATCATGAGCAGGGTGTCCAGAGTGGGTTCGTCGAGGCGGCGCAGCCGCTCGATGAGGGCCACCTTGGCTGCTTGCGCGGGAGCCTGTGCCCTGGCGGAAACCGCATGAATGAGGAACGGCAGTCCCGCGGTGCAATCTCGCAGGTGCTCGGCAACCGGAAGTGGACCGAGCGAGATTCGTGGCCGGTCCCGTTCGAGCGCCATCGTCAGGGCTCGTAGTGACCGGTGGTGCTCGCGGGCTTCCGCGGCCGCCACCACCGTCAGCCGTGAATCGGCCACGCGCTCGGTGAGCCGGAGCAATTCGGTATCGGTGAGCAACTGGGCGTCGTCGATGACGAGCGCGGTCTCCGGCGGTTCGCCGTCTGGCGGCGGGCATGCCAGCACGGTGAGTCCCGAGCGGCGCAGTGTGTCGCGGGCGGCAGCCAGAACGGTGGTCTTGCCCGTTCCGATGCCCCCGGTGATCAGGACCTTGACCGGTACCGTCGGGGCATTCGCGAGGTCCAGGAGGGCACGGCGTGCTGCCGGCGGGACCTCGGTGAGGGAATCGGTCACCGATGCGTCGTATGCTTGGCCACGGTTCTTGCACCCCCTGTGCTGCACTGCTGGTCGGCGGCGGCTCCCTCACCATAGCCCCAGCCCGTCCCGCAGCACCGCATTTCCCCTAATGCGGCCATCCCCTAACGGCGCCCCGGGGCCGGCGGGTTCCGCACCGAACACGGACGCGGCCTCAACCGATAGCATCGTGCTAACACGGGACTAATGGGGGTGGGGCAAGGAGGCGGGTAGTGGCAAACTCGTTGCTCGACTTTGTCATCTCGCTTGTGCGCGACCCGGAAGCGGCCGCACGTTACGCCGCGAACCCCGAGCGGTCGATCGCCGAAGCTCACCTTACCGACGTGACCAGAGCGGATGTGAACAGCCTGATCCCGGTGGTGTCGGATTCGTTGTCGATGTCCGAACTCATCGGAGCCGCTGGCGGGGCACACGCTGGCGATCGTGGCAACGTTTGGGCGAGCGGCGCGGCCACGGCTGCGCTTGATGCGTTCGCCCCACACGCCGATGCGGGTGTTGTCCAACAGCACGGTGCGGTCGGCAGCGTTCTCAACCAGCCGACCCCACCCGGACCGGGCGTGACACCCACCGATCCGCGCCCCTTCCGAGCCGGTCCACATGAGACGTCGGCGCTGCTCACGAGCGCTGAGATACCCGACACGACCAGCGAGGACGGGGGATTGCCGACAGACCATCCGGCTGTCTGGAACCACCCGGTCGTTGAGCCACATACCGTCGAGCCCGATCATCACGGCTACGACATCCACGGATAAGTTCCGGACCGGCGTAGGGGTGCCCCATTTCCCCTAATCCCCTAACGCGGCGGCCAGGCCGATCCCGATAGGTGTTTGGCCGGCTTGCGGATCAGACCCCGATTTCGGGGTGAGGCGGAATCCATAGCGTCGATGGCACAGCGCCGGTCACGCCGGCGAACAGCTTCTTCGATTGAAGGGAAATGAAGATGACCTCGCTTATCGATTACATCCTGAGCCTGTTCCGCAGCGAAGACGCCGCCCGGTCGTTCGTTGCCGCTCCGGGACGGGCCATGACCAGTGCCGGGCTGATCGATATCGCGCCGCACCAAATCTCATCGGTGGCGGCCAATGTGGTGCCGGGTCTGAATCTGGGTGCCGGCGACCCCATGAGCGGATTGCGGCAGGCCGTCGCCGCTCGGCATGGCTTTGCGCAGGACGTCGCCAATGTCGGCTTCGCCGGTGACGCGGGCGCGGGGGTGGCAAGCGTCATCACGACCGATGTCGGTGCGGGCCTGGCTAGCGGACTGGGTGCTGGGTTCCTGGGTCAGGGTGGCCTGGCTCTCGCCGCGTCAAGCGGTGGTTTCGGCGGTCAGGTCGGCTTGGCTGCCCAGGTCGGTCTGGGTTTTACTGCCGTGATTGAGGCCGAGGTCGGCGCTCAGGTTGGTGCTGGGTTAGGTATTGGGACGGGTCTGGGTGCTCAGGCCGGTATGGGCTTTGGCGGCGGGGTTGGCCTGGGTCTGGGTGGTCAGGCCGGCGGTGTGATCGGTGGGAGCGCGGCCGGGGCTATCGGTGCCGGCGTCGGCGGTCGCCTAGGCGGCAATGGCCAGATCGGAGTTGCCGGCCAGGGTGCCGTTGGCGCTGGCGTCGGCGCTGGTGTCGGCGGCCAGGCGGGCATCGCTAGCCAGATCGGTGTCTCAGCCGGTGGTGGGCTCGGCGGCGTCGGCAATGTCAGCGGCCTGACCGGGGTCAGCAGCAACGCAGTGTTGGCTTCCAACGCAAGCGGCCAGGCGGGGTTGATCGCCAGTGAAGGCGCTGCCTTGAACGGCGCTGCTATGCCTCATCTGTCGGGCCCGTTAGCCGGTGTCGGTGTGGGTGGTCAGGCCGGCGCCGCTGGCGGCGCCGGGTTGGGCTTCGGAGCGGTCGGGCACCCGACTCCTCAGCCGGCGGCCCTGGGCGCGGCTGGCGTGGTGGCCAAGACCGAGGCGGCTGCTGGAGTGGTTGGCGGGGTCGGCGGGGCAACCGCGGCCGGGGTCGGCGGGGCACACGGCGACATCCTGGGCCACGAGGGAGCCGCACTGGGCAGTGTCGACACGGTCAACGCCGGTGTCACGCCCGTCGAGCATGGCTTGGTCCTGCCCAGTGGCCCCCTGATCCACGGCGGTACCGGCGGCTATGGCGGCATGAACCCGCCAGTGACCGATGCGCCGGCACCGCAAGTTCCGGCGCGGGCCCAGCCGATGACCACGGCGGCCGAGCACACGCCGGCGGTTACCCAACCGCAGCACACGCCGGTCGAGCCGCCGGTCCACGATAAGCCGCCGAGCCATTCGGTGTTTGACGTCGGTCACGAGCCGCCGGTGACGCACACGCCGCCGGCGCCCATCGAACTGCCGTCGTACGGCCTTTTCGGACTACCCGGGTTCTGATTCGCGAGCCGATTTCACGAACCGGTGGGGACGTTCATGGTCCCCGCCGGTTTGTGCGCATACCGTGATCTGAGGCGTAAACGAGCGAGAAAGTGGGGCGACACGGTGACCCAGCCCGATGACCCACGTCGGGTCGGTGTGATCGTCGAACTGATCGATCACACTATCGCCATCGCCAAACTGAACGAGCGTGGTGATCTAGTACAGCGGTTGACGCGGGCTCGCCAGCGGATCACCGACCCGCAGGTCCGTGTGGTGATCGCCGGGCAGCTCAAACAGGGCAAGAGTCAATTGCTCAATTCGTTGCTCAACCTGCCCGCGGCGCGAGTAGGCGATGACGAGGCCACCGTGGTGATCACCGTCGTAAGCTACAGCGCCCAACCGTCGGCCCGGCTTGTGCTGGCCGCCGGGCCCGACGGGACAACCGCAGCGGTTGACATTCCCGTCGATGACATCAGCACCGATGTGCGTCGGGCTCCGCACGCCGGTGGCCGCGAGGTGTTGCGGGTCGAGGTCGGCGCGCCCAGCCCGCTGCTGCGGGGCGGGCTGGCGTTTATCGATACTCCGGGTGTGGGCGGCCTCGGACAGCCCCACCTGTCGGCGACGCTGGGGCTGCTACCCGAGGCCGATGCCGTCTTGGTGGTCAGCGACACCAGCCAGGAATTCACCGAACCCGAGATGTGGTTCGTGCGGCAGGCCCACCAGATCTGTCCGGTCGGGGCGGTCGTGGCCACCAAGACCGACCTGTATCCGCGCTGGCGGGAGATCGTCAATGCCAATGCAGCACATCTGCAGCGGGCCCGGGTTCCGATGCCGATCATCGCAGTCTCATCACTGTTGCGCAGCCACGCGGTCACGCTTAACGACAAAGAGCTCAACGAAGAGTCCAACTTTCCGGCGATCGTCAAGTTTCTCAGCGAGCAGGTGCTTTCCCGCGCGACGGAGCGAGTGCGTGCTGGGGTACTCGGCGAAATACGTTCGGCAACAGAGCAATTGGCGGTGTCTCTAGGTTCCGAACTATCGGTGGTCAACGACCCGAACCTCCGTGACCGACTTGCTTCGGATTTGGAGCGGCGCAAACGGGAAGCCCAGCAGGCGGTGCAACAGACAGCGCTGTGGCAGCAGGTGCTGGGCGACGGGTTCAACGACCTGACTGCTGACGTGGACCACGACCTACGAACCCGCTTCCGCACCGTCACCGAAGACGCCGAGCGCCAGATCGACTCCTGTGACCCGACTGCGCATTGGGCCGAGATTGGCAACGACGTCGAGAATGCGATCGCCACAGCGGTCGGCGACAACTTCGTGTGGGCATACCAGCGTTCCGAAGCGTTGGCCGACGACGTCGCTCGCTCCTTTGCCGACGCGGGGTTGGACTCGGTCCTGTCAGCAGAGCTGAGCCCCCACGTCATGGGCACCGACTTCGGCCGGCTCAAAGCGCTGGGCCGGATGGAATCGAAACCGCTGCGCCGGGGCCAGAAAATGATTATCGGCATGCGGGGTTCCTATGGCGGCGTGGTCATGATTGGCATGCTGTCGTCGGTGGTCGGACTTGGGTTGTTCAACCCGCTATCGGTGGGGGCCGGGTTGATCCTCGGCCGGATGGCATATAAAGAGGACAAACAAAACCGGTTGCTGCGGGTGCGCAGCGAGGCCAAGGCCAATGTGCGGCGCTTCGTCGACGACATTTCGTTCGTCGTCAGCAAACAATCACGGGATCGGCTCAAGATGATCCAGCGTCTGCTGCGCGACCACTACCGCGAGATCGCCGAAGAGATCACCCGGTCGCTCACCGAGTCCCTGCAGGCGACCATCGCGGCGGCGCAGGTGGCGGAAACCGAGCGGGACAATCGAATTCGGGAACTTCAGCGGCAATTGGGTATCCTGAGCCAGGTCAACGACAACCTTGCCGGCTTGGAGCCAACCTTGACGCCCCGGGCGAGCTTGGGACGAGCGTGAGCACCAGCGACCGGGTCCGCGCGATTCTGCACGCAACCATCCAGGCCTACCGGGGTGCGCCGGCCTATCGTCAGCGTGGCGACGTTTTTTGCCAGCTGGACCGCATCGGTGCGCGCCTAGCCGAACCGCTGCGCATCGCGTTGGCTGGCACACTCAAGGCCGGAAAATCCACTCTCGTCAACGCCCTTGTCGGCGACGACATCGCTCCGACCGATGCCACCGAGGCCACCCGGATTGTGACCTGGTTCCGGCACGGTCCGACACCGCGGGTCACCGCCAACCATCGCGGCGGTCGACGCGCCAACGTGCCGATCACCCGTCGGGGCGGGCTGAGTTTCGACCTGCGCAGGATCAACCCGGCCGAGCTGATCGACCTGGAAGTCGAGTGGCCAGCCGAGGAACTCATCGACGCCACCATTGTTGACACCCCGGGAACGTCGTCGTTGGCATGCGATGCCTCCGAGCGCACGTTGCGGCTGCTGGTCCCCGCCGACGGGGTGCCTCGGGTGGATGCGGTGGTGTTCCTGTTGCGCACTCTGAACGCCGCTGACGTCGCGCTGCTCAAACAGATCGGTGGGCTGGTCGGCGGGTCGGTGGGAGCCCTGGGCATCATCGGGGTGGCGTCTCGCGCGGATGAGATCGGCGCGGGCCGCATCGACGCGATGCTCTCGGCCAACGACGTGGCCAAGCGGTTCACCCGCGAACTGAACCAGATGGGCATTTGCCAGGCGGTGGTGCCGGTATCCGGACTTCTTGCGCTGACCGCGCGCACACTGCGCCAGACCGAGTTCATCGCGCTGCGCAAGCTGGCCGGTGCCGAGCGCACCGAGCTCAATAGGGCCCTGCTGAGCGTGGACCGTTTTGTGCGCCGGGACAGTCCGCTACCGGTGGACGCGGGCATCCGTGCGCAATTGCTCGAGCGGTTCGGCATGTTCGGCATCCGGATGTCGATTGCCGTGCTGGCGGCCGGCGTGACCGATTCGACCGGGCTGGCCGCCGAACTGCTGGAGCGCAGCGGGCTGGTGGCGCTGCGCAATGTGATAGACCAGCAGTTCGCGCAGCGCTCCGACATGCTTAAGGCGCATACCGCCTTGGTCTCCTTGCGCCGATTCGTGCAGACGCATCCGGTGCCGGCGACCCCGTACGTCATTGCCGACATCGACCCGTTGCTAGCCGACACCCACGCCTTCGAAGAACTCCGAATGCTAAGCCTTTTGCCTTCGCGGGCAACGACATTGAACGACGACGAAATCGCGTCGCTGCGCCGCATCATCGGCGGGTCGGGCACCAGTGCCGCCGCTCGGCTGGGCCTGGATCCCGCGAATTCTCGCGAGGCCCCGCGCGCCGCGCTGGCCGCAGCGCAACACTGGCGTCGCCGTGCGGCGCATCCACTCAACGATCCGTTCACTACCAGGGCCTGTCGCGCGGCGGTGCGCAGCGCCGAGGCGATGGTGGCGGAGTTCTCTGCTCGCCGCTGACGCGTCAGGCCCTCGGGTGTCACGGTGGTGGGCGTGACTGGTGGCGCCAACGCAACGGTGATCAGCCACCGGGTGGAACATGTTTTCGAGCCCAAGGGGCAGCGACGGCAGCTCGGGGCACAAGGGTCATAAGGGCATGCGCTCAGAATGTGTCGACCTTCTCGATGCTGACGAACATGCCATGGCCCGTGCGGTTGTTCGTGAAGCGGGTGCCATCGGTGGTGGCGTCGATGGTCCAGCCCTGCGCTTCATAGGTTCGGTAGTCAATGCTGACGGTGGGGATGGCGCCCAGATTGCCCAACACCCACTGGACGGAGCCGCCGGCGGTGATGTGGATGCCGTTGGCGTGCTCACCATCTCGCAAGGGGGAGTTGGTGAACGGTGCCTCGCAGCCAACGCTGTCCCTATTGATCTGGCAACGCGTCATTCCGGACTTGGTTTCGATGAAGACGTAACCGTTGGAGTCAGGCGGGAGCGGAATGGCGCCGGCCGGCGCGGTCGGGCTGACCGGTGTCGTCGGTAGCGTCGGGGCGGTGGTCCCCGGCGGCGCGGTAGTTGGCCTAGGCGTCGGAAAAGTCGGCTCGGTAGGTCCCGACCCTGGCGAAGCGACCGGCCTGCCGTCGATGGTGGTGCTGCAGCCGGCAACTACCGCGGTAGCCGCCAGCAGGGCCGCCATACCCCGTGCAATGAGCGATAGCCGCACGCGCTACTCCCCGGAAATCTGAGATATCGGGAGTAGGTTACGCGCGAGGTCCCGCAATTTACTGCAGTGACGCGCTTCTGCAACGGCCCGCATAATCGGAGAATGGCGTTGTTGCCGTCGACGGTCGTGGGAGTCTTGCTGGCCGCGGGTGCGGGCCGGTGGTATGGCAAGCCGAAAGTGCTGGTTGACGGGTGGCTGGACACCGCGGTCGGGGCGTTGCGCGACGGTGGTTGTAACGACGTTATTTTGGTGCTGGGTGCTGTCGAGGTGTCGGCACCGGCCGGTGTCACCGCGATTACCGCGCCGGACTGGCAGCAGGGGCTGAGCGCGTCAGTGCGTGCGGGTCTGGCCCAGGCCGACCGCGAGCACGCCGACTACGCCGTCCTGCATGTGATCGACACGCCCGATGTCAATGCCAAGGTGGTGGCTCGAGTCCTTGGCCGTGCCTTGGTATCCCGCAGCGGTCTGGCAGGGCGCGGCCGCATACCTGCGCACAGTGCCCGACGTCGAGGCTGTTGAGTGCGGCGACTTGGCTAGTGGTCGCGATGTCGACGTGGACCTCAGATTGGATCCGCCGAATGGACGACCGCGACACTCTTGGCGTGGTCGATGGCGTGGTGCGCGACGGCCGTCACACGATTGCGGACCAAATACCAGCCACCGATGAGGGCTGGTACACCGATCACCGTTGCGGCGATCATCCAGGGACCGTGTTGTTCGTCGAAGTACATCAGGATCAGCACGCCGGCCAGGAAAGCCAGCGTCAGATAGCCGCTGAACGGTGAAAGCGGCATCCGGAATTTCGGCCGCTGCAGCTGCCCGGCGTTCGCCATCCGGTGGAGCCGCAGCTGGCAAGCCACGATCGTCGCCCAGGCCGCGATGACTCCCGTCGCGGCGATGTGGAGCACGATCTCGAAGGCTTGGCTCGGTTTGATGGCGTTGAGAATGATGCCCAACAGGCCGATACCGGCGGTGAGCAGGATCCCGCCGTACGGCACGCCGGTCTTCGACATTGGTGCGGTGAACCTCGGGCCGCTGCCGTTGATCGCCATTGATCGCAGGATCCGTCCGGTGGAATACAGTCCGGCGTTGAGGCTCGACAGCGCGGCGGTGAGCACGACGAGGTTCATCACGCTGCCCGCCGCGTCGATACCGATCTTGGAAAAGAAGGTCACGAACGGGCTGACATGTTCTTTGTAGGCGGTATAGGGCAGCAGCAGGGCCAGCAGGACAGTCGACCCGACGTAGAAGCACGCGATGCGCAACACCACAGAGTTGATCGCGCGCGGCATGATCTTTGCCGGTTCGGCTGTTTCCCCGGCCGCGATGCCCACCAGTTCGATTGCGGCGTAGGCGAATACCACCCCCGAGGTGACCAGCACTATGGGCAGCAGACCGGTTGGCACGATGCCTCCATGGCTGCTCCACAGGGAGACCCCGGTCTCCTGGCCGTCGATCTTGTAGCGCCCAGCGAGAAAGACCGTACCGACGATCAGAAACGTAACCAGCGCGATCACCTTGATCAATGAGGCCCAGAACTCCAGCTCGCCGAAGAGCCTGACCGAGATCAGGTTCATCGACAACACGACCAGCAGCGCGATCAACGCCAGCGTCCACTGGGGGATGGGTTGAAACGCCCGCCAGTAATGGCAATAGTGCGCGATCGCGGTGGTATCGACGATCCCCGTCATCGCCCAGTTCAGGAAGTACATCCACCCGGCGACGAAGGCCACCTTTTCCCCGTAGAACTCGCGGGCGTAGGACACGAATGACCCCGAGGACGGACGGTGCAGCACCAGTTCGCCGAGCGCGCGCAGGATCAGGAACACGAAGATGCCGCAGATCCCATAGACCAGGAACAAACCGGGCCCCGCCGATGCAAGGCGGCCGCCGGCGCCGAGAAAAAGGCCGGTACCGATGGCACCACCGAGAGCGATCATTTGCAGTTGCCGGCTATGGAGGCCTTTGTGATAGCCCGTGTCTTCGCGCGTGAGCCGCTCGTCGGTGATGTCTAGCGGTGGCATTGAGCTCCCTGGGATGGTGGCTTCTTGGGACGCGCGTGAGATGGGGCACACCCAACGGACTGGCTGTCAGGCTATCCCACGCGGCTGCGAGGTGCCGCTTGGCAACCAATCGGAAACAATCGATCGGTCAACGGTGCTTTGTTGTCGTGCCGACCGTCGCGGGTGGCCGCGTTGACAGTCGATATTGCGGTCACAGGCTGACGCGCCTGGCCAGCCAGACGCTCGCGAAGTGCGGGTCCGTCCTGGCCGCGAGGGTGTCGTAGCCGCGGTCGTAGTGTGAGACTCCGACACCTGATCCGCCAGCGCAGAGATGTGAGATCAACGGACGGAAGGCGACGGTGCCCGGCGCGCGCGAGTTGACGCTGCGCGTCGAGCGCGGGGCTCTATTTCGGCGTCGATGGGCAGCATCGGCAGCGTCATCAGCTCGCGCAGCAATTCGTCGTGATCCGCGGCGCTGCGCGCTGGGTACCCGGCCTCGATGGGTATCATTTTTGGTTATCGTTCTGGTTATCATGAATGTTGTGACGGCCCATCCCAAGTACCCGAATGACCCTCTTGCGCTGGTATTGATTGAACTGCGCCATCCGCGGACCGAGCCGCCGGTGCCATCTGCTATCTCCATCCTGAAGGAGGAGCTGGCGCGATGGACTCCCATACTCGAACAGGAGGAGGTGCGGCAGGTCAACCTAGAAACGGGCGAACATACCGCACACTCACAGAAGAAGCTCGTTGCCCGTGATCGCCGCACCGCGATCACGTTTCGACCCGACGCCATGACCCTCGAAGTCACCGACTACCCGGGCTGGGAGGAGTTTCGGTCCATCGTTCACGCGATGGTCACAGCCCGCCAGGACGTGGCCCCAGTCGATGGCTGCATCCGGATCGGTCTGCGCTACATCAACGAGATTCGGGCATCGCTGGCGGAGCCATCCGGCTGGGCGTACTGGGTGGCGGAAAGTCTCCTCGGGCCTGGGACACAGCTTGCCGATCTCAAACTCACCACCACCGCGCAACGGCACGTCATTCAGTGCGAAGGCCCGGAGCCAGGCGACTCCTTGACACTGAGGTACGCCGGTGCGCGCGGCGCGGTCATCCAGTCAACCCCGTTTCTCCAGCGGTTGAAAGAACCTCCGGCAGAAGGAGATTTCTTCCTCATCGATATCGACAGCGCGTGGAGCGACCCCTGCAAGGGCATCCCAGCGCTCGACGCCCACCTGGTGGACGAGGTCGCCGAAAGGCTCCACACACCCATCGGCCCACTGTTCGAATCGCTGATAACTTCCGAACTCCGTACAAAGGTGCTGCAACAACCTGGGCAGGAGTGACCATGACCATTTCGTTCTCTAGCTCGAATCTCCGAGACGACGCCACCTCTGGCAACGGCGATTACCGCCTCGACAAGCTGCCCGAAACCACCCCATCGACCTCGGTGTTCGACCGCGCCGATGTCACCTACCGCCAATTCACGGAACTCCACGGGCAAGCCCGCGACACACGGCGGGAGGCGCACGTGGTTGAGCTGGAGTCCAAGACCGGCGAGCGGGCTCGGTGCGCACCCATGCATGCGCTTGAGCAGCTCGCGGACTACGGCTTTGCCTGGCGGGACATCGCACGCGTTGTCGGAGTGAGCGTGCCCGCAATCACCAAATGGCGCAAGGGCGCTGGAGTTACCGGCGAGAACCGGCTAAAAATCGCCCGTCTACTCGCCCTCATCGACATGCTCTCGGACCGATTCATCGGCGAGCCCGCCTCCTGGCTGGAAATGCCGATCCAAGCCGGAGTGGGAATCACCCGAATGGACCTCCTGGAGCGAGGTCGATATGACCTCGTATTGGCGCTGGCTAGTACCCACACTGGGGACGGTACGGTCGAATACGTACTGAACGAGACTGATAAGGACTGGCGAGAGACCGTTGTAGACAACGCTTTCGAATCCTACACAGCCGAGGACGGCGTGATCTCGATAAGACCCAAGCGGTAACCGTGCCAGAGTTGGAGACGCCCGACGACCCAGAGTCGATATACCTTGCCCGCCTCGAGGATGTCGGAGAACACAGACCGACGTTCACGGGCGACATCTACCGACTCGGCGATGGTCGCATGGTGATGATCCTCCAGCACCCATGCGCGCTGCGGCACGGCGTTGACCTCCATCCGCGACTGCTGGTCGCTCCCGTAAGACCCGACTCGCTTCGTTCCAACTGGGCTAGAGCCCCGTTCGGCACGATGCCGCTTCCGAAGCTCATCGACGGTCAGGATCACTCGGCGGACTTCATCAATCTTGAACTCATCGATTCACCAACGCTTCCGACCTGTGAGCGGATCGCGGTGCTCAGCCAGTCAGGCGTCAACTTGGTCATGCAACGGTGGGTGTACCACAGCACCCGGCTCGCCGTGCCCACGCACACCTACTCCGACAGCACCGTTGGCCCGTTCGATGAGGCAGACCTGATCGAGGAGTGGGTGACGGATCGCGTCGACGATGGGGCCGACCCGCAGGCGGCCGAACACGAATGCGCCTCCTGGCTCGATGAAAGAATCAGCGGCCGCACTCGGCGAGCGCTGCTCAGCGACCGTCAGCACGCCAGTTCAATACGGCGAGAAGCGCGTTCTCATCGAAAGTCGGTCAAGCTGGCGGACTGAGCACTGCTCTCCGGGCTTGACCGGGGCCTCTCCCAGCTACGCCCCGAGCGTGTGCCCTGCCGACGCGCGGGAACAAGACCCGCACGACCAGCGTTAGCATGCTCAGTAAGTTGAGTGCATCAGGCTCAGCTCTGAATTGACAGCACACCGCCGTCGAGGCAAGCTTGAGCGGGGTGCACTCATCATAGTGCAGGAAAGAAGCTCTACATATTCAGGAGGATTCACCATGGCTCGTGCGGTCGGGATCGACCTCGGGACCACCAACTCCGTCGTCTCGGTTCTGGAAGGTGGCGACCCGGTCGTCGTCGCCAACTCCGAGGGCTCCAGGACCACCCCGTCAATTGTCGCGTTCGCCCGCAACGGTGAGGTGCTGGTCGGCCAGCCCGCCAAGAACCAGGCGGTGACCAACGTCGATCGCACCGTGCGCTCGGTCAAGCGACACATGGGCAGCGACTGGTCCATAGAGATTGACGGCAAGAAATACACCGCGCCGGAGATCAGCGCCCGCATTCTGATGAAGCTGAAGCGCGACGCCGAGGCCTACCTCGGTGAGGACATTACCGACGCGGTTATCACGACGCCCGCCTACTTCAATGACGCCCAGCGTCAGGCCACCAAGGACGCCGGCCAGATCGCCGGCCTCAACGTGCTGCGGATCGTCAACGAGCCGACCGCGGCCGCGCTGGCCTACGGCCTCGACAAGGGCGAGAAGGAGCAGCGAATCCTGGTCTTCGACTTGGGTGGTGGCACTTTCGACGTTTCCCTGCTGGAGATCGGCGAGGGTGTGGTTGAGGTCCGTGCCACTTCGGGTGACAACCACCTCGGCGGCGACGACTGGGACCAGCGGGTCGTCGATTGGCTGGTGGACAAGTTCAAGGGCACCAGCGGCATCGATCTGACCAAGGACAAGATGGCGATGCAGCGGCTGCGGGAAGCCGCCGAGAAGGCAAAGATCGAGCTGAGTTCGAGTCAGTCCACCTCGATCAACCTGCCCTACATCACCGTCGACGCCGACAAGAACCCGTTGTTCTTAGACGAGCAGCTGACCCGCGCGGAGTTCCAACGGATCACTCAGGACCTGCTGGACCGCACTCGCAAGCCGTTCCAGTCGGTGATCGCTGACACCGGCATTTCGGTGTCGGAGATCGATCACGTTGTGCTCGTGGGTGGTTCGACCCGGATGCCCGCGGTGACCGATCTGGTCAAGGAACTCACCGGCGGCAAGGAACCCAACAAGGGCGTCAACCCCGATGAGGTTGTCGCGGTGGGAGCCGCTCTGCAGGCCGGCGTCCTCAAGGGCGAGGTGAAAGACGTTCTGCTGCTTGATGTTACCCCGCTGAGCCTGGGTATCGAGACCAAGGGCGGGGTGATGACCAGGCTCATCGAGCGCAACACCACGATCCCCACCAAGCGGTCGGAGACTTTCACCACCGCCGACGACAACCAACCGTCGGTGCAGATCCAGGTCTATCAGGGGGAGCGTGAGATCGCCGCGCACAACAAGTTGCTCGGGTCCTTCGAGCTGACCGGCATCCCGCCGGCGCCGCGGGGGATTCCGCAGATCGAGGTCACTTTCGACATCGACGCCAACGGCATTGTGCACGTCACCGCCAAGGACAAGGGCACCGGCAAGGAGAACACGATCCGAATCCAGGAAGGCTCGGGCCTGTCCAAGGAAGACATTGACCGCATGATCAAGGACGCCGAAGCGCACGCCGAGGAGGATCGCAAGCGTCGCGAGGAGGCCGATGTTCGTAATCAAGCCGAGACATTGGTCTACCAGACGGAGAAGTTCGTCAAAGAACAGCGTGAGGCCGAGGGTGGTTCGAAGGTACCTGAAGACACGCTGAACAAGGTTGATGCCGCGGTGGCGGAAGCGAAGGCGGCACTTGGCGGATCGGATATTTCGGCCATCAAGTCGGCGATGGAGAAGCTGGGCCAGGAGTCGCAGGCTCTGGGGCAAGCGATCTACGAAGCAGCTCAGGCTGCGTCACAGGCCACTGGCGCTGCCCACCCCGGCGGCGAGCCGGGCGGTGCCCACCCCGGCTCGGCTGATGACGTTGTGGACGCGGAGGTGGTCGACGACGGCCGGGAGGCCAAGTGACGGACGGAAATCAAAAGCCGGATGGCAATTCGGGCGAACAGGTAACCGTCACTGACAAGCGGCGGATCGATCCCGAGACGGGTGAAGTGCGGCACGTCCCTCCCGGCGACATGCCGGGAGGGACGGCTGCGGCCGATGCGGCGCACACCGAAGACAAGGTCGCCGAGCTGACCGCCGATCTGCAACGCGTGCAGGCCGACTTCGCCAACTACCGTAAGCGGGCGTTGCGCGATCAGCAGGCGGCCGCTGACCGAGCCAAGGCCAGCGTTGTCAGCCAATTGCTGGGTGTACTGGACGATCTCGAGCGGGCGCGCAAGCACGGCGATTTGGAGTCGGGTCCACTGAAGTCGGTCGCCGACAAGCTAGACAGCGCGTTGACCGGGCTGGGTCTGGTGGCGTTCGGTGCCGAGGGCGAGGATTTCGACCCCGTGCTGCACGAAGCGGTGCAACACGAGGGCGACGGCGGGCAGGGGTCCAAGCCGGTAATCGGCACCGTCATGCGGCAGGGCTACCAACTGGGTGAGCAGGTGCTGCGGCACGCCTTGGTCGGCGTCGTCGACACGGTGGTCGTCGACGCGGCCGAACTGGAGTCAGTCGACGACGGCACTGCGGTCGCAGATACCGCCGAAAACGATCAAGCTGACCAGGGCAATAGCGCCGACACCTCGGGCGAACAGGCAGAATCAGAACCGTCGGGCAGTTAACAACAAAAGAGGAAGGCGAGAGGGGGTGACGCGACATGGCCCAAAGGGAATGGGTCGAAAAAGACTTCTACCAGGAGCTGGGCGTCTCCTCTGATGCCAGTCCCGAAGAGATCAAACGTGCCTATCGGAAGTTGGCGCGCGACCTGCATCCGGACGCGAACCCGGGCAACCCGGCCGCCGGCGAACGGTTCAAGGCGGTTTCGGAGGCGCATAACGTGCTGTCGGATCCGGCCAAGCGCAAGGAGTACGACGAAACCCGCCGCCTGTTCGCCGGCGGCGGGTTCGGCGGCCGTCGGTTCGACAGCGGCTTTGGGGGCGGGTTCGGCGGCTTCGGGGTCGGTGGAGACGGCGCCGAGTTCAACCTCAACGACTTGTTCGACGCCGCCAGCCGAACCGGCGGTACCACCATCGGTGACTTGTTCGGTGGCTTGTTCGGACGCGGTGGCAGCGCCCGTCCCAGCCGCCCGCGACGCGGCAACGACCTGGAGACCGAGACCGAGTTGGATTTCGTGGAGGCCGCCAAGGGCGTGGCGATGCCGCTGCGATTAACCAGCCCGGCGCCGTGCACCAACTGCCATGGCAGCGGGGCCCGGCCAGGCACCAGCCCAAAGGTGTGTCCCACTTGCAACGGGTCGGGCGTGATCAACCGCAATCAGGGCGCGTTCGGCTTCTCCGAGCCGTGCACCGACTGCCGAGGTAGCGGCTCGATCATCGAGCACCCCTGCGAGGAGTGCAAAGGCACCGGCGTGACCACCCGCACCCGAACCATCAACGTGCGGATCCCGCCCGGTGTCGAGGACGGGCAGCGCATCCGGCTAGCCGGTCAGGGCGAGGCCGGGTTGCGCGGCGCTCCCTCGGGGGATCTCTACGTGACGGTGCATGTGCGGCCCGACAAGATCTTCGGCCGCGACGGCGACGACCTCACCGTCACCGTTCCGGTCAGCTTCACCGAATTGGCTTTGGGCTCGACGCTGTCGGTGCCTACCCTGGACGGCACGGTCGGGGTCCGGGTGCCCAAAGGCACCGCTGACGGCCGCATTCTGCGTGTGCGCGGACGCGGTGTGCCCAAGCGCAGTGGGGGTAGCGGCGACCTACTTGTCACCGTGAAGGTGGCCGTGCCGCCCAATTTGGCAGGCGCCGCTCAGGAAGCTCTGGAAGCCTATGCGGCGGCGGAGCGGTCCAGTGGTTTCAACCCGCGGGCCGGATGGGCAGGTAATCGCTGATGGCGAAGAACCCAAAGGACGGGGAATCCCGGACGTTTTTGATCTCGGTAGCCGCCGAGCTAGCCGGCATGCATGCACAGACCCTGCGTACCTACGATCGTCTTGGGTTGGTCAGCCCGCGGCGCACCTCCGGTGGCGGGCGCCGCTATTCCCTGCATGACGTCGAGTTGCTGCGCCAGGTGCAGCACCTCTCGCAGGACGAGGGGGTCAACTTGGCCGGCATCAAGCGCATTATTGAACTGACCAGTCAGGTCGAGGCGCTGCAGTCCAGGTTGCAAGAGATGGCTGAGGAGTTGGCGGTGTTGCGTGCCAACCAGCGCCGCGAGGTCGCGGTGGTGCCGAAGAGCACCGCCCTGGTCGTCTGGAAACCGCGCCGGTGAGCGAGCGCGCGTAGCGGGGGAGCGAACGGCGCAGTTGGCACCAGCCGGTGAGCGAGCGCGCGTAGCGGGGGAGCGAACGGCGCCGTCGGCACCAGCCGGTGAGCGAGCGCGCGTAGCGGGGGAGCGAACGGCGCCGTCGGTACAAGCCGGTGAGCGAGCGCGCGTAGCGGGGGAGTTAGGGTCCGCTACCGTTGTTGAGGATGCCGGAGAGTCGGGCTCCGTGGTTGCCGAAGCCGGAGATAAGGGCTTGGGTCGCGAGGTCCAGCATGCTCGTGTTGTAGAGGCCTGAGACGGTATTGCCTAGGTTCGCCCAGCCCGACAGCAGGTTGCCGAAGTTTTGGAAGCCCGAATTCCCAACGCCGCCAGCATTGAAGAAGCCCGAAGTCTCGGTGAAGACGTTTCCCAGGCCCGAGACGGCGGCTGCGGCGTCGTTGAGGAAGCCCGATGCGCCACCGGCGCCGGAGTTGAAGAAGCCCGACGACGGGATTGTGGTCGAGTTGAAGAATCCCGGGCTCTGCTGCCAGCCGAAGCCGAAGGGGAACGCGCCCACGGTGCCGCTGCCGGCGAAATCGAGGGTTTGGGTGAAAGCCGTGTCGATGGGCTGGTCGGGGTTGATCGTGCTGGCATCGATTTCGTAGGGGCCGAGATGTTCGGTGGTGATGGGTATGGTGACCGAGACATGCTTTACGCACCCCTTGAAGGGGATGTAGATCACGCAGACCGAGACCCGCAACTTGATGGGTATTTCGAATTCGTCAATAGTGAACGCGTCCTGGGTGATGGCGTTGATGTCGCCCTCGATGGGTATTTCAATGTGGGAACCTATGTCGTAGCTCCACGGAATTTCGGAAACGGCGCTCTGGTAGGCGAAACCGCCAAGGCCCTGATAGTCGCCCCGCCAGAAGAAGCCGTTGCTGTAGTTGCCCGAATTGAAGGCGCCGGTGTTGACATCGCCGGAGTTGGCGAAGCCGGTGTTGGAGTTGCCCGGGTTGAAGTAGCCGGTGTTGTAGTTACCGGGGTTGAAGCCGCCGGTGTTGTAGTCGCCGGGGTTGAAGCTGCCGGTGTTGGTGCTCCCGGAGTTGAATAGGCCGGTGTTGTAGTCACCGGAGTTGCCAATGCCGGTGTTGACCAGGCCGGTGTTGAAGAAGCCGGAGTTGGTGCTGCCGGTGTTGCCGATGCCGGTGTTGTAGTCACCGGAGTTTCCGATGCCCCAGTTGCCGGTTCCGGAGTTGCCGAAGCCGATGTTGCCGGTGCCGGAGTTGAATAGCCCGATGTTGCCGGTGCCCGAGTTCCAGCCGCCGAACCCGGTCATGGTGTCGCCGGTCAGCCCGATGCCGATGTTTCCGTTTCCGGTGTTGCCGAAGCCGATGTTGCCGGTGCCGGTGTTGCCGAAGCCGATGTTTCCGTTTCCGGTGTTGCCGAAGCCGATGTTGCCGATGGCCGCCGTCAGCCCCGGACCGACGTTGCCGAACCCGATGTTGGAGCTGCCGATGTTGGCGCTGCCCAGGTTGAAGTCGCCGATGTTGGCACTGCCCAGGTTGAAGTCTCCGATGTTGGCGCTGCCCAGGTTGTAGACGCCGATGTTGGCGCTGCCCAGGTTGTAGTTGCCGATGTTTGCGCTACCCAGATTCCAGAACCCGAGGTTGGCTAAGCCCACGCTGAAGGTCGTCTCGGTCGGGCCGTTCTGCAACCACCCAGCCAGGTTGGCGCCGATGTTGAGCAAGCCCGAGACATTTGCCGGTGCTCCCAAGCCGGTGTTGTAGATGCCCGAGATGCTGTTGCCCAAATTCGCCCAGCCCGACTGCAGCGACCCATAGTTTTGGAAGCCCGAGTTTCCCATGCTGGTAGTGGCGAAGTTGACCAGGCCCGAGTTGTTGCCGAAGTTCAGCAAGCCCGATGCGCTGCCAGCACCCCAGTTGAGGAAGCCCGACGACGGGCCGGTGGTGGCGTTGAAGAAGCCGGGCGCTGGCCGCAAGTCGATGATCGGAATGCTGATCGGGCCGGCGCCGGCGCCGCCCACGATGTTGATCACGGTGGAGCCGTCGGGCTTGCCGATGTTGAGGTTGATCGCCGGTGAGGGGCCGAAGTCAATTTCGATGGGTGTGTCCAGCGGGGCCGACGCGTCCCCGCCATGCAGGGTGATCGGACCGACCGGGGCCAAGACGGTGCCACTGAGGATGCCTATGTCGACGCTTCCGCTGGCGTCGATTCTGGGGAACGTAATGGCGGGGATGGAGACATTGGTGATGTCGCCGGTGATGGGGATGTTGACCGGGATGTCGACATTGAGGAACGCGGCAGGTCGCTCGATGGTGATGGTGTAGTTGGCCGCCAGCAGGCCCTGCCGGTCGGCGCGCCAGAGCAAGCCGTTGTTCATGCTGCCGGTGATGAACGCGCCGGTGCCGTAGTCTCCGGCGTTTGCCATGCCGGTGTTGTAGCTACCGGTGTTGTAGGAGCCGGTGTTGTAGTGGCCTGGGTTGGCGATGCCGGTGTTGAAGGCGCCGATGTTGAACAGGCCGGTGTTGTGGTTGCCCGGGTTGGCGATGCCGGTGTTGAAAAGGCCCGAGTTGAGCCAGCCGGTGTTGTAGTTGCCGCTGTTTCCGATGCCGGTGTTGCCGGTGCCGGTGTTGCCGATGCCGACGTTGCCGGTGCCCGAGTTGCCGATGCCGACATTGCCGGTGCCCGAGTTAAACAAGCCGATGTTGAAACTGCCCGAGTTGGTGCCGCCGATGCCCACCTGGTTGTCGCCGGATAGGCCGACGCCGAAGCCGCCGGTGCCCATGTTGCCGATGCCGACGTTGCCGGTGCCCGAGTTGAACAAGCCGGTGTTGCCGGTGCCGGAGTTGAACAAGCCGGTGTTGGCGGTGCCGGAGTTGAAGAAACCGGTGTTGCCGGCGCCCGAGTTCAGGGAGCTGAAGCCGGATAGGCCGTCGCCGGTCAGGCCGATGCCGACGTTGTTGTTGCCGGTGTTGAACAAGCCGATGTTGTTATTGCCGGTGTTGGCGATGCCCTGGTTGAAGTTGCCCGCGTTGGCCAGGCCAAAGTTGTTGTCGCCCAGGTTGAACAAGCCCATGTTGGCGATGCCGGCGTTCAACGGGCCGAACCCGATCTGGTTGTCGCCGGTCAGGCCGATGCCGATGTTGTTGTTGCCGGTGTTGCCGAAGCCGATGTTGTAGTCGCCGGTGTTGCCCATGCCGATGTTGTAGTTGCCGGTGTTGCCGATACCGATGTTGTTGACGGCCGTCGTTAGCCCCGGACCGGCGTTTGCGATCCCGACGTTAAAGTCGCCGATGTTTGCGCCGCCGATGTTCGCGTGGCCAATGTTTCCGAAGCCGACGTTTGAATTGCCGAGGTTTGCACTGCCGAGGTTTGCACTGCCGAGGTTTGCACTGCCCACGTTGAATTGGCCGAGGTTCGCCAGTCCCGCGTTGAAGATCGACCCGCTCGGGCCGCGGAGCACGCCGGTTAGGTCGGCGCCGATGTTGGAGAGGCCCGAGACGTTGGCCGGCGTCGCGAGGTCCGCCGTGCTGGTGTTGTAGAAGCCCGAGACGGTGTTGCCCAAGTTCGCCCAGCCGGATTGCAGCGAGCCGAAGTTCTGCAAGCCAGAGTTTCCTATGCCGGCGAAAGCGGTGTTCCAGAAGCCCGAATTGTTGGCGCCGAGGTTTCCGAATCCAGACGAGCTGCCGGTGCCGGAGTTGAAGAAGCCCGATGAGGGGCCGGTGGTCGAGTTTCCGAAACCGGGGGCCGGCGGAATGTCCAGCAGGGGGATGACGACCGGGCCGGCGCCGCTGGTGATCGTGATGGGTATCGAGGTTGAACCGCCGGGGTCGCCGATGTTGATATCGATCACCGGTAAGGTGCCGGCGATCCTCGGAACGATGATGGGTCCGACGCTGAAGTGGGTGACCCCGAGGGCGCGGAGGGTGATAGCCGGAATCTGGAAGCCGTTGACGGCAAGGGTACCGAGGTCGAGATGGATGGGGATGTTGACCGGAATGTTGAGGCTAAAGTTCAGTAGCGGGATCTGGGGAACGGTGATTGCGTAGTATGCGCCCCACTGCCCTTGGTGATCGCTTTGCCAGAAGGCGCCGTTGCTGAAGTTGCCCCCGATGAAGGCGCCGGTGTTGACGTCGCCGGTGTTGTAGAAGCCGGTGTTGTAGTCGCCGGTGTTGTAGAAGCCGGTATTGAAGTCGCCGTCGTTGAAGCTGCCGGTGTTGGTGCTGCCTGTGTTGTAGCTGCCCGTGTTGGCGATGCCCACGTTGGCGATGCCGGTGTTGGTGCTGCCCACGTTGTAGCCACCGGTGTTGTAGGTGCCCACGTTGGCGACGCCCATATTGCCGGTGCCTGGGTTCCACAGGCCCCAGTTGCCGGTGCCCGAGTTCCCCAGGCCGGTGTTGCCGAAACCCGGGTTACCGATGCCGGTGTTTCCGGTGCCCGAGTTGCCGATGCCGATGTTTCCGGTGCCCGAGTTGAACAAACCGATGTTGTTGGTTCCCGAGTTGAACAGGCCGGTGTTGGCGGTGCCGGAGTTCCAGGAGCCGAACCCCTGCTGATTGTCGCCGGACAGCCCGATACCGATGTTGTTGTTGCCGGTGTTGGCAAACCCGATGTTGTTGCTGCCGCTGTTGGCGAAGCCCAGGTTGAAATCGCCGGCGTTGCCGAATCCGAAGTTGTAGCTGCCCAGGTTGCCCAGGCCGATGTTGTAGTTACCCAGGTTTGCCGGGCCGATATTGTATGAGCCCCGGTTTCCGGAGAAGACGTTGAAGCTGCCGATGTTGCCGTGGCCGACGTTCGAGTTGCCGAGGTTTCCGAGGCCGACGTTGGAGTCGCCGATATTGCCGTGGCCGACGTTCCCGCTGCCGACGTTGCCAAACCCGAGGTTGAGGATCTGGGTGTTGTTGACGAAGCCGGCGACCATGGCACCGACGTTGCCACCGCCGGAGAGATTGGCCGGCATCGAAAGCCCAAGCGTGCTCGCATTGACAAGGCCGGAGACGGTGTTGCCGAAGTTGAACCCACCGGAGACCAGCTCGCCGAAGTTCTGGACGCCCGAGATTCCCGAGCTTCCTGAGGTGAGGTTGAAGAAGCCGGAACTATTGCTGCCCACGTTGCCAAAGCCCGACACGGTACCGGTACCGGAGTTGAAGAATCCCGACGACGGGGTGGTCGTCGAGTTCCCGAATCCCGGGGCCGCCGGTATATCGATGAGCGGAATCTTGATCGGCAAGAGACCGCCGGTGCCGGCGATATCGATCAGCGGGTCCGGGCCGGTACCCAGGTTGATGCCGATATTGGGAAGGACAATCGAGATGTTCGGGAAACTGAATGCATCGAGTGTGGCGGCATTGAACGGTATGCCGATTAAGAAGATATCGCCGGTGATCTCCGGGAATCTGAAGCCATGAACGGTGAACGTGCCAAGTGTGCCGGTGACCGGGATATCGAGGAAGATCGGCACGCGCAGGTTCACCGGGATGGCGGTGTCGGGGACGGTAATCGTCTGGCCGATGCCCACCAGGCCTTGGTAATCGCCCCGCCACAAGAACCCGTTGCTGTAGTTGCCGGCGATCAATGCGCCGGTGTTGACATCGCCCGAGTTCGCCAGTCCGGTGTTGTAGCTACCGGTGTTCAAATAGCCCGTGTTGTAGTTACCCGGGTTGAGGCCGGCCGTGTTGAAGCTGCCGGCGTTGAAGCTGCCGGTGTTGTAGTGGCCGGTGTTGCCGACGCCGGTGTTGACGTTGCCGGCGTTGAGCAAGCCGGTGTTGATGTCGCCGGAGTTGAACAGGCCCGTGTTATCGATACCCGGGTTGCCGATACCCCAGTTGCCGGTGCCCGAGTTGCCGATGCCGATGTTGCCGGTGCCCGAGTTGAACAAACCGATGTTGTTGGTGCCAGAGTTGAACAGGCCGCTGTTGCCGCTGCCGGAGTTCCAGCCACCGGCAAAATTGAAGCCCTGCTGGTTGTTGCCGGACAGGCCGATACCGATGTTGTTGTTGCCGGTGTTGGCAAACCCGATGTTGTTGCTGCCGGTGTTGGCGAAGCCCAGGTTGAAATCGCCGGCGTTGCTGAAGCCGAAGTTGTAGCTGCCCAGGTTACTCAGGCCGATGTTGTAGTTACCCAGGTTCGCCGGGCCGACGTTGTATGAGCCCTGGTTTCCGCCGAAGACGTTGAAGCTGCCGAGGTTGCCGCTGCCGAGGTTGAAGCCGCCGATGTTCGCCAAGCCGGCGTTGCTGTCGCCCACGTTTGAGAAGCCGACGTTGAATTGGCCGATGTTTCCCAGGCCGAGGTTGAACATCGACATCCCGGTCACCTGGTCGTGGAAAAACCCCGCGAGGTTGCTACCGACGTTGAACATGCCCGAGACATTGGCCGGTGCCCCGATGGCGGTGTTGAATACGCCCGAGACGGTATCGCCCAGGTTCGCCAGTCCCGATTGCAGCGAGCCGTAGTTGTTGAAGCCCGAGGTCGCGGAGTTCGCGACGTTCTGGAAGCCGGAAATGTTGGCGCCGATATTGGCGATGCCCGATACGGTTCCGGGGCCGCCGTTGAAGAAGCCCGAGGACGGATCGGTGGTGGCGTTGAAGAAGCCCGTGGTGGCAGGAATGTTGACGAACGTGACATCGAAGGGACCGACGCTGGCGGTGGCGGGGATCCTGATCGCGGTCGAACCGCCAGGGTCGCCGATGTTGACCGTGATCTGGGGACCGGTCCCGGTGATGGGCGGGAGGACGGCCTTGCTGATTGCACCGGCCAGCAGGGGGATCCCCGCGATGTCGATGGTGAAACCGAAGTTGATTTGCTCAAGCGTTATGCCGCTGTAGACGGTGTTGGTGAAGCTGGCGGTGATGGGGATGTTGATGGGAACTTCCACGGTGACGTGTGCGGGTATTTCCGGAACATGGACCCGATAGCCCGCGCTGAATAGACCCTGCTGGTCGCCGCGCCAGAAGGCGCCGTTGCCCATGTCGCCGGTGATGAAAGCCCCGGTGGCGATATCACCCTGGTTGGCAAAGCCCGTACTGAAATTGCCCGTGTTGTAGAAGCCCGTGTTGAAGTCGCCCAGGTTGGCGATGCCGGTGTTGGTGTCACCGGTGTTGTACCAGCCGGTGTTGTAGTTGCCCGCGTTGGCGACACCGGTGTTGACGATGCCGGTGTTGAAGAAGCCCGTGTTAGTGCTGCCGGTGTTGCCGATGCCGGTGTTGCCGCTGCCGGAGTTGCCGATACCCCAGTTGCCGGTGCCCGAGTTGCCGATGCCGACGTTGTTGGTGCCGGAGTTGAACAAGCCGATGTTGTTGGTGCCAGAGTTCCAGCCGCCAGCAAAATTGAAGCCCTGCTGGTTGTCGCCGGACAGCCCGATACCGATGTTGTTGTTGCCGGTGTTGGCAAATCCGATGTTGTTGTTGCCGGTGTTGGCAAAGCCTTGGTTGAAATCGCCGGCGTTGCCGAAGCCGATGTTGTAGTTACCCAGGTTCGCGAAACCGATGTTGTAGTTGCCCAGGTTCGCCGGACCGACATTGTATGAGCCCTGGTTTCCGGAGAAGACGTTGAAGCTGCCGACGTTTCCGCTGCCCAGGTTGAAGTCGCCGAGATTTGCGCTGCCGATGTTCAACTGGCCCAGGTTGGCAATGCCCGCGTTGAAGATCGTCCCGGTCGGACCGCGGAACACGCCGGACAGGTTGGTGCCGATGTTGTTCAGACCCGAGACATTGGCCGGCGTGGAGAGGTTCACCGTACTGGTGTTGAAAAAGCCCGAGACAGAGTTGCCCAGGTTCGCCCAGCCTGACTGCAGCGAGCCGAGGTTCTGGAAACCCGAATTCCCTATCGCGCTGCTCAAACCACTGTTCCAGACGCCTGAACTGCCGCCGCCGACGTTTTGGAAGCCAGATGTGCCACCGGTGCCCGAGTTGAAGAAGCCGGACGAGGGGTTGGTGGTCGAATTTCCGATGCCCGGCGCCGGATCGATCTTGAGGAAGGTAATCGTGCGGCTCTCCAGAGCACCGACAATGCTGATGGGGACGGTGACCGTCGGTCCGCCGATGGTGAGGGTGATCGTCGGAACGGTCAGCGTGGATGCGCTGAGATTGACCGGGCCGAAGAAGAACAAACCGCTCAGATAGAAGGTTCGGGGGAAAACGGTCGAGTCCTCGGTGACCGTGATCATGTTGCCGCCGAAGGTCATTACGTTGTGTACGTCAATGACCATCTGCTCGTTTATGGGGATGAATGGAGTGGTGACCGAGAGATCGATGGCAATCTGGCCGTGGTTATCGCCCGCCACCAAGAAGCCATTGTTGAAGTCGCCCGTGTCGAAAGCGCCGGTGTTGACGTTGCCGGGATTGAAGAAGCCGGTGTTGGTGTCACCCGGGTTATAGCTGCCGGTATTGGTGTCACCCACGTTGAAGTTGCCGGTGTTGGTGTTACCGACGTTGTAGCTGCCGGTGTTGTAGCTGCCCGTGTTGTAGAAGCCCGTGTTGAAGTCGCCGGCGTTGAGGAAACCAGTGTTGTAGCTGCCAGCATTGAGGATGCCGGTATTTTCGGTACCCGGGTTCCCGATACCCCAGTTCCCGGTGCCCGAGTTTGCGATGCCGACGTTTCCGGTGCCCGCGTTGAAGATGCCAACGTTATTGGTGCCCGAATTGAACAGGCCGCTGTTGCCGGTGCCCGAGTTCCAGCCGCTAGCAATATTGAAGCCCTGCTGGTTGTCACCGGACAGTCCGATGCCGATGTTGTTGTTGCCGGTGTTGGCGAACCCGATGTTGTTGTTGCCGGTGTTGGCAAAGCCTTGGTTGAAGTCGCCCGCGTTCCCGAAGCCGACGTTGTAGTCGCCGACGTTTCCAAAACCGATGTTGTAGATCCCGAGGTTTCCGGATCCGATGTTGTAGTTTCCCAGGCTTCCGGAACCGACATTGAATACTCCGATGTTTCCACTGCCGATATTGAAGCTGCCGACGTTGCCGCTGCCCAAGATGTTTTGGCTGCCGAGGTTGCCGCTGCCGAGGATGTTGAAGTCACCGACGTTTCCGCTGCCGAGAATGTTGTAATTGCCGATGTTGGCGTTGCCGAGAATGTTCACGACGCCCCGGTTTGCCAGGCCGAGATTGAAGACCGGTGGGCCACCGAAAAATCCCGACATGTTGCTTCCGGTGTTGAAGAAGCCCGAGATCAAGGCCGGCGTTGTGATGGCCACCAGGCTCATGTTGAACAAACCCGATACGGTATTGCCCGAGTTGATCACGCCCGATACCAGCACGCCCGCGTTTGCCAGGCCGGAGTTACCGATGGCCCCCGACGAAGAGTTGAAGAAGCCAGAATTGTTGGCACCGGAGTTCAGGAAGCCGGACGCGCTACCGGCACCGCTGTTGAAGAATCCCGACGACGGCGCACTGGTCGAGTTGAAGAAGCCGGGGCTCCCGAAAATCAGGCCTTGGTGGTCGCCGCGCCACAAGAAGCCGTTGTTGAAGTTGCCAGTAATGAAGGCGCCGGTGTTGACATTGCCGGAGTTTGCCAAGCCGGTGTTGTAGTTGCCGCTGTTCAGGTAGCCCGTGTTGTACTGGCCCATGTTGAAGCCGCCGGTATTGCTGTTGCCCGGGTTGTAGCTACCGGTGTTGTAGTCGCCGGCGTTGCCGACGCCGGTGTTGGCTATTCCGGAGTTGAAGAAGCCCGTGTTGGCGTCGCCGGAGTTGCCAAAACCGGTGTTGTAGCTGTTGCCCGAGTTGCCAATGCCCCAGTTGCCGGTACCCGAGTTGCCGATGCCGACGTTTCCGGTGCCCGAGTTGAACAGACCGATGTTGCCGGTGCCCGAGTTCAGGCCGCCGAACCCCAACAAACCGCTACCCGTGAGCCCGATACCTCGGTTGCCGTCGCCGGTATTGCCGAAGCCGATGTTGTTGCTGCCGGTGTTGCCAAACCCGATGTTGTTGCTGCCGGTGTTGCCGAAACCGATGTTGTTCAGCGCTGCGGTCAACCCAGGACCCACGTTGCCAAACCCGATGTTGGAGCTGCCGATGTTGCCGCTGCCGATGTTGCCGTTGCCGATGTTGGCCGAGCCGAGATTGAAGTTCCCGACGTTACCGTTGCCGACGTTGCCCTCGCCGACGTTCGCCAAGCCCAGGTTGCGGAAGACCCGCGTGGTCACCTGAGCTGCGGCCGCGCTGACCAGCGCACCGCCGCCCGCCACGGTCGGCAGCGCCTGGCTGAACGGCGTCAACGCCGAGACGGCCGCCGACGCCCCGGCATGGTAGCCAAACATCGCCGCCACGTCCTGGGCCCACATCTGCTCGTAGGCGGCCTCGGTGGCTGCGATCGCCGGGGCGTTTTGGCCCAGCAGGTTCGAGACCACCAGCGACACGAACAGTGCCCGGTTGGCCGAGATGATCGCCGGATGTACCGTCGCCGCCAGGGCTGCCTCGAAGGCGGCCGCCGCCAGCCGGGTTTGGGTGGCCGCCTGCTGGGCCTGCGCCGCCGCCGCTCTCAACCAGCCCAGATAGGGGGCGGTCGCTCCCGTCATCGCCGTCGACGCCGCGCCCAGCCACGAGGAACCTGCCAGCCCCGCCGTCACCGCCGAAAACGAGGCCGCGGCCGAACCCAATTCGTCGGCCAGTCCATCCCAAGCGGCCGCCGCGTCCAGCATCGGTGCCAAACCGGCACCCACGTACAGGCGCGCCGAATTGATCTCCGGGGGCAGCACCGCGAAGCTCATCTAGCGTCCCTCACCGGAACCGCTGACCGCCACCGCGTGGCGGGTGGAGCCAAACGTCCCGTTCCGTGCTTGGGTGTCTTGACAGTGACGATTATTCAACAGACGCCTGACGCAGGTTTGGCTTTGGAGTGTCGAGACGGAAAATCTCAGCTAGGGCTGGCCGGGCAGTAGCCGCACCATCAGGCCGTTGCCTTCGGCCAACACCGTCTCGTCGCTGTCAAACAGTTCCGCGCACACAAACGCCTTTCGGCCCTCGGTATTGGTGACTCGTCCGCGTACGATCAACGGCACATCAATCGGGGTGATTCGGCGGTAATCAACGTGCAGAAAGGCGGTTCGGCTGATCGGCCGTCCCGCCGCATGCGAGATCATGCCGAACATGTGATCAAACAGCAGCGGCAACACGCCGCCGTGCACCGCGGAGTTGCCCCCGACGTGGAACCGGCTGAAAGATCCCTGCATTTCGACACCGTCGGTGCCGTACCGGGTCACCGTCCATGGCGGTAGCAGCAGGCTGCCCATGCCGGGCAGGCCGGGGGTCCGCCCGGCTGGCGCCTTACCTTCGTCGGCCTCAAATGGGCTCAGCAAGTCGACCAGTGCGGCGGCCTGCTTGGCCGCCTGGTCCCACACCGCCTCGCCGGGGTCCGCCGCGACCGCCAGGTCCTGCAACCGGCGCATGGTCGCCACGAACTGGCCGAACCCCGCACCGGGACTGGCCGGGCCGTACTCCGGAAATCCACCGTGGTGGTGATACTCGGGATCGAGTTCCTCGGGGTGCACTGACGCATCCGTCACGGGCGGTCCTGCAGGACGTCCCGGCGCACAATGGTCTGCTCCCGCCCCGGACCGACTCCGATGCACGAAACCGGTGCTCCGGCAAGCTGTTCCAGTCGCAGCACATAGTCACGCGCTTTGGCGGGCAGGTCGTCGAACTCGCGCGCCCCGGAGATGTCTTCCCACCAGCCCGGCAGCTCCTCGTAAACCGGCTTGGCACGGCAAAGATCCCGCTGGGTCATCGGCATATCGCGGGTGCGCCGGCCGTCGATCTCATATCCGACGCAGACCGGCACCGATTCCAGGCTGGACAGCACGTCGAGCTTGGTCAGGAAGTAGTCGGTGATGCCGTTGACCCGGGCGGCGTAGCGGGCAATGACGGCGTCGAACCAGCCGCAGCGCCGGCGCCGGCCGGTCGTCACACCGAACTCGTGGCCAGTCTTGGACAGGTATTCGCCGTGTTCGTCGAACAGCTCGGTGGGGAACGGGCCGGAGCCCACCCGAGTGGTGTAGGCCTTGAGAATCCCCAGCACGGTGCCGATGCGGGTCGGGCCGATACCAGAGCCCACGGCCGCGCCACCCGCCGTCGGATTCGACGATGTCACATACGGGTAGGTGCCGTGGTCGACATCGAGCAGGGTGCCTTGAGAGCCTTCCAGCAGCACCGTTTCGCCGGCCTCCAGGGCAGCATTGAGTAGCAGCCGGGTGTCGGCGATGCGATGCTTGAAACCCTCGGCCTGCTCCAGCAGCGCGTCGACCACCTGCGCGGGGTCCAGGGCCTTGCGGTTGTAGATCTTGACCAGCACTTGGTTCTTGAACTCGCACGCGGCCTCGACCTTGTGGGTCAATTGTTCCGGGTCCAGCACATCGGCGACCCGGATCCCAATACGGGCGATCTTGTCCTGGTAGCACGGCCCGATACCGCGGCCGGTGGTGCCGATCTTCTTGCTGCCCATATAGCGCTCGGTGACCTTGTCGATAGCAATGTGGTAAGGCATCAGCAGATGGGCGTCGGCGGAGATCAACAGCTTGGCGGTGTCCACGCCGCGGTCTTGCAGTCCCCGCAGCTCATTGAGCAGGACACCGGGATCGATCACCACGCCGTTGCCGATAACGTTGGTGACCCCGGGCGTCAGCACACCCGACGGGATGAGATGCAATGCGAAATTCTCGCCGGTAGGCAAGACGACGGTGTGCCCGGCGTTGTTGCCCCCCTGATAGCGCACCACCCACTGCACGCGGCCACCCAACAGGTCGGTGGCCTTACCCTTGCCCTCGTCGCCCCATTGGGCGCCGATGAGGACGATCGCCGGCATGAGTTGCTCCCACCTGGTCTCGCAGGCTATGCCCGCTTATTGTGGTCCAGCCGGTGACCTACCCTACCCAGCAGGTTGCGAGGAGCTGTCATGTATACGGCCGAGAACGCACCCGGCGTCGCGGTGTTGCTCTCCGGTGATGCCGACGTGCCCGGCCCGTTGACCGGCTTGCCTACCCATCAAGACAACCTGGACACCGTCATCGGACGGTATTCGCGGCTCATCGTCGTCGGCGCCGACGCGGACCTGGGGGCGGTACTGACTCGGCTGTTGCGCACCGACCGGCTCGACGTCGAGGTGGGTTATGTGCCGCGCCGGCGCAGCCCCGCGACCCGGGCCTACCGCTTGCCGGCCGGGCGCCGGGCGGCGCGGCGCGCCCGGTGTGGCGTCGCTCGGCGGGTGCCGCTAATCCGTGACGAGACCGGGTCGGTAATCGTCGGCCGAGCACAGTGGCTGCCGGCCGAAGAGCAGGCCCTGATCCACGGCGAGGCGGTCGTTGACGACACCGTGCTGTTCGATGGCGATGTGGCCGGGGTGTGCATCGAGCCGACGCTGACCCTGCCAGGCCTGCGAGCTGCGGTAGACGGCGCCGGAAAGTGGCGGCGGTGGATCGGCGGGCGCGCCGCGCAGCTAGGCACCACCGGTGCTGCGGTACTTCGGGACGGTGTCGCGGCGCCCCGCCCGGTGCGCCGATCGACGTTTTACCGCAACGTCGAGGGTTGGCTGCTGGTCCGGTAGTTTTCGACCGGTGAGCGAGACGGGCCAGCGCGAGTCGGTGCGACCCAGCCCGATCTTTCTGGGCCTGCTCGGATTGACGGCCGTCGGGGGCGCGCTGGCCTGGCTGGCCGGGGAGACGGTGCAGCCGCTGGCCTACGCCGGGGTGTTCGTCATGGTGATCGCCGGCTGGCTGGTGTCGCTGTGCCTGCACGAGTTCGGTCACGCGTTCACCGCTTGGCGTTTCGGTGACCACGACGTCGCAGTGCGCGGCTACCTGACGCTGGATCCCCGCCGCTACAGCCATCCCATGCTCTCGCTCGGTCTGCCGATGCTGTTCATCGCCCTGGGCGGGATCGGTCTGCCGGGTGCCGCGGTGTATGTGCACACCTGGTTCATGACGACGGCGCGCCGCACCCTGGTCAGTTTGGCGGGGCCGACGGTCAACCTGGCGCTGGCCATGTTGCTGCTGACGGCGACCCGGTTGTTGTTCGACCCGATCCACGCGGTGTTATGGGCCGGGGTGGCGTTCCTAGCATTCCTTCAGCTCACCGCGCTGGTGTTAAACCTGCTACCCATCCCGGGTCTGGACGGCTATGCGGCCCTGGAGCCGCACCTGAGACCCGAGACGCAGCGCGCCCTGGCGCCGGCCAAGCAGTTCGCTTTGGTGTTTCTGCTGGTCCTGTTCCTGGCGCCGACGCTGAACGGGTGGTTCTTCGGGGTGGTGTACTGGCTCTTCGACCTGTCTGGCGTGTCGCACCGGCTGGCCGCCGCGGGCAGCGTGCTGACCCGTTTCTGGAGTATCTGGTTCTGACCGTTCAGAGCCCAAGCGCCGGACGGGCCGCGGGGTCACAGTCGTCAAGCAGATCCAGGCAGCGTCCATACTCGTCGGTCTCGCCGATAGCGGCTGCGGCGCGCGCCAGCGCCGCCACACACCGTAGGAAACCCCGGTTGGGCTGGTGGGAATACGGCACCGGGCCGAAGCCCTTCCAGCCATGGCGGCGCAGCTGGTCCAGGCCGCGGTGGTACCCGGTACGCGCGTATGCGTAGGCCGTGACGGTCTTGTCGTCGGCCAGCGCCCCTTCGGCGAGCACCGCCCAGGCGACCGACGCCGACGGATGTGCGGCCGCGACGATGCTCGGACTTTCGTTGGCAAGCAGCTCCGCTTCGGCGTCGCTGTCGCCAGGCAACAGGATTGGCTCAGGTCCCAAGAGATCACCCATCGACGTCATGGGAGTTATTGTGCGCTTGGTCACGTCACCTCGACGATGGGGCCAACCGAAGGCTGGGTCGCTAAGCTCCAAAGAGCCACTCGATACCGGGAGGACAGCAGCACCCATGTCCAACGCACCCGAGCCAGACCGCTCAGCCGGTGAATCCGGGAGCGAACCGGCCGGCGAGCGGTCCGCCGATCCTGGCGAGGAACGCACCGAAAGCTACCCCCTGGTGCCTCACGACGCCGAAACCGAGACCGTGGTGATCACCACCTCCGACAACGATGCCGCGGTTACGCAACCGGAAGCGCAGCGCGAACGCCGTTTCACCGCGCCCGGCTTCGACGCCAAGGAGACCCAGGTGATCGTCACGGCCCACGAGGCAGCCACCGAGGTTTTCCAAACCAACCAGGCGCCGACCACCCCGCCGCGGATGCCAACCGGAATGCCCCCGAAAACTGCTGTGCCACAATCAATCCCGCCACGGACGGAGGCGACGTCAGTCCGGCAACGCACCTGGGGCTGGGCGCTGGCGGTGGTAGTGATCGTGCTGGCGTTGGCGGCAATCGCGATCCTGGGCACCGTGCTGCTGACCCGCGGCAAACATTCGAAGATGTCGCAGGAAGATCAGGTGCGGCAAGCCATCCAGAGCTTGGACATCGCCATCCAGACCGGCGACCTGACCGCGCTGCGTTCCCTGACTTGTGGCTCCACCCGCGATGGCTACGTGGATTATGACGAGCGTGATTGGGCCGAAACCTATCGCCGGGTTTCGGCGGCCAAACAATATCCGGTCATCGCCAGCATCGACCAGGTCGTCGTCAACGGCGCGCACGCCGAGGCCAATGTCACCACTTTCATGGCGTTCGATCCCCAGGTCCGCTCGACCCGCAGCCTCGACCTACAGTTTCGCGACGATCAGTGGAAGATCTGCCAGTCCTCCAGCAACTGAAGCCAGGATTGGCTGGTTTGCCCGCATTTTGGCCATTGGTCAGTGCTAGGACCGGTCCGCATCACCGGCACGTCACCAGGACCGACTAGTCCGAACACCGAAACGAGCAACCGTAGCCGAAATGCGGCTGGATCCCGTCTGTGGCAATGTACTGGCGGCCTGTTCCCGCAGAGACGGCGGCATAGCGTCTCGATCGTCAACGAGAGGCAGGTGATCGCCAGGTGAGCATCCGCCCCGCCGAGAACTCAACACTCGACATCCGCCACGTCATCGGTATCGGCACCCCGAAAGCCGTCGATTTGTGGCTCGACGTCGTCACCGAGCTGCCGGATCGCGCCCGCGAACTCGGGTCGTTATCCAAAGCCGAACTCGGAAAGCTTGGCCCACTGCTCGACGGCACCAACGCCGTCGAGCTATTCGAGTCGATCGACGACAAGCTGGCCGCAGAGGCACTGCACGCGATGGATCCGTCGCTGGCCGCCACCTTCCTCGAGGCCCTCGACTCCGACCACGCCGCCAACATCCTGCGCGAATTCAAGGAGCCCAAGCGGGAGGCGCTGCTGACGTTGCTACCGCTGGAGCGGGCGATGGTGCTGCGTGGCTTGTTGAGCTGGCCGGAGGACTGCGCCGCGGCCCACATGGTGCCCGAAACGCTGACCGTACGCCCGAACATGACGGTGTCGCAGGCCGTCGCCAGCGTGCGGGAACGCGCCTCGGGCCTGCGCAGCGATGCACGAACCACCGCCTACGTCTATGTGACAGACGCCGACTCCCACCTGCTGGGTGTGATCGCCTTTCGCGCCCTGGTGCTGGCCAATCCCGAACAGCGAGTCCGTGAGCTGATGGGTGACGACCTCATCGTCGTGTCGCCGTTGACTGACAAGGAGCTCGCGGCGCAGACAATCATGGGCCACAACCTGATGGCGGTTCCCGTCGTCGATGCCGACAACCGGCTACTGGGCATCATCGCCGAAGACGAAGCCATCGACATTGCCGAGGAGGAAGCAACCGAAGACGCCGAGCGCCAGGGTGGGTCGGCCCCGCTCGAGGTGCCCTACCTGCGGGCGTCGCCGTGGCTGCTATGGCGCAAGCGGGTCGTCTGGCTCCTGGTACTTTTTGCTGCCGAGGCCTACACCGGCAGCGTCCTGCGGGCGTTCTCCGACGAAATGGAGGCGGTGATAGCGCTCGCGTTCTTCATCCCACTGCTGATCGGCACCGGCGGCAACACCGGCACCCAGATCGCCACCACTCTGGTCCGCGCGATGGCCACCGGTCAGGTCCGGTTTCGCGATGTGCCTGCGGTGTTAGCCAAGGAGCTGTCAACCGGTGTGCTGGTCGGCCTCACTATGGCCGCCGCCGCGGTGGTGCGCGCCTGGACATTGGGCGTGGGCCCGCAGGTGACCCTGACGGTCGCGCTGACGGTGGCCGCCATCGTGGTGTGGTCGTCGCTGGTGGCTGCCGTCCTTCCGCCGCTGCTGAAGAAGTTGCGCATCGACCCGGCCATCGTTTCGGGGCCGATGATCGCCACCATCGTTGACGGCACGGGTCTGCTCATCTACTTCCTGGTCGCGCACCTGACGCTGACCGAGCTGCACGGCTTGTGAGCGGCCCCGGTTTAGTGGGTTAGGGACTTTCCGGCGCAGTGCAGGTCATTGCACGCCTGAACGACCCGCTGGCTCATCGAAGCTTCGGCCTTCTTGAGGTAGCTGCGCGGGTCGTAGACCTTCTTGACACCCACCTCGCCATCGACCTTGAGCACTCCGTCGTAGTTGGTGAACATGTGACCGGCGATCGGGCGGGTGAACGCGTACTGGGTGTCGGTGTCGACGTTCATCTTCACCACGCCGTAGCGCAGCGCCTCCTCGATCTCCGACTTAAGCGAACCCGAGCCGCCGTGGAACACGAAGTCGAACGGCTTGGCGTCGGCCGGCAGTCCGAGCTTGGCCGCCGCCACCTGTTGCCCTTGCGCAAGGATGTCGGGGCGAAGCTTGACGTTGCCGGGCTTGTAGACGCCATGCACGTTGCCGAACGTCGCGGCCAGCAGGTATTTGCCGTGCTCACCGGCGCCCAGCGCCTCGATGGTTTTCTCGAAGTCCTCCGGGCTGGTGTACAGCTTCTCGTTGATCTCGTTCGCCACGCCGTCCTCTTCGCCGCCGACGACGCCGATCTCGATCTCCAGAATGATCTTGGCGGCCGCCGCCGCCTTGAGCAGCTCCTGGGCGATGGCCAGGTTCTCATCGATTGGCACTGCCGAGCCGTCCCACATGTGCGACTGGAACAAAGGATTGCCACCTTTGCTCACGCGTTGCGCCGAGATCGCCAGCAAGGGCCGGACATAGCTGTCCAACTTGTCCTTGGGGCAGTGGTCGGTGTGCAGCGCCACGTTGACCGGGTACTTGGCCGCGATAACGTGGGTGAACTCCGCCAAGGCGACCGCACCGGTCACCATGTCTTTGACCCCGAGGCCGGAGCCGAATTCTGCGCCACCGGTCGAGAACTGGATGATTCCGTCACTGCCGGCGTCGGCGAAACCTTTGATCGCGGCGTTGACGGTTTCCGAGGAGGTGCAGTTGATAGCCGGGAAAGCGTACGAGTTTTGTTTGGCCTGACCGAGCATCTCCGCGTAGACCTCGGGCGTTGCGATAGGCATGAAACGTTCCTCCTGACGACTCCGATCCACCCAGTATCGCAACACCGCAACCGAGCTTGTCGGCCTGTGCGTGATGGCCGGTATGTTGGGACGTCATGAGCACCGCCGTGACGGCCATGCCGGACATCCTCGACCCGATGTACTGGTTGGGCGCCAACGGCGTATTCGGTTCCGCGGTGCTGCCCGGGATTTTGATCATCGTCTTCATCGAGACCGGTCTGCTGTTTCCGCTGCTGCCGGGCGAGTCGCTGTTGTTCACCGGCGGGCTGTTGTCCGCCAGCCCGGCACCACCGGTCACCATCGGGGTGCTCGCCCCGTGCGTTGCGCTGGTCGCGGTGCTCGGCGATCAGACCGCATATTTCATCGGGCGACGGATCGGGCCGGCGCTGTTCAAGAAGGAAGACTCCCGGTTCTTCAAGAAACACTATGTGACCGAGTCCCACGCGTTTTTTGAGAAGTACGGGAAATGGACGATAATTCTGGCTCGATTCGTGCCGATCGCGCGGACTTTTGTGCCAGTCATTGCCGGGGTGTCCTACATGCGGTATCCGGTGTTCCTCGGGTTCGACATCGTCGGCGGAGTCGCCTGGGGTGCGGGTGTGACGTTGGCGGGCTACTTTTTGGGCAGTGTCCCGTTCGTGCACATGAACTTTCAGCTCATCATCCTGGCCATCGTGTTCGTCTCACTGTTGCCCGCACTGGTCTCGGCGGCGCGGGTCTACCGGGCGCGGCGTAACGCACCCCAGAGCGACCCCGACCCGTTGGTGTTACCCGAGTGAGCTGACCGCTGCGGCGCTGTGGGCGGCTTCCATCAGCATCCAACCCGATAGCTGCACCGACAGATCTCGCTCGGCAATCGCCGAGCTATGCACCGCTCCTCGGACGGACCGCGCCTGCTCACCGCCGGCGGTGGGCAACTCGGCTTCGCGATCCCAGAACGCCCCGAACACCGGCAACCCGTCCACGGTTTGCCGGTAATCCCACGCCGATTGCGCGCTAGCCAGCACTATCGCGCGGGCGGTGTCGCGGGCGGCGGCGTCGTCGGCCGAGTCGCCCGGCAACGTGGTGGCGACCAAGGCGAGGTATCGGGCGGTGATCCCCGCGAACAGGCCACCGTCCCCGCCGCCGGCGCCCCGTAACACACCCAATGGAGCCATGTGCTCGTTGACGGCCGCGACCAAGCGATGAACGCGAGCGCAGTGCCGCGCTCTGGCTGCCGGACCGGTGCGCACCGCCAGCTCGGTTTCCAGCCCGAGCACCACCCCTTGGCAGTAGGTGTACTGCGCGCGGACCAACGACCCGGCCTTGATGCCGTCGAATACCAGGTGTGTCTCCGGATCGATCAGCGTGCGATCGATCCAGTCGGCCATCTGTTCTGCGCGCTTGAGCCTTTTCCCGTACTGGTCTGGGTAGCGGGCCAGGAATAGCCCGGCCGGGCCGTTGGCTGGGGCGTTGAAGAACTGGTCCTGCTTGCGCCACGGGATGCCGCCGCCGTCCTCGGGCACCCAGGCTTCGACGAACTGGTTGGTGAGCTTGGGCAGTGCGCGCCGGCGTCGTACCCCGGCGACCCGGTCGGCACGTTCCAGCGCTAACGCTAGCCACGCCATGTCGTCGTAATAGCTGTTGAGCCACGAGAAATTGTTGCGGACCCGGTGCGAGCGGACCTGGCGGTTGATCCGGGCGCGCCGCTGCGGCTGCGGGTCGCGCAGCTGCGCGTCGACCAGGCAATCCAGCAGGTGTGCCTGCCACCAGTAGTGCCAGCTGCCGAACAACCGGTCGCGCCGGGTTGACGGCCAAGCCACCACCGCCAACTGGGTGCCCGGCAACGCCCAAAGCCGTCTCAGATGCCGTTGCGTGACGGCGGTTTCGGCGCTGGCTGCCCGGTTTGCCAGATTCATAATGCGATCCTGCCCTAGCCTGTCTTACGCCGTCTCAGGCCTGTTACTCCAGCGTGACATCAAGGGTGGCGGCGTCCACGAAGGCCAGCATGCGCGCCCGATGATGCCACCCCCGCTGAACTGAGCGACGTTCCGCGGGCCCGCGAGCCGGCTGTTGTCATAGACGGTGGCGCCGTCGGCCAGCGTGATGGCCTGGGCGACAAGCTCGGCCAGCCGGCGGTGACGCTCGCGGATCTTGGTCTCCGGCACATCGTGGCCGCCCGCGGCGACGCGATGCCTGACGCGCTCGACCGCCAGGTCTTCGGGGATAACCAACACGTGCAGTACGACGGTGTAGCCGGCCGTGCGCGCGGTGCGGATGAGCTCGAGCTTCGATGGGTGCGAGAACACCGTCTCGGCAATGAACGGCCGGCCCAAGTCGATGAGCCTCGCGCGGGTGTCGGCGGCGACCTGCGCCGCCTGGTAGGCGTGCGATGTTGGGTCGTCGGGCCAGCGTTGTTTGGCGATTTCGTCGGCGTTGACGAAGACGATGCCGGGCAGCAAGGGCGCCAGCGTGAGGGCGACGAACGTCGACTTGCCGGCGCCGTTGGGCCCGGCGACCAGATCGAGCCGCTTCACGCGTGGCGCGTTGTCTTCGAGCTGGCGATCACGGCGTGGCCGCCAGCACGACCGAGGTGCCGTCTGGCCGGTGCTCGACGATGTCGCCCGCGTCGTTCAGGGCGACCGTGGTGATGCCCTGCGCGGCGAGCACGTCGCCGTAGTTGGTTCGCGACAGGCGCTCCTCGATAGCTGCGGAGATCTCGGCGTTGAACACCACGCCCTCCTCCAGCGTCAGGTCCCTCATCGGCAGATGCCCCGCGAGCGCAGCTTCCACGCGGCGCCGCGACGCCGTGTGCTGGTTCGACACCGCCCGACCGACGCGGGCCCAGTGGTCGAGCTGCTGCTTGGCCGAACGGCTCTGACGAGCACCCTCGGCCGCCGCGCTGTCCACCAGATCCGCGGCGACGCGCGTGACGCGGTCGACGGCTTTGGGCATGACATCTCTCCTCGGGTGTAGCGATCTGTTACAGCTTATAGCAAAGTGCTACACCGAGCTGTGGTGAGGGGCGCATGCGGCTAGCGGGCACCGGCCAGCGCCAGCAGCAACTGGTGCAGGCCGGCCAGCGAGTGCGCCGGCAGGAACAGGTCGCAATAGGGCAGCGCCGCCGCCATCGAACCGGCACGCGGCTGGAACTCCGGATGTGCCGCGCGAGGGTTCAGCCAGACCAGCAACTCGGCGCGGCGACGCACCCTGGTCAGTGCGTGCACCAACACGTCGGGCGGATCGCTGTCCCAGCCGTCGGAGGCGATGATCACCACCGCGCCGCGTAACGCGTTGCCATGCGGCGGGGCCAGCAGGGCGGCGACACTACGGCCGATGAACGTACCGCCGTAGCGGTCGGTCACCCTAGCGTTGGCCCGATGTAGCGCCATCTCGGCCGAGCGATGAGACAGCACCGAGGTAAGCCGAGTCAGCGACGTCGAAAACGCGAAAACCTCCGGGTGGCCCCCTGCCCGGCGCAGCACCGCCGCCCGCATCAGATGCAGATAGATGGCGGCGTAGGGCTGCATCGAGCGGCTCACATCGCAGAGCAGGAGCACCCGGCGGGGGCGTCGGCGGGGCCGGATCCGTGCCAACAGCACCGACTCCCAGCCGGTCGACCGCGACGCGTTCATCGTCGCCCGCAGGTCGATGCGCTTGCCGTGCGGGCTGGACTCGAATCGCAGGCTGCGCCGCCGCGGCCAGCGCGCCATCGTGGCCTCCAGCCAGGCGCCGAGCAGACGCAGATCGTCGGGATCGAACTGGTCGAATGGCTCGTCGGCCCGGGCGACAATGCGGCTGGGCAGGACATCGGGCAGTGTGCGGCTGGGTCCGCCCTGACCGGCGCTGGCCATCGTCAGCGAGCGAGTATCCCAGGGCAGATTCTGGGCTTGGGCGGCACAAGATCGCCGCTTGGCGCGGTGCCCGACGCCGGCCACCGGTGTGCGCGGGCCTGCAATGGGCGGTGGTGGGCGGTTGGCACCGTCGGGTTCGGCGCTGCCAAATACCCCGAACAGCGAAGCGAATACCGCATCGAACGTGGCCAGTTCGTCTACACGGCTGACCAGGGTCAACCGCGCGCCCCAATACAGCGCCGCCGGCGTACGCGGCACCAACTGCTGCAACGCCTGCACCAAACTCGCTTGACCGCTGGCGGACACCGGTATCCCGGCGTCGCGAAGGCGCGCTGCCAGCGCTGCCGCGAATGCCGCGAGGTCGACGCCCGGCAACAGTGCAGGGGTGGCCATCCCATTCATCGTCGCCGGCGCAGCACCCAGATCAGCAGCAGCACGGTCAGCGCCGCCAGCAGCGCCGAACCGTACTTTTTGAGCTGGCCGCCGTCGGCCAGCTGCAGCAAGTCGATGGGCGCCGCTTCGGTAGCAGGGGGTGTGCCTTGCGGGCTTTCTGAACTCTGGGCCGCGAGCTCGGCTTCTAGCGAATCCACGAACTGGCCCAGCAGCTTCTCCGACACCTGCTGCAGCATGCCACTGCCGAATTGCGCCAGTTTGCCGACAATCTTCAGATCGGTGTCGACGGTGACGCGGGTACGCTCTCCGACCTCGTGCAGCTGGGCAGCGACCGTGGCGGCCGCGTTGCCGGTACCGCGCGCCTCCTTGCCTTTGGCGTCGAAAACGGCGCGGTGCTGGTTGCGGTCCTGCTCGACAAAGTGCACCTTGCCGCTGAACTCGCTGGTGACCGGCCCAACCTTGACCTTGACCTTACCGAGGTACTCGTCGCCCTCATGGCCGATCAACTGGGCCCCAGGCATCAGCGGAATCATCTGCTCCAGGTCGCATAGCATGCTCCAGGCCTGCTCGATCGGAGCGCTGACGGTGAACTCGTTGGCGATCTTCATCCTGTGCGTCCTCTCATGCGTGGCTGCACTCAGTAAAAGCTTGGTACGCATCGCGAATCTGCGTACGGTCGTCGGGCGTTTTGGCCAGGGCCCCAAGGCTGGCCAGAGCGGGACTCGAATCCGCTGCGGTGAGGTCTGCGACCCCGAGTGCCACCAAAGCCGCCACCCAGTCGATAGTCTCGGCCACACCGGGTGGCTTGTCCAGATCGAGATCCCGTGCAGTGCAAACGAATTGAGTGGCGTTCTCGATCAACGGCGCGGTAGCCCCGGGCACCGTGCGGCGCACGATCGCGGCCGCCCGGTCCGGCTCCGGGTAGTCGATCCAGTGGTAGAGGCAGCGCCGCCGCAGTGCGTCGTGCAGGTCACGGCTGCGGTTGGACGTGAGCACCGCGATCGGCGGGCACTCCGCGAGGAAAGTGCCCAGCTCGGGAACGGTCACCGCGGACTCACCAAGGAACTCCAGCAGTAACGCCTCGAATTCGTCGTCGGCCCGGTCGATTTCATCGATGAGCAGCACTGGAGGGGTCGGTCCGCGGTGCCGCACGCACCGCAGGATGGGCCGGTCCACCAGATACGCCTCGGTGTACAGATCCGCTTCCGATATGTCTGAGATACCCTTGCCGCGCGCCTCGGCCAGCCTGATGGACAATAGCTGGCGTTGGTAGTTCCAGTCGTAGAGCGCCTCGTTGGCCGTCAGCCCTTCATAGCATTGCAGCCGGATCAGCGTGGTATCCAACACGGCTGCAAGGGTTTTCGCGGCTGTTGTCTTGCCAACACCGGGCTCACCCTCCAACAACAGCGGCCTGCCCAGCGTAACCGCCAGATAGATTGCCGACGCCGTGCCGGTATCCAGCAGGTAGTTCTGTTCGTCGAACCGGCGGATCACGTCGTCGGGACTTGCGAAGGTCACGAGGGCACCGATTCCAGCAGCCGTCGGTAGTCGTCCCAGGTGTCCACGTCAAGCGGCACGCAGCCGTCCACGGCGAGTTCGCGCACTGGGTGGCGGCCGGAGTGCACCAGCTTCCAGACACCCTTGTCGCCGTGCAGTCGCGCGAGTTCGCCGAACACGGTGCGGCTAAACCAGAATGGATGCCCGACGCCGTCGGCGTAGCGGCACACCATGATCTCGGTGGCCGGCCCGACGTCGATGATCCGCCGCAGTGTCGCCGGCGCCACCTGAGGCTGGTCGCCCAGCATCAGCACGATCCCGGTGGCCCGCGGATGCACCCGTGCCAACGCGACGCGCAGCGATGCCGCACACCCGCGCTCGACATCCTCGACGACCACCACGTCGGTCCCGTGCAGCGCCATCGCGGCACGCACCGCCGACGCCGCACCGCCCAGGGTGAGGATCAGCTGGTCGAATCCGGCTTGCCGGGCAACGTCGAGGGTGGCCCCAAGCACCGTGGTATCCCGATATGGCAGTAGCTGTTTGGGCGTGCCCAACCGGTTGGAGCGCCCGGCGGCGAGCACCACACCGGTGATCTGGGTCGCGGTCATGCGCCGCCGTTCTCGTCCGCCAACGCCTTCCGGCCTCTGGGGCCGCCGCCGCGCAGCGTGGCGATCAGTTCCGCCGCAATCGACACCGCGATCTCCGCCGGAGTTTTGGCGCCGATGGCCAATCCGACCGGGGTATGCACCCGGGCCCGCTCGGCATCGGACAGGTCCAGCGAATCCAGGATGGACGCGCCGCGCACCGTGCTGGCCACCAGCCCGACATACCCAACGCCGTTATCCAGCGCCGTGCGGATGATTTCGGCTTCGGGCCCGCCGTGGCTGGCGATCACAATCGCAGTTGGCAAGGCGTCGGTGTCGGCCGGATCGGTGTCGCGGCGCGCGTCGTAGCCCAACAGGCCGCACAGTTCGATCAACGCGTCGGCGATCGGGGTTTCGCCGTAAATCTGGATCAGCGGGGCCGGCAGCTGCGGGGTCAGGAAGATCTCCAGGGATCCGCCGGCCAGGCACGGGTTGACCACCACACACGCCCCGGGAGCTTCCGGGAAGTGCACGTCACCGTCGGGCAGCACGCGCAGCAGCACGCTCTCGCCGGCCTGCAACACGCCCATCGCCGCCTTGCGGACCGAGTTCTGCGCGCAGTGGCCGCCGACAAAGCCCTCGATGGTGCCGTCCGCCAACAGGATTGCCTCATCGCCCGGGCGGGCCGACGTGGGCTGCTGGGCCCGCACCACGGTCGCGCGCACGAACGGTGTCCGCGCGGCCACCAGCTGTGCGGCCCGGTCACTGATGGACATCGACGCCCTCGAGCTCCCCTAGATCGGTGGTGTGGCCCGGCCCTGCATGGCCTCCCAGACCCGCGACGGCGTCAACGGCATGTCGGCGTGCCGAACCCCGAACGGCGCCAACGCATCCACCACCGCGTTCACCACCGCCGGCGGGGAACCCACCGTGGCCGACTCACCGATGCCCTTGGCGCCGATCGGGTGATGCGGCGACGGGGTCACGGTGTGCCCGGTCTCTAGGTGTGGCACCTCGAGCGCGGTCGGGATCAGGTAGTCCATCAACGATCCGCCCAGACAGTTGCCGTCCTCGTCGAAGGCAATCATCTCCATCAGCGCCATGCCGATGCCGTCGACGATGCCGCCGTGTACCTGACCCTCGATGATCATCGGGTTGATCCGGGTTCCGCAATCATCGACGGCCAAAAAGCGCCGCACCTTCACCACCGCGGTGCCCGGGTCGATGTCGACCACACAGAAGTAGGCGCCGTACGGGTAGGTCAGATTCGACGGGTTGTAGCAGACCTCGGCATCCAGCCCGCCCTCGATGCCCTCGGGCAGATCGCCGGCGCCGTGCGCGCGCATCGCGATGTCGGCGATGGTCACCGCGGCCGACGGGTCACCCTTGACGTGGAACTTCCCTTTCTCCCACTGTAAGTCGGCGACCGAAACCTCGAGCATGCCCGAGGCGATGATCTTGGCCTTGTCGCGCACCTTGCGGGCGACCAGCGCCGCGGCACCACCCGAGACGGGTGTGGACCGGCTGCCGTAGGTGCCCAACCCGAACGGTGTCTGGTCGGTGTCGCCGTGCACCACCTCGATGTCGTCGGGCGCAATCCCCAGCTCCTCGGCGACGATCTGCGCGAACGTCGTCTCGTGGCCCTGGCCCTGGGTCTGAACCGAAAGCCGCAGCACGGCTTTGCCCGTCGGGTGCACGCGCAGCTCGCAGCCGTCGGCCATGCCCAGGCCGAGGATGTCCATGTCCTTGCGCGGCCCGGCGCCCACGGCCTCGGTGAAAAATGACATCCCGATGCCCATCAGCTCGCCGCGCGCTCGCCGCTGCTTTTGTTCGGCGCGTAACGCCTCGTAGCCGATCATGTTCATCGCCTTACGCATTGTGGTCTCGTAGTCGCCCGAGTCGTACACCCAACCAGTCTTGCTCTGATACGGAAACTGGTTGGGCCGCAATAGATTCCGCAAGCGCAGCTCGGCTGGATCCATCTTCAGCTCGAAGGCCAGGCAGTCCACCAGCCGCTCGACGAAGTAGACCGCTTCGGTGATGCGGAACGAACACGCGTAGGCGACCCCGCCGGGCGCCTTGTTGGTATACACCGCGGTCATGTGACAGTAGGCGGCCTCGATGTCGTAGCTGCCGGTGAACACCCCGAAGAACCCGGCTGGGTACTTCGCCGGCGCGGCCTGGGCGTTAAACGCACCATGGTCGGCCAGCACATTGGACCGGATCGCCAGGATCTTGCCGTCACGGTTGGCGGCAATCTCGCCGACCATGATGTAGTCGCGGGCGAATCCGGTGGACGTCAGGTTCTCGCTGCGGTCCTCCATCCATTTGACCGGCTTGCCCAGCAGCAGCGACGCGACAATGGCACAGACATAACCGGGATAGATCGGCACCTTGTTGCCGAAGCCGCCGCCGATGTCGGGCGAGATCACCCGAATCTTGTGTTCGGGCAACCCGGCCACCAGCGCGTATAGCGTGCGATGCGCGTGCGGCGCCTGGCTGGTGGTCCACAGCGTCAGCTTTCCGGTGACCGGATCTAGATCGGCCACCGCGCCACAGGTTTCCATCGGCGCCGGGTGCACCCGCGGGTAGACGATCTCCTGCTGGACAACGACGTCGGCCTTGGCGAACACCGCCTCGGTCGCCGCCGCGTCGCCGGTCTCCCAGTCGAAGATGTGATTGTCGCTCTTTCCCTCCAGATCGGTGCGGATGACCGGCGCCGACGGGTCCAGCGCCGTGCGGGCATCCACGACGGGATCCAGCGGTTCGTAGTCGACGTCGACCAACTCGCATGCATCGCGGGCCGAATACCGGTCCTCGGCAACCACGAACGCCACCTCTTGGCCCTGGAAGCGCGTCTTGTCGGTGGCCAGCACGGCTTGTACGTCGTTGGCTAGTGTCGGCATCCAAGCCAGGCCCTTGGCGGCCAGATCGGCGCCGGTCACCACGGCCTTGACTTTCGGATGTGCCTGCGCGGCAGTCACATCGATGCGCACGATGCGGGCATGCGCATACGGCGAACGCAGGATGGCCAGATGCAACATGCCCGGCAGCGCGACGTCGTCGACGTAGGTTCCGCGCCCGCGGATGAATCGCGGGTCCTCTTTGCGCATCATCCGGCCGTGCCCGCACGGCTGCTGAGCGTTGTCGGCTAGGTCTTCCGGCGACGGAGGGCGTGACTCGATCGTTGTCATGACTGCGCCTTTACGGTCTGGTGCGCTGCCGCCCACTGAATGGAGCGCACGATCGTGGTGTATCCGGTGCACCGGCAGATCTGCCCCGAGATCGCTTCCCGGATGGTCTGCTCGTCGGGATCCGGGTTGCGGTCCAGCAGGGCGCGCGCGGTAATCAGCATTCCGGGTGTGCAGAAGCCGCATTGCAGCCCGTGGCAGCGCATGAACCCTTCCTGCACCGGGTCGAGCTGGCCGTCGGGCCCAGCCAAGCCCTCTACCGTGCGGATGCTGTGGCCGGAGGCCATCACGGCGAGCATCGTGCAGGATTTCACCGGCACGCCGTCGACCTCGACCACGCATGTCCCGCAGTTGCTGGTGTCACAGCCCCAGTGAGTTCCGGTGAGCCGCAGCTGATCACGGAGAAAATGGACCAGCAGCATCCGGGGTTCGACGTCGGCGGTGACGGGCTCGCCGTTTACCGTCATGTTCACCTGCATGGTTGGTTCCCCTCTCAGGCCTCGGGGGCCGCCGGCGCGCGGAGCACGCGCCCGGCGGCGGTGCGCAGCGTGCGAACGGTCAGTTCACAGGCTAGGTGCCGCTTGTACTCGGCTGTGCCGCGGACGTCGGTCACCGGCGTGCAAGCTTGCGCGGCGCGCCGGCCCGCCTCAGCGAACACCTCTTCGGTAGCGGGCTGGCCGACCAGCGACGCGGACAGCTCCGCCAGCGCGACCGGGTCGGGATTCACCGCGGTCAAACCCACCCGAGCGGCGAGGATCGTCTGGCCGTCGAGCGTGACCGCGGCACCGGCCGCGGTGATCGCCCAGTCGCCGACCCGCCGTTCCACCTTGGCGTACGCGCTGGAGGTGTTGTGCCGCAGCGGAATCCGCACCTCAATTAGGACCTCGTTGTGGGCGAGCGCGGTTTCGTACGGCCCGACCAGGAAGTCGTCGATCGCTATCTCACGTTCACCCGAGGGCCCTTTCGCCAGGCACACCGCATCCAGAACGGTGCACACGGTCGACAGGTCCTCGGCCGGATCCGCCTGGCAAAGCGAACCGCCCAGGGTGCCGCGGTTGCGGACCACCGGGTCGGCGATCACCCGCTCGGCATCGCGGAAGATCGGGCACACCGCCGCCAGCGCATCGGAGTCCAGAATCTCGCGATGGCGGGTCATCGCACCCAGCCGAACCAGGTTGGGATTGTTGATTCCGCCGACCACGACGTAGCCGAGTTCGGGGGCCAGGTCGTTGATGTCCACGAGGTACTCGGGGTTGGCGATGCGCAGCTTCATCATCGGCAGCAGGCTGTGCCCGCCGGCGACCACCCGCGCTCCCTCCCCCAACCGATCCAACAATCCGATGGCGTGGTCCACGCTGGTGGCACGTTCGTATTCGAAAGGCCCAGGTACTTGCATGCGCCCCAGTGTCGGCCGCCCGCGAAAAGGGCGTCAATGTCGAGTTAAGTAATCCTTGAACTCGCCCGCTACCTGCGCATCATGGTGGATCCGTCCGGCAATATCGGCCAGCGGGCGTCCCCCGCCGCCCCAACGTCGGGCGATGATGTCGGCCGCGATCGAGACCGCGGTCTCCTCGGGGGTTCGGGCACCGAGATCCAGCCCGATCGGGCTGGACAACCGGCTCAGCTCGGCGTCGGTCAGGCCCGCCGCGCGTAGCCGATCCATCCGGTCGTCGTGCGTCTTACGTGATCCCATCGCCCCCACGTATCCGACACCCAGGCGCAGCGCCACCTCGAGCACCGGGACGTCGAACTTCGGATCGTGGGTGAGCACGCAGATCACCGTGCGCTCGTCGATACCACCCGCCTCCGCCTGGGCAGCCAGATAGCGGTGGGGCCATGCGACGACGACGTCATCGGCCGTCGGAAAGCGCGCTGGCGTGGCGAATACCGCGCGGGCGTCGCAGACGGTGACCCGGTAGCCGAGGAACGAACCCTGCCGCGCCAGCGCGGCGGCGAAGTCGATGGCACCGAACACCAGCATCCGCGGGCGCGGCGCGTGGCTGGACACGAAGACCTCCATGCCCTCGCCACGCCGCTGCCCATCGGGCCCATATTCGAGGATCTCGCTGCGGCCCACCGCGAGCAGACCCCGCGCATCGTCGATAACCGCCGCATCGGCACGCGCCGAACCCAGCGAACCCGTCACGGGGCTCTTTGTGTCGGGCCGGATCACCAGTCGGCGACCCACCCGCCGCCCGTCCGGATGGGCGATGACGGTCGCGATGGCGACCGGGCGTTGCGCGCCGATGTCGTCGGCCAGCTCGCCCAGGTCGGGAAACGTGGCCCGCGATACGGGCTCGACGAAGACGTCGATGATGCCGCCACAGGTCAGGCCTACCGCGAATGCGGTATCGTCGCTGACTCCGTAGTGTTCCAGCCGCGGTATCCCGGTTTGGGCCACCTCGGCGGCCAGCTCATATACCGCACCCTCCACGCAGCCGCCCGACACCGACCCACTTACCGAACCGTCCGGGGCTACCACCATCGCGGCCCCCGGGGGCCGCGGCGCTGACCGCAAGGTTCGCACCACCGTCGCGACCCCCGCGGTGTCACCGGCGGCCCAGATCGCCATCAGCTCGGCAAGCACTTCACGCACGCTTCCCAAAGTAGGCTTCAGTGCATGACCCCGGCTCAACTTCGGGCCTATTCGGCGGTGGTTCGCCTGGGCTCGGTACGGGCGGCCGCCGCGGAACTCGGTCTTTCCGACGCCGGAGTCTCCATGCACGTCGCGGCGCTGCGCAAGGAACTCGACGACCCGCTGTTTACCAGGACCGGTGCCGGGCTGGCGTTCACGCCCGGCGGGCTGCGGCTGGCCAGCCGCGCGGTCGAAATCCTGGGCCTGCAACAACAAACCGCGATCGAGGTCACCGAGGCCGCCCACGGGCGTCGGTTGCTGCGCATCGCCGCCTCCAGCGCCTTCGCCGAACACGCCGCGCCGGGCCTGATCGAGCTCTTCTCGTCTCGGGCCGACGACCTTTCGGTCGAGTTGAGCGTGCATCCCACCAGCCGGTTCCGCGAACTGATCTGCTCGCGCGCCGTCGACATCGCGATCGGCCCGGCCAGTGAGAGCTCGATCGGTTCCGACGGCTCGATCTTTCTACGGCCCTTCCTGAAGTATCAGATCATCACCGTCGTCGCGCCGAATAGCCCACTGGCCGCAGGCATTCCGATGCCCGCGCTGTTGCGTCACCAGCAATGGATGCTGGGTCCGTCCGCCGGCAGCGTAGATGGTGAGATCGCAACCATGTTGCGCGGCTTGGCGATTCCGGAGTCCCAGCAACGGATCTTCCAGAGCGATGCCGCCGCGCTGGAGGAGGTCATGCGCGTCGGGGGCGCCACGCTGGCCATTGGCTTTGCGGTCGCCAAGGATCTTGCCGCCGGACGGTTGGTGCACGTGACCGGTCCTGGGCTGGATCGCGCCGGCGAGTGGTGTGTGGCGACATTGGCGCCTTCGGCCCGCCAACCCGCCGTCTCCGAGCTCGTTGGCTTCATCAGCACCCCGAGGTGTATTCAGGCGATGATCCGGGGCAGCGGGGTCGGGGTGACGCGGTTCCGCCCAAAGGTCCACGTCACCCTGTGGAGCTAGCTACTTCGACTTGAAAGGCTCGGCGCGCCGGTCCGCCAGTTGACGGCGCCCGGCTGCGAGGATTAGCCAGTTCCCTTGTCGCACAGGAGCGTTGAGGCTATCGCCGTATGCCTACTGCGTGCGATCAGCGCTTGCTCGTTCAATACCACAGGGTGCGGCCCAGGTGCAAGGTTCACTGTGCATCGCGCGCTGGAGCCTTTGGTGCCAGTTGCCCGTTGAACCGTGATCCAGCGCGGCTGAGGGTGTGGTGGTGTCGGGCCGCTGGGAGGCCGGGAATGCGGACGGTAACGGTGGCTCCGCGGGGTTGATCGGCAGCGGCGGGGCCGGCGGCGACGGCGGTAGCGGCGGGGCCACCGGCGCCGGTGGCGAAGGTGGCGATGCTGGAGCAAGCGGGTCCATAAACGGCAACGCCGGCGACCCCGGCAACAGCGGAGAACGCGGCGCAGTGGGCAAGCCCGGCGCACCCGGCTGGTCCGAAAATGAAGGGTGAGTCGCGGCTCCCGGGGTGATTTGGTCGTGGTCGCGGTATGCCCGGTCGGGTGGGTGCTTAGGCGGCCTGGATCGGGTCGAAGCGAACGGTGAACCCGAGCGCGTTAGCTTGACGGACGATGCGGCGCATGGCCAGTTCAGGATCCAGTCGTGCGAAGTAGTCACCGCCGAGATCGGCGTAGTCGACGTCGTCGGTGAGCATGTGCCACACCGCGATCAGAATCGAGTGCTCTATTGCGACAAGGGCTTTCTTCTTACCCAGTCGGTGCGCCAGGCGCTGGTAGCGCGCCCCGAGGTAGGTGGTGTCTTTGGTGCGGACCGCAGCCATCGCGGCGGTGCCCAACGCGCCAACGAGCCACCGGTTGCCGTGGCGAGTCTTACCGGAGCGGCGCTTGCCGGCCGATTCGTGCTGCCCTGGGCACACCCCGGCCCAAGACGCCAGATGCGCGGCGGTGCGAAAGCGAGTCATGTCGGCGCCGGTTTCGGCGACGATGACCTCGGCCACCGACTGACCCACGCCGGGGATCGTCGCCAGGCGCTCAAGCTGGCGGGCGAAAGGGCGCATCTGCTCTTCGATCCGCGCCGAGAGTTCCCCGATGGCCGCAGTGAGCTGGTCGATGCGCTGCAGATGTAGCCGGCATAGGAAGGCGTGGTGCTCACCGAAGTTGCCGGTCAACGCCTGCACCAGTTGGGGAATCTTGGGGCGCATCCGGGCCTTGGCCATCTCGGCGAGCACCGCCGGGTCGCGTTCGCCGTCGATCAGCGCGGCCAGCATCGCCCGCCCAGACACCCCGAGAATGTCGGTGGCCACACTGGACAGCTTGATCCCGGCGTCTTCGAGTTCCTTCTCCAACCGTTGCGCCTCCCGGGTGCGTTCGGCGAGGAGTGTTGTCCGGTAGCGGGTCAGGTCTCGGAGCTGGCGGATCGGCTCGGGCGGCACGAACGAGGCGCGTAGCAGCCCGCACTCACCCAGTTGACATAACCACGCGGCATCGCAAACATCGCTTTTGCGCCCGGGCAGGCCCTTGGCATGCGCGGCGTTGACCAGCACCACGTTCAAGTCGCCTTCGAGCAGGTAGAACGCGGCGCGCCAGTAATCGCCAGTGGCCTCCATCACCACCAGGCTGACCCGTTCGGCGATCAGCCAGTCCCGTAGCTCCAGCAACGCGTTGGTGGTGGTGACGTAGGTGCGGATCTCCTGGCTCCGCGACCGTCTGCCCTTGGGGCTTGGCGTGCGCACGCATGCCTTCAGGTCCTTCTTGCCGATATCGAGCCCGGCGCACCGCTCGTGCAGCAGTTCCATCAAATACCTCCAGACGCAACAACTTCCAACACTGCGCGTCCGTCCGGAGGAACCACAGGGCCTAAAGAATCTGGTCCGCGTGCTCAACGCAACAATCGACAGTTCCTGTCGGTGGCTCCCAACGCCATACTGACACCACGAGCTCGGACGACATCACAGACATGTCGGCGTGCCGGACGAACGCCACGCCATTTTCCCGCCACAACGGTGGCCAGCGCAGCGGGCCGGGTTTACTGACCCGAAAATCACCGCATCACCGGGCTCGCTCACAACCGAGAGCGGACGCGGGCTCGGCGGGCTAGACGAATCGACGCGCCAACTTTCTCGGATCGAAGAAGCTATACGCTTTACCCCCATGAGTGTGTACAAGGTGATCGACATCATCGGGACCAGCCCCACATCCTGGGAACAGGCGGCGGCGGAGGCGGTCCAGCGGGCGCGGGATAGCGTCGATGACATCCGCGTCGCTCGGGTCATTGAGCAGGACATGGCCGTGGACAGCGCCGGCAAGATCACCTACCGCATCAAGCTCGAAGTGTCGTTCAAGATGAGGCCGGCGCAACCGCGCTAGCACGGGCCGGCGAGCAGACGCAAAATCGCACGGTTTGCGGTTGATTCGTGCGATTTTGTGTCTGCTCGCCGAGGCCTACCAGGCGCGGCCCAGGTCCGCGTGCTGCCGTATCCAGGCGTGCATCGCGATTCCGGCGGCCACGCCGGCGTTAATGCTTCGCGTCGACCCGAACTGGGCGATCGACACCGTGACCGCCGCGCCGGCACGGGCGTCGTCGGTAATGCCGGGCCCTTCCTGGCCGAATAACAGCAGGCATTCCCGCGGCAACGCGGTCTGCTCCAGGCGCGCCGCACCCGGGACGTTGTCCACCGCCACCACGGTCAAGCCGGCGCCCGCCGCGAACTCCAGCAGCCCGGTGGTGCTGTCGTGGTGGCATAACCGCTGATAGCGGTCGGTCACCATGGCGCCGCGCCGATTCCACCGCCGGCGCCCGACGATGTGCACGGTGTGCACGGCGAATGCATTGGCGGTGCGCACCACCGAGCCGATATTGGCATCGTGTCCGAAGTTCTCGATCGCCACGTGCAAGGGGTGACGGCGCGTATCGATGTCGGCGATGATCGCCTCTCGGGTCCAGTACCGGTAGGCGTCGACGACGTTGCGAGCATCGCCGTCGCGCAACAACACCGGGTCGTATCGGGGGTCGTCCGGGAGGTCGCCTGCCCAGGGCCCCACGCCGCCGGTCGGCGCGCCCCATTCCGTAGGCCCGGGCCCAAGCGCACTCATCGCGAGGTCCACAACGCGGCGTGGGTTCCCACTGTCGCGACCGTCGCGTACAGCAACGCCTCGTTGATCTCGCCCTGCGTACACAGCGACGCGCTGATGTGGACCGCGTCCAGTAGCGCGTCAGGAAGGATCAGCACCGAGGATCCATACGTCGCGCACGCCGGGCTCAGTCCGCGGCCGGGCAGTGTCGGTGCGGCGAGCAGCATCATGGGACCGCCGCGGGCAGCCGAGTCGTCCCGATACCGATCCGGGACGGCGTCGACCTCCAGCCCCAGCAGCATGTAGCCATTACCGGTGAACGCCACCGGATCTCCGAGCTGGGGCTTACCGAGCTGCATGCCGTCGGCGCGCCAAGCCGAGACGCTGGTGGTCTTGACCACCAGACCGGCGTCGTTTTGATTGGTCGGCAGCATCCCCACCGGAAACGCGGCCGGATAGGCCGCGGCAGTACCCGGGATCCGATCGCGGGGCGAGTACGTGTACACGCCGCGGACGGCGCTTCGCTCTTTCAGCGGACCCAGGCAGACCGTGCCGGTGAGCCGGCCGGCAGGCGCCGATAGCGGCGACACGACGTCGCGCACGTGGGCCATCGCGTCGCCGCAGCTGCCGAGCGCAGCGGATTCCATCGGATGGGCCAACGCGCCGTACAGCCCGAAGCGAATGTCTTCGGGCTTGGCGTGCGGCGCATGCGGGTCCGTCGGGGATGCATCCACGTCGATGAGCACATAGTCGCCGGACCAGCGCAGATTCGACACCGACATGTTCCAGCCCAGCACCGCCAGCGATTCGCCGGTCCGGGCGCTCTGGGCGCCGTAGGTGCGACCGGAATGACTCGAACCCGAGCAGCCCGTCAGACCGGACAGGACGACGGCGCCGCAGGTGGCCCAGGCAACGAGAATGCGCACAGCGATGCCGCCGACGCCTAATCCAGCCCCAGATCGGCCAGGCCCAGCACGCTGCGGTAGCGCAGTCCCTCGGCTTCGATAGCCTCTGCGGCCCCGGTGGCGCGATCCACCACGGTAGCCACGCCGACAACCTCACCACCCACGTCTTGGACGGCGTGCACCGCCGTCAGCGCGGAGTTACCGGTGGTACTGGTGTCCTCTACCACCAGCACCCGCTGCCCGGTAACCTCCGACCCTTCGATAAGTCGCTGCATGCCATGGGCTTTCGCCGACTTGCGGACCACGAACGCGTCGATCGGACGGCCCGGGGCATGCATGATGGCGGTCGCCACGGGATCGGCCCCGAGTGTCAGGCCGCCGACAACCGAATAGTCCCAGTCGGCAGTGAGTTCGCGCATTAGCCGGCCGATCAGCGCGGACGCCCGATGGTGCAAGGTGGCGCGACGCAGGTCGACGTAGTAGTCGGCCTCCCGGCCAGACGACAGCGTGACGCGGCCGTGCACCACCGACAGCCGGCGCACCAACTCAGCCAACTCTGCGCGGTCAGGTCCGGCCACGGCTTCTCCTCACGCCGCCACGCGGGAGGCCGATCACATGCGGCGTCACCGCGGTGGCCTCGGGCGTGACATCCGCGGTCTCAGTGTTGGTAGTTGGTGGCCTGCTGGCCGTTGCGTCCGGCCGGCGGCGGGCGCCGAACGCCTTCGGAGCGGCCTTCATCGCGGCGGATCGGCTCGGGGGCCCGACGAGCCGGATCGGGCAGCACCGTGGTTGCCGGATCCGGCTGGGCGCGCCGCGGCGGTAACTCCGCGGGGCCGCCCGGGGCCACGGGTCGGCCAGGTGCCGCGCCGCGCGGTCCCACCCCGGTTTGTTGGGGCATCTCCTGCGGCAGCGGCGGCAACACGCGCAGCAAGTCGTTGAATTGGCGCACGGTGCGCAGGCCCTCGTCCCACTGGGCACGGGTGCTGGCAATCGGCATGCTGACCAGCGTCCAGTTCTGCTCGTTCCACATGATTTCGGCGCAGTCGGGCGCGGTGTGCGCGAAGGTGACCATCCGCCGATCGCAGGCGCGCCGGGCCGCGTCTAGATTGGTGGAGTACACCATCCGTGGCCCGATCGCGCCCAGCAGCCAGATGTCGCTTTCTCGTGGCTCTTTCAGGCCTTTGAGCCGCAGGTCGACCACGACATTGGTGCCCACCTTGCGATGCAGCGCGATCACGGTGGCGACTTCCTCGAGATCGAAGATGTACACCGCCTCGCCGCGGATCTGACCCAGCACCACGTTATGGGCGGCAACATCGCCAACTGTGGACATCACGCCGCGCGTCCAGCGCTTGAGTATCTCGGTGGATTCCCGTTCGTAGTCGAACCCGTGCGATCGCGCCCACGACTTGCGGCGTCTGCTGCGCCCGCGGCGTCGATCGATGTCGACGTACAGCAACACCACGGCACCGACGAAGCACAGTGCCGAGAGCGTGAACCAAAGCGGGACCATCGGTGCATAGCCTATCCGCTGGCGGCCCGGAACCGAGAATGCGACCAGGTCACAACCCAGTCACCTTCCACGCCGAGCAGACGCGGAATCGCACTGCGCGGACCTCACGCGTGCGATTCCGCGTCTGCTCGTCAGACAAATCAGCCCAGGATCAGCGAGTCGGCGTCGGGGCTGACGTTGACCGGCACGGTATCGCCGTCGTGCACCTGGCCGGCCAACAGCATCTTGGCCAGCTGGTCACCGATGGCCTGCTGCACCAGCCGGCGCAACGGCCGCGCCCCGTACACCGGGTCGAATCCGCGCTGCGCCAACCAGCGCTTGGCCGGCAGCGAGACCTGCAGCTGCAGCCGCCGCTGCGCCAGCCGCTTGCCCAGCTGCGCCAGCTGGATGTCGACGATGCGCACCAGCTCTTCGGGGTTGAGACCCTCAAAGATGAGCACGTCGTCGAGCCGGTTGATGAACTCCGGCTTGAACGTAGCGCGCACCGCGGCCAGCACCTGCTCGGCGCTGCCACCCGACCCCAGGTTGGACGTCAGGATCAAGATGGTGTTGCGGAAGTCGACCGTGCGGCCGTGCCCGTCGGTGAGCCGGCCCTCGTCGAGGACCTGCAGCAGCACGTCGAACACGTCCGGGTGCGCCTTCTCGATCTCGTCGAACAGCACCACCGTGTAGGGACGCCGGCGCACCGCCTCGGTCAGCTGACCGCCCGCCTCGTATCCCACATAGCCGGGCGGGGCGCCGATCAACCGAGCCACGGTGTGCTTCTCGCCGTACTCGCTCATGTCGATGCGGACCATCGCCCGCTCGTCGTCGAACAGGAAGTCGGCCAGCGCCTTGGCCAGCTCGGTCTTGCCGACACCGGTCGGGCCGAGGAACATGAACGCCCCGGTGGGCCGGTTGGGGTCGGACACCCCGGCCCGGCTGCGCCGCACCGCATCAGAGACTGCGGTAACCGCGGCCTTCTGCCCGATGACCCGCTTGCCCAGCTCGTCTTCCATGCGCAGCAGCTTGGCGGTCTCGCCTTCCAGCAGCCGACCGGCCGGGATGCCGGTCCACGCCGACACCACGTCGGCGATGTCGTCGGGACCGACCTCCTCCTTGAGCATCACCTGCTCCCGGGCCTGCGCCTGCGGCAACGCCGCGTCGAGCTTCTTCTCCACCTCGGGGATGCGCCCGTAGCGCAGCTCGGCGGCCTTGGCCAGGTCGCCGTCGCGTTCGGCCCGCTCGGATTCCCCGCGCAGGGCTTCCAGCTGCTCCTTGAGGTCGCGGACGATTTCGATCGCGTTCTTCTCGTTCTGCCAGCGGGTGGTGAGCTCGGCCAGCTTCTCTTTCTGGTCGGCCAGCTCGGAGCGCAGCTTGGCCAGCCGCTCCGCCGACGCATCGTCTTCTTCTTTGGACAGCGCCATCTCTTCGATCTCCAGCCGGCGCACCAGCCGCTCGACCTCGTCGATCTCGACGGGCCGCGAGTCGATCTCCATCCGCAGCCGGCTGGCCGCCTCGTCGACCAGGTCGATGGCCTTGTCGGGCAGGAAGCGGGCGGTGATATACCGGTCGCTCAAAGTGGCAGCTGCCACCAGCGCCGAGTCGGTGATGCGCACCCCGTGGTGCACCTCGTAGCGGTCTTTGAGCCCGCGCAGGATGCCGATGGTGTCCTCCACCGACGGCTCGCCGACGTACACCTGTTGGAAACGGCGCTCGAGCGCGGCGTCCTTCTCGATGTGCTTGCGGTACTCGTCAAGTGTGGTCGCCCCGACCAGCCGTAACTCGCCGCGGGCCAGCATCGGCTTGATCATGTTGCCGGCGTCCATCGCGCCCTCGCCGGTGGCGCCGGCGCCGACGATGGTGTGCAGCTCGTCGATGAACGTGATGATTTGGCCGGCCGAGTTCTTGATGTCGTCGAGGACGGCCTTGAGCCGTTCCTCGAATTCGCCGCGGTATTTGGAGCCGGCGACCATCGAGCCGAGATCGAGCGCGACGATGGTCTTGTCGCGCAAGCTCTCCGGCACGTCGCCGGCCACGATCCGCTGCGCCAGGCCCTCCACGATCGCGGTCTTGCCGACGCCGGGCTCACCGATCAGCACCGGGTTGTTCTTGGTGCGACGGGACAGCACCTGCACCACGCGGCGGATCTCGTTGTCGCGGCCGATGACCGGGTCGAGTTTGCCTTCGCGGGCGCGGGCGGTCAGGTCGGTGGAGTACTTCTGCAGCGCCTGATAGGTCGCCTCCGGTTCGGGGCTGGTGACCCGGGCGCTGCCGCGCACCTTGACGAACGCCTCCCGCAGCGCCTGCGGCGAGGCGCCGTGGCCGGTCAACAGCTTGGCGACGTCGGAGTCACCGGTGGCCAGCCCGACCATCACGTGCTCGGTGGAGACGTACTCGTCGTCCAGCTCGGTGGCCAGCTGCTGCGCGGTGGTGATCGCCGCTAACGACTCGCGGGACAGCTGCGGCTGCGTGCTGGCTCCAGTCGCCTGCGGCAAACGGTCGAGCAGGCGCTGGGTTTCGGCGCGGACGGTGGCGGGCTCGACACCGACAGCCTCCAGTAGCGGTGCGGCGATACCGTCGTTTTGGGTCAGCAGCGCCATCAGCAGGTGAGCGGGCCGGATCTCGGGATTGCCGGCGGTCGAAGCCGCCTGTAACGCCGCGGTTAGCGCCGCCTGCGTCTTGGTCGTCGGGTTAAACGAGTCCACGACACCTCCATTCGGGGTCCGTTCGAAATGCTTGTCGGGTTGTTCAACGCCGTCAATGTTGAGTCTGTTCCGCTCAATTTTACCCACTTGTGCATCCGCCGCCGTTTCGCCGCGAGCTTAGAATCGAGGTCCGTGGGCCTCGAGGACCGGGACGCGTTGCGGGTGTTGCAAAACGCCTTCAAGCTCGACGACCCGGAACTGGTCCGCCGCTTCTATGCCCATTGGTTTGCCCTCGACGCCTCGGTACGCGACCTGTTCCCACCCGACATGGGCGCCCAGCGAGCCGCTTTCGGGCAGGCGCTGCACTGGGTGTACGGCGAGCTGGTGGCGCAGCGCGCCGAGGAACCGGTGGCCTTTCTTGCCCAGCTCGGCCGCGACCACCGCAAATACGGTGTGCTGCCAACCCAGTACGACACGTTGCGCCGCGCGCTGTATACGACCCTGCGTGACTATCTGGGCCATCCAAGCCGGGGCGCCTGGACGGACGCCGTCGACGAGGCCGCCGGCCAGTCGCTCAACCTGATCATCGGGGTGATGAGCGGTGCCGCGGACGCCGATGACGCGCCCGCCTGGTGGGACGGCACGGTCGTCGAGCACATCCGGGTGTCACGCGACCTTGCGGTCGCTCGGCTGCAGCTGGACCGCCCGCTGCACTATTACCCTGGCCAATACGTCAACGTGCATGTTCCGCAATGCCCCCGCCGGTGGCGATATCTCAGCCCAGCCATTCCGGCCGACCCGAACGGGCGGATCGAGTTTCACGTCCGGGTGGTTCCCGGTGGCCTGGTCAGCAACGCCATCGTGGGTGAAACTCGGCCCGGTGACCGGTGGCGATTGTCCGGTCCGCACGGAGCCTTTCGGGTGGACCGCGACGGTGGCGACGTGCTCATGGTCGCCGGTAGCACCGGGCTGGCGCCGCTGCGGGCGCTGATCATTGACCTCAGCCGCTTCGCGGTGAATCCGCGCGTGCACCTGTTCTTCGGAGCACGCTATGCCTGCGAACTCTACGACCTGCCCACGCTGTGGCAGATCGCGGCGCACAATCCGTGGCTGTCGGTCTCGCCGGTGTCGGAGTACAACGGTGATCCGGCTTGGGCCGCCGACTATCCCGACGTGTCGGCGCCGCGCGGTCTGCACGTGCGCCAGACCGGCCGACTACCCGATGTGGTCTCCCGATACGGCGGCTGGGGCGATCGGCAGATTCTGATCTGCGGTGGACCGGCCATGGTCCGCGCCACCAAGGCCGCCCTGATCGCCAAAGGCGCGCCACCGGAGCGCATTCAGCACGACCCACTGTCGCGCTAGCCGGGCGGAAATCCACCGTCCGGTGGCGTCGCTTCGACATCGCATACGGCCTTTGCTACCCGGTCACCGCTGGCTAGCATGAGTGCGACTGAGTGGAGCGGGGATGAGCAAGTTGCTGCCACGGGGCACAGTGACATTGCTGTTGGCCGACGTCGAGGGATCCACCTGGCTGTGGGAGACCCATCCAGACGACATGGGTGCTGCCGTGGCGCGCCTCGACAAAGCCGTGTCTGGTGTGATTGCCGCCCATGACGGCGTACGCCCAGTCGAGCAGGGTGAGGGTGATAGCTTTGTCCTCGCGTTCGCCTGCGCGTCGGATGCCGTGGCCGCCGCGTTGGACTTGCAGCGAGCGCGGCTCGCACCGATCCGGTTGCGCATAGGCGTGCACACCGGGGAGGTCGCGCTCCGCGACGAAGGCAACTATGCCGGTCCGACCATCAACCGGACCGCGCGCCTGCGTGACTTGGCGCATGGGGGCCAGACGGTGCTCTCGGGCGTGACCGAAAGCCTGGTCATCGATCGCCTCCCGGACAAAGCATGGCTGGTTGACCTGGGGACGCACGCGCTGCGGGATCTGTCGCGTCCGGAGCGGGTAATGCAGCTGTGTCATCCCGAATTGCGTATCGATTTCCCGCCGCTGCGGGTGGCCAACGACGATGTGGCCCATGGTCTTCCGGTGCACCTGACGCGTTTTGTGGGGCGCGGCGCGCAGATCACCGAGGTGCACCGGTTGGTGACCGATAACCGGTTGGTGACCCTGACCGGCGCCGGCGGCGTGGGCAAGACACGGCTGGCGGCGCAGCTCGCGGCGCAGATCGCCGGTGAGTTCGGTCGCGCGTGGTTCGTGGATCTGGCGCCGATCACGGACCCCGACTTGGTGCCGGTCACGGTGGCGGGCGCGCTGGGACTGCACGACCAGCCGGGCCGCTCCACGACGGACACCGTGCTGCGCTTTCTTGGCGGGCGTCCAGCCCTGGTGGTGCTCGATAACTGCGAGCACCTGCTGGATGCGACGGCGGCCTTGGTGTTAGCGCTGGTGAAAGCGTGCCGGGGGGTGAGGTTGCTGGCAACTTGTCGTGAGCCGCTCCGGGTCGAGGGTGAGGTGAGCTACCGGGTGCCGTCGCTGTCACTGAGCGATGAAGCCGTTGAGATGTTTTGCTACCGGGCTCAGCGAGTCCGGCCGGACTTTCGCCTCACCGACGACAACTCCGCCGCAGTGACCGAGATCTGCAAACGGCTGGACGGTTTGCCGCTGGCGATCGAGCTGGCGGCTGCGCGGCTGCGGTCGATGACGCTTGACGAGATCATCGATGGCTTGCGTGACCGGTTCGCGCTGTTGACCGGCGGTGCGCGCACGGCCGCGCACCGGCAGCAGACGCTGTGGGCCTCGGTGGATTGGTCGTACACGCTATTGACCGAGCCGGAACGTACCTTGTTTCGCCGGCTTGCGGTGTTTGTGGGTTGCTTTTTTGTCGACGACGCACAGGCGGTTGCCTGCAGCGGCGATGTGCAGCGCTACCAGGTCCTTGACGAGATCACCCTGCTGGTCGACAAGTCACTGGTGATGGCCGACGACAACAGCGGCCGGACGTGCTATCGGTTATGCGAGACGATGCGCCACTACGCGTTGGAAAAACTCTCCGAGGCTGGCGAGGTGGACGCCGTGTTTGCGCGGCACCGTGACTACTACACGGCGCTGGCTGCCAGGGTCGACAATCCCGGACCCTCCGATTATTCGCACTGCCTCGACCAAGCCGAAACCGAGATCGACAACCTACGTGCCGCCTTTGTGTGGAACCGGGAAAATTCCGACACCGAGGGCGCCTTGGCGCTGGCGTCCTCCCTGTTGCGGGTATGGATGACGCGGGGGCGCATCCAGGAGGGGCGCGCCTGGTTTGACAGCATTCTTGCCGACGAGAATGCGCGTCATCTCGAGGTGGCGGCCGCGGTGCGCGCCCGGGCATTGGCCGACAAGGCCCTGCTCGACATCTTCGTCGACGCCGCCGCCGGTATGGAGCAGGCCCAACAGGCTTTGGTGATCGCGCGCGAGGTCGATGAACCGGCGCTGCTGTCCCGGGCGCTCACGGCCTGCGGCTTGATCGCGGTAGCGGTAGCTCGCGCCGATGCGGCCGCGTCTTATTTCGCCGAGGCGATCGACCTGGCACGAGCGGTAGACGACCGGTGGAGGCTGGCCCAGATCCTTACCTTTCAGGCGGTCGATGCGGTCGTGGCGGGTGACCCGGTCGCGGCACGCCCGGCCGCCCAAGAGGCACGCGAGCTGGCTGCCGCGATCGGTGACCACTCCAATGCGCTGTGGTGCCGCTGGTGTCTCGGCTACGCCCAGCTGATGCGGGGGGAGCTGGCCGCGGCCGCCGCCCAATTCGGCGAGGTGGTGGACGAGGCCGAGGCGTCTCAGGAAGTGCTGCACAAGGCCAACAGCCTGCAGGGCCTGGCCTTCGCGCTCGCCTACCAGGGTGAACTGAGTGCGGCTAGGGCGGCGGCCGACGCCGCTCTCGAGGCCGCCGAGCTGGGCGAGTACTTCGCGGGTATGGGCTACTCGGCGTTGACCACGGCCGCGTTGGCCGCCGGCGACGTGCAGACGGCTCAACATGCCAGCGAGGCGGCCTGGCGGAACTTGAGTTTGGCGCTGCCCCTCTCGGCAGCGGTGCAGCGCGCGTTCAATGCCCAGGCTGCACTGGCTGGTGGTGACCTTAGCGCAGCGCGTCGTTGGTGTGACGATGCCGTGCAGTCAATGACCGGCCATCATCTGGCGATGGCGCTGGCGACTCGCGCCAGGATCGCGGTCGCCGAGGGCAAGCGGGAAGAAGCCGAACGCGACGCGCATAAGGCGCTCGCGTGCGCGGCCGAGAGCGGGGCACACCTGGATCTCCCCGACGTGCTCGAATGCCTTGCCGGCCTGGCCAGCGACGCCGGCACCCACCATGCGGCGGCACGACTCTTCGGCGCCGCCGAGGCTATCCGACAGCAGATCGGCTCGGTCCGCTTCGCGATTTACCGTTCGGACTATGTGCAGTCGGTGACGGCTCTGCGAGATGCGATGGGGGAGAAAGACTTCGACGCTGCATGGGCCGAAGGTGCCGCGTTGTCGATCAAGGAGACGATCGCCTATGCGCAACGTGGCCACTCCTGGCGCAAACGACCGGCCACCGGTTGGGAATCGCTTACTCCGACCGAGATTGACGTCGTGCGACTGGTTGGCGAGGGACTGGCCAACAAGGACATCGCGACGCGGCTTTTCGTCTCACCGCGAACAGTGCAAACGCACCTGACGCACGTCTACACCAAACTCGGCTTCACCTCGCGACTGCAACTCGCTCAAGCGGCCGCCCGCCGTACCTGAGTGCTATTGATTGGCGTTCGGGGACGGCGGTACCACGATGATGGTCGCTCCGGGAATCGCCGCCAGGGTCGCCGCAAGGTTGGCAACCACGCCGGGCGGCAAACCGGGCGGTAGGCCAGGTATGGCTGACCCGGCGGCCGCCGCGGGGACCGCGGGCGTCTGCTGGGCGGCGGGCCTGGTGGCAGCCGGGCCGGCTCCGCCGGCTCCGGCCGGGGCGGCTGCAGCCGGGGTCGGCGCGGAGCCACCGCGGGCGGCAAGACCGGCCAGACCGGTGCCGGCCAAACCCGCCGCTGCCAGGCCGGCGTAGGAGCCGTCCGAACCCCCCGTCATATACATCGGAGTCGCGCCGGGGAACATCGCCGCAACTTGGCGCACCGCTGGCGGAAGATTCCAGCTGTGCGGCACGGAGAGTCCGCCGATGTTAGCGGAGTAGCCGGTGAGCGCGGCGACCGGCGGCTGTGGCGGGCTGGTGACCCGTCCTCCGACCTCAGGGAGATCCCCGTCACCCGCGGCCCCAGCGGGTGTCTGGTCGGATTCGGCTGGGCAATGCGGCGCCTTTTGGGCCTCGTCGACCACGTCGTGGCGGTAGATCTCGCCGAGCTGCGCCGCCGATACCCCCAAACTGCCAGCCGCGACGGCTACAGCTGCGGCTACGAGAACGTCAAGATCCTCGATGGGGTTCGGAATGGCGTCGAAGGGCGGCGGTAGGAAGGACTGCAGGGTTGGTAGCAGGCTCACGTCGGTCGCCGCGGCGGCCGGTACGACCGCCTGAGCCGCTGTCGCGGCGGCGTCACTCAGCGACCCGGCCCCGCTGGTGGTCGCCGGTGGCGGGGTGAACGGCGGCAACTGCGACGCGGCCGCCGAGGCGCCCGCATAGCCCTCCATCGCCACGATGTCCTGGGCCCACATTTCGCCGTACTGCGCTTCACTAGTCGCGATCGCCGGGGTGTTCTGGCCAAAAACATTGGTCTTGACCAGTGACAGCATTGTGCGGCGGTTGGCCGCGATTACCGTCGGGGGCACGGTCGCCGCGTACGCCGACTCGTAGGCGTTCGCCGCGGCCACGGCCTGAGCCGCGGCCTGCTCGGCCGAGGCGGCGGTGGCCCTCATCCACGCGACATAGGGGACGGCCGCGGCCGCCATCGACAGTGCCGACGGGCCCAGCCAGTCATCGCCGGTGAGCCCGGAAATCACCGAGGAGTAGGAAGCCGCCGTCGCGGTCAGTTCGTTGGCCAGCCGTTGCCAGGCTGCGGCCGCTTGCATCAGGGGCCTGGAGCCGGGACCGGAATAGATTCTGGCGGAGTTGATTTCCGGTGGTAGCGCACCGAAATCCATGACTAGCCGCTCCTCACACCGGCAGCAGCCTCAGCGCTGCGTGGCTGGGTCGTCACGAAAGACACGGATTCTCCTTTGCCGAAGCTGTCCGGTCCGCGCAGGGTTCGTCGCTGCCGCGAGCCAGGCGACTGGGCGCATACCTATTCGGGTGGCGGCAACCATGTCGGAGCCGGATGGATGGCTAAGCGGTCATCAAGTTCGGATGGCTTGGGTTATCAGGTCACTCAGTTGCCCCCACCTCCTCATAGCAAAAGTACACAGGCAGATGTGAGCGGAGTTGCGAAAATAGACAAATAATTGAGCCGAGCAACGACCGAGCGAGAGGGTGAGCTGGTGATCGACGGCTGGACGGAAGGACAGCACGAACCCACCGTTAGGCATGAGCGCCCAGCAGCTCCCCAAGACGTTCGGCGGGTGATGTTGCTGGGTTCGGCCGAACCCAGCCGGGAGCTGGCGATCGCGTTGCAGGGCTTGGGCGCGGAGGTGATCGCCGTCGACGGCTATGTCGGCGCGACTGCCCACCGGATAGCCGACCAGTCGGTGGTGGTCACCATGACCGATGCTGAAGAGCTGACGGCGGTGATCCGGCGGCTGCAACCGGATTTCTTGGTGACGGTCACCGCCGCGGTGTCTGTGGATGCTCTCGATGCCGTCGAGCAAGCCGACGGCGAGTGCACTGAGCTGGTGCCGAACGCCCGTGCCGTCCGGTGCACGGCCGACCGGGAGGGCCTGCGCCGGCTGGCCGCCGATCAGCTCGGCCTGCCCACAGCCCCGTTCTGGTTCGTCGGATCCCTTGGCGAACTTCAAGCGGTGGCCGTCCATGCTGGGTTTCCGTTGCTGGTGAGCCCGGTGGCAGGGGTGGCTGGCCAGGGTAGCTCGGTGGTCGCCGGGCCCAACGAGGTCGAGCCCGCCTGGCAGCGCGCGGCAGGCCATCAAGTACAGCCGCAGACTGGGGGAGTGAGCCCTCGGGTGTGCGCCGAGTCGGTGGTCGAGATCGAGTTTTTGGTCACCATGATCGTTGTGTGCAGTCAGGGCCCGAACGGACCGCTCATCGAGTTCTGTGCACCTATCGGTCATCGCGACGCCGATGCCGGTGAGTTGGAATCCTGGCAACCGCAGAAGCTGAGCACGGCGGCGCTGGACGCGGCCAAGTCGATCGCCGCGCGCATCGTCAAGGCGCTCGGGGGACGCGGGGTTTTCGGCGTCGAATTGATGATCAACGGCGATGAGGTGTATTTCGCCGATGTCACCGCGTGTCCCGCTGGGAGTGCCTGGGTCACCGTGCGCAGCCAGCGGCTTTCGGTGTTCGAACTGCAGGCCCGGGCGATCCTGGGTCTGGCGGTGGACACCATGATGATCTCGCCGGGTGCCGCTCGGGTGATCAACCCGGACCACACGGCAGGCCGGACAGCGGTCGGCGCAGCACCACCTGCCGATGCGCTGACCGGTGCGCTCGGTGTGCCGGAAAGCGACGTCGTGATGTTCGGCCGCAGGCTTGGGGTGGCGCTGGCCACCGCACCCGAGGTGGCAATCGCCCGCGAACGCGCCCGCGAAGTTGCCTCTCGGCTAAATGTGCCAGACTCACGCGAGTGAGCTACGCCGGAGATATCACGCCACTTCAGGCCTGGGAGATGCTCAGCGATAATCCGCGGGCGGTCCTGGTCGACGTGCGCTGCGAGGCGGAATGGCGCTTCGTCGGTGTGCCCGACTTGTCGAGCCTTGGTCGTGAAGTGGTCTATGTCCAATGGGCGACGTCCGACGGGACGCACAACGACAACTTCCTCGCCGAGTTGCGGGACCGCATCCCGGCGGACGCTGATCAGCACGAGCGGCCCGTTATTTTCTTGTGTCGCTCCGGTAACCGCTCCATCGGCGCGGCCGAGGTCGCGACCGAGGCGGGCATCACGCCGGCCTATAACGTGCTGGACGGCTTCGAAGGGCATCTCGACGCCGAGGGTCATCGAGGCGCAACGGGCTGGCGGGCGGTGGGACTGCCGTGGAGACAGGGATGACCGACGAGTCTTCGGTCCGCACCCCGAAGGCGCTGCCCGACGGCGTCAGCCAGGCCACCGTCGGGGTGCGCGGCGGGATGTTGCGGTCGGGGTTCGAAGAGACCGCCGAGGCGATGTACCTGACGTCCGGATATGTCTACGGCTCGGCGGCGGTTGCCGAGAAGTCGTTCGCTGGCGAGCTGGACCACTATGTGTACTCCCGCTACGGCAACCCAACGGTGTCGGTGTTCGAGGAGCGGCTGCGGCTGATCGAGGGTGCCCCGGCGGCGTTCGCCACCGCCAGTGGCATGGCCGCGGTATTCACCTCGCTGGGCGCGCTGCTGGGTGCCGGAGACCGACTGGTTGCCGCGCGCAGCCTGTTTGGCTCGTGTTTCGTGGTGTGCAGCGAGATCCTGCCGCGCTGGGGGGTGCAGACCGTCTTCGTCGACGGTGACGACCTCTCGCAATGGGAGCGGGCGCTTGCGGTGCCCACGCAGGCCGTGTTCTTCGAGACGCCGTCCAATCCCATGCAGTCGCTGGTGGATATCGCTGCGGTGACCGAGCTGGCACATGCCGCGGGTGCAAAAGTGGTGCTGGACAACGTATTTGCCACACCGCTACTGCAGCAGGGTTTTCCGCTGGGGGTGGACGTGGTGGTGTACTCGGGCACCAAGCACATCGACGGTCAGGGCCGGGTGCTGGGCGGGGCCATACTCGGTGACCGGGAGTACATCGACGGTCCGGTGCAAAAGTTGATGCGCCACACCGGTCCGGCGATGAGCGCGTTCAACGCCTGGGTACTGTTGAAAGGCCTTGAGACGCTGGCTATTCGGGTGCAACACAGCAATGCCTCGGCGCAGCGGATCGCGGAGTTCCTCAACGGCCATCCCTCGGTTCGGTGGGTGCGTTACCCGTACCTGCCGTCGCACCCACAATATGACCTGGCCAAGCGTCAGATGTCCGGTGGCGGAACCGTCGTCACCTTCGCACTCGACTGCCCGGAGGATGTCGCCAAACAGCGGGCCTTCGAGGTGCTCGACAAGATGCGGCTGATCGACATCTCCAACAACCTCGGCGACGCCAAATCGCTTGTCACCCACCCCGCCACCACGACGCACCGGGCGATGGGCCCGGAGGGCCGGGCCGCGATCGGGCTCGGTGACGGTGTGGTCCGCATCTCGGTTGGGTTGGAAGACACCGACGACCTGATTGCCGATATCGATCGAGCGTTGAGCTAACCCGCTGCCTCTTGCTCGGCGTGCTCGGCCTGTTCGGCGGCTGCCAGCGCTCCTTGTGCCTGCTGTTCCATCAAGGTCATCACTAACCTGGCGTAGATCATCTGGCTGGTGATGGCCATCTGGCCGCGGGCGCGGCCCATGAAGGAGATCCCCCAGGCGAACAGGGCTGCGATGCGGTTCCGATAGCCGACCAGGTAGACCAGGTGCAGCACCAGCCACGCCAGCCAGGCGAAGTACCCGGCAAACTCCAGCTTGCCGACCTGCGCGACGGCGCTGTGGCGGGAGATCGTCGCCATGCTGCCCTTGTTGAAGTAATGGAACGGCTTGCGATTGGCTGGGTCGTCATTGCCCTTGACCATGTGTTTGATCACCGTGGTGGCGTATCGGGCCCCCTGGATCGCGCCCTGAGCCACCCCGGGTACGCCGGGCACGAACATCAGATCGCCGACTACGAAGACGTTCGGATGTCCCTTGACGGTGAGATCGGGTTCCACGATCACCCTTCCGGCCCGGTCGATTTCGGTTCCGTCGGATCCCTCGGCGATCATCTTGCCCAGCGGGCTGGCCGCCACGCCGGCCGCCCAAACCTTGCACGCGCATTCGATGCGGCGTTCGCCGCCGTCCTTTTCCTTGATGGTGATGCCTTTGTAGTCGACCGCGGTCACCATCGCGTTGAGTTGAACCTCGACGTCCATCTTTTCCAGCCGCCGTTGCGCCTTGAGACCCAGCTTTGGACCCATCGGCGGCAACACCGCGGGTGCGGCGTCGAGCAGGATCACCCGGCACTCACTGGGCGTGATGGTCCTAAACGCGCCTGCCAGGGTGCGCTCGGCGAGCTCGACGATCTGCCCAGCCACCTCGACGCCGGTCGGCCCAGCGCCGACGACGACGAACGTCAGGCGCCGCTCCCGTTCGGCATGGTCGGTGCTGACCTCGGCGGCCTCGAACGCGCCCAGGATGCGGCCGCGCAGCTCCAGCGCGTCGTCGATGGTCTTCATTCCGGGCGCGAAGGTGGCGAATTCGTCGTTGCCGAAGTAGGACTGCTGTGCGCCGGCGGCCACGATGAGGCTGTCGTACGGCGTCACCGTGGTCATGTCCATCAATTTCGACGTGACCGTCTGCGCTTTCAGGTCGATCGCGTTGACCTCGCCCAGCAACACCCGGACATTCTTTTGCCGGCGCAGGATCAGCCGGGTGGTCGGGGCAATGTCGCCCTCGGACAAGATCCCGGTGGCCACTTGATACAGCAGCGGCTGGAACAGGTGGGTCGTTGTCTTGGAGATCAGCGTGATGTCGACATCCGCCCGTTTAAGCGCCTTGGCCGCATTCAGGCCGCCGAATCCACTACCGATGATGACCACGCGATGGCGCCCGCCGACGGCCGAGGGTTCACCAGATGAGAGCGTCATGGTCCTCCTTCAGTCTGGTCGCTGTGGCGCAGCTACACAGTACGACTCCCGTCATGCCAACGGCGTAACTTTTTGTGGGCCTTGTGGGCCTTGTGGGCCTTTGTCGGGCCGCCTTCGGATCGGACGCTCGGGATGGCTGTTGGGCGCTGCGCAATCCCGCACTTCGATCAGGCAGCGTCCGGCAGTGCCATCAATGGCGGCCAGGTACACCTCTCCGACGGCTCGACATCGCCGGCCCGGCAGTTACCTGCACCATGGCCGGGCGATGCGGGAGCGGCTGCCGAAGGTCGGGCAGGTGTTTGCCGCCGGGGAAATCGACTACCACATGTTTCAGACGTTGGTGTATCGCACCGATTTGATCACCGACCCGCAGGTGTTGGCGCGGGTGGATGCCGAGCTGGCGCTGCGGGTGCGGGGCTGGCCGTCGATGACCCGGGGCAGCTGGCCGCCGCGATCGATCGGATCGTGGCGGTGGCCGACCCCGATGCGGTGCGCCAGGTGCGGGAGCGGGCCCGCGATCGGGAGGTGTCGATCTGGAATTCCGAGCATGGGCGAGGTGTACGCCCAGTTGTATGCCACCGACGCCCAAGCCCTGGATGCGCGGCTGAACGCCTTGGTGGCCACGGTGTGTGCCGGTGATCCGCGCAGCACAGATCAGCGCCGCGCCGACGCGCTGGGCGCGTTGGCGGCCGGGTCGGATCGGCTGGCCTGCCGCTGCGACGGCCCCGACTGTGCCGCCGAGGGGCGCCGGTGTCGGCGGTGGTGATTCATGTGGTGGCCGAGCAGGCCAGCCTGGAGGGCCGCGGCCAGGCGCCGGCAGCGTTGCTGGGCGGCGACGGGCTGATCCCGGCCGAGCTGGTGGCCGAGTTGGCCAAGACCGCCCGGCTGCAGCCGATCCAGCACCCGGCCGGGCCGGAGCCGGGTTATCGGCCCTCGGTGAAGCTGGCGGCGTTTGTGCGGGCCCGGGATCTGACCTGCCGGGCGCCCGGTTGCGACCGCCCGGCCACCCAGTGCGACCTGGATCACACCATCGCGTTCGCCGACGGTGGGCCCACCCACGCGTCCAACCTCAAATGCCTGTGCCGGCTGCATCATTTGCTGGCCACCTTCTGGGCCTGGCCCGCCCAGCAACTGCCCGACGGCACCGTGATTTGGACGCTGCCGGGTAACCAGACCTACGTCACCACCCCGGGCAGCGCGCTGCTGTTCCCGGCGCTGTGCACCCCCACCGGTGACCCACCTCGACCCGACCCGGCCCGCGCCGACCGTCGCGGGCAGCGCACCGCGATGATGCCGCGCCGGGCCAGCACCCGCACCCAAAACCGCGCCCATTACATAGCCGAACGCCACCGCAACCACCAAGCCCGCCGGATTGCCCAAGCGGCCGTCATCGCCACCGAGACCCACGGCCCACCACCCGATCCCGACGACGACCCGCCGCCCTTCTAGGGGCTGGAGCGACCACGCACCTGCCCGACGACACGGGTATTAGGCAAAGGCACAGGGTCCTGATGTTGTTGTATTTCAATGCGATTCAGCTAAGGCCCGGAGCCCATGGCTCGTCCGGATGGTCGGTTGGGGTGATGTGTATGCCCCTCCTGCTCCATCCCGTTTCCTTGTATCCTCAAGTTTGTCGTTTGGCGCTGTTGCGACAGGAAGGCGTCGATCATGCACGCACTGAGGTTGGTCGGCTTGGCGATATTGACGGCGATCGCTCCAATCGCGGTCCTCATCGGAAGTAGCCCAGCGCATGCCGATACCGATATTGGTCAACCGTGCTCGCCGGAAGGCGCGAAACTCTGGGGGAACCCCGGCCCGATATATTGCGAGCGCACGGCGGACGGGCAACTGCAATGGGTGTCCATTCCTGCTTGGGCATTGTGTGTGGCGTTCTGCGATCGGCCTGGCGGGCCATAGGGGCCCACCAGCGGACCCCCACGGTCCGCCGGCCTGCTAGCCCGGCCATGAGCTCGCGGTGGTTCGGTAGTTCGCGTTGGGCGCACTGCAGAAGTCCGAGGCCGTGCCGGCCAGCAAGACGAAATAGCCCTCTTCGCCGCGGCGGGTGTCGGCGAACGGCGGGTAGGTCCAACCGTTGTTGCACATCGAAGTCGGCGTGCCCGCCGTGGCCTTGCGCCAACCGGACTTGACGCAGGCCTTGAGGGCGTCGACGTCGGAAACGGTGCTCTTGGCGACGACCAGCATCGCGCCTCCCCATTGCCCGTCGGTTCGCCGGTAGGCGCGCGCCCCGAAGCCGGCCCCCGAGCCGGCTGTGTTCTGTTGGCAGCCCAACACCCGCTGCAGCGGCAAGAACACCGACGCCACATCGCGGTCCGCGACAGCGGCTGCGGCCGTGATGAATTGAGCCGCGTCCGAGCCGTCAACCTCCTGGACGGTGGGATTTCCGAAGCTAAACAGCTGCTGTGAGATCCGCTGTCGCAGCGCGGCGTCACCGTCGCCGATGACCGGTCCGCTGCCGCTGGATGTCATCGGGGGCAGCGCGCCGGTGGGTTCCGCGCCCGCGGTGGGCGCGGCGGCCAGCACGGCCAGGGACAAACCGCACGCGGCGACACCGACAACGCGGGCAATGACTCCCATGGCTACCTACCTCCCCGGCGGCATGGGTGGGGCGTCGTTCGGCGCTACCTCGGCACCGATCTTGCGAAATAGTATGTCGGCCTGGTTGCGGTAGTTGCCCTGGTCATCGAAGGCCTCGGGGGCGTAGGTGACCGCGACCGCCACCGCGACCCGTTGCGACGGCAGATAGGCCTCCACCGCGGCGTAACCGGCGAACATGGGATTTTGCAGCAGCCAATGGCCGGATATGACGATCCCGAGACCATAGCTGTAGCCGTCGTTCTGCTCGAAGCAGGTGGGGCAGCCCGGCTGGGCGCGGGTCTTGCCGCGCAGCTCGGTCGACACCATCTTCTTGTACGAATCCGCCGAGAGCAGCCTGCCCGACCCGATCCCCACCGCGGTGGCCTCCATGTCGTAGATGGTGGTGGTTTGGATGGCGCCGCGGGTGATGGTCCACGACGGATTCCAGAAGGTCGATTCCTCGTAAAACGGCACGCCGGCAGGAATTTTCAAGGCCCCTCGGCGCTCGGAGGTGAATGCATGCAAGGCGGGCTCGGGGATGGCGGGGGTATCGGAGTTGGCGGTGGCCGTGAGGCCCAGGGGGGAAAGGACCTTGCGCTGCAGCAGGGTTGGCATGTCTTGGCCGGCGGCCTTCTCCAACGCCAGCCCCAGCAAGAGGTAATTGGTGTGCGCGTAGTTCCAGTTGGTGCCCGGGTCGTAAAGCAGTGGCCGTGAAGAGATTTGATCGAGTAACTCTTGTGTTGTCCACTGCCGGAACGGATTAGCGTAAAGCTCGGCATCAAACGCATCGTTGCCGAGGACGTAGTCGGGGTAGCCGGATGTCATCTGCGCTAGTTGACCCAGCGTGACCCGGTCGGCGTGCGGAAAGTCGGGAAGCCACCTGGACAGCTTGTCGTCCAGGCGCAGCTTTTTTTCGTCGACCAGTTTGAGCAACAGCGTCGCGACATAGGAGATTGCGACCGCGCCGTTGCGAAAGTGCATGGCGGTGGTGGCCGGCACGCCGGTCATCGAGTCGCCGACGGCCCGCGTCACGACCTCCTTGCCGGCCACGGTGACCCGGACCAGCACCGCCCTCAGATGCGCTTGCGTCATGAAGTCACGCACAATCCGGATGACCGCGTCGGCCTTGGCCCCGGTGTTGGTCGGCGACGAAGCCGGCCCGGTGCGGGGTGGGGCGCAGCCGGCCAGCAGCCCGAGAGCCAGGACCGAACACCCGAAGCGCCGCAAGACGGGCATCCGACGGTCCTACCGGAAGGCGGCCAAGCCCGTGAAGGCCTGACCGAGCACCAGCTGATGCATCTCGGGCGTGCCCTCGTAGGTGAGCACCGACTCCAGGTTGACCATGTGCCGGATGACCGGGTACTCCAGCGATATCCCGTTGCCGCCCAGTATTGTTCGAGCGGTCCGGCAGATTTTGAGCGCTTCCCGGGTGTTGTTGAGCTTGCCGAAGCTGACCTGATCGGGGCGCAGGCCCACCCTGTCTTTGAGGCGCCCCAGATGCAACGACAGCAGCTGACCCTTGTGCAGTTCCACGGCCATGTCGACGAGCTTGGCCTGGGTCAGCTGGAAGCCGGCGATCGGACGTCCGAACTGGGTGCGCTGTGTCGCGTAGTCGAGCGCGCACTGCCAGGCCGACCTGGCCGCGCCCATCGCTCCCCAGACGATCCCGTAGCGCGCCTCAGATAGACACGCCAGCGGCGCCCTGAGGCCGGTCGCGTCGGGCAGCATGGCGTCGGCGGGCAGCCGGACACCGTCGAGCACCAGCTCGCTGGTGATCGACGCCCGCAGCGACAGCTTGTGATCGATGGTGTTGGCGGTGAAACCCGGGGTGTCGGTGGGCACGATGAATCCGCGGATTCCGTCGTCGGTGGCGGCCCACACGATCGCCACGTCGGCGACCGAGCCGTTGGTGATCCACATCTTGCCCCCGGTGATCACCCAGTCCGGACCATCGCGTCGCGCCCGGGTTTTCATCGCGGCCGGGTCGGAGCCGACGTCGGGCTCGGTGAGCCCGAAGCAGCCGAGCAGGTCACCGGTGGCCATGCCGGGCAGCCACTGCCGCTTTTGCTCGTCGGAGCCAAAGCTCGCGATGGCGAACATCGCCAGCGAACCCTGTACCGACACCAGCGACCGGATGCCGGAGTCGGCGGCCTCCAGCTCCCGGCAGGCCAGGCCATAGTGCACCGCCGACGCGCCGCCACAGCCGTGGCCGTGCAGCTGCATTCCCAGCAGTCCGAGTTCGCCGAACTGTTTGGCCAAATCGCGCGCGACCGGTAGGTCGCCGTCCTCGAACCACACCGCGACGTGCGGGGTGACGTGTTCGGCGCAGAACCGCCTGACGGTGTCGCGGACGGCGATCTCGTCGCTGGATAGCGACGCGTCCAGTCCCAGCGGGTCGTCGCGGTCAAGGGCGGGTGGTGTCGGGGTGCTCATCACTCAATACTGCCCCGGCCCGGTAGCCTCGCGGCATGCGACCACGGCGCGCGCTGGCGGGGCTGGCCGCCGACGTCGTCGCCGTGCTGGTGTTCTGCGCGGTGGGACGTCGCAGCCACGCCGAAGGACTGAGCGTCACCGGCCTGGCGGCTACGGCATGGCCATTTCTCACCGGCACTGGTATCGGTTGGGTGCTGGCTCGCGGCTGGCGGCGGCCGACCGCCCTCGCCCCCACGGGGGTGATCGTGTGGCTGTGCACCATCGTGGTCGGCATGGTGTTACGCAAGGTCAGTTCGGCGGGTGTGGCCGCGAGTTTCGTCGTGGTCGCGTCCGCGGTCACCGCGGTGCTGCTGCTGGGTTGGCGAGCCGCCGTTGCGCTGATGGCACCGCACCGCACGGACGGCTGAGAAGGCCAAATGTCGTCGGGGTGTTCGCCGACCCCGGGATTTCCGACGTCCGCCTCCGTGCCCGCGAAGTCTCAGTACCGAGCCAGATTTCACGGTCGAGACCCCAACCAACAGGTCAGCGCGGTGCCACCGCGATCGTGATGTTGGCGCAGGTATGGGCCGCGACCTGTCGAGCTACGACCCGGGCCGTGCCGCTACTGCAGCAGCGCTGCGCGTTCCGCACTGAGCGCAGTGGTGCGACGAGGCCCGAGCACCTGGGGTTGTCGGGCTAGCCGATCCACCCGACGTGGCCACCAGAACCAGCGGCCGAGCAGAGTTGCCAGCGCAGGTGTCATGTAAGACCGGACAACGAGGGTGTCGAACAGCAATCCGATCATGATCGTGGTGCCGATTTGGCCGACGACGCGTAGATCGCTGGCCACCATCGAGCCCATGGTGAAGGCAAACACCAGTCCGGCGATGGTGACCACTCGGCCGGTGCCGGCCATGGCTCGGATCATGCCGGTTTTGAGGCCGGCCCCGATTTCTTCTTGGAATCGGGCTATCAAGAGCAGGTTGTAGTCGGATCCGACGGCCAACATGACGATGATGGCCATGGGCAGCACGAGCCAGTGCAGTGGCATATGCAGGATGTGCTGCCAGATGAGGACCGACAATCCGAAGGCTGAGCCCAGCGAAAGGGCGACCGTGCCGACGATGACGGCGGATGCGACCACGCTTCTGGTGATGCCGAGCATGATGATGAAGATCAGGCAAAGCGACGCCACGACGGCGATCATGACGTCATACAGGGTGCCCTCGTGGATGTCTTTGTAGGTGGATGAGGTGCCCGCCAGATAGATGCTGGCAGCCTGTAGCGGGGTTCCTTTCACGGCTTCGTCGGCGGCCTGCATGATGGGGTCGATGTGTGAGATGCCTTCAGCGCTCGCGGGATCACCCCGATGGGTGATGACGAATCGAGCGCAGGTGCCATCGGGGGATAGGAAGAGTTTCAGACCCCGCTGGAAGTCGGGGTTTTGGAAGGCCTCCGGTGGAAGGTAGAACGAGTCGTCGTTGTTGGCGGCGTCGAATGTTCGACCCATGACGGTGGCGTTGCGGGTCATGTCTTCCATTTGAGTGACCAGTCCGGAGAACGCGCTGGTCAGTGTTTGGGCAAGGTCTTTGACGGTTTGCATGGTGGCGATCGTGGGGTCCAGTTGGGCGAGTAGTTGCCGCTGTGTGGTGTCCATGCGTTCGGTGTCGTCGGTGAGGTTGGCAAGGTCCTCGGTGAGCTTGTCGACGTTATCCATGCTGTTCAACAAGGAGCGCATCGACCAGCAGATGGGAATGTCGAAGCAGTGGCGCTCCCAGTACGTGAAACTTCGAAGGGGGCGCCAGAAGTCGTCGAAATCGGCGATTCGATCGCGTAGTTCGTTGGCGTTGTCTCGCATCTGCCTGGTATGAGCGTTCATATCATGGGTGGCATCGGTTAGCTGTCGCGTCAGCTCCTGGGTTCGCTGGGTGATGTCGATCATGCGTTGCAGTTGATCGGTAAGGGTGGATAGATCAGCCACGCGGTCCTTGAGGTTCTGCAGGTTTTCGATGGTCATCGTGCTTTGCATGCCGAGCTGAAACGGGATCGACGAGTGGTCGATCGGAGCCCCCAACGGTCTGGTAATGCTTTGCACCCGCGCGATCCCCGGCGTATGGAAGACGGTTTTGGCGATCCTGTCCAGGATGAGCATGTCGGTCGGGTTACGCAGGTCGTGATCGGCCTCGACCATCAGGACCTCCGGTTCCATGCGGGCTTGCGGAAAGTGACGGTCTGATGCGAGGTAACCGATGTTGGATGGCGCCGCGCTGGGGATGTAGTAGCGCTCGTTGTAGTTGGTCTGGTATTTCGGCAAGGCGAGCAGTCCGATCAGCGCTATCAGCAGGGTGGCGGCCAAGACGGGGCCGGGCCATCGCACGACGACCGTGCCGATCCGGCGCCAACGCCGTTTCGTTGTCGCTCGTTTGGGGTCGAATAGCCCGAATCGGCTGGCAACGGCGATGATCGCGGGCGCCAGCGTCAGAGACGCCAACATCACCGTGACCAAACCGATCGCGCATGGCGATGCGAGGGTATTGAAGTAGGGTAGCCGGGTAAAGCCGAGGCAGTACATGGCGCCGGCGACGGTGAGGCCAGATGCCAGGACCACGTGTGCCGTCCCACCAAACATGGTGTAGTAAGCGGCTTCTCGGTTCTGGCCAGTCGCACGTGCCTCTTGATAGCGTCCGACGAGAAAGATGATGTAGTCCGTCGAAGCCGCGATCGTGAGCGCCACCAACACGTTGACAGTGAATGTAGACAGGCCCATGAGGTCGTTGACGGCAAAAGTGGAGATGATGCCGCGGACCACCAGCAGCTCGAGCCCGACCGTCAGCAGCATGATCAGAGCAGCAGAAAGCGAGCGGTAGGCGATGAACAACATGATCGCGATCACCGCAATGCTGATGCCGGTAATCGTGTGAAGGCTGCGGTCGCCGTATACAACTCGATCGGCGCCGAGTGGACCCGGGCCTGTCACGTAAGCCTTGATCCCCGGCGGCGGTGGCACGCTGTCCACGATGCGTTGCACGGCGGCGACAGACTCGTTGGCCTGCGAGCCGCCCTGATCACCAGTGAGGTTCAGCTGGACGTATGCTGCCTTGCCGTCAGCGCTCTGCGATCCCGCCGCGGTCAGCGGATCGCCCCAGAAGTTCTCAATGTGTTGGACGTGGGTGGTGTCTTGTGACAGCTTGGTCACTAGCACGTCATAGAAGCGGTGCGCCTCATCACCCAGCTTCTCTTGGCCCTCCAGCAGCACCATTGCAGTGGTGTCAGAATCGAATTGCTGAAAGTCCTTGCCGATGCGCTTCATGGCGATCAGTGACGGAGCATCGTGGGGGCCTAACGCCACCGAATGTGTCCTAGCGACCGACTGTAGCTGCGGCGCAACGACGTTCACCACAATAGTCAGCGCCACCCAGAACAGAATGATGGGTAGCGACAACGCATGGATCGTCCGGGCGGCGGCCGACAGGTGCCCGGCTAGACGTTGGCTCCTCACGCGGATTTCACCAGGCAACTGGTGTGCGCGTGGTAAGCATTCACAATGCGCTCCTCGCGGATCACCTCGTTGACGGTGATGCGACAGCCCAGGCTTGCACCGTCACCGCGGGCAACCACGTTGGCGACTACGGCGGTCAAGGTGGTCACGATGGTAAATGACCACGGGACCGCGGCATTGACGACCTCATGCGGCTGGGCATCGGCATCCAGGTAATTGATGCTGGCGACCGTCCCTGGCGGGCCGAAGACCTCGTAGAGAACATGCTTCGGGTTAAACGCGATGATCGGGTCGAGGTTGCCGGTGTCGGGCGCATGTTGATGTGAGCCAAACACCGAGTGCAGCCGCGAGACCGTCACGGCCGCGACAGCCACAACGATGACTATCACCATCGGGATCCACAAGCGTTTGGCAACGCCGAACATTTACCTTCCTGATTCCATCGCTTCAACAAGCCGCCGCGTGAGGACGAACCCTACCGGGGAGACGCCACTCGTTGGGGCAGTTTTGTACACTCCGTTTACATCGTTTACGGCGAGGTCAAAAAATTTCGGTTAATCGTACAGGCTGCCGCTCGGTCATCTATAGTCATCGATCCAGAGCCGCTTCGACCAGCCTGTGGTCGAAGCGGATCAGTTGAACCGGAGGAGTGGAAACATGAGCGGCCCGACGGGAAATTCGATGCCCAGACAGCTCGGCGGCCGGGTGGCCAGGATCGTTACCGGGTAAGGGATCGCCACTCCCAATGTCTGTTATATCCACGTTGCGCGACCGTGCGACCACGACTCCAAGCGACGAAGCCTTTGTGTTCATGGATTACGACACAAAAACCGGCGACCAAATTGACCGAATGACGTGGAGTCAATTATATTCTCGCGTCACCGCCGTGTCTGCGTATCTAATAAGTTATGGCCGGCATGCTGACCGACGAAGGACCGCAGCGATATCAGCTCCGCAAGGTCTGGACTATGTTGCAGGATTTCTAGGAGCACTGTGCGCCGGATGGACGCCGGTTCCGTTACCAGAACCGCTGGGCAGCCTACGCGATAAGCGGACTGGACTGGCTGTACTCGACTGTGCCGCCGACGTCGTGCTGACGACGTCGCAAGCCGAAACGCGGGTCAGGGCCACGATAGCTACACATGGGGCGTCTGTAACGACGCCGGTCATAGCGTTGGATACATTGGACGAGCCATCCGGAGATAACTGTGATCTCGATTCTCAACTATCAGACTGGAGTTCGTATTTGCAGTATACTTCGGGTTCAACGGCCAACCCCCGTGGTGTGGTTTTATCCATGCGTAACGTTACGGAAAATGTCGACCAAATTATCCGTAACTATTTTCGCCATGAGGGCGGCGCGCCGAGGTTGCCCAGCTCGGTCGTTTCGTGGTTGCCGCTTTACCATGACATGGGTTTAATGGTTGGCCTCTTTATTCCGTTGTTTGTCGGATGTCCGGTTATCCTGACGAGCCCAGAGGCATTTATCCGTAAGCCTGCCAGATGGATGCAACTGCTTGCTAAACACCAGGCGCCATTTTCGGCCGCGCCGAACTTCGCATTCGATTTGGCCGTCGCTAAAACTTCCGAAGAGGACATGGCGGGGCTGGATTTAGGCCACGTAAATACAATAATCAACGGCGCGGAGCAGGTGCAGCCAAATACAATAACCAAATTCCTCCGCCGGTTCCGTCCCTACAATTTGATGCCCGCAGCGGTCAAGCCATCATACGGGATGGCTGAAGCGGTGGTTTACCTGGCGACGACGAAGGCGGGATCACCTCCAACGTCAACCGAGTTCGATGCTGATAGCTTGGCTCGAGGCCACGCGGAGCTAAGTACTTCCGAAACTGAGCGTGCAACGCGTTTAATACGCTACCACAGCGACGACAAGGAACCGTTGCTTCGGATTGTCGATCCGGACTCGAATATCGAGCTCGGACCGGGACGTATCGGCGAGATTTGGATTCACGGTAAGAATGTGTCTACCGGATATCACAATGCAGACGACGCGCTCAACCGAGATAAGTTCCAGGCCAGCATCCGGGAGGCCTCCGCGGGAACGCCAAGGTCGCCGTGGCTTCGCACGGGAGACTTGGGATTCATAGTAGGAGATGAGTTCTACATCGTCGGCCGTATGAAAGATCTCATTATCCAAGACGGTGTAAACCATTATCCCGATGATATCGAAACTACGGTCAAGGAGTTTACCGGTGGCCGGGTCGCGGCATTTTCAGTATCCGACGACGGGGTGGAGCATTTGGTCATTGCGGCCGAGGTAAGGACTGAGCATGGGCCCGATAAAGTGACTATTATGGATTTCTCGACGATCAAAAGGCTGGTCGTATCGGCGTTGTCGAAATTACATGGCCTGCATGTAACAGATTTTCTTCTGGTACCGCCCGGGGCGCTACCGAAGACCACCAGCGGAAAGATTAGCCGGGCGGCATGCGCAAAGCAGTACGGAGCAAATAAGTTGCAACGAGTAGCAACGTTCCCATGACAGACGGTTCGGTCACTGCGGATAAGCTTCAAAAATGGTTTCGAGAGTACTTGTCCACGCATATCGAGTGTCATCCAAATGAGGTCAGCCTAGACGTTCCGATTAGAGATTTAGGTTTGAAATCGATTGATGTCTTAGCGATTCCCGGCGACCTCGGTGACAGATTTGGGTTTTGTATTCCCGATTTGGCCGTTTGGGATAATCCTAGCGCTAATGATTTGATTGATAGTCTGTTGAACCAGCGTAGTGCTGACTCGTTAAGAGAGAGTCATGGACACGCCGACAGGAACACGCAGGGTCGGGGCAGCATAAACGAGCCGGTTGCGGTCATCGGAGTGGGCTGTCGATTTCCGGGAGATATTGACGGCCCGGAACGGCTATGGGACTTTCTGACCGAGAAGAAGTGTGCGATAACAGCGTATCCAGATCGTGGGTTCACGAATGCTGGAACTTTCGCGGAGTCCGGAGGCTTTTTAAAGGATGTCGCGGGTTTCGATAATAGATTTTTTGATATCCCGCCGGACGAGGCTCTGCGAATGGATCCGCAACAACGGTTGTTACTGGAGGTCTCTTGGGAAGCGTTAGAGCATGCAGGAATTATTCCTGAGTCATTAAGACTTTCACGTACGGGCGTATTCGTTGGGGTGTCGTCAACTGACTACGTCCGGCTTGTGTCAGCTAGCGCTCAGCAAAAGTCTACTATTTGGGATAACACCGGCGGTTCTTCGAGTATTATTGCCAATAGAATCTCATACTTTCTCGATATTCAGGGTCCGTCCATTGTCATTGACACGGCATGCTCGTCATCCCTGGTCGCCGTGCATCTAGCCTGTCGAAGTCTCAGTACCTGGGACTGCGATATCGCACTTGTCGGTGGGACGAATGTTCTTATTTCACCAGAACCATGGGGTGGGTTTAGGGAAGCGGGCATCTTGTCGCAGACAGGCTGCTGTCACGCGTTCGATAAATCCGCCGACGGGATGGTACGCGGTGAGGGATGCGGAGTTATCGTGCTGCAGCGCCTCAGTGATGCACGCCTTGAGGGCCGGCGGATATTAGCGATTCTGACGGGTTCAGCGGTCAATCAGGACGGTAAGTCCAACGGTATTATGGCGCCAAATCCTAGTGCGCAAATTGGTGTTCTTGAAAATGCATGCAAGAGCGCTCGCGTCGATCCGCTGGAAATCGGCTACGTCGAGGCCCACGGGACCGGAACGTCGTTAGGGGATAGGATCGAGGCGCACGCCTTAGGCATGGTCTTTGGTCGCAAGAGACCGGGATCTGGGCCCCTGATGATCGGGAGCATCAAGCCGAATATCGGCCATCTGGAAGGTGCGGCTGGCATCGCCGGATTGATCAAGGCGGTGTTGATGGTTGAGCGTGGCTCGCTGCTTCCGAGCGGGGGGTTTACGGAGCCAAATCCAGCTATCCCATTCACGGAATTGGGCCTGAGAGTTGTAGACGAACTTCAGGAGTGGCCGGTGGTGGCGGGTCGGCCGCGCCGGGCTGGGGTGTCATCGTTCGGCTTTGGCGGCACCAATGCGCATGTGATTGTCGAGGAAGCTTTTCCGGTTGAGTCGGATGGGGTTTGTGCGGGGGCCGACGGTTCCGGTGGTGGGGTGGTGGCGTGGGTGATTTCGGGGAAGACGGCTTCGGCGTTGGCTGCTCAGGCGGGTCGGTTGGGGCGGTATGTGCGGGCTCGGCCGGCGCTTGATGTTGTTGATGTGGGGTATTCGTTGGTGAGCACGCGGTCGGTGTTTGATCATCGGGCGGTGGTGGTCGGCCAGACTCGCGATGAGTTGCTGGCTGGGTTGGCTGGGGTGGTTGCTGGTCGACCGGAGGCTGGGGTGGTCTGCGGTGTTGGCAAGCCGGCGGGCAAGACGGCTTTTGTGTTTGCCGGTCAGGGCTCGCAGTGGCTGGGTATGGGTAGCGAGCTTTATGCTGCCTACCCGGTTTTCGCCGAGGCCCTCGATGCTGTGGTGGACGAGTTGGACCGGCACCTGCGGTATCCGCTGCGCGATGTGATCTGGGGGCACGACCAAGATCTGTTGAATACCACCGAATTCGCCCAGCCGGCGCTGTTTGCGGTGGAGGTGGCGCTGTATCGGCTGCTCATGTCGTGGGGGGTGCGGCCGGGTTTGGTGCTGGGTCATTCGGTGGGCGAGTTGGCCGCGGCGCACATCGCCGGGGCGCTGTGTTTGCCGGATGCGGCGATGCTGGTGGCCGCGCGTGGACGGTTGATGCAGGCGTTGCCCGCCGGCGGCGCCATGTTTGCGGTGCAGGCCCGTGAAGACGAGGTAGCGCCGATGCTGGGGCACGATGTGAGCATCGCGGCGGTCAATGGTCCGGCTTCGGTGGTGATCTCTGGTGCCCACGATGCGGTGAGCGCGATCGCTGATCGGCTGCGCGGCCAGGGCCGTCGGGTCCACCGGTTGGCGGTCTCGCATGCCTTTCACTCGGCGTTGATGGAGCCGATGATCGCTGAGTTCACAGCCGTTGCGGCCGAACTGTCTGTGGGCTTGCCCACGATCCCGGTCATTTCCAATGTGACCGGGCAGTTGGTGGCCGACGACTTCGCCTCAGCTGATTACTGGGCCCGGCATATCCGGGCGGTGGTGCGGTTTGGCGACAGTGTTCGTAGTGCCCACTGCGCCGGTGCCAGTCGTTTCATCGAAGTCGGGCCCGGTGGCGGCTTGACGTCGTTGATCGAGGCATCGCTGGCCGACGCGCAGATCGTGTCGGTGCCCACGCTGCGCAAAGATCGGCCCGAACCGGTCAGTGTGATGACGGCGGCGGCCCAGGGCTTCGTCTCGGGGATGGGCCTGGATTGGGCCTCGGTGTTTTCCGGGTACCGGCCCAAGCGGGTGGAGTTGCCGACGTATGCCTTCCAGCATCAAAAGTTCTGGCTCGCACCAGCCCCATCGGTCAGCGACCCCACCGCCGCCGGCCAGATCGGGGCTAGCGATGGTGGTGCTGAACTCTTGGCGTCCTCCGGGTTTGCCGCCCGGCTGGCCGGTCGGTCGGCCGACGAGCAACTCGCCGCAGCGATCGAGGTGGTATGTGAGCATGCCGCAGCGGTGCTGGGGCGAGGTGATGCTGCCAGTGTGGATGCCGCTCAAGCGTTCACCGATTCCGGGCTCAACTCGCTTAGCGCAGTCGAGTTGCGTAACCGGCTCAAAGCCGTCACGGGTGCCACGCTATCGGCCACGGCCGTATTCGACTACCCCACGCCCACCGATCTGGCCCGGTATCTCGTTTCACACTTAGACGGTGCCGGCCGCTCCGCCGCTGCGGTCGTGTCGCGTGCGCGGGTACGCACCGGTGAGCCGATTGCGGTGGTGGGAATGGGGTGTCGCTACCCGGGCGGGGTTGTGACGGCGGAGGACTTGTGGCAGTTGGTGGCCTCCGGTCGTGATGTCATCAGTGAATTTCCTGCCGATCGGGGATGGGATGTTGAGGGGCTGTATGACGCTGATCCCGATGTACTGGGCAAGTGCTATACCCGTCAGGGCGGGTTTGTTGATGATGTGGCCAATTTCGATGCCGGGTTTTTTGGCATCTCCCCGGGTGAGGCGTTGGCGATGGATCCCCAACAGCGCCTGCTGTTGGAAATCTCCTGGGAAGCGTTGGAGAACGCCGGTATTGATCCACTAGCGCTGCGCGGTAGCGCCACCGGGGTGTTTGTCGGCATATATGGTGACGGTTACGGCGTAGGTACTTCGCAGGCCCAGTGGTACGCCGATACCGGCCACATCACCAGCGTGGCTTCAGGGCGTATTGCCTACAGCCTCGGGTTGACCGGCCCGGCACTGTCGGTGGATACCGCGTGTTCGTCGTCGCTGGTGGCGCTGCACTTGGCGGCGAATTCGCTGCGTGCCGGTGAATGTGACTTGGCCCTGGCGGGTGGGTCGACGGTGCTGGTTACACCGTCGATTTTTCTCGGGTTTAGTCGTCAGCGGGGGCTTTCGGTGGACGGGCGGTGCAAGGCGTTCGCTGATGCCGCCGACGGGACCGGGTTTTCTGAGGGCGCCGGAGTGCTGGTGATGCAGCGCCTCGGCGATGCCCGCCGTGCCGGTCGGAGGGTCCTGGCGGTGTTGGCAGGATCGGCGGTGAACCAGGACGGCGCCTCCAATGGGCTAACGGCCCCGAGTGGCCCGGCTCAGCAGCAGGTGATTGCGGCGGCGCTCGCGGACGCGGGGATCACCGGCGCAGACGTGGATGTGGTCGAGGCCCACGGCACGGGTACCAGACTGGGCGATCCGATCGAGGCACAAGCGCTGTTGGCCACCTACGGCCAGCACCATACGCCGGATGCACCACTGTGGCTGGGGTCGATCAAATCCAATATCGGGCATTCTCAGGCTGCCGCAGGGGTGGCTGGGGTGATCAAGATGATCGAGGCGATGCGACATCAGATGTTGCCGGCAACACTGCATGTCGATCGGCCTTCTTCGCATGTGGACTGGTCGTCGGGCACGGTTCGACTGCTTACCGAGGCCAAGGAGTGGCCGGTGGTGGCGGGTCGGCTGCGCCGGGCTGGGGTGTCATCGTTTGGTGTGAGTGGCACCAATGCGCATGTGATTGTCGAGGAAGCTTTTCCGGTTGACTCGGATGGGGTTTGTGCGGGGGCCGACGGTTCCGGTGGTGGGGTGGTGGCGTGGGTGATTTCGGGGAAGACGGCTTCGGCGTTGGCTGCTCAGGCGGGTCGGTTGGGGCGGTATGTGCGGGCTCGGCCGGCGCTTGATGTTGTTGATGTGGGGTATTCGTTGGTGAGCACGCGGTCGGTGTTTGATCATCGGGCGGTGGTGATCGGCCAGACTCGCGATGAGTTGCTGGCTGGGTTGGCTGGGGTGGTTGCTGGTCGGCCGGAGGCTGGGGTGGTCTGCGGTGTTGGCAAGCCGGCGGGCAAGACGGCTTTTGTGTTTGCCGGTCAGGGCTCGCAGTGGCTGGGTATGGGTAGCGAGCTTTATGCTGCCTACCCGGTTTTCGCCGAGGCCCTCGATGCTGTGGTGGACGAGTTGGACCGGCACCTGCGGTATCCGCTGCGCGATGTGATCTGGGGGCACGACCAAGATCTGTTGAATACCACCGAATTCGCCCAGCCGGCGCTGTTTGCGGTGGAGGTGGCGCTGTATCGGCTGCTCATGTCGTGGGGGGTGCGGCCGGGTTTGGTGCTGGGTCATTCGGTGGGCGAGTTGGCCGCGGCGCACATCGCCGGGGCGCTGTGTTTGCCGGATGCGGCGATGCTGGTGGCCGCGCGTGGACGGTTGATGCAGGCGTTGCCCGCCGGCGGCGCCATGTTTGCGGTGCAGGCCCGTGAAGACGAGGTAGCGCCGATGCTGGGGCACGATGTGAGCATCGCGGCGGTCAATGGTCCGGCTTCGGTGGTGATCTCTGGTGCCCACGATGCGGTGAGCGCGATCGCTGATCGGCTGCGCGGCCAGGGCCGTCGGGTCCACCGGTTGGCGGTCTCGCATGCCTTTCACTCGGCGTTGATGGAGCCGATGATCGCTGAGTTCACAGCCGTTGCGGCCGAACTGTCTGTGGGCTTGCCCACGATCCCGGTCATTTCCAATGTGACCGGGCAGTTGGTGGCCGACGACTTCGCCTCAGCTGATTACTGGGCCCGGCATATCCGGGCGGTGGTGCGGTTTGGCGACAGTGTTCGTAGTGCCCACTGCGCCGGTGCCAGTCGTTTCATCGAAGTCGGGCCCGGTGGCGGCTTGACGTCGTTGATCGAGGCATCGCTGGCCGACGCGCAGATCGTGTCGGTGCCCACGCTGCGCAAAGATCGGCCCGAACCGGTCAGTGTGATGACGGCGGCGGCCCAGGGCTTCGTCTCGGGGATGGGCCTGGATTGGGCCTCGGTGTTTTCCGGGTACCGGCCCAAGCGGGTGGAGTTGCCGACGTATGCCTTCCAGCATCAAAAGTTCTGGCTCGCACCAGCCCCATCGGTCAGCGACCCCACCGCCGCCGGCCAGATCGGGGCTAGCGATGGTGGTGCTGAACTCTTGGCGTCCTCCGGGTTTGCCGCCCGGCTGGCCGGTCGGTCGGCCGACGAGCAACTCGCCGCAGCGATCGAGGTGGTATGTGAGCATGCCGCAGCGGTGCTGGGGCGCGACGGCGCTGCCGGACTCGACGCTGGCCAGGCGTTTGCCGATTCGGGATTTAATTCCTTGAGTGCCGTGGAGCTACGTAACCGCTTAACAGCCGTCACCGCAGTAACGCTGCCGGCCACCGCGATTTTCGATCACCCCACCCCGACCGAACTAGCCCAGTATCTGATCACCCAAATAGACGGTCACGGCAGCTCCGCCGCCGCAGCGGCAAACCCGGCGGAGCGAATCGATGCGCTCACCGATCTTTTTCTACAAGCTTGCGATGCGGGTCGGGATGCCGATGGTTGGAAGATGGTCGCCCTGGCGTCGAATACGCGCGAGCGCATGAGCTCACCGGTTCGGAACAACGTATCGAAGAACGTCGCACTGCTGGCAGATGGTATCTCCGATGTGGTTGTAATTTGTATCCCAACTCTAACTGTGCTATCGGATCAGCGTGAATATCGAGATATTGCGAATGCGATGACAGGCCGCCATTCGGTTTATTCGCTTACGCTTCCCGGGTTCGATTCGTCTGATGCACTGCCGCAAAACGCGGATATGATTGTTGAAACCGTATCTAACGCAATTATTGATGTGGTAGGCGGCAGCTGCCGTTTTGTGCTGTCGGGCTATTCATCGGGTGGGGTGTTGGCCTATGCCCTCTGCTCCCATCTGTCGGTCAAGCACCAGCGGAATCCCCTCGGAGTCGCACTCATCGATACATATCTGCCTAGTCAGATCGCCAATCCTTCAATGAATGAAGGGTTCAGCCCCAACGATACTGGGAAGGGCCTTTCCCGTGAAGTAATTCGAGTGGCCAGAATGTTGAATCGGTTAACTGCCACCCGACTCACCGCGGCAGCCACCTATGCTGCAATCTTTCAGGCCTGGGAACCAGGTAGATCAATGGCTCCGGTTCTTAACATCGTGGCGAAGGACCGAATAGCTACCGTCGAAAATTTACGCGAAGAACGAATCAACCGGTGGCGAGCTGCTGCTGCAGAGGCGGCCTATTCTGTAGCCGAAGTACCCGGGGATCATTTCGGAATGATGAGCACCTCGAGTGAGGCAATAGCTACCGAAATACATGATTGGATTTCTGGGCTCGTTCGAGGGCCTCATCCGTAGCTTTGCGAATCGGCCCGTGCCACAGCTCGCCGTGACCAGGTGCCAGGATGTTGGTCTCTAGCAAAGCCAGCGCAGCCAGGCTGCGGATACTGTTCTGCTGGCTGTGGCTGAACACCGCGGGCAGTAGCTGTGGCCCGCGGTGACGCAACATCGGATGACCAGTGATCAGCGCATCGCCGCTGGCCAGCACACCGTCGACGACATACGAGCAGTGACCGCTGGTGTGTCCCGGGGTGAAAATCGCCATCGGTTGACCCGGCAGCCCGGCGGCCGCTTCGGCGGTCAGCGGCTGGGCGGTCGGAATGCCGTCGCCGGTCAGGCCGCCGCGGCGAAGCAAGTGAATACCCCAGACCGCCACACGGGGCCGCCAGCTGCGCAGCGCAACATCGAAAACCGAGGCATTCTCCCGGTATTCCCGCTTAGCGTGACCTACCTCCTCGGCGTGGCAGTACACCGGCGTGCTGTGCTCACGAGCAAACCAGATTGCCGAGCCCAGGTGGTCGATGTGCGCGTGGGTGAGCACGATGGCGCGCACGTCACCCGGTGTGTAGCCCAGTTTGTTCAGCGAGGCCAGCACCTCCGCACGGTCGCCGGGATAGCCGGCGTCGATCAGCAGCACGCCGGTGTCGTCGGTGACTAGCACCCAGTTGACCGCGTGGCCGCGAGCGAGGTGAACCTTGTCGGTGATCTGAACAAGCTCCGCCATGCCCGCGAGTCTAGGAGCGATCGCGAGCGCGGCGAAGCCGGGCGCCGCGGGTCGCGACCATGGGATATGGAGCGATCGCGAGCGCGGCGTAGCCGGGCGCCGCGGGTCGCGACCATGGGATATGGAGCGATCGCGAGCGCGGCGAAGCCGGGCGTGGCGGGTCGCGTTTATGGCATAGGAGTAGAAAGAACTGGTGGCTGAACTGAAGCTAGGTTACAAAGCATCGGCCGAACAATTCGCACCGCGCGAGCTCGTCGAACTAGCCGTCGCCGCCGAAGCCCACGGCATGGACAGCGCGACCGTCAGCGACCATTTTCAGCCTTGGCGCCACCAGGGCGGCCATGCCCCGTTCTCGCTGTCCTGGATGACCGCTGTCGGCGAACGTACCAACCGGCTGCTGCTGGGCACTTCGGTGCTGACCCCCACCTTCCGCTACAACCCCGCCGTCATCGCTCAGGCTTTCGCCACCATGGGATGCCTGTACCCGAACCGTGTTTTCCTTGGCGTGGGCACCGGTGAGGCGCTGAACGAAATCGCCACCGGATACGAGGGCGCCTGGCCGGAGTTCAAGGAGCGGTTCGCCCGGCTGCGTGAATCGGTGGGGCTAATGCGGCAGCTGTGGAGCGGTGACCGCGTCGACTTTGACGGCGACTATTACCGGCTCAAGGGTGCCTCGATCTACGACGTGCCCGACGGGGGCGTGCCCGTCTACATCGCCGCCGGCGGCCCGGCGGTGGCCAAGTACGCCGGCCGCGCCGGTGACGGCTTCATCTGTACGTCCGGCAAGGGCGAGGAGCTCTACACCGAGAAGCTGATACCGGCGGTACGAGAAGGCGCCGCTGCCGCTGACCGATCCGTCGACGGCATCGACAAGATGATCGAAATCAAGATCTCCTACGACCCCGACCCGGAGCTGGCATTGAACAACACCCGGTTTTGGGCGCCGCTGTCGTTGACAGCTGAGCAGAAGCACAGCATCGACGACCCGATCGAGATGGAGAAGGCCGCCGATGCGCTGCCAATCGAACAGATCGCCAAGCGCTGGATCGTGGCGTCGGACCCCGACGAAGCCGTCGAAAAGGTAGGTCAATACGTGACATGGGGCCTGAACCACCTGGTATTTCACGCACCAGGACATGACCAGCGCCGGTTCCTGGAGCTCTTCCAGTCGGACCTGGCACCCAGGTTGCGGCGACTTGGCTGACTCCTCGGCGATCTACCTCGCCGCACCAGAATCGCAGACGGGTAAGTCGACGATTGCACTGGGGCTTTTGCACCGACTGACCGCGATGGTCGCCAAAGTCGGTGTGTTCCGGCCGATTACGCGGCTCTCTGCGGAGCGGGACTACATCCTGGAACTACTGCTCGCGCACACCAGTGCGGGCCTGCCCTATGAGCGGTGTGTTGGCGTGACCTACCAGCAGCTGCATGCTGACCGCGACGACGCGATCGCCGAAATTGTCGATTCGTATCACGCAATGGCCGACGAGTGTGACGCGGTGGTGGTAGTCGGCAGTGACTACACCGACGTCACCAGCCCCACCGAGCTCTCGGTCAACGCCCGGATCGCGGTGAACCTCGGCGCGCCAGTGTTGTTGACGGTTCGGGCGAAGGACCGCACCCCCGATCAGGTCGCCAGCGTCGTCGAGGTCTGCTTGGCCGAGCTGGACACCCAGCGCGCTCATACCGCGGCGGTAGTGGCGAACCGGTGCGAGCTGTCCGCGATACCGGCCGTGACCGACGCGCTGCGCAGGTTCACCCCGCCTAGCTATGTAGTGCCCGAGGAACCACTGCTGTCGGCGCCGACCGTTGCCGAGTTAACGCAGGCTGTGAACGGGGCGGTGGTAAGCGGTGATGTTGCGCTGCGCGAACGTGAGGTGATGGGCGTGCTGGCCGCGGGTATGACCGCCGACCATGTGTTGGAGCGGCTGACCGATGGCATGGCGGTGATTACTCCCGGCGACCGCTCGGACGTGGTGTTGGCCGTCGCTAGCGCCCATGCGGCCGAAGGGTTTCCGTCATTGTCATGCATCGTCCTCAATGGCGGGTTCGAGTTGCATCCGGCGATCGCCGCCCTGGTTTCCGGCCTGCGATTGCGGTTACCTGTCATCGCCACCGCGTTGGGCACCTACGACACCGCCAGCGCTGCCGCGTCGGCCCGCGGGCTGGTAACGGCGACGTCGCAACGCAAGATCGACACCGCGTTGGAGCTGATGGACCGCCACGTGGACGTCGCCGGTCTATTGGCGCAGCTGACCATTCCCATCCCTACGGTCACTACACCACAGATGTTCACTTATCGGCTGCTGCAGCAGGCCCGTTCGGACCTCATGCGCATCGTCCTTCCCGAAGGGGACGACGATCGCATCCTCAAATCGGCGGGCCGCCTGCTTCAGCGCGGCATCGTCGACCTGACCATCCTGGGCGATGAAGCCAAAGTCCGTCTGCGGGCAGCGGAACTCGGTGTGGACCTGGACGGCGCCACGGTAATCGAGCCATGCGCAAGCGAACTGCACGATCAATTCGCCGACCAGTATGCGCAGTTGCGTAAGGCGAAGGGAATCACCGTGGAGCATGCCCGCGAAATCATGAACGATGCCACATATTTCGGCACCATGCTGGTGCACAACTGTCATGCCGACGGCATGGTATCGGGTGCTGCTCACACCACGGCGCACACCGTTCGTCCGGCGCTGGAGATCATCAAGACCGTTCCGGGCATATCCACCGTGTCCAGCATTTTCCTGATGTGTCTGCCGGATCGGGTACTGGCGTACGGCGACTGCGCGATCATCCCGAACCCGACGGTGGAGCAGCTCGCTGATATCGCCATCTGCTCGGCACGCACCGCCGCACAGTTCGGCATCGAGCCCCGGGTGGCCATGCTGTCCTACTCCACCGGTGACTCGGGGAAAGGTGCCGACGTCGACAAGGTCAGAGCGGCAACGGAGTTGGTGCGCGCTCGGGAGCCGCAGCTGCCGGTCGAGGGTCCCATTCAATACGACGCCGCAGTGGAACCGTCGGTCGCGGCCACCAAGTTGCGCGATTCGCCGGTGGCCGGCCGCGCGACGGTGCTGATCTTCCCCGATCTCAATACCGGCAACAACACCTACAAAGCGGTGCAGCGTTCTGCGGGTGCGATCGCGATCGGCCCGGTGCTGCAGGGCTTACGCAAGCCGGTGAACGACCTATCTCGGGGTGCACTGGTCGACGACATAGTCAACACCGTGGCCATCACGGCGATTCAGGCGCAGGGCGTCCATGAGTAGCACCGTGCTGGTGATCAATTCCGGCTCGTCGTCGCTGAAGTTCCAGCTCGTCGAGCCGGTCGCCGGCATGTCACGTGCCGCCGGGATTGTCGAGCGGATCGGCGAGCGGTCATCCCCGGTTGCCGATCACGCCCAGGCGCTGCATCGCGCATTCAAGATGTTGGCCGAGGACGGAATTGACCTGCAGACCTGCGGGCTGGTGGCGGTCGGACACCGGGTGGTCCACGGCGGCACGGAGTTTCACCAGCCGACGCTGCTGGATGACACGGTGATCGGCAAGCTTGAGGAGCTGTCGGCGCTGGCCCCGTTGCACAACCCGCCGGCGGTACTGGGCATCAAGGTGGCACGCAGATTGCTGGCCAATGTCGCGCACGTCGCGGTGTTCGATACGGCCTTTTTCCATGACTTGCCCCCGGCGGCCGCGACCTATGCCATCGACCGCGACGTCGCCGACAGATGGCATATCCGCCGCTACGGATTTCATGGCACTTCACACCAATACGTCAGCGAGCGGGCCGCCGCCTTCCTGGGCCGCCCGCTCGACGGTTTGAATCAGATTGTGCTGCATCTGGGTAACGGTGCCTCCGCCTCGGCGATTGCCCGCGGCCGGCCGGTGGAAACGTCGATGGGCCTGACACCGCTTGAGGGCTTGGTGATGGGCACCCGCAGTGGCGACCTGGACCCGGGCGTCATCAGCTACTTGTGGCGCACCGCGAGGATGGGTGTCGAGGACATCGAATCGATGCTCAACCATCGGTCCGGGATGTTGGGGTTGGCGGGGGAGCGGGATTTTCGCCGTCTACGACTAGTGATCGAAACCGGGGACAGGTCAGCACAATTGGCGTATGAGGTGTTCATCCACCGGTTGCGCAAGTACCTTGGTGCCTATCTGGCGGTGTTGGGCCACACCGATGTGGTGAGCTTTACCGCCGGGATCGGCGAAAACGATGCGGCGGTGCGGCGGGACGCGTTGGCTGGCCTTCAGGGGCTAGGTATCGCACTCGACCAAGACCGCAACCTGGGCCCGGGGCACGGCGCCCGGCGGATTTCGTCAGACGATTCACCGATCGCCGTGCTGGTGGTTCCCACGAATGAAGAACTGGCCATCGCCCGCGATTGCCTGAGGGTGCTGGGCGGACGCCGAGCGTGAATCATACGACAGCCCGCCGGCGTGTCGCGTCGTGCGATTCACACTCGGGCGGCTTAGAACGTGCTGGTGGGCCGGACCTTGTTGGCCATGTCCACCAGCGTGTAGCGATGCCGTTGAGTGGGAGCTACCCGGGCCAGGCTGCGCAGTGACGCCTCGACGCCCAGCCGCAGCCCGTGACTGGTGAATGGGAAACCGAGGATGTGGTTGGTGCTGGCCTTGTTGTCCTTCAGCCAGTCCAGCGCGCCACCCAGCACCAGGGCGCGGATCTGCAGCACGCGTGGTTCGGTCGGGGGCAGCGCCTCCACTCTTCGGGCGGCGTCGCGGATCTGTTCCTCGGTGACTTCACTCGTTGACCGGCCGGACAACAGAGTCACCGCGCTGGTCAGCCGTGCCGTGGTGAAATGCCGAGAAGTGGGCGGTACCTCGTCGAGCGTGCGCACGGCGCCGACCCGATCACCTTCGGCCGACCGGGCTCTGGCCAGTCCGAAAGCCGCCGAGATCACGCCGTCGTTGGTGCTCCACACCGTCTGATAGAACTTGTGTTCGTCGGTGTTGCCGGCTAGTTCGACCGTGGCGGCCAGCGCGAGCTTGGGCGCCAGCTCGCCGGGAAAGGTGTCCAGCACCTCGGTGAAATGCCTGGTGGCCGAGTCATAGTCGCCGGTGAGCAGCTCGGCGACGGCCCGGTACCAGACCAATCGCCATCGCCAGCCGACGCGTTCGGCCAGATCGTCGAGTTTTCGGGTGGCCTTGGCCACATCGCCGAGATCCAGCAGCGCACGGACTTCCATCAGCGGCAGCTCCACCGACTCGGAGAAGTCGACGCCGTCGGCGTCCAGCGCACCGTGGCGGGCCGCGCGCAGCGAGTCTAGGGTCTGCACCGGCTGGGAGAGCACCGTGGCCTGCAGGACCGAAGCTGCGACGTCGGTCGGATCGACCAGCGGCACCGACAGCGCGGTCACGATCTCGTTGGCGGTCAGCTTCTCCGCGTGCACCTGCCCGTCCAGATACACGTCGGTGTGCGCCACCAGCAGGTCCACTCCAAATGTCGACCGACTGGGACTGAAGATCGTTGATAGCCCTGGCCGCGGCACCCCGGTGTCCTGGGCGACCACCTCCCGCAACACGCCCGTCAATTGCGCGGACATCTCTTCGGCGGTGGTGAACCGTTGCCGCGGATCGGGGTCGATGGCCCTGCGCAGCAACCGGCCGTAAGAGTCGTAGGTTTTCAGCACCGGGTCGTCTTCGGGTAGCCCATCCACATAACGGCCATTGCGGGTGGGCAGGTCCAGCGTGAGCGCCGCGAGCGTGCGTCCCACGGTGTAGATGTCGGTGGCCACCGTCGGACCGGTCCGCACGATCTCGGGCGCCTGGAAGCCTGGGGTCCCGTAGAGGTAGCCGAACGAGTTGATCCGCGATACCGCGCCCAGGTCGATCAGCTTGAGCTGTTCCTCGGTCAGCATGATGTTTTCCGGCTTCAGGTCGTTGTAGACCAAGCCGATGGAATGCAGGTAGCTCAGCGCCGGCAGGATCTCCAGCAGGTAGGCGATGGCCTCCGCGACGGGCAGTTTCTGACCCTTGCTGCGTTTGAGCGATTGCCCGCCGACGTATTCCATCACGATGTAGCCGACCGGATCCCCGTGCCTGTCGGTGTGCTCGACAAAGTTGAAGATCTGCACGATCGACGGGTGCACCACCTCGGCCAGGAACTGGCGTTCGGCCATCGCCATTGCCTGCGCTTCGGCATCACCGGAATGCACCAGGCCCTTGAGCACCACCGGACGGCCGTTGACATTGCGGTCAAGAGCGAGGTAGATCCAGCCCAGTCCGCCGTGCGCGATGCAGCCTTTGACCTCGTACTGGCCGGCGACGATGTCCCCGGGATTTAGCTGCGGCAGGAACGAATACGGGCTGCCGCAATAGGGACACCAGCCCTCTGAAGCTCCCTTGGTCTCCGAGTCGGACCGGCCGACGGGACGTCCACAGTTCCAGCAGAACCGCTTGGACTCCGGCACCACCGGGTTGGTCATCAGGGCCTCAAGCGGATCGATATCGGGCGCCCGCGGGATTTCCACCAGGCCGCCGCCCAGCCGTCTGACCGGCGGGCGCACCCGGCTGGTGGTGGCCATCCGGTCTTGCGGCTCGGTGTCCGGGCCGAGCGTCGGATGGGGGAAGTTGTCCTCATCGCCGAAATCGGGGCGAAACACCGCCTGGGTGCTCAGGGGTCGAACCGTCGCGGACGTCGCGGTCTGGGCGTCCGCCGGTTGGGTGCCGGGGCCCGAACGTTCGGTCTCTGACGCCTTGGCCATCAGTCCACATACCTCGGCGTGGGCGGGGCGGGGGCTGGGCCGAGCACCGTCAGCCACTTGCGATACAACGTGTTCCAGGTGCCGTCATTGCGGATGCGTTCGAGCGTGCCGTTGACGAACCGGACCAATCCGGTGTTGTCCAGGTTGATCCCGACGCCGTAGGGCTGGTCGGCCATGTCGGGCCCGACGATATGCAGGTAGGGGTCTTCCTCTACCAGCCCGGCCAGGATGGTGTCGTCGGTGCTGACAGCGTCGATCTCGCGCTGCTGCAAGGCCACCAAGCAGTCCGCCCAGTTCACCACCGACACAATGACGGGGGGCGGTGCGATCTCCCGGATACGGCGCAACGATGTGGTGCCCCTGGCCACACAGACCCGCTTGCCCGACAGGTCGGACACCTTTGTGATCGGCGAGTCACGCGGGGCGAGGATGCGTTGGTTGGCGTCGAGGTAGACGGTGGAGAAGTTGACCAGCTTGCGCCGCTCGCAGGTGATCGACATCGTCTTGACGACGATGTCGACCTGCGACTTCTGCAGCGCGGTGACCCGCTCCGCGGCCGACAGGATCCGGTACTCGACATGTGACGGGACACCGAAGATGTCGCGTGCCACTTCGCCGGCGATGTCAACGTCGAAGCCGGTGATCTCGCCGGTGATCGGGTCGCGGAAGCTGAACAGGTTGCTGCCGATGTCGAGTCCGACGATCAGCCTGCCGCGCGCGCGGATGTCGGCCACCGCGGCGTCGGCCTCGGCCTTAGTGGCAAAGGGGCGCAGGCTGGCGGTGGGATCGCAGTCCTGGCTCGAACTGTCCGGCGGCAGCGGGGGTTGCGGTGGCATGATTTCCATGCCGACCGGTGTGGGCAGCGGCAGCGTCGGCGTCGCCTCCACCCCCAGCGTTTCCGAGTGGCCGCAACTGGCCAGCACCATCGCCAACGCCAGCGGCGCGAGTGGGGCTGCCGCCCGCGCCAGGAGGGCCCGGCGCGTCATCACCGATACTCTTTCAGCCGGGGCCACAGGCCGAGCGCGACGGCAATGGCGGCACCTAAGCTGAGCACCACGCCGCCCACCTGCGCGCCTGCCAGCCCGCGATGCGCATTGAGGATGTCGTGGCGCAGTTGGGTGCGGCTTTGTCCCATGGCTTTGGTCAGTGCTTCGTCGAGCTTGTCGAATGCGGGGGTAGCGTCGTCCTCGCCTTTACCCAGTGCCACCTGAGTGGCGGCCCGATAGTTGCCGACGGAGATGTAGGAATTGATCCGGTCGTTGGCCTGCCGCCAGCGCACCAACAGCTGGTCGGCGCCCTGCAGATCGGGTTTGTCGACGGCGTGGCGGCGGGCCATGTAGTCGTTGAGCTGGCGTTGCATGGCGTCGATGCGCTGATAGAAGGCCTGCTTGCGGACCTCTTCGTCGCCGCGCCGGATCAGCGACAGTGTCTCGTCGGCCCGTGCCTGTTGGGCGGTGATCGCCAGGTTGGTGATGGTCTTGAGTGACTCAGCCGCGGTATCTTTCGCGCTACGGCTGGCCGTTGTAGAGATGGTCAGCGCAGTTCCCACCCACACCACCATGACGAGAATACCGAGCGCGCCCACGACAAGACCGGGGTTAATCCGTCGCCTGGTGCGCCGGGCCAGCCAGCGATGTGCGAACGCACCGAAGACCACGGTGGTGGCGACCACCAGGATCACCGGGGCCGGGATCTGGGTCGACGCGGTGGTTTCCCGATCTACCCGTGCTGATGTCGCCTGGTAGAGCCGTTGCGCGTCGGGCAGGATCGTCGATTGCATCAGCCCCGACGCCTCTGACAGATATGACGACCCGACCGGGTTGCCCGCCCGGTTGTTGGCGCGGGCGATCTCGACCAGGCCGGTGTAGACGGCCAATTCGGCGTTGATCCGGCCCAGCAATTGCACCAACGATTCGTCGGTGAGCCCGCTCGAGGCCCGGGTTACCGCTACCGAGGCATCGGTAATGGCCTGCTCGTAGCGCAGCCGAACGCCGCCCGGCTCGGCTTGGGCTATGAACGCGGTGGCGGCCGCGGCGTCAGCCACCGACAGCGTGGTGTACAGCCGTCCAGCCGCGAACGACAGCGGCTCGGTGTGGTCGAGCACCGCGGTCAACACCTGCTGCCGGTGTTCGATGGTGGTGGAGGTAGCGAAGGCGCTGGCCACGCCGAGAGCCGCCAACACGATGCCGATCGTCATGATTCGGCCGGGTGTCGTCGAGATGAACCACCGCCGGGGATGTGCCGGTTCGGCGGGCGAGCGTGATCCCAGCGGCTCGGTCGACGGGTGCGCCAGCTCAACCGTCACGTCTGTTAGGACCTCATCTTTCGGCTAACGCAACGAAACTCTATAAGCGAATTCTAAGAGAAGGTTCCGACAGATGGTGTTAGGCATACGCAATTGCCCAGTTGCCCGCCTGCATATTCTGAACAGGTGCGGGGCGACGGTGACGGATGGGTGGTGTCCGACAGCGGCGTTGCGTACTGGGGCCGCTACGGCGCGGCCGGTCTGTTGCTTCGGGCTCCGCGGCCGGACGGCACCCCCGCGGTGCTGCTGCAGCACCGCGCGCTGTGGAGCCATCAGGGCGGCACCTGGGGCTTGCCGGGCGGTGCTCGAGACAGCCACGAGACGCCGGAACAGACCGCGGTCCGCGAATCGAGCGAGGAGGCGGGCCTGTCCGCCGAGCGACTCGAGGTGCGGGCCACGGTGGTCACCGCCGAGGTGTGCGGGGTCGACGACACGCACTGGACCTACACCACCGTTGTCGCCGATGCCGGGGAGTTGCTGGACACCGTGCCCAACCGGGAAAGCGCCGAACTGCGCTGGGTGGCCGAGAACGAGGTGGCCGACTTGCCGTTACATCCCGGATTCGCCGCCAGTTGGCAACGACTGCGGACCGCTCCGGCGACCGTGCCACTGGCCCGGTGCGACGAACGGCGGCAGCGGCTGCCGCGCACCATTCAGATCGAGGCCGGGGTTTTCCTCTGGTGTACGCCGGGCGACGCGGATCAGGCGCCCTCGCCGCTGGGTAGGCGGATCAGTTCGCTGCTGTAAGCGCCGACCGGAGCTGCTCGGCCGCCGCACGTGGGTCGTCAGCCGAGGTGATCGCCCGCACCACCACGATCCGGCGAGCGCCGGCATCGAGCACGGCCGGCAGCCGTTGCGCGTTGATGCCGCCGATAGCGAACCACGGCTTGTCGTCGCCGCCGAGTTCGGCGGCGACCCGTACCAGCCCCAGACCCGGCGCCGCACGGCCAGGCTTGGTCGGTGTCGGCCAACATGGTCCGACACAGAAATAGTCGGCGTCGCCGGCGGCGGCCGCAGCAACCTGGTCGGGGTTGTGGGTGGACCGGCCGATGAGGGTATCCGGTGCCAGGATCTGTCGTGCGACGTTCACGGGCAGGTCGCGTTGACCCAGATGCAGCACGTCGGCGCCGGCCGCGCGGGCAATATCGGCGCGGTCGTTGACCGCGAATAGGGCGCCGTACCGGTGCGCTGCGTCGGCCAGGATCTCGCAGGCGGCCAGTTCGTCACGCGCCTGTAGCGGGCCGAACCGCAGCTCACCGGGTGAGCCCTTGTCGCGCAACTGGATGATGTCCACTCCGCCGGCCAGGGCGGCCTCGGCGAACTGAGCCAAGTCGCCGCGTTCCCGACGGGCGTCGGTGCACAGATACAGCCTTGCCGATGCCAGACGGGATTCGTGCACATCGTGACGCTAGCGCGCTAGCGTGGAACCCTGTAGACACGGGAGTCCCGGGAGCGGGGTCTGAGAGTGGGCGCGCCTGCCCTTACCGTCACACCTGATCCGGATCATGCCGGCGAAGGGAGGTCAAGGATGGCGTCCGACCTACACACCGGGTCGCTGGCTGTCATCGGCGGCGGTGTCATCGGGCTGTCGGTGGCCCGCCGTGCCGCCCAAGCCGGCTGGCCGGTGCGGGTGCACCGCAGCGACGAGCGGGGGGCGTCCTGGGTTGCCGGCGGCATGCTGGCCCCACACAGCGAAGGCTGGCCCGGCGAGGAACGGTTGTTGCGGCTAGGCCTGCAGTCCCTGCGGCTTTGGCGTGAGGGCAGCTTTCTCGACGGGCTGGGCCCGCAACTGGTCACCGCGCACGAGTCGCTGGTGGTGGCCGTCGACCGGGCCGACGTCGCCGACCTGCGCACTGTCGCGGACTGGTTGTCCGCACAGGGGCACCCGGTGATCTGGGAGTCGGCTGCCCGTGACGTCGAACCCCTACTGGCGCAAGGCATCCGGCACGGGTTTCGGGCGCCCACCGAACTGGCCGTCGACAACCGCGCCCTGCTCGACGCGCTGTGCCGTGACTGCGAGCGACTCGGAGTTCGCTGGAGCTCACAGGTGAGCAGCCTGTCCGACGTCGATGCGCACACGGTGGTGATCGCCAACGGCATTGACGCCCCGGCCTTGTGGCCCGGCCTGCCGATACGCCCGGTGAAGGGTGAGGTGCTGCGGCTGCGATGGCGACCAGGTTGTATGCCCTTGCCGCAGAGAGTGATTCGTGCCCGTGTGCGTGGACGACAGGTCTATCTGGTGCCACGTTCGGACGGGGTGGTCGTCGGCGCCACCCAATACGAGCACGGGCGCGACACCGCGCCGGTGGTATCGGGAGTTCGTGACCTGCTAGACGATGCGTGTACCGTGCTGCCGGCGCTGGGTGAGTACGAGCTGGCCGAGTGTGAGGCCGGACTGCGCCCGATGACACCCGACAACTTGCCGCTGGTCCAACGCCTGGATTCGCGGACCCTGGTCGCGGCCGGTCACGGCCGATCCGGATTCCTATTGGCGCCGTGGACTGCCGAACAGATTGTGTCCGAACTCGTTTCGGTTGGGGCCGCCTCATGATCGTCGTTGTCAACGAGCAACAGGTCGAGGTCGACGAGCAGACCACCATCGCCGCGCTGCTGGATTCGCTGGGCTTCGGGGACCGGGGTATCGCTGTGGCGTTGAACTTTTCGGTGCTACCACGATCGGACTGGGCCACCAAGATCTGTGAGCTGCGTAAGCCGGTGCGACTAGAGGTGGTGACGGCGGTGCAGGGTGGCTGAGTCCAAGTTGGTTATCGGTGACCGCAGCTTCGCCTCGCGGCTCATCATGGGTACTGGGGGTGCGACCAATCTGGCGGTGCTAGAGCAGGCTCTGATCGCCTCAGGTACCGAGCTGACCACCGTCGCGATACGCCGGGTCGACGCCGACGGGGGAACCGGCCTGCTCGACCTGCTCAACCGGCTCGGCATCACACCGCTACCCAACACCGCGGGGTGCCGCAGCGCCGCGGAAGCGGTCCTGACAGCGCAGTTGGCCCGTGAGGCGCTGAACACCAACTGGGTCAAGCTCGAGGTGATTGCCGACGAACGCACCCTGTGGCCTGATGCGGTCGAATTAGTCCGGGCTGCAGAACAATTGGTGGACGACGGATTTGTGGTCCTACCGTACACAACCGACGACCCGGTGCTGGCCCGCCGGCTAGAAGATACCGGTTGCGCAGCGGTGATGCCGCTGGGTTCGCCGATCGGCACCGGCCTTGGTATCGCCAACCCGCACAATATCGAGATGATCGTCGCCGGTGCCCGCGTTCCCGTGGTGCTGGACGCGGGCATCGGTACCGCCAGCGATGCCGCGTTGGCGATGGAGTTGGGTTGCGATGCCGTGTTGTTGGCCAGTGCGGTGACCCGGGCCGCCGACCCGCCGGCGATGGCCGCGGCGATGGCCGCCGCGGTGACCGCCGGATATCTGGCGCGTTGCGCGGGGCGGATCCCGAAACGCTTCTGGGCTCAGGCTTCCAGCCCGGCACGATAACCAAAACGGTGAAGCCACGGGGTGCGGGCGGCCCGCTACCGGTCCGATTGCCCCGGATGTGGCAGCTTGCTCATGCAGTGCAGCCTTATACACGCCAACCTGTTGGCGGCCGCCGACTACAACGTTGTGGGCTTGGCGGCGGCGGAGTTGGCAGCACCATCGTCAGTCTTCCGTAGCGGCATTGTCGCTGGTAGTGCTTTGGTTTGTGCTGTGTAACCTCCGGTTTAGGCCATTCAACGCGCTGTTCGTTTGATTGGTCGGTGGGATGCAAAAGCTGCGCGGCGACAGGCGCGGTCTAATCTGGGCGCGATGGTGAACAAATCCAGGATGATGCCGGCGGTGCTGGCCGTGGCTGTGGTCGTCGCATTCCTGACGACGGGCTGTATCCGGTGGTCTACGCAGTCGCGGCCCGTTGTTAACGGCCCCGCTGCCGCAGAGTTCGCCGCTGCGTTGCGCAACCGGGTGAGCACCGACGCGATGATGGCGCACCTATCGAAACTGCAGGACATCGCCAACGCCAACGACGGCACTCGCGCGGTGGGCACCCCTGGCTATCAGGCCAGCGTCGACTATGTGGTAAACACACTGCGCAACAGCGGTTTTGATGTGCAAACCCCGGAGTTCTCCGCTCGCGTCTTCAAGGCCGAAAAAGGGGTGGTGACCCTCGGCGGCAACACCGTGGAGGCGAGGGCGCTCGAGTACAGCCTCGGCACACCGCCGGACGGGGTGACGGGCCCGCTGGTGGCTGCCCCCGCCGACGACAGTCCGGGCTGCAGTCCGTCGGACTACGACAGGCTGCCGGTGTCCGGTGCGGTGGTGCTGGTAGATCGCGGCGTCTGTCCTTTTGCCCAGAAGGAAGACGCAGCCGCGCAGCGCGGTGCGGTGGCGCTGATCATTGCTGACAACATCGACGAGCAGGCGATGGGCGGCACCCTGGGGGCTAATACCGACGTCAAGATCCCGGTGGTGAGTGTCACCAAGTCGGTCGGATTCCAGCTACGCGGACAGTCTGGGCCAACCACCGTCAAGCTCACGGCGAGCACCCAAAGTTTCAAGGCCCGCAACGTCATCGCGCAGACGAAGACGGGGTCGTCGGCCAACGTGGTGATGGCAGGTGCGCATTTGGACAGCGTTCCGGAAGGACCCGGCATCAACGACAACGGCTCGGGAGTGGCTGCGGTTCTGGAAACGGCAGTGCAGCTGGGGAACTCACCGCATGTGTCCAACGCGGTACGGTTCGCCTTCTGGGGCGCCGAGGAATTCGGCCTGATTGGGTCACGAAACTACGTCGAGTCGCTGGACATCGACGCGCTCAAAGGCATCGCGCTGTATCTGAACTTCGACATGTTGGCGTCGCCGAACCCGGGTTACTTCACCTACGACGGTGACCAGTCGCTGCCGCTAGACGCCCGCGGTCAGCCGGTGGTGCCCGAAGGCTCGGCCGGTATCGAGCGCACGTTCGTCGCCTATCTGAAGATGGCCGGCAAGACCGCGCAGGACACCTCGTTCGACGGTCGGTCCGACTACGATGGCTTCACGCTGGCGGGTATCCCTTCGGGTGGCCTGTTCTCCGGCGCTGAGGTCAAGAAGTCCGCCGAGCAAGCCGAGCTCTGGGGCGGCACCGCCGACGAGCCTTTCGATCCCAACTATCACCAGAAGACAGACACCCTGGACCATATCGACCGCACCGCGCTCGGTATCAACGGCGCTGGCGTCGCGTACGCGGTGGGTTTGTATGCGCAGGACCTCGGCGGCCCCAACGGGGTTCCGGTCATGGCGGACCGCACCCGCCACCTGATTGCCAAACCGTGATCCGGGCCTGATCTCGCCACTGACCCCGCACCGACCGATCTAGAATGGGATTTCCTTGGTGCATGCCGGGCGGGACGGGGTTAGGAGATGCATGGTCGCGGGCGGTATCGACCTCTGGTCCGCTGTGTTCGCCCTCGCCGGGTGGCCGCGTCGGTGCGGACCCCGATCGCCTGTCTAGCGGCGGTGGTCGTGATAGCCGGCTGCACGACCGTCGTCGACGGGCGGGCGCTGTCCATCCTCAACGACCCGTTCCGGGTGGGGGGTCTGCCCGCGACCAACGGTCCGAGCGGCGCCCGCCCCGACGCACCGGCTGCGTCGGGCACGGTGATCAACACCAACAACGGAGCGATCGACAAGTTGTCGTTGTTGTCGGTCAACGACATCGAGGACTACTGGATGGCGGTCTACAGCGAATCGCTGAAGGGCACCTTCCGGCCGGTCGGCAAGCTGGTGTCCTACGATTCCAACGACCCAAGTAGTCCGATCGTCTGCCACATTGACACCTATCAGCTCGTCAACGCCTTTTTCAGCTCTCGGTGCAACTTGATTGCCTGGGATCGAGGGGTCTTCATGGCGGTCGCGCAAGAATACTTCGGCGACATGTCCGTCAATGGTGTGCTGGCACACGAATTCGGGCATGCTCTGCAAGTGATGGCGAATTTGGTTACCAGGAAAGATCCCACCATCGTCCGCGAGCAGCAAGCGGATTGCTTCGCCGGGGTCTATCTGTGGTGGGTGGCCGAAGGTAAGTCGACACGCTTTACGCTGAGCACCGCGGACGGGCTCGACCACGTGCTCGCCGGCATCATCACCACCCGAGACCCGGTGATGGAAGCCGATGCGGAAAACGACGACGAACATGGGTCGGCCTTGGATCGGGTCAGCGCGTTCCAGCTGGGCTTCATCAACGGCACGCCGGCGTGCGCGGCGATCGACGAGGACGAAGTCGAGCGGCGCCGCGGTGACCTGCCGACGACGTTGCGGGTCGATGCCAGCGGCAACCCAGAGACCGGCGAGATCGGAATCAACGAAGAGACCCTCTCGACGTTGATGGAGTTGATGGGCAAGATCTTCTCGCCGAAGAATCCGCCCACGCTGTCCTACCAGCCGGCCGGTTGCCCAGACGCCAAGCCCAGCCCACCGGCCGCCTACTGTCCGGCCACCAACACCATCGTGGTCGACCTGCCCGCCCTGGCGAGGATGGGCAAGGTGGCCTCGGCAGCGGAACACAGCCTGCCGCAGGGCGATGACACGTCGTTGTCGATTGTGATGTCGCGGTACGCGTTGGCGGTGCAGCACGAACGCGGGCTGCCGATGCAGAGCCCGTGGACCGCCTTACGGACGGCGTGCCTGACCGGCGTTGCGCACCGCAAGATGGCCGTGCCCATCGACCTGCCCTCCGGCCAGCAACTCGTACTTACCGCGGGTGATCTCGACGAAGCGGTTTCCGGGTTGCTGACCAACCGCATGGTCGCCAGTGACGCCGACGGTGTCAGCGTTCCGGCCGGTTTCACTCGGATAGCCGCGTTCCGTGCCGGCGTGGGCGGCGACATGGACGCATGCTATGCCCGGTATCCGGGATAGGACTGGCCCTGATGTTGATCGTTGTGCACCCACATCACCAAAAACCCGGTGACCAGCAACCACCCCAGGGCAACGGACGGGATCGCCCAGGCGCGACGTACGAGTAGTGCGGTGTCACAACGCGTGACCAGGGCCTGAGTGTTGTCGTTGCCGTCGGCGTACAGCGCCTGGGTGAGGTTGGAGCGCCAGCCGCTGCCACAGGTGACCTTGATGCCATACGCATCGTATTGATCCAGGTAGACCGGAAACCACAGCGCCATCAGACCAATGACCGCCAGCAGCAGGCCAGTAATTCCGATGAACATCTGGCGACGATTCACGGCTTCTCCATGTCTTGCGATGTGCATTCGGGATTCGGGCGCCGCAGCGCTCGCGTCATGCAAGCGCAAATGCGGGCTTTGCCAACAAAGGCCGGGTGGCCACGCCCAGGCAAGTTGTGAGGGAGGCCCCCCGGGGCCGCAACCATGTTAACGCGCGTCCGCCTAAGCATTCAGCGCGCCGTGCCCTACCGGCACTACGCCCGGGCGTGCGTGCGGAACCTGACAGAGCTCACGCTATTTGACCCGCCGACAGACGTAGCGCCGCATCGACCGCCAGCCTGGCGACATCGAGGGTCTTCGAGCCCAAGTCATGTCGGGCGCCGGTGATCTCGACGACCTCGGTCGGTGCCGAGACCATCGCCGCGGCGGAACGCACCTGGGCCAGCGTGCCGAACGGGTCCGCCGTTCCGTGGGTGAACACCGTCGGCACTGCGATCCCCGGCAAGTGCTCGGTACGGACGCGTTCCGGCTTTCCCGGCGGATGGACCGGATAGGAGAACAGCGTCAGCACGTCGACCGGTGCCTGCCCGGCCGCCACCACCATGGACGTCTGCCGACCGCCGTAGGAATGTCCCCCGGCGATCAGCGGACCCTCGGCAAGGCCGCGGCACAGCTGGATCGCTTCGACGATGCCGGCACGGTCGCCTGACCCCGAGCCGGATGGCGGACCGGTGGGTCGGCGTCGGCGGTAGGGCAGGTTGTAGCGCACGGCCAGCCATCCTCGGCGGGTCCATTCGGCGCAAACCTGTTGCAACAGTGTGGATTCGCGGCTACCGCCCGCGCCGTGGGTAAGGACGACTACCCCGTGTGGTGGGCCGGCCGGTTGGTGTGCAACGCCGGCGATCTGATCGAGGTTCATGACAGGTTCATGACAGCCGAAACAGCGGCGAAACGGGTCCGTGGCCGCGGCCCAGTGGATAGGCCGCGCGCAGGCATTCGGTAACCCATCGCTTCCCGAAGTCCACCGCGTCGGTCACGGTGAAGCCGTGCGCCAACGCGGCGGCGATCGCGGTTGCCAGCGTGTCACCACCGCCATGGTCATCGCCGGTGGGTAGTCGCTGCGCGTCGAACTGGTAGCAGTTGACGCCGTCATAGAGCAGGTCGCAGCTGCGCTCCGACGAGCGCAGGTGTCCGCCTTTGACCAGCACCCATCGCGGCCCCAGCGCATGCAGGGCTTTGGCCGCCGCACGCTGCGACTCGGCGTCGACTACCTCGATGTCTACCAGCAGGCGCGTCTCGTCAAGGTTGGGGGTCAGCAGCGTCGCCAACGGGAACAGTTGACTGCGAAGCGAATCCAGGGCAGACGGTGCCAACAGCGGGTCTCCGTGCATGGATGCGCATACCGGGTCGACGACGAGCGGAACGGACAGCTTGAGCCGACGCCAGGTCGCGGCCACGGTCGCAACGATGCGCGACGAGGCCAGCATCCCGGTCTTGGCGGCTTGAACGCCGATGTCGGTGACGACCGCCTCGATCTGGCCGGCCACCACATCGTCGGGAACTTCGTGAATATCGGTGACTCCCAACGTGTTCTGTACGGTAACCGCGGTGACTGCGACGCACGCGTGCACTCCTAGCAGTGCCATCGTGCGCATATCGGCTTGGATGCCGGCACCGCCCCCGGAGTCCGATCCGGCGATGCTCAACACCCGCGGCGGCGTCATTCCCAGCGGTGCCAGCGGGAGGTAGTTCACTGGGTTATCGGGAGATACACCCGATTGCCGTGCTCTGCGAATTCGCGTGACTTTTCGGCCATTCCGGCGGCGAGCACGGCTTCGATGTCCTCTTCGGTCTCAAGCCCGTGTTCGGCGGCGTACTCACGGACATCCTGGGTGATGCGCATGGAGCAGAACTTCGGCCCGCACATCGAGCAGAAGTGCGCGGTCTTGGCCGGCTCCGCCGGCAGGGTTTCGTCGTGGAATTCCCGTGCGGTGTCGGGATCCAGCGACAGTGCGAACTGGTCGTTCCAACGGAACTCGAAACGAGCCGTGGACAGCGCATCGTCGCGCTCCTGGGCGCGCGGATGGCCCTTGGCCAAATCGGCCGCATGCGCGGCGATCTTGTAGGCGATCACCCCGTCCTTGACGTCCTTGCGGTCCGGCAACCCGAGGTGCTCCTTGGGGGTGACGTAGCACAGCATCGCGGTACCGGCTTGGGCGATGATGGCCGCACCGATCGCCGAGGTGATGTGGTCGTAGGCCGGCGCGATGTCGGTGGCCAGCGGACCCAGCGTGTAGAACGGGGCCTCCTCACACAGCTCTTCTTCAAGCCGCACATTCTCCACGATCTTGTGCATTGGGATGTGTCCGGGACCCTCGATCATCACCTGTGCTCCATGGGCTTTCGCGATCTTGGTCAACTCGCCCAGGGTGCGCAGCTCGGCGAACTGCGCGGCGTCGTTGGCGTCGGCGATCGACCCTGGTCGCAGCCCGTCACCGAGTGAGAAGGTGACGTCGTAGCGCGCGAAAATATCGCATAGCTCCTCAAAGTTGGTGTACAGGAACGACTCCCGATGATGCGCCAGGCACCAGGCCGCCATGATCGAGCCGCCGCGACTGACGATGCCGGTGACCCGCTTGGCGGTCAACGGCACATACCGCAGCAGCACCCCGGCGTGCACCGTCATGTAATCCACGCCCTGCTCACACTGCTCGATCACGGTGTCGCGGTAGATCTCCCAGGTCAGTTCGGTCGGATCGCCCTTGACTTTCTCCAACGCCTGATAGATCGGCACGGTGCCGACCGGCACCGGAGAATTGCGCAGGATCCACTCGCGGGTTTCGTGGATGTTCTTGCCGGTGGACAGGTCCATGATGGTGTCCGCCCCCCAGCGGGTGGCCCACACCATCTTGTCGACCTCCTCGGCGATCGAGCTCGTCACCGCCGAGTTGCCGATGTTCGCGTTGACTTTCACCGCGAACGCCTTGCCGATGATCATCGGCTCGCTCTCGGGATGGTTGTGGTTGGCCGGTATCACTGCCCGGCCGCGGGCCACCTCGTCGCGCACCAGCTCGGCGGGCATGTCTTCGCGAGCGGCGATGAACGCCATCTCCGCGGTGATCTCGCCGGCGCGGGCGCGTTGCAGCTGGGTGCCGCGGTCGCGAACCACTCCGGGCCTATGCGGCAGCCCGGCGGTCAGGTCGATCACCGTGTCCGTGTCGGTGTAGGGCCCGGAGGTGTCGTAGAGGTCGAAGTGATCTCCGGTGGACAAGTGCACCCGTCGAAACGGGACTTGGAGAGTAGCTCGGCTGCCGGGAGCCTCGATTTCCCGGTAGGCCTTGCTGCTGCCCGCGATGGGACCCGTGGTCACCGACGGTTCAACGGTGATGGTCATGTGCAACTCCCTACGCCGGCATTACCCGGTCAGGTTCGTACGGTCGACGGCCCCGAGCCGTCCTCTCAGCGCACTCGGCGTGCGCTCCCGCGTGGGTACCCCCACGCTAGCGCAGCGCGGCGCCGGTGTGCACGGACGGCCCAATGCCGCGTTAGGCCTCTTCCATCGCCTCGCCGAGTTCCTCGAGGACCCGGTTGTGGTGGTTATTTGCCAAGATATGTCCGGTGGCGATAACCAGGGCGACCGGCCAGTCGATGAGTTCGAGGGCAGCGAGTGCCGCCAGACCTCCGTAGTAGGCCAGGTGCTCTGGCCGCGGAATCTTCACTTGGCCGCAGATCGGCAGGTTCATCACAATAGTCTCCGCTTCGCGGATCTTAGCCACGGCCTCACGCTGAGATGTCGCTCGACGCGTATTCTTTTCGGCCATCATTTGCCTTTCAGTAACGAAGGGTTTGCCGTTGTGCAGGGTGGTGCGGTCACCGTCGGGGGTATGTCGACGAGGACCGATGCGCTGGCGGACCCTTTGGCTTCGTCGTTTGCCTTGTTGCTGACGGTGCCTTTGTTGGAGCTTTACGCCGTGCTGTGGCGCGTCGGCGTCGTCGAGGTCCGGGGGGCGCACCGGGGGACGCGTCGCGGGAAAGCGCATCGGTCTCGGGTGGTTGCGGGTTCGGCTGGCCCGATTTGTCCCGACCCGTCAGCACACGGTTCAGCACGGCGACGGCGACGGTCGCAGCAGACGCGGCTGCTATCGCCTGCGCCCAGCCGAGTGGGTCGAGGGGGGTGCAGCCGAGCAACTGGCTGACGACGGGGATGCTGATTAAGGTTGCCAGCGCGGCCAGTGAGCCCAGTGCGGTGAGCACAACCAGCCATGCATGCGAGTCCACCAAGGTTTGACCCAACTGAGCGGCCACCAGCGCCACCAGCGCCACCGTGGATGCGCGGCGCGGCAAGCCGGTGAACCCCGCCATCACCCAGGCCACGGTGGCCGCGGCCGCCGTGGTCGCCCCGCGGATACCGACGGCACGCCATAGCTCGCGTTGATCGGGACCGCGAGTTGCCGGTGTTACCGGGTCGCTTGGCTTGCTGACCGCGAGCGCCGCCGCGGGCAGCGCGTCGGTCAGCATGTTTACCAGCAGCAGCTGACGGGTGTTCAACGGCGAGGTCCCGGTGATAGCGCTGCCGATGATGGCAAAGGCCACCTCGCCCGCGTTGCCGCCGAGCAGCACAGACACCGCCGCTTGCACCCGCTGCCAAAGCTGGCGTCCTTCCAGGATTGCGGGCAGCAGTGACTCGATCCGGCCGTCGACCAACACCAGGTCGGCGGCGACTCGGGCCGGGTCGCTGCCGTGGGCGACGACACCGATTCCGACGGTGGCGGCCCGGATCGCGGCCGCGTCATTGGAGCCGTCGCCGACCATTGCGCACACCCGGCCGCTGTGTTCCAGCGTCTGCACGATCTGTACCTTGTTCTCCGGTGTCATCCGGGCGAAGATCACCCGCTCGGCTACCGCCCGCTCCTGGTCCTTGCGTGACAGGGCATCCCACTCGGCACCGCTGATGATCTGCTCAGGGCTCACCTGCATGCCGAGCTCTTCGGCGATGGCGGCGGCGGTAATCGGGTGATCACCGGTGATCAGCCGGATATCGAGATCGTGCTCGTGCAGGTCCGCAAGTAGGGCCGCCGCCTGGGCTCGGGGGGTGTCGGACAGCCCAAGAAACCCCACCAGATTCAACTCGTCGCGGCACAATCTCGCGATCTCGTCGGGGTCATCCACGACCGACCGTGCCTGGGCCGTGGTCAGCTGGCGATGCGCCACCGCGATCACCCGCAATCCGTTGGCGGCCAGTTCAGCGACCACGTCGTCCATGCTCGAGCCGATGCCTTCGCACGCCGCCAGCACCACTTCGGGCGCACCTTTGACGGTCAGCTCGGTGCCAGACACCGAGGCGGAAAACGACCTACCGGAGCGAAATGGCAGGTGGGCGGCGGGTTCTGCGGCGCCGGGTTCGGCACCGTCGGTGCCACTGGCGGCAGCCGCTGCGGCAGCTTGCACGATCGCGACGTCGGTGGCGTGCACCTGCGGGCCGTTCGACGCCGGCGCAGCGCGCGCCGCGCAGCGCAGCACTTCCTCGCGCGGGTGCCCCGCCACCGGCCGCACCTGCGCCACCCGCAAACGGTTCTCGCTGAGCGTTCCGGTCTTGTCGAAGCAGACCATGTCGACACGGCCGAGCGCTTCCACCGAGCGCGGGATGCGGACCAGCGCACCGAAGTGACTTAGCCGCCGCGCGGATGCCTGCTGGGCCAGTGTGGCCACCAGCGGCATCCCTTCCGGCACCGCGGCCACTGTGACCGCGATACCGCTGGCCACCGCTTGGCGTAGGCCCCGCCGGCGCAACAGCCCAAGCCCGGTGACCAGTGCGCCGCCGGTCATGCTGACCGGCCAGGCCTGGTTGGTGAGCCGACTCAGCTGATGCTGCAGACCGACGCTGGACAGATCACCGGACACGAGCTCGGCCGCGCGGCGCTCCTGAGTGTCGGGACCCACCGCGGTCACCACCGCGACCGCGGTGCCGGACACGACGGTCGTCCCGGCATAGAGCATGCAGCGACGTTCGATCAGGTCGACACCCGGCGTGGGTTCGACCTGTTTGGTCACCGACAGCGACTCACCGGTGAGCGCGGACTCGTCGACCTCCACGTCGACCTCTTCAATCACCCGGGCGTCGGCGGGAACCACCTCGTGGGTCCGCACCTCGATGATGTCGCCCGGACGCAGGTCCTCGGCGCGGACTTCGATGTACCTCGGCTGGTCGTCCGCGCCGGCAAGCACCTTCCTGGCGGGTGGAATCTGCTGAGCCAACAAGCGATTCAGCCGACTTTCGGCACGCAGCCGCTGGCTGGCCGCGAGAATAGAGTTTCCGGTGAGCACCGAACCGACCATCACCGCGTCCACCGGCGAACCCAACACCGCACTGGCCATTGCACCAAGCGCCAGCATAGGCGTCAACGGGTCCGACAACTCCGCGCGCACGGCCTTGGTCAACTGCCAAAGCGCGTTCAAGGGTGCCTGGGTCAGTTGTGCGCCGCGCTTCGCCGTGTGTAGGCCACCGGCCAGCGCACGGGCCGGAGACGGCGAAGGCGGTGCCTTCGCCGTTGCCTGCTCGTCCGGCGACGGCAAAGCTTTGCGGACTTGCTCGACCGACATTGCGTGCCATTCATGAGCGGGTGCCGGTCGCGGTGCCTGCACGTCGACGACCTTGCGTGCCAGCAGGTATCCCGAGAGCAGTCCGGCCGCCGCGCCGGTGGTCACCGGTCCGGGCCCCAGTCCGCGGACCCCTGGCAGCATCAACAGGGCTCCCAAAGCCGATGCACCACCGGAAATTTCGTTACCTCGCTGGCGTGCGGCCCTGGCTGCCGGAATCGCGTGCAGCACCCTCCACGCGGCCCCAAGATCGGGCAGCAGGACATCTGCGTACCAGGGCGATGCACCGGCTCCGGGTGGTGGCAGCACACCAAGCGCCACATCTGCAGCCGAAAGCGCTTGCGCACCAACCGATGACAACACCGCGACAGTGCGGCCCGCCTGGCGCAGCTCGGCCACCGCACGGGCTAGGGCTTCGTCGAGGGACCCGCTGGCACCGTCGTCGAGGGGCCGGATGTCGTCGAACACCGGTCGCAACTCACCCAGGGCGTCGACATCGACCGAAACCAGGTCCGCCCCGGTGCGATGTGCCTCGGCAACCACCGCCGAGGCCAGCCGGTCGTGCGTGGGACGCAAAAGTGCCTCCACTGACGAACCCGAACCGCTGGCCGAGACACCAGGCACTCGGTGCCAGCCTGGGCGCCGGCCACTCTCCGTCAAAACGAGTTGCGCCCGATTCCACGCTGTGGACAGCTCGTCTGCGCCGCAACCGCGGATGCGCGCCACGCGCAGGTCGTCGGTGCACAGCACGCGGGGGTCGATGACGATCGCATCGACCCGGTCCAATCGGCGCAAACTGGCCGGCCGTAACGGCAACACCGCGTGCTGATCAGCTAGACCTTGGCCGAGCGCCGCGGCGAACGCCTCCGGCGTGGTCCGGCTGGCTTTGGGGGTGGCCACCAGCGTCGCGGTCGCGGCCATGTCCGCGTCGCGGGTCCCGGCGCCCACGAGCACCGCGCTCAGCGCTTGGATCAGTGCGAAACGCGCGACGCTGCGTTGGACAGGTGGCGTCGACCGTGCGGGACGCGACCGAAGGGATTGGGGTTGGTCGGCCGGTTCGTCAGCGTGCAGCGCGAGCTGTGGTTCATGCTGGCGCCAGGCTCTGGCCCCGGCACGGCATTCCGCGGCTTTCAGCGCCTGGATCGTCAGATCCACCGACAACGCCGCCGGCGACAGCGTGACGGTGTGCGCGGCGGCCATGGCCAGCTCAAGGACGGTGGTGGTCGCCGCCGTGCCTATTCGATCCTCGAGTAGGCGGCGCAGCAACGGCTGGTAGTCCACGGCCGCCACCGCTGCCTCGATGACGAGCGGAAATCGGGGCCAGCGCAGCGCCCGGCCGGCGAGCGCTAAGCCCAGTCCGGCCGCGGTGGCGGCTACCGTTACAGCTCTGACCGCCAGCAGCACGCCGTCGCCCGGCAGGCTCCCCGGTGATTGCGCCAGCTGATCGGCGGCTTGATCTGGGTGGCGGTGTCTTTCGGCTTTTTCGGCGTCATCGACAATGCGGCAAAGTTCGCGCAGTGATGTGTCGGGATCGTCGATAGCGACGACGACACGGGACAACGGGTAGTTCAGCCTGGCCGACCCGACCCCGGGGTGGGCTTGGATTGCGTCGAGCACGGCGCGCCCAAGTTCGTCGTCGCCTCCGCTGCGCAAGCCGCGCACTTCGATCCAGGCCCGACGCTCGCCACGCCAACAGTTCCGACCGAGTGTCTCGCGGGATAGCTCGCCGGAAAGCGCCCTGGCTCCCGCGCGCAGCGGGATGGTGGCGACCTTCATACCGGTTCCGACCCCGGTCTTGGCCAGGCTCACTGAGACCGCTGCCGCGGCAGTGATCGATGCACCGGTGAGGGTGGCGCTCGCCCGGAAGCCCGTCGCGACAGCGCGCACCGGCATAGCCCGTGCTATGGATGCAGCAATGCTCAAGGGTTGCTCAACGCCGCCGATTAGTTGGTGCTGCGCAGCGCAGCGGTGCCCGCTCGGCGACCGCTCGTCTTCCTGGCTGTTGTCTTGCTGGCCTTGGCTGGCGCTTCCTTCGCGGCGGCCGGCTTGTCGGGTACCGGCGCAAGTTTCGCCTTCACCGGCGGTGCGGCCACCTCGGGGGTGCGGTTGAGCTTCCGCAATAGCAACGCTCCGCCGCCCACGGCCAACAGGATCGGCCAATCGACGAGGCCAGCGACACCGATCGCACCGATGGCCAACGCGGCTGCCGCGGTCGACTTGCTGCCGCTGCTAAGCCCCTTCTGAATGCCTTTGGCGGCTCCGGTCACACCGCCGACGATGCCGCTCACGGCGGCGCCACCCACCGCACCCGCGGCCGCTGTGGTCGCCGTTGCTGCACCACTCACCGTTCGACCCACGGTTCGAACTGTCCCGCCGACCACACTCATGATGACTCCCTGGCCCAAACTGCATTCGTTTACAAATGGTTTAGCTACAGTTCTACACTCGTTAACCCGCACCCTGCATTCGCACCGCTGACGAGATTTCTGTTCAGCGCTCTCGAAATGCAAGCCTGCCACGCCGCCTTGACTGAGACAACGCGCAACCGCCGCGTGCGGCGCGACTGCCGGCTACCGCCGTACGCCGCCTACCCGGCGTGCAGGTCGACGAGCACCGGAGCGTGGTCGCTGGGCGCTTTGCCTTTACGCTCCTCGCGTACGATCCGGGCGTCAACCACCCGGGCGGCCAACGCCGGCGAGGCGAGGATGAAGTCGATGCGCATGCCCTGTTTCTTCGGGAACCGCAGCTGCGTGTAATCCCAGTAGGTGTAAACCCCGGGTCCCGGGGTGAAAGGCCGTACCACATCGGTGAATTGCGCGTCGACAATGGCGTTGAACGCCTTGCGCTCGGGTTCGGAAACGTGCGTGCAGCCGGCGAAGAATTCGGTGCTCCAGACATCGTCATCGGTCGGAGCGATGTTCCAGTCGCCCATCAGTGCGATTGGTGCGGCGGGATCGTCACGTAGCCAGCCTTCGGCCGTATCACGCAGCGCGGCAAGCCAATCCAACTTGTAGGTGTAGTGCGGATCGTCCAGGGCGCGGCCGTTGGGCACGTAGAGGCTCCACACCCGGATGCCGCCGCAGGTGGCGCCCAGGGCACGGGCCTCCGTAGAGGCGGGCACCTCCGGCTTGCCGCTCCAGCTGGGCTGGCCGTCGAACCCAACCCGCACGTCGTCGAGGCCAACGCGGGATGCGATTGCCACGCCGTTCCACTGATCGAAGCCGACGTGTGCGACGTCATAGCCGAGTTCGAACAGCGGCAAGGCCGGGAATTGGCCGTCCGGGCACTTGGTCTCCTGCATGGCCAACACGTCGACATCGGCGCGCCCAAGCCAATCGAGGACACGATCCAACCGGGTGCGAATCGAATTCACATTCCAGGTGGCCAGCCGCAGCAGCGGCGATCGCAAGCGCGGCGAAGCCGGGCGCTGGGGGTGGCCGCCGTCAATTGTGCCGTCGGGCATGGCTAGAAGGTATCCCAGCCGACCGACTGGGCAGGAAGATAGCGGCAGTGATGGTGCAGCCGAAAACCCAGGGACTCGGCGAGGACGGATGTCGCGGTGTCGTGCACGCGCACGTAGCCGCGGGTCGCGCCGCGGCCCGCTCCCCAGCCCAACAGCGCTTCCCACAATTGGCGGCCAGCGGAGCCGCTCGCGGATTGCTCGTCGGCGGCACGCATTGCCGACAGACCCACCCACCGGGTGCCGTCGGGTGCGTCGGTTACCGCTGCACGTGCGACCGCCACACCCAGGTAGCTGCCGAATGCCAACTCGCCGTCGATGACGGGGGTCGCCATGTCGAGGGGTAGGCGTTGGTGGTAGAGCCGCAGCCAGGTGTCGTCGGGGTGGTCCAGCAACGTGACCGACCGGCCGGGTTCACCGGTGGACACGTCACGCACCAACACTTGCTCTCGGCGCTCACCTGCCAGGCCGGCCGGTAGTGGCAGCAAGCGGTCCGGGACGGCCAGCCATGGCTGCAGATCGCGGCTCGCATACCATGCGCTGATTTCTGTGATGGTGTTCGTGTGTGCCGAGATATCCAGCGGTACTGCTGAATTAGCGGCCAGTACGGCCCCGTGTCCGGCTCGCAGGAGCCAGCCGTCCAGCCAGGTTCGTTCAACGCCGGGCCAGGCCGCCGCGGCGGCGTGTTCAAGTGCGCGGATCGCGGCGGTGCGCACCGGCGCATCGGTCAGGACCCGCAGGGCCACCACATCGACGGGCGAGAACTCGACGATGGTCCCGGTCTTGGTCTGCACTCGCACCGTCGGATCGACGGCTAGCAGCCGACCCACCGCATCGGTCAGCGGTGGCATCGATCCGGCGGGCCGGCGGTAGCGCACCGTTACCCGTGTCCCAAGCCCCGGCCACGAGACCATTAGTGACCGAACGGGTCGGGGTCCTCGCCGGGCAGCCACGACAGTCCGGGAACGCCCCAGCCATGTGACTTGACGGCCCGTTTGGCGTTGCGGGCGTACCGGCCGATGAGGCGATCCAGGTACAGGAACCCATCAAGGTGCCCGGTTTCGTGCTGCAGCATCCGCGCGAACAGGCCGGTGCCCTCGATACTGACCGGACTGCCATCGGCGTCGAGTCCGGTGACTCGTGCCCACTTCGCGCGTCCGGTAGGAAATGACTCGCCGGGAACCGACAGACAGCCTTCGTCGTCGGTGTCCGGGTCGGGCATGGTCTCAGGTATTTCGGAGGTCTCAAGCACCGGATTGATGACCACGCCGCGTCGGCGGGCGGTCATTGCGCGGTCCGCGGCGCAATCGTAGACGAAGAGCCGCAGGCTGCAGCCGATCTGGTTGGCAGCCAGGCCGACTCCGTTGGCGGCGTCCATGGTGTCGTACATGGTGGCGATCAACTGGGCGAGATCCGCCGGGAGTGAACCGTCGGCGGCGACCGTCACCGGTGTGGTCGCAGTGTGTAAGACGGGATCGCCCACGATGCGGATGGGTACGACTGCCATGGTGGGCTAGCTTAGGCCCGTCGACCCCGAAACGTAGGAGCGCGCCGCGGGGCGGCGGGCATCATCGCCGGGTGTGAACCACACGACGGCTGGCCGGCATGTCGCGTCGCAGGATTCACACTCGGAGCATGAGCCGGCGCGCCGCGATCGGCAGTCGGGTGCAAGCAAGTCGGCCGACTCGCGGGCAGGATTACCGCCCGACGGTTCCTGGCGTGGTTCAATATTCGCCGAAGAAGCGCCTACGTAGGCCAAGTCATTCGTACACATTGAGAATTCGCCGGAAGGGCCCAGGGGAAAGCGATATGGACAGCGCCATGGCGCGGGCAATTCGATCGGGGGACGATGCCGAGGTCGCCGATGGGCTGACCCGGCGCGAGCACGACATCCTGGCGTTCGAACGTCAGTGGTGGAAGTTTGCCGGTGTCAAGGAAGAAGCCATCAAAGAGTTGTTCTCCATGTCGGCGACGCGCTACTACCAAGTGCTCAATGCGCTGGTGGATCGGCCCGAGGCGCTGGCCGCCGACCCGATGCTGGTAAAGCGGTTGCGGCGGCTGCGCGCCAGTCGGCAGAAGGCGCGGGCCGCGCGACGCCTTGGCTTCGAGGTGACCTGACACTCTCCCCGCTTTTGCCGGTTGTGTCCCGGTGCTGGTTACAGTGGGCTCGATGAATGAGCGTGTACCCGACTCTTCCGGGCTTCCCCTGCGGGCCATGGTGATGGTGCTGTTGTTTCTCGGCGTCGTCTTCCTGCTGCTCGGCTGGCAGGCACTGGGTTCGTCTCCGAACTCCGAGGACGACTCGTCAGCGATTTCCACCATGACCACCACCACTGCGGCGCCGACGTCGACCAGCGTTAAGCCCGCGGCGCCCCGGGCCGAGGTGCGCGTCTACAACATCTCAGGCACCGAAGGCGCCGCCGCGCGGACGGCCGATCGGCTCAAGGCGGCCGGTTTCACGGTCACCGACGTTGGGAATCTATCGTTACCCGACGTCGCGGCGACCACGGTGTACTACACCGAAGTCGAAGGCGAACGGGCCACCGCCGACGCGGTAGGCCAGACGCTAGGAGCAGCGGTGGAGCTGCGACTGCCAGAGCTGTCCGACCAGCCGCCCGGGGTCATCGTCGTGGTGACCGGCTGACGCTGATTCGAACGCCAGGTTAGGCTCTCGCTATGCCAAAGCCCGCCGATCACCGCAATCACGCAGCTGTCAGCACGTCGGTCCTGTCCGCGTTGTTTCTGGGCGCCGGTGCCGCGCTGCTGAGCGCATGCTCGTCTCCGCAGCACGCGTCGACAGTTCCGGGTACCACGCCGTCGATTTGGACCGGATCGCCCGCGCCGTCGGGACTTTCGGGTCACGACGAGGAGTCGCCCGGTGCGCAGAGCCTGACCAGTACCCTGACGGCGCCCGACGGCACGAAGGTAGCGACCGCGAAGTTCGAGTTCGCCAACGGCTATGCCACCATCACGATCGCGACGACCGGCGTCGGTCAGCTCACGCCCGGCTTCCACGGCCTACACATCCACCAGGTGGGTAAGTGTGAGCCCAACTCGGTTGCCCCCACCGGCGGTGCGCCCGGCAACTTTCTGTCCGCCGGCGGCCACTACCACGTGCCAGGGCATACCGGCACCCCCGCCAGCGGCGACCTGGCCTCGCTGCAGGTACGCGGTGACGGTTCGGCGATGCTGGTGACCACCACCGACGCCTTCACCATGGACGACCTGCTGAGCGGCGCGAAAACCGCGATCATCATTCACGCCGGCGCCGACAACTTTGCCAACATTCCGCCAGAACGCTACGTCCAGGTCAATGGGACTCCGGGTCCCGACGAGACGACGTTGACCACCGGCGACGCCGGCAAGCGGGTGGCGTGCGGTGTCATTGGTTCCGGCTAGCTTGCCTGCCCGCAGGTCGGCCGCCCGAATTGATTTCGCAGGCTCACCGCGGCCCACCCTCGGTGTGGAGTGGGAGTTCGCGCTCGTTGACGCGCAGACCCGCGATCTGAGCAATGAAGCCACCGCGGTGATCGCCGAAATCGGCGAAAACCCGCGGGTCCACAAGGAATTGCTGCGCAACACCGTAGAGATTGTCAGCGGTATCTGCGAATGTACCGCCGAGGCAATGCAGGATCTGCGCGATACCCTGGGCCCCGCCCGTCAGATCGTGCGCGACCGCGGGATGGAGCTGTTCTGCGCGGGTACCCACCCCTTCGCGCGGTGGTCGGCCCAGAAGCTCACCGACGCGCCGCGGTACGCGGAACTGATCAAACGCACCCAGTGGTGGGGCCGGCAGATGCTGATCTGGGGTGTGCACGTGCATGTCGGGATTCGCTCGGCGCACAAAGTGATGCCGATCATGACGTCGCTGCTCAACTACTACCCGCATCTGTTGGCGCTCTCGGCCTCATCACCCTGGTGGGGTGGCGAAGACACCGGGTATGCCAGCAACCGGGCGATGATGTTCCAGCAGTTGCCCACCGCCGGGCTGCCGTTTCACTTTCAGAGGTGGGCGGAGTTCGAAGGTTTCGTGTACGACCAGAAGAAGACCGGCATCATCGACCATATGGACGAAATCCGTTGGGATATAAGACCCTCACCCCATCTGGGCACCCTGGAGGTGCGGATCTGCGATGGCGTGTCCAACCTACGAGAGCTCGGCGCGCTGGTCGCGCTGACGCATTGCCTGATCGTCGATCTGGACCGCCGCTTGGACGCCGGCGAAACGCTACCGACCATGCCTCCCTGGCACGTCCAGGAGAACAAGTGGCGTGCCGCCCGCTACGGCCTGGACGCGGTGATCATCTTGGACGCCGACAGCAACGAACGGCTGGTTACCGATGACCTCGCGGATGTGCTGACCCGGCTGGAGCCGGTCGCCAAGTCGCTGAACTGTGCCGACGAGCTTGCCGCGGTCTCCGATATCTACCGCGATGGCGCCTCCTACCAGCGGCAGCTGCGAGTGGCGCAGCAGCATGACGGCGATTTGCGCGCGGTAGTTGACGCGCTGGTTGCCGAGCTGGTGATTTAGCCGATGCGGGCTGGCTGAGTGTGACGTCCGCCAGCCGCGAGGAGATTGAGGTTTAGGTGATGGCCGATTTCGCGCCGGTTGAGTTGGCGATGTTCCCGCTCGAGTCGGCGCCGCTGCCCGACGAAGATCTGCCGTTGCACATCTTTGAGCCCCGCTACGCGGCGCTGGTCCGTGACTGCATGGACACCGCGGATCCTCGCTTCGGTGTTGTACTGATCTCGCGTGGCCGCGAGGTCGGCGGCGGCGATACGCGATGTGATGTCGGGACGCTGGCCAGGATCACCGAATGCGCGGACGCGGGTTCGGGTCGCTATATGCTGCGCTGCCGGGTGGGCGAACGGATCCGGGTGTGCGACTGGCTGCCCGACGATCCGTACCCGCGTGCGAAGGTACGGTTCTGGCCCGACCAGCCGGGGCACCCAGTGACGGCTGCCCAGCTGCTGGAAGTCGAAGACCGGGTTGTGGCGCTATTCGAGCGGATCGCTGCCGCCCGGGGAGTTCGGCTGCCGGCCCGTGACGTGGTATTGGGCTACCCGGTGGTTGACCCAGCCGATACCGGGCAGCGTCTGTACGCGCTGGCATGTCGAGTGCCGATGGGCCCGGCCGATCGGTACGCCGTGCTGGCGGCGCCGTCGGCGGCCGATCGATTGGTCCGCTTGGGTGACGCGCTGGACTCGGTGGCCGCGATGGTGGAGTTCGAGTTGTCGACGTAACTGCCCTACGCGGTGCGTCTGACCCACTGGGCCTGAACCACATTCACTGCGCCGAGCACCATATACGGACCCGTCACCGCCGGCAAGCGCATCCGGGTGCGGAACCGGCTCGACAATGGTCAACGCCTTCGCACCATTGCCGACCAGTACCCGCAATTGCTCGACTTCATCAGTGGTCGCTAGGACCGAAGGTCACCCTTGGTGCCGAACTTACGCAGCGACGCCACCTGCAGCGGATCCAGCGACGCGCGCACGGTTTCTCGCGCGGTCGCCAGGTCGGCGGCGGTGACGTTGGCGGCTTCGATGGAACGCCGCATCGCGGTAAGCGCGGCTTCGCGCAGCAGCGCCACACAGTCGGCGGCACTATAACCGTCGAGTCCGGCTGCCACCTCGTCCAGGTCGACGTCGGAGCTCAGCGGGATCGACTTGCCAGCGGTGCGCAGGATTTCGCGGCGAGCGGCAGCGTCGGGCGGTTCAACGAACACCAGCCGTTCTAGCCGCCCCGGGCGCAGCAGCGCCGGGTCTATCAGATCGGGCCGGTTGGTCGCGCCTAGCATGACGACATCCCGCAGCGGGTCAATACCGTCGAGCTCGGTCAGCAGCGCGGCCACCACCCGGTCGGAGACGCCCGAGTCGAAGCTCTGACCGCGCCGTGGCGCCAGAGCGTCCAGCTCGTCGAGGAACACCAGTGACGGCGCGGAGTCGCGGGCCCGCCGGAATAGCTCGCGGACTGCCTTCTCCGAGGAGCCCACCCACTTGTCCATCAGCTCCGACCCTTTGACGGCATGCACGCTCAACTGTCCGGTGCTGGCCAGGGCACGAACCACAAAGGTCTTGCCGCAGCCGGGCGGGCCGTACAGCAACACCCCGCGCGGCGGTTCGACACCTAGCCGAGCGAAGGTGTCGGGGTGCTGCAGCGGCCACAGCACCGCCTCGGTCAGTGCTTGTTTGGCCGCGGCCATGTCACCGACATCGTCGAGCGTCACGTCACCCACGGTGACTTCGTCGCTGGCCGAGCGGGACAGCGGCCGGATGACGGTCAACGCACCGAGGAGGTCGTCTTGGTGCAGCATCGGTGGTCGGCCGTCGGCACTGGCTCGAGACGCTGCCCGCAGCGCCGCCTCGCGAACCAGCGCAGTCAGGTCGGCCACGACGAAACCCGGTGTGCGGGAGGCGATTTCGTCGAGGTTGAGGTCTCCGGTAGGAACCGGATTCAGCAGCGCCTCCAGCAGCGATTTGCGGGTGGCCGCGTCGGGCAGCGGCAGGCCAAGCTCCCGGTCGCACAACTCGGGGGAACGCAGCCGGGCATCGAGTTGATCGGGCCGTGCTGAGGTGGCGATCAATACCACACCGGCGGTGGCCACCGCGGTACGCAGCTCGGACAGGATCAGCGAGGCTACCGGCTCGGCGGCGGCTGGCAGCAGGGCGTCGGCATCGGTGATCAGCAACACACCGCCCTCATGGCGAACCGCCTGCACTGCCGAGGCCACGGCTTTGACCCGGTCTCCGGCGGCCAGAGCTCCAATCTCCGGACCATCCAGTGTCACCAACCTTCGGCCGTCGCACACCGCGCGCACCAGCGTCGCCTTGCCCACCCCGGCCGGACCCGACACCAGCACACCCAAATTGGTGCCGGCGCCCAAGGTCTGTAGTAGGTGCGGCTCATCGAGGGCAAGCTTGAGCCATTCGGTGAGCTTGGAAGCCTGCGGCTGGGCGCCCTTGAGCTCTTCGATCTGGATCTCCGGACTCGAGATGCTCACTTGCCCGGCCGTGGACGTACCCATTGCGGCCGGGACCCCAGCGCCCCAGGTGACCAGCGAGTTGGGCTGCACGCTGACCGGCCCGTCGGGGTCGACGCCGGTAACGGTCAGCAGCTCCGAGGTCCAACTGATCCCGACCGCAGCTGCCAATGCGCGGCTGGCAGCCGACGTGGATGTGCCGGGGCCTAGATCGCGGGGCAGCAGCGAGACCGCGTCACCGACGGTCATCACCTTGCCGAGTAGGGCCTGCCGCAGCGTGACCGGCGGCACCGACTGGGTGGCCAGCGTTGAACCGCTCAGCGTCACCGATCGCGCTCCGTAGACGGTGACCGGGCTGACGATCACCTCGGTGCCTTCGCGAAGGCCCGCATTGGACAGTGTGACGTCATCGAGCAGCACCGTCCCGACCGCGGTGTCTGCCGCGGCCAGGCCGGCGACCGCGGCGGTTGTCCGAGAGCCGGTCAGCGACACCGCGTCCCACTCGCGGATGCCAAGGGCAGCAATGGCATTGGGGTGCAACCGAACGACGCCGCGGCGTGAGTCGACGGCCGAGGTGTTCAGCCGGGCGGTAAGGGTGAGTTGGCGGGCCGGGTCCGGGTGGGTCACAGCCGTCGACCCGGCTTGCGCAGGCCCAGCCGCGCCATCGACGGCCGGTAGGGATGCGCCCGGCGGCTCGCGCGCCGCACCGCGCGCCGTTGCTTGGGCTTGTCGTCCCACACCTCAGGGTGTTGGGCAAGCCAGCGCTGGCTGCGCACCGCGAAAGGAATATGGCACATGTAGGCGATGATGATCACCCAGATCAACAAGTAGGGGGCCAGGACTGCGGCCGCCGCGCAGATAGCCAGCACCGCCAGCAGGGCGGCCGCGTAGTTGGGTGGTACCGACACGGCGTGCATCTTTTTCATCGGGATCCCGCTGACCAAGAGTATCGACGTTCCCGTCACCCAAAAGCTGAGGAACCAGACCGAGGTCCACCATCCTTCGCCGAACTGCATTTTGAGGGCTAGCAGGCCGATCATGGAAACCGCGCCCGCCGGCGCGGGCATTCCGACGAAGAATTCATGCGCGTAAGCGGGCTGGGTTCCGTCGTCCTGCAGTGCGTTGTACCGCGCCAGCCGTAATACCACGCACACCGCGTAGAGCAGCACGACCACCCAACCGACCGGCCACTTCGACAACATCGACACGTAAAGCACCAGCGCGGGTGTCACTCCGAAGTTCACCGCGTCGGCCAGTGAGTCGATCTCTGCGCCCATCCGCGACTGGGCATCCAGGATGCGGGCCACCCGGCCGTCGAGCCCGTCGAGGATGGCCGCTGCGGCGATCAGTGCCATCGCGGCCTTCGGCTGGTGCTCGAGCGCAAACTTGATTGCGGTCAGTCCCGCGCAAATGGACAGCACCGTCATCGCGCTGGGCAGTATCTGCAGGTTTACCCCTCGCCTGCCGCGGGGCTTTCCGATCATCGACATTCGGCCAGCACGGTCTCGCCGGCGACCGCGCGCTGGCCGACGTTGACGATCGGCTCTGCACCCGCTGGCAGGTAGGTGTCCAGCCGGGAGCCGAACCGGATCAGGCCGTAGGTGTCACCGATGGCCAGCTTGTCTCCGACGTGTGCGTCGCACACAATGCGGCGCGCCACCAGCCCGGCGATCTGCACCGCGACCACCTCGGCGCCGTTGGGCATGCGGATCCGCACACTGGTGCGCTCGTTGTCGTCGCTCGCCTCCGGTAGGTCGGCCGACCCGAACCGGCCCGGCCGGTGTTGCACGGCGATCACTTCCCCGCTCACCGGGGCACGTTGCACGTGGGCGTCCAATATCGACAGGAAGATGCTGACTCGCGGTAACGGCGTGTCACCCATGCTGAGTTCGGCCGGTGGGGCCGCTGAGTCGATCGCGCAGATCACGCCGTCGGCGGGCGCGACAATGGCAGCCGGCCTGGTGGGCGGTACCCGCTGCGGGTGCCGGAAGAAGCCCGCGCAGGCAGCGGCCGCCAGCAGACCCGTGCCGCGCAACCACCGGTAGCGGTGTCCGACGGCCGCAATCGCAAGACCGGCGGCGATGAACGGCCGCCCGGCCGGATGAACCGGTGGAACGGCGGACCGCACCAGGGCGAGCAGATGTTGCGGGCCGTCGGGGCGGGGGCGTCTGGCCACGGGGTTATCTTACGGAGCTTCGTGCCGCAGGTTGGGTGCACGGCACTAGGATCGGTCCGGTTAGGTCAAGTCCCAGACTTGCAGCTGCGTTCCGGCAGCCACCTCCACGACGTCCTCCGGGATGTCCAGAAGTCCGTTGGCCGATGCCAACCAACGCAAATGGTGCGACGCCGGTGGGCCGTAGCTGATGACCGTGCCTGCCTGGTGATCGAGTATTGCGCGTCGGAACTGACGTTTGCCGCGCGGCGATGTCAGGCTCGCGGTGAGTACCGCGCTTCGGTGCGGCCGGTACGGATCCGGCAGGCCCATGGCCATGCGCAGCGGGGGACGGATGAACACCTCGAAGGACACCAGCGCGCTGACCGGGTTGCCGGGAAGGGTGACGATCGGCGTACCTGCCACCCGCCCGACGCCCTGGGGCATTCCGGGTTGCATCGCCACCTTGACGAATTCGACACCGTGGTCGCCTCCCCGGTAGTCAGCGCTGCCGAACGCGTCTTTGACCACCTCGTAGGCTCCGGCACTGACACCGCCGCTGGTGATGATCAGGTCGGCGTCCACCGCGTACCGGTCAAGGATCGCGCCGAACTGCGCGACGTCGTCGCCGGCGGTTGCGGTGGCGACCACAGCGGCGCCCGCATCGCGGACGGCAGCGGCCAGCATGATCGAGTTGGACTCGTAGATCTGACCCGGTTGTAGGGGCGTGCCTGGCGACACCAGCTCCGACCCTGTGGAGATCACCAGCACCCGCTGACGGGGGAGCACCGGCAGCTCGGCCAAACCCAGCGCGGCGGCCAGGCCGAGCACCGCCGGCGTCACGATCTGGCCGTTGTGCAGCACCGTGGTACCGGCGGCGACGTCTTCGCCCGACCGTCGGATGTGCTTGCCTGGGGTGGCCTGTTGGCGGATCGCCACCGAATCGACGCCGCCGTCGGTGGCTTCGACCGGCACGATCGCCGTCGCACCGGTGGGCACTGGCGCACCGGTCATGATCCGGTGCGCAGTCACAGGCTGCAGCGTCAGCATGTCGGCGCGCCCGGCGGGAATGTCCTCGGCGACCGGCAACATCACCGGATTTTGCGGTGTGGCACCGCAGGTGTCTTCGGCGCGCACCGCATAGCCATCCATTGCGGAGTTGTCGAAAACCGGCAGCGACAGCGGTGCGACCACGTCGCCGCCCAGGACCAGACCTTGAGCCTGGGTCAGCGAAACCGTGATCGGGCGACAGGCGCGGATCATCTCCGCTACGACACGTTGATGCTCCTGGACTGACCGCACCCGGCCATTATCGGTCGTTCAGACTCCGAAGCTGACGCCGGTGAGTTCTTCGGAGACGGTCCAGAGGCGGCGCTGCAGATCTTTGTCGTGGGACTGCGCGCTGGATTGGACCACCTTCGGGTGACCGCGCTGCTCGCCGAACCCGTCCGGGCCGTAGTATTGCCCGCCCTGCGTGGTCGGATCGGTGGCGGCACGCAGTGTTGGCAGGGCGCCCATCTCTGGGCTTTGGAAAAGCAACGGCCCGAGCACGGTAGCGACGGGCCGGATAAGTCGCGGCAGGTTGCGGGTCAGCTCGGTGTTGGAGCCGCCAGGGTGAGCGGCGACGGCGATGGTGGATTTGCCCGCTTCGCCCAGCCGGCGTTGCAGCTCGTAGGTGAACAGCAGATTAGCCAGTTTGGCTTGTCCGTAGGCGGCGACGCGGTTGTAACGGCGTTCCCACTGCAAGTCGTCGAAGTGGATGGCAGCGTGAATCCGGTGGCCCTGGCTGCTGACGGTCACCACCCGCGAACCGGGTACCGGCAGCATGTGGTCGAGTACCAGTCCGGTTAGTGCGAAATGACCGAGATGGTTGGTACCGAACTGCAGCTCGAAACCGTCCTTGGTGACCTGCTTCGGCGTCCACATCACGCCGGCGTTATTGATTAGCACGTCGATGCGCGGATAGGCCGTGCGTAACGCGTCGGCGGCTGCGCGCACCGAGTCCAGCGAGCACAGATCGAGTTGCTGCAGCGTGACGTGGGCGCCTGGGCGGGCGGCCATGATGCGGGCCCGGGCGGCGTTGCCCTTCTCGAGATTGCGGACGGCCAACACGACGTGTGCACCGCGGTCGGCAAACACGGCGGCGGTGTGGTAGCCGATGCCGGTGTTGGCGCCGGTGACCACAACGACGCGCCCGCTTTGATCGGGGACGTCTGCGGCCGACCATTTACGGGTCTTGTTGTCGTTGGCGGTCATGGGCCGAACATACTCACCCGGATCGGAGGGCCGAGGACAAGGCCGAACGAGGGGCATGACCCCGTGCGGGGCTTCTTGCACTCGGCATAGGCGAGTGCTAAGAATAACGTTGGCACTCGCGACCGGTGAGTGCTAGGTCGGGACGGTGAGGCCAGGCCCGTCGTCGCAGCGAACCGCAGCGAGGACAACTTGAGCCGTCCGTCGCGGGCACTGCGCCCGGCCAGCGTAAGTAGCGGGGTTGCCGTCACCCGGTGACCCCCGTTTCATCCCCGATCCGGAGGAATCACTTCGCAATGGCCAAGACAATTGCGTACGACGAAGAGGCCCGTCGCGGCCTCGAGCGGGGCTTGAACGCCCTCGCCGATGCGGTAAAGGTGACATTGGGCCCCAAGGGCCGCAACGTCGTCCTGGAAAAGAAGTGGGGTGCCCCCACGATCACCAACGATGGTGTGTCCATCGCCAAGGAGATCGAGCTGGAGGATCCGTACGAGAAGATCGGCGCCGAGCTGGTCAAAGAGGTAGCCAAGAAGACCGATGACGTCGCCGGTGACGGCACCACGACGGCCACCGTGCTGGCCCAGGCGTTGGTTCGCGAGGGCCTGCGCAACGTCGCGGCCGGCGCCAACCCGCTCGGTCTCAAACGCGGCATCGAAAAGGCCGTGGAGAAGGTCACCGAGACCCTGCTCAAGGGTGCCAAGGAGGTCGAGACCAAGGAGCAGATTGCGGCCACCGCAGCGATTTCGGCGGGTGACCAGTCCATCGGTGACCTGATCGCCGAGGCGATGGACAAGGTGGGCAACGAGGGCGTCATCACCGTCGAGGAGTCCAACACCTTTGGGCTGCAGCTCGAGCTCACCGAGGGTATGCGGTTCGACAAGGGCTACATCTCGGGGTACTTCGTGACCGACCCGGAGCGTCAGGAGGCGGTCCTGGAGGACCCCTACATCCTGCTGGTCAGCTCCAAGGTGTCCACTGTCAAGGATCTGCTGCCGCTGCTCGAGAAGGTCATCGGAGCCGGTAAGCCGCTGCTGATCATCGCCGAGGACGTCGAGGGCGAGGCGCTGTCTACCCTGGTCGTCAACAAGATCCGCGGCACCTTCAAGTCGGTGGCGGTCAAGGCTCCCGGCTTCGGCGACCGCCGCAAGGCGATGCTGCAGGATATGGCCATTCTCACCGGTGGTCAGGTGATCAGCGAAGAGGTCGGCCTGACGCTGGAGAACGCCGACCTGTCGCTGCTAGGCAAGGCCCGCAAGGTCGTGGTCACCAAGGACGAGACCACCATCGTCGAGGGCGCCGGTGACACCGACGCCATCGCCGGACGAGTGGCCCAGATCCGCCAGGAGATCGAGAACAGCGACTCCGACTACGACCGTGAGAAGCTGCAGGAGCGGCTGGCCAAGCTGGCCGGTGGTGTCGCGGTGATCAAGGCCGGTGCCGCCACCGAGGTCGAACTCAAGGAGCGCAAGCACCGCATCGAGGATGCGGTTCGCAATGCCAAGGCCGCCGTCGAGGAGGGCATCGTCGCCGGTGGGGGTGTGACGCTGTTGCAAGCGGCCCCGACCCTGGACGAGCTGAAGCTCGAAGGCGACGAGGCGACCGGCGCCAACATCGTGAAGGTGGCGCTGGAGGCCCCGCTGAAGCAGATCGCCTTCAACTCCGGGCTGGAGCCGGGCGTGGTGGCCGAGAAGGTGCGCAACCTGCCGGCTGGCCACGGACTGAACGCTCAGACCGGTGTCTACGAGGATCTGCTCGCTGCCGGCGTTGCTGACCCGGTCAAGGTGACCCGTTCGGCGCTGCAGAATGCGGCGTCCATCGCGGGGCTGTTCCTGACCACCGAGGCCGTCGTTGCCGACAAGCCGGAAAAGGAGAAGGCTTCCGTTCCCGGTGGCGGCGACATGGGTGGCATGGATTTCTGACCCCGGCGAGAAGTCGCAGCGAGGAGCCCGGTCCCTTTGTGGGGCCGGGCTCCTCTGGTTGGGAGCTACGGTACCGAGAACACCACGCAGTCGTGTAGGCAACCTTTGGCCGCTGTGGGCGAGTCGGGGGCCGCATCTCGGTGCAGCAGCGCGCGGATGGGTACGACACCGCAGCGGGCGGTGTCGTCATCGGGGCCTGCGTCCGACGCCTGGGCACGGCCGTCGACGATCAGCGAGTAGCCGCTAGGATCGGATGGCGGCCACAACAGGGTGACTTCGCTGCGGTGGGCCAGGTTTTGCCGCGTACGACCCCCGATCAGGCCGACGTCGACCACTGCCCGGGGTCCATCGGGGCCGTCGGGGAGTTCGCGCAGCACCGGCTCGACTGCCACCGTGTGCACGCGATAGCCATCATCGACGGTGATCAGGTAAGCGAACGGGTAGTCGGGCAAGGCGGCGGCCAGCCGTTTGAGGTCTACCTTTTTGGCACCCATGGATTCGAGGATAGGCGCCCGATGTGTTACTCCGAACCGACCGGCTGCCCGATCCGCGGGCTGGCGTAGGCGGATTCGCGGTCGGGGCTCGGGTAGAAGTTCGACTTGGGGATGCCGGAGCCGGGGGTACTCGGCTCACGCACGGCGGTATTCCGCAAGCCCGAGTCGTTGCTGCCCGAGTTGACGAAGCTCGGGTAGCTGGTGCCAGAGCTTCTAAGGCCCGGGTTTGCGCCCGAGCCAGCCGCGGCACTGCCGCTACCGGGGTTCGGGTTGCCTGAGTCCAGGCCGCCAACAGGAGCACTGGCCGGGGCGGCGACGGGCGTGTTGGTCAGGCCCGAGTTGAGGACGTTCGCCAGGCCGTGTTGGAGACCGCCCGTTGATCCGAGGGCGGAGGCGAGGATGCCCGAACTCAAAGCCGCCGTGCTCATGCCGCCGGTGGCGTAGCCGGCGGAGCTGACCAAGGCCGCCTCCGAGCCAGCCGCGCTTCCTAAGGCGGCGTTTTGCATCCCCGCGTTCCAGAAGTTGGTGTTGAGGCTGCCCGCGCTGCCGAGGCCCGCGTTGATTGTCCCCGAGGTCCCGATGCCGCTGTTCAGGGAGCCCGAATTCCCGATGCCGATGTTTCCGCTGCCGGAGTTGAATAAGCCGACGTTGCCGGTGCCCGAGTTCCCGAAGCCGATGTTGCCGCTACCCGAGTTGAAGCCGCCGAAACCCATCTGGTGATCACCGGTGATCCCGAATCCGATATTCCCGCTACCGGTGTTGCCGAAGCCGATATTCCCGTCGCCGAGGTTGCCGAGGCCCAGGTTGCCGCTGCCGGTGTTGCCGCTGCCGATGTTGCCGCTGCCGGTGTTGCCGCTGCCGATGTTGTTGTTGCCGATGTTGTTGTTGCCGATGTTGCCGCTGCCAGTGTTGCCGAAGCCCAGATTGATCTGGCCGTTCTTGCCGATGTCGATGCCGAGGTTCCGCAAGACCTGCTGCCAGGGCGCCAGTTGTGCGACGGCCGCAGACGCATCGAAGTGGTAACCGGCCATCGCCGCCACGTCCAATGCCCACATTTGCTCGTATGCCGCCTCGACGTCCATGAGCGCCGGAGCATTCTGCCCAAACCAGTTCGTAGCTGCCAGCAGCTGCATCAGGCCACGATTGGCCGCTACCACTGCCGGCTGCACGGTGGCCGCCAGCGCCGCCTCGAACGCGGTCGCTATTGCCATGGCCTGTGCGGCCGCTTGTTCCGCCTGCGCTGCCGCCGTGCTGAGCCAGGCTAGGTACTGGGTTGCGACGGCCATCATCGCCGCCGCGGACGGACCCAGCCAGGCGCCGCCAGCGAGTTCGGATGTGACGGAGCCAAGCGACGCTATCGACGCGAGCAATTCTTCGGCCAGCTCGCCCCAGGCGGTGGCCGCAGCAATTAGCGGTCCCGACCCGGGACCGGCAAACATCAGTGCCGAATTGATCTCTGGCGGCAACCACGCAAAATGCGGGCTTGTCACTGATCCAACTTAACTGTCAGCGACCGTTGCCGTGGCGGTATCGGCACTTCAATACCACTCATCTTTGGGGTCATCTTTGGAGCGCCCCTAGGAACCGCCAGCTTACCTAGTCCCGGGTAGGGGCCGACTGGCGGCCGGGATGCAGCTGAGGGTCTGCCACCTGCCCCGTAATGTCGCTGGTATGGCAAGCACCGACGCCGCGGCCCAAGAGTTGCTCCGCGACGCGTTCAACCGGTTGATCGAACATGTCGACGAACTCACCGACGGCCTCACCGACCAACTCGCCTGCTACCGCCCGACCCCGAGCGCCAACAGCATTGCGTGGCTGCTCTGGCACAGCGCCCGGGTGCAGGATATACAGGTCGCCCATGTGGCCGGCGTGGAAGAGGTGTGGACCCGCGACGGTTGGGTGGACCGCTTTGGGTTAGATCTGCCGCGGCACGACACCGGATATGGACACCGTCCCGAGGATGTGGCGAAGGTACGGGCACCCGCCGACCTGCTGTCGGGGTACTACCACGCGGTGCATAAACTGACCCTGGAATACATCGCTGGCATGACCGCAGATGAGTTGTCCCGTGTGGTGGATACCAGTTGGAATCCGCCGGTTACCGTCAGCGCACGGTTGGTGAGCATCGTCGACGACTGCGCTCAGCACCTCGGGCAGGCCGCCTACCTGCGGGGGATAACCCGGTAACGGCGACATCCGCCGGATCGCTGAGGCGATGGTCAGCTACGCCGAAGATCGCCTGCACCGATGGTTACCTGACGCTAGCCGGCAGCGCCGCCCTAGTGGTACCCGGCGTGTTCGTCGCGATGCTGGGCACCATTGTCGCGCCGAGACTGCGGTGAGGGGCCGGGGTGTGCGTCCTCGGCTCACCCGAGCGGCAGCTCGGCCAAGATGGTACCGGTGGGCTGTGGTGATCCGGTGCCGGGTTCGACGGTGAATGCCAGTGCGGTCGAGGCTCCGAGATCGGTCAGCGTCGCCGTCGTCGAGGGCGTCACCGCCGCGGTGCCCATCGTCCCCGCCGACCTCGGCCCTTTGGCCCCTCCCAGCAGCCACATCTGATACACGGTTCCCCGGGATGGTGGCGCCACATTGTTCATCACCAGCAGACCTGTGTTGCGGTCGCGGGAGAACACCACCGTGGCCGTCCCGGCGCCCAGTGGGCGAGAGACCGTCCGTACGTCCGGCGCCGTCAGAACTTGCTCGGCCACGGTGGGGGGTGGCGATGGCCGGGTCAGCACCCCCAGGCCGAACGCCCCCAGCCCCACAGCGATCGCCGCTGCGGACGCAAAGGCTGCCGTACGCCAGCGTGATTGGCGCCTAACCTCGGGAATGGTCGCATCCAGGATGGCCGTCCGCAGATGTGCTGGCGGCTCGGCGGTGGTGGCCGCCGAGACGACGGCCATCGTCTCGCGGACGGCTCGAACTTCGTCGTTGAAAGCCGCGGCTACCGGCGAGGGCGCGGCGGCCACCCGTCGGTCGATGTCGGCTCGTTCATCGTCGGACACAGCGTTCAGGGCATACGGGGTAGCCAGCTCGAGCAGCTCAAAATCGGTATGTTCAGTCATGAGCGCCGCTCTCCCAACGCATCGCTTCGCTCGGCCGGCGCGGTCATGACACGTCCAGGCAGTTGCGCAGGCTGCGCAGGGCGTCGCGCATGCGGGATTTGATGGTCGACAGATTGGCCGCTAACCGCCGCGAAACTTCGACATACGTCAGCCCGCCGTAGTACGCCAGTTCGATGCACTGCCGCTGCGTGTCGGTCAACGCCTTGAGGCACTCGGTCACCCGGCGCCGCTCATCACCGGCGATCGCCAGGTCGGCGACGACGTCACTCGCGGGATCGACGTTGGCCGCACCATAGCGCACTTCCCGCTGGTTGCCGGCTTGCTCGCAACGGACTCGGTCGACAGCGCGCCGGTGGGCCATGGTCAAAAGCCAGGCCAACGCGGAACCTTTGGCGGAGTCAAACTCCGACGCGTTCCGCCACACCTCAAGATAGATCTCCTGGGTGGTTTCTTCGCTGTAGCCGGTATCACGCAGCACCCGCATCACCAGTCCATACACCCGCGACTTGGTGTGGTCGTAGAATTCGGCGAATGCGGCCTGGTCGTGACCAGCGACCCGGCGCAACAGGACGTCCAGGTCGCTGCTCAGCCGTGGCGGTCCGGTCATCGATGGGTAGCCTATCGCCAGCCGGCGCCGAGATGGTCAAGCCGGTCATCACCGACGCGCCGATCGCGGTGGCCGGGGCACGAAATAGGCTGTTCGCCTTTGATATTCGGCGAAACCGGGGCGACCCTTCAGGTATCTCTCAGTCAGCCGGGCTCCGCTGACGTCCACCAGCAGGTAGGTCATCAGCAGCGGCGAACCCACCGTGGCCAGCGGCGCCCAATCGTTGATCGTGATCAACCACAACCCCCACCAGACACAGGCATCGCCGAAGTAGTTGGGGTGACGCGTCCAGGCCCACAGGCCGCGGTCCATGATGACCCCGCGATTGGCCGGGTCGGATTTGAATACCCACAGTTGCCAATCTCCCACCGCTTCGAAGGTGATACCGACCAGCCACACGGCTAAGCCCACGCCCCCAACAGCCAGTAACGGCTTCGGCGTCGGCCCGGTGACTGCGGAAAGCTGCAGCGGGAATGAGACGAACAACGTCAGGAGGCCCTGTAATCCGAAGACCTTGCGCAATGCCTGCACAGGCGTGGCACCGCGCAGCAGGTCGGCGTAGCGGGGATCCTCCCCCTGACCGGCTGTCTTGCGGTACATGTGCCAGCTCAGCCGCAGACCCCAGGTCGACACCAACGCTAGCAGCAGCCATCGGCGAACCGGGTCGCCGTGGCCGAGCGTCGCGGCGGCGACGGCGACGGCGACGAAACCCAAGCCCCATACCACGTCGACGACGTTGTACCGGCCGATGCGGCGGCCGATCGCAAACGCCACCGAATGCACCACGGCCACAGCCAAAGCCGACACGCTGGTTACCACGACGATGTTCACGGGGGGCCCTCGCGGATCAACGTCCACTGGTAGACGTCCAGATAGCCCGACCGGAAGCCCGCCTCCGAGTACGCCAGGTACAGCTCCCACATCCGTGCAAACACCTCGTCGAAACCTAAATGCGCCAGCCCATCTCGCCGCTGCATAAATCGTTCCCGCCAGAGCCGCAGCGTCTCGGCGTAATGCGGTCGCAGCGAGGCCGCGTCGACGATGCGCAGCCCGGTGTGTTGCCCGGTGATGTCGATGATGGCCTGCGTGGACGGTAGCAGTCCGCCAGGGAAGATGTACTTCTGGATCCAGGTCTGGGTGTGGCGGGTGGCCAGCATTCGGTGGTGCGGCATGGTGATCGCTTGGATCGCTACCCGGCCACCCGGGCGCACCAACTGTTCTAGCGCGGCGAAGTACCGTGGCCACGAACGGTATCCCACCGCCTCGATCATCTCGACTGAGACTACTGAGTCATACTGCCCGTCGACGTCGCGGTAGTCGCACAAGTCGATCTCTACCCGGTGGCCAAAGCCGGCCGCGGCGACCCGCCGCCGAGCCAGCCGTTGCTGCTCCACCGATAGGGTCACCGAGCGGATGTGGGCCCCCCGTGCGGCCGCGCGAATGCACAGCTCGCCCCATCCGGTGCCGATCTCGAGAACGTGGCTGCCCTGCTGGACCCCGGCCACGTCGAGCAGCCGGTCGATCTTGCGGCGTTGGGCTGCGGCCAACTCGGTCCAGGCGGGAGTTGGCTGGGCCAGCAGGTCGGTGAACATTGCGCACGAATACGTCATGGTCTCGTCGAGAAACGCGGCGAACAGGTCGTTCGACAGGTCATAATGCACGGCTACATTGCGCCGGGCCTGATCTCGGCTATGGTCTGGCCAACTAGGTCGAAAGGTCGGCGTGATCGGCCGCAGCCAGTGCAGCGAGCGCGGTACCAGCTCGTCCACCGACCCTGCCAGCACGGTCAACACCCGCGTGAGGTCCTTCGACGACCATTCGCCGGCCATGTAGGACTCGCCGAAGCCGATCAAGCCGTGGCGCCCGATCCGGCGTGCAAGTGCGTCCGGCCGATGGATGAACAGGCTGGGTGCGCGCGGATCGGCGGCACCTGTTGCCGTTCCGTCGGGGTAGACCAATCGCAGCGGCAAGTGAGTGGCCGTGCGCCGAAGCAGCCGGTTGGCGATTGCCGCCGATGCCGCGGCTAGGGGACCGCGCGGCACCTTGGCAACTGCTGGCCAGCGATCCGAATCGATTGCTGCCGACGGTGTTTGGCTGGTTTCGACGGTCATCGCGGCACCACCGGAACTCGACGTAGCCACAGTCTGATCCCCTGTATCCTGATGCGCGCGGCCACCACCATCGGCGCCAGCGGTGAAATGATTTGCATCATCGCGATCTGTCTTGTCGTTGCCGGTCGCCGCTGCCCACGCAGGGTGGCTGTGAATTCCGGGCACACCTGCCGGCGGTCACGGTGCAGCGTCACCGTGACGTCGAGTTCGCGGTCGGGCCGTGGTGCCCGTATCAGGTAGTAGCCGGCTAGCTGATGAAACGGCGAAACGTAGAAGTTCTTGGCCGTCACCACGGGCAGGTCAGCCGGCGGTAGCAGGTAAGCATGGCGTCCGCCGTAGGTGTTGTGCACCTCGGCAATGACATGGCGCAGTTGGCCGTCGCGGTCGTGGCACCAGAAGATGCTCAACGGGTTGAAGACATAGCCGAGAACGCGTGCTTGCAGCAGCGCGGTGATACGGCCGTCGGGGATGGCAAGGCCGCGAGCGGCAAAGAAGGCGTCCAGCCGGTCACGCAGCGAGCTATGCGGCGGACACGAGAACGGGTCAGCGAAGTGGTCGTCGGCGTGGAACCGTGCGAACGGTCGCAGCCACCAGGGCAGCTGGGGGAGGTTGTCGACATCCACGTACCAGCTGTAGCTGCGGTATGCGAACGAGTGGTGCACCGGGACTTGTCTGCAGTGGCTGATCGTGGTGCGGTAGATCGCCGGCGTCAGGGTTTGAGTCAGCACGCGACCATCGCCTCCTGTGGGATCGCTGCCGGCCAGTCGGCGCCAAGGCGCCGGGCCGCCCGAAGACCCGAGGCGGCGCCGTCCTCGTGGAATCCCCAGCCGTGGTAGGCGCCGGCGAATACCACCCGATTGTCACCCAGCGTCGGCAATAAACGTTGGGCTGCAACCGATTCCGGTGTGTACAGCGGATGGCTGTAGGTCATCTCGGCGATCACCGAGCTGTGATCAACCCGGTCGTGGCCGCCGAGGGTGAGCAGATACCGGCGGCCACCGTCGAGGCGCATTAGCCTGCTGATGTCGTAGCTGACCACGACCTGGTGCTGCCCGGGTGTCACCAGGTAGTTCCAGGATGCGCGGGCGCGATGGTGGCGGGGCAGGACCGACTCGTCGGTGTGCAGCTGGGCGCTGTTGGTGGAGTATGCGATCGCGCCCAGGACCGCGCGCTCGGCCGGTGTCGGCTCGTCGAGCAACAGCAGCGCTTGGTCGGGATGGACCGCGACGACGGCCGCATCGAAACGCCGCGACGGCCCATCACCCGCGCCCACCAATACCCCGTCCGGCAGCCGGCGCAGCGAGTGCACTGGCGTGCGGGTCGACACCTCGTCCAGCTGAGCTGCGATCGCCTGCACGTAGTTGGCGGAACCTCCGGTGACGGTACGCCAGGTTGGCGACCCGAACACCGACAGCATGCCGTGATGGTCGAGGAAGACGAACAGATACCGGGCCGGATAGCGCAAGGCGTCGGCCCCGCCGCAGGACCACACGGCGGCGACCAAGGGTGTGATGAAGTAATCGACGAAATACTGCGAGAAGTGGTGCCGGCTCAGGAAGGCTTCCAGCGTCTCCGGTTTGTCTTCCGCGTTGTCGGTCTCCTCACGCAGCAGGCGAGCCGCGGCGCGGTGGAAGCGGAGAATCTCGGCAAGCATGCACAGATACCGTGGCCGCAGCGATTGCCGGCAAGCGAACAGCCCGCGCGCTCCCAGTGCGCCGGCATATTCGAGTCCGATGTCGTCGGCGCGCACCGACATCGACATTTCCGACTCCTGGGTGGCCACACCCAGTTCGGCGAACAATCGGCACAACGTTGGATAGGTTCGGTCGTTGTGCACCAGGAACGCCGAGTCGACGCCGACGACGTCGGTGCCCCGGGGGCCGCCACCGTTGTCCAGATAGTGGGTGTGGGCATGACCGCCCAGCCGGCCGTCCGCCTCGTACAGGGTGACTCGGTCCCGTCCAGACAGGATGTAGGCGGCGGTGAGGCCGGCGACCCCACTTCCGACAACAGCCACCGATCGTCGGAGTGATTGCTGCACATCCTGTATTCGGAGCGGCCGGCTAGACGGACGGGCGGTTCAGCCGAGGCGGTCGCTGCTCATCGCCAAGGGCCGGCCCGCGGGCTGGGTTTCGCTGGGTACGGTCGGGGTCCGGGCGGGCCGGGAACGCACCCGCAGCGGCCACCAGAACCAGCGGCCCAGTAGTGCGGCGATGGATGGCGTCATGAACGATCGCACGATCAACGTGTCGAACAGCAAACCCAGACCGATGGTGGTGCCCACCTGTCCGATAACCCGCAGATCGCTGACGGCCATGGACGCCATGGTGACGGCGAATACCAGCCCCGCGTTGGTCACGACCTTGCCGGTGCCGCCCATCGACCGGATGATGCCGGTCTTCAGCCCCGCTCCTATTTCCTGTTTGAATCGGGAGACCAAGAGCAGATTGTAGTCAGATCCCACCGCCAACAGAACGATGACCGACATCGCAAGCACGAGCCAATGCAGATGGATTGCGAGAATATGCTGCCAGAGCAGCACCGATAGTCCGAAAGAGGCACCCAGTGAAAGTGCGACTGTGCCCACAATGACGGCGGCGGCAATAAAGGCCCGTGTGATGATCAGCATGATGATAAAAATGAGACAGAGGGACGAAATTGCCGCGATAAGAAGGTCCCATTGGGCGCCCTCGGAGATGTCGTGGAAGACGGCCGCCGTGCCGGCCAGGTAGATCTTGGCGTCTTCTAGTGGAGTTCCCTTGAGCGATTCCTCGGCCGCGGTACGAATCGCGTCGATACTTTTGATGCCTTCGGGTGATTGCGGATCCCCCCTGTGCAGGATGATAAACCGGGCCGCGTGTCCGTCCGAAGACAGGAACGACTTCATGGCGCGCTGGAAGTCTTTGTTCTTGAAAACCTCGGGTGGAAGGTAGAACGAGTCGTCGTTCTTGGCGGCGTCAAAAGCCTTACCCATGGCTGTGGCATTGTCGCTCATTTCGAGCATCTGGTCGAAGATTCCGGTCATGGTGCTGTGCATGGTAAGAATCATGGTCCGCATGTTTTCCATGGCCTCAATCTGCGGCGGGATCTGCGCGACCATTTGTGGCATGAGGCGATCCATCTCGCGCAAGTCGCCCAAGAGGACGCCTATTTGCTCGCTGAGCTTGTCGATTCCGTCCAGTGCATCGAATATCGATCTGAACGACCAACAGATCGGAATTCCGTAGCAGTGCTTTTCCCAGTAGAAATAGCTTCGAATTGGTCTCCAGAAATCATCAAAATCCGCGACGTGGTCGCGTAATTCTTCGGTGATCTCCTTCATCTCTTCGGTGTCGCCGACCATGCGGTGGGTAGTACTGGCCATCTCCGCCATCAAGCTATGCATCCGCGTCAACACCGCAATCGTCGTGGCCATCTCGTCGGCCTGCTTCAGCATGTCGTTCGCCCGGTCGCGCTGGTACTTTATGGTCTGCAGCTGACCGGCATTTTGCATGCTGATCTGGAACGGGATCGACGTGTGGTCCATCGTCGTTCCTTCGGGCCGGGTAATTGCTTGCACACGGGAAATGCCCGGGACCCGGAAGATGCCTTTAGCCAGCTTGTCCAGGACCAGAAAATCTGCCGGATTCCGCATATCGTGATCGGATTCAATCATTAGGATCTCGGGCTTCATCCTGGCCTGAGAGAAATGACGATCCGCGGCCGCATATCCTTGGTTGGCGGGTATGAAGTCCGGTAGGTAGTCACGGTCGTTGTAGCTGGTTTTGTATCCAGGCAGGGCGAGCAGACCGACTAGGGCGATCGCGCAGGTAGCGACGAGAACGGGCAGCGGCCAGCGAACCACCACGGTACCCACCCGCCGCCAGCCACGGACTTTGAGGAGCCGCTTAGGGTCGAACAGGCCGAACCGGCTGCCGACGTGTAGGACGGCCGGACCCAGCGTCAACGCGACCGCCACTGCGACTAGCATCCCCACCGCGCAGGGGATGCCCAGGGTTTGAAAGTAGGGCATGCGGGCAAAGCTCAGGCAAAAGGTAGCTCCGGCGATGGTCAATCCAGAGCCCAGAATCACGTGGGCGGTCCCGCGGTACATGGTGTAGTAGGCCGCCTCTTTGTCCTCGCCGGCCTGGCGGGCTTCCTGGTAGCGCCCGATGATGAATATCCCGTAGTCCGTACCGGCCGCGATTGCCAGCGAAGTCAGCAAGCTCACCGCAAAGGTGGTAAGTCCGATAGCCCCGCTATGCCCCAGAACCGCTACGACTCCGCGCGCAGCCGTCAATTCGACCCCCACCGTGATCAGCAGGAGAACCACGGTGATTATCGACCGATAGACGAGCAACAACATAATAAAGATCACGGCGACCGTAACCATGGTGATCCTGGCCATGGATCTATCGCCACTGTGGTGCATATCAGCGGCGAGTGCGGATGGTCCGGTCACATAGGCCTTGATGCCCGGCGGCGCGGGCGTGCTTTCGACGATGCTGCGTACTGCCTCGACGGATTCGTTGGCCAGCGGCGTGCCTTGGTTGCCGGCAAGTGACAGTTGAACATAGGCGGCCTTGCCGTCGTTACTTTGCACGCCCGCGGCGGTGAGTGGGTCCCCCCATAAATCTTGGACACTTTGCACGTGGTTCTTATCGGCCCTCAATTGAGCAACCAGGCCGTCGTAATACTTATGGGCAGCGTCGCCAAGGGGTTGGTTACCCTCTATTATGACCATCGCGAAACTGTCGGAATCGCCTTCCTTGAACACCATGCCGATACGTCCCATCGCCTCAAACGACGGTGCATCCTTGGGACTCAGCGACACCGATCGCTCTTGGCCGACAGCTTCCAGTGACGGGACAAATACGGTGACAACGACGCAAACTGCCAGCCAGCCAAGGATTATCGGTACCGCAAAGGCGTGGATCATCCTGGCGATGAATGGCTTTTCGGGGCGAGCGTTGGTATTGGAGTCGTTCGCGAATTTAGTACTCACGCGGACTTCACCAAGCAGTAAGTATAGGCGTTGACTTCGTTGGAAACCCTCTCGGCCCTGACCTTGCCGTCTACCGTGATTCGGCAGCCAATGCTGTCGCTATTACCTTGTGCCACGATATTTCCCATCACCGCCGCGTCGTTTGTCGTGATATGCAATGACCACGGTAGCACCGCTCCATCGACCCGTTGCGGCTCGGAATTGACGTCGAAATAACTAATGTCGGCGACTGTTCCGGGGGGTCCGAAGATCTCGTAAGTCAGGTGTTTAGGGTTGAATGGTTTGCTGTTTTCCAGGTTGGTGTCGGAGTACGACGGGCGGTTTTCGGAGCCGAAGAAGCCGCGGATCCGGTGCACGGTGAAGCCCCCGACGATGACCACCACCAGGATGACCAGTGGAATCCAAGTCCGCATTAGCACCTTGAAAATCTCAGATCCCCTTCACCGGTTGGCAGTGGTACGGCGGACGATACCCAACTTTCAAAATCCGTTCGAGCTGGTCGCTACTTGAACGCAACTAAGCCTAGCCTAAGTAAAACATGGTTTTAGGCCCGAGCTCTCGACTCCATACCTCGTTCGCTGGAGTGTAACGCATATCACGTGCGTAACGGCACGCTACGTTATCGGCAGCCCTCTTACAAATCACACGGTGTGCGTTATCCTCTGGCGGTGGCGCAACTCGGCTTCCAGCGCGCCCGCACCGAGGAAAACAAGCGCCAACGTGCGGCGGCGCTGGTGGAAGCCGCGCGGTCGCTGGCGCTGGAGACGGGCGTGGCATCGGTGACGTTAACGGCTGTCGCAGGTCGTGCCGGGATTCACTACTCTGCGGTGCGCCGCTACTTCACCTCGCACAAAGAAGTGCTGCTGCACCTCGCCGCCGAGGGTTGGGCGCGGTGGTCGGGCACGGTATGCGAGCAGCTGGGCGAGCCGGGGCCGATGTCGGCACCGCGGGTGGCCGAGGCACTGGCCAACGGTCTGGCCGCCGATCCGCTGTTTTGTGATCTGCTTGCCAATCTGCATCTGCATCTCGAGCAGGAGGTGGATGTCGACCGGGTCATCGAGGTCAAGCGGACCAGCATCGCAGCCGTGACAGCGCTCGTCGACGCGATCGAAAGCGCATTGCCGGCACTCGGGCGTTCTGGGGCATTCGACATCCTGCTGGCCGCTTACTCGCTGGCGGCCACCCTGTGGCAGATCGCCAATCCGCCGGAGCGGCTCACCGACGCCTATGCCGAGGAGCCAGAGTTGCTCCCACCGGAGTGGAACCTCGACTTTGCTGCCGCGCTTACTCGCCTGCTCACCGCTACACTTCTCGGCCTGCTCGCCGGATCCCCATGCGAATGCCGGTCGCCAACGCGCTGAAGCGGGTGCGGGACGAAGGGGGCGCCGGACTTGGGCCCGCTTGGCGGCGGTAGGTGACCAAACTCACGCTTCTTGGGCGTGCGCCGCAGCCGAACCACGACTATTGCTAGTTGCAAACGATAGTCATAGTCAATTGTTGTCAGACGCACAGCTGGTGTTGGCGGGAGTCGCCGATAGAGGAGTGTTCGACATGACGTTGCACGTCGGTGCCGACGGCCTAGAGACCGCAACTACGGCGCGCGCCGTGGCGGTCGCTAGGTCCGGAATGGTTTGTGTGGCCGGTGATGCGTCAGGGGCGTCTTCGTGCCTACGCGGTGAGCTATGACGAGGGCACTGATATGGATGGCCTCTCCACCGGAGGTGCATTCGGCCTTGTTGAGTAGTGGTCCGGGGCCGGGGCCGGTACTGGCCGCCGCCACAGGGTGGTCGTCACTGGGGCGTGAATACGCCGCGGTTGCTGAGGAACTCGGGGCATTGCTGGCTGCGGTGCAAGCCGGGGTGTGGCAGGGGCCCAGCGCCGAATCATTTGCTGCCGCGTGCCTGCCGTATCTGTCTTGGTTGACCCAGGCCAGCGCCGACTGCGCCGCGGCGGCTGCCCGGCTGGAGGCGGTGACCGCCGCCTACGCCGCGGCTTTGGTGGCCATGCCCACCCTGGCCGAGTTGGCGGCTAACCACGCGACCCACGGGGCCATGGTGGCGACCAATTTCTTCGGGATCAACACCATACCGATCGCGGTCAACGAGGCCGACTACGTGCGGATGTGGCTTCAGGCGGCCACCACGATGGCCACCTATCAAGCGGTCGCGGACTCGGCGGTGCGCTCGATCCCGGACAGCGTGCCTCCGCCGCGAATTCTGAAATCCAATGCCCAATCCCAACACTCGAGCTCGAATAATTCCGGGGGCGCGGACCCGGTGGACGACTTCATTGCAGAGATCTTGAAGATCATTACCGGCGGTCGCGTGATCTGGGACCCCGAAGCCGGCACTGTCAACGGCCTCCCCTATGACGCTTATACCAACCCCGGCACACTCATGTGGTGGATTGCCAGAAGTCTGGAACTTCTTCAAGACTTTCAAGAGTTCGCCAAGCTGCTGTTCACCAATCCGGTGAAGGCTTTTCAGTTCCTTGTCGACCTCATCCTGTTCGACTGGCCCACACACATGCTGCAGCTGGCTACCTGGCTGGCCGAGAACCCGCAGTTGCTGGTGGCTGCGCTCACCCCAGCCATCTCCGGACTGGGAGGGGTATCGGGGTTGGCCGGGTTGACCGGCCTAGTCCCTCAGCCCCCCGTCGTGCCCGCGCCGGCACCCGATGCGGTCGTGTCCACCGTGTTGCCACTCGCCGGGACGGCCACGCCGACTACCGCGCCGGCCAGCGCCCCGGCCGCCGGAGCGGCGCCCGGGCCCCCGACCGGTACCGCCACTGCCACATCGGCGTCGGTGCCAACGAGCGCCGGCGGCTTTCCCCCTTACCTCGTGGGCAGCGGTCCAGGCATCGACTTCGACGCGGGGACGCCCGCCGGTTCCAGGAGAGCGCAGCCCGCCGCGGATAACGTCACGGCCGTGGCGGCAGCGCAGGTGTCGGCCCGTCAGCAGGCACGTCGGCGCCGACGAGCGGCGGCGAAGGAACGTGGCAACGCCGACGAGTTCGTCGATATGGACTCCGGCCCGGCGATTCCGCCGTCGGGCGAGCCGGACGCTTGGGCGTCCAATTCGGGCGTGGGCGGGCTGGGGTTTGCCGGCACCGCAAGCAACGAGACGGTGGCAGCGCCGGCCGGATTGACCACGCTGGCCGACGATGAGTTCCAGTGTGGCCCACGGATGCCGATGCTGCCGGGCGCTTGGGACTTGGGAACTTGGGACCGCGGGGACTGATTACCCTACAACGCAGCGACGTCGCGCATGATGTCGGTGGGTTCGCGCACCGGCGCCCCACAGGTCAGGCAGAACGCGCCCGGGGAACGGGTGAGCCGACCGACTTGAAGCAGGACTTTGGCCTCGACGTGCCACAAGCAGGCAATGCACAGAATTTCGACGGTGTTCCCGAATGGGTCCAGGTCGGGGTCGTTACATTCGTCTACCGCATGCAGATGCACCACGTAACTCGCCCGGTTGGTGCACCCGGCTCCGGACTGGCAGGTGATTCCACCCCAGTCCAGGGCCGCCAGCGTGTGTGGGATCTCGTTGCCGGGCGCTTGACTCATGCGCCGCGCTCCAGTGTCCAGGCCATGCGGCCCATGTTTACCTCTGCCCCGCAACGGCATGGTATCCCGGCGCGTGGCCGGTGGTGGCTGGGCTACCAAGAGCGAAGTCGGGCATGGCCTTAGTCCTAGTGGTACGCGATAGGTCGTCGAATTCCGTGGGTGATGGATATGACTATTTCGTAGCTGGTCGCCAGAATCAATCCGCCGAACGGCGGCTGATGGGCCCAACGGGCTGTCCCCCGAATGGTGGACAACATTTCCGGGTTCGTTGCAAACGACCGCGCTTTGACGCCGGTTAGCTTTAGGCCGGACTTAGGCCCAGTTCCACACCGACATGTCGCCGGCTGGGTATCCATTGCACACCTCGGTCCCTTTAGCGACGACGCCCTTGTTGTTGAAGAAGATTTTCATGTGATTGACCCAGGCAAACGTCAGCGGATCACCATTGTAAAAGTGTTCGGAGTAGTCTCGGCGCTCCGCCGGTGACAGCGAGAAGAACCAGTGCGCCTTGTTGATCGTCGCTTGCTGAAGGTTTGCGTGGTTGTTGAAGTCGATCATGTACCGCTGGTAGTACACCGGACTGGTATCCCGCACCGCCGCCAGATATTGTTCGGCGTCGCAGGTGGTTGCGATCATCCGGCGAGGTATTGGAAAGTCTTCCGTGGAGTCGGCTGCCGCGCTTTGTGGAAACGTCGCAGCGGCGATGCCGAGAACCAGAAATGCCGCGCCGGCACGCAGGATGGAACTCAGCCGAGACATAGTGGTTACCGTAGCACTTTTGGGGCGCCTCGAGGCGGGCAGACGACAAGGTTCATAGTCTGTCTCACTACACGCTCCCATCAGGAGTGATGACGTGCGTGGGGTCGGGTCGCAGTTCCGGTGGGGCTTGGCTGTAGTCGCCGAACGGGCCGTCGCGGCGCTCGACCGCGGCTCGCACACCCTGGGTTTGGGCGGTCCGGATGAACTCGAGCGCGTCGGGGGTGTTGCGCATCAGCCCGTCGAGAATGCCGCCCAGCAGCTGGGTGGAGGCCAGGCCCATGTTCTCGTAGGCCTGGTTGACGATCAGTTTCTGGGCTTGCAACTGTGACAACGGGATTCGTGCCAGCTCGGTGGCGATCTCGGCGACGCGAGCCTCGAGCCGCTCGAACGGCACCGCCTCGTTGATCAGCTCGGCTTCGGCGGCCTGCACACCGGTCAGCGGCCGGCCCGTCAGCGAGTGCCATTTGACCTTGGCAAGGCTGAGTCGATACAGCCACATCCCGGTCAAATAGGCTCCCCACATGCGGCTATACGGGGTCCCGATCACGGCGTCCTCGCTGGCGATCACAATGTCGGCACACAGCGCGTAGTCGCTGGCCCCGCCGACGCACCAACCATGCACTTGCGCGATCACCGGTTTGGACGCCCGCCAGATGGCCATGAATTTCTGCGTCGGTCCGGTCTCCCGCGCGGTGACCATGGCGAAATCCTTGCCCGGATCCCATCGGCCGTCGGTCATCATGGCATCGCCCCAATGCTGGAAGCCGCCGCCGAAGTCGTAACCGCCGGAGAAGGCGCGGCCGGCACCGCGCAGCACGATGACCTTGATGTCCTGGTCGCGCTCGGCCAACCCGATAGCGGCCTCGATCTCGTCGGGCATGGGCGGGACGATGGTGTTGAGCTGTTCCGGGCGGTTGAGCGTGATGGTGGCCACCGGCCCGGCCGTCGTGTACAGCAGCGTCTGGAAATCGGGTGTCGGCATAGCAGCAGCGAAGTCACTTCGGCCCTAAGGGTCAAGTGTCTCAGCGGGGATCGTGATAACGCCGCTGGTTCGAAGCTTCGGCCAACCCGGGCGCAGGGTTTCGCTAGCTGGCATTTGCATGCCTCGGGCATCGGTGTCCGGTTGCGCTCTTTGCTCCGACGTTAGCCGCAGGGCCCTGCGGCTAGGCGCGGCCGGTGCCGTTGGCCGCGGCGGCAATCGATGTTGCAGCAGTTACAACGCCAAATGGAGTCTGAGCGCATCGTCGAGTTCGATCAGCTCGGCAGGGGAGACGTTGCGCAGCGACGGATCCAACCTGCTGGGCCTGCGCCTTCGAATCGACGGCCAGGCCACCGCTCGCTGCCGGCAACAACACCTGGAATGGGGACCTTTTCGGTGTTGCTGGTAACCGGGACAACCGGCACCACGCCTCGGTCGAGACGTATCGCGGCAGCGTTGGCCCTGTCGTTGCTGACAATTACCGCTGGCCGCCGCATATTTGCCGCGCTGCCGCGGGCCGGATCCAGGTCGACCTGCCAGATCTCACCGCGCAGCATCTACGCCGTTCGCTGCAAACCGCCGACTGCGACGGCAGGCCCGCTCTCTTGGCATGCGTCCAATGCTGCGACGTCCTCGGTAGACAAGCTCACGCTTGGCTTCATGCCGCAGTCCTACCCATGTAGTAACAGATAGTAATACGTAGTAATAGGTAGTAATGCAGTATCAATCGGCTACAACTCGATAGCCACGTTATTTGGGCTAAGTCCACCGTTCGTGAATGCCGGTTAGCCGGCCAGCATCCGCCATAGGAACGCGAAACTCAGCGCCGATTTGAATGCGATCTGTGCGTTGTCGGCTGCGCCGGCGTGCCCACCCTCGATGTTTTCGTAATACCAGACGGGGTGGCCCGCAGCCTGCAGGGCCGCCGTCATTTTGCGGGCGTGGCCGGGGTGCACCCGATCGTCGCGGGTAGAGGTCGTCATGAGTACTGGCGGGTATTTCCGGTTCGCCGAAATGTTTTGGTATGGCGAATATTCAGAGATGAACTTCCAGTCATCCGGGTTATCCGGATCGCCGTATTCGGCCATCCAGGAAGCGCCGGCCAGCAGCAGGTGGTACCGCTTCATGTCCAGCAGCGGCACGTCGCAGACCAGCGCGCCGAACTTCTCCGGGTACCCGGTCAACATGATGCCCATCAGCAGCCCACCGTTGCTGCCGCCCCGCGCGCCGAGCTGCTCAGCGGTGGTGATGCCGCGGGTCACCAAATCGGTTGCCACGGCGGCGAAGTCTTGGGCGACCTTGTCCCGGCCCTCGCGCATCGCCTGCGTGTGCCAGCCAGGCCCGTACTCGCCGCCGCCGCGGATGTTGGCCAACGCATAGGTGCCCCCGCGGGCCAGCCACAGCCGGCCCAGGACGCCGTCATACGTCGGCGTTCTGGATGTCTCGAATCCACCGTAGCCGTTCAACAATGTGGGGCCGGGATTGTCCGCGTCGGTGCGTCGCACGACGAAATACGGGATCGATGTGCCATCGTCTGATGTCGCGAAATACTGTGTTACAGCCATGTTTTCCGCGTCGAAGAAAGCTGGCGCAGATTTGATCTCTGCTAGTCGGCCGTCATCGGTGCCGCGTATCAGCCGCGACGGCGTATCGAATCCACTGGAGTCGAGGAAGAACTCGTCGCCGTGGCTGTCGGCGGAGACGATGACGGTGTTGGTGGCGGCGGGGATACCTGAGAGTGGCTCACGTCGCCAGCTGCCGGGAGTTGCGATCTCGACGCGGCTCGCCACGTCGGCCAGGGTGACGATCAACAGCCGGTCTCGGGTCCAGGCGTATTGGTACAGCGCGGTGTGCTCGTCGGGTTCGAACACCACCTGTAATTCCGCTGAGCCGGCAAGGAATTCGTCGTATTCGGCGGCCAGCAGTGAGCCGGCAGTGTACCTGGTGGTGGCCACGGTCCAGTCGGTGCGCAGCTCGATCAACAGCCAGTCGCGGTGAATTGACACGCTCGCGTCGGTGGGGGCTTCGATTCGGATCAGCTCCGAACCACGCAATTCGTAGACCTCTTCGTTCCAGAAGTCGAGGGCCCGTCCCAGCAGGGTGCGCTCGAATCCGGGCGTGCGATCCGCTGACGCGTTGACGCGGACGTCGGTGCCCGCGCCCTCGAAGATTGTCTCCGCATCGGCCAGCGGTTTGCCCCGGCGCCATCGCTTGATCACTCGCGGATAGCCGGAAGTGGTGAGCGAGTCGCCGCCGAAGTCGGTGCCCAGCAAGACAGTGTCCGGGTCCTCCCAGGTAATCTGGGATTTGGCCGGTGGCAGCTGGAACCCATCCTCGACGAATTCGCGTGTCAGCATGTCGAATTCACGCACAATGGATGCATCCGAGCCGCCCGGGGACAGGCCGATCAGCGCGCGCGTGTAGTCGGGTTCGATGACACCGGCGCCGCCCCACACCCACTTCTGGTCGTCGGCGCGGCCCAGTTCATCAACATCGATCAGCACATCCCAGCCCGGCGAGTCGGTGCGGTAGCTGTCCAGCGTGGTGCGCCGCCACAACCCGCGGGGGTTGGCGGCATCGCGCCAGAAGTTGTAGAGATAGTTGCCGCGCCTGTTCACATAGGGGATTCGGGCATCGGTGTCGAGCACCTCGAGCGCCTCGACGCGCATCCGCTCGAACTCTGCGTCGCAGAACGCCGCCGTTGTCGGCTTGTTGCGCGCGCGTACCCAATCCAGCGCTTCCGCACCGGTGACGTCCTCGAGCCATAGGTAGGGGTCAGCGCCGTCTGGGGCAGGCTCAAATGTCATGGAAGCCATTGTGGCCCCGGCGGTAGTGTGAGCTGTATTACATGATTTTGACGAGGAGCCGAATACGATGACTGTCTTTTCCCGTCCCGGTTCCGCCGGGGCGCTGATGTCCTATGAATCCCGGTACCAAAACTTCATCGGGGGCCAGTGGGTCGCGCCGGTCCATGGGCGCTACTTCGAGAACCCGACGCCGGTGACCGGCCAGCCGTTCTGCGAGGTGCCGCGCTCCGACGCGGCCGACATCGACAAGGCGCTCGACGCCGCGCACGCGGCGGCGCCGGGGTGGGGCAAGACCGCACCGGCCGAACGGGCGGCGATCCTCAACATGATCGCCGACCGCATCGACAAGAACGCCGCCGCGCTGGCGGTGGCCGAGGTCTGGGACAACGGGAAACCGGTCCGGGAAGCGCTGGCCGCCGATATCCCGTTGGCGGTCGATCACTTCCGGTACTTCGCCGCGGCGATTCGCGCCCAGGAGGGCGCGCTGAGCCAGATCGACGAGGACACCGTGGCCTACCACTTCCACGAGCCGCTCGGCGTGGTGGGCCAGATCATTCCGTGGAACTTCCCCATCCTGATGGCGGCCTGGAAGCTGGCGCCGGCGTTGGCGGCCGGCAACACGGCGGTGCTCAAACCCGCCGAGCAGACACCCGCTTCGGTGCTCTACCTGATGTCGCTGATCGGTGATCTGTTGCCGCCCGGGGTGGTCAACGTGGTCAACGGATTCGGCGCCGAGGCCGGCAAGCCGTTGGCCTCCAGCGACCGCATCGCCAAGGTCGCGTTCACCGGGGAAACCACCACGGGGCGGCTGATCATGCAATACGCCTCGCACAACCTGATCCCGGTCACCCTGGAACTCGGCGGCAAGAGCCCCAACATCTTCTTCGCCGACGTGCTGGCCGCCCACGACGACTTCTGCGACAAGGCGCTGGAAGGCTTCACCATGTTCGCCCTCAACCAGGGCGAGGTGTGCACCTGCCCGTCGCGCAGTCTGATCCAGGCCGACATCTACGACGAGTTCCTGGAGCTGGCGGCGATCCGGACCAAGGCGGTCCGGCAGGGCGACCCGCTGGACACCGAAACCATGCTGGGTTCCCAGGCCTCCAACGACCAGCTGGAAAAGGTGTTGTCCTACATCGAAATCGGCAAGCAAGAGGGTGCGGTGATTATCGCCGGAGGCGAGCGCGCCGAACTAGGCGGCGACCTGTCCGGCGGTTATTACATGCAGCCGACGATCTTCACCGGCACCAACAACATGCGGATTTTCAAGGAGGAGATCTTCGGGCCGGTGGTCGCGGTGACGTCGTTCACCGATTACGACGACGCGATCGGCATCGCCAACGACACCCTCTACGGCTTGGGTGCCGGTGTGTGGAGCCGCGACGGCAACACTGCCTATCGGGCCGGGCGGGACATCCAGGCCGGCCGGGTGTGGGTCAACTGCTACCACCTCTACCCCGCGCACGCGGCGTTCGGCGGCTACAAGCAGTCCGGCATCGGCCGGGAGGGCCACCAGATGATGCTGCAGCACTACCAGCACACCAAGAACCTGCTGGTGTCCTACTCGGATAAGGCGCTGGGGTTCTTCTGATGAACGCTCCCGCGGGGGTGCTCATCACCGCCGAGGCCGCCGCGCTGCTGGCTGGGTTACAGGACCGGCACGGTCCGGTGATGTTCCACCAATCCGGCGGCTGCTGCGACGGGTCCGCGCCGATGTGCTACCCGCGGGCGGACTTCCTGGTCGGTGACCGCGACATCTTGCTGGGTGTGTTGGACGTCGGGGAAGACGGCGTGCCGGTGTGGATTTCGGGCCCGCAGTACCAGGCCTGGAAGCACACCCAGCTGATCATCGACGTGGTGCCGGGCCGCGGTGGCGGGTTCAGTCTGGAAGCGCCCGAGGGCGTGCGCTTTCTCAGCCGAGGTCGGGTGTTCAGCGACGCCGAAAAGGCGATGCGGGAGGCTGCGCCGGTGATCACCGGCGCAGCCTACGAGTGCGGCGAACGACCGTTAGTGCGGGGTCTTGTCGTCGATCTCGACGAGCCAGATGCCACGCCGGGAGTGTGCCGCGCCAGTCGGCGGTAGCCGCAGTAAGGTCGTAGACCGTGATCCCCCTTCCGCGGTCATGGCAGCTGACCAGCGCGATGCTGGTTGGTAATGCGATCGGACTGCTAGCGGGGGTGGCGTGCAGCGTGCTGGTGCATGCCCGGATCCGTCCGGACATCGTCATCGCAATGGTAGTCGGGATTCCCAGCGCGATCGGGCTGCTGGTCATCCTGTTCTCCGGACGTCGATGGGTGACGATGCTGGGCGCGTTCATCCTGGCGTTGGCGCCGGGTTGGTTTGGTGTGCTGGTTGCGATCCAGGTGGCGTCCAGTGGCTGACAACGATTACCGGTCGGCACCCGGAACCGAGCCGTTTGTGCCCGATTTCGACACCGGCGCACACTCGCAGCGGTTCCTCTCGTTGGCCGGCCAGCAGGACAGGGCGGGGAAATCCTGGCCAGGCTCGACGCCGAAGCCGCAGGAGGACCCCGTGGGTGTCGCGCCTTCGGCCAGCGTCGAGGTGCTGGGGTCCGAGCCGGCCGCCACGCTAGCGCACTCGGTTACAGTACCCGGCCGATATACCTACCTGAAGTGGTGGAAGTTCGTTCTAGTGGTCCTCGGCGTATGGATCGGTGCTGGCGAGGTCGGCCTGAGCTTGTTCTATTGGTGGTATCACACACTCGACAAGACGGCCGCCGTGTTCGTCGTCCTGGTCTACGTCGTCGCGTGCACCGTCGGTGGCTTGATCCTGGCGCTGGTGCCGGGCAGGCCACTGATCACGGCGTTGTCCCTCGGAGTGATGTCGGGGCCGTTTGCCTCGGTCGCCGCCGCGGCGCCGCTCTACGGCTACTACTACTGCGAGCGGATGAGTCATTGCCTGGTCGGCGTCATTCCGTACTAGTCGGTTGTCGGACTTGACCTACTGGGTCAGGCCGACGAGCACTCGACCATTAGGGTAGGGGCCGTGACCCACTATGACGTCGTCGTTCTCGGAGCCGGTCCCGGCGGGTATGTCGCGGCGATTCGCGCCGCACAGCTCGGCCTGAGCACTGCAATCGTCGAACCCAAGTACTGGGGCGGAGTATGCCTCAATGTCGGCTGTATCCCATCCAAGGCGCTGTTGCGCAACGCCGAACTGGTCCACATCTTCACCAAGGACGCCAAAGCATTTGGCATCAGCGGCGAGGTGACCTTCGACTACGGCATCGCCTATGACCGCAGCCGAAAGGTAGCCGAGGGCAGGGTGGCCGGTGTGCACTTCCTGATGAAGAAGAACAAGATCACCGAGATCCACGGGTACGGCACATTTGCCGACGCCAACACGTTGTTGGTTGATCTCAACGACGGCGGTACAGAATCGGTCACGTTCGACAACGCCATCATCGCGACCGGCAGTAGCACCCGGCTGGTTCCCGGCACCTCACTGTCGGCCAACGTAGTCACCTACGAGGAACAGATCCTGTCCCGAGAGCTGCCGAAATCGATCATTATTGCCGGAGCTGGTGCCATTGGCATGGAGTTCGGCTACGTGCTGAAGAACTACGGCGTTGACGTGACCATCGTGGAATTCCTTCCGCGGGCGCTGCCCAACGAGGACGCCGATGTGTCCAAGGAGATCGAGAAGCAGTTCAAAAAGCTGGGTGTCACGATCCTGACCGCCACGAAGGTCGAGTCCATTGCCGATGGCGGGTCGCAGGTCACCGTGACCGTCACCAAGGACGGCGTGGCGCAAGAGCTTAAGGCGGAAAAGGTGTTGCAGGCCATCGGATTTGCGCCCAACGTCGAAGGGTACGGGCTGGACAAGGCAGGCGTCGCGCTGACCGACCGCAAGGCTATCGGTGTCGACGACTACATGCGTACCAACGTGGGCCACATCTACGCTATCGGCGATGTCAATGGATTACTGCAGCTGGCGCACGTCGCCGAGGCACAAGGCGTGGTAGCCGCCGAAACCATTGCCGGTGCAGAGACTTTGACGCTGGGCGACCATCGGATGTTGCCGCGCGCGACGTTCTGTCAGCCAAACGTTGCCAGCTTCGGGCTCACCGAGCAGCAAGCCCGCAACGAAGGTTACGACGTGGTGGTGGCCAAGTTCCCGTTCACGGCCAACGCCAAGGCGCACGGCGTGGGTGACCCCAGTGGGTTCGTCAAGCTGGTGGCCGACGCCAAGCACGGCGAGCTACTGGGTGGGCACCTGGTCGGCCACGACGTGGCCGAGCTGCTGCCGGAGCTCACGCTGGCGCAGAGGTGGGACCTGACCGCCAGCGAGCTGGCTCGCAACGTCCACACCCACCCAACGATGTCTGAGGCGCTGCAGGAGTGCTTCCACGGCCTGGTTGGCCACATGATCAATTTCTGAGCGGCTCATGACGAGGCGCGCGAGCACTGACACCCCCCAGATCATCATGGGTGCCATCGGTGGTGTGGTTACCGGCTACATCCTCTGGCTGGCGGCGATCTCCGTCGGCGATGGTCTGACGACGGTGAGTCAATGGAGTCGCGTGGTGTTATTGCTGTCGGTCCTGGTGGCGGTGTGCGGCGCGGCGGGCGGCTTGCGGCTGCGCAGCCGCGGCAAGCTCGCGTGGTCGGCGTTTGCTTTCAGTTTGCCGATTCCTCCCGTGGTGCTGACCGTGGCGGTGCTGGCCGACATCTACCTTTGACGGCTACTGTGGGTTGTCCGGCGGGATGGCCAGGGCGGTGATCGTTGCGGCGATCGCGTCGTATTGGGTTGCGAGTAAACAGAATTCGATCAACAGGCGCGCATCGAGGTGAGTTGCCAGCCGCTCCCAGGTGCCCGCGGTGATCGTGCGATCCTTGATCAATTCATCGGTAGCCTGTAGCAGCGCCTGTTGGCGGGCGCTGAGCACTTTTCGCGGTCCGTCTCCATCTGGAACGTCGGGCCAGGCGAATATCGTGGCCTGGGTGTTGGCGTCTAGGCCCCGACGGCGCGCCATTCGGCGATGATGCTGAAGTTCGTATTCGCAAGATCGTAGGTGTGCGACCCGAAGGATCACCAACTCGGTATCGACGCCGGGCAGCCGCCCGTGCAGTAGTCGGCCGGTGTAGATGGCAAAGGTCCAGAACAAGTACTGGCGGTAGCCCAGCGTGGTGAACAGGTGCATCTGCGGTGCCCCAACCGCACGTGCGGCCAGCTTGGCCACCAGCCAGTTGACCGGCCCCAGCTGGCGGAACTTCCCCGGGGAGATACGCGCGACTTGGCCGTTCTGACCGGTCATAGTTGTTTCACCAGATACGGGGACACCGTGCTGCGGTGTTCGTCGAGATCCAGTGCCCGCCCCAAGGCGGGGAAGGCGCGTTGCGGACAGTTGTCGCGTTCGCAGACGCGGCAACCGGCGCCGATAGGTGTGGCCGCAGTATTCGGGTCACCCGACAAGTCGAGTCCTTCCGAGTAGACGAGCCGGTGCGCGTGGCGAAGTTCGCAGCCCAGCCCGATCGCGAAGGTCTTACCGGGCTGACCATACCGGGCGGCCCGGAGCTCAACGGTGCGGGCCACCCACAGGTAGTTGCGGCCGTCGGGCATCTGGGCGATTTGCACCAAGATCTTCCCCGGGTTGGCAAACGTTTCGTAGACGTTCCACAGCGGGCAGGTGCCGCCGCTGGAGGAGAAGTGAAAGCCGGTGGCCGACTGACGTTTTGACATGTTTCCCGCTCGGTCCACCCGGACGAAGGTGAACGGGACCCCGCGCATCGAAGGCCGTTGTAGTGTCGACAGCCGGTGGGCGATGGTCTCGTAGCTCACCGAGTAGAACGCCGACAGCCGCTCGACGTCGTAGCGGAAATTCTCGGCGACGTCGTGGAACTGGCGGTAGGGCAGCACGGTGGCCGCGGCGAAGTAATTAGCCAGGCCCAGCCGGGCCAACGTCCGCGACTCGGCGCTGGTGAACTTGCCGTCGGTGACCATGGCGTCGATGAGGTCGCCGAACTCGAGATAGGCCAACTCGGCGGCCATCTTGAACACCTGCTGGCCCGGGGAGAGGTGACTGCTGATCTCCAGCGTGTTGGTCGCGGGGTCGTAGCGGTGCAGCACGGTGTCACCGAGGTCGATGCGCTTGTTGATGCGTACTCCGTGCACCTCGGTGAGCCGGCGGGTCAATTCGCGGGCCAGGTCGCCGTGGTGCATCCGCATCTGGGCCGTGAGGTCTTCGGCCGCGGTGTCCAGCTCATGTAGATAGTTCTGGCGTTGGTAGAAGTAGTCGCGCACCTCTTCGTGCGGCATGGTGATCGACCCTCGGCCACTGCCGTCGGAGAACCGCTCCTCGGTCGCGGCGGCCAGCTGCGCGGTGGTGATCCGGTAGCGCCGATGCAGGTTGACCACCGCGCGGGCCAGCCCGGGATGAGCGCTGACCATTTCGGCCACTTCATGCGGGTCGATGGCGATGTCTAGATCGCGGTCCAGGGTCACCTCCCTGAGTTCGGCGACCAGCCGGGTGTCGTCCTGGGAGGCAAAGAACGTCGCGTCCACCCCGAACACTTCGGTGATGCGCAGCAGCACGGCCACGGTCAGCGGCCGGACGTCGTGTTCGATCTGGTTCAGATAGCTCGGCGAGATCTCCAGCATCTGGGCCAGCGCGGCCTGGCTGAACCCGCGCTCGTTGCGCAGTTGGCGGACCCGCGAGCCGACGTAGGTCTTGGACACCCAACCGAGCGTACCGGGTGTTGTGAAGACACCATTCGCAGAGTTAGCAAGCGTGCTGCGATTGGTGTTTCCGCCACGGCGTTGGCATGATTCGCACCGGGACTCAAGGGTGAGCCTGAGGTACACGCGAGGAGGAAATGGGGAGAACGCCGTGAGCCTCGACAAAAAATTGATGCCCGTGCCCGACGGTCACCCCGACGTGTTCGACCGAGAATGGCCGCTGCGCGTCGGCGACATCGACCGCGCGGGCCGGCTGCGGCTGGACGCGGCTTGTCGGCACATCCAGGACATCGGTCAGGACCAACTGCGCGAGATGGGCTTCGAGGAGACCCACCCGCTGTGGATCGTCCGCAGGACCATGGTGGACCTTATCCGGCCGATCGAGTTCGGCGACATGCTGCGGTGTCGGCGCTGGTGCTCGGGCACCTCCAACCGGTGGTGTGAGATGCGAGTTCGTGTCGATGGCCGCAAGGGCGGCCTGATCGAATCCGAGGCGTTCTGGATCCACGTTAACCGGGAAACCGAGATGCCGGCCCGCATTGCCGACGACTTCCTCGCGGGTCTGCACCGGACCACGTCTGTTGATCGGCTGCGCTGGAAGGGCTATCTGAAGCCGGGCAGCCGGGATGATGCGTCGGAGATCCACGAGTTCCCGGTCCGGGTCACCGATATCGACTTGTTCGACCACATGAACAACGCTGTCTATTGGAGTGTGATCGAGGACTACCTGGCGTCGCATGCAGAGCTGCTGCGGGGCCCTTTGCGGGTGACCATCGAGCATGAGGCGCCGGTTGCGCTCGGCGACAAGCTGGAGATCATCTCCCACGTTCACCCGGCTGGTTCGACCGAGATATTCGGCCCGGGGTTGGTCGACCGCGCTGTTACAACGCTCACATATGTGGTTGGCGACGAGCCCAAGGCAGTCGCCTCGCTGTTCAATCTGTGACCGGATCCGCAGGACGTCGATCCGTGGGTTTACCTGCGGATTTGTCGTTACTGGCGGGTAGCTTCTGAAACGGTTCAGTTTTTGGGCGACTTCGCAAAATTTGCAAAAAGTCCGCAGGCCGTTGCCGAAATTCGCAAGTGAAATGGGTGGACCAGCGTTGACACGCTGTGCCATGGTCGAGTTAGCACACCAGTGAAGCTGCGCCGTTGACACCGCCTGGACGACGGTAGGGCGTCAGCGTTTTCGGCAATGAAAGACCGTTAAGGAGTTGTCTATGTCTGTCGTCGGCACCCCGAAGAGCGCGGAGCAGATCCAGCAGGAATGGGACACGAACCCGCGCTGGAAGGACGTCACCCGCACCTACTCCGCCGAGGACGTCGTCGCCCTCCAGGGCAGCGTGGTCGAGGAGCACACGCTGGCCCGCCGCGGTGCGGAGGTGCTGTGGGAGCAGCTGCACGACCTCGAGTGGGTCAACGCGCTGGGCGCGCTGACCGGCAACATGGCCGTCCAGCAGGTGCGCGCCGGCCTGAAGGCCATCTACCTGTCGGGCTGGCAGGTCGCCGGCGATGCCAACCTGTCCGGGCACACCTACCCCGACCAGAGCCTGTATCCCGCCAACTCGGTGCCGCAGGTGGTCCGCCGGATCAACAACGCACTGCAGCGCGCCGACCAGATCGCCAAGATCGAGGGCGATACTTCGGTGGAGAACTGGCTGGCGCCGATTGTCGCCGACGGCGAGGCCGGCTTTGGCGGCGCGCTCAACGTCTACGAGCTGCAGAAAGCCCTGATCGCCGCGGGCGTTGCGGGTTCGCACTGGGAGGACCAGTTGGCCTCTGAGAAGAAGTGCGGCCACCTGGGCGGCAAGGTGTTGATCCCGACCCAGCAGCACATCCGCACTTTGACGTCTGCTCGGCTCGCGGCCGATGTGGCTGATGTTCCCACGGTGGTGATCGCCCGTACCGACGCCGAGGCGGCCACGCTGATCACCTCCGACGTCGACGAGCGCGACCAGCCGTTCATCACCGGCGAGCGCACCCGGGAAGGCTTCTACCGCACCAAGAACGGCATCGAGCCTTGCATCGCTCGGGCGAAGGCCTACGCCCCGTTCGCCGACTTGATCTGGATGGAGACCGGTACCCCGGACCTCGAGGCCGCCCGGCAGTTCTCCGAGGCGGTCAAGGCGGAGTACCCGGACCAGATGCTGGCCTACAACTGCTCGCCATCGTTCAACTGGAAAAAGCACCTCGACGACGCCACCATCGCCAAGTTCCAGAAGGAGCTGGCAGCCATGGGCTTCAAGTTCCAGTTCATCACGCTGGCCGGCTTCCATGCGCTGAACTACTCGATGTTCGATCTGGCCTACGGCTACGCCCAGAACCAGATGAGCGCGTATGTCGAACTGCAGGAACGCGAGTTCGCCGCCGAAGAACGGGGCTACACCGCGACCAAGCACCAGCGCGAGGTCGGCGCCGGCTACTTCGACCGGATTGCCACCACCGTGGACCCGAATTCGTCGACCACCGCGTTGACCGGTTCCACCGAAGAGGGCCAGTTCCACTAGTCTGCCGAGCAGACGCAAAAGCACCCTTTTGCGGCGCAAAAGTGGCGCTTTTGCGTCTGCTCGCGCATTTGAGGAGGAACAGTGAGCGATGCGATCCAGCGGGTAGGGGTTGTCGGGGCCGGGCAGATGGGGTCCGGCATCGCCGAGGTCTCGGCTCGCGCCGGCGTCGAAGTGACGGTGTTCGAGCCGGCCGAGGCGTTGATCACCGCGGGACGCAACCGCATCGTGAAGTCGCTGGAGCGGGCCGTCAGCGCCGGCAAGGTAACCGAGCGCGAGCGTGACCGCGCCCTCGGCCTGTTGACCTTCACCACCGACCTCAACGACCTATCCGATAGGCAACTGGTGATCGAGGCCGTTGTCGAGGACGAGGCCGTCAAGTCCGAGATCTTCGCCGAGCTCGACCGGGTCGTCACCGATCCGGACGCGGTGCTGGCGTCGAATACCTCCAGCATCCCGATCATGAAGGTCGCCGCGGCCACCAAGCAGCCGCAACGGGTTCTTGGCCTGCATTTCTTCAATCCGGTCCCGGTGCTGCCGCTGGTCGAGTTGGTGCGCACGCTGGTCACCGACGAAGCCGCCGCCGCGCGCACGGAGGAGTTTGCCAGTACTGTGCTGGGCAAACAGGTCGTGCGTTGCTCCGACCGCTCCGGATTCGTGGTCAATGCGCTCCTGGTGCCGTATTTGCTGTCGGCGATTCGGATGGTCGAGGCCGGGTTTGCCACCGTCGAAGATGTCGACAAGGCCGTTGTTGCGGGGTTATCGCACCCCATGGGTCCGCTGCGGCTTTCCGATCTTGTCGGCCTAGACACCCTCAAGCTGATCGCGGACAAGATGTTCGAAGAATTCAAAGAACCGCACTACGGGCCCCCTCCGCTGTTGCTGCGTATGGTTGAGGCGGGCCAGTTGGGAAAGAAATCGGGTCGAGGTTTCTACACGTACTGAAGTGTATGAACGGCCCCCAGGCTTGACGCAAGGCGAGATCACAGACCGAGACGGTGTGGTTACGATCGTGTGACAGCCGTTGCATACATCGGGTAGTATTTCCGCGATCAACAGATGAGAGGTTCGGCCGGCATGACTGAGTTAAGGCCCTTTTACGAAGAGTCGCAATCGATTTACGACGTTTCCGACGAGTTTTTCTCACTGTTTCTAGACCCCACGATGGCTTACACCTGCGCGTACTTCGAGCGTGAGGACATGACTCTCGAAGAAGCGCAAAACGCGAAGTTCGATTTGGCGCTGGACAAGTTGCATCTTGAGCCCGGGATGACGCTGCTCGATATTGGCTGCGGCTGGGGTGGTGGGCTGCAACGAGCGATCGAGAACTACGATGTGAACGTCATCGGTATCACGCTCAGTCGCAATCAGTTCGAGTACAGCAAAGCGAAATTGGCGAAAATTCCCACCGAACGCAGCGTCCAGGTGCGGCTGCAGGGCTGGGAAGAGTTCACGGACAAGGTCGACCGTATTGTCAGCATCGGTGCCTTCGAAGCATTCAAAATGGAGCGTTATGCGGCATTCTTTGAGCGTTCCTACGACATACTTCCAGATGACGGCCGGATGCTGCTGCACACAATTCTGACCTATACGCAGAAGCAGATGCATGAGATGGGCGTCAAGGTGACGATGAGCGATGTGCGGTTTATGAAATTCATCGGCGAAGAAATTTTTCCGGGCGGACAGTTACCGGCGCAGGAAGACATCTTCAAATTTGCGCAGGCGGCGGACTTTTCGGTGGAGAAGGTGCAATTGCTGCAGCAGCATTACGCTCGGACGCTAAACATCTGGGCGGCGAATCTGGAGGCTAACAAGGACCGCGCCATTGCTCTTCAGTCAGAGGAGATTTACAACAAATACATGCACTATCTGACCGGATGTGAGCACTTCTTCCGCAAGGGCATCAGCAACGTGGGACAGTTCACGCTGACCAAGTAGCCCATCGCCGCCCGAGCACCCCAGGGGTTGCGGAGCTCACGCCGGGTGTGGCTTGACGCCCGGGCACCGGCCGGTGGGTAGCCAGCGCGCTTTGTCCGGTTACTTTTCCAGTGTGAACTGGTCGACGTCGGTGTAACCCTGGCGGAACAGCTTCGCGCAGCCGGTCAGGTACTTCATGTAGCGGTCGTAGACAGTCTGCGACTGGATCGCGATGGCCTGATCCTTGTTGGCCTCGAGCGCTGTGGCCCACATGTCCAGCGTCCTGGCGTAGTGCAGCTGCAATGACTGGACCGCGGTGACCCGGAAGCCGACCTTCTCGGCGTACTCGTGCACCGTCGGGATGGACGGCAGCCAGCCGCCGGGGAAGATCTCGGCCAGGATGAATTTGGTGAAGTGAACCAGTTCGTGGGTCAACGTCAGGCCCTTTTCCCTGCCTTCTTTGAAGGTGGGGCGCACGATGGTGTGCAGCAACATCTTGCCGTCGGCGGGCAACGTGCGGTGGGTCACCTCGAAGAAATGGTGGTAGCGCTGGTGGCCGAAGTGCTCGAACGCGCCGATCGAGACGATGCGGTCGACGGGCTCGTCAAATTTCTCCCAGCCCTCCAGCAACACTCGTCTGGAGCGGGGGGTGTCCATTTGGTCGAACATTTTCTGGACATGACCGGCCTGGTTCTCCGACAACGTCAGGCCCACGACATTGACGTCGTATTTCTCGATGGCGCGCCGCATGGTCGCGCCCCAGCCGCAGCCGATGTCCAGCAACGTCATCCCGGGTTCGAGGTTCAGCTTGCCCAGGGCCAGGTCGATCTTGGCGATCTGGGCCTCCTGCAGCGTCATGTCGTCGCGTTCGAAGTAGGCACAGCTGTAGGTCTGGGTGGGGTCCAAGAACAGCCGGAAAAAGTCGTCGGAGAGGTCGTAATGAGCTTGCACGTTTCCAAAATGCGGCGTGAGCTGCACGGACATACCGATTGAGCCTTTCTGTGTTCCGAGGCCCGCATCCGCTTGCCTCGACGCACCCCTGATCTATCCCCGATGCATCCCTTGCATGCTAGCTGCTGAAAGGCGGCCCAGTCGCAATCGGCGCCATGACCAGCTGTCGCAGCCGTCAGCGAAAATCACCAGGCGCGCCGCCAGGCACCGATCGCCAGGCCCACAACCAGCAGCGCACCGGCCTGACGCACGTGCAGCCAGGCCAACGCGGCATACCACAGCGGCCACACCGGAAACGCCGGTGGCGGCTGCTGGGGCCGCCGTCGCAGGAAATAGGGCCACACTTTCGCCAGCCGGGGCAGCGCCCGGCGACCAGCAACGCGGCCAGGGCATGGCAGCCAGCATGACGTTTACGGCGATAAGTAGGTAGAAGCCGACCATCATGGCCAGTGTCACGGTGCGCGCGCACGTTTCGCCGAGTAGCACCGGCAGCGTTCGGATACCCAGCGGTTCGTCGTAACCGATCTTGTCGATGTGCTTACCCATCAGCACCGTGGTGCACAACAGCCCGTAGGGGAGCGACGCCAGCACGACCTCCCAACCGCCCGCGCCCACCGCGGCGTAGTAGGTTCCAGCGCACGCTCGGGTGAGCCGCAGCTGGTGGTTCGTCGAGGCGTGGTATATGCGGCACGGTTGGCCCCGGTAGCGGCCGGGTGCGGGGCATAGCGGGCGCGCGCGTAGGTGGCGCTGTCAGTACTGACATCGGTGTCGTAGAGATCGTTCATAAGGTTGTTGGCGATGTGCGCGCATGTGATTCCCACCACAGGACGAGCCAGCGCCAATCCAAGCCAGGCTCGCCGATCGCCAACAGCCCCGCGACCAGGCCGGAGACCAGGGTCATCGGCAGCACTGCGGCCCGGGTGACGACGAGCCACCGGGTGACCGTGTCGGTCGGCCCGTCAGCTGGCGGGTTGGTGGTGCGAAGTGCGTAGGCCCACGATCTGAGCCGGGAGCCCGCGCCCGCGTCGGGCATCCCTAAAGCCTAGACCTGCCCCCAGGCAGGCACGATCGGCGAAGGATGCGGCTGCTCGCGAAACTTCTCCAACGATCCGCCGGCCTCGACGATGCCGCACAGTGCGCTCCAGCTCAGCATCGTCAGGTAGTCGATCAGTTCGTCACTGCTCATGCGCGGGTCTGACATCCAGGAGTGGGTGGCCAGCTGCACGCCGCCCACGATCAGATATGCCCACGGCTCGACTCCGCCGGTGTCCATCCCGGCTTCTTGCATGCGGCGGCGCAGCATCACCGCGAGCATGCGGGCAATGATTCGCTCCGAGTCGGCAATCACTTTGCTTTTGCTGGCCGAGCTATTCGCCATCACGAACCGATACGGCTCCGGTTGGGCCGCCACGGTCTCGACATAGACCCGGATGATTTCGCGGGTCAGTTCGAAACCATCCATATCGGCCGACAGCGCAGCGATCATGTTGGGGATCAAGGTGGTCTGCGTGAACCGCATCATCACGGCGGTCGTCAGGTCGTTTTTGTCGACGAAGTAGCGGTAGAGCACGGTCTTGGAGACCCCGATCTCGGCCGCTATCTCGTCCATGCTGAGGAAGCGGCCATGCCGGCGAATCGCCTCAATCGTGCCGTCCACCAGCTCATTGCGGCGCTCCACCTTGTGCTGGTGCCAGCGTCGCTTGCGACCATCCGTCTTCACGGTCACAGCCGGGATACGCTCTGCCACTGTTGCCAATTCCCATTCACTAGACGCTCCCGATACTACGGCCAATTGGGGGTCCTGCTGGCACATTGGACGCGCGCGCGGGGTGCGCAGGACAGTGTCGTCACATTAACTGGTGCCGGTGATAGCGGATGATGGTGTGGTGGCACATAGAGCCGAGGTGTCGGGCTCGCCGCCGCCACGGCTGAATTTGAGCACCCAGCCGACGGTGGCGCGGCGTGTCCGCGCCTCCTTCGCGGAATCCTTCGCCGCAGCCGATCCGGAGGCGGATGCCGCCCGGCGGATGGCGCTGCGTCGGATGAAAGTGGTGGCAGTGGGGTTTTTGGTAGGCGCCACCGGCGTGTTCCTCGCTTGTCGCTGGGCACAGGCCGATGGCGCTGACCACGCGTGGCTGGGTTATCTGGGCGCTGCGGCGGAAGCCGGTATGGTCGGCGCCTTGGCGGACTGGTTCGCGGTGACCGCGCTGTTCAAGCATCCGCTAGGCATTCCGATCCCGCATACGGCGATCATCAAGCGCAAGAAGGATCAGCTGGGCGAGGGCCTGGGCACCTTCGTACGGGAGAATTTCCTGTCGCCGCCGGTCGTGGAGACCAAGCTGCGTGATGCGCAGATACCGAGCCGGCTTGGCAAGTGGTTGTCAGAGGCCACGCATGCCCAGCGGGTGGCGGCCGAGACCGCAACGGTGCTGCGGGTGCTGGTGGAGCTGCTGCGTGACGAGGACATCCAGCAGGTGATCGACCGGATGATTGTGCGTCGTATCGCCGAACCGCAGTGGGGTCCGCCGGCGGGCCGGGTGCTGGCGACGTTGCTGGCCGAGAATCGGCAGGAAGCCTTTATCCAATTGTTGGCCGATCGGGCGTTCCAGTGGTCGCTCAACGCCGGGGTGGTGATCCAGCGGGTGGTGGAGCGTGACTCGCCGAGTTGGTCGCCCCGATTCATCGACCACCTGGTTGGCGACCGTATCCACCGTGAGTTGATGGAATTTACCGACAAGGTGCGCCGCAACCCCGATCACGAGTTGCGCCGTTCGGCTACCCGCTTCTTGTTCGATTTCGCTGACGACCTGCAACACGATCCGGCCACTGTCGCGCGCGCCGACGCGATCAAAGAGGAGCTAATGGCGCGCGATGAGATCGCCACTGCGGCCGCGGCGGCGTGGAAGACACTGAAGCGGTTGGTGCTCGAGGGTGTTGACGACCCGTCCAGTGCGTTGCGCACCCGCATCACCGATGCGGTCATCCGGATCGGCGAATCGCTTCGTGACGATGCCGACCTGCGTGACAAGGTAGACAGTTGGACGGTGCGGGCGGCCCAACATCTGGTCTCGGAGTACGGGGTGGAGATCACCGCGATCATCACCGAGACGATCGAGCGCTGGGACGCCGAGGAAGCCAGCCGGCGAATCGAACTGCACGTCGGCCGAGACCTGCAGTTCATTCGGATCAACGGAACAGTGGTCGGGGCGATGGCAGGGTTGGCGATCTATGCGATCGCGCAACTGTTGTTCTGACGGGTGCTAACAAACGCTTGCAATAGCAAGCACTTGGACGTACTCTGGTGGCCGTTGCACCGATCACCCCGAGCTAGGAGTAGCCAATGTCGTCGGAGGAGAAGCTGGCCGCCAAGGTGTCCACCAAGGCCTCCGATGTGGCTTCCGACATCGGCAGCTTCATCAGGTCGCAACGTGAGACGGCGCACGTCTCGATGCGGCAGCTCGCCGAGCGGTCCGGCGTCAGCAATCCGTACCTGAGCCAGGTTGAGCGCGGATTGCGTAAGCCGTCCGCCGACGTGTTGAGCCAGATCGCAAAGGCGCTGCGGGTCTCGGCCGAAGTCCTTTATGTGCGCGCCGGGATTCTCGAGCCCAGCGAGACCAGTCAGGTGCGTGACGCCATCATCACCGATACGGCGATCACCGAGCGTCAGAAGCAGATTCTGCTCGATATCTACGCGTCATTTACCCACCAGAACGAAGCCACCCGTGAGGAGTGTCCGAGCGATCCGACACCGACCGATGACTAGCCGTTGGCCGGCTGTTTTGCGCACCGGCTGGCGGGTAATCAAACCTGAAGGACAGTCATCTGGGTGAGGTCGACCGCAGGCTGATCCAGCCGATCGGCCGCGCTGGCCAACAGCGACTCCGTCGATGACGTGCAGCAAAGGAGACATGTAGTGACCGGATCAGCTGGGCCTGACATCTACGAACTCGACCGACAACCGACCCGACGATCAGGAGGTTTCCCCGGCAAGTCGCGTGCCATGTCAATCCGCGGGTCTTGACTAGTCCTCCCTGGAGGAGCCGACGCTTGCCCCAACGTCCAGACCAAAGATGTAAGAACGCCGATATCAGAAAATAGTTAATGAAAGGAATACCCATGGCTGAAAACTCGAACATTGATGACATCAAGGCTCCGTTGCTTGCCGCGCTTGGAGCGGCCGACCTGGCCTTGGCCACTGTCAACGAGTTGATCACGAACCTGCGTGAGCGTGCGGAGGAGACTCGTACGGATACCCGCAGCCGGGTCGAGGAGAGCCGTGCTCGCCTGACCAAGCTGCAGGAAGATCTGCCCGAGCAGCTCACCGAGCTGCGTGAGAAGTTCACCGCCGAGGAGCTGCGTAAGGCCGCCGAGGGCTACCTCGAGGCCGCGACTAGCCGGTACAACGAGCTGGTCGAGCGCGGTGAGGCCGCTCTAGAGCGGCTGCGCAGCCAGCAGAGCTTCGAGGAAGTGTCGGCGCGCGCCGAAGGCTACGTGGACCAGGCGGTGGAGTTGACCCAGGAGGCGTTGGGTACGGTCGCATCGCAGACCCGCGCGGTCGGTGAGCGTGCCGCCAAGCTGGTCGGCATCGAGCTGCCTAAGAAGGCTGCTCCGGCCAAGAAGGCCGCTCCGGCCAAGAAGGCCGCTCCGGCCAAGAAGGCGGCGGCCAAGAAAGCGCCCGCGAAGAAGGCGGCGGCCAAGAAGGTCACCCAGAAGTAGTCGGGCTCCGAATCACCATCGACTCCGAGTCGCCCACGGGGCGACTCGGAGTCGACGTGTTGGATGCAAACCGCATAGTCTGAATGCGTGAGCCACCTCGTGGGTACCGTCATGCTGGTATTGCTGGTCGCCGTCTTGGTGACAGCGGTGTACGCGTTTGTGCATGCTGCGTTGCAGCGGCCCGATGCCTATACCGCCGCCGACAAGCTGACCAAGCCGGTGTGGTTGGTGATCCTGGGCGCGGCCGTGGCGTTGGCCTCCATCCTGTATCCCGTTTTGGGTGTGCTCGGGATGGCGATGTCCGCCTGTGCGTCCGGCGTGTATCTGGTCGACGTGCGGCCCAAGCTTCTCGAGATTCAGGGCAAGTCGCGCTAACGGAATGAAAGCCCTGGTGGCCGTGTCGGCGGTGGCCGTCGTCGCACTGCTCGGTGTATCTTCCGCCCAAGCTGATCCCGAGGCGGATCCCGGCGCAGGTGAGGCCAACTATGGTGGCCCCCCAAGTTCCCCACGTCTTGTCGATCACACCGAATGGGCGCAGTGGGGAAGTCTGCCCAGCCTCCGGGTCTACCCGTCCCAAGTTGGGCGTACAGCCTCCCGCCGCCTCGGGATGGCCGCTGCCGACGCGGCCTGGGCCGAGGTTCTCGCGCTGTCACCGGAGGCCGACACTGCCGGCATGCGCGCGCAGTTCATCTGCCACTGGCAGTACGCCGAAATCAGACAACCCGGCAAACCCAGCTGGAACCTCGAGCCGTGGCGGCCGGTCGTCGACGACTCGGAGATGTTGGCTTCCGGCTGCAATCCGGGCAGCCCTGAAGAGTCGTTTTAGTGCTCGGCCAACCGACTCGGGCGCAGTTGGCCGCGCTGGTAGACCACACCCTGCTCAAGCCTGAGACCACCCGTGCCGATGTGGCCGCGCTGGTCGCCGAAGCCGCCGAACTCGGCGTCTACGCGGTCTGCGTGTCGCCGTCGATGGTGCCAGTTGCGGTCCAAGCCGGTGGTGTGCGGGTTGCGGCGGTGACGGGCTTCCCGTCGGGCAAGCACGTGTCCTCGGTCAAGGCGCATGAGGCGGCTGCGGCCCTGGCATCCGGCGCCAGTGAGATCGACATGGTCATCGACATCGGGGCTGCGCTGTGCGGTGACATCGACGCAGTGCGCTCCGACATCGAGGCGGTGCGTGCCGCTGCGGCCGGGGCTGTGCTCAAGGTGATCGTGGAGTCGGCGGTGCTGTTGGGACAGTCAAACGCGCACACGTTGGTGGATGCGTGTCGTGTCGCCGAGGATGCCGGTGCCGACTTCGTCAAAACCTCGACTGGGTGTCATCCGGCCGGCGGGGCCACGGTGCGTGCCGTCGAGCTGATGGCCGAGACGGTCGGCCCTCGGCTAGGGGTCAAAGCCAGCGGTGGGATCCGCACCGCCGCCGACGCGGTCGCGATGCTCAACGCCGGTGCCACCAGGTTGGGCCTGTCCGGCACCCGGGCGGTGCTCGATGGGCTCAGCTGACAGCTGAGCGCGCGGGTGGCGGCGTCAAATGTGCGAGAAGCAGGGATTCTGGATGCCGGTGGGGATAGCCGCGTCGCGAGTTGAGAACCGGCTCACCACGCCGGTCGAGGTGACTTGCACGCTGTCCGCGTGAATCCCCAACGGGTAGTTCTTGGTCAGGCTGGAGGTGAACTCGTTCAGCGTCGACTGAACGGTTTCTTTCGGCAGCGAGAACCCGAGCGTGTTGAAATTGATGATCTGCAGCTCCAATCCTTTGCCAGCCACTATCGGCTTGGCTGTGATGTTGTTCAGCAGGCCCTTCAGTTCGACGGTGCCGTCTGCGGGGTGAGTGACCACGCTGCTGGTGACGAAAGCGCCCAGGATCGGAATCGCGTTTTGCACCGATTCCTTGATGCCTTCCGACGACCAGGTAATGGTGGCGTCCAGGGCGCCGATCGTGCCCCTAGAGTTGGGGGTGTTCTTGAGCCGGACGTTCTGGATCGTGAGCTTTATCTGCATGCCCTTGGCATCGCGGATCTGATTGCCCGCGGTTTCCACCGAGATATTGGTGAAGTGCCGCGTAGCGACCTGCCACAGCAGCAGCGGCGCCACACCGAAGGATGCGGTGGCTTGGTCTTTGACCACGCATGCGACCGCTTGGGCGACCTTGCTATTGGCAACATGGCGAGCGTATAGCTCGCCTCCGATCAGCCCGGCGAGGACGAGCGAAAACACGATGATCAGGACAAGAAAGACGGTTAGCGGGTCGCGGCGGGCACGTCGTTTGGTCTTCACCGCCGCTGGCTCTTCCTCTTGCGCAGCCAGCAGGCCCGTTGGGTCCCACGCCTGGTGCGCAGCTTGGCGGCCGGATCGCCGTGTGTGGGCATGCGACGCAGCCAGATGCTCAGTTTGCGGCTCGGGCTGCTGCTCAGGTTGGGTGGGCGGACTCACCGGTTCTTGGATATGACCCGCGGGCTCGCCGGGGCGCAGTCGACCGGTGGATGCTTCGGACGATGCCGGGGGTCGGGCGAGCGGACCTTGATCCCCAGGGCGCGCCCAGGGCGACGGGTCGTACGGTGGACCTTGCGGGTTGGTCACCCACGCGATTGTGCCTTATCGATCTGAACGAAGTCTGTCTGGTTGCGTAGCACCGCAATGCGGTCGCGAGCCGCGGCCACATTGTCGACATCGATGTCGGCGACCAGCAGTTGCGGCTGGGTGCCAGCTGACACCACCACCTCGCCTAGCGGCGAGGCCACCAGGCTGCCGCCTACCCCGGTCGGTGCAGCCGAGCTCGCCCCCACGCCGGTGCGGGCATCACCTGGGTCTGCTTGGCCGGCCGCGGCGACGTAACTCATGGAGTCTAGCGCCCGGGCGCGGGCCAGCAACGTCCACTGTTCGAGTTTGCCCGGACCGGAACCCCAGGATGCACAGACCGCGATCAGTTGGGCCCCGCGCCGCGCCAGCTCGGTATAAAGGGCGGGAAAGCGAATGTCGTAGCAAACGGTCAAACCCACCCGCACGCCGTCGACCACGACTACCACCGGTTCGCGCCCGGGTGCGACGGTACGTGACTCGGTGAAGCCGAACGCGTCATAGAGGTGGATCTTGTGGTAGTGCGCGTCCGGCTGATTGGGCGTGCCCGGGCCGGCTGCGATCAGCGTGTTTGTTACCCGCCCGTCGCCGGTCGGGGTGAACATGCCGGCGATCACGGTGATGCCCGCCTCGGTCGCGATCCGTCGGACTCCGTTTGCCCAGGGTCCGTCGACGGGCTCGGCGACCTGCCGCAGCGGGACACCGAGCCGGCACATGGTCGCCTCAGGAAACACCACCAGCTGTGCGCCCGCGGTGGCGGCTTCGCCGGCGTACTTGCCGACCAGTTGCAGATTGGCGGCGGGGTCGGTACCGCTGCGGATTTGCGCCAACGCGATTCGCATGCGCGCCAGCCTAGGCCCGGCGACGAGCGCGCCGCACCGGCGCGCGCAGGAGCCGGGCAATCCAGCTTGCGCCCGGCGACGAGCGCGCCGCACCGGCGCGCGCAGGAGCCGGGCAATCCAGCTTGCGCCCGGCGACGAGTGCGCCGCACCGGCGTGCGCAGGAGCCGGGCAATCCAGCTTGCGCCCGGCGACGAGCGCGCCGCACCGGCGCGCGCAGGAGCCGGGCAAGCTGGCACCTCAGACGTTGTTCGTGATCCACAGCGTCGTGAAGCGCTGTTCGATGGTCACTAGCTGGCTTAATTGGGTGCCGATAAGCCTCTCCAGCTTCCCGCCAATGAACGGGATACGCACCTGGATGGTGACCTGCAGCGTCATTCGGGAGCCACCCGACTCCGGTATGGGCGAGAGCACGGCGGTGCCCCACAAGTTCACCGGAGCGTCCACGATCGATCCCGCAATGGACGCGGTCGCGATGCCTTCCTTGACCGGGCCCCAGGTCTCCTCGCGCCGTACCGAAAGGTCGCCCCGGTGCAACTGTGTGACCAGGCCGGGCAGATTGTGACTGCGCACCATCTGCAGGGTGACGACTTCGATGGTGCCGTCGTCTCCGGAGTCGCCACCTACGCGTATCGACTCAAGGGTCGCGACGTCGACCGGCGTTTCGGCCAGTCTGGCTTTCCAGTAGTCCGCCTCGTAGAAAGCCCGATGAACCTCCTCGACGCTGCCCTCGTAGTCGGCCGACATGTCGAATGAACGCGGCATAGCAGGTCAGGCTACCCTTACGGGCCATGAAACGGAGCGGTGTCGGTTCGCTCTTTGCCGGTGCGCATATTGCCGAGGCGGTCCCGTTGGCGCCGCTGACCACTTTGCGTGTGGGCCCGATCGCCCGACGTGTCATCACTTGCACCAGCGCCGAACAGGTGGTGGCTGCGCTGCGGCACCTGGATTCGGCGGCCAAGACCGGAGCTGACCGCCCGCTGGTGTTTGCTGGTGGCTCCAATTTGGTGATCGCCGAGAACCTGACCGACCTGACCGTGGTGCGGTTGGCCAATAGCGGCATCACCATCGACGGTAACTTGGTGCGGGCTGAGGCCGGTGCGGTCTTCGATGACGTGGTGGTTAGGGCCATCGAACAGGGTCTGGGCGGACTGGAATGCCTGTCTGGCATCCCAGGATCGGCGGGGGCGACACCCGTGCAGAACGTGGGGGCGTATGGCGCGGAGGTGTCTGACACCATCACTCGGGTTCGGCTTTTGGATCGGTGCACGGGTGAGGTGCGTTGGGTATCCGCGCGCGACCTGCGCTTCGGCTATCGCACGAGCGTGCTCAAACACGCTGATGGGCTTGCGGTGCCCACCGTGGTCTTGGAGGTGGAGTTTGCGCTGGATCCGTCGGGCCGCAGCGCACCGCTGCGCTACGGCGAGCTGATCGCCGCGCTGAATGCGACCAGCGGCGAGCGCGCCGACCCGCAAGCGGTCCGCGAAGCGGTGCTGGCCCTGCGGGCACGCAAGGGCATGGTGCTGGACCCGACCGACCATGACACCTGGAGCGTGGGATCGTTCTTCACAAACCCGGTGGTCACCCAGGATGTTTACGAACGGCTGGCCGGTGACGCGGCCACCAGAAAGGACGGTCCGGTCCCGCACTATCCCGCGCCCGACGGCGTCAAGCTGGCCGCCGGCTGGCTGGTGGAACGGGCCGGCTTCGGCAAGGGCTATCCGGATGCCGGCGCCGCCCCATGCCGGCTTTCCACCAAACATGCGCTGGCGCTGACAAATCGTGGCGGGGCCACCGCCGAAGATGTGGTGACGCTGGCGCGCGCCGTGCGCGATGGGGTCCATGATGTGTTTGGTATCACACTAAAACCCGAACCCGTGCTGATCGGCTGCATGTTGTAGCTGCGTTTTCGCGGCGGGGCGGCCTGGCGCGCATTGCTTAGGGCTGGTTGCCAGGCGTTCTGTGGTCATTCGTGTGCTGTTTCGCCCGGTATCTTTGATACCCGTGAATAACTCCAGCACCCCCCAGAGTCAGGGGCCGATCAGTCGGCGTCTGGCGTTGACGGCCCTTGGGTTTGGGGTGTTGGCACCGAACGTTCTGGTCGCGTGCGCCGGCAAAGTGACCAAGCTGGCCGAGAAGAGGCCGCCACCGGCGCCTCGTCTGACTTTCCGGCCTGCCGACTCTGCCGCCGACGTGGTGCCGATCGCGCCGATCAGCGTCGAGGTCGGTGACGGCTGGTTTCAGCGGGTCGCGCTGACCAATTCGGCAGGCAAGGTCGTCGCCGGGGCATACAGCCGGGATCGCACCATCTACACGATCACCGAGCCGCTGGGCTACGACACGACCTACACCTGGAGCGGTTCGGCCGTCGGCCATGACGGCAAGGCGGTTCCGGTGGCGGGCAAGTTCACCACCGTGGCACCCGTCAAGACGATCAACGCGGGATTCCAGCTCGCCGACGGCCAGACCGTCGGGATCGCGGCGCCGGTGATTATTCAGTTCGATTCACCGATCAGCGACAAGGCCGCCGTCGAGCGGGCACTAACCGTGACCACCGACCCGCCTGTCGAGGGTAGCTGGGCCTGGCTGCCCGACGAGGCGCAGGGCGCTCGCGTGCACTGGCGTCCTCGGGAGTACTACCCGGCGGGTACCACCGTCGACGTCGACGCCAAGCTGTATGGGCTGCCGTTCGGCGACGGCGCGTACGGCGCGCAGGATATGTCGTTGCACTTCCAGATCGGTCGTCGTCAGGTGGTCAAGGCCGAAGTCTCGTCGCACCGCATCCAAGTCGTCACCGATGCCGGCGTCATCATGGACTTCCCGTGCAGCTACGGCGAGGCCGACTTGGCGCGCAACGTCACCCGCAACGGCATCCACGTCGTCACCGAAAAATACTCGGACTTCTATATGTCCAACCCGGCCGCCGGTTACAGCCATATCCACGAACGTTGGGCGGTGCGGATTTCCAACAACGGCGAGTTCATCCATGCCAACCCTATGAGCGCCGGTGCCCAGGGCAACAGCAACGTCACCAACGGCTGCATCAACCTGTCGACGGAGAACGCCGAACAGTACTACCGCAGCGCGATCTACGGTGACCCGGTTGAGGTGACCGGCAGCTCGATCCAGCTGTCCTACGCCGACGGTGACATCTGGGACTGGGCGGTGGACTGGGACACCTGGGTGTCGATGTCGGCGCTACCGCCACCGGCGGCCAAACCGGCGGCGACGCAAATCCCGGTCACCGCCCCGGTCACGCCGTCGGATGCCCCCACCCCGTCCGGCACACCCACGACTACTAACGGACCGGGTGGGTAGCGCGACGGCTAGCTGATGCCTGGTCGCGGGGCCGGATGACGATCTGGTCAAGGTTGACGTGTGAGGGCCGGGTGGCCACGAATCCGATCACCTCGGCGACGTCGGCGGCTACTAGCGGTGTCATGCCGGCATAAACCGCGTCCGCGCGTTGCTGGTCGCCGTCGAAGCGGACCAGCGAAAATTCGGTCTCGACCGCGCCTGGAGCGATCTCGGTGAGCCGGACCGGCTTCCCCAGCAGTTCGCCGCGCAGCGTGCGATGCAGCGCGCCCTGCGCGTGCTTGGCAGCGGTGTAGCCGGCGCCGCCGTCGTACACCTCGAGCGCGGCGATCGAGGTGACGGTGACGATCAGGCCGTCGCCGGAGTCGATCAGCTTGGGCAGCAGCGCGCGGGTTACCCGCAGCGTGCCCAGTACGTTGGTGTCCCACATCCATCGCCAGTGCTCCAAATCGGCATCGGCGACGAACTGAAGCCCCTTGGCGCCACCGGCGTTATTGACCAGCACGTCCACCCGGCTCAGCGCGCGGGCCAACGCTTCGACGGCGGCGTCGTCAGTGACATCGGCCACAATTGCGGTTCCGCCGATCTGGTTGGCCAGCGCGGTGATCCGGTCCGCTCGACGCGCCACCGCGACCACGTGAAACCCCTGGGCCGCAAGGGTTCTCGCGGTTGCCTCGCCGATACCGGAACTGGCGCCGGTGACCACGGCGACTCGCTTGTGGGTGCCGATTGTCGTCATCGGGACAACTCTAATAAACGTGCTAAATTCTCGGTGTGTACCACAGCGCCTTGTTCCGCACGACGACTGCGTGTCTTTTCGCGGGCGCGTGTTGTTGCCGCCCCCTTTGCCGCGCCTGACCGATACACGTCAGCAGGTGTGGCCAACAGGACCCGGCCATTGGAACTCGGATAAGGACGCCCGTGTACTCGACCAACCGCACCTCACAGTCACTCAGCCGCACACCCGGCCGCAAGCACCAGCTGCGATCGCACCGTTACATCATGCCGCCGTCGCTGCACCTGTCCGATTCCGCGGCTGCGTCCGTCTTCCGGGCCGTGCGTTTGCGTGGTCCGGTCGGTCGGGACGTAATTGCTGGATCTACGTCGCTGAGCATCGCGACGGTGAACCGCCAGGTCATCGCACTGCTGGAAGCGGGCCTCCTGCGTGAGCGGGCGGACCTGGCGGTTTCCGGGGCTATCGGGCGCCCACGCGTGCCTGTCGAAGTAAACCACGAGCCTTTTGTCACCCTGGGCATCCACATCGGTGCCCGGACCACCAGCATCGTGGCCACCGACCTGTTCGGCCGCACGCTCGACACGGTGGAGACCCCGACCCCGCGTAACGCTGCCGGGGCCGCGCTGACCTCACTGGCCGACAGCGCTGACCGATACTTGCAGCGCTGGCGCCGGCGCCGTGCGCTGTGGGTCGGGGTGACGCTTGGTGGTGCAGTCGACAGTGCCACCGGTCATGTCGACCATCCGCGGCTCGGTTGGCGTCAGGCTCCGGTCGGACCCGTGCTGGCGGATGCCCTAGGCCTGCCCGTGTCGGTGGCGTCCCACGTCGACGCCATGGCCGGGGCCGAGCTGATGCTCGGCATGCGGCGGTTCGCACCGAGCTCGTCGACGAGCCTCTACGTCTACGCCCGCGAAACCGTAGGCTATGCGCTGATGATCGGTGGGCGGGTGCACTGCCCGGCCAGTGGTCCCGGCACCATCGCGCCCCTGCCCGTCCACTCTGAAATGCTCGGCGGTACCGGGCAGCTGGAGTCCACTGTCAGCGACGAGGCGGTTTTGGCTGCTGCCCGCCGGCTGCGGATCATCCCCGGCATCGCTTCGAGGACCCGGACCGGTGGGTCCGCTACCGCCATCACCGACTTGCTGCGAGTGGCACGAGCCGGTAATCAGCAAGCCAAGGAGCTGCTGGCGGAGCGGGCCCGCGTGCTCGGTGGGGCGGTCGCGCTGCTGCGTGACTTACTCAATCCCGACGAAGTGGTGGTCGGTGGCCAGGCGTTTACCGAATATCCCGAGGCGATGGAGCAGGTGGAGGCGGCGTTTACGGCAGGGTCGGTGTTGGCGCCGCGTGACATCCGCGTGACCGTTTTCGGCAACCGGGTGCAGGAGGCCGGGGCAGGCATCGTGTCCCTAAGCGGGCTCTATGCCGATCCATTGGGTGCCTTGCGGCGATCGGGCGCGCTGGATGCCCGGCTGCAGGACACCGCCCCGGAGGCGCTCGCGTGATCGGCTGACGAGCCGCGTCCGCGCGTGTCACTTCGGTTCCTGCAAGGATGGCAGGTGTGCGGCACGATGACGGTTCAGGGTTGATCGCCCAGCGCCGTCCGGTCCGCGGCGAGGGTGCCACCCGCTCGCGCGGCCCATCCGGGCCATCCAATCGGAATGTTTCGGCAGCAGACGACCCGCGCCGGGTTGCGCTGCTGGCGGTGCACACCTCACCGCTGGCACAGCCGGGCACCGGTGACGCCGGCGGCATGAACGTCTACATGCTGCAAAGTGCGCTGCACCTGGCCCGTCGGGGCATCGAGGTGGAGATCTTCACCCGGGCCACCGCATCGGCAGATCCACCGGTGGTGCGGGTGGCACCCGGCGTGCTGGTGCGCAACGTGGTGGCGGGGCCCTTCGAGGGTTTGGACAAGTACGACCTGCCCACCCAGCTTTGTGCGTTCGCCGCCGGGGTGCTGCGCGCCGAGGCGGTCCACGAACCGGGTTACTACGACATCGTGCACTCGCACTACTGGCTGTCGGGTCAGGTCGGCTGGCTGGCGCGCGACCGCTGGGCGGTGCCGTTGGTGCACACCGCACACACGCTGGCCGCCGTGAAGAACGCGGCACTGGCCGACGGCGACGGACCCGAGCCGCCGCTGCGTACGGTCGGGGAGCAGCAGGTCGTCGATGAGGCGGATCGGTTGATCGTCAACACCGACGATGAAGCCAGGCAAGTGATTTCGCTTCATGGTGCCGATCCGGCACGAATCGACGTGGTCCATCCCGGTGTCGATCTGGACGTGTTCCGCCCGGGTGATCGGCGCGCGGCCCGGGCCGCGCTAGGACTACCAGTTGACGAGCGCGTGGTGGCCTTCGTCGGACGCATCCAGCCGCTGAAGGCACCCGACATTGTGCTGCGTGCGGCCGCCAAGTTGCCCGGGGTGCGCATCATCGTGGCCGGCGGACCGTCGGGCAGCGGTCTGGCTTCACCGGACGGACTGGCCCGGCTCGCCGACGAACTGGGCATCTCTGCACGGGTGACGTTTCTGCCGCCGCAGTCCCACACGGATCTGGCCACCTTGTTTCGGGCGGCGGACCTGGTTGCGGTGCCGAGCTACTCCGAGTCGTTCGGCCTGGTTGCTGTGGAGGCCCAAGCGTGCGGCACACCGGTGGTGGCCGCGGCGGTGGGCGGGCTGCCCGTCGCGGTGCGCGACGGGATCACCGGCACCCTGGTGTCCGGGCACGAGGTCGGTCAGTGGGCCGACGCCATCGATCACCTGCTGCGGTTGTGTGCCGGGCCACGGGGACGGGTGATGAGCCGGGCGGCGGCACGGCACGCCGCCACGTTCTCGTGGGAGAACACCACCGACGCGCTGTTGGCCAGTTATCGGCGTGCGATCGGCGAGTACAACGCCGAGCGCCAGCGCCGGGGCGGCGAGGTGATATCGGACCTGGTAGCGGTGGGCAAGCCCCGGCACTGGACGCCGCGTCGCGGGGTGGGCGCGTGACTTCCTCCTTGCCGACCGTGCAACGTGTGATCCAGAATGCGCTCGAGGTCAGCCAGCTGAAGTACTCCCAACACCCCCGCCCGGGCGGGGCGCCGCCCGCGCTGATCGTCGAGCTGCCGGGCGAACGCAAGCTCAAGATCAACACCATCCTGAGCGTCGGCGAGCATTCGGTGCGTGTCGAGGCGTTCGTGTGTCGCAAGCCTGACGAGAACCGCGAAGACGTATACCGGTTCCTGCTGCGGCGCAACCGCCGCCTGTATGGGGTCGCGTACACGCTGGACAATGTCGGCGACATCTACCTGGTGGGCCAGATGGCGCTGTCCGCAGTGGACGCCGACGAGGTTGACCGGGTGTTAGGGCAGGTGTTAGAGGTGGTGGATTCGGACTTCAATGCGTTGTTGGAGTTGGGATTTCGGTCGTCGATTCAACGAGAGTGGCAGTGGCGGTTATCTCGCGGTGAGTCGCTGCAGAACATGCAGGCCTTCGCTCACTTGCGCCCGACGACGATGCAGAGCGCGCAGCGCGATGAGAAGGAGTTGGGCGGTTAGGTCGAGCCCGACGACGATGCAGAGCGCGCAGCGCGATGAGAAGGAGTTGGGCGGTTAGGTCGAGCCCGACGACGATGCAGAGCGCGCAGCGCGATGAGAAATAGCACTCGTGGAGGTCAAGACGCCCGCCGGTGATGGGCTGGTGGCGCTCACCCCGTTCCGGACTCAGAAATTCGCGATCACAATTTGCGCGTTCAAGTCATTGGCATGCATGTGATGGTTTAGCGTTCCGCTGTGCCTCTTCAGGTGTTTGTCGGCTTCGTTGCCATGATGACGCTCAAGGTCGCGATCGGCCCGCAAAACGCATTTGTCCTGCGCCAAGGAATTAGGCGAGAATACGTGCTGGTCATTGTGGCGCTGTGCGGGATCGCTGATGGGGCACTGATTGCCGCGGGCGTTGGCGGCTTCGCTGCGCTGATTCACGCTCATCCCAATATGACTTTGGTTGCCCGATTTGGCGGCGCAGCGTTCTTGATTGGCTACGCGCTATTGGCCGCGCGGAACGCGTGGCGCCCGAGCGGGCTGGTGCCGTCGGAATCGGGGCCGGCTGCGCTGATCGGCGTGGTGCAAATGTGCCTGGTGGTGACCTTTCTCAACCCACACGTCTATCTGGACACTGTGGTGTTGATCGGTGCCCTCGCCAATGAGGAATCAGATCTGCGGTGGTTTTTCGGAGCCGGTGCCTGGGCCGCCAGCGTCGTATGGTTCGCCGTGTTGGGATTTAGCGCGGGCCGGCTACAGCCATTCTTCGCAACTCCAGCTGCTTGGCGCATTCTTGATGCGCTGGTTGCCGTGACGATGATTGGGGTCGCCGTCGTTGTGCTCGTCACGTCACCAAGTGTGCCGACGGCCAATGTCGCACTGATCATTTGACCACCTCGTAGGCCGCCCATGTATCGGCCTTGGTGAACCGGCCGTTACGGTGCCGACCACCTCGGCGGTATGAACGCGCTGCGCAGCGGACCGAGGAGAATTCGGGCATTTTGGTCCACGATGAGGAGTGCGGGAGTGCGTGAGAGACTTGCCGGTATGGCAAACACTGGCAGCCTGGTGTTGCTGCGCCACGGCGAGAGCGACTGGAATGCCCTCAACCTGTTCACCGGCTGGGTCGATGTCGGCCTGACGGACAAGGGCCAGGCAGAGGCGGTTCGAAGCGGCGAGCTGATCGCGGAACACGACCTATTGCCCGACGTGCTCTACACCTCGTTGCTGCGGCGCGCGATCACCACCGCGCATCTGGCGTTGGACAGCGCCGATCGGCTCTGGATTCCCGTGCGGCGTAGCTGGCGGCTCAACGAACGCCACTACGGCGCGCTGCAGGGTTTGGACAAGGCCGAGACCAAGGCCCGCTATGGCGAAGAGCAGTTCATGGCCTGGCGGCGCAGCTATGACACGCCGCCGCCGCCGATCGAGCGGGGCAGTCAGTTCAGCCAGGACGCCGACCCTCGTTACGCCGACATCGGCGGTGGCCCGCTCACCGAATGTCTGGCTGACGTGGTCGCCCGGTTTTTGCCATATTTCACCGACGTCATCGTTGGCGACTTGCGGGTCGGCAAGACGGTGCTGATCGTTGCCCACGGCAACTCGTTGCGCGCGCTGGTCAAGCACCTGGACCAGATGTCTGACGACGAAATCGTCGGACTGAACATCCCGACCGGAATTCCGCTGCGCTACGACCTGGATTCCGCGATGAGGCCGCTGGTGCGCGGTGGTACGTATCTGGACCCGGAGGCGGCAGCCGCCGGCGCCGCCGCGGTGGCCGGCCAGGGCCGCGGGTAATTGTTTGAGATCCCACCTGCCGGCGGTTTCGGCGGCTGATGGTGTGCTTTGGTGCGCTGTTTGCCAAACAGCATGTGAACGGTAACCGAACAGCTGTGGCGCAGTGTGTGACTTGTCCGATTTTGGCCTTGCCGCGCTAGGGCGACGTTCACCGGATTTGTAGGATTTTCCTTGTGACTGTGTTCTCGGCGCTGTTGCTGGCCGGGGTTTTGTCCGCGCTGGCACTGGCCGTCGGTGGTGCTGTTGGAATGCGGCTGACGTCGCGGGTCGTCGAACAGCGCCAACGGGTGGCCACGGAGTGGTCGGGAATCACGGTTTCGCAGATGCTGCAATGCATTGTCACGCTGATGCCGCTGGGCGCCGCGGTGGTGGACACCCATCGCGACGTTGTCTACCTCAACGAACGGGCCAAAGAGCTAGGTCTGGTGCGCGACCGCCAGCTCGATGATCAGGCCTGGCGGGCCGCCCGGCAGGCGCTGGGTGGTGAAGACGTCGAGTTCGACCTGTCGCCGCGCAAGCGGTCGGCCACGGGTCGATCCGGGCTATCAGTGCATGGGCATGCCCGGTTGCTGAGCGAGGAAGACCGCCGGTTCGCCGTGGTGTTCGTGCACGACCAGTCGGATTATGCGCGGATGGAGGCGGCTAGGCGTGACTTCGTGGCCAACGTCAGTCACGAGCTCAAGACGCCCGTCGGTGCCATGGCTCTACTCGCCGAGGCGCTGCTGGCGTCGGCCGACGACTCCGAAACCGTTCGGCGGTTCGCCGAGAAGGTGCTCATTGAGGCCAACCGGCTCGGTGACATGGTCGCCGAGTTGATCGAGCTATCCCGGCTACAGGGCGCCGAGCGGCTACCCAATATGACCGACGTCGACGTCGATACGATTGTGTCGGAAGCGATTTCACGCCATAAGGTGGCGGCGGACAACGCCGACATCGAAGTCCGCACCGACGCGCCCAGCAATCTGCGGGTGCTGGGCGACCAAACTCTGCTGGTTACCGCACTGGCAAACCTGGTGTCCAATGCGATTGCCTATTCGCCGCGCGGGTCGCTGGTGTCGATCAGCCGTCGCCGTCGCGGTGCCAACATCGAGATCGCCGTCACCGACCGGGGCATCGGCATCGCGCCGGAAGACCAGGAGCGGGTCTTCGAACGGTTCTTCCGGGGGGACAAGGCGCGCTCGCGTGCCACCGGAGGCAGCGGACTCGGGTTGGCCATCGTCAAACACGTCGCGGCTAATCACGACGGCACCATCCGCGTGTGGAGCAAACCGGGAACCGGGTCAACGTTCACCTTGGCTCTTCCGGCGTTGATCGAGGCCTATCACGACGACGAGCGACCCGAGCAGGCGCGAGAGCCCGAACTGCGGTCAAACAGGTCACAACGAGAGGAAGAGCTGAGCCGATGACCTGCGCCGACGACGATGCAGAGCGTAGCGATGAGGTGGGGGCACCACCCGCTTGCGGGGGAGAGTGGCGCTGATGACCTGCGCCGACGACGATGCAGAGCGTAGCGATGAGGAGGAGTGGCGCTGATGACCAGTGTGTTGATTGTGGAGGACGAGGAGTCGCTGGCCGATCCGCTGGCGTTTCTGCTGCGCAAGGAGGGCTTTGAGGCCACGGTGGTGACCGATGGTCCGGCAGCTCTCGCCGAGTTCGACCGGGCCGGCGCCGACATCGTCCTGCTCGATCTGATGCTGCCTGGGATGTCGGGTACCGATGTATGCAAGCAGTTGCGCGCTCGGTCCAGCGTTCCGGTGATCATGGTGACCGCCCGGGATAGCGAGATCGACAAGGTGGTCGGCCTGGAGCTGGGCGCTGACGACTACGTGACCAAGCCCTATTCGGCACGCGAGTTGATCGCACGCATCCGCGCGGTGCTGCGCCGTGGCGGCGACGACGACTCGGAGATGAGCGATGGCGTGCTGGAGTCCGGGCCGGTTCGCATGGATGTGGAGCGCCATGTCGTCTCGGTGAACGGTGACACCATCACGCTGCCGCTCAAGGAGTTCGACCTGCTGGAATACCTGATGCGCAACAGCGGGCGGGTGTTGACTCGCGGACAACTGATCGACCGGGTCTGGGGTGCGGACTACGTGGGCGACACCAAGACGCTCGACGTCCATGTCAAGCGGCTGCGCTCCAAGATCGAAGCCGACCCGGCTAACCCGGTTCACTTGGTGACGGTGCGCGGGCTGGGCTACAAACTCGAGGGCTAGCGGACGCCGACAACCTTGGCGACTGTCTGGTCGGCTACGGCCAGTGCCATCGCCATGATGGACAGCTGCGGGTTCACTTCCGGGCAGCTGGGCAGGATCGAGGCGTCGGCAACCCACACGCCCTCGACGCCGCGCAGCCGGCCCGTCGCGTCGACCGGACAAAGCTGCTCGTCGGCGCCGGCGGCCGCGGTGCCCGTCGGATGGAAGGCGGCCAGGTGCAGGCTTCTGGGGTTGGCTCGGCGCAGCACATCCTGCAGCTCGGGCAGGGACCGCATCGGTGGGGCGCCGGGGATACCGGTCAGCACCTCCACCGCGCCGGCGGCAAAGAGCAGCCGGCCAATGGCCTGCAGCGCGACCCGTAGCTTGGCGATGTCACCTGGAGCTATGTCATAGCGCACCACCGTCTCGCCGCGCACCGACCGCACCGTGCCGACGCCCCGATCGGCCACCATCGCCCCGAATGTTGCGATCTGCGGCGCCCGGTCGAGCCAGCGGAGCAGCTCGGCCCCGTAGCCGGGGAAGACCATCGACCCCATGCCCGGCGGTGTGGAGGTGGCCTCGATCAGCACGCCGTCGGATTCGTGAAACTCGTGAACCGCCGCGCTCTGCAGCACCCCGCGCCACGCGAAGACGTCGTCGTCGAAGAGCCCGGCCAGCATAGTTGCCGGGTGCAGCGCAAGGTTGTGGCCCAGTCGCGGGTGCCCACCAAGACCGCTGCGCCGCAACAGTCCTGGCGTCTCCGTCGCACCGGCGGCGACGACGACCGCGTCGGCCAGCACGTCGAGTGTGGTGCCGTCGGGCCGGCGGGCTCGCACGCCATAGGCCCGCCCGGCGCGGTGCAGGATCCGTTCGACCCGCGCCCAGGAGATGATCCGCGCGCCGGCCGCGCAGGCTTGCGGCAGGGCGTTGAGGTGCACGCCGAACTTGGCGTTGCTGGGGCAGCCGATCGCGCACTGGCAACAGCCACGGCACCCCGGCGCATTGCGCGGGATGGGCGCCGCCCGCCAGCCCAGCGACTTGGCGGCCTGCAGCAACAGGCGCCCGTTGCGGCCCATGATCTCCAGCGGCACCGGCGCAACCCGCAGTGTTTGCTCCGCATCGTCAAGACGACGTCCCAGCTGGTCGGGGTCGGCCAGGCCGAGACCGAACTCGTCACGCCAGCGCCGCTGCACGGCAAGTGAAGGCCGAAAGCAGGTGCCGGAGTTGACGACGGTGGTGCCGCCCACCGCCCGGCCCATCGGCAGCACCACCGCCGGTCGCCCGAGCGCGACGGTGGCCCCGGCGCCACGGTACAACCCGGCATAACGGTCGACCGGGTGGGTGCTACGGAACTCCTCGACCGTCCAGCGCCGTCCCTCTTCGAGCACGACCACGTCAAGGCCGGCCCGGGCCAGCGTGCGCGCGACCATCGCGCCGCCCGCCCCGGAGCCGACGACCACCGCATCGGCCCTGGTGACGGATGGGCTGTCCGCCGACAAGATGACGGTCAACTCCGCGTCGGGGCGCGCCGCGTCATGTTCCTGGGCGCGGGCGAGCAATTCGTGCGCGTAGGTGTCGGCGCCGTTGGCCAACAGCACGATCGCCTTCAACCCCTCCACGGCCGCAGCGACTTCCGGGCTCAGTGCGGCGATCCGGTGCAGCACCCGTGCCCGCTCGTCCGGGTGCAGTCGCGGTAGCGACCGGCCGGTGGTGAGGTAGCTGGCCGCCGCCAGTGAAGCCAGGCCGGCGCGCACCGCGAATCGTGAGGTCGCCGGCAGTCGTGTGACGTAGCGGTCAACGCGCTGCACGAATTGAGCCGGCAACGGGCCGCCGAGCTCCGGCGGCAGCAGCGCGGCGCCGAACGAGGCCAACGGATAGGACTTAGCCCGATCGGCGAGCCGGCTCATATCCGGCGCCCGAGCCGGCGGCCGAGCTTTATGAAGAACGGATACGTTGCGAAGATGGCAGCGGCCATCGCGTGCAGCGGCCACTCCGCGCGGGCCACATCCACGCTGAAAACCCCGCTGTTCCACATGAAATCGCGGCCGTTCTGTGCGCGAAATGGCCGCCACAGCATCCCGAGCCCGGGTACGTTGTGGTACAGCCCGAACGAAGCGCCGAAGAAGACGCCCAGGGCGGCGGCCTCGGCGGCATCGCGGCGGTCCACGGGCAGGCGTCGCTCGATGAGCACTCCGCAGACAAACAGCAGCGGCGGGTCGAGCAGGAAACTCATGCTGGCGTCCCTTCCTTGATAGCCGGTGCCGCGGTTCCCCGCAGGCCGACTTCGGCGTGTCCGGTGCCCAGCACCGACCAGTGCCGGCCACCGAGCTCGATGTGGATGTCGGCCTGCTCGGTGTTGGTGCACACCGCCTTGGCCCCGTCGGGATCGGTGTATCCCAGGCTTACGCACCGCTCCGGCGGCTGGTCTACCCGGATTAGCGCCTCCCGGCCGCCGATGCGTCCTTCCAGTTGCCAGTGCCGCACGCCGAGCGTTGTCCGCATTCGCAGCGACGGTAAAGGACTTGCGGGCCAATCCTTTCCGTCGATGCGGAAGCGAACGAACGCTAGCGGCGCGAGCCTGCGTAGGCCCGGCTTGTGTGATACCGCGGTCACCACCTCTAGGACGTCGCCGTCGCCGAGATCGGCATGGATCCATCCCCACCGCTTGGCATTGCCATGTCCGTAGATGTGGGCCACACCGCCGCGCCAGCTGTCGACGCGGTGGGTGGTTTCGCCGACGGCCAAGGAGCCAGCGAAGACGGCGGTGGGTGCGATCACCACTTGGGCGCCGGGCAGCAACTCGCGCTCCCAGGCCACGCGAGGAAACGTCCACAGTGGCGCCGCGGTGTCCTTCCAGGACAGCTCCCATGCGAGTGATCGGGTACGTCCGGTCAGCTCCGCTGGCGCCATTCGTACACCGGCGATGTCGAACCAGGCGGGGCCGGCCGCGGGTTGGGCGGGCTGGGGGCCGAAGCGCTCGGTGCCCGGCGGGGCATCCGGTGGAAACCAGGTCACCCAGCCGTGCGCGTAGGGCCCGCCTGTCGTCGGGGCCACCGTCTCACAGTGCACCCATAGGCCGGTACGCGTCAGTGGATCCGACAGAGTCGCATACCAGACTTCCAGGCGCCCGGCTGCACCGCGCCACCGCGGCAAGGCCGCCGACCGCGTTTCATCGTCCACTGCGGCACCTCCTGCTGGCTGAGTTGTCGATTCGCCCACTATATTGGTTGAGCCAATGAACCAGTCAAGTGTCTTTCAGCCGCCGGATCGGCAGCGGGTGGATGAGCGGATCGCGACGACGATCGCCGACGCCATCCTCGACGGCGTCTTCCCGCCGGGCTCGACCCTGCCGCCCGAGCGAGACCTGGCAGAGCGGCTCGGTGTCAACCGCACCTCGCTACGCCAGGGTCTGGCGCGACTGCAACAGATGGGCCTGATCGAGGTGCGGCACGGCAGCGGCAGTGTGGTCCGTGACCCCGAGGGGCTCACCCATCCCGCGGTGGTCGAGGCGCTGGTGCGCAAACTGGGCCCCGACTTCCTCGTCGAGTTGCTGGAGATCCGCGCGGCGTTAGGCCCGTTGATTGGCCGCCTGGCGGCCGCCCGGAGCACGCCCGAGGATGCCGAGGCGTTGTGTGCGGCGCTGGAAGTGGTGCAACAGGCGGACACGGCCGCGGCGCGGCAGGCAGCCGATCTTGCCTACTTCCGGGTGCTCATCCACAGCACTCGCAACCGCGCATTGGGGTTGCTCTACCGCTGGGTGGAGCACGCCTTCGGCGGCCGCGAGCATGCGCTCACCGGGGCCTACGACGACGCGGACCCAGTGTTGACCGACCTGCGGGCGATCAACGGGGCGGTGCTGGCCGGTGACCCGGCGGCCGCTGCCGCGACCGTCGAGGCGTATCTGAACGCCAGTGCGCTGCGCATGGTCAAGTCCTACCGCGACCGCGCTTAGCTACTGGGCCGCACGCGTCGCCGGATGTACGGCGATGAGCCCTAATTGACTGCGGCGCTTGCACATTGCTGCGAGTTCCCCATAGGCCTTCTCCCCGAGTAATTCGGTGAGTTCGTCGGCAAGGCTCTGCCACACCTGCTTGGTTCCGACATGGGCGGCCGGATCGCCGGTGCAATACCAGTGCAGGTCAGCACCACCCGAGCCCCAACCGCGGCGGTCATATTCGGTGAGGGTGGTCTTGAGGATTTCGGTGCCGTCGGGGCGGGTCACCCATTCCTGGCTGCGCCGGATCGGCAACTGCCAGCAGACATCGGGTTTCATCGTCAACGGCGGCACGCCCAGCTTGAGGGCTTTGCTGTGCAGCGCGCAGCCGGCGCCACCGGCGAACCCGGGCCGGTTCAAGAAGATACATGCGCCCTTGTGTTTGCGGGTGCGGTGCTGGGGTTGGCCGTCGTGCTCGTCGAGTTCCAGGTAGCCCTTGCGGCGCAGGCCCTTTGCCCGGAACTGCCAGTCGTCGTCGGTCAGCTTGTGCACCGCGTCGGCCAACCGGGTGCGGTCGTCGTCGTCGGACAGGAACGCACCGTGCGAACAACAGCCGTCGTTTGGCCGGCCCGCGACGGTGCCCTGGCAGGCGGGTGTGCCGAATACACACGCCCAGCGCGACAGCAACCAGGTAAGGTCGGCCGCGATCAGGTGCTCGGGATTGTCCGGGTCGTAGAACTCCACCCACTCACGGGCGAAGTCCAACTCGACTTCTTGCCCCGGGTGCACCGGTCTCCGTCGCGAATTTGCCACGGATTCAACGTTAGACCACGAAGCCCGCCGCGGGATTCCGCCATAGCCCAGCACGGCCGGCACATGCCACTGGGCGCCTTGCGCGGGTCGCCACACGCCCGTATCTTCGCCCGGCTAGTTTGTTTTCGTGCGATTGGGCGTGCTGGACGTGGGTAGCAACACGGTCCATCTGCTGGTGGTCGATGCCCACCGCGGCGGCCACCCGACCCCGATGAGCTCGACGAAGGCCACGCTGCGGCTGGCCGAGGCCACCGACAGCTCGGGCAAGATCACCAAGCGCGGAGCCGACAAGCTGATTTCCACCATCGACGAATTCGCCAAGATTGCCATCAGCTCGGGCTGTGCCGAGCTGATGGCCTTCGCCACGTCGGCGGTCCGCGACGCCGAGAATTCCGAGGACGTCCTGTCCCGGGTGCGCAAAGAGACCGGTGTCGAGTTGCAGGCGCTGCGTGGGGAGGACGAGTCACGGCTGACCTTCCTGGCCGTGCGACGATGGTACGGGTGGAGCGCTGGGCGCATCCTCAACCTCGACATCGGCGGCGGCTCGCTGGAAGTGTCCAGTGGCGTGGACGAGGAGCCCGAGATTGCGTTATCGCTGCCCCTGGGCGCCGGACGGTTGACCCGAGAGTGGCTGCCCGACGATCCGCCGGGCCGGCGCCGGGTGGCGATGCTGCGAGACTGGCTGGATGCCGAGCTGGCCGAGCCCAGTGTGACCGTCCTGGAAGCCGGCAGCCCCGACCTGGCGGTCGCAACGTCGAAGACGTTTCGCTCGTTGGCGCGACTAACCGGTGCGGCCCCATCCATGGCCGGGCCGCGGGTGAAGAGGACCCTAACGGCAAATGGTCTGCGGCAACTCATCGCGTTTATCTCTAGGATGACGGCGGTTGACCGTGCAGAACTGGAAGGGGTAAGCGCCGACCGAGCGCCGCAGATTGTGGCCGGCGCCCTGGTGGCAGAGGCGAGCATGCGAGCACTGTCGATTGAAGCGGTGGAAATCTGCCCGTGGGCGCTGCGGGAAGGTCTCATCTTGCGCAAACTCGACAGCGAAGCCGACGGCACCGCCCTCATCGAGTCTTCGTCTGTGCACACTTCGGTGCGTGCCGTCGGAGGTCAGCCAGCTGATCGGAACGCGGCCAACCGATCGAGAGGCAGCAAACCATGACGGGACCACACCCCGAGACAGAGAGCTCCGGTAACCGGCAGATCTCGGTGGCCGAGTTGCTGGCCAGGCAAGGGGTCACCGGCGCCCCGGCCCGACGGCGCCGGCGGCGACGCGGCGATAGTGACGCCATCACGGTCGCCGAGCTGACCGGTGAGATTCCGATCATTCGTGACGACCATCACCACGCCGGCCCGGACGCGCACGCGAGCCAGTCTCCGGCGGCTAACGGGCGAGTCCAGGTTGGCGAAGCTGCCCCACAGTCGCCGGCGGAACCAGTCGCCGAGCAGGTTGCCGAAGAGCCAACGAGAACCGTGTACTGGTCGCAACCCGAGCCGCGCTGGCCCAAGTCCCCCCCGCAGGACCGGCGCGAGTCCGGGCCCGAGCTTAGCGAGTACCCGCGGCCACTGCGCCACACGCATAGCGACAGAGCACCCGCGGGGCCGCCGTCCGGTGCCGAACACATGAGTCCGGATCCGGTCGAGCACTACCCCGATCTCTGGGTGGATGTCCTGGACACCGAGGTGGGCGAAGCGGAAGCCGCGACCGGGGTGCGCGAAGCGCAACCTGGGCGCGGCGAGCGCCACGCCGCAGCGGCGGCGGCCGGCACCGACGTCGAGGGTGATGGTGCGGCCGAGGCGCGGGTTGCCCGTCGTGCCCTGGACGTGGTCCCGACGCTGTGGCGCGGCGCGTTGGTCGTGCTGCAGTCGATCCTGGCCGTTGCCTTCGGTGCCGGGTTGTTCATCGCCTTCGACCAGTTGTGGCGCTGGAACAGCATAGTGGCGCTAGTGCTATCGGTGATGGTCATCCTTGGCCTAGTGGTCTCGGTGCGGGCAGTCCGCAAGACCGAAGACATCGCCAGTACGTTGATCGCGGTTGCGGTGGGGGCGCTGATTACCCTGGGACCGCTGGCCTTGTTGCAATCGGGCTAGCCGCCACCACACACAGTGCGCCCAGCAATCAAAGTCGGCTTGTCGACGGCCTCGGTGTACCCGTTGCGGGCCGAGGCCGCGTTCGAGTACGCCGACAGGCTTGGCTACGACGGGGTCGAGCTGATGGTCTGGGGTGAATCGGTCAGTCAGGACATCGATGCCGTCCGGAAGCTGTCGCGCCGCTACCGCGTGCCGGTGTTGTCGGTGCACGCTCCGTGCCTACTCATCTCGCAGCGGGTGTGGGGCGCCAATCCGATCCTCAAGTTGGACCGCAGTGTGCGGGCCGCCGAACAACTGGGCGCGCAAACGGTCGTCGTGCATCCGCCGTTCCGCTGGCAACGACGCTACGCCGAGGGGTTCAGCGATCAGGTTGCCGCCCTAGAAGCGGCCAGCACCGTGATGGTGGCCGTTGAAAACATGTTTCCCTTCCGAGCGGACCGGTTTTTCGGGGCCGGCCAGTCCCGGGAACGGATGCGTAAGCGGGGTGGTGGCCCAGGTCCGGCGATCTCGGCGTTCGCGCCGTCCTACGACCCGCTGGACGGCAACCACGCGCATTACACGCTGGACCTCTCGCACACCGCGACTGCGGGCACCGACTCGCTGGATATGGCGCGGCGGATGGGCCCAGGGCTGGTGCACCTGCACCTGTGTGACGGCAGCGGCCTGCCCGCCGACGAGCACCTGGTGCCCGGCCGCGGTACCCAGCCGACCGCCGAGGTGTGCCAGATGCTGGCCGGCAGCGGCTTCGTCGGCCACGTCGTGTTGGAGGTGTCCACCTCAAGCGCGCGTTCGGCCAATGAACGCGAATCCATGCTGGCCGAGTCGTTGCAGTTCGCCCGCACTCACCTGCTGCGTTGATATGCCGGGAACACTATGAACGCGTTGTTCACCACGGCGATGGCGCTGCGCCCGCTTGACTCCGATCCCGGCAATCCGGCGTGCCGGGTTTTTGAAGGCGAGCTGAACGAGCACTGGACCATCGGGCCCAAGGTGCACGGCGGTGCGATGGTGGCGCTGTGTGCCAATGCCGCCCGCACCGCTTACGGCGCGGCCGGACAGCAGCCCATGCGGCAACCGGTCGCAGTGTCGGCGAGCTTTCTGTGGGCGCCGGATCCGGGGACGATGCGGTTGGTGACGTCGATCCGCAAGCGTGGTCGCCGGATTAGCGTGGCCGATGTCGAGCTCACCCAGGGTGGCCGCACAGCGGTGCACGCCGTGGTCACCCTGGGTGAGCCGGAGCATTTTCTCCCCGGCGTTGATGGGAGCGGCGGGGCCAGTGGAACCGCGCCGCTGCTGTCGGCGAATCCGGTGGTGGAGCTGATGGCACCGGAACCGCCCGAGGGAGTCGTGCCGATCGGTCCCGGCCATCAGCTGGCCGGGCTGGTGCACTTAGGCGAAGGCTGCGATGTCCGGCCGGTGTTGTCGACGTTGCGGTCCGCGACCGATGGGCGGCCACCGGTGATTCAGCTGTGGGCGCGTCCACGCGGCGTTGCTCCGGACGCGCTGTTCGCTCTGTTGTGCGGGGACTTGTCGGCCCCGGTGACCTTCGCGGTGGACCGCACCGGCTGGGCGCCTACAGTTGCGCTCACCGCCTATCTTCGGGCCCTGCCCGCCGACGGCTGGCTGCGAGTGCTCTGCACCTGCGTCGAAATCGGGCAGGACTGGTTTGACGAGGACCACATCGTCGTCGACCGGTTGGGCCGCATCGTGGTGCAGACGCGCCAACTGGCGATGGTGCCTGCCCAGTAGCACGGATCGGCCGAGCTGTTTGCGATGCTTTTCGGCATGGCAAGGATCGCGATTATCGGCGGCGGCAGCATCGGTGAGGCATTGCTGTCGGGTCTGCTGCGGGCGGGCCGGCAGGTCAAAGACCTGGTAGTGGCCGAGCGGATGCCCGATCGCGCCAACTACCTGGCGCAGACCTATTCGGTGTTGGTGACGTCGGCGGCCGACGCGGTGGAGAACGCGACGTTCGTCGTCGTCGCGGTCAAACCAGCCGACGTCGAGCCGGTGATCGCGGATCTGGCGAACGCGACTGCGGCGGCCGAAAACGACAGTGCTGAGCAGGTGTTCGTCACCGTGGTAGCGGGCATCACGATCGCGTATTTCGAATCCAAGCTACCGGCCGGGACGCCAGTGGTGCGTGCGATGCCGAACGCGGCGGCATTGGTGGGAGCGGGGGTTACAGCGCTGGCCAAAGGCCGCTTTGTCACCCCGCAACAGCTTGAGGAGGTCTCGGCCTTGTTCGACGCGGTCGGCGGCGTGCTGACCGTTCCGGAATCGCAGTTGGACGCGGTGACCGCGGTGTCCGGCTCGGGTCCGGCCTATTTCTTTCTGCTGGTCGAGGCCCTGGTGGATGCCGGAGTCGGGGTGGGCTTGAGCCGTCAGGTAGCCACCGATCTCGCCGCGCAGACAATGGCTGGCTCAGCGGCGATGCTGCTGGAGCGGATGGACCAAGACCAGGGTGGCGCCAATGGCGAGCTGATGGGGCTGCGCGTGGACCTTACCGCATCACGGCTGCGCGCCGCGGTTACCTCGCCGGGCGGTACGACCGCCGCTGCGCTGCGGGAACTCGAACGCGGCGGGTTTCGGATGGCTGTCGACGCGGCGGTTCAAGCCGCCAAAAGCCGCTCTGAGCAGCTCAGAATTACACCGGAATGATTCACGAATTTTGAACTGATTATCCCTCACCAGTACCAGTAACCCCACTAGTCCCGCTATTCTCCTCTTTGTAAGCGCGTGTGGGTGCCAGCGGAGGGGAAGCCGCTGGGACTGCGCGTGCCTGACACGATTGGGTTGCGATGACGTCTACGAACGGGCCATCGGCGCGGGATACCGGTTTTGTTGAGGGCCAGCAGGCCAAGACACAACTTCTCACCGTGGCCGAAGTGGCGGCCCTGATGCGGGTGTCCAAGATGACGGTGTACCGGCTGGTGCACAATGGCGAACTGCCCGCGGTTCGGGTCGGGCGGTCATTCCGGGTGCATGCCAAGGCCGTCCACGACATGTTGGAGACTTCGTACTTCGACGCGGGCTAGTTGCCGGCCGCACGCGGCCGGAGTCCGCCTGACCGATCTGGCAATGCTCGGGCGCTGCCGGTTTGGTGTTCCGTGCGACCGCCCGGGTAGAGTGTCCGGGTCAGATAGCCGTATAGATGGCGGGGTCATGGGTTCAGTAATCAAGAAGCGGCGCAAGCGCATGTCCAAGAAAAAGCATCGCAAGCTGCTGCGTCGCACCCGGGTGCAGCGCAGGAAACTGGGCAAATAGGTTGCGAGCAGACCCCGCCAGCTCGACCGTCACGCGCTTGTAACGCCGCCGTTTCGCCTGGCCGTTAGGCTGTCGGAGTGAGTTCGTCGAACGGGCGCGGTGGCGCCGGAGGAGTCGGCGGCAGCAGTGAGCACCCGCAGTACCCCAAAGTTGTGCTGGTGACCGGTGCTTGCCGTTTCCTAGGCGGCTACCTGACCGCACGGCTTGCCCAGAACCCGCTGATCAACCGGGTCATCGCGGTGGACGCGATCGCGCCGAGCAAGGACATGCTGCGCCGGATGGGCCGAGCCGAATTTGTTCGCGCTGATATCCGAAACCCATTCATCGCCAAGGTGATTCGCAATGGCGAGGTGGACACGGTGGTGCACGCCGCGGCGGCCTCGTATGCGCCGCGGTCCGGCGGCAGTGCGGCATTGAAGGAACTTAACGTGATGGGCGCGATGCAACTGTTCGCCGCCTGCCAAAAGGCGCCCTCGGTCCGCCGGGTCGTGCTGAAGTCGACCTCTGAGGTTTACGGATCGAGCCCACACGATCCGGTGATGTTCACCGAGGACAGCAGCAGTCGACGTCCTTTCAGCCAAGGTTTCCCTAAGGACAGTCTCGATATCGAGGGCTACGTGCGCGCGCTGGGCCGACGCCGCCCCGATATTGCAGTGACTATCCTGCGGCTGGCCAACATGATCGGCCCGGCGATGGACACCACGCTTTCACGATATCTGGCCGGGCCGCTGGTCCCGACGATCTTCGGCCGTGATGCGCGACTGCAGTTGCTGCACGAGCAGGATGCGCTGGGTGCGTTGGAGCGCGCGGCGATGGCCGGCAAGGCCGGAACGTTCAACATCGGAGCCGACGGCATCCTCATGCTGTCGCAGGCGATCCGGCGGGCCGGGCGAATTCCGGTGCCGGTGCCAGGGTTTGGGGTATGGGCTCTGGATTCGCTGAGGCGAGCGAATCACTACACCGAGCTGAATCGTGAGCAATTCGCTTACCTGAGTTATGGCCGGGTTATGGACACCACCAGAATGCGCGTCGAACTGGGTTACCAGCCGAAGTGGACGACCGTCGAGGCGTTCGATGACTATTTTCGCGGCCGCGGCCTGACTCCCATTATTGACCCACATCGGGTACGCTCCTGGGAGGGTCGCGCCGTAGGTTTAGCGCAGCGCTGGGGTAGCCGAAATCCAATTCCATGGAGCGGACTCAGATAGGTTTGGATGGGTAACGTGGCGGGCGAAACCAGAGCGAATGTCATTCCACTGCACACAAATCGGAGCCGGGTAGCGGCGCGCAGGCGTGCCGGTCAACGGGCAGAGTCCCGGCAGCATCCGTCGTTGCTGTCCGATCCAAATGACCGGGCGTCGGCCGAGCAGATCGCCGCCGTTGTCCGGGAAATCGACGAACACCGGCGCGCTGCGGGTGCCACGACCTCGTCCACCGAGGCCACGCCCAACGACCTTGCGCAACTCGTCGCCGCGGTTGCTGGATTTCTCCGACAGCGCCTGACCGGTGACTACAGCGTCGACGAATTCGGGTTCGACCCGCACTTCAACAGCGCCATCGTGCGACCCTTGCTGCGATTCTTCTTCAAGTCATGGTTTCGGGTCGAAGTCAGTGGTGTCGAGAACATCCCGCGCGATGGTGCGGCGCTGGTGGTGGCCAATCACGCAGGTGTGTTGCCGTTTGACGGGTTGATGTTGTCGGTGGCCGTCCACGACGAGCACCCGGCGCATCGGGATCTGCGGCTGCTTGCCGCCGACATGGTGTTCGACCTCCCCGTGATCGGCGAAGCCGCCCGCAAGGCGGGTCATACCATGGCGTGTACGACGGATGCGCACCGGTTGCTTGCCTCCGGCGAACTCACCGCGGTGTTCCCCGAGGGATACAAGGGGCTGGGTAAGCGTTTCGAGGACCGTTACCGGTTACAGCGGTTTGGTCGCGGCGGCTTCGTATCGGCCGCGCTACGGACCAAGGCGCCGATTGTGCCGTGTTCGATCATCGGCTCCGAAGAGATCTACCCCATGCTGACCGATGTCAAGCTGCTGGCTCGGCTGTTCGGCCTGCCGTACTTCCCGATTACGCCGTTGTTCCCGTTGGCTGGACCGGTCGGGCTAGTGCCGTTGCCCTCGAAATGGCGCATCGCGTTCGGTGAGCCGATCTGCACCGCCGACTACGCCTCCACCGACGCCGACGACCCGATGGTGACGTTCGAGTTGACCGATCAGGTGCGCGAGACGATCCAGCAGACGCTATACCGACTGCTTGCCGGCCGTCGCAACATCTTTTTCGGCTGACCCTTATTTGACCAGAGTGAACTGGCAGACGTCCGTGTACTTGTCGCGGAACAGGTCTGAGCAGCCACGTAGGTAGTGCATGTAGATGTCGTACGTCTCCTGGCCCTTGAGGGCGATCGCCTCATCTTTGTGCGCCTGTAGCGCATCCGCCCAGGCGTTCAGGGTCGGCACGTAGTTGGCCCCGATCCGGTGGTAGCGCTCGACCTTCCATCCGGCGTTGGAGGAGTAATAGTCCACCTGCGAGATCCTGGGCAGCCGCCCGCCCGGGAAGATCTCGGTCAGGATGAACTTGATGAAGCGCAGCAGGCTCATCGGAGACGTCAAGCCGAGCTCCTGGGCTTCCTCTTTGTCCGGGATAGTGATGGTGTGCAGCAGCATCCGGCCGTCGTCGGGCGTCAAATTGTAGAACTTCTTGAAGAAGGTGTCGTAGCGCTCGAACCCGGCGTCCCCGGCACCGTCGGCGAAATGCTCAAACGCACCGAGTGACACGATGCGGTCGACCGGCTCGTCGAACTCCTCCCAGCCCTGGATTCGCACCTCTTTTCGGCGGGGGCTGTCGACCTCTTCGAACATCGCCTTGTCGTGGGCGTACTGGTTTTCGCTCAGGGTCAAGCCGATGACGTCGACGTCGTACTCGGCGACCGCGTCTCGCATGGTGGAACCCCAGCCGCAGCCGATGTCGAGCAGCGTCATGCCGGGCTCAAGGTTCAGCTTGTCCAGTGCCAGCTTGCGCTTCGCGTACTGCGCCTCTTCCAGCGTCATATCGGGACGTTCGAAGTAGGCGCAGCTGTACGTCATCGATGGGTCAAGCCAGAGCTTGAAGAACTCGTTCGATTTGTCGTAGTGGGATCGGACTGCTTCGACCGGCGGCTTGAGCTGCGTGCCGCTTGTCGTGTCGCCCTGTGACGTCATTGAACGGACCCTACTTTCCCCACTAGATCGATGCAATCGCCGCCACCGTTGCATCGGCATCGGCTTCGTGGTGGGCCGCTTCTCCCAACATGGTGACGACACTGGTGACCACAGGCTTTCCTTCGGCGTCGGTAACTTCGCTTCGGATCTCGGCGAGCACCGTGCCGTGGGATTCGATGACGGAGTCAAGATAGGTGTCGAAGTACAGCTTGTCGTTGGCCAGGATCGGCCGGTGGAAGCGGAACTTCTGGTCGCGATGAAAGACCCGGGCGATGTTGATCGGGATATTGAACTTGGTGAAGATCTCCAGCTGCACGCGCCGGCCGGCGATCGCCAGGAAGGTCAGCGGGGCTACCAGCGCGGGGTAACCGGCCGCTGCGGCATCCGGCTCGCTGTAGTGGGTCGGGTGGTCGTCTTTGACCGCGACCGCGAACTCGCGGATCTTCTCGCGCCCCACCAGAAAGTGGTCCGGTGCCCGATAATGCTTGCCGATCAGTGTCTGGGCTTCTTCGGGAACTGTCATGCCGCTGCCGCCCTCCGCTCGAATAGTTGCTAGGCCCTATTGCCCGGCTCCTCCTCGCCCCGCTGCGCGGGCCGCATCGTCGCTAGGCTGGGCCCTATTGCCCGGCTCCTCCTCGCCCCGCTGCGCGGGCCGCATCGTCGCTAGGCTGGGCCCTATTGCCCGGCTCCTCCTCGCCCCGCTGCGCGGGCCGCATCGTCGCTAGGCTGGGCCCTATTGCCCGGCTCCTCCTCGCCCCGCTGCGCGGGCCGCATCGTCGCTAGGCTGGGCCCTATTGCCCGGCTCCTCCTCGCCCCGCTGCGCGGGCCGCATCGTCGCTAGGCTGGGCCCTATTGCCCGGCTCCTCCTCGCCCCGCTGCGCGGGCCGCATCGTCGCTAGGCTGGGCCCTATTGCCCGGCTCCTCCTCGCCCCGCTGCGCGGGCCGCATCGTCGCCAGGCTGGGCCCTATTGCCCGGCTCCTCCTCGCCCCGCTGCGCGGGCCGCATCGTCGCCAGGCTGGGCCCTATTGCCCGGCTCCTCCTCGCCCCGCTGCGCGGGCCGCATCGTCGCCAGGCTGGGCCCTATTGCCCGGCTCCTCCTCGCCCCGCTGCGCGGGCCGCATCGTCGCCAGGCTGGGCCCTATTGCCCGGCTCCTCCTCGCCCCGCTGCGCGGGCCGCATCGTCGCCAGGCTGGGCCCTATTGCCCGGCTCCTCCTCGCCCCGCTGCGCGGGCCGCATCGTCGCCAGGCTAACGGCGCAGCTTATCAGCGTGATTGGCGTCTAGAGGCTAGAGCCGCCAACGCGCCGCCGGCCGCACCCAGCGCCAGGGCTGACGGAACCCCGATCCGAGCGGCCTTGCGGGCGATTCGGAAATCACGGATCTCCCACCCCCGTTCCCGGGCCAGGCTGCGCAGGCGGGCGTCGGGGTTGATGGCGACCGCGGTGCCCACCAGCGACAGCATCGGGACGTCGTTGTAGCTGTCGGAGTAGGCGGTGCAGCGTTTGAGATTGAGTCCCTCCCGGATGGCCAGCGACCGCACCGCGTGTGCCTTGCCAGTGCCGTGCAGGATCTCGCCGACCAGTCTGCCGGTGAATATCCCGTCGACCGACTCGGCGACGGTGCCCAGGGCGCCGGTTAGGCCGAGCCGGCGGGCGATGGTGGCCGCGAGTTCGTATGGGGTAGCGGTGATCAGCCATACCTGCTGGCCGGCGTCCAGGTGCATCTGGGTGAGTTCGCGGGTGCCGGCCCAGATCTTGTCGGCGATGATCTCGTCGTAAATCTCCTCTCCCAAGGCCACCAACTCCGCGACGGATCGGCCCTCGATGAACGCGAGCGCCTTGCGCCGGCCAGCGGCGACGTCGTTGCTGTTCTCCTTGCCAAGTAGCTGGAACTTGGCCTGAGCGTAAAGAAATCCGAGGACGTCGCGGTAGGTGAAGTAGTGGCGAGCGGCTAGCCCGCGGCCGAAGTGCACCGCCGACGAGCCCTGAACCAAGGTGTTGTCCACGTCGAAGAAGGCGGCTGCGGTCAGGTCGATCGGCGGCTGCCGATCGCTGTCGGCGGCGGCGACGGGGGCCGGCATGTCCACCGGCGAGTGGCTGGCGCTGGCATCGGGTGGCGGCGGGTCGGCCGGCGAAGCCAGGTCGACGTGACCGGCCTGGTCTGGGCTACCCAGGTGGGAGGAAACCATCATTACTCCTAATCGCGGTGCCTGCCCGGTGGCCGATGCTGCGGCCGTTATCAACCCTATCCGGCAAATGCGTGGCGGAGCTCTTGGCTGGCGCGGATTGACCTGCAAGCCCCAGCGCGGTATCGAAATTCGCGAGGCCGCAGCGACTTTCGTCGTGAACACGACCCGCAGCGGTTCCGGGCCAACATGTCAGCCCCATACCGGTACGCGCAAAGCTGGGTACGTGAAATCCTGAATTCTTCAGCCTGTCAACGGTAGCGTCTACGCTAGCTAACGCAACGAGACATCCGATTACTACGCACGTTAGGACATTTCAGGAGGTATCGGGAGGCCTAAGGGTCACTAGGTCCGCGCGATGGGCGGAACACGAGGGTGAGGATGATTTCGGTTAGCGGCGCCGTGAAACGCATGTGGTTGCTGCTGGCCATCGTCGTGGTGGCCGTTGTCGGGGGGCTTGGTATCTATCGGCTGCACAGCATCTTCGGTGTTCACGAGCAACCCACTGTCATGGTCAAGCCTGATTTCGACGTCCCGCCGTTCAACCCCAAGCGGGTGACCTACGAAGTCTTTGGCCCCGCCAAGACCGCAAAGATCGCCTACCTGGACCCTGATGCCCGGGTGCATCGACTCGATAGCGTGTCCCTGCCGTGGTCCGTCACGGTCGAGACGACGCTGCCCGCGGTCAGTGTCAACCTCATGGCGCAGAGTAACGCCGACGTGATCAGCTGCCGGATCATCGTCAACGGCGCCGTTAAGGACGAAAGGTCTGAGACCTCGCCGCGAGCGCTAACCTCCTGCCAGGTGTCATCCGGATGAGCGAAAGACACGCCGCACTGACGTCACTGCCGCCCATTCTGCCGCGGCTGATCCGCCGGTTTGCGGTGGTGATCGTCCTGCTCTGGCTGGGCTTCACCGCCTTTGTCAATCTCGCCGTACCGCAACTGGAAGTGGTCGGAAAAGCACACTCGGTATCGATGAGCCCCAGCGACGCCGCATCGATTCAGGCGATCAAGCGCGTTGGTCAGGTGTTCGGTGAGTTTGATTCCGATAACGCGGTGACGATCGTGCTGGAAGGCGACCAGCCACTCGGTGGGGACGCGCACCGGTTCTATAGCGATCTGATGCGGAAGCTTTCCGCCGATACCCGCCATGTCGCGCACATCCAGGACTTCTGGGGGGATCCGCTGACAGCCGCGGGATCCCAAAGTGCGGATGATCGGGCCGCCTACGTCGTGGTGTACCTCGTCGGTAACAACGAAACCGAAGCGTATGACTCGGTCCACGCGGTGCGGCACATGGTGGACACCACACCGCCACCGCACGGGGTGAAGGCCTATGTCACCGGTCCGGCAGCACTCAATGCCGACCAGGCCGAGGCCGGAGACAAAAGTATCGCTAAGGTCACCGCGATCACGAGCATGGTGATCGCGGCAATGTTGCTATTGATCTATCGCTCCGTAATTACCGCGGTTCTCGTCTTGATCATGGTCGGCATCGACCTCGGCGCAATCCGCGGATTCATCGCCTTGCTCGCCGACCACAACATTTTCAGCCTTTCAACATTTGCGACCAACCTGCTCGTTCTCATGGCGATTGCGGCGAGCACGGACTACGCGATATTCATGCTCGGCCGTTACCACGAATCGCGCTACGCCGGCGAGGATCGGGAAACGGCCTTCTACACGATGTTTCACGGGACCGCCCACGTGATCTTGGGTTCGGGTTTGACCATTGCCGGCGCCATGTATTGCCTCAGCTTTGCCCGGCTTCCGTATTTTGAAACGCTCGGCGCGCCCATTGCTATCGGCATGCTGGTCGCGGTCTTGGCGGCGCTCACGCTCGGCCCGGCCGTACTGACCGTGGGCAGCTTCTTCAAGCTGTTCGATCCCAAGCGGCGGATGAACACTCGGCGGTGGCGCCGGGTGGGAACGGCAATTGTGCGTTGGCCCGGGCCGGTGCTCGCGGCGACATGCTTGGTCGCCTCCATTGGCTTGCTGGCCTTGCCCAGTTACCGGACAACGTATGATCTGCGCAAGTTCATGCCCGCCAGCATGCCGTCCAATGTGGGGGATGCGGCGGCTGGTCGACACTTTTCACGGGCTCGGCTGAACCCTGAGGTGCTGTTGATCGAGACTGACCACGATATGCGTAATCCGGTGGACATGCTGGTGTTGGACAAGGTAGCCAAAAATATCTACCACAGTCCCGGTATTGAACAAGTGAAAGCGATAACCCGGCCCTTGGGAACGACCATCAAGCACACTTCGATACCGTTCATCATCAGCATGCAGGGCGTGAATAGTAGCGAGCAAATGGAATTCATGAAGGACCGAATTGATGACATACTGGTGCAGGTGGCTGCGATGAATACCTCCATCGAGACGATGCATCGCATGTATGCACTCATGGGCGAGGTCATTGACAACACCGTCGACATGGATCATCTCACGCATGATATGTCGGACATAACGGCTACGCTAAGAGATCATCTCGCGGATTTCGAGGATTTCTTCCGGCCTATTCGCAGCTACTTCTACTGGGAAAAACATTGTTTCGACGTTCCGCTCTGCTGGTCGATAAGATCGATATTCGATATGTTTGACAGTGTGGACCAGCTGAGCGAAAAGCTCGAGTACCTGGTCAAGGATATGGATATTCTGATTACACTGTTGCCGCAGATGCGCGCGCAGATGCCGCCGATGATATCTGCGATGACGACGATGCGGGACATGATGCTTATCTGGCATGGCACGCTTGGCGCGTTCTATAAGCAACAGGAGAGGAATAACAAGGACCCCGGCGCGATGGGCCGGGTTTTTGACGCCGCCCAGATCGATGATTCGTTCTATCTGCCGCAGTCGGCTTTTGAGAATCCGGATTTCAAGCGGGGGCTGAAGATGTTTTTGTCTCCGGACGGCAAGGCAGCCCGCTTTGTCATTGCTCTGGAGGGAGATCCCGCAACGCCCGAGGGCATCTCTCGGGTCGAGCCGATCAAGCGGGAGGCTAGAGAGGCCATAAAGGGAACTCCATTGCAGGGCGCTGCGATCTATCTGGGTGGCACCGCGGCGACGTTCAAGGATATTCGAGAGGGCGCCAGATACGATCTGCTGATCGCCGGAGTGGCGGCGATAAGCTTGATTTTGATCATCATGATGATCATCACCCGAAGTGTGGTAGCCGCAGTGGTTATCGTGGGTACCGTCGTGCTTTCCATGGGCGCCTCTTTCGGGCTTTCCGTATTGGTCTGGCAGGACATTCTGGGTATCGAGTTGTACTGGATGGTGTTGGCGATGTCGGTGATCCTGCTCCTGGCGGTGGGATCCGACTACAATCTGCTGCTGATTTCCCGGTTGAAAGAGGAAATTGGGGCCGGATTGAACACCGGAATTATCCGTGCCATGGCTGGTACCGGGGGAGTGGTGACGGCTGCCGGCATGGTGTTCGCCGTTACCATGTCGTTGTTTGTGTTCAGCGATTTGCGGATTATTGGTCAGATCGGTACCACCATCGGCCTGGGCTTGCTGTTCGACACCCTCGTCGTGCGCTCGTTCATGACACCGTCCATTGCTGCGCTGCTGGGACGCTGGTTCTGGTGGCCGCTACGGGTGCGCCCGCGCCCGGCCAGTCAGATGCTTCGGCCGTTCGCGCCGCGCCGATTGGTTCGCGCCTTGTTGCTGCCGTCCGGCCAGCACCCGTCAGCGACTGGCGCCCATGAGTAGGCCCCAGGTGGAGCTTTTGACTCGCGCCGGGTGCGCGATCTGCGTGCGGGTAGCGGAGCAGCTGGCCGAACTGTCCAGCGAACTGGGCTTCGACATGATGACGATCGACGTTGATGTCGCGGCGTCGACGGGCAATCCAGGGCTGCGAGCTGAGTTTGGCGATCGGTTGCCGGTGGTCCTGCTGGATGGCCGCGAGCATAGCTACTGGGAGGTCGACGAGCACCGGCTGCGTGCGGATATAGCCCGCAGCACATTTGGTAGCCCACCTGATAAACGTCTACCGTAGACACCAGTTTTACTGGGGTAGTCGAGGGAGCTGGCCAGGTGGTGCTGCCGTGAGCGTGCTGCTCTTCGGGGTGTCGCATCGTAGCGCGCCGGTCGTCGTCCTTGAACAACTCAGTATCGACGAATCCGATCAAGTCAAGATCATCGACCGAGTGCTGGCTTCGCCGCTGGTGACCGAGGCGATGGTGCTGTCGACTTGCAACCGCGTCGAGGTCTACGCCGTAGTGGACGCGTTCCATGGCGGCCTGTCGGTGATCGGGCAGGTGCTTGCCGAACACTCCGGCATGTCGATGGGGGAGCTGACCAAGTACGCATATGTCCGCTACAGCGAGGCGGCAGTTGAGCACCTGTTCGCGGTTGCCAGCGGCCTGGACTCGGCGGTGATCGGCGAGCAGCAGGTGCTTGGTCAGGTGCGCCGCGCCTATGCCGTCGCCGAATCCAACCGCACGGTCGGCCGCGTGCTGCACGAATTGGCCCAGCGGGCGCTGTCGGTGGGCAAGCGAGTGCACTCCGAAACCGCCATTGACGCTGCCGGTGCCTCCGTGGTGTCGGTCGCCCTGGGAATGGCCGAGCGCAAATTGGGCTCGTTGGCGGGCACGACCGCGGTGGTGATCGGCGCCGGGGCGATGGGCGCGCTGTCGGCGGTACATCTGACCCGTGCCGGCGTCGGGCACATTCAGGTGCTCAACCGGTCGTTGTCCCGGGCGCAGCGGTTGGCCCGAAGGATCCGCGAATCTGGCGTGCCGGCCGAGGCGCTAGCGCTCGACCGCCTGGCTAATGTCCTGGCCGATGCCGACGTGGTGGTCAGCTGTACTGGGGCGGTGCGTCCGGTGGTGTCGCTGGCCGATGTGCATCATGCGCTGGCCGCCGCCCGCCGTGACGAGGCCACCCGTCCGTTGGTGATATGCGACTTGGGCATGCCGCGTGACGTCGATCCTGCGGTGGCCAGATTGCCGTGTGTGTGGGTCGTGGACGTGGATAGCGTGCAACATGAACCCTCGGCACATGCCGCGGCTGCCGACGTTGAGGCCGCCCGCCACATCGTCGCCGCCGAAGTTGCCAGCTATCTGGTGGGGCAGCGGATGGCCGAGGTCACCCCAACCGTGACGGCGTTGCGCCAGCGAGCCGCCGAAGTGGTCGAAGCGGAATTGCTGCGCCTGGACAACCGGCTGCCCGGCCTGCAGAGTGTCCAGCGCGAGGAGGTGGCCCGTACCGTACGGCGAGTCGTGGACAAGCTGTTGCACGCGCCTACCGTGCGGATCAAGCAGCTCGCCAGTGCGCCCGGCGGTGACAGCTACGCTGAGGCGCTGCGCGAGCTTTTCGAGCTTGACCAGACCGCCGTCGATGCCGTCGCCACTGCAGGTGAATTACCGGTGGTGCCAAGCGGATTCGACGCTGAAAGTCGCCGCGGTGGAGGCGACATGCAAAGCAGCCCGAAGCGATCGCCGAGTAACTGATTGGCGCACGTGATCCGGATAGGTACCCGGGGCAGCTTGCTGGCCACCACTCAGGCCGCCACTGTCAGAGACGCCCTCATCGCTGGTGGCCACTCCGCGGAGTTGGTGACCATCAGCACCGAGGGTGACCGATCCATGGCGCCGATCGCCAGTCTCGGGGTTGGCGTCTTCACCACGGCGTTGCGCGAGGCGATGGAGGCAGGCCTCGTCGATGCGGCGGTGCATTCGTACAAGGATTTGCCGACTGCCGACGATCCAAGGTTCACGGTTGCGGCGATACCGCCGCGCAATGACCCCCGCGACGCGGTGGTAGCCCGTGACGGGCTGACGCTGGGGGAATTGCCGGTCGGATCGTTGGTGGGCACATCCTCGCCGCGGCGGGCCGCACAGCTTAGAGCATTGGGTCTCGGTTTGGAAATCCGCCCCCTACGAGGCAACCTAGATACCAGGTTGAACAAGGTAAGTAGCGGCGATCTTGACGCCATCGTGGTGGCCCGGGCTGGTCTGGCGCGGCTGGGCCGCCTCGATGACGTGACCGAGACGTTAGAGCCGGTGCAGATGTTGCCCGCGCCGGCTCAGGGCGCGCTCGCGGTCGAATGCCGCGCCGGCGACAGCCGGTTGGTGGCAGTGCTGGCGGAGTTGGATGACGCCGACACGCGTGCGGCGGTCACCGCCGAGCGAGCCCTGCTTGCCGACCTGGAGGCAGGTTGCTCCGCACCGGTGGGAGCGATCGCAGAAGTGGTCGAGTCCATCGATGAGGACGGCCGTGTCTTCGAGGAGCTGTCGCTGCGCGGGTGCGTGGCGGCGCTGGACGGATCCGACGTGATCCGCGCGTCCGGCATCGGCAGTTGCGGTCGGGCACGGGAGCTGGGGCTCTCGGTCGCCGCGGAGCTGTTCGAGCTGGGCGCCCGGGAGCTGATGTGGGGAGTGCGGCATTAGCCCGCATGAAGAAGTGACTGGGAGTGACAATCATGACGCGAGGGCGTAAGCCGAGACCGGGCCGCATCGTTTTCGTGGGCTCCGGTCCGGGCGACCCCGGCTTGCTTACGACACGGGCTGCCGCGGTGCTGGCCAACGCCGCGCTGGTGTTCACCGATCCCGACGTACCGGAGCCGGTGCTGGCGCTGATCGGCACGGATCTGCCCCCCGTGTCCGGCCCGGCGCCCGCCGAGCCGGTTGCCGGGAACGGCGATGCGGCCGGCGGAGGAAGTGCGCAGGAACAAGGCCGGGCCGCGTCCGCGGTAGTCTCCGGTGGTCCTGACATCCGCCCGGCGCTGGGCGATCCCGCCGATGTGGCCAAGACGCTGACCGCCGAGGCCCGTTCGGGTGTCGACGTGGTGCGGCTGGTGGCGGGCGATCCGCTCACGGTGGATGCGGTAATCAGCGAGGTGAACGCCGTCGCACGCACCCACCTGCACATCGAAATCGTGCCCGGCCTGGCCGCCAGCAGCGCGGTCCCGACCTATGCCGGGTTGCCGCTGGGTTCGTCGCACACCGTCGCCGACGTGCGCGGCGATGTGGACTGGGACGCGCTGGCTGCCGCACCCGGGCCGCTGATCCTGCAGGCCACCGCATCGCATCTAGCCGAATCGGCCCGCAGCCTGATCGATCACCAGCTGGCCGAGTCCACTCCGTGCGTGGTGACCGCACACGGCACCACCTGTCAGCAGCGTTCGGTCGAGACCACACTTCAGGGATTGACCGACCCGGCAGTCCTGGGCGCTGCCGACCCCGCGTGCTCCGCAAACGGGAGGGACTCCCAGGCCGGACCGCTGATAGTGACCATCGGCAAGACGGTGACCAGTCGGGCAAAGCTGAACTGGTGGGAGAGCCGCGCTCTCTACGGCTGGACGGTGTTGGTGCCGCGCACCAAGGACCAGGCCGGCGAGATGAGCGAGCGGCTCACGTCGTACGGCGCGCTGCCGGTGGAGGTGCCGACCATCGCCGTCGAGCCGCCGCGCAGCCCCGCGCAGATGGAGCGCGCCGTCAAGGGCCTGGTCGATGGCCGATTCCAGTGGATCGTGTTCACCTCCACCAACGCGGTGCGTGCGGTGTGGGAGAAGTTCGGCGAGTTCGGTTTGGATGCCCGCGCGTTCTCCGGGGTGAAGATCGCCTGTGTCGGCGAGTCGACGGCCGACCGGGTGCGCGCCTTCGGAATCAGTCCCGAGCTGGTGCCCTCCGGGGAGCAGTCCTCGCTTGGCTTGCTAGACGACTTCCCGCCCTACGACAGCGTTTTCGACCCGGTGAACCGGGTTTTGCTGCCGCGCGCCGACATCGCCACCGAAACGCTGGCCGAGGGACTGCGAGAGCGTGGCTGGGAGATCGAGGACGTCACCGCCTACCGGACCGTGCGGGCCGCGCCGCCGCCGGCCACTACCCGGGAAATGATCAAGACGGGCGGGTTTGACGCGGTATGTTTCACCTCCAGCTCGACGGTGCGAAACCTGGTCGGCATCGCCGGCAAGCCGCACGCGCGGACGATCATCGCCTGCATAGGGCCAAAGACCGCCGAGACCGCAGCCGAGTTCGGCTTGCGGGTCGATGTCCAGCCGGACACCGCCGCCATCGGCCCGCTGGTCGATGCGCTGGCCGAGCATGCCGCCCGGTTGCGCGCTGAGGGTGCGCTGCCCCCGCCGCGCAAGAAGAGCCGCAGGCGCTAGTGGCCCACCCTCGTCAGGTGAGCGTGCGTGTCTGTACACCGACACGCCGACCGAGCTGGCATTTTGCGTACGCTCGCGGCTACGAATGAGCATGAGTTCCTATCCGCGGCAGCGACCGCGCCGGCTCCGCTCTACCGTCGCGATGCGCCGTCTGGTTGCGCAAACCTCGTTGGAGCCAAGGCATTTGGTGCTGCCGATGTTCGTTGCCGACGGCATTGACGAGCCGCGGCCGATTACCTCCATGCCGGGCGTGGTACAGCACACCCGGGATTCGCTACGTAGGGCCGCGGCAGCCGCGGTGGCCGCCGGCGTGGGTGGGCTGATGCTTTTCGGCGTGCCGCGCGATCAGGACAAGGACGGTGTCGGTTCGGCGGGCATCGACCCCGACGGGATCCTCAACGTCGCCCTTCGCGATCTGGCCAAGGATCTGGGTGAGGCCACGGTGTTGATGGCCGACACCTGTCTGGACGAGTTCACCGACCACGGGCACTGCGGTGTGCTCGATGACCGGGGCCGGGTCGATAACGACGCCACCGTGGCCCGCTATGTGGAACTGGCTGTGGCGCAAGCGGAATCGGGCGCCCACGTGGTCGGACCCAGTGGGATGATGGATGGCCAGGTAGCCGCGATCCGGGACGGTTTGGACGCCGCCGGCTACATCGATGTGGTGATCTTGGCCTACGCCGCGAAGTTTGCTTCGGCGTTCTACGGCCCGTTCCGCGAGGCGGTGAGCTCTAGCCTGTCCGGGGATCGGCGCACCTACCAGCAGGAGCCGGGCAACGCCGCCGAGGCGCTGCGTGAGATCGAGCTCGATCTCGACGAAGGCGCCGACATTGTGATGGTCAAACCCGCGATGGGCTACCTCGATGTGGTGGCGGCCGCGGCGGACGTCTCGCCGGTACCGCTGGCCGCCTATCAGGTCTCGGGAGAGTACGCGATGATTCGTGCGGCGGCGGCCAATAATTGGATCGATGAGCGTGCCGCGGTGCTAGAGTCGCTGACCGGTATCCGGCGTGCCGGCGCCGACATCGTGCTCACCTACTGGGCGGTAGACGCGGCGGGCTGGCTTACGTGACGGAGGCCTGACATGACACCAACCGGGGATACCAAGCCCAAGTTGTTGTTCTACGAACCCGGCGCGAGCTGGTACTGGGTGCTGACTGGTCCGCTTGCGGCGGTGTCGGTGCTCCTCCTCGAGATATCCAGCGGCGCCGGGGTTGGGTTGATAACGCCGGCGATCTTTCTGGTGATGGTGTCGGCGTTCGTGGCATTGCAGGTGAAGGCGGCGCGGATTCACACGTCGGTCGAGCTGACGCATGATGCCTTGCGCCAAGGCACCGAGACCATCAGGCTGGCCGAAATCGTCAAAATCTATCCGGAGGCAGACGGCCGCGAGACGTCCGGGGAAGAGCCGGCAAAGTGGCAGTCGGCGCGGACCCTGGGCGAGCTCGTCGGCGTACCGCGCGGCCGGGTGGGAATCGGGCTGAAGCTGACCGGAGGCCGCACCGCCCAGGCCTGGGCGCGTCGTCATCAACAGCTGCGGGCGGCGCTGACTCCGCTGGTTCAGGAGCGGCTCGGGCCCGTGGATTCTGATGTCGCCGACGTCAACGGTGACGACGCCGGGCCAGCGCGGTGATCGCCCGCTACCGGGCCGGGGCCGAACTGTTCCTGGCTTGTGCCGCGCTTGCCGGATCTGCGGCGAGCTGGTCGCGGACCCGCTCCACCGTGGCCGTCGCGCCCGTCATCGACGGCCAGCCGGTCACCCTGTCGGTGGTCTATCACCCGCAACCGCTGGTGCTGACCCTGCTGCTGGCGACGATCGCCGGCGTGTTGTCGGTGGTGGGGACGGCCAGGTTGCGGCGCGCGCGAGCTGGCTTGAACGCACATCCGGACGGCTTGAACCAGCGTCCGCCCGGCGGTTGGTGTCATTGAGCCGTTTGCGTGGATCACTTCCGCTGCTGCTTGATCGGGCCCTGGTCTGTGTCGGCAGCGGCTGGTAGTATCGAAAATATGTTCGATCAGGTGCGGGGGCGCATGCCTTCACCGGAGGCGATCGCTCATTTTGATGAGCTGTTTGAATGCCATGCTCCGCGGGCCACGAGGGTGTCGGCGGCGTTCATCGATCGGATCTGCTCGGCGACTCGGGCCGAAAACCGGGCCGCTGCGGCGCAGTTGGTGGCGTTGGGGGAGTTGTTCGCCTATCGGTGGTCGCGTTGCGGGGGCCGCGAGGAGTGGGTGATGGACACCATGGCGGCGGTGGCCGCCGAGGTGGCGGCGGCGTTGCGGATCAGTCAGGGTCTGGCGGCCAGCCGGTTGCGGTATGCGCGGGCGATGCGTGAGCGGCTGCCTAAGACGGCTGAGGTGTTTAGCGCCGGCGACATCGGCTATCTGATGTTTGCCACGATTGTGTATCGCACCGACTTGATCGTTGACCCTGATGTTTTGGCGGCGGTGGATGCGCAGTTGGCCGCCAATGTGGCGCGTTGGCCCTCGATGACCAAGGCCCGCCTGGCTGGGCAGGTCGATAAGATCGTGGCGCGTGCCGATGCCGATGCGGTGCGGCGGCGCAAGGAGTATCAGGCCCAGCGCCAGTTCTGGGTCGGGGAAAGCCAAGACGGTGTGTGCCAGATCGGTGGCAGCCTGTTGGCCGTCGACGCACACGCCCTCGATGCGCGGTTGAGCGCGTTGGCGGGCACCGTGTGTGAGCACGATCCGCGCAGCCGTGAGCAGCGCCGCGCGGACGCGTTGGGGGCGTTGGCGGGCGGGGCCGATCGGCTGGGCTGTGGCTGTGGGCGCGCTGATTGTGCGGCCGGGAAGCGGCCTGCGGCCCCGCCGGTGGTGATTCACCTGATCGCCGAGGCGGCCACGATCAATGGCACGGGCTCGGCGCCGGCATCGCAGATGAACGCCGACGGGCTGATCACCGCCGAACTGGTGGCCGAGCTGGCCAAGACGGCCACGCTGGTGCCGCTGGTTCATCCCGGCGATGCGCCGCCCGAGCCGGGGTATGCGCCGTCGAAAGCGCTCGCCGATTTCGTTCGCTGCCGGGATCTGACGTGTCGCTGGCCCGGCTGTGATGAGCCCGCCACCAATTGCGACCTGGATCATACGATCCCGTATGCCGCCGGCGGGCCCACCCATGCGTCGAACCTGAAATGTTACTGCCGTACCCATCACCTGGTGAAAACGTTTTGGGGATGGCGTGATCAACAGCTACCCGACGGCACCCTGATTTTGACCTCCCCGTCCGGGCATACCTATGTCAGCACCCCGGGCAGTGCGCTGCTGTTCCCCAGCCTGTGCCACTTCAGCGGCGGCATCCCGGCACCGGAAGCCGACCCACCCTACGACCATTGCGACCAGCGCACAGCGATGATGCCCAAACGCCGGCGCACCCGCGCCCAAGACCGGGCCTATCGCATCGCCACCGAACGTCGACAAAACCACGCCGCCCGCCAGCGCGCCCAGGTGCTCACCCAGACCGCCGCGGCCACCGACACCCACGGCCCACCACCGGATCCCAACGACGACCCACCGCCGTTTTAGGCTGACCTGCTGATTAGCGGTAGCACCAGCTGACGGCGGCGGTCGATGGCGTCAGCCAGGTCGTGGAGCGCTTTATGCACCGAGCGCGCCATCGGGAACATGGATTCATGCTCGCCCTGGTCACAGCGGCCACCTAGCTGTTCGACTACTGCGGGGCTCGCGACTAATGCCCACTGGACGCCGGCGGCTCGGCAGTCCTCATCGAGGATGCACAAGAGCGAGATGCCGGCCCCACTGAAGTGACTCAACTCGCTCAGGTCGAGCACCATCGGATTTGTTCCGAGGCTGAAACGCCGGACGTGCTCGCTGATCTGCTCGACATTGGCGGCGTCGATCTCGCCTCGGATGGTCACCACTGTCGCCAGGTGATGCAGGTAGGCCCGAATCTGAGCGCCACCGTAGTCAACGGCGGCATTTCCGGGCCGCGTCGTGACGCTGCAAGCCGATTTTGACGTCGGGATCGTGGTAGTCATCAATAGCCTCGTTGTCCGTCGCGTTGCGGGCCGACCGATCGCCGGCTAAAGCTGCCTTTAACCAAACCCGCAAAATCTAAGGGGAGCGAAAGCCGCCTCTAACTCTTTGCTAAGAAGCGATTTTCGGGGTGCTCCCGGGGAACCAGGCAACGTTTAGGTCGAGGCCACACCAAAACGGTCACGCCGTCGCGGCCATGGCGCTGTTAGGCTGCGATGGCTGCCGGTTGCTAGTCGGGGGCTGATGATATGGCCGGTGGTATGGATCAGTCGCCCGGTCAGCCTAGAAGGCGGACCAGACAGCAGAGTTCAGACGGAAAGAACGGCGTGCGCGCTGCAGAGATCACCGGAGAAATTAGGGCCCTGACAGGATTGCGCATCGTCGCGGCGGTGTGGGTAGTGCTGTTTCACTTCCGACCGATGTTGCGTGATGCGTCACCGGGCTTCCGCGACGCCCTCGCGCCGGTGCTCGACTGCGGCGCGCAGGGTGTAGACCTCTTCTTCATCCTCAGTGGGTTCGTGCTGACCTGGAACTACCTCGACCGCATGGGCCGGTCGTGGTCGGTCCGTGCCAACCTGCACTTCTTGTGGCTGCGGCTGGCCAGGGTGTGGCCGGTGTACCTGGTCACCTTGCACCTGGCCGCCGTGTGGGTCATCTTTACGCTGCACGTCGGTCACGTGCCGTCTCCGGAGGCAGGCCAGCTGACCGCGACCAGCTATGTGCGCCAGATCCTGCTGGTGCAGCTGTGGTTTCAGCCGTATTTCGATGGATCCAGTTGGGATGGACCGGCCTGGTCGATCAGTGCGGAATGGTTGGCCTACTTGCTGTTCGGTCTGCTCATTCTGGTCATCTTCCGGATGAAGCACGCCACCAGGGCGCGGGGCCTGATGTGGCTGGCCTTCGCGGCGTCGTTGCCGCCCGTGGTGCTGCTGTTGGCCAGCGGCCAGTTCTATACGCCATGGAGCTGGCTGCCCCGAATCGTGACGCAATTTGCCGCGGGAGCGCTGGCGTGTGCCGCCGTCCGCAGGTTGCGGCCGACCGATCGCGCTCGCCGCGTCGCCGGGTACCTTTCCGTGCTGGTCGGCGTCGCGATTGTCGGCATCCTCTACCTGTTGCACGCGCATCCGCTCGCCGGGGTCGAGGACAGCGGCGGGGTGGTCGACGTGCTGTTCGTTCCGCTGGTGATCAGCCTGGCGATTGGCGTCGGCAGCCTGCCGGCGTTGCTGTCGACGCGGTTGATGGTTTTTGGCGGGCAGATCTCGTTTTGCCTCTACATGGTGCACGAGCTGGTGCATACCGCCTGGGGATGGGCCGTGCAACAATACGAGCTTGCGCTGCAGGATCAGCCGTGGAAATGGAACGTCGTCGGTCTGCTCGCGATCGCCCTGGGGGCTGCGATCTTGCTGTATCACTTCGTCGAAGAACCGGGCCGCCGATGGATGCGCCGGATGGTCGACGTCAAAGCCGCGAGTGCGAGAAGCGAGCCCGGGGAGCCGGTAGGCAGCACGCGTTATCAAATCGACGATGCGCTGGAAGGGGTTTCGGCCCGCGCGGTGTGACGGTTGAGTGGGGCTGCAGCGGGTCGACGCGAGTTCACATCGGTTTCCTCGTACGATTCCCTTGATTTGGACGCGGCGCACGACCCGTCCAACTTTGAGCCGAGTCCAGTGGAGCCATCAGTGGAGTCAGTGTGAGTCGCCCGGGTACATACGTCATTGGTCTCACTCTCCTGGTCGGCCTGGTCGTCGGCAATCCAGGGTGCCCGCGGTCCTACCGCCCACTGACCCTGGATTACCGGCTTAACCCGGTCGCGGTGATTGGCGACTCCTATACCACCGGCACCGATGAGGGCGGTCTGGGCTCGAAATCATGGACCGCTCGCACCTGGCAGATGCTCGCTGCACGTGGCGTGCGGATCGCAGCCGACGTGGCCGCCGAGGGCCGGGCCGGCTACGGGGTGCCCGGCGACCACGGCAACGTGTTTGAGGATCTGACCGCCAGGGCCGTCCAGCCCGACGATGCACTGGTGGTGTTCTTTGGCTCCCGCAACGACCAAGGCATGGATCCTGAGGATCCCGAGATGCTGGCCGAAAAGGTCCGCGACACTTTCGATCTAGCGCGCCACCGCGCACCATCCGCGAGCTTGCTGGTGATCGCACCGCCGTGGCCTACCGCCGACGTACCTGGCCCAATGCTGCGGATTCGCGACGTGCTGGGCGCCCAGGCGCGGGCCGCAGGAGCAGTGTTTGTCGACCCGATCGCCGACCACTGGTTCGTCGACAGGCCCGAGCTGATCGGCGCGGATGGCGTGCATCCCAACGATGCGGGACATGAGTATCTGGCGGACAAGATCGCGCCGCTGATCAACATGGAGTTGGTTGGATGAGTTGGGAGTCACGAGCCACGCAAAGGGTTTAGCGTGACGACGGTCGACGCGCTAGTCCTCTGCGTGCCGTTCGTAATCCCAACGCTCAAGGCGCGCCTGCAACTGCAGGAGACCAAGTCCGGCGAGTGGCGCCGCGGCGGTGAGGAAGGCCAGCAGCATCGGACTCATCTCAGAACCTCCAAAACCATTTCATTCGTACCACGTTCGTCGTCGAGGGGTGGTTCTTTCGCGAAACATGTCCGTCCGAATTCAGCTGTCCTCAGCCACCGCCACGCTGCGCCACGTCAGCTAGGACGCCATCCAAGCCAGTTCGCCGGGCAACTGTTCGCGCCAGTACGACGCGTCGTGTCCTCCGGGCGAGAAGCTGCCGGCAGGCGGTTGGTGCAGTTGGTTGACGAATTGGCGAGTGGCGAAGTAGAAGCGGTCGCTGGTGCCGCAATCCACCCGTAGCGGGATTGAGTTCAGCGCGGGCAGTCCCAACACGCTGTGTTGCACATAGTCGTCGTAGCTGTCGAACGCCCCGGGTGTGCTGCCGGTGAACGACGTGAACAATGCCGGGCTGATGGCACAGATCCCCGCGGTTCTGGCCGGACCCAACCGGGCACCCAGGAGCAGCGCGCCGTATCCCCCCATCGACCACCCCAGGAATCCCACCCGGGAGGTGTCCATACCCATCGAGGTCAGCATCGGCAGCAGCTCGTCGAGCACCATCGCACCCGAGTCCCCGCCGGAAGAGCGACGGTGCCAGTAGGTGTTGCCGCCGTCGACGCCGACCACCGCGAACGCTGGCTTGCCCTCCTTGACCAGGCGGGCCAACCCCTGCTCGACGCCGAGATCCAGCATCATGCCGGCGTTGCCGTCCTTGCCATGCAGTGCGATCACTGGCCGCAGCTGCCCGCTCTGGCCGGGCGGCATGGAGATCACCCAGTTGGTCTTGATGCCTCCGCGAGCCGCCGAGATGAACGAGCCGGAGATCCTGGTCGGCAAGCTGCTGCCCGCCGTCGGGGGCTCGAACGGCGCCGGGGCCGCCTGCGGCTCAAGTGGGTCCACCAGGGCGCCGAAGGCCCACACGCCGGCGGCTCCCGCGCCGGCGCCGGCACCCCAGCGGAGCAGGGCACGGCGGGTCAGGTCTGCCATGGGCGTCATGATGCCGCGCCGATCGGTGTTGCCCGCACAGCCACGCCGTAGCACCGGCCAATCGTGACACCGGTAACGGCTGGCGAGTCGCCGTAGTGGGGGCCCGGCTGGGCAGCAGTGACGGCATGAAGAACTTTCGCAAAACTGGAAACGGTTGGTACCGGAAGTCGGTATTCTTTGCGCGGCAGCTGCGTGTCAATGATGACCGAGCGGTAGCCCGGTCGTCCCTGGTGAATGGGAGGGTGCGGGATGTCGTTTGTGGTCGTGGCTCCGGAGGCGTTGGCGGCATCGGCCGCGGATTTGGCGCGCATCGGTTCGGCGGTGGTCGCGGCCAACGTGGCAGCGGCGGCGCCGACGATCGAGGTGTTGGCTGCGGGTGCTGACGAGGTGTCAGCGCAGATCGCCGCGCTGTTTGGTGCGCACGCCCAGAGTTATCAGGCGGTCAGCGCGCGGGTGGTGGCGTTTCACGAACAGTTCGTGCGGGCGTTGAGCGTGGGCGGAGCCTCGTATGCGGCGGCCGAGGCCGCCAGCGCGCAGCAGAACCTGCTGGACGCGATCAATGCGCCCACCCTGGCGCTGTTGGGGCGTCCGCTGATCGGGAACGGCGCCAATGGGGCTCCGGGGACCGGGCAGGCCGGCGGGCCTGGCGGGATCTTGATCGGCAACGGCGGGGCCGGCGGGGCGGGCGGGCCAAACCAAAACGGCGGTAACGGTGGGGCCGCTGGGCTGTTCGGCATTGGCGGTGCCGGCGGGGCCGGCGGAACAAACGGCGACGGCGGGGCGGGCGGCGCCGGCTGGCTATTCGGTGCCGGCGGTGCCGGTGGGGCCGGCGGGTCGGGCGGTGCCACCGGGGGCGCTGGCGGGGCCGGGGGGGCCGGCGGGTGGTTCGGTGCTGGCGGAGCGGGCGGCCCCGGTGGGTTCGGCGCCACGGTTGGGGGTGTGGGCGGCGCCGGCGGGACTGGCGGCCTGCTGTTCGGCACCGGTGGTACCGGAGGCACCGGCGGCCTCGGCCCGGTCGGCGGTGTCGGCGGTGTCGGCGGCGACGCTCGGCTGATCGGCAGCGGCGGTGACGGTGGCGTCGGCGGGTCCGGTGTGGCGGGGAACGGTGGGGCCGGGGGGGCCGGCGGCGCTGCCGGGTTGTTCGGCTTTGGCAGCGGCGGGCTGTTCGGTGCCGGCGGCAACGGAGGGGTGGGCGGGACCAGCACCCTGGGGACCGGTGGTGCCGGCGGGGCGGGCGGTTCCGGTGGGCCATTCGGAGCTGGCGGGGCCGGTGGCGATGGCGGGTTCGGCTTTCAAGTCGGGGCTGCCGGCGGGGACGGTGGGGACGGTGGGGCCGGCGGGTGGTTCGGTGCCGGCGGCGCCGGCGGAACCGGTGGGAGCGGCACCGTCGCCGGGGGCGCCGGCGGTGCTGGCGGAACCGGCATGCTGTTCGGCGACGGTGGGGCCGGAGGCGACGGTGGGGCCGCCTCGCTTAGCGGAAGCATTGGTGGTGCCGGCGGGGCCGGTGGGGGCGGCGGATGGTTCGGTGCCGGCGGAGACGGCGGTACCGGCGGTCGGGGCAGCGCCACCGGGGGTGCCGGCGGGGTCGGAGGCACCGGCGGCAGGCTGTTTGGTGCCGGCGGGGACGGTGGGACGGGCGGTACCGGCCTGACCAACGGAGGGGCCGGTGGTGACGGCGGTGACGGCGTGCTGTTCGGTGCCGGCGGCAACGGTGGCGCGGGCGGTGCCGGCGCCACCAACGGTGCTGGCGGCACCGGTGGGGCCGGCGGCAAGGGTGGCATGCTGTCCGGTGACGGCGGTAGTGGCGGGGCCGGCGGGTTTGGCGCCTTCCAAGGTGCCGGCGGCGCCGGTGGCTCTGGTGGTGCCGGTGGGTTGTTCGGCAATGGTGGTGATGGCGGTGATGGCGGCATTCCCGCTGCCGGCGGCAACGGTGGTGCCGGCGGGGCGGGCGGCAACGGTGGTGGTCTGATAGGTGCTGGCGGTGACGGCGGTGCCGGCGGAACTAGCCTCGGCGGCGATGGGGGTGCCGGTGGCGCAGGGGGCAGTGCCAGCGGGCTGTTCGGCGATGGCGGCTCCGGAGGTGCCGGCGGCAACGGCCCCAACGCCGGCGGTGCCGGTGGGGCAGGCGGCAATGCCGGGTTGGTCGGCAATGGCGGCAACGGCGGTGTCGGCGGCGACGCGGATCCTTTCCAAGGCGCCGCCGGAGCCGGTGGTAACGGCGGCGGCGCCGTGCTGATCGGCAACGGCGGAAACGGCGGCAATTCCGGGATTGGCTTCCTGCCGGCCGCTGCGGGCACCGGCGGCACCCGTGGGCAGCTGCTCGGCGAGAACGGGCTGGACGGGTCGGCGCCATAGCCCGCGGCTCGGCGGCCAGCGCTTCCGACGGCCAGGGTGATTGCCCAGCCGGTGGTAGCGCAGTTGGTCGCTGGAGCTGATCCGGGGCAAACCGCTTGCGTCCGCACGTACGGAGACTTCCAGGAGACGTACGAGGAGACTGAGCCCGATTTCTTCATCCCACGTCGCGGAGAAGTCCCTTGACCGCGATCCGAGTGGCGCGGCAAATTTCTACCGGGATCGCGAGGTTGCCGCTGGCGGCGAAGGTGAGGCCGAAGCCTACAACGACAGCAACGACGCTGACGCCTTCTACTCAATGATTTGGGGCGGTGAGGATATTCACGTCGGCTGCTATTGAGAGCACCCGTGACATCAGAGCGGCCGGCGCAGAGACCGTGGGCCGGATGATCCGCCCGCTCTCGACGCTTGACGACACCGCACTGTTGGATCTCGGTGCTGGTTACGGTGGGTCCGCGCGCCGCATCGCCACGGAATGCGGCTGTTCGATCACCTGCCTCAACATCTCCGAAGTGCAGAACGAGACCAACCGTAAGAAGAACCGTCAGGCCGGACTCGACCGCAGTATCCGGGTGATTCATGGCAGCTTCGACGACATTCCCGAGCCGGACAGCGGCTATGACGTCGTCTGGTCACAAGATGCGATCCTGCTACGCGCCCGACCGCCGAAAGGTGCTCGAGGAGGCATTCCGGGTGTTGCGGCCCGGCGGCGAACTGATCTTCACCGATCCGATGCAGGCCGACGATGTTCCCGACGGTGTGCTGCAGCCGGTCTACGACCGGCTCAACCTGCGTGACCTTGGCTCGATGCGCTTCTATCGTGAAGCCGTACAGGCACTCGGTTTCGAGGTGCTCGACCAAAGAGACCTGGTTCGCAATCTGCGGACGCAACTACAGCCGAGTGCTCGAGGAACTCGAAGCCCGGCGTCTCGAACTCGAGGGGAAGTCCTCCCAGGAGTACCTCGACAAGATGCGGGTAGGCCTGACGAACTGGGTGGAGGCCGCCGACAACGGTCACTCTCGCGTGGGGCATCCAACATTTCCGAAAACCCGCCTGACTCCGATATGCCAGCTGCCCACGGCCGCGATCGACTCGACGGCTGGTCGTCGCCGGTATCGTTGACCCCACGGACTGCGTGACGGCCGGGGGCACGGAGTTGCCCGGCGGCGCCAGTACTGCCCCCGACGGACCGGAAGGCAGGTGCCATAGCTACCACTTCAGGACTGCGCCCAGGACTGTCGCAGCGTCAGCTCAACATGATCGCTATCGGCGGCGTCATCGGTGCTGGCTTGTTCGTCGGGTCTGGTGTGGTTATCCGTGCGACCGGTCCGGCGGCATTCCTGACCTATGCGCTGTGTGGCGCACTGATCGTTCTGGTGATGCGCATGCTGGGCGAGATGGCCGCCGCCAATCCGTCGACTGGAGCGTTCGCCGACTACGCGGCAAAAGCCCTGGGCGGCTGGGCGGGATTCTCAGTTGGCTGGCTGTACTGGTACTTCTGGGTAATCGTCGTGGGGTTCGAGGCGGTTGCCGGCGGGAAGGTTCTAACCTACTGGATCGATGCGCCGCTGTGGTTGGCGTCGCTGTGTCTGATGATGATGATGACCGCGACGAACTTGGTCTCGGTGTCATCCTTCGGTGAGTTCGAGTTCTGGTTCGCCGGAGTCAAGGTTGCCACCATCGTCGGCTTCCTGGTCCTTGGCACCGCTTTCGCCTTCGGGCTGCTGCCGGGCCATGGCATGGATTTCAGCAACCTCAGCGCGCACGGTGGCTTCTTTCCCGACGGGGTAGGTGCCGTCTTCGCTGCCATCGTGGTCGCGATCTTCTCCATGACTGGCACGGAAGTGGTCACCATCGCCGCGGCTGAAGCGCCGGACCCTCAACGAGCGGTCCAACGCGCGATGAGCACGGTGGTGGCACGCATCGTGATCTTCTTCGTCGGCTCGGTCTTCCTGCTCACGGTGATCCTGCCGTGGAACTCGTTGGAGCTTGGCGCCTCCCCGTACGTTGCCGCGCTGCGGCACATGGGTATTGGGGGCGCTGATCAGATCATGAATGCCGTCGTGCTTACCGCGGTGCTGTCCTGCTTGAACTCGGGCCTGTATACCGCGTCGCGGATGCTGTTCGTGCTCGCCGCCCGGCAGGAGGCGCCGGCCCAGCTGGTCAAAGTCAACCGGCGTGGAGTCCCCACTTTCGCGATCATGGGATCGTCCGTGGTGGGATTCCTGTGCGTGATCATGGCATGGGTCTCACCCGCAACGGTATTCGTTTTCCTGCTCAACTCGTCGGGCGCTGTGATTTTGTTCGTCTACCTGCTTATCGCGCTGTCGCAGATCGTGTTGCGTCGCCAGACATCTGGCCAAAATCTGCGGGTACGGATGTGGCTTTTCCCGGGGCTGTCGATCGTCACGGTGACCGGAATTGTCGCCGTGCTGGCGCGGATGGCGTTCGACTACGCCGCGCGCAGCCAGCTCTGGCTCAGCCTGCTGTCCTGGGCAGTGGTCGTTGGGTGTTATTTGGTCACCACATTGGTGCGACGTCCCCTTAATTGGCCTTGGTGAGCAGTACGGCCTCGTCGAACGGCAGTCTGGCAAAGACCGGCCGCCATCGGCTGCTGACATACGGCGCCGCCTCGGCCTTGGTGAGCCGCCGCGGGTTGGCGACACCAAAGGTTTTGCCGTAGCGGCGCATCCGGCCACCGCCGGCCGCGGTGATGTTCTTCAGCCAGTCGCGGTTCGGACCGTAGGTGAGCAAAATCGCCACGCCCGCCCGGCCGTCGACGTCCGCGCTGAACACGTTCAACGGGGTACGGTACGGCTTGCCCGAGCGGCGGCCCACGTGCTCAAGAATCGCGAACGCCGGGAGCCAGCCGGCCCATAGCCGCTGAATGGGGTTGGTGACATATCGATTGAACCGAGCCAGCCACTGCGGTAGTTGCATGCCCACCATCCAACTCGTGGACCGGCCGCGGCATCAAGCAAACCTCGGGTGGCTGCGGCAAACTCTTACACCCTGTAGTTGAGCGACCTGGGCAGGCTGGAACACTAGTCGTCATGGGCAGCACGGAACAGGCCACCTCGCGGGTAAGGGGGGCTGCGCGCACATCGGCGCAGCTGTTCGAGGCCGCATGCAGCGTCATACCCGGCGGAGTGAACTCCCCGGTGCGGGCGTTCACGGCGGTGGGTGGCACCCCGCGCTTCATTACCGAAGCCCACGGCTGCTGGTTGATTGACGCCGACGGCAACCGCTACGTAGACCTGGTGTGCTCATGGGGCCCGATGATCCTCGGTCACGCGCATCCGGCCGTCGTCGAGGCAGTGGCCAAGGCCGCAGCCCGCGGCCTGTCCTTCGGGGCCCCGACTCCCGCCGAAACCCAACTAGCCGGCGAGATCATCGGCCGGGTAGCTCCCGTCGAGCGGATACGGCTGGTGAATTCCGGCACCGAGGCCACTATGAGCGCCGTGCGGCTGGCCCGCGGATTCACCGGCCGGGCCAAGATCGTCAAGTTCTCCGGCTGCTACCACGGACACGTCGACGCATTGCTCGCCGACGCGGGTTCGGGAGTGGCCACCCTGGGCTTATGTGACGACCCCCAGCGCCCGGCTTCGCCGCGCTCGCGATCGTCACGGGGCCTGCCGTCCTCGCTCGGGGTCACCGTTGCCGCCGCGGCTGACACAATCGTGTTGCCTTACAACGACATCGACGCAGTGCGGCAGGCATTCGCCCGATTCGGCGAGCAGATCGCCGCGGTGATCACCGAGGCCAGCCCCGGCAATATGGGCGTCGTTCCGCCAGTGCCCGGCTTTAACGCGGCGCTGCGCGCGATCACCGCCGAGTACGGCGCACTGCTGATCCTCGACGAGGTGATGACCGGGTTTCGGGTCAGCAGAAGTGGTTGGTTCGGAATCGATCCGGTGCCCGCTGACCTGTTCACCTTCGGCAAGGTGATGAGCGGCGGGATGCCCGCCGCCGCGTTCGGCGGGCGCGCCGAGGTGATGCAGCGGCTGGCGCCGCTGGGGCCGGTGTATCAGGCCGGCACGTTGTCGGGTAACCCGGTGGCGGTTGCCGCCGGGCTGGCAACGCTGCGGGCCGCCGACGACGCGGTCTACACCGCATTGGACGCCAACGCTGACCGCCTGGCCGGCCTGCTCTCCGAGGCACTGACGGATGCCGTTGTGCCACACCAGATTTCGCGGGCAGGCAATATGCTCAGTGTGTTCTTCGGCGAAACACCGGTGACCGACTTCGCGTCCGCGCGGGCCAGCCAGACCTGGCGTTATCCAGCGTTCTTTCATGCCATGCTGGACGCCGGTGTCTACCCGCCGTGCAGTGCCTTCGAGGCATGGTTCGTCTCGGCCGCTTTGGACGACGCGGCGTTCGGCCGGATCGCCGACGCGCTGCCCGCCGCGGCCCGAGCAGCGGCCCAGGAAAGGCCCGCCTGATGCCCGAGGAAACCCAAGTCCACGTGGTGCGCCACGGTGAGGTGCACAACCCTACCGGCATCCTGTACGGGCGGCTGCCCGGATTCCACCTGTCCGCAACCGGCGCGGCGCAGGCCGCCGCCGTCGCCGACGCGCTGGCCGACCGCGACATCGTCGCGGTAATCGCATCGCCCTTGCAGCGTGCCCAGGAGACCGCCGCGCCCATCGCCGCCCGGCATGACCTTGCGGTGGAGACAGACCCGGATCTGATCGAATCGGCCAACTTCTTCGAGGGCCGCCGCGTCGGCCCCGGTGACGGGGCATGGCGCGACCCGCGGGTGTGGTGGCAGCTGCGTAACCCGTTCACCCCGTCGTGGGGTGAGCCTTACGTGGATATCGCTGCCCGAATGACGACCGCGGTGGACAAGGCACGTGTCCGCGGCGCCGGCCATGAGGTGGTGTGCGTCAGCCATCAGCTGCCGGTGTGGACGCTGCGGCTGTATCTGACCGGTAAGCGCCTCTGGCACGATCCGCGCCGTCGGGACTGCGCACTGGCCTCGGTGACGTCGTTGATCTACGACGGCGACCGCTTGGTTGACGTGGTGTATTCGCAGCCGGCGGCGCTTTGACCGCGCCGGCGACGATGCAGAGCAGAGCGACCAGAAGGAGCGGCGCTTTGACCATGCGCCGGCTGGTGATCGCCGCAGCGGTATCGGCATTGCTGCTCACCGGCTGTTCCGGGCGCGACGCCGTCGCCCAAGGCGGCACGTTCGAATTCGTCTCGCCCGGCGGAAAGACCGACATCTTCTACGATCCGCCTGCCAGCCGCGGCCGCCCGGGCCCATTGTCTGGGCCGGAGCTGGCGGATCCGGCGCGCAGTGTGTCGCTGGACGACTTCCCTGGGCAGGTCGTCGTCGTCAACGTGTGGGGGCAATGGTGTGGGCCGTGCCGGGCCGAGGTCAGCCAACTACAGCGGGTGTATGACGCCACCCGAGGTGCGGGTGTGTCGTTCCTCGGGATCGACGTGCGCGACAACAACCGCCAGGCGCCCCAGGACTTCATCAACGACCGGCATGTGACGTACCCGTCGATCTATGACCCGGCGATGCGCACCTTGATCGCATTCGGTGGCAAATACCCCACCAGCGTCATTCCGTCCACGCTGGTGCTGGACCGTCAGCACCGGGTCGCGGCGGTGTTTCTGCGCGAATTGCTGGCTGCGGACCTGCAGCCGGTGGTCGAGCGGGTGGCCGAGGAGGAGCCGTCGGGTCGGGCTCCGGTGGGGGCGCAATGACCGGGTTCACCGAGATTGCCGCGGTGGGGCCACTGCTGGTGGCGGTGGGGGTATGTCTGCTGGCTGGTCTGGTGTCGTTCGCCTCACCATGTGTGGTGCCGCTGGTGCCCGGCTACCTGTCGTATCTGGCGGCCGTCGTTGGGGTGGACGAGCAGCTGCCGGCCGGCGTCGTCAAACCCCCGGTGGCTGCCCGCTGGCGGGTCGCCGGATCGGCGGCGCTGTTCGTGGCGGGGTTCACGACGGTGTTCGTGCTGGGCACCGTCGCCGTCTTGGGCATGACCACCACGCTGATCACGAATCAGCTGCTGCTGCAGCGGGTCGGAGGCGTGCTGATCGTCGTCATGGGCCTGGTGTTCGTGGGGTTCATCGGAGCCCTGCAGCGCCAGGCGAGGTTCACGCCGCGCCAGTTGACGAGCGTAGCGGGGGCGCCGGTGCTTGGCGCGGTGTTCGCGCTCGGCTGGACACCGTGCCTGGGGCCGACGCTGACCGGGGTGATCACCGTTGCCTCGGCCACCGAGGGTGCCAGCGTGGCGCGTGGGATCGTGCTGGTGATTGCCTATTGCCTGGGGCTGGGGATTCCGTTCGTGCTTTTGGCGTTCGGTTCGGCGTGGGCGGTGGCGGGCCTGGGCTGGCTGCGCCGGCACACCAGGGCCATCCAGATCTTCGGCGGGGCGCTGCTGATCGCGGTCGGTGCCGCGCTGGTCACCGGGGTGTGGAACGACGTCGTGTCGTGGCTGCGCGACGCCTTCGTTTCCGACGTGAGGTTGCCGATTTGAGTGGGCAGGGTGCCGCGCAAAAGGCGCGCAACATGTGGCGGTCGTTGACGTCGATGGGCACCGCGCTGGTGCTGCTGTTTTTGCTCGCGCTGGCTGCCATACCCGGGGCCCTGCTGCCGCAGCGTGGCCTCAACGCCGCCAAGGTGGACGACTACCTGGCCGCGCACCCACTCATCGGTCCGTGGCTGGACGAGCTGCAGGCCTTCGACGTGTTCTCCAGCTTCTGGTTCACCGCCATCTACGTGCTGCTGTTCGTGTCCCTCGTCGGCTGTCTGGCCCCGCGGACGATCGAGCACGCCCGCAGCCTGCGGGCTACACCGGTCGCCGCCCCGCGCAACCTGGCCCGGCTGCCCAAGCACGCCCACGCCCGGCTGGCCGGCGAGCCCGCCGCCCTGGCCGCCACCATCACGGGCCGGCTGCGCGGCTGGCGCAGCATCACCCGGCAACAAGGCGACAGCGTGGAAGTCTCCGCCGAGAAGGGCTACCTGCGCGAGTTCGGCAACCTGGTGTTCCACTTCGCGCTGCTGGGTCTGCTGGTGGCGGTGGCCGTCGGCAAGCTGTTCGGCTACGAGGGCAACGTGATCGTGATAGCCGACGGCGGACCCGGTTTTTGTTCGGCGTCGCCGGCCGCGTTCGACTCGTTTCGCGCCGGCAACACCGTCGACGGCACGTCGTTGCACCCGATCTGTGTGCGGGTCAACAACTTCCAAGCGCACTACCTGCCGTCCGGGCAGGCCACCTCGTTCGCCGCCGACATCGACTATCAGGCCGACCCGGCCACTGCTGACCTGATCGCCAACAGCTGGCGGCCCTACCGGCTGCAGGTCAATCACCCGCTGCGGGTCGGCGGCGACCGGGTGTACCTGCAGGGCCACGGCTATGCGCCCACCTTCACCGTGACGTTCCCGGACGGGCAGACCCGCACGTCGACCGTGCAGTGGCGACCCGACAACCCGCAGACCCTGCTGTCGGCGGGCGTCGTGCGCATCGACCCGCCGGCCGGCAGCTACCCCAACCCCGACGAGCGTCGCAAACACCAGATCGCCATCCAGGGCCTGCTGGCTCCCACCGAGCAGCTCGACGGCACCCTGCTGTCGTCGCGTTTCCCCGCGCTCAATGCCCCGGCGGTGGCCATCGACATCTACCGCGGCGACACCGGCCTGGACAGCGGGCGGCCCCAGTCGTTGTTCACCCTGGACCACCGGCTGATCGAGCAGGGCCGGCTGGTCAAGGAAAAGCGGGTCAACCTGCGCGCCGGTCAGCAAGTCCGCATCGACCAAGGCCCGGCGGCCGGCACGGTGGTCCGGTTCGACGGCGCGGTGCCGTTCGTCAACCTGCAGGTCTCCCACGACCCCGGCCAGTCCTGGGTGCTGGTCTTCGCAATCACGATGATGGCGGGACTGCTGGTGTCGCTGCTGGTGCGCAGGCGCCGGGTGTGGGCGCGGATCACGCCGACGACCGCGGGTACGGTAAACGTCGAGCTGGGCGGCCTGACGCGCACCGACAACTCCGGGTGGGGCGCCGAGTTCGAGCGGCTGACCGGGCGGTTGCTGGCGGGTTTTGAGGCGCGGTCCCCGGACATGGCCGAAGCGGCCGCAGGGACCGGAAGGGACGTCGATTGAACACGCTGCACGTCAACGTCGGCCTGGCCCGCTACTCCGACTGGGCGTTCACCTCGGCCGTGGTGGCGCTGGTGGTCGCGCTGCTGCTGCTGGCGTTCGAGTTCGCCCAGGTTCGCGGTCGCGGACTCGCGCCGCTGGCCGTGCCGGCCGGATCGGTGGCCACCGATAGCGCTACCCCTGGGATCGTGGCGGACCAACGGCACCGGCCGTTCGACGAACGCGTCGGGCGGGGCGGGCTGGCCGTCGCCTATCTGGGCATCGGGCTACTGCTGGCGTGCGTCGTGCTGCGCGGCCTGGCCACCCAGCGGGTGCCGTGGGGCAACATGTACGAGTTCATCAACCTGACCTGCTTGTCCGGGCTGGCCGCCGGCGCGGTCGTGCTGCGCCGTGCGCGATACCGGCCGCTGTGGGTCTTCCTGCTGGTCCCGGTGCTGATCCTGCTCACCGTGTCCGGACGCTGGCTCTACGCCAATGCCGCCCCGGTGATGCCGGCACTGCAGTCCTACTGGCTGCCCATTCACGTGTCGGTGGTCAGCCTCGGTTCTGGGGTATTCCTGGTCGCCGGTGTCGCCAGCATCCTGTTCCTTGTGCGCACCTCGCGGCTGGGTGAGCCAACCGGTGAAGGCGCGCTGGCGGGTATGGTGCGGCGGCTCCCCGATGCCCAAACCCTGGACGGAATCGCCTACCGGACCACGATCTTCGCCTTCCCCGTTTTCGGCTTCGGGGTGATATTCGGTGCCATCTGGGCCGAGGAAGCCTGGGGCCGCTACTGGGGCTGGGACCCCAAGGAGACGGTGTCCTTCGTCGCGTGGGTGGTGTACGCGGCGTACCTGCACGCGCGGTCAACGGCGGGTTGGCGGGACCGCAAGGCCGCCTGGATCAATGTCGCCGGCTTCGTGGCCATGGTCTTCAACCTGTTCTTCGTTAACCTGGTGACCGTCGGCCTGCACTCGTATGCGGGCGTGGGCTGACCGTTCGTCTGCAACCGACCCGAGGACCGCAGCAAGGGGGAGTGCTGGTGACCGAGCATCCGAGGACGGGCGTGGGAGCCCCCGATAGCGGCAACGGCGGCACGGATCATCCGACCGTGCAGTTGCCGCCCGTGCCATCCGTGGGGGCACCACCGGCTGCGGCCGGTGGTGAAACACCGACTAGGTCAGTTGCCGGGTTCCGCACCCAGCGGCTCGACCCGACGGCCTACGGCGCCTACTACAGCGGCCCCGATGAGGGCCCGGCCAGCCCGGCTGAAAGGCCGCCGTATCGTCTCGAGCCGGTGCCCCATACGCCGTATCCGGAACTGGCCACCACCACGCTGCTGAGGCCGGTCAAGCCGCCACCGTCGGAAGGCTGGCGTCGGTTGCTCTATCTGCTGTCGGGTCGGCTGATCAACGCCGGGGAAGGCCCTCGGGCCGCGCACCTCAACGACCTGGTCGCTCAGGTCAACCGCCCGCTGCGCGGCTGCTACCGGATCGCGGTGTTGTCGTTGAAAGGGGGTGTCGGCAAGACCACGATCACCGCGACCCTGGGGGCCACCTTTGCCGACCTGCGCGGTGACCGGGTTGTCGCGGTCGACGCCAATCCCGACCGCGGCACACTGAGCCAAAAGGTCCCGCTCGAGACGCCGGCCACGGTGCGGCACCTGCTGCGCGACGCCGACGGCATCGAGCGCTACAGCGACGTTCGCGGCTACACATCGAAGGGACCCAGCGGGCTGGAAGTGCTGGCATCGGACAGTGATCCGGCCTCCTCGGACGCATTCAGCGCCGACGACTACACCCGCACCCTGGACATTCTGGAGCGGTTCTACGGCCTGGTGCTCACCGACTGCGGTACCGGGTTGCTGCACTCGGCGATGTCGGCGGTTCTGCCTAGGTCCGACGTACTGGTCGTGGTCAGCTCGGGGTCCATCGACGGCGCCCGCAGCGCCGCGGCGACGCTGGACTGGCTGCAGGCCCACGGCCACGACGACCAGGTGCGCAACTCGATCGCCGTCGTCAACGCGGTGCGGCCGCGCGCGGGCAAGGTCGACGTGGGCAAGGTCGTCGAGCACTTCTCCAGGCGTTGCCGTGCGGTGCGCGTGGTGCCGTTCGACCCACACCTCGAAGAAGGCGCCGAAATCGCGCTGGATCGGTTGCGGCGGGAGACCCGCGAAGCGCTCACCGAACTGGCAGCGGTGGTGGCCGCTGGATTCCCCGGCGACCCGCGGCGCTGCAAACCGAGCTTCACCTAGGAACGGTTATTGTCCCCGTGCCCCAACCGCCGCAGGAACTCTGGATCGTCGTCGGGCCCGATGACGCGAGTCTTGGGCCGGTTCATCTGTGCCCGTGCAGCGCGCCAGCCAAGGTAGATCAGCGTCGCCAAAATCAGCACGAGGAGCAGGTAGAGCACTCGACACCTCCTTGGACCGAATATACCCGCGCCGTAGGCTCAGGCTGTGTCAGAAGCGCCTAACGACAAGACCACTCGGGGTGTTGTCGACATACTGGTCTATGCGACGGCGCGGCTGCTGCTGGTGGTGGCGGTCAGCGCAGCGATTTTCGGGGTCGCGCGACTGATCGGGTTGACCGAATTCCCCGTTGTCGTGGCCACGCTGTTCGGGCTGATCATCGCGATGCCGTTGGGCATTTGGGTGTTCAGCCCGCTGCGGCGGCGCGCCACGGCCGCGCTCGCGGTGGCCGGTGAGCGTCGGCGCGCCGAGCGGGAACGGCTGCGGGCCCGGCTGCGTGGCGAGTCGCTACCCGAACAACAGTGAGCGCGGGGCGCCTGGTAGTCGGCATTGTGCACAAGTGGGTTGGGCATTCAGCACAGTGTTTGCGCTGATCGTGGCGATTCGCCTCGGCCGCGATTGGCGGCTCCTAACGTTGGCTGCACCGGGTGTGGGTTGCGGGAAGGTGTGCGATGTCTAATTTGCTGGTAACCCCGGAGCTGGTGGCGGCTGCGGCGGCGGATTTGGCGGGTATCGGGTCGGCTATCGGTGCGGCCAATGCGGCGGCCGGGGCCCCGACGATGGCGCTGTTGGCCGCCGGTGCCGATGAGGTGTCGGCGGCGGTGGCGGCCGTGTTTTCCTCCTACGCCCAGCAATATCAGACGGCGAGCGCTGCGGCGGCGGCGTTTCACGACCAGTTCACGCGGACCCTTCTTGCGGGTGCGGGGGCGTATGCGGGCGCTGAGGCCGCCAACGTGGAGCAGCAGTTGCTGAACGCCATCAATGCGCCCACCCTCGCGTTGCTGGGGCGCCCACTGATCGGCAACGGCGCCGACGGGGCGGCCGGGACCGGGCAGGCCGGCGGGGCAGGCGGGCTGTTGTACGGCAACGGCGGTAACGGCGGGTCGGGTGCGGCCGGGCAGGCCGGCGGGGCCGGCGGCGCCGCCGGGCTGATCGGCCACGGCGGGACCGGCGGGGTCGGGGGTACCGGTGCGGCCGGCGGGGCCGGCGGGACCGGCGGGTGGCTGTTCGGCAACGGCGGGGCCGGCGGGACCGGCGGGGCCGTCACCGGGGTCAGCACCACCGGCGGGCCGGGCGGTCACGGCGGTGACGCCGGCCTGTACGGGTTTGGCGGGGCCGGTGGCGCGGGTGGGTTCGGCCAGAGCGGGGCGGCCGGCGGGGCCGGCGGGGCCGGTGGGGCCGGTGGGTGGTTGTACGGCGACGGCGGCGACGGCGGCGCAGGCGGCAACGGCGGTAACGAGTCCGGCACCGGCGTCAGTGGCGTTGGGGGTGTGGGTGGGGCCGGTGGTGCTGGTGGGTTGTTGTTCGGTAACGGCGGCGACGGCGGCGTCGGCGGCGACGGCGGCGACGGCAGCAGCACCCAGGATTCCGGTGGTGATGGGGGTGCGGGTGGGGCCGGTGGTGCTGGTGGGTGGTTGCTTGGTAATGGGGGGGCCGGCGGGGCCGGCGGGGCCGCCTCAATCAAGGTTGCCACTGGTGGGCTGGGTGGTGATGGTGGCGATGCCGGGCTGTTCGGGTTTGGTGGGGACGGCGGCTGGGGCGGACGCGGAGTGGATGCTCGATTCGGTGCGGCTGGGGGTGCCGCTGGGGCCGGCGGTGCGGGCGGGTGGTTGTACGGCGATGGCGGCGCCGGCGGTGTCGGCGGTGTCGGCGGTGCTGTCTTCAGCCTTTCCTCCGGTGACGGCGGGGCCGGCGGGGCCGGTGGCGGTGGTGGGTGGTTGTTCGGTAACGGCGGCGACGGCGGCGCCGGTGGCGGCGGCGGTGGCCGCTTCGGCAGCGGCAGCGGTGCCGGTGGTGATGGGGCTGTCGGTGGGGCCGGTGGTGCGGGCGCGTGGTTCGGCAACGGTGGCGCCGGCGGCGTCGGCGGCGGCGGTGGCCGCGGCACCACCGCCATCGGTGGCGACGGGGGTGCCGGTGGGGCCGGTGGTGCGGGTGGGTGGTTGTACGGCGACGGCGGCGCCGGCGGTGCCGGCGGCGGTGGTGGCCGCGGCGGCACAGGCAACGATGGTGGCGACGGCGGGGACGGCGGCCGCGGCGGTGATGCCCAGCTGCTTGGCAACGGCGGTGACGGCGGGGCCGGCGGGGCCGGCGGGCCCGCCGGGTTTGGCGCTTCCCCCGGGGCCGGCGCGGCCGGCGGGGGCGGCGGTGCCGGCGGTTCGCTGTTCGGCAGCCCCGGCACGACCGGCCCGCACGGCTGATCCCTGGCTAGCGCCGATCTTCGCGCGCTCAACCCTTCGGCATTCGCACCACCTGGGCGGCATAGCTCAGACCGGCGCCGTAGCCGATCAACAGGGCCAGATCGCCGGGCTTGGCCGCGCCGGTCGTCAGTAATTCGGCCATCGCGAGCGGAATGGAGGCCGCCGAGGTGTTTCCGGTGTGCTCGATATCGTTGGCGACCACCGCGTCGGGCCGCAACTGCAGGTTCTTGACCAGCAGCTCGTTGATGCGGCTATTGGCCTGATGAGGGACGAACACGTCTATCTGGTCGGGTCGCACCCCGGCGGCGTCCATCGCGCGCCGACCGACGTCGCCCATTTTGAACGCTGCCCAACGGAAGACCGCGGGACCTTCGAGCCGCACAAACGGGCGTGGGCCGCTGGGATTCTGGGCGAAAGTGATCCAGTCGATGTCCTGCCGTATGGCATCGGCCTGTTCGCCGTCGCTACCCGCCACGGTTGGTCCAATGCCTTGAAACGGTGTCTCGCCCACCACCACTGCGGCCGCGCCGTCGGCGAAGATGAAGCAGTTGCCGCGGTCGTACATGTCTATCGTGGGGGACAGTTTTTCCGTGCCGACCACCAGCATCGTGGCCGCACCTCCGCCCCGGATCATGTCGGCCGCTGCGCCAAGCGCATATCCGAATCCGGCGCACCCCGCCGAAAGATCGAACCCGAGTATGCCCTTGGCGCCCAGCGACGCCGCGACCATTGGGGCGGCCGGCGGGGTTTGCAGGAAATGGGTGTTGGTGGTGACGATCACGCCATCGATGTCGGCCGCCGACAGGCCGGCGTTCGACAGTGCCCGTCGACAGGCCTCAGTCGCCATGGAAGCCGCCGACTCGTCGTCGGCGGCGAATCGGCGGGTCTTGATGCCGGTTCGGGTGTAGATCCACTCGTCGGACGAGTCGATGTGCTGGCATATCTCGTCGTTGGTGACCACGCGTTCGGGCCGGTACGCCCCGACACTGAGCAGCCCGACGCTCCTGGCGCCGCTGGTCGTGGCGATCTCCGTCATACCCGTCCTATCTGTTCTCGTCGAGTGTGCACCTACGGCGACGACACGCCGACGGAGCCCGCCCTGAGTGCACGTTCGAAGTTAGCTCAACTGACCAAACGCCAATGCCCCCGCCACCGCCAACGCCCACACCAGCATGGCCAGCCCAGTGTCACGCAGTACCGGGATCAGCTCGCGCCCGCCGCGCCCGGATCGCACCGGTCCGGCAGCGCGCAGCGCCAAAGGCGCGGCCACCAAGCCCACCACACACCACGGCGTGGCCAGCATTAGCACGAACGTCAGCACCCCGGCTACCGCCAGCAGGCCCTGGTAAAGCATCCGGGTCCGGGCGTCTCCCAGCCGCACCGCCAGCGTGATCTTGTCGGCCCGCGCGTCGGTGGGGATGTCGCGCAGGTTGTTGGCCACCAGCACCGAGCACGACAACGCACCCGTTGCTACCGCCTGTGCCAGCCCCACCCAGTCCACCCGCAATGCCTGCGTGTACTGGGTACCGAGCACGGCGACCGGCCCGAAGAACACAAACACCGCCAGTTCGCCGAAGCCCGCATAGCCGTAGGGTTTTGACCCGCCGGTGTAGAGCCAGGCCCCGGCGATGCAGATCGCACCCACCGCAATCAGCCACGGCGCGCTGAGCAGCGCCAAAACCAGCCCGGCCAGCGCACCGAGCGCCAGGCTCGTCATGGCAGCGGTCAGCACCGAGCGCGGGGTCGCCAGCCGCGAGCCCACCAACCGCACCGGACCCACCCTGTCGTCATCGGTGCCGCGGATGCCGTCGGAGTAGTCATTGGCGTAATTGACCCCAATGACCAGCGCCACCGCAACAGCCAGCGCCAACAGCGCTTTCCACCACACGGCCGCGTGCAGCCAGGCCGCGGCGCCGGTGCCGGCAACCACTGGCGCGATCGCGTTCGGCAGCGTTCGGGGCCGCGCGCCGGAGACCCACTGTGCGAAACTGGCCACCAGGGCATCCTGCCCTATGCACAACAATGGGCGCATGCTCGGAGTGATCGGCGGCAGCGGCTTCTACACCTTCTTTGGGTCGGACACCCGCACAGTCAATTCGGACACCCCCTACGGTCAACCCAGCGCCCCGATCACGATCGGCACCATCGGGGTGCACGACGTCGCGTTCTTGCCCCGCCACGGCGCCCATCACCAGTACTCGGCGCACGCCGTGCCGTATCGGGCCAACATGTGGGCGCTGCGCGCGCTTGGTGTGCGGCGGGTCTTCGGGCCGTGTGCGGTCGGCAGCCTGGACCCTGAACTCGGGCCCGGCGCGGTCGTGGTGCCCGATCAGCTGGTCGACCGCACCAGCGGCCGCGCCGACACCTATTTCGACTTCGGCGGTGTCCATGCCGCCTTCGCCGATCCGTACTGCCCCACGCTGCGGGCCGCGGTGACCGGCCTGCCCGGTGTTGTCGACGGCGGCACCATGGTGGTGATCCAGGGTCCGCGGTTTTCCACCCGCGCGGAAAGCCAGTGGTTCGCCGCTGCCGGGTGCAATCTGGTCAACATGACCGGCTATCCCGAGGCGGTGCTGGCTCGCGAACTCGAATTATGCTACGCAGCAATCGCTTTGGTGACAGATGTGGATGCCGGCGTCGCTGCTGGCGATGGCGTGAAAGCCGCCGACGTGTTCGCCGCATTCGGGGAGAACATCGAACTGCTCAAAAGGCTGGTGCGGGCCGCCATCGATCGGGTCGCCGACGAGCGCACGTGCACGCACTGTCAACACCACGCCGGTGTTCCGTTGCCGTTCGAGCTGCCATGAGGGTGCTGCTGACCGGCGCGGCCGGCTTCATCGGGTCGCGCGTGGATGCGGCGTTACGGGCTGCGGGTCACGACGTGGTGGGCGTCGACGCGCTGCTGCCCGCCGCGCACGGGCCAAACCCGGTGCTGCCACCGGGCTGCCAGCGGGTCGACGTGCGCGACGCCAGCGCGCTGGCCCCGTTGTTGGCCGGTGTCGATCTGGTGTGTCACCAGGCCGCCATGGTGGGTGCCGGCGTCAACGCCGCCGACGCACCCGCCTATGGCGGCCACAACGATTTCGCCACCACGGTGCTGCTGGCGCAGATGTTCGCCGCCGGGGTCCGCCGTTTGGTGCTGGCGTCGTCGATGGTGGTTTACGGGCAGGGGCGCTATGACTGTCCCCAGCATGGACCGGTCGACCCGCTGCCGCGGCGGCGAGCCGACCTGGACAATGGGGTCTTCGAACACCGTTGCCCGGGGTGCGGCGAGCCAGTCATCTGGCAATTGGTCGACGAGGATGCCCCGTTGCGCCCGCGCAGCCTGTACGCGGCCAGCAAGACCGCGCAGGAGCACTACGCGCTGGCGTGGTCGGAAGCGAGTGGCGGTTCGGTGGTGGCGTTGCGCTACCACAACGTCTACGGCCCCGGCATGCCGCGCGACACCCCCTATTCCGGAGTGGCCGCGATCTTCCGCTCGGCGGTTGAAAAAGGCAAGCCACCAAAGGTTTTCGAAGACGGCGGCCAGATGCGGGACTTCGTGCACGTGGACGACGTGGCCGCGGCGAACCTCGCCGCGGTGCATCTGGGTGAAGCGGACCGCGACGGGTTTACCGCGGTCAACGTCTGTTCCGGGCGCCCCATCTCGATCCTTCAGGTGGCAACCGCGATATGCGACGCCCGCGGTGGCTCGATGTCCCCGGCCATCACCGGGCACTACCGCAGCGGCGACGTGCGCCACATTGTCGCCGATCCCGCGCGGGCCGCCCGCGTGCTCGGGTTCCGCGCGGCCGTCGATCCAGGCGAAGGACTGCGTGAGTTCGCGTTCGCGCCGCTTCGCTGACCGCTCGAGCTACGACGAGTGGTCCGGCGGCCGGTAGATCTTCGGCCGCACTGGGTGCGTCGACCCAGCTGACCTGAAAATCCGGGGGGATCCAGCAGGCCGGGACAGCGCCGGGGTGTGCGGGGGTTGCGGCAGCTGGCGCAGCCTGCCGATGACGATGGCCGCCGCGAGGATGCTGAGCGCCAGGCCGCACAGCACCACATCGAAGGTGCTGGTGATCTGCTGGGCAAGATCGTTTCCGTAGACGGGGTGAGCCGACCCGCCCGAAGATGCCTGGAATCGCGGAGCCAGGACGACGCCGACGATGACGCGCGAAACGGTGAATGTGCATAGCAATCCGCACAGCGACGAGATCAGCCTCGCGGGCAGGGCCTCGGTCGCCATGTTGAAGCGAAGCCAGATCGCTAGGACCGCGGTGGCCAGATCGAACGCAGCCAGCGCCATGCTGTCGTAGCGCGAGAACGGATAATTCAACAGCACCGCGACGACGAGGTCGGTCAACCGCATCGCTACCGAGCCCAGGCACCACACGGCGATGAGCAGCAAGCTGTTTCGGGACGCTGCCCGCCACACGGTTTTGTCGATCGGTGGCGCGTTCGGGGACCTGAACAGGGTCAGCGGCGCACACATTGCCGCGGCCGCGGCCCACACCAGATAACCCTCGTATCCCACGCCGGCCGTCGACGTGTTTTGGGCAATGCCGTGGAACGCGTCGATCTCGCGGCCGATGGGAAGGCTCCACACGATGGACCCGGCGATCAGGGTGGAGCCACCCAGCGCCACGGTTGAGAGCGCTTCGGCCGCTGTAGGCCGAAGCAGCCACCGGGACGCGACTAGCACGGCGGCCAGGGCTACCACGCCGTACACCACCGCCGTGTCGATGACCGCGAGGTTCTGTTTGCCAAAACCGGACGCGCCGGCCGCGGGCTCCAACGCGTACCTGACCCGCCAGCTCAGGTTGAAACCGGTGCTGAGGGCCGCACCCAACATAGACGCGTAGCCGAGGAACTGGGTGGCCCGCAGCCACCTGCTGTGGCTGCCCTCATCGGTGGTAGCGCCGGTTAGCGCCGGTTGCGCGCTCAACAGCGCGCCGGTGATCCCCAGCCATCCCCCCGGCCCGACACCACCGGGCACGTGGACGGTGCCGCCGAGTCGAATCGTCTGGATCGCGTCGAACACCACGAAGGCCAGCACCAGCAGCAGATAGGGGACGTTGAGGCCCAGGCGAAGCTGTGAGCGCCTCCCGGCGAAGGTCACGGCAAGCGATGCCAAAGAGAGCGATGTCACCGCCAGCAGCAACCCGAACACGGTCTTGCTGCTGTCCGGGATTCGGAAACCGAAATACAGGTTCCATGGGAAAAACAGCGCACCGATGAGCAGGGCACCAGCGGCCAAGTCGCGGACGACCTCGCGTCGTCGGGTGTCGTCGCTGCTCAGGCCCACGATGCCCCCCGGGAATCAAGAACGGTTGGCGCCGAGTCGGTCCTGTGGTGGCGTGGGTGCACCCGGCCGGGCCGACTGCGTTGCTCGCTTGCGAACATAGTCTCCGTTCCGACGACGCGGCAGTGGCGCAGAACACGCGGTTGGGCGGATCTCGTTTGCCCGGTGACCGTCCCGCTGTTTGCGAACCCGGTTACGCTGCGGTCATAGGCGAACGCTGTCGCCGAATGACCGATACTGCCGACGGTATCGCAGTGTAACGATGCCGGGACATTGCTGGTTGTGGGGTAGCCAGCCGAAGGAGAGCCGCGATGGACGTCGCTTTGGGGGTTGCGGTCACGGATCGGGTCGCGCGTCTGGCGCTGGTCGACTCGGCTGCGCCCGGCACCGTGATCGACCAGTTCGTGCTCGATGTGGCCGAGCACCCGGTCGAGGTGTTAACCGAGACCGTGGTGGGCACGGATCGGTCATTGGCCGGCGAAAACCACCGGCTGGTCGCTACCCGGCTGTGTTGGCCGGATCAGGCCAAAGTTGACGAGCTGCAGCACGCACTGCAGGACTCCGGGGTCCACGACGTTGCCGTGATATCCGAGGCGCAGGCCGCCACGGCGCTGGTCGGGGCGGCACATGCCGGCTCTGCCGTGCTGTTGGTGGGTGATGAGACGGCAACCTTATCGGTGGTTGGTGACCCGGACGCGCCGCCGACGATGGTGGCCGTCGCGCCGGTGGCGGGCGCCGACGCCACATCGACCGTCGATACCCTGATGGCCCGGCTCGGCGACCAGGCCCTCGCCCCGGGGGATGTCTTCCTGGTGGGTAGGTCCGCCGAGCACACCACGGTTCTTGCCGACCAGCTGCGCGCGGCGTCGACGATGCGCGTGCAGACTCCCGACGACCCCACGTTCGCGCTGGCCCGTGGCGCGGCGATGGCGGCCGGCGCCGCTACGATGGCGCACCCGGCCCTGGTCGCGGATGCGACCACTTCGCTCTCCCCGGCCGAGGCGGGGCAATCGGGTTCTGAAGGCGAGCAGCTGGCGTACTCGCAGGCCAGCGATTACGAGCTGCTTCCGGTCGACGAATATGAGGAACACGACGAATACGGGGCAGCCGCGGATCGCTCGGCGCCGTTGAGCCGACGGTCGCTGCTGATCGGCAACGCTGTCGTGGCCTTTGCGGTGATCGGTTTCGCCTCGCTGGCGGTGGCGGTGGCGGTCACCATCCGACCGACCGCGGCCTCAAAACCGGTAGAGGGACACCAAAACGCCCAGCCAGGGAAGTTCATGCCGTTGTTGCCGACGCAACAGCAGGCGCCGGTCCCGCCGCCTCCGCCCGATGATCCCACCGCTGGATTCCAGGGCGGCACCATTCCGGCTGTACAGAACGTGGTGCCGCGGCCGGGTACCTCACCCGGGGTGGGTGGGACGCCGGCTTCGCCTGCGCCGGAAGCGCCGGCCGTGCCCGGTGTTGTGCCTGCCCCGGTGCCAATCCCGGTCCCGATCATCATTCCCCCGTTCCCGGGTTGGCAGCCTGGAATGCCGACCATCCCCACCGCACCGCCGACGACGCCGGTGACCACGTCGGCGACGACGCCGCCGACCACGCCGGTGACCACGCCGCCAACGACGCCGCCGACCACGCCGCCAACGACGCCGCCGACCACTCCGGTGACCACGCCACCAACGACGCCGCCGACCACTCCGGTTACCACGCCGCCGACGACCGTCGCCCCGACGACGGTCGCTCCGACCACCGTCGCCCCGACCACGGTCGCTCCAGCCACCGCCACGCCGACGACCGTCGCTCCGCAGCCGACGCAGCAGCCCACGCAACAACCAACCCAACAGATGCCAACCCAGCAGCAGACCGTGGCCCCGCAGACGGTGGCGCCGGCTCCGCAGCCGCCGTCCGGTGGCCGCAACGGCAGCGGCGGGGGCGATTTATTCGGCGGATTCTGATCACGGTCGCGGCTTCACTACGGTCGGAGGACATGGCCGGTGATGCGGTGACGGTGGTGCTGCCCTGTCTCAACGAGGAGGAGTCACTCCCGGCGGTGCTGGCCGCGATCCCGGCCGGCTATCGGGCGCTAGTGGTGGACAACAACAGCACCGATGAGACCGCGACGGTGGCCGCCCGCCACGGTGCCCAGGTGGTTGTCGAGCCGCGGCCCGGATACGGCTCGGCGGTGCATGCCGGTGTGCTCGCCGCGACCACCCCCATCGTAGCGGTCATCGACGCCGACGGCTCGATGGATGCCGGCGACTTGCCCAAGCTGGTCGCCGAACTCGACAAGGGCGCCGACCTGGTGACCGGTCGGCGGCGGCCGGTGGCGGGCCTGCACTGGCCATGGGTCGCCCGGGTGGGCACCGTGGTGATGAGCTGGCGGCTGCGCACCCGCCACCGCCTGCCGGTGCACGACATCGCGCCCATGCGGGTCGCCCGGCGAGAGGCCCTGCTGGATCTGGGCGTTGTCGATCGACGCTCGGGTTACCCGCTGGAGCTGCTGGTCCGGGCCGCTGCGGCGGGCTGGCGTGTCGTCGAACTCGACGTCAGTTACGGTCCCCGGACCGGCGGCAAATCCAAGGTCAGCGGTTCGCTGCGGGGCAGCATCATCGCGATCCTGGACTTCTGGAAGGTGATCTCGTGAGCTGCCTGCCGGTCAGCGTGCTGGTGGTCGCTAAAGCGCCGGAGCCGGGCCGGGTCAAGACCCGGCTGGCCGCGGCGATTGGCGATAAGGTCGCCGCCGACATCGCCGCGGCCGCACTGCTGGACACCCTGGATGCGGTGGCCGCTGCGCCGGTCACCGCCCGGGCGGTGGCGCTTACCGGCGACCTGGACTCAGCGGCCGATTCCGCGGAGATCCGCCGACGGCTTAAGTCCTTCACGGTATTTCGGCAGCGCGGTGACGCCTTCGCCGACCGGCTCGCCAACGCACACGTCGACGCGGCCGACGGCTATCCGGTGCTGCAGATCGGGATGGACACGCCCCAGGTGACCGCCGAGCTGTTGGCCGATTGTGCACGCCTGCTGCTTCAAATCCCCGCGGTGCTCGGCCTGGCGTTCGACGGCGGTTGGTGGGTGCTGGGGATACGCACGCCTACTGCGGCCGAGTGCCTGCGCGCCGTCCCGATGTCACAGCCAGACACCGGCGAGCTCACCTTGAAGGCGTTGCGCGACAACGGCATTGATGTGACGCTAGTGCAGCGTCTGGGCGACTTCGACATCGTGGACGACATCGCGCTGGTACGCGATTGCTGCGCTCCGGGGAGTCGGTTCGCGCAGGCTACCCGCGCGGCTGGACTCTGAGGCCGCGCCGGCGCACTTGCTTACCAATTGGTGAAGATGATGCTGTTCAGCAGTAGGGCCCCGGCGGCGTTGACCGCCAGCCAGAGTCGGTGCGAGCGGGGCGGCAGCAGTGCGGGCGCCGCGGTCAGCCAAATGGTGAAGGGCAGCCAGATTCGTTCGGTCTCGGCTTTGCTCAGCATGCTCAGGTCGGCCAAGGCGATGGCGGCCAGCACCGCCAGCAGCAGCAGATGGCAGCCGGATCGACGACTGATCGCGGCCCGGTCGAATACCCGGCTGAGACCTGCGACGCTGCCTAACCCGATAGCGCAGACCACGCACGCCAAGTTTGCCCAGGACCAATAGCCGAACGGCCGATCTTTGGCGATCCCCTGCCAATAGCGTTGCTGGACAAGGGTATAACCGTCGAACCAGGAGAATCCGGCAACCGCGAAGCTCACCGCCACCACCAGCGCCGCCAGCACGGCCGGCCCCAGTGCCCGCAGGACGGGCCGCCAATCTGCGGCGGCCAACACCGCCATCCCCGGCAGCACGATCAGCACGAGCCCGTAGTTGAGAAAGACACCCCAGCCGAGCAGTAGCCCCGCTCCGGCCGCCACCAGCGCCGGGAAGCGAGTGGCACCATGCACCGCCACCGCCAACAGGGCGATACCCCACGCCGCCACACCGGCGAAATACCCGTCGGCCGAAACCGCGATCCAGATCGCCGTCGGCGCTACCGCGACGAATGGTGCCGTCCGCCGCGCCATCTGCTCACTGGCCAGCACCCGCACGGCGATCAGCACCGCCGCCGCCGCGCTGGATCCCACCAGCAGGCACACCAGCCCCGCCCAACCGCCACCGCGCAGCCCGATCCGATCCAGCCAGACAAACGTCAGCAGCGCACCCGGCGGGTGCCCGGAGACGTGAGTCACCCAGGAATTGGGCTGGAAGTCGAGAATCCGGCTGGTGAACGTCCGCAACGTCGCCGGGATGTCGGCAATGCCGGGCACCTGCCACAGGTACTCGTCACGGGTGGTCAATCGGCCGGCAAAGCCGCGCTGCCAGCCGTCGATCATCGCCAGTGAGAACGCCCAGGCGGCGGCGGTGGCCCAGGTGCTCAGCGTCAGCACCCGCCAGGGGAGCCGGTGCGCCACTACCGGCCCCCACGCCACAACGGCCACTGCGGTAAGGACCGCCGGGGCCGTGCCCCAGCCAACATGGGCGTCCCAGTAGCCGAAGATCGGCGCGGCGCCGGCGCGCGTGGCAAACCGCTCCAAGCCGATATCGGATCGCGGTTTGATTCCCAGGTTCAACCGCGGCAGTACGAACGCGGCGCCGACCAGGACAAACCCGATCGCGACGGCCAATCCCTCGCGGCGACCGATCCTCACGACCGATCAGCCTATTGATCGGCTTCACCGGCGAACCGGCGCACCAACGCTGCCCGGTCCACCTTGCCGATGCCGCGTCGCGGTAGCACGTTCACGACATGTAGCTCTCGGGGCGCGGCGGTGACGTCCAGGGTGCGCGCGACATGCGCCCGCAGCGCTTCTAGCGTTGGTGGTGGGCATCCGTCGCCGACCACAATCGCGGCGACCACTCGCTGACCGAGTCGGTCGTCGGCAAGTCCAAAAACCGCGCAGTCACGCACCGCAGGGTGGGTGCCCAGTGCGGCCTCCACTGGCTGCGGCAGCACGGTGAATCCGCCCGTGCTGATCGCTTCGTCGGCTCGGCCCAGCACGGTCAGCACACCCGAATCACCCGATTCAAGGGCGCCAAGGTCGTCGGTGTGAAACCAGCCTGGCTCGGCGAACGGATCGGGCGAGACCGGGTTGCGATAGCCCTTGGCCAGGGTCGCACCGCCGATAGCTATGCGGCCGCCGGCCAGCACCCGCAGCCGGACCCCGTCGAGCGGGACGCCGTCGTAGACACAGCCGCCCGAGGTCTCGCTCATGCCGTAGGTGCGCACCACCGTGATGCCGGCGGCGGCCGCGGCGTCCAGGATGGGCCGGGGGGCCGGCCCGCCGCCGATCAGCACCGCGTCCAATTCGGCCAGCGCGGCCGTGGCCGCCGGGTCGGTAAGTGCCTTGGCCAACTGTGCGGCGACCAGCGACGTGTATCGCCGGCCAGAACCCAATCTCTTTATCGCGTTGGGTAATTCGGTGACATCGAATCCCGCGGAGACGTTCAGTTCGACAGGAACTGATCCGGCGATCACGCTGCGCACCAGCACCGCCAGCCCGGCGATGTGATACGGCGGCACAGCCAACAGCCAGCTGCCCGGTCCGCCGAGCCGGTCGTGGGCGGCCGAGGCGCTGGCGGTCAAGGCCGCCGCGGTCAACATGGCGCCCTTGGGCGGTCCCGTGGTTCCCGACGTCGTCACTACCAGGGCGACGTCGTCGTCAATCTGCTCGCCCACTCGCAAAGCGCCCAGCAAGGACTCATGCTGGGTGGGCACCGCGACCAATGCCGGGTCGCTGCCACCCAGCACTCGTTGCAGGGCAGGCAGCAGCAGCGCGGTAGCAGAACCGGCCGGGACGTGCAGCGCACGCAGGATGGCTATGCGTGCTCCTCGCGGTCGCGGACGTCATCGAGTGGCCATCCCTGGGCGGCCAACCGCGCCCGGACGCGCTCAACATCCTCCGGTGACGGCAACTCGTCGGTGAAATGGGTGATCACCACGCCGATGTCGATCTGGTCGAAGTCACCGAGTCGCATCAGTTCGTTAGCCACCGCCTTGACCTCATCGTGGCTCAGCCGGCGGCAAAGCAGGGCGAGCACCGCAAAGGAGTCGGTCGGCGGAATGCCCTCGGGATATCCCGCGCGCAACCACGCGACGATCGAGGTGAGAAACCGGTTCACGCTGCTATATCTTCCCGTCGGGGCCGTCGCCAAACCCTATGTCGCGGCCATCTGCGACTCTACTTGGGTGTGGCGCCCAGGAAGGCCCAGCCGGTGTGATGCGCGATGAAGTCACGGGCGATATACAGCACTCCAATGATGACTACCGCAAGCACCAGCGCGAAGATCGCCCAACTGACGGCAACCAGTAGCGGGCGCCGGCGCGCGGTGGCGTCGGCACCGTCGCCGGCGGCCTGCAGCCGCACGCCCACCGCGAACAGGCCCGGTAGCAGCGCGCCGGCTAGCAGACTGAAGATCAGGATCTTCAGGGTGGCCGTGTAGTTGAACCAGGCACTCACGGGGCGTTCCTCGTGGTGACGCCGAACTGTGGTGCTCGGTGGTTCGGTGGGGGAGTCGGAGCCGGCGGTGCAGGCACCGGCGGCCTCTGATCCGCAAGCGGCTGCGCACCCGCTTCCAGGCCGGCCGTCAGGTTGCCTTCCCAGTCGGCGGTGACGTTGGTGTGGTCGATCGGCGCCCTGCGCGACCGCAGCCAGATGGCGGTGGCGGTCAGCCACAACAGTGCGAAACCGAGGATCGCACCGGGGTAGCCACCGATGAAATGCACCAGCCCGTAGGTGAAGGCCCCGACCAGCCCGGCCAACGGGAGCGTCACCAGCCACGCGACCACCATGCGGCCGGCTACCCCCCAGCGCACCTCGGCGCCGGGCTTGCCGACGCCGCTGCCCAGCACGGACCCGGTCGCGACCTGCGTTGTGGACAGCGCATAGCCGAAGTGCGCGGACAACAGAATGACGGCGGCCGATGACGACTCGGCGGCCATACCCTGCGGTGGTTTGATCTCGACCAGCCCTTTGCCTAGGGTGCGGATGATGCGCCAGCCACCCAGGTAGGTACCGGCGGCCATGGCCACGGCGCAACTCACGATCACCCACAGCGGCGGCACGGATGCCGTCGTGCTGACCGCGCCGTAGGACATCAACGCCAGGAAGATCACGCCCATCGTCTTCTGCGCGTCGTTGGTGCCGTGCGCCAGCGAGACCAGCGACGCCGAGCCGATCTGGCCGCGCCGGAAACCGCGTTCCGTACGCTTTTCGGCAACCCCGCGCGTCGTCCGGTAGACCAGCCAGGTGCCGACTGCTCCGACCAGCGTGGCCAGCAGCGCGGCTACCACGGCCGGCACGATCACCTTGGACACCACTCCGCTCCAGATCACCCCACGCAGGCCGACGGCGGCAATTGTGGCGCCGACGATGCCGCCGATCAGCGCATGTGAGGAACTCGACGGAATGCCCAGCAACCAGGTCAACAGGTTCCAGACGATCCCGCCGACCAGGCCGGCGAACACCAACTCCAGCGTCACCAGATTCGCGTCGATCAGACCCTTGGCGATTGTGGCCGCCACGGCGGTGGACAAAAACGCACCGATCAGGTTCAGCACGGCAGAAAGTGCTACCGCTACCCGCGGTGCCAGGGCGCCGCTGGCAATCGAGGTCGCCATGGCGTTTCCGGTGTCGTGGAACCCGTTGGTGAAGTCGAACGCCAATGCCGTCACGACGACAATGAGCAAAAGGAACAACTGAAGGTTCACAGGGCCTGATTCTGCTGGTCGGGATATTGCGTTGTCGATCAAACGAGTACGCGAAATGCGGGTGTATCTCGACTCGTCGCCAGATGTTACCAATCACGTAACCCAGCGTTTTGCGGAGTTCACGCCCGGGTGTCTGTACGCAGCGGGTGACCCTCGGGAACCTCGACGAATATCAGTGTGATCCCGTCTGGGTCGGTCACATGCATCTCGTGCAGGCCCCACGGTTCGCGGCGGGGCTCGCGAGCGATCGACACGCCTCGGCTGACCAGCTCGGTCTGGGTAGCCTCGAGGTCGCGCACCTGCAGCCACAGCGCGCCGGGAAAAGGTCCCCGCGAATGGTCCGGCTCGCCGTAACCGGCCAGTTCGAGCAGTGACTGACCGGCGAAAAACACTGTGCCGGCCCCGTATTCACGGGCAATCGCCAGCCCGATCTGGTCACGGTAGAAGCTCAGCGACCGCTGATAGTCCGCCGGCCGAAGTAGCATCCGGCTGGCCAGGATTTCCATGGCCCTGTGTCTATCACGTAGCGGCACGCCGGCGGCCGAGGGTCGGCAGGCCGGGACCCGGTTCAAGGGTTGAGCTGTTCGTTGCGGCGCTGCATGAGTGCATTGACCCAGCGGGGACCGATGCTGTCCAGCGCGTTGACGGCGACGGCAACCCGAGGCGCGATCCGCACCGGTCGGGTGCGGGCGGCGGTGACCATCCACTCGGCGGCTTCCGCGGCGGTCAGCGCCGGCAGCCCGTCGTAGGCCTTCGTCGGCGCAATCATCGGAGTTGCCACCAGCGGGTAGTACAGCGTCGTCGAATGCACGCCCTGACTACCCCACTCGGTTTCGATGATCCGGCTCACCGCCGACAGTGCGGCCTTCGATGCGTTGTACACCGAGAACAGCGGCGAAGCCTCCGACAACACGCCCCAGGTGGCGACATTGATGATATGGCCGTCGCCACGCTCGAGCATCCCGGGTGCAAGCCCGCGGATAAGCCGCAGCGGGGCATAGTAGTTGAGCACCATGGTGCGCTCGACGTCGTGCCAGCGTTCCAGCGACTCGGCCAGCGGCCGCCGGATCGACCGGCCGGCATTGTTGATCAGGATGTCGATCCCGCCGATGCGCTTTTCGACGTCTTCGACCAGCGCGTCGATCGCTTCCATGTCCGAGAGGTCGCAGGGGAGCGACATCGCCGTGCCGCCGTCGCCGGTGATCCGGTCCGCCACGGCATCCAGCAGATCCTTACGGCGCGCGACGGCAACCACGACGGCGCGGTGCAGTCCGAACTGTTTGGTCGCGGCCGCACCGATGCCTGACGACGCGCCGGTGAGCAGGATGCGCTTGCCGGTGAGGTCGACGGGTTGCATCGCGGGCCGGTTGATCAGCAGTTGCGGCGAAATTGGTGGCCGCATGCCGGCCAATGTGATTTGTTCAGTCAACCAGCGCAGCGGACTTTTGCTCACAGCTGGGGAGTCTAGTTTTGCCGAGCCTGTAGTTACTGTGGTGTCCCACTCGTCGGGCTTCTGCTCGGCAACTACAGCCTCGGCGAACGGCCGCGTTAGAAATAGCGCGGAAACGGGCTCCAGTCGGGGGGACGCTTCTGTAGGAAGGCGTCGCGGCCTTCGACGGCCTCGTCGGTCATGTAGGCCAGGCGGGTGGCCTCACCGGCAAACAGTTGCTGACCCACCAGCCCGTCGTCGAGCAGGTTGAACGCGAACTTCAGCATCCGTTGCGCCTGAGGCGATTTCGCGTTGATCTCGGCCGCCCACTGCAGCCCCACTGTCTCCAGCTCGGCGTGTTCGGCCACCGCGTTGACCGCGCCCATCTGGTGCATCTGCTCGGCGGTGTAGGTGCGGCCTAGGAAGAAGATCTCGCGGGCAAACTTCTGGCCGACCTGACGGGCCAGATATGCGCTGCCGTAACCGCCATCGAAGCTGCCGACGTCGGCGTCGGTCTGCTTGAAGCGGGCGTACTCGCGGCTGGCCAGGGTGAGATCGCAGACCACGTGCAGGCTGTGTCCCCCGCCGGCCGCCCAGCCATTGACCAGACAAATGACCACCTTGGGCATGAACCGGATCAGCCGCTGCACCTCCAGGATGTGCAACCGGCCGGCGCGGGCGACATCAACCGTGTCCGCGGTGTCTCCGCTGGCGTACTGGTAACCGCTGCGCCCACGAATTCGTTGGTCGCCGCCGGAGCAGAACGCCCAGCCGCCGTCCTTCGGGGACGGCCCGTTGCCGGTCAGCAGCACCACTCCGACGTCGGGCGACATTCGTGCGTGGTCGAGCACCCGGTACAGCTCGTCGACGGTGTGCGGGCGAAATGCGTTGCGCACTTCAGGGCGGTTGAACGCCACCCGCACCGTGGCATCGTCGACGTGGCGGTGGTAGGTGATGTCGGTCAGATCGTCGAACCCGTCCACGAGCCGCCACGCCTTGGCATCAAAAGGGTTGTCACTCAAGGCTGTTGAACTCCGTCCTTGTTCGCCGGCTGGAGCCACCACGGCGATCTGATCCGTTCACCCATGCCTGCCACAGTAATCATGGCCGCTGGGCGTCAGCCGGACGGTATGGTGCCCGGGGTCTTGGTCACATGTGGTCGTGAGTTGGCGCCCGGGCGGCTTTCTGTGGAGGGTCACCGCGTACTCGATCATGGCGCTGCTCGCAGTTCATCACCGAACCGGCACAGTGTCGCTCGGCAATGCGGTCTACTCGTGGGGCATGTTAAGCGCTCAACAGGGCGGCGCGCCCACCTTTCTCCAAGCCCCGCTGGACTCAGCCGATGGCGTGAGCCGAGGGCCAGGCGCGTGCCAATCTTTCGTCGGTGGTCAACAACACCAGACCTGCCGTTTCGGCCAGCTCGACGTAGAGGGCATCGGTCAGGCGGAGGGTGTCGCGGCGCGACCACGCTCCAGCAAGCAGCGACGAAAGACCGTGTCGAGTCACCGGCACCTGTCGCAACTCCTCCAGTGCCGCATCGACATAGGCAACGGTGAGTGCGCCGGCGCGCTGCATGCGCCCCAGCGCCGACAACACCTCGGCATCGAAGTGCGCCGGCGCGTGCATCGCGGTCCGAGCCAGCCGCGCGCGCACCGCAGAGCACCGATCGCTAGTGCGAGCCAGTAGATCCACCATGGCACTCGCGTCGACGACCACCTGCTCCGGCGGCGAAGTGGGCGATGCTCTCACGCTTCGAACTCATCGCGAGCGGCATCGATCGCACCCAGCACGTCATCATGCCGAGCGCCGGTGCTTCTGGGTTCCAACCCCTCAAGCCACGCATCGGTTGCGGAGTTCTCCAACTCGGCACTGATCGCGGCCTGAGTCAGCGCCGAGACGTTCAAGCCCCGCGCCCTGGCGCGCTCCGCCAATTCGTCGGGCACATACACGTTCAACCGAGCCATACACACCAATGTACACACAACGATCGTTTTCGTGCGCCGGCTCAACAAGGCTTTCGGCGGGTTCTTTCGCCCGCCGCAGACCGCGAAACCCGCTGTGAAGGTGGGTTATCCCGAGCATCGCCGGCATATCTGCACGGCATCGGCGGCGTCAAGTGCGCCGGCATCGCCAGGCCGAAGGCCGGGGTGAAGACTAATCCAGATCAGATGCGAGGGACCAGACTTCATGCAACGGCCAAGCCCTAGCCGACCGCGCGCCCAGCGCCTTCCCAGAACCGTGCGCGCACGGCCTTCTTGTCCGGCTTTCCTAGACCGGTCAACGGCAAAGAGTCGACGACCACCACCCGCTTGGGTGCCTGCACCGATCCCTTGCGTTGTTTGACCGCTGCCTGGATCTCGGCGGTCATGGCCTTGATCGCGGGCTCATCGCGGGCCGCGTTGGAGCGCAACACCACCACCGCGGTGACGGCCTCGCCCCACTTCTCGTCCGGCGCGCCAACCACGCACACCTGTGCAACCGCCGGATGCTCGGCCACCACGTCCTCGACCTCCCGGGGGAACACGTTGAAGCCGCCGGTGACGATCATGTCCTTGACGCGGTCGACGATGTAGTAGAAGCCATCGGAGTCCTCGCGGGCCAGGTCGCCGGTGTGCAGCCAGCCGTCTTTAAAAGTCCGCGACGTCTCGTCTGGCAGCTTCCAGTAACCGCCCGCCAACAGCGGTCCGCTGACACAGATTTCGCCGACTTCGCCCTGCTTCACCGGCTTGCCATGCTCGTCTAACAGCGCGACGCGGGCGAACAGCGTCGGCCGCCCACATGAGGTCAGCCGCTTCTCGTCGTGATCGCCCTTGGCCAGATAGGTGATCACCATGGGCGCCTCGGATTGCCCGTAGTACTGGGCGAAGATCGGGCCGAACCGCCGGATCGCCTCGGCTAGTCGCACCGGGTTGATCGCCGAGGCGCCGTAGTAGACGGTTTCCAGCGACGACAGGTCCCGGGTGTGCGAATCCGGGTGGTCCAGCAGCGCGTACAGCATCGATGGCACCAACATGGTCGCTGTAATGCGTTGCTCCTCAATGATTCTGAGTACCTCGGCCGGGTCGAACTTCGCCAGCACTATCATCTCGCCGCCCTTGATCACCGTCGGCGTGAAAAACGCCGCGCCGGCGTGCGACAGCGGGGTGCACATTAAGAACCGCGGGTTGGCCGGCCACTCCCATTCGGCGAGCTGGATCGAGGTCATGGTGGCGATCGACTGCGCGGTGCCTATCACGCCCTTAGGCTTGCCGGTGGTGCCGCCGGTGTAAGTCAGGCCGATAACTTGGTCGGGTGGCAGGTCGGCGGCGACCAGCGGCTGCGGCTGGTATTTGGCGGCCTCGGCGGATAGGTCGACTGCCACACGCTTGAGCGCATCGGGCACCGGCCCAATGGTGAGGATTTGCTGCAGCGAGTCCACCTGCTCCAGCAGAGCCAGTGCGCGCTCGACGAACATCGGGTTGGGGTCGATGATCAGTGAGCTGATGCCGGCGTCGTTCAGCACGTAGGCGTGATCGGCCAGCGAGCCCAACGGGTGCAGCGCGGTGCGCCGATAACCGCGGGCCTGCCCGGCGCCGATGATCATCAAAACTTCAGGACGGTTGAGCGACAGCAGACCGACCGCCACCCCGGTGCCGGCACCTAGCGCCTCGAATGCCTGGATGTACTGGCTGATACGGTCCGCCAGCTGGCCACCGGTCAGCCTGGTGTCGCCGAGGAACAGCACCGGCTTGTTCTGGTGGCGCTTGAGCGCTCCCACTAGCAGATGGCCGTTGTGGGTCGGGCTGCGCAACAGCTCGCCCGAACAATCCTGGTCACGCATGGCGCCGCTCTCCCTCGCTAGCTGGGGTACCCCCACCGCATCGCTTCGTCCCCCGCAAGCGGGTGGTACCCCCACTGCATCGTCGCCGGCGGTGCTCATCTGGCAAGACTAGAACGTGTTGCAATTTGGATCTGCCGTGCCCTCGCAATCTCGAAGGATCACTACGCTTGGAGCCCATGGCCGATGCAGACCTCGTCATGACCGGAACCGTGCTCACCGTCGACGATGCGCGGCCAACGGCCGAGGCGATCGCGGTCGCCGACGGCCGGGTCATTGCCGTCGGTGACCGGTCCGAGGTTGCCGGCCTGGTTGGCGCCAACACCCGGGTCATCGATCTGGGTGCCGGGTGTGTCATGCCAGGATTTGTTGAGGCACACGGCCATCCGCTACTGGAGGCGGTCGTGCTGTCGGACCGGTTCGTCGATATCCGTCCGGTGACGATGCGGGACGCGGACGACGTCGTTGCCGCGATCCGCGGCGAGGTTGCACGGCGCGGCCCGGCCGGCGCCTATCTGGTCGGCTGGGATCCGCTGCTGCAGTCCGGTCTTGGCGAGCCGACGCTGACCTGGCTCGACAGCCTCGCGCCGAACGGGCCGCTGGTGATCATCCACAACTCCGGACACAAGGCTTACTTCAACTCGCACGCCGCCTGGCTCAATGGGCTCACCCGAGACACCGCGGATCCCAAGGGCGCGAAGTATGGCCGCGACGGCAATGGCGAACTCGACGGCACCGCCGAGGAAATCGGCGCGATTCTTCCGCTTTTGGCCGGTGTAGCCGACCCCAGCAACTTCGGTGCCATGCTGCGCGCCGAGTGTGCTCGGCTCAACCGTGCCGGCCTGACCACATGCTCGGAGATGGCTTTTGACCCAGGGTATCGGCCGATGGTCGAGGCGGTGCGCGCCGAACTGACGGTCCGGCTGTGCACCTACGAGATCTCCAATGCGCGGATGTGCACCGATGCGACGCCTAGGCAAGGTGACGACATGCTGCGCCAGGTGGGCATCAAGATCTGGGTGGACGGCTCGCCGTGGGTCGGCAATATCGATCTGACCTTTCCCTACCTGGACACCCCCGCCACCCGTGCCATCGGTGTACCGCCCGGTTCCCGCGGGTGCGCCAATTACACCCGTGAACAGTTGGCCGAAATCGTCGGGGCCTACTTTCCGCGGGGCTGGCAGATCGCCTGTCACGTGCACGGCGACGGCGGTGTGGACACCATCCTCGACGTCTACGAAGAGGCACTGCGCCGCAATCCTCGAGACGATCACCGGCTGCGGCTCGAACACGTCGGGGCCATCCGGCCCGACCAACTGCGGCGCGCCGCCGAACTCGGTGTCACCTGCAGCATCTTCGTCGACCAGATCCATTACTGGGGCGATGTGATCGTCGATGACCTGTTCGGGGCACAGCGCGGGTCCCGGTGGATGCCGGCTGGATCCGCGGTGGCCGCCGGCATGCGTATCTCGCTGCACAACGACCCGCCCGTCACACCGGAGGAGCCGCTGCGCAACATCAGCGTGGCCGCAACCCGGGTGGCGCCCAGTGGCCGGGTGCTGGCACCTCAGGAGCGCCTGACGGTCGAGCAGGCGATTCGCGCGCAGACCATCGATGCCGCCTGGCAACTGTTCGCTGAGGACGCGATCGGCTCGCTTCAGGTCGGCAAGTACGCGGATATGGTGGTGCTGTCGGCGGATCCCCGGACGGTGCCGCCAGAGCAGATCGCCGACCTGGCGGTGCGGGCGACGTTTCTGGCCGGTCGCCAGGTTTATCGGCGGTGATACCCGTGCTGCCCCCCCTAGAAGCCCTGCTGGACCGCCTGTATGTGGTGGCCCTGCCGATGCGAGTGCGTTTCCGCGGCATCACCACCCGTGAAGTGGCCTTGATCGAGGGTCCGGCCGGTTGGGGCGAATTCGGTGCGTTCGTGGAGTACCAGTCCGCGCAGGCGTGCGCGTGGTTGGCGTCGGCGATCGAGACCGCCTACTGTGCGCCGCCGCCGGTGCGACGTGACCGCGTTCCGATTAACGCCACTGTGCCGGCCGTTGCCGCCGCCCAGGTGGGCGAGGTGCTGGCCCGGTTTCCTGGGGCCCGGACGGCCAAGGTGAAGGTCGCCGAGCCTGGGCAGAGCCTGGCCGACGACATCGAGCGTGTCAACGCGGTTCGGGAGCTGGTTCCCATGGTGCGGGTGGACGCCAACGGTGGCTGGGGTGTCGCCGAGGCGGTGGCCGCGGCGGCCGCCCTGACCGCCGACGGCCCGCTGGAGTACCTTGAACAACCCTGCGCCACCGTCGCCGAACTCGCCGAGTTGCGCCGGCGGGTGGATGTGCCGATCGCCGCCGACGAAAGCATCCGCAAGGCCGACGATCCGTTGGCCGTTGTCCGCGCTCAGGCCGCCGATATCGCGGTGCTGAAGGTCGCCCCGCTGGGCGGTATTTCGGCGCTGCTTGATATCGCGGCGCGGATCGCCGTTCCGGTGGTGGTCTCCAGCGCGCTCGATTCCGCCGTCGGAATCGCCGCCGGCCTGACCGCCGCCGCGGCCCTGCCGGAGCTCGACCACGCGTGCGGGCTGGGCACCGGCGGGCTGTTTGAAGAGGACGTGGCCGAGCCCGCAGCACCCGTCGACGGCTTGCTGGCAGTTGCGCGGACAACGCCCGACCCGGCGCGGTTGCAAGCCCTGGGTGCACCGCCGCAGCGGCGACAGTGGTGGATCGACCGGGTCAAGGCCTGCTACTCGTTGCTTGTACCGTCTTTCGGGTGATCAACCTGGCCTACGACGACAACGGGACCGGTGACCCGGTGGTCTTTATCGCCGGCCGCGGCGGCGCCGGACGCACCTGGCACCCACATCAAGTCCCGGCCTTTCTGGCGGCTGGATATCGGTGCATCACGTTCGACAATCGGGGCATCGGCGCCACCGAAAACGCCGAAGGCTTCACAACGCAAACCATGGTCGCCGACACCGCGGCGCTGATCGAAACCCTAGACATCGCCCCGGCGCGCGTTGTCGGGGTGTCGATGGGGGCGTTCATCGCGCAGGAACTCATGGTGGTCGCACCCGAGCTGGTCAGCTCGGCGGTGCTGATGGCCACTCGCGGCCGCCTGGACCGCGCCCGCCAGTTCTTTAACAAAGCCGAGGCCGAACTCTATGACTCGGGTGTCCAGCTGCCACCCACATACGACGCGAGGGCTCGCTTACTGGAGAACTTCTCCCGAAAGACGCTCAACGATGACGTGGCCGTTGGCGACTGGATCGCGATGTTTTCCATGTGGCCGATTAAGTCCACCCCCGGACTGCGCTGTCAGCTAGATTGCGCTCCGCAGACCAACCGGCTGCCCGCCTACCGCAACATCGCCGCGCCGGTGCTGGTGATTGGTTTCGCCGACGACGTGGTGACGCCGCCCTACCTGGGTCGGGAGGTCGCCGACGCCCTGCCGAATGGCCGTTACCTGCAGATACCTGACGCCGGTCATCTCGGGTTCTTCGAGCGGCCGGAAGCCGTCAACACCGCGATGCTGAAGTTCTTCGCCAGTGTCAAGGCCTGAGCGCGGCCCGGCCATACGGTCCGGCTGTGACACTCTGTACTGGTGAACCCCTCGACGACACAGGCGCGCGTCGTCGTCGACGAACTGATCCGCGGCGGCGTTCGCGACGTGGTGCTGTGTCCGGGCTCGCGCAATGCGCCGCTGGCCTTCGCGCTGCAGGACGCCGACCGGTCCGGCCGGATCCGGTTGCACGTTCGCATCGATGAACGCACCGCCGGCTACCTGGCCATCGGGCTGGCAATCGGGGCGGGCGCGCCGGTGTGTGTCGCGATGACATCCGGCACCGCCGTGGCTAACCTCGGTCCGGCGGTGGTGGAGGCAAACTACGCTCGGGTGCCGCTGATCGTGCTGTCGGCCAATCGGCCCTACGAGCTGCTGGGCACCGGCGCCAACCAGACCATGGAGCAGCTGGGCTATTTCGGCACCCAGGTGCGCGCCAGCATCAGCTTGGGGCTGGCCGAGGACGCACCCGAGCGGACCTCGGCGCTCAACGCGACCTGGCGATCGGCTACGTGCCGAGTGTTGGCGGCCGCCACGGGTGCTCGCACCGCCAACGCGGGCCCCGTGCACTTCGACATCCCGCTGCGCGAACCGCTGGTGCCCGATCCCGAGCCCCTCGGCGCGGTCACCCCGCCGGGCCGGCCTGCTGGCAAGCCGTGGACCTACACGCCGCCGGTCACCTTCGACCAGCCACTGGACATCGACCTGTCGGTCGACACCGTGGTCATCTCCGGGCATGGCGCTGGCGTGCACCCCAACCTCGCGGCGTTGCCGACCGTCGCAGAACCGACGGCGCCGCGGTCCGGGGACAACCCGTTGCACCCGCTGGCGCTGCCGCTGCTGCGCCCTCAACAGGTGATCATGCTGGGCCGGCCGACACTGCATCGTCCGGTATCGGTGCTGCTGGCCGACGCAGAAGTGCCGGTATTCGCATTGACAACCGGTCCACGCTGGCCGGATGTCTCGGGTAACTCGCAGGCCACCGGCACGCGGGCGGTCACCACCGGCGCGCCGCGGCCCGCGTGGCTTGACCGGTGTGCGGCGATGAACCGGCACGCGATCGCGGCGGTTCGGGAACAGCTCGCGGCGCACCCGTTGACCACCGGGCTGCACGTCGCGGCGGCGGTGTCGCATGCGCTGCGGCCCGGTGACCAGCTGGTGCTCGGGGCATCCAATCCGGTGCGGGATGTGGCGTTGGCCGGTTTGGACACCCGCGGCATCCGGGTACGGTCCAACCGTGGGGTCGCCGGCATCGACGGCACCGTGTCCACCGCGATCGGGGCGGCCCTAGCTTATGAGGGGGCTCACGAGCGCACCGGCAGCCCGGACTCCCCGCCCCGCACCATCGCACTGATCGGCGACCTGACGTTCGTGCACGACAGCTCCGGGCTGTTGATCGGGCCGACCGAACCGATACCGCGGTCATTGACAATCGTGGTGTCTAATGACAACGGCGGCGGCATCTTCGAATTGCTCGAGCAGGGTGACCCCAGGTTCTCCGACGTGTCATCGCGAATCTTCGGCACCCCACACGACGTCGATGTGGGCGCATTGTGCCGCGCCTACCACGTGGAATCTCGCCAGATCGAGGTCGACGAACTCAGACCGACCCTCGATCAACCCGGTGCCGGCATGCGCGTGCTCGAGGTCAAGGCCGACCGGTCGTCGTTGCGACAATTGCACGCCGCCATCAAGGCGGCTCTGTGATATCACCGAAACCCCTGCTGCACATCCTGATTCATGGGCGCAGTGATGGACTGCCCGATACTCGAGCCAGGATCGTGCTGCGCTGGTTACGAATCGCCGTCCTGATAGTGACCGGTTTGGTCACGCTGCAGTCGGTGCTTCTGGTGGCTGGTGCGTGGCGCAATGACATTGCGATCCAACGTAATATGGGGGTCGCGCAGGCTGAGGTGCTCAGCGCCGGGCCGCGGCGTTCGACGATCGAGTTTGTCACACCGGATCGGATCACCTATCGGCCGCAACTCGGTGTGCTGTATCCGTCCGAATTATCCACGGGCATGCGAATTTACGTTGAGTACAACAAGAGGGATCCCAACCTGGTCAGAGTGCAGCACCGTAACGCCGGACTGGCGATCATCCCGGCCGGTTCCATCGCGGTGGTGGCCTGGCTGATCGCCGCCGCCGCCCTGGTCGTGCTAGCGGTGCTGGACAAGCGGTTGGAACGTCGTGAAAATTCGGCGTCTGCAACGGGCTGAGCAGCAGAGTTCGCACGTCGTATGCCGCTACGCAACCATTTCGACAGCCGGCGCTGACAGTGTGTGTGGCGTGCGTGTTGCGATCGTCGCCGAGTCGTTCCTCCCGCAGGTGAACGGCGTCAGCAACTCGGTGGTCAAGGTACTCGAACATCTGCGTCGAACCGGTCATGAAGCCCTGGTGATCGCGCCCGACACGCCGCCAGGTGAAGACCGCGCCGAGCGACTTCACGACGGTGTCCGGGTGCACCGGGTGCCGTCGCGGATGTTCCCAAAGGTGACCACGTTGCCGCTCGGCGTGCCCACCTTCCGAATGCTGAGAGCGCTGCGCGGATTCGATCCGGATGTCGTGCATCTGGCGTCGCCGGCGCTGCTTGGCTACGGCGGACTCCATGCCGCTCGGCGGCTAGGGGTGCCCACGGTCGCGGTCTACCAAACCGATGTTCCGGGTTTCGCGTCCAGCTACGGCATTCCGATGACAGCACGGGCGGCGTGGGCATGGTTCCGCCACTTGCATCGCCTGGCTGACCGCACTCTGGCGCCGTCCACAGCGACAATGGAATCCCTTATTGCCCAGGGCATTCCGCGAGTACACCGGTGGGCACGCGGGGTGGACGTGCAACGTTTCGCGCCGTCGGCGCGAAACGAGGTGTTGAGGCGACGGTGGTCACCGGACGGCAAACCCATCGTCGGCTTTGTGGGTCGGCTTGCTCCGGAGAAGCATGTCGACCGGCTCACGGGTCTGGCGGCCTCCGGCGCCGTGCGGCTGGTGATCGTCGGCGACGGCATCGACCGGGCAAGATTGCAATCAGCAATGCCCACAGCGGTTTTCACCGGAGCACGGTATGGCAAAGAGCTCGCCGAGGCGTATGCCAGCATGGACGTCTTCGTACATTCCGGTGAGCACGAGACGTTCTGCCAAGTCGTGCAGGAAGCGCTGGCGTCGGGGCTACCGGTGATCGCTCCGGACGCCGGCGGACCGCGTGATCTGATAACCCCGCACCGCACCGGGCTGCTGTTGCCGGTCGGCGAGTTCGAGCACCGGCTTCCTGACGCCGTCGCCCACCTGGTGCACGAACGCCAGCGCTACGCGCTGGCCGCCCGGCGCAGTGTGCTGGGCCGCAGTTGGTCGGTGGTCTGCGATGAGCTGCTCGGCCACTACGAGGCGGTGCGAGGTCGGCGCACGACCCAGGCCGCGTAACGGTAGCGTCGAGGCTGTGAGTCGCGCCGCCTTGGACAAGGATCCCCGCGACGTGGCGTCGATGTTCAATGGCGTCGCCCGCAGGTATGACCTGACCAATACCGTGTTGTCCCTGGGCCAGGACCGGTATTGGCGGCGAGCCACTCGGTCGGCGCTGCGGATCGGGCCCGGCCAAAAGGTCCTGGACCTGGCCGCGGGCACCGCCGTGTCCACCGTAGAGCTCACCAAGTCGGGCGCGTGGTGTGTGGCTGCCGATTTTTCGGTCGGCATGCTTGCGGCGGGCGCTGCGCGCAAGGTTCCCAAGGTCGCCGGTGACGCCACCCGGCTGCCGTTTGGTGACGACGTGTTCGATGCGGTCACCATCAGTTTCGGGCTGCGTAACGTCGCAAACCAGCAAGCGGCGCTGCGGGAAATGGCTCGTGTCACCCGGCCGGGCGGGCGGCTACTAGTGTGCGAATTCTCCACGCCCACCAATGCGTTGTTCGCCACCGCCTACAAGGAATACTTGATGCGGGCGCTGCCCCGGGTGGCGCGGGCGGTGTCTAGCAACCCCGAGGCCTACGAGTACCTCGCGGAGTCGATCAGGGCCTGGCCCGACCAGGCGGTGCTGGCGCACCAGATTTCGCGGGCCGGGTGGTCAGGGGTGCGGTGGCGCAACCTGACCGGCGGCATCGTAGCTCTGCATGCCGGATACAAACCCGGCAAACAAACCCCGCAGTGACCGGTAGGAAGACTTAGCGGGTGCCAGCCCGTTGCAGGACGCCCACATGCTCGGGGCAGTAGTGATCGATCGCGGCGCCCAGGAACTGAAACGCTTGGCCCTGGGTGGTTCCGCGTGGCAGGTTGCGTTGCAGGAAAGTGGCCGACTTGTACGCATCGCCGTCAACGCCTCTGCTCAGCCGTTCGCAGCTGATCTTGGCAAGCCAAGCGTTGTAGTCCTGCGGGCCGTAGATCCCGAAGCGATGGATCGTGTTGTTGAAGGGGGCGTCGTAGTCGTCGGCCTGCGCCGGCGCTGCCAAACTAACGGCAGCCACCGTCATGCCGACGACAACAGCCAGCTTTGTTCCCTTCATTAGCCGGACTATACGCGTCGTTTGGGTGCGCCGTCAGCCCAGGTGGGCCGAGAGCAGCCAGCCACCGATCGACTGCAGCCCGTTGGGCTCTTCGCGGATGTCCAGGAGTGCGGGCATGCCGGCGAAGCCGGCCGGGAACCTCGCGTACAGCCGCGCGGGCTTGATCTCATCGATGATCCAGTACTTGGACACCGCCGCGCGCAGCTCGTCCTCGGTGACCGCATTGATCGGCCCCTCGGGTATCGCCGCGCGGTCGAATACCAACACGAAGTAGGAGGCGCCCGGTGCCGCCGCACGCACGATCGATTGCAGATAGCCCTCCCGCGACTCGACCGGCATGGAGTGGAACAGCGTGCTGTCGACGATGGTGTCGAACCTGCCGTCATAGCCGGTAAACGAACTGGCGTCGGCCACCTCGAAGCTGGCATTGGCCAGGCCGCGCTTCGCTGCTTCATGCCGAGCCAGTTCTACGGCGGTGGGGGAGAGGTCCAGTCCGACCGTGGTGTGTCCCCGTTCGGCCAGTGCCAGCGAAATCGCGGCCTCCCCGCAGCCCACGTCGAGGACGTCGCCGCGGAACTTGCCCTGCACGATCAGGGCGGCCAGCTCGGGCTGGGGTTCGCCGATGCTCCATGGCGGTCGGACTCCCTCCCCGAAGGCGACGGATTCACCGCGGTAGGCGGATTCGAACTCAAGATCCAGCGATTCAGTCATGTGTTCACATATATCAACGGCCCTGATATATGTCAACACAGTTGACATTAGCGCACCCTTGGTTGCCGGCCGTCAGCTGAACGGCGGTCGTCGATCGATGAGCCGGGACAATTGACCGCCACCGCGCCACACCCGCGCCACCCAGTCGCGGTCGTCGTCGGTGACCAGATTGGACATCACCCGCACGGCGATGTTCATCAATGCGGTGGAGCGCATCGTGATGGGCCCAGTCGTGGGTAGGAACCGTGGGAAGGTCAGTAACAACGCTAGCCGGCGCGCAACCGAGAAGCCGCGACCGTAGCGGTCGGCCAGCAGCGACGGCCACAGCCGTGCCAGGTCACGCGAATCCAGCAGTTCGGCGGCCAGCCGCCCGGTTTCCAGCCCGTAGTCGATGCCCTCGCCATTGAGCGGGTTGACGCAGGCCGCGGCGTCGCCGATGAGCATCCAGTTGGGCCCGGCCACTCCAGAAACCGCGCCGCCCATCGGCAACAGCGCCGACGACACCGCGCGCGGCTGGCCGGTGAAGCCCCACTCGTCACGGCGCAGGTCGGTGTAGTAGGAGATCAGCGGTCGCAGGGCCAGATCGGCTGGCCGTCTTGAGGTCGACAACGCTCCCACGCCGATGTTCACTTCGCCGTTGCCCAGCGGAAAGATCCAGCCGTAGCCGGGTAGCACGGCGCCGTCGGGGGAGCGCAGTTCCAGATGCGACGTCAGCCACGGGTCATCGCTGTACGCCGTGCTCAGGTACCCCCGGACCGCGACGCCATAGACCGTCTCCCGATGCCATCGCCGGCCCAGCTTGCGTCCCAGCGGGGATCGGGCCCCGTCGGCAACGATCAGCTGGCGGCAGCCCACCTCAGTGCCGTCGGCCAGGGTCAGCGATACCACCCGCCTCGATGAATCATGGTGAACGGCAACGGCTTTAGCGCCAAGTAGCATGCGCGCACCGGTGTCCTCGGCGACCTTTCGGATCCGGTCGTCCAGCTCGAGACGGGCCACCGCGCTGCCGTACGACGGGAAGCTCGGACCGGGCCAGTCCACTTCCACCTCGCCTCCGAAGCCGCTCATCCGCAACCCACGATGCCGGATGTGGTCCGCCAGCCACTTACCTAGTCCCAGCTGGTGCAGTTCGACGACCGCGCGTGGTGTCAGCCCGTCGCCGCAAGGCTTGTCGCGGGGGAAGGTGGCGGTGTCGATGACGAGGACGTCGCGGCCCGCGCGGGCAGCCCAGGCGGCCGCAGCTGACCCGGCCGGTCCGGCGCCCACGACCACCACGTCGGCACTGTCATCCACGCTCACCAGTATGTTGGTCGAGTGAGGACTCCGGCGACGGTGGTGGCAGGCGTTGACCTGGGCGACGCTGTCTTTGCCGCGGCCGTGCGTGCTGGTGTCGCGCGAGTCGAGCAACTCATGGACACCGAGCTGCGCCAGGCCGACGAGGTGATGAGCGATTCGCTGCTGCACTTGTTCAATGCCGGCGGCAAGCGGTTCCGTCCACTGTTCACCGTGCTGTCGGCGCAGATCGGGCCCCAGCCGGATGCCGCAGCGGTGACAGTCGCCGGGGCGGTGATCGAGATGATCCACCTGGCGACCCTCTACCACGATGACGTGATGGACGAGGCCCAGGTCCGCCGCGGCGCGCCCAGCGCCAACGCGCAATGGGGCAACAACGTCGCGATCCTGGCTGGCGACTACCTACTGGCCACCGCATCGCGGCTGGTGGCGAGGTTGGGACCGGAGGCGGTGCGGATCATCGCCGACACCTTCGCCCAGTTGGTGACCGGGCAGATGCGTGAGACGCGCGGCACGTCGGAGAATGTGGACTCCATCGAGCAGTACCTGAAGGTGGTCCAGGAGAAGACCGGCAGTCTAATCGGGGCGGCCGGCCGGCTGGGTGGGATGTTCTCCGGTGCCACCGACGAACAGGTCGAACGGCTGAGCCGCCTCGGCGGCGTGGTGGGCACCGCGTTTCAGATCGCCGACGACATTATCGACATCGACAGCGAGTCTGACGAGTCGGGCAAGCTGCCCGGTACCGATGTGCGCGAAGGAGTGCACACCCTGCCGATGCTCTACGCGTTACGGGAATCAGGGCCCGATTGCGCTCGGTTGCGCGCACTGCTGAACGGACCGGTCGACGACGACGCCGAGGTGCGTGAGGCGCTGACGTTGTTGCGGGCGTCGCCGGGCATGGCCCGGGCCAAAGACGTCCTGGCGCAGTATGCGGCTCAGGCACGTCACGAGCTGGCCTTACTGCCCGACGTCCCGGGACGGCGTGCCCTGGCGGCGCTGGTCGACTACACCGTGAGCCGGCACGGCTAGGTTGCCCGGCCAGGCTCGATTGCGGAACCAGCGGATACCCCTCAGGCGTTGAACCAGCAGTAATCTCCCAAGTTGAGGTGTTCTAGGAGGACACGCACTGATGACTTGGCATCCGCATGCCAACCGGCTGAAGACGTTCCTGCTGTTGGTCGGTATGTCCGCGTTGATCGTGGTCGTCGGCGCGTTGTTTGGCAGGACGGCGCTGATGCTGGCGGCGCTGTTCGCCGTCGGAATGAACGTCTACGTCTACTTCAATAGCGACAAGCTGGCGCTGCGGGCGATGCATGCGCAACCGGTTTCCGAACTGCAGGCGCCGGCGATGTACCGGATCGTTCGAGAGCTGGCGACCAGCGCTCACCAGCCGATGCCCCGGCTGTACATCAGCGACACCGCCGCACCCAACGCGTTCGCCACCGGCCGCAACCCGCGCAATGCCGCGGTGTGTTGCACGACTGGCATCCTGCGTATCCTCAATGAGCGTGAGCTGCGTGCCGTGCTGGGCCACGAGCTGTCTCACGTCTACAACCGCGACATCCTGATCTCTTGTGTGGCAGGTGCGCTGGCAGCGGTGATTACCGCGCTGGCCAACATGGCCATGTGGGCCGGCATGTTCGGCGGCAACCGAGACAACGCCAATCCCTTTGCACTGCTTCTGGTTGCGCTGCTGGGCCCGATCGCGGCAACCGTGATACGGATGGCCGTGTCGCGATCGCGGGAGTACCAGGCCGACGAGTCGGGTGCCGTCCTGACCGGGGACCCGCTGGCGTTGGCGTCGGCATTGCGCAAGATCTCCGGCGGCGTCCAGGCGGCGCCGCTGCCGCCGGAGCCGCAGCTGGCCAGCCAGGCGCACCTGATGATCGCCAACCCGTTCCGGGCGGGTGAGCGGATCGGGTCGCTGTTTTCGACTCACCCACCGATCGAGGACCGCATTCGCCGGCTGGAGGCGATGGCGCGCGGCTGATAACTGTGGGTATCGAGATGCTATCGGTGATGAGTCAGGCGCCGCTATCGAGGAGGCGGTCGATCAGTTCGTGGCTGGCATGCCGGTGTGCGGCGAGGACGCGCCCGTCCCACTGACCGAACGCAACTACAGCCGAACTATCGTTGTGCGGACATCACCAGCATGCGTGCCGGCAGCGGTGGCAAGCCTAAAACCCCGAGCCGTGCACCTCGTGTCCGGGGACCTCGGCGATCAAGCCTCTATACGCCTGCTCCACCGTCGAACCATGGTTGATGACGGCGTCGACCTCGCGGGCGATCGGCATGTTCAGCCCGAACTCGTTGGCGAACTCCATCACCACACCGGCAGCTTTGACGCCCTCGGCGACCTGGCTCATCGATGCGATGATTTCGTCGATCGGCTTGCCTGCGCCGAGTTGTTCGCCCACATGGCGGTTGCGGCTGCGTTGGCTGGTGCAGGTGACGATCAGGTCGCCGAGACCGGCCAGTCCCGGGAACGTTTCGCTTTTCCCACCCATTGCCACACCCAACTTCGTCATCTCGCGCAGCGCGCGGGCGATCACCAGGGCGCGGGTGTTTTCGCCGATACCCAGCGAATAGCCCATCCCGACCGCGATGGCGAAGACGTTCTTGAGGGCGCCCGCCGTCTCGACACCGACGACGTCGTCAGTGGTGTACACGCGGAAGCGCCGGGTGCGAAACATTGCTGACAGCCGGGTCGCCAGGTGCTGGTCGGGCATGGCCAGCACCGCCGCGGCCGCGTAGCCCTCGGCCACCTCGCGGGCGATGTTCGGGCCGGCCAGGATGCCGGCCGGATGACCGGGCAGTACCTCCTCGATGATCTGCGACATCCGCATATTGGTGCCCTGTTCGAGCCCCTTGACCAGGGACACCACTGGCACCCAGGGTCGCAGCTCTTTGCTCAGCTCGACAAGCACTCCGCGGAAACCGTGCGAGGGCACCCCCATGACGACGACGTCGGCGCAGTTGGCGGCCTCGGTGAAGTCTGTGGTGGCGCGCAGGGTGTCGCTGAGCACCACGTCGTTGCCGAGGTATCGGCTATTGCGATGGTTGTCGTTGATGTCCTGCGCGGTGACCGCCGAGCGCACCCACTGCAAGGTTGGTCCCCGGCGCGCACAGATGGAGGCGACGGTGGTGCCCCAGGAACCGCCACCGAGGACAACGACTTTGGGTTCGCGCTTGTTGGCTGCCATGGCGTTCAGCGTATTGCGGCAACCGGACATTTGATAGCCGTCGACGAACCGCAGGAGCAATCATGCCGCGCCGAACACCATTGCCTCCTCGATGCGGTCGAATCGGTAGTCGATGGCGTCGGCCAAGTAGTTCTGTCGTACATTCCACGGCCGCTTGGTGCCGGACTTGGGCAGCGCGTACGGCGCCCGCTTCACATAGCCGGCCTGAATGTCCCAGGACGGTTTCTCGTCCATCGCCTCGTCGCCCAGGTGCGGGGCGGCGCGCGTGTGTCCATGGGCGGCCATGTGTGCCAGTAGTTTTGCCGTCGCCCGGGCCGTCATGTCGGCGCGCAGCGTCCAGGACGCGTTCGTGTAACCCACACACCAGAACAGGTTGGGCACGTCTTCGAGCATGTGCGCCTTGTAGACAAAGCGATCCCGAGGGTCGATCTCGACGCCGTCGAGGCTGATCGCGGCCCCGCCAAGCGCTTGCAACTGCAGGCCGGTGGCGGTGACGATAATGTCCGCATCGAGGTGCCCACCGGATTTGAGTGCAATACCGGTGGCGTCGAAATGGTCGATATGGTCGGTGACCACCTCGGCGCGGCCGCTGGTGATTGCGTTGTACAGGTCGGCGTCCGGGATCAGGCACAGTCGCTGATCCCACGGGTTGTACCGCGGCGTGAAGTGGGTTTCGATGTCGTAGCCCTCGGGCAGATTTTTGATCGCGGTACGGCGCAGCAGCCATTTCACGAACACCGGTGTCTTGCGGGACAAGAACCAGAACACCGCTTCCAATAACGCGTTGTACATTCGGACAATCAAGTGAGAAGTTTTGGGAGGCAACGCTTTACGAACAACGGCGGCGAACATGCTGTATTTGGATGCCGAGATCAGGTAGGTCGGGGACCGCTGCAGCATGGTTACCTTTTCGGCCCGGTCGGTCAGCGAGGGGATCAGTGTGACCGCGGTGGCCCCGCTGCCGATCACCACGATCTTCTTGCCGGTGTAGTCCAGATCCTCTGGCCAGTGCTGGGGATGCACGACCGCGCCGCCGAACGTCTCGATGCCTCCGAAGTCGGGGGTGTAGCCCTCGTCATAGTTGTAGTAGCCGCTGCCGAAGAACACGAACCGGCTGCGGTAGTGCTTGTGCACGCCGTTCTGCTCGAAGGTGACGGTCCAGGTATCGGTGGATGAGTCCCAGTCCGCTGCGCGAACGTAGCTGTTGAACTCGATGTGGCGATCGATGCCGTACTTGTGGGCCATGTCGGTGAGGTACTCGCGGATGTGGGCGCCGTCGGCGATGCCTTCTTCGCGGGTCCACGGCTCGTAGGGAAACGACAGCGTGAAGATGCTGCTGTCGGAGCGCACGCCGGGGTACCGGAACAGATCCCAGGTGCCGCCGATCCGCGCACGCCTTTCCAGGATGGTGTAGGTCAGCTGCGGGTTGCGTTCGATGATCCGGTAGGCCGCGCCCAGTCCGGAGATGCCGGCGCCGACGATGACGACGTCGACACAGCCGGCGTTTGGAGTCACGCTCATCGTGAACCTCGCTTGAAATCCTGGATCAGCGACCAGGGTAGCCAGGACATCCAGCCAGCCCCTCCAGATCGCCGCGACTAGCGGTAGTTCACAAACTGCAATGCCACGTCCAGGTCGGCCTTCTTCAGCATGGCGATGACGGCCTGCAGGTCGTCGCGCTTCTTGCTGGTGACCCGGACCTCGTCGCCCTGGATCTGGGTTTTGACGTTCTTGGGGCCTGCGTCTCGGATGAGCTTGGTGATCTTCTTGGCGTTCTCGCTGCTAATGCCCTGTTTGAGGGCGCCGGTGACTTTGTACGTCTTACCCGAGGCCTGCGGTTCTCCGGCCTCGAAGGCCTTCAGCGAGATGTCGCGGCGGATCAGCTTCTCCTTGAAGACGTCGACGGCGGCCTTGACACGCTCCTCGGTGGACGAGGTGAGCTCGACGGCCTCGTCGCCCTTCCACGCGATCTTGGTGTCGGTGCCGCGGAAGTCGAAGCGCGTGGCCAGCTCCTTGGCGGCCTGGTTGAGTGCGTTGTCGACCTCCTGCCGGTCGACCTTGCTGACGATGTCGAACGATGAGTCCGCCATTCGGTTCGTCCCTCCTTCGCGAGATAGCCGTGTGTGCTCTGTCTACCCGGTCGTTGTACCCTGCTAGGCGGCAGGTTGCCCGAGCGGCCAATGGGAGCGGACTGTAAATCCGTCGCGAAAGCTACGCAGGTTCGAATCCTGCACCTGCCACCACGGTCAAGCTGGTATCCGGGCATGGGCGCCGGACATGGCCACGCTCGCGCGTTGGTGCCCCAACGTCGCCTACGGTCGGTAGACAGCGGCGCGACACCCGCACTCCAACAATTTCGGGAGGTCAAGTGGTGGAGTTGAGCCCGGATCGGATCATGGCGATCGGCGGCGGGTACGGCCCGTCTAAGGTACTGCTTACCGCGGTCGGGCTTGGGCTGTTCACCGAACTTGGCGATGAGGCCATGACCGCCGAGGCCATCGCCGACCGCCTCGGGTTGCTAAAGCGACCGGCGATTGACTTCCTCGACGCCTTGGTCTCGCTGGACTTGCTGGCGCGAGACGGCGACGGACCCGGGTCCCACTACCGCAATACACCGGAGACAGCGCACTTTTTGGACGAGGCCCGTCCCACCTACGCGGGCGGCCTGCTGAAGATCTGGAACGAACGCAACTACCGCTTCTGGGCGGATTTGACCGAGGCGCTCAAGACCGGGAAGGCACAAAGCGAGGTCAAGCAAACCGGGCGGCCCTTCTTCGAGGCGCTCTACGCAGACCCTCGGCGGCTCGAGGCGTTCATGGCGGCTATGGACGCGGCGTCGCGTCGCAACATCGAGCTCCTCGCCGAACGCTTTCCGTTCGAGCGCTACCGGCGTCTCTGTGACGTGGGCGGCGCGGACGGTCTGTTGTCACGAATCGTCGCGGCGGCTCACCCGCACTTGCAGTGCGTCAGCTTCGACTTGCCCGCGGTGACCGAGATCGCTCGACGCAAGCTGACAGCCGAGGGTTTGGGTGAGCGGGTGCAGGCGTTCGCCGGTGACTTTTTGGCCGATCCTCTTCCGGCGGCCGATGTCATCACAATGGGCCAGATCCTGCACGACTGGAACCTCGACCGTAAACAGCAGTTGGTCGCTAAGGCCTACGAGGCCCTGTCCAAGGAGGGGGCTTTCATTGTGATCGAGACATTGATCGACGACGCGCGACGCGAAAACACAACCGGCCTGATGATGTCACTGAACATGCTTATCGAGTTCGGTGACGCGTTCGACTACTCCGCCGCCGACTTCCGGGGGTGGTGTGGCGAGGCGGGATTCCGTTCGTTCGAGGTGATCCCGCTTGCCGGCGGCTCCAGCGCGGCGGTGGCCTATAAATAGCGGGCAATGACATGGTGGGTGGCCGCCCAACGTGAACTGAGGGCGGCAAATCGGCCTCAGTTCACGCTCGGCGCTTTGAGCAACAAATTGAACAAATAGAATCGTGTCGATGAGCGGCACATCGTCGATGGGATTGCCGCCGGGACCTCGACTTTCCGGCTCGGTGCAGGCCGTGTTGATGTTGCGCCATGGGTTGCGTTTTTTGACGGCCTGTCAACGCCGTTACGGCAGTGTTTTCACGCTGCATGTCGCGGGGTTCGGCCACATGGTGTATCTGTCCGATCCGGCCGCCATCAAGACGGTGTTTGCCGGCAACCCGCGTGTCTTTCACGCCGGCGAAGCCAACTCGATGTTGGCTGGACTGCTCGGGGACAGCTCACTGTTGTTGATCGACGACGACGTGCACCGCGACCGGCGTCGCCTGATGTTGCCGCCGTTCCATCGCGACGCGGTCGCGCGCCAAGCGGGGCTCATGGCCGAGATCGCCGCGGCCAACATCGCCGGGTGGCCGATGGCCAAGCAGTTCGCGGTGGCGCCCAAGATGTCTGAGATCACCCTTGAGGTGATCCTGCGGACGGTCATAGGCGCCAGCGATCCGGCCCGGCTCGCCGCGCTGCGCAAGGTCATGCCGCGGCTGCTCAACGTGGGCCCGTGGGCGACGCTCGCACTGGCCAACCCGAGCCTGCTGAACAATCGCCTCTGGAGCAGGCTGCGACGGCGGATCGAAGAAGCCGACGCCCTGCTGTATGCCGAGATCGCCGACCGCCGAGCCGATCCCGATCTGGCCGCACGCACCGACACGCTGGCCATGCTGGTTCGGGCCGCCGACGAAGACGGACGGACGATGACCGAGCGCGAGCTGCGCGACCAGCTGATAACGTTGCTGGTCGCAGGTCACGACACCACCGCGACGGGACTGTCGTGGGCACTGGAGCGGTTGACCCGCCACCCGGTCACCCTGGCCAAGGCCGTGCAAGCGGCCGACGCCAGCGCGGCCGGCGATCCAGCCGGCGACGAGTACCTGGACGCGGTGGCCAAAGAGACACTGCGGATCCGCCCGGTGGTGTACGACGTGGGCCGGGTCCTCACCGAGGCGGTGGAGGTGGCCGGTTACCGGCTGCCGGCCGGGGTCATGGTGGTCCCAGCGATCGGGCTGGTGCACGCGAGCTCGCAACTGTATCCGGATCCGGAACGGTTCGACCCTGATCGGATGGTTGGCGCCACTTTGAGCCCGACCACCTGGTTGCCGTTCGGCGGCGGCAACCGCCGCTGCCTCGGCGCCACCTTTGCCATGGTCGAGATGCGGGTCGTCCTTCGGGAGATCCTGCGCCGCGTCGAGTTGAGCACCACCACGACCTCCGGCGAACGGCCGAAGCTAAAGCACGTCATCATGGTGCCGCACCGCGGCGCGCGCATCCGCGTCCGGGCAACCAGGGACGTTTCGGCCACGTCGCAAGCGACAGCCCAGGGTGCCGGATGCCCAGCCGCTCGCGGTGGCGGGCCGTCCAGAGCCGTCGGCAGCCAATGACCAGCTGGGGTATCCGCATGGGGTCGCCCAGCGGGTCCCGAGGGGACTTTTGGCCACCGGCGCTGGTGGCCTACTGCCCTCCCGCCGTTGCGCCGGGTGCGTGCACGATTGAAGTCCCCAAGGAAGGGACGCTCATGAAGGCAAAGGTCGGGGACTGGCTGGTGATCAAAGGCGCGACGATAGATCAACCGGACCACCGAGGGTTGATTATTGAGGTGCGCTCATCCGATGGTTCGCCGCCGTATGTGGTGCGCTGGCTCGAGACCGACCATGTGGCGACGGTGATTCCGGGTCCGGATGCGGTCGTGGTCACTGCGGAGGAGCAGAATGCGGCCGACGAGCGGGCGCAGCATCGGTTCGGCGCGGTTCAGTCGGCGATCCTCCATGCCAGGGGAACGTAGGCGATTCGCTCAAGCGACGAAGTCGGTGGCTGTCAGCTGGCCGGCGAAAGTCCGGCGCCGGGATGGAACGCTGGTGCCGTTCGACATCGCGCGGATCGAAGCAGCGGTGACGCGGGCAGCGCGCGAGGTGGCTTGCGACGACCCCGATATGCCGGGCACCGTAGCGAAAGCCGTCGCCGACGCACTCGGGCGCGGTATCGCTCCCGTTGAGGACATTCAGGACTGCGTGGAGGCCCGGCTGGGGGAAGCCGGTCTGGATGACGTGGCCCGTGTTTACATCATCTACCGGCAGCGGCGCGCCGAGCTGCGGACGGCTAAGGCCTTGCTCGGCGTGCGGGACGAGTTAAAGCTGAGCTTGGCGGCCGTGACGGTACTGCGCGAGCGCTATCTGCTGCACGACGAGCAGGGCCGGCCGGCCGAGTCGACCGGCGAGCTGATGGATCGATCGGCGCGCTGTGTCGCGGCGGCCGAGGACCAGTATGAGCCGGGCTCGTCGAGGCGGTGGGCCGAGCGGTTCGCCACGCTATTACGCAACCTGGAATTCCTGCCGAATTCGCCCACGTTGATGAACTCTGGCACCGACCTGGGACTGCTCGCCGGCTGTTTTGTTCTGCCGATTGAGGATTCGCTGCAATCGATCTTTGCGACGCTGGGACAGGCCGCCGAGCTGCAGCGGGCTGGAGGCGGCACCGGATATGCGTTCAGCCACCTGCGACCCGCCGGGGATCGGGTGGCCTCCACGGGCGGCACGGCCAGCGGACCGGTGTCGTTTCTACGGCTGTATGACAGTGCCGCGGGTGTGGTCTCCATGGGCGGTCGCCGGCGTGGCGCCTGTATGGCTGTGCTTGATGTGTCGCACCCGGATATCTGTGATTTCGTCACCGCCAAGGCCGAATCCCCCAGCGAGCTCCCGCATTTCAACCTATCGGTTGGTGTGACCGACGCGTTTCTGCGCGCCGTCGAACGCAACGGCCTACACCGGCTGGTCAATCCGCGAACCGGCAAGATCGTCGCGCGGATGCCCGCCGCCGAGCTGTTCGACGCCATCTGCAAAGCCGCGCACGCCGGTGGCGATCCCGGGCTGGTGTTTCTCGACACGATCAATAGGGCAAACCCGGTGCCGGGGAGAGGCCGCATCGAGGCGACCAACCCGTGCGGGGAGGTCCCACTGCTGCCTTACGAGTCATGTAATCTCGGCTCGATCAACCTCGCCCGGATGCTCGCCGACGGTCGCGTCGACTGGGACCGGCTCGAGGAGGTCGCCGGTGTGGCGGTGCGGTTCCTTGATGACGTCATCGATGTCAGCCGCTACCCCTTCCCCGAACTGGGTGAGGCGGCCCGCGCCACCCGCAAGATCGGGCTAGGAGTCATGGGTTTGGCGGAACTGCTTGCCGCACTGGGTATTCCGTACGACAGTGAAGAAGCCGTGCGGTTAGCCAGCCGGCTCATGCGTCGCATACAGCAGGCGGCGCACACGGCATCGCGGAGGCTGGCCGAAGAGCGGGGCGCATTCCCGGCGTTCACCGATAGCCGGTTCGCGCGGTCGGGCCCGAGGCGCAACGCACAGGTCACCTCCGTCGCTCCGACGGGCACCATCTCACTGATCGCCGGAACCACCGCGGGCATCGAGCCGATGTTCGCCATCGCGTTCACCCGCGCCATCGTCGGCCGGCATCTGCTGGAGGTCAATCCGTGCTTCGACCGACTGGCCCGCGATCGGGGCTTTTATCGTGACGAGCTGATCGCCGAGATCGCTCAGCGTGGCGGAGTCCGTGGCTATCCGCGGCTGCCTGCTGAGGTGCGGGCCGCGTTCCCGACCACGGCGGAGATCGCGCCGCAGTGGCATCTGCGCATGCAGGCCGCGGTGCAGCGCCACGTCGAGGCCGCCGTGTCCAAGACGGTCAACTTGCCCGCCACCGCGACGGTCGATGACGTCCGCGCCATCTATGTGGCCGCCTGGAAGGCAAAGGTCAAGGGCATCACGGTGTATCGCTACGGCAGCCGGGAAGGACAGGTACTGTCCTACGCCGCGCCGAAACCGCTACTGGCGCAGGCTGACACGGAGTTCAGCGGCGGCTGTGCGGGCCGCTCCTGCGAGTTCTGACGGCGGCTCCCATGGCGCGAGCAGACGCAGAATCGCACAAAATCAGCGATTTTGATGCGATTCTGCGTCTGCTCGCGCAGGGATCGCAGGGATCACCCCGGCCGGCTAGCGGTTTAGCCGCTTGGGCCTGGGCCGCACAAGTGGTCGATGAACCAATCGCACGCCAGCTTGGCAACCTGTTCCAGCGTGCCTGGTTCTTCGAATAGGTGTGTGGCGCCGGGGACCACGGTGAGTTGGCATTTCCCGGGTATTACCGCTTGTGCTCGTTGGTTCAGCTCGAGGACCACCTGGTCGCGTCCACCCACGATCAGCAGCGTCGGTGCCACCACGCTCCCCAGCGAATCACCCGCGAGATCGGGCCGGCCGCCGCGGGACACCACCGCCCGCACGTTCACGCGCGGATCGGCGGCCGCGACCAGCGCCGCACCCGCTCCCGTGCTGGCGCCGAAGTAGCCGACCGGCAGCGATGCGGTGTCGGGCTGGGTGGCCAACCAACCGGTCACGTCGATGAGTCGGGAAGCGAGCAGCTCAATGTCGAAGACGTTGGCGCGGTTGCGTTCTTCTTCGGGCGTGAGCAAGTCGAATAACAGCGTCGCAAGTCCGGCCCCGGTCAAGACCTCTGCAACGTACCGATTGCGGGTACTGTGCCGGCTGCTGCCACTGCCATGTGCGAAAACCACAATTCCCCTGGGTTTTTCGGGGACAGTCAGGTGCCCTGCCACCGGTACTGGGCCGGCAACGACCTGGACCTCCTCATCGCGAAGCGGTGGGTCAGCGGCGGCATCGATCGCACCTGCCTCGGCGAAGTCGCGGTGAGCACGATCCAGAAACGCCACCACCTCGTCGTCGGAGGTCTGGGTGAAGTTGCGGTAACCCTGCCCGACGGCGAAGAACAACGCCGGCGTCGCCAAACACACCACCTCATCGGCGTACCCGGCGAATCTCGCCACGATGTCGTCTGGGCCGATCGGGACCGCCAGCACCACCTTGTCCGCACAGTGCGCCCGGGCGACCTGGCACGCCGCCTTGGCCGTCGCTCCGGTGGCGATGCCGTCATCGACGATCACCGCGATCCGCCGGGTCAACGGGATGCGGTCACGCCCGCGGCGGAAGCGTTCCGCGCGGCGTTGTAGCTCGATCAGCTGCTTGCGTTCGACCGCGTCCATGGCGGCAGCATCGAGATGTGTCCCGCGGACGACGTCGTCGTTGAGCACCCGCACGCCGTCCTCACCGATGGCGCCGAAAGCCAATTCGGGTTGGAACGGCACGCCAAGCTTGCGCACGACCAGGACGTCGAGTGGCGCTTGCAGTGACTTGGCGACCTCAAAGGCCACCGGTACCCCGCCGCGCGGCAAGCCAAGGACGACGACGGCCTTGCCGGATAGCTGCGCCAGGCGTTGCGCCAACTGGCGTCCAGCGTCGCCACGATCGTCAAAGAGCTTCATCTGCCGAGTGTGTCGCCATCTGATGGCTCCAAATATGGAATTAGGTCCCTGGGCCGACTGACGACAGTCCCTCAGCGACCGGATTGCACATCCCGCCTTGTACGCTACTCCGCAAATCCCGGGCTTGCGTCCGCGGAAGCGAACTCGGCGGCGCTGCGGTGGTGGCTCACTTCGGCCGTGCGCACTCGGATCGACGGGCCGAGGGCGGCCGGGCCCGCGCGCTTCATAGGTCATCGGATTGAGGTGATCGACTCGGCGATGAGTGTTCGAAAGATGACTCAGTGGTGTGCCTTCCGTCGGTGAGCTGCACGACATATGTGCGGTCGTCGGCGTCGTACTCAACCGTGCCGCCCGAGACAACCATCCCAACCAACGCATTGCCGTCCTGGAAGTAGTACGCGTTCTTTTCTCGGCGCATGGAATCCAGGTGGCAACCGGGCACTATGAGGACGCCCCTGCGGGGATCGTCGGTGAGGACCAGAATCCGCGCGCCCCGTTTCTGGGCTAGGGGATGCTTCGTAGGCTTCCGTTGCCGCATGTGCCGCTTGATGGCGTGCTCACCCATTTTGGTTTTGCCCTCTCACTTGACGCTGCGTTGCCTAGCATGCCAACCGGCTAGCTTCGCGGAACGTGCTCCCCGGGGTACGGGCATTCGCCGGGCACGTGAATCAGTACTGCGCCGTCATCGACGATCCCGGCTTGACCGCGGCGATGGGCGGTGATGTATAGCCATCCGGGTTCGATGGTTTGCTTGCAGCGTGTACATTGCGGGTCGGCGGCCATGTGCTCCTCGCTTCCCTAGCCTCACGGTTTGCGCCGTCGGTCGACAGGCGAACTGCTCTTCGCCGATGTACGTCACTGCTTCGGCGGCTAAACCCCTTGTCCAGCACGACAAGTCCAACCGCGCCTGCGCCGGCGGAGTTTGGCCTCGTGCTCGGCTGGCGGTGCTCATGATGTCCCTCCGGAACTCGGGGTAACGGCAAGCTTTCGATGCGTCGGCAGTCCGAAATCTAGAGACGACGAACTTGTTGTTCTAGGGTCGTTTGGCCTTCGCCCCGACGACGTTGGACCCGGGGTGGGCTTCGGCCGTGTCGGCGTGCCGCAGCCGGGCGAGTTCGCCCACGATCCTGTCGCTGACCGCCACCGGATACGAGTAGCCGGTGTCCTCGAGCGAGCGCAGCTCCGGCGGGAGCGCGTCGATCTGCTGGCGGGCCCAGTCCCGCGCGCCGTCCAATGTGGGTGCATGCTGCCGGATGCGTCGGCCGTTGGTCATGATGGGCACCAGCAACGGGTCCCCGGGCAGGTTTTCACCGTGCTCGCCGAGCGTGTCGCCGCCGAAGACTCCGTGCTCGAGCTTACGGAACACCTGCTTGCGTCCCGGGTAGATCACCTTGCCGCTGGAGAACTTGGTGCGCCCGCTGCCGTCGTATGCCACCAGCTTGTAGGCCATGTCCAGCGCGGGCGCGTCTTGAGCCACGACGAGCTGGGTGCCCACGCCGAAGCCGTCGATCGGACAGCGGGCAGCCAAAAGCGCGGCGATGCGGTTTTCGTCGAGGCCCGACGACGCGAAGATCTCGACCTGCTCGAGACCGGCGGCGTCGAGCCGTGCACGGGTCGCCTTGGACAGCTCATCGAGGTCGCCGGAATCCAGCCGGACCGCGCGCACATCGAATCGATTGCCCAGCCGCTTGGCCAACTCGATGACGTGATCGACGCCGCGTAGCGTGTCGTAGGTGTCCACAAGCAGCATGGTGGCTGGGTAGAGCCGGGCGAACGCCTCGAACGCGGTCACCTCACTGTCGAAGGCTTGAACAAAGCTGTGCGCCATGGTGCCGAACGTCGGGATCCCATATTGGCGGGCCGCGAGCAGATTCGACGTGCCCGCAGCGCCCGCGAGATAACTGGTGCGCGCGACCTTGCAGGCCGCGTCGGTGCCGTGAGCGCGCCGCGCGCCGAAATCCACCACCGGTCGTCCGCCCGCGGCGGCGACCACCCGCGCGGCCTTGCTCGCGAGCACGCTTTGCAGATGAATCTGGTTCAGCACAAACGTCTCGACAAGCTGGGCCTCGATGATTGGCGCGATCAGCTGGACCGCGGGTTCGTTCGGAAAGATCACGGTTCCTTCCGGCGCGGCCCAGACATCTCCGGTGAAACGCACTCCGGCCAGCCACCTCAGGAACTCGTCGGAAAACTGGCCCAGGCCACGCAGGTAACGCAGATCCTGCTCGTCGAATCGAAACGCTTCGAGGAACTCGACCACATCGGCCAGCCCGGCGGCCATGATGTAGGACCTGCCAGGCGGAAGCTTGCGGAAGAATATCTCGAAAACCGCTGTGCCCGACATTCTTTCGGCCCAGTAGGCCTGGGCCATCGTCACCTCGTACAGGTCGGTGAACAGCGCGCCGACGTGTTGGCGGATCGCCATGGTTGCCGGTTACTCCTTGCTCGTTCGGTTGGCAGCGGGAACGACCTCCAGCAGGTTGTCGGGTCGAGTCACGACTCGAATCCCGAACCGGCGGCTGATGCGCTCAATGGTGTTGCGGAGCCATTCGGTGTCGGTCTGGGAGGCACGCTGTAGGCGCATCCGCGACACTCGCAGTGGAAGCATCTGCAGCGAGATCAGGTTCCCGCTGGCGGGATCGGTGACGGTCAGATACAGCAGTCGCAGTTCACTGCGGAACGACTCGTGCCCGCCGATGCCTTCGTAGTCGTCAACGACGTCACCGCATCCGTACAGGATCGGTTTACCGCGATATATCTCGATTGGCCGCGGATGGTGCGAGGAATGTCCGTGGACCATGTCGATGCCGGCGTCGATCAGCCGGTGTGCGAATGCGACGTCGCCGGGTGTGGTCGCATAGCCCCAATTGGATCCCCAATGCATCGAGACTATGGCGATATCACCGGGGCGTTTGTCCGCCAGCACCAGCGCCGCCACGTCGTCGGCGGTTTCGCGTTGCGACGAATCCCGGATCAACCACACTCCGGGCCGATCGCGGTGCGCGGCCCAGGATTCGGGGACGCCGCTGGACTTCGCCGCGACCGAGCCAACTATCACCCGGTGCTCATGGTCAACCGTTACCACCGCGGCGCGGCGAGCGGTGAGCAAATCGGCTCCCGCCCCGGCACCCTGAATACCCGCGCCGGCGAGAGCCGCGAGCGTATCGGTCAGCCCCTGGTATCCGAAATCGAGAATGTGGTTGTTGGCCAGCGCGCACACGTCCGGCCGCAACGCCGCCAGCGCCGGCACGTTGTCCGGGTGCATCCGGTAACAGACGGGCTTGCGGTCGGCGAATTCACCGTCGGCGGTGATTGTCGTCTCCAGGTTGATCAAGCGAACGTCGGTGCCGGCGTCGTCAAGGATCGCCAACACCTCGCCCCAGGGCCACCGCCAATCCACCGGGCGCCGAATCGGCCCGTTCACCCGCTCGGCCAGGCGGACATAGCCGGTCGCATCCCGCATATAGCGTTCGCGCAATTGCGGTTCGGCGGGATGGGGCAGGATCTGATCGACGCCACGGCCGAGCATGACGTCACCGCCCAGTGCCACCGTCACCACATCAGAATCGCCAGCCACCGCGGACCACCACCGCCTCAAGGCAATCGCCGTAATACACACCCTATGGCGTACATTGCACGTCATACGATCGGTCCGAAGACAGCTCCATGGGTGGGGCCGAAGGTCCTCAAGACCGCGCCCAAAGGTCACATTGCCCGCGACAAACCGTGCCTACCCGCCGGCGAGGGGCCCGTTGGTAGGTGGCTACCAGGCGTATTCGGGCAGCTTGAAGTCGTCACGCACGCTGCCGGCGAACAGCGTTGCCAGCGGGCCGAAGTTCATCGTGCGCATCGCAACGTTGCGAAACCACAGGCCGAATCGGGTTCGCGTGGCGAAAAACCAAATGAACCTCGCCGCACTGGCTTGCTTGCCCTCGATGAAGGGACGCAGGCGCGCCTCGTAGGCGTCGAAGGCGCGTCGGTGGTCCCCCCCGGCGCGTGCGAGCTCCCCGGCTAGCACGTAGGCCTCGGTGATCGCCAGGCCGGTGCCCTCGCCGCCAAGCAGCGAGATGCACCCGGCCGCGTCGCCGATCAGCAGCACCCGACCGCGTGACCAGCGGTCCATCCGGATTTGGCTGACCACGTCGAAGTACAGGTCCTCGACGGTGTCGAGCGCGGCCAGAATGTCCCGGCTTTCCCAGCCCACGTCGCCAAATTGGTTGCGCAGCTCATCTTTTGGTGCCACGCCAGGGTTGTCATGTTCGGCGCGGAAGACGAACAAGAACATGGTGCGGTCGCCGCGCAGCGCGAAACGCGCCAGCTGTCGGTCGACGGTGTTGTAGAGGACATAGCTGCGCTCGTCGCGGGGCCGGTAGCCGTCGACCACGCAGGCCGCGACCTTGCAGCCCAGGTAATGTTCGTAGTTTTGCTCTGGCCCAAAGACCAGCCGGCGCACGTTGGAGTGCAGTCCGTCGGCGCCGATGACCAGGTCGAAATCGCGCGGCGCGGACCGTTCGAAGGTGAGCCGAACGCCGTCGCTGCGCTCGTCGACGGTGGCAATGCTGTCGTCGAAGATCGTTTCCACCCGGTCTTCGATCGTCGTGTAGATCGCGGCAGCGAGATCGCCGCGCGGCAAGCTGGTGAAGTCTTCGCCGACCATGCGGCGAAAGACGTCGACGCTCAGGTCGGCTTTGACCTTGCCGGTGGGACCGACGGAGCGGACGCGTTCCATGTGGTAACCCGCCGCTGCGATCTGGTCCGCTATGCCCATCCGCTTGGCCACCTGGTAGCCGACGCCCCAGAAGTCGATCATGTAGCCGCCGGTGCGGAACTTCGGTGCCCGCTCGATCACCGTCGGGGTGTGGCCGGTGCGCCGCAGCCAGTGGGCGAGCGCCGCGCCGGCCACGCCGGCCCCGCTAATCGCTACTTTCACACTGCAATTGTGCCCTTCGGCATGAGTGCAGAACAACCCGGCAACCGACCGAGCCTGGCGACTGCCGACCGCTTGCGCGGCATCATGCCGCTAGGTATCGGCCATTGCGATCGGCAAACGTCGGCGCGCCACCCGGGTAGCATCGGCAAGCGAATCTCACGCGCGGAATCGCCGCGCCTGCCGAAGGGTTGCAATGCCGACCAGTGACAACCCCGTGCCGCGGGGACGGATCCGGCGGACCATGCCGTTGGCCGGTTTCGCGGCTCGGGCCGCGGGCGGGCGGATCGTCGCCGGTCTACGGGAGAAGACCGGCGATACTGGAGCGGTGGCGCGCTTCCACGAGCGCACCGCGCAACGCTACTCGCAGCTACTGGGCCGCTCCAAGGGCGTGCTCATGAAGGCAGGTCAGATTCTGTCCGTGGTGGACACCAGTTGGCTTGGCAATGGCGAGTTTTCCAGCTACCAGGCGGCGCTGTCGCACCTGCAGGCCGATGCCCCGCCGATGGACGCGGCCCTGGCGCGTGAGGTGCTGCACGGCGATCTCGGCCTATCGGCGGAGGAGCTGTTTGCCGACTTCACCGACGAGCCGATGGCGGCCGCCTCCATCGGGCAGGTACATCGCGCCGTCCTGCACGACGGTCGACAAGTGGCGGTCAAGATTCAATACCCGGGCGCGGCCGAAGCCATCCACGACGATCTGGCCAACACCGAACTGCTCGCGGCCTTCCTGCGGCTGGTTGCCTCGGCGTCGGGCGCCGTTCTGCAAACCGATTTCAGAAAGGCCGCCCGCGAAATCGCCGCCCGCATCGGCGAGGAGATCGACTACCGCCATGAAGCCGCCAACATCACGGCGTTCAGCGAGCTTTACCGCGACCACCCGTTCATTCGGATCCCGGAGGTCATACCGGAGGCATCCGGTGACCGCGTGTTGACCATGACCTACCTCGATGGAATGGATTGGGCCGCGGCGCAACTCGCCGACCAGGAGCTGAGGAACACGTGGGCTGAGGTAATTCTGCGTTTCGCCACCGGCTCGGCCCGCCACGCGAATCTGTTTCACGCCGATCCGCACCCGGGCAACTACCGCTTCCGCCCCGACGGGCAGGTCGGCTTCGTCGACTTCGGTTGCGTCAAGGTGGTGCCCGAGCAGTTTCGCCGCAAATACCTGCACACGGTGCGCGCCGCACTGGACGGACGCAGCCACGAGCTGCGCGAGCTCATGGTGGAGGCCGGATTCCTGACCGCCGATTCCAGGCTGACCAGCGACGAGGTGTATCGGTGGTGGGCCGACGTGCTGCACGAGGCGCTGGCCCCCCAGCCGGTCACCTATTCCCGAGACACCTCCCGCCGGGCGATCCGCGCACTGATTCCCTTGTCACCCGAGCACCCGGTTCGGCGGATGTCACTGCCCGACGATCTGGTTTTCCTGTCCCGGATCAGCCTCAACGTCAACGCGATATGCGCCATGCTCGGGGTCACCGTGCACGCCCGGTCGATCCCGGATGACATGGACGGCGTCGCCGAACCGATGACTCCGCTGGGCAAGCAGCATCGCGCGTGGGTGCGCCAGCGCGGCCTGCCCTTTGGATTGGACCCTCATGACCATCCGTAGCGCAACTGGGCCTCGGTTGCCGTGGGATGCCGCCGATCCCTACCCGTTCTACGAGCGGCATCGCGGCGTCGCCGACCCAGTGTGGGACGACACCGCGCAGGCCTGGCTGGTCTTCGGCTATCACGCGGCCCAGCAGGTGCTCGGCGGACCGGGATGGGCCATCGATCCCCTGGCCAACCCCAACGCCGGGCTGGCCGTGGACGCCGCCAGCAGCGAGTTGTTCAAACGGTCCATGCTGTTTGCCGACGGCACCGAACACCTTCGGCTGCGCGGGGCGGTGCGCGACGTTTTCACTCCGTCCTTCATCACCGGTCTCACCGCCGGCGTGGAAGCAATCGCCGCGGCGGTGATCGACCATCCACGCACGGCCACCGTATTCGACTTCATGACAGAAATTGCCCTGCCGTTGCCGCTTGCTGTGATGGGTGAGTGGCTCGGGTTGGATGTCGAGAGCTCGAGGCTTTTCCGCACGCTGTCGTCGGCGACTATCCGGATTTTGGTACCGCTGGCCACTGCCGAAGAGATCCAGACTGGTGCGGCAGCCTTGACGAGACTGGTGGCGCATATCCTTCCGCTGGCCGCCGACCGGCGGTCCAATCCTAGCGACGATCTGCTCAGCTTCATCGCCGCCGATCCGGACCTGCAGCTCGATGAGGTGGTGATGACCGCGCTCAACACCGCCGTCGGCGGCCACGAGACCACCGCATACCTGCTGGGGACCGCCGCCATCCGACTGTTCACCCCGCGAGCGGACGGCAACCGCATGCTCGACGAGCTCGACCCAGCCGATCCGTCGCTGATCACCGAACTGCTCCGGCTGGAAAGCCCGATCCAGGCGACCGCGCGCACCGCTACCCAGATCCAGCGGATCGGCGACACCGAAATCGCGCAGGGCCAACAAGTCATCGTGGTGATCGCCGCCGCCAATCGTGATCCGGCGGTGTTCGACGAACCCGACCGGCTGCGGCTGGGCCGGCGCGGGCCGGCGCCACTGGCTTTCGGGCACGGCCCGCATTACTGTCTGGGCGCCGCGCTGGCGCGACTGCAAATTTCAGTGGCGCTACGGCGGATCGTCGCCCGCAATCCCGTCGTCTGCGGCGCGGCGAGCTGGGATAGGAGCCCAGCCCTTCGCGGGCCGGTCAGCCTGCCGATGAGGTTCATAGGTCCTTAGGGCGAACCCGATCGAGGATCCGCAATGGCGCGCCGCGGCGAGGCGCGCATCGTGGTGCTCGAGGCGCAACCCCTCCACCGGCAGGCCCAGGAGTATCGGCTCATCGACGCGGCGACAGGCGAATTCGAGCGGGGCCGGGTGCGGCTGGCAGACCTGGTCAGCCGCCAGCCATGGGCCGAAGATGTGCCGGTTCAGGTGTCGGATGACCATAGCCATAGCGGTCAATGACCTCGCCCCAGCGCTGCGTGACGATCGCGCGCTGCTCGGCCGTCAGCTCATAGCTGTTGGTCTGGTATTCGGCGTGGTCGGCCAGGTATCGTCGCAGGCGCGGCAGGTAGCGCTCGAAGCCGCCTAGTTCCAAATGATCGTATAGTCGGCGCAGCTGCTCCTCGGGGTCGGCGATCAGATCCTCGTAGCGCAATTCGTAAAAGCGGGACGGGTCAACGAGTTTACGCCCTTCGTCCAACTTTCGGTACAGGTCGACGTAGGTCGACAGCACTTGTTCGTCCAAGCCCGCGAACGTGGGCCGTTGCAGGCCGTGCTTGCGATACAGCGACTTTCGAAGATGGACGGTCGACGGGTAGACGACATACGGATCCCTGACGATGTGGATGAACTTCGCCTGCGGAAACAGGTCCAACAGCACCTTGATCCGGAAGCTATGCGGCGGGTTCTTGAGGATCACCCGCTTTCGACGACGAAAGTACACCTGCTGAACGAACCGGAAGAGGCTCTGTTTCCACGCTGCCAGTTCGCGCGATGTCAATTGCTCCAAATCCAAATACCGCAAATCTTGCGGTGGCCGGTTCGGGAACGCAATGGTCAGATACAGCGACGGCTGCCCCAGCATGCACAGCACGAACTCATCTTCCTGCGGGTGCCGCAAACTCAGCTCCATGTTGTCCATCACCCGGTGCTTCGATACCAGGAATTCCGCCAGCGGCGCAATCCATTCGGTGAGCAGGAAATGGTGTGGCACCAGGCATTCGTAGCTGGTGGGACCGGTGTGGCGTTCGTCGAGGACCAACAGTTCGTGCAGCAGAGTGGTGCCGGTGCGCCAGTGCCCGACGATGAAGATCGGCGGCTCGACAATCACCGTCTTGGCCACCCGCTTGCCGAATAATACTTTCTGCCACAGCCCCAAATAGGAATGCAGCGCGCTGAGCACCGTGTAGAGCACCACGAAGTGCCAGCGACTCCAGTGCACGGCGAAACGGTTACGGATCAGCAGCCGCATCCACGCGGAGAAACTGCAACCGATCCACAGGGGGGCAGCCCACTCCTGCCGCCAGGCACGCAACGCCGACGGACGTAACGCTCGCATCAGATCTGAGATGGGCCCGACGCGGGTGTGCGGCGGGTCACGGAGACCCGCAGCCGGGTCAGGCCACGAAGGTTCGCGTTCGTCGACCATCTGGGCGGCTCGACCACCTCGATCCGCTCGATGTTCTCGACGATCTCGCGAAGGACCGCCTGACCCTCCATCCGGGCCAACTGTGCCCCGGGACATGAGTGGATGCCGGAGCCGAACGCCACATGCGCGGTCGGGTTGCGGTCGGCGCGAAAGACATCGGGGTCGTCGAATTGACGTGGGTCTCGGTTCGCCGCACCCCACGCCAGCAGCACCAGGGAACCTTTAGGGATGACGGCGCGGCCGACGGGATAGTCGACACGCGTTGTGCGGCAGATATTTTGGATCGGAGACGCAAAGCGAAGTTGCTCCTCGATGGCCGACGGGATCAGCTCCGGCCGCTGCGCGAGGAGCCGAAGCTGATCTGGCCAGCTGGCCGGCGTGAGGAATAACGTGCTGAGCAGGTTGGCGGTGCTCTCGTAGCCGGCCACCAGTAGCAACACCGCGAAGAAGAACAGTTCCTCATCGCTAAGCGCACCGTCATCGGCCTGCGCGGCCAGCCTCTCCAGAACGGTTTCCACCCGCAGCGGTCCGTCGTGGCGTAACCGCTGGGTGAAAAACGCATGCAGGTGCCGAAACCCGTTGAAGGTCCGCGCAAGCGAGAACAGCCCGGACGCTGACAGGTTGATATTGGTCATCCGAGCCGCCTGGCTGGACCAGTCTCGGAATGCCGCCTGGTCCGGACCCGATACGCCGAGAATGTGGGTGATGGTGCGCATCGCGATCGGCGCGGCCACGGTGGAGACCACGTCGGCGCCCGCCTGGGTCATCAGCCTGGCGATCAGCTCTTGGGCAAGTTGGTCGATCGTTGGACGCCAGGATTCCAAGGCGCTGCGCGTGAACGCCGGCCGCAGCTGCTTGCGCATCCGAGTGTGTTCCGGCGGGTCGGACGTGGGCAGGAACGGCAGCTGCAGCCGCGAATAAGTGACTCCGCCCGCACTGGACAACACATCGTGGTTGCGGGCAGCCGCGCGGACGTCTGCATATCGGCTCAAGATGTAGACGTCGCGCTTGGGGTTGTAGTGCACCCGCGGGCCCGCCAGAAGCGCGCGGTAGTGCGGGTACGGGTCGTGGGCTACGGTGGGGTCGAACGGGTCAAAGTCGGTGATTGCCACATGCTTCGGGTCATGCTCGACAACCAGTTTCGACCGTGCTTTTCGGGCGAGGGTGAGCGCGAGTGTTTTGGCCAGCATGGGCGCATACAGGCGCGCCAGTTGGACGTCGCGCCGTAGCGTCGCGCTCACGGGAAGGCTAACGCGAGAAGACGCGCGCCAACGCACGGATTCACCGGGTTTGGCCGCGCCCTTCAGAGCCAACGCTGGCCGCACGCCGCGATCGAACGGACATCCGCCCTGTGCCACCTCAGCCGATGGGTGTTCGGCGCTGGACCGCGTTGCCGTCATAATCCCCCGGATTTCAGGCGGGTGAGGTTCTCGGAATCACAGCAAGAATAGCTGCGCGCGTCGCGATCGGTGCGCAGTTCGGGAAACTGTTTGCATTGCAAAGAGACGGCCAAGCGCTAGGAAGGCCGACATGCGAGGGCTCTGGACATGCTGCGATGACTGCGATCTACCTCGCCTACAACGCGAGCAGCCCGATCGATCGGCGGGTAGCCGACGTCATGTACCTGTTGCTGCACGAGGCGTCCGGCAAACCATCCAGCAACCATTCGCCACCCATTGATCAATACGTTAGCGTGCGCTAACGTATTGGCGTGTGCCCGACATGCTGGAAGTCGCGGCAGAGCCAACCCGGCGCCGGCTGCTACAGCTCCTGGCACCGGGTGAACGCACCGTTACCCAGCTTGCGTCGCAGTTCACGGTCACCCGTTCGGCGATATCGCAGCACCTCGGCATGCTCGCCGGAGCGGGATTGGTTACCGCCCGCAAACAGGGCCGGGAACGGTACTACCGGCTCGATGAGCGCGGGGTGCTGCGGCTTCGTGCGCTCATGGAGTCCTTCTGGAGCGACGAGCTGGACCGTCTTGTCGCCGATGCCGCCCACTACCCGCCGTCACAAGGAGACTGTGCCATGCCGTTCGAGAAAGCGGTCGTCGTGCCCTTGGATCCGACCAGCACCTTCGCGCTCATCACCCGGCCCGACAGGCTTCGGCGCTGGATGGCCGTCGCCGCGCGTATCGAGCTGCGCACCGGTGGCGCTTATCGCTGGACGGTGACTCCGGGGCATAGCGCGGCTGGCACCGTCATCGACGTCGACCCCGGCAAGCGGGTGGTCTTCACCTGGGGTTGGGAGGACCACGGCGACCCCCCGCCGGGCGGGTCGACGGTGACTATCACGCTGACCCCGGTCGACGGCGGCACCGAGGTCCGGCTGGTCCACGACGGGCTGACCGCGCAGCAGGCCGCCCGGCACGCCAAAGGGTGGAACCACTTCCTGGACCGGCTGGTCGTCGCCGGCCAACACGGTGACGCCGGTCCCGACGAATGGGCCGCGGCGCCCGATCCGCTCGACGAATTATCTTGTGCCGAAGCAACATTGGCCGTTCTTCAGCACGTACTGCGCGGGATAGGCGCCTCCGACCTGACCAGGCAGACACCGTGTACGGAATATGACGTTTCGCAACTGGCGGATCATTTGCTGCGCTCGCTGGCGATCATCGGCGCTGCGGCGGGCGCGCAGCTGGCGCCCCGCGATGTGGACGCGCCACTGGAAACCCAGGTGGCCGACGCGGCGCAGGCCGTGATGGAAGCCTGGCGGCGGCGTGGCTTGGCGGGCACGGTGGAGCTGAACTCGGACCAGGTGCCTGCGACGGTGCCGGTCGGCATCCTGTGCCTGGAATTTCTGGTCCACGCTTGGGATTTCGCGACTGCCACCGGTTCTCAGGTGATCGTGGCCGAGCCGGTGTCGGAGTACGTACTGGCGGTGGCCGGCAAGGTCATCACCCCGGCAACCCGTAACTCCGCGGGCTTCGCCGCGCCGGCGGCGGTCGGATCCTTTGCCCCAGTCCTCGATCGCCTCATCGCCTTCACCGGTCGCCAGCCGACCGCAGGCCACGTGTCCGCCACCTAACGAAAGGATGATCATGCCCAAGAGAACCGAATACAGGCAAGGCACGCCGAACTGGGTCGACCTTCAGACCACCGATCAGTCCGCCGCCAAAAAGTTCTACACCTCGTTGTTCGGCTGGGGTTACGACGACAACCCGGTCCCCGGCGGCGGTGGGGTCTATTCCATGGCCACGCTGAACGGCGAAACCGTGGCCGCTATCGCACCGATGCCCCCGGGTGCACCGGAGGGGATGCCACCGATCTGGAACACCTACCTCGCGGTGGACGATGTCGATGCGGTGGTGGACAAGGTGGTGCCCGGGGGCGGGCAGGTGATGATGCCGGCCTTCGACATTGGCGATGCCGGCCGGATGTCGTTCATCACCGATCCGACCGGCGCTGCCGTGGGGCTATGGCAGGCTAACCGGCACATCGGAGCGACCTTGGTCAACGAGACGGGCACGCTCATCTGGAACGAACTGCTCACGGACAAACCGGATTTGGCGCTAGCGTTCTACGAGGCTGTGGTTGGCCTCACCCACTCGAGCATGGAAATGGCTCCGGGCCAAAGTTATCGGGTGCTCAAGGCCGGCGACGCGGAAGTCGGCGGCTGTATGGAACCGCCGATGCCTGGCGTGCCGAATCATTGGCACGTCTACTTTGCGGTGGATGACGCCGACGCCACGGCGGCCAAAGCCGCCGCAGCGGGCGGCCAGGTCATTGCGGAACCGGCTGACATTCCGGCGGTGGGCCGGTTCGCCGTGTTGTCCGATCCGCAGGGCGCGATCTTCAGTGTGTTGAAGCCCGCATCACAGCACTAGGGAGCATCCCGGGCAGGCGCGCCGGCCGGCAGATTCGGAGCACCCGCCGTTGCCCTCCCGCGACCCTGCGGGAGAGGATGAGGAATGGTCGGCTATGTGGATGTTCGGGCATACGCCGAGCTCAACGAGTTCGTGGAGCTGCAGGCGCGCGGTCTGACGGTGCGCCGGCCGTTCCGCGGCCATCAGACGGTCAAGGATGTGCTGGAGGCGATGGGCATTCCGCATACCGAGGTGGATCTCATCCTGGTGAACGGCTATCCCGCGGATTTTTCCTACCGGCCGGCCGCCGGTGACCGCATTGCCGCCTACCCCATGTTCGAGGCCCTCGACATCGGGTCGACCGCCTGGCTTCGGCCGGTGCCGTTGCGTAACCCGCGCTTCGTCGTCGATGTCAACCTCGGCCAGCTGGCGCGGCTGCTTCGGCTGCTGGGCTTCGACGCATGGTGGTCGAGTGCCGCCGATGATCCGACGCTGGCCGATATCAGCCTGGGCGAGCAGCGAATTCTGCTGACCCGCGACCGCGGCCTGTTGAAGCGCAAGGCAATCACCCATGGTCTGTTCGTCCACTCCCAGCACCCGGAGGAGCAGGCGCTCGAGGTGTTGCGGCGGCTAGACCTCAACGGGCGGCTGGCACCGCTATCCCGGTGTCTGCGGTGCAATGGTGAGCTGGCCGCGGTTGCCAAAGACGAGGTGATCGGCCAGCTGAAGCCGTTGACCCGCAGGTACTACGAGTCATTCAGCCGCTGCTCCGGTTGCGGGCGGATCTACTGGCCGGGATCACACCACGCAAGGTTGGTTCGCCTCGTCGAACGACTGCGGGACCAGCTAACTACTTCGACCTGACCCGCCCGGCGGCGCGCGCGTCGATCGTCACCAGCTGACACGCCGAAAGTGCAACCACGGCGGCATCGAGCGGCGTGTCGCCGCCACCAATGCACGTTCGGCGCGGCCGGCGCACGCTCGGCGCGGAGCTACGAATTATCCGCCGGAGTCAACCGAACGGCTACCAGCTTGAGCCGGTCCACCGCCTCGGCGAACTCCTCGAGCGTGGGTATGCGCCGGTCGCGGAAGCTCAACCCCAGCATGCGTTGGCCACGCTTGACGCCATAGGCCTGTGCGGCGCGCAGGAAAAGTTCAGAAACGACCGCACGGTCCCGGATGAGCTCGCCACGCATAGCGGTCGTCTTGCCGTCGTAGACGACCTGGGCGGCGGCACCGTCGGAGAAGTTGTGCTTCCAGCCGGCCTCGGTCAGCGCGTAGAGGTCGTTGTCGATGACGTGCGCGCTCAAGGGAATCGAGAAGTGCCGCCCAGTCTTTCGCCCGGTGAAGCTCACCACCATCAGCTGTGTGCGTAGCGGGCCGGCAAGCGGGGTGTGCAGCAGGGAGCGCAGGATCGGGTTGACGAGGCGAAGGAGGGCCGCCGGTGGGTGTGCGATGTCTACCGCATACGACTGATCTGTCATGCCTTCACCGTAGATCCGATCGGGGTTCGCGGCTACGCCGACAAGTTGGTGACGCAACAAGATATATGGCGCCACCGGTAGTACCATACGTATGTGGACAAGACGACGGTCTACCTGCCGGATGAACTCAAGGCGGCCGTGAAGCACGCCGCTCGGCAGCGCGGAGTCTCCGAAGCGGAGGTAATCCGGGAGTCCATCCGGGCGGCGGTCGGCGGCGCCAAGCCGCCGCCGCGCGGGGGTCTATATGCGGGTTCGGAGCCCATCGCGCGGCGAGTCGACGAGCTGCTGGCTGGCTTCGGTGAGCGGTGATCGTCGACACGAGTGCGCTGCTTGCCTATTTCGACGCCGCCGAGCCAGACCACGCCGCAGTGTCTGAGTGCATCGATAGCTCCGCAGACGCGCTCGTCGTATCCCCTTATGTTGTAGCGGAACTCGACTATCTCGTCGCCACCCGGGTAGGTGTCGATGCCGAGCTCGCCGTCCTGCGTGAACTCGCCGGCGGGGCTTGGGAGCTCGCCAACTGCGGTGCCGCCGAAATCGAGCAGGCCGCCCGCATCGGCAAGAAATACCAGGATCAGCGGATCGGGATCGCGGATGCGGCCAACGTCGTGCTGGCCGACCGATACCGCACGCGCACGATCCTCACCCTGGACCGTCGGCACTTCTCGGCGCTGCGGCCGATCGGCGGTGGGCGCTTCACCGTCATTCCGTAAACCGCGACCGATTCGGTGCTGCACCGCGGCGTGTTCGTCTTCCGCGTGCGATCCGTCCCTTAGGGCGTGATGGTCGTCTGCTCGTCGATGACGTTGGCGGCGTCCATCAACGTCATCGTCTCGTCGTCGAGCGCGTCGGCGTTGAGTTGAAGCACGAACACCGCACCTTGGCTGGGAATCACCACCGTCTTCTGCGCGACGGTCCGCAACTTGCCGTTCTTGCTGTACGAACCACCGAGCTGCCATGCTGAAAAGCCGCCGAGCGTGGCTGCACTTCCGTCGCCGCTGCCTTGGAAGCCGGGCAGGTTTTTCAACTCGCCGGGTGCGAATTGGAGGACCTTCGCGGGGTCGATGTCACCGGTGAGTTTGGAGAGGATCGCAACGATGGTGGGGGGATCGTTGGGATCGGCGGGCTGGGTGTAGACGATGCCGCCATAGGGTGCGCGGGAGCTTTCCGGAAGCAGCCGCCAATCGTCGGGCACCGGCAGGTCGATGGTCGGGGAGCCGGGGTCGCCGTGGTGCACTGGGGTCTCCTGGATGTGGTTGTCCCGGATATAGTCGGCGATGGTGTAGTTGGGCCCCGCTGCCTGAGCCGAGGTGGTTGCCGACGTAGTCGTTGTCGACGTCGTGGTTGGCGACGTGGTTGGCGCGCTGTCGGTCTTGATGTTGAAACTGCAGCCAGCCAGTGCCAGGCTCAGCGCCACCGTGGCGACGGCCGCCGTGAAGTGCTTCATTGCGCGCTCCCGAAGATTGGACCGGCACTTCCGGCCGGTGAGGTCGGATTGAGACTAGTCCAACTGGTGTGCGCGCGACCCTATCACTGCAATCCCATCTCGATTGACCGCAAAACACCGCGGGAACAGGCGTCTATGCAGTAAGAGACAGCTATGCGGGCACGCAGGTTGCGCAGAGCCCTGGCCGCGCTCTTGGCGGTGGCGGGTCTGTTTGTTCCGTTCATCGTTGGCGTGCCCACGGCCTACGACGGTGAGCCGGTGTTCGTCGCCATTCCGGTCGAGCACGTCAATACGCTCATCGGCACCGGCACGGGAGCCGCGATAGTGGGGGAGATCAACAACTTTCCCGGCGCCTCGGTGCCGTTCGGCATGGTGCAGTACTCGCCGGACACCGTCGACAACTACGCCGGCTACGACTACGACAACCCGCATTCCACCGGATTCAGCATGACGCATGCGTCGGTGGGCTGCCCGGCGTTCGGCGACATCTCGATGTTGCCGACGACCACCCCGCTCGGCTCGCAGCCGTGGAGCGCCTGGGAGGAGATCGCCCACGACGACACCGAGGTCGGCGTGCCCGGCTACTACACCGTACGGTTCCCCGGTACCGGGGTGATCGCCGAGCTCACCGCCACCACCCGCACGGGTGTCGGCCGGTTTCGCTACCCCCGCAACGGGTGGCCGGCGCTGTTTCACGTGCGCTCCGGCGCATCGCTGGCGGGAAACTACGCCGCGACACTGCGGATCGAGGACAACACGACGATCACCGGTTCGGCGACCAGCGGCGGGTTCTGCGGCAAGAAGAACCTGTACACGGTGTACTTCGCCATGAAGTTCAACCAGCCGTTCAGCTCGTATGGCACCTGGGACGGCTACGCCGTCTATCCCGGTTCACACAGCGTGAATTCGAGTTACAGCGGGGGATATGTCGAGTTTCCGGCCGGCTCGATGCTCGAGGTGCGGACCGCCCTGTCCTACGTGAGCGTGGACGGGGCGCGAGCCAACCTGGACGCCGAAGGCGGAGCAAGCTTCGACGACATCCGTGCGGCGACATCGAGCGAATGGAACGCCGCGCTATCGCGAATCGCGGTGGCCGGCAGGGGTCCTGGCGACGTGGACACCTTCTACACTTGTCTTTACCGGTCACTGTTGCACCCCAACACCTTTAACGACGTGGACGGACGTTACATCGGATTCGACGGTGTCATCCACAGCGTTGCCAGTGGGCACACCCACTACGCCAATTTCTCCGACTGGGACACCTACCGCAGCCTCGCCCCACTGCAGGGACTGTTGTTCCCGCAACGGGCCAGCGACATGATCCAGTCGTTGGTGACCGACGCGGAGCAGAGTGGTGCGTATCCGCGTTGGGCGCTGGCGAATTCCGCAACCGGCATGATGAGCGGAGACAGTGTGGTACCGCTCATCGTAAACCTCTACGCCTTCGGCGCCAGGGATTTCGACCTCAAATCCGCGCTGCACTACATGGTGAATGCAGCGACCCAGGGCGGTGTCGGACTTGACGGTTTCCTGGAGCGGCCGGGAATCGCCGCCTATCTGAGGCTCGGCTATGGACCACAAACGGCGGAATTCCGCGCCAACGGTCGTATCGCCGGCGCCTCGGTCACGCTGGAGTGGTCGGTCGATGACTTTGCCATCTCCCGATTCGCTGATTCGTTGGGCGATACCGCAACTGCCGCCGTCTTCCAGAACCGGTCGCAGTATTGGCAGAACCTGTTCAATCCCACCACCGGCTATATCTCGCCCCGGAGCGCGGCCGGTTTCTTCCCCGACGGTCCCGGGTTCGTGGCATACCCCTCGGGCTTTGGGCAGGACGGATACGACGAGGGCAACGCCGAACAATACCTGTGGTGGGTGCCGCATAACGTGGCCGGTTTGGTGACCGCGCTTGGTGGCCGCACGGCCGTCGTCAAGCGGCTCGACCGCTTTACCAAAAAGCTCAACGTCGGCCCCAACGAACCCTATCTGTGGGCCGGTAACGAGCCCGGTTTCGGGGTGCCCTGGCTGTACAACTACATCGGCCAACCGTGGAAAACCCAGCGGACGGTCGACCGGGTCCGCGGCCTGTTCGGCCCGACACCTGGCGGTGCGCCGGGCAACGACGACCTCGGCGCCCTGTCCAGCTGGTATGTCTGGGCTGCCCTTGGCCTGTATCCGAGCACCCCGGGAACCACCATCCTGACCGTGAACACACCGCTTTTCGATCGCGCCGTGATCGCGCTCCCCACCGGAAAGTCCATTCAGATCACCGCGCCGGGCGCATCCGGGCGGAACCGCCTGAAGTACATCGACGGCCTGACCATCGACCGCCAACCGAGCAACCAGACGTTTCTTCCGGAGTCGATCGTGCGCACCGGAGGCGACCTGACCTTCTCGCTCGCCGGCACACCCAACAAGGTCTGGGGAACCGCGGCGTCTGCCGCGCCGCCGTCATTCGGTGCGGGCAGCTCGGCGGTGACGGTAAATATCGCCCAGCCCATCATCGGGATCGTGCCGGGAGCGACCGGGACCGTGACCGTCGACGCGCAACGGATGATCGACGGCGTCGACGACTACACTGTCACCCCAACGTCCTACGTTGTTGGGATTGCGGCGGAACCGTTATCCGGGCAATTCGACGATGACGGAGCCGTGAGCGCGTCGGTCGCGATCACCGTAGCTCGATCGGTGCCGTCGGGGTATTACCCGATCTATGTCACCACCAGCGCCGGGGATAGTGCCCGGACATTGATCGTGCTGGTCGTGGTCGCCGAGGCGGTGGAATGATCATTGCGCAAGCGCAGAGGAGTTAGATCATTTCGTGTCTGGTCAGCCAGTGCATCACCTGCCAGCCGGCGAATACCGGTAGCCAACAGGTCAATAGTCGATACAGCAGCACCGACGGCACACCCAATGCTGCAGGTACACCGAAGGCGGCGAGCCCACCGATCAGCGCCGCCTCCACCGCGCCAACCCCGCCCGGGGTGGGGGCGGCCGAGGCGAGGGTGCCGCCGACCATCGTCACCACGGTCACCGTGACGAACGTCGTTCCGCCGCCAAAGGCTTCCATACTGGCCCACAGTGCCAACGCCGCTCCGAGCGTCGTTCCGGCACAACCGAGTACGATCAACGCCAGTCGCTTCGGCTCCCGGGCCAACGCAATGAGGTCATTCGTTACCTCCCTGAGCTTCGGCCGCACCGCCGTCGCTAGCCAGCGTCGCAGCTTCGGCACGAAGAGGAATGTCCCGACAATGCCTAGGGCCACACCGGCAATGAGGTAGAGCACCGTGGCATTCGGGACGAAATGAGATAGGTCGGTCGAGGTGCCGGCCAGGGCGCTGAACAGGATCAGCAGCACGAGGTGGACGATCACCTGTACCGACTGCTGCAGTGCCACCGCCGCGGTGGCCCGCACTGCGGTCAGCCCTCCCTTCTGCAAGAACCGGGTACTCAACGCTAGCCCGCCGACGCCGGCCGGGGTAGTCGTTGCAGCAAAAGTGTTGGCTACCTGCATGATTGACAGCTTCCAGAAGCCCACCAGCCCATCAGCGCAGGCCCACAACGCCGCTGCCGCACCGACATACGTCAGCGCCGACACCGCTAGGCCCAGTAGCGCCCACCACCAGTTCGCGGTTCGCAGCTGGGAAAAGAACGTGGGCACGGTACTGATGAAAGGGTAAGCGACATAGACCAGAGCACCGATTAACACCAGTTGAATGAGCTGGCCGCGGCTGAACCGGGTGATCGTTTCGGCTTTGATCTGATCCGCGCCCGTTTGCCGCATCACCTCGGCGCGTGTGCTGGCGATGACCGCATTTGGGTCGGTTATCGACTCTCGGATTCGTTTTGGCACAGCGGATTTGGTAAGTCTTCGCGATGCCGTCAGGATGGCTTGCTTGCCGAACGTGTCAATGGCTGCGGTCACGGCGGCCTCGGCGTCATACAGCGCCGACGTCGTCACCAAGAGTTGGGCCAGGTCGGATTGGAGTTGGGCGTCGGTGGCGCCGTACTCGGCCTCGCCGAACCCGCCGAACAGCACCGCGCCGTTGTCGACGGTGATCTCGGCACTACACAGGTCCCCGTGGGAGATCTGCTGGTCGTGCAGGGTCCGTAGCGCCTCCCAGACATGGGCAGTCGGCGTGGTCTTGGTGCATTCGCTGATGCCGATTCCGCGAGCGGGCCGGTGTGCATACAACGTCCATCCCCGGTCGAGCGGGGACACCGCGATCACCGTCGTGTTGGCCATGCCTAGATCGCCGAAGGCAATGGCCATCAGCGCGCGATGCTCGACCGCACGGCGCATGGAGGCCTGCAGGGGTGCGGTCTCGGTGCCGCGCAACGTCAGCTTCAGCCAGAGTTGGCGCAGCGCGCCGCCGCCACTTTGGTGCGGGCCGTACAACTCGATCAACGCCTCGCTGCACGCCCCGGCGTTGGGCTGCTCGCAAGCGGCCGACAGTACCAGTGGCCCGGGCCCGGCCGGCCGCACCACCGCGAGCCCGGACACCGCGAATCCGCGTTTTGCCAACGCGCGAATGGCACCATCCAGTGGCACTTCAAGCGCTGGTGTGCCGACGACCAGGACCACCAACGCGCCGACCAACCACCCCACCGCCAGCCCCAACAATGAGCGGGCCGGCACAATCGCGCTGACAACCAGATGGATCGGCACGAATGCCAACAGCAGCGCCCACCACCAGTGCCGCCAGCGCGCGGGCAGCCAGGGACCCGACACGGTGAGCACCGCCGCGAGCATCGCGATCCATCGCGGGTCATCGAGAAACTGGGCCGGCAATGTGGCGAGCCGGTCGGAAAGGTCAAAGTGCCATCGGGGTGCCGCGATGCGGCTACTGCTGATCGACAACGGGAGAACGGCCATAAGTCCGGCGGCCGCATACGCGCCCAGCAGCTTCCACTGCCGGGAAACGATCAGGCCAATCAGGATCACGAACGGCAACGCCAAAATCGCCAGGCCGTACCCCAGGTACACCAGATCGGATTGCGACGGGGACAGCACCCCGACGATCTCCGAGATGGATTTCTCCAGCGCCACCCACTGCGGGCGGGTGATCAGCGAACTCGTGATCACCGCCACGAGGTAGATCGCCGCCAGCACCACCCGGATGATGTCGTTGGTGCGCCGGGTCAGTGGTTGCAGCAAGTTACCGGAAACGCCTATGTCGCGTCCGTCAACTCGCATGTTCTAACGATCTTCCGGATCAGGGCCCGCGGTGTCTGGTGCCGTTTCGCGGCTCCGCCGACAACTTAGCCCGATAACTGCGTGGGGTATCGGTCTGACCACTTGACGTCTTACCAATCACCATTCACACTGGGCGCATGGCGCTGCAGCCGGTGACTCGCCGATCGGTGCCCGAAGAGGTCTTCGAGCAGATCGCTACCGATGTGCTCACCGGCGAGATGCCGCCCGGCGAGGCGTTGCCCAGCGAGCGTCGGTTGGCTGAGTTGCTCGGAGTGTCGCGACCCGCGGTCCGCGAGGCGCTCAAACGGCTGTCGGCCGCAGGTCTGGTCGAGGTGCGTCAGGGCGACGTCACCACCGTGCGTGACTTCCGGCGGCACGCCGGCCTGGATCTGTTGCCCCGATTGTTGTTTCGCAACGGTGAGCTGGATATCTCCGTCGTCCGCAGCATCCTCGAGGCCCGGCTGCGCAATTTTCCGAAGGTCGCGGAACTAGCGGCCGAACGGAACGAGCCCGAGTTGGCGGAATTGCTGCAGGATTCGCTGCGTGCGCTGGACACTGAGGAAGATCCGATCGTGTGGCAACGCCACACGCTCGACTTTTGGGATCATGTGGTCGACAGCGCCGGTTCGATCGTAGATCGATTGATGTACAACGCATTTCGTGCTGCTTACGAGCCGACGCTAGCTGCTCTGACCACCACGATGACCGCTGCGGCTAAGCGTCCGTCGGACTACCGAAAACTCGCGGATGCGATCTGCTCAGGTGATCCCACCGGAGCGAAGAAAGCCGCCCAAGACCTACTCGAACTTGCGAACACATCGTTGATGGCCGTACTCGATAGCCAGGCGAGTCGGCAATGACCACCCACGCCGTGATCATCACCTATCTCCGCGACCAGACGCAGCCCGCCGTCGATGCGATCGGCGGGTTCTACCGGACATGCGTACTGACTGGCAAGGCGCTGGTTCGGCGGCCCTTCCATTGGCGTGAGGCGATCGAGCAGGGCTGGTTCATTACCAGCGTCTCGTTGCTGCCAACCCTGGCGGTGTCGATTCCGTTGACCGTGTTGATCATCTTCACGCTCAATATCCTGCTGGCCGAGTTCGGCGCCGCCGACATCTCCGGCGCCGGCGCGGCGCTAGGCGCGGTCACCCAGCTGGGCCCGCTGACCACCGTGTTGGTGATTGCGGGCGCTGGAGCCACAGCGATCTGCGCCGACCTGGGTGCCCGCACCATCCGGGAAGAGATCGATGCGATGGAGGTGCTGGGCATCGACCCCATCCACCGGCTGGTGGTGCCTCGGGTCGTTGCCGCGACCATCGTCGCCGCACTGCTCAACGGCGCGGTGATAACCATTGGCCTGGTTGGTGGTTTCGTCTTCAGTGTCTTCATCCAACACGTCTCGGCCGGCGCCTACGTGGGCACGCTCACCTTGGTCACCGGTCTACCCGAGGTGATCATCTCGGTGGTCAAGTCGGCGACGTTCGGCCTGATCGCTGGCCTAGTCGGCTGTTACCGCGGGCTGACCACGAAAGGCGGCCCCAAGGGAGTTGGAACCGCCGTCAACGAAACCCTGGTGCTGTGCGTGATCGCGCTGTTCGCGACCAATGTGGTGTTGACCACGATCGGCGTGCGGTTCGGGACGGGACACTAGCATGGTGGAGTCTTCAACGGCATCAGCGGCAGCCGTATTGCGGGCCCGCTACCCACGCACAGCCGCCAGCCTTGACCGCTACGGCGGCGGCACGGCCCGAAGACTTGAGCGGACAGGGACTTTCGCGAGATTCACCCGGATCAGCGTCGTGCAGATCGGCTGGGCACTGCGTCGCTATCGCCGGGAGACGCTGCGCCTGGTCGCCGAGATCGGGATGGGCACCGGCGCGATGGCCGTCGTCGGCGGCACGGTCGCGATCATCGGTTTTGTGACGCTGTCCGGCGGCTCGCTGATCGCCATCCAGGGCTTCGCGTCGCTGGGCAACATCGGTGTCGAGGCGTTTACCGGATTCTTTGCCGCACTGGCCAACACACGCGTCGCTGCGCCCATTGTCTCCGGTGTCGCGCTGGCCGCGACGGTGGGCGCCGGCGCCACCGCACAGTTAGGTGCCATGCGGATCAGTGAGGAGATCGACGCGCTGGAAGTGATGGGCATCAAGTCGATTTCGTTTCTGGTCTCCACTCGGATTCTAGGAGGGCTGGTGGTGATCATGCCGCTGTACGCGCTCGCTCTCGACATGGCTTTCACCTCTGGTCAGGTGGTCACAACCGTGTTCTACGGCCAGTCCAACGGCACCTATGAGCACTACTTCCGCACCTTCCTGCGCCCAGAGGATGTGGGTTGGTCGGTCGTGGAGGTGGTGATCATCGCGGTGGTGGTGATGATCACCCATTGCTACTACGGGTACACCGCCAGCGGTGGCCCGGTTGGGGTCGGCCAGGCGGTTGGTCGATCGATGCGTTTCTCGCTGGTCTCGGTGGTGGTCGTTGTCCTGCTGGCCGAGTTGGCGCTCTACGGCGTCGACCCGAACTTCAATCTCACGGTGTAGCCGCGGTGCCAACGCTGGTGACGAGGAAGAACCGACGTGCGTGGCTGTATGTGGAGGGTGTTGTCCTGCTGTTGGTGGGCGCGTTGGTGCTCGTATTGGTGTACAAGCAGTTTCGTGGGGAATTCACGCCGAAGACCGAGCTGACTATGGTCGCCTCCCGGGCTGGGCTGGTTATGGAAGCTGGATCCAAAGTCACCTACAACGGGGTGGAGATCGGCCGGGTGGGCAGCATTTCGGAGATTGAGCGTGACGGCCGGCCGGCGGCGAAGCTGGTTTTGGACGTGAATCCTCGCTACATCAGCCTGATTCCGGTCAATGTGGTGGCCGATATCGAGGCGGCCACCCTGTTCGGCAACAAGTATGTTGCGCTGTCCGCGCCGAAAATTCCTCAACAGCAGCGGATTTCCTCACATGACGTGATTGATGTGGGGTCGGTGACCACCGAATTCAACACGTTGTTCGAGACGATCACCTCGATCGCCGAGAAGGTGGATCCGATCGAGCTGAACGCGACGCTGTCCGCGGTAGCACAGGCGCTGGATGGGCTGGGCGGCAAGTTCGGTGAGTCGATCGCTAATGGCAATCAGATTCTGGCGCAATTAAATCCGCGGCTGCCGCAGCTCGGCTATGATGTTCGGCGGTTGGCGGATCTCGGTGAGGTCTATGTCGATGCTTCGCCGGATCTGTGGTCCTTTCTGCAGAACGCACTGACCACTGCGCGCACATTGACCAGCCAACAGCGCGATCTGGATGCCGCGTTGTTGGCGGCTACGGGTGCGGGCAACACCGGTGAAGACGTTTTTGCTCGAGGCGGGCCGTATCTTGCGCGCGCAGCCGCCGATCTGGTGCCCACCGCTACGCTGCTGGACACCTACAGTCCCGAACTGTTCTGCATGATCCGCAACTTTCACGACGCTGCGCCCAAAGTCGCGGACGCGGTGGGCGGCAACGGCTATTCGCTAGCGGCCGCCGGAACGATTTTGGGAGCACCCAATCCCTATGTCTATCCGGACAATCTGCCGCGGGTGAATGCCCACGGTGGACCCGGGGGCCGACCGGGCTGCTGGCAGACGATCACCCGGGAGCTGTGGCCGGCACCCTATCTGGTGATGGACACCGGTGCCAGCCTCGCACCGTACAACCACGTCGAGCTCGGCCAACCGATGTTCACTGAATACGTATGGGGACGCCAATACGGAGAGAACACGATCAACCCATGAAAACCACAGGCACAACTATCAAACTCGGCATCGTCTGGTTGGTGCTGTCGGTGTTCACCGTGATGATCATCGTGGTGTTCGGGCAGGTGCGGTTCCATCACACCACCGGGTACTCCGCGGTGTTCACCCATGTCAGCGGGCTGCGGGCCGGGCAATTTGTCCGCGCTGCGGGCGTAGAGGTCGGCAAGGTCGCCAAGGTAACGCTGATCGACGGGGACAAGCAAGTATTGGTGGACTTCACCGTGGATCGCTCGCTGTCACTGGATCAGGCGACGACCGCCTCGATCCGCTACCTCAACCTGATCGGCGACCGGTACCTTGAGCTCGGCCGCGGTCACAGCGGTCAGCGGCTGGCGCCGGGTGCCACGATCCCGCTCGAGCACACCCATCCGGCCTTGGATCTCGACGCTCTGCTCGGCGGGTTTCGCCCACTCTTCCAAACGTTGGACCCAGACAAGGTCAACAGCATCGCCTCCTCGATCATCACCGTGTTCCAAGGGCAAGGCGCCACCATCAACGACATCCTCGACCAGACCGCCTCGCTGACGGCAACGCTGGCCGACCGGGACCATGCGATAGGTGAGGTCGTCAACAACTTGAACACCGTGCTGGCCACCACCGTCAAGCATCAAACGGAATTCGACCGCACGGTCGACAAGCTAGAGGTGCTGATCACTGGACTGAAGAACAGGGCGGACCCGCTGGCCGCGGCGGCGGCACACATCAGCAGCGCCGCGGGAACCCTAGCCGATCTGCTGGGGGCGGATCGTCCATTGCTGCACAGCAGCTTCGGGCACCTCGAGGGCATCCAGCAGCCGCTCATAGACGAGCTGGCAGAACTCGACCACGTGTTGGGCAAGCTGCCGGACGCCTACCGGATCATCGGCCGCGCCGGCGGCATATACGGTGACTTCTTCAACTTCTATCTGTGTGACATCTCACTGAAAGTCAACGGATTACAGCCTGGAGGTCCGGTACGCACCGTCAAGTTGTTCGGCCAGCCGACCGGCAGGTGCACACCGCAATGAGAACGCTGACCGAGTTCAACCGCGGCCGTGTCGGGATGATGGGTGCGGTGGTCACGGTGCTCGTCGTTGGTGTTGCGCAAAGCTTCACCAGCGTGCCGATGCTGTTCGCCACACCTACCTACTATGCGCAATTCGCCGACACGGGTGGCATCAACACGGGCGATAAGGTGGAAATCGCTGGGGTGAACGTCGGGCTGGTGCGCTCGCTGGCAATCCGCGGCAACCGCGTGTTGATCGGATTCTCGTTGCCCGGCAAGACAATCGGGATACAAAGCCGGGCAGCAATTCGCACCGACACCATTCTTGGCCGTAAGAACCTGGAGATCGAACCCCGCGGTTCGGAGCCGTTGAAACCCAACGGTTTCCTGCCGTTGGCGCAGACCACTACGCCATACCAAATCTATGACGCGTTCGTCGATGTCACGAAGGCGGCGACGGGCTGGGACATCGATGCCGTCAAACGCTCGCTAAACGTGTTGTCGGAGACATTCGATCAGACCGCCCCGCATCTAAGTGCTGCCCTCGAGGGTGTCAAGGCATTCTCCGACACCGTCGGCCGGCGCGGCGAGCAGATCGAGCAACTGCTGGCGAACGCCAACAGGATCGCGCGCGTGCTCGGCGACCGCAGCGAGCAGGTCAACGGGCTGCTGGTGAATGCCAAGACGCTGCTGGCCGCGTTCAAGCAACGCAGCCAGGCACTGCGCATTCTGCTAACCAACGTGTCGGAGGCATCAGCCCAGGTATCTGGCCTGATCACAGACAACCCCAACCTCAACCATGTGCTGGCCCAGTTGCGCACGGTCAGCGAGGAGCTGGTGAAGCGCAAGAACGAATTGGCCGATGTAGCCGTCTTGCTCGGCAGATACACCGCGGCCCTGACAGAGGCCGTCGGTTCCGGACCGTTCTTCAAGGCGATGGTGGTCAATCTGCTGCCCTACCAGATTCTTCAGCCCTGGGTTGACGCGGCGTTCAAAAAGCGGGGCATCGACCCGGAGAACTTCTGGCGCAGTGCGGGTCTGCCGGAATTCCGCTGGCCCGACCCCAACGGCACCCGGTTCCCCAACGGCGCGCCGCCGGCGGCGCCACCGGTGCGGGAGGGTACACCCAAGCATCCGGGACCGGCCGTCCCGCCGGGAACGCCGTGCTCCTACACACCGGCGGCGGGCGCGTTGCCACGGCCCGACAACCCGCTACCCTGCGCGGGCGCCACCGTTGGCCCGTTCGGTGGACCCGACTTCCCGGCACCGCTCGATGTCCAGCCGTCGCCGCCTAATCCCGATGGGCCGCCGCCGACGCCGGGCATCCCAAGTGCTGGGCGGCCGGGCGAGCCGGCTCCGGCTGTTCCGGGCATACCGATGCCGCTGCCGCCGAACGCGCCGCCGGGTGCCCGCACCCAACCGCTGGAGCCGTTTCCTGACGGGACGGGAGGTAGCAACCAATGAGCACCATCTTCGACATCCGCAGCCTGCGACTGCCGAAACTGTCTGCAAAGGTAGTGGTCGTCGGCGGGTTGGTGGTGGTCTTGGCGGTCGTGGCCGCTGCGGCCGGCGCGCGGCTCTACCGGAAACTGACTACCACTACCGTGGTCGCGTATTTCTCTGAGGCGCTCGCGCTGTACCCAGGAGACAAAGTCCAGATCATGGGTGTGCGGGTCGGTTCTATCGACAAGATCGAGCCGGCCGGCGACAAGATGCGAGTCACGTTGCACTACAGCAACAAATACCAGGTGCCGGCCACGGCTACCGCGTCGATCCTCAACCCCAGCCTGGTGGCCTCGCGCACCATCCAGCTGTCACCGCCGTACACCGGCGGCCCGGTCTTGCAAGACGGCGCGGTGATCCCAATCGAGCGCACCCAGGTGCCCGTCGAGTGGGATCAGTTGCGCGATTCCATCAATGGGATCCTCCGCCAGCTCGGCCCGACGGAGCGGCAGCCGAAGGGGCCGTTCGGCGACCTCATCGAATCGGCCGCGGACAACCTGGCCGGCAAGGGCAGGCAGCTCAACGAAACGCTGAACAGTTTGTCGCAGGCGTTGACCGCGCTGAACGAGGGCCGGGGAGACTTCGTTGCGATCACGCGAAGCCTGGCGCTATTTGTCAGCGCGCTCTACCAGAATGATCAACAGTTCGTTGCACTCAACGAAAACCTTGCCGAGTTCACCGACTGGTTCACCAAATCCGACCATGACTTGGCCGACACGGTGGAACGGATCGACGACGTTCTCGGCACCGTCCGAAAGTTCGTGAGCGACAACAGATCCGTGCTGGCTGCCGATGTCAACAACCTCGCCGACGCGACCACTACACTAGTGCAACCCGAGCCGCGGGACGGCCTGGAAACCGCGTTGCACGTGTTGCCGACCTACGCCAGCAACTTCAACAACCTTTACTATCCACTGCACAGCTCTCTGGTGGGCCAGTTCGTGTTCCCCAACTTCGCGAACCCAATTCAGCTCATTTGCAGCGCTATTCAGGCCGGCAGCCGACTCGGCTATCAGGAATCCGCCGAGCTGTGCGCGCAGTACTTGGCACCGGTTCTGGACGCTCTCAAGTTCAATTACTTGCCGTTCGGCTCAAACCCGTTCAGTTCGGCGGCCACTTTGCCCAAGGAGGTGGCTTACTCCGAGGAGCGGCTCCGCCCGCCGCCCGGGTACAAGGACACCACTGTCCCAGGGATCTTCTCGCGGGACACACCGTTTTCACACGGCAACCATGAACCGGGCTGGGTCGTTGCGCCCGGGATGCAGGGTATGCAGGTTCAGCCGTTTACCGCGAACATGCTCACCCCGGAATCGCTGGCAGAGCTGCTGGGTGGTCCGGATATTGCCCCCCCGCCGCCGGGAACCAACTTGCCCGGACCGCCGAATGCGTATGACGAGTCCAATCCGTTGCCGCCGCCGTGGTACCCGCAGCCCGCGTCCCTCCCGGCTGCGGGCGCCACAGGACAGCCAGGCCCGGGCCAGTGAGGTGCGGCGTGAGCGCGGACAGCGCGAACGGCAAGCCGAACCGTTGGACCCTGAGGTGCGGCGTGAGCGCGGGTAGCGCGAACGGCAAGCCGAACCGTTGGACCCTGAGGTGCGGCGTGAGCGCGGGTCACCGTGGATCGGTGTTCTTGCTGGCGGTCTTGCTGGCCCCGGTGGTTTTGACTTCGTGTACCTGGCGTGGCATCGCCAATGTTCCGCTGCCGGTCGGCCGGGGTATGGGTCCGGATCGCATGACGATCTACGTGCAGATGCCTGACACGCTGGCGCTGAACACTAACAGCCGGGTCAGGGTTGCCGACGTCTGGGTCGGTACGGTGCGTGACATCAGCCTGAAGAACTGGATCGCGACCCTGACGCTGGAGCTCGAGCCGACCGTGCGGCTACCGGCAAATGCGACCGCGAAGATCGGCCAGACCAGCCTGTTAGGCACACAACATGTCGAGCTGGCCGCACCGCCAATCCCGTCACCGCAGCCGCTGAAAAGCGGCGACACCATCGGCCTGAAGAACTCCTCGGCCTACCCTACCGTCGAACGGACCTTGGCCAGCGTCGCGTTGATCCTCACCGGCGGCGGCATCGTCAACCTCGACGTGATTCAAACCGAGATCCTCAACATCCTTGACGGCCATGCCGGTCAGATTCGCGAATTCCTCGAGCGGCTAGCCACTTTCACCGCCGAGCTGAACAACCAACGCGGGGATCTGACTCGCGCAATCGACTCAACCAACCAACTCCTGACCATCATCGCCAACCGCAACGACACGCTGGATCGGGTGCTCACTGACGTCCCACCGCTGATCGAGCATTTCGCCGACACCGGTCAGCTGTTCGCTGACGCCACCGAATCCTTGGGGCGGTTCAGCGAAGTCGCCAACCGGGCGCTGGCGGCTACCCGGCCTAACCTTCACCAGACGCTGCAGTCGTTGCAGCGGCCGTTAAGGCAATTGGAACGGGCTTCGCCGTATGTGGTCGGCGCGTTGAAGCTAGGCCTCACCGCTCCGTTCAACATCGACGAGGTGCCAAACGTTATCCGCGGCGACTACGTCAACGTGTCCGCGACGTTCGACGTGACGCTTTCTGCACTCGACAACGCGCTGCTGAGCGGAACGGGCATCTCGGGAATGTTGCGTGCGCTCGAGCAGGCGTGGGGACGGGATCCGGAGACCATGATCCCGGATGTCCGCTACACGCCGAACCCGAATGACGCGCCGGGCGGACCGCTGGTGGAAAGGGCTGAGTGAGGAGATGCTGACTCGCGCTATCAAGACCCAGCTGGTGTTGTTGACGGTGTTGGCGGTCATCGCGGTGGTGGTCCTTGGTTGGTATTTCCTGCGGATACCCAGCCTGGTCGGCATCGGTCGATACACGCTTTATGCCGAATTGCCTCGGTCCGGGGGTCTATACCGAACAGCCAACGTCACATATCGGGGCATCACCATAGGGAAGGTCACCGGCGTCGAACCAACCGAGCGGGGCGCGCGAGCAATCATGAGCATCGACAATGGCTACCAGATCCCCACCGACGCCTCGGCCAATGTGCACTCAGTGTCGGCGGTCGGCGAGCAGTTCGTTGACCTGGTGTCGACCCGCACCGGCGGTCCGTATCTGCGGCATGGGCAGACGATCACCACGACTACGGTCCCCAGCCAGATTGGCCCGGCGCTGGACGCCGCCAACCGTGGATTGGCAGTGCTGCCCAAAGACCGGGTCGCGTCGGTGCTGCACGAGGCGTCGGAGGCCGTGGGCGGGCTGGGATCCTCACTGAATCGCCTCATCGAAGCCACCCAGGCAATCGCCCACGATGTCAGGGGCAGCCTCGAGGACATCGACGACATCATCGAGCGTTCGGCGCCTATCATCGATAGCCAGGTCAATTCCGGCAACGAGATCGCCCGCTGGGCCGCCAACCTCAACACGCTGGCCGCTCAGACCGCGCAGACCGATCCGGCGGTGCGAAGCATTCTGGCCAACGCGGCACCGACTGCCGATCAGGTCAACGCCACGTTCAGCGACGTGCGGGAGTCGTTGCCGCAGACGCTGGCCAATCTCGAGGTCGTAATCGATATGCTCAAGCGCTACCACAACGGCGTCGAGCAGGCGTTGGTGTTCTTGCCGCAGTCCGGCGCGATCGCCCAGTCGGTTACTACAGAGTTCCCCGGCCAGGCCGGACTGGGTGTCGGCGGCCTGGCGCTCAACCAACCACCGCCGTGCCTGACCGGCTTCCTGCCGGCGTCGGAGTGGCGGTCACCTGCTGATACCAGCACCGCACCGCTACCCAAGGGCACCTACTGCAGGATTCCGATGGACGCGAGCAATGTGGTTCGTGGAGCACGCAACAACCCGTGTGTAGACGTGCCCGGCAAGCGGGCGGCGACCCCGCGGGAATGCCGCAGCAATGAAGCTTATGTGCCCGGGGGCACCAATCCCTGGTATGGGGACCCCAACCAGATGCTCAGCTGTCCCGCGCCGGCCGCGCGTTGTGACCAGCCGGTGAAGCCAGGCCAGGTGATCCCGGCGCCGTCAGTTAACAATGGCATCAACCCGCTGCCCGCCGATCAGCTGCCAGGCACACCTCCACCGGTCAACGATCCTTTGCAGCGACCTGGGTCAGGCACCGTCCAGTGCAATGGGCAACAACCCAACCCGTGCGTCTACACCCCGAGCACATTTCCCACAACCATTTACGACGTGCAGAGCGGCAAAGTCGTAGCACCCGACGGTGTGGTGTATTCCGTTGAGGCTTCGACTCATGCCGGAGCCGACGGATGGAAGGTGATGCTGGCACCAACCGGCTGAGCCGGCGCGATCAGGTACCGGCGGATTCGCGCTGGTCAAGAAAGGCAACCGTCAGATCGTTATGACCTCGACGTCGGGCATGGCGGCGTAGTCGTTGTCTTGGGTCACGATCGCAATTCCGTGCGCCACGGCTGTGGCAGCAATCCAGCTGTCGTTGATCGGCACGCGCAGTTTGGCGGCGCGCAGCTTGGACACCAGTAATGCCCATGCTTCGGAGACCGCCTCGTCGATGCCTAGTGGTTCGAACCGTTGCGCAAGCTGGTAGGTGGAGAGCCGACGTGCGGCGGCCTCGGGGCCGGAGGCTTGCAACACCCCGAGCCGCAGCTCGCCGAGTGTGACTACCGAGACGCCCCATTCGTATCCCGCAAACCGGTCCGGGTCGAATCGTGTCGCCTCGATGCCAATGAAAACGGATGTGTCGGCGAGGGCGCGCCGTACGTTCACCACCGCACATCGTCCGTGGTTTGCGTCAGCGTCTCTCGCAGCTCCTCGCCCAGATTGGTGGTATCGGGGCCCAAGCGCACCAGTTCGCCGATCACCTCGGCAGCTGGCAACCATTGGCGGCGCCGCTTGAGCGGAACGATGCGCGCTACGGGGCGATTGTCCTTGAGCACCTCGATTTCCTCGCCGGCGGCAACTCGCCGCAGTACCTCGGCGGTGTGGTTGCGAAGATCGCGAGCGGGAATCGTAGCAGACATGCTACGAGTGTAGCGGAGCTGCTGTCGCGCCGCCTCGCCTCGATGTCTGCGGTCACGATCTCCGCAGGTTACGGCCGCTGCTGTGCCCGCAGTCGCCCGCGATGGCGGGCCCGTCGGGGTAGATTGCGAGCGCGCCCGGACGGAGGCCGCCGATGCCGAAGTGCCGTGATTTGTTCGAAGAGTTAGCCGGTCCAGAGCGTGCTAACGGGTAACGCCGCGAGCGTTGGGCCGAACGGGGTGGCTTCCGGCGCGGCGGTGAGCAGCACGCCGAACTGAAATCGATCATCGAGCCGCTCGGCCAGATAACGTAGGCCACGCAGGTCCTCGGCTCGCGGCGTGCTGGTCGCCTTGACCTCGATGCCGCAGACCCGACCATCGGGATGTTCGAGCACCAGATCGACCTCGGCGCCGCCGCGGTCGCGAAAATGCCACAGACTCGGCCGTTCGGTCGACCAGGTGAGCTGTTTGCGAATCTCGTTCGCCACGAACGTCTCCAGTAGCGGGCCGAGTGGACGGCCGGGGCGATCCAGCGTCGCACCGGTAACGCCGAGCAGGTGACACGCCAGGCCACTGTCCGAGACCACCAGTTTCGGTCGGCGAATCACCTTGCGGCTCAGGTTGGTCGACCAGGCCGGCACCCGGTGGATAAGGAACGCCGCTTCCAGCAGGGCCAGATAGCCAGCGGTGGTGCGAGCCGGGATCGACAGGTCGTTCGCCAGTGCGCTCACGTTGAGCTCGGCGCCGGTACGCGCGGCGCAGAGCCGAAGCACACGCGGCATTTCGGCAAGCCGCTCGATCGGCGAAATCTCGCGGATCACCGACTGCGTCGCCGTCGTGAGATAGTTGTCGAACCACGCGCGACGCCTCGACGGCGATCGGGCGACGATGTCCGGGAAGCCTCCGGTGGCGATCCTGTCGACCAGATCGGCGCGGCGCATATCGGAGCCGTGGATCAGCTCGCGTGGTGCGGTGAACAGCGCATCGACGAAACCGTCCGCGATTCCGGCCCGCTCACCTTGCGAGAACGGCCAGAGTTCGATGATTTCGACCCGCCCGACGAGCGCGTCGGCCATGTCAGGAGCCGAGAGCAGCCTCGCTGAACCCGTGAGCAGGAACCTGCCCGGCCTGCGATCCCGGTCGACCTCTGCCTTGATCGCCCGAAACAGCCCCGGCTCGAGCTGGGCTTCGTCGATGACGAGCGTGTCCACCGGCCGGGATACGAATGCGCGGGGATCGTCGCGGGCGGCGTCGCGGTTGGCGACGTCGTCAAGCGAGACGACTTCGCTGGATCCCGGATAGTCAAGTCGCGCGACCAGTGTTGTTTTGCCGACCTGACGCGCGCCGTTGACAACGACGACCGGGGTGTCGGCGAGCGCGGCCAGCACCGAGGGCGCGATCGCGCGTTCGACGACTCCCATGCGGACAGAATACGCTGCCGATTTGTCTACCTATTGGCTGCCGATTCGTCCCCATTAGCGGTGCGGATTAGTCCACATCATCGCTGCGGATCCGTCCGACGGCGGCCCTGAGCCACGTGGCCGACGAAGAACGCTCGGAGGCGCTGCTGCGGGAGCGCTCGCTGCTCTACGTGGCCAGTAGCCGGGCGGGGGGCATGTTGGTGGTGACCTGGAGCGGACAGCGGTCGGAGTTGTTGAGTCAGCTGAAGATTCACGCGGCGACAACGACGTGGACGCCGATCTTTTCGTAAGTGTCCTTGGCTCGAGCATCGCGTGTGGCGAGTTCAGCCCGGTGCTCGGCGGCGGCAAGGGCCACGAGAGCGTCATAGACCGCGCCACCAGTGATCTCGAATTGGGCCAGCACGCGTGGGAGATGTTCAGTGGTGCGGGAACTCAACAACAGCGGTGCCGCAAAGCGTTCGGTAAGAAGCCGCGCGGCGTCCATCGGTGCCAGTCGTAGGTCACGCGGCAGGCGGGTCAGCACGGAGTAGGTTTCGGCCAGGGCGTGCCCGCACAGCGCGGCCTCCCGATGTGCCCACCAGGCGACAACCGCCGCATGCGCGGTATGGGTCCGTACCAGCAACGGAATCGCGACGCTGGTGTCCACTGCCAGCGGCGGTTTCACTTCCGGCCGCTATCGATAAGGCCGAACACGACCTCATCGTCGATCGTGGTCTCACCGGTGGCCACCAGTACGCCATTCTCCTCTTCGAGACGCGCTGTTCGTCCGGTGGGAATCAGGTGGAGACCAGCGCCATAGCGGGATATTTCCACGGTGGACCCCGGTTGCAGCCCCAAGGCTTCGCGCAGCGGTTTGGGTACGACGATGCGGCCAGCCGCATCCACAACAGCCTTCATGGGAATACGATACCAATGGCTTCCCACTCAGGTGCGGAAGTCGACTCACCGCCGCTACCACGACCCCGACGACCGCACCGTCAGCGGCGCCGGGGACGTGGCGACTATTGGTCGCTAGTGTCGTGCTCCCGATTCGGGTCCTTTGTATCTGATGACGTGATCCGCGGAAGCTCCTCGTGGAAGGGCGGCCGCGGTGTGGGGAGGGTGATGCGGAGTTCGGCCCCGCCGTCGGGGTGGTTGGTGGCGTTGGCATGTCCGCCGTGGGTGGTGGTGAGGGCGGCGACGATGGCCAGGCCGAGGCCGCTGCCGCGACCGCCGCGGGCGGTGTCGGCGCGGGTGAATCGGTCGAAGGCGACGGGAAGAAAGTGGTCGGCGAATCCGGGGCCGTGGTCGCGGACGCCGATGTCGACTGCACCGTCGCGGGCGTGCGCGGTGACAGCGATTTCACCGTCCCCGTGGGTGATGGCGTTGTCGAGCACGGCGGTGAGGATTCGGCGCAGGTGGTCCGGATCGATCGAGACGAACAGGTCCGGTTCCGCGCGTGTGGTGATGTCCGCTCCAGTAGCGGCGAAGCGGGCCACGCTCTCGTGCAGCAGGGGAGTGATCGGCACCGCTTTGGCGGAGGGGTGGGATTCGGGGCGGTCGGCGCGGGCCAGGGTGAGCAGTTGGTCGGCCAGTCCGCTGAGCCGGCGGGTTTCTTCGAGCGCGGAGCGCAGGGCGGCGCTCAGCTGGTCGGCGGGTCTGGGCCGGCGCAGCGCAGTTCGAGTTCGGTGGTCAGCAGTGCCAACGGGGTGCGTAGTTCGTGCCTGGCGTCGGCGACGAACTGTTGTTCGCGGGCGCGTCGTGCGATGTCGTCCTCGTTCAATGGGCCATGTTCGGCCGGGATCCTCGCCACGGCACGGTCGCATGGAACGATTCGGCCACGATGGCCACCCTATGCCGCGTCGAGCCGGGGCCCCGATCGTGTCGGACCCTCGGTGGAGACTGTGGCCAACCGACGCCAGTTCCGAGACTGCGTCAATGTCAGGGGAGACTATGGGAAACCGGGCGAACTTCGTCATCGTCAAAGATCGGGATTGGCAGCTCTACTATTCGCATTGGGCGGGCTGCCGCATGCTGGATGCGCTGATCGCCGGGCCGGAGCTCGCGCTGCGGTACGCACAGTTGCTTCGACCGTGCCCCAAGGACCAGTGGGTCGACCCAGAATGGGCCGACGGCGGGGCGGTGGTGGACCTCGATCGTCGTCGGGTGTTGTTCTTCGGCGACGAACTAATGGTGGAAATGCGTGAGCGCCGGGCCGTGATGAGTGCGCTCGCCGTGGTATGGCGTGACTATGCGATCGGCTGGGCGTACGACGGAACCGCTGAACTCGCCGGATACGTCGGCGCCGAGCTGCCGGCCTGCACCTGGGACCGGCGGCCGGGGCTGCGATTGTCTGATGATCGAAACGCGTTGTGCCATTTGGTTTCTGTGGTCGGCGCCGACGGGCGACTACGGCTGTGGCCGCTATGGTGGCACCTCAGCAAGGCATGGCTTGGGCCCGCGTTGCTGGACATGCTGCCCGGTCCTGGTGCCAGACGGCTAACGCTGGGCATTATCCCCGAGGGCGGCGCCCATATCGACGTGCCCAGAAAGACCGTGGGCGCCTGGCAAACAGCCGACACCATGGGCATCTTCCAGGCCCTGCCCGACGTCTGGGGCGGGTGGCGGACCGAATGCTGGGAAGACCGCTTCGAAGAGCAGCTGATTCGATGCAACGGGGCGCTGCGGCTTCCCGAGCTGGATTTGGCCGCGGGCATGGACAGCGCCCGGGAGTGGCTCCGTGACAGGATATTTCAGCGCTTCTCGGACAGCCCGGCAGGACAAATTCTGAAACTCTCCGAGCTGCTGGCCGATGTCGGACCCGGTCTGGTCGTCAGCGACGATGCCGTGACGAATGGCGGGGCTCGCCCAAACAACGAAGAGTGGGCGCGTTTCGTTGCGGCGTGCGATCTGGTGCGTGGGGCTCACGCCGAATCGGCCTGACTTCGGGGATAGTGGTACCATCACTATGGTAGAAGGGTACTAACATGGCGTTGAACATCAAAGATCCGTCGGTTCACCAGGCGGTCAAGCAGATCGCGAAAATCACCGGCGAATCTCAGGCTCGGGCGGTGGCGACCGCGGTGAACGAGCGTCTGGCCAGACTGCGCAGCGACGATCTCGCCGCCCGGCTCTTGGCTATCGGCCACAAGACCGCGAGCAGGATGAGCCCGGAAGCAAAGCGCCTCGACCACGATGCTCTGCTGTATGACGAGCGAGGGCTGCCGGCGTGATCGTCGACACGTCGGCGATCATCGCGATTCTGCGCGACGAGGACGACGCCGCGGCCTACGCCGACGCGCTCGCCAACGCCGATGTCCGCAGACTGTCTGCGGCCAGCTACCTGGAATGCGGGATAGTCCTTGACTCCCAGCGTGATCCGGTCATCAGCAGAGCACTGGATGAACTTGTCGAAGAAGCCGAGTTCATCGTCGAGCCGGTGACCGAGCGCCAGGCCCGGCTGGCCCGAGCGGCGTTCGCGGATTTCGGCAGAGGCAGCGGCCACCCCGCGGGCTTGAATTTCGGCGACTGCCTGTCCTATGCGCTGGCGATCGATCGACGCGAGCCGCTGCTGTGGAAGGGCAATGATTTTGGGCACACCGGCGTCCAAAGGGCACTGGATCGGCGGTGATCGACGTCAGCCTGGCGCGGCGGTGCGAGGCTCATGGGTACGACTATTTTCGTTCCGACGATCCGGTGGCAGCGGCGGGCTTTGTGGTGTCCGCTGTGTGGAGTTGTGGGCGTGGACCTGCGAACGCCACGGGTTCCGGGTGTTTGCCGAAACCGCTGCGCCACAGTTGATTTGGCGGGAGTCCAGACACGGCTGGACCCGATACGGCGACGGATCTGTGGCGCAGGTCAAATCGATCTTCGACGCTCCGCGCGGTTACCTCAATGCGGCGTGTCGTCGGCGTGTTGTACATTGGGCATCGGGACTCCTGAGAAGGATCCTGTAGGCCGTAGCCCCGCCCACGGGTGGGGCTGACGTGCGTCCAAGGGGGCCAGATCTGGCAGACCTTCATCTTGTTTGCGACGATGTCCCATAATCGTTGGTGGTCTTCACCGACCGGGCGTCTTTGACGTCTGACCGACGCCTCCGAAAGTGGAGGTAGGACACAAGGTCGGCAGCTTGCAGCAGGCGACGGTGTTTCGAGGGCGCGAAATGCAGTGCGTCGACGCCCGCTATTCCTCACCGCCGCGGTTTCCTCGGTGGCAATCTCACTTCGTCGAGCCGCGGGCACGGCTTTCGAGATAGAGGTCGATATGCCCACAAGTCTCGCAGGCAACGGCGTTGACCTGGGTGCCGCGATTGAAGTGGCCGGCACCTTCGCGCTTGAAACGCAGCGGCGCGTTCCAGACGACGGCCCCTTCGACGAGCTGGTCGCCCCCGCATCTCACGCACTTCTCGTCGGTCACGACGCCTCCCCTTCTCTGCGGCTGGCCAGGCTACGCCCAGCGCTTGATGCCCAGGAAATCCACGGCGCCGCCGCTAGTTTCACCTGAACGACGCCGCGCGATCACGAAGCTTTCGGATCGCCCGTGCGGTAAACGCTTGCGGCTCCAGATGCCACAGGTGCGCGCCTTCAGGTGTGCGCAACGCCGCGAAAGGAACCCGCTCACCACACACGAGCTTCTCCAGCTCGAGTGCCCAGCCTACGGCCAGGGCGGCACGCTGCCGGTGCCAGGCGTCAGCGCGCCACGTCAGCCGGGGCAAGCCGGCGAGTTTGCTCTGGATGCTTTGGCGGAGTTTGCCGGCGCAGAGGATCCGGGACGGACCCGAGCCCAGACCTTCGGTGTCGGACGCCGGAGCGACGCGGGTGAACGCGATCTCCCGGCGGTCGTAGTTCCACCAGGCGCGCGCGACGGTGACCTCGCCGACCGGGGTCGCACGGTTCGACAGTTCGCGCTTTTCTTGACGCGCCCCATGCTGATCCAGCCACAGATGGATTTCGGCAACCGTGCGGGCGGGCAGTGGCTCGGCGTTCGGGCGCGGATCGCATCCGGCGACCAGCATCGCGGGGACGTGCGGCGGCCACAGCTGGGCGAGTGGACGCAGCGGATTGAGCCGAACGCCGTCGAAGTCGCTGCGTTTGGCGAGGTCGCCCCAGAGTGCGGGACCCAACCGCACGACGTCGAGTCCGCGGTGTCGCTCGGTTCGCCGGAATGTCGCCGCCGCGTCCGGCGCGGTCATGATCGTGATGACGTCCAACCCGTCGGCGCGGTGAACGGCGGGCCGGCCGGTGCCCGGGGAGACGGCAACCCACCACGGCCCTTCGTACAGCAAATCCCGCTGGCCGGGGCCCGGTTTGGCAACGGCATCCTCGAGCTCGACCGTGCGCGCCCAGCTCTGCAGCTCGGGCAGCGCACCCGGCCGGAACGCCGAACCCCACGGTTCGTCGGGATCGAATGACAGGCCACCGACGAGCGGAGCGATGTCGCGAACCAGTTCCAGGCCGGAATATTCGCGGCCGTCCGACGCCGAACTCTCGGCGATGAGCATCGGTGTGCCGTCATCGAGCGCCACGGTCTCGAGTTCGCCGTCTATCTCGGCGACCCGCCACTTCGGGTAGCGCAGTATCGCGCGCCGCGCGTCGTCGGCGGAGAGTTCTCCGCGCGCATATCGGGCCAGTAAGCCCCGTAGCTCGTCGTCCATCGGCCATCACCCGGTCGGGTTGCAGCATCCGCCACAGAACAAAGCGGACGACTACGCCACCTCGCGGACATGCGGAATCTCCCGCCGCCGTCGTGGTCGGATATCGTCGCCGGCCAACGTGACGACCGCTACCGTGCAGCCGTTCGCGGCGGTGAAGTCGACTTCGTAGCCACCCGCGGCGTAGCGCCCGACGACGGCACCGACGTCTCCGGCGATGAGGGATTTGTCGGGAACATCCCGTGTTAGCACCACAACATCGTGTTCTGCGTACATCGGTCCGCTCCTAGCGTGGATAGGCGGTAACCAATCGAGGCACGCCGTCGGGTTCGTCGCTGATCCACACTGTACGCAATGCAACCATCCGGCCGCACCGTGATTCCACGACACCATCGACGATTGCCGTGACGCCGTAGGGTGTTGGGGCCGATCCGGCAACCGCGCCTGACGGTGCGGCCAGGGCGGCTGCCGGGGATGATCGCCGGCGTGGCGGCGAAACGAATGAACCGCGAACAGTTCTTCCGCGCGGCGTCGGGGCTCGATGAGGATCGCCTACGGAAGGCGCTGTGGAACCTCTACTGGCGCGGCACCGCAAACATGCGGGAGCGCATCGAGGCCGAGCTGGCCAGCGCCGGGCGCGCTCGCCCGGCGCGCAAAATAAAGCCGCCGGCCGATCCGGACATCGTGGGTTGGGAGGTCGACGAGTTCGTGTCACTGGCGCGGTCGGGTGCCTACCTGGGCGGGGACCGGCGGGTGTCGCCGCGGGAACGATCGCGCTGGCGTTTCACCTTCAAGCGGCTCGCCGCGGAAGCCCAGGACGCCCTGCGAGCCGAGGACGCCGAGCCCGCGGCATCCGCACTGGAGCAACTGATCGACCTGGCGCGCGAGGCCGACGGGTACGACTACTTCCGCTCCGACGATCCGGTGGCAGCGGCGGGTTTCGTCGTGTCCGATGTGGCGGCGGCGGGCCACCCACACTTCCGTGAGTTCGCCGCCGAGATCGGTGCGGCGATCCCGCCGTGAGTACCGCCCGCCCGGCTACTACAAGCCCAAAGCGGTGCGCAGCCGGTCGGCGTCCATCCCGCCACGGGCGCCCGCGCCGGCGGGAAACGTGTCCAGGAGCTTGATCAGGTCGGCGCGGCGGGTGGGGTCGTCGGCGGCCTGCCGCGGCGTGTGCCCGTCCAGCGCGGGGATGGGTTGATCGAGCCAGCTGGTCTCGTAGTCGCGGATGAATTCCTCGAGCGCGGCGGCCAGCTCGGGGCTGTCGGGGTCGGGCGCGCCCGCGCCGGTAACTGGCATCTGCTCGGCCAGCGCGGCGGCCTCGCGGGTGTTGCGCAGCGGACGGCGGTCGTCGTCGAGCACCGTCATCGCCGGGTCGAGGCGGGTCAGCGTGGCCAGCACGCGATCCATCCGCGGTTCGCTGTTGGTTTCCACCCGCAGCGTGTCACCGTCGAGGACCAGCGTGGCCCGGACCCGCAGCATGCCGTCGTTGGTGACGTGTTCGATCCACCGCGGCGGCTCCTCGCCGTCAACCCGGTCGTAGACCCCGTCGAGCGCGCCCTGGATCCCGGCCGGATCGCCGACTCGCACGCTGGCCTCGCAGATTGCCAGCGAGTCGCCCTCGGTGTTGACCAGTGTCGGCGGCGCGAACCGGCGGCTCAGCTGGGCCACCAGTGTCACCGGGTCGGGCTCGTCATCGAGCAGCTCGATCAGCACGGCACGCTCGTGCAGCGCGACCGGCTCGATCCCGCCGAAGAACACCATGGTGTCCCCGGCGGGCACCGGGCGCGCGCAGATCAGCTGCCCGGCTCGCAGCTGGCGGCTGGCCGCCCGCTCATGCACCTCATGGGTGTCGCCGGTGCGTACGTCGCGCACGATCACGCCCTCGCCAGGTTGCACGTGCTCGACCTCGAACACCGACCGCTCCACGAGCAGCCATTGCTCGGCAAGCAGCCGCTCGTCGTCGGGTAGCAGCGAACCGCGCACTTCGAGGAACTCCGCGAACGCGCCGCCCTCGAACAACACCGCGTCCAGCACCAGCGGATCGGCCAGCGCCGCGGCCAGCGCGTCCTCATCGTCAGAGTCGGCATACCGGAAGCGCTCATAGCTGACTTCGGCCAGCAGGCCGGTCCAGTCGCCCGACAGTGCGTGCTGGGATGCCTTGGCATACAGCCAGTCCACCCGCTCGGCCAGCGGCAGCGCCTCACGGCCGAGATGGCATTTCTTGTACTTGCGGCCCGACCCGCACCAGCACGCCTCGTTGCGGCCCAGGTCGCGGCGCGGCTGGGCTCGGTGCCGCTCCAGGAGCCGCACCAGCGGGTGGTCGGGTTCGGTGCCGGCGCGGCGCAGCAGTGCCAACCCGCGCTCGGCGTCGCCGCGATCGGAGGCGATGCGGGCCAGGTCGAGCAACGGCAGCGGCCACTCGGTGTCCATCGACTCGGCCGCCAGCAGCTCACGTTCGGCCGCCTCGACATCACCGATCCGGTCCAGCGCGACCGCGCGCAGCCAGCGCACCGCCACCCGCGCCGCGCGCGGCACCTTGGGCTCCAGCATCTCGGTGAGCAGGCCCAGCGCGGCCGCCCCGCCGGAGTCGGTGCCCACCGTCTCTGCCACCAGCAGCTCGGCCAGCAGCGGGTCCGCCAGCGCCGCCCCAATGTCGCCGAGCAGATCGACCAACGAGTCGGAGCCGGTTTCCGTCGCGGTCTCGGCGGCTGTGGCGAGCACATCCCGCGGCAACTCGTCCGGGTCGGTTGCTTCGAGCAGCAGCGACATCGTCTCGTGCAGTTTGATCAGCGTGTACAGCGCGACCGCGTCGTTGGGGTCGAGGTCGTGGCGAAAGGCCAGCAGTTCGCATCGGTTCTCGAAACGCCAAGCGTCGAAATTGAATCCGCCAGGTGCTAGCCAGTCGTCTTCGTGCGTGAGGCCGTGCTGGTCGAGGATCTCGCGCAGCGGTGCCACTGGCTCGGTAAATGCCGCCGGGTCGTCGACGCACGCCGTCCAGACCGCCGCGGGGAAGAACGCGGGCTCGTCGGGGTCGACCAGCTCGGCCAGCCGGGCGCCGACGGAGGTGTCCGCACCGGCTGTGCCGATCCGCTCGAGCACCAGCCCTGCGGCGGTCAGCCGCACACCGACCAGATCCCCCGCGGCGGCCCCCAACGTCGCCAGCGTGCCCGGCTCCAGCAGCAGTGCCCCGCCGGGGTCGATGGCCTCGTCCGGGATGCCCCGTCGTTCGAGCAGCTCCTCGTCGTATCCGGCCAGCACGATCCGCGCCGCCGAACCGTCGGCCAGCCGGCCATACTCCTCGTGCTCGCAGAGCGTGGTGATCGGGTCCAGGTCCGGGGTCACGCCGAGCATGTCGTGGACCGCCTCGTCCGCGCCGAGCCGATGGGTGAATACCCGCCCGGCTAGCAGCGTCGGCAGCCACACCCACCGATCGTCGACCAACTGCCTTGCCGGCCATTCCGTTTCAAGGCGAAGCGCGCGCAGGACGGCGTCCGGGTCGGCCACGCCGCTGTCCAGCAGGCGTCGTGCGATGTCGTCCTCGCTCAATGGGCCATGTTCGGCCAGGATTCTCGCCACGGCTTGGGTCGCATCGAACGCTTCGGCCACGGTGGCCACCTTATGCCGCGGCCAGCCGAGGCTTGACGTCGGGCACCAGCCGACGGGGCTGGCCTCGCCTAGGGTTCGGCGTTGTGACGGCGCCGACGCGGTGGACCCTGGCCGACGGACGTGAGCTGCTGTTCTTTTCGCTGCCCGGGCCCCGCACCAGCGGCACCGCCGCAGAACGGGTGGCTCGCCACGCTCAAGCGCAAACGTTCGCCGGCGATATCCGCCAGCGCGCCATACAGCTGGTCGTGTCCGAACAAGAAGTGGCAAGCAAAATCACCGCCGCTACCGCCGGAATCGCCACCACCACCTTCCCGGAAACACCCAGCATCGACGACACCATCATCGGCAACGACAACCGCGACACTGGGGTCCGGTTGGTCGACGTCAAACAAGATGGCGGCACTAGTCCCCCGCCCCCATTTGCGCCGTGGGACACCCCTGATGGAACACTGCCGCCGGGCACTGGCCTAAGCCCTACGCTGCAGCAGATGATCCTCGGCGGTGATCCAGCTAATCTGACCGGCCAGGGTCTTGCGGACAACGTGCAACGGTTCGTACAGTCGCTGCCCGCAAACGACCCCAACACAGCGTGGTTGCGCGGTCAGGTTGCGGATCTGCAGGCGCACGTCGCCGATATTGAGTACGCCCGCACCCATTGCAGCACCAACGACTGGATCGACCGGACCGCCCAGTTCGCCTCGGGCGCCATAGTCTTCAGCATCGGCGTGTTGACCGCAGAGACCGGGGCGGGGGTCGTGGCTGCCGCGGCCGGTGGTGTCGGCGCGGCCACGGCGGGCGTGAGTCTTCTACAATGCCTGGTGGGGAGCAAGTGATGGACGTATTGGCTGCTGGGATCGCGGCTGGTGCGCTCACGCTGGCGGCGTGGGGCGCCTGGCGCCCGCACTACCGGGCGGCGTCCTACCTCGTGGCCGGTGCCGTAGAGCTGGCACTGATCGGGCTGCTGGTGGTGACCGGGCAAACATTGATGGCCATCTCGGTGGCCTTCCTTGTGGCGCTGGGCGGTCCGTTGGTGGTGGTCAACCACCGCAGAGCTGAACGCAGCCGAGGTTAGATGAACGAAGAGGGCCTGTAGGTCGCACTCATCGCGCGGCTAGCCTGTGAGGCCAGCCCTCGGGCCGCCACCCAACACGGCTCGTGCGCTGTCTCGGCCGGCTCGTCTGCCGCACGGCCAGCATGATCAGTCCCGTTGGAATACCGGTGAGCGTCGGCGCGCGCATCACGATGCAGCGATGTTAGGATGAGGCGGTGCGCACTACCATCGACCTGCCGCAAGACCTGCACAAGCAGGCACTGGCGATTGCCCGGGATACGCACCGCACGTTGAGTGAAACGGTCGCCGACCTCATGCGACGAGGCCTGGCCGCCAACCGCCCTACCGCGTTGTCCTCAGACCCCAGAACGGGATTGCCTTTGGTGAGCGTCGGGACCGTCGTGACCTCCGAGGACGTGCGTTCATTAGAGGACGAGCAGTGACGGTGCTGCTCGACGCCAACGTGCTGATCGCATTGGTGGTCGCCGAGCATGTGCATCATGATGCCGCAGCGGACTGGCTCATGGCGTCCGACACCGGATTTGCGACCTGCCCGATGACACAAGGAAGCCTGGTTCGATTCCTGGTGCGCTCGGGACAGTCCGCGGCGGCGGCTCGGGATGTCGTCAGTGCGGTCCAGTGCACGAGCCGCCACGAATTCTGGCCCGATGCACTCTCTTTCGCCGGTGTCGAGGTCGCTGGTGTGGTTGGGCACCGGCAGGTGACCGATGCCTACCTTGCCCAGCTCGCGCGAAGCCACGACGGGCAGTTGGCGACGCTCGACAGCGGCTTAGCACACCTGCACGGCGACGTCGCGGTACTCATTCCAACGACCACCTGATGTGCATCGTCTCCCGGCGGCGCGGCGAGCCGCCCCAAAACCAACGATTGGGCCACGATGCGTAGGCATAGCTGAGGTGGCGTCGCGGCCCTCACCGGCGACACCACAGAGGATCTCGGGCCGATCCGATGAGCGCCACGCCACCGGCCGGAGGACTCGACGCGTCGGTGTTCATCGCGAACGAACGCGGTCGGCAACTCGACGAGGCGCTCCCAGTAGGGTTCTGCGTTGTGACGGCGCCGACGCGGTGGACCCTGGCCGATGGCCGTGACCTGCTGTTCTTTTCGCTGCCCGGACACGTCCCGGCGCCGGTGTCGGATCGTCGGCCGCTGCCCGAACGTGACCCGGCTCCCTCGCGGCTGCGGTTCGACCGGGCCACCGGCCAGTGGGTGATCGTCGCCGCACAGCGCCAGGATCGCACCTACAAGCCGCCGGCCGCGCGCTGCCCGCTGTGTCCGGGGCCGACCGGTCTGAGTAGCGAGGTGCCCGCCCCCGACTACGACGTTGTCGTCTTCGAGAACCGGTTTCCCAGCCTGGCCGGGGCCGGCATCGCCCCAATCGGCGCGCCCGACGGTGACGGGTTCGTATCCGCTCCGGGGCACGGACGCTGCGAGGTGATCTGCTTTTCGGCCGATCACACCGGTTCGTTCGCGGGCCTGGACCCGGCGCATGCCCGGCTGGTCGTGCACGCGTGGCGGCACCGCACCGCCGAATTGACGGCGCTGCCCGGGGTAGCGCAGGTGTTCTGCTTCGAGAACCGTGGTGAGGAGATCGGGGTGACCCTGACCCACCCGCACGGCCAGATTTACGCCTATCCGTATCTGACGCCGCGCACCGCGGCGATGCTGCGCCAGGCTCGTCGGCACCGAAAGCGCCACGGTGACAACCTGTTTGCCAGCCTGCTGGCACGCGAGGTCGCCGACGGCAGCCGCATCGTGGTACGCGGCGAGCTGTTCACCGCATTCGTACCGTTCGCCGCACGCTGGCCGGTGGAGGTACACATTTACCCAAACCGGTTGGTGCGCAACCTCACCGAGCTCAATGACGGGGAGTTGGATGAGTTCGCCCGGATCTATCTGGACGTGCTGCAGAGGTTTGATCGGATGTATTCTTCACCGCTGCCGTACATGTCGGCGCTGCACCAGTTCAGCGAGGTCCAGCGCGATGGCTACTTTCACGTCGAGCTCATGTCGATCCGGCGCAGCGCCACCAAACTGAAATATCTGGCGGCCGCCGAGTCGGCGATGGACGCGTTCATCGCCGACGTTATCCCGGAGGCCGTGGCCGCCCGGCTGCGCGAGCTGGGCCCATGACCGTCGGCTACGGCGCACCCGGGCGGGTCAACCTGATCGGCGAACACACCGACTACAACCTGGGTTTCGCGCTGCCGATTGCGTTGCCGCGGCGCACCGTTGTCACGTTCACCCCCGAGCACACCGGCGCGATCACCGCGCGCAGCGACCGCGCCGACGGCTCGGCGAGTTTCCCGCTCGACACCGCGCCGGGGCAGGTGACCGGCTGGGCAGCCTATGTGGCCGGGGCGATCTGGGCGCTGCGGGGCGCCGGCCACCCGGTGCCCGGCGGGGCGATGTCGATCACCAGCGACGTCGAGATCGGGTCGGGGCTTTCGTCGTCGGCCGCGCTGATCGGCGCGGTGCTAGGCGCGGTCGGCGCCGCCACCGGCACCCCCATCGACCGCCTCGAGCGGGCCCGGCTCGCACAGCGAGCCGAGAACGACTACGTAGGTGCCCCAACGGGTTTGCTCGACCACCTGGCCGCGCTGTTCGGAGCGCCGAAGACCGCGCTGCTGATCGACTTTCGCGACATCACCGTGCGCCCGGTGGCCTTCGACCCGGACGCCTGCGATATCACGTTGCTGTTGATGGATTCTCGAGCCCGACACCGTCACGCCGGCGGGGAGTACGCGCTGCGCCGGGCGTCGTGTGAACGGGCGGCCGCTGATTTGGGGGTGTCCTCGCTGCGCGCTGTGCAGGATCGCGGGCTGGCGGTGCTGGGCGAGATCGCCGATCCGATCGACGCGCGCCGCGCCCGGCACGTGCTGACCGAAAATCAGCGGGTGCTGGATTTCGTGGCTGCACTGGCTGATTCGGATTTCACCGCCGCCGGGCGGCTGCTGACCGCGTCGCATGAGTCCATGCGCGAGGACTTCGCCATCACCACCGAGCAGATCGATCTGATCGCCGAGAGCGCCGTACGGGCCGGCGCGCTGGGCGCCCGGATGACCGGGGGCGGCTTCGGGGGCGCCGTGATCGCACTGGTGCCTGCCGATAGGGCCCGCGACGTGGCCGACACGGTGCGACGGGCGGCGGTCACCGCCGGCTACGACGAGCCGGCGGTGAGCCGGACCTATGCCGCGCCCGGCGCGGCCGAGTGCCGTTGAGCGGGTTGGCGAAGCGTCATGTCCACAGTGAGCAGATCGGTGCGGGTCCGCCACTGGCCTTCACCTCGAAGCCGAACACCAGCTGCGAGAGGGGGCACCGATACTTGACTGTCGTGGTTGATCACGGGACGGGCCGGCTGGTGTGGGCGGCCGAGGGCCGCAACCAAGAGACCTTGGGGAAGTTCTTCGACCAGCTTGGAGCAAAGCGGGCCGGGCCAGCGCGCACCACAAGCCGTGATCTGCCTGGATCCCTTTCAAGTCGTGGCCTGGGCGCTCAAGGCGCTGGACAAGGTGCGGGCGCGCACCATGACCCGCGCCGGGATTCGCGATCGGCACGCGATGTGGGCGACCCGCAAGAACCCGGCCGACCTGACCGGCGAGCAGCGCAGCAACCTCGCCGAGATCGCGGTCACCAACCAGACACTCTGCCGGGCGTATCTACTCAAAGAGCAACTCCGCGAAGTCTTTCGGGTCAAAGGTGCCGATGGTCGCCATCTGTTGGCCGGCTGGATGTCGTGGGCGTCGCACTCGCGCATCCCCGAATTCGTCGGCCTCGCACGCACCTCCGCCGCTACCGCGACCTCATCTGGAACACCCACGACCACGGCCTGTCCAACGCTCGATCCGAAGCCATCAACACCCACCTGCGGGCACTGACCAAGCGCGCCTACGGCTTTCACAGCCCAGACGCACTGATCGCCATGGCACTGCTCACCCGAGGCGGACTCTGCCCTGCACTACCCGGTAGAGCCGCATGAAACCGAGCCCACGGAAACGTCAGTAGATCCCACCGGTCGTTGTCATAGCTCAAACGCTACGGCCAACCCCGCAACTTCTACCAGGCATTGGTGGTGTCGGCTCCTGTTGGCAACAGAAGTCACCATCAAAGCGTTTGTGCGCGTTGGGCGTTCGACCTGTGGTTATCCGGCGGTCGCGAAAAGGCCGCGCCTCAATTGCGACCGAGGCCGTTTCGACGCCGTTGTTATGTGGTAATGAGTTTGCCGAGTTGTTGGCGTACTTTGTCGCCCCCGAGGATTCGGCGAGCCCGGATCAAATGATCCGCTGCGGCAATTTCCCGGTCGTAGGCGCTCGGCGCTTCTGTTCCATGTGAACGAGAAAACCACGCCGAAACTTCAGCCCACGAATACAGGGACCACTGCCCAGTCGACAGCGGCGTCGGGAAGCCGCCGGGGCCACGCTTGCCTGCCGCGATGAGTCGAACCGATTCGTAGGTTCGGCCGAGTCGGGCCGCGATGTCACGCAGCGACACAAGGTCGTTGGAAGCGATGCCGGTCACGACAAGGCCGGTCGACTCCACGTCTTCGACAGTTTGCAGGAGTGCGGTAGCGAAGGAATCCGCTTGGCGGCAGACGTGCACGACGTTGACGCCTGTGCCACCTTCAGGGACTAGGTCGCCTTCAGCGATGTCGAATAGCTTGTCAGCCATCTCGGTGGGGTCACGGTCGACGGCTAGTGTGAATTCGTAGTTCATGTGTGCTCCCTGTGTGTCCTGATAAATGCGCGGATGAGCTTGGCGCCGTGCTCGGGGTTGCGCGCGGTGGAGTACACGGCGATGCGCTGACCGCATGGGCAGCGCACCCATCCCCAGGTGTGTCCGCTGGTTTCGATGATGCTGAGCCCGGCGGCTTCGGATTCATCGAGAGCTTTGCGGATCTCTTTGTGGGGATGGCGACCCATGTTGGGAGTGTACAACGCCATGTTGTGAGCACACAACGGATGGGCTGTCGAGTTCTGCAGCGTGGACATGTCGACCGCTCAGCGTGCCCCGACTTCGCGATCCGGATCCTCGACGCCGCCGTCCGCGCCGTCACCACGGGCGTGTGCACGCCACTGGCGGTACCCGTGTCGCGCCGCGAACGCACCGACGATCGCGGTGACGCACCACACCGCGATCGCGCAGGACGCCAGCAGCGGTGAGCGATCCCCGATCGCCGCACCCAATGCGGTGTAGACGAATGCCCGCGGCGCGGAACCGATGAATGCACCGACGGCCATCTGCCACAACGGAACTCCGAACGTCCCGAACGCATAGGAGGCGAACGCATCCGATATGCCGGGGACAAAGCGTTGGCCGACGACGGCCCACAGGCCGCATCGTTCGATCAGCGCGTCGGCGCGATCGGCACGTCCCCCACCCAGCAGGGCTCGCGCGCTGGCCCGGCCGGCTCGACGGCCGACCAGGCTCGCGACGACGGCGGTGCCCACCGTGGCACCCAGCGTCACGAACACCCCCACTAGCGGACCGAACAGCAGCCCGCTGCTTGCGGCCAGGATCGGGCCCGGCACGAACAACGCGCCGAGCACGGCCGACACCACGACATAGGCCAGCGGCGCCGCCGGCCCGGTCGCCGACACCGCGCCCCGCACCGCGGCCACATCGATCACGTCCGTGGCGGCTACCAGGTAGAACATCCCAACAAGGAAGCCGGCGAACACGACAAGCCGCACGATGTGGCGTCGCCGGGATGTCGGTGCGGAATCGTTGTGAGTGCTCATGCTGACCGTGATTCTTCCGCACCGACGCTCGCCGGGCCCGTCGTCCCCGGCGTTGGCTGGGGAACCTCGGCTGCGCGGCGCTCAAGCCGATCCCAGGCTCCGTAACGACCTCGCGGTCCTCGCCGGCATTCGGGTCTGACTCGGCGGCCTCGCGCCTCTCGCGCTGTTGTCCGCACCCGCAGGGCGTCCCGGTGGGTCAACGCGGCGGCCTCAGTCGACGAACAGCGCCATCGACGCGGTAAACCCGTGCAACGCGTTGTGGCCCGCGACCGGGCCGATCTCCCCGGCGGCGAAGAAACCGGCCAGCGGAATCCCGCCCAGCAGGTCCTCGATCGTCGACGCGTCGTGGTCGGTGACCCCGAACATTCGTCGTCCGCGCCCGTTGCCGGTGAACAGCAGCCCACCAACCGGGGGCCCGGGCAGCTCCGCCGCCGCCCGCTCGACGGCCAGACGCAGGTCCTTGTCGGCCGCCGCCGCGTCCCGGACCTGGAATTGCACGGTCGCGCCGACCTCGACAACCTCGCCGATCCCGATCGCCCCCGTCGTTGGGTCGGCGCCGAGCAGCCCGCGGATCAAAAAGTCGCCCTGACCCGGCACCGCCAGGTGCTCGTCGACGACGATTCCGATCTGCAGGCCGCGGCTGACCAGTTCCTGCTCGTCGGGCGCCATCCCCAAGACGATCTCCCGCAGGCGGTGCAGCGGCGGTCGGCCGCCCAGCTCGGTGATCACGGCACCGTCCGCGCCGGTGACAATGTACGGTTCCCCGATCGGCCGGCAGCTCTGCGACACCACGGAAACGCTGTGCGCGCCGGGCAGGCGCACGCCGACCAGCCCGGAGGTGAGCACGTCGCGGTCACGAAACAGCCGGGTGTCGCCCCGCCGACGCCCACCGCTCACCACCCCGCCGACGACGGTCGTTCCCGGCAGGTCGGTGTTGAGGTGGTCGATGAGCAGATTCGACGGGAACGAGTACGGGTCCGGCAGCAGCAGGTGCAAGTCGTGCGCGGTCCGGTCGAAGCGGTAACCGGTGATCAGAGCGCCCGAGCCGGTGCGAACGAAGTCCAGGTGGAATGTCTCCGCGGGTGAGCCGGACGCCAGCCACACCGCCACCGCGGGCTCGTTCTCCAGCTCGTGGCGACCGGCGACAATGCCTTGGGCCACGCAACCGATCAGTGCGGCCGGCTCGACCGACTCCTGCACCGCAGCCAGCAGGTCCACGGCCTGGTCGGTGTGTGACCGCGATCCGAGGAGCACGGCCAGCGCCGGCGTCCCACCCGCGAGCTCCTCGTGCGCGTGCGCGGCAGCCTCCGCCGCGGCCCGGCGCACGTCCGGCGCGGTGGAAACCCCGACTCCGATCCGCACACATCCATGATGCGCCGTCGCCGTGCTGTTCGCGTATGCGATGTCAAAGTCCGGGCGCGGTTACCCGACGAGCCGAGCACATCCCGGACGAGTCAGCCACACCCCGTCGACTGTAACCGCATCCGCAACCCGCTGGCCCGCACCGCCCGGCGCGCGATCGCGGCCCGCACCGAAGCTTCGGACCCGACCACCCGGACCTTGCGTTTGGCCCGGGTCACCGCGGTGTACAGCAACTCCCGGGTCAGCAACCGCGAATCCTCTTGCGGCATCAGCACCGTCACCTCGTCGACCTGGCTGCCCTGACTCTTATGGATGGTCATCGCGTGCATGGTCTCGACGTCGCCGAGGCGGCCGGTGGCAACGTCAAGTGGCCCGGATGCACCAGAAATGACGGCCCGCAGACCGGTGGGGCCGGCCAACACGACACCGGTGTCGCCGTTGTAGACGCGAAGGCCGTAGTCGTTGGCCGTCACCAGCAGCGGACGCCCGGCGTACCACGGCGTCCAGGGCGGCTGGCCGGTCTCCTCGGCGAGCCAGGCTTGAACCCGGCGGTTCCAGTGCAGCACGCCGGTGGGCCCCTCCCGATGCGCACACAGCAGCCGGTGCTCGTCCAGGGTGGCCAACGCGACGTCGGAGGCACCCAACAGCGCCGCCTCGCGCAGCCGCAACGCGTGTGGCACCAGCACCGCGCGCAACCGCGGCGCCGGATCCTCGTCGTCGACGAACTCGATCCGCTCCTCACCCGAGCGCAGCAGGCCCAGTACGGCATCGCCATCGCCGGCCCGGATCGCTTCGGCCAAGGTACCGATCACCTTGCCGAACCGATGCGACGTTCGCAGCTGCGCCACCAGCGCGTCGTCGCGTACCGAGAAGCCATCGACCAAATCCGCCAGCACCGCTCCGGCTTCCACCGACGCCAACTGGTCGGCATCGCCGACGAGGATCAACCGGGCGCCCGGGCGCACCGCCTCGGCCAGCCGGGCCATCAGCGTCAGCGACACCATCGAGGTCTCGTCGACCACGATCACGTTGTGAGGCAACCGGTTCTGGCGATCCTGGCGAAACCGCGCTCCCGGTTTGGCACCCAGCAGACGATGCAGCGTGACCGCGTGCAGGTCGCCGAGCCGTGCCCGGTCGGTGGCGTCGAGCTTGGCCATCTCGCGCCGTACCGCCTCGGCCAGCCGGGCCGCCGCCTTGCCGGTGGGGGCGGCCAGCGCGATCCGCGGCCGCGGCTCACCGGCCAGCTCCGCCTGCTCGGCAACCAACGCCAGCAGCCGCGCGACCGTCGTCGTCTTCCCGGTGCCAGGCCCGCCGGTCAACACCGTAACACCTTGCGAGAGCGCGATTTCCGCCGCGCGCCGCTGCTCGTCAAAGCCGGTCGGGAACAGTCGCTGCAAGTCGGGTACCCCGGCCGGTCGCCTGGATGTCAGCAACGCGAGCAGGTCCGCGCACACCTGCTCTTCTTCGCGCCAGTAGCGGTCCAGATAGAGCAGCCGATCGTCATACAGGTGCAGCACGGGTGGATCGGCGAGCAACGGACTGGCCCGCACCGCCGCCAACCAGTCCGCCGGATCCGGCCACGGCAGGTCGTCGTGTCCAGCGACCCGCGCGATCGACAACAGATCCACACACACCGAACCGGCCCGTAGCGCGCGGACCGCCACCGCTACCGCCAACGCCACCCGCTCGTCGCTCTCCCCGGCCAGTGCACAGAGACGTTGCGCCACATGCACATCCGACACGTCCAGCACACCGGCCTGGTTGAAAGCCCGCACCATCCCGGAGGCCTCGACCGCAAAATCGACGTCGGTGAGCGTCACGACTGCAGCCTTCCCCGGTCGAGCAGATCCGAGAGCGCCACCACCAACGCCGTGGGCGGGTTCCAGGTGAACACACCGGCCGGATGCCCGGCCGTCACCGGCGTCGCCGCACCGCACATGCCCCGCACAAACAGGTACAGCACCCCGCCGAGATGGCGCGCCGGAGCGTAATCCCGCTGCCGCCACCGCAGAAAGCGGTGCAGCACAACAACATACAGCAGCGCCTGCAGTGGGTAGTCCGAATGCAGCATGGCCTCGGTCAACCGCTCGAAGCCGTAATCGGCGGCGGTGTCACCAAGGTGATTGGTCTTGTAATCGACCACCAGATATCGCTGCCCGGGTAGCCGCAGCACCACGTCGATCGACCCCGCCAGGTAGCCACGCAGCGGTTGATCACCCAACCCGGCCGAACCAAGCCGATCGGCGTAGGGCGACAACGGGTCGTCGCCGGGCAGGTGCGACGCCAGCAGCTCACCCACGTCGGCCAGCGACACGTCCGGGGACCGGCCGCGCAGATCGCCCCCGGCCAGCGGCATCTCGAAGTCCAACTCCCGCAGACGATCACGTACACCGATCTGCCGCAATGTCAGTGCGGCGGCGGCGGGTCCCAGCGGCGTGTCGTGCATCGGCAGCAACGCTCGGGCCAGTTCGGGAGCCAGCTGCGCGTGGTCGACGTCCACGGTCCACCACGGCGCGTGCCGGCGCACCTGGGCTTCCAGTTCGGCGGCCAGATCGGGAGCGGCTGGGTCCGCGGTCTCGAGCACGGCGTGCACCAGCGAGCCGAACGACGCCCCCGACGGCAGCGCTGCCAGCGGTGATGTCAGATCGGCGCCGGAACCGGGCGCGGCGACGACGGCGATCTCCACCTCGTCCGCACGGCCGCCGGCCGCCGGCTCGCTGGTGACGGTGACGGCTTCCGAGCCCCGCACCAGATCCGAGTACGAGGTCCGCCGCCACGTGGTGTCGATCCGGCGGTGAAAGTGCCGAACCTCGAAACCGGGTACGGGCACCGGCTTTTCGAGGGAACTGCGAGCACCGATGACCGATTCCTCGACCGACGGCCCGCCCGCGGCCTCCCACTGCGCGAACACCGCCCAGGCCTGCTCGTCGGTGACGCGTGGTGTACACCGGTCCGGTACCTGCGACTGGCCGGGCCGGCGCCCGCGCAGCAACCGCGACAACCCGCCGTTGACCTCGTCGAACGTCGGTGCCCACCACGCGACGACCTGCGATTGCGCGCGGGTAAGCGCGACATAGGTGAGCCGGAGGTTGTCGTGGGCCGCCTCGACGCGATTCAGCCCCTCAACGGTGCGCCGCTGAGCACCGCCGTCCTTGCCGCCGATGTACAGGCAGCGGGTGCCGTCGTCGTGATACAGCAGGATGTCGTCGCTGCGGACGTTGCGGTTGAAGGCGAACGGCAGATACACGATGGGAAACTGCAGTCCCTTGGCCACGAAGACGGTCATGATCTGCACCGCCGCGGCGTCGCTGTCCAACCGGCGATTGTGTTCCGGCGGGCCGGCACCCGCCTTGGCCTGGCGGCGCAGCCAATCCCGCAGCCCGGGCAGGCCGAGCCGCTCGCGATGAGCGGCCTGGTGCAGCAGCTGCGCAATGTGCGCCAGGTCTGTCAGGTCCCGTTCGCCGCCGCGCTGGCTCAGCACGCGCCGGCCCATCCCGGCCAGCTGAGCGGCCTGAAACACCGCGGCCACACCGCGATGGCGTGCGTGGTCGGCCCACTCGCGCAACGTGCCGGCCACCCGATCGGTCAGCGCATCGCCCTCGGCGGCAAGCGATTCCGCGGTCTCACCGAAGAACATCGTGCACGCGGCGGCGCGGACCAGCCCGCTGCGCTGCGGCGCGTCGAACGCCTCCAGCAGGCACAGCCAGTCCTTGGCGGCCTGGGAGGCGAACACGTCGGTGTCACCGGTGTAGATCGCCGGGATGCCCGCCTCCGCCAACGCATTCCGGCACGCCCGCGCGTCTTTGTGATGCTCGACGATCACCGCGATGTCTGCGGCCACCACGGGCCGCCCGGCGAAGGTGGCCCCGCTGGCCAGTAGCGCCGCGACGTCAGCGGCCAGGTCGTCGGGGATGTGCCGGCGCAGCGCCTCGATCGGGACGTGGGCGGTCCCGTCATACCCGAGTGTGTGCCGTTTGACCACGCGCAACCGAAACGGCGCCGGGCGCGGCGCCGAGGCCAGGCGGTGCCCGGCGTGGTGGGCGTCGGTGCCGCGGACGACGATGTCGGCGTGACCCAGGGTCGCATCGCGCAGCACCGTCTGCAAGCTCTCGACCAGCGCCCGGTCGCTGCGCCAGTTGACGCCCAACGTGTAACGGGCATCGGCGGTGCCGGCCGCCGTGAGGTAGGTGTGGATGTCGCCGCCGCGAAAGCCGTAGATCGCCTGCTTGGGATCGCCGATCAGGATCAGCGCCGAATGCCCGCTAAACGCGCGCTCGAGCACCCGCCACTGCATGGGGTCGGTATCTTGAAACTCGTCCACCAGCACGATCCGCCAGCGTTCCCGCATCCGATCGCGAGCCGGCGAGTCGGCAGCCTCAAGGGCGCTCGCCAGACGGATCAGCAGATCGTTGAATCCCTGCACACGCAGCCGGCCCTTGCGGTGCTCGAGTTCCTCGAGCACCTCGGTGGCAAAGCGCAGCCGCACCGCTGCCTTGCTGCCGGGCTCGGGATCACGCGGGCGCAGTTGGGCGCACGGGTCGTCGACGACGGCAAGGGCCAGGGCCAGCGCCTCGGCGTAGGTCAGGTCCGGATCGGTTTCCTGACGACCGAAGTTCGCCAGATAGCGATCGTCCACGATCTCGGTGACCAGGTCGGTAAGGCTCTCCTTGAGCTCCACGTCGGCGGCGTTGTCACCGGCCACACCGAGGGATTTCAGCACCGAGCCGCAGAACTCGTGCGTGGTGGCGATGGTTGCCGCGTCGAAGTTGGCCAGCGCGTCACGAAGCCGTAGCCGCTTCTGGGCGCGCTCGGCGTCGCTGCCGCGCAGCAGGTGCTCGACGAGCTCGCCGCTCGGGGGCGCACCGCCTTGTAGCGCGCCCACGGCCTCGACAATCTGCCCGCGCACCCGCTCGCGCAACTCCCGGCTGGCCGCACGGTTGAACGTGATCAACAACATCTCGTCGAGCGTCGCGGCGGTCTCGGCCAGATAGCGGGTGACCAGACCGGCCAGCGCGAACGTCTTACCGGTGCCGGCGCTGGCTTCCAGCACGGTGGTGGTGCCCTCCCTCGGCAACGGGCCCAGCAGCTCGAATCGGTCCATCAGACCGACCCTTCGGCGGCCAACAGCGGCAGCCATAGCCGGGCGGCCAGCGCCCCTAGCCGGGTCTCTTCCCCGGCGACCTCTTCGCCCGCGCGGGGCTTGCCGAGCAACACCTCGAAGGGTGCGCGCGGGCCCCAGGCTCGCACGTGGGCGGGCGCGTCGTCGTCGCCCGGCCGGAACCTGTTGGTCTGCCAGCATTCGCGGGCGGGCGGGTAGGGGTCTTGGCCGTCTCGGCGTGCCTGGGCCCACGCGCAGGACGTCTTCAGCGGCAGCGGCAGTGGTTCGCGCCGGCCGGCGTCGTACAGCAACACCAGCTCCCGCAATACCGCCACCGGGTCCGGCGGCGGCACGAAAAGCCTTCTGGCGATGTGGTTCCTGGTCTTGCTGCGGCCGATGCACAGCGCCGACCACTCGCGGCCAGGCTCTTGGGCGGCCAGCGTAACCAGGCCGATCCACGCCGGCAACACATGCTTGGGCGCCAGCTTTGAGTAGGTCACCGACACCGTGCGCCCGCCGAACACGGGTGTCACCGTGCCGCTCAGTCGCCGCCCGTCGCCGAGGTCGACGTCGACGTCGTGCGCCTGGCCGTGGCCGTCGCGGTGCGCCAGCGCGGCGGCCGCCAGATCGCGCGCGCGGTTCCGGATTTCCTTCGCCCGTCGCACGCCGAGGCGCCCGGGCGGCAACGTGCCGCGACGCCATTCGGAGTGAGCGGCGTCGTCGGGGTGCAGGCCGCGGAGCATGTCGCGCAACATCCGCTCGCCCACCGTCCACTCGGCCAAGGCGTCGACCTGGACCGGTATCGAGTCCTCGACGGTGTCGACGTCCCAGGGCAGCGTGTAGTCCAGCGCCCGGAAGAACCCCTTGACCGGATCCTTGAAGAAGTCGAGCAGGTCCGCCAGCGTCACGTCGGCCGCGGGTGGTGCGGGCAGCCGACCGGAGATGAAAGCCGTTGGTGGACAGCGCTTCCCGGCGGCGGCCTGGGCGGCGGCGAGCGCGGCGGGGTCGAACGTGAACGGCTTGGCGCCCAGCAGTGCGCCGGGGGTGACGTTCTTGCGGTCGAACGGCTGCAGTGGGTGTGTGACCAGGATCCGCTCACGCACCGGCGCTGACGTCGTCTGGTCGAGCGCGTCGAGCAACTCGGCCAGCGGCACCGCGGGTGGGCGCGGTTGCCCGGTGCGCTCGTCGGCGCCGGTGTAAGTGATCACCAGGGTCTGGGTGGCCGCACCTATCGCGTCCAGCAGCAATTGCCGGTCCTCCGAACGGATGTCACGTTCACCCGTCATCGGTTCTCGGGCCAGCACGTCGTCCCCGTCGGGATGGCTCAGCCGCGGAAACACGCCGTCGTCCAGACCCACCAGGCACACCACCCGGTGCGGCACCGAGCGCATCGGGACCATCGTGCAGACGGTCAGCGTGCCGGTGCGAAAGTTGGCCCGGGTCGGGCGCCCGGCCAGCTGCGCGTCCAAAAGCGCTCGCACGTCGGGCAGTCGCAACAGCGGCGCCGCGCGCGAACCGGCGCGCGCCAGCACGTCGGCGAACTCCCGCTGCACCTGCGCGCGTTGCCAGCCGTCGTTACAGGCGGTCAGCAGATCGATCCCCGTGGCCAGCGCATCCAGCCATGCGACCAACGGCCGTGCACCGCTGAGTCCGCCGACGACATGATGCAACCGTTCGACGAACTCGGCCAGCCTCCCGGCCAGCTCGACCCGATTGCTGCCGACGTCATCAAGGGGCAGCGCGGTATCCAGCCACGCTTGGGAATCCTCGGACATGGCCACCCCGGTGAGGATGCGGTCGAGTCCGAACCGCCACGTGTTGTGCACGACGGTGTCGAGGCCATAGCGTCGCCGGTGCGTCGGGTCGAAGCCCCAGCGGATGTTCGATTCGCGCACCCACGTGGTGATGGTGGCCAGGTCGTCGTCGGCGAACCCGAATTTGGCGCGCACCGGAGCGGCCTGCGCGAGGTTGAGCAGTTGGCTGGCGGTGGCCCGGGTTTCGGCGATGGTGAGCAGTTCGGCGGCCACCGAGAGCAGCGGATTGGTCTGGGTCAGGGCGCGGTCGGCCAGACGCACCCGCAGCCGGTGTGCGGGGTGGCAGTCGCCGGCCACCTCACCGAGGCCGAAGCCGGCGACGATCAACGGTGCGTAGGTGTCGATGTCGGGGCACATCACCACGATGTCGCGCGGTTGCAGCGTCGGGTCGTCCTCGAGGAGGCCGAGCAGCACCTCGCGCAGCACATCGATTTGCCGCGCCGGGCCGTGACAGGCATGGACCTGCACCGATCGGTCGGCATCCGACAAGCTACGCCCGACGGGTCGCGGCGCGTTGCCGGCGATGTCGGCTTGCAGCCATCCCAGCAACGTGTCGGGTTTGGTTGTGGCACCAAGGAATTCGTCGGTGGCCCGGGCGGCGGGCAGCGCGCGCTGCAGTTCGCGCACGTCGCGGCCCAGCGTTTCCAGCAGCGGGTGCTGGGCGGCCCGCCGGCTGGTGTCCTGCCGCCGCGGCAGCAGGCCATCAGCGCCCTGGAAGCCGGCCAGCGCCCGCCACAACTCGTCGCTGGGGTGCGGCAGCCACAGGTGCAGGTCGTGGTGGACGGCCAGCGCATCCAGCAGCTGCACGTCGGTGCAGGCCAGGCGGGTGTGGCCGAACAGCGAAAGCCGAGCCGGCAGGTCGGCGGGGCCGTCGCGCAGCCGGGCGATGGTCTTGTCGTGGCGGACATGCGGGGGATCGGCCCCGACCGTGGTCACCAGGGCGCGCCACAGTGGCGGTTGCCAGGCCAAGTCGCCGGGCAGCTCGCCGAGGTCGCCGTCCAGCCAAGCGGCCAGCAACCCGGGACGCTGGCGTGCATAGGACGCGAACAGCCCGGCTAGCCGGCGCGCCACCGAATAGCGCCGGCCGCGGCGCAGCTCCGCCTCGGCATCGGTCGTCGAGAAGTGCCCCAAGTGGGATGCCAGCGTGCGGCACCACGGTTCGTCGAGGCTGGCGTCGATCACCGCCAGCAGCGGCCACGCCAGGGCTTCCGGCGACCACGGGTCGTCGTCGAGGGTGCCGGTGATCTCGGCGATCAGGGACTGCGGATTGCGGAACGCGATGCCGGCGCACACCCCGTCGGCGCGGCCCGGCCCGCAGCCCAACACGAGCGAAAGCCGTTGGCTCAGCCAGCGTTCCACGCCGCGGGCAGCGACCAGCACCAGTTCCTGCGCGAAAGGGTCGGGCTGGGGATCGGCCAGCAGCGCGCCGAGCCCGTCGGCAAGCAGATCGGTGCGCTCGGCACGGTGCAGGTGAAGCGCCATCGGGCGTCACCCTAGTCGAGCGGCCGGCCGCCGACATGCATGCTGGCGTGCATAAACAGACGCGAGATCACCGAACGACAAGGGCTACCAGTCGGTACGGGCCTTCTTGTCGACCTGGAACTGGGTCAGATATCGAACCGTTCCGGGATTTCATCAACGCGCTGGGGCGTGCCGCGATGTCGGCATGACGAGCCGCCTCGGACGTGACACACTTCGAGATGGAGGAGGCGGTGTAGGTGTGAGGCGGTTGCCCAAAGCAACCGCGTCACCCACCACTTACAGCCCGAACTCGGCTGCTATCCCGTCGATCCCGGCCCGAATCGCAGTGAGCGCGTCGGCGCGGGAGCGCAACTTGGTCGCGGCATGGGCGTGTTGGTTGAGACCGGCGAACTCTCGTGCGGCTTCCTCGGCGCGGCTGACCACCACCTCCGGCAGGGCGATCTCGTCGATAAACCCGGCGGCCAGCGCGGTTTCCCCGAAGAACGTCTTGGCCAGCCCGGTTGCCTGCTGGTATGCCGACCGGGTCAGTCGCAGCTTCATGATCTCTAACGCCGCGTACGGAATGGTCATGCCGATCGCGACCTCATTGGCCTGGATGTTGTATGCGTGGGCCGCCACCCGATGATCGCCGCAGGACAACAGAAACGCGCCCATGGCGATGGCGTGACCGGTGCACGCCATCACCACCGGTTTGGGGTAGGACAAGAGGCGATACGCCAGCTCGAAGCCGCCCCTGAGCATGTCGATCGCGGGCTGCACTTCACCGGAGGTGAGGATCTTCAGGTCGAAGCCTCCGCTGAATACCCGGCCATTACCGGTGATCACCAGCGCCCCAACATCATCACGGTCCGCGTTGTCGATCGCTGCATTGAGGGCTTGTTGCATCGCCGGGCCCAGTGCGTTGACCTTGCCGTCGTCCATACTGATGACGGCGATGGAATCCTTGCGGGTATAGCTGACCGGGTCGCTCATGCTCTCGATTGAATCAGATCAGCATTGGGGGATCTTGTGCGCCCGCAGTTAGCCTGCCGGTATCCGCGTGGGCTGTGGCCCTTGCCCCTCCGAGCGCTGGCTGACCTCGGTGGGCACCTCGACCTGCCGAGCGCGCCACCTGTCCTGGGTTTCGGCCGCGGCGCGGTTGATCCGGTCGATCTCGCTGCGGAACACGTCGGGACGCGTCTCCTTGCTCGCGTAGTGAAAATACGTCAACAGACTACGTAACAGCTCCAGCTTCTGCTTTTCCCGCTTCGCCAGGTCGTGGGTGGTCATCAGCTCGATGCGCGCAACGGGCGGCAGGGCATCCCAGTCCAGCACCACTTTGGTCTCCAACGGACGCCGTCCGCGCCGCCAGAACCGCCATCGGCGCGGCTGCTCGGGTCGGTCGTAGTAGGTCACCGTGCCCGGGAAGCGGGACTCGATGCCCCGCCCGATCTCGGCGCGATCGAGCGCTGAATCCCACACCATCCGCCACTCCTGACCGGGAGCCAGCATCGGCAACTCTTGGGGCAGCCGAAGTTCCACGACATCGGCGTAGCCGTTGGCGGCATTCTCGTATTGGGCCACGGTTGGTGGGTTGGGGAACGAGAACCGGACGTCGTAGGCGGCTGTGCGACCGAAGTTGCGGACTACCAGCTCGATCACGTGCCAGTCCGCGACGTGGGGCTCCATAAACATGGCCACGTAGGGCCGAGTCTGCTCCGCAGCCAGTCGACGATTGCGTTGGATTTGCCGCTTGGTCACCACCAGGGCGACCACACCGAGCCCAAGCGCCGCCCACGCGGCCCACGCCAACCAGGTGCCGGAGTCGACGCCGGTGACCTCATGCCAGCTGCTCAGGACCCACCCCATGGAATCCACCATCCGCTTATACCACAGTGACATCGGACCGAGAAGTTAGCTGACAGGATCCCAGAGGCGCCTGGGCACTGGTCGCTGGCTGCCGAATCGTTGGCGGAAGCGCCGCTGGACACGTCGCTGGACCCGGGCCGGAATGGGAGAGGCTTGCCCAGTCCTTCAGCCGCCCATCAACATTCGCCATTGATCGAGACTTGCGGGGCGATAAACGTAATTGGAACGCTTGACCTCCGACAGCGACGCACTTGGCTCGGCCGAATACCAGTGCCCGGGAAAGACGGTTGGGTCACCCGGAAGCTCGGCGAGCTGTCGCAGGCTGCGGTACATCTCGTCGGAATCACCGCCGGGAAAGTCTGTGCGTCCACAGCCTTCCAGGAATAGCGTGTCACCGGCGACCAGCCGGCCGTCGAGTAGAAAGCACTGACTGCCTGGGGTATGCCCGGGTGTGTGCAGCAGCTCGATGTCGATGTCGCCGACGCTGACCTTGTCCCCATGCTCATGGGTGATCAGGTCGCCGACAGGAATCCCAGTGACTCGCGAAACCCACAGCGCTTCATGGGTGTTCACGTGCACGGGTACAGATGCCCGCTCCAGCAGCTCAGCCAGTCCCGGCAGCTGAAAACCCATCATCGAGCCGCCCACATGGTCTGGATGATGGTGGGTCACCAGCACACCCGATAGCTGCATATCGTCGGATTCGAGCGCGTCGAGCAGATCCCCGGCAGCGTAGGCCGGGTCGACCACCACGCAGTCCCCGGTTGTGCGATCTCCGATCAGGTAGGCAAAGTTGCGCATTTGCGTCGCGAACATGTCGCCGACGGCGAAATCGCGACCGGAGAGCAGTTGACGGAAGTACAGCCGGTCCTTGGACACGCAACCAGCCTATGTCTTGTCCATCGCCGCCCAGACCGCGTCTTGGCGTTTGCAGCCCGGGACACGTTAATGCGGAGTCTTGGGGTCTGACTGTGGGTGCGGTGGGTATCTTTGGTCCATGCTGAAGAGGGTCGAGATTGAGGTTGATGACGACCTTATCCAAGAGGTCATCCGGCGGTACCGTGTGAAGGGTGCGCGCGAGGCTGTCAACCTTGCGCTGCGAACGTTGCTCGGCGAGGCGGATACCGCGGAGCATGGGCACGATGACGAGTACGACGAGTTCAGCGATCCCAATGCCTGGGTTCCGCGGCGGAGCCGCGACACAGGGTGATCCCGTCCAATCTTGGACGACTTGGTCCGTAGCTGCATGGGTGGCACCGGTGGTTTGGTGGCGTTGCGCGCCAGGCTGTACCCTCTTTTAGGCCCGCGGCACGACCCGACTGGTCGCTACGGGTGAGCGGCCCCCTTAGCTCAGTCGGCAGAGCGTTTCCATGGTAAGGAAAAGGTCAACGGTTCGATTCCGTTAGGGGGCTCGGCGGACGCCGGGCAGGCTGGCGGTGCGTACCAGAGGCGATGTAGCTCAGTCGGTTAGAGCGAACGACTCATAATCGTTAGGTCGCCGGTTCGAGTCCGGCCATCGCTACAACACAACAGCAAGACTCGTTAGAGAGAACGGATATGGCTTCCAGTACCGACGTGCGGCCGAAGATCACTTTGGCATGCGAGGTGTGCAAGCACCGTAACTACATCACCAAAAAGAACCGCCGCAACGACCCGGACCGGCTGGAGCTGAAGAAGTTCTGCCCGAATTGCGGCAAGCACCAGGCGCACCGCGAGACGCGGTAACCGCCGACCCGCGAGCAGTTGCTGAGACTGACTAGGTAGGTTCTACAGCCGTGGCGTTGAGCGCAGACATCGTTGGGATGCATTACCGGTATCCCGACCACTACGAGGTGGAGCGGGAGAAGATTCGCGAGTACGCCGTCGCCGTTCAAAACGACGACGCGTGGTATTTCGAGGAGGACGGCGCCGCCGAACTCGGGTATAAGGGCTTGCTGGCTCCGTTGACGTTTATCTGTGTGTTCGGCTACAAGGCCCAGGCGGCGTTCTTCAAGCATGCGAACATCGCGACCGCGGAGGCGCAGATCGTCCAGGTAGACCAAGTGCTGAAATTCGAGAAACCGATCGTGGCGGGCGACAAGCTGTACTGCGACGTCTATGTGGATTCGGTGCGTGAGGCGCACGGCACCCAGATCATCGTGACCAAGAACATCGTCACCAACGAGGAAGGTGACCTCGTGCAGGAGACCTATACGACCCTGGCGGGCCGTGCCGGCGAGGATGGGGAGGGATTTTCTGATGGCGCTGCGTGAGTTCAGCTCGGTGAAGGTCGGAGACCAGCTTCCGGAGAAGACCTACCCGCTGACCCGCCAGGATCTGGTGAACTACGCCGGAGTTTCGGGTGACTTGAACCCGATTCACTGGGACGACGAGATCGCCAAGGTCGTCGGGCTGGACACCGCGATCGCTCACGGCATGTTGACGATGGGGATCGGCGGCGGCTACGTCACATCCTGGGTTGGCGACCCGGGCGCGGTCACCGAGTACAACGTGCGGTTCACTGCGGTGGTTCCGGTGCCCAATGACGGCAAGGGCGCCGAGCTGGTGTTCAACGGTCGGGTGAAATCGGTTGATCCTGAGAGCAAGTCGGTGACCATCGCACTCACCGCTACAACCGGCGGCAAGAAGATTTTCGGGCGGGCCATCGCCTCGGCGAAGTTAGCGTAGTTTATGGCGCTCAAGACCGATATCCGCGGGATGATTTGGCGGTACCCGGACTACTTCATCGTGGGCCGTGAGCAATGCCGCGAGTTTGCCCGAGCTGTCAAGTGCGACCACCCGGCCTTTTTCAGCGAGGAAGCGGCCGCCGACCTCGGTTACGACGCGCTGGTTGCTCCGCTGACCTTCGTGACGATCCTCGCCAAATATGTGCAACTGGACTTCTTCCGCCACGTCGACGTGGGCATGGAGACGATGCAGATCGTTCAGGTCGACCAGCGGTTCGTGTTCCACAAACCCGTGCTCGCCGGGGACAAGTTGTGGGCTCGGATGGACATCCATTCGGTGGACGAGCGGTTCGGCGCAGACATCGTCGTTACCAGAAACCTCTGCACCAACGACGACGGTGAGCTGGTCATGGAGGCCTACACCACGCTGATGGGCCAGCAGGGTGATGGTTCCGCCAGACTCAAATGGGACAAGGAATCCGGGCAGGTCATCAGGACCGCGTAATTAGCAACTGGCCGCTGCGGCCATGTACACTCGGACCTCGGGGTTTTCCCAACATCGGCGCGCTTTCCGTGAGTTCAACGAGCGGAGTGTCGTCTCCACTTTCGGTTCGCGATCACCGAACGGAGGGCGCGCGTGTCATGTGAGCCCCGGCGTAGTGGGTTGGCCAGGGCCTGGTCTGGTCTTGCCTGCCAACCGCGAAGGGGCGTAGCTCAACTGGCAGAGCAGCGGTCTCCAAAACCGCAGGTTGCAGGTTCAAGTCCTGTCGCCCCTGCTGAAGGCGAACGTTCGACGACGATGCAGGCACGGCCTGAAGAGGAGACGGACCATAGGTATGTGCCATGGTGGACACTGGAAGGTGCCCCACCAGAGCGGAACGGCTCGCGGGGTAGCTAGTAAACGAAGGAGCATGCGGTGAGCGACGAAGGCGACGTTGCCGACGAGGCCGTAGCCGACGGCGCCGAGAATGCGGACAGCCGCGGGAGCGGTGGCCGGACGGCCCTGGTGACAAAGCCGGTGGTGCGGCCGCAACGTCCCACCGGCAAGCGGTCGCGGTCGCGTGCAGGAGCCGACGCAGACGTCGACGTCGAAGAGCCGTCGACCGCGGCTTCGGAAGCTACCGGGGTCGCCAAGGACGATTCGACCACCAAGGCCGTGTCGAAGGCTGCCAGGGCAAAAAAGGCCAGTAAACCGAAGGCCCGGTCGGTTAACCCGATCGCATTCGTCTACAACTACCTCAAGCAGGTCGTTGCCGAGATGCGGAAGGTAATCTGGCCGAACCGCAAACAAATGCTTACCTACACGTCGGTGGTGCTGGCGTTTCTGGCCTTCATGGTGGCGCTGGTCGCCGGTGCTGACTTGGGCCTGACCAAGCTGGTGATGTTGGTGTTCGGCTGAGGCTCGAGAGTGACAGAGAGGACTGAAAACCGTGACTACCTTCGACGGTGACACGTCCGCGGGTGAGGCGGTCGATCTAACAGAGGCCAACGCCTTCCAGGATGCAGCGGCCCCGGCTGAAGAGGTCGATCCGGCCGCCGCGCTCAAAGCGGAGCTGCGCAGCAAGCCCGGCGACTGGTACGTCGTTCACTCCTACGCAGGGTACGAGAACAAGGTCAAGGCCAACCTGGAAACCCGGGTGCAGAACCTTGATGTCGGCGACTACATCTTCCAGGTGGAGGTGCCCACCGAAGAGGTCACCGAGATCAAAAACGGCCAACGCAAGCAGGTCAACCGTAAGGTGCTGCCCGGCTACATTCTGGTGCGGATGGACTTGACCGACGACTCCTGGGCCGCGGTGCGTAACACGCCGGGGGTCACGGGGTTCGTTGGGGCAACATCTCGCCCGTCAGCGCTCGCCCTCGACGACGTGGTGAAGTTTCTGCTTCCGCGGGGGTCGACGAGGAAGGCTGCCAAGGGTGCGGCCAGCACGGCTGCCGCCGCCGAGGCGGGCGGGCTAGAGCGTCCGGTCGTCGAGGTCGACTACGAGGTGGGCGAATCGGTAACCGTCATGGACGGGCCGTTTGCCACATTGCCGGCCACGATCAGCGAGGTCAACGCCGAACAGCAGAAACTCAAGGTGCTGGTCTCCATCTTCGGCCGCGAAACACCGGTGGAGCTGACCTTTGGCCAAGTCTCCAAGATCTAGCCCAGCAGGGCAGGCCACACAGGCTGAAACAAGGAAGGACATCGACACGTCATGGCCCCGAAGAAGAAGGTCGCCGGGTTGATCAAGCTGCAGATCGTGGCGGGCCAGGCCAACCCTGCCCCGCCAGTGGGCCCCGCGCTCGGTCAGCACGGCGTCAACATCATGGAGTTCTGCAAGGCGTACAACGCCGCGACGGAGAACCAGCGCGGCAACGTCATCCCGGTGGAGATCACCGTTTATGAAGACCGTAGCTTCACTTTCACGCTGAAGACGCCGCCCGCCGCCAAGCTGCTGCTTAAGGCCGCTGGTGTGGCGAAGGGTTCGGCGGAGCCGCACAAGACCAAGGTCGCCAAAGTCACCTGGGATCAAGTCCGCGAAATCGCCGAGACCAAGAAGACGGACCTCAACGCCAACGACGTCGACGCTGCGGCCAAGATCATCGCCGGTACCGCTCGGTCGATGGGCATCACCGTCGAATAGGGCCCTACCCGTGGGAGGGCCAGCTTCGGCCCGCTGAGTAACCACGACCCATAGATTGGATATCAAATGAGCAAGACCAGCAAGGCATATCGCGCCGCCGCCGCGAAGGTGGACCGCACCAACCTCTACACCCCGCTGCAGGCGGCCAAGCTTGCCAAAGAGACCTCGTCGACCAAGCAGGACGCGACCGTCGAGGTGGCGATCCGGCTTGGCGTCGACCCGCGTAAGGCAGACCAGATGGTTCGCGGCACGGTCAACCTGCCACACGGCACCGGTAAGACTGCCCGCGTCGCGGTATTCGCGGTTGGTGAAAAGGCCGATGCTGCCGTTGCCGCGGGGGCGGATGTTGTCGGGAGTGACGATCTGATCGAGAGGATTCAGGGCGGCTGGCTGGAATTCGATGCCGCGATCGCGACACCGGATCAGATGGCCAAAGTCGGTCGCATCGCTCGGGTGCTGGGTCCGCGCGGCCTGATGCCCAACCCGAAAACCGGCACCGTCACCGCCGACGTCGCCAAGGCCGTCGCGGACATCAAGGGCGGCAAGATCAACTTCCGGGTTGACAAGCAGGCCAACCTGCACTTCGTCATCGGGAAAGCGTCGTTCGACGAGAAGTTGTTGGCGGAGAACTACGGCGCGGCGATCGACGAGGTGCTGCGGCTCAAGCCGTCCTCGTCGAAGGGCCGCTACCTGAAGAAGATCACCGTGTCGACGACGACGGGCCCGGGCATTCCGGTCGACCCATCCATCACCCGCAACTTCGCGGGGGAGTAGTTTCCCCGGCGAGCAGACGCATAAGCCCCCGCACGCACGGCGTGTCGGGGGCTTATGCGTCTGCTCGCCGGGCTTAGGCCGCGGCACCCGGCTTGAGGTAGGTCACCAGGCTGCAGTCGAGCATCTCGTCGGTGAAGTAGTGCTCGCAGCCACGCAAATACTTCATGTAGCGGTTGTAGACCTCTTCGGAGGTGACCTCGATGGCCTTGTCCTTATTGGACTGCAGCGTGTCCCCCCAGATCCGCAGCGTCTTGATGTAATGCGGGCGCAACGAGAGCGGCTCCGGGACGGTGAAACCGGCCTTCTCGCCGTGTTCGACCATCATCTCGGTGGACGGCAGGCGGCCGCCGGGAAATATCTCGGTGACGATGAACTTGATGAAACGCGCCGTCTCGAAGCTCAGCTTCTTACCGCGGGCCGCCATCTCGTAGGGGTGGTAGCTGACGCTGCTCTGGACGGTCATCCGGCCGTCGGCGGGCATGATGTTGAAACACCGCTTGAAGAAGTCGTCGTAGTTCTCGTGCCCGAAGTGCTCGAAGGCTTCGATCGACACAATCCGGTCGACGGGTTCGGCGAAATCCTCCCAGCCTTGCAGCAGCACTTGACGTGAGCGGTTGGTGTCGATCGAAGCCAGCACTTGCTCGCAGCGGGCGTGCTGGTTCTTGGACAACGTCAGGCCGATGACGTTAACGTCGAACCGCTCGACGGCGCGCCTCATGGTGGTGCCCCAACCGCACCCAATGTCCAGCAGCGTCATGCCCGGCTTGAGGTCCAGCTTGTCCAGGTTGAGGTCGACCTTGGCGTATTGGGCTTCTTCGAGCGTGAGCTCCGGTGGCTCGAAGTAGGCACAGCTGTAAGTTCGGGTCGGGTCCTGGAACAGGGCGAAGAAATCATCGGAGACGTCGTAGTGCGCTTGGATGTCTTCGAAGCGTGTCCGTGTTTTGGTTGGGCTAATCGGTTTCTCGGCCATTCTCGTCATGTTCTCCTGGATGGTGTCAGTTACCGGTGGCTGTGCACCCATAGCCCGTCGGTGGCACGAAAGTCTACTTGGCCAGCGTGAACTGGTTGCAGTCGATGTAGCCCATTCGGAACGCCTTGGCGCAGCCGGTCAGGTATTTCATGTACCGCTCGTATACCTCTGCGGACTGGATCTCGATGGCCTCGTCCTTGTGGGCTTGAAGCGCCTCGGCCCACAGGTCAAGAGTCCTGGCGAAGTGCGGTTGCAGGGACTGGATATCGGTAATGGTGAAACCGGCCTTCGTCACATGCTCCTCGATCGTCTCGATCGTCGGCAACCGGCCGCCCGGGAAGATGTCGGTCACGATGAACCGGATGAATTTGGCCATCTCCATGGTCAACGGTATGCCGCGCTCGATGACCTGCTTTACGTGCAAGCCGGTGATCGAGTGCAGCAGCATCACGCCGTCCGCGGGCATCGCGTTGTAGGCGAACTTGAAGAAGTCATCGTAGCGCTCGAAACCGAAGTGCTCTATCGCTTCGATGGTTACGATGCGGTCCACCGGCTCGCTGAAGTTGGCCCAGTCGCTCAGCAGTACCCGGTGCGAGCGGTTGGTGTCGACCTTGTCGAGCACTTGCTGGCAGTAGGCGTGCTGATTTTTCGACAGGGTCAAGCCGACGACGTTGACGTCGTAGCGCTCGACGGCACGCTTCATGACCGAACCCCAGCCGCAGCCCACGTCGAGCAGTGTCATTCCCGGTTCTAGCCCCAGCTTGCCCAGGGTTAGGTCCAGCTTGGCGACCTGTGCTTCGTGCAAGGTCATGTCGTCGCGCTCGAAGTAGGCGCAGCTGTAGGTCCGAGTCGGATCCTGGAACAGCGCGAAGAACGCATCTGAAAGGTCGTAATGGGCTTGGACGTCGTCGACATTGGACCGAGACTTTGTGGTGCCCGTTGAGTTATCAGACATGTGTCCTCCCACTGTGAGGGGCACCTTAAGCAGGTGGCCATCCCCGGCACCCTACACGGTGCATGGCACATCGCCCGCATTCGCGCTCGCATGCGCCGGTCTTTCTCGATCGGGATTTGCCAGATATCACCCTGGCCGGCGCAATCACTACTTCGCCAGCGTGAACTGGTTGACGTCGATGTAGCCGACCCGGAACAGCTTGGCGCAGCCGGTCAGGTATTTCATGTACCGCTCGTAGACCTCTTCGGACTGGATCGCGATGGCCTCGCTTTTGTGTTCCTGCAGCGCCTCGGCCCACAGGTCGAGGGTCCTGGCGTAATGCGGCTGCAGCGACTGGCGGCGAGTCAGCGTGAAACCCGTCTTCGCCGACTGTTCCTCAACCATTTCAATCGTCGGAGGTTGGCCCCCCGGGAAGATTTCGGTCGCGATGAACTTGAGAAAGCGGGCCAGCCACAACGTGAGCGGCAAGCCGTGGTCGACCATCTGCTGCCTGGTCAGGCCGGTGATCGTGTGCAGCAGCAACACGCCATCGGGCGGCAGGATTTTGTGGGCCCGGGCGAAGAAGTCGGCGTGACGATCGTGGCCGAAGTGCTCGAACGCGCCGATCGACACGATGCGGTCGACGGGCTCGTTGAACTGCTCCCATCCCGCCAGCAACACTCGCCTGTCGCGCGGGGTGTCCATCTCGTCGAACGACTTCTGCACATGGGCGGCCTGGTTCTTCGACAATGTCAGGCCGACGACGTTGACGTCATACTGCGCGATCGCGCGCCGCATGGTGGCGCCCCAGCCGCAACCGATATCGAGCAGCGTCATGCCGGGCTGCAGACCTAGCTTGCCCAGCGCCAGGTCGATCTTGGCGATCTGGGCCTCTTCCAGCGTCATGTCCTCGCGTTCGAAATGCGCGCAGCTGTAGGTCTGGGTCGGATCCAGGAACAGCCGGAAGAAGTCGTCGGACAGGTCGTAGTGTGCCTGCACGTCCTCGAAGTGCGGCGTTAGGTCGTTGACCATGAGGTGTAATGCCTTTCCGGACCCTAGGTGGCCTTTCGGTGCTTGCACGGAACGCACCGATGCTTCCCCCTCCCCGCATGCTCGAGGCATGCTATCCGATACAGGGCCGCCGTACTAAACCGCGATCGAATTTGCCCAGGTCAGGGAACGGATATGAGCGGACGAGCTACTTGGTCATGGTGAACTGGGCGACGTTGATAAGGCCTCTGCGGAAGCGCTCCGCGCATCCGGTCAGATAGTGCATGAAGTTGTTGTAGACCTCTTCGGACTGTACGGCGATGGCGCGTTCGCGGGCAGCCTGTAGGTTGGCGGCCCATGCATCGAGAGTCCGTGCGTAGTGCTGCTGCAGCAGCTGGACATGCTCGATGGTGAAGCCCGCGGCCTGCGCATTGTCGACAATGTCGGGCTCCGATGGCAGCTCGCCGCCCGGGAAGATCGACTCCCGCAGGAATTTGAGGAATCGAAGGTCGCTCATCGTCAGCGCAATGCCCTGTTCGTGCAGCCACCTGCGGTCGTAGGTGAACAGGCTGTGCAGTAGCATCCGCCCGTCATCGGGCAGGATGTCGTAGGAGCGTTCGAAGAACGTCAGATACCGCTCCTTTTTGAACGCGTCGAATGCCTCAAAGCTGACGATCCGGTCGACGTTCTCTTCAAACTCTTCCCAGCCCTGCAGCCGGGCCTCGGCGCGCCGTTGCGTTCCGATTGCGGCCAGGCGGTCTTTGCTGCGTTCATAGTGATTCCGGCTGAGCGTGAGGCCGATGACATTGACGTCGTACTTCTCCACGGCCCGAACGAGCGCCCCGCCCCACCCGCAACCCACGTCGAGTAGCGTCATCCCCGGTTCGAGGTTCAGCTTGTCCAACGCCAGATCCACCTTGGCCAGTTGCGCCTCTTCCAGCGTCATATCGTCACGCTCGAAATAGGCGCAGGTGTAGACCCAGGTGGGATCGAGGAACAACGCGAAGAAGTCATCCGAAATGTCGTAAGCCGACTGTGACTCTTCGTAATATGGTCTCAGCTTGGCCATAGGCGACAACCTCCCGCGCCAACCGTACAACGCCTCGCCGACCGGCTCAGCCGGCCTCAGAGAAGTTGCGCGTCAACTCGCCGATCACCCGATCCCACAGCTGTCTGGGCAGGTCATGGCCCATGCCGTCGATGAGCACCAGGCGCGCGCCGTTGATTGCTCGCGCGACCGCGCGGCCGCCGAACGGCCGCATCAGCTTGTCCGCGCGCCCGTGGATGACGACGGTCGGTGCGACGATGCGCCGGTCGTAGCGCAGCAGGCTGCCGCTGCCCAGTATCGCGCTGAACTGCTGGGCGATTCCCCAGGGATGGAAGTTGCGGTCGTAGCTTTCGGCGGCCTCGGCTCGTACCTGGTCTTCGGGAATCGGGTAGGCCGGGCTGCCGATGATCTTGCTGACCCGGACGGCGTTGTCGACAATGACGTCGCGTGGCGAATCCGGCGGCGGACCCGTGAGCAGCGCCAGCAGCGCGCGTGGCGCCGGCGGTGGCAGAAACCGGTGATTGTTGCTGGAGAAGATGACCGCCAGGGTTTTCGTCCGCTGCGCGAATCGCGCGGCGAAAATCTGGGCGATCATGCCGCCCATCGACGCCCCGACGACGTGCGCGTGCTTGACGTCGAGGTGATCGAGCAACGCCGCGGCGTCGGCGGCCATGTCTTCCAACGTGTAGGCAGCCTGGCTGGGCAGACCGAGCCAGGACCGGACCAACCGCGTGGCCAGTGGCTGTCCCGGGCGGTGGCGCTCGGTCTTGGTGGACAGGCCGACATCGCGGTTGTCGTAGCGGATGACGCGCAGGCCCTTCGCGACGAGCCGCGCGCAGAAGTCGGTCCGCCACAGCAGCATCTGGGCGCCCAGGCCCATGATCAGCAACACCGGCGGGTGGTCGAGGTCACCCATGTCCTCGTAGTACAGCTTCACATCACCGGAGACCGCGGTGCCGCTACGGATGTCCACCGAGACCTCGCCTAAACCTCGATGTCGGATTGATGTTCGCGGCTGACCTCGACCATGAAGTTGGCGAAATATCCGGTCAGCTGCGGGTCCGACATCATCTGCCACCTCGGCGCCAGCAGCTTCATGTAGCGCTCCACGTACAGGAACTGCTTGCCGATCAGCACCAGCTCGCGGGGCAGCTTGACGTCGTAGGCGTCGGCCAGCGCCGAGAGCTGGCGGCCGATGTCGGCATATGACATGTCGCCCAGCGATTGCATGGTCAGCGGGGTGGCGAAGCGCTCCAGGTCTTTGGCGGCCTGGGTCTCGGGCTTCATGGTGCCGACGGCGCCCATGAGCACGACGATCTTGCCGGCGGCTGCGTGGTCCTTCTTCACCAGCAGCGCATACACCAGCTCGCGGAGTAGCCAGCGGGTGCGTGGATCGATGCGGCCCATGATCCCGAAGTCGAAGAACACGATGCGGCCCGCCTCGTCGACGTAGAGGTTGCCCGCGTGCAGGTCGCCGTGGAACAGCCCGTGCCGCAGGCCGCCCTCGAACACCGAAAACAGCAGTGCCTTGACCAGCTCGACACCGTCGAACCCGGCCTTGCGGATCGCGGCGGCGTTGTCGATGCGGATGCCGTGCACCCGTTCCATCGTCAACACCCGCTCGGTGGTGAAGTCCCAGTGCACCTGCGGCACCCGGATGTTTTTGCCCAGCGGCGAGGCGTGTAGGTGGGAGACCCAGGCCTCCATGGACTGCGCCTCGAGGCGAAAGTCCAGCTCCTCGGCCAGGTTGTCGGCGAAGTCGGCGACCACGTCTTGTGCCGAGAGCCGCCGGCCCAGCTTGGCCAGTTCGACGGTCTGCGCGAAGCGCTTGAGGATCTGCAGGTCGGCGGCAACGCGGCGGCGGATGCCCGGCCGCTGGATCTTGACCACCACCTCCTCGCCGCTGCGCAGGGTCGCGTAGTGCACCTGGGCGATGGACGCCGACGCGAACGGCTCTTCCTCGAAGGAGGCGAACAGCCGGGCCGGCTCGTCGCCGAGTTCCTCGACGAAGAGCTTGTGCACCTCGTCGGTTTTTGCGGGCGGCACCCGGTCGAGCAGGCCGCGGAATTCCCGCGACAGCGACTCACCGAATGCTCCCGGGCTGGACGCGATGATCTGGCCGAACTTCACGTATGTCGGTCCCAGATCGGCGAAGGTCTGCGGGAGCTCCTTGATCACCTTCTGTTGCCAGGGCCCTTTTCGGGGGAGCCTGCCGATGAACCGGACGGCGGTGCGGGTGACCTGCCAACCGGTGGCCGCCACCCGGGCAGCTTCGACCGGCAGCGGTACCCGGTCAAGCTTGGCCACCTCGCGGTGTGTGGTGGAACCCATCTGAGCAGTGTGCCAAACCGGGGCAGACAGCTCCCAATTGACGTGAGCCCGCTCACGTGCCGGCCCGATTTCCGCCCTGATTACACATTCGGCGACGCTCGGTTGGCCCGCTGCTGGGCCGGCGGCGTTCCTTTATCGCGACGATTGGTCGCCGTAAGGTGCGGTCATGCGGGTGGTTTCGGCGGAATCGACCGAGCTTTTCGTCGGCCCGCCGGATGCGCCGCTGCAGCTGGTCCGCGTCACGGTCACCGGGTGTACCGAACCGGCGCCGATCCGCATCCATGGTGACGGCTTGGCCGGCGAGGCGGCCGCCCGCCCCGGCGACGACGTCGTCGAGGTTGCGGTCGCGGTTGAGTCGCCGGTCGTGGGTGAGCGGCGGACCGCGCGGGCACACACCCCCGATGGTCCGAGCCTGGCGTTCGAGTTCACCGTGGCCGAGCCCGGCTGGACGATGTTCATGATCAGTCACTTCCACTACGACCCGGTCTGGTGGAACACCCAGGGCGCCTATACCAGCCAGTGGCGCGAAGACCCGCCCGGGCGAGCCCGCCAGGCCAACGGCTTCGAGCTGGTGCGCGCGCATCTGGAGATGGCGCGCCGCGAGCCCGAGTACAAGTTCGTGCTGGCCGAGGTGGACTACCTCAAGCCGTACTGGGACACCCACCCGCAGGACCGCGCCGACCTGCGCCGGTTCCTCGCCGATGGGCGCATCGAAGTGATGGGCGGAACCTACAACGAACCCAACACCAACCTCACCAGCCCGGAAACCACCATCCGCAACCTGGTGCACGGCATCGGTTTTCAGCGTGACGTGCTGGGCGCCGAGCCGGCCACCGCGTGGCAGCTCGACGTGTTCGGCCATGACCCGCAATTTCCTGGGATGGCCGCCGATGCCGGGCTGACGTCGAGCTCATGGGCCCGCGGGCCACACCACCAGTGGGGTCCGGCCCAAGGCGGGGTAGACCGCATGCAGTTCTGCAGCGAGTTCGAGTGGATCGCACCGTCGGGTCGCGGCCTGTTGACCCACTACATGCCGGCGCATTACTCGGCGGGCTGGTGGATGGACTCGTCCACCTCGCTGGCCGACGCCGAGGCCGCCACCTACGCGCTGTTCGACCAGCTCAAGAAGGTCGCGCTGACCCGCAACGTGCTCCTGCCGGTGGGCACCGACTACACCCCGCCGAACAAGTGGGTCACCGCCATCCACCGCGACTGGGGCGCGCGCTACACCTGGCCGCGCTTCGTGTGCGCGCTGCCGAAGGAGTTCTTCGCCGCGGTGCGTGCCGAACTGGCCGACCGTGGTTGGGCGGCGTCACCGCAGACCCGCGACATGAACCCGATCTACACCGGCAAGGACGTCTCCTACATCGACACCAAACAGGCCAACCGGGCCGCCGAGAACGCCGTCCTGGAAGCCGAGCGGTTCGCGGTGTTCGCCGCGCTGCTGACCGGCGCCGAGTATCCGCAGGCGGCGTTGGCCAAGGCGTGGGTGCAGCTGGCCTACGGTGCGCACCACGACGCCATCACCGGCTCGGAGTCCGACCAGGTCTACCTCGACCTGCTGACCGGGTGGCGCGACGCGTGGGAGCTGGGCCGCGCGGCCCGGGACAACTCGCTGGCATTGCTGTCCGGCGCGGTCACAGCCGCGGATGACTCGGTGGTGGTATGGAACCCGCTGACCCAGCGGCGCACCGACATCGTCACTGCCAGGGTCGACCCGCCGCTGCAGGCCGGCGTGCGGGTGTTCGATCCCGACGGGGCTGAGGTGGGCGCGCTCGTCGAGCACGACGGACGGTCGGTCACCTGGCTGGCGTGCGACGTGCCCTCGCTGGGCTGGCGGGTTTACCGGCTGGTGCCCGCCGACGAGGCGCCAGGCTGGGAACTGGCACCCGGCACCGACATCGCCAACGAGCACTATCGGCTGGCCGTCGACCCCGAGCGTGGCGGGGCGGTGTCGTCGCTGGTTCACGACGGCCGCCAGCTGATCGCCGCCGGCCGGGTAGCCAACGAGCTGGCCCTCTACGAGGAATACCCGTCGCACCCGACTCAGGGGGAGGGCCCGTGGCATCTACTGCCCAAGGGGCCGGTGGTCCGCTCCTCGTCAGCCCCCGCCGCGGTGTGGGCCTACCGCGGCCCGCTGGGCCAGCGGTTGGTCGTGCGAGGCCGGATCGGCACCCTGCTGCGATACACGCAGACACTCACCTTGTGGGACGGCGTCGATCGGGTGGACTGCCGCACCACCATCGACGAGTTCACCGGGGAAGACCGCTTGCTGCGGCTGCGCTGGCCGTGTCCGGTACCCGGCGCCATGCCGATCAGCGAAGTGGGGGACGCCGTCGTCGGGCGAGGGTTCGCGTTGCTGCACGAGGGGCCCGCATCGGTGGACACCGCCCAGCATCCGTGGACCCTGGACAACCCGGCCTACGGCTGGTTCGGGTTGTCCTCGGCGGTGCGGGTACGCGCCGGCAATGAAGTGCGCGCAGTGTCGGTGGCCGAGGTGGTGTCGCCGTCGGAGACGTCGTCCGGCCCGATGGCGCGCGACCTGATGGTCGCGCTGGTCCGCGCGGGCGTCACCGCGACCTGCAGCGGCGCCGACAAGCCGCGCTACGGCCACCTCGATGTCGATTCCAATCTGCCGGACGCCAGGATCGCGCTCGGTGGGCCGGACCGCAACACGTTCACCAAGGCCGTGCTGGCCGAGGCCGCCCCGGCCTACACCGCTGAACTGCAGCGGCAGCTGGCGAAGACCGGCACGGCCAGGGTGTGGGTGCCGGCCGCGAACCCGTTGGCGCGGGCCTGGCTGCCCGGCGCGGACTTGCGGGCACCGTGCGCGCTGCCGGTGCTGGTGATCGACGGCCGAGACGAGAAGCACCTGCGCGCCGCGGTGGCGTCGCTGGCCGACGACCTGGCCGACGCCGAGATAGTCGTGCACCAGCGGGCCGCGCCGCAAATGGAGCCGTTCGAGGATCGCACGGTCGCGCTGCTCAACCGTGGGGTGCCCAGCTTCGCCGTCGACTCCGAGGGCACCCTGCACACCGCGCTGATGCGGTCGTGCACCGGCTGGCCCTCCGGGGTCTGGATCGACCAGCCGCGACGCACCGCCCCGGATGGCTCGAATTTCCAACTCCAGCACTGGACCCACCACTTCGACTACGCGCTTGTCTGCGGCGGCGGCGATTGGCGGCGCGCCGGCATCCCGGCGCGCAGCGCGCAGTTCTCCCACCCGCTGCTTGCGGTGGCGCCGCGACGGCCACAGGGCGAGCTGCCGGCGGTCGGCTCGCTGCTGCACGTCGAGCCGGCCGACTCGGTGCAGCTGGGCGCGCTCAAGGCGGCCGGCAACCCGCTGGCAGCCGGCAGCGCGCGGCCGGTCCAACCCGCCGCGGTGGCGCTGCGATTGGTGCAAACGACAGGGGCCGACACCCCGGTCACCATCGGCTGCGAGCTGGGCAAGGTAGGCGCCCTCCGGCCGGCCGACCTGCTGGAAACGCCGCTCGCAATGGCAAGGGCGCACAAGTCGTCCATCGACCTGCACGGCTATCAGGTCGCCACCGTGCTGGCCCGGCTCGACGTGGCCGTCGATATGGCTAACGTGCTGGCGGCCGACGACGTGGCGTTGGCGGCGCACGCCGAGACCGCTCAGCCGCAGTACGCGCGCTATTGGCTGCACAACCGCGGCCCGGCGCCGCTGGGCGGGCTGCCCGCGGTCGCCCACCTGCACCCGCGGCGGGTGCGCGGCCAGCCCGGTGACGACGTGGTGCTGCGCCTGACCGCGGCCAGCGACTGCACCGATTCGGTGCTGGGCGGCGTGGTCGACGTCGTGTGTCCGCTCGGCTGGCCGGCCACACCGGCTCGGTTGCCGTTCACGCTGGGCGCCGGGGCGCACCTGCAGGCCGACATCGCGTTGAGCATTCCCGCCGGCGCGCCGCCGGGACCGTATCCGGTCCGCGCGCAGCTGCGCGTCGTCGACACGGCGGTACCGGCCGCCTGGCGCCAGGTGGTCGAGGACGTGTGCGTGGTCACCGTCGGCGCCGACTCCGATCTGGAGGAGCTGGTCTACCTCGTCGATGGGCCGGCCGACATCGAGCTGGCCGCCGGCGACCGGGCCCGGCTGGCGGTGACGATCGGCAGCCGCGCTCACGCCGAGCTGGCCCTGGATGCGCACTCGATCAGCCCCTGGGGCACCTGGGAGTGGATCGGCCCGCCCGCGCTCGGCGCCGTGCTACCCGCCCGGGGCATGGCCGAGCTGGCTTTCGATGTGACCCCGCCGGCCTGGCTGGAGCCCGGGCAGTGGTGGGCCCTGGTTCGGGTCGGTTGCGCGGGTCAGTTGGTCTATTCGCCGGCGGTGAAGGTGAGCGTGACATGAGCGGGCGAAGCCGATTGCCCGGCTCCTCCTCACGCTGCGACGCGGCGCGCATCGTCGCCGAGCGGGTGGTCGCGACCGTCGCCGGTGTCGCGGTAGCGGTCGACGAGGTCGACGCGGCCGAAGCGCGGCTGCGCGACGGACCGCGCGCGGCCGCGCTGCCGGCGAGCGGCACCAGCGAGGGACGCCAACTGCGGCGCTGGCTCACCCAACTGATCGTGACCGAGCGGGTGGTAGCCGCCGAGGCCGCCGCACGTGGTCTGACCGCGGCGGGCGCCCCCGCCGAGGCGGACCTGCTGCCCGACGCGACGGCTCGGCTGGAGATCGGCAGCGTCGCCGCAGCGGTGCTGGCGGATCCTTTGGCGCGGGCGTTGTTCGCCGCCGTCACCGCGCGGGTCGCGGTCACCGACGACGCCGTGGCCGACTACCATGCCCGCAACCCGCTGCGGTTCGCCGCGCCATGTCCCGGCCAGCACGGCTGGCGTGCCCCGGCGGCGGCCGCCCCACCGCTGGATCAGGTGCGCCGCGCGATCACCGAGCATCTGTTGGGGGCCGCGCGCCGCCGCGCCTTCCGGGTGTGGCTGGACGCGCGCCGGAACGCCCTGGTGGTGCTGGCCCCCGGCTATGAGCACCCCGGCGACCCGCGCCAACCCGACAACACCCACCGGCACTGATGCTCACCCTTTGCCTCGACATCGGCGGCACCAAGATCGCCGCGGGCCTGGCCGACCCGGCCGGCACGTTGGTGCACACCGCCCAACGTCCCACCCCGGCGTATGGCGGAGCCGAACAGGTCTGGGCCGCGGTCGCCGAGATGATCGCCGACGCGCTCGGCGTGGCGGGGGGCGCGGTCGGTGGTGTGGGGATCGCCTCGGCCGGTCCTATCGACCTACACAGCGGCCGCGTCAGCCCGATCAACATCGGATCCTGGGGCGGCTTTCCGCTGCGGGATCGGGTCGCCGCCGCGGTCCCGGGGGTTCCGGTGCGGCTGGGGGGTGACGGGGTGTGCATGGCGCTCGGCGAGCACTGGCTGGGAGCCGGACGGGGTGCGCGCTTTCTGTTGGGTTTGGTGGTGTCCACCGGGGTGGGCGGCGGGTTGGTGCTCGACGGCGCCCCCTGTCTCGGCCGCACCGGCAACGCCGGTCACGTCGGCCACGTGGTGGTGGATCCGGATGGCTCGCCGTGCCCGTGCGGGGGGCGTGGCTGTGTGGAGACCATCGCGTCCGGCCCGTCGCTGGCGCGCTGGGCGCGGGCCAACGGCTGGTCCGCGCCGCCCGGGGCCGGCGCCAAAGAGCTGGCCGAGGCGGCTGGGGCCGGAGACCCGGTGGCGCTGCGGGCCTTCCGCCGCGGCGCCGCGGCGCTGGCCGCGATGATCGCCTCGGTGGGCGCCGTGTGCGACTTGGATCTCGCCGTCATCGGCGGCGGCGTGGCCAAGTCGGGTCGCCTGCTGTTCGAGCCGTTACGTGCGGCGTTAGCCGACCACGCCCGGCTGGACTTTCTGGCCGGCCTGCGGGTGGTGCCCGCCGAGCTGGGCGGCGCCGCCGGCCTGGTGGGTGCGGCCAGGCTCGCGGCCATCGCATAATGCCGATTGTGAATCTGGCGACGCGACACGCCGGTGCGGCGTCGCGGGATTCACACTCGGCGATACGTGTCGCCGTTTTGGCTGACCGGACCGGGCCAGGCTATTGTGGTTGCCGATCCACCGAAGACCGTCGGTCACCGAGCAATCGGTTGAAGGTCCGGGAGCATCCCGGCGACCCACGCAGGAGGACGAGGCAGCACCGCCGGCGCGCGCCGGCCTAGTTCCACGCCCCGACCGCTTCCTGCGTCGGGGCGTTCGTCGTTCCCGGGTGGTCGCAGACGGCACGTCGTACCCCGACTGCCACCAGACTTGCACCGTCAGGAGGTATGCATGGCCAGGGCTGACAAGGCCACCGCCGTCGCAGACATCGCAGCGCAGTTCAAGGAGTCGACCGCGACGTTGATCACCGAATACCGCGGCTTGACGGTGGCCAACCTGGCCGAGCTACGCAGGTCTCTGACGGGGTCGGCGACCTACGCGGTGGCCAAGAACACACTCATCAAGCGGGCGGCCTCCGAGGCCGGCATCGAGGGGCTCGACGAACTGTTTGTGGGCCCCACCGCGATCGCGTTCGTCACCGGTGAGCCGGTCGACGCCGCCAAGGCCATCAAGACCTTCGCCAAGGAGCACAAGGCGCTGGTCATCAAGGGCGGCTACATGGACGGCCACCCATTGACCGTGGCCGAAGTCGAGCGCATCGCCGACCTGGAGTCCCGCGAGGTGTTACTGGCCAAGCTGGCCGGTGCGATGAAGGGCAACCTGGCCAAGGCGGCCGGGTTGTTCAACGCGCCGGCCTCGCAGCTGGCCCGGCTCGCGGCCGCCCTGCAGGAAAAGAAGGCCTGCCCAGGCCCAGACTCAGCCGAGTAGTCACCCAGTACCCCACACCAGGAAGGACCGCCCATCATGGCAAAGCTCTCCACCGACGAACTGCTGGACGCGTTCAAGGAAATGACCCTGTTGGAACTCTCCGACTTCGTCAAGAAGTTCGAGGAGACCTTCGAGGTCACCGCCGCCGCTCCAGTCGCCGTCGCCGCCGCCGGTGCCGCCCCGGCCGGTGCCGCCGTCGAGGCTGCCGAGGAGCAGTCCGAGTTCGACGTGATCCTTGAGGCCGCCGGCGACAAGAAGATCGGCGTCATCAAGGTGGTCCGGGAGATCGTTTCCGGCCTGGGCCTCAAGGAGGCCAAGGACCTGGTCGACGGCGCGCCCAAGCCGCTGCTGGAGAAGGTCGCCAAGGAGGCCGCCGACGAGGCCAAGGCCAAGCTGGAGGCCGCCGGCGCCACCGTCACCGTCAAGTAGCTCTGCCCAGCGTGTTCTTTTGCGTCTGCTCGGCCCGTAGCGAACACTGCGCCCGCTCGGGTGAATCTCCCAGCGCGACAAGCAGGTTCACCGTCATCGCGGCGAGCACCGGTTCGACGGCCGCGCCTCGATCGCCGTAGAAGCCGGCCAGCTCGAGCATCACGAAGCCGTGGATCTGTGACCAAAACTGCGCCGCGGTGGCAACTATTGCCGTGTCGTCGTCGGCTCCAAGCGCGGTCGCGAACCGGCCGGCCAGCAGGCACCGGTGCACCGCTCGCACCACATGCGCGAAACTGGGGTGCTGGTGTTCGATCTCGGCAACCTTGAGGGTCAACACGTCGCGCGCTGGCGCGTTGATGCCGTGTGCGCTGGTGCTGCCGAACATCAGCCGGTACATGTGCGGGCGCTCGATGGCGTAGCGCCGGTAGGCGGTGCCGATGGCCAGCAGGTCGGCGACCGGATCGGCGGTCTGCGGGACCGTCAGCGCGACATCGAACTGGCGTAGCCCTTCTTCGGCTATGGCGGCGATCAGTCCGCGCATCCCGCCGAAATGGGTGTACACCGCCATCGTCGAGGTGCCTGCTGCGGCGGCCACCTTGCGGGTCTGCAGCGCGTCGAGCCCGTGGTCGTCGAGCAGTCGCACGCCGGCGTGCAGCAGCTCGTCGCGAACACCGGTCTGCGAGGTCATCCTTGCCATGTTCTCACCAAGGGCGTACCGTTCCAATATCAGTGTAATAACAATGTTATAGGAGATCGGCATGACCACCGCACAAGCCGCCGAATCCCAAAACCCATATCTCGAGGGCTTCCTGGCGCCGGTGAGCACCGAGGTAACTGCCACCGACCTGCCGGTCACCGGCCGCATTCCGGAACACCTCGACGGGCGTTATCTGCGTAACGGCCCCAACCCGGTCGCGGAGGTCGACCCGGCCACCTACCACTGGTTCACCGGCGACGCCATGGTGCACGGAGTCGCGCTGCGCGACGGGAAGGCCCGCTGGTATCGCAATCGCTGGGTCCGCACACCCGCGGTGTGCGCCGCCCTGGGCGAGCCCATTTCGGCCCGGCCTCACCCGCGCACCGGGATTATCGAGGGCGGTCCCAACACCAACGTGCTGACCCACGCCGGACGCACCCTGGCCTTGGTTGAGGCCGGCGTGGTCAACTACGAACTCACCGATGAGCTGGACACCGTGGGACCCTGCGACTTCGACGGCACCCTGCACGGCGGTTACACCGCCCATCCGCAGCGTGATCCGCACACGGGTGAACTGCACGCGGTGTCCTACTCGTTCGTCCGCGGACACAGAGTGCAGTACTCGGTGATCGGCACCGACGGACACGCTCGTCGGACGGTCGATATCGAGGTGGCGGGATCGCCGATGATGCACAGCTTCTCCCTGACCGACAACTACGTGGTGATCTACGACCTGCCGGTGACCTTCGACCCAATGCAGGTGGTGCCGGCGTCCGTGCCACGCTGGCTGCGACGGCCCGCCAGGTTGGTGATCCAGTCGGTCCTGGGCCGTGTCCGCATCCCCGACCCGATAGCGGCGTTGGGCAACCGGATGCAGGGTCACTCCGATCGCCTCCCGTACGCCTGGAACCCCAGCTACCCGGCGCGCGTCGGTGTCATGCCGCGCGAGGGTGGCAACGAGGACGTGCGGTGGTTCGACATCGAACCCTGCTACGTATACCACCCACTTAACGCCTACTCGGAGTGCCGGAACGGCGCTGAGGTGCTGGTGTTGGACGTGGTGCGCTACTCACGGATGTTTGATCGCGACCGGCGGGGTCCCGGCGGTGACAGCCGGCCCTCGCTGGATCGCTGGACCATCAACCTGGCGACCGGTGCGGTGACCGCCGAATGCCGCGACGATCGGGCGCAGGAGTTTCCCCGCATCAACGAGACTCTGGTGGGTGGGCCGCATCGCTTCGCCTACACCGTCGGCATCGAGGGTGGGTTTCTCGTCGGCGCCGGCGCTGCGTTGTCGACTCCGCTGTATAAACAGGACTGCGTGACCGGGTCCAGCACGGTCGCCTCGCTCGATCCCGACCTGCTGATCGGCGAGATGGTGTTCGTGCCGAACCCGTCGGCGCGTGCAGAAGATGACGGGATTCTCATGGGCTACGGCTGGCACCGCGGCCGCGACGAAGGCCAGCTGCTCTTGCTGGATGCCCAGACTCTCGAGTCGATCGCCACCGTGCACCTGCCACAGCGTGTGCCGATGGGCTTCCACGGCAACTGGGCGCCGACCACCTGACGGCGCCTCGGGTGCGATACAGTGACTCATACCACACAACGGGCCGGTGGCAGCCACGAGCGTCGACAGAAGGGTTTCCCATGGGCGTCAGCATCGAGGTCAACGGACTAACGAAGTCCTTCGGGTCCTCGAGGATCTGGGAAGATGTCACGCTAACGATCCCCGCCGGGGAGGTCAGCGTGCTGCTGGGCCCATCGGGTACCGGCAAATCGGTGTTTCTGAAATCTCTGATCGGCCTCCTGCGGCCGGAGCGCGGCTCGATCATCATCGACGGCACCGACATCATCGAATGCTCGGCCAAGGAGCTTTACGAGATCCGCACATTGTTCGGCGTGCTGTTTCAGGACGGTGCCCTGTTCGGGTCGATGAACCTCTACGACAACACCGCGTTCCCGTTGCGTGAGCACACCAAGAAAAAGGAAAGCGAGATCCGTGACATCGTCATGGAGAAGCTGGCCCTAGTCGGCCTGGGTGGGGACGAGAAGAAGTTCCCCGGCGAGATCTCCGGCGGGATGCGTAAGCGTGCCGGCCTTGCGCGTGCCCTGGTCCTTGACCCGCAGATCATTCTCTGCGACGAGCCCGACTCGGGTCTGGACCCGGTTCGTACCGCCTACCTGAGCCAGCTGATCATGGACATCAACGCCCAGATCGACGCCACCATCCTGATCGTGACGCACAACATCAACATCGCCCGCACCGTGCCGGACAACATGGGCATGTTGTTCCGCAAGCATTTGGTGATGTTCGGGCCGCGGGAGGTGCTACTCACCAGCGACGAGCCGGTGGTGCGGCAGTTCCTCAACGGCCGGCGCATCGGCCCGATCGGCATGTCCGAGGAGAAGGACGAGGCCACCATGGCCGAAGAGCAGGCCCTGCTCGATGCCGGCCACCACGCGGGCGGTGTCGAGGAAATCGAGGGCGTGCCGCCGCAGATCAGCGCGACACCGGGCATGCCGGAGCGCAAAGCGGTCGCCCGGCGTCAGGCTCGGGTTCGCGAGATGTTGCACACGCTGCCCAAAAAGGCCCAGGCGGCGATCCTCGACGATCTCGAGGGCACGCACAAGTACGCGGTGCACGAAATCGGCCAGTAAGGCGCGCGGCGATGCGACCGCCGGACCGCCGCAATCGGATGATTTCGCGTAACTTGCCGCATACCACCCGGAGACCGAATCGGGTCGGCCGCTGGAGGCGGCGCCTGTTCGGGAGCTGATCACGCAACGTTTGTATCTGCTGCCGACCTTCCGTTGGCGGCTCGCGTAGGTGGCACAGTCCGCGAAGTGCTTGGGCCGCTGATCAAGGCGCTCCCGGAGCACAATCCAGACATGTCAGGCCGTCACCGACGCACAGGCGACGGCCCTCGAGCAGCGTGGGAAGAGCCGGGCTCGTCGAGTGGATCACACATTTCGAGGCGCTCTCGTGTATCGAGCGGCACATCAGCCATGCGTGTCTCCTTGTCCTGCCTTCTCCAGAGGAAACCGCTAGTCGTCGGCGCTGACGACCCTCCGCACTCTGATGTCGGGAAGGTGACGCTCTGCGAGTTCGTAGTCGGCATCGTCGTGGAGGACTACTAGGCCCCTGGCCGCCGCAGTGTCGCAGATCAGCAGATCGACAACCGACAGGGCACCCACCGCTCCCGCCCGGGCGAGGCGGTGCTGTGCCGAATCGATCCACCGCCACACGGATTTCGGCACTGGCACATCGGGGTAGACGTCACCAAACATCCGGCTCATCTGGTCGAACTCGTCCGCATTCCGCGCTGATCGGCAGAACTCGGCTCGTTGCGGTTCGCACGACCCGACGGCCCGCTGAGCAGCGCGGAGTTCCAGGCCTCGGTGGGTTCCGGTTGTCGTTGCAGCCGCCAAACCGCTGAGGAATCCACCAGGAAATAGATCAAATCCCCAGGGCCTTCTCGTCGTCCCGCGCGGCCACCCAGCCCTTGTAGTCCCAGCCTTTCGCCTGCTCGCGCGAGCGGGCCAGGGCCTCGATGCGCCGAAACCGTTCGACGTAATCGCGCATCGCGAGGTTCACGGCTTCCTTCTTTGTGTGCACTGCGGCGATGCGCATCACCTCGGCCAGCGCTTCGTCGTCGAGGTCGATCTGGGTCACCGACACGACGGCCTCCTATGTTGAAGACATATCACATAAACATACGTAACCAACATCGCGAGGAGACCGTCTCGCGCCTGCTCAGGGCAACGATATGGCGCCAGTCAGACCAAGCAGCAATACGATCCCGGGCAATAGGTTGGTCACTTGGTGCGTGACGATGCTGGCCAGTAGACCGCCGGAATAGAACCGTGCCAGCGCGATCGGGATGGCCACCACTACCAGCAGTGGAGCTCGGGCGAACTCGAGATGGGCCAATGCGAAGACCACGGTGGTAACCACCAGCGCCGCCCACCGACCCCAGCGCCGATCCACAGCACCCCAGAGCAGCCCGCGGTAGATGATCTCTTCGCACAGTGGCGCGACGAACACCACGACCAGAAAGACGACCAGCGCCCACGGCCAGGACGCCCGAACGCCACCGAAAATCCTTACTACAGCGGAATTCGCTTCTGGCCCAACGATAGCGGTGTAGACCAGCGACGCCGGAATCGTGACCAGCATTCCGCCGAAACCGAACATCAACCCGAGCCGCAGTCCGCGCCACGACCAGCGCAGCCGCAAGTCGGTGCGGGGGCCGTTGCCGCGGAGCCTGGTGATGAGGATGGCCAGCCCGGCGGCGACCACCGTGGGGGCGGCTAGCGCAAGGGCCAGCACCCCGGCAGACACCGGGCCGTGACCGGTAAGGACAACCGCTAACGAAGTCGAGGCGACCAGGAATACCAGCTCGACGACCAAGAAGGCCCCAAGTCCCCAGCGGTGACTGGGGGCTACGGTATCGGCACGGCCCGCTTCCACGGCTCCGACGGTATCGAAGTGTCACCGCCACCGGCGCTGACGTCGAGCCGGCGGACGGCCGGCTGCTACGCGCGCGGTACCTCGTCGGGCGGATCGGGTTCGGTCGATCGACGCGAAATATGTTGGCGACTGGCAACTTCCGGTGCTTGCCACGGTCTCAACTCTCACCGCCGTGTTGATCCGGACCGACGGATGTGTCGCCGAACCGACCATATCGTGGGCTTGCTGACGCGCTCATCAGTCGGTTCGGGTGGCCACGTGCAACCAGCCCCCGCTCAACACCCCGTGCTCGCCCGGAGTGTTTGACAGGCTTCGTGCAGGCGGGCCGGGGACAGCCGGGTGATGCGGCGTCGGAATGCGGTGCGTGGCAACGTATGAATGTTGTCGAAGTTGACGACGCAGTCGCTCGGAACACGGTCTTCGGCGGCCGTGAGCTCCAATTCCGACACCAGGCCTCGGCGGGTGCGGGTTAGGGCCACCACAACGACCGCGCCGATGCGGTCTGCCACCGGATCTCTGGTAAGGACAAGTACTGGTCTGTCACCACCAGGTGTGGCGGCAAACCACAATTCACCGCGCCGCATCGGCCCAGTCGGCCCAGTCCTCCGCCGGCCCCCAGTCGGCGATCTCAGCCAGTGCGTTCTCGTCGTCCGTCAACGGTCGCTCGGTGTAGGCCTGGACATCCTGGTCCGCGGCCAGCGCGGCCAAGTGACGTCGCAGCGCATCGCGCAGCAGCTCGGAGCGGCCGATGTGTAGGCGACGCGCCCACGCGTCGGCCAGGTCGACGTCGTGGTCGTCGGCGCGGAAGCTGAGCATCGTCATACATCGAGTTTAGAGCGTATGACGTTGTCGGCCGGCGAGCAGACGTCAAAGCCCCCGACACGCCGGGCGTGCGGGGGCTTTTGCGACTGCTCGCCCGGGGCCGTCAGCGGTCGCCGAGCAGGCTGACCATCCCGGCCGCGTCGGGAATGACGTGCACGACATCCGACAGATCGGCGAACGCCGGGTCAGCCGAGACAAGAGCGGTCGCGCCGGCGCTTGCGGCAACCGCCGCGAGCACCGCGTCGCAGGCTTCAAGCCCTGGCGTTGTCTCGAACAGCGTCAGGCCGCGCTTCGAGGTGGCCTCGATTGATGGTGAGCAGCGGCGAGAGCAGTTCGGCATAGTCACGGCCCAGCGCGGCGGCGTCGCTGCGGTCGCGCCGGCGGGTGCGTACGTGGACGAACTCCTGGATCACCTCGGCGGTGGTGGTCGCAGCGATGCGTTCGTCGGCGATTGCCGCGACGAGATCGCGGCAGGGATCGCGGAGTGGATGCTCAGCGCCTTTGGCATAGACGAGGACGGTGGTGTCGAGCACTATCATCCGCGGCGCGCCCGGAGGGCCTCGAGCTCCTGCTTCAGCTCCCGCGGCTCGGGAACGGGCATGTCGGCGGCGTCGAGCAGGCGCCTGCCCGCGGACTTGCGGCGACCGGCGGGGCTGACGAGGCCTCGATCAATGGCCTCGCGCACGACGGTTGCGACCGGGACGCCTCGCTCGCGCGCCACCGCGGTGATGCGGCGGTGGCACTCGTCGTCGAGCAGGATCTGGAGCCGATGCGCGAGACGCATGCTCATACATTTAGCATGCTGAAATTTGGGCGGCGGCTGCCATTGCGGTCGCGTTGACCCGCGGACGGCCCAGACGCTGCGGTTGTAGCGTCGATAGGCACGCGTATTAGGGAGGAACAATGCCGCAGCCAAGAACGCATCTGCCGATTCCCAGTGCTGCTCGCACCGGGCTGATCACGTATGACGCGAAGGATCCCGACAGCACCTATCCGCCGATCGAGCAGCTGCGCCCACCGGCGGGTGCCCCGAATGTGTTGCTGATCCTGCTTGACGATGTCGGGTTCGGTGCGTCGAGCGCGTTCGGAGGCCCATGCAGGACGTCGACGGCGGAACTGCTTGCCGGTAACGGGTTGCGGTACAACCGGTTTCACACCACCGCGCTGTGCTCGCCGACGCGTCAGGCGTTGTTAACTGGACGCAACCATCACTCCGCCGGCATGGGCGGTATCACCGAAATCGCCACCGGTGCACCGGGATACAGCTCAGTACTACCGAACACCATGTCGCCGATCGCGCGGACGCTAAAGCTCAACGGCTACAACACCGCCCAGTTCGGCAAGTGCCACGAAGTCCCGGTCTGGCAGACCAGCCCGGTCGGGCCGTTCGACGCGTGGCCCAGCGGCGGCGGTGGTTTCGAATACTTCTACGGGTTTATCGGTGGCGAGGCTAACCAGTGGTATCCGAGTCTGTACGAGGGCACCACGCCGGTCGAGGTGAACCGCACGCCCGAGGAGGGTTACCATTTCATGGCGGACATGACCGACAAGGCCCTCGGCTGGATCGGACAGCAGAAGGCACTGGCCCCCGACCGGCCGTTCTTCGTGTACTTCGCCCCGGGCGCCACCCACGCGCCCCACCACGTTCCGCGGGAGTGGGCCGACAAGTACCGGGGCCGCTTCGATGTGGGCTGGGACGCACTGCGAGAGGAAACCTTCGCCCGGCAAAAGGAACTCGGGGTGATCCCGGCGGACTGCCAGCTGACCGCGCGGCACGCCGAAATCCCGGCGTGGGACGACATGCCGGAGGACCTCAAACCCGTGCTATGCCGGCAGATGGAGGTCTACGCGGGCTTTCTGGAATACACCGACCACCACGTCGGCCGGCTCGTCGACGGCCTGCAGCGCCTCGGTGTGCTCGACGACACGCTGGTGTTCTACATCATCGGCGACAACGGCGCCTCGGCCGAGGGCACGATCAACGGCACCTACAACGAGATGTTGAACTTCAACGGCCTGGCCGACATCGAGACGCCGCGGTTCATGACCGACCGGCTCGACAAGTTCGGCGGGCCGGAGTCCTACAACCACTATTCGGTGGGTTGGGCGCATGCGATGGATACCCCCTATCAGTGGACCAAACAAGTGGCCTCGCACTGGGGTGGCACGCGTAACGGCACGATTGTGCACTGGCCCAACGGAATTGCCGCCAAGGGGGAGATGCGCTGGCAGTTTCACCACGTCATCGACGTGGCGCCGACCATCCTGGAGGCGGCGGGGTTGCCGGAACCGTTATTCGTCAACGGCGTGCAGCAACACCCCATCGAAGGGGTCAGCATGGCCTATTCGTTCGACGACGCGCAGGCGCCGGATCGACACGAGACGCAATATTTCGAGATGTTCGGAAACCGGGGCATCTACCACAAGGGTTGGACCGCGGTGACCAAGCACAAGACGCCGTGGATTTTGGTTGGCGAGCAGACCGTGGCGTTCGACGACGACGTGTGGGAGCTCTACGACACCACCAAGGATTGGAGCCAGGCCAAAGACTTGGCCAAGGAGATGCCGGAAAAGCTGCATGAGCTACAGCGGCTGTGGCTGATCGAGGCGACGCGCTACAACGTGCTGCCGCTGGACGACGACACCACCGGCCGGATCAACCCCGATCTGGCGGGCAGGCCGGTGCTGATCAGGGGCAACACCCAGGTGCTGTTTTCGAACATGGGCCGGTTGTCGGAGAACTGTGTGCTCAACCTCAAGAACAAATCGCACACGGTGACCGCTGAGATCGAGGTGCCCGAGACCGGTGCTGAGGGCGTGATCGTCGCGCAGGGCGCCAGCATCGGCGGCTGGAGCCTGTATGCCAACGACGGCAAGCTCAAGTACTGCTACAACCTGGGTGGCATCAAGCACTTCTACGCCGAGTCCGCCGACCCGCTGCCGGCCGGCGCCCATCAGGTGCGCATGGAATTCGCTTATGCCGGTGGCGGTTTGGGCAAGGGCGGCGAGGTAACTCTTTATGTCGACGGCCAACAGGTCGGCGAAGGACATGTCGAAGCCACCCTTGCCATCGTCTTCTCGGCCGACGACGGCTGCGATGTCGGCATGGATTCGGGCTCGCCCGTCTCACCCGACTATGCCCCGGGGAGTAACGCGTTCAACGGGCGGATCAAGGGCGTGCAGCTCGCGATCGCCGAGGCCGCCGCTGCTGCGGGCCATCTGGTCGACCCGGAGCACGCGATCCGCATCGCGCTGGCGCGCCAATAGGGCCGCACAGTCAAACGGGGAGGGGACGGCGATGGAAAAGTCACGGTGCCACGCTGTCGCACATGGAGGTGGGTGTGCGGGATCTGCGAAATCGCACAAGTCAGGTGGTCGATGCGGTCAAGGCCGGGGTGCAGGTGACTCTCACGGTACATGGGGAGCCGGTCGCCGATATCGTGCCGCATCGGCGCCGCATCCGCTGGCTGTCGGGGCGCATCTGCGCGATGAGCTCGCCAAGCGCTCGGCCGACCCGCGCCTCACCGATGAACTCAACGACTTGGCCGGTCATACCCTCGACGACCTGTGACCGAGGGCGAGGTCGGGGTAGGCCTGCTAGATACGTCGGTCTTTATTGCGCGCGAGAGCGGCGGTGCAATCGCGGACCTGCCTGAACGCGTGGCGCTTTCGGTTATGACGATCGGTGAGCTGCAACTCGGTGTGCTCAATGCTGGCGATTCGGCGACCCGATCACGACGCGCCGACACCCTCGCGCTAGCGCGCACGGCCGATCAGATCCCTGTCAGTGAAGCGGTGATGATTTCGTTGGCTCGACTCGTCGCGGACTGCCGAGCCGCGGGCGTGCGGCGGTCGGTGAAGTTGACCGACGCTCTCATTGCGGCAACCGCGATCGAGCATGGCCTTCCCCTGGTCACCCGAGATGCCGACTTCGACAAGATTGCGTGCGCGTGTCCCGCTTTATCGGAGATCAAGGTGTGACACCGAGGACTGAAGAAGGTGCCGCTGCACCCTGCCTGATGCCTGACGTCACGATGCCCGTGAAGCGTGATGATGCCCGGGGAGCTTTGGGTGTGGGTCCAGCTTTGTTCGTGGTGAGCGTGAGCAGCTCGCTGGTGAGGGCCAGGAGCTGTCGTTGCACGGCGGATTGATCGATTCGACCGCATCCATCTGGAGCTACTGCCCCAGACCGCACTCGCAGCCTTGGCAAGCCGCTACGCGGGCATTCTCACCTGAGGCAACGAAGGGCGCTATGCGCGCATTGTGGGTGAGTCAACGCGAGGACTTGACGGCAGACGCTAAACGGGTCAATCTGTTGGGCAGCATGCGCCGCATGTGGCCAAAGGAAGTCGAGATCGCCAGCTAGCGCCGATATCCGGGGATGGTTATTGCCGGGTATTTGAGGAATGCGCCGTCCTGCGCTATTGTTGGACGTTGCGCTGGCTACTTCCTGCCCACCTCACCCGCCACTTGACACCGTGGTCTTAGTCTGAGCCCAGTTTGCGGCTCAGCGGTTTAGTTGCGTGCGTGAGATCCGGACAGATCGTTCGCCGGCCGAAACCGACAAAATTATCGCGGCGAACGGGCCCGTGGGCACCGCTCCTCTAAGGGCTCTCGTTGGTCGCATGAAGTGCTGGAAGGATGCATCTTGGCAGATTCCCGCCAGAGCAAAACAGCCGCTAGTCCTAGTCCGAGTCGCCCGCAAAGTTCCTCGAATAACTCCGTACCCGGAGCGCCAAACCGGGTCTCCTTTGCTAAGCTGCGCGAACCACTTGAGGTTCCGGGACTCCTTGACGTCCAGACCGATTCGTTCGAGTGGCTGATCGGTTCGCCGCGCTGGCGCGAATCCGCCGCCGAGCGGGGTGATGTCAACCCAGTGGGTGGCCTGGAAGAGGTGCTCTACGAGCTGTCTCCGATCGAGGACTTCTCCGGGTCGATGTCGTTGTCGTTCTCTGACCCTCGTTTCGACGATGTCAAGGCACCCGTCGACGAGTGCAAAGACAAGGACATGACGTACGCGGCTCCACTGTTCGTCACCGCCGAGTTCATCAACAACAACACCGGTGAGATCAAGAGTCAGACGGTGTTCATGGGTGACTTCCCGATGATGACCGAGAAGGGCACGTTCATCATCAACGGGACCGAGCGTGTGGTGGTCAGCCAGCTGGTGCGGTCGCCCGGGGTGTACTTCGACGAGACCATTGACAAGTCCACCGACAAGACGCTGCACAGCGTCAAGGTGATCCCGAGCCGCGGCGCGTGGCTCGAGTTTGACGTCGACAAGCGCGACACCGTCGGCGTGCGCATCGACCGCAAACGCCGGCAACCGGTCACCGTGCTGCTCAAGGCGCTGGGCTGGACCAGCGAGCAGATTGTCGAGCGGTTCGGGTTCTCCGAGATCATGCGATCGACGCTGGAGAAGGACAACACCGTCGGCACCGACGAGGCGCTGTTGGACATCTACCGCAAGCTGCGTCCGGGCGAGCCCCCGACCAAAGAGTCAGCGCAGACGCTGTTGGAAAACTTGTTCTTCAAGGAGAAGCGCTACGACCTGGCTCGCGTCGGTCGCTATAAGGTCAACAAGAAGCTCGGGCTGCATGTCGGCGAGCCCATCACGTCGTCGACGCTGACCGAAGAAGACGTCGTGGCCACCGTCGAATATCTGGTCCGCTTGCACGAGGGTCAGACCACGATGACCGTTCCGGGCGGCGTCGAGGTGCCGGTGGAAACCGACGACATCGACCACTTCGGCAACCGCCGCCTGCGTACGGTCGGCGAGCTGATCCAAAACCAGATCCGGGTCGGCATGTCGCGGATGGAGCGGGTGGTCCGGGAGCGGATGACCACCCAGGACGTGGAGGCGATCACACCGCAGACGTTGATCAACATCCGGCCGGTGGTCGCCGCGATCAAGGAGTTCTTCGGCACCAGCCAGCTGAGCCAATTCATGGACCAGAACAACCCGCTGTCGGGGTTGACCCACAAGCGCCGACTGTCGGCGCTGGGGCCCGGCGGTCTGTCACGTGAGCGTGCCGGGCTGGAGGTCCGCGACGTGCACCCGTCGCACTACGGCCGGATGTGCCCGATCGAAACCCCTGAGGGGCCCAACATCGGTCTGATCGGCTCGCTGTCGGTGTACGCGCGGGTCAACCCGTTCGGGTTCATCGAAACGCCGTACCGCAAGGTGGTCGACGGCGTGGTTAGCGACGAGATCGTGTACCTGACCGCCGACGAGGAGGACCGCCACGTGGTGGCACAGGCCAATTCGCCGATCGATGCGGACGGTCGCTTCGTCGAGCCGCGCGTGCTGGTCCGCCGCAAGGCGGGCGAGGTGGAGTACGTGCCCTCGTCCGAGGTGGACTACATGGACGTCTCGCCCCGCCAGATGGTGTCGGTGGCCACCGCGATGATTCCATTCCTGGAGCACGACGACGCCAACCGTGCCCTCATGGGGGCAAACATGCAGCGCCAGGCGGTGCCGCTGGTCCGTAGCGAGGCCCCGCTGGTGGGCACCGGGATGGAGCTGCGCGCGGCGATCGACGCCGGCGACGTCGTCGTCGCCGAAGAAAGCGGCGTCATCGAGGAGGTGTCGGCCGACTACATCACTGTGATGCACGACAACGGCACCCGGCGTACCTACCGGATGCGCAAGTTTGCCCGGTCCAACCACGGCACTTGCGCCAACCAGTGCCCCATCGTGGACGCGGGCGACCGAGTCGAGGCCGGTCAGGTGATCGCCGACGGTCCCTGTACTGACGACGGCGAGATGGCGCTGGGCAAGAACCTGCTGGTGGCCATCATGCCGTGGGAGGGCCACAACTACGAGGACGCGATCATCCTGTCCAACCGCCTGGTCGAAGAGGACGTGCTCACCTCGATCCACATCGAGGAGCATGAGATCGATGCTCGCGACACCAAGCTGGGTGCGGAGGAGATCACCCGCGACATCCCGAACATCTCCGACGAGGTGCTCGCCGACCTGGATGAGCGGGGCATCGTGCGCATCGGTGCCGAGGTTCGCGACGGGGACATCCTGGTCGGCAAGGTCACCCCGAAGGGTGAGACCGAGCTGACGCCGGAGGAGCGGCTGCTGCGTGCCATCTTCGGTGAGAAGGCCCGCGAGGTGCGCGACACTTCGCTGAAGGTGCCGCACGGCGAATCCGGCAAGGTGATCGGCATTCGGGTGTTTTCCCGCGAGGACGAGGACGAGTTGCCGGCCGGTGTCAACGAGCTGGTGCGTGTGTATGTGGCTCAGAAACGCAAGATCTCCGACGGTGACAAGCTGGCCGGCCGGCACGGCAACAAGGGCGTGATCGGCAAGATCCTGCCGGTTGAGGACATGCCGTTCCTTGCCGACGGCACCCCGGTGGACATTATTTTGAACACCCACGGCGTGCCGCGACGGATGAACATCGGCCAGATTTTGGAGACCCACCTGGGTTGGTGTGCCCACAGCGGCTGGAAGGTCGACGCCGCCAAGGGGGTTCCGGACTGGGCCGCCAGGCTGCCCGACGAACTGCTCGAGGCGCAGCCGAACGCCATTGTGTCGACGCCGGTGTTCGACGGCGCCCAGGAGGCCGAGCTGCAGGGCCTGTTGTCGTGCACGCTGCCCAACCGCGACGGTGACGTGCTGGTCGACGCCGACGGCAAGGCCATGCTCTTCGACGGGCGCAGCGGCGAGCCGTTCCCGTACCCGGTCACGGTTGGCTACATGTACATCATGAAGCTGCACCACCTGGTGGACGACAAGATCCACGCCCGCTCCACCGGGCCGTACTCGATGATCACCCAGCAGCCGCTGGGCGGTAAGGCGCAGTTCGGTGGCCAGCGGTTCGGGGAGATGGAGTGCTGGGCCATGCAGGCCTACGGTGCCGCCTACACCCTGCAGGAGCTGTTGACCATCAAGTCCGATGACACCGTCGGCCGCGTCAAGGTGTACGAGGCGATCGTCAAGGGTGAGAACATCCCGGAGCCGGGCATCCCCGAGTCGTTCAAGGTGCTGCTCAAAGAACTGCAGTCGCTGTGCCTCAACGTCGAGGTGCTATCGAGTGACGGTGCGGCGATCGAACTGCGCGAAGGTGAGGACGAGGACCTGGAGCGCGCCGCGGCCAACCTGGGAATCAATCTGTCCCGCAACGAATCCGCAAGTGTCGAGGATCTTGCGTAAAGCTGTCGCAAAATTACTAAACCCGTTAGGGGAAAGGGAGTTACGTGCTCGACGTCAACTTCTTCGATGAACTCCGCATCGGTCTTGCTACCGCGGAGGACATCAGGCAATGGTCCTATGGCGAGGTCAAAAAGCCGGAGACGATCAACTACCGCACGCTTAAGCCGGAGAAGGACGGCCTGTTCTGCGAGAAGATCTTCGGGCCGACTCGCGACTGGGAATGCTACTGCGGCAAGTACAAGCGGGTGCGCTTCAAGGGCATCATCTGCGAGCGCTGCGGCGTCGAGGTGACCCGCGCCAAGGTGCGTCGTGAGCGGATGGGCCACATCGAGCTCGCCGCGCCCGTCACCCACATCTGGTACTTCAAGGGTGTGCCCTCGCGGCTGGGGTATCTGCTGGACCTGGCCCCGAAGGACCTGGAGAAGATCATCTACTTCGCTGCCTACGTGATCACCTCGGTCGACGAGGAGATGCGCCACAATGAGCTCTCCACGCTCGAGGCCGAAATGGCGGTGGAGCGCAAGGCCGTCGAAGACCAGCGCGACGGCGAACTAGAGGCCCGGGCGCAAAAGCTGGAGGCCGACCTGGCCGAGCTGGAGGCCGAGGGCGCCAAGGCCGATGCGCGGCGCAAGGTTCGCGACGGCGGCGAGCGCGAGATGCGCCAGATCCGTGACCGCGCGCAGCGTGAGCTGGACCGGTTGGAGGACATCTGGAGCACTTTCACCAAGCTGGCGCCCAAGCAGCTGATCGTCGACGAAAACCTCTACCGCGAACTCGTCGATCGCTACGGCGAGTACTTCACCGGTGCGATGGGCGCGGAGTCGATTCAGAAGTTGATCGAGAACTTCGACATCGACGCCGAAGCCGAGGCGTTGCGTGAGGTCATCCGAAACGGCAAGGGGCAGAAGAAGCTTCGCGCTCTCAAGCGGCTCAAGGTGGTTGCGGCGTTTCAGCAGTCGGGCAACTCACCGATGGGCATGGTGCTCGACGCCGTCCCGGTGATCCCGCCGGAGCTACGCCCGATGGTGCAGCTCGACGGTGGCCGGTTCGCCACGTCCGACTTGAACGACCTGTACCGCCGGGTGATCAACCGCAACAACCGGCTGAAAAGGCTGATCGATCTGGGTGCGCCGGAAATCATCGTCAACAACGAGAAGCGGATGCTGCAGGAGTCCGTGGATGCGTTGTTCGACAACGGTCGTCGCGGTCGCCCGGTCACCGGGCCGGGTAACCGTCCGCTCAAGTCGCTGTCGGATCTGCTCAAGGGCAAGCAGGGCCGGTTCCGGCAGAACCTGCTCGGCAAGCGGGTCGACTACTCGGGCCGCAGCGTCATCGTGGTCGGCCCGCAGCTCAAGCTGCACCAGTGCGGTCTGCCCAAGCTGATGGCGCTGGAGCTGTTCAAGCCGTTCGTGATGAAGCGGCTGGTGGACCTCAACCATGCGCAGAACATCAAGAGCGCCAAGCGCATGGTGGAGCGCCAGCGCCCCCAAGTGTGGGATGTGCTCGAAGAGGTCATCGCCGAGCACCCGGTGTTGCTGAACCGCGCACCCACCCTGCACCGGTTGGGTATCCAGGCCTTCGAGCCAATGCTGGTGGAAGGCAAGGCCATTCAGCTGCACCCGTTGGTGTGTGAGGCGTTCAATGCCGACTTCGACGGTGACCAGATGGCCGTGCATCTGCCTTTGAGCGCCGAAGCGCAGGCCGAGGCTCGCATTTTGATGTTGTCCTCCAACAACATCCTGTCGCCGGCATCTGGACGTCCGTTGGCCATGCCGCGGCTGGACATGGTGACCGGGCTGTACTACCTGACCACCGAGGTCCCCGGGAACACCGGCGAATACCAGCCGGCCAGCGGGGATCACCCGGAGACTGGTGTCTACTCTTCGCCGGCCGAAGCGATCATGGCGGCCGACCGCGGTGTCTTGAGCGTGCGGGCCAAGATCAAGGTGCGGCTGACCCAGCTGCGGCCGCCGGTCGAGATCGAGGCCGAGCTATTCGGCCACAGCGGCTGGCAGCCGGGCGATGCGTGGATGGCCGAGACCACGCTGGGCCGGGTGATGTTCAACGAGCTGCTGCCGCTGGGCTATCCGTTCGTCAACAAGCAGATGCACAAGAAGGTGCAGGCCGCCATCATCAACGACCTGGCCGAGCGCTACCCGATGATCGTGGTCGCCCAGACCGTCGACAAGCTCAAGGACGCCGGCTTCTACTGGGCCACCCGCAGCGGCGTGACGGTGTCGATGGCCGACGTGCTGGTGCCGCCGCGCAAGAAGGAGATCCTCGACCACTACGAGGAGCGCGCGGACAAGGTCGAAAAGCAGTTCCAGCGTGGCGCTTTGAACCACGACGAGCGCAACGAGGCGCTGGTGGAGATTTGGAAGGAAGCCACCGACGAGGTCGGTCAGGCGTTGCGGGAGCACTACCCCGACGACAACCCGATCATCACCATCGTCGACTCCGGCGCCACCGGCAACTTCACCCAGACTCGAACGCTGGCCGGTATGAAGGGCCTGGTGACCAACCCGAAGGGTGAGTTCATCCCGCGTCCGGTCAAGTCCTCCTTCCGTGAGGGCCTGACCGTGCTGGAGTACTTCATCAACACCCACGGCGCTCGAAAGGGCTTGGCGGACACCGCGTTGCGCACCGCCGACTCCGGCTACCTGACCCGACGTCTGGTGGACGTGTCCCAGGACGTGATCGTGCGCGAGCACGACTGCCAGACCGAGCGCGGCATCGTCGTCGAGCTGGCCGAGCGTGCACCCGACGGCACGCTGATCCGCGACCCGTACATCGAAACCTCGGCCTACGCGCGGACCCTGGGCACCGGCGCGGTCGACGAGGCCGGCAACGTCATCGTCGAGCGTGGTCAAGACCTGGGCGATCCGGAGATTGACGCTCTGTTGGCTGCTGGTATTACCCAGGTCAAGGTGCGTTCGGTGCTGACGTGTGCCACCAGCACCGGCGTGTGCGCGACCTGCTACGGGCGTTCCATGGCCACCGGCAAGCTGGTCGACATCGGTGAAGCCGTCGGCATCGTGGCCGCCCAGTCCATCGGCGAACCCGGCACCCAGCTGACCATGCGCACCTTCCACCAGGGTGGCGTCGGTGAGGACATCACCGGTGGTCTGCCCCGGGTGCAGGAGCTGTTCGAGGCCCGGGTACCGCGTGGCAAGGCGCCGATCGCCGACGTCACCGGCCGGGTTCGGCTCGAGGACGGCGAGCGGTTCTACAAGATCACCATCGTTCCTGACGACGGCGGTGAGGAAGTGGTCTACGACAAGATCTCCAAGCGGCAGCGGCTGCGGGTGTTCAAGCACGAAGACGGTTCCGAACGGGTGCTCTCCGATGGTGACCACGTCGAGGTGGGCCAGCAGCTGATGGAAGGCTCGGCCGACCCGCATGAGGTGCTGCGGGTGCAGGGCCCCCGCGAGGTGCAGATACACCTGGTTCGCGAGGTCCAGGAGGTCTACCGCGCCCAAGGTGTGTCGATCCACGACAAGCACATCGAGGTGATCGTTCGCCAGATGCTGCGCCGGGTGACCATTATCGACTCGGGCTCGACGGAGTTTTTGCCCGGCTCGCTGATCGACCGCGCGGAGTTCGAGGCAGAGAACCGCCGGGTGGTGGCCGAGGGCGGTGAGCCCGCGGCCGGCCGTCCGGTGCTGATGGGCATCACGAAGGCGTCGCTGGCCACCGACTCGTGGCTGTCGGCGGCGTCGTTCCAGGAGACCACTCGAGTGCTGACCGATGCGGCGATCAACTGCCGCAGCGATAAGCTCAACGGTCTGAAGGAAAACGTGATCATCGGCAAGCTGATCCCGGCCGGTACCGGTATCAACCGCTACCGCAACATCGCGGTGCAGCCCACCGAGGAGGCCCGCGCTGCGGCGTACACCATCCCGTCGTATGAGGATCAGTACTACAGCCCGGACTTCGGTGCGGCCACCGGTGCTGCCGTCCCGCTGGACGACTACGGCTACAGCGACTACCGCTAGGTGGGCGAGCAGACGCAGAATCGCACGCGAAATACCTGCGCGATGCGATTCTGCGTCTGCTCGCCGTGGTGGATGAGCCGGTCTTGCATCGCCAACGCGGGAAACTATGCATGCGTTGGGGCACGACGCCGGCCTGGCCGCCAGATTGGCGCTGCCCACCGCCCCGTTCAACATGAGTGGCAATCCCGCCATCTGCCTGCCTGCGGGGGACACGTCGTGAGGAACCCCGGTCGGGGTTTAGTTCATCGGCCGTGAATTCGCCGAACGGTTGCTCGTCCAAGCCGGCCACGCATTCCAGCAGGCCACTGCGTTCCATCGCCGACGCCCAGGCATGGCCTGGGTTGGTGATTGCGGCCGCCGAGTCAGCCAACCGTGAACTCGCGCGTCGTCGCGCTGAACGCTGTAAGCATGCCGTTGCGATCGCGTGCGGTGCCGTGGTGGACGATGCGGTATTGCCCGGGCGTGGTATCGCCGGGAACATCCCAGCGAATGCTGACATGCGATCCGGCCCGCCCTTGGCGCTGCCAGCGAAAGCTCGTGGCCCAGTCGCCGTCGTCAGCAATCCGCACCCAGCTGGCACCTTCCCGGCGGACCACTTCCAGGTAGGTGCCGCCGCGGCGCAGATCGTTATTGGGCAGCGCGCTGACGAATACAGCTTCCACGGCCTGACCGGGTCGGTACGTCGCCAAGGGCTCGGCGATGACCGCTCCGAACGATCCGGCATCGGCCGGCGCGCCGCGCACCCAGCTCAGCTCCCGGGTGGGCCGCGGCCGGCAACCGGGCATCACCGGACGGCCGTCGCGCATGGCCTCGGCGAGTTCGGCCACGGTCTGCATGAGGGCGCACAGTTCCCATCGACCGAACAACGTGCTACCGCCCTCGTAACGCTGTTCAAGATACTCTTCGGGCGTTGTCACGTAATGGATGTAGGCGTTGGTGTAGCCCACGCAGAGCACGTCGGCCAGCTCGGCGCCAACAATCGAAGCCACCGTGCGGCGCAGCCTAAGCCCCGCGACGATGGTCGGTTCGCCCGGAATACCGATCAGATAGAGGCGACCGATCCGCACGAGCTGAACGGGAACGATCTCCTGGACAAAGGGGTGTATCCGGTTCGGCAGGCGTGCGGGCATCACAATGCCTTTGGGGGCCTGCGCCGCTGCCGCCGACCTTGCCAGCCGATACATGGCGCGGGATAGTCTGTCCCAGAACGGGTTTCGGCCTTGGCGAAAGCCGTGGAAGCCCGGGCCCTCGTCGGTGCCTGCCATGCACCCGGCGCCAAACATCGGACGCCCGGTACGGCGCTCCTGACCGTCTGGTGTGTATTCGCCGCGCACGAGCACAGAACCGAGATCGACATAGGTGAACCGGGCATCAATGCCAGCGCCGATGGGCGTCGCTCCGCTCAACTGCGTGAAAGCATCCTCGAACTGGCACAACCCGGTACGACGGGTGTTGTCGAATTCCCGGTCTGGTGGGGCCTCGGGAGAAAGGGGCCCGTCGACATTCGGGCTCATGTCGCCCGGATTCGTCTGTGCGAAGGCGGCGATGAAGTCGGGCTGGCCGGCGAGATAATCCGCGCCGCCCACGGTGCGTTCCCAGTGATAGGCCGCGAAACCCTTGTTGTCTCCGGAGATGAGGTGGTTGCGATTCGTCATGCTCGTGCCGTGGGTGGCGAAGAAATGGATCGCGCCCACGGTGGTCTCGCCCCGGTCGATACGCACGAGCGTGGTATGGGGGTCGACGCGTTTCGGGAAGAACGCCTTGTCGGCCGGCGGGTTGCGGTCGAACGCTGCCGGGGATCGATTGATGCTTGCGCCGTACAGCTCGCCGTGCGAGAGCGAAACCTCGGCGGGCGCCACGTCGGCATGCGCATGTTCCACCGATTCGACAATTCCGTCGACGATCGCCGCAAAGGTCGCCGGCCGAAAGCCGCTCGTGGTCAGGTTGTACAGCAGGTATCCGCAGTATCCGCCGGGCCCGGCGTGGGTGTGGGTCGCCGTGATCAGTGTGTTGTGCTCCGAGTAGGTATCGCCGTACAAATCGGCCAACCGGCGCAGCACTTCCTCATTCACGTTTTGCATGGGCAGCGGCAGTTCGGCGACAATCAGCAGCAACCGCGCGTTCCCGTCCTGGGAATCGTCCCGGAATACAAACGCCCGTGACCTCAGTCGCTGGTGAATGCCGGCGGTGCGCTGGTCGGACTTGCCGTAGCCGAGCATGCCGCAGTCCGCCGCCTCACCAGTGATGTCGGCGATGCCGCGCCCTACACTAAGCATTGCCTAATCCTCCGCACCAGCAGCAAATTTCACGAGCGCTGACTACGCGCTGCTCCGGGGAAACGTATCCCACAAGGAGAAACACTTTATGCGCCGGGCCCACGAATACGGACGGCAGCATCCCGTGCCGCGGCTGGCCGGACGTGATCCGAGGGTGTGGGTCTCACCAGACCGGTCTCACTAGACTTGGGTTGTGCTCATTGGTTCGCATGTCAGCCCAACCGATCCGCTAGCCGCAGCGGACGCCGAAGGCGCTGACGTAGTGCAGATCTTCCTTGGCAATCCGCAGAGCTGGAAGGCTCCCAAGCCGCGGGACGACGCCGCCGCGCTGAAAGCCGCGAACCTGCCCATCTACGTGCATGCGCCCTACCTGATCAACCTTGCGTCGGCGAACAATCGCGTACGGATCCCGTCGCGCAAGATCCTGCAAGAGACCTGTGCTGCGGCTGCCGACATTGGCGCCGCGGCGGTGATCGTGCACGGTGGGCACGTCGCCGACGACAACGACATCGACAAGGGCTTCCAGCGCTGGCGCAAGGCGCTGGACCGGCTGGAAACCGAGGTTCCCGTCTACCTGGAAAACACCGCCGGCGGCGATCACGCGATGGCGCGCCGCTTCGACACCATCGCCCGGCTCTGGGACGTCATCGGCGACACCGGCATCGGCTTTTGCCTGGACACCTGCCACACCTGGGCGGCCGGCGAGGCGCTGGTCGATGCGGTGGACCGAATCAAGGCCATCACCGGCCGAATCGACCTGGTTCACTGCAACGACTCCAAGGACGAAGCGGGTTCGGGCCGTGACCGCCACGCCAACCTCGGTAGCGGGCAGATTGATCCTGACCTGCTGGTGGCTGCCGTCAAGGCGGCCGGCGCGCCGGTGATCTGCGAAACCGCCGACCAAGGTCGCAAGGACGACATCGCGTTTCTGCGGGAAAGAACCGGCAGCTGACTTCAAGCCCCGCGGCACCTACCGTTGACTTATGCTCCGCATGGTCGCCATGCTGCTCGCCGCTGTGCTTGCGTTCGCGGGCTGCTCGGGGGGAACGAGGTCGGCGGCGGGCTTCGGCAATGGCAATAGCGTGCACACCCTCGATGTCGATGGAGCCGGCCGCAGCTACCGGCTTTATAAGCCCGTCGGGTTGCCGTCCTCGGCGCCGCTGGTCGTCATGTTGCACGGCGGGTTCGGCAGCGCCAAGCAGGCCGAAAGGTCTTATGGCTGGGACGAATTGGCCGACTCCGAGAAGTTCCTCGTCGCCTACCCCGATGGCTATCACAGGGCTTGGAATGCCAATGGCGGAGGCTGCTGCGGCCGGCCCGCACGTGAAGGCGTCGACGACATCGGCTTCGTCCGCGCGGTCGTCGCCGACATCGCCAACAATGTCAGCATCGACCCCGCCCGGGTCTACGTCACGGGCATGAGCAACGGTGCCATCATGTCCTACACGCTGGCCTGCAACACCAGCATCTTCGCGGCGATCGGCGTCGTTTCGGGCACGCAACTAGACCCGTGTCAGTCCCCGCGTCCGGTGTCGGTCATCCACATCCATGGCACGGCCGATCCGCTGGTCCGCTACCACGGCGGGCCCGGCGCCGGGTTCGCGCGCATCGACGGTCCGCCGGTGCCCGATCTCAATGCGTTCTGGCGCGAGGTCAACCGGTGCGGCGCGCTGGATACCACGACCGAAGGTCCGGTCACCACATCGGGCGCCACATGCGCCGACAATCGCCGTGTCGTGCTGCTCACCGTCGATGACGCCGGCCATCGATGGCCGTCATTTGCCACCCAGACACTGTGGCGATTCTTTGCAGCGCACTTCAGATGAGGACAACACCATCCGTTACATTCTCTTGTGCAGTTGTAGAAAAAACGTAACATGGTGGCATGTCAGATACGCATGTCGTCACCAACCAGGTTCCGCCCTTGGGGAACTACAATCCCGCGTCATCCCCGGTGCTCATCGAGGCTCTGATCCGGGAGGGTGGCCAGTGGGGCCTGGATGAAGTAAACGAGGTCGGGGCAATTTCTGCCAGCTGCCAAGCCCAACGCTGGGGAGAGCTTGCAGACCGCAACCGGCCCATCCTGCATACCCACGACGCTTACGGGTACCGGGTCGATGAGGTGGAGTACGACCCGGCCTACCACGAGCTGATGCGTACCGCGATCACCCATGGCATGCACGCCGCACCGTGGGCTGACGACCGCCCGGGTGCGCACGTGGTGCGAGCGGCCAAGACATCGGTGTGGACCGTCGAGCCGGGCCATATCTGCCCCATCTCGATGACCTACGCCGTCGTTCCGGCGCTGCGGTATAACTCCGAGCTGGCCGCGGTCTACGAGCCGCTGCTGACCAGTCGTGAGTACGACCCGGAGCTGAAGCCGGCGACCACGAAGGCCGGCATCACCGCCGGCATGTCGATGACCGAGAAGCAGGGCGGCTCCGACGTGCGCGCCGGCACCACCCAGGCGACCCCGAATGCGGACGGCAGCTACAGCTTGACCGGCCACAAGTGGTTCACTTCGGCGCCGATGTGCGACATCTTCCTGGTGCTCGCGCAGGCACCGGGCGGGCTGTCGTGCTTCCTGCTACCGCGGGTGCTGCCCGATGGCACCCGCAACCGAATGTTCTTGCAGCGGCTCAAGGACAAGCTCGGCAACCACGCAAACGCCTCGAGCGAGGTCGAATACGACGGTGCCGTCGCGTGGCTGGTGGGCGAGGAGGGCCGCGGCGTGCCGACCATCATCGAGATGGTCAACCTCACCCGGCTGGACTGCGCTCTGGGCAGTGCCACCAGCATGCGCACCGGCCTAACCCGCGCCGTCCACCATGCCCAGCATCGGAAGGCGTTCGGCGCCTACCTGATCGACCAGCCGTTGATGCGCAACGTGCTGGCCGACCTGGCGGTGGAGGCCGAGGCCGCCACCATCGTGGCAATGCGGATGGCCGGTGCCACCGACAACGCGGTGCGCGGGAACGAGACCGAAGCGCTGCTGCGTCGCATCGGCCTGGCGGCCGCCAAGTACTGGGTGTGCAAGCGCTCCACCGCTCACGCCGCCGAAGCGCTGGAGTGCTTGGGCGGCAACGGTTATGTCGAGGATTCCGGGATGCCCCGGCTCTACCGGGAGGCGCCGTTGATGGGCATCTGGGAGGGCTCGGGCAATGTCAGCGCGCTAGATACCTTGCGCGCCATGGCAACCCGGCCCGCATGCGTCGAGGTGCTGTTTGACGAGCTGGCCCGCAGCGCAGGCCAGGACCCCAGGCTGGACGGCCACGTCGAAAGGCTGCGTCCGCAACTGGGCGATCTTGACACGATCGGTTATCGAGCCCGCAAGATTGCCGAAGACATCTGCCTGGCGTTGCAGGGATCGTTGTTGGTGCGCCACGGACATCCCGCCGTCGCCGAGGCGTTTCTGGCCACTCGGCTCGGCGGCCAGTGGGGCGGAGCGTACGGCACCATGCCGGCCGGTCTGGATCTCGCGCCCATCCTCGAGCGGGCGCTGGTAAAAGGCTGAGCGGCCGCTGATGACACACGCGATCAGGGGGGTCGACTTCGACAACCTGAAGACGATGACCTATGAGGTCACCGGTCGGATTGCGCGGATCACCTTCAACCGGCCGGAGAAGGGCAACGCCATCATCTCCGACACTCCGCTGGAGCTCTCGGCGTTGGTGGAACGCGCCGACCTCGACCCAGCTGTCCACGTCATCTTGGTGTCCGGCCGCGGCGAGGGGTTTTGTGCGGGCTTCGACCTGTCCGCCTACGCCGAGGGGTCGTCGTCGACCGGGGGCGGCGGCGCATACCAAGGCACGGTGCTAGATGGCAAGACCCAGGCCGTCAACCACCTACCGAACCAGCCGTGGGACCCGATGATCGACTACCAGATGATGAGCCGGTTCGTGCGCGGATTCGCCAGCCTGATGCATGCCGACAAGCCGACGGTGGTCAAGATCCACGGCTACTGCGTGGCCGGCGGCACCGACATCGCGCTGCACGCCGATCAGGTGATCGCCGCCGCCGACGCCAAGATCGGCTACCCGCCCACCCGGGTGTGGGGGGTGCCGGCGGCGGGCCTGTGGGCGCACCGGCTCGGCGACCAGCGGGCCAAACGGCTGCTGTTCACCGGCGATTGCATCACCGGCGCGCAGGCCGCCGAGTGGGGCCTGGCGGTGGAGGCGCCGGAGCCGGCCGACCTCGACGAGCGGACCGAGCGACTGGTGGCCCGGATCGCCGCACTGCCGGTCAATCAATTGATCATGGTCAAGCTCGCGCTCAATTCCGCTCTGCTGCAACAGGGTGTGGCCACCAGCAGGATGGTCAGCACCGTGTTCGACGGCGCCGCTCGGCACACACCCGAGGGGCACGCGTTTGTCGCCGACGCGGTCGAGCACGGCTTCCGGGATGCGGTGCGGCACCGTGACGAGCCGTTTGGCGACTACGGCCGTCAAGCATCGCGGGTGTAACCATGCCGGCCATGACCGCCCGTTCGGTGGTACTCAGCGTGCTGCTCGGTGCTCATCCCGCGTGGGCCGCCGCAAGCGAATTGATCCAGCTGACAGCGGATTTCGGTATCAAGGAGACGACGTTGCGGGTCGCGCTGACCCGCATGGTCGGTGCCGGGGATCTGGTTCGGTCCGCCGACGGCTACCGGCTCTCGGATCGGTTGCTGGCCCGCCAGCGACGACAAGATGAGGCCATGCGCCCACGGACCCGCGCTTGGCACGGAAACTGGCACATGCTGATTGTCACCAGCATCGGCACCGATGCTCGTACCCGGGCCGCACTGCGAACCTGCATGCACCACAAGCGTTTCGGTGAATTGCGGGAAGGGGTGTGGATGCGGCCGGACAATCTCGACCTCGACTTGGAGTCCGACGTTGCGGCCCGGGTTCGGATGCTGACGGCCCGCGACGAGGCCCCTGCCGACTTGGCCGGGCAGCTGTGGGATCTGTCGGGGTGGACCGAGGCCGGCCACCGGTTGCTCGGCGACATGGCAGCGGCCACCGACATGCCCGGGCGATTTGTGGTGGCTGCGGCGATGGTGCGCCACCTGCTCACCGATCCGATGTTGCCCGCTGAACTGTTGCCCGCCGACTGGCCGGGCGCCGGGTTGCGGGCGGCGTACCACGACTTCGCCACTGCAATGGCGAAACGACGCGATGCAACTCAACTTCTGGAGGTGACATGAGTGATCTGGTGCGTGTGGAGCGCAAAGGTCGGGTGACCACGGTGATTCTGAACCGGCCGGCCTCCCGCAACGCGGTCAACGGCCCGACCGCCGCGGCGTTGTGCGCGGCGTTCGAGCAATTCGACCGGGACGACGCCGCGTCGGTGGCCGTACTCTGGGGTGCGGGTGGAACCTTTTGTGCGGGAGCCGATTTGAAGGCCTTTGGCACACCGGAGGCCAACTCTGTGCACCGGACGGGTCCCGGCCCGATGGGGCCGTCACGAATGATGCTGTCCAAACCGGTGATCGCCGCCGTCAGCGGCTACGCCGTCGCCGGGGGGCTGGAATTGGCACTGTGGTGCGACCTGCGGGTGGCCGAGGAAGACGCCGTGTTCGGTGTGTTTTGCCGTCGCTGGGGGGTACCGCTCATCGACGGCGGCACCGTGCGACTGCCACGGCTGATCGGGCACAGCCGCGCGATGGACATGATCCTCACTGGCCGTGGGGTGCCGGCCGATGAAGCGCTGGCCATGGGGTTGGCCAATCGGGTGGTGCCCAAGGGTCAAGCCCGACAGGCGGCTGAGGAGTTGGCGGCGCAATTGGCCGCGCTGCCGCAGCAGTGTCTGCGATCGGATCGGCTGTCGGCGCTGCACCAGTGGGGCCTGCCCGAGTCCGCGGCGCTCGACCTCGAGTTCGCCAGCATCGCGCGGGTGGCCGGCGAGGCGCTAGCGGGGGCGAGACGGTTCGCCGCGGGTGCCGGTCGGCATGGGGCCCCGGCACCTCGGGCCGAACAGGGCGACACGCTTTAGGAGGGTACGGCTCAGACCAAGGCGAAGGTCCGTGCCGATGCCGGCGAGGGCCACGGCTGCGGAACGGGTCGTTGCCGGACAACCTGGGGCCACCAGAACCACTTTCCGAGGAGGGCCGCGATCGACGGTGTCATGAACGACCGGACGATCAGGGTGTCGAAGAGCAGGCCCATGCCGATGGTGGTGCCAACCTGGGCCATCACGGTCAGCTCGCTGACGGCAAACGACATCATGGTGAAGGCAAACACCAGCCCGGCGGCGGTCACCACCGACCCGCTGCCACCCATCGCACGGATGATGCCGGTGTTGATTCCGGCGTGGATCTCCTCCTTGAGCCGGGCAACCAGCAGCAGGTTGTAGTCCGCGCCGACGGCCAGCAGGATGATGACCGCCATCGCCAACACCAACCAGTGCAGCTCGATACCCAGGATGTGTTGCCAGATCAGCACCGACAGCCCGAACGAGGCGCCCAGCGACAACACCACGGTGCCGACGATGACGGCGGCCGCGACGACGCTGCGGGTGATGATCAGCATGATGATGAAGATCAGGCAGAGCGCGGAGATTCCGGCGATCATCAAGTCATAGGTGTTGCCGTCGGACAAGTCCTTGAACATCGCCGCGGTACCGCCCAGGTAGATCGCGGATCCCTCCAACGGTGTGCCCTTGATGGCTTCCTTGGCGGCGGTCTTGATCTTGGCGATGCGCGCGATGCCCGCCTGGCTCATCGGGTCGCCTTCGTGGCTGATGATGAACCGCACCGCGTGCCCGTCCGGCGAGAGGAACTGTTCCAGGCCGCGTTGGAAGTCGGGATTGTCGAAAACCTCGGGAGGCAGGCAATCCCCTGTAACCGTAGAGACTTGTTTGTAGGGATTTGATCTTGATAGGAGCCGGGCGCCGTGGCGGGTCTGGTGGGCAGGGCTGCTGCTCCTGCCCGTGCCGCTGTGCGGGAAGGGGCCGTAGAGGCTCCGGGGTCAAGGGCGGGCCGTAGGCCCGTCGCGTAGCGATCGCGGTAGCGACCCTTGAGGCCGGAGGGGCGGCCCCGTAGCCTGCCGCGGCGCTCGGCGGGCAGGACAGCGGCGGCGAAGCCGTCTCCTTCTGGGTTCATGCCGCCCGTTTCTGGGCGTGCTGTTCACCGGCTGGTTGCTCACTCCGTTGTTGACCACAGGCGCGTTCGTAGTCGACGGGGCTGAGCATGCCGTTCGTGGAATGCCGACGTTCAACGTTATACTCGTCGATCCAGGCGGCGACCGCGTGACGTGCCTCTTCACGTGTGTGGAAGTGGTTGTTGCGCAACAATTCCCATTCCAGAGTCGAGTTGAACGATTCCGCGGCCGCGTTGTCGAGAGCCGACCCGGTACGCCCCATCGATTGGGTGACGCGAGCGGATCGGCAAGCGCTGGCGAACAGTTCGCCGGTGTATTCACCGCCCTGGTCGGTGTGGAAAATGACCCCGGCCACCGACCCGCCGCGCACCGCAATGGCCATACACAGCGCCGCCCGCGCCAGCGCGGCGTCATGGTGCACCCCCATGGCGAACCCGGGCACCCGCCGCGAATGCAGGTCAATTACTGAGGCGAGGTGCAGTTTGCCCTCATCGGTGGGGATTTCGGTCAGATCGCCCACCCAGGCGAGGTTGGGGTGGTCGCGCGGGGAAAAGTCTCGGCCCAGCAGATCGGGGGCCTTACGCGCGGATTTGTCCGGTTTCGTGGTGCCGTGCCGGCGGCGTTTGCGCCGCGCTACCAGACCCTGCTCGCGCATCAGCGCCGCGACGGTGTTCACCGACACCCGCCACCCCATATCCCGTAGGTCAGCGGTAATCCGCGGTGATCCGTAGGTCCGCTTGTGCTTGGCGAACAGATACCCGATGGTGGCCGCCAACGCTTTTCGCCGTGCACGCCGTGGTGAACCATCGCTATGGCACCACTTGTAAAACCATGCCTGCGACACGCCCAGCGCGCGGCACGACACCGCGTGCGGGATACCGTGTTCTACCCTCTGAGTGGCGATTACAGCGGCCAGGCCTACCGATGCATCGCTTCCTTGACCCAGAGGGCGACCGAGCGCTTGAGAACATCGCGCTCCATCGCCAGCTCCGCATTCTCCGCACGCAACCGCTTGAGTTCCTCGCGTTCGCTCTCGCAAAGCCGCCCGTCACCACCGTCTCGGGCGCGCTCATCCTGCCTGACCCAGCTACCCAGGGTGCCGTCACTGATCCCGAGCTCACGAGCAACCTGCGCGATCGGTTTGCCGGTCTCCCGAACGATCCGGACGGCGCCTTCCTTGAACTGGGCATCGAACTTCCGCCGTGCCTCCATCGCCTAACCTCCTCATGGCGATGTCTCCACGATAAGAGGGGAAGCCCAGACAGATAGAACGAGTCGTCGTTGCGCGAAGCATCAAAGGCTTCGCCCATCGCCGCCGAATCCTCCTGCATCGCGGCCATCTGATCCTGCAGCCCTTCCTGGGTGGAATGCATGCTCAGCATCTGCGCCTTCATGCTCCTCATGGTCTGGATCATCTCGGGCATCATCGCGGTCAGCTGGGGCATGAGCGTGTCCAGGCGCTGCATGAGCGGCAGCAGGTTGTTGATGTCTTCGGTCATGACGTCGATTCCGTCGAGGGTGTCGAACACCGACCGCAGCGACCAGCAGACCGGGATGTCGTAGCAGTGCTTTTCCCAGTAGAAGTAGCTGCGGATGGGGCGGAAGAAATCGTCGAAATCCGCAATATGGTTGCGCAACTCCTCGACATCGACCACCATCCCGGTCATCTGAATGACCATTTCGTGGGTGACATCGGCCATCTGCTGGGTGAGGCTGTGCATCCGCTCCATCTGGTCGATGTTGGACTGAATGTCGTTGACCTGCTCCAGCATCCTGGCCGTCAGGTCCTGGTTGTATTTCTCGGTCAGCTTCTGGCTGGTGCCCTGCATGCTGATCAGGAACGGGATTGAGGTGTGCTCGATCGGTTTGCCGTCCGGCCGGGTGATGGCCTGCACCCGGGATATCCCCTCCACGGCGAAAATGGCCTTGGCGATCTTGTTGATCACCAAAAAGTCGGCCGAATTACGCATGTCGTGGTCGCTTTCGACCATCAGCACCTCGGGGTTCATCCGGGCCTGGGAGAAATGGCGCTCCGCGGCCGCATAGCCTTCGTTGGCCGGTAGGTCGGCGGGCAGGTAGTTGCGGTCGTTGTAGTTGGTCCGGTAGCCCGGCAGGGTCAGCAGACCGACGAGCGCCAGGGCCACCGCAGCGACCAGGATGGGGCCGGGCCAGCGGACGATGGCGGCCCCGACCTTGCGCCAGCCCCGCACCCGCGCCATCCGCTTGGGCTCGAGCAGCTTGCCGAACCGGCTCGTCACGGCGATTATCGCCGGGCCCAGGGTGAGCGCGGCGGCGACGACGATGACCATCCCGATCGCCAACGGCACACCGAGGGTCTGAAAGTACGGCAGTCGGGTGAAGCTCAGACAGAACGTGGCACCCGCGATGGTCAGACCCGAGCCCAGCACGACATGGGCGGTGCCGCCGAACATGGTGTAGTACGCCGACTCCCGGTCCTGGCCGAGCCCGCGTGCTTCCTGGTAGCGGCCGATCAGGAAGATGGCGTAGTCGGTGGCGGCCGCGATCGCCAGCACCACGAGCAGGTTGGTCGCGAAGGTCGAGAGCCCAATGATCCGGTGGAAACCGAGGAAAGCCACGCCCCCGCGGGTGGCGAGCAGCCCGAGCACCACCATCGTCAGCATGATCGCCGACGTGATGATCGACCGGTAGACCAGCAGCAACATCACGATGATCACGGTGAACGTGACCGCCTCGATCACCTGCAGACTACGGTCGCCGGCCTGCTGCTGATCGGCGACCAGCGCGGCCGAACCGGTGACGTACACCTTGACACCGGGTGGCGGCGCAAGGCGCTCGATGATGGTCTTGACCGCTTCCACGGACTCGTTGGCCAGTGACTCGCCCTGATTGCCCGCGAGTTTCACCTGAACGTAGGCGGCCTTGCCGTCGCTGCTCTGGGCGCCGGTGGCGGTCAGTGGATCCCCCCAAAAGTCCTGCAAGGACTGGACGTGGGTGGTGTCGGCTTGCAGTCTGCCGATCATCTGGTCGTAAAACGCATGGGCGGCGTCACCGAGCGGCCGCTGGCCCTCCAGCACGATCATCGCCGCGCTGTCGGAGTCTCCCTCCTCGAACACCTTGCCGATGTGTTTCATCGAGATCATCGACGGTGCCGCGTCGGGGCTCATCGACACCGCCTGTATCTGTCCGACCGTTTCCAGTTGCGGCACAGTGACGTTGAGGACGGCGATGGTGACCAACCACCCAAGGATGATCGGCACCGCGAAGGTACGGATCATTCTGGGGATGAACGGTCGCGCCGCGTGCCTGTCGGGCGGGACGGAGCCCGTCGGCGCAGCTGTCCTTTGCGCGATCATGCGGATTTCACAAAGCAGTAGGTCAGGGCATCCACGCCGGTTGCGGTCCGCTCGTCCTTCACTTCGCCATCGACGGTGATTCGGCAGGTGATCGAAGTGCCGTCGCCTTGCGCGAGGATGTTGGGGGCCGCGGACGGCGCCGTGGTCTTCAAGGTGAGCGACCACGGCAGGGCCGCGCCGTCGATCCGCTGTGGCTTGGCGTCGAGGTCCAGGTAGTTGATGTTGACGTAACTACCGGAGCCGGAAACTTCGTACTCCACCACCTTGGGGTCGAACGGCTCCGGGTCATCGGCGAAGACCTTCGGCGTCACCAAGATGCCTTCGGAACCAAAGAAAGTGCGGATCCGCTGCACCGTGAAGCCGGCGATGGCGACCACAACCAGGATGAGCAGCGGTATCCAGGCACGCTTGAGAGTTCCAATCATCGCCCTCCGCCTCTGTCGCATGAAGTTCACGCCGGTCTGGTGACGCATACCGAACGTCACAGATTTCAGAGTACAGTGAAACTTGTGAGCGTCAACGACGGGGTCGATCAGATGGGCGCCGAGCCCGACATCATGGAATTCGTCGAACAGATGGGCGGCTATTTCGAGTCCAGGAGTTTGACTCGGTTGGCGGGTCGATTGTTGGGCTGGCTGCTGGTGTGTGATCCCGAGCGGCAGTCCTCGGAGGAACTGGCGACGGCGCTGGCGGCCAGCAGCGGGGGGATCAGCACCAATGCCCGGATGCTGATCCAATTTGGGTTCATTGAGCGGCTCGCGGTCGCCGGGGATCGGCGCACCTATTTCCGGTTGCGGCCCAACGCTTTCGCGGCTGGCGAGCGTGAACGCATCCGGGCAATGGCCGAACTGCAGGACCTGGCTGACGTGGGGCTGAGGGCGCTGGGCGACGCCCCGCCGCAGCGAAGCCGACGGCTGCGGGAGATGCGGGATCTGTTGGCATATATGGAGAACGTCGTATCCGACGCCCTGGGGCGATACAGCCAGCGAACCGGAGAGGACGACTGATGAGCAACCTCGCAATCTGACCGAGGTGGCGAGCAAGACGGCGATTGGCCTGTGGTCACTCCTTGTTGATGCGGTTGCCCGCGCCGAGGTTATCGATTGTGGGGTCACCGTTTTTGTAGGTGACCGTGTTGTCCAGCCCAACAACAACGAGGCGCTCGTCGATCCTGTCGAAGGCGATCTTGTTGTTCGCACCACCGACGGTCACCGTTTCGCAGGTGCCGTTGACGGTCAGCGTGTTGTTCGAGCCGGCCACGTTCAGTGACTTGCCGTCAGCGCAGTCAAGGGTGGCGGTAGTCCCGATGGATCCGTAGGTCAGCATGTCACCGATCTGGATCGAAGCGGTTGTGGATTCTCCGGTCGTCACGGTCGGCGCCGCGGTCGGGCCGCTCGTCGCTGTCGTGGTGGTGGTGGGGGTCGCGGGCGTCGTGGTAGCTGCCGGCGGGTTGGCAGTGGAACTGCAGCCGGCCAGCGGCAACGCTGCGGCAGCCAGCGCCAGAGCAAAGGTCGCCAACCGGGAGTGGGTAGCGCGATCGGCGCGCAACGGTTTCTCGACCACCTCAGCCGACCCGCTGCAGTCGGTTTACCATTCCTAGTTCCCGGCCACGGTCCCAGATGAACGGATCACCATTGCGGAAGAACACCGTTTCGTCCCAGCCGTAGACGGTGATGTCGTTGATGATCGTGTCGGCGACAACGGTGTTGGACGAGCCCATCACGGTCACCGCCCAGCAGGTTCCCAGCGCGGTCACGATGTTCTGAGTGCCGTTGACCAACAAGGTGGATTCGTTGCAGTCCAGCGTCCGCTCGATGCCCTGCCCGGTGACATGGGTGTCGCCGTTCTTGGCGTGTGCGGCCGGCGGTGGGGCGGCCAAGGCGACAGCGATGGTGATGACACCGGCAGCCAGCGACGCGGCGACGGTGTTCCACTTCACGGTGGGCCCCCCTTCGACTGGGCGGGTGATGCTTGACTGAGCCTTGATCGGGCCTTGATTGAGCGTACGTGCATTCGCCCGGGCGACGACAGACCTGAGTGCATTTGCCGGGCAGGCACCCCGCGTCTGATGTCAGCTACTCCACAACCCGGTCGCTAGAGTCATTAGTTGGCCCTAACGTCCCCCGAAGACCGGTGCGGACCCAAAGCCGATCACCCCAACCGAAGGGCGAACCGCCATGGCAGCTCAGCCGCAAGCACCGTCAGCGGGCGGCCGCCCGCGCGCGGGGAAAGCGGTGAAGTCCGTGGCTCGCCCGGCCAAACTGAGCCGTGAGAGCATCGTCGAGGGCGCCCTGACCTTTTTGGATCGGGAGGGGTGGGACTCGCTGACCATCAATGCGCTGGCGACCCAGCTCGGGACCAAGGGGCCGTCGCTGTACAACCACGTGGACAGCCTCGAGGATCTACGCCGGGCGGTGCGGATTCGGGTGATCGACGACATCATCACGATGCTGAATAGGGTCGGTGCGGGTCGCGCACGCGATGACGCGGTGTTGGTCATGGCCGGTGCCTACCGCAGCTACGCCCACCACCACCCGGGTCGGTACTCGGCGTTCACCCGGATGCCGCTGGGCGGTGACGATCCCGAATACACCGCTGCGACTAGGGGCGCAGCCGCGCCCGTCATCGCCGTGCTGTCCTCGTACGGCCTCGACGGTGAGCAGGCTTTCTACGCGGCGCTCGAGTTTTGGTCGGCACTGCATGGGTTTGTGTTGCTGGAAATGACCGGCGTCATGGACGACATCGATACCGATGCGGTGTTCACCGACATGGTGCTGCGGCTGGCGGCGGGCATGGAAAGGCGCACCACACACGGTGGTACCGCGTCAACGTAGCGCCCTGCTTCGGCCGCAACGCCCGCTTTGACCTGCCAGACTGGCGGCGGGTATTGTGGTTGCTCGTGCCTGGCGGCTTACGCCTGATGTAGGGGCGTGGATGCCGGGCCAATTCGCATGTCCGCGATGCCTCGGATGAGACGAATCGAGTTTGAGGCAAGCTATGCGACACACCCGGCCGCGGGTAACCGTGGCGGGGCATGGCCGACAAACAGAACGTGAAAGCGCCCAAGATAGAAAGCCGGTAGATGCCAACCATCCAGCAGCTGGTCCGCAAGGGTCGTCGGGACAAGATCAGTAAGGTCAAGACCGCGGCTCTGAAGGGCAGCCCGCAGCGTCGTGGTGTATGCACCCGCGTGTACACCACCACTCCGAAGAAGCCGAACTCGGCGCTTCGGAAGGTTGCCCGCGTGAAGTTGACGAGTCAGGTCGAGGTCACGGCGTACATTCCCGGCGAGGGCCACAACCTGCAGGAGCACTCGATGGTGCTGGTGCGCGGCGGCCGGGTGAAGGACCTGCCTGGTGTGCGCTACAAGATCATCCGCGGTTCGCTGGATACGCAGGGTGTCAAGAACCGCAAACAGGCACGCAGCCGTTACGGCGCTAAGAAGGAGAAGGGCTGATGCCACGCAAGGGGCCCGCGCCCAAGCGTCCGTTGGTCAACGACCCGGTCTACGGATCGCAGTTGGTCACCCAGTTGGTGAACAAGGTTCTGTTGAAGGGGAAAAAATCGCTGGCCGAGCGCATTGTTTATGGTGCGCTTGAGCAAGCTCGCGACAAGACCGGCACCGATCCGGTGATCACCCTCAAGCGGGCTCTCGACAATGTCAAACCCGCCCTGGAGGTGCGCAGCCGTCGCGTCGGCGGCGCGACCTATCAGGTGCCTGTCGAGGTGCGCCCCGACCGGTCGACCACGCTGGCGCTGCGCTGGCTCGTCGGCTACTCGCGGCAACGCCGTGAGAAGACGATGATCGAGCGCCTGGCAAATGAGATCCTGGATGCCAGCAATGGCCTTGGGGCCTCCGTCAAGCGGCGTGAGGACACCCACAAGATGGCCGAGGCGAACCGAGCCTTTGCGCATTATCGCTGGTGAGAAGCGCCGGTTAGCCAGCCAGGGCGCAAACCGACAGTGATAGACAGCTAACTAGCAACCGAAAGAGTGGGAAGACTTCTGTGGCACAGAAGGACGTGCTGACCGACCTGAGTAGGGTCCGCAACTTCGGCATCATGGCGCACATCGATGCCGGCAAGACCACAACCACCGAGCGCATCCTGTACTACACCGGTATCAACTACAAGATTGGTGAGGTGCACGACGGCGCAGCCACCATGGACTGGATGGAACAGGAACAGGAGCGCGGCATCACCATCACCTCTGCGGCCACGACCACGTTCTGGAAAGACAACCAGCTCAATATCATCGACACGCCAGGGCATGTGGATTTCACCGTCGAGGTGGAGCGCAATCTGCGCGTGCTCGACGGCGCGGTCGCGGTTTTCGACGGCAAAGAGGGTGTCGAACCGCAGTCCGAACAGGTGTGGCGGCAGGCCGACAAATACGATGTCCCCCGAATCTGCTTCGTCAACAAGATGGACAAGATCGGTGCGGACTTCTACTTCTCGGTTCGCACGATGGGGGAGCGGCTTGGGGCCAACGCCGTGCCCATTCAGCTTCCCGTCGGTGCGGAGGCCGACTTCGAAGGCGTCGTCGACCTGGTGGAGATGAACGCCAAGGTGTGGCGCGGCGAGACGAAACTCGGCGAAACCTACGACACCGTGGAAATACCGGCCGACCTGGCCGAGCAGGCTGAGGAGTACCGGACCAAGCTGCTCGAGGTGGTCGCCGAGTCCGACGAGCACCTGTTGGAGAAGTACCTGGGCGGTGAGGAGCTCACCGTCGACGAGATCAAGGGCGCGATCCGCAAGCTGACAATCGCCAGCGAGATCTACCCGGTGCTGTGCGGCAGCGCGTTCAAGAACAAGGGCGTGCAGCCGATGCTGGATGCCGTCGTCGACTACCTGCCGTCGCCGCTGGACGTTCCGCCGGCGATCGGGCACGCGCCCGCCAAGGAGGACGAGGAGGTGGTGCGCAAGGCGACCACCGACGAGCCCTTTGCGGCCCTGGCGTTCAAGATCGCTACTCACCCGTTCTTCGGCAAGCTCACCTACATCCGGGTGTACTCGGGCACCGTCGAGTCGGGTAGCCAGGTCATCAATGCCACCAAGGGCAAGAAAGAACGGCTGGGCAAGCTGTTCCAGATGCACTCCAACAAGGAGAACCCGGTCGATAGGGCTAGTGCCGGTCACATCTACGCGGTGATCGGTCTCAAGGACACCACCACCGGTGACACCTTGAGCGACCCGAACCAGCAGATCGTGCTGGAGTCGATGACCTTCCCCGACCCGGTGATCGAGGTGGCCATCGAGCCGAAGACCAAGAGCGACCAAGAGAAGCTGAGTCTGTCGATCCAGAAGCTCGCCGAAGAGGATCCGACCTTCAAGGTGCACCTGGATTCCGAGACCGGCCAGACCGTCATCGGCGGCATGGGCGAGCTGCATCTGGACATCCTGGTGGACCGCATGCGCCGGGAATTCAAGGTCGAGGCCAACGTCGGCAAGCCTCAGGTTGCCTACAAGGAGACCATCAAGCGGCTCGTGCAGAACGTCGAGTACACCCACAAGAAGCAGACGGGTGGCTCGGGCCAGTTCGCCAAGGTCATCATCAACCTCGAGCCGTTCACCGGTGAAGAGGGCGCGACCTATGAGTTCGAGAGCAAAGTCACCGGCGGGCGTATCCCGCGGGAGTACATCCCGTCGGTGGATGCCGGCGCACAGGACGCCATGCAGTACGGCGTGCTGGCCGGCTATCCGCTGGTGAACCTGAAGGTCACGCTGCTCGACGGCGCCTACCACGAGGTTGACTCCTCGGAAATGGCGTTCAAGATCGCGGGCTCGCAGGTGCTCAAAAAGGCTGCCGCACTTGCGCAGCCGGTGATCCTGGAACCGATCATGGCGGTCGAGGTGACCACACCCGAGGACTACATGGGTGACGTGATAGGCGACCTGAACTCCCGCCGTGGCCAGATCCAGGCCATGGAGGAGCGGGCTGGTGCGCGCGTTGTTAGGGCGCACGTGCCGCTGTCGGAGATGTTCGGCTACGTCGGTGACCTTCGGTCCAAGACTCAAGGCCGGGCAAACTACTCCATGGTGTTCGACTCGTACTCCGAAGTGCCGGCGAACGTGTCGAAGGAAATCATCGCGAAGGCGACGGGCGAGTGAGCGCAAGCTCGCGAGTGAGGAGCCGAGCAATGGGTACAGCGAAGGCGACGGGCGAGTGAGCGCAAGCTCGCGAGTGAGGAGCCGAGCAATGGGTACAGCGAAGGCGACGGGCGAGTGAGCGCAAGCTCACGAGTGAGGAGCCGAGCAATGGGTACAGCGAAGGCGACGGGCGAGTGAGCGCAAGCTCGCGAGTGAGGAGCCGAGCAATGGGTACAGCGAAGGCGACGGGCGACTAGGCGATGCGAAGACGACCGCTAGTGAGCGAAGCTCACGAGCAATGAGCAGCGCGAAGGCGACTGGCGAGTAGATACAACCATACGAGTAGGCTGGCCCGGTTACGACCGCGGCATAACTGAAAACATCAACACTGCTTTTATAAGCACTAACAAGTCCAGGAGGACACAAAAGTGGCGAAGGCGAAGTTCCAGCGGACCAAGCCCCACGTCAACATCGGGACCATCGGTCACGTTGACCACGGCAAGACCACCCTGACCGCGGCTATCACCAAGGTCCTGCACGACAAATTCCCCGATCTGAACGAGACGAAGGCATTCGACCAGATCGACAACGCCCCCGAGGAGCGTCAGCGCGGTATCACCATCAACATCGCGCACGTGGAGTACCAGACCGACAAGCGGCACTACGCACACGTCGACGCCCCTGGCCACGCCGACTACATCAAGAACATGATCACCGGTGCCGCGCAGATGGACGGTGCGATCCTGGTGGTCGCCGCCACCGACGGCCCGATGCCCCAGACCCGCGAGCACGTTCTGCTGGCGCGTCAAGTGGGTGTGCCCTACATCCTGGTAGCGCTGAACAAGGCCGACGCAGTGGACGACGAGGAGCTGCTCGAACTCGTCGAGATGGAGGTCCGCGAGCTGCTGGCTGCACAGGAATTCGACGAGGACGCCCCGGTTGTGCGGGTCTCGGCGCTCAAGGCGCTCGAGGGTGACGCGAAGTGGGTTGCCTCTGTCGAGGAACTGATGAACGCGGTCGACGAGTCGATTCCGGACCCGGTCCGCGAGACCGACAAGCCGTTCCTGATGCCGGTCGAGGACGTCTTCACCATTACCGGCCGCGGAACCGTGGTCACCGGACGTGTGGAGCGCGGCGTGATCAACGTGAACGAGGAAGTTGAGATCGTCGGCATTCGCCCATCGACCACCAAGACCACCGTCACCGGTGTGGAGATGTTCCGCAAGCTGCTCGACCAGGGCCAGGCGGGCGACAACGTTGGTTTGCTGCTGCGGGGCGTCAAGCGCGAGGACGTCGAGCGTGGCCAGGTTGTCACCAAGCCCGGCACCACCACGCCGCACACCGAGTTCGAAGGCCAGGTCTACATCCTTTCCAAGGACGAGGGCGGCCGGCACACGCCGTTCTTCAACAACTACCGTCCGCAGTTCTACTTCCGCACCACCGACGTGACCGGTGTGGTGACACTGCCGGAGGGCACCGAGATGGTGATGCCCGGTGACAACACCAACATCTCGGTGAAGTTGATCCAGCCCGTCGCCATGGACGAAGGTCTGCGTTTCGCGATCCGCGAGGGTGGCCGCACCGTGGGCGCCGGCCGGGTCACCAAGATCATCAAGTAGGTCTACCGGCCACCAGACGCAAAAGAACATGATGGGCGCACCAGCGCCCATCATGTTCTTTTGCGTCTGCTCGCGAAAATGCCCAGCGTGCGGCGCTACGCTGACATGGACCCTCCGACGAGGCAAGGAGCAGGCACGTGTTAGCGCGCTACATCAAGATGCAGTTATTGGTGCTGTTGTGCGGTGGTCTGGTCGGGCCGATCTTCTTGGTCGTCTACTTCACGCTCGGACTGGGCAGCCTGATGTCGTGGATGTTCTATGTCGGTCTGAGCATTACCGTTGCTGACGTGCTGGTCGCGCTCGCATTGACCAACTACGGGGCAAAGACCGCTGCCAAGACCGCGGCACTTGAACGGAGTGGAGTGCTGGCGCTCGCCCAAATCACCGGGCTCAGCGAGACGGGGACCCGGATCAACGATCAACCGCTGGTAAAGGTGCACCTGCACATCTCGGGACCCGGCATCACTCCGTTCGACACGGAAGACCGGGTCATCGCCAGTGTGACCCGGCTGGGCAATCTCACGGCTCGAAAACTGGTGGTATTGGTGAATCCCGCCACGCAGCAATACCTGATCGACTGGGAACGAAGCGCTTTGGTCAACGGCCTGGTGCCCGCCCAATTCACCGTCGCCGAAGACAACAAGACCTACGACTTGAGTGGGCAAACCGGCCCGCTGATGGAGATCTTGCAGATTCTGAAGGCAAACAACGTTCCGCTGAACCGGATGGTTGACATCCGCTCGAATCCGGCACTGCGTCAGCAAGTCCAAGCGGTGGTGCGGCGGGCAGCCGAGCGGCAGGCGCCGGCGGCCGAGCCAGCGTCGCAAGGATCGATCGCCGAGCGGCTTGCGGAGCTGGAATCGCTGCGCGCCAGCGGTGCGGTCAACGCGGCGGAATACGAGAGCAAGCGCGCCCAGATCATCTCCGAAATCTGAGGCGAGCTGGGGCACCATCCGCTGGCGAGCAGACGCGAAAGCCCGCGACACGCCGAGGCATCGGGGGATTTTGTGTCTGGTGGGCGGGAATCTGGGGCACGTTAGAACACGTTACAGTTTCGCTGCTAGCCTGACAGTCGGCGAGAGGGGCGTACGTGTCTGCGCGGGGAGGATCACTGCACGGCCGGGTGGCATTTGTCACCGGCGCCGCCCGCGCCCAAGGACGGTCGCACGCGGTGCGGCTGGCGCGCGAGGGGGCCGATATCGTCGCGCTGGACATCTGCGCGCCAGTATCCGGCAGCGTGACTTACCCGCCGGCCACGTCCGAAGATCTCGGCGAGACCGTCCGCGCGGTGGAAGCCGAAGGCCGCAAGGTGCTCGCCCGCGAGGTGGATATTCGCGACGACGCCGAGTTGCGGCGGCTGGTGGCCGATGGTGTCGAGCAGTTCGGCCGGCTCGACATCGTGGTGGCCAACGCCGGGGTGCTGGGTTGGGGCAGGCTCTGGGAACTCACCGATGAGCAGTGGGAGACCGTTATCGGGGTCAACTTGACGGGTACGTGGCGCACCTTGCGGGCCACCGTGCCCGCGATGATCGATGCCGGCAATGGGGGTTCGATTGTGGTTGTCAGCTCGTCGGCGGGGTTGAAGGCGACACCGGGCAACGGCCACTACGCGGCCAGCAAGCATGCACTCGTAGCGCTGACCAACACGTTGGCGATAGAGCTCGGTGAATTCGGCATACGGGTCAACTCCATTCATCCTTACTCGGTCGACACCCCGATGATCGAACCGGAGGCAATGATTCAGACGTTCGCCAAGCATCCCGGATATGTGCATAGCTTTCCACCAATGCCGTTGCAGCCCAAAGGTTTTATGACACCAGACGAGATATCCGACGTCGTTGTCTGGTTGGCCGGCGACGGCTCGGGCGCACTGTCGGGCAATCAGATCCCGGTCGATAAGGGTGCCTTGAAGTATTGACGCGCGATCGTGTATGAACGCACACGTGACCAGTCGTGAAGGCGTCAATGAGTTTGACGATGGAATTGTGATCGTCGGCGGCGGATTGGCAGCTGCGCGCACCGCCGAGCAGTTGCGTCGTGCGGGCTATTCGGGTCGCCTCACGATCGTCAGCGACGAGGTGCATCTGCCGTACGACCGTCCGCCGCTATCCAAGGAGGTGCTGCGCAGCGAGGTCGACGATGTGGCCCTCAAACCCCGCGAGTTCTACGACGAAAAGGACATCGCACTTCGGCTGGGGTCGGCTGCCGTCAGCTTGGACACGGGAGAACAGACGGTAACGCTGGCCGACGGTACGGTGCTCGGCTACGACGAGCTCGTCATCGCGACTGGTTTGGTGCCCCGGCGTATTCCATCGCTTCCCGACCTTGATGGCATTCGGGTGCTCCGGTCGTTCGACGAGAGCATGGCACTGCGCAAGCATGCATCCGCCGCACGGCACGCCGTGGTGGTGGGGGCCGGTTTCATCGGCTGCGAGGTGGCTGCCAGTCTGCGCGGTCTCGGTGTGGATGTGGTGCTGGTTGAGCCGCAGCCGGCGCCGTTGGCCTCGGTGCTGGGCGAGCAGATCGGCCAGTTGGTGACGCGGCTCCATCGCGATGAGGGCGTTGATGTTCGCACGGGTGTGACAGTGGCCGAGGTACGTGGCAAGGGGCATGTCGACGCGGTGGTCCTGACCGACGGTACCGAACTGCCGGCTGATCTGGTGGTTGTGGGCATTGGGTCGACCCCGGCGACCGAATGGCTAGAGGGTAGCGGCGTCGAGGTCGACAACGGCGTGATCTGTGACAAAGCCGGGCGGACTAGCGCGCCGAATGTGTGGGCGCTCGGTGACGTCGCCTCCTGGCGAGATCCGATGGGACACCAAGCACGCGTGGAACATTGGAGCAACGTCGCCGACCAGGCCCGAGTCGTGGTGCCCGCGATGCTCGGGACCGATGTGCCCACGGGCGTGGTCGTCCCGTATTTCTGGAGTGACCAGTATGACGTCAAAATCCAGTGCCTGGGGGAGCCGCACGCCACCGACGTTGTGCATCTGGTCGAGGACGACGGGCGCAAGTTCCTTGCCTATTACGAGCGCGATGGCGTGCTGGTTGGCGTGGTCGGTGGCGGGATGGCCGGCAAGGTCATGAAGGTGCGCGGCAAGATCGCCGCGGGCGCGCCCATCGCCGAAGTGTTAGACCAAACTCAGGCCTAGAGCTGACCTAGGTGGCAGCGGGCGCCCTGGTCGTCGGCGCATTCGGCGGACATATCGTCTGGCTGTCGGGACGGCTCGGCCAGCGCGCCGGCCGCACGCACCCGTGCGACCGCCGCGTCGATATCGCCACCGTCCATATCGGCACGGCGCTCGGATGCGGGCTGCGGCCCGCTGCACCGGGCCATCAGATGCACGCCCGGCGCCTGCCAGCCATCCGCGACGCGGCCCGGTTTGACGGTCCACCCCAGCACGTGGCGTAGAAGTCGCGGATGACGTCGGAATCGGCTACCTCGTAGCTGACATTCGCCGTTTCACTGAGCCGGCATCTGTTGAGCTCTGGGCGTTTCCGGCACGGGCTCGGCTTCAAGACCGCGAATGCCGCGCTTCGGTTGTCGGTAGCATCGAGGATGGCTCCGTGCTCGGATTGACCTGTTTGTCCCGCGACACCGCTGGCTGCGGTGATCGCCTCGCGCGTGGCGACCAGGCCTGCGACGGCCTAGCAGCAACCAGGGTGGGACAACCGGAGCCGGCGAATATGCCGGTCGGGAGCTCGGTTGTTCGTGGGAGCTCGGTGACCGGCATGGGGACATGACGGCGGCTGATCGTGGTCAGCCAGCTTGTGTCGCGCCACGCAGCCATGAAATCGCGATTGGCGGCGGATCGCTTCCATGCGCGGCATCCGTTGCAGCCCGAAATGTCTCCGACGTCAGGTCCTCGGCCGTGCCACGGGCGCCGCAGAGCCGCCCATACCGTCGCCGCGCTGGCGTGAATTCCGACGGGTTGGTCAGGAAAATATCCGGCGAGCTGCTACCGTGGCGGCGCCAACACTGTGCCGACCCAACTCGGGGATCGCAGATCGCTCGTCATTGCCAGGTCACCGGTGGGCCGTGTGGATGGCATTCACCCAAGACCCGGGCGTGACCACCCGGCCAACTGCGCATACGTACCAGGTACTTGATTTGGGCGCCGGGCCGCTGGTGGGCAGGCTCCAAGGTGAGGTGCACGAACGGGCAGTGGGCATCGGCTTGCGCGGCTAATGCGTCGATTCCGGCGCGGATCGCTGCGCGTTCGTCGGCGGGCAGGTACTGCCAGGTGATCGAATGCCACAACACGGTGAGTGCATCGTCGGTCAGAGTCATGCCGGCGACTGCGGCGTGCGCCGCCTGCCGATGGAGGTCCGCGGGAATGTTGCGGGCGACGGCGATGGCGCCCCGCAACCGCTCCAACCGATCGGTCTGGTCCGGCCAGATGTAGCTCAACGCGTTCAGCTCCCCGTCGGGGCTGGTGACGTCGATGGGCGCGATGTCGTATCCGTGTCGTTCGACGATCCGCACCGTGGCCGTCGGCGGCAATTCGCCCAGCCAGGCATTGTCGATTCGCACCGGCGAGTCGGCCAGGCCCCATTCGCCGCTGAGATAACGGTAGCGGTACCGATCTGGTCGCAGGTTCAGCCCTGCACTGGACCCTATCTCGAAAAGCCTTATTGGCAAGTCGAATTGGAGGCAGGCGATGAGAAGTCCACCGATCAACGCCGCCGAGCGCCCCACCTCGTTGGTCTGCGGTGGCCGATCGAGAGCCGCACGCAGCGACTCCGGCTGGTCGGTCGCGGTGCGGACGATATCGGGCCAGGCTGCCTCCGCCTGCCAGGTACCGCCGGTGCTGGGGTACCAGCGGCGCAACACCGGTGCGCGGCCGTCGAGCACCATCCGGTGCAATCCGCCGAGCAGCCGAAGCGGCACCGCCTGGCCCTCCGGAGCACCCTTCTGGTCGGCCAAGATGGACGCGAAGACGCCGCCGCTTTCGACGTCAGCTGCCACGAGCTCAAGTAGCTCGCGGTACATCGGGGAGCCGGAGGAGGTGCACACCCGCCCCTGTGACCGCAGGGTGTGGACCAGGTGTTCGGTGCCCGTCACTGGTTGAGTCGGTCCAGACCGGCGCCGACGACGTCAAACGCGGCCCCGAGCGCTTCGGTCAAGGAGACGGATTCGTCGCGCAGCCAATGTTCATAGGCGCTCAGAGCGACCCCCAGCATTGTCCAGGCGACGGTTTGGGGCATAAAGTCTGTCGTCTTTCCACCCGATCTGTGGGCAACGAATTTGGCGATCACCTCGCGCCAGCCAGCATACATGGTCATCGAATAGGCCTGCAGTTCAGGAGTTTGCAAGATGACCCGCATGCGCTTGCGGTGTCGGATGGTTTCGGATTCGTCAAAGGTGTTGAAGGCCAACAGCGCTGCGCGCAACGCGTCCCTCAGCTGAATCCGTGAATCGATATTGTCGAGTAGATCTTGTAGCTGTGCAAGGTGGGTGCTGAAGTCACCCCAGGGGATAGCGTTCTTGGACGCGTAGTAGCGAAACAACGTTCTGCGGGCGATGCCGGCCGCCCGGGCGATGTCGTCCACGCTGACATCGGTGAAACCGTGGGCAGCGAACAGTTCGATGGCAACATCGCTGATGTGGTGCGGTGTGGTTGAGCGCCGTCGGCCCACCCGCGACTCGTGCGGCATCACATTCGCCCTTCCATTTCGGCACTCGATGCCATATTGTGTCCAGATCGACGGATCGCTGTCGAGACCTGCTGGCGAAAGGCAATCCAGATGGACTACGAAACCGATACCGACACCGAGCTTGTCACCGAGACCCTGGTTGAAGAGGTGTCCATCGACGGAATGTGTGGGGTTTACTGACCGTGCCGGCGCCCGCGCAGGCTCGCCGGGCTGATTCCAGCGAATTCGATCCCGATCGCGGCTGGCGACTACACCCACAGGTGGCGGTCCGGCCGGAGCCTTTTGGCGCGCTGCTCTATCACTTCGGCACCCGTAAGTTGTCATTTCTGAAAAATCGCACCATCCTCGCGGTGGTGCGGACGCTGGCGGATTATCCCGATATCCGGTCGGCCTGCCGCGGCGCCGGCGTCGACGACTGTGACCAGGATCCGTACCTGCACGCCCTGAATGTGCTCGCCGGTTCGAACATGCTGGTTCCTCGGCAGACAACATGACGAGCCCCGTACCCCGACTCATCGAGCAGTTCGAGCGGGGGCTCGACGCGCCGATCTGCCTTACCTGGGAGCTGACCTACGCCTGCAACCTAGCTTGCGTGCACTGCCTGTCGTCCTCGGGCAAACGCGATCCCGGCGAGTTGTCCACCCGCCAATGCAAGGACATCATCGACGAGCTGGAACGCATGCAGGTGTTCTACGTGAACATCGGCGGCGGCGAACCAACCGTGCGCCCGGACTTTTGGGAGCTGGTAGATTACGCCACCGCACACCACGTCGGGGTGAAATTCTCCACCAACGGGGTCCGGATCACCCCCGAGGTGGCCACGCGGCTGGCAGCCACCGACTACGTCGACGTTCAGATCTCACTCGACGGCGCCACGGCCGAGGTCAACGACGCCATCCGCGGCAACGGGTCGTTCGACATGGCGGTGCGCGCGCTGCAGAACCTGGCAGCGGCGGGATTTGCCGGCGTCAAGATCTCGGTTGTGGTCACCCGGCGCAACGTCGCCCAGCTCGACGAATTCGCCACGCTGGCAAGCCGTTACGGAGCGACGTTGCGGATAACCAGGTTGCGACCGTCGGGGCGCGGGACTGACGTATGGGCCGACCTGCACCCCACCGCCGACCAGCAGGTGCAGCTTTACGACTGGCTGGTTTCCAAAGGAGAGCGGGTGCTCACCGGCGATTCCTTCTTCCACCTGGCGCCGCTCGGCCAGTCGGGGGCTCTGGCCGGCTTGAACATGTGCGGAGCCGGGCGGGTAGTGTGCCTGATCGACCCGGTGGGTGACGTGTATGCGTGCCCATTCGCCATTCATGACCACTTCTTAGCCGGAAACGTGTTGTCCGACGGCGGATTTCAAAACGTCTGGAAGAACTCGTCGCTGTTTCGCGAGCTCCGGGAGCCCCAGTCCGCAGGCGCCTGTGGCAGCTGCGGACACTACGACAGCTGCCGGGGCGGCTGCATGGCGGCGAAATTCTTCACCGGCCTGCCGCTGGACGGGCCGGATCCCGAATGCGTGCAAGGCCATAGCGAGCCGGCGCTGGCGCGCGAGCGCCACCTACCGCGGCCCCGCGCCGACCACTCCCGCGGTCGGCGCGTCAGCAAACCGGTGCCCCTGACGCTGTCGATGCGGCCACCCAAGCGCCCGTGCAACGAAAGTCCGGTGTAGCCGTGGCCGAAGCGTGGTTTGAAACGGTAGCCATCGCGCAGCAACGCGCGAAGCGGAGGCTGCCGAAATCGGTTTACTCGTCCCTGATTGCGGCCAGTGAAAAGGGAATCACGGTCGCCGACAATGTCGCAGCATTCAGCGAGCTCGGGTTCGCGCCGCACGTCATCGGGGCGACAGATAAACGTGACTTGTCGACGACCGTTATGGGGCAAGAAGTTTCGTTGCCAGTGATTATTTCGCCGACCGGTGTTCAGGCGGTCGATCCCGGCGGTGAAGTCGCCGTCGCGCGGGCCGCGGCCGCCCGGGGTACTGTGATGGGATTGTCCTCGTTTGCCAGCAAGCCGATCGAGGAGGTCATTGCCGCCAACCCCAAGACCTTCTTCCAGGTCTACTGGCAGGGCGGGCGCGACGCGCTCGCTGAACGCGTCGAACGGGCGCGGCAGGCCGGCGCGGTCGGCCTGGTCGTCACCACCGACTGGACGTTCTCGCACGGGCGCGACTGGGGCAGCCCCAAGATCCCCGAAGAGATGAACTTGAAGACCATCCTGCGGCTATCCCCGGAGGCGATCACCCGGCCGAGGTGGTTGTGGAAGTTCGCCAAGACGCTACGGCCACCGGACCTACGGGTGCCCAACCAGGGCCGGCGCGGCGAGCCCGGCCCACCGTTCTTCGCAGCCTACGGCGAATGGATGGCAACACCTCCGCCGACCTGGGAAGATATCGGCTGGCTGCGCGAACTGTGGGGCGGACCGTTCATGCTCAAGGGCGTCATGCGGGTCGACGATGCCAAAAGAGCTGTGGATGCCGGGGTTTCGGCGATCTCGGTATCCAACCACGGTGGCAACAATCTGGATGGGACGCCAGCATCGATCCGGGCCCTGCCCGCGGTCTCGGCAGCGGTCGGCGATCAGGTCGAAGTGTTGCTCGACGGCGGCATCCGGCGGGGCAGCGATGTCGTCAAGGCGGTGGCGCTGGGCGCGCGCGCGGTAATGATTGGCCGCGCTTACCTGTGGGGCTTGGCCGCCAACGGCCAAGCCGGCGTCGAGAATGTCCTCGACATCCTGCGCGGTGGTATCGACTCGGCTCTGATGGGTCTCGGGCATGCCTCTGTCCATGACCTCAGCCCAGCCGACATCCTCGTTCCCACCGGGTTCATCCGCGACCTGGGTGTGCCCTCCCGACGGGACGTTTAGCCGGATGTTGAGCTGGGCCCAAATTGGGGCTGTCAGCTGTTGCGGTCTGAGTGGTCGGTAGTTGTCAGTGGCGTGCTGTAGGAACAACAGTATGAATCTGGCGGTGTGGGCTGAGCGCAACGGTGTTGCGCGGGTGACTGCGTATCGCTGGTTTCACGCGGGGTTGTTGCCGGTGCCGGCGCGGAAGGCCGGGCGGCTGATTCTCGTGGACGACCAGCCGGCCGATAGATCCCGCCGGGCGCGGACGGCCGTGTATGCGCGAGTGTCGTCAGCGGATCAGAAGCCGGACCTGGATCGGCAGGTGGCGCGGGTGACCGCCTGGGCCACGACCGAGCAGATCGCGGTCGACAAGGTCGTGACCGAGGTCGGTTCGGCGCTGAACGGGCACCGCCGAAAGTTTCTTGCGCTGCTGCGTGACCCATCGGTGAAGCGGATCGTGGTGGAACACCGAGACCGGTTCTGCCGGTTCGGCTCTGAGTACGTCGAAGCGGCGCTGGCCGCCCAAGGCCGCGAGCTGGTCGTGGTCGACTCGGCCGAGGTTGATGACGACCTGGTACGGGACATGACCGAGATCTTGACCTCGATGTGCGCCCGGCTGTACGGCAAGCGCGCTGCGCAGAACCGGGCCAAGCGCGCATTGGCGGCCGCCGCCGAAGAGTCGGAGGCTGCCTGATGGCGAAATTCGAGATTCCTGAGGGCTGGATGGTTCAGGCTTTCCGGTTCACGCTCGATCCGACCGAGGACCAGGCCCGCGCGTTGGCACGGCATTTCGGTGCCCGCCGCAAGGCCTACAACTGGACCGTCGCCACCCTGAAAGCCGATATCGACGCCTGGCAGGCGACCGGGATCCAGACGGCAAAGCCGTCGCTGCGGGTGTTGCGGAAGCGCTGGAACACCGTCAAGAACGACGTGTGCGTCAACATCGAGACCGGTGTTGTGTGGTGGCCGGAGTGCTCGAAGGAGGCCTACGCCGACGGTATTGACGGCGCGGTCGACGCGTACTGGAACTGGCAGAACTCGCGATCAGGCAAACGTGATGGCAAAAGGATGGGCTTTCCCCGGTTTAAGAAGAAGGGACGCGACCCAGACCGGGTGACGTTCACGACCGGAGCGATGCGCGTCGAGCCCGACCGGCGCCACCTCACGCTGCCGGTCATCGGGACCGTCCGCACCCACGAGAACAAGCGCCGGGTTGAGCGGCTCATCGCCAAAGGCCGGTCGCGGGTGCTCGCGATCACGGTGCGCCGTAACGGGACCCGGATCGATGCGAGTGTGCGGGTCCTCGTGCAGCGCCCGCAGCAACCGAAGGTGACCGACCCCGGTTCACGGGTCGGCGTTGATGTCGGGGTGCGCCGCCTGGCCACGGTCGCCACCGCCGACGGCGCGGTGCTCGAACGAGTGCCGAATCCACGGCCACTCGACGCGGCACTCAACGAGCTACGGCATGTCTGCCGGGCACGGTCGCGCTGCACGAAAGGCTCACGTCGCTACCGTGAGCGCACCACCGAAATATCCCGGCTGCACCGCCGGGTCAACGATGTTCGCACCCACCACCTGCACTGTCTGACAACGCATTTGGCTAAGACCCACGGCCGCATCGTTGTCGAAGGCCTGGACGCGGCAGGGATGCTGCGGCAACAGGGCCTCTCGGGTGCCCGCGCTCGCCGGCGCGGACTCTCCGACGCGGCCCTGGGCACCCCGCGCCGCCACCTGTCCTACAAGACAGGCTGGTACGGGTCACAACTAGTGGTCGCTGACCGCTGGTTCCCATCGTCGAAAACCTGCCACGTCTGCGGGCATGTCCAAGAGATCGGATGGGCCGAGCACTGGCAATGCGATTCGTGCTCGGCATCGCATCAGCGTGATGACTGCGCAGCGATCAACCTCGCACGCTACGAGGACACCAGTAGCGTCGTCGGCCTAGTTGGGGCCGCCGTCAAGCGTGGAGCCGACCGTAAGACCCGGCCTGGCCGGGCTGGTGGTCGTGAAGCGCGGAAGGGAAGCAGCCGCAAGGCTGCCGAACAACCCCGAGACGGGGTGCAAGTCGCGTGACCACTAAAGATCACTCACTTGCAACGGTTGGCCCTCCCAATACCACAGAGATGCTCGCGACGGAATGACGTTTTTAGAAATTCTGATACGGGCGTGGCAGCCGTGGCGGGCGAGCAGGATGTGTGGCCGGTAAGTCATCACGACGAAAAAAAATTTCGGTAGAAGACATAACAATTGGTGCACGCCAGGTGAATTCGTCCTACCATCGGCGAGTGCCGGTAGTCGGGGAACTCGGGAGTGCGACGTCGAGCCAGCTACCAAGCACGTCGCCGTCGATAGTGATCCCGCTGGGGTCCACCGAGCAGCACGGTCCCCACCTGCCGTTAGATACCGATACCCGGATCGCGACCGCCGTGGCCCGGACCGTCACCGCGAGGCTGCACGCCGAGGACCTGCCCATTGCTCAGGAAGAATGGCTGATGGCGCCCGCCATTGCCTACGGCGCCAGCGGCGAACACCAGCGTTTCGCTGGAACGATCTCTATCGGCACTGAAGCCCTGACGATGTTGCTCGTGGAGTATGGCAGGTCGGCCGCCTGCTGGGCCCGGCGCCTGGTCTTCGTCAACGGGCACGGCGGCAATGTCGGCGCTTTGACCCGAGCGGTAGGCCTGCTGCGCGCTGAAGGTCGCGACGCCGGATGGTGCCCGTGCACCTGCCCGGGCGGTGACCCCCACGCCGGCCACACCGAAACATCCGTGCTGCTGCATCTTTCGCCGGCCGACGTGCGCACCGAACGGTGGCGCGCGGGTAATCGCGCACCGCTGCCCGTGTTGTTGCCGTCGATGCGCCGAGGCGGGGTCGCGGCCGTGAGCGAGACAGGAGTGCTCGGGGATCCGACCACGGCGACCGCGGCCGAGGGGCGGCGGATCTTCGCGGCGATGGTCGACGACTGTGTGCGCCGAGTCGCCCGGTGGATGCCACAGCCCGACGGGATGTTGACATGACCGCGCCGGCGACGATGCAGAGCGAAGCGATGAGGAGAAGCGGCGCAGATGAGCACCGCCGGCGACGATGCAGAGCGAAGCGATGAGGAGAAGCGGCGCAGATGACCGCGACCCGACTGCCTGACGGGTTCGCCGTCCAGGTTGACCGTCGCGTGCGAGTGCTTGGCGACGGCTCGGCCCTGCTCGGTGGCTCACCGACCCGGTTGCTGCGGCTGGCTCCCGCCGCACGAGGCCTGCTCTGTGACGGCCGCCTTAAGGTCCGCGACGAGGTCAGCGCGGAGCTGGCCCGCATCCTGCTGGACGCCACGGTGGCGCATCCACGGCCGCCGAGTGGGCCGTCACATCGTGACGTCACCGTCGTTATACCAGTACGGAACAACGCATCTGGTCTGCGGCGTCTGGTGACCTTGTTACGCGGATTACGCGTCATCGTGGTCGACGACGGTTCGGCGCGCCCGGTCGAGTCGGACGACTTTGTCGGCGCACATTGCGACATCGAAGTACTCCACCACCCCCACAGCAAGGGGCCGGCAGCGGCTCGCAACACCGGGCTAGCGGCCTGCACCACCGACTTCGTGGCGTTCCTGGATTCCGACGTGACGCCGCGGCGGGGATGGTTGGAATCCTTACTCGGCCACTTCTGCGATCCCACCGTCGCACTCGTCGCACCTCGCATCGTCAGCTTGGTGGAAGGCGAGAACCCGGTAGCTCGCTATGAGGCCCTGCACTCGTCGTTGGACCTTGGTCAGCGCGAAGCGCCGGTGTTACCGCATAGCACAGTCTCTTACGTGCCGAGCGCCGCCATCGTTTGCCGGAGTTCAGCCATCCGCGACGTCGGCGGCTTCGACGAGACCATGCACTGCGGGGAAGATGTCGACTTGTGCTGGCGGCTCATCGAGGCTGGTGCTCGGCTGCGCTACGAGCCAATTGCGCTGGTCGCCCATGACCATCGGACCCAATTGCGGGACTGGATCGCGCGCAAGGCGTTTTACGGCGGTTCGGCGGCTCCGCTAGCTGTGCGGCACCCGGACAAGACCGCGCCGCTGGTGATTTCGGGCGGGGCACTGATGGCGTGGATCCTCATGTCGATCGGCACCGGTCTTGGTCGACTGGCGTCGTTGGTGATCGCGGTGCTGACTGGTCGCCGGATCGCCAGGGCCATGCGCTGCGCCGAGACGTCGTTCTTGGATGTGCTTGCCGTCGCCACCCGCGGGTTGTGGGCGGCCGCGCTGCAGCTGGCGTCGGCCATCTGCCGGCACTATTGGCCACTGGCATTGCTCGCGGCCATCCTGTCGCGCCACTGTAGGCGGGTGGTGTTGATTGCGGCGGTAGTGGACGGTGTGGTGGATTGGCTTCGCCGCAGGGAGGGCGCCGACGATGATGCTGAACCGATTGGGCCGCTGACTTACCTAGTGCTGAAGCGCGTGGACGACTTGGCTTATGGCGCTGGCCTGTGGTACGGGGTGGTGCGCGAACGTAACATCGGCGCGCTCAAGCCGCAGATTCGTACCTAGTGTGACTGCGGCGGTCCGGCATAGCGATGTGCTGGTCGTCGGTGCTGGAAGTGCTGGATCGGTTGTTGCCGAGCGTCTTTCCATGGACTCGAGCTGTGTGGTGACCGTGCTTGAGGCTGGCCCCGGGCTGGCCGATCCGGGGTTGCTGGCTCAGACGGCCAATGGGTTGCAACTGCCGATCGGAGCTGGCAGCCCTCTGGTTGAGCGTTATCGGACGCGGCTCACCGATCGACCGGTTCGCCACTTGCCGATCGTGCGGGGTGCGACGGTCGGCGGTTCCGGCGCAATCAATGGCGGCTATTTCTGCCGCGGACTGCCCAGCGATTTCGACCGTGCCTCGATACCAGGCTGGGCATGGTCTGACGTTCTGGAGCACTTCCGGGCTATCGAGACAGATCTGGATTTCGAGACGCCTGTGCATGGCCGTAGTGGCCCTATCCCAGTTCGCCGCACACACGAAATGACTGGCATCACTGAAAGTTTCATGGCTGCCGCAGAGGACGCAGGGTTCGCTTGGATCGCTGACCTCAACGATGTTGGGCCGGAAATGCCTTCGGGTGTAGGCGCGGTCCCGCTCAACATCGTTAACGGCGTACGCACCAGCTCGGCGGTCGGCTATCTGATGCCCGCGCTGGGACGACCGAATCTGACACTGCTGGCCCGGACGCGGGCGGTGCGGCTGCGCTTTTCCGCCACCACCGCGGTGGGTGTCGACGCGATCGGCCCAGGAGGCCCGGTAAGCCTGAGCGCTGACCGAATCGTATTGTGCGCCGGAGCGATTCAGTCAGCTCATCTGTTGATGCTCTCGGGCGTCGGCGAGGAGGAGGTGTTGCGATCCGCCGGTGTGAAGGTGCTTATGGCGTTGCCGGTTGGCATGGGCTGCAGTGACCACCCGGAATGGGTGATGCCGACCAACTGGGCGGTGGCTGTCGATCGGCCGGTGTTAGAGGTGCTGCTGAGCACTCATGACGGCATCGAAATAAGGCCGTACACAGGCGGCTTCGTTGCGATGACCGGCGACGGTACAGCCGGGCATCGCGATTGGCCGCATATCGGGGTGGCGCTCATGCAGCCGCGGGCACGCGGACGCATCACGTTGGTCTCGAGTGATCCCCAGATACCAGTCCGCATCGAGCACCGATACGACAGTGAACCTGCCGATGTCGCGGCCCTGCGCCAGGGTAGCGCATTGGCCCACGAATTATGCGGTGCGGCAACGCGCATCGGTCCAGCCGTATGGGCGACATCGCAGCATCTGTGTGGTAGTGCCCCAATGGGCACCGACGATGACCCACGAGCCGTCGTCGACCCGCGGTGTCGGGTCCGCGGCATCGAAAACCTATGGGTGATAGACGGATCTGTTCTTCCGTCGATCACCAGTCGCGGTCCACACGCAACGATCGTGATGCTGGGCCACCGCGCGGCCGAATTTGTTCAGTGACTTTCGTCGAGTGGGGCGACCACAGCGGTCGCTGCCGAATGTGCATTTCGGTACGGCATTGAGCAGGGGACCGAATAGCGTAGCTCCGCATCGGACTGCGGTCGTCAGGTCGACGATGATGGCGCTGACATCGGAGGTGGGCCGCGGCCCAGGCTTCGGCGGTTTGGCGGCCTGCGAAGAAGTGACTCTTCTGACACTTCCGTGGGTGGACTTCTGGTCTGAGTAGGCGCACGTCGTTGTCGTTTAGGGTTTCTGGCTTGTCAAAGGTCAGGACCAGCGCAGATCACAGTAGTCTTAGTTGATGCTGCCGCCCGGATTGCCGACGTCGTGGCCCAGCGGTGCCCCAACGCGATCCGCCGCGTCGATCCTTTTCACGTGGTGGCCTGGGCCACCGAGGCTCTAGAGGCTGAACGGCGCCGGGCCTGAAACGACGCGCGAGCGCCCGCCCGGACCCCGAGTCATTGGGTCGCAGGGGTAACCGAGGGTGCACGTTGACGGGGTGAGGCCAAGCGGGCGCCGAGCGTGAACTGAGGGCGAGATTTCGGCCGATTCTCCGCCCTCAGTTCACGCTGGGCGACGGCGCCAACGAGCTGCCCCTGGCCGGTCGCACCAAGACGCCGCATACGTACCACACTTCCCATACTCACCCATCGCGGTGGACCCCAAACCCAGTGTCGGCCACCAAGGGCCTTCCTGATGGATTGGTGCAAGCCACCTCCATCATCGAAAACCTTGACCCCGGCAATGACACGTCGATCCCCCTACACCCCCAACTGCGAAAAGTCCGAAAACCTGGGCGCCATAGGCGATCTGAATGCGATGCGTGTTCGGTGCTGCGGAGAACGGATACATCGCGCCCATGCGTGCAGGTGGATGACGTCCGATGCGTGCAGCTGGTCCAGGATCCGCGGCGCGGACGTGCCGAACTCGGTGGTTACCGCGCCGAGCTCACTGTTGGCCGACGGGCGGCGGTGAATTGCGAACGCCCGCAATATGGTGCGGATGGATGGTCCGTTCGGTTGGGTTGCGGGGTAGGCGGCGCCGCGCGAGGCGATCAGCGCTGAGGTTCGGGAATTCACCTCCGGTCGCGGGAGTGCAGCGGTCGGCTGGGGTGCCGCCGGTGTCTGTCGGGTAGAGGCGGCAGGACACGCTCGCCGTCAAAACGGCTTCGGCAAACGGGTCTTCGCCGTCGACAGGCAGGGTTGGTGATCCCGGCCTCGGCGGCGACGGTCTGGTCATTGATTGTGCGATGGGTGATCGTCGTGTCGATCTGCTCGCGGCGAAGGACTCGGAGATCCGGCGCTCGATGGGGGCAGTACCGGTCGGCGCGGGATGCTCGCAGGTGGCGACGAGTTGGGCGAGTGATCGTTGCATCCGCTGTCGGGCGGCGATCCTGTCGGCCGACTGTGCCAACTTGGCTAGGGCGTGTCTCCCAATTTCGGAGTTCCCACTCGGGCGTGGATGACGGCGCAGGCCAGCAGGACGCTGCCGAGGTAGGTCAGGGCGTATTTGTCGTAGCGGGTTGCGATGCCGCGCCACTGCTTGAGTCGATGGAAGCCGCGTTCGACGGTGTTGCGTAGCCCGTAGAGCGCGGCGTCGAATGCTGGTGGCCGCCCGCCGGCAGACCCCTTGGCCTTGCGCCGGTCGATCTGATCTTGGCGTTCGGGGATGGTGTGCTTGATCTTCTTAGACCGTAATGCGGCACGGGTACTTGGGTGTGAGTAGGCCTTGTCGGCGAGTAAGCGGAAATCCGTGCTGCCCAGGGCGTATTCGGTGCTGGCATGGCGATAGTCGTCGAGCAGGGGCAGCAGTTGCGGGTTGTCGCCGGCCTGGCCTGCGGTCAACCGGATCCGCACCGGGGCTTCGCGCTGATCGGTCAGGGCATGGATCTTGGTGGTCAGCCCGCCGCGCGAGCGGCCGATCGCATGATCGTCGGGTTCATCGGCGGATTTCTTGTAATTCGACAGTGCCCCCTGTGGCGAGCGTGTCCGAGCGGGCGCCCGCCGAATGCTGGTGTGCCCGCACGTTCGTGGAATCCACCGACAGCAACTTCTCGATATCCTCGGCCACCTCAGCGTCCACCCCGAACACCGCGGCAACGTGGGCGAACATCTCGTCGTAGGTACCATCCAGCGACCAACGGTGATGGCGCTTCCACACCGTTTGCCACGGCCCGAACTCAGCGGGCAGGTCCCGCCACGGACTTCCCGTACGGAACCGCCACGCGATCCCTTCCAGGATAAGCCGGTGATCGCTAAACCGTCTGCCGCGCTTGCCCTCATGCGACGGCATCAACGGCTCGACCACGGCCCAGAACTCGTCCGAAATCACACCCACTCGCGTCACCGGCCAATCCTCGCTGGCCAGTACCTAAAAATTTGGGAGACACGCCCTAGGGCCAATTCGCGGGGCGGTCTGGTAGTCGGCGGGTCCGCTGTCAGCTAGCTGCAGCAGCTCCTCGATCTCGTCGAGGCTGAATCCATGGGACTACGCGCGTCTGACGGACGAGACCACCGATACCGCATCGGCGCGATACCGCGATAGCGCTGAGAACGACCGGGCCGGCGCGGCTAGCAGGTCCTCCGCTCGTAATAGCGCAGCGTCTGGCCGTTGATCCCAGCCCGCGCGGCAACCTGGCTACTCCGCATTCCGCCATTCTGAACCCTGTACTCGACTGTCGAGTCAAGGGTGTGCGTTGTCAGTGCTGGGTCAGGTGCCGATAGCAACCGGCCGCCCGCCGCTGCACCCGAGGCCAGCGGCGATTTGGCCGAAGCGGTGATCTGGGGCATACTGTTCAGGTTGCCCTGCGCCAGGTTTGCGTCTGGCCGGGCATACGACCAGCGCCCACACGGGCGCGTCCGGTCCCACCCTTGAAGCGCGACGATTTCGGCCTTGAAATTGATCGCGACAAGGCTGTGTGCGGGCGACACGCCCGAGCGCGGGGCCGGTGGACCTACGACAGGTAAACAGCGGCGCAGTATTCGGCGCAACGCTAGATCGGTCCAGAAGGACCGGGTCGATCGGCGCGCCGGGGAGCACCGGACCCGGATACGGGCTCGAGTGGGAGTGAGGTAGGAGAAGCGTGGCGGGACAGAAGATCCGCATCAGGCTGAAGGCCTACGACCATGAGGCCATTGACGCTTCGGCGCGCAAGATCGTCGAAACCGTCGTCCGCACCGGTGCCAGCGTCGTAGGGCCGGTGCCGCTACCGACCGAGAAGAACGTGTATTGCGTCATCCGCTCACCGCATAAGTACAAGGACTCGCGGGAGCACTTCGAGATGCGCACACACAAGCGGTTGATCGACATCATCGATCCCACGCCGAAGACCGTTGACGCGCTCATGCGCATCGACCTTCCGGCCAGCGTCGACGTCAACATCCAGTAGGAGATTGGACAGAGCAATGGCACGAAAGGGCATTCTCGGTACCAAGCTGGGTATGACGCAGGTATTCGACGAAAGCAACAGAGTAGTACCGGTGACCGTGGTCAAGGCCGGGCCCAACGTGGTAACCCGCATCCGCACGCCCGAACGCGACGGTTATAGCGCCGTGCAGCTGGCCTACGGCGAGATCAGCCCACGCAAGGTCAACAAGCCACTGACAGGTCAGTACACCGCCGCCGGCGTCAACCCACGCCGATACCTGGCGGAGCTGCGGCTGGACGACTCGGATGCCGCGACCGAGTACCAGGTTGGGCAAGAGTTGACCGCGGAGATCTTCGCCGATGGCAGCTACGTCGATGTGACGGGTACCTCCAAGGGCAAAGGTTTCGCCGGCACCATGAAGCGGCACGGCTTCCGCGGTCAGGGCGCCAGTCACGGTGCCCAGGCGGTGCACCGCCGTCCGGGCTCCATCGGCGGGTGTGCCACGCCGGCGCGGGTGTTCAAGGGCACCCGGATGGCCGGGCGGATGGGCAATGACCGGGTGACCGTTCTTAACCTTTTGGTGCATAAGGTCGATGCCGAGAACGGCGTGCTGCTGATCAAGGGTGCGGTTCCTGGCCGCACCGGTGGACTGGTCATGGTCCGCAGTGCGATCAAACGAGGTGAGAAGTGATGGCTGCGCAAGAGCAGAAGACACTCAAAATCGACGTCAAGACGCCGGCGGGCAAGGTCGACGGCGCTATCGAGCTGCCGGCCGAGCTGTTCGACGTCCCGGCCAACATCGCGCTGATGCACCAGGTGGTCACCGCCCAGCGGGCGGCGGCACGCCAGGGTACCCACTCGACGAAGACGCGCGGCGAGGTCAGTGGCGGTGGCCGCAAGCCCTACCGGCAGAAGGGGACCGGTCGTGCCCGGCAGGGCTCGACGCGGGCGCCGCAGTTCACCGGCGGTGGCGTGGTACACGGTCCCAAGCCGCGCGACTACAGCCAGCGCACACCCAAGAAGATGATCGCCGCGGCGCTGCGCGGGGCGCTGTCCGACCGGGCCCGCAACGGGCGTATCCACGCGGTCACCGAGCTAGTGGAAGGTCAAAACCCGTCGACCAAGAGCGCCAGGGCATTTCTGGCCAGCCTGACAGAACGTAAACAGGTGCTGGTGGTCATCGGGCGCAGCGACGAGGCCGGCGCGAAAAGCGTGCGCAATCTGCCGGGCGTGCACATCCTGGCGCCGGACCAGCTCAACACCTATGACGTGCTGCGTGCCGACGACGTGGTGTTCAGCGTTGAGGCGCTGAATGCCTATATCGCGGCCAACACCACGACGTCCGAGGAGGTTTCGGCCTGATGGCGACGCTCGCTGACCCCCGCGACATCATCCTGGCCCCGGTGATCTCGGAGAAATCCTATGGGTTGCTGGATGACAACGTGTACACGTTTTTGGTGCGCCCGGATTCCAACAAGACGCAGATCAAGATCGCCGTCGAGAAGATTTTTGCCGTCAAGGTCGCATCGGTGAACACCGCGAACCGGCAGGGCAAGCGTAAACGCACCCGGACCGGATACGGCAAGCGCAAGAGCACCAAGCGCGCCATCGTCACCCTGGCGCCGGGCAGCAAGCCGATCGACCTGTTCGGGGCACCGGCCTAGCCCGGCGACGATGCAGAGCGAAGCGATGAGGAGGAGCAGGGCAATGCGGCCTAGCCCGGCGACGATGCAGAGCGAAGCGATGAGGAGGAGCAGGGCAATGCGGCCTAGCCCGGCGACGATGCAGAGCGAAGCGATGAGGAGGAGCAGGGCAATGCGGCCTAGCCCGGCGACGATGCAGAGCGAAGCGATGAGGAGGAGCAGGGCAATGCGGCCTAGCCCGGCGACGATGCAGAGCGAAGCGATGAGGAGGAGCAGGGCAATGCGGCCTAGCCCGGCGACGATGCAGAGCGAAGCGATGAGGAGGAGCAGGGCAATGCGGCCTAGCCCGGCGACGAGAGCGTGAGAGAAAGACCTGATTAGACATGGCAATTCGCAAGTACAAGCCCACGACGCCTGGTCGTCGCGGCGCCAGCGTATCTGATTTCGCCGAGATCACCCGGTCAACCCCGGAGAAGTCGCTGGTGCGCCCGCTGCACGGTCGCGGTGGACGCAACGCGCATGGCCGGATTACCACCCGGCACAAAGGCGGCGGTCATAAGCGCGCTTACCGGATGATCGACTTTCGCCGCAATGACAAAGATGGTGTCAACGCCAAGGTCGCGCACATCGAGTACGACCCGAACCGTACCGCACGGATTGCGTTGCTCCACTATCTCGATGGGGAGAAGCGCTACATCATTGCGCCCAACGGACTTTCGCAAGGGGATGTGGTGGAATCCGGCGCTAACGCCGACATCAAGCCGGGCAACAACCTGCCATTGCGCAACATCCCGGCCGGTACCTTGATCCACGCCGTGGAGCTCCGCCCGGGAGGTGGCGCTAAGCTTGCGCGCTCGGCCGGGTCGAGCATCCAGCTGCTCGGCAAGGAGGCCAGCTACGCGTCGCTGCGTATGCCCAGCGGTGAGATCCGCCGGGTCGACGTCCGCTGCCGCGCGACCGTCGGCGAAGTGGGCAATGCCGAGCAGGCAAACATCAACTGGGGCAAGGCCGGTCGGATGCGGTGGAAGGGCAAGCGCCCGTCGGTCCGGGGCGTGGTGATGAACCCGGTCGACCACCCGCACGGCGGTGGTGAGGGTAAGACCTCCGGCGGCCGTCACCCGGTTAGCCCGTGGGGCAAGCCTGAGGGGCGTACCCGCAATGCGAACAAGTCGAGCAACAAGTTCATTGTCCGGCGCCGGCGCACCGGCAAGAAGCACTCGCGTTAGCCGCGCAATCAGATCTAGGGAGTTTCAGGAGTAGCCAACCATGCCACGCAGCCTGAAGAAGGGCCCGTTCGTCGACGAGCATCTGCTCAAGAAGGTCGATGTCCAGAACGAGAAGAACACCAAGCAGGTCATCAAGACCTGGTCGCGTCGGTCGACCATCATTCCGGACTTCATCGGCCATACCTTTGCGGTGCACGACGGCCGCAAGCACGTCCCCGTGTTCGTCACCGAATCGATGGTGGGCCACAAACTTGGTGAGTTCGCGCCGACACGCACCTTCAAGGGCCACATTAAAGACGACCGAAAGAGCAAGCGGCGATGACTGCGGCTACTAAGGCTACCGAGTATCCCTCGGCGGTCGCCAAGGCCCGATTTGTGCGGGTGTCGCCAAGAAAGGCGCGCCGGGTGATCGATCTGGTGCGTGGCAGGTCGGTGTCAGACGCGCTCGACATCCTGCGCTGGGCGCCGCAGGCCGCCAGCGGTCCGGTGGCCAAAGTGATCGCCAGTGCGGCGGCCAACGCGCAAAACAACGGCGGGCTGGACCCGGCAACCTTGGTGGTGGCCACCGTGTACGCCGACGAGGGACCGACCGCCAAGCGCATCCGTCCGCGCGCCCAGGGCCGCGCGTTCCGCATCCGCCGGCGCACTAGCCACATCACGGTGGTGGTGGAAAGCCGGCCGGCCAAAGATCAACGGTCGGCGAAATCGTCGCGGGCCCGCCGCACCGAGGCCAGCAAGGCCGCCAGCAAGGTCGGGGCTACGGCGCCGGCCAAGAAAGCGGCCGCCAAAGCGCCCGCCAAGAAGGCACCCGCCAGTTCCGGCGTTAAGAAGACACCCGCAAAGAAAGCGCCCGCCAAGAAGGCACCCGCCAAGGCTTCTGAGGCTTCTGCAGCGAAGGGAGGCTCAGACTAGTGGGCCAGAAGATCAATCCGCACGGCTTCCGGCTGGGCATCACCACCGACTGGAAGTCGCGCTGGTATGCCGACAAGCAATACGCCGAATATGTCAAGGAAGACGTAGCCATCCGGCGACTGCTGTCCAGCGGCCTGGAGCGAGCGGGGATCGCCGACGTGGAGATCGAGCGGACCCGTGACCGGGTCCGGGTGGACATCCACACCGCGCGTCCGGGCATCGTCATTGGTCGGCGTGGGACCGAGGCCGACCGGATTCGTGCCGACCTGGAAAAGCTGACCGGCAAGCAGGTCCAGCTCAACATCCTGGAGGTCAAAAACCCGGAGTCGCAAGCGCAATTGGTGGCTCAGGGGGTAGCCGAGCAGTTGAGCAACCGGGTGGCGTTCCGCCGCGCAATGCGCAAGGCGATCCAGTCGGCGATGCGTCAGCCCAACGTCAAGGGAATCCGGGTGCAGTGCTCGGGCCGCCTCGGCGGCGCGGAAATGAGCCGTTCGGAGTTCTACCGCGAGGGCCGCGTCCCGCTGCACACCTTGCGGGCAGATATCGACTACGGCCTATACGAGGCCAAGACCACCTTCGGCCGGATCGGTGTGAAGGTGTGGATCTACAAGGGTGACATCGTGGGCGGCAAACGTGAATTGGCTGCCGCCGCGCCAGCGGGCGCCGACCGTCCGCGCCGTGAGCGGCCGTCGGGCACGCGCCCCCGTCGCAGCGGTGCTTCGGGCACCACGGCGACCGGTACCGACGCGGGTCGGGCCGCGGGTGGCGAAGAGGCCGCGCCTGACGCAGCAGCGCCCGTTGAAGCGCAGAGCACGGAGAGCTGAATCATGTTGATTCCCCGTAAGGTTAAACATCGCAAGCAGCACCATCCTCGCCAGCGGGGCATCGCCAGCGGCGGCACAACGGTGAACTTCGGCGACTACGGCATTCAGGCCCTTGAGCACGCCTATGTCACCAACCGGCAAATCGAAGCTGCGCGTATCGCCATCAACCGGCACATCAAGCGTGGCGGCAAGGTATGGATCAACATCTTCCCTGACCGCCCGCTGACTAAGAAGCCCGCCGAAACCCGCATGGGTTCGGGCAAGGGCTCGCCGGAGTGGTGGGTAGCCAACGTTAAGCCGGGCCGGGTGCTGTTCGAGCTCAGTTACCCCAATGAAGGTGTCGCCCGGGCCGCGCTCACCCGAGCGATCCACAAGCTGCCGATCAAGGCACGCATTATTACTCGAGAGGAGCAGTTCTGATGGCAGTGGGTGTCTCGCCTGGCGAACTGCGTGAGCTCACCGACGAGGAGCTGGCCGAGCGGTTGCGCGAGTCCAAGGAAGAGTTGTTCAACTTGCGTTTCCAGATGGCGACCGGCCAGCTCAACAATAACCGCCGGCTCCGCACGGTGCGTCAGGAAATCGCGCGCATCTACACCGTGCTGCGCGAACGAGAACTGGGTCTGGCGACTGGGCCCGATGGTAAGGAATCGTGATGGCAGAGGCTAAGACCGGCGCGAAGGCGGCGCCTAGGGTGGCTAAGGCCGCCAAGGCGGCCCCCAAGAAGGCCGCACCCAACGACGCTGAGGCCATAGGTGCGGCCAACGCGGCAAACGTTAAGGGGCTCAAGCACACTCCGCGTACTCCGAAGCCACGCGGCCGCCGCAAGACACGAATTGGCTATGTGGTGAGCGACAAAATGCAGAAGACCATTGTGGTGGAGCTGGAAGACCGCATGCGGCACCCGCTATACGGCAAGATCATCCGGACCACTAAGAAGGTCAAGGCACACGACGAAGACAGCGTTGCCGGCATTGGCGACCGTGTCTCGCTGATGGAGACGCGTCCCCTGTCGGCGACCAAGCGCTGGCGGCTCGTCGAGATCCTCGAGAAGGCTAAGTAAGCCTGACGAGCAGTCGCAAAAGCCCCCGACACGCGCGGCGTGCGGGGGCTTTTGCGACTGCTCGGCCAACCGGCGCGGCGTCAGTGCGGAAATCCTCAGCTGATTCCTACCCTGTGCGTGTAGTGTACACAACCGTTCATTAACTCTACGGGGAAGTGAGGCTGGCTTATGGCACCCGAGGCCACCGAGGCGTTCAACGGCACCATCGAGCTGGATATTCGTGATTCGGAGCCGGATTGGGGCCCATACGCAGCGCCGGTGGCACCGGAGCACTCACCAAACATCCTGTATCTGGTCTGGGACGACGTCGGCATCGCGACCTGGGACTGCTTTGGCGGCCTGGTCGATATGCCCGCGATGACGCGCATCGCCGAGCGTGGCGTGCGACTGTCGCAATTTCACACCACCGCACTGTGCTCGCCGACCCGGGCGTCGCTGCTGACCGGTCGCAACGCCACCACCGTAGGCATGGCTACCATCGAAGAGTTCACCGACGGGTTCCCCAACTGCAACGGGCGGATCCCGGCTGACACCGCGTTGCTCCCGGAGGTGCTGGCCGAACATGGCTACAACACCTACTGTGTGGGCAAGTGGCACCTGACGCCACTCGAGGAATCCAATATGGCGTCGACAAAGCGGCACTGGCCGACCTCGCGCGGGTTCGAACGGTTCTACGGATTCCTAGGCGGGGAGACCGACCAGTGGTATCCCGACCTGGTATACGACAACCACCCAGTGAGTCCTCCCGGCACACCCGAGGATGGGTACCACCTGTCGAAAGACATCGCCGACAAGACGATTGAGTTCATTCGTGATGCCAAGGTGATCGCGCCCGACAAGCCGTGGTTCAGCTACGTGTGCCCAGGCGCCGGGCATGCGCCGCACCACGTCTTCAAGGAATGGGCTGACAGATACGCCGGCCGATTCGACATGGGGTATGAGCGCTATCGCGAGATCGTGCTGGAAAGGCAGAAGGCGCTAGGGATCGTGCCACCCGACACCGAACTGTCGCCCATAAACCCTTATCTGGATGTGCCGGGGCCAAACGGCGAGACCTGGCCGCTGCAGGACACGGTGCGGCCGTGGGACTCGCTGAGCGATGAAGAAAAGAAGCTGTTTTGCCGGATGGCCGAGGTGTTCGCCGGCTTTCTGAGCTACACCGACGCCCAGATCGGACGGATCCTGGACTACCTCGAGGAATCCGGCCAGCTGGACAACACCATCATCGTGGTGATCTCCGACAACGGCGCCAGCGGCGAGGGCGGACCCAACGGATCGGTCAACGAAGGCAAGTTCTTCAACGGCTACATCGACACCGTCGCTGAAAGCATGAAGCTCTTCGACCACCTCGGTGGTCCGCAGACCTACAACCACTACCCGATCGGGTGGGCAATGGCCTTCAACACCCCCTACAAGCTGTTCAAGCGCTACGCCTCACATGAAGGCGGCATTGCCGACCCGGCAATCATCTCCTGGCCCAATGGTATTGCCGCACACGGTGAAATCCGCGACAACTACGTCAATGTCAGCGACATCACGCCCACCGTCTACGACCTGTTGGGCATGACACCGCCGGGGACCGTCAAGGGGATTCCACAGAAACCGATGGACGGCGTGAGCTTCATAGCGGCCCTTGCCGACCCGGCCGCCGACACCGGCAAGACCACCCAGTTCTACACCATGCTGGGCACCCGCGGGATCTGGCATGAAGGTTGGTTCGCCAACACCATTCACGCGGCCACGCCCGCCGGCTGGTCGAATTTCAACGCTGACCGCTGGGAACTGTTCCACATCGCAGCAGACCGCAGCCAGTGCCACGACCTGGCCGCCGAGCATCCCGACAAACTTGAGGAGCTCAAGGCGCTGTGGTTCTCCGAAGCCGCCAAGTACAACGGGCTGCCGCTGGCCGACCTGAACCTCCTGGAAACGATGACTCGGTCGCGGCCTTACCTGGTCAGCGAACGAGCCAGCTACGTCTACTATCCCGACTGCGCTGACGTCGGCATCGGCGCGGCCGTAGAGATTCGCGGGCGCTCGTTCGCCGTGCTGGCCGATGTGACCATCGATACCACCGGCGCCGAGGGCGTGCTGTTTAAGCACGGCGGCGCCCATGGCGGGCACGTGCTGTTCGTCCGGGACGGACGCTTGCACTACGTCTACAACTTCCTCGGTGAGCGCCAGCAGCTGGTCAGCTCGTCGGGTCCGGTCCCGTCGGGAAGACATCTACTCGGGGTTCGTTATTTGCGGACCGGAACCGTGCCCAACAGTCACACGCCGGTGGGCGATCTTGAGCTGTTCTTCGACGAGAACCTGGTCGGCGCCCTGACCAATGTGCTGACCCACCCCGGAACGTTCGGGTTGGCCGGCGCCGCTATCAGCGTCGGCCGCAACGGCGGTTCGGCTGTGTCCAGCCAGTACAAAGCGCCGTTCGCGTTCACCGGCGGTATCATCACCCAGGTCACCGTCGACGTGTCAGGCCGACCGTTCGAAGATGTGGAATCCGATCTTGCGCTTGCTTTTTCGCGTGACTGAGCGGTCTGCTGTGACGCGGGACGGCGTGGTCGGCATACGCTGAAGTCGTGCTGACCGAGTTGGTTGACCTGCCCGGCGGATCGTTCCGCATGGGCTCGACGAGCTTCTACCCCGAAGAAGCGCCGATTCATACCGTGACCGTGCGCGCCTTTGCGGTAGAGCGACACCCGGTGACCAACGCGCAATTTGCCGAATTCGTCTCCGCGACAGGCTATGTGACGGTTGCAGAACAACCCCTTGACCCCGGGCTCTACCCAGGAGTGGACGCAGCAGACCTGTGTCCCGGTGCGATGGTGTTTTGTCCGACGGCGGGGCCGGTCGACCTGCGTGACTGGCGGCAATGGTGGGACTGGGTACCTGGCGCCTGCTGGCGGCATCCGTTTGGCCGGGACAGCGATATCGCCGGCCGAGCCGGCCACCCGGTCGTACAGGTGGCCTATCCGGACGCCGTGGCCTACGCACGATGGGCCGGGCGACGCCTACCGACCGAGGCCGAGTGGGAGTACGCGGCCCGTGGCGGAACCACGGCACCCTATGCGTGGGGCGACCAGGAGAAGCCGGGGGGCATGCTCATGGCGAACACCTGGCAGGGCCGGTTTCCGTACCGCAACGACGGTGCATTGGGCTGGGTGGGAACCTCCCCGGTGGGAACGTTTCCGGCCAACGGGTTTGGCCTGCTCGACATGATCGGAAACGTCTGGGAGTGGACCACCACCGAGTTCTATCCACACCATCGCATCGATCCACCCTCGACGGCCTGCTGCGCGCCGGTCAAGCTCGCTACAGCCGCCGACCCGACGATCAGCCAGACCCTCAAGGGCGGCTCGCACCTGTGCGCGCCGGAGTACTGCCACCGCTACCGCCCGGCGGCGCGCTCGCCGCAGTCACAGGACACCGCGACCACCCATATCGGGTTCCGGTGCGTGGCCGACCCGGTGTCCGGGTAGTGCCAACTTCGCATGAAGAACTGCACACCCAGCAGGGCGTCAGTCGGCGCGACGAGTCACTGCCGGGGGGCTACGTATGAATTCGACCACCGAAGCAGGCCTGGCTGGGCGTGAGCGCGCGCAGTTGTACGGCCCCAACGGCGTGTCGGTGTACAAACACGCACCCTCGCGGGTCCGGTTGATCCAAAAAGCCAAGCCTCTCAAACCAGTTGCTCGCCAGCAATGACGCCGGTTGCTACCATCTGACTCCGTGTCGCTTCCCGGGGCAGGACTGGGGCAGTGGGTTATCCGGTGATGACCGATGGCCGGTAGCGACCCACCAACAGGTGGGCCAGCGTCGCAGGCGGGTTCAGACGCGGGAGCCTCGCCAGAACACAAACACATGTCGCGGCGAAAGCACCTCGTGCTCGATGTCTGCATCATCCTGGGTGTTCTCATTGCCTACGTCTTTTCGCTGCTCGGCTACGACTGGTTGGCCCACACACCGGGTCCGCTTCCGCAGCCGGACGTGGGCACGACTGACGACACCGTGGTTTTGATCCGCTTCGAGGAGCTGCACACTGTGGCAAATCGCCTCGATGTGAAAGTGCTGGTGCTGCCCGACGATTCGATGATCGACCATCGCCTCGAAGTGTTGACTACCGACACCTCGGTGCGGTTGTATCCGGAGAACGAACTCGGAGATTTGCAGTACCCGGTAGGAAAGCTGCCCGCGCAAGTAGCGACCACGATCGAGGCGCACGGCAACCCGGGCGCCTGGCCATTCGATACATACACCACCGATACGGTCCAGGCCGATGTGCTCGTCGGCGCTGGCGACAACCGTCAATACGTACCCGCCCGGGTCGAAGTGACCGGATCGCTGGAAGGCTGGGACATCAGCGTCGTCCGCGTCGGGGAAAGCAGCCAAACCTCTGATCGCCCGGACAATGTCATCATCACCCTGAAGAGGGCCAAGGGTCCGCTGGTCTTCGACCTGGGCATCTGCCTGGTGCTGATCACATTGCCGACGTTGGCCTTGTTTGTGGCCATCCAGATGATTACCGGCCGCAGAAAATTCCAACCACCGTTCGGCACCTGGTACGCCGCGATGTTGTTCGCTGTCGTGCCGCTGCGCACTATTCTCCCGGGCTCGCCGCCGGCGGGTGCGTGGATTGACCGGGCCGTTGTGATCTGGGTGCTCATAGCGCTGGCGGCGGCGATGGTGGTGTACATCGTCGCCTGGTACCGAGAATCGGACTAAGGCGGGCGTCAGATGGCTTCTGTCGACGCGTCCGGAGGGTTTCCGCTGGATTTCATAAACAGGCGCTAGCGCGGTGTCCAACGATACGATTGGGGTCCATGCGGCCCGACGAGATCGGCTCGATGCGGGCCGGCCTGGCGGCTGCTGCGCGGTGAACTCAATCGCGTTGACGCCGGATCAGCTATCCGATGATTCAGGCGGAGATCTCGACGATCGTGGGCGCTACCGCCAACCCGGTATCCGGGTAGATCGTGATCGACATGGGTTGATCTGCCCTGGTGGGGCGGACTCACATTAGCGAAATTTTGCGCTGAGTAGGTCGTCCCCTAAACTTCAGGGGTTGCCGTGAGCAGACCTCGGCCGGCGCGCATAAGCTTTGCTTGGTCGGCCCCGCGTGCCCGTCGGCGACAAAGACCGCGCACGTCAGGGATGGTCCCGGCTGGCTCCTCCTGCCGTGCACACGTCAACCAGGTCAGGAGATCCAGTGATTCAGCAGGAATCGCGGCTGAAGGTCGCCGACAACACCGGCGCCAAGGAGATCTTGTGCATCCGGGTGCTGGGCGGTTCTTCGCGACGCTACGCCGGCATCGGTGACGTCATCGTCGCCACCGTGAAGGACGCCATTCCGGGCGGCAACGTTAAGCGGGGGGATGTCGTCAAGGCCGTCGTGGTGCGCACAGTCAAGGAACGCCGGCGTCCCGACGGCAGCTACATCAAGTTCGACGAGAACGCCGCGGTGATCATCAAGCCCGACAACGACCCGCGCGGCACCCGCATTTTTGGACCGGTCGGTCGCGAGCTGCGGGAGAAGCGGTTTATGAAGATCATTTCGCTGGCCCCGGAGGTGTTGTAGATGAAGGTCCACAAAGGCGACACCGTGCTGGTGATTTCGGGCAAAGATAAAGGGGCCAAGGGCAAAGTCTTGCAGGCGTATCCGGACCGCAACCGGGTATTGGTCGAGGGTGTCAACCGGATCAAGAAGCACACCGCGATCTCGACCACCCAGCGGGGCGCGCGTTCGGGTGGGATCGTCACCCAGGAAGCGCCGATCCATGTCTCCAACGTGATGGTGGTTGACTCCGACGGCAAGCCCACCCGAATCGGCTATCGGGTCGACGAGGAGACCGGCAAGCGCGTCCGTATCTCCAAGCGCAACGGCAAGGACATTTGATGACCACTGCACAGAAGGTTCAGCCGCGCCTCAAGGAGCGCTACCGCAGTGAGATTCGGGATGCGCTGCGCAAGCAGTTCGGCTACGGCAATGTCATGCAGATCCCGACGGTGACGAAGGTCGTCGTCAACATGGGTGTCGGCGAGGCCGCCCGGGACGCCAAGTTGATCAACGGAGCGGTCAACGATTTGGCGCTGATCACCGGGCAGAAGCCGGAAGTCCGCCGGGCGCGCAAGTCCATCGCGCAGTTCAAATTGCGTGAGGGCATGCCGGTGGGCGTCCGAGTCACGCTGCGCGGTGACCGGATGTGGGAGTTCCTTGACCGGCTCACGTCGATCGCACTGCCACGCATCCGTGACTTCCGTGGGCTTTCGCCCAAACAGTTCGACGGTGTGGGCAACTACACCTTCGGGCTGGCCGAGCAGGCGGTATTCCACGAGGTCGACGTGGACAAGATTGACCGGGTCCGTGGCATGGACATCAACGTCGTCACTTCCGCGGCGACCGACGACGAAGGCCGAGCGCTGTTGCGGGCCCTCGGCTTTCCCTTCAAGGAGAACTGAGCAGATGGCGAAGAAGGCACTGGTCAACAAGGCCGCAGGCAAACCGAGGTTTGCCGTGCGCGCCTACACCCGTTGCAGCAAGTGCGGCCGCCCGCGTGCGGTCTACCGCAAGTTCGGGCTGTGCAGGATTTGCCTGCGCGAGATGGCGCACGCGGGTGAGTTGCCCGGCGTGCAGAAGAGCAGCTGGTAACGGGACACGGGGACTAGAACATATGACCGCGCTGACGACGATGCAGTGGGGGTACCCCCAGACGCGCAGCGGCGAGGGGGCCGCAAGCGATGAGGAGGAGTAGCGCTCAATGACCGCGCTGACGACGATGCAGTGGGGGTACCCCCAGACGCGCAGCGGCGAGGGGGCCGCAAGCGATGAGGAGGAGTAGCGCTCAATGACGATGACGGACCCGATCGCAGACTTTTTGACCCGTCTGCGTAACGCCAACTCGGCGTATCACGACGAGGTCAGCTTGCCGCACTCCAAGCTCAAGGCCAACATCGCGCAGATTCTCAAGAACGAGGGGTACATCAGCGACTTCCGAACCGAGGACGCTCGGGTCGGTAAATCGCTGGTTATCCAGCTCAAGTACGGCCCTAGCCGGGAGCGCAGCATCGCCGGGTTGCGGCGGGTGTCCAAGCCCGGCCTACGGGTGTACGCGAAATCCACCAATCTGCCGCGGGTGCTCGGCGGCCTGGGCGTGGCGATCATCTCGACCTCCTCGGGCCTGCTCACTGACCGGCAGGCAGCCAGACAGGGCGTGGGCGGCGAAGTCCTCGCATATGTCTGGTGAGAGTGTGGTGAGAGGAAGCAACCATGTCGCGTATTGGTAAGCAGCCGATTCCGGTGCCCGCCGGGGTCGACGTCACGATCGAGGGACAGAGCATCTCGGTTAAGGGGCCCAAGGGCACCCTAGGACTGACGGTCGCCGAGCCAATCAAAGTGGCACGCAATGACGACGGCGCTATCGTGGTCACCCGTCCCGACGATGAGCGGCGTAATCGCTCCTTACACGGGCTGTCCCGTACCCTGGTGTCCAACCTGGTCACTGGCGTGACGCAGGGGTACACCACCAAGATGGAGATCTTCGGGGTCGGCTACCGGGTGCAGCTCAAGGGCTCCAATCTGGAGTTTGCGCTGGGGTACAGCCACCCGGTGGTGATCGAGGCTCCCGAAGGAATCACGTTTGCCGTCCAGGCACCGACGAAGTTCACCGTTTCCGGGATCGACAAACAAAAAGTCGGCCAGATCGCCGCGAATATCCGCCGTCTTCGCCGTCCCGATCCGTACAAGGGCAAGGGCGTGCGCTACGAGGGCGAGCAGATCCGCCGCAAGGTCGGAAAGACAGGTAAGTAGCCATGGCGCAATCAGTTTCCGCGACTCGACGAATCTCCCGCCTGCGCCGGCACACGCGGCTGCGGAAGAAGCTCTCGGGCACCGCGGAGCGCCCGCGGCTGGTGGTGCATCGGTCCGCGCGGCACATCCACGTGCAACTGGTGAACGACCTCAACGGCACCACCGTGGCCGCCGCTTCGTCGATCGAGGCCGACGTGCGCGGCGTGCCGGGTGACAAAAAGGCCCGCAGTGTGCGGGTCGGCCAGTTGATCGCCGAGCGGGCCAAAGCCGCCGGCATCGACACCGTGGTATTCGACCGCGGCGGGTATACCTACGGCGGACGAATCGCCGCGCTGGCCGACGCCGCACGCGAGAACGGATTGAGTTTCTGATGAACGGGAGGACCGCATAATGGCGGAGCAGCCGGCCGGACAGGCAGGCACTACCGACAACCGTGACGCACGGGGTGATCGGGAGGGCCGGCGCCGCGACAGCGGCCGCGGCAGTCGTGAACGGGATGGCGAGAAGAGCAACTATCTAGAGCGGGTCGTCGCCATCAACCGCGTCTCCAAGGTGGTCAAGGGTGGTCGGCGCTTCAGCTTCACCGCTTTGGTCATCGTGGGCGACGGTAACGGGATGGTCGGTGTCGGCTACGGCAAGGCCAAGGAAGTCCCGGCCGCGATCGCCAAGGGCGTCGAAGAGGCGCGCAAAAGCTTCTTCCGGGTACCGCTGATCGGCGGCACCATCACGCACCCGGTGCAGGGCGAGGCGGCCGCCGGTGTGGTGTTGTTACGCCCGGCTAGCCCGGGTACCGGTGTGATCGCCGGTGGTGCGGCCCGTGCGGTGCTGGAATGTGCTGGGGTGCACGACATCCTGGCCAAGTCGCTGGGCAGTGACAACGCGATCAATGTGGTGCACGCCACGGTGGCCGCACTCAAGCTGCTGCAGCGTCCGGAGGAGGTGGCGGCGCGCCGCGGTTTGCCGATAGAGGACGTCGCCCCGGCCGGCATGCTGAAGGCGCGTCGGAAAAGTGAAGCGCTGGCCGCCAGCGTTTTGCCGGATAGAACGATATAGCCATGTCACAGCTGAAGATCACCCAGGTGCGCAGCACCATCGGAGCACGCTGGAAGCAGCGCGAGAGCCTGCGCACTCTGGGCTTAAGAAGGATTCGTCATTCGGTGATCCGCGAAGACAACGCAGCGACTCGCGGACTGATCGCGGTGGTGCGTCACCTCGTGGAGGTTGAGCCCGCGCAGACCGGAGGGAAGACATAGTGACGCTCAAGCTGCACGACCTGCGCCCCGCGCGCGGGTCCAAGACCCCCCGTACCCGAAGCGGTCGAGGTGACGGCTCCAAGGGCAAGACGGCCGGCCGTGGCACCAAGGGAACCAGGGCCCGCAAGCAGGTGCCGGTGACCTTCGAGGGCGGGCAGATGCCGATCCACATGCGGCTGCCCAAGCTCAAGGGCTTCCGTAACCGGTTTCGCACCGAATACGAAATTGTCAACGTCGGCGACATCAACCGGCTGTTTCCGCAGGGTGGTGCCGTCGGCGTGGACGACCTGGTGGCCAAGGGGGCCGTCCGCAAGAACGCTCTGGTCAAGGTGTTGGGTGACGGCAAGCTGACCGCCAAGGTCGACGTGTCCGCGCACAAGTTCAGCGGCAGCGCGCGCGCGAAGATCACCGCCGCGGGCGGTTCAGCCACCGAGCTCTAGTTCGGGCGAGCAGACGCAAAATGCCCCCGAAATGCCCATTTTCGGGGGCTTTGGCGTCTGCTCGCGGGCCCTTGGCGGCCGGTGGGTACGCTGGGTGAATATGGTTGCCTTTCTGCCTTCCATACCCGTTGTCGAGGACCTACGCGCCCTGGTCGGCCGGGTTGATACCGCCCGCCACCACGGTGTACCCAACGGCTGCGTGCTCGAATTCAACCTGCGGTCGGTGCCGCCGGAGACGACGGGCTTCGACCCTCTTACGGTGCTCACCGGGGGTGGGCGGCCGATGGCGCTGCGCGATGCGGTCGACTCGATCCACCGTGCCGCCGAGGACCCCCGGGTAGCCGGGCTGATAGCCCGCGTGCAGCTTCCGCCCTCGCCGGCGGGGGCGGTTCAGGAGCTGCGGGAGGCCATCGCGGCCTTCAGTGCGGTCAAGCCGTCGCTGGCCTGGGCCGAAACCTATCCGGGCACCCTGTCCTACTATCTGGCTTCGGCGTTCGGTGAGGTCTGGATGCAACCCTCGGGGAGTGTGGGGCTGGTCGGCTTCGCCACCAACGCCACATTCCTGCGCGACGCCCTGCACAAGGCGGGCATCGAAGCCCAGTTCGTCGCCCGGGGCGAATACAAGTCGGCGGCAAACCTTTTCACCGAGGATGGCTTCACAGACGCCCACCGCGAAGCGGTCACGCGGATGCTGGACAGTCTGCAGGACCAGGTGTGGCAGGCGGTCGCCAAGTCGCGCAATATCGGCGTCGATGCGCTTGATGAGCTGGCTGACCGGGCTCCGCTATTGCGGGACGACGCCGTGACTTGCGGTCTGATCGACCGGATCGGATTTCGCGACCAAGCCTACGCCCGTATGGCGGAATTGGTTGGTGTGGAAAAAGGTTCACCGGAATCCAGTGGCTCGCAAACAAGCCCAGACGAAAAGCCGCCGCGGATGTACCTGGCGCGCTACGCCAGTTCGGCCCGGCCACGGCTGACGCCCCCCGTCCCATCGATTCCCGGTCGCCGGTCCAAGCCGACGATCGCGGTGGTGACCCTGGAAGGCCCGATCGTCAACGGTCGTGGTGGGCCCCAGTTTCTGCCGCTCGGTCCGTCGAGCGCCGGCGGTGACACCATCGCGGCAGCGCTGCGGGAGGTGGCCGCCGACGATTCGGTGTCGGCGATAGTGCTGCGGGTCGACAGTCCGGGGGGCTCGGTCACCGCATCGGAGACTATCTGGCGTGAGGTGGCCAGGGCCCGCGACCGTGGCAAACCGGTGGTGGCGTCGATGGGTGCGGTCGCCGCCTCCGGTGGCTATTACGTGTCGATGGGTGCCGACGCCATCGTGGCCAACCCGGGCACCATCACCGGGTCGATCGGTGTGATCACCGGAAAGCTGGTGGTTCGGGATCTCAAGGACCGGTTGGGTGTCGGGTCGGATGCGGTGCGCACCAACGCTAATGCCGATGCCTGGTCGATCGACGCACCCTTCACCCCGGACCAGCAGGCCCATCGCGAGGCGGAGGCGGACTTGTTCTACAGCGACTTCGTGGAACGCGTCGCCGAGGGCCGCAAGATGACTACCGACGCCGTGGACGTCGTTGCGCGAGGCCGGGTCTGGACCGGTGCCGACGCTCTCGATCGCGGCCTGGTCGACGAACTCGGCGGCCTTCGAACCGCGGTGCGTCGCGCGAAGGTGCTAGCCGGACTAGATGAGGACACCGAGGTTCGCATAGTCAGTTATCCGGGGTCGTCACTCTGGGACATGGTGCGACCGCGTCCGTCGTCACGACCGGCAGCGGCATCGCTGCCGGATGCTATGGGTGCGCTGCTTGCCCGTTCGATCGTCGGCATCGTCGAGCAGGTGGAACAGACTCTCAGTGGTGCCAGCGTGTTGTGGCTGGGGGAGTCGCGCCTCTAGCCGTTCAAACCACCGCTGATGAAGATGATTTCGCCGAGCGGATCGTCGTCGTGCGGGGCGGGAACGGGCAAACCATTGCGCCTGAATAGGTCGGTCCGCACTGTGCCCTCAACGTCCCAGCCCTTGGCGCGCAGGTAGTCGACGACGTGGCTGCGTTCGCCGGAATACACCAGCGACGCCATGTCGATGTCCATGCCGTGCTTGCGAAACGAATCCGCCATTTCTCGTACCCGGACTGCGTCGAAATCCACAATGCCCGGGACAAATTCGGTAGCGATCGTGCTGCCCGCAACACTGAGTTCGGTGCTGTTGTCGAACAACCGGTCCTGGTCATCCGGCGGCAGGTAGATCAGCAGGCCTTCGGCCAACCATGCTGTCGGTGCCGTCGAGTCCAGGCCGGCAGCTTGCAGTGCCGCCGGCCAGTCCGCGCGCAAGTCGATGTACACCGTGCGCCGAATGGCGGTGGGCTTGGCGCCGATGCCGGCCAAGGTGGTTGTCTTGAAGTCGATCACCTGTGGTTGGTCGATCTCGTAGACCACGGTGCCGGCCGGCCACGCCAACCGATAGGCGCGCGCGTCCAACCCGGCTGCCAGGATCACCACTTGTCGCACTCCGCCGTCCGTGGCAGTGCGGAAGTAGTCGTCGAAGTACTTGGTGCGCACCGCTATCCCGTCGATCAGCGCCTGTGCCCGCCCCGGCGAAAGGTTCCCGGTCGTCGCGATATCGAGCTCGCCGTCGATCAACATGGTGAAGAAATCCAGCCCGACCGCGCGCACCAGCGGTTCGGCGAACGGGTCGTTGATCAAACCTCGTGGATCCTTGGTCGCCAACGCGCGTCCGGCAGCAACCATGGTCGCGGTAGCCCCGACGCTGGAGGCTAGATCCCAGTTGTCGTCGTGAGCGCGCGGCATCTCCGCCCTATGTCCGGGTCGCAGCGACGTAGTTCATTGTGCCGAGACGGCCGCTGCAGCGCTGAGGTCGGCCAGTGTACGCGACCGCCAACTCAGCCGGTAAGCCCCGGCGGCGGTGGAGCAGTCGTCGAAGCCTGGTGAGCATCACTGCGAGTCATCGTGTAGGCGGCCGATTTCGACAGTTCATTGACGGGGCAAGCGGTATGGCGCCACGAAGGTGCTGGCTTGCGGTGTGCCGGGTACTGTCTGTGTTTCCGTTGCAACCTGGCGCTGACATAGAAGAAATCAGGCAACGGCACTTCTTCGTCCTCGAACGGTTGAAATCCGTTGGCGGTCAGCAGGTCCTGGGATTTGATCTCGGTCAGCAGCCAACCATTGTCGGATAGGTACGAGGCGGGCTCGTTGCGGTCGCCGAAGTACACCAGCTCATTCATGTCTAGATCGAAACCGTATGCGCGCCAACGATTGGCGAGGATCGTCATGCGCTCCCTCATCCGTTCCTCATGATGCGGCTTGAAGTTGCGTATGCTCTCGGTTGCAAACCTGCTGTCCGGCACACTGAGCGCGGTGACATTGTCCAACAAGCGGTCCTGCGCTTCCGGCGGGAGGTAGCGGAGCAACCCTTCAGCGCTCCACGCGGTGGGCTGGGTCGGGTCGAATCCCGCCGCGCCCAACGCGGTGGGCCAATCCGCACGCAAATCGGCGGTGACCACGCGCCGGTCGGCGGTGGGCGTGGCGCCCAGTTCGGCGAGTGTGCGAGTTTTGAACTCCATGACTTGCGGTTGGTCGATCTCATACACCACGGTCTGGGCGGGCCAGGCCAGCCGGTATGCCCGGGAATCCAATCCTGAGGCCAGAATCACGACCTGCCTGATGCCCGCGCGTGTCGCATCCATGAAGAACTCGTCGAAGAACTTGGTGCGGACGGCATGGTGTTCGGCCATACGGACCATGGACGCATTCGGGCGTTCCGGATCGTCGATGTCTGAGGCCGTCAATTCCCCGCTCGCGAGCCGGGTCAGAACGTCCACCCCCACCGCCCGGACCAGCGGCTCAGCGAACTGATCGTTGATCAGTGGGTTGGCGGCGCGGGTCGCCATCGCGCGAGCCGCCGCAACCATCGTGGCGGTCGCCCCGACGCTGGATGCCAGATCCCAGGTGTCCCCTTCGCACCTGATGGAACCGGTGTATGTCATGCACGGCCTCTCTTCAAAAAGCGGGGATAATTCCTTAGTAAAGTTAACAACAGGCGACAAATTCCGCGACTTGGAAAGGCTGGCGCGATCGGCGGCGTCGGGGTGCCGCCATAGGGGGCGCACGTGGGGGTCCTGGCTGTTGAGCGTGAATACCGCGATGGGTTTTCGGCGTGTCGCGTGGTGCGATTCACTCTCGGTGCGGCTAGAGCGGATTCGCGCGCAGATAGCCGTAGACGCCCGTGAAGTTGCGGTTCACGTCCTCAGGAATTGGCACCGGTCCACCGAGAGCGCGGGCACCCCAAACGATTTGTGCGGTGCGCTCAACAAGGGCGGTGACGCGCAGCACCTGGTCGGGGCGGGGCCCCACGGCCACCAGGCCGTGGTTGGCGATCAGGGCGGCGGCGCGGCCCTCAAGCGCACGCACCGCGTTGCGGCCGACCTCGGGTGTACCGGACGCGGCGTACTCGGTGCAGCGAACGTCCCCGCCGCAGTAGATCGCGAACTCGTCGATGCAGGCGGGAATCGGCTCATGGGCGACGGCGAACATGGTCGCCCACACCGGGTGGCTGTGGATCACGCTGCCAATGTCGTCGAATGCGCGATAGCACGCCAGGTGTAGGTTTAGTTCGGTCGACGGCGACCGGCCGTCCTTGGCGTGCAGCACCGCACCGCCGGCGTCGACTAGCACCAGATCGTCGAGCAGCATCTCGGCGTAGTCGACCGAGGACGGCGTGATGACCACGTTGCCGTCCGAGCGCCTGGCTGAGATATTTCCGGCGGTCCCCTCGACCAGGCCCCGACGCAACATGTCCTTGGCGGCCGCCAGCACCGCGGATTCCGGGTCGTCAACGAAGTTCATGAGCCCAATACCTCCGGGTTGACGACATGGGCGGGCCTGTTGCCGGACAGCAGTGCGCCCAGGTCGTCGGCGACCATCCGCGCCTGCCGGGCCTCGGTGTTCCAGGTGGCCCCGCCGATGTGGGGGGTGAGGACGACATTGGGCATGCTCACCAAAGGGTGATCGGTCGGCAGCCATTCACCGGTGAAGTGGTCCAGGCCGGCGGCGGCCAGCTTGCCGCCACGCAGGGCGTCGACGAGCGCATCGGTGTCGTGCAGCTGGGACCGGGCGGTGTTGAGAAACACCGCACCGTCGCGCATGGCCGCGAACTGCTGGGCACCGATCATCCCGAGGGTGTCGTCGGTGACCGCCGCGTGCATGGAGACGATGTCAGCCTCGGCCAGCAGCTCGTCAAGGCTGTGGCCGGCGTCGTCGCGGTAAGGATCGTGCGCGATGACCCGCAGGCCCAGCCCGGACAGCCGCCAGCGCACCGCGCGACCGACGGCACCCAGGCCCACCAGCCCGGCAGTCAGCCCGGCGATTTCGGCACCGCGGAACCGCTGATAGGGGATGGTGCCGTCGCGAAAGATGTTGCCGGACCGCACATCTGCGTCCGCGGGAACCAGGTGCCGGGCGACGGCCAGCAACAGGGCCACCGTCATCTCGGCGACAGCGTCGGCGTTGCGAGCCGGGGTGTGCAGCACCGGTATGCCGGCCGCGGTGGCGCCGGGGATGTCGACGTTGCTGGGATCCCCGCGGGTGGCGGCGACCACCCGCAACCCCCGCTCGAACACCGGGCCACCGACCGAGTCACTTTCCACCACAAGAACATCGGCGGCGACGGCGGTGATCCGGTCAGCTAGCTGCTCGGCGCTGTAGATTCGCAGCGGTCGCTGATCGATCCACGGGTCGTATACCACGTCGGCTAGCCGCCGGAGCTGGGCGAACCCCGGTCCACGCAATGGAGCCGTCACCAGAGCACGCGGTCGAGGCGTCACGTCTGCCAATGCTGGCGTACGGTGGCGCCCGTGTCACGCGACGACGTCACAATCGGCATCGACATCGGCACCACCGCCGTCAAAGCGGTGGCTGCCGACGACAACGGTCGGGTGACGGCGCGGGTACGGATTGGCCACCAGCTGGCGGTGCCGGCCCCCGACCGGCTGGAGCACGACGCCGACGAAGCGTGGCGGCGGGGACCATTGGCAGCACTGGACCGGCTGGTCGGACCCGACACCCGGGCACTAGCCGTTGCCGCGATGGTGCCATCGCTGACCGCTGTCGATCCCGCGGGCCGGCCGATCACACCCGGGCTGCTGTACGGCGACGCCAGGGGTCGGGTACCGAACGCCTCGGTGGCACGGGCGCAGTCGGTGCCGTCGGTGGGTGAGACCGCCGAGTTTCTGCGCTGGACGGCCGGCCAAGCGCCGGATGCGTCCGGGTACTGGCCGGCGCCGGCGGTGGCCAATTACGCCCTGTCGGGCGAAGCGGTCATCGACTATGCCACGGCCGTCACGACTCTCCCGTTGTTCGACGGGACGGGATGGAACGCGACCGCGTGCGCCGACTGCGGTGTGACCGTTGACCGGATGCCGCGGGTGGAGACGTTCGGAGTGGGAGTGGGGCAGGTGCGCGGCACCGGCGCGGTGCTGGCGGTCGGTGCCGTCGATGCCCTGTGCGAACAGATCGTGGCCGGCGCCGACCGCGACGGCGACGTGTTGGTGCTATGCGGCGCCACCTTGATCGTGTGGACCACCATCTCCGCGGCTCGTCAAGTGCCGGGTTTGTGGACCATCCCGCATACGGCACCGGGCAAGAGCCAGATCGGAGGGGCCAGCAACGCTGGTGGGTTGTTCCTCAACTGGGTGGATCGTGTTATTGGACCGGGCGATCCAGCGCTAGCCGATCCGCGGCGGGTGCCGGTGTGGCTGCCCTATATACGCGGCGAGCGCACCCCGTTCCATGAGCCCGATCGCCGGGCCGTGCTCGACGGTGTGGATCTCTCCCAGGACGCCGCATCGGTGCGGCGGGCCGCCTACGAGGCGTCGGGCTTCGTCGTGCGCCAGCTCATCGAGCTAAGCGGGGCGCCGGTGGCGCGCATCGTGGCGGCAGGTGGGGGCACCCGGATACAGCCTTGGATGCAGGCTATCGCCGACGCGACCGGCCGGCCGGTGGAGGTGTCCAGGGTGGCCGAAGGGGCGGCACTGGGAGCGGCTTTCCTTGGCCGCTTGGCGGCCGGATTGGAATCGTCGATCGCCGACGCTGCCCGGTGGGCCTCAACTGACCGCATTGTCGAACCCAGTGCCGACTGGGCGGGGCCGACCAAGGAACGCTATCGCCGGTTCCTGGCGCTCAGCGGCTCGAAGTTGGCCTGACGGTGGACCAAGATGCATGGCGCAAGAACTGGTGTGTCGTTCTACGCTTATGCAATGACAGATCACGACCAGACCGCGGCCCGTCGAGAGATCGCCGATGCCCTGCTCGCCGCGCTGGAACGTCGGCATGAGGTCGCAGACGCCATCGTGGAGGCCGCCAACAAGGCCGCCGCCGTCGAGGCGATCGTGAACTTGCTGGGCACCTCGCACTTGGCCGCCGAAGCGGTGATGAGCATGTCTTTCGATCAGCTCACCCAGGATGCGCGCACAAAGATCATCGCCGAGCTCGACGACCTGAACAAACAGCTGAGCTTCACCGTCAAGGAGCGTCCAGCCAGCTCTGGTGAGGGCCTGGAGCTGCGGCCGTTCTCCCCAGATGAGGACCGCGACATCTTCGCCCGACGAACCGAAGAAATGGGCGCCGCCGGCGATGGATCCGGGGGACCCGCCGGCAGCGTCGACGACGAGATCCGAGCCGCACAAAAGCGCGTCGACGACGAGGAGGCGGCTTGGTTCGTGGCTGTTGATTCCGGCGTCAAGGTCGGGATGGTGTTCGGCGAGCTTGTCCACGGCGAGGTGGACGTCCGGATCTGGATTCACCCCGATCATCGAAAAAAGGGTTACGGAACCGCGGCATTGCGCAAGTCGCGCTCGGAGATGGCCTGGGCGTTCCCGGCCGTGCCGATGGTCGCGCGCGCGCCCGCGGCCCAACCCGCCCAGCCGGGAAGTGCCGGCTCCTAGCATCCGGTTCGGTCTGGCAGGCGGTCGCCAGGCCGATCGGCGGCGAATCCGTGGCGCCAACGCTGCCGCCGGATCCCAACTGGCTTAATCAGCGTGTGTCTTGGTGTTTCTGCTTCAGTTCGGCGGAGACATAGATCACCTCGCCGAACGGGGCGTCGTCGCCGTCGATCGGCGGCAGTCCGTTTTCAGCCAGCAGGTCGCTGGTGCTCGCGCTGGCTGTCCGCCAGCCGTGGTCGGCCAGATAGGTCCGCGCGTCCGTGCGGTCGCCGAAATACACCAGGCCCGACATGTCGAGGTCGAGGCCATGGCGCCTGAACCGCTCCGCCAGGCGCCGCATGCGTCCTCGCAGTTCTTCTTCGTTGAGCCGATTGATGTCGCGCAGGACTTCGGTGGCGAACTGGCTGCCCGGTACGCTCTGGGCGGTGATCTGGTCAAGCAGCCGGTCCTGCGCCTCGGCGGACAGATAGCCCAGCAGCCCCTCGGCGATCCAGGCGGTCCGCTGCGCGTTGTCAAAGCCGGCTTTTTGCAGGGCGGTGGGCCAGTCGTCGCGCAAATCGACCGCCACGGTGCGCCGGTCGGTCGTGGGTGCCGCACCCAGGCCGGCCAGCGTCGTGGTCTTGAAGTCGATCACCTGCGGCTGATCGACTTCGAAGACGATGGTGCCGGCTGGCCAGCGCAGCCGGTAGGCGCGGGAATCCAGGCCGGAAGCCAAGATGACGGCCTGCCGAATCCCGGCTCGGGTGGCATCCAGAAAGAAGTTGTCGAAGTAGTGAGTGCGAATGGCCATCGCGTCGGCGAACCGCCGCAGGCCGTTGGCCTCGTCTTCGGCTAGCTCGTCGGGATCCAGTTCGCCACTGGCCATGCGTACGAAGAAGTCGACGCCGACCGCGCGGACCAGCGGTTCCGCGAACTGGTCGTTGACCAGCGCGCCGGGAGCCCGGCCGGCTACCGCTCGGGCCGCCGCCACCATGGTGGCCGTCAAACCCACACTGGACGCCAAGTCCCACGAATCGCCCTCAAAGCGGGCACTGCCCGTTTGCGTCATCTGTAACCCCTTCGATAGCTCGCACCGTGGCGGCCCGGAACGGGCCAGTCCATACCAGCTGTTAGTCTCTTACACGATTTGGCGCGCGACGCCGTACGTCCTGGCCTGCGGGTGTTGGGCGCGTGATGCAAGATGACCCCGGGCTGCGCAGGAGGATAGAGTGCTTTCGGCTTTCATCTCGTCGCTGCGAACAGTCGACTTGAGACGAAAGATCCTCTTCACGCTGGGCATCGTCATTCTCTACCGTGTCGGTGCCGCGCTGCCGTCCCCCGGTGTCAATTTTCCGAACGTGCAGCAGTGCATCAAAGAAGCCAGCGCGGGCGAAGCCGGACAGATCTATTCCCTGATCAACCTGTTCTCCGGCGGTGCGTTATTAAAGCTCACGGTGTTCGCGGTGGGGGTGATGCCCTACATCACCGCCAGCATCATCGTGCAGCTGCTCACCGTGGTCATCCCGAGGTTCGAGGAACTCCGGAAGGAAGGCCAGGCGGGTCAGTCGAAGATGACCCAGTACACCCGTTACCTAGCGATCGCATTGGCTATCCTTCAAGCCACCAGCATCGTGGCGTTGGCTGCCAACGGCGGGTTGCTACAAGGTTGCTCGCTGGACATCATCGCCGACCAGAGCATTTTCACACTGGTCGTCATCGTGCTTGTGATGACGGGCGGCGCCGCGTTGGTGATGTGGATGGGCGAGTTGATCACCGAACGCGGCATCGGCAACGGCATGTCGCTGCTGATCTTCGTTGGCATCGCTGCCCGCATCCCGGCCGAAGGTCAAAGCATCCTGGAAAGCCGCGGTGGAGTCGTCTTCACCGCGGTCTGCGCGGCCGCGTTGATCATCATCGTCGGTGTGGTGTTCGTCGAACAGGGTCAGCGCCGGATTCCAGTGCAATACGCCAAGCGCATGGTGGGCCGGCGGATGTATGGCGGGACTTCGACTTATCTGCCGCTCAAGGTCAACCAGGCCGGCGTTATCCCGGTTATCTTCGCGTCGTCGCTGATCTACATTCCGCACCTGATCACCCAGCTGATTCGCAGCGGCAGCGGTGTCGTGGGAAACAGCTGGTGGGACAAATTCGTCGGCACGTACCTGTCCGACCCGAGCAACCTGGTCTACATCGGCATCTACTTCGGCCTCATCATCTTCTTCACCTACTTCTACGTGTCGATCACCTTCAACCCCGACGAACGTGCCGACGAGATGAAGAAGTTCGGCGGCTTCATTCCGGGAATTCGGCCGGGCCGTCCGACCGCAGACTATCTGCGCTATGTGCTGAGCCGGATTACCTTGCCGGGCTCGATTTACCTCGGCGTGATCGCCGTGCTGCCCAACCTGTTCCTCCAGATCGGCGCCGGTGGAACCGTGCAGAACCTGCCCTTTGGGGGTACCGCGGTGCTGATCATGATCGGTGTCGGTTTGGATACGGTCAAGCAGATCGAGAGTCAGCTCATGCAGCGCAACTACGAAGGGTTCCTCAAGTGAGAGTTTTGTTGCTGGGACCGCCCGGGGCGGGCAAGGGGACGCAGGCGGTGAAGCTGGCCGAGAAGCTCGGGATCCCGCAGATCTCCACCGGCGAACTCTTCCGGCGCAACATCGAAGAGGGCACCAAGCTCGGCGTGGAAGCCAAACGCTACTTGGATGCCGGTGACTTGGTGCCGTCCGACTTGACCAATGAACTCGTCGACGACCGGCTGAACAATCCGGACGCGGCCAACGGATTCATCTTGGATGGCTATCCACGCTCGGTCGAGCAGGCCAAGGCGCTTCACGAGATGCTCGAACGCCGGGGGACCGACATCGACGCGGTGCTGGAGTTTCGTGTGTCCGAGGAGGTGTTGTTGGAGCGACTCAAGGGGCGTGGCCGCGCCGACGACACCGACGACGTCATCCTCAACCGGATGAAGGTCTACCGCGACGAGACCGCGCCGCTGCTGGAGTACTACCGCGACCAATTGAAGACCGTCGACGCCGTCGGCACCATGGACGAGGTGTTCGCCCGTGCGTTGCGGGCTCTGGGAAAGTAGTCATGCGCCCACTGGCACGGCTGCGGGGTCGCAGGGTCGTGCCGCAGCGCAGTGCCGGCGAACTCGACGCGATGGCCGCGGCGGGCGCCGTCGTTGCCGCCGCGCTGCGGGCGATCCGTGCGGCAGCGGCTCCCGGCACATCCAGCCTGAGTCTCGACGAGATCGCCGAGTCGGTGATCCGCGAATCCGGCGCCACCCCGTCGTTTCTGGGCTATCACGGCTACCCGGCCTCGATCTGCGCGTCGATCAACGACCGGGTGGTTCATGGCATCCCGTCGACCGCCGAGGTGCTCGCGCCCGGTGATCTGGTATCCATCGACTGCGGTGCGGTGCTGGACGGTTGGCATGGCGATGCGGCGATCACCTTCGGGGTTGGCGCCCTGAGCGACGCCGACGAAGCGCTGTCGGAGGCGACAAGGGAATCGCTTCAGGCCGGCATCGCCGCGATGGTGGTCGGCAATCGGTTGACCGACGTCGCGCATGCCATCGAAACGGGTACCCGTGCCGCCGAGCTCCGTTATGGACGCTCGTTCGGGATCGTCGCCGGTTACGGGGGCCACGGCATCGGCCGCCAGATGCATATGGATCCGTTCCTGCCGAACGAGGGTGCGCCGGGGCGCGGTCCGCTGCTGGCTGCCGGCTCGGTGCTGGCCATCGAACCGATGCTGACCCTCGGTACCACCAAAACGGTGGTGCTCGACGACAAATGGACGGTCACCACCGCCGATGGGTCACGTGCGGCACACTGGGAACACACCGTGGCGGTAACCGACGACGGGCCCCGAATTCTGACGCTCGGTTAGCGCGGCTGCCGGCGCGGGCAGTGGTGAACCAAACTCTTACTCGACTCGTGTCAGTAAGCGGGAGGTGATCGCGTGGCTCGTGTGTCGGGCGCCGCGGCCGCTGAAGCCGCGTTGATGAGGGCGCTCTATGACGAGCATGCCGCCGTGTTGTGGCGTTACGCGCTGCGCTTGACCGGGGATGCGGCCCAAGCCGAAGACGTCGTCCAAGAGACGCTGTTGCGGGCGTGGCAGCATCCGGAGGTGATCGGCGACACCGCGCGGCCGGCAAGGGCGTGGTTGTTCACCGTCGCGCGCAACATGATCATCGACGAGCGGCGCAGCGCCCGGTTCCGCAATGTGGTCGGTTCGACCGACCAATCGGGCACACCCGAGCAGTCGACGCCGGACGAGGTGAACGCCGCACTGGATCGGCTGCTGATCGCCGATGCGCTGGCCCAACTGTCCGCCGAGCATAGGGCCGTGATCCAGCGGTCCTACTACCGCGGATGGTCGACCGCACAGATTGCCACCGACCTCGGAATTGCCGAAGGAACGGTGAAGTCGCGATTGCACTACGCCGTGCGCGCGTTGCGGCTCACTCTGCAGGAACTGGGAGTTACTCGATGACGGCAGAGCCCATTCACATTGCTGCCGGCTCCGGATACGTGAGGGTGACAGGAGAGAGATGACATGACGATGCCGCTACGAGGACTTGGCCCGCCCGATGACACCGGTGTGCGCGAGGTGTCGACGGGTGATGATCACCACTACGCGATGTGGGATGCAGCTTACGTGTTGGGAGCATTGTCTGCGGCCGACCGCCGCGAATTCGAAGCGCACCTGGCCGGTTGCCCCGAATGCCGGGGGGCCGTCACCGAACTCTGCGGGGTGCCCGCCCTGCTGTCCCAGCTCGATCGTGACGAAGTGGCCGCGATTAGCGAATCCGCCCCGACTGTGGCGGCTTCGGGGCTGTCGCCGGAGTTGTTGCCGTCGTTGCTGGCGGCGGTGCACAGGCGTCGGCGCCGTACCCGGCTGATCACCTGGGTGGCCTCGTCCGCCGCTGCCGCGGTGCTGGCGATCGGTGTGCTAGTCGGTGTGCAGGGCCACTCCGCGGCACCGCAGCAGGCGGCCGTGTCGGCGCTGCCGATGGCCCAGGTCGGCACGCAGCTGTTGGCGTCCACGGTGTCGATCAGCGGCGAGCCTTGGGGGACGTTCATCAACCTGCGGTGCGTCTGCCTGGCGCCGCCGTATGCTTCCCACGACACGCTGGCCATGGTTGTGGTGGGTCGTGACGGCAGCCAGACACGGCTGGCGACTTGGTTGGCCGAACCCGGTCACACCGCGACACCCGCCGGCAGCATTTCGACACCGGTTGACCAGATCGCCGCCGTGCAAGTGGTTGCCGCCGATACCGGCCAGGTTCTGCTGCAGCGTTCGCTCTAAGACTGAGCTTGAGGCACCTGGCGCCCTGCTATTGGCACGCCCTACAAGCACCGGGTGGTCGGGCGTCGACCACCTGCTCGGAGTGGGCTGCATGATGCCGCGCATCTTCAGTCGTGCTGGCCAAACACGAGTTCTCCGCTGCCACGGTGGCCGACGGGTACAGCCGCAGCGGGGCCGGGTTCGGGGTCGCGGCGGCGGCCCCCGGTGGCGGCACTTTCCTCGGTCAGAAATGCGCCGCAGCAACGGCAAGCTGAATTCCGTAAGGTTGGCCCGCGTCGACGCATGTGCGATAAGAAGGGGGCGTGGCCTCAGATAATCGCGACCCCATCGCCGCAGCACGGACCAACTGGGAGCGTTCCGGGTGGGGTGATGTGTCGCTAGGCATGGTGGCGGTGACGTCGGTGATGCGTGCGCATCAGATTCTGCTGGCCCGCGTCGAGACGGCGCTGCGCCCCTATGACCTGAGTTTCTCCCGCTTCGAGCTGCTGCGGCTGCTGGCGTTCAGCCGTATCGGAGCGCTACCGATCACCAAAGCGTCGGACCGATTGCAGGTTCACGTGACCAGCGTCACCCACGCGATCCGCCGGCTGGAGGCCGATGGATTGGTGCGGCGGGTTCCGCACCCCACCGACGGGCGGACCACACTGGTGCAGATCACCGAGCTGGGTCGCTCCACGGTCGAGGACGCCACCGTCACCCTCAACGAGCAGGTGTTCGCCAACGTTGGGATGGGCGCCGAGGAATCGCAGGCGCTGGTGTCGGCCGTCGAAACGTTGCGGCGCAACGCCGGCGACTTTTGAGGGCGGGCAGACGCGTAAGCGCCCAATGTCGTGCCGAAATGGGCGCTTATGCGTCTGCTCGCGCCCGGCTTGGCGCGCAGGCGGCGACATTCCATGACCAGTTTGTGCGGGCCTTGACCGCGGGCGCGGGCTCGTATGCGACCGCCGAGGCCGGCGGCGCCGGCTTGCTGCTGGACAATGGCGGGGCTCGGCGGTATCCGGCGGCGGGCAGCTAACCGGACTGCCCCGAAACCCACTGCGTGGTCAACGATTTCAGGACAAGCTGTTAGCAGGACGTGCCCGCGCTGCGCTATCCAAAAACGTCATGGGCACGCATGATGGTGAAATGCGGCGGACACCAATTCAACCGCGAAAGGCAGGACAGTGGACCCACTGATGGCTCACCAGCGCGCTCAGGACGCGTTCGCCGCGCTCCTGGCCAACGTCCGCGCTGACCAGCTCGGCGGCCCCACGCCCTGCTCGGAGTGGACGATCAACGATCTGATCGAGCACGTCGTCGGCGGCAACGAGCAGGTCGGGCGATGGGCGGCCAGCCCCATCGAGCCACCCGCCCGGCCCGATGGCCTCGTTGCCGCCCACCAAGCCGCGGCCGCGGTCGCCCACGAGATCTTCGCGGCGCCGGGCGGGATGTCCGCCACATTCAAGCTGCCGTTCGGCGAGGTTCCCGGGCAGGTGTTCATCGGGTTACGCACCACCGATGTGCTGACCCACGCGTGGGATCTTGCCGCCGCCACCGGCCAATCCACCGATCTTGATCCCGAGTTGGCCGTCGAGCGGCTCGCCGCCGCGCGTGCCTTGGTGGGGCCGCAGTTCCGTGGGCCGGGAAAGCCCTTCGCGGACGAGAAGCCTTGCCCGCGTGAGCGCCCGCCCGCCGATCAGCTGGCGGCATTTCTGGGCCGCACGGTGCGGTGAACCCGCGAATTCGGCTGCCGCGCAACGTGTGGATCACCGCGCTGCGGTCCAGGGCGCCGTGGTCGGCGGCGAATCTGGCGTAGATTTCGGCGGGGTGGCCACCTAGCGGCGCCGCCGCACCGGTCGAGGCCACCGCTTCCAAGGCCAGGCCCACATCTTGATCGGCGTGGTGGCCACGCCCGGTGTGAAGTGCTGTTGGCCGTGATGTCGGATTACAGTCTCGGCGTGCCCGACGAGACAGGCCTTGGTGCTGACGCGGCGCGCGCGCGTGAAGCGGCGCTGACACAGCACATTGGGGTATCCGCGGAGACCGATCGGGCCGTCGTCCCCAAGCTGCGCCAGGCCTATGACAGCCTGGTGTGCGGTCGCCGCCGGCTTGGCGCCATTGGAGCCGAGATCGAGAACGCGGTGGCCCATCAGCGCGCGCTGGGCCTTGACACCCCGGCCGGTGCCCGTAACTTCTCCCGGTTTCTCGCCACCAAAGCACACGACATCACGCGAGTGCTGGCCGCAACCGCCGCGGAATCCCAGGCCGGCGCGGCGCGGTTGCGATCCCTGGCTTCGTCCTATCAGGCTGTGGGATTTGGCCCCAAACCCCAGGAGCCGCCTCCGGATCCAGTGCCATTTCCGCCCTACCAGCCGAAGGTGTGGGCGGCGTGCCGGGCGCGTGGCCAAGACCCGGACAAGGTCGTCAGGACGTTCCATCACGCGCCGATGAGCGCGAGATTCCGCTCGCTACCGGCCGGAGACTCCGTGTTGTACTGCGGCAATGACAAGTACGGGCTGCTGCACATTCAGGCCAAGCATGGACGGCAATGGCACGATATTGCGGATGCACGATGGCCGAGTGCAGGCAATTGGCGCTATCTCGCCGATTACGCAATCGGTGCCACACTGGCCTACCCGGAGCGAGTGGAGTACAACCAAGACAACGACACGTTCGCCGTATACCGGAGAATGTCGTTGCCAGACGGCAGATACGTTTTCACAACCCGCGTCATTATTTCGGCACGCGACGGGAAGATCATTACGGCCTTCCCGCAGACGACGTGATGCGTCGGTTGGGAACTAAGGGAAGGTGATGGCGTGACCGGGCCACCGCGAAGCTATACAGGGCGCCGGGATCTCATCGCGGAGAAGCTGGAGTCGTACTTTCAGATCAGCGCCATGCTGCCGAAGAACACCAGACCCACCTCGGAAACCGCCGAAGAGTTCTGGGACAACTCGCTGTGGTGCAGCTGGGGCGACCGAGAAACGGGATACACCCGCACCGTCACGGTTTCGATCTGCCAGGTGGCGGACGGCGAACGTGAGGCCGAAGGGGTTCGGGACATGATGCGGCTGGAGTGTCCGGCTGGGCTGGATCTACGGACACCCAACCCGGAGGCATACGAGATTACCGGTCAGCGACCCGGAGAATTCGTGTTCGTGCTCGGCTATCTGGGGCATGTGCGGGCCATCGTGGGCAACTGTTACATCGAGATCATGCCGATGGGCACCGGGGTCGAGCTGAGCAAGTTGGCCGATGTGGCATTGGATATCGGCCGCAGTGTCGGATGCTCGGCCTACGAGAACGACTTCACGCTGCCGGATATTCCAACGCAGTGGCGCAACCAGCCGCTGGGCTGGTACACGCAGGGCCTTGCCCCCTACCTGCCGGGGCTGTCGGACCCGAAAGACGCCGCCGAGGGCTGATGGGTGTGCCGGCGACCTCTGAGGGCGAGCAGACGCATAAGCGCCCAATTTCGGGCTCTTCTGACCCTTCCGTGGGTGGAACCTTGGTCTGAGTAGGCGCACGTCGTTGTAGCTTAAGGTTGCTGGTTTGTCAAAGGTCCGAAACCAAGGGGAGCGAGCAACGACGTGCGCAATGCGAGGTTGTGGCGTGAACTGCTGGGTGTTGATAAGCGGACGGTGGCCTACGCCAGGTGTTTTCGGTCAAAGGCGAAGAAGGCAAGCAGGCACTGGATCGGTGGATCTCCTGGGCGCGGCGCTGCCGCATCCCCGTCTTCGTGGAGCTGGCCGGCGGCATCGTGCGACACCGCCAAGCCATCGACGCCGCCCTTGACCACGGCCTATGGCAAGGACTGATCGAATCCACCAACACCAAGATCCGACTCCTAACCCGGATCGCGTTCGGATTCCGCTCCCCCGAAGCACTCATCGCCTTGGCCATGCTCGCCCTCGGCGGCCGCCGCCCCGCCCTACCGGGCAGAACCAAACACCCACGGATCAGTCAGTAGAGCCGGAAAACCTGGGATTTCGCTGCCCGTTGGACGGTGCAATGCGCTTCTGTCCATGAGTCGCTGGAAGACCTGGGCATCTCGCCCGGGTTGTCCTGGCTTATTGGGCCATGACCTCTTGGGAGGTGTCACATATCGTTTGTGATCGCGGCGCCGGAGGCCATCGCGGCAGCGGCCACGGATTTGGCAAGCATCGGTTCGACGATCGGGGCGGCCAACGCCGCGGCCGCGGCCAACACGACGGCGGTGCTGGCCGCGGGCGCCGATCAGGTGTCGGTGGCCATCGCGGCGGCTTTTGGGGCGCACGGCCAGGCCTATCAGGCGCTCAGCGCGCAGGCGGCGACGTTTCATATCCAGTTTGTGCAGGCCTTGACCGCGGGCGCGGGCTCGTATGCGGCCGCCGAGGCCGCCAGCGCCGCGTCCATAACCAGTCCGCTGCTCGACGCGATCAACGCGCCCTTCCTGGCGGCGTTGGGGCGCCCGCTGATCGGTAACGGCGCCGACGGGGCGCCGGGGACCGGGGCCGCCGGCGGGGCCGGCGGATTGTTGTTCGGCAACGGCGGCGCGGGCGGGTCCGGCGCGCCCGGCGGGGCCGGCGGATTGTTGTTCGGCAACGGCGGCGCCGGCGGCCCCGGCGCGTCCGGCGGCGCGCTGGGCTGATCGGCAACGGCGGTAACGGCGGTAAGGGCGGGCTTGGGGTCCCGCCGGGTGTCGGTGGTACCGGCGGCGCCGGGGGGCTGCTGCTCGGCCTGGATGGGTTGACGTAGGCGGCGGCCCGCAGCCCGCCGGGCTCCACGTCATCTGGCGCTGCTGGCAGACCAACGCTCCCTACGAGCCCACGCGCCACCGAGCCCTCCAGGGCCCTGCTGGCCCAACATCAACGAACGGATACCTGGGACAGGACGACTGGAAGGCGGGCAGTTGACCCATGCCGAATACCGGTGGCAGCCTGCTGCACATCGCATCCACTTCCGGGCGACCAACACGTCGAGCAGCCGCGACATCCGCGGCATGCAATGCTGGCGGCGCGACAGGTGCTAGGAGGAGTGGTTGCCCGCACCGTAGTAGTTCAGCCAGGCCGCAATGCGTTGACCGATACGCGGGTCGGTTTCCTCCGGCAGCAGCAAAACCCGAGCCTGGATCACACCCACGTCGAGCAGGCCGCTTCGGATGAGGGCGGCCACGAAAGCTTTGTCCTTCTCGCGTCCGGCGGCAAGTTTCGCCACCGCGAGGTCGTGCGGTTCCAGAAAGCGTGGTTTCGCCGGGCGCGAGGATTCGACGGTCCAACTGACCAGCCGGTCCCGCCACCCGTTAGGCAGGATCGCGGTGTCGATATGTACGCCCTCGGCATAAACGCCATTGCTGCGGTGAAAATCGGACATCTCGCCGATTGCCACGTCGACATGATCCGCTTTGTCCCGCGCCGGGTCGTTGACAAACGCGATGTCGGCCTCCTGGGAGGCGGTGGCCTGCGGCGGTAGTTCGTTTTCATCAAATGACCCCAGGATCGACTGCGACCCGAGTACCAGCACGTCCACATCGCCCACAACAGCACAGGCGCGGCGGAGGAGATGTGCAAGTTGCTGACGCGTCATTCCGTCATGGCCCGCTCGTGCTCGCGATCCCAGTGATCCTTGAACGACCGCAGCACCGCGACCCTCGTCGCCTCCGGCAGTATGCCCGCGAACGGGGAGTTCTGCCGCATCTCCCGAGCGTCCTCCGAAGGGCTGGTCAATACGTGCATGACCGCGTCGAGGCCGTCGTTAAGGACACGCTGCCACTTCGTGAAATACCACCCCGCCATGCCGTCCCGACGATGCATACCCGACCAGCGACGCAAGTTCTCTCGTGCGGCGGAGACGACCGTATCCGGTTCGGTCAACAGCGGGCTCAGCAGGGCGCGATGCAGCCACAGCGACCTTTCCTCCTCGCGGGTCAACCGGCGGCTCGTGACGCGCTCGACTTCGCTACTGGGCACCCGCCGATGGCTGCCGACGTGCACGCACACCATCTCGCCGCGGTCACACATGTTGACGACATGCTGCCGCGATACCCCGAGTATCTGCGCGGCCTCACTCGTCTTCAGCAGAGTCTCCATGTCCCAATGCTGGCTAGTAAACCCAAAAAACACAACATCGTTGCGGAGCGTGATCGCACCGGCTGACGGCAGAGCGAGGGCCCCAGTTCCGCGGCCGACAGGTGGCAGTGAGCTAGCGCCGGCGGGTCCGGCGGGTCCGGCGGGTTTGGCCTCCCCAGCGGGGGGAAAGGGGGGGCCGGCGGCGACGCCGGCATGCTCTTCGGCTCCGGCGGCTCCGGCGGCTCCGGCGGCGCCGGCGGCATTAGTAGAAGCGTCGGGGACGGCGCCGCCGGCGGGGCCGGCGGGGCCGGCGGGCTGATCGGCAACGGCGGCAACGGCGGCAACGGCGGCGCGAGCACCGGCGGCGGGGACGGTGGGCCCGGTGGGGCCGGCGGCACCGGCGTGTTGATCGGCAACGGCGGCAACGGCGGCAGCGGCGGGACCGGCGCGACCCTGGGCAAGGCCGGCATCGGCGGTACCGGGGGGGTGCTGTTGGGCCTGGACGGCTTTACGGCCCCCGCCAGCACCTCGCCCCTGCACACCCTGCAGCAGGACGTGATCAATATGGTGAACGACCCCTTCCAGACGCTCACCGGGCGTCCGCTGATCGGCAACGGCGCCAACGGCACTCCGGGGACCGGGGCTGACGGCGGAGCCGGCGGCTGGTTGTTCGGCAACGGCGGAAACGGCGGGCAGGGAACGATCGGCGGCGTCAACGGCGGGGCCGGCGGGGCCGGCGGGATCTTGTTCGGCACCGGCGGGGCCGGCGGAAGCGGTGGTGCCGGCGCGGTCGGTGGCAATGGCGGGGCCGGCGGTAACGGCGGGCTGTTCGCCAACGGGGGAGCCGGCGGGCCCGGTGGGTTTGGCAGCCCCGCTGGGGCTGGCGGGATCGGCGGGGCAGGTGGGAACGGCGGGCTGTTCGGCGCCGGCGGGACCGGCGGGGCCGGCGGGGGAAGCACCCTCGCCGGCGGCGCCGGCGGGGCGGGCGGCAACGGCGGGCTGTTCGGCGCCGGCGGCACCGGCGGCGCCGGCAGCCATAGCACCGCCGCCGGAGTTTCCGGAGGGGCCGGCGGGGCCGGCGGCGACGCGGGTTTGCTCGTCGGCTCCGGCGGGGCCGGCGGGGCCGGCGCCTCCGCCACCGGCGCCGCCACCGGCGGGGACGGCGGGGCCGGCGGCAAGTCCGGAGCGTTCGGTCTCGGAGGTGACGGCGGCGCCGGCGGCGCCACCGGTTTGTCCGGTGCTTTCCACATCGGCGGCAAGGGCGGCGTCGGCGGCAGCGCCGTGCTGATCGGCAACGGCGGCAACGGCGGCAACGGCGGTAACAGCGGTAACGCCGGGAAATCCGGGGGTGCACCCGGCCCCAGCGGCGCCGGCGGCGCCGGCGGGCTGCTGCTCGGTGAGAACGGGCTGAACGGCTTGATGTAGCCGGCGGGCCTGCGACCGCGCGCGGCGTTGACAGCATCGCTTCGGCCGCTCGACCGCAGATGATGCTGTTGATGCGTTACCGTGTGCATCATGCGCACCACGGTGTCAATCTCCGATGAAATACTCGCTGCCGCCAAACGCCGGGCCCGCGAGCGTGGTCAATCGCTCGGCGCGGTGATCGAGGACGCCCTTCGCCGGGAGTTCGCCGCCGCCCACGTCGGCGGCGCCCGCCCGACCGTCCCGGTTTTCGACGGCGGCACCGGTCCGCGGCGAGGCATCGACCTGACCTCGAATAGAGCGTTGTCCGAAGTGCTCGACGAGGGCCTGGAACTGAACTCCCGGAAGTAACCCCCAATAGGCGCAGAACGGCAATGTTCCTTCTCGACGCCAACGTGCTGCTGGCTGCACACCGCGGTGACCACCCGAATCACCGAACCGTCCGCCCCTGGTTCGATCGACTGCTCGCGGCTGACGACCCCTTCACAGTGCCGAACCTGGTATGGGCGTCGTTCCTCCGGCTGGCAACGAATCGACGCATCTTCGAGATTCCGTCACCGCGAGCAGCTGCATTCGCATTCATCGACGCCGTCACCGCCCAGCCCCACCACCTTCCGACCAACCCCGGCCCCAGACACCTCATGCTGCTACGCAAACTCTGCGACGAGGCCGATGCGTCCGGCGACCTAATACCCGACGCGGTACTCGCGGCCATAGCAGTGGAGCATCACTGCGCCGTGGTGAGCCTGGACAGGGATTTCGCCCGGTTCACCTCGGTGCGCCACATTCGCCCGCCGCTCTAGCGAGCGGTCCTCAAGTACAGTCGGCGACCGGACAAACCGCTGCGCCAGACGATTCACCGTCCTCGCGTCAATTCGAGCAGCTACGGCCGAAAGCCAAGGGCCTTCTTCGTCGGGGTGAAAAAGTTCAGACGCAGCGACACCAGCTGCCACAGCTGGTTGAGCAACTCCAGTTCCTCGGTGCTGTCGTAGCGCCAGTGGAACGCGTGTTTGCGCACCACACGGTTGTTCTTTCGACTCCACGTGCGCCTGGTCGTTCGTCTGGTACACCAGGCTACCGGGCTATCGGATTCGGCCCCAAACCTCAGGAGCCGCCTCCGGATCCGGTGCCGTTTCCGCCCTACCAGCCGAAGGTGTGGGAACTAAACTATCTAGGGCATGTGCGGGCCATAGTGGGCGACTGCGTCATCCACATCATGCCGATGGGCACCGGGGTCGAGCTGAGCAAGTTGGCCGATCTGGCATTGGATATCGGCCGCAGTGTCGGATGCTCGGCCTACGAGAACGACTTCACGCTGCCGGACATTCCAACGCAGTGGCGCAACCAGCCGCTGGGCTGGTACACGCAAGGCCTTGCCCCCTACCTGCCGGGGCTGTCGGACCCGAAAGACGCCGCCGAGGGCTGATGGGTGTGCCGGCGACCTCTGAGGGCGAGCAGACGCATAAGCGCCCAATTTCGTGTCGAAATGGGCGCTTATGCGTCTGCTCGCGCGCGCAACGTGTGGATCACCGCGCTGAAGTCCAGGTCGGCGTGGTCGGCGGCGAATTTGGCGTAGATGTCGGCGGCGTGGCTGCCCAGCGGGGCCGTCGCACCGGTGGCGGCCACCGCATCCATCGCCAGGCCCAGGTCCTTGTTCATCAACGCGGTCGAAAACCCGGGCTTGAAGTCGTTGTTGGCCGGTGAGGTGGGCACCGGGCCCGGCACCGGGCAATTGGTGTGCACCGCCCAGCAATTGCCGGTCGCGCCGGTGATGACGTCGAACAACGATTGTGCGGACAGCCCGAGCTTCTCGGCCAGCACGAACGCCTCGGCGATCGCGATCTGCTGCACCGCCAGCACCATGTTGTTGCACACCTTGGCGGCCTGTCCGGCACCGGCGGCGCCGCAGTGAATGATCTTGCCCGCCATGGGCTCTAGTACCGGGCGTGCCCGCCGTAGCGTGGACTCGTCGCCGCCGACCATGAATGCCAGCGTCGCGGCGGCGGCGCCCTTCACCCCGCCGGAGACCGGCGCATCCAGTTGGAGCATGCCGTGCGATTCGGCCAGCGCGTGCACCTCACGGGCATCGGTGACCGAGATCGTGGAGCTGTCGATGAACAGCGTTGCCGGACGCGCGGCGGCCAGCACGTCGGTGTAGCAGCGCCGGACCACCTCGCCGGTGGGCAGCATGGTGATGACCACGTCGGCCTCGGCCACCGCTTCGGGCGCGCTACGAAACACCGCGACACCGTGCGCGGCGGCGCCGGACGCCGCCGTGGGTGCCGGGTCGAATCCACGCACGACGTGGCCCGCACCAACCAGATTCGCCGACATCGGCGCACCCATGTTGCCCAAACCTAGGAAGGCGATGGTCGTCATCTGAGCCTCTCTAAACGGTGGCGCGGAACCGCGCGGCCTCGGCCCGACCGATGACCAGCCGCATGATCTCGTTGGTCCCTTCCAGGATGCGATGCACCCGCAGGTCGCGGACGATCTTCTCCAGACCATACTCGCGCAGATAGCCATAGCCGCCGTGCAGCTGCAGGGCCTGGTCGGCGACCTCAAAGCAGGTGTCGGTGACGTAGCGCTTGGCCATCGCACACAGCTCGACCTTGTCGGCGTCGTCGTCATCGAGCGCACTTGCGGCCCGCCACAACAACATTCGCGACGTCTGCAGCCCGGTAGCCATGTCGGCCAGGGTAAACCGCACGGTGGGCTCGTCGAGCAGCGATCCGCCGAAGGCCTGTCGGTCGCGAACGTAGGCGCCCGCTTTGTCAAAGGCGGCCTGCGCGCCACCCAGCGAGCATGCTGCGATATTGAGCCGGCCGCCGTTGAGGCCGCTCATCGCGATACCGAAGCCGGCGCCTTCGCCGTCGGCGCCGCCCAGCATGGCCTCGGCGGGTACCCGCACCCCGTCCAGCACCACCTGCGCGGTGGGTTGGGCATGCCAACCCATCTTCGCTTCGGGCGCGCCGAAACTCAGCCCCGGTGTGCCCTTTTCGACGATGAACGCCGACACGCCGCGCGGACCCTCGGCGCCCGTGCGCGCCATCACCACATACACGTCCGATGCTGCGGCCCCGGAAATGAATTGTTTGACGCCATCGAGCACGTAGTCGCCGCCTTTTCCTGAGCCGTGCCTGACGGCGCGGGTGCTCAGTGCGCCGGCATCGGATCCGGCGCCCGGTTCGGTCAGGCAGTAGCTGGCGATGACGCCCATGGTGGCCAGTCGCGGAATCCAGTCCTTGCGTTGCTCGTCGGTGCCGAAGCTGTCAATCATCCACGCGCACATGTTGTGGATGGACAAAAACGCGGCGGTCACCGGGTCGGCGATCGCCAACTGCTCGAAGATGCGCACGCCGTCGAGCCGGCGCAGCCCACTGCCGCCGACGTCGTCGCGGCAATAGATCGCGGCCATGCCGAGTTCGGCCGCTTCCCGCAACACGTCCACCGGAAAGTGTTTGGCGGCATCCCATTCCAGGGCGTGCGGAGCCAGGCGTTTGCCGGCGAAGGCGGCCGCCGTCTCGACGATCACCCGTTCGTCGTCGTTAAGGACAAACATGACACGCTAACTCATTGTGGGGATGACGAATTCGGCACCGTCCTTGATGCCTGACGGCCATCGCGACGTGACGGTCTTGACCTTGGTGTAGAACTGGATTGCCGCCGGGCCGTGCTGGTTGAGGTCGCCGAAGCCGGAGCGCTTCCAGCCGCCGAAAGTGTGGTAGGCCACCGGCACCGGGATCGGCACGTTGACGCCGACCATGCCCACCTGCACCCGGGAGACGAAGTCGCGGGCCGCGTCGCCGTCGCGGGTGAAGATCGCCACCCCGTTGCCGTATTCGTGCTCCGACGGCAGCCGCAACGCCTCTTCGTAGTCGCGGGCGCGAACCATGCACAACACCGGCCCGAAGATTTCGTCGGTGTAGATCGACATGTGGGCAGCGACATGGTCGAACAGGGTCGGCCCGATGAAGAAGCCGCCCTCCAGGTTCGCATCGCCTTCAGGCAGCCCAAAGGTCAGGTCGTCGCTGGCGCGGTCGCGGCCGTCAACGACCAGCTCGGCACCGGCGGCCACACCCTGGCCGATGTAGTCGCGCACCCGCGCCAGCGCCGCCCCGGTGACCAGCGGGCCGTAGTCCGCCTTGGGGTCCAGGCTGTGTCCCACCCGCAAGTTATTGATCCGCTCGATCAGCCTGGCGCGCAACCGCTCCGCGGTCTGATCGCCCACCGGCACGGCGACGCTGATCGCCATGCAGCGTTCGCCGGCGCTGCCGTATCCGGCGCCGATCAGTGCGTCCACGGCCTGATCCAGGTCCGCGTCGGGCATCACGATCATGTGGTTCTTGGCACCGCCGAAACACTGCGCCCGCTTGCCGGTGGCGGCGGCACCAGCGTAGATGTACTGGGCGATATCCGAGCTGCCGACGAAGCCGACGGCCTTGATGTCGGGGTGGTGCAGGATGGCGTCGACGGCCTCCTTGTCGCCGTGCACCACCTGGAACACGCCCGCCGGCAGGCCCGCCTCGATGAACAGCTCGGCCAGCCGCACCGGAACCGACGGGTCGCGCTCACTTGGCTTGAGCACGAAGGCGTTGCCGCACGCTAGGGCCGGGCCGGCCTTCCACAGCGGAATCATCGCCGGGAAGTTGAACGGGGTGATCCCCGCGACCACACCCAGGGGCTGCCGCAGCGAATAGACGTCGATGCCGGGACCGGCACCCTCGGTGTACTCGCCCTTGAGCAGGTGGGGAATGCCGAGGCAGAATTCGATCACCTCGATGCCGCGCTGGACGTCGCCGCGGGCGTCGGCCAGCGTTTTGCCGTGCTCACGCGACAACAGCTCGGCCAACTCGTCGATGGTGTCGTTGACCAGTTCGATAAACCGCATCAACACCCGGGCACGGCGCTGGGGATTCCATGCGGCCCAGCCCTTTTGGGCCTCGACCGCGGAGGCCACGGCCGCGTCGATGTCTGACTTGCCGGCCATCGGTACCTTCGCCTGGATCTGGCCGGTGTTGGGGTCGAAGACGTCGGCCGAGCGCGTGGACTGGCCGGCGGTGCGTTGTCCGTCGATGAAATGTGAAATCTGTGTGGTCATGGTTGTCCTGTGCAAGCCGGTGGCGGCGGGGAATCCCGATACTTGGATATCCTAGTAACTGTGACGGATGGCTCGCAAGGCGACCGAGCCGACAGCGTCCTAGCGGGAGACGCTTGGATGCTCGTTGCATTTTGGCCGATACCCGCATCTGTTCCGGCGCTGCGCTCCATCATGGCTAGTACGCGACAACACCCGGGGGTAAGCGATGTCATTTGTGATCGTGGCGCGGGACGCGTTGGCGGCGGCCGCGGCGGATCTAGCGCAGATCGGTTCGGCAGTGAATGCGGGCAATCTGGCCGCAGCCAATCCGACGACCGCTGTGGCGGCGGCGGCCGCCGACGAGGTATCGGCGGCACTCGCGGCGCTGTTCGGCGCGCATGCCCGGGAGTATCAGGCGGCGGCGGCGCAGGCAGCGGCGTATCACGAGCAGTTTGTGCACCGATTGAGCGCGGCAGCGACATCGTATGCGGTTACCGAGGTGACCATCGCGACGTCGCTCCGGGGGGCGCTGGGCTCGGCGCCCGCGTCCGTTTCCGACGGGTTCCAAGCGTTCGTCTATGGTCCGATTCACGCGACCGGCCAGCAATGGATCAACAGCCCGGTCGGCGAGGCGCTCGCCCCGATTGTCAATGCGCCGACAAACGTGCTGCTCGGCCGCGATCTGATCGGCAACGGCGTCACCGGGACGGCGGCAGCTCCCAACGGTGGCCCCGGCGGTTTGCTATTCGGTGACGGTGGGGCCGGCTATACCGGCGGTAAAGGTGGGAGTGCCGGGTTAATCGGCAACGGGGGTACCGGTGGCGCCGGCTTTGCCGGCGGAGTGGGCGGCATGGGCGGCACCGGCGGCTGGTTGATGGGCAACGGCGGCATGGGTGGCGCGGGCGGTGTCGGCGGTAACGGCGGCGCCGGGGGCCAGGCGCTGTTGTTCGGCAACGGCGGCCTGGGCGGAGCCGGCGGGGCTGGCGGGGTCGATGGGGCTATCGGTCGTGGCGGGTGGTTCATCGGTACCGGCGGCATGGCCACGATCGGTGGTGGCGGCAACGGGCAGTCGATCGTCATCGACTTCGTGCGGCACGGCCAGACGCCGGGCAACGCCGCAATGTTGATCGACACGGCGGTGCCCGGACCCGGACTCACCGCGCTGGGCCAGCAACAGGCGCAGGCCATCGCCAACGCGCTCGCGGCCAAGGGCCCCTATGCCGGGATCTTCGACTCGCAGTTGATCAGAACGCAGCAGACCGCCGCGCCGTTGGCGAACTTGCTGGGGATGGCCCCGCAGGTATTGCCCGGGCTCAACGAGATCCATGCCGGCATCTTCGAGGACCTGCCGCAGATCAGCCCCGCGGGCCTGCTGTATCTCGTCGGCCCGATCGCCTGGACGCTCGGATTTCCCATCGTGCCGATGCTGGCCCCGGGCTCCACCGACGTCAACGGGATCGTCTTCAACCGAGCCTTTACCGGTGCGGTTCAAACGATCTACGACGCTTCCTTGGCCAATCCGGTCGTGGCCGCAGACGGCAACATCACGTCGGTCGCTTACTCCAGCGCATTCACCATCGGGGTCGGGACGATGATGAACGTCGACAATCCCCATCCGCTACTGCTGCTCACCCACCCGGTGCCCAACACCGGCGCCGTCGTGGTACAGGGCAATCCCGAGGGCGGCTGGACGCTGGTCAGCTGGGACGGGATACCCGTCGGGCCGGCGTCGCTGCCGACCGCGTTATTCGTCGACGTGCGCGAGCTGATCACGGCGCCGCAATATGCGGCCTACGACATTTGGGAGTCCCTGTTCACCGGCGATCCGGCGGCGGTCATCAACGCGGTGCGAGACGGTGCCGATGAGGTCGGCGCGGCTGTGGTCCAGTTCCCACATGCGGTGGCTGACGACGTGATCGACGCTACGGGCCACCCCTATCTAAGCGGCCTGCCGATCGGTCTGCCCAGCCTGATCCCATGACCGCGAGCGACCAATAGGTCCCCACATGGCCCGGAGGCCGCTGCCAGCATTGACCCGACGATGCCGGCCCGCAGGCTTCCCCGATCGTGCGGAACCTGCTCGGCCGTGCATGGGACATCCAGATCGGATTGCCTCCGGGTACGGCGTACGCCGGCCCCGGTCGCCGGGACGATACCGGGCTAGTGTTCGCTAGCGGTGGAAAAAGCCCGAGACGAAATCGATAGTGTTAAAGCCACCAGAGTCTTGCTTTCCGGAGTTCCCGAAACCCGACGCGGCGCTGTTACTGTCGGGATCGGCATCAAGATTACCGAAGCCCGACTGCAGCTCACCCGTATTGCCAAAGCCCGAAATGAATCCTAGGTTGAACGAGCCGGTCCCCTTGTTTCCGAAGCCCGATATTATATTACCCGAATTGTTGTAACCCGATACTGATTGGCCGGAGTTACCGAAGCCCGAGATTTGCAAAGTACCAAGGTTATAGGCGCCAGAATTTCCCTTGCCAGAATTATTGAAGCCCGAGTTCCCGCTGCCGGTGTTTCCGAATCCAGAATTTTCGCCCGGCCCATCGGCAGTATTGCCGAAACCGGTATTCAGATTGCCCGCATTAAAGCCGCCTGTGTTGATATTGCCAGAATTTGCGAAGCCGGTGTTCGTCAGGCCAGAGTTAAAGAAACCCGAATTAGCGTTCCCTCCGTTGAAGCTGCCCGAGTTGAATGCACCCGAGTTGAAGCTACCGGTGTTAATGATGCCACCGTTGAAGTTGCCGGTGTTGTAATCACCCGCGTTCCCTATGCCGGTATTGGCGCCACCGGAGTTGGCAAAGCCGGTGTTGACGGTTGAAGCGTTGCCGAAGCCGGTGTTGATCAAGCCGGAATTCCCGAAGCCGGTGTTAATGTTGCCCGAGTTCGCGACGCCCGTGTTGGTGACGCCCGAGTTCCCCACGCCGAAGTTACCGCTGCCCGAGTTGAAGAAGCCGATATTCCCGGTGCCCGAGTTGCCAAATCCTATATTTCCGCTACCAGAATTTAGCCCGCCAAAGCCGATCTGATTGCTGCCGGTTAACCCGATGCCGATATTATTGGTGCCGGTATTCCCCAAACCGAAGTTGTGGCTGCCGCTGTTCCCGAAGCCAACGTTGCCATTGCCTACGTTTCCCAGTCCGATATTTGCGTTGCCCGTGTTACCGCCGCCGAAATTTCCATTGCCGCCGTTGCCAACCCCGACATTCCCATTGCCGGGTGTCGGCGTGGCGGGCGATCCCGTGTTTGGACCTGCATTTCCGATACCAATGTTGCCATTGCCGAGGTTCCCGAAGCCGACGTTGTTATCGCCAGAGTTTCCACTCCCGACGTTCGCATTGCCGATGTTGCCGCTACCCACGTTGAAGCTGGATGGTCCGATGCCAGCGTTTCCGTTTCCGCTACCCAGGTTGAAGTTGCCGATGTTGCCGCTACCCACGTTGAAGCTGGAAATCTGTCCGTGGAAGGCGCTCCCGTTTCCGCCGCCAAAGTTGGCGTTGCCGAAGTTTCCATTACCCAGGTTGTAATCGCCGGTGTTGCCGTTGCCAACATTGAGGTTGCCGATATTGCCGAGACCCAAATTGATGTTTGGTAGTGCCTGCTGCCACGACGTCAGCTGCGCCGCTACCGCCGAGGAGGCGGCATGATAGCCGGCCATCGCCGCCACGTCCTGGGCCCACATCTGCTCGTAGGTGGCTTCCATGGCCGCGATGGCCGGCGCGTTTTGCCCGAACACGTTCGACACCGCCAACAACCACGTCCGAACACGATTAGCCTGCACCACGGCCGGATGCACTACGCCGGCCAGCGCCTCCTCAAATGCACCCGCCGCCGCCCGCGCTTGCCCAGCAGCCAACTCGGCCTGGGCTCCGGCCGCAATCAACCAGCTCGCATAAGGCCCCGCTACACTCGCCATCGCGGCCGACGCCGGTCCCTGCCAAGCGCCGCCGGCCAACTCCGACGTTACCGACCCGAACGACGACGCCGCCGCATGCAACTCCTCGGCCAACCCGTCCCAGGCCCCCGCCGCCGCCAATAGTGGCTGTGACCCCGCACCCAGATACATCCTTAGCGAATTGGTCTCCGGAGGCAACCACGCGAAACTGACCATCACGGTCCTCCTCACACCAGTGACAAACCGGTACTCCGCGAGCCTAGGGGCGCAGTGCGAAGGGATTGGGGCTTTTGTCGGAATTGCGCTACATGGACTGGCTCGTGGCCTTTCCCATCAAGCCTCGGCGTGTTTCATGCGGGTTGCCGGGGTCTGCCACCTGCGAATACGCATTTGTGCAGGCTCCCGTCGGGAATTGTCGATACCAAAAGAGGGCGATCTTGACCGTTATCGGAAGCGCGAGATTGCGCCCTGAGCTGCGCCTTTGTGGAGCCCCCTGTCAGGATTGAACTGACGACCGCTCGCTTACAAGGCGAGTGCTCTACCACTGAGCTAAGGAGGCCGGTAAAACCGGTGTAAGCCTAGCCGCTCACTCGGTGTCGACGATGCGTTGCGAATGCACCGACCGAGACGACGAGCGGCGCGCGGGACGGCGCCCGGGCAGCGGAATGCGCTCGGCGATGCTGCTCAACGGGTTGACCACCATGGTGAGCGCGATCACCGCGTCTTGCAGGGTCGCAATGGCCGGCTCTAGCGCCTCCATCCCGGGCGTCAGTCGGGCCAATGTGTCGGCGACGTCGGCGAGCTGTTCGAGTGGTCCGTCCTTGGCCGTCATCTTGTCGATCAGTCCGCCTTCGGCAAGCAGTCGGTCGGCCAGCCCATCCTCGGAGAGCACCCGCTCGATCAGCCCGTCCTCGGCCAGCAGCTGGTCGGCCAGTCCGCCCGGTTGCAGCGCGCGCTGCATGGCGCCGCCTTCAGCGGTCAGGCGGTCGAGTAAGCCGCCGGGCTGGGTCAGCAGGTCGACCACCCCGCCGGGCCGCAGCATCCGGTCCAGCGGCCCGTTGGGCGCGATGGCGCGTCCCAGCGGCATATCGTCGTCCAATAGCCTGGCCAGCCGGTTGGCGCGGGCAATCGTGTCATCGATTCCCAGCATGTTGGCCATTGAGGTCGACCCGCTTGCGCCGCCGGCATCACCCAACGCTTGCTTGGCCATGTCAACCGCCGCGCCGGCCATGTTCAAACCGGTGTCGGCGGCGGCGAGCCCCGCTCGTGCGGGCCAGGTCGCAATACCCACGAGGGTTTGGCCGAGGTTCATTCTGCGAGTGTATTCACGGCGCGCCGCGGATTGAGCGGCAACGGTCCAAGCTGATTTGGCGATTCCTGGCAGACTGTTAGCAGACTACTAGCAACGAGCTTTCAGGAATTACACAATGATTGTGAAGGTAACGTTCAACCAATGCGGAAAGGGGTTGATCTCGTGACGGCGGGAACCCCAGGCGAAAACACCACACCGGAGGCTCGTGTCCTCGTGGTCGATGACGAGGCCAACATCGTTGAACTGCTGTCGGTGAGCCTCAAGTTCCAGGGCTTTGAAGTTTACACCGCGACCAACGGGGCGCAGGCGCTGGATCGGGCCCGGGAAACCCGGCCGGACGCGGTGATCCTCGATGTGATGATGCCCGGGATGGACGGCTTTGGGGTGCTGCGACGGCTGCGCGCCGACGGCATCGATGCCCCGGCGTTGTTCCTGACGGCCCGTGACTCGCTACAGGACAAGATCGCGGGTCTGACCCTGGGCGGTGACGACTATGTGACAAAGCCCTTCAGCTTGGAGGAGGTCGTGGCCAGGCTGCGGGTCATCCTGCGACGCGCGGGCAAGGGCAACAAGGAACCACGTAATGTTCGACTGACGTTCGCCGATATCGAGCTCGACGAGGAGACCCACGAGGTGTGGAAGGCGGGCCAACCGGTGTCGCTGTCGCCCACCGAATTCACCCTGCTGCGCTATTTCGTGATCAACGCAGGCACCGTGCTGAGCAAGCCTAAGATTCTCGACCACGTTTGGCGCTACGACTTCGGTGGTGACGTCAACGTCGTCGAGTCCTACGTGTCGTATCTGCGCCGCAAGATCGACACTGGGGAGAAGCGGCTGCTGCACACGCTGCGTGGGGTGGGCTACGTACTGCGGGAGCCTCGATGAGTCTTGGTAGTTAATCGGATCGGCAGCCCGAGGAGAACGCGGCAATGGCCAGACACCTTCGAGGAAGGCTGCCCCTACGGGTACGCCTGGTCGCAGCCACGCTGATCCTGGTGGCCACTGGACTTGTGGCCTCGGGGATCGCGGTCACCTCGATGTTGCAGCACCGGCTGACCAGCCGGATCGATCGGGTGTTGCTCGAGGAAGCCCAAATCTGGGCGCAGATCACGCTGCCCTTGGCGCCGGACCCCTACCCTGGTCATAACCCCGATCGGCCGCCGTCGAGGTTCTACGTTCGGGTGATCAGCCCCGACGGCCAGAGCTATACGGCACTCAACGACAACACTGCCATACCGGCGGTGCCCGCCAACAATGATGTCGGCCGGCACCCGACGACGCTGCCATCGATCGGCGGATCCAAGACTCTTTGGCGCGCGGTCTCGGTGCGCGCGTCGGATGGCTACTTGACCACCGTCGCCATTGATCTGGCCGACGTCCGGAGCACCGTGCGGTCGCTGGTGCTGTTGCAGGTCGGCATAGGCAGTGCGGTGCTGGTTGTCCTCGGGGTGGCGGGCTACGCTGTGGTTCGCCGCAGCCTGCGGCCGCTGGCAGAATTCGAGCAGACGGCCGCGGCGATCGGCGCGGGGCAGCTGGATCGCCGGGTCCCGCAGTGGCATCCGCGAACTGAGGTCGGCCGGCTTTCGTTGGCGCTCAACGGAATGCTGGCACAAATTCAGCGGGCGGTGGCGTCCGCGGAATCCTCCGCCGAAAAGGCCCGGGATTCAGAGGACCGGATGCGACAGTTCATCACCGACGCCAGCCATGAACTGCGTACCCCGTTGACCACTATCCGCGGCTTCGCGGAGCTGTACCGACAAGGAGCCGCCCGCGACGTGGGCATGCTGCTGTCGCGGATTGAGGGCGAAGCGAGCCGGATGGGGCTGTTGGTGGACGATTTGCTGCTGCTTGCCCGGCTAGATGCACATCGGCCGCTGGAACTGCGCCGGGTGGACCTGCTGGCGCTGGCCAGTGATGCCGCGCACGACGCGCTGGCGATGGACCCCAAACGCAGGATCACCCTGGAGGTCCTTGACGGCCCCGGCACCCCGGAGGTCCTCGGCGACGAATCGCGGCTTCGGCAGGTGCTGCGCAATCTCGTTGCAAATGCCATCCAGCACACCCCGGAAAGCGCCGACGTCACCGTGCGAGTCGGCACCGAGGGCGACGACGCCATCCTCGAGGTCGCCGATGACGGTCCGGGCATGAGTCAGGAGGATGCGCTGCGGGTGTTCGAGCGGTTCTATCGCGCCGACTCGTCGCGGGCGCGCGCCAGCGGCGGGACCGGACTGGGGTTGTCGATCGTCGACTCCTTGGTGGCGGCCCATGGCGGAGCGGTCACCGTGACGACCGCGCTCGGGGAGGGTTGCTGCTTTCGTGTCTCGCTGCCGCGCGTCAGTGACGTGGACCAGCTGAGCCTCACGCCAGTTGTGCCAGGGCCGCCCTGATCTTGGCCTGCGCTTCGTCCAGCGATCCCGGTGAGGGGTTGCGGTCGACGTTGGCAAAGCCGAAATCACTGAGGCTGCGGGTGGGAAACACGTGGATGTGTAGGTGGGGCACTTCCAGCCCGGCAATGATCATCCCGGCGCGTTGGGTTGAAAACGCCCGGCACACGGCCTTGCCGATCAGCTGGCTCACCGACATGACGCGGCCAAATAACGCGGGATCCACGTTTTGCCAGTGATCGATTTCGGCGCGTGGCACCACCAAGGTGTGGCCTTGCGTCATCGGCTCAATCGTCAAGAACGCGACAACGTCGTCGTCCTCGTAGACAAAACGGCCGGGCAGTTCACGGTTGATGATCTTGGTGAAGATCGACACCCGTTGAGCATATGACGTCGAAACTGCCCCCCAGGTTTCATTCCTGGTTACCGAAGGCCATCATGTCGAGGTTCCAGTACCCACGCATGTTGGTGATCAAACCGGCCTTATTCACCCGGTAGGTGAACACGCCGCGGACCTCACTGGTAAAACCACCGTCAAACTCGCTGTGCAACACCAGAATATGGGCGATCTCGTCCGGTGAGCTGGACGGGAACGTCTCCTCGCAGGTGACCGTCAACCGATTGGCCGCAATGTGCGTGTCGAAGAAGGCGCCGACGGCCTCCTTACCTTTGATGCCGCTGCCATCGGGATTGGTGACGGACTTGCCGATCGGATCCTCGATGACGACGTCGTCGGCCATCAGCGCCAGCCAGCCCTCCCGGTCGTGGGCTTGGACGCACCGCCACGACGACTGCGACGCGATCAGGGCCGGGGATTGGGTCGTTTGGGTCATGGCTATCTCCGGCTAGCGGTCGTCGTCCGTGTACCGGATCACGCCGCGAATGTTCTTGCCGTTCAGCATGTCCTGGTATCCGTCGTTGATCTGCTCCAGCTTGTACGCAGTGGTCACCATGTCGTCGAGGTTGAGTTTGCCGGCCTTATACATCGACAACAGCTTCGGAATGTCGTAGTGCGGGTTGCCGCCGCCGAAGATGGTGCCCTGGATGTTCTTTTGCAGCAGGGTCAACATCGCGAGGTTCAGCGTCACCTGGGTGTCGACCAGGCTGCCGATGGCCGTCAGCACGCAGGTGCCGCCCTTGGCCGTGATGGTCAGATAGCTGTCGACGTCGGCGCCATCGAGCTTGCCGACGGTGATGATCACCTTCTGCGCCATCAGGCCGTAGGTGACCTCGGCGATGCCCATCAGCGCGGCGTTGATGTCCGGGTAGACGTGGGTGGCACCGAATTTCAGCGCCTGATCACGTTTCCATTCCACCGGCTCCACCGCGAAGACGTAGCGGGCGCCCGCGCTGACCGCGCCCTGCAACGCCGCCATGCCGACCCCACCCAAGCCGACGATGGCCACGTCGTCGCCCGGCCGGACGTCGGCCGTGCGGACCGCCGAACCATAGCCGGTGGTGACGCCGCAACCAACCAGGCAGGCGACTTCGAAGGGCACCGACGGGTCGATCTTCACCACCGAGCTGCGGTGCACCACCATGTACGGTGAAAACGTTCCGAGCAGGGTCATCGGGTAGACGTTCTGGCCGCGAGCCTGAATCCGGAAGGAGCCGTCCGTCACCGATTCCCCGGCGAGCAGCCCTGCCCCCAGGTCGCACAGATTCCGCATTCCAGCCTGGCAGGACGGACACTTGCCGCAGGACGGGATGAATGCCAACACCACGTGATCGCCCGGGGCGAAGTCGTCGACTCCCGGGCCGACCTCGGTGACGATGCCCGCGCCCTCGTGTCCGCCCAGAACGGGAAAGCCCGCCATCGGGATGTCGCCCGTCACCAGGTGATGGTCGGAGCGGCACATCCCAGCCGCTTCCATCTGGATCTTGACTTCGTCCTTGCGCGGGTCGCCGATTTCGATCTCTTCGACGGACCATGGCTGGTTGAACTCCCAGATCAGTGCGCCCTTGGTCTTCACCGCTAACCTGCTTTCATCGTTGAACTTCGGCTACGAGTGGTCCCGAGCCTCGGCCGGAACGCCGACTGGCTGAGTGTAGGTCAGCGGCGCTAGGGCGTTTACCACAGTGGCACCGGCGTCTTGCCGAGCGGGTAATAGCCCGGCACTTTGTCGCCCGACACGGCGCGTTCGATGCGCTTCTGCATGCCTGGCGATAGTTTGCCAGCCTTGAGCAATTCCAGGTAGAGCGCGGAAACATGACCGAAGTCGAAGAAATCGCGCTGCCAGTTCCATTTCCCGCCGCCGGCATAGCGGAACCAGCTGCCGCCAATGCCGTACACCTCCTGCTCGGCGCCATTGGCGTCGGTGGCAACCTGTTTCCAGAACCCAACCACCTCGCCCTGTTTCTCGTCGATGACGACCCGCTGATAGGGGTAGCGCCAGCCCTGCAGGCCGTCCATCTCCTGGCCCAGCGCAATGTCGCGGATCTCGTCGATGCCGACGCACATCACGTCCTCGTTGGGACCGACGTTCCAGCCGTAGGTGGCGTCGTCGGTGTAGAAGTCGGCCAGTAACGTCCAGTCGCCGCGCCGCTCCGCCGTACGGTTGGCCTGTAACCAGCGGTGAACCACATCTTCGAGTTCGTCGCGCGGATAGCCGGCCACAGTTATTCTCCCGTTTCTCGGATGGACAGTGCCTGGGTGGGACAGGCCCGCACGGCATGCTTGATCACGTCGCGGGCTTCCTCGGGCGGCTCGGGGTCGAGGATTTCGACCTGGCCGCGCTTGGGCACCCGGAAATACTCGGGTGCCTCCAGCTCGCACATCGCGTGTCCTTGGCACAGATCCCGGTCCAGGTGCACCCGGTAGCTCATCGTCAGCCTCCCGTCCCGCTTCTCAGGCGGTAGCGCACGCAAGCGGGCTGGGCCAACTGCACCACCATCTTCGAATGGTCGTTGCGATAGCTTTCTGGCGGTTGCGCCATCTCAAACTCATACTCGCGCAACAACACCGAGAAGATCGCTTTGATCTGCATGATGGCGAACGCCGCCCCCACGCAACGATGCCGGCCGGCGCCGAACGGAATCCACGTCCAGCGGTTGAGCAGATCTTCCTGGCGTGGCTGCTCGTATCGTGCTGGCACGAAGTCGTCGGGATCGGGGAAGTCTTCGGGGATGCGGTTGGAGATCGCCGGGGAGGCCGCCACCAGATCGCCCTCATGAATCCGGTGGCCTTGCACCTCGAACTCGCCCTTGGCCACTCGCATGAGGATGATCAGCGGAGGGTGCAGGCGCAGCGTCTCTTTCAGCACGTTTTCCAGCCGCGGAATCTGGCGCAGCGCATGGAAACTCACCGATCGGCCGTCGCCGTACAGCTCGTCGAGTTCGTTGATCACCGCCGCGTAGGCGTCGCGATGGCGCATCAACTCGATCAGCGTCCACGAAGCCGTACCCGAGCTGGTGTGATGGCCGGCGAACATCATCGAGATGAACATGCCGGTGATCTCGTCGGCCGAGAACCGGGGAGTGCCGGTCTCATCCTTGACGGCGATGAGCACGTCGAGCATGTCACGGTCGCTCTTGTCGGTGGGTGGGTTGGCGATCCGGCCGTTCATGATGTCCGCAACCAGTGCCACTAGACCTTTGCGGGCTTCGTCGCGGCGACGGAAGCTCTCGATCGGCAGATACGGGTCGACGTAGGCCAGTGGGTCGGTGCCGCGCTCCAACTCGTGATAGAGCTTGGCGAATCGCCTGTCGAGCTGGTCGCGGAACTTCTTGCCGATCAGGCAGGCCGAGGAGGTGTAGATGGTCAGCTCGGCGAAGAAGTCCAGCAGATCGATCTCGCCGGCCTCACCCCAGTCGGCGATCATCCGTCGGACTTGATCTTCGATGGTGGCGGCGTGGCCCTTCATCTGCTCGCCGCGTAGCGCGGCATTGTGCAGCATCTCTTTACGCCGTTCCGGGCTGGCGTCGAACACCACGCCTTCGCCGAAGATCGGCTTCATGAACGGGTATGCCTTGGCCTGGTCCAGGTCGTCGTCGCCCGCCCGGAAGAAGAATTCGTTGGCCTGCGCGCCGGACAGCAGCACGACCTGCTTTCCGGCCAGCTGGAAGGTACCGACGTCTCCGCATTCGTCGCGGACCCGTTGCATCAGCCCGATCGGATCGGTGCGGAACTCCTCGAGGTGGCCGTGTTCGTCGTGGCCACCGGAAACCCGGGGCAGTGCAACAGCGCTCATTAGCCCGGCATCCCCTCTTCGCCCAGTACTAGCTTCTGACGGTGCGCGGGCGCATCCCTCAGCGGGGCCTCCGGCTGAATCTCCATGTTCACCACGACACACCCGCGCGGCGTTTCTGCGACGAACGCGATAGCGCGTGCCAGGTCGCTGGGTCGCAAGAAGTAGTTGTGCCGGGCCTGCCCCCACTTTGCCCAGTCCGCCAGCATTGGGCCGACTTGTTCGGCCGACAGCTGCCAGCCCATACCGGTCAGCGTGGGTCCCGGATGCACGATCGATGCGCGAACACCGGTGCCTTCCAACTCCATCTGCAGGTTGGTGACCATAGCGATCAGGCCGGCCTTGGCGGCGCCGTAGGCACCCATATGCGGGCGTTGGCGCAGGCCCACATCGGATCCGACGAAGATGAGGTCACCTCGCCGGCGTGCCACCATGGCCGGTAGCACCGCCGTGGCCAGCCGGTTGGCACCGACCAGGTGTATCTGAACCTGCTCTGCAAAGGCCTCGGTGCTGACCTCGTGCAGCTGTCCTGGGAGCATGTCGCCTGCACTGGACACCAGCAGTTCGACCTCGCCGAGTGCCTCGACCGTTTGCGCCACAAACGATTTCACCGACTCGGGATCGGTCACGTCGAGGGGGAAGGCTACCGCCTCGCCACCGTCGGCGCGGATCTTGTCGACCAGCTCGGCCAACTTGTCCATGCGGCGGGCCCCCAAGGCGACCGGAAACCCGCGGCCGGCGAGTTCGGTTGCGGTGGCCGCGCCGATGCCCGACGATGCGCCGGCGACGACGGTGGTCCGCCGGGCGGGGTGAGGTTCGAAGCGTGGCATTACCTGGCCTGCACGCTGATCGGCAGATGGGCAAATCCGCGCACGTTGCTGGAATGGACGCGCACGGCGTTGTCGTCGTCGACTTCGTAGTTGCGGATCCGACGCAGCAGCTCGCCCAGGGCCACCCGGGCTTCCATCCGGGCCAGGTGAGCCCCCAGACAGAAGTGGGCACCGCTGCCGAAACTGACTAGTTTGCAGCCGATTTCGCGGCCGATGCGATAGTCGTCCGGGTCGTCGAACACCCGGTCGTCACGGTTGGCCGATCCCGGCAGCAGCAGCAACACCTCACCCTCGGGGATCGTGGTGTCGTACAACGTGAGATCGTGCGCGACGGTGCGGGCCAGAATCTGGCTGGACGTGTCGTAGCGCAGGGTTTCCTCCACCCACATCGGAATCCGGGAGTGGTCGGCGAATACGCGGGCCAGCTGGCCAGGGTGGTGGGCGGCCCAGTAGACGGCATTGGCCAGTAGCTTGGTGGTGGTCTCGTTGCCGGCGATCACCATGAGAAACAGGAACGCCATGATTTCCTGGTCGGAAAGCCGGTCGCCGTCGAGCTCGGCTGCTAGCAGTGCCGACGTCAGATTGTCCGCGGGCCGCCGCCGGAATTCCGCGATCAGGTCAGCGTAATATCTCATCAGCTCGATCGACGCCGCCATCGCCGACGGGGGCACATCGGCCACGCCGTCCTCGCGGTGCAGCACCGCATCGGCCAGCGCGCGGATGCGGGCTCGGTCGGTGTCGGGCACGCCCATCAGCTCTGAAATCACATCCATCGGCAGCTTGCCAGCGAATTCTGCTACGAAATCGAAACTTTCGGTTTGCAGGGCCGAATCCAGGTGAATGCGGGCAAGTTCGAGCACCTGCGGCTCGAGTTCACGGATCCGCCGTGGGGTGAAGCCCTTGGACACCAAGGTACGCATCCGCAGATGTGCGGGGTCGTCCATGGCCAGCATCGACATTACCCGGTACGCCTCAGAAGTGCGTGAGGACGGATCCAGGGATACGCCATAGGCATTCGACAACGCCGTGCTGTCCCGGAAGCCTTGCAGCACGTCGTGGTGCCGCGACACCGCCCAGAAATTCCGTTCCTCGTTGCGGTACAGCGGGGCCTCGTCCCGCAGCCGACGATAATACGAGTACGGGTCTTCGTGAAAGTCGTAGTCGTAGGGGTCCAGGACCAGTTCGGGGTCACCGATGCGGACGGTCATCCGTTGCCGCCAGTGCTCGGCTCGTTAGCTCCGGCCAAGATCAGGCCCACCACGTACCCGAGCCGATCGGCGATCTCGTGGTAGGTGAAGGTGCCGCTGCCGGCCTGTACGAGTGCTCCGAAGAACGCCATCTCGAGTGCGAACACGGTACCGGGCTCGGCGCCAGGTCCGATCGCCGATGTGATGCGGCGGTGGATCTCGGCGCCGATTCGGTCGCGCACCGCACGCACCGCGGGGTCGGCGCCGCCGTCGAGCAGCGCCGCCGTGCACGCCGCGCCGATTTCGGGTTCGTCGGCAACTACCAGCGCCAGGTGTCGCAACGAGCTCGTCACCCGGGTAGGCATCGGGACGTTGACGTCGGTGACGCAGGGGACCTGGCGGACCAGGTCGAGGTAGACCTCGGCGATCAGATGGTTCTTCGACGAGAAGTATGTGTAGGCCGTCGCCGGGGCTACCTTGGCGCGGGCCGCCACCAGGCGCACCGTCAGATCGGCGTATGACTTCTCCCGCAGGGTCGCCATGGCGGCAGCTAGCACCTTGCGGAAGGTTGCCTGCTGGCGGCGGTTGCGTGACACCGCTTCGGTGTGGGGTTCGGTTTGGCGCTGGGTCGGGGTGGTAACCAGTACATCGCTGGACACATGTCCAAACTATCGGATGGTCGCGGCAGGAGGCAAGCCAGTCTGCTAAACATGCAGCTAACATGGGGCTGCCGCGACGCGACGTGGCCGCTGGTGCATCGGTCAGGACGATGTAGCGGCCTTGCGGATACGGTTTCGATGAGGCAATATCGGACAAGTGTCCAATCGATGATGAGAGTCGGAGAAGTTGGGAGCGGTAGATGGCCCTGTGGGGCGACGGAAATAGTGCGCTGCTCATCGACGGCAAACTGTCGGACGGCCGTGCCGGCACCTTCCCGACGGTCAATCCGGCCACCGAGGAAGTGCTGGGAGTCGCCGCCGACGCCGATGCCGAGGACATGGGCCGCGCCATCGAGGCCGCGCGGCGGGCGTTCGACTCGACCGACTGGTCCCGCAATACCGAACTTCGGGTGCGGTGTGTGCGGCAACTGCGCGACGCAATGCAACAGCACGTCGAAGAACTACGCGAACTGACGATCTCCGAGGTGGGCGCGCCGCGGATGCTCACCGCCAGCGCCCAGCTGGAAGGCCCGGTCGGGGATCTGTCGTTTGCGGCGGACACGGCCGAGTCCTACCCGTGGAAGCAGGACCTCGGCGAGGCATCGCCGTTGGGCATCGCCACCCGGCGCACCCTCGCACGGGAGGCCGTCGGTGTCGTCGGCGCCATCACCCCGTGGAACTTCCCGCACCAGATCAATCTCGCCAAGCTAGGTCTCGCGCTGGCCGCGGGTAACACCGTCGTTTTAAAGCCGGCGCCCGACACACCGTGGTGCGCAGCAGCGCTCGGGGAAATCATCGTCGAGCACACCGACTTCCCACCGGGTGTCGTCAACATCGTCACCTCCAGCAACCACGCTTTGGGAGCGATGTTGGCCAAAGACCCTCGGGTGGACATGATTTCGTTCACCGGTTCTACTGCGACCGGCCGTGCCGTAATGGCCGATGCCGCGGCCACTATCAAAAAGGTTTTTCTGGAACTGGGTGGCAAGTCGGCGTTCGTCGTGCTCGACGACGCTGACCTAGCCGCTGCCAGCGCGGTATCGGCGTTCTCGGCTTGCATGCACGCCGGGCAGGGGTGCGCAATCACGACCCGGCTGGTGGTGCCACGGGCCCATTATGACGAGGCGGTTGCCATCGCGGCGGCCACCATGTCGTCGATCAGGCCCGGCGATCCCAACGACCCCGGAACCGTTTGCGGGCCGTTGATTTCGGCCCGACAGCGGGATCGGGTGCAGGGCTACCTCGACCTGGCGGTCGCCGAAGGCGGAAGGTTCGCGTGCGGCGGCGCGCGGCCGGCGGACAGAGAGGTCGGTTTCTACATCGAGCCCACGGTCATCGCAGGGTTGACCAATGACGCCAGAGTCGCCCGAGAGGAGATCTTCGGACCGGTGCTCACGGTGATTGCCCACGACGGTGACGATGATGCGGTGCGCATCGCCAACGACTCGCCATACGGCTTGTCGGGCACCGTGTATGGCGCCGACCCGCAGCGCGCCGCGAGGATTGCCTCGCGGCTGCGGGTAGGCACCGTCAACGTCAATGGGGGTGTCTGGTACTGCGCCGACGCGCCGTTCGGCGGCTACAAGCAATCCGGTATCGGACGCGAGATGGGTCTCCTCGGCTTCGAGGAGTACTTAGAAGCCAAACTCATTGCTACCGCTGCAAATTAGCTAGCGGGTTGACAGCGCAGAAAGGAAGCCATGTTCGACAGCAAGGTGGCTATCGTCACCGGGGCTGCCCAGGGTATCGGACAGGCCTACGCTCAGGCGTTGGCCCGCGAAGGTGCCTCGGTGGTCGTCGCTGACATCAACGCCGACGGTGCCGCGGCGGTAGCCAAGCAGATTGTCGCCGACGGCGGTACTGCGATTCATGTGCCCGTTGACGTGTCCGACGAGGATTCCGCTAAAGCCATGGCCGACCGCGCCGTCGGTGCTTTCGGCGGCATCGACTATCTGGTGAACAATGCGGCGATCTACGGTGGCATGAAGCTCGATCTGTTGTTGACCGTGCCGTTGGACTACTACAAGAAATTCATGAGCGTCAACCACGACGGCGTGCTGGTGTGCACCCGCGCGGTGTACAAGCACATGGCCAAACGGGGCGGCGGCGCGATTGTCAACCAGTCCTCGACCGCGGCCTGGCTGTATTCCAACTTCTACGGCCTGGCCAAGGTCGGTGTCAACGGGCTGACGCAGCAGCTGGCCCGCGAGCTGGGCGGAATGAAGATAAGGATCAATGCGATCGCGCCCGGACCGATCGACACCGAAGCTACCCGCGCCGTCACCCCCGCGGAGCTGGTCAAGAACATGGTGCAGACCATCCCGCTGTCGCGGATGGGTACACCGGAGGATCTGGTGGGCATGTGCCTGTTCCTGCTGTCGGATTCGGCATCGTGGATCACCGGGCAGATCTTCAATGTCGATGGCGGACAGATCATCCGGTCATGACCGGCGCCGGCGACGATGCAGAGCGGGGCGATGAGGTGGGGGCGCGCCCCCACAAGTGGGAGGTACCCCCGTCCGCTGGCGGGGGAGAGCGGCGCTCATGACCGCTCACCCGGAGACACCACGCCTGGGATATATCGGCTTGGGTAATCAAGGCGCGCCGATGGTTAAGCGTCTGCTCGATTGGCCTGGCGGACTGACCGTTTTCGATGTGCGGGTCGAGGCCATGGCACCGTTCGTCGAGGGCGGCGCCACCGCAGCGGCAAGCGTCTCCGATGTCGCCGAAGCCGACATCATCAGCATCACCGTGTTCGACGACGCGCAGGTGCGCTCGGTGATCACCGCCGACAACGGACTGGCGACGCACGCCAAGCCCGGCACCATTGTCGCGATTCACTCCACTATCAGCGACACGACAGCAGTCGATCTGGCCGAAAAGCTCAAGCCGCAGGGGATCCACATCGTGGACGCACCGGTCAGCGGCGGCGCGGCGGCGGCCGCCAAGGGTGAGTTGGCCGTGATGGTCGGCGCTGACGGCGAGGCGTTCCAGCGGATTAAAGAGCCATTTTCGAGGTGGGCTTCGCTGTTGATTCATGCCGGGGAACCGGGCGCTGGCACCCGGATGAAACTGGCGCGCAACATGTTGACTTTCGTCTCGTATGCCGCCGCCGCCGAGGCGCAGCGGCTGGCCGAAGCCTGTGGCTTAGACCTCGTGGCGCTCGGGAAGGTGGTGCGGCACAGCGACTCATTCACCGGTGGCGCGGGAGCGATCATGTTCCGCAACACCACTGCGCCGATGGAGCCGGCTGACCCGCTGCGGCCGTTGTTGGAGCACACCCGCGGCCTGGGTGAGAAAGACCTGAGTCTGGCGTTGGCCCTGGGCGAGGTGGTATCGGTCGACCTGCCGCTGGCCCAACTGGCGCTGCAACGGCTGGCCGCCGGCCTCGGGGTACCGTACCCGGACACCGAGCCAGCAAAGGAGACATGATGGACGAGCTGCGCCGCACCGGCCTGGACAAAATGAACGAGGTTTACGCCTGGGACATGCCCGACATGCCAGGTGAGTTTTTTGCCCTGACCGTCGATCACCTATTCGGCAGGATCTGGACCCGTCCCGGCCTGTCCATGCGGGACCGGCGGATGGCCGTGATCGCGGTGCTGACCGCTCAAGGCCAGTCGGATCTGCTCGAGGTCCAAGTCAACGCCGTCCTGCATAACGACGAACTCACCATAGACGAGCTGCGTGAACTCGCCGTGTTCATTACCCACTATGTCGGCTTCCCGCTGGGCTCGCGGCTGAACAGTGCGATCGAGCGGGTAGCGGCCAAGCGTAAGCAGGCGGCCGAGAACGGCTCGCTGCCCGACACGAAAGCCAACGTCGCCGAAGTTCTTGCTAAGGAATCCGGTAAATCGAGCTAGTCTGACGTGTCGTGCGCGTCCTGGTAATCGGTTCGGGTGCCCGCGAACATGCGCTATTACTGGCGCTCGGCAAAGACCCGCAGGTTTCGGGGCTAATCGTTGCTCCCGGCAATGCCGGCACCGCTCGGATCGCCGAGCAGCACGACGTCGACATCACCTCCGCCGAGGCGGTGGTCTCCCTGGCTCGTGAAGTCGGCGCTGACATGGTGGTGATCGGCCCCGAGGTACCGTTGGTGCTCGGGGTAGCCGACGCCGTGCGCGCGGCCGGCATCGTGTGTTTCGGGCCTGGTAAGGACGCGGCTCGCATCGAAGGCTCCAAAGCATTCGCCAAGGACGTCATGGCGGCGGCCGGTGTGCGCACCGCGAACAGCGAAATCGTCGACAGCCCAGCGCACTTGGACGCGGCCCTGGACCGGTTCGGGCCGCCTGCCGGTGACCCGGCCTGGGTGGTCAAAGACGACCGGCTAGCCGCCGGCAAGGGTGTGGTGGTGACAGCGGACCGCGATGTCGCGCGCGCACACGGCGCTGCCCTGCTCGAGGCCGGGCACCCGGTGTTGCTGGAGTCCTACCTGGACGGCCCGGAGGTATCGCTGTTCTGTGTCGTCGACCGCACCGTCGTGGTGCCGCTGCTGCCGGCACAGGACTTCAAGCGAGTCGGTGAGGATGACACCGGACTTAACACCGGCGGTATGGGCGCCTACGCGCCGCTGCCGTGGTTGCCCGACAACATCTATCGGGAGGTGGTCAGCCGGATCGTCGAACCCGTTGCGGCCGAACTAGTCCGGCGTGGAAGCTCGTTTTGCGGATTGCTGTATGTTGGTCTCGCGATTACCGCCCGCGGGCCGGCGGTGGTCGAGTTCAACTGCCGATTCGGCGATCCGGAGACCCAAGCCGTGCTGGCCTTGCTGGAGTCTCCGCTCGGCCAACTGCTTCATGCCGCCGCTACCGGGAAGCTGGCCGATTTCGGCGAGTTGCGGTGGCGTGACGGTGTAGCCGTAACAGTGGTACTGGCGGCCGAAAACTATCCCGGGCGCCCCCGGGTCGGCGACGTCGTTGTCGGCTCCGAAGCCGAGGGCGTGCTGCACGCCGGAACCACGCGGCGCGACGATGGCGCGATCGTTTCGTCCGGCGGCCGGGTGCTGTCGGTGGTGGGCACCGGTGCCGACTTGTCCGCAGCACGCGCACACGCGTATGAAATCCTCAGTTCAATTCGGTTGCCAGGCGGTCATTTCCGCAGCGATATCGGTTTACGGGCGGCCGAAGGGAAGATCAGCGTCTAGCAGGCTGCGGCTTGGCCATCACGGCGGGGATCGCTGGCCGCGAGGTACCCATCGTCGAGCCGCCAGATTGCCTGACAACTCCCGAACTGGCTGTAGTCCGCTACTGCGACCAAGTCATGCCCACGCTGCCGCAGCTCATCGAGAGTTGAATCTGGGAAGCCGTTTTCGAAACTGACCTGCATACCGTTCGCCCAGCGGAACCGAGGGCCGTCACAGGCCGCCTGGGGGTTCTGGCCGTAGTCGGCGATGCGCACCAGCACCTGCACGTGACCCTGGGGTTGCATCATGCCGCCCATCACCCCGAAGCTCATCACCGGTGCACCGTCGCGGGTCACAAAACCTGGGATGATCGTGTGATAGGGACGCTTCCGTGGCCCAACCCGGTTCGGATGTCCCGGCACCACAGTGAAATCCGAGCCGCGATTGTGCAGCGAAATGCCGGTGCCGGGCACCACCACACCGGAGCCGAACCCAAGGTAGTTCGACTGGATCATGGACACCATCATCCCCGCAGCGTCGGCGGCGGCCAGATAGACGGTGCCGCCTCGAGGGATGCCGGTGGCCGCCGGCATTGCCCTCTTTGGATCGATCAGCGTGGCGCGCTGCCGCAGATACTCCTTGTCGAGCAGGCGCTTCGGGTGCAGCGGCATGTAGTCGATGTCGGCGACATACGCTTGCGCGTCGGCGAAGGCAAGCTTCAGTGCTTCGATCTGCACGTGCACACTGTCAGCGGAATCCACTGACCACGATGACATATCGAAATGCTCGAGGATTCCGAGCGCGATCAAGGCCACAATGCCCTGGCCGTTGGGCGGTATCTCGTGGATGGTGTACCCGCGGTAGGTTCCCGTGATCGTGTCGACCCAGTCCACGCGATGCGCGGCGAGGTCGTCGGCACGCATCACCCCTCCGTTTGCCGCCGAGTGCGCCTCGAGTTTAGCGGCCAGCTCGCCCCGGTAGAACTCCTCACCGTTGGTCGCCGCGATCTTCTCTAGCGTCGCCGCGTGGTCAGGAAAGGTAAACAGCTCACCGGGTTTCGGCGCTCGTCCGCCGGGCATGAACGCATCGGCAAATCCGGGCTGGGATGCGAACAACGGCACCTGTGCCGCCCATTGTGCCGCGACGGTCGGTGAGACCAGAAAGCCGTTGCGGCCGTAGGAGAGGGCGGGCGCGAAGAGCGTTTCGAATGGTAGCCTGCCGAACCTGGCGTGCAGTTCCACCCAAGCCGACACCGCACCGGGCACCGTCACGGAGTTCCAGCCGAGCACGGGAACGGCGTTGCCGCCGAAGTACTCTGGCGTCCACGCCGAGGGCGAGCGGCCGGACGCGTTCAGGCCGTGCAGTTTTTGTCCGTCCCAGACGATGCTGAAGGCGTCCGAGCCGATGCCATTGGACACCGGTTCCACCACGGTGAGGGTGATGGCTGTGGCGACGGCGGCGTCGACCGCGTTGCCGCCGTTGGCCAGCATCCGAAGACCCGCTTGCGCGGCCAGCGGTTGTGACGTGCACACGACGTTTGTCGCCAGGATGGGCATGCGCGGCCAAGCGTAGGGGAAGGTCCAACCAAACGGCGTGCTCACGCCGCTTAACCTGTGAGCAGCGGCGCGATCCAGGTCAGCTCGGCGGGTAGCTGTGCGCTCCAGAACCCACCGTTGTGCCCGCCGGGGGAGAAGCCGCCCGCCGGCGGGTGGGGCAGCTGCGCCACGAACTGCTTGGTCGCGGCATAGAACGGATCGCTGTTGCCGCAATCGACCCGGATCGGGATGGACCTCAACGCGGGGAGTCCGAAAACCGAGTTCGCCGACCAGTCGTCGGGTCCGTCGAAGGAGCCGGGTGCGACGGAACCGGCAGATAGCCACAGTGCCGGGCTGACCGCGCAGATCGCCGCGGTGTGTGCCGGTCCAAGGCGGCTGCCGAGCAGCAAAGCGCCGTAGCCGCCCATCGACCAGCCCAGAAACGCTACCCGGGAGGTGTCCAGCTGCTGGGTGTCCAATAGCGGAATGAGCTCGTTGAGCACCATTGCCCCAGCGTCCTCGCCAGAAGCCCGCTGGTGCCAGTAGCTGCTGCCTCCGTCCACGGAGACCACCGCGAACGGTGGCAACCCGGCGTTGACGGCCTGGGCCAGGCCCTGCTCGACGCCGCCGTCCATCACGGCCGATGCGCTACCGCCCAAGCCGTGCAGTGCGATCACCGGCCGCAGCGCCTGGGTCTGGCCGGGTGGGCGGGCGATGGCCCAGTTGGTCATCTTCCCGGCGCGCGCTGCCGACACGAACGAGCCGGTGGACATCGTCGGCGCCGCCTGAGCCGGGGGGGCCGGATCGAGTGCTGGTGTCGGCGCCAATGGAACGTTTGTGCCAATCGCCGCCGCCGGTGCGGCATGTGAAGTTCGGGGCTGCAACAGCATGTCGATCGCATATGCTGAGGTAGCGCCAAGGACCGTGCCGGCGCCGAGACCGAGCACGGCGCGGCGGCTCAACTCTGGCATGCGGGCCATCATGCCATGGACGTTTGGCCGAATTGGCAATGCAGTACCACTTTGACTGGCAGCATGGATGGGCGTGACAGCAGCGGTTACTCCAAAAGGAGAACGTCGGCGGTATGCATTGGTCAGCGCCGCCGCGGAGCTGCTCGGCGAGGGCGGGTTCGAGGCGGTACGCCACCGGGCGGTGGCGCGGCGGGCCGGTTTGCCGTTGGCGTCTACCACCTACTACTTCTCGTCGCTCGACGACTTGATCGCTCGCGCGGTCGAACACATCGGAATGATCGAGGTGGCTCAGCTGCGAGCCCGGGTCAGTGCCCTGTCCCGGCGACGTCGGGGGCCCGAGACCACCGCCGTTGTGCTAGTTGACCTGCTGGTGGGGGAAATGTCCAGTCCGGGGCTTGCCGAGCAGCTGATCTCACGATACGAGCGCCATATCGCCTGTACCCGCCTGCCTGACCTGCGCGAAAGCATGCGCCGCAGCCTGCGTCAGCGCGCTGAGGCCGTGGCCGAGGCCATCGAGCGCTCCGGCCGCTCCGCACAGATCGAACTGGTGTGTACGTTGATCTGCGCGGTCGACGGATCGGTGGTCTCGGCGCTGGTCGAAGGGCGGGATCCGCGTGTCGCTGCGCTGGCGACGGTGGTCGACCTCATCGACGTGCTCGCGCCCGTCGAGCAGCGTCCGGTGCCGATCTGAAGTCGGCGGGCAGCGACGGCGTGACAATGTACCCGGTGGTGAAGTCCCCATAGATCGTGACATCGGCGGGCCGGCGCTGGGCGTACAACGCCACGTAGGCGCATACGACGGCGTCGACCGGATCCTCGGCGGCCCGCAGGTCGCTTTTTCGCTGCGCGACCGTCACCTGCCGGCGCAACGAGACCCAATCCGGCTGACCGGCTACCTGCATCCGAACCCCGGCCTGGGCGAGCCCCTCGACGCCGTCCATCAGTCGCAATAGCTCCGATTTGAGCAGGTCAACGCTGCGTCCCGGCTTGGCCTTGTACTTCAGCGCGCGGGGTAGCCGAAACAGCGCCACCGTAGCCGGGTGCGGATAGACCTCGATGGCCCGCCGCGTGGCGGACGAAAGAGGATCCATATCCAGCGCCAGTTGGCGGGCCAGCCGGGCGGCGCGTGGGCCGTCGGCAAACTCGGGCTTTTCGGTGTTGGCCGGATACGCGCCGGCCTCGAATCGTCGGAAGTCTCGATTCAGTGCGGCCTCCGCCGGCCGCTGGCCGGTGCGGTTGGTCACCACCAGCGGCGCGTCGAAGGCGACCAGGCAATCGCCCACAACGTAGGGCCGCAGCGCCGCCAGGACGGAGGCATCGTCGCGAGCGGCACCGACCCCCACCAGACACCCGTCCGCGTCGACAGCCGCGACACCGGTCGGATTGCGGCCGGCCCAGGCGAGGTCCACGCCGACGAAGTACATCCGCCCAGGGTATGGCGGGGCCGCGGCGTATGTGCTGTGGTGTCACATCCGCCACTTGCGCCTCTGTCAGAGGGATGCGCGTTGTGCCCGTCTCATAGCGACACCGCCCGGGCGGCACCGGGACCGGGCGTTGCCGAGTTGTCGCGATGAGTCGGGCACATCGGGTGCCCCCTGGCGCCGGGACTCGTGTGACAACTGCGACCACTAGGCCCGCGACCGTAAGCTGTGTCTTTGTGAGGGCCAAGTGAGCATTCCCAACGTGCTGGCCACCCGATATGCCAGCGCCGAGATGGTCGCGATCTGGTCGCCGGAGGCCAAGGTGGTCGCGGAGCGGCGGTTATGGCTGGCCGTATTGCGGGCACAGGCAGAGCTGGGGGTAGCGGTTGCCGATTCGGTGCTCGCCGACTACGAACGTGTGGTCGACGATGTGGACTTGGCCTCGATCTCAGCCCGGGAGCGGGTGCTGCGCCACGATGTCAAGGCCCGCATCGAGGAATTCAACGCATTGGCCGGTCATGAGCACGTGCACAAGGGGATGACCAGCCGCGACCTGACCGAGAATGTGGAGCAACTGCAGATTCGGCGGTCGCTGGAAGTGATTTTCGCCCATGGGGTGGCGGTGGTGGCGCGGCTGGCCGAGCGGGCGGTGAGCTACCGTGACCTGATCATGGCCGGGCGCAGCCACAACGTGGCCGCTCAGGCCACCACCTTGGGCAAGCGGTTCGCCTCGGCGGCCCAAGAGATGATGATCGCGTTGAGGCGGTTGAGGGAGTTGATCGACCGCTACCCCCTGCGTGGCATCAAGGGCCCGATGGGCACCGGTCAGGACATGCTCGATCTGCTGGGCGGTGACCCCGCGGCGCTGGCCGATCTCGAGCGGCGCGTCGCCGACTTCTTGGGCTTTGCAACTGTTTTCAACAGCGTGGGGCAGGTGTATCCGCGTTCATTGGACCACGACGTGGTTTCGGCTCTGGTGCAGCTCGGCGCGGGGCCGTCATCACTGGCACACACGATTCGATTGATGGCCGGCCACGAGCTCGCCACCGAGGGTTTCGCGCCGGGTCAGGTCGGTTCGTCGGCGATGCCGCACAAGATGAACACCCGCAGCTGCGAACGGGTCAACGGGCTGCAGGTTGTGCTACGCGGCTATGCATCCATGGCGGCCGAGTTAGCCGGTGCACAGTGGAACGAGGGTGATGTGTTCTGCTCCGTGGTGCGCCGGGTTGCGTTGCCGGACAGCTTCTTTGCCGTCGACGGGCAGATCGAGACGTTTTTGACGGTGCTGGACGAGTTCGGCGCCTACCCGGCGGTGATCGGCCGCGAGTTGGATCGTTATCTGCCATTCCTAGCCACCACTAAGGTGCTAATGGCGGCCGTGCGCGCGGGGATGGGTCGCGAGTCCGCGCACCGGTTGATCTCCGAGCACGCGGTGGCGACGGCGCTGGCCATGCGAGAACACGGCGCGGAGCCCGACCTGCTGGACCGGTTGGCCGCCGATCCGCGGCTGCCGCTGGGACGAGACGCTTTGGAGGCCGCGCTGGCCGACAAGAAGGCATTTGCCGGTGCCGCGGGCGACCAGGTCGATGATGTGGTCGCGATGGTGGACGCGCTGGTGAGCCGTTACCCGGACGCGGCTAAATACACGCCGGGTGCAATTCTTTAGTGTCATGACTACCGCCGCCGGGCTTTCGGGCATCGATCTGACCGATCTGGACAACTTCGCCGACGGCTTCCCCCATCACCTCTTCGCCATCCACCGTCGTGAAGCGCCGGTGTTTTGGCATCGGCCGACCGAGCACACCCCGGACGGGGAGGGCTTCTGGTCGGTGGCTACCTACGCCCAAACCCTTGAGGTGTTACGTGATCCGGTGACCTATTCGTCGGTCACCGGGGGCCAACGTCGGTTTGGGGGCACGGTGCTGCAGGATCTGCCGGTCGCCGGCCAGGTGCTCAACATGATGGATGATCCCCGACACACCCGTATCCGGCGGTTGGTCAGCTCGGGCTTGACACCACGGATGATCCGGCGGGTCGAAGACGATCTGCGCCGCCGGGCGCGTGGATTGCTCGATGGCGTAGAACCCGGAGCGCCTTTCGACTTCGTGGTCGAGATCGCTGCCGAATTGCCCATGCAGATGATCTGCATTCTGCTGGGTGTGCCGGAGACGGATCGACATTGGTTGTTCGAGGCGGTTGAGCCGGGATTCGATTTCCGCGGCTCCCGCAGGGCGACGATGCCGAAGCTGAACGTCGAGGATGCCGGATCGCGGTTATACACCTACGCATTGGAGCTGATCGCCGGTAAACGCGCCGAACCTGCCGACGACATGCTGTCCGTCGTCGCCAACGCTACCATCGACGATCCGGATGCGCCGGCGCTGTCCGACGCCGAACTGTACCTGTTCTTCCATCTACTGTTCAGCGCCGGCGCGGAAACCACCCGTAACTCCATTGCCGGCGGGCTGCTGGCGCTGGCCGAGAACCCCGACCAACTGCAAACGCTGCGAAGCGATTTTGAGTTGTTGCCGACTGCGATCGAAGAGATCGTGAGGTGGACGTCGCCGTCACCATCGAAGCGGCGCACGGCGTCCCGTGCGGTCAGCCTGGGCGGCCAGCCGATCGAGGCGGGTCAGAAGGTTGTGGTGTGGGAGGGCTCGGCCAACCGTGATCCCAGCGTGTTCGACCGCGCGGACGAGTTCGATATCACCCGAAAACCCAATCCGCACCTGGGTTTCGGTCAGGGGGTGCACTATTGCCTGGGCGCCAATCTGGCTCGGCTGGAACTGCGGGTGCTGTTCGAGGAACTCTTGTCCCGCTTTGGCTCCGTGCGGGTGGTGGAACCCGCGGAATGGACACGCAGCAACCGGCATACCGGCATCCGGCACCTGGTCGTTGAATTGCGCGGAGGCTAGTTTCCGCGCAGCGGGATTCCGGCGGCCCGCAACTCGAGCGCGGCCAGCGCACGAATGGTGGCGGGATCCTCTCGTCGCCAGGCGCCGACCGGATCGGTGCTGACGGCGGCCAGTTTGCCCGGCGGCCGGTTCGCCAATGCGCGCAGCGCCAGCAGCTGGCGACCGGCCGGGGTCGCCGCCAGGGTGGTAACGGTCCACTTGCGCCGGAAGAACCGCAGCCGCAGGAACAGCCAGGGCATGGCCACGGCAAGAATCGGCGTCGCGGCGACCGCCAGCGCGAGCACTACCGCAAGCCAGCCGGCCGTGGTGTCCAGGTTGTGGCCGGCGCCGGCGATGTCAAGGGCGGCCTGGCTTGCGGCGGTGATGGGGTTGCTGAGCGCATCGCCCACCACCGGGATACGCTGGGCGTCCTGGCCCGCGGCCGCCAGGTTGCCGGCAATCCCGTGCGAGCCGACTTCGATTTGGCGGCCGGCCTCGCCGATTATCGAGATGGCGTCGTGCACGGCGAGGCCGACGAGCATCCATAGCGTCGTCCACACCGCGACAGTGATATCGCTGATCAGTTGGGCCAGCAGTCGGCCGGGCGTGGTGGCATACGGCAAGAAGCGCGATCTCATACCAGAGATACCAGCACAGGGCGCCGTCGTGCGGCGGCTAGGCTGGCGCGATGCGCCCCGCATTGTCCGACTACCAGCATGTGGCCAGCGGTAAGGTCCGCGAGATCTACCGTGTCGATGACGAGCACCTGCTGCTGGTTGCCAGCGACCGGATCTCGGCGTACGACTACGTCCTGGACAGCACCATCCCGGACAAGGGCCGCGTCCTGACCGCCATGAGCGCATTCTTCTTCGGGCTCGTCGATGCCCCTAACCATCTGGCCGGGCCGCCGGACGACCCGCGTGTTCCCGATGAGGTGCTGGGCCGCGCGCTGGTGGTGCGGCGGCTGGAGATGCTGCCGGTGGAATGTGTGGCCCGTGGCTACCTGACCGGTTCGGGGTTACTGGATTACCAGGCGACCGGGAAGGTGTGCGGTATCGCGCTGCCGCCGGGCCTGGTCGAGGCCAGTCGGTTCGCCACACCGCTGTTCACCCCGGCGACTAAAGCCGCGTTGGGGGACCACGACGAGAACATCTCGTTTGACCGGGTGGTCGAGATGGTAGGCGCGTTGCGTGCCAACCAGCTGCGCGACCGTACATTGCAGACGTATGTGCAGGCCGCCGATCACGCTCTCACCCGCGGAATCATCATCGCCGACACCAAGTTTGAATTTGGCATCGACCGCCACGGCAACCTGCTGCTGGCCGACGAAATCTTCACACCGGACTCGTCGCGGTACTGGCCTGCCGACGACTACCGGGCCGGCGTGGTCCAGACCAGCTTCGACAAGCAATTCGTCCGTAGCTGGCTCACCGGCTCCGAGTCCGGCTGGGATAGAGGCAGCGATCGGCCGCCGCCTCCGCTCCCCGAGCATATCGTCGAGGCCACGCGTGCCCGTTATATTAATGCATACGAACGGATTTCCGAACTAAAATTCGACGACTGGATCGGCCCTGGCGCATGATGCACCGAACCGCACTACCCTCACCGCCCGTGGCCAAGCGGGTGCAGACCCGCCGGGAGCACCACGGCGACGTCTTTGTCGACCCATACGAATGGTTGCGCGACAAGGACAGCCCGGAAGTAATCGCCCACCTCGAAGCTGAAAACGACTACACCGAACGGACCACCGCACACCTTGAGCCATTGCGGCAAAAGATCTTCCACGAAATCAAAGCGCGTACCAAGGAAACCGACTTATCGGTGCCGACGCGACGTGGCAACTGGTGGTACTACGCGCGGACCTTTGAGGGAAAGCAGTATGGCGTACACTGTCGTTGCCCGGTAACCGATCCCGACGACTGGAACCCACCAGAGTTCGACGAGCGCACCGAAATTCCCGGTGAACAGCTTCTGCTCGACGAGAACGTGGAAGCTGACGGCCACGACTTCTTCGCACTGGGCGCGGCCAGCGTCAGCCTGGACGATAACCTCTTAGCGTATTCCGTTGATGTCGTAGGTGACGAACGATATACCTTGCGGTTCAAGGACTTACGCACCGGAAAACGGTACCCGGACGAGATCGCCGGGATCGGCGCGGGAGTCACCTGGGCAGCTGACAACCGCACTGTCTACTACACCACCGTGGACGCGGCCTGGCGTCCGGACACGGTGTGGCGATACCGGCTAGGGTCCGGCGAATCGTCGGAGCGGGTTTACCACGAAGCCGATGATCGGTTCTGGCTCGCGGTGGGGCGCACTCGCAGCAACGCCTATCTGCTGATCGCGGCGGGGTCGTCCATCACTTCGGAGGTCCGTTACGCGCACGCGGCAGATCCGACAGCGCAGTTCAGCGTGGTGCTGCCGCGCCGCGACGGCGTCGAGTACTCGGTGGAGCATGCGGTCATAGCTGGCCAGGACCGGTTTCTGATCCTGCACAACGACGGCGCGGTGAACTTCACACTGGTAGAGGCCCCGGTCGAGGATCCTGCGCGGCAACGCACCCTCATCGCCCACCGCGACGACGTCCGACTCGACGCGGTGGATGCCTTGGCCGGCCATCTGGTAGTCAGCTACCGGCGCGAGGCGCTGCCGCGGGTTCAACTGTGGCCGATCGGGCCTGACGGCAACTATGGTGAGCCCGAGGAGATCTCGTTCGACTCCGAGCTGATGTCGGCGGGACTGGGGCCCAACCCCAACTGGGATTCGCCCAAACTGCGGGTCGGTGCCGGATCTTTCGTCACCCCGGTGCGCATCTACGACATCGACCTGGCCACTGGCGAGCGTACCTTGCTGAAAGAACAGCCCGTACTGGGCGGCTACCGCCGCGAAGACTATGTGGAGCGGCGGGACTGGGCGTACGGAGACGACGGCACCCGGATCCCGGTCTCGATAGTGCACCGCTCCGATATCGAATTCCCGGCACCTGCGTTGATCTATGGCTACGGCGCCTACGAGATCTGTGAGGATCCGCGGTTTTCCATCGCTCGGTTGTCGCTGCTGGATCGCGGGATGGTGTTCGTCGTCGCCCACGTTCGCGGCGGCGGTGAGATGGGCAGGCTGTGGTATGAAAACGGCAAGCTACTGGACAAGAAGAACACGTTCACCGACTTCATCGCGGTGGCAAGACATCTGGTGCACACGGGACTTACTTCCCAGCAGCAGTTGGTGGCATTGGGGGGTAGCGCGGGCGGTCTGCTGATGGGCGCGGTGGCCAACATGGCACCGGATCTCTTCGCCGGAATCCTTGCGCAGGTGCCGTTCGTGGACCCGCTGACCACCATCTTTGATCCATCGTTGCCGCTGACCGTCACCGAGTGGGACGAATGGGGAAATCCGTTGAACGACAGCGATGTCTATGCCTATGTGAAATCGTATTCGCCGTACGAGAACGTCACGGCCCAAAAGTACCCGGCCATCCTGGCAATGACGTCGCTGAACGACACCAGGGTCTATTACGTGGAGCCGGCCAAGTGGGTGGCCGCGTTGCGGCACGCCAAGACCGACGGCAATTCCGTGCTGTTGAAGACCCAGATGCACGCCGGTCATGGTGGGATCAGTGGCCGCTACGAGCGCTGGAAGGAGACCGCGTTTCAATACGGGTGGTTGCTAGCTACTGCCGACAGCGACCGTTACGGCGGCGGCCAGGGAAACGACCTCGATGGCGCTGCGCCAGCATAGCCGATGGGATCGGCCATTCGGGATGCGTAGACATTGGCTCCGAACATGGCCAGCATCAGCGCCAGCGAGCATACCGCCGCTGCCATGCGGGTGTCGGGCAGCAACAGGCCCACGGCGACCAAGAGCTTTGAGCGCACCGGTGATGGTGACCAGCAGGCCGGGCGCAAGCAGCCCGGGTGAAACGATGGCGATGAGGTGGCCGCGCAGGGGCGGCGTGAAGTGAGCTCGGCTGCTCGACGGCTCCGATTCCGAACTGGTCGACGCCGAGACCGCCGCCGCCGCCGAGCTGGCGCGCGGGGTGGCGGCGTTGCGCGATCCCAACCCCCGGGCGAATCCGGCGGGTGCCGAGCTGGCGACCTGGTCGCTGGTGCACGGCTTTTCGACGCTGTGGCTCGACGATGCGGTCAACGCTGACGTGAAGCAGACGTCATGCGGATAGCAACGGTGCTCTTCGATGACTAGCCTGCTGTTTCGGCAGGAATGCCGCGGGGATCAGCGTCGAGACCACTAGCGCGGTCGCTATCACGAATACCACCGCGTAGGCGTGCGAAAGGTCATGCAGCAGTTGGGCCGCGAAGCTGGTTTGGCGCGGTAGCGAGGACGGGTCAACCGCCACCCCGCGCCCGGCGGCACTCTCTGGGGTCAGGGCGACTTTCTTTGCAGTAGCGATGGTTTCGCTGTGATTGAACTGGTAGGTGAGCAGCACCGACATCAGTGCGGTCCCTATCGAACCGCCCACCTGCTGGTTGACGCTGATCAGCGTCGAACCGCGAGCGATCTGACGTGGGGCCAGGGTCTGCACTGCCGCCCCGGACAGCGGCATCATGGAGCAGCCCATGCCCATGCCCATGATTGCCAGCCCGGTCGGCAGAATGGGTAAGTAGTCCGCTTGCCGCGCGACACCAAAGGCGAAGGTGCCCAACCCCGCAGCGATCAGCATGATCCCAACCAGCACGATCTTGGCCGGTCCCCGTCGGTCCATCACCGCTCCGGCGATCGGCATCGCCAGCATGGCACCGAGGCCCTGTGGGATGATATGCACCCCCGATTGCATCGGTGATTGGTGCAGCACTTGCTGGAGGTAGCTCGGGAGCAGCAAGAAGGAGCCAAACAGCCCGAGGGAGAGCACCGTCATCGTCATGTTGGCCTGCGCGACCGCTCGGTTCTGGAACAAGCGCATGTCTATGAGCGGATGTTCTGCGCGGTACCACGAATGTGCGACGAATGCCGCGATCAACGCCAGGCCGGTGATCACCGGTATCAACACGTGCCGATCGGCCATCGTTCCACGGGCGGGGCTAGATGACACCCCGAACAGGAAGGTCGCCAGGCCCGGCGACAGCAACAAGAGGCCCAAGTAGTCGAAGTTTTCCGATGCTGCCGGGCGATCTCTTGGGAACACGATCGCCGCCAAGACGAGCGCGGACAGCCCGACCGGCAGGTTGACCAAGAAAATCCAACGCCAGCCGTAGGCCCCGATGAGCCAACCACCCAGGATCGGCCCACCGACCGGGCCGAGCAGCATCGGAATGCCCACCACCGCCATCACGCGCCCCAGCCGCTTCGGGCCCGCCTCACGGGCCAAGATGGCAAAGGACACCGGCGTCAGCATGCCCCCACCGAAACCCTGGAGAACGCGAAATATGATGAGCAGCAAGATGTTTAGCGCTAATGCGCACAGCAGTGAGCCGAGGGTGAACGCCAATACCGAACCCATGAAAAGCCGCCTGGTGCCGAACCGGTCGGCCGCCCAACCGGCCGTCGGGATCACAGTGGCCAACGCGAGCATGTAGCCGGTCATGGTCCAGGCCACGACGGCCTGGGTGGACCCGAAATCGGCAACGAAGGTGCGTTGCGCGACGCTGACCACGGTGACGTCCACATGCGCCATCACCGAGGCCAGGACACACACTCCGGCGGTCCGAAGCAACCCCACATCGAGCCTGTCGGGATAGCTGCGTTGGCCAGAGCGGGGCCGCCCCGCGGGGGTGATGGGCACCGGGGCATCGCCTTCCGCGGGACACGCTTCAACCATGGCGTTGCCGAGCATATCGATACCGGTCACGGGTACCGCGCGAGGATGTCGGGCGGTGCTTGGTTCCGGCGTCGGATCATGGCCCTGGCGCCGAGCCGACGTGCGCTCGTTCTGCGCTGGTCAGGGTCCAGATATACGCCTGCTGTCCGCGTGTCCTTCACCGTCCGGAAACCTGGAATCGGCAGACTGCAAGCGTGTCTGGAAAACTTCTCGTGTCGGTCTCGGGGATAGGTGAGAGCACCCTGGCCGATGTCGACGCGTTCTGCGCGGAAATGGACGCCCGTTCGGTGCCGGTATCGTTGCTGGTGGCTCCGCGTATGCGCGATGACTACCGGCTCGACCGCGACCCACGCACCGTCGACTGGCTGACCGGTCGCCGGGCCGGCGGCGACGCTCTGGTATTGCATGGCTACGACGAAGCGGCCACCAAGAGGCGGCGCGGCGAATTCGCAATGCTGCGCGCACACGAGGCCAACCTGCGGCTGATGGCCGCCGACCGGGTGCTCGAACACCTTGGGCTGCGAACCCGACTGTTTGCGGCACCGGGCTGGCTGGTATCACCAGGTGTCCGTACAGCGTTGCCGACCAATGGATTTCGGCTGCTTGCGGATCTCCATGGAATCACGGATCTGGTTCGGCTCACCACCGTGCGTGCCCGCGTGCTGGGCATCGGCGAGGGTTTCCTGGCGGAGCCGTGGTGGTGCCGGATGGTGGTGATGTCGGCCGAGCGGATCGCCCGGCGCGGGGGCGTCGTCCGGATTGCGGTGGCCGCCCGTCATTTGCGCAAGTCCGGTCCGCTGCAGGCGATGCTCGATGCCGTCGACCTGGCGATGCTGCAGGGGTGCACACCGATGGTGTACCGGTGGCGAGCCGATGCGGCGGTACTCGACGCGGCCTGACCGAGCGCCTGATCGGTGGCGTTAACCTGTACCGACATGAGCGATGCTGTAGCCGGTTCAGATGCCGAGGGGTTCACCGCCGATGCCATTGTCGTGGGAGCCGGATTAGCGGGCCTGGTAGCCGCTTGTGAGTTGGCCGACCGCGGCCTACGGGTGCTGATCCTCGACCAGGAGAATCGGGCCAATGTGGGCGGGCAGGCCTTCTGGTCGTTCGGCGGTTTGTTCTTGGTCAACAGTCCCGAGCAGCGCCGCTTGGGCATCCGTGACAGCCATGAGCTTGCTCTGCAGGATTGGCTGGGGACGGCGGCGTTCGACCGGCCCGAGGACTACTGGCCCGAACAATGGGCGCATGCCTACGTCGATTTCGCGGCGGGGGAGAAGCGCAGCTGGCTGCGCGCCCGCGGGCTGAAGATCTTTCCGCTGGTGGGCTGGGCCGAGCGTGGTGGTTACGACGCGCAGGGGCACGGCAACTCGGTGCCCCGTTTCCACATCACCTGGGGTACTGGGCCGGCTCTGGTCGACATATTCGTGCGTCAGCTGCGTGATCGCCCCACGGTGCGCTTTGCGCACCGTCACCAGGTCGACAAACTGATCGTCGAGGGTAACGCGGTGACAGGCGTTCGGGGTAGCGTGCTGGAGCACTCGGATGAGCCGCGCGGCGCGCCTTCGTCGCGAAAGTCTGTGGGGAAATTCGAGTTTCGCGCGTCAGCGGTGATCGTGGCCAGTGGTGGTATCGGTGGCAATCATGAACTGGTGCGCAAAAACTGGCCGAGACGGATGGGCCGCATTCCCAAGCAACTGTTGAGCGGGGTGCCCGCGCACGTTGATGGCAGGATGATCGGCATCGCTCAAAAGGCCGGGGCTGCGGTGATCAATCCGGACCGGATGTGGCATTACACCGAAGGCATTACCAACTACGACCCGATCTGGCCGCGGCACGGTATCCGGATTATTCCGGGGCCGTCGTCGCTATGGCTGGATGCTGCGGGCAAGCGGTTGCCGGTACCGTTGTTTCCCGGGTTCGACACCCTCGGCACATTGGAGTACATCACCAAGTCTGGGCATGACTACACCTGGTTCGTGTTGAATGCCAAGATAATCGAGAAGGAATTCGCGCTGTCCGGTCAGGAGCAGAACCCTGACTTGACCGGTCGGCGCCTGGGCCAGCTGTTGCGCTCTCGGGCTCACGCCGGCCCGCCCGGACCGGTGCAGGCATTCATCGATCGTGGTGTGGACTTCGTCCACGCGAACTCGTTGCGCGAGTTGGTGGCCGCGATGAACGAGTTGCCCGATGTGGTGCCGCTGGACTACGAGACGGTGGCAGCCGCGGTCACTGCGCGCGATCGTGAGGTGGTCAATAAGTACAGCAAGGATGGACAGATCACCGCGATTCGCGCCGCTCGCCGCTACCGAGGCGACCGATTTGGCCGGGTGGTGGCGCCACATCGGTTGACCGATCCGAAGGCCGGGCCGCTGATCGCGGTCAAGCTGCACATCCTGACTCGAAAGACGTTGGGTGGCATCGAAACTGACTTAGATGCTCGGGTGCTCAAGGCCGACGGTACGCCACTGGCCGGGTTGTATGCAGCCGGCGAGGTCGCCGGGTTCGGCGGGGGCGGTGTCCATGGCTACCGGGCCTTGGAGGGCACCTTCCTGGGTGGATGCATATTTTCCGGCCGCGCTGCCGGCCGCGGGGCCGCCGAGGATATCCGCTAGTTGTGGCCGAGCAGACGCAAAGGGCGCCCATTTCGGGCCGAAATGGGGGCCCTTTGCGTCTGCTCACGCTAGAAGGTGACCGCGCTTTCCTCGGGCAACACCTGAAAGTCGGTGGTGGTCATCTCGGTGAGCCGGCCGTAGTAGATACCCCTGGCGTCCGGAGCGACGATGGCTTGGTGGATGGGTACCGCTCGTGCCGGAGCTACGGCCCGCAGGTAGTCGACCGCCTCGGAGATCTTCATCCATGGGGCCGCGGCGGGAGTGGCCAGTACGTCCACCTGCTCGCCGGGAACGAACAACGCGTCACCGGGATGCATCAGTCTTGCCCGATGTTTACTGTCGCCCACCAGATACGAAATGTTCTCTATCACAGGGATTTCCGGGTGGATCACCGCGTGGCAACCGCCGACCGCACGGACGGTCAGCTCCGCTAACGGCAGCTCGTCGCCAACGTGCACCGCCCGCCATGGCTCGCCCAGCTGCGCCGCCGTCTGCGGATCGGCGTACAGCTCGGCAGCCGGGTTGTCCTCGAGCAGGGTCGGCAGTCGCGTGACGTCTACGTGATCGGGGTGCTGGTGGGTGATCAAGATCGCGGACAAACCGGTGATTCCCTCGAAGCCGTGCGAGAAAGTACCGGGATCGAAGAGCAGGCGGGTTTGACCGAACTCAGCGAGGAGGCAGGAATGGCCGAAATGCGTGAGTTGCATGTTTACGATTGTGCCCTTATGGGGGCGTTTCCGATGCGGTTGATCCTGGCGACGATGCTGGTCGCCGGTCGCTTATTGGCGACGCTCATGGCCGCGCCTAGCGCCCAGGCTGAGCCGGAAACCTGCCCGCCGATATGCGACCAGATTCCTGCTACCGCGTGGATCAGCACCCACGCCGTGCCGTTGAACTCGCAATACCGTTGGCCGGCAATGGCCGGCGCGGCAGTGGCGGTGACCAGGGCGACACCACGTTTCGGGTTCGAGCAGGTGTGCGCCACGCCGGCGTTCCCGCACGACAGCCGCGATTGGGCGGTCGCGGGCCGGGTGACGGTGGTCCACCCCGACGGCCAGTGGCAGTTGCAAGCTCAGGTGCTGCACTGGCGCGGGGACACCGCCCGCGGTGGCCAGATCGCGGCGTCGGTGTTTGGCACCGCCGTCGCCGCGTTACGCGCCTGCCAGCTGGGCGCACCGCTGCAGTCGCCGTCGGTCACCGACGACGAACCGACCCGGATGGCCGCGGTGATCAGCGGGCCGGTCATCATGCACACCTACCTGGTCGCGCACGTATCAAGCAGCACGATCAGCGAACTCACCTTGTGGTCGTCCGGGCCGCCACAGGTGCCGTGGCCCACGGTTGCGGACTCCGCGGTTTTGGACGCCCTGACCGCGCCGTTATGCGAGGCCTACATCGGCTCGTGCCCGTGACCAGGCGGGGCACCTACCGCCGGTAGAGTTGGCGCGGGAATCATTGCCCGGCTCCTGGCGGCCGCTGTCGCCGGGCGCGGCGGGCAGATCTGAGGAGGAGCGCCGGTGGCCAGGGTGGTCGTGCATGTGATGCCCAAGGCGGAGATTCTTGACCCGCAGGGCCAGGCGATTGTCGGTGCGCTGGGGCGTCTTGGCCATCCCGGAATATCAGATGTGCGTCAAGGCAAGAGGTTTGAGCTGGAGGTCGACGATACGGTTGATGACACCACGCTGGCCGAGATCGCGGAATCACTGTTGGCCAACACCGTGATCGAGGACTGGACGATCAGCCGGGACCCGCGGTGACGGCGCGCATCGGTGTCATCACGTTTCCCGGCACGCTCGACGACGTCGACGCCGCGCGCGCGGCGCGGCAGGCGGGCGCCGAGGTGGTCAGCCTGTGGCATGCCGACGCCGACCTTAAGGGTGTCGACGCCGTAGTGGTGCCCGGCGGATTTTCCTACGGTGACTACCTCCGGGCCGGAGCGATCGCCAGGTTCGCTCCGGTGATGGACGAAGTGGTAGCTGCCGCGGACCGCGGCATGCCGGTGTTGGGGATTTGCAACGGCTTTCAGGTGCTGTGTGAGGCCGGGCTACTACCTGGTGCCCTGACCCGCAACGTGGGATTGCACTTCATCTGCCGCGATGTGTGGCTGCGGGTAGCGTCGACGTCGACGGCGTGGACATCGCGTTTCGAGCCTGACGCCGACCTGTTGGTTCCGCTGAAGTCCGGCGAGGGCCGTTACGTGGCGCCGGAGAAGGTGCTTGACGAACTAGAAGGCGAAGGCCGGGTGGTGTTTCGCTACCATGACAACGTCAACGGCTCGCTGCGCGACATCGCCGGCATCTGCTCAGCCAACGGCCGTGTCGTCGGCCTGATGCCGCACCCCGAACATGCGATTGAAGCGTTGACCGGGCCGTCCGACGACGGACTGGGTCTGTTCTATTCAGCGCTGGATGCCGTTCTGACGGCCTGAGGTCACCCGCTCACGCTCACCCGGCGTCTCGCAGCAACGGCGGCGTCGCGGTTGGAGGTAATCCGGCTGCCGTCAGCTGACCGAAGAGCTCCGTCGCGGCCGAGACGGCGTTGTCGACGAAGGTGGCGAAATCGTCGAACCGGATGCGGTCCCTGATCAAGGACCGCTCTGCGGCCACGCCGATGCGGTGCGGATCAGAGGACCCGTGCACGATCGCGGTGACCTCGTGGTTCTGCAGGTTCCACGCGTTGACGATCTCCGCCAACCGGGTGTGGTCGGTGGCGGGGAAGAAGTATGCGGGACTGACCCTGATCGTGAACACGTCGCGGTAGGCGGGAGAGATTTCTAGGTGGACGTGCAGCCGCAGGTGGGCGTTGGCGACGAAGAAGAACTCGGCGTCGTGGTGGCCACGGAAGTATCGCCGGCCGCGGGCGCGCAGGTAGCGCTCGATCAGGTTGGTGCTCAGCGGCTCGCCTATCGACTCAGTCATGAACTCATGATGCAGCCGGCGCCTTGGTGAATCCTTTGAGCTGGGAACCCGGTTGCGAAGAACAAGATGAGAATTCCCTGAGCGACGCGGGGTAGCCCGGCCACTGTGAATGGCACGACGCGACACGCGGCGGAGGCGTCGTGAGATTCACAGTCGGTGGGTTGCGTCGGCCAATTCGACCGGGGGGCCGGTCCACAGTTCGTCGTCGGCGGCTACCAAGGCGTGTACTTCGGTGGACTGCAACGCCTTCAGGACCGACTGAGCGATTCGCTGGTACCATTGCGCGACCGCGCTGGGATAGTCGGCGTAGCTGCCGTTTTCCCGCAGAATGGTTCCTTCCACCGTCGGGATCGGGGTAGCTCCGTCGAATTCCTGCCGGTAGGGCTTGCCGAGGCGGGCGGCGGTGGGTGCGTCGATGGTGGCGTCCAGCTTGACCCATCGCCGACCAAGGTATGCCTCACCCAGCGAGTGCCACGGGAAGGGCCGGCCAGTTCGGCCTCCCCATAGGGCACGTACCTGCGGGGACAGAAACTCCTTATCGGGGGCGTCGATCGTCTGGAACGCGATACGGGCCGGGACACCGGCGGCTCGGCACAGGGCGACGAAGGAACTTGCCTTGCCCATACAGAAGGCGACCCCGTGGCCGATCACGTCGCTGGCGCGGTGATGTCCCTGCGCGAGGTAGCGAAAGGACGCGAGGACGTCGTATGGCAGGTCGCGTACGTAGTAGTAGATCCGCCTGACCCGCTCGGTATCCGACACCGCGTCCCGGATGAGGGTTGCTGCCGTCGTACGAACGAGCGGATGGCCGGCGTCGAGGTACTCCGTGGGCATCAGAAATTGGTCCATGCCGGTTCCATTGTTGGCTAGCGTCATGGAATCGTGACCTCAGTTTTGACGCGCGGAATGATGTCGCTGCCGATGATGTGCAGATAATCGGTCTTCACGACGTGTGGAATCGTGAAGAGAAAATGGCCGACACCGCGGTCCTGGTATTCACGAATGCGCTCGATACACCTGTCGGGTGTCCCGACGATGAGCCCCGGCTCGGGGATGGACGCGAATTCTTCGCGGATCCGGACTTCTTCCTCGCCGGACTGGGTGGGTGCCAGCAGCAGTGTGACCGACAGTCGCAGCGTGTCGGGGTCACGCCCGGCCGCCTCGGACGCACGGGTGAGAAAGCCGCGGCGTTGGGCGATTTGCTGCGGCGACCACCAGCGCACGTTGAGGCCCTGGGCATGCTTAGCGGCGATGCGCTGGACCCGGTCGCCTTCCCCGCCGATCCACAACGGAGGGTGTGGCCGTTGCACCGGCGGCGGATCGCAGGTGGCGCCGTCCAAGGTGTAAAACCGGCCGGCGTAGGTGGGGTTTGGCTCGGTCCACACGGCTTTGATGACCTGCAGCGACTCGGCAAGCGCGGAGACTCGGTCGCCAACCGGCGGGAACGGGATGCCGTAGGCTTGCGACTCGCGCCGAAACCAGCCGGCGCCCAATCCCAGATCGAGACGTCCCTGGGAAATGACGTCCAGCGTCGCAGCCATCTTCGCCAGCACCGAAGGATGACGGTAGGAATTGCACAGCACGCTGGTGCCCAACCGCAGCTTGGTGGTGTCGCGGGACAGTGCCGCAAGTGCCGTCCAGCACTCCAGCAGGGGCAGCGACCTCGAAGGGGCGCCCTGGCCCGCCCCGCCGGTTTCGGTGCCGGTCGCGGAGCCGGTGTCGGCGGCGATGCCGGCAACCTTCGCATACTCGCCGGGGCTTATCGTCAGGAAGTGGTCGCATAACCACACCGAATCGAATCCGTATTCCTCCGCTGTCTGCGAGACGACAACCATTTCGTGGTAGGTGCTAATCGCCAGGCCGTTAACCGTCAACGCCAGCAAGAGTCCGAAGTGTGGATCGTTTTTGGCGTTCATGTGAAATCTCGTTTCTCGATAATTCCGGCACCCGATCCGGGCAACGTTCGGGGCAACGTGACGGAGAACTGGTACCGCTCGGGGCGGTGGTGAAACACCACCACTTCAAGGGGCTTGCCGTCATTGGTGTAGCTGGTGCGGTCGACGACCAGTACCGGCGAACCCACCGCCAGATCCAACGCGTCGGCTACGTCGGGGGAGGCCCCGGCGGCATGGATTTCGTGGGTGGCCCGCGCAATGCGTACACCCAGTCGCCGCTCCCACATCGCATACGTGGTTTCGGTGTCCGCGCCGCCCGATAGCAACGGCTCCACGGCTGGGCCCAACCCGGGCGGAAGATAAGCCGTGACCAGGGCCAAGGGTTGATCGCCAGTGCGGATGCGCCGGCGAATACAGAGGACCTCAACCAATCCCAGAGTCTCGGAAATCCGTTGCGGCGCCGGTCCGGTCTGGTGTGACAGCACGTCGACCTGCGGGGTAACACCACAGCTCAACAACACCTCGGTGATGGTGCGCACGCCGCAAGTGAGCTCCTGTTCCACCGGATCGGCGACGAAGGTACCCAAGCCCTGCCGGCGCACCAGCCACCCCTGACGTTGCAGCATCCCGACCGCCGCGCGCACGGTCACGCGGCTCAAACCGGAGCGGTCGATCAATTCTCGTTCGCTGGGCAAACGCCCGCCGCGCGGCAGCCGCTGCTGGATGATCTGGGCCTTTAGCGCCTCGGCAAGCTGGGTACTCGCCGGCACGCTGCCACGCGATATCCGCAGATCGGCAGCATCCAGGTCCAGCTTGACAGATGTCATAAGACGTATTAAAACGTCTTATGACATAGCGCGTCAAGCGTGCGTGCGCGGTAGCAGCGGAAGAAGGTCAGCCATGACGTCACCCATCGCGGTCATCGCCCGGCTCATGCCAAGGCCTGACGCTAGGTCGGCCCTGCGCGCTCTCTTGGACGCAATGGTTACCGCGACACGGGCCGAGGACGGATGCCGTAGCTACGACCTCTACGAGAGCGCCGACGGCGGCGAGCTGGTGCTTTTCGAGCGGTACCGCAGCCGTATCGCGCTCGACGAACACCGCAGTTCGCCGCACTATCTGAACTACCGGGCACAGGTCAGTGAATTGCTGACCCGGCCCGTCGCGGTGACCGTGCTCGCGCCGCTCGACGAGGGTTCTGCTTAGAGCGGGTAGCACCCAGGCAGCTTGATCCACGCCCGGCACCGGCCGAGCGCTCGGGAACCGCCGCAGACCACCGCAGTCCCCCCGCGGGTTCAGCGGCGCGGCGGCGGGTTGGCTATACCAGCAGGTAAAACGAATCTCGGTAGGATTCAAGAAGTCTCAGCCACAGTTCGCTGATGGTCGGGAAGCACGGAACGGCGTGCCACAACCGATCGATTGGCACCTGGCCGGCGACGGCGACGGTGGCCGAATGCAACAGCTCGGCGGCGCCCGGGCCAACCATGGTCACGCCCAGCAGATGGCCCCGATCGACGTCGACCACCATGCGCGCCCTGCCGGTGTATCCGTCGGCAAAGAGCCTGGCTCCCATAACGACATCGCCGATTTCGACATCGATCGCTTTGATCCGGTGACCAGCCTGTGCGGCCTGATCAGCTGTCAGGCCGACCGCTGCGGCTTCGGGGTCGGTAAAGAATGCCTGCGGCACCGCGTGATGGTCGGCGGTGGTCGCGTGCATGCCCCACGACGTGGTGTCTAGCGGTCGTCCGGCGGCACGGGCGCCGATCGCGGCGCCGGCGATCCGCGCCTGGTATTTGCCTTGGTGGGTCAGCAACGCGCGATGGTTGACGTCGCCGGCGGCATAGAGCCAACCGTCGTCAACAGCCCGCACCCGGCAGGTGTCATCGACGTCCAGCCAGCTGCCCGGCGTCAGTCCTATTGTCTCCAAGCCGATGTCGTCGGTTCGCGGTGCTCGGCCGGTGGCGAAGAGTACCTCGTCGACCCGCAGCTCGGTACCGTCGTCCAGCTCAAGGACCACTGGGCCAGTTGGGTCGGGGCGGGCCAGCGCGCGTACCGATACTCCCACGCGCACGTCAACGCCGGCGTCGGCCAGTCCGCGACCGATGAGTTCCCCCACAAACGGCTCCATCCGAGGCAGCAGGCCAGATCCCCGAGCCAGCAGGGTCACCGAGGCGCCCAGTCCCTGCCAGGCGGTCGCCATCTCCACACCGACGCCGCCGGCGCCGACGATCGCAAGCCGGTCGGGGACCGTACTGTTGTCGGTGGCTTGGCGATTGGTCCATGGCCGGGCTTCGATGATGCCGGGAAGGTCGGGGAGTGCTGGCCGGCTTCCGGTGCAGATGACAACGGCATGCCGGGCGGTCAGCGCCACGCTTTCTCCGCTCGACTTGGTGACGACGACGCGTCGCGGACCGTCCAACCGCCCATCACCACGTATCAGCGTCGCGCCGATTCCACTCACCCAGTCGGCCTGGCCGGTGTCGTCCCAGTCGGCCACGTAGCGGTTGCGGCGGCCAAAGACGCCGGCTGTGTTGATCGAGCCGTCGACTGCTTCGCGCGCGCCGTCGACCCGTCGGGCGTCAGAGATCGCGATGACCGGACGCAGCAGGGCTTTGCTGGGCACACAGGCCCAATAGGAGCATTCACCCCCGACGAGTTCGCGCTCTACCACCGCGACACGCAGGCCCCCCGCGCGGGCACGATCGGCGACGTTCTGTCCAACGGGTCCCGCGCCGAGCACGACGACGTCATACGTTTCACCCTCACGGCAGCCGGGTGTTGCCATTGGCGCCTGGTCCTGTTGGGCCGCGGTCATAATCAAAGATCCTTTCGTCGGACTCTGCCAGCGACGCTACGCGCGCCTAGCGCCGGTGAGCCGTGCCGGCCTATCGCCCACCAGACGCAAAAGCTCTCTTACTACGCCGGGCGAAAAGGGACCTTTATGTCTGCTCGCGCTCGTGCCTTAGTGGCTGAGCGCGACCGACGCCTCGGCGGTGTAGCAAAGGAACGTCAGCGTTTCCTGCAGGTAGAGCCGCACGGTGTCCGTGTCGTGGCTGGCGTACCCGATTGCGACGTCGGTGCCCAGCTGTAGGTCGAAGTCGCCGCCTCGAGTGGTCAGCACGAACGCGCCGTCGATGGCCGGGGCCCAAATGATGTCCCCGTCCACTAGCCGGTTCAGATGCTCCCGGATGGGATAGCCGTGATCGGAAGTCTCGCTAACCTTGGTGTAGACGTCGGCAGAGAGCAACACCGAATACGGTCCGTCCACACCGGCCAACCGCAGTTCGGACAATGCCTGGGAGATGACATCAGGGATTTCACGGGGATCCTCGGGCAACGTCAGCGCCGGGTTCGAACTCGCGCTGCGGATCCCTTCGATTGATGCGGCGCTGTAGCCTTCGAATATTGTGCGGTCCTCGACGAAGGCCAGCTTCTTGGCGGCCTCCTTGACCGGTTCCCAATCGGAGTCCTTAGAGCCACGTTCCACGTCGTCGATCTCGTTGCGCGACAAGATAAACGGAACCCGCAGCCGGACAAGGGGTTTGCTAGCTCGCAGGTGCGCGATCACGCCGTCGGTGGGTGCTTTAACATCGATCAGCCGGCCGGTGCTGACCGCCGCGGTGACGGGCCCCCCGGGATCACTGACATCGACCACCCGGCGCCCGGCGATGTGTCGCTTGAACGTCCGCGTCGCCTCCAATTCGATTTCCGCCCAAGCGGCTTCGGTGACCGGTGCCAAATCGCGGTAGAGATTGTTCATCGGGGGCTTCCTTTCAAGCTGCCGATCGATAGCGACCTGGCTGCCAGAGTCGGCGTCGCCGCCTGCGGTAGGGGCGGTGGATCGTCGAGAAAGTCGATGGTGGGTGAGAAGAACAGTCCGCCGGTCACCGCGGTGGAAAAGTCAAGCACTCGATCGGTGTTGCCTGCCGGATCGCCGAGAAACATGTTGCGCAGCATCTGCTCGGTCACCGCCGGCGTGCGCGAATATCCGATGAAGTAAGTGCCGTACTCGCCCTTGCCGACTTCGCCGAACGGCATGTTGTGTCGCACGATCTTGCGCTCGGTGCCGTCGTCGTCGGTGATGACGTTGAGCGCTACGTGTGAATTGGCTGGCTTCGCGTTGTCGTCGAGTTCGATGTCGTCGAGTTTGGTCCGGCCGATCACACGCTCCTGCTCGGTGACCGAGAGGGATTCCCACGAGGCCATATCGTGCACATACTTCTGCACGTGCACATAACACGAGCCGGCGAAGTTGCGATCCTCGTCACCGATCGTGGTGGCCTTGATGGCGATTGGGCCACTTGGGTTTTCGGTGCCATCGACAAAGCCCAGCAGATCACGGTTGTCGAAAAACCGGAAGCCGTGCACTTCGTCGACAACGGTCACCGCATCGCCCATCGACTTGAGAATGCGGCCGGCCAACTCGAAGCACACGTCCATGGTCTCGGCCCGGATGTGGAACAACAGATCGCCGGGAGTTGCCGGGGCGGCATGCCGTGGTCCGGTCAGCTCGACGAACGGATGCAGCTCGGTGGGTCGAGGTCCGGCGAACAAGCGGTCCCAGGCGTCGGACCCGATCGAGACGACCACGGACAAGTGTTTGGTCGGGTCACGGAAGCCGATCGCACGCACCAGGCCGGAGATCTCCGACAGTGCGTCGTGCACCGTCGCCTCGCCGTCGGCGCCGATGGTGGCGACCAGGAAGATCGCGGCCGGAGTCAACGGCGCCAGAATCGGCTGCGGAGAGACGGCAGGCACAGCCACGACCCTAACGTCCCTGCAATTCCGGTGATGCTAGACATGGCTACATGGCGGCCACGGCACACGGCCTGTGCGAATTCATCGACGCGTCCCCGTCGCCGTTTCACGTCTGCGCGACGGTGGCGGGACGGCTGCTCGGCGCCGGATACCGCGAGCTGCGCGAAGCGGATCGCTGGCCGGACAAACCGGGCCGGTACTTCACCGTCCGGGCCGGCTCGCTGGTGGCGTGGAACGCCGAGCAGAGCGGGCACACGCAGGTCCCATTCCGGATCGTTGGGGCGCACACCGACAGTCCCAACCTGCGGGTCAAGCAGAACCCGGACCGGGTGGTCGCCGGCTGGCAGGTGGTGGCCCTGCAGCCGTACGGGGGAGCGTGGCTGAACTCTTGGCTGGATCGTGATCTGGGCATCAGCGGGCGGCTATCGGTGCGAGACGGTGCCGGGGTCAGCCACCGGCTGGTCCGGATCGACGACCCGATCCTGCGGGTGCCGCAGCTGGCGATTCACCTGGCCGAGGACCGCAAGTCGCTCACGCTGGATCCGCAACGACACCTCAACGCGGTATGGGGCGTGGGAGATCGGGTGGAGTCGTTTGTGGGGTACGTCGCCCAGCGCGCCGGGGTGGCGGCGGCCGACGTGCTGGCCGCGGATCTGATGACTCATGACCTGACCCCGTCGGCGGTGATCGGCGCTTCGGTCGATGGCACTGCCAGCCTGCTGAGCGCGCCGAGGTTGGACAACCAGGCCAGTTGCTATGCGGGAATGGAGGCATTGCTGGCGTTGGACGTGGACTCGGCACCGCGCGGCTACTTGCCCGTGCTGGTGGTTTTCGACCACGAGGAGGTGGGTTCGGCCTCGGACCACGGCGCGCAGTCCAACCTGCTGACCGCCGTGCTGGAACGCATCGTGCTGGCGGCCGGCGGCACCCGGGAGGATTTCCTGCGCCGGCTGACCACCTCGATGCTCGCCTCGGCCGACATGGCGCACGCGACGCACCCCAACTACCCGGACCGTCACGAGCCGAGCCACCTGATCGAAGTCAACGCGGGTCCGGTGCTCAAGGTGCACCCAAATCTGCGCTACGCCACCGACGGACGCACCGCGGCGGCTTTCGCGCTGGCCTGCCAGCGCGCGGGAGTGCCTATGCAGCGTTACGAGCATCGCGCCGATCTGCCGTGCGGGTCGACGATCGGGCCGTTGGCCGCGGCGCGTACCGGAATCCCCACGGTCGACGTCGGCGCCGCCCAGCTGGCGATGCACTCCGCGCGAGAGTTGATGGGCGCTCACGACGTAGCCGCCTATTCGGCGGCACTGCAAGCGTTTCTTTCCGCCGAGCTATCCGAGGCATAGGGTCGGGCGGTATGGCACTCAAGGTAGAGATGGTCACTTTCGACTGCAGCGACCCTGCGAAGCTTGCCGGCTGGTGGGCCGAGCAGTTCGATGGTACGACGCGTGAACTGCTGCCCGGCGAATTCGTCGTGGTCGCCCGGCCCGATGGACCGCGGTTGGGATTCCAGAAGGTGCCCGATCCCGCCCCTGGGAAAAACCGCGTGCACGTCGACTTCACGACCAAGGACCTGGATGCCGAGGTGTTGCGCCTGGTCGCCGCCGGAGCCAGCGAGGTCGGGCGGCATCAGGTCGGCGAGAGCTTTCGCTGGGTGGTGCTGGCTGACCCCGAAGGCAACGCTTTTTGCGTGGCGGGTCAATAACGAGGCGGTTCCTAGGGGCCGAAAAGCGGCCGGCAGCGGTCGAACCCGTCCACCCGAACCTCAACCGTGCGATGCCGCTGCCAATCGTCGCGGGTCAGCCGGAATAGCAGCGCCTCTGCCATAGCCCCTTCGCGTGCCACGCGATCCAGGCCGTTGTGGCGGTATCCGTTACGGCGGGATACCGCGATCGAGGCCGGGTTATCCACGAACGACCTCGACGTCGCGACCTGCGCCTCCAGCTCGGCAAACGCGAAATACAGTACAGCCGCCCGCATCTCGGTGCCGTAGCCGTGGCCTTGGTAACGCAACCCGAGCCATGATCCAGAATCCACCTGACGGGTGATGGGGAAATCCTTGGAGCTCAGGGCCTGTACGCCTACGGCCCTACCGTCGACGAGGACGGCCAGCGGCAGAGACCAGTCATCCCGCTTGAACCCGGCCAGTTGCTGCCATAGGTGCGACAGCGTGTTGAACGGCAGGTCCTCGCGCGATGCTCGCGTCCACGGAACCGAAAACGGCATTCGGTCGGGGTCGTGGACTCCCTCCAGGAGGGTGTCGATCAGCTGGTCGCACAACTCCTCGGTGGGCAGTTGCAACTGGAGCCGCGGCGTGGTGATGCGCAGGTCGAACAACGGCCAGTGACGAGACATGGTTCCATTTTGCGCACCACCATCCTGAGCGCCCGCCCGATGTCAGCCCGACGGCTGATGCCACCGGGGTTCTTGCGCGGGCATACCTACCCGTCGGCTTGTCCGTGTCAACGCGGCCGCAGCGCGATGGGGCCTAGACTGCCTCCGTGATGTCTCCGCTCGCCCGGACCCCGCGCAAAACGTCGGTGCTGGACACCGTCGAACACGCCGCGACCACACCCGACCAACCACAACCGTATGGTGAGCTGGGCCTCAAAGACGACGAATACCGGCGGATTCGCCAGATCCTGGGCCGCCGGCCCACCGACACCGAGCTGGCCATGTACTCGGTGATGTGGAGCGAACACTGCTCGTACAAGTCCTCCAAGGTGCACCTGCGCTACTTCGGTGAGACCACCTCCGACGAGATGCGCGCGGCCATGCTGGCCGGCATCGGCGAGAACGCCGGCGTCGTCGACATCGGCGACGGCTGGGCGGTCACCTTCAAGGTGGAGTCACACAACCACCCGTCCTACGTCGAGCCCTACCAGGGCGCGGCCACCGGGGTGGGCGGCATCGTCCGCGACATCATGGCCATGGGCGCCCGACCGGTCGCCGTGATGGACCAGCTACGGTTCGGCCCCGCCGACGCCCCCGATACCCGCCGCGTGCTCGACGGCGTGGTCCGCGGCATCGGCGGATACGGCAACTCCCTGGGCCTGCCCAACATCGGCGGAGAGACCGTCTTCGACCCGTGCTACGCCGGCAACCCCTTAGTGAACGCGTTGTGTGTCGGCGTATTACGGCAGGAGGACCTGCATCTGGCGTTCGCCTCCGGCGCCGGCAACAAGATCATCCTGTTTGGCGCGCGCACCGGGCTCGACGGTATCGGCGGGGTGTCGGTGCTGGCGTCGGACACCTTCGATGCCGAGGGATCCCGCAAGAAGCTGCCCTCGGTGCAGGTCGGCGACCCGTTCATGGAGAAGGTGCTCATCGAATGCTGTCTCGAACTCTACGCGGGCGGCCTGGTGATCGGCATCCAAGACCTAGGCGGAGCCGGATTATCGTGTGCCACATCGGAGTTAGCATCCGCCGGTGACGGCGGAATGACTATCCAGCTGGACAGCGTCCCGCTGCGGGCCAAGGAGATGACGCCCGCCGAGGTGCTCTGTAGCGAGTCGCAGGAGCGGATGTGCGCGGTGGTCTCCCCGAAGAACGTCGACGCATTCCTAGCGGTGTGCCGCAAGTGGGAGGTGCTGGCGGCGGTGATCGGTGAGGTCACCGACGGCGACCGGCTGCAGATCACCTGGCACGGCGAGACGGTGGTCGACGTGCCGCCGCGCAGCGTGGCTCACGAAGGCCCGGTGTATCAGCGCCCGGTCGCCCGCCCCGACTCGCAGGACGCGCTGAACGCCGACCGCTCGGCCAAGCTGGCGCGGCCGGTCACCGGTGACGAGCTGCGCGCGACGTTGCTTGCGCTGCTGGGCAGCCCGCACCTGTGCAGCCGCGCGTTCATCACCGAGCAGTACGACCGCTATGTGCGCGGCAACACGGTGCTCGCCGAGCACGCCGACGGCGGCATGCTGCGCGTCGACGAGTCGACCGGCCGGGGCATCGCGGTATCGACCGACGCGTCGGGACGCTACACGCTGCTGGATCCCTACGCTGGCGCGCAACTCGCGTTGGCCGAGGCGTACCGCAACGTCGCCGTCACCGGCGCCACCCCGGTCGCGGTGACCAACTGCCTGAACTTCGGTTCCCCCGAGGACCCCGGCGTGATGTGGCAGTTCGCGCAGGCGGTCCGCGGTCTGGCCGATGGCTGTGCGGCCCTGGGCATTCCGGTGACCGGTGGCAACGTGAGTTTTTACAACCAAACCGGTTCGGCGGCCATCCTGCCCACGCCGGTGGTCGGGGTGCTCGGCGTCATCGACGATGTGCGTCGGCGCATCCCCACCGGCCTGGGCGCCGAGCCCGGGGAAACGTTGATGCTGTTGGGCGACACCCGCGACGAGTTCGACGGTTCCGTGTGGGCGCAGGTGACCGCAGACCACCTGGGTGGGCTGCCGCCGGTGGTCGATCTGGCGCGGGAGAAGCTGTTGGCCGCGGTGCTGAGCTCGGCGTCGCGGGACGGGCTGGTGTCTGCGGCGCACGATTTGTCCGAGGGTGGGCTGGCCCAGGCCATCGTGGAATCGGCGTTAGCGGGTGAAACCGGTTGCCGCATAGTGCTTCCCGAAGGGGCTGACCCGTTTGTGCTGCTGTTCTCCGAGTCGGCGGGTCGGGTGCTGGTCGCGGTGCCACGCACCGAGGAGAGCCGGTTTCGCGGGATGTGTGAGGCGCGGGGACTGCCCGCGGTCCGCATCGGTGTCGTCGATCAAGGTTCGGACGCGGTTGAGGTGCAGGGCTTGTTCACAGTGTCGTTGGCCGAACTGCGTGCGACATCCGAGGCGGTGTTGCCGCGCTACTTCGGATGAGTCGGCTTCGCGCCCTGTCTTTGGCCGCCGGCCTGGTTGGCTGGAGTCTGGTCGGCCCGCGGCTGCCGGCGCCGTGGCGGATTCCGTTGCAGGCGGGGCTGGGGAGCGTGTTGGTGCTGGTTACTCGTGCGACGATGGGCCTTTGGCCGCCGCGGCTGTGGGCCGGGCTGCGGCTGGGCTCGGCCGCGGGGGCGGCGGCGGCGACCGCGATCGCGGCAACGACACCGGTGCCGATGGTGCGGTTGTCGATGTCGGCTCGTGAGTTGCCGGCGTCGGTGCCGGTCTGGCTGGTATGGCACATACCTGGCGGCACGGTGTGGGCCGAGGAGGCCGCGTTTCGCGGGGCGCTGTCCACTATCGGTGCCCGGGCCTTCGGTCGGTCGGGTGGACGGATACTGCAGGCCGGCGCCTTTGGTTTGTCTCACATCGCCGACGCGCGCGCGACGGGCGAGCCGGTGGTGCTCACGGTGTTGGCCACCGGTATCGCCGGCTGGATGTTCGGTTGGCTGGCCGACCGGTCCGGCAGTCTGGCAGCACCGCTGCTGACGCACTTGGCCATCAACGAGGCCGGTGCGGTCGCCGCCGTGCTGGTCCAGCGGCGTTCTGGTATCTCGACCCGGCTGTGATCGCGGGATCGGGCCCCTGGTGATCGTGGAACGGCTCACAACAGCGCGGATCTGGTCGGCGGCGCCGCTATACTGATTGGTCACTGTCTAACCAATCAATGGAGAGGGTTGGCACCTCAGGTGCATAGACTTAGGGCCGCGGAGCATCCGCGGCCGGATTACGTTCTCTTACATATCAGCGACACTCATCTCATCGGGGGGGATCGTCGGCTCTACGGGGCGGTGGACGCCGACGACCGGCTGGGCGAACTGCTCGAACAGTTGAACCAGTCCGGCCTACGCCCCGATGCGATCGTCTTCACCGGCGATTTGGCCGACCAAGGCGAACCGGCGGCATACCGCAAGCTCCGAGGCCTGGTAGAGCCGTTCGCGGCGCAGTTGGGCGCCGAACTCGTCTGGGTGATGGGTAACCACGACGACCGGGCCGAACTACGCAAATTCTTGCTGGACGAAGCGCCATCGATGGCGCCGCTGGACCGGGTGTGCATGATCGACGGTCTGCGCATCATCGTGTTGGATACCTCGGTGCCCGGACATCATCACGGCGAAATCCGCGCGTCCCAATTGGGTTGGCTTGCTGAAGAGTTGGCCACGCCAGCGCCGGACGGCACCATTTTGGCGTTGCATCATCCGCCGATTCCGAGTGTCTTGGATATGGCCGTCACGGTGGAGCTGCGCGACCAGGCTGCGCTTGGGCGAGTGCTGCGGGGCACTGACGTTCGCGCCATTTTGGCCGGGCACCTGCACTACTCGACGAATGCCACCTTCGTCGGGATCCCAGTGTCGGTTGCCTCGGCGACCTGCTACACCCAGGACCTGACCGTCGCTGCTGGAGGAACGCGTGGCAGAGACGGCGCCCAAGGTTGCAACCTGGTGCACGTCTATCCGGACACCGTCGTGCACTCGGTGATTCCGCTGGGCGGCGGAGAAACGGTCGGCACCTTTGTCTCACCCGGGCAGGCGCGACGCAAAATCGCCGAGAGCGGCATTTTCATCGAACCGTCGCGTCGCGATTCGCTATTCAAGCACCCTCCGATGGTGCTGACGTCCTCGGCACCGCGAAGTCCCGTCGACTGACGTCCGCGGCGATCTTCTCCCAGGGAGCCGGTATCGGGAAATAGCGCTCCAGGAAACTGACGACTCGTTCTGCGCGCTGCGCTGCGGGGACTTCAGGAAAGCTACCGTCGTTGAGGCAGAAGAAATCGTATCCGCGGTGCTTCCGCAACTTAGGAAGTAGCCGAAGACCCGCATAGCTGGTGGTGTCGACATAGAGGACTTTAGCCTTTTCCTGCGGGACGGCGCGTCCGGTCATCAGCGCGTAATAGTGGTAGAACGAGTTGGTCACCGAGATGTCGGTGCCGGAGCGGAACGGGCTGGCCGCAGTGCGGGCGAATTCCTCCGGGAATTCCCGCTCCATCTCGATCAGCACACTCTTGCGCAACGGTACCGCGGTGTGCTCGAGATGACGGGTAATCACCTGCCCGAACCGGTCGAAGAGCAGCTGCCGGTTCACCCGGGCCGCGTTTTCAAAGCCACTACGCGCTGGGTTGTTGGCGCCGAGCCCGATCCGGGTCTTGGCTTCGATGAACCTGGTGACTCCACCGGGAGAGAAGAACATGCTGGCCTTGAGCGGCCGGCCGAAGAACATGTCGTCGTTGGAGTACAAGAAGTGCTCGCTGAGCCCCGGGATGTGGTGCAGCTGGCTCTCCACCGCATGCGAGTTATAGGTCGGCAACGCGGAACGGTCGGAAAAGTGGTCCTCGGCGCGAACGATGGTGATTTTGGGATGTTCGGCCAACCATGGCGGCGGGGTTGAATCCGTCGCGATGAAGATGCGACGTATCCACGGAGCAAACATGTTCACCGACCGCAGCGCGTATTTCAACTCGTCGATTTGGCGGATCCGCGCTTCGGCGTCGTCGCCCTCGCCCACCACGTACTGCGACATTTGAGCCATGCGGCGCGCCCGGAACTCGGGGTCAGTGCCGTCCACCCAGGAGAACACCATGTCAATGTCGAACACGACGTCGCTGGCGTGCGGGGCAAACATCCCGTCAAGGGTCGGCCATTTGTACCCGTAGAGTTTGACATTTGTCGGCGTTATTTCGTTTCGGGGCAGCACTTTGCGGCTAAGCGAGTTTTCGACAGGGCAGCGGATCACCGTCTCCTCGTATACCCAGAATTGCAGTTCCACACCGAACGCCGGGCCGTAGCGAAATCCGCCCGGCGCAATCCGGCGTCGATACAACCGCACGACACGCGGGTCAACCAGCCGCGACAGCCCGTCGGTGGCGACCAAAACAGGAGAAAGGCCAGGCTCATCAATAGTTTTGGCGTACATCGGTTCGGTTGCACATGCGGCCGCAAGAGCGCGCTCGAGGCCAGCACGTAGTTCGATGTTGATGGCAAGCACCGGCCGGTTCTTGTGGTTTCGGATCAGTAGATAGGGAATATCAGCCCTGTTTAACACCTTTCGCAGAAAGACCAGATCTTCGATCTGGGCCTCCTGGGGGGTCAGGCCGGATTCCAGGCGGGCGATCTTGCCGCGCCGGGTAACGATGATGGGATTCACGGTGCGCTGAGCGGTCCGACCGCCGTCGCGCGAAGAGATTTTGGGCATCGGGTCACCGCCTTGGGAACTCAGGGAGAAATGATTAGGTCACCGAAAGAATCTCACAGATCGCGGGTCGGCGCAGGTTGACCGCGCGCCGGCGCGGGGTCCATACAGAATTGTGCGGTCAAGGCGATAACTCTTGCAAGACAGCAGATCTAGCGATCTAAGGACATCGGCTGGAAAGCTGGTTGTTGTGGCCGCGCCATGTCAAGTTCAGTTCGGAACTGGGTTCGCATACCACCCGATCCCGGTCTCAGCAGCGGCGCCTGGCCGCCGTCTGGATGGATCCACCGATTCTTGAGACCCTAAGGTATGAGCGCTCGTGATCGAGCCGATCCGGCGAAGACTCGGCAGGTCGTGTTGGCCCTCGCGGACTGGTTGCGCGACGAAACGCTGCCAGCACCCGACACGGACGTGTTGGCGGCGGCGGTTCGGCTTACGGCGCGCACGCTCGCTGCGCTGGCCCCCGGCGCCAGCGTCGAAGTCCGGATCCCACCGTTTGCTGCGGTGCAGTGCATTTCTGGGCCCCGGCACACTCGCGGCACACCCCCCAACGTCGTGCAGACCGACCCACGGACCTGGCTCCTGGTGGCTACCGGGCTGTCGGGGGTGGCGCAGGCCCGGGCCAGCGGCGCGCTGCAGCTCTCCGGCTCGCGGGCCGGTGAGATCGAGGCCTGGTTGCCACTGGTGGATCTCGGCTGATTCCGGCGTGCTGAGCTGCGGCTATGGTGTGTGAGGGTGGTGCCGGGGTGCCCGACACGCAAGCCGAATTCGGCGGTGCAGACGTCGTGGCCGTAGACTCGGATTACGTCACCGACCGCGCCCCAGGGAGCCGCCAAACCGTGACCGGCCAGCAACCCGAGCAAGACCTGAACTCGCCCCGGGAAGAGTGTGGTGTCTTCGGGGTTTGGGCCCCGGGCGAAGACGTCGCCAAACTCACCTACTACGGCCTGTACGCGTTGCAGCATCGCGGCCAGGAAGCCGCCGGGATCGCCGTCGCCGACGGCTCCCAGGTGCTGGTCTTCAAAGACCTCGGCCTGGTCAGCCAGGTGTTCGACGAGCAGACGTTGGCGGCCATGCAGGGCCATGTCGCCATCGGGCACTGTCGTTACTCCACCACCGGGGACACGACGTGGGAGAACGCCCAGCCCGTGTTCCGCAACACCGCCGCTGGCACCGGTGTTGCGTTGGGGCACAACGGAAATCTGGTCAATGCCGCTGCCCTTGCCGCCCGCGCCCGCGACGCGGGGTTGATCGCCACCCGCTGCCCAGCCCCGGCGACGACGGACTCCGACATTCTGGGGGCGCTGCTGGCCCACGGTGCGGCCGATTCCACCCTCGAACAGGCGGCGCTGGACCTGCTGCCCACAGTGCGGGGAGCGTTCTGTCTGACGTTCATGGACGAAAACACGCTTTATGCGTGCCGCGACCCGTACGGGGTGCGCCCGCTATCGCTCGGACGTTTGGACCGTGGCTGGGTGGTGGCCTCCGAAACGGCCGCACTCGACATCGTCGGCGCCTCGTTCGTCCGTGATATCGAACCGGGCGAATTGCTGGCTATCGACGCCGACGGGGTGCGGTCCACCCGCTTTGCCAACCCCACGCCCAAGGGCTGCGTCTTCGAATACGTCTACCTGGCGCGGCCGGACAGCACGATCGCCGGCCGGTCGGTACACGCCGCGCGGGTGGAGATCGGTCGCCGACTGGCTCGGGAATGCCCGGTCGAGGCCGACTTGGTGATCGGTGTGCCGGAATCCGGCACACCCGCCGCGGTCGGCTACGCGCAGGAGTCCGGCGTTCCATATGGGCAGGGTTTGATGAAGAACGCCTATGTCGGGCGCACCTTCATCCAGCCGTCACAGACCATCCGTCAGCTCGGCATCCGGCTGAAGCTCAACCCGCTCAAAGAGGTGATCCGCGGCAAGCGGCTCATCGTCGTCGACGACTCGATCGTGCGGGGCAACACCCAGCGTGCGCTGGTACGCATGCTGCGCGAGGCCGGTGCGGTCGAATTGCATGTGCGCATCGCCTCGCCACCGGTGAAGTGGCCGTGCTTCTACGGTATCGACTTCCCCTCGCCGGCCGAGTTGATCGCCAACGCCGTGGAAAACGAGGACGAGATGCTGGAGGCGGTACGGCATGCCATCGGGGCCGACACGCTGGGATACATCTCGCTGCGGGGCATGGTCGCGGCGTCCGAGCAGCCCACGTCGCGGCTGTGCACCGCATGCTTCGACGGCAAGTATCCAATAGAGCTGCCCCGCGAGACCGCGCTAGGCAAAAACGTCATCGAGCACATGCTCGCCAATGCGGCTCGCGGAGCCGCGCTGGGCGAACTCGCCGCCGACGACGAAGTCCCCGTTGGGCGCTGACAAAACGCACGCGCGGTAGCCTTTATCGCGATGACGGATCTCGCAAAAGGCCCCGGAAAAGACCCGGGTAGTCGGGGTATCACCTACGCGTCGGCCGGGGTCGACATCGAAGCCGGTGACCGCGCCATCGACCTGTTCAAGCCGCTCGCTTCGAAGGCCACCAGACCCGAAGTGCGCGGCGGGCTGGGGGGATTCGCCGGACTGTTCACTCTCCGCGGCGACTACCGCGAACCGGTGCTGGCGGCCTCAAGCGACGGCGTCGGCACCAAACTCGCGATCGCTCAGGCGATGGATAAGCACGACACGGTGGGCCTGGACCTGGTGGCGATGGTGGTCGATGACTTGGTGGTCTGCGGCGCCGAGCCGCTGTTCCTGTTGGATTACATCGCCGTCGGCCGGATCGTGCCGGAGCGACTCAGCGCGATCGTCGCCGGTATCGCCGATGGGTGCATGCGTGCCGGCTGTGCGCTGCTTGGCGGCGAGACCGCAGAACATCCGGGCCTGATCGAGCCCGATCACTACGATATCTCTGCCACCGGCGTCGGCGTCGTCGAGGCGGACAATGTGCTGGGTCCCGACCGGGTCAAACCCGGCGACGTCATCATCGCGATGGGCTCGTCGGGTCTGCATTCCAATGGGTACTCGCTGGTCCGCAAGGTGTTGCTGGAGATCGACCGGATGAATCTGGCCGGTTATGTGGAGGAGTTCGGTCGCACCTTGGGCGAAGAGTTACTGGAGCCGACTCGCATCTACGCCAAAGACTGTTTGGCCTTGGCCGCCGAAACCCGTGTCCGGACGTTTTGCCACGTCACCGGCGGCGGGCTCGCCGGCAACCTGCAACGGGTCATCCCGCATGGCCTCATCGCCGAGGTCGACCGCGGCACCTGGACACCCGCGCCGGTGTTCACCATGATTGCCCAGCGCGGCCGGGTCAGGCGCACAGAGATGGAGAAGACGTTCAACATGGGTGTCGGCATGATCGCCGTCGTCGCCCCCGAAGACACGACGCGCGCCCTGGCCGTCCTGACCGCGCGGCACCTGGACTGCTGGGTATTGGGAACCGTCTGCAAAGGCGGAAAACAAGGCCCGCGGGCAAAACTGGTTGGGCAGCACCCGAGATTCTAAGAACCAGACCTAACCGGGTCTAATGAGGTCAACGCCGCGCCGATGGGAACCGAATCGGCACCGTGCGGGGGGCAGCTCCGTGGTGCTAGCGACGCCAGTCGTCCTCGTCGTTCCACGAGTCGTCGTCCGACGGGCCGTCGCCGTCCAGTCGGTCGGATTCACCGGTACCGGTACCTGACAGCTCACGCTGAAGCCGCTGGAAGTCGGTCTGCGGGGAGCTGTATTTCAATTCTCGAGCAACCTTGGTCTGCTTTGCCTTAGCCCGGCCGCGGCCCATGGGGGAACCCCCTCGCGAAATAACGGAGCGGCCTAACGAGTAGGCGGCTCCGATCTCTGGTGTCGTTTATTGTCCTGCCGACAGTTTACCGTGCCGCCCGGTCGGGCGCGGGGCGGCCTGCCCGCCGCTACGGAGGGCACGGGTAATCACCGAATACCGCCGCGCAGCCGCTCGACGGCCCGCCGTCCGGCGCCCACATCGTCGGCGGGCGGCAGCGAGTCGACGTCGATCACCGCGGCAACCTCGGCTTCCGGACCGGTTACCAGCGCGGTGTCGCCCGGCAGACCCCGTTTGAGCAGGGCCAGTGCCACCGGCCCTAGCTCTACGTGCTCGACCACCGTTCCCAGTCGTCCCACCGTGCGACCGCCGGCCAGCACCGCATCGCCCGTCGACGGCCGCTGCACTGACCCGTCCAGATGCAACAACACCAGCATCCGGGGTGGTCTACCCAGGTTGTGCACCCGTGCGACGGTCTCTTGCCCTCGGTAACAGCCCTTGTTCAGGTGGACGGCTCCGGCGCCGGGGCCACCGATCCAACCCACTTCGTGAGGGATGGTGCGTTCATCGGTGTCAACGCCCAGCCGCGGGCGCCTAGCCGGCACCCGGTGAGCCACTCGATGGGCTTCATAGGCCCAGATGCCGGCCGGGCGCACACCCGCCTGAGTCAGGCGACGCTGCCAGTCGGCACGATCGCCGCGCTTCACCACCACGTCCAGTTCGATTTGGCCCGCTAGGCCGTCGGGCATCCGGCGGACAATCCCGCCGCCGGCAAGCGGCACGGCCAGCCACTCAGCGGGCAAGACATCCAGACCCAGCGCGTCGAGCACTCGTTGCTCAGCCAGTCGCGGCCCCAATAGCGACAACACCGCCATATCAGCGGCACGAGGAGTGACCATCGACCAAAAAACCATCTTGCGCAAATAGGCCAGCAGCGGTTCACCCCGCCACGGCTCGGTATCGAGATAGGTCGTGCCACCCAGCTCGGTCTGTATCCAGTGGTCCTCAACTCGACCTTGTCCGTCCAGGCTGAGATTTTGGGTGCTGGCGCCCTCAGGCAGGTCGCTGACGTGTTGCGTGGAGATGCTGTGCAGCCAGGTTTGCCGATCGCCACCGTCGAGGGTGAGCACGGCGCGGTGCGAGCGATCCACCAGCACGGCATCGGCTTGCCCCGCGCGTTGCTCGCCCAGCGGGTCGCCGTAATGCCAGATCGCACCCGCGTCGGGTCCGGGGTCTGGGGCAGGGACTGCGGCCACACAACAACTCTACGAAAAGCCGCGCTCGGCCTCGTTGACCAGTGTGCAGCTAGGCTGCAGGGACATGTTGAGGCAGACGGGCGTGGTGGTCACGCTTGACGGTGAGATCCTGCAGCCGGGTATGCCGCTGCTGCACGCCGATGATCTTGCCGCTGTACGGGGGGATGGCGTTTTCGAGACACTGCTGGTGCGCGACGGCCGAGCCTGTCTGGTTGAAGCGCACCTGCAGCGGCTGACCCAATCAGCCAGGTTGATGGACCTTCCCGAACCGGATCTCCCCAGGTGGCGCCGCGCGGTCGAGGTGGCAACCCAGCGGTGGGTGGCTAGCACCGCTGACGAGGGCGCGCTGCGCTTGATCTACAGCCGCGGTCGGGAGGGTGGCTCGGCGCCGACGGCTTATGTCATGGTCAGTCCGGTCCCGGCGCGAGTTATCGGGGCCCGCCGCGATGGTGTGTCGGCGATCACGCTGGACCGCGGTTTGCCGGCTGACGGTGGCGACGCCATGCCGTGGCTGATGGCCAGCGCCAAAACACTGTCCTATGCGGTGAACATGGCCGTCCTGCGTCATGCCGCCCGGCAGGGCGCCGGCGACGTCATCTTCGTCAGCACGGACGGCTACGTCCTGGAAGGCCCTCGCTCGACGGTGGTGATCGCCACCGACGGTGACCAAAGGGGCGGGAACGCCTGCTTGCTAACGCCGCCTCCGTGGTATCCAATCCTGCGGGGAACCACGCAACAAGCGCTCTTCGAAGTCGCCCGCGCGAAAGGCTACGACTGCGACTACCGTGCCCTACGCGTCGCCGATCTCTTGGATTCCCAAGGTATTTGGTTGGTATCGAGCATGACTCTGGCCGCCCGCGTACACACCCTGGACGGGCGGCGATTACCCCGCACCCCGATCGCTGAGGTGTTTGCCGAATTGGTGGACGCCGCTATTGTCAGCGATCGGTGATACGGCAACCTCTGTTGTGGTCAGCGCCGGCCATACCGCTCGCCGTTATCCGACGAACCGGGACAACCGCGCCGACAGATGTGGTACCAGCCCGCCGTCGGCATCTACGCGTTCCTCGACGTAGGCCAGGTCGCCACCTTCGACGATGCCGTAGAGTCGTTTGGCGCCGCCGACCAGCACGCCAGACCGACTGCGGGCCAGCGCATCGGTCACCAACTCCCACGAGGACTGGGTGCGCGGCCGCCCGTAGAACAGTTCGACATAACCGGCCGAATGCGCCAACAGCAACTCGATCGCCTGAGACTCGCTCGGATCGTACGGGTCGGCGACGAACCGCCAGAATCCCGCTTCTCGTAAGCCTGGTTCCTGGTAGTCGCCCGTGGCGGTGAGCCGCCAGGACCGGGATTCCCAATTCAGATAGTCGCCGCCGTCGTGTGACACAACGATCTGCTGGCCGAACCGGTAGTCGCCGTCGGGTCCGCGGCCCTCGCCTTCGCCGCGCCACACGCCGACCAGTGGCAGCAGCGCCAGCAGTGCATTGTTCAGGTCGGCACCTTCGCGCAGGTTCGCGGTATCGGCGGGAACCGGCAAATCGTCGAAGGCAGGGATATTGCGCGCGGCAGTCGCCTTGGCCCGCTCGACGGCAGCGGCGACCGCACGGTCGCCGGAGCCCGCAGCATGGACGCCGCCGGCCCCTGTCGCATCCGAGCCCGCGCCGGAACTCACGACTCGTCGGTAACGAGCCGGTACAGCGTGTACAGCGCGAACCAGGAGATAACCACGGTAGCCAAGACCAGCATGATCTCGAAGAACAGCACCACGGGGACGAGTGTATGCGGCCGCGGCCGCTTCCGTGGCCCTGGCTCGTCTGGGCCTGATTGGGGCCGGTCAGGCGATCTTGACGTCTACCTCGTGGATGCCCGCGCCCGAGGGCTGCACCACCGCGTCGCCATTGCCGGCCGCCGACAGCGCGCGCAGCGTCCAGGATCCGGGCGCGGCGAAGAACCGGAAATCGCCGGTGGCCGACGCGACGACCTCCGCGGTGAACTCGTCGGAGGAGTCCAGCAGCCGCACGAACGCGCCGCCCACGGCCTGGCCGTCACCGTCCACTACGCGGCCGGTGATCACCGTTTCTTTTTCCAGGTCGACGCTGGCCGGCAACGTCAGTCCTTGCTTGGGTCCAGAGCACATATCAGCTTCCCAACTCGATCGGGGCACCCACCAGGGAGCCGTATTCTGTCCAACTGCCGTCGTAGTTCTTGACGTTTTGGTGTCCGAGTAATTCCCGCAACACGAACCAGGTGTGCGAGGACCGCTCCCCGATTCGGCAGTAGGCAATCGTTTCCTTGCTGTCGTCTAGGCCGGCGTCGGCGTAAAGCTTGGCCAACTCCTCATCGGACTTGAAGGTGCCGTCCTCGTTGGCGGCCCTGCTCCACGGCACGTTGATCGCACCAGGAATGTGTCCGGGCCGCTGGCTTTGTTCCTGCGGCAGGTGCGCGGGGGCCAGGATCTTGCCGGAGAACTCGTCGGGAGAGCGCACGTCGATGAGGTTCTTGACGTTGATGGCCGCCAGGACCTCGTCGCGGAATGCCCGAATCGTGTTGTCCGGCGGGGAGGCGGTGTAGGAGGTCACCGGCCGGCTGACCGGGTCGCTGGACAGCGGGCGCCCGTCGAGCTCCCACTTCTTGCGGCCGCCGTCGAGCAACTTGACCTTCTCATGGCCGTAGAGCTTGAAATACCAGTACGCGTAGGCGGCGAACCAGTTGTTGTTGCCGCCGTAGAGGATCACCGTGTCCTCGTTGGCGATGCCACGCTCGGACAGCAGCTTGGAGAATTGCTGGGCGTCGACGAAGTCACGTTTGACCGGATCCTGCAGGTCGGTGCGCCAGTCCAACTTGATCGCGCCGGCAATATGGTCACGGTCATATGCACTGGTGTCCTCGTCCACTTCGACGAAAACGACCTTCGGCGCGTGCAGATTGCTCTCAGCCCAGTCGGCGGAGACCAGGACATCGCAGCGTGCCATGGCGGGAATCCTTTCGCATTGTTCGGTGACCAGCGTGGTCAACTGGTTAGGCGGGACGGGGAGTGTTACTGCTTGACTGCTCCTTGGGACGTCTGTTGCACAGAAACGGCGGGCGACACGCTACGGTGGGGCTCCTAGGCTGCTCGAAGTGCTGCGCGGACGTGCGCGGCTACTCAGCAGCTACAGCAACAGCAACAACCCGCTAGGCGGCACAGATCAACTGCGCGGCGCTTGGTGAGCATGGGCTCGATGCGGGCTGACACGTCGGACAGCTTACCCAATCGCATAGTGCTCAAGCCAACAGTGGTTTCAGGGCAGAGCGCAGGTCGGCGGCCTTGGGGACCCCGGAGGTCCGGTAGCGCTGTCGCCCGTCGACATCGAAGATCAACGTGGTGGGCAGCGAAAGCACCGAAAATCGCCGCGCTGCCTGCGGGTTGGAGTCCAGGTCGACCTCGATGTGAGCAACATCGCCCAGATCGGCGCAGACGTCGCCGACCACTCGGCGTACCCGGTCGCAGGGCGCACACCCTGGGGCCCTGAAATGCACGACGGTCGGCCCGGCCCCGGACAGGCCCCGTTCCGCGGTGCGCGCCGGAGCCGCCGGTGTCGTTTCCGGACCAACCTCCCGCAGGATCACTGACCGCCGGGTCAGCAACCACCGGGCAATGGTCGCCAGCGCACCTGTAGCAACGGAAGCGACGATCATGGTCGTCATGACTGTTTGAACTCGTCGAGCGAGATCGTTACTCCCCGGGTAATGCCTTCGATGATGACGTCCGATCCGCGCGCCCCCACGGTGTTTGGCACCACCCCGAACGGCAGCTTCTGGTTGGGCAGCTTGCTGGCGAAGGCGTGCAGCACCGCATCCCGCTTGTCATCCGGAACCGGTTGGTCCGCGGTGTCGGGTCCGGTCACGACGGCGGTGGGGGTGATAACCAAGGTCGCGCGGTCGTCCGAGGCAACGGACAGGTCCACCAAGACGCTGACCCGGTGAGCGAAGTTGGCCGATGTGGGCGTGCCGCTGAACACCAGCCCGCGGTTGCCAGATATCCCGGACTCGGTAGTGCCGCCGGTGGCGTCGTTGCTCTCCTGACGGGGCGCGGCGACCATAAGGTCGCTAATGCCCAGGTAGCGGCCCAGGTGCATGGAGTCGATGATGATGCGACTCTCCAGCTCGCCGACCGGGAGCTTGGCATCGGCCCTGATCAGCCAGGACGCGTAGGACAAGTCGATCGAATGCATAGTGGCCTCCAGAGTGGCCGTGCCGACTCCGGCGTGCTCCACGGCAAATGCCTTGATTTCTAGCTCCGCGTAGTGTTCCCGCATCGCCTGCGGGATGAATGGGAACCGTAGGATGGCGACGAACGGGTCTGACCTCAGGTTTGCCGCTTTGCGCACAGTGGTCGACAGCCGGTACTCGGCATAGATGCTGGCCCCGAAATCGGCGCCGACGGCGCCCACGATGAGAACGGCCACGACGATCGCCGCCCCGGTCACCGCGACCAGCACCTTGCGCATCGGCATATTGTCGCCCAGCGCTCGAGCCCGTCCCGGAGCGCCTCGTCAGGTGGCACGTTATCGTTAGATGAGCTGCCGCTACCGTCACATGGCGCGATCAACTGGGAGACGCCTTTCCCACGACGCTGGAGGGGCTTGTTGGAGTTATTACTGCTGACCTCGGAGCTGTATCCGGATCCGGTCCTGCCGGCGCTGTCGCTGCTGCCCCACACCGTGCGGACGGCGCCGGCCGAGGCGTCTTCGTTGCTGGAGGCGGGAAACGCAGACGCTGTGCTCGTCGACGCGCGCAATGACCTGTCGTCCGGGCGAGGCCTGTGCCGCCTGTTGAGCTCGACCGGCCGGTCGATCCCGGTACTGGCGGTGGTGAGCGAAGGCGGGCTGGTGGCGGTCAGCGCTGACTGGGGGCTAGACGAGATCCTGCTGCCCAGCACCGGGCCCGCTGAGATCGACGCCAGACTGCGGCTGGTGGTTGGCCGGCGCGGAGATCTGGCTGACCAGGAGAGTCTGGGCAAGGTGAGCCTGGGCGAGCTGGTGATCGACGAAGGCACCTACACCGCCCGGCTGCGTGGCCGCCCGCTGGATCTCACCTACAAAGAGTTCGAGCTGCTGAAATACCTGGCGCAGCATGCCGGCCGGGTGTTCACTCGGGCGCAGCTGCTGCACGAAGTATGGGGGTATGACTTCTTCGGGGGCACCCGGACTGTTGATGTGCACGTGCGGCGGTTGCGGGCCAAACTCGGCCCCGAGCATGAAGCGCTGATCGGCACGGTGCGCAACGTCGGATACAAAGCTGTTCGGCCGGCGCGCGGCCGACCGCCGGCCGTGGACCCCGACGACGAAGACGCCGATCCCGGCCGGGATGGTATGCAAGAACCACTGGTCGACCCGTTACGCAGTCAGTGACGGCGCTTGACTGGCGCTCCGCTCTGACCGCCGACGAGCAGCGCAGCGTGCGTGCACTGGTCACGGCGACAACAGCAGTCGATGGGGTAGCACCCGTGGGTGAACAGGTGCTGCGGGAACTGGGCCAGCAACGCACCGAGCATCTGCTGGTGGCCGGTTCGCGACCGGGCGGCCCGATCATCGGCTACCTCAACCTCAGCCCACCCCGGGGCGCGGGTGGTGCGATGGCGGAGTTGGTGGTGCATCCGCAGTCTCGACGGCGCGGTATCGGCACCGCCATGGCCCGCGCGGCATTGGCCAAGACCGCCGGCCGCAACCAGTTCTGGGCGCACGGCACGCTGGATCCCGCTCGCGCGACCGCGTCCGCGCTGGGTCTGGTCGGCGTCCGTGAACTGATCCAGATGCGACGCCCGCTGCGTGATATCCCCGAACCGACGATCCCCGACGGGGTGGTGATCCGCACCTACGCGGGCACGTCCGACGACGCTGAGCTACTCCGGGTCAACAACGCCGCGTTCGCCGGACACCCGGAACAGGGTGGGTGGACCGCGGTTCAGCTTGCCGAGCGGCGTGGCGAGACGTGGTTCGATCCAGACGGCCTGATCTTGGCCTTCGGTGATTCGCCACGTGACCGGCCTGGCCGGTTGCTGGGTTTCCATTGGACCAAAGTGCATCCCGATCACCCGGGATTGGGCGAGGTGTACGTGCTGGGCGTCGATCCGGCGGCGCAGCGCCGTGGTCTCGGCCAGATGTTGACGTCGATCGGTATCGTCTCGCTGGCCCGTCGGCTGGGCGGTCGGAAGACCCTCGACCCTGCGGTCGAACCCGCCGTGCTGCTCTACGTGGAGTCGGACAATGTGGCGGCCGTGCGAACCTACCAGAGCCTGGGCTTCACCACCTACAGCGTCGATACCGCCTACGCGCTGGCTGGCACGGATAACTGACCGAAGATGTTCCCTCCCAAGAAGTCGTAAGCAGGAGCTTAAGTGGCCAAGCGGTTGGACCTCACGGACGTCAACATCTACTACGGGTCATTTCATGCGGTCGCTGATGTGTCGCTGGCGATTCTGCCCCGCAGCGTCACGGCGTTCATCGGTCCCTCGGGCTGCGGCAAGACGACGGTGCTGCGCACCTTGAACCGGATGCATGAGGTCATCCCCGGAGCTCGAGTCGAGGGTGCTGTACTGCTCGATGATCAAGATATCTACGCCCCCGGTATCGACCCGGTCGGTGTCCGCCGGGCAATCGGGATGGTGTTTCAGCGGCCGAATCCATTCCCCGCCATGTCGATTCGCAACAATGTGGTAGCCGGCCTGAAGCTGCAGGGTGTGCGCAATCGCAAGGTGCTCGACGATACGGCCGAATACTCGCTGCGCGGCGCAAACCTGTGGGACGAGGTCAAGGATCGATTGGATAAACCCGGCGGCGGATTGTCTGGGGGGCAGCAGCAGCGGTTGTGCATCGCACGGGCAATCGCCGTGCAACCCGACGTGTTGCTGATGGACGAGCCCTGCTCCTCGCTGGACCCAATCTCGACCATGGCCATCGAAGACCTGATCAGCGAGCTCAAGCAGCGGTACACCATCGTCATCGTCACCCATAACATGCAGCAGGCTGCCCGGGTGAGTGATCAGACGGCATTCTTCAACCTGGAAGCGGTGGGAAAGCCGGGGCGGCTGGTAGAGATCGCCAGCACCGAGAAAATCTTCTCCAACCCGAACCAGAAGGCCACCGAGGACTACATCTCCGGGCGCTTCGGCTAGGCCCGATGGCCTCGATGGCCAGGCTGGCGTCACCGCGGGTGGATGTTTGCTCGGCCTAGGGAAAGGCGCCGGTCGCCTGGAAGATCACGCGTCGTGCCACTTCCACGGCGTGGTCGGCAAAGCGCTCGTAGAATCGGCTCAGCAACGTCACGTCGACGGCGGCCGCCACTCCGTGCTTCCATTCGCGGTCCATCAGCACGGTGAACAAATGCCGGTGCAGGTCGTCCATCGCGTCGTCTTCTTCGCGGATCTGGGCGGCCTTTTCCGGGTCGTGCGACAACACGACCTCTTGGGCGCTGTTGCCCAATTCGACTGCAACTCTTCCCATTTCGGCAAAATAACCGTTGACCTCTTCGGGCAGCGCGTGCTGGGGATGCCGACGGCGGGCGATCTTGGCGACATGCAGCGCCAACGCCCCCATCCGGTCGATGTCAGCCACCATCTGGATGGCGCTCACAATGGCTCTGAGGTCACCGGCGACCGGTGCCTGCAACGCCAGAAGAACGAATGCACTCTCCTCGGCCCGGGCGCTTAGCGTCGCGATCTTTTCGTGGTCGGAGATCACTTGCTCGGCCAGCACGAGATCGGCCTGCAGCAAGGCTTGGGTTGCCCGCTCCATGGCGATGCCTGCTAGCCCGCACATTTCCCCGAGACGCTCGGATAATTCCGAGAGTTGCTCATGGTAGGCGGTCCGCATGTGCTCAAGCCTACGTTCCCGACCTTGGAAAATGCCGTAAGCGTCGTGTTAATGCGGCTACTCGCAGGTGGTGTCGGCGGCGTTGGTGACCGTCAGGTCCTCGGGCAGCTTGGTCGGTGGGCTGGATGAGTTGCGGCTTATCTGCACGCTGACGGTGGAGCCACTCGGCAGGGGAGCGCGCACCGCGCTGAAGTCTTGGCCGAGCACCACCTGGACCAGTTGGCCGATCCCGGTCACCCGCTCGATCTTTGACTGGCCGAACGCGGCGGCCACGGTGGCGGCAGCCTGTTCGTTGCCGGGCGAAAAAAACACTGTAGTGGCCCGCAGCGAACTCGGGTAGTCGTCCGGAGCCATCACGTTGAAGCCGTTCCGCCTGAGCTGATCGGTGGCGGTGGTGGCCAAACCGGCCTGGCCGGTCGAGTTAGAGACCTGCACTGTGACCTCTTTTGGCGAGGTCGTCGTAACCTGCTGGTGCTGAATCTCGTTGGTCTGACCCGCCTGCGGTGCCTTCTTGGTGGTGGTCGGCGGGGTCGTCGGTGTGTTGCCCAGACGCTGGGCGTTGTGATCGTTTTCCAGGGGCAGCGGATCGTCGTCGATGATGGCGGTGAAAAGCGCCTTCATGTCGGAGGTACGTGGGGGCTCGTCGCCGTTCTGGTCGGTTATACCGGTCGGAACGGTCACGAACGTGACGTGCCCGGCCGCCATATGCTGCAACGATCGACCGAGTTCGACCAGGTCTTTGGTCTTGACGTTGTCCACGTAGCTGTTACCGATGAACATGTTGACGACGTTGTTGAGCCTGCCGAGGTTGAACAAGGTGTCCGTCGAGATCATCGAACGCAGCAGCGACGACAAAAACAACTGCTGGCGTTTGATGCGCCCGTAGTCGCCATTGCCCTCGGTGGTGACCTGGCGGGCGCGCACATAGTTCAGCGCGGTCGGCCCGTCAATGACCTGGCGTCCGGCGTGCTCCAGCACCGTGCCCAGTTCGTAGTCCCGCAACGGGGTGGTGCTGCATACCTCGACGCCGCCGAGGGCCTCGACCATCCGCGCGAAACCGACGAAGTCAATCGCGATGAACCGGTTGATGCTCAAGCCCGACAGTTTCTGAATGACCTTCACTAGACACTTAGGCCCGCCGAAGGAGAATGCCGAGTTCAGCTTGGTCTCCGTGTAAACCAGTCTGGGACCCATCGTTCCCGTCTTCTCGTCGTAGATGGGTCCGTACTTACCGGTCTCGGGGTTCCACGCCTCGCATTGGATTGGAGTGATCGCCAGGTCGCGGGGGAACGACACCGCGACGACCCGCTCGCGGCTGGCCGGAATGTTGACCAGCATGACGGTGTCCGAACGTGCGCCGCCGGCGTCCTCGGCGTCGCCGGCGCCGATATTGGCGTTCGCCCCGGCACGAGAGTCCATACCGACGAGCAAGAAGTTCTCGTCGCCATGCTGCCCGCTGGGGTTGACGATGTCGCCCGAATGCGGGTCGAGCGCGCTTACCATGTTGAGCCGGCTGTTCTTCGACGCGCTCCACTGCCATGCCCCGCCGGTCAGCGCCAACGCCAGAGCGGCAAACAGAGCCGCCAGCGAGCGCGCGGCCAGCACCATCGGGCGCCGGCCGGAGTTCGGCGCTGGCTTGGCGGGCGCGGGCGACGTTCGGCGGATCCGCAATGGCCGCACTCGAGCCGATCCGGTTAGCTGCTTGCCGGGTAGCTCGGGTTCACGGCGGGCGTGGTCGGCGCGCGGATAGTTGGCTGCCCGGAGGTCGGGAAGCTCCGAGAGGAACTCGAGCGAGTGGGCCGGGATGGCGATAGCCTCGGTGTCCTGCTGGTCGTCGGCGTCGTCGGGGACCTTCGGGCCGCGGCCGGATGGCTCGGGTTCGGGGGCGACATGGCGGTGCGTGGGGAGGTCAGGAAAAGCGGGGCCGAGCCTGGCGATCAGATCGGCCACACTAACGGCGCCGGTGGCATGACAGCCGACATTCTGGGTGTCCCGCGGACCCTGGGCTGCCACCCATGTGGCGGGCGGTACCGTGATCCATCGGTCAACACCATCGGGGAATGCTGACTCGGAGAGCCGTGCCCACGGCGCGGCGCTCTCGCCGTCACTCATGTCCTACCGGCCTCCGAGAGTCTAGGTGGCGGACGCCCGCGGTGTTGGCTGCGTGTCCTACGCGCACCTTCGCGCAGCACCGCCACGATTCGGCGCCGCACAATGCAGCAAGGCCCACATCGTACTGATTTATCGGTCCAGACGCGATTTCGACAGGGTCTCGATTCAGCCACCCGACCCCATGGCGTCCGCCCCTTCCGGCACTCGGCAGTCGTCGGGGTCGGTTAGCCAGCCGTCGGGAAGGGCCACCCGGGCGGGGGAACCCTGCCGGCCCCGGGCGCCAGTCGCGGAGTCCGGGAACGGTACCGTGCCGTCCAACCGGTCCAGCAGGCAGTCGAGCTCGTCGAACGTCTTGACCATTGCTAACGCCCGCCGGAGCGCGGAGCCCGCCGGGAAGCCATGGAGATACCAGGCGATGTGCTTGCGGATATCGCGCATGCCCTTGTCCTCGCCGAAGTGTGCGGCCAGCAAGGTGCCGTGACGGCGGATGATGTCGGCGACTTCGCCGAGCGTGGGTGGGGTGGGGGCCGGGCTGCCGGTGAAAGCCGCGGACAACTCGGCAAATAGCCAGGGACGGCCCAGGCAGCCACGGCCGATGACCACGCCGTCACAGCCGGTGGTGGACATCATGGCCAGTGCGTCGCCGGCATCGTAGATGTCGCCGTTGCCGAGCACCGGAATCGTCCGGACATGCTGCTTGAGCCGGGCGATCTGTTCCCAGTCGGCGGTGCCGGAATAGCGTTGTGCCGCGGTACGGGCGTGCAGCGCGACCGCAGCGGCTCCTTCGGCCTCAGCGATGCGGCCGGCATCCAGATGTGTGTGGTGGGCGTCATCGATGCCAATGCGAAACTTGACCGTCACCGGTATATCGGTGCCTTCGGTGGCGCGCACAGCCGCGGCCACGATCTGACCGAATAGCCGCCGTTTGAACGGTAGCGCCGCCCCGCCGCCGCGCTTGGTGACTTTGGGCACTGGGCAGCCGAAATTCATGTCGATGTGATCGGCTAACCCTTCGCCAGCGATCATCCGAGCGGCCGCATACGTGGTGTCCGGATCGACGGTGTACAGCTGCAGCGAGCGTGGTGATTCGTCCGCGGAGAACGTTGTCATGTGCATGGTGACCGGGTGCCGCTCGATGAGCGCACGTGCGGTCACCATCTCGCAGACATACAGTCCGCTGACCGTGCCGACCTTCGACTGTTCCAGCTGACGACACAGCGCCCGGAATGCGACGTTCGTCACACCGGCCATCGGAGCCAGCACAACCGGGCTGGCGAGCTCGATCGGGCCGATGCGCAACGCCGGGCTGGGTTGGATTGCCCGCCTCCTGCTCATCGCGCTGCGCGCTCTGCATCGTCGCCGGGCTGGGTTGGATTGCCCGCCTCCTGCTCATCGCGCTGCGCGCTCTGCATCGTCGCCGGGCTAACGACGGCTCATCGCCAGTTTGCCAGCGGTTTTATGCAGCTCGTGGGCGCTGACCTTCTTGCCCGTACGGGCTTCCCGGTCGAGTTGGCGTTGCTTGGACACCTCGAACTTGTCGCAGGCCAGCTCGAGGTCCTTGATCACCAGGGCCAGCTCGTCGCGCAGCTTAGCCCCCTCGCCGGTGAAGTCCTCGCGCTCGAAGATACGCCATTTCTTCAGTACCGGCATGACGACTTCGTCGAGGTGGATGCGCGGGTCGTAGACACCCCCGACGGCGATGACCACGGCTTTGCGCCGGAACTCGGGTACTTGGAAGCCGGGCATCTGGAAGTGGCTCAAAATCAGGTGCAGCGACTTCATGGCCTGGTTGGGCACGAGGTCGAACGCGGCCTCGCTGACGTCGCGGTAGAAGATCATGTGCAGATTCTCGTCTGCCGAGATCTTGGCCATGAGCTGGTCGGCGACGGGGTCGTTACATGCCTTGCCGGTATTGCGGTGCGAAATCCGGGTTGCCAGTTCCTGGAAACTGACATAGAGGACGGAGTCGGTGAGGCTCTCCGCGAAATAGTGGCCCTGGTGGTTTTGGCCTGGGCTGAAGCCCCGGTTGACTACCTCGAGGCGAAGTTTCTCCAACTCGACAGGGTCGACCGATCGGGTCACCACCAGGTAGTCGCGCAGCGCGATGCCGTGCCGATTCTCCTCGGCGGTCCAACGGTTGACCCACTGCCCCCACGCGCCGTCCATGCCCATGTTCATCGCGATCTCGCGGTGATACGACGGCAGGTTGTCCTCGGTGACCAGGTTCTGCACCATCGCCACCTGGGCGACATCAGAAAGCTTGCTCTGGTCGGGGTCCCAATCCTGCCCGCCGAGCGCGTAGTAGTTCTTCCCGTCCGACCACGGGATGTAGTCGTGCGGGTTCCAGGGCTTGTGCATGCTCAGGTGCCGGTTCAGGTACTTCTCGACGACCGGTTCAAGTTCGTGCAGCAGCTGCAGGTCGGTCAGCTTGGCTGACATGGCGCCTCCAGTTATCTGTGTCTAATGGTTGCAGTCAATATATCTGTGTCTCTCGGTAGCATCAAGTTTGGGCTTCGCGCGGCATGTTGAGCTGCCAGCAGCGGGCAGGATGCTGGCATCGGCGGGCCCCGGTGGCCGCGTGGGGTGAACCCCAGTCGTCCTCAGTTGTGCGGCCCGGCTGGGATGGAGTGTTCGGATTCTCCCCGCTCGCGGTGCGGTGCGTAGGTGGCGGCGGTGCTGAGCAACATGTTGACGCAGTAGTCGATGAATTGCTTGCGGGTGGCTCCCAGCCGTCCGTTCAGATATGCGGTGAACAGACCGGTAAGAGCGCCGATCAAGCTGGTGGCGACCAGTTTCTGCAGAACTGGATCAACGATGCGGGACAACTTGCGTTGCAGCAACTCGATGAAGTTGGGCATCCACTCCGCGCCCGACCGGGTCAGGGCCGGTTCTACCGCCGGCGCCAGCAACAGCACGCGCCCGCGCACCGGATCATCGACCATCAGCTCGACGAATTGCTCTACGGCCTCGCGCGGGGTTTGCGCGGACGTGAGGGTTGCCATCGCTCGTGTGCAGACGTCGTCGTAGACCGCGCGAACGAAATGTTCACGGTCGGCGAAGCTTTCGTAAAAGTAGCGTTCTGTCAGGCCGGCGTGGCGGCACACTGCGCGGACGGTGAGTGCGGGTCCGCCTGCGCCGCCGAGCAACTGCACGCCGGCGGCGACGAGGTTGTCTCGACGTAGGGCGTGCCGACTTTCCAAGGGGACACCGGACCAGCGGCCCCGGTTTTGACCGGTCTGCACAGCTCTCCTAAACTCCATCGTGACAACGTGCGTAGTCAGAATTCGTGTGGCCAATGAAGATTCAGCAGGCAAAACCACCAGTGACCCAAGATACGTCTGCTACCTGTCCGCTGACCAGCACCGTGCAGGATTCCTCGCCGGTTGCGGGCCAGCTTGGCAGGCCTATAGGGTTCCGCGGACTGGCCGGCGGTTGCCCCGTGTCACCGCTGGGTTACGAATCGCCGCCGCTGCCGCTGGGGCCGGATTCGCTGACGTGGCGATACTTCGGTGACTGGCGCGGGATGCTGCAGGGACCGTGGGCGGGATCCATGCAGAATATGCATCCGCAGCTGGGCGCGGCGGTCGAAGATCATTCGACGTTCTTCCGGGAACGCTGGCCACGGCTGCTGCGGTCGTTGTACCCGATCGGCGGAGTTGTCTTCGACGGCGATCGAGCCCCAGTCACCGGTGTGCAGGTGCGTGACTACCACATCACCATCAAGGGTGTCGACGGTGCGGGCCGTCGCTACCACGCGTTGAATCCCGACGTCTTCTACTGGGCGCACGCCACCTTCTTTGTCGGCACGTTGCATGTGGCCGAGCGGTTCTGCGGTGGCCTGACCGAGGCGCAGCGGCGCCAGCTATTTGACGAGCACGTCCAGTGGTACCGCATGTACGGCATGAGCATGCGGCCGGTGCCGGCGACCTGGGAGGAGTTTCAGGACTACTGGGACCACATGTGCCGCAACGTGCTGGAGAACAACTTCGCGGCGCGTGCCGTGCTCGACCTGACCGAACTACCCAAACCGCCATTCGCCCAACGAGTTCCGGATTGGCTGTGGGCCGCGCAGCGCAAGTTGCTGGCCCGGTTCTTCGTCTGGCTGACCGTCGGACTCTACGATCCGCCCGTGCGCGAGCTGATGGGCTACCGGTGGTTGCGCCGCGACGAATGGTTGCACCGCCGCTTTGGCGACATCGTCCGGCTCGTCTTTGCCTTGGTGCCATTCCGGTTTCGCAAGCACCCGCGGGCTCGCGCCGGCTGGGACCGTGCCACCGGCCGCATCCCCGCCGATGCGCCGCTAGTACAGACGCCCGCGCGCAACCTGCCGCCGCCCGACGAGCGTGACAACCCGACGCACTACTGCCCTAAGGTCTGACCCCGGACCTGCGGCGCAACCGGGGCGTGGTTGTGCTCACCGTTAATTGGCTTACCCGACATCCTTGGTAGCCGATGCCTTAGCGACCGACTGCAGTCCGCCGGCAGCACGGTGGTGGCGGGGAATCCCGGGACCGGCGTGCTCGGCGTTGAAAACGGCGTCGATGACGAGCTGGCGCACGTGCTCGTTCTCCAGACGGTAAAAGATCGTGGTTCCATCGCGGCGGGTGCGCACCAGCCGCGCCATTCGTAGCTTTGCCAGGTGCTGGGAGACCGACGGCGCGGGCTTGCCCACCTGCTCGGCGAGTTCATTGACCGACATTTCGCGGTCTGCCAGCGTCCACAGCACCTGCACGCGGGTCGCGTCGGCGAGCATTCGGAACACCTCGACCACCAAGCAGACCTGATCGTCAGGCAACGGGTCAGGTCCACTATCTGCGTACATACGCAAACAATAGAACGCGGGCGTGGTGGGCTGTCAAGGTCGCGGGTCGGCGCCCGCTCAGCCCGTCGGAGCGGCGATCGCGCTGCGCTCACCGCCGTTGGGTTCCTGCCGGAACCGGTAGACATCCACCGCGCCAGCCCTGATATCGGGCCGGTGCTCTTGGCGCATCGGCAGGCGCCGGTCCTGCCATTCCTTGGCGAACTCGTCGTAGAAGGTGGCGGGCTCGAAGTACCTGCGGTCATCGACGTAATGCGGTTCATAGGCGTCACGCGACGTCAGGAAGACAACCTCATCGGGTGAGCAGTAGTACAGCGATCCATAGCACATCGGACACGGATGGGCCAGCACGTTGAGAGTGGTACCGACCAGGTGCTCAGTGCCCAGCTTGGTGCACGCGGCACGGATGGTAAGGCTCTCGGCGTGGGCGGTCGGATCATTGGTTTGGGCCCATCGTCGAAAACCTGCCAGGCCTGCCGGCATGTGCAAGACATCGGCTGGGACGAAAAATGGCAATGCGACGGCTGTTCGATCACGCACCAACGTGACGACAACGCCGCGATCAACCTCGCACGCTACGAGGAACCACCTAGCGTCGTCGGCCCAGTTGGGGCCGCCGTCAAGCGTGGAGCCGACCGTAAGACCGGGCCTGGCCCGGCGGGTGGCCGTGAAGCGCGGAAGGGAACCGGCCACCCGGCTGGCGAACAACCCCGAGACGGGGTGCTAGTCGCGTGACCACTAAAGATCACTCACTTGCAACGGTAGTTCGCAGTGGAGACCACGGTAGTAGCTAGACTATCTACATTTATCGCATATCCGTTTTGCTTGAGGGGGCAACGATGGTACGCGCCGATCGTGATCGCTGGGATCTCGCGACGAGTGTCGGGGCGACGGCTACCATGGTCGCCGCCCAGCGCGCGCTGGCTGCCGACCCGCGATATGCGCTGATCGATGATCCATATGCGGCGCCGTTGGTGCGTGCCGTTGGTATGGACGTCTACACGCGGCTGGTGGATTGGCAGATCCCCGTCGAGGGGGATTCCGAGTTCGATCCGCAGCGAATGGCCACGGGGATGGCCTGCCGCACCAGGTTCTTCGATCAGTTCTTCCTTGATGCCACCCACAGTGGCATCGGCCAGTTCGTCATCCTGGCGTCCGGGCTGGACGCCCGGGCTTACCGCCTTGCCTGGCCGGTGGGCAGCATCGTCTACGAAGTGGACATGCCGGAGGTGATCGAGTTCAAGACCGCCACGCTGAGCGATCTGGGCGCCGAGCCGGCCACCGAACGCCGGACTGTCGCGGTCGACTTGCGCGACGACTGGGCCACCGCACTTCAGACGGCGGGTTTTGATCCGAAGGTGCCAGCGGCCTGGAGTGCTGAAGGGTTGCTGGTATACCTGCCGGTCGAAGCTCAGGATGCGCTGTTCGACAACATCACCGCGTTGAGTGCTCCCGGTAGTCGGCTGGCGTTCGAATTCGTGCCGGATACCGCGATTTTTGCCGATGAGCGATGGCGCAACTATCACAATCGGATGAGCGAGCTCGGATTCGACATCGACCTCAACGAGCTGGTGTACCACGGTCAGCGTGGTCACGTTCTCGACTATTTAACCCGCGATGGCTGGCAGACCTCGGCGCTTACGGTCACGCAGTTGTACGAGGCAAACGGCTTTGCCTATCCCGACGACGAGCTCGCGACGGCGTTTGCCGACCTCACCTACAGCAGCGCGACGCTCATGCGCTAAAGCAAGCGATCTGACCGCTTACTGGCGAAGCAGCTCATCTTTCAGGCGACTGGTGATCATCTCCTGAAACACGACCTGGGCCGGACCGTACAGGTCCTGGAATGTCGACACTAAGGCGTCCCTGTTGTACTCGGGAATGGAGCCGCCACTGGGAGTCCAAAAGCTATCGATGTCCAGCAGGAAGAATGGTCCGGTTTGGGCGGGTGTTATTCGGCGCAGATGGTAATTGGGATCAAGCGCTTGGCCCATACCCGGGCCGTAGCGCACGATGAGCGATTTGCCTGGTTGTAGCTCACGGTAGACTGCGGCACCCTGCCACTCGGTCAGGACCAGGCCGCCGGGAGTGAAACGCTGCGGCCCGAGCAGCTGCTCGTCGATCCAGTTGCTCCACGTGATCCGGCCGTCGACACCCGCGGGGACGCGGATCTCCAGAACAAAGCGCAGACCGATACGCTCCAACCCAACGATTGACGAGACCTGCGCGCGAGCATCCACGACCCGCATCACAACGTCGGTAAAGGCCTCAAAGCTGCGGTAGGCGGTGGTCTCCACGACTATCGCCTGGTTCTTCAGTGAAGCGGCGGTGGTGTTATCGCGATTGACATAACGAACGAAACGATCCGCGACCGGGGTGGGGGCTCCACCGGGCGCCGTCATCCCCCAGCTGACGTCCTGCGCCTGGCGTTCGATCGGTAGATCATTGATAAGCAGGTGTTTGAGCTCCCGGTTCGCTGATTCGGTGAGCGAATCCGTTGTCGGGTGACGGATTTCCACCGTCACCAGGGCAACGGGTGCGTTGGGCTGGACCTCATCCTGATTTGTCTCGGGGAGCATAGACAGCAAGCATAGCCAGGTTGCTTTGCTCAGATCGCCGGACCGTGCATCGGGAGGGAATCGGCGATGCGCACGGCTTCGTGCCCCTGTTTGTGCCCCCACCAGGACTCGAACCTGGGACCTGCGGATTAAAAGTCCGTAGCTCTACCAACTGAGCTATAGGGGCGCGAAGACTCAGGATACTGCGTTGGCGTCGGCCGCTCGTTTGAGGAATAGGCTGGGGGTGACCTAAGCTGGCGTGGCTCCCAACGGTCACCACGTTGCGAGTGCCCCGGAGAGATTCGGTTCTGCCCCCTTCGTCTAGACGGCCTAGGACGCCGCCCTTTCAAGGCGGTAACGCGGGTTCGAATCCCGTAGGGGGTACCTGCGACGCGGTATCGCGGAGCACACAACACAGCAAGGCCCTGTGGCGCAGTTGGTTAGCGCGCCGCCCTGTCACGGCGGAGGTCGCGGGTTCGAGTCCCGTCAGGGTCGCCAGGACGGTGAGGCACATGCTGCCTTCCGGCCAGGTAGCTCAGTCGGTATGAGCGTCCGCCTGAAAAGCGGAAGGTCGGCGGTTCGATCCCGCCCCTGGCCACCATGGTCTACCTGGATAGGCACTGTGGCAGCACTGCTACGTAGCCGACCTCCCTGGGTCTGGGTGATTGGTCCCGGGCTGCGATGGTCGTGAGCACACGCCCGGATCACCGATGCCGTCCCGCCCCGGTAGGCCATCGCGGCGATGATCGAGATTGCCGGCCGGGTTGATCGCTGCGGATTCCACCCGGGTCGAACGGCGGGTCCATCTGCTCCTCGATCGCTCGTGAAAGACCTGATTGTTCAGCCATTTCCAGCATCACAGGCGCCAAACCCATTGGCCGACATCAAATTCCGCTCGTCAACCACCGCCGGCTCGGTGGTGAACGCATGCAGTGAATGGGTCAAAAGTGTGGTCTTGGACTGTAGAGAAATGCGACGTGAGCGCTGGTGTTGTCCCAGGCCAGAAGGCCCAGAAGACTTGTCGCGGTTCGCACGCCGATCGAGTCACCGGACCATCCATGGGCGATGCGCCGGAAAACCAGACGCGCGCAAGCCTCGAAGGCCTTGGCGTGGCGAAGGGCCGCCGGCTAGGGCAACCCTCGTATTCCCGGATGTTGGCGGCCCGACGGGATTACACTGCTTCCTGCTGATTCCTCCCTGCGATCGGTCGATCGCAGGATCGGTTGGCATCGAGGTCATGTCGCTGTGGGAGGAGATGTCGCGTGTCTTATGTGAGCGTGTTGCCCGCTACGCTGGCCACAGCGGCAACAGAGGTGGCCCGCATCGGCTCGGCGCTCAGTTTGGCTAGCGCGGTCGCGGCGGCCCAGACCAGCGCGGTGCAGGCCGCGGCCGCGGATGAGGTGTCGGCGGCGATCGCTGCGCTGTTTTCCGCCCACGGGCGGGATTTTCAGGCGCTCAGCGCGCGGGCGGCAGCGTTTCATCACGAGTTTGTGCAGGCCCTGGCCGCGGGTGCGGGGTCCTATGCGGTCGCCGAGATTGCCGCCGCATCGCCGTTGCAGAGCCTGATCGACGTGTTCAACGCGCCCATCCAGGCCGCCACCGGGCGCCCGCTGATCGGCAACGGCGCCAACGGCCAGCCGGGCACCGGGGCCCCGGGGGGGCCCGGCGGGTGGTTGATCGGCAACGGCGGGGCCGGCGGGTCCGGGGCGCCCGGCGCCATCGGTGGGGCCGGCGGGCCCGCGGGGTTGATCGGTGTCGGAGGTGCCGGCGGGGCCGGTGGAGACTCCGCGGTCGCGGGTGTCATCGGAGGGGCCGGTGGGGCAGGCGGGGCTGCCCTGCTGTTCGGTGCCGGTGGGGCCGGCGGGGCCGGGGGTTCCGGCGGTTCCGGCGCAGCTGGTGGGGCCGGTGGCGCCGGTGGGGCCGGCGGGCTGTTCGCCAGCGGCGGCAGCGGCGGGTTCGGCGGGTTCGCATCGACGGGCACCGGTGGGGCCGGCGGCACCGGTGGGGCTGGTGGGTTGTTCGCCAGCGGCGGGGTCGGCAGTACTGGCGGGGGAGCCGGGTCCGGCGGTACCGGTGGGGTTGGTGGGACGGGTGGGGCCGGAGGGCTGTTCGCTAGCGGCGGCGCTGGCGGGGCCGGCGGGTCCGGCGGTACCGGTGGGGCTGGTGGGACGGGTGGGGCCGGCGGGCTGTTCGGAGCCGGTGGCGCTGGCGGGCTCGGCGGGCAAGGCAACCACACCGGCGGGCACGGTGGGGCCGGTGGCAGCGCCGGCCTGCTCGCCCTTGGCGACGGCGGCGCTGGCGGGGCCGGCGGGGCCGCTACCACCGGAACCGGCGGGGCCGGCGGGGCGGGTGGCAAGGCCGGCCTGCTGTTCGGCTCCGGTGGGGCCGGTGGGTCCGGTGGGGCTGCCGGCACCTTCGGTGACACCGGTAACTCCGGCGGGGCCGGTGGGGCAGGTGGCAAGGCCGGCCTGCTGTTCGGCTCCGGTGGGGCCGGTGGGGCCGGCGGCGCTGGGGGCTTCGCCAACGGCTCTACCGGCGGTGCCGGCGGGGCCGGCGGCGGGGCCGGGCTGATCGGCAACGGCGGCAACGGTGGCAGCGGCGGCACGTCGGTTGCCACCGGGGGGGCCGGGAACGGCGGTGCCGGCGGCGCCGGCGGCGGGGCCGGGCTGATCGGCAACGGCGGCAACGGCGGCAGTGGCGGAATGGGCGATGCCCCGGGCGGCACCGGCGTCGGCGGCATCGGTGGGCTGTTGTTGGGTTTGGACGGCGCCAACGCCCCGGCCAGCACCAACCCGCTGCACACCGCGCAGCAGCAGGCGTTGGCCGCAGTCAACGCGCCCATCCAGGCCGTGACCGGGCGCCCGCTGATCGGCAACGGCGCCAACGGCGCCCCGGGCAGCGGGGCCCCCGGCGGGCACGGCGGGTGGTTGTTCGGCGGCGGAGGGACCGGCGGGTCCGGCGTCAGCGGCGGGGCGGGCGGAGATGGCGGGGCCGGCGGGATCTTGTTCGGCGCCGGCGGGGCCGGCGGCGCGGGCGGGGCCGTCACGGGAACCGGCGCCACCGGCGGGTCCGGTGGGGCCGGCGGTGGAGCCTTGCTGTTTGGGGCCGGTGGGGCCGGTGGAGCCGGCGGGTCCAGCGGGATTGGCGGGTTCGCCGCGGGCGGGGCCGGTGGGCCCGGAGGGGCCGGTGGGCTGTTCAACGGCGGCGGGGCCGGCGGGGCCGGCGGGTCCGGCGTCAGCGGCGGGGCTGGCGGGGAGGGCGGGGCCGGCGGGGCCGGTGGCCTGTTCGCCGGTGGCGGGATCGGCGGGGCCGGCGGATTCGGCGGATTCCGCGGCGGGGAGGGCGGGGCCGGCGGGGCCGGTGGCCTGTTCGCCGGTGGCGGGGCCGGCGGGGCCGGCGGATCGGGCAACAACGTCGGGGGGGCCGGCGGGGCCGGTGGGGTCGGTGGGCTGTTCGGGGCCGGCGGGGCCGGCGGATCCGGCGGCGGCGGTAGCGTTGCTGGCGACGGTGGGGCCGGCGGCAACGCGGGCTTGCTCGCCCCCGGTCTCGCCGGCGGTGCCGGCGGTGGCGGCGGGCAGGGTTTTGACACCGGCGGGGCCGGCGGGCCCGGCGGCGACGCCGGCCTGCTGGTCGGCTCCGGCGGGGTCGGAGGTGCCGGCGGATTCGGCCTCACTACGGGTGGGCCTGGGGCGGCCGGCGGCGACGCCGGCCTGCTGTTCGGCTCCGGCGGCGCTGGCGGGGCCGGCGGCTCCGGCCGAACCGACCTCGGCGGCGCTGGCGGGGCCGGCGGCAAGGCCGGGCTGATCGGCAACGGCGGTAACGGCGGGGCCGGCGGGGCCGGCGGGAACGGCGGCGGGGACGGCGGGCCCGGTGGAGCCGCCTTCGGGCTCGGTAACGGCGGCAACGGCGGCAACGGGGGGACCGGCACGTCCGCGGGCAGCCCCGGTGCCGGCGGCGCCGGTGGTTCGCTGATCGGCGCGGAGGGGCTGCCCGGGCTGCTGCCCTAGCCGGCCCGGTTGGACCACGTGATCGACGACCGTCACAAGTCGACACGCCGAACGTGCAACCACGGCGGCATCACCTGGCGTGTCGCCGCCACCAGCGCACGCTCGGCACGGAGTTTAGCAACTACTCATCCAGAAGCCGGCCACTACGGCCTGGCCACCTGGTTTACCCGCATGGACGCGATGACCGCACCGACCTGAGTCGGCATTGCAGGTTGCGAGTGCTCATCCGGTTATGGCAAGCCGTTCTGTCCCGGTGCGCCAAACACGCCGGCGTTGCCACCGGTACCGCCGGCTCCGCCGTTGACGCCGTTGCCGCCATTGCCGCCGTAGCCGAGGGTAGACGGGGCGAGCATGCCGTTGACAACTAGCGTCGTGTCGCCGCCGTTGCCGCCGGTGGCAGCCCCGACGCCGGTGCCGGCGTTGCCGCCGTTCCCGCCTAAGCCGACTAATCCGAGGGCCTCGCCGCCGTCGCCGCCGTCGCCGCCGTTACCGGTGGGGGCGGCGCCGCCGGCACCGCCGGCACCGGCCACGGAGATCCCAACCGATGTGGCCTTGCCGCCGGCGCCGCCGTCGCCGCCGGTGCCGGCGGTCCCGGGGGCGGCACCGCCGTCGCCGCCGGCACCGCCAATGCCCACGCCCAGGATCACGGGCATGCTCGACCCGCCACCGCCACCGGCCCCGCCGAAGCCGCCGTCCCCGGTGGCTGCGCCACCAACCCCGCCGGCGCCGCCGTGCAGCACGGAGAATCCAAGGAAGTTTGCGAGGCTAGCGCCGGCGCCGCCGAAGCCGCCGGCTCCGCCGGTGGCGCCGTCCCCGGTGGCGGCACCACCAGCCCCGGCGGCGCCGCCAAAGCCTAGGCCGAGGACAGCAATGCCCTCGAAGACGCCGTCACCGCCGGCTCCGCCGGTGGCGCCGCTAGTGCCGGTGCCGCCCTGCGCGCCCGCACCGCCGATGGCGATGGCGATCCCGAAGGGGCTGCTGGCGGTGCCCGTGCCACCCGGACCGCCGGGTCCGCCGACTCCCGTGGAAGCGTCGCCGCCGGCGGCTCCGGCGCCGCCCAGGGCAAAGATCAGGCCGCGGGCGCTGCCGCCAGCACCGCCGAACCCGCCGGTTCCGCTGGTGGCGTCCCCGCCGGCCGCGCCGGCCCCGCCGACGGCCGCGAGTGCGCCGGTAGCGCTGCCGCCGTTGCCGCCGTTGGCGCCGTTAACCCCGACTCCGGTGCCGGCGTTGCCGCCGTTGCCACCTGCGCCGACGAATCCGAAGCCGTCACCGCCGGCACCGCCGCTGCCGCCGGTACCAGCGGAAGCCCCGCCGCCGTGCCCACCGGCGCCGCCCACGCCGCCCAGCAGCCCGGTCCCGCTGCCTCCGGCGCCGCCGTTGCCGCCGGTGTCGGTGGCGGCTCCGCCAACCCCCCCGACGCCGCCGATGCCGGCGCCGATCAATCCGAGGGCATCGCCGCCGGTCCCGCCATGGCCGCCGCTACCAGCCGAAGCGGCGCCGCCGGGACCGCCGGCGCCGCCGGCGCCGCCCAGCAGCCCGACGCCCAATCCGCCGGCGCCGCCGATGCCGCCGGTCTCGGTGGCGGCCCCGCCAGCCCCGCCGGCGCCGCCGACGCCCACGCCCAGAGCCGCGAAGCCGCCGGCACCAACGCCACCGGTCCCGCCGGTGCCGCCGGCACCGGTCGCAGCCCCACCAAGCCCGCCGGCCCCGCCGTAGGCCGCGCCGAACCCGATGAAGTCGGGGGCAACAGCGAAGCCGCCAGTGCCGCCGGCCCCGCCGGTCCCAGTGGTAGCTGCGCCACCATTGCCGCCAGCACCGCCCCAGCTCAAGTCGAGCGCGAAAACGGTGCCCGAGGAACCGCCGGCACCGCCGGCGCCGCCGGCACCGCCGTTAGTACCTGCGCCGCCGTGCCCGCCGGCACCGCCGATGCCGATGTCGATCCCGAAGGGGCTGGCGGCGCCACCAGAGCCACCGGCACCGCCGGCACCGCCGCTTCCCATGGCCGAGTCGCCGCCCTGACCGCCGGACCCGCCCAGGCCAAGGAACAGCCCCAATGCGTTGCTGCCGGCGCCGCCGGCACCGCCGGTTCCAGTGGTAGCGGCCCCGCCGGCGCCACCGGCGCCACCGATGGCTACCAGTGCGCCGCCGGCTCCACCGGCGCCGCCGACCCCGCCGTTCCCGACTCCGCTGGCGGCCCCGCCAGCTCCGCCGTTGCCGCCAATGCCGAACATCAGCGCGTTGCCACCCGCCCCACCGGACCCGCCGCCGGACCCGCCGGCCCCGCCAGCTCCGCCGCTACCCCACAGCCACCCGCCGGTGCCGCCTTTGCCACCCGAGGCGCCGGTGCCTCCGGCCCCACCGGTCCCGCCATGGCCCAGCAGCCCGGCGGCACCCCCGGCACCCCCGGTCTGCCCCGGAGCACCCGAACCGCCGTTGCCGCCGTTGCCCAACAACCAGCCTCCAGGCCCACCGGCCTCCCCGGTCCCCGGGGCGCCGTTGGTGCCGTTGCCGATAAAAGGTCGGCCCGACAACGCGGCGGCGGGTGCATTGATGGCGCCTAGCACGCCCTGCTCGAGGGTCTGCAACGGCGACGCGTTGGCCGCTTCGGCGGCCGCATAGGCGCCCATAGCCCCGGCCAGTGCCTGCACAAACCGGGCATGAAACGCCGCCGCCTGCGCGCTTATCGCCTGATACTGCTGACCGTGGCTGGAAAACAACGCCGCGATGGCCGCCGACACCTCATCGCCAGCAGCGGCCAACAGCCCGCTTGTCGGGACGGCGGCCGCCGCATTGGCAGCGGTCAGGGACGCACCGATGCCTGCAAGATCCTCCGTGGCCATCGCCACCAAGTCCGGCGCTGCAATCACGAAAGACATCCGACACCTCCCAGCTGGCCGGTGTGATCTGACTGTCGCCCATCGTTACGATACGCGCATATAGCGCCTACCGGGAGACGAAGTTGACACTCGTCAACATCCGATGGCCGCCGGAGATCCGGCACGGCTCGGCGGTCGTTTGGGCGGGCGTTGGCCCCGCACGTTCGACAGATTCGACAAGTTCGTGCGCCTCGCGCAACGAGACAACCGGCGACGCCGCCTAAGGTCAAGGGCGGCGTGCGTTAGCACTTCCGTCACTCTTGTCAATTAGCCGCAGCAAACGCCAGTCGCCCGTACGATGGCGGCAACGGCGTCGGCGGAGCGGTTTCCCGCTTGGCCAACGCCGAAGTCCCAGCATGACCGATCGCGGACGCCAGTCCGCAGAAGCCGGCTTATCGACGATGAGGCCAAAGAGCTCAACCCGTCAGCGGACATGTGGCGCGCGCTGGCCAGTGTGGCGATCAGTCGTGTGTTGCTCCACTGCTGCCAAGTCGGCCGTCATCGTCTGCTGTGCGGCCATCGCGACCACGGCATGCTCGTTTCAAGCCACATCGACCCAGCCGAGCACCGCACCCCCGACATCGCGGGTCGATTCGTTGATCGTCAGCATCGAAGACGTACGGCGCATCGCCAACTACGAGGAGCTCGCCGCACATTTTCAGACCGACTTGCGTGAACCGCCGGAGGCGGACACGAACGTTCCGGGCCCCTGTCGTGTGGTGGGCAGCAGTGATCGCACCTTCGGAACCGACTGGTCAGAGTTCCGTAGCGCGGGTTACCACGGCGTTACCGACGACCTCAGACCGGGCGGGCCGGTCATGGTCGAGACGGTTAGCCAGGCGATAGCGCTGTACCCGGACCCGAGTACGGCGCGCGGTGTGTTCCATCGGCTCGAGTCGTCGCTGGCAGAATGTGCTGGCTTGCATGACCCCTACTTCGATTTCATCCTCGACAGGCCGGACGCCTCCACCGTGAGGATCGGCGCTGCGGGTTGGAGTCATGTGTATCGCCTGAAATCGTCGGTATTCATATCCGTTGGCGTGTTGGGTATTGAACCGGCAGAGCCGATCGCCAACGTCATCTTGCAGACGATCAGCGATCGCATCCAGTAGTTAGCCGAGGACTGGAAAGCAGCAGCGGCGGCGACGAGCGCAGCGTGTTGAGGGCTGTTGACGCCACGACGCCCACCGTTGCGAAGAAGAAAGCGAGAAGCGTCGCTTCGGCACCGACTGCTGTCACCGCAACCGAGCTGTAACTACGGGGATCTATTGGATGCGAGGCGTAATCAAGCAGCGTGGCGATGGGTCTGGTGTCCACCGCAAAGGAGAAGACATGCCATATGGGGGAAAGCTTGACCCACGAGAGCGCTGTCCCGAACAACTCGGTGCCTGTCAGAAGGATCAGCGCACTGGCCGCTATCCAGGCCGTCAGGCGTGCCGGGGATATCACGACGCCGAATGTCTTTCGTTGGTTATCCCAGACTGTCGAGCGACGTTGTTTTTGCACTGAACGTCGAATCTTCTGAGACTGCCGCCGCTTTCGCCGGCGCCAAGTCTCGGGCTTACTTAACCAGGCGAGCCGCCACCGTACGACAGTCGCAGTCGCTAAGACTTGCTGCTGCATCCAACTCGTGGCGGCCTTCATTGATCCCGACTACCACCCTGCCTAACCAATTCTGTATGACGCGCCGTTTGAGAACGTACATTTGTGATTGCGGTTCGCATTTAGGAGCCCGGCGTGAGCTGGTCGAGTAACGCCTCGACCAGCGGGCGCCGCGAAGCTGTGGTGGTGGGCCAGCCCGGTCGACCCACGGCGAAGTGCTGGGCCAGCAGGTCGTGGTCGGCCTGTGTGGCGCGCGTCGCCAGCACGGCGGCCTCCGGTGCGCTGACACTGGCGCGCATGTCGTGGCCGAGCAGCGCGGCAGCGGCGGTGCGTAGGTCGAAGTCGTGACGGCGTAGCGCCCACTGGTCTGGTTTGGCGTAAAGCCGGTCGAGGTCGCCGGCGTACCAGTGCACCACCAAGGCCAGATCTGGGCCGTCTTTGTAGTCGTGGTCCGCGGACCGATCGAGCCATGCGTGCAGTTTGAGGACCGCATAGTTCGGCGGTTGGGGAAGGTGGACTGTCAGGCCGCCAGGGAGAGGCAGAACATCGGCACGCAGGTAGGCGTCGGTGCATCCGTGGACGTTCATGAGCTGGTTGCCTGGGGGATGGCGGGTTGTGCCGGTGGGCGACTCCACCTCGCCGAACGGGAGGGCATCGACGGCGCGGTCGGCGATCAGGAATCGGTGCCCGGTGCTGCCCAGGGCGCGGAAGGTGGCCCGAATTGCCTCGAAGTGGTCCCAATTGTTCAGGGTCCCTGCGATATCGGTGTCGTTGGTGGCCCGCGGCGGCACCCCGCGGCAGAAGCGCCAGTGCAGTAGATCGCGGCACTGTGCCCCGACGAGCATCAGCTGTTCAGCCGGCACGACGTCGGCAAGTGCTGTGACGATCGGTGTCACCCAGGCCAGGAGGACCGGGTCATAATCGGGCGAGTCGCTCATCCTGCCTTCTCATGAGGTGGGCGACTTCGACCTGGCGCGGCTCGCGCGAGGCAAGGAGGTCGGCATAGATCAAGGCCGTGGGAGCCAACCCCGGTTGCTCGTCAGGTAGGTTGCGCCAGAATAGCTTTCGGATCACGATGCTGCCGTGTGGGTCGCGGTGCCAGCGGTTGTGTATAAGCAGGTCGGCGGGTAGCCCGGGCGCTGGGGTGTCGACGTAGAGCATCAGTGATTCGGGATTGCGGATTTCGTCGGGCAGGGCCTGTTCCCCGCTGACCGCCACTGCGAGTCCGTCGGGTGCGGACCACGTGTGGATATCACCACTGGCGACCAGGAGTTTGTTGGCCCGGCCCAGACCCCCCGGATAGGCAGCCGCCCACAGGTCCAGCAGCTCATCGGTGCGCACCAGCCTGCGGCGGGAGCCGAGGTGTTCGAAGAAGCCGGTAGTGCGCAACGTATCCATCGTCTCCTTGGCCATACCGACCGAGACGCCGGCGCTCGCGGCGATCGCACGCAGCGGCGCGTCGACCAGTTGCGGTGCGTCAAGCAGTACGCAGACAACCTGCGCGCGCTTGGGGGTAAACGGGTTACGCGGTCCATCGCTGTGCAGTCCGTCACCGAGGGTGCCCGGTTGTGCGGACACAGCTGACCGTCGGCCGCGCACGTCGATGAGCAGTCCACCCTGGTGCCGCAAATAAGCGTTCCCAGCTCCGTCGATGTACCAGAGTCCGCGAGCCCGCAGCGTTTCAGCGCTCGACGGATGCAGACGCGGGCCCACCACAAGCAGCGGCGAACCAGCGCCGGCGGTATCCCAGGCCTGCAGTGCTGCCGTTGCCGACAGGTGAGGAAGGTAGAGGGCAGTGATCGTGAGGGGGTGAGCGTCGATCTCAAGGTCTAGTGATTCGGGATGCGCGGAGTTCAATGCTGATAGGCCACCGAGCACCCGCACTCCGTATTCGGTGAGGTGACGCTCGACGGCCTCAGCGAGGTCAGCCCCGATCTGATCCATGCGTTCAGTATATCCGCACGTTCAGTTTTATTGAACATAATGATTTATTGAACATATCAGGTCGGAGCTGGTCGACTTGGAAGGTGTAGCGGTATCCGAGTCGCACTCACTGCCTCCTGCCATGACTCACCCCAAGGGTGCAGGTTGTGCGGCAGTCTGATGAGTTGCCGCAGCATCGTTGCCGCGGCCTCCTCGTTGGCTGTCTGAAACCTCGTCTGCAGTCGAGGGGTGGTCAGCACGCGCCGGGCCAGACGGACTGGTCTACTGCGCCAAAGCTTGTCGCTGCGCTTGGAGGTCAGGCCGAGCAGGCGCGAGGAACGACGAACCCAACAAGCCATGGTGGTTGGCGCCGTCGAGAGGTCGGCGGTCGCCACAACGGGAAGATCGCCTTGAGCGCCGCTCGACCGCCGCCTCGAGTTGGGTCATAACGAAGTAGCTGATGCCGATCATGTCGACGTTTCCGTCGCATCAGCGTTGCAGCGGCGACCCACTCGACGAGGTCTCGGTGCCGCCGCGGCCAGGGCACCAGCAGTGACGAGTCCAGGCGCCGTCGGGCCAAGCAGTCGCGGTGCCAGCCGTGTTGGGTCGGGCGATGGTTGGGTGTGCTCATTTCGGGAACGCCAGGGCGATCAGCGTCGGCAAACTCGCGTCGATGTGCCCGCGGCGCAACAATCCGCGACAATGATCGGGTGCGTCTGATCGGGCGGCTCCGTCTGCTCATGGTGGGGCTGGTCGTCATCTGCGGGCCTTGCGCATGTGACCGCGTGTCGGCCGGCCGTTGGTCCGAGTCGCCGAGTGCGACCTCGTGGCCCGTCCGGCCGGTAAACACCACCACGCCGTCCGGTCCTGTGCCGCCAGTCAGCGAGGCGGCGCGGGCAGCCGGGTTGGTCGATGTTCGCGGTGTTGTTCCCGATGCCGCCATCGACCTGCGCTACGCGACGGCGAACAATTTCACCGGCACACAGCTATACCCGCCCGGGGCAAGATGCCTGGTGCACGAGTCCATGGCCGAGGGTCTCGCGGCCGCCGCGGCGGTGCTGCGCCCACACGGGCAGGTGCTGGTCTTCTGGGACTGCTATCGGCCCCACGACGTTCAGGTCAGGATGTTCGATGTGGTCCCCAACCCGGCCTGGGTGGCGCGGCCGGGCAAGTACGCGCGTAGCCATGAGGCGGGGCGTTCGGTCGATGTGACGTTTGCCAGCGCTCAGCGGCAGTGCCCATCAGTGCGGCGATCCGGCGAATTGTGCCTGGCCGACATGGGCACCGACTTCGACGACTTTTCTTCGCGGGCGACAGCGTTTGCAACGCAGGGCGTCAGTGCTGAGGCCCAGGCCAACCGTGCCCACCTGCGAGCCGCCATGCAGGCCGGGGGGTTGACGGTGTACTCCGGTGAGTGGTGGCATTTCGACGGCCCCGGCGCCGGCGTCGATCGCCCGATTCTCGAAGTGCCAGTTGACTGACGTCTCATATAGTGAAATTAATGTCCATTATTTGGGCGCAGTGGCGGTAGGCTTTGAGCCGAACACCTCGACCATGGGACCGCACGGTGAACGACAAACGTCGGGTGATTTATACGCACGGATATCACGAGTCGGTGCTGCGCAGTCACCGGCGACGCACTGCGGAAAACTCCGCCGGCTACCTGCTGCCCTACTTGGTGCCGGGGTTGTCGGTGCTCGACGTCGGTTGCGGCCCCGGGACGATCACCGTCGACCTCGCCGCTCGGGTCGTGCCGGGATCCGTGACCGGCGTCGAGCCAACCGATGACGCCTTAAGCCTGGCCCGCGCCGAGGCCCAGCTGCACCGCCTGTCAAACATTTCGTTCACCACTTCCGACGTGCATAAGCTCGACTTCCCTGACGACGCGTTCGATGTCGTCCACGCACACCAGGTGCTGCAGCACGTCGCCGATCCGGTACGGGCACTACAGGAGATGAGGCGGGTGTGTACACCAGGCGGCATCGTCGCAGCTCGCGATGCCGACTATTCGGGGTTCATCTGGTTCCCGAAGCTTCCGGCGCTGGACCGGTGGTTGGACCTTTATGAACGGGCGGCTCGAGCCAACGGCGGCGAACCGGATGCCGGCCGGCGGCTGCTGTCCTGGGCCCGTGCGGCAGGATTCGACGACGTCACGCCGACGGCCAGTGTCTGGTGTTTCGCGACGGCCTCGGCCCGCGAATGGTGGGGCCTAGTGTGGGCCGACCGGATTCTGCAATCCGATCTGGCTCACCAGCTGGTGGATTCGGGTCTGGCCACTGCCGCGCAACTCGAGGAGATCTCCACGGCGTGGCGAGAGTGGGCCGCGGCCCCGGACGGTTGGCTGGCGATACCCCACGGTGAAATCCTTTGCCGGGCATAAACTCAGGCACACGCGCGAGGCTCGCGCGGTTGGTTGCCGACGACGGGCAGGACGTGGCCCGGCGAGATCAAATATCGTGCAGCCGAAGGAATTCACGCATCACCCGGTCGAATCGCGCCGGCTCTTCGATGAACGGCATGTGGGAACTGGACTCGAAGAATTCCAATCGCGAGCCCGCAATCCGGCCCTGCATTTCTCGCATGTGCTCAGGCGAACATTCGTCGAAACGGCCCACCACCAGCAAGGTCGGCACCGCGATGTCGGCCAACCGGTCGACGACGTCCCAGTCTCGAACATTCCCAACGATGCGAAAGTCGCTGGGCCCAAACATCGTCTCGAAGATCTCGGTTCCCATGTTGGCGAATGCTTCCGTGAGTTCCCGGGGCCAGGGGCGGGTGCGGCACAGATAAGTCTCGTTCCAGGTTCTGATCGCGGCCTGGTATTCGGCGGAATGGGTGGTGCCGGCCGCCTCGTGACGGTCAATTGCCGAGCGAGTTGCCACGTCCAAGCACGACTTCAAGCTGACCAGACTGGCCGAAAATTCGGGTATCGAAGCCGTGCTGTTCGCGATGGTCAGACTGACGGCGTCAGGCGCCTTGTCGAGCACGTACTGCTGTGCCAGCATCCCACCCCACGAATGGCTGAAGATGTGAAAGCGGGTAAGGGCAAGGGCTTCCGCCACGGTTGCCATCTCGGCCACTGAGCGGTTCATCGTCCAAAGGTCTACGTCTGACGGACATGCGGAATTTCCGCAACCGAGCTGGTCCCAGAAGATGACCTCCCGCTCATCAGACAACCGTCGCAGTGGGGCCAAGTAGTTGTGCGGCAAGCCCGGCCCACCGTGCACTACAAGCAGCGGACGACCAGGACCGCCACCAATCCGCTGGAACCAGACGCGTCCACCCGGGACCGCGATTGTCCCCTCCACTTGACCTCCGATTTCGGTTGACCAACAGACGCAGAATCGCACATTCGCCCCTTCGGGGGAGTGCGAGTTTGCGTCGCCTCGCCGGGCATGTCGGTCAGCGATGGCGCGGTCGAGACCAGACGGCCCGAGGCGGTTTGGGTGGATCGACAGTATCGGTCGCGCAGTTGCCGGCGGACTCGGCTTCTGCTGGCCGGCCGGTCGGGTGTGCCCGTGCATACCGCTCTCGGCTTCACCGTGGCTGTGGCCGTGTGCACACCGGGTGAGACGCCCGGTTCGTGGTTGCGGCCAGCATCGTGCACCACAGCGCTGCGCCGGCCAACCGCGGTCGCTACCACGGAATCTGGTCGATGACCCCTGCAGTTGCTTCGGTGGTTGTGCCAATCATGGCTTCCTACGGCCCGATTCATGGTGGTCATCTCTTGGCCGCGGTGGTCGTGGGGTCGGCCGGTGCCGCGCTGTGCCTGCCGTTGGCGCGGGCCCTGCGCCGACCGACCCCCGTGCAATGACGACGGATTGACGGTGCGGAGCCCGGGGATGTGCTGAGGGCACCAATGTGGTGAAAGTTGCACGCAAGCAGCACAATCGGAGCCCAGAATGGGCACTGGGCGCAGAACCCGAGCCGCAGAAGTAATGTGCTGGAGGGGTTACTGCAGCAACCACACCCCCGGGTGTCCTCCGATCGGGGGAAGGGGCTTTCGTCATCGTTTCAGGCCGATCGGAGGACGCCGGCACAGGTCAACGATCCTAACTTGAGTTAGTGACCACTGCGGCGGCCATCGCCCGCGAGGACCGGTTGCGTTACGCCGGTCCGGAGCGCTGCTCGGGGGACGGACAAGTTCGAGCGGCCGGGGATCGCTATTCGACGGTGATCTGGCTGCTGGGCGGCAACTTGCTGGTGCGCTCGGCCGGATTCGGCTATCCGTTCCTGGCCTACCACGTGGCTGGACGAGGACATGGTGCGGGAGCGGTCGGCGCGGTCGTGGCGGCCTACGGCCTGGGTTGGGCGGTGGGGCAGCTGCTGTGTGGGTGGTTGGTGGACCGTGTCGGGGCGCGGGCGACGCTGGTATCCACCATGCTGGTGGCCGCCGCCGTGCTGGTGCTGATGGCCGGGCTACACACCGTGCCGGGATTGCTGGTTGGGGCCATGATCGCCGGCCTGGTTTGCGATGCCCCGCGTCCGGTGTTGGGTGCGGTGATCGCGGAGTTGGTTGCCGACCCACAGCGGCGGGCACAACTCGACGGCTGGCGATACGGTTGGGTGCTCAATATCGGTGCTGCGATCACCGGCGGGGTCGGCGGTGTGGTTGCGGGCTGGTTGGACACCCCGGTGTTGTACTGGATCAATGGCATCGGGTGTGCGATCTTCGCGGGGTTGGCAGGCCGCTGTATACCTGCCGATGTGTGCCGTAGGACCGAGTCCGGCCTTCGAGCTTGCACCGCCATGTCGAAAGTTGGCTATCGGCAGGCACTCTCGGACAAGCGCCTGGTCCTGTTGGCCGTCTCGGGTCTGGCAACGCTCACGACGCTGATGGGTTTCTTCGCGGCGGTACCGATGCTGATGAGCGCGAGTGGACTGGGTGTCGGGGCGTACGGCTGGGTGCAGTTGATCAACGCCCTAGCGGTTGTCGCGGTGACCCCGCTGTTGACGCCGTGGCTGAGCAAGCAGCTCGCACTTGGTCCACGGCCAGACATTCTGGCCGGCGCGGGAGTGTGGGTGACTCTTTGTATGGCGGCTGCCGGGCTCGCCCGCACCACGGTCGGTTTCAGTGTGGCCGCGGCTGCCTGCTCGCCGGGCGAGATTGCCTGGTTCGTGGTTGCCGCCGGCATCGTGCACCGCATCGCCCCTCCCGCGCACGGTGGGCGCTACCACGGGATCTGGTCGATGGCCGTCGCGGCGTCGTCGGTGGCCGCGCCTATCCTGGCTGCTTTCAACCTGGCTAATGGTGGGCGCCTAGTGCTGGCGGCCACCACGGTGACGGTTGGTTTCTTCGGGGCCGCTTTGTGCTTGCCGCTGGCTCGTGTTCTGGCAGCTGCCAGTTGCGGTCCGTTGAGCAGCAAGGAGCCGTCGCGTGACTCGTACCAGTGAAGGGTTGGCTGCGTTCGTGGTCGATCAGCTGGAGGAGCTGTATCGCCGGATGTGGGTGTTGCGACTGCTCGATATGGCGTTGGAGCAGTTGCGCATCGAAGGCCTGATCAACGGGCCGCTGCAGGGTGGCTTCGGCCAGGAAGCAGTAAGTGTCGGTGCCGCGGCGGCGCTGGGCGAAGGCGATGTCATCATCACCACCCATCGTCGGCATGCCCAACACGTTGGTACTGACGCTCCGCTGGGCCCGGTGATCGCCGACATGCTGGGTGCGACCGCAGGCGATTTAGAAGGCGCTGACGAGGATGCGCACCTTGCCGATCCTCGGGCCGGGCTACCGGCTGCAATACGCGTGGTCAAGCAATCGCCGCTGTTGGCTATCGGACACGCCTACGCCCTGTGGCTGCGCGACACCGGACGGGTCACACTCTGCGTGACCCAAGACTGTGATGTTGATGCCGATGCCTTCAACGAGGCCGCGGACCTAGCGGCCGTGTGGCAACTTCCGGTGGTGATTCTCGTCGAAAACATTCGTGGTGCCCTAAGTGTGCACCTGGACAGGTACACGCACGAGCCTCGGGTTTATCGCCGGGCTGTGGCCTACGGAATGCCGGGGGTATCGGTGGACGGCAACGACGTCGAAGCGGTCCGTGACTGTGTGGCCAACGCGGTGGTTCGGGCTCGCGCTGGTGGCGGCCCCACGCTGGTCCAAGCCATCACCTACCGCACCACCGATTTCTCTGGATCTGACCGCGGCGGCTATCGCGACCTGGCCGGATCCGAGCAGTTTCTGGATCCGCTGATCTTCGCGAGAAGGCGGCTGATTGCTGCTGGCACGACCCGCGGTCGGCTCGACGAGCAGGAGCGGGCGGCATGCCAACAGGTGGCCGATGCCGTGGCGTTCGCCAAGGCCAGGGCGTGGCCCAACGGCGGTGGGCCAATCAGCCGACCAACATCCGGCTGGCACCAACAACCAAAGACCCGGTTCTGAGGCCTAGATGTACGTTGGCCGCGGACAACGCGGTCGGTACATGCCGTCGCGCCGCGGCCCCAGCTAGTCGAGCAGCCTCTGCCGCATCGCCTCGGCGACCGCGGCAGCTCGGTCGCTGACGCCGAGCTTCTCGTACAACCGTTGCACGTGGGTCTTTACCGTCGACGGCGCCACATATAGCTCGGCTGCGATCGCGGGGATGCTTTGACCGCACGCAATGCGATTGAGCACCTCGCGTTCGCGCGCGCTGAGCACCGGGGCCACGGGTGCCGCGCGCTGGCGAATCTCCCCGGCGAGGCCCCCGACCAGCGAGGGCGCCACCACGTCGCGGCCCTTCGCGCAATCGAGCACCGCCTTGACGATCTCGGTGCGAGTCGAATCCTTGAGCAGGAATCCGGCGGCGCCCTGTTGGAGTGCCTGGTAGACGATCGCCGGCTCGTCGTGCGCGGAAATAAGCAGCACCCGGGTTGGCAACTCGTAGCTGCGCACCGCCGCCGCAACCTGCGCGCCGTCCATGCCGGGCATGCGGTAGTCCAGCAATGCGACGTCGGGCAAATGGGCCTTAATCAACTCCAGGGCCGCGGCGCCGTCGTCGGCCTCGCCGACCACGTTCACCGAGCCACTCAACGAAAGCGCTCGCACAACGCCCTCGCGAAATAACGGGTGGTCGTCGCCGACCACCACGCGCACTTTCTCCGGCTGCGGATTGCTCATGGCGCGCCGACCATGGCGATGAGTTTAGCTGCTCGTCGGCAACCAGCCGCTGGCAGTCACTGGACATTGATTTGCACTCCGACGTGCCCAGCTACGGCAACCTCGGACGTTTGGGCGGTCGCCATGAGTACGGTGTCCTAGTGGCAATGACCAGCTCGGCGGAACTGGACCGGGTTCGTTGGGCGCACCAGTTGCGCTCCTACCGAATTGCTTCGGTATTGCGGATCGGTGTCGTGGGGCTCATGGTCGCCGCGATGGTCGTTGGAACCAGCCGGTCCGAATGGCCACAGCAAATCGTGTTGATCGGCGTCTACGCGGTCGCTGCATTGTGGGCTCTGCTGTTAGCGTATTCGGCGTCCCGGCGATTCTTCGCTTTGCGACGCTTTCGCAGTATGGGCCGGTTGGAGCCATTTGCTTTCACCGCCGTCGACGTTTTGATATTGACGGGCTTTCAGCTGCTGTCCACCGACGGGATCTATCCGCTGCTGATCATGATCCTGCTGCCGGTCCTGGTGGGCCTTGACGTGTCGACGCGACGGGCGGCGGTGGTGCTGGCCTGTACGCTAGTCGGATTCGCAGTCGCGGTGCTGGGAGACCCCGTGATGCTGCGCGCGATTGGATGGCCCGAGACAATATTTCGGTTCGCGCTCTATGCGTTCCTGTGCGCCACGGCCTTGATGGTGGTTCGCATCGAGGAGCGGCATACCCGTTCGGTTGCCGGCCTGAGTGCGTTGCGGGAGGAACTGCTTGCCCAGACGATGACGGCCTCGGAGGTGCTGCAGCGGCGGATTGCGGAAGCCATTCACGATGGACCGCTGCAAGACGTGCTGGCCGCGCGTCAGGAGCTCATCGAGTTGGATGCCGTAACCCCCGGTGACGAGCGCGTCGGACGCGCGTTGGCCGGACTGCAGAGCGCGTCGGAGCGGCTGCGGCAGGCCACCTTCGAGCTGCATCCGGCAGTGCTTGAGCAAGTTGGGTTGGGGCCGGCGGTAAAACAGTTGGCGGCCTCTACCGCTCAGCGTTCGGGTATCAAGATCTCCACCGATATTGATTACCCAATACGCAGTGGGATCGACCCCATCGTTTTCGGTGTGGTTCGCGAACTGCTGTCCAACGTCGTGCGGCATTCCGGAGCTACCACCGCCTCGGTCAGGCTCGGAATCACCGACGAAAAATGCGTTTTGGATGTGGCCGACGATGGCGTGGGGGTCACCGGTGACACTATGGCGCGCCGCCTGGGTGAGGGACACATCGGTCTGGCTTCGCATCGGGCTCGGGTGGATGCCGCCGGCGGAGTTTTGGTTTTCCTGGCCACCCCCAGGGGGACCCATGTCTGCGTGGAACTACCACTGAAACGGTGAATGGCCGTTGTTGCCGGTCAACCGATGTGCCGGTGGCAGCGACGTGACCCCCGCGCAGGTCGAAAGCCTTGCTGGATCGATGGTTCCGCCGGTGCCCACAATGGGCCCGGCCGGTCACGCCGGCCAGTCCGCAACCGGCTGTCCAGGGCCATCTCACGGGCAACGTCCTGAGAGGCGCTGGCAGCGGCCCGGTTCAGCCCACAAGCCGCCTGTCACAGAATGTAGTCCAGGCGGGTCGCCATTCCGGCGACCTGGTGATAGTTGTTGTGGCAGTGCATCACCCACACGCCAGGATTGTCGGCGACCAGGACGGCGCGCATCTTCTGCTTGGGCAGCACTATCACGGTGTCCTTGCGGGCGCCGGGGCTGCCGTCGGCCTTGATCATCTGAAAGGTATGGCCGTGTAGGTGGATTGGGTGATACATCATGGTGGTGTTATCGAACGTCAGGGTTGGCCGTTGGCCTAGCCGCACGTGCAGTGGATTGGTCGTGCTGTAGGGTTCCCCGTTGATTGTCCAGTCGTACTTGGCCATGGTGCCGCCCAAGGTGACCGGGAGGTCGTGGGTGGGTTCGGGCCGGCCCAGGTTGGCAGTCGTTGCGGCGGTGAACATTTCCACGGTACCCACTCGCCAGTTCAGTTCATCCGGCCGAAACTGCGGGTCGGGTGGGCTGCCGGCGCCGGTAGACAGCAGCGCACGCGCCAGCGCGTTCTTGCCTTCCGCGAGTGCGACCAGGGGAAAGACGCCGCCAGCGGCGGTCACCATGACGTCGTAGCGTTCGGCCATGCCGATCAGCAGAGCGTCGACTTCGGTGGGAATCACTGGGTAACCGTCGGTGTGGGTGACCGTCATCGAATGCCCGGCCAGCGCGATGCGGAACGCGGTGTCGGCGGCGCTGTTGATGATGCGGATCCGGATTCGCTGGCCAGGCTTGGCCTTAAAAGACGTGGCCGCCACGGGGATTCGCCCGTTGATCAGATAGTACGGGTAGGCGATGTCCCCTCCGTCGCCGCCGAGCAGGTTGCTGTCAACGCCTTCGCCTTCGGGCATACCTGTTGTGTTTTGCATGGTGGGTTTGTTCGGGTCGGTCAGCTCGCCGTAGAGCTGTTGCGGGGACTTCCCGATGCCGTCCGTCCAATCGTCGAGGATGATGATCCATTCGGCGTCGTAGTGGCCTGGCTCAGTCGGATCGTCGACGACGACAGGCAGATATAGGCCGTGGTCGCCTTGAAGACCGACGTGCGGATGGGCCCAGTAGGTGCCCGGATCCGGCACGGAGAACCGGTACGTAAAGTCACCGCCGGGGCCGATGTTCGCAGTCGCGGGCTCGGTGCCATCCATATCGTTGCGCAGCGCGATGCCGTGCCAATGCACCGACGTCGGATCACCCAGACGGTTGGTCACCGAGACGACAATCTCATCCCCGACGGTGGCCCGGATCAGTGGTCCGGGGATGGTGTTGCCGTAGGTCAGCGTGCTGACGATCGGCCCGCCCAGGTCGATCCTCGCCGGCTGGGGGGTCAGCGTGGCGGTAACCGTTCGCCCACTGTGCGGCCGGGCCGCCTCGGCCGCGTCGATTGCAGCGGTCATCCCGGCGGCGCCGGATGCCGTGGGCTTCGAGGCGCAAGCGGCTAGCGCAAAGCCGCTGGCGATGCCGGCGCCGAGGAAGCCGCGCCGGCTGAACCGCCTCTTGTCGAAGGCGTTACCGCTCGTGGCCAGCTCGGGCATCGATCGCTCCTCGTCTGGATTTGGTCTCGCTCTTCGTACCCTGCCCAGACATCGGGCAGTACGCAACGGTTGATGATCACCACGCCATCATCCGCCCTTACACTATACCCCTATAGGGTATATAGTGGGCCACGTGGAAAGCGGGCACGTGGTGTGGATGCGATCGGCGATTGTCGCGGTCGCGCTGGGGGTGACGGTAGCCGCCGTCGCCGCTGCATGCTGGCTCCCCCAGCTCCACCGTCATGTGGCTCACCCAAACCACCCGTTGACGACGTCCGTAGGTAGCGAATTCGTCATCAACACCGACCACGGGCACCTGGTGGACAACTCGATGCCACCGTGCCCGGAACGGCTCGCGACGGCGGTGCTGCCGCGCTCCGCCACTCCGGTGTTACTACCAGACGTCGTGGCGGCTGCGCCCGGCATGACAGCCGCGCTTACCGACCCCGTCGCGCCGGCCGCGCGCGGTCCGCCGGCGGCGCAGGGATCCGTTCGCACCGGTCAAGACCTGTTGACCCGGTTCTGCCTGGCTCGTCGCTGAGGGGTCAGCGCCAGGCGGTGGTGGCCATTCGCCATCGCCGGTGACCGCTGACCCCCATCCAGTGCCGCGTGTGACTTCCGGCCCCGATGCAGAAGCGACGATCACTATGAACAACAACCTGCCGCTGGCAAATCCGGTAAACCCAACAAGCATCACCTCCAACCCGCAGATACTCCTGGCCAACCGGGCGCACCGCACCTTGGTGAGGTCGCGGCAGACCCGCGACCGGTACCGCCTCCTCCCGGAGGGATATCAAGTCACTCCTGGCCGGAATCGCCACCCGGGCACCATGGTTGGCAATACCCCGGTGCTTTGGATACCTGAGCTGTCGGGGACCTCAGACCCTGACCGTGGATTTTGGGCCAAGCTAGAAGGATTCAATCCCGGGGGTATGAAAGACCGCCCCGCGCTGTACATGGTCGAATGCGCGCGCGCCCGGGGCGATATCGCGCCCGGTGCCGCGATAGTCGAATCAACCAGTGGCACTCTGGGATTGGGCCTAGCCCTCGCTGGTAAGGTGTACCGGCACCCGGTCACCCTGGTCACCGACCCGGGGCTGGAACCCATCATCGCGCGCATGCTGACCGCCTACGGCGCCGGCGTCGATATGGTGACGCAGCCGCACCCGGTCGGCGGATGGCAACAGGCGCGCAAGGACCGGGTTGCGCAGCTGATGGCCGAATACCCCGGCGCGTGGAATCCGAACCAGTACGGCAACCCCGACAACGTCGGCGCCTACCGGTCGTTGGCGCTGGAGCTGGTCGCTCAGCTTGGCCGGATCGATGTCCTGGTGTGCTCGGTGGGGACGGGTGGACATTCAGCAGGTGTCGCCCGAGTGCTACGGGAGTTCAACCCGGACATGCAGTTGATCGGCGTGGACACCATCGGGTCCACGATCTTTGGGCAGCCCGCGTCGAACAGGCTGATGCGCGGGCTGGGCTCGAGTATTTATCCGCGCAATGTCGATTACCGTGCATTCGACGAAGTGCACTGGGTTGCTCCCCCCGAAGCCGTCTGGGCGTGCCGCTCCCTGGCCGCAACCCACTACGCCAGCGGCGGCTGGAGCGTCGGGGCGGTCGCCCTGGTAGCCGGCTGGGCAGCACGCAAGTTGCCGGCGGACACCACGATTGCCGCGGTCTTTCCCGACGGCCCACAACGCTACTTCGACACCATCTACAACGACGCGTACTGCAACGAACACGAACTGCTAGGCGGACAACCTCCCACCGAGCCCGACGAGATTGCCTCGCCGCTAGACGCCGTCGTCACCCGATGGACACGCAGCACCACGGTGATCGATCCAACCCAGGTGGTGTCGTAATGGGAGCGCGCGCTATATTCCGCGGGTTCAACCGCCCGAGCCGGGTGTTGATGATCAACCAGTTCGGCATCAACATCGGCTTCTACATGCTGATGCCGTACCTGGCCGACTACCTAGCCGGGCCACTGGGGCTAGCCGCGTGGGCGGTGGGTCTGGTGATGGGCGTGCGCAATTTCTCCCAGCAGGGCATGTTCTTCGTGGGTGGCACGCTGGCCGATCGGTTCGGCTACAAGCCACTGATCATCGCCGGATGTCTGATCCGCACCGGCGGGTTTGCCTTGCTGGTGGTCGCCCAGTCGCTGCCCAGTGTGCTGATCGCCGCGGCTGCCACGGGCTTTGCCGGCGCGCTGTTCAATCCCGCGGTGCGCGGCTATCTCGCGGCCGAAGCCGGGGAACGCAAGATCGAAGCGTTCGCGATGTTCAATGTCTTCTACCAGTCGGGGATCCTGCTCGGCCCGCTGGTTGGATTAGTATTGCTGGCGCTGGATTTCCGGATCACGGTGCTGGCCGCCGCCGGTGTGTTCGGCGTACTCACCGTCGCGCAGCTGGTCGCACTGCCCCAACACCGGGCCGACTCGGAGCGCGAAAAAACATCGATCCTGCAGGATTGGCGGGTCGTCGTTCGCAACCGTCCGTTTCTGACGTTAGCCGCCGCCATGACCGGATGCTATGCGCTGTCGTTCCAGATCTATCTGGCTCTGCCCATGCAGGCGTCGATCCTCATGCCACGCAACCAATATCTCTTGATTGCGGCGATGTTCGCGGTATCGGGTCTGGTCGCCGTCGGCGGGCAGCTGCGCATCACCCGCTGGTTCGCCGTCAGATGGGGGGCCGAGCGCAGCCTGGTAGTCGGCGCGACGATTTTGGCGGCCTCGTTCATCCCGGTTGCAGTCATCCCAAACGGCCAGCGGTTCGGCGTCGCCGTTGCGGTCATGGCATTGGTGCTGTCGGCGAGTCTGCTGGCGGTTGCCTCGGCAGCGTTGTTTCCTTTCGAAATGCGTGCCGTGGTCGCACTGTCGGGCGACCGGCTGGTGGCGACCCACTACGGGTTCTACAGCACCATCGTGGGCGTCGGAGTCCTCGTCGGAAATCTGGCGATCGGATCGCTCATGAGCGCCGCGCGCCGCTTAAATACCGATGAAATTGTTTGGGGCGGATTGATTCTGGTGGGCATCGTTGCGGTGGCCGGGCTCCGTCGGTTGGACACATTCACCTCGGGTTCCCAGAACATGACCGGTCGGTGGGCTGCACCCCGGTGACCCGCGATCCACACAGCCCGGACTGCGGGCGCGAGGGCAGCTACCGCGACACCATCACCCGCCCGTTGACCGACCTACCGGTGGCCGGCTATCCGTTGGTGCCGCGGGTCGCGTCGCCCCGCTACCGGTGCACAACGCCGCAGTGCGGGCGTGCGGTATTCAATCAGGATCTCGCTAACGTCGACCAGTACCTCGTTGTCAATCAACTGGCGCACCAACTCATCGACGGTTCTTCCCTCATACCCGATGCTGACAAGAGATGGGATGCGCGACGACATGCCGACATGACGCACCATCTGACATCGAGCCTTAAGGAAAATCAAAGCTAATGCCGCCACCCCTCGGCGGCCTGTTCGTCGAAGGTGCGGTCAATGCGCTCGAACCTGCGGCGGATCGAAGCGCGCGAGGCCGCATGCGGAAGGACGTAGAGGCGGTTGGCCAGAATCGCATCGGCTGTTAGCTGGGCGATATCGTCGACGCCCAGGTTGTCGTCCTGCAGGGGGAGTGGACCGGGCGATCCCGTCGTTGAGGACTGCGCGCAAGCCGCGCCTCGGATTCGTTCAGAGTTGGCAACCAGATTGGTTCCGACGACCATCGGGCAGAGCACCGACACCCCAATGCCGTCGGCGGTGACCTCGCGGGCCAGCGTCTCCGCCAGACCGACAACCCCGTACTTGGCAACGCCGTATGCGCCGAGTCCGGCATTGGGCACCAGCCCGGCAAAGGACGCGGTGAACACCACATGCCCGCCCGTGCCCTGCTCAAGCAACCTCGGCAGGAACGCTTCGACCGTATGGATCGAGCCCCACAGGTCGACGTCGATCACCCAACGCCAGTCGTCGTGCGTCATCTCCACGATCGGACCGCCGACAACGATGCCGGCGTTGCTGAATACGACATCGACGTGGCCGAGCAGGCGGAAAGCCTCGTCCGCGAGGTGAGTGACCTCTTCTCGATGCCGGACGTCGCACATCACGCCGTGCACATCGAACCCCTCGGCACGCAGGTGGTTCACCGCCTGCCGAAGTCCCGGCTTGTCAACGTCCCCTAGCACGACTCTGGCTCCGCGGCGGGCGAACTCGGTGCCGGTAGCCAACCCGATGCCACTGGCACCGCCAGTGATGACCGCACCGCGCCCGGGAAACCCGTCCACAGCACGCAACCCTATTTCAGGCAGTCACCCGCGTCGACTGCGCCGGGCGAGCGTGATTCTGGCGACGCCACAGCGGCATGTTGCGTCGCGGTGTTCACAATCGGTTACAGCTGCGCTAGTCGCGGCGCAGATTCATGGTTGATCCGCAGGTGCAGTGTCGTGCAAGGTTGTCTCGACGATCCAGGTGCCACTGTGGAGGCAATCGATGACGACGGATGGCCGCACACCGGCGATCCTTGCAGCCCGAATTCGGCAGCCTCCGGCAAATATGGTGAAAGACCAGCTTCGGTGAGTACCGGCGACATTCATTCGTTGGTGATCGCTTCGGACTATCGGGTCCCTGATCCCGGTAGAGTGTGGCCGCTGCTGCAGCGCAACAAATCGGCTCTGGCCGACATCGGCGCACACCACGTTCTGATCTACGCGTCAACGCACGACTCTGGCCGTGTGCTGGTAATGATCGGAGTACGCAGTCGTGAGCCGATCGTGGAATTGCTCCGCTCACGGGTCTTCTTCGACTGGTTCGACGCCATGGGCGTCGACGATATCCCGGCGGTCTTCGCCGGCGAGATCGTCGACCGATTTGTCGCGGCGCCTACTACGACTCAGTCCACTCCACGGGTTCCTGGCGTTGTGGTGGCCGCGTTCGCGTCGGTGAACAACGTGTCCAACCTGACCGCCGAGGTCCGTTCTGCGATAGCCAGGTTTACCGCCGCGGGGATTCGAAAGACCTGGGTTTTCCAGGCTTTCGACGATGCGCACGAGGTTTTGATCCTGCAGGAGTTTGCCGATGAGGCGGGCGCGCGGTGCTGGATCGAGCATCCCGACGCCGCCGCCGAATGGATGAGCGGGGCGGGAGTGGGAGCCTACCCACCGCTGTTCGTCGGCCGGTTCTTCGACATGATGCGGATCGAGGCGCTGCAGTGAGCGCATCGCTGGGCACTCGGCCCGGCCCGGGTCAGCGACCTCACTGCGGCGCCATGGATCCCACGAGTTGGCCAAGCAGGCGGGGGATCTCGAGCCGCGGCAACACCACCTCGACGAGCACCATCCGGTCCCGCCGTGCCGCGGCGACGGTGAGGGCGTCGTCGAGTTGGCCATAGGTTTGGGCACGGAACGCGAGGTGATTGGTCACACCCAGCGCGCTGGGAAGCTCGGTCCAATTCCAGCTCACGATGTCGTTGTACGGGGCCATCTCGCCGTGGATGGCCCGTTCGACCGTGTAACCATCGTTGTTGACCACCACGATGACCGGGGACAGCCCTTCGCGGGAGAACGTGCCGAGTTCCTGCACGGTCAATTGTGCGGCCCCGTCGCCGATCAACAGCACCGTACGGCGGTCCGGATGCGCCACCGCGGCCCCGACTGCCGCGGGCAGCGTGTAACCGATTGAGCCCCACAAGGGTTGGCCGATAAAGGTCACTCCTTGCGGCAACCGGTGGTCCGCCATGCCGTAGAACGACGTCCCCTGGTCGGCGAGCACCACGTTTCCGGGTGTGAGCGCTGAGCAAACCCGGTCCCACACCATCTGCTGGGTGAGCGGCTCATCGCGCGCCGGCATCGCCGGCGGCGGTTCGGCGGGCGGCGGTACCACCGGCGGCGAACTGATTCCGCGCCCGGTCAGGATGGTGGCCAGCGCCTGCAGCGCGGCACTCATTTCCAGTGGTGCGAACACCTGGTCGGCCACGCTGCTCTGGTATTGCCCGATGTCGATGGTCCGGGCCGGGTCGATCCGCTGGCTGAAGAAGCCGCTGACCATGTCGGTGAACACCACTCCGGCGGTCACCAGCACCGGCGCCCCTTCGATCGCGGCGCGCACCCGTTCGGCGCTGGCCGCGCCGGCGTAGATTCCCAGGAAGTTCGGCGAGCTCTCGTCGAGCAGGCTCTTCCCCCACATCAACGTGGCGTGCGGCACCACGTCGGCGGCCAACAGCGCCTCGAGTTCTTTGACGGCATGCAGGCGATGAACCAACAGATCGGCGAGCACCGTCAACTGGTGGTCGGCAATGAGTTCGGTGGCGGCCTTGGTGAACAGCGACAGCGCGCGCGGGCTGGTGCCGCCGGGGTAGCGGGGCAACGGCGCAGCGGGCGGTTCAGTGGGGAAGCGTGCTACGTCGCTGGACAGCAATATATATCCTGGACGCTTCTGCTCCCGTACCTCGGACAGCACCCGATCTATTTCTCTACCGGCCGTTGCCGGCATGAGATTGGCTTGGGCACAGGTGATTTCACGGCTGATCCGGAGAAAGTGCTCGAAGTCGCCGTCGCCGAGGGAATGATGCAATGCCCGGCGAGTGCCCTGGGCGTCTTTGGTCGGGCCGCCAACAATGTGCACCACTGGCACATGCTCGGCGTAACTGCCCGCGATCGCATTGGTCACCGAGAGCTCGCCGACCCCGAATGTCGTTACCACCGCTGACATCCCACGCAGCCGCCCGTACCCGTCGGCGGCATACCCGGCATTCAGTTCGTTGGCGCTGCCCACCCACCGGATGGTCGGGTGGGCCACGATGTGGTCGAGGAATTGCAGGTTGTAGTCGCCGGGAACGCCGAAGATCTCAGAGACGCCGAGTTCGGCGAGCCGGTCGAGTAGGTAGTCGCCGACGGTGTAGACGGGATCGCTGCAGGCATCGCTCTTCTGGGGTGTCACGAAGACGACCGTACGCCGGAGCGAGGCTATTCCCGACTGGACGCCGATTCGCTATCGTGCGGCCATGGCCATCAAGGAGTCGCGCGACATAGTTATCGAAGCAAGTCCCGAGGAGATCCTGGATGTCATTGCCGACTTCGAAGCGATGACCGAATGGTCGCCAGCCCATCAGAGCGTCGAAATACTCGAGACCGGAGACGACGGGCGGCCCAGCAAGGTGAAGATGAAAGTCAAGACCGCCGGCATCACCGACGAGCAGGTGGTGGCCTATAGCTGGACCGACAGATCAGTGCGGTGGACGCTGGTCAGCTCCACCCAGCAGCGCTCGCAGGATGGAAAGTACGAGTTGACACCCAAGGGCGACAACACCCTGGTCCAGTTTGAGATCACCGTCGACCCGCAGGTGCCACTGCCCGGCTTCGTGCTGAAACGTGCGATCAAAGGGACGATCGACACGGCCACCGAGGCGTTGCGCAGCCAGGTGTTGAAAGTGAAGAAGGGTCAATAGTCGCGGTGACGACCGGGGGGCCCCTGGCCGGGGTGAAGGTCATCGAACTCGGTGGTATCGGACCGGGGCCGCACGCCGGGATGGTGCTCGCCGACCTGGGTGCTGACGTGGTGCGGGTGCGCCGCCCGGGTGGCCTGACGATGCCGTCCGAAGACCGCGACCTGCTGCACCGTGGGAAGCGGATCGTCGACCTGGACGTCAAAACGCAACCGCAGGCGATGCTGGAGCTGGCCGCCAAGGCCGATGTGCTGCTGGACTGTTTCCGGCCCGGCACTTGCGAGCGCCTCGGCATCGGACCCGACGACTGTGCGTCGGTCAATCCGCGACTGATCTTCGCCCGCATTACCGGTTGGGGACAGGATGGCCCGTTGGCCTCGACGGCGGGTCACGACATCAACTACCTGTCGCAGACCGGTGCGCTGGCGGCGTTTGGCTACGCCGACCGGCCTCCGATGCCGCCGCTAAACCTGGTTGCCGACTTCGGCGGCGGCTCGATGCTGGTGCTGCTGGGCATTGTGGTGGCCCTCTACGAACGGGAACGTTCGGGTGTGGGTCAGGTCGTCGATGCCGCGATGGTCGACGGGGTTAGCGTGTTGGCGCAGATGATGTGGACCATGAAGGGGATTGGCAGCCTGCGCGACCAGCGCGAATCTTTCCTGCTCGACGGCGGCGCCCCGTTCTACCGCTGCTACGAAACGTCCGACGGCAAGTACATGGCCGTTGGGGCAATCGAGCCGCAGTTCTTCGCGGCGTTGCTGAGCGGGCTCGGCTTGTCGGCCGCTGACGTGCCGACTCAGCTCGATGTGGCCGGCTACCCGCAGATGTATGACATCTTCGCCGAGCGATTTGCCAGCCGAACCCGCGACGAGTGGACGCGGGTTTTCGCCGGCACTGACGCATGTGTGACGCCGGTGCTGGCGTGGAGCGAAGCCGCCAACAACGATCATTTGAAGGCACGATCGACGGTGATCACCGCCCATGGTGTCCAGCAGGCCGCGCCCGCTCCCCGATTTTCCCGGACACCGGCCGGGCCGGTCAGGCCGCCGCCGGCCGCAACCACGCCGATCGACGAAATCAACTGGTAACCACGGTGGCTGCCGAACACCGCCCACCAACGGCGCGGCGTTGCTAGCGTGAACGTCAGTGGCCGTAAAAGCATCGCGGGAATTTGTCATCGACGCGCCTCCGGAAGTGGTGATGGAGGCGCTGGCAGATGTCGGCGTCCTGGCTTCGTGGTCACCGCTGCACAAGCAGGTGGAAGTGATCGACTACTACCCGGATGGCCGGCCGCACCATGTGAGGGCAACCGTCAAGATTCTGGGGCTCGTCGACAAAGAGGTCCTCGAATATCACTGGGGCCCGGACTGGGTGTGCTGGGATGCCGATCAGACCTTCCAGCAACATGGACAGCACATCGAGTACACCGTGAAACCTGAGGGTGTCGATAGGGCCCGGGTGCGCTTCGACATCACCGTCGAGCCAGCGGGACCGATCCCCGGCTTCATCGTCAAGCGGGCAAGTGAGCATGTGTTGGATGCCGCGGCGAAAGGGCTGCAGAAGTTGATCGCGGGTGCCGGCGATCAAGGAAACGCGAAATCGTGACGATGTGACGGGTCCGCGTAGCGGATCGTGATTGCTAATTTGGTAGCAGTGGCTATCCGAGCATCGCGCGAAGTCGTCATCGAAGCGCCTCCGGAAGTGATCGTGGAGGCGCTCGCCGACATGGACGCTGTGCCGTCTTGGTCTTCAGTGCACAAACGGGTCGAAGTCGTCGACACTTACTCCGACGGTCGACCACATCACGTGAAGGTCACCATCAAGGTGGCGGGCATCGTCGACACGGAGTTACTGGAGTATCACTGGGGACCCGACTGGGTGGTGTGGGATGCCGCCAAGACCGCGCAGCAACACGGCCAGCACGGCGAGTACAACCTGCGCCGTGAGGATAACGACAAGACCCGAGTGCAATTCACCCTCACGGTCGAACCCTCGGCGCCCCTGCCGGCGTTTTGGGTCAACATTGCCCGCAAGAAGATCCTCCATGCGGCGACGGAAGGACTGCGAAAGCAGGTGGTGGGGCGCCGACGGTTCACGTCGGGCTAGGTAGCGGGTCGCTCGGCGAGCACGCTCAGTCGCCTGATTGCCTCGTCGAGGGTGTCGTCTCGTTTGCAGAAGGTGAAGCGCACCAGGTGGTTCCACACATCGGCTTGTTGTGAGGCCTGTCCTGCGGCGGGGTCGCAGAACGCCGACATCGGGATGGCGGCCACCCCGACTTTCTCCGGTAGCGCCGCACAGAATTCGGTGCTGTCGTCATAACCCAACGGGCGCGGGTCGGCGCATAGGAAGTACGTGCCGTAGCTGTCGTGCACTGCGAAGCCGATCTCCGTCAGGCCCGCTGCCAGCCGGTCGCGCCGGGCCCGCAACGAGTTCCGAAGGGCCGCCACCCAGGCGTCCTCGGTGTCTAGCGCGAGGGCGACCGCAGGCTGAAACGGTGCGCCGCCCACATAGCTCAGGTACTGTTTTGCGGCGCGCACCCCGGCGATGAGTTCGGCTGGGCCGCAAGCCCATCCGATTTTCCAGCCGGTGCAGTTGAACATCTTGGCCGCACTGGAAATGGTGATCGTGCGCTCGGCCATGCCGTCGAAACCCGCCAGCGGCAGGTGTCTGGCGTGGTCAAACACTAGGTGCTCGTACACCTCGTCGGTGATCACCACAAGGTTCGCCGCCACCGCGATCTCGGCGATGGCCGCGAGTTCCGTCGCGCTCAGCACCGCACCGGTCGGATTGTGCGGCGAGTTAATGATCAGCGCCCGAGTTCGCGGGGTCACCGCGCGTCGCAGCGCGTCGGCGTCTAGGGCGAAGCCGCGGCCATCGGGCACCAGCGGTACGGTCACGCGGTGGGCGCCGGCCATCGCCACCACCGGCGAGTAGGAGTCGTAGAACGGCTCGATCAGCAACACCTCCGAGCCCGGTTCGACCAGTCCGAGCACCGCTGCGGCGATGGCCTCGGTGGCTCCGACCGTGACCAGCACCTCGGTCTCGGGGTCGTAGTCGACGCCGAAATGGCGCCGCCGCTGGGCGGCGATGGCCCGCCGTAGCGGAGCGCTTCCAGGGCCGGGCGGGTACTGGTTGACGCCGCCGGCGATGGCGTCTTGGGCGGCCTGCAGCATCTTCGGCGGGCCGTCCTCGTCGGGAAAGCCCTGTCCCAGGTTGACCGCGCCGATACGGGTGGCCAGCGCGGACATTTCGGCGAACACCGTGGTCGCATACGGCCGCAGCCGCGACACCGTCATGGCGGTCGAGCCTATCCGGGCGACGATGCGCGCCGCAGCGATACCTTGCCCAACCAACAGGTTGGCCGGGGGCCCTGTTAGGGTGCCGGTACGGGACCTAGTCTTGAAGAAGGATCCAAACCCCCTTTTGTGGAATTTGTGGAACAGGAAATCGACATGTCCGAAGAAGCCTTCATCTACGAGGCCATCCGCACCCCGCGCGGCAAACAAAAGAACGGATCGTTGCACGAAGTCAAGCCATTGAGCCTGGTCGTCGGCCTGATCGACGAGCTGCGCAAGCGCCATCCCGACCTCGACGAGAACCTGATCAGCGACGTCATCTTGGGCTGCGTCTCACCGGTGGGCGACCAGGGCGGCGACATCGCCCGCGCCGCGGTGCTGGCATCGGGCATGCCGGTCACCTCCGGCGGTGTGCAGCTCAACCGGTTCTGCGCGTCCGGCCTGGAGGCCGTCAACACCGCCGCGCAGAAGGTGCGTTCGGGCTGGGATGACCTGGTGCTGGCCGGCGGCGTGGAGTCGATGAGCCGGGTGCCGATGGGCTCCGACGGCGGCGCTATGGGCCTGGACCCGGCGACCAATTACGACGTCATGTTCGTCCCGCAGGGCATCGGCGCCGACCTGATCGCCACCATCGAGGGCTTCTCCCGCGAAGACGTCGACGCCTACGCGCTACGCAGCCAGCAAAAGGCCGCCGAGGCGTGGTCGGGCGGCTACTTCGCCAAGTCGGTGGTGCCGGTGCGCGACCAGAACGGCCTGCTGATCCTCGATCATGACGAACACATGCGGCCGGACACCACCAAGGAGGGTCTGGCCAAGCTGAAGCCGGCCTTCGAAGGCCTGGCCGCGCTGGGCGGTTTCGACGACGTGGCGCTGCAGAAGTACCACTGGGTGGAAAAGATCAACCACGTACACACCGGCGGCAACAGCTCGGGGATCGTCGACGGTGCCGCGCTGGTGATGATCGGTTCCGAGGCCGCCGGCAAGTTGCAGGGCCTGACTCCGCGGGCGCGCATCGTCGCCACCGCCACCAGCGGCGCCGACCCGGTGATCATGCTCACCGGCCCCACCCCGGCCACCCGCAAGGTGCTCGACCGCGCCGGGCTGACCGTCGACGACATCGACCTGTTCGAGCTCAACGAGGCGTTCGCGTCGGTGGTGCTGAAGTTCCAGAAGGACCTCAACATTCCCGACGAGAAGCTCAACGTCAACGGTGGCGCCATCGCGATGGGCCACCCGCTGGGTGCCACCGGCGCGATGATCCTGGGCACTATGGTCGACGAACTGGAGCGCCGCAACGCCCGACGTGCACTCATCACGCTGTGCATCGGGGGCGGCATGGGTGTCGCGACGATCATCGAGAGGGTTTAACAGCATGCCAGACAACACAATTCAGTGGGACAAGGATGCCGACGGCATCGTCACGCTGACCATGGACGATCCCTCCGGGTCAACCAACGTGATGAACGAGGCCTACATCGAGTCGATGGGCAAGGCCGTCGATCGCCTTGTCGCCGAAAAGGATTCGATCACCGGAGTGGTAGTCGCCAGCGCGAAGAAAACCTTCTTCGCCGGCGGCGACGTCAAGACGATGATCCAGGCCAGGCCCGAGGACGCCGGCGATGTATTCAACACCGTCGAGACCATCAAGCGGCAGCTGCGCACCTTGGAGACATTGGGTAAGCCGGTCGTCGCGGCCATCAACGGGGCGGCGTTGGGCGGCGGCCTGGAGATCGCGCTGGCGTGTCATCACCGGATCGCCGCCGACGTCAAGGGCAGCCAGCTCGGTCTGCCGGAGGTGACGCTGGGTCTGCTGCCGGGTGGCGGTGGGGTGACCCGCACGGTACGGATGTTCGGCATCCAGAACGCGTTCGTGAGCGTGCTGGCGCAAGGTACCCGGTTCAAGCCGGCCAAGGCCAAGGAGATCGGTCTGGTCGACGAGCTGGTGGCAACGGTCGAGGAGCTGGTGCCCGCCGCCAAGGCTTGGATAAAGGAGGAGCTCAAGGCCAACCCCGACGGTGCCGGGGTGCAGCCGTGGGACAAGAAGGGCTACAAGATGCCCGGCGGCACCCCGTCGTCGCCGGGTCTGGCGGCGATTTTGCCGTCGTTCCCGTCGAACCTGCGCAAGCAGCTCAAGGGTGCCCCGATGCCGGCGCCGCGGGCCATCCTGGCCGCCGCGGTCGAGGGTGCACAGGTCGACTTCGACACCGCCAGCCGCATCGAGAGCCGCTACTTCGCGTCGTTGGTCACCGGCCAGGTCGCCAAGAACATGATGCAGGCGTTCTTCTTCGACCTGCAGGCCATCAATGCCGGCGGGTCTCGGCCCGAAGGCATCGGCAAGACCCCGATCAAGAGGATCGGTGTGCTGGGTGCGGGCATGATGGGCGCCGGCATCGCCTACGTCTCTGCCAAGGCCGGCTATGAGGTGGTACTCAAAGATGTCAGCCTTGAGGCCGCCGTTAAAGGCAAGGGCTACTCCGAAAAGCTGGAGGCCAAGGCGCTGGAGCGGGGCCGCACCACACAGGAGCGCAGCGACGCCCTGCTGGCGCGCATCACCCCGACCGCCGACGCCGCCGATTTCAAGGGCGTTGATTTCGTGATCGAGGCGGTTTTTGAAAACCAGGAGCTCAAGCACAAGGTGTTCGGCGAGATCGAAGACATCGTCGAGCCCAACGCGATCCTGGGATCCAACACCTCGACGCTACCGATCACCGGTCTGGCGACCGGCGTCAAGCGGCAGGAAGATTTTATCGGGATCCACTTCTTCTCGCCGGTCGACAAGATGCCGCTGGTGGAGATCATCAAGGGCGAGAAGACTTCTGACGAGGCCCTGGCCCGGGTGTTCGACTACACCTTGGCCATCGGCAAGACCCCGATCGTGGTCAACGACAGCCGCGGCTTTTTCACCTCGCGGGTCATCGGCACGTTCGTCAACGAGGCGCTGGCGATGCTCGGTGAGGGTGTCGAGCCGGCTTCTATCGAGCAGGCGGGGTCGCAGGCCGGGTATCCGGCGCCGCCGCTGCAGCTGTCCGACGAGCTCAACTTGGAGCTGATGCACAAGATCGCCGTCGCCACCCGTAAGGGTGTTGAGGACGCCGGCGGCACGTACCAGCCGCATCCGGCGGAGGCCGTGGTGGAGAAGATGATCGAGCTCGGCCGGTCCGGCCGGCTGAAGGGCGCGGGCTTCTACGAGTACGCCGACGGCAAGCGATCCGGGTTGTGGCCCGGCTTGCGCGAGACGTTCAAGTCGGGCTCGTCGCAGCCGCCGCTGCAGGACATGATCGACCGCATGCTGTTCGCCGAGGCGCTGGAAACCCAGAAGTGCCTCGACGAGGGGGTGCTGACGTCGACGGCCGACGCCAACATCGGCTCGATCATGGGCATCGGCTTCCCGCCGTGGACAGGTGGCAGTGCCCAGTTCATCGTCGGCTACTCCGGCCCGGCCGGTACCGGTAAGGCGGCTTTCGTGGCCCGGGCCCGCGAGCTGGCGGCCGCCTACGGCGACCGCTTCCTGCCGCCGGAGTCGCTGCTAAGCTGAGCGCGAGCAGACGTAAAAGCCCCCGCACGCTCGGCGTGTCGGGGGCTTTTACGTCTGCTCGCGCAACCTAAATTGCCGGGCCCAGCAGGTCGTCGGCGTCGCGGATGATGTAACCGTAGCCCTGCTCAGCTAAAAACCGCTGCCGGTGTGCGGCGTACTCGGCATCCAGGCTGTCGCGGGCCACCACCGAGTAGAAGATGGCACCGCCCCCGTCGGCCTTGGGTCGCAATATCCGGCCGAGCCGTTGCGCCTCTTCCTGGCGTGAGCCGAATGTTCCCGAAACCTGTACCGCCACGGCGGCTTCCGGCAAGTCGATGGAGAAGTTAGCCACCTTGGACACCACGAGCGTAGCGACCTCGCCGCGGCGGAAGGCGTCGAACAGTGCCTCGCGTTCGCTGGTCCTTGTCGACCCCTGAATCACCGGAGCGTCGAGCTCGGCGCCCAGCTCGTCGAGCTGATCCAAGTACGCTCCGATGACCAGGGTCTGCTCATCCGGGTGCTTCGCCAGAATCGACTTGACCACAGCAATTTTGGTGTGCACCGTCGAGCAGATCCGGTAGCGTTCTTCGGGTTCGGCGGTGGCGTACATCATCCGCTCGCTGTCGGTCATCGTGACCCGGACTTCCACGCACTCAGCTGGCGCGATCCAGCCCTGCGCCTCAATGTCCTTCCACGGCGCGTCATAGCGCTTTGGTCCGATAAGGGAAAACACGTCGCCCTCGCGTCCGTCTTCACGGATCAACGTGGCGGTCAGCCCCAGCCGCCGTTTGGACTGCAGGTCAGCGGTCATCCGGAAGACCGGTGCCGGCAACAGGTGCACCTCGTCATAGATGATGAGCCCCCAGTCGCGGCTGTCGAACAGTTCCAGATGGCGGTACTCGCCCTTGGTGCGGCGGGTGATCATCTGGTATGTCGAGATGGTGACAGGTCGGATTTCCTTGCGTTCTCCCGAGAATTCGCCGATCTCAATTTCGGTGAGCGAGGTGCGCGCGACCAGCTCTCGTTTCCATTGCCGGGCCGCGACGATATTGGTGACCAGGATCAACGTCGTCGCGCCGGCTTTGGCCATTGCGGCCGCACCGACCAGCGTCTTGCCGGCCCCACATGGCAGCACCACCACCCCGGAGCCGCCCGCCCAGAACGAGTCCGCGGCCAGCCGCTGGTAATCGCGCAGCTGCCAGCCCTCCTGGTGCAGGCTGATCGGGTGCGCTTCACCATCGACGTAGCCGGCGAGATCCTCTGCGGGCCAACCGATCTTGAGCAGCAGCTGCTTGACCCGGCCGCGTTCGCTGGGGTGGACGACGACGGTGTCGTCATCGATGCGGGCGCCAAGCATCGGCGCGACCTTCTTGTTGCGCAGCACTTCCTCAAGCACCGCGCGGTCCAGGCTCACCAGCGTCAGGCCATGGGCCGGGTTCTTGACCAACTGCAGTCGTCCGTAGCGGGCCATGGTGTCGACGATGTCGACGAGCAAGGGTTGCGGCACCGCGTAGCGGGAGTAACTGACCAGCGCGTCGACGACTTGCTCGGCATCATGGCCGGCGGCGCGAGCATTCCACAGTGCCAGCGGTGTGATGCGGTAGGTGTGGACATGTTCGGGTGCACGTTCCAGCTCGGCGAACGGCGCGATGGCGGCGCGTGCAGCGCCGGCCAGTTCATGGTCGACTTCCAACAGCACCGTCTTATCGGACTGCACTATCAATGGTCCGTCAGTCAATGGCGCCGCTCCTCCTCATCGCTGCGCTCTGCATCGTCGCCGGCGGTAGTCAATGGCGCCGCTCCTCCTCATCGCTGCGCTCTGCATCGTCGCCGGCGGTAGTCAATGGCGCCGCTCCTCCTCATCGCTGCGCTCTGCATCGTCGCCGGCGCGGGGGTCATGGGCTCCATTATCGGTCGTGGGCCGACACCACCGACGTGATGCGGTGGATGGCGAAGTCACGCAGTCGCCCGGATGACGAGTCGAACGCCACCAGCTGGCCGCCCCGTAGCGTGATCGGTGCGACCACCCGCTGAGTGGCAACGCCGGCGGCATCGAGGTAGCTGATCACCAAGGTGGCCTGGTCCTTGGCCGCGCGCTGCAACAGCGACATGGTGACCGCCGGGTCGACGCGGACATTAGCGAACGGCGCTGCGGTCACCTCACGCAGCACGGCAACCACGGCTTTCAACGCCTCGCTATTGGGTCTCGGCGGCGGTCGGTATGGCCGGCGCCGTTGCGGTGTGGGCACCCGGGCGCCGCGGGTTCGCACGTCGACAACGGCTCCGGTGGAATCTTCGGCGGCCGGGGCAAAGCCCGCGCCGCGCAACGTGACGAGGACTTCGGATATCGGAGCGGGGGACACCGCCACCGTTGGGGCCAGGGCCCGCAGTGCCAGCCCGTCGGCTTCGGGCGCCGCCACGACCTGGGCCAGTAGCGTTGGGTCCTCGCACCGCACGAACGATGCGGCCATGCCGATCCGAAGCTGGCCGTGCCGGCGCGCGACATCGTCGATGAGATATGTAAGCCCTTGTGGTACAGGAGTTTTAGAACGATTTGCGAAGAATTCCTGCAACCAGTCGCGGGACTTGCCGACATCGAGGGCATGCCGGATCGACTGCTCGCTGACGCGGTACACCATCGCCGTGCCGGCCGATTCCACGGTGGCGACGGTGGTCAGGTCGTCGGCCAGTTCGCGCTGCAGCGGCCCTGGCACCACGACGGTCAGGTCGGCCTGCACCAGGAAGTGATCGATGGGCTTGGGCAGCGCCCGAGCCATCACGCCGACCGCGGCGGCAGGGGCAGTAGCTGGCTCTAAGGCCTCGTCCAACAGTGCGCGAGCAGGCGTGCTGATCGCCCCGCGCCCCACCAGACCCAGCGCATGGCCCTCTGTCAGCAGATCCGCGATAGGCGCAGGTTGCAATCGCCTGGCCCAACGTGGGCGGCGCCAGATCAGTGTCGCCGACGCCCGGGACGCATCGACGCCGGCGCCGGCGGGCAGCTCGGCGAGCATGCCTAGCAATAGCCGGCGATCCAGTGGGGCCGCCGTGGAGAACAGCGAATCCGACAGGGCGCCATAGGGTTTGGCGTCGGGTCCGCGGGTACCGATTAACGCCGGCCGGCCCGGAAGGTCAAGCCAGGCGCTGGCCAGCAAGTGCCAACGCTCGGCGGGTGACATCGTGGCGAATCGATCGGCGGCCACCGTTGGCGCCCAAAAAGGTCCGTCACTGTGGGGCGGTTCGGGATCGGGCATGCCGCTGGCGATCAGTCCAGCCGCGGCCGCAATCTCGAGGATTAGGCCCAGCCGCGGCTCGTCGATTCCCGTTGCCTTGGCCAGCCGCTTGAATTCACGAACCCCCAGTCCGCCGCTGCGTAGTTCGGCAACCGGTGTGGCGCCGAGGTTTTCGAGCAGTACGTCGACTTCACGCAGTAGGTCGATGACGGCTCCGGCCGCCGCAGCGTCGGCGTCGTCGGGTGTGGTGGTGGAAACTACCGGGTCCGGCGCGGTCAACTCCATCGGACCGGGTTGTTCGCCGCGCAGCACCTGCCCGACGTGGCGGGGCAAGATCACCGTTTCGGCATCGATTCGTCGCAGCAAGCCCATCGCCAGCAACCGCGGCACGGGTCGATCAGATGGCGCGCCGGGTGCGGCGTCGCGAGTGCGCCCCACGGGTGACCCTTGGAGCAATTTGTCCAGCACGTCACGCTGCGCAGGGTCGAGGCCGGCGATCAGGTCGGCGAGCTGATCCCCGGAACGCGAACTTCCCTCGAGGGTGACCTGGCCGGGATGCCACGGCAACGCCGTACCTGCGTCTGTCGCCACCCGGACTGCGGTCTCGCCCCAGGCCAGGGCACGTTGTTTAAGGTCAGCCAGCGCGCCAAGCACGTCGGCTTGGGCGGCGCGGTCGCCGATCACTGCCAGCAGCCGGGCGATCGGCACCGGTGCGGTATCTGCCTGCAGCACCAGCAGTGCGTCGAACACCGCCAGCCGCAGGAAGTCGAGCTCGTCGGTGGCCGCCTTGACCGACTGGCGGGCCTGGGCACGGGCGGCCAGCGCGGCGATGCTGCCGGGTGGTGGCTGGGCAAGGTCGGGCCGCAGCTCCAACAGCTGGGTCAGCCGTTCATCGGGCAAGGCGGCCAGCCAGGACCCCAGCGGGATATCCGGGGTGTGTTCGGTCATTGCTGATCAGCGTAGGCCGGACCAGCCTTGTGGCGTGGGCGGGTGCAAGACCTGTCAGAATGGTTTCGTGGCTGACATTGCTGAAGGTAAGGCACGCAAGACCAGGTACGTGGACCATGGTTGGCCGACCACCGATCCAGACGACCATGCGGTGAGCGAACTCGTGACCGACCGCACGGGTGCGCTATCACCCTTCGGTGAATTGACGTTCCCGGTACCGTCCGACGACCTGCCCTACATCCACCCGGTGACCGTCATCAATCGGTAAGCCGCCAGGATGGCCAGGGCTTCTGGGGCATCCGACTACCGCTCGGGCGAGCTGTCGCACCAGGATGAGCGGGGGGCAGCGCACATGGTCGATATCACCGAGAAGGCAACCACGAAGCGAACAGCCGTTGCCGCGGGCATCTTACGTACCTCGGCGCAGGTGGTGGCGCTGATCTCGACTGGCGGGCTGCCCAAAGGGGATGCGCTGGCCGCCGCGCGGGTGGCGGGCATTATGGCGGCCAAGCGCACCAGCGACCTGATCCCGCTGTGCCATCAACTCGCGCTTACCGGAGTCGACGTCGATTTCACCGTCGGCCAGTTGGATATCGAGATCACAGCGACGGTACGCAGTACCGACCGAACGGGCGTCGAGATGGAAGCGCTGACCGCTGTCAGCGTGGCCGCCCTCACGCTCTACGACATGATCAAGGCGGTCGATCCGGGCGCGCTTATCGATGACATCCGGGTGCTCCACAAAGAAGGCGGTCGTCGCGGGACCTGGACGAGGCTATGAGCACCCGGTCCGCTCGAATTGTCGTTGTGTCGAGCCGCGCGGCGGCCGGTGTGTATACCGATGATTGCGGGCCGATTATCGCTGGATGGCTTGAACAGCATGGGTTTTCGTCCGTCCAGCCGCAGGTGGTTGCCGACGGGAACCCAGTCGGCGAGGCGCTACACGACGCGGTCAACGCCGGAGTCGACGTGATCATCACTTCCGGCGGCACCGGTATCTCGCCCACCGATACTACGCCCGAACACACGGTCGCCGTGCTGGACTACGTCATTCCCGGGCTGGCCGACGCGATCCGCCGCTCCGGCCTGCCCAAGGTGCCGACATCGGTGCTGTCGCGCGGGGTGTGCGGCGTGGCTGGGCGGACCCTGATCATCAATCTGCCGGGATCGCCTGGAGGTGTACGTGACGGCCTCGGGGTGCTCGCCGATGTGCTGGACCATGCTCTCGAGCAGATCGCCGGTGGAGATCACCCGCGATGACGCAGGTCCTGCGCGCCGCGCTGACAGATCAACCGATCTTTCTGGCCGAGCACGAGGAGCTGGTGAGCCATCGGTCGGCTGGCGCCATTGTCGGGTTCGTCGGAATGATCCGCGACCGTGACGGTGGACGGGGGGTGTTGCGGCTGGAGTACTCCGCGCACCCGTCGGCCGCACAGGTCCTTGCGGATTTGGTGGCGGAGGTAGCTGAAGAGTCCAGTGGCGTGCGTGCGGTGGCGGCCAGCCACCGGATCGGCGTCTTGCAGGTCGGGGAGGCCGCCCTGGTGGCGGCGGTTGCCGCCGATCACCGGCGGGCGGCGTTTGGCACCTGTGCGCACCTGGTGGAGACCATCAAGGCGCGGCTTCCCGTGTGGAAGCACCAGTTCTTCGAGGACGGTACCGACGAATGGGTGGGTTCGGTTTAAAGTCCGGCCTCAGCCCGTCAGCCGATGACGTACGGCTGTGCGAGCGAGTCCAGCGCATCGTTGCCGCAGACGTCCTGGGCCCGAATCGCCTGCCACAGCTTCTTCGTATAGGCGATGTTCGAGACTTGGGGCGTTTCGGCGGGCGCCTCGGTGACGTCGCCGGGCGGCGGTGCGTCAGCTGGTTGGGGGTCGGGCTCGGGGAGTTCCAAATCGGTGGCAAGGCCAACCGGGCCGCCTGGAGCTGTGGCGGGCTGATCGCTCGGCGCGGTTTGCTCGTTCACCGCAGCGGGTGGTGCCAGTTCGGCGGGCGCGGGTGGCGCCAGGTCGGCGGGCGCGGGTGGCGCCAGTTCGGCGGGCGCGGGTGGCGCCAGGTCGGCGGGCGCGGGTGCCAGATCGGCGGGTGGCGCCAGTTCGGCGGGAGCTGCCGGGAGGGGTTCACCCAGCGGCGCGGGCAGGTCGTTTACGGCAAGTTCCACGGGTGGTGCCAGGTCGGCGGGCGCGGGTGGCGCCAGTTCGGCGGGCGCGGGTGGCGCCAGGTCGGCGGGCGCGGGTGCCAGATCGGCGGGTGGCGCCAGTTCGGCGGGAGCTGCCGGGAGGGGTTCACCCAGCGGCGCGGGCAGGTCGTTTACGGCAAGTTCCACGGGTGGCGCGACGTCGGCGGGCGCGGGTGGTGCCAGGTCGGCGGGTGGTGCCGGGTCGGCGGGAGCTGCCGGGAGGGGTTCACCCAGCGGTGCGGGCAGGTCGTTAGCGGCAAGTTCCACGGGTGGCGCCGGGTCGGCGGGCGGCGGGGCCAGCGGTGCTGGTTCGCCGTTGACCGCGGCCGCGTCCAACGGAGCGTCCATCGCTGCCGAAGCGGGAAGCACTTCGCGGGGTGTTGCGTTCGATAACCCGCGGCCGCACACCGGCCAGGCGCCGCGACCCTGGGTGGCCAGCACCCGCTCACCGACGGCAATCTGCTGCTCCCGGCTGGCCAGCTGAGCCGACGGGGCGAACTCGCCGCCACCATGTGCGGCCCAGGTGCTTTGAGTGAACTGCAAGCCACCGAGGTAACCGTTGCCGGTGTTGATCGACCAGTTGCCGCCCGACTCGCAGCGGGCCACCTGATCCCATTCCCCGTCGGTGGCCGCAGTCGCCTGAGCGGCCATGGCGATGCCGCCGCCACCGAGTACTGCGCCGGTAAAGGCGATCTTGGCGACGCTGACGTTGGATGTGGTGGGCTTACGGTGGCGTCCACTCATACGTTAGGTAATTCCTCTCGGTACACGCCTACGAGGTCAGCTGTCGGGTTCGGGTTGGATTCGCCGTGGAGAGGATCACCCGGCCGCGGTCGTACATCGGCGAACGACGTTGGCTTCACCCCAAGGAGCCGTATGCGGCTCCGGTCCGATCTCGGCGGACCTGGTGGGTCCCCCGCCTCCATCCGCGGTCGGAATCCCTCGCCCACTGGATGGAGTTCGGCGTGCTATCGGCGAGGGAGGGCACGTCATTTTGGGTTAGGTTGACGAGCCTCCCGAGACGGTAGCGGTTTCAGGCGATTCCGTCACGTTTAAGAAAAGTCGGCGTTTCCGTCACAATCGCCGGCAAGAACGCCAAGAAATATAGGCATTTGCGCAGGTAGTAAGCCCTCGCAATCGGAGCGTGTCCGCCCCGTTATCGTTCCGTTATGTGGGTAATGTCACATGGCCTTAGCCGCCGGCGAAAGGGGATAGTACGTCAATCGTGTCGCCGGCGGATAACGCGACGGCGTCATCTCGGACGACAATCCCGTCGCGCAGGTAGGAGCATCGACTCAACACCGTCGCGAGGCGAACATCGCGGACCGACAGGCCGTCTATCAGCTCGGCGACTGTGGCGCCAGATCGCAGGGTGACTTTCTCCGACCCGGCACCAGCGGCCGCTCGGGCGGCCGCGAAGTAGCGGACAGTCACCTGAATTCCGGCGGATTCGTCGGACACCTGCGTCACCGGTTAGCCGCCGATCGCGCTCATCGGGCGGTCGGGCTGAATGAAATCGGGGGCGTTGATGCCGTGGCCGGCGGGTTTGCTCCACATCGCGGCACGCCATGCCGCCTCGATCGCGTCGTCGTCAGCACCGCCGCGCAGTAGGCGGCGCAGGTCGGTCTCCTCGGTGGAGAACAGACAGCTGCGGATCTGGCCATCGGCGGTCAGCCGGGTGCGGTCGCACGTCGAACAGAAGGCGTGCGACACCGAGGCGATGACACCGAACCGTCCGCGTGGCGTGTTCGGTCCGGCGTCGACCAGCCAGAGTTCGGCCGGGGCCGAACCGCGCGGTGCCGGGTCGGGCCGTAGCCGGAAGTGGGGCCGCAGCGCCGCCAGCACGTCGTCGGCGCTCAGTGCGATGTTCCGCCGCCAGCTATGCCCCGCGTCCAGCGGCATCTGCTCGATGACTCGCAATTGATAACCGCGCTCTAGGCAGAACCTCAGCAGGTCGACGACATCCTCGCGGCCGGTCGTGGGGTCGAGGACGGCGTTCACCTTGACGGGTGTCAACCCGGCTGCCTTGGCGGCGGCCAAGCCGGCCAGCACATGCGCAAGCCGGTCCCGACGGGTGATAGCAGCGAAGTGGGCGCGGTCGATGCTATCCAGCGAGACGTTGACCCGGTCCAGGCCCGCTTCGGCCAGGGCGCCCGCCCGCCGCGCCAGTCCCACCCCGTTGGTGGTCAGCGAGATCTCCGGGCGCGGCCGCAGCCTAGCTGTCGCTGCGACCACCTCGTCGAGGTGGTGGGCCAATAGCGGCTCGCCGCCGGTGAACCGCACGCTGGTGACGCCGAGCCGAGTTACCGCGATGTGTATCAGCCTGGCCAGTTCGTCGGGCCGCAGCAGTTGCTCGCCGGGCAGCCACCTCAGCCCTCGCTCAGGCATGCAGTAGCTGCACCGCAGGTTGCAGCGGTCGGTTAGCGACACCCGCAGATCGTTGGCGACCCGGCCGAACGTGTCCACCAAAGGGCCAGTGGTGGGTACGACCCGCGGGTCGGCAATGCCGTTGGTGCGGCTGCGCAGCGCCGGCATGCCCAGCGCGGTCAGTGTCATGTGGGCACCTGTGAGTTGACCCCGACGATGTCCTTGCCCAGCGGCACCAGCGACACCGGGATCAGTTTCAAGTTGGCCAGTGCTAGCGGAATGCCGATGATCGTGACTGCCATTGCCGCGGCACTCACCAAATGCCCGAGGGCCAGCCAGATCCCGAACAGCAGCACCCAGATGACGTTGCCGATCAAGGCCCCGGTCCCGGCGGTTGGCTTTTCGACGATCGTCCGGCCGAACGGCCACAACGCGTACGACGCGATGCGCAGCGCCGCGAAGCCAAACGGAATGGTGACGATGAGCACGAAGCAGACAAGCGCCGCCGCCAGGTACCCGAGGGCCAGCCAGAGGCCACCGAACACCAACCAGATAACGTTCAGGATTAGGCGCATATCTCCTCCAGCGGTAGTGCAAGCCTACCGAGTGGCGGGTAAACGGGGGTGCTCGGCGGCCAACCATCCGAGTAGGATCTTCAGATCGTCATCGCGTCCCGCGCAGGAGGGGCGCGTCTTCTGTTGCCAATCTAGCGACCCGTCAGACAAGCAGGTGAGACCAGTGCCGACCGGCAAGGTGAAGTGGTACGACCCCGACAAAGGGTTCGGCTTCCTGTCGCAAGAGGACGGCGAGGACGTCTACGTCCGCTCCTCGGCGTTGCCCACGGGTGTCGAGGCACTCAAAGCCGGGCAGCGGGTGGAATTTGGCGTCGCCTCCGGGCGGCGCGGACCGCAGGCATTGAGTCTCAGGTTGATCGAACCGCCGCCCAGCCTTTCCCGGCCGCGCCGTGAGCCGGCGGCCGAGCACAAGCACAGCCCTGATGAGCTGCACGGCATGGTCGAGGACATGATCACCTTGCTGGAAAGCACCGTGCAGCCGGAGCTACGTAAGGGGCGCTACCCGGATCGCAAGACTGCTCGCCGGGTCGCCGAGGTTGTCCGGGCGGTGGCGCGCGAGTTCGAGGCCTAACTCGGGTCGACGACGCGTGCCGTGTTCCCGTGCACCATCCGTTGCCACATTCGGGTTGACGCGACGGCAGCCGGTTAGCCAGGTTGGCCGGGTAGGCCGGCACTGGGCGTTGTCTATCAGCGGGCGACCCAGCAGCGTCTGCGTGCGCGGTTGTCACATTCAACGCTTGCTGCAGCGGGGAGGCATTTGCCGCCTCGGCGCTGCCATATGCGCCCGCAGCCGTGCTCAAGGCCTGGATACGCCGCTCATGAAACGCCGCCGTCTGCGTGCTAAGCGTCGGGTGTGCCCGGAAAATAGCGATGCCACGGCTGCCGACAGCTCGTCGGCGCCCGCGGCCGGCACCGCGGTTGTCTGGGCCAGTGCCGCGGCGTTGGCCGCGCTCAACGCCGAGCCGATCTGCGCCAAATTGGTTGCTGCCGCTGCCACCATCTCCGGTGTCGCCAGTACGTACGACATCGCTGTCCTGCCACATCGTCATCGTTGACCGGTCGACAGATATTTACGCTGGCGTGATTACGGCTTGGCGTCTCCGGTTTCTATTTCTTGACATGGAGAGTTCGGTGGCCGCGACTTCGTGACTGGGTTTTCCTGCCATTGCACCGCTTCCCGCGTCCGCAAACGGCGCCACGTAGTATTCGGACAGGTACTGGCAGGTAACCTTCGAAGCGATTCGTCAGCGAGGAGGCGGCGATGGCACAGCAAACGCAGGTCACCGAGGAGCAAGCGCGGGCCCTTGCCGAGGAATCTCGCGAAAGTGGTTGGGATAAACCGTCCTTCGCTAAAGAACTCTTTCTCGGCCGTTTTCCGTTAGGGCTCATACACCCATTTCCCAAGCCGTCCGACGCCGAGGAGGCCCGAACCGAGGCGTTTTTGGTCAAACTGCGGGAATTCCTCGACACCGTGGACGGCAGCGTCATCGAGCGTGATGCCCAGATCCCCGACGAGTACGTGAAAGGCTTGGCGGAGCTGGGCTGTTTCGGCTTGAAAATTCCGTCCGAGTACGGCGGGTTGAACATGTCGCAAGTCGCCTACAACCGCGTACTGATGATGGTCACGACGGTTCATTCCAGTCTGGGCGCGTTGTTGTCGGCGCATCAGTCGATCGGGGTACCAGAACCGCTCAAGCTTGCCGGGACTGCCGAACAGAAGCGGCGGTTCTTACCGCGGTGCGCGGCCGGCGCCATATCGGCCTTTTTGCTCACCGAACCCGATGTGGGCTCCGATCCGGCGCGCATGGCATCGACGGCGACGCCGATCGACGACGGCCAGGCTTACGAGCTTGAGGGTGTGAAGTTGTGGACCACCAACGGTGTGGTCGCCGACCTGCTAGTGGTTATGGCCCGGGTACCGCGCAGTGAAGGGCACCGAGGGGGAATCAGCGCCTTTGTCGTCGAGGCTGATTCGCCCGGGATCACCGTGGAGCGGCGCAACACGTTCATGGGACTGCGTGGCATCGAAAACGGCGTGACCCGGCTCCATCGCGTCAGGGTGCCCAAAGAAAACCTGATCGGCAGGGAAGGCGACGGCCTGAAGATCGCGCTGACCACACTCAACGCCGGAAGGCTGTCCTTGCCGGCGATCGCAACCGGAGTTGCCAAGCAGTCGCTGAAGATAGCGCGGGAATGGTCCCGCGAGCGGGTGCAGTGGGGCAAGCCGGTTGGCCAACATGAAGCGGTGGCCAGCAAGATCTCTTTCATCGCCGCCACCAACTACGCGCTCGATGCGGTGGTCGAGATGTCCAGTCAGATGGCCGACGAAGGCCGCAACGACATCCGGATCGAGGCTGCGCTGGCTAAATTGTGGGCCAGCGAGATGGCCTGCCTGGTCGCCGATGAGCTGATGCAGATCCGCGGTGGCCGGGGCTACGAGACCGCCGAGTCCCTCGCCGCGCGCGGCGAGCGTGCGGCACCAGTGGAGCAGATGGTGCGGGACCTGCGGATCAACCGGATCTTCGAAGGGTCCAGTGAGATCATGCGGCTACTCATTGCGCGTGAAGCCGTCGACGCGCACCTCACTGCCGCGGGCGATCTCGCGAACCCGAAAGCCGACCTCCGCCAGAAGGCCGCGGCGGCGGCTGGTGCCAGCGGGTTCTACGCCAAGTGGTTGCCGAAGCTGGTTTTCGGCGAAGGTCAACTACCCACCACGTATCGCGAGTTCGGCGCCCTGGCGACACATCTGCGTTTTGTCGAACGCGCGTCGCGCAAATTGGCCCGCAATACCTTCTACGGGATGGCGCGCTGGCAGGCCAGCCTGGAGAAAAAGCAAGGATTCCTCGGCCGCATCGTGGATATCGGCGCCGAGCTGTTCGCCATGTCTGCGGTGTGTGTTCGCGCCGAGGCGCAGCGAACAGCAGATCCGGTCGAGGGGGAGCAGGCATACGAACTGGCCGAGGCGTTTTGCCAACAGGCCACACTGCGGGTGGAGGCACTGTTCCACGCGTTGTGGTCCAACACCGACAGCATCGACGTTCGGTTGGCACACAATGTGCTGGAGGGCCGCTACACCTGGCTGGAGCAAGGGATACTCGACCAGTCCGAAGGCACCGGACCGTGGATCGCGTCCTGGGAACCGGGTCCATCCACCGAGGCCAATCTGGCTCGGCGGTTCTTGACGGTGTCTAGATCGAGCGAAGCGAAACTTTAGGGCGCCCGCGTGGCCGGTTATGTCTGCAGAACCGGCGAATTCAACCGCGACGTGGCTCATCGCTTCCAACGATCGCTTCGGCACCGGCCCTCGGACGCAGAGTGGGTCGCCGGTGGCATGGAGCGTATCCCTTCGGTGACGACACCGTATAGCTGACGGAGGAGCCGTGGCTTCGTCAAAAGGTCAGGCGCACAGACCATTCCGCGTGCGGAACGTCGTGTAGTTCACCCGAGTGGTCGACCACCAACGTCAGCAACTGCACGACAATCCCGGTCAGCCGCCCGCGCTGCGGGTCGACAGTGGGGATGGTGACCGCCAACCGGGTGTCCGGCCGAAACAAGGTGCTGGTGGTGTTGGCGGGGTCCTGGTATACCTGCAGCAAACGCCACGGCGCCCGGGAAATGACTTCGGGTACCGAGAGCTGCACGGGATAGCGTTCGCTTACCGGCAATTCGCCCTGCGCCTGCGGGGTCTGACAGTCGTCGAGGTCGACCACGTTGCAGTACAAATAGGGCCCCACGCGGGTCAGGTGCCCGTGCGAGTAAGCGCTGATCTCGGGTTGCTGCGGACCGTGTCCGCGTACTAGCAGCCATGCACCGGCCCCGGCCGCCACCGAGAGCAGAATCACCAGGATCACCGGCAGCGTTGCGACACCGCGCTTCACTGCGGCGCCACCGCCGCACCACGACGGGTGGTTTCTTGCTCGGCCATCACGGGCCGATTACCGCCCAGGCCAGGGATCAGCGAATCGCCGCGGAAGCTGACGATGGTCTGAGCCAGACCCAGGATCAGCAGCGCGCTCACCGCAGTGAAGCCCACCCACAGCTCGGTGTACACCAACACGCCCACAGCGCCGCCCAGCACCCAGGCCAGCTGAAGAGTCGACTCGGAACGCCCAAACCCCGATGCCCGCGACTCCTCGGGCAGGTCGTGCTGCAACGAGGCGTCCAGCGAGGCTTTAGCAATGGCACTGGACCCTGCCGTGATCAGGGTGGCAATCGCTGTCGCTGCCAGGCTGCCGGCCACCGCGGCCGCGATGGCTAACACGGTAACTAGCACGGTGCAGCGCACCACCAGCACAGCTGGCCTGCCTAGCTGCAGGCGTGCGCTGGTGAAATTGCCGGCGAAGTTGCCGACCGCGGCCGCCGCGCCGATCAGGCCCAGCATGCCCAATTGCACCCACCCGTTGGCTTCGTGCGCCTTGGCGACAAACGCCGGATACAAGAACAGAAAGCCGACCATCACCTTGATGGTGCAGTTACCCCACAGGGAGGTAATGATGTTGCGGCCCAACGGTTGTCGGAGTGTTCCGCCGAGGTTCTTGACTTCCTCCGGCCAGCGTCGCCGTAGTCTGCCCCTATCCCGGTGGTAGCTCAATGTGGCCGGGACCTCACCGCTGGTCACCTCGACCCAGCGCGGAATGCGCATCGACAGCGAAGCGCCAGCGATGGTGATCGCGACGACGACGAACAACGCGCCGGGTAGCTGGAACAGGTGGGTGCAGACGAATTCGACTCCGGCCGCAATCGCGCCACCAGCGATGGTGCCGCCGAGCAGGCCGAACACGGTCAGCCGTGAGTTGACCCGGACCAAGTCGATGGTTGGCGGCATCACCCTCGGTGTCACTGCGCTGCGCAGCACGCTGAACGACTTCGAGAACACCATCATGGCCAGGGCACAGGGATAGAGCACCCATGACGGGAAGCTGCCGGTGGCGCCGTCGTAGTTCATGATCAGCACCACCGCCAACGCGGTCCGAAGTCCGAATGACAGCGCCAAGGCGACGCGACGGCCATGCTGCAGCCGGTCGAGTGCCGGACCGATGAGTGGAGCGATCACGGCGAACGGCGCGATGGTGATCAACAGGTACAAGGCGACCCTGGACTTGCTCTCCCCGCTGGCGGCCGCAAAGAATAGTGTGTTTGCCAGTGCTACCGCCATTGCCGAGTCGACCGCGAAGTTCGCCATTACCGGCCAGGTCAATGCCGTCAGTCCAGACTTGTCGGCGCCGTCTGCGGTAGCGGCCCGGTGCACCAGCAAGTACATCCGAGAACCCATTTCGCGGCTGCGCATGGCCGCGGCGCGGGTGACGGTGATCCGCTCGCCCGCCCTTGTAGTCCGTGGCGGTACGCGGCTGCGTTCAGGTTCGGGCTGCTCGCCCAGCGGCGGGAGATAGCGGTTGGCGCTGGGCATCGGCGGAGGTCGACGCGATCGGCGATAGTTGGCGTCGTCGGGAGGGTAGTTGGCCATGCCAGGGTGCCCGTTGACCGATCCGTTTCGGGTCCGGCGGCCCGGGGTTGGGGCCGTCCGGCCCGGATGATCACCTCGCCGTCCGGACACAAATCAATTCTGTCCTATCCGGACTCCTGGCGTAGCCAACCGGGTGTGGCTTGCCGGCCGTGTCTTCCGGCAGTATTGGAAGCGCGTTACAGAGAGGGGACAGCGTGACCGGGCCCACCGAGGAGTCTGCCGTGGCGACTGTGGCCGACTGGCCCGAGGGGTTAGCGGCGGTGCTCAGGGGTGCGGCCGACCAAGCCAGGGCCGCCGTTGTGGAGTTCAGCGGCCCGGAGGCGGTGGGAGACTACCTGGGCCTCAGCTACGAGGATGGCAACGCCGCCACCCACCGGTTCATCGCGCATCTGCCTGGCTACCAGGGATGGCAATGGGCCGTCGTGGTGGCGAGCTATTCCGGTGCGGACCATGCCACGATCAGCGAGGTGGTGCTGGTCCCGGGGCCTACCGCACTGCTGGCGCCGGATTGGGTGCCGTGGGAGCAACGGGTGCGGCCGGGAGACTTGAGCCCCGGAGATCTGCTGGCGCCGGCGAAGGATGATCCGCGGCTGGTTCCGGGTTACACCGCCAGTGGTGATGCGCAGGTTGACGAGACCGCCGCAGAGATCGGGTTGGGTCGGCGCTGGGTGATGAGCGCCTGGGGTCGCGCCCAGTCGGCCCAACGGTGGCACGACGGCGACTATGGTCCCGGCTCTGCTATGGCGCGGTCGACGAAACGCGTCTGCCGCGACTGCGGTTTCTTCCTGCCGCTGGCCGGGTCGCTGGGCGCAATGTTCGGGGTATGTGGTAACGAACTGTCCGCTGACGGGCATGTTGTCGATAGGCAATACGGCTGTGGCGCCCATTCCGACACCACTGCGCCGGCCGGTGGCAGCACACCCATTTATGAGCCGTACGACGACGGTGTGCTCGACATCATCGAGAAGCCGGCTGAATCATAGGTTTTCTCTCACCCGCTGTTCCCTACTTTTTTTTTTGGGGGGGGGGGGGTCACCAGTCGAAGAAACCCGACTGATTATCACCCGTATTGAACACTCCCGAGCTGTTGTCGCCCGAGTTCGCCACACCTGAAGTCTGGAGGGTGCCCGTATTGGCCAAGCCCGAGGTGAATCTGCCCACGTTGAAGAAGCCCGAGTTAAACGCGGTGCCTGCATTCTGGAAGCCGGAGCTAGTGTCGCTCGCGTTTCCGAAGCCGGAGCTGCCGTTGCCCAAGTTCTGGAAGCCGGAGCCACTGTTGCCGGAGTTAAAGAAGCCCGAGTGACCGGTGCCCGTGTTGCCGAAGCCCGAGTTCGCGACGCCTTGAGTGACCGGGCTGCCGATGCCGGTGTTCAGGTCCCCCGAGTTGAAGCCGCCCGTGTTGGTGTCGCCCGAATTACCCCATCCCGTGTTGTCGTCGCCGTCGTTTCCGAAGCCGAGGTTTCCAGAACCTTCGTTTCCACTGCCGATGTTGAGGAAGCCGGCATTTCCGCTGCCGAAGTTGGTGTTGCCGTCGTTTCCGTTGCCGAAGTTGAAGAAGCCGGCGTTTCCGCTGCCCAGGTTTGCATTGCCGATGTTGCCGTTGCCGAGGTTGGCGTTGCCGATATTCCCGATGCCGAAGTTGTAGTCGCCGGTGTTGCCGCTGCCCACGTTGTTGTTGCCGATGTTGCCGATGCCCAAGAAGTTCCCCACGCCGATGTTCTCGACGCCCAGGGCCGGGATCGCGAGCGCTGCTGGGACCCCCACCGCACCGGCCGGCGCGGCGGTCACCACGGGCGGCAAGACACTCAGCAGCTGCTGCCACGGGGTCAACTGCGAAGCCACCGTCGAGGCTTCACCGTGATAACCCACCATCGCCGCCACATCCTGTGCCCACAACTGCTCATAGGACGCCTCGGTCGCTGCGATCGCTGGCAAATTCTGCCCAAACAGATTCGAGAGCACCAACGACAGCAACTGGTTGCGATTGGCCGCCACCAATGCTGGATGTGCGGTCGCTGCCCGCGCGGCCTCATATACTGCGGCCGCAGCCTTGGCCCCGGCAGCCGCCCCCTCAGCGCGTGCCGTCGCCGCGTTCAGCCAACTCAGATACGGTGCGGCCGCGGCCGCCGCCGGACCCTGCCACGCCGAACCCGGCCCAGCCGTTAGGCCTGAGATCAGCAACGAAAACGAGGCCGCTGCCATCCCCAGCTCGGCGGCCAGCCCATCCCAGGCCACGGCCGGCGTCAGCATCGGGGCCGGCCCCGCACCGGCGTAGATCCGCGCCGAATTAACCTCCGGCGGCAACACCATGAAATTCATCACGCCATCCCTTCTCAGCTGGCCACCCCCGGCCTAGCCACCACGACGGCGGGACCCGGCTGCCGCGATCCGCGCCGGCGGGCCTCGGTCGACTACAGTGGCGCGATCGCTCGACAACTTGAGCACCTTGGCAAACGACTGTATGTCCAATCGCGGCACATTGTTGGGGTTTTCATCGAAATCCTGTCGCCAACCCCGACAGCCGGGTTCCGGGAAGCCGGGTGTCGCAGTGGTTTAGGTGTCGACGTTGAACACCCGGGCAGGCAACCGGCCGTGGCTATTTCGGGTCGAGATAGGTTTCGAGTCCGGCTTGTGCGCCGCGTGCGCCACGGCGGGCAGCGGCGAGCTGCCAGACGAAGATGGTCGTGCCGAGCAACCCTGTTGCCAGCCCGGCCACTGTCACCGGACGCCAACTTGCGAGGCCAGGCACGACGAATGCGGCCACCGCGGCGACCAGCCAGGCGAGCGCGCCGACCGCGATCACCGGCCACACCTCGAGCAGCACGGGTGGTAGCGGTGGCGGCTCGCGAATCTGACTATTTTCGACGCTCATCCCGAGTCAACATAGCGCGGCGATGATGCGTCGGCGAACGGCCCGGGGTGGGTGGCTTCCGCACCAGCGGGAGGTACCACCACCTGCTGGTGGGTCGTCGGCCGGCAATGGGTGGAACCGAAATCGTCGTTCGCCGTTTCAGATGCCCTAGTCTGAACTTCCGTTGTAACCTCAGCTGTGCTTGACAGCGATGCGCGGCTGGCCAGCGACTTGTCATTGGCGGTCATGCGGCTCTCCCGCCAACTGCGGTTTCGGAACCCGTCATCGCCGGTCTCGCTGTCCCAGCTCTCAGCGTTGACGACGCTGGCCAATGAGGGCGCGATGACCCCGGGTGCGTTGGCGATTCGTGAACGGGTCCGGCCACCGTCGATGACCAGGGTGATCGCCTCATTGGCCGACATGGGTTTTGTAGACCGCGCCCCACACCCCATCGACGGTCGGCAGGTGCTGGTCTCGGTGTCGGAATCGGGCGCCGAATTGGTCAAGGCGGCACGGCGGGCCCGGCAGGAGTGGCTGGCTGAGCGGCTCGCGACGCTGAACCGCAGCGAGCGTGACATCCTGCGCAGCGCCGCCGATCTGATGCTGGCTCTGGTCGACGAAAGCCCGTGACCGAAGGCCGTTGTGCCCAGCACCCCGACGGCCTCGATGTTCAGGACGTCTGCGATCCCGACGACCCACGGCTCGACGATTTCCGTGACCTGAACAGCATCGACCGTCGTCCCGATCTGCCGACCGGCAAGGCGTTGGTGATCGCCGAGGGTGTGCTGGTGGTGCAGCGCATGCTGGCCTCACGGTTCACGCCGCTGGCGCTGTTCGGCACCGACCGCCGGCTGGCCGAGCTCAAGGATGATCTGGCCGGTGTCGGCGCGCCGTACTATCGAGCGTCGGCTGATGTCATGGCACGGGTGATCGGCTTCCATCTCAATCGTGGGGTGTTGGCAGCCGCGCGCCGGGTGCCGGAGCCGAGCGTTGCTCAGGTGGTCGCCGGGGCGCGCACCGTCGCAGTGTTGGAAGGCGTTAACGACCATGAGAACCTGGGCTCGATCTTCCGCAACGCGGCAGGGCTGAGCGTGGACGCGGTAGTGTTCGGCACCGGCTGCGCTGATCCGCTCTACCGTCGTGCGGTGCGGGTATCCATGGGACACGCGTTATTGGTGCCATATGCACGCGCGGCCGACTGGCCCACCGAACTTATGACGTTGAAAGAGAGCGGCTTTCGACTGTTGGCGCTGACCCCACACGGCAACGCGTGCAAACTACCGGAGGCCATCGCCGCGGTGTCGCACGAACGGATTGCGCTACTGGTGGGCGCGGAGGGCCCGGGCCTAACGGCGGCCGCACTGCGGATTAGCGATGTGCGGGTGCGCATTCCGATGTCCCGAGGGACCGACTCCCTCAACGTCGCGACGGCGGCCGCATTGGCTTTCTACGAGCGGACTAGGTCGGGCCATCACATTGGGCCCGGCACGTGAACGATCAGCGCGACCAAGCCGTGCCCTGGGCAACGGGTTTGGCGGTCGCCGGCTTCGTCGCCGCAGTCATCGCGGTTGCGGTCGTGGTGCTGAGCCTCGGCCTGATCCGCGTGCATCCGCTGTTGGCCGTCGGTCTCAACATTGTGGCGGTCAGCGGGTTGGCCCCTACGCTGTGGGGCTGGCGCCGCACCCCAGTGCTGCGCTGGTTCGTGCTTGGCGCGGCAGTGGGCGTGGCGGGCGCGTGGTTGGCGCTGCTCGCCTTGACGTTGGGGGACAGCTAGCGACGCCCGCCTGAGCGCACCCCGAGCAGCACATCTTCCCAGGCAGGTATGGCGGGTTTGCCTCGTCGGTTGCTGACCGGCTGTGCGGACGGCACCGTGAGCGTCGGCTGTGCGGGCTCGGGCTCATCGAAGTCGAGATGGGCGACCGGCGCCAACGGCCGTAGCGGGCGATTGAAGGTGGGGTTGATCAGCTCATGGGCCGTGTCGTCGATCGCGGTGGCGGTTCCGCCGTGGGCGCCGGGGGTGAAGCGGAAATGCGCCAGGTTGTCGGAGCGGCCAGCCTTCCAGGCAAGCTGCACCGTCCAGCGACTGTCCTCGTTGCGCCACGCGTCCCAGGTGAGGCTGTCGGGGTTAAGGCCGCGTGCCACCAGGGCCGCGGCGACGGTCTCCTGCATGGTCAGCACCGCCGGGCCGTCGGCCAGGACCGGGTGCGCCGCGGTTGCCAGCTCGGCCGCGCGCGAGCGTTCCAACAGTACCGGGTGGGCAAACCGGCGGATACGGGCGATGTCGGAGCCCGATGCCGCAGCGACCTGTTCGACAGACGCGCCGGCCCGAATTCGGGCCTGAATCTCCTTGGGGCTCAGCACGTTGGTGACCTCGATGTCCAGCTGGGCTTGCTCCGGCGGGACGGAGTCGTCCCGTAGCGCCGCCCGCAGTCGGTCGTCGACCGGCAGCTTGAACTGTTCGGACGGGATGTCACCCTGGCAGATGATGTTTTTGCCGTCGGCATCGAGCCCAACGACTTTGAGTTCCCGCATGGCTTCTCCTCGCAGGCTCCGGGCAGGACAACGCCGGACCTGTTACGTGCGCACTCTAGTGCGGTAAACGCCGTTAGCCTCGTTGACACGCGGAGGTGTCTTGCCGGCATGGCGCTGGTGACCGGAATGCCCGGTCACAGCCGCACTAAAGCAGCGCTAAAGCCGCTCGACCACCCAGTCGACGCACTCGGTGAGGGCGCTGACGTCATCCGGCTCGACCGCGGGGAACATCGCGACCCGCAGCTGGTTTCGGCCCAGTTTGCGATACGGCTCGGTGTCGACGATGCCGTTAGCCCGCAGGATCTTCGCGACGGTCCCGGCGTCGACGTCGTCGACGAAGTCGATCGTGCCCACCACCTGCGACCGCAACCCGGGGTCGGTGACAAATGGCGTGGTGTAGGGCCGCTCTTGCGCCCACGAGTACAACCGCTGCGACGAGTCCGCGGTGCGTTTGACCGCCCAGTCCAAGCCACCGTTACCCACCAGCCAGTCGATCTGTTCGGCCAGCAGCGCCAGCGTGGCGATGGCCGGTGTGTTGTATGTCTGGTTCTTCAAGCTGTTCTCGACCGCGATCGGCAGGGACAGGAAATCAGGAACCCAGCGACCGGTCGCGGCGATGGCCTCGATCCGGCTCAGGGCGGGGGGGCTCATGATGGCCAGCCACAGGCCGCCGTCGCTGGCGAAGTTCTTCTGCGGTGCGAAGTAGTAGGCGTCGGTCTCGGCGATGTCGACCGGTAGGCCGCCAGCACCGGAGGTGGCGTCGATGACGACCAAGGCGTCATCGGAGCCCTCCGGACGGCGCACCGCAACCGCGACCCCGGTCGAGGTCTCGTTGTGGGCCCAGGCGATCACGTCGACTGACGGGTCGGTTTGCGGCTCCGGAGCACTGCCGGGATCCGACGTGATGATGATCGGCTCGCCGACGAACGGGTTCTTGGAAACGGCGGAAGCGAACTTCGCGCTGAACTCGCCGTAAGTCAAGTGCAGTGAGCGTTTGTCAATCAGCCCGAAGGCGGCCGCATCCCAGAACGCCGTGGCACCACCATTGCCCAGTATCACCTCATAGCCGTCCGGCAACGAGAACAGCTCGGCCAGGCCTGACCGAACCCTGCCCACCAGATTCTTGACCGGCGCCTGTCGGTGCGACGTGCCGAACAATGCCGCTGCGGTGGTGGTCAGCGTTTGCAGTTGCTCAAGCCGGACCTTCGACGGGCCCGACCCAAAGCGGCCGTCGCGGGGTTTGATGGCGGTGGGAATTTCCAGGTGGGGGGTGAGCTGGTCGGCCATGCCATCAGGGTAGTGAGGGGTACCGAACCGCGGCGACTCGAGCGGAACGAAAGCCTGCCGGCACAGGCGCGTAGTGTGAACAAGCTCACATGCAAGCCCTGGCTGGTGGCTGGGTCATAGTGTCGCCAAGGGTCTGGATAATTCCCGGTACCAGCGGTACCGTGTTCGATACCCGTGCGGACGCACACCTCGGTGGGGAGGCTTCGAATGGACAGGACGCGCATAGTTCGGCGGTGGCGCCGCAACATGGACGTGGCCGACGACGCCGAGTACGTGGAAATGCTGGCCACACTGTCCGAGGGGTCTGTGCGGCGGAATTTCAACCCGTACACCGATATCGACTGGGAGTCGCCGGAGTTCGCCGTCACGGACAACGATCCCCGGTGGATCCTCCCGGCGACCGATCCGTTGGGCCGCCACCCCTGGTACCAGGCGCAGTCGCGGGAACGCCAGATCGAGATCGGGATGTGGCGCCAGGCCAACGTGGCCAAGGTCGGGCTGCACTTCGAATCCATCCTGATTCGCGGCCTGATGAACTACACGTTCTGGATGCCCAACGGCTCACCGGAATACCGGTATTGCCTGCACGAATCGGTCGAAGAGTGCAACCACACCATGATGTTCCAGGAGATGGTCAACCGTGTCGGCGCGGACGTTCCGGGGCTGCCACGGCGGCTGCGGTGGGTTTCACCGCTGGTTCCGCTGGTGGCCGGACCATTGCCGGTGGCCTTCTTCATCGGCGTGCTCGCTGGGGAGGAGCCCATCGACCACACGCAAAAGAACGTGTTGCGCGAAGGCAAGTCGCTGCATCCGATCATGGAACGAGTGATGTCCATTCACGTGGCCGAGGAAGCGCGACACATCTCGTTCGCCCACGAGTACTTGCGTAAGCGGCTGCCGCGCCTGACCCGGATGCAGCGGTTCTGGATCTCGCTCTACTTCCCCCTGACGATGCGGTCGTTGTGCAACGCGATCGTGGTGCCGCCCAAGGCATTCTGGGAGGAATTCGACATCCCGCGCGAGGTCAAGAAGGAGTTGTTCTTCGGCTCGCCGGAGTCGCGAAAGTGGTTGTGCGACATGTTTGCCGACGCCCGCATGCTGGCCCACGATACCGGATTGATGAACCCGATCGCTCGGCTAGTGTGGCGACTCTGCAAGATCGACGGCAAGCCGTCGCGCTACCGCAGCGAGCCGCAGCGTCAGCACTTGGCTGCCGCGCCGGCCGCATAGCTTGCTACGAGTGCACGCATGCCGCACGTAATTACTCAGTCGTGCTGCAACGACGCGTCCTGCGTCTTCGCATGTCCGGTGAACTGCATCCACCCGACGCCGGACGAGCCGGGCTTCGCGACCTCGGAAATGCTCTATATCGATCCGGTGGCCTGCGTGGACTGTGGTGCCTGCGTAACCGCCTGCCCGGTCAGCGCGATCGCGCCGAACACCCGGTTGGACTTCGAGCAGCTGCCGTTCGTCGAAATCAATGCGTCGTATTACCCGAAGCGGCCCGCCGGCGTGAAGCTAGCGCCGACGTCGAAGCTGGCTCCGGTGACTCCGGCCGCCGAGGTGCGTGTGCGCCGGCAGCCGCTGACGGTAGCCGTCGTCGGGTCCGGGCCCGCGGCGATGTATGCGGCCGATGAGCTGCTGGTCCAGCAGGGAGTGCAGGTCAACGTCTTTGAGAAGCTGCCGACACCCTACGGGCTGGTGCGCTCCGGGGTGGCGCCGGATCACCAGAACACCAAGCGGGTCACGCGACTATTTGACCGGATCGCCGGTCATCGCCGCTTCCGGTTCTATCTCAACGTCGAGATCGGCAAGCATCTAGGCCATGCCGAGCTATTGGCCCACCATCACGCCGTGCTGTACGCGGTCGGAGCGCCCGACGACCGCCGGCTGACGATTGACGGGATGGGACTGCCGGGCACCGGTACCGCCACGGAGCTGGTCGCGTGGCTCAACGGACATCCCGACTTCAACGATCTGCCAGTCGATCTCAGTCACGAACGCGTGGTGATCATCGGCAACGGGAATGTCGCGCTCGACGTGGCGCGCGTGCTTGCGGCCGATCCGCACGAGCTGGCCGCCACCGACATCGCCGACCACGCGTTGTCCGCGTTACGCAACTCGGCGGTCCGTGAGGTGGTGGTCGCCGCCCGCCGCGGTCCTGCCCATTCGGCGTTCACCCTGCCCGAGCTGATCGGGCTCACGGCCGGAGCCGACGTCGTGCTTGACCCGGGAGATCATCAGCGAGTACTCGATGATCTGGCAATCGTTGCCGATCCGTTGACCAGGAACAAGCTGGAGATCTTGAGCACGCTGGGGGACGGGTCGGCGCCTGCGCGACGAGTCGGGCGCCCGCGGATCCGGCTGGCCTATCGGCTCACGCCGCGGCGCGTCCTCGGCCAGCGGCGGGCCGGCGGAGTTCAGTTCTCGGTCACCGGAACCGACGAGCTGCGCCAACTGGATGCTGGCCTGGTGCTGACGTCGATTGGCTACCGCGGCAAGCCGATTCCCGACCTGCCGTTCGACGAGCAGGCCGCGCTCGTGCCCAACGATGGTGGACGGGTCATCGACCCGGGCACCGGCGAGCCGGTGCCCGGCGCATACGTCGCGGGTTGGATCAAGCGCGGGCCCACCGGGTTCATCGGCACGAACAAGTCCTGCTCTATGCAGACCGTTCAGGCGCTGGTGGCCGACTTCAACGACGGCCGGCTGACCGATCCGGTGGCTACACCGACGGCGCTGGATCAGCTGGTGCAGGCCCGCCAGCCCCAAGCCATCGGCTGTGCGGGATGGCGGGCCATCGACGCGGCCGAGATTGCGCGCGGCAGCGCCGACGGCCGGGTCCGCAACAAGTTCACCGACGTCGCCGAGATGCTCGCGGCAGCAACCAGCGCGCCTAAGGAACCGCTTCGGCGGCGCGTGCTGGCCCGGCTGCGTGACCTGGGGCAGCCGATCGTGCTAACCGTCCCCTTGTGATGACATGGCGGCTTGGATCTCATCCATGTTGACCTCGCGCACCGGCTGGCCCAGCGACCAGTGGTGGCCGAACGGGTCGGCGACCACCCCGTAGCGGTCTCCCCAGAGCTGGTCCTCCAAGGCGGTCACCACCGTGGCGCCCGCGTTCAGGGCACGCTGGAACTTGGCGTCGACATCGGTGACGGTCAAATGAATGGTGACCGGTGTTCCGCCCAGCGAGGTGGGCGTCATCGACTTGCCGCCGCACATCTGCGGGACGTCGTCGTTGAGCATCACCGTAAAGCCGTTGATGCGTAGTGCGGCGTGGATCAGTTTGCCATCGGGACCGGGGACGCGCCCCAGTTCGACGGCGTCAAAGGCCTTGACGTAGAAGTCGATCGCCGAGGCAGCGTCGTCGACGACAAGGTGTGGTGACAGAGCGGGTTCGACGTTGATCGCCATGGTGTCTCCTTGTTGTTGGTGTGCTCGGCCAATCCGGGGCCCGGACAGGCTCACGGATATTGACTTCCGGCGCGATGGAAAATCATCGCGGTGCCGTCATTCAATCGCCGGACACGTGGCCACCGCCCAGCGGTGTGGCCAGCAAGCCGAATCTCAACCGCAGGTGTCTTCAATGAATACTTTTCCGTCACAACGTGATTGCTGCTTTGTGTCGACAAGCGCACTTTTCGGTCTCGACACGAATGCTCTTCCGTTACAGCGCAAGTTGAAACTTTCTGCACGCAACCCATGCCGACCATGTCCGCGCCACCCGCTCAAGCGCCGGTATGTGGCGCCTTGGCGGCTAGGCCAACCGCCCCCGGCAACGCCAGCTGCACACGCCCAGCGAAGCGCGATTGTCGGTACGGGTCGCGCTGCGAAACCTGCCTCCCATTCGCACTAGCAAAAGACTGTCGACAAGCGAGCAGTCGACTTCAGGCCGCGACCGAACCCGACGAGACGACAACAACATCTGTCATCTCAATGCGCTCACCAGGATCGCTACAATATCAGCCAGCTACATGAGCCGATGTATATCCAGGAAGGCTCTGCCGCCGACATGTTGGATCGCTCGCGCGGACAGCTGCACCGGCTCTACCTGGCTAGTAGGTGAATTCAATGGCGCGTTCGCTCATTACTCACCCATGTGCACAATAGGTTCGCGTGCGGCTCGCCGGCAACGTTGGCAACATCCCGATTCCCATTGATTGCACGTTGCGCGGCCTAACCCAATATTCCCGGACGAACAACGCCGAGGTCGTGCAGAGCGTCGAGACACACCACCGTCCCGCTAACTTTGATGCCCTCACCTGAGGAAAACCACAGGAGCGTCAGGTACTCACCCACTGCGGGAATTGCGATGACGTTCAAACCGATCGAGGCCGCGCAGCTACGCCAGCGCGCAGTGAACAGGCCGTAACTGGACCGCGCTTGCGCAACGTTCGAAAAGGGATCCGGTGGAGCGGCCCGACGACACCAAATAGGCCATATCCCCCAAAGACTGGTATTGACAACCGTTCTGATGCCGCGTCAGACTTCCCACCACGCCACGGACCGTCCAACGCCAGAACTCAATACCGTCTCGTCCCAGGCGAAACCGTGAGCCTAGCCGATGATCTCCTGGCATTGGTCGGACTGGACTTGATCTGCTCGCTGACAAGCATACGTATCAGTGCTACGAACCGTTCACGCGGTGAACCTGCTGGGCGCACAAGGAGAATCGATGGATTACGCCAAACGCATCGGCCAGGTTGGGGCGTTAGCCGTTGTCCTGGGGGTGGGGGCGGCGGTGACTACCCACGCGATCGGCTCTGCCGCGCCGACGGATCCGAGCTCCTCGAGCACCGATTCGCCGGTCGACGCGTGCTCGCCGTTGGGTGGGTCCGCCAGTTCGTTGGCTGCGATACCGGGCGCCAGTGTGCCACAGGTCGGCGTGCGACAGGTAGACCCCGGAAGCATCCCCGATGACTTGCTCAATGCCCTGATCGACTTTCTGGCCGCGGTACGCAACGGGTTGGTGCCCATCATCGAAAACCGCACTCCGGTAGCGAATCCGCAACAAGTCAGCGTCCCTGAGGGGGGCACCGTCGGCCCGGTCCGGTTTGACGCCTGCGACCCCGATGGCAACCGGATGACCTTCGCGGTGCGCGAGCGCGGTGCACCCGGTGGACCCCAGCATGGCATCGTGACCGTCGACCAACGAACGGCCAGCTTCATCTACACAGCCGATCCGGGTTTCGTTGGCACCGATACCTTCAGTGTGAACGTCAGCGATGACACCAGCCTGCACGTGCACGGTCTGGCGGGATACCTGGGTCCGTTCCATGGGCACGACGACGTCGCCACCGTGACCGTGTTCGTCGGCAACACCCCGACCGACACCATCAGCGGCGACTTCAGCATGCTCACCTACAACATCGCGGGGCTGCCCTTCCCGCTATCCAGCGCAATTCTGCCCCGGTTCTTCTACACCAAAGAGATTGGGAAGCGGCTCAACGCCTACTACGTCGCGAACGTCCAGGAGGATTTCGCCTACCACCAATTCCTCATCAAGAAATCCAAGATGCCGAGCCAGACCCCGCCGGAGCCGCCTACCTTGCTGTGGCCTATCGGTGTGCCCTTCTCCGACGGGCTCAATACCCTCTCGGAGTTCAAGGTGCAGCGGCTGGACCGGCAGACATGGTATGAGTGCACATCCGACAACTGCCTCACCTTGAAGGGCTTCACCTACAGCCAGATGCGGCTTCCCGGCGGTGACACGGTCGACGTCTACAACTTACATACCAACACCGGTGGAGGGCCGACCACCAACGCCAACCTCGCGCAGGTCGCCAACTACATCCAGCAGAACTCGGCGGGCCGCGCGGTCATCGTCACCGGCGACTTCAACGCGCGGTACTCCGACGACCAAAGCGCTCTGTTGCAATTTGCGCAGGTCAACGGGCTCACCGATGCCTGGGTGCAGGTAGAACACGGCCCCACCACACCGCCGTTCGCGCCCACTTGCATGGTCGGCAACGAGTGCGAGCTGCTCGACAAGATCTTCTATCGAAGCGGCCAGGGAGTGACGTTGCAGGCCGTCAGCTACGGCAACGAGGCGCCGAAATTCTTCAATTCCAAGGGTGAGCCACTGTCGGATCACAGCCCGGCGGTGGTCGGCTTCCACTACGTCGCGGACAACGTGGCCGTACGGTGACAGCGGTTGATCGCCAACTGGTTTGTCGTCGGCCTCAGGCGGTGGTGAGTACCCGCTCCCAGCCGTCGACCGATTCCGGGCTGCGCGGGCCCGGTCCCACGTAAATGGCCGACGGGCGGACCAGCTTGCCGAGTCGCTTCTGCTCGAGAATGTGGGCACACCAGCCGGCAGTGCGCCCACAGGTGAACATTGCTGGCATCATGTTGGCCGGTACCCGGGCAAAGTCCAGGACCACTGCGGCCCAGAATTCGACATTGGTCTCGATCGCCCGATCCGGACGGCGCTCTCGCAGTTCTGACAGCGCAGCCTGCTCCACCGCGACCGCGACCTCGTAGCGGGGGGCGCCCAGCCGCTCGGCGGCCGCCCGCAGCACCCGCGCCCGCGGGTCCTCGGCGCGGTAGACCCGGTGCCCGAACCCCATCAGTTTCTCGCCGCGGTCCAGGATTCCCTTGGCCACGCTGCGGGCATCGCCGGCGCGTTCGACCTCGTCGAGCATCGGCAGGACGCGCGCCGGCGCGCCACCATGCAGCGGTCCGCTCATCGCCCCGATTGCGCCCGACAGCGCTGCTGCCACATCCGCCCCAGTTGAGGCGATCACACGCGCGGTGAATGTCGAAGCGTTCATGCCGTGCTCGGCGGCCGACACCCAGTAGGCGTCAATGGCCTCGATGTGTCTGGGGTCTGGCTCGCCCTGCCAGCGCGTCATGAAACGTGCTGTGACCGTCGAGCATTCATCGATGATTCGCTGCGGGACCGCCGGCTGGTAGATGCCCCGTGCGGATTGCGCGACATAGGACAGCGCCATCACCGATGCCCGGGCCAGCTGTTGGCGGGCGGTGGCGTCGTCGATGTCGAGCAGCGGCGCATATCCCCAGATGGGCGCCAGCATCGCCAGGCCGGCCTGGACGTCGACGCGCACATCGCCGGAGTGAATCGGCAGCGGGAACGGCTCAGCCGGCGGCAGCCCGCTGCCGAAGTTGCCGTCCACCAGCAGCGCCCACACATCGCCGAAGGTGACCCGCTGACTTACCAGGTCTTCGATGTCGACGCCACGGTAGCGCAGGGCCCCGCCGTCTTTGTCCGGCTCGGCAATCTCGGTCGTAAAGGCCACCACGCCGTCGAGGCCGGGGACGAAATTCTCCGGGACCACTGTCATACGAGAATTCTCACACCTGGCCCCGGCAACGACGCTACCGGCTGGTGCCAATCACGGTGCCGGCGATGAGCGTGCCGCGAGAATCGTCACGAGGGTGAGCCGCGGCGTGCCGCCTCGTCTACCAGTTGTACTCGGGAGGCCAAGCCAAGTTTGGCGTAGACGTGGGTGAGGTGGGTTTGCACAGTGCGCGGCGAGACGAAAAGCCGTTTTGCAATGTCCTTGTTGGATAACCCCTCGCTGACCAACCGCACGACGTCGCGTTCGGTCGGGGTCAACGAGCCCCACCCGCGGGCCGGTCGTTTGCGTTCACCGCGACCGCGTTGTGCATATGCGATCGCCTCGTCGGTGGACAAGGCGGCCCCCTCGGCCCAGGCGCGGTCGAAATCCTCATCACCCATCGCCTCACGAAGCGCCGTCACCGAGGCCTGGTAGCCGGCATCCCAAATCTTGAAGCGGACCTGACGTGTCTGTTGCCGAAGGGCGGCTGCGGCACCGAGAAGGCGGACACCTTCGGAGTGACTGCCGACCTCGCCGGCCAGGCCGGCGAGGAGTTCCATGGCATCTGGCATGCCCTGGTAGATGTGCAGCTCGGCGCCGCACGCCAGCGCAGCATGAGCATCATCGCGCGCCAGTTCTGGTTCGCCCCGTGCGGTGGCTACGCGCGCGCGTATTGTCAACGCCACCATTCGGTGCCACCCATTGGTCGCATCGACGGCGTCGTTGGCGAACTGTCGTGCGGCGATCGCATCACCTCCTGCCAGGGCTAACTGCGCCATCAGGACCTGGTGCATGGTCACCTGGTCGGGCTGGGCCCTAAGAATCGGCCGCGCCGCGTCGCTGGCCTCGAGCGCTGCCGTGACATCACCGGCGGCCAGCGCGGCGTACGTCATCGCCGCATAACCAATGCCTTGGTACACACCGCCTAACTCCGTCGCGGCTGCAATGCACGCCCCGGCTATGGCGTGGGCCGCGCTGGCGCCGCAATACGCCAGCACCTGGGCTTGGGTATATAGGCCGAGAACCTTTGTCGGCACATCGTTGGATGCCTCGGCCTCGGCAGTGATTTCTCTGGATAGCTCGAGGGCCTCGGTCAGATTGCCAGCCCACATCTGCGCCAAACTAAGCCACAAGCTGCAGTGACGTGAGACGAACCGGTCGCCGATGGTGTCGGCCAGGTCGCGGCATTCTTCTGCCGCGGCTCGCAAAGCATTCGGGTCACCTGATATGCAGGTCCCCACCCCCCGCCAGTAGAGGATTTGACACAGCGTCCATTTGTCGTCAATAGCGCGTGCCAGGTCGGTCGCTTCGGCGAAATAGGGCGCAGCGGCCTCCGCGTTGTAGCCACTGCTACAGCCGCAGGCGGTGAGCGCCCGCACCAACGCGGCGGGGTCGCCCACCTCACGTGCCATCGCCAGCGCTTGTTGTGCGGGAGCGATGATGTCGGTGGCGCCTACCGGACTGGTGGCCAGCCAGGTACTGAGCATTGCCTTGTCAGCGAGCGCTCGCGCCCGTACTGCTGTTGACACAGCGAGCCGGTGGAACCTTTGGTCTTCCAGGATCGAGTTGAACCAGGACAACCCCTCGCGCAGGTGCGCCCGCCCGAACCAGATTGGTTGCAGCGAAGATGCGAGCTGTAACGCTTCGGTGATATGGCCATTTTCCCGGCTCCAGGCGAACGCGGCGCGCAGGTTGTCGATCTCGGTCTCAGCCCGGGCGACAAGCCGTTGGTGATCGTTGTCCGCAGGAGTGTTGAGTGAGGCGGCCAGCGCCGTGTAGTAGTCACGGTGACGTGCGTGCACATCGGCCTCGCCGGAGTCGCCCAGTTTTTCCAGCGCGTACCGACGCACCGTTTCCAGCAGCCGGTACCGCGTGCGGCCCTGGCAGTCGTCGGCCACCACCAGCGACTTGTCTACCAGCAGGGTCAGCTGATCAAGCACCGAAAACGGATCCAGGTCGCTACCGGCGGCGACCGCCCGCACCGCGGCGAGGTCGAACCCGCCGACAAATGGCGCCAGTCGCCGAAACAAGATTTGCTCGGTCTCGGTCAGCAGTGCATGCGACCAATCGATCGAGGCGCGAAGTGTCTGCTGGCGCTGCACCGCGCCCCGCACACCGCCGGCCAACAGCCGGAAACAGTCGTCCAGACCGTCGGCAATCTCGAGCGGTGACATCGACCGCACCCGTGCGGCAGCGAACTCGATCGCCAGCGGTATGCCGTCTAGCCGCCGGCAGATCTCGCCGACGGCCGCGGCGTTGTGATTGGCGATGGTGAACCCGGGCTGAACTCGGCTGGCTCGGTCAGCAAACAATTCGACTGCTTCGTCGGTTATCGACATCGACGGTACGCGCCAGGTGATCTCGCCGGCCATCCCGATCGGCTCCCGGCTAGTCGCTAAGATCGTCAGCTCCGGACAGGCCCCCAATAGCTCAACGACCAACGCTGCGCACGCATCGAGAAGATGTTCACAGTTGTCCAACACCATGAGCATGCGGCGATTGCCGATGAATCGGCGAAGACTATCCATGGTTGAACGGCCCGGCTGATCGGGCAGACCCACGGCGCGCGCAGCCGTGGCTGCGACGATCCCGGATTCAGTGATCGGGGCCAGATCGACAAAGCACAAACCGTCGCGAAGTTCGGATGCACTCGCGATCTGGATTGCCAGACGGGTCTTGCCGACACCGCCGGTTCCGCATAGCGTCACGAGCCGGTTCTGCGCCAACAGTGCCCGCACCTCGCTTATTTGCGCACGGCGGCCCACAAATGTGGTGAACTGCGCCGGGAGAATCGATGTCGGGCTGGATTTGGCCGTGCGCAGTGGGGGAAACTTTTCGCGAATGTCGGGGTGGCACAACTGCATGACCCATTCGGGACGAGGTAGACCGCGCAGCGGGTGGCGGCCGAGATCGACAAGCCATGCATCGGCTGGGAGCCGGCCAGTCACTAAATCACCTGTCGCAGCTGACAGGACAACCTGACCCCCGTGTGCCAAATCGCGGAGACGCGCCGTCCGGTTGATAGTGGGGCCGACATAGAGTTCGTCGCGCAACTGTACCTCGCCTGTATGAAGACCTATACGTAGTCGGATCGGCGCGAGCGAGGTCCGCTGCAGATCCAGCGCGCATGCAGCGGCATCGCTAGCGCGAGTGAAAGCCGCAACGAAGCTATCACCCTCGTACCGTTTGACCGGCTGCACCCCACCGTGATTCGTGATAGCTTCCGACACAGTGTGATCCAAGTGCGCGATGGCGGTCGCCATGTCCTCTGGGCACATTTGCCATAGGTGGGTCGATTCCTCGACGTCGGCTAAGAGCAATGTCACCGTGCCCGTCGGCAGCAATCTGCTCACGTCTAATCCCTGGTTGGCTATAAGGACGCGTCTGCGTGGGGGAACGAACTCACATCGGCCAACATCTGGTGGAGCCGCATAGCAGCGGAGCGAATGGTACCGGAGATCCAGCGATCCTAGCGCAGATATACGACCCCTGGCGACGCACTTTGCGCATGTTGGCGGATGATCTTCGCCCCGCAGGATCGCATGGTCGATGTCGATGTTGGGAGGAAGGCTGTTATGAACTGCGTTGAAGAGCACGATACGTGTCTGACCACTGCTATCACGTCATCGCAACACCTTCGCGGCGCCGCGAAGCCAATAAGCACACTACAGTTCGGGGAAGACACCTGGCCCATCCTCGAAACAGGCCTCTCGCAGCGATGTTCATTACCGCCCAAAGAGATTGTCTTCGGCGCTGCACGGTGGGCGCTCGCGGCGGCCCGCGGGATGCTACCGCGGCCCACGACCGACAGCCCACCGCAGCGTCAGCGCTACCCGAAGCGCTACCGATTCCTGGAGCACTCCTGCCTAGAACGCGAGATGCGTCGACTATAGAACAGCGTCGCGTGTTTGTCTCGGTAGCTGCTCTGTATAGTATGCGTTGCTTAACCGCATGTGGGAGGGTGATTTTGGGCTGTTCTGGGGGGTCGGAGCGATGACCGGGCGATGTCCGACGGTTGCCGTGGTCGGAGCGGGTATGTCCGGAATGTGCGTCGCAATTACGTTGCTGAGCGCAGGGATTACTGATGTCTGCATCTATGAAAAGGCCGACGATGTTGGCGGAACGTGGCGCGATAACACCTATCCAGGTCTGACATGTGATGTGCCGTCCCGGCTCTATCAGTACAGCTTTGCCAAGAATCCGAACTGGACCCAGATGTTTTCACGCGGAGGCGAAATCCAAGATTACTTGCGTGGGATCGCCGAGCGCTACGGGCTGAGGCACCGGATTCGGTTTGGCGCCACGGTTGTCAGCGCCCGATTCGACGACGGCCGGTGGGTGTTGCGCACCGATTCCGGAACGGAGTCGACAGTAGACTTCTTGATTTCGGCCACCGGCGTTTTACATCATCCCCGAATACCGCCGATCGCTGGTTTGGACGACTTCAGGGGGACGGTGTTTCACTCGGCTCGCTGGGATCACACGGTTCCGCTGCTGGGACGCCGAATCGCGGTGATCGGTACCGGGTCCACGGGCGTACAACTCGTCTGCGGCCTGGCTGGGGTCGCGGGTAAAGTCACCATGTTCCAGCGCACCGCACAATGGGTGCTGCCGTGGCCTAACCCTCGATACTCGAAGCTGGCGCGTGTCTTCCACCGCGCTTTTCCGTGTCTGGGTTCGCTGGCCTATAAGGCATATAGCCTTTCCTTCGAAACGTTCGCGGTTGCGCTCAGCAATCCAGGTTTGCACCGAAAGCTGGTAGGGGCCGTGTGTCGCGCCAGCTTACGTCGGGTGCGTGACCCCCGACTGCGTCGGGCACTGACGCCTGATTACGAGCCGATGTGCAAACGGCTAGTGATGTCCGGCGGATTCTATCGGGCGATTCAGCGTGACGACGTCGAATTAGTCACCGCCGGTATCGATCACGTCGAACATCGGGGCATCGTCACCGATGATGGTGTGTTGCACGAGGTGGACGTCATCGTGCTTGCCACGGGGTTTGACTCTCATGCATTTTTCCGGCCGATGCAGCTGACCGGTCGCGACGGCATCAGGATCGACGATGTGTGGCAAGACGGTCCGCATGCTCATCAAACCGTCGCAATACCTGGATTTCCGAACTTCTTTATGATGTTGGGGCCACACAGCCCAGTGGGAAACTTCCCGCTGACAGCGGTCGCCGAATCTCAGGCTGAACACATAGTGCAGTGGATAAAGCGATGGCGCCATGGTGAATTCGACACCATGGAACCGAAGTCAGCTGCTACCGAAGCATATAACACGGTGTTGCGGGCCGCGATGCCGAACACCGTCTGGACCACCGGCTGCGACAGCTGGTACCTGAACAAAGACGGTATTCCTGAGGTTTGGCCATTTGCACCGGCCAAACACCGCGCCATGCTCGCTAACCTACATCCCGAAGAATACGACCTGCGGCGCTATGCTGCGGTGCGCGCAACTAGTCGGCCTCAAAGCGCTTGAAGCCTATCGAGGTGCTGGACGGTGACGTTCGCGCGGGATCGGCCACTGATCCCGTTCTGACGGCGCTGACAAAGGTTATAGCGGTGACCATTGGCGCAGCTTCGGTATCGGCTTCGGGCACCGCTCGGCCGACGCGGCGCAGATACTCGGCCAATGGAGTAGCGGTCGCGCGCCAGCCTCGCTCATCGAACCATTCCGTGGCCCGCGCCCACCGCTCGTTGTAGACCATTTGAAAGAACCTGCGCGGGTCGCCTTGGGCGTTCGCGGTGCGTTCTCGTTCGAGCTTCGCTGCGAATTCGCAAGGGTCCAGTGGAGTTGCTTCCTCGACAGCAACGTGGCTACCGGGGCTAGCCAAGGTGTCGATGCCGATAAACAGGCGCTGCTGGGCCTCGGCCGAGAGATAGACCAGCAGGCCCTCGGCGATCCAAGCCGACGGCCGGTTGGCATCAAATCCGTTGTTACACAAGGCTATCTGCCACTCATCGCGCAGATCGACAGCAACCGACCGACGTTGGGCTCGCGGCCGTATGTGATAGTCGGCGAGCACCGCGTTCTTGAAGTCGAGGACCTGAGGTCGATCCAACTCGAAGATTGTTGTCCCGATTGGCCATTGCAATCGGAATGCACGGGAATCCAATCCTGCAGCCAAGATGACCACCTGCTTCATGCCGGCGGCCGTTGCCCGGGAGAAATACTCGTCGAAATACCTGGTGCGGGCACCTTGGAAGTTGACGAAATGCTCACCGAAGTCCCCGGTTGTCAGATAGTGATCGGGCAGCTTGCCGTCCAATACGTCGGCCCATTCACCACCTGCGGCACGGCAGAAAACCTCGGCATAGGGATCGATGGCCAGCGGATCGGCCTTCTGCGTCTCCAATGCTCTTGCGGCGGCTACCAATAGTCCTGTCGAACCAACACTCGTGGTGACATCCCAGCTATCGTCCTCGGTCCGCATTCATCGAACTCTAGTTGCTCCAGTCCGCCCACCGCTGTCGGTATCCCAGCGCAGTCGGCCGTGCACACATATCTGCGCGGTGGACTTGGTACTTCTACGCGCATTCGCCGATGTTTTGCGATCCGCGGCGGGTCTATGGTGCCATTTATGTGCCAGGATCGGTCTTCAATAACAACGTCGCGAAGCGAGGGGTCGTGACGTGAGAGGGCTCGCTTATGCCGGCGGTGGATGCCCAGTAGGGCGACGGTCCAGGAATTCTCAGCCAGTTATCCGTTCTGCCACAATGGATTCCGGCCGATCATGATGCCAAAGATCGTCTCCGTCCAACATTCCACTCGCCGCCACTTGACGAGCTTTGTCGGTCGCAAGGCTGAGCTGAACGACGTGCGGCGGCTCCTGTCCGACAAACGACTGGTGACGCTTACCGGTCCGGATGGGATGGGGAAATCCCGTCTCGCGCTGCAGATCGGCGCCCAGATTGCACACGAATTCACTTATGGCCGTTGGGATTGCGACTTGGCTACGGTCACTGACCGAGACTGCGTGTCCATCTCGATGCTGAATGCCTTGGGCTTGCCTGTCCAGCCGGGTTTGTCTGCGATCGACACGCTCGTCGGTGTCATCAATGATGCTCGGGTGCTGCTGGTGTTGGACCATTGTGAGCATTTGCTGGACGCGTGTGCCGCGATAATTGATTCGCTGTTACGTTCCTGTCCGAGATTGACGATCCTGACGACAAGTACCGAAGCGATCGGGTTGGCGGGCGAGCTGACCTGGCGGGTGCCCCCGTTGTCGCTGACCAACGATGCCATCGAGCTGTTTGTCGACCGGGCACGCCGAGTGCGGTCGGATTTTGCGATTAATGCCGATACCGCGGTGACGGTCGGGGAAATCTGCCGACGCTTGGACGGTGTGCCACTGGCGATCGAGCTGGCCGCGGCGCGAACGGACACCTTGTCGCCGGTGGAGATCCTTGCTGGTCTAAATGACCGATTCCGGCTGGTGGCCGGTGCTGCGGGCAACGCGGTGCGCCCCGAACAGACGCTGTGTGCCACGGTGCAATGGTCGCATGCTCTGTTGAGTGGACCTGAGCGTGCGTTGTTGCACCGGTTGGCAGTCTTCGCCGGCGGGTTCGACCTTGACGGCGCCCAGGCGGTCGGTGCCAATGACGAGGACTTCGAGGGCTACCAGACACTCGGCCGGTTTGCCGAGTTGGTGGACAAGGCATTTGTCGTCGTCGAAAACAACAGGGGCCGAGCGGGATACCGGTTGCTGTATTCGGTGCGTCAGTACGCGTTGGAGAAGCTCAGTGAGTCGGGAGAGGCCGACGCCGTGCTTGCGCGTTACCGCAAGCACCTCAAACAACCCAACCAGGTAGTGCGTGCTGGGTCAGGCGGGGTTCGGTACTGATGCGTGAACGTAGCTTAACCGTCGGTGGGAATTGACCGCGCCACCCATAGCAGTCGAGAGGAACACCCGCAGCAAAGTGCGCCAACAACAGGAGGCTGACGTCGTTGCCCTGGGTCGAAAGCCAGGGCTGCTATGTGTGCCGGAAAGGTTCCGTGCAATGGATCTTCCGATGGCAGCCGCCGATGCCTTATTCCTATGGGCCGAGACGCCGACGCGGCCGCTGCATGTCGGCGCGTTGGCCGTGCTGAGTCAGCCCGACAACGGGACCGGGCGTTACCTGCGCAAGGTGTTCTCCGCCGCGGTGGCCCGTCAGCAGGTGGCGCCGTGGTGGCGCCGACGCCCGCACCGGTCGCTCACCTCGCTCGGGCAGTGGTCTTGGCGCACCGAGGCCGAGGTGGACCTGGATTACCACGTGCGGCTTAGCGCATTGCCGCCACGGGCCGGTACCGCCGAGCTGTGGGCGTTGGTTTCTGAACTACACGCCGGCATGCTGGACCGCTCCCGCCCGCTATGGCAGGTGGACCTGATCGAGGGTCTACCTGGCGGGCGCTGCGCGGTCTACGTCAAGGTCCACCATGCGCTGGCGGACGGAGTCTCGGTGATGCGGCTTTTACAACGGATCGTCACCGCGGACCCGCATCAGCGTCAGATGCCCACCTTGTGGGAGGTGCCAGCGCAGGCGTCGGTGGCCAAACACACGGCACCGCGCGGTTCGTCGAGACCACTGACGTTGGCCAAGGGGGTGCTGGGTCAAGCCAGGGGCGTCCCGGGCATGGTGCGCGTAGTGGCCGATACCACGTGGCGGGCAGCGCAATGTCGCAGCGGGCCGCTGACACTGGCCGCACCACACACCCCGCTGAACGAGCCGATCGCCGGGGCCCGGTCCGTGGCAGGTTGTTCCTTTCCGATCGAGCGGCTGCGACAGGTCGCCGAACACGCCGATGCCACCATCAACGATGTCGTGCTGGCCATGTGCGGCGGGGCGTTACGTGCGTACCTGATCAGCCGGGGAGCGTTACCGGGTGCGCCGCTGATAGCGATGGTGCCGGTTTCGCTGCGCGATACCGCAGTTATCGACGTGTTCGGCCAGGGTCCAGGCAACAAGATCGGTACGTTGATGTGTTCGCTGGCGACGCACCTGGCCAGTCCGGTCGAACGGCTGTCGGCGATACGGGCAAGTATGCGCGACGGCAAAGCCGCGATCGCCGGCCGAAGCCGAAACCAGGCGCTGGCCATGAGCGCATTGGGCGCCGCCCCGCTCGCCCTTGCGATGGCCCTGGGGCGCGTGCCCGCGCCGCTGCGCCCACCAAATGTGACGATCTCCAACGTGCCGGGCCCGCAGGGCGCGCTGTACTGGAACGGCGCTCGCCTGGACGCGCTCTACCTGCTCTCGGCACCTGTCGATGGCGCGGCGTTGAACATCACCTGTAGCGGCACCAATGAGCAGATCACTTTCGGTTTGACGGGCTGCCGTCGTGCCGTCCCCGCGCTGAGCATCCTGACCGACCAGCTCGCCCACGAACTCGAGCTACTCGTTGGCGTCAGTGAAGCCGGCCCAGGGACCAGACTTCGAAGGATCGCAGGGCGCCGTTAAACGGACGCCGCGAGTCATCACCCGGCCGAGCGCGCAGCGGCTTACCTTACGCGCGGCCGCCCATGGTGCCAGAGACCCCACCCCGGGCAGGCGGGTCATCCCGATAGCGACTACCTTCAGCTATAAGCACTTAGTGGGGCAGCCATATCAGCCAAAGCGCGAAGGGGTTCTCGTGGCCGACACCGACGACACCGCAACCCTCCGTTACCCGGGAGGCGAGATCGACCTGCAGATCGTGCACGCCACCGAAGGCGCCGACGGCATTGCGCTCGGGCCGCTGCTGGCAAAAACCGGGCACACCACGTTCGACGTCGGCTTCGCCAACACGGCCGCCGCTAAAAGCTCCATCACCTACATCGACGGAGATGCCGGCATTCTGCGTTATCGCGGCTACCCGATCGACCAACTGGCGGAGAAGTCAACCTTCATCGAGGTCTGCTACCTGTTGATTTACGGCGAGCTGCCCGATACCGACCAGCTTGCCCAGTTCACCGGCCGGATCCAGCGCCACACCATGCTGCACGAGGATCTCAAGCGGTTCTTCGACGGCTTTCCGCGCAATGCCCACCCGATGCCGGTGTTGTCCAGCGTGGTCAATGCGCTGTCGGCGTACTACCAGGATGCTCTGGACCCCATGGACAACGGTCAAGTCGAGCTGTCGACCATTCGGCTGCTGGCCAAGCTGCCCACCATCGCCGCGTACGCCTACAAGAAATCGGTCGGCCAGCCCTTCCTCTACCCAGATAACTCACTGACGCTGGTGGAGAACTTCCTACGGTTGACGTTCGGATTTCCCGCCGAGCCCTACCAGGCCGACCCCGAGGTGGTGCGGGCGCTGGACATGTTGTTCATCTTGCACGCCGACCACGAGCAGAACTGCTCGACGTCGACGGTTCGGCTGGTTGGCTCGTCGCGAGCCAACCTGTTCACCTCGATCTCGGGTGGCATCAACGCACTATGGGGTCCGCTTCATGGCGGCGCCAATCAGGCTGTCCTGGAGATGCTCGAGGGCATTCGCGACAGCGGCGACGACGTCAGCGAGTTTGTACGCAAGGTCAAGAACCGCGAGGCCGGGGTCAAATTGATGGGTTTCGGTCATCGTGTCTACAAGAACTACGATCCGCGGGCCCGCATCGTCAAGGAACAGGCCGACAAGATCCTGGCCAAGCTCGGCGGCGATGACTCCTTGCTGGGCATCGCCAAGGAGCTCGAAGAGGCGGCGCTGACCGACGACTACTTCATCGAACGCAAGCTTTACCCCAACGTCGACTTCTACACCGGCCTGATCTACCGGGCCCTCGGCTTCCCGACCAGGATGTTCACCGTGTTGTTTGCCCTGGGCAGGCTTCCCGGCTGGATCGCGCACTGGCGTGAGATGCACGACGAGGGCGACAGCAAGATCGGCCGGCCCCGCCAGATCTACACCGGCTACACGGAGCGCGACTACGTCACCATAGACGCGCGGTAGGCCGGCGAGCAGACGCAAAAGCCCCCTAAACCGGCAGGTATTAGGGGCTTTTGCGTCTGCTCGCCAGGCAAGCCAGCACTGCCATCGCGGCGTTGTGACCGCCGATGCCCGACACCGCCCCGCCGCGACGGGCACCCGAGCCGCACAGCATGATCCGCTCGTGGTCGGTGGCTACGCCCCACTGCCGTGCCGGTGTGTCCAGCGGATCGTCGTCGTCAGCGAACGGCCAGGACAACGCACCGTGGAAGATGTTGCCGCCGGTCATCCCAAGCGTCCGCTGCAGGTCCAGGGTGGTCGTCGTCTCGATGCATGGCTTGCTCTGCGCATCGGTCCAAAGCACGTCCTGAATCGGTTCGGCCAGAACGGAATTCAGCGACGCTAGGACGGCTGCCGTCAGCCGTTCGGCTAAGCCTTCGGTGTCGCCGAACACCGAGTGCGGTGTGTGCAAGCCGAACACCGTCAGCGTCTGAGCGCCGGCATCGCGCAACCGGGCGGACAGGATGCTCGGGTCGGTCAGCGAATGGCAGTAGGCTTCGCAGGGTAGGGGATCCGGCAACCGCCCGCTGGCTGCTTGCGAGTACGCGGCATCCAATTGGCTCCATGTCTCGTTGACGTGGAACGTCCCGGCAAATGCTTGCTGCGGTGTGACACTGTCGTCGCGCAACCGGGGGAGTCGGCGCACCACCATGTTGACCTTGACCTGTGCGCCCGGGGCCAGTGCCGCAACCGGTTCACCGAGCAGGCTGGCCAGCACCGCCGGTGTGACCCCGACCAGAACGAACCGGCCCCGGACCAAATGCTCGGCACCGTCGCTACCGTCGCTGTGGTAGCGCACCGTACCGTCTGGATCAAGGGCGAAAACGTCTGCACCGGTGACTATTTCGGCGCCGTGGCGGGCAGCTGCCGTGGCCAGGGCCGAGGTCACCGACCCCATGCCGCCGATTGGGACGTGCCAAACTCCGGTGCCCCCACCGACCAGGTGATACAGGAAGCAGATGTTCTGCATCAGCGACGGGTCGTGCATGCGGGCGAAGGTGCCGATCAGCGCGTCGGTGGCGATCACCCCGCGTAGCAGGTCATTGGCCACCGCGCCGGCGATGGCATGCCCGATCGGCTCGTCGACCATGGCTTGCCAGGCAGCGGCCGCCTCGTGGCCGCCGTATTCCACAATGTCGCGGCGGGCCTGCTCGCGGGTGCGCAGCGGCTCGATCAGGGTGGGCCACAGCCGTGCGGTCACCAGCCGGCAGCGCCGGTAGAACGCGGCGAAGCCGTGCGCATCCGGCGCGGCGCCGATCGCCGCGAGGTGCGCTGCGCGTGGTTCGCCGGTGGGCCCGATGAGCAGGCCAGAGCGCCCGGCCGTGGCTGGGGCAGGGGTGTATGAGGAAAATGGCCGCCGCGCCAACCGCACCGGAGCGCCGAGGTCGGCGACGATGCGCGACGGCAGCAAGCTGACCAGGTACGAGTAGCGTGACAGCGCGACCTCGACACCGTCGAAGGCCTGTATCGACACCGCGGCCCCCCCAGTCTGTGCCAGCCGCTCGAGCAGTCGCACTCGAAGCCCGGCCCGGGCCAGGTAGGCGGCCGCGACCAAGCCGTTGTGACCGCCGCCAACCACGACAACGTCGAAGTCCCTGTCGTGATCGCTCATAGTGACGGCGGCTATCGAGACGGATCTAGCCGGTGTACCCCTCGACTTGGTCGGCGGGACGCACGACTGCTTCGCGCGGGTCACCACCGGTTTGGCGCAATGCCCGTCGCTGTCGGAGCAGGTCCCAGCACTGGTCGAGTTCGATCTCGATGCGGCGCAGTTGCTGCTGCTCCTCGGACTCGCTGATGCCACCGTGCCGCAGCTGCGCTCGCAACGCCTTCTCCTCGGCCACCAGGTCACGGATGTGTGCCAGGGTCTCGCTGTCTGTCGGTTTGCGTCCCTTGCCCATGGCTCCAGTGTGCCCGATTTGACGCGGTGTCCCGGCACCGACTCGGTAGGCTGCATATCGCCTGCAGCACGGACGAGACGCGTTCGACGACCTGAGGGAGTGGCGTAGTGGCTTCTAAGGCGGGTTTGGGCCAAACACCCGCGACCACCGACGCGCGACGAACTCAGAAATTCTACCGGGGCTCGCCGGGCCGTCCGTGGCTGATTGGCGCGGTGGTTATTCCGTTGCTGATAGCGGCAATCGGTTACGGTGCATTCGAGCGGCCCCAGTCCGTTACCGGACCGACCGGTGTGTTGCCGACACTGACACCGACCAGCACCCGGGGCGCTTCTGCGTTGTCCTTGTCTTTGCTGTCAATTAGCCGCAGCGGCAACACCGTTACTCTGATCGGTGACTTCCCCGATGAGGCCGCCAAGGCGGCCTTGATGACGGCGCTCAACGGCTTGCTTGCTCCGGGCGTGAACGTCATCGACCAGATTCACGTCGATCCCGTTGTGCGATCACTTGATTTCTCAAGTGCGGAACCAGTTTTCACCGCCAGCGTGCCGATTCCTGATTTTGGCCTCAAAGTCGAAAGGGACACCGTCACCTTGACCGGAACTGCCCCTTCATCCGAGCACAAGGACGCAGTGAAGCGCGCGGCGACCAGCACCTGGCCTGACATGAAAATCGTTGACAATATTGAGGTTACGGGGCAGGCACCGCCAGGACCCCCGGCCTCCGGCCCATGTGCCGACCTGCAATCAGCCATCAATGCCGTGACGGGTGGACCCATCGCGTTTGGCAACGACGGGGCTAGTCTGATCCCAGCCGACTATGAAATCCTGAACCGGGTAGCCGACAAGCTCAAGGCATGTCCGGACGCTCGGGTGACGATCAACGGCTACACCGACAACACCGGCAGCGAAGGTATCAATATCCCGTTGAGCGCTCAGCGAGCCAAGATAGTCGCCGACTACCTGGTTGCCCGCGGAGTTGCCGGCGATCACATTGCCACCGTGGGTCTCGGTTCGGTGAATCCGATCGCCAGCAACGCCACACCCGAGGGGCGCGCCAAGAATCGTCGCGTCGAGATCGTGGTCAACTAAGGAGAACCCAGCATGGATTTTGTGATCCAGTGGTCGTGCTACCTGCTGGCGTTCCTGGGGGGCTCGGCTGTTGCCTGGGTAGTCGTCACTCTGTCGATCAAGCGCGCCAGCCGTGATGAGGGTGCTGCGGAGGCGCCCAGTGCAGCCGAGACAGGCGCACAGTGATGGAACACGTGCACTGGTGGCTGGCGGGCCTGGCGTTCACGCTCGGGATGGTGCTGACGTCGACGCTGATGGTCCGGCCCGTCGAACATCAAGTGCTGGTAAAGAAATCGGCCCGCGGGTCAAGCGCAAAGTCCAAGCCGCCAACGGCGAGAAAACCCGCCGTCAAGTCGGGCACCACGAGAGAGGAGTCGCCGACGGCGAAGACCAAGGTGGCAACGGAGTCTGCTGCGGAGCAGATCCCGGTTGCCGGGGAGCCGGCGGCGGAGCAGATCCCGGTCGCCGGCGAGCCGGCGGCGCGTATTCCGGTGGTTCCGTACGCGCCGTACGGCCCGGGCTCGGCGCGTGCCGATGCCGATGGCAGCGGACCGCAGGGGTGGCTGGTGAAGGGCCGCTCGGACACCAGGCTCTACTACACTCCCGACGATCCGACGTACGACCCTACTGTCGCCCAGGTTTGGTTCCAGGACGAGGAATCGGCAGCGCGGGCGTTTTTCACGCCGTGGCGCAAGAGCACACGGCGGACATGAGGTCAGGGCCGCAGGGCTAACTGGGCCCGGGAAGGCGCAACACGAGGCGCGCGCCACCCAGCGGGCTATTCTCCAGCGACGCGGTCCCGCCGTGCAACTGGGCCTGTTGGGCCACCAACGCCAGCCCGAGACCCGACCCCGAATGCGACGCCGTGGACCCGCGGGAGAACCGCTCGAACACCACCTGGCGCTCACCTTCGGGCACTCCGCTGCCGTTGTCGTCGATGGCGATCTCCACACCGGCCCGCGAACTGACCGCGGAGAGTTGAACCAGGGTGGCGCCGCCGTGCTTGACCGCGTTGGCGATGGCGTTGTCGACGGCCAAGCGCAACCCGGCCGGCAAGCCCACGATGATGCAGGTCGGCGACGGCACCAGCGATACATCGAGATCGGGGTAGATCCGGGCCGCGTCATGGGCGGCGCGGTCGAGCAGGTCGGTGATATCGACCGGCACGTGATCGTCCGAGGTCGACAGTTCGCCCTGGGCCAACCGCTCCAGCGCGCTCAGGGTGGCCTCAATGCGCGACTGGGTGCGGATGACGTCGTTGAGCACTTCTTTGCGCTGGTCGTCGGGCAGATCCAGGGTGGACAGCACCTCCAGGTTGGTGCGCATCGCGGTCAGCGGAGTGCGCAGCTCGTGGGAGGACACCGCCGCGAAGTCACGCGCCGACGCAAGCGCCTCCTTGGTTCGGTTCTGCTCGTTCCAGATGCGCTGCAGCATGCCGCGCATCGCCTCGGCGATCTCGATGGCTTCGCTGGCGCCGTGTACTTCCACGCGTGGCGCCTCGTCGCCCGCGTCGATGGACCGGGTCTGCTCGGCGAGCTGCTTGAACGGGCGTACCGCGAACGCGGCCAACAGCCAGGCGAACACCGCCGCCGCGCCGATGGCGAAGGTACAGATCAGCAGCACCCGGCGGTGCAGGTTGTTGGTCTCGGCTACGGTGGCGTCATACGTCGCGCCCACCGCAACCGACGTCGGCTCGGGCCCGGGGATCTCCACCGTGCGCACGCGGTAGCGCACCCCGCGGACGTAGGTGTCGGCGTAGTCGTCTTGCAGTTTGGGCAGCGTGATGTCGGAATTCGACTTGATCACGTTGCCACGGCGGACCGTGATGAGGGCGTCCTGGTCGTTCGGTGAGCGCGGGATCTCGTCGAGGCCACGCGGCACGAACGGGATCGCGAAACCCGCGGCCTCGTCGAGCCGGCGGTCCAGCCGCTCCTTGCGGTCGTTGGTGATCCCGACCCAGACGACGGTGCCGACAATGAGTACCGGGATCGCGGCGCCGATCGCCGTCGCGACCACCACCCGGGTTCGCAGCGAGGGCGTACGGGCGAAGATCCGCGACAGAATATTCATGCATGCCCCGTCACTGCATACGCAGCACGAATCCGACTCCGCGGACGGTATGCAGCAGCCTAGGGCCACCGCCGGCCTCCAGTTTGCGCCGCAGGTACCCGATGAAGACGTCCACCACGTTGGTGTCGGCGGCGAAGTCGTAGCCCCACACCAATTCCAGGAGTTGCGCTCGGGAGAGCACCGCGGTCTTGTGCTCGGCCAGCACCGCGAGCAGGTCGAATTCGCGCTTGGTCAGGTCGACGTCGACGCCGTTGACCCGGGCCCGCCGGCCGGGGATGTCCACCTCCAGCGGGCCCACCGTGATGGTTTCCGAGGACGACGTTGCAGTGGAGCCGCGGCGGCGCAGCAGCGCCTTCACCCGTGCCACCAGCTCGGCCAGCACGAACGGTTTCACCAGGTAATCGTCGGCGCCGGCCTCCAATCCGGCCACTCGGTCATCGACCGAGCTGCGTGCGGATAGCACACAGACCGGGACGTCGTTGTCCATCGCGCGTAGTGCCGTCACGACGCTGACTCCATCGAGCACTGGCATGTTGATGTCGAGCACGATCGCGTCCGGCCGGTTCTCGGTGGCGCTGCGCAAGGCCTCGGCGCCGTCCACCGCGGTCGCTACCTCGAATCCGGACAGCCGTAAGCCGCGTTCCAGCGAGGCGAGCACATCGGAGTCGTCGTCGACGACCAACACCCGAGGTGAGGTCACACCAGTGTCCATGCCGCCCATTTTGCCTGATTACCGTCCAGCAGGGTGGGAGGGTGAGCCGCCGGGTCGCGTGCTGGGCGAGCAGACACAGAGTCGCATCAAAACCGCCGATTTTGTGCGACGCTGTGTCTGCTCGCGGGGTGCGCGCGGGTTAGTCGCGGGGCAACCCGATCCGGCGGTAGCGTTGCAACCGAGTCGCGAGGCGTTCCGGGGCCGGTATCTTCCGTAACGCGTGCACTTCGGCGGCGATGGCGTTCGACAGTCGTAGGGCGAACTCGATCGGCTCGTCTGCGGCGTCGGGGTACTCCGGCACGATGGTGTCGACAATCCCCGACTTCAGTAGGTCGGCCGACCGGATGCCTTGGGCGGCAGCGAGTTCGGCGGCATGAGCAGTGTCTCGGAACACGATCGCGCTGGCTCCTTCGGGAGGCAAGGGCGCCAGCCAGCCGTGGAGTGCGGCCAGCACCCGGTCGGCGGGCAACATCGCCAGCGCCGGCCCGCCGCTGCCCTGGCCCAGCAGGATCGACACGGTCGGGGTATCCAGCGTGACGAGCTCGGCCAGGCAATGCGCGATCTGGCCGGCCAGCCCGCCCTGTTCGGCTGCGGCCGACAACGCGGGTCCGGCCGCGTCAATGACCAGCACCAGCGGCAGGCACAGCTCGGCGGCGAGCGCCATCCCGCGTCGGGCTTCGCGTAACGCAGCGGGCCCGACAGTGCTTCCCCCGCCGCCTACTGCCCTTTGCTGGCCGAGGACCACCGTGGGTTGGCCGCCAAAGCGGGCCAGCGCCAGCAGCGTGGTCGCCGCTTCGCCTTGATCGGTTCCTGACAACAACACCCGGTCGGTGGCGCCGTGTCGCAGTAGCTGCCTGACGCCCGGCCGGTCCGGCCGGCGCGATGCCACCACCGAGTCCCACGTGGGCACATCGGGTACGGGCGCGGGCGTCTGCGGTGCCGGAAGCGGTTCGGGAGCGTCGATGAGCACCGTCAACGCACGATCCAGCATCGGTCGTAGCCGGTCCAGTGCAACGACGCCGTCGATGATCCCATGCCGCCGTAGATTCTCGGCGGTTTGGACGCCGGATGGGAAGGGGTCGCCATAGAGCAACTCATAGACCCGTGGTCCCAGAAAGCCGATCAGGGCGCCCGGCTCGGCGACGGTGAGATGCCCCAGCGAGCCCCACGACGCGAAAACTCCACCCGTGGTCGGATGGCGCAAATAGACCAGGTAGGGCAGGCGCGCCTGGTTGTGCAGCTGGATGGCCGCAGCGATCTTCACCATCTGCAGAAACGCGACCGTGCCTTCTTGCATGCGGGTGCCTCCCGAGCTTGGTGACGCCAGTAGCGGCAGCCGCTCGGCGGTCGCCCGCTCGACGGCGGCGGTGATCCGTTCGGCCGCTGCCACCCCAATCGAGCCGCCCAGGAAGTCGAACTCACAGGCCACCACGGCCACCCGCCGCCCGAATACGCGTCCCTCACCGGTCTGCACCGATTCGTCCGCGCCGGTGGCCGCCCGAGCGGCGGCCAGCTCCCGCGCATAGGAGTCGGCTACCGGCACCGCCAGCGGCTCGCTATCCCAGCTGACGAAAGATCCCCGGTCTAGCACCGCGTGCCGCAGTTGGTCGGTCGTGATACGACTCACGCGATGAGGCTATATAGGCTGACCCAATGATCGGTATCACCCAGGCAGAAGCCGTGCTGACCATTGAGCTGCAACGCCCGGAGCGCCGCAACGCGTTAAATTCCCAGCTGGTCGAGGAGCTTACGCAGGCCATCCGGAAAGCCGGGGATGGATCGGCTCGGGCGATCGTGCTGACCGGCCAAGGCACCGCGTTCTGCGCTGGCGCGGACCTGAGCGGAGACGCATTCGCCGCCGATTATCCCGACCGGCTCATCGAGCTGCACAAGGCGATGGACGCCTCCCCGATGCCAGTGGTCGGCGCGATCAACGGTCCCGCCATCGGCGCCGGCTTGCAGCTTGCCATGCAATGCGACCTGCGGGTTGTCGCGCCCGATGCCTTCTTCCAGTTTCCGACGTCGAAATACGGTCTGGCCCTGGATAACTGGAGCATCCGCCGGCTGTCGTCGTTGGTTGGGCACGGACGTGCCCGCGCGATGCTGCTCAGCGCGGAAAAGCTGACCGCCGAGATCGCACTGCACACCGGAATGGCGAATCGCATTGGCACTTTGGTCGACGCCCAGGCCTGGGCCGCCGAGATCGCCAGGCTGGCACCACTGGCTATCCAGCACGCCAAGCGGGTGCTCAACGACGACGGCGCTATCGAGGAAGCGTGGCCGGCCCATAAGGAACTCTTCGACAAAGCCTGGGGCAGCCAGGATGTCATCGAAGCGCAGGTTGCCAGGATGGAAAAGCGGCCGCCGAAGTTCCAAGGGGCTTAACCGTCATGGTGCGCCGAGCGCTACGACTGGCGGCCGGCACCGCCTCGCTGGCCGCCGGCACGTGGCTGTTGCGTGCGCTGCACGGCACGCCGGCCGCGCTCGGTGCCGACGCGGCGTCGATCAGGGCTGTGTCGGAGCAATCGCCGAACTATCGTGACGGCGCCTTCGTCAACCTGGATCCCGCGTCGATGTTCACCCTGGATCGCGAGGAGCTTCGGCTCATCGTGTGGGAGTTAGTGGCCAGACACAGTGCGAGCCGGCCGGCGGCGCCGATCCCGTTGGCCTCGCCGAATATCTACCGGGGTGACGCCAGCCGGCTCGCCGTCAGCTGGTTCGGTCACTCGACGGCGCTGCTGGAAATCGACGGCTACCGGGTGCTTACCGATCCGGTGTGGAGCGATCGGTGCTCACCGTCCGACGTCGTCGGCCCCCAGCGGCTGCATCCGCCGCCGGTGCAACTGGCAGCTCTCCCGGCCGTCGACGCCGTGGTCATCAGCCACGACCACTACGACCATCTCGATATCGACACCGTGGTTGCGCTGGTCGGCATGCAACGGGCCCCGTTCCTTGTGCCGCTCGGGGTCGGCGCCCACCTTCGGTCGTGGGGTGTTCCGCAGGATCGCATTGTTGAGCTCGACTGGAACCAGAGCGCTCAGGTCGATGAGCTCACCGTGGTCTGCGTGCCGGCACGGCACTTCTCGGGACGGTTCCTGAGCCGCAACACCACACTGTGGGCCTCGTGGGCGTTTGTTGGGCCGAACCATCGCGCCTACTTCGGCGGTGATACCGGATACACCAAGAGCTTCACCCAGATCGGCGCGGACCACGGACCGTTCGACCTGACCCTGCTGCCCATCGGGGCCTACAACACGGCGTGGCCGGACATCCACATGAACCCCGAGGAGGCGGTCCGGGCGCACCTGGACGTCACCGATTCTGGCTCGGGAATGCTGGTGCCGGTGCACTGGGGCACCTTCCGGCTGGCCCCCCATCCGTGGGGCGAGCCGGTCGAGCGGCTGCTCGCGGCGGCTGAACCCGAGCACGTCACGGTAGCCGTGCCGCTACCCGGTCAGCGGGTCGACCCGACCGGGCCCATGAGATTGCACCCATGGTGGCGGCTGTAATTCCCCGCAGCGCCCGGCTAATGGTGCTAGGGGGCGAGCCGAGGCGATCAAACCACCGAGTGTTCCGGCCGCGTTGGCTACTATCTGCGGCCATGACCAAACGAGCGGCAACGGCCGCCATGGTGATGTTGCTGACGTTAACGGGTTGCGGATCCGCGCACCAGGCACTTGGCCCGCCGTCCGGGTTGCCCGATGCCTCTCCCAATGAGAGGTCAGCGATACAGATCCCCGCTGGCCGCATCGACGATGCCGTGGCAAAGGTCGACGGCCTGGTCGGCGAGCTGATGCAGAATACCGGCATACCCGGAATGGCAGTGGCGATAGTCCATGGCGGAAAGACGTTGTATGCCAAAGGGTTCGGTGTCAGAGACGTGGGCAAAGGTGGTGGTCCGGACAACAAGGTGGACGCCGACACCGTCTTTCAGTTGGCGTCGGTGTCCAAATCGGTCGGCGCCACGGTGGTGGCGCATGCGGTAACCGACAACGTCGTGACCTGGGATACGCCCGTCGTATCGAAGCTGCCGTGGTTTGCCCTTCGCGATCCCTACGTCACCGGCCAGGTAACCATTGCTGACCTCTACTCGCATCGCTCCGGCCTGCCCGACCATGCGGGTGATCTGTTGGAGGATTTGGGTTATGACCGTCGACAGGTACTGCAGCGGCTGAAATACCTGCCGCTGGCACCGTTTCGAATCAGCTATGCCTACACCAACTTTGGTGTGACCGCGGCGGCCGAAGCGGTCGCGGCCGCGGCCGGCCAGTCCTGGGAGGACCTGTCCGACGAGGTGCTCTACCGCCCGTTGGGGATGGGGTCTACGAGTTCCCGGTTCACCGACTTTCTGGCCAGGCCCAACCATGCGGTCAACCACGTCAAGGTCGCAGACCGATGGGAGGCGCGCTACCAGCGCGATCCCGACGCCCAATCACCTGCGGGCGGGGTGAGTTCGTCTCTTAACGACATGACGCACTGGCTGGCCATGGTGCTGGCCGACGGCGTGTACAACGGCCGTCGGATCACGTCGCCGGAGGCCCTGCTCCCCGTCTACACGCCGCAGGTGATCTCTCGACACCCGGTGTCACCGAGAGCGCGGGCCAGCTTCTATGGCTACGGATTCAACGTGGGGGTAACCTCTTCGGGACGCACCGAGTACAGCCATTCCGGCGCCTTCGGGCTGGGTGCCGCGGCGAATTTCGTGGTGCTGCCCTCCGAAGACCTGGCCATCATCGCGCTGACCAACGCCGGGCCCATCGGCGTGCCGGAGACGCTGACCGCCGAATTCATGGACTTGGTGCAGTACGGCCAGGTACGCGAGGACTGGGCGGCCCTGTACAAGAAGGCATTTGCCCCGCTGAACGAGCTCGCGGGCTCGCTGGTCGGCAAGCAATCCCCGGCCAACCCAGCGCCGAGCAGACCGCTGAACGACTACGTCGGCGTGTACGCCAACGACTACTGGGGGCCCGCCACCGTGACCTACCACGACGGCCAACTGCGCCTGTCGCTGGGGCCGAAGAACCAGACGTTCGATTTGACGCACTGGGACGGCGACACTTTCACGTTCACGTTGTCGACCGAAAACGCATTGCCCGGATCGATTTCCAAGGCCACCTTCGCCGGCGACACGTTAAACCTGGAATACTACGACGCCGACAAGCTGGGAACGTTTACCCGATGACCCGTTCGGCTTCGGCGACAGCCGGTTTGACCGATGCCGAAGTGGCGCAACGGGTCGCCGAAGGCAAGAGCAACGATATCCCGGAACGGGTCACCCGCACCGTCGGGCAGATCGTCCGGGCCAACGTATTCACGCGGATCAACGCGATTCTGGGCGTTTTGCTGCTCATCGTCTTGGCGACGGGCTCGTTGATCAACGGGATGTTCGGCCTGCTCATCATCGCCAACAGCGTCATCGGCATGGTCCAGGAGATCCGTGCCAAGCAGACGCTGGACAAACTCGCGATCATCGGACAGGCGAAACCGTTGGTGCGCAGGCAATCCGGAACGCGCACGCGGTCGACCAACGAGGTGGTGCTGGACGACATCATCGAACTTGGGCCCGGGGACCAGGTTGTCGTCGACGGCGAGGTCGTCGAGGAGGAAAACTTGGAGATCGACGAATCATTGCTGACCGGCGAGGCCGACCCGATTGCCAAAGACGCTGGCGATACCGTGATGTCGGGCAGTTTCGTCGTCTCCGGTGCCGGCGCCTACCGCGCCACCAAGGTCGGCAGCGAAGCATATGCAGCCAAACTGGCCGCCGAGGCCAGCAAGTTCACCCTGGTGAAATCCGAATTGCGCAACGGCATCAACAGGATTCTGCAGTTCATCACTTACTTGTTGGTGCCGGCCGGCCTGCTGACCATCTACACCCAGTTGTTCACCACACACGTGGGATGGCGGGAATCCGTGTTGCGGATGGTGGGCGCGCTGGTGCCGATGGTTCCCGAAGGCCTGGTGCTGATGACCTCGATCGCCTTCGCCGTCGGGGTGGTCAGGCTCGGCCAGCGTCAATGCCTGGTGCAAGAGTTGCCCGCCATCGAGGGGTTGGCGCGGGTGGACGTGGTCTGCGCCGACAAGACCGGCACACTGACCGAAAGTGGCATGCGGGTCTGCGAGGTCGAAGAGCTCGACGGGGCTGGTCGACAGGAAAGTGTCGCCGATGTGCTGGCCGCCCTGGCCGCCGCCGACGCCCGTCCCAACGCGAGCATGCAGGCAATCGCCGAGGCCTTTCACTCGCCGCCGGGCTGGGTCGTGGCCGCGAACGCGCCTTTCAAGTCGGCCACCAAGTGGAGCGGCGTCTCCTTTCGCGATCACGGTAACTGGGTGATCGGCGCGCCCGACGTGCTGCTCGATCCGGCTTCGGTGGCGGCCAGACAGGCCGAGCGGATCGGAGCGCAGGGATTGCGGGTGCTGCTGCTGGCTGCTGGCAGTGTGGCCGTCGACCATGCCCAAGCGCCGGGTCAGGTCACCCCGGTAGCGCTGGTTGTGCTGGAGCAGAAGGTGCGGCCCGACGCCCGTGAAACGCTGGATTATTTTGCTGTTCAGAATGTTTCGGTCAAGGTGATCTCCGGTGACAACGCGGTGTCGGTTGGTGCGGTCGCCGACCGGCTCGGGCTGCATGGCGAGGCGATGGATGCGCGTGCGCTGCCGACGGGCCGCGAAGAACTGGCCGACACACTGGACTCTTACACCAGTTTTGGCCGTGTGCGGCCGGACCAGAAGCGTGCGATCGTGCATGCTCTGCAATCACACGGGCATACCGTGGCGATGACCGGCGACGGCGTCAACGACGTGCTTGCCCTCAAGGACGCTGATATCGGTGTGGCGATGGGCTCGGGCAGCCCGGCCTCGCGTGCGGTGGCACAGATCGTGTTGCTGAACAACCGGTTTGCCACGCTGCCCCATGTGGTCGGCGAGGGGCGTCGGGTCATCGGCAATATCGAACGGGTCGCCAATCTATTCCTGACTAAGACGGTGTATTCCGTGTTGCTGGCGCTGCTGGTGGGTATTGAGTGCTTAATTGCCATACCGCTGCGGCGTGATCCGCTGTTGTTCCCGTTCCAGCCGATCCACGTCACCATCGCGGCCTGGTTCACTATCGGGATCCCAGCGTTCATCCTGTCCTTGGCGCCCAACAACGAGCGGGCCTATCCGGGCTTCGTTCGGCGAGTTATGACGTCTGCGGTGCCGTTCGGACTAGTCATCGGTGTCGCGACTTTCGTCACCTATCTGGCCGCTTACCAGGGTCGCTACGCCTCGTGGCAGGAGCAGGAACAGGCGTCGACCGCTGCGCTGATCACGTTGTTGATGACCGCGTTATGGGTGCTGGCGGTGATCGCACGGCCCTATCAGTGGTGGCGACTGGCGCTGGTGCTTGCCTCCGGACTGGCCTATGTGGTGATCTTCAGCCTTCCGCTGGCGCGGGAGAAGTTCCTGCTGGATGCCTCGAACCTGGCGACGACGTCAATCGCGCTGGCGGTTGGCGTGGTGGGTGCGGCGACCATTGAGGCGATGTGGTGGATCCGAAGCAGGATGCTCGGTGTGAAACCGAGAGTGTGGCGATAACCGCGAATCGCCGCGCATTAGCGCCCGCAGTTCGGGCAATCCGAGGGCGTTGCGGCGTAGTGCTTCCAGGCGGCCATTGATGGCTTCGGTAGGGCCGTTGGAGGTGTGGTGGTCAAAGTAGACCAGCACGTCGGCACGTCGTCGCCACCGGGTGCGGCCGAGCTGGGCGAGTTCTTCGAGTGCGTGGGGGACACCGCTGCGCAGCGCGTGGATGATCTCGGTCATCATGGTCTTGCCGCGGCGCCGGTCGGGGTGGGCGTAGGCGGCGATCAGGCGCTGGGAGAAGCCCCAGCACATTTTGCCGTGTGTTGAGCGGTGGGTAGCGCGTGCGCGGGGTGTGTCGTACTCGGTAGAGCGGATCTCCGCGCGGCCCCGGTGACCGCCCGTGAGCTGTTGGATGGTTGGTGGTGCATATCGTCGGTCTGTCGATCGAGACCACAGCACCGACCGACTCCGCGATTACTCCCATCATGGTCCGGGAAATCAACATCGGTGAGATCCGCTAGGCCTCAGGCTGGGCAGCGACACCACACTGCTCGACGCCGCTCTCGCGGGTGGGTAACACCGGCAGCCAGCTTTCGGGCTTTTCCCGACCGGTTCTAAGGGCTGGTTGCAGTCAACCGCACCGCGACAAGTAGGGTTCACCAGAGGATACTGGGGCCAAGCTCGTGGCAAGAAACGGTACGCATGGGAATCCTGGACAAGGTAAAGAACCTGCTGTCGCAGAACGCCGACAAGGTCGAGACGGTGATCAACAAAGCGGGCGAATTCGTCGACGAGCAGACGCAAGGCAATTATTCTGACGCCATCCACAAGCTGCAGGACGCGGCCAGCAACGTCGTCGGCATGAGCGACCAGCAGAGCTAGCACGCATGGCGAAACTGTCCGGATCCATCGACGTACCGCTGCCACCGGAGGAAGCCTGGATGCACGCCTCCGATCTGACTCGTTACCGAGAGTGGCTGACCATCCACAAGGTATGGCGCAGCAAGTTGCCCGAAGTGCTCGAGAAGGGCACGGTCGTCGAGTCGTATGTCGAGGTCAAGGGCATGCCCAACCGGATCAAGTGGACGATCGTGCGGTACAAACCCCCGGAGGGCATGACGCTCAACGGCGACGGTGTGGGTGGTGTCAAAGTCAAGCTGATCGCTAAGGTAGCGCCGAAAGAGCACGGCTCCGTCGTCAGCTTCGATGTGCACCTCGGCGGCCCGGCCCTGCTCGGGCCGATCGGCATGATCGTCGCCGCTGCATTGCGAGCCGACATCCGCGAATCGCTGCAGAACTTCGTCACGGTGTTTGCCGGCTGACCGGCGAACGTGATCGGTGTCGATGAGTTTCAGACTCCGGGGCGGTCGGTACCTGTGAACCCTGATCCAGGGCCCGACACAGACTAGGAGGTCATCCGTGCCTACTCGTAGTAGCGCGCCGCTGGGCGCACCCTGCTGGATCGACTTGACGACTTCGGACGTCGACCGTGCCCAAGATTTCTACGGCACGGTGTTCGGCTGGGCGTTCGAGTCCGCGGGACCCGACTACGGCGGATACATCAATGCCGCCAAGGGCGGTCACCCGGTCGCCGGCCTGATGGCCAATCGGCCCGAGTTTCAGTCTCCCGACGGCTGGGCCACCTACTTTCATACCGTCGACATCGGCGCGACCGTGGCCAAGTTGGCTGCCGCGGGCGGTTCGTCGTGCCTGGACCCGATGGAAGTACCCGGCAAGGGCTTCATGAGCCTGGCGGTCGATCCGTCGGGTGCGGCCTTCGGCCTGTGGCAGCCGCTGCAGCACCACGGCTTCGAGGTGATCGGTGAAGCCGGCTCGCCCGTCTGGCATCAGCTGACGACGCGCGACTACCGTTCCGTCATAGACTTCTACCGCCAGGTCTTCGGGTGGCGCACCGAACAGATTTCCGACACTGACGAATTCTGCTACACCACAGCATGGTTCGACGATCAGCAATTGCTCGGTGTGATGGACGGCAGCTCCTGTCTCCCCGAAGGCGTTCCGTCGAATTGGACCATATTCTTTGGTGCCGAGGACGTTGACGAGACGTTGCGGGTGATCTGCGACAACGGCGGAAGTGTGGTGCGGGCCGCCGAGAACACCCCGTATGGCCGATTGGCCGCGGCAGCCGACCCGATGGGCGTTGTCTTCAATTTGTCGTCTCTGCAGGCGTAATGGCGAATCGGGCTGCCGCGTGGCGCGCGGCGACCCGCCCATGCGCAGTATTAGTGTCACAACCATGACGCGCCGCCTGCGCCCTGGTTGGCTCGTGGCACTTTCCGCCGCGGTCATCGCGGCCAGCACCTGGATGCCTTGGCTGACGACGACCGTCGGCGGTGGAGGCTGGGTCAACGCCATTGGGGGCACACACGGCAGCCTGGAGCTCCCGCACGGGTTCGGCCCGGGTCAGCTCATCGTCTTGCTTTCCTCGACGCTGCTGGTGGTTGGCGCGATGGCGGGACGCGGCCTGTCGGTGAAGCTTTCCTCGATTGCCGCGCTGGTCGTCTCGCTGCTCATCGTGGCACTCACGGTGTGGTACTACAAGCTCAACGTCAACCCACCCGTGTCAGCCGAATACGGGCTGTACTTCGGTGCCGCCGGCGGGGTGTGCGCGGTGGGTTGCTCGTTGTGGGCTGCGGTGTCGGCCGCTTCGCCTGGGCGTCGTCGCCATCGTGAAGTGGTGCGGTAGAACGTTTCAGCCCGGCGGAACTCGTGTTTTCCCGTGCGGGGCTGGCTCCCGATTGGGTGGCCCCGTACACGAAAGGCGCAAACACAACCTCGCGGCCATCCGGGTCGCGATAGATGACGGCTCCGGTAGCTTCTCAAAGGGGGCGTTGTTCCACCGGCTGGGTCGCCACCTCTTGCAGGCCAGTAAGTGCGGCTTGCTGCCCCCGCTTGTCCGAGCAATACCGGCACAGCTGTTCGTGATGGTCTGTTTCGACGATTTCCAGCGTCAGGCTCGAGCTGGGAAGGCCGAATATCGCGCCGTTGCTTCCGTAGCTTTCGGCGAAGGTCTGGTCGAGCATTCCCACCAGATCACGGTAGAACCGCACTGTCTCTTCCAAGTTCGACGGGCGGGGCCGATTGACGCCAATCCCTCGGGCCAGTGCGTTGTTCGGCGGCGCTTTTCGTTGTCCACCGCTACTCCGTTTCGCCGAGGCTGCACTTCTGCAGGCCGCTACTCGCAGTTTTGCTGCGGATTTTCCGGCTCGGTGCAATTCATAGCCCAACGGCAGCCGCCGGCGACTCTGCGTGATCCCAGCGACGCAACTCGGCGCCCGGCACCCACGCCGAATGCGTGCCGCTGGAAATACGTTCCGGCAGTGCAAGCTTGCATATCGGGCCATCGCCGGGGCGCGCCGCGTCGAAAACCAGGCAATACGATGCGTCGTCGTTCATGTCGGTGGTGAGGGTGACCAGATAGCCGTCGTCCTCGGCGCTGCTGCCCACCCGTGGAGCCATCGCGGTCTCACTTCCGTAGACGCCGTCACCGAACGAGTAACACTCGTGGTTGCCGGTGAGCAGATCGTGCTTAACCAGTCCGTCGAACAGGAACCAACTCGGTTTGCCGGTAGCGGCATAGGTGTAACGGTAGCTGCTGGCCGCGTAATCGGCGTTGATGGTTCCGAACTCGGTGATGGACTCGGACAGTTGCTCCTCGTGGACTGCCCCGGTCACCATATTGAGCCGCCACCGATGCAGCCGGGACTGCAACCGATCCAGAGCCAGGAACCGAAACAGCTTCTCCCACTTCGTTCCTCCGGTGTCAAGTGGCTGCGGATCGCCTTCGTAGAAGCCGTCGAGCACGATCTCGTCGCCCTGCTCGTAGGCGTTGGTGAAGTGCAACACGAACGTTGGATCGGCTTCGAACCAGCGAATGTCGTTGCCTCGGCGAGCAACAACCGCAAACCGAGATGGAATCTCCGGATAGAAGCGTGGTAGGTGCACGTCGCGCTCGAGCAGCCTGGGATCCCAGAACAGTGGAAAATCGTTGAGGATTACGTAATTTTCGGTGAACGCCATGTCATGCGGTAGCCGCGGCCCGGGCAGCGGAACATCGACATAGTGCACAAGCTCATTGTTCTGGTCGACAACGCCGTAGCGCATATACGGCTCTTGCTTGCTGTAGTTGAAGAACAACAGTTCGCCGGTCTTGTTGTCTACCTTCGGATGTGCCGACACGCCCCAGTCGAACGGAAACCTTCCGTGCCAGCTCTCCTTGCCGAGCGTATTGGCCGAGTACGGGTCGATCCGATACAGATCGCCGCACTGGTAGAAGCTAGTCAGCGCGATACCTCGGTGGACGATGACGTCGGTGCTCGACGCGTCCTTCATGAGGCCACGAGCGCCCCAGCCGTGTTCCCGCTTGGCCAGTTGCACCGGTTCTGCCAGACCCGGCCACAGCGGCCCGCCGGCCTCGTTCTCGGCCAAGAATCCATCGGTGCGAATAAATCGGTTGCGGTAGAAGGCTTTTCCATCACGGAAGCCGACGACATGGATCATGCCGTCGCCATCGAAGGGGTGGTAGGTCGCGAATGCCGGGTGTAGCGGGTTCTCGGTGTTGCGCAGGTAGATGCCGTCCAGGTCGGCGGGGACTTCGCCTGTCACGGTGGTCAGGTCGTCGGCATCCCATTCGGTGGTCTGTGGTCGCCACGGACCGGTGCGATAGGGGTGGTCGTCGTCTTCGGGAAGGGTCGACAAGTACTTGCCGACAATCGTGATGTCCATTTCACGATCCTCGTGTGGTGCTGACAACGAAACTGACCGTGGTGGCCGTGCTGCCACCGAAATTCAGCGTGCCGAACGCTTCGGCGTTCTCGACCTGATAGTCACCGGCAATGCCGCTCACCTGTTTGGCCGCGTCGAGCAGCATCCGCACACCGGAAGCCCCGACCGGATGTCCGCCACCGATCAGTCCTCCGCTGGGGTTGATGGGTAGCCGCCCGCCGATCTCGATCTCTCCGTTCTCGATGGCCTTCCAAGATTCCCCGGGGCCGGTCAACCCGATGTGATCGATGGCCAGGTATTCGCTGGGGGTGAAGCAGTCGTGCACCTCGATCCCGTCCAGATCGTCGAGGGTCACCCGGGCGCGGCGCAGGGCGTCCAGCACTGTGGCCCGCACGTGCGGCAGTAGGTAGGGGGCCGAGTCGCCCTGGGCGACGCGGTCCAGTTTCTGCCGCAGACCCAACCCGACGGTGCGATGTCCCCAGCCGTCGATGCGGCCGATCGGGCGCGCGTCGCGATGGTCGCGCAGGTAGGCGTCGCTGACCAGGACCAATCCCGCACCGCCGTCGGTCATCGCGCTGCAGTCGAACCGCCGCAGCCGGCCTTCGGTGATCGGGTTGGTCGCGTCGTCATCGGTGATCGGGTCGGGGATCGTCCAGCCGCGGGTCTGCGCATTGGGGTTGCGGCGGGCGTTGGCGAAGTTGAGTTGAGCGATGGCCCGCAGGTGAGTGTCATCCAAACCGTATCGCCGGTCGTATTCGTCGGCGACCTGAGCGAACATCGACGGCCATAAGTAGCGGGCCTCGGCTCCTTCGTGCCCGGTCCAGGCCGCGGCACTCAGATGCTCGGCCGCGGTGTCGCCGGGCACGGTCTTCTCCAGCTCTAGGCCCACGACGAGCGCGACGTGGTACGCGCCTGATCGCAGGTCGGCCATCGCCGCGAGCGTCGCCACGCTGCCGGACGCGCACGCGGCCTCGTGCCGGGTGGCCGGCGTGTCCCAGAGATCGTCGCAGACAGTGGCCGGCATCGCGCCGAGGTGGCCTTGACGGGCGAACATCTCGCCGAAGGCGTTCGCGACGTGGACGACTCCCGCAGCGGCTAGGTCGGCGGCGTCCACCTTGGCCGCGGTGAGCGTGCCGTCGACGACCTCCCTAGTCAGGTCGGCGAAGTCGCGGTTCTCTTTGCTGAGGTTGCGAGCAAAATCGCTCTGATAGCCTCCGAGAATCCAGACACCGTCGTCCATAGCCGTACGCTACTACAAGCGGTGTGAACGGCCCGTCGGATAGCCACGCTCACCAGGCATTTTCCGCGCGGCGACGAACGGTTGCCGGACTTTTACCGCGGGGGGTTTCCGGGCGGCGGCTGCTCTCTAATCACAACTACCGGGGGTTTGCGGCCGTCCTCTTGGCCGTCAGTGCTGGTGCCGCTACGGGTGCCGCCACCGCCCGTCGTGCCGCGTGCGGCCAGGCTCGCCAAAGCCATCCCGCTGAGCAGGCCTGCCGGCATCCCGTTTAGGGCCGTCGGGTCGGCGCCGGCGCTGGAGCTGAAGGTGGGTGTTGCCTGAACGGCGAGCTGGATCTCCGGGGCGGCCGTGGTCCAGCTGTGCGGCACCGACAACGCTCCGACTAATGCTGCGTGGCCGACGCCCGCGGACACCGGCGCCGCGCCCCCGAAGGGGCCCCAGTGCGGCTCCGGCTCGTCGGTCGCCGAACTCAGTGGATGGCCCTGCGTCGGTCCCAGCCCGCCGGCGTTCCCGTATAGGCCGATGTGCCAGGGTCTGGCCGTGTTCGTGATCGCGAGCGCAATGCTGCCGGTCGCGATGGATGCAATGTAGAGCGCGATCACGTCCAATTCCCCTATCGGGGTGGGGATCACTATCGGCTGAGCGGATCCGACTTGCGGGTTGAGGGTCGACGCGATCCCCAACAGTCCCGATGTCAGCGGATCAGCGTTGGCGGCCAATGCGGACAGAATGTCGCTCAGGATCCCCGGGGGCAGCTGGGCCAGTGTCGCCTGTGCATCCGCAACGGCGCCCGCACCGGCGGCTTGGGTCGCCGCGGCTGCGGCCGCGGGCCCGGCCGGGCCGGTGCCTTGCACGGGTGGAGTGAACGGCGGCAACGCCGACGCGGCCGCAGATGCCCCCTCATAGCTGTACATCACGGCAGCGTCTTGGGCCCACATTTCGGCATACTCGGCCTGGGTAGCCGCGATCGCCGCACTGTTTTGCCCCAGAATGTTCGCCGCGACCAGCGACATCAACCGGCTGCGGTTGGCCGCGACGAGGGATGGTGGCACCATCATCGCGAACGCCGTCCCAAACGCTTCCGCCGCTGCCCTCGCCTGTGTGGCCGTCTCCTTCGCCAGCGCCGCCGTGGCGGCCAGCCACCCCACATACGGCGTTGCCGCGGCCGCCATCGCGGCCGCCGCCGGCCCCATCCACGGCTCAACGATCAGCGTCGACACCACCGATCCATACGAGACCGCGGCGGAAGTCAACTCCGCGGCCACACCGTCCCAGGCGGCCGCGGCGGCTAGCATCGACTCCGGCCCCGGACCGGAATACATTCGGCTTGAATTCACTTCCGGAGGTAAAAGCCCGAAATCCATTGCCAGCAACCTCCTTAACCGGTCGCGACCACATTGACGGCCTCGGTGGTCGCATACGCATCGGCGGTGGCCGCCGGGAGGGCCACGAACATGCCATGGACCAGCGCGGCCGGCTTACTCACCACTCGGTAGTGCTTGGTGTGCGCGGTGAACCGGGCCGCCGTCAGGACCGACACGTCATTGGCAGCAGGGGGTAACACCCCCGTCGTCGGGGCACAGACGGCTGTGTTCCGAGCACTCACGGCGGTACCGATCGTCGGCAAGTCCCCCGTCGCGGCTGCCAAGACCACCGGCTGGATGGTCACAAAAGACATCGGATACCACCTGACGCGGATCGCTTCATCTGATCGGTCGACATCTTCTACATAACCACGGAAATGTCTGCTTTATAACGGAATTAGACTACTTTGTGTTGTCTGGCGTTGCTCTGCACCGACGGCATGGGTAAACGTCTGAGATGCGGGTGTCGGCGGTAGCTGAAAAACCGTGCTGACAACCATGATTCGCCATTCCCGAACGACCTGCGAACTTTGTCGCCTAGCGTAACGCCGTGGCGAGATTTGGCTCGATTGTTCGCAGTGGCGTTACGCTCGCCACGCGTGAGCCTGGATCAGGCAAACGCGGCTCCACCTGGCCATTTGCTGTCCGAGACGGTAGTTACTCAGCATGGTGCACAGGTCTGTGCTTGTCTGGTTGATGGTGATTTGGCGTTGCGGTGGCCGTGATGAGGACGCGGTGAGAAACGGAGCTTGAAGATATGTCAGCGAAAGAACGCGGTGACCAGAACGCCGTCGTCGACGCCCTGCGGAGTATTCAGCCCGCAGTCTTCATTCCGGCTTCAGTGGTCATCGTCGCCATGATCGTCGTTTCCGTGGTGTACTCGAGCGTCGCCGAGAATGCGTTCGTTCGGCTGAACTCCGCGATCACCGGCGGCGTCGGGTGGTGGTACATCCTGGTTGCCACCGGGTTTGTGGTATTCGCGCTGTACTGCGGCATTTCCCGGATTGGCACTATCCGGCTGGGCCGCGACGATGAGTTCCCCGAGTTCAGCTTCTGGGCATGGCTGGCAATGCTGTTTAGTGCCGGTATGGGTATCGGCCTGGTCTTCTACGGGGTGGCCGAGCCGCTCAGCCACTACCTGCGGCCACCGCGGTCACGCGGCGTGCCCGCGCTTACTGATGCGGCGGCTAACCAGGCGATGGCGCTGACAGTGTTCCACTGGGGCCTGCACGCCTGGGCAATTTATGTCGTGGTTGGCCTCGGTATGGCGTACATGACCTATCGGCGGGGTCGCCCCTTGTCGGTGCGCTGGCTGCTGGAGCCGGTCGTGGGTCGGGGCCGTGTAGAGGGCGCCTTGGGGCACGCGGTGGACGTCATCGCCATTGTCGGAACACTCTTTGGTGTCGCCACATCACTGGGCTTCGGTATCACTCAGATCGCCTCCGGCCTGGAATATCTCGGCTGGATCCGGGTGGACAACTGGTGGATGGTCGGCATGATCGCCGCCATCACCGCCACTGCGACGGCGTCGGTGGTCAGTGGGGTCAGCAAGGGTTTGAAGTGGCTGTCGAACATCAATATGGCGCTGGCCGCCGCATTGGCCCTGTTCGTGTTGTTGCTCGGGCCGACACTTTTCTTGCTGCAGTCGTGGGTGCAAAATTTGGGAGGCTACGTCCAGTCGCTTCCGCAATTCATGCTGCGCACCGCGCCGTTCTCGCACGACGGCTGGCTCGGCGACTGGACTATCTTCTACTGGGGTTGGTGGATCAGCTGGGCTCCGTTTGTCGGGATGTTCATCGCGCGGATTTCGCGGGGACGGACGATCCGGGAGTTCATCGGGGCGGTGCTGCTGGTTCCCACCGTGATCGCCTCGCTATGGTTTACGATCTTCGGTGACTCGGCGTTGTTGCGGCAACGCAACAACGGCGACATGCTCGTCAACGGGGCGGTAGACACCAACACATCGCTTTTCCGATTGCTGGCCGGTTTGCCTATCGGGGCTATTACCAGCGTTCTTGCTGTGCTGGTGATCGTGTTCTTCTTCGTTACGTCGTCGGACTCCGGTTCGTTGGTCATCGACATCTTGTCAGCGGGTGGTGAGCTGGACCCGCCCAAGCTGACCAGGGTCTACTGGGCGGTGTTGGAGGGGGTAGCCGCGGCCGTTTTGCTCCTGATCGGAGGTGCTGGGTCACTGACCGCGTTGCGGACGGCCGCTATTGCCACGGCCCTGCCGTTCTCAATCGTCATGGTGGTGGCGTGCTATGCGATGACCAAAGCGTTCCACTTCGACCTGGCCGCCACACCTAGGCTGCTGCACGTCACCGTGCCTGACGTGGTTGCGGCAGGAAACCGGCGACGCCACGATATCTCGGCGACGCTGTCGGGGCTCATTGCTGTCCGTGATGTCGATAGCGGCACATATATAGTCCACCCCGACACCGGCGCTCTCACCGTCACTGCACCACCAGATCCGTTGGACGATCATGTTTTTGAGTCTGATCGGCACGTAACGCGAAGAAACACAACATCATCGAGATGATGTGTTATCGACCTGCCGGGTCGCCGCTGCCTGGACCGGAGCCGGCTACTTCCGGTAAACGCGCACCGCTGGATGAATCGCCGCGGCATGAGAAGCTCGACGGTGGTGCCGGGATCGTCGCGCACGATGTCATGCTCCAGGGTGCTGGTCAGCCGATGGCCTTTGGTGTGCCACTGACCGGGTCGATCTCCGCGGCCGGCGACCACGCCACGGTCGCGTCCATAGCACAGGTCGCGCGGCGCGCGACGGCGTGACCCGACATCAAGTCCTTATCGGAGGAGCTTGGCCCCTCGCGTTGGTCCGCGGCAGGCTCGGTCGGCAAATCCTCAAATCGGCCCCAAGTTGCACCGAGCGGGAGCGGCGGTGACGGCCAACGTGTGGTGTCGTGCGGGCGGCATTCGGATGGCGCCACGGCCGGTCATCCCGGTGGCTACGCAGCAGCGCCTGCGGCGGCAGGCGGATCGCCAGAGCCTGGGTGGTAGCGGCTTGCCAGCGTTGAATTGTACGCCTATCAGGCACACAATTGATGTCATGGCTACCAAGCCTGAGCGGAAGACCGAGCGTCTTGCAGCGCGCCTGACCCCTGAGCAGGACGCGCTGATTCGTCGTGCCGCCGAGGCCGAGGGGACTGACCTCACCAATTTCACGGTTACAGCGGCGTTGGCGCACGCGCGCGACGTGCTGGCCGACCGCCGGCTCTTCGTACTCACCGATGCCGCGTGGACTGAGTTCCTCGCCGCGCTGGACCGGCCCGTCTCACACAAGCCTCGGTTGGAGAAGCTGTTCGCCGCGCGGTCCATTTTCGACACCGAGGGGTGAGCGGCTACAGCGCGCCGCGACGTATCAGCGACGCCGATGACGTCACGAGGTTCAGCAGCGGCGAGCCCAGTCTGGACGATTACTTGCGCAAGCGGGCGTTGGCCAACCATGTGCAGGGAGGGTCGCGCTGTTTCGTGACGTGCCGTGACGGTTGGGTAGTCGGCTTCTATGCGCTAGCGTCAGGGTCGGTCGCACACGCTGATGCTCCGGGACGGGTGCGCCGCAATATGCCTGACCCCGTGCCGGTGATCCTGCTGTCGCGGTTGGCGGTTGATCGCAAAGAACAGGGCAGGGGCCTGGGCAGTCATCTGCTGCGTGATGCGATCGGTCGCTGTGTCCAGGCTGCGGACTCGATCGGGCTGCGGGCGATTCTTGTTCATGCGTTGCACGATGAGGCCCGCGCGTTCTACGTCCACTTCGACTTCGAGATCTCGCCGACCGATCCGCTGCACCTAATGCTGTTGATGAAAGACGCTCGCGCGCTAATTGGCGACTGATGCTACGCGATTGACTATCGAGAGCCAGGCTACGTCATCTGATACCAACCAATCACCGACCACAGCATCGACCAGAACAAGCCACGACCACTCGGCTGACACCTGAAAACCATGGCTGAACTGCGCAAACACAGAGTGCCCCCGGCAGGATTCGAACCTGCGACACCGGCTTTAGGAGAGCCGTGCTCTATCCCCTGAGCTACGAGGGCGGGGACGCCTTTGAATACCTGACTAAAACCTAGCCGTTCGCCGCGCCGGCCGGGACTGTCCGATATTCGGTGTAAGTGGCGTTTCTCGGGATTTTTCTTTCGGTCAGCGTTCTTCGGCGGCTGGCATGCGATCGGCGAACGTGATCGCCAGGGCGTTGAGCGCTGGCTTCCAGCGTACGGCCCACTTGGTTTGCCCGGTGCCCTTGGGATCCAGGGAGCGGGTGACCAGGTAGAGCGTCTTGAGTGCTGACTGTTCGTTCGGGAAGTGTCCACGTGCCCGCACCGCCCGCCGGTAGCGCGCATTGAGACTTTCAATTGCGTTGGTAGAACACGGGACTCGCCGTATTTCGACATCATAGTCCAGGAACGGAATGAACTCTTCCCACGCGCTGTCCCACAGCCGTGTGATCGCCGGGTAAGGCTTACCCCATTTCTCGGCGAACTCCTCGTAGCGCAACCTGGCCTCAGCGGCACTGGCTGCGGTGTAGATCGGCTTGAGGTCGACGCTGATCTTGTCCCAGTACTTGCGGGAGGCATACCGGAAAGTGTTGCGGATCAGATGGATGATGCAGGTCTGCACCGTGGTCAACGGGAACGCCGCGGACACGCTGTCGGGCAACCCTTTGAGGCCGTCGCAGACCAGGAAGAAGATGTCTTTGACCCCACGATTGCGCAGGTCGGTGAGCACTGCCAGCCAAAATTTGGCTGACTCACCGTCGCCTTCGCCGGCCCACATCCCCAGGATGTCCTTGTGGCCGTCGAGGTCGACGCCGATCGCGGCGTAGACCGGCCGGTTGCGGACCTGCCCGTCGCGGATCTTGACCATGATCGCGTCGATGAACACCGCGGCGTAGACCTTCTCCAGCGGCCTGGACCACCACGCCTGCATCTCCTCGATGACCCGGTCGGTGATCCGCGAGATGGTGTCCTTGGACACCGACACCCCGTAAACGTCGGCGAAGTGAGCCGCGATCTCGCCGGTGGTCAGGCCTTTGGCGTACAGCGACAACACCACCCGGTCCACATCGGTGACCCGGCGCTTACGTTTGCCCACGATCACCGGCTCGAAGGTGCCGTTGCGGTCACGGGGCACCGCAATCTCGACCTGTCCGCACGCATCGGTTATCACCTTCTTGTTACGAGATCCGTTGCGTGAGTTTCCACTTCCACGCCCGGCTGCGGCGTGCCTGTCGTAGCCGAGGTGTTCGGTCATCTCCTCTTGCAGGGCGGCTTCGAGCACCGTCTTGGTCAGCGCCTTGAGCAACCCGTCAGGGCCGGTCAATGCGACCCCCTCAGCGCGTGCCTGGCGTACCAGATCACCCACCAGCGCCCGCTCGGCACCGGAGAGCTCACGGGCCGCAACGGCCGCCTCATCCACGTCCTGGCCGGCGTGAGCCGGCTCTATCACCTGAGCAGCATCCATGCCCTTGAGTGTGTTTGGTCATAGCAGTGATTCCTTCTGCCCCACGCCGGGGGCGGTCAGAACCACTTACACCGAATCAGCGATAGACCCCTCCGGCGGCGGGGGGGGGTTGGCGGTGTTTGTGGCGTCCGGTCGTCGGGGTGCGGCGGGTGTGAGTGTAGCGGGCGCAACGAGGGCCACCTGACGCTCGGGCGTGTGTGGTGGGCGCTTGTCGGCCAACGCTCTGGGGTTCAGAGCTGTTGCGTGTTGAGTGTGTTTTAGTGTGCGTTAGTGTGTTCTAATTGGCGGCGTGAATCTGGCGGATTGGGCGGAGTCGGTGGGGGTGAATCGACATACCGCTTATCGCTGGTTTCGGGAGGGGACGTTGCCGGTGCCCGCGGAGCGGGTTGGCCGGTTGATCCTGGTCAAGACGGCCGCCTCGGCGTCGGCCGCAGCGGCGGGAGTGGTGCTGTATGCGCGGGTGTCAAGCCATGATAGGCGTTCGGATCTGGATCGGCAGGTCGCGCGTCTAACCGCGTGGGCCACCGAGCGTGACTTGGGGGTGGGGCAAGTGGTGCGCGAGGTCGGTTCCGGCCTGAACGGCAAGCGACCCAAGCTGCGGCGCATCTTGTCGGACCCCGATGCGAGAGTGATCGTTGTGGAGCATCGGGATCGGCTGGCGCGTTTCGGGGTGGAGCACCTCGAGGCGGCGCTGTCTGCTCAGGGCCGGCGGATTGTGGTCGCCGATCCTGGTGAGACGACCGATGATCTGGTGTGTGACATGATCGAGGTCTTGACCGGTATGTGCGCGCGGCTGTACGGGCGTCGCGGTGCGCGCAACCGGGCGATGCGTGCGGTCACGGAGGCCAAGCGTGAGCCGGGGGCGGGGTGATGATCGTCAGGATGCGTAGCTGCGCTCAGGCCGCGAAGGTGGCCGAGGCCACCGGTGGTGTGCAGCTGGCGGGCAAGCCGAAACCCGATGGGACACCGACGTTCTCCCGGTATGTGGAGATCGGCGTGGATTTTGAGGCGCACCGGCCGGTGGTGGAGTCGGTTTCGGTGCTGTTCGAGCTTTATGACGGCGACGCCAACAGTTATGCCGCGACCGGGGGGCCGGGTGCCCAACTGCCGTCGGGCTGGATGGTCACGGCGGCGAAATTCGAGGTCGAGTGGCCCGCCGACCCGCAGCGGGCGGGTTTGGTGCGTTCACATTTCGGCGCCCGCCGCAAAGCTTTCAACTGGGGCCTGGCCCAGGTGAAGGCCGACCTCGACGCCAAAGCCGCTGATCCGGCACATGAGTCGGTGGACTGGGACTTGAAGTCGCTGCGATGGGCGTGGAACCGAGCCAAAGATGACGTGGCGCCGTGGTGGGCCGAGAATTCCAAGGAGTGCTACTCGTCGGGGTTGGCCGATCTGGCCCAGGGCCTGGCTAATTGGAAAGCTGGCAAGAACGGGACCCGCAAAGGCCGGCGGGTGGGCTTCCCGCGATTCAAATCCGGGCGGCGTGATCCTGGCAGGGTGCGGTTCACCACCGGCACCATGCGCATAGAGGATGACCGGCGCACGATCACGGTCCCGGTGATCGGGCCGCTGCGGGCCAAGGAGAACACCCGCCGGGTGCAACGCCACCTCGTGAGCGGGCGCGCGCAGATCCTGAACATGACCTTGTCGCAGCGGTGGGGCCGGTTATTCGTGGCGGTCTGCTACGCGCTGCGCACCCCGACCACCAGATCACCGCTCACCCAGCCGACTGTGCGCGCCGGAATGGACCTGGGAGTCCGGACCCTGGCCACGGTCGCCACCCTCGACACCGCCACCGGCGAGCAGACCATCATCGAATACCCAAACCCGGCCCCGCTCAAGGCGACACTCGTCGCCCGTCGCAGGGCCGGCCGAGAACTTTCCCGCCGCATCCCCGGCTCCCATGGGCATCGGGCAGTGAAAGCCAAGCTGGCCCGCCTGGATCGCCGGTGCGTGCACCTACGGCGGGAAGCAGCCCACCAGCTCACCACCGAGTTGGCGGGCACCTATGGCCAGGTCGTGATCGAAGACCTCGACGTGGCCGCGATGAAACGCAGCATGCGCCGGCGGGCGTTTCGCCGATCGGTCTCCGATGCCGCAATGGGTTTGGTCGCGCCGCAGCTGGCTTACAAAACGGCCAAGTGCAGCGGCGTGCTGACGGTGGCGGACCGCTGGTTTGCCTCCAGCCAAATCCACCACGGCTGCACCAGCCCCGACGGCACACCGTGCCGGCTGCAAGGCAAGGGCCGCATCGACAAACACCTGCTCTGCCCTGTAACGGGCGAGGTAGTCGACCGCGACAGAAACGCTGCTTTGAATCTCCGTGACTGGCCGGATAACGCCAGTCGTGGTCCAGTCGGGACCACGGCCCCATCGGCACCCGGGCCAACCACCACGGTTGGTACAGGCCATGGCGCGGACACCGGATCATCCGGCGCCGGCGGAGCATCCGTAAGACCCCGCCCACGCAGGGCCGGACGCGGCGAGGCCAAAACCCAAACCCCGCAAGGGGACGCCGCATGAGAGTGCAACTAAAACACACTCAACGGCAACGGTGTCGTCGGGATGCCAGCGCCCCGCCCACGCATCTTCACTTGATCGAGATCGATCAGGTGATCGGCCGCTCATTGGCGGCCGCGGCATCATGCAGATGGTTGACGAGCTGCGTGCGGCCGCCTCCGGTCCAAAGTCGCCAGACAGCTACCAGGAACGGGCCGCAGTTACCAGGCCCTGTACCAGGGTAGCGGTGACCGGTGACATGCCGCCGACGCCGGGGAGGGTACTGCGTGGGCTCAGACCCCTTACCCGAATCGATAGTTCCAGCTGGGTCCCGCCGTCGCGGACCCGGTTGACCGGATTGTCTGGATGCAGGCCGCGGAGCTCCTCCGGGATGGCGGCCAGATCGGTGACTACCCGATAGCCGGGCAGCTGGATGTGCCGCGCGAGATGGGCGGCAAGCGCGCGGTTGCGGCCCCCGGCCAACAGCTGGGTGCTGCGCCCGATGCGGTCGTAGCCGTGCAGCGACACGGCGACGTCAACGTGGTCAAGGAATTCGGCGAGGCGCGCCGATTCCGCCGGGTCGAACCGGGCCGACGGCAGGTGGTGCGGGTAGTTGTCCGGATGACGCAGCAGGTACACCGAAGCGCCCGCAGCCTCGGCGGAGCGTTCGGCGATCAGGTCGGTCACCTGCTCCAGGCCGCCCCCGTGGATGGCGAGGAAGCCGAAGCGGGACCGCAGCTGGCTCGTCTCGATGACGCCGGGCTGGCTTAGCAACTCCGAAAGTGATTGTGGCGCAGGCCCAGATCTCGATGACGGTAACACTGGCAGGGGCCACCGCGCGGGGTCCCAGCGGTGCAGATAGTCGATCCAGCGTTGCGGCAGCCCGTGGTGTCGAGCGCCGTCGATGACGCGCGGTAGATAGCCCGGCCGCGGCCGGCCCGGCATCACCCGGTGGTCAATGTAGACCCAGGCCGGCAACGCTGTGTCGTCGGTGTGCACGGTCAACCGTTCGCGCCGGTAGCGCACCGGCACGCCTTCGGCGCTGTCCAACCTGACCAGGTCGCGCTCGGAGAGCTGCCATAGCACGCCATGCACCTTGTTTCCGGCGAAGGGTTCGACGGTGGCCACGCCGCGCTGGTTGATCAGCCAGTTGTGATCGCTGAGCACTGCCGGCCGCGGAGCACCGGCGTCGGGACAGCGCGACGCCATCTGGTGGGCGCACAGGTTGGACCCGTAGGCGAAGTAGGGATGCCGGCGGTCCGGCATTCAGCCGGTCACCGTGAGATAGATCAGCATCACGTTGAGCAGACTAACCATCACCGCGACCACCCAGCCAACCCAAGTCGTGGCGCGATGGTTGGTGTCGCCGCCCATCACCGCGGGGCTGCCGGTGAGTTTGACCAGTGGAAGTACCGCAAACGGAATACCGAACGACAGCACCACCTGTGAGAGCACCAATGTGCGGGTGGGGTCGAAGCCCAGCGTAAGTATCGCCAACGCGGGGCCCAGCGTGATTAGGCGGCGCACCAGCATGGGAACGCTCCAGTGCAGCAGCCCCTGCATGATCATCGCGCCGGCGTAAGCACCCACCGACGACGACGCCAAGCCGGACGCCAGCAACCCGACCGCGAAGAGCACCGCGATCGTCGCCCCCAAGGTGTCGTGGACGGCGTGGTAGGCGCCTTCGATCGAGGCGGTGTCCCCACGGCCCCGCATGTTCAGCGCGGCAACCAGCAGCATCGCGGCGTTTACCCCGCCGGCTATCAGCATCGCCAGGCCGACATCCCAGCGGGTGACGCGCAGCAGCCGGCGCCGCTGAGGGCCCGGATCGGGATGCCCGTGCCGGTCGCGCGCGAGACCTGAATGCAGGTAGACGGCGTGCGGCATGACGGTCGCCCCCATGATCGCCGCGGCCAAAAGAACGCTCTCGGTTCCCTGAAAGCGCGGTGCCAAACCGGCGAGGACCGCATTGGGGGGTGGTGTCACGACGAAGAAACTGGCGGTGAAGCCGATGGCAATCACCAGCAGCAAGGCGGTGATGACGCGCTCGAACAAACGTTGACCGCGCCGATCCTGGATCGTCAGCAGCAGCAGCGAGACCACCCCGGTGATGATCCCGCCGATCGGCAGCGGCAGGTTGAACATGATCCGCAATGCGATAGCTCCGCCGATCACTTCGGCCACATCGGTTGCCATCGCGACGATCTCGGCCTGTGCCCAGTAGGCCAGCCGGGCCGGGCGTCCCATTCGCTTGCCGATCGCTTCCGGCAGTGAGCGTCCGGTCACCAGCCCGAGCTTTGCCGACAGGTACTGCACCAGGGCGGCCATCACGTTGGCGGCGACGATCACCCATAACAACAGGTAGCCGAACTGGGCGCCGGAGCTGACGTTGGCTGCCACGTTCCCGGGGTCGACGTAGGCGATGGCCGCGACAAAGGCTGGCCCGAGCAGATACCAGCTCGTCTTCAGGGAAGTCCGGGTGTCCTGGGCCAACTCACCGACTTTCGATCCACGCGAACAAAGATGCGAGAGTAACCGAAATTCGCCCGCCACCAACCACCGGGCTACTCGGGACCTCCGCTGGCTATCGGTAGTCGGGGTTGGCGAAGTCCGGCCGGCAGCCGGCGTCCCACTTGGTGCGTTGATTGCCGTAGGCCGGGATGCCGCCGGCGACCCGCAACATCTGCGCGATGTGCATCAGATTGAACGTCATGAATGTGGTGTTGCGGTTGGTGAAGTCGTTCTCTGGACCGCCGGATCCGGGGTCGAGATACGACGGTCCCGGCCCCGCTTCACCGATCCAGCCGGCATCCGCTTGCGGCGGGATGGTGTATCCCAGGTGTTGCAGGCTATAGAGCACATTCATCGCGCAATGCTTGACGCCGTCCTCGTTTCCGGTAATGAGGCAACCACCGGCGCGGCCGTAGTAGGCGTACTGTCCATCCTCGTTGAGCAGGCTCGAGCATGCGTACAGGCGCTCGATAACCCGTTTCATCACCGAGCTGTTGTCGCCCAGCCAGATCGGCCCGCACAGCACCAGGATGTGCGCATCGAGGACACGCCGATACAGGGCGGGCCATTCGTCGGTCGCCCAACCGTGTTCGGTCATGTCCGGCCATACGCCGGTCGCTATGTCATGGTCAACTGCGCGCAGAGTGTCGACCTGGACGCCATGCTCACGCATGATCCCCGAGCTGCGCTCAATGAGCCCGTCGGTATGGCTGAGCTCTGGCGAGCGCTTCAGTGTCGCGTTGATGAACAGCGCACGCAGCCCGTCGAATCGGGGTGGGGCCGCGGCGTTCTGGTCAGAGGTCGTGGTCATACGTCATACCCACCTGCCTGTCATCGTCGTGCCGGGTTGCCGCTGGGCGGCGGTGCTGGTGCCAAGAAATGACCGATCAGGCAGCAGCGTACCGCCCTTCACCGGTGATCAGGGGTAGGTCGAGGGTTGTCCGGATACCCGGTTCGGCGGCCACCACTGCAGGGATCGCGTTGACGATGCGCATCGCGGTGGCGACCAGTCCGGCGTGGTTGTGGTCCCCGTGGCGGCTGCTCAGGCAGATGTCCATGGCGTAGCAGGGCTCGCCGGAGATTTCGATGCGGTACGAGCCGCCCGGCTGGGCGGGCTGCGGCCACTCGGGACATAGGTCCGCGCGCAACCGGGTCACGTGTTCCAGGACTACCGCTGGCACGCCGTCGACCAGGCCGAGCACCTCGAAGCGCAGGGCGGCGGCGCTGCCCTTAGGAATATGGCCCGATGCAATGTTGAAGGCCTCCGGCGCCGGCTCCCGGACATACATTTCCTCGACCCCGTCAAGTGAAATGCCAAGGCCCGCAGCAAGTTGTCGGACCACTGATCCCCAGGCCAGGCTGAGCACACCTGGCTGCAGCAGCATCGGGATCTGGTCCATCGGCTTACCGAAGCCCATCACGTCGAACATGACTACGGCGCTGTCATAGGTGGCGTAGTCGACGATCTCCATGCAGCGTATCTGCTCGATGCTTTCACAGGTGCCGGCCAACGCCATCGGCAACAGGTCGTTGGCGAAACCCGGATCGATGCCGTTCACGTACAGACTTGAATTTCCTGCGCGCGCAGCGTCTTGCAAAGGCTTGATGATCTCGTCGGGGATCACCTGCCACGGATATTGCAAGAACACCGGGCCGCTGCCGACGATATTGATCCCTGCCGCCAAGATTCGGCGGTAGTCTTCCAGCGCCTCGGGCAGCCGATTGTCGGCCATCGCGTTGTAGACGGCGCACCGCGGCCCGGTGGCGAGCACGGCGTTCAGATCGGTGCTGGCCCGCACACCCGTCGAATCCGCCAGCCCGGCAAGCTCTGCCGCATCCTTGCCGGCTTTGGCGTCCGATGACACCCAGACACCGGTGAGCTCGAACTCCGGGTCGGCGATGAGCGCACGCAACGAGTGCACGCCAACGTTGCCGGTGCCCAATTGAACGACGGGTATGGCCATGGCGGGCTCCTTAGCGGTAGGGGTCAGACTGCGACTGCTCGCGCATCATCGGTTCACAGGTCCGGAATGGGAAGGTCGAGATTGGGGAAGGTGAGTCCGCCGTCGACCTCCAACGTCTTGCCGGTCAGGAAGCTGCCCGCCGGAGAGGCCAAATACACTGCCGCAGCTGCAATGTCGACGGGGTCACCGAGCCGGCGCAGTGGTGTCGCCTGCTCCATCGGCGCACGCAGCTCGTCGTTGGCGGCTACCACCTCCAGCGCCGAGGTCAGGATGGAACCCGGCGCGATCGCATTGACCCGGACGCGTGGGCACAGGTCCAGCGCCGCCAGCCGGGTGTAGTGGGCCAGTGCGGCCTTGGCGGTGCCGTAGGCGGCGAAACCCCGCGCCGCCAGCCGGCCCATGGTGGAGCTGATGTTGATCACGCTGCCGCCGCCGGAGTGTTCCAGCATCAACGGCACCGCCGCGACGGTCAGCGCGTGGGCGGTGCCCACGTTGAAGGCGAAGGCGTCCGCGAGGTCCTTGGTCGAGGTGCTTAGCAGCGTGTTGGGCATGGTGCCGCCAACGTTGTTGACGACGATGTCGAGCTTCCCGAAAGCTCCGACGGCCTGACCAGCCAGCTGCGCGGTCACCTCGGGATGGGCCAGATCGGCGGCAACGGTGTGGGCGCGGCGGCCGGCAGCGCGGATCTGTTCGGCGACAGCGTCAAGCTCGGATGATGTTCGTGAAGCGATGAGGACATCCGCGCCGGCCTGGGCGAAAGCCAATGCGATGGCTGCTCCCAGGCCGCGGCCGCCGCCGGTGATGACGGCAACCTTGTCGTCAAGACGGAACATATCCAGGATCATGGCGCCCTCTTTTCCGGCTGTCGGCCGAAACGGTAACAAGCTTGCTGCAGCTTCCTGTGACTGCTCCCGAAACCTGGGGGTGTGCCTGCTGTGTATGCACGGCATACGGACATCCTTCCCCTGAGACCCGCGGTCGAACCAGCCACGTGTCCATCATCAGGGGTCAACCCCGGCCAAGGGCGACGGCACGCCAAGTTCGCCGACCGTTAACCTAGTGCTGTTAGCTTCATTTGCTGCGAGCAAAACAGCTGGTCGGCCGTTAGGAACTGAATTGAAACTCAACCGATTTGGTGCCGCCGTAGGTGTCCTGGCTGCGGGTGCGCTGGTGTTGTCCGCGTGTGGTAACGACGACAATGTGACCGGGGGAGGTGCAACCACTGGCCAGGCGTCGGCGAAGGTCGATTGCGGGGGGAAGAAGACACTCAAAGCCAGTGGGTCGACGGCGCAGGCCAACGCGATGACCCGCTTTGTCAACGTGTTCGAGCAGGCCTGCCCCGGCCAAACCCTGAACTACACGGCCAATGGTTCGGGCGCTGGAATCAGCGAATTTAATGGCAACCAAACCGATTTCGGTGGCTCAGATGTACCCCTGAGCAAGGACGAGGCCGCAGCGGCGCAGCGGCGTTGCGGCTCGCCGGCGTGGAATCTGCCGGTGGTGTTCGGCCCGATCGCGGTTACCTACAACCTCAACAGCGTTTCCTCGCTAAATTTGGACGGCCCCACGTTGGCGAAGATCTTCAACGGCTCCATTACGCAGTGGAACAATCCCGCGATCCAGGCGCTGAACCGCGACTTCACGCTGCCAGGTGAGCGGATTCACGTGGTGTTCCGCAGCGATGAGTCGGGGACCACGGACAACTTCCAGAGGTACCTGCAGGCCGCGTCCAACGGTGCGTGGGGTAAGGGCGCTGGAAAGTCGTTCCAAGGCGGCGTCGGTGAGGGCGCGCGGGGTAACGATGGCACGTCAGCGGCCGCGAAGAACACCCCGGGGTCGATCACCTACAACGAGTGGTCGTTCGCCCAGGCGCAGCACCTGACCATGGCCAACATCGTCACTTCGGCTGGTGGGGACCCGGTGGCGATTACTATCGACTCGGTCGGCCAGACGATCGCCGGGGCCACCATCTCCGGGGTGGGCAACGACCTGGTGCTCGACACGGACTCGTTCTACCGGCCGAAGCGTCCCGGCTCCTATCCGATCGTGTTAGCGACATACGAAATCGTTTGCTCGAAGTATCCCGACTCGCAGGTTGGCACGGCTGTGAAGGCGTTCCTGCAGAGCACTATCGGCGCCGGTCAAAGCGGCCTGGGGGACAACGGATACATCCCAATTCCGGACGAGTTCAAATCGAGGCTGTCGACTGCGGTCAACGCGATCGCCTGATCTGAGGTTGACGTGGTCACCGAGCCGCTCACAAAGCCGGCGCTAGTGGCGGTCGACATGCGCCCCGCGCGGCGCGGCGAGCGGCTGTTCAAGCTGGCCGCGTCGGCCGCCGGTTCGACGATCGTCATCGCAATCCTGCTGATCGCGATATTCCTGTTGGTCCGCGCCGTGCCGTCGTTGCGGGCGAATCACGCCAATTTCTTCACCAGTACCCAATTCGACACGTCGGACGATGAGCAGCTGGCGTTTGGTGTCCGGGACTTGTTCATGGTCACGGCGTTGAGTTCGATAACGGCTCTGGTGTTGGCGGTGCCGGTGGCTGTCGGGATCGCGGTGTTCCTCACCCACTACGCGCCGAGGAGACTGTCGCGTCCATTCGGCGCGATGGTGGATCTACTGGCCGCAGTGCCGTCGATCATCTTCGGGTTGTGGGGGATCTTTGTGCTGGCGCCCAAGCTCGAGCCGATCGCGAGGTTTCTCAATCGCAACTTGGGCTGGTTGTTCCTGTTCAAGCAGGGCAACGTGTCGTTGGCCGGCGGCGGCACGATTTTCACCGCGGGCATCGTGCTGTCGGTGATGATCCTGCCTATCGTCACATCGATATCACGCGAAGTGTTCCGGCAGACTCCGCTGATCCAAATCGAAGCAGCGCTGGCGCTAGGCGCGACGAAATGGGAGGTAGTGCGGATGACCGTGCTGCCATACGGGCGAAGCGGGGTGGTCGCGGCCTCCATGCTGGGTTTGGGGCGGGCTCTGGGCGAAACCGTGGCCGTGCTGGTCATCCTGCGCTCGGCCGCGCGGCCGGGGACCTGGTCGCTGTTCGACGGCGGTTATACGTTCGCTTCCAAGATCGCCTCCGCTGCTTCAGAATTCAGCGAACCGCTGCCGACCGGAGCCTATATTTCGGCGGGATTTGCGTTATTCGTGCTGACGTTCCTGGTCAATGCGGCCGCTCGCGCAATCGCCGGCGGGAAGGTCAACGGGTGAGTCCCTCAACGAGCATCGAGGCGCTCGACCAGCCGGTAAAGCCGGTGGTGTTTCGTCCGCTTACGCTGCGACGGCGGATCAAAAACAGCGTCGCGACAACGTTTTTCTTCACCTCGTTCGTGGTCGCGTTGATACCGTTGGTCTGGCTGCTTTGGGTGGTGATTGCCCGGGGTTGGTTTGCCGTCACCCGATCGGGCTGGTGGACCCACTCGCTGCGCGGCGTGCTGCCAGAGCAATTCGCCGGTGGGGTGTATCACGCCCTGTACGGCACGCTGGTGCAGGCCGGGGTGGCCGCCGTGCTGGCCGTGCCGCTGGGCTTGATGACCGCGGTTTACCTAGTGGAATACGGGACTGGTCGAATGGCGCGGGTGACTACCTTCACCGTCGACGTGCTTGCCGGCGTGCCCTCTATCGTGGCGGCGTTATTCGTCTTCAGCCTGTGGATCGCCACCCTAGGATTTCAGCAGAGCGCCTTTGCCGTGGCGTTGGCGTTGGTCCTGCTGATGTTGCCGGTGGTGGTTCGGGCAGGCGAGGAGATGCTCAGGTTGGTGCCCGATGAACTGCGAGAAGCCAGCTACGCGTTAGGCGTTCCGAAATGGAAGACGATCGTGCGGATCGTCGCCCCGATCGCGATGCCGGGCATCGTGTCAGGCATCTTGTTGTCCATCGCGCGCGTCGTCGGTGAAACCGCACCGGTTCTGGTGCTGGTCGGGTACAGCCACTCCATCAACCTCGACGTCTTCCACGGCAACATGGCCTCGCTGCCGTTGCTGATCTACACCGAACTCACCAATCCCGAGCACGCCGGCTTCCTGCGCGTCTGGGGCGCGGCGCTGACCCTGATCATCGTGGTCGCCACGATCAACCTGGCCGCGGCGATGATCCGGTTCGTCGCAACCCGACGGCGGTGACTCCCGTTATGACGTGAGTTTCACCACTCGGTCGTTGCCGCGGTCGGCGACGTAGACGGTCCGGTCGCTGTCCACTGCCACCGCGAGGGGGGTGTTGAGGCCGGTGAACGGTAGCACTGTCGAGGTGGTCGACCCGGCCAGGAGTTTGACCACCTGGTTTGTGTTGTGCTCGGTGACGTAGACGGTTCCGGCTTCGTCCACCGCGATACCCCACGGTGCGGTGATATCCGTGAATGGCAGCACGACCTGGTTATTCGACTCGGCCTCTAGCTTGACAACCCTGTTGTTGTCGGTGTCGGTGACATAGACGTTGCCGGAGTTGTCGACGGCCACCCCGTCGGGGTCGTTGAGGCCGGTGAACGGCAGCACGGTCTGGGTCTTGGATCCGGCCGCCAACTTCACCACCCTGTTGTTGCCCCGGTCGGCGACGTATACCGCACCCTGGGTATCCACCGCGAGACCTTCGGGGTAGTTGAGGCCGTCGAACGGTAGCACGGTCTGGTTGTTGGACCCGGCCGCTAACGTCACCACCCGGTTGTTGAAATCGGTGACGTATACGGTGCCAGCGCCGTCCACCGCCAACCCCTGCGGCTGGTACAGCCCGTTGAACGGTAACACCGTCGTGCCGGTTGACCCGGTGGCCAACTTGACCACTCGGCCGTACATGCCCTCACTGGTGACGTACACGTTGCCGGCGCTGTCCACTGCCACCCCACTCGGCGAGAGGCGGAAGTCGATGCCGGTGAACGGCAACACGGTCTGTCCGGATGCCTGCGTCGGCGACCACGAAGGTCGTAAGACCAGGTAGCCGGCGGCGGCGACGATGGCCACCAGTACGATCGCGGCAGCGCCGACGACGGCCCACACCTTCCGTTTGTTGCCGGCCGGCGGCACAGCGTGTCCCAGGGAGGCCTGGAGCGCATTCGGGACGGCAGGGGAGTGTCCGGTTTGGCTGGGCCAGTTCCCGCCGCGGCTGTCCGCTGCCAGGGGTCCGGCCACGGTCGCGGAGTCCCCGGGCGACCATCGGGCAGCACCCGGGGTCGGTGGGCCGGTGCCCGCCCCGGCAATGCCGGACTCGGACTGGCTCAAGCCCGTATCGGCCGGAGTGGCCAGCAAGGTTGCGTTGTCACCGCGCCGCAGAATCGTCGTGGCCTGGTGTTGCTCGGATGTGGTGAGTGCGTCATGGGCGGCGATGGCCAGATCACCAGCGCTCATAAAGCGCTCCGCGGGGTTTTTGGCCATGCCTTTGGCGATCACCTGATCCAGGGCCGGCGGCACGCGCCCGGGCCGTAGCTGGCTGGGCTGCGGGGCAGGGTCCATTAGATGCGCGGCGATCAACCGCTCAACGCTGTCGGCCCGATACGGTGGGGCACCGGTCAAACACTCACCCAACACGCACGCCAACGCATAGATATCTGCGCGATAGGTGACCTCATCGCCGGTGAACCGCTCCGGGGCCATGTAGTTGTAGGTTCCCACGGCGGTCCCGGTCTGGGTCAGCCCCGGGTCGGAGGCGGCACGGGCAATACCGAAATCGACCAGATAGGCGAAGTCGCTCGCGGTGACCAGAATGTTTTCCGGTTTTACGTCGCGGTGCGTTACGCCGTTGGCATGCGCGGCATCCAAAGCGGCGGCGATCTGGCGCACGATGGCCACAGCTCGGGCCGGGGTCAGCGGACCATACTGTTTCAATAGGGCGCGTAAAGAGGTGCCGTCGATCATGCGCATTTCGACAAAGAACTGTCCGTTGATCTCGCCGTAGTCATGGATCGGCACGATGTGTGGCTCGGTCAGCCGTCCCGCGGTGTCGGCCTCGCGTTGCATCCGTGCTCGAAACACCGCATTGTCGGAGTACTGCGGCGAGATCAACTTCAGCGCCACCACCCGGTGCTTGCGGGTGTCCTCGGCCTCATAAACCTCGCCCATCCCGCCTCGGCCCAGCAGCCGCAATAGCTGATACGGCCCAAATTGCGACCCTACCTGCGGAACGGCATCGCTCACCGTCGAATTCCCTTCACTAGGTCAAGAAATAGCATTCACCGCGGCCGCCAATTTTGCTTGGAACGATTTGGGCAACGGAATGGAGCCATATTGGTCCAGGCCTTCTTGGCCTGGACCAATCGCGGCTTGCATAAACGCCCTTACCGCAGTACCGGTCGTCGCATCCGGGTATTTCGAGCAGACGATCTCATAGGTCGCCAGCACGATCGGGTAAGAGCCAGGCTGGGTGGGCCTGTAGAACGACGACGTGTCCAATACCAGGTCGTTGCCTTGTCCCATGATCTTGGCCCCGGCGATTGTCTTGCCGACCGACTCGGTGGTGATCGCCACTGGATCCGGACCCGCCGACGTGATGATCTGGGCCATGTTCAACTGCTTACCCACCGCAAACGACCACTCGTTGTAGGTGATCGACCCGTCGGTCGTCTGCAGTAGGGCCGACGTGCCGTTGTTCCCGCTGGCGCCGACGCCGACGCCCCCGTTGAACGTTTCGCTGGCGCCTTTGCCCCACGCCCCGTTGGATGCGCCGTCGAGGTATTTCTGGAAGTTGTCCGACGTACCGGACTTGTCGCTGCGGAAGATAACGCTAATCGGTGTTGGCGGCAGGTCGGTGCCGGAGTTGAGGGCTTGGATCTGTGGATCATTCCACACGGTGATGGTGCCGTTGAAAATCTTGGCGGTAGTGGGTCCGTCAAGATTCAGCGTGCTCACGCCCTTGATGTTGTAGGTGATCGCGATCGGGCCGAACACCGTCGGCAGGTCCCATGCCGGGGAACCGCACCGCTCCGCCGCCCGGTCAGGTTGACCGGTCGACGGATTCAACGGGACATCCGAGCCGGCGAAATCGGTTTCGTTGTTGAGAAACTGGGTCACCCCGGCACCGGACCCGTTGGCGTTGTAGTCCAACGTGTAGCCCGGGCACGATCGCACGTAGGCATAGACGAACTGCTCCATGGCATTTTCTTGTGCGGTCGAGCCGCTGGAGTGGAGCTCCTTCTTGCCGCCGCAGTGCACCGACCCAGACGTGCCGCCTGCGCCTGACGACGAGCTGTTGGTGCCACCGCCGCATGCTGTCAACACCAGTGTGCCGGCGGCCAACAGGCTTACCGCTGCGCCGGATCGGGCGAACTTCACGCAACTCCTCTCGAGGGGGTCGTGGTGGCGGATCCACTCGCCACCGGTGGTCGCCGAGCCACCGACCCGGGGTCGGTATTCGAGCCGTCACCGTTGTGCATCGAAAGAGGTCTGATCATTGAAATCCTAGCGTTCAGGAGGGGCCGGTGATACTGAGGGTCGACGGCGCGCTTTGTCCAAGGAGCATCCCAAGGAGCATGTAGTACCCTGCGCCGATGGCGTGTGAACGGCTCGGCGGCCAGAGCGGTGCTGCTGATGTCGACGCCGCTGCGCCGGCGATGGCGGCGGTGAACCTCACCCTGGGTTTCGCTGGCAAAACCGTGCTCGACCAGGTGAGTATGGGCTTTCCCGCTCGTGCGGTGACGTCGTTGATGGGACCGACCGGTTCAGGTAAGACGACTTTTTTGCGCACCCTAAACCGGATGAATGACAAGGTCTCCGGTTACCGCTACAGCGGTGATGTGCTGTTGGGCGGACGCAGCATCTTCAACTACCGCGACGTGCTGGAGTTTCGCCGCCGGGTTGGCATGCTGTTCCAGCGCCCGAATCCGTTCCCGATGTCAATCATGGACAACGTGCTCGCCGGCGTGCGTGCCCACAAACTGGTGCCGCGCAAGGAATTCCGTGGCGTCGCGCAGGCTCGGCTTACCGAGGTCGGCCTCTGGGACGCGGTCAAGGATCGGCTCAGCGATTCACCGTTTCGACTCTCTGGTGGTCAGCAGCAGTTGTTGTGCCTAGCCCGTACGCTTGCGGTGAATCCGGAGGTGTTGCTGCTCGACGAGCCCACCTCCGCGCTGGACCCGACTACCACCGAGAAGATCGAAGAGTTCATCCGATCGCTCGCTGATCGCCTCACGGTGATCATCGTGACCCATAACCTTGCCCAGGCCGCCCGCATCAGCGACCGGGCGGCCCTGTTCTTCGACGGCAGGCTGGTGGAGGAAGGGCCCACCGAACAGCTGTTCTCCTCGCCGAAGCATGCGGAAACCGCCCGATACGTCGCCGGACTGTCGGGGGACGTCAAGGACGCCAAGCGCGGAAATTGAAGAGCACAGAAAGGTATGGCGTGAAAATTCGTTTGCATACGCTGTTGGCCGTGTTGACCGCTGCGCCGCTGCTGCTGGCAGCGGCGGGCTGTGGCTCGAAACCACCGAGCGGTTCGCCTGAAACGGGCGCCGGCGCCGGTACTGTCGCGACTACCCCCGCGTCGTCGCCGGTGACGTTGGCGGAGACCGGTAGCACGCTGCTCTACCCGCTGTTCAACCTGTGGGGTCCGGCCTTTCACGAGAGGTATCCGAACGTCACGATCACCGCTCAGGGCACCGGTTCTGGTGCCGGGATCGCGCAGGCCGCCGCCGGGACGGTCAACATTGGGGCCTCCGACGCCTATCTGTCGGAAGGTGATATGGCCGCGCACAAGGGGCTGATGAACATCGCGCTAGCCATCTCCGCTCAGCAGGTCAACTACAACCTGCCCGGTGTGAGCGAGCACCTCAAGCTGAACGGAAAAGTCCTGGCGGCCATGTACCAGGGCACCATCAAAACCTGGGACGACCCGCAGATCGCTGCGCTCAACCCCGGCGTGAACCTGCCCGGCACCGCGGTAGTTCCGCTGCACCGCTCCGACGGGTCCGGTGACACCTTCTTGTTCACCCAGTACCTGTCCAAGCAAGATCCCGAGGGCTGGGGCAAGTCGCCCGGCTTCGGCACCACCGTCGACTTCCCGGCGGTGCCGGGTGCGCTGGGTGAGAACGGCAACGGCGGCATGGTGACCGGTTGCGCCGAGACACCGGGCTGCGTGGCCTATATCGGCATCAGCTTCCTCGACCAGGCCAGTCAACGGGGACTCGGCGAGGCCCAACTAGGCAATAGCTCTGGCAATTTCTTGTTGCCCGACGCGCAAAGCATTCAGGCCGCGGCGGCTGGCTTCGCATCGAAAACCCCGGCGAACCAGGCGATTTCGATGATCGACGGGCCCGCCCCGGACGGCTACCCGATCATCAACTACGAGTACGCCATCGTCAACAACCGGCAAAAGGACGCCGCCACCGCGCAGACCTTGCAGGCATTTCTGCACTGGGCGATCACCGACGGCAACAAGGCCTCGTTCCTCGACCAGGTTCATTTCCAGCCGCTGCCGCCCGCGGTGGTGAAGTTGTCTGACGCGTTGATCGCGACGATTTCCAGCTAGCCTCGTTGACCACCACGCGACAGCAACCTCCGTCGGGCCATCGGGCTGCTTTGCGGAGCATGCTGGCCCGTGCCGGTGAAGTCGGCCGCGCTGGCCCGGCCATCCGGTGGTTGGGTGGGATAGGTGCGGTGATCCCGCTGCTTGCGCTGGTCTTGGTGCTGGTGGTGCTGGTCATCGAGGCGATGGGTGCGATCAGGCTCAACGGGTTGCATTTCTTCACCGCCACCGAATGGAATCCAGGCAACACCTACGGCGAAACCGTTGTCACCGACGGCGTCGCCCATCCGGTCGGCGCCTACTACGGGGCGTTGCCGCTGATCGTCGGGACGCTGGCGACCTCGGCAATCGCCCTGATCATCGCGGTGCCGGTCTCTGTAGGAGCGGCGCTGGTGATCGTGGAACGGCTGCCGAAACGGTTGGCCGAGGCTGTGGGAATAGTCCTGGAATTGCTCGCCGGAATCCCCAGCGTGGTCGTCGGTTTGTGGGGGGCAATGACGTTCGGGCCGTTCATAGCTCATCACATCGCTCCGGTGATCGCTCGCAACGCTCCCGATGTGCCGGTGCTGAACTACTTGCGCGGCGACCCGGGCAACGGGGAGGGCATGTTGGTGTCCGGTCTGGTGTTGGCGGTGATGGTCGTTCCCATTATCGCCACCACCACTCGTGACCTGTTCCGGCAGGTGCCGGTGTTGCCCCGGGAGGGCGCGATCGCGCTGGGGATGTCGAATTGGGAGTGTGTCCGCAGGGTCACCCTGCCGTGGGTGTCCAGCGGCATCGTCGGTGCGGTGGTGCTAGGGCTTGGCCGTGCGCTGGGGGAGACGATGGCGGTAGCCATGGTGTCCGGCGCGGTGCTGGGGGCCATGCCCGCCAACATCTACGCGACCATGACCACCATCGCCGCCACCATCGTGTCGCAGCTGGATTCGGCGATGACCGATTCCACCAACTTCGCGGTGAAGACGCTCGCCGAGGTGGGTTTGGTGCTGATGGTGATCACGTTGCTGACTAATGTGGCCGCGCGCGGGATGGTTCGTCGGGTGTCACGCACCGCGCTTCCGGTGGGACGCGGCATCTGACATGGGCGAATCGGCTGAGTCCGGGTCCCGGCAGCTACCGGCGATGTCCCCGCCGCGGCGATCGGTAGCCTATCGGCGCAAGATCGTCGATGCCCTGTGGTGGGCGGCGTGCTTGTGTTGTCTGGCGGTGGTGATCACCCCGACGTTGTGGATGTTGATCGGAGTCGTCAGCCGCGCTGTACCGGTTTTCCACTGGAGTGTGCTGGTGCAGGACTCCCAGGGCAATGGCGGCGGCTTGCGCAACGCCATCATCGGTACCGTAGTGTTGGCCATCGGGGTGATCCTGGTGGGTGGCACGGTGAGTGTGTTGACCGGGATTTATCTGTCCGAATTCGCCACCGGCAAAACACGGTCCATTCTGCGCGGCGCCTACGAGGTGTTGTCCGGTATTCCGTCGATCGTGCTCGGCTACGTCGGCTATTTGGCCCTGGTGGTGTACTTCGATTGGGGGTTTTCGCTGGCGGCCGGGGTGTTGGTGCTGTCGGCGATGAGCATTCCCTACATCGCCAAGGCCACCGAGTCCGCGCTTCATCAGGTGCCGACGTCGTATCGGGAAGCGGCTGAGGCACTCGGGTTACCAGCCGGCTGGGCGCTGCGCAAGATCGTGCTGAAGACGGCGATGCCCGGAATCGTCACCGGGATGTTGGTCGCGCTGGCCCTGGCGATCGGCGAGACGGCGCCGCTGCTGTACACGGCGGGGTGGTCGAATTCGCCGCCGACCGGACAACTCACCGACTCGCCGGTCGGCTACCTGACCTACCCAATTTGGACGTTCTACAACCAGCCATCCAAGTCGGCTCAGGATCTGTCCTATGACGCGGCCCTCTTGCTGATCGTGTTCCTGCTGCTATTGATCTTCATTGGCCGGTTGATCAACTGGCTGTCACGGAGGCGTTGGGACGTTTGAGTTGGCCTTCGAGCGCGCCTTCACGCTGGCCTCCAGCTTGGCGAGCAGGTCGGAGACGTCTTCGGGCTCGTCCAGCAACCTCGGTTGGTCCTCGGCGGTAAATGCCTGTCCACCTTCGAGTTTGGTGTCGATCAGCTCCTGTAACTGCTCCTGGTAGGTGTCGTGGTAGCGGTCCGGATTGAAGTCGTCGGCCATCGAGTCCACCACCTGGCCGGCCATCTTGAGTTCCGCGGGTTTGATCTCCACCTTCTGGTCCAGCACCGGGAAGTCGGGGTCGCGGATCTCATCGGGCCACAGCAACGTGTGCACCACCATCACCTCTCGCTTGCCGAAATCCTTGACGCGCAACGCCGCCAGCCTGGTCTTGTTGCGCAGCGTGAAATGCACGATCGCCATCCGGTCGGTCTCGGCGAGTGTCTTAGCCAGCAGCACATACGATTTCGACGACTTCGAATCAGGCTCCAAAAAGTAGCTGCGGTCGAACATCATCGGGTCCACGTCGGCGGCAGGGACGAACTCCAACACCTCGATCTCCCGGCTGCGTTCTTCAGGCAAGCTGGCGATGTCGTCGTCGGTGATCGCCACCATCTGGCCGTCGCCGGACTCGTAGGCCCGGGCAAGATCGCGGTAGTCGACCACCTCGCCACACGCCTCGCAGACGCGCTTGTACCGGATGCGTCCGTTGTCCTTGGCGTGCACCTGGTGGAACCTGATGTCGTGGTCTGCGGTAGCGCTGTACACCTTGACCGGCACGTTCACCAGCCCGAAGGCGATCGAACCCGTCCAAATGGCTCGCATGTAAGTGAGTATGCCTTGATTGTCCGCGAGCGGAACGTCACGGCGAAATTCCACGCGATATTTGGCCGTGACGTTACGCTCGCGACTTGTGTGACCGACAGGCTACGTTGAAAGCATGGGTTCGGCGTCGGAGCAACGGGTGACGCTGACCAACGCCGACAAGGTGCTCTATCCCGCCACGGGGACCACAAAGTCCGATATCTTCGACTACTACGCCGGTGTTGCCGAAGTCATGCTCGGCCACATCGCGGGACGGCCGGCGACGCGCAAGCGCTGGCCTAACGGCGTCGACCAACCCGCGTTCTTCGAAAAGCAGTTGGCGTTGTCGGCGCCGCCTTGGCTGTCACGTGCAACGGTGGCGCACCGGTCCGGGACGACGACCTATCCGATCATCGATAGCGCAACCGGGCTGGCCTGGATCGCCCAACAGGCGGCGCTGGAGGTGCACGTGCCGCAGTGGCGGTTTGTCGCCGAGCCCGGATCAGGTGAGTTAAATCCGGGCCCGGCAACGCGTTTGGTGTTCGACCTGGACCCGGGCGAAGGCGTGATGATGGCCCAGCTGGCCGAGGTGGCGCGCGCGGTTCGTGATCTTCTCGCCGATATCGGGTTGGTCACCTTCCCGGTCACCAGCGGCAGCAAGGGATTGCATCTGTACACACCGCTGGATGAGCCGGTGAGCAGCAGGGGAGCCACGGTGTTGGCCAAGCGCGTCGCGCAGCGATTGGAGCAGGCGATGCCCGCGTTGGTCACCTCGACCATGACCAAAAGCCTGCGGGCCGGGAAGGTGTTTGTGGACTGGAGCCAGAACAGCGGCTCGAAGACCACCATCGCGCCGTACTCACTGCGTGGCCGGACGCATCCGACCGTCGCGGCGCCCCGCACCTGGGCGGAGCTCGACGACCCCGCACTGCGTCAGCTCTCCTACGACGAGGTGCTGACCCGGATTGCCCGCGACGGCGATCTGCTCGAGCGGCTGGATGCCGACGCTCCGGTAGCGGACCGGTTGACCCGATACCGCCGCATGCGCGACGCATCGAAAACTCCCGAGCCGATTCCCACGGCGAAACCCGTTACCGGAGACGGCAATACGTTCGTCATCCAGGAGCATCACGCGCGTCGGCCGCACTACGATTTCCGGCTGGAACGCGACGGCGTGCTGGTCTCGTGGGCGGTACCGAAAAACCTGCCCGACAACACATCGGTTAACCATCTAGCGATACACACCGAGGACCACCCGCTGGAATACGCCACGTTCGAGGGCGCGATTCCCAGCGGGGAGTACGGCGCCGGCAAGGTGATCATCTGGGACTCCGGCACTTACGACACCGAGAAGTTCCACGATGACCCGCACACGGGGGAGGTCATCGTGAATCTGCACGGCGGCCGGATCTCTGGGCGTTATGCGCTGATTCGGACCAACGGCGATCGGTGGCTGGCGCACCGCCTAAAGAATCAGAAAGACCAGAAGGTGTTCGAGTTCGACAATCTGGCCCCAATGCTTGCCACGCACGGCACGGTGGCCGGTCTAAAGGCCAGCCAGTGGGCGTTCGAAGGCAAGTGGGACGGCTACCGGTTGCTGGTTGAGGCTGACCACGGCGCCGTGCGGCTGCGGTCCCGCAGCGGGCGCGATGTCACCGCCGAGTATCCGCAATTGCGGGCATTGGCGGAGGATCTCGCCGATCACCACGTGGTGCTGGACGGCGAGGCCGTCGTACTTGACTCCTCTGGTGTGCCCAGCTTCAGCCAGATGCAGAATCGGGGCCGCAACACCCGTGTCGAGTTCTGGGCGTTCGACCTGCTCTACCTCGACGGCCGCTCGCTGCTAGGCACCCGCTACCAAGACCGGCGTAAGCTGCTCGAAACCCTAGCTAACGCAACCAGTCTCACCGTTCCCGAGCTGCTGCCCGGTGACGGCGCCCAAGCGTTTGCGTGCTCGCGCAAGCACGGCTGGGAGGGCGTGATCGCCAAGAGGCGTGACTCGCGCTATCAGCCGGGCCGGCGCTGCGCGTCGTGGGTCAAGGACAAGCACTGGAACACCCAGGAAGTCGTCATCGGCGGCTGGCGCGCCGGGGAAGGCGGGCGCAGCAGTGGCGTCGGGTCGCTGCTCATGGGCATCCCCGGTCCAGGTGGGCTGCAGTTCGCCGGGCGGGTCGGTACCGGCCTCACCGAACGCGAACTGGCCAACCTCAAGGAGATGCTGGCGCCGCTGCATACCGACGAGTCCCCCTTCGACGTACCACTGCCCGCGCGTGACGCCAAGGGCATCACATATGTCAAGCCGGCGCTGGTCGCAGAGGTGCGCTACAGCGAGTGGACTCCGGAGGGCCGGCTGCGTCAATCAAGCTGGCGTGGGCTGCGGCCGGACAAGAAACCCAGTGAGGTGGTGCGCGAATGAAGTGGGTGACGTATCGAAGTGACCACGGCGAACGAACGGGAGTGCTTTCCGGTGACGCCATCTACGCGATGCCGCCGGACGTGTCGTTGCTGGATCTGGTCGGGCGCGGCGCCGACGGTCTGCGCACGGCGGGCGAACGGGCATTGCGCTCACCGGCCGCGGTGGTAGCGCTCGACGAGGTTACGCTGGCGGCGCCGATTCCGCGCCCGCCGTCGATCCGGGACTCGTTGTGCTTTCTGGACCACATGCGCAACTGCCAGGAAGCGATGGGGGGCGGCCGGGTGCTCATGGATACTTGGTACCGCATCCCGGCGTTCTACTTCGCGTGCCCGTCAACGGTTTTGGGACCGTACGACGACGCACCCACCGCACCCGGAAGTGCGTGGCAGGACTTCGAATTGGAGATCGCGGCGGTTATCGGAACCAGCGGCAAAGACTTGACCGTCGAGCAGGCCGAACGGTCGATCATCGGCTACACCATTTTCAACGACTGGTCCGCACGGGACCTGCAGATGCTGGAGGGCCAGCTGCGCATCGGACAGGCCAAGGGCAAAGACAGCGGTATCACCCTGGGCCCCTATCTGGTCACACCGGATGAGCTGGAGCCCTATTGCCGGGGCGGGAAGCTAAGCCTGCGGGTGACCGCCTTGGTCAACGGCACCGTGATCGGATCGGGGTCGACCGCACAGATGGACTGGAGCTTCGGCGAAGTCATCGCCTATGCCTCGCGGGGGGTGACGCTGACCCCGGGTGACGTGTTCGGCTCGGGCACGGTGCCCACCTGCACGCTCGTCGAGCACCTCAGGCCACCGGAATCATTCCCGGGCTGGCTGCACGACGGCGACGTGGTCACCCTCCAGGTCGAAGGGCTGGGCGAGACGAGGCAGACCGTCCGGACGAGCGGCACTCCTTTTCCGTTGGCTCTTCGGCCGAATCCGGACGCCGAACCCGACCGGCGCGGGGTCAACCCGGCACCGACGCGGGTGCCCTTCACCCGCGGGCTGCACGAAGTCGCCGACCGGGTATGGGCGTGGACGCTGCCCGACGGGGGATACGGCTTCAGCAACGCCGGGCTGGTCGCCGGGGACGGCGCGTCGCTGCTCGTGGACACCCTGTTCGACCTGGCACTGACACGCGAGATGTTGGCCGCGATGAAGCCGGTCACCGAGCGGGCGCCCATCACCGACGCCCTGATCACGCACTCCAACGGCGACCACACGCACGGCACTCAACTGTTGGACCGCTCAGTGCGCATCATCGCCGCCAAGGGCACCTCCGAGGAGATCGAGCATGGCCCGGCACCGGAGATGCTAGCCCGGATCCAAACCGCCGACGTGGGCCCCGTTGCGACGCGGTATCTGCGTGATCGCTTCGGTCACTTTGACTTCAGCGGCATCAAGCTGCGCAACGCCGACCTGACGTTCGACCGCGACCTGGCCATCGAGCTCGGCGGCCGGCGAGTCGACCTGCTCAACCTCGGTCCCGCGCACACCACCGCCGACTCGGTCGTGCATGTGCCGGACGCCGGTGTGCTGTTCGCCGGGGATCTGCTGTTCATCGGTTGCACGCCGATTGTGTGGGCAGGCCCGATCGCCAGCTGGGTCGCCGCCTGCGACGCGATGATCGCGCTGGACGCGCCCACGGTGGTGCCTGGGCATGGTCCGGTCACCGGCCCGGACGGGATCCGTGCCGTCCGTGGCTATCTGGCGCACATCGCCGAACAGGCCGAGGCGGCCTACCGCAAGGGTCTATCGTTGCCCGAGGCCGTCGAGACCATCGACCTGGGCGAGTACGCGAGCTGGCTGGACTCCGAACGGGTAGTGGTCAACGTCTACCAGCGTTACCGCGAATTGGATCCCGACACCCCGCGCCAGGACTTGCTGGCGTTGCTGGTGATGCAGGCCGAATGGGCGGCGCGCCACTGTACGTAGCCACTCGGGCGCGTTTGTCACGGGAATCTGCGGACCGGCGGGCGCATGGTTTGCCTGTCCACGAGCGACAAAGCCAGCGCGCCAAGGATTCCCGATGGCAGCCATCACTTTGTCGCGCTGAGGCGGGCACGAAGAACATCCCGTCCAGACAGCGGCCAATGTGGCGGGTGTGAAAGGCGCCGCCGAGCATGGCACAGGGTCCAACGGCTCTCACGAAGCTGATCGGGGATCGATCCGTTGTGATGCTTAAACTTTCGCGATGACGTTCTCGGCGAACATCTCCAGATTGCGGATCTTGGTCTGCAGCGGCTCGGTGTCGGGGCCCATGGTGTACGGGACACGGAAACCGACGATGACGTCCGTCACCCCTTTGTCCTCGAGCCGCTTGACGCCGTCCACGGTGAAACCGTCCAGGGAGATCACGTGGATTTCGAACGGGCTGGTTTTCCCCGCTTCCTCGCGAAGCCGCTTGACCCTGGCGATCAGCCGGTCGAGTTCGTCCGGATCGCCGCCGCCATGCATCCATCCATCGGCGCGCGCCGCCCGTCGCAGTGCTGCATCGGCGTGGCCACCGACCAGGATCGGGATCGGCTGGGTGGGCGCCGGGGTCATCTTGGTCTTGGGTATGTCGTAGAACTCGCCGTGGAACTCGAAGTAATCGCCGGTGGTAAGGCCACGCACGATCTCGATGCATTCGTCAATCCGCTTGCCGCGCTTAGCGAACGGGACGCCCATCAGCTCGTAATCCTCCGGCCACGGGCTAGTGCCGACACCCAGCCCGACCCGGTTGCCGATCAGGGCGGCTAGGGAACCGGCCTGCTTTGCCACCAGAGCCGGCGGGCGGATGGGCAGCTTGAGGACGAAGAAGTTGAACCGCAGCCTCGTCGTGACTGCGCCCAATGCTGCTGTCAGGACAAAGGTTTCGATGAAAGGCTTGCCGTCCATGAATTCGCGGTTGCCGTCGGGTGTGTACGGGTACTTCGAGTCGGATTCGAAGGGGTAGGCGATGCTGTCGGGAATCGTCATGCTGCTGTATCCCGCCGCTTCGGCTGCCTTGGCCAGCGGGATGTAGAACGTGAAGTCGGTCATTGCCTCCGCGTAGCTGAACCGCACGTGATTGCCTTCCTCGAAGTGGCCGTCCCCAACGAGATTAGAACGTGTTCTAATTTGACGTGCAAGCGGGGCGCAACGGCTTGGTCAGAGTTGGTTCTCCGGCCCAATAATTGCCCAGACCGTCTTGCCCGACGAAGTGGGACTGCTGCCCCAGGCGCGGGACAACGCGGCAACGATCGCCAGGCCGGAAACGTCGATGCCCTTCGGTGGGGACGCCAGCCGAACCGCCGGAGCGCTGCTGCCGTCGGAAACCGCGATGGTTGCTGTTGGGCCATCGCTTTCGATCCGCATCACCGGGTCGCTTCCGGTGTGTTTCAGCACGTTCTCCACGAATACGTTGACGACGACCAACGCGACTGGAATAAGCCCGGGACGTGACCATTGGGTGAGCCATTCGCGGACCAACTGGCGTGACTCGCGAAGGCTGTTCAGGTTGGCGGGCAGTTGTGCGTCCGAACGCTTGAAATTGCGGCGCGCGAGCCGACCGATGGCCTTGCTCGCCGCTTTTTCGGTCGGGTACACCGGCATGAAGCGGGCGACCCCGGTGCGGGTGACCGCCGCGCGGCCGGCCCGATGGCCGCAGACCAGCAAGACCGGTACATCCGCTCGGAACTCGGCCTGCCAGCGGGCGCTGATAAAGACCGACCATGCCGATTCCTCGGCGACTTGCAGCTCGGTGACATTGACGATAACGGCGGACGGCTGCTCGAGCGTCGCCCTCGTGAGGCTGTCCCGGAGCAGTGCAGAACTGCTGGAGTCAAGCGCACCGTCGGCGGTCAAGATGACCACCGAATCCTGTGTACGTACCGCAATGGCCAGCGCTGTCGGTGACTTGGCTGCCGTGCTCACCGCGACCACTTCCTTGCGTCCCTTGCCCCGGCGTCAGGTGCACATCGCAACTTGGGTCGGAGTGCCACCATAGCCATGGTTCCGAAACGGCGGGACGCCATGAACCGGCATTCCGGTCCCATCCTGTCGTCCGGTTTCATAGCCAGCTCCTCGAACTCCTGTCCCGCCAATAGCTTGAGGATGCCGTCCGCCTTGGCGGCAGAAACCCTATCTTTTGATGATCGCGCCGTCCGGCGCAGCACCCACCACCCAGGGGGTGGTTACCCACAAAAACACGCGATCAACCTCCAGTCCGGGCTATGCCCAGCCTATGCAAACGCCAGCAGGTAGGGCCCGGGAATCCGGCCAACAAAGATCAACGAACGCCGCGCCGGCGCCGGGATGCGTTCAAGTGGTGGCCGAGGCTGGGCCGCTTCGGGCATAGGGCGGTGGGCCCACTCCGGCGACCGAGTGGGTACCCCACGGTGTTTGTTCAGTGATGCGTGCGGGTGCGCTACGTCCGCCGATGGTTAACGTCGCCGCCCGGGCATGGGTGAGTGAAGTCTCGGGCAAGGAATCGAATACGGTGCCCTGCCAGTGGTAGTTGCCGTCGATCGGATCGAGGTGACCGGTAAGCCGGACGCGGACCCGAAAGCGGGCACCAGCGAGCGTTAGCGTCGCCGCACCGTCGTAGGTCTGATCGTCCTCGGTCGCCGCGGATGACAAGTCGAACGCTTCGAGGCCCCCAGTCTGCCGATGGGGCTGAGCGGGTTTGAGTTGGGCGCGCTCGTTGAATACCTGCTGGCTGCTGCGGCGCACCTCGATGCGGCGGCTGGCCGTGCGCTCCATGAGCTTCATGCATTCGACGACGCAGCGTGCCTGCGCGGCGGTATCGGGCCCGGTGATGAAGAAGTAGTTGGGGAAACCGTGAACGGCGACGCCGAGGTAGGGCTCCATGCCATCGTCCCAGGCTTGGCGGATGGTCACACCGCCGGCACCGACCAGGGTCTGATCGCCGACCTGATCGGCGATCGCGAACCCGGTGCCGTAGATGATGGCGTCGACGGGGTGTTCCACGCCATCGCTGGTGCGGATGCCCGAGGAGGTCAGCGCGTCGATCGCCGCCGTCGCCAAGGCGACCGCTGGATGCTCAGCCCCGGTGCGGCGACGTAGCCAGCGTTTGGCGCGTGTCGTCCACAGTGGTACTCCGGTGACGACGCGGCGCGGTGCCTGGGTGAAGACCGTGACCGACGCCGCCGATTCAGACAACCGGCTGATGTAGTGGGCGGCGGCGGCATCGGTGCCGACCACCGCGATGCGTTTGCCGGCCGGGTCGAAATCGCGGTCCCATGCCGCCGCGTGAAACGACTCACCTCGGTAGTCGGCGCGCCCGGCGAAGTCCGGTATCCACGGGACGTGCACCTGTCGGTGGGTGGCGATGACGACGCGACACCGGAAGGTCTCGCCGCCGGCAGTGCCGAGCACCCAGGTGTCGGTATTGTCGTCGAACACCGAACGGAGGACCTCGCGGCCGGGACGTAGGTGCCCGTCGCGGGCAGGCCCGGGTGCCTTGTCGAGGATCACGAACTCGGTGACGTCGGCGGCTAGCAGCGCGGCTGCGGCGTCCCGGCCACCAGCACCCCTGCCGACGATGACAATGCGGTGGCCGGCGTCAGCGAGGCCGAGCGTCGCGGTCACAGAAAGTTGGTGCGTTTCCAGGCGCGACGGGCGATCGGGCCCATCAGGCCCACTTCGGTCAAGAACGCCGCCAGGGGAGCGAATCCGGCCCGCTGCATTTGGTGACGATGCGGGCTGCTGCGGGCGGTCTTGCGGGCCCGTTGCGGGTCCAGGCCGGTGCGCGCGTAGGGGACCGGGTTGCTGAACAGGTAGCGGAAGAAATACCCACCCACGCCGTTGATGTTGGCCATGAACCATCGGTTGTAGCGTGGCATCGTCTGCACCCGCCGGCGTGCGCCGTCGCGGGCGAACTGGATGTGGCGGGCCTCTTCGGTGACGTGAATTCGCATGAGCCGCTGGATAATTGGCTGCAATTCGGGGTCGTCCATCATCTGCCGTTGTAGCGAGTCGAAGATTTCCTCGCCGATCAGGGCGGCCACCCACAGCATCGAGCCTCGTTGAAACGCCAGCGGGAGCGTGTTGATGACCATCCGGTGGAACAGCCGCGGGCGTACCGGCTTGGCGCCTATGCGCTCGATGGCTTTGCCGAACATGATCATGTGGCGGGTCTCGTCGCCCAGCTCGGTCAACTTGTAATGCGTCGAGGCGCTGGTGGGGTCTTTGTGCAAGATGGTGCGCAACAACGATTGGTTGAGCATGTTCTCGAACCAGATCCCGGCCGACAGCGTGTTGACCAACTCCTGGCGGGACAGCTCGATTTGCTGCTTGCGGGTCATCTCGTCCCACATCGGTGTGGCGTACAGCGATACCAGCCTTGGAGGTAGGTAGAACTTGTCTGGGTCCAGCGGGGCGTCCCAGTCGATGTCGACGACGGGCTCGTAGGACTTCCTGATCGAGCCCTTCAGCAGCCGCTCGGAGACCTCTTCGCGATTCGGCCCGCTTGGTTTCACCGCAGTGGTCATCGTTGGTGTCCCTTCATCGGGTGCTTCAGACGTTAGGGAGATCACGATCGATAGTCAATACCCATGGTATCCGATACCACTGGTCTCGGATAGTCCGTTCGCGGTCTCGATTAGGTTGAGCGGCATGGGTCGGCGTATTCACGTCATCGGCATTGGCGTCGGGGACCCGGACTACCTGACCGTGCAGGCGATTCACGCGCTCAATGACACCCAGGTGTTCTTTGCAATGGACAAAGGTGAGGCGAAGCCCGGCCTGCTGGCCCTGCGGCGGACGATCTGCGCACGGTATGTCCGCGAGCCCGGGTACCGGTTCGTCGAGCTGCCCGACCCACAACGGTCGACCGATACCGACTACCGGCAGGCTGTTTGCGACTGGCACGCGGCGCGCGCCCGGATCTGGGCGGCGGCCATCTCCGCCGAACTGGAACCCGATGGGGTGGGAGCCTTCCTGGCCTGGGGTGACCCGTCGCTGTACGACAGCACGCTGCGGGTCCTGGATGCGGTGGCAGCCGAGGTCGACATCAGCTATGACGTGGTTCCGGGTATCAGCGCGGTGCAGGCGCTGACCGCCCGGCACCGTATCCCACTCAACGAGGTTGGCGCACCCGTCCTGATCACTACCGGACGACAGCTGCGGACGCACGGGTGGTCTGGCTCGGCTGTGGTCATGCTCGACGGCGACTGCTCGTTTCAGGCCTGCCCTCCGGACACCCGAATCTGGTGGGGTGCCTATCTGGGCACCGACGACGAGCTGCTGGTGGCAGGCACGGTCGGCGAGGTCGGGACACGCATCGTGGCACTGCGCGACCAAGCACGGGCACGACACGGCTGGATCATGGATACCTACTTACTGAGGGATCGCTAAAGGGCTTACTTAGGGCACCGCGCTGAACAGCGACGGCGCGGTGTCGAATTAAGGATTTGGTCGAAGCGCCCGAATGGTCCTGCGGATCGCGCTACCATCGCCCCTAGTCAACGTGTGTCGAAGATCACATGCGACGGGCGGGCCGTCGCAGCCGTCTGGAGGGCTTTGGATGTCGTGGGTGATCGCAGCGCCCGAGTATGTGGCTGCGGCGGCCAACGATTTGGCAGGAATCGGTTCGACGATTAGCCAGGCCAACGCGGCAGCGGCGGCCCCGATAACCGCGGTGCTGCCCGCCGGCGCCGACGAGGTGTCGGCGGGCATTGCGGCGTTGTTTAGTGCACACGCTCAGGCATATCAGGTGCTAAGTGCACAGGCGGCGTTGTTCCATCAGCAGTTCGTCGCGCTCATGAGCGCCGGCGCGGGGCAGTACGCCACGACCGAGGCCCTCAACGCGCTGCCAATGCAGCAGGCGCAGGCCTTGGCCACTGACCCCGTGCTGGCGCTCACTGGGCGTCCGCTGATCGGTAACGGTGCCAACGGTGCACCGGGGACCGGCCAAGCCGGCAGCCCCGGCGGCTGGCTCTACGGCAACGGCGGCAACGGCGGGTCGGGCGCGCCGGGTCAAAACGGCGGCAACGGCGGCGCGGCCGGGTTGTGGGGCAACGGCGGACGGGGTGGCGCCGGCGGCATGGGAGTCTCCGGTGCGGGTGGCGTTGGGGGCGCAGCCGGCAACGGCGGTGCCGGCGGGGCCGGTGGTTGGCTGTTCGGCAGGGGCGGAGCCGGCGGGGCCGGTGGTATCGGCGGGACCGCTGTCGACATCGGTGACGGCTTCGGCCACGACGGGGGAGCCGGCGGTTTCGGGGGGGTCGGTGGTCGCGGGGGGCTGCTGTTCGGCCGGGGCGGGGACGGCGGGAGCGGCGGTGACGGTGGGACTGCTACCGGCGCCACGAACGCTACTGCCACCGCCGGCACCGGCGGTGCTGGCGGCAACGGCGGCAACGGGGGCAACGGCGGGTGGCTATACGGCGACGGTGGGGCCGGCGGCAATACCGGCAACGGCGGGTCCTTCGTAGCCGATCCAGCCGTACAAGTAGGAGCGAACGGCGGCGCCTTCGGCACCTTCGACGTGTTTGCTGGTAACGGCGGCAATGCCGGGCTGTTCGGCCATGGTGGGCCCGGCGGACACGGGGGGTCGGGTGGGGCCGGCCAGTCTGTCGCTCCGGTCGGTGGCGTTGGGGGTAACGGGGGCTTCGGCGGTGACGCCAAGCTGCTGGGCCACGGCGGCACCGGCGGCGACGGCGGTAATAACGGGACCGGCACGGTGGTCCATATCAGTGGCGGTGGCAACGGTGGCGACGGCGGGCTGTTCTACGGCAATGGCGGCCGAGGCGGTAACGCCGGCAGCGCTGCGATGGCACCGCTCGTTCCCGGTGGTGTCGGTGGTGACGGCGGCGACGCCCAGCTGATCGGCAATGGCGGCGACGGCGGGGCCGGGGCCGGCCCGGCCCTTGGCGGTGTCGGCGGTCTCGGCGGTGCCCGCGGACTGCTGTTCGGCACCCCCGGGGCCCCCGGTCCCGCGTAGCCCTGCTGGGATAGACATCTCCGCGCGACGGTCGGCAGACTGAAACGCGTGCCCGAACTGCCCGAGATCGAAGCGCTGGCAGATCATTTGCGCCGGCACGCCGTCGGTACGACGGTTGGCCGTGTCGATGTCGGCGCGCTGTCCGCGCTGAAAACCTTCGATCCGCCGGTGGACGCGCTGTACGGCCAGACGGTGGCGGGGGCCGATCGGTGGGGTAAATACCTCGGCCTGTCGACCGGGCGGCTGTGGTTGATCACCCACCTGTCCCGGGCGGGCTGGTTGCGCTGGTCCGACAAGCTGACCGCGGTGCCGCTGCGCCCCGGCAAGGGGCCCATCGCGCTGCGCGTCCACCTGGGCGTCCCGGGCACCGCGCCGGGTTTCGACCTCACCGAGGCAGGAACCCAGAAACGGCTGGCGGTGTGGCTGGTCGACGATCCGAAGCGGGTGCCCGGCATCGCCGCGCTCGGGCCCGATGCGCTGGACGTCAGCACCGACGACCTGGCCGGGCTGTTGGCCGGCAACACCGGCCGGATCAAGACCGTCATCACCGACCAGAAGGTGATCGCCGGCATCGGCAACGCCTATAGTGACGAAATCCTGCACGTCGCGAAGATCTCGCCGTTCGCCACGGCCGGCAAGTTATCCGGCGCACAGCTCACCTGCCTGCATGAGGCGATGGCGTCGGTGCTGTCGGACGCGGTGCGCCGGTCCGTCGGCCAGGGCGCGGCCATGCTCAAAGGGGAGAAACGTTCTGGGCTTCGAGTACATGCGCGCACCGGGTTACCCTGCCCAGTGTGCGGTGACACCGTGCGGGAGGTGTCCTTCGCGGACAAGTCTTTTCAGTACTGTCCAACGTGTCAGACCGGTGGCAAGGCGCTGGCCGACCGGCGTATGTCGCGGCTGCTCAAGTAGTCGATATGCTCACCGGAGTGACTCGCCAGAAGATCCTGATCACCGGCGCCAGTTCCGGCCTGGGCGCCGGGATGGCCCGATCCTTCGCCGCCCAGGGCCGCGACCTGGCGCTCTGCGCCCGCCGCACGGATCGGCTGACCGAACTGAAAGCCGAACTGTCGCAACGGTATCCCGACATCAAGATCGCTGTCGCGGAGCTGGACGTCAACGACCACGAGCGGGTGCCCAAGGTATTCGCCGAACTCAGCGATGAGATTGGCGGCATTGACCGTGTGATCGTCAACGCCGGAATCGGCAAGGGTGCCCGGCTGGGCTCGGGCAAGCTGTGGGCGAACAAGGCAACCATCGAAACCAACCTGGTCGCCGCACTCGTGCAGATCGAAACGGCACTGGACATGTTCAACCAGCGCGGTTCGGGGCATTTGGTGCTCATCTCCTCAGTGCTCGGCGTCAAAGGGGTGCCGGGCGTCAAAGCCGCGTATGCGGCAAGCAAAGCCGGTGTGCGCTCGCTAGGCGAATCGCTGCGCGCCGAGTACGCGCAAGGCCCCATCAGGGTCACGGTGCTGGAGCCGGGTTATATCGAGTCGGAGATGACGGCCAAATCGGCGAGCACAATGTTGATGGTGGACAACGCAACTGGCGTCAAGGCGCTGGTGGCCGCCATCGAGCGCGAGCCCGGACGCGCCGCGGTCCCCTGGTGGCCATGGGCGCCACTGGTGCGGCTGATGTGGGTGCTGCCGCCGCGGCTGACCAGACGCTTCGCCTAGCGGGCGCTCGGCCACCTAGGGCGTGTCTCCCAAATTTTTAGGTACTGGCCAGCGAGGATTGGCCGGTGACGCGAGTGGGTGTGATTTCGGACGAGTTCTGGGCCGTGGTCGAGCCGTTGATGCCGTCGCATGAGGGCAAGCGCGGCAGACGGTTTAGCGATCACCGGCTTATCCTGGAAGGGATCGCGTGGCGGTTCCGTACGGGAAGTCCGTGGCGGGACCTGCCCGCTGAGTTCGGGCCGTGGCAAACGGTGTGGAAGCGCCATCACCGTTGGTCGCTGGATGGTACCTACGACGAGATGTTCGCCCACGTTGCCGCGGTGTTCGGGGTGGACGCTGAGGTGGCCGAGGATATCGAGAAGTTGCTGTCGGTGGATTCCACGAACGTGCGGGCACACCAGCATTCGGCGGGCGCCCGCTCGGACACGCTCGCCACAGGGGGCACTGTCGAATTACAAGAAATCCGCCGATGAACCCGACGATCATGCGATCGGCCGCTCGCGCGGCGGGCTGACCACCAAGATCCATGCCCTGACCGATCAGCGCGAAGCCCCGGTGCGGATCCGGTTGACCGCAGGCCAGGCCGGCGACAACCCGCAACTGCTGCCCCTGCTCGACGACTATCGCCATGCCAGCACCGAATACGCCCTGGGCAGCACGGATTTCCGCTTACTCGCCGACAAGGCCTACTCACACCCAAGTACCCGTGCCGCATTACGGTCTAAGAAGATCAAGCACACCATCCCCGAACGCCAAGATCAGATCGACCGGCGCAAGGCCAAGGGGTCTGCCGGCGGGCGGCCACCAGCATTCGACGCCGCGCTCTACGGGCTACGCAACACCGTCGAACGCGGCTTCCATCGACTCAAGCAGTGGCGCGGCATCGCAACCCGCTACGACAAATACGCCCTGACCTACCTCGGCGGCGTCCTGCTGGCCTGCGCCGTCATCCACGCCCGAGTGGGAACTCCGAAATTGGGAGACACGCCCTAGCCCGCGCGGCCACGTTCGGTGCGGTAGCGGCGCACCAGCCCGTCGGTCGAGCTGTCCGACTGCGGTGGCGGTGAACCGGCGCCGGTGATTACCGGAAGCAGCGCCTTGGCCTGCGTCTTGCCCAGCTCCACCCCCCACTGGTCGAACGAGTCGATACCCCACACCACACCCTCGGTGAACACCTGATGCTCGTAGAGCGCGATCAACTGCCCCAGCACCGACGGCGTGAGCCGACTGGCCAGAATTGAGGTGGACGGCCGGTTGCCGGGCATCACCTTATGCGCTACCACGTGGGCGGGGGTGCCGTCGGCGGCGATCTCCTCGGCGGTCTTGCCGAACGCCAGCACCTGGGTTTGGGCGAAGAAGTTGCTCATCAGCAGATCATGCATGCTGCCGGTGCCCTCGGCGGTCGGCAGGTCGTCGAGGGGTTGAGCAAAGCCGATGAAATCGGCTGGCACCAGCCGGGTGCCCTGGTGCAGCAACTGGTAGAAGGCGTGCTGGCCGTTGGTTCCCGGTTCACCCCAAAAGATTTCACCGGTGTCGGCGCTGACCGGGCTGCCGTCGGCGCGCGTGGACTTGCCGTTGGATTCCATGGTCAACTGCTGAAGGTAGGCCGGAAAACGCGACAAGTCATTGGAATACGGCAGCACGGTGCGTGATTGCGCACCGAAGAAATTGGAGTACCACAGTCCGATCAGGCCAAGCAGCACCGGCGCGTTGGATTCCAGCGGAGCGGTCGCGAAATGGCGGTCGATGATGTGGAATCCGGCCAAGAAATCGGCGAAGGCGTCGCGGCCGATCACCGTCATCAACGACAGCCCGATCGCCGAATCCACCGAATAACGCCCGCCGACCCAATCCCAAAAACCGAACATGTTGTCGGTGTTGATCCCGAAGTCGTCGACCAGGCGCTTGTTGGTGGACACCGCGACAAAATGCCGCGACACCGCGGCGTCGCCCAGCGCATCGGTCAGCCAGCGACGCGCCGCGGTCGCATTGGTCAATGTCTCCAGCGTCGAGAACGTCTTCGACGCGACGATGAAAAGCGTTGTGGCGGGGTCTAGATCGGCGAGCGTGGCGATCAGGTCGGCGGGATCGACGTTGGACACGAAGCGCGCGGAAATGCCCGCGTCGGCATAGTGGCGCAACGCTTGGTACACCATCACCGGACCCAAATCCGAACCACCGATGCCGATGTTGACGACGGTGCTGATCCGCTTTCCAGTTGCTCCGGTCCACTCGCCGCTGCGCAGGCGGTCGGTGAAGGCGCCCATCGCGTCGAGCACGGCATGTACGTCGGTGACGACGTCTTGGCCGTCGACGACGAGTTCGGCGTCTCGGGGCAGCCGCAGCGCGGTGTGCAACACCGCTCGATCCTCAGAGGTGTTGATATGCACACCGGCGAACATCTGGTCGCGACGCTCTTCGAGGTGGGCCGTCCGGGCCAGATCGATCAGCAGCGCCAGCGTCTCGCGGGTGACGCGGTGTTTGCTGTAGTCGATGTAGAGATCGCCGACGCTGACGGTGAGCTCCCGGCCGCGACCCGGATCGTCGGCGAAGAACTGGCGAAGATGGGTGTTTCCGATCTGATCGTGATGTCTGCGCAGGGCGTCCCATGCCGGGGTAGCGGTGATGTCGGGGATTGGCGCGGAGGTCATGGTTCGACCCTAATGCCGTGGAGTGGCGTCGATCAGAGCCGCTGTCTTCGCCGAGCCTTTAGTTATCGTGCTCGGCGGCACTCGCCGTTTGTCGCGGTATCTACAGGCTCGGCGATGCGGGCCTGCGCTCTCGCGGCCTCGGCCCCCGCCGAGGCCGCTGACCGTCGCCCAGCACCCGCTGCAGATCAGGCAGCATGGCCTGCAATGGCGCACGCCAGTACGCCCAGGTGTGGGTTTCGCCATCCGGGAAGTTGAACCGCCGTTGCGCCGCTTGGTACTTGCTTTGCAAAGCCTGTCGCCTATTGCCGCTCAACTCCGCCGAGGGCGTGCCGTTGCCCGAATACGCCCAGATACGGGGTGCTGTTGGCCACCAGCTTCGCGGCATTGACCGTTGGCTCGCTGTGGGCCCACGCCGGATCGGTCGGCGGGCCCCCGGATCAATGACGCGGATCCGGCAACCACGCCATTTCCACTCGGGATGATCCCCTCACTCGCCGCCAGCCAGTCGGCCAGCTCTTGGGCCATATCCCGCCGTTGCCGACCGCCGGCCGGTGCCAGTTGGAATAGAACTCGCCATGCCACCGGTGGGCATGGCGAGCGACAGACCGGTCTGGTCAACCGAATACCGGCAGGTGTATATCCCGGCCGTTGTAGTCGTCTCGGGCGAGTATGCCGTCGGACAAGTACCACGCATGAGGGCCGCCACCTTGAAACTCCACCTTGATTAGGCGATGCATCGACCGCGACGGGACCATCAGTCGATGGGTAGACCCCGCCGCGACTACGTTGACGAGGTTGTCGAGCTGGTGCCTTGCCCGAGCAGCGCGATCAAAGCTGCCGCCCATATGACCATCAACCGGCGCAATTGTGAAACTCCAGCTGCCTTTGCTGCATCCATTTCGGCGGAAATTCAGCGCAGCGATGCAGAAATTCCCGGCAAACAGCGGCGGAAGTGACCCATTAGTGACCGAGGCGGCCCCTGCCCAATCGCAAAAGCAGGATGGCCAGATCCTTACCGTCGGGTCCCAGCTCGCTGTAGCGTTCGATGACCTTCATCTCCCGGCTGTGTACCAGCCGAGTGCCACCGGACGCCATCCGGGCCTTGCCGATGGCCTTGGAAACCTCAGCGCGTCGCTTGACTAACGCGAGGATTTCGGCGTCTAGCCGGTCGATCTCTTCGCGCAGCGTGTCGATCTCGGGGACAGGTTGGGACTCGAGCATTTCCAGGTTCATGGCTGCTAACTCCGCGTTCTCGTGATGTGGGGGTTCTGGTCTCATCCGGTACTGGGCCTCACACAAGAGACGAGCCCCGAATCCGGAAGCGGACCACGGGGCTCTGCGAAAGCAGCTAGACCACGGGCACCGCTGGCCGGTACCCGTAGAAAAATCGGCGCTGCGCGTTGAGCACGAACCGAGTGTGCCATCAACGGACGCGCCCGCGCAAAAACTTGGCGGGAAAAGTGCACGCAAAATTGGGTGGTGGCGCCGAACGACCTGCCGCGTGGCGATGCGCCTGGCCAGGCTATGCCACGGCCCGCCGACCCGTCGCCGAGCGGCGGTAAGTTTGGACCGACATGAGTGTGCACGCGACCGACGCCAAGCCTCCCGGTCCATCCCCAGCGGACCAACTGCTCGACGGCCTCAACCCGCAACAGCGCCAGGCGGTGGTGCATGAGGGTTCGCCGCTGCTGATCGTCGCGGGCGCGGGTTCGGGAAAGACCGCGGTGTTGACCCGCCGGATCGCCTATCTGATGGCGGCCCGCGGCGTCGGGGTGGGCCAGATTCTGGCCATCACCTTCACCAACAAAGCCGCCGCCGAGATGCGCGAACGGGTGGTGGGCCTGGTTGGGGAGAAGGCCCGGTACATGTGGGTGTCGACGTTTCACTCCACCTGCGTGCGCATCCTGCGCAACCAGGCGGCGCTGATCGAGGGCCTCAACTCCAACTTTTCGATCTATGACGCCGACGATTCGCGGCGGTTGCTGCAGATGGTGGGCCGTGACATGGGCCTAGACATCAAGCGGTACTCGCCGCGACTGCTGGCCAACGCCATCTCCAACCTGAAGAACGAGTTGATCGACCCGCATCAGGCGCTGGCCGGCTTAACGGAGGACTCCGATGACCTGGCGCGCGCAGTGGCGTCGGTTTATGACGAATACCAGCGGCGGCTGCGCGCGGCCAACGCGCTGGACTTCGACGACCTGATCGGCGAGACCGTCGCGGTGCTGCAGGCCTTCCCACAGATCGCCCAGTATTACCGTCGGCGGTTCCGGCATGTCCTGGTTGACGAATACCAGGACACCAACCACGCCCAGTACGTATTGGTGCGCGAGCTGGTCGGCCGCGACAGCAACGACGGTGTTCCCCCCGCCGAGTTGTGCGTCGTCGGGGATGCCGACCAGTCGATCTATGCGTTCCGCGGCGCCACCATCCGCAACATCGAAGACTTCGAACGTGACTACCCCGACACCAGAACCATTCTGCTGGAACAGAATTACCGCTCGACGCAGAACATCCTGTCGGCGGCCAACTCGGTGATCGCCCGTAACGCGGGACGCCGGGAGAAGCGGTTGTGGACCGACGCCGGCGCTGGCGAGTTGATCGTTGGCTACGTCGCCGACAACGAGCACGACGAGGCCCGGTTCGTGGCCGAGGAGATCGATGCGCTCGCCGAGGGTAGCGAGATCACCTACAACGATGTCGCCGTCTTCTACCGCACCAACAACTCGTCGCGGTCACTGGAAGAGGTGCTGATCCGCGCCGGTATTCCGTACAAAGTCGTTGGGGGAGTGCGCTTTTACGAGCGCAAGGAGATTCGCGACATCGTCGCCTACCTGCGCGTGCTGGACAACCCGGGCGACGCGGTCAGCCTGCGGCGCATCCTTAACACCCCGCGCCGCGGTATCGGGGATCGCGCCGAGGCGTGCGTGGCGGTGTACGCCGAGAACACCGGCGCCGGCTTCGGTGACGCGCTCGTCGCCGCGGCCCAAGGCAAAGTACCGATGCTGAATACCCGGGCGGAGAAGGCGATCGCGGGTTTCGTCGAGATGCTCGACGAGCTGCGCGGCCGCCTCGACGACGACCTGGGGGAGCTGGTCGAGGCGGTGTTGGAACGCACCGGATACCGCCGCGAGCTGGAAGCGTCCACCGATCCACAGGAGTTGGCCCGGCTGGACAACCTCAACGAATTAGTGAGCGTCGCACACGAATTCAGTACCGACCGGGAGAATGCCGCCGCACTTGGCCCAGACGACGAAGACGTCCCCGACACCGGTGTGCTGGCGGATTTTCTGGAACGGGTGTCGCTGGTCGCCGACGCCGATGAGATCCCGGAGCATGGCGCGGGCGTGGTTACCTTGATGACCTTGCACACCGCCAAGGGTTTGGAGTTCCCGGTGGTGTTTGTGACCGGCTGGGAGGACGGGATGTTCCCGCACATGCGGGCGTTGGACAACCCGACCGAGTTGTCCGAGGAGCGGCGGCTGGCCTATGTCGGCATCACCCGCGCCCGGCAGCGGTTGTACGTGAGCCGGGCGATCGTGCGTTCGTCTTGGGGCCAGCCGATGCTCAACCCGGAGTCGCGGTTTCTGCGGGAAATCCCGCAGGAGCTCATCGACTGGCGGCGCACCGCCCCGAAGCCGTCGTTCAGTGCGCCGGTGAGCGGCGCCGGTCGGTTCGGTAGCCCGCGTCCATCACCGACCCGCTCGGGGGCGAGCAGGCGCCCGCTGCTGGTGCTTCAGGTCGGCGACCGCGTAACCCATGACAAATACGGCCTGGGCCGCGTCGAGGAGGTCTCCGGTGTCGGCGAATCGGCGATGTCGCTGATCGACTTCGGCAGCGCGGGGCGGGTGAAGCTGATGCACAACCACGCCCCGGTCACCAAGCTCTGAGATTTCGCGCCGAGCGTGAAGTCACGGCGGCTATTTCGCGGATTTCTCGCCCTGAGAACACGTTCGGCGTCGTTGCCGGGTCAACCGGTGTAATTGCCGACGCTAAGTCCCCGCTTGGCGAGCCACGGCACCGGGTCCACGCGCTCGGTGCCGCCCAGGAGCACCTCGAAGTGCAGGTGCGGGCCGGTGGAAAAGCCACGGCTGCCCATGGTGGCGATCTGGTCGCCGGCCATCACGCGCTCACCGACGCTGACCAACGTGGTATTGACGTGGCCGTATAGCGTGACCGTGCCGTCGGCGTGCAGCAGCTTGACCCACATTCCGTAGCCGGCGGTGGGGCCGGCGTCGATGACGACGCCGTCGGACACCGCATAAATCGGGGTGCCGATCGCGTTAGCCAGGTCGATACCGGCGTGCAGTACACCCCATCGATAACCGAAACTCGACGTGAAGATGCCCTTCGTCGGCATGACGTACAGCGGGCGCTGTAGTCGCGCCTCGCGCTCGGCGCGCTCCTCGGCGAAGGCCACCCCCCTGGCGAACTCCGCGTTGTGCACCGCAGCACTCGCCGCCGGCTGGGCGGCGATGACCTGGACGCCCCGCGGTGGGTTGCTTCCCGACCCTTCGTTGAGCGCCGATGCATGAGCGGTCAGCACGGTCTCGGTGCGTGGGGTTTCCGACTGTTGGATCGCCGTATGCGCTGCCGCGGCCGCCGCGCCCGCGGCCATCGCCGAGATCAGCAGGCGCCCCCGGGCCGCACCGATCGGCTGCTTGCGGTGCTGCCCGACGCGCCGGGACACCGGGGTGACCTCCGGGGTCAGCACGACCGTGGGGGCGACCAGCCATTCGGGGGCCAGATCGTCGGCGTCGTCCAGGTCGTCGAGTTCTGGAGCCGCTAGCAGCTGCGCTTCGTAGTCGAAGACGCAGTCGTCCCCTAGGTCCAGGTCATCGAGCTCTGCGAAATCCAGCTCATCGTAGGGTGCTGAGCCGTCGAGGAATCCGTCCAGCGGGATGATTTCGGTGACTTCGTTACGGTGATGATGCGGCCAACGATCGCGAGGTGGGCGAATCGCTGCCATGGCAGCAGAACGGGCGATACGGTGCTGGGACAAATCTGAAATGTCCTCGGATCGTGACCATAACGTTATCTGGACCCTGAGACGTTATCCGCAACCGGATGGTAGTGGCAACTTCAGCGCGGAATTCGGCCGTGATTGTGAGTTGGATCACGTTTCGGCTGGACAAACATATCGGTGAGCTGTGCCACACCGGGTGGATGCGGCCGCGGAGTTAATCGGCGGTCTCGATACAGTTCTCCGTGCGAGTCGCCGATTTCGGCACCGCCTACCTATTGGTCGAGCAGTAAGCCGAGCGAAGACGGTGAGCCCATGGATCTTTTCGAGTATCAAGCCAAGGAGTTATTCGCCAAGCACAACGTGCCCAGCACGCCGGGTCGGGTGACCGACACAGCCGAGGGTGCCAAGGCTATCGCCACGGAGATCGGGCGTCCGGTGATGGTCAAAGCGCAGGTCAAGATCGGCGGCCGGGGCAAGGCCGGTGGCGTCAAATACGCCGCGACCCCACAAGACGCGTACGAGCACGCCAAGAACATCCTCGGCCTGGACATCAAAGGACACATCGTCAAGAAACTGCTGGTCGCTGAGGCTAGCGATATCGCCGAGGAGTACTACCTATCCTTCCTGCTCGACCGGGCCAACCGCACCTACCTGGCGATGTGCTCGGTGGAGGGCGGCATGGAGATCGAAGAGGTAGCGGCCACCAAACCCGAGCGGCTCGCCAAAGTCCCGGTGAATGCCGTCAAGGGCGTTGACCTAGATTTCGCGCGGTCCATCGCCGAACAGGGTCATCTTCCGGCCGAGGTGCTCGACACCGCAGCGGTCACCATCGCCAAGCTGTGGGAGCTCTTCGTCGCCGAGGACGCGACGCTGGTTGAGGTCAACCCGTTGGTGCGGACGCCTGACCACAAGATCCTCGCGCTGGATGCCAAGATCACCCTCGACGGCAACGCCGATTTCCGTCAGCCTGGCCATGCCGAGTTCGAGGATCGAGCTGCCACCGATCCACTGGAGTTGAAGGCCAAGGAGCACGACCTCAACTACGTCAAGCTGGACGGTCAGGTGGGGATCATCGGCAATGGCGCGGGCTTGGTGATGTCGACTCTCGACGTCGTCGCGTATGCCGGTGAGAAGCACGGCGGAGTCAAGCCGGCCAACTTCCTGGATATCGGCGGCGGCGCTTCGGCCGAGGTGATGGCCGCGGGTCTGGACGTGGTGCTGGGCGACCAGCAGGTCAAGAGCGTGTTCGTCAACGTCTTCGGTGGCATCACCTCGTGCGATGCGGTGGCGACCGGGATCGTCAAGGCGCTGGGCATGCTGGGTGACGAAGCCAACAAGCCGCTGGTGGTTCGGCTCGACGGCAACAACGTCGAGGAAGGCCGTCGCATCCTGACCGAGGCCAACCACCCCCTGGTGACACTGGTGGCGACGATGGACGAAGCCGCCGACAAGGCCGCTGAGCTGGCGAGCGCCTGAGCGAAAGGACCCATGACTCACATGTCCATATTTCTGAGCAGGGACAACAAGGTCATTGTGCAGGGCATCACCGGCAGTGAGGCCACCGTCCATACCGCGCGAATGCTGCGGGCGGGCACGCAAATCGTCGGCGGTGTGAACGCACGCAAAGCGGGCACCACCGTCACGCATGAGGATAAGGGCGGCCGACTGATCAAGCTGCCGGTGTTCGGCAGTGTCGCGGAGGCGATGGAAAAGACCGGCGCCGATGTGTCGATCATCTTCGTGCCGCCGACGTTCGCCAAGGACGCCATCATCGAGGCCATCGACGCCGAAATTCCGCTGTTGGTTGTGATCACCGAGGGAATTCCGGTGCAGGACACCGCCTATGCCTGGGCCTACAACCTCGAGGCTGGCCACAAGACCCGCATCATTGGCCCCAACTGTCCTGGCATTATCAGTCCCGGTCAGTCGCTGGCCGGTATCACGCCGGCCAACATCACCGGACCCGGTCCAATTGGTCTGGTGTCCAAGTCGGGGACGTTGACCTACCAGATGATGTTCGAACTGCGCGACCTTGGATTCTCCACGGCGATCGGCATCGGTGGTGATCCGGTGATTGGCACTACCCACATCGACGCCATCGAGGCCTTCGAGAAGGATCCGGACACCAAGCTCATCGTGATGATCGGCGAGATCGGTGGTGACGCCGAGGAGCGGGCCGCAGACTTCATCAAGACCAACGTGTCCAAGCCGGTCGTCGGCTATGTCGCCGGATTTACCGCACCCGAAGGCAAGACGATGGGCCACGCCGGCGCCATCGTCTCCGGCTCGTCTGGCACAGCGGCGGCCAAGCAAGAGGCCCTGGAGGCCGCCGGTGTGAAGGTCGGCAAGACCCCATCGGCGACCGCGGCGCTGGCCCGGGAGATCTTGCTCAGTCTCTAGGGCGAGCAGACGCATAAGCCCCCGCACGCCCGGCGTGTCGGTGGCTTATGCGTCTGCTCGCCCTATACGCAACAGGCCAACTTGGCGGCCAGCCGCTCCACGTACGCGGCTGCGTCGTCTGCAGACCTGTCCGGCATACCGAACAGCACCTCCGTCACGCCAAGCTCGGCCCAGCGCGCCAGCTTGTCGGGCACCGGTTTGACGTCCAGGGCCACGATCTGTGGAAGCCCGTCGCGGCCGGCGGCCGCCCAGATGTCTTGCAGTAACTTCACCGGCTCGTCGATGTCGACGTCGCGTGGAGTGGTGATCCAGCCGTCGGCGCTGCGCGCGATCCACTTGAAGTTCTTCTCCGTCCCCGCAGCGCCTACCAGCACCGGGATGTGCGGCTGCACCGGCTTGGGCCAGGCCCAGCTGGGTCCGAACTTGACGAACTCGCCGTCATAGCAGGCCTCCTCTTGGGTCCACAACGCCCGCATCGCCTCGAGGTATTCGCGCAGCATGGTGCGGCGGCGTCCGGGTGGCACACCATGATCGACGAGCTCGTCGGTGTTCCAGCCGAACCCGACCCCGACGCTGACCCGGCCGTGCGACAAATGATCCAGCGTCGCAATGCTTTTCGCCAGCGTGATCGGATCATGCTCGACCGGCAGCGCCACCGCGGTGGCAAGCCGGATCCGCGACGTCACCGCCGATGCCGCTCCCAGGCTCACCCACGGGTCCAACGTGCGCATATAGCGGTCGTCCGGCAGCGAAGCGTCACCCGTCGTCGGATGGGCCGCCTGGCGCTTGACCGGGATGTGGGTGTGTTCGGGCACGTAAAACGTGCGAAACCCGTGGCTTTCAGCAAGTCTGGCGGCCGCGGCCGGGGTGATGCCGCGGTCGCTGGTGAACAGCACAAGTCCGTAGTGCATGCACCGAATTAGAACGTGTTCCACCTGCGCCGGGCAAGCGGCCGTCGAGTCGTTAATGTCGCGAGCGCCGGTCGCTCCGGCAGCGGCACCCGAACGTGCGCTAGCGTGGTTGATCGAATCGCGTCGCCGGGAGCACAGCGTCGCACTGCACCAGTGGAGGAGCCATGACCTACTCGCCGGGTAACCCCGGATACCCGCAAGCGCAGCCCGCAGGCTCCTACGGAGGCGTCACACCCTCGTTCGCCCACGCCGATGAGGGTGCGAGCAAGCTACCGATGTACCTGAACATCGCGGTGGCAGTGCTCGGCCTGGCCGCGTACTTCGCCAGCTTCGGCCCAATGTTCACCCTCAGTACCGAACTCGGCGGAGGTGATGGCGCAGTGTCCGGTGACACTGGGCTGCCGGTCGGGGTGGCTCTGCTGGCTGCGCTGCTTGCCGGGGTGGCTCTGGTGCCCAAGGCCAAAAGCCATGTGACGGTAGTTGCGGTGCTCGGGGTCCTCGGCGTATTTCTGATGGTCTCGGCGACGTTTAACAAGCCCAGCGCCTATTCGACCGGTTGGGCATTGTGGGTTGTGTTGGCTTTCATCGTGTTCCAGGCGGTTGCGGCAGTCCTGGCGCTCTTGGTGGAGACCGGCGCTATCACCGCGCCGGCGCCGCGGCCCAAGTTCGACCCGTATGGACAGTACGGGCGGTACGGGCAGTACGGGCAGTACGGGGTGCAGCCGGGTGGGTACTACGGTCAGCAGGGTGCTCAGCAGCCCGCGGGACTGCAGTCGCCCGGCCCGCAGCAGTCTCCGCAGCCTCCCGGATATGGGTCGCAGTACGGCGGCTATTCGTCCAGTCCGAGCCAATCGGGCAGTGGATACACTGCTCAGCCGCCGGCGCAGTCCGGGTCGCAACAATCGCACCAGGGCCCATCCACGCCACCTACCGGCTTTCCGAGCTTCAGCCCGCCGCCACCGGTCAGTGCCGGGACGGGGTCGCAGGCTGGTTCGGCTCCAGTCAACTATTCAAACCCCAGCGGGGGCGAGCAGTCGTCGTCCCCCGGGGGGGCGCCGGTCTAACCGGGCGTTCCCGCGTCCGGTCGCGCGTGTGCGCGAAGAGTGAACAGGGTGTCAGCAAGCGCGGGCGATCGGGCGGCCGGCGCTCGTCCAGCTCGCGACCTCGTCAGGGTTGCGTTCGGCCCAGGTGTGGTGGCGTTGGGCATCATCGCCGCGGTGACGCTGCTCCAATTGCTGATCGCCAATAGCGACATGACCGGTGCGTGGGGCGCCATCGCCAGCATGTGGCTGGGCGTGCACCTGGTGCCGATCTCGATCGGTGGCCGCGCACTGGGCGTCATGCCGCTGTTGCCGGTCCTGTTGATGGTGTGGGCCACCGCGCGCAGCACGGCGCGGGCCACATCCCCACAGTCGTCAGGGCTCGTTGTTCGCTGGGTCGTCGCGTCGGCCCTGGGCGGACCGCTGCTGATGGCGGCGATTGCCCTGGCGGTCATTCACGACGCGTCATCAGTGGTCACCGAGCTGCAGACGCCCAGCGCCCTGCGCGCGTTCACCAGTGTGCTGGTTGTGCATTCCGTTGGGGCCGCGACCGGGGTGTGGTCCCGGGTAGGTCGACGGGCGCTAGCCGCCACGGCACTGCCCGATTGGCTGCACGATTCGATGCGTGCCGCCGCCGCTGGGGTGCTGGCGTTGCTCGGGCTTTCCGGCGTGGTGACGGCGGGGTCGCTGGTTGTGCATTGGGCGACGATGCAAGAGCTCTACGGGATCACCGATTCGATATTCGGCCAGTTCAGCCTCACTGTACTTTCGGTGCTTTACGCACCCAACGTCATCGTCGGCACCTCGGCCATCGCGGTTGGGTCCAGTGCTCACATTGGCTTCGCGACGTTCAGTTCGTTTGCAGTTTTGGGCGGCGATATCCCGGCACTGCCGATCCTGGCCGCGGCCCCGACGCCGCCGCTCGGCCCGGCATGGGTTGCCTTACTCATTGTGGGTGCTTCGTCGGGTGTGGCGGTCGGTCAGCAGTGCGCCCGCCGCGCCCTGCCGCTTGTTGCGGCTATGGCCAAGCTGCTGGTCGCTGCAGTTGCCGGGGCATTGGTAATGGCGGTTCTGGGTTACGGCGGTGGCGGCCGGCTGGGCAATTTCGGCGATGTCGGCGTGGACGAGGGCGCCTTGGTGTTGGGCGTGCTCTTCTGGTTTACGTTCGTAGGATGGGTCACGGTGGTGATTGCCGGCGGGATCAGCCGCCGCCCCAAGCGGCTCCGGCCGGCCCCGCCGGTCGAGCTGGACGCCGATGAATCTTCGCCACCGGTAGACATGTTCGACGGGGCAGCGAGCGAGCAGCCGCCCGCCTCGGTCGCGGAAGACGTCCCGCCTAGCCACGACGACATCGCCAACGGCCTCAAGGCCCCTACTGCCGACGACGAGGCGCTGCCCTTGTCCGACGAACCGCCGCCGCGGGCCGACTAATCTGCGGTTGGTGAGGCCGCAACTGTCTGAGGCCTTTACTCACGGTACTAGTCTGCACTGGGATGCAGGCTGGTGGTGCTCACACGCTTTGAGGAGCCAGACTAGGCTCGCCGTGTGCAGGAACCGCTTCGTGTACCCCCGAGTGCACCTGCGCGGCTGGTAGTACTCGCGTCTGGCACCGGTTCGTTGCTGAGATCTCTACTCGATGCCGCTGTCGGCGACTACCCGGCACGGGTAGTCGCCGTTGGTGTGGATCGCGAATGCCGGGCCGCCGAAATCGCCGCGGAAGCATCGGTGCCGGTGTTCACCGTTCGGCTCGCCGACCACCCCAGTCGCGATGCCTGGGACGTCGCCATCACCGCCGCCACCGCAGCCCATGAGCCCGACCTCGTCGTTTCTGCGGGCTTTATGAGAATCCTTGGACCGCAGTTCCTTTCACGATTCTACGGGCGCACCCTCAACACCCACCCGGCGCTGCTGCCGTCCTTCCCCGGCACGCACGGTGTCGCTAACGCGCTGGCCTACGGGGTGAAGGTCACCGGCGCTACGGTGCACCTAGTAGACGCTGGCACGGACACCGGGCCAATACTGGCGCAGCAACCTGTGCCGGTGCTCGACGGTGACGACGAAGAGACTTTGCATGAACGAATCAAGGTCACCGAACGACGGCTGTTGGTAGCGGCGGTGGCCGCACTGGCCACCCACGGCGTGACGGTGGTCGGACGAACAGCGACGATGGGACGAAAGGTAACCATACGATGAGCACCGACGACGGAAGACGGCCGATCCGCCGTGCGCTGATCAGCGTGTACGACAAGACCGGGCTGGTAGACCTGGCACAGGGCCTGAGCGCGGCCGGCGTCGAGATCATCTCGACTGGGTCAACGGCCAAGACCATTGCCGACACCGGGATTCCGGTGACCCCCGTGGAGCAGCTGACCGGCTTTCCCGAGGTGCTCGATGGCCGGGTCAAGACACTGCACCCGCGAGTGCATGCCGGGCTGCTGGCTGACCTGCGCAAGTCCGAGCACGCCGCGGCCCTCGAGCAACTCGGGATCGAGGCTTTCGAACTCGTTGTAGTCAACTTGTATCCGTTCAGCCAGACCGTCGAATCCGGCGCCAGTGTCGACGACTGCGTCGAGCAGATTGATATCGGCGGGCCGGCGATGGTGCGGGCCGCCGCCAAAAACCATCCCAGCGTGGCGGTGGTCACCGATCCGCTTGGGTACCATGGCGTGCTTGCCGCACTGCGCGCCGGCGGATTCACCCTCGCCGAGCGCAAAAGGCTGGCGTCGTTAGCGTTTCAGCATATAGCCGAGTACGACATCGCCGTCGCGAGCTGGATGCAACAGACCCTAGCGCCCGAACATCCTGTTGCCGCCTTTCCGCAGTGGTTCGGCCGAAGCTGGCGCCGCGTGGCGATGCTGCGCTACGGCGAGAACCCGCACCAACAGGCCGCTCTCTACGGCGACCCCACCGCCTGGCCGGGGCTGGCCCAGGCCGAGCAACTGCACGGAAAAGACATGTCCTACAACAACTTCACCGATGCGGACGCAGCCTGGCGCGCCGCCTTCGACCACGAACAAACGTGCGTGGCGATCATCAAGCACGCCAACCCGTGCGGCATCGCAATCTCGTCCGTTTCGGTCGCCGACGCGCATCGCAAGGCTCACGAATGCGATCCGCTGAGCGCCTACGGCGGGGTCATCGCCGCCAATACCGAGGTCAGTGTCGAAATGGCGGAGTATGTGAGCACCATCTTCACCGAAGTCATCGTCGCGCCTGGCTACGCCCCCGGGGCCCTCGATGTGCTGGCCCGCAAGAAGAACATCCGGGTGCTGGTAGCCGCCGAGCCACTGGCCGGTGGCAGCGAGTTGCGTCCGATCAGTGGTGGACTGCTGATACAGCAGAGCGACCAGCTTGACGCGCACGGTGACAACCCGGCGAACTGGACCTTGGCGACCGGGTCACCTGCGGACCCCGCGACGCTGACCGACCTGGTCTTCGCGTGGCGAGCCTGCCGTGCGGTCAAGTCGAACGCGATAGTGATAGCTGCCGACGGCGCCACCGTCGGCGTCGGGATGGGTCAGGTCAACCGGGTCGACGCCGCCCGGTTGGCCGTCGAACGCGGCGGCGAGCGGGTTCGCGGCGCGGTGGCAGCCTCCGATGCGTTCTTCCCCTTTCCCGACGGCCTGGAAACGTTGGCCGCCGCGGGGGTCACCGCGGTCGTCCACCCCGGTGGCTCGGTGCGCGACGAGGAAGTGACCGAAGCGGCGGCCAAGGCCGGTGTCACCCTGTATCTCACCGGGGCGCGGCACTTCGCGCACTGAGGCCGCTGGCCGCGACAGTGAAATCCACGACGTGACACGCCGGAAACGCGTCGTGACATTCACTCTCGTGGCCAGAAGAAAGACGGCGTCGTAGCGTGGAACGGTGATGTCACCCAGTAACCTGCCCCGCACCGTGGGCGAGCTGCGTGCCGCCGGTCATCGGGAACGGGGGGTCAAGCAGGAAATCCGGGAAAATCTGCTGACCGCGCTGGCCGACGGCGACAACGTCTGGCCGGGCATCCTGGGTTTCGACGACACCGTGATTCCCCAGGTGGAGCGGGCCTTGATCGCCGGTCACGACTTTGTCCTGCTCGGCGAACGCGGCCAGGGCAAGACCCGGCTGCTGCGCGCACTCGCGGGTCTGCTGGACGAGTGGACGCCGGTGATCGCCGGCGCCGAACTGGGCGAGCACCCCTACACGCCGATCACGCCGGAGTCGATCCGGCGGGCCGCGCAGCTCGGCGACGACCTACCGGTGGCGTGGAAGCACCGCAGCGAGCGCTACACCGAGAAGCTGGCCACCCCCGACACCAGCGTCGCCGACCTGGTCGGCGACGTCGACCCGATCAAGGTTGCCGAGGGCCGCAGCCTCGGGGATCCCGAAACCATCGCCTACGGGCTCATCCCGCGGGCGCACCGCGGCATCGTCGCGGTCAACGAGCTGCCCGACCTCGCCGAACGCATCCAGGTGTCGATGCTCAACGTCATGGAAGAACGCGACATCCAGGTCCGCGGCTACACGCTGCGGCTGCCGCTGGATGTGTTGGTGGTCGCCAGCGCCAACCCCGAGGACTACACCAACCGTGGCCGCATCATCACGCCCATCAAGGACCGGTTCGGCGCCGAGATCCGCACCCACTACCCGCTGGAGCTGGAGGCGGAGATGGGCGTCATCGCCCAGGAGGCGCACCTGAGTGCACAGGTGCCCGACTACCTGATGCAGGTGCTCGCGCGGTTTGCCCGTTACCTGCGAGAATCCCGCTCGATCGATCAACGCTCCGGGGTGTCGGCGCGGTTTGCCATCGCGGCGGCCGAAACCGTGGCGGCCGCCGCCCGGCACCGCGGGGCGGTGCTGGGCGAGACCGACCCGGTGGCCCGGGTGGTCGACCTGGGCACGGTGATCGACGTGCTGCGCGGAAAGCTGGAATTCGAGTCCGGCGAGGAGGGCCGCGAACAGGCGGTGCTCGAGCATCTGTTGCGTCGCGCCACCGCCGATACCGCGTCCCGGGTGCTGGGCGGTATCGACGTCGGCTCGCTGGTGACCGCGGTCGAGGGCGGTTCGGCGGTGACGACGGGGGAGCGGGTGTCGGCCAAGGACGTGCTGGCGGCGGTGCCGGGGCTGCCGGTGGTGGACAGGATCGCGCGCAAACTGGGCGCCGAATCCGAGGGGGAGCGCGCCGCCGCGTTGGAACTGGCGTTGGAGGCGTTATATCTCGCCAAGCGCGTTGACAAGGTCTGCGGGGAGGGCCAGACCGTCTATGGCTAAGCCTGATGGTGACGACCCGCTGCGCCCGGCTTCGCCGCGCTTGCGATCGTCACGACGGCACTCGCTACGCTACTCGGCGTACACCGGCGGGCCCGACCCGCTGGCCCCGCCGGTGGATCTGCGCGATGCGCTGGAACAGATCGGCCAAGACGTCATGGCGGGCGCCTCGCCGCGCCGGGCGCTGTCCGAGCTGCTGCGGCGGGGCACCAGGAACCTGACCGGCGCCGACCGGCTGGCGGCCGAGGTGAACCGCCGCCGACGGGAGTTGTTGCGCCGCAACAACTTAGATGGCACCTTGCAGGAGATCAAGAAGCTGCTCGACGAGGCCGTGCTGGCCGAACGCAAGGAGCTGGCCCGCGCGCTGGACGACGACGCCCGCTTCGCCGAGCTGCAGCTGGACGCGCTTCCGGCCTCGCCGGCCAAGGCAGTACAGGAGCTGGCCGAATACCGCTGGCGCAGCGGGCAGGCCCGCGAAAAGTATGAGCAGATCAAGGATTTGCTCGGCCGTGAGCTGCTCGACCAACGCTTTGCCGGCATGAAGCAGGCGCTTGCCGGTGCCACCGACGACGATCGCCGGCGGGTCACCGAGATGCTCGACGACCTCAACGACCTGTTGGATAAGCACGCCCGCGGTGAAGATACGCAGCGGGACTTCGACGAGTTCATGACCAAGCACGGCGAGTTCTTCCCGGAGAACCCGCGCAACGTCGAGGAGCTGCTGGACTCGCTGGCCAAGCGAGCCGCCGCCGCGCAGCGGTTCCGCAACAGCCTGAGCCAGGAACAGCGGGACGAGCTGGACGCGTTGGCGCAGCAGGCATTTGGCTCTCCGGCGTTGATGCGGGCGCTGGACCGTTTGGATGCGCATCTGCAGGCCGCCCGTCCCGGCGAAGACTGGACCGGCTCGCAGCAGTTCTCCGGCGATAATCCGTTCGGCATGGGGGAAGGCACCCAGGCGCTGGCCGACATCGCCGAGATGGAGCAGCTGGCCGAGCAGCTGTCGCAGAGCTATCCGGGCGCCAGCATGGACGATGTCGACCTGGACGCACTGGCCCGCCAGCTCGGCGACCGGGCCGCCATCGACGCCCGGACGCTGGCCGAGTTGGAACGCGCGCTGGTCAATCAGGGCTTCCTGGACCGCGGTTCCGACGGCCAGTGGCGGCTCTCGCCGAAGGCCATGCGCCGCCTCGGCGAAACGGCGTTACGCGATGTGGCGCAACAACTTTCCGGGCGCCACGGCGAGCGTGATCACCGGCGTGCCGGCGCCGCGGGCGAGCTGACCGGTGCGACGCGGCCCTGGCAGTTCGGCGACACCGAGCCGTGGCACGTCGCCCGCACGCTGACCAATGCCGTGCTGCGCCAAGCCGCTGCCGTGCATGACCGCATCCGGATCACCGTCGAGGATGTCGAGGTCGCCGAGACCGAAACGCGCACCCAGGCCGCTGTTGCGTTGTTGGTGGACACCTCGTTTTCGATGGTGATGGAGAATCGCTGGCTGCCGATGAAGCGCACGGCGCTGGCGCTGCACCACCTGGTGTGCACCCGGTTCCGCTCGGATGCCTTGCAGATCATCGCGTTTGGGCGCTACGCCCGCACGGTGACGGCGGCCGAGCTGACGGGGTTGGCGGGTGTCTACGAGCAGGGCACCAACCTGCATCATGCGCTCGCGCTGGCCGGTCGGCACCTGCGCCGGCACGCAGGCGCCCAGCCCGTGGTGCTGGTGGTGACCGACGGTGAGCCGACCGCCCACCTGGAGGACTTCGACGGCGAGGGCTCGTCGGTGTTCTTCGATTACCCGCCCCATCCGCGCACCATCGCCCACACCGTGCGCGGGTTCGACGACATGGCGCGGCTGGGTGCCCAAGTCACGATCTTCCGGTTGGGCGGTGACCCCGGCCTGGCCCGGTTCATCGACCAGGTTGCACGACGGGTGCGGGGCCGCGTGGTGGTGCCCGATCTCGACGGGCTGGGCGCGGCGGTGGTGGGCGACTACCTGCGCTTCCGGCGGCGCTAGTTTGTTGCAATCAGAGTGCTAGCATCATGCTAGCAATATGCTAGCATGATGCGATGAAGACGCTGTACCTGCGCAATGTGCCTGATGACGTCGTCGAGCGACTCGAGCGCCTCGCCGAACTCGCCAAGACGTCGGTGTCCGCGGTTGCTGTGCGTGAGCTCGCCGAGGCTTCTCGCCGCGCCGACAATCCGGCGCTTCTTGGGGATCTGCCCGATATCGGCATCGACACGACCGAACTGGTCGGTGGTATCGACGCCGAGCGCGCCGGTCGATGATCGTCGTTGACGCCTCGGCCGCGCTGGCTGCGCTGCTCAACGATGGACAAGCTCGACAATTGATCGCTGCCGAGCGCCTGCATGTCCCGCATCTGGTCGATTCGGAAATCGCGAGCGGGCTCCGCAGGCTGGTGCAGCGGGATCGGCTGGGCGCGGCAGACGGATGGCGGGCCCTCCAAACGTGGCGCCGCCTCGCCGTGACGCGTTATCCGGTGGTGGGCCTTTTCGAGCGTATCTGGGAAATCCGCGCGAACCTGTCAGCATACGACGCCAGCTATGTGGCCTTGGCGGAAGCCCTGAACTGTGAGCTCGTCACAGCGGATCTGCGGCTCAGCAACACCGGCCAAGCCCGGTGCCCGATTACCGTTGTGCCCAGGTAGCAGTGGGACGGATGTTCGAGGATCCGTATATCACAACGCGATAGGTCCTGTTGACTCAAGGGAAGCGCGGGGCGCCGTCGGCGGTTCGTCTCGTCGAAATGCGACAACAACGCCGTGCGCGGCACATCCCAGTTTGTGAGACACTGTGCGCGTGCCCTCGCAGTGGACGATCTCATCCCGGGTAACGGTAGCCTGGAACATCGTCGGCTACCTCCTGTATGCGGCCCTGGCTTTTGTCGGCGGGTTTGCGGTTTGGTTCTCCTTATTCTTCGCGATGGCCACCGATGGTTGTCACGACTCAGCTTGCGACGCAAGCTATCACGTGTTCCCGGCCATGGTCACCATGTGGATCGGAGTTGGCGCGGTCTTGCTGCTCACCTTGGTGGTCATGGTTCGCAACTCGTCGCGAGGCAACGTCGTGATCGGCTGGCCTTTTGTCGGGCTGTTGGCGCTTGGCCTTGTCTACGTGGCTGCCGATGCGGTCTTGCACTGATTGACGTGGGGTTCTGCGTCAGTACGCGTCGCGGGTTCGGCCGCCGGGGGATCCGTACAGGTACGGGTAGTGCACGTCGGGGTCGTTGGCCGGTCGCATGTTCAGCGGTGGCGGCGCGGTGCGCCAGGCGGCCGGGAGATGGCAACCGGTGTTGTAGGAGTAGCCGAGTGGGCCGCGGTTGTCGCCATTGACGAGGTTTATCGTGACGCCGTCGTCGCGGATTTGAGAATAATTCGGGGCGCCCAGCGGCTGTGGCGGGTCGCCGGGTACCGAGTCGTTGGGCCGAAAACCCGCCGCCTTGAACACCGGGGCTAGCTCGGTGACAATTTGCAGCCATTGCTGCGGAGTGGGCGCTGGACGGCCAAAGAAATGATCGCTTTCCTCTTGCCGACCGATGGTGCGGGTGAACGGGTCGTTGCAGCCGCCTGGTGGATGGCCGGTCGCCAGACTCGAAAACTGTGTCTGAGGTGAATATTTCGCGATCATCGCTCTGATGGTGGCGTCGAGGTTGGCGAGCTGCTGCTGGACGGTCTCAAGATCGGGCCGTCCGTTGACGATTTTCTGCCGGCGGTCCAGCTCGCCCCGCCCGGGATTGGCGTATGGGTCGAACGTATTGGGTTTGATACACCCGGCCAGCAGTGCGGCGATGCCGAGGAGCGCCGCGGTCAGGCTGCGGGATAGTCGCTTCATGGATGATAGTCCGGGTTGGGTATTGGCAATCCGAACGGGCCGGGCCCACTGGGAATCGTCGGTGGCGGCAGCACAGGGGGTTTGATGAGGTCGTCGGGCAATCCCGCCAGCACGGCGGCCATGTTGTAGCCACTCATCCGAAGCTGATCATTGTCTCCGTTACGCGCGTACTCAGAGTGTCCGTATGCTCGCTCGTGAAGTCGGCCGTCGCCCAAGACCGGGCCGGGCGCCAAACCGGTGTTGACCGACAGTTGTGTCATGCCGGGTACGTCCTGGGGTGCGGAGCCGAATGCGCCGAATTCGGGGATGGTATCGGCGACATGGTCGTTGACGCCGATCATGTAGAAGGCATGCCCTGGCTCAACACCCAGCTGCGACGCGTGCGTGAGCTCCGTGCCCGGTGAACCGTACAAAACGACGTCGCTGACCGGTGCCCCCTGCTGCAACGCCAAACTGGTCACCAGGGATCCGTAGGAATGCCCGAACGCGGTGATGTGCTGATCGCTGACATTCGTGGTAGCGGCCAAGCCTTTGTAGAAGCGGTTCAACGGCCCCGCGGCATCGCGAGCCGACCAGTCGTGCATCACGTCTTTGAGGCCGTCCGGCGCGTCATAGCCCAGCCACGCAATGGATGCCACCGCATCGTAATTCGGCAATCCGGCTCGTTCCCTCAGCTCGGCCGCTTTACCACGCTGAATTCCAGCTTCCTTGACCATGTCCCCAACGCTCGAACTGACCCTAGTGTTGAGGCCGCCCACCGTGACGCCGACGCGTTCGGCGTTGTCGACGTCGCCAACTCCCACCGCAGCCAACACCTTCCGCGGATCACTGACGGCGTCCAGCAGGATCAGGCTGGCTCCTCTGTTGGCAGGATCGGCCAGCGTGCGCTGCAAAGCCTGCAGATCGGCCAGCTTGTCGGGGTTGGTGTGCCACACCCCGTTGCCGTCCAACCAGCCGTTCTGCAGCCGGGCGAGTTCTCGTTGCAGCACTGGCAGATTCAGTTCGTTGCGAACGGCGATGGGGATGCCGTCGCGGTTGCGCAGGGCATTGGGGAACCACTGCTTGACCCGATCCTGCTGGCCCGGTGTCAGCGAATGCCACCACCGCTTGACCTGCTCGGGGTCGCTGCCCCGGGGCGGCAGCTGCGGCATTGTGGGTGGCTGATGGCTGAGTTGGGCATTGACCTGCTCGGGTGACAAGTCCCCGGCGGCTCCCCGAATCGCCGCGGCCAGATCTTCATCGGCGGTCTCGGCGTCGGCCAGCAGACGTTTGATGCCCTCCGTCAACCGGATTGCGGTGTTGAGGATGGCCTGCTGATCGGCCGGGGAATACGACGACAAGTCGGGTGGTGGCAACGCCGTACCGGTCGCGTCGTCGATCATCAGGTGATAGCCCCGCGCGGCATCGCGGATCAGTTGTAGCCGCATCTTGATCGCGGTGACCTCATCGGCCGCCTTCTCCGCGGCCCGCGCGACCGCTTCACACGCGCCGGCATGGTCATCGAGCAGCACTGTTGTGTGATGGGTTGCCACCTGTGCCGCCTCCGCGGCCGCACCGCCAAAGTCGAGCAGCCGCATGGTGTCACGCAGCGCCGCCGAGGCGGTGTGCGTGCCGTGCGCGCGATTGATCGCGGCCTGAAACACCGTCCTGATCGCTGTGGGATCCCAGCGCTCAATGTCAGCTAACGTCAACGCCATCGTATCGGGCGCTTCCACCGCCTGCCGGATAAACCGCGGCCAGTGCCGCGGCGTTGTGTTCCTCCATCTCGGCGAACCCGACCGCGGCCAGATGCATGCCGTAAGAATGGTCCCCGATGCGGGCCGCGTGGGCGGTGCTGGCCTCCACCCAGCTTTCCAGCAATCCCGACAGCGCGCCCGCCGACGAACCTACCCATCCCGGCCGCGCGCCCTCGGCCGCACCCAAACAGCAGTGGTGTGACGTCAGCAAAGACTCGCCGTGGTCAGCCAGCTGATAACCGACCTGAGACAGGACTTCAGGAATCGCCCGCAACGTTTCTGCCATACCAACTCGCTTCCACACGAACCGAACCTTCGGCGGAGTATGGCACACGAGCACATTGCGGGCGATTCACCCGCATCGAGCTGACCGGGCGGCGCACCTTGCTATTTGCGGCTATTTGCGCGGTTTGCGTGGTTTGCGGGGCTTGCGCTTGATGCCCACATCACCCCACAGCGAGAAGCCGCGGATCCTCACCGTCGGCGCGCCACGGGTGCCCTCCCCGACCACCTTGCGGTCGAAGCCGCCCATCACTCGGTGACCGTGGATCTCCACATTGACTTCGGGTGGCAGCAGAATCGTCTGCGCCCCCATGATCGAGTACGCACGGATGTCCACCTCGGTCGAGGTGAAGTCGGCGTAGCGCAGATCCAGCACCCCGCTGCCCCACAAGGTGAACGTGGTCAGCTTCTTCGGCACGTTCCAGCGGCCGCGTCGTTCGAATCCGCCCAGTAGCGCCAGCAGCAGCGTGGACGGCGCCGGATTGCATTCGCCACCCCTGCGCGGGCCTATCGCCGCCCCCGGCAGATCGGCCCGTAGCCGATCCAGCTCCTGGTAGGTGGTTGCCGCATAGGCCCGCGCCAGCCGGTCTTCATAATCGGTCAGCTGCAGGCGGCCCTGCTCGGCCGCGTAGGCCAGCAACTGCGCAATCTGTATCCGGTCGGTGTCCGACGCACGCGCGGACTCGTCGCGCGAGTTCCTCGCGTCACGCTGCGCTGAGTTGCTCATCGTCCACGAGCCTACGACGTCAAGATTTTGCTTCAAGAGGTGTTGGCGAAACTGCAAATGTTGCCAGGTTCGACTCTTTAGATAGCCCACCCCCAGTGGGGTGGGATATCATGAACGGGTGAGGGATAGGGGCAAGCCATGAACAAGGAATTGACCGCAAAGAAGCGCGCGGCGCTGAACCGGCTGAAGACGGTTCGGGGCCATCTTGACGGAATCGTTCGGATGCTGGAGTCCGACGCCTACTGCGTGGACGTGATGAAGCAGATTTCAGCGGTTCAGTCCTCGCTGGAGCGGGCCAACCGGGTGATGCTGCACAACCACTTGGAGACGTGCTTTTCCACGGCGGTGCTGGATGGTCATGGGCAAGCGGCCATCGAAGAGCTCATTGATGCCGTCAAATTCACGCCGGCGCTGACCGGTCCACACGCGCGGCTCGGCGGTGCCGCGGTCGGCGAGTCGGCCACCGAGGAGCCGATGCCGGATGCCAGCAACATGTGACGAGCGCCGGACTCCGGTGTTTCTCGGGACAACGACATACGAAAGGAGCATCCGCGATGGTGTGGCATGGATTCCTAGCGAAGGCGGTACCCACCGTGGTCACCGGCGCGGTGGGGGTCGCGGCGTATGAGGCGCTGCGCAAGGTGGTGGTGAAGGCTCCGCTGCGGGCGGCAACCGTGTCCGTTGCCGCCTGGGGCATACGCTTAGCACGTGAAGCCGAGCGCAAGGCCGGGGAGAGCGCCGAGCAAGCTCGACTGATGTTCGCCGACGTGCTAGCCGAAGCCAGCGAGCGCGCCGGGGAAGAAGTTCCACCACTGGCGGTGGCGGGTTCGGACGACGGTCATGACCACTGACGTTCTTTCTGACACCGACGTCTCGCTGAAGGTGGTCTCCAACGCGTCGGGGCGGATGCGCGTGTGCGTCACCGGGTTCAATGTCGATGCGGTTCGGGCCGTCGCGATCGAGGAGACGGTCTCCCAAGTGACCGGGGTGCACGCCGTGCACGCCTATCCGCGAACGGCGTCGGTGGTGATCTGGTACTCGCCAGAGCTCGGTGACACCGCCGCCGTGCTGTCGGCGATCGCCGAAGCGCGGCACGTCCCGGAAGAATTGGTGCCCGCCCGTGCCCCGCACTCAGCGGGTGTGCGCGGCGTGGGCGTGGTGCGGAAAATCACCGGCGGGATCCGCCGCATGCTAAGTCGCCCGCCGGGCGTCGACAAGCCCCTGAAGGCGTCGCGTTGCGGCGGCCGCCCGCGCGGGCCGGTCCGCGGGAGCGCCTCGTGGCCGGGCGAGCAGAACCGGCGCGAGCGGCGGACGTGGTTGCCGCGGGTGTGGTTGGCCTTGCCGTTGGGGCTACTGGCGCTGGGTTCGTCAATGTTCTTCGGTGCTTACCCGTGGGCGGGGTGGCTGGCCTTCGCCGCGACGCTGCCGGTGCAATTCGTGGCCGGGTGGCCGATTCTGCGGGGGGCGGTGCAACAGGCGCGGGCGTTGACCTCGAACATGGACACGCTGATCGCGCTGGGTACGCTGACCGCGTTTGTCTACTCCACGTATCAGTTGTTTGCCGGTGGACCTCTGTTCTTCGACACCTCGGCGCTGATCATCACGTTCGTGGTGTTGGGCCGCCATCTCGAGGCCAGAGCAACCGGAAAAGCGTCCGAGGCGATCAGCAAGCTGCTGGAGCTGGGCGCCAAGGAAGCCACGCTGCTTGTCGACGGCCAAGAGCTCCTGGTGCCGGTCGATCAGGTCCAAGTCGGAGACCTGGTGCGGGTGCGGCCCGGAGAGAAGATCCCGGTCGACGGTGAGGTCACCGATGGGCGCGCCGCCGTCGACGAGTCGATGCTCACCGGCGAATCCGTCCCGGTCGAGAAGACGGCGGGTGACCGCGTTGCCGGCGCAACGGTCAACCTCGACGGGCTGTTGACCGTGCGCGCCACCGCCGTCGGGGCAGACACCGCGCTGGCGCAGATTGTGCGACTGGTCGAGCAGGCACAGGGCGACAAGGCGCCGGTGCAGCGGCTGGCCGACCGGGTTTCGGCGGTGTTTGTCCCGGCCATCATCGGCGTTGCCGTCGCGACCTTTGCGGGATGGACACTGATCGCCGCCAACCCGGTGGCTGGTATGACCGCCGCGGTCGCGGTGCTGATCATCGCGTGCCCGTGTGCGTTGGGCCTGGCTACCCCCACGGCCATCATGGTCGGCACCGGCCGGGGCGCCGAACTGGGGATCCTGGTCAAGGGAGGCGAGGTGCTGGAAGCGTCGAAGAAGATCGACACCGTGGTGTTCGACAAGACCGGCACCCTCACCCGCGCCCGGATGCGGGTGACCGATGTGATTGCCGGCCAGCGGCGCCAGCCTAATCAGGTGCTGCGGCTCGCCGCCGCGGTCGAATCGGGCTCCGAACACCCCATCGGTGCGGCGATCGTTGCCGCTGCACACGAGCGCGGGTTGGCGATACCGGCCGCCAATGCGTTCACCGCCGTCGCCGGGCACGGGGTGCGGGCGCAGGTCAACGGCGGGCCGGTGGTGGTCGGACGGCGCAAGCTCGTCGACGAACAACATTTGGTTCTGCCCGACCACCTCGCTGCGGCGGCCGTGGAGCAGGAAGAGCGCGGCCGCACCGCGGTGTTCGTCGGCCAAGACGGCCAGGTTGTGGGTGTGCTCGCGGTAGCGGACACGGTCAAAGACGACGCCGCGGACGTGGTCGGTCGGCTGCACGCCATGGGGCTACAGGTAGCCATGATCACCGGCGACAACGCCCGCACGGCTGCCGCGATCGCCAAGCAGGTCGGCATCGAGAAGGTGCTGGCCGAGGTGTTGCCGCAGGACAAGGTAGCTGAGGTTCGGCGGCTGCAGGACCAGGGCCGGGTGGTCGCGATGGTGGGTGACGGCGTCAACGACGCGCCCGCCTTGGTACAAGCCGATCTGGGCATTGCGATCGGCACCGGTACCGACGTGGCCATCGAGGCCTCCGACATCACGCTAATGTCCGGCCGGCTCGATGGTGTCGTGCGCGCGATCGAACTCTCCAGGCAGACCCTGCGCACCATCTACCAGAATCTCGGCTGGGCCTTCGGCTACAACACCGCCGCGATCCCACTGGCCGCGCTGGGCGCGCTGAACCCGGTCGTGGCGGGCGCGGCGATGGGGTTCTCCTCGGTCAGCGTGGTGACCAACTCACTGCGGTTACGCCGCTTCGGCCGCGACGGCCGAACCGCATGATCCATGACCTGATGCTTCGTTGGGTGGTTACCGGCCTGTTCGTGCTGACCGCCGCCGAATGTGGTCTGGCAATCATCGCCAAACGCCGACCGTGGACGTTGATCGTCAACCACGGGTTGCATTTCGCAATGGCCGTTGCGATGGCGGTGATGGCCTGGCCGTGGGGCGCACGGGTTCCGACGACGGGACCTGCGGTATTTTTCTTGCTGGCGGCCGTGTGGTTTGGGGCGACGGCCGTCGTTGCGGTCCGCGGGACCGCTACGCGTGGACTGTACGGATATCACGGCTTGATGATGCTGGCCACAGCCTGGATGTATGCCGCCATGAATCCTCGTTTGCTCCCTGTCCACTCGTGCACCGAATACGCCACCGAGCCGGATGGGTCAATGCCGGCTATGGACATGACTGCGATGAACATGCCGCCGAATAGCGGGTCACCCATCTGGTTCAGCGCGGTGAACTGGATCGGTACCGTCGGCTTCGCGGTTGCGGCGGTTTTCTGGGCATGCAGGTTTGTCATGGAGCGGCGGCAGGAGGCGACCCAGTCCAGGTTGCCGGGCAGCATAGGCCAAGCGATGATGGCGGCCGGTATGGCGATGTTGTTCTTCGCCATGCTGTTTCCGGTCTGAGGCAGTTCGCCGCCTGTGTGTCCGAACCGCAAGGTAATTCGGAATAGGCTGTTCCCAACCTCCTGCGTCGTAGGCGGGGGCCCGGCGGGCCTAGTCAGCGGCCCGCATCGTCGCCGGGCTGTGCTGGATGGGCCGGCTCCTCCTCGGGCCGCCTAGTCAGCGGCCCGCATCGTCGCCGGGCTGTGCTGGATGGGCCGGCTCCTCCTCGGGCCGCCTAGTCAGCGGCCCGCATCGTCGCCGGCTGGACCCAGCGGGGCGGACGTTTCTGCAGAAACGCCAGCATGCCCTCACGGGCCTCGTCGGACACGAACAACCGGGCCGACTCCTCGGTGAGCCGCTGCGCGTCGCGGTCGAACCCATCCAACACGGCCGCGGTGGTCAGCGCCTTCGATGCGGCCAGGCCCTGCGGTGAGCCGCGGCCCACGTCGGCGACCAGCGCGGCCACCGCGGCGTCCACGTCGTCGGCCGCCATGGTGATCAGTCCGATGTCGGCGGCTTCGCGGGCGCCGAACTTCTCGCCGGTCAGGTAATAGCGGGCCGCGGCGCGCGGCGAAAGCTTGGGCAGAAGCGTCAGCGAGATGATCGCCGGTGCCACGCCGATCCGTGCCTCGGTCAGCGCGAACGTGCTGTCCGGTCCGGCGACCACCATGTCGCACGCACCGACCAGGCCGAACCCGCCGGCCCGCACATGCCCGTTGATGGCGCCGATCACCGGCAGCGGCGACTCGACGATGGCGCGCAACAGCGCCGTCATTTCCCGCGCCCGCGCCACCGCCATCCGGTACGGATCACCACCACCACCGCCGGCCTCGCTGAGGTCCGCGCCGGCGCAGAACGTTCCGCCGGTATGCCCCAGCACGACCAGCCGCACCGCCGGATCTGCTTCGGCCGCACTCAGCCCTTGATGTAGTTGGCTGACCAGCGTGCTCGACAGCGCGTTGCGGTTGTGCGGAGAGTTCAGTGTCAGCCTGGCGAAGGGGCCGCCGCAGGCGGCCGGGCCAGCGTAGTCGACGGGGCTGTCCATCAGTAGGACCGGGGCAGACCCAGCGATGTCTGCGCAACGAAGTTCAGCACCATCTCGCGGCTGATCGGGGCGATCCGCGCCAAGCGGGCCGAGGTCATCATCGCTGCCACGCCATATTCCTTGGTGAGGCCGTTGCCGCCCATCGACTGTACGGCCTGATCGACCGCGCGGCTGGATGCCTCGGCCGCAGCGTATTTGGCCATGTTGGCCGCCTCGGCCGCACCGAAGTCGTCACCATGGTCGTAGAGTGTGGCGGCTTTCTGGGTCATCAGCTTGGCGAGTTCGACCTCAATGTGGCACTGCGCCAACGGATGTGCCAGGCCCTGGTGCGCGCCGATCGGGGTGGACCACACCTTGCGGGTTTTGACGTAGTCGACGGCCCTGCCGAGTGCGAACCGGCCCATGCCCACCGCGCTAGCCGCACCCATGATGCGCTCGGGGTTCAGGCCCGCGAAAAGCTGTGCGATCGCCGCGTCTTCGGCTCCAACCAGCGCATCGGCGGGTAGCCGGACGTCGTCGAGGAAAACCTGGAACTGGCGTTCGGGGCTGACCAGCTCCATCTCGATCGGGGTGTAGCTGAACCCGGGAGCGTCGGTGGGCACCACGAACAACGCGGGGCGTAGCTTGCCGGTTTTGGCTTCCTCGCTGCGGCCCACGACCAGCACCGCCTGCGCCTGGTCGATGCCAGAAATAAAGACTTTCTGGCCCTTGATGATCCAGTCGCTGCCGTCGCGACGCGCGGTGGTGGTGATCTTGTGTGAGTTGGAGCCGGCGTCGGGCTCGGTGATGGCGAACGCCATGGTCAACGAGCCGTCGGCGATGCCCGGCAACCAGCGCTTCTTCTGATCGTCGGTGCCGAACTTGGCGATGATGGTTCCGTTGATGGCCGGTGACACCACCATCAGCAGCAGCGCCGAGCCGGCGGCGGCCATCTCCTCCATCACCAGCGACAGTTCGTACATGCCTGCGCCGCCGCCGCCGTACTCTTCGGGCAGATTCACCCCCAAAAAACCGAGTTTGCCTGCCTCGGCCCATAACTCGCTGGTGTGTTCGTGTTTGCGCGCCTTGTCCAGGTAGTACTCGTGGCCATAGTTGGCCACCCACGAGGCCACCGCCTTGCGCAGCGCCTGACGTTCCTCGCTTTCGATAAAGCTGGCGTCTGTCACGGTGAATCTCCTTCTGCTGGGCCATTTTGAGGTGCTTCTACTCGTGCGAGAATGGCGCCTACTTCGACCTGTTGACCCGTGTTGACGCTGACGTGGGTGAGCACGCCGTCGGCAGGCGCGGCGATGGTGTGTTCCATCTTCATGGCCTCCAGCCAGATCAACGGCTGACCGGCCGTGACCGTGTCGCCAACCTCGGCGCCGATCCGGATGACGTTGCCGGGCATGGGGGCCACCAGCGAGCCTTGCTCGACGGCCGAGCTCGGCTCGGGGAAGCGTGACAGTGCCACCAGGTGAACGGGTCCGCGCGCCGAGTCGACGTAGACGTCGGGGCCGTGGCGGGCAACCGTGAAGCCGTGTGCGACCCCGTCCTGGGCGAGCACCACCTGGTCCACGTCAGCCGAGACCAGCTGTACCACCGGATCGCCGGGAAGCGCCAGACCCGTTCTGGTGAACCGGTATTCGACGCGGTGTTCGGTGTCCGCGTCGTCACGATAGGTCTTGACCTGATAGCCCGAGGCCAGGTTGCGCCAGCCGCTGGGAATCGAGCTGAACACGCCCGCGCTCGCCCGATTGTGCTCGGCGTCGGCCAGCGCGGCGGCGATCGCCGACAACCGGAGGGTCGCGGTGTCGGCCAGCGGTGTCGACAACTTGGCCATGCCGTGCGTGTCGAAAAACCCGGTGTCGGTGGCGCCGTCGAGGAACGCCGGATGACGCAGCACGTTGACCAAGAGCTCACGGTTGGTGCGCAGACCGTGCAGCCGGGCGCGTACCAGCGCATCGGCCAACACAAGCGCGGCCTGCCGGCGGGTGGCACCGTAGGAGACGACCTTGGCCAGCATTGGGTCGTAGTGGATCGACACTGTGGAACCGTCGACGATCCCGGAATCCAGCCGGATGCCGGTCCGCTGTCCCAACGAGTCGAACTGCGCCCGAACCCCCGGAACCTCAATCGTGTGCATCACGCCTGCCTGTGGCTGCCAGCCATGCGCGGGATCCTCGGCGTAGAGGCGGGCCTCGATCGAATATCCCTGGGCGGGGGGAGGTTCGGTGTCGAGTCGCCCGCAGTCGGCAATCATGAGCTGCAGTTCGACCAGATCCAGCCCGGTGGTCTCTTCGGTGACCGGGTGCTCGACCTGTAGCCGGGTGTTCATCTCCAGGAAGTAGAACTCACCTTCCCGGCCAGGTGAGTCATCGGCGAGGAACTCCACCGTGCCTGCCCCGGTGTAGCCGATCGCGCTGGCCGCCAGCCGGGCCGCGTCGAACAGCTTGGCCCGCATCCCCGGTACGCGTTCCACCAGCGGCGACGGTGCCTCTTCGATGATCTTCTGGTGGCGGCGCTGAATCGAGCATTCCCGTTCCCCGACCGCCCACACGGTGCCATGGGTGTCGGCCATGACTTGCACTTCGACGTGGTGCCCGGTGGGCAGGTAGCGCTCGCAGAATACGGTTGGGTCGCCGAACGCGGATTGGGCTTCACGTCGCGCGGCTTCGACTTCGGCCGGCAGGGCCGATAATTCGTGAACCACTCGCATGCCGCGACCGCCACCGCCCGCCGACGCCTTCACCAGCACCGGCAGCTGCGCGGTGGTGACGGCGTCGGGGTCGAGTTCCTCGAGCACCGGCACTCCGGCGGCGGCCATCAGCTTCTTGGACTCGATTTTGGAGCCCATCGCGCGCACCGCGTCCACCGGTGGCCCGACCCAGGTTAGGCCGGCCTCCTGCACGGCGGCCGCGAATTCGGCGTTCTCCGAGAGGAATCCGTAGCCGGGATGCACCGCGTCGGCTCCGGCTGCCTGCGCGGCCGCGATGATCGCCTCGGCGTTCAGATAGTCGGTGGTCTGCGGCAGCCGGACCCGGGCGTCGGCCTCGGCGACATGCGGTGCCGCGGCATCCGGGTCTGTGTAGACGGCGACGGTGCCGAGACCCAGCCGGCGGCAGGTGGCGAACACCCGCCGGGCGATCTCGCCGCGGTTAGCAACCAATACTCGAGTGATTCCCATCAGCATCACATCCGGAAGACGCCGAAGTTCGACGTCCCCTTGATCGGGCCATTGGCGATGGCGGACAAACACATTCCCAGCACGGTGCGGGTGTCGCGCGGGTCGATCACCCCGTCGTCGTAAAGCATCCCGGACAGCACCAACGGTAGCGACTCGGCTTCGATCTGGCCCTCGACGGCGGCCCGCATCGCCGCGTCGGCGGCTTCGTCGACTTGCTGCCCGCGGGCTTCGGCTGCCGCCCGGGCCACGATGGACAGCACGCCCGACAGCTGGGCGCCGCCCATCACCGCGGACTTGGCGCTGGGCCAGGCGAATAGGAAGCGCGGGTCGTAGGCGCGCCCGCACATGCCGTAGTGCCCGGCGCCGTAGGACGCGCCGATCAGCAGCGAGATGTGCGGGACGGTCGAGTTGGACACGGCGTTGATCATCATCGAGCCATGCTTGATCATCCCGCCTTCCTCGTAGTCCTTGCCCACCATGTAGCCGGTGGTGTTGTGCAAGAACAACAGCGGCGTGTCGGCCCGGTTGGCCAGCTGGATGAACTGGGTGGCCTTCTGTGATTCCTCGCTGAACAGCACGCCGCGGGCGTTGGCCAGGATGCCCAGCGGATAGCCGTGCAACCGAGCCCAGCCGGTCACCAGAGACGACCCGTACAGCGGCTTGAATTCGTCGAACTCGGAGCCATCGACGATGCGGGCGATCACCTCGCGCGGGTCGAATGGGATGCGCAGATCCGGGGGCACGATGCCGATTAGCTCCTCGGCGTCGAACAGCGGCTCGGTCACCGGAGCGGGTGCGGGTCCCTGTTTGATCCAGTTCAGTCGCGCCACGATGCGGCGTCCGATGCGGATCGCGTCGAGCTCGTCGAGCGCAAAATAGTCGGCCAAACCCGATATGCGGGCGTGCATTTCGGCGCCGCCCAGCGACTCGTCGTCGGACTCTTCGCCGGTGGCCATCCTCACTAGCGGCGGGCCGGCCAAAAACACCTTGGAGCGTTCCTTGATCATCACCACGTGATCGGACATGCCGGGGACGTAGGCACCGCCCGCGGTGGAGTTGCCGAAAACCAGCGCAATGGTCGGGATCCCGGCCGCCGACAGCCGGGTCAGGTCGCGGAACATCTGTCCGCCGGGGATGAAAATCTCTTTCTGGGTGGGCAGATCGGCCCCGCCGGATTCCACCAGCGAAATGACGGGAAGCCGGTTTTCGAAGGCGATCTGGTTGGCCCGCAGTATCTTTCGCAGCGTCCACGGATTGCTGGTGCCGCCCTTGACCGTCGGGTCGTTGGCGACGATCATGCATTCCACGCCGCAGACCGCGCCGATGCCGGTGACCAGGCTGGCGCCGATCTGGAAGTTGCTGCCGTAGGCGGCCAGCGGGCTCAGCTCCAGGAACGGGGAGTCCGGGTCGACGAGCAGCTCGATGCGTTCCCGTGGTGTCAGCTTGCCGCGGGCGTGGTGCCGGTCGACGTATTTGGGGCCACCGCCGGCGAGCGCCTTGGCCAGTTCGGCGTTGATCTCGTCGAGCTTGCCGCTCATCGTCGCGGCCGCCTCGTCGTAGGCGGAAGCGTTCGGGTCCAGTGTGGATTGCAGCACGGTCACGATTGATACCCCAGGGTTTTGGCGGCCAAAGCGGTCAGTATTTCGGTGGTGCCGCCTCCGATACCGAGGATTCGCATGTCCCGGTATTGGCGTTCGACTTCGGATTCGGCCATGTAACCCATGCCGCCGAACAGCTGTACGGCCTGGTTGGCAACCCACTCCCCGGCCTGCACGGCGGTGTTCTTGGCGAAACACACCTGCGCGATCAGGTCGGTCTCGCCGGCGAGCTGGCGTTCCACCACATGGTGCGCATAGACCCGGGCGACGTCGATGCGGCGGGCCATCTCGGCCAGCGTGTTCTGCACCGACTGGCGTGAAATCAGCGGCCGACCGAACGTCTCGCGGTCCCGGCACCACTGCGCGGTGAGGTCCAGGCACCGCTGGGCGCTCGAATACGCCTGGGCGGCAAGGCCGATGCGCTCGGAAACAAATGCCCGGGCGATCTGGGTGAAGCCGCTGTTCTCGGCGCCCACGAGGTTAGTCGCCGGCACGGCCACGTCGGTGTAGCACAGCTCGGCGGTATCCGAGGAACGCCAGCCCATCTTGTCCAGCTTGCGGGTCACCTCAAAGCCGGGGGTGTCCTTTTCCACCACCAGCAGCGAAACCCCGGCGGCACCGGGTCCACCGGTTCGCACCGCGGTGACCACGTAGTCGGCCCGCACGCCGGAGGTGATGTAGGTCTTGGCGCCGTTGATCACGTAATGGTCGCCGTCCCGTACCGCGCTGGTCCGTAGATGCCCGACGTCGGAGCCGCCGCCGGGTTCGGTGATGGCCAGCGCGCCGATCTTCTCCCCGGCCAAGGTGGGCCGCACGTACGTGGCGATCAGCCGTTCGTCGCCGGATGCGACCATGTGCGGTACGGCGATACCGCAGGTGAACAGGGACGCATACACCCCGCCCGGGGCGCCGGCCTGGTGCATCTCCTCGCAGATGATGACGGGGTCGGCGCCGTCACCGCCGCCACCACCGACCGCCTCGGGAAAGCCGGCGCCCAGCAGCCCGGCGGCCCCGGCGAGCCGGTGCAGGCCGCGGGGCAACTCGCCGATCCTTTCCCACTCGTCGACGTGCGGCAGGATCTCGCGCTCGGCAAAGGCGCGCACCGTTTTTCGCAGCTGTTGGCGCTCCGGTGTGGTCCAGATGTTCACAACAGGGTCTCCGGGACGTCGACGTGGCGGCTGCGCAGCCACTCACCCAGTCCCTTGGCCTGCGGGTCGAAGCGGGCCTGGTAGGCGACGCCCTGGCCGAGGATTGCCTCGATGACGAAGTTCAGTGCCCGCAGATTCGGCAGCACGTGACGGGTGACGACCAGGCCTGCCGTTTCTGGCAGCAGCTCCTTGAGTAGCTCGACGGTCAGAGTGTGCGCCAGCCAGCGCCACTGCTCGTCGGTGCGTACCCACACGCCGACGTTGGCCGATCCGCCCTTGTCGCCGCTGCGGGCGCCAGCGATCAGGCCCAGCGGTACGCGCCGGGTCGGGCCAGCCGGCAGCGGGTCGGGCAGCGCCGGGGGATCTGCCGGCGCCAGCTCCAACGTCTCAGTGGCGCAGGGAATCTCGGTGCGGGTGCCGTCGGCGTGCACGGCGATGTGCGCCACCTTGCCGGCGTCGACGTAGCCGGGGGTGAACACGCCATACACCTGGCCGTCACCGGGCGGGGTGGTGGCGGTGAACCCCGGGTAGCTGGCCAGCGCCAATTCGACCGCGGCCGAGGAGAATTGCCGACCCACATTGGCGGGGTCGGGATCGCGGGCGACGCAGGTGAGCAGCGCGCTGGCGGTTTCTTCGGTGTCGGCGTCGGGGTGGTCGGTGCGGGCCAGCGTCCATTGCAGCTCAGCGGGTTTGACGGTCAGCGCGGCCTCGAGCTGGCGTCGCACCAAGTCGGCCTTGGCATCGATGTCCAGGCCGGTCAGCACGAATGTCATGGCGTTGCGGAAGCCGCCGATGCTGTTCAGCGACACCTTGTAGGTCGGCGGCGGCGGTTCGCCGATCACGCCGCTAATGCGCACTCGATCCGGCCCGTCGGGCGACAGTTCGACGCTGTCCATCCGGGCCGTCACATCCGGGTTGGCATACCGAGCGCCCGTGATCTCGTAGAGCAGCTGCGCGGTGATGGTGTCGACGCTGACCAGGCCGCCGGTGCCGTGGTGCTTGGTGATCACCGACGAGCCGTCGGCAGCGATCTCGGCCAGCGGGAAGCCGGCGTGAGTGAGGTCGCCTATCTCGGTGAAGAACGCGTAGTTGCCGCCGGTGGCCTGGACTCCGCATTCGATCACGTGCCCGGCCACCACGGCGCCGGCCAGTCGGTGGTAGTCGGTGCGGCCCCAGCCGAAGTGCGCGGCCGCCGCCCCGACGACCACCGAGGCGTCGGTGACCCGGCCGGTGACCACGACGTCGGCGCCGCGCTCGAAGCAGTCGACGATGCCCCATGCGCCCAGGTAGGCGTTGGCCGTCAGTGGCGTCCCCAGCCCCAGTTCGGCCGCCCGTGGTTGCAGGTCGTCGCCTTCCACGTGGGCGACCTGCGCCGGAATGCCCAGGCGCGCGGCCAGCGCCCGCACCGCGTTGGCCAGCCCGGCGGGGTTCAGGCCACCGGCGTTGGTGACGATGCGCACCCCGCGGTCATGGGCCAGGCCCAGGCAGTCCTCGAGCTGGGCCAGGAAGGTCTTCGCGTAGCCGCGATCGGGGTTTTTCATGCGGTCGCGACCGAGAATCAACATGGTCAGCTCGGCCAGGTAGTCGCCGGTGAGATAGTCCAGCTCGCCGCCGGTCAGCATCTCGCGCATGGCGGAGAGGCGGTCGCCGTAGAAGCCCGAGCAGTTTCCGATACGCACGGCACCACAGTCAGGGGCCATGCGATTCCTCCCTTGGGATCGGCGACGCTACCAACCAACCGGTAGGTTAGCACTGCCCTGTTTCGCGACGGAGATCGCTTCCTGAGTCGAAGCGGCCCGGTCTGCGCCGTCCATTGGAGTAGAGTCCGTTTCGCTACGGGACGCCGGGTGCTTTGCCGGCCCCGGGAGGTCAGCGCCATGTCCTTCGTGGTCACAGCACCGCCGGTGCTCGCGTCGGCGGCGTCGGATCTGGGCGGTATCGCGTCCATGATCAGCGAGGCCAACGCGATGGCAGCGGTCCGAACGACGGCGTTGGCGCCCGCCGCCGCCGACGAGGTTTCGGCGGCGATCGCGGCGCTGTTTTCCAGCTACGCGCGGGACTATCAAACGCTGAGCGTCCAGGTGACGGCCTTCCACGTGCAGTTCGTGCAGACATTGACCAATGCGGGGCAGCTGTATGCGGTCGTCGACGTCGGCAATGGCGTGCTGTTGAAGACCGAGCAGCAGGTGCTGGGTGTGATCAATGCGCCCACCCAGACGTTGTTGGGTCGTCCGCTGATCGGCGATGGCACCCACGGGGCGCCGGGGACCGGGCAGAACGGTGGGGCGGGCGGAATCTTGTGGGGCAACGGCGGTAACGGCGGGTCCGGGGCTCCCGGACAGCCGGGCGGCCGGGGCGGTGATGCCGGCCTGTTCGGCCACGGCGGTCATGGCGGTGTCGGGGGGCCGGGCATCGCCGGTGCCGCTGGCACCGCGGGCCTGCCCGGGGGCAACGGCGCCAACGGCGGAAGCGGCGGCATCGGCGGCGCCGGCGGCGCCGGCGGCAACGGCGGGCTGCTATTCGGCAACGGTGGTGCCGGCGGCCAGGGTGGCTCCGGCGGACTTGGGGGCTCCGGCGGGGCGGGCGGCGCGGGCAGGGCTGCTGGTCCCGCCGGCGGCACCGGCGGCATCGGGGGCATCGGCGGCATCGGCGGCGCGGGCGGGGTCGGCGGCCACGGCTCGGCGTTGTTCGGCCACGCGGGAATCAACGGCGATGGCGGTACCGGCGGCATGGGTGGCCAGGGCGGTGCTGGCGGCAACGGCTGGGCCGCTGAGGGCATCACGGTCGGCATTGGTGAGCAAGGCGGCCAGGGCGGCGACGGGGGAGCCGGCGGCGCCGGCGGGATCGGTGGTTCGGCGGGTGGGATCGGCGGCAGCCAGGGTGCGGGTGGGCACGGCGGCGACGGCGGCCAGGGCGGCGCCGGCGGTAGTGGCGGCGTTGGCGGCGGCGGCGCAGGCGCCGGGGGCGACGGCGGCGCGGGCGGCATCGGCGGCACTGGCGGTAACGGCAGCATCGGCGGGGCCGCCGGCAATGGCGGCAACGGCGGCCGCGGCGGCGCCGGTGGCATGGCCACCGCGGGAAGTGATGGCGGCAATGGCGGCGGCGGCGGCAACGGCGGCGTCGGCGGTACCGGCGGCATCGGCGGCGACGGCGGCGTGACCACCGTCAGCGGCAGCGGTGGCAGGGGCGGTGACGGCGGTGACGGCGGCCAGGGCACCGATGGCGGCGCGGGCATCAGCGGCCCCGGCGGCCTCGGTGGCCGCGGCGGCGACGGCGGCAACGGTGGTGCCGGTGGCAGCCCCGGCCTGGGCTCCAGCAAGGAAGCCGCCGCCGCTGCCGGCGTCGTCTTCGGCAGTGGCGGTCACGGGGGTGCTGGCGGCAATGGCGGTGATGGCGGCGCCGGCGACCACGGCCCGGCCGGCGACAACCCCGGCTTTGCCGGCGGTAACGGCGGTGCCGGCGGCCACGGCGGTCAAGGTGGTGCGGCTAGCCCACCCAACCTCAACGAGGACTGGCACGGGTTGTTCGGTTCCAACGGCGACGGTGGTGCTGGTGGCGATGGCGGCGCCGGCGGCGGCGGCGGCAACGGCGGCGCCGGTGTTGGCAGCGCCGGAGGGGCCGGCGGCACCGGCGGTGACGGCGGGGCGGCCGGGGCGGGCGGCGCGCCGGGCAACGGCTACTTCCAACAGCCCGCGCCCCAAGGGCTGCCCATCGGAACCGGCGGGACCGGCGGCGAAGGCGGTGCCGGCGGCGCCGGTGGAGACGGCGGGCAGGGCGACATCGGCTTCGATGGCGGCCGGGGTGGCGACGGCGGCCCGGGCGGTGGCGGCGGCGCCGGCGGTGACGGCAGCGGCACCTTCAATGCCCAAGCCAACAACGGCGGCGACGGTGGTGCCGGCGGTGTTGGGGGAGCCGGCGGCACCGGCGGCACGGGTGGGGTCGGGGCCGACGGGGGTCGCGGGGGGGACTCGGGCCGCGGCGGCGACGGCGGCAACGCCGGCCACGGCGGCGCCGCCGAATTCTCCGGTCGCGGCGTCTACGGCGGTGAAGGTGGCAGCGGCGGCGCCGGCGGCAACGCCGGTGGCGCCGGCACCGGTGGCACCGCGGGCTCCGGCGGTGCCGGAGGTTTCGGCGGCAACGGTGCCGATGGCGGCAATGGCGGCAACGGTGGCAATGGCGGCTTCGGCGGAATTAACGGCACGTTCGGCACCAACGGTGCCGGCGGCACCGGCGGGCTCGGCACCCTGCTCGGCGGCCACAACGGCAACATCGGCCTCAACGGGGCCACCGGCGGCATCGGCAGCACCACGTTGACCAACGCGACCGTACCGCTGCAGCTGGTGAATACCACCGAGCCGGTGGTATTCATCTCCTTAAACGGCGGCCAAATGGTGCCCGTGCTGCTCGACACCGGATCCACCGGTCTGGTCATGGACAGCCAATTCCTGACGCAGAACTTCGGCCCCGTCATCGGGACGGGCACCGCCGGTTACGCCGGCGGGCTGACCTACAACTACAACACCTACTCAACGACGGTGGATTTCGGCAATGGCCTTCTCACCCTGCCGACCAGCGTTAACGTCGTCACCTCGTCATCACCGGGAACCCTGGGCAACTTCTTGTCGAGATCCGGTGCGGTGGGCGTCTTGGGAATCGGGCCCAACAACGGGTTCCCGGGCACCAGCTCCATCGTCACCGCGATGCCCGGCCTGCTCAACAACGGTGTGCTCATCGACGAATCGGCGGGCATCCTGCAGTTCGGTCCCAACACATTAACCGGCGGTATCACGATTTCTGGAGCACCGATTTCCACCGTGGCTGTCCAGATCGACAACGGGCCGCTGCAACAAGCTCCGGTGATGTTCGACTCCGGCGGCATCAACGGAACCATCCCGTCAGCCCTCGCCAGCCTGCCGTCCGGGGGATTCGTGCCGGCGGGAACGACCATTTCGGTCTACACCAGCGACGGCCAGACGCTGTTGTACTCCTACACCACCACCGCGACAAACACCCCATTTGTCACCTCCGGCGGCGTGATGAACACCGGGCACGTCCCCTTCGCGCAGCAACCGATATACGTCTCCTACAGCCCCACCGCCATCGGGACGACCACCTTTAACTGACGGCCCCTCCCTGGCTCGTGATAGGGAAGGGGCGTCTGCAGCGGGCGTTCTCGATTGTCGCCGCGCTCATCTGCGCGCGGAAGCTCATACCAAAGAGGAAGGCCCACCATGGCTGTGCCCACGCGCAGAAAGTCGCGCGCGAACACCCGAAGCCGGCGCTCGCAGTGGAGGGCCCGGCCGGACGGGTGCGGGCCGAACACACCGGGCGGGCTGGTGTCAGCTGGTTACCGACACCGTGTCGCCGGCGAAGTTGGTGACATAGACCTCGCCGGTGACGGGGTTGACCGCCACCCCGAGCGGACTGGCGCCGACGGTGATGGGGGAGCCGGTGACGGTGTTGGTGGTCGGGTCGATCACCGACACCGTGCCGCTGTTGAAGTTGGTGACGTAGACGTTGCCGCCCGGGTTGACCGCCACCCCCAACGGAGTGATGCCGACGGTGATGGAGCCGGTGACGGTGTTGGTGGCCGGGTCGATCACCGACACCGTGTTGCTGCCCTGGTTGGTGACGTAGACGTTGCCGCCCGGGTTGACCGCCACCCCGTGCGGATCGTTGAAGCTGGCGTGGGTGACGGCGCCGGCGGCCCCACCGGCACCGCCGACCCCACCCGTACCGCCGATACCGCCGACCGGGCCGCCGCCGGCGCCGCCGGCGGTGCCGGCGCGGGCGAGGCTGACCGCGCCGCCAGCTCCGCCGGCTCCGCCGTTGCCGATCAACCCGGCCGCCCCGCCGGCCCCGCCGGCCTGCCCGGGTGCCCCCGACCCGCCGTTGCCGCCGTTGCCCCACAGCCACCCGCCGTTACCGCCGGCTTGCCCGGTCCCGTCGATCCCGTTCGCGCCGTCGCCGATCAATGGGCGCCCGGTCAGCGACTGAACGGGTGCGTTGATCGCATCGAGCACGTTCTGCAGCGGTGTTGCGCTGGCCGCTTCGGCGACCGCGTAGGTGCTGCTAGCTTGGCTTAAGGCCAGCACGAACCGTTGCTGATAGGCCGCGACCTGCGCGCTGATCGCTTGATAGTGCTGGCCGTGGCTGGCGAACAGCGCGGCGATCGCCGTTGACACCTCGTCGTGGGCGGCGGCCAACACCTGGGTGGTCGCCGCCGCCGCGGCGGTGTTGGCGGTGTTGATCGCCGAGCCGATCCGCGCCGCATCGGCCGCGGCTGTGGACACTAACTGTGGGGCCACGTTGACAAACGACATCGAAATCCTCCTGACCGCCACGATGTTGAGATGCGGGCGGCCCACCGCCTGTTACCCCTGCGGTGGGTAACCGTTTATCCGGACGATCCCTGCCGTTCCACGCCTGGGCGCAGGCACAAACCGCACCAACATTGGTGGAACGTGGTGCACACTGCACCTGGGGTTCTGCCCTCATCGTGTGGCAGCAGGCGAAACCCGCGCGGACGAGAACTCCTGCGTTAAGCAGCACAAATCGCTGCTCACGCTCACCGGTCAGCGCACTGAACCGGCCCCATGTCGACGACCGGTGAGGCGACCGCTCAACTCGTCGGCGTCAACTCGGCCATTGCCACCCTGGTCGCCGATTCCTGTCCCACAGCCCCACCACCATCGGGGCGACAACCGTGAACTGACGGTCACGCCCGGGCCCAACCCCGGCCCGGAATTGGGCCGGGCCGTCTTCAACCGGTATCCTCCACGTCATTGTCGACGCGATTGTCGCCGCGCCCACCTGCGTGCGGAAGCCCATACCAAAAGAGGAAGGCCCACCATGGCTGTGCCCAAGCGCAGAAAGTCGCGCTCGAATACCCGAAGCCGGCGCTCGCAGTGGAAGGCCGCCAAGACCGAGCTGGTCGGTGTGACCGTCGCCGGTCACGCCCACAAGGTGCCTCGGCGCCTGCTCAAGGCCGCCCGGCTCGGCCTCATCGATTTCGATAAGCGCTGACGCGCCGGCGGCCGACGATCATATGGCCGCCGAACACACCGAGCGCGCCGGCTCTCCGGTGATCACCGACACCGTGTCGTCGAGAGAGTTGGTGACGTAGACCACGCCGGTGACGGGGTTGACCGCGACCCCTGTCGGGTCGAGTCCGACGGGGATGGGGGAGCCGGTGACGGTGTTGGTGGCCGGGTCGATCACCGACACCGTGTTGCTGAACTGGTTGGTGAGGTAGATGTTGCCGCCTGGGTTGACCGCCACCCCATACGGACCGGTGCCGACGGGGATGGAGCCGGTGACGGTGTTGATGGCCGGGTTGATCACCGACACCGTGTCGCCGCCCCGGTTGGCGACGTAGACGTTGCCGCCCGGGTTGACCGCCACCCCGAGCGGACTGGCGCCGACGGCGAGGGGGGAGCCGGTGACGGTGTTGGTGGCCGGGTCGATCACCGACACCGTGTTGCTGCCCTGGTTGGTGACGTAGACGTTGCCGCCCGGGTTGACCGCCACCCCGTGCGGATCGTTGAAGCTGGCGTGGGTGACGGCGCCGGCGGCCCCACCGGCACCGCCGACCCCACCCGTACCGCCGATACCGCCGGCCGGGCCGCCGCCGGCGCCGCCGGCGGTGCCGGCGCGGGCGAGGCTGACCGCGCCGCCGGTGCCGCCGGTCCCGCCGTCCCCGCCGTGTCCACCCACACCGATTAACCCGCCGTGACCACCAACCCCGCCGGTGCCACCGTCACCGCCGGCCACACCGAAGGTTGTGCTGGCTCCGCCGGCCCCGCCGACACCACCGGCCCCGCCGTTGCCGAACAGCCATCCACCGGCGCCGCCGGCTCCGCCGTTCGCGCCGGCCTCAAAGGGTAGGCCCTGGCCGCCAGCTCCGCCGGCCCCACCGTTGCCGATCAACCCGGCCGCACCGCCGGCGCCGCCGGCCTGCCCGGGTGCCCCCGACCCGCCGTTGCCGCCGTTGCCCCACAGCCACCCGCCGTTACCGCCGGCTTGCCCGGTCCCGTCGATCCCGTTCGCGCCGTCGCCGATCAATGGGCGCCCGGTCAGCGACTGAACGGGTGCGTTGATCGCATCGAGCACGTTCTGCAGCGGTGTTGCGCTGGCCGCTTTTGGCGACCGCGTAGGTGCTGCTAGCTTGGCTTAAGGCCAGCACGAACCGTTGCTGGTAGGCCGCGACCTGCGCGCTGATCGCTTGATAGTGCTGGCCGTGGCTGGCGAACAGCGCCGCGATCGCCGTTGACACCTCGTCGTGGGCGGCGGCCAACACCTGGGTGGTCGCCGCCGCCGCGGTGTTGGCGGTGTTGATCGCCGAGCCGATCCGCGCCGCATCGGCCGCCGCTGTGGACACTAACTGTGGGGCCACGTTGACAAACGACATCGAAATCCTCCTGACCGCCACGATGTTGAGATGCGGGCGGCCCACCGCCTGTTACCCCTGCGGTGGGTAACCGTTTATTCGGACGATCCCTGCCGTTCCACGCCTGGGCGCAGGCGCAAACCGCACCAACATTTGGTGGAACGTGGTGCACACTGCACCTGGGGTTCTGCCCTCATCGTGTGGCAGCAGGCGAAACCCGCGCGGACGAGAACTCTTCCGCCAAGCAGCACAAATCGCCCTACTCTTGACCACCAAACAAAACCCGTCCATGGGGCCAATGTGGCTGATGTGGCTAAACCTCGTTGAACAAACCCGCATACCACGGCGCGCCTCTCAGGCCAGTCTCAGGCGCTGCGACGACACTGGTGTCCGTGCGAATTCTTGTCGTTGACGACGATCGTGCGGTGCGCGAGTCGCTGCGCCGGTCGCTTTCCTTCAATGGCTATTCGGTCGAACTGGCCCACGACGGGGTTGAGGCGCTCGACATGATTGCCAGCGATCGCCCCGACGCGTTGGTCCTGGATGTCATGATGCCGCGGCTGGACGGCCTCGAGGTGTGCCGTCAGCTCCGCAGCACCGGCGACGACCTGCCGATTCTGGTGCTGACCGCGCGCGACTCGGTGTCCGAGCGGGTGGCCGGGCTGGACGCCGGTGCCGACGACTACCTACCAAAGCCGTTCGCCCTCGAAGAGCTGCTGGCACGGATGCGGGCGCTGCTGCGCCGCACCAAGCCCGAGGATGCCGCCGAGTCGATGGCCATGAGGTTCTCCGACCTGACGCTGGACCCGGTAACCCGCGAAGTCAACCGTGGACAGCGCCGGATCAGCCTGACCCGCACCGAATTTGCATTGCTGGAGATGCTGATCGCCAATCCGCGGCGAGTGCTGACGCGCAGCCGTATCCTGGAAGAGGTATGGGGATTCGACTTTCCCACCTCGGGCAACGCGCTGGAAGTCTACGTCGGGTATCTACGCCGCAAGACCGAGGCCGACGGCGAGCCGCGGCTGATCCACACTGTGCGCGGAGTGGGTTACGTGCTACGTGAAACACCACCCTGATGTGGTGGTTCCGCCGCCGAGACCGGGCGCCGCTGCGCGCCACCAGCTCATTATCCCTGCGGTGGCGGGTCATGCTGCTGGCGATGTCCATGGTCGCGATGGTGGTTGTGCTGATGTCGTTCGCCGTCTATGCGGTGATCTCGGCCGCGCTCTACAGCGACATCGACAACCAACTGCAGAGCCGGGCGCAACTGCTCATCGCCAGTGGCTCGCTGGCAGCTGATCCGGGTAAGGCAATCGAGGGTACCGCCTATTCGGATGTCAACGCGATGCTGGTCAACCCCGGCCAGTCCATCTACACCGCTCAACAGCCGGGCCAGACGCTGCCGGTCGGTGCTGCCGAGAAGGCGGTGATCCGTGGCGAGTTGTTCATGTCGCGGCGCACCACCGCCGACCAACGGGTGCTTGCCATCCGTCTGACCAACGGTAGTTCGCTGCTGATCTCCAAAAGTCTCAAGCCCACCGAAGCAGTCATGAACAAGCTGCGTTGGGTGCTATTGATCGTGGGTGGGATCGGGGTGGCGGTCGCCGCGGTGGCCGGGGGGATGGTCACCCGGGCCGGGCTGAGGCCGGTGGGCCGCCTCACCGAAGCGGCCGAGCGGGTGGCGCGAACCGACGACCTGCGGCCCATCCCCGTCTTCGGCAGCGACGAATTGGCCAGGCTGACAGAGGCATTCAATTTAATGCTGCGGGCGCTGGCCGAGTCACGGGAACGGCAGGCAAGGCTGGTTACCGACGCCGGACATGAATTGCGTACCCCGCTAACGTCGCTGCGCACCAATGTCGAACTCTTGATGGCCTCGATGGCCCCGGGGGCTCCGCGGCTACCCAAGCAGGAGATGGTCGACCTGCGTGCCGATGTGCTGGCTCAAATCGAGGAATTGTCCACACTGGTAGGCGATTTGGTGGACCTGTCCCGAGGCGACGCCGGAGAAGTGGTGCACGAGCCGGTCGACATGGCTGACGTCGTCGACCGCAGCCTGGAGCGGGTCAGGCGGCGGCGCAACGATATCCATTTCGACGTCGAGGTGATTGGGTGGCAGGTTTATGGCGATACCGCTGGATTGTCGCGGATGGCGCTTAACCTGATGGACAACGCCGCGAAGTGGAGCCCGCCGGGCGGCCACGTGGGTGTCAGGCTGAGCCAGCTCGACGCGTCGCACGCTGAGCTGGTGGTTTCCGACCGCGGCCCGGGCATTCCCGTGCAGGAGCGCCGTCTGGTGTTTGAACGGTTTTACCGGTCGGCATCGGCACGGGCGTTGCCGGGTTCGGGCCTCGGGTTGGCGATCGTCAAACAGGTGGTGCTCAACCACGGCGGATTGCTGCGCATCGAAGACACCGACCCAGGCGGCCAGCCCCCTGGAACGTCGATTTACGTGCTGCTCCCCGGCCGTCGGATGCCGATTCCGCAGCTTCCCGGTGCGACGGCTGGCGCTCGGAGCACGGACATCGAGAACTCTCGGGGTTCGGCGAACGTTATCTCAGTGGAATCTCAGTCCACGCGCGCAACCTAGTTGTGCAGTTACTGTTGAAAGCCACACCCATGCCAGTCCACGCATGGCCAAGTTAGCCCGAGTAGTGGGCCTAGTACAGGAAGAGCAACCTAGCGACATGACGAATCACCCACGGTATTCGCCACCGCCGCAGCAGCCGGGAACCCCAGGTTATGCTCAGGGGCAGCAGCAAACGTACAGCCAGCAGTTCGACTGGCGTTACCCACCGTCCCCGCCCCCGCAGCCAACCCAGTACCGTCAACCCTACGAGGCGTTGGGTGGTACCCGGCCGGGTCTGATACCCGGCGTGATTCCGACCATGACGCCCCCTCCTGGGATGGTTCGCCAACGCCCTCGTGCAGGCATGTTGGCCATCGGCGCGGTGACGATAGCGGTGGTGTCCGCCGGCATCGGCGGCGCGGCCGCATCCCTGGTCGGGTTCAACCGGGCACCCGCCGGCCCCAGCGGCGGCCCAGTGGCTGCCAGCGCGGCGCCAAGCATCCCCGCAGCAAACATGCCGCCGGGGTCGGTCGAACAGGTGGCGGCCAAGGTGGTGCCCAGTGTCGTCATGTTGGAAACCGATTTGGGCCGCCAGTCGGAGGAGGGCTCCGGCATCATTCTGTCTGCCGAGGGGCTGATCTTGACCAACAACCACGTGATCGCGGCGGCCGCCAAACCTCCCCTGGGCAGTCCGCCGCCGAAAACGACGGTAACCTTCTCTGACGGGCGGACCGCACCCTTCACGGTGGTGGGGGCTGACCCCACCAGTGATATCGCCGTCGTCCGTGTTCAGGGCGTCTCCGGGCTCACCCCGATCTCCCTGGGTTCCTCCTCGGACCTGAGGGTCGGTCAGCCGGTGCTGGCGATCGGGTCGCCGCTCGGTTTGGAGGGCACCGTGACCACGGGGATCGTCAGCGCTCTCAACCGTCCAGTGTCGACGACCGGCGAGGCCGGCAACCAGAACACCGTGCTGGACGCCATTCAGACCGACGCCGCGATCAACCCCGGTAACTCCGGGGGCGCGCTGGTGAACATGAACGCTCAACTCGTCGGAGTCAACTCGGCCATTGCCACGTTGGGCGCGGACTCAGCCGATGCGCAGAGCGGTTCGATCGGTCTCGGTTTTGCGATTCCAGTCGACCAGGCCAAGCGCATCGCCGACGAGTTGATCAGCACCGGCAAGGCGTCACATGCCTCCCTGGGTGTGCAGGTGACCAATGACAAAGACACCCCGGGCGCCAAGATCGTCGAAGTAGTGGCCGGTGGTGCCGCCGCGAACGCTGGAGTGCCGAAGGGCGTCGTTGTCACCAAGGTCGACGACCGCCCGATCAACAGCGCGGACGCGTTGGTTGCCGCCGTGCGGTCCAAAGCGCCGGGCGCCACGGTGGCGCTAACCTTTCAGGATCCCTCGGGCGGTAGCCGCACAGTGCAAGTCACCCTCGGCAAGGCGGAGCAGTGATGAAGGTCGCCGCGCAGTGTTCAAAGCTCGGATATACGGTGGCACCCATGGAACAGCGTGCGGAGTTGGTGGTTGGCCGGGCACTTGTCGTCGTCGTTGACGATCGCACGGCGCACGGCGATGAAGACCACAGCGGGCCGCTTGTCACCGAGCTGCTCACCGAGGCCGGGTTTGTTGTCGACGGCGTGGTGGCGGTGTCGGCCGACGAGGTCGAGATCCGAAACGCGCTGAACACAGCGGTGATCGGCGGGGTGGACCTGGTGGTGTCGGTCGGCGGGACCGGGGTGACGCCTCGCGATGTCACCCCGGAAGCCACCCGCGACATTCTGGACCGCGAGATCCTCGGTATCGCCGAGGCCATCCGCGCGTCCGGGCTGTCCGCGGGAATCGTCGACGCCGGGTTGTCGCGCGGCCTGGCGGGTGTCTCCGGCAGCACGCTGGTGGTCAACCTCGCGGGTTCGCGTTATGCGGTGCGCGATGGAATGGCGACGCTGAATCCGCTAGCGGCACAGATCATCGGGCAGTTGTCGAGCTTGGAGATCTGAATCCGGATCGAGTGTCGGGCTATTGCGATTCTGTGCTCGCGCGAGGCCCGTCGGTTGGCGATGGTGTCCCACGGCCGCCGTGCCTCCCCGGCGAGTCCCCGCTCGTTTGCGCGAGCAGATCGCGGATTTCGGTGAGCAGGACGACTTGGGTGTCGCCCGGCTGCTCGACCTCCCCCTTCTTGCGTAGTGTGTTGTAGGGCAGCACGACTAGGAAGTACACCGCGAACGCGATCAGGAAAAAGTTGATCGCTGCCGACAACAAGACGTTCAAGTCAATGGTCTGACCACCGCCGATACCGATCCGCAAGATGCCGACGTCGGACTGTGCGTTGACGCCGATCCGGTTGATCAGCGGCGTAATGATGCTGTCGGTGAACTTGGTGACCAACGCCGTGAACGCTGTGCCGATTACCACCGCGACAGCCAGGTCGACGATATTACCCCGCGCGAGAAACTCCTTGAATCCTTTGAGCATGCGATGTCCTTTCTGCAGTCGGCGGCCGGCAGTCCGCGAGTGGAACACCTAGAAAAACTAGACCAGGTGGTGTCAATGGCCACGACGCTGGGATCGCCGTTGCCATGGGGAGCTGACGCTGCCGGGATCCGGTGCTGTTGTTTGTTGACGGGATGCCCTTGACTTCGCTGACCGTGGTGTGCGCGTAACCGGCCGGTCGGGAACGCGGCGACGGATGGCGCGGTGGCCAGGACAGTGATCGAGATGACATCACGCCAACAACGCCTTCAGCTGTGAGCGATCCGGGCTAGACTACCGCCGAAATATCCAACAAAGGACCTACATGAACCGGCAACCCATCGTTCAGCTGAGTAACTTGAGCTGGACATTCCGAGAAGGCGAAACCCGACGACAAGTCCTAGACCACATCACCTTCGATTTCGAGCCCGGTGAGTTTGTCGCGCTGCTGGGGCAAAGTGGAAGTGGTAAAAGCACTTTGCTGAACCTCATCAGTGGCATAGAAAAGCCCACCACAGGTGACGTCACAATTAATGGGTTCGCTATCACTCAGAAAAGCGAGCGAGACCGGACGTTGTTCCGGCGTGATCAGATTGGCATCGTCTTTCAATTTTTCAACCTGATTCCCACTCTTACCGTGTTGGAAAATATTACGCTGCCTCAGGAACTGGCCGGAGTCTCTCAGAGGAAAGCGGCCGTGGTCGCTCGTGACCTTCTCGAAAAAGTGGGCATGGCCGACCGTGAACGCACCTTTCCCGATAAACTCTCCGGCGGAGAACAACAACGGGTCGCTATTTCCAGAGCGTTGGCGCATAATCCCATGCTGGTGTTAGCCGATGAGCCGACCGGCAACCTGGACTCCGATACCGGGGATAAAGTCTTGGATGTTCTGCTTGATCTCACCCGCCAAGCAGGTAAAACCTTAATCATGGCTACGCATAGCCCGTCGATGACGCAGCATGCCGACCGGGTAGTCAACTTACAGGGCGGCAGGTTGATACCTGCCGTGAACCGAGAAAATCAAACCGACCAGCCGGCCAGCACGATCCTATTGCCCACGTCATATGAATGACCAAGCTCCCGTTGCTTATGCACCACTATGGCGCACGGCGTGGCGTCGGCTGCGTCAGCGGCCGTTTCAATATATTCTGCTGGTCCTGGGAATTGCGCTAGGCGTTGCCATGATCGTGGCTATCGATGTATCCAGTAATTCGGCGCAACGTGCCTTCGATCTCTCTGCCGCGGCCATCACCGGAAAATCTACTCACCGGCTGGTCAGTGGCCCCGCCGGGGTGGACCAACAGCTTTATGTCGATCTGCGCCGACACGGGTACGATTTTTCCGCTCCGGTAATCGAAGGCTATGTGTTGGCCCGCGGACTGGGAAACCGAGCTATGCAGTTCATGGGCACCGACCCATTTGCGGAGTCAGCTTTTCGCTCGCCTTTATGGTCCAACCAAAATATCGCCGAGTTGGGTGGCTTTTTGACTCAGCCCAACGGTGTCGTGTTAAGCCGACAAGTGGCACAGAAGTATGGCTTGGCTGTGGGCGATCGCATTGCTCTGCAAGTGAAAGGTGCGCCTACCACGGTAACCCTGGTGGGATTGCTGACACCTGCAGATGAAATTAGCAATCAAAAATTGTCCGACCTTATCATTGCTGATATTTCCACGGCCCAAGAGTTGTTCCATATGCCCGGAAGACTGAGCCACATCGATTTGATCATCAAAGATGAGGCCACTGCAACACGCATCCAACAAAGACTGCCGGCCGGTGTGCGTATGGAAACGTCGGATACCCAACGGGACACCGTCAAACAGATGACGGACGCTTTTACGGTCAATTTAACCGCTCTCAGTTTGATTGCCTTGCTGGTGGGTATCTTTTTAATCTACAATACCGTGACATTTAATGTCGTCCAACGGCGACCGTTTTTCGCCATATTGCGCTGTTTGGGTGTAACCCGAGAGCAGTTATTTTGGCTGATAATGACGGAATCCCTCGTTGCCGGGCTGATTGGTACGGGCTTGGGCCTCTTGATTGGAATTTGGCTCGGCGAAGGCTTGATCGGCCTGGTGACTCAAACCATCAATGATTTCTATTTTGTCATCAATGTTCGCAATGTGTCCGTCTCCGCCGAAAGCTTGTTGAAGGGGCTGATCATCGGCATCTTTGCCGCCATGTTAGCCACACTGCCACCGGCTATAGAAGCGATGCGCACCGTCCCTGCCAGCACATTGCGGCGCTCCTCCCTGGAAAGCAAGATAACCAAGCTCATGCCGTGGTTGTGGGTGGCGTGGTTTGGTTTGGGTAGCTTTGGTGTATTGATGCTGTGGTTGCCGGGCAACAACCTGGTTGTGGCCTTTGTCGGTCTCTTTAGTGTGCTGATTGCCCTGGCGCTTATTGCCCCGCCGCTGACCCGGTTTGTAATGTTGCGCTTAGCTCCTGGCTTAGGACGGCTGCTCGGTCCAATAGGTCGAATGGCGCCACGCAATATTGTGCGCTCGTTGAGTCGCACCTCTATCGCCATCGCCGCCCTGATGATGGCCGTGTCCTTGATGGTAGGCGTCTCCATATCGGTGGGGTCGTTTCGACAGACGCTGGCCAATTGGCTAGAGGTGACTTTGAAGTCGGATGTCTATGTGTCTCCGCCGAGCTTAACATCCGGTCGCCCCAGCGGTAATCTGCCTGTGGATGCCGTCCAGAATATAAGCAAATGGCCAGGAGTGCGTGACGCAGTTATGGCTCGGTATAGCTCCGTTTTTGCCCCGGACTGGGGGCGTGAGGTGGAACTAATGGCGGTGTCGGGTGATATTTCCGACGGCAAGCGACCGTATAGGTGGATCGACGGCAATAAAGACACGCTCTGGCCACGTTTCTTGGCGGGGAAAGGGGTGATGCTATCGGAGCCAATGGTATCGCGACAACACTTGCAGATGCCGCCAAGGCCGATCACGCTAATGACGGATTCGGGGCCACAAACGTTCCCCGTTCTGGCGGTTTTCTCTGACTACACCTCAGATCAAGGTGTGATTTTGATGGATCGCGCCAGTTATCGGGCCCATTGGCAGGATGATGACGTCACGACCATGTTTCTTTTTTTGGCATCGGGTGCGAATAGCGGTGCCTTGATAGATCAACTACAAGCCGCGTTCGCGGGTCGGGAAGACATTGTTATTCAATCGACTCATAGTGTCCGCGAAGCATCAATGGTCATATTTGATCGTAGTTTTACCATTACCATCGCGTTGCAACTGGTGGCCACGGTGGTGGCTTTTATTGGCGTACTGAGCGCGCTGATGAGTTTGGAATTGGACCGGGCTCATGAGTTGGGTGTTTTTCGCGCCATTGGCATGACTACCCGCCAATTATGGAAGCTGATGTTCATTGAGACCGGCCTAATGGGCGGGATGGCCGGCTTGATGGCCTTGCCAACTGGTTGTATTCTAGCGTGGATTCTTGTCCGCATTATCAATGTCCGCTCATTCGGCTGGACCTTGCAGATGCACTTTGAGTCGGCGCATTTTCTTCGAGCCCTGTTGGTAGCGGTGGTGGCCGCCCTGGCGGCGGGTATGTACCCCGCTTGGCGTTTGGGACGGATGACGATTCGCACGGCGATTCGTGAGGAATGACGGTACATGAGAAAAGCAGGATTGACCGGTGTTGTACTGGTTCTGACGCTGACGCTGGTGGCTTTCTGGTGGTGGCAACGTCCGCGAACGAATGCTGTGGCTGCTGACTCTTTAGTTGGCGCTTTGGTCGATGAGAATAACGCCGGATATTCCTTGGCCACAGTGCCGGGAGCCATTCGGTTTCCCCGGGATTTGGGTCCTCATTACGATTACCAGACGGAATGGTGGTATTACACCGGTAATCTGGAAACTGCTGACGGTCGGCTTTTCGGCTACCAGCTTACTTTTTTCCGCAGGGCTCTCGCACCACCCGGCGAGGGGGTCGCCATAGCGGATGCTTCTTCATGGCGCACGACCCAGGTCTATATGGCCCACTTCGCGATAAGTGATATTTCGAACAGGGGCTTTTATCCGGCTGAGAAATTCAGTCGGCAGGCGTTGGGTTTGGCTGGTGCTAGCTCGGAGCCGTATGCGGTGTGGCTAGACGATTGGTATGCGCGTGAATCCAACAACAATTCGGTGCAATTGTTTGCTCGAACTCAGAACACGGTGTTGGATTTGACATTGACGCAAACGCTGCCGCCTATCTTGCAAGGAAATGCTGGGTTAAGTGTGAAAGGCGCGCAACCGGGAAACGCGTCCAACTACTACTCGTTAGTTCGTCAAGAATCGCGGGGCACTGTGAGTGTTAATGGCGACACATTCATGGTTAGTGGTTTGAGCTGGAAAGATCATGAGTACATGACCAGTGCGCTGGCCCCTGAAGATGTGGGTTGGGATTGGTTCGGGCTCCAATTCTACAATGGCACCGCTTTGATGCTTTTTCAGATTCGACAGGCGGATGGGAGTGTGACCCGATTTTCCAGCGGTACCTTTGTTGCCGGGGATGGTGGCGTGATCCCTCTCGAGTCGTCCGATTTCCGCATCAAGACGACTGATCGTTGGACCAGTGACCAGAGTGGCGCCACCTACCCGATTGCATGGGAAATCGAAATTGAACGGATAGGTTTGACGCTGCGCGGGGCCGCATTAATGGCTAATCAAGAACTGCGGTTATCGAGGACTTACTGGGAAGGGGCGGTTGCCCTTGAGGGTCGTTATCAAGGAATGCCGATCAGTGGTCGGGGATACGTTGAAATGACCGGCTATGTACAACGGCTGTCTTGAAGTCGGGTAATTGCCGGTGATTCTTGGTTTAGAGGCTCTCGAATTGTCGTCGGGCAGTTGTGATATCGCTGCAAACCCTAGAGTACTTATTCGTCGTTGTGTCAACAGGTAGGTGCTGGGGTGTGTCGCTAGTCGCACGCAGATACCGCGTGGTCGATCAATGTCGCAAGGGCTCGGCGAGGTTGGCGGTCAGGCAAATAGGGGAGCTCCTCTCGCGCCTGTGCGGCATAGGCGGCTACCACATTCTTGGCCTTTCCTATGCCCGGTGAGCAACGCAGCAGTGTGAGGGCTTCGGCGACGTGGTCGTCGTGGATCGGTCCGGCCAGCAACTCACGCAGCCGGCTTGTGTCGGGTGTCTGCTCACGCAGCGCGTAGAGCATCGGCAGCGTGTGGACAGCTTGGCCAAGGTCGGCGCCCGATAGCGTAGCGGAGTCACCGGAGATGGCGATGATGTCGCGCGAGATCTCAAACGCAGCACCAATCATGCGCCCCAAGCGCGCTACGCGGCGGATCTGCTCTTCGGCGGCGCCGGAGAGTGCCGCTCCGAGCTGTCCGGATGCTGCGATGAGAGAGCCGGTCTTCTCGTGCACGACTCGGAGGTAATGCTCGATCGTGTCGATATGCGAGGCGGGGCCCCGGGTCGCGCGCATCTGCCCGGTGATCAGCTCGGCGAACGCCTCGGCGATGACCGCGAAGGCCTCGGGGTCCAGCCGCGAGGCTAGCTGTGAGGCCGTCGCGAATCGGTAGTCACCGGCGAGGATTGCGAAGTTGTTGGTCCAGCGTGTGTTGTCGCTAGGTGTCTTGCGGCTCATGTCGGACTCATCCACGACTCTGTCGTGACAAAGCGTCCCCAGGTGCATCAACTCGATGGCTGCCCCCGCGACCGTGACCTCCCATCCGTCGGGGTCGGAGCCCAGTTGCGCCGCAAGCACCGTGAAAAGCGGTCTAAACGGGGTGCCGCCGGCGTCGACAAGGTGCGCCACCGTGTCGCGCATAACCTCGTCGGCCTGGGAGAGTTCGCTATTGATCAGCTCTGTAATCCGGGCAATCCCGTCGTGGACGTTGGCGGTGAATTGCGGGTCACCCAGGCTGACTGCCGGGATCATGCTCGTGGCCGTAGGCATGCGCACAACATTGACACGTGTACAAGATAAGGTATGGCGTGTTCAGTGCAGGGTCAGCGTCACCGTCTGACCCAGCGCCGCACCGGCTACCGTATTGGCCAGCCGGGCTGGCAGCGCCACCAAAACGACCCGGTCACTATCAGCCGCCTGGGCCTTCTGCTGGGCCGAGACCAGGACCACGATGGCGTCGGTGGCCAAGAGCCGTAGAGCTGCCGGCGAATCGGTTACCGGCGCGGCCAGCACGTCGACCACATCCCCGACCCGAACAAGGTCGACCAAAGCGCTGTCAGCCAGATGCAGCGGCACGATGCGGGCGTCCGGGCCGGCAGTCGACTCGGCCAACCGGCTGCCCAGTAAACGCACGTCGGTGAGCACCTCGCCACGGCGTGTCGGGCTGGCCAGCGTCGAACCCACCACTGCGTCCAGGTCAGCTTGCGACCCGTCGGGAAGCGTGGTGGCCGAACGTTTTTCCAGCCTGACATCACCGGGAGTCAATGCGGTACCGGGGCGCAGATCGTGCGCGGCCACCACCACCTCGGCGCGATCATCCTCTGGATTGGACCGCAGCGCCGCAACGCCGGCCAGCATGACCAGCCCGGCCGCGGCGAAGCGCCGGGCCCGCACGGTCCGGGTCCAGTCCGGGCGCAAAAACGCCGATATTCGGCTGACCAGGCTCGGATTCAGGGAGGATTCCGCCACACCGCAAACGGTAGGCGCAGCGCCGTGCTAGGCAGCGCCGGTCAGAAATCCCCTTGTGGATAACCTCTCAACTCAGACGGCCGCGGCGGCGGTTGTGGAGCTGGTTGACTTCTCGGTTGACCCCGAAGCCTTGCTTTCACTCGAGCCAGAACTCCCCGAACTCCCCGAACTCTTCGTCGACTCGCTGGTCGAGGATCCGTTGGTCTGGCTCTTGGACTTCTTGCCCGACTCGCGGCTGTCGGTGCGGTAGAAGCCGGTGCCTTTGAACACCACGCCGACCGCATTGAACAGCTTGCGCAGCCGGCCAGAACACCGCTCGCACGTGGTCAGCGCATCGTCGGTGAAGGCCTGCACAACATCGAAGCGGTTGGCGCACTGGGTGCACTCGTAGCTGTAGGTTGGCACAAGAACCTCCGGAAATGTCACTCGGCGTTAGCACTCTACCGTCTCAAGTGCTAGAACCGCTAGGTGAGTTCCGTCATTCCCCGCACGGCAGCGCGATCAGCCCGCGCTCCGGTGTGAGCGCATGAGTCATGGGTACGTCGTGCGGCTCCGACGGCAACACGTCGACCAGTTCGACAGTGCGCACCACCGCGACTAGACGAGCGTGCGGGTCGCGGCACCGCAGCGAGCGATCGTAGAAGCCGCGACCTCGGCCCAGTCGCACGCCCTGGCGGTCGACAGCCAGCGCCGGCACCAGCACCAAGCTGGCCTGCGCCAGCGCGGCTTCCGGCAGCCAAGGTTCGGGTGGTTCGAGCAGTCCCCAGCGTGCGCGCGCGAGTCCGCCGGCACGGTACTCGCCCCACCGCAACGGCAACGGGAGGTCACCGCCGGCGGTGCGCGCCACCGGCAACAGCACTCGCCCCGCGCGGCGCAGCAACACATCCAACATCTCGATTGACCCCGGCTCGCCGCCTACCGGCACATACGCGCAGACGGTGCTGTCGCTGGTGACCATGCGCTCCAGGTGTCCACGCAACATCCGGGCCTCGGCGGCGCGCACGTCGTCGGCAACGCGGCGTCGGGCCGCCAGGAGCTGGTCGCGCAACGCCGACTTGCTCGCGATCGCCATGTCCTCAACGATGACACAGCCCCGGCCGTCCCGCGCGAGCGCCGGGACAGCGCCAACGAAGAGGCGGGCAATCAGCACGCTGCGGGTTATCGTGTGAACGATGTCACGCCCAGAAGTACTAACGCCGTTCACGGCAATCGTCCCGGCAGCCGGCCTGGGTACGCGCTTTCTGCCGGCCACCAAGACGGTGCCCAAGGAGCTGCTGCCCGTCGTCGACACTCCCGGTATCGAGCTGGTGGCCGCCGAGGCGGCCGCGGCCGGTGCCGAACGGCTGGTGATCGTCACCTCCGAGGGTAAGGACGGGGTGGTCGCGCATTTCGTGGAAGACCTGGTGCTGGAGGGCACGCTCGAGGCCCGAGGCAAGATCGCCATGCTGGCCAAGGTGCGTCGCGCCCCGGCACTGATCAAGGTCGAATCCGTGGTGCAGGCCGAGCCGCTGGGACTGGGACACGCCATCGGCTGTGTGGAGCCGACGCTGTCGCCCGACGAAGACGCTGTCGCGGTGCTGCTGCCTGACGACCTGGTGCTGCCGACCGGCGTCCTGGAGACGATGTCGAAGGTGCGAGCCAGCAGGGGCGGCACCGTGCTGTGTGCTATCGAGGTGGCGCGCGAGGAGATCAGTGCCTACGGGGTTTTCGATGTCGAGCCGGTCCCCGATGGTGACTACACCGACGATCCCAACGTGCTGAAGGTCAGGGGCATGGTCGAAAAGCCCAAGGCCGAAACGGCGCCGTCGAGGTATGCGGCGGCCGGCCGCTACGTTCTAGACCGTGCCATCTTCGATGCGTTACGCCGCATCGACCGGGGTGCAGGCGGTGAAGTGCAGCTCACCGATGCGATCGCGCTGCTGATTGCCGAGGGCCATCCCGTCCATGTCGTCGTCCACCAAGGGTCCCGACACGACCTGGGAAATCCGGGCGGGTACCTCAAGGCTGCGGTTGACTTTGCATTGGATCGTGACGACTACGGCCCGGACTTGCGGCGATGGTTGGTGGCGCGACTGGGTCTGACAGAGCAGTAGCCTGGCGACGATACGGCACGGACGGTTCCGGGGTGGGGGATGCCCGGCCCCATGGCTCGACGGAAAGGCGGGCGCTGTGCGTTCTGTGGAGGAGCAGCAGGCTCGGATATCGGCCGCTGCGGTAGCCCCGAGGCCGATACGCGTTGCGATCGCCGAGGCGCAGGGATTGATGTGCGCCGAAGAAGTGGTCACCGAACGTCCAATGCCCGGTTTTGATCAGGCCGCCATCGACGGCTACGCGGTGCGCAGTGTCGATGTGGCCGGTGTCGGTGATACCGGTGGTGTCCAAGTCTTTGCCGACCACGGCGATCTTGACGGTCGCGACGTGCTGACCCTACCGGTGATGGGAACCATCGAAGCCGGAGCGCGCACCCTGAGCAGGTTGCAGCCTCGCCAAGCGGTCCGGGTGCAGACCGGCGCGCCGCTTCCCACCCTGGCCGATGCGGTCCTGCCGTTGCGGTGGACCGATGGCGGAATGTCTCGGGTGCGGGTGCTGCGCGGGGCGCCGTCGGGCGCCTACGTGCGGCGTGCGGGCGACGACGTGCAGCCCGGTGATGTGGCGGTGCGCGCGGGGACGATCATCGGCGCAGCCCAGGTGGGGTTGCTGGCGGCGGTCGGCCGTGAACGGGTGCTGGTGCACCCTCGTCCGCGGCTGTCGGTGATGGCCGTCGGGGGCGAGTTGGTCGACATCTCGCGGACCCCGGGCAACGGGCAGGTTTATGACGTCAACTCCTATGCCTTGGCTGCGGCGGGCCGGGATGCCGGTGCGGAGGTGAACCGGGTTGGCATCGTCAGCAACGACCCTACGGAACTTGGCGAAATCGTCGAGGGCCAGCTCAATCGGGCTGAGGTCGTGGTGATCGCCGGCGGGGTGGGCGGTGCGGCGGCAGAAGCGGTCAGGTCGGTGCTTTCCGAGCTCGGTGAGATGGAGGTCGTGCGGGTCGCCATGCATCCGGGATCCGTGCAGGGCTTCGGACAGCTCGGCCGTGATGGTGTACCGACCTTTCTGCTGCCGGCCAACCCGGTCAGCGCCCTGGTGGTCTTCGAGGTGATGGTTCGGCCGCTGATCCGGCTGTCGCTGGGTAAACGGCATCCGATGCGACGGATCGTGTCGGCGCGCACGCTGTCGCCGATCACGTCGGTGGCCGGGCGCAAGGGCTACCTGCGTGGCCAGTTGATGCGTGATCAGGACAGCGGCGAGTACCTGGTGCAGGCGCTGGGCGGCGCTCCGGGGGGGTCATCGCACCTGCTCGCGACGCTTGCCGAAGCGAACTGTCTGGTTGTGGTTCCCACCGGGGCCGAGCAGATTCGCACGGGTGAGATCGTGGATGTCGCCTTCCTGGCTCAGCACGGCTGAGCCGAACCACGGCGACTCTGGTGAACTTATGGCGCTCGAATCCCCGGCATCCGGGATGGCCGATGGCCGTCGGGCCGCTGCGGGTCTCGGCAGGCGTGATTCGGCTGCGGCCGGTGCGGATGCGTGACGGCGTGCATTGGAGCCGGATCCGGTTGGCCGACCGTGCACATCTTGAGCCGTGGGAGCCCAGCGCGGACGGCGAGTGGACCGTCCGGCACACGGTTGCTGCCTGGCCGGCGGTGTGTTCGGGTCTGCGTTCGGAGGCTCGCAACGGCCGCATGCTGCCGTACGTGATCGAGCTGGATGGGCAGTTCTGCGGCCAGTTGACCATCGGCAATGTCACCCACGGGGCCTTGCGGTCGGCCTGGATCGGCTATTGGGTACCAAGCGCGGCCACTGGCGGAGGGGTGGCCACCGGAGCGTTGGCGTTGGGTCTCGACCACTGCTTCGGTCCGGTCATGCTGCATCGAGTCGAGGCCACCGTGCGCCCGGAGAATGCGGCCAGTCGCGCCGTGCTGGCAAAGGTTGGCTTCCGCGAGGAGGGGCTGTTGCGCCGTTACCTTGAGGTTGACCGGGCATGGCGAGACCATCTGTTGATGGCGATCACCGTCGAAGAGGTTTACGGGTCGGTGGCCTCGACGCTGGTCCGTGCCGGGCATGCCAGCTGGCCCTAACGCGGAATCGCAACCAAACTGTGACTGGCGCGACACGTGTGGCGTGTGGTGCTTGTGAGAGATGAATTACAGGTGTGTAATTGCCCTGGGCGCTTTGACCCGGCCGCGCTGGCCAACGATGGGGCCTCGCGGGGATCGGAACCGAAGAGAGCAGGTCATCATGCCAAGCATCCCGCAGTCGTTGTTGTGGATATCGCTCGTGGTGCTCTGGCTGTTCGTGCTGGTTCCCATGCTGATCAGCAAACGTGATGCCGTTCGGCGCACCAGTGATGTGGCTTTGGCGACTCGGGTACTCAACGGTGGCGCTGGTGCGCGCCTGCTCAAGCGAGGTGGTCCCGCCGCGGGACATCGCTGGGGGTACCTCCCGCCCGAAGGGCAGGGGGACGACCCGGACTGGAAGCCGGAGGAAGACTGGCGCGACGACCCGGTCGAGGACGGGTTCGCCGACGTCGAGCATGACATCGACGAGGACCAGGAGGCCGACGATGCGCGCCGTCGGGGTGCGGCTGTCATGAAGGTTGCCGCTCCGCAGACCGCAGGTGCCGACGAGCCGGACTACTTAGACGTCGATGTGGTCGAAGAAGACTCGGAGGCGCTTCCGGTGGGGGCTGGCGCTGCGGTCGGCGAGGCCGCCGACGAGGCCGATGCCGAAGCTGCTGACGGAGTTGCGGGCCACGCCGACCCGGAGGCCGACCCGGTCGAATACGAATACGAATACGTCGAGGACACCTGCGGTTTGGAGCTCGAGGAGGACGACCAGGAAGCGCCACCGACCGTCGCATCCGGCACGTCACGGCGGCGCCGATTCGACACCAAGACCGCCGCCGCGGTCAGCGCCCGCAAGTACACCTTCCGCAAACGTGCGTTGATCGTGATGGCGGTGATCCTGGTTGGCTCTGCCGCCGCGGCCTTCGAGCTGACCCCGGTCGCGTGGTGGATCTGTGGTAGCGCCACCGGTGTGACGGTGCTCTACCTGGCATATTTGCGTCGGCAAACCCGCATCGAGGAGAAGGTGCGTCGGCGGCGGATGCAGCGGATCGCGCGGGCGCGGCTCGGTGTACAGAACACCCGTGACCGCGAGTACGACGTGGTGCCGTCGCGGCTGCGCCGTCCGGGCGCGGTGGTCCTGGAGATCGACGACGAGGACCCGATCTTCACGCACCTGGAGAGCGCGGCCCCGATACGGAACTACGGCTGGCCCAGGGACCTGCCCCGGGCGGTGGGTCAGTAGGGCGCGCAGTTCGGCCATCGGCGCCGCTGCTGGTAGCCTGCTACCGATCAGGGGCTATGGCGCAGTTGGTAGCGCGACTCGTTCGCATCGAGTAGGTCAGGGGTTCGAATCCCCTTAGCTCCACCATCTAATGAGTAGCCATCGGCAGCCTCGTTGGCTGTGCCGCCGCGGACGTGGTTGAGACGGCGAGCACAGCCCTCGGGGCAATCCTGGCAGGTCGCAATGCGGTGGTGCCGCCACGGTGTCCACGTCGAGGCGCCGGCCTTGTGGTACCGGTAAAGTGCTGTGGCGACCGCGATCTGGCGCGAAGCCTGATGAAGATCGAATATTCGGCTGAATATTCGCTAAGACATGTGTGGCGGCGTCCGATCCTGTCACAACCTGCCCCTAGGGTCGGTGCATGAGCACGAAATACTACCTGCAGAAGGTCCCTGTCGAAGCCGTCCAGCCGGGCTTTTCGCTGGCCATTCCACACGATGGCGACTATCGCCTTTTCCAGGTCGACTGCACGCAAATGTGCCAGCGAAGTGGCCAGCCGGTGATGATCAGACTCATGTCGGAGTCCGTCGATGGTGGCCAGCCGTGGGTCTTGGAATATGAAGCGGGCACGGCGGTAATCCGGCTTCTCGGTGTTTGCCAGGCCGCTTCGTAGGGTGGCGTGTGCTCGCTAACCGGGCTTGGCGGCGGCTACAAACGGCAACGCGCGTTGTGTCTACTGCTCGACGTCCACTAGCCCGGCCGACCGAGACAGGTTGACGAAGGCATTCCGGTCAAACATCGTGAGTCCGATGTTGCCGGCGGCGGCGTTCGGCGCGTAGCGCATCGGCGGGCATTGGCCGGCATAGCTAGTGTGGATCGTGATCCGCCCGGCTGGCCGCAGCACTCGCACCTTCTCGCGGGCGATCCGGAACGGTTCCGGCATCAGCTACGGCGCGCCGAAACAACAAACAGCATCGAATGTTTCGTCGCCGAATGGCACCATGCGGGCGTGGCCGCGGATATGACACGTCCGTGGCCCACGGTTGTCCAGGGCGGTGCTGGTCAGCGTCGGCGCAGAGATGTCGAACCCGACCGCAAGACCCCCGTCCGGTGGATGTCCGGACAGCGGCTCAGTGAAATTACCTGGCCCACAACCGATATCGAGCACTCTGTGGGCGCGGCCGAGGTGCAGAGACACCGCGGCGCGGTGCCGCTCGGTTCGGGTGGTGATGCGGCTGGCAAGGTGGAAGGAGGCCGGACGCCACAACCGTTCGTACAACCGTAAGCTGGGCTTGGCGCCGGGCCGGATTGGACGGGATAGCCGAATTGACCGGCGCACGAGTCGAAGATCTTGCGGGGATGGACGTCTTTCAGGGATGTCCGGCCGAGGGTCTGGTGTCATTGGCGGCGAGCGTTCAGCCGTTGCGGGCCGCTGCCGGCCAGGTGCTGCTGCGGCAGGGCGAGCCGGCGGTTTCGTTTCTGCTTATCTCGTCGGGTAGCGCAGAAGTCAGCCATGTTGGCGACGATGGTGTTGCGATCATCGCTCGGGCGCTGCCGGGCATGATCGTCGGCGAAATCGCGCTGCTGCGCGATAGCCCGCGCAGCGCGACGGTCACCACCATCGAGCCGCTGACCGGCTGGACGGGTGGCCGCGGCGCTTTCGCCACAATGGTGCACATCCCCGGGGTCGGTGAGCGATTGCTGCGCACCGCCAGGCAGCGTCTCGCCGCCTTCGTCTCCCCGATTCCGGTACGGCTTGCCGACGGGACTCAAGTGATGCTACGCCCCGTGCTGCCCGGTGACCGCGAGCGGACCGTGCACGGACACATCCAGTTCTCCGGCGAGACGCTGTATCGACGGTTCATGTCGGCTCGTGTTCCCAGTCCGGCGTTGATGCACTACCTGTCGGAAGTCGACTACGTCGACCACTTCGTCTGGGTGGTGACCGACGGAAGCGACCCCGTAGCCGACGCGCGTTTTGTGCGGGATGAAACCGATCCGACGGTCGCCGAGATCGCGTTCACGGTTGCCGACGCGTATCAGGGCAGGGGGATTGGAAGCTTTCTCATCGGTGCGTTGTCCGTGGCCGCCCGGGTCGACGGCGTCGAAAGGTTTGCCGCGCGCATGCTTTCCGACAATGTGCCGATGCGAACGATCATGGACCGCTACGGGGCGGTGTGGCAGCGCGAGGACGTCGGAGTCATCACCACCATGATCGATGTGCCGGGTCCGGGTGAGCTGAGCTTGGGGCGCGAGATGGTCGACCAGATCAACCGGGTAGCCCGGCAAGTGATCGAGGCCGTCGGCTGATCACCGACCCCGGGTCGGTGCGTCCGCCGCTGGCACCGCAGTTCGCCGCTGATCTGCTCGTCAAAACGGTGTCGACGTTGCGCAGCTCAGGGGCTGCGTTGGGTAGATTGACCACGATGCGCAAGGCGGTACTGGCAGTCGGATCGGTGTGCTGGCTTGTCGGCTGCTCATCAGGGGCCAGCTCCACCACCGCCTCGACCGGCGACATCGCCAAGGTGGCCGAAGTGAAGTCGGGCTTTGGACCTGAATACACCGTCACCGATGTCACTCCCAGGGCCATCGATCCCGGGTTCTTTTCCGCCCGCAAACTGCCCGACGGGCTGAGTTTCGATCCGGCGAACTGTGCGCAAGTGGCGGCCGGGCCCCAGCTGCCGACCGGGTTGCAGGGCAACATGGCCGCCGTCTCCGCCGAGGGCAACGGCAACCGGTTCGTCGTGATCGCGGTGGAGACGTCCCAGCCGCTGCCGGCCCCCAGCCCCGGGAAAGACTGCAGCAAGGTGACTTTTTCCGGGACGCAGCTGCGGGGCGGCATCGAGGTGGTCGATGTGCCGCACATCGACGGGACACAGACGCTGGGCGTGCATCGCGTGTTGCAGGCGGTCGTCGGCGGGTCAGCGCGCACCGGCGAGCTCTATGACTATTCCGCTCGGTTCGGGGACTACCAGGTGATTGTCATCGCCAATCCACTGGTAATCCCTGGACGGCCGGTTGCGCGGGTCGATACGCAACGCGCCCGCGATCTGCTCGTACAGGCGGTGGCCGCGGTCCGGGGTTGACCGAGTTAGCGGACGTCGCGCGGCCGGAACTGGATGCTCACGCGCGGACCCGTCGGCGCCGATGTCTTGGGCACCGCATGCTCGAAGGTGCGTTGACACGATCCGCCCATCACCAATAGATCGCCATGCGCCAACGGCAGTCGCAACGATGGACCGCGGCCACGCGGCCGCAGCGCGAAGACGCGGGTGGCGCCGAGGCTGACGATCGCCACCATAGTGTCCTCAGTGCTGCCGCGACCAATGGTGTCGCCATGCCAGGCGACGCTGTCAGAGCCGTCGCGGTAGTAGCACAGCCCGGCGGTGGTGAAGGGCTCACCCAGTTCGCCGCCGTAGATGTCGTTGAGCCGCCGGCGCATCCGCGCCAGCTGCGGATGCGGCGGATCTTCGATGGTCAGGTCGTGAAAACTCACCAGCCGCGGCACATCGACCACCCGGTCGTACATCTGACGGCGCTCGGCTCGCCACGGCACCGTCGACAACAACGCGTCCAGCAGTTCTTCGCCGCCGGTCAGCCAGCCCGAACGGATGTCGATAAAGGCTCCGTCGCCGAGCTGTCTTCGCTCGTTGTGCTCGAAGAGCGCGCCTTGAACCGCGATCGCCACGCCGCCAAGCTTATCGCACATTCGTTCGATGGCGCCGCCCCGGCTACGGTTTGACCTGTGGGTGTCGAATTGGGGTCAAATTCCGAGGTCGGCGCGCTAAGAGTGGTCATCCTGCACCGCCCGGGGGCCGAACTGCGCCGGCTCACACCGCGCAACACCGACCAGCTGCTGTTCGACGGCCTGCCCTGGGTATCCCGCGCGCAGGACGAGCACGACGAATTCGCCGAGCTGCTGGCTTCCCGCGGTGCGGAAGTGCTGTTGCTGTCGGACCTGTTGACTGAGGCACTACATCACAGCGGGGCCGCCCGCATGCAGGGGATCGCCGCTGCCGTCGACGCACCGCGGCTGGGACTGCCGCTGGCGCAAGAGCTTTCGGCCTACCTGCGTAGTCTCGACCCAGGCAGGTTGGCGCATGTGCTGACGGCCGGCATGACCTTCAACGAGCTCCCGTCGGACACGCGGACCGACGTGTCGTTGGTGTTGCGTATGCACCATGGCGGAGACTTCGTCATTGAGCCGTTGCCGAACCTGGTGTTCACCCGCGACTCGTCGATATGGATCGGGCCGCGGGTGGTGATCCCGTCGCTGGCATTACGGGCACGGGTGCGCGAAGCGTCGCTGACCGACCTCATCTATGCTCATCACCCGCGGTTCACCGGTGTGCGGCGTGCCTATGAATCGCGCACCGCTCCGGTCGAGGGTGGCGACGTGTTGTTGCTCGCCCCGGGTGTGGTCGCTGTCGGAGTGGGCGAGCGGACTACACCAGCAGGCGCGGAAGCATTGGCGCGCAGCCTTTTTGACGATGATCTTGCGCATACCGTGCTCGCCGTGCCGATCGCTCAGCAGCGCGCGCAAATGCATCTGGACACGGTGTGCACGATGGTCGACACCGATACGATGGTGATGTACGCCAACGTTGTCGACACGCTCGAGGCGTTCACGATCCAGCGCACACCTGATGGCGTGACCATCGGCGATGCGGCCCCGTTTGCGGAGGCGGCTGCCAAGGCGATGGGAATCGACAAGCTGCGGGTAATTCATACCGGAATGGACCCCGTCGTCGCTGAACGCGAACAGTGGGACGACGGCAACAACACGTTGGCGTTGGCGCCCGGTGTCGTTGTCGCCTACGAGCGCAACGTACAGACCAACGCCCGCCTGCAGGACGCGGGCATCGAAGTGCTTACCATCGCCGGCTCCGAATTGGGTACCGGCCGTGGCGGGCCCCGCTGCATGTCCTGTCCGGCCGCCCGCGATCCGCTTTAGGAGTGGCGATTTCGGCGCCTGGCGGCGCCGCAGATCACCGCCAGCTGGGCAGCCAGATCTCCAGGTTCCAGGTCTGTTGTGAGATTGGCAGACCGGTGAGCACCGGATACAGCCACGCAAAGTTCGTCACGACGAGGGCCACGTAGCAGCAGACGACGATCAGCCCCAGTGTGCGTCGTTCGGAGCCCTGACCGGGGTGATAGAGGATATCGCCGAGAACCAGCGAAATGCCCATCACCAGAAATGGCGCCATGGTCGCTGCGTAGAAGAAGTACATCTGCCGGTCGATGTCGGCGAACCACGGCAGCCAACCGGCGCAATAGCCGACCAGGACCACCGCATAACGCCAGTCCCGGCGCACAAACATACGCCACCCCGCGTATGCCAGGACTGGCACCGCCAGCCACCACATCGCGGGCGTGCCGACCAGCATCTCGGCCTTGACGCACGACTGTGCGCCGCAGCCTGCAACGTCTTGCTGGTCGATGGCGTACAGCACCGGCCGCAACGACATGGGCCAGGTCCACGGTTTGGATTCCCAAGGGTGGTAGTTGCCTGCGGAATTCGTCAGGCCCGCGTGGAAGTGGAACGCTTTGGCGGTGTAGTGCCAGAGCGAGCGCACGGCGTCGGGCAGCGGAACAACCGAGTTGCGACCGACCGCTTGACCGACCGCATGCCGATCGATCGCGGTCTCGGACGCGAACCACGGAGCGTAGGTGGCCAGATAGACCGCGAACGGGATCAACCCCAGCGCATACCCGCTGGGAAGCACGTCACGCCGCACTGTCCCCAGCCACGGTCTTTGCACTTGGTACTGACGTCGCGCCGCCACGTCGAACGCCAGCGCCATCGCGCCGAAGAACAGCACGAAGTACACGCCGGACCACTTGGTGGCGCAAGCCAATCCCAGCAGCACCCCGGCGCCGAACCGCCACCAGCGCACACCCACCCGCGGTCCCCACACGGTGGCGGCGCTGCGGCCGGCCAGCAGAGCGATGTGCATCCGTTCGCGAACCTGATCGCGGTCGACGATGAGCGCGCCGAACGCCGCGACGACGAAGAACGTCAAGAAGCCGTCCAGCAGCGCGGTCCGCGCGGTGACGAAGCTGACCCCGTCGCAGATCAGCAGCACTCCGGCGATGGCGCCGACCAATGTCGACCGGCTGATCCGCCGCACGATCCGCACCACCAGCGCCACCAGGACCACACCCAGCAGGGCGCCGGTGAACCGCCAGCCGAATCCGTTGTAACCGAAGATGGCCTCCCCGATCGCGATCAGCTGCTTACCGACCGGCGGGTGAACCACCAGGCCGTACCCGGGGTTGTCTTCCACCCCATGGTTGTTCAGCACCTGCCAGGCCTGGGGTGCGTAATGCTTCTCGTCGAAGATGGGGGTGCCGGCATCGGTCAGCGAGCCCAGGTTCAGGAACCGGGTCACCGTGGCCAGCAGCGTGATCAGGCCGGTCACGATCCAGCCGCGTAACCGGTCCAGGGGCCCGAAATCCGCGACCGGCACCAGCGGGCCGGGGCTGACGACGGGTACCACAGGCTCCTCGGGGCGGTCCTTGGCCAGGACACAGGATTCTGGGGGCCGGGCGGTCATCGGTGTCGATCGTAGGCTGTCCGTCATGTCCTCTGGTCGCCTGTTGCTCGGCGCCACCCCGCTGGGCCAGCCGTCGGATGCGTCACCACGCCTGGCGGCCGCGTTGGCCACCGCCGATGTGGTGGCGGCCGAGGACACCCGGCGGGTGCGGAAATTGGCCAAGGCTCTTGACATCCGGATTGGTGGACGGGTGGTCAGCCTGTTCGACCGGGTGGAGGCGTTGCGCGTGACGGCCCTTCTCGACGCGATCAATAACGGTGCGACGGTGCTGGTGGTCAGTGACGCCGGGACCCCGGTGATCAGCGATCCCGGCTATCGGCTGGTCGCGGCGTGCATCGACGCGGGGGTTTCGGTGACGTGTTTACCCGGGCCGTCCGCGGTGACCACCGCGCTGGTGATGTCCGGTCTGCCGGCGGAGAAGTTCTGCTTCGAGGGTTTCGCCCCGCGCAAGGGTGCGGCGCGCCGGGCCTGGCTGGCCGAACTGGCCGAGGAGCGGCGCACCTGTGTTTTCTTCGAATCCCCGCGCCGGTTGGCTGCGTGCCTTAACGATGCCGTCGAGCAGCTCGGTGGTGCCCGTCCGGCGGCGATCTGCCGGGAGCTGACCAAGGTGCATGAGGAAGTGGTGCGCGGATCGCTTGACGAGTTGGCGATCTGGGCGGCCGGTGGTGTGCTCGGCGAGATCACCGTGGTGGTGGCGGGCGCCGCCCCCCACGCCGAACTGTCGTCGCTGATAGCCCAAGTGGAGGAGTTCGTCGCGGCGGGTATTCGTGTCAAGGACGCCTGCAGCGAGGTAGCGGCGGCACATCCGGGGGTGCGCACCCGCCAGCTTTACGACGCGGTGCTGCAATCACGGCGGGAAACCGGCGGGCCAGCGCAGCCGTAGTCGGTCAGGTTAGGGGATACACACCCCGATGGGACCGAATCCGGGTGTGCACAGACGCGACGGGAGCGCCGGCAGCGGAGGCGGTCCCGGCAGTGGGGGAGGTGCCGGCAATGCGGGCACGGCCGGTAACGGCGGCAGACCCGCTGGCAGTGCCGGTAGGCCGGCCGCCAGCGCCGGCAGCGCCGCAGCCAGCGCCGCAGGATCCACGCCTGGCAGCGCCGGGAGGCCCGGCGGTAGACCACCTGCCGCCAGCGCCGGCAGCGCCGCAGCCAGCGTCGCCGGATCCACCCCCGCCAGACCAGCCGGCAGACCAGCGGCCGCCAGCATCGGCAGACCACCTGCCACCAGCGCCGTCAGCTCCGCCGGCGACATCCCCGCCAGACCCGGCAAACTCGTCGGCAGACCGGCCGCGGCCGCCATCGCCATCAGGTCGGTCGGCGACACACCTGGCAGACTCGGAAAACCCACGCCGGGCAGGCCGGCGGCCGCCGCCATCGCGAGCAGACTCGCCGGCGTCACGCCCGGCAGGGCGGGCAGCCCCACAGCCGGCAGAGCGGCCGCCGCCGATTGCGCCCCGGGCAGCAGCAGGGAGGCCACCGTGCTGGCTGTTCCGCGGGCCGTCGGCAGGATGCCGGAAGACTCCAGCGCGTTAACCGCAAGCACGAGATAGGTGACGGCCACCGCGCTCGCGGTCACCACCCCCGCCGCCGTGCCTCCCACACCCAGGACACCGTTCACGACCGCGGCAGCGGTGTTCACCCCGGTGATTGGGTCGGGTACGCCGGGGATGCCGATGCCCGGGATGCCGATGCCCGGGATGCCGATGCCCGGGATGCCGATGCCCGGGATGCCGACGCCAGGTACGCTCGGCGCGGCCAGGTTCGGCAGGGCCGGTGGGGGAGGCAGGGCCGGGCCGGCCGCACCGGGAATGTTGGGTAGGCCGGGAACGGCTGGCGGGCCCACCCTGGGCACGGCGGCAGCCGCCGGTACACCCGGCCGCGGAACCAATCCCGGCGCGATCGTGTCGGCGACCGGCTCGAACGGCGCCGGCACCGCGTGCTCCGCTGCGGCCGGCCCCGATGGTGTCGCGGTGTCGGGCATCAGGACCGCAGCCAGCCGATCGCACTGCTGGCCGGCGCTGCAGGTGCCGCCCGCGACCCGCTCCGGGGTGGACAACGTCAACGGTGCCACCGCCAGCGTTCCCCCTATCGCGGCAGCAGCCGCGGTGCCAACGATCGCGAGTCTCATTACAAACCCCTCTCGAACTCGACACGAGATAGACACGCGTCGATGGCCCGAGCTTAGGCGCACCCGGCACACCATGTGGGCGTTATGCCAATTTCCGCCGCCCGCTGGGCTACCGCACTTTGCTGGCTAACCGAGCCGGGGTGGTGCGCGTGGCGGCCGGCAGCCCGACGATGGGAGCGGCTTTGTGCAGGCACTCCGCCCATTCGGCGTCCGGATCGGAGTCGGCGGTGATCCCGCCGCCAACGCCCAGCACGGCGTTGCCTGCGGTATCGAATTCGACGGTGCGGATTGCGACGTTGAGCTCGCATCCGGCGACCGGTGACGCCAAACCGACTGTGCCGCAATATATCCCGCGGCGATATCGCTCCCATTGTGAAATCAATTGGCGAGCCCGCAGTTTAGGTGTGCCGGTGACCGAGGCCGGCGGGAAGGCGGCGTCGAGCAGCGCTGACATCGGTTCCTCGAGCGGAACCCGCGCCGACACCGTGGACACCAGGTGCCACACTCCCGGCGCTGGTCGCACCACCAACAGCTCGGGCACCGTCACGGTACCGGTAACCGCTACCCGGCCGAGGTCGTTGCGGACCAGATCCACGATCATGATGTTCTCGGCCACCTCTTTGGCCGATGCCCGCAGCGCCGACGGCGGGGCGTCCAGCGGCAGCGTGCCCTTGATCGGGCTCGATGTCACCACGGACCCGCGGCGGCGCAGGAATAGCTCCGGGGATAGCGATGCGACGGCTCCCCACGGTCCGGCGACAAAGGCGGACCGGGACGGAGCGGTACGACCGAACCCGTCGATGAAGAAGTCCAGCGGGGATCCGGTGACCGTCCCGGCGAATTGGGTGCACACGCACGCTTGATAGACCTCGCCCGCGCCGATAGCTTCCAGACACGCCAGTACCCCGTCGCGGTGCGCTGCCCGGTCGGCCGGTTCCCAGTCGATCCGGCATGCCGGTGCCGGTCTGGCGACCGATGCCCGAGTGGTCGCCAACGCGCTGGCCAGCCAGTCCGCTATCGGCGCACCGGACAGGCTCTCATACCACCACTGGCCGTCGCGGTCGCGGCGCAGCACGCAATCGGTCCAGCCGCCGGCGGCCTCGGGGATCCGGTGGGGTCGCCCGTCGGCGCCGGCGTCCGGGTAGGACAGGTAGCCGACCCAGCCGCCGCCCACCGCCCCGGTGGCATCGGGCCCGCCGGTGCCCGGCGGGCCCGAGAACACGTCGTCGCCGCTGACCGGTTGTATAGACACACTCGGTGCGATCACCGCCAGCGCACCGAACCATTCGCCGGTCAGCGCCGCCGGTGGTGGCAAGTCGAGTCGACTGGTGGCGCGGCCGACCGCCCGCAGCACCGCAGGCGCTCCGCCAAGATCGCCGAGTCGGTCGATTCGCACCGTTCTAGCTTGACAGAACTGTGGATTTTCGCAGCGCAAGTGGCTGCGTGGCGATTTCGTCCGCGTGCTAAGCTCCCACGCTAAGTTCGATCCGTGACCGGCTCCGGTCTCCGTCCCGGGGGTGTTGCTGTGCGAGCAGCCAATGCCAATGCCGTTTCTCGCTGACCGCGAGACGTTGACGCTCGGTGTGATCTTGAAGTAGCGATGGTTTTAAGAAGTAGGAAAAGCACGCTCGGCGTTGTCGTGTGCTTAGCGCTGGTGCTCGGTGGGCCGCTCAACGGTTGCAGCAGCAGCGCGAGCCACCGCGGTCCACTGAACGCAATGGGAAGTCCGGCCATACCGTCGACGGCGCAGGAGATACCCAACCCGTTGCGCGGTCAGTACGAAGACCTCATGGAACCGCTGTTTCCGCAGGGGAACCCCGCGCAGCAACGCTATCCGCCTTGGCCCGCGTCCTACGACGCGAGTTTGCGAGTCTCCTGGCGGCAGCTGCAGCCTACGGATCCGCGCACTCTGCCCCCGGATGCTCCGGACGACCGCAAGTACGACTTCAGCGTGATCGACAACGCGTTGACCAGGCTCGCCGACCGCGGCATGCGGCTGACGCTGCGGGTGTACGCCTACAGCTCGTGCTGCAAGGCTTCCTATCCGGACGGCACTAACATCGCGATTCCCGACTGGGAGCGCGCTATCGCCAGCACCAACACCAGTTATCCAGGGCCGGCGACCGATCCCTCGACCGGGGTGGTGCAGGTGGTGCCGAATTTCAACGATTCGACCTATCTTAACGATTTTGCGCAGTTGCTCGCCGCGCTTGGTCGCCGCTACGACGGTGACGAGCGCCTCAGCGTGTTCGAGTTCTCCGGGTACGGGGACTTCAGCGAAAATCACGTCGCATACCTGCGCGACACGCTCGGTGCGCCGGGTCCGGGCCCGGATGAAAGCGTGGCGACCCTGGGCTATTACAGCCAGTTCCGTGATCAGAACATCACCACCGCGTCCATCAAACAGCTAATCGCGGCGAACGTCAGCGCCTTCCCGCATACCCAACTGGTGACCAGTCCCGCTAATCCGGAAATCGTGCGAGAACTGTTCGCCGACGAGGTCACCAACAAGCTTGCCGCGCCGGTGGGTGTCCGCTCGGATTGCCTGGGCGTCGACGCGCCGTTGCCGGCCTGGGCCGAGTCCAGCACTTCGCACTATGTGCAGACCAAAGACCCGGTGGTCGCCGCGCTGCGGCAGCGGCTGGCAACGGCGCCGGTGATCACCGAGTGGTGCGAGTTGCCGACCGGCAGTTCGCCGCGGGCTTACTACGAGAAGGGCCTGCGCGACGTCATCAGGTATCACGTGTCGATGACGTCGAGCGTTAACTTCCCCGACCAGACGGCGACCTCGCCGATGGACCCCGCGTTGTACCTGGTGTGGGCGCAAGCTAACGCCGCCGCAGGCTATCGGTACTCGGTCGAAGCGCAGCCGGGGTCGCAAGCGCTAGCGGGCAAGGTCGCGACGATCTCGGTCACCTGGACCAACTACGGCGCTGCTGCCGCCACCGAAAAGTGGGTGCCCGGCTACCGGCTGGTGGATTCCACCGGACAGGTGGTTCGGACGCTGCCGGCAGCGGTGGACCTGAAGACGCTGGTCTCCGACCAGCGCGGCGATCGCAGCAGCGACCAGCCGACACCGGCGTCGGTCGCCGAGACGGTTCGCGTTGATCTGTCCGGCTTGCCCGCGGGCCACTACACGCTGCGGGCCGCGATCGACTGGCAACAGCACAAACCGAACGGCTCCCATGTGGTGAACTATCCGCCCATGCTGTTGGCCCGCGACGGCCGCGACGATTCCGGGTTTTATCCCGTCGCCACGCTCGACATCCCACGCGACGCGCAGACCGCGGTCAACGCTTCGTAGGTGGCTTTCCCGTCGCTGCGGTCCGCTCACTTGCCTTCGGGTGGTTGCGGCGGCTGGTAGCGGGGAAATACCCCGGTGGGCGGCGGCAGCGCTGTGCCGGGGGTCAGCCGAACACCTACGGCGGCGAACGACCGCTGGTTTGGGGCCTGGCCGAGCAGGTCCAAAATTTTGCCGGCCGACTCCGGCATCACCGGCTGGATCAGCAGTGCCGCGATGCGGACTACCTCGCAGGTGACGTAGAGCGTGGTGCGGAACCGGGCCTGATCGGCTTCGGACTCGCTCTTGCGCAGTACCCACGGCTGCTGCACCGAAAAGTACTTGTTCGCGTCGCCGAGCATCAGCCAGATCGCCTCCAGCGCCAGGTGCATCGCCTGTGCGTCGAAGTGACCGCGCACTCGCTCCAACAAGCCATCGGCGGTCGCAAGCAGCGCGGCGTCGGCGTCGGCGAACTCACCCGGGTTGGGCACCCTGCCGTCAAGGTTTTTGGCCACCATCGACAACGAGCGTTGGGCCAAGTTGCCGAGCTCGTTGGCCAGATCGGTGTTGATCCGAGTGACGATGGCCTCGTCGCTGTAACTGCCGTCCTGGCCGAACGGGACCTCCCGCAACAGGAAGTAGCGGACCTGGTCCACCCCGAGCGCTTCCGCCAGGGCAACCGGGTCGACGATGTTGCCCACCGATTTACTCATCTTCTCGCCGCGGTTGTGCAAGAACCCGTGCGCGAAGATCCTTCGCGGCAACTCGATTCCGGCTGACATCAAAAACGCCGGCCAATAGACGGCATGAAACCTGATGATGTCCTTGCCGATCATGTGCAAATCGGCGGGCCAGTAGCGGCGGAACAACTCCGAGTCGGTATCCGGGAAGCCCGCCCCGGTCAGGTAATTGGTCAGCGCGTCGACCCAGACGTACATGACGTGGTCGGGGTGCTCGGGCACCTGCACACCCCAGTCAAACGAGGTGCGCGAGATCGACAGGTCGTCCAGGCCGCCGGAGACGAAGCTGATCACTTCGTTGCGCCGCGTCTCCGGCGCGATGAAGTCGGGGTTGGCGTGATAGTGGGCCAGCAGCTTGTCGGTATAGGCCGACAGCCGGAAGAAGTAGGTCTGCTCCTCGGTCCAGGTCACCGGCGTGCCGGTCTCTACCGTCAGGCGCGTGCCGTCGACAAGTTGGGTCTCCGATTCGACGAAGAACCGCTCGTCGCGCACCGAGTACCACCCGGAATAGTTGTCCAGATAGATGTCGCCGGCCGCCGACATCCGTCGCCAGAGTTCCTTGGACGCCTCGTGGTGGTCGGCATCGGTAGTGCGGATGAATCGGTCGAAGGAGATGTTCAGCGCCTCCTGCATGCGCTGAAACACGTCGGAATTGCGCCGGGCAAGCGCCGCGGTGGGCACGCCCGCTGCCGCGGCGGCTTGTGCGACCTTCAGGCCATGCTCGTCGGTCCCGGTCAGGAAGCGCACGTCATAGCCGTCCAGCCGTTTGAACCGGGCGATCGCGTCGGTGGCGATGTATTCGTAGGCGTGACCTACGTGGGGTGCAGCGTTTGGATATGCGATCGCGGTGGTGACGTAATAGGGCTTCATTTCGACACCACCCTATTGTGTGCGGATGAGCTCCGATCGCCCAGCCAGACGAGATCCACCGCCCGCTCCGGAACCCCTGGCGCCGTTGGTCGACGCCCACACCCATCTCGACGCGTGCGGTGCACGAGACGCCGATACGGTGCGGTCGCTCGTCGAGCGAGCCGCCGCGGCCGGCGTGACCGCGGTGGTCACCGTCGCCGACGACCTGGAGTCCGCGCGCTGGGTCACCCGCGCGGCCGAATGGGATCGGCGAGTCTATGCCGCGGTGGCGTTGCACCCGACCCGCGCCGATGCGCTCACCGACGCTGCCCGTGCCGAGCTCGAGCGATTGGTTGCCCACCCCAGGGTGGTGGCCGTCGGTGAGACCGGAATCGACATGTACTGGCCGGGTCGCCTGGACGGGTGTGCGGAGCCGCACGTCCAGCGGGAGGCCTTTGCCTGGCATATCGATCTGGCCAAGCGGACCGGTAAACCGCTGATGATCCACAATCGTCAGGCCGACCGCGACGTGCTGGACGTGCTGCGGGCCGAGGGCGCGCCGGACACCGTGATCTTGCACTGCTTCTCGTCGGACGCGGCGATGGCCCGCACGTGTGTGGACGCCGGGTGGCTGCTCAGCCTGTCCGGGACGGTGAGCTTCCGCAACGCCCGTGAACTACGGGAAGCCGTCCCGCTGATGCCGGTGGAGCAGCTTTTGGTGGAAACCGATGCACCGTATTTGACCCCGCATCCCCACCGGGGCTTGGCGAACGAACCGTACTGCCTGCCCTATACCGTGCGGGCGCTGGCTGAACTGGTCAATCGGCGCCCCGAAGAGGTGGCGCTCATCACCACAAGCAACGCTCGCCGAGCTTATGGGCTAGGGTGGATGCGCCAATGAGCGCGCCGAGCGGCCTATAACACCCGCGCGCCGGAGTTGCTCAACATTGGCCGGTTCGTTACCGTCTTGTGATCGAACGGGTGGGGCCTCTAGGTTTCGGAGGGCCCATTTTGCTTTTTGTTCGCTGTGTAGGTGGTTGAGTGTTGCCGAGGTCGGGGATATAGCGCGTTGACTCTACTTACCAAACTTCATCAGACCCAATCACCGATGTTGCGCCTGGTAGTCGGTGCGCTGCTGCTGGTGTTGGCGTTCGCCGGTGGCTATGCGGTCGCCGCATGCAAAACGGTGACGTTGACCGTCGACGGAACCGCGATGCGGGTGACCACGATGAAATCGCGGGTGATCGACATCGTCGAAGAGAACGGGTTCTCAGTCGACGACCGCGACGACCTGTATCCCGCGGCCGGCGTGCAGGTCCATGACGCCGACACCATCGTGCTGCGGCGTAGCCGTCCGCTGCAGATCTCGCTGGATGGTCACGACGCTAAGCAGGTGTGGACGACCGCGTCGACGGTGGACGAGGCGCTGGCCCAACTCGCGATGACCGACACGGCGCCGGCCGCGGCTTCTCGCGCCAGCCGCGTCCCGCTGTCCGGGATGGCGCTACCGGTCGTCAGCGCCAAGACGGTGCAGCTCAACGACGGCGGGTTGGTGCGCACGGTGCACTTGCCGGCCCCCAATGTCGCGGGGCTGCTGAGTGCGGCCGGCGTGCCGCTGTTGCAAAGCGACCACGTGGTGCCCGCCGCGACGGCCCCGATCGTCGAAGGCATGCAGATCCAGGTGACCCGCAATCGGATCAAGAAGGTCACCGAGCGGCTGCCGCTGCCGCCGAACGCGCGTCGTGTCGAGGACCCGGAGATGAACATGAGCCGGGAGGTCGTCGAAGACCCGGGGGTTCCGGGGACCCAGGATGTGACGTTCGCGGTAGCTGAGGTCAACGGCGTCGAGACCGGCCGTTTGCCCGTCGCCAACGTCGTGGTGACCCCGGCCCACGAAGCCGTGGTGCGGGTGGGCACCAAGCCCGGTACCGACGTGCCCCCGGTGATCGACGGAAGCATCTGGGACGCGATCGCCGGCTGTGAGGCCGGTGGCAACTGGGCGATCAACACCGGCAACGGGTATTACGGTGGTGTGCAGTTTGACCAGGGCACCTGGGAGGCCAACGGCGGGCTGCGGTATGCACCCCGCGCTGACCTCGCCACCCGCGAAGAGCAGATCGCCGTTGCCGAGGTGACCCGACAGCGCCAAGGTTGGGGCGCCTGGCCGGTATGTGCTGCACGAGCGGGTGCGCGCTGACCATCCGGCTGCTCGGGCGCACTGAGATCAGGCGGCTGGCCAAAGAGCTCGACTTTCGGCCGCGCAAATCTCTCGGACAGAACTTCGTGCACGACGCCAACACGGTGCGACGGGTGGTTGCCGCCTCCGGGGTCAGCCGTTCCGACCTGGTTTTGGAGGTCGGGCCGGGCCTGGGATCGCTGACCCTGGCACTGCTCGACCGCGGCGCGACCGTCACCGCGGTCGAGATCGATCCACTACTGGCTTCTCGGCTGCAACAGACCGTGGCGGAGCACTCGCACAGCGAGGTTCACCGACTAACGGTGGTCAATCGCGACGTCCTGGCCCTGCGCCGGGAGGATCTAGCCGCGGCGCCGACCGCGGTGGTTGCCAATCTGCCGTACAACGTAGCGGTACCGGCGTTGTTGCATCTGCTTGTCGAGTTCCCGTCGATCCGTGTCGTGACGGTGATGGTGCAGGCCGAGGTCGCCGAACGGCTCGCCGCCGAGCCGGGCAGCAAAGAGTACGGCGTGCCCAGCGTTAAGCTGCGCTTCTTCGGGCGGGTTCGCCGCTGCGGCATGGTGTCGCCGACCGTTTTCTGGCCCATTCCGCGTGTCTATTCCGGGCTGGTACGCATCGATCGATATGAGACCTCGCCCTGGCCCACCGACGACGCTTTTCGACGGCGGGTATTCGAACTCGTGGACATCGCATTCGCGCAGCGGCGCAAGACTTCTCGCAACGCGTTTGTGCAGTGGGCGGGCTCGGGAAGCGAGTCGGCGAATCGATTGTTGGCGGCCAGCATCGACCCCGCCCGTCGCGGTGAGACGCTGTCCATCGATGACTTCGTGCGGCTGCTGCGACGGTCCGGCGGCTCCGACGAGGCCACCAGCACCGGCCGGGACGCCAGGGCGCCGGACATTTCGGGGCACGCGTCGGCGAGCTGACGGGGCGCCGCCGCGTGTGGTCGGCGCGTCACAGCGATAGTCTGCTGCGGTGTCCGCATCTGACGGCAACACCGCTGAATTGTGGGTGCCCACCGGGTCGGTCACCGTTCGGGTGCCCGGAAAGGTCAACCTCTATCTGGCGGTCGGCGATCGCCGCGAGGACGGCTATCACGAGCTGACCACGGTATTTCATGCCGTCTCGCTGGTCGACGAGGTAACCGTTCGTAACGCTGATGTGCTCTCGCTCGAGTTGGTCGGCGAGGGGGCCGACCAGCTGCCGACCGACGAACGCAATCTCGCCTGGCAGGCGGCCGAGCTGATGGCCGAACACGTGGGCCGGGCGCCGGACGTCTCGATCATGATCGACAAATCCATTCCGGTCGCCGGCGGCATGGCCGGTGGCAGCGCGGACGCTGCGGCGGTCCTGGTTGCGATGAACTCGTTGTGGGAACTCAATGTGCCCCGCCGCGACCTGCGCATGCTCGCCGCGCGGCTAGGCAGCGATGTGCCGTTTGCCCTGCATGGTGGTACCGCGCTGGGGACGGGTCGCGGCGAGGAGTTGGCCACCGTGTTATCCCGCAACACCTTCCACTGGGTGCTGGCGTTCGCCGACAGCGGGTTGCTCACCTCCGCGGTGTACAACGAGCTCGACCGGCTCAGGGAGGTGGGGGATCCGCCCCGGCTTGGTGAGCCCGGGCCGGTTCTGGCTGCCTTAGCTGCGGGTGATCCGGATCAGCTGGCGCCGTTGCTGGGTAATGAAATGCAAGCGGCCGCGGTGAGCCTGGACCCGGCGCTGGCTCGTGCGTTACGCGCCGGTGTGGAGGCCGGCGCGCTCGCAGGCATCGTGTCCGGTTCGGGTCCCACGTGTGCCTTCCTGTGCACCTCGGCGAGCTCGGCGATCGATGTCGGCGCGCAGCTGTCGGGGGCGGGAGTTTGTCGCACCGTTCGAGTCGCCACCGGGCCGGTACCCGGCGCCCGCGTGGTGTCTGCGCCGACCGAAGTGTGACCGAATTCTTGGGAGCATGCCTCGGGCGGCCAGGGGTATCCGCGCGTGCCGAGGCCGGTGGGTCGATCGGCTGGCGCACCAGCATGCCAGCGGTAGGGCCGCAGGCATCCGCCCTCGCGGAGGTCGGTGGCGCGCATCAAAGCCAGGCGCAAAAGCCATACCATGATGCGACAGAGCCGCTCGGCGAGAACCTCCGCTACCGGCCAGCTCACGGCGATAGCTGCATCAACGGCCATCGAGACAACCCGTCGGCACGGGAATCCTCGCAGTTCACCGCGGGGAGTACGGCAAAGGCTGTGACCAAGCTGTGACATCGCCCTCAAACCTCGGCAGAGTTTGGCAGCTACTTAAGAGTTGCTTAAGATAATCCGCGGTGTTGGGTCGTGGGCTCATCACCGAACCGAGACCCAACCGCTCCCCAACTGTGTGCGCGCGCCTGTCGCGATGTGGCATCCGGTAGGCGGACCATGAAAACCCGGACCTTGGGGACAGCACCGGAACCGAGGAGGTTGCCTTGAGCAGGTTCACCGAGAAGATGTTCCACAATGCCCGCACCGCGACGACGGGCATGGTCACAGGTGAACCGCACATGCCCGTCCGCCACACCTGGGGCGAGGTCCATGAGCGTGCTCGTTGCATCGCGGGCGGCCTGGCCGCCGCGGGTGTCGGTCTTGGTGACGTTGTTGGGGTGCTGGCCGGCTTCCCGGTGGAGATCGCCCCCACGGCGCAGGCCCTGTGGATGCGCGGGGCCAGCCTGACCATGCTGCACCAGCCCACACCGCGCACCGACTTGGCCGTGTGGGCCGAGGACACCATGACCGTCATCGGCATGATCGAGGCCAAGGCCGTGATCGTCTCCGAGCCCTTCCTCGTGGCCATTCCCATCCTTGAGCAGAAAGGCATTCAGGTCCTTACCGTCGCTGACCTTTTGGCGTCGGATCCGATCGACCCCATCGAGGTCGGCGAGGACGACCTGGCGTTGATGCAGCTGACGTCCGGATCTACCGGCTCCCCTAAAGCCGTCCAGATCACCCACCGCAACATCTACTCCAACGCCGAGGCAATGTTCGTCGGCGCCCAGTATGACGTCGACAAGGACGTCATGGTCAGCTGGTTGCCCTGCTTCCATGACATGGGCATGGTGGGCTTCTTGACTATCCCGATGTTCTTCGGTGCGGAGCTGGTCAAGGTCACGCCAATGGACTTCCTGCGCGACACGCTGCTGTGGGCGAAGCTCATCGACAAGTACCAGGGCACCATGACCGCGGCGCCCAACTTCGCCTACGCGCTGCTCGCCAAGCGGTTGCGGCGCCAGGCCAAGCCCGGCGACTTCGATCTGTCGACCCTACGCTTCGCGCTGTCCGGCGCCGAGCCCGTCGAACCCGCCGACGTCGAGGACCTGCTCGACGCGGGCAAGCCGTTCGGCCTGAGGCCCTCAGCGATCCTGCCGGCCTACGGCATGGCCGAGACCACGCTGGCGGTGTCCTTCTCGGAGTGCAACGCCGGCCTCGTCGTGGACGAGGTTGACGCCGACCTGCTGGCGGCTCTGCGCCGGGCCGTTCCCGCCACCAAAGGCAATACCCGCAGGCTGGCCACGCTAGGTCCGCTGCTGCAGGACCTAGAGGCCCGCATCATCGACGAACAGGGCGATGTCATGCCCGCCCGCGGCGTGGGTGTCATCGAGCTGCGCGGCGAGTCGCTAACTCCCGGCTACCTGACTATGGGTGGCTTCATCCCGGCCCAAGACGAGCATGGCTGGTACGACACGGGCGACCTCGGCTACCTCACCGAGGAGGGCCACGTGGTGGTATGTGGCCGCGTCAAGGATGTCATCATCATGGCCGGGCGCAATATTTACCCGACCGACATCGAGCGGGCGGCCGGCCGCGTCGACGGCGTTCGTCCGGGTTGCGCGGTGGCCGTGCGTCTCGATGCCGGACATTCGCGAGAATCCTTTGCCGTCGCGGTCGAGTCGAACGCCTTCGAGGATCCCGCCGAGGTTCGTCGCATCGAGCATCAAGTGGCCCACGAGGTGGTTGCCGAGGTCGACGTGCGGCCTCGCAACGTCGTGGTTCTTGGACCCGGGACCATTCCGAAGACGCCGTCGGGCAAGCTGCGTCGGGCCAACTCCGTCACCCTGGTCACCTAAGGCCGGCGAGCAGACGCAAAATCCCCTCGACACGCCGGTTGCGAGGGGATTTTGCGTCTGCTCACGCGGGTCGTTACCAGGCGTGGACGCGGTTTTGTGCGGGCTCCATGCCCTGTTCGATAAGCAGCTCGGTGGCATCGGCGGCCTGCTCGCAGATCGTGGGGACCTCGGCGCGCTCGGCCGGGGTAAAGTTCTCCAACACAAACGCCGCCGGGTCCTTGCGGCCGGGCGGGCGGCCGATCCCGATACGCACCCGCTGAAAGTCTTTGGTACCCAGCGCGGCCACCACCGAGCGCAACCCGTTGTGGCCGCCTTCGCCGCCGCCGATCTTGAGCCGGATGCGGCCGAACTCGAGGTCAAGGTCGTCGTGGATGACGATGATGTTGGCCGGCGCCACCGAGTAGAACTTCGCCAGCGGCCCTATCTGGCGGCCGGACTCGTTCATGTAGCAGCGCGGCTTGGCCAAAACCAGGGAGCGCCCGGCTGATCTACCAGTGGCGACTTCGGCGCCGGAACGCTTGTGTGCCTTGAACTTCGCGCCTAGTCGCGCGGCGAGCAGATCGGCGACCACGAACCCGAGGTTGTGCCGGGTACGGGCGTAATTGGCTCCAGGGTTGCCGAGGCCGACCACGAGCAACGGCTCGGCCATGTCGCAAGCCGTCTACTCGGACTCGCCAGCGGCCTCGGCTTCGCCGGCTTCTACCGCGGCTTCCTCGGCTTCCTCGGCTCCTGCGACTTCGCCCTCCAGCTCCTCGGCGGTTGGCGCCTTCACCACGTTGACCACCAACAGATCAGGGTCAGAAATCAGGCTGACACCGGCCGGCAGCGCGATCTGCCCGGCGGTGAGCTGGGTGCCTGGTTCGGCACCTTCGATGGACACGGTCAACTGCTCGGGAATCGACAGCGCCTCGGCCTCGATCTCGATGCTGTTGGTCTCTTGGGTGACCAGGGTGTCGGGTCCGGCCTGGCCCTCGACGACCACGCTGACTTCGACGACGACCTTCTCGCCACGGCGCACGACCAGTAGGTCGGCATGCTGGATGGTGCGGCGGATCGGATGGATATGAAGTGCCTTGGTCAGTGCCAGCTGTTCCTTACCGGCGATGTCGAGGGTCAGCACCGCGTTGGTGCCGGAATGCCGCAGTACGGCCGCATAGTCGTGTCCGGGCAGCTCCAGGTGCTGTGGCTCGGCGCCGTGGCCATACAGCACAGCGGGTATCTTGCCGGCGCGCCGGGCCCGCCGGGACGCGCCCTTGCCGGTCTCGGTACGCACCGTGACGCGCAGCTGGTTGCTTGCGGATTTGGCCATATGTCGCTCCTGGGTGGCTCGGTTACCTCGTTTGGGGGCACGGCCAGGGTCGCGACAGCTTGTCGGCCTCCGTCGATAACGGTGTTCTGCCGGCCTGCTGTAGACCGCCGACCACCCTCGCCGTGACGCCCGGCTAGGCTAACCCATGGCTACTGCATTGGGGAAATTCGATCCTTGTGAGCTGCTCGGATAGCTGTGCCCCAACCGTGCGGACAATTACTTTGCCGCGACGACGAATCCGGCGATGATCGCCTCGATGTCGGAAGCGTGCTTGACGGCCTCGTTGGCCAGACTCGTGATGGTGAGCTGCACCAGGTAGCGCTGCTTGGCCGGCGGTGCGCCGGTTGGGAAGACGATCCGGTTCCAGGTGTGCAGTCGCCTGCCGTGCAGGTCATAACTGCCCTGAATCATCGAGGACGGAAACCCGTTGAAGTCTGCCGTCGAGGAGTCCAATTCGGTGAAGTTCGTCGACAGCCGGGCATCGGCAGTGCCATGCTTGAGCGCTTCGGCGATATCGAAGTCCCGGTGCAGCTTGAACACCATGAGCATGGCCGTTGGATAGCTTTCGCCCTTGGCGATCATCTCCGTGTTCGGGGTGATGTTCGGATTTTTCATCGGTGCCCAGCCCGGTGGTGTCGGAATCGACACGGTCAGGTCGGTCAGGCTGCTCGGTGCCACCGGCTCTCCGGTGACGCCGACGCTTTCCAGATACTTCCACAGCGGGACCGGCACTTCCGTCGTGGTCGAGACGGCGCTGGTGGTTGGGCTCGTGGACAAAATCGACTGGAAGTCAGGCGATTTCGGTCCGCAAGCGACCGCTGACATTGCCAGCGTGGCTACCGCGACCGCGACCGCCAAGGGTCTCACAGAATCTTGCGGACAGCGTCGACCGGCCAAGCCCGCCGGATGCCCTCAAGGATGACGGCTGCCATCTATGCGTCCCCGTCGAAAAGTCCTGTTACTGAGCCGTTTTCGAAGACCGCCCGGATTGTGCTGGCCAGCAGCGGCGCGATGGACAAAACGGTGAGCTGGGGGAAGCGCTTGTCTTCGCCGATCGGGAGCGTGTTCGTGACGATCACTTCGCGGGCGCCGCAGGAGGCCAGCCGCTGCGCAGCGGGGTCGGAGAGCACGCCGTGGGTTGCCGCGATGATCACGTCACCGGCGCCGTCGTTGTGCAGCAATGCCACCGCGCCGGCGATGGTGCCGCCGGTGTCGATCATGTCGTCAATCAGGACACAGGTGCGCCCGGCCACGTCGCCGACGACGCGGTTGGACACCACTTGGTTGGGTACCCGCGGATCACGGGTCTTGTGGATGAAGGCGAGGGGAACACCACCTAATGCGTCGGCCCACTTCTCGGCGATGCGTACCCGGCCGGAGTCAGGGGAGACGACCACCATGTTGCCGTCCGGGTAGTTGTCTCTGATGTAACCGGTCAGCAGGTTCTGACCCCGCATATGATCGACCGGCCCGTCGAAGAAACCCTGGATCTGGTCGGTGTGCAGGTCGACCGTCACGATCCGGTCGGCGCCCGCGGTCTTGAGCAGGTCGGCGATCAGTCGCGCGGAGATCGGTTCGCGGCCACGGTGTTTCTTGTCTTGCCGGGCATACGGATAGAACGGCATGACGGCGGTGATCCGTTTGGCGCTGCCCCGTTTGAGCGCGTCGATCATGATCAGCTGTTCCATCAGCCACCTGTTCACCGGTGCCGGGCAGGATTGCAGGACGAAGGCGTCGCAACCGCGTACCGATTCGTGGAAGCGCACGAAGATCTCGCCGTTGGCGAACTCCCGCGCGTCCTGAGAGGTGACGTGGACGTCGAGCTCTTTGGCTACCTGCTCGGCCAGCTCCGGATGGGCGCGGCCGGCAAAGAGCATCAGGTTTTTGCGATTATCGGTCCAGTCGTGGCTCAACGCGCTGCCCTCGCCGTTTGGGATCGAATTGGATTACCCATGGTACGTAGCGCACCGCCCGGATTTGTCGCCGGGTAGCCGGGATGCGACTTCACGGTGTCTGATCAGCGTCGGGTGGTTGTGTGGGCTGTTGGCAGGCCATTTCTGAGGCTCTTTTTGAGGCCTGAGCCGCTGGGCTGCCGGGGCGTTTGCGCTGCACCCAGTTCTCGATGTTGCGTTGCGGACCCGCCGACACTGCCAGCGCCCCCGGCGGGACATCCTCCCGCACCACTGTGCCGGCCCCGGTATACGCGCCGTCGCCGATGGTTACTGGGGCCACGAACATGGTGTCGGACCCGGTCCGTACGTGCGAACCGACGGTGGTGCGCCGTTTGGACGTACCGTCGTAGTTGACGAACACGCTGGAGGCGCCGATGTTGCTGTACTCGCCGATGTCGGCGTCGCCGACGTAGGTCAGGTGCGGCACCTTGGTGCCGGTGCCGATGGTGGAGTTCTTGACCTCGACGAACGCGCCCAGCTTGCCGTCGGCGCCCAACGCGGTTCCGGGCCGCAGGTAGGTGAAGGGCCCGACCGCGGCGCCATCCCCAATCGACGACGACGAACCGTGGGTGCGCACCACCGAGGCACCGTCGCCGACGGCGACGTCGGTCAGGGTGGTGTCGGGACCGACGACACAGCGACCGCCGATCTGGGTGCGGCCCAGCAACTGGGTACCCGGGTGAATGACGGTGTCGCGGCCGATGGTGACGTCGACGTCGATCCAGGTGGTAGCCGGGTCGACGACGGTGACGCCGGCCAGCTGGTGAGCGGCCACCACCCGCCGGTTGAGTTCGGAGGCCAGCTCGGCCAGCTGGACGCGATTGTTGACGCCGGCCACCAACGCGCTGTCGTCGACGTGGCTGGCATGTACGGTCTGGCCGTCGGAGCGCAAGATGGCGATGACGTCGGTGAGGTAGAGCTCCTGTTGGGCGTTGTTGGAGCTCAGCCGGCTCAGTGCGGACCGCAGCGCGGCGATGTCGAAGGCGTAGACGCCGGCGTTGACTTCGCGGATTTCCCGCTGCGATGGTGTCGCGTCGGTTTGCTCCACGATCGCCATGACTTCGTGATCCTGGGTGCGCAGGATGCGGCCGTAGCCGAAGGGATCATCCAGCGTCGTGGTCAGCACCGTCACCGCAGCCGACACCGCGCGGTGGGTGGCGATCAAGTCGGCCAGCGTGTCGGCGTCCAGCATCGGGGTATCTCCCGAGGTGACCACGACGTTGCCGGCGTAGTCATCGGGCAGCGCGGACAGCCCGCAGAGTACCGCATGCCCGGTCCCTAGCGGTCGATCCTGCAGGGCGACGTCGATCGTTCGGCCTAGGGTGTCGGCGAGTTCACCGACTAGCGGCGCGATGCGCTGGTGATCGTGTCCCAGCACCACGATTAGACGCTGCGGCGCCAGCTTGGCGATCGCATGCAGTACATGCGACAGCATGCTGCGACCGGCGAGTGTGTGCAGCACCTTGGGGGTGTCCGAACGCATCCGGGTCCCGGGCCCGGCCGCTAGGACCAGGACCGCGGTGTCACCAGGAAACGTCATCAACCCTCCTTGAAGCTCCGTCGCCAGGACTCGAACCTGAACTATCTGAACCAAAATCAGAGGTGCTGCCGATTACACCACGACGGATTGCACATCGATGTGACTTTAGACGGTGTCAACGCCGTCAGCACAGTCAACGCTGTCGCCGTCTACCCACCGGCCCCACGCAAACCGATACCCTTGTTGATGTGGCCGGACCGGATAAAGGGCCGGATAAGGCGCCGGAAAACCCGACGCGGGTGACGCGCGCCAGGATGACGGGGACCGAGCGCCGTCACCAGCTCATCGGCATCGCGCGATCGCTGTTTGCCGAACGCGGTTACGACGGGACGTCGATCGAAGAGATCGCGCAGCGCGCCAACGTGTCCAAGCCGGTCGTCTACGAGCATTTCGGTGGCAAGGAGGGCCTGTACGCGGTGGTGGTTGACCGGGAGATGTCGGCGCTGCTGGACGGAATCACCTCGTCGCTGACCAACAACCGATCCCGGGTGCGGGTGGAGCGGGTCGCGCTGGCGTTGCTGACCTACGTCGAGGAACGCACCGACGGTTTCCGCATCATGATTCGCGATTCGCCGGCCTCGATCAGCTCGGGCACCTATTCCAGCCTGCTCAACGACGCCGTCAGCCAGGTCAGCTCGATTCTGGCTGGAGACTTCGCCCGGCGCGGCCTGGACCCGGACCTGGCACCGCTGTATGCGCAAGCATTGGTGGGTTCGGTGTCGATGACGGCGCAATGGTGGCTCGATGCGCGCGAACCGAAGAAGGAAGTGGTGGCCGCGCACCTGGTCAACCTGGTCTGGAATGGCCTGACCCACCTGGAGGCCGATCCGCGGCTACAGGACGAGTAGCGGGCGGGGAAGCCGGGCCCAATGTTGACTAACCTCGGCGCCCTAGAATGGCCGCATCATGACCGCACCGGGGCCTGCCTGCTCAGATACCCCGATCGCGGGGCTCGTCGAATTGGCGCTGAGCGCGCCGACATTCCAACAGCTCATGCAGCGCGCCGGGGGTCGACCCGACGAATTGACGCTCATCGCGCCGGCCAGCGCGCGGCTGTTGGTCGCCAGTGCGCTGGCTCGGCAGGGGCCATTGCTGGTGGTCACCGCCACCGGGCGGGAAGCCGACGACCTGGCCGCCGAACTGCGTGGTGTGTTCGGGGATGCGGTGGCGTTGTTGCCGTCCTGGGAGACACTGCCGCACGAACGGCTCTCACCCGGTGTTGACACCGTCGGCACTCGCCTGATGGCGCTGCGCCGGCTGGCCCACCCCGACGATGCCCGGCTGGGCCCACCGCTGGGGGTAGTGGTGACCTCGGTGCGCTCGCTGCTGCAGCCCATGACGCCGCAGCTGGGCATGATGGAGCCCCTCACGCTGACCGTTGGCGACGAATCCCCCTTCGACGGCGTGGTGGCGCGGCTGGTCGAGCTGGCATATACCCGGGTGGATATGGTCGGCCGGCGCGGCGAGTTCGCTGTGCGCGGCGGGATTCTGGACATCTTTGCCCCGACGGCCGAACATCCGGTGCGGGTCGAGTTCTGGGGCGACGAGATCACCGAGATGCGGATGTTCTCGGTAGCCGACCAGCGCTCGATTCCGGAGATCGACATTCACACACTGGTTGCCTTCGCCTGCCGTGAACTGCTGCTGAGCGAGGACGTGCGGGCGCGGGCCGCCCAACTGGCCGCACGGCATCCCGCGGCCGAGAGCACCGTCACCGGCAGTGCTTCCGACATGCTGGCGAAGCTCGCCGAGGGCATCGCGGTCGACGGCATGGAGGCGCTGTTGCCGGTGCTCTGGTCCGACGGGCACGCGTTGCTGACCGATCAGCTGCCCGACGGCACGCCGGTGTTGGTGTGCGACCCGGAAAAGGTGCGCACCCGCGCCGCGGATCTGATCAGGACTGGCCGTGAATTCCTGGAAGCCTCGTGGTCGGTCGCGGCGCTGGGAACTGCAGAAAATCAAGCCCCCGTCGACGTCGAACAACTGGGTGGGTCGGGGTTCGTCGAACTGGACCAGGTGCGGGCCGCGGCGGCCCGAACGGGTCATCCGTGGTGGACGTTGAGCCAATTGTCCGACGAGTCGGCGATCGAGTTGGACGTTCGGGCCGCGCCGTCGGCGCGCGGGCACCAGCGTGACATCGACGAAATCTTCGCGATGCTACGTGCCCACATCGCGACCGGCGGGTACGCCGCGCTGGTCGCGCCGGGCACCGGAACCGCACACCGCGTGGTGGAACGGCTGTCCGAGTCCGACACCCCCGCGGGGATGCTCGATCCCGGCCAGGCGCCCAAGCCGGGAGTCGTCGGGGTGCTCCAGGGCCCGCTGCGTGACGGCGTCATCATTCCCGGCGCCAACCTGGTCGTCATCACCGAGACCGATTTGACCGGCAGCCGGGTCAGCGCCGCCGAGGGCAAGCGGCTGGCGGCCAAGCGGCGCAACATCGTCGACCCGCTGGCGCTGACGGCCGGTGACCTGGTGGTGCACGATCAGCACGGCATCGGCCGGTTCGTGGAGATGGTCGAGCGCACGGTCGGGGGCGCCCGCCGGGAGTATCTGGTGCTGGAGTATGCCTCGGCCAAGAGGGGTGGCGGGGCGAAAAATACTGACAAGCTCTATGTCCCGATGGATTCGCTGGACCAGCTGTCGCGGTATGTCGGCGGGCAGGCGCCGGCGCTGAGCCGGCTGGGCGGCAGCGACTGGGCCAACACCAAGACCAAGGCGCGCCGCGCGGTGCGCGAGATCGCGGGCGAGCTGGTCTCGCTGTACGCCAAACGGCAGGCCAGCCCCGGGCATGCGTTCTCGCCGGACACGCCGTGGCAGGCCGAGCTGGAGGACGCGTTCGGCTTCACCGAGACCGTGGACCAGCTCACCGCCATCGAAGAGGTCAAGGCGGACATGGAAAAGCCGATCCCGATGGACCGGGTGATCTGCGGCGATGTCGGCTACGGCAAGACCGAGATCGCGGTGCGGGCGGCGTTCAAGGCGGTCCAAGACGGTAAACAGGTCGCGGTGCTGGTGCCCACCACGCTGCTGGCCGACCAGCATCTGCAGACGTTCGGCGAGCGAATGTCCGGATTCCCGGTGACCATCAAGGGTCTGTCGCGGTTCACCGACGCCGCCGAGTCCCGCGCCGTGATCGACGGCCTGGCCGACGGGTCGGTGGACATCGTGATCGGCACCCATCGGCTGCTGCAGACCGGGGTGCGCTGGAAGGATCTGGGCCTGGTGGTGGTCGACGAGGAGCAGCGGTTCGGCGTCGAGCACAAGGAGCACATCAAGTCACTGCGCACCCATGTCGACGTGCTGACCATGAGCGCCACCCCGATCCCGCGCACGTTGGAGATGAGCCTGGCCGGGATTCGCGAGATGTCGACCATCCTGACGCCGCCCGAGGAGCGCTACCCGGTGCTGACCTACGTCGGACCGCACGACGACAAGCAGATCGCCGCGGCGCTGCGCCGGGAGCTGCTGCGCGACGGGCAGGCGTTCTACGTGCACAACCGGGTCAGCTCGATCGACGCGGCCGCCGCCCGGGTGCGTGAGCTGGTGCCCGAGGCGCGGGTGGTGGTCGCGCACGGGCAGATGCCCGAGGACCTGTTGGAGACCACCGTGCAACGGTTCTGGAACCGCGAGCATGACATCCTGGTTTGCACCACCATCGTGGAGACCGGCCTGGACATCTCCAACGCCAACACTTTGATCGTCGAGCGCGCCGATACCTTCGGGCTGTCCCAGCTGCACCAGCTGCGTGGCCGGGTGGGCCGCAGCCGGGAGCGCGGCTACGCCTATTTCCTCTATCCACCGCAGGTGCCGCTGACCGAGACCGCTTACGACCGGTTGGCGACGATCGCGCAGAACAATGAGCTGGGCGCGGGCATGGCCGTGGCGTTGAAGGACCTAGAGATCCGCGGTGCCGGCAACGTGCTCGGCATCGAGCAGTCCGGACACGTCGCCGGCGTCGGATTCGACCTGTACGTGCGGTTGGTCGGCGAGGCCCTGGAGACGTACCGGGACGCGTACCGGGCGGCCGCCGACGGCCAAACCGTGAGGACCGCCGAAGAACCCAAGGATGTGCGAATCGACCTGCCCGTTGACGCGCACCTGCCACCGGACTACATCGCCAGTGATCGGCTGCGGCTGGAGGGCTACCGGCGGCTGGCGGCCGCCTCCTCTGATCGCGAAGTGGCGGCCGTTGTGGACGAGCTAACCGATCGGTATGGGGCCCTGCCGGAGCCGGCCCGGCGGCTGGCGGCGGTGGCACGGCTGCGGCTGCTGTGCCGTGGCTCCGGCATCACCGACGTGACGGCGGCGTCGGCAGCGACCGTGCGGCTGTCCCCGTTGACGCTGCCGGACTCCGCCCAGGTGCGGCTGAAGCGAATGTATCCCGGAGCGCACTACCGTGCCACGACGGCCACCGTGCAGGTTCCCATTCCGCGAGCCGGTGGCCTCGGCGCGCCGCGAATCCGCGACGTCGAGCTGGTTCAGATGGTGGCCGATTTGATAAGCGCGCTCGCTGGGAAACCGCGCCAGCATATTGGTATAACGAACCCTAGCCCGCCAGGCGAAGACGGCCGTGGTCGCAACACGACGATTAAGGAGCGACAACCGTGATGATTGTCGTCCTGGTCGACCCCCGGCGTCCGACACTGGTGCCTGTTGAAGCGATCGAGTTCCTGCGCGGCGAGGTGCAATACACCGAGGAAATGCCGGTCGCGGTGCCCTGGTCGCTACCAGCGGCTCGTTCGGCGCACGCCGGAAACGACGCGCCGGTGTTGCTGTCGTCTGACCCCAACCATCCTGCTGTCATTACTCGACTGGCCGCCGGTGCCCGGCTGATCTCGGCACCGGATTCTCAGCGTGGCGAACGACTCGTCGACGCCGTCGCGATGATGGACAAGCTGCGCACCGCCGGACCGTGGGAAAGTGAGCAGACTCACGACTCGCTGCGCAGATACCTGCTGGAGGAGACCTACGAGCTGTTGGACGCGGTCCGCAGCGGCAGTGTTGACCAGCTGCGCGAAGAGCTTGGTGATCTCTTGCTGCAGGTCCTCTTTCACGCCCGGATCGCTGAGGATGCGTCGCAATCGCCGTTCACCATCGACGACGTCGCCGACACACTGATGCGAAAGCTCGGCAATCGGGCGCCAGGAGTACTTGCGGGCGAATCGATTTCGCTCGAAGATCAACTGGCGCAATGGGAGGCAGCCAAGGCCTCGGAAAAGGCGCGAAAGTCGGTAGCCGACGATGTCCATACGGGCCAGCCGGCATTAGCGCTGGCGCAGAAGGTTATTCAGCGTGCCCAAAAGGCTGGGCTGCCCGCTCACCTGATCCCCGATGAGATCACTTCTGTTTCGGTTTCAGCTGACGTAGATGCGGAAAACACGCTGCGCACTGCCGTTTTGGACTTTATTGACAGGCTGCGCTGTGCCGAGCGGGCAATTGCCGTCGCACGCCGGGGCAGCAACGTTGCCGAGCAGCTCGATGTGACGCCGCTGGGTGTGATCACCGAGCAGGAGTGGCTCGCGCATTGGCCAACTGCTGTCAACGATTCCCGCGGCGGGTCCAAGAAACGTAAAGGCATGCGATAAGCGCCCCGAGTGCGACGGGGTAGTCAACAAACCCATGGGACGATGATCGTGACGGAAGCCGGTATAGGTGCCCTACGAGGGAGAGTTGTGTCGCCGAGACGCTGGTTGCGGGCGGTCGCCGTGATAGGGGCGACCGCGATGCTGTTGGCGTCGAGCTGCACTTGGCAGCTGAGCCTTTTCATCCCCGACGGCGTGCCGCCTCCGCCCGGCGATCCGGTGCCGCCGGTGGATACGCACGCCGGCGGCCGGCCCGCGGATCAGTTGCGCGAATGGGCGGAGAAACGTGCTGCGGCATTGGGGATTCCGGTCATCGCGCTGGAGGCCTACGCCTACGCCGCTCGCGTCGCCGAGGTCGAGAATCCCAAGTGTCATCTTGCGTGGACCACGCTGGCGGGCATCGGGCGGGTGGAGAGTCACCACGGAACCTACCGGGGCGCCACGATTGCGCCCAATGGGGATGTAAGCCCCCCGATTCGGGGCGTCCGCCTCGACGGCACCGGCGGCACCCTGCGCATCGTGGACAGGGACGGGGGCGGCCTGGACGGTGACGCCGCGGTGGAGCGTGCGATGGGGCCAATGCAGTTCATTTCGGAAACCTGGCGGTTGTACGGGGTCGCTGCCAGAAACGACGGCATCGCCAACGTCGACAACATCGATGATGCTGCCCTCTCGGCAGCGGGCTATTTATGCTGGCGTGGAAAGGATCTCGCGACACCGCGAGGGTGGATAACCGCGCTGAGGGCCTACAACAACTCCGTTATCTATGCGCGGGCGGTCCGGGACTGGGCGACCGCGTATGCGGCGGGTCATCCGCTGTAGCAGGATGAACCGCTAACCCAGGCTTTACGCTAACAGCGGTCGGGGCCAGCCAACCCAAGACCGTCCGTGCAGCAGCTACGACGCAAGGAGAACCCAGTGCCGATTATCGAGCAGGTTGGGGCCCGAGAGATCCTCGATTCCCGCGGCAACCCGACGGTGGAGGTCGAGGTGGCGCTTATCGACGGGACATTCGCCCGGGCCGCGGTGCCGTCGGGCGCCTCGACCGGGGAGCACGAGGCCGTCGAGTTGCGCGACGGCGGCGATCGCTACGGCGGCAAAGGCGTGCAAAAAGCCGTGCAGGCTGTTCTTGATGAGATCGGCCCGGCCGTCATCGGACTCAACGCCGACGACCAGCGATTGGTCGACCAGGCGCTGGTGGACCTAGACGGCACCCCCGACAAGTCCCGGCTGGGCGGCAACGCGATCTTGGGTGTCTCGCTCGCTGTTGCCAAGGCGGCGGCGGATTCGGCGGAGCTGCCGTTGTTCCGTTATGTCGGGGGGCCAAACGCGCACATTCTGCCGGTACCGATGATGAACATCCTCAACGGCGGCGCACACGCCGATACCGCTGTCGACATTCAAGAGTTCATGGTGGCGCCAATTGGCGCGCCCAGCTTCGTCGAGGCGTTGCGCTGGGGCGCTGAGGTGTACCACGCGCTCAAGTCGGTCCTGAAAAAGGAGGGGCTGTCCACCGGCCTGGGCGACGAAGGCGGCTTCGCCCCGGATGTGGCCGGCACCACCGCGGCGTTGGACCTGATCAGCCGGGCCATCGAGTCGGCGGGCTTGCGACCCGGCGCCGACGTGGCGCTGGCCCTGGACGCGGCGGCCACCGAGTTCTTCACCGACGGCACCGGCTACGTCTTCGAGGGCACCACCCGTACCGCAGACCAGATGACCGAGTTCTACGCGGGCCTGCTCGGCGCCTACCCGCTGGTGTCGATCGAAGACCCACTGTCCGAAGACGATTGGGACGGCTGGGCCGCGCTGACGGCCTCGATCGGTGACCGGGTGCAAATCGTCGGCGACGACATCTTTGTCACCAATCCCGAGCGGCTCGAGGAGGGCATCGAACGGGGCGTGGCAAATGCGTTGCTGGTCAAGGTGAACCAGATCGGGACGTTGACCGAGACACTCGACGCGGTCACGCTGGCTCACCACGGCGGATACCGCACGATGATCAGTCACCGCAGTGGCGAGACGGAGGACACCATGATCGCCGACCTCGCGGTGGCCATCGGCAGCGGGCAGATCAAGACGGGCGCGCCTGCTCGCAGTGAGCGCGTCGCAAAATACAACCAGCTGCTGCGGATCGAAGAGGCGCTTGGCGACGCGGCCCGCTACGCGGGCGACCTGGCATTTCCTCGGTTCGCGTGCGAGACGAAATAGGTACATGCCCGAAGCGAAACGGCCCGAATCGAAGCGCCGGTCCCCGGCATCGCGCCCGGGGAAGGCCGGCGACTCGGTTCGGGGCGGTCGCGCCACCAAGCCTTCCGCAAAACCCTCCACGCCCGCACCGCACGCCAGCCGCAAGACCACTCGCACGCCGCATGAGCACATTGTCGAACCCATCAAACGGGCGATCACCGAATCGGTCGAGAAGCGCTCCGAACAGCGGCTGGGGTTCACCGCGCGGCGCGCGGCGATCCTCGCCGCGGTTGTATGCGTGCTGACGCTGACCATTGCGGGGCCGGTACGCACCTACTTCGCGCAGCGCGCCGAGATGGAACAACTGGCTGCGACCGAGGCCATGTTGCGCCGCCAGATCGCGGACCTGGAGGAACAGCAGGTTAAGCTCGCCGATCCGGCGTATATTGCGGCTCAGGCCCGCGAACGGCTCGGCTTTGTGATGCCTGGAGACATCCCGTTTCAGGTTCAGCTTCCGTCGACGCCGTCGGCGCCGCCGCAACCGGGGTCAGACGCGGCTACTGCGACCAACAACGAACCCTGGTACACCGCGCTGTGGCACACGATCGCCGACGACCCGCACCTGCCGCCTGCCGCGCCACCGGCACCGGAGCCCGGACGTCCGGGCCCGCTGCCGCCGGCCTCGCCAAACCCCGAGCAGCCCGGTGGTTGATCGTGCCGATCTGGAGGTGGTCACGCGGCAACTCGGCCGTGCACCCCGGGGTGTGCTCGCGATCGCCTATCGTTGCCCCAATGGTGAACCCGGCGTCGTGAAAACTGCGCCGAGACTGCCCGACGGCACGCCGTTTCCGACCCTGTACTACCTGACGCATCCGGTGCTCACGGCGGCGGCCAGCAGGTTGGAGACCACGGGACTCATGCGCGAGATGAACCGGCGGCTGGGCCAGGATGCGGAGTTGGCCGCCGCCTATCGACGGGCACACGAGTCGTATCTGTCCGAGCGTGACGCTCTCGAGCCGCTCGGGACAACGGTCTCCGCGGGGGGCATGCCCGACCGGGTCAAGTGCCTGCATGTGCTGATCGCGCATTCGCTGGCCAAGGGCCCGGGGTTGAACCCATTCGGTGACGAGGCGCTGGCGTTACTGGCCGCCGAGCCACGGACGGCCGCGACCCTGGTGGCTGGGCAGTGGCGCTAACCCGGGTCGCCGCGATCGACTGCGGTACCAACTCGATTCGCTTGCTGATCGCCGACGTGGGAGCCGGGTTGGCGCGCGGAGAGCTGCACGATGTGCATCGTGAGACCCGGATAGTGCGCCTGGGCCAGGGAGTCGACGCCACCGGTCGGTTCGCGCCGGAGGCGATTGCGCGGACCCGGACCGCCCTGACCGACTACGCCGAACTGCTGACGTTTCACCATGCCGAGCGGGTGCGGATGGTCGCCACGTCGGCCGCCCGCGATGTGGTCAATCGCGACGTTTTCTTTGCGATGACGGCCGACGTGTTGGGCGCCGCGCTGCCCGGCTCGGCTGCGGAGGTGATTACCGGCGCCGAGGAGGCCGAGCTCTCCTTCCGTGGAGCGGTGGGCGAATTAGGCAGCGCCGGTGCGCCTTTCGTCGTCGTGGACCTCGGTGGCGGCTCCACCGAGATCGTGCTGGGCGAGCACGAAGTGGTTGCCAGCTACTCGGCGGACATCGGATGCGTCCGGCTGACCGAACGCTGTTTGCACTCCGACCCGCCGACGTTGCAGGAGGTGTCCACGGCCCGCCGGCTGGTTCGCGAGCGGCTCGAGCCCGCACTGCGCACCGTGCCGCTGGAGCTGGCCCGGACCTGGGTCGGGCTGGCTGGAACGATGACCACACTGTCCGCGCTGGCGCAGTCCATGACGGCGTATGACGCTGCGGCCATTCATCTTTCGCGGGTGCCCGGTGCTGATCTGCTCGAGGTTTGCCAGCGGCTGATCGGCATGACTCGCAAGCAGCGGGCCGCGCTGGCGCCGATGCACCCGGGCCGGGCCGACGTGATCGGCGGTGGCGCGATCGTGGTCGAAGAGTTGGCGCGCGAGCTGCGCGAGCGGGCCGGCATCGACCAGCTGACCGTCAGCGAACACGACATCTTGGACGGCATCGCGTTGTCACTGGCCGGATAAGTCACATCTGCCACACGCGTATCTGCGCGGGGGGACACTCTTCTGCCCGCCTCGTAGCGACAACCTTGGCCGATGTCAGACCCGCATGGGAATGTTCGGCCATGACCAGACAACTGCATGGAATTGAGCTTCGATACGTGCTCACCCTGCACCTGGCCGTCCATGGACCGGCGGCCATTACCGAAATGATCTAAGGCCTGGGCTGGCACGGCTTTGGAGTCCGGGGCAGGGCATCCAAGGTGGTGTCGGAGGCACTGCGCTGGGAAATCGGACGGGGCCGGGTATACCGGCTCGGGCGCGGACGCTACGGGCCGGGGTACATCCCGCGCTCCACCGAATACCGGATTCACCAACGCGTGTTGGCGTTGCGGGCATCCGCCAACGTGTCGCTGCGAGGCGGGCAAAGTGTACATCCGCTCCCAGCGGAAACGCCTGTGGCAGATGTGATTTAGGCTTCGAAGCGGTAGCCCATCCCTGATTCGGTCAGCAGATGTTTGGGGTGCGACGGGTCATCCTCCAATTTGCGCCGCAGCTGCGCCAGATACACCCGCAGGTAATGGGTTTCAGTCGCATATGCCGGTCCCCACACTTCTTTGAGAAGCTCCCCGCGGCCGACCAACTTGCCGCGGTTGCGGGCCAGCATTTCCAGCATGCCCCACTCGGTCGGCGTGAGATGCACTTCGGCACCGTCTTTGATGACCTTCTTGCCGGCCAGATCGACGGTGAATGAATCGGTTTCGATCACCGGCTGCTCCAACTCGGCGGCCGCGGTGTTACGCCGTACCGCTGCGCGCAGCCGAGCCAGAAACTCGTCCATTCCAAACGGTTTCGTCACGTAATCGTCGGCGCCCGCATCGAGGGCCTGGACCTTGTCCGACGAATCGGTACGCGCCGACAACACGATCACCGGTGCCGTCAACCAGCCACGCAGCCCGCCGAGCACGTCGATCCCCGACATGTCCGGCAGGCCGAGGTCGAGGATCACCACATCGGGCGGATGCTCAGCGGCGGCGCGCAGCGCACCCGCACCCGTCGAGGCGGTGATGACCTGGTAGCCACGCACGGTCAGGTTGATACGCAGCGCGCGCAGGATCTGGGGTTCGTCGTCAATCACCAAGACGAGGGTCATGGGCGGTCCTCGGGAGCCGCCAGATCGATCACCACTGTGAGCCCGCCGCCCGGGGTATCGGTAGCCGAAATCGTGCCGCCCATAGCCTCGACGAAGCCGCGTGCCACCGACATCCCCAGACCGACACCGGTGGTGTTGTCGTGATCCCCCGGCCGCTGGAACGGGGCAAAGAGTTGCTCCTCGGTCCCGCGCGGGACCCCTGGGCCCTCGTCGATGACATTAATCAGGACCCGCTCACGCACCCGTCCCGCGTTGACCCGGACCACGCAGTCGGGCGCATATCGCAGCGCGTTGTCGATCAGGTTGGCTAGCACCCGCTCCAGCAACCCGGCGTCGGCCATCGCCACGGCGTCTCCCACGTCGACCTTGACCCGGTCGATGCCGGATCGGTAAAAACCGGTGGCGCCCTTGCCGATGCTGACCAAGGCCCGTTGCACCGCTTCTTCCAGGTATGCCCGGCGCAGCTGGGGGCGAATCACGCCGGCAGCCAACCGCGACGAATCGAGCAGGTTTGCGACCAGGGCGGTAAGTTGGTCGATGGACTCCTCGATCGTGGCCAACAGCTCGGCGGTATCCTCGGGGGGGAAAGCGACGTCTTCGGTGCGCAAGCTGGACACCGCGACCTTGGCCGCCGCCAGCGGGGTGCGCAGGTCGTGGCTGACCGCCGACAGCAGCGACCGGCGCAGCTCATCGGCCCTAGCGATGGCCTCGGCCTGGCCGGCCTCTTCCGCCAGTTCGCGCTGCTTCACCAGACCCGCGGCCTGTGTCGCGACCGCGGTCAGCACTCGGCGGTCGCGGGCGGCCAACTTGCGGCCTGCCATCAGCATCCAAAACTCGTCGTCGCCGACTTCGATTGCGGTGTCGGCGGAGTCGACGTCCCGACACGGGTTTGTCCCGACGCACGCGACGGTTTCGCCTGTCGATGCGCCCTGCCGGACACGCAGCATGGTCACGGCCCGTTGGGAATACGTTTCGCGGACCCGCTGCAGCAGCGTGGCAAGGTCTGCGCCGCGCAACACCGAACCGGCAAACAGGGCCAGCAACTCAGCCTCCTGGGATGCGCGCCGAGCCTCACGGGTTCGGCTAGCCGCGCCGTCCACCAACACCGCCACCGCAACGGCCATCGCCAACAACACGAATTCGGTTACTGCGGCGTCCGGTTCGGCGATGGTCCAGGTGTAGCGGGGCTCGGTCAGAAAGTAGTTCAGCAGCATGCCCGACAGCAAGGCCGACAATGCGGCGGGGGCGACGCCGCCCAGCAACGCCACGATCAGCACGCCGATGAAGAACAACGCGCTCTCGCCGCCGATGCCCATGAATCGGTCGAGCCAGGCCACCGTGATGGCGCAGATCACCGAGGGCACCACCAGCGCGGCCAGCCACGACGCAATATGCCGCTCGCGCGGGGAGACCCGCGACCACCCGGAGGCCCGGCTGGCCGCGGGATGGGTGACCATGTGAACGTCGATGCCGCCGGACTCCTGGACGGTGCGGGCGCCGATCCCCTCGTCAAACAGGCGTGCCCATCGCGATCGCCGCGATGTGCCGACGACGAGCTGCGTGGCGTTCATCTCGCGGGCGAAGTCCAGCAGCGCGGTGGGCACGTCGTCGCCGACCACGGTGTGCATGGTCGCACCGAGGCTTGTCGCCAGCTCGCGGACCCTGCCCAGCTGCGGCGCGGACACCCCCGCCAGGCCGTCGCCACGGATAACGTGAACCACCATCAGCTCGGCGCTGGACTTCGACGCGATCCGCGATGCCCGTCGCACCAACGTCTCCGACTCCGGGCCGCCGGTCACGGCGACGACGACGCGTTCCCGCGCCTCCCACGTGGCGGTGATCTTTTTGTCGGCGCGGTACTTCTCCAGGGCCGCATCAACTTGGTCGGCCAGCCACAGCAACGCGATCTCGCGCAGCGCGGTCAGATTGCCCGTGCGGAAGTAGTTCGACAGCGCGGCATCGACCCGTTCGGCTGCATAGACGTTGCCGTGAGCAAGCCTGCGCCGCAACGCTTCCGGTGTGATGTCGACCAGCTCGACCTGATCGGCCGCGCGGACGATCTCGTCGGGGATCTTCTCCTTCTGCTCGATGCCGGTGATTTGCTCCACGACATCGTTTAGGCCCTCCAAGTGCTGGATGTTGACCGTCGAGATCACCGTGATGCCGGCGTCGAGGATTTCCTGAACGTCCTGCCAGCGCTTGGGGTTCTTGCTGCCAGGTGTGTTGGTGTGGGCGAGTTCGTCCACCAGCACCACCTGAGGATGACGTCGCAGTACTGCCTCCACATCGAGTTCGGGAAACCTGGCACCCCGATATTCGACGTAGCGCGGCGGGATCATCTCGATGCCCTCGAGCAGTTTCGCGGTCTTGTTGCGTCCGTGTGTCTCGACGACCGCGGCGACCACGTCGGTGCCGCGCTCCAGCCTGCGGTGCGCCTCGCCGAGCATGGCGTAGGTTTTGCCCACGCCGGGGGCCGCGCCCAGATAGATCCGCAGCTGCCCGCGCTTGGTGGTCACATGCTCAATCATCCACCGGTAGGGCGTAAAGATCGCGCAAAGATCGGCGAAGAGCAACGTCACGGTCGTGTTCCTGGGGGGCCCGGCAACTACCATCCTGCTGGGCTATCTGATGCGCTGCGATGCCGGTGCACAAGAATCGAGAGGACTCACATGGCCGACTTGGTGTTGGTGCTGACCGTGATGGCCTTTGCCGGGCTTTGCCTGCTCTACGTCCGTGGCTGTGAACGGATCATTCGCCGCGACGAAATCGGGGAAACAACAGTCGAACTCACGCGAGCGCCGGCCGAATGGCGATGACTACGGTCGACAACATCGTCGGGTTGGTGATCGCGGTGGCGCTAATGGCGTTCCTATTCGCGGCGCTGCTGTTTCCGGAGAAGTTCTGATGTCCGGGACGAGTTGGTTGCAGTTCGCGGCGTTGATCGCGGTGCTGTTGCTCACCGCGCCAGCGCTGGGCGGCTACCTGGCCAAGATCTACGGCGACGAGGCCAAAAAGCCCGGCGATCGGGTGTTTGGGCCGATCGAGCGCGTGATCTACCAGGTATGCCGAGTCGATCCCGGCAGCGAGCAACGGTGGAGCACCTATGCCCTGTCCGTGCTTGCGTTCAGTGTTATGTCCTTCCTGCTGCTGTATGGGATCGCGCGGTTTCAGGGCGTGCTGCCGTTCAATCCGACGGACAAGCCGGCGGTGACCGACCATGTCGCCTTCAACGCCGCGGTCAGCTTCATGACCAATACCAACTGGCAGTCCTACAGCGGCGAAGCCACGATGAGCCACTTCACCCAGATGACCGGGCTGGCCGTGCAGAACTTCGTCTCCGCGTCCGCCGGCATGTGCGTGCTGGCGGCCCTGATCAGAGGTCTGGCCCGCAAACGGGCGAGCACGCTCGGCAACTTCTGGGTAGACCTCGCCCGCACCGTGCTGCGCATCATGCTTCCGCTGTCGTTCGTGGTGGCGATCATGTTGGTCAGCCAGGGCGTGATCCAGAACCTGCATGGTTTCATCGTCGCCAACACGCTGGAGGGCGCCCCCCAGCTCATTCCAGGCGGGCCGGTGGCCAGCCAGGTCGCGATCAAGCAGCTCGGCACCAACGGCGGCGGGTTCTTCAACGTGAACTCCGCGCATCCGTTCGAAAACTACACGCCGATAGGCAATTTCGTCGAAAACTGGGCGATCCTGATCATCCCGTTCGCGCTGTGCTTCGCCTTCGGCAAGATGGTGCACGACCGTCGTCAAGGCTGGGCGGTGCTGGCCATCATGGGCATCATTTGGATCGGAATGTCAGTCGCGGCAATGTCATTCGAGGCCAAGGGTAACCCGCGGCTGGATGCGCTGGGGGTGACACAGCAGACGACGGTCGACCAGTCCGGCGGCAACCTGGAGGGCAAGGAGGTGCGCTTTGGCGTCGGTGCGTCTGGGTTATGGGCGGCGTCGACGACCGGCACCTCCAACGGCTCGGTCAACTCGATGCACGACAGCTACACACCACTGGGCGGCATGGTCCCGCTGGCGCACATGATGCTCGGCGAAGTCAGCCCGGGCGGCACCGGCGTCGGATTGAACGGCCTACTGGTCATGGCGATCCTGGCGGTTTTCATCGCCGGCCTCATGGTAGGCCGGACACCGGAGTATCTCGGCAAGAAGATCCAGGCCACCGAGATGAAGCTGGTGACGCTCTACATCCTGGCGATGCCCATCGCCCTGCTTAGTTTCGCCGCCGCGTCGGTGCTGATCTCCTCCGCGCTGGCGTCGCGGAACAACCCTGGGCCGCATGGTCTTTCGGAGATTCTATACGCCTACACGTCGGGCGCGAACAACAACGGGTCGGCCTTCGCCGGTCTGACCGCGTCTACCTGGTGGTATGACACCACGATCGGAGTGGCGATGTTGATCGGTAGGTTCTTCCTGATCATTCCGGTGCTGGCGATCGCCGGCTCCCTGGCACGTAAAGGCACGACGCCGGTTACCGCCGCCACCTTCCCGACGCACAAGCCGCTCTTTGTTGGCCTGGTCATTGGGGTCGTGCTGATCGTCGGCGGCCTGACGTTCTTCCCCGCCCTGGCGCTGGGGCCGATCGTCGAGCAGTTATCGACCCAGTGATGATCGCACGCATGGAGACCTTCGCAACCGCCGCGACAGCGACGTCGGCACCCCGGCTCCGGCTGGTCAAGCGCTCGCTGTTCGATCCGATGATTGTGCGCTCGGCGCTGCGCCAGAGCCTGCGCAAGTTGGCTCCGCGGGTACAGGCCCGTAACCCGGTCATGTTGGTCGTGCTGGTCGGTGCCGTGATCACCACACTGGCGTTCCTGCGCGACCTCGCATCCTCGATAGCCCAAGAGAACGTCTTCAACGGTCTGGTCGCCGCGTTCCTCTGGTTCACCGTCCTGTTTGCCAACTTTGCCGAGGCCATGGCCGAAGGACGCGGCAAGGCTCAGGCGGCGGCGCTGCGCAAAGTCCGGTCCGAAACGATGGCCAACCGGCGCACGGCTGCGGGCAACATCGAATCGGTCCCTTCGTCGCGGCTGGACCTCGACGACGTGGTGGAGGTTTCGGCTGGCGAAACGATCCCGTCGGACGGCGAGATCATCGAAGGCATTGCCTCCGTCGACGAGTCTGCGATCACCGGCGAATCGGCACCGGTGATCCGCGAGTCGGGCGGCGACCGTTCCGCGGTGACGGGTGGCACCGTGGTGCTGTCGGATCGGATCGTCGTGCGGATCACCGCCAAGCAGGGACAAACATTCATCGACCGGATGATCGCGCTGGTGGAGGGCGCCGCACGGCAGCAGACACCGAACGAGATCGCGCTGAACATCCTGCTGGCTGGGCTGACGATCATCTTTTTGCTCGCGGTGGTGACGCTGCAGCCGTTCGCCATCTATTCCGGCGGGGGACAGCGGGTGGTCGTGCTGGTGGCGTTGCTGGTGTGTCTCATTCCGACCACGATCGGTGCGCTGCTGTCCGCGATCGGCATCGCGGGGATGGACCGGCTGGTGCAACACAACGTGCTCGCCACATCTGGGCGGGCGGTGGAGGCGGCCGGCGACGTGAACACTCTGCTGCTGGACAAGACCGGCACCATCACCCTCGGTAACCGGCAGGCCACCGAGTTCGTGCCGATCAACGGTGTGAGTGCCGAGGCGGTCGCCGACGCCGCCCAGCTGTCGAGCTTGGCCGACGAAACTCCGGAGGGCCGCTCGATCGTCGTGCTGGCGAAGGACGAGTTCGGGCTGCGCGCCCGCGACGAGGGCGTGATGTCACACGCCAGGTTCGTGCCGTTCACCGCCGAAACCCGGATGTCCGGGGTCGATCTCGCCGAGGTTAGCGGCATCCGTCGGATCCGCAAGGGTGCCGCGGCTGCGGTGATGAAGTGGGTTCGCGATCACGGTGGCCACCCCACCGAGGAGGTGGGTGCCATTGTCGACGGCATCAGCTCCGGCGGCGGGACACCCTTAGTCGTTGCGGAATGGACCGATAACAGCAGCGCGCGGGCCATCGGCGTCGTCCATCTGAAGGACATCGTCAAGGTGGGCATACGGGAACGCTTCGACGAAATGCGCCGAATGAGCATCCGCACCGTGATGATCACCGGTGACAACCCGGCGACCGCCAAGGCGATTGCACAGGAGGCCGGCGTCGACGATTTCTTGGCCGAGGCCACGCCCGAGGACAAGCTTGCGCTCATCAAGCGCGAACAGCAGGGCGGTCGGCTGGTCGCCATGACGGGTGACGGGACCAATGACGCACCCGCGCTCGCGCAAGCCGATGTCGGGGTGGCGATGAATACCGGCACCCAGGCGGCCCGGGAAGCCGGCAACATGGTCGATCTCGACTCCGACCCCACCAAGCTCATCGAGGTCGTGGAGATCGGCAAGCAGCTGCTGATCACGCGGGGCGCGCTGACGACGTTCTCGATCGCCAACGACGTCGCGAAGTACTTCGCCATCATCCCTGCCATGTTCGTCGGCCTGTATCCGGTGCTCGACAAGCTGAACGTCATGGCGCTGCACTCACCGAGGTCGGCGATTCTGTCGGCGGTCATCTTCAATGCGCTGGTGATCGTCGCTTTGATCCCATTGGCGTTGCGGGGCGTGCGGTTTAGGGCGGAATGCGCGTCGGCGATGCTGCGGCGCAACCTGCTGATCTATGGGCTGGGCGGTCTCGTCGTCCCGTTTATCGGCATCAAACTGGTCGATCTCGTCATCGTCGCCCTCGGGGTGTCCTGATGCGTCGTCAATTACTGCCCGCGCTCACCATGCTGCTGGTATTCACCGTCATCACCGGCACCGTCTACCCGCTTGCCGTGACCGGCGTCGGGCAACTGTTCTTCGGTGACCAGGCGAACGGCGCGCTGCTCGAGCGGGACGGGCAGGTCATCGGCTCCGCCCACATCGGCCAGCAGTTCACCGCCGCGAAGTACTTCCACCCGCGCCCCTCGTCGGCAGGCGACGGTTACGACGCTGCGGCGAGCTCGGGCTCCAACCTGGGACCGACGAACGAGAAGCTGCTGGCGGCCGTCGCTGAACGGGTCACCGCCTACCGCAAGGAAAACAATCTGCCGGCCGATACGCTGGTTCCGGTCGACGCGGTTACCGGCTCGGGTTCCGGGCTGGACCCGGCCATATCGGTGGCCAATGCCAAGCTGCAGGCACCGCGGGTGGCGCAGGCGCGCAATATCTCGATAAGACAGGTCGAGCGTCTGATCGAGGACCACACCGACGCGCGTGGTCTCGGCTTCCTGGGCGAGCGCGCGGTGAACGTGCTCAGGCTGAACCTCGCATTGGATCGCCTCTGACTCTCAGGCGGTAGTGGCGATCTGCTGCTCGATCATCGGGAGCCGCACCCGAAACACCGTCTGGCCGTTGCCCGACTCGGCCGTGACCGAGCCGCGATGCGCCTTGACGATCGAGCTGACGATGGCCAGGCCCAAGCCGTGGCCGGACCCATTGGACCGATACTTGCTGGCCCGCACGAACCGGTCGAAGAGGTGGGGCAGGATCTCCGGGTCGATGTCGGGGCCGTCGTCGGTCACCGACAATTCAACACACGGCGCGTTGGGACCAGTGCGGTGGCAGGTGATCCCGATGGTCACTGTGACGCCGGGCTGGGTATGCACCCAGGCATTGGTGAGTAGATTGCTGACGAGTTGATGCAAGCGGGCATGATCCCCGTTGACCCAGACCGGCTCGTCGGGCAGATTCTTCACCCAACGGTGGGTGGGCGCCGCCACCGCCGCGTCATTCACCGCGTTGATGACCAGGTCGGTCAGGTCGAGGTCCTCGGTTTCTAGATCTTCGCCCTCGCTGAGACGGGAGAGCAGCAGCAGCTCGTCGACCAGCAGCGTCATCCGCCGCGCCTCGGATTCGATGCGGGCCAGCGCGTATTCGGTGGTGGGCGGTAGGTCCGAGCTATCCTGACGTGTCAGTTCGGCATAGCCCTGGATCGCCGCCAGGGGAGTACGCAGCTCGTGGCTGGCGTCGGTGATGAACTGCCGCATCCGCAGATCGGAATCGACGCGATGCGCCAGCGCACCATCGACGTTGTCCAACAAGCGATTCAGCGTGTGCCCGACGATTCCGACCTCGTTATCCGGGTCGGTATCCCCCGGACGGACTCGCACGCTGATCTGGTGGTCGTCATCGGTAAGTGGCATGGTGGCGACCTCGGCGGCGGTCGCGGCGACCCGGCGCAGCGGGCGTAGCGCATATCCCACCACCCACACCGTCAGTGCTGCGGTAACCACCAGTGCGGCCCCAACAAGCGCGACGGTGGTGACTTTCTTGCGGGCGATGATCTGGTTGGCCAGGCTTAGCGATACGCCGACGAACAGTCGATCGGCGCCAGCGGCGCTGCTGTCAACCTGGTAGGCGCCCAGGCTGCCCAGGCTTTCGACACGCGGCGGGCCGCCGTCCCACACTTGCGCTTCGATCGCGCGGATGACGTCGGGCGGAGCGGGTCGTGCTCCGTCTTCGGAGAAAACGGCCGATCCGATCACCACGCCGTCGTGCAGCACGGCAATGAGGTTTCCGGGCGTCTGGCCGGTGAACTCCAGCACCGCTTGTGACATCGGGAGGTTGCCGGTGGGCGTGGATGTTCGCGCACTGTCGCGGTATCTGGTGTAAGAGTGGTTCAACGCGTGCAGGGATTCGACTAGCTCGGCGTCGTTCATCGCGGTGACATAGCCGCTTAGGCTCAGCACGGAGACGACACCGACGGCCACCAGCACAACGGTAACGACCGCCAACACGCCGAGCAGCAATTGCTGGCGTAACGAGCGGGGTCGCCAGCAGAGGGCTTTTCTGGACCGAGTGTTTCGGTCCGGGATCATGCCAGGCTCATTCCGGCGGACGCAGCATGTATCCAATGCCGCGGACCGTATGGATCATTGGCTCCCGGTCGGAGTCGATCTTCTTCCTCAGATAGGAGATATACAGGTCGACAATGCTGGTGCGGCCTGCGAAGTCGTAGTTCCAAACCCGATCCAGGATCTCGGTACGGCTCAGTGCTCGTCGGGGATTGCGCATCAGGAATCGAAGCAGTTCGAACTCGGTCGAGGAGAGCGAGATCGGCGTACCGTCGCGGGTTACCTCCCGGCTGGCCCCGTCGAGCGTAAGGTCTCCGACCCGGAGTGCCTCATCGGCGGGCCTTTCCAGATGGCTGGAGCGGCGCAGCAACCCGCGCAACCGGGCGACCAGCTCCTCGAGGCTGAACGGCTTTGTCATGTAGTCGTCGGCGCCCGAGGTCAGACCGGTGACCCGGTCCATCACGGAATCGCGCGCGGTGAGGAACAGCGTGGGTGTGTAGACGTCGGATTCTCGGACCCGTCGCAGGATTTCCAACCCGTCCACATCGGGAAGCATGATGTCGAGGACCAGCACATCGGGGCCGACCTTGTCGAACTTGGCTATGGCCTCTTGCCCGTCGTGGGCGACTTCGACATCCCAGCCTTCGTAGTGCAGCGCCATCTTGACCAGATTGGTCAGCGCTGGTTCGTCATCGACCAACAACACCCGGATCGGTGATCCATCCGCGCGATGAATCCGTGGCAGCTGCCCCAGGATGGCTTGCCGCGGACGTTGACTGCGCGTGTACCCCGACATCGTCGTCATGCTCCCGTATCCTCTCAAGTCCTGTGCAAGCGCACATGCAGTTGTCACGGGATTCATAAATTTTTCAAATGTCGCTTATGTAGTTACTTCGGCCTGAAAAGGTGACCGGGCGGGATGTCGGGCTACGGCGGTGAGAAAGCGGATCTCGGTTTCCGGGTATACGGAGCCCCCGGTGGACCGGTTATGCGGGGAGGGCGCTGATCGTGACCAGGTTGTGGGCGAACACGCCGTGTCCGACCCAGGTCCGGGTGCCTTCGAGACCGTCGATCCGGCCGCGGTCCCAGCCGTAGCCGCGTTTGAGGTGGCTGATCCGGCCTTCGCATCCGTTCCGCCATTTGATGGTGCGGCGGAACGCTTTTCGGTGTTCTTCGGCGCGTCGATCCTGCGAAGGTTTGCCTTTGCGCGGGATCAGCACATTCTTGACGCCCACCTCGGTGAGCTGCTGGTCGACGGCGGCTTCGCCATAGCCGCGGTCGGCGGTGACGGTGCGCGGCGTGCGTCCGGCGCGCCTTTTCACCCACGCCACCGCTGGCGCCAGCTACGGCGCATCGGGTGGGTTGCCCTGCTGCACAGTGTGATCCAGCACGATCCCGTCATCGTTGTCGACGACCTGGGCCTTGTGCTCAAACTCGACCGGCTTACCGAGCCGACCCTTGGTGATCGGGCGGGCATCACCGTCGTGCAGGCTGACCCGTCGACTCGCCCCGTCCGAAGTGATGCCCGCGACCCGCTGGCGGGTCTGCGCCACAATCTGACGCGTCGCGTTGAGCAGCTCGGTTAGGTCGTTGACCGCGCGCACCAGCCCACCACAGCGGCGACCCGCGACCGCATCACGCTCACCGCGGGCGGCCAGCGCGGCGGCCTTGGCCTTGGCCCGGAGCACCGCCTGCTTGGCGTTGTCCAGCAGGTGCTGGGCCTCCTGAGCAGCGGCTTGGGCCAGCTCGGCCAGCTCGCCGGTGCACCTCAGTACCGCGGCCCGCGCTTCGTCACGCCCCAGCTCCGCACGCGAGCGCAGTTTCGCTGCGACCGCGTGCGCGCGCCGACCGGCCGCGCGGGAGCGGTCGCCAACCCGGGTGCGCACCGCGCCGCCAGCGGCCTGAATCCGTTTGCCGGTTGCGGCGATCCGGCGCATTGCCTTGGCCAACAGACCCAAGTCGGTCGGATAAGACACGTTCGCCGGCGCCACCGTGGTATCGGCCCGGATCCGATTGGTGCCCAGCAGCTTGGCCTCGGCCGCCTTGGCCAACAATGCCTCGTTGAGCCCGTCGATCGCCGCCGATCCGCAACGCGTGGTGAGCTTCATCAATGTGGTCGGATGCGGCACCGACCCGTCCAGCGCAATGCGGCAAAACCGCCGTCAGGTGATCGAATCAGCCACCTCCCGGCACAGCGACTCATAGCCCAGCCGGTAGCGGAACTTCACAAACATCAACTGCAGAAAGACCTCCATCGGCGTCGACGGCCGGCCCCTGCGCGGGTCGAAGAACGGCACGAACGGGGCGAAGAACGCCGGATCGTCCAACAATGCGTCCACCCGGGCCAGTTCCTCGGGCAGTCGGCGCACCTCGTCGGGCAGCAGCGACTCCCACAACCAGCACTGATCGCCTAAAGTACGAAACACGATGGCCTCAATCCCTTCCGCAACAAGGGCATTGAGGCCATCTTCCCAGTTCAGCACCATCCGACCGGGGATCAACGCGCCGACTTTAGCAGGTCGAAGTAGTTAGTCGTTCAGATAACAACGTGGCCACACACCAACCGGTGTGCGGCCACGTTGTAATTGACGGCGCGGGCCTTAAGCCAGCTTTAGGCCCAGCTGGAGCCGACGGCGCTGTCGGTTTGTGCCATGTTGTTGCCGGCAGCCTGCACCTTCTGCCCGTGGGCGTTGGCCTGCTCGTAGATCACCTGGAAGTTACGGCCCAGCTGGGTAATGAACCCCTGGCAGGCCGCCGAACCGGCGCCGCCCCAAAAGTCACTCGCGGTCAACACATCAGAAATGATGGCCTGATGCTCGGCCTCCAGCGACCCGGCCCGAGCGCGGATCATGGCGCCGTGAGCGTCGACGTCCCCGAATTGATAGTTGATGGTCATGTGTCCTCCTGAGTCGTCGGGCCGGGTCAGCTGCTGAGGATCTGCTGGGAGGCCTGCTCTTGCTGTTCGTAGTTGTTGGCGTCGCGAACCAGCCCGTCACGCACCCCGTGCAGCATGTTCACGATGTTGCGAAACGCCTGATTCATCTGGGTCATGGTGTCTAGCGAGGTCGCCTCGGCCATGCCACTCCAGCCCGCGCCCGAGATGTTTTGCGCGGACGCCCACATCCGGCGAGCCTCGTCCTCCACCGTCTGGGCGTGCACCTCAAAACGGCCCGCCATGTCCCGCATCGCGTGCGGATCCGTCATAAAACGCGAGGCCATGCTGCTGTCTCCTTGTCTCGAAGTCGTCACGTTGTTGAAGTTCTAGCGGCTGTGATCGGCGCGGTGGTGGCCGCGTGGCGGACAGGTTATGACTCAACGGTTAATTGCTGGCCTCAAACGAGTGAGATGTCCCCCTTTGTCCGCATCACACGACGACCTGTTTGGGCATGACAGTGGGCTTGAATCCGTACCGCGGCCCGGCATAGGCACCGGTGCTCTTGGCGGCCGAGGCCATTCCCGGCATCATCCCGGTAACTGGGCCGGCTTCTTCGGCGGCGACGGTCCAGCCGCTGCCTTCGAGCGCTGTGGCGCCGGCGGTTGTCGCCGGTGCGGCCGTAGACCAGGCCGCCGGCACTGACAGCCGGCCGACCAGGGTGGCCTCGCCTAAACTTGCGCCGAGCCCCGCTGGCGTCACCGAGTCCGCCAACCCCGCGGCGGCCGCACTGGCGGCACCCTCGGCAGCCTCGATGGCGCCTTCGGCGATCGCTACCGGCGCCCCACTGTTCAGGGCATTTGCTAGGAATATCGCGGTGGGGATGGCGGCGTTGACATACCAAGCGGCGGTGTTGACTGCGCTGTTGATGATGTTTGCCACGAACGGGGTCGCGAGCAGGGCGTCGATGTCGGCAATGATTCCGCTCAGCCCCGTCGAGTCGAGAACCGATGTGACTGGGGAGGCGAGCCCACTCACCGCGTTGGGCAGGCTACTGATCAGGTCCGCTACGCTCACCTGGTTGACGGCGGCGGTGGCGGCAGCCGAGCCGACCGCGGCGGACTGGGCGGCCAGCCCGCCCGGGTTGGTGGTCTGCGACGGCGGGCTTAACGGTTGCAGCATCCCGGCGGCTCCCGAAGCGGCCGCGTAGCCGTACATAGCCAGAGCGTCCTGAGCCCACATCTCGGCATAGAGGGCTTCGGTCGCCATGATTGCCGGTGTGTTGATCCCCAGGACGTTCGTCGCGACCAGGGCCGCCAGCAGCGCCCGGTTGGCCGCGACCACCTCCGGCGGCACTGTCATCGCATAGGCCGCCTCGTAGGCGGCCGCCGACGCCATGGCCTGCGAGCCGGCATGCGCAGCGGCTTCGGCGGTGTAGGTCAACCAAGCCAGATAGGGCTGGGCTGCGGCGACCATCGCCATCGAGGCCGGACCCATCCACGACTCGGTGGTCAGCCGGGTGATCACCGACTCATACGACGCGGCCGTCGTACCCAACTCGGCGGCCAGGCCGTTCCATGCGGCCCCGGCGGCCATCATCGGTCCTGCACCCGCGCCGGCGTACATGCGTGCGGAGTTGATCTCAGGGGGTAAAGCTCCGAAATCCATGGGGTATTCCGTTTCCGTGGAGTTATTTGGCTGAATTTCGTTGTTGGTTGAGCGTGGCCGCCCGTACGTCTGCCGCCTAGACGGTTGCTGGCTTGGGCATGACGATGGGTTTGACGCCGTAGCGCGGTGCACCGAAGCCGGCGCTGTTGCGTGCGGCCGAGGCCACCCCTGGCATCCCGGGGATGAACGTCCCCGCGGCGGCCTGCGGCGCGGCGGCGGTCCAGCCCGCGCCCGGCAGTGTGCTGGTGGTGGATACCAGGGTCGCCTGTCCGGCCCAGGCGGGCGGCACCGACAACATGCCGATCGCGGATGCGCTGCCCAGGCCGGCCGCAATTCCGGCCTCGCCGAGGGCGGCTTCGGCCGCGCCCAATGCACCCAATTCGCCCAAGGCGGCTTCCCCACCGAGAGCCGAGGCGGCCTCGGCCGCCTCCTCTGCAGGCAGGAGGCCGCCGCCGGCAAGGCCGATCAGCGTAGACGTGGCGGAGGCCCAGTTCCCGGCCCCGATGTTGAGGATGTTGCCAATGCCACCCGAGAGTTCGGGCGGGAACAACCCCGTCGTCGCTTGGATGATGGCCGACGCTTCCCCTGTGATCCCCGAGAGTGGCGAGGCGGCAGCCGATGAGTTGAGCGACTCGGTGACGCCGTAGGTACCGGCGCTGATCCCCAGAGTGTTGACAAACATGTCATGCATAGCCTGAGCTTCGGCGCTGACCTGCTGGTAGAAGGTGCCGTACGCAGTGAAGAGCGCCGCCTGCAGCGCCGAAACCTCATCGAGGGCCGCCGGAGCGATGGCTGTGGTGGGCGCCGCGGCGGCAGCGTTTTGGGCTGCCATCGCAGCACCGATGGTCCCGAGTTGCGCGGCCGCAGCCGTCAACTCTTCAGGCACTGTCTTGAGGAATGACATCCATTGCTCCTTGTGTGTGAAACCTGCCGGCCGCTAGCACCCCGGGCCGACCCTGTGTGTTTGCGTACGGCTGCCTGTGGATTGGCGTAACGCTAACCGGCCAAGCCTCCACAGTCGCGATCGAAAGGCATGGGACGCCCGACGTTTACGGTTTTTTAACGTTTACGTCAGCATCCTTAACAAGGTCTTGGCGGCTGACATGGCGGTGTCATCTGGTGCCCGGGCTAGCACACTTCGGCACACTAATGAGACGCGCGGCGCGCGGATTCTAGGCGAATGACGGCTCTTTCGCACCTGGCGTGTCGCGGTAGGGTTGGTGCACTGGATCGGGTCCAAGCGCTACATTCGCCGTCAAGCCTCCACAGCCCGATTGGCAGAGGCAGCGGACAATCCGCGCTCACGGGTGCTGGCGTTTGCTAGTGCCGGTAATCTTCGAAAGAGTCGCTTCTAACTGCCAATATGCCGGGTCGAAGCCACTGTCCAGCACTGTCGGCATCCAGATGGGGGCGTTGGCGCGGCTAGTCGGGATACCTGCGGCACCGGTCCAGCTGGCTGTCCGTGACGGCGTGCGCGGTACGCTGGTCAAGGACGTGCGGTTGCCGCAAGCATTGATGCCCGAGGTTGTGCTCAACTGCGACCGGGACGATCCCGGGCAACGTGGGCACAACGTCGAGGCGATCCAGCAGGCGCTTGCTCGGTTCGCAGCACCTGCCGACCCAGCGCTCCTACCCACGTTCCGCGCTTTCGACCTACCTCGTGTTCGACGCATTGATCGCCACGGTGATCGTCACGACCGCAACTGGGCGGTCCTTGCGCCGCCGCTGGGGACAAAGTATGTGGAGGCGCTGTGCCCATCGTTCGACCACGCGGCCAGCCTCGGGTTCACGCTGACCGACCAGACCCCCGCTCAGCATTTGCACGACGGGTGAGCTTCCCCTCTTGTTGTGGAGACATCGCGATGAGGAGGTTGGGCGATGGAGGCACGGCGGAAGTTCGATGTCCAGTTCAAGGAAGGCGCCGTCCGGATCGTTCGGGAGACCGGCAAACCGATCGCGCAGGTTGCTCGTGAGCTCGGGATCAGTGACGGCACCCTGGGTAGCTGGGTCAGGCAGGATGAGCGCGCCCGAGACGGTGGTGACGGGCGGCTTTGCGAGAGCGAACGCGAGGAACTCAAGCGGTTGCGTGCGGAGAATGCGGAGCTGGCGATGGAGCGCGATGTTCTCAAACGCTCGGTCGCCCTCTGGGTCAAGGAAGCGATGCATCGGTAGGCCTGGCCGCTGTAATCGCCACTCAGAGGGTAGAACACGGTATCCCGCACGCGGTGTCGTGCCGCGCGCTGGGCGTGTCGCAGGCATGGTTTTACAAGTGGTGCCATAGCGATGGTTCACCACGGCGTGCACGGCGAAAAGCGTTGGCGGCCACCATCGGGTATCTGTTCGCTAAGCACAAGCGGACCTACGGATCACCGCGGATTACCGCTGACCTACGGGATATGGGGGCGGGTGTCGGTGAACACCGTCGCGGCGCTGATGCGTGAGCAGGGTCTGGTAGCGCGGCGAACGCCGCCGGCACGGCACCACGAAACCGGACAAATCCGCGCGTAAGGCCCCCGATCTGCTGGGCCGAGACTTTTCCCCGCGCGACCACCCCAACCTCGCCTGGGTGGGCGATCTGACCGAAATCCCCACCGACGAGGGCAAACGGCACCTCGCCTCAGTAATTGACCTGCATTCGCGGCGGGTGCCCGGGTTCGTCATGGGGGTGCACCATGACGCCACGCTGGCGCGGGCGGCGCTGTGCATGGCCATTGCGGTGCGCGGCGGGTTGGTGGCCGGGGTCATTTTCCACACCGACCAGGGCGGTGAATACACCGGCGAACTGTTCGCCATCGCTTGCCGATCCGCTCGCGTCACCCAATCGATGGGGCCTACCGGGTCGGCCCTCGACAACGCGGCCGCGGAATCGTTCAACTCGACCCTGGAATGGGAATTGTTGCGCAACAACCACTTCCACACACGCGAAGAGGCACGTCACGCGGTCGCCGTCTGGATCGACGAGTATAACGTTGAACGTCGGCATTCCACGCACGGCATGCTCAGCCCCGTCGACTACGAACGCGCCTGTGGTCAACAACGGAGTGAGCAACCAGCCGGTGAACAGCACGCCCAGAAAGGGGCGGCATGAACCCAGAAGGAGGCGGCTTCGCCGCCGCTGTCCTGCCCGCCGAGCGCCGTGGCAGGCTACGGGGCCGCCCCTCCGGCCTCAAGGGTCGCTACCGCGATCGCTACGCGACGGGCCTACGGCCCGCCCGTGACCCCGGAGTCTCTACGGCCCCTTCCCGCACAGCGGCACGGCCAGGAGCAGCAGCCCCTGCCCGCCAGACCCGCCACGGCGCCCGGCTCCTATCTAGATCAAATCCCCACAAACAAGTCTCTACAGTTACAGGGGATTGCCTCGGCGGGGGACCGTTCCGCGTTGGGCGAGCCGTGGAAAGGCGGACAGGTTCGAGCATCGTCCGGGTACCCGCTGGCAGACCCTGGTCGAGCTGGCTCACTCCGCAGCTACGCTCTGCGAGTCGACGACACGAGAGCATTGGCGCGAGCGCATCATGGCGGTGGACAAGGGTTCGGTGGCGAGTGTGATCGCCGCCGCACCCGATATGTCTGAGATCGCGAGCCGGTTCACCGTGGAGCTGATCATGGTCAACCGAGGGAGATTGCTTGATGTCCTCCGCTGAACCGCTCTCACCGCCGACGAGCCGTGCTGTGCGACGCTTCGCGGTTGCCTGGCGCAACCGGCATCTTCGTGTCATCACACCGGTCGGAGAGCTGGACTATCGGGCGGGCGGATACCGGTTCCAGTACCTGGAAGGCGTCGGCGGGTCGGTTGCCGTTGACACTATGTTTATCCTCCCGATTTGGGCTGGTTCCAATGGGTCCAACAGTGCTGGCGCCGTTCGTGTTTTGTCCACGACCACAGCCGTATTCGTGCCGAAATTGCTCTCGCCTGATCGATTCGGCCGCGTCCAACCGCCTGCAGGTGCCCCGGAACGGCGACGATCGCCAACAAAGGTGGTCAGGACTGCAGCGCCGCCAGCGCGTTCTCCACTTCGCGGCGGTGCCGTTCGTCGCAGGCGGCCCACCGCTGCTCGTCGGCGTCGAGGTCGGTGAGGAACGCAAATCGCGTCCGAACGCGAGCTTCCCAGGCAGCCATAGCGACAGGACGGGTCAGCACGCCGATCGAGTCGGGCTGGAAGTCGTGCTCGCTGCGGGCGGCGAGGACGTCTTCGACGCGTAGTGGCCGGGTGCCGCGCCGGTCATCGACGACATCACCCCACACCTTGAGCACCCACAGCCGCCGCACGAGCGGTTCGTCAATGGTCCGCGAGGCGAAGTGGTTGAGGTCGTACAGGTCCCGTGCCAGCGCAACGCGGCGGTACCGCGCGAGTTTCTCTGCGCAGGCTTCGGCTTCTGCCACGACCGGCAGTGTCGGCAGCCCAAAACCGTAAGCCTTATGGATCGGCAACTGGATGAATGCGAGCAGCTCAGACGGCAAGGCCAACGGCCGCCGTGCGAACTCGACGCTGGCTGCGATCCGGGGCTCGCCCAATTCCGTGTGCCGCACCCGCAGCTGCCAGTGCCGGCCGTCGCCTCGTGTGCTCTGCACGCCGAATTCGAAGCCGCCGACACGGGCACCGTCGATCAGCTCGCACACCTCCAGCACGACCTCATCGTCGGGCGCGCTGAAGTCCAGATCAGTGGAGAACCGCCCGGCGTTGCCCAGCCGGCACTTCCGTAAGCTGGTACCGCCTTTGAACACCAGGCGGTTATCGCCGAACTGGACGGTCTGCGACAGCAGGTACAGCAGGTGGTCCTGGGCGACGTCGAGCAGAGCGGCGTCGTATGCCTCGGCCCGGCCAAGAGCGTGACGCGCGACGAGCGCGCGGGTCAGTCCGGCCACACTCACGCCTTGCCGATCACGCGCAGCAGCGGTGCGACGAGCTCGTCGACGAGCTGGTACTCCGGCGCCCAGACGCTTTCGCCGCGGTCGCGGCTGTGCGCGGTGGTGAATCGGGCCACCGGCATCGCTTCTGTTTGACGCTTGGCCAGCAGCGCCTGGCCTCGTGCCGGTTCACCGGCTGCGTCCAGCAGGTAGCTTGCACGCTGCCAGGCCGATGTCGGCCGGCCCGACAGCAGACGCTCCAGGCGCTCGTCACTGCAGTCGGCGATGAGTTCGTCGAGGTGGGCGACTAGATCGGCCCACGGCCCGAATGAGGCTGGGCGCGTGGCGATTTGCACGAGTAGTGCTTCCGGGCCGAATGCCGGTAACCCGGTCGCCCAGGCGACGATGTCGAGCCGCCGCCGTACCAGCAACGCGGGACGCGGAGCAAGCAGTGCGGTGTCAGCCGCGTTCCAGGGGATGCGCACGACGGACACATACGGTGCTAGGCCGTCCGGGAGCCGTTTGACCGGCGGTAGCCAGATCGGGATGCGGCCGTCAGGTTGGCGGTCCAGGTAACCGAGGTGCCACGCTGCCGATGCTCCAGCCAGCATGAAGCCTGCGTTCTGGTCGCGGGCCAGCCACGACCGCAGCGTTAGATACGGGTCAGAGACTGCATCCTCGCCGGGGGGAATGAATGCCCACGTTCCTTTCACCGGCAGTTGGACCAGCCACCCGATGCGGCGCAGTTCGCGGATGGCGGAGTCGGGGTCGCGTTCACACCCGGCCTCTGCAAGTCGTAGCGTCAGATCCTGCTTCGTGACGACCGTAGGGCGATCGCGCGCGAGACCGGACACCACCCGTGATGCCCAGGTGGGGATGCGCCGATCGGCACCGGCTGGGCTCCCCACGGAACTTGAGTTCACGCCGGAAACTATACCGTATCCGTACGAAACACGGTCTTAACTTAAGTCGCTCTACTTGACTCGAAAACGGGTTTCAGACGGTAGTAGTACGAAACCCGTGTCAAACTCAAGTGGTGCACGGTTGGCGGCGGTGCGGTGCAACGGCGAGAGCACAAAGACGCGCGTGCTGAAGTGGGGCGAACAGAAGAGCCAAGCGGATGGGGTACCGCGGATCTCTGCGGTACTTTCGACGAGGTGGCGACCAGGCATCAACGAGCGGGGATTGACGACCGCTGGCACAAGCGGGTCAAGGGCCCGGACGGGAAGATGCGAACCGAGCGGTCTGCTGTCTACGGCAGGGTTTCGCGCTGGCGCGTCAGGTGGGTTGACGGCGGCGGAGAGGAGCACAGCAAGAGCTTCCAGCGCAAACCCGACGCGCAGACCTACCTCAACGGACTGACCGCCGATGTGCAGCGCGGCGACTATGTCGATCCACGCAGGAGCGCCGAGTCATTCGGATCAGTGGCCGAACAATGGTTCGCTACCAAGCAGCACCGCAAGCCCAAGACCGTCGCGGGCTATCGCTCCCTGCTGGACACCGTGGTCCTTCCCAAATGGGCGGACGTGCCACTGAAACGTATTGACTATGCGACCTATTCGACCTGGCTGGGGGGATTGTCGGTGGACGGCTCCCAGCGAGGCACGGGCCTGTCGGCAAGTCGGATCACTCAGGCGCACCAGCTGGTCGGAGCTGTCCTCAAGTACGCGCAACGCACCGGCAGAGTCGCCAAGAACGTCGCCCTTGAAATCAAGCGGGGCCAGGATCTGCCCGAACAGGCCAAGCGTGAGCGTCGCTACCTGACCCATGCCGAACTGCTGATGCTCGCCAGGGCCACGGGCCGGTTTGAAACCCTCACCTTGGTGCTCGGCTACTGCGGCTTACGGTTCGGTGAGGCGGTTGCCCTGAGGCGCAAGCACGTGGGAGATCGAGTGCTGACCGTCCGATCGTCCGCGACGGCGGTGACCGGCAAGGGCATCGTTGAATCGACCACCAAGACGAAGCGGGATCGTCACGTACCAGTGCCTGAACCTGTTTGGCGCAGGCTCCATGCCGAGTTGCCCACCGACCCGAACGCCTTGGTGTTCCCCGGCCGTAAGGGCGGATTCCTGCCTCTCGGTGAATACCGCTGGGCATTCGACAACGCCTGCGACCAGGTCGGGATCGAAGGGCTGGTACCGCACGGTCTGCGGCACACCACGGCCTCGCTGGCGATCAGCGCAGGCGCTAACGTCAAGGTCGTGCAACGGCTCCTTGGACACGCAGCAGCGGCGATGACGCTCGACCGGCACGGCCATCTGCTCAACGACGATTTAGCGGTGTGGCCGATGCGCTGTGCAAAGTCATCGAGAACACTGCGGTATCACTGCGGTATGCGGAGACGGAACAGAGTCGGGCTCCCGGCATGAGATAGCGCGTCTGAACTGCAACGCCCCCATAGCCCAATTGGCAGAGGCAGCGGACTTAAAATCCGTCCAGTGTCGGTTCGAGTCCGACTGGGGGCACCGAAACTGTACGAACATATGCGCTGGTGAGCGCATTTTTTGTGTTTGCTAGATGGCCTCGCCAGGTTGCCGTGCCCACAGTTTGCCCACAGTTTCATCTAATCTCTCGGCAACTGCAGTGAGGTCATCGTCGAAAAGATCGGCGTACACGTCTAGCGTCATGGCCGCCGACGCATGCCCCAGCATCCGCTGAATGACCTTCACGTTGGCGCCAGACGAGATGGCCAGGGAGGCTGCAGTGTGCCGCAACGCGTGGGCGGTGATCCGCGGGAATGTCTTGTCGGTCTTCCGGCAGCGCTCGACCGCGCCGGACAACCAGGAGTCATGCGACGACGGGGGACCGAGGTAGGCGCCCGACCGTGCCGGCCATAGCAGCTCGTCGCGCTCCTTGCCCTCGCAAGTTCTGGCGAGCTCGTCGACCACGAACCCGGCCAGCGCGATTGTTCGATGCTTCCCTGACTTCAAGGTGCCGACATGGACCTTGCTGCCCACGCTGACCGCGTTCTCGTGCAGCACAATCTTGCGCTTGAGGAAATCCACGTCCCTGACCCGCAGCGCTGCGGCCTCGCCCCATCGCAGGCCGGCGGTGCCGAGCAGAAGCACGAGCGACCGGTACCGGCCGGCCTCCACGGCCAGCGCGTGGAGCTGCCCGGCGGTCAGGTAAATATTCTTCCGCCTGGCGCGCACGGGCAGCTTCACGCCGCGCGCCGGGTTCGCCGCGAGCCGCCGATCCCTCACCGCGTCGTCCAAGATGCGCGCCAGCACCGAGTACACGGTGATGACCACCGTGGCTTTGCGCCGCGTCGACAGTTCGGTGATCCACGCCTGCACTTCCGAATATGCGATGTCGGCGATTTGGGTTGTCGCCCAACGCCGCTGTACGTGAACCCGCCAGGCTGACTCCACAGAGTGATACGCCGAGGGCTTCATCACGCCTTCCTGACGGGCCAGCCAGCCCGGACCCAACTCACCCACCGTGATCTTGCCCAGCGCCGGCGCGACATACTCGCCCCGCATCTTGGTGACCTCAACCGTGTTGGCGAACACTTCGGCGTCACGCTTGGTCTTGAAACCCCGCTTGTCCGTCTGCCGGCGGTCTGGCGTCCTGTATCTAACCCTGTAACGCGTTGCGCCAGAAGATATTTCGTAGCGTTCAATCGTCGCCATCAGCGCGCTCTCTAATTTTCTCTTCACTGCCATACGTGCGCACACTGCGCGTGAGGTACGGCTCCACACCGGATTCGACCAGGTCGTACCTGTCGTCTTCGGCGCCGCCGAGCAGCCAACCGGGAACCGCCCGGGTTAGAAACTCGAACACGGCTGCTCCGTCTGGATCTCCGATCAATGGCCGCTTGGCGACCAGCCAACGCCACAGCCTCCGAGCTTCCACGCCACTATCCGCGCCAGTAACCGCCACCGAGTCGTCACCCGTTTTGCTCTTGGCCATAAGCAATGTGCTCGGCGAAACATCAAGTGCTAGAGCCAAACCCACAAGATCGTCCACGTCCACACGCCGGTTACCCTCTTCAATTCGCCGAACCGCTAGTGGCGGGATATCTCGTTCGTATTTAGCAAGCCGATTCGACAACTCGGTGTAGTTAAGGCCGGCGGCATCCCGCAGTCGGAACACGTTATCCGCGACTACCCGCCCGGTTCGTCCAAGCTCAAGTTTCTTGCCTGCCATACCCGCAGTTCTACATGCAAAAGATGAAGGTAAGCAAGCAACTCTTGCATGTCGTGACCAAGCGTGATATCTCTTGAAGCCGTACCTCTAAAAAATAGAGGTGAACCAGAGAGAAATGGAGATCGTTTGCAATGACTGAGTTGTCCGCGCAGGTCGCCGCAATTGTGGATGACCTATCGAGCGCGGTGCCCACCCACCTACTGCCACCTGTCGCTACAGCGAAGGAAGTGGCGAGACTCCTGGGCACGACCGAGGCGAGCCTCGCCCAAGATCGCTACTTGAACAAAGGCTTGCCATGGACGCGCGTCGGACGAAGGATTCGCTACCTCCGTGCCGATGTTCTGAAGTTCCTGGCGGACAACCGAATCGGTGGTGACGCCGCGTGACCAACCCTGCCAACAGTGAAGCCCCAGAGGCGGCAACCTCCGGGGCTTCTGAACCAACCCTCACCACAAATCAGATTGGAAACCCCATCATGTCACAACACCCCGTCAACAGCGACCAGCAGGCCGCGGATCACCAGCTTGAGCGTTGCGAGAACTGCGGGCGCTACGGCTGGCACTCGACGGAGAAGTGCCCCGACTCCGAGCGCTCCTATTACGGCCATCACGCCTCCTGGTGCATCGACCGCGACGAGGGCCGGCACGACGTCCGCGAACCGTATTGTCAATACCAGGTCGGCGGTGTCGACGGCCGCACCGAGCCCGACTGGATGCGCGTCCAGTTGTGGGTGTCGACGATCACCCCGTTCTTGCACGGCAGCTACACCGCGGAACAGGCACGCGCCGAGGAACGGCATCGCACCGGCGTGCAGATCGCTCGCCTCGTCTACGACGGCAGCGACTGGATCGAGCAGAAAGTCAACCTTCGGTCTGGTGATGCGCGCTCCCTGGCCGCGTTGTTCGTCGCGGCCGCAGACATCAGCGACGGCATCAGCCGGGTGGTGCGCTCGTGATGGCGGCCAAGGTCCGCGAGACGCCGTGTGCCGCGCGCCGGTGCGCCTACGGCACCCAATGCACGTGCGAGCACTACCGGGATTGGCCGATTGACCCGCCGCGGATTCGGCCGTGGTTGGGTCGGCGGGCCGAGGCTTTCCGGTGGGGGCACCGGACCGGGCGCCGAGACGCGTGTCGCCGGTTGTGGCAGCACCTCGACGCTGCGATCGCCGACGAGGGGTCAGATGACGACTGATCAAGTCGAGCGCGGGAAGGAGGCCGCCGAGCAGTGGGCGGCCTCCGCCGACGCGCGGATGCTCGACGATCTCCTGGAAACCATCAAGCGATACGTGATCTTCCCCGATGAGCACGCCGCGGTGGCGACCGCCTTATGGATCGTCACAACCCACGCGCTTCCCGCGTTCGAATGCGCGCCGCGGCTGGTCATCACCAGCCCCGAGAAACGTTGTGGAAAGACGCGGCTGCTCGACGTCATCACCGGCACGTGCCACCGGCCGCTGGCGACCGCGAACGCGACGGTAGCGGCCATCTTCCGCTCGATCGGTGACGACCATCCGCCCACGCTCATCATTGACGAGGCAGACACGATTTTCGGCTCCAAAAAGGTCGCTGAGAACAATGAAGAGTTGCGCGCGCTGCTCAACGCCGGCCACCAGCGCGGCCGTCCCGCGCTGCGCTGTGTCGGACCCATGCAGATCCCCACTGAGTTCTCGACGTTCTGCATGGTGGCGCTCGCCGGCATCGGCGCCATGCCCGACACCATCACCGACCGCGGCGTGAACATCACCCAGCGTCGAAGGTCGACCGGCGAGAAGGTGCAGCAGTACCGGTCCCGCCGCGACGGCCCGAAGCTCCAAGAGATAAGGGAGCGGCTAGCAAAGTGGGCTGCTGGGCACCTCGAGGAGCTGAAGCAAGCCACCCCGGACATGCCAGTGCAGGATCGCGCGGCCGACACCTGGGAACCGCTCATCGCGGTCGCTGACGTTGCTGGCGGGCACTGGCCGGACACCGCCAGAGCCGCCTGCGTCGCGCTCGTCAACGCCGCCGACTCCGCAGACGAAGACAGCTCACTCGGCACCAAGTTGCTCGCCGATATCCGCAGCATCTTCACTGAGCGGACGGTGCCGTTCCTGGCATCAGCCGATCTGGTGTCGGCGCTGCGCAAACTCGACGAGTCGCCATGGAACGACTTCGAGCTAACAACCCGCAAACTCGCCTACCGGCTCAAAGGCTTCGGCATCAAGCCGGAACGCATCGGACATGCCGCCGTACGCGGATACAAGCTGGAGTCCTTGCACGACGCATTCTCGCGGTACATCCGTCAGGAACCGTCAGCATCCGTCGCACCGCAGGTCAAACCACAAAACGGTGCTGACACTTCGAACGGCGCTGACACTTCGATCCGTCAGCGCGAAAACATCCGTCAGCAGGAAACCGCAGCTCAAACACCATTGCTGACGGTGCTGACGGATGCTGACGGATGTCCGGCAGAAACCAGCCAAAAACCCTCACCCGCCACCATGCCCAAACGCCGACCTCCACTGTGCCCCGGCTGCCGCCGCGCACCCGCCAACAGCAAAACCGGCGTCTGCGACTTCTGCTCAGCAAAGCAAAGGAAGAACCCAACATGGACTACCACCACCGCATCAGCAACACACCACTGACCGCGTTGCCCGACGACCTCATCCGCGTCTCCGGCCCCATCCGCCTCATGATCGGACGCGCACCCGAACGCAAACTCAGCGTCGGCCTACTCATCGACGCACCCCCACCCCTCGGCGCCATCGAGGTCCACCTGACCGGACCACAAGTCCACGACCTGGCCCACCAGCTTCATTCGCTGGTGAACCTCGAACGCGCCGAACTGGAACTACTCATCGACCGCCTACACGACAGCAACCAGTAGATGACCCTCAAGCCATGCCTCGTCTGCGGCCAACCCGCAGCAAACAGCCGGTGTGATGAGCACCGGGTGAAGGACACCCGCGCAGCTCGTCGCCGCCCCGGCCAAGCCGCCCACGACCCACGCTGGCGCGCCATCTCCACCCACGCCCGCCGCGCGCAGCCGTGGTGCGACGACTGCGGATCGAGCAGCGACCTCACCTGCGACCACATTCTTCCCAAGACCATCGCACCCGAACTCGTCCACTGCCGCGAGAACATCGCCATCCGCTGCCGATCATGCAACAGCAGGCGAGGCACCACCGGCTACAACGAGGACGACCTACACCGCGTACTGGCCGCCCTCACCGCCACCTACCGCCGCCACCCCACCCGCACCGGCCGCGAACGCATCGCCGCCGCTGAGCGTGCCCTGTTGACCTGGGGAGACGCCCCCAGCAAAGGGGATTTCAGCCGCGGGGGTAAGGCGCAGGGGGCGTTACACACTGGGGGACTTTCAAGTTGAAAGCTGGCCCGAAGGCGTCAGTTGATCCGAGTCCGTTGCCGTGGCGGCCGCGGTCGGTGGGGTCTGCCCGGTTTGGGCGGTTTTGTGAGCGGTACATCGTCGTGCCCAAGGGCACCGGTGCTCGGTCTCCGTTGCGGTTGCGGAGCTGGCAGCGTGACCTGGTGGGGTCGGTGCTCGACAGTGACCCGCAGCCGCGTACGGCGGGGTGGATGCTGCCCAGGGGTCAGGGTAAGTCGTCGTTGGTGGCCGCGTGGGGCTTGTACGAGTTGTTCTGTGGTGGTGAGGGTGCCGTGGTGTGCGTGGTCGCCGTCGACGAGAGGCAAGCCGGCATCGTTTACGGCATCGCCCGGCGAATGGTCGAGCTGAACGGCCAGTTGGAGTCGCGCTGCCAGGTGTTCAAGGAACGGCTCGTGATTCCGGTTCGTGACGCGCAGTTTCACTGTCTGCCTGCGGAACCGAAGCGACTCGAAGGTCTCGATTACACGTTGGCGATTCTTGACGAGGCCGGCGTGGCCAACCGCGACAGCTATGAGGTGCTGACCTTGGCGCAGGGGAAGCGGGAGCGGTCGACGCTGGTGTGCATCGGCACACCGGGCCCGAACCTCGAGGATCAGGTCCTCCTCGACTTGCGTTCGTATGCGGCTGAGCATCCTGAGGATTCGTCGTTGGTGTGGCGGGAGTTTTCGGCGGCCGGCTTCGAGCACCACCCGGTCGACTGCGAGCACTGCTGGGACTTGGCCAATCCCGCCTTGGACGATTTTCTACATCGTGACGCGCTGCATGCGTTGTTGCCGCCGAAGACGCGGGAGGCGACGTTTCGGCGGGCCCGGTTGTGTCAGTTGGCCGCTGACACCCAGGGGGAATTTTTGCCCAGTGAGGTGTGGAATGACTTGTCGACGGGTGTGGGTGTGCCCGATCGGGCCGAGGTTGTGATCGCGCTTGACGGCTCGTTCTCTGACGACACCACCGCGTTGTTGGTCGGGACTGTCTCACCGGAACCGCATTTCGACACGATCGCCGTGTGGGAGCGCCCGCACCGCAAGGACACCGACTACCGGGTGCCGATCGCCGACGTGGAGGCCACTATCCGGGCATCGTGCCGGCGCTGGCAAGTCGTGGAGATCATCGCCGACCCTTTCAGGTGGACTCGCACCCTGCAAGCGCTGGAAGCCGAGAAGCTGCCGGTGGTGGAGTTTCCGCACTCGCCGGCCCGGTTGACCGCGGCCACCACCGACCTGTATTCCGCTGCGGTGAATGGCCGTATGTCGCATAGCGGTGACGCGAAGTTGGCCGCGCACGTCGGTGCGGCGTGCATTGTCGAGGACGCGCGCGGTATGCGGTTGTCCAAGGGGTCACGGTCACGCACCGCTCCCAAGATCGACCTGGCCGCCTGCCTGGTCATGGCCCACAGCCGCGCCACGTGGCGAGCAACCCATAAGAAGCGAAGTAAGACAAGGAGTTTCAAGTGAGCGAAGACAACGCATTATTGCTGAGCTTGATGCAGCGGCTTGACGAGCCCGCCGCCCGCTACAACGAGCTCGGCCTCTACTACCGGGGGGAGCAGCCGTTGGCGTTCCTGTCGCCAGAGGCCAAGACGGCGTTGGGGGATCGGTTCGGCCGCATGGCATCTAACATTCCGCGCCTGGCTGTGACTGCGCTGGCCGAGCGGTTACGGATCACCGGATTCTCAGGGGATGCCGCCGACCTTTGGGACGACTGGATCCGCAACGACCTCGACCAACTCTCCGGTGTCGCGCACCGCGAAGCCTTGTTGCTCGGTGACTCGTTCGTCATCGTGTGGGCTGACAAGCTCGGCCGGCCTAAAGTCACGGTTGAGTCAGCGAAACAGGTTGTCGCCCAACACGACCCAGGAACCCGGCAGATTACCGCGGCGGCGAAACGGTGGGAGACGAAGACCACAACGCAAGTAATGCTATACGAGCCGGACCTGATCAGCCACTACCGCGCCAACGCCACCGGAGCAACTACGGTGGGGTACAACCTTGTTGGGACGCTGGCGAATCCGCTTGGTGTTGTCCCGGTGGTCAACTTGCGCAATAGCGATCTGATTCTCAGTGAGCGGGGCTGCTCAGAGATCGACGACCTGAAGCCGCTCGTGGACGCGCTCAACAAGCTGCTCGCCGACATGATGACGACGAGCGAATTCACTGGCCGGCCGCGGCGTTGGGCAACAGGAATCGAACTCACCGAGGAACCGGTGCTCGACGACGACGGCAACCCCGTCCTCGACGACGAAGGCCAACCCGTCACGACCGAGGCCAACCCGATCCCCGAAGGCCACCGCAGCATGATCAGCGAGGAACAGGGCGCGAAGTTCGGCCAGCTCGACGCCGCCACACTCACCGGCTATGAGAACGCGGTCAACATCCTGCTGGGCCAGATCATGGCCGTGTCCACGCTGCCCGCGCATTATGTCGGTGTCTTCACGGATAATCCCGCCAGCGCCGATGCCCTACGCGCAGCGGAGGCCAGCCTGACCGCCCGCGCCGAAGCCCGCCAAGCCACCTTCGGCCGCGCCTGGGAGCAGGTGGCCAAGCTGATGTTGGCGGTTCGTGACGGCCGCGACCCCATGGAGCTCAAAGCGCGGGTGCAGTGGGCTGACGCCGCAACTCGGTCCGTTGCGCAACAAGCGGACGCCGTCGTCAAACTGCACCAGGCCGGCCTGCTACCCGCCTCCTATGCGCTCGCGAAGCTCGGCTACTCGGACGATGAAATTGCGAAGATTCGAACAGCTCGGCGCGCCGAGGCACTCGACGCCGCCGGCGCTAACTTCCTACTGGCCGGGCCTGAGCCGAGGCCGGCCGCATGACACTCGTCGGGGACTACCAGGCCAGGTCGGGTGCTCTGGCCGATAGAACCGCGGCCCGCGCGGCCGAGGTGTACGCCGCGCTGCGGGCCGGGCACATCACCACCGAGGAAGCCGAGGAGCTGATCGCGGTGCTGGTGAACGCGGCCAACGCGGCAGCGTTCACCCTGGCCGACACCTACGTTGCGCTACAGATCGAGAAAGCTACCACCTTGCCGGCACCGTCTACGGGCATCGCGCCGGCCGATGACTACGACCGGCTGCTACGAGCCGCCCACACGATCTTGGACGGGCTGATCGGCATGCTCAAACCACCTGCCGCCGGCGGTCAACCCCGCGGGCGTGAACTTGCGCCCGACAGTGATCCCGTAGAGGTCGCCGGCATGCGGTTGGAGCGGTTGGCCCGCTCTGAACCGTTGGAGACCGGCCAGAACGCCGCCATAGCAGCTATGACTGCACAGCCACTAGTGGAGGGTTGGACACGGCAGATGGACGACGACCCTTGCCAACTGTGCCGGTGGTGGTGGCGTAATGGCCGCATCTGGCCTAAAAACCACCCGTTTCAGCATCACAAGGGCTGCAACTGCACACCGAAAATCGTTCTCGCCAAAAGCATTCAATCAACCCAGTACACCCGGCAACTCGAAAGGAACCAAGCATCATGACCGACACCAACACCGAGACAACCACGGTCGACAATGGCGAGGACGACACCGAGGCCACCGCAAGTGACACCGAGCAGGTGACGGACGATCCTGGCGACGAGGAGCCCGACACGTTCCCACGCTCGTACGTTGAGGAGCTGCGCCAGGAGAACGGCCGCTACCGGCAGCGAGCCCAGCAAGCCGACCAGTACGCGCAACGGCTGCACACGGAGTTGGTGCGGGCTACTGGCCGCCTGGCCGACCCGACAGACTTGCCGTTCGATGCGGAGCACCTCGACGACGCCGACAAGATGGCGGCCGCGATCGACGACTTGCTGGCCCGCAAACCGCACCTCGTGAACCGGCGCCCGGTCGGTGATATCGGGCAAGGCGCAACATCATCCGGCGCCGGCACTGTGGACTTGGCGGCAATCTTGCGGCAGCGGGCACAGTAAGGACAAAGGCATAGGTTGAATCTATGGCTTCCGACCTACGGCTTCGATGGGGGAATACGCGCTGGCCGGGAAGTGTGCCGCCCACGCGCGCCGGGGTGGAAAGCAGGGCAACTTCTCCTGAAAACCGGAGAGGCGCCAGCCGGGTATTCTGGTGGGGCCGGTTCCTGGTGAGCTGGCCCCGTTTCGTCCTGGTGGCGTGGGTTCCGGAGATCGTTGTAAAACTACAACGATCCTAAATCCACTGACCTTTTCACGGGTTGCCCCGGAAAAGGCTGTCACTCAAGGACTCTCATGGTTGAAACCACTGCCGCTAACCCGCAGTTGCTTGCCGATCAGGTGTCGGCCCTGTTGGTGCAGCCCCTCGAAGCCGCCTCCGTTGTCCTGTCGTCCGGGCCGAGGATCTTTGATACCTCTGGGGTATTGCGGATCCCCAAGCTGACGAAATCGAGCACCGTCGGATTCATCGGTGAAAACGAGTTGATCCCCTCGGATCACGATACGACCTTTGATGAGGTTGTGTTGATGCCCACGGACCGCAAGAGCATCAAAGTCATCGAACGCTACAGCCGCGAACTCGCCCGCCAAAGCGTGATCGGGATCGACGCCACCCTAAAGAACCGGCTGGTGAAGGTGGTCTCGGACAAGCTCGACCTCGCGCTACTCACCGGCGCTGGCCAGGCCACCAATGAGGTACAGGTCGTCACGGTGACCGGTGACCCGTTCACGGTGTCGTTTCGAGGGGTGAGCACGGCGGACTTGGCCGATACCGCCGACGCGGCCACAGTCGAGGCCGCCATCCAGGGGTTGTCGACGATCGGGGCCGGTAACGCCACCGTCGCCGGTAGCGCGGGCGGCCCCTACACTGTGACGTTCGCCGGCGCCCTGGCCGCCACCGCCGTCGACCAGCTGGAAGCCACCAACGCCACCGTGGCCACCAGCACCGAAGGCGAAGCCGCCAACGGCATCACAGGCCTGATCAACCAGCCCGGCGTACAGACCGGTGACCTCGACGTCACCGACGCAGACTCCCTGCTGGACGCGATCGCGCTGGCATCGGCGGCCGAAGTCATGCCCAACCGCTGGTTCGTCAACGGCACCGACTTCATCGCGCTGCGCAAGCTGAAGACCAACGACACCGACAGCAAGCAATACCTGCTGGAGTCCGACGTCACCTCCGGTCCCACCTACCGGCTATTCGGTGTACCCGTCACGGTCACCAACAAGTTGAAGCAGGGCAAGGCGGTCCTGGCCGACACCAGCCAAATCGCCGTCGCACGCGACATGGCCCCGTCCGTGACCATCCTCTCGGAGCGTTACGCCGACTACGACCAGATCGGTATCCGCGTGGTCACACGCTACGACCTCGGTCTGCTGCACCCTGAAGCCGTGATCGTCCTGAGCGCCTAATGGCCGAAGTCACCGAAGAAGCTGTTGCCGGGCTGCTGAACGCGAAGATCAGCAGCCCCGGCGCAGCTATCCCCATCATCACCGCGATGGCCAAGGCCTACACCCGCGGCCGTGGATTCGACGACGGCCCCAATTCCGATGAACCCAACGCGGAGATCGCCGCCGTCATCACCACCGCGGCAGCCCGACTCGCCGGCAACCCACGCCAGTCCAGCCTCAACCAGGTCATGGCCGACTTCACCTCCGACCAACGCACGTTCTTCAACGGCTGGACCCTGGCCGAACAGTACGTACTCAACCGGTACCGGGTCCGCGCCCAATAAGCCAGGTGGCCCCGGCAGCGTCAAACCCGGTCAGTCGACATAGCGGGCAAGGGCACCCCATGACGCTGGTCCTCCTCCGGTGAGGATGCACCGGCGCCGCCGGGACCACCACCCCCGCCTTTGGTCACTCCGAGGCTTGATCGATTCGGCCTTCGAGCCGCTTGATCGCGTCGAATAGAACAGGGAACACGAACCTGGCATCTCCGCTTGTATTCTTGGCCGCATCCCAAGCCGCAGCCGAGATGGGCAAGTCATCTGGTCTTGGGCTGCCGAAGGGGTGCGGCGGCTCAGGGGCGCTGTAATGAGTGGTCTGCACCATGTTCATGCTCGGCACGGTACGCCCCGCTGCCCACACCGCGCCCACAATTTGCCCACAGTTACAGATAACTCCTGTGAACTACACTGATGTATTTTACCTGGTAAATGAGGTTTCAGCGGGCTTACCAGGGCCTCGAAATCAGTTCGAGTCCGACTGGGGGCACGGGGAAATCGTTGTTGGCAAGTCATGGCGTTGGGCGCTGCTGCTGCTCGCCGCTCAAGCCAGCAACCCAACCTGGCGATACGTTGGTTTGAGCGGGGCGACTCCCGTCGGGCCACCTACGCCCCGCCTGTTGCTATGGCCGGACAAGGAGCATCGCGATGAGCGTGGATTACCCCCAAATGGCTGCTACCCGGGGAAGAATAGAACCGGCCCCGCGGCGAGTTCGCGGCTATCTCGGACATGTGCTCGTCTTCGACACCAGTGCGGCGCGCTATGTCTGGGAGGTTCCCTACTACCCGCAGTACTACATCCCGCTGGCGGATGTCCGCTTGGAGTTCCTGCGCGACGAGAACCACCCGCAGCGGGTGCAGCTGGGTCCGTCGCGGCTGCACTCCTTGGTAAGCGCCGGTCAGACCCACCGATCGGCGGCACGGGTATTCGATGTCGACGGCGACAGCCCGGTGGCGGGCACCGTGCGTTTCAACTGGGATCCGCTGCGGTGGTTCGAGGAGGACGAGCCGATCTACGGCCATCCGCGCAATCCCTATCAGCGGGCCGATGCGCTGCGCTCGCACCGACACGTCCGTGTCGAGCTGGACGGCATTGTGCTCGCTGACACCCGATCGCCCGTTCTGCTATTCGAAACCGGGATACCCACAAGGTATTACATCGATCCGGCCGACATCGCTTTCGAGCATCTGGAGCCCACCTCGACGCAGACGTTGTGCCCGTACAAGGGGACGACGTCGGGCTATTGGTCTGTGCGCGTCGGCGACGCCGTGCACCGCGACCTGGCCTGGACGTATCACTATCCACTGCCCGCCGTTGCCCCGATCGCCGGCCTGGTGGCGTTTTACAACGAGAAGGTCGACCTCACCGTCGACGGCGTCGCCCTGCCGCGGCCGCACACTCAGTTCAGCTAGTGCTTGGTTTGTTCGCCGGTTGGCGGCCGCCAGCATGGTCAACCTCATCTAGGGCGTGGGTGTCGGGGCGCAGCAGGCTGCCGGCGATCTCGCGGACACCGTCTTGGCTGTGCCCAATCTAGATTCCGATCGGCCTGAGTCTACTTCTGCCGGCGCAGCGCATCGGCGCGGGCCACGATTGCATCGACGTGGACGGCCAGCCGGCGCTGGGTCATCGACGGCCAGCGAGCCGCCCTGAGAGCGAGCTCGGCGGCCACGGCCGCCAACACCTCACCGTCGACGGTCAGATCGCTGCGACACACGATCGTTTGAAACATCCGGTAGTCGATGTCGCCGGCGGTGAAGACTTGGCCCACCATGGCTAGGCACTCGCGCATACCGCAGCTGGCTGGCCGTTGGCCCCTGGCTGATCCGCAAGGCCGCACCGACCTCAGCGATCACCGCCGCCCGTGACCACTAACCAGTCTCATCGAAAATATATTCGATACAGCCACTTGCCGTCGACATTGACCATGAGGCGTTCCCGTCGCAGGGCCGACGAAATATGCTGAGACCTGCCTACTCGTGCACAATGTGATATTAGCCTCATTTTGATTTGAATTATGAGAATTTCTTATTTCCCAGTTATGGGGCGCGTGTGCTGGGTGTTAGCGAAGTACGCTAAAACTGCAGCTTTTGCTCATAGCACTGGTTTGCCGCATACCCCGTATCGGGATACGTCATGATCGGTATCCTGAGCGGAACATAAGTCGGTCACGTGACCTAGGTAACAGCGTCTAATTCGTGAAATTCTTGATCAGAATTTGGTCGCTAGACTTATTCCAGCCCAGTATGAATCAGCGCTTTCTGGTGCCGAAATGCGGCGAATCCCGGGCAGTCGGCGTCGCACAGCACGGTTGCTGTGCTGTCGCAAGCCTGGAGGCCCGCAGACACAGCAAGCGAGGAGCGGCGCGTATGAGCCGCGCCGGCGACGATGCGGAACGAAGTGATGAGGAGGAGCGGCGCATGAGCGTTATGAACGGCCGGGAGGTCGCTCGAGAGAGCAGAGATGCCCAGGTCTTCGAGTTCGGCACCGCACCGGGCTCCGCCGTGGTCAAGATTCCGGTGCAGGGCGGTCCGATCGGTGGCATCGCCATCAGCCGCGACGGCAGTCTGCTGTTAGTGACCAACAACGGCACCGACACCGTCTCGGTCGTCGGCACCGACACCTGCCGGGTCACCCAGACCGTCACCAGTGTCAACGAACCGTTCGCGATCGCCATGGGCAATGCGGAAGCCAACCGCGCGTACGTCAGCACGGTGTCGTCGGCGTACGACGCGATCGCGGTCATCGACGTGGCCACGAACACCGTTCTCGGCACCCATCCGCTGGCGCTCAGTGTGAGCGACCTGACACTCAGCCCGGACGACAAGTACCTGTACGTCAGCCGAAATGGCACTCGCGGTGCTGACGTTGCGGTGCTGGACACGACGACGGGCGCACTGATCGACGTCGTAGACGTTTCCCAGGCGCCGGGCACCACCACGCAATGCGTGCGGATGAGCCCGGACGGAAGTGTCCTGTACGTCGGCGCCAATGGGCCATCCGGCGGCCTGCTCGTCGTGATCACGACCCGCGCGCAGTCCGACGGGGGACGCATCGGGAGTCGCTCGCGTTCGCGGCAGAAGAGCTCCAAACCCCGGGGTAACCAGGCGGCGGCGGGCTTGCGCGTGGTGGCGACCATCGACATCGGGTCATCGGTCCGCGACGTCGCGCTCAGCCCCGACGGTGCCATCGCCTACGTCGCCAGCTGCGGCTCCGACTTCGGGGCAGTGGTCGACGTCATCGACACTCGCACCCACCAGATCACCAGCTCGCGCGCGATCAGCGAGATCGGCGGGTTGGTCACCCGGGTGAGCGTTAGCGGCGACGCGGATCGCGCCTACTTGGTCAGCGAGGATCGGGTGACCGTGCTGTGCACCCGTACGCACGATGTCATCGGCACGATCAGGACCGGCCAGCCGTCGTGCGTGGTCGAGAGCCCGGACGGAAAGTACCTGTACATCGCCGACTACTCCGGCACCATCACCAGGACAGCGGTTGCCTCGACCATCGTGTCCGGGACCGAGCAGCTGGCGCTACAGCGCCGCGGGTCTATGCAGTGGTTCTCGCCTGAGCTGCAGCAGTACGCGCCGGCGCTCGCCTAGCTCGAACGCGCTTCTCGGGGGAACCCGTTTCTCATGACTTCTCGCGGCGATAGCATTCGCCCGAGGAGGACATGAGGCGCGCCGAGACCCGTAAGGCGGTACATCGATGTACAGCACGATGCAGGAATTTCCGTTGACGATCACCGCGATCATGCGCCACGGCTGCGGTGTCCACGGGCGACGCACTGTCACGACCGCGACGGGTGATGGCTACCGGCACAGTAGCTATCGCGAGGTGGGGCAACGAGCCGCACAGCTGGCAAATGCGTTGCGCCGCCTCGGTGTTACCGGGGACCAGCGGGTTGCCACGTTCATGTGGAACAACACCGAACACTTGGTGACCTACTTCGCGGTCCCGTCGATGGGCGCGGTGCTGCATACCCTCAACATCCGGCTCTTCCCCGAGCAGATCGCCTACGTCACCAACGAGGCCGAAGACCGCGTCATTCTGGTCGACTTGTCATTGGCCAGACTGCTGGCGCCGGTGCTGCCCAAACTCGACACCGTGCATACCGTGATCGCGGTAGGGGAGGGCGACACGACGCCGCTGCGGGAAGCTGGCAAGACCGTGCTGCGCTTCGCCGAATTAATTGACGCCGAATCCCCCGACTTCGGGTGGCCGCAGATCGATGAGAACTCCGCGGCCGCAATGTGTTACACCAGCGGTACTACCGGCAATCCCAAAGGCGTTGTATACAGCCATCGTTCGAGCTTTCTGCACACGATGGCGGCCTGCACCACAAACGGTATCGGGGTCGGGTCCAGTGACAAGGTGCTGCCGATCGTGCCGATGTTTCATGCCAACGGGTGGGGGCTACCGTATGCGGCCTTGATGGCGGGTGCGGACTTGGTGCTACCCGATCGGCATCTCGACGCCCGCTCGCTGATCCACATGGTGGAGACGCTGAAGCCGACGTTGGCCGGCGCGGTGCCAACCATCTGGAACGACGTCATGCATTACCTAGAGAAGGACCCCGATCACGACATGTCATCGCTGCGTCTGGTCGCCTGCGGCGGCTCGGCGGTTCCGGAATCGCTGATGCGTGTCTTCGAAGACAAGCACGACGTCCAGATTCGGCAGCTGTGGGGCATGACGGAAACATCGCCGCTGGCCACCATGGCCTGGCCGCCACCTGGCACCCCGGACGACCAGCATTGGGCATTCCGCATCACTCAGGGCCAACCGGTGTGCGGGGTGGAGACCCGGATCGTCGACGACGATGGCCAGGTGCTGCCCAACGACGGCAACGCCGTTGGCGAGGTGGAGGTTCGCGGGCCCTGGATTGCCGGCTCGTATTACGGGGGACGTGACGAGTCCAAGTTCGATTCCGGCTGGTTGCGCACCGGTGACGTCGGCCGCATCGACGAGCAAGGCTTCATCACCCTGACCGACCGCGCCAAAGACGTCATCAAGTCCGGCGGTGAATGGATCTCCTCGGTTGAGTTGGAGAACTGCCTTATCGCGCACCCGGACGTGCTCGAGGCCGCGGTCGTCGGCGTTCCCGACGAGCGCTGGCAGGAACGGCCGCTGGCGGTTGTCGTAGTTCGGGAAGGGGCCACCGTTAGTGCTGGTGATCTGCGAGCATTCCTGGCGGACAAGGTCGTTCGCTGGTGGTTGCCGGAGCGGTGGGCGTTTGTCGACGAGATTCCCCGCACCAGCGTGGGCAAGTACGACAAGAAGGCCATCCGTTCTCGCTACGCCGAAGGTGCCTACCAGATCACCGAGGTGCACACTTGACCCGCGCGAGCAGACGCAAAATCGCCCATTTTCGTGTCGAAATGGAGGCTTTTGCGTCTGCTCGCGGGTAGAAAGGTGACCATGAGCCTGCGGGTCATTCAATGGGCGACGGGATCGGTCGGTGTGGCGGCGATCAAAGGCGTGCTGCAGCATCCCGAACTCGAACTCGTAGGCTGCTGGGTGCATTCGGCGGCCAAGAGCGGCAAAGACGTCGGCGAAATCATCGGTTCACCACCATTGGGCGTGATCGCGACTAACAGCATCGACGACGTTTTGGCGCTGGACGCCGACGCGGTGATCTACGCGCCATTGCTGCCCAGCGTCGACGAAGTCGCCGCGCTGTTGTGTTCGGGCAAGAACGTGGTCACTCCGCTTGGGTGGTTCTATCCGAGTGAAAAGGAGGCCGCCCCACTGGAAGTCGCCGCGCAGGCCGGCAATGCGACGCTGCACGGCGCCGGAATTGGGCCCGGGGCTGTCACCGAGCTGTTCCCGTTGCTCCTGTCGGTGATGTCCACCGGTGTGACTTTTGTTCGCTCCGAAGAGTTTTCGGATCTGCGCAGCTATGGAGCGCCGGACGTGCTGCGCTATGTGATGGGTTTCGGCGGCACACCGGACAGCGCGTTGACCGGACCGATGCAGAAAATTCTGGACGGGGGCTTCCTGCAGTCGGTACGGCTGTGTGTCGACCGGTTGGGCTTTGCCGCCGACCCCCAGATCCGCACTTCGCAGGAGGTGGCGGTTGCGACCGCCCCGATCGACTCGCCGATCGGAGTAATTGAGCCCGGACAGGTGGCCGGACGCCGCTTCCATTGGGAGGCGCTGGTCGAGGACACAGTGGTCGTCCAGATCGCCGTGAACTGGTTGATGGGATCGGAAAATCTGGATCCCCCTTGGTCATTCGGGCCGGCCGGAGAACGCTACGAGATCGAAGTGCGCGGCAGCCCGGACACCTGCGTCACCATCAAGGGTTGGCAACCGCAGACCGTGGCGGCCGGCTTGAAGAGCAACCCCGGGATCGTGGCAACCGCGGCGCACTGCGTCAACGCGATCCCGGCAACCTGCGCCGCCCCGGCGGGCATCCAGAGCTTTTTCGACCTGCCGCTCATCACCGGCCGGGCCGCTCCCGGGCTGGCACGCTAGAGTTGCTGGCGGCGTCCCCGGCCGGGATGTCGAGAATCGGACGGGAAATCCAATGGCAAAGTCTGTCGTCGTCGAGCAATCGCGAGCGATTCCGGTGCAATCCGAGGATGCGTTCGGTGGCACGCTGGCGGCAGCGCTGCCGGTGATTTGTTCGCACTGGTACGGCCTGATCCCACCAATCAAGGAGGTCCGGGATCAAACGGGTGCTTGGGATTCTGTCGGACAGACCCGTGTCATCACGATGGTCGGCGGCGGGCGCGTGCGCGAGGAGCTGACCAGTGTCGACCCGCCGCGGTCGTTCGGCTACACGCTCACCGACATCAAGGGCCTGTTGGCGCCGCTGGTCGCGTTGGTGGAGGGCAAGTGGAGCTTCGCTCCCGCGGATACCGGAACCACGGTGACCTGGCAATGGACCATCCATCCTAGATCGGCGCTGGCCGCGCCGGTGTTGCCGGTGTTCGCCAGGATGTGGCAGGGCTACGCGCGCGGGGTGCTCGAGAAGCTTTCCGCTTTGTTGGTGGGCTGAGCGGCGCTGCCGGCTTCGTCTACCGTCGGGATCATGTGCCGACTCTTTGGCTTGCACTCCGGAACCGATGCTGTCACCGCGACGTTTTGGTTGCTGAACGCCTCGGATAGCCTGGCCGAGCAAAGCCGACGAAACCCCGACGGCACCGGCCTTGGTGTCTTCGACGAACACCACCAGCCGCGGCTACACAAGCAACCAATAGCGGCCTGGCAAGACGCCGACTTCGCCACCGAAGCCCACGAGCTGACCGGCACGACGTTCGTCGCCCATGTTCGCTACGCGACAACCGGGTCGCTCGACATCCGCAATACCCACCCATTCCTGCAAGACGGGCGGATCTTCGCACACAATGGGTTGGTCGAAGGACTGGATGTCCTCGACGAACGGCTGCGCGAGGTCGGCGCCGATGACCTGGTGTTGGGCCAGACCGACTCCGAGCGCGTATTCGCTTTGATCACCGCTTCGATCCGCGCCCGGGACGGCAACGAATCAGCCGGTCTGATTGACGCGCTGAGGTGGCTCGCGGCGAATGTGCCGATCTATGCCGTCAACGTGTTGCTCAGCACCGCGACCGATGTATGGGCACTGCGGTATCCGGAGTCCCACGAGCTGTATATCTTGGACCGCCACGGCGACGTTGCGCCCGAGTTCCACTTGCGAAGCAAGCGAATCCGCGCACACTCGACGCACTTGCGCGAACGGTCGTCGGTGGTGTTCGCGACTGAACCGATGGATGACAACCCGCGTTGGCGCCTGCTGGACGCGGGGGAGCTGGTCCACGTGGACGCCGCCCTGCGGGTCAACAGGAGTCTGGTGCTACCTGATCCACCCAGACATCCGATTCGCCGGGAAGATCTCAGCGAGCCGGCACTGCATGCGCAACACACGTCGGCGTGAACTCGTGACAACTAGACGCGCGCTGGTATTGGCCGGCGGAGGACTGGCCGGAATCGCCTGGGAAACAGGTGTTTTGCGCGGCATCGCGGACGAATCGCCGGCGGCGGCCCGGCTGCTACTGGATTCGGATGTGTTGGTCGGGACATCGGCCGGTGCAACGGTCGCCGCGCAGATCAGCAGTGGCTGCCCGCTCGACACGCTGTACGAACGGCAGCTCGCCGAGACGTCGGCGGAGATCGATCCCGGTGTCGACATCGATGCCATCACCGATCTTTTCCTGACTGCCGTGACCGAGCCGCACATTTCGACGCGCCGGCGGCTACAACGGATCGGTGCCGTGGCGTTGGCGGTCGACACCGTTCCGGAGTCCGTCCGCCGTCAGGTGATCGCCCAGCGCTTGCCGTCGCACGACTGGCCGGACCGGGTGTTGCGGGTCACCGCGATCGACATCGCCGCCGGCGAATTGGTTGTTTTCCATCGCGAGTCGAATGTGGCGCTGGTCGACGCGGTGGCGGCCAGTTGCTCGGTGCCGGGGGCGTGGCCTCCGGTGACAATTGCCGGCCGCCGCTACATGGATGGCGGGGTGGCCAGCTCGGTCAACCTTGGTGTCGCCGACGATTGTGATGCCGCCGTGGTTTTGGTGCCCGCCGGCGCCGACGCGCCGTCGCCCTTTGGCGGCGGGGCGGCCGCGGAGATCGCGGCAGCCACCGGCATGGTGTTTGCCGTGTTCGCCGACGACGACTCGTTGGCGGCTTTCGGGCCCAACCCGCTGGATCCGCTCTGCCGTGTGAACTCGGCGATGGCCGGACGTCAGCAGGGCCGCCGCGAAGCGCAAGCCGTTGCCAGGCTGCTCGGCGTTTGATCAGCCCTCGATGGTCGCAGCGGCAGATTCGTCGTCGATCTCGAATGCTTCCAAGGCTTGGGTGGCCAGCGCGCGGCCGACGGCGATCACCTCCACCGCGCGGTGAAATTCCAGGCTTCGGCACGTTGAACGCGGTACCTCGATCAGCAGGTCGGCCGGATAGCCCGCCAGCGTATGGCGCGCCAGTGCGGATTGGGCGATATCGATCGTCCGATTCATCACCTCGAAACTGCCCATTTTGGGTAGCCCGGGTGTGTCAGCGGCTTCCTCGCGGTCAGCTGGTGGGCCGGCTGGACGCTGCTCGATCTCCGGAGCTTGCGACCAGGAATCCGATTCCGCGGCCGCCGCGCCGAAGCGACTCAGCACCGCCCGCGCCGTAGGCCGGTCGAGCAGCGACCGGGCGGCGCTGACGTCAAACAGCGCGGAAGTGCTGCGCACCATGCGGTTCAACCACTCGGCGGTGACGTTGGGCTCCGCATCGCGAGCGGGGCCGGCCTCACTGCCGTTGAGGCTGACCGCGATGGTCAGGTCGGCGTTGACCCCGGCGATCGGCGCCATCGGCAGTGGATCCAGGATTCCGCCATCGGCCAGCAGGCGTCCGTCGACTTCGTGTGGGGCGATCACCCCGGGTATGGCGATGGACGCCCGGATCGCCGCGTCGAGGGGGCCGCGCTGAAACCACACCGACTTGCCGGCCAGTAGGTCGGTGGCCACCGCGGTATAGGGGATCGGCAGCTGCTCGATGGCGACCGGGCCGACGATGTCGCGCACCGCGTCGAGAATCTTTTCTGCCCGCAGGATGCCGGCCGCGCTAATAGACGGATCCAGCAGCCGCAAGATGGTGCGCTGCGTCAGGGACTTGGCCCAGTGGGCGAACTCGTCGAGTCGGCCGGCCGCATGCACCCCACCGACCACCGCGCCCATCGACGAGCCGGCGATCCCAACGATGTCATAGCCGCGCTCCCGCAGCGCCTGGATCACTCCGATGTGGGCGTAACCCCGGGCGCCGCCGCTGCCGAGCGCCAGTGCGACGCGCGGCGAAGACGACCCTCGCACCCGGAGGGCAGCTGGTGCGGGCATGCTTTCATTCTGCTCGGCGAGGTGCCCTTATCGGGATCCGGCCACTAGTTTCTTGCACCCCTGATCTCAATTGCCGAGCGTTATCCGCATTCCGCGTTGGCGGCGGCGCGCGCCGCGACGATCACGGCCGCCTGCCGTGCCGGGGTCAGCGCCGCCCAGCGGATGTGCCAGCTGCCGGCAACTCCGGATGGCGATGCTTGGACCACCGCCAGATACGGCTCGATTAACGACTCGCCGGAGCCGGGCTGGGCATCCATCCACAGCCTTGCGGCGTGACAGGCCTGGTAATACTCCTCCTCGGTCGATTCCGCGGGAGCGTCAACCCTGGTGGTCACGCCGGCCGGGGAGACGCCGACGACGCCCGCCGGCAACGTACCGGCAACGCTTGACGAACGTCCGGCTTTGCTGCTGCCGCCGCGAGAGCAGCCGGCAACGGCCGACAACCACGCCAGCGCCAAAACCATTACGCACAGCAGGGGGGCATAACGGCTCGGGCGCACCGTCCCAATCTATGCAAGACTGACCGCGTGATGGAGCGCTACGGATTTTGTGGGTGTTGTCGGCCCTGACCTGCCGTCCGCCCTGTCCGTTCGACTCTTTGGAGTTCTCCCGTGGTTATGCCTCTTGTCACGCCAACCACCGCGGTTCCATCACCGGGACCCACACGGCTGCGTGTAGCCGATCTCCTGCGCGCCACCGACCAAGCCGCCGACGACGTGCTTGGCGGGCGCTGCGACCACCTGCTACCCGACGGTGGTGTCCCGCAGACGCAGCGCTGGTACACCCGCATCCACGGTGACGAGGAGCTGGATATCTGGCTGATTAGCTGGGTTCCCGGTCAACCGACCGAGCTGCACGACCATGGCGGGTCCCTGGGAGCGTTGACCGTGCTGAGCGGGTCGCTCAACGAATATCGTTGGGACGGCCGTCGGTTGCGACGGCGCCGCCTCGATGCCGGTGATCAGGCCGGGTTCCCGTTGGGTTGGGTGCACGACGTGGTGTGGGCGCCCCGGCCGATTGGGGGGCCTGATGCGGCCGGGATGGCTGTGGCGCCAACCCTGAGCGTGCACGCCTACTCGCCGCCGCTGACGGCGATGTCGTACTACGAGATCACCGAACGCAACACGCTGCGCCGCCAGCGCACCGAATTGACCGACCAGCCCGAAGGGTCGGGATGAGCCGAATCGACCGGGTGCTGGAGGCCGCTCGCCGCCGGTATCGGCGCCTTGCGGCCGACCAGGTGCCCGAGGCGGCGCGGCGCGGCGCGGTGCTCATCGACATCCGGCCCCAAGCCCAGCGGGCCCGGGAGGGCGAGGTGCCAGGGGCGCTAGTGATCGAGCGCAACGTCTTGGAATGGCGCTGCGATCCCACCAGCGACGCCCGGCTGCCCCAGGCCGTCGACGACGACGTCGAGTGGGTGATCCTGTGCTCGGAGGGCTACACCTCGAGCCTGGCGGCAGCGTCGCTGCTGGACTTGGGGTTGCACCGGGCCACCGATGTCGTCGGTGGCTATCGTGCGCTGGCGGCCGGCGGCGTGCTGGCCGAGCTTGGTGGTGCCGTGGGCGGGTAGTTTGGCTCGCCGCTGCTGGCTGGGTCGTTACTGCCCCGGCGTGCCGGCGTTGCCGAAGATGAGTCCTCGAGTTCCGCCGGCGCCGCCGGCGCCGTCGAGTCCGGCGATCAGGCCGGCGCCACCCTTGCCGCCGTTGCCGCCGTTGCCGCCGTCACCGACCAACTGGGCGTCGCCGCCCTTGCCGCCGTTGCCGCCGTTGCCGCCGTTGCCGTCGACACCGCCGGCGGCGGCGCCCAGACCGCCTTGGCCGCCGCCCCCTCCGTTGCCGCCGGTGCCGCCGCCGCCGAGCAGGCCGGCGCCGCCGCCGTTGCCGCCGTGACCGCCCGCGTGACCGCTGCCGCCGTTACCGCCGGCGGCTTGAAGCCCGGTCGGCGGGTTGGTGCCGCCGCTGCCGCCGCTGCCGGCGGTGCTGCCCGTTCCGCCGGCGCCGCCGGCGCCGCCGCCACCGAACAGCCTGGCGGCCGATCCGCCGGTGCCGCCGTTGCCGGCGTTGCCGGTGTCCCCGCCGTTGCCGCCGATACCGGGATTGATGGCCAGACCGTTGGGGGTGTCGCCGCCCTTTCCGCCGGCGCCGCCGGCTCCGGCGCTGCCGCCGCTACCGCCGGCGCCGCCGTTGCCCGACAGCCAGCCGGCCGACCCGCCGGTGCCGCCGGCCCCGGCGTTGCCGCCGACACCGCCACCGCCACCGTTACCACCTAGTGCGGCGTTGAGCCCGGTGCCGCCGTCGCCCCCGGAGTTGCCGGCGCCGCCGGCCCCGCCGTTGCCGCCGGCCCCGCCGTTGCCATACAGCAGCCCACCGCCACCACCGGCGCCGCCGCCGCCGCCGTCGCCGCCGACACCACCCGTACCACCCTTACCGGCGGTGGCCACGACATGTTCGCCGCCGGCGCCGGCGGCCGCGCCGTTGCCGCCGGCGCCGCCGTGCCCGGCGTTACCTCCGTGACCGAACAGCACGGCGCCTCGTCCGCCGTTGCCGCCGGCGCCGGCGGTGCCGCCGGTGCCGCCGTTGCCGCCGTCTCCACCGAATTGGCCGCCGTTGCCGGCACCGCCGGCGGTGCCGCCGCCGCCGCCGTTGCCGGCGTCACCGCCGTTGCCGAACAGCCAGCCGGCCGACCCGCCGTCGCCGCCGCGGCCACCGGCGCCGCCCGCACCACCGGCGCCGCCCGGTTGGCTGGGTGGGCCGGGGGCGCCGGGACTGGCTTGTCCGCCGGCCCCGCCGGCGCCGCCGTCACCGCCGGCGCCGCCGTGGCCGTGGATCCAGCCGCCGGCACCGCCCGCCCCGCCGGCGCCGGCGTCACCGCCCTTGGTGCCGCTGGCCCCGGCGCCGGCACCGTTGCCGCCTTGTCCGCCGTCACCGCCGACGCCGCCGGCACCGCCGTTGCCGAACAATCCGGCCGATCCCCCGGCCCCGCCGGCACCACCCGCGACGCCCGGCGCGCCGATGGCTCCGGCGGGGCCGGCGCCGCCGGCGCCGCCATTGCCGCCGCTGCCGTAGAGCCAGCCGCCGTTGCCGCCCGCGCCGCCGTTGGCGCCGGCTCCGCCGGCCCCTCCGTTGCCGCCGTTGCCGATCAACCCGGCCGACCCGCCGGTACCCCCGGTGAGCCCGGCGGTGGTTTGGGAAAACCCGTTGCCGCCGTTGCCGTACAACAACCCACCGGCGCCACCGTTGGGATTGGCCGCGGTCCCGTCGGCGCCGTTGCCGATCAGCGGACGCCCCAACAGCGCCTGGGTGGGCGCGTTGATCAAACCCAGCACCTGCTGCTCGACATTGGTCGCCTCGGCGCTGGCATACGCGCTCGCCGCCCCGGTCAATGCCTGCACGAACTGCTCGTGAAACAGCGCTGCACGCGCGCCCAGCTGTTGATACTGGCCGGCGTGGGCGGAAAACAGTGCCGCGACCGCCGCGGACACCTCATCGGCACCGGCCGCGGCCAGCACCGACGTCGGGGCCAGGGCGGCCGCGTTGGCCGCGCTGATTGCCGAACCGATACCGGCCACATCGGCCGCCGCGGCCATCAGCTGCGACGGAGACACCAACACAAACGACACGGTTTCCTCTCCCTGATTTGCTGATATGTAGTTGCGATGTTAACTAGCGCACACCGCAACTGGGGCGGTTTTCCGCCATTGTCTGGTCGCACGTATACATTTTTGTGAATTCTTTGAGCGGAATTGCTCGTGCGATCCGGCTACGTTTTCGAGGTGAGATCTGGGTGGGCGGCGATGCCCCGTGCTTCGATGATCAATTTGGGGATCTGAAATGTCAAATGTGTTGACATTCATTGGGTGATCTTTCGCGCCACCCGGCGACGTCAAATACTTGGACATAAGCCACTCGTCGTTGTGTGATACGTCGTCACACCGGATCTGGCCGTGCGGGTTTATTGCCCGGGCGTGCCGGGGTTGCCGGAGATCTGCCCGCGACTACCGCCGGCGCCTCCAGTGCCGTTGATTCCGGGCATCAGGCCGGTGCCGCCTTTGCCACCGTTGCCGCCGTTACCGCCGTTACCGATCAACTGGGCGTCGCCGCCCTTGCCGCCGTCGCCACCGTTGCCGCCGTTGCCTTTGGCGCCGCTGCCGGCGCCCAGACCGCCGTTGCCGCCGTCGCCGCCGGTGCCGCCGCTGCCTCCGCTGCCGAGCAGGCCGGCGGTGCCGCCGCTACCGCCGGCACCGCCCGCGTGGCCGTTGCCACCGTTGCCGCCGGTGCCGCCGCCGAAGCCGCCGCCACCGCCGGTGCCGCCGGTGCTGCCCATCCCACCGGCGCCGCCGGCGCCGCCGTCGCCGAACAGCTTGGCGGCCGATCCGCCGTGGCCGCCGTTGCCGGCGTTGCCGGTGTCTGCGCCCTGGCCGCCGTTACCGGGATCAATACCGCTGTTGCCGTTGCCGCCTTGGCCGCCGGCGCCGGCGGTGCCGCCGCCTCCGCCGGTGCCGCCGTTGCCCGACAGCCAGCCGGCTGACCCGCCGTTGCCGCCGTTGCCGGCGTTGCCGCCGACACCACCGGCGCCACCGTCACCACCTTGCGCGGTGCCAGACCCCGCGCCGCCGTCGCCGCCTCTGGCGCCGGCGCCGCCGCTGCCCCCGGTGCCGCCGGCCCCGCCGTTGCCATACAGCAGGCCGGCGTCGCCGCCGGTGCCGCCGGCACCGCCGCCGCCGCCACCACCACCCGTACCACCCTTACCACCGACGGCTGTGATGCTGCTTCCGCCGTTTCCGCTGACCGCGCCGTTGCCGCCAGCGCCGCCGTGGCCGGCGTTACCGCCGTGGCCGAACAGCACGGAGCCTCGTCCACCGTTGCCGCCGTTGCCGGCGTTGCCGCCGCTACCACCGTTGCCACCGTCACCACCTTGTGCGGTGCTAAGCCCGGGGGCACCGATCCCGCCTTTGCCGGCGGCGCCGCCGTTGCCGCCGTTGCCGCCGGCCCCGCCGTTGCCATACAGCAGCCCGCCGTCGCCGCCGGTGCCGCCGGCACCGGCGCCGCCGCCGCCACCACCCGTACCACCCTTACCGGAAATGCCTAGCTGAGTGTCTGCGCCGTTTCCGCCGGCGGCGCCGTTGCCGCCGGCGCCGCCGTGGCCGGCGTTACCGCCGTGACCGAACAGCGCGGCGCCGCGTCCGCCGTTGCCGCCGCCGCCAGCGGTGCCGCCGGTGCCGCCGTTGCCGCCGTTGCCGCCGAAGATGCCGCCCTCTCCGCCGGCACCGGCGTTGCCGCCGCCGCCGCCGGTGCCGGCGTCGCCGCCGTTGCCGGACAGCCAGCCGGCCGACCCGCCGTCGCCACCGCGGCCGCCGGCGCCGCCCGCTCCGCCGGCGGCGCCGGTGTCGCCGGGCTCGCCCTGGACGCCGTCCCCGCCCTGACCGCCGGTTCCGCCGTCGCCGCCGACGCCGCCGTGGCCGTGGATCCAGCCGCCGGCACCGCCCGCCCCGCCGGCGCCGGCGTCACCGCCCTTGGTGCCGTCGGCCCCGCCGATGCCGGCGCCGCCTTGTCCGCCGGCCCCGCCGGCACCGCCGGCACCGCCGTTGCCGAACAATCCGGCCGATCCCCCGGCCCCGCCGGCACCACCCGCGACGCCCGGCGCGCCGATGGCTCCGGCGGGGCCGGCGCCGCCGGCGCCGCCATTGCCGCCGCTGCCGTAGAGCCAGCCGCCGTTGCCGCCCGCGCCGCCGTTGGCGCCGGCTCCGCCGGCCCCTCCGTTGCCGCCGTTGCCGATCAACCCGGCCGACCCGCCGGTACCCCCGGTGAGCCCGGCGGTGGTTTGGGAAAACCCGTTGCCGCCGTTGCCATACAACAACCCACCGGCGCCACCGTTGGGATTGGCCGCGGTCCCATCGGCGCCGTTGCCGACCAGCGGACGCCCCAACAGCGCCTGGGTGGGCGCGTTGATCAAACCCAGCACCTGCTGTTCGACGTTGGTCGCCTCGGCGCTGGCATACGCGCCCGCACTTGACGTCAGGGCCAGCGTGAACTGGTCATGAAACGCTGCCATCTGCCGGGCGATCGCCTGATAGCCCTCGCCATGTCCGCTAAACAGTGCCGCAATGTGGGCCGACACTTCGTCGGCGGCGGCCGGCAACAACCTCGTCGTCGCGGCCGCGGCCGCCCTCGTTGAGGCATTGATCGACGATCCGATGCTGGCCAAATCCCCAGCCGCCGAGCTGAGCATGTCTGGCACCGCAATCATGTAGGACATTTCGCGCATCTCCCTCATCGCCGGGCGACGGATATCGGGACCGGAGTCAACGTGATGGCGCGAGTCTAAGCACGCCCGGAACGGAAATGCAGAGTGTTCGACAAATCTTTCCCCAAGACATTTTTATTGGTCGCACGATGGGCGTCGTCGTCGAGCGGTATGGCAGCACCGATTTGTCTTCCAGGGGAATGTTCGTACCGTTTCATGACGTCGACTGTGTCCAATAGCTTTACATTTGCCGTTTTGCTGATGATGTCTAACACCTAGACAAACACCGTCTTGTCGTCCATCGATATGGGCTCGGGCTAGCCGCCACGCCGACGGCGCACGCCAAACCGGCCGACCCGCTGCCCGCCCTACGAGCCGAAGGGCTTGGCGTTGGCGTGCAGCAATGGCTGCAGCCGCTCCGTCTTCTGCTGTGTCCAGCCGGGCGGCGAGAGCACCGCGGCCCAGCCGTCGGCCACGGTGGCGACGTAGCGGTGACCATGCCCGTCCGGCACATGCGTAGCCACCGCCATATCGGCCGAAACCTGGACGAACGTCACCACCGGGATCCAGCGTGTCTGGAGAAGGACGTCGTAGCCCCGTTGCTCCCGCAGCCAGTCCGGCTCCCGAAACAGCAGGCGGGGAGTCCACCAGGCGATCGGATCAGAGGCATGCTGCAGATACACCACCCGCGGTCTGCCCCACGGCGCATCAGGGCGTTGCAGGTCGCGTGCGCGGGCCACGAAACGCACGTTGCGGCCGTCGTCGTAGATGGGCAGCCACTGCGGTGATCCGGCATCGCGGTTCGCAGTCAAGGAGTTCCAAACGGTGTTGTTGAACGTCGGTCCGCTGAACAACGCGCCGTCGGTGCGGGCGAGGATGTTGTTGAGGTTCATGAACGGCGCTTCACCGCCGAACGATCCCAGGCTCTCGCCGAACACGACCAGCTTCGGGCGCTGCGACTCGGGCAGTTGACGGATCAGCTTGTCGACCGCCTCGAACAGCGCCTCGCCGGCGTGCCGGGCATTCTCCTTGTCCACCAGGAAAGACAGCCAGCTCGGCAAGAACGAATACTGCATGCTCACGATCGCGGTATCGCCGTTGTACATGTACTCCAGCGCGGAGGCTTCCGCCTCGTTGATCCAACCGGTTCCGGTGCTCGTGGCCACTGCCACAACGGCGCGGCGCAAGCCACCGGTGCGCGCTAGCTCGCGCGCCGCCAGCTCCGCGGTGGCCATGATGCCGTCCGCCGAGTTCAACCCCGCATAGGTTCGGATCGGCTCGACGGCCGGGGTGCCGTTGAACGCGGTGAGGTCGGCGATGGTGGGACCGCTGTGGACGAAAATTCGGCCCTGATGGCCCAGCGACTCCCACGACACCAGCGATCCCGGGCCACCCGATCGCAGCGGGGTTTTCGGCGGTGCCGAATCCGGATTCATCTCATTGTTGACCGCAGCGAACGTGCTGTTCATGGAATTCATCGCGAACTTGAGCACCACACCGTTGAGCAGTGTGATGGTCAGCACCACGAGCAGCACCACCACAATGGCCGCCGAAACTCGGAATGGCGCAATGCGATCGACCTGTCCCACCAGAAAACGGAACAGCCATCGGATGAACTGGCCGATTTCGACCAGCGTGAACAGCACGACCAGCGACAATGCGGCGGCCAGCGGGTAGTCGTACCACCGCAGGTGCTCGACACCCATCAGGTCGCGCACATCGTCTTGCCAGACATGAAACTGCACTGCCATACCCACCATGCCGACCGCGCCGACTGCGATCAGCGGCGGCCACGCCCAGCGTGGTGGCGGCGGGCTGGAATTGTGCGAGCGCATGTAGCGGACCAGCCAGACGGCGAAGACTCCCAAGCCGTATCCGAAGGCGCCGCAGATTCCGCTGACCAGTCCCTGAAACAGCGGACCACGCGGCAGCAGCGACGGCGTCATCGAGAACCACACGAAAACGAGGCCCATCGCGGTGCCGGTGAATGTGTAGTGGCGAATCCACCAAGTGCTGCGGATCGGTTGCGGTTCAGGGGTTTGTGGAGTTGCTGCGGTGTCGACCGCCTGCTCAGCGCCGGTAGCTGGTTCGTCGCTGGCGTTGGTGGTCGTCGCTGCAGCCGGTTCCGTCATCGATGGGTGAACTGGGGAGCGCGTTTCTCGATGAACGCTGCCATACCTTCGGATTGGTCTTCGGTCGCGAAAGCCGAATGGAAAAGCCGGCGTTCGTAGAGCAGCCCCTCGGACAAACTGGATTCGAAAGCCCGGTTGACGGCCTCCTTGGCCATCCGGGCCGCCGAGGCCGACATCTGCGAAATGGTCGTGGCAGTGGCCCTGGCTTCGGTCAGCAAGTCGTCGGCCGGCACCACCCGTGAAACCAGACCGCTGCGCTCGGCCTCGGCGGCGTCCATGGTGCGCCCGGTCAGGATGAGGTCCATCGCCTTAGCCTTGCCGATAGCCCGGGTCAGCCGCTGGGAGCCGCCCATGCCTGGCAGCACGCCCAGCTTTATCTCGGGCTGTCCGAACTTCGCGGTGTCGGCGGCGATCAGCACGTCGCACATCATCGCCAGCTCGCAGCCACCGCCGAGCGCGTATCCCGCCACCGCGGCGATCGTCGGGGTGCGCACGGCGGCCAGCTTGCCCCAGGTGGCGAAGAAGTCGGCGGTGAACGCGTCGGCGAACGTCAGGTCGGCCATTTCTTTGATGTCGGCTCCAGCGGCAAACGCTTTGGCCGAACCGGTGATGATGATCGCCCCAATGTCCGGGTCATCGTCCAGTTCGGTTGCAGCGCTGGTGACCTCGTTCATCACCTGGCTGTTGAGCGCGTTCAGTGCCTGGGGACGGTTCAGCGTGATAATGCCAACTCGCTGATCGCGCTCGACCAGGATGGTTTCGTACGTCATGCGCTACCTCTCTAGAAACTCAAGTCATCGTCGACCGGTTCGAAATAGGCTTCGACGTCGGCCGCCGTGATCGCGTCCAGGGTTGCCGGCGACCAGTTCGGGTTGCGATCCTTGTCGATCAACTGCGCGCGGATGCCCTCCACCAGGTCATGCGAGCGCAGCGACGCCGATGACACCCGATAGTCCTGGATCAACACGTCTTCTAGCGTGTCGAGTTTGGCGGCGCGACGCACTGCCTGCAACGTCACCGACAGCGCGATGGGGGAGCGGCTGGCAATCAGGTCGGAAGCATTTACGGCCGGTTCGCCGCCCTGTTTCCGCAGCGCCGCAACGATGTCGGCGACGCTGTCGCCGGCATAGCATTCGTCGATCCAATCACGTTGGGCGGCAAGCGTGCTCGGTGGAGGTTCGACGGCGTGGGCGGCCAATGCGCTCTCCACGCCGCCGGTGACGATCTTCTGCGTGAACGCATCGAGGTCGCCGTGTGGCACGAAGTGGTCGGCGAATCCCAGCGCGATGGCGTCGGCGCCGGAAAACGGCGCTCCAGTCAGGGCGGCGTGCAGACCCAGCGCGCCGGGTGCACGCGACAGCAAATACACCCCGCCGACGTCGGGGATGAACCCGATGCCCACTTCGGGCATCGCGACCTTGGAGGTATCGGTAACCACCCGGGTGTTCGCGTGTGCGCTGACGCCGACGCCGCCGCCCATTACGATGCCGTCCATCAACGCCACGTAGGGCTTGGCGAACCGGCCGATCAGGGCGTTGAGCAGATACTCGTGGCGCCAGAACCGCCGCGCCTCGACCCCGTCCTTGCGGGCACTGTGGTAGACGGCCACCACGTCCCCGCCGGCGCAAAGTCCGCGTTCGCCGGCTCCGGAGAGCACCACCGCGTGCACCGCGTCCTCATGCTCCCAGCTCATGAGCACTGTGGCCAGCAGGTCGACCATGGTTTGGTTCAGTGAGTTGATCGCCTTGGGGCGGTTGAGCGTCACGAATCCGACACCGCCCTCGACGTTTGTCAGGACCTCATGCGATTCGCCGGTCACGGGCCTCGCCTCCCCTGAAGAGTTTGACCAGCAATCTAGATCGTGGCTCGCCCAGCGGTGCCCGCGGGGGCTAAGGTTTATCGTGTACCCGGATGACAACGCTGGCCGGGAACCCGGGCCTACTACTGATCGTTGAGCGGATGTTCGCACAGCTCGTAGCCATAGCCATCAAGAGAGGATCCGACGGTGCGGGAGACAAGCAACCCGGTATTTCGTTCGTTGCCTAAGCAGCGGGGCGGATACGCGCAATTCGGAACTGGCACCGCCCAGCAGGGATTCCCAGCCGATCCCTACCTGGCGCCCTATCGGGAAGCAAAGGCCACCCGCCCGCTGACCATCGACGATGTCGTGACCAAGACGGGCCTGACGCTGGCTATGTTGGCGGGCACCGCCGTCGTCTCCTACTTCCTGGTTGCGTCGAACGTCGCACTGGCCATGCCGCTGACCTTGGTGGGGGCTTTGGGTGGTTTGGCGCTGGTGCTGGTGGCCACCTTCGGCCGCAAGCAGGACAACCCGGCGATCGTGCTCAGCTACGCGGCGCTCGAGGGCCTGTTCCTGGGTGCCATCTCGTTCGTCTTGGCTAACTTCACGGTGGCGTCCGCGAATGCTGGGGTGCTGATCGGGGAGGCCATCTTAGGGACGATGGGTGTGTTCTTCGGCATGCTCGTCGTCTACAAGACAGGGGCCATCCGGGTCACCCCCAAGTTCACCCGAATGGTGGTCGCTGCGCTGTTCGGCGTGCTGGTCTTGATGCTCGGCAACCTCGTGCTGGCGATGTTCAATGTCGGCGGCGGTGAAGGCTTGGGCTTACGCAGCCCCGGACCGCTGGGGATCATCTTCTCGCTGGTGTGCATCGGCATCGCGGCGTTCAGCTTCCTGATCGACTTCGATGCGGCTGATCAGATGATTCGCGCGGGAGCACCGGAGAAGGCGGCATGGGGCGTCGCGTTAGGCCTGACCGTAACGCTGGTCTGGTTGTACATCGAGATCCTGCGCCTGCTCAGTTATCTACAGAATGAGTAGCGCTCGTTGGCCGTTGATTCTGCGTCCACCAGGCTGACCACTTGCACTTTTGCGTGGTAGACGCAGGATCAACGGCTGTGTCGGTGGGTGCTGACACCATGCCCGCATGCGGGAGATGGGGGCACAGCCGTTCATCGGCAGCGAGGCGTTGGCGGCGGGACTCATCAGCTGGCATGAGCTGGGCAAGTACTACACCGCGATCATGCCCAACGTCTATCTGGACAAGCGGCTGAAGCCCTCCCTGCGGCAACGCGTTATCGCGGCCTGGCTGTGGTCGGGCCGCAAAGGGGTGATCGCCGGCGCTTCGGCATCAGCGCTGCACGGCGCGAAATGGGTCGATGACCACGCATTGGTGGAGTTGATCTGGCGCAACGCCAGGGCGCCGAACGGGGTGCGGACTAAGGATGAGCTACTGCTCGACGGCGAAGTCCAGCGCTTGTGCGGGCTTACTGTGACTACCGTTGAACGTACGGCCTTCGACTTGGGCAGGCGTCCACCCTTAGGTCAGGCGATAACCAGACTGGATGCGCTTGCCAATGCCACCGATTTCAAGATCAACGATGTTAGGGAGCTCGCGAGGAAGCACCCCCATACTCGCGGGCTGCGTCAACTAGACAAGGCGCTGGATCTCGTCGACCCAGGTGCGCAGTCGCCGAAGGAGACGTGGCTGCGGCTCTTGCTGATAAACGCCGGCTTTCCACGGCCGTCCACTCAGATCCCCTTGCTCGGCGTCTACGGGTATCCAAAGTATTTCCTCGACATGGGATGGGAGGACATCATGCTCGCGGTCGAGTACGACGGCGAGCAACACCGTCTCAGCCGAGACCAGTTCGTCAAAGACGTCGAACGCCTGGAATACATCCGGCGCGCCGGCTGGACTCACATCAGGGTGCTGGCAGACCACAAGGGACCCGACGTCGTCCGCCGGGTTCGGCAGGCTTGGGACACGTTGACATCACGACGTTGACTCTGCGCCCACCACGTGTCCTACTCGCACTTTTGCGTGGTGGACGCAGAGTCAACGCACTCGAGCGCCTCGCTCACGCGAGGCGCTCGATCACCATCGCCATGCCCTGGCCGCCACCGACACACATGGTTTCCAGACCGAACGTCTTGTCGTAGGTCTGCAGGTTGTTCAACAGCGTGGTGGTGATGCGCGCGCCCGTCATACCGAACGGGTGACCTAGGGCGATCGCGCCACCTGAGACGTTGAGCTTGTCCTCGTCGATGCCCAGCTCGCGCGCCGAGCCCAGGACCTGCACCGCGAAGGCCTCGTTGATCTCGACCAGGTCGATGTCGGTGATCGCCATCCCGGCTCTTTCCAGCGCCTTCTTGGACGCCTCGATCGGCCCTAAGCCCATGATCTCCGGGGACAGCCCGCTGACCCCGGTGGACACAATGCGCGCCAGCGGTGTCAAGCCTAATTCCTTGGCCTTGGTGTCGCTGGTGATCACCACCGCGGCGGCCCCGTCGTTGAGCGGACAGGCATTCCCCGCGGTCACGGTGCCATTCGGCCGGAAAGCCGGCTTGAGCTCGCTGACCTTTTCGTAGGTGGTACCCGGTCGCGGGCCGTCGTCGGTGCTGACCGTGGTGCCGTCCGGAAGGGTGACCGGCGTGATTTCTCGTTCGAAGAACCCGTTCTTGATCGCCTCTTCGGCCCGGTTCTGGCTGCGCACGCCCCAGCGGTCCTGTTCTTCGCGGCTGATGCCGGTCATGATGGCGACGTTTTCCGCGGTCTGGCCCATCGCGATATAGATGTCCGGCAGCTTCTGATCGGCGCGGGGATCGTGCCATTCGTCGGCGCCGGCGGCTGCCGCGGCCGAACGTTCCTGAGCCCCGTCGAACAGCGGGTTCTTGGTGTCCGGCCAGGAGTCGGAGTTTCCCTTGGCGAACCGGGAGACGGTTTCCACGCCCGCGGAGATGAACGCGTCGCCCTCACCGGCCTTGATCGCGTGGAACGCCATCCGGGTGGTCTGCAGCGACGACGAACAGTACCGGTTGACCGTGGTGCCCGGCAGGAAGTCATAGCCGAGCGCGACGGCGACGACACGGGCGATGTTGAAACCGGACTCACCGCCTGGCAGGCCACAGCCCATCATGAGGTCGTCGATCTGATGGGGGTTCAGTGCCGGAACCTTGTCGAGCGCGGCGCGCACCATCTGGACGGCCAGGTCGTCGGGCCGCATGCCGACCAGCGATCCTTTCATGGCCCGGCCAATCGGCGAGCGGGCAGTCGAGACGATGACAGCTTCTGGCATGACGGCTCCCGGCATGGACAAGACGTGATGAAGTTTAGGTCAAATGTAGTCGCTACCCACCGGTCGGCACGGCCCGGGCCGGCCGGGGCCGCCGCAGCCGCGACATCATGCTGTGTCGCGTGTGGCCCGGCTCGAGGGTGGCGGTTCCAGGCCGGGACGGCGTTTCATGAATTGGGATATCGAGCTTTTCGGTCAGCGCATCGCGCAGCGCAAGGAACAACAGATCGGCCGCCAGGGCGTACGCGGGCGCCGACGGGTGGTAGCGGTCGGCGGAGAACATCAGCTCGGGCATTGCCCGGAATTTGGGAGCCAGTAGATGTCCTAGCGGCACCGGCACCCCACCGGCCGCCTTGACGGCTGCCGTTTGGGCGCGGGCCAGCCGCACACCACGGGTGTGCGCTAGCGCGCGCAGCGGCTGCGGGATGGCGGTAATGACGCCGAGGTCGGGGCAAGTGCCGACCACCACTACCGCTCCGCGGGTGCGCAACCTGCGTACGCAGTCGGCCAGCCGTTGCGCAGAGGGGCCAATGCCGTTGAGTGCCGTTATGTCGTTGGCGCCAATCATGATTACCGCCGCATCCGGCGGCGGACCGACCACGAACATCGCATCGACTTGACCGCAGACGCCTTTCGAGGTGGCGCCGACGATGGCTTTGGTGCTCAGCCGGATCCGCTTGCCGGTCTGCTCGGCGAGTCCGCGGGCGATCAACACGCCCGGTACTTCCTCAGCGCTAGCGCAGCCGTATCCCGTCGCCGTCGAGTCACCAAAGATCATCAGGTGCACGTCGAAGGGCACTTCGCGTCGCCACCGTTGCACGGGCCCACCGCCGCGGGTGTATACGCCGTCGGCGCGGGGCGGTGCGTCGAAGGATTTGGGAATTACCGTGCGCGCGTGGGTCGCCTGACCGACCAGCAGGTTGCGTGCGCCCAGATAGGCCGTGCCCGTCGAGGCGAGTGCACCCGCGGTGGCCAAAGCGATCGTGGAACGCCGTGGCACGCGCATGCTCACGGGATCAGTTTAGGACGGTTGTGCCGATTTCGTGGGTAGCTGACGAACAAACCCGTCACGGTGTGGACCAAATGTGGTATCGAATCAGACTCTTTGGCTGTGGCACCTAAAAAAGACTGTCAAGCTAAGTTCGCGGGGTTGGCTGAGCCAGAGGCTCAGCCGCTTCGTCACATGCTGTATCGGACTACAACGGCGTAGGAAGTGTTGGGCATGACTGCACCCAGTAAGGTATCCGGCTCACCCAGAGTTGTCATTTCGCCGCGCGACGTGTTGAAGGCACGTAGACTCGAGGCACGCAAGTTTGCGATCAGCGACGGCGCCCCGGTGGAGGTCGTCGAGTCTGGTCCAAGTCTTGTTGCGCGATTAGCTGCGCTGGCGTCACGAGTGGCGGTCCGGCCGGTGCTAGCGGTCGGTAGCTATCTTCCGCATGCGCCCTGGCCGTGGGGTGTCATCGACCAGGCTGCCCGGGTTCTGCTCCCAGCGTCAACGACCGTAAGGGCCGCGGTGAGCCTGCCTAATGCGTCCGCCCAACTGGTTCGGGCGTCGGGTGTGTTGCCGGCGGACGGCACTCGACGCGCCGTCCTGTACCTGCACGGCGGCGCGTTTCTGACGTGTGGAGCAAATTCGCATGGACGACTCGTCGAGTTGCTCTCTAAGTTCGCTGACTCGCCTGTTCTGGTGGTCGACTATCGGTTGATTCCCAAGCACTCGATCGGGATGGCGCTCGACGACTGTCACGACGGCTACCGGTGGCTGAGGCTGTTGGGCTATGAGCCGGAGCAGATCGTGCTAGCGGGCGATTCCGCGGGCGGGTATCTTGCGCTCGCTCTCGCGCAGCGGCTACAGGAAGTGGGGGAGGAGCCGGCGGCTCTAGTCGCGATCTCGCCACTGCTGCAGCTAGCAAAGGAACACAAGCAGGCGCATCCCAACATCAAAACCGATGCGATGTTCCCGGCAAGGGCGTTCGATGCGCTTGACGCATTGGTTGCTAGCGCAGCAGCGAGGAACCAGGTAGACGGCGAACCCGAAGAGCTCTATGAGCCCTTGGAGCACATCACACCGGGGCTGCCGCGGACACTGATTCACGTGTCGGGCTCCGAGGTATTGCTGCACGACGCTCAGTTGGCGGCGGCCAAACTGGCGGCGGCCGGGGTGCCGGCCGAGGTCCGGGTATGGCCGGGCCAGGTCCACGACTTTCAGGTTGCGGCGTCGATGCTGCCCGAGGCGATCCGCTCGTTGCGTCAGATCGGGGAGTACATCCGCGAGGCCACCGGGTAGCGGGATGCCGACGGAGCGCGTGTGCCTGGCCGGCAGGCGCCTGAGACGATGAACGCATGCGGATCGCGCAACATATCAGTGAACTCATTGGTGGTACCCCACTGGTTCGGCTGAACTCCGTGGTACCCGACGGCGCCGGAACCGTGGCCGCAAAGGTCGAGTATCTCAACCCGGGCGGCAGCTCCAAGGATCGGATCGCGGTGAAGATGATCGAAGCCGCCGAGGCCAGCGGTCAGCTGAAGCCGGGTGGCACCATCGTCGAACCCACGTCCGGCAATACCGGCGTTGGTCTGGCGTTGGTCGCTCAGCGCCGCGGCTACAAGTGCGTGTTCGTCTGCCCGGACAAGGTCAGTGAGGATAAACGCAATGTGTTGATCGCCTACGGCGCCGAGGTCGTGGTGTGCCCGACGGCGGTCCCGCCGCACGATCCGGCCAGCTACTACAGTGTGTCGGACCGGTTGGTCCGTGATATCGACGGTGCCTGGAAGCCCGACCAGTACGCCAACCCGGAGGGACCGGCAAGCCATTATGTGACCACCGGCCCGGAAATCTGGGCCGATACCGAGGGCAAGGTCACCCATTTCGTGGCTGGCATCGGCACCGGCGGTACCATCACCGGCGCTGGCCGGTACCTCAAAGAGGTGTCCGGGGGCCGAGTACGCATCGTCGGCGCCGACCCGGAGGGATCGGTCTATTCGGGCGGTGCCGGCCGACCGTATTTGGTCGAGGGGGTCGGCGAGGATTTCTGGCCGGCGGCCTATGACCCGAGCGTGCCCGACGAGATCATCGCGGTGTCCGACTCCGACTCGTTCGACATGACCAGGCGGCTGGCCCGCGAAGAGGCGATGTTGGTCGGCGGGTCGTGCGGGATGGCGGTGGTTGCCGCGCTCAAGGTCGCCGAGGAAGCCGGGCCCGACGCGTTGATCGTCGTCCTGTTGCCCGACGGCGGCCGGGGCTACATGTCGAAAATCTTCAACGACGCGTGGATGTCGTCCTATGGGTTCCTGCGCAGCCGCCTTGACGGGTCGACCGAGCAATCCACCGTCGGTGATGTGTTGCGCCGCAAGTCCGGCGCGCTGCCCGCCCTGGTGCACACCCATCCGTCGGAGACCGTGCGCGACGCCATCGGGATTCTTCGCGAGTACGGGGTGTCGCAGATGCCGGTGGTCGGCGCCGAGCCGCCGGTGATGGCCGGCGAGGTCGCCGGTAGCGTCTCGGAACGCGAGCTGCTCTCGGCCGTGTTCGAGGGCCGCGCCAAGTTGGCCGACGCCGTGTCGGCACACATGAGCCCGCCGCTGCGGATGATAGGCGCCGGTGAATTGGTCAGTGCGGCCGGCAAGGCGTTGCGTGATTGGGATGCGTTGATGGTGGTGGAGGAAGGCAAGCCGGTTGGGGTCATTACCCGGTACGACTTGTTGGGCTTCTTGTCGGAGGGGGCGGGACGGCGGTAGTCGCGCAGGCAGGCGCGCCGCAATTTAGTTCGGCTACAAACAATTACGGCAGGCGGCCAGTGCCGCACAGGTCGTGGGCACTGACCCATTGGGCCCCGTGGCTCATCTCACCGCCGGGCGTTCCGGTGAATCCGGTCCTCAGGTACTGTAGTCCCGCCTAGTTCACCCTAGTTCAGCTGAACCTCAGTGGAAGGTGTGCCCATGACCGAACAGCCGCCCCCCGGCGGGTCGTACCCACCGCCCCCGCCACCGCCTGGGCCGTCCGGTGGGCATGAGCCACCTCCCGCTGCACCACCCGGCGGCAGTGGTTACGCTCCGCCCCCTCCGCCCTCGAGCGGCAGTGGCTACCCGCCTCCGCCGCCACCGCCTGGCGGGGGGGCCTACCCGCCGCCTCCGCCGTCGGCCGGCGGTTACGCGCCGCCGCCGCCCGGACCGGCGATTCGTACGATGCCGACCGAGTCCTACACGCCGTGGATTACCCGGGTGCTGGCGGCATTCATCGACTGGGCCCCATACGTAGTGCTGGTTGGCATCGGTTGGGTGATCATGCTGGTCACTCAGACGTCGTCGTGCGTCACCAGCATTAGTGAGTACGACGTCGGCCAGTTCTGCGTTTCCCAGCCGTCGATGATCGGCCAGTTGGTGCAGTGGTTGTTGTCGGTGGGCGGATTGGCTTACCTGGTCTGGAACTACGGCTATCGCCAGGGCACCACCGGGTCGAGCATCGGCAAGTCGGTGCTGAAGTTCAAGGTGGTCAGCGAGACCACCGGGCAACCAATCGGCTTCGGGATGTCGGTGGTACGCCAGCTTGCCCACTTTATCGACGCGATCATCTGCTTCGTCGGGTTCCTGTTTCCGCTGTGGGACGCTAAACGGCAAACGTTGGCGGACAAGATCATGACGACGGTGTGCGTGCCGATCTGATCCGGGACTGCACTGCCCACCCGACCGTCCGATGAGCGAAGACCGCACGGGACACCAGGGAATCAGCGGACCGGCCACCCGCGCCATCCACGCTGGCTACCGCCCGGATCCGGCGACCGGGGCGGTGAACGTGCCGATCTACGCCAGCAGCACCTTCGCCCAAGACGGCGTCGGCGGTCTGCGTGGCGGTTTCGAATACGCACGCACCGGCAACCCCACCCGGGCCGCATTGGAGGCCTCGCTGGCGGCAGTCGAGGAGGGTGCTTTCGCGCGGGCATTCAGTTCCGGGATGGCCGCGACCGACTGCGCCCTGCGGGCGATGTTACGGCCCGGAGACCACGTCGTCATTCCCGATGACGCCTACGGCGGCACATTCCGGTTGATAGACAAGGTGTTCACCCGGTGGGATGTCCAGTACACGCCGGTGCGGCTTGCCGATCTGGATGCGGTGGGTGCCGCGATTACTCCGCGCACCCGGCTGATTTGGGTGGAGACGCCCACCAATCCGCTACTGTCGATCGCCGATATCACGGCCATTGCCGAGCTGGGCACAGACAGATCGGCAAAAGTATTGGTGGACAATACCTTTGCCTCACCCGCGTTGCAGCAGCCGTTGCGGCTGGGCGCCGATGTGGTGTTGCACTCGACTACCAAGTACATCGGCGGCCATTCCGACGTGGTGGGAGGTGCGCTGGTCACCAACGACGAAGAGCTGGACGAGGAGTTCGCTTTCTTGCAGAACGGCGCCGGCGCGGTGCCCGGACCATTCGACGCCTACCTGACCATGCGCGGCCTGAAGACCTTGGTGCTGCGGATGCAGCGGCACAGTGAAAATGCCTGTGCGGTAGCGGAATTCCTCGCTGATCATCCGTCGGTGAGTTCTGTGTTGTATCCGGGTTTGCCCAGTCATCCCGGGCATGAGATTGCCGCGCGACAGATGCGCGGCTTCGGCGGCATGGTTTCGGTGCGGATGCGGGCCGGTCGGCGTGCGGCGCAGGACCTGTGTGCCAAGACCCGCGTCTTCATCCTGGCCGAGTCGCTGGGTGGGGTGGAGTCGCTGATCGAACATCCCAGCGCCATGACCCATGCGTCGACGGCCGGTTCGCAATTGGAGGTGCCCGACGATCTGGTGCGGCTTTCGGTCGGTATCGAAGACATTGCCGACCTGCTCGGCGATCTCGAACAGGCCCTGGGTTAACTACCGCGAGCAGACGCGAAAGCACCCCAAAACCGGCTCTACTGACTGATCTGTGGGTGGTTGTGTCGGCCTGGCAGGGTGGGGCGGTGGCCGGCGAGGGCGAGCATGGCTAGGGCGATGAGGGCTTGTGGTGAGCGGAATCCGAACGCGATCCGGGTCAGTAGGCGGATCTTGGTGTTGGTGGATTCGATCAGGCCTTGGGATAGGCCGTGGTCGAGGGCGGCGTCGATGGCCACCCGGTGGCGTTTGATGCGGGCGGCAAGCTCGACGAATACCGGGATGCGACAACGCTGGGCCCAGGAGATCCACCGGTCCAGGGCCTGTTTACCTTCCTCGCCCTTGACCGAAAACACATGCCGCAGGCCCTCTTTGAGCAGGTAGGCGCGATACAGACGGGGATCGGTCTTGGCGATCCAGGCCAGTTTGGCGCTTTGGCGTTCGGTGAGGTCCTCGGGGTTCTTCCACAGCGCGTAGCGGGCGCCCTTGAGCCGCCGTGCCCGCTCGCGGCCCGGACGTGGTGCGGCGTTCTTACCGGGCCGGCCCCGGCCCCACTTGGGTTCGGTGCGCGCGATCGCCCGTGCGTCGTTCCAGGCTCGGCGCCGCTCGACGTCGAGCGCCTCGGTGGCCCAGGCCACCACATGAAACGGATCGGCGCATTGAATCGCATCCGGGCAGCGCTCGGTGACCACGTCAGCGATCCAGTCCGCGGCATCGGCCGAAACGTGAGTAATCTGGGCGGCCCGCTCAGCGCCCAGGGCATCGAAGAACAAGCCCAGGGTGGCCTTGTCGTGGCCCGGGGCGGCCCACACCAACCGGCCGCTGTCGTGATCGACGACCACCGTCAGGTACCGGTGGTGGCGCTTGTAGGAGATCTCATCGATACCGATGCGGCGCAAGTTCGCGAACCGGTCAATGCGCTTTTCGGTGTCGGCCCAGACCCGGGCCACGATCGCCCCGACGGTGCGCCAGGCGATCCGCATCAACTCGCACACCGCGGTCTTCGAACACGCCACCGCCAGCCAGGCCACCGTGTCATCGAAAGCATACGTGTGCCCGGCATGATGACGCGCCCACGGCACCGCCACCACCGTCGGCCCATGGGTGGGGCAGTTCACCCGCGGCGCCTCGGCCTCCAAGAACACCTCGACGGTGCCCCAATCCAGACTGCGCCATTGGCGCAGGCCCGCACCGCGGTCATACCAGGACGCCTTGCGACCGCAGCGACCACAGCGGCGCAACACTGCACTTCGTGGCCGCACCCGGGCGATCACCCGCGCACCGTCTCCGGCGTCATCCTCCTCGAATTCGATGTCCTCAATCACGGTGCGCTTGTCGACACCCAGCAGCGCACGAAATAGCCTCACATTGCGCACGTCGTTGTCGGCTCCTTGTGTTTCTGATCCTTGACAAGCCAGAAACCTTAAGCCACAACGACGTGCGCCTACTCAGGACACAAACTCACCCACGGAAGTGTCAGAAGAGCCCCAAAACCGCCGGTTTTGGGGGCTTCTGCGTCTGCTCGCGGGTACTTAGGAGTGGTACGGCTCGGCGCTGACTAGGGTCACCGACACGGTGCTGCCGTTGGGCACCGTGTAGCTGCGGGTCTCGCCGACCTTGGCGTCGATCAGGGCCCCACCGAGCGGTGAATTCGGCGAGTAGACCTCGAGCTTGCCGTCGCTGACGCCCTCCTGGCGGGTGGCGATGAGGAACGTTTCGCTGTCCGACTTGTCGCCGTTGTAGTACACCTTGACCACAGAACCGGGTAATGCGACGCCGGATTGCTTGGGTGCCTCGCCAACCTTTGCGTTGCTGAGCAAGTCCTGCAGCTGGCGAATGCGGGCCTCCTGCTGGCCCTGCTCCTCGCGGGCGGCGTGGTATCCGCCGTTCTCGCGCAGGTCGCCTTCTTCGCGGCGGTCGTTGATTTCGGCGGCGATGACCGGGCGATTCGCAATCAGCTGGTCGAGCTCGGCTTTGAGTCGGTCATGTGACTCTTGGGTCAACCAGGTGACTTGAGTATCCGTCATCTCGTCGCGCTCCTCGTGTTGTCGTTCCCGCGTAGTCGGGCAAGTTTCGGATCCCTGCCAGCAGCACTGTCGGGAATATTTGGGGTCTCACCCCGGGTTGCCGCCGCTCCGTTCTGCGTACGGCCGTTAATGCAGCAATACACGGCCCCGGCAGGACCGTGCATCGATCCATGCTACCACCACGGTCAGGGGAGGCGCAGGTAGCTGGGCACTTCGGTGCCACAACCGTATACGTCCGCCATCACCGGCGGCTGGGAGGATTTCACGGTCGTCGTCACCTGCACGGTGGTTGCCTCGGACGGTGGGACTAGCAGCTCACGTCTGCCGGTCTCGCTGCCGTTTGTTGCCCGAACTCGCACGATGCAGGCCACCGGTCGGGACGGGTCCGAACGTGTCACGCTGATGGTGACCGATGCCGTCTCGTCGTCGACCAGTCGATAGCCCACCAGCGAACCGGTGACGGCGCTGGTGCTGATCCGTTGGTAGCCGATGACGGCAATGACGATGCCGGCCGCGGCGACCAGCACCCCCAGGGCGATCGCGACACGGCGCCGCGCTCGGCGGGACAGTCGCGGGCGTCCGTAGCGGGCGTCTGGTCGCGGAATGGGGGTGTGGGTCATGCCTGGGTTCACGCCGGCGGGATGCAACGCTTCGACAAACCGGAATTATAGGGTCACTTATAGGCTTAAGGGGGCAGCCAGGCGGACGGACAAGGGGGCACGTGAGCGAACTGCGGTTGATGGCGGTGCACGCCCACCCCGATGACGAGTCCAGCAAGGGCGCGGCCACCCTGGCGCGCTACGCCGACGAGGGTCATCGCGTGCTGGTGGTGACGTTGACCGGTGGTGAGCGCGGCGAGATCCTCAACCCGGCGATGGACCTGCCGGACGTGCATGGGCGCATCGCCGAGATCCGGCGTGACGAGATGACCAAGGCGGCCGAGATCCTCGGTGTCGAGCACACCTGGCTGGGCTTCGTCGACTCCGGGCTACCTAAGGGTGATTTACCGCCACCGCTGCCTGATGACTGCTTCGCGCGGGTACCGCTGGAGGTGTCCACCGAGGCGCTGGTGCGGGTGGTTCGCGAGTTTCGGCCGCACGTGATGACCACCTACGACGAGAACGGCGGCTACCCACATCCCGACCACATTCGCTGCCATCAGGTTTCGGTGGCTGCCTACGAGGCGGCCGGCGACTTTTGCCGGTTTCCCGACGCGGGTGAGCCGTGGACGGTGTCCAAGCTGTACTACGTCCACGGCTTCCTGCGGGAGCGGATGCAGATGTTGCAGGATGAGTTCGCCCGGCACGGCCAACGCGGCCCATTCGAACAATGGCTGGCGTACTGGGACCCCGACCATGACTTTCTCACCAGCCGAGTGACCACCCGGGTCGAGTGCTCGAAATACTTCAGCCAACGCGACGATGCGTTGCGCGCGCATGCCACCCAGATCGACCCGAACGCCGAATTCTTCGCCGCCCCTCTTGCCTGGCAGGAGCGGCTGTGGCCGACCGAGGAATTCGAGTTGGCTCGCTCGCGTATCCCCGCGCGCCCACCGGAGACCGAATTGTTCGCCGGGATCGAGCCGTGAACCAGATTCTGCTCAGCGTGATTGCTGAGGGCGGGCCCGGTAACACCGGACCCGATTTCGGGAAGGCTAGCCCGGTGGGGTTGCTGGTGATCGTGCTATTGGTGATCGCCACGTTGTTTCTGGTGCGTTCGATGAACCAGCAACTGAAGAAAGTTCCCAAGTCGTTCGACCCGGATCACCCCGAGTTCGACCAGGCAGCCGACGAGGGCACCGACCGCGACGGACCGGCCCGACCACCGGGACCCCCGCATGAGTCCGCCTAATCCGTCCGGGACGAATACCCTCGCGCTGGCCACCAGCCCGTACCTGCGCCAGCACGCTGATAACCCGGTGCACTGGCAGCAGTGGACGCCGCAGGCACTGGCGGAGGCGGCCGCGCGCGCGGTGCCGATCCTGCTGTCCGTCGGCTACGCCGCCTGCCACTGGTGTCACGTCATGGCCCACGAGTCATTCGACGACGACGAGGTGGCCGCGGCCATGAACGCGGGCTTCGTCTGTATCAAGGTCGACCGGGAGGAGCGGCCCGACATCGACGCGGTCTACATGAACGCCACCGTCGCGCTCACCGGGCAGGGCGGCTGGCCGATGACGTGCTTTCTCACCCCCAACGGCCGGCCGTTCTTCTGCGGCACCTACTACCCGAAAGCGGCTTTCCTGCAACTTCTTTCGGCCATATCCGAAACCTGGCGGGAACGCCGCGCTGAGGTGGAGCAGGCATCTGACCATATCGCCGCCGAGTTGCGCTCGATGGCTTCGGGGCTGCCCTGGGGTGGCCCGGAGGTGGCGCCGGAGCTGTGTGACGACGCGGTGGCGGCCGTGCTGCGTGAGCAGGACAGGGCGCATGGCGGATTTGGCGGTGCGCCGAAATTCCCGCCGTCGGCACTGCTGGAAGCGCTAATGCGGCACTACGAGCGCACCCGATCACCGGCGGCGCTGGAGGCGGTCGCACGCACTGGAAACGCCATGGCCCGTGGCGGCATCTATGACCAACTCGGCGGCGGTTTCGCCCGATACAGCGTCGACGGTGCCTGGGTGGTACCGCATTTCGAGAAGATGCTGTACGACAACGCGCTGCTGCTGCGTGCCTACGCGCACTGGGCCCGCCGTACCGGGGATCCGTTGGCCCGCCGGGTCGCCGCCCAGACCGCGCGATTTCTGCTCGACGAGTTGGGCAGCAAAGCACCGGCCGACATGTTCACCTCGTCGCTGGATGCCGACGCCGACGGACGCGAGGGTTCGACCTACGTTTGGACGCCGGCGCAACTGACCGAGGTGCTCGGCGGTGATGACGGCCGTTGGGCGGCAGAGGTTTTCGGGGTGACCGAGGCCGGCAACTTCGAGCACGGGACGTCGGTGCTGCAGTTGCCCGCCGACCCCGACGACGCGGCGCGTCTGGACCGGGTCCGCTCCGCGTTGCTGGTGGCCCGCCTGGCCCGGGCCCAGCCCGCCCGCGACGACAAGGTCGTCACGTCCTGGAACGGGTTGGCGATCACCGCGCTGGCCGAAGCCAGCGTGGCCCTGGACGACCCCGCGTTGGCGCACGCCGCGCGGCGCTGCGCGACCAGGCTGCTGGACCTGCACGTCGTCGACGGCCGCCTGCGCCGGGCCAGCCTGGGCGGGGTGGTCGGCGACAGCGCCGCCATCCTGGAGGACCACGCGATGCTGGCCACCGGGCTGCTGGCGCTCTACCAGCTGACCTCCGAGGGCGCGTGGCTGACGGCGGCTACCGGATTGCTGGACACCGCGGTGGCGCATTTCGGCGACCCGCAGCGCCCCGGTCGCTGGTTCGACACCGCCGACGACGCCGAGCGGCTGATGCTGCGGCCCTCCGATCCGCTGGACGGGGCGACACCGTCGGGCGCTTCGTCGATCGCCGAGGCGCTGCTGACGGCGGGCCATGTGGTCGACGGTGCTCGCGCCGAGCGGTATTGGCAGCTGGCGGCCGACACGCTACGGGCGCATGCGGTGCTGCTGGCTCGGGCGCCGCGGTCGGCCGGGCATTGGCTGGCGGTCGCCGAGGCGGTGGTGCGCGGACCGCTGCAGATCGCCGTCGCGTGCGACCTGCCGCGGTCGTCCCTGCTGGCCGACGCGCGCCGGCTGGCCCCGGGCGGGGCGATCGTCGTGGGCGGCGCGGCGGGTTCGTCGGCGCTGCTGGTCGGCCGGGATCGGGTGGCCGGCGCCGACGCCGCCTACGTATGCCGGGGCCGGGTCTGCGATCTGCCGGTGACCAGCGCGGCCGAACTCGCCACCGCTTTGGGCGTACCCGGCTAGCGGACTCGGGTGGCACCCGTCCACCGTGAAATCCACGACGCGTTGTCGGCGTGTCGCGTCGCAATTTTCACGCTCGCGACCGCCCTGGGCGTGCCGGGTCAGAACACCACGAACCACATCGCGATGTAGTGGCAGATCGCCGCCACCGCGGTGCAGGCGTGGAAGAACTCGTGGTAGCCGAACGTCGTCGGCCACGGGTCGGGCCAGCGTACCGCGTAGAGAATGCCGCCGATGCTGTACAACGCGCCGCCAACAAACAGCAACACCAACGCGGTCACCCCGGCGTTGTGCAGGATCGTCGCGGTGTACCAGACCGCCACCCAACCCAGCAACAGGTACAGCGGAACCCCGACCGAGCGCGGCGCCGCCGGCCAACACATCTTCAGCAAGATTCCGGCGATCGCACCGCCCCAAACAATCGACAACACCACGCGCCCGTCGTGGGCCGGCAAGGCCAGCAGCGCGAACGGCGTGTAGCTGCCGGCGATGAACACGAAGATCATCGAGTGGTCGGCCCGCTTCATCCAGTTGCGGGCCGTCGCGGATTTCCAATTGACCCGGTGATAAGTGGCGCTGACGGTGAACATGGTGATCGTGGCCGCGGTGTAGGCCAGCGTCGTCAGGCCCGCCTTGGCGGAACCCACCGCCCACGACACCGCGACCAGCGACGCACCGGCCAACACCGCGGTGCCGGCGGAATACACGTGGATCCAGCCGCGGAAGCGCGGTTTGGTCAGGACACGGGCGACACCTTCGACGAGGTGGTGGGCAGCGTGGGCCGGCGTCCTTGCTTCCGCGGTGGTGGCGGTGTCGGCCTGGCCGCTCATTTCGCCTGTTGCCTCGTCTTGTGCTTGCCGGTGGGTGTCGTCGAACACAGTAGTCGGGCTAGGTAGCGGACATCTGACTCGACGTCTGGGTCACAGTAGTCTGGGTATCTGTGGAGATCATCCCGCCGCGGCTCAAAGAGCCGTTGTACCGGCTCTACGAGCTGCGCCTGCGGCAGGGCTTGGCCGCCTCGAAATCCGACCTGCCCCGGCACATAGCCGTGCTGTGCGACGGCAACCGGCGATGGGCGCGCAGCGCGGGCTACGACGATGTCAGCTACGGCTACCGGATGGGTGCGGCCAAGATCGCCGAAATGCTGCGGTGGTGCCAAGAAGCCGGCATCGAACTGGCCACCGTCTATCTGCTGTCCACCGAAAACCTGCAGCGCGATCCCGACGAGCTTGCAGCACTCATCGAGATCATCACCGATGTCGTGGAAGAGATCTGCGCACCGACCAACCACTGGAGTGTGCGGACGGTCGGGGATCTGGGGTTGATCGGCGAGGAACCGGCCCGGCGGCTGCGCGGTGCGGTGGAATCCACCCCGGAGGTGGCCTCGTTTCATGTCAACGTTGCTGTTGGCTACGGCGGGCGCCGCGAGATCGTCGACGCTGTGCGCGCGTTGTTGAGCAAGGAACTCGCCAACGGGGCCACCGCGGAGGAACTCGTCGACGCGGTGACCGTCGAGGGTATCTCGGAAAACCTGTACACCTCAGGCCAACCCGACCCCGATTTGGTGATACGCACCTCCGGCGAGCAACGCTTGTCCGGGTTCTTGCTGTGGCAAAGCGCCTACTCGGAGATGTGGTTCACCGAGGCGCACTGGCCGGCGTTTCGCCACGTCGATTTTCTACGCGCGCTGCGTGACTACAGTGCGAGGCATCGCCGCTACGGCAGGTGAATCCGGCGCAGGACGCCTATGTTGCGCTGTTCGGCTGCCTGCGCAGAGTGCACATTGGCCGGCTCGTCATGCTGTGCAATCTGCCCAGGTGAAACCCGGTGTTTGGGATCCTGGATAGCGATACCATCGACTGATCCATGCGGGACATCCGATGCTGGACTGATCGGAGTAAGGCGATGTCGTTTGTAGTCGTGGCGCCGGAGGTGTTGGCGGCGGCCGCTTCGGATCTAGCGGGCATCGGGTCGACACTGGCGCAGGCCAACGCCGCGGCGTTGGCGCCGACCACCGCGGTGTTGGCCGCGGGTGCTGATGAGGTTTCCGCGGCAATCGCGTCGCTGTTTGGGGCGCATGGTCAGGCGTATCAGGCGGTGAGCGCCCAAATGTCGGCGTTTCACGCCCAGTTCATGCAGGCGTTGACGGGTGCCGGCGGGGCTTATGCGGCTGCGGAGGCGGTCAACGTTTCGGCGGCGCAGAGCGTGGAACAAGACCTGTTGGCCGCGATCAACATGCGCTTCGAGCGGATTTTTGGGCGCCCGCTGATCGGTGATGGCGCCAACGGCGGGCCGGGACAAGACGGCGGGCCCGGCGGGTTGCTGTACGGCAACGGTGGCAACGGCGGCACCAGCACGACCGTGGGAATGGCCGGCGGCAACGGCGGTGCCGCCGGGCTGATCGGCAACGGTGGATTCGGGGGCGGCGGCGGGCCCGGCGCGGCCGGCGGCAACGGCGGCGCCGGCGGATGGCTGTACGGCAACGGCGGCGCCGGCGGCACCGGCGGTGTCGGCGTAGCGCCCGGCGTGCCCGGCGGCGCCGGCGGTGCCGGCGGCGCCGGCGGTGTCGGCGGACCCGCCGGGTTGTGGGGCCACGGGGGTGCCGGCGGGGCGGGTGGTGCCGGCGTGGCTGGCGCCGGCGGCTTCGAGGGGACGATCGGTGCCGGCGGTGCCGGCGGTGTCGGCGGTGCCGGCGGTGTCGGCGGTGCCGGCGGTGCCGGCGGGTGGCTGTACGGCGACGCCGGTGCCGGTGGGGATGGTGGTGTCGGCGGTGCCGGCGGCACCGGCGGGTTAGGCAACCGTGGCGGCGCCGGTGGCGCCGGGGGCGCCGGTGGTGTCGGCGGCGCCGGGGGTGCCGCCGGGCTGTGGGGCGGCGGTGGTGCCGGCGGGGTGGGTGGGACCGGCGGCGGCGCCGGCCTCGGTGCTCAGAGCGTCACCTTCAGTAGTAGCTTAAGTGGCCTTTCCGGTGGCGACGGCGGCGCCGGCGGGGCAGGTGGCGCCGGTGGCGCCGGTGGCACCGGTGGGTGGCTGTATGGCGGCGGTGGTGCCGCCGGACCCGGCGGGGACGGTGGTACCGGCGGTCAGGGCGGCGCCGGCGGCGCCGGTGTATTTAGCCTATTCGGATCCGGTGGCGGCCCCGGCGGCAACGGCGGCGTCGGCGGCGTCGGCGGTGTCGGCGGTGCTGGCGGGCGTGCCGGCTTGTTCGGCGTCGGGGGCCTCGGCGGCGCGGGTGGCGACGCCGGTGACTCCGGCGAAGGCGGCTTCGGCGGGCCGGGGCTCGCCGGCGGGCTGTTCGGCAACCCCGGCAACGGCGGCGTCGGCGGGATCGGCGGCGACGCCGCAGCCGGCGGCGCCGGTGGGGCCGGAGGCAACGGTGGGTGGTTGTTCGGCAATGGTGGTGCCGGCGGCTCCGGTGGCGACGGCGGCGCCGCCGGCCGTGGCGGTGCCGGCAACTTGGGCTCGGCCGGGGGTATCAACGCCCCCGCCGGTAACCCCGGCAGCGGCTCGGTCGGCATCGGCGGTGCCGGTGGTGCCGGCGGCACCGCCGGGCTGTTCGGAGACGGTGGGGCTGGTGGGGCCGGTGGTGCCGGCGCCGCCGGCGGCTTCGGCGGCATCAGCGCCGCCACCCCCTCGGCGGGCAGTGAGGGCGCCATGGGTGGGGCCGGTGGTGTTGGCGGCAACGCCAGGCTGTTGGGCACTGGTGGCGCCGGTGGAGTCGGCGGCGGCGGCGGGGTCGGCGGCCTCGGCGGCTTGGGCACCGCCATAAACAATGTCGACGCCGGTTCCGGTGCCGGCGGCGGTGGCGGTGGTGCCGGGGGCACCGGCGGCACCGCAGGGTTGCTGTACGGCGTCGGCGGCGCCGGCGGCGGCGGCGGGGCCGGCGGCGACGGAGGCCGCGGCGGAGTCGCAACCCCCGGCGGTCAGGGCGGTGACGCTGGGGACGGTGGCGCCGGCGGGGCCGGCGGCAATGGCGGCGGCGGCGCCAGCGGCGCCGGCGGGTGGCTGTTGGGGACCGGTGGTGCCGGTGGTGCCGGTGGTAACGGCGGCAATGGCGGAAAAGCCGGTTTTAGCCCTGGGCCGACCAACTTCGGTCTCAACGGCGCCGGTGGTGGTGGTGGTGTCGGCGGCAACGGCGCCACCGGACCCTGGCTGTTCGGCGACGGCGGCGCCGGTGGCGGCGGCGGGGCCGGCGGCATCGGCGGCGACGGCGGCCCCACCCCAGGCAGCACCGGTGCCGGTGCGGCCGGTGGTCACGGCGGCGACGCCCAGCTGATCGGCAACGGCGGCCACGGCGGGGCCGGCGGCACCGGGGTGCCGAACGGGTCAGGTGGTGCCGGCGGCCTCAGCGGGCTGCTGTTCGGCGAGCCGGGGGCGAACGGGTAGGTTCGGCGCCGCTGCCGTGATCGCGGCGAGGCGTCGGTGTCCGCGTCCGTGCGGGCGAATCCAGTCCGGTCTGAGTGCGTCTACTACAGCTTGCGCAGCCGTAGCCGCTTGATGGCATCGGACTGGTTACCGTCTGCCTGCTGTCCACAGAAAACCTGTGTGCGATCCCGACGAGCTTGCCGTGCGTGGGCTACGGCGACCGTCGCGAATTCGTCGACGCGGTGGCCGTAGAAGCCATCTGCGAAAACCTGAATACCTCGGGGCAACCCGATCCCGACCTGGTGATCCGCACCTCGGGGGAACAACGCTTGTCCGGCCACCGAGGGCCCACTGGCGGAGTTTCGCGACGTCGACTTCTGCGCGCGCTGCGTGACTACAGTACGCCACACGCGTCGATCCCCTACGTTCCGCCGCCCTATCGAAGCGACGGGATCCACGCTTCCCGGCTGGCGGTTGAATCGGTTTTCGATGCATTGGCTGGGCGCGTCGAACTCTAAAGACTTTATGGAAATTAGTTGTACAGTGATAAAACCGTTATAGGGTCCGTTGTCAAACAATGATAATCACGTGATAGGAACGTGATTCATCGGTCTGAAGTGCTTATGATGATTTATATATAAAACCGTTATATGTGGGTAAAGGATTGCGGATGTCATACATGATTGCCACACCAGCGGCGTTGACGGCGGCGGCAACGGATATCGACGGGATTGGCTCGGCGGTTAGCGTTGCGAACGCCGCGGCGGTCGCCGCGACAACCGGAGTGCTGGCCGCCGGTGGCGATGAAGTGTTGGCGGCCATCGCTAGGCTGTTCAACGCAAACGCCGAGGAATATCACGCCCTCAGCGCGCAGGTGGCGGCGTTTCAAACCCTGTTTGTGCGCACCTTGACTGGGGGGTGCGGAGTCTTTCGCCGGCGCCGAGGCCGCCAATGCGTCACAGCTGCAGAGCATCGCGCGGCAGGTGCGGGGCGCCGTCAACGCCGTCGCCGGTCAGGTGACGGGCAATGGCGGCTCCGGCAACAGCGGCACTTCGGCTGCGGCGGCCAACCCGAATTCCGACAACACAGCGAGCATCGCCGATAGGGGCACAAGCGCCATCATGACCACGGCAAGCGCGACCGCGTCTTCCACGGGCGTCGATGGCGGAATAGCGGCGACGTATGCGGTCGCCTCGCAATGGGATGGTGGCTACGTGGCCAATTACACGATCACCCAATTCGGGCGCGACTTCGATGACCGATTGGCGGTTGCAATTCACTTTGCCTGAAAATGCCTCTATTTCGAACGCGTGCTGCGCTCAACTTGCCCAGTCGGGCACGCAGTACACTCTTGACGCCCGAGAGCTATAACGGCACCCCCCGTGGACTCGATCACCGTCGGCTACCAAGCAGCGCAAACCGGCGGCTACTCGCCACCGACAAATCTGCTGATCAACGGTCAAGCCGTCACCATCGACCAGACCCCCATCACCTCGTCGCCAACGACTCCGCCACCCACCACACCACCCGAGATCCCGACCGGTGGAACGGTGATCTCCACCTAGTTCGGGACGACTACGGTCACCGGAGGCTACGTGGTGCAGAACAACGCGTGGAACAACCCCCGCCGGGCAGACCGTCAACGTCAGCCAAACCGGGTTCACCATCACCGAGATGAACGGTGCTGCCCCAACCAACGGCGCCCCGCTGAGTTACCCCTCGATCTGCGAGGGCGTGCACTGGGGCCACCTCGTCGGTGGGCACCAACCTGCCTATTGAGGTGGGCCAGATTTTGTCGGCGCCGACCAGCATCGACTACAACTACCCGACGACCGGGGTATGGGACGCCTCCTACGACATCTGCCTGGATTCCACACCCAAGACGACCGGGGTCAACCAGCAGGAGATCATGATCTGGTTCAACCACCAGGGCTCCATTCAGCCGGTCGGCTCCCCGGTGGGCAACACCACCATCGAGGGCAAGAACTTCGTGGTGTGGGATGGCAGCAACGGCATGAACAACGCGATGGCCTATGTCGCGACCGAGCCGATCGAGGTCTGGAGCTTCGACGTGATGAGTTTCGTCGACCACACCGCCACCATGGAGCCGATCACCGACTCGTGGTACCTCACGAGCATCCGGGCCGGCTTGGAGCCCTGGAGCGACGGTGTGGGTCTGGGGGTCGATTCGTTCTCGGCGAAAGTCAACTAAAGACCACGTTGACACCCAACCGGCGGCCCGGCATGGGCCGTCGCGGCGTAGAAGCTTTGACCGCGGCGCGAAACGTTCGCTGCTGCGGCCCATGCAGATCGCACACGCTTGCTTGAACATCGGGTGGAGCCGGTGGTAACGCCAGGCTTTGGGTGTCGGCGCGGCTCGGCGGTCAGCTGCGCGGACGCGGTCGGCCATCGTGACGACGAGATGCTGGCGGCATGTACGGCAACCGCTGGCTCGTCTTAGAGCCATTTGCTGAGGCGCATGCTTTGCGTCATGCAAAGTGCATATGCCGCCAGCGGGATGGTGTGCATTCTGTCCATGGGAAACCGGGTTGATGGTGGGCGCGTCAGCGATACGATCTGTGCACCCTGACGACGTGGCCGATGCATGATTGATCGGAGGTAAACGATGTCGTTTGTGATTGCTGCGCCGGAGGCGTTGGTGGCGGTCGCTTCGGATCTGGCGGGCATTGGGTCGGCGCTGGCGGAGGCCAACGCCGCGGTGTTGGCCCCGACGACGGGGTTGCTGGCCGCGGGTGCAGATGAGGTGTCGTCGGCAATCGCGGCGTTGTTCGGCGCGCACGGGCAGGCGTATCAGACGGTTAGCGCCCAGGCGTCGGCGTTTCATGCCCAGTTTGTGCAGGCGTTGACTGGCGGCGGCGGGGCGTATGCGGCTGCCGAGGCCGCCAACGTCTCGGCGGCGCAGAGCGTCGACCAGCGGCTGCTCGATCTGATCAATGGGCCCACCCAGGCGTTGTTGGGGCGTCCACTGATCGGTGATGGCGCCAACGGCGGGCCGGGGCAAGACGGCGGGCCCGGGGGGTTGCTGTACGGCAACGGCGGCAACGGCGGCACTAGTACCACCGCCGGGGTGGCCGGCGGCAACGGCGGCGCCGCCGGGCTGATCGGCAACGGCGGGGCCGGGGGCGGCGGCGGGGCCGGCGCGGCCGGCGGCAATGGCGGTGCGGGCGGGTGGCTGTATGGCAATGGCGGCGCCGGCGGGGCCGGTGGGACATCGGTGATACCCGGTGTCGCCGGCGGCAATGGCGGGGCTGGCGGGTCCGCGGGACTGTGGGGTACCGGCGGGGCCGGTGGCGACGGCGGCAACGGCCGGTCGGGGCCAGTCAACGTCGCCGGCAGCGCGGGCGGCAACGGTGGCGCTGGTGGCGCCGCCGGGTTATTCGGTGACGCCGGGGCCGGTGGCAACGGCGGCAAGGGCGGTGCTGGCGGCGCCGCCTTTAGCATTAACTTCACCGCAGGCGATGGCGGTGCGGGAGGTGCCGGTGGGTCCGGCGGCCACGCATTGCTGTGGGGCGCCGGCGGAGCCGGGGGTAACGGCGGATCCGGCGGCACGGGGGGTGCCGGCGGCAGCACCGCTGGCGCTGGCGGCAACGGCGGGGCCGGGGGTGGCGGCGGAACCGGTGGGTTGCTCTTCGGCAACGGCGGTGCCGGCGGGCACGGCGCCGCCGCCGGAAACGGCTTAGCCGCGGGTAATGGCGTCAGCAGCAGCGGCGGCGGCGGTGCCGGTGGGACCGGCGGGGCCGGTGGGGACGGTGGCGCCGGCGGGGCCGGAGGCAACGCCAGGCTGTGGGGCGTCGGTGGCGCCGGCGGGGCCGGCGGGGACGGTGGCGCCGGCGGGGCCGGCGGCAAAGGCGGCTCTGGCCTCAGCGGTAACGCCAACGGCGGGGCCGGCGGCGACAGCGGCCGTGGCGGCACGGGCGGCGCCGGCGGCGAGGGCGGCGCCGCCGGGCTGCTGGTGGGCACCGGCGGGCACGGCGGTGACGGCGGGGCCGGCGGCGCCGCCGTCAAGGGCGGTGACGGCGGGGCCGCCGCCGGCACGGGCATCGCCGGCGCTGGCGGCCGTGGCGGCGCGGGCGGCAGCGGTGGCAGCGGTGGTGACGGCGGGGGCGGGGCCGCCGGCCCCGCCGGGTGGCTGTTCGGCGATGGCGGGGCTGGCGGGAACGGCGGGGCCGCGGCCGCCGGCGGCGCCGGCGGCCAAGCCGGCGGTGGCGGCGGGAACGGCGGTAACGGCGGCAACGGCGGCAACGGCGGCAGCGGCGGCAATGGCGCCACCGGCGGGTGGCTGTACGGCAACGGCGGGGCCGGCGGCCAGGGCGCCACCGCCGGAGACGGCGGAGCCGGCGCTAACGGCGTCAGCAGCACCAATGGCGGCGGCACCGGCGGCAACGGGGGGATCGGCGGGACCGGTGGGTCCGGCGGGGCCGGTGGCAACGCCGGGCTGTTGGGCGTGGGCGGCGCCGGCGGGCACGGCGCCTCCGGCGGCGCCGGCGATAGGGGCGGCGCTGGCGGTACCGGGTTCATAAGCAGTGACGGCGGTGCTGGCGGTGATGGCGGTGATGGCGGCAACGGCGGGTCCGGCGGGGCCGGCGGCACCGGTGGGCTGTTGTTCGGTGCCGGCGGCAATGGTGGCCCCGGCGGGTCTGGCGGTGCCGCCGATATTGGCGGCAACGGCGGCGCCGGTAACGGCGGGGGCACCGACGGGAACGGCGGTAATGGCGGGTCCGGCGGCGGCGCCGGCAGCGGCGGTGACGGCGGCGGGGCTGGCGGCAACGGTGCGTGGCTGTTCGGCAATGGCGGCGCCGGCGGGGGCGGCGGAAAGGGCGGCAACGGTGCCGGCGGCGGGCTTGGCGGCGGTTCATTCGGCCTCCCGGGCCTGAACGGCAGCGGCGGCGACGGTGGCGACGGCGGTAACGGTGCCCCCGGCGGGGTGCTGTATGGCAATGGCGGCGCCGGCGGCCAGGGGTCAAGCGGTGGCATCGGCGGCCCCGGCGCCACCGGCGGTGCCGGCGGCAAAGGCGGTGACGGTGGCGATGCGCAGCTGATCGGCGACGGCGGCAATGGGGGCAACGGAGGCGCGGGCGGCACCGGGGGCACCCCGGGGCCCGGCGGACCCGGCGGGTCCGGCGGGCTTGGAGGCCTGCTGTTCGGCCAAACCGGCACGGCTGGCGTGTCGCCGTAGCCGGTAGGCTGGCCGCCTCCGCGGCATTGGCGTCGTCGCAAACTTCGCGCACGCCCTGGTGTCGATCGTTGCCGCTGAATTGGCGCCGATGACCGCAACCGGTATCGCCGCTACGCCGGCCCGAGGCGGGTACACCACGGTTTTCGAGGGATGGCAATATCCGGGAGTGCGCCGGCTGGCGGCCTAACTCGCCTGCACCCGGCGATTGGACCGCCAATTACAGCTTGCGCAGCCGCAGCCGGTTAATGGAATGGTCGGCGTCCTTGCGCAGCACCAGGGTGGCCCGGGGACGGGTCGGCAGAATGTTCTCCACGAGGTTGGGCCGGTTGATGGTCCGCCAGATCTCGCGCGCGGCGACGACGGCCTGCGAGTCAGAAAAAGCCGCGTAGTGGTGGAAGTGTGATTCCGGGTCGGCGAACGCCGTGGTGCGCATGGCCAAAAACCGTGATACGTACCACTGCTCGATGTCCTCGATCCGGGCGTCTACATACAACGAAAAATCGAACAGATCCGACACCATGAGCGTGGGGCCGGTCTGCAAGACGTTGAGCCCCTCCAGGATCAGGATGTCGGGATGGCGGACCACTTGTTCTGCCCCCGGGATGATGTCGTAGTGCAAATGCGAATACACCGGCGCACATGCGTAGTCGGAGCCGGACTTCACCGAGGTGACAAACCGCATCAGTGCCCGGCGGTTATAGCTTTCCGGAAAACCTTTGCGATGCATGAGGTTTCGCCGCTGCAGCTCGGCGTTGGGGTAGAGAAAGCCGTCGGTGGTCACCAGATCTACCCGGGGGTGGTGATCCCAGCGAGCCAGCAGCGCCTGCAGCACGCGGGCGGTGGTGGACTTGCCGACCGCCACACTGCCGGCCACACCGATGATGAACGGCACCGGCCGGTCCGGGTTTTGTTGGGGCTCGCCGAGAAATTCCGCGGTGGCCGCGAACAGCCGTTGGCGGGCGGCGACTTGCAGGTGAATCAGCCGGGCCAGCGGTAGGTAGACCTCTTCGACCTCCAACAGGTCGATCTGCTCACCGAGACCGCGCAGGCCAACCAGTTCTTCTTCGGTGAGGGCTAGCGGAGTCGACATACGGAGCGCGCGCCACTGCCTTCGGTCGAACTCGACATATGGGCTCGGCTCGCTAAGCCGCGACATGGTGTCAGTCTTGCAGGGACGGGTGCGGGGCCTGATGGCTGGGCTGGCGAAGTGCGGTGCTGGCAGACTCCGTGTCGGTGCCGAGGGCCGGGGGTACCCCCTGGGCTTAGCTGGGCACTGGGGCCAGGGCGCGGTGTTTCGATGGAATTCAGCTGTGGCCCTGTGAATTTCGCACGCTGACGCCGGTTGATGCTGTGAGTCGGGCACAAACCGCCCACCGCTACTCGTGACCTACGTGGCAGCTGGGGCACTAGTGGCTGCCGTTTGCGGTGCAGACGTGCAACGGTGGATGGCGTGTGCTGCATTAAGGGTAATCAGCCCGGGAGCGGCTCGCTGGATACACTGGCGCCCGTGACTGCTGCACCTGACGCTCGCACTACCGCTGTAATGTCTGCCCCGCTCGCTGAGGTTGACCCCGATATCGCCGAGTTGCTGGCCAAGGAGCTTGGTCGGCAACGAGACACCCTGGAGATGATCGCCTCGGAGAACTTCGCACCGCGCGCTGTGCTGCAGGCCCAGGGCAGTGTGCTGACCAACAAGTACGCCGAGGGACTGCCCGGGCGGCGCTACTACGGCGGTTGTGAGCACGTCGACGTGGTGGAAAACCTCGCCCGCGACCGAGCCAAGGCGTTGTTCGGTGCCGAATTCGCCAATGTGCAACCGCATTCGGGCGCTCAGGCCAACGCCGCGGTGCTGCATGCGCTGATGTCACCCGGCGAGCGGCTGTTGGGTCTGGACCTGGCCAACGGTGGTCACCTGACCCATGGCATGCGGCTGAACTTCTCCGGCAAGCTCTACGAGAATGGCTTCTACGGCGTCGACCCGGCGACACATCTGATCGACATGGATGCGGTGCGGGCCACCGCACTCGAATTCCGCCCGAAGGTGATCATCGCCGGCTGGTCGGCCTACCCGCGGGTGCTCGACTTCGCGGCGTTCCGGTCGATCGCCGACGAGGTCGGGGCCAAGTTGCTCGTGGACATGGCGCATTTCGCGGGTCTGGTCGCCGCGGGGTTGCACCCGTCGCCGGTGCCGCACGCGGATGTGGTGTCCACCACCGTGCACAAGACGCTCGGCGGCGGCCGCTCCGGCCTGATCGTCGGTAAGCAGCAGTACGCCAAGGCGATCAACTCGGCGGTGTTTCCCGGGCAGCAGGGCGGTCCGCTCATGCACGTCATTGCCGGCAAGGCGGTCGCGTTGAAGATCGCCGCCACACCCGAATTTGCCGACCGGCAGCGGCGCACGCTGTCCGGGGCCCGGATCATTGCCGATCGACTGATGGCTCCCGATGTCGCCAAGGCCGGTGTGTCGGTGGTCAGCGGCGGCACCGACGTCCACCTGGTGCTGGTCGATCTGCGTGATTCCCCACTGGATGGCCAGGCCGCCGAGGACCTGCTGCACGAGGTCGGCATCACGGTCAACCGCAACGCCGTCCCCAATGATCCCCGACCGCCGATGGTGACCTCGGGCCTGCGGATAGGCACGCCCGCGCTGGCGACCCGCGGCTTCGGTGACACCGAGTTCACCGAGGTCGCCGACATTATTGCGACCGCGCTGGCGACCGGCAGTTCCGTTGATGTGTCGGTGCTTAAGGATCGGGCGACCCGGCTGGCCAGGGCGTTTCCGCTCTACGACGGGCTCGAGGAGTGGAGTCTGGTCGGCCGCTGACGCGGGCCTGTCGTTGGCGCGCATCAGCGCGAGAGCGCCGATCACCGCGCGACACGGCGGCGCCCGATTTCACGAAATCTGTGTATGCGAGTTACAGTTACCGCATGGCACAGAAACCTGTCGCTGATGCGCTGACCCTTGAGCTCGAGCCGGTGGTCGAAGCGAACATGACCCGCCACCTCGACACCGAGGACATCTGGTTCGCCCACGACTACGTCCCGTTCGACCAGGGGGAGAACTTTGCATTCCTCGGCGGACGCGATTGGGATCCATCCCAGTCGACGCTGCCCAGAACGATCACCGACGGATGCGAGATCCTGCTGATCCTCAAGGACAACCTGGCCGGTCATCACCGTGAGCTCGTCGAGCACTTCATACTCGAGGATTGGTGGGGCCGCTGGCTCGGCCGGTGGACCGCAGAGGAGCACCTGCACGCCATCGCACTGCGCGAATACCTGGTGGTGACCCGGGAAGTCGACCCGGTCGCCAACGAGGACGTTCGAGTCCAACACGTGATGAAGGGCTACCGAGCCGAGAAGTACACGCAGGTCGAGACCCTGGTGTACATGGCGTTCTACGAGCGCTGCGGCGCGGTGTTCTGTCGTAATCTGGCCGCGCAGATCGAAGAGCCCATCCTGGCCGGACTCATCGACCGCATCGCCCGAGACGAAGTGCGACACGAGGAGTTCTTCGCCAACCTCGTTACGCACTGCCTGGACTACACGCGTGACGAGACGATCGCGGCGATCGCCGCCCGTGCCGCCGACCTCGACGTCCTCGGGGCCGACATCGAGGCCTACCGAGACAAGCTGCAGAACGTGGCCGACGCTGGCATTTTCGGCAAGCCGCAGCTACGGCAGCTGATCTCGGACCGCATCACGGCATGGGGCCTGGCTGGGGAGCCCTCCCTCAAGCAATTCGTCACGGGCTAGACACCCGTCGGCGCGCCTGCCCTGCGGGGGTACGGCCGGCGGAGTAGCGTCGCACTCGATGGCTAGCGACATGCTCTGCTGCCAGGGCGGCACCTTCCGTCACGACGGCTGTCATGACTGCTGTCATGACAAGGGCAGGACCGGCCCCGGTCCTGGTGTCGCTGCCCCCGCCGACATGCTCGGGTGGGTCCGCTCGAGCGCCGTTAGCTCGAGGAGCGCTCCGTGACCGATACCCGCACGTACGTGCTCGACACCTCTGTGCTGCTGTCCGATCCGTGGGCGTGCAGCCGGTTCGCCGAACACGATGTGGTGGTTCCGTTGGTGGTGATCAGCGAGCTAGAAGCCAAGCGCCACCACCACGAGCTGGGATGGTTCGCCCGCCAGGCGTTGCGTCTGTTCGACGATCTGCGCCTAGAACACGGGCGGTTGGATCAGCCGATTCCGGTTGGCACCCAAGGCGGTACGCTGCACGTCGAACTCAATCACACCGACCCGGCGGTGCTGCCCGCAGGCTTTCGCACCGACAGCAACGACTCGAGGATCTTGAGTTGCGCCGCCAACCTCGCCGCCGAGGGCAAGCGGGTCACGTTGGTCAGCAAGGACATTCCGCTGCGCGTTAAGGCCGCCGCGGTGGGGCTGGCCGCCGACGAGTACCACGCGCAGGACGTCGTTGTGTCCGGATGGTCGGGGATGCACGAGCTCGAGACCGCTTCCGCGGATATCGATGCGTTGTTCGCCGATGGCGAGATCGACCTGGTCGAAGCCCGGGACCTACCGTGTCACACCGGGATTCGGTTGCTGGGCGGCGGTTCCCACGCGCTGGGCCGGGTCAATGCGCATAAACGTGTTCAGCTGGTGCGAGGTGACCGTGAGGCGTTCGGTCTGCGTGGCCGCTCCGCCGAGCAGCGGGTGGCGCTGGATTTGCTGCTCGATGAGTCGGTGGGCATCGTGTCGCTGGGCGGCAAAGCCGGCACGGGCAAGTCCGCTTTGGCGTTGTGTGCGGGTCTGGAAGCCGTACTGGAGCGACGCACCCACCGCAAGGTGGTGGTCTTCCGCCCGCTGTACGCGGTCGGCGGCCAGGAGCTGGGCTACCTGCCCGGTAGCGAGAGCGAGAAGATGGGCCCGTGGGCGCAGGCGGTCTTCGACACCCTCGAGGGGCTGGCCAGCCCGGCGGTGCTCGAGGAAGTGCTGTCCCGTGGCATGCTCGAGGTGCTGCCGCTGACCCACATCCGGGGCCGCTCGTTGCATGACTCGTTCGTCATCGTCGACGAGGCACAGTCGCTGGAGCGCAATGTGTTGCTGACCGTGCTGTCCCGGTTGGGGACCGGTTCCCGGGTGGTGTTGACCCACGACATCGCCCAGCGCGACAACCTGCGGGTCGGCCGCCACGACGGGGTCGCCGCGGTGATCGAGAAGCTCAAAGGTCATCCGTTGTTCGCCCACATCACCTTGCTGCGCAGTGAGCGCTCGCCGATCGCCGCGCTGGTCACCGAGATGCTCGAGGAGATCACCGGGCCGCGCTGAGTGCGCCTCCCGCGAGCAGACACAGAATCGCACTGCGCCGGCCCGGCGCGTGCGATTCTGTGTCTGCTCGCCGGTAGACTTCCTGGGTGCCGAAGCGACGCGACAACCAGACCTGGCGCTACTGGCGCACGGTTACCGGTGTCGTGGTCGCCGGTGCGGTGCTGGTGGTGGGCGGGCTTAGCGGCCGGGTCACACGGGCGGAGAACCTGAGCTGTTCGGTCATCAAGTGTGTCGCGTTGACCTTCGACGACGGTCCGGGGCCCTATACCGACCGGCTGTTGCACATCCTGACCGACAACGACGCCAAAGCCACCTTCTTCCTGATCGGCAACAAAGTGGCCGCCAACCCCGCCGGCGCCCGGCGCATCGCGGACGCGGGCATGGAGATCGGTAGCCATACCTGGGAACACCCCAATATGACCACGATTCCGCCCGAGGATATCCCCGGCCAATTCTCCAGGGCCAACGATGTGATCGCCGCGGCGACCGGCCGCACGCCGACGTTGTATCGCCCGGCCGGCGGACTGTCCAACGATGCGGTACGCCAGGCCGCGGCCAAGGTTGGGCAAGCCGAAATCCTTTGGGACGTTATACCTTTCGACTGGATCAACGACTCCAACACGGCAGCAACCCGGCACATGCTGATGACGCAGATCAAGCCGGGTTCGGTGGTGTTGTTCCACGACACCTACTCCAGCACCGTCGACGTGGTGTACCAGTTCATCCCGGTGCTCAAAGCCAACGGCTATCGCCTGGTGACCGTCAGCGAGCTGCTCGGGCCGAGGGCGCCAGGAAGCAGTTACGGCAGCCGGGAAAACGGTCCACCCGTCAACGAACTGCGTGACATTCCGGCCAGCGAGATCCCGCCGTTGCCCAACACCTCATCGCCCAAGCCGATGCCCAACTTCCCGATCACCGATATTGCGGGTCAGAATTCGGGCGGGCCAAATAACGGTGCGTAACCTCAGGACTTGTTGACCTTCAGCGCCTCAATGACCCTCTCGACGGTGGCGCGCGAGGTTGCATCACCGATGGGGGTGGCGCCCAGGAAGACGGTGACCGGCTTGGTGTCGACCGCGATGATCGTGACCGAATCACCTTTGACGTTGCGTGAACTGTCGGCGATTGTGATATCGGCGTCTACCCGGGCGGCCCTGACCCCGTCGACGGTGATCGACGACGTCTTGGTCGGGCCCAGGGTGGGCGACGAGCCTGCGTAGCCGGGGCCGTCGGCCACGCATTGCATCAACTTCGATGCTTGCGCGGCGACGTCCATGGTGGTGACGAAGTTGGTTATCGCAACCTCGGCTTGCATCATCCACTGGTCGGCACCGGCCACCTCGTGGCCGACGCCCACCGCGTCGATGAGGTTCGGGTTCTGGTCGTCGGAGAACGCCGACCACCCGGGTGCCGCGCTGGTCGGGAACGACAGCTTACCCGCACTGATCGAATCGCCGATGGGCTGCACACCGCCGGACACATTTGGGGTACAACCGGTTGCGGTTTGCTGGGAAAACGGTTGCGACGTGGGAGCACTCGTCGCCGGAGAGGTTGCCGTGGTCGACTTGTTGTCGCCGCGGAGGCCGATCACCAGGATCACCACCAGTAGGATGACACCCAGCACCGCGAGGCCGGCGAGGATCAGCCACGGTGTCTTCGATCCTGGCCCGGGCGGAGGTGGTCCTGGCGGATAGGGCCCCGCCGGCCAGCCGGGCGGATACTGCTGGGGTGGGTAGGCCGGCGGATAGGAGCCGCCCTGCGGTTGGCCTCCCCAATACGGGTCCTGCCCATACGTATTCGGGCCGTAGGGGTAGTTGCCGTAGGGGCCAGCGGGAGGAACCGTCATAGCCGATCGCTGTCGAGCTGCTCGGCCTTGGCCATTGCCAGCACGTCCAGACGGCGGTCCAGATCCTCGATCGACAGCCTGTCGCCGATCAGGCCACGGTCGATCACGGTTTGGCGAATCGTTTTGCGTTCCTTGAGTGCTTGCTTGGCGACGGCGGCCGCCTCCTCGTAGCCGATGGCCGAATTCAACGGTGTCACGATCGACGGTGAGGACTCGGCCAGCCGCCGCAGGTGCTCGACGTTGGCGGTCAGCCCTGCTATGCAGCGCTGGGCGAACAGCCGTGACACATTGGTCAGCAGCTTGAAGGACTCGAGGATGTTGCGGGCCATCATCGGGATGTAGACGTTGAGTTCGAATGCGCCGTTGGCCCCACCCCAAGCGATGGCGGCGTCGTTTCCGATCACCTGCGCGGCGACCTGCGTAACCGCCTCCGGCAGAACCGGATTCACCTTTCCCGGCATGATCGAGCTGCCCGGCTGCAGATCTGGCAGTTGGATCTCGGCCAGGCCGGTCAATGGGCCCGATCCCATCCAGCGGATGTCGTTGGCGATCTTGGTCAGCGATACCGCGATCGTGCGCAGCGCCCCGGACGCCTCCACCAGCCCGTCGCGGGCAGCCTGAGCTTCGAAAGAATTAGCCGCCGTACGCAATTCCGACAGACCGGTCTGCGCGACCAGCACCGCGACCACTCTGACGCCGAAGTCGTCGGGAGCGTTGAGGCCGGTACCCACCGCGGTGCCGCCGATCGCCAGCTCGCCCAGCCTGGGCAGACACGCGCGCACCCGCTCGATGCCGGCCTCGATCTGGCGGGCATATCCGCTGAACTCCTGGCCGAGTGTCACCGGAACGGCGTCCATCAGATGCGTTCGGCCCGACTTCACCACCGTGTGCCAATCAAGAGCCTTGGCGGCCAATGCGTCGTGCAGCTGCTGCAGCGCTGGGATGAGATGAGCGACCGCGGCCTCGGTGGCCGCGATGTGGGTGGCCGTCGGGAAGGTGTCGTTGGACGACTGCGACATGTTCACGTCGTCGTTGGGATGCAACGTGACCCCGCCCTTGGCCGCGATGGACGCAATCACCTCGTTGGTGTTCATGTTGGAGCTGGTGCCCGAGCCGGTCTGGAAGACGTCGATGGGAAACTGGTCGTCGTGTTGACCGTCGGCGATCTCGGCGGCCGCGGCGATGATGGCGTCGGCTTTCTCCGGCGCCAGCAACCCGAGGTCGGAGTTCACCTGCGCGCAGGCGCCTTTCAGCAGGCCTAGCGCGCGGATCTGGGTGCGCTCCAACCCGCGGCCGGATATCGGGAAGTTCTCCACCGCGCGCTGGGTTTGCGCGCGCCACAACGCTTTTGCCGGCACCCGGACTTCGCCCATGGTGTCGTGCTCGATGCGGTAATCGGCGCTGTCGGCGTCAACGGCCATTGATCGGGTTCCTTGTGTGTCGTGGGTGTGTTAGGGCAATGGGTACACGGCGCTGCTGTCGCCGGTGAAGTCGATCGCGGAGTATTCGTTGAGCTTTGAAAGCCGGTGGTAGGCCTCGATCATCCGGACGGTGCCGGACTTCGAGCGCATCACGATCGAATGGGTGGTGCAGCCGCCGGGGTAGTAACGCACTCCCTTGAGCAGGTCGCCGTCGGTGACCCCAGTGGCGCAGAAGAAGACGTTTTCCCCGGACACCAGATCTTCGGTGGTCAAGACCTGGTTCAGGTCGTAACCGGCTTCTAGGGCCTTGCGGCGTTCCGCGTCGTCGCGCGGGGCGAGCTGCGCCTGGATCGCCCCGCCCATGCAGCGGATCGCCGCGGCGGCGATGATTCCCTCCGGGGTGCCGCCGATCCCAGCTAGCAGGTCGGTGCCGGAGTGCGGTCGGCACGCCGAGATCGCGCCGGCGACGTCGCCATCGGTGATCAGCCGGATCCGGGCCCCGGTGGCGCGGACGTCGTGGATGAGTTGCGCGTGCCGCGGCCTGTCCAGGATGCACACCGTCATGTCTCGCACCGACAGGTCCTTGACCTTGGCGACCGCTCGGATGTTTTCCGAGATCGGCGCGGTGATATCCAGCACGTGTGCGGCATCGGGGCCGACGGCGATTTTGTTCATGTAGAACACCGCCGACGGGTCGAACATGGTGCCGCGATCGGCTACCGCCAGCACCGAGATGGCGTTGGTCATGCCCTTGCTCATCAGCGTGGTGCCGTCAATGGGGTCGACGGCAAAGTCGCATTCCGGTCCGTCGCCGTTGCCCACTTCTTCGCCGTTGTAGAGCATTGGTGCGTGGTCCTTTTCGCCTTCGCCGATGACCACCACCCCGCGCATGGAAACCGAGTTGACCAGTTCGCGCATCGCGTCGACCGCCGCGCCGTCGCCGCCCTCCTTGTCGCCGCGGCCTACCCAGCGGCCCGCGGCCATGGCTCCGGCCTCGGTCACCCGGACCAGCTCCATGGCCAGGTTGCGGTCCGGGGCTTCCCGGCGCGATGGCCTGGTGTGCGACGGGTCGTGGCTGGCCACCGCGGCCGTCGACGAACCGGATCCCTCAGCTGTCATGGTTGGTGATTGTCCCAGAAGCCGAACCGTGCGCTGGAGCTGGGATACTGGCCATGTGACCGCCGAGCCGCAGCCGACCCCTAGGCCGGCTAAACCGCGGTTGCTGCAGGACGGCCGCGACATGTTCTGGTCGCTCGCGCCGCTGGTCGTGGGGTGCATCCTGTTGGCGGGCCTGGTTGGGATGTGCTCGTTTCAACTGGGCGGGACCAAGCGGGGACCGATCCCGTCCTACGATGCGGCCCAGGCGCTGCGGGCAGACGCCAAGACGCTGGGATTCCCGATACGGTTGCCGCAATTGCCAGGCGGCTGGACGCCCAACTCCGGGGGTCGCGGCGGCATCGAGAACGGGCGAGCGGACCCGGCAACCGGTCAGCTGCGCAACGCGTCCACCTCGGTCGTGGGATTCATCAGCCCGACCGGGCGATATCTGAGCTTGACCCAGAGCAACGCCGACGAGGACAAGCTGGTCGGCTCCATCCACCCGTCGATGTACCCGACGGGGACGGTCGACGTGGGCGGCACCCGTTGGGTCGTTTACGAGGGTTCGGACGAAAACGGTGCCGTCGAGCCGGTATGGACGACACGGCTCACCGGACCGGGCGGGGCCACCCAGCTGGCAATCACCGGTGCCGGCAGCATCGATCAGTTCCGCACGCTGGCGTCGGCGACGCAATCGCAGCCCCCGTTGCCCGCACGATAGCGGGTCTCACTCAGCGGTTGACGGAGGCGGGGCGTTTCTTGACGTGGCCGGGCCTCGACGCGGCAGCCACCTGCGGCGGACGGGTGGTGCTTCGAACTGTTCCAGTTCGACGCCTTTGTACACCGCGAGGTAGACGTCGATGGTGGTGACGATGAGGATCATCAGCACCGGGCCGATGATGATACCCCAGGGGCCGAACATGGTGATACCGGCGAACACCGACAGCAACATCAGCGCCGAGTTCAGCCGCGCGTCGCGCGGCACCAGGATCGGCCGCAGGACGTTGTCGATGTTGGTAACCACCAGCAGATGCCACAGCAGCACGAAGATTCCCCCGGCGATATTGCCGTAGAAGATCATCCCGATGCCGAACGGAATCGTCACGATGCCGCCGCCCAGCGGGATGATCGACAACGCGGTGAGCACGATGGCGAAGATGAAGAAGCCGTGGTGAAATCCGGCGATGTAGATCGATGCGGCGCCGGCGACTCCCTGGCACGCCGCGATGACGAACTGGCCGTTCACCGTGCCGCGGACCATCGAGCCCATCTTCTGCAGGTACAGATCCGTGACGTCTTCGCCGAGCGGGTTGAGCTGGCCGATCAGTGTCCTTAGCTTCTCGCGGTTCACCAGGAGCGCGACGAACACGTACACAAAGATGATGGCCGACGTGATGACACCGGCGAGGCTTCCGGCGGCGTCGCGCAGGAAGTGCAGCAGCCATTCGCCGACGTTCTGTGCTACCGAAATCATCGCTTTGCGCAGTGCGTCCGCGGTAACCGTGATGTGCAGGAACGGCACCCGGTCAAACAAGCCGTTGACGAATTGCAGGATCTTGTCGCCGAGGGTGCTCAGATCGGTCGTCCGCACCCAGTCGGCGACGGAGTCGACCATGCGAGCGATCTGCACGATCGCCAGCCCCACCAAGGCTCCCACCGGCACGACGACGGCGGCCAGCGCCGACAACAACGTGCAGGCGGCCGACAGGCCGGTATTGAAGCGCTTGGTGAACCACTTGAAAAGTGGCGTGAACAAATAGGCGCCGACGGCTGCCACCACGATCAGAACGAAATAGTTACGCAGGAAGTACGCACCGAACAGCAAAGCGATCAACGTGAGGATCGCCAGGGCGCGCTTCTGAGTGAGCGTGAATTCGGTGTTCAAAGCGGGCCGCCCTTCGCTTCTTGGTGCTGACTCTGCGTCCAGCAGGCGGGTTACTCGCACTATTGCGTGGTGGATGCAGAGTCAACGGATGTCGGTGCAGTGCTGTAGACCTATGCCACCACCCAATCGAGGTCGAACGCGTTGCCGATGGCCTCGGCTAGAGCCGGCTCCTGCGACGCGAGCAGGTAGCCGATTTGACGACCAAGGTCACACACCGGGATCGTTTGGATGTTGTCGCAGCTGACGACTGACGGTTGATTCAGCCCGTTCACCGCGTCTACCGGAGAGCTGGACCCCATCGGTTGGACAGGCCGCGGCGGTTCGTAGGTGGAGGGCTGCTGCTGGTTATGCCGCTTGCGGTAGCGACAGGGTCTGATGGTAGACCTCGTCAGGGGTACGGTGGTTCACACCCTGGTGACGTCGTCGGCTGTTGTAGAACTCGAAGTAGTCGCCGAGCCCTTTCTTGGCCTGGGTGCCGTTCTCATATGCCTTGAGGTAGACCTCCTCGTATTTGACGCTGCGCCAAAGCCGTTCGATGAATACGTTGTCCATCCACCGGCCCCGACCATCCATGCTGATGGTGATGCCGTGGCGGTTCAGCACCCCGGTGAATGCCTCGCTGGTGAACTGGGCGCCTTGGTCGGTGTTGAACATTTCCGGAGCGCCGTAGGCTTCGATCGCCGCGGTGAGGGCATCAATGCAGAAACTGGTGTCCATCGTGTTGGACAGCCGCCAGCACAGCACCTTGCGCGAGTACCAGTCCATGACTGCAACGAGGTACATGAAGCCGTGGGCCATCGGCAGATACGTCACGTCCGCGCACCACACCTGATTGGGCCGGTCGATTTTCAGCCCGCGCAGCAGGTACGGGTAGATCCGGTGCCCGAGCGCCGGGATCGTGGTCCGTCGCTTCGGATACAAAGCCGCCAGCCCCATGATGCGCATCAGGCGCACCACCTTCTTGCGATTGACCACCAAGCCGTCCTCGGCAAGGGCGTCGACGATGCGTCGACTGCCTAAAAACGGGTGGGTCAGGTGGATTTCATCGATCCTGCGCATCAGATCGATGTCGCCGGCCGGCGTCGGCTTGGGCTGGTAGTACACCGTTGAACGCGCCACATCCAGCAGCTCACACTGGCTGGTGACGGGCAACCTGTCGTCGCGGTCGATCATGGCACGCCTCACTTGGGGTCCAAGCGCGCGAGCCCGCGATCTAAAAAATCGCGCTCCATCGTCAGCTCACCGATCTTGGCGTGCAGCTCCTTGATCTTGGCCTCGCTATCGGCGACTGGCCCCGAGCCGGACCCGAACATGCCAGCAGCGCCTTCCAGCAGCTGCCGCTTCCACGCCGTGATCTGGTTCGGGTGCACATCGAAGCGCTGCGCCAATTGCGCCAACGTCTGCTCTTCGGTCAATGCCGCCAACGCCACCTTGGCCTTGAACTGCGGCGAATGATTCCTACGCTTGCGCCTTGCCATGAGATCCGCTCCTTCGACTGTTCAGCCATCATCGAAGCAGCCCCCACTTAACCCACTGTCCAAGAACACGGGTCCATCTGTCGGGACTTCGGTGGCTAGCCCACGCACGGTTGTCGTGATCGGGGCGACGGTGACGTTCGTGAGGTGCGGACGTACGACCTCGCGGGTAAGGATCAGGACGGGTCTAGCCTTGTCAAGCTGTGCGATGTGGATAGGTCGCATCAGTCGATGTCGAGGGCGGTACGAGCGCAGTGGCCGGCCAGCGTATCCAGATCACCCGTGGCTGACGTGTTGGTGGCGAGGATCTCCGCGTCGCGTTCGGCGAGACGACGGCGGCGTTCCCGTTCCAGCGCCCGCAGCACGACAGCCGCACGGCTACGGGCATGCTGTCCCCGGACTTCGTCGTCGATGAACGCGACAATCTCATCGGGCAAGCGAACCGCAATCTGTGTACTCACTTCACAGATGGTACCAGTTTGGTATGCACCCGCCCCAAAACCGTTCGCGCCGCCGGCGAGGACGACCCCCCAGGGTAGGTACATTCCAGAAGTATGGTCGTCGACAGCTGCGTGGCCGAATCCCGCTATGGTCCGGTCCGGGGCGCCGATGATGGCCGCGTCAAAGTGTGGAAAGGCATCCGGTATGCCGCGCCACCACTAGGTGACCTGAGGTTCCGGACGCCCGAACCTCCCGAACGGTGGACCGAGGTCGCCGACGCCACAACCTTCGGTCCGGCCTGCCCGCAGCCGGCCATCCCCAACATGGCGCTCGATTTAGGGGCGTCGCAGAGCGAGGACTGTTGGAGCCTGAACATTTGGGCGCCGGCGGACACCGAGCCCGGTGACGGAAAACCCGTGATGGTGTGGCTGCACGGGGGCGCCTACATCCTGGGATCGGGCAGCCAGCCGCTCTATAACGGCCGCAGGTTGGCCGCCAGCGGCGACGTGGTCGTGGTGACGGTCAACTACCGGCTCGGAGCGCTTGGCTTCCTGGACTTGTCGTCGTTCAACACGTCACGGCGACGGTTCGACTCGAATATCGGCCTGCGTGACGTGCTGGCCGTGCTGCGCTGGGTAGCAGACAACATCGCGGTGTTTGGCGGCGATCCCGAGAAGGTCACGCTGTTCGGTGAATCCGCGCGGGAATCGTCACGACCCTGCTCGCCACCCCGGCGGCCGCGGGTCTGTTCGCGGCGGCGATCGCCCAGAGCTCACCGGCGACATCGGTCTACGACCAGGTGAGGGCTCGGCGCGTTGCGGTTTGCGTCCTCGACAAGCTGGGAATCGACCCGTCCGATGTGCACAGGTTCATGAAGTGCCGACCGCGGCAATCCTTTCCGCGTCCAGCGAAGTGTTCAACGAAGTGCCGGTTCGTAACCCCGGCACGCTGGCGTTCGTCCCGATCGTCGACGGCGATCTGCTGCCCGACTACCCGGTCAAGCTGGCGCAGGAGGGCCGCTCACACCCGGTTCCCTTGATCATCGGCACCAACAAGCACGAGTCGGCGCTCTTTCGGTTGATGCGCTCGCCGCTGATGCCGATCACCCCGCGCGATCACGTCGATGTTCACCCAGATTGCCGCCGAACAGCCCGATCTGCAAGTGCCAACCGAGGAGCAGATCGGCTCCGCGTACTCGCGATGGCGGCGCAAAGCACGCTCATTGAGTATGGCTACCGACGTCGGCTTCCGGATGCCGTCGGTGTGGCTCGCTGAAGGGCACAGCGGGGCGGCGCCGGTGTATCTGTATCGGTTTGACTACTCGACTCCGCTGCTGAAGCTGCTGCTGGTCCGGGCCGCCCATGCCACCGAATTGCCTTACGTCTGGGGCAATCTCGGAGGATCCCAGGACCCTGCATTGAAGTTGGGCGGCGCCAAAGCCGCCATAGCGGTGTCCCGGAGGGTACGGACGCGGTGGATCAATTTCGCGACGCGGGGCAAACCCACGGGTCCCGATGGCGAGCCAGACTGGCCATGTTACGAGGAGGCCCATCGTGCCTGCCTGATTATCGGCAGGCGAGACGCCGTCGTGCACGACGTCGACGCACACATCCGAGCTACCTGGGGCAGCAAGTGGTGAGTTTCAGATAATTCTGGCTACGGCTTGACTGTGGCGGCCGTTTTTTCCGCCCGGGCCTCGTTCTTCATCTGCTCAAACAGACTCACGTAGTACGGCAGGCATTCGGTCAGCGCCTGCTGGGTGGTGAACAGCGGCTCATAGCCCAGGTCGCGGCGTGCCTTAGCGATCGAAAAGTAGTTGTCCAGGTACAGCCGTTCGACGGCCAGCGGCTCGAGCAGCGGCGCGGGGAATCCGAATCGGAAGTGCAGCCGCTGCCACCCCGTCATTACCCAGCGGACCGCGGGGCCGGAAATCCGCATCTTCGGCCAGCGCTGCCCGCACGCCTCGAGCACCGGCCGAGCGAACTCGAACATATTGATCGGCTCTGCGTCGTTGATGAAGTAAGCCTGCCCGGGCGCTGTGCCGTCCGGCACCAGATGGGCAGCGGCCAAGATGAAACCGTGAATCAGGTTGTGCACGTAAGAGTTATCCAGCCGGGCCGACTTGCGCCCGACCAGCACCTTGACGTGGCCCTTGAGCACACTTTCGAACAGCTTGCGGAACATCGTCTGATCGCCGTTTCCCCAGATGCCGCTGGGCCGGATCGCGCACGTCAGCATGCCGTCGACACCGTTCTGGGCCAACACGAATCGCTCGGCAACCACCTTGGTCTCGGTGTAGAGGTCGTTGAACCGGTCGGTATAGGGCAGCGTCTCGTCACCGCCGGCGATGTTCTGGCCGCCCATCACCACACTGTTGGATGACGTGTAGACGAACCGCTGCACCCCGGCCCGCTGGCCGGCGTGCAGCAGGTTCTCGGTGCCGCCGACGTTGACCGCAAAGCTACGTTGGCGGTACTCGTCGGTGACCGACGCGCCGCCCATCAGCTCGATGATCGCTGCGGTGTGGAAGATCGTGTCGATGCCGTCCACGGCCGCGGCGCAGACGTCCGCGTCGGTGATGTCCCCTTGCAGCACCTCCAGTTGCGGATGCGCAGGCAACAGCGACGGCGCGCGGTCGAAGGAACGCACCCAGTGCCCGCGGTCCAGCAAGGTGGTCACCAGGTTGGCGCCCACGAAGCCCGCGCCGCCGGTGACCAGAACGCGGCCGAGCTCGGTTGTCAGCGATGCATCACCCATGCGGCGAAGCATAACCTTGCCTTAGCCGTTTTGGGCCTCGTCGCCGGCCAGCACATCGGACACCCGCTGGCGTGCACCAGCTAAGTGCTCCTCGCACCTTTTGGCGAGTTGCTCCCCTCTTTCCCACAGTCGCAGCGACGCATCGAGGTCCAATCCGCCCTGCTCCAGAAGCCGCACGACTTCCATCAGCTCGTCCCGGCAGGCTTCATAGCCAAGCTGACTGACAGGCACAGTTGCGTGGGTTCTGCCCGTGTCATCGCCGTTGGGGTCACAGACCATTGGTTTGTCCTTCACTGACCGCCGCTAGGGCTCCGTCGGCAACCCGCACGCGCAGCTTGGTGCCTTCCGGTGCGTCGTGGACCGACCGCAGCACCTGTGGTTCGGATCCGCCCTCGGGTCCCGTCTGAGCAACGGTCTGCACTATGGCATAGCCGCGGGCGAGCGTGGCGGCCGGGCCCAGCGTGGCCAGGCGTGCGGCCAGATGACCGATGCGTTCGGTCTCGGCGGCGACCATCAGGGTGAGGTTGCGACGAAGCGTCGAGCGGGCTCGGTGGACCTCCTCGGCGCGCACGCTGACCATCGTCATCGGATCGGCCAGCACCGGGCGGCTACGCAACTGCGCGACTGCCCGTTGCTCGCGGGAAACCCAGTTGCGCAACGCCTGGGCGCTGCGCCGGCGCAGATCGTCGATCAGCCGCTGCTCGGCTGCGGTGTCGGGAACCACTTTCTTGGCGGCGTCGGTGGGGGTGGCGGCGCGCAGGTCGACGACCAGATCGCACAGCGGATTGTCGGGTTCGTGACCGACGGCGCTGACCACGGGCGTACGGCAGGCCGCGATCGCGCGGCACAACGTCTCGTCAGAAAACGGCAGCAGGTCCTCGACGGAGCCGCCGCCCCGGGCCAGCACGATCACGTCGACGTCCGGGTCTCGATCGAGCTCGCGCAGCGCCTCGACGATCTGGCCGACGGCGTTGGGGCCCTGCACGGCGACGTTGCGGACGGCGAAACGTGCCGCTGGCCAGCGCGCCGAGGCCACCGTCGTAACGTCACGTTCGGCGGCACTCGCACGGCCGGTGATCAGACCGATCATGTTGGGCAGGTACGGGATCGGCCGCTTGAGGCGGGGGTCGAAGAGCCCCTCGGCGTCCAGCAGCCGGCGCAGCCGGTCGATGCGTGCCAGCAGCTCGCCGATGCCGACAGCGCGAATCTCGCTGAGCCGCAAGGAGAATGTGCCACGTCCGGTGTAGAACGAGGGCTTGCCGCAGACCACTACCTGAACGCCTTCGGCCAGCTTCACCGGCGCGGACAGCACCAGGTCGCGGGAACACGTCACGGTCAGCGACATGTCGGCCGCAGGATCGCGCAATACCATGAACACCGTCTTGGCGTCTGGGCGCATTGTGATCTGGGCCAATTGCCCCTCCACCCAGACCGCGCCCAGCTTGTCGATCCAGCCCGCGACCCGGATTGCCACCGCGCGAACCGGGAACGGATTCTCCGCCGAATTCTGGGTCACTTCGCAGTCGCGCGGGTGATCCTGTTGGCGAGCAGCGTCTGGAACGGGGCACGGGCCTTGGTGGCCTGCTCGTAGGCCAGCAGGGCCTCGAGCTCGGGGACATCGAGCGTGTGCAGCCTGGCCCGCAGCTGGGCCAGCGTCAGCGCCGGATAGTCGAGTTCGGCTGCCACCGCAGGCGTCGGAACTGTCGGCTTGGCCGCCGACTTGGGGTGCTTGGCGGTTTTGGGATTGGTCGAGCGATCCGCACTCATGGATGCTGTCGTCGTTTCCGGCGTATCGGATACCGAGTACAACGCGAACCGCCCGTCGGACCGGCGATCGTCGTTCTTGGCTTCGCTGGCACCCGACAAGCCGAGCAATGGAATCGAAGTCCCTTCGAGCGCGTCGGGCAAGTCCTCGTCGAATGTTGCCCACTCCGGCTTCTCGTCCTTGGGCGGAAACAGCGTCTCCAGGGTGTTGTCGCCCTTGATCACCAGTTCGGCCAGGCCCTGTTGGAATCGCATCACCACGTGCGCCGCCTGGCTGGCCAGGGTCATTGGGTACATCAGGATGGTTCGTGGCAGCTTCATCGTCTCCTCAACGGCGACTGTCGCCGCGCCGACCAATAGCCGAACCCCATACGGTGCAGTAGCCATGGATCCAAGACTGCCTCAAGCAGCGGCTAACTCCAAGCCGGTGGCCGTGAGCTGGCGGGTTCGTGTCGGCCCAAAGTACCCTGAATGCCATGGTTCCGACGGTCGACATGGGGATTCCCGGGGCTTCGGTATCGTCGCGATCGGTGGCCGACCGTCCCAACCGTAAGCGGGTGCTGCTGGCCGAGCCGCGTGGCTACTGCGCTGGCGTGGATCGGGCCGTCGAAACGGTCGAACGCGCGCTTCAAAAACACGGCCCGCCTGTCTACGTGCGTCACGAGATCGTGCATAACCGCCACGTGGTTGACACCCTGGCTAAGGCCGGTGCGGTTTTCGTCGAAGAGACCGAGCAGGTTCCCGAGGGAGCGATTGTGGTGTTCTCCGCGCACGGGGTCGCGCCTACGGTGCACGTCAGCGCCAGCGAGCGCAACCTGCAGGTCATTGACGCCACCTGCCCGCTGGTCACCAAGGTGCACAACGAGGCCAGGCGGTTCGCCCGGGACGACTACGACATCTTGCTGATCGGTCATGAGGGCCACGAGGAAGTCGTCGGTACTGCTGGGGAAGCTCCCGATCATGTGCAGCTGGTCGACGGGGTGGACGCCGTCGACCAGGTGACCGTCCGTGACGAGGACAAAGTGGTTTGGCTGTCGCAGACCACCCTGTCCGTCGATGAGACCATGGAGATTGTCGGGCGGTTGCGTCGGCGTTTCCCCAAGCTGCAGGATCCGCCCAGCGACGACATCTGCTATGCGACCCAGAATCGGCAGGTCGCGGTCAAGGCGATGGCGCCCGAGTGCGAGCTGGTCATCGTGGTCGGCTCGCGCAATTCGTCGAATTCGGTTCGGCTGGTCGAGGTGGCGCTGGGTGCCGGGGCGCGGGCCGCCCACCTGGTGGACTGGGCCGACGATATCGACTCGGCCTGGCTGGACGGCGTTACCACGGTCGGCGTTACGTCGGGGGCATCGGTCCCCGAGGTGCTGGTGCGCGGTGTGCTGGAGCGGCTGGCCGAATGCGGCTACGACATCGTGCAACCGGTGACAACGGCCAACGAGACGTTGGTGTTCGCATTGCCCCGGGAGCTCCGCTCACCTCGCTGAGCACATCCGCTCACGGTTAGACGTCGTATTCCCAGGATTCAGCCGGTGGTCTGCGCGGTGCCCGCGAACGATCCCGCCGATCGAACCGCTGCTCCTCGCGGTAGTTGTCCCGCCGCGCGTCGCGAGTAGCTGACCCACGGTAGCGGACCTGCGAGATCGGATGGTGTGTCGGGTTGGTTGGCTCGCTGGGACGGGCGCGTCGGCGTTGGGGCTCGTAGGTGGGCTGGTAGCGCGCATAGGGCTGGTATCGAGCACCCCGACGTTCGTACCGGTTGACGGGCTCGGCAGGCTCGGAGGGTTCGGACGGCTGGTAGCTGCGGTAAGAATCGAAGCGGCTGCTGCGCGGTGCCGGCCGTTCGTGGGCATTGCGGCGCGGGTGCGGATCATTCTGCGGCCTAGGGCGGCGGCGCGATCGACGCTCGGCTATGGGTTCGCGGTTGTCCTCCGACGGGGGTCGGGCGTGTCGGGAACGAGTACGGGCAGGCCGCTGGGCCGACCGCCGGCCGCCGTCGTCGTCCGAATCGCCGGTCATCAGCGAGCTGAGCTTCCTGGCGATGCTGTCGAACAGAGCCGTCCCGAGATACCACCTGACCAGTCCGATCAGCAGCACGCCGGCAGCCGTGCCCAGCATCAGCGGGAAACGTTCGATGAGCGGGTAGCCGCAGTTGATCAAGAGGTCTTTGAACTTGCCGATCGTGCCCCCGTGGAACAGCCAGTAGGCCCCGGGCACGGCGCAGAAAAGTATCAGTGGCGGCTGGACGAGCGCGGTGAACAGGTCCGACTGCCGGACGGCCAGGACCGCCCCCACGCAGCCGGCGATATAGCAGCCGGTAAAGACGAGGGTTAGCGCCTTGTGGCCCGATCCGGCGTCGATTGCATACCCGATCGCCGTCGCGGTGACGGCGATCAGGATGGCAGCCCACCACGGCACACCTGGGATGTGGGGGTGAATCGAGCGGTGACTTGCCTGTACCGCCGACCTCGCCCGCTGCGCTGACACACGTCGACCGTACCGGCAATGGCGCCGAAGGCGGCACCGCCTCGCCTTAAACTTGGCTCTCTGTGAGCTTGAGCCTGGGGATCGTGGGCCTGCCCAACGTCGGCAAGTCGACACTTTTCAACGCGCTGACCCGAAACAACGTGGTCGCGGCCAACTACCCGTTCGCGACGATCGAACCGAACGAAGGTGTCGTCTCCCTGCCCGATCCCCGCCTGGACAAGCTTGCTGAGCTTTTCGGATCGCAGCGAGTCGTACCCGCGCCGGTCACCTTCGTGGATATCGCCGGCCTGGTCAAGGGGGCGTCCGAGGGAGCCGGGCTGGGTAACAAGTTCCTGGCTCATATCCGCGAATGCGACGCCATTTGTCAGGTGGTGCGGGTGTTCGTCGACGACGACGTGACTCATGTCACCGGACGGGTCGATCCCCAGTCCGACATTGAGGTCGTCGAGACCGAGCTGATCCTGGCAGATCTGCAAACCCTGGAGCGGGCCACGGGCCGGCTGGAAAAGGAAGCGCGCACCAACAAGGCGCGCAAGCCGGTCTACGACGCGGCACTGCGTGCCCAGCAGGTGCTCGACGCCGGCAAGACGCTGTTCGCCGCGGGGGTGGATGCCGCCGCGTTGCGCGAGCTGAACCTGCTGACCACCAAGCCCTTCCTGTATGTGTTCAACGCCGACGAGGCGGTGCTCACCGACCCGGCGCGAGTCGGTGAGCTGCGCGCGTTGGTGGCGCCCGCCGATGCGGTGTTCCTGGACGCCGCCATCGAGTCGGAGTTGACCGAACTGGACGACGAGTCGGCCGCGGAGCTGCTGGAGTCCATCGGGCAGAGCGAGCGCGGGCTGGACGCGCTGGCCCGGGCGGGTTTTCACACCCTGAAGTTGCAGACCTTTTTGACCGCGGGCCCCAAGGAAGCGCGGGCGTGGACCATCCATCAAGGCGACACCGCGCCGAAGGCGGCCGGGGTGATCCACAGCGACTTCGAGAAGGGTTTCATCAAGGCCGAGATCGTGTCCTACGACGACCTGGTGGCCGCGGGTTCGATGGCGGCGGCCAAGGCGGCCGGCAAGGTCCGGATCGAAGGCAAGGACTACGTGATGGCCGACGGTGACGTAGTGGAGTTCCGATTCAACGTGTAGGCGGGAAAGCCGGGACGCAGCCAGAGCCCAGATCCCATGGCATCATTGCTTGCATCGAGTGATGCATGTATTGATGGGAGTTGGTGAATGAGGACGACGGTGACCGTTGACGACGCCTTGTTAGCCAAAGCGGCCGAATTGACTGGGGTGAAAGAGAAGTCGACGCTCCTGCGCGAGGGGTTGCAGACACTGGTCCGGGTGGAGAGCGCCCGGCGGTTGGCGGCTCTCGGCGGCACCGACCCGCAAGCTACCGCGGCGCCGAGACGCCGGACGTCGCCCCGGTGATCCTGGTCGACACTTCGGTATGGATTGAGCACCTGCGCGCCGCCGACGCGCGACTCGTCGAGCTGCTGGGCGATGACGAGGCCGGTTGCCATCCGCTCGTCATCGAGGAGCTGGCGCTTGGCTCGATCAAGCAGCGAGACGTTGTTCTCGATCTGTTGGCCAACCTCTACCAGTTTCCGGTGGTGACCCACGACGAAGTGTTGCGGCTTGTCGGTCGGCGGCGGTTGTGGGGTCGGGGACTCGGTGCCGTCGATGCCAACCTTCTTGGTTCGGTGGCTCTGGTTGGCGGCGCGCGACTATGGACGCGGGACAAGCGGTTGAAGGCGGCGTGCGCGGAAAGCGGTGTTGCGCTGGCTGAGGAAGTGTCCTGAGTTGTATACCGTCAGCGTTGCTGGGAGTAATCGACCCGGTGCCGCGTGGCGCATGTTCGGCCATGTTCATTGCCCGATTTGGCGCGATAGCGTGATTTATGTTGATTTGTTACATTCGCACTGAACCCTTCCGTATCTATTTTTATATTGTTGCGTGACATATCCGCTGTACGCGTGGGACGGGCCATTATTTGGATAATGCGTGATAAGCACCACAAGAATTGATTTCCTATGGATATTGTCGGTAGCGTTCGCGTCCATGATTGCTCTTGCAACGCTGTTGACGCTTATCAATCAACAAACTCCGGACTATGCCAGGGGCGCTCTCAGCCGCGCTGGCCGCGGCGGCGCCGGTCTGGCCGGCCCCTATAAGCGGCTGCCGCGGGTTCAGCACGTCCCTCTTAGCAAAAAGAAATCACCCAGTAATCGTCGGGAAATAGAGTGTACCCAAACCAATCCTTCCGTGGCGGAAATATTCTTGGCGCTTCTCCAACGCCTTCGCCAAATCGTTGTCCACGGAACGATTTCACTTATGCAAGCACGGCGCTGCCATACGGATGTGTAGTCGAATGGCCGACGAACCGCGCTTAGAAGCCGGCGCGCACCCCTTCGAAGAGGGCCGGGACAAGGCCCCCGAACTTCGTGCCACTCAGATGGACCATGTCCGGTTCACCGAAGGTCGGCGTGAACGTAACCGTGACCGGCTCGAGCGGAGCCAGCAGTTCCGCCAACCGGGTCGCTGACAGCGACCAACTCGTGTCCGTACTCCGGTGACACGTCAATCGACTGCGATATCGACGTCTGGCCGAACAAGAAACCGTTGACGGCGTTGCCCGGAGCCTGCAGAACCGCACCGGTGGCCCCCAACAGGTTCCCGCTATGCAGCGCACCGACAAATGCCGTGTTGCTGTCCTGCAACCCCCTGACCGTGCCCAGGGCACCCATACGTCATCGTCGAGCACACAGCGTAGCCGCCGGGCGCTCCGGCTCTGGGTGAAATGACGCTGGGGCCTCAAGGCCAGCACCGGTTACCCACTTCTCGGCCCCGGGAGCGCACCATGCGCACGGCGATGTCGCCCCGTCAGGCATGTGCCCAAACCGTGGACAACGCACGTTGTCACCGTTTATCGTGAGCGCAAAGTGGGAGTATGGAGTGTACGTGCCCGGCCCGGGTACCCTGAGCGGCAATGATCTTCATCGTCGTCAAGTTCGAGACCAAACCCGAGTGGACCGAGCGCTGGCCGGATTTGGTCGCATCGTTCACCGCGGCCACGCGTGCCGAAGAGGGCAACCTATGGTTCGAGTGGTCCCGCAGCCTCGACGACCCGGCCGAGTACGTCCTGGTCGAAGCCTTCCGTGACGGCGAGGCCGGCGGCGTACACGTCAACAGCGATCACTTCAGGCAGGCCATGCGGGAACTGCCGAAGGCACTGGCGTCCACCCCCAAGATCATCAGCCAAACCATCGATGCGACGGGTTGGTCGGCGATGGGGGAGATGACGGTCGGGTAACCGGCGAGGCCCGATCAGCCGCCCACGTCGACCGCGATTTCGTGACCCAGCCGATAACCCGGCGCCAGGGGCAGCGAGTCACCGCTCCAGAACTTGCCGGGGTCGAACCAGTGCGCGTCCTTGTCGGTGACCAGCAATCCCATTTCCTCATAGGTGATGGCCACCGTCTCCGCGCAATATGCCGTCGCCAGGCCCATCGTGCGCTGCTGTTGCTTACGTCGCTGGGTTTGTTCGCGCACCTTGCGGTCCAGCACCGGTATGCCGCGCAGCCAATCGTTGAGGGTCGGAAGCCGGCCGCGCAGCCACCGGCCGGTCAACCGGGCGGTGGTTGGGAAAGGCGTGCCGTTCATCCGCGCGATGACCCGCAGCAGTTTGTCCTCCTGGTCGCGGTTGGCGTGCGGTGTCAGTTGACGCAGCCAGCATCGTTGCCGATAACGGCCGGTCCACTGCCGCACGACTTGGCGGGCGTCGTTGAGCTGCACGCCGCGGTGGTTGGTGCCGGTCCACACGTCGAGCAGCTTGTCGCCCAGTTCGGCATGCCAGATCAGCGGCGGCAGGTCGTCGATGGCCACCGTCATGCCGACGTGGTTCACCGGGGCGTTCGTCAAGGTCTGGATCGCCCGGTCGGGTCGGGAACGGCCGCGAAACAGCCAGAGGTCGCCGGTGCGGGTTTCGTTCAGCGCTCGGTCCAGCGTTAGCGTGCTCGGGTCCACCCCATGAACCATAGGCGGATATAGCCTGTCGGGGTGCGCAACGTGTGGAAGTGGGTCGGGCTGGCCGGTGTCGCCGGCGTCGTCGCGGGTGGAGCCCTGGTGGCGCGCGATCAACGGAAACGACGTGCCTACACGCCCGACGAGGTGCGGGCCCGATTGCACCAGAGGCTGGCCGAATCCGACGTCGACGGTTATCAGTCCAGGTCCGGCCCGGGTGCCGCGTCGACCGAGGACTGGCGATAGCTGCCGAAACGGGTATCGGCACAGTCGCTGACGGCGTCGTGCACCGGTTCGCTTACCAGCGATCTGGCCGCCGACCGCTTGCCGCGCAACCCGAGCGGCCATTGCGACGTTGCGGCCGAACAGATCGTCACCGCGCCGCACCGAGCGCCCCGTGTGGATGCCGATCCGCACCCGAATTCCCTGGTTCCGCTTACGCTTTGCGCTCTTGCGCAGCGCGTCCTGGACGTCGATGCCGCACCGCACCGCCTGTTCGGCGCGGGAGAACGCGATCATGAACCCGTCACCCTGACTCGTGACCATGTGCCCGGACCAGCGCCGCACCAGCTCATGAACCAGCTTGTCATGCGCGCCAATCAACTTGACCCATGTGCGATCCCCGATTCGTTCGTCGAGCGCGGTGGACTCCTCGATGTCGGAGAACAGGATCACCACCCGGCCGTCCGGGGTTACCCGAGCCAGGTCGGGACGCTCTACCTCGGCCCAGTCGGCGGGGTCCTCGATGGAGCTGCGCACGGCCGCTCCGAACCCTTCTTTGCGCACCAGGTTCGCGGTCTGCCAGACCGTCTTTACCGCCTCACGACCACCCGACAGCATTGCGGGCGTCGAGCCGCTCCCGCGGTTGCTCGGTTTCCTGGCGTATCCGCCTCAGCCGGATGCGCATCGGGACGAGTCTGCCGGCCTCGATCGTGGCGATCCCGGCCAGGATGTAGACCGTGATCTGCAGCGCCGGGTTGTCGGGCCAATGGGCTAGGGTTGAGTTCGGCCGCCGCGGGAAAGCAAGTCTGGAGGTGCGGGTTTGGTTGACGGCGGAGGTGGCGCGTCAGATCTGTTGGTGATCTTCGGAATTACCGGTGACCTGGCCCGCAAGATGACCTTCCGCGCGTTGTATCGGCTCGAGCGCCACCAGTTGCTGGACTGCCCCATCCTGGGTGTGGCCAGTGACGACATGTCCGTCGGGCAGTTGGTCAAGTGGGCTCGCGAGTCCATCGGTCGTACCGAAAAGATCGACGATGCGGTGTTCGACCGGTTGGCGGGCCGGTTGTCCTACCTGCACGGTGACGTCACCGACAGCCAGCTCTACGATTCGCTGGCCGAACTGATTGGCTCGGCCTGTCGGCCGCTGTATTACCTGGAAATGCCGCCGGCGCTGTTCGCGCCGATTGTCGAAAATCTCGCGAACGTGCGGCTGTTGGAGCGCGCACGCGTTGCCGTGGAAAAGCCGTTCGGCCACGACCTGGCCTCCGCGCTCGAACTCAACGCCCGGCTGCGAGCGGTGTTGGGCGAAGACCAAATCCTGCGTGTGGACCACTTTCTGGGCAAGCAGCCCGTCGTCGAGCTGGAGTACCTGAGGTTCGCCAATCAGGCGTTAGCCGAGCTCTGGGATCGCAACAGCATCTCCGAGATCCACATCACCATGGCCGAGGACTTCGGGGTGGAGGACCGCGGCAAGTTTTACGACGCCGTCGGTGCCCTGCGTGACGTCGTGCAAAACCATCTGCTGCAGGTGCTGGCGCTGGTGACGATGGAACCGCCGGTCGGTTCCAGCGCCGATGACCTCAACGACAAGAAGGCCGAGGTCTTCCGGGCGATGGCGCCGCTGGATCCCGATCGGTGCGTGCGTGGGCAGTACCTCGGCTACACCGAAGTTGCGGGCGTAGCAAGCGATTCGGCGACCGAAACGTATGTCGCGCTGCGAACCGAGATCGACAACTGGCGCTGGGCCGGGGTGCCGATCTTCGTGCGGGCCGGAAAAGAGCTGCCCGCGAAGGTCACCGAAGTACGGCTATTTCTACGCCGAGTTCCGGCATTGGCCTTTCTGCCCAACCGCCGACCGGCCGAGCCCAACCAGATTGTGCTGCGTATCGACCCCGATCCGGGTATGCGACTGCAGATTTCGGCCCACACCGACGACTCGTGGCGAGATATCCACCTGGACTCCTCGTTCGCGGTGGACCTCGGTGAACCGATACGACCCTATGAGCGGCTGCTGTATGCCGGATTGGTCGGCGATCACCAGTTGTTCGCCCGCGAGGACAGCATCGAGCAGACGTGGCGGATCGTGCAGCCGCTGCTCGACAACCCGGGTGAAATCCATCGGTACGATCGCGGTTCCTGGGGTCCGGAAGCCGCGCAGTCGTTGCTGCGCGGTCACCGCGGTTGGCAGTCGCCGTGGCTGCCCCGCGGCACGGACGCATGAGTTCAAGGAGACGAAAAGGCGATGCAACTAGGAATGATCGGTCTGGGCCGGATGGGTGCGAATATCGTCCGACGCTTGGTCAAAGGTGGACACGACTGCGTGGTCTACGACCACGACCCCGACGCGGTCAAGGCGATGGCCGGGGAGGACCGGACCACCGGGGTGGCCTCGTTGCGTGAGTTGTCTCAGCGGCTCTCCGCCCCGCGAGTTGTCTGGGTGATGGTGCCCGCGGGGAACATCACCACCGCGGTGATCGAAGAGCTGGCCAACACGCTCGAGGCCGGCGACATTGTGATCGACGGTGGCAACACCTATTATCGCGACGATCTGCGGCACGAAAAGCTGTTGTTCAAGAAGGGAATTCACCTACTCGACTGTGGCACCAGCGGCGGTGTGTGGGGTCGGGAACGTGGCTACTGCCTGATGATCGGCGGGGATGGCGACGCGTTCGCGCGCGCGGAGCCGATCTTCGCCACCGTCGCGCCGGGGGTGGCGGCCGCCCCGCGCACCCCGGGCCGAGACGGTGAGGTCGCGCCATCGGAACAAGGCTATTTGCATTGTGGGCCTTGCGGTTCGGGTCACTTCGTGAAGATGGTCCACAACGGCATCGAATACGGGATGATGGCCTCCTTGGCGGAGGGATTGAACATCCTGCGCAATGCCGACGTCGGCACCCGCGTGCAACACGGTGACGCCGAAACCGCGCCGCTGCCGAATCCCGAGTGCTACCAGTACGACTTCGACATCCCGGAGGTCGCCGAGGTATGGCGGCGGGGCAGCGTGATCGGCTCCTGGCTGCTGGATTTGACCGCGATCGCGCTGCGCGAATCACCTGACCTAGCGGAATTCTCCGGACGGGTCTCCGACTCTGGCGAGGGCCGGTGGACCGCCATCGCGGCGATCGACGAGGGCGTGCCCGCGCCGGTGCTGACCACCGCGCTGCAGTCCCGCTTCGCCTCGCGTGACCTCGACGACTTCGCCAACAAGGCGCTGTCGGCGATGCGCAAGCAGTTCGGCGGACACGCCGAGAAACCGGCTAACTAAGTCGCCTGACGAAGTCCACCACGACGTCGGTGAACGCGTCGTTGTCGTCGCCGGCGGCGGTGCGCCCCGCGTTGGACAATTCGACGAACTCCGCGTTGGGCACCTTGGCCAGGAAGTCCCGGGCACCGTCGGAACTGACCACGTCGGACAGCTTTCCGCGAATCAACAGGACCGGGATCGTCAGGCCCATGGCAGCCCGTTCGAAGTTCTCGGTGTGCAGCTGCGGGTCGTGCCCCGGCGCGGTCATCATGGCCGGATCCCAGTGCCAGTGCCAGCGTCCGTCTCGCAGGCGCAGATTCCTCTTCAGGCCCTCGGGACTGCGCGGCTTGTCGCGGTGCGGCAGATACTCGGCGACTGCGTCGGCGGCCTCCTCGAGCGAACCGAAGCCGTCGATGTTGCCCAGCATGAAGTCCCGGATACGGGCGTTGCCCTCCTTCTCGTAACGCGGCACCACGTCGACCAATACCAGTCCGTTCACCGTCTGCGGACCGGCGCGCTCGGCGACCAGGATGCCAGTCAGTCCGCCCATGCTGGCCTCGACCACCACCACACGGCGGCCGATCGCCTCGACGACGTGTAGCACATCGGTGGTCGGGGTCTCCACGGCATAGTCGGCGCCGGGAGCGCGGTCGCTGTCACCGGGTCCGCGGGTGTCCAGCGCAACGACGTGGTGCCCCTCGTCGGCCAGGATCTGGCCGGTGTTTTTCCAGGAAAACCGGTTTTGGCCGCCACCGTGCAACATCAGGATCGTCGGCCGATCGGCCGCTGCGGCGCCCCGATTCCACTCGTCGGCGACCAGGGTAATCCCACGAGCACCGGAAAACGCGACCGCTTGGGGACTGCTGCTCACGGCGCTCACGGGTCCTGACGTTACCTTGCTGGGCACGCGCCAAATCGTCATCGCCGACCTGGAGGATGCGGTGATCAAGGTGCCCTAGCTACTGGCCTCTTGGGTTCCGCCGGTTACGTTGGACCATGCGGGCTGGACGCGGCGAACGGGAGTCAACATGGCGGACGACAATGGCTGAACCACACTGGATTGACGTGAAGGGTCCCAACGGCGACCTGAAAGCCTTGACCTGGGGGCCGGCCGGCGCGCCAGTTGCGTTGTGCTTGCACGGCTTTCCGGATACCGCCTACGGGTGGCGCAAGGTCGCACCCCGGCTGGCCGAGTCCGGCTGGCACGTCGTGGCGCCGTTCATGCGTGGTTATGCGCCGTCTTCGATTCCGGCCGACGGCAGCTATCACGTCGGTGCGTTGATGCACGACGCCCTGCGGGTGCGCTCGGCTGCCGGTGGCACCGAGCGCGATGTGATCATCGGCCACGACTGGGGCGCGATCGCCGCTACCGGCCTGGCCGCCATGCCCGACAGCCCGTTCGCCAAGGCGGTGATCATGTCGGTGCCGCCGTCGGCGGCATTTCGCCCGCTGGGCCGGGTGCCCGAGCGTGGCCGGTTGCTGCGTGAGTTGCCGCATCAGCTGCTGCGCAGCTGGTACATCCTGTACTTCCAGTTGCCCTGGCTGCCGGAGCGATCCGCCTCCTGGGTGGTGCCGCTGCTGTGGCGGCGTTGGTCGCCGGGCTATCACGCCGAGGAAGACCTGCGGCATGTCGACGCCGCGATCGGGACGCCGGAGGGCCGGCGGGCGGCCTTGGGACCGTATCGCGCCACCATGCGCAACACCCGGGCCCCGGCGGACTATGCCGACTTGAATCGGCTGTGGACCGAGGCGCCGAAGCTGCCGGTTCTGTACCTGCATGGCCACGACGATGGCTGTGCCACATCGGCATTCACTCATTGGACGGCAAGGGTGTTGCCCGCCGGCAGTGAGGTGGCCGTAGTGGAACACGCCGGGCACTTCTTGCAGCTCGAGCAGCCGGACAAGATTGCAGAGTTGATCGTGGCGTTCATTGGCTCACCCGGCTGAAGTCGTGGCCGGGCACCGGATGGCGGCCGTCGACGCGCAGTTCTACTGGATGTCGGCCAAAGTCCCCAACGACCAGTTCCTGCTGTATGCGTTCGATGGTGAACCCACCGATCTGGAACGTGCCGTCGCGCAGGTCTACCGTCGAGCCCGTGGGTGTCCGGGCTTAGGGATGCGAGTTCAGGACCGTGGTGCTCTGGCCTACCCGCAGTGGGTGCCCACACCCGTGCAACGTGACCAACTGGTCTGCCACGACCTGGCCGATCGCAGCTGGCAAGGTTGTCTGGCGGCCGTTGTCGGCCTCGCCGGCAAGCAGCTGGATATGCGCCGGATGCCCTGGCGGCTGCACGTGTTCACCCCGGTGCACGACGTTCCGGGCGTCAGCGGCCTCGGCACCGTCGCCGTCATGCAGTTCGCGCATGCGCTGGGCGACGGCGCGCGGGCTTCGGCGATGGCCGCGTGGCTGTTCGGCCGGCCGGCCGCGGTTCCCGAAATAGCCAGGTCGCGTGCGGGTTTCCTGCCGTGGCGGGCCGCCCATGCGGCCCGCGCTCATCTCCGACTGGTTCGTGATACCAATGCCGGGCTGGTAGCGCCAGGTGTCGGATCCCGGCCGCCGCTGTCCACGAATGCCCGCCCCGAAGGTGTCCGCGCGGTGCGCACCCTGCTGCGGCGGCGCTCGCAACTAGCCGGTCCCACGGTGACCGTCACGGTGCTCGCCGCGGTGTCCACCGGGCTGTTGGGTCTGCTTGGCGGGGATGTGGACACGCTAGGCGCCGAAGTACCCATGGCCAAACCGGGTGTGCCACGGTCATATAACCACTTCGGCAACGTTGTCGTTGGGCTGTACCCGCGGCTGGAGCCCGATGAGCGGGTGCGGCGGATCGCAACCGATTTGGCCAACGCCCGCCGTCGCTTTGAACATCCGGCGATGCTCTCCGCTGACCGGGCCTTTGCGGCGGTACCGGCGGCGCTGCTGCGTTGGGGCGTATCGCAGTTCGACGCTGAGGTGCGGCCGGTGCGGGTGGCCGGCAATACCGTGGTGTCCAGTGTTTATCGCGGGGCTGCCGATCTGAGCTTCGGGGACGCTCCGGTGGTGCTGACGGCCGGGTATCCGGCGCTGTCGCCGGCGATGGGTCTAACCCATGGCGTGCACGGCATCGGTGATACCGTCGCGATCAGTGTGCACGCGGCCGAGTCTGCGGTGTCTGACATCGACGCCTACATGCGGCTGCTGGACGCGGCTCTGCAGTGAAAACTACTGGGCATCACCGGATTTAGCCGCTTCGTCTCGTGTCAGCCCGACGGCCTGGATCAGCTCCTCGTGTAGTTCGAACCACACGGTGTGGTAGGAGTCGATGAGTGGGCGCGTCAGCCAGGCGATGTCGCCCGCTTTGACCTTGTCCAGCGCCGCACGCAATTTCACCGGGTACCTGCTCAACCGCGGCAGCTGCATGGCCACCGTACCGATGATCGGGCCCACCCGCCGGTGTACGCCATCGAGGCGGGACAGCACCGCGGCGTCGTATTCGGCGTCGTCGTGTGTGTTAGGCTTTTCGCCCTTGAGCTGCCAGTCGGTGACCAGCCTCTTGAAATCGGCGTTGACGGAACGGAAATCGCGGTAAGCGGCAGCCAGCACGGTCGAATCGGCCCGGTTGCGCTCCTCGGCAAGCAAGTCGTCGAGCCTCATCCGGCCGCTGGGACTGATCCGCAACGGCGTGGCGTCGACCAGGAGGCCGGCCGCGGTCAGCCTGTCGACGGTCGCGGCGACGTCGGCAAGGTCTTCACCCAAGGTCTGCGCCAGGTCGGTGGTGATCACCCGGCCCTTGAGCCGCACGGCCTGCAGTACCGTCAACTCGCTCATGAACTGATCCGTTGCGCGATGTCGGCCAGCTCGCGCAACTCCGGCGTGTCACTTTCCGACCAGGCAGACAATGCCAGAACGCCTTGGCGCACTTCGCCTTCATAGCCGTCGACGGTGATCTCCTTGCCGGCCAGTGCCGCCGCGACCCCGGGACCGCAACCCACCACGGCCACTCGACCAAGCTCGCGGCTAACCACCGCCGCATGACTGGCGGCACCCCCCACCTCGGTGACAATGCCTTGCGCGGCAAGCATGCCCATGACGTCCTCCGGTCTGGTGTGATCTCGCACCAAGATGACCGGCTCGCCCCGGTCCGCAGCGTCCAGCGCCTCGTCCACCTCGGTGTAGGCGGTCCCGGATACCACGCCCGGGCAAGCGGGCAGGCCCTTGGCCAAAAGCGGTGCGGCCAACCGTGTTTCCGGCTGCAGCGACGGCCGTAGCAAAGTCTCGATGTGCGTCGGAGTCACCCGGCGCAGTGTCTCGGTGTCGTCGATGAGTCCCTCGTGATGCAGTTGCAGCGCCAGTCGCACGGCGGCCTGCGCCGAGCGTTCCGCCCCGCGGGTCTGCAGCAGCCACAGCTGGCTGTCCTCCACGGTGAATTCGATCTCCTGGACGTCGCCTGCCATGCGCTCCAAACTGCGGGCGGCCGCCATCAGTTGGTCGTAGACGGCCGGCTGCTGGTCGCGCAGGGCGGTGATCGGTGCGACGGCGACCAATCCGGACACCACGTCGTCGCCTTGGCCGCCGGGTAGCCATTCGCCGAACGGTTCGTTGGCTCCGGTGATCGGGTTGCGTGAGGACAGCACCCCGGCGCCCGAGTTCGCGGTGAGGTTGCCGAATACCATCGCCTGCACCACCACCGCCGTACCGCCTTGGTCGTCGAGGCCGTGATGGTCGCGATAGGCAACGGCGCGAGGTGAGTTCCAGGAGGCGAATACCGCCTTGATGCTCGCGCGCAACTGGGCATACGGGTCGTCGGTAATGGGACCGGCGCTGCCGACGATGCGCCGATACATGCTGGTGAATCGCCGTCTGGTGTCGTGGGCGAAGTCGGCGGCACCCGGCCTGGCAAGTACTCGTTCGACCGCGTCGGTCATGCCCACGTCCAGAATCGTGTCCATCATGCCGGGCATCGACTGGGTGGCGCCCGAGCGCACGCTGACCAGCAGCGGATTCGGGCCACGGCCGAACGTGCACGAGGTTTCTGTTTCCAGCCAGCTCATCCGATCCAGCACGTCATCCCAGATCGCGGCGATCGTGGATTCGGGTGAGGCGAGATAGCGCACGCCCACCTCGGTGGTAATGCAGAATGCAGGCGGCACCGGCAGATGGTGCCGGCGCATCATGTCGATGCCGTGGCCTTTGTTGCCCAGGATCTCGCGTGGGTAGTTCGCGCCGCCGTCCAGCGCCACAACGGCGTTTTCGAGAGTTCCGTCGGGGCAACCATTGGCTCGGGTGATACGAGTCATGGGCACCCCTTGATGCTACTTATGGGCAACGCCAGACCGCCCACTGTGGGCCCACAGGGGGCGCCTTGGTCAGCGGTCGGACTACTCAGCTTGTGTCTGGTGTTGGGCCTTACCCATGCTGCGAGACAACGCCGGCTGCCGGTGATGGTGGCTGGCGGCGTGGACAGCGCACCGGCCCAACGGCTTGGTTCGACCGGCTCCCCCGCCTAACGCTACGGGTCGCCTTCGTCGTCTGCCAGGAGCTTTTCCGGGTGATGGAACGTATTGACTCGAGGTTGGCCGTGGTCGAGATGCGGCGGCGGTAGCCACTCGGTGTCGCCGTGGGCGTTCTTGCGGGTCGTCCAGCCACGTTCGGCTAACGGATGATGGCCACCGCAGCCGAGTGTCAGGTCATTGACGTCGGTGTTGCGGCACTGGGCGTACGGCGTGACATGATGGACTTCACAGTAATAGCCGGGCACGTCGCAACCAGGTGCGCTGCAGCCACTGTCCTTGGCGTACAACACAATTCGCTGCGCCGGGGAGGCCAGGCGCTTGGTGTGGTAGAGCGCCAGGGCCTTGCCTCGATCGAATATCGCGAGGTAGTGGTTTGCGTGGCGGGCCAGCCGGATCACATCCGATATGGGCAAGATCGTACCCCCGCCGGTGAGGCCCGCGCCGGCCGCGGCCTCCAAGTCCTTCAGCGTGGTGGTCACGATGATGCTGGCCGGTAATCCGTTGTGCTGGCCCAGATTGCCACTTGTCAACAAACTACGTAATCCGGCGTTGAGCGCGTCGTGGTTCCGCTGTGGGCAGCTGCGGGTGTCTCGCCGCGCCTGCTCCTTCGAGGGCGCGCCGTCCACACACGGTGCCTTCTGCTCGGGGTTGCACATACCCGGGGCGGCCAGCTTGGCCCACACCGCCTCGATAGTGGCGCGCAGCTCGGGGGTCACATATCCGCTGAGCCGCGACATCCCATCGACATCTTGCTTTCCTAACGTCAAGCCGCGGCGGCGGGCGCGGTCCTCGTCGGTGTAGTCGCCATCGGGGTTGAGGCAGTCCATGATCCGCGCGGCCAATTTGGCCAGCTGGTCGGGACGGTACTGGGTGGCCTGCTTAGCCAAGTCCCGTTCGGCCTTCTCCAGGGTCTTGAGGTCTACCCAGGATGGTAGGCGGTGCACGAAAGCACGGATTACTTCAACATGGCCGTCACCAATTAACTCGTGGCGCTGTGCCTTTGCGGTGGCGGTGAGTAGCGGTGGCAGCGGCTCGCCGGTCAGCGCACGGCGCTGGCCAAGGTCGGCGGCCTCGGCCACTCGCCGCTTGGCCTCGCTGCGGGTGATGCGCAACCGGTCGGCCAGCGTCAATCCCAGCTTGCCGCCCAGCTCCTCCTCGGTGGATTGTTCGCCGATCTGATTGATCAACGTGTGTTCGACGCTGGGCAGCTGGCGTCGCGCGGTCTCGCAGTGCTCCAGCAGCGCCAGGCGCTCCGGGGTGGTCAATGCGTCAAAGGTCAGCCCCAGCACGCGGGACAGCGCGGTAGCCAATGACGCGAAGGCCTCCGTGATCTCCTCCCGAGTGGAACACATGACTGAATGCTATGTGCAGGCACCGACAACAATGCTTGCCCAGAGCCTGCTGAAACCACAGTAATATAAGGGGTTTCGTTGTCTGCTGTGGCGTCGGGCGGTCAAACCGATTGCTCGGTCGACGAATAAGGCAAGCTGCTGCCCGCGTTCTCGTCGACCGCGACGCGACCACCGAGATAGGGGAACGCACGTTGGGCGCACGACGTTCGGTTGCAGATCTTGCAGCCCGCCCCGATCGGGACCGCCGTGCTCGGGTCGTCCAGGACGACACCGGTGGAGTAGACGAGTTTATGGGCGTGCGCGAGGTCGCAGCCCAGCCCGACCGCGAAGTTCTTGTGCGGGCCCAGATAACCGAGCCCGTCGGCAGCGGTGGTCTTGGCCACCCAGAAGTACGACCTGCCGTCGGGCATTTGCGCCACCTGGCGGACGATCCTCTCTGGCTGGGCGAACGCGTCGTGGACCACCCACAGCGGGCAGCTGCCGCCGACCCGGCTGAAGTGAAACGCCGTCGCGGACTGTCGCTTTGAGATGTTTCCGGCCTTGTCGGTGCGGACGAAGATGAACGGTATCCCTCGCTGCCGCGGGCGCTGCAGTGTGGAGAGCCGGTGGCAGACGGTTTCGAAGCCCACTCCGAACCGGCGGCCCAGCAGGTCGATGTCATAGCGTAACTGCTCTGCGGCACGGTGGAATTCGCGGTAGGGGAGCAGGAAGGCGCCGGCGAAGTAGTTGGCCAGTCCGATGCGCGCGACGCCGCGGGCTTCGGTGCTGAGCTGGTCATCGGTGGCCACGATCGACGAGATCAGGTCTGACTGGCCCACCAGCGCCAGTTGGGTGGCGATCTGGAAGGCGCGCTGTCCGGGCATCAGCCAGTGGGCGACCCGAAGGACCTTGGTGTCGGGGTGGTAGCGGCGCTTGGCGGTGTCGGGCAGATCGTCATCGATCACCACCGAGATGCCGAACCGGTCCCGCATCAGCTCGGCCAGCTGGATGTCCAATCCGCCGGTCCGCATCCCGCTTTCGGTAAACATCCGCTCCGCCGCCATGTCCAGGTCGTGGATGTAGTTGTTGCGGTCGTAGAAGAAGTCGCGGACCTCCTCGAACGGCATCGGCCGCGCGGGCGGTAGCTCGGTTTCGGCGGTCGCACGAGATCGGTAGCCCTCTAGTTCCTCGGTGGCGGCGCGCAACCGGCGGTGCACGGCAACCAGGCTGTGGCCGACCTCGGGCATCCGGGCGACGAATTCTTCGATCTGGGCGCCGCTGACCGCGTGCTCGACGCCGATGTCGGTGAAGACGTCGGACAGGTCGGCCACCAACCGTGCGTCGGAATCCGAGGAGAAATACTGCGCCGACAGGTCAAACCGCTCGGTAAGCAGAAGCAGCACGGGCACGGTGATGGGCCGCTGGTCATTCTCCAACTGGTTGACATAGCTTGTGGATAAGTCCAGGGCCTTGGCCAGCGCCACCTGGGTGAGCCCGCGCTCTTGACGTAACCGCCGCAGGCGGGCACCGGAAAACGTCCTCGAATACGTCCTAGCCACCGGTAAGACATTACTCCGCGTCATGTTCGCAAAATTTGCAAAATGTGCCGGGTCAGGACACAAAAGTACGCTTTTTCAGGGTCTTTTGTTGATATCCTGTGCTGCGTATGGTGCGGATTATGTTGATGCATGCGGTCCGGGCGCGGCGCAGCGCCGACGATTTCCCGCGCACCGAGCACATGGCCTACAAGATCGCCCAGGTGGCTGCCGATCCGGTTGACGTCGACCCGGAGGTAGCGGACATGGTGTGCAACCGCATCATCGACAACGCTGCGGTGAGCGCCGCATCAATGGTGCGCAGACCGGTCACCGTGGCCCGCCACCAGGCACTGGCGCATCCGGTGCGACACGGGGCGAAGGTATTTGGCGTCGAGGGCAGCTACTCGGCGGACTGGGCGGCCTGGGCCAACGGCGTCGCCGCGCGTGAACTTGACTTTCACGACACGTTTCTGGCCGCCGACTATTCGCACCCGGCGGACAACATACCCCCACTGGTGGCGGTCGCCCAGCAGCTCGGCGTGTGCGGCGCGGAGCTGATCCGCGGTCTGGTAACCGCCTATGAGATCCACATCGACCTAACCCGCGGAATCTGCTTGCACGAGCACAAGATCGACCATGTCGCCCACCTGGGCCCGGCGGTGGCCGCCGGCATCGGGACCATGCTGCGGCTCGACCAAGAGACCATCTACCACGCGATCGGCCAGGCCCTGCATCTGACCACCAGCACCCGTCAATCCCGCAAGGGCGCCATCTCCAGCTGGAAGGCGTTCGCGCCGGCGCATGCCGGCAAGGTCGGCATCGAGGCGGTCGATCGGGCGATGCGCGGCGAGGGCTCACCGGCTCCGATCTGGGAGGGCGAGGACGGGGTGATCGCCTGGCTGCTGGCCGGACCCGAGCACACCTACCGGGTGCCGTTGCCCGCACCTGGTGAACCCAAGCGCGCCATTCTGGACAGCTACACCAAGCAACACTCCGCGGAGTACCAGAGCCAGGCGCCGATCGACCTGGCCTGCCGGCTACGTGAGCGTATCGGCGATCTCGACCAGATCGCGTCGATCGTGCTGCACACCAGCCACCACACCCATGTAGTGATCGGAACGGGATCCGGCGATCCGCAGAAGTTCGACCCGGACGCGTCACGCGAAACCCTCGACCACTCGCTGCCCTACATCTTCGCCGTGGCACTGCAGGACGGCTGCTGGCACCACGAGCGCTCCTACGCGCCCGAGCGGGCGCGCCGTTCCGACACGGTGGCACTGTGGCACAAGATTTCCACCGTCGAGGATCCCGAGTGGACCCGCCGCTATCACTGCGCCGATCCGGCCAAAAAGGCGTTCGGGGCGCGCGCGGAGGTGACGCTGCACAGCGGTGAAGTGATCGTGGACGAACTGGCGGTGGCCGACGCCCATCCGCTGGGCACCCGGCCGTTCGAGCGCAAGCAGTACGTAGAGAAGTTCACCGAGCTCGCCGATGGTGTAGTGGAACCCGTTGAACAGCAAAGGTTCCTGGCCGTAGTAGAGAGTCTCGCCGATCTCGAGAGCGGTGCCGTGGGTGGGCTGAACGTGTTGGTCGATCCGCGGGTGCTGGACAAAGCGCCGGTGATTCCACCGGGAATCTTTCGATGACCGGGCCGCTCGCGGCGGCCAGGTCCGTCGCTGCCACGAAATCGATGACCGCGCCCACCGTTGATGAGCGGCCCGACATCAAAAAGGGCCTCGCCGGCGTGGTGGTGGACACCACCGCCATCTCCAAGGTGGTGCCGCAGACCAATTCGTTGACCTACCGGGGATATCCGGTCCAGGATCTGGCAGCCCGCTGCAGTTTCGAGCAGGTCGCCTTCCTGCTGTGGCGTGGTGAGTTGCCCACCGATGCCGAGCTGGCGTTGTTCAGCCAGCGCGAACGAGCCAGCCGTCGGGTGGACCGCTCGATGCTGTCATTGCTGGCCAAGCTGCCGGACAACTGCCACCCGATGGACGTGGTGCGCACCGCGATCAGCTATCTCGGTGCCGAGGACCCGGACGAGGACGACGCCGCGGCCAACCGGGCCAAGGCGATGCGCATGATGGCGGTGTTGCCGACGATCGTGGCGATCGACATGCGGCGCCGACGCGGGTTGCCCCCGATCGCACCGCACAGCGGGCTCGGTTATGCGCAGAACTTCCTGCACATGTGCTTCGGGGAGGTACCCGAAACCGCCGTCGTGTCGGCGTTCGAGCAGTCGATGATCCTCTACGCCGAGCACGGATTCAACGCGTCGACGTTCGCCGCCCGGGTGGTGACCTCGACCCAATCCGACATCTACAGCGCGGTGACCGGCGCGATCGGCGCCCTCAAGGGGCGGCTACACGGCGGCGCCAACGAAGCCGTCATGCACGACATGATCGAGATCGGCGATCCGGCCAACGCGCGGGAGTGGTTGCGCGCCAAGCTCGCCCGCAAGGAAAAGATCATGGGCTTCGGGCATCGGGTGTACCGGCACGGCGACTCCCGGGTGCCGACCATGAAACGGGCGCTGGAGCGCGTGGGGACCGTTCGCGACGGCCAGCGATGGCTGGACATCTACCAGGTGTTAGCGGCCGAGATGGCGTCGGCCACCGGGATCTTGCCCAACCTCGATTTTCCGACCGGGCCCGCGTACTACCTGATGGGATTCGACATCGCCAGCTTCACCCCGATCTTCGTGATGAGTAGGATCACCGGCTGGACCGCACACATCATGGAACAGGCCACGGCCAACGCGCTGATCCGGCCGCTGAGCGCATATTGCGGGCACGAGCAGCGGGTGTTACCGGGCACCTTCTAGTCTTATGGGCCATGGGATTTCTCCAGCCCCGACTTCCCGACATCGACCTGGCCGAATGGAGCCAGGGCTCCCGCAGCCAGAAGATCCGGCCGATGGCCCAGCATTGGGCCGAGGTGGGTTTTGGCACTCCGGTGCTGCTGCACCTGTTTTACGTCGCCAAGATCCTGTTGTACGTCCTTGTCGGCTGGCTGATCGTGTTGACCACCAAGGGGATTGATGGATTCACCGATGCGGCAGCGTGGTACGCCGAGCCGATCGTGTTCGAGAAGGTCGTGCTCTACACCATGCTGTTCGAGGTGATAGGGCTGGGCTGCGGCTTTGGGCCGCTGAACAACCGATTCTTCCCGCCGATGGGCTCGATCCTGTACTGGATGAGGTTCGGCACCATCCGGCTGCCGCCGTGGCCGGATCGAGTGCCGTGGACCCGCGGCACCAAGCGCAAGCCGGTGGACGTTGCCCTCTACGCACTGCTGGTGATGATGTTGCTGTCGGCGCTGTTCACCGATGGCGCCGGCCCCATACCGGAGCTGGGCACCACGGTCGGGCTGCTGCCCGCCTGGCAGATCGTGCTGATCCTGCTGCTTCTCGGTGTGCTGGGCCTGCGCGACAAGGTGATCTTCCTGGCCGCCCGCGGCGAGGTCTACGCGACGCTGACGGTGACGTTTTTGTTCGGCCGCTTGAACGGTATAGACATGATCGTGGCCGCCAAACTGGTGTTCCTGGTGATCTGGATCGGTGCGGCGACATCGAAACTCAACCGGCACTTCCCTTTTGTGATCTCCACGATGATGTCCAACAACCCGCTGTTTCGGCCGCGGTTCATCAAGCGGATGTTTTTCAAGAAGTTCCCCGGCGACCTGCGGCCCGGGCTGTTGTCGCGGATTGTCGCCCACGTCAGCACTGTTATCGAGATGTGTGTGCCCGTGGTGTTGTTCGTTGCGCACGGCGGTTGGCCGACGGTGGTGGCCGCGACGATCATGGTCTGCTTTCACCTGGGGATTCTGACGGCCATCCCGATGGGGGTGCCGCTGGAGTGGAACGTGTTCATGATCTTCGGCGTCCTGTCGCTGTTCGTCGGCCACGCCTGCCTCGGGTTAGCGGACGTGAAAAACCCGGTGCCGCTGGCGATCCTGATCGCCGTTGTCGCGGGAATCGTCATTGCGGGCAACGTGTTTCCCCGCAAGATCTCGTTTCTAGCCGCCATGCGCTATTACGCCGGCAACTGGGATACCACGCTGTGGTGCATCAAGCCCTCCGCGGAGGACAAGATCAACCGGGGCATCGTCGCGATCGCCAGCATGCCGGCCGCTCAGCTGGAGCGCTTCTACGGCAAGGACCGAGCCCAGATCCCGATGTATCTGGGATACGCGTTTCGTGCGATGAACTCCCATGGCAGGGCGCTATTTACGCTGGCGCATCGGGCGATGGCCGGCCATGACGAAGACGACTACGTCATCACCGACGGCGAACGGGTCTGCAGCACTGCCGTCGGCTGGAACTTCGGCGACGGCCACCTGCACAACGAGCAACTGATCGCGGCGATGCAACAGCGGTGCGGCTTCCAACCCGGTGAGGTGCGGGTGGTGCTGCTCGACGCGCAGCCCATCCATCGGCAAACCCAGGAGTACCGGTTGGTAGACGCGGCGACCGGGGAGTTCGAGCGCGGCTATGTCCGGGTGGCCGACATGGTGACCCGGCAGCCCTGGGACGACGACGTGCCGGTCCACGTGCTGCCGGGCTAGCTGCTCGTCAGCTAGCCCGCGCGCACCTCCCGGGCGGCGGCGACCATGTTGTGCAGCGACGCGGTCACCTCGTCGACATTGCGGGTCTTCAGTCCGCAGTCGGGGTTGACCCACAACCGCTCGGCCGGCACCGCTCGCAACGCGGCCCGCAACGAGTCGGCCATCTCCTCAGCGGTGGGCACCCGCGGCGAGTGAATGTCATAGACGCCCGGGCCCACACCGTTGGCGAAGCCGATCGCGTTCAGGTCGTCGAGCACCTCCATGTGTGACCGGGCCGCCTCGATGGACGTGACGTCCGCGTCCAGATCGGCGATCGCGCCGATCACCTCGCCGAACTCCGAGTAGCACAGATGCGTGTGGATCTGAGTGGCGTCCGAGACGCCGGAGGTGGCCAACCGGAAAGCCCCTACCGCCCAACGCAAGTACTCGGCCTGGTCGGCGCGACGCAGCGGCAGCAGTTCACGCAGCGCAGGCTCGTCGACCTGGATGACCGCGATGCCGGCGGACTGCAAATCCACGGTCTCGTCGCGAATCGCCAGCGCCACCTGGTTGGCGGTATCGGCCAACGGCTGGTCGTCACGCACGAACGACCACGCCAGAATCGTCACCGGCCCGGTCAACATGCCCTTCACCGGTTTGTCGGTCAGCGACTGCGCGTAGGTGATCCACTCGACCGTCATCGCCCGCGGCCGGGACACGTCGCCGTACAGGATCGGCGGACGCACACAGCGGCTGCCGTAGGACTGCACCCAGCCGTTCTGGGTAGCGAAGAAACCCGCCAATTGCTCGGCGAAGTACTGCACCATGTCGTTGCGCTCCGGTTCGCCGTGCACCAGCACGTCGAGCCCGAGCCGCTCCTGTAGCGCGATCACCTCGGTGATCTCTTGCCGCATCCGGCGCACGTACTCGGCCTCGTCGATCTCACCGGCCCGCAGCGCCGCACGCGCAACGCGGATCGCCGAGGTCTGCGGGTAGGAGCCGATCGTCGTGGTCGGCAGCGGCGGCAGGTGCAGTCGCGCGTCTTGGCTGGCGCGGCGCTGGGCGGCATTGCCGCGGTGGGCTCCGGACGCGACGATCGCCTCGATGCGCGCCCGGATTTGCCCATTGTGTAACCGCGGGTCGCGCTTGCGGGACGCGATGGCGGCGCGGGACGACGCGATCTCGTCGGCGACCGCGTCGTGTCCGTCGCGCAGGGCACGCGCGAGAACGACGACTTCGCGCACCTTTTCGGCACCGAACGCCAGCCAGCTCCGCAACGCGTCATCCAGGTCGGTTTCCGGTTCCAGCGAGTACGGCACGTGCAGTGTCGAGCACGACGTCGAGACGGCCACGGTAGCCGCCGAACCCAGCAGGGTCGCCAACGTGCCCAACGCCGCCTCCAGGTCGGTGCGCCAGACGTTGCGCCCGTCGACGACCCCGGCCACCAGCGTCTTGCCGGCCAGCTCGGGTACCCCGGCCACCGAGGTGTCGGCACCGGCCACCAGGTCGACGCCGATGGCTTCGACCGGGGTGCGAGCCAGCGCCGGTAGGGCCGCGCCCGGGTCCCCGAAGTAGGTGGCGACATAGATCGCAGGCCGGTTGCTCACCGAGCACAGCGCGGTGTACACCGCTTCAGCCAGGGCGGGCGCGTCGGGGGAGAGGTCGGTCACCAGCGCCGGCTCGTCGAACTGCACCCACTGGGCGCCGCCGTCGGCAAGCAGCGACAGCAGCTCCGAATAGACCGGAACCAACTCTTCGAGGCGTTCGATCGGCGCCCCCGCGCCGTCGACGGCCTTGCTCAGCAGCAGGAAGGTGATCGGCCCGATGATCACCGGACGTGCGGGAATGCCTTGCCCTAACGCCTCTTTGAGTTCGGCGAGCACCTTGCCGGGGTGCAGCGTGAACGTGGTCGACGGCCCGATCTCGGGTACCAGGTAGTGGTAGTTGGTGTCGAACCACTTCGTCATCTCCAGCGGCGCGATCTGGTCGGTGCCCCGCGCCGCGGCGAAATAGCGGTCCAGCCCGTCGGAAACCGGGCTCACTCGGGGCGGCAGCGCGCCGAGCAGCACCGCGGTATCGAGCATTTGGTCGTAGTAGGAGAAGGTGTTCACCGGCACCGAGTCCAGACCGGCCGCGGCCAGGGCCGACCAGGTGTCGCGGCGTAACGTGGCGGCGACGGCCTCCAGCTCGGATCGGCTGGTGCGTCCGGCCCAGTAGCCTTCGGTGGCGCGCTTGAGTTCGCGACGCGGGCCGATGCGCGGGGAGCCGGTGATGGTTGCGGTAAAGGGTTGACGACGTACAGGCTGGGTCACGTGCTGTCCTTCGATCGACGGGTGGTTCACCGCCCGCGGACGCGCAGCCGATCCGATTGAGGTGCACACCGATGCACCCGGCAACAGGCACGGCCAAACGCCCATTCCACGAGGCGATGAGCCGCCGGGCGCGGCGCGTCCGGCACGGCTGGCAGGTCTTCGGACTCGCAGGCTCGCACCCGGTGGGTGCTCCTACTGGCCGTCGCTTCCCAGTCGTTGAGACCAGTGCTTGTCTACTTCCAAGACGGCGGTCGTTCCTGCATACCGCTGCGGGACAGTCCCGGATTCTCACCGGGTTCCCTCTCGCGAAGCATCGTTGCCCCGCTCGATGCCGACGCCCTTTCGGACGCCAGCAGACCAGCTGCGTGGTCAAGGCTACTCCGGTGACATCGGCCGGCATGGCCCGGCCGGCGGCAAAATCGCTCGGCGCCGGATGTCCTCATCGGGCCCGCCGCGATCGTCATGTGGGTGAGATTCGGGATAGGCCCGGACCATGATGGGTCAACAGGCCGCAATACGCCGCACTCACCTGCACCAGAGACGTCGACTGGTCGGCCCCCGAGCAGGCCGCTGACATGGCCGCCTACCAGAAGTTCGGGCAGGAGCACGCCGCCGCGATCCGTGGCGGCGCCGTGCTGCACCCGACGGCCACCGCCACGACGGTCCGGGTAACCGGCGCCCGCGGCGGCGACGTCGTCACCGGCGACGGTCCGTACGAGGCGGCCGACCTGGACGAGCAAGGGCCATTCCCGATGGAGACGGTCTACCTGTGGGAGGACGGCCCGAACGGTACGACGAGGATGACGCTGTAAAACCGTGGTGAGCCTTCCCGCTTCGCGGGAATCGCCGCACCCGCCATGACGGTGGCGGTCAGGCGGGCCAACGCGAAGGATCTCGCGCGGCGCAGGCTGCTGGAATCCGGGGGCTAACCGTCGAAGAACCCGGACTGGTCATTACCGGTGTTGAACCCGCCTGAGCTGTTGTCGCCGGAGTTGGCCACCCCGGAGGTGGTGGTGAAGGCGGCGTTGGTGGCCGAGTTTCCGATGCCGGTGTTGTTGAAGCCGGTGTTGAACAGGCCCGTGTTAAAGCCGGTTCCCGAGTTGCTGATGCCCACGTGCTGGCCGCCGCCGGAATTGAGCAGACCCGAGTGACCGATGAAGAAGGCGCCGGTGTTGGTGTTCTGGAAGCCGGAGTTCGCGTCGCCGGAGTTATTGAAGCCCGAGTTGCCGGTGCCGATGTTGCCGAAGCCGGAGTTCATCACCGGTTGGTCCACCGGGCTGCCGAACCCGGTGTTCAGGTCTCCGGAGTGGAAGCCGCCAGTGTTGATATCGCCCGAGTTGGCCCAGCCGGTATTGAAGTCGCCCGAGTTCAAGTCTCCGGTATTCAAGGTGCCCGAGTTGAAGCTGCCCGTGTTGTAGGCACCCGAGTTGCCGACACCCATGTTCTCAAATCCCGAGTTGCCGAACCCGAAGTTGTTGTTGCCTGCGTTCCCGAAACCGAAGTTGCCGCTGCCCGCGTTCCCGAAGCCGGTGTTGGTGAAGCCCGCGTTCCCGAAACCGGTGTTGGTGTCACCGGAGTTGAAGAAGCCGAAGTTGCTGTCGCCGGAGTTGAAGAAGCCGATGTTGTTGTTGCCGGAGTTGAACAAGCCGATGTTGTTGTTCCCGGAGTTGCCGAAGCCGAGGTTGCCGATGCCGGAGTTCAGTGCGCCGATGCCGATCATGTTGTCGCCGGTGAGCCCGATACCGATGTTGTTGTTGCCGAGATTCGCAATGCCCAGGTTGTTGTTGCCGAGATTCGCAATGCCCAGGTTGTTGTTGCCGAGATTCGCAAAGCCCACGTTGGGAGAGCCGTGATTTGCGCTGCCCACGTTGAAGGAACCGGCGTTGGCGGTGCCGAAGTTGAAGCTGCCGACGTTCCCGCTGCCCCGGTTGCCATCGCCGATATTCCCCAGGCCGAAGTTACCGTTGCCGTCGTTGCCGCTACCCAGGTTGAGGTTGCCGAGGTTCCCGCTACCGAAGTTGGTGTTGGCGGTGTTGCCGCTGCCAAAGTTGAAGAAACCGGTATTGCCGCTGCCCAGGTTGGCCTGGCCCGTGTTTCCGCTGCCTAGGTTTGCGTTGCCGGTATTGCCGTTGCCTAGGTTGTAGTCGCCGATGTTGCCGATGCTGAAGATGTTGCCGATGCCGGTGTTGCCGATACCCAATGCCGGGATGGCCAGGGCAGCGGGGCCGGAGGCCAGTGCGGGCGCCGTCGGGTTGGGCAGGGCGCGCACCGCCTGTGCCCACGGGGCCAGCTGGGCGGCCACCGCCGAGGCCCCGCTGTGGTAGCTCACCATGGCCGCGACATCGGCGGCCCACAATTGTTCGTAGGCGGCCTCGGTCGCCGCGATCGCCGGGGCGTTTTGGCCGAACAGGTTTGATAGCACCAGCGACACCAGCTGGTGGCGGTTGGCGGCGACCAGCAGTGGATCCACGGTGGCCGCCCGCGCGGCTTCATACACCGCCGCGGCCGCCTTGGCCTGTGCGGCCGCGCTTAGCGCGCGTGTTGCTGCCGTGCTTAGCCAGCTGGCATAGGGGGCTGCCGCGGCGGCCATCGCCGTCGCCGCCGGACCTTGCCAGGCGGTGTCGGCCAGCGCTGCGGTGGCCGACGAAAACGAGTTCGCCGCTTGGCCTAACTCGGCGGCCAGCCCGTCCCAGGCCGCCGCGGCGGCCAGCGTCGGGCCTGAGCCCGCACCGGCAAACATCAACGCGGAATTGACCTCGGGAGGCAACACCAGAAAACTCATCACGCCATCCCTTCCGCAGCTGGACGTGCCCGACGAGCCATCAACGCTATGTCCGCGTCACCACAACCCCCGGCCGCGACGACTCATAAACCCCTGGTAACCAAACACTAAGACGATCACGCAACGGTATTGGCGTTTTCGCCAAATCTTTTCCGTCAGAACGCAGAACATTGCGCGTGAGCGCGCTCGAGGCCCACGACGGCGCGCAGGACCGTTGCACGTCTAGTTAAAGAAACCCGACTGGTTATCGCTCGAGTTGGAAAACCCCGAGCTGTTGTCGCCCGAGTTGTTCGTGCCGGAGCTGGCGTTGCCCGAGTTGAAGATCCCGGTATTGAAGGTGCCAGCATTGAATATGCCCGTGTTGTTGCTGCCCGAGTTATTGAAACCCACGTTGGTGGCGTCGCCCGAGTTACGCAGACCTGAATGACCGATAGTCGCGAGGCCCGAGTTGGTGTTCTGGAGGCCGGAATTGCCGTCACCCGAGTGAAAGAAACCTGAGTTACCGCTGCCCGAGTGGCCGAAGCCCGAGTTTGCAACCGCTTGAGTGGTCACGCTGCCGACAGCGGTGTTCAGGTTGCCGGAGTTGTAGGCGCCGGTGTTGGTGTCGCCCGAGTTTCCCCATCCGGTGTTGGTGTCGCCCGCGTTAGAAAAGCCGGTGTTGAGGTTGCCCGAATTGGAGCTGCCGGTGTTTGCGGCGCCGGAGTTGCCAACGCCTAGGTTGAAGCTGCCGGCGTTCCCATTGCCCATGTTCGCGCCGCCGGCATTCCCGATGCCGAAGTTGATGCTGCCGCCGTTCCCGTAGCCCGTGTTGGTGGAGCCGCCATTGAAGAAGCCGGTGTTGGTGGAGCCTGCATTGGCGAAGCCGTAGTTGCTGTCGCCGGAGTTGAAGAAGCCGATGTTGTTGTTGCCGGAGTTGAACAAGCCGATGTTGTTGTTCCCGGAGTTGCCGAAGCCGAGGTTGCCGATGCCGGAGTTCAGTGCGCCGATGCCGATCATGTTGTCGCCGGTGAGCCCGATACCGATGTTGTTGTTGCCGAGATTCGCAATGCCCAGGTTGTTGTTGCCGAGATTCGCAATGCCCAGGTTGTTGTTGCCGAGATTCGCAAAGCCCACGTTGAAGGAACCGGCGTTGGCGGTGCCGAAGTTGAAGCTGCCGACGTTCCCGCTGCCCCGGTTGCCATCGCCGATATTCCCCAGGCCGAAGTTACCGTTGCCGTCGTTGCCGCTACCCAGGTTGAGGTTGCCGAGGTTCCCGCTACCGAAGTTGGTGTTACCGAGGTTTCCATCGCCCAGGTTGAAGAAACCGTTGTTTCCGCTGCCTATATTTGCGTTGCCGGTATTCCCGCCGCCGTTGTTGGCGTTGCCGATGTTTCCGCTGCCCAGGTTGTCGGAGCCGGTATTGCCGTTGCCTAGGTTGTAGTCGCCGATGTTGCCGATGCTGAAGATGTTGCCGATGCCGGTGTTGCCGATACCCAATGCCGGGATGGCCAGGGCAGCGGGGCCGGAGGCCAGTGCGGGCGCCGTCGGGTTGGGCAGGGCGCGCACCGCCTGTGCCCACGGGGCCAGCTGGGCGGCCACCGCCGAGGCCCCGCTGTGGTAGCTCACCATGGCCGCGACATCGGCGGCCCACAATTGTTCGTAGGCGGCCTCGGTCGCCGCGATCGCCGGGGCGTTTTGGCCGAACAGGTTTGATAACACCAGCGACACCAGCTGGTGGCGGTTGGCGGCGACCAGCAGTGGATCCACGGTGGCCGCCCGCGCGGCTTCATACACCGCCGCGGCCGCCTTGGCCTGTGCGGCCGCGCTTAGCGCGCGTGTTGCTGCCGTGCTTAGCCAGCTGGCATAGGGGGCTGCCGCGGCGGCCATCGCCGTCGCCGCCGGACCTTGCCAGGCGGTGTCGGCCAGCGCTGCGGTGGCCGATGAAAACGAGTTCGCCGCTTGGCCTAACTCGGCGGCCAGCCCGTCCCAGGCCGCCGCGGCGGCCAGCGTCGGGCCTGAGCCCGCACCGGCAAACATCAACGCGGAATTGACCTCGGGAGGCAACACCAGAAAACTCATCACGCCATCCCTTCCGCAGCTGGACGTGCCCGGGCCATCCCCTCCCGTGACCACAAACCTCCGCTGGCTGAATACGCACAGCCCGATCCTCCCGGCGCGAAGCAGCGCCGCGGTCCCGCCTGCTTGACCCCAGATTCCATGGCGCGCCTCCCACCACCAACACTGGGCCGATCGCTCGACACCTCATGCAGCTTGGCAATCAAAACACTATGAGATTCGCAGGGCGGCCTCAGCGTTTTCGCCAAAGCGCTTACCCCCTGTTCAACCCCAACAGCGCGATCGCGCTTGGCCACCCATTCGGCGGCTCGGCGGCACGGTTGATGACTACAGTGCTACACCACATGCCGGACAAGGGAATTCGCTACGGCTTACAGACGATGTGCGAGGGCCGCGGCCAAGCCAAATGCCGCCATTGTGGAGTTGCTGTGACAGTGACCGATAGCCAGCCGGCGGCGTTGTCGAGTACCGCGACAATGTCATGGTCATTACGATCAATCGGCCGGAAGCCCGCAATGCGGTCAATGGTGCCGTCAGCATCGTGGTTGGAGACGCGCTGGAAGAAGCGCACGACAACCCCGATGTGCGGGCCGTGGTGATCACCGGCGCCGGCGACAAGTCGCTTTGCGCCGACCTCAAGGCGATCGCACGCCGGGAGAACCCGTACCACCCGCATCACGGCGAGTGGGGCATCGCCGGTTACAGGCACCATTTCATCGACAAGCCGACCAGCGCCGCGGTCAGTGGCACGGCCTTGGGCGACGGTGCCGAGCCAGCGCTGGCCAGCGACCTGGTGGTGGCCGACGAGCACACCTAATTCGGGTTTGCCGGAGGTCAAACGCGGGCTGATCGCCGCCGCCGGGGGTGTACCGGTGAGCCGCTGACCGCATCCGACGACTGGGAGTGGGGCCTGATCAACCGGGTCGTCAAGGAGGGTTCGGTCGTCGAGGCCGCCCTCACCTTGGCCGTGCGGGTGACCGTCAACGCGTCGCTGTCGGTGCAGGCCAGCAAGCGGATCGCCTGTGGTGTCGATGACGGGGTCGTCGTCGACGAAGGGACTCCGCACCCAGCGCGAGATGGGTTCCCTGATGAGATCGCAGGACCTCGGGCGTTCGCCGAGAAACAGGAACCGGTGTGGCGGGCCCGCTGCATCGTCTCGGCGCCTTGGATGGGCTTGGCGGGCGTACCGTCAGCCAGCACTGTCGCATTGCCAACGTTTGTGGGACTTATCCCGATGCCGGGGCGCAGTGTCGCGCTGAGGTGGGCACAACGAGCATCCTTCCCGGGAGAACCAATGTGGCGGATGTGACAACGCGCCGACAACACCAGATCCTGGGCTGTCTCAGTACGCCAGGATGTTCACCCCGTACCGGAATGCCGTGGGCAGAAGTGCGCACAGCGGCACGATGGCACGGCGTGCCGCGCGTGGCGTACTGGCCAGCACCAACCCGCGGGTGACTAGCCGGTAATCACGAGTGATCCGGTGCCACGCGGCCTCATACGACGCCGGTGTGTCGTCGACGATGGCGCTCACCGCCGCGGCGGCCTGCTTGACGGCAAGGCTGATGCCTTCGCCGGTTAGGGCATCTTCGTACCCGGCCGCGTCACCGACCAAAAGCACCCGCCCCGCGACGCGCCGGGAGACCACCTGGCGCAAGGGACCGCAGCCACGTGCGTGTCCGCGGCTCGCGTCTTGCAGATGGTGTGCAAGGCTGGGAAACCAGGCAAGTTCGGGTCGTTGGCGGGACAAGATCGCGACGCCGACCAGATCCGGTTCCACCGGAGTCACATAAGCCTCACCCCAACGGGACCAATGCACTTCGACGAAGTCCGACCACACCGGCAGCCGGTAATGCCAGCGCACCCCGTATCGCCGTGGTGTCCCGGCGGTGGCTTTGATCCCGACGGCGCGCCGGACGGCCGAATGCAGTCCATCGGCTGCCACCAACCATTTCGCGCGAACGCCGGCGGCGGTCACACCATGTGCGTCTTGCTGAATAGTGGCTACCCGCGACCGGATCCATTCAGTGTCTTGCTCTTTGGCTCGTGCCGCCAGTGCCGCATGCAGCGTGGTGCGTCGCACGCCCCGCCCCGGCCCGGTGCGAAACCGCGCCTGCACCCGACGATGTTCACCAACGTAGGCAATCCCATGAAAGGGCAGACCGACCGGGTCCACGCCTAGCGAGGTCAATTCGGCCAGGCCACCGGGCATCAGCCCCTCGCCGCACGCCTTGTCGATGGGATTCTCGCGAGGCTCGGCCACGATCACCGAAAGTCCACGCGCGCGTGCGTGCAATGCCGTGGCGAGTCCGCCGGGGCCGCCGCCGACGACCAACAGGTCGGTGTCGTAGCTGGTCATATGTAGCCCAGAACGGAGTTCTCCACCCGCAGACGAACGGTCAGCAAGATCGCATTGGCCAGGGTGAAAACCAGTGCGGTCAACCACGCCGTGTGCACCAGTGGCAACGCGAACCCTTCGGCCACCACCGCAACATAATTCGGATGCCGCATCCACCGGTAGGGGCCCCGCCGCACCAACGTGGCGTGCGGCAACACGATTACCCGGGTGTTCCACCGCTTGCCCAGCGATTTGACGCACCACCAGCGCAGGCCCTGGCTTGCCACCACTACGGCCAGCATCGGCCAGCCGAGCCACGGTATGAAAGGCCGGTGCAAGGCCCACGGTTCGACGACGCAGCCCAGCAGTAGGGCGGTGTGCAGGATAACCATCACCACATAGTGTGGGCGGCCAAACTCTTTGCCGCCCTGCGCGAAAGACCACCGCGCGTTACGCTGGGCCACCACCAGCTCCGCCAGCCGTTCGAAGACGACCGCCAGGATCAGCAGGTAGTACACGGCCCTACCACCTAAGAAGCACCGACTCGGAGGAAAGGCCCGGGCCTATGCACACTATCCTGGCGGGACCGGCGATGCAGCCCAGCCCGAACGGTGGAATAGCTCCCCCTGCGATCGACTCCATATTGTCAGCCACGTTACTGGCGCCGGATGGGTTCAGATTCTGGCGAGTGGGACCGCCATTGCCGGGCCGTTCCACGGCCCGTATCGTCGCCGCGCTGTGCTGGATTGCGCGGCTTCTCCTCGGGCCGTTCCACGGCCCGTATCGTCGCCGCGCTGTGCTGGATTGCGCGGCTTCTCCTCGGGCCGTTCCACGGCCCGTATCGTCGCCGCGCTGTGCTGGATTGCGCGGCTTCTCCTCGGGCCGTTCCACGGCCCGTATCGTCGCCGCGCTGTGCTGGATTGCGCGGCTTCTCCTCGGGCCGTTCCACGGCCCGTATCGTCGCCGCGCTGTGCTGGATTGCGCGGCTTCTCCTCGGGCCGTTCCACGGCCCGTATCGTCGCCGCGCTGTGCTGGATTGCGCGGCTTCTCCTCGGGCCGTTCCACGGCCCGTATCGTCGCCGCGCTAGGTTGGACGCTGTGCGGATCGTGGTGAGCAGTGCCACCAGAAATGCGGGTTCGTACACCTGTGTCAGCACCGGCAGCGCTGGATGCCGCGAGATTACACCGCCCCTCGCTGGGCCCACGCCTGGGCCGGTGAACCCCGGCCCGCCCGCTGGCACCCTGCGAACCAGCCTGCACATCCTGACCACTCCAACCGCGAAAGTCCGGCCTGCATGAGCCAATCCACCACTCCATACCGCAGCAGCGTGCTTGCCGAGTTTCGTCGTGCGATCACCAATGTCGCTGTGCCCCATCATGAACCGCCGGGAATCGTGCGCCGCCGCCGTGTGGTCGTCGGCGTCACGTTGGTTATCGGCGCTGTGATGCTGGGCTTTTCGCTGAGGCGGACGCCCGGCGAGTCGAGCTTTTACTGGCTGACGCTCGCGCTGGCATCCGTGTGGATCGCCGGCGCACTGATGTCTGGACCGCTGCATCTGGGTGGCATCTGTTGGCGCGGTCGCAATCAGCGTCCGGTCATCACCGGGACCACTGTCGGGCTGCTGCTAGCAGGCATCTTCGGGGTGGGTGCAATGATCGTCAGGGAAATTCCTGGCGCAGCTGAACCGATAGCCCGCGTCCTGCAATTCGCCCATCAGGGAACTCTGCTGCCGATCCTGCTGATCACCTTGATTAACGGCATCGCCGAGGAGATGTTCTTTCGCGGTGCGCTCTACACCGCGCTGGGACGACGCTATCCGGTGACCATCTCAACCGTCCTGTACGTCGGCGCCACCATGGCCAGCGCGAATCTGATGCTCGGCTTCGCAGCGATCTTCGTCGGTACGGTGTGTGCGTTGGAGCGCCGGGCCAGCGGTGGAGTGCTGGCACCGATCTTGACCCACTTCGTGTGGGGCCTGATCATGGTGTTCGCGCTGCCCCCGCTGTTCGCGGTCTGACGCGCGTTCAGGAACCGGTGAAGTTGGGGGTGCGGCGTTGCAGGAACGCCGCTGCGCCCTCGGCGAAGTCGTGTGTTCGCAGCAGGACTTCCTGTCCATCCAATTCGCGCGCGAACGTGGGTTCCAATTCGGTGAGGGCGGCTGCATTGATGGCGTTTTTGGCCTGGGCGAACGCCAGCGCCGGGCCGGCCAGCAACCGTGAAATCACCTTGTCCACCTCGGCCTCGAAGTCGCTGTCCGGATATACCGCGCTGATCAGGCCCCAGGCCAGTGCCTCGCGGGCCGGCAGTTGCTCGGCCAGCAGCGCCAGCCGCATCGCCCGGATCCGGCCGGTGGCCGCGGCGACTAACGCCGATGCGCCGCCGTCGGGCATCAACGCTACCTTGGTGTTGGCGAGCATGAAAAATGCACTATCAGAAGCCAATATGAAGTCACACGCCAGCGCTAGCGAGACAGCGACGCCGACCGCTGGTCCTTGAACGACAGCTACAACCGGGTGCGGTAGCGCGGCCACGGCGCGTACTGCGCGGTTGGCCTCTTCGACGATGGCGGTCGGCGGCCCTCCGCCCCACACATCGTCCACGGACATAGACACTCCGGAGCTGAAACCGCGGCCCACCCCGCCTAGGCGCACCACCTTGACCACGGGATCGGCCGCCGCGCGCTCCAGCGTGTCGGCGATCCCCGTCAGGATTGGCACGGTCAGCGAGTTGAGACTGCTAGGGCGGTTGATGCGCACCGACAACACTCTGTCGGTCAGGGTGACGTTGAGGCCTGTGACCGGCGTTAATGCGGCAATCCCGGAATCTGGCATGTGCAGCATCCTAAATGAGGGCCAGCTACACAGAGTGGTTAATGATGCTCCGCAAACATGCCCAACCAGCAGTTGGAGTAATCGGTGAGTACACGGGCATCGACGCGGCCCAGTCGCGGGACCGCTAGCGGGCCGAGAGCGCTCAACGGCCGGTGAACATGGGGGTCCGGCGCTGCTGGAATGCCGTTGCGCCCTCGGCGAAGTCGTCAGTACGCAGGAGGAGGGCCTGGCCATCCAATTCGCGCAGGAGAGTGGGTGCCAACTCGGTGAGCGTGGCCGCATTGATCGCGTTCTTCGTCTTGGCGATAGCCAGCGCTGGGCCGGCCAACAGCCGTGAGATCAACTTGTCCACCTCGGCATCGAAGTCGGCGGCCGGATAGACGGCGCTGACCAGGCCCCAGGACAAGGCCTCGGCGGCCGGCACCCGGTCCGGCAGCAGCGCCATATGCATGGCGCGGATGCGGCCGATCGCGGCCTGAACCAACGCCGACGCGCCGCCGTCGGGCATCAACCCCACGTTGGTGTGAGCGAGCATGAAAAACGCATTGTCGGAGGCCAATACGAGGTCACAAGCGAGCGCCAGGGAGACGCCACAGCCGACGGTTGGTCCCTGCACGACGGCAACGACCGGTTGTGGTAGTGCCACAATGGCACGCACCGTGCGGTTGGCCTCCGCGACGGTGTCGGTAGGTGGGCCACTGGCCCACACATCGTCAACGCTGATTGCCCCTCCGGAGCTGAAGCCGCGACCGGCGCCCCCGAGGCGCACCACCTTCACCCGTGGGTCGGTGGCCGCGCCCTCGATCGCGTCGGCCATCCCTGCCAGCACCGGCTTGGTCAGCGAGTTGAGACTCTCCGGGCGATCGATGGTCACCGACAGCACCCCGTCGGCCAGGGTGACGGCGAGACCCGGGACAATTGTCCGAGTGTCGATCCGGTAGTTCGACATGTGGTTAACACTAATCGACGACGCCGTCACCGAGCTGCGGCGACATGATCTTCGTCGATACGCCGTCGAGGGCGTCAATGGGAGACGAAAGGCCGGTACATTCATGGCGGGTCCGCTGAGCGGGTTGCGAGTTGTCGAGCTGGCGGGCATCGGGCCGGGCCCGCACGCAGCGATGATCCTGGGGGACCTCGGTGCCGACGTGGTGCGCATCGATCGCCCGTCAAGTGTCGACGGTATTTCGAGAGACGCCATGTTGCGTAACCGGCGTATCGTGACCGCCGACCTGAAGTCCGATCAGGGACTCGAGCTTGCGCTCAAACTCATCGCCAAGGCCGACGTGTTGATCGAGGGTTACCGTCCCGGCGTCACCGAACGGCTGGGATTGGGTCCGGAAGAATGTGCGAAGGTCAACGACCGGCTGATCTACGCGCGGATGACCGGCTGGGGCCAAACCGGCCCGCGTAGTCAGCAGGCCGGTCACGACATCAACTACATCTCGCTGAACGGCATTTTGCACGCCATTGGCCGGGGCGACGAGCGACCGGTGCCGCCGCTGAACCTGGTTGGTGACTTCGGCGGCGGCTCGATGTTCCTGCTGGTCGGCATCCTGGCCGCGCTATGGGAGCGGCAGAGCTCCGGCAAGGGCCAGGTCGTCGATGCGGCGATGGTCGACGGGTCCAGCGTGCTGATTCAGATGATGTGGGCGATGCGAGCGACGGGCATGTGGACCGACACAAGAGGGGCCAACATGCTCGACGGCGGGGCACCCTACTACGACACCTACGAATGCGCCGACGGCCGCTACGTCGCTGTCGGCGCCATTGAGCCGCAGTTCTATGCGGCCATGCTGGCCGGATTGGGTCTAGACGCCGCCGAGCTGCCCCCGCAAAACGACCGCGCCCGTTGGCCCGAACTGCGGGCGCTGCTGACCGAAGCGTTCGCGCGCCACGACCGTGACCATTGGGGCGCGGTGTTCGCCAATTCCGATGCCTGTGTGACGCCGGTGCTGGCGTTCGGTGAGGTGCACAACGAGCCGCACATCATCGAGCGAAACACCTTTTATGAAGCCAACGGCGGATGGCAACCCATGCCGGCTCCGCGGTTCTCCCGCACCGCTTCGAGCCAGCCACGCCCGCCGGCCGCCACGATCGACATCGAGGCAGTGCTCACCGACTGGGACGGATAGGAAGGATTCGTATGAAGACCAAAGACGCCGTAGCCGTTGTCACCGGTGGCGCCTCAGGCCTGGGTCTGGCCACCACCAAGCGGCTATTGGACGCTGGGGCACAGGTGGTCGTCGTGGACCTCCGCGGCGACGACGTGGTTGGCGGGCTCGGCGATCGCGCGCGTTTTGCGCAAGCCGACGTCACCGACGAAGCCGCCGTCAGCAACGCGCTAGAGCTGGCGGATTCGCTCGGCCCGGTGCGGGTCGTCGTCAACTGCGCCGGCACCGGCAACGCGATTCGCGTACTGAGTCGCGACGGCGTGTTCCCGCTGGCCGCGTTCCGCAAGATCGTGGACATCAACCTAGTCGGCACCTTCAACGTGCTGCGACTGGGCGCCGAGCGGATCGCCAAGACCGAACCGATTGGGGAAGAGCGCGGCGTCATCATTAACACCGCCTCGGTGGCGGCATTCGACGGTCAGATCGGCCAGGCCGCCTACTCGGCGTCCAAGGGCGGCGTAGTTGGCATGACCCTGCCGATCGCCCGCGATCTGGCCAGCAAGCTGATCCGGGTGGTCACCATTGCGCCGGGTCTGTTCGACACCCCGCTGCTGGCTTCATTGCCGGCGGAGGCCAAGGCCTCACTGGGCCAACAGGTGCCGCATCCCTCGCGGCTGGGCAACCCCGACGAGTACGGGGCGCTAGTTCTGCACATCATCGAAAACCCGATGCTTAACGGCGAGGTCATCCGTCTGGACGGCGCCATCCGCATGGCGCCGCGCTAAGCCGCACCAAAAGAAAGACCCCCGCGTTGCGGGGGACCGGAATCGGGAACAAGAACTTACCGACGAAACCATCGGCTGACGGCTGGTTCGGCCATGAGGAGCCGTGCAAGCATGCCCATGGTGTCGCTCAGCTCGCGGTGGGCAGCGGGTGCAAGTCTTCGAGCTGCTCGGAGGTGTCGCCCTCTACCAGCATGTCGCCGTGGTAGAGAGCCTCGAAGTCAGCCTTGATGACGTCGGCACTCGAGTCGTCGATCCACATGACAGCGAGCCTAAAAGCCGCCATTAAGGAATTAGTGAGTCACGATTCGGAAAACAGTGGCAATTCCTACCGGTCGGTAGGGTGCTGCGCCGGCATGGTGGCCGGCATCGCGGGCATGCGGCAGGTGAACCACTCGAGCGCCCGCATCCGTATCTATGGCAGGCGTTGTTTGACAGTTGTAACTTATCGCAGATAAGTCATCGCGGATTTGGTGCGGGTCCGCGCGACCAGCACCGGCTGCGGAGGAAACGCAACATGCTGCAGAGGATCGCTCGGCTCGCCATCGCTGCGCCGCGCCGAATCATCGGGTTTGCGGTCTTCGTCTTCATCGCCGCAGCGGTCTTCGGTGTTCCGGTGGCTGACAGCCTGTCGCCCGGGGGTTTCCAAGATCCGCGATCGGAGTCGGCACGGGCAATCGAGGTGTTGACCGACAAGTTCGGCCAGAGCGGTCAGAAAATGCTGATCGTGGTTACGGCAGCTGCGGGCGCCGACAGCCCACCTGCCCGCGAGGTCGGGACTGACATCGTCGAGGTGCTGCGGCGGTCGCCGTTGGTTTACAACGTGACCTCGCCGTGGACTGTGCCACCGACTGCCGCCGCCGACCTGCTCAGCACCGACGGAAAATCGGGGTTGATCGTCGTCAACGTCAAAGGCGGCGAAAACGACGCGCAGAACCACGCCCAAACCCTGTCAGACGAAGTCGCCCATGACCGCGACGGCGTCACCGTCCGTGCCGGCGGCTCGGCGATGGAGTACGCCCAGATCAATCGGCAGAACAAAGACGACCTGCTGGTGATGGAGTTGATCGCGATTCCGCTGAGCTTCCTGGTGCTGATCTGGGTGTTCGGTGGGCTGTTGGCCGCCGGGCTGCCGATGGCCCAGGCCGTACTGGCCGTTGTGGGATCGATGGCCGTATTGCGACTCGTTACGTTTGCCACCGAGGTGTCGACCTTCGCGCTCAACCTGAGTACAGCGTTGGGCCTCGCGTTGGCTATCGACTACACGCTGCTCATCGTCAGTCGCTATCGCGACGAGCTCGCCGAGGGCAGTGATCGAGACGAAGCACTGATCCGGACCATGGCGACTTCGGGGCGCACGGTGTTGTTTTCGGCGGTCACCGTGGCGCTGTCGATGTCGGCGACTGCGCTGTTCCCGATGTACTTTCTGAAGTCGTTCGCCTACGCCGGCGTGGCTACCGTGGCATTCGTCGCGACCGCGTCGATCGTGATCACCCCGGCCGCGATTGTGTTGCTAGGTCCTCGGCTAGATGCGTTGGACGTGCGCCGACTGGTGCGTCGGCTGCTGGGCCGGCCCGATCCGGTGCACAAACCGGTCAAGCAACTGTTCTGGTACCGGTCGAGCAAGTTCGTGATACGCCGTTGGCTGCCGGTCGGTACGGCTGTTGTCGCGCTGCTGGTGCTGCTCGGGCTGCCGTTCTTGTCGGTGAAGTGGGGTTTCCCGGACGACCGGGTGTTGCCGCGGTCGGCGTCGGCCCGTCAAGTCGGCGATATCTTGCGCGATGACTTTGGCCACGATCCTGCGACGCAGATACCCATCGTCGTCCCGGACGCTCGTGGTCTCGGCCCGGTCGAACTTGACAGCTACGCAGCCGAGTTGTCCCGGGTGCCCGACGTATCCGCGGTAGCCGCCCCGACGGGCACGTTCGTAGACGGCAGCTGGGTGGGAACGCCGCGCGGGGCCACCGGGTTGGCTGAGGGCAGCGCGTTCCTGACGGTGAGCAGCACGGCGCCGCTGTTTTCGCGAGCCTCCGATATCCAGCTCAAGCGGTTGCACCAGGTGGCAGGGCCGGCCGGTCGATCCGTCGTGATGGCCGGTGTCGCGCAGGTCAACCGCGACAGTGTCGACGCGGTGACCGATCGGCTTCCGATGGTGCTAGGGCTAATTGCCGCGATCACCTACGTACTGTTGTTCCTGCTCACCGGCAGCGTGGTGCTGCCGGCGAAAGCGTTGGTTTGTAATGTGTTATCGCTGACCGCGGCGTTTGGCGCGTTGGTGTGGATCTTCCAGGAAGGCCATTTCGGTGCCCTGGGAACGACTCCGAGCGGGACGTTGGTGGCGAATATGCCGGTCCTACTGTTTTGCATCGCATTCGGTTTGTCCATGGACTACGAGGTGTTTCTGGTCTCCAGGATTCGGGAGTACTGGTTGGAATCCGGAGCCGCGCGACCCGCGCGAAGAAGCGTCGCAGAGGTGCACGCCGCCAACGACGAGAGCGTCGCGCTCGGCGTGGCCCGCACCGGTCGGGTGATCACCGCGGCAGCGTTGGTGATGTCCATGTCGTTCGCCGCGTTGATCGCTGCGCACGTGTCGTTCATGCGGATGTTCGGCCTCGGCCTGACTTTAGCCGTGGCTGCAGACGCCACACTGGTGCGGATGGTCGTGGTCCCAGCATTCATGCATGTGACGGGCCGCTGGAATTGGTGGGCACCGAGACCCCTGGCGTGGCTGCATGAGCGGTTCGGTGTCAGCGAGGCCGCAGAGCCGGTTTCGAGGAGACGTTCCCACGCCGGTGGGTTGGGCAAGATTGCCGGACGAAGCGACGGTCAGACGATCCCTGCCTCGCTGACGCGCAATGGTTGACGTCTCGATGAATGGTCTTCGCCGGCAACGTGCCCGGCGGGGCCCCAACGCCACATTACGGCAGCTGGCGGACTGGGTGCAGGCACGTCGCCCATCGGAGAAACGACGAGGACCATCGGAGGAATCCTGGCCATGACGTCAGGCGCGGCCGCTTCGGCGTCCAGGGTCGACCACCCGCTTTTCGCCCGGATCTGGCCCGTGGTCGCCGCACACGAAGCCGAAGCAATACGAGCCCTCCGCCGGGAGAATCTGGCCGGTTTGTCGGGGCGGGTGTTGGAAGTCGGGGCCGGCGTCGGGACGAACTTTGCCTACTACCCGGTGGCCGTCGAACAGGTCATCGCCATGGAGCCCGAGCCGCGGCTTGCTGCCAAGGCCCGCATCGCGGCCGCTGACGCACCCGTTCCGATAGTCGTGACGGACAAGACGGTCGAGGAGTTCCGCGACACCGAGACGTTTGACGCGGTGGTTTGCTCGCTGGTGCTGTGCTCGGTGAGCGACCCGGGCGCGGTGCTGGCGCACCTGCGTTCGCTACTACGGCGAGGCGGGGAGCTGCGCTATCTCGAGCATGTGGCCAGCGCCGGCGCTCGGGGCCGGGTGCAGCGGTTCGTCGACGCGACATTTTGGCCCAGGCTGGCGGGCAACTGTCACACGCATCGCCATACCGAACGCGCGATCCTCGACGCCGGATTCGTGGTGGACAGCTCCCGGCGGGAGTGGGCATTTCCCGCCTGGGTGCCGCTACCGGTGTCAGAGTTGGCTCTGGGCCGCGCGCACCGGACCTAGCTATAGCTAGTACTGCAGCCGTAGATAGGGATTGCTGATGCTGGCGTGTCTGCGCTGGTCAGGGCCGTAACCGCGGCATTGTTTTCAGTTTGTGACAACTTCTCAATATGCCGCGGTCGCCGCGGCTCATAGCGTAGACCCTGATCGGTGGCAGGCGGAGTTCTCGGCGGTGCTGGATCGGATCGCGCCGCGTTTCGCCCGGCACCAGCCGTTGCGCCATGCCGGTGAACTCATGGCCGGGATGGTTTCGGGCTTGGACCGCAAGAATTGCTGGACCATCGCCGAGCACCGCGGTGATACCACCCCGATGGGTTGCAGCATCTGTTGGCACGGGCCAGCTGGGACGCCGACGATGTCCGTGACGATCTGCGTGACTATCGCCATTGATCGATGGCGAAGGACCAGGCCACCAGTATATCGATGATTTGAATAGTCCAGCGCCGACATTGATGATATCTGTTGACGAATACGCTTGATTTACGATGTTCGGCCGCGGGCAGCGCGCTCCACCAGACCGAGCACAGCGAGGACGCGACGGCCGTCAGCGGCGTGCTGTGCCTCAACAGCGCCGACCAATAGCGAAGAAATCAAGTCCGTGCTCACCCGTGACCAGGGTGTCATGTTCGTCGACGGGTAGAAGCTTGTCGCCGCGGCGATCGGCTGCTCTGGTGCCGGCTGTGCCGACGGGTCGGTTCGCATCTGCTTCAGTGATTCTGTGATGCGACCGGCAACGTCTTCGTTGTTGGGTGTCAATGTGGTTCGTCGTCGTCGGGTTCGCACAGGATTTTCTCGGGGTGGTGGTATCGATTGATGCGTGGTTGGCCATGGTCCAAGTGGGCCGGCGGTAGCCATTCAGTGTCGCCTTTGGCGTTGGTGCGGGTTTTCCAGCCTTTTTCGACAAGGCGATTGTCGGGGCCGCAGGCCAGTGTGAGGTCGTTGATGTCGGTACGGTGGGTGGTTGTCCACGGCGTGACGTGGTGGACCTCACTGTGGTAGGCCGGGGCGTGGCAACCCGGCCTGGAGCAGCCACGATCCTTGGCGTACAACATGATTCGCTGCGCCGGGGAAGCTAACCGCTTGGTGTGATACAACGCCAACGGCTTAGCGCCGTCAAACAATGCCAGATAGTGGTGCGCGTTGCTCGCCATCCGGATAAGGTCCGACATCGGCACCCGCGAACCACCACCGGTTACCCCCTTGCCGGTGGCGGCTTCCAGCTCTTTAAGCGTGGTGCTCACCACGATCGTTACCGGCAGCCCCTTGTGTTGGCCCAGCTCACCGGAGGCCAACAGGCCCCGCAGCGCGGCCAAAAACGCATCATGATTGCGTTGCGCCTGGCTGCGGGTGTCGCGGCGCACCGCGTCCGCATCCGGTGTGTCATCCACGACCGGGGTCTGGTCATCGGGGTTGCACGCCCCCGGTGCGGCCAGTTTGGCCAACACCGCCTCGATGGTAGCCCGCAACTCCGGGGTCAGCAGACCGCTGATACGTGACATCCCGTCAAATTCCTGCTTACCCATCGTGATGCCGCGCTTGCGGGCACGCTCCTGGTCGGAAAAGTTGCCGTCGGGGTGCAGCCAGTCCATCAGCTGCGTGGCCAGGCCATGCAGGTGATCGGGACGCCGACTGGTGGCCAGTTCGGCCAGCTGGGCCTCGGCGGCCTCGCGGATACCCAGATCCACCGCGGCGGACAACTCCTTGAAGAAGGCCTGGATCTCCTTAATGTGTTCTCGGCCGATCTTGCCCTCACGTTGAGCGGCCGCGGTCGCGGTCAACTGCGCTGGCAGCGGTTCACCGGTCAGGGCGTGGCGCTCACCGAGGTCTTCGGCTTCGGCGATGCGGCGGCTGGCCTCACCGGGAGTGATGTGTAGCCGGTTGGCCAACGCCGTGCGCAGCGTCCCGCCGAGCTCTTCCTCGCAGGCTTGCCCAGCGAGTTGGTTGATCAAGGCGTGCTCGGCGGCGCCCTGGCGGCGCCGTTCGACCTCGAGTCGCTGCAAACAGGCCAGCAATTCCGGGGTGGTCAACGCATCGCACTTGAGATCGAGCACCCGCGACAACGAGGCGTGGTAGGCATCCAACGCCGCGGAGATCTCCTCGCGCGTGTCCGACCTCATGCCTCGGATTCTACGAAGCACCACTGACAAGAACCGGGCCGTCATAGGCTCGGAATGATCAGTGAGGCAGAACGTTTCGCTCACAGCGAAAACAGCCGCGCCATAGCGACTGCCGCCACCAAATGCCGCGTGCACGCAGACACGCCAGCGTCAGCAATCCCTATCCACGGCTGCAGTACTAGGGCGTGTCTCCCAAATTTTTAGGTACTGGCCAGCGAGGATTGGCCGGTGACGCGAGTGGGTGTGATTTCGGACGAGTTCTGGGCCGTGGTCGAGCCGTTGATGCCGTCGCATGAGGGCAAGCCCGGCAGACGGTTTAGCGATCACCGGCTTATCCTGGAAGGGATCGCGTGGCGGTTCCGTACGGGAAGTCCGTGGCGGGACCTGCCCGCTGAGTTCGGGCCGTGGCAAACGGTGTGGAAGCGCCATCACCGTTGGTCGCTGGATGGTACCTGCGACGAGGTGTTCGCCCACGTTGCCGCGGTGTTCGGGGTGGACGCTGAGGTGGCCGAGGATATCGAGAAGCTGCTGTCGGTGGATTCCACGAACGTGCGGGCACACCAGCATTCGGCGGGCGCCTGCTCGGACACGCTCGCCACAGGGGCACTGTCGAATTACAAGAAATCCGCCGATGAACCCGACGATCATGCGATCGGCCGCTCGCGCGGCGGGCTGACCACCAAGATCCATGCCCTGACCGATCAGCGCGAAGCCCCGGTGCGGATCCGGTTGACCGCAGGCCAGGCCGGCGACAACCCGCAACTGCTGCCCCTGCTCGACGACTATCGCCATGCCAGCACCGAATACGCCCTGGGCAGCACGGATTTCCGCTTACTCGCCGACAAGGCCTACTCACACCCAAGTACCCGTGCCGCATTACGGTCTAAGAAGATCAAGCACACCATCCCCGAACGCCAAGATCAGATCGACCGGCGCAAGGCCAAGGGGTCTGCCGGCGGGCGGCCACCAGCATTCGACGCCGCGCTCTACGGGCTACGCAACACCGTCGAACGCGGCTTCCATCGACTCAAGCAGTCGCGCGGCATCGCAACCCGCTACGACAAATACGCCCTGACCTACCTCGGCGGCGTCCTGCTGGCCTGCGCCGTCATCCACGCCCGAGTGGGAACTCCGAAATTGGGAGACACGCCCTAGCCGAGACCGGCGAGCGTGCATCCAGGGCGAGATTCCGCCCGGCAAACCGTCGCCCTGAGTTCACGTTCGGCGCCCATAGGCGACTATTTCAGCAGGGCGGGCAGGCGCTTCAACAGCCCCGGCAACGCTTGGCTGGCCGACTCGCGGATGCTGATCGTCGCGCTGCCGGACAACGGCGTGGGCTCGGGATTGACTTCGATCACGGCAGTGCCGCGCGCCAGCGCCAGGTCGGGTAAACCGGCCGCCGGGTAGACGATCGCCGAGGTCCCCACCACGACCATCACGTCGGCGCTCCCTGTCGCCTCGACCGCGCTCCGCCACGGCTCCTCTGGCAGCGGCTCACCGAACCATACGATGTCGGGCCGGATCAGACCGCCGCAGTCGCAGACCGGCGGCTCCACTTCGATCGCAGGCTCGGGCATCTCCGGAAGGGCGTCGGTGTAGGGCACACCACAACGTGCACAACGAAATTCGAAAAGGCTGCCGTGCAGGTGATGCACCGCACCGCTGCCGGCGCGCTCGTGCAGATCGTCGACATTCTGGGTGATGACGCTGACCTCAGCATGGTCCTGCCAGGCGGCGATCGCGCGATGCCCGTCGTTGGGTTCGACGTTGGCCACCAGATAATGGCGCCATAGGTACCATCCCCAGACCCGCTCGGGGTTGCGCAGCCAGCCTTGCGTGCTGGACAGCTCGTAAGGGTCGAATCGGGCCCACAATCCGTTCTTGTCATCGCGGAACGTCGGTACACCGCTTTCCGCGGAGATCCCCGCGCCGCTGAGCACCGCCACTCGCATCCCACAAACATAGCTGTGCTTGGTAGATACTGGGTACGTGGAGCTGCGGGATTGGTTACGGGTCGACGTGAAGGCGGGAAAGCCGTTGTTCGACCAGCTCAGAACCCAGGTGATCGACGGAGTCCGCGCCGGCGCATTGCCGCCCGGCACCCGGCTCCCGACGGTGCGTGACTTGGCCGGGCAGCTGGGCGTGGCGGCCAATACCGTGGCCCGCGCCTACCGCGAGTTGGAATCGGCGGCGATCGTCGAAACGCGGGGACGCTTCGGCACTTTCATTTCCCGCTTCGATCCGACCGACGCCGCGATGGCTGCCGCGGCCAAGGAATATGTCGGCGTGGCGCGAGCGCTGGGGCTGACGAAGTCCGATGCGATGCGCTATCTCACGAACGTGCCGGACGACTGAATTCCAGCAAAGTCAGGCACGGCCGCAGCGGATCGAACACGGGCAGGCGGTAAACGGTCGACAGCGCCATATTGACCCACAGGCCACGGCCCGGCGGCACCCGCAGATCGCGGACCGCGACGACACCAGGCACCTTATTTACCAGGTCCGCGGCCTGCGCGACGGACATGCTGAACGGCATGCGCGGCACCTTGTAGCGCAGCGAGGTTCGTAACCCGAGCCGGCTCCACCCAGCGAACCAGCGCGGCGGCAGGTCGAAGAGCATTTGGCCGCCAGGAAACGTTTGAGCGCATTGGGCGATTAACCCCAGTGCCTGTTCGGGTTGTAGGTACATCAGTAATCCTTCGGCGGTGATGAACACCCCGCCGGCGGGATCGACGGAATCCATCCAGCTGTAGTCCAGCGCAGACTGGGCACACACCGACACGCGCGGCGAGCTCGGCAGCAGCCGTGTCCGTAAATCGACGATCGGTGGCAGGTCAACTGTCAGCCAACGGAACTGGCCGCCCGGGATGGCCACGTCCAAACGCCAAAAGCTGGTTTGCAAGCCCTCCGCCAACGCCACCACGGTGGCCGCTGGGTGCTGATCGAGATAATGCTGTGCCGCCATGTCGAAGGCCCGTGCTCGTAGGGCGAAGCCCTGGCCGGTAGGGCCGAACTTCGCGAAGTCGAAGTCGATCGACTCGACCAGGGCTACCGCCATCGGATCGTCGATAATGGCATCGCGGCGGCGGGCCTCTGCGGCCCGGGCGTTCAGCGTCAGCAAGGCGGTCTCGGAGACTCCGGTGAGTGCGACCCGCTGTTTGGCGGGCTTATGGGCACTCACCGCAACACCTTAGCCAGCGTGCGCAGGTTGCGGGTCGTGGTCGACGACTTGTAGCGCTTCTTGCCCATCGTCTGGCCGATGGTGCTGTCCAGGGTGCTGCCCTTGGGTACCTGCCAGTAGAGGACGCCAAGAGGGTCGGGTCCACGACTGATGTTCTCGTCAGGGCCGGCTGTGTCGGCGAGTGCGGATAGCTCGTCGAGTATCGCGGCGTCGGCAACGAAGGTGACGTACGACTGGTATCCCTCGAGCTCGCATTCAAATGGGTATGCCGCGACGATGGTGCGCACCGTATCGACGTCGTAGATCAACGCCCACGCGTCGTAGCCGAATCGTTCGCGTAGCGTGGCTTCGGTCTTCTCGCGCACTTCCGCGGCACCGCACGTCGACTCCAGCAACACGTTGCCGCTGGCCAGGATGGTGCGCACATTGCAGAATCCCGCATCGGTCAACGCCGTCGCCACCTCGGCCATCTTGAGGTTGACGCCGCCGACGTTGACACCGCGCAGAAACGCCGCGAACTTGGCCATACCCGATTGCACCAGGCCGCCGGAGAATGACGCAACGGCGACGTAGGCTCTTGGCATGGCCCGCCAAGTCTTCGACGACAAGCTGTTGGCCGTAATCAGTGGAAACTCCATTGGGGTGCTGGCCACCATTAAGCACGACGGGCGCCCCCAGTTGTCCAACGTGCAATATCACTTCGACCCGCGCAAACTGCTGATACAGGTATCGATCGCCGAGCCGCGAGCCAAGACTCGCAACCTGCGTCGCGACCCACGGGCTTCGATCCTGGTCGACGCCGACGACGGATGGTCATACGCCGTTGCTGAGGGCACTGCGCAACTGACACCTCCTGCGGCGGCGCCCGATGACGACACCGTGGAGGCGCTGATTGCCTTGTATCGCAACATCGCTGGCGAGCATCCGGACTGGGACGACTACCGGCAGGCGATGGTCACCGATCGGCGTGTGTTGCTGACGCTGCCGATCTCGCACGTATACGGCCTGCCGCCCGGTATGCGCTAACCCCCGGGGCTGCGGACCTACGGACTGGGTCGGATTGCCTCGCTGCTCGCCGTGCCGCATCCTGCGGCCCGCATCGTCGCGAGGCTGGGTCGGATTGCCTCGCTCCTCGCCGTGCCGCATCCTGCGGCCCGCATCGTCGCGAGGCTGGGTCGGATTGCCTCGCTCCTCGCCGTGCCGCATCCTGCGGCCCGCATCGTCGCGAGGCTAGGCTGCGGGTATGGGTGAATCGAAGTCCCCGCAAGAGTCCAGCTCAGAGGGTGAGACCAAGCGCAAGTTCCGGGAAGCCCTCGACCGCAAGATGGCACAGTCGTCGAGCGGATCCGATCATAAGGATGGCGGCGGCAAGCAGTCGCGGGCGCACGGTCCGGTGGCGAGCCGTCGGGAATTCCGCCGCAAGAGCGGCTAGCCACGGGGCGCGTCTGCTCAGCGGCGACCCGAAGGTTGCCGAATCGATGCTCATCAAGAGGTCCGTCCCGACAGCTCTACACTGAGGACGTGCCAAATCTGCAGCTTGTCCAAGAGCCGGCAGCCGACGCGCTGCTGAACGCCAACCCATTCGCGTTGCTGGTGGGCATGTTGCTCGACCAGCAGGTGCCGATGGAGACCGCCTTCGCCGGGCCGAAGAAGATCGCCGATCGGATGGGTAGCTTTGACGCCGGCGACATCGCCGACTACGACCCGGATAAGTTCGCCGCACTGTGCTCGGAAAGGCCTGCTGTACACCGATTTCCGGGCTCGATGGCCAAACGCATCCAGGCGCTCGCGCAGATCATCGTGGACCGCTACGACGGGGATGCGGCCGCATTGTGGACCGCCGGCGAACCTGACGGGAACGAGTTGCTGCGGCGGCTTAAGGGGTTACCCGGCTTCGGTGAGCAGAAGGCGCGGATCTTTCTCGCGTTGCTTGGCAAGCAGTACGGAGTGACGCCGAAGGGTTGGCAGGTGGCAGCCGGGGAGTTCGGTCAGCCCGGCACCTATCTATCCGTCGCCGATATCGTCGACGCCGGGTCGCTTGGGCAGGTGCGATCGCACAAGAGGCAAAGGAAAGCGGCGGCCAAGGCAGAGGGAAAGGCGCCAACGTGAAGACACACCTGACGTGTCCGTGCGGCGAAGCCATCACCGGCAAGGACGAGGACGAGCTGGTCGAGCTGACTCAGGCCCACCTTGCCAGCGTTCATCCCGGCCTGGACTACGACCGCGACGCCATATTGTTCATGGCGTACTGATGGACCATTCCCGCTGGTGCTAGGGCACCACCGTTGAGCCGATCGTCGGCATGAACTGGCACTGCCGGTCCTTGGTGGTCACCTGCCCGAAGATCGTTGACATGATGCTGCCTGAACCGGTGTCGGCGATTACGGTCAACGTGGTCGGTCCGTCCGGATTGATGTCCGAACGCGGCCGCAGGGTGGCGCTGCCGGACTTTCCCGTGGTCAGGTTCACCCACGTGACGTTCAGCGGCAACCTCTGCACGTCGGCGGGCCCCGGCGTGCCGACGGCCGTGAACACGTAGGCGGTCTGGCCGGGTCCGGGACCGGGCAGCGGGATCTTGGCGGGCCCCGCCACCGACAGCGCGGTCGCGATGGAATTGCTGCCGTCCGCCACACAATTGGGGCCGATCGAGGGGTACATGAAGTCCTGTGTGGGCGGAGCGTCGGCGCCGAAGCCCGAGGCAGGCGCCGGAGCGGCCGCTGGCGCCGGTGCCGCCGAGGCCGGCGCCGGAGCGGCGGCGCGCGGCGCAGGTGGCGCCGGTGGCGGCCCCGGTACCGCAACCGGTTGGGCTGCGTCAGGTGCTGGTGCCGGCGCGGAAGCCGGCGGCGCGGCGACCGGCGGCGTAACCGTAGGTGCCACAGCGGGTGCGGGGCCCGCGGCGTGGGATGGATCGATGCCGGTCGGAAGATGTGCCTGCACACCTGGCTCGGCGCCCAGTGGGGGCACATGCGGCACCGGGATGGCCTCGGGCAGGGCGACACCATGAGGCGCCGGCACACCCAGGGCAGCAGAGTCGGGATTGGTCGGCTCAGCCACAAACTGGTTCACCGAGGAAGCGACGTTCTTGGATTCGGTGGGCACTGCCGGATTGCCGGCGAACGCAGACGCTGCGGCCATGAGCAGTTGCGTCGCCTGTGCCGGGTTCATCGCCGCTTGCTGGATTATCGGACTCAGCTGGGCCAACGCCGGCAAGCCCGGTAGCTGTTGAGTGGGGTTGGGCTGCGGCGTCGCCGGGTCGGCTGCCGCGTTCGGACACAGCCCGAACGCGGCAGCCGAGGTGATGACGACGGCGGCCAAACCTTTGCACACACTCCAAGTGCTTGCCACGGTGGTGTTCTCCCGGTGTTCGGTGTTGGTCAGCCTTCTCACAGATGCGTCAGGGCAGCGCGGCGAGCAACGACGGCGGCCCGGGCGGTAACGCGGGCGCGCCGGGAGCCGGCGGCGTCGGCGCGATGGGCGCTGCCGGAATGACCCCCGATGCGAGCGCCGGTAGGTCGGCTGGCAGCGAAAGCTGTTGCGGCACTTGGAGCGGAAGGTAGGGCAGCTGCGGTAGGTCGACCTTCGCCGACGGCACGCCGGGAACGGAGGCCGGCACCGCGGCCGCCGCCGGGGCCGGTGCGGTTATCCCCGGGATCGGGGCGTTCACTCCGGGAATGGTCGGAGCTGCCGCCGGGGCGGTGACGGGGAGCGCCGGTGCCGCCGGGGTTATCCCCGGGATCGGGGCGTTCACTCCGGGAATGGACGGAGTTACCGCGGGGGCCGCGGCTGCCGCCGGTGCGGCCGGCGTCAGTCCCGGAAAGGTGGCGGTTATCCCGGGGGCGGCGGGTGCGGGTTCCGCAACTTTGGGGGCGCTCAGCGGCGGAGTGGCGCCCAGAGCCGTCGCGAGGTTTTGCAGGATTTGCGGTGCGTTGGCGGCCGAGCTGATCAGCTGCTGCGGAATGTTGGGAGCAGGCGCCGGCGCCGGTGCCGGATCTGCGTGGGCGATACCGCCCGTAAGTAGTGCGGCGGACGAACCGACCAAGACGGCGGCGGCGCGGACAAACGTCCAGATGGTTGGCATGTCTCTCCCTGGTTAGCGGTGACGGGTCTCGCCGAACGTATCGCGGTGCAGATGTGACTCAAGTGACACGTGTGGCATTTATGTGATTGTTACGGATACGAGTGGTTGTGGTGACCGGGCACCCGAGTGATGTGCCGCACCCTGATCGACGGCCCGGTGCGCTCGGCGATCGCTAAAGTCAGGCAGATAGACACCACCTCATCCACCCCGGCGGCCGCCAGGCGCGTGACCTCACCACCGGCCCGGGAGACACGCGCCGCCGTGCTGCTACTGGTCCTCAGCGTCGGTGCGCGACTCGCCTGGACCTATCTGGCGCCCAACGGCGCAAACTTCGTCGACCTGCACGTTTACGTGAGCGGTGCGGCGTCCCTCGACCATCCCGGCACCCTGTATGGCTACGTCTACGCTGATCAGACCCCGGACTTCCCGCTGCCGTTCACCTATCCGCCGTTTGCGGCTGTGGTCTTCTACCCGTTGCATTTGGTGCCGTTCGGTCTGATCGCGCTGCTGTGGCAAGTAGTGACGATGGCCGCGCTCTACGGCGCGGTTCGGATCAGCCAGCGCCTGATGGGGGGCACCGCTGAGACCGGTCATTTCGCCGCGATGTTATGGACGGCGATCGCCATCTGGATCGAGCCGTTGCGCAGCACCTTTGACTATGGGCAGATCAACGTGCTGCTGATGCTGGCGGCGCTTTGGGCGGTCTACACCCCGCGGTGGTGGCTATCGGGACTGCTGGTCGGGGTGGCCTCGGGTGTCAAGTTGACGCCGGCGATTACCGCTGTCTACCTCGTCGGCGTTCGGCGGTTGCATGCGGCCGCATTTTCGGTGGTCGTGTTCCTTGCCACCGTCGGCGTGTCGCTACTGGTCGTCGGCGATGAAGCCCGCTACTACTTCACCGACCTGTTGGGCGACGCAGGCCGGGTTGGGCCCATCGCCACCTCCTTCAATCAATCCTGGCGCGGCGCGATTTCCCGGATTCTCGGTCACGACGCCGGTTTTGGTCCGCTGGTTCTGGCTGCGATCGCCAGTACGGCGGTATTGGCCATCCTGGCCTGGCGTGCGCTCGACAGGTCCGATCGGCTGGGCAAACTATTGGTGGTCGAGTTGTTCGGCCTGCTGCTCTCGCCGATCTCCTGGACTCACCACTGGGTGTGGCTAGTGCCGCTGATGATCTGGCTGATTGACGGGCCAGCGCGTGAGCGCCCGGGCGCCCGGATTTTGGGCTGGGGCTGGTTGGTGTTGACCATCGTCGGCGTGCCGTGGTTGCTGAGCTTTGCTCAACCGAGCATCTGGCAAATCGGCCGGCCGTGGTATTTGGCCTGGGCCGGTCTGGTCTACGTGGTGGCGACGCTGGCGACCTTGGGCTGGATCGCCGCCTCCGAGCGTTACTTGCGCATTCGGCCGCGGCGCATGGCCAATTAGGCCCCAAACATTGCGTCGATATCGTGCGCCATCGCGATGTCGTTTTCCGTGATACCACCTACCGCATGCGTAACCAGCGCGAAAGTTACTGTTCGCCAACGGATATCGATGTCCGGATGATGATTTACCTCCTCGGCTCGCTCGGCCACCCGGCGTACGGCGTCGATACCGGCCATAAACGTCGGAAACTTGATTGACCTACGCAGGACACCACCGGCGCGCTGCCAGCCGTTGAGGTCGTGCAGTGCGGCGTCGACCTGCTCATCCGTTAACACAGCCATACCTCGACGGTATACCGTCACAGGTCATGCCGAATCAGATCGTGGTTGCCGGAGCCATCGTCCGCGGTTGCACGGTCTTGGTGGCGCAACGCGTTCGGCCACCGGAGTTGGCGGGTCGCTGGGAACTTCCCGGCGGTAAGGTCGCCGCCGGCGAAACCGAGCGCGCCGCGCTGGCCCGAGAGCTCGCCGAAGAACTGGGACTCGAGGTCGCCGACCTCGCGGTGGGCGACCGTGTGGGCGACGATATTGCGTTGAACGGCACGACGACGCTGCGGGCCTATCGCGTGCATCTGCTTGGCGGCGAACCGCGTGCGCGTGACCACCGGGCGCTGTGCTGGGTGACGGCGGCCGAACTGCACGATGTCGACTGGGTACCAGCCGACCGCGGCTGGATTGCGGACCTGGCGCGAACCCTCAACGGGTCCGCCGCAGATGTCCACCGTCGCTGTTAGGAAACCGACGGTGTGGTTGACGGTGGCCGCCGTCAACTTGGTTAGAACAACGTGACAAAACGTTAACTTGGGTTTGCATGCCCGTAGCGATCACGATGGTTTTCTGGACGCGTGGCGACAACTTCCGGGCAGGACGCTGACGCCCATCCATCGAGATACCCGATGTTGACGAGAGGGGTCCCCGACCCGGCGGACCGGGGCTTGACGGGCGCAATGCGGCGCGGCCGGCCAGCCCGTAACGTCCAGCGAGTGCGGTCGCGCGCCGACGGCCCGGCCCCACACCGCTCATGACGAGGAGGGTCATCCCGTGACCGTTACACCTCACGTCGGTGGACCGCTCGAAGAGCTGCTGGAGCGCAGCGGGCGCTTCTTCACCCCAGGTGAGTTCTCGGCCGACCTGCGCACCGTAACCCGGCGCGGCGGCCGCGAAGGTGACGTGTTCTACCGCGATCGGTGGAGTCACGACAAAGTGGTCCGATCCACGCACGGAGTCAACTGCACCGGATCCTGCTCATGGAAGATCTACGTCAAAGACGGGATCATCACCTGGGAAACCCAGCAGACCGACTACCCGTCGGTGGGCCCGGACCGGCCCGAATACGAGCCACGAGGTTGTCCCCGTGGCGCGTCGTTCTCCTGGTACAGCTATTCGCCGACGCGGGTGCGCTATCCGTATGCCCGGGGCGTGCTGGTTGAGATGTACCGGGAAGCCAAGACCCGCCTGGGCGACCCGGTGCTGGCGTGGGCCGACATTCAGGCGGATCCCGAGCGCAGACGCCGCTATCAACAGGCCCGCGGCAAGGGTGGGCTGGTCCGGGTGAGCTGGGCCGAGGCCAGCGAGATGGTGGCCGCCGCCCACGTGCACACCATCAAGACATACGGCCCGGACCGGGTCGCCGGCTTCTCGCCGATTCCGGCGATGTCAATGGTCAGCCATGCCGCGGGGTCCCGGTTCGTGGAGCTGATCGGCGGCGTGATGACGTCGTTCTACGACTGGTACGCCGACTTGCCGGTGGCCTCGCCGCAGGTGTTCGGCGACCAGACCGACGTGCCCGAATCCGGCGACTGGTGGGATGCGTCGTATTTGGTCATGTGGGGCTCCAACGTCCCGATCACCCGGACGCCCGACGCACATTGGATGGCGGAGGCCCGTTACCGCGGCGCTAAAGTCGTTGTCGTCAGCCCGGACTACGCCGACAACACCAAGTTCGCCGACGAGTGGGTGCGGTGCGCCGCCGGTACCGATACCGCGCTGGCGATGGCGATGGGCCACGTGATCCTGTCGGAATGTTACGTCCGTAACCAGGTTCCGTTCTTTGTCGACTATGTGCGCCGCTACACCGACCTGCCGTTTTTGATCAAGCTGGAAAAGCGGGGCGACCTGCTGGTTCCCGGAAAGTTCTTGACCGCGGCCGACATTGGTGAAGAAAGTGAGAACGCGGCGTTCAAACCCGCCCTGCTGGATGAGCTTACGAATACCGTTGTCGTGCCGCAGGGCTCACTGGGATTCCGTTTCGGTGAGGACGGTGTTGGGAAGTGGAACCTGGACCTGGGTTCGGTGGTGCCGGCGCTAAGTGTGGAGATGGACAAGGCTGTCAACGGCGATCGCAGTGCTGAACTGGTTACGCTGCCCAGCTTTGACACCATCGACGGGCATGGTGAGACGGTGTCGCGTGGGGTGCCGGTGCGCCGGGCGGGCAAGCATCTGGTGTGCACGGTGTTCGATCTGATGTTGGCCCACTACGGGGTGGCGCGTGCGGGGCTGCCCGGCGAATGGCCGACCGGCTACCACGACCGAACCCAGCAGAACACCCCGGCCTGGCAGGAGTCGATCACCGGTGTGCCGGCCGCGCAGGCAATCCGGTTTGCCAAGGAATTCGCCCGCAACGCGACCGAATCCGGAGGACGGTCGATGATCATCATGGGCGGCGGAATCTGTCACTGGTTCCACAGCGATGTCATGTACCGCTCGGTGTTGGCGCTGCTCATGTTGACCGGATCGATGGGACGCAACGGCGGCGGGTGGGCGCACTACGTCGGCCAGGAGAAGGTGCGTCCGTTGACCGGGTGGCAGACGATGGCGATGGCCACCGACTGGTCGCGGCCGCCGCGTCAGGTGCCCGGCGCGTCGTACTGGTATGCGCACACCGACCAATGGCGCTACGACGGCTACGGCGCGGACAAGCTTGCCAGCCCGGTGGGCCGCGGCAGGTTCACCGGCAAGCACACCATGGACCTGCTGACCTCGGCCACGGCGATGGGCTGGAGCCCGTTCTATCCACAATTCGATCGGTCCAGTCTCGACGTCGCCGACGAGGCCCGCGCCGCGGGCCGCGACGTGGGTGATTACGTCGCCGAACAACTTGCCCAGCACAAGCTGAAGCTCTCGATTACCGATCCGGATAACCCGGTCAACTGGCCGCGGGTGCTCACCGTCTGGCGGGCGAACCTGATCGGCTCGTCGGGCAAGGGCGGCGAGTATTTCTTGCGGCATCTGCTGGGCACCGACTCCAACGTACAGTCCGACCGTCCCACCGACGGTGTACATCCCCGGGATGTGGTGTGGGACAGCGACATTCCAGAGGGCAAGCTCGACTTGATGATGTCTATCGACTTTCGGATGACGTCGACGACGCTGGTATCCGATGTCGTGTTGCCCGCCGCGACCTGGTACGAGAAGTCCGACCTGTCCAGCACCGATATGCACCCGTACGTGCATTCGTTCAGTCCGGCAATCGATCCACCGTGGGAAACCCGTTCGGACTTTGACGCATTCGCAACCATCGCGCGCGCTTTCAGCGCACTGGCGAAACGTCATTTGGGCACTCGCACCGATGTGGTGCTGACCGCGCTGCAGCATGACACCCCGGATGCCCTGGCATATCCCGACGGCACCGAACGTGATTGGCTGGCGACCGGGGAAGTCCCGGTGCCGGGCAGGACGATGAGCAAGCTCACTGTGGTGCAGCGAGACTACACCGCGATCTACGACAAGTGGCTGACTCTGGGACCGCTGATCGACCAGTTCGGGATGACCACCAAGGGATACACGGTGCATCCCCTCCGGGAGGTCAGCGAGCTGGCGGCCAAGTTCGGGGTGATGAATTCCGGTGTGGCGGTGGGTCGTCCGGCGATCACCACGGCCCAGCGGATGGCCGACGTGATACTGGCATTGTCCGGGACATGCAACGGGCGACTCGCCGTCGAGGGCTTCCTCGAGCTGGAGAAGCGAACCGGGCAACGGCTGGCTCATCTGGCCGAGGGCAGCGAGGAACGCCGCATCACCTACGCCGATACCCAGGCGCGTCCCGTGCCGGTGATCACCAGCCCGGAATGGTCGGGCAGCGAGAGCGGTGGCCGCCGCTACGCGCCGTTCACGATCAACATCGAGCATCTTAAGCCGTTTCACACGCTCACCGGGCGTATGCACTTCTACCTGGCGCATGACTGGGTCGAAGAACTCGGCGAGCAGTTGCCCGTCTATCGGCCGCCGCTGGACATGGCGCGGCTGTTCAACCAGCCCGAGCTCGGACCGACCGACGATGGACTCGGGCTCACCGTGCGCTATCTGACGCCGCACTCCAAGTGGTCGTTTCACTCGACCTACCAGGACAACCTATACATGTTGTCGTTGTCCCGTGGCGGTCCGACGATGTGGATGAGCCCGGGTGACGCGGCGAAAATCAATGTGCGCGACAATGATTGGGTAGAGGCGGTCAATGCCAACGGCATCTACGTGTGCCGGGCAATCGTCAGCCACCGGATGCCCGAGGGTGTGGTGTTCGTCTACCACGTGCAGGAGCGCACCGTGGACACGCCGCGCACCGAGACCAACGGCAAACGCGGCGGCAACCATAACGCGCTGACCCGCGTACGAATCAAACCCAGCCACCTGGCCGGTGGCTACGGCCAGCACGCGTTCGCGTTCAACTACCTGGGTCCGACCGGTAACCAGCGTGACGAGGTGACCGTGGTGCGCCGCCGCAGCCAGGAAGTGCGGTACTGACCAATGAAGGGCCCGAGCGACGCTTGCGGAGCGAGACGATGAAGGTCATGGCGCAGATGGCGATGGTGATGAACCTCGACAAATGCATTGGTTGCCATACCTGCTCGGTGACCTGCAAGCAGGCCTGGACCAATCGCTCGGGAACCGAGTACGTGTGGTTCAACAATGTCGAAACCCGTCCGGGTGTGGGCTACCCGCGCACCTACGAGGATCAGGAGCGGTGGCGCGGGGGGTGGGTGCGCGACAAGAAGGGCCGGCTGCGGCTGCGCGACGGCGGCCGGATCCATAAGCTGTTGCGCATCTTTGCCAACCCCAAGCTGCCCACTATCGGCGACTACTACGAGCCGTGGACCTATGACTACGAAAACCTGACATCGGCGCCGGCGGGTGACACCTTTCCGACCGCGGCGCCGCGAAGCCTGATCAGCGGCAAGCCGATGAAGGTGTCGTGGGGATCCAACTGGGACGACAACCTGGCCGGGTCGCCAGAGATCGTGCCGAACGACCCGGTGCTAAAGAAGGTCAACCAAGTCAACCAAGAGGTCAAGCTGAAGCTTGAAGAGACCTTCATGTTTTACCTGCCGCGGATCTGCGAGCACTGCCTGAACCCGTCGTGTGTGGCGTCGTGTCCGTCGGGGGCGATGTACAAGCGCACCGAGGACGGCATCGTGCTCGTCGACCAGGACCGCTGCCGCGGCTGGCGGATGTGTGTGTCTGGGTGCCCATACAAGAAGGTGTATTTCAACCACAAGACCGGCAAGGCCGAAAAGTGCACCCTGTGCTATCCGCGCATCGAGGTGGGGTTGCCGACGGTGTGCTCGGAAACGTGTGTGGGGCGGCTGCGCTATCTGGGTCTGGTGCTCTATGACGTCGATCAGGTGCTGCAGGCCGCGTCGGTGGAAAGCGACACCGACCTCTACGAGGCGCAGCGCCGGATCCTGCTGGACCCGCACGATCCGCGGGTGATCGCCGGGGCGCGCGCGGAAGGCATCGCCGACGAGTGGATCGAGGCCGCCCAGCGGTCCCCGGTGTACGCGTTGATCAACACCTACCGGGTGGCGCTGCCGCTACATCCGGAGTACCGGACCATGCCGATGGTCTGGTACATCCCGCCGCTGTCGCCGGTGGTCGACGCGGTCAGCCGCGACGGGCACGACGGGGAGGACCTGGGCAATTTGTTCGGCGCGCTGGACGCACTGCGGATTCCGATTGCCTATCTGGCCGAGCTGTTCACCGCGGGCGACACCGAGGTGGTCGCGGGCGTGTTGCGGCGGCTGGCGGCGATGCGCTGCTACATGCGCGACATCAACCTGGGCCGGGAGACCCAGCCCCACATCCCGGAATCGGTCGGGATGACCGAGGAGCAGATCTACCAGATGTACCGACTGTTGGCTGTGGCGAAATATGAAGAGCGCTATGTCATTCCGACGTCGTACGCGGGGGAGCTGCCGGCCGCGGCGATGACCGACGATATGGGGTGCTCGTTGTCGGTCGACGGCGGACCGGGAATGTACGAGTCCGGTCCGTTCGGGCAGGGCAGCCCTACTCCGGTGCCAATCGCCGTGGAGAGCTTCCACGCTCTGCAGCATGCCGGTAGCGCGGCCACCGGCGGCGCTGGCCGATCCCGGGTCAACCTGCTCAACTGGGACCCCAACGGCGCAGCGGCGGGGCTCTTCCCGGAGCCTCAGCCCAGCAAGGATATGGTCCAGCGATGAAGTTGCTGTCTCGTGTCCGAGAGCGGTCGAGCGCCACCACAATGAGGGACCGACTGGTGTGGCAGTCGGCCTCGCTACTGCTGGCCTATCCGGATGACGGGCTGGCCGAGCGGCTGCACATGGTCGATGCGCTGCGCGCCCACCAAACGGGCCCGGCGGCGGCGCTGCTAGGGCGAACGGTAGCGGAGTTGCGTGCCCTGGCGCCGATGGCCGCGGCGGCGCAGTACGTCGAGACCTTCGATATGCGACGCCGATCCACGATGTATCTGACGTACTGGACCGCCGGGGACACCCGCAACCGCGGCCGGGAGATGCTGGCGTTCGCCACCGCCTATCGAGACGCCGGCGTCAAGCCGCCGCGTACCGAGGCGCCCGACTACCTGCCCGTCGTGCTCGAGTTCGCCGCCACCGTCGACCCCGAGGCCGGACGTCGGCTGCTGACCGAGCACCGTGTGCCGATCGACGTGTTGCGCGGCGCGCTGGCCGACGCCAAGTCACCCTATGAGTACACCGTGGCGGCGATCTGCGAGACACTGCCCGCTGCCACCAACCAGGAAGTGCGTCGGGCACAACGCCTAGCTCAGTCGGGGCCGCCCGCGGAAGCCGTTGGTTTGCAACCGTTTACCTTGACCGTCCCGCCCAAGCGCGCCGAGGGGGCCTGACCTTGGCCGTCTTGGACTTGGTTGAGATCTTCTGGGATGCCGCGCCTTACGTCGTTGTGGCGATCGCGGTGGTCGGCACCTGGTGGCGGTATCGCTACGACAAGTTCGGCTGGACCACACGCTCGTCGCAGCTCTACGAGTCGCGGTTGCTGTCGATCGGCAGCCCGATGTTCCATTTCGGCAGCTTGCTGGTGATCATGGGCCACGTGATGGGCCTGTTCATTCCGGATTCCTGGACCAGAGCGTTCGGCATGAGCGATCACCTGTACCATCTGCAGGCGCTGCTGCTTGGCGCGCCCGCCGGTTTCGCCACTCTGCTCGGTATCGGGTTGCTGATCTATCGGCGGCGCATCCAGACACCGGTGTGGCTGGCTACCACTCGGAATGACAAGCTGATGTACCTGGTGCTGGTGTGCGCGATCGTGGCTGGCCTGGCATGCACGCTGATGGGCGCCACCCATGAGGGCGATATGCACGATTACCGGCGCTCGGTGTCGGTCTGGTTCCGCTCGATCTGGATGCTAGCGCCGCGTGGCGATCTGATGGCCCAGGCGACGCTGTACTACCAGGTGCATGTGCTGATCGCGCTCGCGCTGTTTGCGCTCTGGCCGTTTACCCGATTGGTGCACGCGTTCAGCGCGCCGATCGCCTACCTGTTCCGGCCCTACATCGTGTACCGCAGCCGCGAGGTGGCGGCCAAGCACGAATTGATCGGTTCCGCGCCGCGTCGTCGTGGGTGGTAGTTCTCTGCCACAATCACCGTCGTGCCATTCCGCAACGTTGCCATCGTCGCGCACGTCGACCACGGCAAGACCACCCTGGTTGACGCCATGTTGCGGCAGTCCGGGGCGCTGCGTGAACGCGGTGAGCTGCAGGAACGGGTGATGGACACGGGCGATCTGGAGCGGGAGAAGGGCATCACCATCCTGGCCAAGAACACCGCCGTGCACCGCCATCACCCGGATGGAACCGTCACCGTAATCAATGTCATAGACACCCCGGGGCACGCCGACTTCGGTGGCGAGGTGGAGCGCGGGCTGTCCATGGTGGACGGGGTGCTGCTGCTGGTCGACGCCTCCGAGGGTCCATTGCCGCAGACGCGGTTCGTGCTGCGCAAGGCGCTGGCCGCCCATTTGCCGGTGATTCTGGTGGTCAACAAGACAGACCGGCCCGACGCCCGCATCGCCGAGGTCGTGGACGCCAGCCACGACCTGTTGCTAGATGTCGCGTCCGACCTTGACGACGAAGCGGCCGCAGCGGCCGAACACGCGCTGGGCCTGCCGACGCTGTACGCATCCGGGCGCGCCGGGGTGGCGAGCACCACGGCGCCGCCCGACGGCCAGGTTCCCGACGGCACCAACCTGGATCCGTTGTTCGAGGTGCTCGAAAAGCATGTGCCGCCGCCGAAAGGAGAGCCGGACGCACCGCTGCAGGCGCTGGTCACCAACCTGGACGCGTCGACCTTTCTGGGTCGGTTGGCGCTGATCCGCATCTACAACGGCCGCATCCGCAAAGGCCAGCAGGTTGCGTGGATCCGTCAGGTGGATGGTCAGCAGACCGTCACCACTGCCAAGATCACCGAATTGTTGGCCACCGAAGGCGTGGAACGCAAACCGACCGACGCTGCCGTCGCCGGCGATATCGTCGCCGTCGCCGGCCTGCCCGAGATCATGATCGGCGACACGCTGGCCGCTTCCGCGAATCCCGTTGCGCTGCCCAGGATTACCGTGGATGAGCCGGCGATCTCGGTCACCATCGGCACCAACACCTCGCCGCTGGCGGGCAAGGTGGGTGGTCACAAGCTCACCGCGCGCATGGTCCGAAGCAGGCTGGATGCCGAGCTGGTGGGCAACGTGTCGATTCGTGTCGTCGACATCGGCGCCCCGGACGCCTGGGAGGTACAGGGTCGCGGCGAGCTGGCGCTGGCGGTGCTGGTCGAGCAGATGCGCCGAGAGGGTTTCGAATTGACCGTGGGTAAGCCACAGGTGGTGACCAAGACCATCGATGGCACGCTGCACGAGCCATTCGAGTCGATGACCGTCGACTGCCCCGAGGAGTACATCGGCGCGGTCACGCAATTGATGGCCGCGCGCAAGGGCCGCATGGTGGAGATGGCCAACCACACCACCGGCTGGGTCCGCATGGACTTCGTGGTTCCCAGTCGCGGCCTGATTGGGTGGCGCACCGACTTCCTCACCGAGACCCGTGGCTCCGGTGTCGGGCATGCGGTGTTCGACGGATACCGGCCATGGGCGGGGGAGATCCGGGCCCGCCACACCGGTTCTCTGGTATCGGACCGGGCCGGCGCCATCACACCGTTCGCGTTGCTGCAACTCGCCGATCGGGGGCAGTTCTTCGTCGAGCCCGGCCAACAGACCTACGAGGGCATGGTCGTCGGGATCAACCCCCGTCCGGAGGACCTCGACATCAATGTCACCCGGGAGAAGAAGCTGACCAACATGCGCTCATCGACCGCGGATGTCATCGAGACGCTGGCCAAGCCGCTGCAGCTGGATCTCGAGCGCGCCATGGAGTTATGTGCGCCCGACGAATGCGTCGAGGTGACCCCGGAGATCGTGCGGATCCGCAAAGTCGAGCTGGCCGCCGCCGCCCGGGCTCGCAGCCGGGCGCGCACCAAGGCGCGTGGCTAGCAACTTGGCGCGCTGGCCGCGCGAGCGTAACGCCACTGCGAAATCCAGCCCGGCTTTTCGCAGCCGGGTTACGCTCGCGGGGGTACTGGATAGCCTGATGGGCGTGCCCAGCCCAGTCCGCCGCGTCTGTGTGACGGTCGGCGCGTTGGTCGCGCTGGCGTGTATGGTGTTGGCCGGGTGCACGGTCAGCCCGCCGCCGGCACCCCAGAGCACTGATACGCCGCGCAGCACACCGCCCCCGCCGCGCCGCCCTACCCAGATCATCATGGGCATCGACTGGATCGGCCCCGGGTTCAACCCGCATTTGCTGTCCGACCTGTCGCCGGTGAACGCCGCAATCAGTGCGTTGGTGTTGCCCAGCGCGTTCCGGCCGATTCCGGATCCCAACACGCCGACCGGTTCGCGCTGGGAGATGGACCCGACCCTGTTGGTTTCCGCCGACGTGACCAACAACCACCCGTTCACGGTGACCTACAAGATCCGGCCCGAGGCGCAGTGGACGGACAACGCCCCGATCGCCGCCGACGACTTCTGGTATCTGTGGCAGCAGATGGTCACACAGCCGGGCGTCGTCGACCCCGCCGGATACCACCTGATCACCAGTGTCCAGTCGCTCGAGGGCGGTAAGCAGGCCGTCGTTACGTTCGCACAGCCCTACCCCGCTTGGCGTGAGTTGTTCACCGACATCCTGCCGGCGCACATCGTCAAGGACATACCAGGGGGCTTCGCGTCCGGTTTGGCTCGAGCGCTGCCGGTGACAGGTGGACAGTTTCGGGTGGAAAACATCGACCCACAGCGCGATGAGATCCTGATCGCCCGCAATGACCGTTACTGGGGCCCACCTTCCAAACCCGGCATCATTCTCTTCCGCCGGGCCGGGGCGCCGGCCGCGCTGGCCGATTCGGTACGTAACGGAGACACCCAGGTCGCCCAGGTGCATGGTGGCTCGGCGGCCTTCGCCCAGTTGTCGGCCATCCCCGACGTGCGGACCGCCCGGATCGTGACACCGCGGGTCATGCAGTTCACGCTGCGGGCAAACGTTCCCAAGCTGGCCGACACCCAGGTTCGCAAGGCGATTTTGGGGTTGCTGGACGTGGACCTACTTGCCGCCGTGGGCGCCGGCACCGACAACACCGTCACCTTGGACCAGGCGCAGATTCGTTCGCCGAGTGACCCGGGTTATGTTCCGACCGCGCCTCCCGCAATGAGCAGCGCCGCCGCGCTGGGTCTGCTGGAGGCATCGGGATTCCAGGTCGACACCAACACGTCGGTGTCGCCGGCGCCGTCGGTCCCCGATTCGACGACCACGTCGGTGAGCACCGGGCCGCCGGAAGTCATCCGCGGCCGGATCAGCAAGGACGGCGAACAGTTAACGCTGGTCATCGGGGTGGCCGCGAACGATCCGACCTCGGTGGCGGTCGCCAACACTGCTGCCGACCAGCTGCGCGACGTCGGCATCGCCGCGACTGTGCTGGCGTTAGACCCGGTCACGCTCTATCACGACGCGCTGAACGACAATCGGGTAGACGCCATTGTGGGCTGGCGCCAAGCCGGCGGAAACCTGGCGACGCTGCTGGCCTCTCGTTACGGCTGTCCCGCATTGCAGGCGACGACGGTCCCGGCTGCGAATGCGCCGACGACGGCCCCGTCCGCTCCCATTGGCCCTACGCCGTCCGCCGCGCCCGACACCGCGACACCGCCACCAACGGCGCCGCGCCGCCCATCCGACCCGGGCGCGCTGGTAAAAGCGCCGTCGAATCTCACCGGCATCTGCGACCGCAGCATCCAGTCGAACATCGATGCCGCACTCAATGGCACCAAGAACATCAACGACGTGATCACCGCGGTCGAACCGCGACTGTGGAATATGTCGACCGTGTTGCCGATCCTGCAGGACACCACGATCGTCGCGGCCGGCCCGAGCGTGCAGAACGTCAGCCTGTCTGGTGCGGTGCCAGTGGGCATCGTCGGCGACGCCGGCCAATGGGTGAAGACCGGGCAATAGCCCTGGTCACGCCGGCGGAATCGTCGGCTAGCTCTCGCGGCGTTCGCCGGTGGTGAGGATCATGGCGTCGATAATGCGTGTGAGCTGCTCACGGTCCGGCGGGGATCCGGTAAACAAGACATGCTGATGGATCAAGGCCGGTCCGATTCGTGCGGTCATCGGAGTCAGAGTTGCCGGGTCGATTTCGCCGGAACGCACGCCCGCCTGCAGGATGGACTCGACAATTCGCAGCCGCGGGGCCCACACCGAGTTGATGAAGATGGCGCGCAGCTCGGGCTCGTGTAGGAGCTGGCTGACGATTTCCATGCTGGGGAGGGCCGTCTTGCCGGCCAGGATTTCGCAGTTGGCGGTGAACACCGCCAGCAGATTCTCCCTTGCCGACCGGTCAGCGCGCGGCTCGGGTACCGGCGGCAAAGCGTATTGCACCGCGGCCAGCACCAGCTCACGTTTGCCGGCCCACCGCCGATACAACGCGGCTTTGCCGGTTTGGGCGCGTGCCGCGATGCCTTCCATGGTCAGCCCGCCGTATCCGGCGGATTCGAGTTCGGCCAGCGTCGCATCGTAGAGCGCACGCTCAAGCACCTCGCCGCGCCGCCGGTACGGGTTGGCCTTTGCGGGTGCGCTCACCGTCATGCTGCGATACTAGCCAACTGCGGCTTTTCCGCCGGCGCGGTTCGATCGATGCATCAGGTGAGGCCCTTTTGCTAGCCGGCGGCGGGTGACCGCAGTATCACTCCGGAACGGGTTCTTGCCGCGACGGCGCCCACAGCGCCCCCGGCCAGGCTTGCCAATCCCAGCTGGGCCCACGAGGTTCCCGACGGACCGCCCGGCGCGGAGGTCGGGACGGCTTTGGCCAACGGCGTAATCGATTTGTCCGCAACCCAGCTGGGGGGCACCGACAACCCCCCGATCGTATCCGCATTTCCCAATGTTGCCGACACCGCGGGCCTGACCGCGTTGGGTAGCAACTCCAGCGGGCCCTTGAGCGTGGGTGTCAGGCTCCGCATGGCGAGGTTGCCCATCATCTGGCCCATGTTGCTGCCCTCGACAAAGGCCAACACGTATTCCACGGGTATCGACGAGATTCGCGCGGCTGTGAGCGGGTAGGTGCCCTTCGTCAACAGCGTCCACAGCTTCGAAGGCAGATTCTTGGTCGCCGGCGCGGCGAATGACCCCACCGTCTCGGACACCGAACCGATCAGTTCATAAAGTCTGGCCAGCGCGCCCGGGTTGGCGATCGGCGCCGGGGGCGAGAACGGTGTCAGCCGTGCGGCGGCCGCCGCCATTGTGGCGTAGAGGTTCATCGCCTCGCCATCTTGGGACCAGTACTGGGCATACAGTGCATCGAGGGCAAAGATCGCGGGGGTGTGAATCCCGAAAATGTTGGTCGTGGCGAGGGCGAGGCGCGTCAGTCGGTTGGTCTCGATCACCGGCAGCGGCACGTGTGCTGCGTGCGCCGCTTCATAGGCGCCTGCCACGACGCTGATGTGGTCGGCGACGAGTTCAGCCAGGGAAGCGGTCGTGACAATCCAGGCCCGAAATGGGGCGACCGCAGCTGCCATGATCGTCGACGATGGCCCCCGCCACGATGTGATCAGCCCGTTGATCTCACTCTCGAACCGACTGGCCGCGTAGCTCAGCTCGTTGGACAGATTCTTCCAGGCGTTCGCGGCTACTAGAAACGGACGAGCGCTACCTTGGATGTTGAGGGAGTTGAACTCCGGCGGAAAAATTGTGAAATCCATTGTCGCTCAACCGCTGTCTAGGTGGAGGTGCCCGCGCGGTTGGCTAATTCGGTGAGCCAATACGAAGTCTTGCTGGTCTGAAGTGTTTGGACAAATGACTCGTGGATCACATGGGCCTGGCGCGCGATCGCCTTGTACAGCTCGCCGTGCATGGAAAACAGCATCGACGTCACGATGGACACAAGATCGTGGGCGGGGGATTCCACATTGGTGATCAGCGGCGTGACCCCGTCATCATGGGCGCTCATCGTCACCCCGATCTCGTGGAGGTTGGCGGCCGTTTCCCCAATCGAATCGGGCCGTGTGGTGACAAAAGACACGCGTGCATCTCCTTCCACTGACGTGGTCTGATGGTGGGGGTCAGCGACGACTTGGGGTTCCGCACGGCATTGTAGACGGAATCGTTCACTAAGGTATTTTCACCATAACGGCTTCGGTCACAAAACGGTAGCGATTCTGTTGAGGAATTTTTTCGACGCTCGCCCGGTAGGGTGCCTCCATGTCTGAGACGCCGCGGCTGCTGTTTGTTCATGCACACCCCGACGATGAGAGCCTGAGCAACGGCGCAACCATCGCGCACTACACCTCCCGTGGCGCACAGGTCCATGTCGTCACGTGCACCCTGGGTGAGGAGGGCGAGGTCATTGGCGATCGCTGGGCTCAACTCACCGCCGATCATGCGGACCAACTCGGTGGCTACCGCATCGGCGAGCTCACCGCGGCGTTGCGAGCGCTCGGGGTCAGCGCACCGATCTACCTTGGCGGCGCGGGTCGCTGGCGCGACTCCGGCATGGCCGGCACAGACCAGCGGAGTCAGCGGAGATTCGTCGATGCTGACCCCCGGCAGACCGTCGGGGCATTGGTCGCGATCATTCGCGAGCTGCGGCCGCATGTCGTGGTGACCTATGACCCCAATGGCGGTTACGGTCATCCTGACCACGTGCACACCCACACCGTCACTACCGCCGCGGTGGCCGCAGCGGGTGTTGGGTCCGGTACCGCAGATCACCCCGGCGACCCGTGGACGGTGCCGAAGTTCTACTGGACGGTCTTGGGTCTGAGCGCGCTCATTTCGGGCGCGCGAGCCCTGGTCCCCGACGATCTGCGACCCGAATGGGTGTTGCCGCGGGCCGACGAGATTGCATTCGGGTACTCCGACGACGGTATCGACGCCGTCGTCGAGGCCGATGAGCAGGCGCGAGCCGCCAAGGTTGCGGCACTGGCTGCCCATGCCACCCAAGTTGTCGTCGGCCCGACCGGCCGGGCCGCCGCCTTGTCGAACAACCTGGCACTGCCCATCCTGGCCGATGAGCATTACGTGCTCGCCGGCGGCTCCGCGGGCGCCCGCGATGAACGTGGCTGGGAAACTGATCTGCTCGCCGGTCTGGGCTTCACCGCGTCCGGCACGTAGGCTGCCAACCAGGCAGCCACGGAAGGAACCCCATGGACCCCGACCTGGACCCTAACCTGCAGCATTGGCAGGACCGACTCGACAGCCTGCAGTGGGTCATCGGGTCGATACTCTCTCAGATCGACAGCGTGCCAACCTGACCACCGGCGCGACAGATCGAGCAATCCGTTTGGTTGTCCTGGCCCTGTTGACTGTCGACGGGGTCGTGTCTGCGCTTGCCGGGGCTCTGCTGATGCCCTGGTATATCGGCTCGGCTCCGTTTCCGATCAGTGCCTTGATCAGTGGATTGGTCAATGCTGCGCTGGTGTGGGCCGCAGCGCGATGGACCACATCGTCGCGGGTGGCCGCGCTGCCCCTGTGGGCGTGGCTACTGACGGTAGCGGCGATGAGCTTCGGCGGCCCTGGCGACGATGTCATTCTGGGTGGCCAGGGCCTGCTGGTCTACGGCGCGCTGGTGTTCGTCGTGGCAGGGGCCGTGCCACCGGCGTGGGTGCTGTGGCGGCGCAGGGTCCAAGCTGACGGATCTGGCTAGTCCGAAGTTAGGGCAAAGACGGGAATCCCGGCGGGCTGATTGGCGGCAACGGCGGCAGGAAGCCGCGTATCCAGTTGATCTCGGTGTTGATGAATTGGTTGATCGATGCCGCGGTGGCCGTTTCGATATTGGTTAGTGCCTGGCTGAAAGTGACTGTCCCGTCCACGAAGTCGATCGCATTGAACAGGACTGCCTGCACGATGGGCTCGCCGAGGTAATAGAAGAAGTTGATCTGCGGTGCCAGTATGCCGATGTAGGGCAGCCATCCCACCGCCCATGCGGTGAGGTTGAAGCCGTACTGCACCCACGGTTCGACGGCGTTGTAGAGATTCTTGATTGCGTTGCCGATCGACTCGGCGGCCAGAGCCGGCAGCGCCGCGGCGGCGGCCGCTCCGGCGCGCGGCAGCAGGGCGCCGACGGCGGACAGACCGCTGGCCCCACCGGTGGGTTGGAGCTGCAGCGCACCGCTGGCAGCGGCATTTGCAGCGGCGCTACCGCCAAGTGCACTGGAGCCGCCAGTGCCGAGGAACATGCTTTGGACCCGGCTCAGCGCGTTCGAGCCCCCACCCGTCGAGGCGTCGGCGCTAATCAGTGGATGCCCCAGCAACGCTCTTGCGGGCGCATTCACGGCGTTCACCATGGTCTGCGCGGCGCTGGCCTCGGCGGTTGCATATGCGTCTGCACTTGCTCTCAGCGCCTGCACGAACTGGTCGTGGAAGGCTGTCATCATCTGCCGGCTGAGCTGCTGATACCCCTGAGCATGCGCGGAAAGCAGCGCGGCGACCTGAGTCGAGACCTCGTCCGCGGCTGCGGCCAGGACTCCGGTGGTGGGAACCGCCGCAACCACATTGGCGGCGTTAAGAGTCGAACCGATACCGGCCATGTCCGCAGCGGCCGCCGCCAGTGCCTCTGGCGCCGCGAACACAAACGACATCTCGTACCTTCTTCTGGTTCACCACGCGGCGGCTGTCGCCGGGGGCTTGTTCAGACGCTGGCCTCTCACGGATGGTATCGCGATCGGCTGTGACCTGCGCCTTACTCCACCAAACCGTTGGTGCCGGATGGTCGACGGCGTGCCGAGCTCGGCCTGGCGCTACTGTTGCGCTTATGGCACCAAGGTTGGCCAGCATCTCACCTGGTGGGGCGTGCGGATGATATCAGATTGCAGGGAAGGTATACCAACGTGCCGCAGCCTGTAGGTCGGAAGTCCACCGCTCTGCCGAGTCCCGTTGTACCGCCCCAGGCAAATGCCTCAGCGTTGCGGCGGGTACTGCGACGGGCCCGAGATGGTGTCACGCTGAACGTGGATGAGGCGGCCATAGCGATGACCGCACGCGGTGACGAGCTGGCCGACCTGTGCGCGAGCGCCGCGCGGGTGCGCGATGCGGGTCTCGTGTCGGCCGGCCGGCACGGGCCCAGCGGCAGGTTGGCGATCAGCTATTCGCGCAAGGTGTTTATCCCGGTCACCCGGTTATGCCGGGACAATTGCCACTATTGCACGTTCGTCACCGTGCCGGGCAAGCTACGCGCCCAAGGTTCCAGCACGTATATGGAACCCGACGAGATCCTCGACGTTGCCCGCCGAGGTGCCGAATTCGGTTGCAAGGAAGCGCTATTCACTCTCGGTGACCGTCCGGAGGCGCGTTGGCGCCAGGCACGCGAATGGCTCGGCGAACGGGGCTATGACTCCACGTTGTCCTACGTGCGCGCGATGGCAATCCGTGTGCTGGAGCAAACCGGGCTGTTGCCGCACCTGAACCCGGGTGTGATGAGCTGGTCGGAGATGTCGCGGCTCAAACCGGTGGCGCCGTCGATGGGCATGATGCTGGAGACGACCTCGCGACGGCTGTTCGAAACCAAGGGGCTCGCCCACTACGGCAGCCCTGACAAAGACCCGGCGGTGCGGCTGCGTGTCCTGACCGACGCCGGCCGGTTGTCCATTCCGTTCACCACCGGTCTGTTGGTCGGCATCGGCGAGACGCTATCCGAGCGCGCCGATACGTTACATGCGATTCGCAAGTCGCACAAGGAGTTCGGGCATATCCAAGAAGTGATCGTGCAGAACTTCCGCGCCAAGGAACACACCGCGATGGCCGCCTTCCCCGATGCCGGAATCGAGGATTACCTGGCGACGGTTGCGGTGGCGCGGCTGGTGCTGGGCCCGGGCATGCGCATCCAGGCGCCGCCGAACCTGGTGTCTGGCGACGAATGCCGGGCGCTGGTTGGCGCCGGGGTCGACGACTGGGGCGGTGTCTCACCGTTGACGCCCGACCATGTCAACCCCGAACGGCCCTGGCCCGCTTTGGACGAGCTGGCGGCGGTCACCGCCGAAGCCGGCTACGACATGGTGCAGCGGCTGACCGCGCAACCCAAATACGTACAGGCGGGCGCGGCGTGGATCGACCCGCGGGTGCGGGGACATGTGGTGGCGCTGGCGGATCCGGCGACCGGCCTGGCCCGCGACGTCAACCCGGTGGGCATGCCGTGGCAGGAGCCCGACGACGTGGCGTCCTGGGGCCGGGTCGATCTGGGCGCAGCGATCGACACTCAGGGCCGCAATACCGCAGTGCGCAGCGACCTGGCCAGCGCCTTCGGTGACTGGGAATCGATCCGCGAGCAGGTGCACGAGCTGGCGGTCCGCGCTCCGGAACGCATTGACACCGATGTGCTTGCCGCCCTGCGATCGGCGGAGCGTGCGCCCGCCGGCTGCACCGACGGCGAGTATCTGGCGCTTGCCACCGCCGACGGTCCTGCGCTGGAAGCCGTTGCCGCACTGGCTGATTCGTTGCGCCGCGATGTCGTCGGCGACGAGGTGACCTTTGTGGTCAACCGTAACATCAACTTCACCAATATCTGCTACACCGGTTGCCGGTTCTGCGCGTTCGCCCAGCGAAAGGGTGACGCCGACGCCTACTCGCTGTCGGTCGGAGAGGTCGCCGACCGGGCATGGGAGGCCCACGTCGCCGGGGCCACCGAAGTATGCATGCAGGGCGGTATCGATCCCGAGCTACCGGTCACCGGCTACGCCGATCTGGTTCGTGCCGTCAAGGCGCGGGTGCCCTCCATGCATGTGCACGCGTTTTCCCCGATGGAGATCGCCAACGGCGTCACCAAGAGCGGGCTGAGCATTCGCGAGTGGCTGATCGGCCTGCGCGAGGCCGGGCTGGATACCATCCCGGGTACCGCCGCGGAAATCCTGGACGACGAGGTTCGCTGGGTGCTGACCAAGGGCAAGCTGCCGACGTCATTGTGGATCGAAATCGTGACGACCGCCCACGAGGTGGGTCTGCGGTCATCATCGACGATGATGTACGGGCATGTGGACAGTCCACGGCACTGGGTCGCCCATCTTAACGTGCTGCGCGATATTCAGGACCGTACCGGCGGCTTCACCGAGTTCGTCCCGTTGCCGTTCGTGCACCAGAATTCACCGTTGTACCTGGCCGGTGCGGCGCGCCCCGGGCCCAGCCATCGCGACAACCGCGCGGTACATGCTTTGGCGCGGATCATGTTGCACGGCCGCATCTCGCACATTCAGACCAGCTGGGTGAAACTTGGAGTGCGGCGCACCCAGGTGATGCTCGAAGGTGGCGCCAACGACCTGGGCGGCACGCTGATGGAGGAGACCATCTCGCGGATGGCCGGTTCCGAACACGGATCGGCCAAGACCGTCGCTGAGCTGGTCGCGATCGCCGAAGGCATCGGCCGCCCGGCGCGCCAGCGCACTACCACATACGCCCTGCTTGCGGCCTAGCCCCGGCGACGATGCCGGGTCGCGGGATGCGGCCCGTTGAGGAGCGGGGCAATCTGGCCTAGCCCCGGCGACGATGCCGGGTCGCGGGATGCGGCCCGCATGGGCTTAATAGTTGTTGCAGGAGCCGGCAACCGACTCGACAAGGCCGATGTACTGTGCCGCCCCCGGCACAGCTTGCAATTGCGCGGCCATGGCAGCGCGCTGAGGTGGCGGTGCGGCGAGGAAATTGCGCAAATAGGACTGCGCCACCGGTGAGGCGTTGAACTGTGCGGCAGCCCCCGGATCCGTCGCGTTGAGCGCAGCTACTACCTGCCCGTAATTGCAGGTGGTGTTAATGACCGCGTCCACGGGATCTGCGGAGGCGACCCCGGCCCCGACGGTCAACGACATTGCCACGGCGCCTACACCGGCGCTCAATGCGGTCAACGACAGCCTCATTTATGGACACCTTCCCCAAACTATTGCACCGTCGTTAAGACGGCGACGACATCTGCCCAGCGGTTGCCGTCTGCGGTCGAGGGTACCAGGCGCCGTGGGCTTGCTTCTCTCAAACTGGTTATCGGGCGACACTGCGCGGCCATAACAATCTGCAGGTCAGCAGCGATGAAACAACGTTGTTTACAGCCCGAGAAATGAGTTTATAGCCTGGCCGCAAGTTCGGTGCCTTGCTTGATGGCGCGCTTGGCGTCCAACTCGGCGGCAACCGCCGCGCCACCGATGATGTGCGGGTTAATGCCGTGCCGGCGCAGTTCACTCTCCAGATCTCGCACCGGTTCCTGGCCGGCGCAGACCACTACGTTGTCCACCGCCAGCAGCTGGGGCCGCCTGCGCTTCGGGCCGAAGCTGATGTGTAGGCCGTCGTCGTTGATCTGTTCGTAGTTCACCCCAGACAGCTGATGAACGCCCTTGGCCTTCAACGACGCCCGGTGGACCCATCCGGTGGTCTTGCCGAGCCGCTTGCCCTGCGGGCCTTTGGTGCGCTGCAGTAGGTACACCTCACGGGCGGGCGGCGCCGGCAGCGGAGTCGTCAACGCTCCGCGGGCTTCTCGCGGATCAGCGACCCCCCATTCGGCCTTCCACTCTTTGAGGTTGAGGGTGGGTGAGGAGTCGGTGACCAGCAGTTCGGTGACGTCGAAGCCAATGCCGCCGGCGCCGACGACAGCCACGGTTCGCCCGACCGGTCTGACACCGGTGATCGCTTCGGCGTAGGTTAACACCATGGGGTGGTCGATGCCGGGGATGGCCGGAATGCGCGGTGCCACGCCGGTGGCCAAGACGACCTCGTCGTAGCCGGTCAACTCCTGGGCGGCCACCCGAGTGCCCAGTCGCACCTCGACACCGTGTTTGGCCAGAATCGTCGAGAAATACCGGATGGTTTCGCTGAATTCCTCTTTGCCGGGAATGCGGCGGGCCATGTCAAACTGTCCACCGATAAAGTCGTTGGCCTCGAACAGCGTGACCCGGTGACCCCGTTGCGCGGCGTTGGCCGCCGTGGCCAGCCCGGCTGGTCCAGCCCCGACGACGGCCACCGAGCGGGCGCGCCGGGTCGGGGACAGCACCAACTGCGTCTCGCGCCCGGCGCGTGGATTGAGCAGACACGACACCGTTTTCCTGGCAAATGCGTGGTCCAGGCAGGCTTGATTGCAGGAGATGCAGGTGTTGATTTCGTCGACCCGATTGGACTGCGCCTTGAGCACCCAGTCCGGGTCGCTCAGCATCGGCCGGGCCATTGATATCAGCCGCACCTGGGTTTCGGCCAGAATCCGTTCCGCGGCCTGCGGCATGTTGATCCGGTTGGACGCCACCACCGGGATAGTGACGTGTTCGGCGACGGCGCTGCTGATGTCGACAAACGCGCCGCCCGGCACTGAGGTGACGATAGTGGGCACCCGGGCCTCGTGCCAGCCGAAGCCGGAGTTGATGATGGTTGCGCCTGCCCCTTCCACTTCGGTTGCCAGCGCGACGATTTCATCCCAACTCTGGCCTTCTGCAACGTAGTCGGCCATTGACAGCCGGTAACAGATGATGAAGTCGGATCCGACGGCGGCGCGGCTGCGTCGGATGATCTCGACCGGGAACCGGCGACGGTTGGCCGGTGTGCCGCCCCACGAGTCGGTGCGCTTGTTGGTGCGCGGCGCCAGGAACTGATTGAGCAGATACCCTTCGCTGCCCATGATTTCGACGCCGTCGTAGCCGGCATCGCGGGCCAACTGCGCGCAGCGGGCGAAATCCGCGATGGTCGCTTCGACCCCGCGAGCCGATAGTGCTCGCGGACGAAACGGGGTGATCGGCGCCTTGATCGGCGAGGCGCTGACCGCAAGTGGGTGGTAGGCGTAGCGTCCGGCGTGCAGGATTTGCAGCAGGATCTTTGCACCCGAATCGTGGACCGCCCTGGTGATTCGGCGGTGCCGTCGGGCTTGCGCCGAAGTGACGAGTTCGGAGGCGAACGGCAGCAGCCATCCGGTGCGGTTGGGCGCGTAGCCACCGGTGATGATCAGCCCGACGCCGCCGCGTGCACGTTCGGCGAAGTAGTCGGCGAGCCGATCGATATGGCGGGCCCGGTCTTCCAGTCCGGTGTGCATCGAACCCATAACCACCCGGTTGCGCAGCGTGGTAAACCCAAGGTCCAACGGGGACAGCAGATTTGGGTATGGATTTGTCATCGCTTCTCCTGGAGCGCTTCAGCTACTTCGTCGAGCCAATCGATGGCACTTTCTTCGGCTCGGATTCCGCCGCGCAGCACGAGGTATTGATGCAGTGCGGCGCCATCGAGCGCCGACGGATCTGCGAAGGTGCGCTTCTCGATACCGCGATAGGTGTCCAGTGACTTGACACGCTCGGCGCGCAGCGCGGTGACTTGGGTATACAGCGCGGCAACGTCTCCGTAGCCGGCGCCACGCAGCTTGACGGCGATATCGCGCGTGCTGCTGTCGGTCAGCGCACTGCCGCGGCCGGGCCTGGTCGGGCTGAGCGGCTCGGCGATCCAGCGAGCCAGCTCGGCCCGGCCGCTGTCGGAGATCGCGTATACCTTCTTGTCGGGCCGGCCATGCTGGAGCACGGTCGTCGCGCGCACCCAGTTGTTGTTCTCCATCACCCGTAACGTCCGATAGATCTGCTGATGGGTTGCGGTCCAGAAATAGCCGATGGAGCGATCGAATCGGCGGGCCAACTCGTAGCCCGAGCTGGCCTGTTCACACAGCGACACCAAGATCGCGTGGGGTAGCGCCATCCGGGCAGCATAGACGGCAAGCCGGATTGCTATGCAACTAGGTGCATATTGACCGTGTACGCCGACGCATGTGCCAAGTGGTCGACGTGTATGTGCAACGTCTAGTATCAGTAACCGAACGCATTGCCTCAGCAGGGCCCGGAGGAAGCCTTGGCGAGGTGGACAGCAGCCCACACATAGCGGTATCTGGAAGACATGTTGAGGAGACGTCCGTGACGTACACGATCGCCGAACCCTGTGTCGACATCAAGGACAAGGCATGCATTGAGGAGTGCCCGGTCGATTGCATCTACGAGGGCGCCCGGATGCTGTATATCCACCCCGACGAATGCGTCGACTGTGGGGCTTGCGAGCCGGTCTGCCCCGTTGAAGCTATCTTCTACGAAGACGATGTGCCCGAACAGTGGAGCCATTACACCCAGATCAACGCCGATTTCTTCGCCGAGCTGGGATCGCCGGGCGGTGCGGCCAAGGTTGGCATGACCGAGAACGACCCGCAAGCGGTCAAGGATCTGGCGCCGCAGAGCGAGGACGCCTGAGCCGGCTGGGGGCAGCACCCGCTCGCGGCGGAGTGTCGGCGTCTCTGCCCGTCTTCCCCTGGGACACCTTGGCCGACGCGAAAGCGCTGGCCGGGGCCCATCCGGATGGCATCGTCGACCTCTCCGTCGGCACTCCGGTCGACCCGGTCGCACCGCTGATCCAGGAGGCGCTGGCGGCGGCCAGTGCCGCCCCTGGCTATCCGGCGACCGCCGGCACCGCACGGTTACGTGAGTCTGTGGTGGCAGCGCTGGCTCGCCGCTACGGCATCACCAGGCTGACCGAGGCGGCCGTGTTGCCGGTTATCGGCACCAAGGAACTCATCGCCTGGTTGCCGACGTTGTTGGGCCTGGGCGGTGCGGATCTGGTCGTCGTGCCCGAATTGGCATATCCGACTTATGACGTCGGCGCCCGCCTGGCCGGAACGCGGGTGCTGCGTGCGGATGCGCTGACCCAGCTGGGTCCGCAATCCCCGGCACTGCTCTACCTGAACTCGCCGAGCAACCCGACCGGACGGGTGCTGGGTGTCGACCATTTGCGCAAGGTGGTCGAGTGGGCCCGGGGCAGAGGCGTTCTCGTGGTTTCCGACGAGTGCTACCTGGGATTGGGCTGGGACGCCGAACCGGTTTCGGTGCTACATCCCTCGGTGTGCGACGGCGACCACACCGGGTTGCTGGCTGTGCACTCACTATCGAAGAGCTCATCGCTCGCCGGCTACCGAGCGGGTTTCGTCGTCGGTGACCTCGAGATCGTTGCCGAGCTACTAGCGGTGCGCAAACACGCCGGGATGATGGTGCCGGCGCCGGTACAGGCGGCTATGGTGGCCGCGCTGGACGACGACGCGCACGAAAGGCAACAGCGGGAGCGCTACGCACAACGGCGTGCCGCGCTGTTGCCGGCGCTGGGCTCCGCGGGTTTTGCGGTCGACTATTCGGACGCCGGATTGTATCTATGGGCCACTCGCGGCGAGCCGTGCCGCGACAGTGTCGCGTGGCTGGCGCAGCGGGGCATCCTGGTGGCACCGGGTGATTTCTACGGCCCGGGTGGGGCTCAGCACGTGCGGGTGGCGCTGACGGCCACCGACGAGCGGGTTGCGGCGGCGGTCGGACGGCTCACCTGTTAGCGCGAACAGACGCAACTTGCGGCCGGGTCACCGCCAGGTCGTGCGCAGCTGGGTTGTCACCGAGAGCGGGTTATCGCCGCGGAACAGATCGAGGATGGCTTGCCCTTGTGGGGAGTCTGCTGGCAGTTGTCGGGGTGGGCCGATGTGCTTTCGCCATGCCTGTGCCAGATGTTGCCGCCGATCCTTGTTTCGTGCGAACCAGCGGGGCACGGCGTGCCAGGCAACCGCGCCGGGCAGCGATAGCCCGACGACGGCACGAACCGCGAACAGCCTCCGGGCAACGGGCCGGGCGGGCGGCGTGAGGATCTTGCGTCCGATGAGGTAGCGCGGTTCGGCAAGCGGCGCCAGTAGCTCGTCGAGGGCCGCGGTGAACCGCAGGGACTGCTCGGTGGGCACGCCGTCGAGTTGACACCGGATCCAGCCTTCGGGGTCGGAGGCCAACCGTAGTGCCGCGGATCCTCGCTGTGCGCCGCCCGCGGCGTACAGCGCATCCGCGACGACGGCGGCCAGTTGCTCGAGCGCGTTGGGCGCGTGGTCCAGGCGGCGGCTTTCGGCCGCCACAGCGGTTGCCACCAGGCCAACACCCGCCGCGACGATGGCGCCGGCCGTGCCGGCACCCGCCAGCATGCCGAGATTGGCGGAGGCAACTGCGGTGGCGGTGCTGGCGCCGACCACGGAAACGGCGGCCACGGCACCCCTTGCCAGGCGGACCGGACTGAACTGTCCCGGCACCGGTGGGGTCAATGCCGAGGCGGGGATGCGGGGTGCGGCGACCCCGAGCGGCTGGCGGGATCGCACGCGGATGGTTGCGACGTCGACTCCTTCGTAGGGCTCGCCGATTCGCCACCAGGATCTCGCCTGGGCGCGTTCGGCGACGCGCTGCAGCGCTCGCGCCGTGATGGCGTGGGTATCGGTGACCGGAGGACCGTACGGCGACAGCGACGGATCGCAGTGCGTCACACCCGATTCGATGAGCCCCTGCGGGGTTGCCGCGTAGTACCCGTCATGTTTGCGCACCAGGCGCAGGTAGTCGGCATCACCGCGCGGGTGTTCTGTGGCGATACAGCAGACCGACCAGTTGTCCGCCACCTTGTGACCGTCCGAGGGGTCGTTGCGGATGGCGCGGCCGCGCATCTGAGTGATCGCTGCCTGGGTGGTTGCGCTCGTCAGGTCGATATTGACGTTGACCGCCGCGCAGTCCCACCCTTCACCTAGTAGCGAACGGGTGCCGACCAGGACGCGGGCGCGGCCGGCCAGGAAGTATTCGGTAGCCAGCGCGACCCACGTACGTGGCGTGAGGCCGCCGGTGCCGCGCATGACCCGCAGACTAGGGTGGGCGTCAAGCGGCTCGGCGGTGACGAGCGCGCCGCGCTCGGCGCAGAAGGCGATCAGGTCATCTTCGATCGCGGCCGGGCAGGCGAAGGTTTGACCTGTTACCAGAAGGGCGTGCAGTGGGGTGCGGCGGCGGTGATCCGACGCGGCGAGCATGGCGGCAACCAGCTGGGCCGAACCCGACTGCTCGCTGACGGGCGCGCCCTTCAGCGATGTGGGAAGGGCGCCGGTCATCGATTCGAAATCGCAGAGCACCAGCGCCCGCAACCGCGCCCCCAAGACGGCGTCCTCGGTGTCGAGGATGTGCGCGGTCGCGGCGATCTTGGATTCGGACAGCGCGCACAGTCTGTCTACTGGCGAGGTCGCGACGCGTACGCCGCGACTGGTCAGCCGGTAGCCCAGGCCGGGTAGCACCCGCTTGATCGCGGTCAGCGCGTGCGCGTCGCGCGGATCCGCGCTTTGTTGCAGGTGCCCGACGCTGAAGTCGGTCAATACGTTAACCCAGTCCTGGGCATCGGGCGCAATTCGGTGCTGCTCGCGCAGGCGCACGCCGTCGGGTAGTGGAATCAGGCCGTCGTAGGCGAAGCGCAGGCCGCTGCACGCGAGGTCGGGTTCGGCACGCTCGAACGTCGACCAGGCGATCTGATTGCCCTCGCGCGTCGCTCGATCCACGATCCGGGTGTGCAGCCACGCGGCCAACGACATGCTGCCCACCTTTTGGTCGATGAGGGCCAGCATGAGGTCGGCGAAGCGCGCCCGGTGGGTGCCGATCCAGGCCTGCTCTTCGGGCGTCGGTTGGGTCAGATAGACCAACTCTTGGTAGGGAGCCAGGTCGCCTTCCCTAACCAGAGCGGGTGTCGGGATCACGAAGTCGGCGGTGCCGAACAGCTCATCATGCAGGGTGTGCTGCCACGCGGTGAGCTCTGTGGCCGGGGTCGCCGTTAGACCGATCAGCGCGGTCTGCGCTCCGAGGACCGACGCCAACGCACTGACCAGGGCGCCCCACGTAGCTAGCAGATGGTGGCACTCATCGAGCACCAGCGTCCACGGGCCTAGCGTCGCCGCCCGCTCGATCACCGCCCTCCCGTTGGGGTGCAGGAGATCCAGCAACGCTTGCTGGTGGCGGTTGCGCAGGACTTCCCGCCGGACTGTCGAATCGGTTTCGGCGTCGATGACGGCAAGCGACTGATACGTCAGGACGTTCATCGCCGAGGCAAGGTCACGCTCGGTTCCACACTTCGATGCCGACCGGTCCGACGACGGAAAACTGTTATCCCACGCGGCGGCCCACTGCGCCTGCACCGCCGTGTTGGGAACCAACACCAAACTCCGGCGCCCCAGCCGGCGCGCTGCTTCCAGGCCGATCATCGTCTTGCCCGCACCCGGCGGCAGCACCAGATAGGCACGGTTGTCGCCGGCAGCGACGTCGGCGTCGAACGCGTCCAACGCTTGCTGTTGGTATACCCGCCAGTTGCCGGCAAAGGCCCGCGATTCCAGGTCGCGGTGAGGATCCACAAGGATTCACCCTAGCCAAGCACCCACGTTGGGCGCGAGCAGACGCAAAAGGCCCCGAATCCAACGGATTTCGGGGCTTTTGCGTCTGCTCGCGCCCGTGCGGCTCGTGCGGATCACACGCGCGGTGCATGCTGCTGTGGCTGTCGAGCAGTGTTGCTACCTTAACTTTCCCAGGCCTACGACGTCTGGTAGCGGCATGGCAACGGCCTGTGAGTTGGCTGGATAATGTGTTCTTCGTCGTGCTGTGGCCTGCAGATTAACAAGTCCCACAACAGTTTTCCCGTTGTATCGGACCTTGCAGCATGCGATGCTTTCGTCTTGAGCCACTACCATGAAGTTAGTACGCTAAACAATCCTGAGCCCGAATGTGTTGGTAAATGGGGTTTGGGAGCATTCACCCACGGCTGGTACAGGGGGACTGCGTAGTGCGCACCGCAACCGCCACATCGGTCGCCGTAATCGGCATGGCTTGCCGGCTCCCGGGCGGCATCGATTCCCCACAACGCCTCTGGGAAGCGCTGTTACGCGGCGACGATTTGGTGGGTGAGATTCCCGCTGACCGGTGGGACGCGAACGTGTACTACGACCCCGAACCTGGTGTCCCTGGTCGATCGGTATCGCGTTGGGGCGCCTTTCTGGACGACGTCGGCGGGTTTGACTGCGATTTCTTCGGCCTGACCGAGCGGGAGGCGACCGCGATCGACCCACAGCACCGCTTGCTGCTGGAAGTGTCGTGGGAGGCTATCGAGCACGCGGGTGTGGACCCGGCGACGCTCGCTGAATCACAAACAGGTGTCTTCGTAGGACTGACACACGGCGACTACGAGCTGCTGTCCGCGGATTGCGGCGCCGCGGAAGGACCGTACGGATTCACCGGCACCAGTAACAGTTTCGCGTCCGGGCGAGTGGCCTACACACTCGGACTGCATGGCCCAGCGGTCACGGTGGACACCGCGTGCTCGTCCGGGTTGATGGCTGTGCATCAAGCCTGCCGCAGCCTGGATGACGGTGAAAGCGATCTCGCTCTTGCCGGTGGTGTGGTTGTCACGCTAGAACCGCGGAAGTCCGTCTCGGGTTCCCTGCAAGGCATGTTGTCGCCTACCGGGCGTTGCCATGCCTTCGACGAAGCAGCTGATGGCTTCGTGTCCGGTGAGGGGTGCGTGGTCCTGCTGCTGAAGCGGCTACCGGATGCGGTGCGCGACGGTGATCGTGTGCTGGCGATCGTTCGTGGCACCGCAGCCAACCAGGATGGCCGCACCGTGAATATCGCGGCGCCGTCGGCGCAGGCTCAGATCGCGGTGTATCAGCAAGCGTTGGCTGCAGCGGGCGTCGAAGCGTCGACGGTTGGGATGGTCGAAGCCCACGGCACCGGCACCCCCGTTGGAGATCCGGTCGAATACGCGAGCCTGGCCGCGGTGTACGGAACCGAGGGTCCGTGCGCGCTGACGTCGGTGAAAACAAACTTCGGTCACCTGCAGTCGGCATCGGGGCCCCTGGGGTTGATGAAGACAATCCTGGCGTTGCGGCATGGGGTTGTGCCGCAGAACCTGCACTTCTGCCGGCTGCCTGATCAGCTGGCTGAGATTGACACTGAACTCTTTGTGCCGCAAGCGAATACATCCTGGCCGGACAACACCGGACAGCCACGTCGCGCTGCGGTTTCCTCGTATGGAATGTCGGGTACCAACGTGCATGCCATCTTGGAGCAAGCGCCGGTATCAGAACCAGCGGCTTCGGGACCTGAGCTCACTCCCGAAGCCGGTGGGCTGGCGTTGTTTCCGGTGTCGGCTACCTCGGCTGAGCAACTACACGTCACGGCCGCCCGGCTGGCGGATTGGGTCGACCAGAACGGCAACGCGGGCAGTCGAGTCAGCATGCGGGACCTGGGCTACACGCTGTCCTGCCGCCGTGCACACCGACCCGTCCGGACGGTTGTGACGGCGAGCAGTTTTGACGAGCTGAGCGCGGCGCTGCGGGACGTCGCTGGCGATCAGATTCCCTATCAGCCCGCAGTGGGGCACGACGACCGCGGGCCGGTGTGGGTGTTCTCCGGGCAAGGCTCTCAGTGGCCCGGGATGGGCACTGAACTGCTGGTAGCCGAACCGGTGTTCGCCGCCACCGTCGCGGCGATGGAGCCGGTGATCGCTAGGGAGTCAGGGTTTTCGGTGACCGAAGCGATGTCGGCGCCACAGACGGTCAGCGGTATTGACCGGGTGCAGCCCACCATCTTCGCGGTGCAGGTCGCCCTGGCCGCGGCCCTGAAGTCGTATGGGGTACGTCCTGGTGCCATCATCGGGCACTCGCTCGGCGAGGCTGCGGCGGCCGTGGTCGCCGGAGCACTGTCGCTGCACGACGGATTGCGAGTCATCTGCCGGCGCTCGCGGCTGATGTCGCGCATCGCCGGTAGTGGCGCGATGGCATCGGTGGAACTGCCCGGCCAACAAGTGTTGTCAGAACTTGCGATTCGTGGGATCTCCGACGTCGTGCTGTCGGTGGTTGCCTCTCCGACCTCAACCGTCGTCGGCGGCGCCACGCAGTCGATACGTGACCTGGTGGCGGCCTGGGAGCAGCAGGATGTGCTGGCACGCGAGGTAGCTGTGGACGTCGCTTCACATACACCGCAGGTCGATCCCATCCTGGACGAGTTGCTCGAGGTCCTGGCCGAGCTCGATCCGACGGCGCCGGAAATTCCGTATTACTCCGCAACGCTGTGGGATCCGCGCGAGCGACCGTCGTTCACCGGCGAGTACTGGGTGGAAAACCTGCGGTACACGGTGCGATTCGCGGCGGCGGTACAGGCCGCGCTCAAGGACGGGTACCGAGTGTTCGGCGAGCTGGCTCCGCATCCGCTGCTCACCTACGCGGTCGAGCAGAACGCCGCCAGTCTCGACATGCCGATCGCAACGCTTGCCGCGATGCGGCGCGGGGAACAGCTGCCGTTCGGGTTGCGCGGCTTCGTCGCCGACGTGCACAACGCCGGCGCCAAGGTGGACTTCTCTGTCCAGTACCCCGAAGGGCGCTTGGTGGATGCGCCATTGCCGAGCTGGACGCACCGCACCCTGATGCTCAGCCGTGAGGATTCACACCGCTCGCACACCGGCGCGGTCCAGGCGGTTCATCCGCTGCTTGGGGCCCATGTGCACCTGTTGGAGGAACCGGAGCGTCACGTCTGGCAGGCCGGGGTTGGCACCGGGGCGCATCCGTGGCTCGGTGACCATCGGATACACAACGTGGCTGCGTTTCCCGGTGCGGCCTACTGTGAGATGGCATTGGCCGCGGCGCGCACCACTCTTGGCGAGCTGTCGGAGGTGCGCGACATCAAGTTCGAGCAGACGCTGTTGCTGGACGAGCAGACGGTGGTCTCATCGGCCGCGACGATCGCCGCGCCTGGGATCTTACAGTTCGCAGTCGAGAGTCATCAGGAAGGCGAGCCCGCACGGCGGGCCAGCGCGATGCTGCACGCATTGAAGGAGATGCCGCAGCCGCCCGGGTACGACACGAACGCTCTGACCGCCGCCCATGAGTCCAGCATGAGCGGTGAGGAACTGCGAAAAATGTTTAACAGCTTAGGTATTCAGTATGGTCCGGCTTTTTCAGGCCTAGTTGCGGTGCACACGGCGCGCGGGGACGTCACCACAGTGCTCGCCGAGGTCGCGCTGCCTGGAGCCATCCGATCTCAGCAGTCGGCATATGCCAGCCACCCGGCCCTGCTTGATGCGTGTTTCCAGTCGGTGCTTGTTCATCCCGAGGTCCAGAAGGCGACTGTCGGTGGTCTGATGCTGCCCGTGGGCGTGCGCAGGCTGCGCAACTATCACTCGACGCGCGGCGCGCACTACTGCCTCGCCCGGGTCACGTCATCGTCGCGAGCCGGCGAATGCGAAGCCGATCTCGACGTGTTCGACCAGGCCGGAACGGTACTTTTGACCGTCGAGGGATTACGGCTGGCCGCAGGGATTTCCGAACATGAACGCGCGAACCGGGTGTTCGACGAGCGATTGTTGACCATCGAGTGGGAGCGGGGTGAGCTGCCTGAGGTGCCGCAGATCGATGCGGGATCCTGGCTGCTGCTCAGTGCGTCCGAAGCTGATCCGCTGACCGCGCAACTCGCCGACGCGTTGAATGCCGTTGGTGCCCAGAGCACTAGCGTGGCTTCGGCGTCGGATGTCGCACAATTGCGTTCGCTGCTCGGAGGCAGGCTCACCGGTGTTGTCGTGGTGACTGGCCCGCCAACGGGTGGTTTGACACAGTGCGGCCGCGACTATGTGTCACAGCTGGTGGGTATTGCCCGCGAGCTCGCGGAGCTGCCCGGTGAGCCGCCGCGGCTGTTCGTGGTGACCAGGAGCGCGGCGAGCGTGCTGCCGAGCGATCTGGCCAACTTGGAACAGGCGGGATTGCGTGGACTGATGCGGGTGATCGATTCCGAGCATCCGCACCTGGGTGCCACCGCAATCGACGTCGACAACGGCGAGACCGTCGCTGCCCTGGTGGCCAGCCAACTACAGAGCGGGTCGCAGGAGGACGAAACCGCTTGGCGCAATGGCATTTGGTACACCGCCCGGCTGCGTCCCGGTCCGTTACGCCCGGCCGAACGGCGAACCGCCGTCGTCGAATACAGACGCGACGGTATGCGCCTGCAGATCCGCACTCCCGGCGACCTCGAGTCGTTGGAGTTCGTCACATTCGACCGGGTCGCGCCGGGCCCGGGCGAGATCGAGGTCGCGGTGACCGCATCGAGTGTCAACTTCGCCGACGTTCTGGTCGCTTTCGGGCGGTATCCCACCTTCGAGGGCTACCGACAGCAGTTGGGCATCGACTTCGCCGGTGTGGTGACCGCGGTCGGGCCGGATGTCACCGAGCATCGGATCGGTGATCACGTCGGCGGCATGTCCGCCAATGGCTGCTGGAGCACATTCGTCAGATGCGATGCCCGGCTGGCGGTGACGCTCCCGCCCGAGCTGCCGGTGGCCGCCGCCGCCGCCGCGGTACCGACCGCCTCCGCGACGGCTTGGTACGCCCTGCACGATCTGGCTCGCATCTGCTCGGACGACAAGGTGCTGATTCACTCGGGGACCGGTGGTGTCGGGCAGGCGGCGATCGCGATCGCACGGGCCGCCGGATGCGAGATCTTCGCCACCGCGGGCAGTGCCCAGCGGCGACAACTGCTGCACGACATGGGTGTCGAGCATGTCTACGACTCACGGAGCACCGAGTTCGCCGAGCAGATCCGAGGCGACACCGATGGGTATGGTGTCGACGTCGTACTCAACTCGCTGCCCGGCGCCGCACAACGTGCTGGGATCGAATTGCTGGCCTTTGGCGGGCGATTCGTGGAGATCGGCAAACGTGACATCTACGGCGACACTCGGCTCGGGTTGTTCCCGTTCCGCCGCAACCTGTCGCTGTATGCCGTCGACTTGGCGCTGCTGACACACAGCCACCCGCACACCGTCCGGCGCCTGCTGAAAACCGTCTACCAACACACGGTCGAGGGCACGCTGCCGGTGCCGCAGACCACGCACTATCCCATTCACGACGCTGCCGTTGCCATTCGTTTGGTCGGCGGAGCCGGGCACACCGGAAAAGTGGTGCTCGATGTGCCGCGTACCGGTGAAGGCGTGGCCGTGGTGCCCCCCGAACAGGTCCGCATGTCCCGGCCCGACGGCGCCTATCTCGTCACCGGTGGTTTGGGCGGCCTCGGCCTGTTCCTTGCCGGCGAGCTGGCGGCGGCGGGCTGCGGACGCATCGTGCTCAACTCCCGTTCGACGCCCAGCCCGCACGCCACCAGGGTCATCGAGCGGCTCCGCGCCGCCGGTGCTGATATCCAGGTGGAATGCGGTGACATCGCTGATGCCGCAACGGCCCACCGAGTGGTGGCGGTGGCCACCGCCTCGGGCTTGCCGGTGCGCGGCGTGCTGCACGCGGCGGCGGTGGTCGAGGACGCTACGTTGGCCAATGTCACCGACGAACTTATCGACCGCTGTTGGGCGCCGAAGGTACACGGCGCGTGGAACATTCATCGGGCCACCGCCGCGCAGCCACTGGAGTGGTTCTGCTTGTTCTCCTCGGCCGCGGCCTTGGTGGGCTCGCCGGGTCAAGGCGCATATGCGGCGGCCAACAGCTGGTTGGACGCTTTTGCCCACTGGCGGCGGGCGCAGGGCCTTCCGGCTACCTCAATCGCCTGGGGAGCATGGGCCGAGATTGGCCGCGCTACCGCGCTGGCCGAAGGCACCGGCGCAGCGATCGCGCCCGCCGAGGGTGCTCGAGCCTTCCAGACGCTGCTTCGCTACGGCCGGGCGTACTCCGGCTATGCCCCGATCATGGGTACCCCATGGTTGACGGCCTTTGCGCAACGTAGCCGATTTGCCGAAGCGTTCCACGCCACGGGCCAAAATCAACCGGCCACCGGGAAATTCCTCGCCGAACTGGGCAGCTTGCCCCGCGAAGAGTGGCCCCGCACAGTCAGGCGGTTGGTATCGGACCAGATCAGCCTGCTGCTGCGGCGAACCATTGATCCGGACCGGCCGCTGTCCGACTATGGTTTGGATTCCTTGGGCAACTTGGAGTTGCGGACCCGCATCGAAACCGAAACGGGTATACGCGTCAGTCCCACAAAGATCACCACGGTTCGCGGCTTGGCCGAGCACGTGTGCGACGAGCTGGCAGCCGCCCAATCTGCGCCGGTCTGATGACGGCCCGGGTGAAGTCGTTGCGGAAGTTTGAGATCGAGCCGAGGAGGGCATGTTGCGGGTTGGACCGTTGACAATAGGCACGCTGGACGACTGGGCGCCGAGCACGGGTTCGACTGTGTCATGGCGACCTTCGGCTGTCGCGCACACGAAAGCGTCGCAGGCGCCGATCAGCGATGTTCCGGTCAGTTATATGCAGGCGCAACATATTCGGGGCTATTGCGAGCAAAAGGCAAAGGGACTCGACTACTCGCGGTTGATGGTCGTCAGCTGCCAGCAGCCCGGCCAGTGCGATATCCGGGCGGCCAACTACGTGATCAACGCCCATCTCCGACGGCACGATACCTATCGCAGCTGGTTCCAATACAACGGCAACGGACAAATAATCCGGCGTACGATCCAGGATCCCGCCGACATCGAGTTCGTACCAGTTCATCATGGTGAGCTCACGCTGCCGCAAATTCGCGAGATCGTGCAGAACACGCCGGATCCCCTGCAATGGGGTTGTTTTCGGTTTGGGATCGTGCAAGGCTGCGACCATTTCACATTCTTTGCAAGTGTGGATCATGTGCATGTGGACGCGATGATCGTCGGTGTCACGCTCATGGAGTTCCACCTAATGTACGCAGCGCTGGTGGGCGGCCATGCCCCTCTCGAGCTACCGCCGGCAGGCAGCTACGACGACTTCTGCCGCCGACAACACACGTTCAGCTCCACCCTCACGGTGGAGTCGCCCCAGGTTCGCGCCTGGACGAAGTTCGCCGAAGGTACTAACGGTAGCTTTCCTGATTTTCCACTCCCACTTGGTGACCCATCGAAACCCAGTGACGCGGATATTGTCACCGTGATGATGCTCGATGAAGAGCAGACGGCTCAATTCGAGTCCGTCTGCACGGCTGCCGGCGCTCGGTTCATCGGTGGCGTACTAGCCTGCTGCGGCCTGGCTGAACACGAGTTGACCGGTACGACAACCTATTACGGACTAACGCCGCGCGACACGCGCCGCACTCCAGCGGATGCCATGACCCAAGGTTGGTTCACCGGCCTAATTCCGATCACCGTCCCCATCGCCGGCTCGGCGTTCGGCGATGCCGCCCGAGCCGCGCAGACCTCGTTCGACTCGGGCGTGAAGCTCGCCGAAGTACCCTACGACCGCGTCGTCGAATTGTCGTCCACGCTAACCATGCCACGACCGAACTTTCCCGTCGTCAACTTCCTCGACGCAGGCGCGGCTCCGCTTTCGGTACTGCTCACCGCGGAGTTAACCGGTACGAACATAGGAGTGTACAGCGACGGTCGCTACTCTTATCAACTGTCCATCTACGTCATCCGCGTCGAGCAGGGGACGGCAGTGGCGGTCATGTTCCCCGACAACCCGATCGCCCGGGAATCGGTTGCCCGCTACCTGGCAACGCTGAAGTCTGTGTTCCAACGAGTCGCCGAGAGCGGGCAGCAGCAGAATGTTGCCTGATTCATTCCCGGTGGTGAACCCATCTTCGCGCGGCTAGGTGAACTCGTCGCCCGGCGGCCTTGGGTTGTGGTCGGCTGTTGGGTCGCGCTCGCCCTGGTACTGCCGATGGCGGTGCCTTCACTGGCGGAGATGGCTCAGCGACATCCCGTCGCGGTCCTGCCTGCCGACGCGCCCTCCAGCGTCGCTGTTCGCCAGATGGCCGAGGCGTTCCACGAATCCGGCTCCGAGAATATCTTGGTAGTGCTGCTCACCGACGAGAAAGGCTTGGGAGCGGCGGACGAAAACGTCTACCACACATTGGTGGATCGTCTGCGAAACGACGCTAAAGACGTCGTGATGCTGCAGGACTTCCTGACTACTCCGCCATTGCGTGAGGTGCTCGGTAGTAAAGATGGCAAGGCATGGATTCTGCCGATCGGTCTCGCGGGCGACCTGGGTACACCCAAGTCCTACCACGCTTACACCGACGTCGAACGCATCGTGAAACGAACTGTGGCCGGAACCACGTTGACGGCAAACGTGACAGGACCCGCAGCCACGGTGGCAGACCTGACCGACGCTGGGGCTCGGGATCGGGCTTCAATCGAGCTGGCGATCGCCGTGATGTTGCTAGTCATCTTGATGGTCATCTATCGCAACCCGGTTACCATGCTGTTGCCCCTGGTGACGATTGGCGCATCCTTGATGACCGCGCAGGCGTTGGTTGCCGGCGTGTCGCTCGTCGGCGGTCTAGCCGTATCCAATCAAGCGATCGTGTTGCTCAGCGCAATGATCGCTGGTGCGGGAACGGATTACGCCGTTTTCCTAATCAGCCGCTATCACGAGTATGTGCGGCTCGGTGAGCATCCCGAGCGTGCCGTCCAGCGGGCGATGATGTCCGTCGGGAAGGTGATCGCCGCGTCCGCGGCAACGGTCGGAATCACCTTCCTCGGCATGAGATTCGCCAAACTCGGTGTGTTCTCAACGGTTGGCCCGGCTCTGGCGATCGGGATCGCGGTGTCGTTCTTGGCCGCGGTCACCCTGCTGCCCGCCATCCTGGTGCTGGCCTCACCGCGCGGGTGGGTCGCACCGCGCGGTGAACGCATGGCGACATTCTGGCGGCGGGCCGGAACGCGAATAGTGCGGCGGCCCAAAGCTTATCTAGGCGCCAGCTTGATTGGTCTGGTTGCATTGGCCAGCTGCGCGAGCCTGGCTCACTTCAACTACGACGACCGCAAACAATTGCCGCCTTCGGATCCGAGTTCGGTTGGGTACGCGGCAATGGAGCACCATTTCTCGGTGAATCAGACTATTCCTGAGTACTTGATCATCCACTCTGCACACGACCTGCGAACCCCGCGCGGCCTTGCCGACCTGGAGCAGCTGGCGCAACGTGTGAGCCAGATCCCAGGCATTGCCATGGTTCGCGGTGTGACCCGGCCAAACGGGGAAACCCTTGAACAGGCCCGGGCGACATACCAAGCCGGCCAAGTTGGCAACCGGCTGGGCGGCGCGTCGCGAATGATCGATGAGCGCACCGGCGACCTGAATCGGCTGGCATCGGGTGCCAACCTGTTGGCCGACAATCTCGGTGACGTTCGCGGTCAAGTCAGCCGGGCCGTTGCGGGTGTCCGCAGCCTTGTCGACGCCCTCGCTTACATCCAGAACCAGTTCGGTGGCAACAAAACATTCAACGAAATCGACAACGCTGCAAGGCTTGTCAGCAATATCCACGCGCTCGGTGACGCTCTGCAGGTAAACTTTGACGGTATCGCCAACAGTTTCGATTGGCTTGACTCTGTTGTCGCCGCTTTGGATACCAGCCCGGTCTGTGACAGCAATCCTATGTGTGGCAACGCGCGCGTTCAGTTTCACAAGCTGCAAACCGCACGTGACAATGGCACTCTCGACAAGGTTGTCGGCCTGGCGCGTCAGCTGCAGTCCACGCGGTCACCGCAGACCGTGTCGGCGGTGGTGAACGATCTGGGGCGATCGCTGAATTCGGTAGTCCGCTCGCTGAAATCACTGGGGTTGGACAATCCGGACGCCGCCCGGGCGCGCCTGATCAGCATGCAAAATGGAGCTAACGACCTCGCCAGCGCCGGTCGTCAGGTCGCAGACGGCGTCCAGATGCTGGTCGACCAGACCAAGAACATGGGCATCGGGCTGAACCAGGCGTCAGCCTTTCTGATGGCGATGGGCAACGATGCGTCGCAACCGTCGATGGCGGGTTTCAATGTCCCGCCGCAAGTGCTGAAGTCCGAGGAGTTCAAAAAAGTCGCCCAGGCGTTCATCTCGCCAGACGGGCATACCGTGCGGTACTTCATTCAGACCGACCTCAACCCGTTCAGCACTGCGGCCATGGATCAGGTCAACACGATCATTGACACAGCCAAAGGTGCACAGCCGAATACCTCCCTGGCTGACGCGTCGATATCAATGTCGGGTTACCCGGTCATGCTGAGGGACATCCGCGATTACTACGAGCGCGATATGCGGCTCATCGTCGCTGTGACCGTCGTCGTGGTGATCCTGATCCTCATGGCACTGCTGCGTGCGATAGTGGCGCCGCTGTACCTGGTCGGTTCGGTGGTCATCTCGTACATGTCGGCGATCGGGCTTGGTGTGGTGGTGTTCCAGGTGTTCCTGGGCCAGGAATTGCACTGGAGTGTGCCCGGCCTAGCGTTTGTGGTGCTGGTCGCCGTGGGTGCGGACTACAACATGCTGCTGGCGTCGCGGTTGCGGGACGAGTCGGCATTGGGAGTGCGTTCCAGCGTGATTCGCACGGTGCGTTGCACGGGCGGAGTGATCACGGCAGCGGGTCTGATATTTGCCGCTTCGATGTCCGGCCTGCTGTTCTCCAGCATCGGAACCGTCGTCCAAGGCGGCTTCATCATTGGGGTCGGGATCCTGATAGACACGTTCGTGGTGCGGACCATCACCGTGCCTGCCATGGCCACGCTGCTCGGACGCGCAAGTTGGTGGCCCGGACACCCTTGGCAGCGGTGCGCACCCGAAGAAGGCCAGATGTCAGCCCGGATGTCAGCGCGCACGAAGACGGTATTTCAAGCCGTGGCAGACGGATCAAAGCGGTAGTGTTTAGCCGCCGAAGGCGGGGGAGCCCAGTAAGCCGCGGGCACCTTCCACGATCGAGCCCGGAGCGGTCAGCGGATCCAGGCCTCGCACCGGATCCACGGAGACCGGCCGGGTGAACCAATTGTCGTTGCGTGCATAGGCCGCGTCGATCTGTGGTTGCAGCACACTGTCGATTTGATCGACTTCGGCGTCGGACATGCCGAGGTAACGCAGCGGCAAGGTCAACGGGAGGTGGTTCACGGGGACCAGATACGTCGTCGTGGTAGCGCCTCGTGAGTTGACGGTGGTCCTGATGTTCTGCGGGGGTACGTCACCGGGTCCGGTGAACCCGATTGGGGTGTGCGCGATGGCAGCGCCGATGGCCGCATTGGCGACCGCTAACAGATTGTCCGGCCGGTCCGGGAAGTCGCTGAAGCCGTCGTATGCGGTGACGACATGGTTGGTGTCGTACTGGCTATCCACCTGCTGGGGCATCGTATATTCGATGAAGGGAATCGGAATGTGGCTACCGGGGGGAAAAATTCGGGCCAGGAAGCTCGCTCCGAACGCATGACGTCCGGTGGGGTCGCCGAACGTCGTGAACTGCAGCTTGTCCGGTGCAGGTGCCGTCGGGTCGTTGGCGAGCCGCGCCTGCTCCTGGTCGAGCACGAGGGAACCCTGGGATAGGCCGACGGCCGCGGCTGGATCGGTTCCGTGATGAATTGCGTTATCAAGGCTGTTTGTCCCATCTTTGACCGCCACGCCCACCGTCATGTTGTCTTGGTGGCTCCCTGGCGGCAAAAGCATGGTGGGCCACCAGCTGAAGGCCGCTCCGGCGGGATAGTCGATGAGATCGTGCTTTGCGTTTGGGAAATATTGAGAGCCAGCCTGGTTCGTGTACTCGTACCAGGGAATGCCCGGCATTCGCGCGCCCCCGAGGGCGTAGACGACTTTGGCGGTTGAAGCGTCGCCCACCGGAGAGGGGGACGGAGGTGGCCCAGGAGCCCACGGGTACGCGGGTTCGCTTGCCGCAATAGCGGTTCCGAATCCACCGGCCCAACCCACGAGCCAGACCGCGAATGCTCCCGCAATCACTCGCTTCATCTGCCTCTGCATCGAGAATCGCGTGCGTGAAAGCATAGGAAAGCAGCTATCGTTCGGCGGTTTTCGGGCGGTTATGTCGCCATATCTTAGTCAGCCACGTCCCGGCCGACATTAAAGTTGGCAGCCAACAAGCTGTGAATCGCCCTGGGTCAGCCCCGACTAGCTCAGCCGTCCAACCGGGTGAATTGCTGCAGCCGGTATTGCTCTACACAGGCGGCCCTTCTGATCTTGCCGCTGGTTGTGGTGGGGATCGACCCGGGCGGGACCAAGACGAGGTCCGCCACGTTGAGACCGTGCGAGCGTGATATCGCGGCTGTGACGTTGTTCTTGATGACATCGAGTTCGTCCATCGCTTCGCCGGCGGAATCGCCGAGGAGCTTGAGCTCGATGACAGTGACTAACTTCTCTGTGTGATCGACCGGAACTGAAATCGCAGCGACCCGACCACCAGTGATCTCCTGGACGGTCGACTCGATGTCCTCGGGGTAGTGATTGCGCCCGTATACGATCAGCATGTCCTTCATACGGCCCACGATGAACATCTCGTCCTCGGAGAGGAATCCGAGGTCTCCCGTTCGCAACCAGGATCCATCAGGAGTACCTGCCGAGGGGTGAACCAGCATTGCGCCAAAGGTGTGCCGCGTCTCGTCCGGTTTGTTCCAGTAGCCTTCGGCGACGTTGTCGCCCTTCACCCAGATCTCGCCGATCATTCCCGCGGGGCACTCAATGCAGGTGTCGGGATCCACAATTCGCACTGTTGGTGATGTCGGCATGCCATAGCTCAGCAGCGGTGTGCCGGTCTTGGGTTCACATCGATTCGCACTGCCCGTGGACAGCTTGTCAGGTTCGAAGTAGACGACTTCTGGCTTGTCACCCGAATTGCGGCTGGCCACATAAAGAGTCGCTTCCGCCAGGCCGTACGAAGGCCGTATCATGTCTTCTCGGAAATTGTACGGTGCAAACCGGTTGCAGAATCTACTGAGCGTGTTGGGGTGGACTCGTTCAGCACCACTGGTGATGCCCAGGACGTTGCCGAGGTCGAGGCCTTCTATGTCGGCATCCGTTGTCTTGCGGACGGCCAATTCGAAGGCGAAATTCGGTGCGGCCGACCACGAAGGACTTCCGTTGGCCAGCGAATGTAGCCAACGCGCTGGCCGTTGCAGGAACGCCAGCGGGCTAGTGAGTTCACTGCGGTAGCCGCCCAGGATCGGTGCGATGATGCCAAGGACCAAGCCCATGTCGTGGTAGAACGGCAGCCACGACACGATGGTAGTGTCAAGTGGCGCCACACCGTTGCGGTCGGCGAAGTAGTTCGACATCAGCTGTTGGAAATTCGCCTGAAGGTTCCGATGCGAGATCATGACCCCAGCCGGAGCGCGGGTAGAGCCAGAAGTGTACTGCAAGTACGCGGCGCTTGGCAGATCCTTCACCCGAAAGCTCGGTGAATTCCCGGTCAAGTCCAATGAATCGATTTCGATGATCGGCCCTACATTGTTCGTGTTCGGCCGGTGGATGTGCTCGGCAACCGCTTCTGCGACCGCAGATGTTGTCAGGATGACCGAAGGTGACGCGTCGGCAAGCACCGCGCTGACACGTTCGTCGTGAGAGCCGATCTGCGGGACTGACAACGGAACCGCTATCGCTCCGGCCTGCATCGAACCTAGGAAAGCCGCGATGTAGGCCAGGCCCTGTGGAGCCAGAATCACTGCTCGGTCTCCGGTCGTGCAATGCCGCCTGACTTCGTGAGCAACGATGCGGGTCCGTCGAAACACCTCTGACCACGTGAGCGTCTCGGTGACGCCGGCCCAATCCTGTTCGTAGTCGATGTACGTGAACGCGGCGTCGTCGGGCTGCAGGCCGGCACGCTCGCGCAGCAAGGACAAGACAGAAGAGTCGGACATTGGTGCTACATTACCGTTTCGCGCGATCTCCGATAACCCAAGCGGGCAGGGGGATGGTTGGCGATAGCGATGCTGATCATAACGTTCTGCAATGCTGTGCATGTGCTGAAACAGGTTGACGCAGAGTCGAAGTCGGTGTACGCAGGGGCGCCGTGAGGGGCGTCACGGTCGAGTTGCTAAGCCGAGCGTTCCATGGCCCGCAGCCCCAGCGAAAAGAGCAGCCGCACATCCGGATCGCCCAGCGAGGTCGACAACAGCTGCTCGATCCGCCTTATCCGGTAGCGAACGGTGTTGGGATGCACTTGCAGTGACCGTGCGGCGGCGCCGATGTCGCCGAAGGCATCCAGGTAGGCACGCAGGGTCTGAGCCAGCACCGGATCCTGGGCGCCCAGGTCACGTATCCGAGGATCGACGAGCCGCTCGTCGGTGCCGACCAGGGTGACGATTTCGTCGAGCAGAACGGTGGTGCGTGCCTCGGCCAGCGATGTCACCTGCCCCAAGATCGGGTGGCGCTCGGCACTCTCGAGTACCCGATCCACCTCGACGCGTGCCGGGTTGACTTCGGCAAGTCCCGCGACCGGCCCCGCGATGGCTGCCCGTAGTGCTACTCCCAGCTCGGCGCGCAGTGCGCTGATTGTGCCGCGGACCCACGAGGTGACAGCTCGGCCGGTCGTGGTTTGGGGCAGCAGCACATAGATCCGTGAGCCGTTGGCGGCAACCTGAGCGTCGTGGCGAAAAGCGCTGGCGCTCAATGCCATGACGTCAACAAGCCGAACATGGCGGACTGCGGTATCGCGGTTTTCCGCGGTGTCGAAACCGATCAGCGTTGCGTTGCCGTCGGCGGCGACGCCGAGTTCACGGGCGATGGTCGATACGTCGACGGGTGCTGTGGTTGCGTTCAGCTCGGCCAGGCCCAGTAGTTGCTGTACCCGCAGCGCGTGCGTATTGGGCTGGGTCGCCAGTCGCGACATGATCCGGGCGGCCAGCACCGCCGCACCCCGCAACATCTCCTCGGCATCGTCGGCCAACGGCTGCGAGCCTTGCTGGACCCAGATCGTGCCGGCGAACACCGGTGGCCGCAGCGCACCGACCCCCGGCTGATGAATCCCGATGGCTAGCCGAGGACGCAACCCCAGCTCGGGGCGCTCGGCCACCCGCACCACCTCACGGCCGGCCCGCAGGGCATCGAAGATGCCCCATTGACCTATCCACTTCAGATGCTCGGGCGGGCCGGCGCGGCCCAGGATGGACAGCCGACGCAGCTCGTCGGCCTCGTCGTTGGAGGCCGAGTAGGCGAGCACGTGCGACTGGGCGTCCTCGATGCTGATCATGCCGTGGATGCGGTCGGCCAGGGACTGTGCCAACCCGAACAGGTCGGTTCCGGAATCGTCGGTGGGGTCGGCCCGGTCACCATGATGCTCCAAGACATGATTCACCAAGTGGTACAGCCGTTCCCAGCGGGCCCGCGGCTCCACGGCTACCACCGCCGAGCCGGCGCGGACGGCCCCGGCCACCACCGAGTCCGACGGGTGCTTGACGAAGATCGCCACCGGCGCCCGTTGGCGTGCCTGATCGTCGACCCAGCGTGCCGCCTCGTCGTCGGTGACCCCGATCAGGAAGAACACATCGGCCGAGCCCGCCGCGGCCGCCAGGCCCAGCCGCACGTCGTCGGAATCGATCAGCGCCGTCGACGCCACCGGCAGGTCCAGGCCGCGCGGGGCGTCCACCAGGCTGACCACGGTCGCATCCAGCGCCAGGAGCAACTGGCCGAGCCCCACGCCGGCGATCCGCATGTTGTCCGATCCTACTAGCAAGTCCGCCAGATCTTGTCTGATCGGCCAAACATTTGCGATGCCTGGGCGGGGATGCTGGCAGGCATGGACGCGATCACCCAGGTGCCGGTTCCGGCCAACGAGCCGGTGCACGACTATGCGCCGAAATCCCCGGAACGGACCCGGCTGCGCACCGAACTGGCCTCCCTGGCCGATCACCCCATCGACCTGCCGCACGTCATCGGCGGCCGACACCGGATGGGCGACGGCGAGCGAATCGACGTCGTGCAGCCGCACCGGCACGCCGCCAGGCTGGGCACCCTGACCAACGCCACCCACGCCGACGCCGCGGCCGCCGTCGAAGCCGCCACGTCCGCCAAAAGTGACTGGGCGGCACTGCCGTTCGATGAGCGTGCCACGGTGTTTCTGCGTGCCGCCGATCTGTTGGCCGGGCCGTGGCGGGAAAAGATCGCCGCCGCAACCATGCTCGGCCAATCCAAGTCGGTGTACCAGGCCGAGATCGACGCGGTCTGCGAGCTGATCGACTTCTGGCGGTTCAATGTCGCTTTCGCCCGACAGATTTTGGAGCAGCAGCCGATCAGTGGCCCGGGGGAATGGAACCGGATCGACTACCGCCCGCTGGACGGTTTCGTCTACGCGATCACGCCGTTCAACTTCACCTCGATCGCCGGCAATCTGCCGACCGCCCCGGCTCTGATGGGCAACACCGTGATCTGGAAGCCGTCGATCACCCAGACGCTGGCGGCCTATCTGACCATGCAACTGCTCGAGGCCGCCGGGTTGCCGCCCGGGGTGATCAACCTGGTCACTGGCGACGGATTCGCGGTTTCCGATGTGGCACTGGCCGATCCACGGCTGGCCGGCATCCACTTCACCGGGTCGACGGCTACCTTCGGCCACCTATGGCAGTGGGTGGGTACCAATATCGGCCGCTACCATAGCTATCCGCGACTGGTCGGCGAGACCGGGGGCAAGGACTTCGTGGTGGCGCACGCCTCGGCGCGCCCGGATGTGCTGCGCACGGCCCTGATTCGCGGAGCATTCGATTACCAGGGCCAGAAGTGCTCGGCGGTGTCGCGAGCGTTTATCGCGCATTCGGTGTGGCAGCGGATGGGCGATGAGTTGCTGGCCAAAGCCGCCGAGCTGCGCTACGGTGACATCACCGACCTGTCCAACTACGGCGGTGCGCTGATCGACCAGCGCGCCTTCGTCAAGAACGTCGACGCCATCGAACGGGCCAAAGGCGCGGCCGCGGTCACCGTCGCCGTCGGCGGCGAATACGACGACAGCGAGGGCTATTTCGTGCGCCCCACGGTGTTGCTCTCCGACGACCCGACCGACGAGTCGTTTGTCATCGAGTACTTCGGTCCGCTGCTGTCGGTGCATGTCTACCCCGACGAGCGCTACGAGCAGATCCTCGACGTCATCGACACCGGATCCCGCTACGCGCTGACCGGCGCGGTCATCGCCGACGACCGGCAGGCCGTGCTGACCGCGCTGGATCGGCTGCGGTTCGCGGCGGGGAACTTCTATGTCAACGACAAGCCGACGGGGGCGGTGGTGGGGCGTCAGCCGTTCGGCGGTGCACGCGGATCGGGCACCAACGACAAGGCCGGTTCGCCGTTGAACCTGCTGCGGTGGACGTCGGCGCGCAGTATCAAGGAGACGTTCGTCGCGGCCACCGACCACATCTACCCGCACATGGCGGTCGACTGATGGCCGGCTGGTTCGCGCACACCCTGCGCCCGGCAATGCTTGCCGCCGGCCGCTCGGATCGGCTGGGCCGCATCGTCGAGCACTCGCCGCTCACCCGCGGGGTGGTGCGCCGGTTCGTGCCCGGCGACACGCTCGACGACGTGGTGGATATCGTTACCGCGCTGCGGGATTCGGGCCGCTACCTCAGCATCGACTACCTGGGCGAGAACGTCACCGATGCCGACGACGCTGCCGCCGCCGTGCGGGCGTACCTGGGGCTCTTGGACGTGCTGGGCCGCCGTGGCGATATCGCATGCGACGGGGTGCGACCGCTCGAGGTGTCGCTCAAGCTGTCGGCGCTCGGGCAGGCCCTCGATCGCGACGGCCAGAAGATCGCGCTGGACAACGCCCGCGCCATCTGTGAGCGGGCCGAGCGGGTGGGCGCCTGGGTCACGGTGGACGCCGAAGACCACACCACCACCGATTCCACATTGTCGATATCGGGCGATTTGCGCGTCGACTTTCCTTGGCTGGGCACGGTTGTGCAGGCCTATCTGCGGCGCACGCTGGCCGATTGCGCGGAGTTGGCGGCCGTGGGCGCCCGAGTCCGGTTGTGCAAGGGCGCCTATGACGAACCCGCATCGGTGGCCTACCGAGACGCCGCGCAGGTCACCGACTCCTATCTGCGGTGCCTTCGGGTATTGACGGCGGGGCGAGGCTATCCGATGGTGGCCACCCACGACCCGGTGATCATCGCGGCGGTACCGGGGATCACGCGCGAATCAGGGCGTAGTCAAGATGATTTCGAATACCAGATGCTCTACGGCGTCCGCGACGACGAACAACGACGACTGACCGGCGCCGGTAACCACGTGCGGGTGTATGTGCCCTTCGGCACCCGGTGGTACGGGTATTTCCTGCGGCGGCTGGCCGAACGCCCGGCCAACCTGGCGTTCTTCCTGCGGGCGCTGACCGACCGCCGACGCGCGCGGGGGTGCGCCGAGCGCTGAAATCGCCGGTTGCTGTCACATTCGGCGGGGCTGTCTCGTCCTTGATGTTATGAATTCCAGCATGGGTCGGCGGGAGGACACATGTCGCAACACGACCCGGTAAGTGCGGCCTGGCGGGCGCATCGGGCCTACCTGGTGGACCTCGCGTTTCGTATGGTAGGTGACATCGGCGTGGCCGAAGACATGGTGCAAGAGGCATTTTCCCGCTTGCTGCGGGCTCCGGTCGGCGACATCGACGACGAGCGTGGCTGGCTGATCGTGGTCACCAGCCGGCTGTGCCTGGATCACATCAAGTCGGCGTCGACACGCCGGGAGCGCCCGCAGGACATCGCCGCATGGCACGACGGTGACGCCAGCGTGTCATCGGTTGACCCGGCTGACCGGGTGACTCTCGACGACGAGGTCCGGCTGGCTTTGCTGATCATGCTCGAGCGCCTCGGCCCCGCGGAGCGGGTGGTGTTCGTGCTGCACGAGATCTTTGGGCTGCCCTACCAGCAAATCGCCACGACGATTGGCAGCCAGGCCTCCACATGCCGGCAGCTGGCTCATCGGGCCCGTCGCAAGATCAACGAATCGCGCATTGCGGCCAGCGTGGAGCCAGCCCAGCATCGCGTCGTCACCAGAGCCTTTATCGAAGCCTGCTCCAATGGAGACCTGGACACCCTGCTCGAGGTGCTGGATCCGGGTGTCGCCGGCGAGATCGACGCCCGCAAAGGCGTTGTCGTCGTGGGCGCGGATAGGGTTGGCCCGACCATCCTGCGCCACTGGTGTCACCCCGCCACCGTCCTGGTAGCCCAGCCGGTGTGCGGTCAACCGGCGGTGCTGGCCTTTGTCAACCGAGCGCTTGCCGGCGTGTTGGCCCTGTCGATCGAGGCCGGCAAGATCACGAAAATCCATGTCTTAGTGCAGCCTTCAACATTGGACCCGTTACGGGCCGAACTCGGCGGCGGTTAGTTAGGTATCGGAGGTATGACCATGAAATCACTTGCCGCGCTTGACCGGCCGAGCTGGTTGTCATCGTCGGCGTGGCCCTGGCAGCCCTACCTGCTGAGCCACCATCAGGGCGGCATCGCGGTTACCGATATCGGCGACGGGCCGGCGGTGCTGTTCGTTCACGTCGGCAGCTGGAGCTTTGTCTGGCGTGACGTGTTGTTGCGTCTAGCCAACGATTTTCGGTGTGTTGCCATCGACGCACCGGGTTGTGGGCTCAGCGACCGGCTCTCAACCCCGCCAACACTTGCCCAGGCGGCCGATGCAATCACCTCGGTCATCGATGCGCTGCAGTTACGTGACCTCACCCTGGTAGCCCACGACCTGGGCGGCCCGGCCGGCTTCCTGGCCGCCGCCCGTCGCGGCGACCGCGTCGCGGCACTGGCCGCGGTCAACTGCTTCGCATGGCGGCCCACAGGTCCGCTGTTCCGGGGCATGCTCGCGGCGATGGGCAGCGCCCCCGTGCGTGAACTGGACGCGGCCATCAATGCGCTTGCCCGCGCGACGTCGACGCGGTTCGGGGCCGGTCGGCACTGGAGCCGCGCAGACCGCGCGGCTTTTCGGGCGGGAATCGATGCGCCGGCCCGCAGGGCGTGGCATGCCTACTTCCGCGATGCGCGCCGTGCCGATGCCCTCTATACCGACGTCGACGCCGCGTTGAGGGGGGGTCTGGCCGATCGGCCACTGCTGACCATCTTCGGTCAGTTCAACGATCCGCTGCGGTTTCAGCCGCGCTGGAAAGAGTTGTTTCCGACGGCACGCCAACTGCAGGTCCGCCGGGGCAACCACTTTCCCATGTGTGACGACCCAGACCTGGTGGCCGGGGCACTCACGTCTTTCGTGCAACGGTCAACGTGAGCCGCCGACTGCCGTCACACCTGGTACACCTTGCGGTTTGCCGCCGCGCCGCCACATGCCAAGCTACTCGCCATGGCCGTCGCTATTGCCCGTCCGAAATTGGAAGGAAACATCGCCGTCGGCGAGGACCGCAGGATCGGCTTCGCCGAGTTCGGCGCCCCGCAGGGTCGTGCGGTCTTCTGGCTGCATGGCACCCCAGGGGCCCGGCGGCAGATCCCGACCGAAGCCCGGGTCTACGCCGAGCACCACAATATTCGTCTGATTGGCGTCGATCGGCCCGGCATCGGCGCCTCGACGCCGCATCAGTACGAAACCATCTTGGCGTTCGCCGATGATCTGCGGACCATCGCCGACACGCTCGGCATCGACAAGATGGCCGTGGTGGGCCTGTCGGGCGGGGGCCCATACACCCTGGCGTGCGCCGCCGGGCTGCCCGACCGGGTGGTCGCCGCCGGTGTCCTCGGCGGCGTCGCGCCGACGCGCGGCCCGGACGCGATTAGCGGCGGTTTGATGCGCCTTGGTTCGGCGGTGGCGCCGCTGCTGCAGGTGGGCGGCACCCCGCTGCGGCTGGGTGCGAGCTTGCTGATCCGGGCGGCCCGGCCCGTCGCGTCCCCTGCCCTCGACCTGTATGGCCTGCTCTCACCGCGGGCCGACCGGCATTTGCTGGCTCGGCCCGAGTTCAAGGCGATGTTCCTCGACGATCTGCTCAACGGAAGTCGCAAGCAGCTCGCTGCGCCGTTCGCCGATGTCATCGCCTTTGCTCGCGACTGGGGATTCCGGCTGGACGAGGTGAAAGTCCCCGTCCGCTGGTGGCACGGAGACCACGACCACATCGTCCCGCTCTCCCACGGGGAACACGTCGTATCCCGGCTTCCCGACGCGAAGTTGTTGCACTTGCCCGGGGAAAGTCATCTCGCCGGGCTTGGCCGTGGTGAAGAGATTTTGAGCACCCTGATGCAGATTTGGGACCGCGACCTGCGGAAATGATCGGGCGTGTGACCGAGCTCGCATGGGCGGGCCGCACTGCTTTGCATCGCCATTTGCGCCTATTGACGGCTTTAATATGACATGCTGATGCCTGTGTTAGAGCCCGCTGACCGCCCCTGTGATGCCCCCGGATGGTTTCTCTACCTCACCGACATACCGCGCGCGGGTGTCGAGTACGGGCAATTGCTCGCCGTGCTGCCGCTGCAGCGGATGCTGCCGGCCGGCGACGGACATCCGGTGCTGGTGCTACCTGGCCTGCTGGCCGGCGACGGTTCCACCTGGATCCTGCGACGGATCTTGCGTCGCCTCGGGTACGCGGCCTACGGCTGGGGGCTCGGCCGCAACATCGGGCCGACGGCCAAAGCGGTATCCGGGATGCGGGACCTGCTCGACAAGCTCCACTCCCGGTACCACACCCCGCTGAGCCTGATTGGGTGGAGCCTGGGTGGTATCTTCGCGCGCGGCCTCGCCCGCGACCATCCGTCGGCGGTGCGCCAGGTGATCACACTGGGCAGCCCGTTTGGCATGCGGGACACCTGTGAGACTCGCTCCGCGTGGAGCTTCAACCGGTATGCGCATCTGCACACCGAGCGGCACGAGTTGCCGCTGGAAATGGAAAGTGAACCTTTGCCGGTGCCGACCACCGCGATCTACTCGCGCTGCGACGGCATGGTCGCCTGGCAGACGTGCATGAATTCGCCATCGGAGCGCGCGGAAAACATCGCGGTGCGCAGCAGTCACATCGGCTACGGCCACAATCCGCCGGTGGTGTGGGCCATCGCCGACCGGCTGGCACAGCCCCAGGGTGCATGGGCGCCGTTTCGGCCGCCGAAGGTGTTGAGCCCGCTGTTTCCGCGACCGGATACACCGGCAGAGGCGGTCAGCACCCCCCAGACGCGACCGGCCTGACGGGGCAGGCGATCACGGCGCCGGGGTAGCCTCGCTCACGTGCTGCTGGCCTCCCTGAATCCTGCTGTCGTCTCCGCCGCCGATATCGCGGACGCGGTCCGCATCGACGGCGACGTGCTGAGCCGTAGCGACCTGGTCGGCGCGGCAACGTCGGTGGCCGAGCGGGTCGCCGGTGCGCACCGGGTCGCCGTGCTGGCCACGCCGACCGCGTCGACGGTGCTGGCGATCACCGGCTGCCTGATCGCCGGCGTGCCGGTTGTGCCGGTACCCGCCGATGTGGGCGTCACCGAACGCCGGCACATGCTCACCGACTCCGGCGTCCAGGCATGGCTGGGCCCGTTGCCCGACGACCCAGCGGGGCTGCCACACATCCCGGTGCGCACGCACGCGCGGTCCTGGCACCGTTATCCGGAGCCCTCACCCGGGGCCATCGCCATGGTGGTCTACACGTCCGGCACCACCGGGCCGCCCAAAGGCGTGCAGCTGAGCCGGCGGGCGATCGCCGCCGACCTCGATGCATTGGCAGAGGCCTGGCAGTGGACGGCCGAGGACGTGCTGGTCCACGGTCTGCCGCTGTATCACGTTCACGGCCTGGTGCTGGGCTTGCTCGGGTCGCTGCGGTTCGGAAATCGCTTCGTGCACACCGGTAAACCAACGCCGGCCGGCTACGCCCAGGCCTGTTATGAAGCGCACGGCACGTTGTTTTTTGGGGTGCCGACGGTGTGGTCACGAGTGGCGGCCGACCAAGCTGCCGCCGGGGCGCTCAAACCGGCGCGGCTGCTGGTGTCCGGGAGTGCGGCACTACCCGTGCCGGTGTTCGACAAGCTGGTGCAGCTCACCGGGCACCGGCCCGTCGAACGCTACGGTGCTTCGGAGTCGCTGATCACCCTATCGACGCGGGCTGACGGTGAGCGTCGCCCGGGCTGGGTCGGCCTGCCGCTGGCCGGTGTGCAGACCCGACTGGTGGACGACGATGGCGGTGAGGTCCCGCACGACGGGGAAACCGTTGGAAAGCTTCAGGTTCGCGGTCCGACCCTGTTCGACGGCTACCTGAATCAACCCGATGCCACCGCCGCGGCGTTCGACGCCGACAGCTGGTACCGCACCGGCGACGTCGCGGTGGTCGACGGCAGTGGGATGCACCGCATCGTGGGACGCGAGTCGGTCGACTTGATCAAGTCGGGTGGATACCGGGTCGGCGCCGGTGAAATTGAAACGGTGCTGCTCGGGCATCCGGACGTGGCGGAGGCGGCAGTCGTCGGGGTGCCCGACGATGATCTAGGCCAGAGGATCGTTGCCTACGTAGTCGGCTCAGCGAATGTCGATGCGGACGGGCTTATCAACTTTGTTGCCCAACAACTTTCGGTGCACAAGCGCCCGCGCGAGGTGCGTATCGTAGATGCGCTGCCGCGCAACGCGTTGGGGAAAGTGCTCAAGAAGCAGTTGCTGTCGGAAGGCTGAGCTACGGCGAATTATCGTGTACCGCTGGACAGTTACGCTGGCACACTGTTACTCCGACGGCCCGGTGAGCTTAGCGCATGGGCCTTGTTGCCGCGCCACTGTAGGGCTTCCAGGGCGACGGCCACATGGACGGAGGTGTGGTCGAGCGGTCGCGGTAGCAGCCGCTGAGCGGACTCGAGTCTGCGCAGAAATGTATTGCGGTGAGTGTGGAGACGTTTTGCGGCCCGGGAGGCGTTGCACTGCTCGTTGATGAAGGTCAGCAGGGCCGTTTGTAGATCTGGGCTGGCAGACTCGAGGTCTCCAAGCGTACTCGTGATGAATTCGCTTGCAGCATCTGGATTTTGGCTGATCAATGCGACCATCTTAACGTCGGCAAAGAAGGCGACCCGCTGGGTCGACCGTAGCCGTGACAAGGTGCGCTGGGTGATGAGCGCTTCGAGGTGGCTGCGCCGGAACCCCTCCACCCCGTTGGCGGTGGTCCCGATGGCGATGCGCGCCCCGGGTGCGTTGTCCACCGCCGCCTGCACTGTGTCGATGTCGAGTCCGTCGGCGTCGGTCACCCACGCCCAGCGGCTCGCCGCCCCGGCGACCACCGTCAGCGGTCGTGTCGATCCCACGGCGTGGCAGAACAGATCAGCCGCCCGGTCGAGGTAGCTGTGGTCACCGTCGAGCTCGTCGCTCCAGATGATGGCAGCGGTATGGGCACGATTCAGCGGGTAGCCCAATTTCGCTTCGGCCCGTTCGGGGCTGATAGGGGCGCCATCCAGAATCAGCCCGACGACCTCGAGGCGTTCGGCATGGGTGCTGCGGGTCAGTTCGTCGTGTTCCGACTGCACTTGCGCGGCGATACCGGTCAGCGTGGCCTCGATGAAGTCGTTGACGGAGCGGGCCGACACGTCTAGCAGCTCGCGCAGCTCTTGGGGGTCGGAAGTGAGTTCGAACGCAATCCCCATCCAGAACCGCCACCCGATGTGCTCACCGGTTCGATAGATGTTGAACGCTACTGTGTCCAGCCCCCGGCGCACCAGGTCTCGGGCCATCCGCAGTGGCTCGGTGCCGAGATTGGCGGGCACCCGAGCACCAGGGTCACGCAGGTTGGCCGCAGCCCAGTACACCAGGTTGGCGCGATTGGCCGTCTGGACAACCTTCGCAAGCACCGGATCGTTGGCGATCGCCGGATTGGCCGCAATCGTGGCACGGTCCAGTTCCTCGATCCACTCCGGGCTGGGATTGAGGGCGATGCGTGCTCCCTCGCGGATCAGCTCACGAATTCGCGGCGAAGGTTGTTGCCATGCCACGCGCCGATCTTAGGGCCAGCGGGTGCAGTTTGCACACTATGTTGGCACTATTGTGCCGGATTCACACTGCACGGCCGGTGTGTGCGCGAAATCACGGTGTGGGTCTGCTGGATGAGTCGACCGTGTTGAACAACTTGCGACACACCGCAATTTGCGAAATCCGCCACCGACCGGGCATAGTAACCCAGCTAGTCGTCGTTGTCGCGTCGAACCACATGGTGAACTGTGCGGCGGGTGCATTTTGCACATCAAGTGGGCGCTGATTGGGAAGATTTACCCTTCGGCGGCGGCGGTAGGTGCAGATTGCACTTTGGCTCATGCTGATTGAAATTTTTTGACCTGTTGCGGTCCTTGCGGGCTCGCCATCATTGGCGGCAGTTCGTCACCGACGAATCGGGGCCAAGGACGTAGGCGACCAGTTCGCTTGACTGCTAACCGCTCCTGATCGTACCCGTGCGAGTGCTCGGGCCGTTTGAGGATGGAGTGCACGTGTCTTTCGTGATGGCATACCCAGAGATGTTGGCGGCGGCGGCTGACACCCTGCAGAGCATCGGTGCTACCACTGTGGCTAGCAATGCCGCTGCGGCGGCCCCGACGACTGGGGTGGTGCCCCCCGCTGCCGATGAGGTGTCGGCGCTGACTGCGGCGCACTTCGCCGCACATGCGGCGATGTATCAGTCCGTGAGCGCTCGGGCTGCTGCGATTCATGACCAGTTCGTGGCCACGCTTGCCAGCAGCGCCAGCTCGTATGCGGCCACTGAAGTCGCCAATGCGGCGGCGGCCAGCTAAGCCAGGAACAGTCGGCACGAGAAACCACGAGAAATAGGGACACGTAATGGTGGATTTCGGGGCGTTACCACCGGAGATCAACTCCGCGAGGATGTACGCCGGCCCGGGTTCGGCCTCGCTGGTGGCCGCGGCTCAGATGTGGGACAGCGTGGCGAGTGACCTGTTTTCGGCCGCGTCGGCGTTTCAGTCGGTGGTCTGGGGTCTGACGACGGGATCGTGGATAGGTTCGTCGGCGGGTCTGATGGCGGCGGCGGCCTCGCCGTATGTGGCGTGGATGAGCGTCACCGCGGGGCAGGCCCAGCTGACCGCCGCCCAGGTCCGGGTTGCTGCGGCGGCCTACGAGACGGCGCATGGGCTGACGGTGCCCCCGCCGGTGATCGCCGAGAACCGTACCGAACTGATGATTCTGATCGCGACCAACCTCTTGGGGCAAAACACCCCGGCGATCGCGGTCAACGAGGCCGAATACGGCGAGATGTGGGCCCAAGACGCCGCCGCGATGTTTGGCTACGCCGCGGCGACGGCGACGGCGACGGCGACGTTGCTGCCGTTCGAGGAGGCGCCGGAGATGACCAGCGCGGGTGGGCTCCTCGAGCAGGCCGCCGCGGTCGAGGAGGCCTCCGACACCGCCGCGGCGAACCAGTTGATGAACAATGTGCCCCAGGCGCTGCAACAGCTGGCCCAGCCCACGCAGGGCACCACGCCTTCTTCCAAGCTGGGTGGCCTGTGGAAGACGGTCTCGCCGCATCTGTCGCCGATCAGCAACATGGTGTCGATGGCCAACAACCACATGTCGATGACCAACTCGGGTGTGTCGATGACCAACACCTTGAGCTCGATGTTGAAGGGCTTTGCTCCGGCGGCGGCCGCCCAGGCCGTGCAAACCGCGGCGCAAAACGGGGTCCGGGCGATGAGCTCGCTGGGCAGCTCGCTGGGTTCTTCGGGTCTGGGCGGTGGGGTGGCCGCCAACTTGGGTCGGGCGGCCTCGGTCGGTTCGTTGTCGGTGCCGCAGGCCTGGGCCGCGGCCAACCAGGCAGTCACCCCGGCGGCGCGGGCGCTGCCGCTGACCAGCCTGACCAGCGCCGCGGAAAGAGGGCCCGGGCAGATGCTGGGCGGGCTGCCGGTGGGGCAGATGGGCGCCAGGGCCGGTGGTGGGCTCAGTGGTGTGCTGCGTGTCCCGCCGCGACCCTATGTGATGCCGCATTCTCCGGCGGCCGGCTAAGAGAGGGGGCGCAGACTGTCGTTATTTAACCAGTGATCGGCGGTCTGGGTGTTCCCGCGGCCGGCTATGACAACAGTCAATGTGCATGACAAGTTACAGGTATTAGGTCCAGGTTCAACAAGGAGACAGGCAACATGGCAACACGTTTTATGACGGATCCGCACGCGATGCGGGACATGGCGGGCCGTTTTGAGGTGCACGCCCAGACGGTGGAGGACGAGGCTCGCCGGATGTGGGCGTCCGCGCAAAACATTTCCGGTGCGGGCTGGAGCGGTCAGGCCGAGGCGACCTCGCTAGACACCATGACCCAGATGAATCAGGCGTTTCGCAACATCGTGAACATGCTGCACGGGGTGCGTGACGGGCTGGTTCGCGACGCCAACAACTACGAGCAGCAAGAGCAGGCCTCCCAGCAGATCCTCAGCAGCTAACGTCAGCCGCTGCAGCACAATACTTTTACAAGCGAAGGAGAACAGGTTCGATGACGATTAACTATCAGTTCGGTGATGTCGACGCTCATGGCGCCATGATTCGCGCTCGGGCCGGGTCGCTGGAGGCCGAGCATCAGGCCATCGTTTCTGATGTGTTGGCCGCGGGTGACTTTTGGGGCGGTGCCGGTTCGGTGGCTTGCCAGGAGTTCATTACCCAGTTGGGCCGTAACTTCCAGGTGATCTACGAGCAGGCCAACGCCCACGGGCAGAAGGTGCAGGCTGCCGGCAACAACATGGCGCAAACCGACAGCGCCGTCGGCTCCAGCTGGGCCTGACACCAGGCCAAGGCCAGGGACGTGGTGTACGAGTGAAGGTTCCTCGCGTGATCCTTCGGGTGGCAGTCTAGGTGGTCAGTGCTGGGGTGTTGGTGGTTTGCTGCTTGGCGGGTTCTTCGGTGCTGGTCAGTGCTGCTCGGGCTCGGGTGAGGACCTCGAGGCCCAGGTAGCGCCGTCCTTCGATCCATTCGTCGTGTTGTTCGGCGAGGACGGCTCCGACGAGGCGGATGATCGAGGCGCGGTCGGGGAAGATGCCCACGACGTCGGTTCGGCGTCGTACCTCTCGGTTGAGGCGTTCCTGGGGGTTGTTGGACCAGATTTGGCGCCAGATCTGCTTGGGGAAGGCGGTGAACGCCAGCAGGTCGGTGCGGGCGGTGTCGAGGTGCTCGGCCACCGCGGGGAGTTTGTCGGTCAGAGCGTCGAGTACCCGATCATATTGGGCAACAACTGATTCGGCGTCGGGCTGGTCGTAGATGGAGTGCAGCAGGGTGCGCACCCACGGCCAGGAGGGCTTCGGGGTGGCTGCCATCAGATTGGCTGCGTAGTGGGTTCTGCAGCGCTGCCAGGCCGCTGCGGGCAGGGTGGCGCCGATCGCGGCCACCAGGCCGGCGTGGGCGTCGCTGGTGACCAGCGCGACCCCGGACAGGCCGCGGGCGACCAGGTCGCGGAAGAACGCCAGCCAGCCGGCCCCGTCCTCGGCGGAGGTGACCTGGATGCCCAGGATCTCTCGGTAGCCCTCGGCGTTGACGCCGGTGGCGATCAAGGTGTGCACTCCGACGACGCGGCCTGCCTCGCGCACCTTGAGCACCAGGGCGTCGGCGGCGAGGAAGGTATACGGGCCGGCATCGAGCGGGCGGGTCCGAAACGCCTCTACGGCTTCGTCGAGCTCTTTGGCCATGATCGACACTTGCGACTTGGAAAGCTTTGTCACACCAAGTGTTTCGACCAGGCGCTCCATCCGGCGAGTGGATACTCCCAGCAGGTAGCAGGTCGCCACCACGCTGGTCAGTGCGCGTTCAGCTCGCTTGCGGCGCTGCAGCAGCCAGTCCGGGAAATAGCTGCCCTGGCGCAGCTTGGGGATCGCGACGTCGATGGTTGCGGCACGGGTGTCGAAATCACGGTGGCGGTAGCCGTTGCGCTGATTGGACCGCTCATCGCTGCGTTCGCGGTAGCCCGCCCCGCACAGGGCGTCGGCTTCAGCCCCCATCAAGGCGGCGATGAACGTCGAGAGCAGCCCGCGCAGCAGATCCGGGCTCGCCTGTGCGAGTTGGTCAGCCAGAAGCTGCTCGGTGTCGATAAGATGAGAAGAGGTCATTGCGTCATTTCCTTCGATTGACTTTTGCTGGTCGTTTCGAAGGATCACGCGATGACCGCCCACTACTGGGCTACGACACGCCCACCGGCCTTACCTGCCCGTACACCACACCCCTGGACGTAACTTGACACCAATCCACAGCACCGAGCAGTGCCAGAAGGTGCCCTAAGGTGTGGTGAAACTCGCTGGACGGTCCCCAGGATGTTGGCAGCACATTCACCGGACATGACCGGAGCAAGACCGGACATCTTCCCATACCGTCGTCGCCGTGTACATCCGTAGCCCGTCGTGGCAGGTGCTGGGTTGACCAAAATCAGCCCAACACCTGCCACGCCGATGAAGCGGGTTGCGCTGGCGTGTCTTGTCGGCTCGGCGATCGAATTCTACGACTTCCTTATCTACGGCACTGCTGCGGCGCTGGTGTTTCCCACCGTGTTCTTCCCACACCTGGATCCCACGGTGGCCGCCGTCGCCTCGATGGGAACATTTGCCGTGGCGTTCCTATCCCGGCCGTTCGGCGCGGCCGTCTTTGGATCCTTTGGAGACCGCCTCGGCCGCAAGAAGACCCTGGTCGCCACACTGTTGATCATGGGCCTGGCAACCGTGACCGTCGGGCTGGTTCCAACTACAGCGGCCATCGGCGCCGCGGCCCCACTGATCCTGACCACCATGCGGCTGCTGCAAGGGTTCGCGGTCGGCGGCGAGTGGGCCGGTTCGGCGCTGCTGAGCGCCGAGCACGCGCCCGCCACCAAACGTGGCTGGTACGGGATGTTCACCGTTGTGGGTGGCGGCATCGCGCTGGTACTAACCAGCCTGACATTTCTGGGCGTGAACTACACCATTGGCGAAAGCAGCCCCGCGTTCATGCAGTGGGGGTGGCGCATACCGTTTCTGCTCAGTGCGGCGCTGATCGCCGTCGCCCTGTACGTGCGGTTCAACATCGACGACACCCCGGTGTTCGCCCGGGAAAAGGCAGACGAAAAAACCCGTTCGGGCTCAACCGAAACGCCGATTGCCCAAGTACTGCGGCGGCAGCGGCGAGAGATAGTCCTGGCCGCCGGCAGCGCCGTTTGCTGCTTCGGCTTCGTCTACCTGGCCAGCACTTACTTGGCCAGCTACGCTCAAACCCGACTGGGGTATTCGCGCGGCAGCATCCTGTTCGACAGTGTGCTGGGTGGACTGCTGTGCATCGTGTTCACCGCGCTTTCTTCCGCTCTTTGCGACCAACTCGGGCGCCGCCGCGTCCTATTGGCCGGGTGGGCGGTGGCTCTACCCTGGTCGCTGTTGGTCATGCCGCTGATCGACTCCGGCAGCCCCAGTTTGTTCGCGGTGGCTGTCGTCGGCATGTATGCCATCGGCGGATTCGGTTTCGGACCCACGGCATCGTTCATCCCAGAACTGTTTGCTACTAGCTACCGATACACGGGCAGCGCGCTCGCGGCGAATCTCGCTGGGGTTGCCGGCGGCGCGCTACCGCCGGTGATTGCCGGCGCGCTGGTGGCAACCTATGGCAGCTGGGCGATCGGTGTCATGCTGGCCATCCTCGCGTTGATCAGCCTGGCATGCACCTATCGGTTGCCCGAAACCGCCGGATCGGCCCTCGTCAGCCGCTAGTTGGCGTGTAGGTCCTCGTTGAGGGCAATGCCCTGACCGTCGCGGGCCAGCACTTCGACCGCCCCGCTGACGGAATTGCGGCGAAACAGCAGATTGCTGCTCCCGGAGAGCTCACGCGCCTTGACCGAATTGCCGTCGGGCATGGTGACCCTCGTGCCGGCGGTCACGTACAGCCCGGCCTCCACCACGCAGTCGTCGCCCAGTGAGATGCCCAGACCGGAGTTGGCACCAAGAAGACAGCGCTTGCCGATGGAAATGACTTGTGTTCCACCGCCAGACAGCGTGCCCATGATCGACGCTCCGCCGCCGACATCGGAGCCGTCGCCCACCACCACACCCGCCGAGATGCGGCCCTCCACCATCGAGGCGCCCAGGGTGCCGGCGTTGTAGTTGACGAAGCCCTCATGCATCACGGTGGTGCCCGGCGCCAGGTGAGCGCCCAACCGCACCCGGTCGGCATCGGCGATACGTACGCCGGTGGGCACGACGTAGTCGACCATCCGGGGAAACTTGTCGACGCCATACACGGTCACCGGTCCGCGGCGGCGCAGCCGCGCCCGCACCGCCTCGAAACCGTCGATGGCGCAGGGTCCGTGATTGGTCCACACCACATTGGTCAGCACCCCAAACAAGCCGCCGGCGTTCAGCCCATGGGGCGCCACCAGGCGGTGCGACAAGAGGTGAAGCCGCAGGTAAGCATCGTATGGGTCGGCGGCGACATCGTCGAGCGAGCCGATGACCGTACGGACCGCGATGGTCTCGGTGCGGCGGTCGTCATCGCGGCCGATCAGCGCGGCCAGCTCGGCGGGAACGTCGGACACCGCCAGTCGTGACGTCGCGCCGGTGCCCGATTCGGTCAGTTCCGGCGCGGGAAACCAGGTGTCGAGGACCGATCCGTCAGCGGCGAGGGTAGCCAGGCCGACGCCTGCTGCTCCAGTCACGGTCGACACGCTACTTGTGCCGCCGAACAGACACAAAAGCACCCTATTTCGACCAGAATCGGGGACATTTGTGTCTGCTCGGCCAACTAAGCTAGCGCCGTGCTGGATTTGCGCGGGGACCCGATCGAATTGACCGCGGCGCTGATTGACATCCCCAGCGAGTCGAGGAATGAGGCACGCATCGCCGACGAGGTGGAAGCGGCGTTGCGCGCTCAGGCATCGGGGTTCGAGATCATCCGCAACGGCAACGCGGTGCTGGCGCGTACAAAGCTGAACCGGTCCTCGCGGGTGCTGTTGGCCGGACACCTGGACACCGTGCCAGTGGCCGGCAACCTGCCTAGCCGCCGCGAGAACGACCAGCTGCACGGCTGCGGCGCAGCCGACATGAAATCCGGCGACGCGGTCTTCCTTCATCTGGCCGCTACACTGGCCGAACCGACGCACGATCTAACACTGGTGTTCTACGACTGCGAGGAAATCGATTCGGCGGCAAACGGTTTAGGCCGCATCCAGCGCGAGCTGCCGGACTGGCTATCCGCGGATGTAGCCATCTTGGGTGAGCCCACCGCCGGCTGCATCGAGGCTGGTTGCCAGGGCACGTTGCGTGTCGTCCTCAGCGTGACCGGAACTCGCGCGCATTCAGCGCGTTCGTGGTTGGGTGACAACGCAATCCACAAGTTGGGTGCTGTGCTGGACCGGTTGGCCGTCTACCGGGCACGCAGCGTCGACATCGACGGTTGCACCTATCGGGAGGGCCTCTCGGCGGTGCGCGTAGCAGGCGGCGTCGCCGGCAACGTGATCCCCGACGCGGCCTCGGTCACGATCAACTACCGCTTTGCCCCCGACCGGTCGGTGGCCGCGGCATTGCAACATGTCCATGACGTGTTCGACGGGCTCGACGTGCAGATCGAGCAGACGGACGCCGCGGCCGGTGCGCTGCCTGGCCTGTCCGAGCCCGCGGCCAAGGCGCTGGTCGAGGCCGCCGGCGGGCAGGTCCGGGCCAAGTATGGCTGGACTGATGTGTCGCGCTTTGCCGCTTTGGGCATACCGGCGGTCAATTACGGCCCGGGTGATCCCAACCTGGCGCACTGCCGCGACGAACGGGTGCCCGTCGGCAACATCACCGCGGCCGTGGACTTGCTGCGCCGATACCTGGGTGGCTAGCGCTGCTGTGGCCCCAAGCGTGCTGCCGCCTTGGTCGCGTCGGCTGCCGCGGCTGCCATCCCGATCCCGGCCAGCTCCTCAGCCACCGCGGTCAGCTCGGCAGCATCTCCGTCGGCCAGGCCACGGGCGTGCTTGACGAGGATATTTCCTACGGTGCAGTCGATTTCGGCGGCGAGGCGAGTCACCGGGTCCACCGCACGGATGTCGCCCAACCGAACCGCGTTATGCCAGGCGCATAGGGCCACCGCCGCCTGCCCGGCCCGCTCAGCCGTCCGGGCGGCCTCCTGGGCCGCCGCGATGGCCCCTGTCATGTCCTGGGCCGCCGCCCTGGTCCAGGCCCTGGCCAGCCCGAGCTCGGGTGCGAACAACGCGGACTTCGTTCCGTGCCGAGCTTCAGCGCGCTGCAGTGTTTTTGCAGACTCGGCGATATGGCCTTGCTGCGCGATGGCCGTTGCCAACAACATCAGCGACAGCGGACCCCACGAGTAGCCGGTTCGTTCCAGTGTGGCGGCGGCCGGCTCCAGCATCGATGCCGCGGCGCCGAATTCGCCTTTGGTGATCAGTACGTACGCCAACAACACTTCACCGATGGACCGGCCAGGTTGCTGCAGCTCGGCGAAGTCGGTGAACCGCTTGGCCAGCTCCTGAGCCGGCGCGACGTCGCCTGCCAGCAGCAGCGACGTGATCTGAGCCAGGCCCACGGTGAACCGCAGCAGCCCCGGATGTTCGGCGGCCGACGCCCGTTCGGCCAGCCGGTCAACGTCGCCGAACCGGCCCATTCGTGCCGATGATAACGCGGCAGCGCTGGCGGCCCAGGCCACGGCCATGTCGTCGGCAGCCGGTCCGGACAGCACCTCGGTGGCCAGCGTGATGGCCCGCGGCAAGTTTCCGGAGTTCATCGCAAACGTGGCCGCCAGCGCATCCAGGGTGCTGCGGGCCGTGGGCTCGGTCACTCGGCTGCGGGTCGTCTGCAGAAACGCCGTGGCGCGCTCGGGCTCGTTGAGCATCCAGAACCGATTCGCCGCCCGGGGTATCGCCCAGGCCATCAGCTCGGTCTCGGTCAATTCGGCGGGATTCACCGCCGCCAGCACCGCGTCAGCTTCGCGACCGCGACCCTGCCAACCGAGTGCGTAAGCCAAGGGCAGGCGTGCCGCCAGGGCGTCCGACCTATCCAGCGCTGCCCGCGCCAACCGTTCGGCAAGCCGGACGTCGCCGAGCCGCAGGGCCTGCCCGGCTGCGGTCGCCGCATCCGTGACCGCGGCCGGGGTAGCACTGGCGGGGACGTCGATGGCCAGTGAGGACAGCCGTAACTGATCGCTGACATGGTCGGATGGGTGCTTGGCCAGCTGCGCGACCAGCGACACGCGCAATGCATGCGCGTGCTCGGCCGTCAATACGGCGCGTGCGCGGTCGGCGTACAGCGGATGGCCGACAAAAATCTCGCTGGTATCGCTGTCGGGACCCACCCGCACCGCGCCGGCGGCTTCGGCTTGGCCGAGCGTGTCCAACTGCTCGCCACCGACCAGGGCCACCAGGTCGGTGCGCGCCAACGGTTCGGCGATGGCGAGGTAGTCGACAACGGCGCGGGCCGGTTCCGGCAGGGCGCACAGGTACTCGTCGATCACGCCGGACAGCGGCCGACGATCCTCGTCTCGACAGCGCCACCGGCCGTCCACGTGTTCGAGACCACCGCCGTCGATGAGGTGGCGCAGATACAACGGGTTGCCAAGGCTGCGCCGAAAGAGCTCGTCGGCGTCGGCGACGTCCAGTGTCGCGTCCAGCGCCGACTCCACGAACGCCGCGGTTTGGGCCCTGTCGAGCGGCTCGATGGCGACCCGGGTGAGCAGGTCATCGGACCAGAGCGCAGCTATAGCGTCCGGTGGCTCGGCCTCCGAGGCGACGGTGAGCACCAGCCGCGCCGCCCCGGCCCGCGCCAGCTGGTACACCAAGGTGGCCGACAGCGGATCCAGGTTGTGCGCGTCGTCGACCACCAGCAGCAGATCGCCAGCATCACCGGTCAGGGAACTACGCGCCGCCCGCAGCAGCGCCGCGGGCCGCCCAATGTCGGCTCCGGAGGCGGGCAGGCTGATCAAATGGCGGAAAGCGCCGAACGGGATGGCCCGCCCTGGAGCGGTTCCCACCACCCAGCGAGCCCGGCCGCTCCTGCCGTCCTCGGACATGACCTGCTCGGCAGCCAGTTGCGCCAGCAGCGTCTTGCCGACGCCGTGTGGCCCGACCAGCACCACCCCGCACCGATCCGGACTGTCGACGGCCGCCTCCACGTGTTTCCAGACGCGCATCGCCGGATTTTATGGCGGTTGCGCCCAACGACATTCGAGCGGGGGATAGGCCAAAAATGTACGCGGTTCACATCGGTGGTCTACGTTCTGGTGTATGTCGGCGAAAATCGACATTACCGGTGATTGGACTGTGGCCGTGTATTGCGCGGCCTCGCCAACGCACGCGGAGTTGCTAGAGCTGGCCGCCGAAGTCGGCGCGGCAATCGCCGGACGTGGCTGGACGCTGGTGTGGGGAGGTGGCCATGTTTCGGCGATGGGGGCTGTCGCCTCGGCGGCGCGAGCCTGCGGCGGCTGGACCGTCGGCGTGATTCCCAAGATGCTGGTGTACCGCGAACTGGCTGATCACGACGCCGACGAGCTAATCGTCACCGACACCATGTGGGAGCGCAAGCAGATTATGGAAGATCGCTCAGATGCGTTCATCGTGTTGCCGGGCGGTGTCGGCACCCTAGACGAGCTGTTTGACGCATGGACCGACGGGTATCTCGGTACCCATGACAAACCCATTGTGATGGTAGATCCCTGGGGGCATTTCGATGGACTGCGGGCATGGCTGAACGGATTGCTCGACACCGGTTACGTCTCACCCACGGCGATGGAACGGCTGGTGGTAGTCGATAACGTCAAGGACGCTCTGCGGGCCTGCGCACCTTCCTGAGGTTGGTCGACAACCAATTCGACATTTCGCAAACGAATCGAGGGCTTACGTGTCCGATTACTACGGCGGCGCACACACAACGGTCAGGCTGATCGACCTGGCAACTCGGATGCCGCGAGTGTTGGCGGACACGCCGGTGATTGTGCGTGGGGCAATGACCGGGCTGCTGGCCCGGCCGAATTCCAAGGCGTCGATCGGCACGGTGTTCCAGGACCGGGCCGCTCGCTACGGTGACCGAGTCTTCCTGAAATTCGGCGATCAGCAGCTGACCTACCGCGACGCTAACGCCACCGCCAACCGGTACGCCGCGGTGTTGGCCGCCCGCGGCGTCGGCCCCGGCGACGTCGTTGGCATCATGTTGCGTAACTCACCCAGCACAGTCTTGGCGATGCTGGCCACGGTCAAGTGCGGCGCTATCGCCGGCATGCTCAACTACCACCAGCGCGGCGAGGTGTTGGCGCACAGCCTGGGTCTGCTGGACGCGAAGGTACTGATCGCAGAGTCCGACTTGGTCAGCGCCGTCGCCGAATGCGGCGCCTCGCGCGGCCGGGTAGCGGGCGACGTGCTGACCGTCGAGGACGTGGAGCGATTCGCCACAACGGCGCCCGCCACCAACCCGGCGTCGGCGTCGGCGGTGCAAGCCAAAGACACCGCGTTCTACATCTTCACCTCGGGCACCACCGGATTTCCCAAGGCCAGTGTCATGACGCATCATCGGTGGCTGCGGGCGCTGGCCGTCTTCGGAGGGATGGGGCTGCGGCTGAAGGGTTCCGACACGCTCTACAGCTGCCTGCCGCTGTACCACAACAACGCGTTAACGGTCGCGGTGTCGTCGGTGATCAATTCTGGGGCGACCCTGGCGCTGGGTAAGTCGTTTTCGGCGTCGCGGTTCTGGGATGAGGTGATTGCCAACCGGGCGACGGCGTTCGTCTACATCGGCGAAATCTGCCGTTATCTGCTCAACCAGCCGGCCAAGCCGACCGACCGTGCCCACCAGGTGCGGGTGATCTGCGGTAACGGGCTGCGGCCGGAGATCTGGGATGAGTTCACCACCCGCTTCGGGGTCGCGCGGGTGTGCGAGTTCTACGCCGCCAGCGAAGGCAACTCGGCCTTTATCAACATCTTCAACGTGCCCAGGACCGCCGGGGTATCGCCGATGCCGCTTGCCTTTGTGGAATACGACCTGGACACCGGCGATCCGCTGCGGGATGCGAGCGGGCGAGTGCGCCGGGTACCCGACGGTGAACCCGGCCTGTTGCTTAGCCGGGTCAACCGGCTGCAGCCGTTCGACGGCTACACCGACCCGGTTGCCAGCGAAAAGAAGTTGGTGCGCAACGCTTTTCGAGATGGCGACTGTTGGTTCAACACCGGTGACGTGATGAGCCCGCAGGGCATGGGCCATGCCGCCTTCGTCGATCGGCTGGGCGACACCTTCCGCTGGAAGGGCGAGAATGTCGCCACCACTCAGGTCGAAGCGGCACTGGCCTCCGACCAGACCGTCGAGGAGTGCACGGTCTACGGCGTCCAGATTCCGCGCACCGGCGGGCGCGCCGGAATGGCCGCGATCACACTGCGCGCTGGCGCCGAATTCGACGGCCAGGCGCTGGCCCGAACGGTTTACGGTCACTTGCCCGGCTATGCACTTCCGCTCTTTGTTCGGGTAGTGGGGTCGCTGGCGCACACCACGACGTTCAAGAGTCGCAAGGTGGAGTTGCGCAACCAGGCCTATGGCGCCGACATCGAGGATCCGCTGTACGTACTGGCCGGCCCGGACGAAGGATATGTGCCGTACTACGCCGAATACCCTGAGGAGGTTTCGCTCGGAAGGCGACCGCAGGGCTAGCGGATTCCGGGCGCAGTCTCGATACCCGTACCGGACGCTCGACGGTGACCAGGCACTATGGATGCGTGCGTTCAACACCGCCGGCCTCAGCCGGTCGTTCAACACCGCCGGCGTTAGCCGGCCATTCAACACCGCCGGCGTTAGCCGGCCATTCAACGCTGTGCGGCCGTCCAGTCGCAGGTGATCGTGCGCTGATCATGGCGATCGTCAACCGCACCCCGGATTCGTTTTACGACAAGGGTGCGACTTTCAGCGACGCGGCTGCCAGAGACGCGGTCCACCGGGCCGTCGCCGACGGTGCCGACGTCATCGACGTCGGCGGTGTCAAAGCCGGCCCGGGTGAACGCGTCGACGTCGACACCGAGATCACGCGGCTGGTGCCGTTCATCGAATGGCTCCGCGGTGCTTACCCGGACCAGCTGATCAGTGTCGACACCTGGCGCGCGCAGGTGGCGAAGGCGGCCTGCGCGGCGGGTGCGGACCTGATCAACGACACCTGGGGTGGCGTCGACCCGGCCATGCCCGAGGTGGCCGCCGAGTTCGGCGCGGGCCTGGTGTGTGCGCACACCGGCGGCGCGCTGCCACGCACGCGACCCTTCCGGGTGAGCTACGGTACGACTACCCGCGGTGTGGTGGATGCTGTGATTAGCCAGGTCACAGCCGCCGCCGAGCGGGCCGTCGCGGCCGGGGTGGCCCGCGAGAAGGTGTTGATCGACCCGGCACACGACTTCGGCAAGAACACCTTCCATGGGCTGCTGCTATTGCGACACGTGGCCGATCTTGTTATGACCGGGTGGCCCGTGCTGATGGCTTTGAGCAACAAGGACGTTGTCGGGGAGACTCTGGGCGTGGATTTGACCGAACGGCTTGAGGGAACGCTGGCAGCCACCGCGTTGGCTGCGGCCGCCGGGGCGCGCATGTTTCGGGTGCATGAGGTCGCCGCCACCCGGCGGGTGCTGGAAATGGTGGCATCGATTCAGGGGGTCCGGCCGCCGACGCGCACGGTGAGAGGACTCGCATGACAGCATCGGAGCTGGTCGCCGGCGATCTCGCCGGTGGCAGGGCCCCTGGCGCGCTGCCCTTGGACACTACTTGGCACCGTCCCGGCTGGACGATCGGGGAGTTGGAAGCGGCAAAGGCCGGACGGACGATTTCGGTGGTGCTGCCGGCCCTCAACGAGGAAGCGACCATCGAATCGGTGATCGACAGCATCTCTCCGCTGGTCGATGGCCTGGTCGATGAATTGATCGTGCTGGACTCCGGTTCCACCGACGACACCGAGATCCGGGCCATCGCCTCCGGCGCCCGGGTTGTCAGCCGTGAACAGGCGTTGCCCGAGGTGCCGGTACGGCCCGGCAAAGGTGAGGCATTGTGGCGTTCACTGGCGGCCACCAGCGGCGACATCGTGGTGTTCATCGACTCAGACCTGATCAACCCGCACCCCTTGTTTGTGCCATGGCTGGTCGGTCCGCTGCTCACCGGCGAAGGCATTCAGCTGGTCAAGAGCTTTTACCGACGGCCGCTGCAGGTCAGCGACGTGACGAGTGGGGTGTGCGCCACCGGCGGCGGGAGGGTCACCGAGCTGGTGGCGCGGCCACTGTTAGCCGCGCTGCGGCCCGAGCTGGGTTGTGTACTGCAGCCGCTGAGCGGTGAGTATGCGGCCAGCCGGGAGCTGCTGACATCGCTGCCATTTGCCCCCGGCTACGGCGTGGAGATCGGCCTCTTGATAGACACGTTCGACCGGTTGGGCCTGGACGCAATCGCCCAGGTCAACTTGGGCGTTCGGGCGCACCGTAACCGGCCCCTAGACGAGCTCGGTGCGATGAGCCGCCAGGTCATCGCGACCCTGCTGTCGCGCTGTGGAATTCCCGATTCCGGTGTCGGGCTGACCCAGTTCTTGCCCGGCGGCCCGGACGATAGTGACTACACGCGGCACACCTGGCCGGTATCACTAGTCGACCGGCCGCCGATGAAGGTGATGCGGCCGCGCTGACCGACACCGCGTCGGCGCCTTAGGGCAAGATCGGTGACGTGGCGTTGGTGTTGGTGTACCTGGTGGTGCTGGTCCTGGTGGCGATCGTGCTGTTCGCTGCGGCGAGCTTGCTATTCGGCCGTGGCGAGCAGTTGCCGCCCCTGCCGCGGGCGACGACGGCGACGACGCTGCCGGCGTTCGGGGTCACCCGCGCCGACGTCGACGCGGTCAAGTTCACGCAGGTGCTGCGCGGGTACAAGACCAGCGAGGTGGACTGGGTGCTGGAACGGCTCGGCCGTGAGCTCGAGGCGCTACGCTCTCAGCTCGGGGCGATCCACGCCTCGTCGGAAGACGCCGAGGCCGAGTCTGACGCGTCAAACCCTTCGCGCGGCGAGACCGTCGTGCACTACCGTTCTGACCCCGCGTGAGCGGCGACGGGCTGGTTCGCTGCCCCTGGGCGGAGGTTCGTCCAGGGCCCGATGCCCAGCTGTACCGCGACTATCACGACAACGAATGGGGGCGTCCGCTGTACGGCCGGGTGGCTTTGTTCGAGCGAATGAGCCTGGAGGCCTTCCAGAGTGGCCTGTCATGGTTGATAATCCTGCGCAAGCGGGAGAATTTCCGGCGCGCATTCTCTGGGTTCGACATCGACAAGATCGCTCGCTACACCGATACCGATGTGCGACGGCTACTCGCCGATGACGGAATCGTGCGCAACCGCGCCAAGATTGAGGCGACGATCGCCAACGCGCGCGCAGCTGCCGATCTGGGGTCGTCCGAAGACCTATCCGAGCTGCTGTGGTCGTTCGCGCCACCGCCTCGGCCCCGGCCCGTCGACGGTTCCGAAATTCCCTCGGTCAGCACGGAATCGAAGGCTATGTCGCGTGAGTTGAAGCGGCGCGGGTTCCGTTTCGTCGGGCCCACCACCGCCTATGCGTTGATGCAGGCGACCGGGATGGTCGACGACCATATCCAAGCATGCTGGGTGCCCACTGAGCGACCTTTTGACCAGCCGGGCTGCCCGATGGCGGCCCGGTGAAGTCATTGCGCCGGGGCTTGTGCACCTGATGAACCCGAATAGGGAACAATAGGGGGGTGATTTGGCAGTTCAATGTCGGGTATGGCTGGAAATCCAATGGCGGGGCATGCTCGGCGCCGACCAGGCTCGCGCAGGCGGGCCAGCCCGAATCTGGAGGGAGCACTCAATGGCGGCGATGAAGCCCCGGACCGGCGACGGTCCTTTGGAAGCAACTAAGGAGGGGCGCGGCATTGTGATGCGAGTACCACTTGAGGGTGGCGGTCGCCTGGTCGTCGAGCTGACACCCGACGAAGCCGCCGCACTGGGTGACGAACTCAAAGGCGTTACTAGCTAAGACCAGCCCAACGGCGAATGGTCGGCGTTACGCGCACACCTTCCGGTAGATGTCCAGTGTCTGCTCGGCGATGTATGCCCAGGAGAACTCTTGGATACAGCGCTGGCGTCCGGCATGCCCGTAGCGCTCCGCCGTTGCCGGGTCGGCGACCAAGGCATTGACCGCCTCAGCCAATCTGGCCTGGTAACCGGTCGCGTCGTCGGCGTCGTAGTGCACCAGTGAGCCGGTGATCCCGTCGGCGACCACCTCGGGGATCCCGCCGACGTCGGAGGCCACCACGGCGGTTGCGCACGCCATCGCTTCCAGGTTTACGATACCCAGCGGCTCGTACACCGACGGGCACACGAAAACTGTTGCTGCCGAAAGTATTTCTCGTAGTTGTCCGATGGTAAGCCGGTCTTGGATCCAAAACACGCCAGTGCGATTGCGGGCCAGTTCGGCCACCGCGACGCGCACTTCGTCGGCTACTTCCGGCGTGTCCGCAGCACCCGCGCAGAGCACTAGCTGTACGTCCGATCTGAATCGGTGCGCAGCTGTTACCAGGTGGACGACTCCCTTTTGCCGGGTGATTCGCCCGACGAACACCACCATGGGCCGGTTCGGATCGACCCCGAGCTCGGCCAGCACCGACCCGGTACGCGCGGGCCCGGCCGGATACCACATCTCGGTGTCGATCCCGTTCCGGATGACGTGCACCAGGTTCGGATCCAGGCTGGGATAGACCCGCAACATGTCGTTGCGCATTGCAGAACTGACCGCAATGACCGCGTTGGCGGCCAGCACCGCGGTCTGCTCGACCCATGTCGATACCTGGTAGCCGCCGCCGAGTTGCTCCTTCTTCCATGGCCGCAACGGTTCGAGCGAATGTGCGGTCAAAACATGCGGGATGTCGTAGAGTATCGCGGCCAGATGCCCCGCCAGAGCGGTGTACCAGGTGTGTGAATGCACGACGGTGGCCGCGCTGGCGGCATTGGCCATCACCAGGTCCGCGGACAAGGTGGACAGCGCCGCGTTGGCGCTGCCTAGCCTCGGGTCGGGCCGATAGGCAAATGCGCCCGGGCGGGGTGCGCCCATGCAGTGCACGTCGACCGCGCACAGCCGGCGTAGGTAGGCAACCAGTTCGGTGACATGTACCCCGGCTCCACCGTAAACCTCCGGTGGGTATTCCCGAGTCAACATCGCCACCCGCACACCCCGCACCGTAGTGCGGTGACGGGGCGGCCCGCGTGGCGGGCCGAGGAGGAGGCGGAGGCGGCACGCGTGGCGGGCCGAGGAGGAGGCGGAGGCGGCACAGCACCCGTCGAACGGGGCCAAACACCTTGACGGACAGCCCGTCAGAGCAGTAGCCAGGGGCGGATTCCCCTTGGCAGTGGTTTGCGGGGGCCGATAGGTTTGAGCCATGAGAGAAGTGCCGCACGTGCTGGGCATAGTCTTAGCCGGCGGTGAGGGCAAGCGGCTTTATCCGCTGACCGCGGACCGGGCCAAGCCCGCGGTTCCTTTCGGCGGCGCCTATCGATTGATCGATTTCGTACTCTCAAACCTCGTCAACGCCCGGTATCTGAGGATCTGTGTTCTCACCCAATACAAGTCGCATTCACTGGACCGCCATATCTCGCAGAACTGGCGGTTGTCTGGTCTGGCGGGTGAGTACATCACCCCGGTGCCGGCACAGCAGCGCCTCGGCCCGCGCTGGTATACCGGCTCCGCCGATGCGATCTATCAATCGCTGAACTTGATCTACGACGAAGATCCAGACTACATAGTGGTTTTCGGCGCCGACCACGTCTACCGTATGGATCCCGAACAGATGGTCCGGTTCCACATCGACAGCGGTGCCGGCGCGACGGTGGCCGGCATACGGGTTCCACGTGAAAATGCGACCGCGTTCGGTTGTATCGACGCCGATGACTCCGGCCGTATTCGCAGCTTCGTTGAGAAGCCGCTGGAGCCGCCCGGAACCCCCGACGACCCCGACACCACGTTCGTCTCAATGGGCAACTACATTTTCACGACCAAGGTGCTTATCGACGCGATTCGCGCCGACGCCGACGACGACCACTCGGACCACGACATGGGTGGTGACATCGTTCCGCGGTTGGTGGCCGACGGTATGGCGGCGGTCTATGACTTCTCCGATAACGAAGTGCCTGGTGCCACCGATCGCGACCGAGCATATTGGCGCGACGTCGGGACGCTTGACGCGTTTTACGACGCACATATGGACCTGGTGTCGGTGCACCCGGTGTTCAACCTGTACAACAAGCGGTGGCCGATCCGCGGGGAGTCGGAGAACCTGGCGCCGGCGAAGTTCGTCAATGGCGGCTCCGCACAGGAGTCGGTGGTTGGTGCCGGCAGCATTATCTCGGCGGCCTCGGTGCGTAATTCGGTGCTGTCGTCGAACGTCGTGGTCGACGACGGCGCGATCGTTGAGGGCAGTGTGATCATGCCCGGCACCCGCGTTGGGCGCGGGGCGGTGGTGCGCCACGCGATCCTGGACAAGAACGTCGTCGTCGGGCCCGGTGAGATGGTCGGCGTGGATCTGGAGAAGGACCGGGAACGCTTCGCGATCAGCGCCGGCGGCGTGGTCGCCGTGGGCAAGGGTGTTTGGATCTAGGTCCGGTTAGCGGCGCGAGCAGACACAGAATCGCCCATTTCGGCACGAAATTGGGCGATTCTGCGTCTGCTCGGCGCGGTGGGGCGCGCCGGCTAGGGCCCTGGCGGCCCGGGTTGGCCGAACAGCTGCCCGCCAGCGCCGCCGCGAGCGCCGGCCGCGGCGGCCCCGCGCCACCTCCCACGCCGCCGTTGCCGATCAACCCGGCGGGCCCGCCGTCTTGGCCCGGTCCGCCATTGGCGCCGTCACCGATCGAACAGTGCCTGGGTGGGAGCGTTGATCACATTCAGCACGTCTTGCTGCACGCTCTGCGCCACAGCAGCGTTGACGGCTTCGGCAGCCGCATAGGCCCCGCCAGCGCCGGTCAGGGCTTGTACGAACTGCTGATGAAACGCCGTCGCCTGCAAGCTAAGCGCCTGATAGGCCTGAGCGTGTCTGGCGAACAGTGACGCCACGACCGCCGATACTTCATCGGCACAGGCGGCCAGCATCGCGGTGGTTGGGGCTGCCGCGGCGGCATTGGCCGCGCTCAATGCCGAGCCGATGCCCGCCAAATCCGTTGCCGCCGATGCCAGCACGTCCGGGGCGCCACCAGATACGACATGGCCACACCTTATCGTGGGCTCGTTACGGCATGCGGTGTTTTCGACGGACTCGTCACCGACGCCGCGCGTGTGACGCGCGCCGTCAGCCAGCGCTCGGCAACCCGGGCTACCCAGGGACCTCCGCTATCAGCAGGTGCGCGTCGTAGCGTGGGCCCCAGTGCAGCGTGACACGACCACGCGGCGGGCGTGGGTAGGCGGCCGGGAATTGGCCGGTGAGCGGGTTGCGGGGGGACAACCAGCGTCCGCCAACCACCAGTCGTAACTGTTCGCCGGCGCGGAACAATGTCGCCGACGGGCCAAGCGCGACATCGACGGCGACGACCTCGCCGGCGGTGACCGGCCGGGGCCGAACACACGCCGGGACCGGCTCCCATGGCTGCGAGAGCTCGGGGTCGAGCTCGCGCAGCGAGACCCGCTGCCAGCCGGTGGTCACCCGGTCACGGCCCCAGCCGTAGGACCCCTCAAACGCAACGAACTGGCCATCGCGCCACTTCTCCACTCCGACGAACAGGTTCGCGTCGTCGCAGCCATCCAATTGAACCCACAGGCGGGCGGCCATCGGGCCGGTCAACTCGATGTCTTCGGGGATCGTCCAATTGAATGCTGCTGCCCGAGAGCGAGTTTGGAACCTGATGCTGCCCGCCGTCGGCGGCGGCTCGGTTGCCAGCAGCCCCGGCCCGGCGAGATACATTGGCCGCCAACGCGTGCCGGCAAGCGGCCACTGGGTCTCTTCACGCACCGCGGTGATGGTGTCGCGATCCTCACGCACCTCGAGGCGAACGCTGCGCGAACCGGAGGAGCCGGCCAGCGCGTCTCGCAAGAACTTCAGCTGCTCGGACAGCGCGGTCGCTGAGTAGAAGGTCTCCCATTTGCCCCCGCGATGGGTATACAGCCGGGCGTGACCGCAGCCGCTGCGGGTAAAAGCGCGGATCGACCCGCGGCTGTGCAAGTTGTTGTCCGAGAAGCTACCGCAGACCAGCATCGGAACCTTGATCGCCGACAGGTCGGGTACTCGCGAGCGCCAGAAATCGTCGCGCAGCGGGTGAGCCTCTTGCATCTGCTCCATGTCGTAGGTCTGACGTGTGCGACGTCGCACCCCGCGCGACCACAGCCGGGTGAACCCTGACTCCCGGATGCCGCCGGGAAAGGCCAAGTCGCGGTAGGCGTCGGTGAAACCCTCCCACGGGCAGATCGCCCGCAGCGCCGGCGGTTGCAGCGCGGCCACGGCGTACTGGCTAATGGCCAGATAAGACACCCCCAGCATGACGACGCGCCCATCACTCCATGACTGGTCGGCGAGCCATCCCACCAGGTCGTAGGTGTCCTCGGCTTCCTGGTGTGACAGCAGGTCTCCGGTGCCGTCGGAGCGGCCGCAGCCGCGCGAATCCGCATTGACCACGACGAAGCCCTGCGCGGTCCACCACGCCGGGTCCGGCGCCTCCCAGCCGGTCAGCGCCGAGAAGGTCAGCGGCTTCGGCTGGCGCAGCATCCGGTATTGTGGTGAGAACGTCCACCGGTTGCCCCGCCGCCGCGGCAGGGCGTCCTTGCCGTAGGGATGGATGCTCGCGATCACCGGCCTAGCCCCACCTTCGGCGCTACGAAAGACGTTGATCCGCAGCAGCGTTCCGTCGCGGGTAGGCACCTCGACGTCGCGTTCTATGACGACGTCGGCCGGCGGATCGGTGACGGTGATCGGCGGCTTGGCGACGCCGCGAACCCGCTCCAGCGCATACCGGAGAGCACCGGGACGTCGCCACGGCCGGTCCAAGGCAGGTGACGGGTTTCTGGCCACGCCCGTTACCCTAAAGCTATTCGACCGCTACCACACGTAGGGCAACAGCCGGTAGCGCACCAGTTGCCGGTATTCGCGGTACCCGCTGAGTTCTTGCGTCAGTAGTTTTTCCTCGTCGAGGATGCGGAACACCAACACCAGTGTGCCGGGGACGAGGATGAACATCGCCCAGTAAGAGCCCAGTGCCAGCGGTATGCCTGTCATCATGACCACGTTCCCGGCGTACATCGGGTGTCGGACAATTTTGTAGAGACCGTCGGAGGCCAATATCTGGCCCGCCTCCACCCTGACCGTCGAGGCGGCATACCTGTTCTGGATGACCACCAGCATGGCGATGCCAAGGCCCGTCATCACTAGGACGTCGCCGATCACGCACACCGCGGCTGGCACTGACGACCAACCATAACGATGGTCGAACGCGCTCAGCACCATCATCGCGAAGAACCCCAGAAACGCGCCGATGACGATGAACTTCTGAATTGTTCGGCCCTCCGCGAGCGGACCGCTGCGCATGCGACGTTGCAGGGCCGCGGGATCGTTGCGAGCCAGATAGATTGTGGGGCCAATCGTGGTGCTCACAAATGCGGCGAGGAACACCCACGCCTGCCAATAGTCGAACGTGCCGGCTGGCACGAATAGGAGCGCGCCGAAAACGACGAGTCCTAACACGCCCCATATGAATATCTTCAGCCCAATGTGCATGGCTCCTCCTAGCAGCGGACGTCACGCCGTCGGAAAGCCATGGCGCCCAGGGTGATCAGGGCCGCATCTATGGCCAGCAGCCACAGCAACGGCACCGCGGTGAAATCGCCGCCGCCGACCCGCGGGATGTGGGCGAACGGCTCCAGGTTGAGCAGCATCTGCGGGAACCCCGCCAACGAGCCGAGCAGGTACAGCGCGATGAACCCGACCAGCACGCCCCACGCCACCGGCGTGAACCGCGGCGCCAACCCGAACAATCCCACGGTCACCGCCGATAACAACCACACGGCCGGCAGTTGCACGGCCGCGGTGCCGACCACGGTGGGCAGCTTGCCGCCGACGTCACCGACGGTCATGCCGTAGGCGAGTCCGGCCGCCACGCCGGAGATCAGGGTCGCCACCGCCGATCCGGCCAGTGCCATCGCCAGATGGCTTGCCAGCCAACGGGTCCGGGAAACCGCCCCGGCGAGCAGGGTCTCGGCCCGCAGCCCGGTTTCCTCTTGGTGCAGTCGTAGGGTCAGCGAGACGGCGAATGCGGCGGCGACCATGCCGATCATGGTGAAGGCCAGCGCAAGGAAGGCCTGTTCCAGTGCGCCGGTGCCGCCCATCCGGGTGACGATGTCACGCACCGCGGTGTTATCGCCCAGCTGATCCCCGATGCCGTGCACCACACTGCCCATCACCAGCCCGTACAGGCACAGGCCGACGGTCCACAACAGCAGGGAGCCGCGATTGAGCCGCCATGCCAGCCCGAAGGGCTCGCTCAGCATGGGCCCGGCGGTGCCGGCGCCGGGGCGTTCGGCGATCAGTCCGGCACCGACATCACGGCCGGCGCGTAATCGATAGGCCAGCACGGTAAGCACGGCCGCGGTCGCCAGCGACAGCAGCAGCACCCACCAACGCTCTCCCGCGTAGGGTCTGACCTGCAGCGACCACCCCAGCGGCGAGCACCAGGACAGCGTGCCCGAGCCGGCATCACCGATGGCACGCAGCGCGAACGCGGTGCCCAGGACGGCGAACGCGACCGCGCGGGTGAATCGGGCGCTCGGCGACAGCTGCGCGGCCACCGCGGCCACCGCCGTGAAGACCATCCCGGAGGCCGCCAGCGCCACGCCAAACGCTACCGACCCGGCCGGAGCCACATCGGTGGCAAGCAGACCCAATGCACCGATCGCGCCGGTCGCGATCGACGCACCGAACGACAGCAGCAGCGCGCCGGTGAGGTTGGCGTAGCGCCCGACCACGGTCGAATCGATCAATTCGGCACGGCCGCTTTCCTCGTCCGCGCGGGTGTGCCGAATCACCGTGAGGATGACCGCCACCGCGATGAGGGTGTGAAACATCCCGGCTTTCCAGATTCCGACCGCACCCAGGCTGTCGTTGTAGACCGGCCCGTAGAGCGCGCGCTGTGCCGGGCTGGCCATAATGGCGGCCGCCGCGGCGGCGCGGGCGGACCGGTCGGGGTAAACCGTTTCGACGCTGGCGATGTACACGGTGGCCAGCGGCACCGACAGCAGCAGCACCCACAGCGGCAACGACACCCGGTCGCGGCGCAGGTACAGGCGCAGCAACCCCAGTGTGCCGGTGAAGCCCGAACCGCGGTGTGGTGCACGGTGTCCTGCGGGTCTCGCGCGATCGATGACCGTACTGCTCACGGCGTTGCCACCTGTTGCTCGGCTGCGACCTCGGGGCCCAGGCTGTAGTGGCGCAGGAACAGCTCCTCCAGGGTGGGCGGCTGACTGACCAGGCTGCGCACACCGGCGTGGCCGAGCACTTGGATGAGTTCTCTCAGGCTTTCGCTGTCGACCTGGGCGCGCACTGTGGTGCCCTCGATGCTGATGTCCTCGACTCCCTTGATTCGGCTGAGGTCTCCTGGATCACCGATCATTTCGGCCTTGATCGAGGTGCGGCTGAGGTGCCGCAAGGCGTCTAGTGAACCGCTTTCGACGGTCTTGCCGGCTCGGATGATGGTCACCTTTTCGCACAGCGCTTCGGTCTCGGCCAGAATATGGCTGGACAACAGCACCGTCACACCGCGTTGGCGTGCTTCGCCGATGCACTGCTGAAACACGTTTTCCATCAACGGGTCCAGGCCGCTGCTCGGCTCATCCAAGAGCAGCAGCGTGGCGCGCGACGACAATGCCGAGATCAGGGAGACCTTTTGGCGGTTGCCCTTGGAGTAGGTGCGCGCCTTCTTGGTTGGGTCCAGGCCGAAGCGCTCGATCAGTTCCGCGCGACGAGCGTTGTCGATGCCGCCTCGCATGCGGGCCAGCAGGTCGATGGTCTCACCACCGGTCAGCGACGGCCACAATGTGACATCGCCTGGAACATAGGCGATGTGGCGGTGCAGGTCGACGGCGTCGGTCCAGGGGTCACCGCCCAGCAACCGCACGCTTCCGCCGTCGGCCTTCACCAGGCCTAGCAGGATGCGCAGGGTCGTGGACTTGCCCGCGCCGTTGGGGCCGAGGAAGCCGTGCACTTCGCCCTCGCGCACCGTGAGGTCGAGCCCGTCGAGCGCCCGCACCGACCCGAAGTGCTTGGTCAGTCCGCGAATCTCGATGGGCACCTGGTGGTTGTCAGCCGACATGTGCTTCTCCTTGTTGAGCTTCGGCCAGGAAGGCCTCGTACATGGCGCGGTCGGCCAGCAGGCCTTCGGTGTAGACCTCCAGGGAAGGCAGCACCATGTCGTGCGCGTAGTCGCGTAACGCTGCACGGAGATCGGTTGGGTTTTCGTGCATTTGCAGATAAAGCAGGAAGCCTCCGCCTCCCGTGATCGCCAGAAACCGAGCACGGGCGCGCGGGTCGCGGCTGGGCTTGACCGTACCGGCGCGTACTCCTTCGTCCAGGTACTCCTCGGCGTTGTCGATCATCTTCTGCCACAGCATCTTCGCCAGCTCGCCGCCGGATTGCATGCTGCGCACCAGGTATGCCATCAGCGGTGCGTAGGATTCGATCTCGGCCATCTGCGCGAGCCAGGTGGTCGGGTCGTTGGACTTCAGTGCCGCAGCCTTGCTGCTGCGGATCTCTTCGGCGACGAAGTCGTCGCAGGCCTTGCGCAGACCTTCCTTGGAACCGAAATGGTGGATGACCAATGCCGCGCTCACCCCCGCCGCTTCGGCGATGGCTCGCAGCCCGACACCGAATCCGTGCCGACCGAACTGTTCGATGGCCGCCTCTCTGATCCTGGCGTGCGCGGTCAGATCGGCTGAACGCATGTTCAGGATATTAAACGTACGTTCATCCCCGGTCAAGGGAGGGCGCCGTTGGGAATCCGTGAAGGCCGCGAACTTTGCCGAGCAGACGCAAAATCGCCCTGGAACGCACGGTTCAGGGCGATTTTGCGTCTGCTCGCCGAATTAGTCCCGCACGGCTGCCAGCACGCCGTCGCCCAGCGGCACCAGTGCCGGAGTGAGCCGTTCATCCTCGGCGATAAGCCGGGCCGCCTCGCGAACCGCGATCACCTCGGCGTCGCGCGCCCCGGGATCACCGGCCCGACCGCCCAGCGCCGCCCGGTGCACGACGATGACCCCGCCGGATCGCAGCAGCCGCACCCCCTCGGCGACGTAATCTGGCTGGTCGATCGGGTCGGCGTCGATGAATACCAGGTCGTAGGATGCGTCGGCGAGCCGGGTCAGCACCTCTTGGGCGCGGCCGCTGATCAGCCTGGTACGCGACGGCCCGATGCCCGCCTCGGCAAAGGCCTGCCTGGCAAGGCGTAGATGCTCGGGCTCGATATCGATGGTGGTCAAGACGCCGTCGTCGCGCATGCCCGACAACAGCCACAGGCCGCTGACGCCGGCCCCGGTACCCACTTCGGCCACCGCCTTGCCTCCGCTGAGCTTGGCCAGCAAGCACAGCAACGCACCCACCGCCGGTGTTACCGCCCCGGCCCCGATGTCGGTTGCGCGCTCGCGGGCGCCGGCCAGGATCACGTCTTCAGATATTGACCCCTCGGCGTGCGCCCAGAGTGATTCGCCTCGGCTGGGGGCCGGCTGGCCAGGCATGTCGTCGTGTCCGGGGGTGCCGTCCATGCCCGCAGCGTATGTCCAATTGGCGACGCCGTCGGGCAGGCGCGCCTGGTTCGAACGCCGGCCGAGCACCGAGCTGGACGCTTGCGGCTGTACCCGACACGCCCGGCGTGCCGGACGCGACGAAGGTCACTTTGACTCGATATTCCCTGGACAGCGCAGGTAACGGTATGGTTTCTAAGCCAAAGCTCAGATTGCTCATATATGGCCCATACGCCGGTACGCGACGGTAATTCCCATGGAACTCCTCGGCGGACCCCGGGTTGGGAATACGGAATCGCAACTTTGCGTTGCCGACGGTGACGACTTGCCAACTTATTGCAGTGCAAATTCGGAGGATCTCAATATCACGACCATCACGACCTTGAGTCCGACCAGCATGTCTCATCCCCAACAGGTCCGCGATGACCAGTGGGTGGAGCCGTCTGACCAATTGCAGGGCACCGCCGTATTCGACGCCACCGGGGACAAGGCCACCATGCCGTCCTGGGATGAGCTGGTCCGTCAGCACGCCGATCGGGTGTACCGGCTGGCTTATCGGCTCTCCGGCAACCAGCACGATGCCGAAGACCTGACCCAGGAGACCTTTATCAGGGTGTTCCGGTCGGTCCAGAATTACCAGCCGGGCACCTTCGAAGGCTGGCTACACCGCATCACCACCAACTTGTTCCTGGACATGGTCCGCCGCCGGGCTCGCATCCGGATGGAGGCGTTACCCGAGGACTACGACCGGGTGCCCGCCGATGAGCCCAACCCCGAGCAGATCTACCACGACGCACGGCTGGGACCTGACCTGCAGGCTGCCTTGGCCTCGCTGCCGCCGGAGTTTCGTGCCGCGGTGGTGCTGTGTGACATCGAGGGTCTGTCGTACGAGGAGATCGGCGCCACACTGGGCGTGAAGCTCGGGACGGTACGTAGCCGGATACACCGCGGACGCCAGGCACTGCGGGACTACCTGGCAGCGCACCCCGAACATGGCGAGTGCGCAGTTCACGTCAACCCAGTTCGCTGAACTACTCAACGGCCGCCGAGCGCGTCGGTTCGGCTACCGCATGGTTGCCAATCGGTCCCGAATCCTGGGGTTTTACCGGCTGGCGATGGTTTTCCGGCACCGCGCCGCGCTACATTCGAGATACCGGTGGCTCGCTAGGTGGCGGAAGGAGGTGGTGATGGCCGACCCCGGAAGCGTGGGACATGTGTTCCGGCGCGCGTTTTCCTGGCTCCCGGCGCAGTTCGCCTCCCAGAGTGACGCGCCGGTCGGCGCGCCGCGGCAGTTCCGTTCCACCGAGCACCTGTCAATCGAGGCCATCGCGGCTTTCGTCGACGGCGAGCTGCGGATGAACGCGCACTTGCGGGCCGCGCATCACCTTTCGCTGTGTGCCCAATGCGCGGCCGAAGTGGACGACCAAAGTCGTGCCCGCGCCGCTCTGCGCGATTCCCACCCGATCCGCATCCCCAGCACGTTGCTCGGATTACTGTCCGAGATCCCGCGTTGTCCACCTGAAGGTCCATCTAAAGGTTCGTCTGGAGGTTCATCCCAGGGCCCGCCCGACGGGGCTGCGGCAGGCTTCGGCGACCGCTTCGCTGACGGCGATGGCGGGAATCGGGGCCGGTAATCGCGGGTGCGTCGCTAGCCGGTGAGCCACTTGTGGCAGCGCATGGCGGGGGGTTGCTGCGAGTTCATGGCGAGTGGTCGCGATCCGTGGATACTAGGGTGGACACGGACAACGCGATGCCTGCACGTTTTAGCGCCCAGATTCAGAATGAGGATGAGGTGACCTCCGACCAAGGCAACAACGGCGGCCCGAACGGCGGAGGCCGCCTGGCGCCGCGCCCGGTTTTTCGGCCACCGGTCGACCCGGCGTCGCGTCAAGCGTTCGGGCGTCCGTCCGGGGTCCAAGGGTCCTTTGTGGCCGAGCGTGTGCGCCCGCAGAAGTACCAGGACCAGTCTGACTTCACACCGAACGATCAGCTTGCTGACCCGGTGCTTCAGGAGGCGTTCGGTCGTCCGTTCGCGGGCGCCGAATCGCTGCAGCGCCATCCCATCGATGCCGGAGCGCTGGCAGCTGAGAAAGACGGTGCCGGCCCCGACGAGCCCGACGATCCGTGGCGCGACCCCGCGGCCGCGGCCGCGCTGGGGACGCCAGCGCTAGCCGCGCCGGCACCGCACGGTGCGCTGGCCGGCAGCGGCAAGCTGGGTGTGCGCGACGTGCTGTTTGGCGGCAAGGTGTCCTACTTGGCGCTGGGCATCTTGGTCGCTATCGCACTGGTGATCGGCGGCATCGGCGGTGTCATCGGCCGCAAGACCGCGGAAGTAGTCGATGCGTTCACCACGTCGAAGGTGACCCTGTCGACCACTGGCAATGCCCAGGAACCGGCCGGCCGGTTCACCAAGGTGGCGGCCGCCGTGGCCGATTCGGTGGTGACCATTGAGTCGGTCAGCGACCAGGAGGGCATGCAAGGTTCCGGCGTCATCGTCGATGGCCGCGGCTACATCGTCACCAACAATCACGTGATCTCTGAGGCGGCCAACAATCCCAGCCAGTTCAAGACGACCGTGGTGTTCAACGACGGCAAGGAGGTGCCCGCCAATCTGGTGGGTCGTGACCCCAAGACCGACTTGGCCGTCCTCAAGGTCGACAACGTCGACAATCTGACCGTGGCCCGGCTCGGTGATTCCAGCAAGGTACGGGTCGGTGACGAAGTCCTCGCGGTCGGCGCGCCCCTGGGGCTGCGCAGTACGGTGACCCAGGGCATTGTCAGCGCGCTACACCGCCCCGTTCCGTTGTCGGGCGAGGGCTCTGACACCGACACCGTCATTGACGCAATTCAGACCGACGCCTCGATCAACCACGGTAACTCCGGCGGTCCGCTAATCGACATGGATGCCCAGGTGATTGGCATCAACACCGCCGGTAAGTCACTGTCGGATAGCGCCAGCGGGCTGGGCTTTGCGATCCCGGTCAACGAGATGAAATTGGTGGCAAATTCTCTGATCAAAGACGGAAAGATCGTGCATCCGACGTTGGGCATCAGCACCCGGTCAGTAAGCAACGCGATCGCGTCGGGCGCGCAGGTGGCCAATGTAAAGGCGGGAAGTCCCGCGCAGAAGGGCGGGATCTTGGAGAACGATGTGATCGTCAAGGTCGGTAACCGCGCGGTCGCCGACTCCGACGAGTTCGTCGTCGCCGTGCGCCAGTTGGCTATCGGCCAGGACGCTCCGATAGAGGTGGTCCGCGAGGGTCGGCATGTGACGCTGACGGTGAAACCGGACCCCGATAGCACCTAGAGTGTTCGCCAACATCGGTTGGGGGGAAATGCTCGTCCTCGTCATGGTCGGGCTGGTGGTGCTTGGCCCGGAGCGGCTCCCGGGTGCCATCCGCTGGGCGGCAAGCGCTCTGCGGCAGGCGCGCGACTATCTCAGCGGTGTGACCAGCCAGCTACGTGAGGACATTGGACCCGAATTCGATGATCTGCGGGGACATCTCGGTGAGCTGCAGAAGCTACGGGGAATGACTCCGCGGGCTGCGTTGACCAAGCACCTACTGGATGGCGATGATTCCCTGTTCACCGGAGACTTCGACCGACCGACGCCGAAGAAACCGGATGCGGCGGGCTCGGCGGGGCCGGACGCTACTGAGCAGATCGGTGCGGGGCCCATCCCGTTTGACAGCGATGCCACCTAGATCGGTGACGGCCGGCGGTCGGGCCCGGCGAGCTAACACCCGAGCAACGGCGGCAGGCCGGCCACCGAGTCGATCACGTGGTGCGGCCGGGTCGCGCTGGCGCCGGCCAGCCAGCGATCCAGCGTTTGCTGGCGGAACTTGCCGGTGCGCACCAGCACACCCGTCATGCCCACCGCCTGGGCGGCCAGCACGTCGTTGTGCAGATCGTCGCCGATCATGACCATCTGCTGTGGATCGACACCGACGCGGTCGGCGGCCGCCAGGAATCCCTCGGCCGCAGGCTTGCCGATGGCGGTGGCGGTCTTGCCGCAGGCCTGTTCCATTCCGGTCAGGTACATCCCGGTGTCGATGCGCAGCCCGTCGGTGGTGTTCCAGGTCATATTGCGGTGCATCGCCACCACCGGAACGCCGTCGAGCATCCACCCATAGACCCGGCTGAGCGTGCGGTGATCGAACTGGGGGCCGGCACTGCCGAGCACGACGACGTCGGGGGCTTCGGGGCAATCCTCGGGACCGATCTCGGTCGACAAGACGACGTCGATGCCGGGCAAGTCCTCGGTGATGTCGCCGTTGTTCACCAGGAAGCACCGCGCGCCGGGATAGGCGCCGTGCAGGTACTCGGCCGTCAGCACCCCGGCCGTGATCACGTCGTCGGCGGCGACGGGGATCCCCGCGGCACCCAGCGCCTCGGCGATCTGCCGGCGGGTGCGCGTCGTGGTGTTGGTCAGATACGCGCAGGCGATTCCCCGATGGGTCAGTTGCCGCACGGTCTCGGCGGCCCCGGGAATCGCGCGCCACGACAGCACCAGCACGCCGTCGATGTCGAACAGCACCGCCGCGGCCATCAGATGCGCCACGTCCACACGATATCCGTCAGTTAGACCGTCGACATCGACACCAGCGCGGAAAAACCCCAGTGAGCATCGCGCTGACGTCGATCTCGACGGTGAGGTTCATCCTGGCTCAGGATCCCTCAAGATCCGTGGCGCAACCACACACTGTCGGCCACCCAGGGCGACGCGGCGCCGGCCACCGACCACGCCAGCTCCGCGGGCACATCGAGCACCTGATAACCCTTGCGGCCCGCCGCGGTGGCCGCCACGAGCGTCGCCACCCCCGCCCTCCGCTGGAACAGTGTCTGGCGCACCGTCCAGCCGATGATGCCGGTGCAGGCGATGCAATCGCGGCGACGCTGTAGGCTGCCGGCGCGCGCAACCAACCAGCCGTCGGCGACGCGGTGCCCGAGTGATCGGACCCGATCGACGGCCAGCCCAGCGCAACCCGCGGTCAACACCGCCCACAGTGTCCACGCCCACCCCGGCACGCCGAGAATCGGCGCCGCTGCGATCAGCGCAACTCCGGCCAGCGTCGGGACCAACAGCGCCCGGGTCCACCTGCGCCGGGCGGCGGCCGGGCCGTGCCGGCGCAGCGGCCCCGCTGCCGCGTCGGCGTTGTCGATCAGGTCGGTCAGCACGGCCGTCGCGGTCTCGAACGGACATGGTGGCAGCAGCATCGACGACTGGCCCTCGCCATGCACGCCGGTCATCACTGCGTCCAGCCGAGCACCGCGCAATAACCGCACCAGCAGTGGTTCACGCAAGGTGGCGCCACGCAGCCGGCGCATGTCGTAGGTGTGCTCGCGCACCCGCAGCAGCCCGTGCCGCAGGTGTAGCACCCCTTCTTGACCGCTGCCGCCGCGGCGCAGCAGCAGATTGCCGTAGGTCAACCAGGAGAACAGCACCGCCAACAGTGCCGATACACCCACCACCAGCAGCACAGTGACCGCCACCACCAGTACCACCCCGGCGCGTTGCGCGGCGTCTACCGCGGACCTGGCGAAACCGGATTCCGGGAGTCGCACGGCCAGTCCCGTTTGGTAGCCAAGCCCGATCACCGCCCCGATCATCACCAGGCCCGAAAAGCTCAGCGGCGCATACCGCAACCACGACGACTGCCACCGGGCCAGCACCCGACCGGTCGGCTCGACGGGTGCCAGCGACTCGGCCAGCAGCAGCGCGCGCAGCCTGGGCACCCGTGCCGAGTCGACCGCGTCCAGTTCGAAGGTGGCCTCACCGCGGGCCTCCTGGCCGGTGCCCACCCGCAGCACCGTCAACCCCAACAGCCGGTGCAACAGCCGCGCCTCGGTCTGCACCGAGCGAATCCGGTTGCGCGGCACGGAGACCGCGCGCCGGCTGAGTATGCCGGTACGCAGCGACACGTTTTCGTCGTCGATGCGGTAGGTGGTGAAAAACCAACGCAGCACGCCGAATACGACCGTCACGCCGAGCGCCGCCAGCGGCCAGACCGGGTTGCCGGTTGCCGACCCCAGCACCACGGACCCGATGAGTACCGGGAGCTGGCGCAGCATCTCGTGCACCGGATGCACCAGCAGCATCCGCGGGCTGAGGCGGTGCCAATCGTTTGGCCGGTCGGTCATGTCGCGTCCTCGCCGCGCAGCGCGGCGATGTCGGTCAGCTGCGCCACCACCCGATCGGCGACGTCGGTGTCCAACGCCTCGATGTGCACCGCGCCCGCCGAGGACGCCGTGGTTACGGTGACGTTGGCCAGCCCGAACAGCCGGTCCATCGGGCCGCGGTAGGTGTCGACGGTCTGCACCCGGGAAATCGGTGCGATGCGGCGCTCCTGCACGAGCCAACCGGTGCGGGTGAATACGGCCTGCGGGCTGATCTCCCAACGGTGTACCCGGTAACGCCAGAGCGGGACCACCCCGATGTGCACCACCATCGCCACCGCGGTGAGAGCGGCCGCGGCCAGGTGCGGCCAGGGCGGCTGGGGATGCACCGCCCACCACACCAGCTGCGCGATCACCGGGAGTATCCAGCCCAGCGACGCGGACAGCGCCCACATCACCGGCGCCTGGCTGCTCGGTCGATGGGCCGGCTCGGCGAGCGCGAGGTGATTTCTCTGCGGTCCGGTTGCGCTTGGCACGTTTCGAGCATGGTCCAACGGAAACCGAACACAGTGATCGGGGGTCGTGGTTATCGTTTGAGCTAGCGCTCAACAAGATGCGTGCCAACTCACCCTGCCCCGGGGAGGCGCGATGAGTCGACAGTGGCACTGGCTGGCAGCGACGCTGCTCCTGATCACCACCGCCGCGTGCAGTCGTCCGGGCACCGAGGAACCGGATTGCCCGACGAAAATAACCTTGCCGCCCGGTGCTACGCCCACCACGACCCTCGACCCGAGATGCATAGTGCGCGCGACCACCACCGGCACAGCCGACGGCGATGCGGCGTCGCGCTGGACCGGAACCGTGCGGATCGCCGGGCTCTATGCCTCGATCTGCAACGCGGTATGGGACGGGAACGTCAGCCTTGCGGGAAAGGACGAGCTGACCGGCAAGGCTACGCTTATCCTCGTCGAAACCAGTTGCCCGGGCAAGGTTGTCGCCGGCGAACTCGTGCTGAAGGGGAACGTCGGTTCGGACAGCCTCGCGATCACCTGGGCGCACCCCGAACTCCCGCAGCGGGCGTTCGACCTCGGCGCCGGACAGGGCACGATCCGCCGATCGGGCGACCGTGCCGAGGGAACGTTCAACTCGGATATGGGTGGGGGCACCGAGTTCTTCTTGACGTGGTCGCTGACGATGCGTAACTGACGATCACAACGTGCCCACCAAAAACAGAGTAGACAACAGTCGACAATTCCCTTGTACTCCGGCGCTATGAAGTCGATCTCCGTCGGTGAGCTGCGCCAGAATCCCGCTCCCATGATCGCCGACCTCGAACGGGGTGAGCCATACGCGCTGACCCGCCACAACCACCGGATCGGAACGATCATTCCTGCCGTCTCGTCGGCAACACTCATTCCCCGGAAAGCCTAGTACGCCGAGCAGACGCAACGGCACCCAATTTCGACCAGAATCGGGTTCTTTTGCGTCTGCTCACGCGGTCAACGCTAGCGTCGTGTCGGGTCCAACCCCAGCGACATGCCCGCCAATCCGCGTCGTCGAGTCGACAAGCCGTCGGCGATGCTATGCAGTTCCTTGCCGATCGCCGAGTCCGGCGAGCTCAACACGAGCGGTACGCCCGAATCGCCGGCGGCCACCAGTGCGGGGTCCAGCGGGATCTGACCCAGCAGCGGCACGTCGGCGCCGACCGCACGCGACAACCGCTCGGCGACCAGCCGGCCACCGCCCTCGCCGAACACCTGCATCGTGGTGCCGTCCGGCAGCGTGAGCCCCGACATGTTCTCCACGACGCCGACGATGCGTTGGCGGGTTTGCAGCGCGATGCTGCCGGCCCGTTCGGCCACCTCCGCGGCGGCCAGCTGCGGGGTGGTGACCACCAGGAGTTCGGCGTTGGGGATCAGTTGAGCCACCGAGATGGCGACGTCGCCGGTTCCGGGCGGCAAGTCCAGCAGCAGCACGTCCAGATCCCCCCAGTACACGTCGGCCAGAAACTGCTGCAACGCCCGGTGCAGCATCGGCCCGCGCCACACCACCGGGGTGTTGCCCTGGGTGAACTGGGCTATCGAGATGACCTTCACCTGGTGGGCGATCGGCGGCAGGATCATCGACTCAACCTGGGTAGGCCGGTCGGTGGTGCCCATCATCCGGGGGATAGAGTGGCCGTGGATATCAGCGTCCAGCACCCCGATCGACAGGCCGCGGACGGCCATCGCGGCGGCCAGGTTGACCGTGACGGTGGACTTTCCGACTCCGCCCTTACCGGAAGCCACGGCATACACCCGGGTCAAGGAATCGGGTTGCGCGAACGGGATGACGGGTTCGCGGGTATCGCCACGCAACTGCTTACGCAGCTCGGTGCGCTGCTCGTCGCTCATCACGTCCAAGCTGACCCGCACCGCCGAAGTGCCTGGCACGTCGGCGACCGCCCGGGTGACACGCTCGGTGATTTCGGACTTCTTCGGGCAGCCGGCGATGGTCAGGTAGATCTCGACGTGCACGCTCCCATCCGGGCCGGTGTCGATGCTTTTGACCATCCCCAGTTCGGTGATGGGGCGCCGCAATTCGGGGTCGATTACCTTGCCCAGCGCGGTGCGTATCGCCGCGTTCAGGTCGCCATCACGAGTTCCGGACATCACCGCCGAGTGTAGGCGGCTTGGCATACGGCCGAGTGGTCAGCCGGCAGGAGCCGGCGCCGGCGGCGCCAGGCCTGCGTCGCCAGGCGGGCCGGCCAATGGATCCGGAGGTGGGGGAGCGGCAGGTAGGAATGGAGGTGGGGGAGCGGTAGGCGGGAACGGCGGCGCGCCCACTGGCGGGCCATGTGAGCCAATACAGATCAGCGTGCAGCCGGGCATCGGCGCCGATGGGTCAGGTGCCATCCACGGGAACATCGGCGGTGGATTGAGCGCCGCCTGGCGCGGGGTCAAGTCGATCAGCGGCAGGTGCGCCATGGGGCCATCGGCGGTCAGGCCGTTGACATTGATCGGCAAGCCGGGCCCGAGACCCTCCGGATTCTCGAGGTGCGCGTCGCCGAGTGGTGGTGGCGGACCGGTGATCGGGGGCAAGTCAACCGGGAACACACCGGTGGCGTAGCCGGCGGCCCAGCCCAGTACGTTCTGGGCGTAAGGCATCGAGTTGTTGTAGCGCAGGAGCGCGGCCATGACCTGCGCCGGGTCGCGCAGGTTGAGCCCACCGCTACACAGGTAGCGGGCTGCGGCCAACGTGGAGTCGAACAGGTTCTGCGGGTCAGCCACACCGTCGTCATCGCCGTCGGTGGCGTACCGAGCCCAAGTGCCGGGCAAGAACTGCATTGGCCCCATCGCGCGGGCGTACGTGACGCGATTGCCGACGCTGCTTTGGATGATGATCTCGTTGCCTGGCAGGGTGCCGTCCAGCGTTGGGCCGTAGATCGGCTGGATCGCGGTGCCGCGCGCGTCGGTGGCGCCGCCGTTTGCGTGCATCGACTCGATGCGCCCAATCCCGGCCAGCAAGTTCCAACTGACGCCACAGCCAGGGGCGGCAGCGGCCATCTTCAGCTCGGCGTTGCGGTAGGCGGACAGTGCCATGGCCGGAATGCCAAGCGCACCAGGCGAATTCACGATCATCGGTGGTGGTGGAGCCGATATGGTAGCTACCGCCACGCGGAAGCTGGTCGGCGGGCGCTTCATGGCGATGACGACCGGACCGGACAGGTCTATGCCGGACGCGGCGACCGCGGCCACCGGGGTGATAACGGCGTGCACCGGCGCGGTTCTCCCGGGGAATACCGGAGCCGCGCCGCCGACCGCACTGGCGAATACCAACGGGGCAATCGCTGCCACGCCGAATGCCGGCGCCCGCGTTAGGCGACAAGCTCCCCGCCGCACTGCAGCGACGGCCGGGCGTGCACCCCAGCGTCCCCCAATGTGCACTCGACCGTCCTCAGTGTGTGAGCCGTCGGAAACCTATGTCTTCTTAGCTTCTTTCTTCGTTTCGTGAACTAGATCACCATACATAACTCTTGTCACGGGAGTGGCGCAATGGCGGACTCGGTAATCACCCCGATTTCTTGGCGTGCTGCTCCGCCTCGTCGGCCACCCGCGGCTGCGCCACATCCGGATCCGTCGGCTGCAGCTCCGCCAACAGAGCGCGCAGGCTGTCCAGTTCGTGGCGCAGGTAGTCGCGCGTGGGGACCTCGCCGATGGCCAGCCGCAGCGCTGCCAGCTCGCGGGCGTTGTACTCGGTGTCGGCCTTGGTCTGTGCGGCCCGCCGACGATCCTCTTCGAACACCGCGCGGTCACGCTTTTCCTGACGGTTCTGGGCGAGCAGAATCAGCGGTGCGGCGTACGAGGCCTGCGTGGAGAAGGCCAGATTGAGCAGGATGAAGGGGTACGGATCCCAGCGCAAGCCGACCGCAAACAGGTTCAGCACGATCCATGTCAGTACGAGCAGCGTCTGCACCAGCAGGTAACGGCCGGTTCCGAAAAACCGTGCGATGGATTCGGTTGTCCTGCCGACGGCCTCGGGATCCAGCCGCGGGGCGAGCGTGCGCGATGTGCGTGGGGTGTACAGACGGCGCGGCGCGAAGGGTTTGCTCACCGTGGTCCTCCGGGTCTGTCCGGTGCTCCGGAGGGGTCGAGCTCCGGCATATCTACACGCCAGTCATGCGGCAATAGATGGTCGAGCAGGTCGTCCACGGTCACCGCTCCCAGCAGGTGGTTCTCGTCGTCAACCACCGGTCCGCACACCAGGTTGTAGGCGGCGAAGTAGCGAGTCACCGCGGCCAGCGGGGTCTCCGGAGTGAGCGTGAGCAGGTCAGTGTCCACAACTCCGCCGACCAGCTCGGCCGGCGGGTCACGAAGCAGCCGCTGCAAATGCACACAACCCAGGTAGTGCCCAGTGGGCGTGGCCGTGGGCGGGCGCGCGACGAACACCATTGACGCCAGGGCGGGGGTGAGATCGGGATCGCGGACCCGCGCCAACGCCTCCGCAATCGAGGTGTCCGGGGTCAACACCACCGGATCGGAAGTCATCAATCCGCCCGCCGTGTCGGGGGAGTGCGTCAGCAGCCTTCGCACCTGCCCGGAGTCGCCGGGATCCATTCGTGTCAGCAGCAACTCGGCTTCGGTCGGATTCAGGACCGCGAGCAGATCGGCGGCGTCGTCGGGATCCATCTCCTCCAGCACGTCGGCCGCGCGTTCGGTGCCCAGTTGCGACAACACCTCGGCCTGATCCAGTTCGGGCAGCTCCTGCAGGACGTCGGCCAAGCGCTTGTCGTGGAGCGCCTTGAACACCTCGTGGCGGCGCTTCGGCGGCAGCCCGCGGATGGCGTCGGCCACGTCGACCGCTTTCCATCCCTCGAACTGGTCGAGCAGCTGTGCCACGTCTTGACCCGGCATCGCCAAGGCCGACGGCGTCAACCCCGCCACGTTGTGCCAGTCCACGACGTGCACTGGGCCGCGCCGTCGGAGCCGACGTTGGGTGCGGACGGCGACCCTAGTCACCATCCAGTCGCGACTTCGGGTTTGCTCGACACCCAGGTCGGTGACCACGACGTCGACGCCGGCCAGCTCGGGTAGTGCGGGATCGTTGACCTTCACCAGGGTGTCGAGCACTTGACCCAGCGCCAGAGCCTCGCCTGGCCGCTGCTCGAAGCGGTGCAGTGACACGTTGCCGGTGCTCAGTGTCACCGCGTGCGGCTCGATCGCGGCGACCCGCAGAATCGGTATGAATATCTTGCGGCGGGTCGCCAAATCGACCACCAGCCCGAGCACTCGCGGTTGTTGGCGGACAATGCTGATGCTGATCACGACATCGCGAACGCGCCCGAAGGATTCGCCGAGCGGTCCCAGCACCGACATCCGCGAGAGCCGCGCCAGGTACACCCTGTTGACCGATCCCATGATTGAGAGCCTAGGCAGCTGCCTTCCGGATCAACCGAGGGTGGGCCAATGTCGCCTAATGCTAAGGGATAGCGAAGATCCCCGCGATCATGTAGACCAGCAGGGTCGCGATGCCAATCACAATGCCGGCCACCGCCAGGCCGTAGCCTTCTTCGCGTGTCTGCTTGATCTGGTTGATGGCGATCGCGCCGAACACGATGCCCACGATCGAGCCGATGCAGCAAAGCACACCGACGAGCGCCGAGATCAGTGAGACGAGCGCCATGGTGTTCATGCCGGGCTGCGATGGGCCGTAGCCGTCTAGGTAGCCCGGCTCCGGGTAGTAGCCGCCCGGAGATCCACCGTATGGCGGAGGCATGGGCGGGTATGGTATGTCGCCGTAGCCTGCTGAAGATGTGCCGGGGGGTGGATATCCGGGCGGCGCATAGCCCCCGGGTGGCATCGGCGGTGGATAGCCGGTCGGATACCCGGGCTGGTAAGCAGGCGGGTAACCGGACGGCGGATACGCCGGGGGCGGGTGGTTGGCCATCGGCGAAGATGCCGGCGGCGCCCAAGGAGCGTCAGCAATGGGCTGTTCGGGGGGCCGCTCACCGACCGGAGGCGGTCCACCCGCGGCGTCGTGCGCACTCTCGCCAGAGGAGCCGCTGGGAGCCGTCATGGTGATCAACCTATCCCGGCAACGATGCTCGCCGTTCGGTGGGCCTCGGTCGCTCGCGGGTTGAGTGGATAGTGTGCCGGGAGTAGCTGGACCTGACTGGACATGAAACGATGGCGCTGAAAAAGGGGGGCGGAGGAGAATGAGAACCGATGACTAGCCCATTCCAGCCCAGACAGGTTCCCGGTTCAACACCCGCCGCCGCAGGTGCGGGTCGACGTGGTGTGCCCGCATTGCCCACCCCGCCGAAAGGTTGGCCAGTCGGGTCGTATCCCACCTATGCCGAGGCGCAACGTGCGGTCGACTATCTATCCGAACAGCAGTTCCCGGTCCAGCAGGTGACCATCGTTGGCGTGGACCTCATGCAGGTTGAACGGGTCACAGGCCGGCTGACCTGGCCCAAAGTGCTTGGTGGCGGCGTGCTGAGTGGCGCCTGGCTGGGCCTGTTCATCGGGTTGGTGCTCGGGTTCTTCAGTCCCAATCCATGGTCCGCGCTGGTTACCGGCCTGGTGGCCGGGGTGTTCTTCGGGCTGATCACCTCTGCAGTGCCGTACGCAATGGCTCGCGGCACAAGGGATTTCAGCTCGACCATGCAACTGGTTGCCGGTCGCTACGACGTACTTTGTGATCCGCAAAATGCGGAAAAGGCACGGGATCTGCTGGCGCGTCTGGCGATCTGAAGCCCGGACGAGAGGCAAATGTGGTCATGAGTCGCGGGCGGATACCGAGGCTGGGCGCTGCCGTACTGGTGGCGTTGACGACCGCGGCGGCGGCGTGCGGGGCCGATAGCCAGGGGCTGGTGGTCAGCTTCTACACACCGGCCACCGACGGCGCGACGTTCACCGCAATTGCCCAACGCTGCAACCAACAGTTCGGCGGCCGGTTCACCATTGCGCAGGTCAGCTTGCCCAGGTCCCCCAATGAGCAACGGTTACAGCTGGCCCGACGGTTGACCGGTAACGACCGCACCCTGGACGTCATGGCGCTGGATGTGGTGTGGACGGCGGAGTTCGCCGAAGCGGGGTGGGCGCTGCCGCTGTCGGACGACCCAGCGGGGCTGGCCGAGAACGACGCCGTCGCCGATACCCTGCCAGGCCCGCTTGCGACGGCCGGCTGGAACCACAAGCTGTACGCGGCACCCGTCACCACTAATACTCAATTGCTTTGGTACCGACCAGATTTGGTAAATAGCCCGCCAACGGATTGGAACGCCATGATCGCTGAGGCGGCCCGGCTGCACGCGGCGGGCGAGCCTAGCTGGATCGCGGTACAGGCCAATCAGGGCGAGGGCTTAGTGGTGTGGTTCAACACGCTGCTGGTGAGCGCTGGTGGATCGGTGCTCTCCGAGGACGGCCGGCACGTCACCTTGACCGATACTCCCGCACACCGAGCGGCTACGGTCAGCGCGCTACAGATCCTCAAATCGGTGGCTACCACGCCCGGCGCCGACCCCTCGATCACCCGCACCGAAGAGGGCAGCGCGCGGTTGGCCTTCGAACAGGGCAAGGCCGCGCTCGAGGTCAATTGGCCGTTCGTGTTTGCGTCCATGCTCGAGAACGCGGTGAAGGGTGGTGTGCCCTTCTTACCGCTTAACCGGATTCCGCAGTTGGCCGGCAGCATCAACGACATCGGGACGTTCACGCCCAGCGACGAGCAGTTCCGCATCGCGTATGACGCCAGCCAGCAGGTGTTCGGTTTCGCGCCCTATCCGGCTGTAGCGCCCGGCCAGCCAGCCAAGGTGACGATCGGCGGGTTGAACCTGGCGGTGGCCAAGACGACCCGCCATCGAGCGGAGGCATTCGAAGCGGTGCGTTGTCTGCGTGACCAGCACAATCAGAGGTACGTCTCGCTCGAGGGGGGTCTGCCCGCGGTGCGGGCGTCGCTGTACTCCGATCCGCAATTCCAGGCGAAGTATCCGATGCACGCCATTATTCGGCAGCAACTCACCGATGCCGCGGTGCGGCCGGCGACGCCGGTGTACCAGGCGTTGTCCATCCGGCTCGCGGCGGTGCTGAGCCCGATCACCGAGATCGACCCGGAGTCCACGGCCGACGAACTTGCCGCGCAGGCGCAGAAAGCCATCGACGGCATGGGCCTGCTCCCGTGACCTCCGTTGAACAGCGGACCGCCACCGCGGTCTTTTCCCGTACCGGGAGCCGCATGGCCGAACGGCGACTGGCGTTCATGCTGGTCGCACCCGCCGCGATGTTGATGGTGGCGGTGACGGCCTATCCCATCGGTTACGCGCTGTGGCTTAGCCTGCAGCGCAACAACCTGGCCACCCCGAACGACACCGCGTTCATCGGGCTGGGCAACTATCACACGATCCTGATCGACCGGTATTGGTGGACGGCGCTGGCGGTGACGCTGGCGATCACGGCGGTTTCGGTGACGATCGAATTCGTCTTGGGGTTAGCGCTCGCCCTGGTAATGCACCGCACGCTGATCGGCAAGGGGTTGGTGCGCACCGCGGTGCTCATTCCGTACGGCATCGTCACGGTGGTCGCCTCGTATAGCTGGTACTACGCCTGGACGCCGGGCACCGGGTATCTGGCCAACCTGCTGCCGTATGACAGTGCGCCACTGACGCAACAGATCCCGTCGTTGGGCATCGTGGTGATCGCCGAGGTCTGGAAGACGACGCCGTTTATGTCGCTGCTGCTTTTGGCCGGGTTGGCGCTGGTCCCCGAGGATCTGCTAAGAGCAGCGCAGGTTGACGGCGCCAGCGCCTGGCGGCGGTTGACGAAGGTCATCTTGCCGATGATCAAGCCGGCGATCGTGGTTGCTCTGCTCTTCAGGACCCTGGACGCTTTCCGGATTTTCGACAACATCTATGTGCTGACCGGCGGCAGCAACAACACCGGATCGGTGTCGATCTTGGGCTACGACAACCTGTTCAAGGGGTTCAACGTGGGCCTTGGTTCGGCGATCAGCGTGCTGATCTTTGGCTGCGTGGCCGTCATTGCGTTCATTTTCATCAAGTTGTTCGGCGCCGCGGCGCCCGGGGGTGAGCCAAGTGGGCGTTGAACGGGTGGGCGCGCGGCGCGCCACGTATTGGGCCGTCCTGGACACTTTGGTCGTGGGGTACGCGTTGCTCCCGGTGCTGTGGATTTTCAGCCTGTCACTCAAGCCGACGTCAACGGTCAAGGACGGCAAGCTGATTCCGTCGACGGTGACTTTCGACAACTATCGTGGCATCTTCCGGGGCGACTTGTTCAGCTCAGCGCTGATCAACTCCATCGGAATCGGCCTGATCACCACCGTGATCGCGGTGGTGCTCGGCGCGATGGCGGCCTACGCGGTTGCCCGGCTGGAATTTCCGGGCAAGCGGCTGCTAATCGGGGCTGCCTTGCTGATCACGATGTTCCCGTCGATCTCTTTGGTCACACCATTGTTCAACATCGAACGTGCCATCGGCCTGTTCGACACCTGGCCGGGGTTGATCTTGCCGTACATCACCTTCGCGTTGCCGCTCGCGATCTACACCCTGTCGGCGTTCTTCCGGGAGATCCCTTGGGATCTGGAAAAGGCGGCCAAGATGGACGGTGCAACGCCCGGTCAGGCTTTCCGGAAGGTGATCGTACCGCTGGCGGCGCCGGGCTTGGTGACCGCTGCAATCCTGGTGTTCATTTTCGCCTGGAACGATCTGCTGCTCGCGTTGTCGCTGACCGCTACCAAGGCGGCGATTACCGCGCCGGTGGCCATCGCCAACTTCACCGGCAGTTCGCAATTCGAGGAGCCGACCGGCTCGATCGCGGCCGGCGCGATCGTGATTACGATCCCGATCATCGTCTTTGTTTTAATCTTCCAACGACGGATTGTCGCCGGGTTGACCTCTGGCGCTGTGAAGGGATAGCGCGATGGCCGAGATTGTGTTGGAACACGTCAACAAGAGTTACCCCGACGGTCACACAGCGGTGCGCGACCTCAACCTCACCATCGCCGACGGCGAATTTCTGATCCTGGTAGGGCCTTCCGGTTGTGGCAAGACCACGACGCTGAATATGATTGCCGGGCTTGAAGATATCTCGTCGGGAGAACTGCGCATCGCCGGTGAGCGGGTAAACGAGAAGGCGCCAAAGGACCGTGACATCGCGATGGTGTTCCAGTCGTACGCGCTTTACCCGCATATGACGGTGCGCCAGAACATCGCGTTCCCGCTGACCCTGGCGAAGATGAGAAAGGCCGACATCGCGCAGAAGGTCTCCGAGACTGCAAAAATCCTTGACCTGACCAACCTTCTGGATCGCAAGCCCTCACAATTGTCGGGTGGTCAGCGACAGCGGGTCGCGATGGGCAGGGCAATCGTGCGCCATCCCAAAGCATTCCTGATGGACGAGCCGCTGTCGAACTTGGACGCGAAGTTGCGGGTCCAGATGCGCGGCGAGATTGCCCAGCTGCAGCGGAGGCTGGGTACCACCACCGTCTACGTCACCCACGACCAGACCGAGGCAATGACGCTGGGCGATCGCGTGGTAGTGATGTACGGGGGCATCGCACAGCAGATCGGCACCCCTGAGGAGCTTTACGAACGGCCCGCCAATCTGTTTGTCGCGGGCTTTATCGGCTCGCCGGCCATGAATTTCTTCCCTGCCAGGCTGACCGCGATCGGACTGACCCTGCCGTTCGGTGAGGTGACGCTGGCCCCCGAAGTCCAGGGGGTGATCGCAGCGCACCCGAAACCGGAAAACGTCATCGTAGGCGTGCGGCCGGAGCATATCCAGGACGCAGCATTGATCGACGCGTATCAACGCATCAGGGCGCTGACCTTCCAGGTGAAGGTCAACTTGGTCGAGTCTTTAGGCGCCGACAAATATCTGTATTTCACTACCGAGAGCCCGGCTGTGCACTCGGTTCAGTTGGACGAGTTGGCGGAGGTAGAGGGGGAGTCGGCGTTACACGAAAATCAGTTCGTGGCAAGGGTTCCCGCCGAGTCCAAGGTAGCCATCGGGCAGTCGGTCGAGTTGGCTTTCGATACCGCCAGACTTGCCGTCTTCGACGCCGACTCCGGTGCGAACCTGACCATTCCGCACCGCGCCTAATGGCGGCGAGCGGACACATAAGCCCCCGCCACGCCGAAGGATTTGGAGCTTTTTGCGTCTGTTCGCCGACGCGAAGCTAGAGCCAGTTTCTGTTGCGGAAGACGTGGTAGAGGAACAGACAGATAAGGACCATCCCGCCGATCACTGTCGGGTAACCCCACCTGGAGTCCAGCTCGGGCATGAAGTGAAAGTTCATGCCATAGATGCCCGCGATCATGGTGGGGACCGCGATGATACCTGCCCACGCGGATATCTTGCGCATGTCCATGTTTTGCTGCATGCCGACCCGGGCGAGCGCGGCCTGCACCAGCGAGTTGAGCATGTCGTCGTAGCTGGCGATCTGGTCGGCGGCCTCGGTCTGGTGGTCGGCGACGTCGCGCAGGTAGCGCCGCACTTCTTTCGAAATGAGGTCTTTGCTCTCGGTCTGCATGCGCTGGAATGCGGTCGATAGCGGATTCACGCACCGGCGCAACTCGACCACTTCCCGCTTGAGCAGATAGATCGGTTCGATGTCGAGCTTGCGGCCCGGCGCGAACGCTACTTCCTCGATGCTGTCGATATCGGTCTCCATGAGATTGGTCACCTCGAGGTAGTGGTCGACCACGTAGTCGGCGATCGCGTGCATCACCGCATACGGTCCCAACCGCAAATGTTCGGGGTCGGCATCCATCCGCTTACGCACCTCGGATAACCCGCCGTGTTCGCCGTGGCGGACGGTGACCACGAAATCCTTGCCGACGAAGATCATGATCTCGCCGGTTTCGACGATCTCGCGGGCCAGTACCACCGATTCGTGCGGGACGTAGTTGACGGTCTTGAGGACGAGGAACAGCGTCTCGTCGTAGCGCTCCAACTTGGGTCGCTGGTGCGCGTGCACGGCGTCCTCAACGGCTAACGGGTGCAACCCGAAAACGTCTGCTACGTCCTGCATCTGGTTTTCATCGGGCTCGTGCAGCCCGATCCAGACGAACGCCTCCTGCCCGGTCAGTTCGATCTCGCGCACCTCGCGCAGCGCGGCGGCGTAGGTGTACTTGCCGGGCAGTCGCTGGCCGCAGACGTAGACACCGCAGTCGACCAAGGCTTGGGCCGGTGGCTGGGCAACGGGGTGTGCGTTCGGCGGCTGGGGTCGCGCGACCGGTCGCAGCACTTCGGGCAATGCGTCAAACCCTGGGAACACGTCAACCTCCGATCGCGGTGGATCTGATCGGGCGGTGCTCCAGGTTACGCGTCCCGGTATGGAACTTGGTAAACGTCAGTCGTAGCTGTGGGGGTTGGACCCCAGATGTCCGTCCGGTGCCGGTGCGCTAGTTTCAACCCGAAGCCAAGTCCGTAAGGAGCAGAACCGACGTGAGCGCTAGTCCTCTCAAGGTCGCCGTTACCGGCGCCGCCGGCCAAATCGGCTACAGCCTGTTGTTCCGCCTGGCCAGCGGCTCTTTGCTGGGCCCTGACCGTCCGATCGAGCTGCGGCTGCTCGAGATCGAGCCGGCACTGCAGGCGCTCGAGGGTGTGGTGATGGAACTCGACGACTGCGCTTTCCCGCTGTTGTCCGGGGTGGAGATCGGTTCCGATCCCCAGAAGATCTTCGATGGTGTGAGCCTGGCCCTGCTGGTCGGAGCCCGCCCCCGGGGCGCGGGCATGGAGCGAAGTGACCTGCTGGAGGCCAACGGCGCGATCTTCACCGCTCAGGGCAAAGCCCTCAACGCTGTCGCCGCGGATGACGTTCGCGTCGGGGTGACCGGCAACCCCGCCAACACCAACGCGCTGATCGCGATGACCAATGCGCCCGACATTCCCCGCGAGCGGTTCTCGGCGCTCACCCGGCTGGACCACAATCGGGCGATCTCGCAGCTGGCCGCCAAGACCGGCGCGGCGGTCACCGACATCAAGAAGATGACGATCTGGGGCAATCACTCGGCCACCCAGTACCCCGACCTGTTCCACGCGGAGGTCGCCGGAAAGAACGCGGCCGAAGTGGTCAACGACCAGGCCTGGATCGAGGATGAATTCATCCCGACGGTCGCCAAGCGCGGTGCGGCGATCATCGATGCGCGCGGCGCGTCGTCGGCCGCCTCGGCCGCGTCGGCAACCATCGACGCTGCCCGGGACTGGTTGCTGGGGACGCCGGCGGACGATTGGGTCTCGATGGCCGTCGTCTCCGACGGGTCCTACGGGGTGCCGGAGGGCTTGATCTCCTCGTTTCCGGTCACCACCAAGGGCGGCAACTGGACGATCGTGAGCGGCTTGGAGATCGACGAGTTCTCCCGCGGCCGGATCGACAAGTCGACCGCCGAGTTGGCTGACGAGCGCAGCGCGGTCACCGAGCTCGGCCTGATCTGAGCGCAGGTCAGCCGTGCACTGAGCGGAGCCCGAGTCATCTTGACGTGTGTTTGTCCAGGCATCATGATGACCTGTATGCGCACCACCTTGACGCTCGATGACGACGTCGTCCGGCTGGTCGAAGACGCAGTGCATCGCGAACGCCGCCCGATGAAGCAGGTCATCAACGATGCGCTGCGCAGAGCGCTGGCGCCGCCGGTGAAACGGCAGGAGCAGTATCGGTTGGAGCCGCATGAGTCGGCTGTGCGTTCCGGGTTGGATCTGGCCGGCTTCAACAAGTTGGCCGACGAACTGGAGGATGAGGCGCTGCTGGATGCCACGCGTCGGGCCCGGTGATCATCCCTGACATCAATCTGCTGCTCTACGCGGTCATCACCGGATTCCCGCAGCACCGGCGCGCGCATGCGTGGTGGCAAGACACCGTCAACGGCCACACCCGTATCGGGCTGACGTATCCGGCGTTGTTCGGGTTCCTACGGATCGCCACCAGTGCCCGCGTGCTCGCCGCGCCACTGCCAACCGCGGATGCGATCGCCTATGTGCGCGAGTGGCTTTCGCAGCCGAACGTGGACCTACTCACGGCGGGTCCGCGCCACCTGGACATCGCGTTGGGCCTGCTCGACAAGCTCGGCACAGCCAGCCACCTAACCACCGATGTGCAACTGGCCGCCTACGGCATCGAATACGACGCCGAGATCCATTCCAGTGACACCGACTTTGCCCGATTCGCCGATCTGAAGTGGACCGACCCGTTGCGCGAATAATGACTGCCGCTCTGCCCTCGGGTCAGCCGTTCAGGCCGTGCTGACCGTTGGCGCCGGTAGCGCCTTGAGTACCGGGATCGCCGGGGGCGCCGGGGTTGAACCCGGTCCCGCCGCCGCCGCCCGCGCCGCCGTTGCCGCCCGCGCCGCCGAGGCCCCCGGCCGCGCCGGAGCCGGGGCTGCCCGACTGTCCGAACAGTCCGCCCGCACCGCCGGTCCCGCCGTTTCCGCCGACGCCACCGGCCCCGCCGGCCCCGCCGTCGCCGCCGTTGCCGCCGTCACCGCCGTCGCCGTCCTGGTTGGCCATGCCGTCGGCGCCGATCCCGCCGTTGCCGCCGTTGCCGCCGCTGCCGCCTTGAGCGCCGATGCCCCCGTCGCCCCCGACGCCGCCGTCGCCGCCGGCGCCGCCCGTGCCGAGCAGTAGCCCGCCGCGACCCCCGCTGCCCCCAAAGCCGCCGGCGCCACCAACGTCAGCCGAGGCACCGACGCCGCCGTCGCCGCCGGCACCACCATTGCCCCCGGTGGAGTTGCCCCCAGGAGGATTATCTTGATTGGCATTTCCTCCGGCGCCGCCGGCACCACCGGGAGCGCCGATACCGCCGTTCCCGCCGGCGCCACCGTTGCCCCCTATGCTGTTGCCAGCATTTGCAACATTGGCGCTGCCACCCGCTCCGCCCAGCCCCCCGCCGCCGCCGGCTCCGCCGTTTCCGCCGGCGCCGCCATTGCCGCCGACAGCGTCACCAAAGCCGCTTTGAGCGGCGCCACCGTTACCGCCGGCACCTCCGGAGGCGAAGTTGGCGCCGTCGCCGCCGTCGCCGCCGGCACCCCCGGACACGTCGGTCTGCCCAAGGTTGGTTCCATCCCCGCCTATGCCGCCTGCACCACCGCCCACGCCGGGGTTGACTGCGTTGCTGCCTGAGCCGGCGTCGGTCCCGTTGCCATCGGGTCCGGTAGTGCCGTCGGCGCCATCGGTCGCGTGCGTGACCTGATGGGACACCGGGTTTTGCCCGTTGGCGCCGGCCGCTCCTGCCGCTCCGGCTCCACCCGCCCCCCCGTTGCCCCATAGCCCGGCGTTGCCGCCGTGGCCTCCGTTGCCGCCATTGCCCCCGACCAGGGTGGCCGCCCCACCGTTGCCGCCGAGCCCACCGTTGCCGTATAGCCACCCGCCGTTGCCGCCGGCACCGCCGTTCGCGCCGGGCCCGCCGGCTCCCCCGGCGCCACCGTTGCCGATCAACCCGGCCGCGCCGCCGCGACCGCCGGGCTGGCCTGGGGTGCTACTCGAGCCGCCGTTGCCGCCGTTGCCGTACAACAAGCCACCGTCGCCCCCGTTTTGTCCCGGCCCGCCGTTGGCGCCATCGCCGATCAGCGGGCGCCCCAGCAACAGCTGGGTGGGCCCATTGACCACATCCAGCACCGCTTGCATCGGGGAGGCATTGGCGGCCTCGGCCGCCGCATACGAGCCGGCCGCCGAACTCAGTGCCCGCACAAACTGCTGATGAAATGCCGCCGCCTGTGCGCTCAGCGCTTGATAGGCCTGGGCGTTCCCGGAAAACAGCGACGCGATGGCCGCTGATACCTCGTCGGCACCCGCGGCCAGCAGCCCCGTGGTCGGGGCCTCGGCCGCCCTGTTAGCTGCGGCCAGCGCCGAGCCGATGCCCTCCAAATCAGCGGCCGCGGCCACCAACACGTCCTGCGCTGCAATCAGATACTCCATCGTGGGGCCTCTCGCGTCGACATTGATCGGGTCAGCACGAAGCGTATCCCGTTGCTTGACGGTGCATTGGGTGCTTGCCTGGATCCCCGCGCCAACGGTGCGGATCGGGCCCAGTACCCTCAAGCCCGTGCCAATTGGATCTGCCGCGGTGACTGTCGGCTCAGACACTTCGGTGTGAGAATCATCAGGCTCCTCGCGTTGCTGCTCACCGCCGCGCTTGCCGCTTCCGGCCTGGCTGGCTGCTCGGCCGACGCCGGCGAGCGCCGCCCGGAGTTGGTGGTCGGATCCACGCCGGACTCCGAGGCGATGCTGCTGGCCGCCATCTACGTCGCGGCGCTGCGGTCGTACGGTTTTGCGGCGCACGCCGAAACCGCCGCCGACCCGGTGGCGAAACTGGACTCGGGCGCGTTCACCGTCGTACCCGCTTTCACCGGTCAGATGTTGCAGACCTTGCAACCCGATGCGTCGGTGCGCTCGGATGCCCAGGTATACCGCGCAATCGTCTCGGCCCTTCCCGAGGGCATAGCCGCAGGCGACTACACCACCGCCGCAGAAGACAAACCCGCGTTGGTGGTGACTCAATCCACCGCCAAGGCCTGGGGCGGCGGCGATCTCAGCGAGCTGCCCAGCCACTGCCGCGGGTTGTTGGTCGGGCGCGTTGCCGGCGCCCACACACCCGCGGCCGTGGGACCGTGCCGGCTGCCCGCCCCGCGTGAGTTTCGGAATGACGCAACAATGTTCGCCGCGCTGCGGGCCGGACAGCTGGTCGCGGCCTGGACCACCACCGCCGACCCCGACATCCCCGCGGACCTGATCATGCTGACCGACGGCAAGCCCGCGCTGATCCGGGCCGAGAACATCGTTCCGCTGTATCGTCGCAACGCGCTGACCGAGCGGCAACTGCTGGCCGTCAACGAGGTCGCCGGCGTGCTGGACACCACGGCCCTGATCGAGATGCGCCGCCAGGTGGCCGCGGGGGCCGACCCGGCGGCGGTGGCCGCCGGCTGGCTCGCCGAACACCCGCTGGGACGTTGAGCCGCCACGAGCGTCCGGGTCGACGCGATGACACACCGCGTCGGCCGAACAAGCTTCGGGCGCGCTTTCCTTACCAGCCGTCAGCGCGGGCGGGGTATCAACCGGCCGGTGATGATCGGAAAGATCCGCTGATATCCGGAACCGGTCAGCCGGACCACCAGGTCCAGTACCTTGGCGTCGACACCCACCAACACCCGGGCCTTGTTCTTGGCCACCCCCGTCAGGATGATCTGCGCGGCCCGCTGTGGGCTGAGATGGGCCACCCGCTTATCGAACGTCTCGGCCAGCTCGGCCTGGTCAAGTCCCTCGGCGGCGGTGGCGTTACGGGCGATCGCGGTCTTGACACCGCCGGGGTGCACCGTCGTCACCTTCACCGGGTGACCCGCCAACGCCATTTCCTGGCGCAGCGCCTCGGTAAAGCCGCGGACGGCGAACTTGGCCGAGTTGTAGGCCGCCTGACCCGGCGCCGAAAACAACCCGAACACGCTGGAGATGTTGATGACGTGGCCGTCCCCGGAGGCGATCAAATGCGGCAGGAACGCCTTGGTGCCGTTGACCACACCCCAAAAATCGACGTCCATCACCCGTTCGATGTCCTTGAACTGGCTGACCTCGATATCGCCGGTAAAGGCGATGCCGGCGTTGTTGTAGATCTGGTTCACAGTGCCGAAGTGCTCGTTGACCGCATCGGCGTAGGCTAGGAAGGCTTCGCGTTCGGTTACGTCGAGTCGGTCCGTCTTGACCGGCGTGCTGATCGCCTTTAGCCGGTGCTCGGTGTCTGCCAGGCCGTCGGTGTCGACGTCGCTGATGGCCACCTTGGCGCCCGAGCGGGCCAGCTCGATTGCCAGCGCCTGCCCGATGCCCGATCCCGCGCCGGTGACAACGGCGACCTTTCCGGCGAACCCCTCCATGACGTACCCTCCCTTGTCTCGGCTGCCATCAGGTTAGCCGGTACCCGGGGTACGGCTTAACGTGGCCGGCACGGGTTCATTCGGTAGCTGGCACTGCGACGAGCGATGTGGATGATCTCGACTCGGTGGTGGCCGTCGTCGATGGCGTAGACGACGCGGTAATCACCGCGGCGGGCTGAGTGGAGGCCTTCAAGGTCATTGCGCAGCGGCTTGCCCAACCTATGCGGGTTGTTAAGCAGCGGTCCGAAAACAAACTCGACACATGCGGCGGCGATCTTTTCGGGTAAGCGTTGCAGGTCGCGTGCCGCTGTCGCGGTGATCGCCACGTGGTAGGGATGGTCGTCGCTCACCGCGCGGTGTAACGGTTGCGGATCTCGTCGTTGCTCACGAAGCGCCCTGCGGCAACATCGGCGAGGCCTTCACGAATGGCCTCGCTGGCGCCAGGGGTGCGTAGCACCTCCAGCGTTTCCTCGATGGACGCGAGGTCATCGGCCGAGATCAATACCGCCGCCGGATGACCGTGCCGGGTTATCGTGATGCGCTCGTGTGTCAGCTCAACTTCGGCGACGTACTCAGAGAGGCGATTGCGGACTTCGCCCAGTGGGACAACAGCCATAACCGCGATTGTAGCTAAAAGTATGGCTAAACCCTGTACGCCGAGCATCGGCTTACCGAGCCGAACGCCTCGTCGCTGTTTGATGTCTCCTCGAGCGTTCGGCTGAGCGAACTCAGCCGAACGCCTCGTCGCTGTTTGATGTCTCCTCGAGCGTTCGGCTGAGCGAACTCAGCCGAACGCCTCGTCGAGGATCTCCTGCTGTTCGACGGCGTGCACCTTCGACGAGCCTGACGACGGGGCTGACATCGCCCGGCGCGAGATTCGCTTGATCCCGGCCAACTTGTCAGGCAGCAGCTCGGGTAGTTCGAGCCCGAATCGCGGCCACGCACCCTGGTTGGCCGGTTCCTCTTGGACCCAGAAGAACTCCTTGACGTTCTCGTAGCGGTCCAGCGTTTCACGCAGTCGACGCCTGGGCAGCGGGGCGAGCTGTTCAAGCCGCACGATCGCGAGGTCATTGCGGTTGTCCTTGGCCTTGCGGGCGGCCAGCTCGTAATACAGCTTGCCACTGGTCAGCAGGATCCGGCTGACCTTGTTGCGGTCTCCGATGCCGTCCTCATAGGTGGGTTCCTCCAGCACTGAGCGGAACTTGATCTCGGTGAAGTCCTTGATTTCGCTGACGGCGGCCTTGTGACGCAACATCGACTTGGGCGTGAACACGATCAGCGGGCGTTGGATGCCGTCCAGGGCATGCCGGCGTAGCAGGTGGAAGTAGTTCGACGGAGTCGACGGCATCGCGATGGTCATCGAACCTTCCGCCCACAACTGCAAGAAGCGTTCGATCCGGGCAGAAGTGTGGTCGGGTCCCTGCCCCTCGTGCCCGTGCGGTAACAGCAGCACGACGTTGGACAATTGGCCCCACTTGGCCTCACCGGAGCTGATGAACTCGTCGATGATCGACTGCGCGCCGTTGACGAAGTCGCCGAACTGCGCCTCCCAGAGCACCACGGCGTCCGGATTGCCCACAGTGTAGCCGTACTCGAAGCCGACGGCGGCGTACTCCGACAGTGGCGAGTCGTAGACCAGGAACTTTCCGCCGGTCGGGCTGCCGTCGGAGTTGGTCGCCAGCAGCTGCAGTGGTGTGAACTCCTCGCCAGTGTGGCGGTCGATGAGAACCGAATGCCGCTGGGAGAAGGTGCCGCGGCGGCTGTCCTGCCCCGACAAGCGCACCAGCTTGCCTTCGGCCACCAGCGAGCCCAGCGCCAGCAGCTCGCCAAAGGCCCAGTCGATCTTGCCTTCATAGGCCATCTCCCGGCGCTTCTCCAGCACCGGTTGGACTCGCGGGTGCGCGGTGAAGCCGTTCGGCAAGGCGAGGAACGCATCGCCGATCCGGGCCAGCAGCGACTTGTCCACCGCAGTGGCCAGCCCCGCGGGAATCATCTGGTCGGACTCGACCGACTCGCTCGGCTGCACACCGTGCTTCTCCAGCTCGCGCACTTCGTTGAACACCCGTTCCAGCTGGCCCTGGTAGTCGCGCAGCGCGTCCTCGGCCTCCTTCATCGAGATGTCGCCACGTCCGATCAGGGCTTCGGTGTAGCTTTTGCGGGCCCCGCGCTTGGTGTCGACGACGTCGTACATGTAGGGGTTGGTCATCGACGGGTCGTCACCCTCGTTGTGCCCGCGGCGGCGGTAGCACAGCATGTCGATGACGACGTCCTTCTTGAACCGTTGTCGGAAGTCCACCGCCAACCGCGCCACCCAGACACACGCCTCCGGGTCGTCGCCGTTGACGTGAAAGATCGGTGCCCCGATCATCTTTGCGACGTCGGTGCAGTACTCGCTGGACCTGGAATACTCGGGCGCGGTGGTGAAGCCGATCTGGTTGTTGACGATGATGTGGATGGTGCCGCCGACGCGGTAGCCCGGCAGATTCGCCAGGTTCAGCGTCTCGGCGACCACACCCTGACCGGCGAACGCGGCATCGCCATGCAACATCAGCGGCACCACCGAGAACGCCCGTTGGCCGTCGCTGTCGATGCTTCCGTGGTCGAGCAGATCCTGCTTGGCCCGCACCAATCCCTCCAGCACCGGGTCGACGGCCTCCAGATGCGACGGGTTGGCGGTCAGCGACACCTGAATGTCGTTGTCGCCGAACATCTGCAGGTACAGCCCGGTGGCGCCCAGGTGGTACTTGACGTCACCGGAGCCGTGCGCCTGCGACGGATTCAGGTTGCCCTCGAACTCGGTGAAGATCTGCGAGTACGGCTTGCCGACGATGTTGGCCAGCACGTTGAGCCGGCCCCGGTGCGGCATCCCGATGACCACCTCGTCGAGGCCGTGCTCAGCGCACTGGTCGATCGCCGCGTCCATCATCGGGATCACGCTTTCGGCGCCTTCCAGCGAGAACCGCTTCTGGCCGACGTACTTGGTCTGTAGGAACGTTTCAAAGGCCTCGGCGGCGTTGAGCTTGCTGAGGATGTATTTCTGTTGGGCCACAGTGGGTTTGACGTGCTTGGTCTCGACCCGTTGTTCGAGCCACTCCTTTTGTTCGGGGTCGAGGATATGGGCGTACTCCACGCCGATGTGGCGGCAGTAGGCATCGCGCAGCAAGCCCAGCACGTCGCGCAGTTTCTTGTACTGCGCACCGGCAAAGCCGTCGACCTTGAACACCCGATCGAGATCCCACAGCGTCAGGCCGTGGGTCAGCACTTCGAGGTCGGGGTGACTGCGGAACCGAGCTTTGTCCAACCGCAGCGGGTCGGTATCGGCCATCAGATGGCCGCGGTTGCGGTAGGCCGCGATCAAGTTCATGACGCGAGCGTTCTTGTCGACGATCGAGTCGGGGTTGTCGGTGCTCCAGCGCACCGGCAGATATGGGATGCTCAGTTCGCGGAAGACCTCGTCCCAGAAGCCATCCGAGAGCAGCAACTCGTGGATGGTGCGCAGGAAGTCGCCCGATTCCGCGCCCTGGATGATGCGGTGGTCGTAGGTGGAGGTCAAAGTGATCAATTTGCCGATGCCCAGCTCGGCGATGCGTTCCTCGCTGGCGCCTTGAAACTCGGCGGGGTATTCCATGGCGCCCACGCCGATGATGGCGCCCTGGCCGGGCATCAGCCGCGGCACCGAATGCACGGTGCCGATGGTTCCGGGATTGGTCAGCGAAATCGTCACGCCGGCAAAGTCTTCAGTGGTCAGCTTGCCGTCGCGGGCCCGGCGTACGATGTCTTCGTAGGCCGTGACGAACTGCGCGAATCGCATGGTCTCGCACCGCTTGATGCCGGCCACCACCAGGGAACGCTTCCCGTCCTTGCCTTGCAGGTCGATCGCCAGGCCGAGATTGGTGTGCGCCGGCGTGACCGCGGTGGGCTTGCCGTCGACTTCGGTGTAGTGCCGGTTCATGTTCGGGAATTTCTTCACCGCCTGCACCAGGGCGTAGCCCAGCAAATGCGTGAACGAGATCTTGCCGCCGCGGGTCCGCTTCAACTGGTTGTTGATGACGATCCGGTTGTCGATCAGTAGCTTGGCCGGGACCGCCCGGACGCTGGTCGCCGTCGGCACCTCCAACGACGCGGACATGTTCTTGACGACGGCCGCGGCGGCGCCGCGCAGCACCGCTACCTCGTCACCTTCGGCTGGCGGGGGAACGGCAGTTTTGGCGGCCAGTGCGGCGACCACGCCGTTGCCCGCGGCCGCGGTGTCGGCCGGCTTGGGGGGTGCCTGCGGGGCGGCCGCAGCGGCCCGCTCGGCAACGAGTGGCGAGGTAACCCGGGTTGGTTCGGCAGCTGGTTGGGAGGTGGGTTCGGGGCTGTAGTCAACCAGGAACTCGTGCCAGCTGGGATCGACCGAGGAGGGGTCGTCGCGGAACTTGCGGTACATCTCTTCGACCAGCCATTCGTTTTGCCCGAATGGTGAACTTATGTTGGCCACGGCCGCTGTTCGCCTCGATTCTTCTGCTAGTTGAAGTCCTGCAAGCGCATTGCGCGGCGCCTGCTGGCAGTCGGTGAACGGTCTGCCCCATAAAGGCTAACGCTTTGCCAGCGATTCGCCAGAGAGACCGGGCAACGCGCGCTAGCTGGCATCCCGAACGGTCGGTAGCACGTGCAGGGTGACCGGCCAGCGCGCCGGCGGGGTGCCGAATGCCGATCGCGCATTACGGACGAGCTTCTTGCCGACCAGCCGATTGCCGATGGCGCCGATGATCGCGCCGATACCCATCGGCACCAGCTTGCCAAACATGAGCGCGCCGCGTTTCAGCGCGAATCGTTTGACGACGTATTTGAGCATTCGCGAATTCAACGCCGATATCGCCGGCAGCGGCAGCGAGGCCATGGTCTCCGACACCCAGTCGCCGCTGGTTCGGCCCGGACCGAGCAGATCGGCCACCGCAGTAGTGTTGTCGCCGACCAGCACCGCCAAGACCAGGGCACGGCGCCGTTCTCGGTGGTCGAGGGGAATGGCGTGTACCGAGGCCAGCGCCAGCACGAACAGCGCGGTGGCCTCGAGGAACACGACAACCTCTCCGGCCGCGGCGAACCATGCGGCCAGGGTGCCGATCCCCGGTAAGGTCGCGGCCGCACCTACCGCCGCTCCACTGGCCGTCACCACCGACAAGAAGCGTTTCTCGAGCTTGGCGACGATCTTGGCGGGGCTGGCCCCCGGGTGGGCGCGACGCAGGCGGGCCACATACGCCTGTGCTGCCGGGCCCTGTATCCGCGAACTCCGTTCGATGACCTGCGCCAATGCCCGCGTGGACACTTTGGGCCGCCCGCCGGTCCCGGCCAGCTGCGGGTCCGGCTCAGCTGCATTTGCGGATCGATTGTCGAACCTTTTCCAAGACCTGATTCGTCGAGCGCTCATCTTCTCTCCTGCGAATGGCGTCCCCTCAGGCTAATGCCGGTTCAACGATCCGAGCATGTGTTTCGGTAGCGGCGCGGTTCACCGCTCGAAGCGGAATAATGCGGCGTGGACATTGGTGACGATACGGGTTGCCCTGGTGCATGCCGTGACGCCCGTGACCCAATGCCACCGCTAGCAAGCCAAACGAGGTGCGTGTATGACTACGGCGATACGCCGGGCGGCCGGGAGCAGCTACTTCCGAAACCCCTGGCCTGCGCTGTGGGCGATGATGGTTGGCTTCTTCATGATCATGCTCGACTCCACCGTCGTAGCCATCGCGAATCCGACCATCATGGCCCAGCTACGCATCGGTTACGCCACCGTGGTTTGGGTGACCAGCGCCTATCTGCTGGCCTACGCGGTGCCAATGCTGGTGGCCGGCCGGCTTGGCGACCGGTTCGGCCCGAAGAATCTCTACCTGATTGGCCTGGGGGTATTCACCGTTGCGTCGCTGGGGTGCGGTCTGTCGAGCGGTGCCGGCATGCTGATTGCCGCTCGAGTGGTGCAAGGTGTCGGCGCCGGATTGCTTACCCCGCAGACGCTGTCGACGATAACGTGGATCTTCCCGGCTCATCGCCGCGGTGTCGCGCTGGGCGCATGGGGCACCGTCGCCAGTGTCGCCAGCCTGGTGGGACCGTTGGCCGGCGGCGCGCTGGTCGACAGCATGGGGTGGGAGTGGATTTTCTTCGTCAACGTTCCCGTCGGCGTCATCGGCCTGATCCTGGCGGCCTATCTGATTCCGGCACTACCCCACCACCCGCATCGGTTCGATTGGTTCGGCGTCGGATTGTCTGGTGCGGGAATGTTTCTGATTGTCTTCGGACTACAGCAGGGCCAGTCCGCCAATTGGCAGCCTTGGATTTGGGCGGTGATCGTCGGCGGTATCGGGTTTGTGTCGCTGTTCGTTTACTGGCAGGCGCGGAACGCCCGCGAGCCGCTGATCCCACTGGAGGTCTTCAACGACCGGAACTTCAGCTTGTCCAACCTCGGGATAGCGATCATCGCCTTCGCGGGGACGGGGATGATGCTGCCGGTGACGTTTTATGCGCAGGCGGTGTGTGGGTTGTCGCCGACCCACACGGCCGTGCTGTTCGCGCCGACGGCGATCGTCGGTGGCGTGCTGGCCCCGTTCGTCGGCATGATCATTGACAGGTCCCATCCGTTGTGCGTACTGGGTTTCGGCTTCTCGGTGCTGGCGATCGCAATGACATGGCTCTTATGCGAGATGGCTCCGGGCACGCCCATCTGGCGGCTGGTGTTGCCGTTCATCGCGTTAGGCGTTGCTGGGGCGTTCGTGTGGTCGCCGCTGACCGTCACCGCGACCCGCAATCTACGGCCGCACCTGGCCGGTGCGAGCTCAGGTGTGTTCAACGCCGTCCGGCAGCTGGGGGCTGTGCTGGGGAGCGCGAGCATGGCCGCGTTCATGACGTCGCGCATCGCCGCCGAGATGCCCGGTGGTGTGGACGCCCTTACCGGTCCCGCCGGGCAGGACGCTACCGTGTTGCAGCTGCCCGAGTTCGTGCGCGAACCCTTCGCGGCCGCGATGTCGCAATCGATGCTGTTGCCCGCCTTCGTCGCCCTATTCGGGATCGTTGCCGCGTTGTTCCTGGTTGACTTCACCGGTGCTGCGGTTGCCAAAGAGCCGTTGCCCGAATCCGATGGCGACGCTGACGACGACGACTATGTCGAGTACATCCTTCGTCGGGAACCGGAAGAGGATTGCGACACCCAGCCGCTGCGGGCGTCGCGCCCGGCAGCGGCCGCAGCGTCACGCAGCGGTGCTGGGGGTCCGCTGGCGGTCAGCTGGTCGACGTCAGCCCGAGGAATGCCCCCAGGTCCACCAGGCCGTCGGGCGTGGCAGGCAGATACTGAGTCAACAGCTCCGAGCGCACTATAACCGCGGCATACTGTGCCCGACTGACCGCGACGTTGAGCCGATTCCGGTTGAGCAGGAACGAGATTCCGCGTGGAACATCGTCGGCGGACGAGGCCGTCATCGAGATGAAGACCACCGGTGCCTGCCCGCCCTGGAATTTGTCGACGGTGCCTACCCGTACTCCGTCAGCCCCGCCAAGTCCGGCAGACGCCAACCGCCGACGGACCAGCGCCACCTGGGCGTTGTACGGCGCGAGCACAAGCACATCGGAAGCGGCCAGTGGCCGGGTGCCGTGCTCGTCGGTCCACGGCGAGCCGAGCAGCTGCCGCAGCTCGGCGAGGATCGCCTCGGCCTCTTCGGGGCTTTCGATCGAATTGCCCTTGTGGTGCACGCCACGCGTATGCACCCCCGGGGGATACCCGTCGAGGCGGCGCACGGCGGTGCGCTCGGTGTGGGAGCACAGCCTGCCCTCGTAGGACAACGCCGACACGGCCGCGCACACCGCCGGGTGCATCCGGTACGAGCGGTCTAAGAAGTAGCCGCGTTCGTCGGGCAGCGTGTGTTGCCCATCTACCAGCCACGACAATGCGGAGGTGTCGACGGGTTCGGGATGTGTGCCCTGACTTACCTGAGGCAGTTGCTGTGGATCGCCAAGCAGCAACAGGTTTGTGGCCGCGGGCGCCACGGCGATGGTATTGGCCAGGCAGAACTGGCCAGCCTCGTCGATCACCAGCAGATCCAGGCTGGCTTTCGGCACCCGATTGCCGTTGGCGAAGTCCCACGCCGTGCCGCCGATCACGCATCCGGCGGTGTCGCGGATGAATTCGGTGTACTGGCTCCCGTCGATCGACTGCCAGCGCCCAGCGGTGTGGTCGTGCGGCTTTTTGGCGACCTGCCCCGGGTCCAGGCCAGCGCTGATCACACCTTCCAACAGGTTCTCCACCGTGGCGTGCGACTGGGCGACAACGCCAATACGCCAGGCATGCTCGGTGACCAACTCCGCGATCACCCGGGCCGCGGTGTACGTCTTGCCGGTCCCCGGAGGGCCGTGCACCGCCAGGTATGACGAGTCCAAGTCCAGCGCCGCCGCGGCGATATCGGTGACTGGGTCACTGCTGCGGGGCAATGCGGCGCCGCTGCGCGTGCGAGGAGGGCGACGCAGCAGCACGTCCATTAGCGCGGTGCTGGGCAGTTGCGGCAATCCGGAAGCCACGGCAGCGGCCGTCGATTCGATCGATTCCCGCAGGGCCGTCGTCGGCACCGGCGGCCCGGGAGCGAGCGCGAACGGGAGCTGCTGAAATGTGTTGCCGTCACTGCCGGTTCGTTCGACGATGACCACCTCGGTGGGCACAGTGGGGTCGTCGGTCTCAACCACTGCGGCGGGGCCCGCGGCTCGGCGATCAGGATTGTCGGTCATGCCCGGCGGCGCCGGGGGTTCGTAGAGGGCAAACACATTCCCGTTGAGGTCCCCACGTGCCAGTTCACCGGTAAGCCGGACCCGCCGCTGCGGCTTGCGCGCGCGAGGCGGCATATGCCAGTCGACGGTGACCGAAGCCTCGCTGGCAAGGAAGACGTCCGTGCTGTCCGACCATTCGTCGACGGGGTAGTTGAGCCGGTCGAAGTGCGCCCACCAGAACGGCTTGTCCTCGCGGCGATGATAGCCGCGGGCAGCGGCCAGCAAGGCGACCGCTGTCTGTTCCGGCGTGCGCTCGCCGGCGGCGGCATCGCCGGTGAACTTGGACAGTACCGACGCCAGCGAGTCACCGTCGTCGATAGGGTCGGCGTCCGGAACTGGTTGAGCGCCAATGGGTGTGACGCCGGCTTCCCAGGCGCGCATGAGCAGCCAGTCACGCAGCGCGCGGGTGGACCGGCAGTCGTAGTGGTTGTAGCCTTCGATCTCTTTGAGCACGGTTGCCGCCTCATCGATGCGGCCGGCCGCGCGCAGTTCGCAGTACCGGGCATAGGAGTTGATCGAGTCGGCGGCGGTGGTGACGTCGCCGGAGCGTGGCTGCGTCCCGAGGTACAGCGGCTCCAGCGCCTTCAAGCTGAACGAGTCGGTGCCCACTCGAATGCTCTTGCGTACCAACGGGTATAAGTCCACCAGGACTCCGTTGCGCAGCAAGTCGTCGACGTCGTCCTCGCCGATGCCGTAGCGTCCGACCAGCCGCAGCAGCGCGGTCTTCTCGTAGGGCGCGTAGTGGTAGATGTGCATGTTGGGGTGGCGCCGGCGCCGTCTGGCGACTATCGCCAGGAAATCGGTCAGCGCCTGGCGTTCGGCTGTCCAGTCATGCGCCCACAATGGTCGGAATACTCCCGCCCGTCCGGCTTCCAGCACCCCGAACAGGTATTCTAGGCCCCACTGTTTGCCGTCGGCGGTCCACAGCGGGTCACCCTCGAAGTCGAAGAACAGGTCGCCGGGGTTTGGCTCCGGCAGCAGTGTCAGCGGCCGCGGGTCGACGATCTCGAACTGTGGTGCTCCCGTATCGCGTTGGCGGATTTGCAGTTTGGCCTGTGCGGTCAGCTTGCCCAGCGCGTTCGTGGTCAGGCCGGGAACCGGCGCGGTGTGATCTGCCAGTTCGGCGATCGTGGTGATGCCGGCCTCAAGGAGCTTGTCGCGCTGGCGGACTCGCATCCCTCCGACCAGTAGCAGATCGTCGCTGGCGCGCAGCCGCTCGGTGCACTGCGGACAGCGGAAGCATGCCTGCACGCGTTCGTCGTCCCAGCGCACCGCGGTGCCCGCGGTGTAGTGGCCGTCCAGCAATCGCTGTAAAAGCGCACGCTGGGACCGGTAGACCGGGATGAGCTCGCCGACGCGGTAGCGCACGATCGTGCCGTCGCCGAGTTCGAGCTCGGCGTCGGCAGCCACCGGAACGCCCGAGTGAACCAGCGCATCGGCATAGGCCGCCAGCTGTAGCAGCGCGGTCACGGTTGGCGAGCGGGCGAGCTTGGTGTCGGCGACCCGGTACCGGTGACCGTCGCGGATCAGGAAGTCGGCGAACCCGACGAAGCGGCCGTCGAACATGGCGGCCTGATACACCACCGGGGCGTGGTTGGCGATGGCACGTCGCGTCGCGTCGGCGGCTGCCGCCAGCCCGGCGGGCGTGTAGGCCGGCCGGCCAATGATAGCCACCGCGTCGCCGAACTCGTGGCGCAGTTGGTCGAGTCGGCGTCCTTCATGCGCGCTACCGAGAACGGCGGCTCGCGCCATCAGTTCGTCGTCAACTGCGACGGCCGGTCCCCGGCCTAGTTTCGCGTCGAATTCACGGAGCAGTGCGTACTGGCACCGGGCGGCGGCTGCGAGATCCGAAGCACTGTAGACGATGCTGTTACCGGTGACGAACACAGCAGCAACTCCTCGGTGAGACAACGGACAGGCAAACTGGGCTGCACCCGTCGGCTTAACCGCCGGTGGTGTTGCCGATCAGCTCGACGCCGCCGCCGTTCCAGCGGAACTTGACAACGTTGTTCAACCCGATGCCGCTGGCATACGTCAATGCCACCGTGTCTCCCGTGCACTGCGAGGTGTCGATGCCGGTGAACCCATAGGTGTCGGGCACCCCCTGCGGTATGTACTTGCCGAGGTGGAACATCACCGCGCGGGTGGTCGGATTGCCGGCGTTCGTGTTGGCCTTGATGACCACCGCCGACAGCTGGGCACACTCGTTGTAGTTGCCGGCCAGCGGTTCTGGGTTCCAGGGCTGCTCACTGCGCGGATCGCGAGGAAGTTCGGAGACGACTTTGGCGATTGTGGGCGAGGCGAGGTTCACCGCACACGGGTCGACCGGCACGGCGCTGTGGTTGCTGGGTGGGGCAGCCGTCGCGGACGGCGGGCTCGGTTCGCTGCTCGGCGGGGCCGGGTGAGCAGTTGACAGGGATGGGGTGGCCTCCGGCGTCTTAGCGACCGTGGAGTCCCCCGAACCGCAACCGGTCAACGTCGCGGCGACCAATGCAGCGACCACGCCAACACGCGGCGTGGTGGGGCAGGGTGGTGACCACACACCGGGCACCGTACCGCCATCGGGCCCGCGGGTGCGGTAGGCGTGGCCGGGTCACCACTAAACTTGACGGCCTGATGGCCTTCCCGGAATATTCGCCTGCGGCGTCCGCTGCGACGTTTGCTGACCTGCAGATTCATCCCCGCGTCTTGCGGGCGATCGGCGACGTCGGTTACGAGTCACCGACGGCTATCCAGGCGGCTACGATCCCGGCGTTGATGGCAGGCTCCGACGTGGTGGGGCTGGCGCAGACCGGCACCGGCAAGACGGCGGCATTTGCGATTCCGATGCTGTCCAAGATCGACATCACCAGCAAGGTGCCCCAGGCGCTGGTGCTGGTGCCCACCCGGGAGCTGGCTCTGCAGGTGGCCGAGGCGTTCGGCCGCTACGGTGCCTATCTGTCGCAACTCAACGTGCTGCCGATCTACGGCGGATCGCCGTATGCCGTGCAACTGGCCGGATTGAGCCGCGGCGCGCAGGTGGTGGTTGGCACCCCCGGTCGTGTGATAGACCATCTCGAACGGGCGACCTTGGACCTGTCGCGGGTGGACTTTCTAGTGCTCGATGAGGCCGATGAGATGCTGACCATGGGTTTCGCCGACGACGTTGAGCGCATTCTGTCCGAGACCCCCGAATACAAGCAGGTCGCCCTGTTTTCCGCGACCATGCCGCCGGCGATCCGCAAACTCAGCGCCAAGTACCTGCACGATCCGTTCGAAGTCACTTGTAAGGCGAAAACCGCTGTGGCCGAGAATATTTCGCAGAGCTACATTCAAGTAGCGCGGAAGATGGACGCGCTCACCAGAGTGCTCGAAGTCGAGCCGTTCGAGGCGATGATCGTCTTTGTCCGCACCAGGCAGGCGACCGAGGAGATTGCCGAAAAGCTGCGTGCCCGAGGGTTTTCCGCGGCTGCCATCAACGGTGACGTCCCGCAGGCGCAGCGGGAGCGGACCATCACGGCGCTGCGGGACGGCGACATCGATATCCTGGTCGCCACAGATGTGGCGGCGCGCGGACTCGACGTGGAGCGGATATCACACGTGCTTAACTACGACATCCCGCACGACACCGAGTCCTATGTACACCGGATCGGGCGCACCGGCCGGGCCGGGCGTTCGGGAGCCGCGCTGATATTCGTCTCGCCACGGGAGCTTCACCTGCTCAAGGCGATCGAAAAGGCTACGCGGCAAACGCTTACCGAGGCGCAATTGCCCACCGTCGAGGATGTCAACACCCAGCGGGTGGCCAAGTTCGCCGATTCCATCACCAATGCGCTGGGCGGTCCGGGAATCGAGCTGTTCCGCCGACTGGTCGAGGAGTATGAACGCGAGCACGATGTCCCGATGGCTGACATCGCCGCGGCACTGGCCGTGCAGTGCCGCGGCGGTGAGGCATTCCTGATGGCACCCGACCCGCCGCTTTCGCGGCGCAACCGCGACCAGCGTCGGGACCGTCCGCAAAGGCCCAAGCGTAGAGCGGACTTGACCACCTACCGCGTCGCCGTCGGCAAGCGGCACAAGATCGGTCCAGGCGCCATCGTCGGCGCCATCGCCAATGAGGGTGGGCTGCACCGCAGCGACTTCGGTCAGATCCGTATCGGGCCAGACTTCTCGCTAGTAGAATTGCCGGCGAAGCTGCCCCGCGCGACGTTCAAAAAGCTTGCACAGACCCGTATCTCGGGTGTGCTGATCGACCTTCGGCCATACCGGCCGCCCGACGCGGCGCGCCGGCATAATGGCGGCAAACCACGGCGGAACCACGTCGGATGACCCTGCCCAAGGAAAGAGCCGCCCAGGGCGGACTCGAGCGGATCTCCCACGTGGACCGGGTGGCGTCGTTGACCGGGATCCGCGCGGTTGCCGCATTGCTGGTCGTCGGCACCCATGCGGCCTACACCACCGGCAAGTACACCCACGGCTATTGGGGCCTGATGTCGTCCCGCATGGAGATCGGCGTTCCGATCTTTTTCGTGCTGTCGGGGTTCCTGCTATTCCGGCCATGGGTTAAGTCCGCCGCTACCGGCGGCCCCCCGCCGTCGTTGAGCCGCTATGCGTGGCACCGGGTCCGGCGGATCATGCCCGCCTACACCGTCACCGTTCTGTTGGCCTACCTCGTCTATCACTTCCGCACGGCGGGGCCCAACCCCGGGCACACCTGGGTCGGGCTGTTCCGCAACCTCACCTTGACGCAGATCTATACCGACGGCTATCTGGGTGCGTTCCTGCATCAGGGTCTGACCCAAATGTGGAGCCTCGCGGTGGAGGTCGCCTTCTACCTGGCGCTGCCGGCGTTGGCATACCTACTGTTGGTGCTCGTCTGCCGGCGGCGATGGCAGCCCAGGTTGCTGTTGGCCACCATGGCGGGGCTGACGATGATCAGCCCGGCATGGTTGATCCTGGTGCACAACACGCACTGGATGCCCGACGGCGCTCGGCTGTGGCTACCCACCTATCTGGCTTGGTTCGTCGGCGGCATGATGCTGGCCGTGCTGGCGGCGATGGGCGTGCGCTGTTATGCATTCGCGGCCATACCGTTGGCGGTCATCTGCTACTTCATCGTCTCCACTCCGATCGCGGGCGCGCCCACGACGTCGCCCACAGCGCTGGCCGAGGCGCTGGTCAAGACCGCCTTCTATGCCGTGATCGCCGTGCTGGCGGTGGCACCGCTGGCCTTGGGTGACCAGGGGTGGTATGCCCAGTTGCTGGCCAGCCGGCCGATGGTGTTTCTTGGTGAGATCTCCTACGAGATCTTCCTGATCCATCTGGTGACCATGGAGATCGCCATGGTGGACGTGCTCGGGTATCGGGTTTACACCAGTTCGATGGTGAACCTTTGTCTCGTGACGCTGGTGCTGACGATCCCATTGGCGTGGTTGTTGCACCGTTTCACTCGGGTCCAGGGTGACCGGCCTTCCTAGCGGCGGCAGAAGCAGGTGTCACGATCGGGACGACGAACTCCGCGATCATCGCTCGTTCGTCGGCTTCGTCACGGCCGGGGAACATCAGCAGCGATGTGAGCATCCGGACCACCCAGCGGGCGCGGCGTTCGACGGTGGTCGGATCGTCGGGACCTAGTGAGTTGAGGAATGCCGCGGCCAGGGCCGCGATCACCTCGGACCGTCCGGCCATCTCGCCGCCGATCGGTGGGCGGGTGGTGGTAAACCACGCGGCCAACGCGGGGTTGTCGCGGACCATCCGCAACGTCGTGGTGATGCTCACCAGCAGCCGTTCGGCAGGTTCGACGACATCGGCGATCTTCACCATGATCTCGCGGCCGAGCCGGCGGGTCTCGCGGTGCACGTACGCGGTTCGCAGCGCCTCGCGGCTGTCGAAGTACCGATACAGTGTTGCGCGCGAACAGCCTGCGGCCTTGGCGATCTCGTTCATGCCGATCGACGCCGGGTCACGCTGCGTAAAGAGTCGCTCGGCGGCGTCGAGTATCCGATCTGCGGCTAACTCGGTCCGACGCGCGGACAGCCAGTCGGTACCCGCCATCAGGATGTCACTCGGAACGGCACCGACAGCGGACGCCGGACATAACTGCCGCCGGACCACACGATGCGTGACTCGGCCACCTCGAAGTCCGGGCACCGGGCCAGCAGTTCGGTCAGCGCCACCCGGCATTGCATCCGGGCCGCGGCCGCACCCAGGCAGTGGTGGGCGCCGTGGCTGAAGGTCAAGATGTTGCGCGGGCACCGAGTGACATCGAGTTCGGCTGCGTCCGGGCCGTATTGGCGTTCGTCACGGTTGGCCGAGCCGTACAGCAGCAGCACCCGGCGACCGGCTGGGATGGTGGTGTCACCGATCGTGACGTCGCGCGTGGTTGTGCGCGCCAGCCCCTGCACCGGCGAGGTGAGCCGCAGCAGCTCCTCGACCGCGTCGGGGATGCCCTCTGGGTCATCCAGCAGCAGCCGGCGCTGGTCGGGCCGCCGGTGCAGCAACGGCATCGAACCGCCTAGCATGCCGGTGACGGTGTCGTTGCCGCCGGTGACCATGGTGAACGTGAACGCCAGTATGGACAGTGTGCCGGCGGTGTCGCCGTCGGCGCCGACCCCGGCGGCTACCAGGTGGGAGATGGCGTCGTCGGCGGGCTCGGTGCGGCGTCGCTCGATCAGCCCGGTGAAGTAGGCCATCATCGAGCCGACCGCGTCCAGTGCGCCGGTGGTGGCGCCGTCAACCGCGTTCGCCGCCACGATGGCCTGGGTCCACCCGTCGAATTGCGTCCAATCCTCTTCGGGAACACCGAGATAGTGCGCCACCACCATCGACGGGAGCGGTTTGAATAGTTCGGTGACAATGTCGCCGCCACCGTTGGCGCGCAGCTTTTCGAGCCGCTCAACGACGAACTTGCGCACCGTGGGCTCGACGGTTTCGACCTGTCGTGGCGTGAAGCCGCGCGACACCAGCTTGCGAAACTCGGTGTGGACCGGCGGATCCTGCATCACCATGGGCGGGGTGTCGTGCAGTCCAATCATTTCCAGCTCGCCGTAGTTAACGGTCAAGCCTTGCGCCGACGAGAACGTCTGATGGTCCCGCGCTGCCGACCAGACGTCGGCGTGCCGGGACAGCACGTAGTAGTCGTACTCGGGACGCTGCGGCGGGACGACGTGGTGCACCGGGTCGTGGTCGCGCAACGCGCGGTACATCGGCCACGGATTCGGCCAGGTTTCGGCGGTGGCGAGCTGGAATTCGTGAGACATTACTGATGTCATGTCTTATGTCTAAGACATTCCATCGGTAATATCAATCGGCGATTGTGAATCTGGTGACGCGACACGCCGAGGACGCGTCGTGCGGTTCACACTCGGCGGGACGTCGCGACGGATCAGATCGCCGAGCCGGGATTGAGGATGCCCTGGGGGTCCAGCGCTTGCTTGATGCGCTGGTTGAGGGCCAGGACGTCGGGCCCGAGATAGCCGGCCAACCACGGCCGTTTCAACCGGCCCACGCCGTGTTCGCCGGTGATCGTGCCGCCCAGGCCGACGGCCAGGTCCATGATTTCGCCGTACGCGAGGTGGGCGCGCTCTAGCATCGCGGCATCTGCGGGGTCGTACACCAGCAACGGGTGGGTATTGCCGTCCCCGGCGTGGGCGATCACCGAGATCATCAGATTCCGCTCCTCGGCGATGCGCGCAATCCCGGTGACCAGTTCGCCCAGTGCGGGCAGCGGTACCCCGACGTCCTCGAGCAGCAACGCCCCCTTGCTCTCGACCGCCGGAATGGCGAACCGCCGGGCCGCAATGAACGCCTCGCCCTCATCCGGGTCGTCGGTCGAAAACACGTCTATCGCACCGTTTTCGGCGAACACGGCGGCCATCACGGCGGCGTCTTCGGTGGCCGCGCGGCCACGTTCATCAGAACCAGCCACCAGCATGGCCGCCGCATCGCGGTCCAGGTCCATCCGCAAGGTGTCCTCGACGGCGTTGATCGCCACCGAATCCATGAACTCCAGCATCGCGGGGCGAAGTCGGCCGGTAACCCCGAGCACCGCATCGACCGCCGCCTGCACCGAGCCGAAGCTGGCCACCACGATGCTCGATGCATTCTGTGCGGGCAGCAGTCGCAACGTCACCTCCGTGATGACGCCCAGCGTGCCTTCGCTGCCGACGAACAGTTTGGTCAGGGAAAGCCCGGCGACGTCCTTGAGCCGTGGGCCGCCCAGCCGGACCGCGGTGCCGTTGGCCAGCACAACCTGCATGCCCAGTACGTAGTCGCCTGTGACGCCGTACTTCACGCAGCACAGCCCGCCGGCGTTGGTGGCGATGTTGCCGCCGATGCTGCAGATCTCGAACGACGACGGATCCGGGGGATACCACAGGCCGTGTTCGGCGGCGGCCTCCTTCACCTCGGCGTTGTACAGGCCGGGCTGGCACACTGCGGTGCGGGTGACCGGGTCGACGGTGATGTCGCGCATCTTTTCGGTGGACAGCACGATCCCGCCATCCAGGGCGGTCGCCCCGCCCGAAAGGCCGCTACCGGCTCCTCGGGTCACCACGGGCACCTGGTTCGCACTGGCCCAACGCAGCACCGTCTGCACCTCTTCGGTGCGCCGTGGCCGGATGATTGCCAGCGGTTTGCCGGCCGACGGGTCAAAGGCCCGGTCTTGCCGGTAGCCGTCGGTGACGGCGGGGTCGGTGACCACCATCCCCTCGGGCAGCTCGGCCATCAGGCCAGCCAGCACATCGGTATTCACTGAGCCGATCCTACGGGCCGATCGATGTCCGCTTGGGGCGCCAGATCCAGTTCGCGCAGCGCGGGCAGCCGGATCGCGACCAGCCCGGTGCACACGATGGGCAGTGCCAACGCGAGAAACGTGGCATGCAGTCCAGCGGCGTCGGTCAGTGGACCGGCCAGCAACAGACCCAACGGGCCGGCGGCGTAGGCCAGCGACGTCATCACCCCGACTACCCGGCCGCGCAGATGCTGTGCTGCCCGCGTCTGTATCACGTAGTTATAGATCGGCTGGATGGGTCCGTACACCAGGCCGACCACCGCGCACAACACCATGATGACCGGCAGTGGCGGCAGGAACGCGATGACCATCGATGCCAAACCCAGGGTAAGAACCGCGGTCAACATGGTCACGCGACGGGGAACGCGTATAACCAACACGGCATACCCCAGCGCTCCCACCAGGCCGCCGCCGGCGATCGCCATCAACGCCCAACCCAGCTGCACCGGTTGCTGGTGGTCGGTGAAGTATTTCGGGAACAGCACGCTCTCCATCGGCAGATACAGCGCGGTGACGGTCAGGTCAATCATCCCGAGGGTGCGCAATACCCGCAGGTTCCAGACGAAGCGCAGCCCCTCGGCGATCCCGGATACCAACCCTTGGGGCCGCGAGGTGTGGTGCGGCTTGCCGGCACCCTCGAGTTGCAGGGCGGCAATCGCGAGGATGGACAACCCGAATGCCGTCGCGGTAATCCACATTGTGGTGATGCCGCCAACCGTCGCGATCATCAAGCCACCGATGGCCGGGCCGACAATAAAGGCCAGGTTGAGGATCGCCTCGTAGGCGCCGTTGATGCGGTCCAACGACCAGCCTGCCCGAGCGGCGGCCTCGGGCAGCATCGAGTCACGAGCCGTCATGCCTGCCGGGCCGAAGGCGGCCGCCAGGGCGGCCAATACGGCCAGCACCAGCACGTTGACCGCGTCGCCGCCGTACCCCCACGCCACCAGGGGGACGCCGGCCACCGCCGCACCCGACAGCGCATCGGCCACCATCGACACCCGGCGACGCCCGAAGTAGTCGACCGCGGTGCCGGCGACCAGCGTGGCGAACAACAGCGGCAGCATGGTCGCACTGGCCACGATCGAGGCCTGCCCAGCGCTGCCCTCGCGCTGCAACACCAGCCACGGAAACGCGACTATCGAGACGCCATCACCCGCGGCCGCCATCAGCGTTGCGAACAGGATCAGGAATGCCGGGCCGCGGTTGCTGTTTCTCATGAATATCGCGGCTGAATCTAGCGCCAAACCGGTATGGGGGCCACCGAATTTCTGCGCTGCCGCAGCCCGGATGCAGGATGTTCGTGTGCTCATGCATCCGAAGACCGGCCGGGCGTTCAGGTCCCCGGTAGAGCCCGGTTCCGGCTGGCCAGGTGATCCGGCGACACCGCAGACCCCGGTGGCTGCCGATGCCGCGCAGGTGTCAGCGCTGGCCGGGGGCGCTGGCTCGATCTGCGAACTCAACGCGCTGATCAGCGTGTGCCGGGCGTGTCCCCGGCTGGTCAGTTGGCGTGAGGAGGTCGCCGTCGTCAAGCGCCGTGCCTTCGCCGACCAGCCCTACTGGGGGCGCCCGGTGCCGGGGTGGGGGTCGAAGCGGCCGCGGTTGCTGATCCTCGGGCTGGCGCCCGCCGCGCACGGGGCCAACCGGACCGGACGAATGTTCACCGGCGATCGGTCGGGAGATCAGCTTTATGCAGCACTGCATAGGGCCGGCCTGGTGAACTCACCGGTCAGCGTCGACGCCGCGGACGGGCTGCGGGCCAACCGGATTCGGATCACCGCACCGGTGCGGTGTGCGCCCCCGGGCAACTCGCCGACACCGGCCGAGCGGCTGACATGCTCACCCTGGCTAAATGCGGAATGGCGGCTGGTGTCCGATCACATCCGTGCGATCGTCGCCCTCGGCGGGTTCGCCTGGCAGGTCGCGTTGCGCCTGGCGGGCGCGTCGGGGACACCCAAGCCGCGGTTCGGCCACGGCGTCGTTACCGAGCTGGGAGCCGGTGTGCGGCTACTGGGCTGCTACCACCCGAGCCAGCAGAATATGTTCACCGGTAGGTTGACTCCTACGATGCTCGACGACATTTTCCGTGAGGCCAAGAAGCTGGCCGGGATTGAGTGACGTGAAGACGGTTGTGGTTTCCGGCGCCAGTGTGGCCGGTACGGCGGCGGCGTACTGGCTTGGGCGGCACGGCTATTCGGTAACGATGGTGGAGCGCCATCCCGGGCTGCGACCAGGGGGGCAGGCTATTGATGTCCGAGGTCCGGCGCTGGATGTGTTGGAACGTATGGGGTTACTGGCAGCCGCCCAGGAACACAAGACGAGGATTCGGGGCGCCTCCTTCGTCGATCGTGACGGCAATGAGCTGTTCCGGGACACCGAATCGACGCCCACCGGCGGTCCAGTCAACAGTCCCGATATCGAGCTGCTACGTGACGATCTTGTCGAATTGCTCTACGGGGCAACTCAACCCAGCGTTGAATACCTGTTCGACGACAGCATTTCCACATTGCAGGACGACGGCGACTCGGTGCGGGTGACCTTTGAGCGCGCGGCGGCCCGCGAGTTCGACCTCGTTATCGGTGCCGACGGACTGCATTCCAACGTGCGCAGGTTGGTTTTCGGTCCGGAGGAGCAGTTTGTCAAGCGATTAGGAACTCACGCGGCGATTTTTACCGTGCCCAACTTCCTGGAGTTGGACTACTGGCAGACCTGGCATTACGGTGACTCCACCATGGCTGGCGTTTACAGTGCGCGCAACAACACCGAAGCCCGCGCTGCACTAGCCTTCATGGACACCGAACTGCGGATCGACTACCGCGACACCGAAGCTCAGTTCGCCGAACTGCAACGTCGGATGGCCGAGGACGGCTGGGTGCGCGCGCAACTGCTGCACTACATGCGCAGCGCACCGGATTTCTATTTCGACGAAATGTCGCAGATCCTGATGGATCGCTGGTCGCGGGGCAGGGTAGCGCTCGTTGGCGACGCTGGTTATTGCTGCTCGCCCTTGTCGGGGCAGGGGACCAGCGTCGCCCTGCTGGGTGCCTACATCCTGGCCGGCGAACTCAAGGCGGCCGGTGACGACTACCAACTCGGATTCGCCAATTACCACGCCGAATTTCACGGCTTTGTCGAGCGCAACCAATGGTTGGTCAGCGACAACATCCCCGGTGGTGCGCCGATACCGCAGGAGGAGTTCGAACGAATCGTGCATTCCATCACGATCAAGGACTACTGAGCGCCTTCACCCGGGCGCAGCCAGGATGGCGCTCGTCGGCCGCTTCACCGAACCTGAAGATCTGCAGACGAAGTACGAGTAGGGGCCGGCAAATTTACCGGCTCGACGCGCAGAAGCGCCGAGATTTAGCGGCGGGTCAATACGACGACCGGGATTGGCCGTGACGTCCGGCTCTGGTAGTTGGTGTATCGGTTGGCGTTGTTCTCGTTGACGATCTGCCAGAGCCGCGCGTAGTCCGGGTCGTGGGGCTGCACCGGTTTCGCTGTCACACCGAATCGCTTGGGCCCGACGTTGATTTCGACGTCCGGGTTGGCCTTGAGGTTGTGGTACCAACCCGGCGAGCGGGGATCGCCACCTTTGGACGCCACGATCAGGTACGCGTCGCCGTCGCGAGCATAGGTGAGTGACGTGGTTCGCGGCTGGCCCGTCTTGGCGCCGGTGGTATGCAGCAGCAAACTCGGTGGCGCGCCGGGGATTCGGTGTCCGATCCGACCGTTAGTGCCCCGGTAGATCGCGTCGTGCAGCCTGAGCAGCTGCACGCCTACGTGGCGCTCAAGCCATCGGGAAATGTCCATGGGGTCAGTCTTGCGCAGCGGCATCCTGTTGCGCCAGCGCCTCCCGCAGGATCCGTCCGGTGGCTTCCCGGTCCGGGTCGCGGCGCAGCATCATTGCCTTGGCGACCGACAGCTTGTCGCCGTTGCGCCGCGGTAATACGTGCAAGTGAACGTGGAACACCGTCTGAAAAGCGGCACGGCCGTCGTTGATGGCGATATGTGTCGCGTCAGCCAACTTCGTGGCGCGGGCCGCCCGCGCGATGCGTTGGCCGATGGCGACCATGTCAGCCAACGCCTCCGGCGGGGTGTCGGTGAGGTCAACGGTGTGTCGCTTGGGCAGCACCAGCGTGTGGCCGCGGGTGAACGGGCGGATGTCGAGGATCGCGAGATAGCCGCCGTCCTCGTAGATCCGGATGGCCGGAGCCTCCCCGGCGATGATCGCACAGAACACGCAGGGCATGTCGCTACGGTACTGGACCTCTCGGAGACCGCCCAAGTGAACGGGATACGCTGCCGCCGTGGACCCTACTGACCTGGCCTTCGCCGGTGCCGCGGCACAGGCGCGGATGCTGGCTGACGGTGCACTCACCGCGCCGATGCTGCTCGAGGTCTACCTGCAACGAATTGAGCGTCTGGACAGCCACCTGCGCGCCTACCGGGTGGTGCAGTTCGACCGGGCGCGTGCGGAGGCCGAGGCCGCCCAGCAACGCCTCGACGCCGGTGAGCGGCTGCCGCTCCTGGGCGTGCCGATCGCCATCAAAGATGATGTCGACATCGCCGGGGAGGTGACGACATACGGCAGCGCCGGGCACGGTCCGGCCGCGACGTCCGACGCAGAGGTGGTTCGCCGGCTGCGCGCGGCAGGCGCTGTCATCATCGGCAAAACCAACGTGCCTGAGTTGATGATCATGCCCTTCACCGAGTCGCTGGCCTTCGGGGCCACCCGGAATCCGTGGTGCCTCAATCGAACCCCTGGCGGCAGCAGCGGCGGCAGCGCTGCGGCGGTAGCGGCCGGGCTGGCGCCAGTGGCACTGGGATCCGATGGTGGCGGATCGATTCGTATCCCGTGTACCTGGTGCGGTCTGTTTGGGCTGAAACCACAGCGCGATCGGATTTCCTTGGAGCCGCACGACGGGGCCTGGCAGGGGCTGAGCGTCAATGGCCCGATCGCGCGGTCGGTAATGGACGCGGCGTTGCTACTGGACGCGACCACAACGGTGCCTGGTCCCGAAGGCGAGTTTGTGGCCGCGGCCGCACGCCAACCCGGCCGGCTGCGAATTGCCTTGAGCACCAGGGTGCCAACCCCGCTGCCCGTTAGGTGCGGCAAGCAAGAACTGGCAGCCGTCCACCAGGCAGGTGCGTTGCTACGTGATCTGGGCCACGACGTCGTCGTCCGCGATCCCGACTATCCGGCTTCGACCTATGCCAACTACCTGCCCCGCTTTTTCCGCGGTATCAGCGACGACGCGGACGCGCAGGCGCACCCGGACCGCCTCGAAGCACGTACCCGAGCCATAGCGCGTCTAGGGTCGTTCTTCTCCGACCGGCGGATGGCGGCCCTGCGGGCCGCCGAGGTGGTGCTGAGCAGCCGGATCCAGTCGATCTTCGACGATGTCGACGTAGTTGTGACGCCAGGCGCCGCGACCGGCCCGTCCCGCATCGGCGCCTACCAACGCCGGGGTGCAGTTTCGACGTTGCTGCTGGTGGTGCAGCGGGTTCCGTACTTTCAAGTCTGGAATCTGACCGGCCAGCCCGCGGCCGTGGTGCCGTGGGACTTCGACGGCGACGGCCTGCCCATGTCGGTTCAACTCGTCGGCCGGCCGTATGACGAGGCGACGCTGCTGGCACTGGCCGCACAGATCGAATCTGCCAGACCCTGGGCCCATCGGCGGCCGTCGGTGTCATGACATTGCAGTCGCCCGCTCGTTTTTCACGTTTTTGCCCGGCCGCAGGACATGTGCGGCGGCGTTAACGTTGACTGGTGACAGACCACGTGCGCGAGGCGGACGACGCGAACATCGACGATCTGTTGGGCGACCTGGGCGGTACCGCGCGCGCCGAGCGTGCGAAGCTTGTCGAGTGGTTGCTCGAGCAGGGCGTCACCCCCGACGAGATTCGGGCGACCAACCCGCCGTTGCTGCTGGCCACCCGCCACCTCGTCGGCGACGACGGCACCTACGTATCCGCAAGGGAGATTAGCGAGAACTATGGCGTTGACCTCGAGCTGCTGCAGCGGGTGCAGCGCGCTGTCGGTCTGGCCAGAGTGGATGATCCTGACGCGGTGGTGCACATGCGTGCCGACGGTGAGGCGGCCGCACGCGCACAGCGGTTCGTTGAGCTGGGGCTGAATCCCGACCAAGTCGTGCTGGTCGTGCGTGTGCTCGCCGAGGGCTTGTCACACGCCGCCGAGGCCATGCGCTACACCGCGCTGGAGGCCATTATGCGGCCGGGGGCTACCGAGTTGGACATCGCGAAGGGGTCGCAGGCGCTGGTGAGCCAGATCGTGCCGCTGCTGGGGCCGATGATCCAGGACATGCTGTTCATGCAGCTGCGGCACATGATGGAGACGGAGGCCGTCAACGCCGGAGAGCGTGCGGCCGGCAAGCCGCTACCGGGAGCGCGACAGGTCACCGTTGCCTTCGCCGACCTGGTCGGTTTCACCCAGCTAGGCGAAGTGGTGTCGGCCGAAGAGCTAGGGCACCTCGCCGGGCGGCTGGCCGGCCTCGCGCGTGACCTGACCGCTCCGCCGGTGTGGTTCATTAAGACGATCGGCGACGCGGTCATGTTGGTCTGTCCTGATCCGGCGCCATTGCTGGACACCGTGCTGAAGCTGGTCGAGGTCGTCGACACCGACAACAACTTTCCCCGGCTGCGAGCCGGCGTCGCCTCCGGGATGGCGGTTAGCCGGGCCGGCGACTGGTTCGGCAGCCCGGTCAACGTGGCAAGCCGGGTGACCGGGGTGGCGCGCCCGGGTGCCGTGCTGGTCGCGGATTCGGTGCGGGAGGCCCTTGGTGATGCCCCCGAAGCCGACGGATTTCAGTGGTCCTTCGCCGGCCCCCGTCGCCTCAGGGGAATCCGGGGTGACGTCAGGCTTTTTCGAGTCCGGCGAGGGGCCACTCGCACCGGCTCCGGCGGCGTGGCCCAAGACGACGATTTGGCCGGCTCGTCACCGTAGGCAGGCACACCGGTACACATGGGCAGACCCGGCGTGACTCTCGGGGGGCGTCTGACACCGTCTTCTGCGGGTCTTGCGCGGCCGGCCTTCACCCCGTCTTCCGGCACTTTCGATTGGTCACTAACCGGGCCTGCTTCGATACCAAAAATACAACGTCGAATGGCTGATCACAATGGTTCTCGCCAGGCCGGACGCTGTTTTCGCGCCGGCCAGGAACCGGTGTCACGTTTCGCTGCCGGTGAACGCGATGTCATTACAGATGAAAGTATGTAATCATGTAATTATGAAGCACCATCACATGCACGGGCGGCGCTACGGTCGCCCCGGCGGCTGGCAGCAAGCTCAGCAACCAGATGCCAGTGGGGCGGCGGAATGGTTCGCTGGCCGCCTGCCCGAGGACTGGTTCGACGGCGACCCCACCGTCATCGTCGACCGTGAAGAAATTACGGTGATTGGCAAGCTGCCTGGACTCGAGAGCCCCGAGGAAGAAAGTGCGGCCCGAGCCTCGGGCCGCGTGTCGCGATTCCGCGACGAAACCCGACCGGAGCGAATGACTATCGCCGATGAAGCCCAGAATCGCTACGGACGCAAGGTGTCCTGGGGCGTCGAGGTCGGTGGTGAGCGAATCTTGTTCACGCACATCGCAGTACCGGTGATGACGCGGTTAAAGCAGCCGGAACGGCAGGTGCTGGACACCTTGGTCGACGCTGGCGTGGCTCGTTCCCGCTCGGATGCCCTCGCGTGGTCGGTCAAGCTGGTCGGCGAGCACACCGAGGAGTGGCTGGCCAAGCTGCGCACCGCCATGTCGGCGGTGGACGATCTGCGCGCGCAAGGCCCGGATCTTCCGGCCTAAACGGCCACCGCCGAATGCGTCATTCCTTGTTGACTTTGTCAACGATCTTGGCGGCGATCTGGCCTGCTTGATTGGTGATCTGGTACCCGCATGCGTTGACGTCGACGACCACATTGTTGGCCACGCTCATCGCGCGTTGGCATTCCCAGCCCTCAGCGCCTTCTTGGGTGTCTATCACCGTGATCGTCGGCGGGCTGCCTTTGACGTCGGCAAACGTCCACCGGTAGGTCTTGGCCTTATTAGTGACGGTGACCGTCTTGCCTGCGCAGTTCTTCCATTTGTCGGCCGAAGTCTGCACGAACGCGCGGGCTTTGTCGGCGGTCGGAAAGGCGACGACGGCTTGGTTCACCCAATGTTCGTAGTTGTCGCCCGGCTCGGATGAAATCAAGCCGTTGATGGCGGTGTAGCCGGTGCCGGCATACACCGGATCCTGGCTGGTATACAGCGCGCCCTGGCAGTCCGGCAGGGACACCGTCACCGGCGAAGAGTCCATCGATGTGATCGGTTTGCCCGGCTGCATGGACGACGAGCCCATCACGGCGTTGACTTCTGAGGAGTTCAGCAGTAGGGCGCTAAGGCGCTCCTCCGCAACCGGCTGAGGCGGCTGTACCGGCTTGGGCCGGATGGCGATCCAGATGCCGATGGCGCCCAACACGAGGACGAGCACGACGGCGGCGGCGACGGCCACAAAGGGCCACGGGTTGGTTTTGCGGGGGGTCTGGGCCCAGGGGCTGGGGCCGCCGGACGGCGGTGCGCCCCAGCCGCCGCCCTGGTAGTACTGCGGGGTGGGAGTGGGTCCGCTGGCCGGCATCGGGCCGCTATTGGGCGCCCAGGACGGCTGGCCGGTGGGGCCAGGCCGCTGCCCGGCAGGCCCCGGCTGGGCCGGGGGCGTGTAGGACGGCTTTGGTGCCGGCTGGGCACCCGGCGGGGTGACGGGGGGTGCGGGTGGCTGCCGAGGAGCCATGGCGGTGGCCGGCATGGTCGGTGGCGGGACGGGCTTAGGCGGCGCGGGCAGGGTGGATTCTTGGCTGCGGCGCAGGATGTCGGCGGCGTGGTCTTGGTCGGGGTCGCTGAGCGCTTCGTGGGCGGCCAGGGCCAGGTCGCCGGCGCTGGCGTAGCGGTCTTCGGGCTTTTTGGCCATGCCGCGGGCGACCACCGCGTCAAAGGCTTTGGGGATGCCCGGGCGGATGGCGCTGGGCTGGGGGATGGGTCCCATCAGGTGGGAGCTGACCAGTGTGCCGGCGCTGTCGGCGCGATACGGCGGGGCCCCGGTCAAGCATTCGTGCAGCACGCAGGCCAGCGCGTAGATGTCGGCGCGGTAGGTTACCTCGTCGTTGGAGAACCGTTCGGGGGCCATGTATTTCCAGGTGCCCACCGCGGTGCCTAACTGGGTCAGTTTCTCGTCGGTGGTCGCACTGGCGATCCCGAAGTCGACCAGATAGGCAAAGTCGTCGCGGGTGATCAGAATGTTTTGCGGTTTGACGTCGCGGTGCATTACCCCGTCGGCGTGTGCGGCATCGAGCGCCGAGGCGATCTGGGTGATGATGGCCACCGCGCGCGGTGGGGTCAGCGGGCCGAAGCGTTTGAGCACGCTGTCAAGGTCGGTGCCCTCCACCAGGCGCATCTCCAAAAACATTTGGCCGTCGACTTCGCCGTAGTCGTGGATGGGCACCACGTGAGGTTCCTGCAACCGGCCGGCGATGCGGGCTTCGCGTTTCATCCGCTCGCGAAACACCGGGTCCTTGCTGAATTCCGCAGTCATCAGCTTGACGGCGACGGTCCACTCCTTGACGGTGTGCTCGGCCTCGTAGACCTCGCCCATCCCGCCCCGGCCCAACAGCCGTTTGAGGTGGTAGGGCCCAAACATCGAGCCCACCCGCGAGTCCTGTGCGTCGCTCATCGCTGATCCTCCCAACCAACCCGCTGCCGCCGACACTATCAACAACGTCACCGGGTTCCGTGTGGCTTGTGGCAATCGCGCCCGCCGAAAGCTGACTGCTGGACACCGCGCCGAGGTTTGCTAGCCAGCGCGCAGCCAAGGATTCGTCAAAGATGCGGAAAGTGCGGGGGCGGACGCGTTCTTAGGCGCTGAACCGAGGCTTGCGCGTTGAACAAATGACCGGCTGGTCTACGCCTGGTCGGTTCACTTACGAGCTTTGCGTTGCGGCTCGATGCGTTTGAGCTGCAGCGCGATCAAGATCACCAGCACGAGCGCCTGTACGGCGCAGGCCCCCGCGGCCATCAACCAGCTACCGACGTTGTAGTCCCACAGTGGATCTTGGTCTCCACCGGCGGTCCGGCGCAGGTCGTTGAGGTCGACGGTGGCTGCGGCCATGGCGTAGGCCCACCGCGACGGGGACAGCCACGACAGCTGCTCTAGCGGGGGTCGACCACTCACACCGAACATGCCCCCGCACAGCACCAATTGGGCCATGACCACCAATACCAGCAGCGGCATGCCGCGGTCGGCGTTGCCGATCATCGCCGAGATCAGCAGGCCGATCATCATCGAGACCACGGTTACGGCGACGACGGCCACGGCCACTTCGACACTGGGCCAAGGCAATATCACCGATTGATCGGGTGGGGGCAGCAACGCGACACCGAGGAATCCCAGGATCAGCGCTTGCAGGCTGGTCAGTGCTGTAAGGACCACCAATTTGGATGCCAGGTAGGCGCCGCGTGACAAGCCGATGCCGTGTTCGCGCCGATATATTGCTCGTTCTTTGACGATTTCACGGATCGAGGCAGCACAGCCCATGAGTGCACCGCCGATGATCAGCAACACCAGTAGTTGCGACGGCTGGGTCGACTTCAGCTCGATGGCCTTAGCCAGCGACAACCCGGCCTGGCCCGGGACGGCATGGGCAAACAGACTCAACAGCAGCGGCAGGACTAGCAAGAACACCGCATACTGGCGGTCGGCGGCGATGACGGCCAGATACCGTCGGCACAGGATGGCGAATTGAGCGAACGCACTTTGCTGAGCGACGGGCCTGGCGTGCCGCGCGGCGGCCGGCCGCGCGGGGCGCATGGCGGGGTGGCCGATGAGGGCCTCCCGTAGGGGTGAGGCGTTGAACCGGCCGGTCCAGTCGGTGGAGGTGTCGTGTTCGAGGAGGGTGAACAGGTCGGCGAAGTCGGTGCAGTTGAAGTAGCCCAGGGCCTGTTGCGGCGGACCAAAGTACGCGAGGCGACCTCCGGGGGCCAGGATGAGCAGCCGGTCGCACATGTTGAGGTGGGCGATGTTGTGGGTGACCACCACCACCGAGCGGCCGTCGTCCGCCAGTTTGCGTAGGGTCTGCATGACGGACTTTTCATAGCCCGGGTCCAGGCCGGATGTCGGTTCGTCGAGGAACAACAGCGACGGTTTGGTCAGCAGTTCCAACGCGACGCTAGTCCGTTTCCGCTGACCACCCGACAGGCTGTCGATTCGTTGATCGGCTTGGGTGGAAAGGCCGAGTTCGACCAGCACCTCCTCGATGCGCTGGTTGCGTTCGTCGACGGAGACATCCTGCGGGAATCGAAGCCGCGCCGCGTAGTTCAGCGCTCGCCGCACCGTCAGCGGGGTGTGCAGGATGTCGTCCTGTGGCACGAACCCGATCCGGTGCCGCAGCTCGGCGTAGTTGTCATACAGGTCGCGCTCGTCGTAGCGCACGGTTCCGTTGCCGGCCGGCCGGAACCCGGTCAGCGCGCCCAGCAGTGTCGATTTCCCGGCACCGCTTGGCCCCACTACCGCCAACAAGCTGCGTTGCGGCAGAACGAAACTGACATCGGCCAGCAACACACGACCCTTGTTGGTGACCACCCGCAGATTTGACGCCTGGTAGGAGATATCGCCGGTGTCGACGTATTCCACGAGCCGATCGCCGGATAGGTGCAGCAGCTGATGGCCGATGCCGACGATGTCAGTCGGTCCGATGACCGCACGGCTGATGCGGTGGCCGTTGACGTAGGTTCCGTTGGCACTGGCATTGTCGCTGAGCTCCCATCGGTTACCGGTTCGCCGCAGGATGGCGTGCCGGCGGGAGACCAGCAAGTCGTTGAGGACCACGGTGTTCTCGGGTGCGCGGCCGATCGTGACGACCAACTGGTCAATGGCATGGAATGCAGTCGGTGGCCGGGCGACCGTCGTCTCACCCTGCCGTTGAGCCGGTTTGGGCGTTGCCGGCCGTGGCGGGGCTGGTGAGTGCGGCGCAGGGGTGGGCGTGGGTGACTGGGCAACCGGGTACAGTTGCACCCGCTGCCCGGAAGACGCCGAACCAAGAAAAATCGTGATGGGCTGACGTACCGTCAGGCGTTCCACCCGCTGCCCGTCCACGAATGTGCCATTGGTGCTCAGGTTGACCAGAACCCATCCCTCAGGTGTAGCTTCCAGCACTGCGTGTTGGCGCGACACCCGCGGATTGTCCAGTCGGATATCGGCTTCACTGGCGCGGCCAATGCTCCACTCGCGGCCGGCGACGGCATGCCAGGTGCGCCCCGCGGCCCGCAGTTCCAGCCGCGGTGCATTGGGGGTGATCATGTCGGCCGTGTCTGTCATGCCTAGCCTCTTACCCGTACTTGGCCCACCAGTTGTGCAGATCCTCAATGGTGGCGGGATCCCCGAAGACGTCGCTGAGCGTTAGCTTGGCCTCGTTGCTCCAGATCACGTTCGGGCGATTCTTATAGGTGCCGCACGCGATCATGCCTGCGGTCACGTCTGGGGTCTGGTTGTAATGCCAGCCATCCGGTGATGGTCCTTCACCGGGACAGTTCATCAGCTCCACGGCGGCGATATCGTCGTTGAAGGCCTGTTTCAGCTTGTCGGGATTGGCGAACAATCCATAGATGGCGCGACTTGGCCCACCCTGGTTGGTGTTTTGCCCGCAGTCGACCATCGCCACGGCGTTCACCCATATGCTGTTCGGCTTCGGCGTGGTCGGTTTACAGGTGCCGGTCGGATAGCCCGACGGCAACATGCTGAGCAGCCTGGTCTGCGGGTCGCTGGCCGGTGCTGTGGTCGGCGTTGTGGTCGCGGGTAGCGGGGTCGTTGCCGTGGTGGTGGGGGTGCCTGGGGAGGTCGCGATGTTCCGTTTTGGGTTGTCGTCCGGTCGGTTGGCGATCCAGATGCCGATGGCGCCCAACACGAGGACGAGCACGACGGCGGCGGCGACGGCCACAAAGGGCCACGGGTTGGTTTTGCGTGGGGTCTGGGCCCAGGGGGTGGGGCCGCCGGACGGCGGTGCGCCCCAGCCGCCGCCCTGGTAGTACTGCGGGGTGGGAGTGGGTCCGCTGGCCGGCATCGGGCCGCTATTGGGCGCCCAGGACGGCTGGCCGGTCGGCGCGGCCTGGATGGGCGGCGGTGTGACGGTGGGCATGGTCGGCGGCTGCGCGGTTACCGCCGCGGTGCCGGGCAGGGTGGATTCTTGGCTGCGGCGCAGGATGTCGGCGGCGTGGTCTTGGTCGGGGTCGCTGAGCGCTTCGTGGGCGGCCAGGGCCAGGTCGCCGGCGCTGGCGTAGCGGTCTTCGGGCTTTTTGGCCATGCCGCGGGCGACCACCGCGTCAAAGGCTTTGGGGATGCCCGGGCGGATGGCGCTGGGCTGGGGGATGGGTCCCATCAGGTGGGAGCTGACCAGTGTGCCGGCGCTGTCGGCGCGATACGGCGGGGCCCCGGTCAAGCATTCGTGCAGCACGCAGGCCAGCGCGTAGATGTCGGCGCGGTAGGTTACCTCGTCGTTGGAGAACCGTTCGGGGGCCATGTATTTCCAGGTGCCCACCGCGGTGCCTAACTGGGTCAGTTTCTCGTCGGTGGTCGCACTGGCGATCCCGAAGTCGACCAGATAGGCAAAGTCGTCGCGGGTGATCAGAATGTTTTGCGGTTTGACGTCGCGGTGCATTACCCCGTCGGCGTGTGCGGCATCGAGCGCCGAGGCGATCTGGGTGATGATGGCCACCGCGCGCGGTGGGGTCAGCGGGCCGAAGCGTTTGAGCACGCTGTCAAGGTCGGTGCCCTCCACCAGGCGCATCTCCAAAAACATTTGGCCGTCGACTTCGCCGTAGTCGTGGATGGGCACCACGTGAGGTTCCTGCAACCGGCCGGCGATGCGGGCTTCGCGTTTCATCCGCTCGCGAAACACCGGGTCCTTGCTGAATTCCGCGGTCATCAGCTTGACGGCGACGGTCCACTCCTTGACGGTGTGCTCGGCCTCGTAGACCTCGCCCATCCCGCCCCGGCCCAACAGCCGTTTGAGGTGGTAGGGCCCAAACATCGAGCCCACCCGCGAGTCCTGTGCGTCGCTCATCGCTGATCCTCCCAACCAACCCGCTGCCGCCGACACTATCAACAACGGTCAGGTATCACGTCGGCTGCGATCGCCGGGCCCAGCAACCTTGCCAGGCAACAATGACGCTAGGCCTTCGCCGGCTCGACCGCACGAAAATCCGCCACATCTTAGCGGGATGTCGGCGACTGCGGTGGCTGTGCCATTCGCTGGTACGCGCCGCTGTTCGGCTACCGAAAAGTGTTGTGGTAATTGGTTACCGCAGCCCAGCGCCGGCGGCCAGCGCGCGACGTTGCCACGAAAAGCTTTGTGTAGCAGTCATATCCGTGGACATCGGTGTTAAGGGCTTGTGTCCACGGATCTACGTGCCGCCATGCGTCCCCGCGCTGATCTGGAACGTGAATTCATGGTCACAGATGCGAATGTGGTCGCCGTCGTTCAGCGTGACCGCGGAGCGGATTCGCTCGTGCTGCACATGCACGCCGTTGGACGATCGGAGGTCGTTGATGACGTAGTTGGTGCCCGTGTCGACGATGACGGCGTGGTGGCGGCTGACGTTGGCGCTGTCTAGGACGATGTCGTTGTCATGCAGACGCCCGATCCGGGTCGCCGCGGCTTGCAGTGGGTAGCCGCGACCCGAGGCGATGTCGTGCAGGTAGGCCACCGCCTGCTGGCCCGACGCCATGGTGCGCTGATCGAGCACCGTGACGGTGCCGGCAGCGGTGGTTTTGGCGGACTTCTTGGCATCCAGCGGTTGCTGACGCAGAATCCGCTCGTTGAGAGCGCGCAACGTCGGACCGGGGTCGATGCCGAGGTCGTCGGCCAGTGTTGTCTTCACCCGGCGATAGGCGCCCAGCGCATCGGATTGCCGGTCGGAGAGGTAGTAGGCGGTGATCAGCTGTGTCCACAGCGGCTCCCGGTAGGGGTGTTCGAATGTCAGAGCCTCGAGCTCGGCGATCACTGCGCTGGCCCGCCCACACGCGATTTCGGCCTCCGCCTTGGCGGTATGGGCAAGAACCTTGTCTTCTACCAGCGCCGTGGCAAAGGGTTCGACGAACTGGAAGTCGCGCAGGTCATCGAGCACCGGCCCACGCCATTCTCTCAATGCGGCCGACAGGTGGCGGCTGGCTTGTTCGAACCGGCCGGCGGCGGCCGCGTGCACGCCCGCGGTTTTTTCGGCAACAAACCGCCCCAGATCGCAAGTGTTGTCGGGGATGCTGAGCCGATAACCCGGCGGCGCTGCGGCCAACACCACCCGTGGGTCGATCCCGGCGCCACCGAGGAGCTTACGCAGATTAGACACGTAGGAGTGGATACTCGCGCGTGCGCCCGAGGGTGGCCACTCCTCCCAGAGGGCGGTGATTAGGGCGTCGACTCCTACGGGCCTGTTGCGGTTGATGACCAACATGGCTAGCACAGCCCGTTGCTTGGGGGTGCCCGATGGCACCGGGGTGCCGTCGATAGTCATCTGCAACGGTCCAAGCAGGCCGAAGTCGAGCCGCTTCTCCACTGTCGCGCTACCAGCCATTGCGGGTCCTCCGTGGCTTGCGGTGCCAAGGTGCCAATAGGGTGTCGCTACCGGTCATTGTGATACCACGTTTCGCCGATGCGGTAAGAACCCAGGATCTCGGCACTCCGTGCGATGTACCGGGTCGGTGGCCCTTGACAGCGGCATCGGCTGTTTCCATGCGGGTGAAATGCTGGCCCTGTAAAGATGATCGTGAATGTCCCACGCGAATCCTGTTGGTGCTCATCCAAACATGCGATCGGCGGGCAGCCGACCCGGTGTTCTTGCAACGAGTGGCTGCCCGCTGTGGTGATCGACATTCGAGCGCGGTTCAGGTGGTGACGGCCATGAAGTCGTGGCTGGTGGCCCACGCCTCGACGAAGGTTTCCATCGGGATCTGCTCGTCGCGGCCCGTGGGGGTGCCGCTGTCGTTGAGGTGAACAATGCCGTTTTCGGTATCGACACCGGTCACCACCACGGCGTGGTCAGACCGCGGGTTGCCGGCACTGTCGGTTTCCTCGACGGGCTGGCCCCAGATCATCTCGGCGTTGATGCTGACGATCACGGCGTGCCCGCTGCCCAGATACTGCTCGAGGGCGGCCATGCCGGTGGCGACTCCGGTGGCTGTGGCGTGGTCCTCGTCGGTGATAACGGCGTCGACGCCGTAATGCGCCAGCAGCGTCGGTATGTCGGCCACGTTGGTACCCATTCCCGAGTTCGGGTGCTCGGCGTCGGCCGGCTTTGTGTAGATGGACCCGGGGTGCACGACGCTGGGTGTCGACTGGGCCACTTTGATGATGGCGCGCTCGGAAGGCTCCCTGCCGGTCACTTGACCGATCACGTCCGCGGCCGACATCAGGACGCAGTCGTCGTATGTCTGCTGGCGCCAGTACTTGGCGGCGGCTGCCGGGTCGCCATACATGGTGCCCGCCGCTGCGTCGGCGGGGCTGGCCAATCCCAGTGCAACGGCACCGGCGGCCAGCGCGAAGGTGGCGGTCTTGAAGGCGGTGGCGATTTTGCTGGTCGTCATCGTCGGTCCTTTTCTCGTTCCGCTATGCGGAGTGGATGTTGAGAAAAGGTTCCGATGGTGACCTTTTTGTTATCTCTAGGAATTCTTGGAGTGATCTGCAGTGGTCAGCCGAGGTTCACCGGTCGCGGGCAGGCCGGTCTGCGCGGGCGCAGTCGACAGCGTTGCTACCGGGATGCACGGCGGTACCGACGATCGGTCGGCTGCCTAAGCGGGCGTGCGGGATTAGTTGCAGGCCCAGGTGTCGATGTAGCCGCCGCCGAGCTTGGTCAGGGCGTCCTTCATGGCGGCGGCCAAGGTGGGTCCAACTCCTCCCTGGTATGCCCTATCGTTGGCGGCGACGGCGCCGCAGGCGGTGAAACTGGTGAGCACCTTGCAGTCGGAGTAGCCACACGACTTGACGGCGGTGGCTTCGGCAGCCGCCCGGGTTGGGTAGTCCCACGATCGGCCCCACGAGCCGTTGCCGGAGTAGGCAATTGCGCCATAGACATCGGCGGCATTTGCTGGTGCGGGAGCCAGGGTGACGGTCGTCGCGGCGGCAGTGGCGACGCCGGCGACGGCCACCGCGAACCGTCGCCGAAGAGTAATCATCGTCGTCATTGGTGAGTCCTTTCCGAATGCCGGCGGTGCGGCGGTTTCAACAAGCAATGAGGACGATGGCTAGACCGGTTTGGTGGCGGTGACCTGCTTACCCCAGTCGGACATCGTCAACGTCACCGACGTGTCTTTGGTGGGAGCGATCTGGATCTGGACCAAGTGCGAGGATCCATCCGAAGCGATCCAGACGGTGGTGGGCACCCTTTTGACGTCTTCGGAGGTCAGACGTGAGCCGGCCAGCGTCGCGATGTCGTCAGCAGACGAGTTCCCGGTGATCTTGGTGGTCGCGACACCGTCCGCCTGCTGGCTGCCGGCAACCGACGCGTCCTTGAGGTTAGCCAACAGGTTGGCCAGGCCCTTGTTGGGGTCGAGGAGCACCGACACGTTGTAGATCGAGGCGCCGTTGCCGAAATCGGTGTAGGTGCCGGGCTGGCCTAGGTCGGAGTACAGGTGACCGTCGACATAGACGAACTTCGCGTCTTCGCTCTTGTTGCCGACGAGCAATGTCGCGCTACCGGTGGCAACCGTCTGCGGTGTGTTGGAGATATCGCCTTCGAGCTTGGTCACCCGCAGGTTTGGCACGTCGCCTGTCACCGCAAGTCTGACGTGCATTCCGGTGACCTTGCGCATCGCATCGGTGGCCTGCTTGAGTAGCATGGCCGCATCGCCGTTGGATGCCGTGGCCGCGGTGTCAGACGCTTTGCCGGCGTCCCCTTCGGTTGAGCAGCCGCCGATCGCCAGGACGACGGCGAGTATGGCGGTGGCGGCGGCAACAACGGAACAAGGTGGATGCTTCATCGAAATCTCCTCATGTTGGCCCACAGCTTCGTACTGCATAGCAATCCCGTTGCGGCAGAGTCAACAGCCGACACCGAGTCCGAGTGAGCGCCGCACGGCACCGCGAGTCGAATCGGCCGAATTGAATGGCGTTTCAAACGCTTTCGTTGTCCGGCGGCAAAGCGAATGCGGGGATCCCGGTTGACGGGATCCCCGCATCGGGTGGGCGGCGGCTAGGTGAGCTGGCTGGCGTATTGCGGGCAGTAGGCCTTGGTTGCGTCGACGACGAAGTAGGCTGCCTGCTTAGTGGTCAGGTTGGTTTGGCTGAGGACCTCCTCGGCGATCTCGGTGCCGGTTTCGCCGCTGGCCAGCTTCTTGCAGACCAGCTGGGCTTGCTGGGTGGCCACCTGCGGTGAGGAGAAGGTGACGCCAATGGACTCCATCTGAGCAATGAAGGCTTCGTCTTTGGTGTTGGCGCCGGCGGTGCCGGCGGTGGCGACGGCAAGTCCGATGGCGGCGGCGCCGACTGCAGTGGTGAACGCTGCGATAATGCGAGGCGATAACGGCGATAACATGGTCAAGATCCTTCGCGGTCGGGATTTCCCTGGATGACCTCAGCTTGCGGGGGGCGCCTTGGCGGATTCTCAACAACTTCTTGGTAACCTCGTGGGCCCGCGTCGGGCTAGGCCCGCGTCATCTGGTAATAGACCCCGCGCCGGGCCAACAGCTCGGCGTGGTTGCCGCGTTCGACGATCTGGCCGGTCTGGACCACCAGGATGTGGTCGGCATCGCGAATCGTCGAAAGTCGGTGGGCGATAATGAAACTCGTACGATCCCGGCGAAGCTCGCGCATCGCTCGCTGGATGAGCAGCTCGGTGCGGGTATCGACCGAGCTGGTCGCCTCGTCCAGGATCAACAGCTGCGGGCGGGCAAGAAAGGCGCGGGCGATGGTAATGAGTTGCTTCTCGCCGACGCTGATGCTGCCGCCGTCGCCGCTGACCCGTGTCTGGTAGCCAGCAGGCAGTGTGTTCACAAACCGGTCGACATGGGCCGCCCTGGCGGCTTCTACTATCTCGTCTGTGGTGGCCTCCGGCCGTCCGTAGGCGATGTTCTCCGCGATGGTCCCGTCGTAGAGCCAGGTGTCTTGCAACACCATGCCGATTCGCGATCGCAGCGACTGCCGGCTTACCGAGGCGATATCCACCCCGTCGATCAGGATTCGTCCGGAACCGATCTCGTAGAACCGCATTAGCAGGTTCACCAGCGTGGTCTTGCCGGCTCCCGTCGGTCCGACGATCGCCACCGTGCTACCCGGTTCGGCCACCAGCGACAGGTCGCGGATCACCGGCGTGCCCGGGAGGTAAGCAAAGTTCACGTGCTCAAACTCGACCCGTCCGGTTAGGTTCGGCAGCTCCGGCTCAGGCTCCGGCGACTCCTCGGGCTCGTCGAGCACGTCGAACACCCGCTCCGCGCTGGCCACCCCGGACTGCAGGGCGTTGTACATCCCGGCCAGCTGGCTCAGCGGCATGTTGAACTGGCGGATGTACTGGATGAACGCCTGGATGCTGCCGAGCGTGATCTGCCCGGTGGCTACCTGCAGGCCACCGGCCACCGCGACCGCGACGTAGCCGAGGTTGCCGATGAACGCCGTCGCCGGCTGCACGAGACCAGAGAGGAACTGGGCGCCGAAACCGGCCTGGTAGACGTCGTCATTCAACTCGTGGAACCGTTCTCGTGCGGCCGCTTGGTGGCCGAACGTCTTGACTACCGTGAACCCGCTGTAGGTCTCTTCGAGATGGGCGTTGAGGCGCCCGGTGCTGGTCCAGTGAGCTACGAATAGGGGCTGTGACCGCCGGGTGATCGCGCGTGTCACCAGCAGCGACAGCGGCACCGTCAGCAGTGTGATCAGCGCCAGCAGGCCCGAGATCGACACCATCATGGCCAGCACCGCCACCATGGTCAGAATCGACGTCACCAGCTGGCTGATCGTCATTGACAGCGACGACTGGAGGTTGTCGATGTCATTGGTGACCCGGCTCAGCAGCTCACCGCGCTGTTGTCCGTCGAAGTAGGACAGCGGCAGCCGGTGCACCTTGTCTTCGACATCGGTCCGCAACCTGACCATCGTTTTCTGCACGGTGAGGTTGAGCAGCCGGGCTTGTGCCCAAATCATCAGCGCTGCAGCCAGATACAGCGCCAACGCCAGCGCCAGTGTTCGCTCCACCGCGGCGAAGTCCACACCTTGGCCCGGCACCACGTTCATCCCGGACAGCAGGTCGGCGAAGGTGTTGTCACCACGGGCCCGAGCCGAAGCGACGGCCTGTGCCTTGGTGATTCCCCCCGGTAGCCCTCGCCCGATCACGCCGTTGAACAGCAAATCGGTGGCATGGCCGAGGATCCGTGGAACGATGACGCCGATCGTCGTGCCGGCGATTCCCAGTGTGATCACCGCGATGCTGAGCCGGCGTTGTGGCGCCAGCCGTTTCACCAGTCGGGCTGCCGATCCCCAGAAGTCGCGGGACCGCATGTTCGGGGGCGGGCTTGTGGCACGGGGGCGTGCGCCCGGTGGCGCGGTCACCCTACACCCCCGACCGTGGCGCTCAGCGATTGTGAGGCGGCGAATTCGGCATAGGTGGGGCAATCGGCCAGCAGCGTTTCGTGGGTGCCCGTGCCGACGATCTTACCGTTATCGACAACGATGACCTGGTCGGCCTGAGCGGCATTCGAAATCCGTTGTGTAACAACAATGATGGTTGCATCACCAGATACCTGTCGCAGCGATGCGTGGACTTTGGCGTCGGTGTGCACGTCAAGTGCGGAGAACGCGTCGTCGAACACATAGATGGCCGGACGTCGGATGACCGCTCGGGCTATCGCCAGCCGTTGGCGCTGCCCGCCGGAGAAGTTGACACCACCTTGGGCGACACGCGTCTGCAGCCCGTCTGTTTGTACAAAGCCGTCGGCCGCGGCGACCCGCAGCGCCTCCCACATCTCCTGCTCGGTGACTACCTGGTCTGGGCCCGCGCCGTAGCGCAGGTTGTCCGCGACGGTTCCGGAGAAGAGGTAGCTGCGCTGGGGCACCAGCCCGATCGCTGACCAGAGCCGCTCGGTGTGGTACTCGCGGACGTCGATACCGTCAACCAAGACCGCGCCAGCGGTGACGTCGTAGAGCCGGCAGATCAACGACACCAGTGTCGACTTGCCCGAACCGGTACTGCCGACGATCGCGGTGGTGGTACCGGGCCGCGCAGTCAACGAAATGTCCTGCAGCACCGGGCAGTCGGCGCCAGGATAGGTAAAGGTTGCGCCAGCCAAGCGCACTACGCCCGTGACCCCGTCCGTCGGGAACTTGGGATTGTCGGGGTTACCGAGTGCGGCGGGCGTGGAAAGCACCTCGGTGATGCGTTCGGCGCAGACCGACGCTCGTGGCAGCACGGCCAGCGTCATGGTCGCCATCAACACCGCCATCAGGATCTGGGCGAAGTAGGACAGGAAGGCGATCAGGGAGCCGACCTTCATCTGGCCGCTGTCGATGCGTAGCCCACCGAACCAGATCAGTGCGACGCTGGATGCGTTGATGGTCAGCGTGGTCACCGGCAGCATCAGTGCTTGCCAGTTGCCGGCGCTCAGTGCGGCATTCGACAGCGCCGTATTGGCCTGCGCGAACTTGTCGCGTTCATAGCCTTCGCGGGTGAAGGCGCGGACCACTCGCACCCCGGACAGCTGATCGCGCATCACCCGGTTGATGCCGTCGATCAGGCTCTGCATGCGGCGGAAGAGCGGCAGCATGTGGGAGATGATCCAGTAGTTTGCTACGGCCAGAATCGGAACGCTGACCAGCAGCAGCCATGTCAGCGCGGCCTCCTGGTGGATGGCCATGATGATTCCGCCGACGCACATGATCGGTGCGGTGACCAGCACGGTGGCGGTCATCTGGACCAGGAACAGGATCTGCCGGACGTCGTTGGTGCTGCGGGTCAACAACGTCGGAGCGCCGAATCGGGCGGTCTCGCGTTCCGAGAAGGTGATGATGTGTTCGAACATTGCCGAGCGCAGGTCACGGCCGAAACCCGCCCCGGTCCGGGAGCCCAGATAGACCGCCCCGATCGCGCACAGCACCTGCAATCCGGTCACCCCAAGCATCACCGCACCCAGCCGTACGATGGTGGCGGTGTCGCCCTTGGCGACGCCGTCGTCGACGATTGCGGCGTTGACCGTCGGGAGGTATAGCGAAGCCAGGGTGCTGACCAGCTGCAGCACCATCAGCATCGCGACCAGCCGGCGGTACGGTCGGATGTGCTGGCGCAGCAGGGCCAGGAGCATTGGGTAACTGTCGCACACTGCGCATGCTGCCTACCCGCGCCAGGCATGAGTCTTAGGCCGAAATGCCTGGTTAACTGGCGTGTCGTGGTTGACCCGCGGGCCTGCGGCTACAGTGCATGCTGTGATCGGCAGTGGGAGAGGTAGCGGTGCGGCGTAAGGTGCGGAGGTTGACTCTGGCGGTGTCGGCGTTGGTGGCTTTGTTCCCGGCGGTCGCGGGGTGCTCCGATTCCGGCGACAACAAACCGGGAGCGACGATCCCGTCGACACCGGCAAACGCTGAGGGCCGGCACGGACCCTTCTTCCCGCAATGTGGCGGCGTCAGCGATCAGACGGTGACCGAGCTGACAAGGGTGACCGGGCTGGTCAACACCGCCAAGAATTCGGTGGGCTGCCAATGGCTGGCGGGCGGCGGTATCTTGGGCCCGCACTTCTCCTTCTCCTGGTACCGCGGCAGCCCGATCGGGCGGGAACGCAAGACCGAGGAGTTGTCGCGCGCGAGTGTCGAGGACATCAACATCGACGGCCACAGCGGTTTCATCGCCATCGGTAACGAGCCCAGTTTGGGTGACTCACTGTGTGAAGTCGGAATCCAGTTCTCCGACGACTTCATCGAATGGTCGGTGAGTTTCAGCCAGAAGCCGTTCCCGCCGCCGTGCGACATCGCCAAAGAACTGACCCGCCAATCGATTGCGAATTCGAAATGAGACGTGTCCTGGTCGGTGCGGCCGCCTTGATCACCGCACTGCTTGTCTTGACCGGCTGCACGAAGTCGATTTCGGGTACCGCCGTCAAGGCGGGTGGGGCCGGTGTCCCGCGCAACAATAACTCCCAGGAGCGCTACCCCAACCTGCTCAAGGAATGTGAGGTCCTGACCACCGACATCCTGGCCAAGACCGTCGGTGCCGATCCGCTCGACATCCAGAGCACGTTCGTCGGCGCGATCTGCCGGTGGCAGGCGGCCAACCCGGCCGGTCTGATCGATATCACCCGGTTCTGGTTCGAGCAGGGCAGTCTGAGCAATGAGCGCAAGGTCGCCGAGGGCCTGAAGTACCAGGTCGAGACCCGCGCGATCCAGGGCGTGGACTCGATTGTGATGCGGACGGGCGATCCCAACGGCGCCTGCGGCGTCGCCAGCGACGCGGCGGGAGTGGTCGGCTGGTGGGTCAATCCCCAGGCTCCTGGTATCGACGCCTGCGGGCAGGCGATCAAGCTGATGGAGCTGACGCTGGCAACCAACGCCTAGCGCTGGGCGAGGCGGGAGCTTGGGCGTGAGCGCGCGCAGTTGTACGGCACTAACGGCGTGTCGGGGTACAGACACGCGCGCTCGCGGGTTCGGCTGCCTTCAAAAGGAAGTACGCGGCTGACGGTTTGCGGAGCAAGAGCACCTCTACCGTGGCACGTGAAAGCCGACCAGCGCGGCACACCCCGGTTCGACGTCTGCCCAGTGTCCGGCGACGCGTAGCACGGCGATCCCCGACGTCGGGAACTTCTCCGAGATGCGTTCCGCGACAGCGGCGTCGGTGCCGCTGATGCTGGCCAGGACGATGGCAAGGGCCGACGTCGTTGGCTCGTGCCCGACCACAAGCAGTGTGGTGACGTTGTCGCCAACCCGGTTGATCTCCTCGATCACGGTTCCGGGTGCCGCGCCGTAGAGCCGCTCGGCGTAGCGAGCGGGTGCGTCGATGCCGGTGTGCGCCAAAGTCTGCCGGGCGCGCGTCGCCGTGGAGCACAGCACGGCATCGACGGCCGGCAGGTTGGCGCGCAGCCAGCCACCGGCCAGCCCGGCCTCCCGGATACCCCGCGGCGCTAGCGGCCGGTCATGGTCGGCGATCCCGTCCGGGTACGCAGACTTCGCGTGTCGCATCAGCACCAGGTTGCGGTATTGCTCATTCACCGGGCTGACGTTAGTTCAGTGACGTGCCCGGGATCGCTACGGTTCGTCGTCGTCCTGGTCCCCGCCGCGCTCCGCTGGCATGGGACAGACTTCGTTGCGATCGCCTGGCTCGAGCCGAGGCGTCAGCCATAGGGCGCTGATAGGTAGGGCGAGCATTCTGTGCCCAAAGGATAGGGCTGGCATCGCCCGGGCAAACACGGGCGGCATGCTGCCCCGCCGGTGAGTCCGCGCCCGGGACCTGCCGGGCGAGGTCCCGCGCCTTGTCGGTGTGCAGACCTACACTCGCTTTGCGTTGACAGCCACGCACTCAGGAGGGATGGGATGCGATTCCTGCACACTGCCGACTGGCAGCTCGGCATGACGCGTCACTTTCTCGCCGGTGACGCCCAGCCGCGATATTCTGCTGCCCGCCGTGACGCAGTCGCTGGACTAAAAGCGCTGGCCGCCGACGTGGGCGCCGAATTCGTCGTAGTCGCCGGTGACGTCTTCGAACACAATCAGCTCGCGCCACAGATAGTCGGTCAATCCTTGGAAGCCATGCGCGTGATCGGCCTTCCGGTCTATCTGCTGCCGGGTAACCATGACCCGCTGGACGCTTCGTCGGTGTACACCAGCACGCTGTTTCGAGCCGAACGGCCGGACAACGTTGTGGTGCTCGACCGAGCTGGCGTCCACGAGGTCCGGCCGGGAGTCCAGATCGTCGCGGCGCCGTGGCGGTCCAAGGCGCCCACCACCGACCCGGTTGCCGAGGTGCTGGCCGGCCTGCCCACAGACGCCGCTATTCGGCTGCTCGTCGCCCATGGGGGTGTCGACGCGCTGGACCCCGACCACGACAAACCGTCGCTGATCAGGCTCGCCGCACTCGACGACGCGCTGACTCGACAGGCGATTCATTATGTGGCCCTAGGTGACAAACATTCGCTTACCCAGGTCGGCAGCAGCGGGCGGGTCTGGTACTCCGGTGCACCGGAAGTCACCAACTTCGACGACGTCGAACCGGACCCCGGTCACGTCCTAGTGGTCGACATCGACGAAAGCGACCCGCGACATCCCGTCACCGTCGACGCCCGTCGCATCGGCCGCTGGCGGTTCGTTACGTTGCACCACCAGGTCGACACCAGCCGGGACATCGCCGACCTGGACCTGAACCTGGATCTGATGACGGATAAGGACCGCACCGTGGTGCGGCTGGCCCTGACCGGTTCGCTGACGGTCACTGACCGCGCCGCATTGGATACCTGTCTGGACAAGTACGCGCGGTTGTTCGCCTGGCTGGGTCTGTGGGAACGTCACACCGACCTAGCGGTGATACCCGTCGACGCCGAGTTCACCGACCTCGGCATCGGGGGGTTCGCCGCCGCGGCCGTCGACGAGCTAGTCGCGACCGCGCGCGGGGGTGACGACGAGTCCGCCGTCGATGCCCAGGCGGCGCTGGCACTGTTGCTGCGGCTCGCTGACCGGGGAGCGGCGTGAAGCTGCACCGGCTGGCCCTGACCAATTACCGCGGCATCGCACACCGTGACATCGAATTCCCCGATCATGGAGTGGTGGTGGTGTGCGGCGCCAACGAGATCGGCAAGTCCTCCATGGTCGAGGCGCTGGACCTGCTGCTCGAGTACAAGGACCGCTCGACGAAGAAGGAAGTCAAGCAGGTCAAGCCTACCAACGCTGATGTCGGCTCCGAGGTCATTGCCGAAATCAGCAGCGGCCCTTATCGTTTCGTCTACCGCAAGCGTTTCCACAAGCGGTGCGAGACGGAGTTGACCGTGCTGGCACCGCGCCGCGAGCAGCTGACCGGCGACGAAGCGCACGAGCGGGTCCGGACGATGTTGGCCGAAACGGTCGACACCGAACTGTGGCATGCCCAGCGGGTGCTGCAGGCCGCCTCGACGGCCGCGGTGGATCTGTCTGGCTGCGACGCGCTCTCGCGTGCGCTCGATCTCGCCGCCGGTGATGACGCCGCGCTGTCGGGCACCGAGTCGCTGCTCATCGAGCGGATCGAGGCCGAGTATGCGCGCTACTTCACCCCGACCGGGCGCCCCACCGGAGAGTGGTCCGCGGCGGTCTCTAGGCTGGCGGCCGCCGAGGCCGCGGTGGCCGACTGCGCGGCGGCGGTAGCCGAGGTCGACGACGGGGTTCGTCGCCACACCGAGCTCACCGAGCAGGTGGCTGAGCTGTCGCAGCAACTACTTGCTCACCAGCTGCGGCTCGAAGCTGCGCGAGTCGCCGCCGAGAAGATCGCCGCAATCACCGACGACGCCCGCGAAGCCAAGCTGATCGCTACTGCCGCGGCCGCGACCAGCGGCGCTTCCACCGCCGCACACGCCGGACGGCTGGGCCTGCTCACCGAAATCGACACGCGCACTGCGGCCGTCGTTGCTGCGGAGGCAAAAGCGCGGCAGGCCGCAGACGAGCAGGCGACGGCGCGCGCGGAGGCCGAGGCCTGCGATGCCGCGCTCACGGAGGCAACCCAGGTATTGACGGCCGTCCGCCTTCGCGCCGAGTCGGCCCGGCGCACCCTCGACCAGCTCGCCGACCGCGAGGAGGCCGACCGGTTGGCCGCCCGGCTGGCCAGGATCGACGACATCGAGGGTGATCGCGACCGGGTCTGCGCGGAGCTGTCCGCGGTCACGCTGACCGAGGAGCTACTGAGTCGGATCGAACGTGCTGCGGCAGCCGTCGATCGCGGCGGTGCACAGCTGGCGTCGATCTCCGCGGCGGTGGAGTTCACCGCCGCCGTCGACATCGAGCTCGGCGTCGGCGATCAACGGGTGTCGCTGTCCGCGGGCCAAAGCTGGTCGGTCACTGCCACCGGCCCCACCGAGGTCAAGGTTCCCGGCGTCCTGACCGCACGGATCGTCCCGGGTGCGACCGCACTCGACTTTCAAGCCAAATATGCTGCAGCACAACAGGAATTGGCTGATGCGCTGGCGGCTGGAGAGGTCGCTGACCTAGCCGCCGCACGCTCCGCCGATCTGTGCCGACGCGAACTGCTGAGCCGCCGCGATCAGCTGACCGCCACTCTGGCCGGCCTGTGTGGCAATGAACAGGTCGACCAACTGCGTTCCCGCCTGGAACAGTTGTGTGCCGGTCAACCGGCCGAGCTCGATCTGGTTTCGACGGATACCGCTACGGCCCGCGCTGAATTGGATGCGGTCGAGGCGGCTCGAATCGCCGCGGAGAAGGACTGCGAGACCCGCCGTCAGATCGCTGCTGGCGCCGCTCGCCGGCTCGCGGAGACATCCACGCGGGCAACGGTTCTACAGAACGCAGCGGCCGCCGAAAGCGCCGAGCTCGGTGCGGCCATGACTCGGTTGGCCTGTGAGCGGGCGTCCGTGGGCGACGATGAGCTCGCCGCCAAGGCCGAGGCCGACCTGCGGGTACTGCAGACGGCCGAGCAGCGAGTGATCGACCTGGCCGACGAGCTCGCAGCTACGGCGCCGGACGCGGTAGCCGCCGAGCTGGCCGAGGCCGCCGACGCCGTCGAGTTGCTGCGCGAACGTCACGACGAGGCCATTCGCGCGTTGCACGAGGTCGGCGTCGAACTCTCGGTGTTCGGCACCCAGGGCCGCAAGGGCAAGCTTGATGCCGCCGAAACCGAGCGTGAGCACGCCGCCAGCCACCACGCGCGGGTCGGGCGCCGGGCCCGGGCCGCCAGGCTGCTCCGCTCGGTGATGGCACGCCACCGCGACACCACCCGGCTGCGCTACGTCGAGCCATACCGGGCGGAGCTACATCGGCTCGGCCGCCCAGTGTTCGGGCCCTCTTTCGAGGTCGAGGTCGATACCGATTTGCGCATCCGCAGCCGCACCCTGGACGACAGAACCGTGCCCTACGAGTGCTTGTCGGGCGGGGCCAAAGAACAGCTTGGCATCCTGGCGCGATTGGCCGGCGCGGCGCTGGTCGCCAAGGAGGACGCCGTTCCGGTGCTGATCGACGACGCGCTGGGGTTCACCGATCCGGAGCGACTAGCCAAGATGGGGGAGGTCTTTGACACCATCGGCGTCGACGGACAGGTGATCGTGCTGACGTGCAGTCCCACCCGATACGGCGGTGTCAAAGGTGCGCACCGCATCGATCTGGACGCCATACAGTGAGCCCGAAACGGGGGCATGCGATGGACACTCAGAGCGACTACGTCGTGGTCGGTACCGGCTCAGCCGGGGCGGTTGTGGCCAGCCGGCTTAGCACCGATCCGGCCACGACGGTGGTGGCCCTGGAGGCGGGGCCGCGTGACAAGAACAGATTCATCGGCGTCCCAGCGGCGTTTTCCAAGCTGTTCCGCAGCGAGATCGACTGGGATTACCTAACCGAACCGCAGCCGGAGCTCGACGGCCGCGAAATCTATTGGCCTCGTGGCAAGGTGCTCGGTGGCTCGTCGTCCATGAACGCAATGATGTGGGTGCGTGGATTCGCATCAGACTACGATGAGTGGGCCGCGCGAGCCGGTCCGCGGTGGTCGTACGCCGACGTGCTCGGCTACTTTCGCCGCATCGAGAACGTCACCGCTGCCTGGCACTTTGTCAGCGGTGACGACAGCGGAGTAACCGGTCCGTTGCATATTTCCCGGCAACGCAGCCCAAGATCGGTGACCGCAGCGTGGCTGGCAGCCGCACGTGAGTGCGGATTTGCCGCTGCGCGGCCGAATTCCCCTCGACCGGAAGGCTTTTGCGAGACCGTCGTCACCCAGCGCCGCGGTGCTCGATTCAGTACTGCCGACGCCTATCTGAAGCCCGCGATGCGCCGTAAAAACCTCCGTGTGCTTACCGGCGCCACTGCTACCCGGGTGGTCATCGACGGCGACCGGGCCGTCGGCGTGGAATACCAAAGCGACGGTCAAACCCGCATCGTCTACGCCCGCCGCGAGGTGGTGCTCTGCGCTGGTGCCGTCAACAGCCCTCAGCTGCTGATGCTCTCCGGCATCGGCGACCGCGACCACCTCGCCGAACACGACATCGACACCGTTTACCACGCGCCCGAGGTCGGGTGCAACCTGCTCGATCATCTCGTCACGGTGCTGGGTTTCGACGTCGAAAGGGACAGCTTGTTTGCCGCCGAGAAGCCCGGCCAGTTGATCAGCTACTTACTGCGACGCCGCGGCATGCTCACCTCCAACGTCGGCGAGGCGTACGGATTTGTCCGCAGCCGACCCGAACTGAAGCTGCCCGATTTGGAGTTGATTTTTGCCCCGGCGCCGTTTTACGACGAAGCGCTGGTTCCACCGGCTGGTCACGGTGTGGTATTCGGCCCGATTCTGGTCGCGCCGCAAAGCCGTGGCCAGATCACGCTGCGGTCCGCCGATCCGCATGCCAAGCCTGTCATCGAACCGCGTTACCTGTCCGATCTCGGTGGCGTAGACCGGGCCGCCATGATGGCGGGCCTGCGGATATGCGCGCGGATCGCGCAGGCCCGCCCGCTCAGAGATCTCCTTGGGTCCATCGCGCGACCGCGCAACAGCACCGAGCTGGACGAGGCCACTCTCGAGTTGGCGCTGGCCACTTGTTCGCACACCCTGTACCACCCGATGGGCACCTGCCGCATGGGCAGCGACGAGGCCAGCGTGGTGGATCCGCAGCTGCGGGTCCGCGGTGTCGACGGACTCCGCGTCGCCGACGCGTCGGTGATGCCCAGCACGGTTCGTGGGCATACGCATGCGCCGTCGGTGCTGATCGGGGAGAAGGCCGCCGACTTAATCCGCAGCTGAGCTGGTCGCCGCCGGCTCAGCGTCGCATGAACCCGATGGCGGTGTAGTCCAGGTCTGCCAGACCCGTCGCGCCGAAGTTGGCCAGCGTGCTGCGGACCGCAACGGTGCCGGGCGACTGGGTAAGCGGCAGGCTGAATCCTTCGGCCCAGATCAGCTCGTCGACCTGGTTGGCCAAGGCCCTCGCCTTGCCGGGATCGAGTTCTGCCAGCGTTCGCTCGATCGCGGCGTCGATTTGCGGGCTACCGATCTTGCCGAAGTTGCTTTCCCCGTCCGAAGCGTAGATCTGGGTGAGCGATGACAGCGGAAACGCGTCGCCCACCCAGCCGAACTGTGCGATGTCGAAAGCCCCCACGTTGACGTAGTCGCTGAAGAAACCGCTGCCGGACTTGGCCTGAAGTTCGAGTTTGACGCCGATCTGCGCCAGGGTGTGTTGGGCGATCTGGGCGAACTGCCGGGTGCTTTGTGCGTCGTAGAACAGATCGCGGATGACGAGCTGGCGACCGTCCTTCTCCCGGAACGCGCCGCTTCGCCTCCAGCCCAGGGCGTCCAGCTCCCGTTTCGCTTGTTCCGGGTTGTAGGCGACAACGCCGCTGTTGTCCTGGTAGCCGTCTTGGCCGGCGACGAAGACGTGGTTGTTCAGTGGCACCGGGTCGCTGGTGAGGCCGTATTGGGCGACCCTGGCGATGGTGTATCGGTCGATGCCCTTGGCGATCGCCAGGCGCAGCGCCTTGTCGGCGAGGATCGACCCAGGCGCACCGTTGAGGGTGAAGTGATACCAGCTGGGCCCGGGGGCGCGCCGGATCGAGATGCCCTTGGTGCGCGCCGCGATGGTCAGCTGGTCCAGTGTGCCGACGCCGGTGGCGTCGATTGTGTTGTTCTGCAGCGCCGGCAGCCGGGCGGCATCATCGAGCACCAGGTATGTGATGCTGTCCAGGCGTGGCCGTGCCCCCCACCATCTCGGGTTACGGGTCAACACGATTCGCTGCGCGGTGCGGTCCAGGGCAGACACGACGAACGGACCCGCCGACGGACCGGGCCCATCGAGTTGACCCTTATTGAATGCCTCGGGTGTGGCGGTCATACTGGCCGGCAGCAGCATGCCGTTGCCCGCGAACATACCGCGCCACTCCGCGTACGGCTTGGCGAACGTCACCACGGCCTGCCGGTCGTCGACCCCTCTGGTTACCGACGCCACACGCTCGGCGCCGCTGCTAGAAGCGATCTCGAATGCCTTGTCGGCGCCGCTGATCGCATGAATCTGGCTGGCGATGTCCCGCCAGGTGATCGGGGTCCCGTCGGACCACACCGCCTCGGGATTGATGGTGTAGGTGACCACCTGCGGGGCGGTCCTGGTCAGCTCGATGCTGGTGAAGTAGTTGGTGTCGACCGTCGTCGAGCCGTCCGGTCCGATGATGAACGCGCGCGGCAAGGTGGCTTTCATCATCGCCGCGACCTCGGCGTTGTTGCCGTCGATGTGCAAGATGTTGAAGTTGGGCGGAAAGTCGGTGAGCGACAGGCGAAGATTGCCGCCATCTTGCAACGTGGCGGGATCCTGCTGATTGATGTCGCTGGTGGTGCCAACCGCGGCCCTGCGGTCCGCAGTGGGCGCGAGTTCGAGTTGGGTACCGGAGGCCGAGCATCCGGTGAGCACCATAGCCACGACGAGCGGTGTTAATAACGCGAAAGCCCAATATCGAGTCTGCGTCCAGGGTCTGGATTTCCCCTGAAACGACGCCCTGAGCGCAGACGCGATGCCCGGGGCGCAGCCTCGTCGCTGGCCACGGTCAGCCACGACGGGCCGGATCCGGTTGCGGTACCGCGCCCAGCAGTCGCCTGGTGTACTCGTGTTTCGGATTGCCGAAGACCTCCTCACTGTCGCCCTGCTCAACAACGGTACCGGCAAGCATGACCGCCACCTGGTGGGCGAGGTGTTTGACCACCGAAAGATCGTGGGAAACAAATAAATATGACAACCCGAACTGCTCTTGGAGGTCGAGCAGCAGGTTGATGATCCCGGCCTGAATGGAGACATCGAGTGCCGACACCGGTTCGTCGAGTGCCAGGATCTTGGGTTGGAGCGCCAGTGCCCGCGCGATGCCGATGCGCTGCTTCTGACCGCCGGAGAACTCGGCGGGATAACGACTGGCGTCGCCGTGGCGCAGTCCGACGATATCGAGCAGCTCGGCGACCCGCGCGTGAGTCTCGTTCTTGCCGAACCCATTGGCCTGCAATGGTTCGGCAATCAGATCGAAGACCGGCAGCCGCGGGTCTAAGGACGCCACCGGGTCTTGGAAGACCACCTGGATGTCGCGGCGCAGCGATCGGCGTTCCGCTGTCCCCAGCGTGGCGACGTCAGTGCCGAGGACTTCGATCGATCCCGATTGCGGCGCAGCCAGCTCCAGGATCTCGTGCAGGGTGGTCGACTTGCCCGAACCGGATTCGCCGACGATACCCAACGTGCGGCCCTGCCGGAGTTCGAGACTGATGCCGTCGACCGCGCGGACCTCGCCGATCGCCCGGCGCAGCACCACGCCCTTGGCCAGCCGGTAGGTTTTGACTAGATGACGTACCCGCACGACCACCGAGGTGTCGCCGAGTGCAGCCGGGCGGGCCTCGGTTTTGACCCGGTAGATGTCGGCGGCGCTGCGCCCGGTGACCAGCTCGGTGCGGATGCAGGCCGCCCGGTGATCGGTAGCGACGTCAAGCAATTCGGGTTCCGCGGTAAGGCATTCGTCGATGACTAGCGGGCAGCGCGGCGCGAACGGGCAACCCGGTGCCAAGCCCGCCAGCGACGGGGGCGCACCCGGTATCGGCACCAGCCGGGTGCCCTGCGCGGCATCCAGCCGGGGGACCGAGCCTAAAAGCCCCACGGTGTAGGGCATCCGGCGATCGCGGTACAGATCATTCACCTCGGCCGACTCGACGACCCGTCCGGCGTACATCACCAGCGCCCGGTCGGCGAACTCGGCCACGACGCCGAGGTCGTGGGTGATGATCAGCACCCCGGCGCCGGTGACGTCGCGCGCCGTCTTGAGGACGTCGAGGATCTGCGCCTGCACCGTGACGTCGAGCGCCGTGGTCGGTTCGTCACAGATCAACAGGTCGGGATCGTTGGCGATCGCGATGGCGATCACCACGCGTTGGCGTTCGCCACCTGAAAGCTCATGCGGAAACGCACGGGAACGCCGCTGCGGCTGCGAAATACCGACCAGGTCAAGCAGTTCCACCGCACGCCGACGAGCGGCCTTCTTGCCAACACGGGGCTGGTGCACCTCGATGGCCTCGGCGATTTGGTCGCCGACGGTGTAGACCGGGGTGAGCGCAGACATCGGATCCTGGAACACCGTGCCGATCGCCTTGCCTCGAAACCGGGACATCGCGTTGTCGGCAAGCCCCAACAGTTCGGTACCCTGTAGCCGAACCGAACCACGCACCTGCGCGTACTCGGGCAGCAGGCCCACCACCGCCATCGCCGCTGCGGACTTACCTGAACCCGATTCGCCCACCATCGCGACCACCTCGCCGGGCTCGACGCGGTAGCTGATCCCGCGCACCGCGGTCACCGGATCGCCATCGGTCCTGAAGGTGACGGCCAAATCGGTCACCTCGAGCAGGGGGCTCATCGCACACCACGGCGCAGGGATCTGCTGGCTGGGTCCAGCGCGTCGCGCAGGCCATCGCCGGTCAGGTTGGCGCACACCAGAATCAACACCAGGATACTGGCGGGAAACAAGAACACCCACGGGAACGCGGTCGCGGATGCGGTGCCGTCGGCGATCAGGGTGCCCAGCGACACATCCGGCGGTTGAATACCGAAACCAAGGAAGCTCAACCCGGTTTCGGCCAGGATGGCGGCGGCAACATTGAGGGCGGCGTCGATGATCAAGATGGATGCGACGTTGGGCACCACATGGCCGACGATGATCCGGCGGCTGGAGACACCCATATATCGTGCGGCCCTGATGAATTCGCGTTCTCGCAAGCTCATCGTCATCCCGCGCACCATGCGAGAGCTGATCATCCAGCCGAAGCCGGCCAACAACAAGACAAGAAACATGATGTTTGCCGAGTTCTTGGTTCGCGGGGTAACGATGGCGATCAGGATGAAGCTGGGCACTACTAGCAGCAGATCGACCACCCACATCAGTGTCCGGTCCCGCCAGCCGCCGAAATATCCCGAGATCGCTCCAACCGTGGCAGCGATACCAGTCGAGATCACCGCAACGCAAACACCAATCAGCATCGACTTCTGCATGCCACGCAGCGTCTGCGCCAGCAGATCTTGGCCCAGCGCGTTAGTGCCCAGCCAGTGCTTGGTGCCCGGCGGTTGCAGCAATGCGTTGAAATCAAGGTCGTCGTAGGAGTAGGGCAATAGTGGGGGCAGCGCATAAGCGCTGACGAACAGCAGGAGCAGCGCCGCCAGCGACGCCACCGCGGCCCGATTGCGTAGGAACCTGCGCACCACTAGGGTGCGCCGCGAGGCGAATTCCGTCATGACACCCGTACCCTCGGGTCCAAAGCCGCGTAGATCACGTCCGAGAGCAAACCGGCCAGCAACACGACCGCGCCGGAGAACACGGTAATTGCCGCGACGATGTTGGTGTCCTGAGTCGAGATACCGCGGACCATCCATTCACCCATGCCGTGCCAGCCGAAGATCTTCTCGACGAAAACCGCTCCGGTGACCAACCCGGCCACCCCGTAGGCGAACAGCGTGGCCATCGGTATTAGCGCCGTTCGCAGGCCATGCTTGAGTAGGGCCCGTCGTCGGGTCAGCCCCTTGGCGCGGGCGGTGCGAATGAAATCCTGGCCGAGGACATCCAGCATCGCGTTGCGCTGGTAGCGGCTGAACCCGGCGGCGGCCGCCAGCGCCAACGTCAGCGATGGCAGGATCAAATGCTGCAACCGGTCGCCTAGCCGATCCCACACCCCGCCGGCAACGCCGGGTGACGTCTCCCCGGTGTAGTCGAAAAGCTGGATGCCCACTGCCCAGTTGACCCGCAGGGCGCCCAGGATCAACAGGTTGGCCACCACAAACGTCGGTGTGCTCAACACCAGCAGCGCCAGCGTGGTCATGACGCGGTCGCTGAGCCGGTACTGCCGGATGGCACCCCACGCCCCGATCACCACACCGGCCACCGTGCCGAATACCGATCCAACGACCAGCAGCCGCAGGCTGACTCCGATCCGGCGCCCCAGTTCGGTACCGACAGGCTGGCCGGTGATGGTGGTTCCGAAGTCACCACGGACGGCATGCGATACCCAGTTGGCGTAGCGGGCCAGTATGGGTCTGTCCAAGCCGAGATCGTGTGCCTTGGCATCGATAACCGCTTGCGGTGGGCGCGGACTGCGTTGCATCAGGCTTTCCAGCGGCGAGAACGCCAGCGAGGTCAGGCAGTACGTCAAAAACGACGCCAGCGCCAGCAGCACCAGGTAGTTGAGCAACCGGCGGGCCAGATAGCGCGTCATGCCCAACCACCGCGTCGCATTGGGACAGGGTAGCGAGCCCGGCGATGGCGTGCCGCCAGCGCGCCGGTTGATGGGGTCACCCGTGATCCGGATGGTTCCGCTCGGGCCGATTCTGATGCGTGAAAACTGGGTAACCGGTTGTTAAAATTCACCGCGGCGTCGATCTGAGTAGCAAAGTCCACACCGCGATACCCGAGGAGGCCCGCGTGACGGTTACCGACGACTACCTGGCCAACAACGTGGACTACGCGAGCGGTTTCAAGGGCCCGCTACCGATGCCGCCGAGCAAACACATCGCAATCGTGGCGTGCATGGACGCCCGGCTGGACGTCTACCGCATGCTGGGCATCAAGGAGGGCGAGGCACACGTCATCCGCAACGCCGGATGCGTGGTCACCGACGATGTGATCCGTTCACTGGCCATCAGCCAGCGGCTGCTGGGAACCCGCGAAATCATCCTGCTGCACCACACCGACTGTGGGATGCTGACTTTCACCGACGACGACTTCAAGCGCGCCATCCAGGACGAGACCGGCATCAGACCCACGTGGTCGCCCGAGTCGTACCCCGACGCCGTCGAGGACGTCCGTCAGTCGCTGCGCCGCATCGAGGTCAACCCGTTCGTCACCAAGCACACGTCGCTGCGCGGCTTCGTCTTCGATGTCGCCACCGGCAAACTCAACGAGGTCACGCCCTAGCAGCCCGAGCCGTCAGCCTAGGGCGCACTGGCGCACCGGCAGCCCGCCGAGATGGGGCTGCGTTGACAGCGATAGGGAAGCCTGGTTGCATAGATGGCAATAACCATAAATATGGTCAATCCTACCGGATTTATCAGGTATGAGGACGTGGAACAGGAAGCCATGACCAGCGATGTGACGGTGGGCCCCGCACCCGGCCAGTACCAACTGAGCCATCTGCGCTTGCTGGAGGCCGAAGCCATCCACGTCATCCGGGAGGTGGCCGCCGAGTTCGAGCGGCCAGTGCTGTTGTTCTCGGGGGGCAAGGACTCCATCGTCATGCTGCACCTGGCGCTGAAGGCGTTTCGGCCCGGGCGACTGCCGTTCCCGGTCATGCACGTCGACACCGGTCACAACTTCGACGAAGTTATCGCTACCCGAGACGAGTTGGTCGCCGCGGCCGGGGTGCGGCTGGTGGTGGCGTCGGTGCAGGACGATATCGATGCCGGTCGGGTCGTCGAGACCATCCCGTCGCGAAATCCGATACAGACCGTGACGCTGCTGCGGGCCATCCGGGAGAACCAATTCGACGCGGCATTCGGGGGAGCCCGGCGCGACGAGGAGAAGGCCCGCGCCAAGGAGCGGGTGTTCAGCTTCCGCGACGAGTTCGGCCAGTGGGACCCGAAGGCTCAGCGGCCGGAACTGTGGAACCTCTACAACGGACGGCACCACAAGGGCGAGCACATCCGGGTCTTCCCGCTGTCCAACTGGACCGAATTCGACATCTGGTCCTACATCGGCGCCGAGCAGGTCAGGCTGCCGTCCATCTATTTCGCCCACCGGCGCAAGGTGTTTCAGCGCGACGGCATGTTGCTGGCCGTGCACCGGCACATGCAACCGCGAGCCGACGAGCCGGTGTTCGAGGCCACGGTGCGATTCCGCACCGTCGGGGATGTTACCTGCACCGGGTGCGTCGAGTCGTCGGCATCGACGGTCGCGGAAGTCATCGCCGAAACTGCGGTGGCCCGCTTGACGGAGCGCGGGGCGACCAGGGCTGACGACCGGATCTCGGAGGCTGGAATGGAAGACCGCAAGCGGCAGGGATACTTCTGATGACGACGCTATTGCGGCTGGCGACAGCGGGTTCCGTCGACGATGGCAAGTCCACGCTGATTGGGCGGCTACTCTACGACTCCAAGGCCGTGATGGAAGACCAGTGGGCGTCGGTGGAGCAAACGTCCAAGGACCGGGGCCACGACTACACCGACCTGGCTCTGGTCACCGACGGCCTGCGGGCCGAGCGGGAACAGGGCATCACCATCGACGTTGCCTACCGCTACTTCGCCACTCCCAAGCGGAAATTCATCATTGCCGACACCCCGGGACACATCCAATACACCCGCAACATGGTGACCGGTGCGTCCACCGCCCAACTGGTGATCGTACTGGTGGATGCCCGGCACGGCTTGCTGGAGCAATCCCGCCGGCACGCCTTCCTGGCGTCGCTGCTGGGCATCCGCCACCTGGTGCTCGCGGTCAACAAGATGGACTTGCTTGGCTGGGACCAAGAGAAATTCGACGCGATTCGAGACGAATTCCACGCCTTCGCGGCCCGCCTCGACGTGCAGGACGTCACCTCCATCCCAATCTCCGCGCTGCACGGCGACAACGTGGTGACCAAATCCGACCAGACGCCTTGGTACGAGGGACCGTCGCTGCTGTCGCATCTCGAAGACGTCTACATCGCCGGTGACCGCAACATGGTCGACGTGCGATTCCCGGTCCAGTACGTCATCCGGCCGCACACCCTCGAGCATCAAGACCACCGCAGCTACGCGGGCACCGTGGCCAGTGGGGTAATGCGTTCAGGCGACGAAGTTGTCGTGCTGCCGATCGGTAAGACCACCCGGATCACCGCGATCGACGGCCCGAACGGCCCGGTGGCAGAAGCGTTTCCGCCGATGGCGGTTTCGGTGCGGCTCGCCGACGACATCGATATCTCGCGTGGTGACATGATCGCTCGCACCCACAACCAGCCCAGGATCACACAAGAATTCGATGCGACCGTGTGCTGGATGGCCGACAACGCGGTGCTAGAGCCCGGCCGCGACTACGTTGTCAAGCACACCACCCGAACCGTCCGCGCGAGGATAGCCGGGCTGGATTACCGGCTCGATGTCAACACCCTGCATCGCGACAAGACCGCAACGGCGTTGAAACTCAACGAACTGGGCCGTGTTTCGCTGCGCACCCAGGTGCCGTTGCTGCTTGACGAGTACACCCGCAACGCTAGCACCGGCTCGTTCATCCTCATTGACCCCGACACCAACGGAACGGTGGCGGCGGGCATGGTGTTACGCGACGTCTCGGCCCGCACGCCTAGCCCGAACACGGTGCGGCACAGATCGCTCGTCACTGCGCAAGATCGGCCGCCCAGGGGCAAGACGGTGTGGTTTACCGGACTGTCCGGCTCCGGCAAGTCGTCGGTGGCCATGCTGGTTGAGCGGAAGCTACTCGAAAAGGGCATCTCCGCTTACGTTCTGGACGGCGACAACCTACGGCATGGCCTCAACGCCGACCTGGGCTTTTCCATGGCCGACCGCGCGGAGAACCTGCGCCGGCTGTCGCATGTGGCCACACTGCTCGCCGATTGTGGCCACCTGGTGCTGGTGCCGGCGATCAGCCCCCTTGCTGAGCACCGTGCCCTGGCTCGTAAAGTGCACGCTGATGCGGGAATCGACTTTTTCGAGGTGTTCTGTGACACCCCGCTGCAGGACTGTGAGAGGCGTGATCCCAAGGGGTTGTACGCCAAAGCGCGTGCGGGTGAGATCACGCACTTCACCGGGATCGACAGCCCATATCAGCGGCCCAAGAACCCAGACCTACGGCTTACGCCGGATCGCAGCATAGACGAGCAGGCGCAGGAGGTTATCGACCTGTTGGAGTCATCGTCTTAGGCCGGCCTGGTTGCTCTGCTGTCCCTGGCAAGCGGGTGGCACAATCCTGAAGCATGCGGATGTCAGCTAAGGCGGAGTACGCGGTGCGGGCGATGGTCCAGCTCGCCACGGCCGCCAGTGGCACCGTGGTCAAGACCGACGATCTGGCTGCGGCCCAAGGCATACCACCGCAGTTTCTCGTCGATATCCTGACCAACCTGCGCACCGACCGCCTGGTGCGAAGCCACCGCGGTCGCGAGGGTGGTTATGAATTGGCGCGTCCGGGCACCGAGATCAGCATCGCCGACGTATTGCGCTGCATCGACGGACCGCTGGCTAGCGTCCGCGATATCGGACTTGGCGACCTGCCCTACTCGGGCCCCACTACCGCGCTGACCGACGTTTGGCGCGCGCTGCGCGCCAGTATGCGGTCGGTGCTGGAGGAGACCACGCTGGCTGACGTTGCCGGTGGCGCGCTGCCCGAGCACGTCGCCCAGCTCGCCGACGACTATCGCGCGCAGGAGAGCACGCGGCACGGCGCCTCGCGCCATGGTGACTAGCCGCCAGAGCCATCGGCAGGGCCTGCCTGAGCCAGGTGCAACCGAAGGAGTCAACGAATGGTCAGCACACATACGGTTGTCGCGGGGGAGACGCTGTCGGCGTTGGCGTTGCGCTTCTATGGCGACGCGGAACTGTATCGGCTGATCGCCGCCGCCAGCGGGATCGCCGATCCCGACGTCGTCAATGTGGGGCAGCGGCTGATTATGCCTGACTTCACGCGATACACCGTTGTTGCCGGGGACACGCTGTCGGCGTTGGCGTTGCGCTTCTATGGCGACGCGGAATTGAATTGGCTGATCGCCGCCGCCAGCGGGATCGCCGATCCCGACGTCGTCAATGTGGGGCAGCGGCTGATTATGCCTGACTTCACGCGATACACCGTTGTTGCCGGGGACACGCTGTCGGCATTGGCTGCGCGCTTCTATGGCGACGCCTCCCTATATCCGCTTATCGCCGCCGTCAATGGCATCGCCGATCCTGGCGCCATCGACGTCGGGCAGGTACTGGTCATATTCATCGGGCGTAGCGACGGGTTCGGCCTAAGGATCGTGGACCGCAACGAGAACGATCCCCGCCTGTGGTACTACCGGTTCCAGACCTCCGCGATCGGCTGGAACCCCGGAGTCAACGTCCTGCTTCCCGATGACTACCGCACCAGCGGACGCACCTATCCCGTCCTCTACCTGTTCCACGGCGGCGGCACCGACCAGGATTTCCGCACGTTCGACTTTCTGGGCATCCGCGACCTGACCGCCGGAAAGCCGATCATCATCGTGATGCCCGACGGCGGGCACGCGGGCTGGTATTCCAACCCGGTCAGCTCGTTCGTCGGCCCACGGAACTGGGAGACATTCCACATCGCCCAGCTGCTCCCCTGGATCGAGGCGAACTTCCGAACCTACGCCGAATACGACGGCCGCGCGGTCGCCGGGTTTTCGATGGGTGGCTTCGGCGCGCTGAAGTACGCAGCAAAGTACTACGGCCACTTCGCGTCGGCGAGCAGCCACTCCGGACCGGCAAGTCTGCGCCGCGACTTCGGCCTGGTAGTGCATTGGGCAAACCTGTCCTCGGCGGTGCTGGATCTAGGCGGCGGCACGGTTTACGGCGCGCCGCTCTGGGACCAAGCTAGGGTCAGCGCCGACAACCCGGTCGAGCGTATCGACAGCTACCGCAACAAGCGGATCTTCCTGGTCGCCGGCACCAGTCCGGACCCGGCCAACTGGTTCGACAGCGTGAACGAGACCCAGGTGCTAGCCGGGCAGAGGGAGTTCCGCGAACGCCTCAGCAACGCCGGCATCCCGCATGAATCGCACGAGGTGCCTGGCGGTCACGTCTTCCGGCCCGACATGTTCCGTCTCGACCTCGACGGCATCGTCGCCCGGCTGCGCCCCGCGAGCATCGGCGCGGCCGCAGAACGCGCCGATTAGCCGCACCACGTATACCCCGCGGGCAGGTGGCCGCTGGCCGATAGCCTCATGTGTGTGAGCGTGGGCGAGTCAGTTGCGCAGTCGCTGCAACAGTGGGATCGCAAGCTGTGGGACGTGGCGATGCTCCACGCGTGCAACGCCGTCGACGAGACCGGCAGGAAGCGCTATCCCACGCTGGGCGTCGGCACTCGATTCCGGACGGCGCTACGGGATTCACTCGACATTTACGGAGTGATGGCCACGCCTGGCGTCGACCTGGAAAAGACTCGCTTCCCTGTCGGTGTGAGATCGGATTTGCTGCCGGATAAGCGCCCCGACATCGCCGACGTCCTGTATGGAATTCACCGGTGGTTGCACGGTCATGCTGACGAATCCTCGGTTGAATTCGAAGTAAGCCCGTACGTGAACGCCAGTGCCGCACTCCGCATTGCCAATGACGGCAAAATTCAGCTGCCAAAGTCCGCAATACTGGGTTTGCTGGCCGTTGCCGTGTTTGCGCCGGAGAACAAGGGCGAGGTCATTCCCCCGGACTATCAGCTCAGCTGGTATGACCACGTGTTCTTCATCAGTGTTTGGTGGGGGTGGCAAGACCATTTCCGCGAAATCGTCAACGTCGACCGGGCATCGCTGGTCGCCCTCGACTTCGGCGACCTGTGGAATGGCTGGACGCCAGTTGGGTAATCCTGGTCGCTTGTCGCCCCGCCGGGCTGGGTTAGATTGCCCGGCTCCTCAACCCGCCGTTTCGGCGTGCATCGTCGCCGGGCTAGCCGTCTCGGTCAGCGGACCGGATCGTCGACGCCGCCGCCTGCGCGGCGGCTACCTGGCCGAACGTGGACGGCGGCGGCGCTAGAGTCCCGGGGCGCTCGACGACCTCGGTCGCCCGCGCCGCGGCACCGAGAACCATGGCCCGGTCGGATTCGTCCGCGAACTCGCGCTGTGCTGCCCGCACGACCAGGGCAATTTGGGTTTGCACCGCTACACGGCGCGACGGGTCGACGCAGTTCTGGGCGACCGCGCTGAGCAGCTGCAGCAGCGCAGTGAGCACCAGCGGCTCACGCGAGCCGTAGCGGCGGATCTGGGCACATCCGACGTGCAGGTAGGTGGCGAAGCTGGGGTACGGCAGCCAGAAGAGGAGCTCCCCGGCGCGGTCGCGGCGCACGTCGTCCGGCAGCGCCCGCGATGCCAGCACCGACTCCACGGCCGAAAGATGGTGCACGACTTGGATCGCCGTGTACGGGTCGTTGAGTGCGGGCGATAGTGCCCGCAGCGCGATATCCACCATCTGCCGCAATCCGAAGCGGATGTCCTGCTGCAGGGTGCGCTCGAATCCGATGTGCACATGACGTAAGCAGCGTTGCGGGAAGTCAGACCCTGGCGCGCCCGGCGCGGTGCCCCTGCGCCAGCACCAGCCGAGCAGGCCCCCGGCGGTGACGTAATCGCCGACGAAGGTAACCAGCAGCGCCGTATACCGGCTGGCTGCCGCCAATTCGGCGATGTCGTCGACGTCGACGGTTTGTAGGTAACCCGAGTGCGGGGCCAACAGCGGCACCGCATCAGCCGGGGGGCTGGGCGGTGTCTCTACTTGTCGATCCGCCGTATCCGATTCCGGATACAACTGGTCAACCAGCCCCAGCGTGCGCAGCCGCACCTTGTCCATGATCGTGTCTATCTGGATCGAGTGCATGAGGTGGTGCAGGAAGTAGATCAGCGCGGCGATGCTGACGAATGCCAGCGCGAGTGACCCGGTGACCGCGACTTTGGGAATGAACGCCCCGCCGTCGCGGTGCTCCCCGACGGTGTGTAGCCCACCGGTGCTGTAGGCGAAGGTGCAGGCAAAGATCGCCAGCACCACCTGGTTGGGCACATCGCGCAGGAAGGTTCGTAGCAACCGCACCGAGAACTGGCTGGAGGCGATCTGTAGGGACAGGACCGTCAGCGAGAAGACGATGCCGATGGTGGTGATCATCGTGGCCGACACCACGATCAGCACGCCTCGGGCGTCGCCTGGGGTGCCCTGAAACATCAGCTTGTCGATCAGCGTGCCGGATTTCACGGGAATCATCGACAGGACCGCTCCCGACCCCAGACCGATCGCAACGCCGAATGTCGGCAGCACCCAGACTGCGCCCTGTAAGTAATCCAGTATGGCTTTGCGACGGTTGAGCATGCTGGTTGCGGTCACCGAATAAGCATGCACCCATCCGCGAGCACTAGGCGGAACTACGTAACACTTCGATGTGGCAGTAGAAGCATTTTTCCGCTCTCGCTTCGCCGAGCGTGCACTCATGGCGAGTTTCCGGCCGTTAACCTCAAGTGATCGCTGCAACACCTGACCAGAGGTGTTGGCGCTGCATGGGTTATCAGAAGGGGTTTCGGGGTCGGGGGGATCGGGTGGCCGATGGGGTGCGGGGGAAGTTCTGGAAGGCGCTCGAATCGGGGTTATCGCCGACGGTGTGCTCGGCTTTCCTACCAAGGCGGACTGCAGGCGGATCCGTGGCGTGCCGGTGTTCGACGGCGATACGCGGATGGTCGCCCGGCTGATGGGATCGCTTGCCGTGTTGCGGTCGGTGAGCATTCCAAAGGGCTACCGGGACTTCGGCTTTGGCAGTCTACGTGCGGTGGCGCCGAAAAACTGCCCGGACGTGAGTGGCTGAGGCGGCCCAATTTCGGACTAGGATTTCTGGCCGCTGGAAGTCACTGATGACACCGTACGTCACCCTTGATCGACAAGTGCGGATGTGGGGACCCGTCCGGGGTCCCCACATCGTGGTGGTCGCTGTTTAGCTCGAGGTCACGTACTGCGGGCAGTAGGCCGACGCGGCGTCAACGGCGAACGTCTTGGCGCCCTTGGCGCTCAGACCGGTCGCCTTGGCCACCGCCTTGATGACCGCTTTGGCCGAGTGACCCTCGTCGAGGGCGTCGCAGACGGCGTGCGCGTCCTTGATGGCGCGCGCTGCGCTCGGCGGAGTGATCCCGTCCGCCTGCAGCTGCGCGAGGAACGCTTCGTCGGTCGAGCTTGCGCTGGCGGTCCCGGCGAAGCCGAGTGCGGCCAGGCCCAAAGTGGCGGCAGTCAAGGTGGTGCCAACCATGGAGGCGGCGAAACGGCGAGTGAACATTGATGATCTCCTTGTGCTGATGTCATCGGAGGTTGCGCTGGTTTGCGTGCCCTCAGAATCAGCACCGGGCCTTGACAGATTCTCAATAAATCCTTGGCAATATCGATACCGGTTCGACGGTGTCCCGACAGTGCAAGGAGAACGGTCCGCCATGGCTGTGCCGGAGCGCGTCAGGCGAATGAGACAACACGGAACGTGCGCTCGGCGCACCGGGTCGCCAGCAACGCGGCACGCGGGGCGCCCTGGTTCTTACCCCTACGAATTTGAGAGCGAGACCACGAAGCCAACTACGCGGCCGCCCTCGCGGGTGGCGCCGATCACATTGTTGTAGCCATGCGTGAGGCTAGATCAACCCTTGTGCCCCCGGCAGGATTCGAACCTGCGGCCTTCTGCTCCGGAGGCAGACGCTCTATCCCCTGAGCTACGGGGGCGCACGACGACACGTTGCGCCATGGGGCCCCGCCAGAGTAGCGCATCGCGGCTACCCACTGACCACCGCAACGGATTCGAAGCCCAACCACCTCAGCCCATAGGATGGACGTTCGTGACCCCCGCTGACCTGGCTGAGCTGCTCAAAGCGACCGCTGCCGCGGTGCTGGCCGAGCGCGGCCTCGATGCCTCCGCGTTGCCGCAGATGGTCACGGTGGAACGCCCGCGCATTCCCGAGCACGGCGACTATGCCAGTAACCTGGCGATGCAGCTCGCCAAGAAAGTCGGCACCAACCCGCGTGAGCTGGCCGGATGGCTTGCCGAGGCACTGACAAAGGTCGACGGTATCGCCTCGGCGGAGGTGGCCGGGCCGGGCTTTATCAACATGCGGCTGGAAACCGTCGCCCAGGCTAAAGTCGTTACCAACGTTATCGACGCCGGCCACAGCTACGGTCACTCGCTGCTGCTGGCCGGGCGCAAGGTCAACCTGGAATTCGTCTCCGCCAACCCCACCGGACCGATCCACATCGGCGGTACCCGCTGGGCCGCGGTCGGCGACGCGCTGGGCCGTTTGCTCACCACCCAGGGCGCCGACGTGGTCCGCGAATACTATTTCAACGACCACGGCGCCCAGATCGACCGATTCGCCAACTCCCTGATCGCCGCGGCCAAGGGCGAACCCACGCCCCAAGACGGCTACGCGGGCAGCTACATCACCAACATCGCCGAGCAGGTGCTGCAGAAGGCGCCTGACGCGCTGAGCCTGCCAGACGCAGAGTTGCGCGAGACCTTCCGCGCAATCGGCGTCGACTTGATGTTCGACCACATCAAACAGTCTCTGCACGAGTTCGGTACCGACTTCGACGTCTACACCCACGAAGACTCGATGCACACCGGCGGCCGGGTCGAGAACGCCATCGCCCGACTCCGCGAAACCGGCAACATCTACGAGAAGGACGGCGCAATCTGGTTGCGTACCAGCGCATTTGGTGACGACAAGGACCGCGTCGTGATCAAGAGCGACGGCAAACCGGCATATATCGCCGGTGATCTCGCCTACTACTTGGACAAACGCCAACGCGGTTTTGACTTGTGCATCTACATGCTCGGCGCCGACCATCACGGCTACATCGCCCGGCTAAAGGCCGCGGCCGCCGCCTTCGGTGACGACCCGGCCACCGTCGAGGTGCTCATTGGGCAGATGGTGAACCTGGTCCGCGACGGCCAACCGGTCCGGATGAGCAAACGTGCAGGCACCGTGCTCACCCTCGACGACCTGGTCGAGGCGATCGGCGTGGACGCCGCACGTTACAGCCTGATCCGCTCCTCGGTGGACACCGCGATCGACATCGACCTGGCGCTATGGTCCTCGGCGTCGAACGAAAACCCGGTCTATTATGTGCAATACGCGCATGCCCGGCTCTCAGCGCTGGCTCGCAACGCCGCCGAACTCGCCCTGATCCCGGATACAAACCACCTCGAACTGCTTAACCACGACAAGGAGGGCACGCTGCTGCGCACCCTCGGCGAATTCCCGAGGGTGCTCGAGACCGCGGCCTCCCTGCGGGAACCGCACCGGGTCTGCCGCTACCTGGAAGACCTGGCCGGCGACTATCACCGGTTCTACGACTCGTGCCGAGTGTTGCCGCAAGGCGACGAGCAGCCCACCGACCTGCACACCGCGCGCCTAGCGTTGTGCCAGGCCACCCGTCAGGTCATCGCCAACGGGCTGGCGATCATCGGCGTCACCGCACCGGAGCGAATGTGAACGAGCTGCTGCACTTAGCGCCGAATGTGTGGCCGCGCAATACTACTCGCGATGAAGTCGGTGTGGTCTGCATCGCAGGAATTCCACTGACGCAGCTCGCCCAGGAGTACGGGACCCCGCTGTTCGTCATCGACGAGGACGACTTTCGCTCGCGCTGCCGAGAAACCGCCGCGGCCTTTGGAAGTGGGGCGAACGTGCACTATGCCGCCAAGGCGTTCCTGTGCAGCGAAGTAGCCCGGTGGATCAGCGAAGAAGGGCTCTGTCTGGACGTGTGCACCGGTGGGGAGTTGGCGGTCGCGCTGCACGCTAGCTTTCCGCCCGAGCGAATTACCTTGCACGGCAACAACAAATCGGTCTCAGAGTTGACCGCTGCGGTCAAAGCCGGAGTCGGCCATATTGTCGTCGATTCGATGACCGAGATCGAGCGCCTCGACGCCATCGCGGGCGAGGCCGGAATCGTCCAGGATGTCCTGGTGCGTCTCACCGTCGGTGTCGAGGCGCACACCCACGAGTTCATCTCCACCGCGCACGAGGACCAGAAATTCGGGTTATCGGTGGCCAGCGGCGCGGCCATGGCAGCGGTGCGGCGCGTTTTCGCCACTGATCACCTGCGCCTGGTTGGGCTACACAGCCACATCGGTTCGCAGATCTTCGACGTGGACGGCTTCGAACTCGCCGCGCACCGTGTCATCGGCCTGCTACGCGACGTCGTCGGCGAGTTCGGTCCCGAAAAGACGGCACAGATCGCGACCGTCGATCTCGGTGGCGGCTTGGGCATCTCGTATTTGCCGTCCGACGACCCACCGCCGATAGCCGAGCTCGCGGCCAAGCTGGGTACCATCGTGAGCGACGAGTCAACGGCCGTGGGGCTGCCGACGCCCAAGCTCGTTGTGGAGCCCGGACGCGCCATCGCCGGACCGGGCACCATCACGTTGTATGAGGTCGGCACCGTTAAGGACGTCGATGTCAGCGCCACAGCGCATCGACGTTACGTCAGTGTCGACGGCGGCATGAGCGACAACATCCGCACCGCGCTCTACGGCGCGCAGTATGACGTCCGGCTGGTGTCTCGAGTCAGCGACGCCCCGCCGGTACCGGCCCGTCTGGTCGGAAAGCACTGCGAAAGTGGCGATATCATCGTGCGGGACACCTGGGTGCCCGACGATATTCGGCCCGGCGATCTGGTTGCGGTTGCCGCCACCGGCGCTTACTGCTATTCGCTGTCGAGTCGTTACAACATGGTCGGCCGTCCCGCTGTGGTAGCGGTGCACGCGGGCAACGCTCGCCTGGTCCTGCGTCGGGAGACGGTCGACGATTTGCTGAGTTTGGAAGTGAGGTGACCCGTGCCCGGTGACGAAAAGCCGGTCGGCGTAGCGGTACTCGGTTTGGGCAACGTCGGCAGCGAGGTTGTCCGCATCATCGAGAACAGCGCCGAGGATCTCGCGGCTCGTGTCGGTGCCCCATTGGTCCTGCGGGGCATCGGCGTGCGCCGCGTGACGACCGATCGCGGCGTGCCGATCGAATTGTTGACCGACGACATTGAAGAGCTCGTGGCCCGCGAGGATGTCGATATCGTGGTGGAAGTGATGGGGCCGGTGGAACCGTCGCGCAAGGCGATCCTGGGCGCCCTTGAGCGCGGCAAGTCCGTCGTTACGGCGAACAAGGCTTTACTCGCCACCTCCACCGGCGAATTGGCACAGGCCGCCGAAAGCGCCCATGTTGATCTGTATTTCGAGGCGGCCGTGGCGGGCGCCATTCCGGTCATCCGTCCGCTCACCCAGTCGCTGGCCGGCGACACGGTGCTGCGAGTGGCCGGGATCGTCAACGGCACCACCAACTACATCCTCTCGGCGATGGACAGCACCGGCGCTGACTATGCCAGCGCCCTGGCCGACGCAAGTGCGCTGGGCTATGCGGAGGCTGATCCCACCGCAGACGTCGAAGGCTACGACGCCGCGGCCAAGGCAGCGATCCTGGCATCCATTGCCTTCCACACCCGGGTGACCGCAGACGACGTGTATCGCGAAGGCATCACCAAGGTCACTCCGGCCGACTTCGGATCCGCGCACGCGCTGGGTTGCACCATCAAACTGCTGTCGATCTGTGAGCGCATAACCACCGACGAAGGTTCGCAGCGGGTATCGGCCCGCGTCTATCCGGCCCTGGTACCTCTGTCGCATCCGCTTGCCGCGGTCAACGGCGCGTTCAATGCCGTGGTGGTCGAGGCCGAGGCCGCGGGCCGGCTGATGTTCTACGGCCAGGGCGCGGGCGGCGCGCCGACCGCCTCTGCGGTGACCGGTGACCTAGTGATGGCCGCCCGCAACCGGGTACTCGGCAGCCGCGGCCCCCGTGAGTCTAAATACGCTCAACTTCCGGTGGCACCAATGGGTTTCATTGAAACGCGCTATTACGTCAGCATGAACGTCGCCGACAAGCCGGGCGTCTTGTCCGCGGTGGCGGCGGAATTCGCCAAACGCGAGGTGAGCATCGCCGAGGTGCGCCAGGAGGGCGTTGTGGACGAAGGTGGTCGACGGGTGGGAGCCCGAATCGTGGTGGTCACGCACCTCGCCACTGACGCCGCACTCTCGGAAACCGTTGATGCACTGGACGACTTGGATGTCGTGCAGGGTGTGTCCAGCGTGATACGACTGGAAGGAACCGGCTTATGACCGTCCCGCCGACGGCCACTCACCAGCCGTGGCCGGGAGTGATTGCCGCGTACCGTGACCGGCTGCCGGTGGGTGACGACTGGACTCCGGTGACCCTGCTCGAGGGTGGTACTCCCCTCATCGCGGCAACTAATCTCTCCAAGCAGACGGGCTGCACGATCCACCTCAAAGTGGAGGGCCTCAACCCCACCGGCTCCTTCAAGGATCGTGGCATGACGATGGCGGTCACCGATGCCCTTGCCCATGGTCAGCGGGCGGTCTTGTGCGCATCGACCGGAAATACCTCGGCGTCGGCGGCGGCCTATGCCGCCCGGGCCGGCATCACCTGCGCGGTGCTGATACCGCAGGGCAAGATCGCGATGGGCAAGCTCGCACAGGCGGTCATGCACGGCGCCAAGATCATCCAGATCGACGGTAACTTCGACGACTGCCTGGAACTGGCGCGCAAGATGGCCGCGGACTTCCCGACGATTTCGTTGGTCAACTCGGTAAACCCGGTGCGCATCGAGGGCCAGAAAACGGCAGCGTTCGAGATCGTCGACGTGCTAGGTACCGCGCCGGACGTGCATGCTCTGCCGGTTGGCAACGCCGGCAACATCACCGCGTACTGGAAGGGCTACACCGAGTATCACCAGCTGGGCCTGATCGACAAGTTGCCCCGCATGCTGGGCACTCAGGCCGCGGGCGCGGCGCCCCTGGTGCTCGGCGAACCGGTGAGCCACCCGGAGACCATCGCAACCGCGATCCGCATCGGCTCGCCGGCGTCGTGGACTTCGGCCGTCGAGGCACAGCAGCAGTCCAAGGGCCGCTTCTTGGCCGCCTCCGACGAGGAGATACTGGCCGCATATCACCTGGTGGCTCGTGTCGAAGGCGTATTCGTGGAGCCCGCGTCCGCAGCCAGCATTGCGGGTCTCCTCAAAGCGATCGACGACGGCTGGGTGGCGCGTGGTTCGACGGTGGTGTGCACGGTAACCGGCAACGGTCTTAAGGATCCCGACACCGCGCTCAAAGACATGCCGAGCGTGTCTCCGGTTCCCGTGGACCCGGTAGCCGTCGTCGAGAAGCTAGGGCTGGCCTAGTGGCGATCGCAAGCGCGGCGGAGCCGGGTGCGGCGGGTCGGCACGGTTTGGATTGGGTGGCGATCGCAAGCGCGGCGGAGCCGGGTGCGGCGGGTCGGCACGGTTTGGATTGGGTGGCGATCGCAAGCGCGGCGGAGCCGGGTGCGGCGGGTCGGCACGCATGGTGACTCAAGCATTGTTGCCTTCTGGGCTGGTGGCCAGTGCGGTGGTGGCGGCGTCCAGTGCAAACCTGGGCCCGGGCTTCGACAGTGTCGGTTTGGCGCTGAGTCTCTACGACGAGATCATCGTCGAGACAACAGATTCCGGCTTGACGGTGACTGTAGACGGCGAGGGCGGCGACCAGGTGCCGCTGGGCCCCGAGCACCTCGTGGTCCGCGCCGTGCAGCACGGGTTACAGGCAGCGGGGGTCAGCGCCGCCGGCCTGGCGGTGCGCTGCCGCAACGCCATCCCGCACTCCCGCGGCCTCGGCTCCTCCGCGGCAGCAGTTGTGGGCGGTCTTGCGGCCGTTAACGGTCTTGTCGTACAAACGGATTCGTCACCATCGAGCGATGCTGAGCTGATTCAGTTGGCTTCGGAGTTCGAGGGTCATCCCGACAACGCGGCGGCCGCGGTTTTGGGTGGTGCCGTGGTTTCGTGGACTGACCACAGTGGTGACCGGCCCAACTATTCGGCCGTATCACTGCGGCTTCATCCCGATATCCGCCTGTTCACTGCGATTCCCGAGCAGCGTTCGTCGACCGCGGAAACGCGGGTGCTATTGCCCGCGCAGGTTAGTCACGACGACGCACGGTTCAATGTCAGTCGCGCGGCGCTGCTGGTGGTTGCGCTCACCGAACGGCCCGATCTGCTGATGGCGGCCACCGAAGATCTGCTTCATCAGCCGCAACGTGCCGCGGCAATGACAGCCTCCGCGGAATATCTTCGGCTGTTGCGGCGTCATAACGTGGCAGCAGCACTGTCCGGGGCAGGTCCTTCGTTGATCGCCCTGAGTACAGATTCAGAGTTGCCGACCGACGCCGTGGAGTTCGGAGCCGCAAAGGGATTTGCCGTTACCGAGCTGACTGTTGGCGAGGCGGTTCGCTGGAGCCCGACAGTAAGAGTTCCCGGTTAATCCGCAAGGTTGCGGGGGTTTGCTTGCTTCCGGCCAGGAAGCGGGCTATCCTCGGAGCCGTCCAGCAATCGCAGCATCTGCATACGTACTGCCTTGCCGCTAGGACAGCCACCAATTCTTCTTGTGGACGAGGTTCGCCGTATTCGCCGCTGATGGCGATCACCGTTGCAAAGTCGATGATTGGCGCACTCGGCGATTTGGCTGACTGCAACAAAACCCCGTATGACGTGATCAGCGGGGGAAGGAAAGGAAATCCGTGACCGATACGGACCTCATTACGGCTGGCGAAAGTACCGACGGCAAGCCGTCGGATGCCGCTGCCACAGATCCCCCAGACCTCAACGCCGACGAGCCGGCCGGCTCGCTGGCCACCATGGTGCTGCCCGAACTGCGTGCGCTGGCTAATCGAGCCGGCGTGAAGGGAACATCGGGTATGCGGAAGAACGAACTGATCGCTGCGATTGAGGAGATCAGGCGACAGGCCAACGGCGCCCCAGCCGTTGACCGGTCGGCTCAAGAGCACGACAAGGGCGACCGGCCGCCCAGTTCCGAGGCACCGGCCACCCAGGGGGAACAGACCCCGACCGAACAGATCGATTCCCAAAGCCAACAGGTCCGCCCGGAGCGGCGCAGCGCCACCCGTGAAGCGGGACCCTCCGGCTCCGGTGAGCGTGCGGGCACAGCCGCAGACGACACCGACAACCGCCAAGGCGGTCAACAGGACGCCAAGACCGAGGAGCGTGGCACCGACGCGGGTGGCGACCAAGGGGGTGACCAGCAGGCTTCGGGCGGTCAGCAGGCGCGCGGCGACGAGGACGGAGAAGCGCGTCAGGGCCGGCGCGGACGCCGGTTCCGCGATCGGCGGCGCCGCGGTGAACGATCCGGCGACGGCGCCGAGGCTGAACTGCGTGAGGACGACGTCGTCCAGCCGGTAGCCGGCATACTCGACGTCCTGGACAACTACGCGTTTGTGCGCACCTCCGGCTACCTACCCGGTCCGCACGACGTGTATGTGTCGATGAACATGGTGCGCAAGAACGGCATGCGCCGTGGTGATGCGGTGACCGGTGCGGTGCGGGTGCCCAAGGAAGGGGAGCAACCCAACCAGCGGCAGAAGTTCAACCCGCTGGTCCGCCTGGACAGCATCAACGGCGGATCGGTCGAAGACGCCAAGAAGCGGCCCGAGTTCGGCAAACTGACGCCGTTGTACCCCAACCAGCGGCTTCGTCTGGAAACCAGTACCGAGCGGCTGACCACCCGGGTCATCGACCTCATCATGCCGATCGGCAAGGGTCAACGCGCGTTGATTGTGTCGCCGCCCAAAGCGGGCAAGACAACGATCCTGCAGGACATCGCCAACGCGATCACCAGGAACAACCCGGAATGCCACCTCATGGTCGTGCTCGTCGACGAGCGGCCTGAGGAGGTCACCGATATGCAGCGCTCGGTCAAAGGCGAGGTCATCGCTTCAACTTTCGACCGGCCGCCGTCGGACCACACGTCGGTCGCCGAGCTGGCGATCGAACGCGCCAAGCGGCTGGTGGAGCAAGGCAAGGACGTCGTGGTGCTGCTCGATTCAATCACCCGGCTAGGCCGCGCTTACAACAACGCGTCGCCGGCGTCGGGCCGGATCCTGTCCGGTGGTGTCGATTCCACGGCGTTGTACCCGCCCAAGCGCTTCCTGGGGGCCGCGCGCAACATCGAAGAGGGCGGGTCGCTGACCATCATCGCCACTGCGATGGTCGAGACCGGGTCCACTGGTGACACGGTCATTTTCGAGGAGTTCAAGGGCACCGGCAACGCCGAGCTCAAGCTGGACCGCAAGATCGCCGAGCGGCGGGTTTTCCCTGCGGTCGACGTGAACCCTTCTGGAACCCGCAAGGACGAGCTACTGCTGTCGCCCGACGAGTTCGCTATTGTGCACAAGCTGCGCCGCGTGCTATCGGGCCTGGATTCCCACCAGGCCATCGACCTGCTGATGTCGCAGCTGCGTAAGACGAAGAACAACTACGAATTCCTTGTTCAGGTGTCCAAGACCACGCCAGGGTCCATGGACAGCGACTGATCCGGCGAGACGGCTCGCCGGGAATGTCCGCACGCATCTCGGTGTTTGGGGTGATAGCGGTTGACCTGGCATAATCGATGCTCAACGAGTTGGAACCGGACCAGGTTCTCGGCACGCCACGACGGGCGGCCACCGATCACAGAGGGCAGCATGAAATCTGACATTCATCCGGCATATGAGGAGACCACCGTGGTCTGCGGATGCGGCAATACCTTCCAGACGCGTAGCACCAAGCCGGGAGGTCGTATTGTGGTTGAGGTTTGTTCGCAGTGTCATCCGTTCTACACCGGCAAGCAGAAGATCCTCGACAGCGGCGGCCGGGTGGCTCGCTTCGAGAAGCGGTACGGCAAGCGCAAGGTCGGAGCTGACAAGGCGGTTTCAACCGGCAAATAGCTGGCTTACCGACGCCCGAACTGTGCACCAGCGGTACAGGACGGGCGTCGGTTCGCGTTAGGGTCCGCGCTCGCGGGAAGAAGGTTGACATGACGCAGCCAGTGCAGACGATTGACGTGTTGCTCGCCGAACACGCCGAGCTCGAGCTTGCGCTGGCAGATCCCGCGCTGCACAGCAATCCGGCCGAGGCGCGCAGAGTCGGGCGCCGGTTTGCCCGATTGGCCCCGATCGTCGCAACCCACCGCAAGCTGACGTCCGCGCGCGACGACCTCGAGACCGCGCGCGAGCTGGTGGCTTCCGACGAGTCGTTCGCCGCCGAGGTTGCCGCATTGGAGGCTCGGGTGGGCGAACTGGATGCCCAACTCACTGACATGTTGGCACCGCGTGACCCGCACGATGCCGATGACATTGTGCTGGAAGTCAAATCCGGCGAGGGGGGCGAAGAATCCGCGTTGTTCGCCGCCGATTTGGCCAGGATGTATATCCGCTACGCCGAGCGGCACGGCTGGGCGGTGACGGTGTTGGACGAGACCACCTCGGATCTGGGTGGGTACAAGGACGCGACGTTGGCGATTGCCAGCAAAGCCGACACCCCCGACGGGGTGTGGTCGCGCATGAAGTTCGAGGGCGGGGTGCACCGCGTACAACGGGTCCCAGTGACGGAATCCCAAGGCCGCGTGCATACTTCGGCGGCGGGTGTGCTGGTCTATCCGGAGCCCGAGGAAGTCGGCCAAGTGCAGATCGACGAGTCGGATCTGCGTATCGACGTTTTCCGGTCGTCCGGCAAGGGCGGGCAGGGAGTGAATACCACCGACTCCGCGGTGCGTATCACCCATCTGCCCACTGGAATCGTCGTCACCTGTCAGAACGAACGGTCGCAGCTGCAGAACAAGACGCGTGCGTTGCAGGTGCTGGCCGCTCGGTTGCAGGCAATGGCCGAGGAGCAGGCGCTGGCCGACGCGTCGGCCGACCGGGCTAGCCAAATCCGCACTGTGGACCGTAGTGAACGCATTCGCACCTACAACTTCCCGGAGAACCGGATCACCGACCACCGGATCGGTTACAAGTCACACAATCTCGATCAGGTGCTGGATGGCGATCTTGACGCGTTGTTCGACGCTCTGTCCGCCGCGGACAAGCAATCCCGGTTGCGACAATCATGACCTCCGCGCCGGCGACGATGCGGTGGGGGAACCTCCCGCTTGCGGGGGAGAGCGGCACAATGACCCTGCGTCAGGCGATCGACTTGGCTGCTGCGCTATTGGCCGAAGCGGGGGTCGACTCGGCGCGTTGCGACGCTGAGCAGTTGGCCGCTCACCTAGCGGGCACAGACCGCGGTAGGCTACCCCTGTTCGAGCCGCCCGGCGACGAGTTCTTCGGGCGCTATCGCGACATCGTCACCGCTCGTGCGCGGCGGGTGCCGTTGCAGCATCTCATCGGGACTGTGTCGTTTGGGCCCGTGGTGCTGCATGTCGGCCCGGGTGTGTTTGTACCGCGTCCGGAGACCGAAGCCATTTTGGCCTGGGCCACCGCGCAGTCGCTGCCGGCGCGGCCGCTGATTGTCGACGCATGCACGGGATCTGGCGCGTTGGCGGTCGCATTGGCCCAGCACCGGGCCAACCTTGGACTAAAGGCCCGCATCATCGGCATTGACGACTCCGACTGCGCCCTTGACTATGCCCGCCGCAATGCGGCGGGTACCCCGGTAGAGTTGGTGCGTGCCGACGTCACCACGCCCTGCCTGCTCCCCGAACTCGACGGACAAGTCGACCTGATGGTTTCCAACCCGCCCTACATCCCTGATGCTGCTGTTTTGGAACCTGAAGTAGCGCAACATGACCCGCATCACGCGTTGTTCGGCGGTCCCGACGGGATGACGGTGATATCCGCGGTCGTCGGGCTTGCTGGGCGCTGGCTGCGTCCCGGTGGCCTGTTCGCCGTCGAACACGACGACACCACGTCGTCGTCAACTGTCGATTTGGTCAGCAGCACAAAACTTTTCGTGGACGTACAAGCCCGGAAAGATCTGGCCGGACGGCCGAGGTTTGTGACGGCGATGAGGTGGGGGCACCTCCCGCTTGCAGGGGAGAACGGCGCCATTGACCCGCGCCAGCGACGATGCAGAGCGAAGCGATGAGGAGAAGCGGCGCCATTGACTGAGACGTTCGACTGCGCCGACCCCGAGCAGCGTTCGCGTGGAATCGTCTCTGCGGTAGGGGCAATCAAGGCGGGCCAACTGGTGGTGATGCCTACGGACACGGTGTATGGGATCGGCGCCGACGCCTTCGACAGCTCCGCGGTGGCCGCGTTGCTGTCGGCAAAGGGGCGGGGTCGCGATATGCCGGTAGGTGTGCTGGTCGGCTCTTGGCACACGATCGAGGGGCTGGTCTACTCTATGCCCGACGGTGCCCGCGAACTGATTCGCGCATTCTGGCCCGGCGCGCTCAGCCTGGTGGTCGTGCAAGCGCCGTCGCTGCAATGGGATCTTGGCGATGCCCATGGCACCGTGATGCTGCGAATGCCGCTGCACCCGGTCGCCATCGAGTTGTTGCGTGAGGTGGGTCCGATGGCGGTATCCAGCGCCAACATCTCGGGCCACCCACCCCCGGTCGACGCCGAACAGGCACGCTCTCAACTCGGCGACCACGTCGCGGTCTATCTCGACGCGGGTCCATCCGAACAGCAGGCCGGCTCCACGATCGTCGATCTGACCGGAGCCACCCCACGCGTCCTGCGGCAGGGGCCGGTCAGCACCGAGCGGATCGCCGAGGTACTTGGTGTGGACGCGGCCAGCTTGTTCGGCTAGCCGCCGAACGTGCACGCACTGCGAAGATTCGGCCAATTGTTCGCAGCTGTTGCACGTTCGGCGAGTGTTCAGCTCTCAGGTTGGTGCAGTACGGTCTCGAGGTGTCCAGCGATGTGGCCGGCGTTGCCGGTGGCTTGCTCGCCCTGTCCTATCGCGGCGCCGGTGTCCCGCTGCGTGAGCTTGCGCTGGTCGGGCTGACCGCGGCGATCATCACCTATTTTGCGACCGGTCCGGTGCGGATGCTGGCCAGTCGCCTGGGAGCCGTCGCCTACCCGCGGGAGCGAGATGTGCACGTCACGCCTACCCCTCGGATGGGTGGGTTGGCGATGTTCCTGGGCATTGTCGGCGCCGTCTTTCTTGCCTCCCAGCTTCCGGCACTCACCCGGGGGTTCGTCTATTCCACCGGCATGCCCGCGGTGCTGGTGGCCGGTGCGGTGATCATGGGCATCGGCCTGATCGATGATCGTTGGGGTCTGGATGCACTGACGAAGTTCGCCGGCCAGATCACGGCGGCGAGCGTTCTGGTCACCATGGGTGTCGCCTGGAGTGTCCTGTACATCCCGGTGGGTGGTGTGGGCACCATCGTCTTGGACCAGGCTTCCTCGATCCTGCTTACCCTGGCGCTGACCGTTTCGATCGTCAACGCGATGAACTTTGTCGACGGTCTCGACGGGCTGGCCGCCGGCCTGGGCCTGATAACGGCGCTGGCAATCTGCATGTTCTCGGTGGGTTTGCTTCGTGACCACGGTGGTGACGTTTTGTACTACCCGCCGGCGGTGATTTCGGTGGTCCTGGCCGGGGCCTGCCTGGGCTTTCTGCCACACAACTTCCACCGGGCCAAGATCTTCATGGGCGATTCCGGGTCGATGCTGATCGGCCTGATGCTGGCCGCCGCTTCCACCACCGCGGCCGGGCCGATCTCGCAGAACGCCTACGGCGCTCGTGATGTATTTGCTTTGCTGTCGCCGTTCCTGCTGGTGGTGGCGGTCATGTTTGTGCCAATGCTCGACCTGCTGCTAGCGATCGTCCGTCGCACCCGCGCCGGCCGCAGCGCGTTTAGCCCGGACAAAATGCACCTGCATCACCGGCTGCTGCAGATCGGTCATTCCCATCGGCGCGTGGTCCTGATCATCTACCTGTGGGTGGGCATCGTTGCCTTCGGCGCCGCGAGCTCGATCTTCTTTAACCCGCGCGACACCGCGGCGGTGATGCTGGGCGCGATCGTGGTCGCCGGCGTCGCGACACTGATCCCCCTGTTGCGCCGCGGCGACGACTACTACGACCCGGACCTGGACTAGCCCGGAGCCGAGAACTACGACAAGGAGTAGTAGTGGTGTCTACCTTGTGGTACGGTGCGGCTAGAACCCCGAAGGAGACCTCGCGGGTTGCCGGCCCCCGGCCCATCGGATGCGTATCCGGTCGCGCCGATTCACGACCGACATAGGGAGCTACCCCTTGGGTGATTCCGGTGCGACGACTGCGATACGCTCGGCGGGCCACCGATCAGTCGATCGGGTGGTTTCCGCTCCATCAGCCCGGAATTGAGGTGCCGCAGTGACGACACCAGCGCAGGACGCGCCGTTGGTGTTTCCCTCTGTTGCTTTCCGTCCGGTTCGCCTTTTTTTCATCAACGTTGGACTGGCCGCAGTGGCGATGTTGGTCGCCGGCGTGTTCGGTCACCTGACGGTCGGGATGTTCTTGGGTCTCGGGTTGCTGCTGGGTTTGCTCAATGCCCTGCTGGTGCGGCGTTCGGCCGAGTCGATCACCGCCAAAGAGCACCCGTTAAAACGGTCGATGGCCCTCAACTCGGCATCGCGACTGGCGATTATCACCATCCTCGGGCTGATCATCGCCTACATTTTCCGGCCCGCTGGATTGGGCGTCGTGTTCGGGCTGGCATTCTTCCAGGTGCTGCTGGTGGCAACGACGGCCCTGCCGGTCCTGAAGAAGCTGCGCACTGCGACCGAGGAACCGGTCGCAACTTATTCTTCCAATGGCCAGTCCCGGGGATCGGAAGGAAGGAGCGCCAGCGATGACTGAGACCATCCTGGCCGCCCAAATCGAGGTCGGCGAGCACCACACGGCCACCTGGCTCGGTATGACGGTCAACACCGACACCGTGTTGTCGACGGCGATCGCCGGGTTGATCGTGATCGCGTTGGCGTTCTACCTGCGCGCCAAAGTGACTTCGACGGATGTGCCAGGCGGGGTGCAGTTGTTTTTTGAGGCGATCACCATTCAGATGCGCAATCAGGTCGAAAGCGCCATCGGGATGCGGATCGCACCCTTCGTGCTGCCGCTGGCGGTGACCATCTTCGTGTTCATCCTGATCTCCAACTGGCTGGCAGTCCTCCCGGTGCAGTACACCGATAAACACGGGCACACCACCGAGTTGCTCAAATCGGCAGCAGCGGACATCAATTACGTGCTGGCGCTGGCGCTTTTCGTGTTCGTCTGCTACCACACGGCCGGTATTTGGCGGCGCGGTATTGTCGGACACCCGATCAAGTTGCTGAAAGGGCACGTGACGCTCCTCGCGCCGATCAACCTTGTCGAAGAAGTCGCCAAGCCAATCTCGTTGTCGCTCCGACTTTTCGGCAACATTTTCGCCGGCGGCATTCTGGTCGCACTGATCGCGCTCTTTCCCCCCTACATCATGTGGGCGCCCAATGCGATCTGGAAAGCATTTGACCTGTTCGTCGGCGCAATCCAGGCCTTCATTTTTGCGCTGCTGACAATTTTGTACTTCAGCCAAGCGATGGAGCTCGAAGAGGAACACCACTAGTACCGGATGCTGGTAACGGCTACCAGAGCCATCAAGGAGGATAAGGAAATGGACCCCACTATCGCTGCCGGCGCCCTCATCGGCGGTGGACTGATCATGGCCGGTGGCGCCATCGGCGCCGGTATCGGTGACGGTGTCGCCGGTAACGCGCTTATCTCCGGTGTCGCCCGGCAACCCGAGGCGCAAGGGCGGCTGTTCACACCGTTCTTCATCACCGTCGGTTTGGTTGAGGCGGCATACTTCATCAACCTGGCGTTTATGGCGCTGTTCGTCTTCGCTACACCCGTCAAGTAATTCGACGGCAAATGGTTGCAATAGGTAGCAATGGGTGAAGTGAGCGCGATTGTCCTGGCCGCCAGTCAGGCGGCAGAGGAAGGCGGCGAGTCCAGCAACTTCCTCATTCCCAACGGCACGTTTTTCGTTGTGCTGGCCATCTTCCTGGTGGTGCTCGCTGTCATTGGCACTTTCGTGGTGCCGCCGATCTTGAAGGTCTTGCGGGAACGTGACGCTATGGTCGCCAAAACGCTGGCCGACAACAAGAAGTCGGACGAGCAGTTCGCCGCCGCACAGGCCGATTACGACGAAGCCATGACGGAAGCCCGAGTCCAGGCGTCGTCCTTGCGCGACAATGCCCGGGCAGATGGCCGTAAAGTCATCGAGGACGCACGCGTCCGGGCCGAACAACAGGTGGCATCGACGTTGCAGACCGCCCATGAGCAATTGAAGCGGGAGAGGGACGCCGTGGAACTCGATCTGCGTGCCCACGTGGGCACCATGTCGGCGACTCTGGCCAGTCGAATTCTCGGTGTTGACCTCACCGCTTCAGCCGCGACGAGGTAACCACGAATGTCGACGTTTATCGGACAGCTGTTCGGGTTCGCGGTCATCGTTTATCTGGTGTGGCGATTTATCGTGCCGCTCGTAGGGCGTTTGATGTCCGCACGGCAGGACACGGTGCGCCAACAGCTGGCGGATGCGGCGGCGGCCGCCGACCGGCTGGCGGAGGCGAGTCAAGCTCACACGAAGGCGCTGGAAGACGCCAAGTCGGAAGCGCACCGTGTTGTGGAAGAGGCCAGGACAGATGCCGAACGCATCGCAGAACAACTAGAGGCCCAGGCCGACGTCGAGGCGGAGCGCATCAAAATGCAGGGTGCCCGTCAGGTCGACCTCATCCGGGCACAGCTGACCCGTCAGCTTCGCCTCGAGCTCGGTCACGAATCGGTGCGCCAGGCAAGGGAATTGGTACGCAATCACGTGGCCGATCAGGCACAACAATCGGCCACCGTCGACCGCTTCCTGGATCAGCTCGATGCGATGGCGCCGGCTACGGCCGATGTCGATTACCCACTGCTGGCCAAGATGCGCTCAGCCAGCCGGAGGGCATTAACCAGCCTGGTGGATTGGTTCGGCACCATGGCCCAGGACCTCGACCATCAAGGTCTGACCACCCTCGCCGGCGAGCTGGTGTCGGTAGCAAGACTGCTGGACCGCGAGGCCGTCGTCACCCGCTATCTCACCGTGCCAGCCGAAGATGCGACGCCCAGGATCCGGCTGATCGAACGGCTGGTGTCCGGCAAGGTCGGCGCGCCAACGCTCGAGGTGTTGCGCACAGCCGTATCGAAGCGCTGGTCGGCCAATTCCGATTTGATCGATGCGATCGAACACGTGTCGCGGCAGGCGCTGTTAGAACTCGCCGAACGTGCGGGTCAGGTCGACGAGGTGGAAGACCAGTTATTCCGGTTTTCCCGCATTCTCGACGTGCAGCCCCGGCTTGCCATCCTGTTGGGTGACTGTGCCGTTCCGGCCGAAGGCCGAGTCCGGTTGCTGCGCAAGGTGCTTGAGCGTGCCGACAGTACCGTCAACCCGGTCGTGGTCGCGCTGTTGTCTCACACCGTCGAGCTGCTGCGGGGTCAGGCAGTTGAGGAAGCGGTGCTGTTCCTGGCCGAAGTTGCGGTGGCTCGCCGCGGCGAAATCGTCGCGCAGGTCGGCGCGGCGGCCGAGCTCAGCGATGCTCAGCGCACTCGCCTCACCGAAGTGCTGAGCCGTATCTACGGTCACCCCGTGACCGTGCAGCTGCATATCGACGCCGCGCTGCTGGGCGGATTGTCCATCGCGGTCGGTGACGAAGTGATCGACGGTACGCTCTCGTCTCGTCTAGCTGCGGCCGAGGCACGACTGCCCGACTGAACCCGAACTAGTCAGCACAAACCGAAGTAGGAAGACGAAAAGCTATGGCTGAGTTGACAATCCCCGCTGATGACATCCAGAGCGCAATCGAAGAGTACGTAAGCTCTTTCACCGCCGACACCAGTAGAGAGGAAGTCGGTACCGTCGTCGATGCCGGGGACGGCATCGCACACGTCGAGGGTTTGCCATCGGTGATGACCCAAGAGCTGCTCGAATTCCCGGGCGGAATCCTCGGCGTCGCCCTCAACCTCGACGAGCACAGCGTCGGCGCGGTGATCCTCGGTGACTTCGAGAACATCGAAGAAGGTCAGCAGGTCAAGCGCACCGGCGAAGTCTTATCGGTTCCGGTTGGCGACGGGTTTTTGGGGCGGGTGGTTAACCCGCTCGGCCAGCCGATCGACGGGCGCGGAGACGTCGACTCCGATACTCGGCGCGCGCTGGAGCTCCAGGCGCCCTCGGTGGTGCACCGGCAAGGCGTGAAGGAGCCGTTGCAGACCGGGATCAAGGCGATTGACGCGATGACCCCGATCGGCCGCGGCCAGCGCCAGCTGATCATCGGCGACCGCAAGACCGGTAAAACCGCCGTCTGCGTCGACACCATCCTCAACCAGCGGCAGAACTGGGAGTCCGGTGATCCCAACAAGCAGGTGCGCTGTGTATACGTGGCCATCGGGCAGAAGGGAACTACCATCGCCGCGGTACGCCGCACACTGGAAGAGGGCGGTGCGATGGACTACACCACCATCGTCGCGGCCGCGGCGTCGGAGTCCGCCGGTTTCAAATGGCTTGCGCCGTACACCGGTTCGGCGATTGCCCAGCACTGGATGTACGAGGGCAAGCATGTGCTGATCATCTTCGACGACCTGACTAAGCAGGCCGAGGCATACCGGGCGATCTCGCTGCTGCTGCGCCGTCCGCCCGGCCGTGAGGCCTACCCCGGCGATGTGTTCTATCTGCATTCGCGGCTTTTGGAGCGCTGCGCCAAACTGTCCGACGATCTCGGTGGCGGCTCGCTAACGGGTCTGCCGATCATCGAGACCAAGGCCAACGACATCTCGGCCTACATCCCGACCAACGTCATCTCGATCACCGACGGGCAATGTTTCCTGGAAACCGACCTGTTCAACCAGGGCGTCCGGCCGGCCATCAACGTCGGTGTGTCGGTGTCCCGAGTCGGCGGCGCGGCGCAGATCAAGGCTATGAAAGAGGTCGCCGGAAGCCTCCGCTTGGACCTTTCGCAATACCGCGAGCTAGAAGCTTTCGCCGCTTTCGCTTCTGATTTGGACGCCGCATCGAAGGCGCAGTTGGAGCGCGGCGCCCGGCTGGTCGAGCTGCTCAAGCAGCCGCAATCCCAGCCCATGCCCGTTGAGGAGCAAGTGGTTTCGATCTTCCTGGGCACCGGCGGTCACCTGGACTCGGTGCCCGTCGAGGACGTCCGGCGGTTCGAAACCGAATTACTGGACCACATGCGGGCCTCCGAAGAAGAGATTTTGACTGAGATCCGGGACAGCCAAAAGCTCACCGAGGAGGCCGCCGACAAGCTCACCGAGGTCATCAAGAACTTCAAGAAGGGCTTCGCGGCCACCGGTGGCGGCTCTGTGGTGCCCGACGAACATGTCGAGGCCCTCGACGAGGATAAGCTCGCCAAGGAAGCCGTGAAGGTCAAAAAGCCGGCGCCGAAGAAGAAGAAATAGCTAACCATGGCTGCCACACTTCGCGAACTACGCGGGCGGATCCGCTCGGCAGGGTCGATCAAAAAGATCACCAAGGCCCAGGAGCTGATTGCGACATCGCGCATCGCCAGGGCGCAGGCTCGGCTCGAGTCCGCTCGGCCCTACGCTTTTGAGATCACCCGGATGCTTACCACCCTGGCCGCTGAAGCCGCACTGGACCATCCGTTGCTCGTCGAGCGCCCGGAGCCGAAACGAGCCGGCGTGCTGGTGGTGTCGTCCGATCGTGGTTTGTGCGGCGCATACAACGCCAATATTTTCCGTCGCTCCGAGGAGCTGTTCTCCCTGCTGAGGGAGGCCGGAAAGCAGCCGGTGCTGTATGTGGTGGGCCGTAAGGCGCAGAACTACTACAGTTTTCGGAACTGGAACATCACCGAGTCGTGGATGGGTTTCTCCGAGCAACCCACGTACGAGAACGCCGCCGAGATCGCTTCGACCTTAGTGGATGCGTTCCTGCTCGGCACCGACAACGGCGAGGATCAACGGTCCGACAGCGGCGAGGGCGTCGACGAACTGCACATCGTTTACACCGAGTTCAAGTCGATGCTGTCGCAATCGGCGGAGGCTCACCGGATCGCCCCCATGGTGGTGGAGTACGTCGAGGAAGACATCGGACCGCGCACGCTGTACTCGTTCGAGCCCGACGCGACGATGCTGTTCGAGTCATTGTTGCCGCGCTACCTGACTACCCGGGTGTACGCGGCGCTGCTGGAGTCCGCGGCGTCGGAGCTTGCCTCGCGGCAACGTGCGATGAAGTCGGCCACCGACAACGCCGATGACCTCATCAAGGCCCTGACGCTGATGGCAAACCGCGAGCGGCAGGCCCAGATCACCCAGGAGATTAGTGAAATCGTCGGTGGCGCAAATGCGCTCGCCGAAGCCCGCTAGGCCCAAGCTAGGTTAGCCCCACGAGGAAGCGAAGAAGATATGACTACCACTGCCGAAAAGACCGACCGGCCGGGAAAGCCGGGAAGCTCCGACACCAGCGGCCGCGTGGTACGGGTCACTGGGCCCGTCGTCGACGTCGAGTTTCCTCGCGGTTCCATCCCCGAGCTGTTCAATGCACTGCACGCTGAGATCACCTTCGAGTCGCTGGCGAAAACCCTCACCTTGGAGGTGGCGCAGCACCTCGGCGACAACCTGGTGCGCACCATCTCGCTGCAGCCGACCGACGGCTTGGTGCGCGGCGTCGAGGTGATCGACACCGGGAGGTCGATCTCGGTGCCGGTCGGTGAGGGTGTGAAGGGCCACGTCTTCAATGCGCTGGGAGATTGCCTGGACGAGCCGGGATATGGCGAAAAATTCGAACACTGGTCGATTCACCGCAAGCCGCCGGCGTTCGAGGAGCTGGAGCCTCGGACCGAGATGCTCGAGACCGGTCTGAAGGTGGTCGACCTGCTGACTCCGTATGTTCGTGGCGGCAAGATCGCACTGTTCGGCGGTGCCGGGGTGGGCAAGACGGTGCTGATTCAGGAGATGATCAACCGCATCGCCCGTAACTTCGGTGGTACGTCGGTGTTCGCCGGAGTGGGCGAGCGCACCCGCGAGGGCAACGATCTGTGGGTCGAGCTTGCCGAAGCCAACGTGCTCAAGGACACCGCGCTGGTATTCGGACAGATGGACGAGCCGCCGGGCACCCGTATGCGTGTTGCGCTGTCTGCGCTGACGATGGCGGAGTGGTTCCGTGACGAGCAGGGTCAAGACGTATTGCTGTTCATCGACAACATCTTCCGGTTCACCCAGGCTGGGTCGGAAGTGTCGACGCTTCTCGGCCGGATGCCGTCGGCCGTGGGATACCAGCCCACGCTGGCCGACGAGATGGGCGAGCTGCAGGAGCGCATCACCTCGACGCGGGGACGCTCGATCACGTCGATGCAAGCCGTCTACGTGCCCGCCGACGACTACACCGACCCAGCGCCGGCGACCACGTTCGCCCACCTGGACGCCACGACCGAGCTATCCCGTGCGGTGTTCTCCAAGGGCATCTTCCCCGCCGTGGACCCGCTGGCGTCCAGCTCGACCATCCTGGACCCCAGCGTTGTCGGGGATGAGCACTACCGCGTGGCCCAGGAAGTCATCCGGATCCTGCAGCGTTACAAGGACCTTCAGGACATTATCGCGATCCTCGGTATCGACGAGTTGTCGGAGGAGGACAAGCAGCTGGTGAACCGCGCCCGGCGTATCGAGCGGTTCCTATCGCAGAACATGATGGCAGCCGAACAGTTCACCGGCCAGCCGGGTTCGACCGTCCCGGTGAAGGAGACCATTGAAGCGTTCGACCGCTTGTGCAAGGGCGATTTCGATCACGTACCCGAACAGGCCTTCTTCTTGATCGGTGGCCTTGATGACCTGGCCAAGAAAGCCGAGAGTCTCGGCGCCAAGCTGTGACGGGAGTTGTGGCATGGCCGAATTGAACGTTGAGATCGTCGCCGTCGACCGGAACATCTGGTCGGGTACGGCGAAGTTTCTGTTCACCCGCACCACCGTCGGTGAGATCGGCATCCTGCCCCGCCACATTCCGTTGGTGGCCCAATTGGTCGATGACGCCATGGTGCGGGTCGAGCGGGAGGGAGAAAAGGACCTGCGGATCGCGGTCGACGGCGGGTTCCTGTCGGTGACCGAGGAGGGCGTCAGCATTCTCGCCGAATCTGCCGAGTTCGAGTCGGAGATCGACGAGGCCGCCGCCAAGCAGGATTCCGAATCCGACGATCCCCGCATCGCTGCCAGGGGCCGCGCCAGATTGCGCGCCGTCGGCGCGATCGACTAACCCGCCGATGAGCGCGCCCATGATCGGCATGGTCGTGCTCGTCGTTGTCCTGGGGTTGGCCGTTCTCGCACTGAGTTATCGTCTGTGGAAGCTGCGCCAGGGGGGAACGGCTGGGATCATGCGGGACATCCCTGCGGTTGGAGGTCACGGCTGGCGCCACGGCGTAATCCGCTATCGCGGCGGCGAAGCCGCGTTCTACCGGCTTTCTAGTCTGCGCTTGTGGCCGGATCGCCGGCTCAGTAGACGGGGTGTGGAGATCATTTCCCGGCGCGCGCCCCGTGGCGACGAATTCGACATCATGACCGACGAGATTGTCGTTGTGGAACTGTGCGACAGCACCCAGGACCGAAGGGTAGGTTACGAGATCGCGCTCGACAGGGGCGCGTTGACCGCATTTCTGTCGTGGTTGGAGTCCCGGCCGTCGCCGCGCGCGCGCCGCCGTAGTATGTGACGCACTGGTCAGCAGACGCAAAAGCCCCCAAAAACCGTGGGTATTGGGGGCTTTCGCGTCTGCTCGCACGCGGAAGGTGCCGCTAGCTCGCCGTCCTATCACCACCGGGCCGCCACAGCACGTCACCGTCGGGATTGGCTACCCGCGACAGGATGAACAGCAGATCCGACAGCCGGTTCAGGTATTTCGCCGGCAGTACGCTGACGCCTTCCGGGTGAGCGTCGACCGCGGCCCACGCGGATCGCTCGGCCCGGCGAACGACGGTGCGAGCGACGTGCAACAGCGCCGACAGCGGTGAACCACCAGGTAGTACAAAGGATTTTAGTGCAGGCAGGCCCGCGTTGTATGCGTCGCACCACCCTTCGAGCCGATCGATATAGGACTGTGCGATTCGCAGCGGAGGGTGCTTCGGGTTTTCCACTATCGGAGTCGACAGATCCGCACCGGCATCGAACAAGTCGTTCTGGATCTGCCGCAGCACATCCGTGATTTGAGTGTCCGGGTGGCCCAGCGCCAGGGCGGCCCCGATCGCGGCGTTGGCCTCGTCGCAATCCGCGTATGCCACCAGTCGGGCGTCGGTTTTGGCGACACGGGACATATCGCTCAATCCCGTCGTTCCGTCATCGCCGGTTCGGGTATAGATGCGGGTCAGGTGGACTGCCATGAGCAAACGGTACTCGCTGACTGGCTTGGCTCACTGACAAGGCAAAACCCCTTTACTACACTGACCGGGTGGCCGAGCGTTTCGTCGTGACTGGGGGCAACCGGTTATCAGGCGAAGTGGCCGTCGGCGGCGCCAAGAACAGCGTGCTCAAGCTCATGGCTGCGACGTTGTTGGCCGAGGGCACCAGCACGATCACCAACTGTCCCGACATCCTCGATGTGCCGCTGATGGCGGAGGTACTGCGTGGTCTGGGCGCCACCGTCGAACTCGACGGTGACGTGGCCCGGATCACCGCACCTGACGAGCCGAAGTACGATGCCGACTTCGCTGCGGTGCGGCAATTCCGCGCCTCGGTCTGTGTGCTGGGACCGCTGGTCGGGCGGTGCAAACGGGCCAGGGTCGCGCTGCCGGGCGGTGACGCGATCGGGTCGCGTCCGTTGGATATGCACCAGGCGGGCCTACGGCAATTGGGTGCCCACTGCAACATCGAGCACGGCTGCGTGGTAGCCCGAGCGGAAACGTTGCGCGGTGCGGAGATTCAGTTGGAGTTCCCCTCGGTGGGAGCCACCGAGAACATCTTGATGGCCGCCGTGGTGGCCGAGGGAGTCACCACTATTCACAATGCGGCTCGAGAACCCGACGTCGTCGACTTGTGCACGATGTTGAACCAGATGGGCGCACAGGTCGAAGGTGCGGGTTCGCCGACAATGACCATCACCGGTGTCCCGCGGCTGCATCCAACCGAGCACCGGGTGATCGGAGACCGTATCGTTGCCGCCACATGGGGCATCGCTGCCGCAATGACCCGTGGTGATATATCAGTGGCGGGCGTAGACCCGGCGCATCTGCAGCTGGTGCTGCACAAATTGCACGACGCGGGCGCAACCGTCACCCAGACTGACGCCAGCTTCCGGGTGACCCAGTACGAGCGTCCGAAGGCTGTCAACGTTGCGACCTTGCCGTTCCCCGGGTTTCCCACGGATCTGCAGCCGATGGCTATCGCTTTGGCGTCGATCGCCGACGGCACATCGATGATCACGGAGAACGTGTTCGAGGCGCGGTTCCGCTTCGTTGAAGAGATGATCCGGCTCGGTGCAGACGCTCGGACCGACGGGCACCACGCCGTGGTGCGGGGCCTCCCGCAGCTGTCGAGCGCTCCGGTGTGGTGTTCGGACATCCGTGCCGGGGCCGGCTTGGTGCTGGCGGGGCTCGTTGCCGACGGCGACACCGAGGTCCACGATGTATTCCACATCGATCGCGGATATCCGTTGTTCGTGGAGAACCTGGTGAGTCTCGGTGCCGAGATCGAACGGGTATGCTGTTAGGCGACGGTCACCTATGGATATCTATGGATGACCGAACCTGGTCTTGACTCCATTGCCGGATTTGTATTAGACTGGCAGGGTTGCCCCGAAGCGGGCGGAAACAAGCAAGCGTGTTGTTTGAGAACTCAATAGTGTGTTTGGTGGTTTCACATTTTTGTTGTTATTTTTGGCCATGCTCTTGATGCCCCGTTGTCGGGGGCGTGGCCGTTTGTTTTGTCAGGATATTTCTAAATACCTTTGGCTCCCTTTTCCAAAGGGAGTGTTTGGGTTTTTGGTTGGAGAGTTTGATCCTGGCTCAGGACGAACGCTGGCGGCGTGCTTAACACATGCAAGTCGAACGGAAAGGTCTCTTCGGAGATACTCGAGTGGCGAACGGGTGAGTAACACGTGGGTGATCTGCCCTGCACTTCGGGATAAGCCTGGGAAACTGGGTCTAATACCGGATAGGACCACGGGATGCATGTCTTGTGGTGGAAAGCGCTTTAGCGGTGTGGGATGAGCCCGCGGCCTATCAGCTTGTTGGTGGGGTGACGGCCTACCAAGGCGACGACGGGTAGCCGGCCTGAGAGGGTGTCCGGCCACACTGGGACTGAGATACGGCCCAGACTCCTACGGGAGGCAGCAGTGGGGAATATTGCACAATGGGCGCAAGCCTGATGCAGCGACGCCGCGTGGGGGATGACGGCCTTCGGGTTGTAAACCTCTTTCACCATCGACGAAGGTCCGGGTTCTCTCGGATTGACGGTAGGTGGAGAAGAAGCACCGGCCAACTACGTGCCAGCAGCCGCGGTAATACGTAGGGTGCGAGCGTTGTCCGGAATTACTGGGCGTAAAGAGCTCGTAGGTGGTTTGTCGCGTTGTTCGTGAAATCTCACGGCTTAACTGTGAGCGTGCGGGCGATACGGGCAGACTAGAGTACTGCAGGGGAGACTGGAATTCCTGGTGTAGCGGTGGAATGCGCAGATATCAGGAGGAACACCGGTGGCGAAGGCGGGTCTCTGGGCAGTAACTGACGCTGAGGAGCGAAAGCGTGGGGAGCGAACAGGATTAGATACCCTGGTAGTCCACGCCGTAAACGGTGGGTACTAGGTGTGGGTTTCCTTCCTTGGGATCCGTGCCGTAGCTAACGCATTAAGTACCCCGCCTGGGGAGTACGGCCGCAAGGCTAAAACTCAAAGGAATTGACGGGGGCCCGCACAAGCGGCGGAGCATGTGGATTAATTCGATGCAACGCGAAGAACCTTACCTGGGTTTGACATGCACAGGACGCGTCTAGAGATAGGCGTTCCCTTGTGGCCTGTGTGCAGGTGGTGCATGGCTGTCGTCAGCTCGTGTCGTGAGATGTTGGGTTAAGTCCCGCAACGAGCGCAACCCTTGTCTCATGTTGCCAGCACGTAATGGTGGGGACTCGTGAGAGACTGCCGGGGTCAACTCGGAGGAAGGTGGGGATGACGTCAAGTCATCATGCCCCTTATGTCCAGGGCTTCACACATGCTACAATGGCCGGTACAAAGGGCTGCGATGCCGCGAGGTTAAGCGAATCCTTAAAAGCCGGTCTCAGTTCGGATCGGGGTCTGCAACTCGACCCCGTGAAGTCGGAGTCGCTAGTAATCGCAGATCAGCAACGCTGCGGTGAATACGTTCCCGGGCCTTGTACACACCGCCCGTCACGTCATGAAAGTCGGTAACACCCGAAGCCAGTGGCCTAACCCTCGGGAGGGAGCTGTCGAAGGTGGGATCGGCGATTGGGACGAAGTCGTAACAAGGTAGCCGTACCGGAAGGTGCGGCTGGATCACCTCCTTTCTAAGGAGCACCACGAAAACGCCCCAACTGGTGGGGCGTAGGCCGTGAGGGGTTCTTGTCTGTAGTGGGCGAGAGCCGGGTGCATGACAACAAAGTTGGCCACCAACACACTGTTGGGTCCTGAGGCAACACTCGGACTTGTTCCAGGTGTTGTCCCACCGCCTTGGTGGTGGGGTGTGGTGTTTGAGAACTGGATAGTGGTTGCGAGCATCAATGGATACGCTGCCGGCTAGCGGTGGCGTGTTCTTTGTGCAATATTCTTTGGTTTTTGTTGTGTATGTAAGTGTCTAAGGGCGCATGGTGGATGCCTTGGCATCGAGAGCCGATGAAGGACGTGGGAGGCTGCGATATGCCTCGGGGAGCTGTCAACCGAGCGTGGATCCGAGGATTTCCGAATGGGGAAACCCAGCACGAGTGATGTCGTGCTACCCGCATCTGAATATATAGGGTGCGGGAGGGAACGCGGGGAAGTGAAACATCTCAGTACCCGTAGGAGGAGAAAACAATTGTGATTCCGCAAGTAGTGGCGAGCGAACGCGGAACAGGCTAAACCGCACGCATGGGTAACCGGGTAGGGGTTGTGTGTGCGGGGTTGTGGGAGGATATGTCTCAGCGCTACCCGGCTGAGAGGCAGTCAGAAAGTGTCGTGGTTAGCGGAAGTGGCCTGGGATGGTCTGCCGTAGACGGTGAGAGCCCGGTACGCGAAAACCCGGCACCTGCCTAGTATCAATTCCCGAGTAGCAGCGGGCCCGTGGAATCCGCTGTGAATCCGCCGGGACCACCCGGTAAGCCTAAATACTCCTCGATGACCGATAGCGGATTAGTACCGTGAGGGAATGGTGAAAAGTACCCCGGGAGGGGAGTGAAAGAGTACCTGAAACCGTGTGCCTACAATCCGTCAGAGCCTCCTTTTCCTCTCCGGAGGAGGGTGGTGATGGCGTGCCTTTTGAAGAATGAGCCTGCGAGTCAGGGACATGTCGCAAGGTTAACCCGTGTGGGGTAGCCGCAGCGAAAGCGAGTCTGAATAGGGCGATCCACACGCGCATACGCGCGTGTGGATAGTGGCGTGTTCTGGACCCGAAGCGGAGTGATCTACCCATGGCCAGGGTGAAGCGCGGGTAAGACCGCGTGGAGGCCCGAACCCACTTAGGTTGAAGACTGAGGGGATGAGCTGTGGGTAGGGGTGAAAGGCCAATCAAACTCCGTGATAGCTGGTTCTCCCCGAAATGCATTTAGGTGCAGCGTTGCGTGGTTCACCGCGGAGGTAGAGCTACTGGATGGCCGATGGGCCCTACTAGGTTACTGACGTCAGCCAAACTCCGAATGCCGTGGTGTAAAGCGTGGCAGTGAGACGGCGGGGGATAAGCTCCGTACGTCGAAAGGGAAACAGCCCAGATCGCCGGCTAAGGCCCCCAAGCGTGTGCTAAGTGGGAAAGGATGTGCAGTCGCAAAGACAACCAGGAGGTTGGCTTAGAAGCAGCCACCCTTGAAAGAGTGCGTAATAGCTCACTGGTCAAGTGATTGTGCGCCGATAATGTAGCGGGGCTCAAGCACACCGCCGAAGCCGCGGCACATCCACCTTGTGGTGGGTGTGGGTAGGGGAGCGTCCCTCATTCAGCGAAGCCACCGGGTGACCGGTGGTGGAGGGTGGGGGAGTGAGAATGCAGGCATGAGTAGCGACAAGGCAAGTGAGAACCTTGCCCGCCGAAAGACCAAGGGTTCCTGGGCCAGGCCAGTCCGCCCAGGGTGAGTCGGGACCTAAGGCGAGGCCGACAGGCGTAGTCGATGGACAACGGGTTGATATTCCCGTACCCGTGTGTGGGCGCCCGTGACGAATCAGCGGTACTAACCACCCAAAACCGGATCGATCACTCCCCTTCGGGGGCGTGGAGTTCTGGGGCTGCGTGGGAACTTCGCTGGTAGTAGTCAAGCGAAGGGGTGACGCAGGAAGGTAGCCGTACCAGTCAGTGGTAACACTGGGGCAAGCCGGTAGGGAGAGCGATAGGCAAATCCGTCGCTCACTAATCCTGAGAGGTGACGCATAGCCGGTTGAGGCGAATTCGGTGATCCTCTGCTGCCAAGAAAAGCCTCTAGCGAGCACACACACGGCCCGTACCCCAAACCGACACAGGTGGTCAGGTAGAGCATACCAAGGCGTACGAGATAACTATGGTTAAGGAACTCGGCAAAATGCCCCCGTAACTTCGGGAGAAGGGGGACCGGAATATCGTGAACACCCTTGCGGTGGGAGCGGGATCCGGTCGCAGAAACCAGTGAGGAGCGACTGTTTACTAAAAACACAGGTCCGTGCGAAGTCGCAAGACGATGTATACGGACTGACGCCTGCCCGGTGCTGGAAGGTTAAGAGGACCCGTTAACCCGCAAGGGTGAAGCGGAGAATTTAAGCCCCAGTAAACGGCGGTGGTAACTATAACCATCCTAAGGTAGCGAAATTCCTTGTCGGGTAAGTTCCGACCTGCACGAATGGCGTAACGACTTCTCAACTGTCTCAACCATAGACTCGGCGAAATTGCACTACGAGTAAAGATGCTCGTTACGCGCGGCAGGACGAAAAGACCCCGGGACCTTCACTACAACTTGGTATTGATGTTCGGTACGGTTTGTGTAGGATAGGTGGGAGACTGTGAAACCTCGACGCCAGTTGGGGCGGAGTCGTTGTTGAAATACCACTCTGATCGTATTGGGCATCTAACCTCGAACCCTGAATCGGGTTTAGGGACAGTGCCTGGCGGGTAGTTTAACTGGGGCGGTTGCCTCCTAAAATGTAACGGAGGCGCCCAAAGGTTCCCTCAACCTGGACGGCAATCAGGTGGCGAGTGTAAATGCACAAGGGAGCTTGACTGCGAGACTTACAAGTCAAGCAGGGACGAAAGTCGGGATTAGTGATCCGGCACCCCCGAGTGGAAGGGGTGTCGCTCAACGGATAAAAGGTACCCCGGGGATAACAGGCTGATCTTCCCCAAGAGTCCATATCGACGGGATGGTTTGGCACCTCGATGTCGGCTCGTCGCATCCTGGGGCTGGAGCAGGTCCCAAGGGTTGGGCTGTTCGCCCATTAAAGCGGCACGCGAGCTGGGTTTAGAACGTCGTGAGACAGTTCGGTCTCTATCCGCCGCGCGCGTCAGAAACTTGAGGAAACCTGTCCCTAGTACGAGAGGACCGGGACGGACGAACCTCTGGTGCACCAGTTGTCCCGCCAGGGGCACCGCTGGATAGCCACGTTCGGTCAGGATAACCGCTGAAAGCATCTAAGCGGGAAACCTTCTCCAAGATCAGGTTTCTCACCCACTTGGTGGGATAAGGCCCCCCGCAGAACACGGGTTCAATAGGTCAGACCTGGAAGCTCAGTAATGGGTGTAGGGAACTGGTGCTAACCGGCCGAAAACTTACAACACCCTCCCTTTTGGAAAAGGGAGGCAAAAACAAACTCGCAACCACATCCGTTCACGGCGCTAGCCGTGCGTCCACACCCCCCCACCAGAACAAATTTGCATAGAGTTACGGCGGCCACAGCGGCAGGGAAACGCCCGGTCCCATTCCGAACCCGGAAGCTAAGCCTGCCAGCGCCGATGATACTGCCCCTCCGGGTGGAAAAGTAGGACACCGCCGAACATACACAAAAACACCCCCGGTAACGGGGGTGTTTTTGTGTATGTTTATATCGACTCAGCCGCTCGCGAGCGGGCGAATTATGGCTTCGATTTTCGCAATGACGATACCCTCGCGGGCGGGGGCGCTCAGTCGAAGAGCGTCAAGTCTGCGGGCGCCCGGCTTTTCTCCAACTCGAGCAGAGCTCGTTTCCGGTTGATTCCACCGCCGTACCCGGTGAGCTTTCCGCTGGCGCCGATCACGCGGTGGCACGGGACGATGATGGCGATGGGATTGTGGCCGTTGGCCAATCCCACGGCGCGTGCGGCGCCGGGGGCGCCGATCTGGTCGGCGATTTCCCCGTAGGACCGGGTTTCCCCGTACGGGATTGTCAGCAATGCTTTCCATACTCGTTGCTGAAAGTCGGTTCCCCGGAGGTCAAGTTCCACATCGAATTCGGTGAGCTCGCCGGCGAAATAAGCGTTGAGTTGGTCGACAGCGCCAGAAAATGCGCCGGGGTCGGGTGTCCAGTGTGTGCGGCTTGGCTCATACGTCTGCTCGAGCATCCGCAGGTTCGTCAACACCGAGCCATGCCCGGCCAGGGTTAATGGCCCGATGGGGCTATCGATGGTGCGGTAGTGAATCATGCGATCTTCTCCTGCGGTGGCCATTGGTTTACCGGATGTTCCAGGGTGGTCCACAGGTGCTGGGTGGCATAGGAGCGCCAGGGGCGCCAGCGAGCGCTGTGCACCGTCAGGGCTCGTCGTTGTGCAGGCAGGCCCAGCTTTTTGGCGGCCAGCCGCAGGCCGAGATCACTGGCCGGAAAGGCGTCCGGGTCACCGAGGCCGCGCATGGCGATGACCTCCGCGGTCCAGGGGCCCACTCCGGGCAGCGCTAGCAACTGCCCGCGGGCGCGTTGCCAGTCACATCCGGCGTCCAGGACCAGACTTTTGTCGGCAAGGCTGGCGACGAGCGCGTTTATGGTCCTTTGACGCGCCTTGGGGACGGCCAGATGGCCGGGATCGATCTCAGCGAGCTGCTCGATCGACGGGAAGGTGTGGGTCAAAGCGCCGTGGCGATCGTGGACCGGCCGTCCGTAGGCGGCGACCAGTCGGCCCGCGTGAGTGCTTGCGGCCTTGGTCGATACCTGTTGGGCGAGGACCGCCCGCACGGCGAATTCTGCCTCGTCGACTGTGCGGGGAATGCGTTGCCCGGGTGCCTTGCCCACCACTGCGCGCAGATCCGGATCGGCGCCCAGCGCCTCGACGATCGCTTCGGGATCGGCGTCGAGGTCCAGCAGCCGTCGGCAACGTGCAGTGGCCGTCATCAGGTCGCGGAAATCATCGAGCACAAGCAGGCAGCGCACATGATCGGGTGCCGGCGTCAGGCTGACGATGCCGTTGCCCCATGGGAGCCGTAGCGTGCGTCGGTACGCACCATCGCGGACCTCTTCGCAACCCGGCACCGCGGTGGCGGCCAGATGGCCGAAAACACCCTCGAAGGCGAATGGTGCACGGACGGGTAGCCGCAGCGACACCGTGCCCGCTGATGCGGTGGCAGACTCGAATCGGGCGGCCGCGCGCGCACGCAATGCCGTCGGTGTGCCGTCGCACGCCAGGCGAACGGTGTCGTTGAACTGACGGATGCTGGAAAACCCGGCGGCGAATGCGACATCGCCGAACGGCAGGTTCGTGGTCTCGATCAGCACCCGGGCGGTCTGCATGCGTTGGGCGCGGGCCAACGCGAGCGGACCGGCGCCGACCACGGCCTGCAACAGCCGCTCCAGCTGGCGAATGGTGTAACCGAGCTGGGCCGCGAGGCCGCTGACACCGTCGCGGTCCACCGTTCCGTCGGCAATCAGCCGCATCGCCCGCGCCACGACGTCACTACGCACATTCCATTCCGGAGACCCCGGCGAGGCGTCGGGGCGGCACCGTTTGCAGGCCCGGAATCCCTCCCCCTGAGCGGCCGCCGCAGTCGGCAGGAACCGGACATTGCGCGCGAACGGTGGCCGGACGGGGCAACTCGGCCGGCAGTAGACACCGGTGGTCACAACCGCGACGACGAACCAGCCGTCGAACCGGGCGTCTTTGGACTGGACCGCCCGGTAGCAGCGTTCGAAGTCGTCGTGCACCCTTCAACAATTACACCCGCCCACCGACATGACTGGCGGAAAAACGACATTGTGATGGGGTCGTCGTGGGTTCGGGCGGGTTACCTACGCGGCTTGGTCAGCCCGACCGGCTTGGCCAGCCGGACCGGTTGGTCGTGCCCACGAAGTTTCACATGCCTACCCAAAGACCAACGGGCGCGCTCCTCTTCGCTTGCGGCGTCCACGGCCTGTGCCGAAGCCAGCAACTTGCCGGGACGCGATTTGGCCAGTTCGCACAATCGGGCCGCCTCGTTGACCGGCTCCCCGATCACGGTGTACTCGAACCGTTCTCGGGCGCCCACGTTGCCGGCAATGACCTGCCCCGCCGCCACGCCGATCCCGGCCTGGCACTCGGGCATTTCGTTGACCAGCCGATCGGCTATCGCCCGCGCGGCGGCCAGTGCCTTGTCTTCGGGACAGGGAAGCCGGTTCGGGGCGCCGAAGATGGTTAGCGACGCGTCACCCTCGAACTTGTTGACCAATCCGTGGTGGCGGTCGACCTCGTCGACGACAATCGCGAAGAACTTGTTGAGCAGCTTGACGACGTCGGCCGGTGGCCGGCTGGTTACCAATTGCGTCGAGCCGACGATGTCGATGAACACGACGGCGACGTGGCGTTCTTCGCCGCCCAGTTTCGAACGTTCACGCTCGGCGGCGGCGGCGACTTCGCGTCCGACGTGGCGGCCGAACAGATCGCGCACTCGTTCGCGCTCCCGCAGTCCGGCGACCATCGCGTTGAAACCACGCTGCAGCTCGCCGAGTTCGGTGCCGTCGAAGACCACCAGGTTGGTCCGTAGCTCGCCCCGCTCGACGCGCCGCAGCGCCGCACGCACCACCCGCACCGGGGTCGCCGTCAGCCAGGCCAGGATCCACATCAGGATGAACCCGAACACCAATGTGACCATCGAGATGATCAGCACACCCGTCGCGAACTGCATCCGAGTGAGATTGAGCAGCACCATTTCGAACATCGCCATCAGGGCGATGCCGACGACGGGTACTCCCGAACCGAGCAGCCACACCACCATGGTCCGGCCCAGGATTCCCGGCGCCAACCGGCGTGGCGGCGGCCCGGCCTCGAGCGCCTGGGCGGCGAACGGGCGCAATGCGAACTCGGTATGCAGATAGGTTGCGGTTGCGACCAATACGCCGCAAAAGCTGACCGCGAACAGGAATCGCGGGATGAACGCGTTGTTGATCAGGCCGTAGAGTGTCGTCAAGAGCGCCGTGCCAACACCCCAAAACATGAGGTGGCCCACGGCGACTCGCCAGGGGGCCAGGAAGGTGCGGCGCTCGTCCTCACGAGTCGGTTTCCGTCCTTCGATCGCCCAGCGCAGGGCTTGCACGGTCTGCCTGGTCAGTGCGTAGCTACCCACAGCGAGGGCTAGCAGGACATAGCCCGGCACCACCCCGAACGTGAGCCACCGTGGCGTGTCGCGAACGATGCTCGGTTCGGGGATGGCGATCGTCACCAATAGCAGGGCAACCCCGATGCCGAGCAGGTTCGCGGTCACGACCAGCGCGGTCAGCATGACCTGGATCCGTACCCGTCGGCGCCGTTGGCTTTCCGAAACCCGCCCAAGCAGCCAGGAGCCGTACGCGGGAGTTTCTGGCAGCCGGCCGCTCTGCCGGGTCACCGTCTCTAGCACCCGACCCAAGCGTTGCGCCGTGCTCTTCTTGGCCGACATTGTGGCGTCAGACTAGTTTGTCGAAGAGTCGGGTGCGACCGGTTGGCGCGCTCGTGTTGTTTGCCCGGCTTAGGTGGGCACGGCCAGCCGAGTCGGCTGCTCATGTCCGCGCAGCGTCACCGTCTCGCCCAAAGACCAATGGGCACGCTCGGTTTCGCTCGCGCCGTGCAGTGTGTCCGAGGATGCTAGCAATCGCGCGGGGTGTGATTTGGCCAGTTCGCACAATCGGGCCGCCTGGTTGACCGGCTTGCCGACCACTGTGTATTCGAATCTTTGCTTGGCGCCGACATTGCCGGCGACGATCTGGCCTGCCGCCACCCCGATGCCGGCTTGGACCTCGGGCATCTCGTTGGCCAGCCGATCGGCTATGGCCCGGGCGGCGGCCAGCGCGGCGTCTTCGGGACGGTCGAGGCGGTTCGGGGCTCCGAAGATGGCCAGGGCGGCGTCGCCTGCGAACTTGTTGATCAGTCCGTGGTGACGGTCGACCTCGTTGACGACGATCGCGAAAAACCGGTTGAGGAGCTTGACCACGTGGGCGGCAGGTTGGTTGTCCACCAGCTGGGTGGAGCCGACGATGTCGACGAAGACGACGGCGGCGTGGCGGTCTTCGCCGCCTAGCTGAGGTCGTTCACGCTCGGCGGCGGCGGCGACTTCGCGTCCGACGTGGCGGCCGAAAAGGTCGCGCACGCGTTCGCGCTCGCGCAGGCCGTTGACCATCGCGTTGAAACCACGCTGCAGCTCACCGAGTTCGGTGCCGTCGAACACCACCAGATCCCCTCGCAGATCCCCCTGCTCGACACGCTTGAGCGCAGCGCGCACCACTCGCACCGGCGCCGCCGTCAGCCACGACATGATCCACATCAAAAGGAACCCGCCGATCAGCGTTGCCGACGACACGATCAGCACACCGTATGCGAACTGGATGTCGGTGAAGTTCTGCAGCACCATCTCAAGGATCCCTAGCAAGGCGATACCGAAGAGCGGCACGCCCGAGCTGAGCAGCCACACCACCATGGTCCGGCCGATGATTCCCAGTGCGAACCGTCCCGGCGGTAGCCCGGCCTCGAGTGCCTGGGCGGCCACCGGGCGCAGAGCGAACTCGGTGAGCATGTAGCAGGCGGTGGCGACCAGAACGCCGCAAAACAGTGTCGAGAACATGACCTGCGGGATGAATAGGCGGTTAGCCAACCCGTAGAGGGTGGTAAACAACGCCGCTCCGACTGCCCACAGGATGAGGGTCCCGACCGCCACCCGCAGCGGGGCCAGCAGGGTGTTGCGTTGGTCGGCCCGACTTGGCGTGTGTTCCTCGCTCGCCCACCGTAGCGCGGCCAAGGTCTGCACCTTGACGTAGTAGCTGCCCAACGCCATCCCGATGACCGTATAAGCGGGTCCGGCCACGAACGTGATCCACAAGGGTGCGTCGCTGACGATGCTAGGTGTCGGAAAAGCGACATTTTCTAACAGCACAGCCAGGCCGATCCCTACCAGGTTTGCTGTGATGAGGGCGATGGTCAGGATGATCTGAATCCGCACCCGGCGGCGGAGCGGGCGTTCTGACACCCACCCAAGCAGCCAGGAGCCGTACGCGGGCGGATCTCGCAGCCGGTCGTGCTGACGGGTCATCGTCTCCAGAACCCGGCGCAGGCGTTGCTCCCGCGTCTTGGACATGGTGGGTCAGCCTAATCTGTCGGTCCTGATTTCCTCGGCATGCTCTGCGGTGAGGTGGATGCTTCCCGGTGGCCGCCGATGCGGCGAGGCTAGTTGGGTGGGCTGGTGGTAACCGCGCAGCGTCACGGTTTCGCCCAAAGACCAATGGGCACGTTCGGTTTCGCTGGCAGCGTGCAGTGTGTCCGAGGATGCTAGCAATCGCGCGGGGTGTGATTTGGCCAGTTCGCACAATCGGGCCGCCTGGTTGACCGGCTTGCCGACCACTGTGTATTCGAATCTTTGCTTGGCGCCGACGTTGCCGGCGACGATCTGGCCTGCCGCCACCCCGATGCCGGCTTGGACCTCGGGCATCTCGTTGGCCAGCCGATCGGCTATGGCCCGGGCGGCGGCCAGCGCGGCGTCTTCGGGACGGTCGAGGCGGTTCGGGGCTCCGAAGATGGCCAGGGCGGCGTCGCCTGCGAACTTGTTGATCAGTCCGTGGTGACGGTCGACCTCGTTGACGACGATCGCGAAAAACCGGTTGAGGAGCTTGACCACGTGGGCGGCAGGTTGGTTGTCCACCAGCTGGGTGGAGCCGACGATGTCGACGAAGACGACGGCGGCGTGGCGGTCTTCGCCGCCTAGCTGTGGTCGTTCACGCTCGGCGGCGGCGGCGACTTCGCGTCCGACGTGGCGGCCGAAAAGGTCGCGCACGCGTTCGCGCTCGCGCAGGCCGTTGACCATCGCGTTGAAACCACGCTGCAGCTCACCGAGTTCGGTGCCGTCGAACACCACCAGATCCCCGCGCAGATCCCCCTGCTCGACACGCTTGAGCGCAGCGCGCACCACTCGCACCGGCGCCGCCGTCAGCCAAGCAAGAATCCACATCACGAGAAACCCGAAGATCAACGTGGTTATCGACAGGATCAACACCGCCGACGCGAGCTGCGTTTCGGTCAGATTGTGCACCAATAGGACGTAGAGCGCTGTCGTGGCGATGCCGGTCACGGGCACGCCTGAACCTAGCGACCACACCGTCATCGTTCGGCCCATGATGCCCGGTGCAAACCGTCGTGGCGGTCGTCCCGCTTCGAGTGCTTTAGCGGCTACGGGTCGCAGCGCGAACTCGGTGAACAAGTAGCAATTGGTGGCTACCAAAACGCCGCAGATAGTCACCGAGAACAAAATTATGGTGACGAATACGCGGTTGGCCAGCCCGTAGAGCGTGGCCAACAACGCCCCGCCGATATCCCACAGAATGAGGTGGACGGCTGCCACTCGAAACGGGAGCAGCAAGGTGTTGCGCCCGTCGGCCTGGCTCGGCGCGCGTTCCTCGATCGCCCACCGTATGGACGCTCTGACGATTCGCGTGGTTATCCAGTAGGTGCCGATGGCCAGTGCGAGCGTCGCATAGGCCGGTGCGACCCCGAAGGTGACCCACCATGGGGCGTCGGTGTAGATGCTAGGCACCGGAAAAGCGAAGGTCACCACTAGCAGCGCGACCACGATCCCGGTCAGGTTCGCCGTCATGATATAGACGGTCACGATGCGCTTGATGCGTACCCAGCGACGCGACGGGCTTTCTGACACCCGTCCAAGCAACCAGGAGCCATACGCCGGGGTCTCGGGCAGCTGGCCGCACTGACGGGTCATCGTCTCGAGTGCCTGGCCCAGGCGTTGCGCCATGGTCTTTTTCGCCGGCATGGTGGCGTCAGCCTAATCTGTCGGATGCGCCCCACGGTAAATCGTGTGGGTCTGGTGATCGCCCAGTGCACCGCCGACTATGTCGGCCGACTGAGCAGGCATCTGCAGCTGTTGAACTGGCGACGCCAGCCGGATGGGCTGGTCGTGCCCGCGAAGTGTCACGGTCTCGCCTAAAGACCAACGGGCACATTCGTTTTCACTGGCACCGCGCAACGTTTGCGACGACGCCAACAATCGGCTCGGGTATGATTTTGCCAGTTCGCACAGTCGTGCAGCCTCGTTGACCGGTTCGCCGATCACGGTGTATTCGAACCGTTCGTGGGCGCCGACATTGCCGGCGACAACCTGACCTGCCGCTACCCCGATGCCGGCTTGGCACTCCGGCATTTCGCTGGCTAGCCGGTCGGCGATGGCTCGTGCGGTGGCCAGCGCGGCATCTTCGGGATGGCTCAGGCGGTTGGGGGCCCCGAAGACTGCCAGCGAGGCGTCTCCCTGAAACTTGTTGACAAGTCCACGGTGATGGTTCACTTCATCGACGATTACCGTGAAGAACCGGTTGAGTAGCATCACGACCTCTGCCGCAGGCCGGCTGGTGACCAATTGAGTTGAACCGACGATGTCGACGAAGACGACGGCGACATGGCGCTCTTCGCCGCCCAGTTTTGGTCGCTCGCGTTCGGCTGCTGCGGCGACCTCGCGACCGACGTGGCGGCCGAAGAGATCGCGTACGCGTTCGCGCTCGCGCAGGCCCTCGACCATTCTGTTGAAACCACGCTGTAGCTCACCGAGTTCGGTCCCGTCGAATACGACCAGATCGCCGCTTAGGTCGCCCTGCTCTACGCGGTTGAGCGCCTCGCGGACCACGCGCACAGGCGTGGCCGTCAGCCAAGCGAGAATCCACATCAGGATGAATCCGAAGATCAACAGTGGTGCCCACAGGATCAGCACTGTGATCATGAATTGATCATTGGAGAGTTCCCAAAACGTATCGTCGAAGATGGCGGTGAGGGCGACACCGACATTGGGTACGCCTGAACAGAGCAGCCACACCAGCATGGTTCGGCCCACGATGCCTCGCACCAGCGATCGTGGTGTTGCTCCCACTTCGAGCGCCTGGGCGGCCATCGGGCGAAGCGCAAACTCGGTTAACAGATAGCAGCTGGTGGCTGCGACAACGCCGATGACGCCCATCGAAAACAGGAACCGCGGGATAAACAACCGGTTGGCCAGGCCGTAGATTATCGTCCACAACGCTGCGGCGGCGCCCCACAGGAAAAGAACTGCCAACGCCACTCGCAGTGGGACTAGGAAAGCGCTGCGCGCCTCATCATGGCTGGGGGTGCGTTCCTCGATTGCCCACCGCAACGCTCGAGCCGTTTGCCTGGTGAGCCAGTAGGTGCCCAGTATGAAGGCGAGCACGCAGTATCCCGGAACGATCCCGAACGACACCCAATGCGGGGCGTCCAAAATCACGCTTGGTTTCGGAAAGGCGACCGTCAGTAGCATGGCACCGACAATGAGCCCGATCACGTTCGTGACCAAAATGGCGACGGTCAGCATGCCCTGGATACGTACCCGCCGCATCCGTGGGCTCTCCGACACGCGCCCAAGCAGCCATGAGCCGTATGCGGGCGTCTCTGGCCGTCGTCCAGTGCGCGGGCTGAGAGTCTCGACGGCCCCTGGCAAGTGTCGAGTGGTGGCCTTCTCGGATTGCATGGTGACGTCAGCGTAGTGTGTCGGTCACGCTCTAAGGAACAACGTCGTTGCGCGCTCTAAGGTGAGTCGGGTGCGTCTAGTCATCGCCCAGTGCACTGTCGACTACATCGGCCGGCTCACCGCGCATCTGCCGTCCGCGCGCCGGCTGTTGCTGTTCAAGGCCGACGGATCGGTCAGCGTACATGCTGACGACCGCGCCTACAAGCCGTTGAACTGGATGAGTCCGCCGTGCTGGTTGACCGAAGAGTCCGGCGGCCAGGCGCCAGTGTGGGTGGTCGAGAACAAGGCCGGCGAGCAGCTGCGCATCACTATCGAAGGAATCGAGCACGACAGTAGCCACGAGCTGGGCGTGGACCCCGGGCTGGTCAAGGACGGCGTCGAGGCCCACTTGCAGGCGTTGCTCGCCGAGCACATCCAATTGCTGGGCGAAGGGTACACGCTGGTCCGCCGCGAGTACATGACCGCGATCGGACCCGTCGACCTGCTGTGCCGCGACGAACGAGGTGGCTCGGTCGCGGTGGAAATCAAGCGGCGTGGCGAGATCGACGGCGTGGAGCAGCTGACCCGCTACCTCGAGTTGCTCAACCGCGACAGTGTGCTCGCGCCGGTCAAGGGGGTGTTTGCCGCTCAACAGATCAAGCCGCAGGCTCGGATTCTGGCCACCGACCGCGGGATCCGTTGTTTGACATTGGATTACGACACAATGCGCGGGATGGATAGCGGCGAGTACCGGCTGTTCTGAGTTGCGCGATTAAACTGATGCGATGGCTCGGCGCCGCAAACCGCTGCACCGGCAGCGGCCGGAACCGCCGTCGTGGGCCCTGCGCCGAGTGGAAGCGGGGCCCGATGGCCACGAGTATGAAGTACGACCGGTCGCTGCGGCCCGCGCCGTCAAGACCTATCGCTGTCCGGGGTGTGATCACGAAATCCGTTCCGGTACTGCACATGTGGTAGTGTGGCCGACTGACTTGCCGCAAGCCGGCGTCGATGACCGGCGTCACTGGCACACCCCGTGCTGGGCGAACCGAGCAACCCGCGGTCCGACTCGAAAATGGACCTAGGCTTTTGGCGGCTGGTGCGCCCTGCTGGTGCGCCTTAGGGGGCCGGCTCCACCAATTCGATCAGAACCCCGCCGGCGTCTTTCGGGTGGATGAAGTTGATCCGTGAGTTCGCGGTGCCACGCCTGGCCGTCTCGTAGACCAGCCGGACGCCCTGGGAGCGCAGCCGCCGACACATGGCGTCAAGATCGCTGACCCGGCACGCCAGCTGTTGGATGCCTGGCCCGCGCTTGTCCAGGAACTTCGCTATCACCGAGGATTCGTCGAGCGGGGCCATCAACTGGATTTGCGCCGCGGAGCCCGGCACCGCCAGCAGTGCCTCGCGGATGCCCTGATCGTCGTTGATTTCCTCGTGGACCAGGATCATGCCAAGGTGGTCGTGATACCACTCGATGGCAACGTCCAGGTCGGCGACCGCAATACCGACGTGATCGAGTCCAGTTACCAACGAGGTAGCCAGCATGTGACGGGCGTGGACTTGATCGGTCGTCATCACACAACGGTAACCTGAAGGGAAAGAATCTGCTTCTCCGGGTCGGTCAGATCGGCTTTCGGGTGCGCTGAGGAGGTAGTCATAACGACATCGGTGATTGTTGCTGGCGCGCGTACACCCATCGGCAAGTTGATGGGCTCCCTGAAGGATTTCAGCGCCAGCGAGCTGGGTGCCATCGCCATTAAGGGCGCCCTGGAGAAGGCCAACGTGCCGGCGTCCTTGGTCGAGTACGTGATCATGGGCCAGGTGTTGACCGCGGGTGCCGGGCAAATGCCCGCACGGCAGGCGGCAGTGGCGGCCGGCATCGGTTGGGATGTCCCTGCGCTGACGATCAACAAGATGTGCCTGTCCGGCATCGACGCAATCGCGCTGGCTGATCAACTCATTCGGGCCAGAGAGTTCGACGTGGTGGTGGCCGGCGGTCAGGAGTCGATGACGAAGGCGCCCCACCTGTTGATGAATAGCCGGTCGGGTTACAAGTACGGCGACGTTACGGTTTTGGACCACATGGCCTACGACGGTCTGCACGACGTGTTCACCGATCAGCCGATGGGCGCGCTCACCGAGCAACGCAACGACGTCGACATGTTCACCCGCTCCGAACAGGACGAGTACGCGGCTGCGTCCCACCAAAAGGCGGCCGCGGCATGGAAGGACGGCGTATTCGCCGACGAGGTGATCCCGGTGAACATCCCGCAGCGCACGGGCGATCCACTGCAGTTCACCGAGGACGAGGGGATCCGCGCCAACACCACCGCCGCCGCGCTGGCCGGTCTGAAGCCGGCGTTCCGTGGCGACGGCACCATCACCGCCGGGTCGGCGTCACAGATCTCCGACGGTGCGGCCGCGGTGGTGGTCATGAACCAGGAAAAGGCCCAGGAACTGGGGCTGACCTGGCTAGCCGAGATCGGCGCCCACGGTGTGGTGGCCGGGCCGGATTCCACACTGCAATCGCAGCCGGCCAACGCGATCAACAAGGCGCTGGATCGCGAGGGCATCTCAGTGGACCAGCTCGACGTGGTGGAGATCAACGAGGCGTTCGCTGCGGTGGCATTGGCCTCGATACGCGAACTCGGGCTGAACCCCCAGATCGTCAACGTCAACGGTGGTGCGATTGCCGTCGGGCATCCCCTCGGCATGTCAGGGACGCGAATCACGCTACATGCGGCGCTGCAGTTGGCACGCCGGGGATCGGGCGTCGGGGTTGCCGCATTGTGCGGGGCTGGCGGGCAGGGCGACGCACTGATATTGCGGGCCGGATAGCGGTTGAGGGGTCGGTGGCGGCCAGTGTGATCTTGGTCATACCAACCGATCGCGGTATGTCGGCTCCTGCCGCAGGGTCGGCGCCACCGGGTGGATCGATGACCGCAGCGGCATGACAGACTTGACGGCGTGACGCGTCCGCGACCCCCGCTCGGGCCGGCCATGGCCGGTGCTGTTGACCTCTCCGGCATCAAACAACGTGCCCAGCAAAACGCTGCGGCGAGCACGGATGCCGACCGGGCACTGTCGACGCCGTCCGGTGTGACCGAGATCACCGAGGCGAACTTCGAGGACGAGGTGATCGTCCGGTCCGACGAAGTGCCGGTGGTGGTGTTGCTGTGGTCACCCCGCAGCGAGGTATGCGTCGACTTGCTTGACACGCTGTCCGGCTTGGCCGCTGCCGCTAAGGGCAAGTGGTCGCTGGCGTCGGTTAACGTTGACGTCGCACCCAGGGTGGCACAGATATTCGGCGTCCAAGCGGTTCCGACCGTGGTGGCCTTGGCTGCGGGACAGCCGATCTCGAGCTTCCAGGGCCTCCAGCCCGCGGACCAACTGAGTCGCTGGGTGGATTCCCTGTTGTCTGCGACAGCCGGAAAGCTCAAGGGCGCAGCGAGTTCCGAGGAGTCCACCGAAGTCGATCCAGCGGTGGCACAGGCGCGCCAGCAGCTCGAGGATGGCGACTTTGTTGCCGCGCGCAAGTCATATCAGGCGATTTTGGATGCCAACCCAGGAAGCGTCGAAGCCAAGGCGGCCATCCGCCAGATCGAATTCCTCATCCGCGCAACCGCACAACGGCCCGACGCCGTCTCGGTCGCCGACAGCTTGTCGGATGACATCGACGCCGCGTTTGCGGCAGCCGACGTGCAAGTCCTCAACCAGGATGTGAGTGCGGCCTTCGAGCGCCTGATCGCGTTGGTGCGTCGGACATCTGGAGAAGAGCGCACCCGGGTGCGCACCCGGCTGATCGAGCTGTTCGAGCTGTTCGACCCCGCCGATCCCGAGGTCGTGGCCGGTCGGCGCAACCTCGCCAACGCGCTGTACTGAGGCCGGCTGGCGAGCAGACGCAGAATCGCCTAAACCCGTGCGGGTTTAGGCGATTCTGCGTCTGCTCGCGCTGGGCGGCTACGACAACCCGGGTGATCCGTTCAGGCCGAGCAGCCCGGCGGTGCCGCCGGCGCCACCGGCGCCACCCTTACCCGGCGCACTGCCGACTCCGCCGTTTCCGCCGTTGCCTCCATTGCCGATCAGGGTGGCGTTGCCGCCGGAGCCGCCGACACCGCCGTTTGCCACCACGCTTGCGCCGCCGGCGCCGCCGTCGCCGCCGTTGCCGACCATCCCGGCCTTGCCACCCTTGCCGCCGTTCCCCCCGTCGCCGGCGATGCCGAGTCCGCCGGCGCCGCCGGCGCCGCCATCGCCGTTGAGCAGGCCGGCGTTGCCGCCGGCCCCACCGTCGCCGGCGGTCTCGCCGAACCCGCCGGCTCCGCCGGTCCCGCCCGCACCCGAGAGCCCGGCGGCGTTGCCGCCGGCCCCGCCGGCCCCCCCGACCGACCCGAATTCGATGCCAGTCCCGCCGGCGCCACCAGCGCCGCCGTCACCGATCAACCCGCCGGTGCCGCCGGTGCCGCCGCTACCGGCCGCGCCCCGGACGCTGTCGCCGCCGGTACCGCCGGCGCCGCCGTCGCCGATCAGCTTGGCGGCCCCGCCGCTGCCACCGGACCCGCCGATGCCGCCGGCCATTTGGTCCGCACTGGAGGCGCCGAACCCTCCGGTGCCCCCGGCGCCGCCGGGACCGAACAGTGCGCCGGCACCGCCGATGCCGCCGACGCCTCCTTTGCCGCCGGTGCCGCCGGGGTCGGGCGCGCCGAGACCGGTTCCGCCGGTGCCGCCAATGCCGCCAGCGCCGAAGAGGATGCCGGCGTTGCCGCCCGCCCCGCCGGCCCCGCCCTCACCGCCCACGAGTTGGTTACCGGTGCCAGTTCCGCCGGTGCCGCCGGTCCCGCCGTTGCCGGTGAAGATGCCGCCGTCGCCTCCGGTGCCGCCGTTCCCTCCGGCCGAGCCGGAGACTCCGAACCCGCCGGCGCCGCCGGCACCGCCATTGGAGAACAGCCCGCCGCCCCCGCCGGTGCCGCCGGTGCCACCGGTGCCCCCGTTGACGCTCAACCCGCCGGTGCCGCCGGCACCGCCGGCGGCCAACACCTCGAACAGCCCGCTGCGACCGCCGGCCCCGCCGGCGCCACCGTTGAAGCCTGGCCCGCCGGCCCCGCCGATGCCACCGGCTCCGAACAGCCCGGCCGCCCCGCCGTCGCCGCCGAGCCCGCCTGTGCCGGTGTTCCCGACTCCGCCGGGTCCACCGGCGCCGCCGGAGCCGAACAGCAGCCCGCCGGCCCCGCCGGCCCCGCCAGCCGCGCCGTTGCCCGGGCCGTCACCCCCGGCCCCACCCGCCCCGCCGTTGCCGAATAGCCCCGCGGCTCCACCTGGGCCGCCGGCCTGGCCGGGCGCCCCGGACCCGCCGGCCCCGCCGTTGCCGTACAGCAGCCCGCCGGCCCCGCCGGCTTGCCCGGTCCCCGGTGCGCCGTTGGCGCCGTTGCCGATCAGCGGACGCCCCAGCAACAGCTGGGTGGGCGTGTTCACAATGTTGAGCAGGCCCTCCAACGGCGCCGCGGCGGCGGCCTCAGCGCTCGCGTACGCGCCAGCGCCCGCAGTCAAGGTTTGAACGAACTGGGCATGAAACGCCGACATCTGAGCGCTCACCGCCTGATAGGCCTGGCCATGCGCGGCGAACAGCGACGCGATGGCCGCCGACACCTCATCAGCACCGGCTGCCAGAAGTTCCGTCGTCGGGCCCAATGCCGCGGCGTTGGCGGCCCCCAGCGTCGACCCGATGTTCGCCAAATCCGAAGCGGCCCTCACCAGCGTCTCGGGAGCGGCGATTACAAACGACATGCTTTCCTCCGATCAGCTGTGCGTCGAGTATCCAGCTCGAGTTAGCACAGGGTAGCGCTATCGCTTAGCCTTTCTGATCAATCTCGGAGTGCAGTGTGCAGAGTGCATCGAATCGGCTCATCAGGCATGTGCAATCTGCTCATGGCAGGCGCTAGGCGGGCGTCAGCCACAGCGCCGAAGTGGGCGGCAGCACCAGCACCGCGGACGCCGGGCGGCCATGCCAGGGGTCGTCGGTGGCGTCCACGCCGCCGAGGTTGCCGATCCCCGAGCCGTGGTAGATCGTCGCGTCGGTATTGAGCACCTCGCGCCAGCGGCCCGCGCGCGGCAGCCCGAGTCGATAGTCACGGTGTTCGGCACCTGCGAAATTGAACACGCAGGCCAGCACCGAGCCGTCGCTGCCGTAGCGCATAAAGCTCAACACATTGTTGGCGGAGTCGTTGGCGTCGATCCAAGAATAGCCTTCGGGGGTGGTGTCTAAGCTCCACAGCGCCGGGTGGCATCGGTAGATGTCGTTGATGTCGCGCACCAGCCGCTGAATCCCGTTGGAGAAGCCGTTTTCGTCGAGTTGGAACCAGTCCAGGCCGCGCTGCTCGGACCATTCGGCGCGTTGGCCGAATTCCTGACCCATGAACAGCAATTGCTTGCCGGGGTGTGCCCATTGGTAGGCAAGCAGGCTACGCAGGCCGGCGGCCTTGACGTGATTGTTGCCCGGCATCCGCCCCCACAGCGTGCCTTTGCCGTGCACCACCTCGTCATGACTGAGCGGCAACACGTAATTTTCGCTGAACGCATACAGCATCGAGAACGTCATCTCGTGGTGGTGGTAGCTGCGGTACACGGGATCTCGGCTGACGTAGTCGAGCGTGTCGTGCATCCAGCCCATGTTCCACTTCATCGAAAAGCCCAGGCCGCCAATGTTGGTCGGGCGGGTCACCCCAGGCCACGACGTGGACTCCTCGGCGATGGTGACGATTCCCGGCGCGACCTTGTGCGCCGTGGCGTTCATCTCCTGCAGGAACTGCACTGCTTCCAGGTTCTCCCGGCCGCCGTGGACGTTGGGGGTCCAGCCGCCCTCGGGTCGCGAGTAGTCTAGATAGAGCATTGAGGCCACCGCGTCCACCCGCAGGCCGTCGATGTGGAACTCCTGTAGCCAGTACAACGCATTGGCTACCAGAAAGTTGCGCACTTCCGGGCGGCCGAAGTCGAACACGTATGTGCCCCAATCCAGTTGCTCGCCGCGTTTGGGATCGGAATGTTCGTAGAGCGGAGTGCCGTCGAACCGTCCCAGGGCCCACGCGTCCTTCGGGAAGTGCGCTGGGACCCAATCCACGATGACGCCGATGCCGGCCTGGTGCAGGGCGTCGACCAGCGCCCGGAAGTCGTCGGGTGTGCCGAATCGTGATGTCGGCGCATAGTAGGACGTGACCTGATACCCCCATGATCCGGCGAATGGATGCTCGGCGACGGGCAACAGCTCCACATGGGTAAACCCTTGATCCACAATGTAATCCGTCAACTCACGAGCAAGCTGGCGGTAGCTGAGTCCAGGCCGCCACGAACCGAGATGGACTTCGTAGGTGCTCATCGCCTCGTTCACCGGGTTGCGCAGCGCACGCCCAGCCATCCAGTCGTCGTCACCCCAGGTGTAGTCACTCGACGTCACCCGCGATGCGGTCTGCGGCGGCACCTCGGTGCCGAACGCGAACGGGTCGGCCCGATCGGTAACCACGCCGTCGGCGCCGTGCACGCGGAACTTGTACAGACCGTCGCAAGGGAAGTCGGGCCAGAACAATTCCCATACCCCTGATGGGCCGAGCACCCGCATGGGGGCTTCGTGGCCATTCCAACCGTTGAACTCGCCGATCAAGCTGACGCCCTTGGCGTTGGGCGCCCACACGGCGAACGACACGCCACTCACCACACCGTCGGCCGTGGTAAACGAGCGGGGGTGGGCACCCAGGACTTCCCAAAGCCGTTCGTGGCGGCCCTCGGCGAACAGGTGCAGGTCGACCTCGCCCAGGGTGGGCAGGAATCGGTACGCATCGGCCACGGTGTGTGGCTCGCAACCTTCATAGGTCACCTGCAGGCGGTAGTCGATGAGGTCGACGAACGGCAATGTGACGGCAAACAGGCCAGAATCGAGGTGCTGCAACGAGAACCGGTCCTTACCAACGAGCGCGACGACCTCGACGGCATGCGGACGGAACGCTCGGATGACGGTATGGTCGCCGTATTCGTGGGCGCCCAGGATGCCGTGCGGGTTGTGATGTGTACCCGCCACCAAGCGCGCCATTTCGGCCGGCTCGGGTGCAAGGTGCTCCCCGGTGAGTTTCTCGGATCGACTCATGAGCCCGTCACCTCCTGCGCAGCAGCGTGTTTCGGCTCTCGTAGGGCACGGCTGGCATGTTGATGATGTGGGCGACTGCCCGTGCTGGGTCGATGCGGATGTAATTGGCTTGCCCCCATTGGTATTCTTCGCCGGTTATCTCGTCGCGCACCCAAAACCGGTCGTAGTCCTCCATGCCCAACGCCGCCATGTCCAACCACAGCGTAGCTTCTTCAGGACCAAATGCGTTGAGTGTCACCACCACCAACACGCAGTCGCCGGTGGCCGGGTCGAACTTGCTGTAGGCCAGCAACGCGTCGTTGTCAACGTGGTGAAAATGAATGGTACGCAACTGTTGAAACGCCGGGTGCAGCCGGCGAATTATATTGAGCCGTGTGATGAACGGCTGCAAAGATCTACCCTGGTCCAGCGCGCTGGCAAAGTCGCGGGGACGCAATTCGTACTTCTCCGAGTCCAGGTACTCCTCGCTGCCCTCGCGCACCGCACGGTGCTCGAAAAGCTCATAACCGCAGTACATCCCCCAGGCTGGGCTCATGGTGGCGGCCAGCACCGCGCGGATGGCGAACATGCCTGGACCGTTGTGCTGCAGCACCGCGTGCAGGATGTCCGGGGTGTTGACGAACAGGTTGGGCCGACGGTAGTCGGCGAGTTCGGCTATCTGGTTGCCGAATTCGGTGAGCTCCCACTTGGTCGTGCGCCAGGTGAAATAGCTGTAGGACTGCGTGAAGCCGAGCTTGGCCAGCCCGTACTGGCGGGCGGGCGGGGTGAAAGCCTCGGACAGGAACAGCACGTCGGGGTCGACGGTCTTCACCTGCGCGATCAGCCAGGCCCAGAAGTTGGGTGGTTTGGTGTGGGGATTGTCGACGCGAAAGAACTTGACGCCGTGGTTAACCCAATGTTGCACCACGCGCAGCACTTCGTCGTACAGGCCCTCGGGATCGTTGTCGAAGTTGAGCGGATAGATGTCCTGGTACTTCTTCGGTGGATTCTCCGCGTAGGCGATGGTGCCGTCCGGCAGCTCGGTGAACCACTGCCGGTGTTCGCGGGCCCACGGATGATCCGGTGCGCATTGCAGCGCCAGGTCCAGCGCGACCTCCATGCCCAGATCGCGTGCCGCGGAGACGAAGTCGTCGAAGTCGTCGATGGTGCCCAGGCTGGGATGAACGGTATCGTGACCGCCCTCATCGCTACCGATCGCCCACGGCGATCCCACGTCTGTCGGTGCGGCGGTGGGCGAGTTGTTGCGACCCTTGCGATGCACCTTGCCAATTGGATGGATCGGCGGCAGGTACACCACGTCGAACCCCATGCCGGCGATGCGCGGAAGTTCTGCCGCAGCGGTGGCGAAGGTGCCGTGTACCGGGTTGCCGTCGTCGTCCCACCCGCCGGTTGAGCGCGGAAACATCTCATACCAAGCGCCGAACCGGGCCAACGGCCGATCCACCCAGACGCCGAATTGCTCGCCCCGGGTGACCAGGTCCCGCAGCGGATAGTCGGCCAGCAGCTCTTCGATTTCCGGTGTCAGGGCCAACGCGGTGCGGGTCACCGGGTCACCGGGGGTCCGCAGCGCTGCCGCGGCCGCCAGGAGGGGATCGCGTAACCCGCGCGGCACACCGGTCGCCGCGCGCTCCAACAGCACCGCGCCTACCAACAGGTCGTTGGACAGCTCGGTCTCTCCCTGGCCGGCATCTAGCTTGGCTATCAGCCCATGGCGCCAGGTGTGGATCGGGTCACCCCAACCGTCCACCCGGAAGGTCCACAACCCTACCCGGTCCGGGGTGAACTGACCGTGGAAAACGAAGGGCTCCTGGCCGCTCGTCATCGGGATCAGCAGCGGCTTGACGCGTTGTTGGGGCTCGCTCGGCGTCGGAACCACCCTGGCCCGGGGTCTGTCGGTGAGGTGTGGGTAACGCATCCCGAGGTAGCGCACGACCAGCGTCGCCGCAACGGCCTCGTGGCCTTCGCGCCAGACCGCCGCGCGGACCGGGACCACCTCGCCGACCACCGCCTTGGCGGGATATACGCCGCACGAAACGACGGGCGCGACGTCATCGATTTCGACACGACCGGGCACCCACCACTCCGTTTCCGTTCCGATTGCCCGGCCGCTCACCGGGACATCTTGTATGTGTCGTTCCTTGTGTGTCCTTCTTGCGCCCGATACCCACCCTAGTATCCGATCACACCCGCGAAGGCACAGCGGTCGGCGGGCGCACCGCACGCGGTGGCATCCTCAGTAAGGTAAGGACGCGTGAAAGCCCTTCGCCGGTTTACCGTCCGAGCCCACCTACCCGAACGTCTTGCCGCCCTGGACCAGCTGTCTACCAATCTGCGGTGGTCCTGGGACAAACCGACACAGGATCTGTTCGCGGCGATCGACCCTGCACTGTGGGAGCAATGCGGTCATGATCCGGTGGCGCTGCTGGGCGCGGTGAACCCAGCGCGTCTCGACGAACTTGCGCTGGACGCAGAATTTTTGGGCGCCCTCGATGAGCTGGCGGCCGACTTGAACGACTACCTGAGCCGTCCGCTGTGGTATCAGGAGCAGCAGGACGCCGGGGTAGCCGCACACGCCCTGCCGACCGGGATCGCGTACTTCTCGCTGGAGTTCGGGGTAGCCGAGGTGTTGCCTAATTACTCGGGCGGTCTTGGGATTCTCGCCGGCGACCATCTGAAATCCGCGTCCGATCTGGGCGTGCCGCTGATCGCGGTGGGGTTGTACTACCGCTCCGGCTACTTCCGGCAATCGCTTACCGCGGACGGCTGGCAGCACGAGACCTACCCATCGCTGGACCCGCAAGGGCTGCCGTTGCGTCTGCTCACCGACGCCAACGGGGATCCAGTGCTGGTCGAGGTCGCCCTGGGAGACAACGCCGTGTTGCGCGCCCGGATCTGGGTAGCGCAGGTGGGTAGGGTTCCGTTGCTCTTGTTGGATTCTGATATCCCGGAGAACGAACACGACCTGCGCAACGTCACCGACCGCCTCTACGGTGGCGACCAGGAACATCGCATCAAACAAGAGATCCTGGCCGGCATCGGCGGGGTGCGGGCGATTCGTGCGTACACCGCCGTCGAAAAGCTCACCCCGCCTGAGGTCTTCCACATGAACGAGGGCCACGCCGGATTCCTCGGCATCGAACGCATCCGTGAACTGGTCACCGATGCGGGTTTGGATTTCGACACCGCATTGACGGTGGTGCGGTCCAGCACGGTGTTCACCACTCATACTCCCGTCCCCGCCGGGATCGACCGGTTCCCGCTCGAGATGGTGCAGCGCTACGTCAATGACCAGCGCGGCGATGGCCGGTCTCGGCTGTTGCCTGGGTTGCCGGCCGACCGCATCGTCGCGTTGGGCGCCGAGGACGATCCGGCCAAATTCAACATGGCACACATGGGCCTGCGGCTGGCGCAGCGGGCCAACGGCGTCTCGTTGCTGCATGGCCGGGTCAGTCGTGCCATGTTCAACGAGCTGTGGGCGGGATTCGACCCCGATGAGGTGCCGATCGGCTCCGTCACCAACGGTGTGCACGCGCCCACCTGGGCGGCGCCGCAGTGGTTGCAGCTGGGCCGCGAGCTGGCCGGGTCGGACTCTTTGCGCGAGCCCGTCGTTTGGCAGCGACTGCATCAGGTCGATCCTGCTCATCTGTGGTGGATCCGCTCACAACTGCGGTCGATGCTGGTGGAGGACGTCCGGGCGCGGTTGCGGCAATCATGGCTGGAACGTGGTGCAACGGATGCCGAACTGGGTTGGATCGCGACGGCATTCGATCCGAATGTGCTCACCGTCGGCTTCGCCCGGCGGGTCCCGACCTACAAGCGGCTGACGTTGATGTTGCGCGATCCCGATCGGCTCGAGCAACTGCTGCTCGACGAACAGCGGCCGATCCAGCTGATAGTGGCTGGGAAGTCGCACCCGGCCGACGACGGGGGCAAAGCGCTGATCCAGCAGGTGGTGCGGTTCGCCGACCGGCCGCAGGTCCGCCACCGCATCGCCTTCCTGCCGAACTACGACATGTCGATGGCCCGGCTGTTGTACTGGGGCTGCGACGTCTGGTTGAACAACCCGCTGCGGCCGCTGGAGGCGTGTGGTACCTCGGGCATGAAAAGCGCGCTTAACGGCGGGCTGAATTTGTCGATCCGTGACGGCTGGTGGGACGAGTGGTACGACGGCGAAAACGGTTGGGAGATACCGTCTGCCGACGGTGTGGCGGACGAGAACCGTCGCGACGACCTGGAGGCCGGCGCGCTCTACGACCTGCTGGCACAAGCCGTGGCACCGAAGTTCTACGAGCGCGATGAACGCGGGGTGCCGCAGCGGTGGGTAGAGATGGTCCGGCATACCCTACAAACGCTCGGGCCCAAGGTGCTGGCTTCTCGAATGGTGCGCGACTACGTCGAGCATTACTACGCGCCGGCGGCGCAGTCTTTTCGCCGGACCGCGGGCGCCCAGTTCGACGCGGCCCGCGAGCTGGCCGACTACCGCCGGCGCGCGGAAGAAGCGTGGCCCAAGATCGAGATTGCCGACGTCGACAGCACCGGTCTGCCGGATACTCCACTGCTCGGGTCCCAGCTGACCCTGACGGCAACCGTGCGGCTGGCCGGGCTGAGGCCAAACGACGTGACGGTGCAGGGGGTGCTGGGCAGGGTCGACTCCGGCGATGTGCTAATGGATCCGGTCACCGTCGAGATGGCGCATACCGGCACCGGCGACGGCGGCTACGAGATCTTCTCGACGACGACGCCGCTGCCGCTGGCGGGGCCAGTCGGATACACCGTGCGGGTGCTGCCTCGCCACCCGATGCTGGCCGCCAGCAACGAGCTCGGCCTGGTCACCCTGGCCTGACCCGCCGAGAAGACGCAAAAGCTCCTAAATCTGGCCGATTTAGTGGGCTTTTGCGTCTGCTCGCGCAAGGCGCCGCAGGGCCGCGCGCACTTGCGTGGCGTTGGTGGTCTGCCAAAAGGGCGGCAGCGAGGCTCGCAGGAATTCGCCATAGCGGGCGGTAGCCATCCGTGAATCGAGCACCGCAACCACGCCCCGATCGGTGACGCGCCGTAACAGCCGGCCGGATCCCTGTGCCAGCAGCAGCGCCGCGTGGCTGGCGGCGACCGTCATGAAGCCGTTGCCGCCACGGGCGGCCACCGCACGCTGGCGGGCACTCAGCAGGGGATCGTCCGGCCGGGGGAACGGGATGCGGTCGATCAACACCAACGACAGCGACGGTCCCGGCACGTCGACCCCCTGCCACAGCGACAGCGTGCCGAACAGGGAGGTCGCCGCATCGGCGGTGAACTTCTCCACCAGCGTGGACGTACTGTCGTCGCCCTGACACAACACCGGCGTGGACAGCCGTTCGCGCATGGCCTCGGTGGCTGCCCGGGCGGCCCGCATGGACGAGAACAGCCCCAGGGTGCGCCCACCTGCAGCGGTGATGAGTTCGGCGATCTCGGTCAGTTGTTCGGCCGAGCCGCTGCCGTCTCGGCCCGGCGGCGGGAGATGGGCGGCCACGTAGAGGATTCCCGACTTTGCGTGCTGGAAAGGCGAGCCCACGTCCAGGCCACGCCAGGGCGTGTCTGCAGTCAGGCCCCATGCCGTGGCCATCGCGTCAAACGACCCGCCGATTGTCAGCGTTGCCGAGGTCAATACGGTCGTTGCACGGGCGAACACCTGGGTGGCCAACAGCTCGGCCACCGATAGCGGAGCCACCCGCAGCACCGCGCGAGCCGATTCGTGGTTGTCCTCGTGCTCCAGCCAAACCACGTCGCTGCGGTCAGGGATAGCGGGGGCGAACGACGCCAGGATTCGTGACGCGGTATCGGATATTTCGGTCAGTACCGCGCCCGCTTCGGCGCGCACGGACGCCGTCGTGGTGTCGCTGCCGGTATCGATCGCTGAGCGCGCCGCACTGGCCGCATCGCGCAGCGCGCTCAGATAGGTCGCCATCTCGTCATCGAGGCAATCAATGCGGCCCGGTCTGGCGTCGTGAATCGCCGAACTGAAGGTAGCCGACGCCGCCTGAAGCCGCTGGGTCACTTTCGGGTCGACCAGCCGGGTGATCCGTCGTGCGGCCATACCGAGCGTGGCAGACGTCAGCTCAGCGGCGGCTACCGAGGTCACCCGGTCGGCCAATTCGTGAGCCTCGTCGACAACCAGCAGCCGATGTTCTGGCAGTACCGCCGATTCGGCGACGGCATCGATGGCCAGCAGCGCGTGGTTGGTGACGACGACATCGGCCAGGCCGGCCGCTCCACGAGCCCGTTCGGAGAAGCACTCCGAGCCAAACGGGCAGCGGGCCACGCCGAGGCATTCCCGCGCCGAAACGCTGACCTGCGACCAGGATCGGTCTCCCACACCGGGCTTAAGGTCGTCGCGATCACCAGACACGGTCGTCGAAGCCCAGGCGGTTAGCCGTTGCACATCGCGTCCCAGCGCGGTGACCGCCACCGGGTCGAAGAGCTCCTCCTGCGGCCGCTCGTCGTCATGGTCACTGGCTGTGACTGAGTTGTGGATCTTGTTCAGGCACAGGTAGTTCCGTCGACCTTTGAGCAGGGCGAACTTCGGTCGGCGGGGGAGCGCATTGGTGAGCGAATCTACCAGCTGGGGCAGGTCACGATCGACGAGTTGACGTTGCAAAGCGATCGTCGCCGTCGACACCACGACCGGCGCGTCGTCGCAAAGAGCGCGGATGATCGCGGGAACCAGATACGCCAGCGACTTGCCGGTTCCGGTGCCGGCCTGGACCACCAAGTGCTCACCGGTTTCAAACGCATGCGCTACCGCGGCGGCCATCTCTTGCTGGCCGCGACGCCGGGTGCCGCCAAGTGCCGCCACGGCGATGGCAAGCAGCTCAGGCACAGACATCGATACCGACTCGGACACGGGACGTGGTCACATCCTTGCGCTCAGGCCGGGATCGTGCGTGTCGGAATCGCCGGCTCGCCGGGTGCCAATTTCAGCCCGTCGGCTGGCAGGCTGCGCAACCCGGATGCCACCAGCTGCCGTGCCGCGGCCAGGCTGGTATCGGCTACCGGTTGCCCGGCGCGGACCAGTGGCAGCGTCAAAACCCGGTGCGGCTCGACAATGACCGGCGGACGGCCCGCCGGATGCACGAGCTCCTCGGTGATGGTGCCCGTCGCACGGGAGCGCCGCAGTGCCTCTTTGCGGCCGCCGGGGGATTCTTTGTAGCTGCTGCGCTTTTGCACCGGTACACCGTCTACCTCGACCAGTTTGTAGACCATGTTGGCGGTCGGCGCGCCCGACCCGGTGACCAGCGACGTGCCCACGCCGTAGCTGTCGACGGGTTCACCGCGCAACGCGGCGATGCTGAACTCGTCAAGGTCGCCGGACACCACGATGCGCGTCCGGGTGGCTCCTAGCCGGTCGAGCTGCTCCCGCGCTTGGCGGGCCAGTACCCCAAGCTCACCGGAATCGATGCGGATCGCGCCGAGCTCAGCGCCGGCGGCGGCAACGGCATTGGCCACACCGGTCGTGACGTCATAGGTATCCACCAGCAGCGTGGTACCGGGTCCCAGCGCTTCGACCTGGGCGCGGAATGCGGCTCGCTCGGCTAGTTCGGTGGGGCCGCCATGCTGGGCGTGCAACATGGTGAATGCGTGTGCCGCGGTGCCGTGCGCGGGCACTCCGTAGCGTCGCTGCGCCGCCAAGTTGGATGACGCGGCGAAACCGGCGATATACGCCGCCCGGGCCGCTGCCACCGCGGCGCGTTCGTGGGTGCGCCGCGAGCCCATCTCGATCAGTGGGCGCCCCCCGGCGGCGCTGACCATGCGCGCCGCTGCCGAGGCGATCGCTGTGTCGTGGTTGAAGATTGACAGCACCAGCGTTTCGAGCAGGACGCATTCGGCGAAGCTGCCGCGTACCGAGAGCACCGGTGACCCGGGAAAATACAGCTCCCCCTCGGCATAGCCGTCGATATCGCCGCGGAACCGGAATTCGCGAAGATACCGCACCGTGGCCGGGTCGAGGAATTGGGCCAGCAACTCGCACGCGTCAGCGTCGAACCTGAACTGCGGCAACGCTTCCAGCAACCGGCCGGTTCCGGCGACAACTCCGTAGCGACGGCCGGTGGGGAGTCGGCGAGCGAACACCTCGAATGTGGTGGGGCGATTGGCGCTGCCGTCGCGCAGGGCAGCCGCCAGCATGGTCAACTCGTACTTGTCGGTCAACAGCCCGGCTGGGTCTTGATTGTCGGGCTCTCCCTCTCGCCGCCTGGCGGCTGGGCGTGGCCCCACAGCGGTCCGACGCGGTCCGCAGCGTCGCCCGGTTGGGACCCAGTCGTTCACACCGCCACGGTATCGGCTCGCGGCCACGGTGCGCTGGGTATCCTGGGGCCATGGCTGTTGTGTCAGCGCCCGCCAAGCCAGGTACCACCTGGCAGCGCGAGTCTGCTCCGGTCGACGTGACGGACAGGGCATGGGTCACCATCGTGTGGGACGACCCGGTCAACTTGATGAGCTACGTGACCTACGTGTTTCAGAAGTTGTTCGGCTACAGCGAGCCGCATGCCACCAAGCTGATGTTGCAGGTGCACAACGAAGGTAAGGCGGTGGTGTCCGCGGGCAGCCGAGAGTCCATGGAAGTCGACGTGTCCAAGCTGCATGCCGCCGGTTTGTGGGCGACGATGCAGCAGGACCGGTGAGATTTGAGGATATTCGGGATCCATCGTGCGCAGGTGGAAGCGCGTCGAGACCCGCGATGGTCCCCGCTTTCGATCGTCGTTGGCTCCGCATGAGGCCGCTCTGCTCAAGAACCTGGCAGGCGCGATGATCGGGCTGCTCGACGATCGCGACTCTTCTTCGCCGTCAGACGAACTCGAGGAGATCACCGGCATCAAGACCGGGCATGCGCAGCGTCCGGGTGACCCGACCTTGCGTCGGCTGTTGCCGGATTTCTACCGTCCCGATGACCTGGATGACGATGATCCGACGGCCGTCGACGGCTCCGAGAGCTTCAACGCTGCCCTGCGCAGCCTGCACGAACCTGAGATTATCGACGCCAAACGTGTTGCCGCGCAGCAGTTATTAGACACGGTTCCGGACAATGGCGGCCGGTTGGAGCTGACGGAATCCGACGCCAATGCTTGGATCGCCGCCGTCAACGACCTTCGGCTGGCGCTCGGAGTGATGCTTGAGATCGGCCCGCGTGGGCCGGAGCGCCTGCCGGGGAACCACCCGTTGGCCGCGCACTTCAATGTCTACCAGTGGCTGACAGTCCTGCAGGAATACCTCGTGCTGGTGCTGATGGGGTCTCGATGATCTGCGCGGCGGCCCGATGAACTCCATCACCGACGTCGGGGGCATCCGGGTTGGCCACTACCAGAGACTGGACCCCGACGCGTCCCTCGGCGCCGGGTGGGCTTGTGGCGTCACGGTGGTGTTGCCGCCGCCCGGGACGGTCGGTGCGGTCGATTGCCGCGGTGGCGCCCCTGGAACCCGTGAGACTGATCTGCTGGACCCGGCCAACAGCGTGCGCTTCGTCGACGCCCTGTTGCTCGCCGGCGGCAGCGCCTACGGTCTGGCCGCCGCCGATGGCGTCATGCGCTGGCTAGAGGAACACCGGCGCGGCGTCGCGATGGGCAGCGGCGTGGTGCCCATCGTGCCGGGCGCGGTGATTTTCGACCTTCCGGTCGGCGGCTGGAATTGTCGGCCGACGGCCGATTTCGGCTATTCGGCCTGTGCGGCAGCCGGAGTCGACGTCGCGGTCGGGACGGTGGGCGTGGGGGTTGGGGCGCGCGCCGGAGCGCTCAAGGGCGGTGTCGGGACTGCATCGGCTACCCTGCAGTCCGGTGTGACCGTCGGTGTCCTTGCTGTGGTAAATGCCGCTGGCAACGTCGTCGATCCAGCCACCGGCTTGCCGTGGATGGCCGACCTAGTCGGCGAGTTCGCGTTGAGGGCCCCGCCGGCCGAGCAGATTGCTGCGCTGGCGCAGTTATCGTCCCCGCTGGGAGCCTTCAACACCCCGTTCAATACGACGATCGGTGTGATTGCGTGTGACGCCGCGCTGAGCCCTGCGGCTTGCCGGCGCATCGCGATTGCCGCCCACGACGGGTTGGCCCGCACCATCCGGCCGGCACACACCCCCTTGGATGGCGACACGGTTTTCGCGCTGGCCACCGGCGCGGTAGCGGTGCCGCCGGAGGCCGGCGTGCCGGCCGCATTGTCTCCGGAGACTCAGCTGGTCACCGCGGTCGGTGCGGCGGCGGCTGATTGCCTGGCTCGTGCGGTGCTGGCCGGCGTGCTCAATGCTCAGCCGGTAGCCGGAATACCGACCTACCGTGACATGTTTCCCGGAGCATTCGGGTCCTGAAACTTCGGTGTTGCTTAGGAAAGGAACCGTCTACGTGCTGGTGATTCGCGCAGACCTGGTGAATGCGATGGTGGCCCATGCGCGTCGCGACCACCCCGACGAAGCCTGCGGAGTGCTGGCCGGACCCGAGGGCTCTGACCGTCCCGAGCGGCATATCCCGATGACCAATGCCGAGCGCTCGCCGACCTTCTACCGGTTGGATTCCGGTGAGCAACTGAAGGTGTGGCGGGCTATGGAAGATGCCGACGAGGTCCCGGTCGTCATCTATCACTCGCACACTGCGACCGAAGCGTACCCGAGCCGTACGGACGTGAAGCTTGCCACCGAACCCGACGCGCACTACGTGCTGGTGTCCACCCGCGACCCGCACCGGCACGAGCTACGCAGCTACCGCATCGTCGATGGCGCTGTCACCGAGGAACCTGTCAATGTCGTCGAGCAGTACTGAACCGTTCCGAGAAAGGCCAGCATGAACGTCACCGTATCCATTCCGACCATCCTGCGGCCCCACACCGGCGGCCAGAAGAGTGTCTCGGCCAGCGGCGATACCTTGGGTGCCGTCATCAGCGACCTGGAGGCCAACTATTCGGGCATTTCCGAGCGCCTGATGGACCCGTCTTCCCCAGGTAAGTTGCACCGCTTCGTGAACATCTACGTCAACGACGAGGACGTGCGGTTCTCCGGCGGCTTGGCCACCGCGATCGCTGACGGTGACTCGGTCACCATCCTCCCCGCCGTGGCCGGTGGGTGAGCGGAGCACATGACACGATACGACTCGCTGTTGCAGGCCTTGGGCAACACGCCGCTGGTTGGCCTGCAGCGATTGTCGCCACGCTGGGATGACGGGCGAGACGGACCGCACGTGCGGCTGTGGGCCAAGCTCGAGGACCGCAATCCGACCGGGTCGATCAAGGACCGCCCGGCTGTGCGGATGATCGAGCAGGCCGAGGCCGACGGGTTGTTGCGGCCGGGCGCCACCATCCTGGAGCCCACCAGCGGAAACACCGGCATTTCGCTGGCGATGGCGGCCCGGTTGAAGGGGTACCGATTGATCTGCGTGATGCCGGAGAACACATCGGTTGAACGGCGGCAGCTGCTCGAGCTCTACGGCGCGCAGATTATCTTCTCGGCGGCCGAAGGCGGGTCCAACACTGCGGTGGCCACCGCCAAAGAGCTGGCCGCGACCAACCCGTCATGGGTGATGCTGTACCAGTACGGCAATCCCGCCAACACCGACTCGCACTACTGCGGCACCGGCCCCGAGCTGCTGGCCGACCTGCCCGAAATCACGCACTTCGTCGCCGGCCTAGGCACCACGGGCACGCTGATGGGCACTGGCCGTTTCCTGCGCGAGCACGTTGCCAACGTCAAGATCGTGGCGGCCGAACCCCGCTACGGTGAGGGGGTATACGCCCTGCGCAACATGGACGAAGGCTTTGTGCCCGAGCTGTATGACCCGGAAATACTGACCGCGCGATATTCTGTCGGCGCGGTGGACGCAGTGCGCCGCACCCGCGAGTTGGTGCACACCGAAGGCATCTTTGCGGGCATCTCAACCGGCGCGGTGCTACACGCCGCACTCGGAGTCGGGGCCGGCGCCCTGGCGGCCGGCGAGCGGGCCGACATTGCGTTGGTGGTCGCCGACGCCGGGTGGAAGTATCTGTCCACCGGCGCCTACGCCGGTAGCCTGGATGACGCCGAGACCGCTCTGGAAGGGCAACTATGGGCATGACCCCGCGCCGGAAGCGACGGGGAGGAGCGGTGCAGATAACACGGCCCACAGGCCGTCCGCGAACACCGACAACGCAGACGACGAAGCGCCCGCGCTGGGTGGTCGGCGGGACGACGATCCTCACCTTCGTCGCGCTGCTCTATCTCGTCGAACTGATCGACCAGCTGTCCGGGAGTCGGCTGGACGTCAACGGCATCAGGCCGCTGAAAACAGACGGCCTGTGGGGCGTCATCTTTGCGCCACTTTTGCACGCGAACTGGCACCACCTAATGGCCAATACCATCCCGCTGCTGGTGCTGGGGTTTCTTATGACGCTGGCCGGGCTGTCCCGGTTTGTCTGGGCCACCGCGATCATTTGGATTCTGGGCGGCTTGGGCACTTGGCTGATCGGCAATGTGGGCAGCAGCTGTGGCCCGACCGACCATATCGGCGCCTCTGGCCTGATCTTTGGCTGGCTGGCCTTCCTATTGGTGTTCGGGCTTTTTGTGCGCAAGGGATGGGATATCGTCATTGGGCTGGTGGTCTTGTTTGTCTATGGCGGCATCCTGCTCGGCGCGATGCCGGTGCTGGGCCAGTGTGGTGGCGTGTCATGGCAGGGTCATTTAAGTGGTGCGGTTGCTGGCGTCGTGGCGGCGTATCTGTTGTCCGCTCCGGAGCGTAAGGCCCGTGCACTGAAAAGGGCCGGCGCGCGTTCCGGGCATCCGAAGTTATGAATTCGCCGTTGGCGCCCGTCGGAGTCTTTGATTCCGGCGTCGGGGGACTGACGGTCGCGCGGGCCATCATCGACCAACTGCCCGACGAGGACATCGTCTACGTCGGCGACACCGGCAACGGCCCGTACGGTCCGCTGACCATCCCGGAGATCCGGGCGCACGCGCTGGCCATCGGCGACGATCTGGTCGGCCGAGGCGTCAAGGCGTTGGTGATCGCCTGCAACTCGGCGTCGTCGGCGTGCCTGCGGGATGCTCGCGAGCGCTACCAGGTGCCCGTCGTCGAAGTGATACTGCCGGCGGTGCGGCGTGCGGTGGCCGCCACCCGCAACGGCCGCATCGGGGTAATCGGCACGCGGGCGACCATCACTTCACACGCCTATCAGGACGCGTTCGCTGCGGCCCGCGACACCGAAATCACCGCGGTGGCTTGCCCTCGCTTCGTGGACTTCGTCGAGCGCGGCGTCACCAGCGGTCGTCAGGTGCTCGGTCTGGCGCAGGGCTACCTGGAACCGCTGCAGCGCGCCGAGGTCGACACGCTAGTGCTGGGCTGTACGCACTATCCACTGCTGTCCGGACTGATTCAACTGGCGATGGGCGAGAACGTCACGCTGGTCTCCAGCGCCGAGGAGACCGCTAAGGAAGTGGTCCGGGTGCTCACCGAGATCGACTTATTGCGTCCGCATGACGCGCCGCCGGCAACTCGGATATTTGAAGCTACGGGCGACCCCGAAGCGTTTACCAAATTGGCCTCACGATTCCTGGGTCCGGTGCTCGGTGGTGTGCAACCCGTTCACCCATCGCGCATTCATTAGGCCATGGAAGAGATTCTCGTCACCGAATGCGTCGATGTATTCCGCATCGTTGTATCGGGCATGGCACAGTAGTGTCCGTGCGAATAACCGTGCTCGGATGCTCCGGTAGCGTCGTGGGGCCGGATTCGCCTGCGTCGGGGTATTTGCTCCGAGCGCCGCACACACCGCCGTTGGTTATCGACTTCGGCGGGGGTGTGCTCGGCGCGCTGCAACGGCACGCGGATCCCGCGTCGGTGCATGTGCTGCTGTCGCATCTGCATGCGGACCATTGTCTGGACTTGCCGGGACTTTTTGTGTGGCGGCGTTACCACCCGTCGCGTCCCTCTGGCAAGGCATTGTTGTACGGCCCCAGCGACACCTGGTCGCGATTGGGGGCGGCGTCGTCCCCGTACGGTGGGGAGATTGACGACTGTTCGGATATCTTCGATGTTCACCACTGGGCCGACAGTGAGCCAGTGACGTTGGGCGCCCTTACGATAGTGCCGCGGCTGGTTGCCCACCCGACCGAGTCGTTTGGCCTGCGGATCACCGATCCGAGCGGTGCGTCACTGGCTTATAGCGGCGACACCGGCATTTGTGACCAGTTCGTCGAGCTGGCTCGCGGCGTCGACGTTTTCCTCTGCGAGGCCTCCTGGACACACTCGCCCAAACATCCACCCGATCTACACCTGTCGGGCACCGAAGCCGGTATGGTTGCCGCGCAAGCCGGCGTTCGTGAGCTGCTGCTGACGCATATCCCGCCGTGGACTTCGCGTGAGGACGTCATCAGCGAGGCCAAGGCCGAGTTCGACGGCCCGGTGCACGCGGTGGTATGCGACGAGACGTTCGAAGTCCGGCGAGCCGGCTAGGTCTAGGGTTGGCGTCGTGTCCGAGCGAGAAGACGGCCGGCTCGACCACGAGCTTCGCCCGGTGATCATCACCCGCGGTTTCACCGAAAACCCGGCGGGATCGGTGCTCATCGAATTCGGTCACACCAAGGTCCTGTGCACCGCCAGCGTCACCGAAGGGGTGCCCCGGTGGCGTAAAGCAACCGGTCTGGGGTGGCTCACCGCGGAGTACGCCATGCTGCCGTCGGCCACCCACAGCCGCTCTGATCGCGAGTCGGTGAGAGGCAGGCTTAGCGGGCGTACTCAGGAAATCAGTCGGCTCATCGGCCGGTCGCTGCGCGCATGCATCGACCTGGCGGCGCTGGGGGAGAACACGATCGCTATCGATTGTGATGTGTTGCAGGCCGATGGTGGCACTCGAACCGCGGCCATCACCGGCGCCTACGTGGCATTGGCCGACGCAGTGACCTACTTGTCGGCGGCGGGTAAGTTGTCCGACCCCAGGCCATTGTCGTGTGCCATCGCCGCGGTCAGCGTCGGTGTTGTCGACGGCAGGATCCGGGTGGATCTGCCCTACGAGGAAGATTCGCGCGCCGAGGTCGACATGAACGTCGTCGCTACCGACACCGGAACCCTGGTAGAGATTCAGGGCACCGGCGAAGGCGCGACGTTCGCACGTTCGACACTGGATAAGCTGCTGGACATGGCACTGGGCGCCTGCGACACGTTGTTTGCCGCACAACGCGACGCGTTGGCGCTGCCGTATCCGGGTGTGCTGCCGCAGGGACCGCCACCGCCGAAGGCGTTTGGCACCTGACCGCGCCGCGACGATGCAGAGCGGAGCGATGAGGAGGAGTGGCGCTTGTGACCAAGCTTCTGGTCGCCAGCCGCAACCGCAAAAAGCTGGCCGAACTGCGCCGGGTGTTGGACGGCGCCGGACTATCGGGTTTGACGCTGTTGTCGCTGGGCGATGTGTCGCCGCTGCCTGAAACACCAGAAACCGGTGTGACATTCGAGGACAACGCGCTGGCCAAGGCGCGCGACGCGTTCTCCGCGACCGGACTTGCCAGCGTTGCCGACGACTCCGGTTTGGAGGTGGCCGCACTGGGCGGCATGCCCGGCGTGCTGTCGGCCCGGTGGTCCGGCAGGTATGGCGACGATGCCGCGAACACCGCGCTGTTGCTGGCGCAGTTGTGCGATGTGCCCGATGAGCGGCGCGGAGCAGCGTTCGTGTCGGCCTGCGCGTTGGTCTCGGGGTCCGGCGAAGTTGTCGTGCGCGGTGAATGGCCCGGCACGATCGCCCGTGAGCCGCGCGGTGACGGCGGGTTCGGCTACGACCCGGTCTTCGTCCCGTACGGTGACGACCGCACAGCGGCCCAGCTGAGCCCGGCGGAAAAGGACGCGGTATCCCATCGCGGTCGCGCGTTGGCTTTGCTGCTGCCGGCGCTGCGCTCCCTGGCGACAGGCTAAAGCCCGAAGCGGGCCTTGATCTCTTTGGTCTGGAAGTGCTCGACGACGATGCCGAGCAGCGGAATTGTGCCGGCGAGCAGAACACCGGCTGTTTTGCCGAGCGGCCAGCGGACCTTGACCGCCAGGTTCAACGTCAGAAGCAGATACGTGAAGTACACCCAGCCGTGCACCATACCGATCCACGTCGGCGGATTGTCAACCTTGACGACGTAGCGGACCACGATCTCGTAGCACAGTGCGATGAGCCAGAGGCCCGTCGTCCACGCCATGATCCGGTAGCCGAGCAAAGCGGTGCGAATCCTCTCGACGGCGATGGCAGGCTCGGCGTGCTGCGCCGCGGGCGTTTCGGGTGCGGTCATGCGGTGGTCCTGTTCTGCTTCCTGGCATCGTCCTTGGCTAGCTCGGCTAGGTAGGCGTTGTATTCCCGTAGTACGGGATCGTCGGGTGGCTGCTGCGCCGGCTTCGGCCGCTCGGGCAGCAATCCGGCAGGTATCTCGGCGGCGGCGCTGCCGGTGGGCGGTTGCGGGGGCGTCTCTTCATACCGAACGAAGTTGCGGTACGCGTAGACGCAGAACCAAGCAAACAATGGCCACTGCAACGCGTAACCCAGATTTTGAAAGGTGCCCGAGGTCGATTGAAACCTGGTCCACTGCCACCAACCCAGGGCCAGGCAACCACAGGTCGCGATGATCACCAACGCGATCAGCGCGGGTCTGCGACGGCGGGTAGTGGACACCCCACGACGTTACCGCGCACTGCTCTATTGGGCGCCCGGGCACGATGTGGCGATATCCACTAAGTACAAGGCTAGCCTTGCCTAATACCCCAGGTGTAGCCTCCTTCGCCATGACCTCATCGCCGTCCACCGTCAGCACTACGCTGCTGAGCATCCTGCGCGACGACCTCAACATTGACCTGACTCGAGTCACGCCTGATGCCAGGTTGGTCGACGATGTGGGACTGGATTCGGTGGCCTTCGCGGTCGGTATGGTGGCCATCGAGGAGCGGCTCGGAGTCGCACTGTCCGAAGAGGAGCTCTTGACGTGCGACACGGTCGGAGAACTGGAGGCAGCGATCGCGGCCAAATACCGCGATGAGTGAGCTCGCGGCCGTGCTCACGCGGTCCATGCAGGCCTCTGCCGGCGACTTGATGGTCCTCGACCGCGAGACCTCGCTGTGGTGTCGGCACCCGTGGCCCGAGGTACACGGGCTGGCCGAGAGCGTAGCGGCCTGGCTGCTAGACCATGACCGACCCGCCGCGGTGGGTCTGGTCGGCGAACCGACGGTCGAGTTGGTCGCCGCGATCCAGGGTGCCTGGCTTGCCGGCGCTGCCGTGTCGATCCTGCCCGGGCCGGTACGTGGCGCCAATGACCAGCGATGGGCGGACGCGACGTTGACCCGTTTCCTCGGGATTGGGGTGCGCACCGTATTGAGCCAGGGTTCCTACCTTGCCCGCCTGCGATCGGTCGATACGGCCGGCGTAACGATCGGAGATCTCAGCACGGCGGCGCACACCAATCGTTCGGCCACACCGGTGGCGAGTGAAGGGCCCGCGGTCCTTCAAGGTACCGCGGGATCGACGGGCGCGCCCCGTACCGCCATCCTTTCGCCGGGCGCGGTGCTCAGCAACTTGCGTGGGCTCAATCAGCGCGTGGGCACCGATGCTGCGACCGACGTCGGTTGCTCATGGTTACCGCTGTACCACGACATGGGGCTCGCTTTCGTGCTCTCTGCTGCGCTGGCCGGTGCGCCGCTCTGGTTGGCCCCGACGACGGCGTTCACGGCGTCGCCGTTCCGTTGGTTGAGTTGGCTCTCGGACAGTGGTGCCACCATGACCGCGGCACCGAACTTCGCCTACAACCTCATCGGCAAATACGCCAGGCGGGTATCCGAGGTCGACCTGGGTGCCCTGCGAGTGACGCTCAACGGTGGAGAGCCGGTTGACTGCGATGGGCTGACGCGGTTCGCGGAGGCGATGGCACCGTTCGGATTCGATGCCGGCGCCGTGTTGCCCTCCTACGGGCTCGCCGAGTCGACGTGCGCGGTGACCGTGCCGGTCCCCGGAATTGGGTTGCTTGCCGACCGTGTCATCGACGGCAGCGGTGCGCATAAGCACGCGGTCCTGGGTAACCCCATCCCCGGTATGGAGGTACGGATCTCGTGCGGTGATCAGGCGGCAGGCAATGCGAGCCGTGAAATTGGCGAAATCGAGATTCGCGGTGCGTCGATGATGGCGGGTTACCTGGGTCAGCAGCCGATCGACCCTGACGATTGGTTTGCCACCGGCGACCTCGGCTATCTTGGCGCCGGCGGCCTGGTGGTGTGTGGTCGCGCGAAGGAAGTCATCTCCATCGCGGGACGCAACATCTTTCCGACGGAGGTCGAGCTGGTGGCAGCGCAAGTTCGCGGAGTGCGCGAAGGCGCCGTGGTCGCCTTGGGCACCGGTGATCGCTCGACCCGCCCCGGTCTGGTGGTCGCGGCCGAGTTCCGCGGCCCAGACGAGGCGAACGCCCGCGCCGAACTGATCCAACGCGTTGCGTCCGAGTGCGGTATCGTCCCGTCCGACGTCGTCTTCGTGTCGCCTGGATCACTGCCCCGGACGTCGTCTGGAAAACTGCGCCGCTTGGCAGTCCGGCGCTCCCTGGAGATGGCGGACTGATGACGGCCGGCTCCGACCTCGACGACTTCCGCGGTTTGCTCGCCAAAGCGTTCGACGAGCGGGTGGTGGCATGGACCGCAGAAGCGGAAGCGCAGGAACGTTTTCCGCGCCAGTTGATCGAACACCTGGGTGTCTGCGGCGTATTCGATGCGAAGTGGGCGACCGACGCCCGTCCCGACGTCGGTAAACTCGTCGAACTCGCTTTCGCGTTGGGCCAGCTGGCCTCTGCCGGCATCGGTGTGGGTGTCAGCTTGCATGACTCGGCGATCGCGATTTTGCGCCGGTTTGGTAAGTCGGACTACTTGCGGGATATCTGCGATCAGGCGATCCGTGGCGCCGCGGTGCTGTGCATCGGAGCCTCGGAGGAGTCCGGCGGATCCGACCTGCAGATCGTCGAAACCGAGATACGGTCCCGTGACGGTGGTTTCGAGGTCCGCGGCGTCAAGAAATTCGTGTCGCTGTCTCCGATCGCCGACCACATCATGGTGGTGGCCCGCAGCGTCGACCACGATCCGACCAGTAGGCACGGCAATGTCGCGGTCGTGGCCGTGCCGGCCGCACAAGTCAGCGTGCAGACCCCCTACCGCAAGGTCGGTGCGGGACCGCTGGATACCGCCGCGGTCTGCATCGACACCTGGGTACCGGCCGATGCACTGGTTGCGCGGGCCGGCACGGGGCTGGCAGCCATCAGTTGGGGACTGGCTCATGAGCGGATGTCGATCGCCGGGCAGATCGCAGCGTCGTGTCAACGGGCGATCGGAATCACCCTGGCCCGCATGATGAGTCGACGTCAGTTCGGTCAGACGCTGTTCGAACACCAGGCGCTGCGGCTGCGTATGGCGGACCTGCAGGCGCGTGTCGATCTGCTGCGGTACGCGCTGCACGGCATCGCTGAACAGGGGAGACTGGAACTGCGCACGGCGGCAGCGGTCAAAGTCACCGCCGCCCGGCTCGGTGAGGAAGTCATCTCCGAATGCATGCACATCTTCGGTGGGGCGGGTTATCTTGTCGACGAAACGACGCTTGGCAAATGGTGGCGGGACATGAAGCTCGCCCGGGTCGGCGGCGGCACCGACGAGGTGCTGTGGGAATTGGTGGCTGCCGGCATGACGCCCGATCACGACGGTTACGCAGCCGTGGTCGGAGCTTCCAAAGCGTAGAGCGCCATGCGCCGGTTTGTCGTGTCATGCTCACCGAGGAACTTGCATCCGGCCCACTCACACAACCGACGGGTCGCGGTGTTGCGGTGATCGGGGTCGAACATGATCCGCCGGCAACGCGGCTCGTTGGCAAAGACGCTGGCCACGATCCGCGGTAGCAGCAGCGGGCCGAAGCCCCGATTGACCTTCGACAAGTCCGCGATGGCCGCGTGCAGCCCCAAATCGTAGGGGTCTGCGTCGTAGTAGTGAGAAATCAAATCCTTTGCCGCCCAGTATAATTCGAGATAACCACCATCTGTTCCGTGCCAGCTGCCGATCAATGGCAACGAATAGGTTCCCTCAAGTTGCGCGTTCAGGTGTTGACGCCAACGTGACGCGGGCCAGTCGTACTCCCAGGCCGCCGCCAGATGAGGACGGTTCATCCACTCCGCCAACATCTCCGCGTCGGTCAGCTGTGCGACCCGCAACCCGTATGGCGGCTCCAACGATGGAACGGGCGGGCGGGCGAGGCGTCGTACCTGGTCAGGTAGGTCGAATCGCTCGCGGGCTAGCCGAACCAGCGCGTCGTCGGCCTGGCCAGCGGATGTGGGTTTGGTCATTGCGGGCCGAGCTTACCGGAGGGCTCGCTGCTTAGGTTAGGCATGCCATACATGCGTGAGCCGGGATCACGTCGCCCGCTGCCCGGCTGTCCGGGGGTCGAGGCGGTACGATCGCTACGCCCGCGGGCGTGATGAAATTGGCAAACATGCCGGTTTTAGGTGCCGGTGCTCGAAAGAGTTTGAGGGTTCGAGTCCCTCCGCCCGCACTCCATGGTCCCCGAGTTTGACCTTCGGTAAGGCAACCCTTAGTTTGGACGAGATCGTCCGACTGGGGCCGACTGGGTTGTATGCGCGGGCTGAGTATCAGCGCGGTCGCGGCGCAGCTCGGGGTATCGGCGGAGCGCGACGCCGTTGCACGCCGGTTGGCCGGTAACCCAGCGTTCGTGGTCGCCCGATCTGAGAAGTCGTGGCGGATTAGGCCGCCGCGAGAGAGGACCGCTGATGGCACGCGGGTTGCAAGGTGTGATGTTGCGCAGCTTCGGCGCACGCGACCACACCGCAACGGTGATCGAAACCATTTCGATTGCACCGCATTTCGTGCGGGTCCGGATGGTTTCGCCGACGCTCTTCCAGGATGCGGAGGCTGAGCCCGCCGCATGGCTGCGGTTCTGGTTCCCCGACCCGAACGGGTCCAACACCGAGTTCCAGCGCGCCTATACGATCTCCGAAGCTGACCCCGCCGCGGGCCGCTTCGCGGTCGACGTTGTATTGCATGACCCGGCGGGTCCGGCCTCGTCGTGGGCGCGCACCGTCAAACCTGGCGCAACCATAGCGGTCATGTCGCTGATGGGCTCATCGCGGTTCGACGTGCCCGAGGAGCAGCCCGCCGGGTATCTGCTAATCGGCGACTCGGCGTCGATTCCGGGGATGAACGGGATCATCGAAACGGTCCCGAACGACGTCCCGATCGAGATGTACCTTGAACAACACGACGACAACGACACGTTGATCCCGCTCGCAAAGCATCCCCGGCTGCGGGTGCGCTGGGTTATGCGCCGCGACGAGAAATCGCTGGCCGAGGCGATCGAGAACCGCGACTGGTCGGACTGGTATGCGTGGGCGACGCCAGAGGCTGCCGCGCTGAAATGCGTCCGGGTGCGGCTGCGCGACGAGTTCGGGTTCCCTAAGTCCGAGATCCACGCTCAGGCTTACTGGAACGCCGGGCGTGCCATGGGCACCCACCGAGCAACCGAACCGGCGGCCACCGAACCTGAGGTGGGCGCAGCCCCGCAGCCAGAATCGGCGGTGCCTGCCCCGGCGCGTGGCAGCTGGCGCGCTCAGGCTGCCAGCCGGCTGCTGGCGCCGCTAAAGCTGCCGCTGGTGCTCTCGGGTGTGCTTGCGGCTCTGGTCACGCTGGCGCAGTTGGCGCCGTTCGTGCTGTTGGTCGAGCTGTCAAGGCTGCTGGTCTCCGGCGCCGGCGCGCACCGGTTGTTCACGGTCGGGTTCGCCGCGGTGGGGTTGCTGGGGACCGGGGCCTTGCTGGCAGCCGCCCTCACGCTGTGGCTGCACGTGATCGATGCCCGCTTCGCCAGGGCGTTGCGCTTGCGGCTGCTGAGCAAGCTGTCCCGGTTGCCGCTGGGCTGGTTCACCAGCCGCGGGTCCGGATCGATCAAAAAATTGGTCACCGACGACACGCTGGCGTTGCACTACTTGGTCACCCATGCCGTTCCGGACGCGGTCGCCGCGGTTGTCGCCCCGGTGGGGGTGCTGGTCTATCTGTTCGTCGTGGACTGGCGAGTGGCGCTGGTCTTGTTCGGGCCGGTTCTGGTCTACCTGACCATCACGTCATCGCTCACGATCCAATCCGGGCCCCGCATTGTTCAAGCGCAGCGGTGGGCAGAGAAGATGAACGGCGAAGCGGGTAGTTACCTCGAGGGTCAGCCGGTGATTCGCGTCTTCGGCGCCGCGTCATCGAGCTTCCGCCGCCGGTTGGACGAGTACATCGGATTCCTGGTCGCCTGGCAGCGGCCGCTGGCCGGCAAGAAAACCCTGATGGATCTGGCCACTCGCCCAGCAACGTTCCTGTGGCTCATCGCCGCTACCGGCACCTTGTTGGTAGCCACGCATCGAATGGATCCGGTGAATTTGTTGCCGTTCATGTTCTTGGGTACCACGTTCGGTGCCCGCCTGCTCGGGATCGCCTACGGGCTCGGCGGCCTACGCACGGGACTTCTGGCGGCCCGGCACCTGCAAGTCACACTCGACGAAACCGAACTCGCCGTGCGGGAACATCCGCGCGAACCGCTCGACGGCGAGGCGCCAGCAACTGTGGTGTTCGACCACGTCACCTTCGGGTACCGCCCTGGAGTGCCGGTGATCCAGGATGTATCGCTTACGCTGCGGCCGGGCACGGTCACCGCGCTCGTCGGCCCGTCCGGCTCCGGCAAGTCGACACTGGCCACCCTGCTGGCTCGATTCCACGATGTCGAGCGAGGTGCGATACGCGTTGGTGGACAGGATATTCGATCACTGGCCGCGGACGAGCTGTACACGCGAGTCGGCTTTGTGCTACAGGAAGCCCAGCTTGTGCATGGCACCGCCGCCGAAAACATCGCGCTGGCGGTACCGGATGCCCCCGCCGAACAGGTCCAGGTCGCGGCCCGCGAAGCGCAAATCCACGACCGGGTGCTTCGGCTGCCGGACGGCTACGATACCGTGCTCGGAGCCAACAGTGGTCTTTCGGGCGGGGAGCGACAGCGGCTCACCATTGCCCGTGCCATCCTCGGCAACACTCCGGTCCTCATCCTCGACGAGGCCACCGCGTTTGCCGATCCGGAATCGGAATACCTTGTGCAACAGGCGCTTAACCGGCTGACCCGGGACCGCACCGTGCTGGTAATCGCCCATCGACTGCATACCATCACCCGGGCCGACCAGATCGTCGTGCTCGATCATGGTCGGATCGTCGAACGCGGCACCCACGAGGAGTTGCTTGCCGCGGGCGGACGCTACTGCCGGCTGTGGGACACCGGCCAGGGCAGCCGGGTGGCGGTCGCCGCAGCGCAGGACGGCACCCGATGATCCGCACCTGGATAGCCCTTGTTCCGAACGACCACCGCGCCAGGCTAATCGGCTTTGCGCTGCTCGCGTTTTGTTCCGTTGTCGCGCGAGCGGTGGGCACCGTGTTGCTGGTGCCGCTGATGGCGGCGTTGTTCGGGGAGGCGCCGCAGCGCGCGTGGCTGTGGCTGGGCTGGCTGTCCGCCGCGACCGTGGCCGGGTGGGTGCTAGACGCCGTGACCGCACGCATCGGTATCGAGCTGGGTTTCGCCGTCCTTAACCACACCCAACATGATGTGGCGGACCGGCTTCCGGTTGTCCGGTTGGATTGGTTTACCGCCGAAAACACCGCGACGGCACGGCAGGCGATCGCGGCCACCGGGCCGGAACTTGTTGGCCTGGTGGTTAATCTGGTGACACCGTTGACCAGCGCGATCCTGCTGCCGGCAGTGATCGCGCTGGCCCTGTTGCCGATCTCCTGGCAGCTCGGCGTGGCTGCACTGGCCGGCGTGCCGTTGCTGCTGGGGGCGCTGTGGGCCTCCGCAGCCTTTGCGCGGCGTGCCGATACCGCAGCAGACAAAGCCAATACCGCGCTCACCGAACGGATTATCGAGTTCGCTCGGACTCAACAGGCATTGCGGGCCGCCCGGCGCGTCGAGCCGGCTCGAAGTCTGGTCGGCAACGCTCTGGCCAGCCAGCACACCGCGACGATGCGGTTGCTGGGCATGCAGATACCGGGCCAGCTGTTGTTCAGCATCGCCAGCCAACTGGCTTTGATCGTGCTCGCCGGCACCACCGCGGCGCTGACCATCACGGGAACGCTCACGGTTCCCGAGGCCATCGCCCTGATCGTGGTGATGGTCCGTTACCTCGAGCCGTTCACCGCTGTCAGCGAGTTGGCGCCGGCCCTCGAGAGCACCCGCGCGACCCTGGGGCGCATCGGATCGGTGCTTACCGCACCGGTCATGGTGGCCGGGTCCGGCACGTGGCGTGACGGCGCCGTGGTCCCGCGTATCGAGTTCGACGACGTCGCCTTCGGCTACGACGGCGGCAGCGGGCCGGTCCTCGACGGGGTCAGCTTCTGCTTGCAGCCGGGAACCACGACGGCGATCGTCGGACCGTCTGGCTGCGGAAAGAGCACGATCCTGGCGCTGATCGCGGGCCTGCACCAGCCCACTCGCGGTCGTGTCCTCATCGACGGCACCGATGTCGCGACGCTGGATGCCCGGGCGCAGCAGGCGGTCTGCAGTGTCGTGTTCCAACATCCTTACCTGTTCCACGGGACGATCCGCGACAACGTGTTCGCTGCAGACCCGGGCGCTAGTGACGATCAGTTTGCGCAAGCCGTCCGGCTGGCGCGGGTGGACGAGCTCATCGCCAGGCTGCCAGACGGCGCAAACACAATCGTTGGCGAAGCCGGCTCGGCGCTGTCCGGCGGCGAGCGGCAACGCGTAAGCATCGCACGGGCTCTGCTGAAAGCCGCTCCGGTGCTACTGGTCGACGAGGCGACCAGCGCACTGGACGCCGAGAATGAGGCCGCGGTGGTCGACGCGCTTGCGGCCGATCCGCGATCACGCACCCGGGTGATCGTCGCCCATCGGTTGGCAAGCATCCGTCATGCCGACCGCGTCCTATTTGTTGACGATGGCCGAGTGGTCGAGGACGGTTCGATCTCCGAGTTGCTCACCGCGGGTGGGCGTTTCAGTCAGTTCTGGCGCCAACAGCACGAGGCCGCCGAGTGGCAGATCCTCGCCGAGTAACGCGAGAAACCACCGCGCCACGCAGATAGCCACTTCCTCCGTGAATCTGCATCGCGAGGTCGGCCACCTTGCCTGCTAGTTCGGTGTAGAAGAGCTTCGCCGCCGACGGTGCAAAATATGATATTCGCATGGCGTCATTGCTGAACGCTCGGACTGCCGTAATTACCGGCGGTGCACAAGGGCTGGGGTTAGCTATCGGCCAGCGATTCGTTGCCGAGGGTGCACGGGTTGTGCTTGGTGATGTGAATCTCGAAGCGACCGAGGTCGCAGCCAAGCGGCTGGGCGGCGATGACGTTGCTCTGGCGGTGCGGTGCGATGTGACTCAAGCCGACGACGTCGACATCCTCATCCGGACCGCTGTCGAGCGTTTCGGCGGTCTGGATGTCATGGTCAACAACGCCGGGATCACCCGCGACGCAACGATGCGCACGATGACCGAAGAGCAGTTCGATCAGGTCATCGCGGTGCATCTGAAGGGAACATGGAACGGTACCCGGCTGGCGGCGGCAATCATGCGGGAACGCAAGCGGGGCGCCATTGTGAACATGTCTTCGGTGTCAGGCAAGGTCGGTATGGTCGGCCAAACCAACTACTCAGCGGCCAAGGCCGGCATCGTAGGAATGACCAAGGCGGCCGCCAAAGAACTTGCACACCTCGGCATTCGGGTAAACGCAATAGCTCCGGGGTTGATCCGTTCAGCGATGACAGAAGCTATGCCGCAACGCATTTGGGACCAGAAGCTTGCCGAAGTTCCGATGGGTCGCGCCGGCGAGCCCAGCGAAGTCGCTAGCGTGGCCGTGTTCTTGGCTTCGGATCTATCCTCGTACATGACCGGCACCGTGTTGGACGTGACTGGCGGCCGGTTCATATGACACCGAGATCATTGCCACGGTACGGCAATTCGTCAAGAAGGAAATCTTTCCCAATGCACCGGCCCTCGAACGTGGCAACAGCTACCCGCAAGAAATCGTCGATCGGCTGGGTGTTATTGGCTTGCTCGGTCGCCGGCTGCAAGGGTATCGACACCACCGAGTTCATTCTCGGGCGTGCCGGCGCATTCGAGCTGGCGGTGCGCGCTGCCCAGCACCGTCATAGGTACTTGACGATGGTCAACGTCGGACGAGCGCCACCACGTCGCTGCCGAACGGTATGCATGGCGGCTACCGATACTCCGCGGAATATCAGATTGAACGGCTGATGCCTGATGCGCCCGTTGCTGCTCAGCGGAGCGGGAACCAGCGCGATCCAGAAGCCTCTGAGGACTCGAAGGCTGGCCTCCGGAGTCCATCGATGATGTGCAGTTGCATCGCGATTGCCGCCAGGGGCGTTGTCGCTTGAGCACATCTGGGCATAGGCTGCCGTCTTGGAGGGCAGGCAACCTGCATGATAGGGAGGAGAATATGGCCCGCACGCTTGCGTTGCGCGCATCGGCGGGACTCGTCGCGGGTATGGCAATGGCCGCGATCACGCTCGCACCTGGGGCCCGCGCCGAAACCGGTGAGCAATTCCCCGGGGATGGGGTGTTTCTCGTGGGAACTGACATTGCGCCAGGCACCTACCGCACGGAGGGGCCGTCGAATCCCCTTATTTTGGTGTTCGGCAGGGTGTCCGAGCTCTCAACCTGCTCATGGTCGACACACAGCGCACCCGAGGTGAGCAATGAGAACATTGTCGACACCAACACCTCTATGGGCCCGATGTCAGTGGTGATCCCGCCGACCGTGGCAGCCTTCCAGACGCATAACTGCAAGCTTTGGATGCGGATCTCATAGGGGCCGGCGTACCCGGTACCGGCCGCGGGCCTACCACGTGCCGGAACTGGAAGCGCAGTAAGCCCTCAACGCGCCACCGCTTTGGCCCGCGCGCCCGGCGTAGGCGCATCGGCGGTGGCCGTGGGGCGGCGCACTGCGACCTCACCAGCGGCTTTCGAGCTTTGTTCGATCAACCGGCCAGCATGGTCGAGGATGCATTCGAGACCATATTCGAAATTGGTTTCATCGGGGGCCCCGATCCGATGCCCCCTCCCAGTTGCGTGAGCAAGCAGCGGAGTCGTCGCGGGATCGATGGCCACGGGGTGTTCAATGGCGGATGGTCCGCTGCCCGCCGACTGGCTCTTGCGGGAGAGCCGATCTAGCACCACCGATCCGCGCACGTGGACCGAAACCGCCGAGTAGATGTCGAAAGCGTCTTCGAGCGACAGGCCCGCCGTCACCAGATTGGCGATGGCCTTCTCCATCTCTTGGGCGCCCAACCGCGCCGTTTTCGGGGACAGCGCCGCTCGAATCAGTATCAGATCGCACAGTACGGGGTTGTCCGCGAACGTCTTCCGCATCGAGCGGGCATGATTGCGCAACGTTTCGCGCCAGTCGCCGGCTTCGATGTACGGGGTAGCGAACACGTACTTGCTCAACGCGCGGTCGGTCATCGCGTTGAGCAGATCGTCCTTCTTGCGGAAGTACCAGTAGATGCTGGTGACCCCGACGCCAAGGTGTTTGCCGAGCAATGGCATGCTCAAGTTGTCTATCGATACCTGCTGGGCGAGTTCGAATGCGCCGCTGATGATGTCCTCGGGGTTGATGGATCCGCGCTGCCGTCGTTGACGCTTGCCTGGGGTTGTCTGCATTGCCGTTACGGCACCTCCATCAAGATAACGCCGGGTCAGTTGCAGGTATGCAGGTCGGCGGTAGTCGTCGTGCGGACAGCATGTGCCGCATGGCCTCCCCGGGGACAGGCCGGGAGAACAAGAAGCCTTGCGCACGGTAACAGCGCTGATCCAATAGAATTCTGGCGGCAGCCTCGGTCTCGACGCCTTCGGCTACTACATCGAGTTGGAAGCCTTCGGCGAGTGTCATGATGCCGCGCACAATGACCAGATCGCTAGTGTTGGTTCCGAGTTGCCGCACGAATGTTTTGTCGATCTTGAGCGTGTCGATCGGTAGCGTCTGCAACAGTGATATGGCGCTATAGCCGGTGCCGAAATCGTCGATAGCGATGTGAACGCCGACTTCTTTGAGTCGAGCCAGGGTGGCTCTGGCGGTATGTAGGTCTTGCACCACAACGTTTTCGGTGATTTCCAAACACACGGACGAGGCGTCCAGACCGTGCTGGCCGATCGTGTCTGCGACGAAGTCAACAAACCCGCCCGTCACCAGCTGTCCAGCTGAGACGTTGATACGCAGCAGCGCGTCGTGGCCCAAACCGGCTGACTGCCACTCGGAGAATTCATTGCAGGCCCTCCGCAGCACCCATCTATCCAATTCGCCTGCAAGGTTGATGGATTCGGCCACAGGGATGAAGCAGCCCGGTGCCAGCAGCCCACGGGTGGGGTGCTGCCACCGGACCAATGCCTCGGTCCCGACAATGTCGCCGGTCCGTAGGTCGACCTCGGGTAGGTAGACCAGGCGAAGGGCGTCGGATTCGATACCACGTCGAAGGTGTAGTTCAATATCGTTGCGCAGTTCGCCGCTGACCGACATGTCCGCGGTGAAAATCGCGACGCTATCTCCGCCGGCGTGTTTGGCTGCCAGAGCGGCTTGGTCGGCTCGGCGCAGGAGGTCCGACGGTGTGTGCTGTCCGGGAGTCCCTGAGGCGACACCGATACTGACGGTGCGGGTGAGCACCTCACCGCCGATAGCGACGTGGTCCTTGAGCTGGTCGCGAAGACGTTCGGCGAGCGGTTGAGCGGCATCGGCACTCATTGGAGATGCGGGTATGAGGACGAATTCGTCGCCGCCGAGTCGGGCGATCAGGCTCTCGCCAACGAGTGCGTCACCGATCCGTTGGGCGAACACATGGATGAACTGGTCACCGGCGGCGTGGCCCAGGTAGTCGTTGATGGCCTTGAGGCGGTCCAAGTCGAGAAATAGCGCCGCGACCGGGCCAGGTTGTCCGGGGGCCAGTCTTTGGTCCAGGTGCTGCAGCAACGCGCGACGGTTATGCAGTCCGGTCAGATCGTCATGGTCGGCCAGATAGCGAAGCCGCGCCTCGGCGGCGACGCGAGCCTGCACCTGGGCGAAGAGTGTAGCGATGGTCATGAGGGCGTTAAGCTCGGCCTCGTGCCATTTCCGATCACCGAACTTGATAAACCCCAGCAGTCCAGTGGTGATCTCGCCAGATACCAGCGGCACGGCGGCAGCCGACGTTACCGGAACCCCGCGGGCTTCTTCGATGAGGCGTTGATAGTCCTCGGTGGCCGGCTCGGGCCGGAACACGAGAGGCTCTTTGGCGTGTTCGCATAGCGCAAACACCGGGTCGGCATCAGCGAAGTAGATCAGCCTGAGCGGATCGGGGTCCGGTATGTTGAGGCGAGGTGGCCATTCGGCCACCAGCCTCGTCGCGCGCCTGTCGCGATCGTTATGACGCAAAAAGCTGACATCTACGCCCAGCTGTTCCACTAGATAGGCCAAAACGCGCTGACTGACTTCGGCTGACGTGGCAGCGTCGACTGTCATGAGCTGGTTGGCTACGGTGGTGACGAGCTCCTCAAGCTGCGGCGTCGCGGTGTCGTTGCACATCTCGGATGCTATCTGTGCGGCTCTGGTATGGCGTGCCGTACGCGTCGGCGGCTACACACCGACGGCGGTGGCGCGTGGAACAACCTGAAGATCAACACCTCGTGCCCTTCTTTGCCCGGCTTGACCAGTTCCCGAAAGTCGAGTTGCAGGCGGTGCAGCTGTGCGGCGAAATGGGGTGACGCTTGGTCGAGGTCGTGGCGGCCACGTGCATACAGGAAGATCGGTGACATCGGTTGTACGGCCAGTCCATGTTGTTGGGCCACAATCCACACCGCCTGCATGGCTGATCCGCCACGCGCAAAATCGGTGAGCGTGGCGCCATCAACGTAGACGATTGCGAGCGCTGAACTCGCCGACACGCGCTCATTGGTGTTGTCTTCGAGGGCTGTTCCACAATCCCATTGCGCTAGCCGTGCCACGACGTCGGAGCGTCGCAGGATATCGAGAACCCGCAATTCGCCGGAATCCAGTTCGAGGCTTCGGACATCGATGCCCGCATCGAGCGAAGGGTCGCCCGGCCACCGGAGCTCGGACATCATTTCCTCATGTAGCCTCGGGGTGAGATAGCGGATTCGGTCTGCAGCCGCTAAAATTGTTGCAGCCCGGTCGATCTCGTTTCGTGACAGCAACAGCTGTAACCGCGCACCCTCAGCCGCGGCGGTGTTCGTTAACAACTCAACGGTCGCGGGGTGGACGTGACCGGGCATACCGTGGTGGCGATTGGTCGTTCTGAGCAGCATCGGCCGGTAAAGGGCCGCAAGGCTTGGATCATCACCACGGCCAAAATGCATTGTCGCTTGCAGCGGCGAGTCGGGCTGGGATTCGTCGAACTCTACTGATCCCAGGACCCGGTGTGCAGCGGCAGCGACACGCGCGTTAAACATGGCCGCGCCGACGGCCACTGCGCTACCACGAAACGCGATATCCATTGCGCTGGTGTGCTCAGGTGCTAGTCGGATGGTCAGCGAATGCTGTTTGGCCACAACATGCCATGGCTGAACGTTGCCCCCTGAAGGCGCGCGAATCGCCGCCTGAGCCACGATTTCGCTGGTTGGCTGCGGCTCGGCTGGCGCTGTTGGCGGCACGGACTCGAGCAACCATCCGTTCCCGCGAGACGGCATGGGCGGTTGATCGAGGCGATCTAGCGCTGCGGACACATCCACCCGTACCCGGCCAGACTCAAGTGGTTCTCCCAGACCGATTCTGCGTACCGCTTCAGCTACCGTCGCTGCGCCCACCCAGATATCGCCTGCCAACTGCGGCCATCCCCACAACGTCTGGTCAACTTCGATCATCGACGCCGCACAACGCGCCGAGAGCTCTTGGCAATCAAGGATGTTGAGAACGTGGGGGACTTTGTCTTTTGTGGTCAGTCCACACAGCTTGTCGGCGTCGATGTCGCCCAATAGCCCATGAAAGATCGGTCGCCCAGGTTCGACGTCGTAGCGTTCGACATCGACCAGGCCGCGGTCACTGGTCGCCATCAGTACGGGGACACCACGGGCGCACGCGGCTTGTCGCAGTATCACTTTGATATCCAGCGAGTCGCATTCTTCGATAACGACGTCAAGGCCGTCGAGGAACTCGTCGACGGATTCCGGCGAGAGCCCGGATGTAACGAGGTCCACGGCCAGGTAGGGGTCCAGCTCCGCGATCCTGCGCGCCGCAATCATCGCCTTGTTGAGGCCAATGTCGAAGACGCCGACCGGCACGCGATTCAGGTTCGACAGCTCAATTTTGTCGAAATCGGCCAACCGCAGTGTGCCACAGGCACCTTCGGCGGCAAGGGTGTATGCGATCGCATGGCCGGTGCTGAGTCCGACGACGCCGACCCGTAGCGCGTGCAGTGCGCGTTGTTCCTCAGCGGTGATGAGGTGCCTGTTGCGGTCCAAGCGCACGGCACGGAACCCCCGGGGACCCAGAATGGCAACAACCATGCGCCGCCAGGGATAATAGGCCCATCGCTTCGCTTCTTCTAGCAGATCTGGATCAGGCTGTGGCAGCAGGCGCCGCACGCCCGCTAGCTGTTCTGCGAATCGGTCGACGAACTCGATGCTCGGATCTGAGCGTAGTCGATCGAGCACCAGGCCATCGTCGTGGTCATCGTCACGAAGGACGAGAATGCCGGTGCTGCCGCCCTCGTGTGGGATGGTCACTGTTCGGCTCCAGCGGTCGCTGCGGTGGTTGCGCTCAACGCCTCTACATCGCGCAGAAGCTTGCGCGACTCGACAAGCATTCTTGACAGTTGTTTTGGCTCGGCATGGTTAGCCAAGGTTCTGCGGTCCCACCAGATCATCTTGGTCCGGTAGCGCTCGTCCGGGTATGCTGCCGCCGGGATTCTCGCTGCTATTACTCCCCCCGAAGAACGCCACCGGTCCAGCGCGTGGGCCGCCGCGGTCCCCATCACAAACTGAACCCCCAACAGGGACATGCTTAGCGGTAGGGCGCGCGCCAAGGCGGCAGCAATCGCATCACTGCGCTGCGCGTCACTATTAACCCACCCGGACTTCACTTCCACGACTCCGAATGGCGCCCGGTCATTGATCATCTTGCGCACCGCGGATAATCCGGGATTGCCAGCCCATTCGACTACCGCATGCGAGTCATCGGCTGACCGCAGCGGTCCGATTACCCGAGCGCCCCCCACTACATCTCCTCCAATATCAATGGCGGCAAAGAACAACTGTGTATCGGAACCGTCACTGATGGCGTCGAGATCTAAGGTACACTCGACTCCGTGCTTACTATAGGCGCGAAGCGCACCCTGAAGGTATGTATTCCACAACGTGGGATCGAGCGCGGGTTGCGATACCACAAGCCGGCATTGCGCATCAGAAACCCACACACTGAGATTTTCCGAAAAATGCAACTTCTGCGGTGCGATAGGACGAAGTTGAGCGGTGGTCATGATTCTCCAATCTGTTAGGTATCCGGCAATTAACACGAGATTTGCTGCCCCTGTATCGAGCAGCGCAGACGTTGGGGCTGCGCCCGGAGAATTGCTGCCGTTGCGCAGAACGGCGCCGCACGGCAGGGTTCAACGCCCGGCCGCGCTGGTATTTATCGAGTCGCTGCGAGAGCCGTGAACAAATTGTCACGAAATCGTGCGCACGCGCGTTCACAAATACCACGCGCACGCGCTCGAAAACTACATGACCAGATAGCCAGATTTTTCCGGACCGGCAAAGCGTTGTTCAGTGTTGGTCACGGCTCTTGATCGTATTTACCCCGGGTGGCGTAGACCCTATCGATGGTGGACCCCGTTCATCGGGGTAATCGAATGGATCATGCAAAATATTACTTTGACGAGTATTCATTCCGATTCAACCGGTCCCACCCACCTCTCATGCGTGCGGGGCATACTGTTCTACGGCTTGGTGAAACACGCCGTTGCCATCGATCTACACCCACGCGACCTACTCTCTGAAAAAGTCGACCGGCAGTGCCTTGGCAAAGTGCCAGCCTTGTGCGGCTTTACAGCCGAAGGCGCGCAACCGGGCGGCTTGGCTGGGGGTTTCGACTAGCTTTGCAGTGACGGTGATACCGAGCTTGTCGCCAAGGTCGATCATTGCCCGGGTGATCTGTTCGTTGGCCAGCCGAGCTTGAATGTCGCCATCGAGGCACTCGATGAACTTTCCCCCGAGTTTGACCACGTCGACGGGGAGGCGGGGAAGGTAGGCGAGGCTGGAGAATCCAATGCCGAAGTCGTCGATGGCGATGCCGACGCCGAGAGCGGACAGTTCTTGTAGCCTGGTCACCGCCTTCTCGTCTCTGCTAAGGCGCGCGTCCTCGGCCAGTTCGAGCTGCAGGGCATGGGCGGGCAGGCCGGTTTCGCCGAGCACACCTTCGACCAGCACCAGGAAGCCGGGATCGCAGATGGTGCTGGCGGAGACGTTGACGCTGACAAACGGTTGCGGGTCGGTGCTGTGGTCACGCCAACTGCGGACGTGGCGGCAGGCCTGCTCGAGCACGAAGGCCGTGAGCGGCACCATCAGTCCGTTGTTCTCGGCACGGTCGATGAACCGGCCCGGGAGTAGCGTGCCCAACGTCGGGTGTTCCCAGCGCAGCAGGGCCTCGGCGCCGATGATGCGGTTGTCGGCAAGCCGGATGATTGGCTGGTAGACGAGGAAGAATTCACCGCGATCCAGTGCCACGCGCATCGAAGTGGACAGACAATGGCGAGTGTTGACCTGGTCGCGGTCGGAGTCCGCCCATTGGTCAGGATTGGCTACCATCGCTCGCGCTTGCATCGCGCCCCTAAACATCTCTTCGTAGTCGATCAACTTGGTCGGCCTGAGCGCGCAAGCGAACGCTGTAGCGCGCTGACAACAACGATCCATCCAAGGGCTGCAGCAGGATTCACAGCCCGGTGGGCACCTCGCCGACCGCGGTGGCAACGCGAAGCACACCACCGAAGTCGTCTTGACCCGAACCGTCGCAGTAGATTTTGGAGTCCTGGGAGGCAAAGATCGTCAGCGATAATGCGTAAAAGTCCGTCACGTACTACGTAGAAGGTCCGTGAGTGCAGCCGTTCCGGGCATGCACGAACCGGCGCTTACACGTCGAAGGCGGCTGCGCGGCAATCAGTCTCGGTGGGTAACCCATTGTCGGCGGGCGATCGGTTACCTCTCGAATCGACGGCCGCCCGCATCTGAGTTAGCCAGGCCAGCGGTTTCCTACGGGCGCTGGGTGCAAAGATACGACTTCCGGGTGCAATAGTTACGCGCTATCGCTGATGTTCTTGTCCGCACCGGCCTTCAGAGTTGAGCCAACGCGTAGTCGCCACTCGGCACTACGGTGGGCGCGTCATCGACGCTTCGCTGACGGCCCGAGGTGGCAGATGTTGCGCTCGCTGCAGATCGCCGATCAAATCGCTCGTACGGGTCACATGCCAGTGAGGCGTCTTGATCTGATCTGGATCAGCGCACGAAACGCCGCGAGAAGGGAGCTTGATCTGGGCGTGGCTGCGCTGGTGGAGGCTGTGACGTTGCTCACTGCTGACGTCGAGGGCTCGACACGGCTGTCGCAGACGCGACTCAACGAGCTAGCGGCCGATTACCCAACCTTGGATCAGAACATATCGGAAGCTGTCGCGGCCCATGGCGGGGTGACGCGACCGGTAGACCAGGAGGTGGGTAGCGGTCTCGTCGTCGCGTTCCTGCGTGCTGGCGACGCGATCGCGTGCGCTTTGGAACTGCAGCTCTCAACGTTGGCGCCTATGCGGCCGCGTGTCGGTGTGCACACCGGCGATGTCCGGCTGCGCGGCGACGGCACCATCACCGGCTCCGCGATCAACGAGAGTGCGTGTCTGCGCGACCTCGCACACGAAGGCCAGACTTTGCTTTCAGCCGCCACTGGCGATCTGGTCATCGACCAGCTTCCGGCAAATACCTGGCTGACCGACGTCGGCAAGTACCCCCTGCGGGGTTTGCATCGCCAAGAACGGGTTATCCAGTTGTGTCATCGAGACCTACGCAATGAGTTTCCGCCGCTGCGGATGTCGGTCGGTAACAGATCCAGCCTTCCGGCCCAGTTCACCACTTTTGTAGGCCGTGACGCACAGATCAACGAGGTGCAAGAGGTCCTGACGAACTACCGGCTGGTGACGCTGCGCGGCGAGGGCGGTGTAGGTAAGACGCGTCTGGCGATCCAGATCGCGGCCGCGTCGGAATTTCGCGATGGTTTGTGTTTCGTCGACTTGGCACCGATTGCCGATCCCGGCATGGTGTCCACCACCGCGGCCCATGCTCTAGGTCTGATCGATCGGCCGGGCAGCTCAACATTCGACACTCTTAGTCATGCCATCGGCAACTGCCACATGCTAATGGTGTTGGACAACTGTGAGCACGTGTTGGATGCGTGCGCCGAGCTGGTCGTTGAGCTGCTGGGTGCCTGCCCGGAGTTAAGCATTTTGGCGACCAGCCGCGAGTCGATCGGCGTGACCGGCGAGGTCACATGGGTGGTGCCGTCGTTGTCTCCGGCGAACGAAGCAATCCAGTTGTTCACTGAACGTGCGCGCCTAGTCCAACCCAATTTTGAGATCGTTGCTGACAACTTCGACGCCGTGAGCGAGATCTGCCGGCGGCTAGACGGTATGCCCCTGGCAATCGAGTTGGCCGCGGCACGATTGCGGTCGTTGTCGCCAAACGAGATCGCCAACAGTTTGGATGACCGATTCCGCCTGCTGACCGGTGGTGCTCGCAGTACGGTGCAGCGCCAGCAGACATTACGGGCATCTATGGATTGGTCGTACGCACTGCTGACTGACACCGAACGGATCCTGTTCCGCCGCCTTGCGGTGTTTGTGGGCGGTTTCGACCTCACCGCGGCGAGCGAAGTCGCCGCCGCCGGCGGCGACGACTTCGTCGAGCGGTATTCAGTGCTTGATCAACTGACGCTGCTTGTCGACAAGTCGCTGGTGGTAGCCGAAGAAAGCCGAGGCAGTACGCGCTATCGGCTGTTGGAAACCGTACGCCAGTATGCGCTAGAAAAACTGAACGAATCCGAAGAAATCGACGGGGTGCGCGCTAGGCACCGGACCCACTACGCAACCATGGCGGCAGGGCTGAACGTTCCCGCCTCCACCGACTATGAACAACGCCTCCTGCAGGCTGAAGCCGAAATCGATAATTTGCGTGCCGCATTCACCTGGAGCCGTGGAAACGGCGATATTGCAGCCGCATTGCAGCTCGCATCCGCATTGCAACCGCTGTGGTCGCAGGGGCGCATGCGCGAAGGGCTGGCCTGGCTCGAATCCATCCTCGAGCGGGAAGGCGACAATCATCTTGTGCCGGCGGGGGTTTGGGCGCGGGCGCTTGCGGAGAAGGTAATACTCAAGGCTTGGCTGGCCACGAGCCCGATGGGCGCCCCCGACATCGTCGCGCAGGCTCACCATGCCTTGGCGCTGGCACGCGACGCAGGCGACTGCGCAGTGTTGGCTCGAGCGCTCGTCGCATGTGGCTGCGGCAGTGGTTGCGACACGGAAGCCGCTCAACCCTACTTCGCCGAGGCGATCGAGCTGGCGCGCGCCATTAACGATGAGTGGACATTGAGCCAAATCGATTATTGGCAGGTGGTCGGGATCTTCATATCGGGTCAGCCAATTCCTTTGCGAGCTGCGGCCGAACAAGCTCGAGAGCTCGCCGACAGCATCGGAAACCGGTTCGTCTCACGTCAATGCCGCCTGTTTGCCTGCCTGGCGCAGATATGGGAAGGCGACGCGAACGGAGCATTGGCACTATCTCGCGACGTTACCGCCGAGGCCGAGGTGGCAAACGATGTCGTTACTAAGGTACTCGGTTTGTATGTCGAAGCCATGGCACTGTCTTACATCGGCGACAGCGCCGCCCGGACCATCGCTGGTGCGGCTCTCGAAGCTGCCACCGAGTTAGGCGGGATTTACCAAGATCTGGGTTACGGAGCGATAACTCGCGCGGCGTTGGCCGCGGGCGACGTAGCGGCCATTGAGGCTAGCGAAGCGAGCTGGGATCTTCGCAATCAACACAACGTGGTAACGGCACACCACGAGCTGATGGCGCAGGCAGCCCTGGTTCGCGGCGATGTGACCACGGCAAGACGTTTCGCCGACGAAGCTGTGCTTGCGAGCACCGGATGGCATCTGATGATGGCGCTGATAGCACGGGCGCGAGTGGCGATTGCGCAGGACGAGCTGGGAAAGGCACGCGATGACGCCCACGCCGCGGTGGCGTGCGGCGTCGGTGTGCAGACGTACCTCGCGATGCCGGATGCCCTAGAACTTCTCGCAGGTCTGGCCGGTGAGGCCGGTAACCACGGTCAAGCAGTGCGCCTTTTCGGCGCGGCCGCGGCCCAGCGGCAGCGTACGGGGGAGGTTCGCCACAAGATTTGGGACGCCGGCTATGAGGCCGCCACGGCGGCGCTTCGTGATGCGATGGGCGACGAAGATTTCACTGCCGCCTGGGCTGAGGGTGCCGCGGCCCCCTTGGACGAGGCGATCGCCTACGCACAACGCGGTCGCGGCGAACGCAAACGCCCAAGCAACGGCTGGGACGCGCTGACCCCGGCCGAGCACAAAATCGTAAAGCTCGTCACCGAAGGACTGGTCACCAAGGACATCGCCGCGAGGCTTTTCGTCTCACCGCGTACCGTGCAAACACACCTCACCCACATCTACACCAAGCTCGACGTCACCTCCCGTGTCCAACTTGTACAGGAGGCCGCGCAACACTCGACCTAGGATTGCGCGGCCAGCGCAGGCCCGGAGTTCGAATCGGATGCAATACGCAACCAATCTGGGCTCTTCTGCGCGTTGTCGCTGATGTTCATGGCTCTTCGCGCCCCCATGCTTGAGCGCATGAACGGTTTGCATACAGATGACGCGCCGGTCAATTGGCTCGAGCGGCGAGGTGGCCGGCTTACGTCGAGGCGGAGGGTGACGTTGCTCCATGCTGGAGTGGAACACCCGATGCGGCTGTGGGGCGTCCAATCCGAGGCGATAACTGCCGCGATGGTGCTTAGCCGGAAGGTATCGGCCATCATTGCCGGACACTGCGGTGTGCGCCTAGTTGATCAGGGCGTGGGCGATGGCTTCGTCGCCGCGTTCGCCCATGCCAGCGATGCCGTCGCATGTGCTCTGGAGTTGCACCAGGCTCCGTTGTCCCCGATCGTCCTGCGCATCGGGATTCACACCGGTGAGGCGCAGTTGGTCGACGAGCGCATCTACGCCGGCGCCACAATGAACCTGGCTGCAGAGCTACGGGATTTAGCCCATGGTGGGCAGACCGTGATGTCGGGTGCTACCGAGGATGCGGTACTCGGCCGGCTTCCCATGCGCGCTTGGCTAATTGGCTTGAGGCCCATGGAAGGGTCCCCGGAAGGGCATAACTTCCCCCAGTCACAACGCATAGCACAATTGTGCCATCCGAACCTTCGCAACACCTTTCCGCCGCTGCGCATGCGCATCGCCGATGCGAGCGGAATTCCTTATGTGGGGCGGATTCTGGTTAACGTTCAGGTAGTTCCCCACTGGGAAGGAGGGTGTGCCGCAGCGGGGATGGTCCTTGCTGGGTGAAGCGCCATTGAGGGCCAGACGATAGGTTGGCCAGCGACGTCCTCAACTCAGACTCTCGGCGCGACCTGACCGGCGGTTACGATCATCTGCTCGGACATTCGCAAGAGAGCGTGCTCGCCCACTCCCTGCGGCAAGGTGTAGGCCAGCTCGCGCAACTTAACCGCGCACTCGTAGAGCGTCTGGCGGAAATGCGTTTCGGTCATCGGGGTGCCTTCGCTCGTCGGCGAGATCGGCAGCGGTGTCTTGTGCTCATACAGATCAATCTCATTCATCAGAGCCATCATGCGCCGGCTAGCAGCTGCAAATCATCAGCACATCCACGTATGTCGTCGGCTGCCCAGCGCGCAATGTGTGGCACGGCGAGTTGATGTTCAACCTCGGCGCGTCCTGCATACTGGATTTCTTACTGTAAAGTCACCCAAATGGGTGGTGCCCGCCGGCTCAAGCTCGACGGGAGCATCCCCAACCAGCTCGCCCGGGCGGCCGACGCGGCCGTCGCACTTGAGCGCAATGGTTTCGATGGGGGCTGGACAGCTGAAGCCAGCCATGATCCCTTTCTCCCGCTGCTACTGGCTGCCGAGCACACGTCGCGACTTGAGCTTGGCACCAACATCGCGGTAGCGTTCGCGCGCAATCCGATGATTGTCGCCAACGTGGGCTGGGACCTACAGACGTACTCGAAGGGAAGATTGATCCTCGGTCTGGGAACCCAGATCCGGCCGCACATCGAGAAACGATTCAGCATGCCCTGGGGTCATCCGGCACGTCGGATGCGTGAATTCGTCGCCGCGCTGCGTGCGATCTGGTTGGCTTGGCAGGACGGGACCAAGCTTTGCTTCGAGGGTGAGTTCTACACCCACAAGATCATGACCCCGATGTTCACACCCGAGCCGCAGCCCTATCCCGTTCCGAGAGTCTTCATCGCCGCTGTCGGTGAAGCGATGACCGAAATGTGCGGCGAAGTCGCCGACGGCCACCTCGGTCACCCTATGGTCTCGAAACGGTACCTCACCGAGGTGTCGGTGCCGGCGCTGCTACGTGGCCTGGCGCGATCGGGTCGCGATCGCAGTGCCTTCGAGGTGTCGTGCGAGGTGATGGTGGCCACTGGCGCGGACGACGCCGAACTGGCGGCCGCCTGCACTGCCACGCGCAAGCAAATCGCCTTCTACGGATCCACGCCGGCTTACCGCAAAGTCCTCGAGCAGCATGGCTGGGGCGATCTGCACCCGGAGCTGCACCGCCTCTCCAAGCTGGGTGAGTGGGAGGCCATGGGTGGGCTAATCGACGACGAGATGCTCGGTGCTTTCGCGGTGGTCGGTCCGGTGGACACGATCGCCGGTGCCCTTCGCAATCGTTGTGAGGGCGTCGTCGACCGCGTCTTGCCGATTTTCATGGCCGCATCTCAGGAGTGTATTAACGCCGCACTGCAGGACTTTCGCCGTTGAGCGCGCCATCGGTGGATGAGGCCACCAAGATCGCTGCCCGCATAGAGGGCCCGCATTGCGTGCGGATCGGCGTTACCCGGCGGCGGGCACACGGGGCATTACGTACGCCCGCGGCGGCATCCGCAACGCATTGCTAACCCCGCCGAACCCGCCGCCGCTATTGGTCAGTTGCCCCAGCGGTAGCCCGCCCAGCATGTGTCCGGGGGCGGTTTGGGCGGCGCTGGTCAGGCTGGTCAGCGGCAGCGCCCGCGCCGCCGGGGTGACCGCCTGGTTGGCCGCGGCCCAGGCCTGCGGCACCGACAACGAACCGACCGAGGCCGCCCGACCCAAGTTGGCGGCCACCCCAGCGCCCAGACCCGAAGAACCCAGCGACGAACCCAGCTGGCTGCCCAGCGAGCTCATCGCCTGGACCCCGTTTTGCGCCGCGGTTTCCACGGCCTGAGCCGCCGCCGGAGCAAAGCCCTTCAACATCGAGTGCAAGGTGCTGGCCATCGACACACCCGAGTTGGTCATCGACACGTGGTTGTTGAGCATCGACACGATGTTGCTGAGCGGCGACAGATGCGGCGAGATGGCTTTCCAGAGTTCACTCAGTTGGTCGAACGGCCAGATGCTTTTCGTGGGCTGGGCCAGTTGTTGCAGCGCTTGGGGCACATTGTTCATCAACTGGTTCGCCGCGGCGGTGTCGATGGCCTCCTCGACCGCGACGGCCTGCTCAAGGAGCCCGCCGGGGTTGGTGATCAGTGGGGCGTCCTCGAACGGCAGCAACGCCTCGGTCGCCGTCGCCGCCGTGGCGGCGTAGCCAAACATCGCGGCGGCGTCTTGGGCCCACATCTCGCCGTATTCGGCCTCGTTGACCGCGATCGCCGGGGTGTTTTGCCCCAAGAGGTTGGTCGCTATCAGAATCATCAGTTCGGCACGGTTCTCGGCGATCACCGGCGGGGGCACCGTCAGCCCATGCGCCGTCTCGTAGGCCGCGGCAGCAACCCGGACCTGGGCGGCGGTCAGCTGGGCCTGCCCCGCGGTGACGCTCATCCACGCCACATACGGCGAGGCCGCCGCCGCCATCAGACCCGCCGACGAACCTATCCACGATCCCGTCGTCAGACCCCAGACCACCGACTGAAACGCCGACGCGGCCGAAAACAGGTCACTCGCCACGCTGTCCCACATCTGAGCCGCGGCCACCAGCGAGGCCGAACCCGGGCCGGCATACATCCTCGCGGAGTTGATCTCCGGTGGTAACGCCCCGAAGTCCACCACTTCGATAATCCTTCCGCTCGGCCATAACTAGCACCAATGATGGACAGCAAACAACGTCGGCAACAGGTCAAATTCTCTCAAGTAGTCACAACCCCAGATGCAAAGTGCACCAGCCGCCCTGCCGCGAAGCTAAATCCAGCTGAACAATCTGAACATCAGGTAAATACAGTGGCAACTAATCTTAAATAACCCGGCCGATTAGACAGCGGCCGAGATCTGTTTGAGGTCGGGCCGTGATTGTCCGGAGAACGGCCGGTATCTCGCACGAGCAGCCACCCGCGCCCCCGTCAGACTTGGCGACCGCCTACGGCAACCTAAACCGGGGTGAACTTGGTGATCAGCCAATTGCCGTCGACCTTGGCTAGGGTCACCATCACGCTGCTGGCCGCCATCGACGGATTGGGGCTGTCCTTACTGGTAGTGCTCTGGTCGACAAAAACCAGAACGACGGCCGAATCCGGATGTAGCTCCGACACGGCCGCGCGCACCACCTTGGCGGTGGTTTTCAGTGACTTCTGTTTGGCCGCCGGAGCCACGATCTGCTGCGTGAACTGGTCGTAGTAGGACAGGAAATCGCCGGCGAGGTGCGACCTGGCGGTAGCGAAGTCTTGGTCGAGCGTGTCGGGTGAATACGACAACAGCGCGATTGTCCCGTCAGACGCCGCGGCGACGGCAGCACGGGCGGCGCCGGAGTCCGTCTGCTGATCGGGTCGGTATTGCTCAAGGTATAGCCATCCCGTCGCGCCCCCAGAGATCAACATGAGCAGGATGAGAATCACCGGAACGGGTTTCAAGGTAACCTGCATTCGCCACAGGTCACGGTGCCGCTGACCCTTCTGCGCGGTAGATTCCGTTGCAGAGTCGGTGTCAAATGCCTCGGTCGCCGAATCACCGGCTTCGCCTGCGGCTGAGTCGATCTCAGCGACTTCGGTGGCGTCAGTGGTTTCGGTGTTGACGTCGCGTACGTCATCGGTCACGGTACGAACTCAACTTTCGACATCTTGTACTGTCCCCCCTCTTCGGTCACGGTCACTTTGAGCCGCCACGCACGTGGTTCGTCTTTCGCCCCAGCGGAATTGGTGACCCGTGAAGTCGCCGCGACGAGCACCACGGCGGAATGCTCGTTCATGGATTCGACGGCTGTCGCGTTCACCGTGCCTTCGGTGACCACTTTGGACTGTTCGACAACCTTGGTGAAATCGGCTGCCCGCTGCTGGAAGTCATCCCTGAATTCGCCGGTGGAGCTGTCGATCACACGCGCGACGTCTTCTTTGGCCTTGTTGAAGTCCAGCGAGGTCATGTTGATGACACCTTGCTTGGCTCCGGCGGCGAACGCCGCGGCGCGCTGCTGGCGTTCGGTGGCCTCATGGTGTTGCCACACAATGTATCCGCTGAGCCCGGTGAAGCCGCAGATGATGACGACTGCGGCCGCCATGGCAATCGTGGACAGTCTTGGTAACCGCACCCGCAACCGCCGTCGCCAGGATGCCGACCGTGCGGCCTCCTGGTCTGCGGCCTCATAGTCGTCATAGTCGTCATAGTCTTCGGCGTCTTCCCAGTCTGCATACTCCTCGGGGACGTTCTCGTCCTCGGCTGGGGCCATCGCCAGCGCCTCACGCTTCAACCGGGCGGCACGGGCACGGGCCCGCGCCGCGGCGGCCAGCGCTTCGGCTTCGGCGGCTTCGGCTTCGGCGGCCAACGCCATCGCGTCGGCTTGCGATGTCCCCGCGTCCGACGGTGGTTCGGTTGTCTCAGCCATCGTGGATACAGCCCGTCAGTATCATTCTCGACTGAACTCCGGTATCACTCACAGTATTGCCCATTGCTAACATTCGAGGCCCCAGCGAACTCCTACGAGGACCGATCAGGCAGACGATCACCCACCTGAGTTTTCCCCGGCAGCATGACTGCTGTTGACTCTCTCGAAAACATACTCTTTACTTCGACCCCCCAAGCGTTTCTCCAAAAGATTCCCGGTTGTGCCATGTCGTGTCGTGAACGCGTGCAGGCGATGGTCGACGGAACGCCCGTGCAGGCTCGTTGAGCCGTCTACTCCTGGGCGAAGATGTCCTCGGTGTCGGCGCCGACAACGGGCAGCTGGACCAGCGACAAGACATGGTGCGCCGGGCTGCCGGGTGGGGCCACCAGCACGCACTCGGTCCCCTGTTTGCGTGCCCGGTCACAAGCGGCAGCGAGGGCGCTGACGCCGGCCGAACCAAGGTGGGTGACGGCACTGAGGTCGATCGTCACGGGTGCTATGCCAGAACGGCTTTCGACGGCGATCTGGCGGTCCAATGTGGCTGCGGTGGTCGAATCGACGTCGCCCCGGACAACGATGCGGCCGGATTCAACTAGGGAGACGAATTCGCTGTCGATGGTTTGTTGGAAAGTTGCCCGGCGAACCATCGTGTCGGTGACAAACCGCGCCGGCCGCGACAGGCGATGCGTAAGTGTGGCAGTCGTTCCGCCGGCGCCATGCATGATGCGCGCCTCCGACACTAGGGCCTCGGCCATCGCCAGGCCGCGCCCACGGCCACGGGCGCCGTCGCGGTGGTCCTTCCATTGGCCCCGGTCGATTACCGATGCCCGCACGTTGCCGTCGCCGGCCAGCGCGGCCTCGACAACGATGCCCTTGGAGACGTCCGTGGCGTATCCGTGTTCGACCGCGTTCTCGACGAATTCGGAGATCGCGTGCACGATATCGGCGATGTCGGAGTGGTCGGCGCCGATCTCTGCCAGCCACTCACGAAGCTGGGCTCGAACGGTTCGTGCCGCGTTGATCGTCGCATCCAGCGTTATGTGCAGCGGCGGCGTTGGCGCCCGGCGTTGCATCGCAAGCAGGGTCACATCGTCGTTGTAGCCGGTGGACCGCAGCAGCAATTCAAGTGTGTCCGAACAGAGTCGGTCGATGGGCCGTGCCGGGGCGTCGAGCACAAAGCCGCCACTGCCGCTGGCGATGCTGGCCGCTAGGTCGGCAAATTCGGCGGTGCTGGCCTCTAGCGGCCGGCCGGGCCGCTCGATCAGGCCGTCAGTGTAAAAGAGGATCGCGTCGCCGATGTTGAGCACTTCACTGCGCACTGGAAATCCGGTTCCGCTGCCGAGCGGACCCGCGCCGGTTGGTTCGACATACCGCGCACTCGCGTCCGCGGTCACCAGCAGCGGTGGCGGGTGTCCGGCTGTGCAGTACTGGAATTCGCCCGAGGTGAAGTCGAGCGAGCCGACACACATGGTGGCCGATTTCGATCCAGGTACCTGTTTATGGAAGCGGTCCACTGCCTCAAGCGCCTCGACGACCGTGTACCCCGCCGAGATCTGCATGCGTAACGCCGTACGTAATTGCGACATGACCGCTGCGGCCTCCACGCCGTGGCCCACGACGTCGCCAACGACGAGCACCAACCGATCCCCGAGGGCCAGCGCGTCGAACCAGTCGCCGCCGGCCGCGGTATCCTCGGCGGCGACCAGGTACTCGGCGGCTATGTCGGCGCCGGGAACCACGGGCACCGACGCGGCCAGCAACGCCTGCTGCATAACGGTGGCTGAATCGCGCACATTGCGATAGCGCTCGGACAGTTCCTCCACGCGCGCCTCGGCCGCCTGCCGGGCTCGCACTCGGCTGGTGACGTCGTCCACAATGAGCTGCACGCCCTCGATCGATCCGTCCGCCCGGCGGCGCGGTGTGACGACAAAGTCGAAGTATCGTTCCTCAACTCCAGAACCGTCGTAATCAGTTTGTAGTCGCCACTCCGATCCTGATTGCGGCTCACCGGTTTGATAGACCCGGTCCAACATTTCGTAGATCTGCTGACCCTCCAGTTCGGGATAGACCTCCCGAGCAGGCTGTCCCACGGTGTCAAGCAATGGACTGAAGCCGCGATAGGCCGCGTTCACTGCGACAAAGCGATGGTCAGGCCCCTCGAGGCCAACCAGAATCGCAGGGATGTGCTCGAAAATGCGTCGTACATCCTCGGCCGCACCGACCGTTTTGTCCCAGTCCATTTCGGCCGCCATTTGGCCGTCCCTCCTACGGACCGATGTAGCAAACGGGTCAACGTGCGCAGACCAATTCGCCAGGCAACGCAACCAGGTTATCAACGTGCCCTACCAGCTTGCCGGAAAAGCAAAAGTGCGTTTGGGGCAGGCCGCCACTTATGTCGCTGACAGCGCGGACTCCGTGGTCGGGTGTACGGGCAGCACGTCGCCGTATCCGCAGGCGTGGATGATGCGCGCGACAGCACGGTCGCGGCTTACCAGGCGCACGTCCACGCCCCGGCGTCGACACCGTTCGGCCTCGTGAGCAAGGACGGCGACTGCGCAGCAGCCCATGAAATCGAGGCCGTTGAGGTTGACCACGAGTGGTTCCGGCGCGGTGGTGGCCGCGGCCGCCTTCGTGACCAGATCTTGCCAAGTGTGCTCATTGGCGGCGTCGATCTCGCCACGCGCATGGATAATCACAGCCGAGTCGTGGTGCTGGATGGTCGCCTTGAGCGCGTTGCTCACCGGAGTAGTGAATGACCCTGCCTGAGTCGGGTTCATGGTGCACTCCTCATCGGCGGCACCCGAGCCCCCAATTGGATTGCCGGTCCTGCGCGCCGCGGAAAACCGTCGTCTTTGTATAGCAAGGCCGGCCCGCTCCGTCTATAGCGCCGAAGCCGGCGGCCAATGAGCTTCTCGGCGTCCTCGGAGCCGACCCCACTCTCCGCGCGGGTGGCCCCGCAGATGCGATCCAGCAACCCCGCCGACTCGCTCCGGACAGGTGGTGGTAGCCCTCGTAGGCTCAGCAATCGTGGACTTGCATTCACGACCACCGTGGTCGAACAACGCGGTGCGTCGTCTTGGCGTGGCACTGCGCGACGGAGTTGACCCGCCGGTCGACTGCCCGTCGTACGCCGAGGTGATGCTGTGGCATGCGGACTTGGCCGCCGAAGTCCAGGACCGGATCGAGGGCCGGAGTTGGTCTGCGTCGGAGTTATTGGTTACCTCACGTGCGAAGAGCCAAGACACCCTGCTAGCAAAGCTGCGGCGTCGGCCTTACCTGCAACTGAACACCATCCAAGACATCGCAGGTGTCCGCATCGATGCCGACCTCCTGCTGGGCGAGCAGACGAGACTTGCTCGCGAGATCGCCGACCACTTCGGTGCTGACCAGCCCGCTATTCATGATCTGCGTGACCACCCGCACGCCGGCTACCGGGCCGTTCATGTCTGGCTTCGGTTACCTGCCGGTCGTGTCGAGATACAGATTCGCACCATTTTGCAGAGCCTGTGGGCCAACTTCTACGAGCTTCTCGCTGACGCGTACGGTCGGGGCATCCGCTATGACGAGCGGCCGGAGCAGCTAGCGGCCGGCGTTGTCCCGGCACAGCTTCAAGAGCTGGTAGGGGTTATGCAAGACGCTTCAGCGGATCTGGCGATGCATGAAGCCGAGTGGCAACACTGTGCAGAGATCGAATACCCCGGCCAGCGGGCGATGGCGCTTGGCGAGGCGAGCAAGAACAAGGCGACGGTGCTCGCAACGACCAAGTTTAGGCTGGAAAGGGCCATCAATGAGGCCGAGTCGGCAGGGGGAGGTGGGTGAGGTGGCTGGCTATGTCGTCGAATACAACCGGCGCACCCACGTGCGTCGCATCACCGAGTTCGCTACCCCGCAAGAAGCGATGGAGCACCGGTTGAAGCTGGAAGCCGAGCGCACCGACAGCAATATCGAGATCGTTGCGCTCGTCAGTAAGTCGTTGGAAACCCTGAAGCAAACGCATTCGCGGTACTTCACTGGTGAAGAGCTGAACGTCGGAAACGGCGCGCGGTAGGCCCTTGGGTTTCCGCGAGTGTGCCGGGTCCGGTCGACATGGGGAGGTTCGGTCAACATGTCTACCCGGCACTAGAGCCCGAGCGCCCGATAGGTGCGGCGGACGAATTTTGGTTGCGCGGTCCGCAGTTTCGCCAGGGATGGGTTACCCGCGACGGCCGCGGCAGCGTCCACGGACAGATCGGGACAATGCTGGATCAGATACAGCAGTATCAGGTCGGCGCTCGGGTCGGCCTGCCACCATGTCCCGTACGCGCCGGGCCAGCTGAAGGTCCCGAGCCCGCCCGGCCCGAACAGCGGCCTGGACTTCGCCGGATCGGTCACCACCGACAGGTTCAGCCCGAAGCCGCGGCCCACCCAGAACGGCGCCCCCAGAAAGCTGTGCCGTTTCTGCTCGTCGGTCAGCCGGTCGGTGCGCATCAGGCGCACCGATTCAGGTGACAACACCCGGACCCCGTCGACCGTCCCGTCGCCCAACAGCATCCGCACGAACCGCAGGTAGTCATCGGCGGTCGACCACAACCCGCCGCCGGCGTTACAGAACGACGGCGGCGTGACGTGTGGCGGCCCCATCACGTCGTGCCGCAACCGGTCTTGTTCGTCGAGCCGGTACATGGTCGCGGCCCGTCGCTGCGCGTCGGCCGACACGTAGAAGCCGGTGTCGGTCATTCCTGCCGGACCCAGCACTCGCTCGTCGATGACCTGGTACAGCGGTGCGTCCTCGATGCGGGAGACAATGACACCCAAGACGTCGATGGCGTGGCTGTAGGTCACCCGGTCGCCAGGTTGGTGCACGAGCGGAAGGGTTGCCAGCGCTGCCAGCCAAACGTCGGGACCCTGGCCGAACGGCAGTCGCTGATAGGCCCGCGAAATTGGCCCCGACACCGAGAAACCGTAAGCCAGGCCGCTGGTGTGAGTGAGCAGGTCCTCGATCAAAATGGCTCGTCGCGCGGGATGTGTGCGATCCAGCGGGCCGGCGGCATCGTCCAGCACGGCCACCTTGCAGAGCTCCGGTGCCCAACGCGTGATCGGGTCACGCAGTGCCAGTTTGCCCTCGTCGACCAGGCTCATCGCCGCCGCCACCGTGACCGGCTTGGTCATCGACGCGATGCGAAACAGCGTGTCGCGTTGCATGGGCACGCCCGCGTCGATATCGCGATAGCCGATCTCGTTGACTTGCAACAATTTTTCGCGCTGCCAGACCATGGTTACCGCGCCGGAAAGCAGGCCCGCGTCGCATACCTCGCGGATGGACGCCTGATTGCCGTCGAGATTCACCCGGTTCAGGATACTGTCCGAGCCAGCGCGGCTCGGCGGATTACTGATTGTGCGAACGTTTTCCCGCGCACCGGTCGCGTGTTACTGTCGCGCTCTCCGGCGAATGTGATCTGGGGAACATGCTGTGAGCGCGGCGGCATGCTAGTGACGATGGTGTCGCTGCTGGTGAACCAGGGTGTGGGTAGGCAGTCACCGAGACCCGCAACCATGGACGGGGCTGGATTCGAGGCTCCGTGCATGCCGTACGACTAGGGGTAGCGCCCAGCTGCTCAATACCATCGGTTGGATAACAAAGGCTGAACATGAATGGCTTGATCTCACAAGCGCGCGGCTCCCACCGACCCCGGCGCCCCTCGAGCCTGGGGGCTGTCGCGATCCTGATCGCGGCGACACTTTTCGCGACTGTCGTTGCGGGGTGCGGGAAAAAACCGACCACGGCGAGCTCCCCGAGTCCCGGGTCGCCGTCGCCGGAAGCCCAGCAGATCCTGCAAGACAGTTCCAAGGCGACGAAGGGCCTGCATTCCGTCCACGTGGTGGTGACGGTAAACAATCTCTCGACCCTCCCTTTTGAGAGCGTCGATGCCGACGTGACCAACCAACCGCAGGGCAATGGCCAGGCGGTGGGCAACGCCAAGGTCAGAATGAAGCCCAACACCCCGGTGGTGGCCACCGAGTTCCTGGTCACGAACAAGACCATGTACACGAAGCGGGGCGGCGACTATGTCTCGGTGGGTCCGGCGGAGAAGATCTATGACCCGGGCATCATCCTGGACAAGGACCGGGGGCTGGGCGCGGTCGTCGGGCAAGTGCAAAACCCGACAATCCAGGGACGTGACGCCATCGACGGCCTGGCCACCGTCAAGGTGTCCGGGACCATCGACGCCGCGGTGATCGATCCGATCGTGCCTCAGCTAGGTAAGAGTGGGGGCAGGCTCCCGATAACCTTGTGGATCGTCGACACCAACGCCTCAACGCCGGCACCCGCCGCGAACCTGGTGCGGATGGTCATTGACAAGGACCAAGGCAACGTCGACATCACGCTGTCCAATTGGGGTGCGCCGGTCACCATCCCGAACCCGGCGGGATAACAGGCGCGAACCGGCCCGGTCCAGCCCCATCGCTGGTCGATGGCCTGGCCGGTCCGGTACTCGTCCGCGGGCGGAGGCCGCCTTCGAAGAAATCCTTTGAGAATTCGCCAAGGCCGTCGACCCAGCATGGGGTCAGCTCGCCAGCCGCGCCGGCTGGCAACCGTTCCCGCTCGAGAAAGACCTGGAGGAATACCAGTGACAAACGACCTCCCAGACGTCCGAGAGCGTGACGGCGGTCCACGTCCCGCTCCTCCTGCTGGCGGGCCACGCTTGTCAGACGTGTGGGTTTACAACGGGCGGGCGTACGACCTGAGTGAGTGGATTTCCAAGCATCCCGGCGGCGCCTTCTTCATTGGGCGGACCAAGAACCGCGACATCACCGCAATCGTCAAGTCCTACCATCGTGATCCGGCGATTGTCGAGCGAATCCTGCAGCGGAGGTACGCGTTGGGCCGCGACGCAACCCCTAGGGACATCCACCCCAAGCACAATGCACCGGCATTTCTGTTCAAAGACGACTTCAACAGCTGGCGGGACACCCCGAAGTATCGATTCGACGACCCCAACGATCTGCTGCACCGGGTCAAAGCGCGGCTAGCCGAGCCAGCGCTGGCCGCCCGGATCAAGCGCATGGACACACTCTTCAACGCCATCGTTGCAGTACTGGCCGTGGGTTATTTCGCGGTTCAGGGTGTGCGGTTGGTGGAACCGAGCTGGATGCCGCTGTGGGCCTTCGTGATTGCGATGGTTCTGCTGCGCAGTTCGTTGGCCGGGTTCGGTCATTACGCACTGCACCGCGCGCAACGAGGCCTCAACCGGGTTTTCAACAATGCCTTCGATCTCAACTATGTGGCCTTGTCCTTAGTCACCGCCGACGGACACACCCTGCTGCACCACCCGTATACCCAGAGCGAGGTGGACATCAAGAAGAACGTGTTCACGATGATGATGCGGCTACCGCGGTTGTATCGCGTTCCCGTACATACGATTCACAAATTTGGCCACATGCTCAGCGGCATGGCGATCCGGATCGTCGACGTCTTCAGGATCACGCGCAAGGTAGGTGTCGAGGAATCCTACGGAAGCTGGCGTGCCGCGCTTCCACACTTCCTTGGATCGGCCGGGGTGCGCTTGCTTCTGGTGAGTGAATTGGTGGTCTTCGCGATCGCCGGCGACTTCTGGCCCTGGGCACTGCAATTCGTAGCGACGCTGTGGGTTAGTACCTTCTTGGTGGTGGCGAGCCATGAGTTCGAGGACGACACCCAGGGCGGTGCCGTCAACGGCGAGGACTGGGGCATAGATCAACTCGAGCACGCTAATGACCTAACGGTGATCGGGAACCGCTACGTCGACTGCTTCCTGTCAGCCGGCCTGAGCTCCCACCGAGTCCATCACGTGCTGCCGTTTCAGCGCAGCGGCTTCGCGAACATCGTCACCGAGGACGTTTTGCGTGAGGAAGCAGCGAAGTTCGGTGTCGAGTGGCTTCCCGCAAAGGGTTTCATCACCGATCGGCTGCCGAGGCTGTGTCGGAAGTATCTGTTGACGCCGTCGCGCCAAGCCAAGGAGCGTCATTGGGGTTTCGTCCGCGAGCACTGCTCGCCGGCGGCATTGAAAGCCAGTGCCAGCTACGTGGTTGCGGGTTTCGTCGGAATCGGGTCGGTATGAACGTCTCAGCTGAGGGCGGTGCGCCGCGCCGGGCCGGCCAGAGGCATGAGGTTGGCCTTGCCCAGTTGCCGCCGGCTCCGCCCACCACGGTGGCGGTGATTGAAGGGCTTGCGACGGGCACGCCGCGTCGGGTAGTCAACCAGTCCGACGCCGCCGATCGGGTCGCCGAGCTTTTCCTCGATCCCGGTCAGCGGGAACGGATTCCGCGGGTGTATCAAAAATCGCGGATCACCACGCGCCGGATGGCGGTCGACCCGCTCGACGCCAAATTTGATGTCTTCAGGCGGGAACCTGCGACGATCCGTGATCGGATGCATCTGTTCTACGAACACGCGGTTCCGCTGGCGGTGGACGTGACCAAGCGTGCCCTGGCCGGCCTGCCATACCGTGCCGCCGAGATCGGGCTGCTGGTGTTGGCCACCAGCACCGGATTCATCGCGCCGGGCGTGGACGTTGCGATCGTCAAAGAGCTCGGGCTCTCCCCGTCGATATCACGTGTCGTGGTCAATTTCATGGGATGTGCCGCCGCGATGAATGCCCTGGGCACCGCCACCAACTATGTTCGTGCCCACCCGGCCATGAAGGCGCTGGTGGTGTGTATCGAATTGTGCTCGGTGAACGCTGTTTTTGCCGACGACATCAACGACGTCGTCATTCACAGCTTGTTTGGCGACGGGTGCGCGGCGTTGGTGATCGGCGCCAGCCAGGTTCAGGAGAAGCTCGAGCCAGGCAAGGTGGTAGTCCGCAGTAGTTTCAGTCAGCTGCTCGACAACACCGAAGACGGTATCGTGCTTGGCGTCAATCACAACGGCATCACCTGCGAGCTGTCGGAGAATCTCCCCGGCTACATCTTCAGCGGGGTCGCACCGGTGGTGACAGAGATGTTATGGGACAATGGATTACAGATATCCGATATCGATCTCTGGGCGATCCATCCGGGTGGCCCCAAGATCATCGAGCAGTCGGTGCGCTCGCTGGGGATCTCCGCGGAGCTGGCGGCGCAGAGCTGGGACGTGCTCGCCCGCTTCGGCAACATGCTCAGCGTATCGCTTATCTTTGTGCTAGAGACGATGGTGCAGCAGGCGGAGTCGGCCAAAGCCATCTCGACGGGGGTGGCGTTCGCGTTCGGGCCGGGCGTCACTGTCGAAGGCATGCTGTTCGACATCATCCGACGGTGACCGCCATGAATTCAGAACACCCGATGACCGACCGGGTTGTGTATCGATCGTTGATGGCCGACAACCTGCGATGGGATGCCCTGCAATTGCGCGACGGCGACATCATTATCTCGGCGCCGTCCAAGAGCGGCCTGACCTGGACACAGCGCCTGGTGTCCCTGCTGGTGTTCGACGGGCCCGACTTGCCCGGACCCTTGTCGACGGTGTCCCCGTGGCTCGACCAGACCATTCGGCCCATCGAGGAAGTGGTCGCTACTCTCGATGCCCAGCAGCACCGCCGGTTCATCAAGACCCACACGCCGTTGGACGGCCTGGTGCTCGACGACCGCGTCAGCTACATCTGCGTAGGACGCGACCCGCGCGATGCCGCGGTGTCAATGCTGTACCAATCGGCCAACATGAACGAAGACCGGATGCGGATTCTGCACGAGGCCGTAGTGCCGTTTCACGAGCGCATCGCCCCCCTGTTTGCGGAACTCGGTCATGCGCGCAGCCCGACCGAGGAGTTCCGGGATTGGATGGAGGGGCCGAATCAGCCTCCCCCTGGCATAGGTTTCACACATCTGAAGGGGATCGGCACTCTGGCCAACATCCTGCACCAGCTAGGCACGGTATGGGTCCGCCGTCACCTGCCCAACGTGGCCTTGTTTCATTACGCCGATTACCAGGCGGACCTGGCGGGCGAGCTGCTCCGGCTGGCAAGGGTCCTCGGTATCGCCGCGACCCGCGATCGAGCCCGGGACCTGGCGCAGTACGCCACGCTGGATGCGATGCGCTCCCGCGCGTCAGAAATCGCTCCTAACACCACCGACGGCATCTGGCACAGTGACGAGCGTTTCTTCCGCCGGGGCGGGAGTGGCGACTGGCAGCAGTTCTTCACCGAAGCCGAGCACCTGCGCTACTACCACCGCATCAACCAGCTGGCGCCACCTGATCTGCTGGCCTGGGCACACGAGGGCCGCCGGGGATACGACCCGGCCAACTGAGGTTCAGTGCCGCATTCTCTCCTGTCAGTTGCTGCACTTTAGACGCTCAATGCGCTGCGACAACATTAAATGTCAGCAGTCACACCCAGTGTGGGGGAAATTTGCATATGCGATTTAGTTGTGTGTAGCTTGCTTTGCTATCTGTACGACTGCACCGAGGGGTGAGCGCGTGTCGCACGAAAGTCTGTTCGAAGAAAGCGAAGCGCCCTACGCGGCGCTGTGCGTAGTTGCCAACTTCACGACAGACGGCGAGTGAGCAGGCGCTCATCACCAGGGCTACGAGCCCAGCACAGGGGACGCGGTGAAGCGCATGTCCCACGAATCCGTGTTCCAACAGAGTGAAGCGCTCTACACGGCATATTTTTCGCCCAACGGCGAATGAGCGAGCGCCGATCGGTGCATTAGGCCGGGCGGGCGACCGCCCCCGTCGCCCCTTTAAGTGCGCATGTGCGTAGTCCAGTCGAGGGTCGGGAGCTGGCCCAGTGCCCCAAGATGCGATGCGGCTGGCCACATTCTCATCCGTAACGCTAGTTACCACAAGTCACACCATACCCATTTTGGCAGAAACTATTGCACATACAGATAATTGTCGGTAGCTTCTCTTGCGGTGCAGAGAACGGAGGAGGGAATCGCGTGCCCCACGAAATCTTGTTTGACGCGGACGAAAAGGCATTCTCGGCGTTTTGCATTATCTCGTTTACGACCGACAGCGAGTGAAGCTGCGGTCATCGGGGGCGCCACTCCCAGAGAGGAGAGGAGGTGAATCGCATGTCACAGGAAACCTTGTTCCAAGAAAGCCAAGCGCTCTACGCCGCGTATTTCTTTGCGGCCGACGGTGAATGACCGGTCACCGATTGGCGCGATTCCCCGCATTCAGGGCTGGCGTAGCGCAGGACGATGACGTGGGGTCGACCCTGAGTCAGGGCTCGACGACAGGTGTGTTGTCGGGCCCGAATTGGTCGTACTGGCCAAGCCGTGTATTAGGGTCTGCGGACCCGACGACGATCGCTCACCGGCACGGCACCCACCGCATCACTAGCCCGGACGAGACCTGGCTGGCCCTGCAGCCCTTTCTCGCGCCAGCAGGCATTACCAGGGTCGCCGACGTGACATGGCTGGATTGTCTTGGCATTCCAACGGTTCAGGCGGTGCGCCCGGCATCGCTGACGTTGTCGGTCAGCCAGGGCAAAGCCGCCAGCTATCGGGCTGCCCAGGTCTCGGCGGTGATGGAGTCCTTGGAGGGATGGCACGCCGAGAACGTCACTGCCGACTTGTGGTCTGCGACCGCCCGGGATCTCGAGGCAGACCTGACTTACGACCCCGCCCAACTTCGCCACCGGCCGGGCAGCCTCTACCACGCCGGCGTCAAGCTCGATTGGATGGTCGCGACGACGTTGCTGACCGGTCGCCGGACCTGGGTACCGTGGACGGCGGTGCTGGTGAACGTGGCAACCCGCGATTGCTGGGAACCGCCGATGTTCGAGATGGACACCACCGGACTGGCCTCCGGCAACTGCTACGACGAGGCCACCTTGCACGCCTTGTACGAGGTGATGGAGCGGCATAGCGTGGCTGCCGCGGTCGCCGGAGAGACCATGTTCGAGGTGCGAACTGACGATGTCGCCGGCTCTGACAGCGCCCACCTGGTTGAGATGATCCGTGACGCCGGGGACGATGTGGACCTTGCCCGCATCGATGTCTGGGACGGTTACTACTGTTTTGCCGCCGAGCTCACCTCCGCGACGCTGGAGGTGACCTTCGGCGGGTTCGGGTTGCACCACGACCCTAACGTGGCGTTATCGCGGGCGATCACCGAAGCCGCCCAGTCGCGCATCACGGCAATCAGCGGAGCTCGTGAGGACCTCGCATCGGCGATCTACCACCGGTTCGGCCGGGTGCATACCTACGCGAAGGCGCGAAAGACGTCGTTGCGGCTGAGCCGCGCGCGGCCGACACCGTGGCGGGTGCCCGATGTCGACTCGCTGCCCGAGTTGGTGGCGTCGGCGGCGACGGCGGTGGCCAACCGATCCGGCACCGAGCCGCTGGCGGTCGTGTGCGACTTCGCCGATGCCTGTGTCCCCGTGGTGAAGGTGCTCGCCCCGGGCCTCATGCTGTCGAGCGCATCGCCGATGCGCACACCCCTCCAGGAGGCCGAATGACGGCCTGCGGCAGGATTGTCGTCACCGCCGGGCCCACGATTAGCGCCGCGGACATCCGCTCGGTGGTGCCGGATGCCGAGGTGGCGCCGCCGATTGCGTTTGGCCAGGCGTTCTCCTATGACTTGCGGTCGGGTGACACGCTGCTGATTGTCGATGGATTGTTCTTTCAGCAGCCGTCGGTTCGACATAAGGAGCTTTTGACGTTGATGGCCGACGGTGTCCGAGTGGTCGGATCGTCGAGCATGGGCGCCCTGCGGGCCGCTGAGCTGCATCCATTCGGCATGGAGGGCTATGGCTGGGTCTTCGAAAGCTACCGAGATGGGGTACTCGAGGCCGACGATGAGGTCGGCATGGTGCACGGCGACGCCGACGACGGCTACCCGGTCTTCGTTGACGCGCTGGTGAACATGCGCCACACCCTGGCGCGGGCCGTCGCAACTGGAGTGGTGTGCTCCGAGCTGGCCGAGCGGATCATCGAGACCGCGCGGGCCACACCGTTCACCATGCGCACCTGGGCGCGGCTGCTGAGTGAGGTCGGCGCCCCGGACCAGCGCGGCCTCGCCGCACAGTTGCGGTCACTGCGGGTCGATGTCAAACACGCCGATGCGCTGCTGGCGTTGCGGCAGCTCGGCCAGCGCCCCCGGGTGGAGCCGCTTCGTCCGGGTCCGCCGCCCACCGTGTGGTCGCGGCGGTGGCGGCAGCGATGGGCACCGCCCACCTCCGTCGCCGCATCGGCCGACCACGGCGAGTCTTTTGTCGACGTCACCGACTTGGAGGTCTTGTCGTTTTTGAGCGTGAGCTCGGTTGACTACTGGGCCTACCGGCCAGCACTGCAACAGGTCGCTGCCTGGTACTGGACGTTGAAACACCCCGAACAATCCGGAAGCGTCGGTGAGCGTGCCGCACGAGCCGTCGCCGAGGTGGCATCGGAGGGCTACGGGCGCGCCCTGGAATTCATTGCCTATCGCTACGCACTTGCCACCGGCATCATCGACGAGACCGGCTTTCCCGAGGCGGTCGCAGCGCATTGGCTCACCACCGAAGAGCGCCACGGCCTGGGCAATGACCCCATCTCGATCTCGGCGCGAGTGATCACCCGCACGTTGTTCGTCGTCCGGTTATTGCCGGCGATCGACCATTTCCTTGACCTGCTGCGGAAGGACTCCCGACTGCCCCGATGGCGTGCCATGGCGGCCCACGCACTCTGCAAGCGCGACGATCTGGCCCGGCAAAAGCCGCACCTGAACCTGGGCCGGCCCGATCCGACGCAATTGAAGCGCCTCTTTGGGGCCCGATGGGGGACCCAGGTGAACCGCATCGAGTTGGCCCGGCGTGGACTGATGACCGAGGACGCCTTCTATGCTGCCGCCACCCCGTTCGCCGTCGCGGCCGTCGACGACCAACTGCCGCGCATCGAGGTCGGCACCTTAGGACCCGCGCCGCTGAGCGCGGACGTTCCAGAACGCCATTTCGACTTCGGTTCCGTCTAACTCGCGGCGCACGGTGGCGGGCTCCAGCGACTCGATATCCCAGCCAGCGCCACCGAGGACGTCGCGCAGCGTTTGCTCGGATACCGTCGACCGCGGCCATTCCTCATCGGGCGGCATGGCGTCGGAGAAGCAGCTGAGTAGCAGGGTGGCGCCCGGTCGGGTGGCCCGGTGCACCGAGGCGGCGTAGCTGCGCTTGCCGTCGTCGTCTAGGCAGTGGAACATCCCGCAGTCGATCACGGTATCGAACGCGCCGGTGTAGCCGGTCAGCTTGGTGGCGTCACCCACTGCGAACTTGACATCGACTCCGGCGTCGCTGGCTCGCCGTTTGGCGGTGGTCAGCGCGGTGGGAGAGATGTCCAACCCGGTCACCTGGTAGCCGTTCCTGGCGAGGTAGATCGCGTTGTCACCGAGCCCGCACCCGATGTCGAGCACGTCGCCGTGCACCCAGCCGCCGGTGTGCCAGCCGATGACATTGTCCTTGGGCGCTTTGGTGTCCCACGGCGGTGTCGTGATCGGCGGGAGGCCCTCGCCGGGGCTTTCGCCACGGTAGAGCGCGTCGAAATCTATACCTGGCATGCTGGCCAGCTTAGGCGGCGTGTAGGTGGGTGAGGGCGACACCGATTCTGGCTTCCACCTGGCTAACGTCTATCTCCAACGGCCCGGGCAGTGGTGGCGCGGTGCAGTGATAGTACATCCCGGTGGGCGTGGTGAATTCAGCTGTGTGACGGCCGGTTTCGTCCGTGTCGGTGCTGACGCGCCAGCCGGGAGCTTCCTTGACGTAGTTACAGCGTTCACACGATCCGAGGCCGTTGGTCGCGGTGGTCGGGCCGCCTCGATGATGCGGCTGGGCGTGGTCACGGTGGCGGATCGGGGCATCGCAGTAGGGCATGCGACAGCGCTGATCGCGCAACCCGATGAACGCGGCCAGCCCCTTCGGGAACCGGCGTGCCCGCGATTCCATCGCCACCAAGGCCCCCGAGCGCGGATGACGGTAGAGCCGGCGCAGCGTGGCCCGTGACCGCGTATCGGCAACCGCGTCGCGCACCAGGTTGCGGGCCACGGCCGCCGGGATGGGGCCATACCCGTCGACCACCGCCGGGGCGCGGTCGCCAGCTAACAGTGTCTCGTCGGAGAGCACCAGGTTGACCGCTACCGGTTGGGCCGCCTCGGCGGGTTGTCCGGTGACCCGCTCGACCAACGTGTCGGCCATTACCTGGCCCCGTGTCCGATCGTCGAATGTCGTGTCGGCGGCCCGCTTGAGCGCCGCATAGACCGACACGCCTCGGGCCACCGGAAGCAACGCCGTCACCCAGGTCATGGTGTCGGGGGCCGGGCGGATCGTCACCGTGCGTTCGGTCTCGGCCCTGGCGGCCCGCTCCACCACCGCCTGGGCATCGAGCCGGTAGGCAATCGCCCGGGCCGCGGCGGCGATCCGCGCATCACCCATCCCGTCCAATGCGGACATGTCGGCGCACAGCTCGGCGTCGAGTGCGCGGCGATCCTCGACGTCCAGGCAGGCCGACTCCCGCACGATCAGCGTGGCCCGCCACTCCGATAGCCGCCCGACCTCGAGCGCGGCGAGTGTGTGCGGCATCTCATACACCAACGCCTTCGCGAACCCCAGGTGGCGCCCGCCGCGCGCCGGCGAATCCCGTCGCGCCAGCGCTACTTCACTGGCCACCCCACGCCCGCGCCGCCGTGCCGGCACCCCCGCATCCGCCTCATTGCAGCGACGCAACTTGTCCAGCGCCGCCGCAGCACGTGCCTGACCGGCGGCCGCGGCCGATTTGACCCGCTCCAGCTCGGCGATCCGCGCGGTCAGGCTCGCCTCATCGTCGCGCGAATCCACGCCCGCGAGGCTCACTAAATCGAACGTGTGTTCGAGTATAGCAGGCCTGGGCCAACACGGCCACCGCACCGCGGGCCCGCAGCGTGCGAGTGCTACGCTGCCGAGCGGTCGACATCCTTTAACGATCCGTCCAGAGAGGCGGAGAAGGAGGTCAAGGTTTCCCATGGGTGCTGCGGGTGATGCCGCAATCGGCCGGGAGTCCCGCGAGTTGATGTCCGCGGCCGACGTCGGCCGCACGATTTCGCGCATCGCGCATCAGATTATCGAGAAGACCGCGTTAGATGACCCAGTCGGACCCGACGCGCCGCGGGTGGTGCTGCTGGGAATCCCGACCCGTGGCGTGACGCTGGCGAATCGCCTGGCCGCCAATATCACCGAATACAGCGGCATCCACGTCGGCCATGGCGCGCTGGACATCACCCTGTACCGCGACGATCTGATGATCAAGCCGCCGCGGCCCTTGGCGTCGACGTCGATCCCGGCCGGTGGGATCGATGACGCGCTGGTGATCCTGGTCGATGACGTGCTCTACTCCGGGCGCTCGGTGCGTTCCGCCCTGGACGCGCTGCGCGACGTGGGCCGGCCGCGGGCGGTGCAATTGGCGGTGCTGGTCGACAGGGGTCACCGGGAACTGCCGCTGCGCGCCGACTATGTGGGCAAGAACGTTCCGACCTCGCGCAGCGAGAGCGTGCACGTGCGGCTGCGCGAGCACGACGGCCGTGACGGCGTGGTGATCTCGCGATGACCCCAAGGCACCTGCTGACCGCCGCCGACCTCAGCCGCGACGACGCCACCGCCATCCTCGACGACGCCGACCGGTTTGCGCAGGCGCTGGTCGGTCGCGACATCAAGAAGCTGCCGACGCTGCGGGGCCGGACCGTCGTCACGATGTTCTATGAGAACTCCACCCGCACCCGGGTGTCGTTCGAGGTAGCGGGTAAGTGGATGAGCGCCGACGTGATCAACGTCAGCGCTGCCGGATCTTCGGTAGGCAAGGGTGAGTCGCTGCGGGATACCGCGCTGACCCTGCGCGCGGCCGGGGCTGACGCGCTGATCATCCGCCATCCCGCGTCCGGCGCCGCCCATCTGCTGGCGCAGTGGACCGGCGCCAACAACGATGGGCCGGCGGTGATCAACGCCGGTGACGGCACTCATGAACACCCCACGCAGGCGCTGCTTGATGCGCTGACCATCCGTCAGCGCCTCGGCGGCATCGAAGGCCGGCGCATCGTGATCGTCGGCGACATCCTGCACAGCCGGGTCGCCCGCTCCAACGTCATGCTGCTGGACACCCTGGGCGCCGAGGTGGTGCTGGTGGCGCCACCCACATTGCTACCGGTCGGGGTGACCGGCTGGCCGGCCACCGTCTCCCACGACTTCGATGCCGAGCTGCCCGCCGCCGACGCGGTATTGATGCTGCGGGTACAGGCCGAGCGGATGAACGGCGGTTTTTTCCCGTCCGTACGGGAGTACTCGGTCCGCTACGGGCTAACCGAGCGGCGCCAGGCGATGCTTCCCGGCCACGCCGTGGTGTTGCACCCGGGACCGATGGTGCGTGGCATGGAGATCACATCTTCGGTCGCGGACTCGTCGCAATCGGCTGTGCTGCAACAGGTTTCCAACGGAGTCCAGGTGCGGATGGCGGTGCTGTTCCATGTGCTGGTGGGAGCGCAGGATGCCGGTAAAGAGGGTGCGGCGTGAGCGTGCTGATTCGTGGTGTGCGGCCCTACGGCGAGGGGGAGCGGGTCGACGTACTCGTCGATGACGGCCAGATCGCCCAGATAGGACCGGATCTGGCGATCCCCGATACGGCCGATGTCATTGACGCCACCGGACACGTGCTGCTGCCCGGGTTCGTCGATCTGCACACCCATCTGCGCGAGCCGGGCCGCGAGTATGCCGAGGACATCGAAACCGGTTCGGCCGCGGCCGCTTTGGGCGGCTACACCGCGGTGTTCGCGATGGCCAACACCAACCCCGTGGCCGACAGCCCGGTGGTCACCGACCACGTCTGGCACCGCGGCCAGCAGGTCGGCCTGGTCGACGTGCACCCCGTCGGCGCGGTCACCGTCGGGCTGGCCGGAGCCGAGCTGACCGAGATGGGCATGATGAACGCCGGCGCCGCCCAGGTGCGGATGTTCTCCGACGACGGCCTCTGCGTGCATGACCCGCTGATCATGCGCCGCGCCCTGGAATATGCCACCGGTTTGGGCGTGCTGATCGCCCAGCACGCCGAGGAGCCCCGGCTGACGGTCGGCGCCGTCGCGCACGAGGGACCCATGGCGGCGCGGCTGGGCCTGGCGGGATGGCCGCGGGCCGCCGAGGAATCGATCGTCGCCCGCGACGCCTTGCTGGCCCGTGACGCCGGCGCCCGGGTGCACATCTGTCACGCGTCGGCCGCGGGCACCGTCGAAATCCTGAAATGGGCTAAGGACCAGGGTATTTCGATCACCGCCGAGGTCACCCCCCACCACCTGTTGCTCGACGATGCCAGATTGGCCAGCTATGACGGCGTGAACCGGGTCAACCCGCCGCTGCGCGAAGCTTCCGACGCGGTCGCCCTGCGACAGGCGCTGGCCGACGGGATCATCGACTGTGTGGCCACAGATCACGCCCCGCATGCCGAGCACGAGAAATGCGTCGAATTCGCCGCGGCCCGGCCCGGCATGCTCGGGTTGCAGACGGCATTGTCGGTGGTGGTGCAGACAATGGTGGCGCCCGGCTTGTTGAGCTGGCGCGATGTCGCGCGGGTGATGAGTGAGAACCCGGCGTGCATCGCACGCTTGCCCGATCAGGGCCGGCCACTGGAGGTGGGGGAGCCGGCCAACCTGACGGTGGTGGACCCCGACGCCACCTGGACGGTCACCGGCGCCGACCTGGCCAGCCGGTCGGCCAACACGCCGTTTGAGTCGATGAGCCTGCCCGCCACCGTGACCGCGACCCTGCTGCGCGGGAAGGTGACCGCGCGCGACGGGAAGATCCGGGCATGAACTCCGGCACGCTGGCGGGGTCGCTGATCTTCGCGGCGGTGCTCGTCATGCTGATCGCGGTGCTCGCTCGGCTGATGATGCGCGGCTGGCGGCGCCGTTCGGAGCGGCAGGCGGAGCTGCTCGGCGACTTGCCCGACGTGCCCGAGCACGTGAGCTCGGCCACGGTCACCACCCGCGGCCTGTACGTGGGCGCCACGCTGTCGCCGGCCTGGAACGAGCGGGTCACCGTCGGTGATCTCGGGTATCGCAGCAAGGCGGTGCTCACCCGGTATCCGTCGGGCATCATGGTGGAACGCGCACGGGCTCAGCCGATTTGGATTCCTACGGAGTCGATCGCCGCCATTCGCATGGAACGCGGCGTCGCCGGCAAGGTGGTGGCCGGCATCGGGATACTCGCGATCCGTTGGCGACTGCCGTCCGGCACCGAGATCGATGTCGGGTTTCGGGCAGACAACCGCGACGAATACCAGGAGTGGCTGGAGGAACCCGTTTGAGCAAAGCCGTATTGGTCCTCGAAGACGGCCGGGTGTTCACCGGCAGGCCGTTCGGCGCGACCGGACAAGCGCTCGGGGAGGCCGTGTTTTCCACCGGCATGTCCGGTTATCAGGAGACGCTGACCGATCCCAGCTATCACCGTCAGATCGTGGTGGCCACCGCGCCGCAGATCGGCAACACCGGCTGGAACGGCGAGGACTCCGAAAGCCGAGGGGAGCGGATCTGGGTCGCCGGTTACGCGGTGCGCGACCCGTCGCCGCGCGCGTCCAACTGGCGCGCCACCGGCACGTTGGAAGACGAACTCATCCGCCAGCGCATCGTCGGGATCGCCGGCATCGACACCCGGGCCGTGGTGCGCCATCTGCGCAGCCGCGGGTCGATGAAGGCGGGGGTGTTCTCCGACGGGGCGCTGGCCGAGCCTGCCGACTTGATCGCGCGGGTGCGAGCACAACAGTCGATGCTGGGCGCCGATCTGGCCGGCGAGGTCAGCACCGCGGAGCCGTATGTCGTCGAACCCGACGGGCCACCGGGTGTTTCGAGGTTCACCGTGGCCGCCCTAGATCTTGGTATCAAGACCAACACGCCGCGTAACTTCGCCCGGCGCGGGATTCGCTGCCATGTGCTGCCGGCATCGACCACCTTCGAGCAGATCGCCGAACTCAACCCGCATGGCGTGTTCTTGTCCAACGGCCCCGGCGACCCGGCCACCGCCGATCACGTCGTCGCGCTTACCCGCGAGGTGCTGGGCGCCGGAATCCCGTTGTTCGGCATCTGTTTCGGCAACCAGATCCTGGGCCGCGCGCTGGGCCTGTCGACCTACAAGATGGTGTTTGGGCACCGCGGCATCAACATCCCGGTCGTCGACCACGCCACCGGTCGGGTGGCGGTGACCGCGCAAAACCATGGCTTCGCCCTTCAGGGGGAGGCGGGCCAATCCTTCGCCACCCCGTTCGGTCCCGCGGTGGTCAGCCACACCTGCGCCAACGACGGTGTGGTCGAAGGCGTCAAGCTCGTTGACGGGCGGGCATTCTCGGTGCAGTACCACCCGGAAGCCGCCGCCGGCCCGCACGATGCCGAGTACCTGTTCGACCAGTTCGTGGAGCTGATGGCAGGGGAGGGACGCTAGTGCCGCGGCGCACCGATCTGCACCACGTGCTGGTCATCGGCTCCGGGCCGATCGTCATCGGCCAGGCGTGCGAGTTCGACTACTCCGGGACTCAGGCGTGCCGGGTGCTGCGCGCCGAGGGCTTGCAGGTCAGCCTGGTGAACTCTAATCCGGCCACCATCATGACCGACCCGGAGTTCGCCGACCACACCTACGTAGAGCCCATCACCCCGGCGTTCGTGGAGCGGGTTATCGCCCAACAGGCCGAGCGGGGCAACAAGATCGACGCCCTGCTGGCGACCCTGGGTGGGCAGACCGCGCTGAACACCGCGGTCGCGCTGTACGAGAGCGGGGTGCTGGAAAAGTACGGCGTGGAACTCATCGGTGCCGATTTCGACGCCATCCAGCGCGGCGAGGACCGGCAGCGGTTCAAGGACATCGTTGCCAAGGCCGGTGGCGAATCCGCCCGGAGCCGAGTGTGTTTCACCATGGCCGAAGTGCGTGAGACGGTCGCCGAGCTCGGCCTGCCGGTGGTGGTGCGGCCGAGCTTCACCATGGGCGGGCTGGGTTCGGGGATGGCGTACTCCACCGACGAGGTCGACCGGATGGCCGGCGCCGGGCTGGCGGCCTCGCCCAGCGCCAACGTGCTTATCGAGGAATCGATTTACGGCTGGAAGGAATTCGAACTCGAGCTGATGCGCGACGGCCACGACAACGTGGTGGTGGTGTGCTCGATCGAAAACGTCGACCCGATGGGTGTGCACACCGGCGACTCGGTCACCGTCGCGCCGGCCATGACGTTGACCGACCGGGAATACCAGCGGATGCGCGACCTGGGCATCGCGATCCTGCGCGAGGTGGGTGTGGACACCGGCGGCTGCAACATCCAGTTCGCGGTCAACCCGCGCGACGGTCGGCTGATCGTCATCGAGATGAACCCGCGGGTGTCGCGTTCCAGTGCGTTGGCGTCCAAGGCGACCGGCTTTCCGATCGCCAAGATCGCCGCCAAGCTGGCCATCGGTTACACCCTCGACGAGATCGTCAACGACATCACAGGGGAAACGCCGGCCTGTTTCGAACCCACCCTGGACTACGTGGTGGTCAAGGCGCCGCGGTTCGCGTTCGAGAAGTTCCCCGGTGCCGATCCCACCCTGACCACCACCATGAAATCTGTCGGTGAGGCAATGTCGTTGGGCCGCAACTTCGTCGAGGCGCTCGGCAAGGTGATGCGCTCGCTGGAGACGACCCGCGCCGGGTTCTGGACGGCACCGGATCCCGACGGCGGCATCGAGGAAGCCCTGACCCGGCTGCGGACCCCGGCCGAAGGCCGGCTCTACGACATCGAGCTGGCGTTGCGGCTGGGTGCGACGGTGGAACGGGTGGCCGAGGCCAGCGGTGTCGACCCGTGGTTCATCGCGCAGATCAACGAGCTGGTCAATCTGCGCAACGAACTCGTCGCGGCACCCGTGCTGAACGCCGAGCTGCTGCGGCGCGCCAAGCACAGCGGACTATCGGATCACCAGATCGCGTCGCTGAGACCGGAATTGGCCGGCGAGGCCGGCGTGCGGTCACTGCGCGTGCGCCTGGGCATCCACCCGGTATACAAGACGGTGGACACCTGCGCGGCGGAGTTCGAAGCCCAAACCCCCTACCACTACAGCAGCTATGAGCTCGACCCCGCCGCCGAAACAGAGGTGGCCCCGCAGACCGAAAGGCCCAAGGTGCTGATCCTCGGTTCGGGGCCCAATCGGATCGGCCAGGGTATCGAGTTCGACTACAGCTGCGTACACGCGGCAACCACGTTGAGCCAGGCTGGCTTTGAGACCGTGATGGTCAACTGCAACCCGGAGACGGTGTCCACCGACTACGACACCGCGGACAGGTTGTACTTCGAGCCGTTGACGTTCGAGGACGTCTTGGAGGTCTACCACGCCGAAATGGAATCCGGTAGCGGTGGCCCGGGAGTGGCCGGCGTCATCGTGCAGCTCGGCGGCCAGACCCCGCTCGGGCTGGCGCACCGGCTCGCCGACGCCGGGGTCCCGATCGTGGGCACCGCACCGGAGGCCATCGACCTGGCCGAGGATCGCGGCGCGTTCGGCGACCTGCTGAGCGCCGCCGGACTGCCGGCGCCAAAGTACGGCACCGCAACCACTTTCGCCCAGGCCCGCCGGATCGCCGAGGAGATCGGCTATCCGGTGCTGGTGCGGCCGTCGTATGTGCTCGGTGGTCGCGGCATGGAGATCGTGTATGACGAAGAAACTTTGCAGGGCTACATCACCCGCGCCACTCAGCTATCCCCCGAACACCCGGTGCTCGTCGACCGCTTCCTCGAGGACGCGGTCGAGATCGACGTCGACGCGCTGTGTGATGGCGCCGAGGTCTATATCGGCGGGATCATGGAGCACATCGAGGAGGCCGGCATCCACTCCGGTGACTCGGCCTGTGCGCTGCCACCGGTCACGTTGGGCCGCAGCGACATCGAGAAGGTGCGTAAGGCCACTGAAGCCATTGCGCACGGCATCGGCGTGGTGGGGCTGCTCAACGTGCAGTACGCGCTCAAGGATGACGTGCTCTACGTCCTGGAAGCCAACCCGAGAGCGAGCCGTACCGTTCCGTTTGTATCCAAGGCCACAGCGGTGCCACTCGCCAAGGCATGCGCCCGGATCATGTTGGGTGCCACCATTGCCCAGATGCGCGCCGAAGGCTTGCTGGCGGTCACCGGGGATGGCGCCCACGCGGCGCGAAACGCCCCCATCGCGGTCAAGGAGGCCGTGTTGCCGTTTCACCGGTTCCGGCGCGCCGACGGGGCCGCCATCGACTCGCTACTCGGCCCGGAGATGAAATCGACCGGCGAGGTGATGGGCATCGACCGCGACTTCGGCAGCGCGTTCGCCAAGAGCCAGACCGCCGCCTACGGGTCGCTGCCGGCCCAGGGCACAGTGTTCGTGTCGGTGGCCAACCGGGACAAGCGGTCGCTGGTGTTTCCGGTCAAACGATTGGCCGACCTGGGTTTTCGCGTCCTTGCCACCGAAGGCACCGCAGAGATGTTGCGCCGCAACGGTATTCCCTGCGACGACGTCCGCAAACATTTCGAGCCGGCGCAGCCCGGCCGCCCCACAATGTCGGCGGTGGACGCGATCCGAGCCGGCGAGGTCAACATGGTGATCAACACTCCCTATGGCAACTCCGGTCCGCGCATCGACGGCTATGAGATCCGTTCGGCGGCGGTGGCCGGCAACATCCCGTGCATCACCACGGTGCAGGGCGCATCCGCGGCCGTGCAGGGGATAGAGGCCGGGATCCGCGGCGACATCGGGGTGCGCTCCCTGCAGGAGCTGCACCGGGTGATCGGGGGCGTCGAGCGGTGACCGGGTTCGGTCTCCGGTTGGCCGAGGCAAAGGCACGCCGCGGCCCGTTGTGTCTGGGCATCGATCCGCATCCCGAGCTGCTGCGGGGCTGGGATCTGCCGACCACGGCCGACGGGCTGGCCGCGTTCTGCGACATCTGCGTACGGGCCTTCGCTGATTTCGCGGTGGTCAAACCGCAGGTGGCGTTTTTTGAGTCATACGGGGCTGCCGGATTCGCGGTGCTGGAGCGCACCATCGCGGAACTGCGGGCCGCAGACGTGCTGGTGTTGGCCGACGCCAAGCGCGGCGACATTGGGGCGACCATGTCGGCGTATGCGACGGCCTGGGTGGGCGACTCGCCGCTGGCCGCCGACGCCGTGACGGCCTCGCCCTATTTGGGCTTCGGTTCGCTGCGGCCGCTGCTCGAGGTCGCGGCCGCCCACGGCCGAGGGGTGTTCGTGCTGGCGGCCACCTCCAATCCCGAGGGTGCGGCGGTGCAGAATGCCGCCGCCGACGGCCGTACGGTGGCCCAGTTGGTCGTGGACCAGGTGGGGGCGGCCAACGAGGCGGCAGGACCCGGGCCCGGATCCATCGGCGTGGTCGTCGGCGCAACGGCGCCACAGGCCCCCGATCTCAGCGCCTTCACCGGGCCGGTGCTGGTGCCCGGCGTGGGGGTGCAGGGCGGGCGCCCGGAGGCGCTGGGCGGTCTGGGCGGGGCCGCATCGAGCCAGCTGTTGCCCGCGGTGGCGCGCGAGGTCTTGCGGGCCGGCCCCGGCGTGCCGGAACTGCGGGCGGCGGGCGAACGGATGCGCGATGCCGTCGCCTATCTCGCTGCCGTGTAGCGGGTGCCCTGCCACCGCGCCGCTAAATCCCACCAGCATGGGGTGGTGAGCCCAGCGCTCGTGTGACCAAACTCACCGCCCTGGGCCGTCGTCACGCTGTGTTAACCTCTCGTTCAAATGATATTCATATTCAATAGTGGCGCTAAGTGTCCGGTTGAATCCCCGTTGAACCCCCAACAGATGGAGTCTGTGTCGTGACGTTGCGAGTCGTTCCCGAAAGCCTGGCAGGCGCCAGCGCTGCCATCGAAGCAGTGACCGCTCGCCTGGCCGCCGCGCACGCCGCGGCGGCCCCGTTTATCGCGGCGGTCATCCCGCCTGGGTCCGACTCGGTTTCGGTGTGCAACGCCGTTGAGTTCAGCGTTCACGGTAGTCAGCATGTGGCAATGGCCGCTCAGGGGGTTGAGGAGCTCGGCCGCTCGGGGGTCGGGGTGGCCGAATCGGGTGCCAGTTATGCCGCTGGGGATGCGCTGGCGGCGGCGTCGTATCTCAGCGGTGGGCTATGACCGAGCCGTGGATAGCCTTCCCTCCCGAGGTGCACTCGGCGATGCTGAACTACGGTGCGGGCGTTGGGCCGATGTTGATCTCCGCCACGCAGAATGGGGAGCTCAGCGCCCAATACGCAGAAGCGGCATCAGAGGTCGAGGAATTGTTGGGGGTGGTGGCCTCCGAGGGATGGCAGGGGCAAGCCGCCGAGGCGTTTGTCGCCGCGTACATGCCGTTTCTGGCGTGGCTGATCCAAGCCAGCGCCGACTGCGTGGAAATGGCCGCCCAGCAACACGTCGTCATCGAGGCCTACACTGCCGCGGTAGAGCTGATGCCTACTCAGGTCGAACTGGCCGCCAACCAAATCAAGCTCGCGGTGTTGGTAGCGACCAATTTCTTTGGCATCAACACCATTCCCATTGCGATCAATGAGGCCGAGTACGTGGAGATGTGGGTTCGGGCCGCCACCACGATGGCGACCTATTCAACAGTCTCCAGATCGGCGCTCTCCGCGATGCCGCACACCAGCCCCCCGCCGCTGATCCTGAAATCCGATGAACTGCTCCCCGACACCGGGGAGGACTCCGATGAAGACGGCCACAACCATGGCGGTCACAGTCATGGCGGTCACGCCAGGATGATCGATAACTTCTTTGCCGAAATCCTGCGTGGCGTCAGCGCGGGCCGAATTGTTTGGGACCCCGTCAACGGCACCCTCAACGGACTCGACTACGACGATTACGTCTACCCCGGTCACGCGATCTGGTGGCTGGCTCGAGGCCTCGAGTTTTTTCAGGATGGTGAACAATTTGGCGAACTGTTGTTCACCAATCCGACTGGGGCTTTTCAGTTCCTCCTCTACGTCGTTGTGGTGGATTTGCCGACGCACATAGCCCAGATCGCTACCTGGCTGGGCCAGTACCCGCAGTTGCTGTCGGCTGCCCTCACTGGCGTCATCGCCCACCTGGGAGCAATAACTGGTTTGGCGGGCCTATCCGGCCTGAGCGCCATTCCGTCTGCTGCGATACCCGCCGTTGTACCGGAGCTGACACCCGTCGCGGCCGCGCCGCCTATGTTGGCGGTCGCCGGGGTGGGCCCTGCAGTCGCCGCGCCGGGCATGCTCCCCGCCTCAGCACCCGCACCGGCGGCAGCGGCCGGCGCCACCGCAGCCGGCCCGACGCCGCCGGCGACTGGTTTCGGAGGCTTCCCGCCCTACCTGGTCGGCGGTGGCGGCCCAGGAATAGGGTTCGGCTCGGGACAGTCGGCCCACGCCAAGGCCGCGGCGTCCGATTCCGCTGCAGCCGAGTCGGCGGCCCAGGCCTCGGCGCGTGCGCAGGCGCGTGCTGCACGGCGGGGCCGCTCGGCGGCGAAGGCACGTGGCCATCGTGACGAATTCGTCACGATGGACATGGGTTTCGACGCGGCAGCTCCGGCCCCAGAGCACCAGCCGGGTGCCCGGGCGTCCGACTGTGGTGCGGGACCTATCGGATTTGCTGGCACGGTGCGCAAAGAGGCGGTCGTGAAAGCGGCGGGGTTGACCACGCTGGCCAGTGACGACTTCGGCGGCGGCCCAACGATGCCGATGATGCCCGGCACCTGGACCCATGATCAGGGCGTGTTCGACGAGCATCGCTGATAGCTGACTGGGCAGTGGCTGGCAAACAGCTGAGAGAGCACTCGAGAGCTATCGTCAGGGCAATGTCCGATGATGCTGAGCACCCGCATTCGGGGCACTAGCAGCCACGATGATCCTTGTTGGGTTGCACCGCGGAGATGTCGGCGAAAATTGGCAGGGTTGCGTTGACGCAACCATGGCGCGACACGCGCGATAGGTCGCCCAACCGCGAGTGATCCCCGGCACTGCGAGTTGCGACGCCACCTGCCGCCACCAGTCGTCGGCCGTCGTCGACCGGTTGAGCAGGTCCGGAAAGTCGAAATCCATTGTTAGGCAACACTATTCATGTTCCATGCCAGCCATGCCGGCACGGACACGGGGCTCCGTCGAGAGGCCTTCGAGGTCGCCTGGCGGACCGCTGGCCGGTGGCACGTGCTACTCCCACGCTGCACGTTTGTCCCCAAAACCAGGGGGTCGGGTTAGATTTCGTCAGGAAGCCTGAGTACGGTCGTCTGCGCTGGCCGGCGTACCCGGCCGGGACAAACAACGATCGATTGATATCGATGAGAGACGGAGGAATCGTGGCCCTTCCCCAGTTGACCGACGAGCAGCGCGCGGCCGCGTTGGAGAAGGCTGCTGCCGCACGTCGAGCGCGAGCAGAGCTCAAGGATCGGCTCAAGCGTGGCGGCACCAACCTCACCCAGGTCCTCAAGGACGCGGAGAGCGACGAAGTCTTGGGCAAAATGAAGGTGTCTGCGCTGCTTGAGGCCTTGCCAAAGGTGGGCAAGGTCAAGGCGCAGGAGATCATGACCGAGCTGGAAATTGCGCCCACCCGCCGCCTTCGTGGCCTCGGTGACCGTCAGCGCAAGGCCCTGCTGGAAAAGTTCGGCTCCGCCTAACCCCGCCGGCCGACGATGCGGGCCGGAAGGCCTGTGGTGGGCGTACCCCCGCATACGGGGGAGAGGCGGCCTGACAGGGCCAGCTCACAATTCAGGCCGAACGCCCCGTGGGGGGAACCCGCCCAGGAGCGCCAGTGAGCGTCGGCGAGGGACCGGACACCAAGCCCACCGCGCGTGGCCAACCGGCGGCAGTGGGACGTGTGGTGGTGCTGTCCGGTCCTTCCGCGGTTGGCAAATCCACGGTGGTTCGGTGTCTGCGCGAGCGGATCCCGAATCTGCATTTCAGTGTCTCGGCCACGACGCGGGCGCCACGCCCGGGCGAGGTCGACGGTGTCGACTACCACTTCATCGACCCCACCCGCTTTCAGCAGCTCATCGACCAGGGTGAGTTGCTGGAATGGGCAGAAATCCACGGCGGCCTGCACCGGTCGGGCACTTTGGCCCAGCCGGTGCGGGCGGCCGCGGCGACTGGTGTGCCGGTGCTTATCGAGGTTGACCTGGCCGGGGCCAGGGCGATCAAGAAGACGATGCCCGAGGCTGTCACCGTGTTTCTGGCGCCACCTAGCTGGCAGGATCTTCAGGCCAGACTGATTGGCCGCGGCACCGAAACAGCTGACGTTATCCAACGCCGCCTGGACACCGCGCGGATCGAATTGGCAGCGCAGGGCGACTTTGACAAGGTCGTGGTGAACAGGCGATTAGAGTCTGCGTGTGCGGAATTGGTATCCTTGCTGGTGGGAACGGCACCGGGCTCCCCGTGACCCACGTCGTGACTAGTCAGTATTTAGCTTTCCAAGCCGCTCTACGCCGCCAGGAGAAATTTCACGTGAGTATCTCGCAGTCCGACGCGTCGTTGGCCGCCGTCCCCGCCGTGGATCAGTTCGATCCGTCGTCAGGTGCATCAGGTGGCTACGACACCCCGCTGGGCATCACCAATCCGCCCATCGACGAGTTGCTGGACCGCGTCTCGAGCAAATACGCCCTCGTGATCTATGCGGCAAAACGTGCCCGGCAGATCAACGACTACTACAACCAGCTTGGCGAGGGCATCCTCGAATATGTCGGTCCGCTGGTTGAGCCGGGGTTGCAAGAGAAGCCGTTGTCCATCGCGTTGCGCGAGATCCACGCCGATCTGCTCGAGCACACCGAGGGCGAGTAACAGGGCAGGCCTGAGGTGGTGGACCATAAACGGATCCCCAAGCAGGTAATAGTCGGTGTCTCCGGGGGCATCGCCGCCTACAAGGCGTGCACGGTTGTTCGTCAACTCACCGAGGCCGGTCATCGCGTCCGGGTCATTCCCACCGAATCCGCCCTGCGCTTCGTCGGTGCCGCGACCTTCGAGGCGCTCTCCGGTGAGCCGGTGTGCACCGACGTTTTCGCCGACGTTCCGGCGGTCCCGCATGTTCACCTCGGCCAGCAGGCCGATCTGGTCGTAGTGGCGCCGGCCACCGCCGACCTGCTGGCCCGCGCGGCGGCCGGTCGAGCCGACGATCTGCTGACCGCGACGCTGCTGACGGCGCGGTGTCCGGTGCTGTTCGCGCCGGCGATGCACACCGAGATGTGGTTGCATCCGGCCACCGTCGACAACGTGGCCACGCTGCGCCGCCGCGGCGCGGTGGTGCTCGAGCCCGCGACAGGACGGCTTACCGGCGCCGACAGCGGGGCCGGCCGACTGCCCGAGGCGGAGGAGATCACCACCCTCGCCCAGCTGCTGCTGGAGCGGCACGACGCCCTGCCCTACGATCTCGCGGGGCGAAAGCTGCTGGTTACCGCCGGTGGCACACGCGAGCCGATCGATCCGGTGCGCTTTATCGGCAACCGCAGCTCCGGCAAGCAGGGCTATGCGGTGGCGCGGGTGGCCGCCCAGCGCGGCGCCGACGTTACTTTGATCGCTGGGCATACCGCAGGGCTCGTCGATCCCGCCGGCGTCGAGGTGGTGCACGTCAGCTCGGCCCAGCAACTCGCCGACGCGGTGTCCAAGCACGCTCCGACCGCCGACGTATTGGTGATGGCGGCGGCCGTCGCCGACTTCCGGCCCGCGCAGGTTGCCACCGCCAAAATCAAGAAAGGCGTCGAAGGCCCACCGACCATCGAGCTGCTGCGCAACGACGACGTGCTGGCCGGGGTGGTGCGGGCCCGAGCCCATGGACAACTGCCCAACATGCGGGCCATTGTGGGCTTCGCAGCCGAGACCGGCGACGCCAATGGCGACGTGCTCTTTCATGCCCGAGCTAAACTGCGACGCAAAGGCTGCGATCTGTTAGTCGTCAATGCCGTCGGCGAAGGCAGGGCCTTTGAGGTAGACAGCAACGACGGCTGGCTACTGGCGTCCGATGGTACCGAGTCGGCATTGCAGCACGGCTCCAAGACACTGATGGCGAGCCGTATCGTTGATGCAATCGTCACGTTCCTGGCAGGCTGTAGCAGCTAACGGGTCCGGCGGCCGGTTCTGTACGGGTCCTGGACAGGTGCTGGACGATCCCTTGCTCGATTGGACGAGCTGAGATTGATGCCTGAGGATATAATTCGGCTAACTATTTATCGGAAGGATGACGATAGTGAGCGAAAAGGGTCGGCTGTTTACCAGTGAGTCGGTGACAGAGGGACATCCCGACAAGATCTGTGACGCCATCAGCGACTCGGTTCTGGACGCGCTTCTAGCGGCGGACCCGCGCTCACGTGTCGCGGTCGAGACGCTGGTGACCACCGGGCAGGTGCACGTGGTGGGTGAGGTGACCACCTCGGCTAAGGAGGCGTTTGCCGACATCACCAACACGGTCCGCGCACGGATCCTCGAGATCGGCTACGACTCGTCGGACAAGGGTTTCGACGGGGCGACCTGCGGGGTGAACATCGGCATCGGCGCACAGTCACCCGACATCGCCCAGGGGGTCGACACCGCCCACGAGGCCCGGGTCGAGGGCGCGGCCGATCCGCTGGACTCCCAGGGCGCCGGTGACCAGGGCCTGATGTTTGGCTACGCGATCAATGACACCCCGGAACTGATGCCACTGCCCATCGCGCTGGCCCACCGACTGTCGCGGCGGCTGACCGAGGTCCGCAAGAACGGGGTGCTGCCCTACCTGCGTCCGGATGGCAAGACGCAGGTCACTATCGCCTACGAGGACAACGTTCCGGTGCGGCTGGATACCGTGGTCATCTCCACCCAGCACGCGGCCGATATCGACCTGGAGAAGACGCTTGATCCCGACATCCGGGAAAAGGTGCTCAACACCGTGCTCGACGACCTGGCCCACGAAACCCTGGACGCGTCGACGGTGCGGGTGCTGGTGAACCCGACCGGCAAGTTCGTGCTCGGCGGGCCGATGGGCGATGCCGGGCTCACCGGCCGCAAGATCATCGTCGACACCTACGGCGGCTGGGCCCGCCACGGCGGCGGCGCCTTCTCCGGCAAGGATCCGTCCAAGGTGGACCGGTCGGCGGCGTACGCGATGCGCTGGGTGGCCAAGAATGTCGTCGCCGCCGGGTTGGCTGAACGGGTCGAGGTGCAGGTGGCCTACGCCATCGGTAAAGCGGCACCCGTCGGCCTGTTCGTCGAGACGTTCGGTACCGAGACGGAAGACCCGGTCAAGATCGAGAAGGCCATCGGCGAGGTGTTCGACCTGCGCCCCGGTGCCATCATCCGCGACCTGAACCTGTTGCGCCCGATCTATGCGCCGACCGCCGCCTACGGGCACTTCGGCCGCACCGACGTCGAATTACCGTGGGAGCAGCTCGACAAGGTCGACGACCTCAAGCGCGCCATCTAGCGTCGAGGGCGCGAGCAGACGCAGAATCGCACGCGGAAAGGCTTCCGCGTGCGATTCTGCGTCTGCTCGGCGCTAGCTGCTGATGCGGTAGTCGCCGAGATCGAACCGCCGGCTGCGCCAGTAGGCTTCGACCGTGGTGGTCGGGCGCAACGGGACGTCACCGTTCTTGTCGAAGTAATAGCTGTTGGCCAGCCGACAACTGTCCTGCCAGAAGACCTGGCGGTGCCGGCGGCGCATCACCTCCGCGAAATAGCGAGCGTTGGCTTCTTCGGTCACCTCGATGCGGGTGGCGCCGGTGCGGCGGGCTCGCTTCAGGCACCGGATGATGTGGTGTGCCTGCGTCTCGATGAGCGCGAAGTACGACGACCCGACGTAGCCGTACGGTCCGAACACGGTGAAGAAGTTCGGGTAGCCGGGAACGCTGACGCCCTCATAGGCCTGCAGCCGATGCTCGTCCCAGAACCGGCTCAAGGACGCACCGCCAGTTCCGGTGACGGCATAGGTCGGGATGCTGTCGGTGTCTAGCACCTTGAAGCCGGTCGCCAGCACCAGCACATCGATCTCGTGGCTGGCGCCGTCGGTGGTGGCCACCGCAGTGGGTGTGATCTTGTCGATCGGCTCGGTGACCAGCCGCACGTTGTCCCGGTTGAACGTCGACAGATAGGTGTTGTGGAAGCCGGGCCGCTTGCACCCCACTGCGTATCGCGGGGTGAGTTGCTCGCGCACCACCGGATCGTGGACCTGTTGGCGCAGGTAGCGCCGTCCCGCTGACTCCATGTGCTTGGCCAACGGAAACACCGCGAAGTAGTGCGCCGCGATGGGGAACGTTGCTTCCACGAAGGCCTGGCTGAGCAGCCGGTGGACGGCTTTGCCGCCGGGAATCCGCATCGCCCAACGAACGGCTGTGGGCAGTGGAACGTCGAATTTGGGGAAACACCAAATAGGGGTGCGCTGAAAAACGGTGAGGTGGGAGACAATTGGCGCCATCTCGGGAATGACCTGCACCGCCGAGGCGCCGGTGCCGATGATCCCGACGCGCTTGCCGGTCAGGTCCTGGGTGTGATCCCAGCGTGCGGTGTGCATGGTGACGCCTTCAAACGAGTCCACCCCGTCGATGTCGGGTAGTTTGGGCACCGTCAGAATGCCGCATGCGCTGATCAGGAACCTGGCTGTGATTTCGCCGCCCGGGTCCGTTTGCACCCGCCACAGGCTGTGCTCGTCATCGAACTCGGCGGCAAGCACCTTGGTGTTCAACTGGATCCGCGACCGGATGCCGTATTTGTCGACGCAGTGTTCGGCGTAGGCTTTCAGCTCGTGTCCGGGTGCATAGGTGCGCGACCAGTGCCGGCTCTGCTCGAAAGAGAACTGATAGGAGAAGGACGGAATATCCACGGCGATACCGGGATAGGTGTTCCAGTGCCAGGTCCCGCCGACACCGTCGCCGGCTTCGACCACGAGGTAGTCGCTGAATCCCGCCCGGTCGAGCTTGATTGCGGCGCCGATCCCGGAGAATCCGGCGCCGACGATCAGTGCGTGGTAGTCGGGCATCATCGCCTCCTCCCGATGACGTGTACTCCGTGCTTGGGTCGCAGAGTCAGCGTCGCCTCGAGTTCGACGTGATAGCCAGGGGCGAGGTCAAAGGTGAAGTGTTGACTCATGATTGCCGCCATCAAAACCATCTCCATCAGGGCGAAGCTCTGTCCGATGCAGATGCGTCGGCCGCCACCGAACGGCAGGTATGCGCAGCGAGGACGGTCCGTGGGGCACCGCAAAAACCGGCCAGGATCGAATCTATCCGGGTCGGGCCACCAGCGCGGGTCGTGGTGAATGTGGTGAATCGGGATGACGACGGTGGTGCCGCGGCGAATTCGGTGTCCGTCGATGATGTCATCATCGACGGCCTCGCGCGCGATTATCCACACCGACGAGAAGTAGCGTTGCGATTCCTGCAGGCACGCGGTGGTCCAGGCCAGCTTGCCCAGGTCGTCGGCGGTCGGGCGGCGCGTGCCCAGCACGTCGTCCAGCTCGGTGAGCATGTGGTCGCGGGCCTGCGGGTTCAGCGCCATCAGATACCAGAACCAGGACATGGCGTTGGCGGTGGTTTCGTGGCCGGCGAGCATGAACGTCAGAGCTTCATCGCGTACTCGCTGGCGGGGCCAGATTCCGCCGTCGGCGCTCAGCAACACGTTGAGCAGGTCCGCGGAGTTAGTCGGCTCGGCCAGTCGCCGATCGATCAGCGAGTTGACGGCGCGGTCCAGGGTCAGCGTGATCTCTTGCGTTTCCCGCAACGGCGGCGGCAGATGAACACCCGAGTAGATACACCAGATCAGCGTGTCGTAAACCGTCCGCGGCATCAGCCCCCACAGCCCCAGCCGCTCCAGCTTTTCCGCCCGCCGCAGGCCGCGAGTCGCAAGATCGTGCATGGACTGCACCAACGGCCCGAAGTCCTGGCTGAACAGGGCGTTGGCGACTACCCGCAATGTCGTCTCGACCATGCTTTGGTGCATGTCGAACTGCGCGCCGGGCACCAGCGCGGCGGTGACGTCGGCGATTGGGTCGATCATCAGACCGACGAGTCCGCGCAGGTGGCGCCGGGCGAAGGTCGGGTTTAACGCGCCGCGATGTCTTGCCCATGAGTCGCCCTCGTCGGTGAGCAAGTTGAGACCGGCGGTGGCCCGGATCGGTCCGTATTCGTCGGATTTGACATATTTCAGGCGGGCCTCGTACAGCACATGGTCGACGTAGTCGGGGTGACTGATCGAGACAAAACGTCTGCCAGCACAACGAAATCGGGTGATGTCGCTGCCGCGTAGCCGGCCCAGGAAGCCGTCGCCGGCGTCGAATCCGATGGTGATGGCTTCCCGGGTCATCGTCCAGGTGCTCATCCGCTTGGCCGGTCCCTTCAGGGGCCGCTGGGTGGTGGCGGTGGCCATGACTTCACTGTATGGATGACGCTGACTGGCCCGAAATGAGACTATGGGACAAATTGTTGTGAGTTTAGGACAGCCTCGTGGGACATCTACCGCCTCCGGCCGAGGTGAGGCATCCGGTGTATGCGACCCGGGTGCTGTGTGAGGTGGCCAACGAGCGCGGGGTGCCGACCGCTGATGTGCTGGCGGGCACGGCGATCGAGCCGGCCGACCTCGACGATCCGGACGCGGTGGTCGGTGCGCTTGACGAGATCACCGCGGTGCGCCGGTTGCTGGCCCGATTGCCCGACGACGCCGGTATCGGGATCGACGTAGGCAGCCGGTTCGCGCTCACCCACTTCGGGTTGTTCGGGTTTGCCGTGATGTCATGTGGCACCCTTCGCGAACTGCTTACCATCGCGATGCGCTATTTCGCGTTGACCACCATGCACGTCGATATCACGTTGTTTGAAACCGCCGACGATTGCCTGGTCGAACTGGATGCCAGCCACTTGCCGGCCGATGTCCGTGGATTCTTCATCGAGCGCGATATTGCCGGAATCATCGCGACGACAACGAGTTTCGCGCTTCCGTTAGCCGCGAAGTATGCGGATCAAGTATCGGCCGAACTGGCGGTTGACGCGGAATTGTTGCGCCCGTTGCTCGAGCTTGTGCCGGTGCACGACGTCGCATTCGGGCGCGCGCACAACCGGGTGCACTTCCCGCGTGCCATGTTCGACGAGCCGTTGCCGCAGGCCGACCGCCATACGTTGGAAATCTGTATTGCACAATGCGACGTGCTGATGCAACGCAACGAGCGACGCCGTGGCATCACGGCCTTGGTGCGCAGCAAGCTGTTTCGCGATTCCGGGCTTTTCCCAACGTTTACCGACGTTGCTGGCGAACTTGACATGCATCCGCGGACGCTGCGGCGTCGACTTGCCGAGGAAGGCACTTCGTTTCGGGCCTTGCTGGGCGAGGCGCGCTCCACCGTGGCCGTCGACCTGCTACGCAACGTCGGGCTGACGGTGCAGCAGGTGTCCACCCGGCTGGGCTACACCGAAGTCTCGACGTTCTCGCATGCGTTCAAACGCTGGTATGGCGTTGCGCCCAGCGAATATTCGCGCCGCGGGTAGACCAGCCCTTTTCAGGGTTTCGCGGCCCGCGTCGATTTGGTCGGGTTAGGCGGGGCCGGGCTGGCCGGGCGGACCGGGTTGGCCGGGCTGGCCGAACAGGGTTCCCCCGGTCCCGCCGACGCCGCCGCCCCCGCCGTTGCCGGGGGTGCCATCGTTGCCGGCCCCACCGTTTCCGCCGGCGCCGCCGCCCCCGCCGTTGCCGATCAGGACGGCGGCCCCACCGTTTCCGCCGGTCCCGCCGTTGCCGCCGGTACCGTCCTCGCCGGCGGTGCCGCCCTTTCCGCCGGTCCCGCCGGTCCCGGCGTCGCCGATCAGTCCTGCGGCACCGCCTCGCCCGCCGGTCCCGCCGTCGCCACCCTTGCCGAACACGCCGAAGCCGTCGCCGCCCTTGCCGCCGGCGCCGCCGGTGCCGCCGGTGCCGTAGAGTTGTCCGCCGTTGCCACCGGCCCCGCCGGCACCACCAATTCCGCCATTGCCGTCGGGCCCCAGGGCGCTGTGCCCGCCGGCCCCGCCGGTGCCGCCGTGGCCAATCAGACTGGCGGACCCGCCGGCTCCGCCAGCACCGCCAAGACCGGTCGGACTGGTGACGGTCCCGCCTGCCCCCCCGGTGCCGCCGTTGCCAATGAGTTGCCCACCAGCGCCGCCGGCTCCACCGGCGCCGCCGCCCTGGCCACGGATATCACCGCCGTTGCCGCCGGCACCGCCGTCGCCGATCAGCCAGGCATTGCCACCGGCCCCGCCGGCGCCGCTAATTGCGCCTTGCCCGCCGGTGCCGCCGGCCCCGCCGCTGCCCGACAGGCCGCGGCCGTCGCCGCCGGTGCCGCCGGCCCCGCCGTTGCCTCCTGAGCTGACGCCGGTTCCGCCCTGCCCGCCGTGTCCGCCGGCGCCGCCGTCGCCGTGCAGCCAGCCACCACCGCCACCGGCGCCGCCGATACCCCCCGTGCCGCCGTCGCCGGACTTGCCGCCACCGACCCCCCCTTGCCCGCCGGTGCCGCCGGACCCTCCGCTGCCCCACAATCCGGCGGCGCCGCCGGCACCGCCGGCGCCGCCGGCACCGCCGGCACCGCCGACACCACCGGGGTCGCCGGCCACCCCGACCCCGCCATTGCCGCCGGCCCCGCCGTTGCCCCACAGCCATCCGCCGGCCCCGCCGGCACCACCGGACGCGCCGGTGCCACCCAGGCCGCCGGCCCCGCCGTGGCCGATCAGCCCGGCCGCCCCGCCCGCACCGCCGGCCTGACCGGTGGCGCCGGACCCGCCGTTGCCGCCGTTGCCGTACAGGATCCCGCCGGCCCCGCCGGCCTGCCCGGTCCCCGGCGCCCCGTCGGCGCCGTGGCCGATCAGCGGGCGCCCCAGCAGCGCCATGGTCGGCGCGTTGATCGCACCCAGCAGCTGCTGCTCGACGTTGGCGGCCTCGGCGCTGGCATACGCGCCTGCCGTGCTCGTGAGGGTCTGCACGATCTGCTGGTGAAACGCCGCCGCCTGAGTGCTCAGCGCCTGATAGGTCTGCGCGTGGCCGCTAAACAGCGCCGCCACCGCGGCGGACACCTCATCGGCACCGGCGGCCAGCACACGCGTCGTGGCGGCCGCGGCCGCAGCATTGGCCGTGCTGATCGCCGAGCCGATGCTTGCCAGATCCGTCGCCGCCGCGCCCAGCATTTCCGGCTGTGCAAACAAAAACGACATGACCGTCCCCCTGAATCCTGTGGGTATGAGCAGACTTGTCGTGATCGTGCAGCATAAGCGCAGGTGATATAGGCCATCATTGGTAATGTTATAGAAACGTTATAGGTGATCTTGACTTTGTCAAATTGTTCGACAAGGAGTGCGGTCTTATTGCAACTTTGTTTATTAATGTCGCGCGGCCCGCGGCCTGGGACCTCCGTCGGACAGCGGCGACACGATGCAACTATCGGGGCCGCAGCGAGGTGTCGTCGGTGTCATGCCCGCGGTCGGTGCCCCGGCACCGCAAATGGTGGTTTCAGCTGCTCGAACATGGGGAAATGCCGCACGTTGAGGGTTGCCAATTGCAGGCCCTGGACGTCGGCGGTAGCAGCTATCAGATAGTCGCCAAGTCCAATCCGGTTGTGGCTGCGACGATATCGGCGCATCATGTCGCCGGCGCGGCGTGCGATTACCTCGGTTGCTGGCTGTACCCGAAACGATGCAAGCAGGCGCCACACCTCGCGCCGTTCGGCGGTCCGCATTCCGCCGATGAGTTCGGCGGTGGACACCACGCTGATCGCCAGCGGTCCGTCCTTGCGGGCGCTGACAAGCCAATCGCGAGCAGCAACGACACCCCGCAAATGCGCGATCAGCACATCGGAGTCGACAAGGATCATGAGGTGGCGCGCCACACCTGGGCAAGGTGCTGTTCACGACCACCGGAGCGACGCACCGGCGGATCCAGGTGGCGAAGCGTGCCGAACGAATCGTTTATAGCCTGCAGGTCCGATGCAAGGTCGTCCCCAGCGGTGGTGAGGGCTCGGTTCAGCAGGAGGCGGATCAGCTCGGCGCGCGAAACACCTTCTTGCGCGGCCAACTTGTCGAGGCTTGCCGTCTGCTCCTCGTCGAGGTAGATGTTGGTCCGCTTCATACACCATATCATACATCACAATGTGCGGCCCGGGCGGCACCGCGGCGGGCGGCGATTCAGCCGACCGGGCATGCCGCCGACGTTATGCGTGCAACGCCCTCTTCAGCGCCGCCAAGCCGCGGCCGGTGGCTTCGGCCGCGGCGGGCACCACCAGGGCGAAGTTGACGTAGCCGTGCACCATGGTGGGCTCGTTGCTTAGCTCTACGGAAACCCCTGCGGCCGTGAGCAATTCGGCGTAGCAAGCACCGTCGTCGCGCAGCGGATCATGCTCGGCGGTGCCGATGAAGGCGGGAGGCAGGCCGGACAGGTCAGCGTTTCCCGGGGCCAGTGTCGTGGGCAGCATCGTGTGATCACTGATGTCCAGCCCCGGCACATACCAGGCCAGGAACGCGTCGATGACGTCACGGTCCAGGATTGGCGCATCGGCATTTTCGGTGAAAGACGGCAGCGACAGGTCGGCCATGGTCGTCGGGTACCACAGCAGCTGGAACACCAGCGGCGGTCCGCCGACATCCCGGGCCAACTGCGCCATGACCGCCGAGATGTTGCCGCCCGCAGAGTCACCGGCCACGGCGATCCGGCTCGGGTCACCGCCCAGTTCGGCGGCGTTTTCGCCGACCCAGCGCAATGCCGCCCAGCTGTCGTCGATCCCGGCCGGGTAGGGATGTTCCGGGGCAAGCCGGTAGTCGACGGACACCACGATGGCCTGCGCGCCGACGGCGTGGGCGCGGGCGACGGGGTCGTGGGTGTCCAGACCGCCGAGCGACCAGCCGCCACCGTGGTAGTAGACAACCACGGGCAGGTTGTCGCGAACGACCGGCGGCCAGTAGACGCGGACCGGAATGTCGGTGAGCCCGTCGTAGCCAACGGTCCGTTCCTCGATCCGTAGCTCCGGCAGCAACTCCGGGGGTGTCTTCAGCTGGCGGAGCCGCGCGCGGGCGACTTCGACACCGTCGGCCGCGGTGAAGGTCACCGGAAAGGTATCGAGCAGCATCTTCAGCACGGGATCGATATCAGGCCGGGCGACGGTCGGCTCTGTCATGGGCCTACCGTACGACCGCCAGGCCTATCCGTGTAGCACAACCCGTAGCGCCACCAGCCCACGGTTGGTGGCCTCGGTGGCGGCGGGCACCACACCGGCATAGCCAACGTAGCCGTGCACCAGCGTCTGGGCGTTGTGCACCTCGACGGGAACACCGGCGGCGGCCAGCAGCTCGCCGTACCGAATCCCGTCGTCGCGCAAAGGGTCGTAGCCGGCGACAGCGATGTAGGCCGGCGGCAGGTCGGCCAGGTTCTCCGCTCGGCCGGGCGCCATTGCCGCTGGCGGGTTGTGCAAGTCGATTTCGCCTGCGTACCAACGGGAGAACGCGGCAATTGCCTTGACGTCGAGGATCGGTGCGTCGGCATTCTCGGCCAACGACGGCAGCGATTGGTCCCACAGAGTGGAGGGATACCACAACAGCTGAAACACAATGGGCGGGCCGCCCATATCGCGGGCTCGCTGCGCGATCACCGCGGCGATGGTGCCGCCGGCGGAATCTCCGGCGACGGCGATGCGGCCGAGGTCAGCACCGACCTGGCGGCCATGCTCGGCGACCCACCGCGTTGCGGCCCAAGCATCTTCGATGGCAGCGGGGTAGGGGTGCTCAGGCGCCAGCCGGTAGTCGACGGACACGACAATCGCGTCAGCGCCGACGGCGTGCTGGCGGCAGGTGCCATCGTGCGTGTCGAGGTCGCCCATGACGAATCCGCCGCCATGGAAATACAGCACAACGGGCGCCTCGACTTGATCGGGACACGTTGGCGGCCAATAGATCCGGGTCCCGATCGGCCCCGCCGGTCCATCGATCGCAAGGTCAACGACCCGCAGCTCGGGGTGCACCGGCTGGCGCGGTAGATCGCGCAACCGCTGGCGCACGGCCTCGATCCCATCGTCGATCGATAGCCGAAACGGAACCGCATCCAGTACCTTCAGCAGGATGGGGTCGATCGCGGGTTTCTCGTCGGCGGTGTTGTCCAAACTGGGCATACCGGTACCGTACGCACCTCGCTTGCTGGCCGGCGGCTGGGTGGTCGCCGGCTGGGCGGGCCTCGCCTACGGCGTGTACTTGACCGTGGTCGCATTGCGCTTGCCACCGGGCAGCGAGTTGACCGGGCACGCGATGTTGCAGCCCGCGTTCAAGGCATCGATGGCGGTGCTGCTGGCCGCGGCCGCGGTTGCCCATCCCATCGGCCGCGAGCGGCGGTGGTTGGTACCGGCGCTGCTGTTGTCGGCCACCGGCGACTGGTTGTTGGCGATCCCCTGGTGGACGTGGGCGTTCGTGTTCGGCTTGGGGGCATTCCTGTTGGCGCACTTGTGCTTCATTGGTGCCCTGCTGCCACTGGCGCGGCAGGCGGCTCCATCGCGTGGCCGGGTCGCTGCCGTGGTGGCGATGTGCGTTGCGTCCGCGGGGCTGCTGGTGTGGTTCTGGCCGCACCTGGGGAAGGACAACCTGACCATCCCGGTCACGGTATACATCGTCGCGCTGTCGGCGATGGTGTGCACCGCGTTGCTGGCACGGCTGCCGACGATTTGGACCGCGGTCGGGGCGGTGTGTTTCGCCGCGTCGGACTCGATGATCGGCATTGGCCGGTTCATCCTCGGCAACGAGGCGTTGGCGGTGCCGATCTGGTGGTCCTACGCCGCAGCCGAGATCTTGATTACGGCCGGGTTCTTCTTCGGCCGCGAGGTTCCTGATAACGCCGCAGCACCTACGGATAGCTAGCGGACCGGTTGTCTAGCAGCGGATCTCGCGGTCAAGCCCGCACGCCCGTCGAAGTAGAGCCGATCGCGCGGGTGCTGCCGATGTTGTCGGTGCCGCACCTGGACCGCGACTTCGACTACTTGGTGCCCGCCGAACACTCCGACGATGCCCAGCCGGGGGTGCGGGTACGGGTGCGGTTTCACGGTCGGCTGGTCGACGGGTTTGTCCTAGAGCGCCGCAGCGACAGCGATCACCACGGCAAGCTGGGCTGGCTGGATCGTGTGGTGTCGCCCGAACCGGTGCTCACCACGGAGATCCGCCGGTTGGTCGATGCGGTGGCGGCGCGCTACGCCGGGACCCGCCAGGACGTATTGCGGCTCGCAGTGCCCGCCCGGCACGCACGGGTGGAGCGGGAAATCACCACGGCCCCGGGTCGGCCGGTGGTAGCGCCGGTCGACCCGTCGGGTTGGGCGGCCTACGGTCGCGGTCGGCAATTCCTGGCCGCGCTGGCCGACTCGCGCGCTGCGCGGGCCGTTTGGCAGGCGCTACCGGGCGAGCTGTGGGCGGACCGATTCGCCGAGGCTGCCGCGCAGACCGTACGTGCCGGGCGCACGGTACTGGCGATCGTGCCCGATCAGCGGGATCTGGACACCCTGTGGCAGGCCGCGACGGCCCTCGTCGATGAGCACAGTGTGGTAGCACTGTCGGCCGGCCTGGGCCCGGAGGCACGCTATCGGCGCTGGCTGGCCGCGTTGCGGGGCAGCGCGCGGCTGGTGATTGGCACCCGCAGCGCGGTGTTCGCGCCGTTGAGCGAGCTGGGCCTGGTCATGGTCTGGGCCGACGCCGACGACTCCCTGGCTGAGCCGCGGGCACCCTATCCGCACGCCCGTGAGGTGGCGATGCTGCGGGCGCATCAGGCGCGGTGCGCAGCGCTGATCGGCGGCTACGCCCGCACGGCCGAGGCCCACGCGCTGGTGCGTAGCGGCTGGGCGCACGACGTGGTTGCACCCCGGCCGGAGGTGCGTGCACGCTCTCCTCGCGTGGTTGCCCTCGACGACAGCGGATACGACGACGCGCGAGACCCGGCCGCCCGCACCGCACGGCTACCGTCCATCGCGCTGCGCGCCGCGCGCTCAGCGCTGCAGTCCGGGGCGCCGGTGCTGGTGCAGGTGCCGCGGCGCGGGTACATCCCCTCGCTGGCCTGCGGGCGCTGCCGGGCGATCGCTCGTTGCCGGTCGTGCACGGGTCCGCTATCGCTGCAAGGCGCCGGCTCGCCCGGTGCGGTATGTCGCTGGTGTGGACGGGTGGACCCGACACTGCGATGCGTGCGCTGTGGGTCGGACGTGGTGCGTGCCGTGGTGGTGGGGGCCCGGCGCACTGCCGAAGAGCTCGGCCGGGCATTCCCGGGTACGGCGGTGATTACGTCGGCCGGCGACACCCTGGTGCCCCAGCTCGACGCCGGCCCAGCCCTGGTGGTCGCCACTCCAGGAGCCGAACCCCGGGCGCCCGGCGGGTATGGGGCGGCGCTGCTGCTGGATAGCTGGGCGCTGCTGGGCCGTCAAGACTTGCGCGCGGCCGAGGACGCGCTGTGGCGCTGGATGACGGCGGCCGCCCTGGTTCGGCCGCGCGGGGCGGGCGGTGTGGTGACCGTGGTCGCCGAATCGTCCATTCCGACAGTGCAATCGCTGATCCGGTGGGATCCGGTCGGTCACGCGGAGGCCGAACTGGCAGCCCGAACCGAAGTCGGCCTGCCGCCAAGTGTGCACATCGCTGCTCTTGACGGCCCTGCCGGCACCGTGACGGCATTGCTGGAGGCGGCTCGGCTGCCCGACCCGGATCGCCTCCAAGCCGATCTGCTGGGCCCGGTGGACCTGCCACCCGGCGTCCGTCGCCCGGCGGGCATCCCCGCCGATGCGCCGGTCATCAGGATGTTGCTGCGGGTGTGCCGCGAGCAGGGCCTGGAGTTGGCGGCGAGTCTGCGGCGCGGCATCGGTGTGCTCAGTGCGCGGCAAACCCGGCAAACCCGTAGCCTGGTTCGGGTACAGATTGACCCGCTGCATATCGGGTAAACGGAGTAACCGCTAGCTCAACACTTCCGGGCGGTGAAGATAAGGTATTCCCACTGCATCACGCCGTCGCAGAGGTATTCGCGACAAAGTTCGGTGATTTCGGCGTCGAGTGTGGCGACGCACTCGGGGCTGTCGGCGATGGAGCGGTAGGCGTTGATCGCCGGGCCGTAGAAATTCTTGAAATAGTCGCGACATTCGTCCGGGCAACCGAACCGGTCCACTGTCAGCGATCCTCGCCGGGTACGGATGTCGGACACATGGTCGCGAAACAGGCCACTCACGTAATCCTCGCTTCCCCACCACACCTCGTGCGGCGCTCCCGCCGGCAGCGTCGGCCGGTACGGTCTGATGGTGGACAGCAATTTGCCGTAGAAACCCTCGGGGGTCCAGTTCAGGGTGCTGATCTTGCCGCCGCGCCGGCAGACCCGGGCCAGTTCGTCGGCGGTGCGCTGATGACGCGGGGCGAACATCACCCCGATGGTCGAGAGCACCGCATCGAATTCGCCGGCGCTAAACGGGAGGGCTTCTGCGTTGGCTTCCCGCCAGCCGAGCTCCAGTCCGGCTGCCGCAGCACGCGCCTGGGCGCGGCGCAGCAGCTCGGGCGTCAGGTCGCTGGCAGTGACGTGGGCACCTGCCATGGCTGCCGGGATCGATACGTTGCCCGAGCCCGCGGCCACGTCAAGCACGCGATCGCCGCGGCGAATACCGCTGGTGGAGACTAGGATTGGGCCAAGCGGGGCCAACAGCTCCTCGGCGATGGCGGCGTAGTCGCCCAATGCCCACATTTGCCGATGCGTGGTCGCCGGCGCCTGGCGCTCGCTGGTGGGTGTGTAGACAGTCATCGGAACTCCTGCGAGACGTCGGGTGAGGCTGGTACCGAATTGTGTCAGCAGACAACAGTATACGTTCTAAATAATCAATGTCGACGATGGTCAGATGCTAGACTTTCCTGACTTACCCGCACGGTGTACGACGAAGTTGACGCCGGGGACGGCCCCGGGAAAGGGGTAATGATGCCAACGGAATATCCGGCGACAGCCGAGGAATCCGTGGACGTGATCACCGATGCATTGCTGACGGCGTCCCGGTTGCTGGTAGCCATCTCGGCCCATTCAATCGCTCAGGTCGATGAAAACATCACCATCCCGCAGTTCCGGACCCTGGTGATTTTGTCTAATCACGGTCCGATTAACCTGGCTACGCTGGCGACGTTGCTGGGTGTGCAACCGTCGGCCACCGGCCGCATGGTCGACCGGTTGGTCGGCGCCGAACTGATCGACCGGTTACCGCACCCCACCTCTCGACGGGAGCTGCTGGCGGCGCTGACCAAGCGTGGACGAGATGTCGTCCGTCAGGTCACCGAGCACCGGCGCACCGAGATCGCCCGCATCGTGGAACAGATGGCACCGGCGGAACGCCATGGGCTGGTGCGTGCCCTGACGGCGTTCACCGAGGCGGGCGGTGAGCCCGACGCACGCTACGAAATCGAGTAGCTAGCGGCCGAGCCCGTGTCGGGCCGTCCGTTACGTGCTGGGACGACCCGACACAGGCCGGATTGCCCGCCTCAGCGCTTTTCGGCGGTGAGCAGCAGGTACTCCCATTCCATGACACCGTCCGACAGGTATTGCGCTGCGAGTTCGACAAGCTGGCGGTCGAGCTCGGCGGCCAGCACCGCGTTGTCACCGATGTGCGCGTAGGCCTCGATCGTCGGGCCATAGTTGTTCTTGAAGTAGTCGTGGACGGCCTGGGCGGTGTCGAACCGCTTCACTTCCAACAAGCCACGGGCCGTCTTGAGGCCAGTGACTCCATCGCCCAGCAGACCAGTGACATAGGCCTCACGTCCCCACAACGCCGACGGCGGCAGATCCGCCGACACGCTGGGCCGGTATGGCCTAATGGTTGCCAGCATCCGGCCGAAGAATCCCTCGCACGTCCAGCTGATCACACCGATCGTCCCGCCAGGCCGGCAGACGCGGACCAGCTCGTCGGCCGCGGCCTGATGATCCGGTGCGAACATCACGCCGATCGCTGAGATCACGGTGTCGAACTCGTCGTCGGCAAACGGCAGGGCTTGCGCGTTGGCTTCCTGGTATTGCAGGGTCAGCCCCTGTTGGGCGGCCCTGGCCTGGGACCGCTGCAGCAGCTCGGGCGTCAGGTCGGTGGAAATGACCGTGGCACCCGTCTTGGCTGCGGGCAGCGAAATATTGCCAGAGCCAGCGGCGACGTCGAGCACCCGAACACCCGGCCCGATGCCTGCGGCGGCAACCAGGATCGGGCCGAGTGGCGCCATCACCTCTTCTGCCATCAGGGCGTAGTCACCCAGGGCCCACATCGCCCGGTGTGTGGCCGCAAGCGTTTGGTCCTCGCGAGCAGGTGTGTCGATAGTCATCAGGTCTCCTGAGAAGTAAGTGATGTGGCTGCGAACTTCGACATCGTTGTCGCGGGCACGGCGGGAGCCTGGGCAGTAGCGTGCCTTGCGTACCCACCGGATACAGTATGCATCAGAAATAGTGTATTCCTCTAACTATCGCGCGTGTCGGAATTGTGGCCCACGCCACGTCGGCGGCGCTTCTTAGACTGGGCGCGTGCGCCTTGTCTTTGCCGGCACCCCCGAACCCGCGCTGGCCTCGCTGCGCAGGCTCATCGAATCGCCCAGTCACGACGTGATCGCCGTGTTGACCCGTCCGGATGCCGCCTCCGGCCGGCGGGGCAAGCCGCAGCCGTCACCGGTGGCCCGTGAGGCGGCAGAGCGCGGCATTCCGGTGCTGCGGCCATCGCGACCGAACTCGGCAGAGTTCGTCGCCGAACTGTCGGATCTGGCGCCAGAGTGCTGCGCCGTGGTTGCCTACGGAGCCCTGCTCGGCGGTCCCTTGCTGGCCGTGCCGCCGCATGGCTGGGTCAACCTGCACTTCTCGCTGCTGCCGGCCTGGCGTGGCGCGGCGCCGGTGCAGGCCGCCATCGCCGCGGGAGACACGATCACCGGAGCCACGACGTTCCAGATTGAGCCAAGCCTGGACTCGGGACCGATATACGGTGTCGTCACCGAGGTGATCCAGCCGACCGACACCGCGGGCGATCTACTTAAGCGACTGGCGGTATCGGGGGCAGCGCTGCTATCGACCACGCTGGATGGCATCGCCGATCAGCGGCTGACGCCGCGGCCGCAACCGGCAGACGGGGTCAGCGTGGCGCCGAAAATCACCGTAGCGAATGCCCGGGTGCGATGGGACTTGCCGGCGGCGGTCGTGGAGCGGCGGATCCGCGCCGTCACTCCCAACCCCGGCGCCTGGACGCTCATCGGTGACTTACGGGTCAAACTTGGACCGGTGCACCTCGACGCCGCTCACCGGCCATCGAAGCCCTTGCCGCCCGGTGGAATCCACGTGGAACGCACGAGCGTGTGGATCGGCACCGGCTCGGAACCGGTGCGGCTGGGCCAGATTCAGCCGCCCGGCAAGAAACTCATGAACGCGGCCGACTGGGCGCGGGGCGCACGGCTGGACCTGGCCGCACGGGCAACATGACCCCTAGATCGCGTGGGCCGCGCCGCCGGCCGCTGGACCCGGCGCGTCGTGCGGCCTTCGAGACGCTGCGGGCGGTTAGTGCGCGCGACGCCTACGCGAACCTGGTGTTGCCCGCGCTGCTGGCCCAACGCGGTATCGGCGGTCGCGACGCCGCGTTCGCCACCGAGCTGACATACGGCACCTGCCGAGCCCGCGGCCTGCTCGACGCGGTCATCGGTGCGGCCGCCGAGCGTTCGCCGCAGGCGATCGATCCGGTGCTGCTAGACCTGTTGCGGCTCGGCACCTACCAATTGCTGCGCACGCGGGTCGACGCACACGCCGCAGTGTCGACCACCGTCGAGCAGGCCGGAATCGAATTCGATTCGGCGCGAGCAGGTTTCGTCAACGGTGTACTACGAACGATCGCCGGCCGAGACGAGCGGTCCTGGGTTGGCGAACTCGCTCCTGATGCGCAGAACGATCCGATCGGGCATGCCGCGTTCGTGCATGCGCATCCCCGATGGATCGCCCAGGCCTTTGCTGACGCGTTGGGCGCGGCGGTCGGGGAGCTCGAGGCAGTTTTGGCCAGCGACGACGAACGGCCAGCGGTGCACCTGGCGGCACGCCCCGGGGTGCTGACCGCCGGCGAACTGGCCCGCGCGGTGCGCGGAACCGTCGGTCGGTATTCGCCGTTTGCGGTGTATCTGCCGCGCGGTGACCCGGGGCGACTGGCGCCGGTGCGCGACGGCCAAGCGCTGGTCCAGGACGAGGGCAGCCAGTTAGTCGCCCGAGCATTGACCCTGGCGCCAGTCGACGGCGATACCGGACGGTGGCTGGACCTGTGTGCCGGACCGGGCGGCAAGACCGCGCTGTTGGCCGGGCTGGGTTTGCAGTGCGCAGCCCGGGTGACCGCGGTGGAACCCTCGCCACACCGCGCGGACCTGGTAGCACAGAACACCCGCGGGCTGCCGGTTGAGCTCTTGCGTGTCGACGGGCGGCACACCGACCTCGACCCGGGTTTCGACCGGGTGCTGGTGGATGCGCCCTGCACCGGGCTGGGCGCGTTACGCCGTCGGCCGGAGGCCCGTTGGCGTCGTCAGCCGGCGGACGTAGCGGCACTGGCCAAGCTACAACGCGAGTTGTTGAGCGCCGCCATCGCGCTGACTCGGCCCGGCGGCGTCGTGCTCTATGCCACATGCTCGCCGCACCTGGCCGAGACTGTGGGTGCTGTCGCCGACGCGCTACGCCGACATCCGGTTCACGCGCTCGATACCCGCCCACTGTTCGAGCCGGTGCTCGCGGGGCTAGGGGAGGGGCCCCACGTTCAGCTGTGGCCGCACCGGCACGGTACCGACGCCATGTTCGCCGCGGCGTTGCGCCGCCTGACGTGAGGTTCGCCGCAGCGGCTCAGTAATGTGTCGCTCATGGCCGGTAGCACGGGGGGACCGCTGATAGCGCCGTCGATCCTAGCCGCTGATTTCGCCAGACTCGCGGACGAAGCGGCCGCGGTCAACGGCGCCGACTGGTTGCATGTAGACGTGATGGACGGTCACTTCGTGCCAAACCTGACCATCGGCCTGCCGGTGGTGGAGAGCCTGCTGGCGGTCACCGACATCCCGATGGATTGCCATCTAATGATCGACAACCCGGACCGGTGGGCTCCGCCGTATGCCGAGGCGGGCGCCTACAACGTCACCTTCCACGCGGAGGCCACCGACAACCCGGTCGGCGTGGCCCGCGATATCCGGGCCGCGGGGGCCAAAGCCGGGATCAGCGTGAAGCCGGGGACCCCGCTGGAGCCATACCTGGACATCCTGCCCCATTTCGACACCCTGCTCGTCATGTCGGTAGAGCCTGGCTTCGGTGGCCAGCGGTTCATTCCCGAGGTGCTGAGCAAGGTGCGTGCGGTGCGCAAGATGGTCGACGCGGGCGAGCTGACGATCCTGGTCGAGATCGACGGCGGCATCAACGACGACACGATTGAGCAGGCTGCCGAGGCCGGCGTCGACTGCTTTGTCGCCGGATCGGCGGTGTACGGCGCCGATGACCCGGCCGCGGCGGTTGCGGCACTACGGCGACAGGCCGGTGCCGCCTCACTCCACCTGAGCCTATGAACGTGGAGCAGGTCAAGAGCATCGACGAGGCTATGGGTCTCGCCATCGAGCACTCCTACCAGGTCAAAGGCACGACTTATCCAAACCCCCCAGTGGGGGCCGTCATTGTGGATCCCAACGGTCGGATCGTCGGCGCCGGCGGCACCGAGCCGGCCGGTGGCGATCATGCCGAGGTGGTGGCGCTGCGCCGGGCCGGCGGATTGGCTACCGGCGCCATCGTGGTGGTCACCATGGAACCCTGTAACCACTACGGCAAGACTCCGCCATGCGTGAACGCTCTGATCGAAGCCAGGGTGGGGACGGTGGTCTACGCCGTCGCCGACCCGAACGGGATCGCTGGGGGTGGCGCGGGCCGGCTGTCAGCAGCGGGCCTACAGGTGCGGTCCGGGGTGTTGGCTGAACAGGTGGCGGCCGGACCGCTGCGGGAGTGGCTCCACAAGCAACGCACCGGTCTGCCGCATGTCACCTGGAAGTACGCCACCAGCATCGACGGCCGCAGCGCCGCCGCCGACGGCTCCAGCCAGTGGATCTCCAGCGAGGCCGCACGCCTGGATCTGCATCGCCGCCGCGCCATCGCCGACGCGATCTTGGTCGGCACCGGCACCGTCCTCGCCGACGACCCGGCCCTGACCGCGCGGCTGGCCGACGGCTCGCTGGCGCCGCAGCAGCCGCTGCGCGTGGTGGTGGGCAAGCGCGACATACCGCCGGAAGCACGGGTCCTCAACGACGAGGCACGCACCATGATGATCCGCACCCACGAACCTATGGAGGTGCTCAGGGCGTTGTCGGATCGCACCGACGTGCTGCTGGAAGGAGGTCCCACCCTCGCCGGCGCCTTCCTACGAGCGGGTGCGATCAACCGGATCCTGGCCTACGTCGCACCGATCCTGTTGGGCGGTCCGGTTACCGCGGTCGATGACGTCGGGGTGTCCAACATCACCAACGCGTTGCGTTGGCAGTTCGACAGCGTCGAAAAGGTCGGACCGGATCTGTTGCTGAGCCTGGTGGCTCGTTAGAGCGGCTCCACTTGGGGCGCCAGGGTCGGTTGCTCCTGGACTTCCGGTTCATCGGCATGTTCCTTGCGGCCGCTGATCAACAGACCTAGCACCGCGCCGAACACGCACACGATCGCGGTGATGGTGAATATCTCGCCGTACATCAGCGCGAACGCCTGCTGGTACCGGGCTCCAATTGCGGCCGCGCGCTCGAGCAGGCTGGCGTTGGGCGGGATGGCCGCCGACAACCCCGCCAGGATCTGGTTGAACCGGTACAACCCCCAGGCGCTCAGCGCGGCCACGCCGATCAACATGCCGGTCATCCGGGCGACCACCACCGCCGCCGAAGCGATGCCGTGCTGGGCCGACGGGACAACCCGTAGGGTGGCCGACGATAGCGGCCCGATCACCAGCCCCAACCCTAAACCAGCCACCACCAGGTCGGTGTGCATCGCCGGCACGGTGAACAATCCGAGGATGTTGTGCCGATCGGCCAACAGGTCCACCGGCCAGTGGGAAATAAGCCAGTAACCGTACGCCGCAATAAGCAGTCCGGCAAAGGCCACCGCACGGTCACCGGCCCTGGTGGCGATCCACCCGCCCGTCACTGCCCCGATCGGTAGGGCGATAAGGAACCACAGCAGCATTCCGGCCGCCTGAGCCTGGTCCATCTGCAGCACGCCCTGGCCGAACAGCTCGACATCAACCAGCGTCACCATCAGCGCCGCGCCGGCGGCGACGGAGGCACCCAGCGCGGACAGGAACGGCCGGAAGTGCACACCGGCCGGGTCGATCAGCCGGGTGCGAGCGAAACGTTCCCAACCGAAGAACGCCACCGCGGCAACGAGAGCGCCGACCAGCAACGGAGCCCCGTAGTCCGGCAGTACGTGTTTGCCGTCGGGATTGGGGTTGTACAGCCCGATGACGGCGAGGCCCAACGCGAGTGCCAGCAGCAGACCACCGACCAGGTCGACGCGCTCGGGCTCCGTGCTGCGGTCGTGTGAGGGCAGGCTGAAGTGGATCATTACCATGGCGATCGCGGTCAACGGGACGTTGATCCAGAACACGTCACGCCAGTCGTGCAATAGCCAAACGATGAAGATTCCGTACAACGGGCCCAGAACGCTGCCGAGCTCCTGCGCGGCGCCGATACCGCCGAGCACGCCGGCGCGGTTGCGCTGCGACCACAAATCGGCGCCCAGCGCCAGCGTGATCGGCAATAGCGCGCCGCTGGCAACACCCTGGATCGTGCGGCCCGCGATCAGCATGTGGAAATCGCCAAAATGCCCGGCCAGCGCGGTCACTACCGAGCCGATGATGAACCCGGCCAGGCTGACCTGCAGCATCAGCTTGCGCCCGAATCGGTCGGAAGCCCGGCCCAGCAACGGCATGGCGGCGATGTAGCCCAGGAGGTACATCGTGACGATCCAGGTGATCCGGTGGAGTTGGTTGATCGGTATACCAACGCTGTTCATGATGTCGCGCATGATGGTGACCACGACATAGGTGTCCAGGGCGCCCAGCAGTACTGCCAGGCTGCCCGCGCTAATCGCGACTCGACGTCCTGCTCGCATGCTGATCAGCTCACCGGGGGCTTCGTGACCTGGACCTGCTCGCCCCATTTCGACAAGGTCATCTGGACGGAATTGCCCGAGCCGCGGTCCAACTGGGCCTGTGCCAGTTGATGATCGCCGGTCTCCTGAATCCAGACGGTCGCCGGCACCGGCTGCGTCGCGTTGAACGGCGGCGCTATCTGGTTCACCGCCTGTGCCGATACCTTCCCGCTGATGCGGATGGTGTTCTGGCCGTTGATGGTATCCCGCCCTTCGGCTTTTGCGTCGGCGAAATTCGCCAGCACGTTGGCCAGGCCGGTATCCGGATTCAGCACCTGGGCGGGGTCGTAGATGTCGGCGGCGGGACCGAAATCGCTCCACTGGTTGGGCGTCAGGGTGGCGTACAGGATCCCGTCGAACACCACGAAGTCGGCATCGATATCAGACCCACCCAGCGTGAGCTTGACGTTTCCCGTCGCGGCGGTGGGGTTGGTGGTGAGATCGCCGCTCAGCGTCTTCAGAGACAGTCCCGGGATCTTGCCGTTGACCGTCAGCACCATGTGCGCGCTCTTGAGAGCCTTGGTCTGCGCGGTGGCCTCCTCGACCAGCGGCTTCGCGTCCGGAAGTGGTCCGCCGCTTGGCTTCGAGCCCGACGAGCAGCCGGCAACGACAGTGGCGGCGATGCTAACGGCGGCGAGGACGGCGATGCGACGGCAGTGGCGTCTGGGGGTCCGCATACCCTGCATCGTAGAGGGTGTCTGTGAGTTGGCCGGTCGGCGAGTGGGGTGCGGGTCCGCGGGATTGCTGCCTAACCTGGTGCGATGTTCACCGGAATTGTTGAGGAACGCGGAGAAGTGACCGGGCGTGAGGCCCTGGTCGATGCGGCGCGGCTGACCATCCGCGGTCCGATGGTTACCGCCGACGCCGGCCACGGCGACTCGATCGCTGTCAACGGCGTGTGTCTGACGGTCGTCGATGTATTGCCCGACGGCCAATTCACCGCCGACGTGATGGCCGAGACACTGAACCGGTCCAACCTGGGTGAGCTACGGCCCGGCAGCCGGGTGAACCTGGAACGCGCCGCGGCGCTGGGCAGCCGGCTCGGCGGGCACATCGTGCAGGGACATGTGGACGCCACCGGTGAAATCGTGGCTCGTTGTCCCTCCGAGCACTGGGAAGTGGTGCGCATCGAGATGCCGGCTTCGGTGGCTCGCTATGTCGTCGAAAAGGGCTCGATCACCGTCGACGGGATTTCTCTGACGGTCTCCGGGCTCGGCGCCGAACAGCGGGACTGGTTTGAGGTCTCGCTGATCCCGACGACCCGGGAGCTGACCACGCTGGGGTCCGCTGCGGTGGGAACCCGGGTGAACCTCGAAGTCGACGTAGTCGCAAAGTATGTTGAGCGGTTAATGCGGAGCGCCGGCTGACATCGCTCGCCGAGGGAGGGAGCCCCATGTCTTGCATTCCGGACGAGATCGATACGCCCGACGTGCTGATCGACCGCGACATCCTTGACCGCAACATCGGGCGAATGAGTTCCGCCGTCGCCGCGAAAGGGATCGCCCTGCGTCCCCACGTGAAGACGCACAAGCTGCCTGAGATCGCCCATATGCAACTCCGCGCGGGCGCGCGGCCTGACGGTGGCCACCATCGGGGAAGTCGAGGTATTCGTCGACCACGGCGCCGACGACGTATTCATCACCTACCCGTTGTGGATCGGCACACGCCAAGCCGACCGGCTCCGTCAGCTGGCTGACCGCGCTCGCATCGCTGTCGGTGCGGGCACCGCCGAGGGCGCTTCGAACACCGGCGCACGGCTCGCAGACGCCGCTGGCGCGATCGATGTTCTCATCGAAATCGACAGTGGCCATCACCGCAGCGGCGTCCGTGCCGAACAAGTGTTGGAGGTCGCCCACGCCGTCGGTGAGGCTGGGCTTCACCTGGTGGGGGTGTTCACCTTCCCCGGTCACAGTTATGCGCCAGGTAAACCCGGCGAAGCCGGCGAGCAAGAGCGGCGCGCTCTCAACGACGCGGCGAACGCGCTGGTCGCGGCGGGCTTCCCGATCAGCTGCCGCAGCGGTGGGTCCACTCCCACCGCATTGCTCACCGCCGCGGACGGGGCCTCCGAGACGTCCCGGCGTCTATGTGCTCGGTGACGCCCAGCAACTGGAACTCGGGCGCTGCGCGCCGGCGGACATCGCGCTGACCGTTGCCGCCACCGTAGTGAGCCGCCAGGACTGCAGGTCCGGCTTGCGCCGAATTGTCCTTGACTGCGGTAGCAAGATTCTCGGCAGCGATCGTCCGGCCTGGGCGACTGGGTTCGGCCGTCTGATCGACCACGCCGATGCGCGCATCGCGGCGCTGTCGGAGCATCACGCCACCGTTGTCTGGCCCGACGACGCCCCGCTCCCGCCGGTGGGAACACGTCTGCGGGTGATTCCCAACCACGTGTGCCTGACCACCAACCTCGTAGATGATGTCGCCGTGGTGCGCGACGCAACCCTGATTGATCGCTGGAAAGTCGCCGCCCGCGGTAAGAACCATTGATCCTGTCGCACTTGGTCACGGCAATACCGCCTGGCTCAATGGTTCATACTGAATGGAACACGTGGGCTTCGCGTGCGGCCAGGCCTGACAGCTAGGTAGCAAAGATGACGAGGTTGGACTCCGTCGAGCGGGCGGTTGCCGACATTGCGGCGGGTAAGGCCGTCATCGTCATCGACGACGAAGACCGGGAGAACGAGGGTGACCTGATCTTCGCCGCCGAGAAGGCAACGCCGGAGATGGTGGCCTTCATGGTCCGCTACACCTCCGGATACCTGTGCGTTCCGCTGGACGGTGCCATCTGCGACCGGCTGGGCCTGTTGCCCATGTACGCGGTGAACCAGGACAAGCACGGGACGGCATACACCGTCACAGTCGATGCACGGAATGGCATTGGAACTGGCATTTCGGCGTCCGATCGGGCTACCACCATGCGGTTGCTGGCCGATCCGACCAGTGTGGCCGACGATTTCACCCGCCCCGGTCACGTGGTCCCGTTGCGGGCCAAGGATGGTGGGGTTCTGCGCCGGCCCGGCCACACCGAGGCCGCCGTGGACCTGGCCCGGATGGCCGGGCTGCAACCCGCCGGGGCGATTTGCGAGATCGTCAGCCAAAAGGATGAGGGCTCGATGGCGCAGACCGATGAATTGCGGGTCTTCGCCGATGAGCACGGTCTGGCGCTGATCACCATTGCTGACTTGATCGAATGGCGGCGCAAGCACGAGAAACACATTGAGCGGGTCGCCGAGGCGCGGATCCCGACTCGTCATGGGGAGTTTCGCGCCATCGGCTACACCAGCATCTACGAGGACGTGGAACATGTCGCGCTGGTCCGCGGCGAGATCGCCGGGCCCAACGCCGACGGTGACGACGTGCTGGTCCGGGTGCATTCGGAGTGCTTGACCGGCGATGTGTTTGGGTCACGCCGCTGCGATTGCGGGCCTCAGCTGGACGCCGCGCTGGCGATGGTCGCCCGTGAGGGGCGCGGCGTGGTGCTGTACATGCGTGGCCACGAGGGCCGCGGCATCGGCCTGATGCACAAACTGCAGGCCTACCAACTGCAGGACGCCGGTGCCGACACTGTGGACGCCAATCTCAAGCTTGGACTACCTGCCGACGCAAGGGATTACGGGATCGGCGCACAGATCCTGGTCGATCTTGGGGTACGTTCGATGAGGCTGCTGACCAACAACCCGGCCAAGCGGGTGGGACTGGATGGATACGGATTGCACATCATCGAGCGGGTGCCGCTGCCGGTGCGGGCCAACGCGGAGAACATCCGTTACCTGATGACCAAGCGTGACAAATTGGGGCACGACTTGGCTGGGTTGGACGATTTTCACGAATCCGCGCATCTGCCCGGAGAATTCGGCGGTGCCTTGTGACAGGTGGCGCCGGGGTGCCGGATCTGCCGTCGCTGGATGCGTCTGGTGTGCGGCTGGCGATTGTCGCCAGCAGCTGGCACGGAAAGATCTGCGACGCGCTGTTGGATGGCGCCCGCAACGTGGCCGCCGGGTGTGGCCTCGATGACCCGACGGTGGTTCGGGTGCTCGGCGCGATCGAGATTCCGGTGGTGGCGCAGGAATTGGCCCGCAATCATGATGCCGTCGTCGCACTTGGCGTCGTGATCCGCGGTCAGACACCACATTTCGATTACGTGTGCGATGCGGTAACCCAGGGACTGACCCGGGTGTCGCTGGATTCCTCGACGCCGATCGGCAACGGCGTGCTGACCACCAACACCGAGGAGCAGGCGCTGGATCGGGCCGGGCTACCGACGTCGGCCGAGGACAAGGGCGCCCAGGCGACCGTGGCAGCCCTGGCCACCGCGTTGACCCTGCGCGAGCTGCGCGCTCAGCCGTGACCGCCGCACCGAACGACTGGGATGTCGTGTTGCGTCCTCATTGGACGCCGTTATTTGCCTACGTCGCAGCGTTTCTGATCGCGGTAGCGCACGTCGCGGGCGGCTTGCTGCTCAAGGTCGGGTCCAGTGGCGTGGTCTTCCAGACAGCTGATCAGGTGGCAATGGGTGCCCTGGGGCTGGTCCTCGCCGGGGCGGTGCTACTGTTCGCGCGGCCGCGGCTGCGGGTGGGTTCTGCCGGGCTTTCGGTGCGGAATCTGTTGGGTGACAGGATCGTTGAATGGTCTGAAGTGATCGGTGTGTCGTTTCCCGGCGGTAGCCGGTGGGCTCGGATCGACCTGGCCGACGACGAGTACATCCCGGTGATGGCGATCCAAGCAGTGGATAAGGACCGCGCCGTGGCCGCCATGGACACGGTGCGCTCGTTGCTGGCTCGATACCGGCCTGACCCGTACGCCCGCTGAAGCGACTTCCCGTACGATCGCGAAATGGCATGTCTTGGGCGCCCTGGCTATAGGGGTTGGGCGGCGGCGAGCTTGGTCCTTGTGGTGGTGTTGGCCCTGGCTGCTTGCACCGAGTCGGTAGCGGGCCGCGCGATGCGTGCTACCGACCGGTCGTCCGGGGTGCCCACATCCGCCAAGCCGGCGAGGGCGCGCGACCTGCTGCTGCAGGACGGGGATCGCGCTCCCTTCGGCCAGGTAACCCAGTCTCGCGTCGGCGACAGCTACTTCACCAGCGCCGTTCCACCCGAGTGCTCGGCGGCGCTGCTGTTCAAAGGTTCCCCGCTGCGGCCTGACGGCTCGTCGGACCACGCCGAGGCGGCTTATAACGTCACCGGTCTGCTGCCGTACGCAGAGTCGGTCGATGTCTACACGAACGTCCTGAACGTCCACGATGTGGTCTGGAACGGGTTCCGCGACGTGTCCCACTGCCGTGGCGATGCCGTCGGCGTGAGCCCGGCCGGCAGATCGACGCCCATGCGACTCAGGTACTTCGCCACGCTGTCAGACGGTGTCCTGGTATGGACCATGAGCAATCCGCGCTGGACGTGTGACTACGGATTGGCTGTGGTCCCGCACGCGGTGCTGGTGTTATCGGCGTGTGGCTTCAAGCCCGGATTCCCCATGGCGGAATGGGCGTCGAAACGGCGGGCCCAACTGGACAGCCAGGTTTAACGCCAGCCCCATGCTCTTCGCGGGCGGGTTTGAACCGGCCAAACGGGGTCAAAGTCACGGCGACCTGGGCATACTCAAATGTGTCCCACGGCCCACCATCGGATCCCGACGACGGCCCACTGTGAACTGCGCCGCTCGTGGTGCATTACCCAGACCACGATGAGAGAATGGCGGGGAAATGGGTGAATTACGGTTGGTGGGCGGTGTGCTCCGGGTCCTTGTCGTGGTCGGTGCGGTGTTCGCTGTGGCGGTGCTAAACGCTGGTGTGGCTGGTGCCGACGGCCCGGTCCAGCTGAAGAGCCGATTGGGCGATGTTTGTCTGGACGCCCCGAGCGGTAGCTGGTTCAGCCCGCTGGTGATCAACCCCTGCAATGGCACCGACTTTCAGCGCTGGAATCTCACCGATGACCGCCAGGTCGAGAGCGTGGCCTTCCCCGGGGAATGCGTGAATATCGGAAATGCTTTGTGGGCACGCCTGCAGCCCTGCGTGAACTGGATCAGCCAGCACTGGACTGTCCAGCCCGACGGCCTGGTCAAGAGTGATCTTGATGCCTGCCTCACGGTTCTCGGCGGCCCGGATCCTGGGACCTGGGTGTCCACCCGCTGGTGCGACCCCAATGCACCCGACCAACAGTGGGATAGCGTGCCGTAACCGGCCTGCCCGGCGAACCCCCGCCTTTCTGGGCGCCGTCGAAGCGACCACTAGCCTAGATACGTGCCAGATCCCGCAACGTATCGCCCCGCGCCCGGGTCCATCCCGGTCGAGCCGGGCGTGTACCGATTCCGGGACCAGCATGGGCGAGTCATCTACGTCGGCAAGGCCAAGAGCCTGCGTAGCCGGCTGACGTCCTATTTTGCCGACGTGGCCAGCCTAGCGCCGCGGACCCGGCAGCTGGTGACCACCGCGGCCAAGGTCGAATGGACGGTCGTGGGCACCGAGGTTGAGGCACTGCAGCTGGAATACACCTGGATCAAGGAGTTCGATCCGCGATTCAACGTCCGCTACCGCGACGACAAGTCCTACCCTGTGCTGGCGGTCACCCTGGGCGAGGAATTTCCCCGGTTGATGGTCTATCGCGGTCCGCGGCGCAAGGGTGTGCGCTATTTCGGGCCGTACTCGCACGCGTGGGCAATCCGGGAAACGCTGGATCTGCTCACCCGGGTGTTTCCGGCGCGAACTTGCTCGGCGGGGGTGTTTAAGCGGCACAGGCAGATCGATCGTCCATGCCTGCTCGGCTACATCGACAAATGTTCCGCGCCGTGTATTGGCAGGGTCGATGCGGCCCAGCACCGCCAGATCGTGGCAGACTTCTGCGACTTTCTGTCCGGCAAGACCGACCGGTTCGCCCGCGCCTTGGAACAGCAAATGAACGCCGCGGCCGAGCAACTGGACTTCGAACGAGCGGCGCGGCTTCGCGACGACCTGTCCGCACTGAAGCGTGCCATGGAAAAGCAGGCCGTGGTGCTCGGGGACGGCACCGACGCCGACGTGGTGGCATTCGCCGACGACGAACTCGAGGCGGCGGTGCAAGTGTTCCACGTGCGCGGCGGACGGGTCCGCGGCCAGCGTGGCTGGATTGTCGAAAAGCCAGGAGAGCCAGGAGATTCCGGAATCCAGTTGGTCGAGCAATTCCTGACACAGTTCTACGGCGACCAGGCGGCGTTGGACGACGCCGCCGACGAATCCGCCAACCCGGTTCCCCGCGAGGTGCTGGTGCCCTGTTTGCCGTCCAACGCCGAGGAGCTGGCCAGCTGGCTGTCCGGCCTGCGCGGCTCAAGGGTCGTGCTGCGGGTGCCGCGCCGCGGGGACAAGCGGGCACTGGCCGAAACGGTGCACCGAAACGCAGAAGATGCACTGCAACAACACAAGCTGAAGCGGGCCAGCGATTTCAACGCTAGATCCGCTGCGCTGCAGAGCATTCAGGACTCGTTGGGCCTGGCAGATGCACCCTTGCGGATCGAGTGTGTCGACGTCAGCCATGTGCAGGGCACCGACGTGGTCGGGTCACTGGTGGTGTTCGAAGACGGCCTGCCGCGCAAGTCGGACTACCGCCACTTCGGGATCCGGGAAGCCGCAGGCCAGGGGCGCTCCGACGACGTGGCCTGTATTGCCGAGGTGACCCGGCGCCGCTTCCTGCGGCACCTGCGCGATCAGAGCGATCCGGATCTTCTTTCCCCGGAAAGGAAGTCGCGTAGATTCGCCTATCCGCCCAATCTGTACGTCGTCGACGGCGGCGCGCCGCAAGTCAACGCGGCCAGTGCGGTAATCGACGAACTCGGTGTTACCGACGTCGCGGTGATCGGCCTGGCCAAGCGGCTGGAAGAGGTATGGGTGCCGTCGGAGCCGGACCCGATTATCATGCCGCGCAACAGTGAGGGACTCTATCTGCTGCAGCGAGTGCGAGACGAGGCACACCGGTTCGCTATCACCTACCATCGCAGCAAGCGGTCGACGCGGATGACTGCCTCAGCGCTGGACTCGGTGCCGGGATTGGGGGAGCATCGCCGCAAAGCGCTGGTCACCCATTTCGGATCGATCGCTCGCCTCAAGGAGGCCACCGTCGACGAAATCACCGCTGTTCCCGGTATCGGCGTGGCCACGGCCACGGCCGTCCACGACGCACTGCGACCTGACTCATCGGGGGCCGCGCGATGATGAACCATGCTAGGGGCGTCGAGAATCGTTCGGAAGGCGGCGGTATCGACGTCGTCTTGGTAACCGGGCTGTCCGGGGCCGGGCGCGGCACGGCGGCTAAAGTGCTGGAAGACCTGGGCTGGTATGTGGCCGACAATCTGCCGCCCCAGCTGATTACCCGCATGGTGGACTTCGGGCTGGCCGCCGGATCACGGATCACCCAGCTGGCGGTGGTAATGGATGTGCGATCGCGCGGATTCACCGGCGACCTCGATTCGGTCCGCAACGAGCTGGCCACGCGTGCCATCACCCCGCGTGTGGTGTTCATGGAGGCGTCCGATGACACGTTGGTGCGCCGCTACGAACAGAATCGCCGCAGTCATCCGCTGCAGGGTGAGCAGACTCTGGCCGAGGGCATTGCCGCAGAGCGCAGGATGCTAGCACCGGTTCGCGCCACCGCCGACCTGATCATCGACACGTCGACACTGTCGGTGGGGGGCTTAAGGGATAGCATCGAGCGTGCCTTCGGCGGTGATGGCGGCGCGACCACCAGCGTCACCGTTGAATCCTTCGGGTTCAAGTACGGCCTGCCGATGGACGCCGACATGGTCATGGACGTGCGGTTCCTGCCGAACCCGCACTGGGTGGACGAGTTGCGGCCACTGACCGGCCAACATCCGGCCGTGCGCGACTATGTGCTGCACCGGCCGGGCGCGGCTGAGTTCCTCGAGTCCTACCATCGGTTGCTATCCCTGGTTGTCGACGGCTACCGCCGAGAGGGGAAGCGCTATATGACAATCGCCATCGGCTGTACCGGCGGTAAGCATCGCAGCGTCGCGATCGCTGAAGCACTGATGGGACTTCTGCGCTCCGATCAACAACTGTCGGTGCGGGCGCTGCACCGGGATCTGGGTCGCGAATGACCGATGGCATCGTCGCGCTGGGCGGCGGACACGGCTTGTATGCGACGCTGTCTGCGGCCCGCCGGTTGACACCCTACGTTACCGCCGTGGTGACCGTCGCCGATGACGGTGGCTCGTCGGGCCGGCTGCGCAGCGAGCTCGATGTGGTGCCGCCGGGCGATCTGCGAATGGCCTTGGCGGCGTTGGCATCCGATAGCCCGCACGGACGCCTGTGGGCAACTATTCTGCAGCACAGATTCGGCGGCAGTGGTGCGCTGGCCGGACATCCGATCGGCAATCTGATGCTAGCGGGCCTGTCCGAGGTGCTGGCCGATCCGGTCGCGGCTCTTGACGAACTCGGGCGCATCCTCGGGGTGAAAGGCAGGGTGCTGCCGATGTGCCCGGTCGCGCTTCAGATCGAAGCCGATGTCTCCGGTCTGGAGGCCGACCCGCGCATGTTCCGCCTGATCCGTGGCCAGGTGGCGATCGCGACCACGCCCGGAAAGGTGCGCCGGGTGCGGCTGCTGCCGACTGACCCGCCGGCGACCCGGCAGGCTGTCGACGCCATCATGGCTGCCGATCTGGTGGTCCTGGGGCCCGGGTCGTGGTTCACCAGCGTGATACCCCATGTGCTGGTGCCGGGTCTGGCCGCAGCGCTGCGAGCAACGTCGGCCCGCCGTGCCCTGGTGCTCAACCTGGTGGCTGAACCGGGAGAGACGGCCGGTTTCTCGGTGGAGCGTCATCTGCACGTGCTAGCCCAACACGCGCCCGGGTTCACCGTTCACGACATCATCATCGACGCCGAACGAGTGCCGAGCGAACGGGAGCGGGAGCAACTGCGCCGCACGGCGACTATGCTGCAGGCCGAGGTCCACTTCGCCGATGTCGCCAGACCTGGTACACCTTTACATGACCCGGGCAAGCTGGCGGCGGTCCTCGACGGGGTGTGTGCGCGCGACGTCGGCGCGTCGGAGCCTCCGGTGGCGGCCACACAGGAGATACCGATCGACGGTGGACGACCGAGGGGTGACGACGCGTGGCGATGACGACCGATGTCAAAGACGAGCTGAGCCGACTGGTGGTGAAGTCCGTCAGCGCGCGGCGCGCGGAGGTCACCTCTCTGCTGCGATTCGCCGGCGGGTTGCACATCGTGGGCGGCCGCGTGGTGGTCGAAGCCGAGCTGGACCTGGGCAGTATCGCACGGCGGCTGCGTAAGGAGATCTTCGAGCTCTACGGCTACACGGCGGTGGTGCATGTGTTGTCGGCCAGCGGGATTCGCAAGAGCACCCGCTACGTGCTGCGGGTCGCCAACGACGGCGAGGCGTTGGCACGCCAAACCGGACTGCTTGACATGCGCGGTCGTCCCGTGCGGGGTCTGCCGGCCCAGGTCGTCGGCGGCAGCATCGATGACGCTGAAGCTGCGTGGCGAGGAGCATTTTTGGCGCACGGGTCGCTGACTGAGCCGGGACGCTCCTCGGCGTTGGAGGTCAGTTGCCCGGGCCCGGAGGCCGCGCTGGCGCTGGTGGGTGCGGCACGCCGGCTTGGGGTCGGCGCCAAGGCTCGTGAGGTGCGCGGTGCCGATCGCGTGGTGGTGCGCGACGGTGAGGCGATCGGCGCACTGCTGACCCGGATGGGGGCCCAAGACACCCGGCTGGTCTGGGAGGAGCGGCGGCTGCGTCGTGAGGTGCGTGCGACGGCCAACCGGCTCGCCAATTTCGACGACGCCAATCTGCGCCGCTCGGCGCGGGCCGCGGTTGCCGCGGCCGCCCGGGTGGAGCGTGCCTTGGAGATCCTCGGCGATACGGTGCCCGAGCACTTGGCCTCGGCCGGCAAATTGCGTGTCGAGCACCGGCAGGCGTCGCTGGAGGAGCTGGGCCGGCTTGCCGATCCTCCGATGACGAAAGACGCTGTAGCCGGACGTATTCGGCGATTGTTGTCGATGGCGGATCGTAAGGCGAAGGTGGACGGCATCCCCGATACGGAGTCCGTAGTGACGCCCGATCTGCTGGAAGACGCCTAGCGGGCTGACTTACTTCGGTGCCACGCACACCAATTGGCTGCTTGCCGGGGGTATTGCTGGCCCTTCGATTTCCTCGGGCGGCTGCAGAGAGACTGACGCGGAATCGCAGCGCCCTCCGGCACCGAGGCTCTTGATCTCGGTGACGACGAATCGGCTGAACTCCCGGTTTGCAGAACGTGTTCCAGGCACAAGCGCGGTGGCTACCCGCGGTGAAGGCAGCGATTCGTCGCACGCCGACGGCGCGTACAGCAGCACGGATGGCGGCTTGCCGGGGGTCGTCACCGCCGGATAGCAGTATCCGACCCGCACCAGGTACTTCAGGCAGTAATACGCCCGATGGTTCTGGGTGATCAATTCGTAGTCGATCCGCATGCAACTCGGAGCGTTGGCATGGAATCCGTCATTGCGGATCCGGGCCTCCCGGCTATCGCAAGCAACGACCTGCGGACGAGACGGCGCCAGCTTGGAGTCGTAGGTGAACCGGTTCAGGCACATCCCCAAGTCCATGGAGAACACCAACTTCAGCGTCGCACGATCGTAGCCCCGCGGCTCGTTGTAACCCGAAGCGGAAGCGGTCTGGCACGCACTCAGCAGCAGCGTGAGAATCCCCAGCAACACTGGGAAAACGAGCTTTTCGGCTGGCGGTCGCCGGTACGACGGGAAGCTATACCGCCTCGCCGATGTTTGGGCCGAAGCTTGCACACATTGACGATAACTTGGTCGCGAGACCGCAGAAGCTGGCCTCGACGGCGCGCCGGGGACTACGGTCATACCATGAAGCGGCTTTCGAGCGTTGATGCTGCGTTTTGGTCCGCGGAAACCGCAGGCTGGCATATGCATGTGGGCGCACTGGCGATCTGCGATCCCAGCGACGCGCCCGAATACAGCTTTCAGCGGCTCCGCGAGTTGATCATCGAACGGCTGCCGGAGATCCCGCAGTTGCGGTGGCGGGTCACCGGCGCCCCGCTCGGACTGGACCGGCCGTGGTTCGTCGAGGACGAGGAACTCGACATCGACTTTCACATCCGCCGCATCGGTGTTCCGGCTCCCGGTGGGCGGCGCGAACTCGAGGAGCTCGTCGGACGGCTGATGTCCTACAAACTGGACCGTTCCCGGCCGCTGTGGGAACTGTGGGTCATCGAGGGCGTCGAGGGCGGCCGCATCGCCACGCTGACCAAGATGCATCACGCCATCGTCGACGGTGTCTCCGGTGCCGGGCTGGGCGAAATCCTGTTGGACATCACACCAGAACCACGACCACCGCAACAGGAAACGGTCGGCTTCGTGGGATTCCAGATTCCGGGCCTGGAACGCCGGGCGATAGGTGCGCTGATCAACGTGGGCATCATGACGCCCTTCCGCATCGTCAGGCTGCTGGAGCAAACCGTGCGTCAACAGATCGCGGCATTGGGTGTGGCCGGCAAACCGGCGCGATACTTCGAAGCGCCCAAGACGCGGTTCAATGCGCCGGTGTCGCCGCACCGGCGGGTTACCGGCACACGCGTCGAGCTGGCTAGGGCCAAGGCCGTCAAGGACGCGTTCGGCGTCAAGCTCAACGACGTCGTCTTGGCGCTGGTGGCCGGGGCGGCCCGGCAATACCTACAGAAGCGTGACGAGCTGCCCGCCAAGCCGTTGATCGCGCAGATTCCGGTCTCCACCCGCAGCGAGGAAACGAAGGCCGACGTCGGGAACCAGGTCAGCTCGATGACCGCGTCGCTGGCAACCCATATCGAGGATCCGGCCAAGCGCCTGGCGGCCATCCACGAGAGCACCCTCAGCGCCAAGGAAATGGCTAAGGCGCTCTCCGCGCACCAGATCATGGGGCTGACCGAGACCACGCCACCGGGTCTGCTGCAGCTGGCCGCCCGGGCCTATACGGCCAGCGGGCTGTCACACAACCTGGCCCCAATCAACCTCGTCGTCTCCAATGTCCCCGGTCCACCCTTCCCGCTATATATGGCCGGCGCGCGGCTGGATTCGCTGGTGCCCCTGGGGCCGCCGGTGATGGACGTGGCGCTGAACATCACCTGCTTCTCCTACCAGGATTATCTGGATTTCGGCCTGGTGACCACACCCGAGGTGGCCAACGACATCGACGAGATGGCCGATGCCATCGAACCGGCACTGGCCGAGCTGGAGCGTGCCGCGGAATAGCAATAGCTGGCCTATAGCTGACTACGTGGCCGGCGGGTTGGTCGCGTACACCCAAGACAGGAAGCGGGCCACGGCCTCGGCGGTGTGATGCGCCCGCGGGGAGCCGAAGACGTCGAAGGCGTGTTGGGCGTGGGGCAGGTCCGCGTAGGCGACGGGCGACTTCGACACCGCCCGCAGTTCCTCGACGAACGCATGGGCTTCGGCCACGGGGATCAGGGAGTCGTGGCGGCCGTGCAGAACGAAGAACGGTGGGGCGTCGGCCCGCACATGGTGGATCGGTGAGGCATCGACGAAGATGTCGCGGTGCGTGCTGAATTTCCGTTTCACCACGAACGTTTCGAGCAACCCGACGAATTCCCGACGCCCCGGCGCATCGGTCGTAAACCAGTCGTAACGCCCGTATACCGGAACCGCTGCCGCCACCGAGGTGTCGACCTGTTCGAACCCGGGCTGAAATCGCGGATCGTTGGGGGTCAACGCCGCCAGGGCGCACAGATGGCCGCCGGCCGAACCGCCGCTGATGGCAACGAAATTCGGATCCCCGCCGTAGGCGGCGATGTTTTCCTTGACCCACGCCAGCGCGCGCTTCACGTCGACAATGTGGTCGGGCCAGGTGTGGCGCGGCGACACCCGGTAGTTCAGCGACACGCATACCCAGCCGCGCGCAGCCAGATGGCTCATCAACGGATACGCCTGCGGGCGGCGCCACCCCAGTACCCAGGCGCCGCCGGGCACCTGTACCAGCACCGGTGCCTTGGCGTCGCGTGGCAGGTCGCGGCGGCGCCAGATGTCGGCCAGGTTGGCCCGCCCGTATGGGCCGTAGCACACGACGTTCGTCGTCTCGACGTAGCGCCGGCGTGCCATGGCGGTACGCAGCGGGAGATTGCGACCTCTGCTACGCATCGGTTCCGTGGGCAGGGTAGCGAGTTCCTTAGCGTAGTCGGGCCCGAGCTGTTCGGTCAGGCCCGCTTCGAGCACCGGTCCAGGGGTGGTGGCGCCGCGGTAGCGGATCACCGCAAGGATCACCCAGGCCGCTGCCGTTAAGGCCAGTGCCGCCTTTCCTTTCAGCCCACCGAAGTCGCCTCGGCGGCCGCGGCGCAGTGCGTCCAGCACGGAGGCGCCTAGGTACACTCCTGGCACTTCCGACGTCGGCCAGCCCAACCAAAACGCCAGAACCGTGCTGTAGCCGCTACCGGACAGTGGGCGTAATCCGTTGGCGGCATTGAGCAATTCCACCGCTGCACGTGTTAACGGTCTCGGGCGTGCCATCCGCCGAAGTCGCATTAGCTGCCGACCCGTGATTGCAGCTCGGTGCGCAGGATCTTGCCGGTAGTGCCGCGTGGCAGCTCGTCAAGGACGGCGATGTCGCGCGGTACCTTGTAGTTGGCCAGGTTGTCTCGGACATGCTGCTTGAGGGTTTCCGGGGTGGCCGAAACACCGGGCTTGAGCACCACGAAGGCCGCCAGCCGCTGGCCGTACTGCTGGTCGTCCACGCCGATCACCGCGGCCTCGGCCACGTCGGGGTGGGTGGCCAGCGTCTTCTCCACCTCGATCGGGTAGATGTTCTCACCGCCGGAGACGATCATCTCGTCGTCGCGCCCGACGACGAACAGCCGGCCGTTCTCGTCGAGGTAGCCGACGTCGCCCGATGACATGAACCCGGCATGGAAATCCTTTGCGGCGCCAGATGTATAGCCATCGAATTGGCTGTCGTTGCGGACGTAGATGGTGCCGACCTCGCCGGTGGGCACCTCGGTGAACTGCTGGTCCAGGATCCGGATTTCGGTTCCTTCGGCGGGCCGACCCGCGGTGTCGGGTGCGGTCCGCAGGTCCGCCGGTGTGGCGGTGGCGATCATCCCGGCCTCGGTCGCGTTGTAGTTGTTGTAGATCACGTCGCCGAATTGGTCCATGAATGCGATCACGACATCGGGCCGCATCCGAGAACCCGACGCGGCGGCGAACCGCAACGACCGGCCGTCGTAGCGGTTTCGAATCTCGGCCGGCAGGTCCATGATGCGATCGAACATCACCGGCACCACCACCAGACCCGTCGCGTGGTGGCGGTCGATCAGGTCCAGCGTCGCCTCCGGGTCGAACCTGCGTCGCGTGACGATCGTGCAGGCCAGCGAGGAGGCCAGCACCAGCTGCGAGAAGCCCCAGGCATGAAACATCGGCGCCACGATCACGGTGACCTCCTCGGCCCGCCACGGCGTGCGGTCCAAGATCGCCTTCAGTGTCCCGATGCCACCGCCAGAATGCCTGGCGCCCTTGGGTGTTCCGGTGGTTCCGGAGGTCAGCAGGATCACTTTTCCGTGGCTGCCGGTGTGCTCGGGCCGCCGTCCGGCGTGCGCGGCTACAAGTTTCTCAACGGTCAGGTCGTGGTCTTCGTCGGTCCACGCCACGATACGGGTGGCCTGCGGTTTTTCCGCCAGCGCGCGATCCACCGTCGCGCTGAACTCTTCGTCATAGACGACAGTGTCGACGCCTTCGCGGGTAACCACCTCGGCCAGTGCCGGACCGGCGAAGGAGGTGTTGAGCAACAGGATGTGCGCGCCAATCCGGTTGACCGCCAACAGCGCATCGACGAAGCCGCGATGATTGCGGCACATGATGCCGACGACCCTGGGGGGTCCGGCTGGCAGGGCCTGAAGCGCCGCGGCCAGCGCGTTGCCGCGTTCGTCGAGCTGGCGCCAGGTCAGCGTGCCCAGTTCGTCGATGAGGCCGGGGTGGTCCGGGCAGCGTCGGGCCGCACCGGCGAACCCCGCCGTAAACCCCATGCCTTCGCGGCGCATGGCGGCGACGATCCGCAGGTAGCGGTCTGGTCGCAGCGGAGCGATCAACCCTGCCCGGCGCATGGTGGCGATCAAGCCGAATGCTTGTCTGATACGCATGGCTTAGCCCAGAATCGGGAAGCGGCGCTTGGCGGCGAGGTCGTTGAGGGCTTGCTGCATCACCGACCGTACGTGCTCGTCGACCGCGTCGACATCAGGGTCCTCGCCGAACTGCTTGGTGAGGTTGATCGGGTCTAACACCTGCATGACGATCTTGGCGGGCAGCGGCAGATTGGGCGGGATCGCGGCGGAGAACCCGAACGGAAAGCCGAACGAGATCGGCAGGATGTCGCTGCGGAGCAGTCGCTTGAGCCCTAGCCGCCGGGCGAGCCAGGTGCCGCGGGACAGGTAGAGCTGGCTTTCCTGGCCACCGATGGACACCGCCGGCACGATGGGCACGCCAGCTTCGACGGCAGTGCTGACGTATCCCTTGCGGCCGTTGAAGTCGATCACGTTCTCCGCGAAAGTCGGCCGGTACGCGTCATAGTCGCCGCCGGGAAAAACGACCACCACACCCCCGGACCGCAACGCCTTGGCCGCGTTTTCTCGGGTGGCGCGAATGTAGCCGGTGCGTCGGAACAAGTCCCCGGTCAGGCCCATGAACAAGATGTCGTGGCTGAGCGTGTAGACCGGTCGGTCGTAGCCGAACTTGTCGTAGAAGTCGACGCTGAAGACCGGCACGTCCATCGGGAACATGCCACCGGAGTGGTTGGCCACGACCAGTGCGCCACCCGGCGGGAAGGAGTCCAGGCCATGCACCTGCGACCGGTGGTAGGTCTTCAAGACTGGACGCAGCACACTTATCAGGCGCTGGGTTAGGCCAGGGTCGAATTTGCCGATGTCGCCGATACCTGCATCGTCCCCGTTACCAGGGCTATCGGTTTCGCTCAACTGTTCTCCCTCGAGGCCTCCGAGGCCTCATTGCCGCGTCGGGTCTTTAGATGGTAGCGATGCACGGTGGATAGGCACACGCGGCAGGTCTGCTAGCAAGGACGAGAGGTGGTCCAGAGTGGCTGAAGCTGGTGGCGGGCCCATTTCGGTGATCGCCCGGCATATGCAGTTGATTCGCGATGACTTCATCTCCGAGTTGTTTGACAAGATGAAGGCCGAGATTCGGGGGCTGGATTACGACGCGCGGATGGCGGACCTGTGGCGGGCGAGCATCACCGAGAATTTCGTGACGGCCGTTCACTATTTGGATCGCGATACGCCGCAGTCCTTGGTGGAGGCTCCAGCGGCCGCGCTGGCATACGCCCGCGCCGCGGCGCAGCGTGATATTCCGTTGTCCGGGTTGGTTCGGGCGCACCGGCTCGGGCATGCGCGTTTCTTGGAGGTGGCGATGCAGTACGTGTCGCTGCTGGAGCCCGCTGACCGGGTGTCGACGATCATCGAGCTGGTGAATCGCTCCGCTCGCCTCGTTGACCTGGTGGCCGACCAGTTGATTGTCGCCTATGAGCACGAACACGATCGCTGGCTGAGTCGCCGCAGCGGTCTGCAACAGCAATGGGTCAGCGAGCTGCTCGCCGGTACCCCGGTCGACGTTCCGCGGGCCGAGCGCGCGTTGGGCTATCGGTTGGACGGTGTGCATATCGCCGCGGTGGTATGGGTCGATTCGGCGGTGCCCATCGGTGATGTGGTGGCGCAATTCGACCAGGTGCGCTGCTTGCTGGCCGGGGAGCTGGGCCCCGAACTGGGCCCCGTGGCGAACTCGCTGATGGTGCCGACCGATGAGCGCGAGGCACGGCTGTGGTTTTCGCCCGCGCCCACGCGGGCCTTCGCCCCGTCGCGGATTCGCGCGGCGTTCGAGTCGGCGGGAATCCGGGCGCGTTTGGCGTGCGGTCGGGTAGGGGACGGGCTGCGTGGGTTCCGGGCGTCGTTGAAACAGGCCGAACGAGTGAAGGCGTTGGCCCTGGCCGGTGGCGCCCGGCCCGGCGGCCGGGTCATGTTTTATGACGATGTCGCGCCAGTCGCGTTGCTGGCCGACGATCTAGAGGAACTGCGGCGGTTCGTCACCGATGTGCTGGGTGACCTGAGTGTTGACGACGAGCGCAATAGCTGGCTACGCGAGACGTTACGGGAGTTCTTGCTGCGTAACCGCAGCTACGTCGCCACGGCCGACGCGATGATCCTGCACCGCAACACCATTCAATACCGGGTGATCCAGGCGATGGAACTATGCGGACAGAATCTCGACGATCCCGATGCCGCGTTTCGGGTGCAGATGGCGCTGGAGGTCTGCCGCTGGATGGCACCGGCGGTGCTCCGCGCCAAACAATAGTGTCTCGGTAACCGCCGGTCCGTTCATGCCGTGCGCACAATCGTGGTCGTGAGCTTCGGTGTCGGCGCATATGGTCTCCGACGGATTCGGCGCCTAACGTTTGCCCACGTCAAACAACCCGACCAGAAAGCCAGCCGGGTCCGCCAGAGGGGGGCGGACCCGGCGTATACCCAATTCGCGTCGCTCGGTTCTAGTTGGGCGCTATCATCCGTTGCCACGGGGTTGGTCGAAAGGTCGGTATGTCGTTCGTTTTCGCGGTGCCAGAGATGGTGGCGGCAACCGCTTCCGATTTGGCCAGCCTCGGAGCGGCGCTGAGCGAGGCCACCGCGGCGGCGGCTATCCCCACCACACAAGTACTGGCCGCGGCCGCCGATGAGGTGTCGGCGGCCATCGCGGAGTTGTTCGGTGCGCACGGCCAAGAATTTCAAGCGCTCAGCGCCCAGGCATCGGCGTTTCATGACCGGTTCGTGCGGGCCCTAAGCGCCGCAGCGGGCTGGTATGTCGACGCCGAGGCCGCCAACGCCGCGCTGGTGGACACCGCGGCCACCGGCGCGTCGGAGTTGGGGTCAGGTGGGCGCACGGCGCTGATTCTGGGCTCCACCGGAACCCCGCGACCGCCCTTCGACTACATGCAGCAGGTCTACGACCGCTACATCGCACCCCACTACTTGGGCTATGCGTTTTCCGGCCTGTACACGCCCGCGCAGTTTCAGCCGTGGACCGGCATCCCCAGCCTGACCTACGACCAATCGGTCGCCGAAGGCGCCGGCTATCTTCACACCGCGATCATGCAGCAAGTCGCGGCCGGCAATGACGTTGTGGTGTTGGGTTTCTCGCAGGGCGCGTCGGTCGCCACCCTGGAAATGCGCCATCTGGCAAGCCTGCCGGCCGGCGTCGCGCCGAGTCCGGATCAGCTCTCGTTCGTATTGCTGGGCAACCCCAACAACCCAAACGGGGGCATCCTCGCCCGGTTTCCGGGTCTGTACCTGCAGTCGCTCGGCCTGACGTTCAACGGTGCGACCCCGGACACCGACTACGCGACCACCATTTACACGACCCAATACGACGGCTTTGCCGACTTCCCGAAGTACCCGCTCAACATCCTGGCGGACGTCAACGCGCTGCTGGGTATTTACTATTCGCACAGCTTGTATTACGGGCTCACGCCCGAGCAGGTCGCTTCGGGTATCGTCCTGCCGGTGTCTTCGCCGGACACCAACACCACCTATATTCTGCTTCCCAACGAGGATCTGCCGCTGCTGCAGCCGCTGCGCGGTATTGTGCCCGAGCCGCTGCTGGATCTCATCGAGCCAGACCTGCGCGCGATCATCGAATTGGGTTATGACCGAACCGGATACGCCGATGTTCCGACCCCGGCCGCACTGTTCCCGGTGCGCATCGACCCGATCGCAGTCCCGCCCCAGATAGGCGCTGCGATCGGTGGTCCGCTCACCGCCCTGGATGGCTTGCTCGACACCGTGATCAACGATCAACTCAATCCCGTCGTAACGTCGGGCATCTATCAGGCCGGTGCTGAGCTGTCGGTGGCCGCGGTCGGCTACGGTGCTCCCGCAGGCGTCACCAATGCCATTTTTATTGGGCAGCAAGTGTTGCCGATTTTGGTGGAAGGCCCCGGTGCCTTGGTGACGGCCGACACCCATTACCTGGTCGATGCGATTCAGGATTTGGCCGCCGGTGACCTCAGCGGGTTCAACCAAAACCTGCAACTCATCCCGGCTACCAACATAGCCCTGCTGGTCTTCGCGGCCGGAATTCCCGCTGTGGCGGCCGTCGCCATCCTTACCGGTCAGGATTTTCCGGTATAGGCCCCCGGCCCCCGCTGTACCGAGCTCGGCCAGTGAAGAACAACCCCAGGCGTTGCCAGTCCGAATAGATTGTATTCGTCAGCCGGCGCAGGACAGGAAGCGAGGCCGCCATGGGATTTCTGAAGCCCGATCTTCCCGACGTCGATCACGACACCTGGTTGACCCAGCCACGCCGGACACGATTGCAGGTCGTGACACGGCACTGGGTAGAACACGGTTTCGGAACGCCGTATGCGGTGTACCTGCTCTATCTGACCAAGATTGCGGTGTACGTCGCCGCCGGCGCCGCGATCATCTCGCTGACCCCCGGACTGGGCGGGCTGAGCCGCATAGGCGACTGGTGGACACAGCCGATCGTGTACCAGAAGGTCATCGTCTTCACGTTGCTGTTCGAGGTTTTGGGTTTTGGCTGCGGATCCGGCCCGCTGACCGGGCGGTTTTGGCCACCCATCGGGGGCTTCCTTTATTGGTTGCGGCCCAACACAATTCGGCTGCCTGCTTGGCCCGATAAGGTCCCGTTCACCCAAGGCGACACCCGCACCGTCGTCGACGTCGCCTTGTATGCCATCGTGTTGATCGGCGGGGTGTGGGCGCTGTTGTCACCCGGCTCGCCAGGTCCGGGGGGAACGCCGGTCACCGCCGCCGGCGACGTCGGCCTGATCAACCCGGTGCTGGTAGTGCCGACGATCGTCGCCCTGGGCGTCTTGGGGCTGCGTGACAAGACGATCTTTCTTGCCGCCCGCGGCGAACCCTACTGGCTGAAGCTATTCGTGTTCTTTTTTCCCTTCACCGACCAGATCGCGGCGTTCAAGATCATCATGCTGTGCTTGTGGTGGGGGGCGGCGACTTCCAAACTCAACCACCATTTCCCCTACGTCGTCGCGGTGATGACCAGCAACAACGCCCTGTTGCGCAGCAGAGTGTTCAACCCGATCAAGCACCTGCTTTACCGCGACCACGCCAACGATCTGCGGCCCTCCTGGCTACCGAAACTCATGGCCCACGGGGGTGGCACCACGGCGGAATTCCTGGTGCCCGGGATTCTGGTGCTCGTCGCCGACGGTCACCCATGGCGGTGGTTCCTCATCGGGTTCATGGTGCTCTTTCACCTCAACATCCTGTCCAACCTCCCGATGGGGGTCCCGTTGGAGTGGAACGTGTTCTTCATCTTCTCGCTGTGCTATCTATTCGGCCACTACGGCGCGATCACTGCCACCGACCTTCGGTCGCCGTTGCTGCTGGCGATCGTGATCGCGGTGGTTGCCGTGGTGATCATGGGAAACCTGTTGCCCGAAAAGATTTCGTTTCTGCCCGCCATGCGCTACTACGCCGGCAACTGGGCCACCAGCATCTGGTGCTTCCGAGGTGATGCGGAAGCCACCATGGAAACCAGCGTCGTGAAAAGCTCTGCGCTGGTGGTCAATCAGCTGGCCAAGCTCTACGACGGGGCCACGGCCGAAATCATGACCGACAAGGTCGCCGCATTCCGGGCCATGCACACCCACGGCAGGGCGCTCAACGGCCTGCTGCCCCGCGCTCTCGATGACGAAGCTCACTACCGCATCCGCGAGGGCGAAATCGTGGCCGGGCCACTGGTCGGGTGGAATTTCGGCGAGGGCCATCTGCACAACGAGCAGCTGGTGGCCGCCGTGCAGCGGCGGTGCAACTTCGCCGACGGCGATCTGCGGGTGATCATTCTCGAAGGTCAGCCCATCCACGTTCAGAAGCAGTGGTATCGCATTGTCGACGCCAAGACCGGTTTGTTCGAGGCCGGTTACGTCACGGTCGAGGACATGTTGAGCCGCCAGCCATGGCCCGAGCCCGGTGACGAGTTCCCGGTTCACGTCACGACGCAACGCGGCACGCCGTCAAAGCCATGACGACCGCGGTCGTCGTCGGAGCCGGGCCCAACGGCCTGGCCGCGGCGATCCACCTGGCCCGTCACGGTGTCGACGTGCAGGTGCTGGAGGCGCGCGACACCATCGGCGGGGGAGCACGCTCCGGTGAGCTGAGGGTGCCCGGGGTCATCCACGACCACTGTTCGGCGTTTCATCCGCTGGGCGTCGGGTCGCCATTCTGGGCGGCGATCGACCTGCAACGCTACGGGCTGACGTGGAAGTGGCCGGACGTCGACTGCGCACACCCACTCGATGACGGCACCGCGGGCGTGCTATATCGGTCGATCGAAGCCACCGCCGCCGGCCTGGGTCCCGACGGCAAGCGGTGGCAGCGCGCCGTGGGTGACCTCGCCGCCGGATTCGATGAGCTGGCCGAGGATCTGCTGCGCCCGGTGCTCAACATGCCGCGTCACCCGATCCGCCTGGCCCGCTTTGGTCCGCGCGCGGCGCTGCCGGCCACCGCCATGGCGCGTCGGTTTCACACCGAGCGGGCGCGCGCGTTGTTCGGCGGCGCCGCGGCGCACGTCTACACCAGGTTGGATCGGCCGCTGACCGCGTCGCTGGGGTTGATGATCCTGGCCAGCGGCCATCGCCACGGTTGGCCGGTCGCCCGGGGCGGATCCGGGTCGATCACGAAGGCGCTGGCCGCGGCCCTGGACGCGTACGGCGGCACCGTCGCCACCGGGGTGACCGTCACCAGCCGCCGCGACATCCCCGACGCCGACATCGTGATGCTCGACCTCAGCCCGGCCGCGGTGCTCGGGATCTACGGCGATGTGATGCCCACCCGCATCAACCGGTCCTATCGGCGCTACCGCGCCGGATCGTCGGCCTTCAAGGTCGACTTCGCCATCGAGGGCGACGTTGGGTGGACCAACCCCGATTGCCGGCGCGCGGGCACCGTCCACCTGGGCGGGACCTTCGCGGAAATCGCAGACACCGAACGTCAACGCGCCCAAGGCACGATGGTGCAGCGACCATTCGTGCTCGTCGGGCAGCAGTACCTCGCCGACCCGTCCCGCTCGGTCGGCAACATCAACCCCATCTGGGCCTACGCGCACGTGCCGTTCGGCTACACCGGCGACGCCACCGCCGCCGTCATCGACCAGATCGAGCGGTTCGCCCCCGGATTCCGCGACCGCATCGTGGCAACCGTCAGCACCTCCACCACCGAACTGCAAACGTACAACCGCAACTTCATCGGCGGAGACATTATCGGCGGCGCCAACGACCGGCTGCAGGTCATCTTCCGCCCGCGCGTGGCCGTCGATCCGTATGCGATCGGTGTGCCGGGTGTCTATCTGTGTTCACAGTCCGCGCCACCCGGTGCCGGGATCCACGGATTGTGTGGCTACCACGCCGCCGAATCGGCGCTGAGGTGGCTGCGCAAGCGACGTTGACGCAGGTCATCGCCGAGATCGACGTTAGCGCGACGTCCACTCGTGCTGTAGCCAAAACGTGACGGAGGTTTGATCGAATTGCTAAGGCGCGCCTGCACTTCCACTCTTCAATGCACCTCTACCATCACTGGTGCAACTGTGTCGTTGACAGGGAATTGGAGCCATGCGGGCGGTTTTTGGGTGTGCTATTGCCGTCGTCGGGATCGCTGGGAGCGTGGTTGCGGGGCCGGCCGACATACACCTGGTGGCGGCGAAGCAGTCTTACGGGTTCGCCGTCGCGTCGGTGCTACCAACGCGCGGCCAGGTGGTGGGCGTGGCGCACCCCGTGGTGGTGACGTTCAGTGCGCCGATAACTAACCCAGCCAATCGGCACGCGGCCGAGCGCGCCGTTGAAGTCAAATCGACGCCCGCGATGACCGGCAAGTTCGAATGGCTCGACAACGACGTTGTGCAGTGGGTTCCCGACCGCTTCTGGCCGGCGCACAGCACGGTGGAGCTTTCGGTGGGCAGCCTGTCGAGCGATTTCAAGACGGGTCCCGCCGTCGTCGGGGTTGCCAGCATCTCCCAGCACACGTTCACCGTGAGTATCGACGGAGTCGAGGAGGGACCGCCGCCTCCGCTGCCGGCGCCGCACCACCGAGTGCACTTCGGCGAAGATGGGGTGATGCCGGCATCGATGGGTAGACCGGAATACCCGACGCCGGTCGGCTCCTACACTGTCTTGTCCAAGGAACGCTCGGTGATTATGGATTCGAGCAGCGTCGGCATCCCCGTCGACGATCCCGATGGTTACCGGCTTTCGGTGGATTATGCCGTCCGCATCACCAGCCGCGGCCTCTACGTGCATTCAGCCCCGTGGGCCCTTCCAGCACTGGGACTTGAAAATGTCAGCCACGGCTGCATAAGCCTGAGCCGCGAGGACGCAGAGTGGTATTACAACGCGGTCGACATTGGCGACCCGGTCATTGTGCAGGAATAGCAGCTGATGCGGGCGTCGCCCGCAGAGCGCGTCGACGGCGCGTACGCGGGTGCGGGGCCTCACACCCAGTCCGTCCTGGAAGAGGACCAGCGTCAGCGCGCACCTGCGGGCGCAGAGGCCGAAGGACCGGGCAGAACCGGCTGACCAGGCACCGGTCCGCCAGCTGGCGCCGGATCGGTCAGCGCATCCTTGACCCCGGACATGCCAATGATGGGAGCACTGACCACACCATCCCCGGGAGCACCAGCCAGGACCGGCCCAAGCGCAATCAGCGGAGTTCCGACCGGTATCACCGGAGCCGGAACGGCGGGTACCGGTACCGGTCCGCCCGGTATCGGTACCGGTCCGCCGGGGATTGGTACCGGTGCGCCCGGTATCGGTACCGGTGCGCCAGGGATCGGTACCGGTGCGCCAGGGATTGGTACCGGTGCGCCGATGGGCACCGGTGCAGCTGCCGGCACTGGCCCAGGCGCGACGAACGGAACACCAGCCATGTCAGTAAGTGCGGCACTGCACGCTCCCGCGGCTGCCGGTCCACCGGCAGCCACCGGGTCGCCGGCGGCTACCGGCGCGTCGCCCGCCATGCCCTGGATGCACGCGTAGCCACCCGTCATCAGCGGGTCAGCCGCCGCGTCCGGGCTTAACGCTATAGCAGCTGCAAACAACCCAGCGCCGGCAATTACTTTGATGTTGAACCGATTGACGATCGCCATCAGCGTCAACTCTCCTCTATTCGCGCGCAGATATTTCCGCAATCAATTTGGTTCAGCAGAACCGCATAGCCGTATCGAGTTCCTTTTCGACCACCGGCTCAATTGTCAGCATCCTATGGGGAACATGAGCCCCGCCGCACCGGGCCGTTTCCAAATGGTGACGTCACAACGGTGTCACAAGCCAGCGCAATGTCCGCGGTAGGGACGCGGCGGCTGGGATCGGTGGGGTGAGCGCCCGGCTTCTCAAAGCGAGGGGAGCCCCGGGACTCTTACCGGCCGAAGGCGGCGGGTGTCACTGATCTAGGCTGACGGCCAGTGGTTGTTTAGCCAACAAGGATGACAACAAATAAGCCGAGGAGAGACAAGTGACGGTCCGAGTAGGCATCAACGGGTTTGGTCGAATCGGACGCAACTTCTACCGGGCCTTACTGGCCCAACAGGAGCAGGGCACCGCCGACGTGGAGGTGGTCGCCGCCAACGACATCACCGACAACAGCACGCTGGCGCATCTGCTCAAATTCGACTCGATTCTGGGCCGGCTGCCTTGCGATGTCGGCCTCGAAGGCGACGACACCATCGTCGTCGGCCGCGCGAAAATCAAGGCGCTCGCGGTCCGGGAGGGGCCGGCGGCATTGCCATGGGGAGACCTCGGCGTCGACGTCGTCGTCGAATCCACCGGCCTGTTCACCAATGCGGCCAAAGCCAAAGGCCACCTGGACGCCGGCGCCAAGAAGGTGATCATCTCTGCGCCCGCCACCGACGAGGACATCACCATCGTCCTGGGAGTTAACGACGACAAGTATGACGGCAGCCAGAACATCATCTCCAATGCGTCGTGCACCACGAACTGCCTTGCGCCGCTGGCCAAAGTGCTCGACGATGAGTTCGGCATCGTCAAGGGCCTGATGACCACCATCCACGCCTACACTCAGGATCAGAACCTGCAGGACGGGCCGCACAAGGACCTGCGTCGCGCCCGCGCCGCCGCGCTGAACATCGTGCCGACCTCCACCGGCGCGGCCAAGGCCATCGGCCTGGTGATGCCGCAGCTAAAGGGCAAGCTCGACGGTTATGCGCTGCGGGTGCCGATCCCCACCGGCTCGGTCACCGACCTTACGGTCGACTTATCCACACGGGCCAGTGTCGATGAGATCAACGCGGCGTTCAAAGCCGCGGCCGAAGGCAGGCTCAAGGGCATTCTGAAGTACTACGACGCGCCGATCGTCTCGAGCGACATCGTCACCGACCCGCACAGTTCGATTTTCGACTCTGGGTTGACCAAAGTCATCGACGACCAGGCCAAGGTGGTGTCGTGGTACGACAACGAGTGGGGCTACTCCAACCGCCTGGTTGATCTGGTCACGCTGGTCGGCAAGTCGCTCTAGCCATGAGCGTTGCAAACCTCAAGGATCTACTCGCCGAAGGTGTTTCGGGGCGTGGAGTGCTGGTGCGCTCCGATCTCAACGTTCCGCTCGACGAGGACGGCACCATTACCGATGCGGGCCGCATCATCGCGTCGGCGCCGACGTTGAAGGCGTTGCTCGACGCCGACGCCAAGGTGGTGGTTGCCGCGCACTTGGGACGTCCCAAGGACGGGCCGGACCCGACACTGTCGCTGGCGCCGGTCGCCGTGGCGCTGGGTGAGCAACTCGGCCGGCACGTCCAGCTGGCTGGAGACGTTGTCGGCGCCGATGCGCTGGCCCGCGCCGAGGGGCTCACCGGCGGCGACATCCTGCTGCTGGAGAACATCCGCTTCGACAAACGCGAAACCAGCAAGAACGATGACGACCGGCGGGCACTGGCCAAGCAGCTGGTCGAACTGGTCGGAACGGGAGGCGTTTTCGTCTCCGACGGCTTTGGGGTGGTGCACCGCAAGCAAGCCTCGGTCTATGACATCGCAACCCTGTTGCCGCACTACGCCGGCACGCTGGTCGCCGACGAAATGCGGGTACTGGAGCAGTTGACCAGCTCGACCCAGCGGCCCTATGCGGTAGTGCTCGGCGGATCAAAGGTATCCGACAAGCTGGGTGTCATCGAGTCGCTGGCGACCAAGGCGGACAGCATTGTGATTGGCGGCGGAATGTGCTTCACATTCCTTGCTGCACAGGGATTTTCGGTTGGTACATCGCTGCTGGAAGACGACATGATCGAAGTCTGTCGCGGGCTGCTGGAAACCTATCACGACGTGTTGCGGCTGCCCGTGGATCTAGTGGTCACGGAGAAGTTCGCCGCCGACTCGCCGCCCCAGACGGTCGACGTCGGCGCTGTCCCCAATGGCTTGATGGGCCTGGATATCGGGCCGGGATCGATCAAACGGTTCAGCACGCTGCTGTCCAACGCCGGGACCATCTTCTGGAACGGGCCGATGGGAGTGTTCGAGTTCCCGGCTTATGCGGCCGGCACCAGAGGCATCGCCGAGGCAATCGTCGCCGCGACCGGCAAAGGGGCGTTCAGCGTGGTCGGCGGCGGTGACTCCGCGGCCGCAGTGCGCGCGATGAACATCCCCGAGGGCGCCTTCTCACACATATCCACCGGCGGCGGAGCCTCGCTGGAATACCTTGAGGGCAAGACGCTTCCCGGCATCGAGGTACTGAGCCGTGAGCAGCCAACCGGAGGAGTTTTGTGAGCCGCAAGCCGCTGATAGCCGGCAACTGGAAGATGAACCTCAACCACTACGAGGCGATCGCGCTGGTGCAAAAGATCGCGTTCTCGTTGCCGGACAAGTATTACGACCGGGTTGACGTCGCGGTGATCCCGCCGTTTACCGACCTGCGCAGCGTGCAAACCCTGGTCGACGGCGACAAGCTGCGGTTGACCTATGGTGCACAAGACTTGTCACCACATGACTCCGGCGCCTATACGGGTGACGTCAGCGGCGCCTTTCTGGCCAAGCTGGGGTGCAGTTACGTTGTCGTCGGGCACTCCGAGCGGCGCACCTATCACAACGAGGATGACGCGCTGGTGGCCGCCAAAGCCGCCACCGCACTCAAGCATGGCCTGACCCCAATCGTGTGTATTGGCGAGCACCTCGACGTCCGCGAGGCGGGAAATCATGTGGCCCACAACATCGAACAGTTGCGTGGATCGCTGGCCGGGCTATTGGCCGAGCAGATCGGCAGCGTCGTCATCGCCTACGAACCGGTCTGGGCGATCGGCACCGGGCGGGTGGCCCGCGCCGCCGACGCGCAGGAGGTGTGTGCGGCGATCCGAAAAGAGTTGGCCTCGTTGGCCTCGCCGAGGATTGCCGATACGGTGCGGGTGCTCTACGGCGGCTCGGTGAACGCCAAAAACGTCGGCGACATCGTGGCCCAGGACGACGTCGACGGTGGCCTGGTCGGCGGGGCGTCGCTGGACGGGGAGCAGTTCGCGACGCTGGCCGCGATCGCGGCCGGTGGTCCGTTGCCGTAGCGGATCGCGGGCGTGCTACACCCGTAGACCTTCGAGTAGGGCCATAAATGCGCGTTCGACCTCGACTCTGGTCCGGTCTTTGTCCGTCGCGTCCGCGATCTGCAGCGCGGATTCGGTTAGCGCGGCCAGCAGCAGATGCGAAAGTGGCGGCAACGGTACGCGCCGAATCACCCCGGTCGCCATCCCGCGTTCGAGAGCCGACGACCAGCAGATCCCAACGGTCGGTGACCTTCGCCATGGCGGCTCCGACGTCGGCGACCAGGTCGGCTTCGACAACCTCGAGTACCGTCTGGAACAGATCTTTCTTGCTGTCGAAGTGGTAGTACAGGGCGCCACGGGTGACTCGGGCACGGGTGACGATGTCTTCGATCGAGACGTCACCATAGCCGCGCCGCGCGAATAGGTAACGGCCAGCGTCGACGAGGGCTCGACGCGTCGCGTCCGTGTGGTCCGAGCGCCTGCTGGCCGTCATTTCGACGTCAAGCCCGGCCTCGCATGGTTGTCAACCAGCCACGCCAGGCCGACGGATGCTTGAGTACCTTGATCAACAGTGGGAGCGAGTCGAAATAGCTCACCCGTTCTACGGCCTTGTCGCCACGCAGCAGGAACCGATCGACGACTGGCCACTCGACGACCTCGCGGCCGAGCCGTGCTATCAGCCGGAACTCGATGAACACCACGTCGCCTGCTTGGCTCCACCGGTCAACTTCCCCGTGCAGGTCAGGCAGCAAACCCAGAATCCGGGTGAACTCCCGCTGGGCCGCCGCCAGGCCGTGCCTCGGCGGTGACAGTGGCTGTATCAGGACTACGTCGGGATGAAGGTGATCGGTCAGTCTATCCGGCGACGGCGCCTTCCAGAAGTTGGCGAACCCTTCGACGAATGCGTTGGATGCGCTCATCTGCATGGCCCTTTCGGTGTTTGTTCGATCGACACTCTTACTGCGTAAGCCTGGGGCGAATTCAGCGGACATCGTTGCTTATCGGTAGGAAGCTACAGCCGTCACAGTGGTCTCAGCAGCGGGGGAATACACATTTTGCCCTTCTCTGCGCCACAACTCGGTTGAAGTCATGCCCGGATCGGCATGTTTGGCCACGAACGGAATCGCGACAGCGCCACGGCGTCGAGCCTCGCCATGTGCGTATTCCCTCGCAAGGGAAGCGCCGGTGGCAGGCGTGACAGCCGCGGTCAGTGCACGCCTCAAAGCCGATGAGGCGCGACGGCCTGGGTTCTACGCGGCAGGCTTCGGTCCGCTGCCGCAGGTTCGGGGGAGTACGCTACCCGTCATGGAATTGGCCCTGCAGATCACGCTGATCGTCACGAGCGTGCTGGTGGTGTTGTTAGTACTGCTGCACCGGGCCAAGGGTGGCGGGCTATCGACACTGTTCGGCGGTGGTGTGCAGTCAAGCTTGTCCGGCTCGACGGTGGTGGAGAAGAACCTGGACCGGTTGACGCTGTTCGTTACCGGCATCTGGCTGGTGTCCATCATCGGCGTGGCGTTGCTCATCAAATACCGCTAGCGCTGGTCGGCTACCGCCGACCGGACCGGGGGAAGCGGTAGCTCATTGCCGATTACGACTTGGTGCAGCGCAGGATTCTGCTGACCATGACCGGGCTGGCCAGCGCGCTCAGAAACAGTGGTTAGTCGGCCTGACCGGTCACCCGTGCTTTCCTTGCGCGCCATTGGCGCCGCCGATCCCGTCGGGCACACCGACGCCGCCAGGTCCGCCGGTGCCGCCGTCGCCGCCAAAGCCGGGATTGCCGCCACCTTGGCTGGGCCCGCCGTCACCGCCGTTGCCGCCGGCGCCGCCGTTACCGCCGGCGCCGGTGCCGCCTCCGCCTGCCCCACCCGCGGCGCCGTTGCCGCCGTTGCCGCCGTTGCCGGCTTGGCCTTTGCCGTCGAGGCTTTCGATATAGCCGCCGGTGCCGCCGGTGCCGCCTGCGCCGCCAGCGCCGCCGGCGCCGGCGCTGCTGCCATTGCCGATGGTCAATGCGCTGGCGCCGCCGGTGCCACCGACGCCGCCGTTGCCGCCGGTACCGCCTTTGCCGCCGATCATTGAGCTGCCGCCGCCGGTGCCGCCGGCGCCGCCGTCGCCGCCGGCGCCGCCGGCGCCGGCGCTGCTGCCGCCGATGCCAGCTGTGCCGCCAGTACCACCGGCGCCGCCGGTGCCGCCGTCGCCGCCGATGCCGCCAGCCCCTAGCGCCGTGCCGCCGTCGCCACCTTGGCCAGCGGTGCCGCCGTTGCCGCCGGCGCCGCCATTGCCGAACAGCCGGCCACCAGCCCCACCCGCAGCGCCGTTGCCGCCGTCGCCGCCACGGGCGCCGTTGGCACCGCTGTTAGGACTGTCGCCGGCACCGCCGGCGCCGCCGTCCCCGCCGGTCCCACCGGCGCCGCCGGTGCCGAACATCCCAGCAGCACCACCGGCACCACCGCCACCGCCGTTACCGCCAGGGCTGGCGGGGACGGGGGGGAGGCCGCCGCCGCCGTCGGCGCCGCTGGCGCCAGTACCGCCGTTGCCGCCGGCGCCGCCGTTGCCGCTTAGCCAGCCACCGGCTCCACCGGCGCCGCCGGCTCCACCGGCCGCGCCGGTTCCGGCCGCCGGGCTGTAACCGGCACCGCCGGCCCCGCCGTTACCGAACATTCCGGCATCCCCGCCGTTGCCGCCGTTGGGGTGGGCGGCGTCGCCGGCTCCGCCGTTCCCGCCGTTGCCCCACAGCAACCCGCCGGCCCCACCGTTTTGACCGGGCAGCCCGTCGGCGCCGTTGCCGATCAGCGGACGCCCCAGCAGTGTCTGGGTGGGCGCGTTGATGGCCGCGAGCACCTGTTGTTCGAGGGCCTGCAAGGGGGAGGCGTTGGCGGCCTCGGCGGCGGCATACGAGCCCACGCTCGCGGTTAAGGCCTGCACGAACTGTTGATGAAATCCGGCCATTTGGGCACTGAGCGCCTGATAGTCGCGGGCGTAGCCAGAAAACAACGACGCGATGGCCGCCGACACCTCATCGGCCCCGGCGGCCAGGACACCAGCCGTCGAGGGTGCCGCGGCTCCGTTGGCCGCGCTAAGCGCCGCACCGATGCTCGCCACATCCGCTGCCGCCGCTGACAACATTCCCGGGACTACCATCACGTTCGACATCGCTGCAGTCTAAAACCTGGTGCCATCGTTGCGACGCAAAACAATCGACATGCTTACCATTTCTGAGCTCAACTAGCTGCTAGGTTGCCGCACTAGACTGCGGCAAATGCAGGTCTATACGTCGGCAACGCACTGGGGCGTGTTCACCGCTCGGGTGCACGGCGGCGACATTGCGGCCGTGGCCGCGCTCGCCAGTGACACCAACCCGGCTCCGCAGCTGCAAAACCTGCCCGGCGCGGTACGTCACCGCAGCCGCATCGCCAACCCCGCCGTACGGCGCGGATGGCTGCAGCATGGCCCGGGGCCCAGCTCGGCTCGCGGCGCCGAAGAGTTCGTGGAGGTCAGCTGGGACGAGTTGATCGAGCTGCTGGCTTCCGAGCTGCGCCGTACCGTCGACCGCTACGGCAACGAGGCGATCTATGGCAGCTCCTACGGCTGGGCCAGCGCCGGACGGTTCCACCACGCGCAAAGCCAGGTGCACCGGTTCCTCAACATGCTCGGCGGGTACACCGCATCCCGGCACAGCTACAGCGCCGGCGCGTCCGAAGTGATCTTCCCGCATATCGTCGGCGCGGCCCTGTTCGAAGCCCTGGCCGAGACCACGACCTGGGATGTCATCGTCGACCACACCGCGCTGTTGGTGGCGTTCGGCGGATTGCCGGTGAAGAACACCGCGGTGATGCCCGGCGGTACCACCGCTCATCCGGACCGCGACTACGTCGGCCGGTACCGGGCTCGCGGCGGTCGGCTGGTGTCGGTCAGCCCGCTACGTGACGACATCACCGCGATCGCCGGTCCGCTCGACGATCGATGTCGCTGGCTTGCGCCGGTGCCTGGCACCGATGTGGCGATCATGCTCGGGCTGGCATACGTGCTGGCCACCGAGTCGCTGGCCGATCGCGCGTTCCTTGGCAGCTATTGCACCGGCTACGAACGCTTCGAGCGCTACCTGCTGGGCCTGGATGATGGGATTCCCAAGACACCCGAATGGGCCGCCGCGCTGTCCGGGCTCGCCGCCGGCGATCTGCGAGATCTGGCCCGCCGGATGGCCGAGCACCGGACTCTGATCACCACCAGTCTGTCGTTACAGCGGATAGAGCACGGCGAGCAGACCGTGTGGATGGCCGCGACCCTAGCGGCGATGCTGGGCCAGATCGGGCTTCCCGGAGGGGGTTTCGGTCACGGCTACAGCAGCAACGGCGTCGGCAACCCGCCGTTGGCGTGCGGCCTGCCGGCATTGCCGCAAGGCAACAATCCGGTGTCGACGTTCATTCCGGTGGCGGCGATCAGTGAGCTGCTGCAGCGGCCCGGCCAGCGGCTGGCCTACAACGGCCGATTGCTGGAGCTGCCCGACATCAAGTGCGTCTACTGGGCCGGTGGAAATCCGTTCCACCACCACCAGAACCTGCCGCGGCTGCGTCGTGCACTGTCTCGGGTAGACACGATCGTGGTACACGAACAGTATTGGACCGCGATGGCCAAACACGCCGACATTGTGGTGCCAACCACCACCAGTTTCGAGCGCGACGACTTCGCCGCCAGCAAGACCAATCCCACCTTGATCGCAATGCCTGCGATGGTGCCGCCGTATGCCAACGCCCGCGACGACTACCACACGTTCTCCGCGTTGGCCCACCGGCTGGGGTTCGGCAAGCAATTCACCGAGGGCCGCAGCGCGCGCGAGTGGCTCGAGCACATGTACGACAAGTGGTCGGCCGAGCTGGATTTCCCGGTGCCGTCATTCGCCGAATTCTGGCGGACCGGCCGGCTGGAACTACCGACCAGAACCGGTTTGACGTGGCTTGCCGATTTCCGGGCCGACCCGGCGGCCCATCCGTTGGGGACACCCAGCGGGCGGATCGAGATCTTCTCGGACACGCTCGACGCGTTTGCCTTGCCGGACTGTGCCGGGCACCCCACCTGGTATGAACCGTCCGAATGGCTAGGCGGGCCGCGGTCCGCGCTATATCCGCTGCATCTGATCGCCAACCAGCCGCGGACCCGACTGCACAGCCAGCTCGATCACGGCGGCGCCAGCATGGCATCGAAAATCCGTGGACGAGAACCGATCCGGATTCACCCGGATGACGCCGCGGCCCGTGAGCTTACTGACGGCGACATCGTGCGCGTGTTCAACGACCGCGGCGCCTGCCTGGCGGGTGTGGTGATCGACGACGGGCTACGGCCCCAGGTGGTGCAACTGTCCACCGGTGCGTGGTTCGATCCCGCCGATCCGCGCGACCCGGACTCCATGTGCGTGCACGGCAATCCCAATGCGCTGAGCAACGATTCCGGCTCGTCGTCACTGGCCCACGGCAGCACTGGACAGCATGTCTTGGTCCAGATCGAGAGGTTCACCGGCGAACTGCCGCCGGTGCGCGCCCACGAGCCACCGCGGCTGGCTTAGCGCCGGACGTCGACTTGTTGGGCGCGAAACGCCGCAATGGACCGAACGACTCGACGTTCGTGTGCCCTGCCGGTGTCGGCTGCGAGTCGCAGCACGGGTGAGCACCACGTGCGCCACTAGCCCTGAGCGAAGTGTCGCTGCAGCCGACGGTGCCGGTGACCGAAGAGCGCGCGCAACCCTGCCGCGATGAGCGGCGCGGCAAACCTGAGTCCGGCACGCGTCTGGAACGTGATGCGGTCGCGGACAATCGTTTTCGTGTCACCCTCGGGCGTCACGGTGCGTTCGTGCTGCCATTGCCGCATGCTCAGCATCGTCGAATCCTCGCGAAACCGCCGTCCCGGCTCGAGCTCGGCGATGCTGAGCCGGTCATAGTCGAATGGCAACACACCGAACAGTCGCAGCCAGGCACGTCCGATCGGCGCGCCGATCGGCACCGTGTCGACGGTTATCCCTTTCGCGCCGCGAGGCACCGACATCGTCATCCACGGGCGCAACTCATCGTTGATGCCCTCCGGGGTGACGACCCGTTGCCACACCTGCTCGGCAGGCGCGGCGACGACGCTTTGCCGTTCAATGAGCACCGGTTCAGCGTATCCGACCACGCGGCGCGATGGGGCTACGTCTCCCTCGCCTCGGTGGCTGCCTAAAGTCCGTTCCGTCCCGGGTTGAGTTCTGCGATGCAGAGGTGGCAGATCGTCAATGCGGGCGAGAATTTGTTCCGGCCTCTGTTGATGCGGGTGACATCGGAAGGTGTGGGTAAAGGGATCAGCCCGAGATCATGCAATCACTGTCCTGACAACCAGATTCAGCACGGCCTGGTAATCGACAGGATTCTGGGACTATCAGACTCCAGCATCACGGTTCTCACCCGGGCCCAGGTCGAGGCGATGGTCGCGGCGCTGCCGCGAAGCTACTGATTCCGCGCAGCTGCTCTGTCAGGGCCGCTGACCTTTCTCTCGGTCATCGTGGTCGCAGGCGCCGCACTCGGTGTCTTCGGGTGGGGAAGCGCGACCTCGAAGGCCACTGAAACGCCTTACGGAGACGCGACGAACCAAATGCAGACGAATACGGCGAGGCCGGTGGCTACCGGGAGCCTGCCACAGAGGATCGCCCAACCTGCCCAGATCGTTGCCTGGCCGAGGAACATCGGGTTCCGCGAGAACGCGTAGGGACCTCCAGCTCCTCGATGACCCGCCTCAGTTCGTCGGCTCGTGCACGGTCCGGTTTCGGAGCCGGTCCAACACGCCGCGAACCGCGTGCTCGGTGAGCGACAGCGGTGACATCACCGTTTCGCCGAGGCTCACGATGTAGTCGATCCGATCGACGATGGCTTCCACCGGCTCGACCAACACGATGAGCCGTTTCGCGAGCTCGTCCAGGCTGTGCAGGGTACCTTCGAGATGGTCCAGACCGTCCTCCAAGCGCTCCACGGTGCTGTTCAGCTGTGACAGCGAGCTGTTCAGCTCGGCCATGGTCTTACCCAGACCGTCAAGGACGTCTTCGACCTGCTCCACCGTCTTGTCGGCGTTCAATGCGGCCTGGGTGAGGGTTTTCATTCGCCGTCGCACGGGCGCTGGGCGGCCGCTTCTGTCTGCCATGACGGTCATTATGACCCTGACGCGGTTAACCCGGAAGCTTGGCGGCGGCGTCGCGGTCCAGCAGCCAGAGCGTGTTCTGACGCCCGACGGCCCCGGCCGCCGGTACCGAAACCGGATCGGCGCCGCCGATGGCCGCGGCCACGGCGTCGGCCTTACCCGGCCCGGAAACCAGCAGCCACACCTCGCGGGAACGCTGAATCGCCGGCAGGGTCAAGGTGATTCGGCGTGGCGGCGGTTTCGGCGAGTCGTCGACCGCCACCACCATGCGGGTGCTCTCGAGGACGGCGGGGCTGTGCGGGAACAGCGAGTTGATGTGGCCCTCGGGCCCCATGCCCAGCAGGTGGACGTCGAAATTCGGCGCCGGGTCACCTGGTGCGGCACTGGCGGCCAGCACCTGTTCGTAGGCCAGGGCCGCGGCGTCCAGATCGCCGCCGAAGTCACCATCACTGGCGGCCATCGGGTGCACCTGGTTCGATGGAATGTCGACGTGATTGAGCAACGCCCGCCGGGCCTGCTTGAGATTGCGCTCGTCATCGTCTTCGGGAACGTAGCGTTCGTCGCCCCAGAACAGGTGCACCTTGGACCATTCAATCTGCTGTGCTTGGGCGCTGAGGTAGCGCAGAAGCGCAATCCCGTTGCCGCCCCCGGTCAGCACGATCAGCGCCTGCCCTCTGGCCGCCACCGCGGCCCCGATGGCGCCAACCAAGCGCTTACCCGCGGCCGCGACCAGAATGTCGCTATCGGGGAAGATCTCGATGCTACTGCTCACCGGTACTGCACCTTCTTGATTCCCTCGAGCGCGGCGCAGTAGATTTCGTCGGGGTCCAGCCGGCGCAGGTCTTCGGCTAGGCACTCACCGGTTACCCTGCGCGCCAAAGGAACCAGAGCGTCGGGCTTGCCTGTCCGGGTCAGGGTGGCCGTGATTCCCTCCTGGGGACGGCTTAGCACGATGGTCTCGCTGTTGCGCACCAGCTCGACTTTGAGTTCGCCGACCGCCCGTCGCACCGGACCTTCGATCCGGCTGGCTAGCCAGCCGGCTAGGACGTCGAGCGCCGGTTCGGTCTTCAAGCCGGACACCAGCGCCGACTCGATCGGCTCGTGTGGCGGCTGGTCGACGGCCGACGTGAGCAGCGCACGCCAATAGGTGATGCGGCTCCAGGCCAGATCGGTGTCGCCGGCGCCGTAGCCGGCTAGCCGGCTCTTGATGGCCGACAGCGGGTCGATTGCGTTGGTGGCGTCGGTGATGCGCCGAATTGCTAACTTGCCCAACGCATCCTGTGCTGGCACCGCCGGTGCGATGTCGGGCCACCACGCCACCACCGGGATGTCGGGCAGCAGGAAGGGGATAACGACGCTGTCGGCGTGGCCGGCCAGTGGCCCGGACAGCCGCAGCACCACAAACTCGCCGGCGCCGGCGTCAGCGCCGACCCGCAGTTGTGCGTCCAGCCGCGGTCTGTCGGCGTACGGATCGCCCCGCATCGTTACGATGATGCGGCTGGGATGCTCATGGCTGGCGTCGTTGGCCGCCTCGATGGACTCTTCCAGCATGGCTTCGCTGTCCGGCGCAATGATGAGCGTGAGTACCCGGCCCATCGCGACGGCGCCGATCTTTTCGCGCAGCTCGTCGAGCTTCTTGTTGACCGCGGTGGTGGTGGTGTCGGGCAAGTCGACAATCATCTGCGCCGCTCCTCCTCATCGCTTCGCTCTGCATCGTCGCCGGCGCGGATCACTATGGCCGCCGCCATTCCCGGCCGGTGCGGCGCAGCATCTCCAAGGATGATTCCGGACCCCAGGTACCTGCCTCGTAGGCGTCGGGCGTCCCGTGTGCCGCCCAATGTTCCAACGCTGGATCGAGGATCTCCCACGCCAGTTCGACCTCCGCGTTGACCGGAAACAGCGAGGGCTCGCCGAGCAGGACGTCGAGGATGAGCCGCTCGTAGGCCTCCGGTGAATCTTCGGCGAATGCCGAGCCGTAGGAGAAGTCCATGTTGACGTCGCGGACTTCCATGGCGGTGCCCGGCACCTTGGAGCCGAACCGCAATGTGACACCTTCGTCGGGCTGCACGCGGATGACCATCGCGTTGGTGCCCAGCTCGTCGGTCATGGTGGCGTCGAACGGCAGATGCGGCGCCCGCTTGAAGACCAGAGCGATCTCGGTCACCCGGCGGCCCAATCGTTTTCCCGTTCGCAGATAGAACGGCACGCCGGCCCACCGGCGCGTATCGACTTCCAGGGTGATAGCGGCGAAGGTTTCGGTGGTGGAGTCCTCGGCGAACCCCTCCTCGTCGAGCAGCCCAACCACCTTCTCCCCGCCTTGCCAGCCGGCGGCGTACTGGCCGCGGCTGGTGGTCTGGTCGAGTGGCTCGGCAAGGCGGGTGGCCGAGAGCACCTTGATCTTCTCGGCCTGCAACGCTGCCGGGTGGAAGCTGACCGGCTCCTCCATCGCGGTCAGCGCCAGCAGCTGCATGAGATGGTTCTGGATGACATCGCGGGCCGCGCCGATGCCGTCGTAATAGCCCGCGCGCCCGCCCAGGCCGATGTCTTCGGCCATGGTGATCTGTACGTGGTCGACGTAGTGCGCATTCCAGATCGGGTCGAACAGCTGGTTGGCGAACCGCAGCGCCAGGATGTTCTGCACCGTCTCTTTGCCCAGGTAGTGGTCGATGCGGAAGACCGCTTCCTCCGGGAAGACCGCGTTGACCGCCTTGTTCAGCTCGCGTGCGCTGGCCAGGTCGTGGCCGAACGGCTTCTCTATCACGACTCGGCTCCACCGGTCGCCTTGCGGGCGGGCCAGGCCGGACTTGTGCAGCTGCTCACACACCACCGGGAAGGATTTGGGCGGGATCGCCAGGTAGAAGGCGTGGTTGCCGCCGGTGCCGCGCTCGGCGTCGAGCTTCTCCAGCGTCTCGGCGAGTTGGGCGAACGCGTCGTCGTCGTCGAAAGTGCCTGGCACAAAACGGAATCCCTCGGCCAGCCGGTCCCAGTTCTGTTGCCGAAACGGTGTTCGGCAGTGCTCTTGGACGGCGTTGTACACCACTTGACCGAAATCCTGGGTGCTCCAGTCTCGGCGGGCAAACCCCACCAGCGAGAATGTGGGCGGCAGCAGGCCGCGGTTGGCCAAATCGTAGACGGCCGGCATCACCTTCTTGCGGGCCAGGTCGCCGGTGACGCCGAAAATCACCATGCCGCACGGGCCGGCGATTCTGGGTAATCGCTTGTCCCGCTTGTCTCGTAGCGGGTTGCGCCACGACGCCGCGGCGTGGGCCGGTTTCATTGGGCAGCGGTGTCGAGATGCGCCCGGGTTTCCTGGAGTAGCTCGTTCCAGGAGGCCTCGAACTTCCGCACGCCTTCCTCCTCGAGGACGGCAAACACGTCGGTGAGGTCGATGCCGATCGCCCCCAGCTGGTCGAACACCGCCTGGGCATCGGATGCGGCTGCGGTGACCGTGTCGCCTTGGATCACGCCATGATCAGCGACGGCGTCAATTGTCTTTTCCGGCATAGTGTTCACGGTGTGTGGGGCGACCAACTCGGTGACGTAGAGGGTGTCCGAGTAATCGGGGTTCTTCACGCCGGTGGAAGCCCACAACGGGCGCTGGACCCGGGCGCCGTCGACCTTGAGGGACCGATAACGATCGCTGTCTTCGAAGACCTCCCGGTAGGCGGCATAGGCCAGGCGGGCATTGGCGACACCGGCCTGGCCGCGCAGTTCGAGCGCTTGCCGCGAGCCGATTCTGTCCAGCCGCTTGTCGATTTCGGTGTCCACCCGGGAGACGAAAAACGATGCCACCGAATGGATCTTGGACAGGCTGTGTCCGGCTTGCCGGGCCTTTTCCATCCCGGTCAGGTAGGCGTCCATCACCTCGCGGTACCGCTGCACGGAGAAGATCAGCGTAACGTTGACCGAAATCCCTTCCGCCAGAACGGCACTGATGGCGGGCAGACCGGCCTTAGTGGCCGGGATCTTGATGAAAAGGTTCGGCCGGTCGACGATCTTCCACAGCTCGATTGCCTGTTGGATCGTTTTTTCGGTTTCGTGTGCCAGCCGCGGGTCGACCTCGATCGACACCCGGCCGTCGACCCCGTCGGAGTCCTCCCACTGGGGGACCAGCACGTCGCACGCGCTGCGCACGTCGTCAGTGGTGACGGTGCGGATGGTGGCATCCACGTCGGCGCCGCGCGCGGCCAGCTCGGCGATCTGGGCGTCGTAGGTGTGGCCCTCCGACAGCGCCTTCTGAAAGATCGACGGGTTGGTGGTCACCCCGACGACGCTCTTGGTGTCGATCAGCTCCTGCAGATTGCCCGAGCGCAGCCGGTCCCGCGACAGGTCATCCAGCCACACCGATACCCCCGCGGCGCTCAATGCGGCCAGGTTGGGGTTCTGAGCGGTCATCGGTAATCACCCTTCCTCAGTTATCCAGCGCTCGTTCGGCGGCGGCGGCCACGGCCTCGGCAGTGAAGCCGTACTCGCGGAACAAGGTCTTGTGGTCCGCGGATTCGCCGTAGTGCTCGATCGAGACGATCTCGCCCGTGTCGCCAACCAGCTGGTGCCAGCATTGCGCGACGCCGGCTTCGACGGCCACCCGCGCCGACACCGTCGGGGGCAGCACCGCGTCGCGGTACTCGTAGGGTTGGGCCTCGAACCACTCCAGGCACGGCATCGACACCACCCGAGCGAGGATGTCGTTGTCGGCCAACAACGTCTGCGCCGCGACCGCCAGCTGCACCTCCGAGCCGGTGGCGATGAGAATGACGTCGGGTTCCTCGCCCGGTTGCAGGCCAGGGGCGTCACTCAGCACGTACCCGCCGCGGGCAACCCCCTCGGCGTCGGTGCCGTCCAGCACCGGCACACCTTGGCGGGTCAGGATCAACCCGACGGGCCCGTTGCCGTTGCCGCGGGCCAGGATTGTGCGCCAGGCGTAGGCCGTCTCGTTGGCGTCCGCCGGGCGCACCACCGACAGCCGGGGGATCGCGCGCAGCGCCGAGAGGTGCTCGATCGGCTGGTGGGTGGGCCCGTCTTCGCCGAGCCCGATCGAGTCGTGCGTCCACACGTAGATGGTGTCGATGTCCATCAGCGACGCCAGCCGCACCGCGGGGCGCATGTAGTCGGAGAACTGCAGGAAGGTGCCGCCGTAGGCTCGGGTGGGGCCGTGCAGCACGATGCCGGACAGGATGGCGCCCATCGCGTGCTCGCGAACACCGAAGTGCAGGGTGCGACCATACCAGTGCGCGGTGTATTCCTTGGTGGAAATCGAGGGCGGGCCAAAGGAATCGGCGCCCTTTATCGTTGTGTTGTTGCTGCCCGCCAGGTCGGCCGAACCGCCCCACAACTCGGGCAGTTTCGGCCCGAGCGCGGACAGCACCGCACCCGAGGCCGCGCGGGTGGCCAGCGCCTTGGACCCCGGTTCCCAGTGGGGCAAGTCGGCGTCCCAGCCGTCGGGCAACTTCTGCGCGAGCAGCCGGTCCAGCAGCGCCTTGCGCTCGGGTTCACGCCGCGCCCAGGCATCGAATTCGAGCTGCCATTGGTCGTGGGCCTGTTTGCCGCGGGCCACCAGCCCTCGGGTGTGGGTGAGGACGTCCTCGCGGACCTGGAACGTCTTGTCCGGATCGAAGCCGAGGATCTTCTTGACTGCGGCCACCTCGTCGTCGCCCAGGGCCGCGCCGTGCGCCTTGCCGGTGTCCATCAGGTTCGGCGCCGGATAGCCGATGACGGTGCGCAGCGCGATGAACGAGGGCCGGTCGGTGACCGCCTGCGCGTTGGCGATGGCCTCCTCGATGCCGACGACGTTCTCACCGCCCTCAACCTCCTGCACGTGCCAGCCATAGGCGCGGTAGCGGGCCGCGGTGTCCTCACACAGCGCGATGTTGGTGTCGTCCTCGATCGAGATCTGGTTGCGGTCATAGAACACGATGAGGTTGCCCAGTTGCTGGACCGCGGCCAGCGACGACGCCTCCGAGGTCACCCCTTCTTCAATGTCACCGTCGGAGGCGACGACGTAGATGTAGTGGTCGAAGGGGCTGGCGCCCGGTTCGGCGTCCGGGTCGAACAGGCCGCGCTCGTAGCGCGAGGCCATCGCCATCCCGACCGCCGACGCCAGGCCCTGCCCCAGCGGGCCGGTGGTGATCTCAACGCCGGGGGTGTGGCGGAACTCCGGGTGTCCGGGGGTCTTGGATCCCCAGGTGCGCAACGACTCAATGTCGGACAGTTCCAGGCCGAAGCCGCCGAGGTAGAGCTGGATGTAGAGGGTCAGGCTGCTGTGCCCGGCCGAGAGCACGAACCGGTCGCGGCCCAGCCAGTGTGTGTCGCTGGGATCGTGGCGCATTGTCCGCTGAAACAGCGTGTAAGCCAACGGAGCTAGGCTCATCGCCGTTCCAGGATGACCGTTGCCGACCTTTTGGACGGCATCGGCGGCCAGGACCCGGATGGTGTCGACGGCAGCCGAATCGATCTCGGTCCAGTCGTCGGGATGGCGCGGTTGGGTAAGCGCGGAGATCTCTTCGAGTGTGGTCACAAATTCAGTCCTCGAGTCAGCAAGATGATCAGTCCTCACCCTAGTGCGGGAATCCCGGCGCTTGCAGTGCCGCATATCCGGGTACCCATCCGGGCCCTGTGAAACGTAACCCGCGCGCTACCCACGCTTCGCATTCGGTGCCGATATGCCGAAAAATCACCGTCATCGACCCTGCGGCTCTGCTGCTGGGGCTACGTCGAATACCGTACGTCGCAGAAGTGTGGTGCGGGTCGGGCGGCCGGCTTAATCGCGGTGATAATCGGTTGGTCGGCGATCACCGGCATCATCGGTTGGCCGGCGCTGGTGATGCCGTTCGCCGGGCCTCGCGTCGGCGAGCCGGGCAAGCCGGTGCGCCTGCCGATCCCATGGCGGGACGTTGGTGGGTACCGCCCGACCGGAAGAAGCATCGCGGCATGTCGGCGTGGGGAGCCTCGGAGTCTACGGGAGTTCGCCGCCGCCGAGCCCGCCGAAGCCACCGCCGCCACCGGCGCCGCCGCCGGTACCTGTGGCGATGGATCCCGGGCTACCGAGGCTGCCGGGGCCACCATCAAAGGGGTCGCTGAAGCCGCCCGTTCCGCCCTGGCCCCCGTGGCCACCGGTCGCACCGATGCCGTTTCCAACGGGCGGTGGGAGGGCGGTGCCGCCGGTGCCGCCGGAGCCACCCATCCCGCCCCGGCCACCTGGGCCGCTTACACCAATGCCTCCAGTGCCGCCCTTACCTCCGTCGCCACCCATCCCAGGGCCAGCGCCCAGAGCGCCGTTGCCGCCGGTGCCGCCGGTGCCCCCAGCGCCGCCTGTGCCGCCGGTGCTACCTTCGCCGCCCCCGCCGCCGTTCCCGCCAGTGGCGCCGACCCTGCCGACGAGTTCGCTGCCGCCCGTGCCGCCGTTGCCGCCGGTGCCGCCGGCGGGCCGGGCGCCGTCGGTGCCACCCGGGCCGCCGGAACCGCCAAGTCCTGCATCGCCTCCGCGGCCCCCGTCGCCGCCATTACCAGCCGGCATGAATTCGTTGGTGGCGGCGCCGTTGCCACCGTTGCCGCCCTTGCCGGGTGTACCGCCGTTTCCGCCGGCACCGCCGGCGCCAGTGAGGCCCTGGCCGCCGTTGCCGCCGTCGCCGCCGTTGCCGCCCTCTCCGCCGCTGCCGCCTCTGCCCTCGTTGACGGCGAGGATGCCGTTGGCACCAGTGCCGCCGTCGCCGCCAGTGCCGCCGATGCCACCGTTGCCGCCGTTGGCGCCGGTGCCGCCGTTGCCGCCGTTGCCGCCGTTACCGCCGGGGCCGCCGGGGCCGCCGAAGCCGCCGTTGCCACCGCTGGGAGCGCCGTGGCCGCCGTGACCGCCGTTGCCGCCGTCGTGCAGGATGCTGCCGGCCGGCCCCGCCTTGCCTGCGGTGGAGCCGGTGCCGCCGGGGCCGCCGGCACCGGCGGTGCCGGCGTTGCCGCCGTCGCCGCCTCGCCCGCCGCCGCCGCCGGCGAAGGCCCCTGCTCCCTGGCCGTTGCCGCCGTTGGCCCCGTCACCGGGAGCACCGCCGGCGCCGCCGGCCCCACCGGCACCGCCCGCGCCGTCGCTGACTACGCCTTGACCGCCGTTGCCGCCGGCCCCGCCGGCCCCGCCGGCGCCGCCGTGCCCGCCGGCACCGCCGGGCTGTCCGGGCGCACCCACGGCCACGCCGTTGGCACCGGCGGCGCCGTTGCCGCCGAATCCACCGAGGCCGCCGTTGCCGCCGGCGCCACCGTTACCGCCGTGCAGGCCGGCCCCGCCGGCCCCGCCGGCGCCACCCTTGCCGCCGGGGTTACCGTTTGGCCCGTTTTCACCAGGGTCGGTGGCGTTGGCACTCATGCCACCAAACGCGCCGTCGCCGCCGCGGCCGCCGTTGCCGCCCGTGCCGGCGCTGCCGCCGTTGCCGCCGTTGCCGCCAGTGCCGCCCGTGCCGCCGACCACCGGGGAGTTGCCGCCGTTGCCGCCGTCGCCGCCGTCGCCGCCGCTGGTTGGAGTGGCCCCGTCGGCGCCCTTGGCGCCTGGGGTAGAGCCAGCGCCACCGCTACCGCCCTGCCCGCCGGCGCCGGGATTGCCGCCGTTACCGCCGTTAGCGCCGTTACCATCGCCGAAGGCGAAGTTGCCGTTGGCGCCGTTGCCGCCGTCACCGGCGAGCCCGCCGGCCCCGCCGGCCCCGCCGGCCCCGCCGACACCCTGGATGCCGTTTTGGCCACCGATGCCCGCAGCACCGCCGGCCCCGCCTTGGCCGCCTTGGCCGCCTTGCGCGCCGGGCCCGCCGTGGCCACCGTCGCCGCCCTTGGCGCCCGGCGTGAAGGTGGCGTTGGCGCCGTGGGCGCCGTTGCCGCCGGCCCCACCGTCGGCGCCGTTGCCGCCGGCACCACCGGCCCCGCCGTCGCCCCCGAAGTCTCCGCCCCGGCCGCCGGCCCCGCCGGCCCCGCCAGCCCCGCCGGTCTGGCCGCTCGTGCCGGATTCGCCCGCGGTGGTGGGCGAGGAACCGGCGACACCAGCCATGCCGTCCCCGCCTTTGCCGCCGGCCCCGCCATTACCAACAAGCCCGCCGTTGCCGCCCTTGCCGCCGGCCCCGCCGGCCCCGCCGGCGACGGTGGCGTTCGCGCCGTCACCGCCGGTGCCGCCGTTGCCGCCGCTGGTCGGGGTGGCGCCGCGGGCACCGTCTGCACCCGCGGTGGATCCGGCGCCGCCGATCCCACCAGCACCACCGATGCCGCGGCTACCGCCGTTGCCGCCGTTGCCACCAACTCCATCGCCGCCGTTATCGAACGTGCCCTTGGCACCGTTGCCGCCATCACCGCCCATGCCGCCGGCGCCGCCGTTGCCGCCGGCCCCGCCGGCACCCATGCTGCCGTCCTGGTGGGTGGCTGCAAGCGCCTTACCGCCTTGCACACCGGCTCCACCGCCACCGCCGGCTCCACCGTTGCCGCCCTTGCCGCCGTCGGTGCCATCCGCGCCTGCCCCCAGGCCGTTAAGGCCGTTGGCGCCGGTGGCGCCGTTGCCGCCGTTGCCGCCCTTACCGCCGGCGCCGCCAGCACCGCCGTCGCCTGCTTGGGCTCCGCCGTCGCCGCCCTTACCGCCAGCGCCGCCAGCTCCGCCGCCACCGCCGTTAGGGTCGCCGCCAGAAGGCGGGGCACCGGGGGCGCCGTTGCCGCCGGCACCTCCGACGCCGCCGTTGCCGACCAGCCCGCCGGCCCCGCCGGCCCCGCCGTTACCGCCGGCTTTGCCGCCCGATGAGAAGTGGGCGCCGTTGCCGCCGGCCCCGCCGTTGCCGCCGCTGGTGGGGCTGGCCCCGGCCGCGCCGTGGGCACCGATCGTGGAGCCGGCTCCGCCGGTGCCTCCGGCCCCGCCGGCGCCGGGGTCACCGCCATGGCCGCCGGCCCCGCCGGCACCTGCGTTGAAGGCCTGGTTGCCGGGGCCGCCGGCCCCGCCGTCACCGCCAACACCGCCGGCCCCGCCGGTCCCGCCGGCCCCGCCGGCGCCTTGGCCGCCCAGCAGGCTGATCAGGCCGCCGGCCCCGCCGGGGCCGCCAGCCCCGCCAGCCCCGCCCATCCCGCCGTTACCACCATCACCGCCGTTATCCCCAGCGACAATCAAGGCACGAGAAAATCCGGCCCCGCCGGCCCCGCCGGTCCCGCCAACCCCACCGGCCCCGCCGGCCCCACCGGCGCCGGCCAGCCAGCCGCCCCGCCCTCCGGTGCCGCCATCGCCGGCGTCGCCGCCGACCCCACCGGACGTACCGTGCGGGGACAAGTCCTCACCGGCTGCGCCGGCCACACCCTCCGCGCCGTGTCCGCCGGCACCACCGTGCCCGCCCACGCCCAACAGCCCGGCCGCACCCCCGACACCGCCGTGTCCACCCACACCACCGATCGGGCCGGGCCCGCCGGCACCTCCGTGCCCGCCGGCCCCGTAGAGGGTCCCGCCCAGGCCACCGGCACCACCGGTACCGCCGACCCCGCCGGGCCCGCCGGGCCCGCCGGGCCCGCCGGTTCCGCCGGTCCCGAACAACCCGGCGTTGCCGCCGGCCCCGCCGGTTGCCCCGCCCAGCAGGCCCTGCCCGCCGGCCCCGCCGACCCCACCATTGCCCAGCAGCCAGCCGCCGCTACCCCCGGCCCCACCGGCGGCGCCGGCCCCACCGGCCCCACCGGCCCCGCCGATGCCGAACAACCCGGCGGCCCCGCCGGCCCCGCCGACCTGGCCGGGCGCGCCCGAGCCGCCGGCCCCACCGTTGCCCCACAAGATCCCGCCGGCCCCGCCGGCCTGCCCGGTGCCGGGTGCTCCAGCGGCCCCATCACCGATCAACGGGCGACCCAGCAACGCCTGGGTGGGCGCATTGAGGGCATTGAGCACGTTGTGCTCCAGCGTCGCCAACGGTGCGGCGTTGGTCGCCTCCGCGCTGACATACGACCCGACCGCGGCGCTTAACGTCTGCACAAATCGGTCATGAAACGCCGCCACCTGCGTGCTGATCGCCTGATACTCCCGAGCATAGCTACCAAACAGCAACGCGATCGCCGCCGACACCTCATCGGCGCCCGCGGCCAGCACGCTGGTGGTCGACCCCGCCGCCGCCGCATTGGCCGCGCCGAACCCCGACCCGATGCGCGCCACATCCGAGGCCGCGGCCGCCACCGACTCCGGAGTCACGATCACCAACGACATCACAGACCTCCCGCCACGCCCCTGCCCCTTCGGCAGGTCACACTCCTGCCAGATAAGGGTCGCGCCGCGACCCTGTCCGATTCCAGGTCAAAATCCCCATAACCAGCACGAATCTGCCGTGCACAGTGCACATTCGCCCTACTATCGGCTCGTGGCATTGCGGCTAGCAACGGTTGGTCTTCGGGCCCAATCCTTAGGGCGTCACACTGATCAATCCCAGATAGCGATTTTCATCGGGCTGGTGTGAAAATTGTCCTGACCGCGGTTCGGGCTGGCGAGCGGTGCCGATATGCCGGCGAAGTCGTGTGAATCGACCCTGCGGCTCTGCTGCCACAGTTACCCGGTCTACCATCGTGCGTAGTAGAAGCTGCGCGCGGCTGCGATTCCCGAGGAGTTAGTGCGTGAACGTTCGCGGGCGCGTCGCGCCGCGCCGAGTGACTGGTAGGGCAATGAGCACCCTGCTGGCCTACCTGGCGTTAACCAAGCCGCGAGTCATCGAGCTGCTGTTGGTCACCGCGATACCGGCGATGCTGCTGGCCGACCGCGGCGCCATTCATCCGCTGCTCATGCTCAACACGCTCGTCGGCGGGATGATGGCCGCCGCCGGCGCCAACACGCTCAACTGCGTCGCCGACGCCGATATCGACAAGGTGATGAAGCGAACCGCGCGCCGGCCCTTGGCGCGGGAAGCGGTGCCGACCCGAAACGCGTTGGCACTCGGGTTGACGTTGACGGTGATCTCGTTCTTCTGGCTATGGTGCGCCACGAACCTGCTGGCGGGGGTGCTGGCCCTGGTCACCGTCGCGTTCTATGTGTTCGTCTACACGCTTTGGCTCAAGCGACGCACGTCGCAGAACGTGGTGTGGGGTGGGGCGGCCGGCTGCATGCCGGTGATGATCGGCTGGTCGGCCATCACCGGCACCATCGCCTGGCCAGCGCTGGCGATGTTCGCGATCATCTTCTTCTGGACGCCGCCGCACACCTGGGCATTGGCGATGCGCTACAAGCAGGACTACCAAGTGGCCGGGGTGCCGATGCTGCCGGCGGTGGCGACCGAGCGTCAGGTCACCAAGCAGATCTTGATCTACACCTGGCTGACCGTGGCCGCGACGCTGGTGCTGGCGTTGGCGACCAGTTGGCTTTACGGCGCGGTGGCCCTGGTGGCCGGTGGGTGGTTCCTGACGATGGCCCACCAGTTGTATGCCGGGGTGCGCGCCGGCGAGCCGGTCAGGCCGCTGCGGCTGTTTCTGCAGTCGAACAACTATCTGGCGGTGGTGTTCTGCGCACTGGCCGTCGACTCGGTGATCGCGCTGCCCACGCTGCACTGATTGGGGGCCCAGTTCCGCTGCGGTGCCGGCCCTGCTCGGCCAACGTAGTCAGATGGTTGGATCGCCACCGGCGCCACCGGCGCCGCCCGCGCCACCAGCACCGCCGCTGCCATCTGGGTCCGTCGAGTCGCCGAGGACGCCGGCGCCGCCATTGTCGCCAAATGCCGTGACACCTAGCAGGGTGCCGGCGCCGCCCTTGCCGCCGGCCCCGCCGGCGCCGCCCAATCCACCGAAGCCCCTCCCTTCGGTGGGGTCGCTGCCGCCGTCGCCGCCGTCACCGCCCTTGCCGCCGGCCCCGCCGTCGCCGCCGGCTCCGGCGGTGCCGTCGCCGCCCTGGCCGCCGGCCCCGCCGTTTCCGCCGCCGCCGCCTTGGCCGATGATGTTTTCCCCGCCCTTGCCGCCAGCCCCAGCGTTCCCGCCGGCTCCGCCACTGGCGCCGGTGCCGCCCTTTCCGCCGTTGCCTCCGTTTCCGCCGGCCGCGGCACCTTCGCTTAGTTGGCCGGCGTTCCCACCTGCACCGCCGCTGCCGCCGAGCCCGCCCCGGCCGCCGGCTACGGTGCCGCCGTTGCCGCCGTTGCCGCCGGTGCCGCCCACAGCGTCCGTGTTCTCCACGCTGGCATTTCCGCCGCCGCCGACGCCGTCGTTGCCGCCGTTGCCGCCGGTGGTGGCACCATGCCCGCCGTCCCCGCCGGATCCGCCGTTGCCGCCGGACGAGCCGTCACCGCTACCGTCGGGGCTAGAACCGGCATTGCCACCGAACCCGCCGTTGCCACCAGCGCCGGTGGCGCCGTTGCCGCCGGCACCGCCCGATCCACCGGTTCCGCCAGCGCCGCTGCTGGCGTTGAAGATGCCGGTGCCGCCGTTACGGCCGGCACCGCCGGATCCGCCGTTGCCGCCGTTGACACTGCCGTCACCGCCGTCACCGCCATCGCCACCGCTGCCGCCGAAGCCACCGTGCGATATCAGAGCATCGGCCGCGCCGCCGTTGCCGCCGATCCCGCCGATGCCACCGTCGCCACCGTCACCGGCGAGGCCCTGGCCACCAGCGCCGCCGTTGCCGCCGTTGCCGCCGTTGCCGGCGTCTTGTGAAATTTCGGTGGCACCGGATCCGGCGCCACCGATCCCGCCGAAGCCGCCGTTGCCGCCGTTGGCGCCGGCTCCGCCGTTACCACCGTCACCGCCCCGGCCGCCGGGGCCGCCGCCGCTATCGGCGCCGTTGCCGCCGTTGCCACCCTTGCCGCCGTCGTGCAGGATGCCGCCGGCCTGGCCCGCCTTGCCTGCGGTGGAGCCGGTGCCGCCGGCCCCGCCGGCACCGGAAATGCCGGCGTCACCGCCGTCGCCGCCTCGCCCGCCACCACCGCCGGCGAAGGCCCCGGCTCCCTGGCCGTTGCCGCCCTTGCCGCCGTCACCGCCGGCACCCCCGGCCGCACCCGCCCCTCCGTCACCGCCTTCGCCGGCGCTGACTGCGCCCTGACCCGGGGCGCCGCCGGCACCGCCGGCGCCGCCGGCACCGCCGTGCCCGCCGGCACCGCCGGCGCCGCCGGCACCGCCGTGCCCGCCGGCGCCGCCGGCCTGTCCGGGCGCTCCCAGGGCGACGCCGTTGGCGCCGGCTGCGCCTTTGCCGCCGTTGCCGCCCACCGCGCCGTTGCCGCCGTTCCCGCCGTTGCCGCCGGCACCGCCGTTGCCGCCGCTGGTGGGGGTGGCGCCGATGGCGCCCTGAGCGCCGGTGATGGAGCCGGCTCCGCCGGCGCCGCCGGCCCCGCCGGTGCCGGGGTTGCCGCCGTTGCCGCCGTGACCGCCGGCACCACCGTTGACGGCCTGGTTGCCGTTGGCGCCGGCTCCGCCGTCACCGCCAATGCCGCCGGTGCCTCCGGCCCCGCCGGCCCCGCCGGCGCCTTGGCCGCCCAGCAGGCTGATCAGGCCGCCGGCCCCGCCGACCCCGCCGACCCCACCGGCACCACCCGCACCGCCGCTACCACCGGCACCGCCGGCCTGTCCGGTGGCAATCACCAGAGAATGGCCGCCCCCGCCGGCCCCACCGGCCCCGCCGATACCGCCGTCCCCGCCGGCCCCGCCGGCACCGGCCAGCCAGCCACCCCGGCCCCCGGCCCCGCCATCGCCGGCGGCGCCGCCGGCCCCGCCGTTGCTACCGTCTGGGAAGATACCGCCCTTACCGGCGGCGCCGGCGATACCCTCGGCGCCGGCCCCGCCGGCACCACCGTGCCCGCCCACGCCCAACAGCCCGGCCGCACCCCCGACACCGCCGTGGCCACCCACACCACCGATCGGGCCGGGCCCGCCGACACCCCCGTGCCCGCCGGCCCCGTAGAGGGTCCCGCCCAGGCCACCGGCACCGCCGACACCGCCGGGCCCGCCGGCCCCGCCGGGCCCGCCGGTTCCGCCGACCCCGAACAGTCCGGCGTTGCCGCCGGCCCCGCCGGTTGCCCCGCCCAGCAGGCCCTGCCCGCCGGCCCCGCCGACCCCACCATTGCCCAGCAGCCAGCCGCCGCTACCCCCGACCCCACCGGCGGCGCCGGCCCCACCGGCCCCGCCGGCCCCGCCGGTGCCGAACAACCCGGCGGCCCCGCCGGCCCCGCCGACCTGGCCGGGCGCGCCCGAGCCGCCGGCCCCGCCGTTGCCCCACAAGATCCCGCCGGCCCCGCCGGCCTGCCCGGTGCCGGGTGCTCCAGCCGCCCCATCACCGATCAACGGGCGACCCAGCAACGCCTGGGTGGGCGCATTGAGGGCATTGAGCACGTTGTGCTCCAGCGTCGCCAACGGTGCGGCGTTGGTCGCCTCCGCGCTGACATACGACCCGACCGCGGCGCTTAACGTCTGCACAAATCGGTCATGAAACGCCGCCACCTGCGTGCTGATCGCCTGATACTCCCGAGCATGGCTGCCAAACAGCGTCGCGATCGCCGCCGACACCTCATCGGCGCCCGCGGCCAGCACGCTGGTGGTCGACCCCGCCGCCGTGCTGTTGGCCGCACCGAACCCCGACCCGATGCGCGCCACATCCGAGGCCGCCGCGGCCACCAGCTCCGGGGTTACGATCACCAACGACATCACAGTCCACCCGCCACGCCCTGCCCCTTCGGCAGGTCACACTCCTGCCAGATAAGGGTCGCGCCCCCACCTTGTCCGATTCCAGGTCAAAATCCCCATAACCAGCACGAATCTGCCGTGCACAGTGCACATTTGCCCTACTATCGGCTCGTGGCATTGCGGGAAACCTCACCGCGAATACATGAGCTGATCCGCGAGGCAGCGCGAATCGCCCTCAACCCGACCCAGGAATGGCTCGACGAATTCGACCGTGCCATTCTGGCCGCCAACCCATCCATCGCTGCCGACCCCGCCCTGGCCACCGTTGTCAAGCGTTCCAATCGGGCGCATCTCATCCATTTCGCGGCCGCCAACCTGCGCAATCCCGGCGCCCCGGTGCCCGCGAACCTTGGTCCCGAGCCGCTGCGCATGGCCCGTGATCTCGTGCGCGTCGGTTTAGATGCCTTGGCCCTCGACATCTACCGCATCGGACAAAACGTGGCCTGGCGACGCTGGACGGACATCGCGTTCGGACTGACCTCCAACCCCGACGAGTTGCACGAATTACTGGATGTGCCATTTCGGACAGCCAACGAGTTCGTCGACACCACCCTTGCGGGCATCACCACCGAGATGCAATTGGAACGCGACAAGCTCACCCGCGACGTTCCTGCCGAACGCCGCAAAATCGTCCAGCTGCTCATCGACGGTGCCCCCATCAGCCGTGAGCACGCCGAAGCGCGATTGGGCTACCCTCTCGACCGATCCCACACCGCCGCCGTCATCTGGGGTGACCAGGCCCAGGGCGACCACAGCCACCTGGACCGAGTCGCCGACGCGTTCGGCCATGCCGGCGGATGCCCGCACCCGCTGGTCGTGGTAGCCGGCGCCGCGACTCGCTGGGTGTGGGTAAAAGACGCCCCCGGGTTTGACATCGACCTGATTCACGAGGTGCTCCATGACATACCCGACGCGCGTATCGCCATCGGGGCCACCGCGCCGGGAATCGAGGGGTTCCGGCGCAGCCACCGAGACGCACTCACCACCGCTCGGATGATTATCCGGCTGGAATCACCGCACCGAGTCGCCTTTTTCACCGACGTCGAGATGGTCGCGTTGCTCACCGAAAACGCCGAGGGTGCCGACGACTTCATCCAACGCACCCTCGGAAACCTCGAGTCGGCCAGCCCGGCTCTGAAAACGACGCTGTTGACCTTCATCAACCAGCAGTGCAACGCTTCTCGGGCTGCGAGACTTCTCTTCACCCACCGCAACACCTTGATGAACCGACTCGAGACCGCGCAACGACTTCTGCCCCGCCCTCTCGCCGACACCACCATTCACGTCGCCGTCGCACTCGAAGCCCAGCAGTGGCGGGAGAAGCAAACCAGCGATCCTCCGGCAAAGAAAGAGTCGAATGGCACCAAGATGCGCTAGCAAGACAGCGCAGCACAGACCGCTACGCTACGGCAGCAGCACGACCGAGCCGACCGTCTTGCGAGCCTCCAGGTCCTGATGGGCGCGCAAGGCGTCGGCCAGCGGGTAACGTCCGCCGACCGCCACGGTGATCGCTTCGCTGCCGATCGCGTCGAACAGCTCAGCGGCCCGCCAGCTGAACTCCTCGCCGGTGCGGGTGAAGTGGAACAGCGAGGGACGGGTGAGGTACACCGATCCGGCGGCATTGAGGCGCTGCGGATCGACCGGTGGAACCGGACCGCTGGCGGCGCCGAACAGTGCTAATGTCCCGCGGACAGCCAGGCTGGCTAGGCTGGCGTCGAAGGTGGTGGCGCCGACACCGTCGTAAACGGCTTGCACACCGGTGCCGCCGGTCAGTTCGCGAACCCGCCCGGCGAACTGCCAGGCATCCTCCGGGTAGTCGAGAACCACGTCCGCGCCGGCATCCTTGGACAGCTTGGCCTTCTCCGCCGTCGAAACGGTGGTGATCACCCGCACCCCCAGGTGAGTGGCCCATTGTGTCAGGATCAAGCCGACGCCGCCGGCGCCAGCATGCACCAAGACGGTGTCACCACGCTTCACCGGGTACACCGACTTCAGTAGGTAATGCGCCGTCAGGCCCTTCAGCAGCGCCGAAGCCGCTACCTCAGACGTGACGTCGTCGGGGACCTTGGCGGTCAGAGATGCTGGCGCTGTGCAGAATTCGGCGTAGGCGCCGTTGGCTGAGGCGCTGACCACGCGGTCGCCGACGCTGATGGCGGTGTCGGCTGCGGTAACTCCTGGGCCGACGGCCTCCACCGTGCCGCATACCTCGGAGCCGATGACGAACGGGAGTTCGCGCGGATATTGCCCGGAGCGGAAGTAGGTGTCGATGAAGTTGACACCGATGGCCTCGGCCTTGATCAGGAGCTCGCCGTGGCCGGGTTGAGGTTGCGGCTGGTCGACGTGGCGTAAGACGCCTGGCCCGCCGGTTTCGGTGACTTCGATTGCGTGCATGTGGCTATCATGCCCGGGCATGAAGCTTGCCCGGCCGGACGTCTTCCATCCGCGCGTCGTTTTGGCGGGTTGGCCACAGCAGCCCGCCGGTGACGGCGACGATGCTGGGCTGGTTGCGGCCCTGCGCCACCGCGGCTTGCATGCTGGTTGGCTGTCTTGGGACGATCCCGAAATCGTCCACGCGGATCTGGTGATTTTGCGGGCTACCCGCGATTACCCCGCGCGGCTCGACGAGTTTTTGGCCTGGACTACCCGCGTGGCCAATCTGCTGAACTCGCGGCCGGTGGTGGCCTGGAATGTCGAGCGCCGTTACCTACGTGACCTGATGGATCGGGGGGTGCCGACCGTGCCCGGCGAGGTGTATGTGCCGGGAGAGCCGGTCCGGTTGCCACGCAAAGGCCAGGTCTTCGTCGGTCCGACCATCGGTACCGGGACACGGCGCTGTAGTGCCCGGTTCGCTGCCGAGTTCGTCGCGCAACTGCACGCGGCCGGCCAGGCGGTGCTCGTTCAGCCCGGAGGTTCCGGTGACGAGACCGTGTTGGTCTTCCTTGGCGGTGAGCCGTCGCATGCGTTTACCAAGCAGGCCGACACTTGGCGCCAGACCGAGCCCGACTTCGAAATCTGGGACGTGGGTGCGGCCGCCTTGGCCGGCGCGGCCGCGCAGGTGGGTGTTGACCCAGGTGAGCTGCTCTACGCGCGGGCCCACATCACAGGTGGAAGCCGAGATCCCCGGTTGCTGGAATTGCAATTGGTGGACCCGTCGCTGGGCTGGCAGTGGCTGGACCCAGACATCCGCAATCTTGCCCAGCGTGACTTCGCGCTATGCGTCCAGTCAGCGTTGGAGCGGCTGGGGCTGGGCCCGTTCTCCCATCGACGCCCATAGCGCGGCGGTGGCCGCCGTAACCGCCGCGGCACCGGCCACGTGAATGGCGACCAGGGCGGCGGGTACCCCGGTGAAGTATTGCGTGGTACCGACGGCGGCTTGCGTGGCAACCAGGGCGAGCAGCACGGCGAGTCGCACCAGAATCGCCCGGGTGGCACCCACGGCCAGCAGCCCGAAACCCAACCCGATCAGCAGCGCAAGGTAGGCAACCAACAGTGACGAATGCATATGCACCAAGGTGGTGATTTCGACTTTCAGCCGCGGCACGGTCCGGCTGGGGCTGCGATCTCCCGCGTGCGGGCCTGCCGCCGTGACTAGCGTGCCCGTCACCAGCACCGCGGCCAGGTTCAGCGCGCTGAGCGCCGTGAGCGCACGCAACGGGCTGACCACCAGTTCGTGGACGACTCCGTCATCGGGCTGGCCGATCTTGACGTAGAGCAGCACCGCCAGCCACACCATCGTCATCGACGCCAGCAGGTGGATGGCCACCGTCCACCACAGCAGCCCGGTGCGTACGGTGATGCCACCGATCATCGCCTGCACCACCGTCGACACCGGCATCAGCCACGCGTAGGCCAGGACTTCCGTGCGCCGGCGCGCCCGGGTGACGACCAGCACGGCCAGTGCCGCGGCTATCACCACCGCAAACGTGACCATCCGGTTGCCGAACTCGACCGCCTGATGGACCCGCGGCACCTCGGCGACCAGCACCGGGGTGAAGCTACCCGGAAAACACTGCGGCCAGGTCGGACACCCCAGGCCTGAGGCGGTAACCCGGACGATTGCCCCGGTGACGGCGATGCCGCCCTGGGTGAGGATGACGATTGCGGCGATGACCCGCTGGACACGCAGGCTGGGAGACACCGCCCGATCGTAAGGCACCAAAAACTACACGCTGTAGTACGGGCGGACCGGTGTCGAAACTGCAACCACGCACCGATGCGTCGGCGTGTCTTGTGCGTGGTTGCAGTGTCGCGAAGCCGGGCGGCCGGTTCAGGTGAACCGGAACCAGCGCAGTGCGGCCAGTGCGGCCAGCGCGCCCCACACCGCTAGGACGACGATCCCGAACCAGTCCACCGACACGGTCATGGCCTGCGACAGCGCCTCGGTGAGCGCGCCCGACGGGGTAATCCGAGCCACCCATTTGAACGCCGTCGGGATCACGTTCGACTCCAAGGTCAGCGCACCGAAACCGGCGAATACGAACCACATCAGGTTGGCGACGGCGAGAACGATCTCGGCTCGCAAGGTGCCGCCGAGTAGCAGGCCGAGCGCCGCAAAGCCCGCGGTACCCAGCGCGATGATCCCGGCGCCCAATGTCAGGGCCGCCAGCGCCGGCCGCCAGCCGAGCGCAAAGCCGATGGCGCCCAAGATGATGGCCTGCAAGAACACCACGGCAACCACTGCCAGCGACTTGCCGGCGATGATCCCCCAAACCGGCAGCGGGGTAGCACCGAGTCGTTTGAGGGCGCCGTAGCGGCGATCGAACGCGACCGCGATGGCTTGCCCGGTGAATGCGGTGGAGATCACCGCGAGCGCCATGATGACCGGAACAAAGGTGGCGGCGCGGTTGTGGCCGAACGAGCCCATCGGCAGCAAAGTCAGCCCGACCAGCAGGGTGATCGGGATGAACATGGTCAACAGCAGTTGCTCGCCGTTGCGTAACAGCAGCTTCAATTCCAGGCTGAACTGTGCGGCAAGCATCAGGGGGACGGCGTTGGGGCGGGGGTCCGGGCTGAAGGTGCCCGCGGGAAAAGCGGGGCGATTGGTTTGGGTCACTGCCGCAACTTCCTGCCGGTGAGATCCAGGAACACGTCTTCGAGGCTGCGTTGCTCGACCCGCATGTCGGTGGCTAGCACGTCGATTTGTGCGCACCACGCGGTGACCGTCGCCAGCACCTGCGGGTCAACCGGACCTTCGACCAGGTACTCGCCCGGGGTCAGCTCGGTGGCCTGGTAGCCCTCGGGCAGTGCCGAGGCCAGCAGCGACAGGTCGAGCCGCGGCGGCGCGGTGAACCGCAACTGGTCTTTGGCGCCGCTGCGCATCAGTTCTGCCGGTGTGCCTGCGGCCACCGTCACCCCGTGGTCGATGATCACCAACCGATCGGCGAGTTCCTCGGCCTCCTTGAGATGATGCGTGGTCAGCACCACGGTCACGCCATCGCGGCGCAGCGCGTCGATCAACTCCCACACCAGTACCCGGGCATGGGCATCCATGCCCGCGGTGGGCTCGTCGAGGAACACCAGTTGGGGACGCCCGACCAGCGCGCAGGCCAGCGCGAGTCGTTGCTGCTGCCCGCCGGAGAGCCGTCGATAGGTGGTGCGGGCGGCCTCGGTGAGACCCAAGGTGTCCAGTAGCCAGTGCGGGTCCAGCGGGTTGGCGGCGTAGGACGCGACCAGATCCAGCATTTCGCCGGCGCGTGCCGCCGGGTAGCCGCCGCCACCCTGCAACATCACGCCGATGCGTGCGCGCAGGCGTGCGTTGTCGGTGATCGGGTCCAGTCCAAGTACCTCAATGCTGCCGGCGTCCGGGCGGACGAAGCCCTCGCACATCTCGACGGTCGTGGTCTTGCCCGCGCCGTTGGGGCCCAGCAGCGCCATCACTTCGGCGTCATGCACGTCGAGATCGAGGTTGGAAACGGCGGTTATTGACCCGTATCGCTTACATACCCCGCGAAGCCGCAGTACCACCTCGGGGGTGTCTGGGGCGCGGTTCACGAGCGCCGCTCCTCCTCATCGCTTCGCTCTGCATCGTCGTCGGCGCGGTTCACGAGCGCCGCTCCTCCTCATCGCTTCGCTCTGCATCGTCGTCGGCGCGGTTCACGAGCGCCGCTCCTCCTCATCGCTTCGCTCTGCATCGTCGTCGGCGCGGTTCACGTGGAATCAGCGTAGGCGTCGGGCGCTGCCGTCGGCCGGCGGGTCGCAGGGGTCTTGCTGGCCGACTCCGCGGCGGTGACCACTTGCTCGGCTGCAAGTGGCCGCCATGGTAACCGGGTGTAGGTCAGGGCAATCAGGAGGATCACGATGATGGCGCTGGCCGCGGTCGCATCCACGATCTGAAACAGCGCGAAGCGGTCACCATTGGCGGTCGGACCGAAAATTCCGACGATGAGGGTGGCCAGGATTGCCGCTACCCGAAATCCCGGGCGGGTTGCCCAGGCGGCCAGCGGAATTATCGCCCACAGCAGGTACCAGGGCTGCACGACGGGAAACAGCAGCACGGTGACAGCTAGCGCAACGCCCAGGCCGCCGATCGGGTGCAGCCGGCCGCGGAGCACGGCCAATAACAGCCAGCACACCATCACCGTGATGATCAGCACGCCGATGGCGCGGGTGAGTGACAACACGGCGGTGGTGTGATCACCCAGGCCCAGCAGGATGCCGACGTGCCCGGTGCCCAGGGCCAGCAGTGTCGGCGGCGACATCCAGCTGCGCACCACATTGGCGGTGCCCAGCGTGTTGATCCAGCCGAATCCGAGACCGCTGGCCCAACCCAGGATGGCCATTATCGCCAGCGTTAGACTCGCCATCACAGCGGCGGCGAGCAGCAGTGCTCGCAAGTTGCCACCCCAGCGGTATGCCAGCACTGTCGTGACGAAGCCCATCGCCAGCAGCGAGGGTAGCTTCACTTGCGACGACAGCGTGATCAGGATGGAACCCGCCAGCAGCATGGCCAGGGGCCCCCATTCCGGACGGGGTTTGACTGCCCGGCTCGCGCCCGCACGCGGGGATGCCCCCAGCTCGGGCCGCCGGCTGGCCCGTATTGTGGCGGGGCCCAACCGCCAGGTTTCGGGCGACGGGCGTGGGGTATTCGCCATATCAAGGCCGCGCAGCGCGAATTCGACGCCGGTCAGCATCAGCCCGAGCATCAGCGCTTCGTTGTGGATGCCGGCGACCAAATGCATGATCAGCAGCGGATTGGCCGCGCCTAGCCACAGCGCGCTGACCTCGGCGACGCCACAGCGCTGAGCTAGCCGAGGGGTCGCCCACACGATCAGGGTCACACCGATCAACACCACAAGCCGGTGGCAGAGCACGGCAGCGACGATGTTTTCCCCAGTCAGCGACGAGATTCCGCGGCCGATCCACAAGAACAGCGGACCATATGGCGCCGGTGTCTCCCGCCACAGGCTGGGCACCGACAGGGTGAACACGTGGCCGAGGCCCAAGCCGGACGCCGGACCCACCCGGTAAGGGTCGAGTCCGTCCCTGCCGATCTCACTTTGGGCTAGATATGAGTAGACATCCTTGCTGTACATCGGTGGTGCGATCAATAGCGGCAGCATCCAGAGCAGCAGGGTGCGGTCCAGTTCGCCGCGCGACATCCGCCGCCTGCCCAGCGTGAACCGGCCGAGCATCAGCCAGGCCAGCGCCATCATGACCGCCCCGGTCGTGGTCATGGTCAACGACACCGTTTGGATTCGTGACGGCAGATTGAGCAGCCGGACCCCGAAGGTGGGGTCCTGGACGACGGGTCGGGCCCCGGCGCCCAGGGCGCCGATGGCCATCAGGACGGTGCCGGTGGCCCCAAACAGGCGGGTGCGCGCCAGCGCGGTGAGCTCGGTAGTGGTCAGCGGTGCACCCACCGCCTGCTCGTCGCCATGCAGGCTGGCGATCGACCAGCTCAGCGTATGGTGGCGGGCTGCCATTGGTGCAGCCTAACGGCATGCCCGGGAATTGCTTAGGCGATCTCAATGTGACCAGCACAACCCTGCCGCATAGGGCATCCCTGGTAGACCGATCAACGGAATTTTGTCACACTGATGTTGTGAAAATCCCGGCGGTCTCTACCACTGTCCCCGCGGCAGTCTCGGACGGTCACACTCGTCGGGCCATTGTGCGCTTGCTGCTGGAATCCGGATCGATCACCGCCGGCGAGATCGGTGACCGGCTGGGCCTGTCGGCCGCCGGTGTGCGGCGTCATCTGGACGCGCTGATCGAGGCGGGTGACGCGGAAGCGTCGGCGGCCGCGCCGTGGCAGCAGGTGGGACGTGGGCGGCCCGCCAAGCGCTACCGGCTGACCGCGGCCGGCCGGGCCAAGCTCGACCACTCCTATGACGACCTGGCGTCGGCGGCCATGCGGCAGCTGCGGGAGATCGGCGGCGAGGAGGCGGTGCGGACGTTTGCCCGGCGCCGTATCGACGCCATCCTGGCCGACGTCGCGCCGGCCGACGGTCCCGACGACGCCGCGCTCGAGGCGGCCGCCGAGCGGATCGCAACGGCGCTCAGCAAAGCCGGCTACGTCGCCACCACCACGCGGGTGGGCGGGCCGATTCACGGTGTGCAAATCTGCCAGCACCATTGCCCGGTATCCCATGTTGCCGAGGAATTCCCCGAATTGTGCGAAACCGAGCAGCAGGCCATGGCCGAGGTGCTCGGCACCCACGTCCAGCGGTTGGCGACCATCGTCAACGGAGACTGCGCCTGCACCACCCACGTACCCCTGTCGCCGGCGCCCAGCCCGCGCCCACCCGCCACCAGCACCGAAGGAGCGTCCCGATGACACTCACCCCAGAGGCCAGCAAGAGCGTTGCCCAGCCCCCGACCCAGGCTCCCCTGACCCAGGCTCCCCTGACCCAGGAAGAGGCGATCGCGTCGCTGGGCCGGTACGGCTACGGCTGGGCGGACTCCGACGTCGCGGGTGCCAACGCGCAGCGCGGGCTTTCCGAGGCGGTGGTCCGCGACATCTCCGCGAAGAAGAACGAGCCCGATTGGATGCTGCAGTCGCGGCTGAAGGCGCTGCGCATTTTCGACCGCAAGCCCATTCCGAAGTGGGGCTCCAACCTCGATGGCATCGATTTCGACAACATCAAGTACTTCGTGCGCTCCACCGAGAAGCAGGCCGCGAGCTGGGATGATTTGCCAGAGGACATCCGCAACACCTACGACCGGTTGGGAATCCCGGAGGCCGAGAAGCAGAGATTAGTAGCTGGAGTAGCCGCACAATACGAAAGTGAAGTTGTATATCACCAGATCAGAGAGGATCTGGAGGCTCAAGGAGTCATATTTTTAGACACTGATACTGGTTTGCGAGAACACCCGGATATTTTCAAGGAATATTTCGGTACAGTAATCCCTGCCGGCGATAATAAGTTTTCTGCATTGAATACTGCAGTTTGGAGTGGTGGGTCCTTTATTTACGTCCCGCCCGGTGTTCACGTCGACATTCCGCTGCAGGCCTACTTCCGAATCAACACCGAGAACATGGGCCAGTTCGAGCGGACGCTGATCATCGCCGATGAGGGCTCTTACGTGCACTACGTAGAGGGCTGCCTGCCCGCCGGCGAGCTCATCACGACCGCCGACGGCGATTTGCGGCCCATCGAGTCGATTCGCGTCGGTGACTTCGTCACCGGCCACGACGGGCGGCCACACCGCGTCACCGCTGTACAGGTGCGTGACCTCGATGGCGAGCTGTTCACCTTCACACCGATGTCGCCTGCCAACGCATTCTCTGTCACCGCCGAGCACCCCCTTCTCGCTATTCCCCGCGACGAGGTGCGTGTTATGCGGAAGGAACGCAATGGGTGGAAGGCTGAAGTCAACAGCACCAAGCTGCGTAGCGCCGAGCCGCGATGGATCGCGGCGAAGGATGTGGCCGAGGGTGACTTCCTGATCTACCCCAAGCCGAAGCCGATCCCCCACAGGACGGTTTTGCCGCTCGAGTTTGCGCGCCTGGCGGGCTACTACCTGGCGGAGGGTCACGCGTGTCTCACCAATGGCTGTGAGTCGCTGATCTTCTCGTTCCACAGCGATGAGTTCGAGTACGTCGAGGATGTGCGCCAAGCGTGCAAGTCGCTGTACGAGAAGTCGGGATCGGTATTGATCGAGGAGCACAAGCATTCGGCGCGCGTCACCGTGTACACGAAGGCGGGCTATGCGGCGATGCGCGACAACGTCGGCATTGGATCGTCGAATAAGAAGCTGTCGGATCTGTTGATGCGTCAAGACGAGACGTTCTTGCGTGAGCTGGTCGACGCCTATGTGAATGGAGACGGCAACGTCACGCGCCGTAACGGGGCGGTGTGGAAGCGGGTACATACGACATCGCGCCTCTGGGCGTTCCAGTTGCAGTCCATCCTGGCGCGTCTGGGTCACTACGCCACTGTTGAACTGCGCCGACCGGGCGGCCCTGGTGTGATCATGGGCCGCAACGTCGTTCGCAAGGACATCTACCAGGTGCAGTGGACCGAGGGCGGCCGCGGACCGAAGCAGGCCCGCGACTGCGGCGACTACTTTGCGGTGCCAATCAAGAAGCGAGCGGTCCGCGAAGCACATGAGCCCGTCTACAACCTCGATGTCGAGAATCCGGACAGCTACCTCGCCTACGGGTTCGCCGCGCACAACTGCACCGCACCGATCTACAAATCGGATTCATTGCACTCAGCGGTGGTCGAGATCATCGTGAAACCCCATGCGCGCGTGCGTTACACCACTATCCAGAACTGGTCGAACAACGTCTACAACCTGGTCACCAAGCGGGCCCGCGCCGAAGCCGGGGCCACCATGGAGTGGATCGACGGCAACATCGGGTCCAAGGTGACCATGAAGTACCCGGCGGTCTGGATGACCGGCGAGCACGCCAAGGGCGAAGTGCTCTCGGTGGCGTTCGCCGGCGAAGACCAGCACCAGGACACCGGCGCCAAGATGCTGCACCTGGCGCCGAACACGTCGAGCAACATCGTGTCCAAGTCGGTGGCCCGCGGCGGCGGCCGCACCTCCTACCGTGGCCTGGTGCAGGTCAACAAGGGGGCACATGGGTCGCGGTCCAGCGTGAAATGCGATGCGCTGCTGGTGGATACGGTCAGCCGCAGCGACACCTACCCCTACGTCGACATCCGCGAGGACGACGTCACCATGGGCCACGAGGCCACCGTGTCCAAGGTCAGCGAGAACCAGCTGTTCTACCTGATGAGCCGCGGGCTGACCGAGGACGAGGCGATGGCGATGGTGGTGCGCGGCTTCGTCGAGCCGATCGCCAAGGAGCTGCCCATGGAGTACGCGCTGGAGCTCAACCGGCTGATCGAGCTGCAGATGGAGGGCGCGGTCGGATGACGGCTCCGGGACTGACAGCAGCCGTCGAGGGGATCGCACACAACAAGGGCGAGCTGTTCGCCTCCTTTGACGTGGACGCCTTCGAGGTTCCGCACGGCCGCGACGAGATCTGGCGGTTCACCCCGTTGCGGCGGCTGCGTGGCCTGCACGACGGCTCCGCGCGGGCCACCGGTAGCGCCACGATCACGGTCAGCGAGCGGCCGGGCGTACACACCCAGACCGTGCGCCGCGGCGATCCACGATTGGGCGAGGGTGGCGTACCCACCGACCGCGTTGCCGCCCAAGCGTTTTCGTCGTTCAACTCCGCGACGCTGGTCACCGTCGAGCGCGACACCCAGGTCGTCGAGCCGGTAGGCATCACCGTGACCGGGCCGGGGGAGGGCGCGGTGGCCTATGGGCACCTGCAGGTGCGTATCGAGGAGCTTGGCGAGGCGGTCGTGGTCATCGACCACCGGGGCGGCGGAACCTACGCCGACAACGTCGAGTTCGTTGTCGACGACGCCGCTCGGCTGACCGCCGTGTGGATCGCCGACTGGGCCGACGACACCGTTCACCTCAGCGCGCACCATGCTCGGATCGGCAAGGACGCGGTGCTGCGCCACGTCACCGTCATGTTGGGCGGCGACGTGGTGCGGATGTCGGCGGGCGTGCGGTTCTGCGGTGCGGGTGGGGACGCGGAACTGCTGGGGCTGTATTTCGCCGACGACGGCCAGCACCTGGAGTCGCGGCTGCTGGTGGACCACGCCCACCCCGACTGCAAGTCGAATGTGCTGTATAAGGGTGCACTGCAAGGTGATCCGGCGTCGTCGTTGCCCGACGCACATACGGTCTGGGTGGGTGACGTGCTGATCCGTGCGCAGGCCACCGGCACCGACACCTTCGAGGTGAACCGCAACCTGGTGCTCACCGACGGCGCGCGTGCCGACTCGGTGCCCAACCTGGAGATCGAGACCGGCGAGATCGTCGGCGCCGGACACGCCAGCGCCACCGGCCGCTTCGACGATGAGCAATTGTTCTACCTGCGTTCGCGCGGCGTCCCGGAAGAGCAGGCCCGCCGGCTGGTGGTTCGCGGCTTCTTCGGTGAGATCATCGCCAAGATCGCGGTGCCCGAGGTACGCGAGCGCCTGACCGCAGCCATCGAACACGAGCTGGAAATCACGGAATCAACGGAAAAGACAACAGTCTCATGACCATTTTGGAAATTAAGGACCTGCACGTCAGCGTGGAGAACCCGGCGGAGGCGGACCACGAGATCCCGATCCTGCGCGGCGTCGACCTCACCGTGAAATCCGGTGAGACACATGCCTTGATGGGACCCAACGGCTCGGGCAAGTCGACGCTGTCCTACGCCATCGCGGGCCATCCCAAATACCACGTGACGTCGGGCACCATTACCCTCGACGGCGCGGACGTGCTGGCGATGAGCATCGACGAACGTGCGCGGGCCGGCCTGTTTCTGGCCATGCAATATCCCGTCGAGGTGCCCGGTGTCTCGATGTCGAACTTCCTGCGCTCGGCGGCAACCGCCATTCGCGGCGAGCCGCCGAAACTGCGGCACTGGGTCAAAGAGGTCAAGGCCGCGATGGCCGCGCTCGACATCGACCCGGCCTTCGCCGAGCGCAGCGTCAACGAGGGTTTCTCCGGTGGCGAGAAGAAGCGCCACGAGATCCTGCAGCTAGAACTGCTCAAGCCCAAGATCGCCATCCTGGACGAGACCGACTCCGGCTTGGACGTCGACGCGCTGCGCGTGGTCAGCGAGGGGGTGAACCGCTACGCCGAATCCCAGCACGGCGGCATCCTGCTGATCACGCACTACACCCGCATCCTGCGCTACATTCACCCGGAATACGTGCACGTGTTCGTCGGCGGCCGCATCGTCGAGTCCGGTGGTTCGGAGCTCGCCGACGAACTCGACCAGAACGGCTACGTGCGTTTCTCCCCCGCAAGCGGGCGGTACCCCCACCAACCCGCGCCAACCGGAGCCTGACATGACGGCCTCGGTGAACTCGCTCGATCTGGCGGCGATTCGCGCCGATTTCCCCATCCTCAAGCGCATCATGCGGGGTGGAAACCCGTTGGCGTATTTGGACTCCGGCGCCACCTCACAACGCCCGCTGCAGGTCCTCGACGCCGAGCGCGAGTTCCTGACCGCGTCCAACGGCGCGGTCCATCGTGGCGCGCACCAGCTGATGGAGGAGGCGACCGACGCCTACGAGCAGGGCCGCGCGGACATCGCGTTATTCGTCGGCGCCGACACGGACGAGCTGGTGTTCACCAAAAATGCCACCGAGGCGCTCAACCTGGTGTCATATGTGCTGGGGGACAGCCGTTTCGAGCGTGCCGTCGGCCCCGGCGACGTGATCGTCACCACCGAGCTGGAGCATCACGCCAACCTGATCCCGTGGCAGGAGCTGGCCCGGCGCACCGGGGCCACATTGCGCTGGTACGGGGTGACTGACGACGGGCGCATCGACCTGGACTCGCTGTATCTGGACGACCGTGTCAAAGTCGTTGCGTTCACCCATCATTCCAATGTGACCGGGGTGCTGACACCGGTGAGCGAGCTGGTCTCCCGCGCCCACCAGTCGGGTGCGCTGACCGTGCTGGACGCCTGCCAGTCGGTGCCGCACCAGCCGGTTGACCTGCACGAACTCGGCGTCGACTTCGCCGCGTTTTCCGGACATAAAATGCTGGGCCCCAACGGAATCGGTGTGCTGTACGGCCGCCGTGAGCTGCTAGCGCAGATGCCCCCATTTCTCACCGGCGGTTCGATGATCGAAACGGTGACCATGGAAGGCGCCACCTACGCGCCGGCGCCGCAACGGTTCGAGGCCGGTACACCGATGACCTCCCAGGTGGTCGGGTTGGCCGCCGCGGCCCGCTATCTCGGCGCGATCGGCATGGCCGCGGTGGAGGCCCACGAGCGGGAGCTGGTAGCCGCGGCCATCGAAGGCCTGTCCGGCATCGACGGTGTGCGGATCCTTGGCCCGACGTCGATGCGGGACCGAGGGTCGCCGGTGGCGTTCGTCGTCGAGGGCGTGCACGCGCACGACGTGGGTCAGGTACTCGACGACGGCGGCGTGGCGGTGCGGGTCGGGCACCACTGCGCGCTGCCGCTGCACCGCAGGTTCGGTCTGGCCGCCACCGCGCGGGCGTCGTTCGCGGTGTACAACACCGCAGACGAGGTGGACCGCTTGGTGGCCGGCGTGCGGCGATCCCGGCATTTCTTTGGAAGAGCGTGACGTTGCGTCTGGAGCAGATCTATCAGGACGTGATCCTCGATCACTACAAGCATCCGCAGCATCGGGGGCTGCGGGAGCCGTTCGGCGCCCAGGTGTATCACGTGAACCCGATCTGCGGCGACGAGGTCACGCTGCGGGTCGCGTTGTCCGAGGACGGCACCAGGGTCACCGACGTTTCCTATGACGGACAAGGCTGTTCGATCAGCCAGGCCGCGACCTCGGTGCTCACCGAACAGGTAATCGGACAACGCGTGCCGCGGGCGCTGAACATCGTCGACGCCTTCACCGAAATGGTGTCCTCCCGCGGGACCGTGCCAGGCGACGAGGACGTCTTAGGCGATGGGGTCGCGTTCGCCGGGGTGGCCAAATACCCGGCCCGGGTGAAATGCGCGCTGCTCGGATGGATGGCGTTCAAAGATGCGCTGGCCCAAGCCAGCGAAGCCTTCGAGGAGGTTACAGATGAGCGAAACCAGCGCACCGGCTGAGGAATTGCTCGCCGACGTCGAGGAGGCGATGCGCGACGTCGTCGACCCGGAGCTGGGGATCAACGTCGTTGACCTGGGCCTGGTCTACGGCTTGGACGTGCAAGACGGTGACGAAGGGACCGTCGCGCTGATCGACATGACCCTCACGTCGGCGGCGTGCCCGCTGACCGATGTCATCGAGGATCAGTCGCGCAGCGCGCTGGTCGGCAGTGGCCTGGTCGACGACATCCGCATCAACTGGGTGTGGAACCCGCCGTGGGGCCCGGACAAGATCACCGAAGACGGCCGCGAACAATTGCGGGCGCTCGGCTTCACCGTCTGAACCGGCGCGTCGCCGAACGTGAACTGAGGGCGGAGAATCCGGCAAAATACCGCCGTGAGTTCACGTTCGGCGGGCGGTGCGAGCGAAACCCGCCTCAGAAGGCGTCTTCGGGCACGCGCATGATGTCGTCGTCGATGTTTTCGATGACACTGCGCACCCCGGTCAGTTTCGGCAGCATGTTCTTCGCAAAGAACGCCGCGACCGCGATCTTGCCCCGATAGAACGCTTCATCGTTCTGCGATGGCCCGTCGGCCAGTGCGGCGTGTGCGACCCCGGCCAGCACGAGCAGCCGCCAGCCGATGAGCAAGTCGCCCACGGCGAGCAAATAGCGCACGGATCCGAGCCCCACCTTGTAGATGTCGCTGGAGTGCTGCGCGGCGGACATCAGGTACCCGGTCAGCGCGCCCGTCATTGCCGTGATGTCGTCGAGCGCGGTGCGCAGCAGCTCGGCTTGCGGTTTTAGCGACGGGTCAATGTTCTCGACGGTGTGGGTGACCTGAGCCAGCACAAATTGCAAAGCCTTGCCGTGATCGCGCACGATCTTGCGGAAGAAGAAGTCCAGTGCCTGGATCGCCGTGGTGCCCTCGTAGAGGGAATCGATCTTGGCGTCACGGATGTACTGCTCGAGGGGATAGTCGACCAGAAAGCCCGAGCCGCCCAGCGTCTGCAGCGACTCGGTGAGGATTTCGTAGGCGCGTTCTGAACCCACGCCCTTGACGATGGGCAGCAGCAGATCGTCCACGCGGTGCGCCATGTCGTGATCGGCACCCGAAACCCGTTGGGCCACAGCGTCGTCCTGGTGAGCAGCGGCATACAGGTACAGCGCCCGCAGGCCTTCGGCATAGGCCTTTTGGGTCATCAGGCTGCGCCGCACGTCGGGGTGGTGCATGATTGTGACCCGCGGCGCCGTCTTATCCGTCATCTGGGTCAGATCCGCGCCCTGCACCCGCTCCTTGGCGAAGGCAAGTGCGTTGAGATAGCCCGTCGACAATGTGCCGGCGGACTTAACTCCGATGGTCATGCGAGCATGCTCAATCACCGTGAACATCTGCGCAATCCCGTTGTGCACGCCGCCGACCAGATAGCCAACGGCGGGCACGTCGGCACCGCCGAACGTCAATTCGCATGTCGGAGAGGACTTTAAGCCCATCTTGTGTTCCAGGCCGGTCACGTAGACGCCGTTGCGGGCGCCGAGCTCGAACGTATCGGGGTCGAAGAGGTAGTTGGGAACGTAGAACAGGCTCAACCCCTTGGTGCCTGGGCCGGCGCCCTCAGGTCGGGCCAACACCAAATGGAAGATGTTCTCCGCGGTATTGCCGACATCCCCACCGGAGATGAACCGCTTGACGCCCTCGATGTGCCAGGTGCCGTCGGGTTGTTCGAACGCTTTGGTTCGACCCGCGCCAACATCGGAGCCGGCGTCGGGTTCGGTGAGCACCATGGTGGCCTGCCAGCCGCGCTGCACGCCCTCGGCCGCCCACCGGCGTTGCTCTTCATTGCCCTCGATGTAAAGGGACTGGGCCAGCACCGGGCCCAGGTTGAAAAAGCACGCCGACGGGTTGGCGCAGTAGATCATTTCGTTGACGGCCCATGCCAGCGGCGGCGGCGCTGGCATGCCACCGATTTCCTCGGCCAGGCCCAGCCGCCACCAGCCGGCCTCCTTGATTGCCTGCACTGTCTTGGCCAACTCGTCGGGCACGCTGATGGAGTGGGTGTTCGGGTCGAAGACCGGTGGGTTGCGGTCGGCGTAGCCGAAGGATTCGGCGATCGGACCCTCGGCCAGCCGCGCCGCTTCGGCCAAGATGGTGCGGACCGTGTCGACGTCCAGATCGCTGTAGCGTCCGGTGCCCAGGACCGCGCCGATATCAAGGACTTCGAGCAGGTTGAACTCGAGATCGCGGACATTGGCGATGTAGTGTCCCAATGCGGTTCCCTTCAGGTGGCTGATCGGCCCTGATCGGGCCCAGTCTCTCCGAGCGGGAAGAACGTACGCAACCGTAACCTGCGGTGGGAGGGCGGAACTGCGGCGACTATGTTCCGTTCGCGCCGGGCAGGCCGAGCAGCAGCCCGCCCCTGCCGCCGAGCCCGGGGGCGCCGGCCCCGCCGCCGTCGCCGCCGTTACCGCCGTTACCGATCAGCTGGGCGTTGCCACCGTTGCCGCCGTTGCCGCCCAACGCGCCGCCATCGCCGCCTTCCCCGCCGTTGCCGAACAACCCGGCCTGGCCGCCGGCCCCGCCGTGGGCGCTCGATGCCCCCCCGGCTCCGCTGCCGCCGGCGCCGCCGTTGCCATAGAAGAACCCGGCATCGCCGCCACGCCCAGCGCTACCCGCGGATAGGGCTGCCCCGCCGGCACCACCGTCGCCGAACAGGAAGGCCCTGCCGCCGGCGCCACCTCCGCCGAGGAAGCTGCTGGCGCCAGCACCGCCGTTGCCAAAAAACAGCCCGCCGTTGCCTCCAGAGCCACCGGCTCCCATGCCGTTGGGGCTGATGCCACCCGCGCCGCCGGCCCCGAAGAGCACGGCGGAGCCGCCGATGCCGCCGGCACCGCCGCCACCGCCGCTATTGCCGCCGGCCCCGCCGTTGCCGAACAGCCACCCGCCGGTGCCGCCGGCGCCGCCGTTGGCGCCCAGGGCGCCCACGCCGCCGTTGCCGCCGTGGCCCAGCAGTCCGGCGGCGCCGCCGTTGCCGCCGGGGCCGGCAGCGGGCGAGAAGCCGTTGCCGCCATTGCCGATCAGGAGTCCGCCGGCCTGGCCGTTGGGGTTCGCCGCGGTCCCATCGGCGCCGTTGCCGATCAGCGGACGGTTCAACAGCGCCAGGGTGGGCGCGTTGATGACGTCGAATAGCGGCTGCAAGGGGCCAAAGTTGGTGGCCTCCGCGGCGGCGTACGCCTGCGCGCCGCCGGACAGGGCTTGCACGAACTGGCTGTGAAACGCCGCGGCTTGGGCGCTGAGCACCTGATAGGTCTGGCCGTGCGCGCCGAACAACGCCGCGACCGCCGCCGACACCTCATCGGCGCCTGCGGCCGCGACAGCGGTCGTCTGGGCCGCCGCGGCCGAGTTGGCCGCGCTAATCATCGAACCGAGGCGCGCGAGATTCCCCGCCGCTCCCGACACGAACTCCGTATTCGCGACCACGAACGACATCTGGCACCTCCGCAATGAAGAGCTAGCGACCGACGTATCTTATCGCGATCCAGCGGCCGCTTCACCCGTTTCAGGGTAACGCACCCCGCCAGAATGGTTAATCCGTTAGTGGCCCCGCTTGCCTTGTGCCAGTGACCAATTCAATCGCATACCGCAATGCAATCGAGATTTTTGGTCGTTCCTGCGTCCCTACACTCGGTTCATCCTGACGAATTCGCACCCCTGTCGTGAGGCCGCCGGAATGACCTTGACCGCTTGTGAAGTAACTGCCGCGGAGGCTCCTTTCGACCGCGTTTCAAAGACCATTCCCCACCCATTGAGCTGGGGAGCCGCGCTGTGGTCGGTAGTCTCCGTGCGCTGGGCCACCGTGGCGCTGCTGCTGTTTCTCGCCGGACTAGTGGCGCAACTGAACGGTGCTCCCGAGGCCATGTGGTGGACGCTTTACCTGGCCTGTTATCTGGCCGGCGGCTGGGGCTCGGCATGGGCGGGCGCACAAGCGTTGCGGAACAAGGCACTTGATGTGGATCTGCTGATGATTGCCGCGGCGATCGGAGCGGTCGCGATTGGGCAGATCTTCGACGGCGCGCTGCTGATCGTGATCTTCGCCACGTCCGGTGCGCTGGATGACATTGCCACCAGACACACCGCGGAATCGGTCAAAGGCCTGCTGGACCTCGCGCCGGATCAGGCGGTGGTGGTCCAGGGCGACGGCAGCGAACGGGTGGTGGCGGCCAGCGAGCTGGTGGTGGGGGACCGGGTGGTGGTGCGGCCGGGGGACCGGATACCCGCAGACGGTGCGGTGCTGTCGGGGGCTAGCGACGTCGACCAACGCTCGATCACCGGTGAATCGATGCCGGTGGCCAAGGCCCGCGGTGACGAGGTGTTCGCCGGCACCGTGAACGGATCGGGTGTATTGCATCTGGTGGTCACCCGTGACCCGAGCCAGACCGTGGTAGCCCGCATCGTCGAACTGGTCGCCGACGCTTCGGCGACGAAGGCCAAAACCCAACTGTTCATTGAGAAAATCGAGCAACGCTACTCCCTGGGCATGGTCGCGGCCACCCTTGCCCTCATCGTTATTCCGCTGATGTTCGGCGCCGACCTGCGGCCGGTGCTGCTGCGCGCCATGACCTTCATGATCGTGGCATCGCCATGCGCGGTGGTGCTGGCCACCATGCCGCCGCTGCTTTCGGCGATCGCCAACGCAGGCCGTCATGGGGTGCTGGTCAAATCCGCGGTGGTCGTCGAACGCCTGGCCGATACCAGCATCGTCGCTTTGGACAAGACCGGTACGCTGACCCGTGGCATCCCGCGACTGGCTTCCGTCGCACCGCTGGACCCCAACGTGGTCGATGCCCGGCGATTGTTGCAATTGGCAGCTGCCGCAGAACAATCCAGCGAGCACCCGCTTGGCCGGGCGATCGTCGCGGAAGCTCGTCGGCGTGGTATCGCCATACCGCCCGCCAAGGACTTCCGCGCGGTCCCGGGCTGCGGGGTCCACGCCCTGGTGGGCAACGATTTCGTCGAGATCGCCAGCCCGCAAAGCTACCGCGGTGCACCGCTAGCAGAGCTGGCGCCGCTCCTTTCTGCCGGCGCCACTGCCGCCATCGTCTTGTTGGATGGAGTTGCCATCGGTGTGCTCGGGCTCACCGATCAGCTTCGTCCGGATGCCGTGGAGTCCGTCGCGGCGATGGCTGCATTGACCGCCGCACCACCGGTGCTGCTCACGGGTGACAACGGGCGAGCGGCTTGGCGGGTCGCTCGGAACGCCGGGATCACCGATGTGCGAGCCGCATTGCTGCCCGAGCAGAAGGTTGAAGTCGTGCGCGACCTGCAGGCCGGTGGTCACCAGGTGCTGCTCGTCGGCGACGGCGTCAACGACGCTCCCGCCATGGCCGCCGCCCGCGCCGCTGTCGCCATGGGCGCCGGCGCCGATCTGACCCTACAGACCGCAGACGGGGTGACCATACGGGACGAACTGCACACCATCCCGACGATCATCGGGTTGGCACGGCAGGCGCGCCGGGTGGTCACCGTCAACCTGGCCATCGCGGCCACCTTCATCGCCGTCCTGGTGCTGTGGGACCTTTTTGGGCAGCTGCCGCTGCCACTGGGTGTGGTGGGTCACGAAGGGTCCACTGTGCTGGTGGCCCTCAACGGCATGCGGCTATTGACCAACCGGTCGTGGCGGGCCGCGGCTTCGGCTGCGCGTTAGGCTCGATGTCGCAGAACTGACCAGGGCTGCGTTAGGGGTGCCCGTGACCACTCGAGACCTCACGGCGGCGTATTTCCAACAGACCATCTCCGCCAACAGCAACGTGCTTGTGTACTTTTGGGCACCGCTGTGCGCCCCGTGCGACCTGTTCACACCGACCTACGAGGCGTCGTCGCGGAAACACTTTGACGTCGTGCATGGCAAAGTCAACATCGAAACCGAGAAAGATCTGGCCTCGATCGCCGGGGTCAAGTTGTTGCCCACGCTGATGGCCTTCAAGAAAGGCAAGCTGGTCTTCAAACAAGCCGGCATCGCCAATCCCGCGATCATGGACAATCTGGTGCAACAACTCCGGGCATACACCTTCAAGTCCCCGGCCGGCGAAGGTATCGGCCCTGGAACAAAGACTTCATCCTGAGGCGTTGAGGCAGGCGTGACTACCCGAGACCTCACTGCCGCACAGTTCAACGAAACCATCCAAAGCAGCGACATGGTGCTCGTCGATTATTGGGCCTCCTGGTGCGGCCCGTGCCGCGCGTTCGCGCCGACCTTTGCCGAGTCGTCGGAAAAACACCCCGACGTGGTGCACGCCAAGGTCGACACCGAAGCCGAACGAGAGCTTGCAGCGGCCGCTCAGATCCGATCCATCCCCACGATCATGGCCTTCAAGAACGGCAAGTTGTTGTTCAACCAGGCCGGCGCGCTGCCGCCGGCAGCATTGGAGAGCCTGGTGCAGCAGCTCAAGGCCTACGAGGTGGAGGCCGGCGAAGCCACCACCCAGAACGGGCGAGCCCAACAAGCCTGACCGGGCGCCAGGCGCCCGGCTGTGCCCCACCGCTGCGCGGCGCAAGTCGTCGCCGGGTACCGTTCAACGGTGAGTTTGGTCCTCGTCGAACACCCGCGGCCCGAGATCGCGCAGATTACCCTCAACCGGCCGGAGCGGATGAACTCCATGGCATTCGATGTCATGGTGCCGCTCAAAGAGGCCTTAGCGCAGGTCAGCTACGACAACTCGGTGCGGGTGGTGGTGCTGACCGGCGCGGGTCGAGGGTTTTCTTCGGGTGCGGATCACAAGTCGGCGGGGGTGGTGCCGCACGTCGAGAACTTGACTCGGCCCACCTACGCGCTGCGTTCGATGGAGCTCCTCGATGACGTCATCTTAATGCTGCGACGGCTGCACCAGCCGGTGATCGCCGCGGTCAACGGCCCCGCCATCGGTGGTGGGCTGTGCCTGGCACTGGCTGCAGACATTCGGGTGGCCTCGAGTAGCGCCTACTTCCGGGCCGCCGGTATCAACAACGGGCTGACCGCCAGCGAATTGGGGCTGAGCTACCTGTTGCCCAGGGCCATTGGATCCTCACGTGCGTTCGAGATCATGTTGACCGGTCGCGACGTCAGCGCCGAGGAAGCCGAGAGGATCGGGCTGGTATCCCGTCAGGTACCCGATGAACAGCTGCTAGATGCCTGCTACGCGATCGCCGCACGGATGGCGGGATTCTCGCGGCCGGGAATTGAGTTGACCAAACGTACGCTGTGGAGTGGACTGGACGCCGCCAGTCTGGAGGCGCACATGCAGGCCGAGGGCTTGGGGCAGCTCTTCGTCCGGCTGCTCACCGCCAACTTCGAAGAAGCGGTTGCCGCACGGGCCGAGCAGCGGGCGCCGGTGTTCACCGATGACACGTAACAGCGCCCAAGACAACCGACGACCAGGGAGCGAATGTGATCACAGCTACGGACCTCGAGGTCCGCGCTGGCGCGCGCATCCTGCTCGCACCCGACGGCCCCGACCTGCGTGTGCAGCCCGGCGATCGTATCGGGCTGGTCGGACGTAACGGTGCCGGCAAGACCACCACGCTGCGCATTCTGGCGGGGGAGGTCGAACCCTATGCCGGGTCGGTTACCCGTGCCGGCGAAATCGGCTACCTGCCACAGGATCCCAAAGTTGGCGATCTCGACGTGCTGGCCCGTGACCGGGTGCTGTCCGCCCGCGGACTGGACGTCCTGCTCACTGATCTGGAGAAGCAGCAGGCGTTGATGGCCGAGGTCGCCGACGAGGACGAGCGTGACCGCGCCATCCGCCGTTACGGTCAGCTCGAGGAGCGATTCGTCGCGTTGGGCGGCTATGGCACCGAAAGCGAAGCCGGCCGCATCTGCGCCAGCCTAGGCTTGCCCGAGCGGGTGCTGACCCAGCAGCTGCGTACCCTTTCCGGAGGTCAGCGCCGCCGGGTGGAACTAGCCCGCATTTTGTTCGCCGCGTCCGAGAGTGGCGCTGGAAATTCCACCACCTTGTTGCTCGACGAGCCGACTAACCACCTCGACGCTGATTCGCTGGGCTGGCTGCGGGACTTCCTGCGCTTGCATACGGGCGGGCTGGTGGTCATCAGCCACAACGTGGACCTGGTGGCCGATGTCGTCAATAAAGTGTGGTTCCTGGATGCCGTGCGCGGCCAGGTCGATGTTTACAACATGGGCTGGCAGCGCTACGTCGACGCTCGGGCCACCGACGAGCAACGTCGCATCCGGGAACGCGCTAACGCCGAACGCAAGGCGGCCGCGCTGCGTGCACAGGCCGCCAAGTTGGGCGCCAAGGCCACCAAAGCCGTTGCGGCCCAGAACATGTTGCGCCGCGCCGATCGGATGATGGCCGCACTCGACGAGGAGCGAGTCGCCGACAAGGTGGCCCGGATCAAGTTCCCCACCCCGGCGGCGTGTGGACGCACACCGCTGGTGGCCAACGGTCTGGGCAAGACGTATGGCTCGCTGGAAGTCTTCACCGGTGTCGACTTGGCCATCGACCGCGGCTCGCGGGTGGTCATACTCGGACTCAACGGTGCCGGCAAGACCACGCTGCTGCGATTGCTGGCCGGTGTCGAGCAGCCCGACACCGGAGTGCTGGAACCCGGATACGGTTTACGGATCGGCTATTTCGCGCAGGAGCACGACACGCTCGACAACGATGCCACCGTTTGGGAGAACGTCCGGCACGCGGCACCGGATGCCGGCGAACAGGACCTGCGCGGCCTGCTGGGTGCGTTCATGTTCACCGGTCCGCAGCTCGAGCAGCCGGCCGGCACGCTCTCCGGCGGTGAGAAGACCCGGCTCGCGCTGGCCGGCTTGGTGGCCTCCACCGCGAATGTGCTGCTGCTCGATGAACCGACCAACAATCTCGATCCGGCCTCGCGCGAGCAGGTGCTCGACGCGCTGCGCAGCTACCGAGGTGCGGTGGTGCTGGTGACGCATGATCCCGGGGCGGCCGCGGCGCTCGGTCCCCAACGGGTGGTGCTGTTGCCCGACGGCACCGAGGACTACTGGTCCGACGAGTATCGAGATCTCATCGAGCTGGCCTGACCTAGATGCGGCTGCCGCGTAACGATTTCGGCCAAAGCACCACCGGGGCGGCGGCGGGTTCTTAGGCTAGGTGCCTGGGATCGACGGAGGGTACCGATGCGGAAGTCAAAGAAGACGCGCGATCAGCTGCTGCGCGAGTTGCGCAACGCCTACGAGGGCGGGGCCAGTATCCGCAACCTGGCGGCCACCACCGGCCGGTCGTACGGATCTATTCACAGCATGCTGCGCGAGTCAGGCACCACGATGCGCGGCCGCGGCGGCCCCAATCGCCGTTCCCGGCCGCGTTGATCCGCCGATTGTGAATCTGACGACGCGACAGCGGCGTGTCGCGTCGTCAGATTCACAGTCAGCGCATGTCAAGACCGACGCACCGAGTTCTCCACCAGGTCGAGGACGGCGGCTAGCCGCTGCGGGTCTTCGCCGGAGGCCAGCCGGGCCAGCAATCCGTCGAGCACCAGGTCCAGGTAGCACCGCAAAACGTCGCTAGGCACATCGTCACGCACCCGGTTAGCCTGCTTTTGCCGGCGCAGCCGATCGGTGGTCGCCGCCGCCAATTCCGCGGAGCGCTCCGCCCAGCCGCGGCTGAAGTCAGGGTCGTTGCGCAGCTTGCGTGCGATCTCCAACCTGGTGGCCAGCCAGTCGAACTGGTCGGGCGCGGCAAGCATGTCGCGCATCACACCGATGAGGCCTTCGCGGGATGCTACAGCCGCCATTCGCTCGGCATCCTCGCGCGCCAGCGCGAAAAACAGCGCGTCCTTGTCGCGGAAGTGGTGAAAGATCGCACCGCGCGACATCCCGATTGCCTGTTCCAGGCGCCGGACCGTGGCCTTGTCATAGCCGTATTCGGCAAAGCAACGGCGCGCACCGTCGAGGATCTGACGGCGGCGAGCCGCCAGATGGTCCTCGCTGACCTTGGGCACGGGCGCTCGGTCAGCCTGACTTCAGTATGTTGCGCAGCACGTACTGCAGGATGCCGCCGTTGCGGTAGTAGTCCGCCTCACCGGGGGTGTCGATGCGCACCACGGCGTCGAACTCGATCGTGGCGCCGTCGCCCTTGGTGGCCTGGACGCACACCGTCTTGGGTGTCTTGCCGTCGTTAAGCACGTCGATACCGGTGATGTCGAAGACCTCGGTACCGTCGAGTCCCAACGACGACGCTGACTTTCCTTCGGGGAACTGCAGCGGGATCACGCCCATGCCGATCAGGTTGGACCGGTGGATCCGCTCGAATGACTCGGCGATCACCGCCCTCACGCCCAGTAGCAATGTGCCTTTGGCCGCCCAGTCCCGTGACGAACCCGACCCGTACTCTTTGCCGCCGAACACAACCAGCGGAATGTGTTGCGCCGCATAGTTCTGCGCGGCGTCGTAGATGAACGCCTGCGGACCGCCCGGCTGGGTGAAGTCGCGGGTATAACCGCCGGACACGTCGTCTAGCAGTTGGTTACGCAGCCGGATGTTGGCGAAGGTGCCACGAATCATCACCTCGTGGTTGCCGCGGCGAGAACCGAAGGAGTTGTAGTCCTTGCGGTCGACACCGTGTTCGTCGAGGTAGCGCGCCGCGGGAGTTCCGGGCTTGATGGCGCCGGCGGGGGAGATGTGGTCGGTGGTCACCGAATCACCGAGCAGCGCCAGCACCCGGGCACCGCGGATGTTGCCGACCGGTTCGGGTTTGGCTGTCATCCCCTCGAAATACGGCGGCTTGCGCACGTAGGTCGAATTCGGGTCCCAATCAAAGGTGTTGCCGCTCGGGGTTGGCAGGTTGCGCCAGCGGTCGTCGCCCTTGAACACGTCGGCGTAGTTGCGGGTGAACATCTCCTGGTTGATCGCCGCGGCGATGGTGTCGGAGACATCCTGCTGCGATGGCCAGATATCGCGGAGAAAAACGTTCTTACCGTCTTTGTCTTGACCGAGCGGCTGGGTTTGGAAGTCGAAGTCCATGGTTCCGGCCAGCGCGTAGGCGATGACCAGCGGCGGCGATGCCAGGTAGTTCATCTTCACGTCTGGGTTGATACGGCCCTCGAAGTTCCGGTTGCCGGACAGTACCGCGGTCACCGAAAGGTCGTTGTCGTTAACCGCTTTTGAGATTTCCTCGGGCAGCGGCCCGGAGTTGCCGATGCAGGTGGTGCAGCCGTAGCCGACCAGATAGAAGCCGAGCTTCTCCAGATACGGCCACAGGCCGGATCTGTCGTAGTAGTCGTTGACCACTTGCGAGCCCGGGGCAATCGTGGTCTTCACCCACGGCTTGGCGGCCAGTCCCTTTTCGACGGCGTTGCGGGCCAGCAGCGCCGCGCCCAGCATTACTTCGGGGTTGGAGGTGTTGGTGCAGGACGTGATCGCGGCAATCACCACCGCGCCGTGGTCGAGCACGAATTCGCCGAGTTCGTCCGACTTCACCCGCACTGGGTTGCTCACCCGGCCATCGGCATGCGCGGCAGCCGAGTGCACGGTTTCGTCAGTGGCGACGTCGTCGTTGGCGAACGTCAGCTGCCCCGGGTCGCTGGCCGGGAATGTCTCCTCGACTACCTCGTCCAGCTTCGAGTGCGGGTCGTGGGGGGAATCCGGGGAACCATTGCCGACATAGTGGTAAATCTGCTCGCGGAATGTTGATTTGGCTTGCGCCAACGCGATTCGGTCCTGTGGACGCTTTGGTCCGGCGATCGACGGCACCACGTCGGATAGGTTGAGTTCGAGGTATTCCGAGAACTCCGGCTCGTGCTTGGGATCGTGCCACATGCCCTGCGCCTTGGCGTAGGCCTCGACCAGTGCGACCTGCTCCGGCGTGCGACCGGTAAACCGCAGATACTTGATGGTTTCTTCGTCGATCGGGAAAATCGCTGCGGTGGAACCGAATTCGGGACTCATGTTGCCCAGGGTGGCGCGGTTGGCCAGCGGCACCTCGGCCACGCCCTCGCCGTAGAACTCGACGAATTTGCCGACGACGCCGTGCTGGCGCAGCATCTCGGTGACGGTCAACACCACGTCGGTGGCGGTGACTCCCGGCTGGATCTCGCCGGTCAACCTGAAACCCACGACCCGCGGGATCAGCATCGATACCGGCTGACCCAGCATCGCGGCCTCCGCCTCGATGCCGCCGACACCCCACCCGAGCACACCCAGGCCGTTGACCATGGTGGTGTGTGAGTCGGTGCCCACGCAGGTGTCGGGGTAGGCCACTCCGTCGCGAGTCATCACCACGCTGGCCAGGTACTCGATATTGACCTGGTGCACGATGCCGGTGCCCGGCGGCACCACTTTGAAGTCGTCGAAAGCGCCTTGGCCCCAGCGCAGGAATTGGTAACGCTCACCGTTGCGCTGGTATTCGATTTCGACGTTGCGCTCGAATGCGTCGGCGCGGCCGAACAAATCGGCGATCACCGAGTGGTCGATCACCAAGTCTGCGGGCGCCAGCGGGTTGACCTTGTCCGGGTTGCCGCCCAGATCGGCGATCGCCTCGCGCATGGTGGCCAAGTCGACGATGCACGGTACGCCGGTGAAGTCCTGCATCACCACCCGGGCGGGCGTGTACTGGATCTCGATGCTGGGCTCGGCCTTAGGGTCCCAGTTGGCGATGGCCTCGATGTGGTCCTTGGTGATGTTGCTGCCGTCCTCGTTGCGCAACAGGTTCTCGGCGAGCACTTTGAGGCTGTAGGGGAGTTTCGCGGTATTGGGGACGGCGTCGAGACGATAGATCTGGTAACTCTTTTCGCCGACCTTCAGGGTGTCGTGGGCTCCGAATGAGTTCACAGATTTGCTAGTCACATCAACTCCCAGGGATTTGGTTCGCCCGCCGACGGGCCGTGTCGACGGCGTGGTGTCAGCCTAGCAGTACGCTTGTCCTGCTTTGTTGCCGTGTGGGTGCGCGCCGAAGTGCGAGCAGCGCGTAACGTGCCAGTAGCACGTCGGCAGGAAGGATGCGATGACCGGGCCATATTTTCCTCAGACGATCCCGTTCCTGCCCAGCTACATTCCGCAAGACGTCGACATGACCGCGGTCAAAGCGGAGGTCGCCGCACTCGGTGTCAGCGCTCCACCGGCGGCCACGCCGGGCCTGCTCGAGGTGGTCCAGCACGCTCGCGACGAGGGCATCGATCTCAAGATCGTGCTGCTCGACCACAACCCGCCCAATGACACACCGCTGCGTGACATCGCGACCGTTGTCGGGGCCGACTACTCGGATGCCACCGTCTTGGTGCTCAGCCCGAACTATGTCGGCAGTTACAGCACGCAATACCCCCGGGTCACGCTCGAGGCCGGGGAAGACCATTCCAAGACCGGCAATCCGGTGCAGTCCGCGCAGAACTTTGTCCATGAGCTGAGCACACCCGAGTTTCCCTGGAGCGCGCTGACCATTGTTTTGCTGATCGGTGTGCTGGCAGCGGCTGTGGGTGCTCGGTTGATGCAACTGCGCGGGAGGAGGTCAGCAACGTCGACTGACGCCGCCCCAGGGGCGGGGGACGATCTCAATCAAGGCGTCTAGCCAGCCACATCTATCTCTTCTCGTGTTGCCGCGCTAACCGGGCGGTTGTTTGCGGCAAACGCGCGAGGTCACCGTTGGGTCACATTAGTCGCACGTACCGGGGGCAGTTTGTGACTTACGTTTCCATAGCGTCAGATGTGACGTACGGTGCAAATGATGCTTGTGGTGTCGTTGGCGTTGACCTGCGCTGTCCCTCCGAGTTGAGCCCTAGGAGATCTGAGTCGAATGAGACGGAATCGCCGTGGCTCGCCAGCGCGACCGGCCGCACGGTTTGTCCGTCCGGCAATTCCGTCGGCTTTGAGTGTGGCCCTGCTGGTATGCACACCGGGGCTGGCTACCGCCGATCCACAGACGGACACCATCGCCGCGCTGATTGCCGACGTCGCCAAGGCCAACCAGCGCCTGCAAGACCTGAGCGACGAGGTTCAGGCCGAACAGGAAAGCGTTAACAAGGCGATGGTCGACGTGGAAACCGCTCGGGACAACGCTGCCGCGGCCGAAGACGACCTGGAGGTCAGCCAGCGCGCGGTTAAGGACGCCAACGCGGCGATCGCCGCGGCTCAGCACCGGTTCGACACCTTCGCGGCGGCCACCTACATGAACGGTCCCTCGGTCAGCTACCTCAGCGCGAGCAGCCCCGACGAGATCATTGCCACTGTGACCGCCGCCAAGACCCTTAGCGCCAGTTCCCAAGCGGTGATGGCCAACCTGCAGCGGGCCCAGACCGAGCGGGTGAACACGGAGTCGGCGGCGCGGCTAGCCAAGCAGAAGGCTGATAAGGCCGCCGCCGACGCAAAGGCCAGCCAGGATGCCGCGGTGGCGGCGCTCACCGAGACCCGGCGGAAGTTCGATGAACAGCGCGAGGAGGTCCAACGCCTGGCCGCCGAGCGCGATGCGGCTCAAGCCCGACTGCAGGCGGCCAGGTTGGTTGCCTGGTCCTCGGAGGGTGGTCAGGGTGCGCCGCCGTTCCGGATGTGGGATCCCGGATCGGGGCCTGCCGGTGGGCGTGCATGGGATGGCTTGTGGGACCCCACGCTGCCCATGATCCCCAGCGCCAACATCCCCGGCGACCCGATCGCGGTAGTGAACCAGGTGTTGGGGATCTCGGCAACGTCAGCGCAGGTCACCGCCAATATGGGGCGCAAGTTCCTGGAGCAGCTGGGCATCTTGCAGCCCACCGATACCGGCATCACCAACGCTCCGGCGGGCTCGGCCCAGGGCCGGATTCCGCGAGTTTATGGGCGCCAGGCTTCTGAATACGTGATCCGCCGCGGCATGTCACAGATCGGGGTGCCCTATTCCTGGGGCGGCGGCAATGCCGCGGGCCCGAGCAAGGGCATCGACTCCGGGGCCGGCACCGTCGGCTTCGACTGCTCAGGCCTGGTGTTGTACTCGTTTGCTGGGGTGGGCATCAAGCTGCCGCACTACTCGGGTTCGCAGTACAACCTGGGCCGCAAGATCCCGTCCTCGCAGATGCGCCGCGGCGACGTCATCTTCTACGGCCCGAACGGTAGCCAGCACGTGACGATCTACCTCGGCAACGGCCAGATGCTCGAGGCGCCCGACGTCGGTTTGAAGGTGCGGGTTGCGCCCGTGCGCACGGCTGGCATGACCCCGTATGTGGTCCGATACATCGAGTACTAGACGAGGATTCATGCGCCACACGCGTTTTCACCCGATCAAACTGGCCTGGATCACCGCGGTGGTTGCCGGCCTGATGGTCGGTGTGGCAACGCCCGCCGATGCCGAACCCGGACAATGGGATCCCACGCTGCCGGCATTGGTCAGTGCGGGGGCGCCCGGAGATCCGCTGGCGGTAGCCAACGCGTCGTTGCAGGCCACCGCCCAGGCCACCCAGACCACGCTGGATTTGGGCAGGCAGTTCCTCGGTGGGTTGGGAATCAACCTCGGCGGCCCTGCTGCCAGCGCTCCCAGCGCCGCCACAACCGGCGCGAGCCGGATTCCGCGGGCCAACGCCCGTCAGGCCGTCGAATATGTGATTCGCCGGGCCGGGTCGCAGATGGGGGTGCCCTATTCGTGGGGTGGTGGCTCGCTTCAGGGCCCCAGCAAGGGCGTGGACTCGGGGGCCAACACTGTCGGCTTCGACTGCTCAGGTCTGGTGCGGTATGCCTTCGCCGGGGTCGGCGTGCTGATCCCGCGGTTCTCCGGTGATCAGTACAACGCCGGTCGCCACGTTCCGCCCGCTGAGGCCAAGCGCGGCGATCTGATCTTTTACGGCCCAGGCGGCGGCCAGCACGTCACCCTGTATCTGGGCAACGGCCAAATGCTGGAGGCATCCGGAAGCGCCGGCAAAGTCACGGTGAGCCCGGTGCGAAAGGCCGGAATGACGCCGTTCGTGACTAGGATCATCGAATACTGAGCCAGGTGTGATTTGCCGGGCACCACCGCGGCGTCGACGGAATCCGGGAGGCCTGGAATAGTTGAACGCGGGCGCGTCGCTGCCCCGCGACGTTGGTCATGTCGGCAGTCGTGTCCGATTGAGCTGTGGAGGATTTTGATGACATCAGCAGGTGGGTTCCCCGCGGGCGCCGGCGGTTACCAGACCCCGGGTGGGCATTCAGCTTCGCCAGCCCACGAGGCGCCCCCCGGTGGTGCCGAGGGGCTGGCCGCCGAGGTGCACACGCTGGAGCGGGCGATCTTCGAGGTCAAGCGGATTATCGTCGGCCAGGACCAGCTGGTGGAGCGGATGCTCGTCGGCCTGCTGTCCAAGGGGCATGTGCTGCTTGAGGGCGTTCCCGGCGTGGCCAAGACGTTGGCGGTGGAGACCTTCGCTCGGGTGGTCGGCGGGACATTTTCGCGCATCCAGTTCACCCCGGATCTGGTGCCCACCGACATCATCGGGACGCGCATCTACCGGCAAGGCAGGGAGGAATTCGACACCGAACTCGGACCGGTGGTGGCCAACTTCCTGCTCGCCGACGAGATCAACCGGGCTCCGGCGAAGGTGCAGTCGGCGTTGCTGGAAGTCATGCAGGAGCGCCATGTGTCCATCGGCGGTAGGACCTTCCCGATGCCCAGCCCGTTCCTGGTGATGGCGACGCAGAACCCGATCGAGCACGAGGGCGTCTACCCGCTACCGGAGGCGCAACGGGACCGCTTCCTGTTCAAGATCAACGTGGGCTACCCGTCGCCCGAAGAAGAGCGCGAAATCATCTACCGGATGGGTGTTACCCCGCCGCAGGCCAAGCAGATCCTGAGCACGGGCGACCTGCTGCGGCTGCAGGAGATAGCGGCCAACAACTTCGTCCACCACGCGCTGGTCGACTATGTCGTTCGAGTCGTCTTCGCCACCCGCAAACCCGAGCAGTTGGGGATGAACGACGTGAAGAGCTGGGTCGCGTTCGGCGCATCCCCGCGTGCTTCGCTGGGCATCATCGCCGCCGCACGGTCCCTGGCGCTGGTCCGGGGCCGTGACTATGTCATCCCGCAAGACGTCATCGAGGTCATTCCTGATGTGCTGCGACACCGGCTCGTGCTCACCTATGACGCGCTCGCCGACGAAATCTCACCGGAGATCGTCATCAACCGTGTGCTGCAGACTGTGGCGCTGCCACAGGTGAATGCCGTTCCACAGCAAGGCCATTCGGTGCCGCCGGTGATGCAGGCCGCGGCCGCGGCGAGCGGCCGGTGACCGAATCCAAAGCGCCGGCGGTGGTGCATCCGCCGTCGATGCTGCGCGGGGACATCGACGACCCGAAGCTGGCGGCGGCGCTGCGCACCCTCGAGTTGACCGTCAAGCAGAAGCTCGACGGTGTCTTGCACGGCGATCACCTCGGCCTGATACCTGGGCCGGGTTCGGAGCCAGGGGAGTCGCGCCTCTACCAGCCCGGTGACGATGTCCGCCGGATGGACTGGGCGGTCACCGCTCGCACCACTCACCCGCATGTCCGGCAGATGATCGCCGACCGGGAACTGGAAACCTGGCTGGTGGTCGACATGTCGGCCAGCCTGGATTTTGGCACCGCCTGCTGCGAGAAACGTGACCTCGCGGTGGCGGCGGCGGCTGCCATCACCTTCCTCAACAGCGGCGGCGGCAACCGGCTCGGTGCGCTGATCGCCAACGGCGCCGCGATGACTCGGGTGCCGGCTCGCACCGGGCGCCAACATCAGCACACGATGTTGCGCACCATTGCGACCATGCCGCAGGCCCCTGCGGGGGTCCGCGGCGACCTGGCGGTTGCCATCGATGCGCTGCGCCGGCCCGAACGTCGTCGCGGGATGGCGGTGATCATCAGCGATTTTCTGGGCCCGATCAACTGGATGCGTCCGCTGCGGGCGATCGCAGCCCGCCATGAGGTGCTGGCCATCGAAGTGCTCGATCCGCGCGATGTCGAATTGCCGGACGTGGGTGATGTGGTGCTGCAGGACGCCGAATCCGGGGTTGTGCGCGAGTTCACCATCGACCCTGCGCTGCGCGACGACTTCGCTAGGGCAGCTGCGGCGCACCGGGCCGACGTGGCGCGCACCATCCGCGGTTGCGGGGCACCCTTGCTATCGCTTCGCACCGACCGCGACTGGCTTGCCGATATCGTACGATTCGTCGCCTCTCGCCGGCGTGGGGCATTGGCGGGACACCAGTGATGGGTCAGTTATGACATTGCCGTTGCTGGGGCCGATGACGCTATCCGGCTTCGCGCATTCATGGTTCTTCCTATTCCTGTTTGTCGTGGCCGGACTGGTCGCGCTGTACATCCTGATGCAGCTGGCGCGCCAGCGGCGAATGCTGCGGTTCGCCAACATGGAGTTGCTGGAGAGCGTCGCACCCAAGCGGCCATCCCGCTGGCGGCATGTCCCGGCGATCCTGCTGGTGTTATCGCTGCTGCTGTTCACCATCGCGATGGCCGGTCCGACGCATGACGTCCGGATTCCCCGCAACCGCGCGGTGGTGATGTTGGTGATCGACGTGTCGCAGTCGATGCGCGCCACCGACGTCGAGCCCAGCCGGATGGTGGCCGCGCAGGAGGCTGCCAAGCAGTTCGCCGACGAGTTGACCCCGGGCATCAATCTGGGATTGATTGCCTACGCGGGCACGGCGACGGTCCTGGTGTCGCCGACGACCAACCGGGAGGCGACCAAGAATGCGCTGGACAAGTTACAGTTCGCCGACCGTACCGCCACCGGGGAGGCGATCTTCACCGCGCTGCAGGCCATCGCCACGGTTGGCGCGGTGATCGGTGGCGGCGACACGCCGCCGCCGGCGCGCATCGTGCTGTTCTCCGACGGCAAGGAGACGATGCCGACCAACCCGGACAACCCCAAGGGCGCCTACACCGCCGCCCGCACCGCCAAGGACCAGGGCGTGCCGATTTCGACGATCTCGTTCGGCACCCCATACGGCTTCGTCGAGATCAACGACCAGCGCCAACCGGTGCCCGTCGACGACGAAACGATGAAGAAGGTCGCCCAGCTCTCCGGTGGAAATTCCTACAATGCGGCGACTTTGGCCGAGCTGAGGGCCGTTTACTCGTCGCTGCAGCAGCAGATCGGCTACGAGACCATCAAGGGTGACGCCAGCGTCGGCTGGTTGCGGTTGGGTGCGCTGGCGCTGGCGTTGGCGGCGCTAGCGGCGCTGCTCATCAACCGGCGGTTGCCGACTTAGCTTCTCCCGCGGCCCCGGCAGCCCGCGAGCGTAACCTGGCTGCGATTTCCGGCGCGGATTTTCGCAGTGCGGTTACGCTCGGAAAGCGCGGGCCTCGCCCACGCGGCGGATGATGTCAGCGGGGTGGTCCTCGGCGACGACCCGGACCACGATCCACCCGTAGCGGTGCTGGACTTTCTCGTGCCGGAGGATGTCTTTCCGGTAGTGGTAGCGACTGGTCAGATGGTGGTCGCCGTCATACTCGGCCGCGACCTTGATGTCTTGCCAGCCCATATCCAAATGGGCTTCCGCCCAGCCCCATTCGTTGCGCACCGCGATCTGCGTCTGGGGGCGCGGAAAGCCGGCGCGGATCAACAACAAGCGCAGCCAGGTTTCCTTGGGGGACTGGGCACCGCCGTCGACGAGGTCCAGAGCGGCTCTTGCGGCCTTCATGCCACGGCGGCCCCGATAGCGCTCGATCAGCGGCTCGACGTCGGCCACCTTCAAATCGGTGGCCTGTATCAGGGCGTCGACGGCCGCGACGGCGGGGTCCAATGGAAATCGACTGGTCAGGTCGAGCGCCGTTCGCTCCGGTGTGGTCACGCGCATGCCCTCGATGACGCAGATCTCGTCGGGCTCGATGCGCTCTTCCCAGACTTGCAGCCCCGGGGCACGGCGGCGGTTGGTGTCGATGATCGCGGCGGGAAGATCCGCGTCGATCCACTTGGCGCCATGGAAGGCAGAAGCCGAGTAGCCGGCCAGCACGCCGCGGCGGCGCGAGCGCAGCCACAGCGCTTTTGCACGCAATTGCGCGGTCAGTTCCACACCCTGCGGCACGTACACGTCTTTATGTAGCGCGACATACCTGCTGCGCAATTCGTAGGGCGTCAATAGACCCGCAGCCAGGGCCTCGCTGCCCAGAAAGGGATCCGTCATGGTCGAAGTGTGCTGAGTCACACCGACAAACGTCACGAGCGTAACCCCAGTGCGAAAGTTCCCGCCGGAAATCGCAGCCACGTTACGCTCGTGGACATACCGATTTCGGCCCGGCCGCGGCGAGACGATAGGTTGTCGGGGTGACTGCCACAGCCACTGAAGGGGCCAAACCCCCATTCGTATCCCGTTCAGTCCTGGTTACCGGAGGAAACCGGGGGATCGGGCTGGCGATCGCACAGCGGCTGGCTGCCGACGGCCACAAGGTGGCCGTCACCCACCGTGGATCCGGAGCGCCAAAGGGGCTGTTTGGCGTCGAATGTGACGTCACCGACAGCGACGCCGTCGATCGCGCCTTCACGGCGGTAGAAGAGCACCAGGGTCCGGTCGAGGTGCTGGTGTCCAACGCCGGCCTATCCGCGGACGCATTCCTCATGCGGATGACCGAGGAAAAGTTCGAGAAGGTCATCAACGCCAACCTCACCGGGGCGTTCCGGGTGGCTCAACGGGCATCGCGCAGCATGCAGCGCAACAAATTCGGTCGAATGATATTCATAGGTTCGGTCTCCGGCAGCTGGGGCATCGGCAACCAGGCCAACTACGCAGCCTCCAAGGCCGGAGTGATTGGCATGGCCCGCTCGATCGCCCGCGAGCTGTCGAAGGCAAACGTGACCGCGAATGTGGTGGCCCCGGGCTACATCGACACCGATATGACCCGCGCGCTGGATGAGCGGATTCAGCAGGGGGCGCTGCAATTTATCCCAGCGAAGCGGGTCGGCACCCCCGCCGAGGTCGCCGGGGTGGTCAGCTTCCTGGCTTCCGAGGATGCGAGCTATATCTCCGGTGCGGTCATCCCGGTCGACGGCGGCATGGGTATGGGCCACTGACACAACACAAGGACGCACATGACAGGACTGCTGGACGGCAAACGGATTCTGGTTAGCGGAATCATCACCGACTCGTCGATCGCGTTTCACATCGCACGGGTAGCCCAGGAGCAGGGCGCCCAGCTGGTGCTCACCGGGTTCGACCGGCTGCGGCTGATTCAGCGCATCACCGACCGGCTGCCGGCAAAGGCCCCGCTGCTCGAACTCGACGTGCAAAACGAGGAGCACCTGGCCAGCTTGGCCGGCCGGGTGACCGAGGCGATCGGGGCGGGCAACAAGCTCGACGGGGTGGTGCATTCGATTGGGTTCATGCCGCAGACCGGGATGGGCATCAACCCGTTCTTCGACGCGCCCTACGCGGATGTGTCCAAGGGCATCCACATCTCGGCGTATTCGTATGCTTCGATGGCCAAGGCGCTGCTGCCGATCATGAACCCCGGAGGTTCCATCGTCGGCATGGACTTCGACCCGAGCCGGGCGATGCCGGCCTACAACTGGATGACGGTCGCCAAGAGCGCGTTGGAGTCGGTCAACAGGTTCGTGGCGCGCGAGGCCGGCAAGTACGGTGTGCGTTCGAATCTCGTTGCCGCAGGCCCTATCCGGACGCTGGCGATGAGTGCGATCGTCGGCGGCGCGCTCGGCGAGGAGGCCGGCGCCCAGATCCAGCTGCTCGAGGAGGGCTGGGATCAGCGCGCTCCGATCGGCTGGAACATGAAGGATGCGACGCCGGTCGCCAAGACGGTGTGCGCGCTGCTGTCTGACTGGCTGCCGGCGACCACGGGTGACATCATCTACGCCGACGGCGGCGCGCACACCCAATTGCTCTAGAACGCATGCAATTTGATGCCGTCCTGCTGCTGTCGTTCGGCGGACCGGAAGGGCCCGAGCAGGTGCGGCCGTTCCTGGAGAACGTTACCCGGGGCCGCGGTGTGCCTGCCGAACGGTTGGACGCGGTGGCCGAGCACTACCTGCATTTCGGTGGGGTATCACCGATCAATGGCATTAATCGCACACTGATCGCGGAGCTGGAGGCGCAGCAAGAACTGCCGGTGTACTTCGGTAACCGCAACTGGGAGCCGTATGTAGAAGATGCCGTTACGGCCATGCGCGACAACGGTGTCCGGCGTGCAGCGGTCTTTGCGACATCTGCGTGGAGCGGTTACTCGAGCTGCACACAGTACGTGGAGGACATCGCGCGGGCCCGCCGCGCGGCCGGGCGCGACGCGCCTGAACTGGTAAAACTTCGGCCCTACTTCGACCATCCGCTGTTCGTCGAGATGTTCGCCGACGCCATCACCGCGGCCGCCGCAACCGTGCGCGGTGATGCCCGGCTGGTGTTCACCGCGCATTCGATCCCGACGGCCGCCGACCGCCGCTGTGGCCCCAACCTCTACAGCCGCCAAGTCGCCTACGCCACAAGGCTGGTCGCGGCCGCTGCCGGATACTGCGACTTTGACCTGGCCTGGCAGTCGAGATCGGGCCCGCCGCAGGTTCCCTGGCTGGAGCCAGACGTTACCGACCAGCTCACCGGTCTGGCTGGGGCCGGCATCAACGCGGTGATCGTGTGTCCCATTGGATTCGTCGCCGACCATATCGAGGTGGTGTGGGATCTCGACCACGAGTTGCGATTACAAGCCGAGGCAGCGGGCATCGCGTACGCCCGGGCCAGCACCCCCAATGCCGACCCGCGGTTCGCTCGACTAGCCAGAGGTTTGATCGACGAACTCCGTTACGGCCGTATACCTGCGCGGGTGAGTGGCCCCGATCCGGTGCCGGGCTGTCTGTCCAGCATCAACGGCCAGCCATGCCGTCCGCCGCACTGCGTGGCTAGCGTCAGTCCGGCCAGGCCGAGTGCAGGATCGCCGTGACCGCGGACATCCGGGCCGAGCGCACCACGGCGGTCAACGGTCTCAACGCATCGGTGGCACGCTGAGCGTCCGACAACGACTGCGTTCCGATCCGCAATCGACTCAGCCCGGCACTGACCGCGATGATCGCATCGACGTGCGCGGCATTCTCGAGCACCCGCAATGCGCGCGATGGCGCGTGGTCGGGAACCCGGTGTTGCCGTGACGATTCGAGCAACTGCTCGACGAGGCCACGGGGATTGGCGACGTCGCTAGATCCCAGTCCGATGGTGCTCAACGCTTCGGCGGCCGAGCGCACCGCTGACCGCAACGCGTATTCGGCATCGCCGAGCTCGTAGTGTTCCAACACTGGGGCCCCGGGAAGTGAATACACCATCCAAGAAAGTGCACACAATTCGGGCGTGAGTGGCTCGCTCTGCGCGGCTTCGTCGACATCGCCATAGGAGAACTCCGGGACCAGGCCAACGGCGCTGCCGGGATCATCCGGGTTGGCGACGATCACCGCCTCGCCGGCGGCAAGGGCGTCGTGCTCGAACTGTGTTCCCGCAGCCAGCCCGCGCACATCGCCCGGCACCGGCAACACCACATTGATCGTCCCCCGCAGTCGGCGCCGGCCCACCGCGGCGCGCAGTGTCTGCAGGAGCGAGACCGTTCCAGCATCGTGGACGTCGGGCCACGGCAGCCCGGTGTGGCCCGCAGCCACGGCATCATAAGCTGCGACGGATTGCGTTGGCGCCCAAAGTGATAATGCATCCAACACGTCGTCGGGAGCAGCCTTGCCGGCGAGCCAAGCGTTAGCCCAGATCGACAGCGAAACACTGGGACACCACATGATCTTGCAGTGTAGTTGTTCGACCCGGCTGACGCGGATCACGCGTATCCTAAGCGCATGCCCGTCGCTTTGATCTGGCTTATCGCGGCGTTGGTGCTCGTCGGCGCAGAGGCACTGACCGGCGACATGTTCTTGCTGATGCTCGGCGGCGGTGCGCTGGCCGCCTCGGTAAGCAGCTGGCTGCTGGCTTGGCCGATGTGGGCCGACGGGGCGGTGTTTCTTCTCGTCTCGGTGCTGCTGCTGGTGTTGGTTCGGCCGGCGGTGCGGCGCCGGCTGACGCAGACCAAAGGTGTGCAGCTGGGCATCGAGGCGCTGGAGGGTAAGAAGGCGGTGGTGCTTGGTCGGGTGGCCCGCGACGGGGGTCAGGTGAAGCTGGACGGCCAGGTGTGGACGGCGCGCCCGCTCAACGACGGTGATGTGTTCGAACCTGGTGACTCGGTGACCGTGGTGCAAATCGACGGCGCCACGGCGGTGGTCTTCAAGGACGTGTAGGGACTCGAGAAAGGAATTCCGGTGCAAGGAGCCGTTGCTGGTCTGGTGTTTCTGGCCGTCCTGGTGATTTTCGCCATCATCGTGGTGGCCAAGTCGGTGGCGCTGATCCCGCAGGCGGAGGCCGCGGTGATCGAGCGGCTGGGTCGCTATAGTCGTACGGTCAGTGGGCAGTTGACGCTGTTGGTGCCGTTCATCGACCGCGTCCGGGCTCGGGTGGACCTGCGCGAGCGGGTGGTGTCGTTTCCGCCGCAACCGGTGATCACCGAGGACAACTTGACGCTGAACATCGACACCGTCGTCTACTTCCAGGTGACCGTTCCGCAGGCGGCGGTGTACGAGATCAGCAATTACATCGTCGGGGTCGAACAGCTCACCACCACCACCCTGCGCAACGTTGTCGGCGGGATGACGCTGGAGCAGACGTTGACCTCGCGTGACCAGATCAACGCCCAGCTGCGCGGCGTTCTCGATGAGGCGACCGGCCGCTGGGGTCTGCGGGTGGCGCGGGTGGAGCTGCGCAGCATCGATCCGCCGCCGTCGATTCAGGCGTCGATGGAAAAGCAGATGAAGGCCGACCGGGAGAAGCGAGCGATGATTCTGACCGCCGAAGGTACCCGGGAGGCGGCGATCAAACAGGCCGAGGGGCAAAAGCAGGCGCAGATCCTGGCCGCCGAGGGCGCCAAGCAGGCCGCGATCTTGGCTGCTGAGGCCGATCGGCAGTCTCGGATGCTGCGCGCTCAGGGTGAGCGCGCCGCGGCCTACCTGCAGGCGCAAGGGCAGGCCAAGGCCATCGAGAAGACGTTCGCCGCGATCAAGGCTGGCCGGCCCACCCCGGAGATGCTTGCCTACCAATACCTGCAGACGCTGCCGGAGATGGCGCGTGGGGACGCCAACAAGGTATGGGTGGTGCCCAGCGACTTCAACGCCGCACTGCAGGGGTTCACCAGGCTGCTGGGCAAGCCGGGTGAGGACGGGGTGTTCCGGTTCGAGCCGTCCCCGGTCGAAGACCAGCCCAAGCACGCGGCCGACGGTGACGACGCGGAGGTCGCCGGCTGGTTCTCCACCGATACCGACCCGTCGATCGCTCGGGCGGTGGCCACAGCCGAGGCGATAGCCCGCAAGCCGGTCGAGGGTCCGCTGGGGACGCCCCCCAGGTTGACTCAATAGAGTGGTCCGATGAGTGGTTTGACCTCACCGAAAACCTATGCGGTACTGGCAGCTCTGCAGGCGGGCGACGCGGTGGCGTGCGCCATCCCGCTGCCACCTATCGCCAGGTTACTCGACGACTTGGACGTTCCGGTCAGCGTTCGCCCGGTGCTGCCGGTGGTCAAGGCCGCCTCTGCGGTCGGTCTGTTGTCGGTCACCCGATTCCCGGCCTTGGCGCGGCTGACGACAGCGATGTTGACGTTGTACTTCATCCTCGCCGTGGGGGCACATGTCCGGGTGCGAGATCGCGTTGTTAATGCGATTCCGGCGGCGTCATTCCTGACGTTGTTCGCGCTGATGACGGCAAAGGGGCCGGAGCGCACTTAAGCATGGAGGCGCAACTCGACCTATGGCAGTGGTGTGTCGGTCGGTGAGGTCGAGGTGCTCAAGGTCGAAAACAGCCGGGTGCGCGCCGAGCAGCTGGCCAAACTGTACGAATTGCGCTCAAGTCGGGATCGGGTCAGGGTCGACGCCGCATTAGCCGAGCTGAGCCGCGCCGCGGCCGCCCGCGGTTGTGCCGGTACTAGCGGGCTCGGCAACAACCTGATGGCGCCGGGGCCGCCGCCCCATTCCCTCCTGGGACGGGATCGCTGACGCCACAATCGACCTGCTACGAATGCTGGCCGAGCGGCTGGGGTACATACTGGATTGGCGAGCGATCCGTGGAGCCGAACCCGTTGCCACCGCCATTCTGCGTCGGTTAGTCTCTTTTTCGACCTTGGGGCGCGGAGGGTCGTTATGGTGTGTCACAGTGCTTTGCTGTCAAAGGCATTGGCGGTGCCGACCAAGCGACACTGGGCAGTGCAGAAATCCTCGTGAAATACGCTCAACTCGCTGACAAACGCGCTCGGGTATATGTCCTGGTGTCGACCTGGTTGGTCGTGTGGGGTATCTGGCATGTGTATTTTGTCGAAGCTGTCTTTCCGAATGCCATCCTGTGGTTGCATTATTACTCGGCCAGCTATGAATTCGGGTTTGTACGTCGCGGGCTGGGCGGTGAACTGATTCGCATGTTGACCGGCGATCATTTCTTTGCCGGCGCCTATACCGTTCTGTGGACGTCTATCACGGTGTGGCTGATCGCCCTTGCCGTCGTGGTGTGGCTTATCCTTTCCACGGGCAACCGGTCCGAGCGCAGGATAATGCTTGCCCTCCTCGTTCCGGTGCTACCCTTTGCCTTTTCTTATGCCATCTATAATCCACATCCGGAACTCTTCGGGATGACCGCGTTGGTAGCCTTCAGCATTTTTCTGACCAGGGTCCACACCTCTCGAACCCGGGTGATCCTCAGTACGCTGTACGGACTTACGATGGCCGTGCTGGCGCTCATACACGAAGCGATTCCACTGGAATTCGCACTCGGCGCGGTGCTGGCGATAATCGTGTTGTCGAAGAATGCGACAGGTGCGACAAGGCGAATCTGTACTGCGTTGGCCATCGGTCCGGGGACCGTCTTAGTATTGTTGCTCGCTGTGGTCGGGCGTCGCGATATCGCGGACCAGTTGTGTGCCCATATCCCGCATGGGATGGTCGAAAATCCGTGGGCGGTTGCAACGACACCGCAGCGAGTTCTCGATTACATATTCGGTCGTGTCGAGAGCCATGCAGATTACCACGATTGGGTGTGCGAGCATGTGACCCCGTGGTTTAACCTCGACTGGATTACCTCTGCAAAGCTGGTGGCCGTGGTTGGCTTCCGCGCACTATTCGGTGCATTACTCCTCGGGTTGCTGTTCTTCGTTGCCACGACATCGATGATCCGCTATGTCTCCGCCGTGCCGGTCAGAACCTTCTTTGCCGAACTGCGCGGCAATCTGGCGTTGCCGGTGCTGGCATCGGCATTGCTGGTTCCGCTGTTCATCACCGCTGTCGACTGGACTCGCTGGTGGGTGATGATCACACTCGACGTGGCCATTGTCTACATCTTGTACGCGATCGACAGACCGGAGATCGAGCAACCGCCGTCGAGGAGAAACGTGCAGGTCTTCGTCTGCGTTGTGTTGGTGCTGGCGGTGATACCGACCGGGTCCGCCAACAACATCGGCAGATGAGGCACCCCGCGGGACCACCCGAAGGCGGGCATGGTGACGTAGGCCAACCGCCGCTGACATGCTTGGGACGGTGATGCTGTTGCAGGCCTATTAGGGGTTGTCGGATCGGGAGCCTTGTGACCGGTTGGCCCTTGATCTGCGTTGGGAGGCCGCGGCGGGGTTGACGGTGCACGCGCCGTCGTTGCATCCCACGGTGTTGGTCGGGATGCGTAACCGGCTGCGGGCTTCGGATCCGACGTGTTGGTGGATGCACCATTTTCAAATGCCGTCGCGGGTCGAAACTTGGGTGCCGTCGAAGAATAACCCCACCAAAGGCCCTACATCAGCGCCGTCCTACGTTCGTGTGTCGGACAATCCTTAGTGCCGATGCCGGATATTCGGGCACTAACGGAAAAGACGTCCTCCGCGTAGAGGCTCCGTTGTTCGAGGCCCAGTTACAGGGGCAAGGTCAGTGGCCGTGACCTCTGCTTCCCGACACGAGAATGCTGGCCGACCGAACGTAGCGCGGTGCGTTGACGGCATCGAGCTGCCACGCCAAATTTGCACGCGCTGATGCGCTGACCCCGACCGAAGGTTTATCAAATGAGAGCCGGCTCGCGCACAGGGTCGTCGTAACCCGGCATGCGTCGGTGCTGCCGTCGATAATTGCGGATCTCATAGACGAGCCCAGTCAGACCTAGCGCGCCCGTGCATACCGACACCAGGATCAGCAGCGGGCTACCGCTACCGGCGAACGCGTCGCCCAGGATGACCACCGCCGCGGTGCCGGGGAGCAAGCCTGCCAAGGTCGCCCAGGCGAAGGACAGGATCCGCACGCCCGAGGCGCCGGCGGCATAGTTGATCGCCGCGAACGGGACGACGGGAATGAGCCGCAGCGACAAGATGGCCAGCCAGCCTCGCTCACGCAGACGCTCGTCCAGCCGGTTGATCGCTCGGCGGCGCACCAGACTGTTCAGCTGCCAGCCGGTGGCACGCACCAGCAGCATCGCGATTACCGCGCTAGCGGTGCTGCCGACCACCGCGATGAATACGCCCACCACAGAGCCGAACAACAGCCCGGCGGCCAACGTGAACGCGGTGCGGGGGAATGGCGGCACCGTGACGACGGTATGCACCAGCAAAAATGCCAGCGGGAACCACGCGCCCAGTGACTTGGCCCAGTCGCGCAATTCCACCGCAGTGGGCACCGGAACCAGCAGCGCGACCACTACCAGTACTGTGATTCCCACCACTGTTCCCACGATGCGCGGCAGCGACGCCTGACGCGCGACCGCGCCGAGCGAGGTGGCGATACCGTGCACGGTTTCGGTGGTGTTGCAGATGGCGGGAGCCGTCACGTCTTCGGAGCGTACGGGGTCAACATGAATAACTCGTTTCCCCAGGCTGGCGTTTCGTCACACTCCGGCCGCGATTGCCGCACCTGGGCGTCTATATGGGCGTCCCGATCAACTAGCCTTATTAGTTAAGTGACAATCCCGAAGCAAGCCCAAGCAACATCGCTAATTGCTGGGAAAACAGGAGCAGTCGGTGTCCATTGACGTACCCGAGCGTGCCGACCTAGAACAGGTTCGCGGGCGCTGGCGCAACGCGGTTGCCGGTGTGCTGTCCAAGAGCAACCGTACCGACTCAGCACAACTCGGCGATCACCCCGAGCGGCTGCTGGATACCCAGACCGCTGACGGGTTCGCCATCCGGGCCCTCTACACCGCGTTCGACGAGCTCCCGGAGCCGCCGTTGCCGGGCCAGTGGCCCTTTGTGCGCGGCGGAGACCCGCTGCGCGACGTGCATTCCGGCTGGAAGGTCGCCGAGGCGTTTCCCGCCAACGGTGCGACGGCCGACACCAACGCGGCGGTGCTGGCCGCGCTCGGCGAGGGGGTCAGCGCGCTGCTGATCCGGGTGGGGGAGTCGGGTGTGGCGCCTGACCGGCTCACGGCGCTGCTGTCCGGGGTGTATCTGAACCTGGCGCCGGTCATCCTCGACGCCGGCGCCGACTACCGCCCGGCCTGCGACGTCATGCTGGCGCTGGTCGCCCAGCTCGATCCCGGCCAGCGCGACACCCTGTCGATCGACCTGGGCGCCGACCCGCTGACGGCGTCGCTGCGCGATCGTCCCGCCCCGCCGATCGAGGAGGTCGTCGCGGTCGCATCCCGGGCGGCCGGCGAACGTGGGCTTCGTGCGATCACCGTCGATGGACCGGCCTTCCACAACCTGGGCGCGACCGCGGCCACCGAACTCGCGGCCACCGTCGCGGCCGCGGTGGCCTACCTGCGGGTGCTCACCGAATCCGGGCTCGTGGTGAGTGACGCGCTGCGGCAGATCAGCTTCCGGCTCGCCGCCGACGACGACCAGTTCATGACGCTGGCCAAGATGCGGGCTCTACGTCAACTGTGGGCGCGGGTCGCCGAGGTCGTGGGCGACCCGGGTGGCGGCGCGGCCGTCGTGCACGCGGAGACGTCGCTACCGATGATGACCCAGCGTGATCCGTGGGTGAACATGCTGCGCTGCACGCTGGCGGCCTTCGGCGCCGGTGTCGGTGGCGCGGACACCGTGCTGGTGCACCCGTTCGACGTGGCGATTCCCGGCGGCTTTCCCGGCACGGCGGCCGGCTTTGCGCGCCGGATCGCTCGCAACACCCAACTGCTGCTTTTAGAAGAGTCGCATGTCGGCAGGGTGCTCGATCCCGCCGGCGGGTCGTGGTTCGTCGAAGAGCTCACCGACCGGCTGGCTCGGCGCGCCTGGCAGCGTTTCCAGGCCATCGAGGCCCGTGGCGGCTTCGTCGAGGCCCACGACTTCCTGGCCGGCCAGATCGCCGAGTGCGCCGCCCGCCGCGCCGACGACATCGCCCATCGGCGCCTGGCGATCACCGGCGTCAACGAATACCCGAACCTGGGCGAACCCGCGCTGCCGCCCGGTGATCCGACATCGCCGGTGCGCCGCTACGCTGCCGGATTCGAAGCATTGCGCGATCGATCCGATCACCACCTAGCCCGCACTGGCGCACGGCCGCGGGTGCTGTTGCTGCCGTTGGGTCCGCTGGCCGAGCACAACATCCGGACGACCTTCGCCACCAACCTGCTGGCGTCCGGCGGCATCGAGGCGATCGACCCGGGAACGGTTGATGCGGGCACCGTCGGGAATGCCGTTGCCGATGCCGGTTCGCCCAGCGTTGCCGTGATCTGCGGCACCGATGCGCGCTACCGGGACGAGGTTGCCGACATTGTGCAAGCGGCCCGAGCCGCCGGTGTTTCGAGGGTGTACCTCGCGGGTCCCGAGAAGGCGTTGGGAGATGCCGCACACCGGCCCGACGAGTTTTTGACCGCGAAAATCAATGTGGTGCAAGCCTTGTCGAATCTGCTGACGCGGTTGGGGGCCTAGATGACAACCAAGACACCCGTGATCGGCAGCTTCGCCGGCGTTCCGCTGCATAGCGAGCGTGCCGCGCAATCGCCCACAGAGGCCGCGGTGCACACGCATGTCGCCGCCGCCGCGGCGGCGCACGGGTACACGCCCGAACAGTTGGTGTGGCACACGCCGGAAGGCATTGACGTCACACCGGTATACATCGCCGCCGACCGGGCCGCCGCCGAAGCCGAGGGCTACCCGCTGCACAGCTTCCCGGGCGAGCCCCCCTTTGTGCGCGGCCCCTATCCGACGATGTATGTGAACCAGCCGTGGACCATCCGCCAGTACGCCGGGTTTTCCACCGCCGCGGATTCCAATGCGTTTTACCGACGCAACCTGGCCGCCGGCCAGAAGGGGCTGTCGGTGGCCTTCGATCTGGCCACCCACCGCGGCTACGACTCCGACCATCCCCGCGTGCAGGGCGATGTCGGAATGGCCGGTGTGGCAATCGATTCCATTCTCGACATGCGACAGCTGTTCGACGGCATCGACCTGTCGACCGTGAGCGTGTCGATGACGATGAACGGTGCGGTGCTGCCGATCCTGGCGCTGTATGTGGTTGCCGCCGAGGAGCAGGGCGTGGCGCCGGAGCAGCTGGCCGGCACCATCCAGAACGACATCCTCAAAGAGTTCATGGTCCGCAACACCTACATCTATCCGCCGAAGCCGTCGATGCGGATCATCTCCGACATCTTCGCCTACACCAGCGCCAAGATGCCCAAGTTCAACTCCATCTCCATTTCCGGCTATCACATCCAAGAAGCCGGTGCCACGGCGGATTTGGAGCTGGCCTACACCCTGGCCGACGGCGTCGACTACATCAGGGCGGGCCTGAACGCCGGCCTGGACATCGACAGCTTCGCGCCCCGGCTATCGTTCTTCTGGGGCATCGGGATGAATTTCTTTATGGAGGTCGCCAAACTGCGGGCCGGCCGGTTGCTGTGGAGTGAGCTGGTCGCACAGTTCGCGCCCAAGAGCGCCAAATCCCTTTCGCTGCGTACACATTCGCAAACATCGGGGTGGTCGCTGACCGCCCAGGATGTGTTCAACAACGTGGCGCGCACATGCATCGAGGCGATGGCCGCCACCCAGGGGCACACCCAGTCGCTGCACACCAACGCCCTGGACGAGGCGCTGGCGCTGCCCACCGACTTTTCGGCCCGCATCGCGCGCAACACCCAGCTGGTGTTGCAGCAGGAGTCGGGCACCACGCGGCCGATCGACCCGTGGGGGGGCTCCTACTATGTGGAGTGGCTGACCCATCGGCTCGCGCGGCGAGCCCGGGCGCACATCGCCGAGGTCGCTGAACATGGCGGCATGGCGCAGGCCATCAGCGACGGCATCCCCAAGCTGCGCATCGAGGAGGCGGCCGCGCGCACCCAGGCCCGCATCGACTCCGGTCAGCAACCGGTGGTCGGGGTGAACAAATACCAGGTGCCCGAGGACCACGAGATCGAGGTGCTCAAGGTCGAAAACAGCCGGGTGCGCGCCGAGCAGCTGGCCAAACTGCAGCGGCTGCGGGCAGGCCGGGACGAGCCGGCGGTACGGGCCGCGCTGGCCGAGCTGACCCGCGCCGCCGCCGAGCAAGGACGCGCCGGAGCAGACGGGCTGGGCAATAATCTGCTGGCCCTGGCCATCGACGCCGCCCGGGCCCAGGCCACCGTGGGCGAGATCTCCGAAGCGCTGGAGAAGGTGTACGGACGGCACCGGGCCGAGATCCGTACCATTTCCGGGGTCTACCGCGACGAAGTTGGAAAGGCCCCCAACATCGCAGCCGCAACCGAGCTAGTGGAGAAGTTCGCCGAGGCCGACGGCCGCCGGCCCAGGATTCTGATCGCCAAGATGGGCCAGGACGGCCACGACCGCGGGCAGAAGGTGATCGCGACCGCGTTCGCCGACATCGGGTTCGACGTCGACGTGGGGTCGCTGTTTTCCACCCCCGAGGAGGTGGCGCGTCAGGCCGCCGACAACGACGTGCACGTGATCGGGGTGTCCTCGCTGGCCGCCGGCCATCTGACGCTGGTGCCGGCGCTGCGCGACGCGTTGGCGCAGGTGGGCAGGCCCGACATCATGATCGTGGTCGGTGGTGTCATCCCGCCGGGCGACTTCGACGAGCTGTACGCCGCCGGGGCCACCGCCATTTTCCCGCCGGGGACGGTGATTGCCGACGCGGCGATTGACCTGCTGCACAGGCTGGCCGAGCGGCTGGGGTACACGCTGGATTAGCGAGAGGCCCGCGGTGCCGTTTCTGGTTGCATTATCCGGTATCATCTCGGGCGTGCGTGATCATTCGATGACCGTGCGGCTCGACCAGCAAACTCGCCAGCGCCTGCAAGACATTGTGAAAGGCGGATACCGGAGCGCTAATGCGGCGATCGTCGACGCCATCAACAAGCGCTGGGAGGCGCTACACGATGAGCAACTCGACGCCGCCTACGCGGCCGCGATCCATGACAATCCGGCGTACCCGTACGAGTCTGAGGCCGAACGGAGCGCCGCGCGGGCCCGGCGCAACGCCAGGCAGCAGCGCTCGGCACAGTGAACGCGCCGTTGCGTGGTCAGGTCTATCGATGCGACCTCGGATACGGGGCCAAACCGTGGCTCATCGTCTCCAACAACGCCCGCAACCGTCACACCGCCGACGTGGTGGCTGTGCGCCTGACAACAACGCGGAGAACCATACCGACCTGGGTCGCCATGGGCCCCAGCGATCCATTGACCGGATACGTCAACGCGGACAACATCGAGACCCTCGGCAAAGACGAGCTCGGTGACTACCTCGGTGAGGTCACGCCGGCGACGATGAACAAAATCAACACGGCGCTCGCGACCGCGCTGGGGCTACCGTGGCCATGATGGCCGCATCCCACGACGACGACACCGTCGACGGGTTGGCGACGGCCGTGCGCGGCGGTGACCGTGCGGCGCTGCCACGGGCCATCACACTGGTCGAGTCGACCCGCCCCGACCATCGTGAGCAGGCGCAACAGCTGCTGCTGCGATTGCTGCCGGACTCCGGGAACGCCCATCGCGTCGGCATCACCGGGGTCCCGGGGGTGGGCAAGTCGACTGCCATCGAGGCGCTGGGCATGCATCTGATCGAGCGCGGGCATCGGGTGGCGGTGCTGGCGGTCGACCCGTCGTCGACCCGCACGGGTGGATCGATTCTTGGTGATAAAACCCGGATGGCGCGGCTGGCGGTGCACCCGAACGCCTACATCCGGCCGTCCCCGACGTCGGGAACGCTGGGTGGGGTGACGAGGGCCACCCGGGAAACGGTGGTGCTGTTGGAGGCGGCCGGTTTTGATGTGATCCTGATCGAAACCGTCGGGGTGGGCCAGTCCGAGGTCGCGGTGGCCAACATGGTCGACACGTTCGTGTTGCTGACCTTGGCCCGCACCGGTGATCAGTTGCAGGGCATCAAGAAGGGCGTGCTGGAGCTCGCCGACATCGTGGTGGTGAACAAGGCCGACGGGGAGCACCACAAAGAGGCCCGGCTGGCCGCCCGGGAGCTGTCGGCGGCGATCAGATTGATCTATCCTCGCGAAGCACTGTGGCGCCCACCGGTGCTCACCATGAGCGCGGTGGAGGGCAGGGGACTGGCCGAGCTGTGGGACACCGTCGAGCGTCATCGCCAGGTGCTCACCGGGGCCGGCGAATTCGACGCCCGTCGGCGCGATCAGCAGGTCGACTGGACCTGGCAGCTGGTTCGCGACGCCGTCCTGGATCGGGTGTGGTCCAATCCGACGGTGCGCAAGGTCCGCTCCGAGCTCGAGCGTCGGGTCCGCGCCGGCGAACTGACCCCGGCCCTGGCGGCTCAGCAAATACTGGAGATAGCTAACCTAACGGATAGGTAAATAAATCCGTGTTTGCCGATGGTCGCTGCGAAATCCACGTAAGTTCGACCGTGTGATGGTTGACACCGGAGTCGATCACCGCGCGGTTTCGTCCCACGACGGACCGGACGCGGGCCGGCGGGTGTTTGGTGCGGCGGACCCACGCTTTGCGTGCGTCGTTCGAGCCTTTGCCAGCATGTTTCCGGGGCGCCGGTTCGGTGGCGGAGCGCTGGCGGTGTATCTCGACGGGCAGCCGGTCGTCGACGTGTGGAAGGGGTGGGCTGATCGGGCCGGATGGGTGCCGTGGTCGGCGGATTCCGCGCCGATGGTGTTCTCGGCGACCAAGGGCATGACGGCCACGGTCATCCACCGGCTGGCCGACCGGGGGCTGATCGACTACGAAGCTCCCGTTGCCGAGTATTGGCCGGCGTTCGGCGCCAACGGCAAGGCAACCCTGACGGTTCGTGACGTGATGCGACACCAGGCCGGCCTGTCCGGATTGCGTGGCGCGACGCAGCAAGACTTGCTGGATCACGTCGTGATGGAAGAGCGGCTGGCGGCGGCGGTGCCCGGGCGGCTGCTGGGCAAATCCGCCTACCACGCGCTGACGTTCGGTTGGTTGATGTCGGGCCTGGCCAGGGCCGTCACCGGAAAGGACATGCGCCTGCTGTTCCGCGAGGAACTTGCCGAGCCGTTGGACACCGACGGCTTGCACCTGGGTCGGCCGCCGGCCGACGCGCCGACGCGGGTCGCCGAGATCATCATGCCGCAAGATATTGCCGCCAATGCGGTGCTGACCTGTGCGATGCGCCGGCTCGCCCATCGGTTCTCCGGCGGATTTCGCTCCATGTATTTTCCCGGCGCCATCACGGCCGTGCAGGGCGAGGCGCCGTTGCTGGACGCCGAGATACCCGCGGCCAACGGGGTGGCGACGGCGCGAGCGCTGGCGCGGATGTACGGCGCAATCGCCAACGGCGGCGAGATCGACGGCATACGGTTCTTGTCGCGGGAGCTGGTCACGGGCCTGACCCGCAACCGACGGCAAGTTCTGCCGGATCGAAATCTATTGGTGCCCTTAAATTTTCATCTTGGCTATCACGGTATGCCGATCGGCAACGTGATGCCGGGGTTTGGTCATGTGGGCTTGGGCGGCTCGATCGGCTGGACAGACCCGGAGACCGGGGTGGCGTTCGCGCTGGTGCACAACCGGCTGCTGTCACCGTTGGTGATGACCGATCACGCAGGCTTTGTCGGCATCTACCACCTGATCCGGCAGGCCGCCGCCCAGGCGCGCAAGCGTGGTTACCAGCCGGTGACGCCATTCGGGGCGCCGTACTCGGAGCCGGGAGCCGCGGCGGGCTAATCTGCCCGCCTAATCGGCCTGCCGGCAGCGGCGCTCGGCGCCACGGTGTCGCGATGCTTCCCGGATGCCGACCTAGCTCGCGGTTTTGGTCGCGATGACGATGTCCTGGAAGCTTGGGTGTGGTTCCCGGCCACTCCATGAGCCGTAGTGCAATGGCTCGTGCACGGCGAGGCCGAACTTGCCATAGACATCCCTGACGAAGGTCTCCGGCAAGCCGATTGCTTCTTCGGGCCGCTTCTTGTGGATTGTCCGATAACCCGGTCCCTCATGCTGGAAGTTGTGCGCACTCTTTCCTTCCGCGATGTGGGCTAGCGACTCGTCATTGAGCAAGAAGTACGTGCACAGGCATCGTCCGCCGGGCTTCAGCACGCGGGAGATCTCGTCCAGATAGTGCTCCACGTCCGGCGGAAACATGTGGGTGAACACCGAGGTAAGAAACACCACATCGAACGACGCATCCGGATATGGAAAGCGAAAGTCTAGTGACTGGTATTTCCCTTTCGGGTTGTACAGCGAGTTGTAGATGTCGGAGACCTCGAACTGGAAGTTGGGGTGCGCCGAGGTGATGTGCTCCTGGCACCACGCGATGGCTTTCTGCGAGATATCGAAGCCGGCGTAGCGTCCCTCGCTGTTCAGATAGCCGGTGAGCGGCAACGCCATCCGCCCCGAGCCGCAGCCGACGTCGAGCACCGCTTCGTCCGGCTGCAGCCCACACAGGTCGACCAGATACCCGACGAATTCAGCACCGACTTCCTTGTAGGCGCCGCCGACGAATTGTCGCAGGGATTTTGGAGGCAGCGCCTCGGCGGAGCCACCGTCGGCTGAACCGCGTTTCGAGCGCGTCAGGATGTTCTGGAAAAGTCGCTTAATGATGCACCTCAGTTATCGGCCGCGCTTGAAGGTTCAGGAATCCTCCAGGCGGAAGCCGACTTTCATAGTCACCTGGAAGTGCGCGACCGCTCCGTCGACCAGGTGGCCTCGAATTGACTGTACTTCGAACCAGTCCAGCGCGCGCATGGTCTGCGCAGCTCGGGCCAGACCGCCCTGGATTGCCGCGTCGACGCCGTCGGGCGAGGTCCCGACGATCTCGATCACTCGGTAGGTGTGATTGCTCATCGTGTCCCCTCACATTCTTTTACCCGCTCTTACCGGCCAGCGGCACACCAGAATAGTCCGGTGCCATCGGGGGAGCCCTCTACGGCCGGTCACTTTGAGCACTTGCCGCGCGGCAGCTTCGGCCGGATTCTCTCCGTCCTCAATGCCGCTGCCGACCATCATCCACGTGAGTTGCTCGTCGTCGGGATTGCGACCTTCGACCAGAAGCGCCCGGCGGTGGGGGTCGATGAGCACGACCCGGGTGGTGCGGCGACGCCGGCGGTGGTCATCAACTACGAGAGCCGGTCGTCGGCTGGCGGCACCATCGGCCATTCAACAACGTCACAGGTAGCGTGCTGTTTGTATCAGCAGCCGAAACGCCCAGCGCTCCGGCCGACCAAGGCGGCAGCGACGACCGCAGCGACAACCTGGATCGAACGAGTCCAAAACCGCCGCGGACGCCACTCGGCCCTCGTATGATCCCGAGGAGATACCCTACGGGGTGGATTGGGGATGGATCGGCGATGCGCCTCTCGATCGTAACGACTATGTACATGTCAGAGCCTTACGTGCTGGAGTTCTACAGGAGAGCGCGCGCGGCGGCGGACAAAATCACGCCTGACGTCGAGATCATCTTCGTGGATGACGGCTCGCCGGACGCAGCGCTCCAGCAGGCCGTCTCGCTGCTCGACAGCGACCCCTGTGTTCGGGTAATTCAGCTTTCGCGAAATTTCGGCCACCACAAAGCGATGATGACCGGCCTGGCGCACGCCACGGGGGATCTCGTCTTTCTGATCGACTCAGACTTGGAAGAGGACCCGGCTCTCCTAGAGCCGTTCTATGAAAAGCTGATCTCGACGGGCGCCGACGTAGTATTTGGTTGCCACGCGCGGCGGCCCGGCGGTTGGTTGAGGAATTTCGGACCGAAAATCCATTATCGGGCGTCCGCCCTGCTGTGTGACCCCCCGCTTCATGAAAATACTCTCACCGTGCGGCTGATGACAGCCGACTATGTACGCAGCTTGGTCCAGCACCAGGAGCGTGAACTTTCGATTGCCGGTCTGTGGCAGATTACTGGTTTTTACCAGGTGCCCATGTCCGTAAACAAGGCATGGAAAGGAACGACCACATACACGTTTAGGCGTAAAGTAGCGACACTGGTCGACAATGTCACTTCATTTAGCAACAAACCTCTAGTCTTCATTTTCTATCTTGGTGCGGCCATTTTTATTATTTCAAGCTCGGCCGCGGGCTATCTGATCATCGATCGAATTTTCTTTCGCGCTCTGCAAGCGGGGTGGGCATCCGTGATCGTATCCATCTGGATGCTGGGGGGTGTGACGATTTTCTGCATAGGGCTGGTCGGAATTTATGTATCCAAAGTCTTCATCGAAACTAAGCAGCGGCCATACACAATTATCCGAAGAATCTACGGTTCGGATTTAACAACCCGGGAGCCATCCTCTCTGAAGACCGCCTTCCCGGCCGCGCACCTGTCGAACGGGAAACGCGTCACATCAGAGCCAGAGGGATTGGCAACTGGCAACAGGTGAATAAGCGTAGCATGATTCCTGTAAAGGTTGAAAACAATACTTCGCTCGATCAGGTGCAAGACGCTCTTAATTGCGTCGGGTACGCGGTTGTAGAAGATGTGCTTGATGAGGCGTCACTGGCAGCGACCCGTGATCGCATGTATCGTGTACAGGAGCGGATTCTTACCGAGATTGGCAAAGAGCGGCTGGCAAGGGCCGGTGAGCTCGGTGTTCTTCGACTCATGATGAAGTATGACCCTCATTTCTTTACCTTTCTTGAAATCCCCGAAGTCCTAAGCATCGTTGATCGTGTGCTATCTGAAACGGCCATCTTACATCTGCAGAATGGCTTTATCCTTCCGTCCTTCCCGCCCTTCTCCACGCCGGACGTTTTTCAGAATGCGTTCCACCAAGACTTTCCCAGGGTTCTGTCCGGTTACATTGCCTCCGTCAATATTATGTTCGCCATCGATCCCTTTACACGAGACACCGGCGCAACGCTCGTAGTGCCGGGGAGCCACCAGCGCATAGAGAAACCGGACCATACCTACCTCGCGCGCAATGCCGTTCCCGTTCAATGCGCGGCGGGCTCGTTGTTCGTTTTTGACTCTACGCTTTGGCATGCGGCTGGCCGAAACACCTCCGGCAAAGACCGCTTGGCCATAAATCATCAGTTTACGCGCTCGTTTTTCAAGCAGCAGATCGACTACGTCCGCGCGCTGGGCGACGCCGTGGTTCTGGAGCAGCCTGCGCGTACTCAGCAACTGCTCGGATGGTACAGTCGAGTGGTTACCAATCTGGACGAGTATTACCAGCCGCCGGACAAGCGATTGTATCGGAAGGGGCAAGGCTAGTTTTGCGAGAATTCCGTTGCGCCTATTTGAAAGCCCGACATGAAACGATCGCTTTTAAGCGCATATGTCTGTTCTGCAAAAATGTCTAATTTTTCCGATAAAGGTTGGTGGGAAAGCTCGATGCGTGCCGTGTTTTGTAGGTGGCCGGATGATCCACTTAGACAGGCCGTGGAAGCAGAATTTGCGCGTCCCGATGGCGTTGCGGTGGCGTAATGGCCTGGCGAAAGCTCGGGAGAATTTTTGCTCCGTCGGGCGAACTCGACTGGTCGCGAAGTCATGCCGCGCTACCGGTTCCTGAATGGATCGAGGGTGATATTTTCCGCATCTATTTCAGCGGCCGCGATGGTCAGAATCGTTCCAGTATCGGTAGCGTGATCGTCGATCTCGCCGTGGGCGGCAAGATTCTGGACATTCCGGCGGAGCCGATTTTGCGCCCCGGCGCTCGAGGAATGTTTGACGACTGTGGGGTGTCAATCGGATCGATTGTGCGTGCCGGCGATACGCGACTTTTGTACTACACGGGCTGGAATCTCGCTGTCACCGTGCCCTGGAAAAACACCATAGGCGTGGCGATTAGCGAAGCAGGTGCACCATTCGAGCGATGGTCTACTTTTCCCGTCGTTGCGCTGGACGAGCGTGATCCATTCTCGCTTTCTTATCCCTGGGTCATCCAAGATGGAGGGACATACCGTATGTGGTATGGCTCAAATCTAGGCTGGGGAGAGGGCACCGACGAGATACCTCACGTGATCAGGTATGCGCAATCAAGGGACGGTGTCCACTGGGAAAAGCAGGATCGCGTGCATATCGACACAAGCGGATCCGACAATAGCGCGGCCTGTAGGCCGTGCGTCGTCCGCGATGCGGGAGTATACAGAATGTGGTTTTGCGCTCGCGGTGCGAAATATCGGATTTACTGCGCTACATCGGAGGATGGTTTGACTTGGCGGCAACTCGGCAAAGATGAGGGCATCGACGTTTCGCCAGATAGCTGGGACTCGGATATGATCGAGTATCCTTGCGTGTTCGATCACAGGGGACAGCGCTTTATGCTTTATTCAGGCGATGGCTACGGTCGCACCGGGTTCGGTTTGGCGGTGCTGGAGAACTGATCAGGGCTGACAATAGATGTTTAGCGGCTGATGATGCGCTTCCCGCTCGAATAGGCTGAGACCATTATTGCCGCGGTAGCGATGATTTCCCGGATTATCGTCGTCGCCGCGATCACTCACTGCTCGTCGAGGCCCTTTAAGGGCTTCATTGTATCCTTCGCACTGCTTATCTTCATGCGCGCAACGTCAGGATGCGCGTGAGCGCCTCGACAACGCGGCTCTGATCTACCTCCTGAAGTCCAACCCACATCGGCAGACGGATTAGGCGGGAAGCCACGTCGTTGGTGACGGTCAGGTTGCCATTGGTGCGGCCGTAGCGACGCCCGGCCGGCGAATCGTGAAGCGGCACGTAATGAAAGACCGCGCCTATACCTTCGCTCGTCAGACGCGCCAGCACCTCCTCCCGATCGGCGCTGGGCGCTAGTAACACGTAGTACATGTGGGCGTTGTGAGAGCAGCCCTGTGGGATGATCGGACGGCGCAGGAGCCCCCGCTGTTCCAATGATTCGAAGCTTTCATGATACCGGTTCCATAGGTCCAATCGGATACGCGTGATCCGCTCGGCTTCCTCGAACTGAGCCCATAGAAAGGCAGCGACTAATTCGCTGGGCAAATAGGAAGACCCTTTGTCCTGCCACGTATATTTGTCGACCTCGTTGCGAAGGAAGCGGCTGCGATTGGTGCCCTTTTCCCTGAGAATCTCTGCCCGGAGCAGGAAGTCTTCTGAGTTGACAAGCAGGGCGCCGCCTTCGCCGGAAATCACATTCTTGGTCTCGTGAAATGAGAGCGCTCCCAGGTCGCCGATGCTGCCGAGCGCCCGCCCACGATACGACGCCATCGCGCCTTGGGCCGCGTCTTCGACCACCGCCAGGTTGTGGTGCGTGGCGATCTTCATGATCGCGTCCATCTCGCAGGCCACGCCGGCATAGTGAACGGGGACGATGGCCTTGGTTCGCGGGGTGATGGCGTCTACGATGCGAGTTTCATCAATGTTGAGCGTGTCGGGCCGAATATCGACAAAGACTGGCACACCACCGCGCAACACGAAGGCGTTGGCGGTAGAGACAAAGGTGTATGACGGCAGTATGACTTCGTCCCCCTCCTCTATGTCCAGAAGCAGCGCCATCATTTCCAGCGCGGCGGTGCATGAGGGGGTGAGTAGTGCCTTGCGACAACCGGTCTGCTGTTCGAGCCATGCATGGCTACGCCGGGTGAAGGGACCATCGCCGGCCAGGTGGCCGCAAGAATGCGCTTCGGCGATGTACGCGAGCTCCCGGCCGGTCATGTACGGCCGATTGAATGGAACTTTGTGATCTGACACTCGACGCCAACTTCTCAAATCATCGAACAGGGCGCTGAAGTGTTCGGTGATCGGGGTCGAACATCCACCAGAATTCTCCTTGTGGCCGGCGGATCCCTAGCCTTTTCAGGTATCCCAACATGCCTTCACTATTTCTTCATATCTTCCGCAACTCCGTGCTGGGCACCGGACGGCGCTCCGTCTTGGTTCCTATATAGACACCATCCGCGTCAGCGTCGCCAAGGAGTAGGGCGCCCGCTCCGACCACACACCGTGAACCGATGGTGATATGGTCGCGTAGCGTTGCATTGACGCCAATGAAAGATTGCTCCTCTATTACCACGCCACCGGATACGACGATATGAGACGCTAGAAAACAGTGATCGTGAATCGTCGAGTGATGGCCGATATGATTGCCGCTCCACAATGTGACGTTGTTGCCAATCGATACGAATGGCTGGATAGTGTTGTCTTCAAGCAGGAAGACATTTTCACCGATCCGCCCATCGTTCAAGACGGTAGCGTGGGAGCTCACATAGCTGGCGAGTTCATAGCCGAGAGCCTTAGCGGCAAGATATTTTTCCTTCCGCACACCGTTCAGTTTGGCGTAGGCCAGCGCCACGAACATCGCGTGGGACTCCGGCGGAAAGCGTTGTGCGACCTCGTCGAAGGCCACTAAAGGCAGGCCGCAAAACTCGGACACGCTTGCATAGTCTCGGTCGACTGTGAACGCGACGACCTCATATTCCGAATCCCTTGTGAAGTAGTAATGTGCGAGCTGAGCGATGTCGCCGCTCCCAAAAATTACCAATGGTTTGGTCATGACGCCTTCCTAACCAGAATTGTGAATTCATACAAGCCGTAGTCGTGCAGAAGCGCAACACTCTTGGAGTACCTGCGCTTGCAGAGATCAAATAGGGCGCATGGGTCAGCATAGTACAGGTCGTCGCGCATCTTTGATGCATCGGAATAAGATGTCAGGCAATTAAAAGAGAAGCCACGGCGACTCGCGGCATTCAGCATGTCGAGCGTCGCTTCGATGTGAGCGCACCATTCCGTGTCCAACGATTTCAGACGAACATTGAATATTCCACTCGCGACGCTATAGTCCGCCTCCCGATCTATGCGCGCCGCGCAGATGAAGTCTGCGTTCGCCCGACCTTCGAAACGTAGTGCGGCCGCGCGCACCATTTCGGGGGAGACGTCGATGCCGGTGTAATCAGTTTTGAAGCCACGCGCATCTAGGTAGTCCAGTAGAGCCCCATAGCCACAGCCTAGATCGTTGATCGAAAATGGGTCCGCCGCATTGACAATGCGCACCAGCTGGTCAAAGCGCAACGCCTGCCCGGCTTCGCCGTTCCAATCGACGCCGCGCGCGGTGGTGCCGTGTGCTTCGAGTTTCGATGCGTAGTAACGGGCCACGTCAGCGAGCATGGTCGTTGCGTCTTCCGCCATGAAGCTGCCTCACGATTTGTGTGTGTGGGCGTCGGTGCGTGGGTCCGAGACTATACCTTCAACAGTTGCATGCCGAGGCTGCGGCGGGCAATGACCCAAAAACCCGCCGGCACGGTTCGCGGAGCAAGGAAGCGTGGAGACGATAGATAATTTCACTGGCGACAGTACCTCAAATAGTCCGGAGCCTCGGCTCCTACGTTAAAGAGCAGATCCAGAATCGACACGGCGGGCTCGAACCCTCCCCACAATTGCTTATAATCGCGGTAGCCGTCATAATCGAACCAAGTTACCCGGATGCTAAGTTCGTCGAACACGCGTTCATCGACATACGAACGGGCTGAGGGGCCAGAGACATATTCGGTCGCTGCGGCCTGTTGGCAGAGGTTGGCCAGTCTCTCGGTCTTGCCGTCGGCTAATTCGTAATCCCACGAATTTGCCAGTCGCGTGCTGATACCGAGATAACTGCAAATCGCATTCAATAGACGCCTGTTGAGTAAGGAAAGATTCGTGTGCTGTTCTTCGAGGTAAATCGGCGCGAGCCAGTCAGCGATCTCCGCAAAATGAGCGGCCGCACTGTAGTTGAATTCTAGTGCCCGCCAGTGCGCTTTCGCCCAATCGGTGCCGTCGATCAGCGTCTCACGTATCTTTTGATGGAAACGTCCCTTCACCTGGACGGGAACAGTTATCCACTGTAACCCCTGGCTCGTTTTGATCCGATTTCTGTTTCGCCAATCACGCTTGGTATATTGCATGTCATCATAGATGATGAATTCATCGACGAATGCAATCAGGTCAAAATATCCTCGCCAAGGTATGTAATTTGATTGAACAATCGCGACTTTCTTCAACGCGGTGTCTCCAATTTAGAATAACAAATACGTCGCGCCCGCGACAGCTCCGCCGGAGCGAGTTCAAGCGATTCTGCGACATATTCAATATGGTGCTCGGGAAGGCCAGGATGGGCCGCGACCCGGGGCGTCCGGTGCGCGATGAACGTCGCATCGTCTCCTGTGAGATAATTGCATCCGATCATATAGGGCTGGCTGCGGCTAGGTTGCTGGCAAAAAGATATCGCGGCCGATCCGTTTCTGGTCTTGTCTTGATGATCAAATCCGCTTCCGTTCACGAGATCGATTCCTGGTCTTCCCCCAGCGTCGCGATATCGATAGGTGTCGCGCTTTGTTCGTACCCGCACTACGCGGCGGCGAGAACCTCGCCACCGAATCGGGATTGGGGGGAGGATACCACTCGGTCGAGGCCCGTCACCGGCCTTCTAGCGGGTTGACCATCAGTGTTTGCAGGGCCCTATCCCGGTATGGCGCACCACGGGATCGGCAGCGTTCCGGTTGCTGGCGTGGTACCTCGTTGTGGCGCCGTGGTCCATGTCGATTGAGTGCGTGGATCAGTGTAAACCGTTGCGCGCCATGTTCTGTAGGCACTGGTTCGGGTTGTGGTTAGGCTGCACGGTTGGCAGGTTACCAACCACTGAGCCCCTGGGCGGATGTGAGCTCGGACTCCGCCTATGGGGTGTAATTTTGGCAGATTGGGCCGGGTCCCCGTGGTGAGGACTCCTCAACCGGATTGGGTAAGCATGAGGTGGTGCTGGCAGCGGTGTCCTGGTCGCTCTCCCGAGTAGGCCCGTTGTGACTGTCATGTGGGCGAGCGGGTTTGCGCGCGTAGGAGACGATGATTACTACGCACGTGACCAACCACAAGAACGGTGCCCATGTCACCGTGGTGAAAACGAGTGGCGTGGTACCGACTACCCCTTTGGCTCCCAGCTGTCCATAGAGCGGCACGTAGAACGGCTGGCCCGGGACCGCGACGTTGACGATGCTCAGCGCCACGGCCAAACTCACGCAGACGCCGACCGCGCGGCGGCGGTCTCCATGGGCTGCGAGTTGGTCGAATATCCCAGCACCAGGAGGCCCGTTGGGGTCTCGGGCTACCAGTGCAGCGATTGGCAAGACGAAAACGAGATAGTAGAAGGCGACGTCCGCGGGGGAGAAGGTGGCGGTGGCGAGCAACACAATCCCCACCATGACAGGCGGGATACGGCGTCCGAGCGCCAGCACGGAGACCACGACTATGACTAGGACAGCAAACCCGATCTGCGTTCGCGGACCAGTGAGGAAACCCTCTGGGATCTTGCCCGATTGATAGTTCTTGATGCTATCGGGGATCAGCAGGAGTGCCTTGCCAAAGGACACGTTCCGCGGGTCTCGAAGCCCTCCGAACGAACTATTGAACTTGATGATGCCGTGGATCGACTGTGCGATCGTCCCCGGGAAGCCTCGTGGCCACAACAGAAAGGCTGCGATATTGGACACCACCACACCGGTGATCCCGATACCAGCCCACCGCCATTGTCGAGCCGCCAACAACACCACGCCGAGAACGACGAACTGCGGCTTTACCAGGACGGCCAAGATCACCGTGATGGTGGCGAGGCCCCACCGCTGTCGGGACAACGCCACGAAGTAAGCCAGCGCGATCGGTACCACGAACCCTGTCGAGTTGCCTCGATCGATGACCCCCCACGCCGGGATGGCCGCGGCGCCCAGTGTCACGAAGATGACCACTCGCTCCAGACCACGTGCCCCCCGGGCCGCCCAGATGGCGGGAGATATGACCGCCATCGTTAGGGCGACCAGGTAACAGATCAGCCCCAAGCGCGGCGCACCCAGCCAATGGCTGGGTAGTCCGAAAATCGCATACGGTATGCGGGCGGGGGCCCATGCAGCAACCGCGGTCGGCTGGTAATCGGCGGGTAGCGAGATCAGGTAGTCCGCGGGATTGGGTTGAATCCCGGCGGCGGCGACCATGGCGTAGTCGCTGAAGCAGTGCCGACCGATATTCATGCCCCAATCAAGCCAACAGTCCCCAGGGACTACCAAAAGAGTGGAAAAGACGTCGACCGCGTACCACTGACTGAGGGCGTACGCCGTCGCCGCCGAAATCACCGACGCCAGCAGGATGGTGCCGAGCATGAGGGTGCGCTCGGATTGGGAGCCGATCGCCCAGAGCCGCTCCCGGCTCGCGGTCACGGCACCGCGCAACACCTCCGGGGGTCGCTTCATCTGGATTCTCCTCGGTTCTGCGCGAAACGGTAGCAGAGCGCCATGGTTGCCAACGCGGTCGCCGGGCAGTCTAGACCGGATCTTCCTCGTGGCAACCGACAACAGGACGTCGTTGCCGAAAGGGCGCTGGGCACCGACATCTAGGATGAACCCACAGCCACGCCCCGACGTTATGCCATGGCGAAGAGCGACCGACAGGAGCGGGAACCCAGTGAAGCGAGCGCTCATCACCGGAATCACAGGACCGGACGGCTCGTATCTCGCTAAGCTCCCGCTGAAGGGATATGTGGCCGCTGGTAGCCCGGCCGAGGTCTATTTCTGCTGGGCGACACGGAATTATCGCGAATTGTATGGGTTGCTCGCGGTCAACAGCATCTGGTTCAATCACGAATCACCGCGTCACGGCGAGACATTCATGACTCGTAATCCTGCACCATATCGCGGTCGGCAACGAGGCGCTGATCGATGCGCAGACGCTGATGCGCCGGCCCACCCGGATAGGTATCAGTATTGGGGCGTTCCGGCCAGCGTACGAGGCGTGATCGACCGCGCAATGGGTGTTTGCGTTGAGTAATAATCTGAACCGTGTGAACGCATGCATGGATGGATTCCTTGCCCGTATCCGCTCACATGTTGATGCGCACGCGCCAGAATTGCGTTCACTGTTCGATACGATGGCGGCCGAGGCCCGATTTGCACGCGACTGGCTGTCCGAGGACCTCGCGCGGTTGCCTGTCGGTGCAGCATTGCTGGAAGTGGGCGGGGGGGTACTTCTGCTCAGCTGTCAACTGGCGGCGGAGGGATTTGACATCACCGCCATCGAGCCGACGGGTGAAGGTTTTGGCAAGTTCAGACAGCTTGGCGACATCGTGCTGGAATTGGCTGCAGCACGACCCACCATCGCGCCATGCAAGGCGGAAGACTTTATTTCCGAGAAGCGGTTCGACTTCGCCTTCTCGCTGAATGTGATGGAGCACATCGACCTTCCGGATGAGGCAGTCAGGCGGGTATCGGAAGTGCTGAAACCGGGGGCCAGTTACCACTTCCTGTGCCCGAATTACGTATTCCCGTACGAACCGCATTTCAATATCCCAACATTCTTCACCAAAGAGCTGACATGCCGGGTGATGCGACATCGCATCGAGGGCAATACGGGCATGGATGACCCGAAGGGAGTCTGGCGTTCGCTCAACTGGATTACGGTTCCCAAGGTGAAACGCTTTGCGGCGAAGGATGCGACGCTGACCTTGCGCTTCCACCGTGCAATGTTGGTATGGATGCTGGAACGCGCGCTGACGGATAAGGAATTCGCTGGTCGCCGGGCACAATGGATGGTCGCTGCTATTCGCGCGGCGGTGAAATTGCGTGTGCATCATCTGGCAGGCTATGTTCCCGCTACGCTGCAGCCCATCATGGATGTGCGGCTAACGAAGAGGTAATGACATGGCGCAAGCGACATCGGGCATTCGCGCGGCACTTTCGCAACCTGCTGTGTATGAGGCGTATCAGCGGATTGCGGGCGCTAAAAGGGGGCTTGCGTGGATCACAACCGACCCCATCCAGTCGTTGCCAGGCATGCGTACTCTCGACCTCGGTTGCTGGCCAGCGGTGATACACAGCTCCCCGCCAGTGGACGTGACATGTACGAGAGACGGCATGAGCGCGGAATGTGCGACCGTGCCGTCGAGATGACCGACGTCGGCGCTACGGCAGCCCCCACCGGACCTATCGCGCGGGGCAGCGTCGCTCGGGTCGGCGCGGCGACCGCGTTGGCCGTTGCCTGCGTCTACACGGTCATCTATCTGGCGGCCCGCGACCTACCCCCGGCTTGTTTTTCGATATTCGCGGTGTTTTGGGGGGCGCTCGGCATTGCCACCGGCGCCACCCACGGCCTCCTGCAAGAAACGACCCGCGAGGTCCGCTGGGTGCGCTCCACCCAAATAGTTGCGGGCCATCGTACCCATCCGCTGCGGGTGGCCGGGATGATTGGCACCGTCGCGGCCGTCGTAATCGCGGGTAGCTCACCGCTGTGGAGCCGACAGCTATTCGTCGAGGGGCGCTGGCTGTCCGTGGGGCTACTCAGCGTTGGGGTGGCCGGGTTCTGCGCGCAGGCGACCCTGCTGGGCGCGCTGGCCGGCGTCGACCGGTGGACACAGTACGGGTCACTGATGGTGACCGACGCGGTCATCCGGTTGGCGGTCGCCGCGGCAGCGGTTGTGATCGGATGGGGTCTGGCCGGGTACTTGTGGGCCGCCACCGCGGGAGCGGTGGCGTGGCTGCTCATGCTGATGGCCTCGCCCACCGCGCGCAGCGCGGCCAGCCTGCTGACGCCCGGGGGAATCGCCACGTTCGTGCGCGGTGCCGCTCATTCGATAACCGCCGCGGGTGCCAGCGCGATTCTGGTAATGGGTTTCCCAGTGTTGCTCAAAGTGACCTCCGACCAGTTAGGGGCAAAGGGCGGAGCGGTCATCCTGGCTGTGACCTTGACGCGTGCGCCGCTTCTGGTCCCACTGAGCGCGATGCAAGGCAACCTGATCGCGCATTTCGTCGACCGGCGCACCCAACGGCTTCGGGCGCTGATCGCACCGGCGCTGGTCGTCGGCGGCATCGGTGCGGTCGGGATGTTGGCCGCAGGGCTTACCGGTCCCTGGTTGCTGCGTGTTGGATTCGGCCCCGACTACCAAACTGGCGGGGCGTTGCTGGCCTGGTTGACGGCAGCGGCGGTAGCTATCGCCATGCTGACGCTGACCGGCGCCGCCGCGGTCGCGGCCGCACTGCACCGGGCGTATTTGCTGGGCTGGGTCAGCGCGACGGTGGCGTCGACGCTGTTGCTGCTGCTGCCGATGCCGCTGGAGACGCGCACCGTGATCGCGCTGTTGTTCGGTCCAACGGTGGGAATCGCCATCCATGTGGCCGCGTTGGCGCGGCGACCCGACTGATTTGTGCCCCAGGTCGACAAATCACGCCGTCTCGTCAGTGAGCACTCCGTCCTCGGGTCCGATCCTTCCAGGAGACGTTGCAACCTGATTTGGCTCAAATTGGTGCGCACCGAGGGTCGGGCACATCGTAGGGTCGCAACAGTCACATGTGTCACTGCACCGGGCGACACCCGATGTCCCGGCTCTCAGCGACAGCTGTCTGACCTGTGGTTTTGTTCCCAAGTTGGTCGTGGCTGTGCGGGATTGGAGGTGGCGTGGGGGTCGCGTCGTATGGATTCTCCTCCTCGGTTCCGCGCGAAACGGCCGCAGGCGCAATGGTCACCAACTTGGCCGCGGTGGAGTCTAGCCTCACATTTTCCTGGTCGCCCCCGACAACCAGGAGGTCGCTGCAGAACGGGCGTTCCCTACCCACATCTACTATGAAGCGACAGCGGCGCCCCGCTGTGATGGCTGAGCATGACCGACAGAGGCGGGAAGACAGTGAAGCGAGCGCTCATCACCGGAATCACCGGACAGGACGGCTCGTATCTCGCCGAACTGCTGCTGGCCAAGGGGTATGAGGTTCACGGGCTCATCCGGCGCGCTTCGACGTTCAACACCTCGCGGATCGATCACCTCTACGTCGACCCGCACCAACCGGGCGCGCGGCTGTTTCTGCACTATGGTGACCTGATCGACGGAACCCGGTTGGTGACCCTGCTGAGCACCATCGAACCCGACGAGGTGTACAACCTGGCGGCGCAGTCACACGTGCGGGTGAGCTTCGACGAACCCGTGCACACCGGTGACACCACCGGCATGGGATCCATGCGACTGCTGGAAGCCGTTCGGCTCTCTCGGGTGCACTGCCGCTTCTATCAGGCGTCCTCGTCGGAGATGTTCGGCGCCTCGCCGCCACCGCAGAACGAGCTGACACCGTTCTACCCGCGGTCACCGTATGGCGCCGCCAAGGTCTATTCGTACTGGGCGACCCGCAATTATCGCGAAGCGTACGGATTGTTCGCCGTTAACGGCATCTTGTTCAATCACGAATCACCGCGGCGCGGTGAGACGTTCGTGACCCGAAAGATCACCAGGGCCGTGGCACGCATCAAGGCCGGTATCCAGTCCGAGGTCTATATGGGCAATCTGGATGCGGTCCGCGACTGGGGGTACGCGCCCGAATACGTCGACGGCATGTGGCGGATGCTGCAGACCGACGAGCCCGACGACTTCGTTTTGGCGACCGGGCGCGGTTTCACCGTGCGTGAGTTCGCGCGGGCCGCGTTCGAGCATGCCGGTTTGGACTGGCAGCAGTACGTGAAATTCGACCAACGCTATCTGCGGCCCACCGAGGTGGATTCGCTGATCGGCGACGCGACCAAGGCTGCCGAATTGCTGGGCTGGAGGGCTTCGGTGCACACTGACGAGTTGGCTCGGATCATGGTCGACGCGGACATGGCGGCGCTGGAGTGCGAAGGCAAGCCGTGGATCGACAAGCCGATGATCGCCGGCCGGACATGAACGCGCACACCTCGGTCGGCCCGCTTGACCGCGCGGCCCGGGTCTACATCGCCGGGCATCGCGGCCTGGTCGGGTCCGCGCTGCTACGCACGTTTGCGGGCGCGGGGTTCACCAACCTGCTGGTGCGGTCACGCGCCGAGCTTGATCTGACGGATCGGGCCGCGACGTTCGACTTCGTTCTCGAGTCGAGGCCGCAGGTCGTCATCGACGCGGCGGCCCGGGTCGGCGGCATCCTGGCCAACGACACCTACCCGGCCGATTTCCTGTCGGAAAACCTCCAGATCCAGGTCAACCTGCTGGATGCCGCCGTGGCGGCGCGGGTGCCGCGGCTGCTGTTCCTGGGCTCGTCGTGCATCTACCCGAAACTCGCCCCGCAGCCGATCCCGGAGAGCGCGCTGCTCACCGGTCCGTTGGAGCCGACCAACGACGCGTACGCGATCGCCAAAATCGCCGGCATCCTTGCGGTCCAGGCGGTGCGCCGCCAACATGGCCTGCCGTGGATCTCGGCGATGCCCACCAACCTGTACGGGCCAGGCGACAACTTTTCGCCGTCCGGCTCGCATCTGCTGCCGGCACTCATCCGCCGCTATGACGAGGCCAAAGCCAGTGGCGCGCCCAACGTGACCAACTGGGGCACCGGCACGCCCCGACGGGAGTTGCTGCACGTCGACGACCTGGCGAGCGCATGCCTGTATCTGCTGGAACATTTCGACGGGCCGACCCATGTCAACGTGGGAACCGGCATCGACCACACCATCGGCGAGATCGCCGAGATGGTCGCCTCGGCGGTAGGCTATAGCGGCGAAACCCGCTGGGATCCAAGCAAACCGGACGGAACACCACGCAAACTGCTGGATGTTTCGGTGCTACGGGAGGCGGGATGGCGGCCTTCGATCGCGCTACCCGACGGAATTGAGGCGACAGTGGCGTGGTATCGCGAGCACGCGGGAACGGTTCGGCAATGAGCGGGCTGGCCCGTCGCGCTCGGAACATCCTGCGTCGCAACGGCCTCGACGTGTCGCGCTACTTTCCCGAACTGGATTGGGAACGCAACTTCATGCGCCAACTGCAATCGCATCGGGTCAGTGTCGTGCTCGATGTCGGCGCCAATTCGGGGCAGTACGCCAGGGGTCTGCGCGGCGCGGGCTTCGCGGGCCGCATCGTCTCGTTCGAGCCGCTGCCCGGGCCCTTTGCCGGCTTGCAGCGAAGCGCCTCCACGGACCCGTTGTGGGAATGCCGGCGCTGTGCGCTGGGCGATGTCGATGGAACCATCTCGATCAACGTCGCCGGCAACGAGGGCGCCAGCAGTTCCGTCTTGCCGATGTTGAAACGACATCAGGACGCCTTTCCACCAGCCAACTACGTGGGCGCCCAACGGGTGCCGATACATCGACTCGATTCCGTGGCCGCAGACGTTCTGCGGCCCAACGATATTGCGTTCTTGAAGATCGACGTTCAAGGCTTCGAGAAGCAGGTGATCGCGGGTGGCGATTCAACGGTGCACGACCGATGCGTCGGCATGCAGCTCGAGCTGTCTTTCCAGCCGTTGTACGAGGGTGGCATGCTCATCCGCGAGGCGCTCGATCTCGTGGATTCGTTGGGCTTTACGCTCTCGGGATTGCAACCCGGTTTCACCGACCCCCGCAACGGTCGAATGCTGCAGGCCGATGGCATCTTCTTCCGGGGCAGCGATTGACGCGCCGGCGCGTCAATCTATTTCGACATTCGCGTGAAGACGTTTTCCCAGAATCGACTGTTGTAGGCGTAGAATTCCCGGCCGCGTAGGTAGGCATGTGATATTCGCCTTCCCCCGAACGGGTAGCGGCGATGAAGGTCGCCCATGCGGCGCAGATCACCGAAGACCGCGCTTGGTTCCCGGTGCGAGCCGACGCCCGTGGTGTCGAACTCGCACAGCACACACCGAATCGTGACCGGCTCGCATACCAGCGCGGCCCGCAATATGAATTCCTGGTCGGCGGCGATCCCGAAATCAAGGTCGTAGCCACCGATCTTGGCCACCAGCGACGATCCGAAGAACGATGCTTGATGCGGAACAACCTGCTTGCCGGCCAGGAATTTGCGCAGGCTGAAAGGTATCGGGCCGCGCACCCGATCGAGCCCGACGAGACGATCCATCCCGAAGCCCCACAATTCGGACACCGGTCCCTTGCCGGATAGCGCCTCCACGGCCTGGGCTACCACGTCGGGCCCGGAAAAACGATCGGCGGAGTGCAAGAACCACAACAGATCACCCGATGCGTGCGCGATGCCCTGGTTCATCGCGTCGTACCGCCCGCCGTCGGGCTCGGACTGCCAATACGCGAAGCCTGGCTCACACCCGGACAGGTATGCCACCACGTCGTCGCCGCTGCCACCGTCGATTACGATGTGCTCGATGCGTCCCCGGTAGCGTTGCGCCCGCACACTTTTCACCGTGCGCTGCAACCCGTCGAGGTCGTTGAACGAGATCGTTATCACCGAGACGGTCGGAGCAGACGTCACCGAGTTCCCCTAGGTTGCTGGCGGCGATTGTGGATCACCGGGTCTTGATACCGATGAAGGTGCCTCGAAGATTCGCCGCATAGGAACCTCCGAGCAACGACTCGGCGATGCTTGGTTCCAAGTTGTCGTACTCCTCCATCACCAGGTCGAAGCCGACGTCTTTCATGGCCTGAAGTAGGTGCTCGCGTTGAATCCAGAATGACCGGCGATTGTCCCAGGACGCCCATTTTGCGGTGTCGCGCTGGCCAAACGACCGGTCGTCGGAAAACTCGGTAAACCACCTACCGGGAAGTCCCTCATGTTCGGTGGGCGCCGAGAGCATGAACTTCACCGGCGCCGGCCGCCGCAGCAACCGATCGGTCAATTGTCGTGCCGTCGTGGGCAACCGGAGCCATTTATCGCTCCGGTTGATGATCGAGAAGTGCGTCTGGAGAATCAGCAGCTTGTTCGTTACCGACGAGAGGGTTTCCAGGTATTGCTTCGGATTCTCCAGGTGGTAGAAGAGGCCGCAGCAGAAGACGGTATCGAAGAGCCCGTGGTTGGCGATGTTGAGGGCGTTGTCGTGGACGAACCGGAGATTCGGCAGGTTGGTCTTCGATTTGATGTAGTTGCAGGCCGCCATGTTCAGCTCGCGAACCTCGATCCCGAGGACCTGAAATCCCATGCGCGCGAAACCGACCGCGTACCCGCCTTCCAAGCAGCCGACATCGGCCAGGCGTAGGTGGCTCTTGTCCCCGGGAAAGACGGTTTCCAGAATCCCGCGCGCCGAGATGAACCAGGACGATTCGTCTAACGTGCGCGAGGACTCCGGTATCGTCAAGGTTCCGTCGTCGAGGCGAACGTTGTGGGCGGTGAATTGTACCGCGCCGGCCGAATGTTCCTGTGCCATCACTTGGTTAGCCCCTTCGGCTGGTCCTGGGTTTGTCGACATGGTCAGGCTCGACAGCCGCGTCGGAGCCGGGAGGGCCACACATCCACGAGCCCCCTGCGGCTCGGCGTCGCGGCGGCGAGCTTGCGCCACTGGGTCTTGAGCCGCCGCGCGGGTGTCGCCCCGCGGTGCTGCAGCGCCAGCATGGCGATCCGGGGATGGCGCGCGATGGTTTCCTGCAGCGCGGCGCGCCCCTCCGGGCCTGGAACGTTGGCGATCTGGCGAAGGATCCAGTCGGCCATGACGGCGATGAGCTCCTCGCGCGCGGGGTCTCCCGGGAACAGGTCGAGCATCGCGTCAAACGTCGCCGCATGGCCCGGACCCTGCGTCAACCAGAACTTTGGCGGGTCCACCACCTGGTTGTGCCACATGCCTTGGGCGTGGCGGCGATACACGGCCATGGTGTCGGGCAACATGGCGATGTCGCCATGCACCGCGTGCCGGACGTGCAGATACCAGTCCAGGGGCATGACGTCGGCAGGAATGTCGTCGTAGCGCTCGAGGCGACGGTACACGGCCGAGTTGGTCTGGATGAAGTTCATCAAGATCAACGCATCCAGGCTCAAGTTGCCCCGCACCCGAACCGGGGGGAACTTCGAGTCCTTGGCATGGCCGTCCTCCCATATCACTCGGACGGGATGGAAGCACACCGTCGTCTTGGGGTGCCGGTCGAGGAATGCGACCTGTTTGCTTAGCTTCAGCGGATCGATCCAGTAGTCGTCCGCCTCGCACAACGCGACGTACTCGCCGCGAGCGGCCGACAGGGCGCCGGTCAGGTTCCCATTGAGGCCGAGGTTTTCGGTCCTGAAGATCGGCCGGAACACGTGCGGGTACCGCTCGGCGTACTCACGGATGATCGCCGGGGTGGCATCGGTCGACGCGTCGTCGGCGACGATGATCTCCACCGGGAAGTCGGTTTGCTGGTCGAGAAAGCTGTCGAAGGCCTGACGGGCGTAGCCCGCCTGGTTGTGAGTGGTCGAGACGATGCTCACCTTGGGGCAAAGCTGGGGACTCACCGTCGGCCCTTTTCCTGCGCGGCCGCAAGGGTATTGCGATGGCGAACGTGAATCGCCTGTGCCCGCCGGCCGTCGGCCGTCGTGGCCTGGTGGTCGGCGGACGTACGGCACACGCTGGCGAAGTATAGCGAGGGTGCACTGACGTTGGGCTCGAACCGCGTGGCGCGCGGTGTGGGCGCACCGTCTCGAGTCGGTGCTGGTTGGCTCGCGGCCTACAACGGCGCTCTCCGCGGCGCGGGCGTACCGGATATCTTAGCTGGTCAATAGCCATTTTTCAGCAATTTCTCAGTAACGCTACGGGGCGCGCCGTGCCGTAGTAGCGTCCCCACTGATGTGGACGATGGTGCTCCTTTTGGGGTTGGGGATGGCGATTGACCCGGCGCGTCTGGGACTCGCGGTCGTCATGCTGTCGCGGCGTCGGCCCATGCTGAATCTGTTCGCCTTCTGGGTGGGCGGCATGGTGGCGGGTGTCGGCATCGCGCTAGCCGTGCTGGTGTTCATGCGCGATGTCGCCTTGGCGGCCATACAAGGCGTGGTGTCCGCGGCCAACGAGTTCAGGGAAGCGGTCGGGATCCTGGCGGGTGGGCGTCTGCACATCGTCATCGGTGTCATCATGCTGCTGTTGGCCGCGCGCATGGTGGCTCGCGCGCGGGCGCAGGTAGGGGTACCGGTAGGGCCAGTGGGGGTAGCCGACGGTGGAATGTCGGCCCTGGCGCTAGCGCAGCGCCCCCCGGGTCTTGTTGCGCGGCTGGAAGTGCGTACTCAACAGATGCTGCAGGGCGACGTTGTGTGGCCGGCGTTCGTGGTGGGCGTCGCCTCGTCCGCACCGCCCTTCGAGAGTGTGGTGGCGTTGACGGTCATCATGGCATCGGGAGCCGAGATCGGCACTCAGTTCGGCGCATTTGTCGTGTTCACCCTCCTGGTGCTTGCGGTCATCGAGATTCCGTTGGTCGCCTACCTGGCGATACCGCAGCAAACCCAGCAGGTTATGCTGCGGTTTCAGGATTGGGTACGGTCCAATCGTCGGCAGATCTCCCTCACCATCCTGATAGGGGTCGGGTTCCTCTTTTTGTACCAGGGCGTGACTAGTCTCTGAGTCGCCATGTGGTGCCTGGTGATGCATCAAGCGTGGTATCGGTGAACCCGGCGAAACCGCTTATCTCGGTGTGCATCCCGATGTACAACAACGGCGCCACCATCGAGCGCTGTCTGCGTAGCATCCTCGAACAGGAGGGCGTCGAGTTCGAGATCGTGGTCGTTGACGACGACTCGTCCGACGACTGCGCCGCGATCGCCGCAACGATGCTGCGACCCGGAGACCGCTTGCTGCGAAATGAGCCTCGCCTCGGCCTCAACCGAAACCACAACAAATGTCTGGAAGTCGCGCGCGGCGGACTTATTCAGTTCGTACATGGTGATGATCGGCTGCTCCCCGGAGCCCTGCAGACACTCAGCCGACGTTTTGAGGATCCCAGTGTCGGAATGGCTTTCGCCCCCCGACGGGTGGAGAGCGACGACATCAAGTGGCAACAACGGTACGGCAGGGTCCATACCCGTTTCCGCAAGCTGCGCGACCGCAACCACGGGCCGTCGCTGGTCTTGCAGATGGTATTGCACGGCGCGAAGGAAAATTGGATCGGCGAACCGACCGCCGTGATGTTTCGGCGGCAATTGGCGCTGGACGCCGGTGGTTTTCGCACCGATATCTACCAGCTCGTCGATGTGGACTTCTGGCTTCGGTTGATGCTGAGGTCGGCGGTCTGCTTCGTTCCGCACGAGCTCTCGGTGCGCCGTCACACGGCGGCGACGGAGACCACACGGGTGATGGCGACTCGGCGCAACGTGCTGGACCGACAGCGCATTCTCACCTGGTTGATCGTGGACCCGTTGTCGCCCAACAGCGTTCGCAGCGCCGCGGCGCTGTGGTGGATACCCGCATGGCTGGCCATGATCGTGGAGGTGGCCGTGCTCGGACCGCAGCGGCGGACGCACTTGAAGGCTTTGGCGCCGGCCCCATTCCGCGAGTTCGCCCACGCCCGGCGTCAACTGCCGATGGCTGACTAGCAGTCGCACTCTGCCTGGCCGTCGTCGGAGCCACAGACAATTCCAACCCATTTGGTCTGGCGGCCAAGATGACATTTTTACAAGGTAAGGCTAGCCTTAAGCGTCCGCGTATCCAGGACCTCGGGTCTGTTGCGTTGTGGTTGCCTCGCATGCGACGGAGTGCTCTGCGCCAACGGCCCAGGTCGTCCGAGAAGGCCAGCCTTGACCTGTACAGCTGTGGCGACCCGAACGTTGCACAGCTTGGCGACGAATGCCGAGTTGGTCGAGTCGGCCGATCTGACCGTCACCGAGGATATTTGCTCGCGAATCGTGTCGCTGCCAGTTCACGACCACATGGCCATTGCCGACGTTGCGCGGGTCGTTGCGCCGTTCGGGGAAGGGTTAGCGCGCGGTGGTTGACCCGACAGCGACGGATTCGCCCAAGGTGAGTATCGTCTCGATCTCCTACAACCAAGAGGAGTACATTCGCGAGGCCCTGGACGGCTTCGCCGCCCAGAGGACCGAGTTCCCCGTCGAGGTGATCATCGCTGACGATGCCTCCACGGACGCCACCCCGAGGATCATAGGAGAGTACGCCGACCGCTATCCGCAGCTGTTTCGGCCGATCCTGCGGCAGACCAACATCGGTGTCCACGCCAATTTCAAGGATGTGCTGTCCGCCGCTCGTGGCGAGTACCTCGCACTGTGCGAAGGCGACGATTACTGGACCGATCCGCTGAAGCTGTCCAAGCAGGTAGAGTACCTGGACCGGCATCCGGAGACGACGGTGTGTTTTCATCCTGTGCGAGTGATCTATGAGGATGGCGCAAAAGACTCCGAGTTCCCGCCGCTCAGCTGGCGCCGCGACCTGAGCGTCGATGCCCTGCTCGCGCGGAACTTCATCCAAACCAACTCGGTCGTGTACCGCCGTCAGCCGAGCTACGACGACATCCCGGCCAACGTCATGCCGATAGATTGGTACTTGCATGTGCGGCATGCGGTGGGCGGCGAGATCGCCATGTTGCCCGAGACGATGGCGGTCTACCGTCGCCACGCTCACGGTATTTGGCATTCCGCGTACACTGACCGCCGAAAGTTTTGGGAGACACGAGGCCATGGGATGGCCGCGACGCTCGAGGCGATGCTCGACCTAGTTCACGGCCACCGCGAGCGCGAGGCGATCGTCGGTGAGGTGTCCGCCTGGGTGCTTCGCGAGATCGGAAAGACACCCGGCCGACAGGGTCGCGCCCTGCTTCTGAAGTCCATCGCGGACCATCCGCGGATGACGATGCTGTCGCTACAACACCGGTGGGCGCAAACGCCCTGGCGGCGGTTCAAGCGCCGGCTGTCCACCGAGTTATCGAGCTTGGCGGCGCTTGCGTACGCCTACTCCGCCCGTTTCAAACGCCACATGGGTTCGGCAACGCGTCGAGTCACCCGACGGCGCGCACTCGAAGGTCGGGACGGCGGTTATCGCGAAACCACTTCTCCGCCGACCGGTAGGGGACGTAACGTCCGCGGATCACATGCCTAGATCTTGATAGATCGCCCGTCTGGCCTCTATGGATGGAGCATGCGGGATCGGACCGGTTGCCGCCGACTCGACGACCGAAAGAGCCATCAAATAGCCTTGCGGCCCATCTTTGAGATCTGTCAACCCGCCGGTCCTGATGTCCTCCAGGCTCTGGTCGGGATGAGCTAGTGCGGTTCCCGAACTCGGCATCTTCGTCAGTCCTGGAGAGAAACAACACCAGCGAAGGTAGTGTGATGTCCGTGGTCGAATCCTCTCTTCCTGGTGTGCTGCGTGAACGCGCCAGTTTTCAGCCCAACGACAAAGCGCTCACCTTTATCGATTACGAGCGGTCCTGGGATGGTGTTGAAGAAACTCTGACGTGGTCGCAGTTATATCGGCGAACGCTTAACCTCGCCGCACAGCTAAGAGAACATGGGTCGACCGGCGATCGGGCATTAATTCTGGCGCCACAAAGCCTCGACTATGTCGTTAGCTTTATTGCCTCGCTGCAGGCCGGAATTGTCGCGGTTCCGCTTTCGATTCCCCAGGGTGGTGCCCACGACGAGCGCACCGTTTCCGTGTTCGCCGATACCGCACCGGCGATCGTTCTCACGGCGTCCTCGGTCGTCGACAATGTCGTCGAATACGTCCAGCCGCAGCCCGGCCAAAACGCACCGGCGGTGATCGAAGTCGATCGGCTGGATCTTGATGCTCGGCCGAGCTCCGGTTCTCGTTCTGCCGCTCACGGCCATCCGGATATCTTGTACTTGCAGTACACCTCGGGTTCCACGCGCACGCCGGCCGGTGTCATGGTCTCGAATAAGAATCTTTTCGCCAATTTCGAACAAATTATGACCAGTTACTACGGCGTCTATGGCAAGGTCGCCCCGCCAGGCTCCACCGTGGTGTCGTGGTTGCCGTTCTATCACGACATGGGTTTCGTCTTGGGACTGATATTGCCGATTCTGGCTGGCATCCCCGCCGTGCTGACCAGCCCGATCGGTTTCCTGCAGCGCCCGGCTCGCTGGATACAGATGTTGGCAAGCAACACTCTTGCGTTTACCGCCGCGCCGAACTTCGCATTCGATCTGGCGTCTCGTAAGACCAAAGACGAGGACATGGAGGGCCTCGATCTCGGTGGCGTGCACGGCATCCTCAACGGCAGCGAACGGGTGCAGCCGGTGACGCTGAAGCGCTTCATCGACCGGTTCGCCCCGTTCAATCTTGACCCCAAGGCGATACGTCCGTCGTACGGAATGGCAGAGGCCACGGTATATGTGGCCACCCGCAAGGCGGGTCAACCGCCAAAGATAGTGCAATTCGATCCCCAGAAGCTGCCGGACGGCCAAGCTGAGCGGACCGAAAGCGACGGCGGCACACCGCTGGTCAGCTACGGCATCGTCGACACCCAGCTGGTGCGCATCGTCGACCCGGACACCGGCATCGAGCGCCCCGCGGGAACGATCGGTGAGATTTGGGTGCACGGCGACAACGTCGCCATCGGCTATTGGCAGAAACCCGAGGCGACCGAACGCACCTTTAGCGCAACGATCGTCAATCCCTCCGAAGGCACACCCGCAGGACCATGGCTGCGGACGGGAGATTCGGGTTTCCTCTCCGAGGGTGAGCTGTTCATCATGGGGCGCATCAAGGACCTCTTGATCGTGTACGGGCGCAACCACTCTCCCGACGATATCGAGGCGACGATTCAGACGATCAGTCCGGGCCGCTGTGCGGCGATCGCTGTTTCCGAGCATGGTGCTGAGAAGCTGGTTGCCATTATTGAACTCAAGAAGAAGGACGAGTCCGACGACGAGGCGGCGGAACGACTGGGTTTCGTGAAACGCGAAGTGACCTCGGCAATCTCGAAGTCGCACGGGTTGAGCGTGGCGGATCTTGTGCTCGTCTCCCCGGGCTCAATCCCAATCACCACCAGCGGCAAGATCCGGCGAGCACAGTGTGTGGAGCTGTACCGTCAGGACGAGTTCACTCGCCTGGACGCATAGCACCCACAGGCGAGGCTCCCGCAATGGGGCGCAATGGGGATCGTCACACCAGTAGCACCAGCCCCTGGAGGGGCAACAGGGGAAAACTGAGTTGAGCGCCAACCGTGCGCACTGAGGCTCAGGTGCTCAGCTTCGCGTCGGGCTTTGACCCCGCGTGACCGACTGCGGGTTCGCCGATAGACGTGTCATCCCAACGGTCGTAGCTCGGTAGGCCGGCAAGACCGAACAGCGGCAGCGAGTGGCCGAGTAGATGGTCGACGGGTTCTTTACCGATGTGGGCGCCGTCGCCGTTGGGTTTCGACACGCCATCCACGACATCGTAGGCCGGCATGGCGGCATAGCCGAACAGCGGAAGCGAATGTCTGCGCAGGTGGTCGATCAGGTACTCCCCGTTGCCTTCGGCTAGGTCAGCGGGCTTGCCGTTGGGAACCGACTTGGTTGCCGCCTTGCTTGCGTGCCCGTTGGTGTTGCGGACGACCTTGGTGTGGGGCGGCTTGGGCGCCGGGATCGGGGCCTTGCGTCGGTGGCCTTTCACCCGCCGCAGCCACCGATCGGCTTTGGTCGGCGGCGTGGATGGGTCGCGTCCCAGCTCGGACGGCCACCAGTTTGCCCGGCCAATCATCGTGGTCAAGGCCGGCACCGTGACGGTGCGGACCAGGAAGGTGTCCAGCACGATCCCGATGCCGATGGTGAAACCGGCCTGAGCCATCGTGTTGATGCTCGCGCCCACCAGACCGAACATCGACGCGGCGAAGATGAGACCCGCCGAGGTGATAACACCACCGGTGGAGCCCACGGTTCGGATGACGCCGATGCGTATACCGTGTGGTGATTCGTCGCGGATGCGTGAAATGAGCAGCATGTTGTAGTCAGCGCCGATGGCAACCAATAATATGAAGGACAGTCCCGGCAGGCTCCAATGCATTTCCTGGCCCAGTATCAATTGGAAAACGAGAGTTCCTATGCCTAGGGCCGACAAGTAAGAAATCAGCACCGAGCCTATCAGATATATCGGAGCCACAAGTGCGCGCAGCAGAATGACGAGAATCAAGAATACGATAACGATCGTCGCAATGACGATGAATTTCATATCGCTGTTGTAGTAGTCGCGGATATCCCGCAGCGCAGTCGGAACCCCCGCCAGACCTATCGTGGCATCCTCGAGTTCGGTATTCGGTCGCGCGGAATCCGCAACACGGAGGATATCGTTGACCTGATCCATCGCCTCGGTGGTGGCCGGATTCAGCGCGCTCTGCACGAAGTACCGCGCCGCATGACCATCGGCCGACAGGAAAATCTGGGCGCCCTTCTTGAACTCGTCCCTCGAAAAAATCTGCGGTGGAATGTTGAAGCCCGCCATTGACGGCTTGTCCGCATCCCGCTTGATCCCCAACAGGAAGTCGGCGGCCTCGTTGAGCCCTGAGCCCATCTTTTTGACCTGATCGACCAATTCCTGCACGCCTGCCGCCAGCGCTGCGCTGCCGTCGGCGAGAGCGTTGGCTCCTTGCTGCATTTGAGCCAATTTGGTGGGTAGGCCGTCGACCGCTTTGAGGGTGCTGACGACTTGCTTCAGTTGCCCGTCCAGTGTGCTCACCGTCCGGGCGAGTGTCTGGTATTCCTGCGTCTGTTGCAGGGTGACGGCTAGCGCTCTGATGGACCTGAGCAGGCCGTCGTCCTGCGCCTGGACAATCGCCGCCAACTGTGCGCGCGACGTCCGACAGGCGGGATCGCTGTTACACACCGGGCTGGAGTTGAGGGCGTTGACCATAGGGCTGGCCCAAGTGGCGATTTGTTCGGCATCGGTGACGGTCCCGCTCAGATTGTCCCCCAGAGCCCGCATGCGCCCGACATATTGGGACGCATTTTCCAGTTGTCGGATGGTCTTGTCGCCGCCCATCAGGTCCATCATGGCCTGCAGGGTGTTGACTATCCCGCTCGAGCTGGCCACGGCCCCATTGATTTCGTTGCGTATTTGGGCGAGGGCGTCGGCCAACTGGTGCGCACCGCCGGTCAGCTGGTCCAGCTCGCCTCCGTGCTCTTCGAGCAGGGTGGTCGCTTCGTCGAGCTTGCCGCCCACTTCACCAGCCTGAAACGAGACCTTGGTCTCCTTCAGAGGTTCCCCGTTCGGTCGGGTCAAGCCCCGCACCATCACGATGTTGGGCAATTCTGCTATCTCGCGGGACATCATCTCGATGTCGGCAAGCGCGCCGGGTGTCCGCAGGTCTCGGGGGGATTTGATGAACAGCACCATCGGAGTCATCGCGTTCATCGGGAAATGGCGGTTCATCGCCTCGTATCCTTTGACGCTTTCGACGTGCTGCGGCACCGTCTTGAGATCGTCGTAGTTGAATCGGATCAGCAGCGTGCAGCCGGCCAGGGCGACCAGCACAATGAGACTGCCGACCAGGTGGATGGTGGGCCGACGCACGATGCGAACACCCGAACGCCGCCACATTCGACTGGTCAGGTCGCGTCGCGGCTTGATCCAGCCCCGCCGTCCGGTGAGTGTCAGGATGGCGGGCAGCAGGGTGACCGCACCCAGCAGCGACACCGTGATGGCAACCGCAATTGCCGGGCCCACCGCCGAAAACACTTCCAGTTTGGTGAACACCATCGCCAGAAATGTGACGGCGACGGTGGCCGCCGATGCGGTGATCACCTTGCCGATGGACATCAACGCCTTCTTGACCGCCATGTCCGATTTTTCGCCGTGGCGCACATAGTCGTGATAGCGACTTATCAGAAAGACGGCGTAATCGGTTCCCGCCCCGATCATGACCGCGCTCATAAAGACGATCGCCTGCATGTTCACGGCCAGGCCGAACTCGGCGAGCCCGGACAACGTGCCCTGCGCAGTGACCACCGACGCTCCGATGGTGGCCAGCGGCACCAGCATGGTCACCAGGTTCCGATAGACGAGGATCAGGATGATCAGCACGCTGACCGCGGTGCCGATCTCGATGATCCGCACATCTTTCTCGCCGAGCTCCGTCAGGTCGGCGACCGTGGCGATCGGACCGCTGAGGTGGACGGTCAGGCTGGTTCCCGCGACTGTTTGCTTGACGATCGCGGCGACGCGTTTGAACGCCGCTTGTGTCTCAGGCGACGCGGCATCGCCCGCGAACGTGATGGGCAGGTTCCAAGCCTTGTTGTCCTTGCTGGCCAACAGCTCCTTCATTTCGGGGACGGCGAGAAAATCCTGAACCGATATTTTGTCCTGCGTGTCCGCCCGCAGGTTTTCGATCAGTTTTCGGTAGACGGCCTCGTCGGCGGGTCCCAGCCCGTTCTCGTTGGTCAAGAGGACCAAAAGGAGGGCGGAGGTCTCAATTTTTTCCTGGAAAGCCGCGCTCATCTCCTTTTGCAGGACCATCGATGGGGCCCCGGGCGGCAGGGGAGCTTGCTCGCGCTTTGCGGCTTGCGCCTGCAGCGTTGGGAGCAACAGCGTCAGCGCGGCCGCCACCGCGATCCAGCACCCAATGACGATCAGCGGCCATCGCACCACGAAGTTGCCGATACGGTCGAACAGTCCCCCGGCTTTGGCCTCGTCATGCCTTGCCACCCGATAACCGTACAAGCCTGGCAATCGGTGGCGTGGGGAAATGACGATAACCGCATTAACCGTGACGTTGCCGTTACTTTGGCGGCGTTTGACCACTGCGGGCGTCAAATACGCAGATCAGGGGCATTTCGTGGGATCGGCTGGCGTGCCCGCAGCCGACGCTGGCGGGCGGGATGCGGCGTCCGAACAGATAGCTCGTTGGACTCAAACTTGCACGGTCGTGCTGGTTTGCGGTCACGGTCCGGCAAAGTGGGCATTTCGGTCCTGGTGCACCTCGCGGTCGTGCGACACTCTCCCCGTGGCTCTTAGGTATCGCCTGCAGTCCAATCCGTTGGTCGGCAAGCTCACGACCAAGTACTTCTTGCCGCTTGGCACTCGCCAGGTCGGCGATCACGTGGTGTTTTTCAACTTCGGCTACGAGGAGGATCCGCCGATGGCGTTGCCGCTGTCGGAGTCCGACGAGCCCAATCGGTATTGCATCCAGCTCTACCACCAGACGGCCAGTCAGGTGGACCTCACCGGCAAGGAGGTGCTAGAGGTCAGTTGTGGCGCCGGTGGCGGGGCCTCCTACATCGCCCGCAACCTAGGTCCGGCCTCCTACACGGGGCTGGACTTGAATCCGGCCAGCATCGACCTCTGCCGGGCAAAGCACCGGCTGCCCGGCCTGCAGTTCGTGCAGGGCGACGCGCAGAACCTGCCTTTCCCCGACGAATCCTTCGATGCGGTGGTCAATGTCGAAGCCTCGCACCAGTACCCCGACTTTCGCGGCTTCTTGGCCGAAGTGGCGCGCGTGCTTCGCCCGGGCGGACACTTCCTCTACACCGATTCCCGTCGAAATCCCGTCGTCGCCGAATGGGAGGCGGCGTTGGCCGATGCTCCGCTGCGCACGATTTCGCAGCGGGACATCGGCGCGCAGGCCAAGCGTGGGTTGGATGCGAACACGGCGCGTTCGCAAGAGGCCATCGGCCGCCGCGCACCCGTATTGCTGGCCGGCTTGACCCGCTGTGCGGTGCGTGTGCTGGACTGGGATCTACGTCGCGGCGGCGGGTTCAGCTATCGGATCTACTTGTTCGCCAAGGATTGATTCGGCGAGACCACACCCATGAAAAACTCATGAAATTTGTCGTGGCCAGCTATGGGACTCGCGGCGACATCGAGCCCTGCGCAGCGGTCGGCCTGGAGCTGCAGCGGCGCGGCCATGATGTGTGCCTTGCCGTGCCGCCCAACCTGATTGGTTTCGTGGAAACGGCCGGGCTGTCTGCTGTCGCATACGGAAGCAGGGACTCTCAGGAGCAGCTCGACGAGCAGTTCCTGCACAACGCGTGGAAACTTCAGAACCCCATCAAGCTGCTGCGTGAAGCGATGGCGCCCGTCACCGAGGGCTGGGCGGAGCTGAGCGCGATGTTGACGCCGGTGGCCGCCGGGGCCGACCTGCTGTTGACCGGTCAGATCTACCAGGAGGTGGTCGCCAACGTCGCCGAGCACCACGGCATTCCGTTGGCCGCGCTGCATTTTTATCCGGTGCGAGCCAATGGCGAGATCGCCTTTCCCGCGCGGCTGCCGGCGCCACTGGTCCGCTCCACCATCACGGCCATCGACTGGCTGTATTGGCGCATGACGAAAGGTGTTGAGGACGCGCAGCGGCGTGAACTGGGCCTGCCGAAGGCGTCAACTCCCGCGCCGCGGCGAATGGCCGTACGCGGGTCGCTGGAGATCCAAGCCTACGACGCGCTTTGCTTCCCGGGGCTGGCAGCGGAATGGGGCGGCCGACGCCCGTTTGTCGGCGCGTTGACGATGGAATCGGCGACCGACGCGGACGACGAGGTCGCTTCATGGATCGCTGCCGATACACCGCCGATTTATTTCGGCTTTGGCAGCATGCCGATCGGATCCCTGGCCGACCGGGTCGCCATGATCAGTGCGGCCTGCGCGGAGTTGGGCGAGCGCGCGTTGATTTGCTCGGGACCCAGCGATGCGACCGGAATGCCGCAGTTCGATCACGTGAAGGTGGTGCGTGTGGTCAGCCACGCGGCGGTCTTTCCCACCTGCCGTGCGGTCGTCCACCATGGCGGCGCGGGCACCACCGCCGCCGGTCTTCGAGCCGGTATCCCCACCTTGATTCTGTGGGTCACCTCCGACCAGCCGATCTGGGCTGCTCAGATCAAACAGCTGAAAGTAGGCCGGGGGAGACGCTTTTCAAGCGCCACCAAAGAATCGCTGATTGCCGACCTTCGAACGATACTTGCGCCGGACTATGTCACCCGAGCGCGGGAGATCGCGTCTCGGATGACCAAACCCGCCGCCAGCGTCACGGCCACCGCCGATCTGCTCGAAGATGCAGCCCGCCGTGCGCGCTAAGCGAGGGTGGCGCTTCGGCGAATGGCCTTCGGCGCGAGGATGATCGTTGTACGCTCCGCTTGTGTCCCTGATGATTACGGTGCCGGTGTTTGGGCAGCACGAATACACCCACGCACTCGTGGCCGACCTGGAACGTGAGGGCGCCGACTATCTCATCGTCGACAACCGCGGTGATTATCCTAGGATCGGCACCGAGCGAGTGAGCACACCGGGAGAGAACCTAGGCTGGGCCGGGGGGAGCGAGCTCGGTTTCCGACTTGCGTTCGCGGAGGGTTACTCCCACGCAATGACGCTCAACAACGACACCCGGGTCTCGAAGGGATTTGTTGCCGCGTTGCTCGACTCGCGGCTACCGGCCGACGCCGGAATGGTCGGGCCGATGTTTGACGTGGGTTTTCCCTTCGCGGTAGCTGACGAGAAACCAGACGCCGAAAGCTATGTTCCGCGAGCGCGATACCGGAAGGTGCCCGCAGTCGAGGGAACGGCGCTGGTGATGTCGCGGGATTGCTGGGATGCGGTCGGCGGCATGGACCTGTCCACGTTCGGGCGCTACGGATGGGGGCTCGACCTGGATCTCGCGTTACGGGCTCGAAAGTCCGGGTATGGCCTGTACACAACCGAGATGGCCTACATCAACCATTTCGGGCGCAAGACCGCCAATACGCACTTCGGTGGGCACCGGTATCACTGGGGTGCAAGTGCGGCCATGATCCGGGGATTGCGTCGAACGCATGGCTGGCCCGCCGCTATGGGTATCTTGCGGGAGATGGGGATGGCCCATCATCGTAAGTGGCACAAGTCATTTCCGCTCACCTGCCCGGCGAGCTGCTAGGCGTGCTCCCAGGCGTTTGGCGTGCCGTCGCCTCCAGCAGGTCCGCGGCCGCGGTGACGGCGGCTGTCGGCCGGGTCATCCGTGTCGAGATCTCACGTGCCCGCGCGGCGCATTCCGGCGCCAGGATCGATCGTAGCTCCTTGAGCAATGACCCGCGGGTGACGTTCGTAAAGCGTTTGGCAGAGCCGACTTTGAGTCGTTGGATGGCACCGGCCCAGATCGGTTGATCGGCCACGTCCCAGAGAATCAGCGTGGGCATTCCCGCTCGCAGGCCGGCGGCGGTGGTACCGGCGCCACCGTGGTGGACGACCGCGCGGCACTTGGGAAGGATGGTCGAATAGTTGACCAGGCCGACACGTTTCACGTGGTCGGCATGACGAATGCGGGTGGAGTTGGCTGCCGGAGAATAGATCAGGGCTCGCTCGCCGAGCTGTGCGCAGACATCGGAGATCATGGCGAGCGTTTGGACGGGCGTTTGGACGGGCGTGCTGCCGAAGCCGAAGTAGATGGGTGGTGTTCCGGCGGCGATCCACGACTCGAGTTCTTCGTTGGGTTCGCTGTGTAACTCCATGGTCAGCGGGCCGACAAACGGGCGGCGGTCGCTCCATTCGGCCGCCAGTCCGGGGAAAAAAACCGGGTCGTAGGCTTGGATTTCGGGCGCTCCGCGTTCCGCCAGCCGACGCACCGCCGGCGCCGGTGCTGGCGGTAGGCCCAGTTCACGTCGTTGCGCGCGATCGGCATCCTTGCTGACGTACGCATACAGCCGCCATGAGACCTTCATCGTCGCGCGCACCAGAGTCGCCGGCGTCGGTATCGACGGGATCGCGATTTGGCCGTTGACCTGCATCGGAAAGTGATGCAGTGCCGCAGCCGGAATGTCGTAGTACTCGGCGACGTTGGCTGCCACACCATGATATGTCTGGCCCGTCATCACCAGGTCGGCGCCGTCGGCCAACGTGGTCAACGTCGTGCCCATCTCCGCCCAGCCTTCGACGAATAGTTCCTTGATGGCGCGGGCGAGGTTGAGCGGATTCTGGGCTCTGGTGAGGTTGCGGACGAATGCCGCGACCGTGTTGATCTGTTCGTCCGAGTCCGGGCCGTAGGCGACGCCGGTCAGACCTGCCGACTCGACGAACTCGATCAGGTTGGGCGGCACTGCCATATGAACTGCGTGGCCTCGCCGCCGCAGCTCCACGCCAACCGCGGCGCAAGGTTCGACATCACCGCGGGTTCCGTGGACCGCCAAGACAAACTTCATCAGCGCCTTCCCGCGTTCGACGTCAGGCGGGTGCCGGCGCGTCCCTGTCGGCCGCCAACTTGTCGCACATCAGATCCGCCAGGCCACGAACGGTGGTGTTGATTTCGGTGGCGGAAATGCGGATCCCGGTTTCGGCTTCCACCCGCGCACGCAGTTCCTGGCTGCTCAGTGAGTCCAGGCCGTACTCGCTGAGCAGCCGGTCGGTGTCGATGGTGCGGCGTAGGATTAGGCCGACCTGCTTGGAGAGTAGCCGCCGCAGCCGGTCTGGCCATTCCTCGCGGGGCAGGTCCACCAGCTCGGCAAGGAATTTGCTTGTGCCTGAACGGTTTTGCCCCAGGGATTGGAACTTCTCCGCGAATGGGCTGTGCTGGGCGAAGGCTGTCAGCCAGGGTGATCCGATCACCGGGGCGTAGCCGCTGTAGGCGCGGTTGTGGCGCAGCAGGGTCTCGAAGGCGTAGGCGCCTTCCTCGGGGGCGATGGCGTCGCCGGTTTGTTCGGCAAAGGCGATCGCGCGGCCGATCTGGCCCCAGGCGCCCCAGGCGATGGAGGTGGCTGGTAGGTCTTGGGCTCGCCGCCAGTGGGTGAAGGTGTCCAGCCAGCTGTTGGCCGCGGCGTAGGCGCCCTGACCCGGCGAGCCCACCAGGGCGGCCGCTGAGGAGAATGAGCAGAACCAGTCCAGCGGCTGGTCCGCGGTGGCCCGGTGCAGTTGCCAGGCGCCATATGCCTTGGGCGCCCAGTCGCGTTCGATGAGTTCGTCGGTGATGTTGGCCAAGGTGGCGTCCTCGACCACCGCGGCCGCGTGCAGCACGCCGCGCAGCGGCAAACCCGTCGCGGTGGCCGCCGTGACCAACCGGTCGGCGGTGTCCGGCTGGGCGATATCGCCGCACTCCACCACTACGTCAGACCCGATCGCGCGGACGAGTTCGATGGTCTCCAACGCCTTTTGGCTGGGCTGTGAGCGCGAGCTGAGCACGATGCGGCCGGCCCCGGCGTTGGCCATCTTCTCGGCCAGGAATAAGCCCAGCCCACCCAGGCCACCGGTGATGATGTAGGACCCGTCTGAACGGAAAACCCGAGCCTGTTCGGGGGGAAGCACCACGTTGCTGCGCCCGGCGTGGGGGACGTCGAGGATGAGCTTGCCGGTGTGCTCGGCCGCGCCCATCACCCGGATCGCGGTGGCCGCCTCGGCCAGCGGGTAATGGGTGCTCTGCGGCATCGGCAGCACACCCTCGACGGTCAACCGATACACCGTGCTCAACAGTTCGCGGACCGCAGCCGGATGGCTCACCGACATCAACCCCAGGTCTAGACCGTAGAACGCCAGATTGCGCCGGAATGGCAAGAGTTCCAGTCGGGTATTGGAGTAGATGTCGCGTTTGCCGATTTCGATGAAGCGGCCGCCCAGGGCCAGTAGTTTGAGGCCGGCCAACTGTGCGGCACCGGTCACGGAGTTGAGCACGATGTCCACGCCGTAGCCGGCGGTGTCGCGGCGGATCTGCTCGGCGAACTCGACGCTGCGCGAGTCATAGACGTGTTCGATGCCCATGTCGCGCAGCAGGTCTCGACGCTTTTCGTTGCCTGCGGTGGCGTAGATCTGGGCTCCGGCCGCACGCGCGATCGCGATCGCGGCCTGGCCCACTCCGCCGGTGGCGGAGTGGATGAGCACCTTGTCGCCGGCCTTGATCCGCGCCAGGTCCTGCAGCCCGTACCACGCGGTGGCGCTGGCGGTGGTCACTGCCGCGGCTTGGGCGTCGGTCAGCCCCTCGGGCAGTCTGGTGGCCAGGCGGGCGTCGCAGGTGACGAACGTGGCCCAGCAGCCGTTGGGTGACATGCCGCCGACCCGGTCACCGACCTTGAGTTCGCTGACCCCGGGCCCGACCGCGCTCACCACCCCGGCGAAATCGGTGCCCAGCTGCGGCTGTCGCCCGTCGAGGGTTTGGTAGCGGCCGAAGGTGACCAGCACGTCGGCGAAGTTGATGCTGGACGCGGTGACGGCGACCTCGATCTCTCCCGGGCCCGGCGGGACCCGGTCGAACGCGGCGAACTCCAAGGTTTGCAGGTCACCGGGAGTACGGATCTGTAGGCGCATGCCGGCCTCGGCGTGGTCGACGACGGTGGTTTGCCGCTCCTCGGGGCGCAGCGGGGCTGGGCACAACCGGGCGGTGTACCACTGGTCGTTGCGCCAGGCGGTCTCATCCTCGCCGCTGGCCGCCAGCAGCTGACGCGCCACCGACTCCGCGCCGGTCTGCTCATCCACATCGACATAGCTGGCCTTCAAATGCGGGTGTTCGGCACCAATCACCCGCAGCAGCCCACGCATCCCACCCTGCTCAAGATTGGGTCGGTCACCAGACAACACCGCCTGAGCATTGTGGGTCAGCACATACAACCGCGGCTCTTGGGCCGTGATCTCTGGAATCTCGCGGGCGATACGCACCACATGTTTGACAAGCTCGCCGCCGCGCACGGGGGATTCCGCGGCGGGGTCGCCGGTCTGCGGCGCGGTCAACACGAATACGCCGGTGAACCCGCCGGTGCCGAGCTGGTCGCGCAGCCGCGCGGCCTGGGCTGCGTGGTCGGCGCGCTGTGGCCAGGACATGGTTGTGCACTGTGCCTCGCGCAGCTTCAGCGCGTCGGTCAACTCGGTGGCTAGCAGATCGGCGGCAGCGGAGGTGCTGATCAGCAGCCAGGCGCCGGGTTCGGCGTGGCTGTTTTCGGGCAGCTCACGTTCGTGCCATTCGATGCCAAGCAGCCGCTCACCCAAAACCCGGGCACGTTCGCTGGCCTGCGACGCGCCGGTACCCAACTGCAGCCCACGCACCGCCAACACCACCGCGCCGTGCTCGTCCAACACGTCCAGGTCGGCTTCCACGCCCACACCGCACGCGGTCACCGTCGCATAGCAGTACCGGGCATGACGGGCCGACCCATAGGACCGCAACCGCCGCACACCCAACGGCAGCAACAAACCACCGTCGGCCATACCCTGGACGGCGGGATGAGCCGCCACCGACTGGAAGCACGCATCCAGCAGCACGGGATGCACGCCGTAAGCTTTGACCTGCGAGCGAAGCGGGCCCGGTAGGTTGACCTCGGCCAGCACCGTGTCGCCGGCCCCTTCGGCGATGTACGCGTCAACCAGACCCGCAAAAGCCGGCCCTAAGCGATGACCACGCTTGTCCAGCCATTGCCGAACCTCGGCGCCGTCCACCTTGTGGGGATGGCTGGCCAGCAGTTCGGCGATGTTTTTCTGGGGTGGCTGGTCCGGGGCGTCGTCGGCTTCCCGGACAACGTGCAGAACCGCGGCGAGTTGCCGTGTGTACCTACCATCATGGCTGGTCTCTACTGTGAGTGGGACAACGCCGGGGGCTTCTACCGTGGCGGTGACGCCGATGGGGGTTTCGTCGTCGAGCAGCAACATCTGCTCGAATCGGATGTCGCGGACTTCGGAGGCTTCGCCGAGGACGGCGCGGGCTGCGGCCAACGCCATCTCGCAGTAGGCGGCTCCGGGAAGGGCGGCCGCGCCGTGGATTTGGTGATCGGCCAGCCAGGGTTGTGTCACGGTGCCGACCTCGCCCTGCCAGACGTGGCGTTCCGGCTCCTCGGGCAGGCGCACGTGGGAGCCCAGCAATGGGTGTACGGCGACGGTATTGGCGTGGGCGATGCGACGGGTCGTGTCGTCGAGCAGCAGACGACGGTGGTTCCATGTGGGCAGTGGTGCGTTGATCAGTCGGCCGGTGGGGTAGAGCACGGCGAAGTCGACGGCGGCGCCGGCGGCGTAGAGGTCGCCGGCCAGTGCGCGCAGCCCGTGGGGCAGTGGTTGTTCGCGGCGCATGCCGGCCAGCGCAGCCGCCGACATGTCGAGGCTGCGGGCGGTCTGGTCGACCGCGTGGGTCAGCAGGGGGTGGGGGGTCAGCTCGGTGAAGACCCGGTAGCCGTCTTCGAGGGCGGCTTGCACCGCCGCGGCGAAGCGTACGGTGTGGCGCAGGTTGTCCACCCAGTAGTAGGCGTCGCAGTAGGGCTCCTCGCGCGGGTCGAACGAGGTCGCCGAGTAGTAGGGGATTTCCGGTTGCAGCGGGCTGATTTCGGCGAGCGCTTCGGCCAGTTCGTCGAGGATCGGGTCGACCTGCGGGGAGTGCGATGCTACGTCGACGGCCACCTCACGGGCCAGCACGTCGCGTTGCTCCCAGGCGGCCACCAGGTCGCGTACCGTCTGGGTGGCCCCGCCGATCACGGTGGACTGCGGGGAGGCCACCACCGCGACCACGGCGTCGTTGACGCCGCGCGCCATCATATCCGTAAGCACTTGTTGGGCAGGCAGTTCCACCGATGCCATGGCGCCGGCGCCGGCGATACGGGTCATCAGCGCCGACCGCCGGCAGATGACGCGCACTCCGTCTTCGAGGCAGAGCGCGCCGGCGACCACCGCGGCCGCGGACTCGCCCAGCGAGTGGCCGATGACCGCGCCGGGCGCTACGCCGTAGGACTTCATTGTGGCCGCCAGCGCGACCTGCATGGCGAACAGGGTCGGTTGCACCCGGTCGATGCCGGTCACGACCTCGGGGGCGGTCATGGCTTCGGTCACCGAGAAGCCGGATTCCGCGGCGATCAGTGGTTCGATCGCGGCGATGGTGGCGGCGAATACCGGTTCGGTGGCCAGCAGGTCGGCGCCCATGCCCGCCCATTGCGAGCCTTGCCCGGAGAACACCCAGACCGGTCCGCGGTCGTCTTGGCCGACCGCGGGTGGGTAGGGGGTTTCGCCGGTGGCGACTTCCCGCAGCGCCTCGGTCAGCTCCGCGGTGGTGGCGGCCAGTACGGCGGTGCGCACCGGCCGGTGTCCGCGCCGGCGGGCCAGGGTGTAGGCCAGATCCGCCGGCGCCAGCTCGGGTCCTTGGGCGTCGACCCAATCGGCCAGCCGCGCGGCGGTCTGCCGCAGCGCGTCCTGCGAGCTGGCCGACAGCGCGAACAGCAGCGCGCCGTCGATACCGGGTGTGGCCGGGGTGTCGCCTGGTGCACCGGATTCGGGGGCTGGCACCGGTGCCTGCTCGACAATGGCGTGCACATTGGTGCCCGTCATGCCATACGACGACACCGCCGCGCGCCGGGGCGTTTCTTGATCGGCGCCGGGCCACGGCGTAATCTCTTGCGGCACAAACAGGTTGGTTTCGATTGCGGCAAGCTTGTCAGGCAGGGCCGTGAAGTGCAGATTCTGTGGGACCACGCCGTGTTGGAGGGCCAGGACCGCCTTCATCAGTCCCAGCGCTCCAGCGGCCGACTGGGTGTGGCCGAAATTGGTCTTCACCGATGCCAGCGCGCAGGGGCCGTCGTTGCCGTATACCTCGGCCAGGCTGGCGTATTCGATGGGGTCACCCACCGGGGTGCCCGGGCCGTGCGCCTCGACCATGCCCACCGTAGCCGGGTCCACACCGGCCACATCCAACGCCTCCCGATACGCCGCGACCTGCGCGGACCGTGATGGTGTCACAATATTGACGGTGTGGCCGTCTTGGTTGGCGGCCGTGCCACGAATTACGGCCAGGATCCGGTCCCCATCGGCCAGCGCATCCGGCAACCGCTTGAGCGCCAACATGACACAACCCTCACCGGAGACGAAACCGTCCGCGGAAACGTCGAACGCATGACAGCGCCCGGTCGCAGACAACATGCCCAACGCCGAGCCCGAGGCGGCCTTTCGGGGTTCGAGCATCACCGAAGCACCGCCGGCTAGCGCAATGTCGCTTTCGCCGTCGTGCAGGCTACGACAAGCCAGGTGAATAGCGGTGAGGCCAGACGAGCATGCGGTATCTACCGTGATCGCGGGACCCTGCAAGCCCATGGCGTAGGCGATGCGCCCGGACCCCATCGCAAAGCTATTGCCGATGTATCCATATGGCCCAGCCAGAGTCTGGGCGTCGGCGTGGACAAACTGGTAGTCGTCATGCATCAACCCCACGAAAACCCCTGTCCGCGAGGCCATCTGGTTCGGTGTTAGGCCGCCGTGCTCCATGGCCTCCCAGGCGGTTTCCAGCAGCAAACGGTGCTGCGGATCCATCGCAGTCGCTTCACGTTCGCTGATCCCGAAGAACTCGGGATCAAAGTCGCCGACGTTATCGAGGAACGAGCCCCATCGACATACCGACCGTCCGGGCACGCCGGGTTCGGGGTCGTAGTACTCGTCCGCGTCCCAGCGGTCGGCGGGGACCTCAGTGACCAGATCGTCGCCCCGCAGCAACGCCTCCCACAACCGATCGGGTGAGTCGATGCCCCCCGGCAGCCGGCACCCCATACCAATGACAGCTACCGGCGTAACACCTGTGCTATGCATGGTCGCCACCTCTCCTAGCCACGGGAGCCCAGCCACTGGCACCCTGTGCGCGGAGGCCAACACCGCCCACCAGGGTCATTGCCAGCCTATTGCTCCTAATTGCTCGCTTCGCCAGGGATTGGAGCGCGTCAGTTTTAGCTAGATACGCGAACTGCTGGAGCTGCGTACTGGCCCGCCGCCACGCGGCTAAATATTGAGCTAATGACCTCTCCGTAGCGGGTTGCGGATTCCCGGGCAATGGGATTGTTCGGGAACTGAATCATCAGGGAGACCTCGTCGAAGAGACGGATTACCGACATATACAGGTATGCCGGGCTCCGGGCATCGTTGTAGGCGATTGCATTTGCGCCTTTCAATGCGGTAGCGACAACCGCCGAAAGTGGGGGAAGGCCGGCATCCATGTAGTTCATCATGGTGAACTGCGGTCCATGCCTCTGCAGCCAGGGCGCCAATTCCAATACGCGGTCGTACGGCACATTTGCGAGGTCTATGTTCTCGTCGAATGATGCCTGAGTGGCACGAGCGGTCTCCTCGAAAGAGTTCGGGTCAATAGGTACGGTAAACGGTACGATGCCGGTGAACCAACCCATTGTCATGTACTCATCGGGTGTTCTGCGCTTATCGACCGGAGTAAGGCCGTAATAGATTTCTTGACCGGTCAATTCATAATGCGCCAGGGCTGCGCAGCCGAACAAGCCACCACTGAATCGGGCACCGGCGGCGATGCACTTGGATTCGAAACGGGCTGTTTGGTCTGGGTTCATCAGCGGCACGATGATCATGTCGCCACCACACGGAATCGACTGATCGCCCAGGGGCAACGGGAAGTCCGGCATGCCTCCGCCGTTGTTTTCGGCGAACTCGATCCATTTGCGGACCTCGGGGGAATCCAAGGTCATGGAGTCCGCGTGCGCCTTCTCCTGCAGGCAGAATTCATCATGACTCGCCGTGGCCGGGAGCGTAACGGGTGGTTTGCCCGCTACCAACGACTGGTAGTTCGTCAGAACCTCTACGTATAGCCCGGTGATCAACGCCGGGTCGCAGTGGAGGTGATCGACAATCGCAAAGAGAGTGCAGTGGTTCTCATACTGAATCAAGCCGAACTTGAAGCAATCCCACTGGAGTGGATCCGGTGTGGACAGCACAAAGTCTCGCCATTCAGGCTGGGTCAACTGGCCAAGGTGGACCGGAGCTAGCTGGATGTCGCGAGGGTTTTGGATCTTATGCCGAAGAATAGTCTTGGCGTCCTTGTATTCGAACCAGCTCCGGTAGGTCTCGTGCCGACGAAGATGCCAGTTGATGACCTGGGTCATGGTGCGGATATCACACTTGCCGGGCATCTCCCAGGAGCCCATGACCAGCCGTGAATAATCGAGCCCGCGGTCGCCGAATTCCACATATCCGCGCAAATGGCCGGCTTGCATGAAGCTGGGTGGCGCCGGGACTACTGGCGCCTGCTTGGCTTTCGCAAGCGTGGCAGGTGTTGGCCGCCATGTCACGACCGAACCCGACCCCAGTTCCCAGTCATGGACGAATCCCACGCCCAGACTGACGTCTGCTGAGCCCCCGCCAATGATCACGGTCCCTCCTCCATTCCGGCCGCTGCAGAGCAGTCGGCGCTTAGGTCCATTCCTACCTCATGAAGGTGCTGCAATGTCGGCTTTTGATGACAATTTGTCGAACAGGAGATCCGCCAAACCCCGGATGGTGGTGATATCGGCCGTGGTAATGCGTATCTTCGTCTCGGCTTCGATGTGAGTGCGCAGTTCGAGGTTGCCCAGTGAGTCAAGGCCGAACTCGGAGAGCGGACGATCGGCATCGACAGTGCGTCGCAGGATTAGGCCGACCTGCTCGGAAATCAGACGACGAAGCCGGGTGGGCCACTCTTCCTGTGTCAGCTCGTCGAGCTCGGCAAGGAATTTGCTTGTGCCTGAACGGTTTTGCCCCAGGGATTGGAACTTCTCCGCGAATGGGCTGTGCTGGGCGAAGGCTGTCAGCCAGGGTGATCCGATCACCGGGGCGTAGCCGCTGTAGGCGCGGTTGTGGCGCAGCAGGGTCTCGAAGGCGTAGGCGCCTTCCTCGGGGGCGATGGCGTCGCCGGTTTGTTCGGCAAAGGCGATCGCGCGGCCGATCTGGCCCCAGGCGCCCCAGGCGATGGAGGTGGCTGGTAGGTCTTGGGCTCGCCGCCAGTGGGTGAAGGTGTCCAGCCAGCTGTTGGCCGCGGCGTAGGCGCCCTGACCCGGCGAGCCCACCAGGGCGGCCGCTGAGGAGAATGAGCAGAACCAGTCCAGCGGCTGGTCCGCGGTGGCCCGGTGCAGTTGCCAGGCGCCATATGCCTTGGGCGCCCAGTCGCGTTCGATGAGTTCGTCGGTGATGTTGGCCAAGGTGGCGTCCTCGACCACCGCGGCCGCGTGCAGCACGCCGCGCAGCGGCAAACCCGTCGCGGTGGCCGCCGTGACCAACCGGTCGGCGGTGTCCGGCTGGGCGATATCGCCGCACTCCACCACTACGTCAGACCCGATCGCGCGGACGAGTTCGATGGTCTCCAACGCCTTTTGGCTGGGCTGTGAGCGCGAGCTGAGCACGATGCGGCCGGCCCCGGCGTTGGCCATCTTCTCGGCCAGGAATAAGCCCAGCCCACCCAGGCCACCGGTGATGATGTAGGACCCGTCTGAACGGAAAACCCGAGCCTGTTCGGGGGGAAGCACCACGTTGCTGCGCCCGGCGTGGGGGACGTCGAGGATGAGCTTGCCGGTGTGCTCGGCCGCGCCCATCACCCGGATCGCGGTGGCCGCCTCGGCCAGCGGGTAATGGGTGCTCTGCGGCATCGGCAGCACACCCTCGACGGTCAACCGATACACCGTGGCCAACAGTTCGCGGACCGCAGCCGGATGGCTCACCGACATCAACCCCAAATCCACACCATAAAACGAGAGGTTCTGCCGGAACGGGAAGAGCCCGAGCTTGGTGTCGCCGTAGATGTCGCGTTTGCCGATTTCGATGAAGCGGCCGCCCAGGGCCAGTAGTTTGAGGCCGGCCAACTGTGCGGCACCGGTCACGGAGTTGAGCACGATGTCCACGCCGTAGCCGGCGGTGTCGCGGCGGATCTGCTCGGCGAACTCGACGCTGCGCGAGTCATAGACGTGTTCGATGCCCATGTCGCGCAGCAGGTCTCGACGCTTTTCGTTGCCTGCGGTGGCGTAGATCTGGGCTCCGGCCGCACGCGCGATCGCGATCGCGGCCTGGCCCACTCCGCCGGTGGCGGAGTGGATGAGCACCTTGTCGCCGGCCTTGATCCGCGCCAGGTCCTGCAGCCCGTACCACGCGGTGGCGCTGGCGGTGGTCACTGCCGCGGCTTGGGCGTCGGTCAGCCCCTCGGGCAGTCTGGTGGCCAGGCGGGCGTCGCAGGTGACGAACGTGGCCCAGCAGCCGTTGGGTGACATGCCGCCGACCCGGTCACCGACCTTGAGTTCGCTGACCCCGGGCCCGACCGCGCTCACCACCCCGGCGAAATCGGTGCCCAGCTGCGGCTGTCGCCCGTCGAGGGTTTGGTAGCGGCCGAAGGTGACCAGCACGTCGGCGAAGTTGATGCTGGACGCGGTGACGGCGACCTCGATCTCTCCCGGGCCCGGCGGGACCCGGTCGAACGCGGCGAACTCCAAGGTTTGCAGGTCACCGGGAGTACGGATCTGTAGGCGCATGCCGGCCTCGGCGTGGTCGACGACGGTGGTTTGCCGCTCCTCGGGGCGCAGCGGGGCTGGGCACAACCGGGCGGTGTACCACTGGTCGTTGCGCCAGGCGGTCTCATCCTCGCCGCTGGCCGCCAGCAGCTGACGCGCCACCGACTCCGCGCCGGTCTGCTCATCCATTTGGTGGGGAAGGTCGATGTAGCTGACCTTCAAATGCGGGTGTTCGGCACCAATCACCCGCAGCAGCCCACGCAGCCCGCCCTGCTCGAGGTTAGGCCGGTCGTCGGGCAGCACCTTCTGGGCGTTTCGGGTCAGCACATACAGCCGCGGTGCTTGGCCCACGATCTCGGGGAGCTCGCGGGCGATACGCACCATCTGTTTAACGTGCTCGCTACCGTGGACGGGGGACTCGTTGTCGGGGTTGCCGTTTTGGGGTGCGGTGAGTACCACCACGCCGGTGAACCCGCCGGTGCCGAGCTGGTCGCGCAGCCGCGCGGCCTGGGCTGCGTGGTCGGCGCGCTGTGGCCAGGACATGGTTGTGCACTGTGCCTCGCGCAGCTTCAGCGCGTCGGTCAACTCGGTGGCTAGCAGATCGGCGGCAGCGGAGGTGCTGATCAGCAGCCAGGCGCCGGGTTCGGCGTGGCTGTTTTCGGGCAGCTCACGTTCGTGCCATTCGATGCCAAGCAGCCGCTCACCCAAAACCCGGGCACGTTCGCTGGCCTGCGACGCGCCGGTACCCATCTGCAGGCCGCGCACCGCCAGCAGGACGGTGCCGTGCTCGTCCAACACGTCCAGGTCGGCTTCCACGCCCACACCGCACGCGGTCACCGTCGCATAGCAGTACCGGGCGTGGCGCGCCGGACCGTAGGACCGCAACCGCCGCACACCCAACGGCAGCAACAAACCACCATTACCCACGCCCTGGACGGCGGGATGAGCCGCCACCGACTGGAAGCACGCATCCAACAGCGCCGGGTGGACGCCGTAGGCGCCCTGTTGCGCGCGGATCGAACCCGGCATGCCGACCTCGGCCAGCACCGTCTCGCCGGTCCCCTCGGCGGTATGCGCACAGGCTAGACCCGTGAAAGCCGGACCGAACTGAATGCCGCGGGTGTCGAACCCTTGTCGAAGCTCATCACCGTCCACCTGGTGGGGATGGCTAGCCAGCAGGGCAGCCATGTCCCGCGCGGGTGGCCGATCGTCACCGTCGGCGGTGTGCAGCACGGCGGAGGCCTTCCGCGCGCGGTCCCCGTCCCCGGCCGTCTCTACTGTGAGTGGGACAACGCCGGGGGCTTCTACCGTGGCGGTGACGCCGATGGGGGTTTCGTCGTCGAGCAGCAACATCTGCTCGAATCGGATGTCGCGGACTTCGGAGGCTTCGCCGAGGACGGCGCGGGCTGCGGCCAACGCCATCTCGCAGTAGGCGGCTCCGGGAAGGGCGGCCGCGCCGTGGATTTGGTGATCGGCCAGCCAGGGTTGTGTCACGGTGCCGACCTCGCCCTGCCAGACGTGGCGTTCCGGCTCCTCGGGCAGGCGCACGTGGGAGCCCAGCAATGGGTGTACGGCGACGGTATTGGCGTGGGCGATGCGACGGGTCGTGTCGTCGAGCAGCAGACGACGGTGGTTCCATGTGGGCAGTGGTGCGTTGATCAGTCGGCCGGTGGGGTAGAGCACGGCGAAGTCGACGGCGGCGCCGGCGGCGTAGAGGTCGCCGGCCAGTGCGCGCAGCCCGTGGGGCAGTGGTTGTTCGCGGCGCATGCCGGCCAGCGCAGCCGCCGACATGTCGAGGCTGCGGGCGGTCTGGTCGACCGCGTGGGTCAGCAGGGGGTGGGGGGTCAGCTCGGTGAAGACCCGGTAGCCGTCTTCGAGGGCGGCTTGCACCGCCGCGGCGAAGCGTACGGTGTGGCGCAGGTTGTCCACCCAGTAGTAGGCGTCGCAGTAGGGCTCCTCGCGCGGGTCGAACGAGGTCGCCGAGTAGTAGGGGATTTCCGGTTGCAGCGGGCTGATTTCGGCGAGCGCTTCGGCCAGTTCGTCGAGGATCGGGTCGACCTGCGGGGAGTGCGATGCTACGTCGACGGCCACCTCACGGGCCAGCACGTCGCGTTGCTCCCAGGCGGCCACCAGGTCGCGTACCGTCTGGGTGGCCCCGCCGATCACGGTGGACTGCGGGGAGGCCACCACCGCGACCACGGCGTCGTTGACGCCGCGCGCCATCAACTCCGAAAGCACTTGTTGGGCAGGCAGTTCCACCGATGCCATGGCGCCGGCGCCGGCGATACGGGTCATCAGCGCCGACCGCCGGCAGATGACGCGCACTCCGTCTTCGAGGCAGAGCGCGCCGGCGACCACCGCGGCCGCGGACTCGCCCAGCGAGTGGCCGATGACCGCGCCGGGCGCTACGCCGTAGGACTTCATTGTGGCCGCCAGCGCGACCTGCATGGCGAACAGGGTCGGTTGCACCCGGTCGATGCCGGTCACGACCTCGGGGGCGGTCATGGCTTCGGTCACCGAGAAGCCGGATTCCGCGGCGATCAGTGGTTCGATCGCGGCGATGGTGGCGGCGAATACCGGTTCGGTGGCCAGCAGGTCGGCGCCCATGCCCGCCCATTGCGAGCCTTGCCCGGAGAACACCCAGACCGGTCCGCGGTCGTCTTGGCCGACCGCGGGTGGGTAGGGGGTTTCGCCGGTGGCGACTTCCCGCAGCGCCTCGGTCAGCTCCGCGGTGGTGGCGGCCAGTACGGCGGTGCGCACCGGCCGGTGTCCGCGCCGGCGGGCCAGGGTGTAGGCCAGATCCGCCGGCGCCAGCTCGGGTCCTTGGGCGTCGACCCAATCGGCCAGCCGCGCGGCGGTCTGCCGCAGCGCGTCCTGCGAGCTGGCCGACAGCGCGAACAGCAGCGCGCCGTCGATACCGGGTGTGGCCGGGGTGTCGCCTGGTGCACCGGATTCGGGGGCTGGCACCGGTGCCTGCTCGACAATGGCGTGCACATTGGTGCCCGTCATGCCATACGACGACACCGCCGCGCGCCGGGGCGTTTCTTGATCGGCGCCGGGCCACGGCGTAATCTCTTGCGGCACAAACAGGTTGGTTTCGATTGCGGCAAGCTTGTCAGGCAGGGCCGTGAAGTGCAGATTCTGTGGGACCACGCCGTGTTGGAGGGCCAGGACCGCCTTCATCAGTCCCAGCGCTCCAGCGGCCGACTGGGTGTGGCCGAAATTGGTCTTCACCGATGCCAGCGCGCAGGGGCCGTCGTTGCCGTATACCTCGGCCAGGCTGGCGTATTCGATGGGGTCACCCACCGGGGTGCCCGGGCCGTGCGCCTCGACCATGCCCACCGTAGCCGGGTCCACACCGGCCACATCCAACGCCTCCCGATACGCCGCGACCTGCGCGGACCGTGATGGTGTCGCGATATTGACGGTGTGGCCGTCTTGGTTGGCGGCCGTGCCACGAATTACGGCCAGGATCCGGTCCCCATCGGCCAGCGCATCCGGCAACCGCTTGAGCGCCAACATGACACAACCCTCACCGGAGACGAAACCGTCCGCGGAAACGTCGAACGCATGACAGCGCCCGGTCGCAGACAACATGCCCAACGCCGAGCCCGAGGCGAACCGCCGCGGTTCGAGCATCACGTAGACACCGCCGGCTAGCGCAATGTCGCTTTCGCCGTCGTGCAGGCTACGACAAGCCAGGTGAATAGCGGTGAGGCCAGACGAGCATGCGGTATCTACCGTGATCGCGGGACCCTGCAAGCCCATGGCGTACGCCACCCGCCCGGATGCGAAGCAGGCATTGGTGCCCGTGTTGCCGTACGGCCCTTCGAAAGTCTGGTTGTCGGCGTGTACCAATATGTAGTCGGTATGAACCAACCCCACGAAAACCCCTGTCCGCGAGGCCATCTGGTTCGGTGTTAGGCCGCCGTGCTCCATGGCTTCCCAGGAGGTTTCCAGCAACAAGCGGTGCTGCGGATCGATCGCTATCGCTTCTTTCTCCCCGATCCCGAAGAACTCGGGATCAAAGTCGCCGACGTTATCGAGGAACGCGCCCCATTTGCAGTCGGTGCGTCCGGGCACGCCGGGTTCGGGGTCGTAGTACTCGTCGATGTCCCAGCGGTCGGCGGGGATCTCGGTGACCAGATCGTCGCCCCGCAGCAACGCCTCCCACAACCGATCGGGTGAGTCGATGCCCCCCGGCAGCCGGCACCCCATACCAATGACAGCTACCGGCGTAACACGTGTCCTATCCACGGTCTTTGTTCTCTCCTTACCCACGGTTCAAGCTTTTGCCAGCGGCGTATCGTCGAACTTCGGTCCGGGTTGATAGAACCGCAGCACCAAACGCACCCACCGACCCCCACGCTTCACGCCAACCCTTTAGTTCATTGGCGTGAACAGCAGCGTAGCCGGTTGCCCCGATATATGTGGAAAAATCGTTCGGACGTACAAAAAAAGTTCCTGACGCTGGCGTCAACTCGAAACTGCCTCGGAAGTCATGATTGATTCATCAGTCAATATTAAAGTCGCAGCTCACAACTATAATCCGCCGGTGCAGCGGACAATTGCGGAAGCGCCGGACGCCTCGCGGTCCGATGTCGCCTTTCCCTGCCTCGTCGTCAATATCTGATGGTGGACGACCGCCCGTGCCGGACCGGCTTAGGTAGCCAGCCGGGCTTCGCGCCACGCAATTTGCCTAGTCGTGGAAGACGGATTGCCGAAGTGTCGAAGGCAACCCGAACTCCGATGTTCAGGTTATGCCAATTGGTGCCCGGAAATCCCCGAAATCGAAAATGTTACGTGCAGGTTTCACTGAGCGGATCAAGGCCGTCGTCGCTGAAGCTGGGCGGCTGGGGCGACATCGTGCGATCCGCCCTCGGCGATGCGCACGTACGCCGATTGTATCGTCTCTGGATGCCGCGCGATCGAGCCCTGCGCGATCGGACTACTGGGGGACAACGCGGTGACGGTGCTCTCCTCGTGAAACTTGTTGACCCACATGCACGCTTGCGCGCCGATCCAGCCATCGCCGAATACTCTGGCATTCATCCGGTCCAGTTGTATTGCGATGACCGCAGACAGCAGAAGCGCGCCGGCCGGCATCGAGGCACGACGGGAACGGAAGCCGCCACCTAGAGGATCCAACGAGCATCTATGCTTTTCCCTTCCCACGGCCGCGCGTGAGGCATCCTCGCTGTGCAGCACCGCCAGGTCAGGGATCAACGCGCCGACTATTTCTCCGTCGATGTGGCTGGACTGCACCTGCTCCGTCTCTCTTTGCTGCCACCAGCGCCAGGTTGGTTGTGGAAGCTGAGTCACCGTCGGGCGAAACCGTCAGCGTTGACGAAGCGTTAGAGGTAGTGTGCTGCCGTGGTCGCGTCTTCGATTCCCACCGCGCTGCGCGAGCGCGCCAGTGTGCACCCCAATGGTGCGGCCATCACCTACATCGATTACGAGCAGGACTGGGCCGGTGTTGCCGAAACCCTGACCTGGTCTCAGTTGTATCGGCGAATGCTCAATGTCGCCGAGCCGCTCCGGCATGTGGGGGCGACCGGTGATCGGGCAGTGATACTGGCACCGCAGGGAATCGAATACGTCGTTGGATTTCTCGGCGCGTTGCAGGCCGGACGTATCGCGGTTCCGCTGCCGGTTCCACATGCCGGCGCCCACGATGAGCGTACGATTTCGGTGCTAAGCGACACTTCGCCCGCTGTCATTCTGACGACGTCGGGGGCCGTTGACGATGTCAGAGAATGCGCTCAGCCACAGCCAGGCCAGTCCACACCATCAATCGTTGAGCTTGATTTGCTGGACTTAGATTCTCGGCAGCGCTCCCGCAGCCCTGGCGCGCGCCCAACCGGCAGGGATACGCCGGAAACCGCGTATTTGCAATATACTTCGGGATCCACCCGTACGCCGGCCGGTGTCATGGTCTCGAACAAAAATGTCTTCGCCAATTTCGAGCAGATCGTGGCCGACTTCTTTGCGCCCGAGGGGGGCGTCGTCCCGCCGGACCTCACTGTGGTGTCTTGGCTGCCGCTGTACCACGACATGGGTCTTCTATTAGGCGCGATCATGCCGATCCTGGCGGGTGTACCCACCGTGTTGACGAGTCCGGTGGGGTTCCTTCAGCGGCCGGCTCGATGGATACAACTGCTGGCACGTAACGGTCGCACGATTTCGGCAGGACCGAATTTCGCTTTCGAGTTGGCGGTGCGTAAGACGTCAGACGACGACATGGACGGACTTGACCTCGCCGGCGTGCACACCATCCTCAACGGCAGCGAGCGAGTACACCCGGCGACCCTCAAACGATTTGCTGAACGGTTCGGCCGCTTTAATTTTGCCGCCGCGGCGCTGCGGCCCGCGTATGGCATGGCGGAAGCAACGGTGTACATAGCGACCCGTAATGTGAACGAACCACCAGAAATCGTCGACTTCGAATCCGAGAAACTGCCTGCGGGCCAAGCGATCCGGTGCCCGAGCGGAAGCGGCACACCGCTGGTCAGCTACGGCGTCCCACGGTCACAGCTAGTGCGCATCGTTGATCCAGACACGTGTATCGAGTGTCCGCAGGGATCGGTCGGTGAGATCTGGGTGCAAGGTGGCAACGTCGCGTCCGGCTATTGGCACAAACCCGAGGAGAGCAAGCGCACGTTTGGCGCCAGGATTGTCACCCCTTCGGCGGGCACACCCGAAGCGCCTTGGCTGCGAACCGGGGATTCGGGTTTCGTCTCCGGCGGCGAGCTGTTCATCATCGGCCGCATCAAGGACCTCTTGATTGTGTATGGGCGCAACCACGCTCCCGACGACATCGAGGCGACCATCCAGGAGATAACCTCCGGCCGCTGTGCGGCGATCGCGGTCCCCGACCACGGCACCGAAAAGCTGGTCGCGATTATCGAACTCAAGAAACGGGGAGACTCCGACGAGGATGTGGCGGACCGGCTGCGCATCGTCAAGCGTGACGTCGCCGCGGCGATATTTGATTCGCACGGTCTGAGCGTGGCCGATCTCGTTCTGGTGTCGCCCGGGTCGATTCCCATCACCACCAGCGGCAAGATCAGGCGGGCACAGTGCGTCCAGCTTTACCGACGGCGTGAGTTCACCCGGTTAGACGCTTGACTGCATCGTTGGAGCTTGTTTTCCATTGTGCTACAACCGGTTTGCTGTCTCTGTGGCCCAGTGTTAGTGGGCCGCTCGGCATTGACTGAGCACGACACGATTCCTAGTGTGCTGGTATGTCGGACGGCGCGGTGGTACGGGCATTGGTATTGGAGGCGCCGCGCAGGCTGGTCGTGCGCCAGTACCGGCTGCCGCGCATCGGCGATGATGACGCACTAGTGCGGGTAGAGGCCTGCGGGCTGTGCGGCACCGATCACGAGCAATACACGGGCGAGCTGGCCGGTGGGTTTGCCTTCGTACCTGGCCACGAGACGGTCGGGACGATTGCGGCCATCGGTCCGCGGGCGGAGCAGCGGTGGGGCGTGTCGGCCGGCGACCGAGTAGCCGTCGAGGTATTCCAGTCGTGTCGGCAGTGCGCTAACTGTCGTGGCGGCGAGTACCGGCGTTGTGTACGGCATGGCCTCGCTGACATGTACGGGTTCATCCCGGTTGACCGAGAGCCTGGCCTGTGGGGCGGTTACGCCGAATATCAGTACCTGGCGCCGGATTCGATGGTGTTGCGGGTGGCCGGTGACCTCAGCCCGGAAGTGGCCACCTTGTTCAACCCGCTGGGGGCGGGAATACGTTGGGGAGTAACGATTCCCGAAACCAAACCGGGCGACGTCGTGGCGGTGCTGGGTCCAGGAATCCGGGGGCTGTGCGCCGCCGCGGCGGCAAAAGGGGCCGGTGCCGGGTTCGTGATGGTGACCGGGTTGGGACCCCGTGACGCCGACCGGTTGGCGCTGGCGGCACAGTTCGGAGCCGACCTCGCCGTCGATGTTGCGATCGATGACCCGGTCGCCGCCCTGACCGAACAGACCGGTGGGCTGGCAGACGTCGTTGTCGACGTGACCGCCAAGGCGCCAGCGGCATTCGCACAGGCGATAGCGCTAGCCCGGCCCGCCGGGACCGTTGTTGTCGCCGGCACCCGGGGCGTGGGCAGCGGGGCACCGGGATTTTCGCCCGACGTCGTTGTGTTCAAGGAGCTGCGTGTGCTTGGCGCCCTCGGCGTAGACGCCACCGCCTACCGGGCCGCGCTTGATCTGTTGGTGTCCGGTCGATACCCCTTCGCAAGCCTGCCTCGCCGCTGCGTGCGGCTCGAAGGCGCCGAGGATCTGCTGGCTACCATGGCCGGTGAACGCGACGGTGTCCCGCCTATCCACGGAGTGCTCACACCATGACAACATCCCGCGTGCCCCTGTTGCCGGTCGACGAGGCCAAAGCTGCTGCCGACGAAGCGGGCGTGCCCGACTACATGGCTGAGCTCAGCATCTTCCAAGTGTTGCTGAATCATCCGCGACTAGCGCGGACCTTCAACGACCTGCTCGCCACCATGCTGTGGCACGGGACCCTGGACTCACGGTTGCGTGAGTTGGTGATCATGCGGATTGGTTGGCTCACCGACTGTGACTACGAATGGACCCAACACTGGCGGGTTGCTTCAGGGCTTGGCGTGTCGGCCGACGATCTGCTCGGTGTACGGGATTGGCAAGGGTACAACGGGTTCGGGCCCGCTGAGCAGGCCGTCCTGGCGGCCACCGATGACGTGGTGCGCGAGGGCGCGGTGAGTGCGCAGAGCTGGTCGGCTTGCGAGCGGGAATTACATTGCGACAAAGTGGTTCTCATCGAACTCGTTACGGTGATAAGCGCATGGCGAATGGTCGCTTCGATCCTGCACAGCCTCGAGGTCCCACTGGAAGACGGCGTTTCCAGCTGGCCGCCCGACGGCCTTTCGCCAAGGTGACTGCGCCGAGCGTGTAACCATGGCGAGATTCCGCCGGCGATTTTTCCGCCCTGAGTGCACGTTCGGCGCAGAAGCACTAGACGATCCGGTAGGTCTGCACAGCGTGAGCGACGATGTTCCCGTCGGGATCGGTTGCGGTGATCTCGGTGAAGGTGAGTTCCTTGCGGCGTCGGGCAGTGCGCGCATGACAGAGCAAGTCACACCGCTTGGCGGCGCCGGTGTACTGGATGCTCATCGCGACCGTGGCGGCGCGGGTGCCCCTGTCGAAGTCGTGGTTCGACCAAGCGGCGGCGGCACCGGCGGTGTCCATCACCGACGCGATCACCCCACCGTGAAAGTAGGTGCCGTCATTGGTGAGGTCGGTGCGAAACGGGAGTCGGATCACGACGTCGTCGGGTTCGTAGCGTTCGAACACGATGCCGAGCCCGCCGATGAACGGCGTCCTCGGCATCAGCTCACGCACCGCCTGGCGACGTTTGTGCTGCTCTTGGGCGGTCAACGGGTCGGACATGGCAGGTAATCTACCCTATTAGATTGACATATCAATCAATAACTCTTAGCGTCGTCGCAATGCGGACCAGAGTCGCCGAGCTGCTCGGTGCTGAGTTTCCAATATGCGCGTTCAGCCACTGCCGGGATGTGGTGGCGGCGGTGTCCAATGCGGGCGGGTTCGGGATCCTCGGTGCCGTCGCACATAGCCCCAAACGGCTGGAGAGCGAGCTGACCTGGATCGAGGAGCACACGGGTGGCAAGCCGTACGGAGTCGACGTGCTGCTGCCGCCCAAATACATCGGCGCCGAGCAAGGCGGTATCGATGCCCAGCAGGCCCGGGAGCTCATACCCGAAGGGCATCGCACCTTCGTCGACGACTTGCTGGTTCGCTATGGCATCCCCGCGGTCACCGACCGGCAGCGTTCGTCCTCGGCCGGTGGGCTGCACATCTCGCCCAAGGGTTATCAGCCGTTGCTGGATGTGGCCTTCGCCCATGACATCCGGTTGATCGCCAGCGCGCTCGGGCCGCCGCCACCGGATCTCGTGGAGCGCGCCCACAACCATGACGTGCTGGTTGCCGCCCTAGCCGGCACGGCGCAGCACGCGCGGCGACACGCGGCTGCGGGTGTTGACCTGATCGTCGCGCAGGGCACCGAGGCCGGAGGCCACACCGGCGAGGTGGCGACCATGGTTCTGGTTCCCGAAGTCGTCGATGCGGTGTCGCCAACGCCGGTGCTGGCCGCGGGCGGGATCGCCCGTGGCCGCCAGATCGCTGCGGCGTTGGCCCTGGGGGCGGAAGGCGTCTGGTGCGGGTCGGTCTGGTTGACCACCGAAGAAGCCGAAACGCCCCCGGTGGTCAAGGACAAGTTTCTGGCCGCAACATCCTCGGACACGGTGCGGTCCCGGTCGCTAACCGGCAAGCCGGCGCGCATGCTGCGCACGGCCTGGACCGACGAATGGGATCGGCCTGACAGCCCCGACCCGCTTGGCATGCCGCTGCAGAGCGCGCTGGTCAGCGACCCGCAGTTGCGCATCAACCAGGCCGCCGGCCAGCCCGGGGCCAAGGCTCGTGAGCTGGCGACCTACTTCGTCGGACAGGTCGTCGGCTCACTCGACCGGGTGCGGTCGGTCCGCTCGGTGGTGCTTGACATGGTCGAGGAGTTCATCGACACCGTCGGGCAACTGCAGGGGTTGGTGCAAAGGTGAGCCGCGCTAGCGCGCGGCGGCGCCGAGCGGTCAGCGATGAGGACAAGTCGCAACGGCGCGACGAGATCTTGGCCGCGGCCAAAATAGTGTTTGCTCACAAGGGTTTTCATGCCACCACCGTCGCAGACATCGCCAAGCAGGCCGGCCTGGCGTACGGGCTGATCTACTGGTACTTCGACTCCAAGGACGACTTGTTCCACGCCTTGATGGCCGGTGAAGAGGAGGCGCTGCGCGCGCATGTCGCGGCCGAACTGGCCCGCGTTGGCGGGTCTACCGAGGCGCCGCTTCGGGCCCTGTTACAGGCCGCGGTACAGGCCACGTTCGAGTTCTTCGAAACCGACAAGGCTACCGTCAAACTACTGTTCCGTGACGCTTACGCGCTTGGGGGCCGATTCGAAGAGCATCTCGGCGGAATCTACGAGCGGTTCATCGACGACATCGAAGCCGTCGTTGTTGCCGCTCAACGGCGCGGTGAGGTTGTCGAGGCCCCGTCCCGGATGGCCGCGTACACGTTGGCGGCGCTGGTGGGGCAGTTGGCACACCGACGGCTGAATACCGACGATAACGTCACCGCCGCCCAGGTAGCCGACTTCGTGGTGTCGCTGGTGCTAGACGGGCTGCGTCCGCGTGCACTGGCGGTCGGGGCCCGCGGTGGTCGGGCCGCCCGAACCTGAGCAAAGGCTGCCAAATACATGGTGAACGCGTAAGGATTCGCGACACCCGCCCGGATCACGTTGACCGAGACGGGTAGGTCGTGCATGATCGGTCCGGTAAGCACCTCGTTAGGTGAGGCGGCTACACGAACATAGGCCACTGACCCCGAACGTCGAGAGACGCCCCGGGTCAGGACAGCTCTTCCCGGCTTAAGGGTTGAGCCCAGGTGGCTTCCGGCTTACCGGACACGTCGTGTGGTGCCGAAGCTCTGACGAGAGGGGTGCGGATTTCCGGCAGTTGCCGGCATCTCTGTACTCCTGTGACGCGCTTTATCGTGCGGACAACCGTACGTGTCGTGGCCGTGAGGAGGTGAGGGACGCATGAGTTCCGGTGACAGTCCGGACCGATATCCGGGCTCTGTTTCGTCCCGATCCGGTTTCCGGCGCGACGTTTTGCGCTGAGTCGTCAAACCAAGATCAGCCTTCTTGGATCGGAACCGCTACGGGACGGGACCAACTCGGTTCAGTCCATATGTGCTCGTTTTGATTTCCGTCCTCGCTTGCAACTCCGTCTAGGAGGCGATCATGACCGCTGCTCTGCACAATGACGTAGTAACCGTAGCTTCGGCCCCCAAGCTGCGGGTGGTGCGCGATGTGCCCCCGGCCCCCGCGTCCAAGAAGGTTGCTCGCCGGCTCGACGCGCAGCCTTTCGGCACCGGAGGGGACCCGCTGGTCGACGGGGCAGCTCGTTTGCTGAGCATTCCGCTGCGCCACCTCTACGCCGCGTTGTGGCGCGTCGGGCTGCTCGAGGTCCAGGCCTAGTCCGATGGGCAGGCAGCCGACCTTGCGCCGCGATGTGGATTTGCGGCGCTGGGCGACAATCCCCGTAGAATCAGGGGAACGGCATCGATCCGGCGATCACCGGGGAGCCTTCGGAAGAACGGCCGGTTAGGCCCAGTAGAACCGAACGGGTTGGCCCGTCACAGCCTCAAGTCGAGCGGCCGCGCATCGGCGTGGCAAGCGGGGTGGTACCGCGGCGTTCGCGCACCGGCGTGGCGTCGTCCCCGAGCCTGGATTGCAGGCACGCAGTGCCGAACGGTGCTGGGGCCTGGGGAGACGACGCGCAAAGTGACCGATAACGCATATCCAAAGCTGGCCGGCGGGGCACCCGACCTCCCGGCACTCGAACTCGAGGTCCTCGACTACTGGTCCCGTGACGACACCTTCCGGGCCAGCATTGCTCGCCGCGATGGCGCCCCCGAGTATGTGTTCTATGACGGGCCGCCGTTTGCCAACGGTCTGCCGCATTATGGGCACCTGCTCACCGGCTACGTCAAAGACATCGTGCCGCGATATCGCACTATGCGCGGTTACAAGGTGGAGCGTCGCTTCGGCTGGGACACTCACGGGCTGCCCGCCGAACTCGAAGTCGAGCGCCAGCTTGGCATCACTGACAAATCCCAGATCGAGGCCATGGGTATCGCCGCCTTCAACGATGCCTGCCGCGCATCCGTGTTGCGCTACACCGACGAGTGGCAGGCGTATGTAACTCGGCAAGCTCGCTGGGTCGACTTCGACAACGATTACAAGACGCTCGATCTGGCTTACATGGAGTCGGTGATTTGGGCCTTCAAACAGTTGTGGGACAAGGGCCTGGCCTACGAGGGCTACCGGGTGCTGCCGTACTGCTGGCGCGACGAAACTCCGCTGTCGAATCACGAACTGCGGATGGACGACGACGTCTACCAAAGCCGCCAAGATCCCGCGGTAACGGTGGGCTTCAAGGTGGTGGGTGGCCAACCAGACAACGGGCTAGACGGTGCCTACTTGCTGGTGTGGACGACGACTCCGTGGACCCTGCCGTCGAACCTCGCAGTTGCGGTAAGCCCGGACATCACCTACGTACAGGTCCAGGCGGGCGATCGCCGTTTCGTACTGGCCGAGGCACGGCTGGCCGCTTACGCCCGCGAACTCGGTGAAGAGCCCGTGGTGCTCGGCACCTATCGCGGCGCCGAACTGCTGGGCACCCGCTACCTGCCGCCGTTTGCCTATTTCATGGACTGGCCCAACGCTTTTCAGGTGCTAGCAGGCGACTTTGTAACGACCGACGATGGCACCGGCATCGTGCATATGGCACCGGCCTATGGTGAGGACGACATGGTGGTCGCGGAGGCGGTCGGTATCGCGCCGGTGACTCCGGTCGACTCCAAGGGACGCTTCGACGTCACCGTTGCCGATTACCAAGGGCAGCATGTCTTTGACGCCAACGCGCAGATCGTCCGGGACCTGAAGACCCAAAGCGGCCCGGCTGCGGTGAATGGCCCAGTGTTGATTCGTCACGAAACCTACGAGCACCCTTACCCACACTGCTGGCGATGCCGTAACCCGCTGATCTACCGGTCGGTGTCGTCGTGGTTCGTCAGGGTGACGGACTTCCGAGACCGCATGGTGGAGCTAAACCAGCAGATCACGTGGTATCCCGAACACGTCAAGGACGGCCAGTTCGGCAAGTGGCTGCAGGGCGCCCGCGATTGGTCGATCTCCCGGAATCGCTACTGGGGTACCCCGATTCCGGTATGGAAATCCGACGACCCGGCCTACCCGCGCATCGATGTCTACGGCAGCCTCGACGAGCTGGAGCGCGACTTCGGCGTACGCCCGGCCAATTTGCACCGGCCCTACATCGACGAGCTCACCCGTCCCAACCCAGACGATCCGACTGGCCGTAGCACGATGCGACGCATTCCCGATGTGCTCGACGTGTGGTTCGACTCGGGATCCATGCCGTATGCCCAGGTGCACTACCCGTTCGAGAACCTGGATTGGTTCCAGGGACACTACCCCGGCGACTTCATCGTCGAGTACATCGGGCAGACCCGTGGCTGGTTTTACACACTGCATGTGTTGGCGACCGCGCTCTTTGACCGGCCGGCATTCAAAACCTGTGTGGCGCATGGGATTGTCCTTGGTTTCGATGGCCAGAAGATGAGCAAGTCGCTGCGCAACTATCCAGACGTAACAGAGGTGTTCGATCGCGACGGCTCCGACGCCATGCGGTGGTTCCTAATGGCATCGCCGATTCTGCGCGGCGGCAACCTGATCGTCACTGAGCAAGGAATTCGCGACGGTGTGCGGCAAGTCCTGCTGCCCCTGTGGAACACCTACAGCTTCCTGGCGCTGTATGCACCGAAAGTCGGTACCTGGCGCGTCGATTCGGTGCATGTGCTGGATCGCTATATCCTGGCCAAGCTGGCGGTGCTGCGCGACGACCTCAGCGAGTCGATGGAAGTTTACGATATTCCCGGTGCCTGTGAACATTTGCGTCAGTTCACTGAGGCGTTGACTAATTGGTATGTGCGACGGTCGCGTTCGCGGTTCTGGGCAGAAGACGCCGATGCCATCGACACGCTACACACCGTGTTGGAGGTGACCACGAGGCTGGCCGCCCCGCTGCTTCCGCTGATCACCGAGATAATCTGGCGTGGTCTGACACGCGAGCGATCGGTGCACCTGACGGACTGGCCAGCGCCCGACCTGCTGCCGTCGGATGCCGACCTGGTCGCCGCGATGGACCAGGTCCGCGACGTGTGCTCGGCGGCATCCTCGCTGCGCAAGGCCAAGAAGCTAAGGGTGCGCCTGCCGCTACCGAAACTCATTGTGGCAGTTGAGAATCCGCAACTTCTGAGGCCGTTCGTCGACCTCATTGGCGACGAGCTTAACGTGAAGCAGGTCGAACTGACCGATGCCATCGACACCTATGGCCGATTCGAGCTCACGGTCAACGCCCGGGTAGCCGGACCACGGCTGGGCAAAGATGTGCAGGCCGCCATCAAGGCGGTCAAGGCCGGCGACGGCGTCATAAACCCGGACGGCACCTTGTTGGCGGGCCCCGCGGTGCTGACGCCCGACGAGTACAGCTCCCGGCTGGTGGCCGCCGACCCGGAGTCCACCGCAGCGTTGCCCGACGGCGCCGGGCTGGTCGTTCTGGATGGCACCGTCACTGCCGAACTCGAAGCCGAGGGCTGGGCCAAAGATCGCATCCGCGAACTGCAAGAGCTGCGTAAGTCGACCGGGCTGGACGTTTCCGACCGCATCCGGGTGGTGATGTCGGTGCCTGCGGAACGCGAAGACTGGGCGCGCACCCACCGCGACCTCATTGCCGGAGAAATCTTGGCTACCAACTTCGAATTCGCCGACCTCGCCGATGGTGTGGCCATCGGCGACGGCGTGCGGGTAAGCATCGAAAAGACCTGAGGTCGACTGGGCGACGAGCGTAACGTCACGGCTGAAAATCCGTGCCCGACTTCGCCGTGGCGTTACGCTCGCGGCGCGGGGACCCGATCTCTAGGGCGTTGTCGCCCAGATCCACGTCGGCCAAGGCCGATGGCAGCGGTTGAGGTTGATCGCCATAGCGAAAACTAGCTCCGGTAGCCCCAAATAGCATCACGGGTGTGGAGTCCCGCTGGGTGCTGCACCTGGACATGGATGCGTTTTTCGCCTCGGTCGAACAGCTCACCCGGCCGACCCTGCGGGGGCGGCCGGTGCTGGTTGGCGGGCTGGGTGGGCGAGGTGTGGTGGCCGGCGCGAGCTATGAAGCGCGGGCCTACGGTGCCCGATCGGCCATGCCGATGCATCAGGCCCGCAGGCTGATCGGGGTGACGGCCGTGGTGTTGCCGCCACGCGGGGTGGTGTACGGGATCGCCAGCCGCCGGGTATTCGACACCGTGCGCGGCCTGGTGCCCGTCGTCGAACAGCTTTCTTTCGATGAAGCGTTCGCCGAACCGCCCCAACTCGCCGGGGCAGTGGCCGAGGACGTCGAGACGTTCTGCGAGCGGTTGCGGCGACGGGTGCGCGACGAGACCGGCCTGATTGCCTCGGTCGGAGCGGGCTCGGGCAAGCAGATCGCCAAGATTGCTTCTGGTCTGGCCAAACCCGACGGCATTCGGGTAGTCCGGCACGCTGAAGAGCAAGCGCTTCTCAGCGGATTGCCGGTACGACGGCTGTGGGGCATCGGCCCGGTCGCCGAGGAAAAGCTGCATCGGCTCGGCATCGAGACAATCGGGCAGCTGGCCGCGCTGAGCGATGCCGAGGCGGCCAACATCCTAGGCGCGACGATTGGGCCCGCGCTGCACCGGCTGGCCCGTGGCATCGACGACCGCCCAGTGGTGGAGCGCGCCGAAGCCAAGCAAATCAGCGCCGAGTCCACGTTCGCCGTCGATCTGACCACCATGGAGCAATTGCACGAGGCGATCGACTCCATCGCTGAGCACGCGCACCAACGCCTGCTGCGCGACGGCCGCGGCGCCCGCACCATCACGGTGAAGCTAAAGAAATCCGACATGAGCACGCTAACCCGCTCGGCGACGATGCCCTACCCGACGACCGACGCCGGCGCGCTGTTTACGGTGGCCCGCCGGCTGCTGCCGGATCCACTGCAAATCGGGCCAATTCGTCTTCTGGGTGTTGGGTTTTCGGGTTTGAGCGACATTCGCCAGGAGTCGTTGTTTGCCGACTCGGACTTGACGCAGGAAACGGCGGCAGCGCATTACGTCGAAACACCGGGAGCGGTCGTGCCGGCCGCGCACGACGCCACGATGTGGCGGGTCGGCGATGACGTCGCCCACCCTGAGCTTGGGCACGGCTGGGTGCAGGGAGCGGGCCACGGCGTGGTCACCGTGCGGTTCGAAACGCGTGGTTCAGGCCCGGGCTCGGCGCGGACGTTCCCCGTCGACACCGGCGACATCAGCAACGCCAGCCCGCTTGACAGCTTGGACTGGCCGGACTACATCGGCCAGCTATCGGTCGAGGGGTCCGCCGGCGCCTCAGCCCCAACGGTCGATGACGTCGGCGACCGGTGAGTTGGCCGCCAGCGCGGCCATTAGCAGCACCCGGGCCTGGGACGGCGGCAGTCGCGGTACCATCACCGCGCCAGCCTCCACCAGGTCGTGCCCGGGACCATAGCCTGCGCCGACCCGCGCGCCGGCGACCCGGGTAGACACCGCGATCACCACCGGATCGCTCCCGTCTCGACAGTGGCGACGGACTCCCTCGATCACGGCGGCCCCGGCATTGCCCGAGCCCAGCGCCTCCAGCACCACGGCGCGCGCGCCGGCTGCCACACAGGCGTCCATCGCCACCGCGTCACTTCCCGGATAGACGGCGACGATGTCGACTCGTGGCGCCACGGCAGCGCCCAGATCGCCGAGATAGGGCCGCGTCTTGGTGCGCGTCAGCCGCACCCCGCCCGACGTGAAGCCAAGCGACTCGCCGGCGAATCCGCACAGGTCCGGGTTGGCCACCTTGTGCAGGCCCAAAGGCTGTAACACCCGGCCGCCGAAACTCACCAGCACCCCGAGGTCGCGGGCGGCTGGGTCGGCGGCGACCGCAAGCGCGTCGCGCAGATTGGCCGGGCCATCGGCGCCGGGGGCATCGGCGCTGAGCATGGCCCCGGTCAACACGACCGGGCGGCTACCCGCATAGGTGAGGTCCAGCCACAGAGCGGTCTCTTCGAGCGTATCGGTGCCGTGAGTGATGACCACCCCATCTGCGCCGCCGCGGAATGCCTCCTGCACTGCAGCGCCTATCCGGTCCCAATCGGCCGGCGTCAACTTTGAGCTGTCCAGCGCCATGAGGTCGACTACTTCGATGTCGGAGTCCATGTCGAGACCGGCGATCAGCGTCGCCCCGCAATGGGTTGGCCGTAGCACCCCATCGGGGCCGGCGGTGGTCGAGATTGTCCCTCCAGTAGTGATGACGGTGAGGCGGGCCATGATGGGATCATTGCGCACGTGGTTTGCTCCCATCCGGCCGCGGGGTCTGGGCGGGCCATATCGGCCCTAGGGGATGATGATGGTGTGCCTGACGAACCAACAGGATCGGCTGATCCGCTGACCTCGACCGAGGAAGCCGGGGGGGCGGGGGAACCTAACGCTCCCGCGCCGCCGCGACGGCTGCGCATGCTGCTGTCGGTCGCTGTGGTGGTGCTCACACTCGACATTGTCACTAAGGTGGTAGCTGTCCAACTGTTGCCGCCCGGCCAGCCGGTGTCGATTATCGGCGACACGGTGACCTGGACTCTGGTGCGTAATTCTGGGGCGGCCTTCTCGATGGCGACCGGATACACCTGGGTTTTGACGCTGATTGCGACGGGTGTCGTGGTCGGAATTTTCTGGATGGGGCGGCGGCTGGTATCGCCGTGGTGGGCGCTGGGTCTTGGGATGATCCTGGGCGGTGCCATGGGCAACCTGGTTGATCGCTTCTTTCGGGCACCGGGGCCGCTGCGCGGGCACGTCGTCGATTTCTTGTCGGTCGGCTGGTGGCCGGTGTTCAATGTCGCCGATCCGTCGGTAGTCGGTGGCGCCATCCTGCTGGTCATCCTGTCGATCTTTGGCTTTGACTTCGACACCGTAGGTCGGCGACACGCCGACGGGGACACCGTAGGTCGGCGCAAAGCCGATGGCTGACCGCTCAATGCCCGTTCCGGATGGATTGGCGGGAATGCGTGTTGACACCGGACTGGCCCGCTTGCTGGGACTGTCTCGGACCGCTGCGGCTGCCCTCGCCGAAGAGGGCGCGGTCGAGCTGAATGGCGTGCCGGCCGGAAAGTCCGATCGGCTCGTCTCCGGCGCCTTGCTGCAGGTGCGGTTGCCCGAGGCGCCCGCGCCGCTGCAGAACACCCCCATCGATATCGAGGGCATGACGATTCTGTATTCCGACGACGACATCGTTGCGGTCGACAAACCGGCTGCAGTTGCCGCGCATGCGTCGGTCGGCTGGACCGGACCGACCGTGCTCGGCGGACTCGCCGCCGCCGGGTACCGGATCACCACATCCGGGGTGCACGAGCGGCAGGGCATCGTGCATCGCCTCGACGTCGGGACCTCCGGGGTGATGGTAGTGGCGATCTCCGAGCGGGCGTACACCGTGCTGAAGCGGGCGTTCAAATACCGCACGGTGGACAAGCGGTACCACGCGCTGGTTCAAGGACATCCAGATCCGTCCAGCGGAACGATCGACGCGCCGATCGGTCGTCATCGCGGCCATGAATGGAAGTTCGCGATCACCAAGAATGGCCGGCACAGCCTTACGCACTACGACACGCTGGAAGCGTTCGTGGCAGCCAGCCTGCTCGACGTGCATCTGGAAACTGGCCGCACCCACCAGATCCGGGTGCACTTCGCCGCGTTGCATCACCCATGTTGCGGCGACCTCGTTTACGGAGCTGATCCCAAGCTAGCGAAGAGGCTCGGGTTGGACCGTCAATGGCTGCACGCGCGTTCACTGGCGTTCGCTCATCCGGCCGACGGCCGGCGGGTGGAGATCGTCAGCCCGTATCCGGCCGATCTGCAGCACGCGCTAAAGATATTGCGTGGCGAGGGTTGACCGGCATCACGAGGTGCGGCAGACGAACGTGGCGCCATGGAAATCGAGGCGCACCTCGCCCTGGTGTTCCCAGTATTCAATGCCTTGGCGACCATACCGGGCGCCACTGCCGGACAGTTCGACGAACACGATCACTTGGTCGCCTTTCCAGTTGAGCACGGCCGTCTTCGGGTCGAATTGGTTGTAGAACTGTGCGGTCAATGGGCCGTCCTGCGTGGGACACCGGTAGGTGAGGACGGGTGGAGTCGCGGTGGCGGGATCGGCGATTGCCAATTGGACCAGCCGGGTCTGGTAGGCCTCCTGCACACAGGTACGCGGGTCGGTGTCTTGCGCACAAGCATCACGCAGCATCGTCCAGCTGCTTTGTGCGGCTTCCAGCGCCGCCGAGCGTCGATGGGCCAGCGCCTGTTGATAGGCGGTCGAAAGCCGGTGGTCCAGACTGGTCAACTGCCGGTCGTGGCAAACCAGTTGCTGCACTATGGTTGCCGGTTTGGTGCAGTCGAGCGACTGCCCGGCGGTCGGCGAGGTTGTGTTAGCCGGAGGGTTTGCGGCGCAGGCGCTCAGAACCAGGGCGGTCACCAGGACGCCGATCCATCTCATGGAAACGGACTACCCGGCTACCGACGCAGTGTCCAGCGCGACACGCCACAGGGCTCAGACTGGTGCCGTGGTGCTCTCGCCCGATGTGACGTCGACCGCCAGCGGCGCGATGACGCCGAGGATTTCCGTGATCGTTTCGGAGGGCACGCCGGCTGCGGTCAGCGCGTCGGCCAAGTGTCCGGCGACCAGGCTGAAGTGGTGCATGGTAATTCCGCGCCCCTGATGGACTTGCTTCATCGGCGCACCGGTATAGGGCTCGGGCCCGCCAAGCGCGGCCGCGAAAAACTCCACCTGCTTGCCCTTGAGGCGGCTCATGTTCGTACCGCTGAAGAAGGCCGATAGTTGGTCATCGGCAAGCACACGAACATAGAAGTCCTCGACGACGACTTCGATGGCCTCATGCCCGCCGATCTTGTCGTAGATGCTGATCGGCTCACGTTTGCGCAAGCGTGACAGTAGTCCCATCGTGCCAGGGGACCATGCCGGCGTTGCCTGCCGGTTAGGTCGCGATCACGCTCGGATTATCAGCTGTAACAAGCTGATTGCCGCCAACGTCGCACAGATCCCGTCGCAAACAGATCCTTGGTCGCCGCACCGGCCGGTAGTGGACTCCATTCATCAGCTCATGTGCTAGTAGGTTGGCTTCATGACCCGTGTCCATCACCCCACGCCGCCATCAGGAGCTACCCACGATGAATCTTGGTGACTTAACGAACTTCGTCGAGAAGCCGCTCGCGGCGGTGTCCAACATCGTCAACACCCCGAACTCGGCCGGGCGATATCGGCCCTTCTACTTGCGCAACTTGCTCGATGCGGTGCAGGGCCGCAACCTCAATGATGCTGTCAAGGGCAAGGTTGTCCTCATCACTGGTGGGTCATCAGGCATCGGTGCGGCGGCCGCGAAGAAAATTGCCGAGGCCGGCGGCACGGTGGTGTTGGTCGCACGCACCCTGGAAAACCTCGAGAACGTCGCCAACGACATACGGGCGATCCGAGGCAACGGTGGGACCGCCCACGTCTACCCGTGCGATCTATCCGACATGGATGCGATTGCCGTGATGGCCGACCAGGTGCTCGGCGACCTCGGCGGCGTCGACATCTTGATCAACAACGCGGGCCGGTCAATTCGGCGCTCGTTGGAGTTGTCCTATGACCGGATCCACGATTACCAGCGAACGATGCAGCTCAACTACCTCGGCGCGGTCCAGCTGATCCTGAAGTTCATCCCCGGAATGCGAGAACGCCACTTCGGGCATATCGTCAACGTTTCCTCAGTCGGCGTGCAGACCCGCGCGCCGCGCTTCGGCGCTTACATCGCCAGCAAGGCCGCGCTGGACAGCCTGTGTGATGCGTTGCAAGCCGAGACCGTGCACGACAACGTCCGATTCACCACCGTGCACATGGCATTGGTAAGGACTCCAATGATCAGCCCGACCACGATCTACGACAAGTTTCCCACGCTGACGCCGGATCAGGCGGCCGGTGTGATCACCGATGCCATCGTGCACCGGCCCCGGCGAGCCAGCTCACCGTTCGGACAGTTCGCCGCCGTTGCCGACGCCGTCAACCCCGCGGTGATGGACCGGGTACGTAACCGTGCCTTCAACATGTTCGGCGACTCGTCCGCAGCCAAGGGAAGTGAATCCCAAACCGACACATCAGAACTCGACAAGCGAAGCGAGACGTTTGTGCGGGCCACCCGAGGGATCCATTGGTGACACCATGAGCCTTCCGAAACCGAACAATCAGACCACCGTTGTGATCACCGGCGCCTCCTCCGGCATCGGTGTCGAATTGGCTCGTGGCTTGGCCGGCCGCGGCTTCCCACTGATGCTAGTGGCGCGGCGCCGCGAGCGCCTCGACGAACTGGCCGATCAGCTGCGCCAGGAACACTGCGTCGGGGTGGAGGTCTTGCCGCTCGACCTTGCCGATACGCAAGCGAGGGCACAGCTGGCTGATCGCTTGCGTAGTGATGCGATTGCCGGGCTGTGCAACAGCGCAGGTTTCGGCACCAGTGGGCGTTTTTGGGAGTTGCCGTTCGCACGCGAAAGCGAGGAAGTCGTTCTCAATGCTCTGGCGTTAATGGAACTCACCCATGCCGCACTGCCAGGCATGGTCAAGCGCGGCGCCGGTGCGGTGCTCAACATCGCCTCGATCGCGGGTTTCCAGCCGATTCCCTATATGGCCGTGTATTCGGCTACCAAAGCCTTTGTGCTGACGTTCTCCGAAGCCGTGCAGGAGGAGCTGCACGGAACGGGCGTGTCGGTGACTGCCCTGTGCCCAGGCCCGGTCCCCACCGAGTGGGCCGAGATCGCCAGCGCCGAGCGGTTCAGCATTCCCCTCGCCCAAGTTTCGCCGCACGACGTCGCCGAAGCCGCCATCGCCGGGATGCTCTCCGGTAAGCGCACCGTCGTGCCCGGCATAGTGCCAAAATTCGTCAGCACTAGCGGCAGATTCGCTCCGCGCAGTCTGCTGCTGCCCGCGATCCGGATCGGCAACCGGCTGCGCGGCGGGCCCAGCCGCTGATGTGAGGGGCGTTCCGGCCTGGTGCCGAACGGAGTGCTGGGCCTGGGCAATCCCAGCCGGCTAGCCGCGTTGTATGGGTTGCAGCTGGCGCACGAGTCGCAGTGCTGCCAGATGCACAATTTGCCCTCTGCAGCGCGACAAGTCACTGTTGCGTGTCGCGAGGAGGTGGGCATAACGACCATCCTTGCCGGCAGAGACGAATGCGGCGTGTGTGACAAGACAGCTGGGTTGGATGGCGCCGCTCCTTAGCGGGCCATAGCGCACGGCCCGCTTCGTCGCCGGCGCTGGGTTGGATGGCGCCGCTCCTTAGCGGGCCATAGCGCACGGCCCGCTTCGTCGCCGGCGCTGGGTTGGATGGCGCCGCTCCTTAGCGGGCCATAGCGCACGGCCCGCTTCGTCGCCGGCGCTAGTCTCATGCGATGGCCTCTGTTGAACTGTCCGCTGACGTCCCCATCAGCCCGCAGGACACGTGGGACCGCGTTTCGGAGCTGTCAGAGTTGGGGGAGTGGCTCGTCATCCATGAGGGGTGGCGCAGCGAGTTGCCTGATCAACTGGGCGAAGGTGTGGAGATCGTGGGTGTCGCGCGGGCCATGGGCATGCGTAACCGGGTTACGTGGCGGGTGACCAAGTGGGACCCGCCACATGAGGTCGCGATGACAGGATCCGGGAAGGGTGGAACAAAGTACGGAGTCACCCTCACCGTGCGACCCACAAAAGGCGGGTCGGCGCTGGGGCTGCGTCTCGAGCTGGGCGGGCGTGCGCTGTTCGGCCCGCTGGGTTCGGCGGCGGCTCGCGCCGTCAAGGGCGACGTCGCGAAGTCGCTTAAGCAGTTCGCCGAGCTATACGGCTAGCCGCTAGAAGACACACTTTGCGACACGCCCGAACGGTGTCGGTCCTCGGTCATAGACTGGCGTCCCTATGAGCGGTTCATCTGCGGGGTCCTCCTTCGTGCACCTGCACAACCACACCGAGTATTCGATGCTGGACGGTGCCGCGAAGATCACGCCCATGCTCGCCGAGGTGGAGCGGCTGGGGATGCCCGCGGTGGGGATGACCGACCACGGAAACATGTTCGGTGCCAGCGAGTTCTACAACTCCGCGACCAAGGCCGGGATCAAGCCGATCATCGGCGTCGAGGCATACATCGCGCCCGGCTCGCGGTTCGACACCCGGCGCATCCTGTGGGGTGACCCCAGCCAAAAGGCCGACGACGTCTCCGGCAGCGGCTCCTACACGCACCTGACGATGATGGCCGAGAACGCCACCGGCCTGCGCAACCTGTTCAAGCTGTCCTCGCATGCTTCCTTCGAGGGCCAGCTGAGCAAGTGGTCGCGCATGGACGCCGAGCTCATCGCCGAACACGCCGAGGGCATCATCATCACCACCGGATGCCCGTCGGGGGAGGTGCAGACCCGCCTGCGGCTCGGCCAGGATCGGGAGGCGCTCGAAGCCGCGGCGAAGTGGCGGGAGATCGTCGGACCGGACAACTACTTCCTTGAGCTGATGGACCACGGGCTGACCATCGAACGCCGGGTCCGTGACGGTCTGCTCGAGATCGGACGCGCGCTCAACATTCCGCCTCTTGCCACCAATGACTGCCACTACGTGACCCGCGACGCCGCCCACAACCATGAGGCTTTGTTGTGTGTGCAGACCGGCAAGACCCTCTCGGATCCGAATCGCTTCAAGTTCGACGGTGACGGCTACTACCTGAAGTCGGCCGCCGAGATGCGCCAGATCTGGGACGACGAAGTGCCGGGCGCGTGTGACTCCACCTTGTTGATCGCCGAACGGGTGCAGTCCTACGCCGACGTGTGGACACCGCGCGACCGGATGCCCGTGTTTCCGGTGCCCGATGGGCATGACCAGGCGTCCTGGCTGCGTCACGAGGTGGACGCCGGGCTTCGCCGGCGATTTCCGGCCGGTCCGCCGGACGGGTACCGCGAGCGCGCCGCCTACGAGATCGACGTCATCTGCTCCAAAGGTTTCCCATCGTACTTTCTGATCGTCGCCGACCTGATCAGCTACGCGCGGTCGGCGGGCATAAGGGTGGGTCCCGGCCGCGGCTCGGCCGCCGGCTCGCTGGTCGCCTACGCGCTGGGCATCACCGACATCGACCCGATTCCACACGGTCTGCTGTTCGAGCGGTTCCTCAACCCCGAGCGCACCTCGATGCCCGACATCGATATCGACTTCGACGACCGGCGCCGCGGTGAGATGGTGCGCTACGCAGCCGACAAGTGGGGCCACGACCGGGTCGCGCAGGTCATCACCTTCGGCACCATCAAAACCAAAGCGGCGCTGAAGGATTCGGCGCGAATCCACTACGGGCAGCCCGGGTTCGCCATCGCCGACCGGATCACCAAGGCGTTGCCGCCGGCGATCATGGCCAAAGACATCCCGCTGTCTGGGATCACCGATCCCAGCCACGAACGGTACAAGGAGGCCGCCGAGGTCCGCGGCCTGATCGAAACCGACCCGGACGTACGCACCATCTACCAGACCGCACGCGGGTTGGAAGGCCTGATCCGCAACGCGGGTGTGCACGCCTGCGCGGTGATCATGAGCAGCGAGCCGCTGACTGAGGCCATCCCGTTGTGGAAGCGGCCGCAGGACGGGGCCATCATCACCGGCTGGGATTACCCGGCGTGCGAGGCCATCGGTCTGCTGAAAATGGACTTCCTGGGCCTGCGGAACCTGACGATCATCGGCGACGCGATCGACAACGTCAGGGCCAACAGGGGTATCGACCTCGACCTGGAATCCGTGCCGCTGGACGACAAGGCCACCTATGAGCTGCTGGGCCGCGGCGACACCCTGGGCGTGTTCCAGCTCGACGGCGGGCCCATGCGCGACCTGCTGCGCCGCATGCAGCCGACCGGGTTCGAAGACGTCGTCGCCGTTATCGCGCTGTACCGGCCCGGCCCGATGGGCATGAACGCACACAACGACTATGCCGACCGCAAGAACAACCGGCAGGCCATCAAACCTATTCACCCGGAACTCGAAGAACCGCTGCGCGAGATCCTCGCCGAGACCTACGGCCTCATCGTCTATCAAGAGCAGATCATGCGCATCGCGCAGAAGGTGGCGAGCTACTCGTTGGCCCGCGCCGACATTCTACGCAAGGCCATGGGCAAGAAGAAACGCGAGGTGCTGGAGAAGGAGTTCGAGGGCTTCTCCGATGGCATGCAGGCCAACGGGTTCTCTCCGGCGGCCATCAAGGCGCTGTGGGACACCATCCTGCCGTTCGCTGACTACGCGTTCAACAAGTCACATGCCGCCGGCTACGGCATGGTGTCCTACTGGACGGCCTACCTCAAGGCCAACTATCCCGCCGAGTACATGGCCGGTCTGTTGACGTCGGTCGGCGACGATAAAGACAAGGCCGCGGTTTATCTGGCCGACTGCCGCAAGCTCGGCATCACCGTGCTCCCGCCCGACGTCAACGAATCTGGCTTGAACTTCGCATCGGTCGGCCAAGACATCCGCTACGGGCTGGGCGCGGTGCGCAACGTTGGCGCTAATGTCGTGGGCTCGTTGCTCCAAACCCGCAACGACAAGGGCAAGTTCACCGACTTTTCGGACTACCTGAACAAGATCGACATCTCGGCGTGCAACAAGAAGGTGACCGAATCGCTGATCAAGGCGGGTGCGTTCGACTCGCTGGGGCATGCCCGCAAGGGTCTTTTCCTGGTGCACAGCGATGCGGTGGACTCGGTGCTGGGCACCAAGAAGGCCGAGGCACTGGGGCAGTTCGATCTCTTCGGCAGCAATGATGATGGGACCGGCACCGCAGATCCCGTGTTCACCATCAAGGTGCCCGATGATGAGTGGGAGGACAAACACAAACTCGCCCTAGAGCGCGAGATGCTGGGACTGTACGTCTCGGGGCATCCCCTCAACGGTGTGGCACACTTGCTGGCTGCCCAGGTCGACACCGCGATCCCAGCGATCCTCGACGGCGATGTCCCCAACGATGCCCAAGTGCGGGTGGGCGGCATCCTGGCGTCGGTGAACCGGAGGGTCAACAAAAACGGAATGCCATGGGCTTCAGCGCAATTGGAGGATCTCACGGGCGGCATCGAGGTGATGTTCTTCCCGCACACCTACTCCAGCTATGGTGCCGACATCGTCGACGATGCCGTCGTGCTGGTCAACGCCAAGGTGGCGGTCCGTGACGACCGCATCGCATTGATCGCCAATGACCTCACAGTGCCCGACTTTTCCAACGCCCAGGTGGACCGGCCGCTGGCGGTCAGCTTGCCCACCCGGCAGTGCACCTTTGACAAGGTGAGTGCGCTCAAACAGGTGTTGGCGCGCCACCCCGGCACCTCGCAGGTGCATCTGCGGCTCATCAGCGGAGACCGGATCACCACGCTGGCGCTTGATCAGTCGTTGCGGGTGACGCCGTCGCCGGCGTTGATGGGTGACCTCAAGGAGCTGCTCGGCCCTGGATGTCTAGGGAGTTAGCGAGGCGACCGCCCCCAGCGGTTTCCGCACGATCGCCCGTGAGCGCCGCTAATGGATCCAGCCCGACGCCCGACTGTCCCCGTTGAGATACCCCGAGACCTCGTCGTCGAAGTTGGCGAAGCCCGACATGAGGCTGCCGAAGTTGAAGAAGCCAGAGATCGAGGTTCCCGCATTGACGAAACCCGAAATGTTGGCCGTACCGGTGATCGTGGGTACCGAGTTTCTGAAGCCCGACAGATGGTCACCCACGTTGATGATGCCGGCGTTGTAGTTGCCCACGTTGGCCAGGCCCGAGTTACCGGTGACAAATTCGGCGTGTTCGTCACGGGCGTTGTTATCGAAGCCCGAGTTGAAGGTGCCGGCGTTAGCGTAGCCCGAGTTGTTGGTGCCCGTGTGCAGCCAGCCGGAGTTCTGTACCGGCTGGTTGACCGAGTTGAACAATCCGGTGTTGAGATCGCCCGAGTTGAAGAAGCCGGTGTTGATGTTGCCGGAGTTGAAGTAGCCGGTGTTCACGTTGCCCGAGTTGAAATCGCCCGTGTTCATGCTGCCGGCATTGAAGCTACCCGTGTTGGTATGGCCGGAGTTAAACAGACCCATGCTGCCGGTGACCAGGTTTCCGCCCGAGTTTCCGATTCCGGTGTTCGTGGTGCCCGAGTTGAACCAGCCGGTATTGGTGGTGCCGGAGTTGAACCAGCCGGTGCTGGTGGTGGCCGAGTTGAACCAGCCGGTGCTGAGCTGGCCGGAGTTGCCGATACCGGTACTGAGCTCGCCGGAGTTGCCGAAGCCCGAGCTGCGCTCGGCCGAACTGCCGAACTCCACGCTCAGCGCCCCGACTCCATTGCCCGAGTTTCCCATGCCGATGTTGTTATTGCCCGAGTTGAAAAAGCCGATATTACCGTTGCCCGAGTTCCCGAAGCCGAGGTTCCCGCTACCTGAATTGAGGGCGCCGAAACCTATCTGGTTATCACCGGTGAGCCCGAAGCCGATGTTGTTGTTGCCGCTGTTCCCAAACCCGATGTTATGAGAGCCCTTGTTGCCGAAACCGATATTTCCACTGCCAAGGTTGCCGCTGCCAAAGTTGGTGTCGCCGGTGTTTCCGTTACCAAAGTTGACGTTACCGGTGTTTCCGAACCCGAAATTCGAGTTCCCGGTGTTGCCGCCACCCACGTTGAGATTTCCGGTGTTACCGCCGCCAAAGTTGGTGTCGCCGGTATTTCCACTACCCAGGTTATAGCTGCCGAGGTTGCCGCCGCCCAGGTTATAGCTGCCGATGTTTCCGCTACCCCAGTTGAGCGTGCCCGTGTTTCCACTGCCCGGGTTGAGATCCCCGGTGTTGCCGCCACCCAGGTTGTAGCTGCCGATATTGCCGCTGCCCAGGTTGAGATCACCGATATTGGCGCTGCCCAAGTTGACGCTGCCCGTGTTGGCGCTACCCAGGTTGAAGCTGCCCAGGTTGCCGAGGCCCAGATTGCCGCTGGCCAGATTGAAGCCACCGATGGTGACGTTGCCCAGATCGAGGAACGGAAACCCCGCGATGATCACCGCACCGCCGGGCGTGGCTGCCGCGCTCGGCGACGGTGTGAACGGCGTCAGCGACAAGGCGACCGCCGACGCCTCGCCGTGATAACCGAGCATCGCGGCGACATCGGCGGCCCACATCTGCTCATAGACGGCCTCGACGGCCGCGATGGCCGGGGCGTTTTGCCCCAACAGATTCGAGGCCACCAAGGAGCGCAACCGACCTCGATTGGCGCTCACCGCGCCCGGATGCACCGTCGCCGCCAGCGCCTCCTCGAACGCCGATACCGCCGCCTGGGCTTGACCCGCCGCCTGCTCAGCCTGCGCTGCGGCCGTGGTCAGCCAGCGAGCATAGGACGCGGCCACGCCTGTCATGGCCGCCGACGCTGGACCTTGCCAGGACCCGGTGGCCAACTGCGAGGTCACCGCCGAAAATGCGGCCGCCGCCGAACCCAAGTCGCCGGCCAGCCCGGTCCAGGCCGACGCGGCCGCCAACATCGGTCCCGGCCCGGCACCAGCGAACATCAGCGCCGAATTGATCTCCGGCGGCAACACCGAAAAATTCATCACAACCATCCCGTCAGCCGGCCACACCCACCGGGTTTCACGGCGCTGTCTGGCCCCAACCGCAGCGAAGCCTACGAAAAAGCCGTGCGCTTCGGACGGGCGCAGGTTAAATCCAGGTAACGCGTGACGAATCTCGCGAGGAGCCTCCTTGCGGCCATGGGCCGCCACGGGTCTCGTTTTGGTCGCGGCCCCGTGCTTCCGCGTCCTTCGATTGTCGACGTACGCTCACCGATGTGACCTGGGCCATACTGATCCGCTGCCAAGGAGGACGGAAATGACCACAACAGAGCGCCCGACAACCATGTGCGAGGCGTTCCAGCGCACCGCCGTCATGGACCCGGACGCCGTTGCGCTACGGACCCCCGGCGGTAACCAGACAATGACATGGCGAGACTACGCGGCGCAGGTGCGGCGGGTCGCTGCCGGCCTGGCAGGTTTGGGAGTTCGGCGCGGCGACACGGTCTCGCTGATGATGGCGAACCGGATCGAGTTCTACCCGCTCGACGTCGGTGCTCAGCACGTCGGCGCCACCTCGTTTTCGGTGTACAACACCCTGCCCGCCGAGCAGCTGACCTACGTGTTCGATAACGCGGGGACCAAGGTGGTCATCTGCGAGCAACAGTACGTCGATCGCGTTCGCGCCAGCGGTGTGCCCATCGAACACATCGTCTGCGTCGATTGCGCGCCCCCCGGCACGCTCTCGCTGACGGATTTGTACGCGGCCGCCTCCGGCGACTTCTTCGACTTCGAGTCGACGTGGCGTGCCGTACAACCCGAGGACATTGTCACCCTCATCTACACGTCCGGCACAACGGGAAACCCTAAGGGTGTGGAGATGACCCACGCCAACCTGCTGTTCGAGGGGTATGCCATCGACGAGGTGCTCGGAATCCGGTTTGGCGATCGGGTGACGTCCTTCCTGCCATCGGCGCACATCGCCGATCGGATGACCGGGCTGTACCTGCAGGAGATGTTCGGCACCCAGGTCACCGCGGTGGCCGACGCGCGCACGATCGCAGCCGCGCTCCCCGACGTGCGGCCAACCGTGTGGGGGGCCGTTCCCCGGGTTTGGGAAAAGCTTAAGGCCGGAATCGAATTCACCGTCGCTCGTGAGACCGACGAGATGAAGCGGCAGGCGTTGGCGTGGGCGATGTCGGTGGCTGGCAAACGCGCCAACGCCCTGCTCGCAGGTGAACCTATGTCGGATCAGCTGGTCGCCGAATGGGCCAAAGCCGACGAGTTGGTGTTGTCCAAGTTGCGCGAGCGGCTGGGCTTCGGCGAGCTGCGGTGGGCCCTGTCCGGAGCGGCGCCGATCCCCAAGGAGACGCTCGCGTTCTTCGCAGGTATCGGCATCCCAATCGCCGAGATTTGGGGAATGTCGGAGCTGAGCTGCGTTGCCACCGCCAGCCATCCCCGCGACGGGCGGCTGGGCACCGTCGGAAAACTACTTCCCGGGCTGCAGGGCAAGCTCGCCGAAGACGGTGAGTACCTGGTCCGCGGTCCGCTGGTGATGAAGGGTTATCGCAAAGAACCGGCCAAGACCGCGGAGGCGATCGACTCCGACGGCTGGCTACACACCGGAGATGTCTTCGATATCGACTCCGACGGCTATCTGCGGGTGGTGGACCGCAAGAAGGAGCTGATCATCAATGCGGCCGGAAAAAACATGTCGCCGGCCAACATCGAGAACACCATCCTGGCCGCGTGCCCCATGGTCGGGGTGATGATGGCAATCGGTGACGGGCGACCGTATAACACCGCGCTGTTGGTCTTCGACGCCGACTCTCTCGGTCCGTATGCGGCCCAGCGTGGCCTCGATGCCTCGCCCGCGGCTCTGGCGGCTGACCCGGAGGTGATCGCGCGCATCGCCGCCGGCGTGGCCGAGGGCAACGCCAAATTATCGCGGGTCGAACAGATCAAGCGGTTCCGCATATTGCCCACCCTGTGGGAGCCCGGCGGTGACGAGATAACCCTGACGATGAAACTCAAGCGCCGTCGAATCGCCGCGAAATATTCCGCGGAGATCGAGGAGCTCTACGCCAGCGAGCTGAGACCGCAGGTTTACGAGCCCGCTGCCGTGCCATCGACACAACCGGCATGACGGGGGGATAGCCAGTGACTGCACGGGAGGTGGGCCGCATCGGACTGCGAAAGTTGCTGCAGCGCACCGGTATTGTGGCTGAATCAATGACGCCGCTAGCGACCGATCCCGTTGAGGTTACCCAACTGCTGGAAGCCCGATGGTATGACGAGCGGCTGCGTGCGCTGGCCGACGAGCTCGGACGCGATCCGGACAGCGTGCGCGCCGAGGCGGCAGGCTACCTGCGGGAGATGGCCGCCTCGCTGGATGAGCGGGCCGTGCAGGCATGGCGCGGCTTCAGTCGCTGGCTCATGCGCGCCTACGACGTACTGGTCGACGAGGACCAGATCACGCAGCTGCGCAAGCTTGATCGCAAAGCCACCCTGGCGTTCGCGTTCTCGCATCGTTCGTACTTGGATGGGATGCTGCTGCCCGAGGCGATCCTGGCCAACCGGCTCTCGCCGGCGCTGACCTTCGGCGGGGCGAACCTGAACTTCTTTCCGATGGGCGCTTGGGCCAAACGTACCGGGGCTATCTTCATTCGGCGTCAGACGAAAGATATTCCCGTCTACCGCTTCGTATTACGTGCTTACGCCGCGCAGCTGGTGCAAAACCATGTCAACCTCACCTGGTCGATCGAAGGGGGTCGGACCAGAACGGGCAAGCTACGGCCACCGGTGTTCGGGATCCTGCGTTACATCACCGATGCGGTCGACGAAATCGACGGTCCCGAAGTGTATTTGGTGCCGACCTCGATCGTGTACGACCAGCTGCACGAGGTGGAAGCCATGACCACCGAGGCCTATGGCGCGGTGAAACGACCCGAAGACCTGCGCTTTCTGGTCCGGTTGGCGCGACAGCAGGGCGAGCGACTGGGCCGCGCCTATCTCGACTTCGGCGAACCGCTGCCGCTTCGCAAGCGCCTGCAGGAGATGCGCGCCGACAAGTCGGGCACCGGCAGCGAGATCGAACGGATCGCGTTGGATGTCGAGCACCGGATCAACCGCGCCACACCGGTTACCCCCACCGCGGTGGTGAGTCTGGCCCTGCTGGGCGCGGACCGCTCGTTGTCCATCAGCGAGGTGTTGGCGACGGTTCGCCCGTTGGCCAGCTACATAGCTGCCCGCAACTGGGCGGTGGCCGGCGCCGCCGATCTGACGAATCGCTCGACGATCCGGTGGACCTTGCATCAGATGGTTGCTTCCGGCGTGGTGAGTGTCTACGACGCGGGCACCGAGGCGGTGTGGGGCATCGGCGAGGACCAGCACCTGGTGGCGGCGTTTTACCGCAACACCGCGATCCATATCCTGGTCGATCGGGCCGTCGCCGAGTTGGCGTTGCTGGCGGCCGCAGAGACCACAACAAACGGCTCGGTTTCCCCGGCGACCGTGCGTGATGAGGCGTTGAGCCTTCGCGACTTGCTGAAGTTCGAGTTCTTGTTTTCTGGCCGTGCCCAGTTTGAGAAAGACCTCGCAAACGAGGTACTGCTGATCGGGTCGGTGGTCGACACCTCCAAGCCCGCGGCCGCAGCCGATGTGTGGCGGCTGCTGGAATCGGCCGATGTGCTGCTGGCCCACCTGGTGCTGCGGCCGTTTCTCGATGCTTACCACATTGTCGCCGATCGGCTGGCCGCCCATGAAGACGACTCTTTCGACGAGGAAGGGTTTCTGGCCGAGTGTCTACAGGTCGGCAAGCAGTGGGAGCTGCAGCGCAATATCGCCAGCGCCGAGTCCAGGTCGATGGAGCTGTTCAAGACCGCACTGCGCCTGGCTCGCCATCGCGAGCTGGTCGACGGTGCCGATGCGACGGACATCGCCAAACGCCGACAGCAGTTCGCCGACGAGATAGCCACGGCAACCAGGCGGGTAAACACAATCGCAGAACTGGCCCGCAGGCAATGAGCGACAAATGCGGCCGCCAGGGCCGCTGCGCCGTCCAGCGAACGGGTCAAACGGTGGACGCGCCATCCCCCCGGGCATAGTCTGAATGTGATCTAGGTCACGTGCCAGCACCGGAGGAGGCGGGACTATGGTCGCGACCACTACGCACTTCCCGAAGCAAAAAGCGCCCTGCGGGCACATGGTTGACGGCGATCACCACATCGAGCGCGACGACGAAGGCCTTGCCTACGACGACCTCAAGTTTTCCTGCGGCTGCCGCGAAATCCGGCATTTCTACCACGACGGATCCATGCGGGTACGCACGATTCGACACGACGGCAAGGTGTTGAAGGACGAGCACAGCGGCGATCACGAAGCGTGAACCAGCGCGATGACCGCCCAACACAACATCGTGGTTATCGGCGGCGGTGGTGCGGGTCTGCGCGCCGCGATTGCGATAGCCGAAACCAATCCGCACCTGGATGTGGCGATCGTTTCCAAGGTGTACCCGATGCGCAGCCACACCGTCTCGGCTGAGGGCGGCGCCGCGGCGGTGACCGGTGACGACGACAGCCTCGATGAACACGCGCACGACACGGTATCCGGTGGCGACTGGCTGTGTGACCAAGATGCGGTCGAGGCTTTCGTGGCCGAGGCGCCCAAAGAGTTGGTGCAGCTCGAGCATTGGGGCTGTCCGTGGAGCCGTAAACCAGACGGGCGCGTTGCCGTTCGCCCGTTCGGCGGGATGAAGAAGCTGCGCACCTGGTTTGCCGCCGACAAGACGGGATTTCACCTCCTGCACACGTTGTTTCAACGGCTGCTCACCTATTCCGACGTCATGCGCTATGACGAGTGGTTCGCTACGACGCTGCTGGTCGACGACGGCAGGGTATGTGGTCTGGTCGCTATCGAGTTGGCGACGGGGCGCATCGAGACGATCCTTGCCGACGCGGTGATTCTGTGCACCGGCGGATGCGGGCGGGTATTTCCATTCACCACCAACGCGAACATCAAGACCGGCGACGGCATGGCGCTCGCATTCCGCGCGGGCGCGCCCCTAAAAGACATGGAATTCGTCCAATACCACCCCACCGGACTGCCGTTCACCGGGATCTTGATCACCGAGGCCGCACGAGCTGAAGGCGGCTGGTTGCTCAACAAGGACGGCTACCGCTACCTCCAGGATTACGACCTCGGCAAGCCCACGCCCGAGCCCAGGCTGCGCAGTATGGAGCTCGGGCCCAGGGACCGACTGTCGCAGGCCTTCGTACACGAGCACAACAAAGGAAGGACGGTCGACACCCCGTACGGCCCCGTCGTCTATCTAGACCTGCGGCACCTGGGGGCGGACCTGATCGATGCAAAGTTGCCGTTCGTACGTGAGCTGTGCCGCGACTACCAGCACATCGACCCCGTGGTCGAATTGGTCCCGGTGCGACCGGTAGTGCACTACATGATGGGTGGCGTTCACACCGATATCAACGGCGCCACAACGCTTCCCGGGCTATATGCCGCAGGTGAAACAGCCTGCGTGAGCATTAATGGCGCCAACCGCCTGGGGTCGAACTCGCTGCCCGAGCTGCTGGTGTTCGGGGCTCGAGCGGGCCGTGCCGCCGCGGATTACGCAGCGCGCCACCAAAAGTCGGACCGTGGCCCGTCGTCGGCAGTGCGGGCTCAGGCCCGCACCGAGGCTCTACGGCTAGAGCGTGAGCTCAGCCGCCATGGCCAGGGAGGCGAACGAATCGCGGATATTCGGGCGGACATGCAGGCCACCTTGGAAAGCGCCGCGGGTATTTATCGTGACGGACCCACCCTCACCAAAGCGGTCGAGGAGATTCGGGTGCTGCAGGAACGATTCGCCACGGCGGGCATCGACGATCACAGCCGCACATTCAACACCGAGCTGACTGCGCTGCTCGAGTTGTCGGGGATGCTCGACGTTGCACTGGCGATCGTCGAATCTGGTTTGCGCCGAGAAGAATCCCGTGGCGCACACCAGCGAACCGACTTTCCGAACCGGGACGACGAGCATTTCTTGGCGCACACCTTGGTTCATAGAGAAAGCGACGGAACGCTGCGGGTCGGCTACCTTCCGGTCACTATCACTCGCTGGCCACCGGGCGAACGCGTGTATGGGAGGTAAGGATGATGGATCGAATTGTCATGGAGGTCTCCCGGTATCGGCCCGAGATCGAATCGGCCCCGACATTTCAGGCCTACGAGGTTCCCCTCACCCGCGAATGGGCGGTGTTGGACGGCCTGACCTACATCAAGGATCACCTCGACGGAACACTCTCCTTCCGCTGGTCGTGCCGGATGGGTATCTGCGGCAGTAGTGGTATGACGATCAACGGCGACCCAAAGCTGGCGTGCGCGACATTCCTTGCCGATTACCTACCCGGGCCGGTGCGGGTGGAGCCGATGCGAAACTTCCCGGTGATCCGCGATCTCGTTGTCGACATCAGTGACTTCATGGCCAAGCTGCCCAGTGTGAAGCCGTGGCTCGTCCGGCATGATGAACCGCCCGTCGAAGACGGCGAATACCGGCAGACCCCGGCCGAACTCGATGCATTCAAGCAGTTCAGCATGTGTATCAACTGCATGTTGTGCTACTCGGCGTGCCCGGTGTACGCGCTGGACCCCGATTTCCTCGGTCCGGCGGCGATCGCGCTGGGGCAGCGGTACAACCTGGACTCGCGCGACCAAGGTGCGGCGTATCGCAGGGATGTCCTGGCCGCGGCCGACGGCGCTTGGGCGTGCACCCTGGTGGGCGAATGTTCGACGGCTTGTCCGAAAGGCGTCGATCCTGCCGGCGCGATCCAGCGCTACAAGCTGACCGCGGCCACGCACGCACTGAAGAAGTTGCTGTTCCCTTGGGGGAACGGATGACCGCCTATCGCCAGCCGGTCGAAAGGTACTGGTGGGCGAGACGGCGGTCTTACCTGCTATTCATGCTTCGCGAAATCAGTTGCATCTTCGTGGCGTGGTTTGTTCTCTATCTGGTGCTGGTATTGCGCGCCGTTGGCGCGGGCGGGAATTCCTACCAGCGGTTTTTGGACTTCAGCGCCAATCCGGTTGTCGTAGTGCTGAACGTCGTCGCGTTGAGTTCCCTGCTGCTGCATGCTGTTACCTGGTTCGGATCGGCACCGCGCGCGATGGTGATTCAGGTTCGCGGCCGCCGGGTACCCGCTCGCGCGGTCCGTGCTGGGCACTACGCGGCATGGCTGGTGGTTTCGGTGATTGTTGCCTGGATGGTGCTGTCATGACTCCCTCGACATCGGATGCCAGGCCGCGCCGACGCTCGGCGGAGCCCTTCCTGTGGCTGCTGTTCAGCGCCGGGGGCATGGTCACCGCCCTGGTTGCGCCCGTCCTGCTGTTGCTGTTCGGACTCGCGTTTCCGCTTGGGTGGCTCGACGCGCCCGACCACGGGCACCTACTGGCGATGGTGCGCAACCCGATCACCAAGCTTGTTGTGCTGGTCCTGGTGGTACTGGCCCTGTTCCATGCGGCGCACCGGTTCCGGTTCGTGCTCGACCATGGGCTGCAACTGGGCCGGTTCGACCGAGTGATCGCCCTGTGGTGTTACGGCATGGCCGTGTTGGGCTCGGCGACGGCGGGTTGGATGTTGCTCACCATGTAAAGTCGCTGGCCGGGCGCTTTGGCCGCCGGCACGGTACGGTACTGACCTGTACCACCACAACGGTTCTATGGTAGGCGCTGTGACCCAGATAGCGGATCGGCCTACAGACCCCTCGCCCTGGTCGCCGCGAGAGACCGAGTTACTGGCGGTGACACTACGGCTGCTGCAGGAGCACGGTTATGACCGGCTAACAGTGGATGCCGTTGCGGCGAGCGCCCGCGCCAGCAAGGCAACGGTCTACCGGCGCTGGCCGTCGAAAGCCGAATTGGTGCTGGCCGCGTTCATCGAGGGCATCCGCCAGGTCGCGGTCCCGCCCAATACCGGCAACCTGCGCGACGACTTGCTGCGACTGGGGGAGCTGATCTGTCGGGAGGTGGGCCAACACGCCAGCACCATCCGCGCGGTGCTCGTCGAAGTGTCGCGCAATCCTGCCCTCAACGACGTTTTGCAGCATCAGTTCGTCGACCACCGTAAGGCCCTGATCCAGTACATCTTGCAGCAGGCCGTCGACCGCGGTGAGATCTCCAGCGCGGCCATCAGCGATGAACTCTGGGACCTGCTACCCGGCTACCTCATCTTCCGGTCCATCATCCCCAACCGGCCGCCCACCCAGGACACGGTGCAAGCCCTCGTCGACGACGTGATACTCCCCAGCCTCACCCGATCCACCGGTTGAGTCAGCGGTGCGAATGGCTGGGCACCGTTGTGGTGTCCGGTCCCGTACCGTACTGTTGAATCCGCGGATCCCCGCCTGAAGTACGGGGCGTGGTCGCGCCCCGGGCAATAGCGTCGCCGGTTATCGAAAGGCTAACGGGTGCAGGGGATTTCAGTGACTGGCCTGGTCAAACGCGGCTGGATGGTGCTGGTTGCCGTGGCGGTGGTGGCGGTCGCGGGATTCAGCGTCTATCGGTTGCACGGCATCTTCGGCTCGCACGACACCACCTCGACCGCCGGTGGTGTCGCGAATGACATCAAGCCGTTCAACCCCAAACAGGTAACCCTCGAGGTCTTTGGCGCTCCCGGAACCGTGGCAACGATCAATTATCTGGACGTGGATGCCACACCTCGGCAAGTCCTGGACACGACCCTGCCGTGGTCATACACGATCACGACGACCCTGCCCGCGGTCTTCGCCAATGTTGTCGCGCAAGGCGACAGCAATTCCATCGGCTGCCGCATCACCGTCAACGGTGTAGTCAAGGACGAAAGGATCGTCAACGAAGTGCGCGCCTATACCTTCTGCCTCGACAAGTCCTCATGAGCAACCACCACCGCCCGCGGCCTTGGTTGCCGCACACCATCCGACGGCTTTCGTTGCCGATCTTGCTGTTTTGGGTGGGTGTGGCCGCCATTACCAATGCCGCCGTGCCGCAATTGGAGGTGGTCGGGGAGGCGCATAACGTCGCACAGAGCTCCCCGGATGCCCCGTCGCTGCAGGCGATGAAACGGATCGGCAAGGTGTTCCACGAGTTCGATTCCGACAGTGCGGCCATGATCGTCTTGGAAGGCGATAAGCCGCTCGGCAACGACGCCCACCGGTTCTACGACACCCTGCTCAGCAACCTTTCAAACGACACCAAACACGTCGAGCACGTTCAGGACTTCTGGGGCGATCCGCTGACCGCGGCCGGCTCGCAAAGCACCGACGGCAAAGCCGCCTACGTTCAGGTCTATCTCGCCGGCAACCAAGGCGAGGCGTTGTCAATCGAGTCCGTCGACGCGGTGCGCGACATCGTCGCCCATACGCCACCACCGGCCGGGGTCAAGGCCTACGTCACCGGCGCGGCCCCGCTCATGGCCGATCAGTTTCAGGTGGGCAGCAAAGGAACCGCGAAAGTTACCGGGATAACTCTGGTTGTGATCGCGGTGATGTTGCTCTTCGTATACCGTTCCGTCGTCACCATGGTCCTGGTGCTTATCACGGTTCTTATTGAGTTGGCCGCGGCCCGCGGGATCGTCGCTTTTCTCGGAAACGCCGGGGTAATCGGGCTGTCGACATACTCGACGAATCTGCTCACACTATTGGTAATCGCGGCGGGCACAGACTACGCGATTTTTGTCCTCGGCCGCTATCACGAGGCGCGCTACGCCGCACAGGATCGGGAAACGGCCTTCTACACGATGTATCGCGGGACCGCCCACGTCGTCTTGGGCTCGGGTCTGACCGTTGCCGGCGCGGTGTATTGCCTGAGCTTTACCCGGCTACCCTATTTTCAAAGCCTGGGCATTCCCGCCTCAATAGGGGTGATGATTGCGTTGGCAGCCGCGCTCAGCCTGGCCCCATCCGTGCTCATCTTGGGCAGTCGTTTCGGTTGTTTCGAACCCAAGCGCAGGATGAGGACCAGGGGATGGCGGCGCATCGGCACGGCCATCGTGCGTTGGCCGGGACCCATCCTGGCAGTGGCGTGCGCAATTGCGGTGGTGGGTCTGCTCGCGCTGCCGGGATACAAAACGAGCTACGACGCTCGCCATTACATGCCCGCCACCGCCCCGGCCAATATTGGCTACATGGCCGCGGAGCGACATTTTCCCCAAGCGCGGCTGAATCCCGAACTACTGATGATCGAGACGGATCACGATATGCGCAATCCGGCCGACATGCTCATCTTGGATAGGATCGCCAAGGCTGTCTTCCATCTGCCCGGGATAGGGCTGGTGCAGGCCATGACCCGGCCGCTAGGAACCCCGATTGACCACAGCTCGATACCGTTTCAGATCAGCATGCAAAGCGTCGGCCAGATTCAGAATCTCAAGTATCAGAGGGACCGAGCAGCCGACTTGCTGAAGCAGGCCGAAGAGCTGGGGAAGACGATCGAAATCTTGCAGCGCCAATATGCCCTACAGCAGGAACTCGCGGCCGCTACTCACGAGCAAGCCGAAAGCTTTCACCAAACGATCGCCACGGTAAACGAACTGCGAGATAGGATCGCCAATTTCGACGATTTCTTCAGGCCGATTCGTAGTTACTTTTACTGGGAAAAGCACTGCTACGATATCCCGAGCTGCTGGGCGCTGAGATCCGTCTTTGACACGATCGACGGTATCGACCAACTCGGCGAGCAGCTGGCCAGCGTGACCGTAACCTTGGACAAGTTGGCTGCGATCCAGCCTCAATTGGTGGCGCTGCTACCAGACCAGATCGCCAGCCAGCAGATCAATCGGGAACTGGCGCTGGCTAACTACGCCACCATGTCCGGGATCTATGCCCAGACGGCGGCCTTGATCGAAAACGCTGCCGCCATGGGACAAGCCTTTGACGCCGCCAAGAACGACGACTCCTTCTATCTGCCGCCGGAGGCTTTTGACAACCCAGATTTCCAGCGCGGCCTGAAATTGTTCCTGTCGGCAGACGGTAAGGCGGCTCGGATGATCATCTCCCATGAAGGCGATCCCGCCACCCCCGAAGGCATTTCGCATATCGACGCGATCAAGCAGGCGGCCCACGAGGCCGTGAAGGGCACTCCCATGGCGGGTGCTGGGATCTATCTGGCCGGCACGGCCGCCACCTTCAAGGACATTCAAGACGGCGCCACCTACGACCTCCTGATCGCCGGAATAGCCGCGCTGAGCTTGATTTTGCTCATCATGATGATCATTACCCGAAGCCTGGTTGCGGCGCTGGTGATCGTGGGCACGGTGGCGCTGTCGTTGGGCGCTTCTTTTGGCCTGTCCGTGCTGGTGTGGCAGCATCTTCTCGGTATCCAGTTGTACTGGATCGTGCTCGCGCTGGCCGTCATCCTGCTCCTGGCCGTGGGATCGGACTATAACTTGCTGCTGATTTCCCGATTCAAGGAGGAGATCGGTGCAGGTTTGAACACCGGCATCATCCGTGCGATGGCCGGCACCGGCGGGGTGGTGACCGCTGCCGGCCTGGTGTTCGCCGCCACTACGTCTTCGTTCGTGTTCAGTGATTTGCGGGTCCTCGGTCAGATCGGGACCACCATTGGTCTTGGGCTGCTGTTCGACACGCTGGTGGTGCGCGCGTTCATGACCCCGTCCATCGCGGTGCTGCTCGGGCGCTGGTTCTGGTGGCCGCAACGAGTGCGCCCGCGCCCTGCCAGCAGGATGCTTCGGCCGTACGGCCCGCGGCCCGTGGTTCGTGAATTGCTGCTGCGCGAGGGCAACGATGACCCGAGAACTCAGGTGGCTACCCACCGTTAAGGTGGTGGGATGCCGCTTTCAGGGGAATATGCGCCGAGCCCGCTCGACTGGTCGCGCGAGCAAGCCGACACGTATATGAAGTCCGGCGGAACCGAGGGCACACAGCTGCAGGGAAAGCCGGTCATCCTGCTCACCACCGTCGGGGCGAAGACCGGCAAACTCCGTAAGACCCCGCTGATGCGCGTCGAGCACGACGGCGAGTACGCGATCGTCGCCTCGCTGGGTGGGGCGCCGAAAAATCCGGTCTGGTACCACAACGTCGTGAAGAACCCACGGGTCGAGCTGCAGGACGGCACCGTGACCGGCGACTACGACGCCCGCGAGGTGTTCGGTGACGAGAAGGCCATCTGGTGGCAGCGCGCCGTGGCGGTCTGGCCGGACTATGCCAGCTACCAGACCAAGACGGACCGCCAGATTCCGGTGTTCGTGCTGACCCCGGTGCGCGCGGGCGGCTAGCCATTGGGATAGGGCGGCGTGGCACCATTGACCGGTGTCCGCCGAACTGAGCCAGAGCCCGAGCAGCTCGCCGCTGTTTTCACTATCTGGGGCAGACATCGACCGTGCCGCCAAGCGGATCGCACCGGTAGTCACGCCCACCCCGTTGCAACCTAGCGATCGGTTGTCGGCGATCACTGGCGCCACGGTCTACCTCAAGCGCGAAGACTTGCAGACGGTGCGCTCTTATAAGCTACGCGGAGCGTACAACCTGTTGGTGCAGTTGTCCGATGAGGAACTGGCCGCGGGCGTGGTGTGTTCTTCTGCGGGCAACCACGCGCAGGGCTTCGCGTATGCGTGTCGCTGTCTGGGTGTGCACGGCCGGGTCTACGTACCTGCCAAAACCCCCAAGCAGAAGCGTGACCGGATCCGCTACCACGGCGGGGAGTTCATCGACCTGATCGTGGGTGGGTCGACCTATGATCTGGCTGCGGCGGCGGCCCTTGAGGACGTGGAACGCACCGGGGCCACGCTGGTACCGCCGTTTGACGACCTGCGCACCATCGCCGGCCAGGGCACGATAGCCGTCGAAGTGCTTGGCCAGCTCGAGGACGAGCCGGACCTGGTGGTGGTCCCGGTGGGTGGCGGCGGCTGCATCGCGGGGATCACCACCTACCTGGCCGAGCGGACGACCAACACCGCGGTGCTGGGCGTCGAGCCGGCTGGTGCGGCCGCCATGATGGCCGCGCTCGCGGCGGGCGAGCCGGTGACGCTGGACCATGTCGACCAGTTCGTCGACGGCGCCGCGGTGAACCGGGCGGGCACGCTGACCTATGCCGCGCTAGCCGCCGCCGGCGACATGGTTTCGCTCACCACCGTCGACGAGGGTGCGGTGTGCACGGCGATGCTCGATCTGTATCAGAACGAGGGCATCATCGCCGAACCGGCCGGTGCCCTGTCGGTCGCCGGTCTGTTGGAAGCCGACATCGAGCCCGGGTCCACCGTGGTGTGCCTGATTTCGGGCGGCAACAACGACGTGTCCCGTTACGGGGAGGTGTTGGAGCGCTCGCTGGTCCACCTGGGCCTCAAGCACTATTTCCTGGTCGACTTCCCGCAGGAGCCCGGTGCGCTGCGCCGGTTTCTCGACGACGTGCTCGGACCCAACGACGACATCACCTTGTTCGAGTACGTCAAGCGCAACAACCGGGAGACCGGTGAGGCGCTGGTGGGTATCGAGCTGGGATCGGCCGCGGATCTAGACGGTCTGCTGGCCCGGATGCGGGCGACCGACATTCACGTCGAGGCGTTGGAACCGGGGTCGCCGGCTTACCGCTATCTGCTGTAGCGAGGCGTCGGCGCGACCGTGCCGACAAACCTCGCATGTGTATCGTTGGTGTATGTCGCGCACCAACATCGACATCGATGACGAACTTGCCGCCGAGGTCATGCGCAGGTTCGGGCTGACCACCAAGAGGGCGGCGGTCGACCTTGCCCTACGACGGTTGGTCGGGTCGCCGTTGAGCCGTGAGTTTCTGCTCGGGCTGGAAGGCGTCGGCTGGGAAGGCGACCTGGATGACTTGCGAAGCGATCGCCCAGACTGATCTCGATGATCCTCATCGACACATCGGCCTGGGTGGAGTACTTCCGTGCCACCGGATCAATCGCCGCTGTCGAAGTACGCCGGCTGCTGTCCGAAGAAGCAGCGCGAATCGCTATGTGTGAGCCCATTGCGATGGAAATCTTGAGTGGCGCGCTCGACGACAACACCCACACGACGCTAGAGCGGCTCGTGAATGGCTTGCCGTCGTTGAACGTTGATGACGCGATTGACTTTCGTGCTGCCGCGGGTATCTATCGCGCCGCCCGGCGCGCCGGCGAAACGGTTCGAAGCATCAACGACTGCCTCATAGCGGCGCTCGCGATCCGCCACGGTGCGCGTATCGTCCACCGTGACGCCGACTTTGATGTGATTGCCCGGATTACCAGCCTGCAGGCCGCATCGTTTCGGTGAGCATGCCGCCCCAGCATCAGGCCGGCTCCGCAGCCCGCAGTATCGCAAGCGAATACGCTGCTAGCTCGGTGGAATTATGGCTCTTCTGACACTTCCGTGGGTGAGTTTGTGTCCTGAGTAGGCGCACGTCGTTGTGGCTTAAGGTTTCTGGCTTGTCAAGGATCAGAAACACAAGGAGCCGACAACGACGTGCGCAATGTGAGGCTATTTCGTGCGCTGCTGGGTGTCGACAAGCGCACCGTGATTGAGGACATCGAATTCGAGGAGGATGACGCCGGAGACGGTGCGCGGGTGATCGCCCGGGTGCGGCCACGAAGTGCAGTGTTGCGCCGCTGTGGTCGCTGCGGTCGCAAGGCGTCCTGGTATGACCGCGGTGCGGGCCTGCGCCAATGGCGCAGTCTGGATTGGGGCACCGTCGAGGTGTTCTTGGAGGCCGAGGCGCCGCGGGTGAACTGCCCCACCCATGGGCCGACGGTGGTGGCGGTGCCGTGGGCGCGTCATCATGCCGGGCACACGTATGCTTTCGATGACACGGTGGCCTGGCTGGCGGTGGCGTGTTCGAAGACCGCGGTGTGCGAGTTGATGCGGATCGCCTGGCGCACCGTCGGGGCGATCGTGGCCCGGGTCTGGGCCGACACCGAAAAGCGCATTGACCGGTTCGCGAACTTGCGCCGCATCGGTATCGATGAGATCTCCTACAAGCGCCACCACCGGTACCTGACGGTGGTCGTCGATCACGACAGCGGCCGGTTGGTGTGGGCCGCCCCGGGCCACGACAAGGCCACCCTGGGCTTGTTCTTCGATGCCCTGGGCGCTGAGCGGGCCGCCCAGATTACTCACGTTTCGGCCGATGCCGCGGACTGGATCGCTGACGTGGTCACCGAGCGCTGCCCGGATGCGATTCAATGCGCCGATCCGTTTCATGTGGTGGCCTGGGCCACCGAGGCGCTCGACGTCGAGCGGCGCCGAGCCTGGAACGACGCACGGGCGATCGCGCGCACCGAACCCAAGTGGGGCCGGGGCCGGCCCGGTAAGAACGCCGCACCACGTCCGGGCCGCGAGCGGGCACGGCGGCTCAAGGGCGCCCGCTACGCGCTGTGGAAGAACCCCGAGGACCTCACCGAACGCCAAAGCGCCAAACTGGCCTGGATCGCCAAGACCGATCCCCGTCTGTATCGCGCCTACCTGCTCAAAGAGGGCCTGCGGCATGTGTTTTCGGTCAAGGGCGAGGAAGGTAAACAGGCCCTGGACCGGTGGATCTCCTGGGCCCAGCGTTGTCGCATCCCGGTATTCGTCGAGCTTGCCGCCCGCATCAAACGCCACCGGGTGGCCATCGACGCCGCCCTCGACCACGGCCTATCCCAAGGCCTGATCGAATCCACCAACACCAAGATCCGCCTACTGACCCGGATCGCGTTCGGATTCCGCTCACCACAAGCCCTCATCGCCCTAGCCATGCTCGCCCTCGCCGGCCACCGCCCCACCCTGCCAGGCCGACACAACCACCCACAGATCAGTCAGTAGAGCCGGAATTATCGCCGATAATCGGCGACTCCCAGGCCAGCACCAGCTCACCGCTGACCGGCACGCAGGTTGGCTCGGCACCAAGGTTGCAGGCGATCATCAGCTGGCCGCGGCGCATCACAACCCAGCGTTGCTGCTCGTCGTAGTCGACCATAAGGTGGTCCAGCCAGGGGTCCGCAAGGTCGGCCTCGTTGTGCCGCAAAGCGATCAGATCGCGATAAAACCGGTGCAACCTGGCGTGTTCGCCGGAGCCGGCTTCGGCCCAGTTCAGCTTGCAGCGCTGGAATGTCTGCGGGTCCTGCGGGTCCGGAATGTCGTCCGCGGCCCAGCCATGTTCGGCGAACTCCTCCTTGCGTCCTGCCACGGTGCTATGGGCCAGTTCCGGTTCGGGATGTGAGCAAAAGAACTGAAACGGGCTGGAGGCCCCCCACTCTTCGCCCATGAAAAGCATTGCGGTATAGGGAGATCCAAGGGCCAACGCCGCCTTGATCGCGAGCTGGCCACCGGTCAGGTATTGCGATGGGCGGTCGCCGAGAGCGCGGTTGCCGACTTGGTCGTGGGTGCAGGTGTAGGCGAGCAGCCTGGTGGCCGGGATCGCAGAAGTGTCCAATGCACGCCCGTGCCGACGACGCCGGAACGACGAATACGTGCCGGCGTGGAAGTAGCCGTTGCGCAGCGTGTACGCGAGAGTGGCCAGCGAGCCGAAATCCGCATAGTAGCCTTGCCGCTCACCGGATACCGCGGTATGGATGGCGTGATGGATGTCGTCATTCCATTGGGCGGTGATCCCGTAGCCGCCGTGGCTGGGCCGGGTGATCAGCCGCGGGTCGTTTCGGTCGGTTTCGGCGATCAGCGACAACGGACGGCCCAACTGGCCTGACAGCCAGCGGGTCGCGTTGGCAAGCTCATCGAGGATATGCACGGCGGTGGTGTCCACCAGTGCATGCACGGCGTCCAACCGCAAGCCGTCGGCGTGGAAGTCGCGCATCCATCGCAGCGCGCAGTCGATGATATAGTGGCGAACCTCGTCGGAGTCGGCGCCGGCGATATTGATGCCGTCCCCCCACGGGTTGCTGGCCGACGACAGGTACGGGCCGAATCGCGGCAGGTAGTTGCCCGATGGGCCGAGATGGTTGAACACCGCGTCGATCAACACGCCCAAACGGCGGGCATGGCATGCGTCGATGAACCGGACCAGGCCGTCGGGGCCGCCGTAGGGTTCGTGCACGCTGTACCACAGCACACCGTCATATCCCCAACCGCGGGTTCCGGCAAAGGAATTGACCGGCATCAGCTCGACGAAGTCGATTCCGAGATCGACCAGGTAATCCAGCTTTTCGATGGCGGCGTCGAACGTGCCAGCCGTGGTGAACGTGCCGATGTGCAGCTCGTAGATCACCGCGCCCTCGACCGACCGCCCCGGCCAGCCGGCGTTGGTCCCGGCGGCACCAGACTGGCCGGGCGGCTCCCACCGCTGGGAGCGTGCGTGCACCCCGTCGGGTTGGCGGGCCGATCGCGGGTCGGGTAGCACGGTGGGGTCGTCGTCGAGTAGGTATCCGTAGCGGGCGTCCGCCGGCGCCGCCAGCGTCGTGTGCCACCAGCCGTCGGCTGAGCGGGTCATCGCATGTACCGCACCGTTCACGTCGAGCCGGACCAGCGCGGGTTTGGGTGCCCATACTCGGAATTCAGGCATTGTCGCGCACCAGCAGCACCACAGGCAGATCCGCGAACAGCTCGACGGCCGGCGTGTGCCCACTGGCCGTGAATCCGGTGAGGGCATCTGTCCACGACCCGTCGGGTAGAGGCAGTACGGTGTGGTCCCAGCCGGTTTGCTGCAGGCGCACCGTCCAGCGGGTCACCGCGACCCGGATGTCGTCACCGCGGCGGAACGCAACGACGTGGTCGGCGGCCGGCCCGGCGGCGAACACCGGATGGTATGCGCCGCCCAGGAAGCACTCCGGATGGGTGCGCCGCAGTCGAAGCGCCGCGGCCAACACACGAATCTTGGGGTGCTGCAAGGCTTTCAGAGCGACACGCCGGGTGCCGTAGTCGACGGGACGGCGGTTGTCCGGGTCGACCAGGCTGTCGTCCCACAGTTCGCTGCCCTGGTAGACGTCGGGTACGCCAGGCACAGTCAACGCGAGCAGCTTAGCGGCCAGCGCGTCGCTTTCGGCATGCGAGTTGAGGTGGGCCACAAGTCCGGTCAGCTCGGACGCCAGCGGTCCGTCGAGCACCAGATCAAGCCAGCCGTGCACGTCGTCCTCGAACGGCCGGTTCGGGTTGTGCCACGAGGTGTGCCATGCCGCCTCCCGGATCGCCTTCTCGGCGTAAGTGTGCAGCCGGCCGCGCAGCGCGGCGCTGACCTCTCCACTCACTGGCCACACTCCGAAGACGTTCTGCCACAGAAACTGTCCAGTCACGGCATCAGGGGCGGGCGCAATGGCTTGGGCGTGGCCGATGAACTTGGCCCACAGCCACGGCACTTGGGACAGCACGCCGATGCGGGCACGCACGTCCTCGCCGCGTTTGGTGTCGTGGGTGGACAGTGTCGTCATGGACCGTGGCCACAACCGAGCACGGGTGGCGGCCCGGTGATGAAACTCCGCGGCGCCCACACCAAACCGGCGCGGTTCTCCGCCCACTTCATTGAGTGACACCAGCCGGGCATCACGGTAGAACATACAGTCTTCGACGGCCTTGGCGCTCACCGCGCCGCACAGTTGTTGCAGGCGTACGGCTGGTTCGCCACCGCGGGCCACAGCTGCGGCAATCAGCTGCAGTCCAGGTGCCAATTGTGGTGTTGTCGAATGGGTTTCAGCCAACGCGCAGGGTAGGACGGCGGCTTGGCCGGGGTAATCACAGCGATAGCGTCCGATGTGGCGCAGCAGTGCAGCCACCGCCGCGGGCAACAGCGGATGATCGGCGCCGGCCGCCGCCGCGATGCATCGCCGCAATCGGCGAAGCTCACTGGCCAACGTATGGACGGCCGCGTGCACCTTGAGGTCGGCCAACATCGCCGGCATCTCCTGATAGTCCACACCGGCCGATTCGACCAGCGCTGTCAGTGGTGACTCTCCTTGGGGGTCAACGAGGACGCCACCTATTTCGCGCAGCACGTCATAGCCGGTGGAGCCGTCCACTGGCAGCGTGGGCTCTAACGCCTCGTCGACCGCCAGGATTTTTTCGACCACGATCCAGGCGTTCGGGCCGAGCAGTTCGCGCAGCTGGGCCAAGTATCCGCTGGGATCGGATAGTCCGTCGAGGTGGTCGACGCGCACGCCGTCGACGAGTCCTTCGGTGAACCAGCGAGCGACCTCTGCGTGGCTGGCGTCGAACACAGCGCGGTCTTCCTGGCGCAGGCCGGCCAACGAGGTGATCGAGAAGAAACGGCGGTAGCCGCACAGCCCGTGCCGCCATCCGACCAGCCGATAGTGCTGGCGGTCGTGCACAGCGGGGCCGGTGCCGTCCCCGCTGCCGGGGGCGACGGGCAGCGCCAGGTCGCCCAGCCGCAGCAGGTCGCCGTCGACTCTGAGGTTGGCAACGTCGCTGTCGGAGCCCAATAGCGGCAGGATGATCTGGCCATCACCTAGCTCCCAGTCGATGTCGAAGAACTCGGCATACGCCGAGGACCGGCCGAACTTCAAGACATCCCACCACCACGCGTTCTGCTCGGGCTTGCCGACGCCGACATGGCTGGGCACGATGTCGACGATCAGGCCCATGCCCCGCGACCGCGCCGCCGCGGATAACCGCGCTAGGCCGTCAGAGCCACCAAGCTCGGGTGACACCGTCGTCGGATCGGTGACGTCATAGCCGTGGGTCGACCCGCCGACCGCCGTCAAAATGGGGGACAGGTACAGATGCGATACCCCGAGGTCGTCGAGGTAGTCCAGCAGGTTCTCGGCATCGGCGAAGGTGAACCCGAATCCGTTCGACCGACCGCGCATCTGCACCCGGTAAGTGGAAATAACCGGAAATGCCATATTTCACAACGTCTTACGCAGGACCAGCAGCGAGCGCGCAGGTACCGAAAACGTGTCAGTGGCGGTTACCGTCAGGTCGATGTCACCGACGGGATCGTTGGTATCCAGCTCTCCGGTCCACTGCTGCGCATAGCCGTCATGCGGCATCACGAACTCCACGTCGTGGTCATGGGCGTTGAAGCACAACAGGAATGAATCGTCGACTACTCGCTCACCACGGGCGTCCGGTGCGGTAATGGCTTCACCGTTGAGAAACACCGCAACACACCTGTCGAAGCCTCTGCCCCAATCCTCGTGCGTCATCTCCCGACCGCTCGGTGTCAACCAGGCGATATCGCGGACTTCGTCGCCACTGCGGATCGGTTCACCCTCAAAGAACCGGCGTCGGCGAAACACCTTGTGGTTCTTGCGCAAGGTCGTCGCCTTGCGTGCGAAAGCTAGCAGATCGGCATTCTTGTCCACCAATGACCAATCCATCCAAGATAATTCGGAGTCCTGGCAGTAGACGTTGTTGTTGCCGTATTGGGTGCGCCCAATCTCGTCGCCGTGGGCGATCATCGGCGTGCCCTGGCTGACCATAAGCGTGGCCCACATGTTGCGCATCTGGCGGGCACGCAGCGCCAAGATGTCGGGGTCATCGGTGGGGCCCTCGACACCGCAGTTCCACGATCGGTTGTAGCTTTCCCCGTCGCGGTTGTTCTCGCCATTGGCCTCGTTGTGCTTGTCGTTGTACGAGACCAGGTCGTTGAGTGTGAACCCGTCGTGGGCGGTGACGAAATTGATACTGGCACTGGGCCGGCGGCCGGTTGCTTCGTAGAGGTCCGACGACCCGGTCAGCCGGGAGGCGAATTCGCCTAGGGTGGCCGGCTCGCCTCGCCAGTAGTCGCGCACGGTGTCGCGGTACTTGCCGTTCCATTCCGTCCACAGTCCTGGGAAGTTGCCAACCTGGTAGCCACCTTCGCCGACATCCCATGGCTCGGCGATCAGCTTGACCTGACTGACCACCGGATCTTGTTGCACCAGATCGAAGAATGCCGACAGCCGGTCGACGTCGTGCAGCTCGCGGGCCAGCGTGGACGCCAGGTCGAACCGGAACCCGTCGACGTGCATTTCGATCACCCAGTAGCGCAGCGAATCCATGATCAGCTGCAGGGTGTGTGGGTGGCGGGCATTGAGGCTGTTGCCGGTACCGGTGAAGTCCTTGTAGAACCTCAAGTCGTGGTCCATCAGTCGGTAGTAGGCGGTGTTGTCGATTCCGCGAAAGTTGATCGTCGGACCCAAGTGGTTGCCTTCAGCGGTGTGGTTGTAGACGACGTCGAGGATGACCTCGATGCCGGCTTCGTGCAGGCTGCGCACCATGGTTTTGAACTCGGCTACCGCGCTGCCGGCTTGCCGGGTCGACGCGTATTGATGGTGCGGGGCGAAGAATCCGAAGGTGTTGTAACCCCAGTAGTTTCGCAAGCCGAGGTCCAGCAGCCGGGAGTCGTGTAGGAACTGGTGCACCGGCATCAACTCAACGGCGGTGACGTTGAGCTCGTTGAGGTGGTCGATGATCACCGGGTGGGCCAGGCCGGCGTAGGTGCCCCGGAGTTCGGGCGGGATACTGGGATGGGTCTGTGTCATGCCTTTGACATGCGCTTCGTAGATTACGGTCTCGTGGTACGGGGTGCGCGGCGACCGGTCGTATGCCCAGTCGAAGAACGGATTGATCACGACGCTGGTCATAGTGTGGCCCAGCGAGTCGACCATCGGGGGAGTGCTGTCCGGGTCGACGGCGTTGACGTCATAGGAATACAGCGCCTGCCCGAAGGTGAAATCGCCGTGGAACGACTTCCCATACGGGTCGAGCAGCAGCTTGCTGGGGTCACACCGATGGCCGGCCGCCGGGTCGAACGGCCCGTGCACACGAAACCCGTAGCGCTGGCCGGGAGTGATGTTCGGCAGATAGGCATGCCAGATGTACCCGTCCACCTCGTCAAGCGGGATCCGCGACTCGACGCCGTCCTCGTCGATCAGACATAGCTCGACCTTCTCGGCGATCTCGGAGAACAACGAAAAGTTGGTCCCGGCGCCGTCGTAGGTGGCTCCAAGCGGATAGGCGTTGCCCGGCCACACCGTGGGTAGAGCGGGCCCGGTCCCGTCGGACTCCCCGGCGTTGTTCGACGACATCACACGACCTTATCCAGGTTCTCCGGCGGGTGTAGGCGTCACCACCAGTCGGTGTTCGCCGCGATTTGCCGACCGAGCTCGCTGGTCATCGTCCGCATGTAGGTGGGGGTCAGGTGATGACTGTCGCGGTACACCAGAACATTTCCCTCGACCGCGCGGCAGGTGTCGGTCCGGCATATCGCGTCGGACATATCGAGTGGCTTAAGCAGCGGGAACCGCGCAACGAAGTCGAGGGTTGGATTCCGATCGACCAGCACCTTGGACCGCGCGATCCCACACGACTGCGGATTGCCGCCTTTGGCCAGGCAGTCCGCAGGGATGAACGGTTGGCCGTCCTTGACCAGCCAAGGGGTATCCCGCATCGCGAGAACGGGAATGTTGTTGTCGGCGAACGTTTGCCAGATCCCGACATAGGTTGCTGGCATCACATCGCCGGGTTTGATGTTCCACGGTCGAGTCGAGGTTGTGAAAACGTAGTCGGGGTGGTCAGCGACCAACTTGGCCATCGCCGCTTGCACCCACTGGTGACACTGCGGATAGGGAGCGTTATTGCCCATGATCAGCGGGACTTCCTCGGTGGACAACGGGCAACCCATTTTGAGGTACGTCACCACCTTGAAGTGGTGCATGCGACCCAGCAGATCCAGTGCGGTCAGCCAGTGTTCGGCGTGTGAACCCCCGGCCAGTGCGATGGTCCGGGGTGCGTCCACATCGCCGTAGGTGCAGTTGATGATCGCCGGGTTGACGAAGTCGCTGATGCAGCCGTCCTTGGTCGAGGTCGGCAGGTCGTGACGGACTTCCAGGACGGTTGGGCGCATCCGCAGCTTGGGCACCCGGACGTGGTCGATCAGGGCCCGCGCCCCGGGATAGTCGCGGGAGCTCAACCCGCTCAACTCTTTGCCGGCGGCGCGCTGGACGATGACGTGCTCACGCCACGTGAACGAGGTCGCGGTAAGAGCGACGCCAAGCAGTGCCACCACAGATCCCAGCACGATCGTTGGCCGACGCAGCCGCAGCCGCCAGGGAATCGGCGGGACCGCCGCCGGCGATCTCACGCCGGCGGGTGCCCGATAGCGTAATGGGTCTTCGACAAGCCGGGTGGTCAGGTATGCCAGCAACCCGGATACCAGCAGCACTGCCGCGCCTTCGACAAAGTTGGCGTGCCGGTGCCCGGTGTAGGAGAGCCAGAAGATGAGCAGCGGCCAATGCCACAGATACCAGGAATAGGCCATCGCGCCCAGCGCCACCAACGGAGCGGTGGCTAGCAGGCGATTGGGCAGTGGCAGCCGGTCGCGGGTACCGGGATGGCCCTGCCGGTTGGCTCCGGCAAGGATCATCAGCATCGTGGCTCCGACGGGTACCAGCGCCCACGGCCCTGGAAATTCCTTGACACCGTCGATCAGGGCGCCGCACGACAGTATCGCCGCCAGCGCGGCGGTGGCCACCGCGGTGCGCAGCCACATCGGCCAGCGCACATGGGGCACCACAGCGCCGACCAGTGCTCCCGCCAACAACTCCCAGGCCCGCGCGAAGGTGTTGTAGTAAGCGGTCGCCTGGTAGGCGTGATGCGCAACGATGGCATAGATGAATGAGGCCAACGTCAACGTGCTCAATAACACCACAAACATCGTCCGCAGGTACGGGGCCCGCGGGCCCCGAAACAGTCTGCGCAGCAAGTAGGCGCACCCGGCAACAAGCAGCAGGAAAGCGAGATAGAACTGACCCTGCACCGACATAGACCAGATGTGCTGCAAGGGGCTCACCGCTTCACCGGCTCGCAGATAGTTGGAGACCGTGCTAGCCAGCTCCCAATTCTGGTAATACCCCAAGCTGGCCAGGCTCTGGTTGGCAAACGCTTCCCACCGCGTCTGCGGTTGTATTGCGATGGTGAGCAGCGCGCAGCCGGCGAGGACCACAACCAGTGCCGGGAGCAGCCGGCGGATGAGTCGGATCACTTCGGCTATAGGCGAGAGTGACAGATCCGGGTTGAGGGCGGCGCGAAGTATTTTCCCGCCAAAGAAGAAGCCGGACAGCGCCAGGAACACGTCTACTCCGCCGGAAACCCGGCCGAACCAAACGTGGAACACTGCCACCAGGGCGATCGCGACACCGCGCAATCCGTCCAGGTCGTGCCGGTAAAAGCCGGTCGTACGGGTCCCCATGGTAACCGGGGGCAAGGCCGGCTCCGGGGTCAAGGCCGGTGGGCGAGGCGGCGACAGGGTCAACATGGTTGACAGTTAATTTACCCAAACCAGCCTCCTGCTTCGCGCGCTGAGCAGCGGGAAGCAGGAGGCGGGTTTGGGAGGCGAGAAAGCAAGCGGGACCGTTAGCGTGAGCGCGCGGTGCCGAAGGGAGGCGGCTGGACGGGCGCTTGCTGGACGGGCGCTTGCTGGACCGGCGCCTGTTGGACCGGCGTCTGTTGGACGGGCGCTTGCTGGACGGGCGCTTGCTGGACCGGCGCCTGTTGGACGGGCGCCTGTTGGACGGGCGTCGGCTGGGTCCCGAGAACCCGGACCAGGTAAGGCGTCATGCCGTTGGTGCGCACCGGCGAAACCTGGACGACGTCGCCCACCTCCAGCATCTGGCCCTTCCCGAGGTATAACGCGACGCTTTGCGTGCCTTCGGGGCCGTAGAAGATCAGGTCGCCCTTGCGCGCTTGCTGCGGCAGGACCTTTTGCCCAACCTTGTACATCTGGCCGGAAGAACGCGGCAGCTTTAGCCCGGCACCGGCATAGGCGTACTGGATCAAACCGGAGGCGTCGAACCCGACGGTGTTGATGCCGGTACCGGTGCCGCGCGTGGGGCCGCTGATGCCGCCGCCGGCCCAGGAGAACGGCACGCCGCGCTGCGACAGCCCGCGCGCGATCACGACGTCGGTGATCTGTTGATAATCCACCGGCCGCGTGGCCGGGTCTGCGGCCGCAAGACCGGGCGCGGCCACCATCGGGGCGAGCATCATTGCCAGACCGATCGCGAAGGAGCCGCTTTTCATGCTGCGTTTCATGGGGTTGTAACCTCCTTGGCACTCTCGGGTGGTGTGTGCCTCAGCACGTGACTTCACCGTCTGCCATTAGCCGGAAGTCACTTTATTCACACCAATCACTACAGACACTTTGACAACAGATGCCGGCCGCGTCCATAGCTGGCCAGATCCACCAGAAGTCTTTTTGCCGTAACGTGACCGGACGGTGACTGCCGCGCTCAATCTTTGATCGGCAGTTGTGATTTCAGTCACGCGCGATTAATGCCAATAGCGTTCGCTGAATCCCGCTATCGCGTAGCCCGCGATGGAGGTGACGGTGATGACGGCGATCGAGATGATCGGCCAGAAGGACATGTACCAGCCCTTCAACATGGAAACGAAGGGGCCGATGACGGCTGTGGCGATGGCCGCACCGATCCCTCCCCACATCACCGGGTAGATGTAATAGTTGACGCCGAACGGTACCAGCGGGCAAGCATCCGGCGGGCACACGTTGTCGGTGAAGGCGAAGAGCCGTGATGGCCAGCTAGTCATCGTGACCATGACCAGAAATACTGCCAATATCGCTACGGTACATACCACGTCCCAGGGCGCTATCCGCAGCGTGAGTACCCGTGGGGGTGTCCGCTCGTCGGGCTCGTCTAGAGCCGACCGGGATTCGGTGCCAGCATCGGGCTGAGTGTCTTCAGGCTGATTCGGCGGTGCCATGCATGCATGCTCCCCGATGGCAGAGGTTTTGGCGACCGTTACTGGGATGGGCCGTGGCGTGGCTGCATTACCCTCGATCTCCATGGCTGCGGCGACTGGCGGGTTGACGCCCGAGCAGATCATCGCGGTCGATGGCGCCCATCTGTGGCACCCTTACAGCTCCATCGGCAGGGAAGCCGTGTCGCCGGTGGTGGCCGTCGCCGCCCACGGAGCGTGGTTGACGCTGATTCGCGACGGCCAGCCGATCGAGGTGCTCGACGCGATGAGCTCCTGGTGGACCGCGATCCACGGGCACGGCCACCCCGCTCTGGACCAGGCGTTAACCACCCAGTTGCGGGTGATGAACCACGTCATGTTCGGGGGGCTGACTCACGAGCCGGCGGCCCGGCTGGCGAAGCTGCTGGTCGACATCACCCCGGCGGGTCTCGACACGGTGTTCTTCAGCGACTCCGGCTCGGTGTCGGTGGAAGTCGCGGCCAAGATGGCGCTGCAGTACTGGCGCGGCCGCGGCCTGCCCGGCAAGCGACGGCTCATGACCTGGCGCGGCGGCTATCACGGCGACACCTTCCTGGCTATGAGCATCTGCGACCCGCACGGCGGCATGCACTCGCTGTGGACCGACGTCCTGGCCGCCCAAGTGTTCGCGCCACAAGTGCCACGGGACTACGATCCCGCCTACAGCGCGGCGTTCGAGGCGCAGCTGGCGCAGCACGCCGGCGAGCTGGCCGCGGTGGTCGTGGAGCCGGTCGTGCAGGGTGCGGGCGGTATGCGTTTTCACGACCCGCGCTATCTGCACGACCTGCGGGACATCTGCCGCCGTTACGAGGTGCTGCTGATCTTCGATGAGATCGCCACCGGCTTCGGCCGCACCGGCGCGTTGTTCGCCGCCGACCACGCCGGGGTGAGCCCGGACATCATGTGTGTCGGCAAGGCGCTCACCGGCGGCTACCTCAGCTTGGCCGCCACCTTGTGCACCGCCGACGTCGCGCACACCATCAGCGCCGGTGCGGCCGGGGCGCTGATGCACGGCCCCACCTTCATGGCCAATCCGCTGGCCTGTGCGGTCTCGGTGGCCAGTGTGGAGCTGCTGCTCGGCCAGGACTGGCGCACGCGCATCACCGAACTGGCCGCCGGGCTGACCGCCGGCCTGGATACCGCCCGGGCGCTGCCCGCCGTCACCGATGTGCGGGTGTGCGGCGCGATCGGCGTCATCGAATGCGACCGACCGGTCGACCTGGCCGTCGCGACTCCCGCGGCGCTGGATCGAGGCGTGTGGCTGCGCCCGTTTCGCAACCTGGTCTACGCCATGCCGCCCTATATCTGCACACCGGCCGAGATCACCCAGATCACCTCGGCGATGGTCGAGGTCGCACGGCTCGTAGGCTCACTGCCATGAAAGCCGCCACGCAGGCACGGATCGACGATTCACCGTTGGCCTGGTTGGACGCGGTGCAGCGGCAGCGCCACGAGGCCGGACTGCGACGCTGCCTGCGGCCGCGTCCCGCGGTCGCCACCGAGCTGGACTTGGCCTCCAACGACTATCTCGGTCTGTCCCGACATCCCGCCGTCATCGACGGCGGCGTCCAGGCGCTGCGGATCTGGGGCGCCGGCGCCACCGGGTCGCGCCTGGTTACCGGCGACACCAAGCTGCACCAGCAATTCGAGGCCGAGCTCGCCGAGTTCGTCGGCGCTGCCGCGGGATTGCTGTTCTCCTCTGGCTACACGGCCAACCTGGGCGCCGTGGTCGGCCTGTCCGGCCCGGGTTCCCTGCTGGTGTCCGACGCCCGTTCGCATGCGTCGTTGGTGGATGCCTGTAGGCTGTCGCGGGCGCGGGTTGTGGTGACGCCGCACCGCGACGTCGACGCCGTGGACGCCGCGCTGCGATCGCGCGACGAGCAGCGCGCCGTCGTCGTCACCGACTCGGTGTTCAGCGCCGACGGCTCGCTGGCGCCGGTTCGGGAGTTGCTTGAGGTCTGCCGGCGTCATGGTGCGCTGCTTCTGGTGGACGAGGCGCACGGCCTGGGTGTGCGTGGCGGCGGACGCGGGCTGCTCTACGAGTTAGGTCTAGCGGGTGCGCCCGACGTGGTGATGACCACCACGCTGTCCAAGGCGCTGGGCAGCCAGGGTGGTGTGGTGCTCGGGCCGACGCCGGTGCGGGCCCATCTGATCGATGCCGCCCGGCCGTTCATCTTCGACACCGGTCTGGCGCCGGCGGCGGTGGGTGCCGCACGGGCCGCGCTGCGCGTCTTGCAGGCCGAGCCGTGGCGGCCCGACGTGGTGCTGAAGCATGCCCGCGAACTGGCCCGGATCTGTGGGGTCGGCGCGCCCGACTCGGCGATGGTGTCGGTGATCCTGGGCGAGCCGGAGTCGGCAGTGGCTGCCGCGGCGGCCTGCCTGGACGCCGGGGTCAAGGTGGGCTGCTTCCGGCCGCCGACTGTGCCCGCGGGGACATCGCGGCTGCGGCTGACCGCGCGCGCATCGCTGAACGCCGGCGAGCTCGAGCTGGCCCGGCGGGTGCTGACGGATGTTCTCGCCGTGGCGCGCCGTTGACGATCCTGGTCGTCACCGGGACCGGCACGGGGGTCGGCAAGACGGTCGTCTGCGCGTCGCTGGCGTCGGCCGCACGTCAGGCCGGCATCGACGTGGCGGTGTGCAAGCCCGTTCAGACCGGCACCGCCCGCGGTGACGACGACCTCGCCGAGGTCGGCCGGTTGGCCGGGGTGACCCAGCTGGCCGGCTTGGCGCGATATCCGCAGCCGATGGCCCCGGCCGCCGCCGCCGAACACGCCGGGATGGCGTTGCCCGCCCGCGATCAGATCGTGCGGCTGATCGCAGACCTGGACCGTCCCGGGCGGTTGACCCTCGTCGAGGGGGCGGGCGGGCTGCTGGTCGAACTCGCCGAGCCGGGCGTCACGCTGCGCGATGTCGCCGTCGACGTGGCCGCCGCGGCTTTGGTGGTGGTCACCGCGGACCTGGGGACCCTCAACCACACCAAGTTGACGTTGGAAGCGCTTGCTGCACAACAGGTTTCATGTGCAGGGCTGGTGATCGGCAGCTGGCCGGACCCGCCCGGGTTGGTGGCAGCCTCGAATCGGTCCGCGCTGGCGCGCATTGCTACGGTGCGGGCCGCTCTGCCCGCCGGGGCCGCGTCGCTGGATGCCGGGGACTTCGCGGCGATGAGCGCGGCGGCGTTCGACCGCAACTGGGTTGCCGGGCTGGTCGGCTGATGGTGCATTCGATCGAGCTGGTCTTCGACAGCGATACCGAGGCGGCGATCCGGCGCATCTGGGCGGGGTTGGCCGCCGCCGGCATACCCAGCCAGGCGCCGGCCAGCCGTCCGCACGTGTCGCTGGCGGTGGCCGAACGGATCGCCCCGGAGGTCGATGAGCCGCTGGGTGCGGTTGCCCGTCGGCTGCCGCTGGACTGCGTGATCGGCGCGCCGGTGCTGTTCGGGCGGGCCAATGTCGTGTTCACCCGGCTGGTGGTGCCGACCAGCGAGCTCTTGGCCCTGCATGCCGAGGTGCACCGGCTCTGCGGCCCGCACCTGGCGCCCGCGCCGATGGCCAACAGCCTGCCCGGTCAGTGGACCGCCCATGTCACCCTGGCCCGGCGGGTCGGTGGTCACCAATTGGGGCGGGCGCTGCGCATTGCGGGACGGCCGTCGCAGATTGACGGTCGGTTCGCCGGCTTGCGCCGCTGGGACGGCAACACGCGTGCCGAGTACCTGCTGGGGTGAGGCGGGGACAAAAAGCTTGATGGCGAAGGGGTTTGATCGCAACTTCGTCTTAATGGCCAGCTCGCGGGTTCGGGCGGGTGCTGGCCAGGTGGCGAGGACGCACGTCGATGTGGGGATGTCCAAAGATCTTCGCGGGCGGCGATTCTCACGGATCGTCGTCGTTGTCCTCGTCGTTGTGGCGTAGCAGCTTCTCGTGGTGGTGGAAGGTGTTGGTGCGGGGTTGGCCGTGGTCGAGGTGGGGTGGTGGTAGCCATTCGGTGTGGCCGTGGGTGTTGTTGTGGGTGGTCCAGCCTTTTTCGGCGAGTCGGTTGTCGGGGCCGCAGGCCAGGGTGAGGTCGGTGATGTCGGTGCGCCCGGTGCTGGTCCAGCCGGTGACGTGGTGGGCTTGGCTGTGGTAGGCCGGTGCGTCACAGCCGGGTTTGGTGCAGCCCCGGTCGTTGGCGAACAGCATGATCCGCTGGGCTGGGGAGGCCAAGCGTTTGGTGTGATACAGCGCCAGGGGTTTGCCGTGGTCGAAGATGGCTAAGTAGTGGTGGGCGTGGCTGGCCATGCGGATCACATCGGCCATGGGTAGCAGCGTGCCGCCGCCGGTGAAGCCCTTGCCGGCGCCGGCTTGCAGGTCGGTCAGGGTGGTGGTGACCACGATCGAGACGGGAAGCCCGTTGTGTTGGCCCAGTTTCCCGGAGGCGATCAGCGCGCGCAGCCCGGCCAGCAGCCCGTCGTGGTTGCGTTGGGCTTGGCTGCGGGTGTCGCGGTCGATGGCGGCCGCATCGGGGGTGGTGTCGATGACCGGGGTGTGGTCGTCGGGGTTGGTCGCGCCGGGGGCGGCCAGTTTGGCTAGCACGGCTTCAAAGGTGGCCCGCGCTTGGGGGGTCAGGTAGCCACTTAGCCGTGACATGCCGTCGTATTGCTGGTTGCTCAGGGTGATGCCGCGTTTGCGGGCGCGTTCGGTGTCGGTGAGGTCGCCGTCGGGGTGTAGCCGGTCCATGACCCGCTGGGCGTAGCGGGCCAGCTCGTCGGGACGATATTGAGCGGCTTTGCCGGCCAGGTCGGCTTCGGCGGCCTGGCGGGTGGACACATCCACCGCGGCGGGCAGGTGGGCGACAAAGGGCGCGAATCACTTTGATGTGCGCCTCGCCGATCAGGCCCTGGCGTTGGGCGGTGGCGGTGGCGGTCAACTGTGGGGCTAGCGGTTCACCGGTGAGTGCTCGACGAGGCCCGAGATCGGCGGCGTCGGCGATGCGCCGGGCGGCGTCGGGCTTGGTGATGCGTAACCGGTTGGCCAGCGCGCAGCACAGCGTGCCGCCCAGTTCTTCCTCGCTGGCTTGGGCGTCGAGTTGGTTGATCAACGCGTGACCCATCGCCGGTAGCCGGCGCACCAAGCATTCCAGACGTTCCAGAGACCGCAGCCGTTCTGGGGTGGTCAACACCTCAAAAGACACCTCGTCCAAGCGGTCCAGCTCGGCATCCAGCGCATCAAAGACCTCGACAAGCTCCTCCCGGCTATTCGCTAACATGTTCGAATCATAACGTCGGGCACTGACAAGAAGTCGCGCCGACAGCTGCTAGAACTGGTGTTAGCTAAGTGAATTCAGTGACTCGAGAGCCCTCGCGAGCTTGGCCGCCCACCAGGTCGGCGGGGATGCCTACCAGGATTCGATCCCGCCAACCGGCAATCTGACCAACCGGGCATAACCCCCGCCGGTGAACCGCAGTTTAGTGAGCGGCTTGAGGTTGCGGGATCGACGATTCGGCGTCTGGGCCGCTGTGTGGGATGCCTGGCGGGTCGAGTGCGAGTGCTGATAGCTGGGCCGCCGCCAACGATCCGTGACCTCCGCCCACGTCGCGTTTGTCCCCGTGCGCACCGCTACCGTAGCCTGAACACCGTTTCATTCAGGCCGCCGAGCAGGCGGCGGATGGGTTCCGCGCGTGCGGAGATGACGAAGGATGCAGGGGAGTACCTGGTGACGCAAGCGGCAACGCGACCGACGAACGACGCCGGCCAGGATGGCGGGAACAACTCGGACATTCTGGTGGTTGCCCGCCAACAGGTGCTGCAGCGCGGTGAGGGCCTGAACCAGGACCAGGTGCTGGCGGTGCTGCAGCTACCCGACGACCGGCTCGAGGAGCTGTTGGCGCTGGCCCATGAGGTGCGGATGCGCTGGTGCGGACCCGAGGTCGAGGTCGAAGGCATCATCAGCCTGAAAACCGGTGGCTGCCCGGAGGATTGCCATTTCTGCTCGCAATCGGGGCTGTTCGCCTCCCCGGTGCGCAGCGCCTGGCTGGACATACCCAGCCTGGTCGAGGCGGCCAAACAGACCGCCAAGTCCGGCGCCACCGAGTTCTGCATCGTGGCCGCGGTGCGCGGACCCGACGAGCGATTGATGGCCCAGGTCGCGGCCGGCATCGAGGCGATTCGCAACGAAGTCGAGATCAACATCGCCTGCTCCCTAGGGATGCTGACCGCCGAGCAAGTGGACCAACTGGCGGCGAGGGGGGTGCATCGCTACAACCACAACCTCGAAACGGCGCGCTCGTTCTTCGCCAACGTCGTCACCACCCACACCTGGGAAGAGCGCTGGCAGACGCTGTCGATGGTGCGTGACGCGGGCATGGAGGTTTGCTGCGGTGGCATCCTCGGCATGGGGGAGACGCTGCAGCAGCGCGCGGAATTCGCCGCCGAGCTTGCCGAGCTGGGCCCCGACGAGGTCCCGCTGAACTTCCTCAACCCGCGGCCCGGTACCCCGTTCGCCGACCTGGAGGTAATGCCGGCCGGTGACGCGCTCAAGGCGGTGGCCGCCTTCCGGTTGGCGTTACCGCGCACCATGCTGCGGTTCGCCGGTGGCCGCGAGATCACCCTGGGTGACCTCGGCGCCAAGCGAGGCATCCTGGGCGGCATCAACGCCGTGATCGTCGGCAACTACCTGACCACCCTCGGCCGGCCCGCGGAAGCCGACCTGGAACTGCTCGACGAGCTACAGATGCCGCTGAAGGCACTCAACGCCAGCCTGTAAATGGTGGAAATCGTGGCTGGAAAACAACGCGCTCCGGTCGCTGCCGGCGTGTACAACGTGTACACCGGGGAACTGGCGGATACGGCCACGTCGACAGCGGCTCGGATGGGTCTGGAGCCCCCCCGGTTCTGTGCGCAGTGCGGTCGCCGGATGGTCGTCCAGGTCCGGCCCGACGGCTGGTGGGCGCGCTGTTCTCGCCACGGGCAGGTGGACTCGGCCGACTTGGCGACACAGCGGTGACCGAGCCACCCGGTTTTGGCGGACCGTCCGAGCCTTCCGGTGCACCGCGGACGTCGCGGACACGCGCGGTCCTGTTTGTGATGCTGGGTTTGTCGGCGACCGGTGTGTTGGTCGGTGGCCTGTGGGCGTGGATCGCCCCGCCAATCCATGCCGTCGTGGCCATCACACGCGCGGGTGAGCGGGTGCACGAGTATCTGGGCAGCGAATCCCAGAACTTCTTCATCGCGCCATTTATGCTGCTGGGGCTCTTGAGTGTGCTGGCTGTCGTGGCATCGGCATTGATGTGGCAGTGGCGAGAGCACCGCGGACCGCAGATGGTTGCTGGGCTGTCGATTGGGCTGACGACCGCTGCGGCGATCGCGGCGGGAGTTGGCGCGCTGGTGGTTCGGTTGCGCTACGGTGCGTTGGACTTTGACACCGTGCCACTTTCCCGCGGCGACCACGCCCTGACGTACGTCACCCAGGCCCCGCCGGTGTTTTTCGCCCGCCGGCCGCTGCAGATCGCCCTCACTCTCATGTGGCCGGCTGGCATCGCGTCGCTGGTATATGCCCTGCTTGCGGCCGGGACGGCGCGGGACGACCTGGGCGGCTATCCGGCTGTCGATCCGTCGTCGAACGCTCGTACTGAAGCCCTGGAAACCCCTCAGGCCCCGGTGTCCTAGAGAGTCGCAGCCGCCCGCCGGCATCCGGAGCGGACCGTGTCTCCGGTCGGGTGTCAGCGCTTGGATTCAAGCGGCAGATCGTCGAACTGGTTTAAGTCTGGCGTGACGAGGTTGTGTGCCAGGTCCGAGTTCGCGCCGGTATGCGCAGAGCGCATTGGCCGGGTCAGAGCGGACGGCGGCTCAACTTCCTGCCGGTGATCACCTTGGCCGCGGTCACGGCCAGTCTCGCCATGCCGGCGTAGGTCATCGGGTTGAAGATGGTCGGCCACGTGGTCCGGACGCGGTGGTCGGTCAGTGGCTTGCCGGCGAACCGGTCGGTGAGCCAGCGAAGCGTCATTGGGGCCGACAGCGGGTGCAGGGACACATGTTCGCTGAACAGGTCGCGGTGGTAGGTGACGTTGGCGCCGCCGGCTGTATAGGTGTCAGCGAGCGCGTCGATGTCAGAGACGTCGATGAGGTAGTCATGCACGGCCTGCACGATCAATACCGGCGGGGTGGGCACCGCGCTACCCAGCTTGGTGTCGCCGAAGACATGGGAAACCTCCGGCGTCGACAGAATGTCCTCAAGGGGTTCGTCGAGGAAGTCACCCATGTCCCTGCCGGCCATCCGGATCACTGCGTCTACCGTTGTCATCTCCGTCAGTTGCTCCAGCAGCTGACGTCCTTCGTCGTTGGCGTGCTCCTTGATCACCCGGGCCAGGCCGGGGTAGCTGTGTTGCAGCGCGGCCACCACCAACGCGGGCAGACCGGCAAGAAGAGTGCCATTGAGCCGGCGGAAGGTGTGACCAAGGTCACCGACGGGTGATCCCAGCACGGCGCCGACGATGTCTAGGTCCGGTGCGTACTCGCCGCATGCTTCGGCGGCCCACGCGCTGGCCAGCCCGCCGCCGGAGTAGCCCCACAGCCCGATCGGCGTTGCCGGGGACAACCCGACACGCTCGGAATTCAAGCCAGCCCGGATTCCGTCAAGGACTCGGTAACCGGGTTCATACGGCGACCCCCACAGCCCTTTCGGCCCTTCATGGTCGGGTACTGATACCGCCCATCCTTCGGCAAGTGCGGCGCTGATCATCAACAGCTCCATTTGGGTCAGTGACCCCAGGGCCTTGGCCCGTCGTCGCAGGGCATATGACGGAAAACAGCGCGACGACATGGCATCGATCGCACACTGGTACGACAGCAAGGGGCAGGTCTGACCCGGGGCAAGCTCCGCTGGGACGATCACCGTGGTCACCGTCGCCTCGGGGTTGCCGTACATGTTCGTGGTCCGGTACAGCAGCTGGGTAGCGGTGACGGGCTGCGGAATCAAGCCCATAAACGCCAGTTCGACATCGCGCGAGCGCAACACCGTTCCGGGCGCCGCATGCTGGTAGCCGGCAGGTGGGAAGTAGAACGGATCGTCGGATGGCAGCAGCGGGCGCACTTTGCGCTGCAATTCCTCGTGCGGTGGCCGGCCGATCCATTCGGCGCCGGTCGCGCCTGCCAAATTGCCGGGCTCTACCATTAGGCTCCCTTCATGGCCATCCGGCATCCTCGCGCGTGATCGGTCCCTGACGGGGTAGCAGCGCGGTTTGCCTGTCGCAGTTCAGCGCCGGCACTCAAAGGTCAGCGTCGGCACTCAAATGGCGCCAGCGGCTCTTATCCGGCTCTTAAAGTCTCATACAAGTTACAGGATCCAAGGGCCGACTCCGAGGCCAGCGCGGCGTGGCGCCTATCACAGCTTGGGTACGCCGAGTTCCCCCATGTCTGGTGCGACCAGATTCAAAGCTGGCCGGGAGGCCGCAGTGCGGCGAACTCGTCAGTGACTCTTAGCTGCGAGTCGGTAAACCGGTACAACGCCGCCGGGCGGCCACCACTGCGGCCGGACTGCGCGATGGTTCCGGTTTGGGTGATGACTCCGCGACGGGCCAGTACCCGCTGCAGGTTGGTTGCGTCGACCTGGTAGCCCAGTGCGGCGCCGTAGATGTCGCGCAGCGTTGAGAGCGCGAATTCTTTTGGGGCCAAAGCAAATCCGATGTTTGTATAGGACATCTTGGCAATCAGCCGGGTGCGGGCATGGGTCACCATCGGACCGTGATCGAACGCCATTGGCGGCAAGGAACTCACCGGGTGCCAGTGGGTGTCTGCTGGCAGCTCGGGGGTGGCGGGGGAGGGCACCACCCCCAGGTAGGTCGACGCGATCATCCGGATGCCTGGCAGCCGGTGTGGGTCGGAAAACACCGCGAGCTGTTCTAGATGGGCCAACTCTCGCAGGTCGACTTTCTCGGCCAGTTGGCGCCGAACCGAGCTGGTCATGTCTTCGTCGTTGCGTAGCCGTCCGCCCGGCAGCGACCACGCGCCGCGCTGCGGCTCCTTCGCACGTTGCCACAGCAGCACATTGAGCTGGGGTTTTGCCGCACCGCGGCTCATGCCAACTCCGCGCACTTGAAAGACGACGGCCAGCACTTCGTGGGCGGTGCTACCATGGGCCATGTTTTCGATTATAAGTCGAAAACCTGTTGGAGCGCGGAAGGGGCGGCAATGACTGTGCTGAATCGCACGGACACGCTCGTGGATGAACTGACTGCCGACATCACCAACACACCGCTCGGCTACGGCGGGGTTGACGGTGACGAACGGTGGGCCGCCGAGATTCGCCGTCTGGCGCATTTGCGCGGGGCCACCGTCCTGGCGCACAACTACCAGCTGCCCGCGATCCAGGACGTTGCCGACCACGTCGGGGATTCGCTGGCGCTATCGCGGGTGGCCGCCGAGGCACCGGAGGACACCATCGTGTTCTGCGGAGTGCACTTCATGGCCGAGACCGCCAAAATTCTCAGCCCGCACAAAACCGTGCTGATCCCGGATCAGCGGGCCGGCTGTTCGCTGGCCGATTCGATCACCCCCGACGAGCTGCGCGCCTGGAAGGACGAGCATCCCGGCGCCGTCGTCGTTTCCTACGTCAACACCACGGCGGCCGTCAAGGCGCTCACCGACATCTGCTGCACCTCGTCAAACGCCGTCGACGTGGTCGCATCCATCGATCCCGACCGCGAGGTGTTGTTCTGTCCGGACCAATTCCTCGGTGCACACGTGCGCCGGGTGACCGGCCGCAAGAACCTGCATGTGTGGGCCGGCGAATGCCACGTACACGCCGGGATCAACGGCGACGAGCTCGCTGACCAGGCCCGCGCACATCCCGATGCCGAACTGTTCGTGCATCCGGAGTGTGGTTGCGCAACCTCGGCGCTATACCTCGCCGGCGAAGGAGCATTCCCAGCCGAGCGGGTAAAGATCTTGTCCACCGGCGGCATGCTCGAAGCGGCGCACACGACGCGCGCCCGCCAGGTGCTGGTCGCCACCGAGGTCGGCATGTTGCACCAGCTTCGCCGGGCGGCACCGGAAGTCGACTTTCGCGCGGTCAACGACCGCGCCTCATGCAAGTACATGAAGATGATCACCCCCGCGGCCCTGTTGCGCTGCCTGGTAGAGGGTGCCGACGAAGTCCATGTCGATCCGGGAATCGCCGCCAGTGGGCGTCGCAGCGTGCAGCGGATGATCGAAATCGGCCATCCCGGCGGTGGCGAATGATGGCCGGTCCCGCTTGGCGGGATGCGGCCGATGTTGTCGTGATCGGCACGGGCGTTGCCGGGCTGGCGGCGGCATTGGCCGCCGATCGCGCCGGGCGCAGCGTCGTGGTGCTCAGCAAGGCTGCCCAGACGCACGTGACCGCGACACACTACGCGCAAGGCGGTATCGCGGTGGTGCTGCCGGACAACGACGACTCGGTCGACGCTCACGTCGCGGACACCTTGGCCGCAGGCGCGGGTCTATGCGATCCCGATGCGGTGTACTCGATCGTCGCCGACGGCTTCCGAGCGGTTACCGATTTGGTCGGAGCTGGGGCACGGTTGGATGAATCGGTCCCGGGCCGTTGGGCGTTGACGCGCGAAGGCGGGCACTCGCGGCGACGCATCGTGCACGCGGGTGGCGACGCGACCGGCGCCGAGGTTCAGCGGGCGCTCCAGGATGCCGCCGGGATGCTCGATATCCGCACCGGCCACGTGGCGCTGCGAGTGCTGCACGACGGCACCGCGGTGACCGGGCTATTAGTGGTCAGACCGGACGGATGCGGCATTATCAGCGCTCCGTCGGTGATCCTGGCCACCGGCGGGCTCGGGCACCTGTACAGCGCGACCACCAATCCGGCGGGCTCCACCGGCGACGGCATCGCCCTGGGATTGTGGGCGGGCGTCGCGGTCAGCGATCTCGAGTTCATCCAGTTCCACCCCACGATGCTTTTCGCTGGACGCGCCGGGGGTCGGCGGCCGCTGATCACCGAGGCCATCCGCGGCGAGGGTGCGATCTTGGTGGACAGGCAAGGCAATTCGATAACGGCAGGCGTCCATCCGATGGGTGATTTGGCGCCGCGCGACGTCGTCGCCGCCGCCATCGACGCGCGGCTGAAGGCCACCGGCGATCCGTGCGTCTACCTCGACGCCCGCGGCATCGAGGGCTTCGCGTCCCGGTTCCCGACAGTCACGGCATCCTGCCGGGCTGCCGGCATCGACCCCGTCCGGCAACCGATCCCGGTTGTTCCCGGTGCGCACTACAGCTGCGGCGGCATAGTGACCGATGTGTACGGCCAGACCGAGCTGCTCGGGTTGTACGCCGCTGGCGAGGTGGCCCGCACCGGGTTGCACGGCGCCAACCGCCTGGCCTCCAACAGCTTGCTAGAGGGTTTGGTGGTGGGCGGCCGCGCCGGAAAGGCCGCCGCCGCCCACGCCGCGGCGGCCGGGCGTTCGCGTGCGACCCCGTCAGCGACCTGGCCCGAACCGATCAGCTACACCGCACTGGACCGCGGCGACCTGCAACGGGCGATGAGCCGGGACGCGTCGATGTACCGCGCCGCCGCCGGGCTGCACCGGCTGTGCGACAGCCTATCCGGAGCACAGGTTCGCGACGTGGCTTGTCGCCGCGATTTCGAGGACGTGGCGCTCACGCTGGTCGCGCAGAGCGTGACCGCCGCCGCCTTGGCCCGCACCGAAAGCCGTGGCTGCCATCATCGCGCGGAGTACCCGTGCACCGTGCCGGAGCAGGCACGCAGCATCGTGGTCCGGGGAGCCGACGACGCAAATGCGGTGTGTGTCCAGGCGCTAGTGGCGGTGTGCTGATGGGGTTATCCGACTGGGAGCTGGCTGCGGCTCGAGCAGCAATCGCGCGTGGGCTCGACGAGGACCTGCGGTACGGCCCGGATGTCACCACATTGGCGACGGTGCCTGCCAGTGCGACGACCACCGCATCGCTGGTGACCCGGGAGGCCGGTGTGGTTGCCGGATTGGATGTCGCGCTGCTGACGCTGGACGAAGTCTTGGGCACCAACGGTTATCGGGTGCTCGACCGCGTCGAGGACGGCGCCCGGGTGCCGCCGGGAGAGGCACTTATGACGCTGGAAGCCCAAACGCGCGGATTGTTGACCGCCGAGCGCACCATGTTGAACCTGGTCGGTCACCTGTCGGGAATCGCCACCGCGACGGCCGCGTGGGTCGATGCTGTGCGCGGGACCAAAGCGAAAATCCGCGATACCCGTAAGACGCTGCCCGGCCTGCGAGCGCTGCAAAAATACGCGGTGCGTACCGGTGGCGGCGTCAACCATCGGCTGGGGTTGGGTGATGCCGCGCTAATCAAGGACAACCACGTTGCCGCCGCCGGATCCGTGGTAGACGCGCTACGTGCGGTGCGAAATGCTGCACCCGATCTGCCGTGCGAGGTGGAAGTGGACTCGCTTGAGCAGCTCGATGCCGTGCTGCCGGAAAAACCCGAGCTGATCCTGCTGGACAATTTTGCGGTGTGGCAGACGCAGACCGCGGTGCAGCGTCGGGACTCGCGCGCGCCCACCGTCATGCTGGAGTCATCCGGTGGGCTCAGCCTGCAGACGGCGGCGACCTACGCCGAAACCGGGGTGGACTACCTGGCGGTCGGGGCGCTCACACACTCAGTGCGCGTGCTCGACATCGGCTTGGATATGTAGCCGGGCGGCCCCGGCGCCCATTAGGCGGCGCCGGATAGGGTAGGCGCCGTGGCGCGAACGTTCGAAGATCTCGTGGCCGAAGCCGCATCAGCATCCGTCGGCGGCTGGGATTTTTCCTGGTTGGACGGCCGCGCGACCGAAGAACGCCCGTCATGGGGCTATCAACGACAACTCAGTCAGCGGCTGGCGAACGCGACGGCTGCCTTAGATCTTGAGACAGGCGGCGGAGAGGTGCTAGCCGGCGCGGGCAACTTCCCGCCCACCATGGTCGCTACCGAAGCGTGGCCACCCAACGCGGCTATGGCCACTAGGCGGCTGCATCCGCTGGGCGCGGTCGTCGTCATCACCGGCGATAAACCGCCACTGCCATTTGCCGATGCGGCGTTTGACCTGGTGACCAGCCGCCACCCCAGCACCCGATGGTGGACCGAGATTGCCCGGGTTCTCCGGGCTGGCGGCAGTTACTTCGCCCAACACGTCGGACCGGCCACGCTGTGGGACCTGCGCGAGCATTTCCTCGGGCCGCGAGAACACAATGGGGCCGATCAGTACGCGCAGGTTGTGCGCACCTGCATCACCGACACCGGCCTCGAGATCGTCGACCTGCAGATGGAGCGGTTGCGGGTGGAATTCTTCGACGTCGGTGCCGTCATCTACTTTCTGCGCAAGGTGATCTGGTTTCTGCCGGACTTCACCGTCGAGGGCTACCACGATCGGCTGCGTGCACTGCATGAGCGCATCCAGGCCGAAGGGCCCTTCGTCACCTACTCCACCCGCGCGCTCATCGAGGCCCGCAAACCGTCCTGACGTCGGCCGGCGCCGTAGGCTCAGGCGATATCGCCGACGAAGACCCCGATCCGGCGCAGCTGCAAGCGCGCCATCCGCGGCAGCCCCTGACCGTCGGAGCCGGCGGGCACAATCCGGGGGTTGATGACGTGAACAACGCCGCGGGCGAAGTGCACGTCGGCTTCGCCCGCGGCCAACACGTTCTTGACCCAATCCGTCTTACCGTGCGCGAGCGCGATCGCCAGCACACCGTCCTTGCGGTAGGCGGTCACAATCGTTTGGTATGGCTTTCCAGACTTGCGACCGCGGTGCTCGATCGTGGCTGTTCCGGGTAGGTAGCGCGCTATCGGTTTGAGCGCCCGGTTGATGTACTTGACCTGCAGACGCTCGAGCCAGAGCGGGAACACCATCGGAACGCCCGGGGCGTTATTCGGGTGATCCTTTGCGGACATGGCGGCTCCTCTTTGCCGGTCCTTTCTACTGCACTGTACCGGTCAGATATCGACTTGAGCTGCTCTGGGAGAATGGTCTACGTGACCGCGCCGCCGCCCGTGCTTACCCGTATCGACTTGCGGGGAGCCGAGTTGACAGCTGCCGAGCTGCGGGCCGCTCTGCCACGCGGCGGCGCCGATGTGGAAGCCGTGCTGCCGACGGTACGGCCCATTGTGGCGGCCGTCGCCGAGCGCGGGGCCGAGGCCGCGCTGGACTTCGGCGCATCGTTCGACGGTGTGCGGCCCCATGCCATCCGGGTGCCAGACGCAGCGCTGGACGCGGCGCTGGCCGGACTGGACTGCGACGTCTGCGAAGCGTTGCAGGTGATGGTCGAGCGGACCCGCGCCGTGCACTCCGGGCAGCGTCGCACCGACGTCACAACCACACTGGGCCCGGGCGCGACGGTCACCGAGCGGTGGGTTCCGGTCGAGCGGGTAGGCCTGTACGTGCCGGGGGGCAATGCGGTGTACCCATCCAGCGTGGTGATGAACGTGGTGCCCGCCCAAGCCGCGGGCGTCGACTCGTTGGTGGTAGCCAGCCCGCCGCAGGCGCAGTGGGACGGGTTGCCCCACCCGACCATTCTGGCCGCGGCCCGGCTGCTGGGCGTCGATGAGGTCTGGGCGGTCGGCGGCGCTCAGGCGGTGGCGTTGCTGGCTTACGGCGGCACCGACACCGACGGCGCAGCACTGACACCGGTCGACATGATCACCGGGCCGGGCAACATCTATGTCACGGCCGCCAAGCGGCTGTGCCGTTCGCGGGTGGGCATCGACGCCGAAGCGGGGCCAACCGAGATCGCTATCCTCGCCGATCACACCGCCGACCCGGTGCATGTGGCCGCCGACCTGATTAGCCAGGCCGAACACGACGAGTTGGCTGCCAGCGTGCTGGTCACTCCGAGTGAGGACCTTGCCGATGCCACCGACGCCGAACTGGCTGGCCAGCTGCAGACTACGGTGCACCGCGAACGGGTGACGGCCGCGCTGACCGGACGCCAATCGGCGATCGTCCTGGTCGACGACGTGGACGCCGCCGTCTTGGTGGTGAACGCTTACGCCGCTGAGCATTTGGAGATTCAGACCGCCGATGCCCCGCAGGTTGCCAGCCGGATCCGCTCGGCGGGAGCCATTTTCGTCGGCCCGTGGTCCCCGGTGAGCCTCGGCGACTACTGCGCGGGATCCAACCATGTACTGCCGACCGCGGGCTGCGCCCGGCATTCCAGCGGCCTGTCGGTGCAGACGTTCCTGCGCGGCATCCACGTCGTGGAATACACGGAGGCGGCCCTCAAAGACGTTTCCGGGCACGTGATCACGCTCGCCACGGCCGAGGACTTGCCGGCGCACGGTGAGGCGGTACGGCGGAGGTTCGAGCGATGACCAGGTCCGGACGCCGGGTTACATTGGACGACTTGCCGCTGCGCGCCGACTTGCGTGGTAAAGCACCATACGGTGCACCGCAATTAGCTGTTCCGGTACGGCTGAACACCAACGAGAACCCGCACCCGCCTACCCGGGCGCTGGTTGACGACGTGGTGCGATCGGTGCGGGAAGCGGCCATCGACTTGCACCGCTACCCCGACCGCGACGCCGTGGCTCTGCGTGCTGACTTGGCCGGATATCTCACCGCGCAGACCGGAATCCAGCTTGGTGTCGAAAACATATGGGCTGCCAACGGTTCCAATGAGATTCTGCAGCAACTGTTACAGGCGTTTGGCGGTCCGGGGCGTAGCGCGATCGGTTTCGTACCGTCCTATTCGATGCACCCGATCATCTCCGACGGCACCCACACGGAATGGATCGAGGCGTCCCGCGCCAATGACTTCGGTCTCGACGTGGACGTCGCCGTCGCGGCTGTGGTCGATCGCAAACCCGATGTGGTGTTCATTGCTAGCCCTAACAACCCGTCCGGACAAAGTGTTTCGTTACCTGACCTGTGTAAGCTGCTGGACGTTGCGCCCGGAATTGCGATCGTCGACGAGGCCTACGGCGAGTTCTCCTCGCAGCCCAGCGCGGTGTCGCTGGTCGAGGAGTATCCGAGCAAGCTCGTCGTCACGCGCACCATGAGCAAGGCATTCGCTTTCGCCGGCGGCAGGCTCGGATACCTGATCGCTACGCCCGCGGTGATCGACGCAATGCTGCTGGTGCGGTTGCCGTATCACCTGTCGTCGGTCACTCAAGCCGCGGCCCGGGCCGCGCTGCGGCACTCCGACGACACCTTGAGCAGTGTCGCCGCACTGATCGCCGAACGCGAACGCGTAACAACCTCATTGAACGACATGGGTTTTCGAGTCATCCCAAGCGATGCCAACTTCGTGTTGTTCGGCGAGTTTGCCGATGCGCCGGCCGCCTGGCGGCGCTATCTGGAGGCCGGCATTTTGATCCGCGACGTTGGGATTCCCGGCTATCTGCGGGCCACCACCGGGCTGGCTGAGGAGAACGATGCGTTCCTGCGGGCAAGCGCCCGGATCGCCACCGACCTGGTCCCCGTCACCCGCAGTCCTGTAGGAGCGCCATGACAACCACCCAGACAGCCAAAGCTAGCCGGCGGGCGCGTATTGAACGGCGTACCCGCGAATCCGATATCGTCATCGAGCTCGATCTTGACGGTACCGGGCAGGTGGCCGTCGACACCGGTGTTCCGTTCTACGACCACATGTTGACCGCGCTGGGCAGTCACGCCAGCTTCGACCTCACCGTGCGCGCCACAGGTGATGTCGAAATCGAAGCCCATCACACCATCGAGGACACGGCAATCGCGCTGGGCACCGCGCTCGGGCAGGCCCTAGGTGACAAGAGGGGCATCCGCCGGTTTGGCGATGCCTTCATCCCGATGGACGAAACACTGGCCCACGCCGCCGTCGACTTATCCGGCCGCCCCTATTGCGTGCATACCGGAGAGCCGGATCACCTGCAGCACAGCACTATTGCCGGCAGTTCAGTGCCCTACCACACCGTCATCAACCGGCACGTGTTCGAATCGTTGGCGGCCAACGCCCGCATCGCGCTGCACGTCCGCGTGTTGTACGGGCGCGACCCGCACCATATCACCGAAGCTCAATACAAGGCCGTCGCGCGCGCGTTGCGTCAAGCGGTCGAGCCAGATCCTCGGGTGTCAGGTGTGCCGTCCACCAAAGGTGCTCTGTGACAGGAAAGTCGGTAGTAGTCCTGGACTACGGCTCAGGAAATCTGCGGTCGGCCCAACGTGCGCTGCAGCGGGTGGGCGCCGAGGTCGAGGTAACCGCCGACACCGGCGCCGCAATGACCGCTGACGGACTGGTGGTTCCCGGCGTCGGTGCCTTCGCGGCATGCATGACAGGCCTGCGCAAGATCAACGGCGAGCGGATCATCGCCGAGCGAGTGGCCGCCGGCCGCCCGGTGCTGGGGGTCTGCGTAGGCATGCAGATTCTGTTCGCCCGCGGGGTTGAGTTCGGCGTCCAGACGCCGGGCTGCGGGCACTGGCCCGGGGACGTCATCCGACTTGAGGCCCCGGTGATCCCGCACATGGGCTGGAATGTCGTGGACTCCGCTCCGGGCAGCGCGCTGTTCAAGGGGTTGAACGTCGACGCCCGGTTCTATTTTGTGCATTCCTATGCCGCGCAGCGATGGGAAGGCTCACCCGACGCGCTGCTGACCTGGGCCACATATCGGGCGCCGTTCCTCGCTGCGGTGGAGGACGGCGCATTGGCCGCCACCCAGTTTCACCCGGAGAAAAGTGGCGATGCCGGCGCAACCGTACTGAGCAACTGGGTTGACGGACTGTAAAGGATGCCGGTGATGCCGCTGATGCTATTGCCCGCCGTCGACGTGGTCGAGGGTCGTGCCGTGCGCCTGGTTCAAGGGAAAGCCGGCAGTCAAACCGAGTACGGCTCAGCGGTGGATGCCGCTCTGGGCTGGCAGCGCGATGGCGCCGAGTGGATCCATTTGGTCGACCTGGATGCCGCCTTCGGCCGCGGTTCCAACCGCGAACTGCTCGCGGAGGTTGTGCGGCAGCTCGACGTGCAGGTCGAGCTGTCCGGCGGAATTCGCGACGACGATTCGTTGGCCGCGGCGCTGGCCACCGGATGCGCCCGGGTCAATGTGGGCACGGCCGCGCTGGAAGACCCGCAGTGGTGCGCCCGGGTGATCGCCGAGCATGGCGACAAGGTGGCCGTCGGCTTGGATGTCCAGATCGTCGATGGCGAGCATCGGTTGCGCGGACGCGGCTGGGAAACCGACGGCGGCGACCTGTGGGATGTGCTGGAACGCCTTGACAGTGAAGGATGTTCGCGGTTCGTCGTGACAGATATCACCAAGGACGGCACGCTCGGTGGCCCCAATCTAGATCTGCTGGCCGGTGTTGCCGACCGCACCGACGCCCCGGTGATCGCGTCCGGAGGTGTGTCCAGCCTCGATGACCTGCGCGCCATTGCCACCCTCACGCACCGCGGGGTCGAGGGGGCCATCGTAGGCAAGGCCCTCTACGCCCGTCGGTTCACCTTGCCGCAGGCGCTGGCCGCGGTTCGGGGCTAGACCGGCGATGGACTTGGATGCATTGGTTGGCCCGCTAGTTGAAACGGCTTCGGCGATCCTGGATGCCGCAACGGCTCCGTTTCTCGCCGGTCACCGTGCCGATTCAGCGGTCCGCAAAAAGGGCAACGACTTCGCCACCGAAGTCGATCTGGCGATTGAGCGGCAAGTCGTCGCCGCGCTGCTTGCGGCCACCGGTATCGAGGTGCACGGCGAGGAGTTCGGCGGCCCGGCCATCGACTCGCCGTGGGTGTGGGTACTGGACCCCATCGACGGCACGATCAACTACGCCGCTGGATCGCCGTTGGCCGCGATCTTGTTGGGCCTGCTGCATGACGGAGTTCCGGTGGCCGGCCTGACCTGGTTGCCATTCACCGACCAGCGTTACACGGCCGTCGCGGGTGGTCCACTGATCAAGAACGGTGTACCGCAGCCGCCGCTGGCTGACGCCGAACTGGCCAACGTGCTCGTCGGCGTCGGCACATTCAGCGCCGACTCACGGGGCCAGTTCCCGGGGCGATATCGACTGGCGGTGCTGGAAAAGCTCAGCCGAGTGTCATCGCGGCTGCGCATGCACGGATCCACCGGCATCGATCTCGTCTTCGTCGCTGACGGGATACTCGGTGGTGCAATAAGTTTCGGAGGTCACGTTTGGGACCACGCCGCTGGGGTGGCGTTGGTACGAGCCGCCGGTGGCGTGGTCACCGACCTGGCTGGGCAACCGTGGACCCCTGCATCGCGTTCTGCCTTGGCCGGGCCACCGCGCGTGCATGCCCAGATCCTCGAGATTCTTGGCAGCATAGGGGAACCAGAGGACTACTGAGATGTATGCCGACCGTGACCTTCCGGGGGCTGGGGGCCTCGCGGTACGCGTGATCCCGTGTCTGGATGTCGACGATGGGCGGGTGGTCAAGGGAGTCAACTTCGAGAACCTCCGCGACGCCGGTGATCCCGTGGAACTCGCCGCCGTCTATGACGCGGAGGGCGCGGACGAGTTGACCTTTCTCGACGTGACCGCGTCGTCGTCCGGAAGAGCCACCATGCTGGAGGTGGTGCGCCGCACCGCCGAGCAGGTGTTCATCCCGCTGACGGTGGGCGGTGGGGTACGCACCGTCGCCGACGTCGATTCGCTGCTACGGGCTGGGGCTGACAAAGTCGCCGTCAACACGGCCGCCATCGCTTGCCCGGACTTGCTGGCGGACATGGCGAGGCAGTTCGGCTCGCAGTGCATCGTGTTGTCCGTCGACGCGCGCACAGTTCCGGTGGGATCAGCCCCGACACCGTCGGGTTGGGAGGTCACCACTCACGGCGGTCGTCGTGGCACCGGTATGGACGCCGTGCAGTGGGCGGCCCGTGGCGCCGACCTCGGTGTGGGGGAGATCCTGCTCAACTCGATGGACGCCGACGGCACCAAAGCCGGATTCGACCTGGCTTTGCTGCGTGCGGTCCGTGCCGCGGTCACGGTGCCGGTAATCGCCAGCGGGGGCGCCGGTGCCGTGGAGCACTTCGCGCCAGCGGTTGCCGCGGGGGCCGATGCAGTGTTGGCGGCCAGCGTCTTTCACTTCCGGGAGCTGACGATCGGTCAGGTGAAGGCGGCCCTGGCCGCGGAAGGAATCACCGTGCGATGACACTCGACCCAAAGATCGCGGCGCGGTTGAAGCGTAATGCCGACGGACTGGTTACCGCCGTCGTCCAGGAGCGGGGCAGCGGTGACGTGCTGATGGTTGCCTGGATGAACGACGAGGCCTTGGCCCGTACCCTGCAAACCCGTGAGGCCACTTACTATTCGCGATCCCGTGCCGAACAATGGGTCAAGGGCGCGACGTCCGGCCACACCCAGCACGTTCACTCGGTGCGCCTGGATTGTGACGGCGACGCCGTATTGTTGACGGTTGACCAGGTCGGCGGTGCCTGCCATACCGGCGATCACAGTTGCTTCGATGCCGCGGTGTTGTTAGAACCCGACGACTAACCCGCCGCGGAAAGACTGGGGCTAGCGGCTCGCGGCGCAACAGATTGCAGTGGTCGCCCGCGAGGCAAGAGTGCCCATCGACACGCCGCCGAGCGAGCGCGGACATACCACCTTGGGATCCATGCAGATGTCAAGGGGGGTTGCCCGTCCGGGCGATGGCGTCGATGAGAATGGCGGTCGATGCTGAAACGAGTGCCCTGGACCGTTGTGCTGCCTTCGCTGGCCTTTGTCGCGCTGGTATTGACCTGGGGAAAGCAGATCGGCCCGGTGGTGGGCTTGCTAGCGGCGGTGCTGTTAGCCGGTGCTGTCCTGGCCGCGGTCAACCATGCCGAGGTGGTGGCGGCCCGGGTGGGTGAGCCATTCGGTTCGCTGGTGCTCGCGGTCGCGGTGACGACCATCGAGGTGGCGCTGATCGTTGCGCTCATGGTGTCCGGCGGGGACGATGCGGCGACGCTCGCCCGCGACACCGTGTTCGCCGCGGTGATGATCACCACCAACGGGATCGCCGGGTTGTCCCTGCTGCTGGGTTCGCTGCGCTATGGCGTGACGTTGTTCAACCCCCACGGCAGCGGCGCCGCGCTGGCCACGGTCACCACACTGGCGACGCTGAGCCTGGTGCTGCCCACGTTCACCACCAGTCAGTCGGGCCCCGAGCTATCGCCCGGCCAGCTCATCTTCGCCGGCGCCGCGTCACTGGGACTCTACGTGTTGTTCCTGTTCACCCAGACTGTCCGGCATCGAGACTTCTTCCTACCGGTGGCGCAAAAGGGCGCGGTCGAGGATGACAGCCACGCCGATCCGCCGAGCACCCGCGCGGCGCTGCTGAGCCTTGGATTGCTGCTCGTCGCTTTGGCTGCGGTGGTGGGTCTGGCCAAGGTGGAATCGCCGGTCATCGAGGAGGTCGTCTCGGCGGCCGGGTTTCCGCAATCCTTCGTCGGCGTGGTCATCGCCACACTGGTGCTGTTGCCGGAGACACTTGCGGCGGCCCGCGCGGCCCGGCAAGGCCGCCTGCAGACCAGCCTCAATCTGGCGTACGGTTCCGCGATGGCGAGTATTGGACTCACCATCCCGACCATCGCCCTTGCTTCCCTGTGGCTCAGTGGCCCGCTGCAACTTGGCCTCGGTGCCATTCAGTTGGTGCTGCTGGTGCTCACGGTTGTGGTCAGCGTGCTGACCGTGGTTCCCGGTCGGGCCACCCGTCTGCAGGGCGAGGTGCATCTGGTGTTGCTGGCTGCTTACCTGTTTCTTGCCGTCGTCCCGTGATGAATCCGTGCGCAAGCGATGGTTTTCGCCGCCGCTATCCAGATCTGATTGCCCGCAGCGTCGCTAACGCTTTGTCGGCGTGGGCGTCCATGCTGAATTCGCTGGAGATCACGTCGAGCACCTTACGGTCGGTGTCGATGACAAAGGTCGTGCGTTTGACCGGCATCAACTTGCCCAACAGACCGCGCTTGACCCCGAATTGGGCGGCGACCGTGCCTTGGGCGTCCGAAAGCAGCGGGTAGTCGAAACGCCGCACCTCGGCGAATTTGGCCTGCTTTCGAACGGGATCGGTGCTGATGCCGACCCGGCTGGCCCTGACCTCGGCGAATTCTTTGGCCAAGTCGCGGAAGTGGCAGGCTTCTTTGGTGCAGCCAGGCGTCATCGCCGCCGGATAGAAGAACAGGACCACGGGTCCGTCGGATAGCAGGACGCTAAGCCTGCGAGGAGTCCCGGTCTGATCGGGCAGTTCGAAGTCGGCTACCGTGTCACCGGTTTTCATAGTCGTCAGGCTACAACCGATTGCCCGACTCCTTGCACGCCGCTGGCGCGGCCTGCATCGTCGTCGGGCTGGGCCCGATTGCCCGACTCCTTGCGCGCCGCTTCGCGGCTGGGGGTGCCCCCATGCGCGCCGTTTGCGCGGCGTGCATCGTCGTCGGGCTGGGCCCGATTGCCCGACTCCTTGCACGCCGCTTCGCGGCTGGGGGTGCCCCCATGCGCGCCGTTTGCGCGGCGTGCATCGTCGTCGGGCTACGCCCGGGCCGATCGGCGTATCTGGGAAGATGGTTCGGTGCACGCCGACCTCGCAGCCACCACCTCGCGTGAGGATTTCCGCCTCCTGGCGGCCGAGCACCGGGTGGTTCCGGTGACTCGCAAGGTCTTGGCCGACAGCGAGACGCCGCTGTCGGCCTACCGCAAGCTCGCCGCCAATCGCCCGGGTACGTTCCTGCTGGAGTCGGCCGAGAACGGCCGGTCGTGGTCGCGATGGTCGTTTATCGGTGCGGGGGCGCCAACGGCGTTGACCGTGCGTGAGGGGCAAGCGGTATGGCTGGGTGCCGTGCCCAAGGACGCTCCCACTGGCGGAGACCCGCTGCGGGCGCTGCAGGTGACCTTGGAGCTGCTGGCTACGGCGGATCGTCAGTCCGAGCCGGGTCTTCCGCCGCTGTCGGGTGGCATGGTCGGCTTCTTCGCCTATGACATGGTGCGACGGCTGGAACGATTGCCGGAACGGGCCGTCGATGACCTCTGCCTGCCGGACATGCTGCTGTTGCTGGCCACCGATGTGGCGGCGGTCGATCACCACGAGGGCACCATCACGTTGATCGCCAACGCCGTGAACTGGAACGGCACCGACGAGCGGGTCGACTGGGCCTACGACGACGCGGTCGCTCGGCTGGACGTGATGACCGCAGCGCTCGGCCAACCACTACCGTCAACCGTGGCCACCTTCAGCCGACCCGAGCCGCGCCACCGTGCGCAACGCACCGTCGAAGAATATGGTGCGATCGTCGAATACTTGGTGGATCAGATTGCAGCCGGTGAAGCGTTCCAGGTGGTGCCCTCGCAGCGCTTCGAGATGGACACCGATGTCGATCCCATCGACGTGTACCGAATTCTGCGGGTAACCAACCCAAGTCCCTACATGTATCTACTGCAGGTGCCGAATAGTGATGGTGCAGTGGACTTTTCGATTGTTGGATCCAGTCCGGAGGCGCTGGTAACGGTCCACGAAGGCTGGGCGACGACGCATCCGATCGCCGGAACCCGGTGGCGCGGAAGGACAGACGACGAGGACGTGCTTCTGGAAAAGGAGCTGCTGGCGGACGACAAAGAACGTGCCGAGCATCTGATGCTGGTCGACCTCGGCCGAAACGACCTGGGTCGGGTCTGCACGCCGGGCACTGTTCGGGTCGAGGATTACAGCCACATCGAGCGGTACAGCCACGTGATGCACCTGGTGTCCACGGTGACCGGGAAGCTCGGCGAAGGGCGCACCGCGCTGGACGCGGTGACCGCCTGCTTTCCGGCCGGCACGCTGTCGGGCGCGCCGAAGGTGCGGGCGATGGAGCTGATCGAAGAGGTGGAGAAGACACGCCGCGGCCTTTACGGCGGTGTCGTCGGTTACCTTGACTTCGCCGGCAACGCTGACTTCGCCATCGCCATCCGCACCGCGCTGATGCGTAACGGCACGGCTTATGTCCAGGCAGGCGGTGGTGTGGTGGCCGACTCCAACGGATCCTACGAATACAACGAGGCGAGGAACAAGGCTCGGGCTGTGCTCAACGCGATCGCTGCCGCCGAGACGCTGGCCGCTCCGGGCGCGAACCGCAGTGGCTGCTAATGCCGGCAGTGTTCGGCCCAACCGCCGGGCCAGGCCGATGATCGGCATCGCCCAGTTGCTGTTGGTGGTTGCTGCCGGGGCGCTGTGGATGGCTGCACGGCTGCCCTGGGTGGTCATCGGGTCATTCGACGAGCTGGGGCCGCCGAAGGAGGTGACGCTGACCGGTGCGTCGTGGTCGACCGCTTTGCTGCCGTTGGCGCTGCTGATGCTGGCCGCGGCGGTGGCGGCGCTCGCGGTGCGCGGCTGGCCGCTGCGGGCGCTGGCAGTGTTGCTGGCCGCGGCCAGCTTCGCGGTCGGCTACCTCGGCATCAGTCTGTGGGTGGTCCCGGATGTCGCGGCCCGCGGAGCCGATCTTGCCCATGTCCCGGTGGTGACGCTGGTGGGAAGCGCCCGGCACTATTGGGGCGCGGTGGCGGCGGTGTTGGCGGCAGTGTGTGCTTTGCTCGGTGCCGTCTTCTTGATGAGGTCGGCGGCGATTCGCGGGTCGGCTGGCGAGGACATGGCGAGATATGCGGCGCCCCGCGCCCGCCGGTCGATTGCCCGGCGCCAGCACTCGAATGCGGCCGGCCGGGCGGCTCCGCAAGACGACGGGCCGGATATGGGGCCGCGGATGTCGGAGCGAATGATTTGGGAAGCTCTTGACGAGGGCCGTGACCCGACCGATCGGGAGCAGGAGTCTGACACCGAGGGGCGGTGACGGACCGCGCGCTGACGGTCGCTACCCTTCATGGACGTCGTCGAAATTGACGAGCGCGTGTGGGTGACAGTGGGAAGGGAACGGCAGGCATGAGTCCGGCAACCGTGCTCGACTCCATCCTCGAGGGAGTCCGGGCCGACGTTGCCGCGCGTGAAGCCTTGGTGAGCCTGTCGGAGATCAAGGCTGCCGCCGCTGCGGCGCCGCCGCCGCTCGACGTGATGGCCGCCCTACGCGAGCCCGGTATCGGCGTCATCGCTGAGGTCAAGCGCGCTAGTCCTTCGGCGGGCGCATTGGCGACCATCGCCGACCCGGCAAAGCTGGCCCAGGCCTACCAGGATGGCGGTGCCCGGATCGTCAGCGTGGTGACTGAGCAGCGGCGTTTTCAGGGATCGCTCGACGACCTCGACGCGGTGCGGGCCTCGGTTTCGATTCCGGTGCTGCGCAAGGACTTTGTGGTGCAGCCGTACCAGATTCATGAGGCGCGTGCGCACGGCGCCGACATGTTGTTGCTCATCGTCGCCGCATTGGAGCAGTCGGTGTTGGTGTCGATGTTGGACCGCACCGAATCGTTGGGTATGACAGCACTCGTCGAGGTCCATACCGAGCAGGAAGCCGATCGGGCACTGAAGGCCGGGGCCAAGGTGATTGGCGTTAACGCCCGCGACCTCATGACGCTGGACGTGGACCGGGATTGCTTCGCGCGAATAGCTCCTGGTTTGCCGAGCAGTGTGATCAGGATTGCTGAATCCGGCGTGCGTGGCACCGCTGACCTGCTGGCGCACGCCGGCGCGGGCGCTGACGCGGTGTTGGTAGGCGAAGGTCTGGTCACCAGCGGCGACCCACGTGCGGCGGTTGCCGATCTGGTTACCGCGGGCACCCATCCGTCCTGTCCGAAACCGGCTCGCTAGCCGTCGATGAGCCGCTTGCACCTTGAGCCTCGGTGATGACAGATCTATCCACCCCGGATCTTCCGCGCATGAGTGCCGCCATCGCCGAACCGACCAGCCACGATCCTGATTCCGGCGGCCATTTCGGCGGCCCCAGTGGTTGGGGTGGCCGCTACGTTCCCGAGGCGCTGATGGCGGTGATCGAAGAGGTCACCGCCGCCTACCAAAAGGAGCGCGTCAGCCAGGACTTTCTGGACGACCTGGACAGGCTGCAGGCGAACTATGCGGGCCGGCCTTCGCCGCTTTACGAGGCGACCCGGTTGAGCCAGCACGCTGGGTCGGCGCGAATCTTTCTGAAGCGAGAAGACCTGAACCACACTGGTTCTCACAAGATCAACAACGTGCTCGGGCAGGCACTGCTGGCGCGCAGGATGGGCAAGACCCGGGTGATCGCCGAGACCGGTGCCGGCCAGCACGGGGTCGCCACGGCCACCGCATGCGCGTTGCTCGGCCTGGACTGTGTCATCTACATGGGGGGCATCGACACCGCCCGTCAGGCGCTAAACGTGGCCCGGATGCGATTGCTGGGTGCCGAAGTCGTCGCGGTTCAGACGGGCTCGAAAACGCTCAAAGACGCCATCAATGAGGCGTTCCGGGATTGGGTTGCCAACGCCGACAACACCTACTACTGCTTTGGTACGGCGGCCGGACCGCATCCGTTTCCAACCATGGTGCGCGATTTCCAGCGAATCATCGGCATGGAGGCACGCGTGCAGATCCAGGGTCAGGCCGGTCGGCTGCCTGACGCCGTCGTTGCGTGCGTTGGTGGCGGGTCCAATGCCATTGGTATTTTTCATGCGTTTCTTGATGACCCAGGCGTACGGCTGGTCGGATTCGAGGCAGCCGGCGACGGCGTTGAGACCGGCCGGCATGCTGCGACATTCACCGCTGGTTCGCCCGGGGCATTTCACGGATCGTTCTCGTACTTGCTGCAAGACGAGGACGGTCAGACCATTGAATCCCATTCAATCTCCGCGGGTCTGGATTATCCGGGGGTGGGCCCAGAACACGCGTGGCTCAAGGAGGCCGGGCGTGTCGATTATCGGCCGATCACCGACTCCGAGGCGATGGACGCGTTTGGCCTACTGTGTCGCATGGAAGGCATCATCCCTGCCATTGAATCCGCGCACGCGGTAGCCGGCGCCCTCAAGCTAGGTGTTGAGTTGGGAAGGGGCGCGGTGATTGTGGTGAACCTGTCGGGACGTGGCGACAAAGATGTCGAGACGGCCGCGAAATGGTTTGGCTTGCTGGGCAACGACTGATGGTGGCGGTGGAACAGAGCGAAGCAAGTAGGCTCGGGCCGGTTTTCGATTCCTGCCGTGCAAACAACCGCGCGGCATTGATTGGTTACTTGCCGACCGGGTACCCGGACGTGCCAGCGTCGGTGGCCGCGATGACAGCGCTAGTTGAATCCGGTTGCGACATTATCGAAGTCGGGGTTCCGTATTCGGACCCGGGCATGGACGGCCCCACCATCGCCAGGGCAACCGAGGCGGCGCTCCGTGGCGGGGTGCGAGTCCGGGATACGTTAGCCGCGGTCGAGGCCATCAGTATCGCCGGCGGGCGTGCGGTAGTGATGACCTACTGGAATCCGGTGCTGCGCTATGGGGTTGATGCATTCGCGCGGGATCTGGCGGCGGCCGGAGGCCTCGGTCTGATCACCCCCGACCTCATTCCCGACGAGGCGCAACAGTGGCTGGCGGCATCCGAAGAGCATCGGTTGGATCGCATTTTCTTGGTCGCGCCGTCCTCGACGCCGGAGCGGTTGGCGGCCACCGTCGAGGCTTCACGCGGGTTCGTCTACGCGGCGTCGACGATGGGGGTGACCGGGGCGCGGGATGCGGTGTCGCAGGCGGCACCCGAACTGGTGGGCCGGGTGAAGGCGGTGTCTGACATACCGGTGGGCGTCGGTCTGGGTGTGCGGTCGCGCGCTCAAGCCGCGCAGATCGCCCAATACGCCGACGGTGTCATCGTTGGTTCCGCGTTGGTGACGGCGCTAACCGAGGGGTTGCCTAGATTGCGGGCACTGACCGGAGAGCTCGCTGCCGGGGTACGACTAGGGATGTCCGCATGATGCGGATGTTGCCCAGCTATATCCCCAGCCCACCGCGCGGGGTTTGGTACCTGGGCCCGCTACCCGTCCGCGCCTACGCAGTTTGCGTTATCACCGGCATCATTGTCGCACTGCTGATCGGGGATCGCCGGTTGACAGCCCGCGGCGGCGAGCGCGGCATGACCTACGACATCGCCTTGTGGGCCGTGCCTTTCGGCCTGATTGGCGGCAGGCTCTATCACCTGGCTACCGACTGGCGGACATATTTCGGTGACGGTGGTGCCGGGCTGGCCGCGGCACTGCGAATCTGGGATGGGGGCCTGGGCATCTGGGGTGCGGTAACCCTTGGTGTCATGGGCGCGTGGATTGGCTGCCGGCGTCGTGGAATCCCGCTGCCCGTCTTGCTTGATGCGGTGGCGCCTGGTGTCGTGTTGGCGCAGGCTATCGGTCGGCTCGGAAACTACTTCAATCAAGAGCTCTACGGCCGGGAAACCACTATGCCGTGGGGTTTGGAGATCTTCTACCGCCGGGACCCCTCCGGATTCGACGTCCCGAATTCGCTGGACGGCGTCTCGACGGGTCAGGTGGCGTTCGTCGTGCAGCCAACGTTCCTCTACGAATTGATCTGGAATGTTTTGGTATTCGTCGCATTGATCTACATTGACCGCCGGTTCATCATCGGCCACGGGCGACTGTTCGGGTTCTATGTCGCTTTCTACTGCGCCGGGCGATTCTGTGTTGAGCTGCTGCGTGACGATCCCGCCACGCTTATTGCCGGCATCCGGATCAATTCGTTCACGTCCACCTTCGTGTTCATCGGGGCCGTGGTGTACATCATCTTGGCGCCGAAGGGGCGCGAGGCTCCTGGGGCCCTGCGTGGCAGCGAGTATGTTGTCGACGAGGCGCTGGAACGTGAACCGGCTGAACTCGCCGCCGCTGCTGTGGCCTCCGCTGCGAGCGCTGTGGGGCCGGTTGGCCCGGGGGAACCGAACCAACCCGACGATGTGGCGGAAGCGGTGAACGCCGAAGTCGCCGAGGTCACCGATGAAGTGGCCGCGGAATCCGTTGTCCCAGTAGCAGACCGGGATGGTGAGTCAACCCCCGCTGTCGAGGAGACCTCCGAAGCCGATACCGAGCGGGAACAACCGGGCGACCTTGCGGGCCAGGCGCCAGCCGCGCAACAGGTCGACGCCGAAGCTGCATCGGCCGCGCCCGAGGAGCCGGCAGCGTTGGCTTCGGAGGCACACGACGAAACCGAGCCCGAGGTGCCCGAGAAGGCGGCGCCCATCCCCGATCCGGCCAAGCCGGATGAATTGGCGGTCGCCAGACCTGGGGACGACCCTGCTGAGCCGGACGGCATTCGACGGCAAGACGATTTCAGCTCGAGACGCCGCCGTTGGTGGCGGCTTCGACGGCGTCGACAATGACGACCCACGACGGCACTGCCTGGTCGCCGGTGCTGGACTCAATAGACCGCCGATCGGGCGGCCGTTGCCGCAGCCGAAACGATGCGCCGACGAAGTTCCCGGTCACAAAATGGCCACCGGCTGGAACGGTAATCAGCCGAACCCCGACGCGCTTACGAGCCAGACCACTAAGCCCAGTAGGCTAGCAAGCCCGGCAGGTTCCATATTTTTTCGCAACCCGGACGCGCACGCGACGCCGGGGCGCTGCCTTCGATGCCCGACCGCCACATGAATATCTGTCCGTACCGCTCTTTCGTCACGTCCGCAACACTGGCCTTCGCCGTCGGCGATGGTCGCTGTGCCCAGCTAAGCGCGACAACTCCGCACAGCCACGACCAACTTGGGAACAAAACCGCGGGTCAGGCAGCTGTCGCTGAGAGCCGGGCAGATCGGGTGTCGCCCGGTGCAGTGGCACATGTGAGAGTTGTGACCGTGCGATGTGCCCGACCCTGAACACTCCTGCTCTGCCGCGCCGATGTTGGGAACGCATGGGCCTACGGCCGGCACGGGTCGTGCGCCCGGCTCGATCTGGCATGCTGAAAGGCGTGACCGATCCCCTGCAGCACGGTGCCTTCGAGCCGGGCTGGCAATCCGCACCACCCGGATATCCACCGCCTTATCCGCAATATCCGGGGCCTGGCTCTTACTTTGACCCGTTCGCGCCATATGGTCGCCATCCGGTCACCGGCCAACCATTTTCCGACAAATCGAAGACTGTTGCCGGCCTGTTGCAGTTGCTTGGACTGTTCGGCATCGCCGGGATCGGGCGAATCTACCTGGGCCATACCGGCCTGGGCATCGCGCAGCTGCTGGTGGGCTGGGTGACGTGCGGTTTGGGCGCCGTCATCTGGGGCGTCATTGACGCCCTGCTGATATTGACCGACAAAGTCGGCGACCCTTGGGGTCGTCCCTTGCGCGATGGAAGCTAGCGGGCGTCAACGTCGCTACGCCGCGGCCGGTTCGGTCGTGCTATTGGCCGGCGCGCTTGGCTACATCGGACTTGTCGACCCGCACAACTCGAATTCGCTATATCCACCGTGCCTATTCAAGTTGCTTACGGGCTGGAACTGCCCCGCGTGCGGGGGTCTGCGGATGATCCACGATCTGCTACACGGTGAGCTGGCGGCCAGCATCAACGACAATGTCTTTCTGCTTGTCGGCGTCCCAGTGCTGGCCAGTTGGGTCCTGCTGCGCCGCCGCCACGGCGACTTGGCGCTCCCGATACCGGTGATGATTGCTGTGGCGGTCGCGGTGATCGCGTGGACGGTGCTGCGCAACCTGCCAGGCTTCCCGTTAGTGCCGACGATCAGCGGATAGCCGCGCCTACCCGCGGTCTGGTTGGCTGGGCTGCCCGCGGTGGTGTTGACCGGTGTGCCGACCCGGCGGTGCCGGCCCTACCGCCGTCGCGACTATGCTGAGTCGTCGTGACGAGACGCGGGAAAATCGTCTGCACTCTCGGGCCGGCCACCCAGCGGGACGACCTGGTCAGAGCGCTGGTCGAGGCCGGAATGGACGTCGCCCGAATGAACTTCAGCCACGGCGACTACGACGATCACAAGGTCGCCTATGAGCGGGTCCGGGTAGCCTCCGACGCCACCGGGCGCGCGGTCGGCGTGCTCGCCGACCTGCAGGGCCCGAAGATCAGGTTGGGACGCTTCGCCTCCGGGGCCACCCACTGGGCCGAAGGCGAAACCGTCCGGATCACCGTGGGCGCCTGCGAGGGCAGCCACGATCGGGTGTCCACCACCTACAAGCGGCTAGCCCAGGACGCGGTGGCCGGTGACCGGGTGCTGGTCGACGACGGCAAAGTCGCATTGGTGGTCGACGCCGTCGAGGGCGACGACGTGGTCTGCACCGTCGTCGAAGGCGGCCCGGTCAGCGACAACAAGGGCATCTCGTTGCCCGGAATGAACGTGACCGCGCCGGCCCTGTCGGAGAAGGACATCGAGGATCTCACGTTCGCGCTGAACCTCGGCGTCGACATGGTGGCGCTTTCCTTCGTCCGCTCCCCGGCCGATGTCGAACTGGTCCACGAGGTGATGGATCGGATCGGGCGACGGGTGCCGGTGATCGCCAAGCTGGAGAAGCCGGAAGCCATCGACAATCTCGAAGCGATCGTGCTGGCGTTCGACGCCGTCATGGTCGCTCGGGGCGACCTAGGTGTTGAGCTGCCGCTCGAAGAGGTCCCGCTGGTACAGAAGCGAGCCATCCAGATGGCCCGGGAGAACGCCAAGCCGGTCATTGTGGCGACCCAGATGCTCGACTCGATGATCGAGAACTCGCGGCCGACCCGAGCTGAGGCCTCCGACGTCGCCAACGCGGTGCTCGATGGCGCCGACGCGCTGATGCTGTCCGGGGAAACCTCGGTAGGGAAGTACCCCCTTGCTGCGGTCCGGACAATGTCGCGCATCATCTGCGCGGTCGAGGAGAACTCCACGGCCGCACCGCCGTTGACACACATTCCCCGGACCAAGCGTGGGGTCATCTCGTATGCGGCCCGTGACATCGGCGAACGACTCGACGCCAAGGCCTTGGTGGCCTTCACTCAGTCCGGTGATACCGTGCGGCGACTGGCCCGCCTGCATACCCCGCTGCCGCTGCTGGCCTTCACCGCGTGGCCCGAGGTGCGCAGCCAACTGGCGATGACCTGGGGCACCGAGACGTTCATCGTGCCGAAGATGCAGTCCACCGATGGCATGATCCGCCAGGTCGACAAATCGCTGCTCGAACTCGCCCGCTACAAGCGTGGTGACTTGGTGGTCATCGTCGCGGGTGCGCCGCCAGGCACAGTGGGTTCGACCAACCTGATCCACGTGCACCGGATCGGGGAAGATGACGTCTAGCCGGGTCGTGCCGGACGGTAAACCCATGTCCGACTTCGATGAACTACTGGCGGTATTGGACCTCAACGCCGTCGCAAGCGACCTGTTCACCGGATCCCACCCCAGCAAAAACCCGCTCCGGACATTTGGTGGCCAGCTCATGGCGCAGTCATTCGTCGCGAGCAGCCGAACGCTAACCCGCCACCACCTACCGCCCAGCGCATTCTCGGTGCACTTCATCAACGGCGGTGACACGGCCAAGGACATCGAGTTCCAGGTGATACGACTGCGCGATGAGCGGCGCTTCGCCAACCGGCGCGTCGATGCGGTACAGGACGGCACGTTGCTGTCCTCGGCGATGGTGTCTTACATGGCCGGTGGTCGCGGGCTCGAGCATGCGCTGGATCCGCCGCAGGTGGCCGAGCCTCATACCCGGCCGCCGATCGGTGAGCTGTTGCGCGGTTACGAGGAGACCGTCCCGCATTTTGTCAACGCGCTGCAACCGATCGAATGGCGCTACGCCAACGACCCGGCCTGGATAATGCGGGACAAGGGCGATCGGCTTGCCTACAACCGGGTCTGGGTCAAGGCACTAGGGGAGATGCCCGACGACCCGGTGCTGCACACGGCGACACTGTTGTACTCCTCGGACACCACCGTGCTGGACTCGGTCATTACCACCCATGGTCTGTCCTGGGGCTTCGATCGCATCTTTGCGGCCTCTGCCAACCACTCGGTGTGGTTTCACCGGCAGGTCAACTTCGATGATTGGGTGCTCTACTCGACGTCGTCACCGGTGGCCGCCGATTCACGTGGGTTGGGTTCGGGGCACTTTTTTGATCGCTCGGGGAAGCTCATCGCAACTGTGGTGCAGGAAGGTGTGTTGAAGTATTTTCCCGCCACCCCTGACAGTGCGGCAGGACGCTCGTAGGATTCCGGGTCAGCACGGCTGTGATCAGGCGTAACGTTCCTGGTAGCCAGATGACCGATGGTGGCAGCGGCCGGCGAGCCGCTGAATTGCCAGCGAGCGAACCCGGAGGTGACTGTGAAGCTGCCGTCGGCCGATGTGGTACCGAGGCTCCGTGGTCGCCAGCGTGTAGTCGTGCACGTCGATTCCCGCACGGCCCGCTGTGTCGGCGCGCTGGCGCTGGTGTGCGCGGCCTGCTGGCTGATCGCGCTGCTCGCCGGCGACTACCGGCACGCCCAGTGGGCGGTCGCCGGCCGGTTGGGCTGGTCGCTGACGGTCCTGGCTGCGGTGGCATTCATTGCTCGCGGCATCTTCCTGGGCCGCCCGGTCACGGCCATGCATGCGACCGCGGCCGGCCTATTTTTGCTCGCCGGACTGGCTGCCCACGTGTTGGTCGCAGATCTGCTCGGTGAGATTCTGATAGCCGGTTCGGGATGGGCACTGATGTGGCCGACGTCGGCGCATCCGCGACCCGAAGATCTGCCCCGCGTGTGGGCGTTGATCAATGCCACCCGCGCGGACTCGCTTGCTCCGTTTGCCATGCAGGCGGGCAAGAGCCATCACTTCAGCGCGGCCGGCACCGCGGCTCTGGCGTATCGGACCCGCATCGGCTATGCGGTGGTCAGCGGCGACCCGATCGGCGACGAGGCGCAATTCCCCCAGCTGGTCGCCGACTTCGCGGCCATGTGTCACATGCACGGCTGGCGAATCGTGGTCGTGGGCTGCAGCGAACGACGGCTCGGCCTGTGGAGCGACCCCATGGTGGTCGGACAATCGTTGCGGCCCATACCGATTGGCCGGGATGTCGTCATCGACGTGTCTAACTTTGAGATGACCGGGCGTAGGTTTCGCAACCTGCGTCAGGCGGTGAAACGCACCCACAATTTCGGCGTCACGACCGAGATCGTCGCTGAACAGCAACTCGACGACCAGCGGCAGGCGGAGCTGGCCGAGGTGCTGGCGGCGTCACCTAGCGGCGCCCGCACCGATCGCGGCTTTTGCATGAACCTGGACGGCGTGCTGGAGGGTCGATACCCCGGAATACAACTGATCATCGCGCGAGACGCATCGGGTCGGGTGCAGGGTTTCCACCGGTACGCGACCGCCGGCGGCGGCAGCGACATGTCTCTGGATGTACCGTGGCGGCGCCGCGGGGCCCCGAACGGGATCGATGAGCGGCTCAGCGCTGACATGATTGCGGCCGCCAAAGATGCTGGGGTACAACGGTTGTCACTGGCATTCGCCGCGTTCCCCGACCTTTTCGGCGCCAACCAGCTCGGCCGCCTGCAGCGTGTCTGCCGTGCGTTGATCCATATCCTTGATCCGTTGATCGCTCTCGAGTCGTTATACCGATACCTGCGCAAGTTCCACGCGCTGGATGAGCGGCGTTACGTGCTGATATCGATGACTCAGGTCTTTGCGCTGGCGTTGGTGTTGTTGTCGCTGGAGTTCGTCCCGCGGCGGCGACATCTCTGATCCGTCGCTATGGACAGCTCGGCGCATTGAATGTCGTTGGGCAGGTGGTGGGTGGCTACCACCACGGTCCGCATAGCGCTCATGATCCCGGAGTTCGGGGCCAGCAGATCGCGCAGAAGGTCGGCGTTGGCGGCGTCGAGGTGTTCGACAGGTTCGTCGAGCAACACGATCCGAGCCGGGGAAAGCACCGCCCGGGCGAGCAGCAACCTTCTGCGCTGACCCGCCGAGACCGCTTGCGCGCCACCGATCAACACCGTCGACAACCCCTCGGGCAGGCCGGCGAGCCAGCCGCACAGGCCGACCCGATCCAGGGCCTCGATCAGTTCGTCATCGGGGCAGTCTCCTCGGGCGGTCAGCAAGTTGTCCCGAACGGTGGTAGCAAAGATATGCGCATCTTCAGCGAAAAAGCTGACAGCGCTGCGTAATTCATCATCATCGAAGTCGCTCAGGTTAGTTCCGTCCAGCAACACCCGGCCGTGCACCGGCGGCAGCAAGCCGGCCAGCGTCATCAACAGCGTCGTCTTGCCGGCGCCGCTGGCGCCGGTGACGGCCAGCCGGGCACCCGGCGGTAGGTCAATCGTCACCCGGATCGACTGCGCCTCTTGGTGACCGCAACACACGTCGGCCGCTAGCACCCCGGTACCTACCGGCAGTCGCGCCGACACCGTGGATTCGGTCTCGCGGACCCGGTTTGACCCAGTCAGGTCGAGCAGACGAGCCGCCGCGATGCGCGACCGTGTCAACTGGACGGCGGCGGCGGGTAGTGCAACGGTCGCCTCGAATGCGGACAGCGGCAACAACATCAGGATGGCCAGTGTTGTGGGCGCGACCGTGGGGGCCATGCCGATCCCGGCCACCACGGCGCCCAGCAGGCTGGCCCCGATCGCCGCGGTCGGCATGGCCTCGGCGATCGCCCCCGTTCGTGCGGCGGCGTCGAGCGCATCGGCCCAGGCATGTTGGCGCCGTTGTGAGTCGGCGATGACGTTGCGTAGGGCACCGGCGACACGAAGCTCGGGGGCATGCTCAAGGGCGATCATCGCCGACGTGTCGCGCATGCCCCGATGTTGGCGGGCGATCGCTTCCTGCGCTGCGGCGGTTCTGCCGGCAAGCCAGGGCGCAACAACGCCGGCAACCAAAAGGCAGACCGCCAGTACCACGGCGGCTGGCACCGAAACGGCCGCGACGACCGCGCTCGCGGCTACTGCCAGCACCGCTGCGACGGCTATCGGCACCAGAGCACGCACCAGCATGTTGGCCAGTTCGTCGACGTCCGCGCCGACGCGTGCTGCCAGGTCCCCGCTGTGCAGCCCGACGGCGGCCGCCGCCGGTCCGTGGGCCAGCCGGTGATAGATAAGGGTGCGGGCCCGGCCGGCGGCCCGCAACGCGGTGTCGTGGGTGGCCAGTCGCTCGCAGTAGTGCAGCACGCCGCGCGAAATCGCGAACGCCCGCACCGCCACGACCGCCACCGACAGGTCCAGGACGGGCGGCATCTGCCAGGCCCGAGTGATCAGCCAGGCCGACACCCCGGCCAGGGCCAGCGCGCTGCCCAGCGACAGCACGCCCAGCGCGACGGCCGCCAAGATCCGGGGCAACCGGGGACGCAACAGCCCAGACGCGGCCAGCAGGTCCCGCTGGCGGCGACTCACAGCACTCGGTCGGTTCATCGTCGGAAACCATCCGAGTTCACTTCGACGACCCGGTCACCGGCCGCGGCGACCTGCTGGCGATGGGCGACGACCAGCACCGTCGCACCCGCGCGGGCACGCTCGACGATGGCGCCCAACACGTGTTGTTCGGTGCGGGCGTCCAGGTGCGCGGTGGGCTCGTCGAGCAGCAGCACCGCAGCCGGTGATCCGAGCGCGCGGGCCAGGCCCAGCCGTTGCCGCTGCCCTAGGGATAACCCGACACCACCGCGCCCCAGCACGGTATCCAGCCCGCGGGGCAACTCGTCTAGTACAGCGTCGAATCCGGCTGCTGCGCAGGCACGCTCGAGATCATCCACAGGGCCTAGCAGAACCAGGTTGTGGCGGACGGTTCCTGGGACCAGCACCGGCCGCTGCGGCAGCCACGACAGTTGCCGCCACCAGGCAGCCGGTGCCAGGTTGGTGACGTCGATTCCGGCGACCGTGATTCGTCCTGACGACGGTGCGGTGAGCCCGGCGATCGCTTGCAGCGTAGTGCTCTTGCCGGCGCCGTTTCGGCCGGTCAGCACCGTCACCCGACCGGGTTCGATGTCTGCGGTGAGATCATACGGTGCGCGGCCGTCGCGGCCTCTGACACTGAGTCTCTCCAGGCGAATCACCCCGCCGCGCGCGGTGACCGTTCGTCGGCCGGGTGTTGGTGAGGGTGACTCGCCGAGGAGGGCGAATGCCTTGTCGGCCGCGGTTCTGCCGTCAGCTGCGGCATGAAACTGGACCCCAACGCGACGCAGCGGCCAGTACACCTCCGGCGCCAATAGCAGCACCGTCAAACCGGCCGTCAGGCTCATCTCCCCGAAGACCAGCCGTAGCCCGATGCCCACCGCGACCAGGGCCACGCCCAGCGTGGCCAGCAATTCGAGCACCAGGGCCGACAAGAACGCGATCCGCAGCGTCGCCATCGCCGACCGCCGGTGGTCAGCAGACAGTTCCGCGATGCGTTGTTCCGGGCCGGAAGCACGGCCCAGCGCCCGCAGGGTGGGGATGCCGGCAATCAGGTCTAACAACCGGGCCTGGACGGCGGTCATGGCCGCCAGCGCGGCCGCCGAGGGGTTAGTGGTAGCCAGCCCGATCAGCACCATGAAGATCGGTATCAGGGGCAGTGTGATCACCACAATGGCCATTGACTTCAGGTCATAGAGCCCGATCACGGCGACGGTGGCCGGGGTCAGGATCGCGGCCAGCAGCAACGTGGGCAAATAGCCGGTGAAGTAGGGCCGCAAGCCGTCCAGGCCCCGGGTAATCAGCACCGCGGCGGCGTCTCGCTGCGCAGCCAGTTGGCTGGGTCGGCGGGCGGTTACCGCGGTCAGCACCTGACCGGACAGGTCGGCGATCACTGCGCTGGCGCCGCGCTGGGCCAGGCGCGCTTGTAGCCACTGAATCGACGCACGCAACCCCCACAGCACCAACAGGATTGACAGTGGCCCTAGCCAACGACGCAGGCCAGCCATCCCAGGGTTGGCGGGGTCGATGACGCCGGCGACGATGCTTGCCAACACGATCGCCGAGCCGATGGCGCAGCCGGAGATCCCGACCCCGCAGGCCACCGTGCTGAGTAGATAGCGGCGCAGTGCCGCCGATGCCTGCCACAGCCGCGGATCCAGGGGCGCCCGGGTTCCCCGGGCCTTGGTGCTCAGGGCGCGCGCCTCGCCAGACCGGTGGGTGGAGGTATCCGTTCAGCTGAGATCCGTTGCCGGAAAACCCAATACGTCCATGTCTGGTACGCCACCGTCAGTGGAGCGAAGAACGCGGTCACCCACGTCATGATCTTGAGGGTGTACGGGGTCGACGACGCGTTATGGATCGTTAGGCTCCACTGCGGGTTCAGGGTTGAGGGCACCAGGTTCGGGTACAGCGCGCCGAACAGCAGCACCACCACAGCCGCCACGACTATCAACGTGCACGTGAACGCCCAGCCGTCGGACACCCGCCGCCACACTAAGACCGTCGCCGCCGCCTGCGCGCACCCCGCAACTGCCAGCACCAGCCACGTCCAGTCTTTGCCGTATGCCAGTTGCGTCCAAAGTCCAAAGCCCGCAACCAGTCCCGTCACCGGAAGCGAAAGCCATACGGCGAATCGGTAGGCATCGTCGCGGATCGGCCCGGAGGTTTTCAAGGCGATGAACACCGCGCCGTAGAGCGAGAACAGTCCGGCGGTCGCCAGACCGCCCAGCAGGGTGTAGGCGTTGAGCACGTCGGGAATCGACAGGGCAACATGACCGTTCGCGTCTACCGGGAGTCCGCGGACCAGAATAGCGAACGCCACACCCCACAACAGGGCAGGCAGCCAGGATCCCGCCGCGATCCCGAAGTCTGCCCCGGTCCGCCATTTCGGGTCGTCGATCTTGCCGCGCCATTCGATGGCGACGGCGCGCAGGATCATACCGAACAGGATCGCCAGCAGCGGCAGATACAGCGCGGAGAACACGGTCGCGTACCAGCCGGGAAACGCGGCGAATATGGCCGCGCCGGCGGTGATCAGCCAGACTTCGTTGCCGTCCCAGACCGGTCCGATGGTGTTGAGTGCCGTGCGCCGGTGGGTCTCCGGATCGCCCATACCGACATGAGCGAACGGCGCCATCAGCATGCCCACGCCGAAGTCGAACCCTTCTAGGATGAAGAAACCGAGGAACAGCGCTGCGATGACACCGAACCACAATTCTTGGAGTACCACCGGCTGCTCCTTTCCGGGGTCAGTTGGCCTCAGTAAGCAAACGACAGTGGTGCTACCTCGTCGTCGCGGGGTGCCCTGTGCGCAGCCGGTTCCGCGTCGTGTTCTAGGGGGCCTTCGACGATGTAACGCTTGAGCAGCCAGCACCAGATGACCGCAAGTACCGCGTAGACCAAGGTGAACATCAGCAAGGACGTGGCGACCACGGTGGCGGAGTGATCCGAGACGCCTGCTTTGACGGTGAGTCGAACCAGCTGATCACCGGTCGGGTTAGGGACGACGACCCAGGGCTGGCGCCCCATCTCGGTGAACACCCATCCGGCGCTGTTGGCCAGGAACGGGGCGGGCATGGTTAGCAGCGCCAGCCAGGAGAACCAGCGTTGATTGGGGATCTGGCCGCCACGGGTGAGCCAGAGCGCAATCAGTGCGAACAGCACCGGGATCGCCATCAACCCGATCATCATGCGAAATGACCAATAGGTGACGAAGAGGTTGGGCCGGTAGTCGTTTGGTCCGAAGCGCTGCTGGTATTCCTGCTGCAGATCGCGGATACCCTGCAACGTCACACCGCTGGTCCGGCCCTCGGCGAGGAACGGCAACACATAGGGCACTTCGATGACACGGGTGAGGCTGTCGCAGTTGTTTTGCCGGCCGACCGTCAGGACAGAGAAGTTTGGATCTGTCTGGGTATCGCACAACGATTCGGCCGACGCCATCTTCATCGGCTGCTGCTGGAACATCAGCTTGCCTTGGTGGTCGCCGGTGAACAACAACCCGGCCGTGGCGGCCAACGCAACCCAACACCCCAGGATGGTCGCGGGACGATACATGGCTTGGGTATCTGAGTCGGCGTGCGTGGTGCTCGAACGGACCAGCCACCAGGCGCTCACCGCGGCGACGAAGGTCCCGGCGGTCAGCAGCGCACCGCTGACAGTGTGGGTAAACGCCGCCTGTGCGGTGTTGTTGGTCAGCAGCGCGACGATGCTGTTCAACTCGGCACGCCCGGTGGTCGGGTTGTAGTGCGCGCCGACCGGATGCTGCATGAAGGAGTTTGCCGCGATGATGAAGAACGCGGACACGTTGACCGCGATTGCGACGATCCAGATGCAGGCCAGATGCACCAGCCGGGGCAGCCTGTTCCAGCCGAAGATCCACAACCCGATGAAGGTGGATTCGAAGAAGAAGGCCGCCAGGCCCTCCATGGCCAGCGGGGCGCCGAAGACATCGCCGACGAATCGGGAGTACTCGCTCCAGTTCATGCCGAACTGAAATTCCTGCACGATCCCGGTCGCCACGCCGATGGCAAAGTTAATCAGGAACAATTTGCCGAAGAATTTGGTGAGGCGATACCAGGCGGGGTTATCGGTGACGACCCACAGCGTTTGCATGACCGCGATCAGCGGGGCCAGGCCGATGGTCAGCGGTACGAAAATGAAGTGATAGACGGTGGTGATACCGAACTGCCACCGCGAAATGTCGACGACATTCATCTGTCATCTCCGGAGATACTACGGGGCCGACTGATTTGGCTACGACGAAGTGTAGTAGGCGCGAGTGGGCCCGCGCTACTGGCAATCGTGGGTGCACCGCGATTCTGCGGTCAGCCGAGCGTCTGTGAAGCCTTGCGGATGGCGAACGACGACGCGATCTCGCATGCGCCGATCACCACCAGCCAGATGCCGACGACCAACGCCAGTATCCAGATGGACTCGAACGGCGATGCCATCACCACAATGCCGGCGATGAGGCTGATCACGCCGACGAAGATTGACCATCCCCGTCCCGGCAGCATCGGATCACTAATCGCCGAAACCGTGGTGGCGACGCCGCGGAAGATGAACCCGATGCCGATCCAGATGGCCAGCAACAGAACCGCGTCACCGAAATGGCGAAAGGCCAGCACAGCCAGGATGAGTGAGGCGGCACCGCTGATGAACAACAGGATCCGGCCGCCCGCCGAAACATGCAGGCTGAACGCGAACGCAACCTGAGCGACACCGGTGATCAGGAGGTAGACACCGAACGCCATGGCAGCAACGAGAATGGATATTCCTGGCCAGGCCAGCACCAGGACGCCGAGGATCAGCGACAGAATTCCCGATGCCAGAGTGGACTTCCAGAGATGCGGCAACAACCTTGGGAGAGGGCTCACGACAGGGCTTGGTTCCATGGGCGCAGTGTGACACATGTAGCGGCCCCGGGATAGCGCTTGGCGGTCAGACCCCGGCCGTGCGGGGTTCGGCCCCGCGCACCTCGCCGGGATCTGCGGCTACCTTGCGGCCGATGAGGTACCACGTGCGCATTACGCCTTTCCCCTTGACGTTTATGTGGCCGCGCTCGCGCAACACGAAGTCGTCCTTGAGACGCTCGTAAACCTCGTCTGGCACCTGAATTTGCCCCACCGAATCGGTGGATTCCATCCGCGACGCGACATTGACCGCGTCGCCCCACACGTCGTAGAAGAACCGTCGAGAACCCACCACACCCGCCACCACCGGGCCGGTGGCCAGGCCCACCCGCAGCGGCACCGGGTTGCCGCGTGGATCCTTCAATTGCGCTGCGACATTGGTCATGTCGAGCGCAAAGTCCGCCAGTGCTTGCGTATGGTCAGGCCGGGGCCGCGGAACGCCGCTGACAACCATGTAGGAGTCCCCGCTGACCTTGATTTTCTCCAGCCCGTGCTGGTCGACCAGCTCGTCGAAAGCGCTGTAGAGGCGGTCCAGGAACCGGACCAGGTCCGCCGGCGCGGTGCTGCTGGCGCGTTCGGTGAACCCGACGATGTCGGCGAACAGCACCGAGGCCTCGTCGTATTTATCGGCGATGATGTTTCGCTCGGGTTCTTTAAGCCGCTCGGCGATGCTGGCCGGCAACATGTTGGCCAGCAGTGCTTCGGAGCGGTCGTGCTCCGCCTCCATGACCGCCTCCGCGCGCGCAGTATCACGCAGCGCGAACCACACCGTTGCGACCGCTACCCCGCAGGCGGAGACGGTCGTGAGGACGAAACTTACCGACATGGCCCAGGGCGGCTGAAGCCCAGTATCGGGCGGGACCAGGAACTCCAGGGCAATCACCAGACCGGCGGCGACCGCCGCTAGGCCCACCGCTAACGCGGTGTGTTCGATGCCGACCAGCAACACCACCAACGCGGCGGCTACCAAGAAGAAGAACTGGGCACCCGCGTCGGTGCCCACATCCCAGCCGATGGCGAAGATCGCCACATAGGCCGTGCCGATGAACGTAAGCGGTGCCACCAATCCCCCGAAGCGATGTAGCAGGGGGACGATCGCGAAAGTAACCGCGGTGAAGACGTTGATCAGGGCGATGTACCAGCCCCCGGCCCCGGTCGCTAGTTGCATCAGCGCGAAGCTCCCGGTTACCACGACAGCGAGCCAGGCGGTGATGGTAAGCACGCGCTGCCGCCGCGCGACGCTTTCGGCGTAGTGCTGCGTGGGAGCGCGGGCCTGAGTGCGCACGGCCGTGACACAGTCTGGGCGTCGTGTCGAGCCATCCGCTGCTATCGGTGGGGCGCCGCATTTTCTTGCCGCCACGAACTAAAGCCTAATCGGTGAGTTAGCGTTTACCGACTCTGTCGGCGCTTTCCGGGTGCGTTCGCTTGGTGCCCTCGGTGGGATTCGAACCCACACTGGACGGGTTTTGAGTCCGTTTCCTCTGCCAGTTGGGATACGAGGGCTTGATCCGGTCTCCTACTCTAGAGGAGCCACGTCCCGACTCACCGCCCCCCGAGGTTCCCGATCGCGCCCGCTCACGACACAATGTCCGTCATGACCGGCCCCACCACCGACGCCGATGCCGCTGTCCCACGTCGGGTCTTGATCGCGGAAGATGAAGCGCTCATCCGCATGGACCTGGCCGAGATGTTGCGAGAGGAGGGATATGAAATTGTCGGCGAGGCCGGCGACGGCCAGGAAGCCGTCGAGCTGGCCGAGCTGCACAAGCCCGACCTGGTGATCATGGACGTGAAGATGCCGCGCCGGGACGGGATCGACGCTGCATCCGAAATCGCCAGCAAACGTATTGCCCCGATCGTGGTGCTGACCGCGTTCAGCCAGCGTGATCTGGTCGAACGTGCGCGTGATGCCGGGGCGATGGCATACCTGGTAAAGCCTTTCAGCATCAGCGACCTGATTCCAGCGATTGAATTGGCGGTCAGCCGGTTCAGGGAGATCACCGCGTTGGAAGGCGAGGTGGCGACGCTATCTGAACGGTTGGAAACCCGCAAGCTGGTGGAACGAGCAAAAGGCCTGCTGCAAACCAAACATGGGATGACCGAGCCGGACGCTTTCAAGTGGATTCAACGTGCCGCCATGGATCGGCGTACCACCATGAAGCGGGTGGCCGAAGTCGTGCTGGAAACCCTCGGAACACCCAAAGACACCTGAGGGCGAGCAGACGCAAAATCGCCCATTTCGGGCCCGAAATGGGCGATTTTGCGTCTGCTCGCGGAACCTAGCGCGCGACGATCACCGACGAGCCGTGCCCGAACAGGCCCTGGTTGGCGGTGACGCCGACTTTGGCGTCCTCCACCTGCCGGCCGGTGGCCTGACCGCGCAGCTGCCAGGTCAGCTCGCAGACCTGCGCGATCGCCTGGGCGGGAATCGCCTCACCGAAACACGCCAGCCCGCCCGACGGGTTGACCGGGACCCTGCCGCCGAGGGTGGTCGCGCCGCTGCGCAGCAGCGCCTCGGCCTCACCCTTGGGGCAGAGCCCCAGGTGTTCGTACCAGTCGAGTTCCAACGCGGTGGACAGGTCGTAGACCTCGGCCAAGCTTAAGTCTTCTGGACCAATACCGGCCTCCGCGTAGGCAGCGTCGAGGATCTGATCCTTGAATACCCGCTCCGGAGCCGGCACCGTGGCGGTGGAATCCGTTGCGATATCCGGCAATTCGGGCAAATGTTGCGGGTATTTCGGGGTAACGGTGCTGATCGCGCGCACCGACGGCACGCCCGCCACCGAGCCAAGGTGCTTCTCGGTGAAAGACTTGCTGGCCACGATGAGTGCGGCCGCACCGTCGGAGGTGGCGCAGATGTCAAGCAGCCGAAGCGGATCCGAGACCACCGGGCTAGCCAGCACGTCGTCGATCGAGTTCTCTTTGCGGTAGCGGGCGTTCGGGTTGTCTAGGCCGTGCCGGGAGTTCTTGACCTTCACTTGAGCGAAGTCCTCGACTGTGGCGCCGTACAGGTCCATGCGCCGGCGCGCCAGCAGCGCGAAGTACACCGTGTTCGTCGCCCCGATCAGATGGAAGCGCTGCCAGTCGGGGTCGCCCTTGCGCTCGCCGCCCACGGGCGCGAAAAAGCCCTTCGGTGTGGTGTCGGCGCCGATCACCAGCGCCACGTCACAGAAACCGGCCAAGATCTGCGCGCGAGCACTCTGCAGCGCTTGGGAACCGCTGGCACACGCGGCGTAGCTGGAGCTGACCGGCACACCGGTCCAGCCGAGCTTCTGGGCGAACGTGGCACCGGCGACGAAGCCCGGATACCCGTTGCGGATGGTGTCCGCTCCGGCGACCAGCTGCACGTGCCGCCAGTCCACGCCGGCGTCGCGCAACGCGGCGCGGGCGGCGACCACGCCATACTCGGTGAAGTCATTACCCCATTTCCCCCACGGGTGCATACCGGCGCCAAGGATGTAGAGCGGTTCGGGCGTACTCATGCTCAGGCGATCCTCCACGCGTAGACGATGCGCTGCACACCCTCGTCGTCGGTGAACAGCTGCATGGTCGTCAGCTCCATCTCCATGCCGACCTTCAGATCGGCGGCCAGCGTGCCATCGACCACCTTGCCCAGCACGATCAGTCCCTCGTCGGCCAGTTCCACCGCGGCCACGGCGAACGGCTCAAAGGGGTCGGGTGCAGGATAAGGCGGTGGCGGGGCGTAGCGGTTTTCGGTGTAGCTCCAAAGCTTTCCGCGGGTCGACAGTCCGACCGACTCTAGTGTGTCGCTGCCGCAGGCCGGATTCGGACAATTGTCCGCCCGGGGTGGGAACACGTACGTGCCGCACTGGGGACACTTGCCGCCGAGCAGATGCGGGTTGCCGGCCTTATCGGTGGTGAACCATCCATCGATTGCCGGTTCTTCACGGGTGACCTCTGGCACCGGTCCAGCCTACCGAGCCCGGGCGCAAAACTGAAACGTGTTGCAGTTCTGCTGGCCCCTGCGCCCGCATTCCACGTCAGCGCGGGTGCATAAAGTGTGAGCCGTGGTGACTACTGCCAGTGCCCCCAGCGAGGATCGAGCCAAGCCGACGCTGATGTTGCTGGATGGTAATTCGCTGGCGTTTCGGGCGTTCTACGCACTGCCCGCGGAGAACTTCAAGACCCGCGGCGGGCTGACCACCAACGCCGTCTACGGGTTCACCGCCATGCTGATCAACCTGCTGCGCGACGAGTCGCCGACGCACATCGCGGCGGCGTTCGATGTGTCCCGGCAGACCTTCCGCTTGCAGCGCTACCCGGAGTACAAGGCCAACCGATCGTCGACCCCCGACGAGTTCGCTGGCCAGATCGACATCACCAAAGAAGTGCTGGGCGCACTCGGCATCACCGTGCTCTCCGAGCCGGGGTTCGAGGCCGACGACCTCATCGCCACGCTGGCCACCGAGGCCGAGAACGAGGGCTACCGGGTGCTGGTGGTCACCGGGGATCGTGACGCTCTGCAACTGGTCAGTGACGATGTGACGGTGCTCTACCCACGCAAGGGCGTCAGCGAACTTACGCGCTTCACACCGGAGGCCGTCGTCGAAAAGTACGGGCTCACCCCTAGGCAGTACCCCGACTTCGCCGCGCTGCGCGGCGACCCCAGCGATAACCTGCCCGGCATTCCCGGGGTGGGGGAGAAGACGGCCGCCAAGTGGATCGCCGAGTACGGCTCGCTGCGGTCACTGGTGGACAACGTTGACGCCGTGCGCGGCAAGGTGGGCGATGCGCTGCGGGCGAACCTGGCCAGCGTGGTGCGCAACCGGGAGCTCACCGACCTGGTTCGCGATGTGCCGCTGGCGCAGACCCCGGACACGCTGCGGCTGCAGCCCTGGGATCGCGACCACATTCACCGGCTCTTCGACGACCTGGAGTTTCGGGTGTTGCGCGACCGGTTGTTCGACACGTTGGCCGCGGCCGGGGGACCCGAGGTTGACGAGGGGTTCGACGTGCGCGGCGGCGCGTTGGCGCCCGGCACGGTCGGGCAGTGGTTGGCCGAGCACGCCGGCGACGGGCGCCGATCGGGCCTGACGGTGGTGGGTACCCATCTGCCGCACGGTGGGGACGCTACCGCTATGGCCGTCGCCGCCGCCGACGGCGAAGGCGCTTACCTCGATACCGCGACGCTGACGCCCGATGACGACGCCGCGTTGGCGGCCTGGCTAGCGGATCCAGCTAAACCCAAAGCCCTGCACGAGGCAAAGGCGGCCGTTCATGACCTGGCGGGTCGTGGTTGGACCTTGGAGGGCGTCACCTCCGACACCGCACTGGCGGCCTACCTGGTGCGGCCGGGGCAGCGCAGCTTCACCCTCGACGACCTCTCGCTGCGCTATCTGCGTCGCGAGCTGCGTGCGGAAACACCGCAGCAGCAACAACTTTCACTGCTCGATGACGACGATACGGACGCCGAGACCATTCAAACGACGATCCTGCGGGCGCGGGCAGTCATCGACCTGGCCGACGCGCTGGACGCCGAGTTAGCGCGTATCGACTCCACCGCGCTGCTGGGGGAGATGGAGCTGCCGGTCCAGCGGGTGCTGGCGAAGATGGAAAGTGCCGGTATCGCCGTCGACCTGCCCATGTTGACCGAGCTGCAAAGCCAGTTCGGCGACCAGATCCGCGACGCCGCCGAGGCCGCCTACGGCGTGATCGGCAAGCAAATCAACCTGGGCTCACCCAAGCAGCTGCAGGTCGTGCTGTTCGACGAACTAGGCATGCCGAAGACCAAACGCACCAAGACCGGCTACACCACGGATGCCGACGCGCTGCAGTCGTTGTTCGACAAGACCGGGCATCCGTTTCTGCAGCATCTGCTCGCTCACCGCGACGTCACCCGGCTCAAGGTCACCGTCGACGGGTTGCTCCAAGCGGTGGCCGCCGACGGTCGCATCCACACCACGTTCAACCAGACGATCGCCGCGACCGGCCGGCTGTCGTCGACCGAACCCAACCTGCAGAACATCCCGATCCGTACCGACGCCGGACGGCGCATCCGGGACGCCTTCGTGGTCGGGGGCGGATACGCCGAGTTGATGACGGCCGACTACAGCCAGATCGAGATGCGGATCATGGCGCACCTGTCCAGGGACGAGGGCCTCATCGAGGCGTTCAACACCGGGGAGGACCTGCATTCGTTTGTCGCGTCCCGGGCGTTCGGCGTGCCGATCGAGGAGGTTACCGGCGAGCTGCGGCGCCGGGTCAAGGCGATGTCCTACGGGCTGGCCTACGGGTTGAGCGCCTACGGCCTGTCGCAGCAGTTGAAAATCTCCACCGAGGAAGCCAACGAGCAGATGGACGCGTATTTCGCCCGATTCGGCGGGGTGCGCGACTACCTGCGCGCCGTAGTCGAGCGGGCCCGCAAGGACGGCTACACCTCGACGGTGCTGGGCCGTCGCCGCTACCTGCCCGAGCTGGACAGCAGCAACCGTCAAGTGCGGGAGGCCGCCGAGCGGGCGGCGCTGAACGCGCCGATCCAGGGCAGCGCGGCCGACATCATCAAGGTGGCCATGATCCAGGTCGACAAGGCGCTCAACGAGGCACAGCTGGCGTCGCGCATGCTGCTGCAGGTCCACGACGAGCTGCTGTTCGAAATCGCCCCCGGTGAACGCGAGCGGGTCGAGGCCCTGGTGCGCGACAAGATGGGCGGCGCTTACCCGCTCGACGTCCCGCTGGAGGTGTCGGTGGGCTACGGCCGCAGCTGGGACGCCGCTGCGCACTGAGCGCCGAGCGTGCATCTGGGGCGGGAATTCGGCGATTTTTCCGCCCTGAGTTCACACTCGGCGCAATCGGGACCGAGTTTGTCCAGCGTGTACCCCGTCGAGTAGCCTCGTCAGGTACCAATCTGTCCCTACGACCAACCCTGTCCGGAGCAACCCAACAATATGCCGAGTCCCGCCGTCACCTCGCCCCAAGTAGCCGTCAACGACATAGGCTCTAGCGAGGACTTTCTCGCCGCAATAGACAAAACGATCAAGTACTTCAACGATGGCGACATCGTCGAAGGCACCATCGTCAAAGTGGACCGGGACGAGGTGCTCCTCGACATCGGCTACAAGACCGAAGGCGTGATCCCCGCCCGCGAACTGTCCATCAAGCACGACGTCGACCCCAACGAGGTCGTTTCCGTCGGTGACGAGGTCGAAGCCCTGGTGCTCACCAAGGAGGACAAAGAGGGCCGGCTCATCCTCTCCAAGAAACGCGCGCAGTACGAGCGTGCCTGGGGCACCATCGAGGCGCTCAAGGAGAAGGACGAGGCCGTCAAGGGCACGGTCATCGAGGTCGTCAAGGGTGGCCTGATCCTCGACATCGGGCTGCGCGGTTTCCTGCCCGCCTCGCTGGTGGAGATGCGCCGGGTGCGCGACCTGCAGCCCTACATCGGCAAGGAGATCGAGGCCAAGATCATCGAGCTGGACAAGAACCGCAACAACGTGGTGCTGTCCCGTCGCGCCTGGCTGGAGCAGACCCAGTCCGAGGTGCGCAGCGAGTTCCTGAATAACTTGCAAAAAGGCGCCATCCGAAAGGGTGTCGTGTCCTCGATCGTCAACTTCGGCGCGTTCGTCGATCTCGGCGGTGTGGACGGTCTGGTGCATGTCTCCGAGCTATCGTGGAAGCACATCGACCACCCGTCCGAGGTGGTCCAGGTTGGTGACGAGGTCACCGTCGAGGTGCTCGACGTCGACATGGACCGTGAGCGGGTTTCGTTGTCACTCAAGGCGACTCAGGAAGACCCGTGGCGGCACTTCGCCCGCACTCACGCGATCGGGCAGATCGTGCCGGGCAAGGTCACCAAGTTGGTTCCGTTCGGTGCATTCGTCCGCGTCGAGGAGGGTATCGAGGGCCTGGTGCACATCTCCGAGCTGGCCGAGCGTCACGTCGAGGTGCCCGATCAGGTGGTTGCCGTCGGCGACGACGCGATGGTCAAGGTCATCGACATCGACCTGGAGCGCCGTCGGATCTCGTTGTCGCTCAAGCAAGCCAATGAGGACTACACCGAGGAGTTCGACCCGGCGAAGTACGGCATGGCCGACAGTTACGACGAGCAGGGCAACTACATCTTCCCCGAGGGCTTCGATGCCGAAACCAACGAATGGCTTGAGGGATTCGAAAAGCAGCGCGCCGAATGGGAAGCTCGGTACGCCGAGGCCGAGCGCCGGCACAAGATGCACACCGCGCAGATGGAGAAGTTCGCCGCCGCCGAGGCGGCTGGACGCGGCGCGGACGATCAGTCGTCGGCCAGTAGCGCACCGTCGGAGAAGACCGCGGGTGGATCACTGGCCAGCGACGCCCAGCTGGCGGCCCTGCGGGAAAAACTCGCCGGCAGCGCTTGATCTTTCCGCTCGTCGCACTCACGTAATGCTGCGCATCGGGCTGACCGGTGGCATCGGAGCCGGGAAGTCGTTGCTGTCCACGACGTTCTCGCAATGCGGCGGAATCGTTGTCGACGGCGATGTGTTGGCGCGTGAAGTGGTCCAGCCGGGTACCGAGGGGCTGGCCTCGCTGGTCGACGCGTTCGGTCGCGACATCCTGCTTGCAGACGGAGCGCTGGACCGGCAGGCGTTGGCGGCCAAGGCGTTTCGAGATGACGAGTCGCGCGGTGTGCTCAACGGAATCGTGCACCCGCTGGTCGCCCGGCGCCGATCCGAGATCATCGCGGCGGTTTCGGGGGACGCGGTTGTGGTCGAAGATATTCCACTGCTGGTGGAATCCGGGATGGCGCCATTGTTTCCGCTGGTGGTGGTGGTGCACGCCGACGTCGAGCTACGGGTGCGACGGCTGGTCGAGCAACGCGGCATGGCCGAAGCCGACGCCCGGGCTAGGATCGCTGCGCAGGCCAGCGACCAGCAGCGTCGTGCCGTCGCCGACGTCTGGCTGGACAACTCGGGCAGCCCAGAGGATTTGGTGCGGCGGGCCCGCGACGTCTGGAACACGCGCGTCCAGCCCTTCGCGCACAACCTGGCCCAACGTCAGATTGCGCGCGCGCCGGCTAGGTTGGTGCCGGCGGATCCAAGCTGGCCGGATCAGGCGCGGCGCATCGTCAACCGGCTAAAGATCGCGTGCGGGCATAAAGCCTTGCGAGTTGACCACATTGGGTCAACCGCCGTGTCGGGCTTCCCCGATTTTCTAGCCAAGGATGTCATCGACATCCAGGTCACCGTCGAATCACTTGACGTGGCCGACGAGCTGGCCGAGCCCTTGCTGGCCGCCGGCTACCCACGCCTCGAGCACATCACCCAGGACACCGAAAAGACCGACGCTCGCAGCACCGTGAGCCGCTACGACCACAGCGACGATCCCGAGTTGTGGCGCAAACGCATTCATGCCTCGGCGGATCCTGGTCGGCCCACCAACGTGCACATTCGGGTGGACGGCTGGCCCAACCAACAGTTCGCCCTGCTGTTCGTCGACTGGCTGGCGGCCAATCCCGGCGCGAGAGAAGACTATTTGACGGTCAAGTGTGACGCCGACAGGCGCGCCGACGGTGAGCTCGCGCGCTACGTCACCGCCAAGGAGCCGTGGTTCCTGGATGCCTACCAGCGGGCATGGGAGTGGGCGGATGCGGTGCACTGGCGTCCCTGAACGAGGGCCTGCCGCACTGGGCGATGACGCCATCGATCGAGCAGGCCGCCCAGCTGTCATCCCCGGCCAGCCTCATCTGAGGCTTCCAGCTCGGGGGCGCCGGCGCCCGGGGCGGTGGGCGCTTCTGCTACCCGAGCCGGCACGCGCGCTTCATGAGCCGCTGCGCCAGGTCAGCTCCATCCCCTTGGTGGCCAGCCAGCGGGTGAGGTCATAGCCGTTGCGGGCCAGGCCCTCGACGGCGTCGACTGCGTGCCGCACCGCCTGCTCGGCGACCGTCGGGGTCAACAGGCCGTGGCGGACGGCGTCGAGTAGTTCGTCGACGTCGGCGAGCTCGGCCCCGCCGCCGGTGCGGACTTCGATGTCGAGGTAGTGGTCTTCGGAACGCCATACGGAAGGGCCCGGTGTGTATTCGCCGACGTCCAGATAGTAGTCGTGATCGCGTTTGTGGCTGGGATTGAAGTGAAAGACAGTGGCGCGTAGGCCCAACGACGGCAACAGCCACGACTCGAGGTAGTGGAATTGGGCACGGCCCGGGGTGGGCCGGGCCAGGTAGAGCCCCCACGGATGCACCGTGTACTCATCGACCGCCCGCACTATGCCCTTCGGATCGGTATTGGTGTGGGCGATCAGGTCGAACGTCTCGTGCTTGGGTGGGTGAATGGCTCACCCTATCTGGTCGCACGAGGCGTGCCGGTACATCGACACGCCGGTACTGGTGGCATTCTGCGCACGCTCGCCGCACGGTGTGTCCGCGGGTGGCTCTAGGCTGGTTGGCGTGGCTTTCGCTACCGAGCACCCGGTGGTCGCGCATTCGGAGTATCGCGCGGTCGAGGAGATTGTGCGCGCCGGCGGTCACTTCGAGGTGGTCAGTCCGCATGCTCCGGCCGGCGACCAGCCGGCCGCAATCGACGAGCTGGAGCGGCGGATCAACGCGGGGGAGCGTGACGTGGTGTTGCTCGGCGCCACCGGCACCGGGAAGTCGGCGACCACCGCGTGGCTGATCGAACGCCTGCAGCGGCCCACCCTGGTGATGGCGCCCAACAAGACGTTGGCCGCCCAGCTGGCGAACGAACTGCGAGAGATGTTGCCGCACAACGCCGTCGAGTACTTCGTCTCGTACTACGACTACTACCAGCCGGAGGCGTATATCGCGCAGACCGACACTTATATCGAAAAGGATAGCTCCATCAACGACGACGTGGAGCGGCTGCGGCACTCCGCGACCTCGGCGCTGCTGTCGCGTCGTGACGTGGTGGTGGTGGCTTCGGTGTCCTGCATCTACGGCCTGGGCACACCGCAGTCCTACCTGGACCGCTCCGTCGAGCTGAAGGTGGGCGAGGAAGTGCCGCGCGATGGGCTGCTGCGGCTGCTGGTCGACGTGCAATACACCCGAAACGACATGTCCTTTACTCGCGGCTCGTTTCGGGTGCGCGGCGACACCGTCGAGATCATCCCCTCCTACGAAGAGCTGGCGGTTCGCATCGAGTTCTTCGGCGACGAGATCGAGGCGCTGTACTATCTGCACCCGCTGACCGGCGAGGTTATCCGCCAGGTCGACTCGCTGCGGATCTTTCCCGCTACCCATTACGTCGCCGGTCCGGAGCGGATGGCGCATGCCGTCTCGGCCATCGAGGAAGAACTCGCCGAGCGACTCGCCGAGCTTGAGAGCCAGGGCAAGCTGCTGGAGGCGCAGCGGCTGCGGATGCGCACCAACTACGACATCGAAATGATGCGGCAGGTCGGGTTCTGCTCGGGCATCGAGAACTACTCCCGCCACATCGACGGTAGGGGGCCCGGCACGCCGCCCGCGACCCTGCTCGACTATTTCCCCGAGGATTTCCTGCTCGTTATCGACGAGTCACATGTCACCGTGCCGCAGATCGGCGGCATGTACGAGGGCGACATCTCCCGCAAGCGCAACCTGGTGGAGTACGGTTTCCGGCTGCCGTCGGCGTGCGACAACCGTCCGCTGACCTGGGAGGAGTTCGCTGACCGGATCGGGCAGACGGTGTATCTGTCTGCCACCCCGGGGCCCTACGAGCTCAGCCAGACCGGCGGCGAGTTCGTCGAGCAGGTGATCCGGCCGACCGGTCTGGTGGACCCGAAAGTGGTAGTCAAGCCGACCAAAGGGCAGATCGACGACCTGATCGGCGAGATCCGCACACGGGCAGACGCCGACCAGCGGGTGCTGGTGACGACGCTGACCAAGAAGATGGCCGAAGACCTCACCGACTACCTGCTGGAGATGGGCATTCGGGTGCGCTACCTGCATTCGGAGGTCGACACGTTGCGCCGGGTCGAGTTGTTGCGCCAGCTGCGTCTGGGTGACTACGACGTGCTGGTCGGCATCAACCTGCTCCGCGAGGGCCTAGACCTGCCCGAGGTGTCGCTGGTGGCGATCCTCGACGCCGACAAAGAAGGATTCCTGCGGTCAAGCCGCAGCCTGATCCAGACCATCGGACGCGCCGCTCGCAACGTGTCCGGCGAGGTGCACATGTACGCCGACAAAATCACCGACTCGATGAGGGAAGCCATCGACGAGACCGAACGCCGGCGGGCCAAGCAGATCGCCTACAACGAGGCCAACGGAATCGACCCACAGCCGCTGCGCAAAAAGATCGCCGACATCCTCGATCAGGTCTATCGGGAGGCCGACGACACCGCCGTCGTCGAGGTCGGCGGATCCGGGCGCAACGCATCCCGCGGCCGGCGGGCTCAGGGTGAGCCCGGCCGGGCGGTCAGCGCCGGCGTGTTCGAGGGCCGCGACACCTCCGCCATGCCGCGCGCTGAGCTGGCCGACCTAATCAAAGACCTCACCGCACAGATGATGGCGGCCGCGCGCGACCTGCAGTTCGAGCTGGCGGCCCGGTTCCGCGACGAGATCGCCGACCTCAAGCGGGAGCTGCGGGGGATGGACGCGGCCGGCCTGAAGTGACCGAAACAGCGAGCGAGACCGGCAGCTGGCGTGAGCTACTGAGCAGGTATCTGGGCACCTCCATAGTGCTGGCCGGTGGCGTCGCGCTGTACGCCACCAACGAGTTTCTGACAATCAGCCTGCTGCCGAGCACCATCGCCGACATCGGGGGTAGCCGGCTGTACGCCTGGGTGACAACCCTGTATCTGGTCGGGTCGGTGGTGGCGGCGACCACCGTCAATACGATGTTGCTGCGCGTCGGGGCGCGCTCGTCGTATCTGATGGGGTTGGCCGTCTTCGGTCTGGCCAGCCTGGTATGTGCGGCGGCGCCGAGCATGCAGATTCTGGTGGCCGGGCGTACCTTGCAAGGAATAGCCGGTGGGCTGCTGGCCGGCCTAGGCTACGCGCTGATCAACTCGACCTTGCCCAAGTCGCTGTGGACCCGTGGCTCAGCACTGGTGTCGGCGATGTGGGGGGTCGCGACGCTGATCGGACCGGCGACCGGAGGCCTTTTCGCGCAGCTCGGGCTGTGGCGATGGGCGTTCGGCGTGATGACGTTGCTGACCGCGTTGATGGCCATGTTGGTGCCGGTCGCGCTCGGTGCCGGGCGGGTCGGCCCGGGCGGCGAGACGCCGGTGGGCAGCACACACAAGGTGCCGGTGTGGTCGCTATTGCTGATGGGGGCCGCCGCACTGGCGATCAGCGTCGCCGCGCTTCCGAACTACCTCGTCCAGACGGCCGGGCTGCTAGCCGCCGCCGCGCTGCTGGTTGCGGTGTTTGTGGTAGTCGACTGGCGGATACACGCAGCGGTGTTGCCGCCCAGCGTATTTGGCTCCGGACCGTTGAAATGGATTTACCTGACCATGTCGGTGCAGATGATTGCGGCAATGGTCGATACCTACGTGCCGCTGTTCGGTCAGCGACTGGGACACCTGACCCCGGTGGCAGCCGGGTTCTTGGGTGCCGCGCTGGCGGTGGGCTGGACGGTCGGTGAGGTCGCCAGCGCCTCGTTGAACAGTGCACGAGTTATCGGGCATGTCGTGGCAGCCGCACCGCTGGTGATGGCGTCGGGGTTGGCGCTAGGCGCCGTCACCCAGCGCGCCGATGCGCCGGTGGGGATCATCGCGCTGTGGGCGCTGGCGCTGCTGATCATCGGGACCGGCATCGGGATCGCCTGGCCGCATCTAACGGTGCGCGCTATGGATTCTGTCGCCGACCCGGCCGAGAGCAGCGCGGCGGCCGCGGCGATCAATGTCGTACAGCTGATCTCCGGTGCTTTCGGCGCCGGGCTGGCCGGTGTGGTGGTCAACACTGCCAAGGGCGGCGAAGTGGCGGCGGCTCGTGGGCTATACATGGCATTTACGGTGCTGGCCGCCGCTGGTGTCATCGCCTCCTACCAGGCCACGCACCGCGACCGGCGCTTACCGCGTTGACTTGACCACCTGCGAGTAGTGGAACTGCCAGCGCTCGACGATGCGGAAGCCGAGGTAGCTCGGGAACCGGTATACGGGCGTGCGCCCGAAGCCTGTTCCCGGTGACAACATTTCGCCGACCTGATGATCGGGCAACGACTTGTCACGATTGGCTATCGTCCACAGCGTGGGGCACTTGTCGATCTTGGCCGTCGTAAGCCACACAGCGACATGGCCATCCCACAAAGTGCCGACCTTGGGGCCGTAGGTGCCGCGCTCGACGTCAATCAGCGACCGGAACGCCGCCGGCCGGGTGGCCAGCAGGGCGCGGATGGGCCCGGGTCGCCAACCCGCGGTGTTGTCCACCAGCAGGCAATCCCCGGGCTTGGCATGGGCGCTGATGACATCTGCCACCTGGCTGTAATCCCAGCCCTCTTTCGCGTACGGCCCCCGCTGTGTGAAGAAGTAGTTCGGAAACGCTGCGGCGGCAAGGAGAAACACGACCCCGGCGATGAGCCACGGCTTGCGGGCGATGGTGACGACGCAAACCGCCAGGATGACGGCCGCGGCGGGGGCGGTGAGGATCAGGTAGCGCGGGTAGTAGATCGGTTCGACGGTCGCCGAGTAGATGAGGACGACGGCGGTGGGCACGACGATCCAGGCTGCGCTGACGAGCACGAGCCGGTGGGTATCGCCACCGGGTCCACGAGCTCCGGCCAGGTGCGCCGCGATGCCGGCAGCGACGATGAGGCCCCCGAGGATGGCGAACGGAACACTGTGATCGAAATACTGGCGGTGTATGACGTCGAGAATGATGTTTCTGTTCAACCCTGCGATCCACCCGACCTGCCAAACCTGGCCGTGGGCGAACAGTATGAACGGTGTCATGGCCCCGAGCGCGGCTGCCGTGACGACCGTCCACCAGATCACGGGAGATTTGCGTGATTTCCCGGACGCCAGCAGCGGCACCATCGTCGCATAGGCCGGTACCAACAGGGCCAGGTTGATACTGACCAAGATCGACAGCATCAAAACCAGCGCGTAGAGCAGCCACCGCCGCTGGGTGTTGCACCGCACCGCGGCCACGAGTAATACGGTCAGCCAGACGGCGGCTGCTACCGACAGCGCGGAGGAGCGTGCTTCGATTCCGGCCCACGTCACCCTGGGCAGAATCGCGAACACGGCTCCCGCACACACCGCCGTGGTGCGTCCCGAAAACTGTTTGGCAAAAACCACCACGCCGGCGGCGGCCGCTCCAATGGCCAGGCAGCTGGGAAGCCGCGACCATAATTCGGTGGGCGGAAATATGGCGAACCAGCCATGCATCAACAGGTAGTACAGGCCGTGCACGGCGTCGATATGGCCCAGCAGACTCCATAGCTCTGGCAATGTCCGGCTGGCTGAAGCCGAGATCGTTGCCCCCTCGTCGAACCACAACGATGGCCTGCTTGCCCAGGCTCCGCTGATGACCGCGGCCAGCACTGCAATCGCCAGCGGGTCGAGCAGCCGGCCGCGCATCCGCGCCACCAACTCGTCGACGTGTGCTGCCGCGGGCTGCTCCAGAGTGGAGGCGGACATGATGCGGGTCACCTTAGGGTCCGCGCGATGATCCTGGTCACCGGCGGTTCGGCGACTGGGCAGCCCGGCGTGCGGCGGTGCGCCGGGACGACTCGCATGCATTTCCCAAAAAGCCTTGCACAGCAACATTTTCCGCGATCAGCGTGCGTATTGAATCGTCGTGTCATCGCCACCATTGTCGGCTGGTTCACCGCGATCGGGCAAATGAGGGTTGCGCCACGCCGTTGCGGTGTGATTAATCTGACCTATCTATATCCGGCAACGCGATACTGTCTGGGGTTGGCGTAGCAACCGACACCTGGGAGGGTAAATGAGCGCCTATAAGACCGTGGTGGTAGGAACCGACGGTTCGGACTCGTCGATGCGAGCGGTAGATCGCGCTGCCCAGATCGCCGGCGCAGACGCCAAGTTGATCATCGCCTCGGCATACCTACCTCAGCACGAGGACGCTCGCGCCGCCGACATTCTGAAGGACGAAAGCTACAAGGTGACGGGCACCGCCCCGATCTACGAGATCTTGCACGACGCCAAGGAACGAGCGCACAACGCCGGTGCGAAAAACGTCGAGGAACGGCCGATCGTCGGCGCCCCGGTCGACGCGTTGGTGAACCTGGCCGATGAGGAGAAGGCGGACCTGCTGGTCGTCGGCAATGTCGGTCTGAGCACGATCGCGGGTCGGCTGCTCGGATCGGTACCGGCCAATGTGTCACGCCGGGCCAAGGTCGACGTGCTGATCGTGCACACCACCTAGCGGCCGTTACCAGCCGCGCGCACGCCATTCGCTGAGGCTGGGGCGTTCGGCACCCAGCTCCGTGTCGTCACCGTGGCCGGGGTAGATGACGGTGGAGTCGGCGTACACGTCGAAAACCCGGGTGGTGACGTCGTCGAGCAGTTGGGTGAAGTCGGCAGGTTGCCAGGTTTTGCCGACACCGCCGGGGAACAAGCAGTCGCCGGTGAAGAGCTGTGTGACGCCTCCGGTCACCGGCCCGCCGAGGGCCAGCGCGATCGATCCGGGTGTGTGTCCGCGCAAGTGGATGACGTCGAATGTCAGCTCGCCGATGCGCACGCTGTCGCCGTGGGTGAGCAACCGGTCCGGTTTGACCGGCAGCGGGTCGGCGTCGATCGGATGGGCCGCGGTCGGCGCCCCGGTGGCCGCGGCCACCGCTTGCAGCGCCTGCCAGTGGTCGAAGTGCTGGTGACTGGTAACGATCAGGGCCAGCTTCGGCGCGTACCGCCGGACCAGGTCGATGAGGACCTCCGCGTCATTGGCGGCGTCGATCAGCAGGGTTTCTCCGGTCGCTGAACACGTCACCAGGTAGGCGTTGTTGTCCATCGGGCCCACCGATGCCTTGAGGATCGTGGCGCCGGGCAGGAAGCGACGCGCCGCCTTGCCGCGTTCGACGTGTCCGGTGTAGTTGTCGTCGACTGTTGTCATATGCGCCACTCCTCCTATGCCGGCTGCGCCGGCATCATCGTCATTGGCGCGGGTCATATGCGCCACTGCTCCTATGCCGGCTGCGCCGGCATCATCGTCGTTGGCGCGGGTCATATGCGCCACTGCTCCTATGCCGGCTGCGCCGGCATCATCGTCGTTGGCGCGGGTCATATGCGCCACTGCTCCTATGCCGGCTGCGCCGGCATCATCGTCGTTGGCGCGGGTCATATGCGCCGACGTTACGACGTTACCGGTCCCCTGATGGTTGTCGGTACGGGCACATAGCATGGGATACGGCCTTTGGCCGGCGAGATGAGTTTCAGTGAAAGGGACAGCGTGGCTGACCGCCTGATCGTCAAGGGTGCGCGCGAACACAATCTGCGCAGCGTCGACCTCGACCTGCCCCGCGACGCGCTGATCGTCTTCACCGGGTTATCCGGATCGGGCAAGTCCTCGCTCGCGTTCGACACCATCTTCGCCGAGGGGCAGCGGCGTTACGTGGAGTCGCTGTCGGCCTACGCCCGCCAATTTCTCGGGCAGATGGACAAGCCGGACGTCGACTTCATCGAGGGGCTGTCTCCGGCGGTGTCCATCGACCAGAAGTCGACCAACCGCAACCCACGATCGACGGTCGGGACCATCACCGAGGTGTACGACTACCTGCGGCTGTTGTATGCGCGCGCGGGCACGCCGCACTGCCCGACCTGCGGGGAGCGAGTCGCGCGCCAAACCCCGCAACAAATCGTCGATCAGGTGCTGGCCATGCCGGAGGGCACTCGGTTTCTGGTGCTGGCCCCGGTGGTGCGTACCCGCAAGGGCGAGTTCGCCGATCTGTTCGATAAGCTCAACGCCCAGGGCTACAGCCGGGTGCGGGTCGACGGTGTGGTGCATCCGCTGACCGATCCGCCGAAGCTGAAAAAGCAGGAAAAGCACGACATCGAGGTGGTGGTGGACCGTCTCACCGTCAAGGCCGCCGCCAAGCGGCGGCTCACCGATTCGGTGGAAACCGCGCTGAATTTGGCCGACGGGATCGTGGTGCTCGAATTCGTCGATCATGAACTGGGTGCACCGCATCGCGAGCAGCGGTTCTCCGAGAAGCTGGCCTGCCCCAACGGGCACGCGCTGGCCGTCGACGACCTGGAGCCGCGGTCGTTCTCGTTCAACTCGCCCTACGGCGCCTGCCCCGAATGCAGTGGTCTGGGCATCCGCAAGGAGGTCGACCCGGAGCTGGTGGTGCCCGATCCGGATCGCACCCTGGCGCAGGGTGCGGTGGCGCCGTGGTCGAACGGCCACACCGCGGAGTACTTCACCCGGATGATGGCCGGCCTTGGCGAGGCGCTCGGGTTCGACGTCGACACGCCCTGGCGCAAGCTGCCGGCCAAGGCCCGCAAGGCGATTCTGGAAGGCGCCGACGAGCAGGTGCACGTGCGCTACCGCAACCGCTACGGACGCACCCGGTCGTATTACGCCGATTTCGAGGGTGTGTTGGCGTTCCTGCAACGCAAGATGTCCCAAACCGAGTCCGAGCAGATGAAGGAGCGCTACGAGGGTTTCATGCGGGACGTGCCCTGCCCGGTGTGTGCGGGCACCCGGCTCAAGCCCGAGATTCTGGCGGTGACGCTGGCTGGGGAGTCCAAGGGGGAGCACGGCGCCAAGTCCATCGCCGAGGTGTGTGAGCTGTCGATCGCCGACTGCGCGGACTTCCTGAACGCGCTCACGCTGGGTCCGCGCGAGCAAGCGATCGCCGGGCAGGTGCTCAAGGAGATCCGGTCGCGGCTCGGGTTTCTGCTCGACGTCGGGCTGGAGTACCTGTCGCTGTCCCGGGCGGCGGCCACGCTGTCCGGCGGTGAGGCACAACGTATCCGGCTGGCCACCCAGATCGGCTCCGGCCTGGTGGGTGTGCTCTACGTGCTCGACGAGCCGTCCATCGGGCTGCACCAGCGCGACAACCGTCGTCTCATCGAAACCCTCACCCGGTTACGGGATTTGGGGAACACTTTGATCGTCGTCGAGCACGACGAGGACACCATCGAGCATGCGGACTGGATCGTCGACATCGGCCCGGGGGCCGGTGAGCACGGTGGCCACATCGTGCACAGCGGGCCCTACGATGAACTGCTACGCAACAAGGATTCGATCACCGGCGCCTACCTGTCCGGCCGGGAAAGCATTGAGATACCGGCGATTCGGCGTTCCGTCGACCCCCGTCGTCAACTCACCGTCGTCGGCGCCCGCGAGCACAACTTGCGCGGGATCGATGTGTCTTTCCCGCTGGGTGTGCTGACCTCGGTGACCGGTGTCTCGGGTTCGGGCAAGTCGACGTTGGTCAACGACATCCTGGCCGCGGTGCTGGCCAACCGCCTCAACGGCGCCCGGCAGGTCCCCGGCCGGCACACCCGGGTCACCGGGCTGGACTATCTGGACAAGCTGGTGCGGGTGGACCAATCGCCGATCGGGCGCACACCGCGATCCAACCCGGCCACCTACACCGGTGTGTTCGACAAGATCCGCACCCTGTTCGCCGCCACCACCGAGGCCAAGGTCCGCGGCTATCAACCCGGACGATTCTCGTTCAACGTCAAGGGCGGTCGCTGCGAGGCCTGCACCGGCGACGGCACCATCAAGATCGAGATGAACTTCCTGCCCGACGTGTACGTGCCGTGCGAGGTCTGCCAGGGGGCCCGGTACAACCGCGAAACCCTCGAGGTGCACTACAAGGGCAAGACCGTCTCGGAAGTGCTGGACATGTCCATCGAGGAAGCGGCGGAGTTCTTCGAGCCGATCGCCGGCGTCCATCGCTATCTACGCACCCTGGTCGACGTGGGCCTGGGCTACGTGCGGCTCGGCCAGCCCGCGCCCACGCTGTCCGGCGGTGAGGCCCAGCGGGTCAAGCTGGCCTCGGAGCTGCAGAAGCGCTCCACCGGGCGCACCGTCTACATCCTCGACGAGCCGACGACGGGACTGCACTTCGACGACATACGCAAGCTGCTCAACGTGATCAACGGCCTGGTCGACAAGGGCAATACGGTGATCGTCATCGAACATAACCTGGACGTGATCAAGACATCGGATTGGATCATCGACCTGGGCCCGGAGGGCGGTGCCGGCGGCGGAACCGTTGTCGCCCAAGGCACTCCGGAGGACGTTGCCGCGGTGCCGGCGAGCTACACCGGGAAGTTTCTCGCTGAGGTCGTCGGCGGCGGTGCCTCGGCCGCCACATCGCGGTCGAACAGACGGCGCAAAGTCAGCGCCTGAGCTGGACTATCGCCGCGCGTCAAGTCTGTGCTCACGGCGGCGAACTGGGTGCGGTCTCACTCATCGGTGTGCATCGACTCACGGATCTGAGCTAGCCGTTCGGCTGCCGCGCGCTGCCGCTGCGCGTACTGATCTTCGAGCCGGCGGCCTTGCGGGCTCTCGGCGTCGAGTTCGGTTGCCCCCAGGGCCGTTCCGTATCGGGTTTCGATCTTCTCGCGGACGGATTCGAAGGTCGGTACCCCAGCGCTGTCGTACCGCGGATCGGACTCGGAATTCGGCGTCGTGGCTTCCGGTGGTGTCGGTTCGTCGGGCATGCTCTGGCAATGCTCCTATCTGCCGGTACCGGCGATCTGCTGTGTCGTACCCGGCAACGGGATCTTAGGCACTCCCGGAGTGGCCAGTTGGCCGGCCAGCCATGGCAGCGCCGCAGCGAAAACCCGGTCGGCGAAAGGCCAGTCGTGCTTGCCCGGTTGTGGAACCACGGCGCAGTAGATGCCGTTGGCGCGGCCGAGGGCGCACAGTGCATTGGCGGCAGCGGCCTGGTTGCCTGGGTTGGCGGCGGCATCGCGACCGGCCAGCCGCATCGTGGTGGTATCGGCGACAGCGTTGTCGGGCGAGGGTGGACCCGGCGAAGAGATCGCGAACCAACCCGACAGTCCGGTGTAGCTGCCATGCCGGGTGATCACCGTCGTCGGGTCAAACGCCGACCAGGCGTCTTCGTTGCCGCCGAACAACCTGACGATGGTTTGCGTCTTGTTGCCAGCGTTCGGGTAGAAATCACCGGCGATGTCGACAAACGCGCTAAACAGTGTCGGGTGCATGACGGTCAGATCCACCGCGCAGGTCCCACCCATCGACCAACCCACGATGCCCCAGCTGGTCTGTTCGGGACTGACGCCGAATTTCGAGACCATGTAGGGCACAACATCTTTAGTCAAGTGGTCGGCCGCGTTGCCACGCCGTCCATTGACGCATTCGGTGTCGTTGTTGAACGCGCCGCCGGAATCCACGAATACCACGACGGGAGCATTGCCGCTGTGGGCGGCCGCAAAGTCGTCGAGCGTCTTCACCGCGTTACCGGCTCGCGCCCAATCGGCGGGTGTGTTGAATTGACCGCCGATCATCATCACCGTCGGCAGCTGCGGCGGCGGAGGGTTCTCGGAACGATGCTCTCGGTCGAACCAGGCCGGCGGCAGGTACACCAGTTCGCCGCGATGCTTGAAGTGTGATGCGTCGGAAGGGATCACCACTGGCAACAAGGTGCCGTGCGACGGCCGCACCCCACTGTGCGCCAGTGCGGCAACAGCGGCCTGATCGGCCTGGTCGGGCAACGGGCCGGAGGTGAGCTGGTTCCACGCGGTCTGCACGGTCGGGAAGTAGCCAACCCACAGGTTGAGCGTCAAGGTCGCGCTGAGCAGACAGAGGGGCACGGCCAGCAGCGACGCGCCGCGGCGCCACCACCGCGCGCTGCGCCAGCCCAGGATCAACACCGTCGCCGCCGCGCCGGTCAACGCGACCCAGATCCACAGCGTGCTCGGCGGCCGTTCGTTGGCCAGGCCGTTGCCGGTGACATACCAGCGCGTCCCCCATGCCAGGGTGGCCCCGATAGCGGCGGCCGTCGGCAGCCACCGCCGTTGCCAGTGACGTGATCGCCACCCTGCCGCCAGCACCAGCACGACCGCGGTCACGACCTGGACAGCGAGCGGCACCCAACCGTGCATCAGCGATGTGTGGCCTACTGCTAACGGCTGCGTCGCGGCTGGCGGCGTCGACGCGGTCACCAGTTCATTCTGAGCCATTTCGGGCGGTGAATTGTTGGGGGTTTCCTGTGATCCGACGGACGCCCACCGGCTCCGGCTAATGCGGTTTTGCCAACGGAAAGGGCAGTGTTTCGCGAATGCTGCGCCCAGTGATCAGCATGACCACCCGGTCAATGCCCATGCCCAAGCCGCCGGTGGGCGGCATGGCGTACTCCATCGCTTGCAGGAAGTCTTCGTCGAGTTCCATCGCCTCGGGGTCTCCGCCGGCGGCCAGCAGGGACTGCTCCTGCAGGCGGCGCCGTTGCTCCACCGGGTCGGTCAGCTCGCTGTAGGCGGTGCCCAGCTCGATACCCCACGCCACCAGGTCCCAACGCTCGGCGACACCGCGCTTGCTGCGATGCGGTCGGGTCAACGGTGACACCGATGTCGGAAAGTCGATGTAGAACGTCGGTTGCTCGGTGCGGCACTCCACCAGGTGCTCGTATAGCTCGAGCACGACCGCGCCGGCATCCCATTGGGTCCGATAGGGGACACCGGCGGCGTCGCACAGCTTGCGGAGAGTGGTCAAGCCGGTATCGGCGTCGATGCGTTCACCGAGTGCTTCCGAGATCGCATCATGCACCGTCCGCACCGGCCATATCCCGGAGATGTCGACCGGTTCGAGGTGGTGGCGGGTGCCGTCGGAACCCTTGTCCGTCCGGGGCCGCATGGCGATGGGCGCCCCGTTGGCGGCCTGGGCGGCGTTCTGGATGAGTTCGCGGCAGCCGTCAATCCACTCAAGGTAGTCGGCGTGTGCTTGATAGGCCTCCAGTAGGGTGAACTCCGGGTTGTGGCTGAAGTCGACGCCCTCGTTGCGAAAGGCACGGCCGAGCTCGAATACCCGTTCCACGCCGCCGACGCACAGGCGCTTGAGGTAGAGCTCTGGTGCGATGCGCAGGAACAGATCCATGGAATACGTGTTGATGTGCGTGACGAACGGTCGGGCGGTGGCGCCGCCGTGCAGCTGCTGCAGGATCGGCGTTTCGACCTCGACGAATCCCTTTGCGAACAGCGTCTCGCGCACAGCGCGCAGCACGCTGCTGCGAGCGGTGATCAGCGCACGGGACTCAGCGTTGACCGCCAGGTCGAGGTAACGGGTCCGGACTCGGGCTTCGGGATCCAGTAGCCCCTTCCACTTATTCGGCAACGGCCGCAAACACTTACCGATCAGGCGCCAGCCGCTGACGATCAACGATGGAGTTCCGGTCTTGCTGGCGCCCATGTGTCCGGTCATCTCCACCAGATCACCCAGATCGGTCGCCGCGTTGAAGTCGGCCGCGCAGCCCTGGTCCAGGCGTGAATTATCCAGCAGCACTTGCATTTCGCCCGACCAGTCGCGCAGCTGGGCGAACAACACACCACCGTAGTTACGTATTCGCATGATGCGTCCGGACACCGACACGCTAGCCTGGTGGTCTGCGGCCAGCGCCTGTGCCACCGTGTGACTGGGCGGCCGGCCCACGGGAAAGGCGTCAATGCCGCTGCTCCGCAGCTTCTCTAGCTTGTCGAACCGAACTCGCACCTGCTCGGGTAGCCGCCGCTCGACCCCGTCGCCATTGGTGAGGCCTACTTGCCGCAGCCCGCTCACGTCCGGTGCCGAGCCGTCGTGATGCAATAGGCCGGTGGCCGCCAACCGCTCGGGCACTGCCGGATGATGCCCCGTGTGTACTCGGTTGCGCCGGCTGAACGGCAGCACGAGGAACCCCTCTGCGATCACCGAGGCGACGCCCACTCGGGGAATCACTCGGGCGTCTTCGTAGCAGGCGTAGCGCGGTACCCATTCGGGTTGGTACTTCATGTTGGAGCGGTAGAGCGTCTCGAGCTGCCACCACCGTGAGAAGAAGACCAGCAGCCCCCGCCACAACCGGGCAACCGGGCCGGCGCCGAGTTGGGCGCCCTGCTCGAAGGCCGCGCGAAACACCGCGAAGTTCAACGAAATACGAGTGATACCAAGGCTTTCAGCGTGCAAGGCGAGTTCGCTGACCATAAGTTCGATAGTGCCGTTCGGGGATTGTGGAGAACGACGCATCAAATCCAGGGAGACACCGGTGGTTCCCCACGGCACCAGCGACAGCATTGCCAGCACCTGGTTGTGCGGATCAATCGCCTCCACCAGCAGGCAGTCGGAGTCCGCGGGGTCGCCGAGGCGGCCCAGCGCCATCGAGAAGCCGCGCTCGGTCTCGGTGTCGCGCCAGGAATCCGCCCGTGTGATGGTCTGCGCCATCTCGTCTTCGGCAATGTCGCGATGCCGCCGGATGCGCACCGTCAACCCCGCCCGCCGGGCCCGCGTCACGGCCTGGCGCACCCCGCGCATCTCCGGGCCGGACAACTTGAAATCGGCTGGCCGCAGGATGGCCTCATCGCCCAGCTCGAGCGCGGTTAGGCCCGCTTCGCGATATGTCTGAGCCCCTTGTGAACTGGCGCCCATCACGCCGGGTGCCCAGCCGTAGGTCTGGCACAGCCGCAGCCACGCGTCGACGGCCTGCGGCCATGCTCTGTGGTCGCCTACCGGGTCGCCGCTGGCTAGGCAGACACCGACCTCGACACGGTAGGTGATACAGGCGCGGCCGCTGGATGCGAATACCACCGACTTGTCGCGACGGGTGGCGAAGTAGCCCAGTGAGTCGTCCTTCCCATACAAATCCAATAACCCGCGGATAGCGGATTCGTCCTCTCCGGTCAGCGCATTGTCAGCGCGCTGAGATAGGAACAAGACGATCGCAGCCCCGATCAACGCGAACGCGCCGAACAACCCGAAGATCGCGTTGAGGAAGACGTGCGGTCTGCCGGTGAACAGATCGGGATCGGCGAGGGCGAATCCGACCACCCGGTTGGCCGCGTAACCCAACCGCTCGTCCGGCGCTAGTGATCCCGGAAACAGTTCGACCAGACCCCAAGACGCCACGATTCCGACCACCGCGCCGGCAAGCCACACCGCAGCCGCCCGAAACAGCGCGCCCCTGCGGACCTTGGCCCAGAACTCCCGATAGCCCAGCACCAGAACGACGATTGCCACAACATGCACGGCGAATCCGAGATTCTCCCCGAAGCTCTCGGCGGCGGTGTTGCCGCCCGCTGCGATCTCGGCGGCGTTGACCACGGCGGCCAGGACCATATTTGCCAGCAAGACCAACCAGGCAATGCGTTTGCGTGCCGTTAACGCGGCGGCCAGCAATGCCAGCACGAAGGACCACGCGAAGTTGGTGTCGGGGAAGTTGAACAGATAATCGTTGATGAATTCGCGCGGAACCTTGATGATCCACCGAATCAACGGCGACACACTGGCCAGTAGTGACAGGGTCGCGATCACGCCGACGGTCCAGCCGGCTGCCGCGGGAACCCAGTGATACCGGGAGTTTCCCCTGGTGGCCGAGCGAGGTTTGGTGAGTGTCACAGACCGCGAGGATATTCCCAAAAGCCGGGAAATGCCCGGCGTTGCAGCCCTTTGTAGCCCCGCATCGGTGTGCTGAGGGCACCGGCTGATGTCGGCCGTTGTCTTAGATGACGTGTCATGGCTGTTAGACTGGACGCCGCGACCATCCCGGCGAAGGCCAGGGACAGTTAAGTGGAGTCCCACTCCCACCGCTAGCCACGAGATCGTTTCACACCTTCTCAAGGTTCAGCGGTCCGGTCACAGGCATCTCGGATGCCTGTTCTGCGTGCAGCGTGGGCGGCTTTGGCCGCGATCGGTCGGCATTGGGCCCTGCTTGTGCAGGGCTTTTTTGCTGATGGTTTGGGTGTGTTCCCCACCTGATTCCGGCCGGGTCCAACAAGCTGGTCGCGCCTGGAACAGCAGCCAACGAGGGAGGCCCCATCAGCACTGAAACCCGCGTCAACGAGCGCATCCGCGTACCTGAAGTCCGATTGATCGGCCCAGGGGGGGAGCAGGTAGGCATTGTGCGTATCGAAGACGCACTTCGCGTCGCCGCGGACGCAGATCTCGACCTTGTCGAAGTTGCTCCCAATGCCAGACCGCCGGTCTGCAAGATCATGGACTACGGCAAGTACAAGTACGAGGCCGCGCAGAAGGCGCGCGAATCCCGCAGAAACCAACAGCAGACCGTCGTCAAAGAACAAAAGCTGCGACCAAAGATTGACGATCACGATTACGAGACCAAAAAGGGTCACGTCGTCCGCTTCTTGGAGGCGGGATCGAAGGTCAAGGTCACCATTATGTTCCGTGGACGTGAGCAGTCGCGGCCGGAGTTGGGCTATCGATTGCTGCAGCGGCTGGGTGCGGACGTCGCCGATTACGGATTCATCGAGACGTCCGCCAAGCAGGACGGACGCAACATGACGATGGTGCTGGCACCGCACCGCGGTGCGAAGACCCGCGCTAGGGCCCGCCACCCGGGTGAACCGGCCGGCGGGCCGCCGCCCAAGCCCACGGCCGGTGACAGCAAAGCCGCACCGAACTAGCTCGCCAGCAAGACACGCAGAACCTAGAAATTCTAGAAATTGAGGAAACATGCCCAAGGCCAAGACCCACAGCGGGGCCTCGAAGCGGTTCCGGCGCACCGGTACCGGCAAGATCGTCCGGCAGAAGGCCAACCGTCGGCACCTGCTCGAGCACAAGCCGAGCACCCGCACCAGGCGCCTGGACGGCCGCACCGTGGTGGCAGCCAACGACACCAAACGGGTCACGTCGTTGCTGAACGGCTGACCGTACCGCCGGCCGGCTCCGGCACCTGACCAATCACGTCCGAACGAGAGTAGGAAGATCCATGGCACGCGTAAAGCGGGCGGTCAACGCCCACAAGAAGCGGCGCAGCATCCTGAAGGCATCGCGAGGCTATCGCGGCCAGCGATCGCGGCTTTACCGCAAAGCCAAAGAGCAGCAGCTGCATTCACTGAACTACGCCTACCGTGACCGCCGGGCGCGTAAGGGCGAGTTCCGCAAGTTGTGGATCGCACGGATCAACGCGGCTGCGCGCCTCAACGACATCACCTACAACCGGCTTATCCAGGGGCTGAAGGCCGCCGGCGTCGAGGTGGACCGGAAAAACCTCGCCGACATTGCGATCAGCGACCCGGCGGCGTTCACCGCGCTGGTCGACGTCGCCCGGGCGGCACTGCCCGAAGACGTCAACGCCCCCTCCGGGGAGGCCGCCTGATCCGGATTCCGGCCTGAGGCAGGGCTACGCCGGTGCTCACCGAACGCTCGGCCAGGGTGGCCACGGCGGTCAAACTGCATCGTCACGTAGGCCGGCGCCGGGCGGGACGTTTTCTCGCCGAAGGCCCCAACCTGGTAGCGGCGGCGTTGGCGCGCGGGCTGGTACGGGAGGTATTCGTCACCGAAGTTGCGGCGCGGCGGCACGAGCTCTTGTTGGCCGCGCACGAGGCTTCGGTTCATCTGGTGACTGAGCGGGCCGCGAAGGCGCTCTCTGATACGGTCACGCCGGCCGGGTTGGTGGCGGTGTGCGATCTGCCGGCGACCCGACTTGAGGATGTATTGGCCGGCTCACCTCAGCTGATCGCGGTGACCGTCGAGATCCGCGAGCCGGGCAACGCGGGCACGGTAATCCGCATCGCCGACGCCATGGGTGCCGCGGCGGTGATCCTCGCCGGGCGCAGCGTCGACCCATACAACGGCAAGTGTCTGCGCGCGTCCACCGGTAGCATCTTCGCGATCCCGGTCGTCGTCGCGCCCGATGTCGGTGCCGCCATCGCCGACCTGCGAGCGGCCGGACTGCAGGTGCTGGCCACCGCAGTGGACGGCGAGATGGCTCTCGACGATGCCGATCGGCTGCTTGCCGAGCCGACGGCATGGCTGTTCGGGCCCGAAGCACACGGGTTGTCGGCCGAGATCGCGGCCTTGGCGGACCACCGCGTACACATCCCGATGTCGGGAGGGGCGGAGAGCCTCAACGTCGCGGCCGCGGCCGCGATCTGTCTGTATGAGAGCGCTCGGGCGTTGGGCCGCCGCTGATTGTCCGGCCCTACGCAGCGCGGCTGGGGCCCCGCGCCGGCCGCACGCCGGCCAGCGAAAGTGTGGAATGGACCAGCGCCCCGGCGCGTTCCATCAGGGCCTTGGCGGGATCGAGAGCCGACCGGGTAAAGCGATGGGAACGGGGTGGGAAGTAGTGCATCGGCAGCCCCTGCCGATCCCGTGGTGGCGCCATGAAGCCGGGCGCTTGCACCAGGGGCGCGTCATGGCGAGTACGGCCTGCCGCTCGCCGGTAGGCGGCCAGCGCGCGCGGGTGCAACCGGATTTCGTCGGGCACCGCCAAAAACGCCAGTTCTACCACCTTGCCGAACACTCGCAGCAACACCTCGTCACCCGGTGTCCAGTGCATTCCCGCCTTCTCCCGCACGGCCGGGTCGAACAGGCCGGCCGCGATCCAGCGCTGACCGGCTATTAGCGGCTTGAACAGCTGATCCCAGATCGGCGTTGGCATGAGTACAAACCTCGGTTTGGGAATCCGCATCTGGAGGATGTCCACGGTCGCCTGATTGATCTCGAGCTTGTCGCGGCACACCCGGTCCCAATAGTCCTGAAAGTCTTCCCACGACTTGGGCACCGGTCGCATGCTCATCCCATACATCCGGTACCAGCGCACGTGCTCCTCGAAGAGCTGGTGTTTTTCGGCCTCGGTCAAGCCTCCGCAGAAGTATTCGGCGACCTTGATGACAAGCATGAAAAACGTCGCATGCGCCCAGTAGAACGTATCTGGATTCAGCGCGTGATAGCGACGCCCCTCAGCGTCGACTCCCTTGATGGTTCGGTGGTAGCCCTTGATCTGCTGGCCGGTCTGGGCCGCTCGGTCACCGTCATAGACCACACCCATGATCGGGTACACCGAGCGGGCTACCCGCTGCAAGGGTTCGCGGAGCAGGATTGAATGCTCCTCGACACCGGCACCTAGCTCGGGATACATATTTTGGATCGCGCCGATCCACACACCCATCATCCCGGTGCGCAGGTCTCCGAAATATTTCCAGGTCAGCGAATCGGGCCCGAGCGGGTCGGCGGATGTCCTCGATGCGACAGTCATGACTGCCTCCGTGCCAGGTTAGTCTGCGCCCACGATAGGCATTGACAACGCGCGTTGTCCACGATTTGGTCCGCCGATATCGCGCCGTGTCACCCAGTGCCTCCTCCGGGTGGCAACGAGCGTGGACGAGGACTGCAGCTGCATAGCTTGGCCCGCGGTGCGTGCGGGGGCAGGGAGTCCAATGAAAAATGTTGCTTAGAACGCCAGAAAGTTTTTAACTAGATCAGGATTGCTTAGCTGTAGACTTTATTTCTCAATGACCACGTAAGGATTGCTGCGGCCAGTACAACGTGTACAAGGAGTCGGGCTATGTCGTTTCTCACCGTGGCGCCGGACATGGTAACGGCGGCCGCCGGGAATTTGGAAAGCGTTGGCTCGGCACTGAATGAGGCCGCTGCGGCGGCGGCGCCAGCCACGGTTGGGCTGGCGGCCCCGGCCGCGGATCGGGTGTCGGCGGTCGTCGCGGCGATGTTGGGGGCATATGCCCGGGATTTTCAAGGCATCAGTGCTCAGATCGCGGGTTTTCATAACCAGTTCGTGGGCGCGTTGCGGGGCGGTGCGGCCGCCTACGCCAGCGCCGAAGCCGCCAACGTCCAGCAGACCGTGGTGAACGCCGTGAATGCGCCCGCCCAGGCGCTGTTGGGGCACCCGTTGATCGGGCCCGAGACGGTCGGCTCCAGCGCCGCCGCGGTCTCCTTCGGCTTCGGCCCGTTGCTCCTCGCTGGTAGCGATCCGCTGCTGGCCGTGCCATTCAGCTATCCGGCCAGTCTGCCCACCCCATTCGGTCCAGTAACGATGACGCTCAACGGGTCGTTTGATCCGCTTACCCAACAGGTTGTTTTCGACTCGGGATCACTCACCGCGCCCGCTCCGTTCGTGTACGGTCTTGGTGCGGTAGGTCCAGCTCTCACCACCATGACCGCGCTGCAAAACAGCGGCACAGCATTTTCCGGCGCGGTGCAAAGCGGGAACCTGCTAGGGGCCGCGGGCGCGCTTCTGCAAGCTCCCGGCAACGCGGTGACCGGCTTCCTGTTTGGCCAAACAGCGATATCGCAGTCGATACCGGGGCCATCGAATCTGGGCTACGAGTCGGTGGGTATCAGCGTTCCGGTCGGGGGGCTCTTGGCTCCGCTGCAGCCCGTGACGGTCACGTTGACGCCCACATCTGGTATGCCGACTGCCATTCAATTGAGTGGTACGCAGTTTGGCGGCCTTCTTCCCGCCCTACTCAACGGTTTCTAACCGTCTGCGGACAGCCGCCGCAAACCGCGTGATCAGCGTGTTTGATGCGACTTGTGCCACAAACACCGAGGTCGTCATTGCCGGGCTCAGCCCGCACCACCTACCCTTGCCACGTGGAGGTCGGGCCGCAGGATTCGGAGTCCGGCGCGCCCGACGAGACGGCAACCGCCATGGCGTCGCCAGTACATCGACAACGGTCCGCACTACGCTGGCTGCGCACCGTGAACCGCAGCCCTGGCCTGGTGTCATTCATCCACCGGGCGCGCCGCCTGTTGCCTGGCGATCCGGAATTCGGCGACCCGTTGTCCACCGCGGGTGAGGGTGGTCCACGTGCCGCGGCTCGAGCTGCCGATCGGCTGCTGCGGGATCGCGATGCGGCCTCGCGCGAGGTCGGCCTGAGTGTGCTGCAGGTGTGGCAGGCGTTGACCGAGGCCGTTTCCCGCCGGCCGGCAAACCCGGAGGTGACGTTGGTGTTCACCGACCTGGTCGGCTTTTCCACGTGGTCGTTGCACGCTGGTGACGATGCCACCCTCACGCTGCTGCGGCAGGTGGCCCGGGCTGTCGAATCCCCCCTCCTGGACGCCGGCGGGCACATCGTCAAACGGCTGGGCGACGGGATCATGGCGGTGTTCCGCAATCCGACCGTCGCGCTGCGAGCCGTGCTCGTCGCCCAAGATGCTGTGAAGTCGCTTGAAGTGCAAGGCTATACACCGCGAATGCGGATCGGTATCCACACCGGCCGGCCGCAGCGGCTGGCCGCCGACTGGCTCGGCGTCGACGTCAACATCGCCGCCCGGGTTATGGAACGTGCCACCAAAGGGGGCATCATGATCTCGCAACCGACCCTGGACCTGATCCCGCAAAGTGAGTTGGACGCGCTGGGCGTCGTGGCCCGGCGGGTGCGTAAACCCGTGTTTGCCAGCAAGCCCACCGGCATTCCGCCCGACTTGGCGATCTATCGCATCAAGACTGTTAGCGAGTCGACAGCTGCCGATAACTTCGATGAGATGAGTCCCGATGCACAGTAGAACGCGATGATCTACCGCGTCGCCTGCCTGCTGGCCCGGATCCGGTTCACCGTGGGCTACGTGGCGGCTCTTGCATCGGTCAGCACCACCATCCTGATGCATGGTCCGCAGGTGCACGCCCAGGTGATTCGGCATGCCAGTACGAACCTGCACAACCTGGCCCATGGACACCTGGGAACGCTGTGGAACAGCGCCTTCGTCATCGACGAGGGCCCGCTTTATTTCTGGTTACCCTGCTTGGCGTGTCTGCTCGCGGTCGCGGAGCTGCAGCTGCGCAGCTTGCGGCTGACCGTGGCGTTCGTCGTCGGTCATATTGGGGCGACACTGTTGGTGGCGGCCGTGCTTGCCGGGGCGATCGAGATCGGCTGGTTGCCATGGTCCATTAGCCGGGTCAGCGATGTCGGGATGAGCTACGGTGCCCTCGCGGCGCTCGGGGCGCTGACCGCGGCAATCCCTGGGCGGTGGCGGCCGGCATGGATTGGTTGGTGGGTATCGCTGGGCTTGGCGACTGCGACCATCGGCGGTGGTTTCACCGATGCCGGCCACACGGTTGCGTTGCTGTTGGGCATGTTAGTGACTGCCTGCTTCACCCGGCCCGCGCGCTGGACACTCGGGCGGTGTGCCTTGCTGGCGGTGGCGTCGGGGTTCTGCTTGGTGCTGCTAGCCCATAGCTGGTGGAGCTTGGTGAGTGGGTCGGCCTTGGGTCTACTCGGGGCCCTGGGTGCCGCCGGGTTTGCGCGTTGGACCAGAGCGCGCGCCACATCGCTGCCACCCGGCGCGCTGGCGATTCCGCAGCCGGCGCTAAGTCGCTGAGTCCCGCACAACGCGTGCCGAGCCGGGCCGACCGAATCACCTATGATTTGCACTTGCGTCACGCCGTTAGCGGGCAAGTCGGGTACGTCCATCAGTCCAGTTTCCGCTCCGCGACGATGCGGGCGGTCCGAATAGCCTCGTCAGCAAGGAGAGTGGCGCCGCGTGGGTGATCCCCCCCTCGAGTCGATTGTGTCGATGTTGTCGCCGGAGGCATTGACCACGGCGGTCGACGCCGCCCAGCAGGCCATCGCCCTAGCGGACACCCTGGACGTCCTGGCGCGCGTCAAGACGGAGCATCTCGGCGACCGCTCGCCGTTGGCGCTGGCGCGGCAGGCGCTGGCCGTGCTGCCCAAAGAACAGCGAGCCGAGGCCGGTAAGCGCGTCAACGCCGCCCGCAATGCCGCTCAGCGCAGCTACGACGAACGGCTGGCGACGCTGCGTGCCGAGCGCGACGCGGCCGTGCTGGTGGCCGAAGGTATCGATGTCACATTGCCCTCGACTCGGGTGCCGGCCGGCGCCCGGCACCCGATCATCATGTTGGCCGAACACGTCGCCGACACGTTCATCGCGATGGGATGGGAACTGGCCGAGGGGCCCGAGGTGGAGACCGAGCAGTTCAACTTCGACGCCCTCAACTTCCCTGCCGACCACCCTGCGCGCGGCGAACAAGATACCTTCTACATCGCGCCGGAGGATTCGCGGCAGCTGCTGCGCACCCATACCTCACCGGTGCAGATTCGCACCCTGCTAGCGCGTGAGCTGCCGGTCTACATCATCTCGATCGGTCGTACCTTTCGCACCGACGAACTCGACGCCACCCACACGCCCATCTTCCATCAGGTGGAAGGCCTAGCGGTGGACCGCGGTCTGTCGATGGCTCACCTACGCGGAACGCTGGACGCTTTTGCGCGCGCCGAGTTCGGGCCGTCTGCGCGGACCCGGATCCGGCCACACTTCTTCCCCTTCACCGAACCGTCCGCCGAGGTCGATGTGTGGTTTGCCAACAAGATTGGCGGCGCCGACTGGGTGGAGTGGGGCGGGTGCGGAATGGTGCATCCGAACGTGTTGCGGGCCACCGGCATTGATCCCGATCTCTACTCCGGTTTCGCGTTCGGGATGGGGTTGGAACGCACCCTGCAGTTTCGCAACGGCATTCCTGACATGCGCGACATGGTCGAAGGCGACGTCCGATTCTCGTTGCCGTTCGGGGTGGGTGCCTGATGCGGCTACCCTACAGCTGGCTGCGCGAGGTGGTTGCGGTCGGCGCTTCGGGCTGGGACGTTACCCCAGGCGAACTCGAGCAGACGCTGTTGCGCATCGGCCACGAGGTCGAAGAGGTCATCCCCCTTGGTCCGGTGGACGGCCCGGTGACCGTGGGGCGGGTGGCCGATATCGAGGAGCTCACCGGCTACAAGAAGCCGATCCGGGCCTGCGCGGTAGATATCGGCGATCGGCAGTATCGCGAGATTATTTGTGGTGCAACCAATTTCGCGGTTGGTGATCTGGTGGTGGTAGCGCTGCCCGGTGCCACGCTGCCCGGTGGATTCACCATTAGCGCCCGCAAGGCCTACGGTCGCAACTCCGACGGAATGATCTGCTCGGCAGCCGAACTCAATTTGGGCGCAGACCATTCCGGGATCCTGGTGTTGCCCCCCGGAGCCGCCGAGCCCGGAGCTGACGGCGCGGGCGTGCTGGGGCTCGACGACGTGGTCTTCCATCTGGCCATCACCCCAGACCGCGGTTACTGCATGTCGGTGCGCGGCTTGGCCCGCGAGCTCGCGTGCGCCTACGACCTGGACTTCGTCGACCCCGCCAGCAACTCGCGGGTGCCGCCGCTACCCATCGAGGGGCCAGCCTGGCCGCTGACGGTTCAGCCCGAGACGGGGGTGCGCCGGTTCGCGCTACGCCCGGTCATCGGGATCGACCCCGCCGCGGTATCGCCCTGGTGGTTGCAGCGCCGACTGCTGCTCTGCGGTATCCGCGCGACCTGTCCGGCGGTCGACGTGACCAATTACGTGATGCTCGAACTTGGCCACCCCATGCACGCCCACGACCGCAACCGGATCAGCGGAACCCTCGGAGTGCGGTTCGCCCGGTCCGGCGAGACCGCCGTGACCCTCGACGGTACCGAGCGCAAGCTCGATACCGCCGATGTCCTGATCGTCGACGATGCTGCGACAGCGGCGATCGGCGGCGTGATGGGGGCGGCCAGCACCGAAGTGCGGGCCGACTCCACCGATGTCCTGTTGGAGGCCGCGGTATGGGACCCGGCTGCGGTATCGCGTACCCAGCGGCGGCTGCACCTGCCTAGCGAGGCCGCCCGTCGTTACGAGCGGACGGTGGACCCGGCCATCTCCGTGGCCGCTTTGGACCGGTGCGCAAGGCTGCTCGCCGACATCGCCGGGGGGGAGGTTTCTCCCACCCTTACCGACTGGCGGGGTGACCCGCCGTGTGATGACTGGTCACCGCCGCCGATCCGGATGGGAGTCGATGTGCCGGACCGCATCGCCGGGGTGGCCTATCCGCAGGGCACTACTGCCAGGCGCTTGGCCCAGATCGGCGCGGTGGTGACCCACGACGGCGACACCTTGACCGTGACCCCGCCGAGTTGGCGACCTGATCTGCGGCAACCCGCAGACCTTGTCGAGGAGGTGCTGCGGCTTGAGGGGCTGGAAGTTATCCCGTCGGTGCTGCCACCGGCGCCCGCGGGTCGTGGACTCACCGCTGGGCAGCAGCGCCGTCGCACGATCGGCAGGTCGCTGGCGCTGTCGGGCTATGTCGAGATTTTGCCGACTCCATTTCTGCCGGCCGGTGTGTTCGATTTGTGGGGGCTGGAAGCCGATGACTCACGGCGCATGACCACGCGGGTGCTCAACCCGCTGGAGGCCGATCGTCCGCAACTGGCGACCACGCTGCTGCCGGCCCTGCTGGAAGCCTTGGTGCGCAACGTGTCCCGAGGGCTGGTCGACGTCGCGCTGTTCGCCATCGCCCAGGTGGTCCAGCCGACCGAGCAGACGCGCGGTGTCGGGTTGATCCCGGTTGACAGGCGGCCGACCGATGATGAGATCGCCATGCTGGATGCCTCGCTGCCCCGGCAACCCCAGCACGTCGCGGCGGTGCTGGCCGGACTGCGCGAGCCTCGAGGCCCCTGGGGCCCGGGCCGCCCGGTAGAGGCGGCTGATGCGTTCGAGGCGGTGCGAATCATCGCGCGCGCCAGCCGCGTGGACGTGACCCTGCGGCCGGCCCAATATCTGCCGTGGCATCCGGGTCGGTGCGCGCAGGTGTTCGTCGGGGAAAGCTCGGTTGGTCACGCCGGGCAGCTGCATCCCGCCGTGATCGAGCGCTCGGGTCTGCCGAAAGGCACCTGCGCGGTGGAACTGAACCTAGATGCGATTCCGTGCAGCGCGCCGCTGCCGGCACCCAGGGTGTCGCCGTATCCGGCCGTGTTCCAAGACGTCAGCCTGGTGGTGGCCGCGGACATCCCCGCTCAGGCGGTGGCCGACGCCGTGCGCGCGGGGGCAGGCGACCTGCTGGAGGATATTGCGTTGTTTGACGTGTTCACCGGCCCGCAGATTGGTGAGCACCGCAAGTCGCTGACCTTCGCGCTGCGGTTTCGTGCGCCGGATCGCACCTTAACCGAAGACGACGCCAGCGCCGCCCGCGATGCCGCTGTGCAAAGCGCAGCCGAACGGGTGGGTGCCGTGCTGCGTGGCTGAACCGACTCAGCACGCGTTCAACGAAAATTTGACGACGGCATTTCAGCGCGCCGCGTTTATACCTCGCCGCCCTGTCCGGGTAGCGGCGCCGCCCTAAGGGGCAATTGCCTGCGCTAGCTGTGTGGGAGCGTAGTTCACCAACGCGGGAACGATGCCGCCGGCGGGCGTACCTTCGAGCGTAACGGTAACCGGCCCGATGACCGGTATTACCGCCGTGGCCTGAAACGGCTGCAGAGGCGCAAGAATGCCGCCGACGGGAACCTCGACCGTCACCGGAATCCCCCCTGTCGCCGATGTTGGCAGGGCCAGCGGCAGCCTGGCCTCGCCATTGAGGAAGCCGTTGGCGACGTTGGCGGGAGCACCGACCAGGGCCGCCGCTGCCGCCTGCAGGTTTCCGGCCTGCACGGCGCTGACGAACGCTGTCGTGCTCTCGGCGAATGCGATTGCCGTCGTGATCGGCGAACCCACCGCATTAAGGGTCATCGCCAGCGGCAATCCAAACGTCATCACCCCGGTCAAGTTCGTGGTATCGATCGAAAAGGCGATGGTTGTGTCCGTGACCGTCATCACCACATTGGTGAAGTTTTGTGACATGGCGCCGGGGATGCTCAGGATGGGGAACAGGTCTCCCACCGGCCCGAGCAGCAGGATGTTCGACAAGTCACTCGCGTCAACACCGCTGACGAAGACCTTCACCACCGCCCCTAACACGTCGGTCACCGCGCCGCTGACGTCGCCTGCCGCGAGGGCTTGCAAGGCCGATTGCAGGCTCGGCGGTATGCCAGCCAGCCCAATAGCGAAGTCCCTGGTGGCATCTGTCAGCGCGGTTAGGGTCAGCTGGCCGTAGCCGAACTGGTTGGCGAGGTACTGCTGCAGGAACGGCGCCGGGTCGGCAAGCCAGGTATTGCCGATGCTCGCCAGGTTGGCGACCGTGTTGGCGATGAGGTCTTCGTATGGCCCGAGGATGGGAACACTGCTGCTCAGGCTAGGGAAGGCCAGCGCTGCCGCGCCCGGTGGACCGGAGCTGCCACTTTGGCCGAACAACACCCCGCCGGTGCCACCGGTGCCGCCATTACCCGGGGCACCGGCCGGGCTGCCGGCGCCGCCGGCGCCACCGGCGCCACCGTCACCACCGTTGCCGATCAAGGTGGCGTTGCCGCCGTGACCGCCGTCGCTACCGGTGCCGCCGGCCTTGGTACCGGAACCGGCGCCGCCCGCGCCGCCGGTTCCGCCGGTCCCGCCGTCGCCGAACACTTGGCCGGCGTTGCCGCCGTTTCCGCTGGCACCGCCCTTACCGCCGATACCGTTGCCGCCACTGTGATCCCCACCGGTACCACCGGCGCCACCGTGCCCGCCATTACCGAACGCGATGGCGCTGCCTCCGGTGCCGCCGATACCGCCGGTGCCACCCTCAAGGGCGCCATCGGCGGTGGTGCCACCGTTGCCGCCGTTCCCACCGGCCCCACCGTTGCCCCATATCAGCCCGCCGGCACCGCCGTGACCGCCGGCACCGCCGGTACCGCCGGGACTTGCGAAGAGGGAGCCAGAGTTAGCCCCACCAGTGCCGCCGTTCCCACCGGCCCCACCGCTGCCGAGAAGCAACGCGGTGCCGCCGCTGCCGCCGGACCCGCCGACACCGGAGCTAAATAGCGCTGCAGCCCCACCGGCGCCACCGGCCCCACCGTTGCCGCCATTGCCGATGAAGCTACTGCCCGCGGCACCACCGGCGCCGCCGGCACCGGCGTTGGCGAGTATGTTGATAGCAGCCCCGCCGATGCCACCGGCCCCCCCGTTCCCGCCGTTGCCATAGAGCAGCCCGCCGACGCCGCCGGCCCCGCCGGCCCCGCCGGCTCCGCTGGTAGCGCTGGCCAGATCGCTGCTCGTCCCCCCCTTGCCGCCGACGCCACCGGTCCCACCGTTACCGAACATGCTGGCGTTGCCGCCAGCACCCCCGGCACCGCCGACGCCGGAGTCGAACAATGGCACCGTCGTATCCCCACCATTGCCGCCGGCCCCACCGGCACCGCCGTTGCCGTACAGCAGGCCGGCGTTGCCGCCGGCCCCGCCAGCACCGGCGTTCATGCCGACGCCCAACAATGACGTGGCGGCGCCGCCGTCGCCGCCGGCACCGCCGGAGCCCCACAGGCCGACGCTGCCGCCGGCCCCGCCGGCCACGCCGCTACCGGTGAGACCGCTGGTGCCGCCAGCGCCGCCGGCACCGCCATTGCCGACCAGGGTATTCCCGCCCGCACCCCCGGCGGCGACGGTGCTCGATCCGCCGTCCCCGCCGTTGCCGAACAGTGCATTTCCACCTGCACCGCCAGCCTTCGAGGTGCTGGAACCACCGTCCCCGCCATTGCCGAACAACCCGCCGTCCGCGCCGGCTAGCCCCGATCCGGCCCCAGCATTGCCGCCGTTACCAAATATCGTCCCGGCGTGGCCGGCGGCTCCGCCGGAAGCCCCACTTCCGCCGTTCCCGCCGTTGCCGAACAGCAGGGCGTTGCCGCCGGCCCCACCGGCCGCAGCGGCACTGCCCCCGTTGCCGCCGGCACCGCCGTTGCCATACAACAGTCCGCCGGTGCCGCCGGCCCCGCCAGCGCCGCCTGCACCTCCAGCACCGCCGGCGCCGCCGGCGCCGCCGTTGCCGATCAATCCGGCGGCCCCGCCGTTACCGCCGGCCCCGCCGTCGGGTCCGCCGGCCCCGCCGTTGCCGCCGTTGCCGTACAAAATTCCACCGGGCCCGCCGTTGCCGCCGGCATTTGACCCGGTCCCCGCCACTCCATCGGCGCCGTTGCCGATCAGTGGGCGCCCCAGCAGCGTCTGCGTGGGCGCATTCACCGCGTCGAGCAGGGCCTGCATCGACGACACGCTGGCGGCCTCGGCGCCGGTATAGGCCGCCGCGCCGCCGTTCAACAAGCTCACGAACTCGGCGTGAAACGTCGCCGCCCGGGCGTTGAGCGCTTGAAATTGCTGACCGTAGGCGCCGAATAGTCGCGAGACAGCCGCCGACACCTCATCGGTGCCGGCCGATGCCAGCGCGGTCGTGGGGGTCGATGCGGCGGCAGCGGCTTCGCTCAGTGCCGAGCGAATACCAGCTAAATTGGCGGCCGCTGCTGTGACCAAGTCCGGCTCCACGAGTAAGAACGACATGGCGGTCCCCCTTCGACTCGGCGCAGCTAGTGGACATGTGTCACGGGAAATTCAGCCTAGTTGGGTCTTATGTCATGTGAGGGAAAACGCACGTTTTCGCGGACGCAACTTCGAGTCCCATCGGCGCCGCCCGGCGGTGTGTCAAGTCCCGGCGCAGTCACCGCGGAATGAGTTTGCAAACTGTTGCATAACGATGCAAAATCGGCAGGTGGCCAATGCGACGAAGGTGGCGGTTGCCGGTGCCAGCGGATATGCCGGTGGTGAGATTCTCCGCCTGCTGCTCGGGCATCCGGCGTACGCCGACGGCCGGCTGAGGATCGGTGCGCTGACCGCGGCGACCAGCGCCGGCAGCACGCTCGGCGAACACCATCCGCACCTGACGCCGCTGGCCCATCGAGTAGTCGAACCCACCGAAGCTGCCGTGCTCGGTGGCCATGATGCCGTCTTCTTGGCCTTGCCGCACGGGCATTCGGCGGTGTTGGCGCAGCAACTGAGCCCCGAGACGCTGATCATCGACTGCGGGGCGGACTTTCGGCTCACCGACGCCGCCGTCTGGGAGCGGTTCTACGGGTCGTCGCACGCCGGTAGCTGGCCGTATGGGTTGCCCGAGCTGCCGGGCGCGCGGGACCAATTGCGCGGCACCCGCCGCATCGCGGTGCCCGGCTGCTATCCGACCGCGGCACTGCTGGCGCTTTTTCCCGCGCTGGCCGCAGACCTTATCGAGCCCGCGGTGACCGTGGTCGCCGTCAGCGGTACCTCGGGGGCGGGTCGTGCGGCCACCACCGACTTGCTGGGCGCGGAGGTCATCGGGTCGGCGCGCGCCTACAACATCGCCGGCGTCCACCGGCACACCCCCGAGATCGCTCAAGGGCTACGCGCGGTCACCGACCGCGACGTCTCGGTCTCGTTTACCCCGGTGCTGATCCCGGCCTCCCGTGGCATCCTGGCCACCTGCACGGCACGCACCCGATCACCCCTGTCGCAGCTGCGGGCAGCCTACGAAAAGGCCTACCATGCAGAGCCTTTCATTTATCTGATGCCGGAGGGGCAGCTGCCGCGCACCGGCGCGGTGATCGGCAGCAACGCAGCGCACATCGCCGTCGCGGTGGACGAGGACGCGCAGACGTTCGTGGCGATCGCCGCGATCGACAACCTGGTCAAGGGCACCGCCGGCGCCGCGGTGCAATCGATGAACCTGGCGCTGGGCTGGCCGGAGACCGACGGCCTTTCGGTTGTGGGGGTGGCGCCGTGACCGACCTGGCCGGCACCACCCGGCTGCTGCGCGCTCAGGGCGTCACCGCCCCGGCCGGCTTTCGGGCCGCCGGCGTCGCCGCCGGGATCAAGGCCTCCGGTGCGCTGGATCTGGCGCTGGTGTTCAACGAGGGACCCGACTACGCCGCCGCCGGGGTGTTCACCCGCAACCAGGTCAAGGCGGCGCCGGTGCTGTGGACCCAGCAAGTGCTGACCACCGGGCGGCTGCGCGCGGTGATCCTCAACTCCGGCGGCGCCAATGCCTGCACCGGGCCGGCCGGCTTCGCCGACACCCACGCCACCGCGGAGGCGGTGGCCGCGGCGTTGTCGGACTGGGGAACCGAGACCGGGGCCATCGAGGTCGCCGTCTGCTCCACCGGGCTGATCGGCGACCGGCTGCCGATGGACAAGCTGCTCGCCGGCGTCGCCCACGTGGTGCACGAGATGCATGGCGGGCTGGTCGGCGGCGATGAAGCCGCCCACGCCATCATGACCACCGACAACGTGCCCAAACAGGTTGCGCTGCACCATCACGACAACTGGACGGTCGGCGGCATGGCCAAAGGCGCGGGCATGCTGGCGCCGTCGTTGGCCACCATGCTGTGCGTGCTCACCACCGACGCGGCCGCCGAGCCGGCCGCACTCGAGCGGGCGCTGCGCCGCGCCGCCGCGGCCACGTTCGACCGGCTCGACATCGACGGCAGCTGCTCCACCAACGACACCGTGCTGCTGCTGGCGTCCGGGGCCAGTGAAATCCCCCCTGCCCAGGCCGATCTCGACGAGGCCGTGCTGCGGGTCTGCGACGATTTGTGCGCCCAGCTGCAGGCCGACGCCGAGGGTGTCACCAAACGCGTCACCGTGACCGTGACCGGGGCCGCCACCGAAGACGACGCGCTGGTCGCCGCCCGCCAGATCGCCCGCGACAGCCTGGTCAAAACCGCGCTGTTCGGGTCCGACCCGAACTGGGGCCGGGTGCTCGCCGCCGTCGGGATGGCACCCATCCGTCTCGACCCGGATCGGATCAGCGTGTCGTTCAACGGTGCCGCGGTGTGTGTGCACGGTGTCGGGGCTCCCGGTGCGCGCGAGGTGGACCTGTCGGACGCGGACATCGATATCACCGTCGACCTCGGCGTCGGCGACGGGCAGGCGAGGATCCGAACCACTGATCTGTCGCATGCCTACGTCGAAGAGAACTCGGCTTACAGCTCATGAGCCGCATCGAAGCACTGCCCACCCACATCAAAGCGCAGGTGCTGGCCGAGGCCCTGCCCTGGCTCAAGCAGTTGCACGGCAAGGTCGTCGTCGTCAAATACGGCGGCAACGCGATGACCGACGACACGCTGCGGCGCGCGTTCGCCGCCGACATGGCGTTTCTGCGCAACTGCGGCATCCATCCCGTCGTGGTGCACGGCGGGGGGCCGCAGATCACCGCCATGCTGCGGCGGCTCGGCATCGAGGGCGACTTCAAGGGCGGATTCCGGGTCACCACACCCGAAGTGCTCGACGTGGCCCGGATGGTGCTGTTCGGTCAGGTGGGCCGGGAACTGGTCAACCTGATCAACGCGCACGGACCGTATGCCGTCGGGATCACCGGCGAGGACGCGCAGCTGTTCACCGCCGTGCGGCGCAGCGTCACCGTCGACGGCGTGGCCACCGACATCGGCCTGGTCGGCGACGTCGACCAGGTCAACACCGCGGCAATGCTGGATCTCGTTGCAGCGGGCCGGATCCCGGTGGTGTCCACGCTGGCCCCGGATGCCGACGGCGTGGTGCACAACATCAACGCCGACACCGCCGCCGCGGCGGTCGCCGAAGCCCTGGGCGCCGAAAAGCTGTTGATGCTCACCGATATCGACGGCCTGTACACCCGCTGGCCGGATCGCGACTCGTTGGTCAGCGAGATCGACACCGGCACACTGGCGCAACTGCTGCCGACGCTGGAATCGGGCATGGTCCCCAAGGTCGAGGCGTGCCTGCGGGCGGTCATCGGCGGGGTGCCCAGCGCGCACATCATCGACGGGCGGGTCACACATTGCGTGTTGGTGGAGTTGTTCACCGACGCCGGCACAGGCACCAAGGTGGTACGCGCATGACGAACACCGACGCCATGCGGCAGCGGTGGCAAGCCGTGATGATGAACAACTACGGCACCCCCCCGATAGCGCTGGCCAGCGGTGACGGCGCCGTGGTCACCGACGTGGACGGCAGAACCTACGTCGACCTGCTCGGCGGCATCGCGGTCAACGTGCTGGGCCATCGCCACCCCGCGGTCATCGAGGCCGTCACCCGGCAGATGTCGACGCTGGGCCACACCTCCAATCTGTATGCCACCGAACCGGGCATCGCGCTGGCCGAGGAGCTGGTCGCGCTGCTGGGGGCCGACCAGCGGACGCGAGTGTTCTTCTGCAACTCCGGCGCCGAGGCCAACGAGGCGGCGTTCAAGCTGTCTCGGCTCACCGGACGCACGAAACTGGTTGCCGCCCACGAAGCCTTCCACGGCCGCACCATGGGCTCGCTGGCGCTCACCGGACAACCGGCCAAGCAAACGCCGTTCGCGCCGCTGCCCGGCGACGTCGCGCACGTCGGCTACGGCGACGTCGACGCGCTGGCCGCCGCCGTCGATGACCACACCGCCGCGGTGTTCCTGGAACCGATCATGGGGGAGAGCGGGGTCGTCGTCCCGCCCGCGGGCTACCTTGCCGCCGCCCGCGATATCACGGCGCGGCGCGGCGCGCTGCTGGTGCTCGACGAGGTGCAGACCGGGATGGGCCGCACCGGAGCGTTCTTCGCCCACCAGCACGACGGCATCACCCCGGACGTGGTGACCCTGGCCAAGGGCCTGGGCGGCGGGCTGCCGATCGGGGCGTGCCTGGCCGTCGGGCCGGCCGCCGAACTCTTGACCCCCGGACTGCACGGCAGCACCTTCGGCGGCAACCCGGTGTGTGCCGCGGCGGCGCTGGCGGTGCTGCGGGTGCTGGCGAGCGACGGCCTGGTCCGCCGCGCCGAAGTCTTGGGCAAATCGTTGCGGCACGGCATCGAAGCGCTCGGCCACCCGCTCATCGACCACGTGCGCGGACGCGGACTGCTGTTGGGCATCGCGCTGACCGCCCCGCACGCCACGGACGCCGAGACGGCCGCGCGCGAGGCCGGCTACCTGGTCAACGCGGCCGCACCCACCGTCATCCGGCTGGCGCCGCCGCTGACCATCGCCGAAGCACAGCTCGACGGCTTTGTCGCCGCCTTGCCGGCAATCCTGGACCGCGCCGTGGGGGCCCCGTGACCAGGCATTTCCTGCGCGACGACGACCTGTCCCCAGCCGAACAGGCCGAGGTTCTGCAGCTGGCCGCCGAGCTGAAGAAAGACCCGGTTAGCCGTCGACCCCTGGACGGGCCGCGCGGGGTGGCGGTCATCTTCGACAAGAACTCCACCCGCACCCGGTTCTCCTTCGAGCTGGGCATCGCGCAGCTGGGCGGGCATGCCGTCGTCGTCGACAGCGGCAGCACCCAGATGGGCCGCGACGAAACCCTGCAAGACACCGCAAAGGTGTTGTCCCGCTACGTCGATGCCATCGTCTGGCGAACCTTCGGCCAACAGCGGCTGGACGCCATGGCGTCGGTCGCGACGGTGCCCGTGATCAACGCGCTCTCCGACGAGTTCCATCCGTGTCAGGTGTTGGCCGACCTGCAGACCATCGCCGAACGCAAGGGGGCGCTGCGCGGGCTCAGGTTGTCCTACTTCGGCGACGGCGCCAACAACATGGCGCACTCGCTGCTGCTCGGCGGGGTCACAGCGGGTATCCACGTCACCGTCGCGGCTCCCGAGGGCTTCCTGCCCGACCCGTCGGTGCGGGCCGCGGCCGAGCGCCGCGCCCGGGACACCGGCGCCACGGTGACCGTGACCGCCGACGCCCACGCGGCCGCCGCCGGCGCCGACGTTCTGGTCACCGACACCTGGACGTCGATGGGCCAGGAAAACGACGGGCTGGACCGAGTGAAGCCGTTTCGGCCATTTCAGCTCAACTCGCAACTTTTGGCGCTGGCCGACTCCGACGCCATGGTGTTGCACTGCCTACCGGCCCACCGCGGGGACGAGATCACCGACGAGGTGATGGACGGACCGGCCAGCGCGGTGTGGGACGAGGCCGAAAACCGGCTGCACGCGCAGAAGGCGCTGCTGGTGTGGCTGCTGGAGCGCTCATGAGCCGCGCCAAGGCTGCGGCCGTTGCGGGGCCCGAGGTCGCCGCAAACCGCGCCGGCCGGCAGGCACGCATCGTGGCGATCCTGTCGTCGGCGCAGGTGCGCAGTCAAAGCGAACTGGCGGCGCTGCTGGCCGCCGAGGGCATCGAGGTCACCCAAGCCACGCTGTCGCGCGATCTGGAAGAGCTCGGCGCGGTGAAACTGCGCGGCGCGGACGGCGGCACCGGCATCTACGTCGTGCCCGAGGACGGCAGCCCGGTGCGCGGGGTGTCGGGCGGCACCGACCGGATGTCGCGGCTGCTCGCTGAGTTGCTGGTGTCGACCGACGCCAGCGGCAACCTCGCGGTGTTGCGCACCCCGCCGGGCGCGGCGCACTACCTGGCCAGCGCCATCGACCGCGCGGCCCTGCCCCAGGTCGTCGGCACCATCGCCGGTGATGACACCATCCTGGTGGTCGCCCGCGAGCCGATGACCGGCGCGCAACTGGCCGGCATGTTCGAGAACATTCGGTAAGGAGAGTCATGTCAGAGCGCGTCATCCTGGCCTATTCCGGCGGTCTGGACACGTCGGTGGCGATCAGCTGGATAGGCAAGGAGACCGGGCGTGAGGTGGTGGCGGTGGCGATCGACCTCGGCCAGGGCGGCGAGGACATGGACGTCATACGCCAGCGGGCGCTGGACTGCGGTGCGGTGGAGGCCGTCGTTGTCGACGCCCGCGACGAGTTCGCCGAGGGCTACTGCCTGCCCACCGTGCTGAACAACGGGCTCTATATGGACCGCTACCCGCTGGTGTCGGCGATCAGCCGGCCGCTGATCGTCAAACACCTGGTCGCCGCGGCGCGCGAGCACGGCGGCGGCATCGTGGCGCACGGCTGCACCGGCAAGGGCAACGACCAGGTCCGCTTCGAAGTCGGGTTCGCCTCGCTGGCACCGGATCTGCAGGTGCTGGCGCCGGTGCGCGACTACGCGTGGACGCGGGAGAAGGCGATCGCGTTCGCCGAGGAGAACGCCATCCCGATCAACGTCACCAAACGCTCGCCGTTCTCCATCGACCAGAACGTCTGGGGCCGCGCGGTGGAGACCGGCTTCTTAGAGCACCTGTGGAATGCCCCAACCAAGGACGTCTACGCCTACACCGAAGACCCCACCGTCAACTGGGGGGTCCCCGACGAGGTGATCGTCGGCTTCGAACGCGGCGTGCCGGTGTCCATCGACGGCAAGCCGGTGTCGATGCTGGCGGCGATCGAGGAGCTCAACCGCCGCGCCGGCGCGCAAGGTGTCGGGCGCCTCGACGTCGTCGAGGACCGGCTGGTGGGCATCAAGAGCCGCGAGATCTACGAGGCGCCCGGCGCGATGGTGCTGATCACCGCGCACACCGAACTCGAACACGTCACCCTGGAGCGTGAGCTGGGCCGGTTCAAACGCCAGACCGACCAGCGCTGGGCCGAACTGGTCTACGACGGGCTGTGGTACTCGCCGCTGAAGGCCGCGCTGGAGGCTTTCGTCGCCAAGACCCAGGAGCACGTGTCCGGCGAGGTGCGGCTGGTGCTACACGGCGGCCACATCGCGGTCAACGGCCGGCGCAGCGCGGAATCGTTGTACGACTTCAACCTGGCCACCTACGACGAGGGCGACAGCTTCGACCAGTCCGCCGCCCGCGGCTTCGTCTACGTGCACGGGCTGTCCTCCAAGCTCGCCGCCCGCCGGGATCTGCGGTGACGGTTCTCCCGCGAGCAGACGCAGAATCGCACCGCCACGCCCGTCGGCGTGCGATTCTGCGTCTGCTCGCCACAGAAAAGTGAGCACCAACGAGGGGTCGCTGTGGGGCGGGCGGTTCGCCGGCGGCCCGTCCGACGCGCTGGCCGCGCTGAGCAAGTCCACCCACTTCGACTGGGTGCTGGCCCCCTACGACCTCACCGCGTCGCGGGCGCACACCATGGTGCTGTTTCGGGCCGGGCTGCTCACCGAGGAGCAACGCGACGGGCTGCTCGCCGGCCTGGACAGCCTCGCCCGAGACGTCGCCGACGGCAGCTTCGGCCCGCTGGTCACCGACGAGGACGTGCATGCCGCGCTGGAGCGGGGCCTGATCGACCGGGTCGGACCGGACCTGGGCGGCCGGCTGCGGGCCGGGCGCTCGCGCAACGACCAGGTGGCCGCGCTGTTTCGGATGTGGCTGCGCGACGCGGTGCGCCGGGTCGCCACCGGTGTGCTCGACGTGGTCGGTGCGCTGGCAGAGCAGGCCGCCGCACACCCGAGCGCCATCATGCCCGGCAAAACCCACCTGCAGTCCGCCCAGCCGATCCTGCTGGCACACCATCTGCTCGCGCACGCCCACCCCCTGCTGCGCGACCTGGACCGCATCGTCGACTTCGACAAACGCGCGGCGGTGTCCCCGTACGGCTCGGGCGCCTTGGCCGGCTCGTCGCTGGGCCTGGATCCCGACGCGATCGCCGCGGACCTCGGTTTCTCGGCTGCCGCGGACAACTCCGTCGACGCGACCGCCGCCCGCGACTTCGCCGCCGAGGCGGCGTTCGTGTTCGCCATGATCGCCGTCGACCTGTCCCGGCTGGCTGAGGACATCATCGTCTGGAGCTCGACGGAATTCGGCTACGTCACGTTGCATGACTCGTGGTCCACCGGTAGCTCGATCATGCCGCAGAAGAAGAATCCGGACATCGCCGAGCTGGCCCGCGGCAAGTCCGGGCGGCTGATCGGAAACCTGGCCGGGCTGCTGGCCACCCTGAAAGCCCAGCCCCTGGCCTACAACCGCGACCTGCAGGAAGACAAGGAGCCGGTGTTCGATTCGGTGGCCCAGCTGGAGCTGCTGCTACCGGCGATGGCCGGGCTGGTGGCCAGCCTGACCTTCAATGTCCAGCGGATGGCGGAGCTGGCCCCGGCCGGCTATACGTTGGCCACCGATCTCGCCGAATGGCTTGTGCGGCAAGGTGTTCCGTTTAGGTCCGCGCATGAGGCCGCGGGTGCGGCGGTGCGTGCGGCCGAACAGCGCGGCGTGGGGCTGCAGGAACTCACCGACGACGAGCTGGCCGCCATCAGCCCCGAGCTGACCCCGCAAGTCCGCGAGGTGCTGACCATCGAAGGCTCGGTGTCGGCCCGCGATTGCCGGGGTGGCACCGCGCCGGGCCGGGTTGCCGAGCAACTGAACGCCATTGGTGAAGCCGCCGAGCGGCTGCGCCGCCAGCTGGTGCGCTGAGGGGGCCTCGAAACTTTGCCGGCCAGTTCCAGGCGGGCTAAACTTCGGGCTCTAGGCGACCCGGTTGAACCATTCGGCCTCGATGTGCGTGTCAAAGGGGTGGGACCAGTGAGCGTCATCGCAGGTGTGTTCGGCGCGTTGCCGCCGTATCGCTATTCACAACGCGAGCTCACCGACTCGTTTGTCAGCATCCCGGATTTCGAGGGCTACGAAGACATCGTTCGCCAGCTGCACGCCAGCGCCAAAGTCAACAGCCGCCACCTGGTCTTGCCGCTGGAGAAATACCCGAAGCTGACCGACTTCGGCGAGGCGAACAAGATTTTCATCGAAAAAGCCGTGGACTTGGGCGTGCAAGCCCTGGCGGGGGCACTCGACGAGTCCGGTCTGCGACCCGAGGATCTCGACGTGTTGATCACCGCCACGGTCACCGGACTGGCGGTGCCGTCGCTGGATGCCCGGATCGCCGGGCGGCTGGGGCTGCGCGCCGATGTCCGGAGGGTGCCGCTGTTCGGGCTGGGCTGCGTGGCCGGGGCGGCCGGGGTCGCCCGGCTGCACGACTACCTGCGCGGGGCCCCGGACGGCGTTGCCGCGTTGGTCTCGGTCGAGCTGTGTTCACTCACGTATCCGGGATACAAGCCGACGCTGCCGGGCCTTGTCGGCAGTGCGTTGTTTGCTGACGGCGCCGCGGCGGTGGTGGCCGCAGGTGTGAAGCGCGCCCAGGACATCGGCGCCGACGGGCCGGACATCCTGGATTCGCGCAGCCATCTGTACCCCGACTCGCTGCGCACCATGGGATACGACGTCGGCTCGGCCGGGTTCGAGCTCGTCCTATCACGGGACTTGGCGGCCGTGGTCGAGCAGTATCTGGGCAATGACGTCACCACCTTCCTGGCTTCGCACGGCCTGAGCACCACCGACGTCGGCGCCTGGGTCACCCATCCCGGGGGACCCAAGATCATCAACGCCATCACCGAGACCCTCGACCTGTCGCCGCAGGCTCTCGAGCTGACGTGGCGCTCGTTGGGCGAAATCGGGAATCTGTCGTCAGCGTCGGTGCTGCATGTGCTGCGTGACACCATCGCCAAACCGCCCCCCAGCGGAAGTCCCGGGTTGATGATCGCCATGGGCCCAGGCTTCTGTTCCGAACTCGTGTTGCTGCGCTGGCACTGATGCTGGATTCCGCGAGCGTAACGCCACTGCGCTATTCGGATCGCAATCTCGCAGTGACGTTACGCTCGGCGGACCTCGTGCCATGAACAGCACTCCCGAAGACCTCGTCAAGGCCCTGCGCAGATCGCTCAAGCAAAACGAGCGACTGAAGCGAGAGAACCGGGATCTTCTTGCCCGGACCACCGAGCCGGTGGCGGTGGTGGGGATGGGATGCCGCTATCCGGGTGGGGTGGATTCGCCGGAGACGCTGTGGGAGCTGGTGGCACACGGCCGTGACGCGGTTTCGGAGTTCCCGGCGGATCGCGGCTGGGATGTGGCGGGGTTGTTTGACCCCGATCCCGACGCAGTAGGCAAGTCGTATACCCGGTGCGGCGGGTTCTTGACGGATGTCGCCGGTTTTGACGCCGAGTTTTTCGGGATCGCACCCAGCGAGGCGCTTGCGATGGATCCCCAGCAGCGGTTGCTGTTGGAAGTGTCGTGGGAAGCGTTGGAGCGGGCGGGCATCGACCCAATCACGTTGCGGGGTTCGCAGACGGGCGTGTTCGCCGGGGTGTTCCACGGCTCGTATGGGGGCCAAGGCCGGGTGCCGGGTGACCTGGAGCGCTACGGGCTGCGTGGCTCGACGCTGAGCGTGGCCTCCGGGCGGGTGGCGTATGTGTTGGGCCTGCAGGGCCCGGCGGTGTCGGTGGATACCGCGTGTTCGTCGTCGTTGGTGGCACTGCATTTGGCGGTGCAGTCACTGCGCCTCGGCGAATGCGACCTGGCGCTGGTCGGTGGGGTCACCGTGATGGCCACCCCGGCGATGTTCATCGAGTTCAGCAGGCAGCGGGCGCTGTCCGCCGATGGTCGTTGTAAGGCCTATGCGGGTGCCGCCGATGGGACCGCGTTTGCCGAGGGCGCCGGGGTGCTCGTGCTGGCGCGGTTGGCTGACGCGCGCCGGTTGGGGCATCCGGTGCTGGCGCTGGTGCGCGGATCGGCGGTCAATCAGGACGGCGCCTCCAACGGGCTGGCCACGCCGAATGGGCCGGCGCAGCAACGGGTGATCACTGCGGCGCTGGCCAGTGCGCGGTTAGGTGTCGCCGACGTGGATGTGGTCGAGGGGCACGGGACGGGCACCACGTTGGGGGATCCCATTGAGGCGCAGGCGATTTTGGCGACGTATGGACAGCGGCCGGCCGATCGGCCGTTGTGGCTGGGGTCGATCAAATCGAACATCGGTCATACGTCGGCGGCTGCGGGGGTCGCCGGGGTGATCAAGATGGTGCAGGCGATGCGCCACGGCGTGCTGCCCAAGACGTTGCACGTGGATGTGCCGACGCCGCATGTGGATTGGTCGGCGGGGGCGGTGTCGTTGTTGACCGAGCCGCGGCCGTGGCACGTGCCGGGCCGGCCGCGGCGGGCCGGTGTGTCGTCGTTCGGGATCAGCGGCACCAACGCACATGTGATTCTGGAACAGGCACCGGCAGTGGAACCGGTTGGCGCGGCCCATGGCAACGACCCGGTGGCGGTGCCGTGGGTGCTGTCGGCGAGGTCGGCGCAAGCGTTGACCAACCAGGCGCGACGGCTGTTGGCCTGGGTGGGCGCCGATGAGAACGTGCGCCCGCTCGATGTGGGTTGGTCGCTGGTCAACACCCGGTCGCTGTTTGATCATCGGGCCGTGGTCGTGGGCGCCGACCGCACTCAGCTGATGGAAGGGCTGACGGGTCTGGCGGCCGGCGTGCCCGGCGCCGACGTGGTGGCGGGCCGCGCCCAGACGGTGGGCAAGACGGCATTCGTGTTCCCGGGCCAGGGCGCGCAGTGGCTGGGCATGGGAGCCCAGTTATGTGCTACCGCACCGGTGTTCGCCGAACATATCCATCGCTGCGAACGGGCGCTGCGTGAGCACGTGGAGTGGTCGCTGCTCGACGTGCTGCGCGGGGCACCCGGCGCACCGGGGCTGGATCGGGTGGATGTGGTGCAGCCGGCGTTGTGGGCGGTGATGGTGTCGCTGGCCGAATTGTGGCGGTCGGTGGGTGTGGTTCCCGACGCGGTCATCGGGCATTCGCAGGGGGAGATCGCGGCGGCATATGTGGCGGGCGCCCTGTCGCTTCGGGACGCGGCTGCGGTGGTGGCGCTGCGCAGCCGGTTGCTGGTGCGGTTGGGCGGTGCCGGCGGCATGGTCTCGTTGGCCTGTGGCCAGCCGCAGGCCGAGAAGTTGGCGTCCCAATGGGGAGACCGACTGAATATCGCTGCAGTCAATGGTGTCTCGTCGGTCGTGCTGGCCGGCGAGACGGATGCCGTGACGGAGCTGATGCAGCGATGTGAGGCCGAAGGCATTCGTGCCCGCAGGATCGACGTCGACTACGCGTCACACTCGGCGCAGGTGGACGCGATCCGGGAGGAGCTCATCGCGGCGCTGCGAGGTATCGAACCCCGTACTTCCACGGTGGCGTTCTTCTCCACTGTCACCGGCGAACTCATGGATACCGCCGGTGTGAACGCCGAGTACTGGTACCGAAGCATCCGCCAGCCGGTGCAGTTCGAACGCGCCGTCCGCAACGCCTTCGACGGCGGATACCGGGTGTTCGTCGAATCCAGCCCCCATCCGGTCCTGATCGCCGGCATCGAAGAGACGTTGGTCGACTGTGATCGCGGCGCTACGGGTGAACCGATTGTCATTCCGACGCTGGGTCGCGATGACGGCGGGGTGGGCCGGTTTTGGCTGTCGGCGGGGCAGGCCCACGTTGCGGGCGTGGGTGTTGACTGGCGTGCCGCGTTTGCCGACCTGGGAGGCCGCCGGGTGGAGTTGCCGACGTACGGGTTTGCGCGCCAGCGGTTCTGGCTAGACGGCCTAGGTGCTGTTGGCGGCGATCTGGGTGGTGTCGGCTTGGTGGGCGCCGAGCATGGATTGTTGGCTGCAGTGGTGCAACGGCCCGACTCGGGTGGGGTGGTGTTGACGGGCCGGATATCGGTGGTCGCTGCGCCGTGGCTGGCCGATCATGCGGTGGGCCCGGTGGTGCTGTTCCCGGGCACGGGGTTTGTTGAGTTGGCCTTGCGGGCCGGTGACGAGGTGGGTTGTTCGGTGCTGCAGGAGTTGACGTTGCAGGCACCGTTGGTGCTGCCGGCAGGTGGGGTGCGGGTCCAGGTGGTGGTGGGCGGCGTCGAGCAGTCGGGTACTCGGAATGTGTGGGTGTATTCGGCTGCCGGCCAGGCGGATTCGAGTCCGGGATGGACGTTGCACGCGCAGGGCGTGTTGGGGGTTGGCTCGGTGCAGCCGGCCGCGGAGCTGTCGGTGTGGCCGCCGGTTGGGGCGCGGGCGATGGACGTCGCCGACGGGTATCAGGTGTTGGCGGCGCGGGGGTATGGGTATGGGCCGGCGTTTCGGGGTTTGCAGGCCTTGTGGCGGCGGGGGGCCGAGGTGTTCGCCGACGTCACTCTCCCTGAGGGTGTGCCGATACGGGGGTTTGGGATTCATCCGGCGGTGTTGGATGCGGCGTTGCATGCGTGGGGAATTGTCGAGGGTGAGCAGCAGACGATGTTGCCGTTCTCGTGGGAGGGGGTGTGTTTGCACGCAAGCGGGGCTGCGCGGGTCCGTGTGCGACTGGCGCCGGTGGGCCGGGGGGCGGTGTCGGTGGAGTTGGCCGATCCGCAGGGGTTGCCGGTGTTGTCGGTGCGGCAGTTGATGGTTCGTCCGGTCTCAGCGGCCGCGTTGTCGAGGTCGACCGCCGGCGACCGGGGATTGCTGGAGATGATCTGGACACCGGTGCCGTTGGAGGGCGGCGACATTGGCGACGACGCCGTGGTGTGGGAGCTGCCGCCTCACGCCGGCGCGCAGGCCGGCGGGGATGTGCTGGCAGCGGTGTACCGGGGTGTGCACGAGGTGTTGGAGGTGTTGCAGTCGTGGTTGGCTAGCGATGTGACCGGTCTGGGTGTGGTGGTGACGCGTGGGGCGGTGGGTCCGGTTGATGACGATGTCACCGATTTGGCGGGTGCTGCGGTGTGGGGGTTGGTGCGCTCTGCCCAGGCTGAACATCCGGGCCGGGTGGTGTTGGTGGATACCGATGGGTCGGTCGCTGTCGAGGATGCGGTTGGTTTCGGCGCACGCTCGGGTGAGCCGCAGCTGGTGGTTCGTCGAGGCCGGGTATATGCGGCACGGTTGGCCCCGGTAGCGGCCGGGTTGACTTTGCCTTCGGCGTCGGCTGGGGGCTGGCGGTTGGTTGCCGGTGGTGGGGGGACTTTGGCGGATGTGGTGGTGGCGCCCGTTGCTCCGGTGGAGCTGGCGACGGGGCAGGTGCGGGTGGCCGTGGGTGCGGTGGGGGTCAATTTCCGGGATGTGTTGGTGGCGTTGGGGATGTATCCCGGCGGCGGGGAACTGGGTGTCGACGGGGCAGGGGTGGTCGTTGAAGTCGGCCCGGGGGTAACCGGTTTGGCCGTTGGTGACCGGGTGATGGGGTTATTGGGGCTGGTGGGTTCGGAGGCGGTGGTGGATGCGCGGTTGGTAACCATGGTGCCGGCGGGCTGGTCGTTGGTGGAGGCAGCGGCCGTGCCGGTGGCGTTTCTGACGGCGTTTTACGGGCTGTCGGTGTTGGCGGAGGTCGCGGCGGGGCAGAAGGTGTTGGTGCATGCCGGCACCGGCGGGGTTGGTATGGCAGCGGTGTCGTTGGCGCGGTATTGGGGTGCAGAGGTTTTCGTCACGGCGAGTCGCGCCAAGTGGGATACATTGCGGGCGATGGGTTTTGACGATATCCATATCTCCGACTCGCGATCGTTGGAGTTCGAGGAGGCGTTTCTGCGGGCCACCGAGGGCAGCGGTGTGGACGTAGTGCTGAACTCGCTCGCCGGTGAGTTCACCGATGCCTCGCTGCGGCTACTGCCCCGCGGTGGCCGCTTTATCGAGCTGGGTAAAACCGATATTCGCGACGGGCAGACGGTGGCCGAGCGGCATCGGGGGGTGCGGTATCGGGCGTTCGATTTGGTCGAAGCCGGCCCAGACCGCATTGCGGCGATGCTTTCCGAGGTAGTGGGGTTGCTAGCGGCCGGAGTGTTGGCGCGGTTGCCGGTCAAGACTTTTGATGCGCGATGCGCCCCGGCGGCCTACCGGTTTGTCAGTCAGGCCCGTCATATCGGCAAGGTCGTGTTGACCATCCCCGATGGTCCGGGTGGGCAGTCCGGGTTGGCGGGGGGCACCGTGGTGGTCACTGGGGGGACCGGCATGGCCGGTTCGGCGGTGGCTACCCATTTGGTCCGGCGACATGGGGTGGCCAATCTGGTTCTGGTCAGCCGAAGCGGTGAGCAGGCCGACAGGGCGGCAGAAGTCGCGGCCCTGTTGCGCGAGGGCGGGGCCCAGGTGGCGGTGGTCTCCTGTGATGTGGCTGATCGTGATGCGCTGGCGGCATTGTTGGCGGGTCTGGATCCGCGCTATCCGCTTAAAGGGGTGTTTCATGCCGCTGGGGTGTTGGACGATGCCGTGATCACGGGCTTGACACCGGATCGGGTGGATACGGTGTTGCGGGCCAAGGTCGATGGGGCCTGGAATCTGCACGAGCTAACCGAGGACATGGATTTGTCGGCGTTTGTGGTGTTTTCGTCGATGGCCGGGATTGTGGGCACACCGGCTCAGGGGAATTATGCTGCGGCGAATGCGTTTTTGGACGGGTTGGTGGCCTATCGGCGCTCGCGTGGGCTGGCCGGATTGTCGGTGGCGTGGGGACTGTGGGAGCAGGCCTCGGCGATGACCCGGCACCTCGGCGAGCGGGATCGCGCCAGGATGACGCAGGCCGGGCTCGCTCCGCTAACCACCGAGCAGGCGCTAGGGTTCCTGGACACTGCGCTGCAGGCCGATCGCGCGGTGGTAGTGGCGGCCCGGCTGGATCGTGCCGCGCTGGCCGGCGCTGGTGCTGCGCTACCGGCATTATTCAGCCAGTTGGCTGCCGGTCCGACCCGGCGGAGGATCGACGCCGCCGATACGGCGGTGTCGATGTCGGGCTTAGTCAGCCGGCTGCATGCGCTCACGCCCGAGCGGCGGCAGCGCGAACTCACCGATTTGGTGATCAGCAATGCCGCGGCGGTGTTGGGTCGTTCCAGCAGTGTCGATATCAACGCTCACAAAGCATTCCAAGATCTCGGGTTCGATTCCTTGACCGCCGTGGAGCTGCGCAACCGACTCAAGACCGCCACCGGGCTCACGTTGTCGCCCACGCTGATCTTCGACTACCCCACGCCGGCCACGCTGGCCGAACACCTCGACAGCCGGCTAGTCACCGCCAGCGGTAGCGATCAACAAAGCCTGTCAGACCGTGTTGACGACATCACCCGCGAGCTAGTTGTGCTGCTTGACCAACCCGACTTGAGCGCCAACGTCAAAGCGCACCTGCGCACCCGCCTGCAAACCATGTTGACCAGCCTGACCACTGAAGACGACGACATCGCCGCCGCGACCGAAAGCCAGCTTTTCGCCATCCTCGACGAGGAACTCGGCTCCTAACCCCCCGCAAGGAACACCAATGTCGGGAACCACCACGCATGTTGACTACCTGAAGCGTCTCACGGCAGATCTGCGGCGCACCCGCAGACGCCTGTCCGACTTGGAAGCCAAGTTGTCCGAGCCGGTTGCGGTGGTCGGAATGGGATGCCGTTATCCAGGTGGGGTGGATTCGCCGGAGACGTTGTGGGAGCTGGTGGCCCAGGGCCGTGATGCGGTATCGGATTTTCCGGCGGATCGCGGGTGGGATGTGGACGGGTTGTTTGATCCTGACCCGGATGCATGCGGGAAGATGTATACCCGCCGCGGGACGTTTCTGGAGCATGCGGGTGACTTCGACGCCGGATTCTTTGGAATCGGTCCTAGCGAGGCGCTGGCGATGGACCCGCAACAGCGCCTGCTATTGGAAGTGTCGTGGGAAGCGTTGGAGCGTACGGGAATTGACCCGACCAAGTTGCGGGGTTCGGCAACGGGTGTGTTCGCCGGTGTTATCCATGCCGGCTATGGGGGCCAGCTATCCGGCGAGCTGGAAGGCTATGGGTTAACGGGTTCGACGCTGAGTGTGGCCTCCGGGCGGGTGGCGTATGTGCTGGGGTTGGAGGGTCCGGCGGTGTCGGTGGACACGGCGTGCTCGTCGTCGTTGGTGGCGCTGCATTTGGCGGTGCAGTCGCTGCGGTCGGGGGAATGCGATTTGGCGCTGGCCGGTGGGGTGACGGTGATGGCCACCCCCGCCGCATTCGTCGAGTTCAGCCGGCAGCGGGCGCTGGCGCGCGACGGTCGGTGCAAGGTATACGCCGGTGCCGCCGACGGGACCGCGTGGTCAGAAGGCGCCGGGGTGCTGGTGGTGGAGCGGCTGGTGGATGCACGGCGGTTGGGGCATCCGGTGCTGGCCCTGGTGCGCGGATCGGCGGTCAATCAGGACGGCGCCTCCAACGGTTTGACGGCACCCAATGGGCCATCCCAGCAGCGGGTGATTCGGGCGGCGTTGGCCAGTGCGCGACTGCGCGCGGTTGAGGTGGATGTGGTCGAGGGGCACGGGACCGGGACCATGCTGGGGGATCCGATTGAGGCGCAGGCGCTTTTGGCGACCTACGGTCAGGACCGCGTTGAGCCCCTGTGGTTGGGGTCGATCAAATCGAACATCGGTCATACATCGGCGGCGGCGGGGGTGGCCGGGGTGATCAAGATGGTGCAGGCGATGCGGCATGGGGTGATGCCCAAGACATTGCATGTGGATGTTCCTACGCCGCATGTGGATTGGTCGGTGGGGGCGGTGTCGTTGTTGACTCAACCGCGGGCGTGGTCGGTTCACGGCCGGCCGCGGCGGGCCGGGGTGTCGTCGTTCGGGATCAGCGGCACCAATGCGCATGTGATTCTTGAGCAGGCACCGGTAGTTGAAAGTGTTGTGCCAGAAGTTGCATCCCCAACAGCGGCGTCCGCCGTGCCGTGGGTGCTGTCGGCCCGGTCGGAGCAGGCGTTGGCCGGTCAGGCGCAGCGGCTGCTGGCTTTCGTCGCGGCCAACCCGGATTTGGATCCGATCGATGTGGGGTGGTCGTTGGTCAAGACGCGGGCGATGTTCGAGCATCGGGCGGTGGTCGTGGGTGCTGATCGCGGAGCCCTGCTGGCGGGGTTGGCGGCGTTGGCCGCTGGTGAGTCGGGTGCGGGCGTGGCAGTGGGTCGAGCGCGGTCGGTGGGGAAGACGGTGTTCGTGTTTCCCGGGCAAGGGGCCCAATGGGTAGGCATGGGAGCGCAGTTATATGCCGAATTACCCCTGTTCGCCCTGGCTTTTGACGCGGTGGCCGAAGAGCTGGATCGGCACCTGCGGCTGCCGCTGCGAAAAGTGCTCTGGGAAGGTGACGAGGCGCTGTTGACTAGCACCGAGTTCGCCCAGCCGGCGTTATTCGCAATCGAAGTGGCGTTGGCAACGTTGTTGCAGCACTGGGGTATCAGCCCGGATTTCCTGATCGGACATTCGGTGGGCGAGATCGCGGCAGCACATTTGGCCGGGGTGTTGTCGTTGACCGATGCGGCGGGTTTGGTGGCTGCCCGCGGCAGGTTGATGGCGGAGTTGCCCGCCGGTGGGGTGATGGTGGTGGTGGCCGCCAGCGAAGAAGAAGTGCTGCCAGTGCTGGTCGACGGGGCGAATCTCGCGGCGGTCAACGCGCCGCACTCGGTGGTGGTTTCAGGGTGCGAGGCAGCGGTCAGCGATATTGCCGATCACTTTGCCCGCAGGGGCCGCCGGGTGCATCGGCTAGCGGTATCACATGCGTTTCATTCGTTGCTGATGGAACCGATGCTTGCCGAGTTCACGCGGATCGCTGCCGGTATTTCGGTGTCGAAACCGCGGATTCCGTTGGTGTCCAATGTGACCGGGCAGATGGCCGGCGCAGGCTACGGCGATGGACAGTACTGGGTGGAGCATGCGCGGCGCCCCGTGCGATTTGCCGAGGGCGTCCAGTTGCTGAATGCGGTTGGGGCCACAAGGTTTGTTGAGGTGGGTCCCGGCGGTGGCCTGACAGCATTGGTTGAGCAGTCGCTGCCTTTAGGCGAGGCGCTATCGGTGGCGATGATGCGTAGAGAGCACCCCGAAGTGTCGTCGGTGCTCGGCGCCGTGGCGACATTGTTCACTGCGGGTGCCCAAATGGATTGGCCGGCGGTGTTTGGCAGTCCGGGTCGACGGATCGAATTGCCGACCTATGCGTTTCAGCGGCAGCGGTATTGGTTGCCGCCTACGTCGGCGGGTTCGGCAGACATCAGCGGTGTTGGTCTGCTGGCAGCCCGGCATGGTTTGTTGGGTGCGGTTGTGGAGCAACCGGATTCGGACGTGGTGGTACTGACCGGCCGGCTATCGGTGGGGGAGCAGCGGTGGTTGGCCGATCACGTGATCGCTGGAGTGGTGTTGCTCGCCGGTGCGGCTTTCGTGGAACTGGCGCTGCGAGCCGCCGACCAGGTGGATTGTGGGGTGGTCGAGGAGCTGACGGTGGTGACTCCGTTGGTTTTGCCGACGGTGGGCGGGGTGCAGCTACAGGTGGTGGTGGGTGTCGGTGAGATGGGTCAGCGGCCAGTGTCGATATATTCACGCAACGCTGAGTCGGATTCCGGGTGGGTGTTGCATGCCCGGGGCGTATTGGGGGCAAAGGCGGTTGCCCCGGCAGCGGATTTGTCGGTGTGGCCGCCGCTGGGTGCTGCCCCGGTTGATGTCGATGGCGCCTATCAGCGATTTGCCGAACTGGGCTATGAATATGGCCGGGCGTTTCAGGGTCTGACGGCCATGTGGCGGCGGGAATCGGAGCTCTTCGCCGATGTTGCCGTCCCCGACGATGTCGATGTGACGTTGAGTGGGTTCGGAATTCACCCACTGGTGCTGGATGCGGCCTTGCATGCAATGGGCATGGTGGGCGAGCAGGCAGCTACCATGCTGCCCTTCTCCTGGCAAGGGGTCTCCCTGCATGCCGCGGGTGCGTCCCGGGTTCGGGCGCGGATCGCGCCGGCCGGTGATGGCACGGTGTCGGTGGAGTTGGCCGATCAGGCGGGGTTACCGGTGTTGTCGGTACAGGCATTGGTCATGCGTTCGGTGTCGTCTCAGCTGTTGTCGGCGGCCGTCGCCGCTGCCGATGCCGCAGGTCGCGGGTTGTTGGAAGTGGCGTGGTTGCCAGTGGAATTGGCGCACAACGACATCAGCGCCGACCTCGTGGTCTGGGAGTTGGAGTCTTTCCAGGACGGTGTGGGGCCGGTGTATTCGGCTACGCATCGGGTGTTGGTGGCATTGCAGTCCTGGCTGGCCCAGGAGCGGGCCGGCCGACTGGTGGTGCTGACCCAAGGGTCGGTCGGCCAGGATGCCACGAACTTGGCCGGCGCCGCGGTGTGGGGGTTGGTGCGGTCGGCTCAAGCCGAACATCCGGGTCGGGTGATGTTGGTCGATTCGGACGGCTCGATGGATGTTGGCGATGTCATTGGCTGTGGTGAAGAGCAATTGATGATCCGGAACGGCACAGCCTATGCCGCCCGGCTGGCACAGCTGCGACCACAGCCGATCCTGCAGTTGCCCGATACCAACTCGGGCTGGCGGTTGGTCGCCGGCGGCGCGGGCACCCTTGAGGATTTGACGTTGGCATCATGCCCTGCAAAGGAATTGGCACCTGGACAGGTTCGAATAGAGGTGCGGGCTTTGGGTGTCAATTTCCGGGATGTGTTGGTGGCGTTGGGAATGTATCCCGGTGCCGCGGAGTTGGGGGCCGAAGGGGCAGGGGTGGTCACCGAAGTCGGTCCAGGCGTGACCGGTTTAGCAGTTGGTGATCCGGTGATGGGTCTGTTGGGGGTGGCGGGGTCGGAAGCGGTGGTCGATGCGCGGCTGGTGGTCAAGCTGCCGAACCGGTGGCCGCTGACCGATGCTGCGGGTGTGCCGGTGGTGTTTCTGACGGCCTACTACGCGTTACGCGTGCTGGCGCAGGTGCAGCCGGGCGAGTCGGTGCTGGTACACGCCGCTGCGGGCGGGGTGGGTATGGCGGCAGTGCAACTGGCTCGGCTGTGGGGATTGGAGGTTTTCGCTACTGCCAGTCGCGGCAAGTGGGACACGTTGCACACAATGGGATGTGACAACACGCATGTTGCCGATTCACGCACACTGGCATTCGAGGAGACGTTTTGGCTGACCACCGAGGGTCGCGGCGTGGATGTGGTGCTCAACTCGCTGGCCGGTGAGTTCACCGACGCATCGTTGCGGTTACTGCCGCGAGGCGGTCGCTTCATCGAGATGGGCAAAACCGATGTTCGGGACGCCCAGGTCGTTGCCCAGGACCATCCTGGGGTGGCCTACCGGGCTTTCGACTTGATGGAGGCCGGACCGCAGCGGATTGCGCAGATGCTGGCCGAGTTAGTCGAGTTGTTCAAAACTGAAGCGCTGCATCGGCTTCCAGTCAAGTCATGGGATGTGCGGCACGCTCGGGAGGCGTATCGGTTCTTGAGCCAGGCGCGCCATGTCGGCAAAGTGGTGCTGACCATGCCGGACGCGTGGGCCGCGGGCACGGTGCTGATCACCGGTGGCACTGGGATGGCAGGTTCTGCGGTGGCGCGTCATCTGGTGAGTCGATACGGGGTGCGGCAGGTGGTGTTGGCCAGTCGTGCTGGTGAGCACACGGAGAGCGTCGCAGCATTGGTGGACGAGCTCGGCTCGGCCGGCGCCCGAGTGCAGGTGGTGTCTTGCGATGTGGCCGATCGTGATGCGGTGGCGGGTTTGGTGGCAAGCCAACCAGATCTGACTGCAGTGTTTCATGCGGCTGGGGTTCTTGACGATGCGGTAATCACCGGATTGACGCCGGATCGGGTGGATAAGGTATTGCGGGCCAAGGTCGATGGGGCCTGGAATTTGCATGAGCTCACCCGGCACCTGGATGTGTCAGCGTTTGTGTTGTTTTCGTCGATGGCCGGGATTGTGGGTGCGCCGGGCCAGGCCAATTATGCTGCAGCGAACGCGTTTTTGGACGGGTTGGCGGCCTATCGGCGATCACGTGGACTGGCCGCGTTGTCGGTGGCGTGGGGATTGTGGGAGCAGGCTTCGGCGATGACCGAGCATTTAGGCGAGCGGGATCGGGTCCGGATGAGTCGGGTTGGACTGGCGCCGTTGCCTACCAACCAGGCGATGGGATTCCTGGATGCCGCGTTGCTGGCGGATCGGCCCGTGGTGGTGGCTGCTCGGCTGGATCGTGCCGCGCTGGCCGGTGCCGAGCTGCCGGCACTATTTAGCCAGTTGGTTGCCGGTCCGATCCGACGGATCATCGACGGCGCCGATGAGGTGTCGGGGTCGGGATTGGCGTCGCGGCTGCACGGGCTGACTCCCGAGCAGCGGCACCGCGAACTCACCGAGTTAGTATGTAGCAACGCCGCGATCGTGTTGGGGCATTCCGGCACTGAGATCGACGCGCACAAGGCATTCCAGGATCTCGGGTTTGATTCGCTGACAGCGGTGGAGCTGCGCAACCGGCTCAAGACTGCGACCGGGTTGACCTTGCCACCGACCTTGATCTTTGACTACCCCACGGCTGCCGAGTTGGCCGAACACCTCGACATCCAGCTGGCGAACGCCCCTGCCGTCACGGTCGACCAACCCAACCCGTCGACTCGTTTCAACGAGGTCACCGGCGAACTACAAGCATTGCTCGACCAACCCAACTGGAACCCCGACGACAAAACGCGCCTGATCAAGCGATTGCAAGCGATTTTGACCGATTGCACCGCTCCACCGGCCAGCTCCGGCCCGTCTACCACCCATGACGACGAGGACATCACCACCGCCACCGAAAGCCAGCTTTTTGCCATCCTCGACGACGAACTTGGACCTTAGCGCACGTGCAACCGACAGGCATCGCAATCATCGGGCTGGCATGCAGGTTTCCCACCGTCGTCAGCCCCGGCGACCTCTGGGACCTGTTGCGCGACGGGCGAGAGGCTACTGGATCCATTGACAACGTCGCCGATTTCGACGCCGACTTTTTCAACCTATCCCCCCGCGAGGCGAGCGCGATGGACCCCAGGCAACGACTGGCGCTCGAACTCACCTGGGAACTGCTCGAAGACGCTTTCGTGGTGCCGGAAACGCTGCGCGGACAACCGATCGCGGTCTACCTCGGAGCGATGAACGACGACTACGCAGTACTGACGCTCGCGGCGGACCGTGTTGACCATCACGCGTTCGCTGGCACTAGTCGGGCAATCATCGCAAACCGCGTGTCGTTTGCTTTCGGGCTGCGTGGACCAAGCGTGACGATCGACTCCGGTCAGTCGTCATCCCTGGTAGCGGTGCATCTGGCATGCGAAAGCGTGCGAACAGGCGAAGCGCCGCTGGCGATTGCCGGTGGTGTTCACCTCAACTTGGCACGCGAAACAGCCATGCTGGAACAAGAATTCGGCGCGGTATCGCCGTCCGGCCATACCTACGCATTCGATGAACGTGCCGACGGCTACGTACCAGGCGACGGCGGTGGCCTCGTTCTGCTGAAGTCGGTGCAAGCTGCCCTGGACGACGGAGATCGAATCCACGCGATCATCCGCGGCAGCGCGGTCGGCAACGCCGGGCACAGCGCTACCGGGCTGACCGTGCCGTCGGTCGCCGGCCAGGTGGACGTCATCAGGCGGGCGATGTCCGGCGCGGGGGTGGATTGCCATCAGGTTCACTACGTCGAGGCACACGGGACCGGCACCAAGATCGGCGACCCGATCGAGGCGCGGGCGCTGGGTGAGATCTTCGCGGCGCGGCAACGTCGCCCGGTGAGTGTGGGGTCGGTCAAGACCAATATTGGTCATACCGGGGGAGCCGCTGGAATCGCCGGATTACTCAAGGCGGTGTTAGCGATTGAAAATGCCGTGATTCCACCCAGCCTCAACTACGTCGGTGCCCCAATTGATTTGGATAGCCTTGGGCTTCGGGTCGACACCGCGTTGACGCCGTGGCCGGTGGCGGATGAGCCGCGACGGGCTGGGGTGTCGTCGTTTGGCATGGGTGGGACGAACGCGCATGTGATCCTGGAACAGGGTCCGACGCAGTCGCCAGAGATAGTGGAATCTGTTGCCGCAGCGGGTAGTAACGCTCCGGTGGCGGTGCCGTGGGTGTTGGCTGCGCGGTCGCCGCAGGCGCTAACCAACCAGGCGGGGCGGTTGTTGGCGCACCTGACTGCCGACGACGGCCTGACCGCGCTCGATGTGGGGTGGTCGTTGGTGAGTACCCGGTCGGTGTTCGACCATCGCGCGGTGGTGGTGGGCGCTGATCGGGGGCGTCTGATGGCGGGGTTGGCGGGGTTGGCCGCCGGTGAGCCGGGCGCGGGTGTGGTGGTGGGTCGTGCGCGGTCGGTGGGCAAGACGGTGTTTGTGTTTCCCGGACAGGGGTCGCAGTGGCTGGGGATGGGCCGGCAGTTGTACGGCCGGTACTCGGTGTTTGCCCGGGCTTTTGACGAGGTCGTTGCGGTGTTGGATGGGCAGCTGCGGCTGTCTGTGCGGCAGGTGATGTGGGGCGCCGATGCCGGGCTATTGGAAAGCACAGAGTTTGCTCAGCCGGCGTTGTTTGTCGTCCAGGTGGCATTGGCCGCGTTGTTGCAAGACTGGGGTGTGCTGCCCGATCTTGTGATGGGTCATTCGGTGGGTGAGATTGCTGCGGCGTATGTGGCCGGGGCGTTGTCGCTGGTGGATGCCGCGCGGGTGGTGGCGGCGCGCGGCCGGTTGATGCAGGCGTTGCCCGCTGGTGGGGTCATGGTGGCCGTAGCGGCCAGCGAAGACGAAGTGGCACCGTTGCTCACCGAGGGCGTGTGCATCGCTGCGGTGAACGCGCCGGAATCGGTGGTGATTTCGGGTGAGCAGGCTGCCGTGGGTGTGGTAGTGGATCGATTGGTGGGGTTGGGTCGGCGGGTGCGGCGGTTGGCAGTGTCGCATGCGTTTCATTCGGTGTTGATGGACCCCATGGTCGAGGAGTTCTCGAAGGTGCTGGCTGATGTCTGCGTGCGGGCGCCGCGGATTGGGTTGGTCTCGAATGTGACAGGTCAGCTGGCCGGTGCTGGGTATGGGTCGCCCGCGTATTGGGTTGAACATGTGCGCAAGCCGGTGCGGTTCTTCGACGGTGTGGGATTGGCTGAATCCCTCGGGGCCAGGGTGTTTGTGGAAGTGGGTCCCGGTGCCGGGTTGGAGGCGTCGGTGGCGCTGCTAGCCAGGGATCGGCCTGAGGTGGAGTCGGTGCTGGCCGGGGTGGGGCGACTGTTCACCGAAGGGGTGGCGGTTGATTGGTCTTCGGTCTTTGCGGGTTTGGGCGGCCGGCGGGTGGAGTTGCCGACGTATGGATTTGCCCGGCAGCGGTTTTGGTTGGGTGACAATGGCGAGTTGTCGGTGGACCAGACGGGCAAAGACGCCGGCGCAATTGCGCGATTGCAAAGCCTAGCCCCACCGGAACTGCAGCGCCAGCTGGTAGAGTTGGTGTGCTTCCATGCAGCAATCGTTTTGGGTCGCAAGAGCAGCCATGACATCGACCCCGAATGTGCTTTCCAAGACTTGGGATTTGATTCAATGAGCGGGGTCGAACTACGCAATCGTCTCCAGATGGCTATCGGTTTGCCCGGCTTGTCGCTGCCGCGCACTTTGATCTTCGACTATCCCACTGCGAGTGCCCTCGCCGAATGCCTTGGCCAGCTCTTAGGCGGCCAACACGAATCATCCGACGACGAGAGTATTTGGCAGCTGCTGAAAAACATTCCTATCCACCAGCTTCGACGCACCGGCTTGCTGGACAAATTGCTGCTGCTGGCCGGCCAGCCCGAGGAGTCCTTGGCTGGTCGGACCGTCAGCGACGAGGTTATCGACTCGTTAAGCCCCGAAGCTCTTATCGGGCTGGCGCTCGATGAGGACGAGAACGATATTCGATGACGAAATCCGTCCTGGCAGGCTCAAATTATGCTATCGGCATAGGTGCAAATACGACAGGCGTTGAATAGCGATGTTTTTGCGAGATCGCGTAATGTGGCTTAAACTTTGGGCTTCGAGGGTGGCAAGTAACTTAAGTGGGCAGGGGCATGAGCGTCATCGCGGGTGTGTTCGGTGCGTTGCCGCCGCATCGCTATAGCCAAAGTGAGATCACTGATTCGTTTGTCGAGTTTCCCGGCCTTAAGGAACACGAGGAGATCATTCGGCGTTTGCATGCCGCCGCCAAGGTCAACGGTCGACACCTGGTGCTGCCGCTGCAGCAATACCCGTCGCTGACCGACTTCGGCGACGCCAACGAGATCTTTATCGAGAAGGCTGTCGACCTTGGCGTCGAGGCCTTGCTGGGCGCGCTCGATGATGCCAACCTGCGCCCCAGCGACATCGACATGATCGCCACCGCAACCGTCACCGGCGTCGCGGTGCCGTCTTTGGATGCCCGGATCGCCGGGCGGCTTGGTCTGCGCCCCGACGTGCGGCGGATGCCGTTGTTCGGTCTGGGCTGCGTGGCAGGGGCGGCGGGCGTGGCCCGCCTGCGCGACTACCTGCGTGGCGCGCCCGACGACGTCGCGGTTCTGGTCTCGGTTGAGCTTTGCTCGCTGACGTATCCCGCGGTCAAACCAACCGTGTCGAGTCTGGTCGGGACCGCACTGTTCGGCGACGGAGCAGCCGCGGTGGTCGCCGTCGGCGACCGGCGCGCCGAGCAGGTTCGCGCTGGCGGACCGGACATCTTGGACTCGCGCAGCAGCCTGTACCCCGACTCGCTGCACATCATGGGTTGGGATGTCGGTTCCCATGGCCTGCGGCTGCGGCTTTCCCCGGACCTGACGAACCTGATCGAACGGTACCTAGCCAATGACGTCACCACGTTTCTTGATGCCCATCGGCTGACCAAAGACGACATCGGCGCCTGGGTGAGCCATCCCGGTGGTCCCAAGGTCATCGACGCCGTCGCCACGAGCCTCGCGCTGCCTCCCGAGGCGCTCGAGCTGACCTGGCGCTCGCTGGGCGAGATCGGCAACCTTTCGTCGGCCTCGATACTGCATATTTTGCGCGACACCATCGAAAAGCGGCCACCCAGCGGAAGCGCCGGGCTGATGCTGGCGATGGGTCCTGGTTTCTGCACGGAACTCGTCTTACTGCGCTGGCGCTGACTTCCTGATTTCAACGGTCAATCCCGGCCAGGGGCGCAGCGCGGCAAAGTTGGCCGCCCGAATGCGGTGAGTCCGCTGAGCGGGCAACTGCAGCATGGCCCTGGCGACCAGCCGAGCGAGAATCACGGTCATCTCGGTGGTGGCCATGACGGCTCCGATGCATCGGTGCAGCCCGCCGCTGAACGGGATGAATTCATGTGGCGCGGGTTTGCGGTAGTCCGCTGCGTTGGGATCCCAGCGCAGCGGACGGAATTCGGTTGGCTCGGGCCAGATTTCTGGGAGCCGGTGGGTGACGTAGGCGCTGAAGATCAACAGGCGTCCCGCCCGGATGCGATGCCCGTCGAACCAGAGGTCACGCAGCACCCTGCGGGCCGAGATCACGCCGGGCGAGTACAGGCGCAGCGTCTCGTGAACAACTCCGTTGAGGTAGGTGAGCGCGCTCAGGTCATCGGCGGCGGGGACTCTGCCACCCAGCACGCGCGCGACCTCGCTGGCCGCACTCTCCCAGGTGCCGGGCACGGTCAGCAGTGCGTAGATCGCCCAGGCCAGCGCGCCGCTGGTGGTCTCGTACCCCGCGGTGATCAGCGAAACGATCGAATCGCGAATCTCGTTGTCGCTTAACGTAGTACCCTCTTCAGAGCAGCCACTAATCAACGTCGTCAACATGTGGTCGTCGGGTCTGGGTGCCGTGCGCGCGTCGGCGATCTGAGCGTCGATGAGGTCGTCGATGCGTTTGCGGGCTGCCATGGCCCGTCGCCACCCGGGCGAGTTGACCCGCTGCTGCAGCCGCATCACCTGAGGCGGCCGTCGGGTTAGGTCCAGCAGGGGCTGCAGTTGCTCACCGAGAAAATCGGAATGTACGGCGAGGCGCTGGCCGAACAGACTCTCGGCGGTGCTGCGCCGGACCGCCGAGCGCAACTCTTGGTAGATGTCCAGCCGCTGTCCGGGCTGCCAACCGTCGATCACCGTGTCGATATTGGACACCATCGTTGCCACATAGCGCTGGACGTGATGGTGCCGCAGCCCCGGTGCCACCACACTGCGGCGGCGCCGGTGGTCCGCGCCGTCGCTGACGATCAGCGCGGTCGGCCCGTCGACGGGAACCAGGCTCTCAAACGTTTGGCTCCAGCTGAACGCGTCGGCATTGGCGAACACGAATCTGTTGGCCTCTGCTCCCAGGAGATAGGTGTAGCCATGCCCACCGACTCCGGCGTTGATCAGCGGACCGCGCCATCGATACAGCGCCAGCAGCGCTTCGCCAAGCGGGTAGCGCACCGTCCGATACGTCCTCATTCGAGCATCTCCGAAAGCTCCAGCCAGCGATTCTCCATCGCCGCGACGTGGTCTTGCAGGACACGTAGTTGCTGGGTCAGCCGGGTGATGCCGACGTGGTCGGACTGGTCATGCTCGGCCAGTTCGGTATGTTTGGCGGCCACCCGGTCGGCCAGGCGGGCGAGTTGACGGTCGACTGCGGCCAACTCTTTTTCGGTGGCACGTCGCTGTGCGCCCGACATCGCCGGCGGCGCTGGCCGCTCGGCCGGTGCTGGGGCGCTAACGCGGGCAGCCAGCTGCAGGTATTCGTCGATGCCGCCGGGCAGGTGCCGCAACCGGTCATCGAGAATCGCGTACTGCTGGTCAGTGACCCGCTCGAGCAGATACCGGTCGTGTGAGACGACGATCAACGTACCCGCCCACGAGTCAAGCAGGTCTTCGGTCGCCGTCAGCATCTCGGTGTCCACGTCGTTGGTGGGCTCGTCGAGGAGCAGCACGTTCGGCTCGGACAACAGCGTCAGCATGAGCTGCAACCGCCGACGCTGACCACCGGAGAGGTCGTCGACTCGGGCGGACAGCTGGTCCCGGCGGAACCCGAGACGCTCTAGCAGCTGGGTCGGGGTAACCTCGCGGCCTTCGACCTGATAGCCGCCACGCAGCCTGCCCAGCACATCGGCGATCCGGTCGTCGGCAAACGGTGCCAGATCGTCCCCGTGCTGATCGAGCACTGCCAGCCGGACGGTCTTGCCGCGCTTGACACGTCCGACACCGGGCTGGACGGTGCCGGCGATCAAGCCCAGCAGGGTCGACTTGCCGGCGCCGTTAGCCCCGACGATGCCGATACGTTCACCCGGGCCGATCCGCCATTCGATGTCGCGCAACACCGGGCGGCCCCCAGAAGGCTGGTACGAGACCGACACGCCGAGCAGGTCGACGACGTCCTTTCCGAGCCGAGCGGCCGCCAGCTTGGCCAGCTCCACGGTGTTGCGCGGTGGCGGCACGTCTGCGATCAGTTGGTTGGCGGCCTCGATCCGGAACTTGGGCTTGCAGGTCCGCGCCGGTGCGCCGCGGCGCAACCAAGCCAGCTCCTTGCGCAGCAGGTTCTGCCGCTTGGCTTCGGCCGCGGCGGTCAGCCGGTCCCGCTCGACGCGCTGCAGCACGTACGCCGCGTAGCCGCCTTCGAAAGGTTCGACGATTCCGTCGTGCACTTCCCATGTTGTGGTGGCGACCTCGTCGAGGAACCAGCGGTCGTGGGTGACCACGAGTAGGCCGCCGGTATTGCGGGCCCAGCGCCGCCGTAGGTGGTCGGCGAGCCAGGTGATGCCTTGGATGTCGAGGTGGTTGGTGGGCTCGTCGAGAGCGATCACGTCCCATTCGCCGACCAGCAGGCTGGCCAGTTGCACCCGTCGGCGCTGGCCACCGCTGAGGGTGCTGACCGGGGTGTCCCAGGCGATGTCGGATACCAGGCCGGCGACCACGTCCCGGATACGCGGGTTGCCCGCCCATTGGTGTTCGGGTTGGTCACCGATGAGCGTCCAGCCGACGGTGCGGTTGGGGTCGAGGGTGTCTGTTTGGCTGAGCGCGTTCACCCGCAATCGGCTACGCCGGGTGACCCGACCGGAGTCCGGCCGCAGTTGACCGGTGAGCAGGCCCAGCAGACTGGATTTGCCGTCGCCGTTTCGCCCGACGATGCCGATGCGCGCCCCGTCGTTGACCCCGAGCGTGACTGCCTCGAACACCACCTGAGTCGGATAGGCCAGGTGCACGGCCTCGGCTCCGAGTAGGTGCGCCATGGGGCCGACCCTAGCGTGGCGACGATGCGGGCTGGGATGGGCCGCTGAGGAGCCGCGCGGTCGAGCTCTAGCGTGGCGACGATGCGGGCTGGGATGGGCCGCTGAGGAGCCGCGCGGTCGAGCTCTAGCGTGGCGACGATGCGGGCTGGGATGGGCCGCTGAGGAGCCGCGCGGTCGAGCTCTAGCGTGGCGGCCCAGCCGCAGTGCAGTTGATTGGCGGCGGGGCTTGCCGGGTGGGGTGGAGGTCGTTGTAGGCGTCGATTGGGCTGGGTGTGATTGAGGTGTTTGAACATTTCGTGGGTTTGCACCCGGTTGAACGGGGTCAATGTCACGGCGACCGGGATACTCGAATGGACGTGCCGGGGCCAGCCGGCAAGCTGCTCGTGGCGGCTCGGCAGGGGCGTCGTCGGTAGCCTTCTCCAGCCAGCCCAACTGCGGACTGACTGAATCAGTCTTGGGCCACCAAGTCACTGGAATATGCTTGGGCACAATACATCTTGATGCCATGCAGTGGCCATGGTCGTCGGCGTACCGATTGGAGCCGGCCGTTGCTACCACATTAATCGGCATCAGTGCCTGGTGGGCGAATGGCAGCGTGAAGCAATACGCCGGTGATCTGACGGCAGAGTCCCGCGGAGTGGTGGGCTTCGACGTTGAGTTCGTCGGTGCCTACTGGCCGCCGCTGATTGCGGCGACCACAGCATTATCGCTATCGGGGTAGAGCAGCGCCATAGAGGCCTCGGAGAGGTAGCGGCGCTCGCTGGCCTGCCATTCGTCGTGCATGTCGGCCAGGACGGCGCCCACAAGGCGGATCACGGCTGCAGGATTCGGGAAGATCCCCACGACGCGGGAGCGTCGCTTGATCTCCTTATTGATGCGCTCCAATGGATTGGTCGACCAGATCTTTTGCCAGTGCGCCTTGGGAAATGCGGTGAACGCCAATACTTCTGCCCTGGCGTCGTCCATCAGCGGGCCGATCTTGGGAAACGACGCGGCGAGGCGATCACGGACCTCCTCCCAGGTCGCGTGCACCGCCTCGGCGTCGGGTGCCGAGAAAATCATTCGAAACATGCTGGCGACCATGTCGGCCTTGTCCTTGGGCACGTGGGCGAGCAGATTGCGCGCGAAGTGCACCCGACAGCGCTGATGCCCAGCGCCCTGGAAACAGCGCTTCAACGCCTTCACCAGCCCGGCGTGCTGGTCACTGATCACCAGCCGGACACCACCGAGGCCGCGCCCCTTGAGCGAGGTCAGGAACCCGCGCCAGAAGGTCTCATCCTCGCTGTCGCCGACGTCGAGGCCGAGGATCTCGCGTGACCCGTCGGCGGCGATGCCGCTGGCAACGATGACGGCCATCGACACCACCTGGCCAGTACCGTTGCGCACGTTGAGATAGGTGGCGTCGAGGTAGACGTAGGGGAACTCGATGTGCCCGAGCGTGCGGGTGCGGAACGCGCCGACGATCTCGTCGAGTCCGGCACAGATCCGCGACACCTCGGATTTGGAGATGCCGGTCTCCACACCCATCGCCTCGACCAGGTCGTCGACCGCACGGGTAGAGATACCGTGCACGTAGGCCTCCATCACCACCGCGTACAAGGCCTGATCGATCCGCCGGCGCGGCTCGAGGATCGCCGGGAAGAAAGAGCCCTTGCGCAGCTTAGGGATTCGCAGTTCCACGTCACCGGCCTGCGTGGACAGCACCCGCGATCGGGCACCGTTGCGATCGGTCACCCGAGTGTCGCTGCGTTCATAACGGGCAGCGCCGATCCGTTCAGTGGCTTCGAGCTCGATGAGTTCCTGCAACACCAGACGGACGGCATCACGGATCAAGTCGACGCCATCACCAGTGCGGAACGCGTCGAGCAACTCGGACAGGGCAGACTGTGGCAAGGCCATCGGCGGGATCTCCTTCGGTGCGTGCTTGGCGGTACACACCGACGATCTCGCCGACGGCCCCTACCTCATCGGAGCCACTCCGCAACAACCCCTAAACCCACCACGCTGCGGGACGCTTACGATCTGACTGATCGTGTCGCCACGATGACAGTTTGCCGGCGCACGCCGGCTCCGCGAGTGCATTATCGACAGTGACACGTTTGGCAGGACCCAAGGAGGCCGAGTCCATGATTCGTGCTGTGTGGAATGGAACAGTGCTCGCTGAGGCGCCGCGAACCGTACGGGTGGAAGGCAACCACTACTTTCCGCCCGAGTCGCTGCACCGCGAGCATCTAATCGAAAGCCCGACCACGTCGATATGCCCATGGAAGGGTCTGGCCCATTACTACAACGTCGTCGTGGACGGCCCCTATGGTCCGGTTAACCCGGACGCTGCCTGGTACTACCGCCGGCCCAGTCCACTGGCTCGCCGGATCAAAAACCATGTTGCGTTCTGGCACGGTGTGACGGTCGAAGGTGAATCCGAGAGTCGGCATGGCTTGGCGCGCCGGGTTGTGGCGTGGCTCGGCAAATAGCGGCGTGATGCCAACGGTCGGACCCGCGGACCACGCGGCGGGCCTAGATCGGCGCGCGACGCCTGACCAGCTGCCGATATGGCGTATCGGCATCATCAGTGGGCTGGTCGGCATGCTGTGCTGTGTCGGGCCGACCATCCTGGCGTTGGTTGGGATTATTAGTGCGGCAACGGCTTTCGCGTGGGCGAACGACCTCTATGACAACTACGCGTGGTGGTTCCGCGTGAGCGGGCTCGCGGTGCTTGCCATTCTGGTGTGGTGGGCGCTACGACATCGAAACCGATGTAGCGTCAACGCAATCCGCCGGTTACGGTGGCGGCTGATGGCAGTGCTGGCAATAGCGGTTGGTACTTACGGTGTCTTGTCCGCTGTGACGACGTGGTTCGGTACGTTCGTATAGTTGCAGTATTAGACGAACGGGGTCGCCGGCGACGGGTGCAGCATGATTTCGGAGTCGTTGGCGCATACTGTCCGGCCAGCGTGCCGCAGTAGCAAGCTACAAGCCGCCGCGGCAGCAAGTACGGCGGCGACGGTCAGCAACGCGAGATGGTAAGTGCCGGTGGCGTCTTTGAGGTGGCCGGTGGCGTAGGGACCGGCGAAGCTCGCCAGACTGGCCACGGCATTGACCGCCGCGATGGCCACGGCGACCCGGGGACCGGCCAGCGCGGCGGTGCAGCGGCTCCAGAAAGCGGGCATCGCGGCAAGGATTCCGGCGACGGCGATGGTCAGCCAACTCAGCGTCACTATCGGTGACATCGGACTCAATGCCGCACCGAGCGCGGCGCTGCCCGCGGCCGTTGTTGGCAGTGTGATATGGCCCGCTTGGGCGCCCGAGCGGTCGATGCTGCGGTGGCTCCAGGCCAACATGGCCAGCGCGGCGACACCGTACGGCAGGGCCGCCAACGTGGCAGCGGTCAGCGTGGCGGTGCCGTGTGCCAGCGACGCAACTAGTTGGGGCAGAAAGAACTGCAAGGCATACAGCGCGAAATACAGGCCCCCGTAGACGACAGTGAAAAGGACAAGATCCCAACCGGCTCCACTCGACCGACCGGTCGGGGCAGGGGTGTCCTCGGCCAGCCGGGCCGACAGCTCTGCACGTTCCTCGGGGGTGAGCCAGCTTGCCCGTTGCGGGTTATCCGGCAACAGGCGCCGAAGAAGCGGCGCCAGCAGCAGTGCAGGCAATGCCTCGATCACAAACATTGCCCGCCAGCCGGGTAGCCCGGCCATGTGAACGTGGCCGACGATCAGCCCAGACAGCGGCAGGCCGACCGTGTTGGCGACCGGAATGGCCAGCAGAAAGGTGGCTACGGCGCGGGCTCGCTGCGCGCACGGAAACCACACCGTCAGATACGCGATGACGCCGGGGAAGAAGCCGGCCTCGGCGACGCCGAGGGCGAAGCGCGCCAGATACAAGGTGTGCGCGCTGGTGACCAAGGCCGTGGCCGCCGAGCACACACCCCAAGCCAGGACGACCGCCGTGAGCGTTCGACCGGCACCGAAGCGCGCCAACGCCGCGTTGGCGGGAACCTGGAACAGGACGTAGCCGAGGAAGAAGACGCCGGCGGCGGTGCCGTATGCGGTGGCGCTCAGGCGCAGGTCGGCGTTCATCGCCAGGGCTGCGACCGAGATGTTGGCACGATCAACGAAGTTGATCACATACAACACGAACAGCAGGGGCAACAGCCGGCGCGCGGCCTTGCCCAGGGCATTGTGCGTGGGGCTTGCCGCGATTGTCGCCACCTGCGGCTCCTTCCGTGGGCCTGTCGAACAATTGCATCATGAAATGACCCCAACCCGGTCTTTGTAGTCCGGCGTGTCACTAACACGATCGGTTATGTCATTGCAGTAAAACGGATTTGGCGTTGCGCCGGATGTGTTTCGCCGTCAATCTCGGCGTAGGGGCCGGCGAAGAACAGGCTCCGGCCCGCCCGCTGTGGTGGGGCGAGCAGGATGTCGCGGCCGATCGACCACGCGATGTGGTTGGCCTGCAGGTTCGCGAACAGGCCGTGGGTGCCGTACTTCGTCGCACAGGAGGCGTCCGCCGGTAGCCAACCCAGCCCAGCGACGAAGAATTCCGCCCAGCAGTGGTAGCCGCACACCTCGCAATCCTGCGCACCGGGCTGCGGTAGCTCCAAGGCCTGACCGAGCACAAATCGCGCGGGGATGTCGACCGATCGGCACAGCGAGACGAACAATGCGTGGATGTCGTTGCAGTTGCCCACCGAGCAGGTCAGGGCATGCTCGGTGCTGCCCAGGAAAGACTGCTTCGTCGCGTCGTAGTCCATGGCGCCGGTGACGTAGTCGTAGATGCGACGGGCCTGTTCGAGCGGGTTGGTCTCGGGGCCGACGACGTCTTGGGCCAACGTACGGGTGCGCTCATCGACATCGACATGTGCTTCGGGGATCAAGGCGCGGCTGAACAATTGCGCCGTGGCCAACGGGCGGGCCCGTGCCGGATCCGGAGCATGCCCGATCGCCCGGCGTTCCACAACATAGCGGATAGACCAACTCGCCGCCGTCGCCAAGCGCAGCCGGCTGTACAACATCAGGTTCCCGAACTCCGGCTCACGCGTGAGGTCATAGGGATCCTCGCTGGTCACCTCGACGTCCAGAACGCGTTGAAACGCGCCGTCACCGATGACCGGGCACCACATCTCGACGGTGTGGGCACCTTGGGTGGAATCGATCGTGATGTGATCGGTGATTTCGAACAGCCCGATCGTCGCATCCGCGTGTGCGGATACCGCGGGGTCGGTGATCGTCATCGGTTAGCTCCTTCCGCTGAGACTGGTTTATGTTCGAACAACCGGCAGATCGGCTGCCAGCCATTCGGAGAACCCGCCGTCGAGTCGGCGGGCAGAAAATCCGTTGGGGCGCAACAGTTCTAGCGCGTCATAGGCATACACGCAGTAAGGTCCTCGGCAGCAGGCGACGATGTCGATGCCGGACGGGAGTTCATCAAGCCGCTCGGCCAGTTCGTCGAGGGGAATGCTCACTGCCCCGGGCAGATGCCCGGCGGCGTATTCCATGGCCGGCCGCACGTCGAGGACCAGCACCGACCCGGCGGCCACCCGAGCTTGCAACTCGTCTCGGCTGATCGGTTCCAGGCTGTCTCTGTCGGTGTAGTACTGCCGCACCAGGGAGCCGACCGAGGCCAGATTGCGTTCGGCCACAGCGCGCACCGCGCGCACTACGTCCCACACCTGCGGATCCGACAGTGCGTAAATCACCCGTTTGCCGTCCCGGCGGCTGGTCACCAGGCCGGCGCGCCGAAGTTGCAACAAGTGCTGGGAGGCATTGGCAAACGTCAACCCCGACGCACGAGCCAGCGCGTCCACACTGCGTTCACCCTGCACCAGCAGATCCAACAGCTCCAATCGATGGCCGCTGGACAGCGCTTGCCCGACCAGGGCGAACTGCTCGAAGATCAGCTTCTTTGCACCGGACATGCCGCCGCTCCATTCCTCGATTCAGATGTTCGTATATTCAATTGATTGTTTGATCATGTCAATCCGACACGCTGCTGCGGTTTCGCCGCCGGGGCGTCGCACCGCTACTCGGTGCCGGCTACGGCCTCACCCGCGGCCGCGGGTTCGCGACCGGGCCCTGCGCCGCGCCCTCGGGGTGGGCGGAATGTCCTCCGCGGTCAGCACCGGTGCATTCCTGACCACCGTGTGCCTCGCGCACCTGGTGCTCGGCGCGCTTATGGGTGTACTAGTGCACGAATTCGGCGCCGACATGCTGTCGTTGTGGCCCGTGGGACCGGCGCTGTGTCATTGAGCCCGGGCGCGTAATCCGTGTTGGTCGGTGATCTCGATGACCGCATACCCGACGGTGATCAATCGGTCGCGCTCGAACTCCTTGAGAATCTTGTTGATCGATGGGCGCTGCGCTCCAAGCATTGCGGCGAGGGTGCGTTGGGCAAGTTCGATACGGGCATCGATTGCCTCGTCGAGCAGGAGCTGCGCAACCTGCGCGGGCAGCGGGCGGCCAAGCATGCCCATTAACCGAATCTGCGCAGTCGACACCCGTTGCGCCACACTCGACAGCCACCGCCGTGCGATGGCCGGGTGGGTAGCTAGCAGCCGCTCGAACGCCTGCCGGTCCAGGAACAGGCAGGTCGCTTGGGTCAAGGCGCGCCCCGTGTAGACCATCGGCATCTCCAGTAGCAGCGGGATGTCGCCATCGACATCGCCGGGATGAAGGATGTTCACCACGGCGCGGCGCCGCCTGGAGCCGACCGCGAGCTCAATTAATCCGTGTCGCACAATCCACACCCCGTCCGCGGTTTGATCGGCGTGGAATACCACTGCCCCGGGGGCAAACTCCTTGGCTTGTAACGTTTCGGCCAATGCCGACACATCGTCACGGTGCAGTGGCGCCGAGCCTCCGCGACCGACGCACCGCGCAATCCAGGCTGCCTGTCGGACCTGGGCCTCGGAAGGCGGTTGGCCCCCAGTCACCGCATGAACGAGATGCCGCAGCGGGCGCACCGACCGATCTGCCATGGCCCCTCCTTGAGAGCAGGCGATGCCGTCATCGTGCTGCCAATTGTCAGCGCGCGTGGATTGCGTGCGGGTTGGCTTGCCCTGAATGGGAAATTAGTCGATCGAAGAGAAGCCCCAGGCACTCTGTCAGCACGCTGACAAACCGATTCTTGGCGGAGTTTTGCCATCGGTATGGTATTGGGGTGCCTACTCGATTGGCCCGCGGTGCGACCGTGCCGACTCGCCGTCTGCAGGACATCAACGATCAACCGGTGGACGTCCCGGCTGCGACCGGAAGGACACACCTGCAGTTTCGGCGGTTCGCGGCCTGTCCGATCTGCCACCTGCACCTGCGCAGCTTCGCCAACCGGCACCAAGAGGTTGCGGACAGTGGAATCACCGAGGTGGTGTTTTTTCATTCGGCGGCCGACGCGCTGCGCGGATACCAGTCCTTGCTACCGTTCGCCGTGATCGCCGACCCCGACCGAGTGCAGTACCGCGAGTTCGGCGTAGAGAAAAGCCTGGGCGCCATCACTCATCCGCGGGCATTGTGGGCTGCCGTTCGGGGGTCGGCGGCGATGTTGCATCGCAACGATCCGGAACGGGCGGGCGTCGGATTCGGTGACGGCACAACGCATCTGGGATTGCCCGCCGACTTTCTCCTGGATGCCGATGGAACTGTCGCCGCTGTGCACTATGGGCGTCATGCCGACGACCAATGGTCGGTGGATCAGCTCATCGACATCAACCGCTCGCTTGGAGGTAAGGGCACTCAGTGACTCATTCCCGTCTGATCGGCGCACTTACCGTAGTCGCAATTATCGTCACTGCATGTGGTTCGCAGCCGAAATCCCAGCCCGCAGTGGCACCTACCGGGGACGCGGCCGCTGCCACCCAGGTGCCGGCGGGCCAAACCGTTCCCGCCCAGCTGCAGTTCAGCGCCAAAACCCTTGATGGGCACGACTTTCACGGGGAAAGCCTGCTGGGTAAGCCCGCGGTGCTGTGGTTCTGGGCGCCCTGGTGTCCGACGTGCCAAGGCGAAGCGCCGGTAGTCGGCCAGGTCGCCGCGTCACACCCGGAAGTGACGTTCGTCGGGGTGGCCGGCCTGGATCAAGTACCCGCAATGCAGGAGTTCGTCAACAAATACCCGGTGAAAACGTTTACCCAGCTGGCTGATACCGACGGGTCGGTCTGGGCGAATTTCGGTGTCACCCAGCAGCCTGCGTACGCGTTCGTTGACCCGCACGGCAACGTCGACGTCGTCAGGGGTCGGATGTCGCAGGACGAACTGACGCGGCGCGTCACGGCGTTAACCAGCCGTTGATCGACGCCACGCCGGTCGGCTTGGCGTTGGCCCACGCAGAAATGCCTGGCCTTCGCGACGAGTTGGGGCTTGCGCCGCGTGTGATACTGCCCTCATGACGATGGCTCGGGTGCGTCGCGGCACGGAACTGTTGTTGTCACCTCAGTCGCCGCCGGCCACCGGCGGGCTGATCGTGTTGACCGGTCTGCGGCTGTTGGCTGGGTTGATCTGGCTCTACAACGTGGTCTGGAAGGTGCCGCCGGACTTCGGTGAGCGCGGCCGGCGGGACCTGTATCACTTCACGCATCTGGCGGTTGAACATCCGGTGTTCACACCGTTCAGCTGGGTGATCGAGCATGCCGTGCTGCCGTACTTCACGGCATTCGGTTGGGGGGTGTTGTTCGCGGAGTCCGCGCTGGCGGTGCTGCTGCTGACCGGGACGGCCGTGCGGCTGGCCGCGTTGATCGGGATCGGGCAGTCGGTCGCGATCGGGCTGTCGGTGGCCGAGTCACCCGGGGAGTGGCCGTGGGCGTACGCGATGCTGCTGGGCATCCACGTCGTCTTGCTGTTCACCTGCTCGACCCGGTACGCCGCCGTCGACGCGGTGCGCGCCGCCGCCACGGGGTCGGCCGCTCGGACGGCGGCGCAGCGGCTGCTGGCCGGTTGGGGAATCGTGCTTGGGCTGATCGGACTTGTCGCGGTATGGCGTGGCCTGGGCGATGATCGACCCGCCTATGTCGGGATACGGGCGTTGGAGTTCTCCCTCGGGGAATACAACCTGCGCGGCGCACTGGTGCTGATCGCGATCGCGCTGGCAATGTTGGCGGCCGCCAAACGCGGCTGGCGCACCGTCGCGTTGGTCGCGGCGGTGGTCGCGGTGGCCGCCGCGGCCGCCATCTACCTGCAAGTCGGCCGGACCGCGGTGTGGCTCGGCGGGACGAACACCACCGCAGCGGTTTTCGTGTGCGCGGCGGTGGTGAGTCTGGCAACCGGATTCCGGATCGGACGGGTGGAAGGGGCGTGATGGCCACACCGGGCGTTGTGCAGGAAGTCGTTTCCGTCGCTGCAGAACACGCCGAGCGGGTCGACACCGACTGTGCTTTCCCGGCCGAGGCGGTCGACGCCCTCCGCAAGACCGGCCTGCTGGGTCTGGTGCTGCCCCGCGAGATCGGCGGAATGGGTTCCGGACCAGTGGAATTCACCGAGGTGGTCGCCCAGCTGTCGGCTGCATGTGGATCAACGGCGATGATCTATTTGATGCACATGGCGGCCGCTGTTACGGTAGCCGCGTCGCCTCCGCCGGGTCTGCCGGATCTGTTGGCGGACATGGCTTCCGGAAAACAACTTGGCACCTTGGCATTCAGTGAACCGGGTTCTCGTTCGCACTTCTGGGCGCCCGTGTCCACGGCGAGCGCCGACGGTGACGGCATCGCGGTGCGGGCCGACAAGAGCTGGGTGACCTCGGCGGGGTTCGCCGACGTCTATGTGGTGTCCGTCGGTTCGGCCGACGGTGCCGCGGGCGAGGTCGACCTCTACGCGGTTCCGGCGGACACACCGGGCCTGCGGGTAGCGGGCACCTTCACCGGGATGGGTCTGCGGGGGAATGCCTCCGCGCCAATGGCCGTCGACATTCGCATCCCGGATTCGTATCGTCTCGGGGAGGCCGGCGGCGGATTCGGCATCATGATGCAAACGGTACTGCCCTGGTTCAATCTCGGAAATGCGGCTGTCTCACTGGGTTTGGCGACCGCAGCCACCGGTGCCGCGGTCAAGCACGTCGGGACCGCCCGGTTGGAACACCTCGGTGGCAGCCTGGCCGAGCTGCCCACGATCCGCGCCCAGATCGCTCGGATGGGCACCACGCTGGCCGCGCAAAAGGCGTACCTTGAGGTCGCCGCCAACAGTGTCAGCTCGCCCGACGACACCACCTTGACCCACGTGCTGGGTGTGAAGGCCTCGGTCAACGACGCCGCGCTGACCATCACCGAATCGGCCATGCGGGTGTGCGGCGGGGCCGCGTTCTCCAAGCATCTGCCCATCGAACGCGCCTTCCGCGACGCCCGGGCGGGGTCGGTGATGGCGCCAACCGCCGACGCGCTCTACGACTTCTACGGCAGGGCCGTCACCGGGCTGCCGCTGTTCTAGGAGGCGATATGTCAACCGAACCGCTCGTCGTGGGAGCAGTCGCATACACACCCAACGTGGTCCCGATTTGGGAAGGCATCCGCGGCTACTTCCAAGACTCCGAAAGCCCGGACACCCAAATGGATTTCGTGCTCTACTCCAACTACGCGCGGCTGGTCGATTCGCTGATCGCCGGCCACATCGACATCGCCTGGAACACCAACCTGGCCTACGTGCGGACCGTGCTGCAAACCGGCGGGCGGTGCACGCCATTGGCCCAGCGCGATACCGACGTCGACTACACCACCGTGTTCGTTGCACATGCCGGCAGCGATCTGCACGGCGCTAAAGACATTGCCGGAAAGCGCCTTGCGCTCGGGTCCGCCGACTCTGCGCACGCGGCCATCTTGCCGCTCTATTATCTGCGCCGGGCGGGCATCGCCGAGTCTGACCTGCAGGTGATCCGCTTCGACACCGACATCGGCAAGCACGGCGACACCGGTCGCAGCGAACTCGACGCGGTGGATGCGGTGCTCGCCGGTGAGGCCGACGTGGCGGCGATCGGCAGCTCCACGTGGGCCGCGATGGGCGCCGCGGAGCTGATGGGGGAGTCGTTGACCGAGGTGTGGCGCACCGACGGCTACTGCCACTGCATGTTCACCGCGCTGGATACGCTGCCCGCCGAAAGATACCAGCCGTGGCTCGACCGGTTGCTGGCGATGAGCTGGGATGACTCCGAGCATCGAAAGATCCTCGAACTCGAGGGTTTACGACGTTGGGTGCCTCCGCACCTGGACGGCTACAAGCCGCTGTTCGAGGCCGTGCAGGAGCAGGGCATCGACCCGCGATGGTGATCATAGAGCTGATGCGCCGGGTGGTAGGTCTCGCACAGGGAGCTACCGCCGAGGTCGCCGTCTATGGCGACCGAGATCGTGATCTCGCCGAGCGATGGTGCGCGAACACCGGAAACACCCTGGTGCGCGCCGACGTGGACCAGACCGGCGTCGGCACCCTGGTGGTGCGCCGCGGCCATCCGCCTGACCCGGCAAGCGTGTTGGGCCCCGACCGGCTACCCGGGGTCCGGTTGTGGCTGTACACCAACTTCCACTGCAACCTGTGCTGCGACTACTGCTGCGTCTCGTCGTCACCAAGCACCCCGCATCGCGAACTGGGGGCGGAGCGGATCGGCCGAATCGTCGGTGAAGCGGCGCGCTGGGGAGTGCGCGAACTGTTCCTCACCGGCGGTGAGCCGTTCCTGCTGCCCGACATCGACACGATCATCGCGACCTGTGTGAAGCAGTTGCCCACCACCGTCCTCACCAACGGCATGGTGTTCAAAGGGCGGGGTCGGCGCGCGCTGGAATCCCTACCTAGAGGGCTCGCCTTGCAGATCAGCCTGGACTCGGCCACCCCGGAGCTGCACGATGCGCACCGCGGCGCGGGGACGTGGGTCAAGGCAGTAGCTGGTATCCGGTTGGCGCTCTCACTGGGCTTCCGGGTGCGGGTGGCCGCGACGGTTGCCAGCCCCGCACCTGGCGAGCTGACGGCGTTTCACGACTTCCTCGACGGGCTTGGCATCGCACCCGGGGATCAGCTGGTCCGGCCGATCGCGCTGGAGGGCGCCGCGTCGCAAGGGGTGGCGCTCACCCGCGAATCGCTGGTTCCCGAGGTGACCGTCACCGCCGACGGCGTGTACTGGCACCCAGTGGCCGCCACCGACGAGCGCGCCCTGGTCACCCGTACCGTCGAACCCTTGACCCCGGCGCTGGACATGGTAAGCCGGCTATTCGCCGAACAGTGGACACGAGCCGCCGAAGAGGCCGCGTTGTTCCCGTGTGCGTAGTGCCCAGTCTGCCGGCCGCGAACCCAGGATTAATTGCTGATGACAAGTATTGCCCTACTGCACTATAGTTCTGCTTGCACTTGAAAACAACGAGCCGTGATGCGGGTCGTAAGGGATTCCGGTAAGGAACACCGTCAAGTTCTTGCACGCGTCGGCGGCAGTGTTGCCTCAACGCCCAAACTGCACCAAACTGTTTCGCCCACGGCGGGGCGTGTCTGAGAGGTATCGCGTGACCACCGCCCATAACGGATCCGCTCCGCGTTTTCAACGTACCCGCTCTGGCTACGACCCGGTCGCAGTCAATCATTACATCGCCGAACTCGTGCTGCGTCAGCAGGCGCAGCACTGTGAGATTGAAACGCTCAAGGCAGAAATAGCCAGTCTGAAGGACGAAAACGCTGCCCTGAAGGACACCTCGCCGTCAGCACAGGCGGTGACCGATCGGATGGCGAAAATGCTTCGACTCGCTGTCGACGAGGTCTTCCAGATGCAGTCGGAGGCACGGGCCGAGGCCGCAACATTAGTTTCTGCGGCTAGGGATGAGGCGGAAGCGGTCCGAACGCAGAAGCGAGAAATGCTGGCGGATATGAACGCCCGGCAAAGAGCGCTGGAGTCCGAGCATGCCGACGTGATGCGCCGCGCTCGTGAAGAGGCTGAACAGCTTGTGGCGCAGGCAACCGCCGAGGTGGAGCGGATGCGTGTCATCGATGCCAGACGCCGTGAGAAAGCCGAGCAGGAACTTGATGCCGAAATCATCAGGCTTCGCACCGATGCCCAATTTCAGATCGACGATCAGCTGCAGGCCACACAGCAGGAGTGTGAGAAGCGGCTTGGCGAAGCCAAAATCGAGGCCGATCGACGGCTGCATGTTGCCGACGAGCAGATTGAGCACGGCCTCAGCGAGGCTCGGCGAACGTTGGAAGAGATCAGCCAGCGGCGAGTCGGCATCCTCGAACAACTAGCGCGTATTCACGCACAGCTCGAGAATATTCCAGCGCTCCTGGAATCGGCTCGACATAGCGAGACGGAGCCACTGCAGTCCATAAACGGCGCCGTCGCTGAGCTACGGGCCATTTAGCGATCGCGTGCCTGAGCGCGACTCATCTGTGACAGTTCCGTCACGGCTGGGTCAGGTGCCGGTGTCCTGGCGACGCCGACTGCGCACAGACCGAAACAGCACGGTGTGGATGTGCCATGATGTGCACGCTGTCAAGGCCAGTCGGGTGACGATGCGGGCCGGTGTGGTCCGAGGAGGAGCCCGACAATTTAAGCTAGTCGGGTGACGATGCGGGCCGGTGTGGTCCGAGGAGGAGCCCGACAATTTAAGCTAGTCAGGGAGCCCTCAGGAGCGGTGGTGGATCTCAATTTTTCGATGGTCACGCGACCAATCGAGCGCCTGGTGGCCACGGCGCAGAACGGTCTGGAAGTCCTGCGACTCGGGGGCCTGGAAACCGGCAGTGTTCCGTCGCCGTCCCAAATCGTTGAGAGCGTACCGATGTACAAGCTGCGGCGGTATTTTCCGCCGGACAACCGCCCGGGACAGCCACCGGTGGGTCCGCCGGTGCTGATGGTGCACCCGATGATGATGTCGGCGGACATGTGGGACGTCACCCGTGAAGACGGCGCGGTGGGGATCCTGCACGCCAGCGGGCTAGATCCCTGGGTCATCGACTTCGGCTCACCCGACGAGGTCGAGGGCGGAATGCGCCGTAACCTGGCCGACCACATCGTCGCCCTCAGCGAGGCGGTCGATACCGTCAAGGACGCCACTGGCCACGATGTGCACTTCGTCGGGTATTCGCAGGGTGGCATGTTCTGCTATCAGGCCGCGGCATACCGGCGTTCGAAGGACATCGCCAGCGTGGTCGCGTTCGGCTCGCCGGTGGACACCCTGGCCGCGTTGCCCATGGGCATCCCGGCGAACATGGGCGCTGCGGTCGCCGATTTCATGGCCGATCACGTCTTCAATCGCTTGGATATCCCAAGCTGGATGGCGCGCATGGGTTTTCAGATGATGGACCCACTCAAAACCGCGAAGGCCCGGGTGGACTTCGTGCGTCAGTTGCACGACCGCGAGGCACTGCTGCCGCGGGAACAACAGCGCCGGTTCCTGGAATCCGAAGGATGGATCGCCTGGTCGGGCCCGGCGATCTCGGAACTGCTCAAGCAGTTCATCGCGCACAACCGAATGATGACGGGTGGTTTCGCCATCAGCGGCCAGATGGTGACGCTTACCGATATCACTTGCCCGATACTGGCGTTCGTCGGTGAGGTCGACGACATCGGCCAGCCGGCGTCGGTACGCGGCATCCGGCGGGCCGCGCCCAACTCCGAGGTCTACGAATGTCTCATCCGGGCAGGGCATTTCGGTCTCGTCGTGGGATCCCGAGCGGCACAACAGAGCTGGCCGACCGTGGCCGACTGGGTGCGCTGGATCTCCGGCGACGGCACCAAACCGGAAAACATCCACCTGATGGCCGATCAGCCGGCCGAACACACCGATAGCGGTGTGGCTTTCAGCTCCCGGGTCGCGCACGGCATCGGGGAGGTCTCGGAGGCTGCGTTGGCGCTGGCTCGCGGCGCGGCCGACGCAGTCGTTGCGGCCAACAGATCGGTGCGCACGCTGGCGGTGGAGACGGTGCGGACGCTGCCGCGACTAGCCCGGTTGGGTCAGCTCAACGACCACACCCGGATCTCGCTGGGCCGCATCATCGACGAACAGGCACACGATGCCCCGAAGGGTGAATTCCTGTTGTTCGACGGGCGCGTGCACACCTATGAGGCGGTAAACCGGCGGATCAACAATGTCGTTCGTGGCCTCATCGCGGTCGGGGTGCGGCAGGGTGACCGTGTCGGCGTGCTGATGGAGACTCGGCCCAGCGCGCTGGTCGCCATCGCCGCGCTGTCTCGGCTGGGAGCGGTTGCCGTGGTGATGCGGCCAGACACCGACCTGTCCGCGTCGGTCCGGCTCGGGAGAGTGACCGAGATCCTGACCGACCCTACCAATCTGGATGCTGCGCGCCAGTTGCCCGGACAGGTGCTGGTGTTGGGTGGTGGTGAATCGCGTGATCTGGATCTGCCGGCCGACGCACTTGAACAGGGCCAAGTCATCGACATGGAAAAAATCGACCCGGACGCCGTCGAGTTGCCGGCGTGGTATCGACCGAATCCCGGATTGGCGCGGGATCTGGCGTTCATCGCGTTCAGTTCGGCCGACGGCGACCTGGTGGCCAAGCAGATCACCAACTACCGCTGGGCGGTGTCGGCCTTCGGGACCGCCTCGACGGCGGCCCTCGGCCGCAGAGACACGGTGTACTGTTTGACGCCGCTGCACCATGAGTCCGCACTGTTGGTCAGCCTGGGCGGCGCGGTCGTGGGCGGAACCCGTATCGCATTGTCCCGCGGCTTGCGCCCGGACCGGTTCGTGGCCGAGGTACGCCAGTACGGCGTCACCGTCGTCTCCTACACATGGGCCATGCTGCGTGACGTGGTCGACGATCCGGCGTTCGTGTTGCACGGCAACCATCCGGTGCGGTTGTTCATCGGCTCGGGCATGCCGACCGGATTGTGGGAGCGGGTCGTCGAAGCGTTCGCACCGGCGCACGTCGTCGAGTTTTTCGCCACCACCGACGGACAGGCGGTGCTGGCCAACGTGGCTGGCGCCAAGATCGGCAGCAAGGGCCGTCCGTTGCCTGGCGCCGGACGTGTCGAACTTGGGGCCTACGACGCCGAACATGACCTGATCCTGGAGAACGACCGCGGCTTCGTGCAGGTCGCCGGTGTCAACCAGGTCGGGGTGCTGCTCGCACAATCCAGAGGGCCGATCGATCCGACCGCGTCGGTCAAACGCGGTGTCTTCGCTCCCGCTGACACCTGGATATCTACCGACTACCTATTCTGGCGTGACGACGATGGGGACTACTGGCTGGCGGGTGGACGCGGCTCGGTGGTGCGCACTGCGCGCGGGATGGTTTACACCGAGCCGGTCACCAACGCGTTGGGCCTCATCACCGGTGTCGACCTCGCGGTGACCTACGGTGTATTGGTGCGCGGTCGCCACGTCGCGGTGTCGGCGGTGACGTTGCTGCCTGGAGCGACCATCACAGCCGCCGACTTGACCGAAGCCGTGGCGAGCATGCCGGTGGGGCTGGGACCTGACATCGTGCACGTGGTGCCGCAGCTAACGCTCAGCGGTACTTACCGGCCAACGGTCAGCGCGTTGCGGGCCAACGGGATTCCCAAGGCGGGCCGTCAGGCATGGTATTTCAACTCCGGCGGCAACGAGTACCGGCGGTTGACGCCGGCGGTCCGCACCGAGTTGACCGGCCAGCATCGGCGCGGCAATGCTTGACGAGGCGCTGCTCGCCATCCTGGTGTGCCCGGCGGATCGAGGTCCGCTCGTCTTGGTCGAGGACGGCGACATCCAGGTGCTCTATAACCCGCGGCTGCGGCGCGCCTACCGCATCGAGGACGGTATCCCGGTTCTGCTGGTCGACGAGGCCCGCGAGGTCGACGAGGACGAGCACGCCCGCCTCATGGCGCGAGGTCGTCCGGCAGCTCCCCAGTGAGGTAGCGCTGCAGGTTGGGCGCGATGGTTTGCACGATCTGTTCGGCCGGCAACGAAGCAAACGGTTCGATTCTGACGATGTAGCGCGCCATGACCACACCCATCAGTTGCGACGCGACGAACTGGGTACGGATCTTGCCCGTTCCCGGCGGGTTGTCGACGCGGGACCCAAGCTCCACGGTGACCACTTCCTCAAGGAAGGAGCGCGCCAGGCCCACGTCGGAGCCTGAGATCAAGGATCTCAGCGTCGCGATCAACCCGGCACCCAGTTCGGAATCCCAAATCGGCAGCAACAAGGACGGCAGCTTGTAACCGAGTTCCTCGACAGGCGCCTCGCGAATCGGACCGATGATGACCATCGGGTCGATCGGAATGTGGATCGCGGCGGCGAAAAGCTGCTGTTTGGTGCCGAAGTAGTGATGCACTAGTGCGGCATCAACACCGGCCTTGGCGGCCACGGCTCGGATCGATGTTCTGTCAATGCCGTTGTGCGCAAAGAGTTCTCGGGCACTGGACAGGATTCGCTCCCTAGTGTCAGAGCTGCCGGCGGGTCGCCCGGGCCGTCTGCGGCTGTTGTCCGGCGCCGCCACGCTATGACGTCCGTCGCCGCAGTGTCACCGCCGCCAGACACAGCGACGCGACCGCGAAACTCAGCACGACGACGACGTCGCGCACCGCGATACCGGTCAGCTCCGGATGCGCACCCACCTGTTGTAGCGCCTCGAGCGCGTAGCTGGCCGGCATCACGTTACTGATCCACTCCAGCCACGTCGGCATCAGTGCCCGCGGGACGATGATGCCGGCGAGCAGCAGCTGCGGCACCATCACCAGCGGGATGAACTGTACGGCCTGAAATTCGGTGCGGGCGAAGGCACTACACAATAGACCGAGCCCGACACCCAAGACGGCGTTGACGATCGCGATCGCGAACACCCACACCGGGCTGCCCGCCGTGTCAAAGCCAAGGAACCAGAACGCCACAATGCAGGCCAGCGTGGCCTGCGCCGCCGCGGCGATCGAGAACGCGGTCCCGTAGCCGGCGAGCAGATCAAGCCGGCGTAGCGGGGTGGTCAGGATGCGCTCCAGCGTTCCCGAAGCCCTTTCGCGTTGCATGGTGATCGCCGTGATCACAAACATCACAAAGAGTGGGAACAGGCCCAGTAGCACCAGGCAAGCGGTGTTGAACCCGGATGGGGTACCGGGGCGATGCGGGACGTTCTCGAACATGAAATACATCAGCGTGATGATCAGGATGGGTACCAGCAAGATCATCGCGACACTGCGGTGATCAGCGGCAAGCTGCCGGAGAATCCGCGCCGTAGTGGCCGTGTAGTTCTGCAGCGTTAGCCGGCCGCGGGCACGGTGGTGGTGCGTCGGACGATGGACAGAAACGCTTCCTCCAGTGATGTGCATCCGGTTTCCTTTCGTAGACGGTGCGGCGTTGTGTGGGCCAGCAGCTGCCCCTGGCGCAGAAGCAACAGATCGCCGCAGCGGTCGGCCTCGTCCATTACGTGGCTGGACACCAACAGCGTGGTGCCACGCCGCGCCAGCGCCGTGAACCGATCCCATAATTCGACGCGCAATACCGGATCCAGGCCGATGGTCGGCTCGTCGAGCACTAGCAGATCAGGCCGGCCGACCAGCGCACACGCCAGCGAGACCCGGGCCCGCTGGCCGCCGGACAGGTTGGCACAACGGGCGGTGCGGTGATCGCGCAGGTCCACCGCTTCGATCACCTCATCGGCGGCTTGCCTGTCGACGCCGCAGAGTTCGGCGAAGTAGCGGATGTTGTCGATCACCCGCAGGTCGTTGTAAATGGTCGGGTCCTGAGGCATGTATCCAACCCGATGGCGTAGTTCGGCTGACCCAGCCGGTTGGCCCAGCACGCTCACCGAACCCGAGGCAATGATTTGGGAGCCAACGATGCAGCGAATCAGTGTTGTCTTGCCCGACCCGGACGGACCGAGCAGGCCGGTGATCGTGCCGCAGGCGACCCGGACCGAAACATCCTGCAGGGCAAGGCGTTTACCACGGATGACGCGCAGCTGGTCGATGATGACCGCGGGGTCGGCACCGTCGCGAAGTAATTCATCACTTGATGAAATCATCATGTGATGAATATCCGCCAGTCGTGCGGGTTTGTCAAGGGCCGGTGCACAATCGTCTCTGATGAACGCTGAGGAACTGGCGATCGACCCGGTCGCGGCCGCGCATCGGCTGCTCGGCGCAACTATTGCCGGACGGGGTGTGCGTGCGATGGTGGTCGAGGTCGAGGCGTATGGCGGGGTGCCCGACGGTCCCTGGCCGGACGCCGCGGCGCACTCTTACCGCGGCCGCAATGGCCGCAACGACGTCATGTTCGGGCCCCCGGGGCGGCTTTACACCTACCGCAGCCATGGGATCCATGTCTGTGCCAACGTCGCGTGCGGGCCCGATGGCACGGCTGCCGCTGTGCTACTTAGGGCCGCCGCCATCGAGGACGGCGCCGAGCTCGCCACGTCTCGGCGCGGGCAGACGGTGCGCGCTGTCGCACTGGCGCGCGGCCCGGGAAACCTCTGCGCTGCCCTCGGAATCACCATGGCCGACAACGGGATTGACTTGTTTGATCCGTCCAGTCCGGTGCGGCTGAGGCTCAACGACACGCACCGTGCCAGGTCGGGGCCGCGCGTTGGGGTCAGTCAAGCCGCTGACCGGCCATGGCGATTGTGGCTCACGGGTCGACCGGAGGTGTCGGCCTACCGGCGAAGCTCGCGGGCACCGGCCCGGGGAGCCAGCGACTAGAGTCTTGCGGGATGTCTGGCATGATCCTCGATGAGCTCAGCTGGCGCGGGTTGATCGCGCAGTCGACCGACCTCGACACGTTGGCCGCCGAAGCACAGCGCGGGCCGATGACGGTGTACGCCGGCTTCGATCCCACCGCGCCTAGCCTGCATGCCGGACATTTGGTGCCGCTGCTGACGTTGCGGCGCTTTCAGCGCGCCGGTCATCGCCCCATCGTGCTGGCCGGCGGGGCCACCGGCATGATCGGTGATCCACGTGACGTCGGCGAGCGCAGTCTCAACGAGGCCGACACCGTCGCCGAATGGACCGAACGGATCCGTGGGCAGCTGGAGCGCTTCGTCGACTTCGACGACTCACCAATGGGCGCGATCGTCGAGAACAACCTGGAATGGACCGGCTCACTATCGGCTATCGAGTTTCTACGTGATATCGGCAAGCACTTCTCGGTCAACGTGATGCTGGCCCGCGACACCATCCGGCGGCGTCTGGCGGGGGAGGGGATCTCTTACACCGAATTCAGCTACCTGTTGCTGCAGGCCAACGACTACGTCGAATTGCACCGGCGCCACGGCTGCACGCTGCAGATCGGTGGTGCAGATCAGTGGGGCAACATCATTGCCGGCGTCCGGTTGGTGCGCCAGAAGCTCGGTGCCACCGTGCATGCGCTTACCGTCCCCTTGGTGACCGCTGCCGACGGCACCAAGTTCGGCAAATCAACCGGCGGCGGGAGCCTGTGGTTGGATCCCCAAATGACCAGCCCCTATGCCTGGTACCAGTACTTCGTGAACACCGCGGACGCGGATGTGATCCGCTACCTACGGTGGTTCACCTTCTTGTCGGCCGACGAGTTGGCCGAGCTGGAACAGGCGACAGCGCAACGCCCGCAACAACGGGCCGCCCAGCGCCGGCTCGCCAGCGAGCTCACCGTCTTGGTGCATGGCGAGGCGGCGACCGCAGCCGTCGAGCATGCCAGCCGGGCACTCTTCGGTCGGGGCGAGTTGGCCCGTCTGGACGAGGCGACACTGGCTGCTGCGTTGCGGGAAACCACGGTCGCCGAACTCAAACCGGGCAGTCCCGACGGAATCGTCGACTTATTGGTGGCCAGCGGCCTGTCGGCCAGCAAGGGCGCGGCGCGGCGCACGATCCACGAGGGTGGGGTGTCGGTCAACAACATTCGGGTTGATAACGAGGAATGGGTGCCGCAAAGTTCGGACTTCTTGCACGGCCGCTGGTTAGTGCTACGTCGTGGAAAGCGGAGTATCGCCGGGGTGGAACGGATTGGCTGAGCCGAGCCACCACGTCCTCGACGTCCTCGGGTCCCAAGGTGATATGCGACGTGAGCGGCCCATGGAATATCGCTGGGCGGTAGGGGAGGGCCAGCGGGGGATCTTATCTCGAGGGATGGGGTGGGGATGCATCGATAAGCCCCCCGCTGAAGCCTGGGGTTCGACGGGGATCTCAGACTTGGGGGGATTGGGAGGTGATGAGACCCCCGTCGAAGTCTAGTGCGTTGACCTCACTCGGCGGTGTCGCCGGCGTGGAACAACGGGATCGAGTACGTGGTCTCGCTCTCACTAAACAGCTGTGCGTGTGACAACGGGTCATCATCCTTTCATGTGACAGGCGAGCGGCGTTGCGTTGTAGTCGATTTCCACTTCCTGACTTATCTTTGGCGGGTTTGGACTCCGCTGGTATCCCACGACTAGTCGGTGGCCGGGGGAAATGCCGAATCCCGCATCCGGTGGATCGTGAAGTCCACCAATCGGGGGACGATCGGCCCCGCGGTGCCCCCCTACCCGGTTAACGCGCACACATTCCACACGAAACGCGTTAGTGTGCAAACCTTTATCCCACTGTGCTGTGAACGTGACTCTTGTTGGCCACTGTTGTCGAGGTGCCTTAAATGACGCAAGTGCGACAACAACGAGAAGCGGGAGATGACGGCACACACACACGACGGGACACGGACCTGGCGAACGGGCCGGCAGGCGACGACGTTGCTCGCGTTGCTGGCCGGGGTGTTTGGTGGTGCCGCGAGCTGCGCGGCGCCGATCCAGGCCGACATGATGGGTAACGCATTCCTGACGGCGTTGACCAACGCCGGCATTGCCTATGACCAACCGGCGACCACGGTGGCGCTAGGCAGATCGGTTTGTCCGATGGTGGTTGCGCCGGGCGGGACGTTCGAATCGATCACGTCCAGAATGGCTGAGATCAATGGCATGTCGCGTGATATGGCGAGTACGTTCACCATTGTCGCGATTGGGACGTATTGCCCGGCGGTGATTGCGCCGCTGATGCCTAACCGGTTACAGGCCTGATAGTTACGGGGCGCAGCAACCCCCGTAACCTCTACCGAGTGGTCGACGACAGGCAAGGGCGCAGGGGCGGGCGACGACCGCGCTCGGCTGCCGCCGACAACCGACCTGCGTTCCGGGATGGGCCCGCGATTCCGCCGGGTATCCACGCCAGGCAACTGGCGCCCGAGATCCGGCGCGAACTGAGCACCTTGGACCGTGCCACGGCCGACGCGGTGGCATGTCACCTGGTAGCTGCCGGCGAGTTGATCGACGACGACCCAGAAGCCGCTCTGCGCCACGCGCGGGCGGCGCGGGTTCGGGCCAGCAGGATCGCCGCTGTGCGCGAAGCTGTCGGAATCGCCGCCTACCGCTGCGGCGATTGGGCGCAGGCGTTGGCCGAATTGCGGGCAGCCCGAAGAATGGGGAGCAAGTCCCCCCTGCTTGCGTTGATCGCGGATTGCGAACGCGGTCTGGGCCGGCCGCAGCGGGCCATCGAATTGGCGCGCGGGTCCGAGGCGGTCGAGCTCAGCGGTGACGCCGCCGACGAGTTGCGCATCGTCGCCGCCGGCGCGCGCGCCGATCTCGGGCAACTGGAGCAGGCGTTGACGGTGTTGTCCACGCCGCAGCTCGACCCGGGCCGTACGGGTTCGACCGCGGCGCGCCTGTTCTACGCCTACGCTGAAATACTGCTGGCGTTGGGCCGTGGCGACGAGGCCCTGCAATGGTTCCTACGGTCCGCGGCGGCGGACATCGACGGCGTCACCGACGCCGAAGATCGGGTAGACGAGCTAGGCGCACGAGAACAGAAATGAAAAGCATTGCGCAGGAACATGACTGTCTGCTGATTGACCTGGACGGGACGGTGTTTTGTGGCCGTCAGCCCACCGGCGGCGCGGTGCAGTCGTTGAGTCAGGTGCGCAGCCGCAAGCTGTTTGTCACCAACAACGCGTCGCGTAGCGCCGACGAGGTGGCGGCGCACTTGTGCGAGCTCGGCTTCACCGCAACCGGTGAGGACGTCGTCACCAGCGCTCAGAGCGCTGCCCACCTGCTGGCCGGCCAGCTGGCGCCGGGTGCGCGGGTGCTCATCGTCGGCACCGAGGCGTTGGCTAACGAAGTCGCCGCGGTCGGATTGCGTCCGGTACGACGCTTTGAGGATCGACCCGACGCCGTCGTACAGGGCCTTTCAATGACCACCGGATGGTCCGACCTTGCCGAAGCCGCGCTGGCCATCCGGGCGGGCGCCCTGTGGGTGGCGGCCAACGTCGACCCCACCTTGCCCACCGAACGGGGCCTGCTGCCCGGCAACGGGTCCATGGTGGCTGCGCTGCGCACGGCCACCGGCATGGACCCCCGAGTGGCGGGCAAGCCCGCGCCCGCCTTGATGACCGAGGCGGTGGCCCGGGGCGACTTCCGGGCGGCACTGGTGGTCGGTGACCGGCTGGACACCGACATCGAGGGTGCCAACGCCGCGGGGTTGCCCAGCCTGATGGTGCTCACCGGGGTCAACAGCGCCTGGGATGCGGTGTACGCCGAGCCCGTGCGCCGGCCCACCTACATTGGCCACGACCTGCGCTCGTTACACCAGGACAGCAAGCTGCTGGCGGTGGCACCGCAGCCGGGCTGGCAGATCGACGTCGGTGGTGGTGCGGTAACGGTCTGCGCGAACGGCGACGTCGACGATCTGGAATTTATCGACGACGGGCTATCCATCGTTCGCGCTGTGGCCAGCGCGGTATGGGAGGCGCGGGCCGCCGATCTTCACCAGCGGCCACTGCGCATCGAGGCCGGCGACGAGCGGGCCCGTGCGGCCTTGCAACGCTGGTCGTTGATGCGCAGCGATCATCCGGTGACTAGCGTAGGAACGCAATGACCATCGATCCTGACCAGATCCGTGCCGAAATCGACGCCCTACTTGCTTCGCTGCCCGACCCCGCCGACGCCGAGAACGGACCGTCTCTGGCCGAACTCGAAGGCATCGCACGTCGTCTTTCCGAGGCGCACGAGGTGTTGTTGGCCGCCCTGGAGTCGGCGGAGAAGGGTTGAGTGCGGCGTGGCACGACGTGCCCGCGTTGACGCCGAGCTGGTCCGGCGGGGCCTGGCGCGATCACGTCAACAGGCCGCGGAGTTGATCGGCGCCGGCAAGGTGCGCATCGACGGGCTGCCGGCGGTCAAGCCGGCCACCGCCGTGTCCGACACCACCGCGCTGACCGTGGTGACCGACAGTGAACGCGCCTGGGTATCGCGCGGAGCGCACAAACTAGTCGGTGCGCTGGAGGCGTTCGCGATCGCGGTGGCGGGCCGGCGCTGTCTGGACGCGGGCGCATCGACCGGTGGGTTCACCGAAGTACTGCTGGACCGTGGTGCCGCCCACGTGGTGGCCGCCGATGTCGGATACGGCCAGCTGGCGTGGTCGCTGCGCAACGATCCTCGGGTGGTGGTCCTCGAGCGGACCAACGCACGTGGCCTCACACCGGAGGCGATCGGCGGTCGCGTCGACCTGGTAGTGGCCGACCTGTCGTTCATCTCGTTGGCTACCGTGTTGCCCGCGCTGGTTGGATGCGCTTCGCGCGACGCCGATATCGTTCCACTGGTGAAGCCGCAGTTTGAGGTGGGGAAAGGTCAGGTCGGCCCCGGTGGGGTGGTCCATGACCCGCAGTTGCGTGCGCGGTCGGTGCTCGCGGTCGCGCGGCGGGCACAGGAGCTGGGCTGGCACAGCGTCGGCGTCAAGGCCAGCCCGCTGCCGGGCCCATCGGGCAATGTCGAGTACTTCCTGTGGTTGCGCACGCAGACCGACCGGGCATTGTCGGCCAAGGGATTGGAGGATGCGGTGCACCGTGCGATTAGCGAGGGCCCGTAGTGACCGCTCATCGCAGTGTTCTGCTGGTCGTCCACACCGGGCGCGACGAAGCCACCGAGACCGCACGGCGCGTAGAAAAAGTATTGGGCGACAATAAAATTGCGCTTCGCGTGCTCTCTGCCGAAGCAGTCGACCGAGGGTCGTTGCATCTGGCTCCTGACGACATGCGGGCCATGGGCGTCGAGATCGAGGTGGTTGACGCGGACCAGCACGCAGCCGACGGCTGCGAACTGGTGCTGGTTTTGGGCGGCGATGGCACCTTTTTGCGGGCAGCCGAGCTGGCCCGCAACGCCAGCATTCCGGTGTTGGGCGTCAATCTGGGCCGCATCGGCTTTTTGGCCGAGGCCGAGGCGGAGGCAATCGACGCGGTGCTCGAGCATGTTGTCGCACAGGATTACCGGGTGGAAGACCGCTTGACTCTGGATGTCGTGGTGCGCCAGGGCGGGCGCATCGTCAACCGGGGTTGGGCGCTCAACGAAGTCAGTCTGGAAAAGGGCCCGAGGCTCGGCGTGCTTGGGGTGGTCGTGGAAATTGACGGTCGGCCGGTGTCGGCGTTTGGCTGCGACGGGGTGTTGGTGTCCACGCCGACCGGATCAACCGCCTATGCATTCTCGGCGGGAGGCCCGGTGCTGTGGCCCGACCTCGAAGCGATCCTGGTGGTCCCCAACAACGCTCACGCGCTGTTTGGCCGGCCGATGGTCACCAGCCCCGAAGCCACCATCGCCATCGAAATAGAGGCCGACGGGCATGACGCCTTGGTGTTCTGCGACGGTCGCCGCGAAATGCTGATACCGGCCGGCAGCAGACTCGAGGTCACCCGCTGTGTCACGTCCGTCAAATGGGCACGGCTGGACAGTGCGCCATTCACCGACCGGCTGGTGCGCAAGTTCCGGTTGCCGGTGACCGGTTGGCGCGGAAAGTAGCGGCGCGCCGAAGGTGTTGACTGAATTACGGATCGAGTCGCTGGGCGCCATCAGCGTTGCCACCGCTGAGTTCGATCGCGGCTTTACCGTGCTGACCGGGGAGACCGGCACCGGCAAGACCATGGTGGTGACCGGGCTGCACCTACTTGGTGGTGCCCGGGCCGATGCAACTCGCGTTCGGTCCGGTGCTGACCGTGCCGTTGTCGAAGGGCGTTTTACTACAACCGATCTCGACGACGCGACCGTCGCGGGGCTGCAGGCGGTTCTCGACTCGTCGGGGGCCGAGCGCGACGAGGACGGCAGCGTGATCGCGTTGCGCTCGATCAGTCGCGATGGACCGTCGCGCGCCTACCTCGGCGGCCGCGGTGTACCCGCCAAATCGTTGAGCGGTTTCACGAACGAGCTGCTTACTCTGCACGGGCAGAACGACCAGCTGCGGTTGATGCGCCCTGACGAACAACGTGGTGCACTGGACCGCTTTGCGGCCGCTGGCGAAGCCGTCCAGCGTTACCGCAAGCTGCGGGATGCCTGGCTAACGGCCCGACGCGACCTCGTCGACCGTCGCAACCGGGCCCGGGAACTAGCGCAAGAGGCCGATCGGCTGAAATTCGCGCTCAACGAGATCGACACCGTCGACCCGCAGCCGGGGGAGGACGTGGCGTTGGTCGCCGACATCGCCCGGCTTTCCGAACTGGACACCCTGCGGGAGGCCGCGACTACTGCACGCGCGACGTTGTGCGGGACACCAGACGCGGACGCATTCGACCGCGGCGCCGTCGACAGCCTCGGGCGGGCACGTGCGGCACTGCAATCCAGCGATGATGCCGCGTTGCGGGGGTTGGCCGAACAGGTCGGTGAGGCGTTGACGGTGGTCGTCGATGCGGTCGCCGAGCTCGGCGCCTACCTGGACGAGCTGCCCGCCGACGCCAGCGCGCTGGACGCCAAGCTGGCGCGCCAAGCCCAGCTGCGAACGTTAACCCGCAAGTACGCCGCCGACATCGATGGCGTGCTCCGGTGGGCGGATGAGGCGAGGGCAAGGCTGGCTCAACTCGACGTCTCCGAAGAAGGGCTGGCAGCGCTGGAACGCCGTACCGGTGAGCTCGCCCACGAATTAGGCCAAGCCGCAGTTGATCTCAGCACGATCCGGCGGAAGGCGGCCAAGCGGCTGGCCAAGGAGGTCAGCGCGGAGCTGTCCGCCCTGGCGATGGCCGATGCCGAATTCACCATCGGTGTGACCACAGAGCTGGCCGACCACGGCGATCCCGTCGCCTTGGCCCTGGCGTCGGGCGAATTGGCCCGGGCCGGTGCCGATGGCGTCGATGCGGTCGAGTTCGGTTTCGTCGCACACCGGGGGATGACAGTGCTGCCGCTGGCCAAGAGCGCATCCGGCGGCGAACTGTCCCGGGTGATGTTGTCCCTGGAGGTGGTGCTGGCTACTTCGCGAAAACAAGCGGCTGGCACCACGATGGTGTTCGACGAGATCGACGCCGGCGTCGGCGGCTGGGCTGCGGTACAGATCGGGCGGCGGCTGGCGCGGTTGGCTCGCACCCACCAGGTCATCGTGGTCACCCATCTGCCGCAGGTCGCCGCCTATGCCGATGTGCACTTGATGGTGCAGCGCACCGGGCGCGACGGTGCCAGCGGTGTGCGGCGCCTGACCAGCGAGGATCGGGTGGCCGAGCTGGCACGGATGCTGGCCGGGCTTGGTGATTCCGACAGTGGTCGCGCGCACGCGCGGGAGTTACTCGAGACCGCGCAGAACGACGAGCTCACCTAGCAAGGCTGTGACTGAAGTGATGTCATATAACTTGTGAGGCTAATGTTACGGCGCGCCTCCACGCACCTGCCCAGCTTCACCGCCAGAATCCCCCCATGAGGATGTCAGCGCTTCTGTCCCGTAACACCTCCCGGCCGGGCCTGATCGGCATCGCCCGGGTCGACCGGAATATCGACCGATTGCTGCGTAGGGTCTGTCCCGGCGACATTGTGGTTCTCGACGTCCTGGATCTGGACCGCATCACCGCCGATGCACTGGTGGAAGCGGAGATCGCCGCCGTGGTAAACGCATCGTCGTCTGTCTCGGGCCGCTATCCGAACCTCGGTCCAGAGGTGTTGGTCACCAACGGTGTCACGCTGATCGACGAGACCGGACCGGAGATTTTCAAAAAGGTCAAAGACGGTGCCAAGGTTCGCTTGTATGAAGGCGGGGTGTACGCCGGCGACCGCCGGCTGATCCGCGGTACCGAGCGTACGGATCATGACATCGCCGACCTGATGCGGGAGGCCAAGAGCGGGTTGGTCGCCCACTTGGAGGCGTTCGCCGGCAACACAATTGAGTTCATCCGCAGTGAAAGCCCGCTATTGATCGACGGCATCGGGATTCCCGATGTCGACGTCGATCTGCGGCGTCGGCACGTGGTGATCGTCGCCGACGAACCCAGCGGACCCGATGACCTGAAGTCCCTCAAGCCGTTCATCAAGGAGTACCAACCGGTGCTGGTTGGTGTGGGCGCCGGCGCGGACGTGTTGCGCAAGGCGGGGTATCGCCCGCAGCTCATCGTCGGCGACCCTGACCAAATCAGCACCGAGGTGCTCAAGTGCGGTGCCCAGGTGGTGTTGCCCGCCGACGCCGATGGACACGCGCCGGGCCTGGAGCGAATCCAGGATCTCGGTGTCGGCGCCATGACATTCCCGGCCGCGGGCTCGGCGACGGATCTGGCCTTGTTGCTGGCCGACCATCATGGCGCGGCGCTACTCGTCACCGCCGGCCACGCTGCCAACATCGAGACGTTCTTCGACCGCACGCGTGTGCAAAGCAACCCTTCGACCTTCCTCACCAGACTCCGGGTAGGGGAGAAGTTGGTGGACGCCAAGGCGGTGGCCACGCTCTACCGCAACCACATCTCGGGCGGCGCCATCGCATTGCTGGCACTGACCATGCTGATCGCCATCATCGTGGCACTGTGGGTATCCCGCACCGACGGCGTGGTCCTGCATTGGATCATCGACTACTGGAACCGATTCTCACTTTGGGTGCAGCACTTGGTCTCCTAGGTTTTCTTGGACGGTGGGTTCATGATCTCGTTGCGTCAACATGCGGTCTCACTGGCTGCGGTCTTCCTGGCGCTGGCCATGGGCGTAGTGTTGGGTTCCGGCTTTTTCTCCGATACTTTGCTGTCCAGCTTGCGTAGCGAGAAGCGGGACCTCTACACGCAGATCGACCGACTCACCGATCAGCGGGATGCACTTCGCGAAAAGCTCAGCGCGGCAGACAATTTCGATATCCAAGTAGGCAGCCGAATAGTGCACGACGCGCTAGTCGGCAAGTCGGTGGTCATCTTCCGCACCCCGGATGCCCACGACGACGATATCGCTGCGGTGTCGAAGATCGTGGGACAGGCCGGCGGTGCGGTCACCGCAACGGTCTCATTGACCCAGGAGTTCGTCGAAGCCAACTCCGCCGAGAAACTGCGCTCAGTGGTGAACTCGTCCATTCTGCCGGCCGGTAGCCAGTTGAGCACCAAACTCGTTGACCAAGGTTCCCAAGCCGGCGACCTGCTCGGCATCGCCTTGCTGAGCAACGCCGACCCGGCGGCGCCGACTGTCGAGCAGGCGCAGCGGGACACTGTGCTGGCGGCACTGCGCGAAACCGGCTTCATCACCTATCAGCCCCGCGACCGCATTGGGACGGCAAACGCCGCGGTGGTGGTCACCGGCGGAGCGCTCTCTACAGACGCCGGCAACCAGGGGGTCAGCGTGGCTCGGTTCGCCGCGGCGCTGGCGCCGCGCGGGTCTGGCACGCTGCTTGCCGGCCGGGACGGTTCGGCGAACCGACCCGCCGCCGTCGCCGTGACCCGCGCCGATGCCGACATGGCGGCCGAAATCAGCACCGTTGACGACATCGACGCCGAGCCCGGACGAATCACCGTGATCCTTGCCCTGCATGACCTGATCAACGGAGGCCACGTGGGGCACTACGGCACCGGTCACGGGGCGATGTCAGTCACGGTTTCCCAGTAGGCCCGCGTTAGGGCGTGTTCCCCGCGGTGAGGCGCCGTGGATGTTAGGGTGGGTTTCCGTGGGTCGGCAGGCCCAGCAAGGCCAGAGAAATCTTGGCAGCGTCAAGAACAGCCCTGCCCGTCTTCACGGAGGTCGCTCAGTGCGAAAGCACCCGCAAACCGCTACCAAGCACCTCTTCGTCAGCGGCGGCGTTGCTTCCTCGCTCGGCAAGGGACTGACCGCCAGCAGCCTAGGGCAATTGTTGACGGCTCGTGGGTTACACGTCACGATGCAAAAGCTCGACCCGTACCTCAACGTCGACCCGGGTACCATGAACCCGTTCCAGCACGGCGAGGTCTTCGTGACCGAGGACGGTGCCGAAACCGATCTCGACGTCGGCCACTACGAACGGTTCCTCGATCGCAATTTGCCCGGCTCAGCGAATGTGACTACCGGGCAGGTGTATTCAACGGTGATCGCGAAGGAGCGCCGCGGCGAATACCTGGGCGACACCGTGCAGGTGATCCCCCATATCACCGACGAGATAAAACGGCGCATCCTGGCGATGGCCCAACCGGACGCCGACGGTAACCGCCCGGACGTGGTCATCACCGAAATCGGGGGCACTGTCGGCGATATCGAGTCACAGCCCTTCCTGGAGGCAGCGCGGCAAGTCCGGCACTATCTCGGCCGGGAGGACGTGTTTTTTCTGCACGTGTCGCTGGTGCCCTACCTGGCGCCGTCGGGTGAGCTCAAAACCAAGCCAACACAGCACTCGGTGGCCGCACTGCGCAGCATTGGGATTACCCCGGACGCGTTGATCCTGCGCTGCGACCGCGACGTTCCCGAAGCGCTGAAAAACAAGATTGCGTTGATGTGTGACGTCGATATCGACGGCGTTATCTCCACCCCGGACGCGCCCTCCATCTACGACATACCCAAGGTATTGCACCGCGAGGAGCTCGATGCGTTCGTGGTGCGCCGACTCAATCTGCCGTTCCGCGACGTCGATTGGACCGAATGGGACGACCTGCTGCGCCGGGTTCACGAACCACATGAGACAGTGCGAATTGCTTTGGTGGGCAAGTACGTCGAATTATCCGACGCTTACCTCTCGGTTGCCGAGGCATTGCGTGCCGGCGGATTCAAGCACCGGGCCAAGGTCGAGATCTGTTGGGTGGCATCCGACGGTTGTGAAACGACCAGTGGTGCCGCGGCGGCGCTCGGCGATGTGCATGGGGTGCTCATTCCGGGCGGATTCGGCATCAGGGGCATCGAGGGCAAGATCGGCGCCATTGCATACGCGCGGGCGCGCGGGTTGCCGGTGTTGGGGCTGTGCCTCGGTTTGCAGTGCATTGTGATCGAGGCCGCGCGATCGGTCGGTCTCACCAACGCCAATTCGGCCGAATTTGATCCCGACACACCAGATCCCGTTATCGCCACGATGCCCGATCAAGAAGAAATCGTGGCCGGCGAGGCGGATCTGGGCGGTACCATGCGTCTCGGGTCCTACCCCGCCGTGTTGGAGCCGGATTCGGTTGTTGCCCAGGCATACCAAACTACCCAGGTGTCCGAGCGGCATCGCCACCGGTACGAGGTCAACAACGCGTACCGAGACAAGATCGCCGAAAGCGGCCTGAGGTTTTCCGGGACGTCACCTGACGGACACTTGGTAGAGTTCGTCGAGTATCCGCCGGATCGGCATCCGTTCGTTGTCGGCACCCAGGCCCACCCCGAGTTGAAGAGCCGACCCACCCGGCCGCACCCACTGTTTGTCGCATTCGTCGGGGCAGCCATCGATTACAAGGCGGGTGAGTTGCTGCCTGTCGAGATCCCCGAGATCCCCGAGCACACACCCAACGGTAGCTCCCATCGGGACGGCGTGGGCCAGCCGCTACCGGAACCTGCGTCTCGTGGCTGAGCATGATTTCGAGACGATATCGTCGGAAACCTTGCATACGGGAGCCATTTTCGCATTACGTCGGGACCAGGTGCGGATGCCTGGTGGGGGTATTGTGACGCGTGAGGTCGTCGAGCACTTCGGTGCCGTAGCCATTGTGGCGATGGACGACAACGGCAACATCCCGATGGTTTATCAGTACCGCCACACCTATGGTCGGCGGCTTTGGGAACTGCCCGCGGGGTTGCTCGACGTCGCTGGGGAGCCACCTCATCTCACGGCCGCCCGGGAGCTGCGGGAGGAGGTCGGGCTGCAAGCCAGCACCTGGCAGGTGCTGGTCGATCTGGACACCGCGCCGGGCTTCAGCGACGAATCGGTGCGGGTCTATCTGGCCACCGGACTGCGCGAGGTGGGCCGGCCCGAAGCCCATCACGAAGAAGCCGACATGACGATGGGGTGGTATCCCATTGCCGAAGCGGCTCGCCGGGTGCTGCGTGGCGAAATCGTCAATTCCATTGCCATTGCCGGTGTTTTGGCCGTGCACGCGGTGACGACCGGGTTCGCCCAGCCACGCCCACTCGATACCGAATGGATCGACAGGCCAACGGCGTTCGCCGCGCGGAGAGCCGAGCGATGAAGACGCTGGCACTGCAATTGCAGGGCTACCTCGACCATCTGACGATCGAACGAGGTGTCGCGGCAAACACATTGAGCTCCTACCGACGTGATCTGCGCCGCTACTCCAAGCACCTGGAAGAACGAGGGATTACCGATCTGGCCAAGGTCGGCGAGCACGACGTCAGCGAGTTCCTGGTGGCATTGCGGCGCGGGGATCCTGATTCCGGCACGGCGGCGTTGTCCGCGGTGTCGGCGGCACGGGCGCTGATCGCGGTGCGCGGGCTGCATCGCTTCGCTGCCGCAGAAGGGCTGGCCGAACTGGACGTGGCGCGCGCCGTCCGGCCACCGACGCCGAGCCGGCGATTGCCTAAGAGCCTGACAATCGACGAGGTGCTATCGCTGCTCGAAGGTGCGGGCGGCGATAAACCGTCCGACGGCCCGCTGACGCTGCGAAACCGTGCGGTGCTGGAACTGCTGTACTCGACCGGGGCGCGGATCTCCGAAGCCGTCGGCCTTGACCTCGACGACATCGACACCCACGCCAGATCGGTGTTGTTGCGCGGCAAGGGTGGTAAGCAGCGGCTGGTTCCGGTGGGACGCCCGGCAGTGCACGCGCTGGACGCCTATCTGGTGCGGGGACGGCCCGACTTAGCGCGGCGGGGCCGCGGAACGGCGGCGATCTTTCTCAACGCGCGCGGCGGCCGGTTGTCACGGCAAAGCGCGTGGCAGGTTCTGCAGGACGCGGCCGAGCGTGCCGGCATCACCGCCGGTGTTTCGCCGCATATGTTGAGGCATTCGTTCGCCACGCATCTGCTGGAGGGTGGCGCCGATGTCCGGGTGGTGCAGGAATTGCTGGGGCACGCCTCGGTGACCACGACGCAGATCTATACCCTGGTCACCGTCCATGCACTGCGCGAGGTGTGGGCGGGAGCTCACCCGCGGGCACGCTAAGCGATGACCGTCACTAGCGGTAGCGGTTGCTGGTCACTTGGCTCGCCCGCGACACAGAGGTTGCGCCTCTCGCTCATGGATCGTCTTCGTCGCTGTCGTGCAGGAGTTTTTCGGGGTGAAAGTAACTGTTGGTGCGGGGTTGTCCATGGTCGAGGTGGGCTGGGGGAAGCCATTCGGTGGTGCCGTCTTTGCGTTTGCGGGTGATCCAGCCCCCGGTGGTGGCCAGTTGGTGGTGGGGGCCGCAGCCCTGGGTGAGTTCGTTGATGTCGGTTTCTTGGCATTGGGCGAGTAAGCGTCCCGCAGCGTGGTGGGTTTAGGGGTTGTTGCGGAGTGGCTCCGATGAGGTAGGGGCCGTCGGCGAGATCGTCGGTGTGTACCGCCAAGCACGCACCGAAGGAGATCCCGCCGATGGCCTTGCCACAGTCTGCCCTGTCCGAGTTGCTCGACGCGTTCCGCACTGGTGATGGCGTCGACTTGATCCGTGATGCCGTCCGTCTGGTGTTGCAGGAACTCATCGAGCTCGAAGCCACTGAACGGATCGGCGCTGCCCGTTATGAACGCAGCGACACTCGGGTGACCGATCGCAACGGTGCCCGATCGCGGGTGCTGTCCACGCAGGCCGGTGACGTGGAACTGCGAATCCCTAAGCTGCGCAAGGGCTCTTTCTTCCCGGCGATCCTCGAGCCGCGCCGGCGGATCGATCAGGCCTTGTACGCGGTGGTGATGGAGGCCTACGTGCACGGTATCTCTACCCGTGCGGTCGACGACCTGGTCGAGGCGATGGGTGTGGAGACCGGCATCTCCAAATCCGAGGTGTCGCGGATCTGTGCCGGACTCGACGAGATCGTCGGCGCGTTCCGCACCCGCACGCTCGGGCACATCGAGTTCCCCTACGTCTACCTCGACGCCACCTATCTCAACGTGCGCAACGGTACTGGCCAGGTGGTGTCGATGGCCGTCATCGTTGCCAGCGGCATCGCCGCCGACGGGTCACGCGAGATCCTCGGCCTCGACGTCGGCGACAGCGAGGATGAGACCTTCTGGCGCGGGTTCCTGACCTCGCTCAAGGGGCGCGGCCTCGGTGGTGTCCGGCTGGTGATCAGTGACCAGCACGCCGGGCTGGTGAAGGCGTTGAAGCGCTGTTTCCAGGGCGCTGGGCATCAGCGCTGTCGGGTGCACTTCGCGCGCAATCTGCTCGCCCACGTGCCCAAGGACAAGGCCGACATGGTCGCCAGCATGTTTCGAATGATTTTCTCGGCACCCGACGCCGAGGCGGTGCACGCGACCTGGGAGGAGGTCCGTGATCGCCTCGCCGCGTCGTTTCCCAAGATCGGCCCGCTGATGGACGACGCCAGGGCAGAAGTATTGGCGTTCACCGCATTTCCCAAGGCGCACTGGCAAAAGATCTGGTCGACCAATCCATTGGAGCGCATCAATAAGGAGATCAAGCGACGCTCCCGCGTCGTGGGGATCTTCCCGAATCCTGCAGCCGTGATCCGCCTTGTGGGCGCCGTCCTGGCCGACATGCACGACGAATGGCAGGCCAGCGAGCGCCGCTACCTCTCCGAGGCCTCTATGGCGTTGCTCTACCCCGATAGCGATAATGCTGTGGTCGCCGCAATCAGCGGCGGCCAGTAGGCACCGACGAACTCAACGTCGAAGCCCACCACTCCGCGGGACTCTGCCTTGGGCGAAGTCCGTCACATGATGCACCTCGGTGAGATAGCCCGGTACGTCGCAGTTGGGGAACGAGCAGCCGCGGTCCTTGGCGTAGAGGACGATTCGCTGTCCGGGTGAGGCTAGCCGCTTGGTGTGATAGAGGGCCAGCTCGCGGCCGTGGTCGAAGATACGTAGGTAGTGGTTGGCGTGGCTGGCCAGCCGGATCACGTCGCTCATGGGCAGCAGGGTGCCGCCGCCGGTCAGCGCGTGGCCGGCGCGTGATTGCAGTTCGGTCAGGCTGGTGGACACGATGATGGCCGCGGGTAGCCCGTTGTGTTGGCCCAGCTCCCCCGAGCACAGCAGGGCCCGCAGCGCGGCCAGCAGGCCGTCGTGGTGGCGTTGGCCGGCGCTGCGGGTGTCGGCCTCGATCGCGGCCTGTGACGGGGTGCCGGCCAGGCAGGGGGTGTCATCGGCGGGGTTGGCCATGCCGGGGGCGGCCAGCTTGGCCAACACGGCGTCGACGGTGGCGCGGGCTTCGGGGGTCAGGTAGCCGCTGATCGCCGACATGCCGTCGGGGCCTTGGTTGCCCAGGATGATGCTGCGGCGGCGGGCGCGGTCGGTGTCGTTGTAGTTGCCGTCGGGGTTCAAACAGTCGGCGAGTTTGGTGGCTAGTTTGTGTAGTTGGTCGGGGCGAAACCGGCCGCCTAGGGTGGCCAGCTCGGCTTCGGCTTTCTCCCGGGTGGGTAGGTCCACATGGTGGGGTAGCTGGTGCAGGAAGCAGCGGATGACCTGCACGTGGGCGGGGCCGAGGTGGCCGGCGCGTTGGGCGGCGGCGGTGGCGGTCAGCAACGGGGGCAGGGGTTGGCCGGTTAGCGTGCGGCGTGGGCCCAGGTCGGCGGCTTCATGGATGCGTCGGGATGCTTCGCCGCGGCTGATGTGTAGCCGTTCGGCCAGGGCGAAGGGTAGTTTGCCGCCCAGTTCGGTTTGGTCGGTTTGGTCGGCGAGTTTGTTGATGAAGGGGTGTTCGGCGGCGGGTAGGCGCCGACGGATCTTTTCGCAGCGCTGCAGCATTGCCAGGCATTCCGGGATGGTCAGGTCGTCAGGGGAGACCTTCAGGACCCGGTTAAGGGCGGTGTCGAGGTTGTCGAACGCGGCGACGGCCTCCTCCCGGCTACTCGAATACATGTTCGAATACTATCACGGTTAGCCGGCCGATGCCATGCTGATTGTGGGTTAATCCAATGTGGTGCAGTTGAATTCAGGAGCATCGCCAGCCGCGAGGCCACGCCTATTCGGCGAGCATAATGGTCGGCTCGGAGACATCCAGCAACATGAGGCGATGAAGACATCACGTGCGATGGGTGGTCACGGTGGTCAGCTCTGACGCGCTGTTTCGCGTAGTCGACGGCGTGCAGGTAGCCCCGGCCTTGACACGTTCCGGCCCGCTCAAGCGAGTAGTCCGCGGATGTCGTCGACGGTGGGTACGGAGCCGAAGGCGTTGCCGTCGTCGACGACGCTGGCGAATAGGTTTGAGGTCCAGCCCGAAGCCGCGGGCTTGAGGCTGATGAGGAAAACCGGCGCGTTGCGCTCGTTGAACTGCTGGATCACATTGGGGCGTCATCGAGGTCGATCGACGGATACATCAGGGAATGCATGGCCGCACCGTATCGACTCGGTCTGACAGCCATCCGCAGCCACACCGCAACCGCACGCGATGACCAATCGACGACTAACCGTCGACTAACCCAGGTATTCGGACTCCAATACCAAGTCGGGCACCAGGGTCTGGTATTCGAGGTGCGTCTTGTGCTCAATGGTGTTCCATGACATGCCTTGTTGCCGGCGCATATATGCACGGTACTTCGGCGCGCCGGGCACCCTGACATTGTCGGCAACCACGATCGAGCCCGGGTGCAACCAGCCCCGGTCTAGGATGCTCTGCAGATCGGGCAGGTAAGCCTTCTTGTCATGGTCGAGGAACACAAAATCGAGTGTGCCAGTTGCGAATCCGTGCTCGGTTAGCGCGTCCAGGGTGCGCCCACCGTCGTCGATGGTGCCGACCACGCACACCACCCTGTCATCGACGCCGGCATGCGCCCATATTCGCCGGGCGTTGCTGGCGTTGGCTTCGGCGAGTTCGACGGAGTACACCCTGGCCTCCGGAGCGGCCCGGGCGATCCGCAGCGCGCCGTAGCCGAGGTAGGTGCCCAACTCCAGCGCCAATGCCGGGTCGGCGCGCCGAACCGCCGCGTCGAGCAGCGTCCCTTTCTCGTCACCGACGTTGATGAGCATCGACTTCTCATAGGCGAACTTGTCGATGGTGGCCAGCACGTCGTCGATGTTGCCGGCCCCGGCGTGGGCGAGGACATAGTCGACGGCCGCCGCTTCGCGTCCATCACCGATCTGGCCCGTCGTGGTGATATTGCGGATCCCGGCCGCCATCCGCCAGACCGACCACCGCAACGGGGCAATGCGCGCTTTGCGAATCATCGCTCGCTAGCTTACGCACAGATTTCGCGGACCTGCGGGCACCTGGTTCACCTGCTGACACTGGCTCGACGACGACCGCACTTCGGAGTTTGGGCCGCGCGTGGATTTTCATTGCAAGCCTGGCCATACCGCGGCCGAGCTGCTGACGAACCCCGACGACCTGGCAGTGAAAACCAAAGCTGCGGCGGCTCTGCCGGCGCTGGGTGACGAGCCAACCCATGGCGAGCAGCACGAACCATAGCGGGAACCACGCCAACGCGGTTGCGGTTTCGGTTTCGGTGGTAAGTGTCCAGATCACGAACGCGAAAAACACCAGCACGGCCCAGCACATCACCACGCCACCGGGCATCTTGTACACCGAGTCGGTGTGACGCTGTGGGTGTCGGCGACGGTAGACGAGGTAGCTGATGATGATCATTGCCCACACAAACATGAACAGCAGGGATGAGACCGTCGTGACGAGTGTGAACGCCCCAATCACCGACCGACCGGCATAGAGCAGCGGGATGGAGGTCAGCAGTAGCGGAGCCGTCAGCAGCAGGGCGGGTGCGGGCACGCCGCCGCGATTGAGTTGGTGGAAAGCGGCCGGAGCGTGGCCTTCGTCGGCGAGGCCGAAAAGCATTCGCCCGGTGGAGAAGAAGCCGGAGTTCGCTGACGAGGCCGCTGCGGTGACCACGACGAAGTTGACGACCGACGCCGCAGCGGCAAGTCCGGCTAGGGAGAACATCGTCACAAACGGGGACTCGCCACTGGCGAACTGCCGCCACGGCACGACGGCCAGGATCGCCAGCAGGGCACCGATGTAGAACACCGCGACCCGCAACGGCACGGCATTGATCGCGCGGGGAAGGGTGCGGCGCGGGTCCGCTGTCTCAGCCGCGGCGGTGCCAACGAGCTCCACACCGATGTATGCGAAAAACGCGATCTGAAAGCCACTGACCACGCCCAGGAAACCCGTTGGGAAGAACCCGTTGTCGTTCCACAGGTTCTCGATGGTCGCGTGCACACCATGAGGGGAGACGAAGTTGGTTGCCACCAGGATCGCGCCGACGGCGATGAGGCACACGATGGCAGCGACCTTGATCAATGCGAACCAAAACTCCAGCTCCCCGAAGTGGCGGACGCTGAACAAATTGACAGCGAGAATCAGGGCGACCGTGACCAGGGCCGGGACCCAGATTGGCAAGCCGGGCCACCAAAACCTGGCATAGCCGGTGATCGCGACGAGGTCTGCGATCCCGGTGACCACCCATGCGAACCAGTACGACCACCCCACGAAAAAGCCCGCCGCCGGGCCCAGGAGGTCGGCGGCGAAGTCAACGAACGACTTGTAGTTCAGGTTCGACAGCAGCAGCTCGCCCATTGCGCGCAACACAAAAAACACAAAAAACCCAATGATCCCGTAGACCACCATGACCGCCGGACCGGCGAGCGAGATCGTTCGCCCAGATCCCATGAATAGGCCGGTGCCGATCGCGCCTCCAATCGCGATCAACTGAATATGGCGGTTGGCAAGGTCCCGACGCAGGTGCGGCTGGGTGTCTGTCGGGTCGGCAGCCGCGATATCGTCCGGCATATATGGCGTCCTCAAGTTCTGGGGTAGGGAAGGCCTCGCGTTATCCGGCAAACGGCGGCCGGGACATCACCGTAACCCGGAACCCGTAGCGGGGACCCGCACCCCCCGTACCGGTGCCCGGACCGGCTAGCGGCATGCCGCCCAACAGGTTTCCCGCCGCACCGGCCTCCGGTTGCTCGACGATATCGCTGACCAGGGGTGCGGAGGCCGAACCCACGGTCGGGGCTAGGCTCGGACTGGCCCCTGCCCAGTTGGGCGGTACCGATAACTTGCCGATGGTGGCCGCGTTGCCTAGACCCGCGGATACGGGTCCGGTACCGCCAACCGCGGCGCCGACGGCCGCCGGCGCCGCGGCGGCAGCTTCGGCGGCCTCGGGACCGATCCATCCCAGCGCCCGCCACGATGTAATAAGGCTGTTGCCAATACCAATGGCGAAATATGGCAAACCCACGGTGTTGTAAAACAGCTGTGATATCGGCAGATACCAGTTGATGAACCATTCCAGCCACCCCGGGGTCGCTGCGGCGGTCAACGCGGACGACAGGGGCGAGGTGAGGCCCAGCAGCGTGTTGGGCAAGTGGGCGATCAGTTCCGCTATTGCGCTCTGCGCCGCGCCGGCTGAGGTGCCGGCGGCTTTGGCGACTGCGGACAACTGCGTCGCCGCGGCGGATGGGCTGGTGGTGTTCGGTGGCGGGGCAAACGGCGTCACTTTGGTCGCGGTTGCCGAGGAGCCCGCGTAACCGTACATGGCCATGGCGTCTTGGGCCCACATTTCAGCGTATTGAGCTTCGGTGGCCGCGATTGATGCGGTGTTTTGACCGAACACGTTATGCGTTACCAGCGACGTGAGCCGCGCGCGATTGGCCGCGATCAGCGGCGGGGGCACAATGGCGGCAAACGCGGTTTCGTAAGCGGCCGCCGCCGCACGCGCCTGACTGGCTGCCTGCTCAGCTTGGATGGCGGTGGCTCGCATCCACGCCACATACGGGGCGACCGCTTCGACCATCAACGTCGACGCCGGACCCAGCCATTCTTCGGTTTGCAGCGTCGTGATCACCCGCTCGTAGCCGACGGCGGCCACACTGAGCTCGGCGGCCAGCCCGTTCCACGCGGACGCTGCGGCAACCATCGGTGCCGAGCCCGGGCCGCAATACATGCGCCCGGAGTTCACCTCCGGTGGCAACGCCCCAAAATCCATCGCTATGAACTCCTTACCTCGTCACGGGTTTTCGGTGGGCTATCCGACGTTCGGCCGGTCAGCCATCACGGTGAGTCGTCTTCCATATCGGCGTCCCATATGGGCGGCCCGACTCCTGCCCGGAGTCGGTGCCCCCCGGAGTAGGACCGATGTTTCAGCCGCCTCGGCGGCGCTGCGAATACCGGGAATCGATCGCGCGACGGTTTGCGCCTGGGTCGTGGCGGGCGGTGCGGACCAGCCCGGCGGCACCGACATCGGTCCGATCTTGGCGGCCAGAGTCGCGCTCGCCGCCACCGGTCCAGCTCCCAGCTGCGACCACGCCGACCATCCAGCGGCTCCACCCGCGCCGGCCGCTGCCTCGGCCGCACCGGCTTCTGCCAATGCGGTGCTCCACAACATCCCGCCGACGAACTGCAGAGCATTCAGCGTTAACCCACCGCTGTCGTAAATGAACCCTTCGGCAGTGGCAAGGGCGCCCAGGAACATCATCCAGTATTTCTGTATGTCGCTCCATGGAATCGCCGCGGCCCAGCTGTGCTGCCCCCGCAGCGCGGCCACCGCTGTTGCGTGGCCGACGAGGCCGGCCGCGTTGGTGGTTTGCGGCGGTGGTGCGAACGGAGTCAAAACCGTGGCGGGTGCCGCGGCGCTGGCATAGCCGTACATCGCGGCGGCGTCTTGAGCCCACATCTCGGCGTATTGGGACTCGGTGGTGGCGATCGCCGGCGTGTTTTGCCCGAACCAGTTGGTATCGATGAGCGTCATCAATAAGGTCCGGTTGGCCGCGATCGCCGGCGGGGGCACCGTCATCGCAAAAGCCGCCTCAAAGGCTGCTGCGGCCGCCCTAGCCTGCATCGCGGCCTGTTCGGTTAGCGTCGCGGTGGTACTCAGCCAGCCGACAAAGGGCAGGACGGCGGCCACCATCGAATCCGATGCCGGCCCCGACCACCACCGCATGTTTGTCAGCTCCGAGATCGCCGCACCGTAGCCAGTCGCTGCCGACGACAACTCTGCGGCCAGCCCGTCCCAGGCCGCCGCGGCAGCCATCAGTGGCCCGGATCCCGGACCGCTATACATACGACCCGAATTGATCTCGGGAGGTAACGCCCCAAAGTTGGACAGGGAATGCCCGGCGATGCCGTCAGCAACGGCGGTGACCCCAACAAGGCAGCAGGCGACGCTGCCCGGGGGGACATGCCCCTGGTTGACCGGGACATCGAGGGTCATCGAAAACCGCCTCGTTATGGGTGGGCTGGCTCGACACCGTCGTCGATACGATAGCTATGACTAGGGCAACAGTGACCTAGCACGTTAATCTCCATAAGAGATCTTCTGCAAAAAAGGTTTCGGCCGTGTGACGCGCGTGTTAATACCCCATAGGGGTATAATCGTTACTGTTGGTAACGTCCGGCGTCCTGGTTCGGGCGACGCACCGTCCCGATGCATGTCAGCAACCGGGTCGATCGTGGTGAATGCACAGGCGGGCAAGGCGAATGCCGATGCGACCCCGACGAAGTAAGAGGGTACGTATTCGATACACCATGGGGACATTTGCCCTCCATGGCCTCACCCATCGCCTACCGTCGGCCTCGTTGCAGACGACGGCTGCCCGCCACCCGGATGTGACGCAATTCTCAATGCCTGGGCACTACCGATAACGCCGACCTGCCGCAGCTCGCGCATGTGGACGCTGAAAGCCCGGAAGGAGCGCACCGGCATATCCGGCAAGCCCACCGCACGGACCGATCGCCATGGCTCTACTCGGTCCGGAGATTCTGAGCTACAAGCTAGTGCGCGGCGTTTTTCTCGATTGCCGGATCGCTGTGGCGCTCAGGGCGTTACGTGAAAGGTTCGGCAGCGGTGCTGCCCAGCCTGGCCGGTGGCGAACACGGTCAACATGGTGAGGCCCTGCGGCACCCGAAATGCGGTGAGCAGAACGACGTTTGGTGCCATCGCGGATAGCAGCCAGCCAAGCTTGAACGCTGCGAGCGAGCCCATGTAGAGCGTTTGGTACCAAACCGATCGGTGGGCCAACTTGCCATGGGCTCACAGCGGCTATCGCGAGCGTGTAGCCGATCATCGTCCAGGCAACGGTGGCCTGAGCGGCAGGGGTTGCCTTATTCATCCTCTTGCGGCATGGTTGCCGCAGGGAGTGCCGGTAAGTCTGGTCGGCAACCTGGCCCGCTGCGGGTTGGGTTCGGATTCGCTCGGCTAGTAAGGTGCTCGCCTGGTGTTACAACGAATCGCTAGAGAGCTCTTATCGGGAGTGGCCGTCGCGATCGTTGCGCTGCCGCTGGCGATCGCGTTCGGCATTACCGCCACCGGAACGTCCCAAGGTGCGCTCATCGGGCTCTACGGCGCCATCTTCGCCGGATTCTTCGCGGCCGTGTTCGGTGGGACACCCGGACAGGTGACGGGCCCCACCGGCCCCATCACCGTCGTCGCTACCGCCACCATCGCCGAACACGGACTCGAGGGTGCCTTCTTCGCGTTCATCCTCGCCGGCGTCTTTCAGATCCTGTTCGGGGCGTGCCGGCTCGGTTCACTCATCCGCTACGTGCCCCACCCCGTGATCTCTGGATTCATGGGGGGAATCGCGATCCTCATCATCATGACCCAGCTGGATCAGGTGCGCAGCAGCTCCCTGCTCGTGTTGGTAACGGTCGTCCTGCTGCTGGCTAGCGGCCGGTTTATCAAAGCGATTCCACCGAGCCTGCTCGTCCTGGTTCTGGTCAGCTCGGTGCTGCCGCTCGCGGCGCCATGGCTGCGCGACCTGCGCGCTGGGCCGGTCTCGATCAACAGGACGGTCGACTACATCGGCGAGATCCCACAGGCCATGCCGTCTTTCGACTTCCCGCAAGTCGCCAATTCGACAATGCTGCAGGTGCTGCTGTCGGCGGTGGCCATCGCGCTGTTGGGATCCCTCGATTCACTGCTGACGTCGCTGGTCATGGACAACATCAGGGGCACCCGGCACCGGAGCAACAAAGAACTGATCGGCCAGGGGATTGGAAATATCGCCGCCGGGCTCTTCGGCGGGCTGGCCGGTGCCGGCGCGACCGTCCGATCGGTGGTGAACGTCAGAAATGGTGGTCAGACCGCCCTGTCGGCGGCCACTCACAGTGTCGTTTTGTTCGTTTTCGTTGCCGGGCTTGGTGCCGTGGTGCAGTACATCCCGCTCGCCGTGCTGTCGGGGATACTGATATTGGTTGCCGTCGGCATGTTCGACTGGCACGCCATGCGCAAAGCGCATGTGTCACCCAGGGGCGACGTCATCGTCATGTTCACGACGATGATCATCACCGTTGTCGTCGACCTCACCATCGCGGTGATGGTCGGAATCGCCCTCTCGCTGCTGGTCCATAGGCTCCGATCCCGGCAACGCAAAGCCAAGGTCACCCAGGACGACACCGGCACCTATCGCATCGACGGTCCGTTGTCGTTCCTGTCCGTCGACGGTGTATTTGGCTCCCTGCGCGACGGTCGTGAGGACGTGTCGCTGGACCTCCAGCACGTCACCTACCTCGACACCTCTGGTGCCCGGGCCCTGCTGTATTTCATCGACCACTCCGAGAAGGACGGCGTCGCGGTAAGCATCAAGCGGATCCCCCCACACCTCGAAAGCCAACTCACCGCACTCGCCGACAACGAGCAACGCGACAAGCTGAGAACCGTCCTCGAATCCGCCTGACGCATTGGCTGGTTGATTTGCCTGCGGGTCTCCCGGGCCAGGCGTCGGTAGCCGTTAGACTTTCCTGCGATGTCCCCCCTGACGCCCGTCACCACGAGCCACGACCGGGTATGACCGACCACCCCGACACCGGCAACGGGATCGGCCTCACCGGACGGCCACCACGGGCAATCCCTGACCCCACGCCGCGCAGCTCGCACGGCCCGGCCAAGGTCATCGCGATGTGCAACCAGAAGGGTGGCGTCGGGAAGACTACGTCGACGATTAACCTGGGTGCCGCGCTCGGTGAGTATGGCCGGCGGGTGCTGCTGGTGGATATGGATCCGCAAGGAGCGCTGTCCGCGGGCCTGGGCGTGCCGCACTACGAGCTGGACAAGACCATCCACAACGTGCTGGTGGAGCCCCGGGTGTCGATCGACGACGTGCTGATCCACTCCCGGGTGAAAAACATGGATCTGGTCCCCAGCAATATCGATCTGTCCGCGGCGGAGATCCAACTGGTCAACGAGGTGGGTCGCGAGCAGACTTTGGCCCGGGCGCTGTACCCGGTGCTGGACCGCTACGACTATGTGCTGATCGACTGCCAGCCGTCGCTGGGCCTGCTCACCGTCAACGGGCTGGCCTGCACGGACGGCGTGATAATTCCGACCGAGTGCGAGTTCTTCTCGCTGCGCGGCCTGGCATTGCTCACCGACACCGTCGATAAGGTGCGCGACCGGCTTAATCCGAAGCTGGATATCAGCGGAATCCTCATCACCCGCTACGATCCGCGGACCGTCAACTCGCGAGAGGTCATGGCCCGTGTCGTGGAACGGTTCGGTGACTTAGTGTTTGACACCGTGATCACCCGCACGGTTCGTTTCCCGGAGACCAGCGTCGCAGGCGAACCCATTACCACCTGGGCGCCGAAGTCGGCGGGTGCCCTGGCCTACCGTGCGCTGGCTCGCGAGTTGATCGACCGATTTGGCATGTGAACGGCCTTCAGAACAGCCTGGCGAACGGTGGGGCGGCACCCGAGAACAGCTACTCGGCTGGTTTTCGGGTCCGGCTGACCAACTTCGAGGGGCCGTTCGACCTGCTGCTGCAGCTGATCTTTGCGCACCAACTCGACGTCACCGAAGTGGCGTTGCACCAGGTCACCGACGACTTCATCGCCTACACCAAAGCGATCGGCGCTCGGCTGGAACTAGAGGAGACCACAGCGTTCCTGGTGATCGCCGCAACCTTGCTCGATCTCAAAGCAGCCCGGCTCCTGCCAGCCGGACAGGTCGACGACGAGGAAGACCTCGCGCTTCTGGAGGTACGCGACCTGCTGTTTGCCCGGCTGCTGCAATACCGGGCGTTTAAGCACGTCGCAGAGATGTTCGCCGAACTGGAGGCCACCGCGCTGCGCAGCTATCCACGGGCGGTGTCGTTGGAGGACGGGTTCGTCGGTCTGCTTCCCGAGGTAATGCTCGGCGTTGACGCTCACCGGTTCGCCGAAATCGCTGCGATCGCATTGACCCCGCGGCCAGCCCCGACGGTGGCCACCGAGCACTTGCACGAGTTGATGGTCTCGGTTCCCGAGCAGGCCGAACACTTGCTGGCGATGCTGAAAGCGCGGGGCAGCGGCCAGTGGGCGTCATTTTCCGAACTGGTCGCCGACTGCACGGCGCCCATCGAGATCGTCGGGCGCTTCCTGGCGCTGCTCGAACTGTATCGGACCCGGGCGGTAGCATTCGAGCAGTCAGAGCCGCTTGGCGCGCTCCAGGTTTCGTGGACCGGTGACGATGCAGAGCGCAGCGATGAGAAGGAGCGGCGCTTGTGACCGAACATATGCCCGAACACGATCCGAGCTATGGCATCCCGGATATCGCTGAGCCCGCGGAGCTGGATGCCGACGAGCTTAAGCGTGTGCTAGAGGCGCTGCTGTTGGTGATCGACACCCCAGTGACAGCCGAGGCGTTGGCCGCGGCCACCGAACAGCCGGTCTACCGGGTCGCGGCAAAGCTACAGTTGATGGCCGACGAGCTCACCGGGCGTGACAGCGGCATCGACCTGCGCCACACGAGCGAGGGTTGGCGGATGTACACCCGCGCCCGATTCGCGCCCTATGTCGAGAAGCTGTTGCTGGACGGCGCGCGAACCAAGCTCACCCGGGCCGCGCTGGAGACCCTGGCCGTGGTGGCCTACCGCCAGCCGGTCACACGAGCGCGGGTTAGTGCGGTGCGCGGGGTCAACGTGGACGCCGTGATGCGTACGCTGTTGGCCCGCGGCCTGATCACCGAAGTTGGTACCGACGCCGATACCGGCGCGGTGACGTTCGCCACCACCGAGCTCTTCCTGGAGCGCTTGGGATTGACGTCGCTGTCGGAGCTGCCCGATATCGCACCGCTGCTTCCCGACGTCGACACAATTGACGACCTGAGCGAATCCCTGGACAGTGAGCCACGTTTCATCAAACTCACCGGTGAGCTGGCGTCCGAGCAGACGCTGTCGTTCGACGTGGACCGTGATTGATGGCCGAGCCGGAAGAGTCCCGGGAGCCCCGGGGCATCCGCCTGCAGAAAGTGTTGTCCCAGGCCGGGATTGCGTCGAGGCGGGCTGCCGAGAAAATGATCGTCAACGGCCGCGTCGAAGTGGACGGGCACGTGGTGACCGAGTTGGGTACTCGGGTCGACCCTCAGGTCGCGGTGGTCCGTGTCGACGGGGCCAGGGTGGTGCTCGACGACTCGCTGGTGTACTTGGCGCTGAACAAGCCGCGCGGCATGCACTCGACCATGTCCGACGATCGCGGCCGCCCGTGCATCGGCGACTTGATCGAACGAAAGGTCCGGGGCACCAAGAAGCTTTTTCATGTCGGACGCCTAGACGCGGACACCGAGGGACTGATGCTGCTGACCAATGACGGCGAGTTGGCGCACCGGTTGATGCATCCCTCCCATGAGGTGCCCAAGACGTATCTGGCGACGGTGACGGGGTCGGTGCCGCGTGGGCTGGGCCGAACGCTGCGAGCGGGAATCGAATTGGACGACGGACCGGCGTTCGTCGACGATTTCGCGGTAGTGGATGCGATCCCCGGCAAGACGTTGGTGCGGGTAACGCTGCATGAGGGACGCAATCGCATTGTGCGCCGACTGCTAGCGGCCGCCGGTTTCCCGGTGGAGGCATTGGTGCGTACCGATATCGGCGCGGTGTCACTGGGAAAGCAACGCCCGGGCAGCGTTCGGGCCTTGCGGTCGAACGAGATCGGGCAACTGTACCAAGCGGTGGGCCTGTGAGTCGCCTAAGCGCAGCGGTAGTCGCGATCGACGGGCCGGCCGGCACCGGAAAATCCTCGGTGTCAAGGCGATTAGCGCGCGAGCTGGGCGCACGCTTTCTGGACACCGGGGCAATGTATCGGATCGTGACGTTGGCGGTGCTGCGTGCCGGTGCTGATCCGTCCGATATCGCTGCCGTCGAGACGATTGCGTCGACGGTGCAGATGTCGTTAGGCTACGATCCCGACGGAGACAGCTGTTACCTTGCCGGAGAAGACGTTTCGGTTGAGATACGCGGTGACGCGGTCACCCGTGCGGTCTCCGCGGTGTCGTCGGTGCCGGCCGTACGCACCCGGCTGGTCGAGCTGCAGCGAACAATGGCTGAGGGCCCGGGCAGCATCGTCGTGGAGGGCCGCGACATCGGAACCGTGGTGTTTCCGGATGCGCCGGTGAAAATCTTCTTGACCGCCTCGGCCGAAACGCGGGCCCGGCGGCGCAACGCCCAAAACGTCGCGGCGGGTTTGGCCGACGACTATGACGGGGTATTGGCCGATGTGCGCCGGCGCGACCACCTCGATTCCACCCGGGCGGTGTCACCGCTGCAAGCCGCCGGTGATGCCGTCATCGTGGACACCAGCGATATGACCGAGGCCGAGGTGGTCGCCCATCTGTTGGAGCTGGTCACGCGGCGAAGTGAGGCAGTGCGGTGACCCAGGACGGCACGTGGGTGGACGAAAGCGATTGGCAACTAGACGATTCGGAGATCGCGGAGTCCGGAGCAGCGCCTGTGGTGGCGGTAGTCGGCCGGCCCAATGTCGGCAAGTCCACCCTGGTCAACCGGATCCTGGGCCGCCGCGAGGCGGTGGTGCAGGATATTCCCGGCGTGACGCGTGACCGGGTCTGCTACGACGCGCTGTGGACCGGACGCCGGTTCGTCGTACAGGACACCGGCGGATGGGAGCCCAATGCCAAGGGCCTGCAGCGGTTGGTGGCCGAGCAGGCCTCGGTGGCCATGCGCACCGCGGATGCGGTGATCCTGGTGGTCGACGCCGGTGTCGGTGCCACCGCCGCCGACGAGGCCGCGGCCCGCATCCTGTTGCGATCCGGCAAGCCAGTGTTCTTGGCCGCCAACAAGGTCGACAGCGAAAAAGGCGAATCCGACGCCGCGGCGTTGTGGTCGCTGGGCCTGGGTGAGCCGCATGCGATCAGCGCGATGCACGGTCGGGGGGTGGCCGACCTGCTCGACGGGGTGCTCGCCGCGCTGCCCGAGGTGGGGGAGTCCGCGTCGGCGAGCGGCGGTCCTCGCCGGGTGGCGCTGGTCGGTAAGCCGAACGTCGGCAAGAGCTCCCTGCTGAACAAACTCGCGGGTGATCAGCGATCGGTGGTCCATGAGGCGGCGGGCACCACCGTCGACCCGGTGGATTCGCTGATCGAGTTGGGCGGTGACGTCTGGCGGTTCGTCGACACCGCGGGATTGCGGCGCAAGGTCGGCCAGGCCAGTGGGCATGAGTTCTACGCCTCGGTGCGCACGCACGCCGCCATCGACTCCGCCGAAGTGGCCATCGTCCTGATCGACGCGTCGCAGCCGCTCACCGAACAGGACTTGCGAGTGATATCGATGGTCATCGAGGCCGGACGGGCGCTAGTCCTGGCCTACAACAAGTGGGACCTGGTCGACGAGGACCGGCGCGAGCTGCTTCAGCGCGAGATCGACCGAGAGCTGGTGCAGGTGCGCTGGGCGCAACGGGTCAACATCTCCGCCAAGACGGGCCGGGCGGTGCACAAGCTGGTGCCGGCCATGGAGGATGCGCTGGCGTCATGGGACACCAGGATCGCGACCGGCCCGCTGAACACCTGGCTCACAGAGGTGACGGCGGCCACACCGCCGCCGGTGCGCGGCGGCAAGCAGCCACGCATCTTGTTCGCGACCCAGGCCACCGCGCGGCCACCGACGTTCGTGTTGTTCACCACGGGTTTTTTGGAGGCCGGCTATCGGCGGTTCTTGGAGCGGCGGCTGCGTGAGACGTTCGGGTTTGACGGCAGCCCGATCCGGGTCAACGTGCGGGTGCGAGAGAAGCGGGCCGGCAAGCGCCGCTGAGCGCACCTCGAACGTGTGACCCGGGTAACCGGGGAGGGACAGCGGGGCCGGTTCTGCCGTCCCACAATGCGGCTATGTTCAGCTGCATTACGGGATTTAGGTGTTGACACCGGAGCGCTCGGCGCTTACGCTTTCTCGTATAACGGGTGATAAGTACCGTATTGCGGGAGTAGGTGGGAGGAAATGGCGCTGGCTCAGCAGGTGCCGAACCTGGGTCTGGCGCGCTTCAGCGTGCAGGACAAGTCGATCCTGATCACCGGCGCGACCGGTTCGTTGGGCCGAGTTGCCGCCCGGGCGCTGGCCGACGCGGGAGCGCGGCTGACACTGGCCGGCGGCAACTCGGCCGGTCTGGCCGAGCTGGTCAACGGCGCCGGCATCGACGACGCCGCCGTCGTGACCTGCCGGCCGGACAGCCTGGCCGATGCCCAGCAGATGGTCGAGGCGGCCCTGGGCCGACATGGCCGTTTGGACGGAGTGTTGGTGGCCTCGGGCAGCAACCATGTGGCGCCCATTACCGAGATGGCCGTCGAGGACTTCGACGCTGTGATGGACGCGAACGTGCGGGGTGCCTGGCTGGTGTGTCGGGCGGCCGGACGGGTGCTGCTCGAGCAGGGTCAGGGCGGCAGCGTGGTGCTGGTGTCGTCCGTTCGCGGCGGGTTGGGCAATGCCGCCGGTTACAGCGCGTACTGCCCGTCGAAGGCGGGCACCGATCTGTTGGCCAAGACCTTGGCGGCCGAATGGGGCGGTCACGGTATTCGGGTGAACGCGCTGGCGCCGACGGTGTTTCGGTCCGCGGTGACCGAGTGGATGTTCACCGACGATCAGAAGGGCCGGGCCACCCGGGAGGCGATGCTCGCCCGGATCCCGTTGCGCCGCTTCGCCGAACCGGAAGACTTCGTCGGCGCCCTGATCTATCTGCTCAGCGACGCCTCGAGCTTCTACACCGGCCAGGTGATGTATCTGGACGGCGGGTACACCGCATGCTGACCTCCCACGGGTTCTCCCGTGCCGCCGTCGTGGGTGCCGGGCTGATGGGCCGGCGCATCGCCGGTGTGCTGGCCTCGGCGGGCCTGGATGTCGCCATCACCGACACCAACGCTGAGATTCTCCGCGCCGCGGCGGTGGAGGCCGCCCGGGTAGCCGGTGCTGGCCGTGGCTCGGTGGCCGCGGCAGCCGACCTAGCCGCGGTGATACCAGACGCCGACCTGGTGATTGAGGCCGTCGTCGAAAACCTGGCCGTCAAGCAGGAAATCTTCGAACGGCTGGCGACACTCGCGCCCGACGCGGTGCTGGCCACCAACACCTCGGTGCTGCCGATCGGCGCTGTCACCGAACGGGTCGAGGACGGCAGCCGGGTGATCGGGACACACTTTTGGAACCCGCCGGATCTTATCCCGGTGGTCGAGGTGGTGCCCAGCGCGCGCACCGCCCCAGATACGGCGGATCGCGTCGTGGCGCTGCTGACCCAAGTCGGCAAGCTGCCGGTGCGGGTCGGGCGCGACGTGCCGGGTTTCATCGGCAACCGGCTGCAGCACGCGCTGTGGCGCGAGGCGATCGCGCTGGTCGCCGAGGGTGTCTGCGACCCGAAGACGGTAGATCTCGTGGTACGCAACACCATTGGGCTGCGACTGGCCACCTTGGGGCCGCTGGAAAACGCCGACTACATCGGGTTGGACCTCACCCTGGCCATCCACGACGCGGTGATCCCGAGCCTCAACCACGACCCGCACCCCAGCCCGCTGCTGCGGGAACTGGTCGCCGCCGGGCAACTCGGGGCGCGCACCGGTCACGGCTTTCTGGACTGGCCCGCAGGAGCCCGCGAGGCCACCACCGCCCGACTTGCCCAGCACATCGCCGCGCAACTCCAAGCCAACGAAAAAGGAAGGGGGACATAGCCATGACGTTCGCCTGGCCCCTTGGTGCCGCCGAATCGACGTTGGAGTTCTACGACCTGTCCCACCCCTGGGGACACGGCGCGCCGGCCTGGCCGTACTTCGAGGACGTGCAGATCGAACGACTCCACGGCATGGCCAAGAGTCGTGTGCTGACCCAAAAGATCACCACCGTCATGCATTCCGGCACCCACATCGACGCGCCGGCGCACGTGGTGGAAGGAACACCGTTTCTGGACGAGATCCCGCTGAGCGCCTTCTTCGGCACCGGCGTCGTCGTCTCGATCCCGAAGGGCAAATGGGGGATGGTCACCGCCGAGGATCTGCAAAACGCTACCCCCGACATCCGGCCCGGTGACATCGTCGTCGTCAACACCGGCTGGCACCACAAATACGCCGACAGCGCCGAGTACTACGCCTATTCCCCGGGCTTCGACAAGAAAGCGGGCGAGTGGTTTGCGGCCAAAGGCGTCAAGGCGGTCGGCACCGACACCCAGGCCCTGGACCATCCGCTGGCCACGGCCATCGCCCCGCACGGTCCCGCGGAGGCACAGGGCGGCCTATTGCCGTGGGCGGTATGCGAATACGAGGCGCAGACCGGCCGCAAGGTGCTCGACGACTTCCCGGACTGGGAACCGTGCCATCGGGCGATCCTGTCGCAGGGCATCTACGGCTTTGAAAACGTCGGCGGTGACCTGGACAAGGTCACCGGCAAGCGCGTCACTTTCTCGGCGTTCCCGTGGCGCTGGGTGGGTGGCGACGGCTGCATCGTGCGGCTGGTGGCGATCGTCGACCCCACCGGGAGCTATCGCATCGAGACCGGAAAGGCGGCCTGATGAAACTGACACGAGCGTCGCAGGCCCCCAGGTATGTGGCGCCGGCGCATCACGAGGTGTCCACCATGCGGTTGCAGGGCCGCGAGGCGGGGCGCACCGAGCGATTCTGGGTGGGGCTGTCGGTCTATCGGCCCGGCGGGACGGCCGAGCCGGCGCCGACCCGGGAGGAGACCGTCTACGTCGTGCTCGACGGCGAGCTGGTGGTCACCGTCGACGGCGCCGAAACCGTGTTGGGCTGGCTCGACAGCGTGCACCTCGCCAAAGGCGAACTGCGATCGATACACAACCGCACGGATCGTCAGGCGCTGCTGCTGGTGACCGTCGCGCACCCGGTTGCCGAGGTGGCGTGATGAGCTGCACCGGCGACGATGCAGAGCGAAGCGATGCTGAGGAGCGGTGCGAATGAGCATCGTCATCACCGTCGCACCCACCGGCCCCATCGCCACCAAGGCCGACAACCCGGCGTTGCCGACGAGCCCCGAGGAAATCGCGACAGCCGTCGAGCAGGCCTACCATGCCGGTGCCGCGGTGGCCCACATCCACCTGCGCGACGAAAACGAAAGGCCCACAGCGGATCCGAACATCGCGCGCCGGGCCATGGACCTCATCGGCGAGCGGTGTCCGATCCTGATCCAGCTGTCCACCGGGGTCGGCTTGACGGTGCCCTTCGAGCAGCGCGAGCAACTGGTCGAGTTGCGCCCGCGGATGGCCACGCTGAATCCGTGCTCGATGAGCTTCGGCGCGGGCGAATTCCGCAACCCGCCGCAAGCGGTTCGTCGGTTGGCGGCACGGATGCGGGAACTGGACATCAAACCGGAACTGGAAATCTATGACACCGGGCATTTGGAGGCGTGCCTGCGACTGTGGGCGGAAGACCTGCTGGCCGAACCCTTGCAGTTCAGCATCGTGCTCGGGGTTCGGGGCGGAATGGCCGCCACCGCCGATAATCTGCTCACGATGGTGCGCCGGCTGCCCCACGGGGCGATCTGGCAAGTCATCGCGATCGGTAAGGCCAACATGGAACTGACCGCCATGGGCCTGGCGCTGGGCGGCAACGCCCGAGTCGGCTTGGAGGACACCTTGTACCTGCGCAAGGGCGAGCTGGCGCCGAGCAATCTGGCGCTGGTATCGCGCACGATACGTCTCGCCGAAGCCTTGGACCTGCCGATCGCCTCGGTCGAAGAAGCCGAGGCGGCGCTGCAGCTGCCCGGCACGTCCTGAGAGGAGCTCGCTTGTGTCCGCCGAAGAGCAGGACACCCGCAGTGGTGGCATCCAGGTGATCGCGCGGGCGGCCGAACTGCTGCGGGTGCTGCAGGCGCACCCCGGCGGTCTCAGCCAGGCCGAGATCGGCGAGCGGGTGGGCATGGCCCGCTCGACCGTGAGCCGGATCCTCAACGCGCTGGAGGACGAGGGGCTGGTGGCCTCGCGCGGGGCCCGGGGACCCTATCGGCTGGGCCCGGAGATCACGCGGATGGCCACCACAGTACGGCTGGGTGTCGTCACGGAGATGCACCCGTTCTTGACGGAGTTGTCGCGCGAGCTGGACGAGACGGTGGACTTGTCGATCTTGGACGGGGATCGGGCGGACTTCGTGGACCAGGTCGTGCCGCCGCGGCGGCTGCGGGCCGTGAGCGCGGTGGGGGAGTCGTTTCCGCTGTACTGCTGCGCCAACGGCAAGGCGCTGCTGGCCGCGTTGCCGCCCGAGCGGCAAGCCCGCGCGCTGCCGAGTCGACTGGCGCCGCTGACGGCGAACACCATCACCGACCGCGCGGCGTTGCGGGACGAGCTCAATCGCATCCGGGTGGACGGTGTCGCCTACGACCGTGAGGAGCAGACCGAAGGCATCTGCGCGGTGGGCGCGGTGCTACGGGGGGTGTCGGTTGAGTTGGTGGCGGTGAGTGTGCCGGTGCCCGCGCAGCGGTTCTACGGCCGTGAAGCCGAGTTGGCCGGTGCTCTGCTGGCCTGGGTTTCGAAGGTAGACGCGTGGTTCAACGGCACTGAGGATCGCAAATGACAGAAGCGTTGTGCGACAAGCTCGTTGGGGCCTGGGACCTGGTGTCCTACGTGGAGCGGGCCGCAGCTTTGGCGTTGGGATACCTGGCCTACGGCGGACGGTAGTTCGTCGACAAGGCGTAGGGCGTGGCCGGGTTTGCAGGCCGGCTGCGGTAGGCTTTCGACCTGCCGCCGGTGGTGTCGCCGGTGGCACCGGGCTGTGGCGCAGTTTGGTAGCGCACTTGACTGGGGGTCAAGTGGTCGCAGGTTCAAATCCTGTCAGCCCGACTTACGTTTCCGCAGGTAGACCGCCCTGCTGGCGGTCCTCGGCTGCCGCTGAGGCAGTACCGCCAAGGGGTATGTACAGCAACCGGTACAGCAACCCGGTCAAATCCCCAGAGCACCGCTGAGACCTTCCACTGCGGCTCGCGCCGCTTCGTCGCTGGTATGACCGCGCCACCGTGCTGGACACCGCCTACCGAGACCACCTCGAGCGGATTCGTTCGCAAACCACCCGAGCCACCCGCGCTACCGGCCTTCAGCGCGATCAACCCACCACCAAAGGAGGACCAGCCGCCTCAATAAATCCCCGAAAATCGTGTCTCAGAAACGTTGACAGGTTCCGCGGTAGATCAGGCGACAAGCTCGATCTCCGCAGTATGGCCATGGGATTGGGCAAGTCGCCCGTCGCAAGTGATAAGCGGTACGCCGAGGCCCTCGGCGAGGGCGACGTAGGCTCCATCGGCCACGGTATGAGTGGACCGAAGTTGGTAGGCACGCTGGGTGAATGGCTTTAACGGCCAACGCCGAACGGGCAGGCTAAGGAAGTTGACAACCACGACGAGTCCTTCATGATCGCTGATCAGCTGACGCACGACCGCTTGATGTATCGCCCCGATCACCTCGACATCGAAATGTGCAGGGGCGTGCACGGTTTCGCCCCGCAAGCGCCGGGCGACCGCCGCACCCGCCGGCGTCGCGAGCATGAGCTCGACGGCCGCCGAGGCGTCCAACACGATCACTCAGATCGAGCCTCGTCAACAAGCTCGGCTGCGCTCGCGCCGAGATCCCGGCGCGGCAGTGCCGCTAGACGGTCGAGAACGTCGTCGAGGGCCGGTTCTTCCGCGATCTCGGCAAGCCCAACCCACGCCGTGCACGCGGCCATGGGCGGGTGCAGACTTTTGCCATGCAACCATGTGAGCTCGCCGCCGTCGCGCTGACCGCAACGCCCCCGCCCGCGCCTCCGTCCCTGCGCCGGGCACCGGCGTCGACGTCATCGCGGCTGGCGTGATCGTGCCCGCCCGCGAGCCTGAGCCCCAGCCGCGCCGCGTGCTGAACGGCCTTTCGGACGTACGCGCGTTCTTTCACAACAACACCGTGCCGCTGTACTTCATCTCGCCGACGCCGTTCAACCTGCTGGGCATCTATCGCTGGATCCGAAACTTCTTCTACCTGACCTACTACGACTCTTTCGAGGGCGAACATTCGCGCGTGTTCGTGCCCCGGCGGCGCGACCGCAGGGATTTCGACGGCATGGGGGATGTGTGGAACCACCTGCTGCGTGATCCCGAGACACTCGAGTTCATCAAGAACAGGGGTCCCGGTGGCAAGGCCTGTTTTGTGATGCTGGACGAAGAGACCCAGGCGCTTGCGCGCCAGGCGGGGCTCGAGGTCATGCACCCCCCGGCGGAGCTGCGTCATCGCCTGGAATCCAAGATCGTCATGACGCGCCTGGCCGACGAGGCGGGCGTACCCAGCGTGCCGCACGTGATCGGGCGGGTGAGCTCCTACGACGAATTGTCGGCGCTCGCGCACGGCGCAGGGCTGGGAGACGACCTCGTCGTCGAGGCCGCCTATGGCAACGCCGGCAGCGCAACGTTCTTTGTGCGCGGCCAGCGCGACTGGGACACCTGCGCCGGTGGCATAGTGGGGCAGCCGGAAATCAAGGTCATGAAGCGCATCCGCAATGTCGAGGTGTGCATCGAGGCCACCGTGACCCGCCACGGCACCGTGATCGGCCCGGCGATGACGAGCCTGGTCGGTTACCCGGAGCTGACTCCGTACCGGGGCGCCTGGTGCGGCAACGATGTTTGGCGTGGGGCGCTACCACCCGCACAGACCCGCGCCGCGCGAGAGATGGTGGCAAAGCTGGGCGACGTCCTAAGCCGCGAGGGCTACCGCGGCTACTTCGAGGTGGACCTGTTGCACGACCTGGACGCCGACGAGCTCTACCTCGGCGAGGTGAACCCGCGCCTCTCCGGTGCAAGCCCGATGACGAACCTGACCACCGAGGCCTACGCCGACATGCCACTGTTCCTCTTCCACCTGCTCGAGTACATGGACGTGGACTACGAGCTGGACATCGAGGCGATCAACTCGCGCTGGGAGCGGGGCTACGGCGAGGACGAGGTCTGGGGTCAGCTGATCATGTCGGAGACCTCGCCGGACCTCGAGCTCTTCACCGCAACCCCACGCACCGGGATGTGGCGCCTGAACCACGACGGGCGCGTCTCCTTTGCCCGCCAGGGCAACGACTGGGCCACGATGCTCGACGAGTCCGAGGCCTTCTACATGCGGGTCGCCGCACCTGGCGACCTACGCTGCGAGGGCGCCCAACTCGGTGTGCTGGTCACCCGCGGGCACCTGCAGACCGACGACTACCAGCTCACCGAGCGCGGCCGGCGCTGGATCGACGGCCTCAAGGCGCAGTTCGCCTCGACGCCGCTGACGCCCGCCGCCCCGATCGTCTCGCGGCTCGTCGCACGGGCGTGAGCGGCGGCGTCCCGGCCGGTCTCGCACTGGACAACTGGCTGTCGTCGCCGTATTCGCATTGGGCATTCCAGCACGTCGAAGACTTCATGCCGACCGCGGTCATCGCGCGCGGGACCGAGCCGGTCGTGACGTTGCCCGCGGACAGTGCGCCGATCGCCGACATCGGCTTGACCAGCACGGACGGGATCGCCACCACCGTGGGCGCGGTGATGGCCGCCACCGCTACCGACGGGTGGGCGGTCGCGCATCGCGGTGCGCTGGTGGCCGAGCAGTACCTCGACGGCCTGGGACCCCGGACCCGCCACCTGCTGTTCTCGGTGAGCAAGTCGCTGGTGGCGGCCGTGGTCGGCGCGCTGCACGGGGCCGGGGCGATCGAGCTTGACGCGCCGGTCACGGCGTACGTGCCCGCCTTGGCGGACTGCGGCTACGCCGGCGCGACGGTGCGTCACCTGCTGGACATGCGATCGGGTGTCGCCTTCTCGGAGAACTACGACGACCCGGCCGCCGAGATTCACGTGCGCGAGCAGGTGATCGGGTGGGCGCCCAAACGCGGTCCGGACCTGCCCGCCACGCTGCGCGACTACCTGCTGACCTTGCGGCGGAAGTCGGCGCACGGCGGCCCGTTCGAATATCGCTCGTGTGAAACCGACGTCCTCGGCTGGATCTGCGAGGCCGCGGCCGGACAGCCGATGCCCGAACTGATGTCGGAACTACTGTGGAGCCGCATCGGGGCCCAGTGCGATGCCACCATCGCCCTAGACGTAGCCGGCGCGGCGGGCACCGGAATATTCGACGGCGGCATCAGCGCCTGTCTGACCGACATGATCCGGTTCGGGTCGCTGTACCTACGCGACGGTGTCTCGTTGGCCGGCCAGCAAGTGGTGCCCGCGGCCTGGATCGCCGACACCTTCGACGGCGGCCCCGACTCGCGTCAGGCGTTCGCCGCCAGCCCCGACGACAACCCGATGCCCGGCGGGATGTACCGCAACCAAGTGTGGTTTCCCTACCCGGGCAGCAATGTCGCGTTGTGCGTGGGCATGTGCGGCCAGCTGATCTACGTCAACCGCGCCGCGGAGGTGGTCGCCGCCAAGCTGTCCACCCAGCCGCACCCCCATGAGCCGCACATGTTAGACACCCTGCGCGCATTCGATGCGGTGGCACACGAATTGTCAGGAATCAGATCGAGTTCGACCAACGACCCGTAGCGGCCTTCCCCGCCAGCCCAGGAGGCCAGTCCGGGGTAACGGCTTGTGCCCACGTAACCGAGTTCCAGGGCGATGGGCTTATTAGCGGAAATATGACTCGTCCCAGGTATCCATACGACGCTTGCGTACCTCGGCGAGCTTGTGGTCAAGCGCCACCTGCTCATTTTCGATGGCACGACCGGCGTTTCTCACGGCGTTGTAGACGGCATCGTCCAGCTTGCATAGATCCTTTGCGGACACGTCGGTCGATACGAAAACCGAGAACCGAATACGGTCGTCGAGCAGCGAAATGTCGATCTTTGGTGATGGTTTGAGTTGGCGCTGGAAGTGTTTGGCTAGTGCTTGGATCCAATACTTTGGCCAATGCGGCACCGGTCTCAGATCGTAGACGATGATGGCTTGCTCGCCGTTGTAGACGCCGATGGGCGCTTCCGCTCGGCTGAAGCATGGTCGCCGCAGGTTCCGCAGGTCCTGGAGTTCGTTCTCTTCATTACCCACCATGAGCCTCCGGTATCTGGTCTACGGACACCACGGCTTGCCGCATGGCCGGGGCGAAGGGACTCCAAGCCATCCAGGATGGGAACGCGCGCCGCATCGCCGGCAGGCCGTCCAGTTCGATGCGCTCGGCGGAGATCTCGGCGGCCAGGGTACTGCGGCCGCTGTAGACCCGATACAGATCTCGAGGATGGCCGCGCACCGTGAGGTCGACAGGTAGGCATGGATCGTGCAGGCACACCGAGATGTCCCCAGGTTCCAACACGAGCCAAGCCCACAGTGGCCGCTCGCCGTGGTAGCGGAACTCCACCACCACCCGCCGGCCGGGAAGGGCCTCGGTGTTGACGCGCCGGGAGATCCACAACGTGAGTAGTTCGGGGTCGCATTCGGCGGGACTGGGGTCGGCCATCAACCAACGGGAGACCCAGTCCCCCAGGGTCTGCAGCACGGGGCGTAGCTCCTCGCCGGCCACCGTGAACCGATAGCCCCCGCCCGCGTGTTCGGGGACCGCTTCGATGATGCGGTCGTGCTGAAGTCGGCGTAGCCGCTGGGCCAGCACCGAGCGGGAGATGCCGGGCAGGCCCCGCTCGATTTCGGTGAACCGCAGCGGGCCGAAGAGCAGCTCCCGCACGATTAGCAGCGTCCAGCGGTCCCCCAGCAGCTCCGCTGCCCGCGCTACCGGGCAGTACTGGCCGTACGGCTGCACGACACCAGGCTAGTCGCCATCCCTGGCTGCGTGGTTCGGAATTCGAACTTCCCGCACCCCCTGTGGGAGGCGTAACGCTTGGTGCTGGAGGTGAGAGGCCATGACCGCGACGCTGACCAAGACGCTGGGTTCCCTCGACGATTTCAAGGGAACGCTTTGTGTCCCCGGTGATCCGGACTACCCCAGGGTGCGGGCCATCTGGAACGGGCAGGTGGCCCGCGAACCGGCCTTGATCGCCACGTGCCACGACGCGTGCGATGTCCGAACGGTGCTGCGGCGCGCGGTGGACGCCGGGATGGTGACCGCGGTACGTGGCGGCGGGCACAACGTGGCGGGCACCGCGCTGTGCGACGGCGGCGTGGTGATCGACCTCTCGGCGATGCGGGCCGTCTCGCTGGATCCGGCGACCGGGCGGGTACGGGTGCAGGGTGGTGCCACGCTCGCCGATTTGGACCACGCCACGGTCCCGTTCGCCCGGGTGGCCCCCGCCGGGATCGTCACCACCACCGGTGTCGGCGGGCTGACGTTGGGCGGCGGGGTGGGTTGGACGACTCGACGTTTCGGACTGAGCTGCGACAACCTGGTCGCGGTGCGGCTAGTCACCGCCGCCGGCGACTACCTAAGCGTCGACGACGAGCGCGACCCGGAGCTGATGTGGGGCCTGCGGGGCGGGGGCGGCAATTTCGGCATTGTCACCGAATTCGAATTCGCCACCCATCCGTTCGGTCCGGTCGCCGTGGCCGGCTTCGTCGTCTACCGGCTGGATGACGGGCCCGCGGTGCTTCGCGGCTACCGGCAGTTCGCCGCTGCGGCACCCGAGGAGGTGACCACGATCGTGGTCTTGCGCCACGCCCCGCCGGCACCGTGGATTCCCGTTGACCAGCGCGGCAAGCCGGTGGTCATGATCGGCGCCGTCCACACCGGGAGCATCCAGACCGGGATCGAAGCGCTGCGACCGGTCAAGTCCCTCGCCAGACCCGTCGCCGACACCGTGTGGCCGACCCCGTTCCTGGCCCACCAGGCGGTGCTGGACGCCTCCAACCCGGCCGGTCACCGCTACTACTGGAAATCCGACCACTTGGCCGAGCTGAACGACGAGGCCATCGACTTGCTAGTTGAGCAGACGGCGCAGCTGTCCTCGCCGGACAGCCTCATCGGAATCTTCCAGCTCGGCGGCGCCGCCGCTCGCGGCGGTGAGCGTTCCTGCTTCCCGAGCCGGCACGCGCGATTCATGGTCAACTACGCCACCCATTGGACCGAGGCCCGCGAGGACGACCTTCACCGCCAATGGACCCGCGACGCGATCGAGGCGCTCGCCCCGTACGGGCTGGGCACCGCGTATGTGAACTTCACCGCCGACGACGCACCGATGCACGTCGAAACACTTTACAGCACAACGGAGTTCAGTCGTTTGGTGACCCTCAAGAACCGACTCGACCCGGACAACGTGTTCCGCAATAACCACAACATCCGCCCCTCGGCATGAGGGGGCCCAAGTTGACCGTGGGAAGGACGATCATGGACCTCTATTCAAACCTCGTCGAAGCCGAACAACGCCTGGTCGCGCTGGTTTCGTCGATAGAAGCCGACAGCTACTCCTCGCCGACGCCGTGCGACCGCTGGGACGTGCGGGCGCTGCTCAGCCACGCGCTGGCCTCGATCGACGCCTTCGCGGCGGCCGTCGACGGAGCACCCGGACCGGACATGGCGCAGGTGTTCAGCGGTGCCGACATCGTCGGGGACGACCCCCTCGGTGCGACGCAGCGGATCACCCGGCGGTCGCAGGCGGCCTGGTCGACCGTGCGCGATCTGAACGCGGAGCTGTCGACCTTCATCGGCGTGATGCCGGCGGGGCAGGCTCTTGCGATCATCACCTTCTCCACCGTCGTCCACGGTTGGGACCTAGCGGTGGCCACGGGCCAGGCCGGCGAACTCCCGGAGCACCTGGCCGAAGCGGCCCAACAGGTGGCGGCCGAACTGGTTCCCGTCCTGCGTCCGCGGGGCCTGTTCGCACACGACGTCGACCTAGCGGGGGAAGCCACGCCCACTCAGCGGCTCGTCGCCCTTACCGGACGGAAACCGCGGTGAGCTGCGTTTGGTTGTCGCGTCCGATCATTCTGGCGGCGTAGGGCTCATGGATCCGACGTAGTAGGTTTCCCGCCCGGTTGGGTATCCGCCGCCGTCGGTGGCGATATGGACGTGGTCGTAGTGGTTGAGGGTTTCTGAGCCGTAGTCCGCCGTCCAGCTCGGCGCGCCGATGCCTGGGTAGTAGCCCTGCCGCCAGATCACATGGAGCACTCCCCATCGTTTCGCATTCGCCAAGGCAAGTCCGGCGACTTGGTTGCCGAGCTGGATACCCTCGTCGCTGTGATGGTTCGGGATCATCACGTCGATCGCTAACCCGTTGGGATGCCACTTCAAGGGATCCTGCCTATAGCCAAAGATGTTGGTGATCTGAGGAAATAGCACAGAGACGGCACGGGCTACCCAGATCGTCTTGACCTGCAACCCCTCTTCCGACGCAACGCCAGCAGGTAGCGCGAACTGGAATTGCTGGGCAGCGACAGGCGCGCTTGCCGCCAACAAGTCCGCTTCCGTGGGACTGGCGATGCGCGGTGCGCTGGCCGGCGCAGAGTCGGGGCCTGTCGGGATTGCCGCCGGGGTCTCGCGGCAGCACGTATGCTCTGCGCCTTGGGCATAGAGGATGGCGGCAGAGACGACGAGCGAGGCCGCGATTGCCAACCAGCGGCCCCGGCCGTTGGCCAACACGCCTTTGCTCACGAACAGCACTTTAGTGTGTCGTGTGCGACGCGTGTGGCAACCTTTGCTATCGATTGGTTGCAGACCCGCGTTGTGCGCACCGGGCAAGCCGTTCACGCTCATCGCCAACCCGCGGCCGTCGGCGGTGAAATGGAAGAGTGGTCGGTCAGGCAGCCGCTGATGAAGATGGTGTCGTCGTCTGCAGCGCGCACATCGAGACCGCTGCGCCGGAACAGTTCTGCCAGCGACACGCCTTCGGGTTGCCAGCCCTTGGCGGCGAGGTAGTCGAGGACGTGGTTGCGTGGGCCGGTGTAGACCAACGAAGCCAAGTCGACGTCCACGCCATGGCAGCGGAACGGGTTGGATATGGTCCGCGCTCGTTCGGCGCTGAAATCCGCTATACCGGTAACAAATTCGGTGGCTACCATGCTCCCGGGCGCGCTGAGTGCGGTGATGTTGTCGAACAGCCTGTCTTGAGTTTGCGGCTTAAGATATATCAGTAACCCCTCGGCCAGCCACGCCGTCGGTGCTGCCGAGTCAAACCCGGCGGCTTGTAATGCCGTCGGCCAGTCTGCGCGCAAGTCGATGGGCACGGCGCGCCGGATGGCGGAGGGTTCGGCGCCCAGGTCGGCTAAGGTTGTCGTCTTGAACTCCATCACTTTTGGTTGGTCGATCTCGTATACCACCGTCCTGGTCGGCCACGGCAGCCGGTAGGCCCGGGAGTCCAACCCGGACGCGAGGATAGCGACTTGCCGAATCCCCCCAGCGGTGGCGTTAAGGAGATAGTCGTCAAAGTATTTGGTGCGGACCGCGTTTCCGTACACCATTGCCTGCGCCACAGCGGGTGAAACGTCCGCGATCGTCGACATGTCGAGTTCACCGTCCATCATCTTGGTGAACAAATCCAGCCCCACCGCACGGACCAGGGGTTCGGCGAACGGATCGCTGATCAAACCGCGCGGATCCTTGGTGGCCAGCGCACGCCCGACCGCGACAATGGTCGCGGTGACGCCGACGCTAGACGTCAGATCCCAGTTGTCGTCGTCGGTGCGGGCCACCAGCCCACCCTAGTCTGATTGCCCGGTTCCTCCTCGCGCCGCAAACGGCGCGCATCGTCACCGGGCGTCGTCTGATTGCCCGCAGAGGTCACCTGCTCAAACCAAGCCGGCTGGTGCTGTGCTATTGGCGTCGGAACAGACGGCCGTGCTGGCTACAGAACCAGGCGATGTTGCCGTCCGGCCCGCGCACGAAGTTGGAGCGACTGCCGGTGGGCTTGTTGTCGGGTCCAAGGTCGAGCCCATAGTCGGGCCGATAGAAGGCGAGGCCCAGATTGGCGCTGTTTTGGCCATCCGGGTTGGCATCGTCGGTGCTCATGCTTCCAGCAAGCTGGCCGTCCCTGGCCCGGAAATCGATGACCGTTGTCTCGAGGTCGCCATTTTGGGCGACTTGCTTGGCGATGTACCGGCCCTCGTAGGGCGCCAGGTCGACGGCACCAAGGCGTTGCGGCGTGGCCGGAAGATTGCTGAGCCCGGCGAATCTCTGCAATGCCCAGTCGGATGCGAAAAGGTCGTTGATCATATGAAATCCGCCATCAGAGTTAGTGAGCACGGTCATGGCGAAGTTTCGATCGGGCACCATGACGAAACCAGAGCGCTGCCCCTTCCAGGTGCCGCCGTGCTCAACGATGGTCACATTCTCCGCGGAGGGCCGCAGCATCCAGGTCACGCCCATCCCGGTCAGTTCCACCCAAAGTGTTCCGCCCGCCCCAGGGTTAGAGCGCATTGCCTTCAGCGATTGTCGGCTCAGAATCTGCTCACCGTTAGGCGCCCTGCCGTCGCCGAGGTGGAACTGTGCGTAACGCAGCTGATCTCGCGCTGTGGACATCAACCCACCGGTGGGGTTGCAGCTGCGCGGGAATGTCCAAAAGTCAGTAACGGCAATCGGTTTGCCGTCGACCACGCTATGCGATGCGGCCACATTCAGACCGATTATTTGGTCGGAAAAGTAGCGAGTGTGAGCAAGCTGCAGCGGGTCAAGCAACAGCCTCTGAACCGTAGATTCGTAGGTTGTTCCGGCGACAAGCTCGATGATGCGGCCCGCAACCACAAGACCTGAATTGTTGTACGCGAACGCGGTTCCCGGAGGGGTGAGCTGCGGTAGGCGTGTCATCGCCTTGACATAGAGCGCCACCGCGTCATCGCCGCGCCCAAAGTCCTGCCCATTGCGACCATCCCAGCCTGCGGTATGGTTGAGCAGTTGGCGAACGGTAACCGTGGCGCTGGCTGATTCGTCGGCTACCGCGAAGTCGGGGATGTAGCGGCGCACAGGTGAATCCAGGTCCACCTTGCCTCGCTCGACCAGCCGCATCATCACCGTACCTGTGAAAGTCTTTGTGGTGGAACCGATTCTGAAGACAGTGTCGCCGTCAACAGGCATCGGATGGTCGACATTGGTGACCCCGTAGCCTTTGACGTATTCTTGCCCGCCGGCCCAGACAGCAACCGCGACGCCCGGAATCGCATAGGCCTTCATGCCCGCGTTGATTTTTGCATCGAGTTCGTCGAACGCTGCACCAGGGTCTGCGCAGTTGACAGTTTCAACCACTGCAGTGGCGATTTCGTGCGGCAGTCGATCTAGCGCACGCACGTATTCGGTGACGACCGCGCGCCCATGGCGCGTCCCGCACCGCGTGCCGGTCGGCGTCGCGGAACTCAAGATGATCGGCGGACACAAGGACCGCGGCGACCCGGCCGGTGGCGGCCGATCTGAACAGCTTCGTGGGGGGATCCGCTTCGTCAACCAACGCGGAAAGCATGGCTTTGGCCTTCCGCGGTCGCGTCCACATGAGTGTCAATATAGCTGGACTAACATGAACATCGCGAGGCCGGTTCTTCGTGGTAACGTGCCGGGATCCCAAGGGACTCCCGGAAGCGAATTTGGTTGCACCGCTTGGGGCGTCGCGAGAGATTCGGCAATCCCCTGGCTGGAGGATCCCGTTCAGCCAGGGCGTAGGCGCTGCGGCGTGCACGGCTTGGCCCCACAACCCGTATTGATGCCACCTGAACAAGAAGAACCCGGCATTCGTCGAGAATGCCTTTGGTCACCAATCGCAGGCCGATACTCTGTGCCCTAGACACCCGCATTTCTTCGAAAGAGGTGACGATATGCCTGCACCCTCGGCCGAGGTTTTCGATCGCTTGCGTAACCTGGCCGCGATCAAGGACGTCGCCGCACGTCCGACCAGGACGATCGACGAGGTCTTCACCGGCAAGCCGTTGACTACGATTCCGGTCGGCACGGCCGCGGACGTCGAAGCGGCATTCGCCGAAGCTCGCGCGGCGCAGGCCGACTGGGCGAAGCGTCCCGTCACCGAGCGAGCTGCAGTCATCCGCCGCTATCGCGACCTGGTCATCGAGAACCGCGAGTTCCTCATGGACCTCCTGCAAGCCGAGGCGGGCAAGGCCCGATGGGCGGCGCAAGAGGAAATTGTCGATCTGATCGCGAACGCGAACTATTACGCACGAGTCTGTGTGGACCTGCTGAAGCCCCGTAAGGCACAGCCGCTGCTGCCCGGGATAGGCAAGACCACGGTGTGCTATCAACCGAAGGGCGTGGTGGGGGTGATCTCGCCGTGGAACTACCCCATGACGCTTACGGTGTCGGACTCGGTGCCCGCGCTGGTGGCCGGTAACGCGGTGGTGCTCAAGCCGGACAGCCAGACGCCGTATTGTGCGCTCGCGTGTGCCGAGCTGCTGTATCGGGCGGGTCTGCCGCGAGCGCTGTATGCGATCGTGCCCGGTCCGGGCTCGGTGGTGGGCACCGCCATCACCGACAACTGCGACTACCTGATGTTCACCGGTTCATCGGCGACCGGCAGCCGCCTCGCCGAGCACGCCGGCCGCCGGCTTATCGGTTTCTCGGCCGAACTTGGCGGCAAGAACCCCATGATCGTGGCGCGGGGTGCCAACCTCGACAAGGTCGCCAAGGCGGCCACCCGTGCCTGCTTCTCGAACGCCGGCCAGCTGTGCATCTCCATTGAGCGGATCTACGTCGAAAAGGACATCGCCGAGGAGTTCACCCGGAAGTTCGGCGATGCGGTGCGGAACATGAAGCTCGGCACCGCATACGACTTCTCGGTCGACATGGGTAGTTTGATCTCCGAAGCACAGCTGAAAACCGTGTCCGGTCACGTGGATGACGCGACGGCCAAGGGCGCCAAGGTGATTGCGGGCGGCAAGGCTCGACCCGACATCGGGCCGCTGTTCTACGAGCCGACCGTGCTGACCAACGTCGCACCCGAAATGGAATGCGCGGCCAACGAGACGTTCGGGCCGGTGGTCTCGATCTACCCGGTCGCCGACGTGGACGAAGCCGTCGAAAAGGCCAACGACACCGACTACGGGCTCAACGCCAGCGTCTGGGCCGGCTCCACCGCGGAGGGCCAGAGGATCGCCGCCCGGCTGCGGTCGGGGACGGTGAACGTCGACGAGGGGTACGCGTTCGCCTGGGGCAGCCTCAGCGCGCCGATGGGCGGGATGGGCCTCTCGGGGGTCGGCCGCCGGCACGGTCCGGAGGGCTTGCTCAAGTACACCGAATCACAGACGATCGCGACCGCCCGCGTGTTCAATCTCGATCCGCCCTTCGGCATCCCGGCCACAGTCTGGCAGAAGTCGCTGTTACCCATCGTGCGCACCGTGATGAAGCTTCCCGGCCGCAGGTGACGGCGCGGCCTAGCGCCACTTGATGCCGCACCCGATCGACGGTCGTTGGTCGGGGTTGACTGGCCGCCCGGCGAGCAGGGCGTCGACCGCGGCCCGGACGTCGGCGGCCGTCACCGGTCGGCCATTGCCCGGGCGGGAGTCGTCGAGCTGACCACGGTAGACAAGTCGGCGCTGGCCGTCGAAGACGAACGTGTCGGGTGTGCAGGCCGCGGAGAAGGCGCGGGCGACGTCTTGGGTTTCGTCGTAGAGATACGGGAACGTCCAGCCGTGGCGGCGGGCCTCGGCGACCATCTGATCGGGCCCGTCCTGCGGGTAGGTGACGACGTCGTTACTGGAGATACCGACCATCGGGACGCCTTGATCGGCGAGGTCCCGGCCGAGCGTGGCCAATCCGGCGGCGACGTGTTGCACGTACGGGCAGTGGTTACAGATGAAGGTGACGACGAGGGCGGGACCCGTGAGCTCGTCGAGGCTGACCGTGGCGCCGGTCGCCGGCTGGGGCAGTGTGAACGACGGCGCGGGGGTGCCGAGGGCGAGCATGCTGGATTCAACGGCCATGCCGTCCAGAGTACGGTCGCGGTCCAGCTTGGCGGAGCCCTGGTTGCCGCTACCGGACGGTTGTCACCGCTGCGTGCAGAACAGGCTGTCGATGTCGTGTTGCCAACTGGCGTTGCGAACGCGGATCAGAATCGCCCGAGTGAGCGCCAGCAGGGCGCCCGCAACCGCGGCGACGCTCAACCAGAGTCCCAAGGCGGCCAGGGCCGCATCCGTAATGGCACGGGCCGGCGGAGCTGGTTCATCGACCAGCTGACCGGCACTGTCGACCCAAATGCCGACGCGGTCACCGGATTTGGTTCCCGGCTTCGCGTTGACCTCACCGCTGCGTTCTATTCCGTTCACGACCCATCGGGCAGGCACGGTGATCTTCGTGCGCGGCGGCGCTGACGTGGCGGTCGCGTTGCTGTCGATCACCCCCTCGTGATCGATCACGGTCGCGGTTGCGGGATGGCGGGTCTGGGCCTGGTGGGCATAGACGTGGCTGCGGGAATCATGGACTGCGGTGCCGGCCGCGGCGGCGAACGGGATAGTCAGCAGCGAGACCGTGACGGCCAGCAGCATGACGACCGCCTCGAGTCGATCCGTCCCACGCACCAGCGGATTGCGGCTGAACACCCGCAGTATCGGCCGGCACGGCAAGCGCAGCCTAAACGTGATCATGGTGGCTCCTTCACGATCGCGGGTTGTGGCGATCATCGCTGTGAATTGCTCGTGGCTCCTAGGGTCGTTCGGCCTTGGGGCTGGGGACGTCGGTCACGAATGGCTGGGCGCCGTGCATATCGGGTGAACCGGGCGTCGAACAAGCGAAGTTTTATTGTCGGATAAGGGACTTTCGCCCTTCCCGCCTGCTGTGTTTGGTGGCAGTATTGGTGATACCGGGGAAACCCGGTGATCTGCCCGAAGTGCTGGGCGATTGAGCGGGTATGTACACCCGGTTTGACCTACCGTCCCAAGACGGGGCTACCGCCTTCGGGCAGATCCTCATCCGGTTACTGCGGCGCACCGCGTCAGCTCGTTGATCGACAGGAAGAACAGCGCGCCGCGATGGTCATCGCTGCAGCCGTGGTCAGCGGGCAGCGTAGCCAGCACGGTCGTCATGACGTGGATCGCGCCGTCGACGGCGCAAACTCGTTGTGCCGGCTTGCCGAAACTGAGCAGCGCGACCTGAGGTGGGTAGATCACCCCGAAGACCGCGTCAACCCCCTGGTCACCGACGTTGGTCATGGTGATCGTGAGGTCCGATAGCTCCGAGCCCGGGGACTTCGGTCCCCAGAGCCCCCGACTTGGATCAGTGGTCGGATATCGCTCGATGACAGCGATGAGCTCTACACAACTGGCCGAGGCCAGAACACGAGGTTCGCCCGCGTGCTCGGACCATATCTGGTCGTTGTCACCGCCACGGCGCTAGCGCACGCGTCGTCGCGGACGTCCCGCTTGTTACGGGCGGTTGGTGGCCAGGCGGTCATGGTGCTGATGGCATTGTCGGGCGGTATCTCAGCTACATCGGCTGGTTTCGACGAAACGCTCGAACTTGGTGGTCGAACGACCGCGGCGGGCGGCAGATGATGGCATGGGTGTCATCAGCGGCCCCGATGGCGTGCGATGACCGGCCGCTGGGGCCGATGGTGGCGGCTAGGTGGTGCAGCATGGCAACGAAGGTGATCGTCCACACCGCCAACGCGACCCAACCTTCGAATTCGCTGATGCTTTCGACGATGGGCAGATGGGCGGCCAGGCCGAGACGGTATACGCCCACGCCGTACATGCCGAGCGGGAACACGACGCTCCACAACGTTGCCTCGTAGCGCAGCGGGACACGGTGGACGACATGTTTCCATATGCTGGCGGCGACCAGCGGTGGGATCAGCCACGTTAGGAAGGCCCAGAACACCACCGACGCTCCCGCAACGAGTCCGCTGGTGACGATAGCCATTGGTGCATCAGCCATTTCGACGATGTGGGCGCCGGCCAGCACGGTGATAGCCGTGGCGCCCATCTGCCCATCGCCACCCAATAGGGCGGGGTGAGATCCGCGGGCCGCAGCGGGTAGAGCAGCAGGCGGGCGACGACCAGGATGCCGACAGCGACGTACAGAAACGCGCCTACTGACCAGCATAATACGGCTACCAGCGCCAGTTCCCGGCGGCCGGACTCGAGTTCGGTTTGCAGCACGGCGGACAGCACCGCAACGGATTGGCTGGCGACCACCCAGATGAACCAGGTGCCATTGGCGTACGGCAATGTGGGTCGGCGACGGTGGCCGAGGGCTGTGGTCCACGGCACGATGTAGCCGAGTACGAGCCAGCCGAGTAACCCGACGATGAGCAGTCCCAATGCGAGGGTGCGATGGGCGTCGATGACTAATCGCGTGCCGAGCACGTCGGACGCAGCGACAAAGGTGAACATCCCAAATCCCCGGCGCGGATCAGCTAGGTCGTCGGCGAATTCTTTGCGGAAGATGACGATTCGTGTCGTGCTCACCGCGATCAAGACAGCATAAGCGGTGCAGGTCACCCACAGCAGGACGACGGAAAGGGCATACGTCCACCCGCACAGGCGGGTGACGACAGGGCCGAAAGTCGTGTCTCGCATCGAAATCGACGCCAGCGCGGACTTGTTCGACGAGTAGACGTGTCGCTAACGTCGATCTCGATGGGCAGTCCTGTCCGCTCGCCGAAGACGCACCCCCGTCACCACCCGCGCCGCCGCGGCCGCGTTAGCACCAGCTCCTCGCGGCTGCGGTAGACGATGTACGGGCGGAACAGATAGCCGATCGGGGCGCTGAACGCGTGTACCAGCCGGGTGAACGGCCACAACGCGAACAACGCCAACCCGATCAGCACATGGATCTGGTAATACAGCGGAGCCTCGGCCATCAGGTCCCCGCGCGGTTGCAGCACCCACACCGAGCGGAACCACACCGACACCGTCTCGCGGTAGTTGTACGCCTCGCCGACAACGCCGGAGCCCAACGCCGTCGCACCCAGTCCCGCGACGATCGCCGCCACCAGCACGAGGTACATCACCTTGTCGTTGACGGTGGTAGCCATGAACACCGGCCCGCGGGTGCGCCGCCGGTAGATCAGCAGGGTAACGCCGGCCAAGGTGGTGATGCCGGCGATCGACCCCAGTACGACGGCCTGCACGTGATATGCGCCCTCGCTCAAACCGGCGGCCAGGGTCCACGACTGCGGGATCACGAGCCCGATACCGTGGCCGACGATGACCACCAGGATGCCGAAATGAAACATCGGGCTGGCGATCCGCAGCAGCCGCGACTCGTACAGCTGGGACGAGCGGGTGGTCCAGCCGAATTTGTCATAGCGGTGGCGCCACCAGGAGCCGACCGCGACGATCGTCATCGTCACATACGGCACGACGGTCCAGAAGAGTTCGTCCATCATGTCACCCGCCGAGGCGGAACGGCCAACGTAAAGGGTTGAAGCCCCACGGATTCGGTCGGCGGGCCGGCGTGCGTCAGCCGATGCGCCTCCCCATCGGTGACGGCCGGGAGCGTCCGGCACACCGCGGCCACCGTGTGTGCGTATGGTGATGCGGCCTCGGTCAGGGCATTCCGCAGCGCGGCGATGGGCACGCGGTACCCGCTCAGCAACCGTCGTCCCGCCTCGGGGTCGACGGTCGCGGCGAATTCGAGCACCACCGGCAGGAAGTCCGGGGTCTCGCCGCGCGGTGGTGCGACGTCGGTGCTGCGGTAGGTCTGGGCGAAGGCCAGCATCTCCCGGCCGCGGTTGCGGGTGTCGCCGGCGGTCCAGTAGGTCAGGTACAGGGTGGCGCGGCCTCGCAGGTCGAAGGTGTCGACGTAGCGGGTCGCCGCGGTCAGCGGATCGGCACGGCGCAGCTCAGAGACCGTGCGCCCCAACAGATCCGCGGCCGGACCGTCGATGTGGGCCAGCAATTCCTCTGCGGTGCCGAGTTGCCGTGAGTTCGGGTAGGTCAGCAGCACCGAGGCGCATTGCCACACCAGCCGATTGCGCAGCCTCACCGTGCACTCCGATCCGGGAAGATGCCTGCGGGCACGCCTCGGCCGTCCCAGTTGAGCAGGTTCACCCGGGAGAGACGTGTTGCGTTGGCGGCCATGCCTTCCTGGGTCTGCCGGTGGTGCAGCGCGTGGAACGTCTCCACCGCCACCGGCACGGGTCCGCCGCTGGCCTCGCCGAACGGCCCCGACTCAAACATGCCCGGCCCGCCCTCGAATGACAACGCGCAGCCGGGCTCCTCGATCATCCGCGGCTCTGTCGGATACGTCGTCGGAATGACATAGCGCTCTTCGTATTTCGCCACAGCCAGCAGCCGGTACATCTGGTAGATCTGTTCTTCGGTCATCCCGACCGATTCCGGGATGTGGGGCTGGGTGTCGCGGCCCAGGGTGATGTCGCGCATGTAGCAGCGCATCGCCGCCAGCCGCCGCAACACGCCCGCGACCACCTCGGTGTCGCCCGCGGTGAACAGCTCGGCCAGATAGGCGATCGGAATCCGCAGCGCCTCGATCGCGCCGAACAAATTGCCCAGGTCCTCCCCGTCGTGCCCGTAGCGGCTGACCGCGTCGACCACCGGCGACAGCGGCGGGATGTACCAGACCATCGGCATGGTCCGGTACTCCGGATGTAGCGGCAGCGCCACCCGGTAGGTGTTGATCAACGCGTACACCGGGGACCGCTGGGCGGCCTCGATCCACTCGTCGGCGATGCCTTCCGCGCGCGCCCCGGCGATCACCCGCGGATCGTGCGGGTCCAGCAGGATCCGGCGCTGCGCCTCGTAGAGGTCGGTGTCGCTTTCCACCGACGCGGCCTGCAGCACCTGATCGACGTCATAGAGCACCAGACCCAGATAGCGCAGCCGCCCCACACACGTTTCCGAGCACACCGTCGGCAACCCCACCTCGATGCGCGGATAGCACAGGGTGCACTTTTCGGCCTTGCCGGTCTTGTGGTTGAAATACACCTTCTTGTATGGGCACCCGGACACACACATCCGCCAGCCGCGGCAGCGGTCCTGGTCGACGAGCACGATGCCGTCCTCGGTGCGCTTGTACATCGCCCCCGACGGACACGACGCCACACACGACGGGTTCAGGCAGTGCTCGCAGATCCGCGGCAGGTAAAACATGAAGGCCTGCTCGAGTTCGAGCTGCACCCGCGTGCCAACCTTTTTCAGCACCGGGTCCTCGGGAACGATCTGCGGTGAGCCGCCGAGGTCGTCGTCCCAATTGGCCGACCACTTGACTTTCATCGGCTGGCCGCTGATCAGGCTGCGCGGCGGTGCCACCGGCATGTGCTTCCCCAGTGGAGCGGTGGTGAGGTTTTCGTAGTCGTAGGTCCACGGCTCGTAGTAGTCGGCGATGCTGGGCAGCTTGGGGTTGGCGAAGATCCGCACGAGCTTGGCGAGCCGGCCACCGTCGCGCAACCGCAACCGGCCGCGGCGATCCCGCATCCAGCCGCCCCGCCATTGCTCCTGGTCTTCGTAGGTGCGTGGATAGCCTTGACCCGGGCGGGTTTCGACGTTGTTGAACCAGACGTACTCGGTTCCCGAGCGATTGGTCCAGGCCTGCTTGCAGGTCACCGAGCAGGTATGGCAACCGATGCATTTGTCGAGGTTCATCACCATCGCCAGCTGCGCCATGACCTTCACCGGTAGGTCACCTCCTGACAGCGGCGGCGCACCACCGTGACTTCGTCACGCTGATTGCCGGTGGGGCCGAGGTAGTTGAACGCGAACGCGGTCTGCGCGTAGCCACCGGCAAGGTGGCTGGGTTTGACCAGCAACCGGGTCAGCGAGTTATGAATGCCGCCGCGCTGGCCGGTGGTCTCGGAGAGCGGCGTGTCGATGGTGCGTTCCTGGGCGTGATAGACGAACACCACGCCCTGGGGCATGCGGTGCGAGACGATGGCGCGGCACACCACCACCCCGTTGCGGTTGAGCGCCTCGACCCAATCGTTGTCGCGGACCGCGATTTTCGCCGCGTCGGCCGGGCTCATCCACATGGTCGGTCCGCCCCGTGACAGCGACAGCATCAGCAGGTTGTCTTGGTATTCGGAGTGGATCGACCACTTCGAGTGCGGGGTCAGATAGCGCACCGTCACCCCGATCCCGTCGTCAACCGGCTGCTCGCCGAACAGCCGCGCCATGTCCAGCGGGGGCCGGTAGATGGGTAGCTGCTCGCCGAGTTCTTCCAGCCAATCGTGGTCGAGGTAGAAATGCATGCGGCCGGTCAGCGTGTGAAACGGCTTGAGCTGCTCGATGTTGAGCGTGAACGGCGCGTAGCGGCGGCCACCGGTCTCGCTACCCGACCACTCGGGGCTGGTGATCACTGGGACCGGCCGGGCCGAAGCGTCGGCGTAGGTGATGCGCCGTTGCGCGCTGCCCTCGGCCAGGTGCGCCAGCGGGCGTCCCGTTCGGCGTTCGAGTTCGCGGAAACCCTGCACGGCCAGGCGCCCGTTGCTGGTGCCCGACAGCGCAAGGATCACGTCGGCCATCCGCTGCGCCGACGTGATCGCCGGGCGGCCCTGGGCGGCACCGGAATCCAGCACACCGAACCTGGCGGCGAGATCGGCGACCTCGGGAGCGGGCAGTGTGGTGACACCCTTGGTAGTGACGCCGAGCCGCTCGACGAGGGGACCGAGCGCGGCCCATTTGTCGGCTATCGCGGCGTAGTCACGTGCCACCACCGCAAGCGTGCCCATTGTCTTACCGGGCACCGGGGTTTCGCCGGCGCACCGCCAATCGTGTTCGACGCCGCCGGGATACGCCATCGCCCCGGGGGTGTCGTGTTGCAGCGGGGTCAGCATCACGTCGGTGCGGGTGCCCAGATGCGTCTTGGCCAGCGCGGAGAAGGCCCGTGCGATCGCGCCGAACGCTTCGTAGTCCGAGCGGGTCTCCCACGGCGGGTCGATCGCCGGGGTGAACGCGTGCACGAAGGGATGCATGTCGGTGCTGGACAGGTCGGCCTTCTCATACCAGGTGGCGGCCGGCAGCACGACGTCGGAGAGCAAGGTGGTCGACGTCATCCGGAAGTCGATCGACATCAGCAGGTCGAGCTTGCCTTCGGGGATGTCGCTCGGCCAGGCAACATCGTTGGGCCGCAACGGCTCCGGTGCGGGTGTTGCCCGCAGATTGGACGTGGTGCCGAGCAGATGCCGCAGGAAGTACTCGTTGCCCTTGCTCGACGATCCCATCAGGTTGGCCCGCCACACGTTGAGTACCCGGGGCCAGTTAGCCGGATTGTCGGGGTCGGTGACCGCCAGCTTGAGCTGACCGGACGCCAGCTGCTCGGCGACATAGGCCGATATCTCCATGCCGGCGGCGCGGGCTTCGTCGGTCACGTCGAGGCTGGATCGGTCGAACTGTGGGTAGAACGGGGTCCAGCCCATCGCCGCCGCGGCGGCCAGCACGTCCATGGTGTGCTTGCCGGTGAACCGGCCCCGGCTCAGCGGGCTGGCGAGCGCATCGGCGCGGTAGCCGTCGTAGCGCCACTGGTCGGTGTGGGCATACCAGTACGACGTGCCGGCCATCTGTCGGGGCGGGCGCGACCAGTCGGTGGCCATCGCCATCGTCGCCCAACCGGTGACCGGGCGGCACTTCTCCTGACCGACGTAGTGGGCCCAGCCGCCCCCGTTGCGGCCCATCGATCCGGTGAGCAGCAGCAGCGCCAGCACCGCCCGGTAGGTGGCATCACCGTGAAACCAATGGCAGATGCCGGCGCCCATGATGATCATCGATTTGCCGCCGGATTCCTGCGCGTTGCGGGCGAATTCGCGGGCAATTCGCGCGGCTTGTCCGGCGCAGACGCCGGTAATGGCTTGCTGCCAGGCGGGGGTGTACGGGTGTTCGGGATCGTCGTAGCCGCTCGGCCAGTCGCCGGGAAGTCCCGGCCGGGCCACCCCATAGTGGGCCAGCATCAGGTCGAACACCGTGCACACCCGGTGCTCGCCGACCCGGCGCACCGGAACCCCGCGTGCCAGTGTGTCGCCGTGCCCGTCGGCGGTGTCGAAGCGGGGCAGCGTGATCAGCGCGGTCTCACCGGGTTCGCCGCTCGGCGGTGCGACGGTCAGGGCGGGCACCAGCTCACCGAGGTCCAGGTTCCATTTGCCGAGTCCGTCGTCGCCGTGGCGGAATCCGAGCGCGCCGTTTGGCACGGCGACGGTGTCGCTGGCCCCGTCGAGCAGCACCGGCTTGAACGCTGCGTTTTCTACAGTCTCGCCCTCGTGCCCGAGATCGGCGGCGGTGAGCATCTTGGCCGGTACCAGGGCGTTGCCGCGGCGCTCGAGCTTCACCAAGAACGGCAGGTCGGTGTATTGGCGCACGTAGTCGACGAAGAACGGAACACGGGTACGCACAAAGCATTCCGACAGGATCACATGTCCCATCGCCATCGCCAGCGCGCCGTCGGTGCCGGCGGCACACGGCATCCACTCGTCGGCGAACTTGGTGTTGTCGGCGTAGTCCGGGCTCACCGAGACGACCTTGGTGCCACGGTAGCGCACCTCGGCCATCCAGTGCGCGTCGGGGGTGCGGGTGACCGGGACGTTGGAGCCCCACATCACCAAATACGTGGCGTCCCACCAATCTCCGGACTCCGGCACGTCGGTCTGGTCGCCGAACACCTGCGGGGAGGCCACCGGCAGGTCGGCGTACCAGTCGTAGAACGACGTCATCACCCCGCCGATTAGCTCCACGAACCGCGACCCCGCGGCGTGGCTCACCATGGACATCGCCGGGATGGGGGAGAAGCCGGCGACCCGGTCCGGGCCGTATGTGGAGATGGTGTGCACGTGGGCGGCGGCGATCATCTCGGTGGCCTCGGCCCAGCTGACCCGGACCAGCCCGCCCTTGCCGCGGGCGCGCTGGTAGCGGCGGCGCCGCCGCGGGTCGGCCTGGATGTCGGCCCAGGCCGCCACCGGATCACCCAAACGTGCCTTCGCCTCCCGATACATCTCGACAAGCACGCCGCGGGCGTACGGATGGCGCACCCGCGTCGGCGAATACGTGTACCAGGAAAACGCCGCGCCGCGCGGGCAGCCGCGGGGCTCATACTCGGGCCGGTCCGGGCCCACCGACGGATAGTCGGTCTCCTGCGTCTCCCAGGTGATGATGCCGTCTTTGACGTAGATCTTCCAAGAACACGACCCGGTGCAATTCACCCCGTGTGTGGAGCGGACCACCTTGTCGTGGCTCCACCGGTCTCGATAGAACACGTCGCCGTCGCGGCCGCCGCGGCGGGTCACGGTACGCAGATCCGCCGAGATCTCACCCGGGATGAAGAACCGGCCGCTGCGTGCAAGCAGCTCCTCGATGCGGCTGCCGGTCCGTGGTGTCACCGTCACCTGGACGCCTCCTCACTCACCGGCTCCCGCGCGTGCAGCGCGGTGTAGGTACACGCGACCAGCGCGGTCGCGACCAGCAGCAGCAACCCGACCGTGTAGTCGTTGTCGACCGGGTCGTAGGTCGCGCCCATCACCAGCGGCGGGAAGTAACCGCCCAATCCGCCTGCCGCGGCGACGATTCCGGTGACCGAGCCGACCGATGCGGCCGGGGCGCGGCGGGCCACCCACGCGAACACGCCGCCGGTGCCCACGCCGAGGCAGACCGCCAGGGTGATGAAGGTGGCCGCCGACCACACCTCCGGCGGCGGCTGCAACGCCGCGGCGAACGCCAGCAGCGCGGTCCCGGCGAGCGAGGCCAGCACCACGTGCCTCGGTGCGATCCGGTCGGAGAGCCACCCGCCCACCGGCCGGGCCAGCACCGCCGCCAGGGCGAACCCGGCGGTGCGAGCGCCCGCGTCGACCGTGGAGAACCCGTAGATCGTGGTGATGTAGGTGGGCAGGTAGTTGCTGAACGCCACGAACCCGCCGAACACGATCGCGTACAGAAACGACATCTCCCAGGTCACCGGCAACCGTGCCGCGGCCTTGAGCCTGGGCAGCACCGGGTCGGCGTTGGGCCGAAAGTAGGGTGCATCACGAAGCACGACCATGGCCACCACGGCGGTCGACGCGAGCGCGGCCGCGACGATGGCGTGGGTGGTGAATAGCCCGAACCACCGTACAAACCGCGGGGTGAAGAACGCCGAGAGCGCGGTGCCGACCATGCCCATACCGAACACGCCGGTGGCGAAACCGCGCCGCGCCGGCTGGTACCAGTTGTTGGCGAACGGGATGCCGACGGCGAAGACCGTGCCGGCAACGCCCAGGAAGAGCCCGAAAAACACCAGCAACGCGTAGGAGCCCATGGTTCCCGCGACCCCGACCGCGAGCACCGGGAGGATCGACGCCAGCGTCACCGCGATGAGCATGGCGCGCCCGCCGAAGCGGTCGGTGAGCGGCCCGGTGACGATGCGGCCAAGGGCGCCCACCAGGATCGGGGTGGCGACGAGCAGCGACGCCTCGGCGCTGGACAGTGACATGTCACGCGCGTAGCTGGTCGACAGCGGGCCGATCAGGTTCCACGCCCAGAAGTTGACCACCGAGATCCAGGTGGCCAGCACGAGATTGGCCGCTTGCCCTCTCATCGACACGATCCGGGGTCTCGGACTCCGGCGAACTCCGCGCGCCGCCCGGACAGCCATGCGCTAACCCTGGCTTCGATGGCGCCGGCTCAGTTAGGGCCGGAAGTCCCCAATGTGGCAGACCTTTCGCCCCTGGCGGACGAATGACCCCAGTGGCCGGGACTTCAGGCCCTATCGGAGGGCTCCGGCGCGGTGGTCGGATTTGTCTGTGGAGGTTACACCCCAATCGCAAGGATGCATTATGACCAGCGAGCTGAGCCTGGTCGCCACTGGAAAGGGGAGCAACATCATGTGCGGCGACCAGTCGGATCACGTGCTGCAGCACTGGACCGTCGACATATCGATCGACGAACACGAAGGATTGACTCGGGCGAAGGCACGGCTGCGTTGGCGGGAAAAGGAATTGGTGGGTGTTGGCCTGGCAAGGCTCAATCCGGCCGACCGCAACGTCCCCGAGATCGGCGATGAACTCTCGGTCGCCCGAGCCTTGTCCGACTTGGGGAAGCGAATGTTGAAGGTGTCGACCCACGACATCGAAGCTGTTACCCATCAGCCGGCGCGATTGTTGTATTGAGGGTGCCGGCGCGTTAGCGCCGACGGAACGCCTGCACTGCGGTAGGCAATGTCATAAAGATATGGTCTTCGCCAATCTTATCGAGAAGACTGGCGGCCCTGAGTGATTCACGCAAGTCTTGTTTGACCCGGGCCATGGCGAACACTATTCCCCGGCGCAGCAGCTCGGTGCGGAGTTGGTCGAGCGCATCCAGCGCAGTCAGGTCGACCTCCACATTGGATTCGGCGTTGAGTACGAACCACTCGACTTGCCCCGGATCCTGATCGACCACGGCCAGTGCTCGCCTGCGGAAGTCTTCGGCATTGGCGAAGCACAACGGCGCGTCATAGCGATACACCACCAGCCCGGGCACGCGCTTGGCCTGCGGATAGTCATCGATGTCGTGCATGCCGGCAATGCCCGGGACGAACCCGAGAACGCTGTCATGCGGATGTGCGACCCGACGAAGCAGTTCGAGGATGGACAGGGCAACCGCGGCGAGGACTCCATAGAACACTCCTAGGCCTAACACGGCTGCTGTGGTGGCTAGTGCCAGCATGAGTTCGCTGCGCCGAAACCGCGCCAGTCGCCGGAATTCTGACAAGTCGATCAAGCGTAGCGCGGCATATACCACCAAAGCGCCCAGAGCGGCGATCGGAAACATGGCCAGCAGCCCACTCGCGAAAACCATCACGATGACAACAAGCCCCAACGTGATCAGCGAGTACAGCTGGGTGCGGCCACCGACGACGTCGGCGAGGGCGGTACGGCTGCTGCTGGAACTCACCGGAAAACCGTGTGTCAGCCCGGCGGCGATGTTGCAGGCCCCGACCGCGCGCAGCTCGGCGTTGGCATTGACTTCCTGATCTCGACGAGCGGCGAAGGCGCGTGCGGTCAACACACCGTCGGTGAAGGTAACAATCGCGATCCCGGCAGCCGGAATGATCAGTGCCCGCAAGTCTTCCACCGAAACGGGCGGCACACCCGGCGTCGGCAGACCGGAAGGTATCCGACCCACAATCGCAATACCTTTGGCATCCAACGACATAACGGCCACTAGCATCGTGGCCGCAAGAACCGCGATGATCGGTCCGGGGGCGCGCGGCGCCCACCGCGTGAGCATAGTTAGCAGCGCTAGGACAGACATGGCTAACGCAAAAGTCGGCCAGTGAACTCGCGTGACGCTAGTCGCGAAAGAGTGTACTTCGCTGAAGAATTCGTTGCCTTCGACCGAGGTGCCGGTGATAGTGCCGAGTTGGCTGGAGATCATGACAAGCGCGATGCCGGCCATGTATCCGACGAGCACCGGCCGCGATAGCAGGCTGGCGAGGAAACCTAGTCGCGCCGTGCCAGCGAGTAGGCAGATAAGGCCGACTAGCAATCCGAGGGTTGCCGCCAGAACGGCATAGCGTCGCAGATCCCCGGCGGCCATCGGAGCGAGCACGGCCGCCGTCATCAAGGCGGTGGCGGATTCCGGGCCGATTGAAAGCTGCCGGGACGATCCGAGCAGTGCGTAAATGGCAAGCGGCGCGATCGACGCCCACAGCCCGGCTGCCGGCGGTAGGCCCGCCACGGTCGCATACGCCATCGCCTGCGGGATCAGATAGGCGGCCACGGTCAGGCCGGCGAGGACATCGCCGCGCAGCCAACGCCGTTGGTATTCGCGGAACTGCACCACCCCTGGTGCCCAGCCGGCCGATGTCATCGTGGGAATCATTGTCCGACGGCTGGCCGCTTAGCTAGAGTCGGTCTAGAACCCGCCTAATCTTTATAGAATCCTGACCATGGAATTGGCGGCTCGAACGGGCGAGACTTTGACACAAGCGGTCGTAGTTGCAGTGCGGGAGCAACTGGCCCGCCGGACCGGGCGCACCAGATCCATTTCGCTACGCGAGGAGTTGGCCGCCATCGGCCGGCGCTGCGCGGCCTTACCGGTGCTCGACACCCGAGCCGCGGACAAGATTCTCGGCTACGACGAGCGCGGGTTGCCCGCCTGATGGTGATCGATACCTCTGCGCTGGTCGCGATGCTCAACGATGAACCCGAGGCGCAACGGTTCGAGATAGCCGTGGCAGCAGACCACGTTTGGCTGATGTCGACGGCGTCATATCCGGAGATGGCGACCGTGATCGAAACACGCTTCGGGGAACCGGGGGGACGTGAACCCAAGGTCAGCGGCCAGCCTCTCCTCTATAAGGGTGACGATTTCGCATGTATCGATATTCGCGCGGTTCTCGCCGGCTGAACCGGCGATGAGCACCCTGCTGGATGAGGTGTTGGACGCCCACGGCGGGCTGCAGCGATGGCGCGCCGCGGAAACGGTTCATGGGCGGGTACGCACGGGAGGGCTGTTGCTTCGAACCCGGGTGCCGGGCAACCGCTTCGCGGACTACCGCATCACGGTGCATGTCCAACAGGCCCGGACGGTCTTGGATCCGTTCCCGCGTGACGGGTACCGCGGAGTCTTCGAGAGCGGGCAGGTGCGGATCGAAAGCCACGATGGCGCGGTCATCAGCTCGCGCGCGCACCCGCGAGCGGCGTTCTTCGGAGGCTCGGGCCTGCGCCGGAACATCCGGTGGGACCCGCTGGACTCGGTCTATTTCGCCGGTTACGCGATGTGGAACTACCTCACCACGCCGTACCTGTTGACGCGCGAAGGCGTGGCGGTCGAGGAGGGAGCGCCCTGGCAGCAGGAGGGCGAGACCTGGAGGCGCCTGATTGTGAGCTTCCCGCCGGATATCCACACCCACTCGCCTCGCCAGACCTTTTACGTCGATGCCAGCGGTCTCTTGCGCCGCCACGACTACGTCCCGGAGGTCGTTGGCCACTGGGCACGGGCAGCTCATTATTGCGCCGACCCCGTGGATGTCGACGGGTTTGTATTCCCGACTTGCCGGTGGGTCCAACCGATCGGCCCGGGGAATCGCTCACTGCCCTTCCCAACTCTGGTATCGATCCTGCTGACCGACATGCGGGTCGAGACCGATTAGGTTTCGCCGGAAGTCGCCGCACCTCGCGGTTGCTGAAACCATTAGCCTTATGCCTGTCACACCACCGCGGTTGGCGGGGTGAGGAGTCGGGCGATGGATGGCACCGCGGAATCGCGGGAGGGTACGCAGTTCGGGCCGTATCGGTTGCGGCGGTTGGTGGGTCGCGGCGGCATGGGCGACGTCTATGAGGCCGAAGACACGGTGCGCGAGCGGATCGTGGCACTAAAGCTGATGTCGGAGACGCTCTCCAGCGATCCGGTCTTCCGCACGCGTATGCAGCGCGAGGCCCGCACCGCGGGGCGCCTGCAGGAACCGCACGTCGTGCCGATTCACGACTTCGGTGAGATCGACGGGCAGCTCTACGTGGACATGCGCCTGATCAACGGCGTGGATCTGGCCGCGATGCTGAGACGCCAGGGGCCGCTGGCCCCACCGCGAGCGGTCGCGATCGTGCGCCAGATCGGCTCGGCGCTCGACGCCGCGCACGCTGCCGGGGTAACGCATCGCGACGTCAAACCGGAGAACATTCTGGTTAGCGCGGATGACTTCGCCTATCTTGTCGATTTCGGGATCGCCAGCGCCACCACCGACGAAAAGCTGACCCAGCTCGGCAACACGGTAGGCACCCTCTACTACATGGCGCCAGAGCGGTTCAGCGAGTCGCACGCAACCTACCGCGCCGACATTTATGCGTTGACCTGCGTGTTGTATGAGTGCTTGACCGGATCACCGCCGTATCAGGGAGACCAGCTCAGCGTGATGGGCGCGCACATCAACCAGGCGATCCCGCGGCCCAGCACGGTACGGCCGGGTATTCCGGTCGCCTTCGATGCGGTGATCGCCCGTGGCATGGCCAAAAATCCGGAGGACCGCTATGTCACCTGCGGTGATCTGTCAGCGGCGGCGCACGCAGCCCTGGCCACCGCGGATCAGGATCGTGCCACCGACATCTTGCGGCGCAGCCAGGTGGCCAAGCTGCCGGTGCCATCGACTCACCCGGTGTCACCGGGTACCCGGTGGCCGCAGCCGACGCCATGGGCTGGCGGGGCGCCGCCATGGGGGCCACCGTCGTCTCCGCTGCCCCGGTCAGCCCGCCAGCCCTGGTTGTGGGTTGGTGTTGCCGTCGCCGTCGTGGTGGCGCTGGCGGGCGGCCTGGGTATCGCGCTTGCCCATCCGTGGCGGTCATCTGGACCCCGCACGTCGGCACCGCCGCTACCGCCGCCCGCAGATGCGGTCGAGCTCCGCGTTCTCAACGACGGTGTCTTTGTGGGTAGCTCGGTGGCGCCGACGACGATCGACATTTTCAACGAACCCATCTGTCCACCCTGCGGCAGTTTCATCAGGTCGTATGCGAGCGATATCGATACCGCGGTGGCCGACAAGCAGCTGGCGGTGCGCTACCACCTGCTCAACTTCCTCGACGACCAGTCGCACAGCAAGAACTATTCGACGCGAGCGGTGGCCGCCTCGTACTGTGTAGCGGGGCAAAACGACCCGAAACTCTACGCCAGCTTCTACTCCGCCCTATTCGGCAGCGACTTTCAGCCGCAAGAGAACGCCGCATCGGATCGCACCGATGCCGAACTGGCACATCTTGCTCAAACAGTCGGCGCCGAGCCCACGGCGATCAGCTGTATCAAGTCAGGAGCTGATCTGGGCACCGCCCAAACGAAGGCCACAAACGCCAGCGAGACGCTGGCCGGCTTCAATGCCAGCGGTACGCCGTTCGTGTGGGACGGCAGCATGGTCGTGAACTATCAGGATCCGAGCTGGCTCGCGAGGCTGATCGGGTAGCGCGGGTGGTGTGGCCTCGTCCCGGACAATTCCGCTTGCTCTCGCAGCATGTCCGCAGCGGTGCGCGGTTGTGACGGTGAATTCACGATGCTCGCCGTTGATGTCGGCAGGTACCACCGCGGTGTGGCTTGCGTCGTGGACGGTGCGGTCAGATTCGGCGATGGTCCCGAGGGCGGCAGCTACTATGCCAACGACAGGCGCCCACAAATATCCTGCGGTTGAGTTGCAGACCGGGTGGGTCGTTCACCGATCCACTGTAGGGCCGGTGACTCAGAACGTGGCCGTTAATTCGAAACCCGGCCCAGGTTGCCAACCCGAAGATTTCGGGCGCCGACCACATTCCGCAGTCCCGAACAATTCACGCACCACAAACACCCCACACAGTCGGTGCAGCGCACGCAGCCGATACAGGCCACGCACCGGGTGCAGGTGATGCATGCTAGGCATGCCACACACTCCCGGACAGCCACGCACAATACGGTCAGCAGACTGCCGATTATCCCGACGCTGCCCGCCGTGGCTGCCGCCCCGGCTATCGCGACGCTGCCCGCGGTCGCGACCGAGCCGGCGACTGCGACGCTGCCCGCGGTCGCCACCGAGCCGGCGACTGCGACGGCGCCCGTGGTCGCGGCCGATCCCGCGACGGCGATGCTGTCGATGCTGGCGATCGAGCGGTTAATTGCCATGTGCGGCTTTCGGTAGCCGGCAGTCGTCGGCCACGGGCCACTGTGCCGGACATGGTCCAAGTTTGGTCAGGTAGCCCAGTTGTGAGCGGCACCAAGGGGATACCGGGGCGATAACGCCGGCGGTAACATCGCGCACGAATTGTTCCCAGGACAACCAGCGGATCGCGTCGACCTCGTCCGAGTTCGGCCGGGGCTGTTGGTCAACCTGGACTCGGTAGACGGGGCAGATCTCGTTTTCCACGGTGCCATCGGCCATAGCGGCCCGGTAGCGGAACCCCGGCAGGATCAGATCGACCCGATCTGGGGTCAGTCCGAGTTCGGCAGCGAGCCGCCGCCGTATGGCGCCGGGTAGCGATTCGCCAGGCAGGGGGTGCCCGCAGCAACTGTTGGTCCATACCGCCGGCCACGTCCTCTTGGTGGCGGCCCGCCGCGTGATCAACAGCTGATCGTGCAGATCGAACACATAGCTGGAGAACGCGAGGTGCAAAGGGGTGTCGCCGGTGTGCACGGTGGCCTTGTCGGCCACACCTGTCGCGTCGCCGCGGTCGTTGAGCAAAACCACCCGCTCGATCGGTGGAGCTGGCCGGTAGCTGCGGGTCATGCCAGACCTCCTTACGCTTGCTTGCGAGGGTCGGTTCGCGGCCCCAACGCTGGCAAACTACCGGAGAGTCACTTGTCGCGTGCGGAGTTCCACGATTCTCGTCGAGTGTCGCAAGCCCTGCCCTCCTGGCCGGCTACGATGCCGCCATGCCGCTCGCGGAAGGTTCGACGTTCGCCGGCTTCACCATCGTCCGGCAGTTGGGATCCGGCGGGATGGGCGAGGTGTACCTGGCCCGGCATCCCAGACTGCCCCGCCAGGACGCGCTCAAGGTACTGCGGGCCGATGTGTCAGCCGACGGCGAATACCGGGCACGGTTCAACCGCGAAGCCGATGCCGCGGCGTCGCTGTGGCATCCACACATCGTCGCCGTCCACGACCGCGGCGAGTTCGACGGCCAGCTCTGGATCGACATGGACTTCGTCGACGGCACCGACACCGTATCCCTTCTCAGGGATCGTTATCCGAACGGGATGCCCGGCCCCGAGGTCACCGAGATCATCACTGCGGTGGCCGAAGCGCTCGACTATGCCCACGAACGTCGGCTGTTGCACCGCGACGTCAAACCCGCCAACATCCTGATCGCCAATCCTGATTCACCTGATCGTCGAATCATGTTGGCCGACTTCGGGATCGCCGGCTGGGTCGATGATCCAAGCGGATTGACCGCCACAAACATGACTGTGGGCACCGTGTCATACGCGGCTCCGGAACAGCTTATGGGCAACGAGCTCGATGGACGGGCCGACCAATACGCACTAGCCGCGACGGCGTTTCACTTGCTGACCGGCTCCCCGCCCTTTCAGCACGCCAACCCCGCCGTGGTGATCAGCCAGCATCTCAGCGCGTCACCCCCGGCGATCGGCGATCGGGTTCCCGAGCTGACACCGCTGGACCCGGTCTTCGCCAAAGCGCTGGCCAAGCAACCCAAGGACCGTTACCAGCGGTGTGTCGACTTCGCGCGCGCACTCGGCCATCGTCTGGGCGGCGCGGGTGATCCTGACGACACGCGGGTGTCGCAACCGGTCGCCGTGGCCGCGCCCGCGAAACGCTCGCTGCTGCGGACCGCCGTCATCGTCCCCGCGGTGCTGGCGATGCTGCTGGTGATGGCCGTCGCGGTCGCCGTGCGGGAGTTCCAGCGTGCTGACGACGAGCGTGCAGCGCAGCCTGCGCGGACGCGGACCACCACATCGGCCGGCACGACCACTTCGGTAGCCCCCGCGAGCACAACGCGCCCGGCCCCCACGACCCCGACCACGACTGGCGCCGCCGACACCGCGACTGCATCGCCGACCGCTGCGGTTGTCGCCATCGGCGCCCTCTGCTTCCCGCTCGGCAGCACCGGCACCACCAAGACCGGGGCGACGGCCTACTGCTCGACGCTGCAAGGCACCAACACCACCATCTGGTCGCTGACCGAGGACACCGTGGCCAGTCCGACTGTGACCGCCACTGCTGACCCGACGGAGGCGCCGCTGCCCATCGAGCAGGAATCGCCGATTCGAGTGTGCATGCAGCAGACCGGCCAGACCCGACGGGAATGTCGCGAGGAGATTCGCAGAAGCAACGGCTGGCCGTGATGGTCGGCTTGCCTGACCGGGTGCACCCGCCCCGGCGTCGGCTGCGGTCCCGATACAGTTGGTGCCGATGAGCCAACCAGCCGCCCCGCCCGTGTTGACCGTGCGGTATGAGGGATCGGAGCGCACGTTCGCCGCAGGACACGATGTCGTCGTCGGGCGTGACCTGCGCGCGGATGTCCGCGTCGCACACCCCCTGATCTCCCGGGCACACCTGCTGCTGCGATTCGACCAGGGTCGCTGGGTCGCCATTGACAATGGCAGCCTCAATGGGCTCTACCTCAATAACCGTCGGGTGCCAGTCGTGGACATCTACGATGCCCAGCGAGTCCATATCGGAAACCCCGACGGTCCGGCGCTGGACTTCGAAGTGGGCCGCCACCGGGGTTCGGCCGGGCGACCACCCCAGACGACGTCGATACGCCTGCCCAACCTGTCCGCGGGAGCGTGGCCCACCGACGGCCCGCCGCAGACCGGCACGCTCGGCTCCGGCCAGCTACAACAGCTTCCACCGGCCACCACCCGGATACCCGCCGCTCCGCCATCGGGACCACAGCCGCGATACCCCACCGGTGGGCAACAGTTGTGGCCACCCAGCGGACCGCAACGGGCGCCGCAGATTTACCGGCCACCCACGGCCGCACCGCCGCCGGCGGGTGCCCGCGGCGGAACTGAGGCGGGAAACCTCGCGACATCGATGATGAAGATCCTGCGGCCAGGCAGGTTGACGGGGGAGTTGCCGCCCGGTGCCGTCAGGATCGGCCGGGCGAACGACAACGACATCGTCATTCCCGAGGTGTTGGCCTCACGTCACCACGCCACCCTGGTCCCGACGCCTGGCGGCACGGAGATTCGGGACAACCGCAGCATCAATGGCACCTTCGTCAACGGCGCCCGGGTCGACGCGGCGCTGCTGCACGACGGCGACGTTGTGACCATCGGCAACATCGACCTCGTCTTCGCCGACGGCACCCTGGCGCGCCGTGAAGAGAACCTGCTGGAGACCCGCGTCGGCGGCCTCGACGTGCGCGGGGTGACCTGGACCATCGATGGCGACAAGACACTGCTGGACGGCATCTCGTTGACGGCGCGCCCCGGTATGCTCACCGCCGTCATCGGTCCGTCGGGCGCTGGCAAGTCGACACTTGCCCGGTTGGTGGCTGGGTATACGCACCCGACGGATGGCACGGTGACGTTCGAGGGCCACAACGTTCACGCCGAATATGCCTCGCTGCGCAGCAGGATCGGCATGGTGCCACAGGACGACGTGGTGCACGGTCAGCTGACCGTGAAACACGCGCTGATGTATGCCGCCGAACTACGGCTGCCGCCGGACACCACCAAAGATGACCGCACCCAGGTAGTTGCCCGGGTGCTCGAAGAACTCGAGATGTCCAAGCACATCGACACCAGGGTCGACAAGCTGTCGGGTGGTCAACGCAAGCGGGCGTCGGTGGCGCTTGAGCTGTTGACCGGGCCGTCACTGCTGATCCTCGACGAGCCGACATCCGGCCTAGATCCTGCGCTGGACCGGCAGGTCATGACCATGCTGCGGCAGTTGGCCGACGCCGGTCGGGTGGTGCTCGTGGTTACCCACTCACTGACCTACCTGGACGTCTGTGACCAGGTTCTGCTGTTGGCCCCCGGCGGCAAGACCGCGTTCTGTGGGCCACCGACTCAGATTGGTCCGGTCATGGGGACCACGAACTGGGCCGACATCTTCAGCACCGTCGCCGACGACCCAGACGCGGCCAAAGCCCGCTACCTGGCGCGGACGGGTCCGACCCCACCACCGCCACCGGTCGAGCAACCCGCCGAACTGGGCGATCCGGCCCATACCAGCTTGTTTCGGCAGTTCTCCACGATCGCGCGGCGACAGTTGCGATTGATCGTTTCCGACCGAGGTTACTTCGTCTTTCTGGCGCTGTTGCCGTTCATCATGGGTGCGCTGTCCATGTCGGTACCGGGCGACGTGGGCTTCGGGTTTCCCAACCCGATGGGTGACGCGCCCAACGAGCCCGGCCAGATCCTAGTGTTGCTGAATGTCGGTGCGGTCTTCATGGGGACCGCGCTGACCATTCGTGACCTCATCGGTGAGCGAGCCATCTTCCGGCGCGAACAGGCAGTCGGCCTGTCCACTACCGCCTACCTGATCGCGAAGGTCTGTGTCTACACCGTGCTCGCGGTGGTTCAGTCGGCGATTGTGACGGTGATCGTCCTGGTCGGCAAGGGCGGTCCGACTCAGGGTGCCGTAGCGTTGAGCAAGCCAGATCTGGAGCTGTTCGTCGATGTCGCGGTGACCTGTGTCGCCTCGGCGATGCTCGGATTGGCGCTGTCGGCGATCGCCAAGTCCAACGAACAGATCATGCCCCTGCTGGTCGTGGCGGTCATGTCGCAGCTGGTGTTCTCCGGAGGCATGATTCCGGTCACCGGACGTGTTCCCCTTGACCAGATGTCCTGGGTCACACCGGCGAGATGGGGTTTCGCGGCGTCGGCCGCTACGGTCGACCTGATCAAATTGGTGCCCGGTCCGCTGACCCCGAAGGATTCGCATTGGCATCACACCGCCAGCGCGTGGTGGTTCGACATGGCCATGCTGGTAGCGCTCAGCGTTATCTACGTCGGCTTTGTGCGCTGGAAGATTCGCCTCAAGGCGTGCTAGGCGGCAGTTCACTGCCCAACCCAGGTGGAATTAACGGGAAAGGCTGTCTCACTCACCGGCTCAACAGGTGGCCTTGGGCGCGCGACGCGACCGCACCCGCCGACCGTGACGTGCGCCTGATTCTGAGCTAACGCACGCAGGGGGAACTCGAGCCCGGTGACCAGCTCGAGCGCGGCGCCGGGCGGGTGAGATCGACGTGTGGGTCGCCAACGCCGTGCTGCCAGCCTCCGGCAAGCTCGACAGCATCACCGCGGAGCCGGTTGGCCGCGCGCTGCGGGGACGGCGCGCTTGACGGCGAACGCGCCCGAGATCGCCCTCCTCGGCGTCGCCGACCAGGTGGCGGCCGGTCAGATTGACAAGCGGTGAAGCCGGTTGCCGGGTGGTGTCTGCTCCGGCCGACCCTGGGGCCGTCCGTGGTGGCATGCTGGCCTGGTGGGGCTACTGATTCGGCTAGCCGAGTTGCTCGTTGTGATGCTGCCGCTCATCGGAGTGCTATATGTCGGCATCAAAGCGCTGTCGTCCTTCACGCGGCGGCTAGGGGAGGCGTCTGGCGATCTTGCGTCGGATAGCCCCGCGATGCCACGCCCAACCACTGTCGAAAACGACGCAGCGCGGTGGCGGGCGATCACTCGCGCGGTCGAGGCGCACGAGCGAACGGATGCACGCTGGTTGGAATACGAGCTCGACGCCGCCAAGCTGCTCGACTTCCCGGTCATGACCGACATGCGGGACCCGCTCACGACGGCATTTCACAAGGCCAAGCTACAAGCCGACTTTCACAAGCCGTTGCGGGCGGAAGATCTTCTCGACGACCCGGACGCCGCGGGCCACTATCTCGATGCGGTTCGGGACTATGTGACCGCGTTCGACACCGCGGAGGCCGAGGCGATGCGCAGACGCAGAACCGGCTTTTCCCGCGAGGAACAGCAGCGGCTGGCAAGAGCGCAAAGCCTGCTGCGGGTGGCATCCGACGCCGGCGCGACGGCCCAGGAACGCGAGCGCGCATATCGTTTGGCGCGCACCGAACTCGACGGACTCATCGTGTTGCCGGACCGTACGCGGGCCGGCATCGAGCGGGGGATCGCCGGCGAGCTCGATGACTAAGGCTGACCTTTCGGCACCGCGTCGCCTTTGCTGTGCCACGACCACGCATAGAGCGCCCACATGACGATGGGTAGCAGGATGTCGGTCCACAGCGGGACACCGATGTTGTATGGGTTGGTGTTGTTCTCCACCACCCAGTAGTAGATGTGGCCGGCCGCGTCTCCGACGTACTGGATGGTGAGCACCACGATTGTCGCCAGCCAGAAGTGCCCGCGGAAGCGGTACGCCATCAGGCCGACCACCCCGATTGCCAGGTCGCCCATTGCGTTCTCCCATTGGAACCCGCCGTCGCCGCGCGTATAGCCGATCAACTCGGCGGTCCGCTCGCCGTCGAAGACGTGGTATCCCGCGCCGATGATCGATACCACGCCCACGATCAGCACCATCCACCACAGCATATGGATGTCCGCGGCTGGGCGGTGCCGGTGACGCCGGCTCTGCACGAACGCACCGATGAGCGCGACGATTACCCCGACAATGGTGAACATTCCAACACCCTTCCCTAGCTTTAGGGTCCCGTCATGCTGTCGAATCTCATTGACCGCACGCAACACTAGCGGACGGGCTGGCGCTCACCGCTGTTGCGGGCGTCCCGAGACGCCGGCCGAGTAATGGGGGAGCGGACCTTTCCGGACTTCATATCGCTTTTGCCGGTCCGGACGCGTGGTGGTAAGCGCTGCCTCGTGGTTCGCGCACCCACAGGGTGTCCGCTTTGCCGACCGCGGTTCCCTCGTCGATCAACTGGCGCTTGAGCACCTTGTGTGTGGCGGTGCTGGGAAGGTCGGCCGCGATGCGGATGTATCGTGGCCGGGCTTTAGTGGATAGGTCAGGCTGGGCGTCCAGAAATGCTTCGAACGCGTCAGGGTCGAAGGTGTCACCTGCTCGCAAGACCAACGCCGCCATCACCTGATCGCCGACGTATTCGTCCGGGACGGCATACACCGCGACACGGTTAATAGCCTTGTATCGTAATAGAATTCGCTCGATTGGTGCCGCTGTCAGGTTTTCGCCGTCTACCCGCATCCAGTCGGCGGTGCGGCCGGCGAGGTAGATCCAGCCTTCAGAGTCCCGGTATGCGAGGTCTCCAGACCAGTACATGCCGTGGCGCATGCGCTCGGCGTTGGCTTCGGGGTCATTGTAGTAGCCGGTGAAGAAGCCCGACCCCGTCGTGTTGACCAACTCACCTATGGCTTCATCGGCGTTGGTGAGTGCTCCGTGAGCGTCGAACCGCGCGACGGCGCACTCGGTGACGGTTTCGCCGTTGTACACCGCGACCCCGTGGGCTCCCCGGCCGATCGAGCCCGGTGGCGTGCCGGGTTCGCGGATCACGATGACCGCGTTCTCGGTCGAGCCAAAGCCGTCCTCGACCTGGACTCCGAAGCGGCGTGAGAATTCCTCGATGTCTTTGTCATTGGCCTCGTTGCCGAAAGCCACCCGCAGCGGATTGTCGGCATCGTCGTCGCGTTCGGGGGTGGCAAGGATATAGGCGAGCGGCTTGCCGACGTAGTTCATATAAGTGGCGTGGTATCGGCGGACGTCGTCGAGGAAGCCGGTCGCCGAAAACGTCGCCGGCGCGATCGCGGCACCGGAGACCACCGCTGGCGCCCATCCCGCGACCACCGCGTTGGAGTGAAACAGCGGCATGGATACATAGCAGGTGTCCTGTTCGGTGAGGCCGAAGCGCTCGGTGAGGCTACGCCCGGCGAACGTGGCCATCAGGTGTGACACCGGTACTGCTTTGGGATTTCCGCTGGTGCCGGACGTGAAGATCATCATGAACGGATCCATCGTGTCGACTTCTCGATAGGGGACAAAGGCGCCGTCACCAGCCACCAATTCAGCCCACCGCGGTGTCGAGGTATCAAGGATCCGCGCGCCCGCGAGGTCTAAACCGTCCAACAGCGCTCGGTGGTCGGCATCGGTCACCACGATCTGGCAATCGGCTTGCCTGACGTCAGCGGCCAGTGCATCGCCACGTCGCGTTGTGTTCAGGCCACACAGCACATAGCCGCCCAACCCGGCCGCAGCCAGCTGGGCCAGCATCTCGGGCGTATTCCCCAGCAGAGAGCCGATATGCGTCGGACGTTGCGGATCGGCGATTGTGATGAGGGTCGCCGCGCGGGCCGCCGACTCCGCCAGGTACTGACTCCAAGTCCATTGCAGACCACCGTATTTCACGGCAATCGTTGGATCGGATACGCGCTGGCGCAAGAGCGATTGAATCGTGTCGGTCATGAATTCGCTCCCATGTCGAGTCGCGGGCTTTGGCCGCGACGCTGTCATCCAGCATGATCGCCACGATGACATCAATGGCCAGGAGGTCGCGACATGACAACAAGATCACCACGCCGGCAGTGGATTGCCTCACGATCGAACGTCTAGATTCTCCCCCGTCCGGCGCCCCTCAGGTCACCCCTTATGCTAGGGCGCTAATGGGCGAGACAACCACGTGCGCGATCATCGGCGGCGGCCCGGCCGGGATGGTTCTGGGCCTGCTGTTGGCGCGGGCAGGTGTGCAGGTCACCCTGTTGGAGAAGCACGGAGACTTCCTGCGAGACTTTCGTGGCGACACGGTGCATCCGACGACGATGCGGCTACTCGACGAGCTTGGGCTGTGGGAACGCTTTGCGGCTTTGCCCTACAGCGAGGTCCGCACGGCCACATTGCATTCGAATGGTCGCGCGGTGACCTACATCGACTTCGAGCGACTGCATCAGCCCTACCCCTATGTCGCAATGGTGCCGCAATGGGACCTGCTGAACCTGCTGGCGGAGGCCGCCCAAGCGGAACCGAGCTTTACGCTGCGGATGAAAACCGAGGTGACCGGGTTGCTGCGGGAGGGCGGCAAAGTTACCGGGGTGCGCTATCAAGGAGCCGAGGGCCCGGGTGAATTGCGGGCGGAATTGACCGTGGCGTGCGACGGCCGATGGTCGATCGCCCGGCACGAGGCTGGACTGAAGGCGCGTGAATTCCCGGTGAACTTTGACGTGTGGTGGTTCAAGCTGCCACGTGAAGGTGACGCCGAGTTCTCGTTCCTGCCGCGATTCTCCCCGGGCAAGGGGCTCGGCGTGATCCCACGCGAAGGTTATTTCCAGATCGCCTACCTCGGGCCCAAGGGAACCGACGCTCAGTTGCGCGAGCGAGGTATCGAGGAATTCCGTCGGGACGTCAGCGAACTGCTGCCCGAAGCGACGGCATCGGTGGCGGCGCTAGCGTCCATGGACGAGGTCAAGCACCTCAACGTCAAGGTGAATCGGTTGCGTCGTTGGCACATTGATGGGCTGCTGTGCATCGGCGACGCGGCGCACGCGATGTCACCGGTGGCGGGAGTCGGCATCAACCTAGCGGTCCAAGATGCGGTCGCGGCAGCGACCATCTTGGCCGAACCGCTGCGTGAGCATCGAGTCAGCAGCCGCCACCTGGCGGCGGTACGGCGTCGTCGCGCATTTCCCACCGCGGTGACCCAAGCGGTGCAGCGGGTGTTGCACCGAAGGCTGCTCGGCCCGCTGCTGCAGGGCCGGGACCCCACGCCGCCGGCGGCCCTGCTTGGCCTGGTCGAACGGCTGCCATGGCTCTCGGCGGTGCCCGCCTACTTTGTGGGCGTTGGAGTCCGGCCTGAGCATGCTCCGGCCTTCGCACGTCGCGGGCCCGGCAACCGCAAAGGCCCTTGAGCCGACATGCGCGCCGCCGCGAATCGGCGTCTTGGGTATAGCCCGGATAGCGCCGTTGGCGCTCATCAAGCCGGTCAGCGGGAGCGTCGTGGTGGCAGCACGTGATGTGTCGCGGGTGGCGCGACCATGGACGCTGGCTGCTATGCCGTCCACATGGCCCACACGTTCGGTGGGGCCACGCCGGAAGTGGTTTCGGCGCAAGCCAAATTACGCGATCCAGCGGTCGATCGGGCCATGACGGCCGAACTGAAATTTCCAGGCGGGCACACCGGCGGGATCCGCTGTTCAATGCGGTCGTCGGATCTGTTGAATGTGAGCGCTCGAGTGGTCGGCGACCGTGGCGAGTTGCGCGTGCTCAATCCGGTTGTGCCCCAACTCTTCCACCGATTGCCGCCCCTCGCATGCGTATCAGCTCGACGCTTTCGCTGCCGCAGTGCTGCGCGGGCAAGCGGTCAAGACGACGCCCAAGGACGCGGTCGAGAACATGAGCGCGATCCACGCGATCTATCGGGCCGCCGGGCTCCCATCGCGCAACCCGAGCTGAATATGGTCGCCGCGAGCGGGTCCGCCGCCTGACAGGCCAATGGCGTCGGTCGCTTACCCGCCAGGGTTAGGACGTGGTGCCTTGGAAGAAACCCGCCAGGTTGGTGCCGATATTGGCAAAGCCGGAAACGACGCTGGCTACCGAGAACGGCAGGATGCCCCTGTTGGCGAAGCCTGAGACGCCGCTGCCAAGGTTGGAAAAGCCCGAGGATAGCCCGCCGAAGTTCTGATAGCCCGAGCCGCCCAACAGCCCGGCCGGGTTGGTGTTGAACCAACCCGAGAGGCCCGAGCCGTTGTTGCCGAAGCCCGAGTTGCCGCCCGCACCGGAATTGAAGAAGCCCGACGAAGGCGCGGTGCTCGAGTTGAAGTAGCCCGGCCCCCCGGGGATCGCGAAGGCCCCGATCGTGGTGCTGGGCAGGTGGATGCCGGGAACGGTGAGCGGGGGCGTGGTGAAGCCCCCCACGCCGATCGGCGGGATGGTGAGCGGTGGGGTGGTGATGGGTGGGGTGGTGATTTGGGGGAGGGTGAAGCCGGTGAGGTTGATGGGGTCGATGGTCAGCGGTGGGGTGGTGATGGGTGGGGTGGTGATTTGGGGGAGGGTGAAGCCGGTGAGGTTGATGGGGTCGATGGTCAGCGGTGGGGTGGTGATGGGTGGGGTGGTGATTTGGGGGAGGGTGAAGCCGGTGAGGTTGATGGGGTCGATGGTCAGCGGTGGGGTGGTGATGGGTGGGGTGGTGATTTGGGGGAGGGTGAAGCCGGTGAGGTTGATGGGGTCGATGGTCAGCGGTGGGGTGGTGATGGGTGGGGTGGTGATTTGGGGGAGGGTGAAGCCGGTGAGGTTGATGGGGTCGATGGTCAGCGGTGGGGTGGTGATGGGTGGGGTGGTGATTTGGGGGAGGGTGAAGCCGGCGAGGTTGATGGGGTCGATGGTCAGCGGTGGGGTGGTGATGGGTGGGGTGGTGATTTGGGGGAGGGTGAAGCCGGCGAGGTTGATGGGGTCGATGGTCAGCGGTGGGGTGGTGATGGGTGGGGTGGTGATTTGCGGCAGGGTGAACCCGCCGACGCCGATCGGAGGGATCGCGAACTCCGGGGTGATGATTTCCTGGGTGGTGATCTGCGGCAGAGTGAAGCCGCCCACGCCGATCGGAGGGATCGCGAACTCCGGGGTGGTGATAGCTGGGGTGGTGATCTGCGGCAGGGTGAAGCCATCGACGTTGATAGCGGGGACATCGATCCCGGGTATGTTGAAGGCGGGCAGAAAGAATGAACCGATGACAATAGGGCCAGTCAATGTGTATGGGTGAACCACCAATTGTGGTAAGTCAAACTCACCGAAGATGAGGGCGCCATTGGTGAAAGTACTAAGCCCGCCGCCGGGCGGCTGAAGCGCAGGCACATTGGTCTGGAATTGTAGGGTAAAGGGTATTCCAAAAGCCGGTACTGTTATCCTAGGTGTGCTTAGGAAAACATCCCAGCCTATGGAGGGCAGGCCAAATTGGCCCACGCCAATCTGGCCGACCGTTATCGGTTGAGTATGTATCGCAGGTAGACTAAAGCCACCGATTGTGATACCCGCGGGTATCGTCAGCTGCGGAATAGTTACTTCCGGAATCTGCAATGGCGGCAAATTAAAAGCACCCACCGTAATGGGCGGGACCGTCACCGGCGGAATGGCTACGGAAGGAATACTCAGCGGAGGCAACTGAAAGCCGCTTACGGTGATGTTGGCGGGTGTGGTGGCGGCCGGGATGTTCAACGACGGCAACGTCAACCCGGGCAGGCTGAAGGCGCCGACGGTGATGTTGGCTGGTGTGGTGGCGGCCGGGATGTTCAACGACGGCAACGTCAACCCGGGCAGGCTGAAGGCGCCGACGGTGATGTTGGCTGGTGTGGTGGCGGCCGGGATGTTCAACGACGGCAACGTCAACCCGGGCAGGCTGAAGGCGCCGACGGTGATGTTGGCTGGTGTGGTGGCGGCCGGGATGTTCAACGACGGCAACGTCAACCCGGGCAGGCTGAAGGCACCCACGGTGATGTTGGCTGGTGTGGTGGCGGCCGGGATGGTCAGCGACGGCAACGTCAACCCGGGCAGGCTGAAAGCACCCACGGTGATGTTGGCTGGTGTGGTGGCGGCCGGGATGTTCAACGACGGCAACGTCAACCCGGGCAGGCTGAAGGCGCCGACGGTGATGTTGGCTGGTGTGGTGGCGGCCGGGATGTTCAACGACGGCAACGTCAACCCGGGCAGGCTGAAGGCGCCGACGGTGATGTTGGCTGGTGTGGTGGCGGCCGGGATGTTCAACGACGGCAACGTCAACCCGGGCAGGCTGAAGGCACCCACGGTGATGTTGGCTGGTGTGGTGGCGGCCGGGATGGTCAGCGACGGCAACGTCAACCCGGGCAGGCTGAAAGCACCCACGGTGATGTTGGCTGGTGTGGTGGCGGCCGGGATGTTCAACGACGGCAACGTCAACCCGGGCAGGCTGAAGGCACCCACGGTGATGTTGGCTGGTGTGGTGGCGGCCGGGATGGTCAGCGACGGCAGCGTTATCGCCGGCAGACTGAAGGCGGGAACCGATATCCCCGGTATTTGCAGCGGCGGCAGAGTCAGATCAGGTGTCGTAATACTGAACTGCAGGCTGCCCTGCCCCACGCCCCGGTAGAAGACGCCATTGTTCATGTCACCCGTGTTGAACAGCCCATTATTCATGTGGCCAATATTGAAGACACCAGTGTTGATATTTCCGGCGTTGAGGAAACCCGTGTTAGCATTTCCCGTGTTGAACGTGCCGGTGTTGGACGACCCCGGATTGAAGTCGCCCATGTTATAACTGCCGGTGTTCAGGCTGCCTGTGTTCGCGTTGCCGACGTCCAACATACCGGTGTTAAACGAGCCCGCATTGAAGAAGCCCGTGTTCCCGTGTCCAGAATTCCAGCCACCGGTGTTGAAATTACCCGAGTTTCCGATGCCAAAGTTTCCATTGCCGGAGTTGAAGAAGCCGACGTTTCCGCTGCCCGAGTTGAACAATCCGAAATTCCCGGTGCCCGAGTTGAGCCCGCCGATTCCGATCTGGTTGTTGCCGGTAAGACCGATGCCGATGTTGTTGTTGCCAGTGTTGCCAAAGCCGAAGTTGCCCAAGCCGGTGTTGGCAAACCCGGTGTTGAGATTGCCAAGGTTTCCCACGCCGACATTGTTGCTGCCGAGGTTCCCGAAGCCGATGTTGTTATTACCCAGGCTTGCTGAGCCGATATTGGAGTTACCGAAATTTCCGGACCCGAAATTGTAGTTGCCAAGGTTGGCGTTGCCGATGTTGGCAAGGCCGTTGTTGGCGTTGCCGACGTTGCCACCGCCGACGTTGGCTATGCCCAGGTTGATGGCGGTGGGTCCGCCCGCAAGCGCCGGTATGCCTGCGGCTGCGGTCATGGCGGCCGCAGGCGCGCCGCTGGCCAACCAAGCCGGCAAGCCAGCCAGGTTCTGCAGCGGTTTACTGAACGGGGACAGCGCCGAGGCGATCGCCGATGCCCCGGCATGGTAGGCAGACATCGCCGACACATCGGCAGCCCACATTTGCTCGTACGTGGCTTCAATGGCAGCGATCGCCGGAGCGTTCTGTCCAAACAGGTTCGACATCACCAGCGACACCAGGTCGGCACGGTTGGCCGCCACCAGCATCGGCTGCACCACCGCCGTCTTGACCGCTTCAAACTCGGCTATCATCGCCGCAGCCTGAGCGGCCGTCTGCTCGGCCTGGACCGCCGCCGCGGCGAGCCACGCCGCATAGGGGGCTGCCGCTGCCGCCATCGCCGACGACGACGCGCCCTGCCACGCCCCGCCCACGAGTCCGGATGTCACTGAGCCGAAAGAGGCTGCGGCCGAGGCCAATTCCATGGCCAACCCGTCCCAGGCCGTCGCGGCCGCCGCCATCGGTTCCGGCCCTGCCCCGGCGAATATCAGCGCTGAATTGATCTCCGGCGGCAGCACAGAAAAATTCATCGTCCAACCTTCCCTGCATGCCCCGCGTGATCAGCGGTAAACCGTGGCCGGTGAGTGGCTCTTGGCCCACAAGCTAGACGCTGAACCGTCGTGGCCACATAAATATCGCGCACAAATGTCCACGACTCATAGGTTTCGTAAATTTGATTTACAAAGGGCGCTCTCGGGTCATGCGGACCGCAAGCGGCGGCCGAACGCAGGGGCTATGGCAGCACGGTGTGCATCAACATCACGTTGTATGCCGACCACAAAGACAGGTTAAAGTAGACATCTTTGCCCGTCGACCAGGGATGCATCATCGGCGCGTAGATGCCGCCGGGCATCTGCCATGACGACACCAGCATTTGCTCTGCGCTCCACGGTCCTTGCGGAGCCGGCGCGGTCCTTGCCACCACGTCGTTCATACCGTTGGTGTAGAGCGCCAGGTATTGCTTGAGGTAGGTGTTGTATTGGACGGACATTTCGCCCACCGGGCCCGGAATAACGGGTGTTGCCGCGTCCGGCTTGTTTGGAACCCAGGAGTTCGAGTCGCCGTTCCAGTACTGGTACTTGGTGAGGTCGGGCACAAAGCGCTGCGGAACTCGTGCCAGATATGCCGAACCGCCTCGCCCGGGCGGGGTCCCGAACGAGTAGAGGTAACCGTCGTTGGACTTGAGGTACGCCCCCATCTGGAAGTTCTCATTTCCCGGAACGAACCTGGCTTTTCCGCCGCTGTCCGGTCCGGACGCGCGGATGGTGCCCGGGAAGACCCCCCAGGTCTGACCATTGTCCTTGGACACCGCGATGCCCGAGTAGTTCGTCGTCCATTCCCCATCACGGCCCCAATTCCTGATGGACATGAAGTTGACGTATTGGGTTTTGCCGACGGCGATGCCCGCGGTCGGAATGATCCCCGTCTCGTCGCGCGCCCATTTGATGCTGTTGATGAGCTGTTTGGAGAAGCCCGGTTGGCGTACCGGTGAGCCGGAATATCTGTTGGAAGCGTCACCGGATGTCACATGAACTCCGTTGCCCAGGTCGCGGTCTTGGCTGCGGAACAGCGTGTTGTATCGCCATTGATGGCCATCGACAGCGCAGTAGCCGAATGTGTCGCCGAAGATCATGAGCACCTGACGGTTGGCGGGATCGCCGTTATCCCAAGGAATTCCGAGGTCGGTCCCGGAGATGCCGAAGCGTTCCAGGGTCTTGTTGGGGCTGTCCGGTCCGGTCACCCACTCGGCGAGGGATGTGGTAGCCCCGGCGAGCGTGGCACCAGGATCCGGCGCCGCCGCCGGAGCAGGGTCGGGTGCTGGAGCTGGGGCTGGGTTCGGAGTTAGCTGAGTGGCATTCGGGGGTTGTGGGCCCGTGGCTGGCGGATTGGGTGCCGGACTGGGCCCAGGATTGGCCCTGGGGACTAGCGCTTGCTGTTGTAGCGGCGCGGCATTTCTAGCACCCGGGTTGAGCAATGCGGATATCAGTGGACCCAGCTTGGGTAGCGGTGCACGCTCGTTGGCACCGCGAGGCTTGCGTCCGGTCGGTATCGGACCGTGTCCAGGTCGTACCGGGCCGAGCGCCGTGGCCCCGGGGTCGGTCACAATGGCGCTCGGTGGCGGCGGAGCGTTCGCGGCGTCTCCGCTGCACGGCGCCGCCATCGCTGGTGGCGCCAGGCCTATTGGAACCATGAGTCCAACAGCGGCCGCCCACGCCAGCGATACCGACACGATTCGAGGAATCGGCGACATGTCACACCTTCCCGGGCTGGACGTTGCAATTGACGTCCGCAGTTCGCTGATGTGACGATAGTGATCTCTGGGACTCTTGTGATCAGTGATCCACTGATAGGTATGCCTCCGTGACCGTGTCGCAACCCATCTGTTCATCTCCGACCTGCGCTGCTGCACTCGGACTCGGCACGGGTACATCCAAGGCCCATCGGGGCCGCGGATACCACGACCACCGGTGCCGAACATCGACGATCCGATCAATTTGCGTCCACTGTCGCCCGGACAGGTCAAGAAGGTGTGGCTCTGGCAATCGCTACCCGGTCCCTGGATCGGGTCCGCACGGAATACCGTGTACCTGACCGGATTTGAGTTCCTCGAGCCTTAGCACGGACCGCTCGGAATACCACGGGTAGGCGTGGTTTCCTGCGTGGGCATGATCTGTGGATCAGGAACCCGATACGGGATTCCACGGTTTATCGTGCCCAGCGCCGCGTTGGGCACGCACTGCGGCACCGTTGATAGCGCGTGCAGCCCGGGATAATCCAGGTTGGGCCATGATGAGTTGGGCGGGACAGCGAAGTTGAACGTTGACGTCATGTCGCCGGTCACACTGTGAACCGCCCCGGTGAGTCCGGAGACTCTCTGATCTGAGACCTCAGCCGGCGGCTGGTCTCTGGCGTTGAGCGTAGTAGGCAGCCTCGAGTTCGACCGGCGGGACGTCGCCGCAGTACTGGTAGAGGCGGCGATGGTTGAACCAGTCGACCCAGCGCGCGGTGGCCAACTCGACATCCTCGATGGACCGCCAGGGCTTGCCGGGTTTGATCAGCTCGGTCTTGTATAGGCCGTTGATCGTCTCGGCTAGTGCATTGTCATAGGAGCTTCCGACCGCTCCGACCGACGGTTGGATGCCTGCCTCGGCGAGCCGCTCGCTGAACCGGATCGATGTGTACTGAGATCCCCTATCCGTATGGTGGATAACGTCTTTCAGGTCGAGTACGCCTTCTTGTTGGCGGGTCCAGATGGCTTGCTCGATCGCGTCGAGGACCATGGAGGTGGCCATCGTGGAAGCGACCCGCCAGCCCAGGATCCTGCGAGCGTAGGCGTCGGTGACAAAGGCCACGTAGGCGAACCCTGCCCAGGTCGACACATAGGTGAGGTCTGCTACCCACAGCCGGTTAGGTGCTGGTGGTCCGAAGCGGCGCTGGACGAGATCGGCGGGACGGGCTGTGGCCGGATCAGCGATCGTGGTCCTGCGGGCTTTGCCGCGGGTGGTCCCGGACAGGCCGAGTTTGGTCATCAGCCGTTCGACGGTGCATCTGGCCACCTCGATGCCCTCACGGTTCAGGGTTAGCCACACTTTGCGGGCACCGTAAACACCGTAGTTGGCGGCGTGGACGCGGCTGATGTGCTCCTTGAGTTCGCCATCGCGCAGCTCGCGGCGGCTGGGCTCCCGGTTGATGTGGTCGTAGTAGGTCGATGGGGTGATCGGCACACCCAGCTCGGTCAGCTGTGTGCAGATCGACTCGACACCCCACCGCAAACCATCGGGGCCCTCGCGGTGGCCCTGATGATCGGCGATGAACCGGGTAATTAGCGTGCTGGCCGGTCGAGCTCGGCCGCGAAGAAAGCCGACGCGGTCTTTAAAATCGCGTTCGCCCTTCGCAATTCGGCGTTGTCCCGCCGCAAGCGCTTCAGCTCAGCGGATTCTTCGGTCGTGGTCCCGGGCCGTGCGCCGGCATCGACCTGCGCCTGGCGTACCCACTTACGCACCGTCTCCGCGCAGCCAACACCAAGTAGACGGGCGACCTCACTGATCGCTGCCCACTCCGAATCGTGCTGACCGCGGATCTCTGCGACCATCCGCACCGCCCGCTCACGCAGCTCCGGCGGGTACCTCCTCGATGAACCACCTGACATGACCCCATCCTTTCCAAGAACTGGAGTCTCCGGACATGCCGGGGCGGTTCACTGCGCCGCCAAGCCGTGAGGTTGGGAACTGGCACCCCGAACCGAGTTTCGAGCAATCTCAGCTGTGAGGTGTGGTCAAACGTGTCGTGAACCATCTGCGGGCCACGGCTGTACGGCGAAATGACGAAGCAGGGAACGCGAAAGCCCAAACCGATCGGCCCGCGTATTCCGCCGGAGCCCGGCACCTGATCGATGTCAGGCACCGTGACATATTCGCCGGGAGTCCCGGCCGGCGCGGTAGCAGGAACAACGTGGTCGAAAAAGCCGCCGTTTTCGTCGTAGCTGACGATCAGCGCCGTCTTTTCCCACACCGCAGGATTGGCAAGCAATATTCTTAAGATGTTGACGATTGCGAAAGCCCCGGCCGCGGCTGGAACCGCAGGATGTTCGGATTCGAGAACATTGGGAATCACCCAGGAGACCCGCGGCAGTCTATTGGCTAAGACGTCGGCCGCGAAGCTCGCGGGATAGCTTGGTGCCACGCCAAAGCGGACAAGATCTGACCTGGGATCGGCTGACTGTTTGAAAGACGTCACAAGCGAGCCGTAAGTAAGAACCGAGGAGATGGGCCCGAGTGTCTTGTTGCGATACACCTTCCAGCTGACGCCGGCATCGCTAAGGTTCTGCGGCATGATGCGCCAACCGAATCTCCGCACCGGTTGGAAAGTGGGACTCTGCAGCTCCGGCCCACCATTTTGGCCGTCGGGGTCGATGGTGGCGCTCAGCCAATAAAGGCGGTTGGGCAGGGTGGGACCCAATACCGAGCAAAAGTAGCGGTCGCAGACGGTGAACGCGTCGGCCAACAGATAGTGGATCGGAATGTCTTGGCGCGTGTAGTAGCCCATCACCGTGGGAGTGTGGGCCGCCGAGCGAGTCTTGGCCTGCGCTGGTAGCCAGTTGTCGTTGACGCCACCATTCCACGACTCATGCATCGCCACCCAGCTATGGTCAGGGTCGTTGACACACGCGCCGTCGAGGAACGGGCCTCGGGTGGTGTCGAAGCGGTAGGGCATCGTAACGCCGGTGGCGTCAAGAGCCTGCGTCATCGGGTTCCAACCCTTTTGTTGGAAGAGCGGCGATACCGTGTTGAATCCATCGGTGCCGGAGAGTGTTCCGAAGTAGTGATCGAATGAGCGGTTCTCCTGCATAAAGAACACAAAGTGTTCGATGTCGGTCAAATGGCCGGAGCAGGGCCCCGCGCCGTAGGCCTTTTCAATCACCGGACCGGCGAAAGACATCAACGCGCCGGCGCCGCCCGCAGCGACCTTAGCTAGGAATTCTCGCCGCGAAACTCCGCCGATGTGGCTTTGGCTCACCGCTGTGTTCCCCTGTCGAACCTCCAGCCGCATTTCAGCTCAAGGTAGAGGACTCCGACGAACGATCACGACGCGCCAACCGGCGTGTCGCGCGCGAACTTGCGGATTTCGGCCGCAAACTTGAACCGCTATGCGGTGTCTTGGGTGTCGCCGCACCGGGTGCTTACGGCCATGGCGCCCAATGTTGCTAGCATGCTGGCTGCTGCCCGTTGCCAGGTGAATATTTCGGCGCGGCGGCGCGCGCAGCGGCGCCGGTGGCGTTCGGGCCGGCTGACGATTGTGCGGACTGCGTGTGCGATGGCCTCTGGGCGGTTGTCGGCGCAGGCGCCGCTGTCTGCGGTGATGATCTCGGTCAGCGCCGAGGTGCGGGACACCACGGCCGGTGTGCCACACGCCAGCGATTCGAGTGCGGCTAGCCCAAATGTCTCGTGTGGCCCAGGTGCCAATGCGACATCGGCCGATGCCAGCAGGCCAGCGACGGCATGCCGATCCGAGATGAAACCGGTGAAGTCGATCGGCAACCCGGTTGCCTTGCGTTCCAGCCTGGCGCGCAGCGGACCCTCGCCAGCGATGACCAGTCGAGCGTCGACGCCGGCGTCACACAATGCGGCGAGTGCGTCGATGCTGCGGTCAGCGTGCTTTTCCACCGACAGCCGGCCGCAGTGGACCAGCAGGATCTGCGTCGGGGTGGCCCAGTGCTGCCGAACCCGGGCACAGCGCCGCCGCGGGTGGAAGGTCTTCAGGTCTACGCCCAGTGGGACGGTGACGGTATTTGTCGCTCCGATGCGGTCGAATTCTTCGCGCGCGAACCCGGTAGTACACACGACAGTGTCGTAGTTGGCGGCGGTTCGCGCGTTGGCGAAGTCTGCGAACTTCTGCGCGGCTCGACGCGGAAGCAATTGGCCCGCAAAGCGATCAAGACGCTCGTGGGAGATCATCACCGTCGTAACGCCGTGTTCGCGGCCCCACCGGCCCAGTGACCTCAGGGTGAGCCGGTCGGAGACCTCCAGGGCGTCTGGTCGCAGTGTTTCCAATACAGTCCGCACGGCTCCTGGCATAACCGCGCGATAACCACCGGTATATGGAATATGCTTGGCGGGCAAGGTAATTCGAACAACACCCGTGCGTAGGAGGTGTCGTTCGGTGCGCGCCCCCGGGACGATCAAAAACACCTCGTGTCCGCTGGCGCAGTATTCCGCGCCCAGCCGGTCCACCGCGGTGCGGAGTCCGCCCGAGCGAGGTCCATAGAAGTTGGCGACCTGAACAACACGCATACCGTGAGCAGAACCGGCCGTCGTGTGCGGTCAACGACATAGCATCGACGGTTCCCTGAACGGACCATGAACTCCTGCGGAGCGGGCACCTGCCTGCGCTCCGCGCCAGCCGACAGACACAACCAGAACTTGTGAGCGCACAAGGTCAAACCCGCTACTGGAAATTCGAGCAACGGCGGAGCATGGGAGTTGACCGATCGAGGGGAGAACAGGACAACGATTGCCATGCTGGAGACCGCTGGATTATGGGGCAAGCGCGCCGACATGATTGTGCGTGGATGCTTGCCTTATAACGCTGAGCCACCGCCGGCCGTGTTGGCTGGCAGCGACATCACCCCGATCAATGCGTTCTACGTCCGCAATCACGGCCCGGTCCCCGACATCGCGCCGCAGCATTGGCGGCTGACGGTCGGCGGGCTGGTGGACAACCCGCTTACCGTGACCTATGAACGGCTGACCACCGAGTTCGACCAACACTGTGTGGTGGCGACGCTGGCGTGCGCCGGCAATCGGCGTGCGGAGCTGTTACGGGTGCGACAGATCCCAGGTAAGGAACCCTGGGCGCACGGTGCGATCTCGACCGCTCAGTGGTGTGGTGTCCGTCTGGCAGACATCCTGCAGGCCGCCGATGTGCATATCGACGAGGGGCTACACGTGGCCTTCGATGCTCCGGATGTAGCTGAGGAGGCTCGCCCCATCCAGCCCTATGGCAGCTCGATCCCGCTGAGCAAAGCGCTGTCGCCGGAAGTTCTGCTGGCCTGGCAGATGAACTCCGAACCGCTGCCGCGTGCCCACGGTGGTCCGGTTCGCGTGGTGGTACCCGGATTCATCGGGGCCCGCAGCGTCAAGTGGGTCACCGCCATCACCGTGCAGCCGGGTGCTTCGCAGAATTACTTTCAGGCTCTGGATTACCGCATCCTTCCGGCGGATGCGGACGCCGACATCGTCGGGCCGGGCGAAGGGATTTCGCTTTCGTCGCTGGCGCTCAACTGCGACATCCTCGACCCCACCGATGGCGACGACGTACCGGCAGGGGCGCTGACCATTCGTGGCTATGGGATGGCCGGCGATGGCCGCAGTGTCGAACGAGTTGATGTCTCTGTCGACGACGGGCTCACCTGGCAGCAGGCCGACCTACACGCCGCGCCCAGCCAGTGGTCATGGCGGCCGTGGTCGCTGACGGTCGACGTGGAGCCGGGGCCGTTGGGTATCACCGCACGTGCCTGGGACGATACCGGGGCGCTGCAGCCCGAATCGGCTGTGTCCCTGTGGAATCCGCGCGGATACGGCAACAACGCTTGGGCCCGCGTCGCATTGCGCGTGAGTTAGCCGGGTACTCGGTCATCAACCGGTTGCGGGGCCCTCCGAAGACCACTGGAAAGCACTGCCGATCTGATGGTTAGGGTGGTTGAATTAGCCGACTCGGTCGGCGGTGACGCCCCGAGGTCAGGTGAGGCGAAGGTGATGCCAGTTGACGGAACTAGCCGGCGACACGATACCCGACCGGTGGCTCTGCTGAGGCCGACGCGGTGACCGCCATTGGACGACTTATCCATCGCTACGCGATATGGATCGTCGGCGTCTGGGCGCTCGCGGCCATCATCGGGAATAACTTTGCCCCGCCACTCGAGCAGGTCATCACCGCCGAGGATCAGCCGTTCTCGCCGGCTGGCACCGCCACTTCGCGTGCCGTGGAACGGTCAGCGGCGGCCTTCTCCCAAGCGCCCGGCGACAACATCGGATATCTCGTGCTGGAGCGAAACGGAGTCCTCAACGACCAGGACCGGGCTTACTACGATGCGCTGGTCGTGGCCCTACGCCGTGATTCCCGCCACGTCATCGAGGTGGTGGACTGGTGGGGAACCCCGGCCATCGCGGAGGTCGCCCGCAGCGACGACCATCACGCGGTGACAGCTGCCCTGCGCTTTGGGGGCATGGTCGGAACGTCGCAAGCCGGGGAGTCGATAACCGCCGCGCGCAGCATCGTTACCCAACTGCATCCCCCCGACGGTTTGCACGTATTCGTCACCGGTCCTGGCGCCACCATCGTGGACGAGTTCGCGGCAATCGACAGACAGACCCAGCTCATTACGGCAACGACAATCGTGGTGTTACTGATCCTCTTGTTGATCGTCTACCGATCCGCGATCACCGCGACGGTGCCGTTGTTGTCGGTCGTCGTTTCCCTAGCCGTGGCCAAGCCGATCGTTTCCGTCCTTGTCGACCGCGATTTCATCGGGATATCCCTGTTTTCCCTCGGACTTAGCGTTGCGGTGGTTGTCGGCGCGGGAACCGGCTTCGCGATGTTCCTGATCGGGCGTTACCACGAACGACGAAGGCAACATATTGCCCCGGCGGCGGCGCTGGCAGACGCGTACCGCGGGGTGGCGCCGGCGATCGCGGGTGCGACGTTCATCGTGGTCACATCGCTGGGCGCTGTGGGATGGCTGAGCCTGGCACGGATCGGTATGTTCGCAACAACCGGAATCCTTTGCTCGATTGGCGTTCTCGCAGTGGGCCTGGCCGCACTGACGTTGACGCCAGCTCTCGTCGCGCTGGCCAGCCGTGCCAACCTCCTCAAACCGCCACAACACAAGCGCATACAGCGCCAATTTCGGCGACTCGGCACACATGTGGCGCGCTGGCCGGCGCCGATATTGGTAGCCAGCGGTGTGTTCGTACTCATCATGATGATCGCGCTGCCTAGGGTGCCGATCGGCTGGGACGAAGCCGCGGCAACCCCGTCCGCGGCGGAATCCAATCGCGGTTACCGGGCGGCCGATCGCCACTTTGCCCCGAACCAACTGCTGCCCACCCAGGTGATGATCGAGACCGACCACGACATCCGCAATCCCGCCGGTCTGACCGCGATCGAACGAATCACTGCCGCGATCATGGCTATTGGCGGTGTGCGCATGGTGCAGTCGGCTAGTCATCCCAACGGAATGGTGTCCAAGCAGGCTGCCTTGACAGCATCGGCGGGGAATCTCGGTGATCAGCTCGACGAATTTTCCGATCAGCTCACATCCAGGCAGGCAACGTTCACCAATCTCGAAGCTGCGGTCCGCGACGTGGTGTCAGCCCTCGATCTGGTTCAGGCTGGCATACGACAGGATGGCTATGGACTTGGCCAGGTCAGTCTGGCCGTCCGGCTGATGCAACAGGCGATAACCAAACTTCAGGGCAGCGCCGGTGACGTCTTCGACATATTCGACCCGTTGCGTCGTTTCGTCGCGGCGATACCCGAGTGCTGGGCCAACCCCGTGTGTTCGGTCGCCCAAGAGGTGGTGCAGTGGGCAAACATCGTCACCGAGAGCTGTGCGAAGCTGGCCGATGCGGCAGGGCAGCTCGCGCGGGGGATCGCTGATGTCGCCTCGGCGACATCGGGTGTGTCCGGGCTACCGAATGCCCTGGACAGCATTGGAGGTCAGCTGGCGCAGGTACGAGAATCGGCCGCAGGCGTTCAAGAGTTACTTAACAATGTCGGCGCAGCACCATTGCGAGAGCTTCCCGACTATTTACGCGAACTTGCCGCCGTCTCCCAGAGTGCGCCGGGCGTGGATCTCTACGCCGCTCGGCGAATTCTGACCGACCCGAATATGCGCGCGGTCTTGGACTATTTTGTCTCACCAAACGGCCATGCAACGCGTTTACTTGTCTACGGCGACGGGAGCGAGTGGGGTGACGATGGCGCCCAACGCGCTCGCGCGATCGTGACTGCGGTGGCCGAGGAAACCGACGAGGGCACGCTGCGACCCACCGCTGTTGAGCTGACCGGCGTTGGACCGGCTACCCGTGACCTGCAGGATCTGGTGGGCAGTGACCTGACCTTGCTGGCGGTCATCACACTCGCCGTTATCTTCGCGATAGCCGCACTGCTGCTGCGCAGTCCGCTTGCCGGGCTTGTGGTCGTCGGCACAATCGCGACATCGTATATCTGTGCGCTTGGCGCCAGCGTAGTGATTTGGAAACACATACTTGGCGATAACTTGCACTGGTCGGTATTGCCGATTGCGTTTGTTTTGCTGATATCGGTGGGTTCGGCCTACAACCTGCTCTTCGCGCTGCGCATCCGCGAAGAAAGTCCTGCCGGGCCACGAACCAGTGTCATCCGAGCGTTCGCGGCGACCGGAATGGTAGTCACGGCCGCTGGAATCGTGTTTGGCACAACGATGTTCGCGCTGGCCGCGAGTACCTCGCTGAGCGTGGCACAGATCGGCGTTACCGTCGGCATGGGGTTATTGCTGGACGCCCTTGTGATACGAGGCTTTGTCCTGCCGGCCCTGATGGTTTTGCTGGGCCGCTGGCTGTGGTGGCCGCGCCGATCGGTTAGCAACCGGCAGGTACCCGAGCCGTCGCCGGCCTAAATTGAACCGATTCACGCGTGCATACGTATCCGAGAGTGTGACGAGCCGAAGCGCAGCAGCCAGCTAGGAGCTTCGCTGTCGGCCGAAGGCTGGGTTGATGCCTGGGCCACCGCAACCCGCTGCATTTGCGCACCGGACAGCACCTTGGCTGTGCACCAGGGCGACGACCCGTGCGCGACCGGTCGCCGAGATGGGATACCCGAGCCCGATCCCTGGCCGGTTCGGCCAGGCACTCCGGACCCTCCTGGTGTGGGAATGTGTCCAGAGGGCATTATTGGTCCGTGAGCGCATTCAACATCTGTCGATTCGTTGGTGCCCCAATGGTCACGACGTGGGCACTGCTGTTCGCGCCCGTACCCGCCGCGTCTGCCGACCCACCCGACCCGACGGTATCGGCTGGCGCGTGTCCCGATGTTGAGGTGGTTTTCGCCCGCGGGACCGGCGAGCCACCCGGCGTGGGTGGGATCGGAGAGGACTTCGTCGACGCGCTGCGTTCCAAGATTGGCGAGAAGTCTATGGGCGTTTATGGGGTCGACTACCCGGCGACCACGGATTTCCCGACAGCGATGGCCGGTATTTACGACGCGGGCACCCATGTCGAACAGACGGCGGCGAACTGTTCCCAAAGCAAGCTGGTGCTCGGCGGATTTTCCCAAGGTGCGGCCGTGATGGGCTTTGTTACCGCGGCGGCGATTCCGGATGGGGCGCCGTTGGACGCGCCCAGGCCGATGCCGCCCGAAGTCGCCGACCACGTGGCCGCCGTCACACTCTTCGGAATGCCCTCGGTTGCGTTCATGCACTCGATCGGCGCGCCGCCGATCGTCATCGGTCCGCTATATGCAGAAAAGACCATCCAGCTGTGCGCCCCGGGCGACCCCGTCTGTTCTAGCGGAGGCAATTGGGCGGCGCATAACGGGTACGCCGACGACGGCATGGTCGAGCAGGCCGCAGTTTTTGCCGCCGGTCGGCTCGGTTAAGGCAGTGTCAGCCACTCGCCACTCAGCCCGACACCGATCGGACGTCGTGACCGGCGGGACCGAGAACTGCTCGATCCGCAACAACGCCGCGACGTGGATTGTGTCCCATGGTGAGCTGTGACTTGGAGTGCGGGTGGTGAGCTGCAGGCCCGGTGTCGACCGAAACGGGGCGACGTCCGCGACTTCCTGTACAACCTGATGCTCTGGGATTTGGGCTGCGGATGCGCGGCGGGGGTTCGCTCTGGTGTCGTCGGTGTTCCGCCGCGCTACGTCAAGCCATGCTGGCCATCCCGGCCGAGTACCAGCCCACCGGCGCCGCCGGCACCCGCCGTGCCCCCGGCTTTTCCGGCATTGCCGCCGTTGCCGCCGTTGCCGATCACCACGGCGTTGCCGCCGGCCCCACCCTTGCCGCTGGTGGCGCCATCCCCGCCGGCGCCACCGTCACCGCCGTTGCCGTACAGCCCGGCCTTGCCGCCGGCGCCGCCGTTCCCGCCGGCGCCGGTATCGCTGGCGCCGCCGGCGCCGCCGGCGCCGCCGAAGCCGCTGCGAAGGCCGGTGATTTGGCCGGCCCCACCGGTGCCGCCATCACCGCCAGTGCCATTGAGGCTGTAGCCCCCGTTGCCGCCGGCCCCGCCGGAGCCGTAGAACAATCCCGAGCTGCCGCCGGCGCCGCCGGCACCGGCCTTGCCTGACAGGCTGGAGCCGCCGCTGCCGCCCGCACCGCCCGAGGCATTGAGGGTGAGAGAGCCGGCGTCGCCGCCGGCCCCACCACCACCGCCGGCCACGCCCCCATGGCCGCCCGCCCCGCCGGTGCCGCCGGCCCCGTACAGCCCGCCGGACCCGCCGGCCCCGCCGGCCCCGCCAGCGCCGGCGGAGCCGCCCGTGCCGCCGGCGCCACCGGTTCCCCCGTGGGCGTACAGCCCGCCGGCTCCGCCGGCCCCGCCGGCGCCGCCGATGGTGGTACCGGTCCCGCCGGCGCCGCCGGCGCCGCCGTTGGTGAACAGCCCGCCGGTGCCGCCGGCCCCACCGGCGCCGCCGGTGCTAGCGCCGGTGGTGGTGGCGCCGCCGCCGCTCCCACCGGTTCCGGCGGGGCCGATGAGCAATCCGGCGTTCCCGCCCGCCCCGCCGGCTCCGCCGGTGGTGTTTCCGGCCCCGCCGGCACCACCGATACCGCCGGAGCCGATCAAGAAGGCGGATCCGCCGGCGCCGCCGGCGCCACCGGCACCCGCCGTTCCGACACCCCCGGCACCGCCGGTGCCGCCGGTGCCAAACAGGATCCCGCCGGCCCCGCCGTTGCCGCCGCCCTCGCCGTTGGTGCCGGCCGCGCCGGCCCCGCCGTTGCCGCCGTTGCCGAACAACCAGCCACCGGCGCCGCCGTCGTCGCCGGTTCCCGGCGTCCCGTTGTCGCCGTTGCCGATCAGTGGGCGCCCGGTCAATGCCTCGGTGGGTTCGTTGATGAAATCGAGAATGTCCTGCTGCAGGTTGTGCCATGGCGAGGTGCTCTCGGGAGCGTTGTATCCGTCCGCGCCCAGCAGCAACCCGCCGAAGCCGCCGAAGCCGGACTTGCCGGCGAGCGCGCCGATGCCGCCGTTGCCGCCGTTGCCGATCAGCACGGCGTCGCCACCGGCCCCGCCGACACCACCGGTGCCGCCGCCCTCGCCGCCGTTGCCGCCGTTGCCGCCGTTGCCGATCAATCCGGGCGTGCCGCCCGCCCCGCCGGCCCCGCCGGCGGCGGTGCCAGCGGGCCCCCCGGAGCCGCCGGCCCCGCCGGAGCCACCGGAGCCGTTGAGCATGCCGGCGTTGCCGCCGGCCCCACCCTGCCCGCCGGCGGCGAAGCCGAACCCGCCGGTGCCACCGGCGCCACCGGAGCCGAAGAGCAGGCCGGCGTTACCGCCGGCCCCGCCGGCGCCGCCCTTACCACCGCCGAAGACATCGCCGCCGGCTCCACCGGTCCCGCCGGTGCCACCGGCGGCGCCCAGGGAAAGCGTGCCGGCGTTGCCGCCGTTACCGGCCGCGCCGCCGGTGATCAGTCCCGACCCGCCCGTCCCACCGTCCCCGCCGGCGCCGAACAGGCCGCCGGCCCCACCGGCCCCGCCGGCCCCACCGGTGCCGAGCGTTCCGTGATCACCGAATCCGCCCACCCCGCCCATGCCGCCGGCACCAAACAACCCGCCGGCCCCACCGGCGCCGCCCGCCCCGCCCGTGTGGCCTTGCCCGCCGGCGCCACCGACTCCGCCGTTGCTAAACAGCCCGCCGGCGCCACCGGCGCCGCCCGCCCCACCGGCAGTGCTGAAGCTGAACCCGCCGGCACCGCCGACCCCGGCGGCGCCGGCGAGCATACCGGCGTTGCCGCCGGTTCCGCCGGCACCGCCGATGCCGCCGACAAGAGCTGTCGCAGCCCCGCCGGCGCCACCGGCGCCGCCGGCCCCAAACAGCATGGCGGACCCGCCAGCGCCACCGGCCCCGCCGATCCCGTTGTTGGCGGTGGCGGTTCCGCCGGCACCGCCGGCCCCGCCGTTGCCGAACAGCCCGGCGGCCCCACCAGGGCCACCAGCCCCGCCGTTGGCGCCCTTTGCACCGGATCCGCCGGCCCCGCCGTTGCCGATCAACCAGCCGGCATCCCCGCCGTTGGCCCCGGTGCCGGGAGCACCGTTAGCCCCGTTAGCGATCAGCGGACGGCCGGTAGCGGCCAGGACGGGCGCGTTGATCGAGTTGAGCAGCGGCGTCACGGCGGCGGCCTCGGCGGCCGCATAGGCGCCCCCCCCGGTGGTCAGCGCCTGCACGAACCGACCATGAAACGCCGCCGCCTCGGCGCTCGCCGCCTGATAGGCCCGGCCGTGCGCGCCGAACAACGCAGCGATTGCCGCCGAGATCTCATCGGCACCGGCGGCCAGCAGGCTCGTCGTGTTGGCCGCCGCGGCCGCATTGGCCCCAGCGATCGTCGAGCCGAGATTGGCTAGATCCGTCGCCGCCGCCGCGATAGTCTCCGGCACCGCGATCACAAACGACATCTGAAAACCTCCCACGACCGCTGACCACCAGGTAATGCCGACGACCCGGGAAGCCTCGGCGCCGGGTGAATCGGCGTAAGTCAGCGTATGGGCGGGAGGGCAACCCAGCCGGTGTTTCCGCACGACTCATACCCGCTGTCAAATCACCTGACAATCACTCGGTGGTCACACGCTGCGTGCTTCACATTGGTAGCTTGGGCACGTCGGTAACCGTCACAGCTGTCACACGGGTCCCTGTGGGGTTGGTCGGCCACCGGCGACAACGTTTCCTGCGTGCCTTGATCTGTCGCCGTTGGGCAGGCATCGCCGCGTATTGACGGATTCGTCATCGAACTCCCGGCCAAGACCACTTAGGTCTGATGGCCTGGTTCTCGTCCTCAAGCCGCGTTAGCACCACTTCGGGACGCCACGCCGTTCAGCCCGTTCTCCTCGAATAGCAGCCTGCCGGTGCCAGCGGCGTCTGGGCACCCCAGGCTTTCGCGCCGCTGTCACCCGTTGCGAAGGCCCCCGCAATGGCACGGTTACCGACATGTGATGCCGAGGGGCTGCGCCGGGGCTAGATTCGCGTGCAATGCGTGCTTAAACTTTTTGGCGGGGTTGGGGATTTCTGAACCGATCAGTCCCGGGTGGGCGGCTATGGAGCGACTAAGCGGACTCGATGCTTTCTTCCTCTATATGGAGACACCGTCGCAGCCGCTGAACGTGTGCTGCGTCTTGGAGCTGGACACCTCGACGATGCCGGGCGGCTACACGTACGGCCGGTTTCATGCCGCGTTGGAGAAGTATGTCAAGGCGGCGCCCGAATTTCGGATGAAGCTCGCCGATACCCAGCTGAACCTGGATCACCCCGTGTGGGTGGACGACGACAATTTTCAGATCCGGCACCACCTGCGCCGGGTCGCTATGCCCGCGCCCGGAGGGCGTCGCGAGCTGGCCGAGATCTGTGGGTACATCGCCGGATTGCCGCTGGACCGTGACCGCCCGCTGTGGGAGATGTGGGTCATCGAAGGCGGTGCCCGTAGCGACACCGTGGCGGTGATGCTCAAGGTCCACCACGCCGTGGTCGACGGTGTCGCCGGTGCGAACCTGCTGTCCCACCTGTGCAGCCTGCAGCCCGATGCGCCGGCACCGCAACCTGTCCGGGGCACCGGTGGCGGCAATGTGTTGCAGATAGCTGCGAGTGGGCTGGTGGGGTTCGCGTCGCGGCCAGTGCGGCTGGCGACGGTGGTACCGGCGACAGTGCTCACGTTGGTGCGCACGTTGCTGCGTGCCCGTGAGGGCCGTACCATGGCCGCCCCGTTTTCGGCCCCACCGACTCCGTTCAACGGCCCCCTCGGTCGGCTGCGCAACATCGCGTATACACAGCTCGACATGCGCGACGTCAAGCGTGTCAAGGACCGGTTTGGGGTGACCATCAACGATGTGGTGGTGGCGTTGTGTGCCGGAGCGCTACGGCGCTTCCTACTCGAGCACGGCGTGCTGCCCGAGGCCCCGTTGGTGGCCACCGTGCCGGTTTCGGTACACGACAAGTCGGACCGACCCGGGCGCAACCAGGCCACCTGGATGTTCTGTCGGGTACCGAGCCAGATCAGCGACCCCGCCCAGCGCATCCGCACCATCGCCGCCGGAAACACCGTCGCTAAAGACCACGCCGCGGCCATTGGCCCCACCCTGCTGCACGACTGGATTCAGTTCGGCGGCTCGACGATGTTCGGAGCGGCCATGCGGATCTTGCCGCACATTTCGATAACGCATAGCCCCGCCTACAATCTGATCCTGTCGAATGTGCCCGGACCCCAGGCCCAGTTGTACTTTCTGGGTTGCCGAATGGACTCGATGTTTCCCCTCGGCCCCCTCCTTGGCAACGCGGGCCTCAACATCACCGTCATGTCCCTCAACGGGGAACTGGGTGTCGGCATTGTCTCCTGCCCCGACCTGCTGCCGGACCTGTGGGGCGTGGCAGACGGGTTTCCCGAGGCGCTCAAAGAGCTGCTGGAGTGCAGTGATGACCAGCCGGAAGGCAGCAACCACCAGGACTCCTGAGTCGTATGTTCAGAACCGGTAGTCGGTGCCGGTGCCCAGAACTTCGATGGCTGCGTTGATGTTCGGGATCACTGTGGCGCCGTATCGGCTGACGATCTGCCCAAGCGCGCGAGCAAGGTGCGGACCCACGGCCTCGGCGATGAGGGCGTCCTCGGCGATGACGATGCCGTTCACCATGTGGGCAGCGAGCAGCCGGCCGTCGTGGGCGACCTCGTAACGCCAGTCACCGATCTGGATTCGCTCGGGATTAGACCGAAAAAAGCCACGTCGTACGGGGGTATGAATCACTCCCGGAAGTCCGGCGAACACTTTGACCACCAACGCGACACCGCCAGGACCGACGAGCGCGGCCGCGACGGCGCGGCTCACTCGCTCGGTATCGAAATCAGACATCAGCTGTCCATCGGCAGGACGAATGACGGTGTGATCGTTTCCCCGCTGCCGGTGCGGCGCACGGCGGTTCCCGCGGTGTAGAACTCCACCGTGTGCACTCCCCACGCGTAGTTCGAGATGGCGAAGTGCACGCCCACCACGCCGGTTGCGCCGTCTCGCTCGGCCTCGCTCTGCATGCGTGACATTGCCAGCTCACGCGCTTGGTAGTTGCCTTGCGTCCACTGTGGCATCTCCATGTTGCGGCCGATCTGGCGAAGCGTTTGCATGAATCCCTGCACGGCGATGTGGAATACGCAATTGCCCATCACGAACGCCACCGGCGCAAACCCCGATCGCAGCAGCGTCACCATGTCCTGGCCGGATAGATGACTGGAGAATGCTTGGCCGTTGGGACGCCGAAATGCTCCGGGCTTGGCGGTGTATCGCACTGCGGTACCGACCGCCATGAACTCAAGGTGTTCCCCGCCCTCCCCATGGTGGCGCCAGTTGAGCCGGACACCGACGATCCCGTCCGCTTTGAGGGCATCGGCTTCGGCCTGCATGCGCGCCATCGCATTCCAGCGCGCCCGGTATGTCGCCTCGGTGAGGACACCCAGTTCCTGTTGCTGCCTCATGCCGCTGAATTGGAAGCCGACGTGATAGACCGAGACACCCATGACCAGGCAATCCCCTGTAACCGTAGAGACTTGTTTGTAGGGATTTGATCTTGATAGGAGCCGGGCGCCGTGGCGGGTCTGGTGGGCAGGGCTGCTGCTCCTGCCCGTGCCGCTGTGCGGGAAGGGGCCGTAGAGGCTCCGGGGTCAAGGGCGGGCCGTAGGCCCGTCGCGTAGCGATCGCGGTAGCGACCCTTGAGGCCGGAGGGGCGGCCCCGTAGCCTGCCGCGGCGCTCGGCGGGCAGGACAGCGGCGGCGAAGCCGTCTCCTTCTGGGTTCATGCCGCCCGTTTCTGGGCGTGCTGTTCACCGGCTGGTTGCTCACTCCGTTGTTGACCACAGGCGCGTTCGTAGTCGACGGGGCTGAGCATGCCGTTCGTGGAATGCCGACGTTCAACGTTATACTCGTCGATCCAGGCGGCGACCGCGTGACGTGCCTCTTCACGTGTGTGGAAGTGGTTGTTGCGCAACAATTCCCATTCCAGAGTCGAGTTGAACGATTCCGCGGCCGCGTTGTCGAGAGCCGACCCGGTACGCCCCATCGATTGGGTGACGCGAGCGGATCGGCAAGCGCTGGCGAACAGTTCGCCGGTGTATTCACCGCCCTGGTCGGTGTGGAAAATGACCCCGGCCACCGACCCGCCGCGCACCGCAATGGCCATACACAGCGCCGCCCGCGCCAGCGCGGCGTCATGGTGCACCCCCATGGCGAACCCGGGCACCCGCCGCGAATGCAGGTCAATTACTGAGGCGAGGTGCAGTTTGCCCTCATCGGTGGGGATTTCGGTCAGATCGCCCACCCAGGCGAGGTTGGGGTGGTCGCGCGGGGAAAAGTCTCGGCCCAGCAGATCGGGGGCCTTACGCGCGGATTTGTCCGGTTTCGTGGTGCCGTGCCGGCGGCGTTTGCGCCGCGCTACCAGACCCTGCTCGCGCATCAGCGCCGCGACGGTGTTCACCGACACCCGCCACCCCATATCCCGTAGGTCAGCGGTAATCCGCGGTGATCCGTAGGTCCGCTTGTGCTTGGCGAACAGATACCCGATGGTGGCCGCCAACGCTTTTCGCCGTGCACGCCGTGGTGAACCATCGCTATGGCACCACTTGTAAAACCATGCCTGCGACACGCCCAGCGCGCGGCACGACACCGCGTGCGGGATACCGTGTTCTACCCTCTGAGTGGCGATTACAGCGGCCAGGCCTACCGATGCATCGCTTCCTTGACCCAGAGGGCGACCGAGCGCTTGAGAACATCGCGCTCCATCGCCAGCTCCGCATTCTCCGCACGCAACCGCTTGAGTTCCTCGCGTTCGCTCTCGCAAAGCCGCCCGTCACCACCGTCTCGGGCGCGCTCATCCTGCCTGACCCAGCTACCCAGGGTGCCGTCACTGATCCCGAGCTCACGAGCAACCTGCGCGATCGGTTTGCCGGTCTCCCGAACGATCCGGACGGCGCCTTCCTTGAACTGGGCATCGAACTTCCGCCGTGCCTCCATCGCCTAACCTCCTCATGGCGATGTCTCCACGATAAGAGGGGAAGCCCAGACCAGCTCGATGGGCTCAAACCCGGCCCCGTGCAGCAATGCGAACTCGTTGATCGACAAGTCGGACGTGAATGACTTCTCAGCGTGCGACAGCCGTTCGCTGGCTACTGGATCGAGCGAGCTTGATTGCATCGTTGTGCGTCCTTCCTGTGGTGTGTGTCAGCGTACGACGCGCAAACCATGCAGCGTCTGCCATCAGCGTCCCCAGGGCATCGGCGGCGTCTTGACGCCGGCAACGCTGTTGTCTGGCAGTCGCGCCGGGGAGTCGACGCTACCGGTCGGCACCGCGCCGGCCGCGCATGAGTGAGGTGGCAGCGCGTAACGCGCCGCGTAGTGCGTAGACGGCAGTCACCGCCGCCAACAGGATCAACAGGACAAAGGTCGGCAACCAGTTGGCCCGGCCGTGATTGACATTCCACCAGATGATCGTGAACAACAGCACGCAGACAAGTAGCACGATGTCTCGCCAATTGCCCCGGTAGGACATCGCCGCCTTGCGCAGTGCGTGACTCTTATCGGCTGCATCGATCAGGTCGTCAATGCGGGCATCGATTGTGCGCTGTAGGTTGGCGCGCCTTTTGGTGGCATCCGCCGGGAGCCGATCGAGCAGGTCCATATCCTGCCTGATCAGCGCTCGAAAGTCGGGGCCTTTGAATTGCCCGGCCGCAATGGCAAGCATGGCGCCACCAAAAATGGGCGCACTGTTCAGTGCGATTTGTCCCAGCCCCGGCACATCCACTCCTTCTTCGGCTGATCATCAATGTCGGCCCGTTGAGGATCGCCGAACTTCGGCTGGGGATCAACCGCCACACCGCGGACATCCCAACCACCGTCCATCAGTGCGGCCCGAGGGGACAGGCGGCGTTCTTAGCCGTCGGGGGCAGCGGGTCTGTGAACAGCGTGTGATGGTGAGTTTCGTCGGTGGTGGCGTGGTCGATGATCCAGCCCAGTGCCGAACCCGAGCCGAGCAGGCAAATGCTCGGCCCCAATTCGTGCGGCGCGCCGCCGCGGATCTTGATGGGGGCGTGCGCAGGCCGTCGGGTAGCGGGTGGGCGCCACCAGCGGGTAGCACGAACGAAACCCTTGATGCCCCAAACCGTTTAAGCGTCACTGCAGGGTACAGGTACCGAGCGGGACCCGCTGCCCGGCCTAGTTGCTTATCGGAGGTGGTTGCGGCTGGAAGGGTTCATACCACCACCAATCGGCACGCTCGCCGGTGGGCCCAGGCCACGGCGCCACCGCCGGCGGCGGCTTCGTCGACGCCCGCGCCAACGATCCCGCGCTCAAAGGTCGGCCCGCGCTGTCGGCGACCGTGAGATCGTCTGCCGGTCCGGTAATGGTGATCAGGCCCCGATGGTGTGCCCGATGATGATACGGGCACACCAACACCAGGTTGGCCAACTCGGTGGCCCCACCGTCCTGCCAATGTCGGATGTGATGGGCGTGCAAACCCCGGGTGGCCCCACAACCGGGAACCACACACGTGCGGTCGCGATGCTCAAGCGCCCGACGCAACCGACGATTGATCTGACGAGTCGCACGACCGCAGCCAATGACCTGACCGTCACGTTCAAACCAAGCCTCAAAGGTGGCATCACAGAGCAGATATCGGCGTTCCGACTCACTGAGCAGCGGACCCACATGCAGGCCAGCGGCACGCTCCTTGACGTCTAGATGCACCACCACGGTAGTGTGCTGCCCATGCGGCCGACGAGCCACCTCGGCGTCCCAGCCGGCCTCAACCAGACGCAGAAACGCCTCAACATTGCCCGGCAACGGGGGCCGCTGATCCGACACACCGTCGCTGTTGTCGTGATCACGCTTGTACTCGGCGATCAACGCATCCAGATGAGACTGCAACGCCGCATCAAACTTCGCCGCCTCCACGTGCGGAAGCCTAATCCGCCAACAACTGAACTGCTCATCGCTGCTCTTAGAGATCGACGGCCGCGGATCCGGCCGAAAATCCGGTTCGGGTTCGGGTCGCGGTTCCAACTTGAGCGCGGTCCGCAACTGATTCACCGTGGCAACCCCGGCCAACTCCGCATAATGCGCATCCGAACCCTCACCCGCCCGCCCCGCGATCACCCCAACCTGATCCAACGACAACCGCCCCTCCCGCATACCCCGGGCGCAGCGCGGAAACTCCGGCAACCGCCGCGCCACCGTGGCGATCGTGTGCGCATTTGCCGACGAGCAGCCCATCTTCCAGGCCACCAACCCCGCCACCGACCGCGCCCCCGTCACACCCCACAACCCGTCGCGATCCAGCTCAGCCACGATCTCCACAATGCGCCCATCAATCGCATTGCGCTGACCGGCCAACTCCGCCAACTCCTCAAACAACACCTCCACACGCTCGGCAGGACTGACTACCGCTGCGCCAGACGTCGCGGTCGAAGACATGAGTTCATCATCGCAGCAGGGTCTGACAACTCCGGCCAACCCCAATCCACGCCCGGGGCCGTGCCGTCATCACCCCGCAAAGAGATGCTCGGCTCCGCCGGTACGGGCACCCCACGATCCAACACCGCCTGCTCAGCCGCCGACCACTCAACAACCACAACCGTCAATGCAGCCAACCCGGCCCCACCACGGCCCCAACTACGGCGCTCGATCCAGCGTGATCCAACAACACCAAAACCACACGATCCGCACCGCACTCGCCCCCCGAAACGGTCCTCACGATGCCCACGATGGCCACTGAACTACCCCAGGCTTTGTTCCTAGTCGGTGCGAGGGCCGGGGTTGGCTGGCTCGCGGGGTGTGAGGTGCCGGTGAGGGCGGCCTCGTACTCGGCCTGGACTCTGGTAGCCGAGGGCTTCGTGCAGGCATTCCTGGTTGTACCAGCCAGCCATTCGGCGGTTGCCAGTTTGACGTCGTCGATGCACCGCCAGGGTCTGCCGCGGTTGATCAACTCGGACTTGGAGGCGACGTTGACCGCGAGGGCGTTGTCATAACAGTCGCCACGAGACCCGACCGAAGGGGCGATCCCGAGCTCAGCCAGTCGGTCGGTATAGGTCAGCGATAGTTACTGCGATCCGGGGTCGGAATGATGCACCAACTCAGAAAGATCTGAATTCGATTGCCAAACAGCATGATTGAATACTTGTACGGGCAGATCTTCGGTGCGCATCGTCGCCGAGACGGCCCAAACGACGATCTTTCGGGTGCACACGTCGGTGACGAACGCGGTGTAGCAGAACCCCTGCCAGGTCCGCACGAAGGTGATGTCGGCGACCCACAACCGGTTGGGCTTACTGCCTTGAATTGCCGGTTTACCAGATCAGCCGGCCGTGGTCGGCTACGTCGGTGACGGTGGTGAACACGGCCGTTGCACGCCGCACAGCCCGGCCTTGCGCATCAACGGGCGGGTTTGTTCTCTGCCGAGGTGTCAACCCTTGCGTTTCATGGCCTGGTGCATCTTGTTAATCCCGTAGACCGAGTAGTTGTCGCGGTGCGCCGTGCGCAGGCGAACTTGAGACTATGACTGTGTTTTCCGGCCAGTCGGGATGCGCCTGGCATGGCCGGCGGTAGGAGATCCAATCGTGCATTGTTTTCGTGCAGCCATCCAATACCCCCCTGGGTACTATGGCGGTGCCACTTCAACGAGATAGAGGGTGCATGTGATTGGTGATCAAGACAGCATCGCCGCGGTTCTCAACAGGTTACGCCGTGCTCAGGGACAGCTTGCCGGGGTGATTTCGATGATCGAGCAGGGCCGCGACTGCCGGGACGTGGTCACCCAGCTCGCCGCGGTATCGCGCGCACTCGACCGCGCCGGATTCAAGATCGTTGCGGCAGGGTTGAAGGAATGCGTGTCCGGGGCCACGGCCAGCGGCGCGGCACCGCTGAGTGCAGCTGAGCTAGAAAAGCTGTTCCTGGCGCTCGCTTGAATGGGCCCGAAGCCATCAATAACCAAGGCCGCCGTCCGTGTATACCCATAGGGGTATATTGGACGCCATGTCGGACCAGCCACGTCATCACCAGGTCCTCGACGACCTGCTGCCCCAACACCGCGCTCTACGTCACCAGATTCCCCAGGTGTACCAGCGATTTGTAGCCCTGGGCGACGCCGCGCTTACCGACGGCGCTCTCAGCCGCAAGGTCAAGGAGCTTGTGGCGCTGGCGATCGCGGTTGTGCAGGGGTGCGATGGCTGCGTCGCATCACACGCCCAAGCCGCGGTACGGGCCGGCGCTACAGCGCAAGAAGCCGCTGAGGCCATCGGGGTCACCATCTTGATGCACGGTGGACCGGCCACCATCCACGGTGCTCGTGCCTACGCGGCATTTTGCGAATTCGCTGACACAACGCCGTCCTAGTCGTCGCGGCCACCGAGCGGACCGCGCTGACCCGGGCTGAAACGTTCCGAGGCGGACTGGCGAAACGCATGGTAGGTCACGCGGAAATGCGGGGCGTGTTGGCGCGATGGCGATAGCCTTTGCCGAGGGTTCAATGGTGACCGGGCGCCCGCCGGGTTTCCATGAGGCGGGAGGTCCCTGATGTCCTATCTCGTCGTGGTGCCGGAGTTGGTCGCAGCGGCGGCAACAGATTTGGCGAACATCGGTTCGTCGATTAGTGCAGCCAACGCGGCCGCGGCGGCACCGACCACGGCACTGGTCGCAGCCGGCGGCGACGAGGTATCGGCGGCCATAGCCGCGTTGTTCGGAGCGCATGCTCGGGCATATCAAGCGTTGAGTGCCCAGGCGGCGATGTTTCATGAACAGTTTGTCCGGGCCCTCGCCGCCGGCGGTAACTCCTACGCCGTCGCTGAGGCGGCAACCGCGCAATCGGTTCAGCAAGATCTGCTCAACCTGATCAATGCGCCCACCCAGGCGCTGTTGGGGCGTCCGCTGATCGGCAACGGCGCCAACGGGCTGCCGGGTACGGGCCAGAACGGCGGCGACGGCGGGATTCTGTACGGCAACGGCGGCAACGGTGGGTCCGGCGGGGTCAACCAGGCCGGTGGCAATGGCGGGAATGCTGGGCTGTGGGGCAATGGCGGATCCGGCGGAGCCGGCGGGAACGCCACCACTGCCGGCCGCAACGGCTTCAACGGGGGCGCCGGGGGAAGCGGCGGTTTGCTGTGGGGCAATGGCGGTGCCGGCGGGGCCGGTGGGAACGGCGGTCCGGCTCCGCTCGTGGGCGGGGTGGGCACCACCGGTGGCGCCGGCGGGAACGGCGGCGGCGCCGGGTTGTTCTACGGTTTCGGCGGCGCCGGTGGGAACGGCGGGATGGGCGGGGTGGCACCGAGCACCGGCCCCTCGATGGGCATCCTCCCGGCCGGCGGTGTCGGCGGGCCTGGTGGCTCCGGCGGGGCGAGCGCGCTTGCCTTCGGCTCCGGCGGCGTCGGCGGTGCCGGTGGCTTGGGCGGGCCGACCGATGGCACCGTCCAGGGGGTGGGCGGCTTCGGCGGTCAGGGCGGCAACGGCGGGCAGAGCGGCTTGTTGTTTGGCAACGCGGGAGCCGGCGGGGCAGGCGCTGCCGGCGGAGCCGGCACCGGCGACACCGAGAGCTTCGGCGGCCACGGCGGGGCCGGCGGTGATGGCGGCGCTGTTGGCTTGATCGGTAACGGTGGGGGCGGCGGTAACGGCGGGGCCGGCGGCACCGGATCTCCCGGCGCTGTGGTGGGTGGTAACGGCGGCGTCGGTGGTCTGGGTGGCGCCGGCAGTCCCGGGGGTCTGTTGTACGGCACCGGGGGGGCCGGCGGCAATGGCGGACCGGGTGGTGACGGTGGTACTGGCGCGACGGTGGGCTTTGCCGGCTCCGGCGGTTTCGGCGGTGCGGGGGGCATCGCCCAGCTGTTTGGCACGGGTGGCATGGGTGGTAGCGGCGGTGGTATAGGCGCTGGCACCACGACCGTGGTGCCGCCCGACGTCGCCCCGGTGGGTGGCACAGGCGGCAATGGCGGTCGCGCCGGGCTGCTGTTGGGTGTGGGTGGCATGGGCGGTAATGGCGGTGCCACCAGCGTCGGCGGGACGCTCTACGCCGCCGGTGGAAACGGCGGCGACGGCGGGTTGGTGTGGGGCAACGGTGGCACCGGCGGGAGCGGTGGCGCCGGCGGGGCGGGCAGCGTCGGCAACGGCGGTGCGGGTGGCAACGCGGCACTGCTGTTCGGCAACGGCGGGGCGGGCGGGGCCGGCGGCGCCGGCGGCATCGGTGCCGGCGGAGCCGGCGGCTTCGGCGCGGTTCTGTTTGGCAACGGCGGGGCTGGCGGGAGCGGTGCCCCCGGTGGCATCGGCGCCGGTGGCAATGGCGGAAACGCGCTGCTGGTCGGCAACGGCGGCAACGGTGGGGCAGGTACCGGTGGGGCTGCTGGCGGTGCCGGTGGCTCGGGCGGGTTGCTATTCGGCCAAAATGGGATGCCCGGGCCGTGAGCGCCCCAACCCAGGCCAACCCCCTATGGGCAATCTGCACATCAATTGGCCAGGTCGACAGCAGACCGCACACATCTACGAGATTGGTTCCCGATCCGTGGGTGGGGCCGGGAAAAGCGGCTGTAAGAGTTGGCTAGGTTCAGTAGGGTGGCGGCGTGCATGAGGTGGCTGCTCGTGAGCAACGTTCGGACGGGCCGATGAGGCTGGATGCGCAGGGCCGACTGCAGCGTTACGAGGAGGCGTTCGCTGACTACGATGCACCGTTTGCGTTCGTAGATCTCGACGCGATGTGGGGCAATGCCGATCAACTGCTTGCGCGCGCCGGCGACAAGCCGATCCGGGTGGCGTCGAAGTCGCTGCGTTGCCGACCACTGCAACGCGAAATCCTTGATGCCAGTGAGCGATTCGACGGGCTATTGACGTTCACGCTTACCGAGACGCTGTGGCTTGCCGGCCAAGGTTTCTCGAACCTGTTGTTGGCCTACCCGCCGACCGACCGGGCGGCATTGCGTGCGCTTGGCGAGCTGACGGCCAAGGACGCGGACGGGGCGCCGATCGTGATGGTGGACAGCGTGGAGCACCTTGACCTGATCGAGCGCACGACCGACAAGCCGGTACGGCTGTGTCTGGATTTCGATGCCGGCTATTGGCGCGCCGGCGGGCGGATAAAAATTGGTTCCAAGCGCTCGCCGCTGCACACCCCGGAGCAGGCTCGCGCACTCGCGGTGGAGATCGCGCGGCGGCCGACGCTAACGTTGGCGGCGTTGATGTGCTACGAGGCCCACATTGCGGGCCTCGGTGACAACGTCGCCGGCAAGCGGGTGCACAACGCGATCATCCGTCGGATGCAGCGCATGTCGTTCGAAGAGCTGCGCGAGCGTCGTGCCCGGGCCGTCGAGCTGGTGCGCGAGGTCGCCGACATCAAGATCGTCAACGCCGGTGGCACCGGCGACTTGCAGCTGGTTGCGCAGGAGCCGTTGATTACCGAAGCGACCGCCGGCTCGGGTTTTTACGCGCCGACACTGTTCGACTCGTATTCGACGTTCACGCTGCAGCCCGCGGCGATGTTCGCGCTGCCGGTATGCCGTCGTCCCGGTGCAAAGACCGTGACCGCGCTCGGGGGTGGCTATTTAGCCAGCGGGGTCGGGGCGAAGGACCGCATGCCGACTCCCTACCTGCCGGTCGGGCTGAAGCTCAATGCGCTGGAGGGAACGGGCGAAGTTCAGACACCGCTATCCGGTGATGCAGCCCGACGGCTGAAGCTTGGCGACAAGGTCTACTTCCGCCACACCAAGGCCGGTGAGCTGTGTGAGCGGTTCGACCATCTGCATCTAGTCCGTGGCGCTGAAGTAGTCGACACCGTCCCCACCTACCGGGGTGAAGGGCGCACCTTCCTCTAATGCTGAAATGGACGAGGCCCACCCGGCTCACCCGGCAGATGCGGGGCGGCCCGGTGGCCCAATTCAAGGCGCGCGAAGAGGAGCTGCCATGACACCGATCACCGCCCTGCCGACCGAGTTGGCGGCCATGCGCGAGGTAGTCGAGACGCTCGCACCCATTGAGCGTGCCGCGGGCGAGCCGGGTGAGCACAAGGCGGCCGAGTGGATCGTCGAGCGCCTGCGCACGGCGGGTGCGCGGGACGCGCGCATCGAGGAGGAGCAGTACCTCGACGGCTACCCGAGGCTGCACCTCAAGCTGTCGGTGATCGGGGTGGCGGCCGGCGTCGCGGGCCTGCTCAGCAGACGTTTGCGCATCCCCGCCGCGCTGGCCGGGGTGGGTGCGGGGCTGGCAATCGCCGACGATTGCGCCAACGGGCCGCGCATTGTGCGCAAACGAACGGAGACGCCCCGGACGACATGGAACGCGGTAGCCGAGGCCGGTGATCCTGCTGGTCAGCTAACAGTTGTTGTGTGCGCTCACCACGACGCCGCGCACAGCGGCAAGTTTTTCGAGGCTCATATTGAGGAGGTAATGGTCGAGCTGTTTCCCGGGATTGTGGAGCGCATCGACACGCAGCTGCCGAACTGGTGGGGGCCGATCCTCGCGCCCGCACTCGCCGGTGTCGGCGCCCTGCGCGGCAGCCGGCCGATGATGATCGCCGGAACGGTGGGTAGCGCCCTGGCCGCCGCTTTGTTCGCCGACATCGCGCGCAGTCCGGTCGTCCCCGGTGCCAACGACAATCTCTCCGCGGTTGCACTGCTGGTCGCGCTGGCCGAGCGGCTGCGCGAGCGGCCGGTGAAGGGCGTGCGAGTATTGCTCGTGTCCCTGGGGGCCGAGGAAACGTTGCAGGGCGGGATCTACGGGTTCCTGGCGCGACACAAACCCGAGCTGGACCGCGACCGCACATACTTCCTGAACTTCGACACCATCGGCTCACCCGAGCTCATCATGCTCGAGGGCGAGGGCCCGACGGTCATGGAGGACTACTTCTATCGGCCATTCCGGGATCTGGTCATCCGGGCGGCCGAGCGCGCCGACGCGCCGCTGCGGCGCGGCATCCGGTCGCGCAACAGTACCGACGCGGTGTTGATGAGCCGCGCTGGCTACCCGACCGCGTGCTTTGTGTCGATCAACCGGCACAAGTCGGTGGCCAATTACCACCTGATGTCCGATACACCTGAGAATCTCTGCTATGAGACGGTGTCCCACGCCGTCACCGTCGCCGAATCCGTGATCAGGGAGCTGGCCCGATGAGCCCGATATGGAGTAATTGGCCTGGTGAGCAAGTCTGCGCGCCGTCGGCGATCGTACGGCCGACCTCGGAGGCTGAGCTGGCCGACGTGATCGCGCAGGCGGCGAAAAGAGGCGAGCGGGTACGCGCGGTTGGCAGCGGGCATTCGTTTACCGACATCGCCTGCACGGACGGGGTCATGATCGACATGACCGGCCTGCAGCGGGTCCTCGACGTGGACCAGCCGACTGGCCTGGTGACGGTCGAGGGGGGCGCAAAGCTACGCGCGCTGGGACCCCAATTGGCGCAACGACGGCTCGGCCTGGAGAACCAGGGTGACGTGGATCCCCAATCCATCACCGGCGCGACCGCGACCGCGACGCACGGAACCGGGGTGCGTTTCCAGAATCTGTCGGCGCGGATCGTTTCGCTGCGGCTGGTCACCGCGGGCGGGGAAGTGCTCAGTCTGTCCGAAGGTGACGATTACCTGGCGGCACGGGTTTCCCTCGGCGCGCTAGGAGTGATCTCACAGGTCACCCTGCAGACGGTTCCGCTATTCACGTTGCATCGCCATGATCAGCGACGCTCGCTGGCGCAGACGCTGGAGCGCCTCGACGAGTTCGTGGACGGTAATGACCATTTCGAGTTTTTCGTATTCCCTTACGCAGATAAGGCGTTGACGCGCACCATGCATCGCAGTGACGAGCAGCCCAAACCCACGCCCGGGTGGCAGCGCATGGTCGGCGAGAACTTCGAGAACGGGGGATTGAGCCTGATCTGCCAGACCGGCCGTCGTTTTCCTAGCGTGGCGCCGCGACTGAACCGCCTGATGACGAACATGATGTCGTCCTCCACCGTGCAAGACCGCGCCTACAAGGTCTTTGCGACCCAACGCAAGGTCAGGTTCACCGAGATGGAGTACGCGATCCCGCGTGAAAACGGGCACGAGGCGCTCCAGCGTGTCATCGACCTTGTGCGCCGTCGCAGCTTGCCGATCATGTTTCCGATTGAGGTGCGATTCTCCGCCCCCGACGATTCCTTCCTGTCGACCGCATATGGGCGCGACACTTGCTACATCGCGGTTCATCAATACGCCGGTATGGAGTTCGAAAGCTACTTCCGCGCCGTCGAGGAGATCATGGACGACTACGCCGGTCGGCCACACTGGGGTAAACGTCACTATCAGACCGCCGCCACGCTTCGTGAGCGCTATCCGCAGTGGGATCGGTTCGCCGCGGTTCGCGATCGCCTCGATCCGGACCGGGTGTTTCTCAACGACTACACCCGGCGCGTTCTCGGTCCCTGACAACGAATCAACGAACCCTCGTGGTGTTCGGCCGATATCGACACGGTCACAACCGCGTACCGATATCAGCGGTGGTATGGCGTAACGGGCACGATGCACAAATTATGGCAGTATGCGCGTTGGGAGCCACCGTCGCGAACCAAGCGTGCGCGTTCACGGATTCGTCCGCCTGAGTTGGCGGATATCGGTTGGGTTCAACAGGAGGTAGCCAACCCATGACGGCGAATCGAGGGCCCGCTGCAATCTCGAGCGGCTCGAATTCTGGCCGCGTTCTCGACACCGCCCGGGGTATCCTCATCGCTCTTCGGCGGTGCCCCGCAGAGACCGCGTTCGACGAGTTGCACAACGCCGCTCAACGGCACAGATTGCCGGTCTTCGAAATAGCTTGGGCACTAGTGCATTTGGCGGTCGAGGGAAGCACGCCATGCCGGAGCTTCGTCGATGCCCAGTCGGCGGCTCGGCGGGAGTGGGGTCAGCTTTTTGCGCATGCGGCGGCGTAATGCCAGCTTGGCGGTGGTGTGGGGAAGCACCGCCGCCAGCTAAACGGATCGGCTTCGAATCCAGGAGCCCAATCAGCGAGTCCAGTCCGGCGAGTCCGCGGCGGCGCGCAACGCGGCGATTATGCGCTGCTCTTTTTCCAGAAATCGTGCGGTGGGCGCCGGCACCGAGATCGCGATCACGTTGTCGCCCAGGGCACGTCGTGCGATCGCAGCCGCGGATATCCCTGGGGTGTGCTCGTTGCGGTCGAAAGCGATACCGGTGCGCCGGATCTCGGCGATCTCGCGCCGTAGACCTTCGGCCACCATGGGATCCAGACGGCAGAGCGCGGCCTCGGCGTCGGCGTCGTCGAGAGCAGCCAGCGCCGCTTTTCCATTCGCGGTTCCGTTCAACGGGAAGCGGAGCCCGACGGCTGAGACCGCACGCAGCCGGTAAGACGATTCGATCTGGTCGACAAACCACATTCGCTGGCCGCGCAGTACCGACAGGTCGACCGTTTCGCCGTCGGTCGCGCGGGCAACTCGCTCGACGGTCGGCCGGAACGCCGCGGCTATGTGGGCTCCGGTGACACTTCCGAATCCCAGCAAACGCTCGCCCAGTGCGAAGCGGCCGTGCGAATCGACACTGACCAGCCCCACCTCGACCAGGCCGACCAGCAAGCGTCGAGTCGTCGATTTGGCCAGCCCCAGCCGCTCCCAGAGATCGACTAGGCGCAGGTGTCCCGGTTCGGCAGCTATTTCGTCCAGCGCGGCGACGGCGCGACGGAGCACCTGGATGCCTTCGTCGCGATTCGTTGTCGACTTTCCTTCCGTAGGCGGCACAACTGCAATATAGTGAACCGAAATACGGATCACAATGATTCGAAATACGGACCAGGAGTTTTGCGATGAGGGCGCTACCGGCCGGGCGGCACTTCTTCCGGGGCAGTGACGGGTACGAGGCGGCCCGCCGCGGCACCGTGTGGCATCGGCGCGTACCGGATCGCTACCCTGAGGTGATCGTTCAGGCTGTCAGTGCTGACGACATTGTCAGCGCCATCCGCTACGCCACGGTCAATGGCCATAAGGTGAGCGTCGTGTCCGGTGGGCACAGTTTTGCCGCCAGCCATCTGCGCGATGGCGCTGTGCTGCTCGACGTGAGCCGGATAGACCACGCCTCCATCGACGCCGATAAGGGCCGCGCGGTCGTCGGTCCAGGGAAGGGCGGCAGCGTGCTCATGGCCGAACTGGAGGCGCAGGGCCTGTTCTTCCCGGGTGGCCACTGCAGGGGAGTCTGTCTCGGAGGTTATCTGCTGCAGGGCGGATACGGCTGGAACAGCCGGATCTACGGCCCGGCGTGCGAGAGCGTGATTGGCCTGGACGTCATCACCGCCGACGGCGCGCAGATCCATTGCGACGCAGACAATCACGCCGATCTGTACTGGGCCGCCCGCGGCGCCGGTCCGGGCTTCTTTGGCGTCGTCACCTCGTTTTACCTGAAGCTGTATCCGAGGCCGGCCGCCTGTGGCACCAGCGTCTATGTCTACCCGTTCGACCTTGCCGACGAGGTCTTTACCTGGGCCCGCGCGGTCAGCGCCGAAGTCGACCCTCGGGTCGAGCTGCAAGCCCTTGCCTCCCGCGGTGAACCGAGCATGGGCATCGACGTCCCCGTCATCTCCCTTGCCTCGCCCGCGTTCGCTGACTCGCCCGAAGAGGCCGAACAGGCCCTCGCCCTGTTCGGCACCTGCCCGGTTGTCGAGCAGGCACTGGTCAAAGTCCCTTATATGCCAACCGATTTGCCTGCCTGGTATGACGTCGCGATGACCCACTACCTGTCAGACCATCACTACGCGGTGGACAATATGTGGACGTCGGCGTCCGCTGAGGACCTGCTGCCGGGTATCCGCTCAATCCTGGACACGCTGCCCCCGCATCCGGCGCACTTCCTCTGGCTGAACTGGGGTCCATGCCCTCCCCGTCAAGACATGGCCTATAGCATCGAAGCCGACATCTACTTGGCGCTCTACGGCTCCTGGAAGGATCCGGCCGACGAGGCGAAGTACGCCGACTGGGCGCGGTCCCACATGGCCGCGATGTCGCATCTGGCGGTCGGCATCCAGCTCGCCGACGAGAACCTCGGTGCGCGTCCGGCGCGCTTCGCCAGCGACGCGGCCATGGCCAAGCTCGACCGGGTGCGCGCCGAATACGACCCCGACGGTTTGTTCAACAGTTGGATGGGACGAATCTGATGGCCAGCGATCTGTACCTGGGCTACCGCAACGACGACGCGGACACGCCGTTCGGCAAGTTCTTCAAACCCGAGATGGCCCCGCTGCCACAGCATGTCGTGGTGGCGTTGCAGCATGGCCCCCAGGCCGGGATGGCGTTGTTGGCGTTCGACGACGTGGCCAGTGTCGCCAACAACGGATACCAGCAGACCGAGAACGGCTACGGGATTCTCGACGACGGCAGCATGCAGGTATCCGTGCGCACCGACATGCCCGGGGTCACTCCCGCGATGTGGGCATGGTGGTTCGGCTGGCACGGCAGCGACACCCGCCGCTACAAGCTGTGGCACCCGCGGGCCCATCTATCGGCGCGGTGGAAGGACGGCGACCAGGACAGCGGGGCCGGCCGTCGGGGCGCGCAGCGTTACGTCGGCCGCTGGTCGATGATCAGCGAGTACATCGGCTCGACGAAACTGGGTGCCGCAATACAATTCGTCGAGCCGGCGGCCATGGGTCTGCCCGACGACAGCGACGATGCGGTGTCGATCTGTGCGCGGTTGGGCTCTGCTGACGCCCCGGTGGATGCGGGCTGGTTCGTCCATCAGGTCCGATCGACGCCGGGCGGGTCCGAGATGCGGTCACGGTTTTGGATGGGCGGAGGGCACATCGCGGTGCGCAAGGCACCCGAGGTCGCGTCCAAGGCGGTGCGTCCCATCGCGTCGAAGCTAATCGGCGTCTCGGAATCGACCGCGCGTAATCTGCTGGTGCACTGCGCGCAGGAGATGAACCACCTGGCGGGGTTCTTGGCGGACCTGTGGGAAAGCTTCGGTGACGAGTGAGGTTTCAGCTTTGCTCGGCAAACGCTGGCGCCACGTATTTTTCGACCAGCCGGCGTTCGGCTTCGTCGTTCTCAGCTGGCCAATACATCAGTGAGAGCACCACGCGTACCACCCATTTCGCGCCTTGCGGATCACCGCCGGCTATGCCGGTGAGCTCGGTAGCAAAGTCCGCAAGCAACGGTGACTCGGTGAGCCAGGCCAATTCACCGGCGCCACCGTGGATCGAGCCGAACATGAGCTTGCCCAGCGGGTCGGATCGGATTCGCTGAAGCGATAACAGGATCGCCGCGACGACTCGCTCCCGCCCCCGCAGAGTTTCGACATCCGAGCGCACGCCGTCGGCGATCCGGGCCGCGGCCCGGGTCAGAACGACATTCCGGATCTGGGCCTTGCCGCCGGCAAGGCGGTAGATGGTCGCTCGGGAGCAGTGGACCTCGCGGGCTAATTTGTCGATGTCGAGTGCGTTGAGCCCGTGGCGCGTAATGAGGTCGGTTGCGGCGGCGTAGATCCGTTCGGCAGCGATCGTGCGGCGGTTGCCGCCCACGATCCAATCGTTACCCGGCACTGGTCAGGCGCATTTCCATCGAGAGGCGAAGAGCGATTCTTCTCATAGTGAGACACAAACCTTACTTATTCTCATCGTAGTTGCAGGTCCGCCTCCCGCGGTGAGACGTTCGCCGAAAGGCTCCCCGGGCGCAGTTCTCGACTTGCAGCGACGCGTTGACCAGGCGGTATCCGCCGATCACGCTGAACTAATGACAATTGCCAAGGATGCCAACACGTTCTTTGGTGCCGAATCCGTGCAGGACCCCTACCCGCTGTATGAGCGCATGCGCGCCGCAGGCTCGGTCCACCGGATCGCTAACTCGGACTTCTATGCCGTGTGCGGTTGGGACGCTGTCAATGAGGCCATCGGTCGTCCGGAGGACTTCTCCTCGAATTTGACCGCCACGATGACCTATACGGCCGAGGGCACCGTTAAACCGTTCGAGATGGACCCACTCGGCGGACCCACACACGTGTTGGCCACCGCCGACGATCCTGCCCACGCCGTGCACCGCAAGCTCGTGCTGCGTCACTTGGCGGCCAAGCGGATCCGCGTTATGGAGCAGTTCACCGTACAGGCTGCCGACCGGCTGTGGGTCGACGGCATGCAGGATGGGTGCATCGAATGGATGGGCGCCATGGCCAATCGCCTACCGATGATGGTCGTAGCTGAGCTCATCGGCCTGCCCGACCCCGACATCGCCCAGCTGGTGAAGTGGGGATACGCGGCCACTCAGCTACTCGAAGGGTTGGTCGAAAACGATCAGCTCGTCGCCGCGGGTGTGGCGTTGATGGAGCTCAGCGGTTACATCTTCGAGCAGTTTGACCGTGCCGCGGCCGATCCGCGGGACAATCTGCTCGGTGAGCTTGCCACCGCCTGCGCATCGGGGGAGCTGGACACTCTCACCGCCCAGGTCATGATGGTCACCTTGTTCGCCGCCGGCGGCGAGTCCACGGCGGCGCTGCTGGGCAGCGCGGTATGGATACTGGCGACACGTCCCGATATCCAGCAACAGGTGCGCGCGAACCCCGAGCTGCTGGGAGCGTTTATCGAAGAGACGCTGCGTTACGAGCCGCCATTTCGCGGCCACTACCGCCACGTGCGAAACGCCACCACCTTGGACGGCACGGAACTGCCCGCGGATTCGCACCTGCTGCTGTTGTGGGGCGCGGCCAACCGCGATCCAGCCCAGTTCGAGGCACCCGGCGAGTTCCGTCTTGACCGTGCAGGAGGCAAAGGCCACATCAGTTTCGGAAAAGGGGCCCACTTCTGTGTCGGCGCTGCACTGGCACGCTTGGAGGCTCGAATCGTCTTGCGTCTGCTGCTCGATCGCACCTCGGTAATTGAGGCAGCCGATGTCGGCGGGTGGTTGCCCAGTATCCTGGTGCGCCGCATCGAGCGGCTAGAGCTAGCTGTACAATAGGCGATCGACGAATCCTATTGCAGCACAACGGATATCAGCAACAGCAGGTGCCAACCGCGGCGATCGGATGCGTGAGAATAGTGAAAGTGGTTGTCGCGGTCAGGATTTCTGCGATCAACCCTACCCGCATGACGCCGGCGGGTGGCCCCCGCCGGCCACGATAAATGCTTCGACCGCCGTGGCCCGCTCGTAACCTTCGACCTCCACCCGCCACTCGTAGATTCCTGGTTCCAAGGGAATTCCCGCAGGAATGTTGAGGGTGAGCGGCATGCGAACCGAGGTGCCGTGGATTGCGCCAGGAGCGCGGCCCGCCTCGGCGGCGGCTTCAAAGAGGATCCGCTGCGGCCCGTGTGGTCCCGGCACGACCACCGGATCGCCGTCGGCGGTGAGCAACTGGCATTTCAGCTGGTGCTGCTTATTGGTCTCATCCCAGTCGATGTCAAGGAACAGTACCAAAGCGAATGGGGGGGTCGGTGTTTGGCATTGCCGCCAGCCCAGCCCGAGCGCATGGACCTTCCCGGACTGGGCATCAGCCTGCGCCGCGTCCGACAGGAACAGACTGACCCTCATGTCGCCGCCGCTGCGATCGAACTCCCGGGTTCCGATTCCACCCCTGTCCTTCCCCAATGTGCAACTAGCCGAAGGTCGGTCAATACCGCACCCACTTAGACTGACTCCATCCCGTCGGCAGGATAATACGTGGCGACCGGTAGATCTATGTTGTGCTATCTGGGCGGTGGCAGCTGGCGCGGACCGTCGGGGGAACGCAGTTCATGCGGACCCTCCCGTTGGGTCAGCTCCCCGGTCGACCCAACTGATAGGCTCGCCAGGTCTCGCGGAGGCACCTGCGCTAACGGCGGGTGATCATCGTTGGTAGCCAGCCGGCTACGGCGCGCAGAGTCCGACGATGCGATCGGGTTGCTTTCGGCAGGGGCAGCCGGGGAGTGGGATTCCAGCGGGGGCTGGTCGTTGGGGTCGGAACCTTCGGCATTGACCGTCACCTTGTGGGTGCGCTTGAACGAAAACGCGATCTCCTCGACCTCTTCGAACACCTGACGCGCGGTGCGCAACGGCGCAGTGGTGTTGTCGAGCATTCGTGCGACAAACGGCGGCACCAGTGGGCGAATCCACCGAGCCGCAGCCTTGGTGGCGTCTGGGATCGACGGGATCACTGGGGTTGCACGCTTCTCGCGTGGTTCAACCGCACCCTCCGGTTGGACCTGCGCCGGCAGGTTTTTCGCGATAGCGGGGCGGTGATGGGCTGCCCCAGCAGGCAATTGGGCGACCGTCCGGCTGGCAGCTTCGGTTTCGGCGGCGATGGGCAGATACACCTCGTCCTCCACTGGCTGCAAGGTTCGCTCCGACGAAGCGCGCACTGGACCTTCGAGCGCTTCGACGACTCGGCGGCGTTGCTGTTCGCGGTCGATTTCGGCCTGGGCCTCGATGGCGAGGCGGGTCTGGGTGAGTTGGTGCTCGGCCCACATGATTTCGGCGGCCCGGCGAACCTCCGCCCGCTTGATCGCGATCGCGGTGTCCGCCTCCAACTCGGCGCGCTCCCGTTCCGCTCGCGCGGCCGCGTGGCGATCGTGCGTTGTGTCACCGCGCCATAGCCGGAGAATCAGCGGCAACAGGTACAGCAGCGCGAAGAAAGCGATCGCCAGCATTCGCGCCGTCAAGGCGCCGGCGCTGGCCAATCTCAGATCGTTCATGGCGACCCAGCGCGAGCCCAAACCACGACCCGCATCCGCGACCACGGCCTGGCGCACCTCGGCAAGAGCCTGCTCGTCGTGTGCCATTTTGGCGTCCAAGGCAGGTGCTTGGCGATCACGAGCCGCCAGCGCGTTGTCCAGCTCACGCTGCGCGTCGGCGAGAAGCTGGTTCGCCGTTCGTGTTTCGGGCCCTCGGCCGGGAACGCCGGTGATCCGGGTCTGCGGGCAGGCCGGAGTTGGGTGGTATTCGCAGCGTGCGACGACCAGCGCATCGTCCAGTCGTCCGCGCGCCCGCTCGACCGCGCTGTCCAGCGCAGTGCGCGCATTGCGGGCCTGTTGCAGGGAGGCCGACGCTTGCACGGCCGCCGGCGTCGCGTCGGCGCTGTGCATAGCTTGTTCATCGAGACGGCGGTCGATGGCACCGGAAAACATGACCAGCGCAGCGAGTTCGCCGACGACGAAACCGACGGCGACCGCGACGGACGCGCGTCCCGTAACGCCGGCCCGACCGCGAGCTGGGCCACTGGCCGTACCGCGGGTCACCGCGCCGACCAGCAGGCCGAGCACCAGGGCGAGCGAGGCAGCCCCGATGGGGGACGAGATCGGCCCCTGGGCCGCCTCGCTCACCGCGAGGCTCGCGAGGAGTCCGGCCAGCGCGGCGCCCACGGCCACAATCACGCCGGCCACGGCGTGCGTGGACCGCTCGTGACGCTCGCCGAGTTCGCGCCAGTGTCCGCCGCCGAGCCAGGTAAGCAGCCCCTCGATTCCGGACACGGCCGAGCGCTGCTCAGCATATTCGTGGGCGCACATGAGACTGAAAACACCTCCTGCTGGTCAAGCCTGGCAGGCCCCCGCCCGACACACCGAATCGAAGCGGCCGCTTGTGGTGTTGTTCACAACTGCGCGAGAGATGACGCAGATCACGTCGCGGCTGCCCAGCCGAATCCTCAGCGAGTTCAATGTCAAAATTACCGCGGCGCGAGCGGATCAGCGGCCATTATGGCAGGTGACGTGAGACGGTATACACCTATGCAAAATCACGACTACGTTACCTACGAAGAGTTCGGCCGCAGATTCTTCGAGGTAGCAGTTACCCCGGACCGCGTCGCCGCCGCGTTTGCCGACATTGCGGGCAGCGAGTTCGCAATGGAACCGATCTCCCAGGGCCCCGGCGGGATCGCCAAGGTTAGCGCGAACGTCAAGATCCGAGAGCCCCGGGTGACGCGAAAGCTGGGTGACCTGATCACGTTTGTCATCCATATCCCGCTGTCGATCGATCTCCTTCTTGACCTGCGCCTCGACAAGCAGCGGTTTATGGTCGCCGGCGACATCGCGCTGCGCGCCACCGCACGCGCCGCCGAGCCGCTGCTACTGATTGTCGACGTCGCCAAACCGCGGCCCTCTGATATCACGGTCAACGTGTCGTCGAAGTCGATCCGCGGTGAGGTGTTGCGCATCCTCGCAGGCGTTGACGGTGAGATTCGGCGATTTATCGCCCAGTACGTCTCTGCCGAGATCGACTCGCCCAAATCCCAAGCCGCTCAAGTCATCAATGTGGCCGAACAATTGGACTCCACCTGGAGCGGCCCGTAGCCAGCTCTGGATGCAGTCTGGCTGCCGGCCACCGAAAGCTCACCAACAGCTCATCGGTGAGGTCGTCGCAGCGCGCACCGCCTCGGCCAAGGTGGCTGCCCTGCGATCGGTGAAGATGTCCTCGAGCAGCATCGGCTGACCGTCGGGGCCGGTGAGCGGCACCCGCCAGTTCGGGTACTCGTCGGTGGTGCCAGGCTGGTTTTGCGTCCGGCGGTCGCCGACCGCATCGGTCAACGCCACTGCCAACAGCCGCGAGGGCGTTCGGCCCAGGTAGCGGTAGAGAGCCAGGACGGCCTCCTCCGAGTCGGGCTCGGCACCGTCCGCCAGCAGTCCGACCCGGCGCAGCTCGGCCATCCAGGCTGCCCGGTCGGCCCGGGCGGATTCGAGTTCCGCCTCCACGGGGTTGGTTAACAACCCAAGGGACTCGCGCAGCCGTACCTGGTCGCCGGCCAGGTAGCCGGCGGTCGGCGGCAGATCATGGGTGGTCACCGACGACAAGCAGTACTCCCGCCAGCGTTCGGCCGGCAATGGTGTTCCAGCCGGCCCGCAATCTCGATCCTGCTCAAACCAGAGAATTGAGGTGCCCAGCAGGCCCCGCAATAGTAGATAGTCGCGTACCCACGGCTCGACGGTGCCGAGATCCTCACCGACGACAACCGCCCCGGCCCGGTGGGCTTCCAGGGCGACGATGCCGATCATCGCGTCGTGGTCGTAGCGCACATAGGTGCCTTGGGTGGGCGGTGCGCCGTCGGGGATCCACCACAACCGGAACAGCCCGATGATGTGGTCGATGCGTACCGCACCGGCGTGCCGCAACGCGGCCTGGATCAGCGCGCGAAACGGTCGGTACTCCTGCTCAGCGAGCCGGTCCGGCCGCCACGGTGGCTGCGACCAGTCCTGGCCGAGTTGGTTGAACTCATCCGGCGGCGCACCTGCGGTCACACCTTGGGCCAGCACGTCCTGCAGAGCCCAGGCGTCGGCCCCGTTGGGGTGCACGCCAACGGCGAGGTCTGCCATGATGCCCAGCGACATGCCGGCCCGGAGCGCCTGCGACTGCGCACTGGCGAGCTGCTCGTCCAGCTGCCACTGCAGCCAGCGGTGGAAATCGACGGCATCGGCGTGTTTGTCGACGAAATCGGCGACACCTGAGGCATCGGGATGCCGCAGCGATTTCGGCCATCGATGCCAATCATCGCCGTACGTCTCGGCCAGCGCGCACCAGGTGGCGAAGTCGTCGAGGGCGCGGCCCTCGCGGGTACGGAAGGCGGCGTAGGCCAGCTCGCGACCCGCCGACCGCGGCACCCGGTGCACGAGCTTGAGTGCTGCGCGTTTGGCCGCCCAGGCGCTGTCGCGGTCAATGGTGTCGAGCTGGTCGGCGTGCTGTTGCACGTTGGTGCGCAACCGTTGCACCCGGCCACGCTTGGGCAGATCGACGAGTTCCGGAATGGCCTCCACCCGAAGGTAGAGAGGGTTGACGAAGCGTCGCGATGTCGGCAGGTAGGGCGATGGTTCGATTGGCTTCGAGCGCCCAGCGGGCCCGGGAAGCGTAGCCGCATGCAGGGGATTGACCAGCACATAGCCGGCACCGTGCGCAGACGCCGACCACAGCGCGAGATTCGCCAAATCGGTGAGATCCCCGATGCCCCATGACTGCCGGGACCGCACGCTGTAGAGCTGGACGGCCAGGCCCCAGGCACGACGGCCTGCCAGCTTGTCCGGCAGCCCCAACCAATCCGGCGTCACGACAACAGCGGCGCTGGCCTGCGAGTCGCCCGAACGCAGATTCACCCGGTGGTAGCCGAGGGGCAGGTCGGCGGGCAACACGAAGCTGGCCTCGCCGATCCAGCGTCCGTCAAGATCGAATGGCGGGGTGAAATTGTCGACCTGCACCACCTCGGCACGTGTCGTGCCGTCCTCGAGCTGCAACCACACGTCGGCCGGAGCGCCATCGGTCACATGCACCCTGAACTGCGTCTGCTCTCCGGCGCGCATGACGATGGTCGCCGGCAATGGACGCGCCCAGTAGGACCGCAGCTGCGCGGCCAGGGCGTCATTGCGTTGCTGTTCGGTCTGGGCGGGAACGCCGAGGGCGGCAAGAGCAGCCACCAATGTAGCCTCGGAGACCAGCACCTGCCGGCCAGTCCAGTCCGTGTACTCGGTGGCAATGCCGAATCGTCGGGCAAGTTCGACCAGCGAAGGCGCGAGCTCGGTCATGTCGCCCATCTTGCGTCCGGCACCCGTGTGCGGGCGAGCGCAGGAATCTGAGCCTTCCGTCAGCACAGCACGGTTGGCTACCGAACACCACTACGTTGCAGGTCAACGAGGTAGACTGCCGAGCGGACAGTTCCACAGGCGGACTCGGTCATTCGCCGCTACCATGCCCAGTGAAGACACGACGAATCCTTGGGGGATCCGCGCAGTGGCAAATACCCAGGTCAATGTCCAGGTGTTCTGAGCAGACCGGAAGGTGATCTAGCGTGGCTGAAGAGAGCCGCGGGCAGCGGGGGTCGGGGTATGGCCTTGGGTTGTCCACGCGGACCCAGGTAACCGGTTATCAGTTCCTGGCGCGTCGAACCGCAATGGCGTTGACACGCTGGCGTGTGCGTATGGAGATTGAGCCGGGTCGGCGGCAGACGTTGGCGGTGGTGGCGTCGGTGTCGGCGGCGTTGGTGATCTGTCTGGGGGCGCTGTTGTGGTCGTTCATCAGCCCGTCCGGCCAGTTGAATGAGTCGCCGATCATCGCAGACCGCGATTCCGGTGCGCTCTATGTCCGTGTCGGTGACAGGTTGTACCCGGCGCTGAATTTGGCATCGGCACGGCTGATCACCGGGCGGCCGGACAACCCGCACCTGGTTCGGTCAAGCCAGATTGCCACCATGCCGCGCGGTCCGCTGGTGGGTATCCCGGGTGCGCCGTCATCGTTCTCGCCAAAGAGTCCACCCGCGTCGTCTTGGCTGGTCTGCGACACGGTAGCGACCTCGTCAAGCATCGGGTCGCTGCAAGGCGTGACGGTGACGGTCATCGACGGGACCCCGGACCTTACCGGTCACCGGCAGATTTTGAGTGGATCGGACGCGGTAGTGCTGCGCTACGGCGGAGATGCGTGGGTCATCCGGGAGGGGCGCCGGTCACGAATCGAGCCGACGAATCGAGCGGTGTTGTTGCCGCTGGGGTTGACGCCGGAGCAGGTTAGCCAGGCGCGTCCGATGAGCCGGGCATTGTTCGACGCTTTGCCGGTCGGGCCCGAACTGTTGGTGCCGGAAGTGCCGAATGCGGGTGGTCCTGCGACGTTCCCGGGCGCTCCCGGACCGATCGGGACGGTAATCGTCACACCGCAAATCAGTGGACCACAACAGTATTCGTTGGTCCTGGGCGATGGAGTGCAAACGCTCCCGCCGTTGGTGGCCCAGATCCTGCAGAACGCCGATAGTGCGGGCAACACCAAGCCGTTGACCGTGGAACCCTCAACGCTGGCCAAGATGCCGGTGGTGAATCGGTTGGATCTCTCTGCGTATCCGGACAATCCCCTGGAAGTGGTGGACATTCGCGAGCATCCGTCGACCTGTTGGTGGTGGGAGCGGACGGCCGGTGAAAACCGGGCCCGTGTGCGGGTCGTGTCCGGGCCTACCATTCCGGTCGCGGCGACCGAGATGAACAAGGTGGTGTCGTTGGTGAAGGCCGACACGAGTGGCCGGCAAGCCGATCAGGTCTACTTCGGCCCCGACCATGCGAACTTCGTGGCCGTCACCGGCAACAACCCGGGGGCCCAAACGTCCGAATCGCTATGGTGGGTGACCGATGCGGGCGCGCGGTTCGGGGTGGAGGACAGCAAAGAAGCGCGTGACGCGTTGGGGTTGACCCTGACGCCGAGCCTGGCGCCGTGGGTGGCGCTGCGGCTGCTGCCACAGGGCCCCACGCTGTCACGAGCGGACGCCTTGGTGGAGCACGACACGCTCCCAATGGACATGACCCCGGCAGAGTTGGTGGTACCGAAATGAAGCGTGGTTTTGCCCGCCCGACACCGGAAAAGCCTCCGGTCATCAAGCCCGAGAATATTGTCTTACCGACACCGCTGAGCATTCCGCCGCCGGAGGGCAAGCCCTGGTGGCTGATTGTGGTTGGCGTCGTGGTGGTGGGCCTGCTGGGCGGCATGGTCGCCATGGTTTTCGCCAGCGGATCACACGTGTTCGGCGGCATCGGCTCGATCTTCCCGCTCTTCATGATGGTCGGGATCATGATGATGATGTTCCGCGGCATGGGCGGCGGCCAACAGCAAATGAGCCGGCCGAAATTGGACGCGATGCGCGCTCAGTTCATGTTGATGCTGGACATGCTGCGCGAGACGGCCCAAGAGTCGGCCGACAGCATGGACGCCAACTATCGGTGGTTCCACCCGGCGCCCAACACGTTGGCGGCCGCCGTGGGGTCACCCCGGATGTGGGAGCGCAAGCCCGACGGTAAGGACCTGAACTTCGGGGTTGTCCGCGTCGGCGTGGGAATGACGCGTCCCGAAGTGACCTGGGGTGAGCCGCAGAATATGCCGACCGACATCGAGCTGGAGCCGGTGACAGGTAAGGCGCTGCAGGAATTCGGGCGCTACCAAAGCGTCGTGTACAACCTGCCGAAAATGGTTTCGCTGCTGGTCGAACCCTGGTATGCGCTGGTCGGGGAACGCGAGCAGGTTCTGGGTTTGATGCGGGCGATCATCTGCCAGCTGGCGTTCTCCCACGGGCCTGACCATGTCCAGATGATCGTTGTCAGTTCCGATCTAGACCAATGGGACTGGGTGAAGTGGCTACCGCATTTCGGTGACTCGCGGCGGCACGACGCGGCGGGTAATGCGCGGATGGTCTACACCTCGGTTCGTGAGTTTGCCGCGGAGCAAGCCGAATTATTCGCGGGCCGTGGTTCTTTCACGCCTCGACACGCGAGTTCGTCGGCGCAGACCCCGACCCCGCACACCGTGATCATCGCCGACGTCGACGATCCGCAATGGGAGTACGTGATCAGCGCCGAGGGTGTCGACGGGGTGACGTTCTTCGACCTGACCGGCTCTTCGATGTGGACTGACATCCCGGAGCGGAAGCTGCAGTTCGACAAGACCGGCGTGATCGAGGCGCTGCCCCGCGACCGCGACACCTGGATGGTGATCGACGACAAGGCTTGGTTCTTCGCTCTCACCGACCAAGTCAGCATCGCCGAGGCAGAAGAGTTCGCGCAGAAGCTGGCGCAGTGGCGGCTGGCTGAGGCCTATGAAGAGATCGGCCAGCGGGTTGCCCACATTGGTGCCCGAGACATCTTGTCCTACTACGGGATTGACGATCCTGGCAACATCGACTTCGACTCGCTGTGGGCTAGCCGGACCGACACCATGGGACGGTCGCGATTGCGGGCGCCGTTCGGTAATCGCTCCGACAACGGCGAGCTGCTGTTCTTGGATATGAAATCGCTCGACGAAGGCGGCGACGGCCCGCACGGGGTCATGTCCGGGACGACCGGTTCCGGTAAGTCGACGTTGGTGCGAACCGTGATCGAATCGCTGATGCTCAGCCATCCGCCGGAGGAGTTGCAGTTCGTTTTGGCAGACCTCAAAGGTGGCTCGGCGGTCAAGCCGTTCGCGGGAGTGCCACACGTGTCGCGGATCATCACCGACCTCGAAGAAGACCAGGCGCTCATGGAGCGCTTTCTGGATGCGCTGTGGGGCGAGATCGCCCGCCGCAAAGCAATATGCGACAGCGCCGGTGTCGACGACGCCAAAGAGTACAACTCGGTGCGAGCCAGGATGCGTGCGCGCGGTCAGGACATGGCGCCGCTGCCGATGCTCGTGGTGGTCATCGACGAGTTCTACGAATGGTTCCGCATCATGCCGACGGCGGTCGACGTCCTCGACTCGATCGGCCGGCAGGGCCGCGCCTACTGGATTCACCTGATGATGGCGTCTCAGACCATCGAGAGCCGAGCCGAAAAGCTCATGGAGAACATGGGTTACCGCTTGGTGCTGAAAGCGCGTACCGCGGGAGCGGCGCAGGCGGCCGGGGTGCCCAACGCGGTGAATCTGCCCGCACAGGCCGGTCTGGGCTACTTCCGCAAGAGCCTCGAGGACATCATCCGATTCCAGGCGGAATTCCTGTGGCGGGACTACTTCCAACCCGGCGTCAGCATCGACGGCGAGGAAGCGCCTGCCTTAGTACACAGCATCGACTACATTCGCCCGCAATTGTTTACCAACTCGTTCACACCGCTGGAAGTTAGCGTGGGGGGTCCCGATATCGAGCCGGTAGTTGCCCAGCCCAACGGTGAGGTGCTCGAGTCGGACGACATTGAAGGCGGCGAGGACGAGGACGAAGAGGGGGTGCGCACCCCGAAGGTTGGGACGGTGATCATTGATCAGCTGCGCAAGATCAAGTTCGAGCCGTACCGGCTCTGGCAACCGCCACTAACCCAACCCGTCGCCATCGACGACTTGGTCAACCGGTTCCTCGGCCGCCCGTGGCACAAGGAGTACGGTTCGGCGTGCAATCTCGTGTTCCCGATCGGGATAATCGATCGCCCCTATAAGCATGACCAGCCACCGTGGACGGTTGACACCTCCGGGCCCGGTGCCAACGTGCTAATCCTGGGCGCCGGCGGTTCGGGCAAGACCACTGCGCTGCAGACACTCATCTGCTCAGCGGCACTGACTCACACCCCGCAGCAGGTTCAGTTCTACTGCCTGGCCTACAGCAGCACCGCGTTGACCACGGTCTCCCGCATCCCCCACGTGGGCGAGGTTGCCGGTCCCACCGATCCCTACGGTGTGCGCCGGACGGTGGCCGAGTTGCTGGCGCTGGTGCGCGAGCGCAAACGCAGCTTCCTGGAATGCGGAATCGCGTCGATGGAGATGTTCCGGCGCCGCAAGTTCGGCGGAGAGGCCGGGCCGGTACCCGACGACGGCTTCGGTGACGTCTACCTGGTGATCGATAACTACCGGGCCCTGGCCGAAGAAAACGAGGTGCTGATCGAGCAGGTGAACGTGATCATCAACCAGGGCCCCTCGTTCGGGGTGCACGTGGTGGTCACTGCCGACCGCGAATCGGAGCTGCGGCCGCCGGTGCGCAGCGGCTTCGGATCCCGTATCGAGCTGCGCTTGGCGGCGGTTGAGGACGCCAAGCTGGTGCGTTCTCGATTCGCCAAGGACGTTCCGGTCAAGCCGGGGCGCGGCATGGTTGCGGTCAACTACGTCCGCCTGGATAGCGACCCGCAGGCCGGCCTGCACACCCTGGTGGCTCGACCGGCGTTGGGCAGCACACCCGACAATGTCTTCGAGTGCGACAGCGTGGTCGCGGCGGTGAGCCGGCTCACCAGCGCCCAGGCTCCACCGGTGCGCCGGTTGCCGGCGCGGTTCGGCGTGGAACAGGTGCGGGAGCTGGCCTCGCGGGACACCCGCCAAGGCGTTGGCGCTGGCGGAATCGCCTGGGCGATATCGGAATTGGATCTGGCGCCGGTTTATCTGAATTTCGCCGAGAATTCGCACCTGATGGTGACTGGTCGACGCGAATGTGGCCGCACCACCACGCTGGCCACCATCATGTCCGAAATCGGGCGGCTCTACGCGCCGGGCGCCAGCAGCGCACCGCCTCCCGCCCCCGGGCGGCCCTCTGCGCAGGTATGGCTGGTCGACCCGCGCCGTCAGCTGCTGACCGCGCTCGGTTCGGACTATGTGGAGCGGTTCGCCTACAACCTCGACGGGGTGGTGGCGATGATGGGTGAACTTGCGGCGGCGTTGGCCGGTCGTGAGCCGCCACCGGGCCTGTCCGCCGAAGAGTTGTTGTCGCGGTCGTGGTGGAGCGGCCCAGAAATCTTCCTGATCGTCGACGACATCCAGCAGCTGCCGCCGGGCTTCGATTCACCGTTGCACAAGGCTGTTCCGTTTGTGAACAGGGCCGCCGATGTCGGCTTGCATGTGATCGTCACGCGCACCTTCGGTGGCTGGTCGTCAGCCGGCAGCGACCCGATGTTGCGGGCCCTGCATCAGGCCAATGCGCCACTGCTGGTGATGGACGCCGATCCCGACGAGGGCTTCATTCGCGGCAAGATGAAGGGCGGCCCGCTGCCCCGCGGTCGAGGCCTGTTGATGGCAGAAGACACCGGTGTGTTCGTCCAAGTGGCAGCCACCGAGGTGCGTCGGTAGTTCGGCCAAACCGATCAGCTCCAGCGCAGCGGCAAGTTCTTAAGCGCGAAGGACTTGGACGGGAACCGTATTTCGGGCGCGTAGTCCGGCGCGAGCTCGAAGTCGGGAATTTGATTCAGCCACTCGCCGACCAGCAGGGTGAGCTCTAGACGGGCTAGATGCGAACCCAGGCAACGGTGTGGACCGCCGCCAAATCCCCAGTGTCGGTGCACCTTTCCATCCATCACCAACTCGTCAGTGGACATCGCGTCGCTGCCGTCGCGGTTGACTGCGGCCATGCATAACCGCACTGGTGACCCCGCAGGCAGTGTCATGCCGCCGACGGTGACGAGCTCGGTGGTAACTCGCGGCGCCACCGGCGCCGATGGCTCCAGCCGGACGATCTCTTCGATGAAAACCCTGATCTGCTTGGGATTGTCGCGCAGCATGGCGCGCAGCTGTGGTCTGCGGGCGAGCTCGAGCAGCGAAAAGCCTACCGCTGCCGTCACGGTGTCCAGTCCCGCCAGTATCAGGAGGTGGCTCAAGCCCAAAACCTCGATCTCGCTCAACGGGTCCTCGCCGATCTGCACTTGCGACAAGACGTCCGGCCCTGGGTTTCGCCGGCGTTCGGCGACCATGGCCGTGAGATACTCGAGCAGCTCGCGCGCCGCAGCGACATCGGCTTCGGTCGGGTGAGGTCGATCCGACATGGCGATGACGGCGTCTTTCCAGCCGATCAGACGGTCACGGTCTTCGAGCGGCAGGCCGTACAGGACGAGAAACAACTGAAACGGAAACAGATTCGCGAGATCGGCCATCGCCTCGCACTCGCCCCGGCCTGCGATGGCGTCGATCATAGCGACAGTGTGACGGCGCAGCGACGGTAGCGCCTTGCTCAAAGCGGCCGGGCTGAAGTATGGCTGCAGGATCCTGCGGTATCGGGTGTGCTCGGGCGGGTCGAACGCGAGCGGAACCACCGGCAGCGGATTTCCCGGAGGTTGCAGCGCTTTCCGCGACGAGAAAACCTTCGGATTCCGCAGCGCCGCGAGCACATCTTCGCGGCGCGTCAGGTAGTACCAGCCGTTCATGAACACCACGGGCCCCGCGTCGCGGAGGGTCTTCCAGCCGACACCCCGGTCAACGGCCATCGGTAACGTCGAATATTCGAGCCGCGGTAGATAAAACGAGCCGGCGTGGTCCTCGCCGGGGGTGGTCATGCGCTCAAGTCTTTCGTGTCTCCGTTCTTGTCGCAGGTCGCAGACGTAGCCAAGCGGTGCCGACCTAGCCACTATCGCACGTGGGCGTGCACCCACCATTGTGGTGTCGAGCGCATCTGGGGGCTCAGCGGCTAATCTTCGAAGCGAACTGTCCGGTCCAAGCTGGCGTGTGCTTTGGGCGGTAAAGGGAGGAAATCCCGTGAAAGTCCGTCTCGATCCATCGAGATGCGTGGGTCATGCGCAGTGCTATGCCGTCGATCCGGACCTGTTCCCGATCGACGACTCGGGCAACTCGATCCTGGCAGAGCACGAGGTGCGGCCCGCGGACATGCAGCTGACCAGAGACGGTGTGGCCGCTTGCCCCGAAATGGCGCTCATCCTCGAGGAGGACGACGCGGACTGACGATTCCGGGTCATACCACAAAATTAACGCTGGCCAAACGATCGTTTACGAGGAATGAATATTTGGCGTCATCGGCGCTGGAGGCCGGTATTGCAATCTAATGTGTTTTCTATGCAACAGTTGCGCAGCGACGCCGTTATCGACTAGCGGTGCTATATTCGGCGCCTTTTCGATGCCGAGCGCGCGTCTCGTTGGCCACGTTTGGTGGCAATGCTCATCAGGGCTCATCCGGATCGCCAACGCGATCGTGTGTGGAGAGGGAGGACTGGTTGGACTTCGGGGCGTTACCGCCGGAGATCAATTCGGGCCGTATGTATTGCGGTCCGGGGTCGGGGCCGATGCTGGCTGCGGCCGCGGCCTGGGACGGGGTGGCCGTGGAGTTGGGGTTGGCTGCGACCGGTTATGCGTCGGTGATAGCCGAGCTGACCGGTGCGCCGTGGGTGGGTGCGGCGTCGTTGTCGATGGTGGCGGCGGCCACGCCGTATGTGGCCTGGCTGAGCCAAGCCGCGGCGCGGGCCGAGCAGGCGGGGATGCAGGCCGCGGCGGCCGCGGCGGCTTATGAGGCCGCTTTTGTGATGACGGTGCCGCCGCCGGTGATTACGGCGAATCGGGTTTTGGTGATGACGCTGATTGCGACCAATTTTTTCGGTCAGAACTCGGCGGCGATCGCGGTCGCTGAGGCGCAGTACGCCGAAATGTGGGCGCAAGACGCCGTTGCTATGTATGGCTATGCGGCTGCGTCGGCGAGCGCGTCGCGGTTGATTCCGTTCGCGGCGCCGCCGAAGACCACCAACTCCGCTGGGGTGGTCGCACAGGTGGCTGCGGTCGCGGCGATGCCTGGACTGCTGCAACGACTTTCGTCGGCTGCATCGGTCAGCTGGCCGAATCCCAATGATTGGTGGCTCGTGCGGTTGCTGGGCTCGATTACCCCCACCGAAAGGACGACGATCGTTCGTTTGCTCGGTCAGTCGTACTTCGCGACGGGCATGGCGCAGTTCTTCGCCTCGATCGCACAGCAGCTGACCTTCGGCCCAGGGGGCACAACGGCTGGCTCCGGCGGAGCCTGGTACCCAACGCCGCAATTCGCCGGCCTGGGTGCAAGCCGGGCGGTGTCGGCGAGTTTGGCGCGGGCCAACAAGATTGGGGCTCTGTCGGTTCCGCCGAGCTGGGTCAAAACGACTGCACTGACCGAAAGCCCGGTCGCCCACGCGGTGAGCGCCAACCCTACCGTCGGTTCGTCACACGGACCGCATGGCCTGCTCCGCGGACTGCCGCTAGGGTCGCGGATCACTCGGCGTAGCGGCACCTTTGCCCACCGATATGGGTTCCGTCACAGTGTGGTTGCCCGCCCGCCATCGGCCGGATAACGCCATGACCTCAGCTCGGCAGAAATGACAATGCTCCCAAAGGCGTGAGCACCCGAAGACAACTAAGCAGGAGATCGCATGTCGTTTGTGACTACCCAACCAGAAGCACTGGCGGCGGCGGCCGGCAGTCTGCAGGGAATCGGCTCCGCATTGAACGCCCAGAATGCGGCTGCGGCGACTCCCACGACGGGGGTGGTCCCGGCGGCCGCCGATGAAGTGTCGGCGCTGACGGCGGCTCAGTTCGCGGCACACGCCCAGATCTATCAGGCCGTCAGCGCCCAGGCCGCGGCGATTCACGAGATGTTCGTCAACACTCTACAGATGAGCTCAGGGTCGTATGCTGCTACCGAGGCCGCCAACGCGGCCGCGGCCGGCTAGAGGAGTCACTGCGATGGATTTTGGGGCGTTGCCGCCGGAGGTCAATTCGGTGCGGATGTATGCCGGTCCTGGCTCGGCGCCAATGGTCGCTGCGGCGTCGGCCTGGAACGGGTTGGCCGCGGAGCTGAGTTCGGCGGCCACCGGTTATGAGACGGTGATCACTCAGCTCAGCAGTGAGGGGTGGCTAGGTCCGGCGTCAGCGGCGATGGCCGAGGCAGTTGCGCCGTATGTGGCGTGGATGAGTGCCGCTGCGGCGCAAGCCGAGCAGGCGGCCACACAGGCCAGGGCCGCCGCGGCCGCTTTTGAGGCGGCGTTTGCCGCGACGGTGCCTCCGCCGTTGATCGCGGCCAACCGGGCTTCGCTGATGCAGCTGATCTCGACGAATGTCTTTGGTCAGAACACCTCGGCGATCGCGGCCGCCGAAGCTCAGTACGGCGAGATGTGGGCCCAAGACTCCGCGGCGATGTATGCCTACGCGGGCAGTTCGGCGAGCGCCTCGGCGGTCACGCCGTTTAGCACGCCGCCGCAGATTGCCAACCCGACCGCTCAGGGTACGCAGGCCGCGGCCGTGGCCACCGCCGCCGGCACCGCGGCCGGCACCGCCCAGTCGACGCTGACGGAGATGATCACCGGGCTACCCAACGCGCTGCAAAGCCTCACCTCACCCCTGTTGCAGTCGTCTAACGGTCCGCTGTCGTGGCTGTGGCAGATCTTGTTCGGCACGCCCAATTTCCCCACCTCAATTTCGGCACTGCTGACCGACCTGCAGCCCTACGCGAGCTTCTTCTATAACACCGAGGGCCTGCCGTACTTCAGCATCGGCATGGGCAACAACTTCATTCAGTCGGCCAAGACCCTGGGATTGATCGGCTCGGCGGCACCGGCTGCGGTCGCGGCTGCTGGGGATGCCGCCAAGGGTTTGCCTGGACTGGGCGGGATGCTCGGTGGCGGGCCGGTGGCGGCGGGTCTGGGCAATGCGGCTTCGGTTGGCAAGCTGTCGGTGCCGCCGGTGTGGAGTGGACCGTTGCCCGGGTCGGTGACTCCGGGGGCTGCTCCGCTACCGGTGAGTACGGTCAGTGCCGCCCCGGAGGCGGCGCCCGGAAGCCTGTTGGGCGGCCTGCCGCTAGCTGGTGCGGGCGGGGCCGGCGCGGGTCCACGCTACGGATTCCGTCCCACCGTCATGGCTCGCCCACCCTTCGCCGGATAGTCGCTGCCGCAACGTGTTAACGCGCCGGCCTCGGCTGGTGTGGTCCGCTGCGGGTGGCAATTGGTCGGCGCCGAGATCTCGGTGGGTTATTTGCGGTGGGATTTTTTCCCGAAGCCGGGTTCGGCACCGGATTTCCTGACGGTCCCGCGACTCAACGGCACCGCGCCGTCAGCAAGTTCCGGTGGTGTTGATCGCGGTATCCATGCAGGTGGTGATGGCGCGGCGAGACTGGTCGCGTGCGCTGAAGCACAGGGTACTTGGCGGTTGTGGCTCCCGGGATGTAGCTGGCCGCCCAACGTCCCGCAGCGTCGGGGTCAGCGGCGGAGCAGCACGGCGATTTAGCCTCACAACCGAGCAGCTAGCCCGCGTTTCCCAGCGGCTCAATCCCCGTCGAGCCATTGAAAGGCACCCCAGATGTCGTTTGCGACTCCGCAACCGGAGAAAGGGTTCGGAATGGACTTCGGGGCGTTACCGCCGGAGATCAATTCGGGCCGTATGTATTGCGGTCCGGGGTCGGGGCCGATGCTGGCTGCGGCCGCGGCCTGGGACGGGGTGGCCGTGGAGTTGGGGTTGGCTGCGACCGGTTATGCGTCGGTGATAGCCGAGCTGACCGGTGCGCCGTGGGTGGGTGCGGCGTCGTTGTCGATGGTGGCGGCGGCCACGCCGTATGTGGCCTGGCTGAGCCAAGCCGCGGCGCGGGCCGAGCAGGCGGGGATGCAGGCCGCGGCGGCCGCGGCGGCTTATGAGGCCGCTTTTGTGATGACGGTGCCGCCGCCGGTGATTACGGCGAATCGGGTTTTGGTGATGACGCTGATTGCGACCAATTTTTTCGGTCAGAACTCGGCGGCGATCGCGGTCGCTGAGGCGCAGTACGCCGAAATGTGGGCGCAAGACGCCGTTGCTATGTATGGCTATGCGGCTGCGTCGGCGAGCGCGTCGCGGTTGATTCCGTTCGCGGCGCCGCCGAAGACCACCAACTCCGCTGGGGTGGTCGCACAGGCGGTTGCGTCGGTCAGCTGGCCGAATCCCAATGATTGGTGGCTCGTGCGGTTGCTGGGCTCGATTACCCCCACGGAAAGGACGACGATCGTTCGTTTGCTCGGTCAGTCGTACTTGGCGACGGGCATGGCGCGGTTTCTTACCTCGATCGCACAGCAGCTGACCTTCGGCCCAGGGGGCACAACGGCTGGCTCCGGCGGAGCCTGGTACCCAACGCCACAATTCGCCGGCCTGGGTGCAAGCCGGGCGGTGTCGGCGAGTTTGGCGCGGGCGGAGCCGGTCGGGAGGTTGTCGGTGCCGCCAAGTTGGGCCGTCGCGGCTCCGGCCTTCGCGGAGAAGCCTGAGGCGGGCACGCCGATGTCCGTCATCGGCGAAGCGTCCAGCTGCGGTCAGGGAGGCCTGCTTCGAGGCATACCGCTGGCGAGAGCGGGGCGGCGTAGCGGCGCCTTCGCTCACCGATACGGGTTCCGCCACAGCGTGATTACCCGGTCTCCGTCGGCGGGATAGCTTTGATCCGGTCTGCGCGGCCGCCGGAAATGCTGCAGATAGCGATCGACCGCGCCGGTCGGTAAACGCCCACACGGCACTATCAATGCGCACGGCGGGCGTTGATGCCAAATTGACCGTCCCGACGGGGCTTTATCTGCGGCAAGATTTCATCCCCAGCCCGGTCGGTGGGCCGATAAATACGCTGGTCAGCGCGACTCTTCCGGCTGAATTCGATGCTCTGGGCGCCCGCTCGACGCCGAGTATCTCGAGTGGGCCGCAAACCCGGTCAAACGCTGTTACTGTGGCGTTACCACAGGTGAATTTGCGGTGCCAACTGGTGAACACTTGCGAACGGGTGGCATCGAAATCAACTTGTTGCGTTGCAGTGATCTACTCTCTTGCAGAGAGCCGTTGCTGGGATTAATTGGGAGAGGAAGACAGCATGTCGTTCGTGACCACACAGCCGGAAGCCCTGGCAGCTGCGGCGGCGAACCTACAGGGTATTGGCACGACAATGAACGCCCAGAACGCGGCCGCGGCTGCTCCAACCACCGGAGTAGTGCCCGCAGCCGCCGATGAAGTATCAGCGCTGACCGCGGCTCAGTTTGCTGCGCACGCGCAGATGTACCAAACGGTCAGCGCCCAGGCCGCGGCCATTCACGAAATGTTCGTGAACACGCTGGTGGCCAGTTCTGGCTCATACGCGGCCACCGAGGCGGCCAACGCAGCCGCTGCCGGCTGAACGGGCTCGCACGAACCTGCTGAAGGAGAGGGGGAACATCCGGAGTTCTCGGGTCAGGGGTTGCGCCAGCGCCCAGCCGATTCAGCTATCGGCGTCCATAACAGCAGACGATCTAGGCATTCAGTACTAAGGAGACAGGCAACATGGCCTCACGTTTTATGACGGATCCGCATGCGATGCGGGACATGGCGGGCCGTTTTGAGGTGCACGCCCAGACGGTGGAGGACGAGGCTCGCCGGATGTGGGCGTCCGCGCAAAACATTTCCGGTGCGGGCTGGAGCGGTCAGGCCGAGGCGACCTCGCTAGACACCATGACCCAGATGAATCAGGCGTTTCGCAACATCGTGAACATGCTGCACGGGGTGCGTGACGGGCTGGTTCGCGACGCCAACAACTACGAACAGCAAGAGCAGGCCTCCCAGCAGATCCTGAGCAGCTAGCGCCGAAAGCCACAGCTGCGTACGCTTTCTCACATTAGGAGAACACCAATATGACGATTAATTACCAGTTCGGGGACGTTGACGCTCATGGCGCCATGATTCGCGCTCAGGCGGCGTCGCTTGAGGCCGAGCATCAGGCCATCGTTCGTGATGTGTTGGCCGCGGGTGACTTTTGGGGCGGCGCCGGTTCGGTGGCTTGCCAGGAGTTCATTACCCAGTTGGGCCGTAACTTCCAGGTGATCTACGAGCAGGCCAACGCCCACGGGCAGAAGGTGCAGGCTGCCGGCAACAACATGGCGCAAACCGACAGCGCCGTCGGCTCCAGCTGGGCCTAAAACTGAACTTCAGTCGCGGCAGCACACCAACCAGCCGGTGTGCTGCTGTGTCCTGCAGTTAACTAGCACTCGACCGCTGAGGTAGCGATGGATCAACAGAGTACCCGCACCGACATCACCGTCAACGTCGACGGCTTCTGGATGCTTCAGGCGCTACTGGATATCCGCCACGTTGCGCCTGAGTTACGTTGCCGGCCGTACGTCTCCACGGATTCCAATGACTGGCTAAACGAGCACCCGGGGATGGCGGTCATGCGCGAGCAGGGCATCGTCGTCAACGACGCGGTCAACGAACAGGTCGCTGCCCGGATGAAGGTGCTTGCCGCACCTGATCTTGAAGTCGTCGCCCTGCTGTCACGCGGCAAGTTGCTGTACGGGGTCATAGACGACGAGAACCAGCCGCCGGGTTCGCGTGACATCCCTGACAATGAGTTCCGGGTGGTGTTGGCCCGGCGAGGCCAGCACTGGGTGTCGGCGGTACGGGTTGGCAATGACATCACCGTCGATGACGTGACGGTCTCGGATAGCGCCTCGATCGCCGCACTGGTAATGGACGGTCTGGAGTCGATTCACCACGCCGACCCAGCCGCGATCAACGCGGTCAACGTGCCAATGGAGGAGATGCTAGAGGCAACGAAGTCGTGGCAGGAATCGGGGTTTAACGTATTCTCCGGCGGAGATCTGCGCCGAATGGGCATCAGTGCCGCGACGGTGGCCGCGCTGGGGCAGGCGTTGTCGGATCCCGCGGCCGAGGTCGCGGTGTATGCGCGACAGTACCGAGACGACGCCAAGGGCCCCAGCGCCTCGGTGTTGTCGCTGAAAGACGGCTCCGGTGGACGCATCGCGCTGTATCAGCAGGCGCGAACGGCAGGTTCCGGCGAGGCGTGGCTGGCTATCTGCCCGGCTACCCCGCAGTTGGTGCAAGTAGGAGTGAAGACCGTTTTGGATACACTGCCCTACGGCGAGTGGAAAACACACAGCAGAGTATGACGCCAGGGCGTGAAACCCGAAGTACAACAACAAATTTAAGCATCAGATACAACCCAGATACGTACAGGGCAAATTGCTCTAGAATCGACTGCAATACTGCAAGGCAAGGTCAACCACAACGATTTGGTCGCGAGGCAAGGCAAATGAAATCGGAGTTAGTCGAGCCGCAGCTCCCGGTGGGCTACCGCGCCTCGGTGCCTACACCGACGGAGCTCCCCGCGCCACTGAAGCCACGGTGTAACACGTTTGCCATGGCAGGGGGTACAGGACGATGACCGCAGTAGCTGACGCACCTCAGGCTGACATTGAGGGTGTGGCATCGCCCCAGGCTGTCGTCGTGGGCGTCATGGCCGGCGAAGGCGTCCAGATCGGCGTCCTGCTGGATGCCAACGCCCCAGTTTCGGTGATGACCGACCCGCTGCTGAAAGTGGTTAATAGTCGGCTCAGAGAGCTCGGTGAGGCTCCACTGGAAGCCACTGGGCGCGGCCGATGGGCGCTGTGTCTGGTGGACGGCGCGCCGTTGCGTGCTACCCAGTCGCTGACCGAACAAGACGTCTATGACGGCGACCGGCTGTGGATTCGGTTCATCGCAGACACCGAACGTCGCTCCCAAGTCATCGAACATATCTCCACCGCAGTCGCCTCGGATCTCAGCAAGCGGTTCGCCAGGATCGACCCGATCGTTGCTGTGCAGGTCGGGGCGTCGATGGTGGCGACCGGGGTTGTTCTTGCCACCGGGGTGCTCGGCTGGTGGCGCTGGCATCACAACACCTGGTTGACCACCATCTACACCGCGGTGATTGGTGTGCTGGTGCTGGCGGTCGCCATGTTGCTGTTGATGCGTGCCAAGACGGACGCGGATCGACGCGTCGCCGACATCATGCTGATGAGCGCGATCATGCCCGTGACGGTGGCGGCGGCAGCGGCCCCGCCCGGCCCGGTGGGCTCCCCGCAGGCCGTGTTGGGCTTCGGAGTGCTGACCGTCGCTGCGGCCCTGGCCCTGCGGTTCACCGGTCGCCGCCTGGGGATTTACACCACAATCGTCATCATCGGTGCGCTGACAATGCTTGCAGCCTTGGCGCGGATGGTCGCGGCCACAAGCGCCGTGACGCTGTTGTCGTCCTTGTTGTTGATTTGCGTAGTGGCCTACCACGCGGCGCCGGCACTGTCTCGGCGGCTGGCCGGCATCCGACTGCCGGTGTTCCCGTCCGCCACCAGCCGGTGGGTCTTCGAGGCTCGGCCCGACCTACCGACCACCGTGGTGGTGTCCGGTGGCAGCGCACCGGTCTTGGAAGGGCCGTCATCGGTGCGTGATGTGCTGCTGCAAGCTGAGCGCGCTCGGTCGTTCTTGAGCGGCCTGCTAACGGGACTTGGCGTGATGGTGGTGGTGTGCATGACATCGTTGTGCGACCCGCACACCGGGCAACGTTGGCTGCCGCTGATACTGGCCGGATTTACCTCGGGCTTCCTGCTGTTGCGGGGCCGCTCCTACGTCGACCGTTGGCAGTCGATTACCCTGGCCGGAACTGCGGTGATCATCGCTGCTGCGGTGTGTGTGCGGTACGCGCTGGAATTGTCCTCGCCGTTGGCTGTGTCCATTGTCGCCGCGATCCTGGTGCTGCTGCCGGCGGCGGGCATGGCAGCTGCTGCACATGTGCCCCACACCATCTACAGTCCGCTATTCCGCAAGTTTGTGGAATGGATTGAATACCTCTGCCTGATGCCGATCTTCCCGCTGGCGTTGTGGTTGATGAACGTCTATGCAGCGATTCGGTACCGGTAGCAGCAGGTCGTGGTGTGGTCGCGCGGGTACCGCGACCATTGCCGCAGTCTTGCTAGCTTCGGGCGCGCTGACCGGCCTTCCGCCAGCGTATGCAATTTCGCCTCCGACGATCGATCCGGGCGCGCTGCCACCCGACGGGCCGCCCGGACCGCTGGCGCCCATGAAGCAGAACGCCTACTGCACCGAGGTCGGGGTCTTGCCCGGCACCGACTTTCAGCTGCAGCCAAAATATATGGAGATGCTGAACCTGAACGAGGCTTGGCAGTTCGGCCGCGGCGACGGTGTGAAGGTCGCTGTCATCGACACGGGTGTGACTCCACATCCCCGGTTGCCGCGTCTGATCCCTGGCGGCGACTACGTGATGGCCGGTGGCGACGGTCTGTCGGACTGCGACGCCCACGGCACCCTGGTGGCGTCGATGATCGCGGCGGTTCCGGCGAACGGGGCGGTACCGCTGCCGTCGGTACCGCGCAGGCCGGTCACCATTCCCACGACCGAAACGCCGCCGCCGCCACAAACGGTGACCCTTTCACCGGTACCGCCACAGACCGTGACCGTGATTCCGGCTCCACCTCCCGAGGAAGGAGTTCCGCCGGGCGCACCGGTGCCAGGACCGGAGCCGCCGCCGGCTCCTGGTCCACAGCCGCCGGCCGTGGACCGCGGTGGCGGCACGGTGACAGTACCCAGCTACTCCGGGGGCCGGCGGATAGCCCCGATCGACAACCCGCGTAATCCGCACCCGAGTGCGCCATCGCCAGCGCTGGGACCACCGCCGGACGCGTTCAGTGGGATCGCCCCCGGTGTCGAGATAATCTCCATCCGCCAGTCAAGCCAGGCCTTCGGCCTTAAGGACCCTTACACTGGGGACGAAGACCCGCAGACGGCGCAAAAGATCGACAACGTCGAGACAATGGCGCGCGCGATCGTGCATGCTGCCAACATGGGTGCTTCGGTGATCAATATCTCCGATGTGATGTGCATGAGTGCTCGTAATGTCATCGACCAGCGTGCACTGGGTGCCGCGGTGCACTACGCCGCGGTCGACAAGGACGCGGTCATCGTGGCTGCAGCGGGCGACGGCAGCAAGAAGGACTGTAAGCAGAACCCGATTTTTGATCCCTTGCAGCCCGACGATCCACGCGCTTGGAACGCGGTCACCACGGTGGTGACACCCTCGTGGTTCCACGACTACGTCCTGACGGTCGGAGCGGTTGACGCCAACGGTCAACCGCTCAGCAAAATGAGTATCGCGGGACCCTGGGTCTCCATTTCGGCGCCGGGAACCGACGTCGTCGGACTCTCGCCCCGTGACGACGGCCTGATCAATGCGATTGACGGCCCGGATAATTCGTTGCTGGTTCCGGCTGGCACCAGTTTTTCCGCCGCGATCGTGTCCGGGGTGGCTGCGCTGGTACGTGCTAAGTTCCCCGAATTGTCGGCGTACCAAATCATCAATCGGCTGATTCATACCGCCCGGCCACCCGCTCGCGGCGTCGACAACCAGGTCGGCTACGGTGTGGTCGACCCAGTGGCAGCACTGACTTGGGATGTGCCCAAAGGCCCGGCCGAGCCGCCCAAGCAGCTGTCAGCGCCGTTGGTGGTGCCGCAGCCGCCCGCCCCCCGCGATATGGTGCCGATATGGGTGGCCGCCGGGGGATTGGCCGGGGCACTATTGATAGGCGGTGCGGTGTTCGGTACCGCGACCTTGATGCGGCGATCACGGAAGCAGCAATGAAGGCTCAGCGCAGCTTCGGGTTGGCGTTGTCGTGGCCGCGGGTGACCGCGGTGTTTCTGGTGGATGTCCTGATCTTGGCGGTGGCCAGTCATTGCCCGGATTCCTGGCAGGCCGATCATCATGTGGCGTGGTGGGTCGGCGTCGGCGTGGCGGCCGTAGTGACGTTACTGTCGGTGGTCAGTTACCACGGCATCACGGTGATTTCGGGTTTGGCGACGTGGGTGCGGGATTGGTCGGCGGATCCGGGCACGACACTGGGTGCGGGGTGCACTCCGGCAATCGACCACCAGCGCCGTTTTGGGCGTGACACGGTAGGGGTGCGTGAGTATAACGGCCGGCTGGTCTCGGTGATCGAGGTCACCTGCGGTGAGAGCGGCCCGTCGGGTCGGCATTGGCACCGGAAATCGCCGGTACCCATGTTGCCGGTGGTCGCGGTCGCCGATGGTTTGCGCCAGTTCGACATTCACCTCGATGGCATCGACATCGTGTCGGTGCTGGTGCGGGGCGGGGTTGATGCTGCTAAAGCTTCGGCCTCGCTGCAGGAGTGGGAGCCGCAGGGCTGGAAATCCGAAGAACGAGCCGGTGATCGCACTGTCGCCGATCGGCGCCGCACCTGGTTGGTGTTACGGATGAATCCGCAGCGAAATGTGGCTGCGGTGGCGTGTCGTGACTCGTTGGCGTCGACGCTGGTGGCAGCCACCGAGCGGTTGGTCCAGGATCTGGATGGGCAAAGTTGTGCGGCCCGGCCGGTGACGGCCGATGAGCTGACCGAGGTCGACAGCGCCGTGTTGGCTGACTTGGAACCGACATGGAGTCGCCCCGGTTGGCGTCACCTCAAGCATTTCAATGGTTATGCGACCAGTTTTTGGGTTACGCCGTCAGACATCACGTCGGAGACCTTGGATGAGCTGTGTCTGCCAGATAGCCCCGAAGTCGGGACGACCGTGGTCACGGTGCGTCTGACCACTCGGGTCGGGTCGCCCGCGCTATCGGCATGGGTGCGTTATCACAGCGACACGCGCCTGCCCAAGGAGGTAGCGGCCGGACTCAACCGGCTCACCGGTCGCCAGTTGGCCGCGGTGCGTGCCAGCCTGCCGGCCCCGACGCACCGTCCACTCCTGGTCATCCCCAGTCGGAACCTGCGTGACCACGACGAGCTCGTGCTGCCGGTGGGCCAGGAACTCGAGCACGCGACAAGCTCGTTTGTGGGGCAATGACACGCCCGCAGGCCGCCGCCGAAGATGCCCGCAACGCCATGGTCGCCGGTCTGCTGGCATCGGGGATCTCCGTCAATGGACTGCAGCCCAGCCATAACCCGCAGGTGGCCGCCCAAATGTTCACCACGGCGACCAGGCTGGATCCCAAGATGTGTGATGCCTGGCTGGCTCGGCTGCTGGCCGGCGACCAGAGCATCGAAGTGCTCGCCGGCGCATGGGCTGCGGTGCGGACTTTCGGCTGGGAAACCCGCCGCCTCGGCGTGACGGATCTGCAGTTCCGCCCCGAGGTGTCCGACGGGCTATTCCTGCGACTGGCGATTACCAGCGTAGATTCGCTGGCCTGCGCTTACGCGGCGGTCCTCGCCGAGGCCAAGCGTTACCAGGAGGCGGCAGAGCTGCTCGACGCCACCGATCCTCGCCATCCGTTCGACGCCGAGCTGGTGAGTTACGTGCGGGGCGTGCTGTACTTCCGCACCAAACGCTGGCCTGACGTTCTTGCGCAGTTCCCCGAGGCAACGCAGTGGCGTCACCCCGAGCTAAAGGCCGCGGGGGCGGCGATGGCCACCACGGCGCTGGCGTCGCTCGGGGTGTTCGAAGAGGCCTTTCGGCGCGCTCAGGAAGCAATCGAAGGTGACCGGGTGCCGGGCGCGGCTAACATCGCCTTGTACACCCAAGGCATGTGCCTGCGGCACGTCGGCCGTGAGGAGGAAGCTGTCGAACTCCTGCGCCGCGTGTATTCGCGCGATGCGAAGTTCACCCCGGCCCGCGAGGCGCTGGATAACCCCAACTTTCGGCTGATTCTCACCGACCCGGAAACGATTGAGGCGCGCACAGATCCGTGGGATCCGGACAGTGCGCCAACCCGCGCTCAGACCGAGGCCGCCCGCCATGCCGAGATGGCCGCGAAGTACTTGGCCGAAGGGGATGCCGAGCTCAACGCGATGCTCGGCATGGAGCAGGCCAAGAAGGAGATCAAGCTCATCAAGTCGACCACGAAGGTGAATTTAGCGCGTGCCAAGATGGGGCTTCCGGTCCCGGTTACGTCGCGCCACACCTTGTTGCTCGGGCCGCCCGGTACCGGGAAGACTTCGGTCGCAAGGGCTTTCACCAAGCAGTTGTGCGGGTTGACGGTGCTGCGCAAGCCGCTGGTGGTGGAGACCAGCCGCACCAAGCTGTTGGGCCGGTACATGGCCGACGCCGAGAAGAACACCGAGGAGATGCTCGAAGGGGCGTTGGGCGGTGCGGTCTTCTTTGACGAGATGCACACTCTGCATGAGAAGGGCTACTCCCAGGGCGACCCGTACGGTAACGCGATCATCAACACGCTGCTGTTGTACATGGAAAACCACCGTGACGAGCTGGTGGTGTTTGGTGCGGGTTACGCCAAAGCGATGGAGAAAATGCTCGAGGTGAATCAGGGTCTGCGCCGGCGCTTTTCGACGGTGATCGAGTTCTTCAGCTACACCCCGCAAGAGCTGATCGCACTGACCCAGCTGATGGGTCGGGAGAACGAAGACGTGATCACTGAGGAAGAGTCTCAAGTGTTGTTGCCGTCGTATACCAAGTTCTACATGGAGCAGAGCTACTCCGAGGACGGCGACCTGATCCGCGGGATCGATCTGTTGGGCAATGCCGGCTTTGTGCGCAACGTGGTGGAGAAGGCCCGCGACCACCGTAGTTTCCGTTTGGACGATGAGGATCTCGACGCCGTACTGGCCAGCGATCTCACCGAATTCAGCGAGGATCAGCTGCGCCGATTCAAAGAGTTGACTCGCGAGGACCTGGCCGAAGGGCTGCGCGCTGCGGTCGCGGAGAAGAAGACGAAGTAGGCCTGTAACATCCAGGTAATTTCCCACACCGACCGCGGCAATGTGACCGGTGCGGCGGGAGTCATCGCTGTAGTCCAGTCCGAATTTGTCGGACGCTATTCGTGTGAATATGTTTGGCGCACTTGCGATATAAATGCACACCGGCGGTTGGGTACTAGGGGTAGTAGTGCCGTCCATCGAGTCTGCCGAGGCAGTGCTGTGCACCGGTCGCTAGCTCCCAAAGATGGGATCATGTAACGGATTCCGAATACATGCCGCTAAGTCGGCAGTTGGGCAGCTGGGGCGCCGCCGGCTATAGCAATGCCAATGTCGGCAAATAGATCTCACGCATGGCCCACGCCAACAGCGAGGTGATGGTGATCATTCTTTACGTTGCGATTACCTCGCCGGAACGTGATACGAGCAATACTCGCCAACCATGATCGCCACATATTTGGAGCGCGAAAGTCTTCACGTCCCTGCTGTACCCAGAAGGCTCTGGGTCCAGCGGCCGCCAAAAACCGACTCGCCGCCGTCCCTGACAACTCAGCGGCGAGAGGTGAACACGGGTGATCTCTCATTTCGGGCCGCTGCCGTTCGTGTGCGGCAAGGGGCCGCGAGTGTGAGTCCGGTGAGCTACGCGATTAGGGATTAAGCGAAATGGATTTCGGGTTGTTACCGCCGGAGATCAACTCAGGCAGGATGTATACGGGGCCGGGGCCGGGGCCCATGCTGGCCGCCGCGACAGCCTGGGACGGGCTGGCTGTTGAGCTGCACGCAACAGCGGCGGGCTACGCCTCGGAGCTATCGGCTTTGACCGGGGCATGGAGCGGTCCTTCGTCGACGTCCATGGCATCTGCAGCCGCACCCTATGTGGCATGGATGAGCGCCACCGCAGTGCATGCCGAGCTGGCGGCCGCGCAAGCCAGGTTGGCGGTAGCTGCCTATGAAGCTGCGTTCGCTGCCACCGTGCCTCCGCCGGTGATCGCCGCTAATCGTGCCCAACTGATGGTGTTGATCGCGACGAACATCTTCGGGCAGAACACGCCGGCGATCATGATGACTGAGGCCCAATACATGGAAATGTGGGCGCAGGATGCCGCCGCGATGTACGGCTACGCCGGCTCGTCAGCGACCGCCTCGCGAATGACAGCGTTCACTGAGCCGCCGCAAACCACTAACCATAGTCAGTTGGGGGCCCAGTCCTCGGCCGTCGCACAAACTGTCGCCACCGCGGCCGGCGGCAACCTGCAATCGGCATTCCCGCAGCTGCTCTCCGCGGTTCCCCGCGCCCTGCAAGGCCTGGCATTGCCGACCGCATCACAGTCGGCATCGGCGACGCCGCAGTGGGTTACCGACCTGGGGAACCTGTCCACCTTCCTGGGCGGGGCGGTCACCGGCCCGTACACCTTTCCCGGGGTACTGCCTCCCTCCGGGGTGCCATACCTGTTAGGCATTCAGAGCGTCTTGGTAACCCAAAACGGGCAGGGGGTAAGCGCCTTGCTTGGCAAGATCGGGGGGAAACCAATCACCGGAGCGTTGGCTCCGCTGGCCGAATTTGCCTTGCATACACCAATTTTGGGTTCGGAGGGCTTGGGTGGTGGATCGGTTTCCGCGGGTATTGGCCGGGCAGGCTTGGTCGGAAAGCTATCGGTGCCTCAGGGCTGGACGGTGGCCGCCCCGGAGATCCCATCGCCGGCGGCGGCGTTGCAGGCGACGCGCCTGGCCGCCGCGCCGATGGCGGCCACCGACGGCGCGGGTGCGTTGCTCGGTGGCATGGCGCTGTCGGGCTTGGCTGGCCGCGCTGCCGCCGGTTCTACCGGCCACCCCATCGGCAGCGCCGCTGCACCCGCCGTCGGTGCCGCTGCCGCTGCCGTCGAGGACCTGGCCACCGAAGCCAACATCTTCGTGATACCGGCCATGGACGACTAGCGCCATGTCACGGGAGAGAAGGTTGTCGACACTTTTGCGACCAGCCCCGGTTCGGTATGTGGCCACCGGGGCTGCCAATGGGGTTACGGCCCGTTAAGGAGGGATGCGGTAATGGATTTCGGGGTGTTACCACCGGAGATCAATTCCGGGCGCATGTATGCCGGTCCCGGGTCGGGTCCGATGCTGGCCGCGGCAGCGGCCTGGGACGGGCTGGCCACCGAATTACAGTCCACGGCGGCCGACTATGGCTCGGTGATCTCGGTTCTGACCGGCGTGTGGTCGGGACAGTCGTCGGGGACCATGGCGGCTGCGGCCGCACCGTATGTGGCGTGGATGTCGGCCACGGCGGCGCTCGCTCGGGAAGCGGCCGCCCAGGCCAGCGCGGCAGCGGCGGCCTACGAGGCAGCGTTTGCAGCCACGGTGCCGCCGCCGGTCGTCGCGGCCAACCGCGCCGAGCTGGCGGTGTTGGCGGCGACCAACATTTTCGGTCAGAACACCGGTGCGATCGCGGCCGCCGAAGCCCGCTATGCGGAAATGTGGGCGCAAGACGCAGCCGCGATGTATGGCTATGCCGGCTCGTCGTCGGTGGCGACCCAGGTGACGCCATTTGCTGCACCGCCGCCGACCACCAACGCGGCCGGACTGGCCACCCAAGGCGTTGCGGTTGCCCAGGCTGTCGGCGCGTCGCCCGGCAACGCGCGCTCACTGGTGTCCGAGGTGCTGGAATTCCTGGCAACGGCCGGGACGAACTACAACAAGACGGTGGCCAGCCTGATGAACGCGGTCACCGGGGTGCCGTACGCATCTTCGGTGTATAACAGCATGCTCGGGCTTGGCTTCGCTGAGTCAAAAATGGTCCTGCCGGCTAACGACACCGTAATATCGACCATCTTCGGCATGGTGCAGTTCCAGAAGTTCTTCAATCCGGTGACGCCCTTCAATCCCGATTTGATCCCGAAATCTGCTCTAGGGGCCGGGCTTGGCCTGCGGTCTGCGATCTCGAGTGGTCTGGGCTCGACCGCGCCAGCGATATCGGCGGGTGCGAGCCAGGCCGGCTCGGTCGGGGGGATGTCGGTGCCGCCGAGCTGGGCAGCGGCCACCCCGGCGATCCGGACGGTTGCCGCTGTGTTCTCGAGCACCGGACTTCAGGCTGTCCCGGCGGCCGCAATTAGCGAGGGCAGTCTGCTCAGCCAGATGGCCCTGGCGAGTGTGGCCGGAGGGGCCCTTGGCGGCGCCGCTGCACGCGCCACTGGTGGTTTCCTCGGCGGAGGCCGAGTCACCGCGGTCAAGAAATCTCTCAAGGACAGCGACTCACCGGACAAGCTGCGGCGGGTGGTCGCGCACATGATGGAGAAGCCCGAATCGGTGCAGCACTGGCACACCGACGAGGACGGGCTCGATGATCTACTCGCGGAATTGAAGAAGAAACCGGGCATCCACGCCGTGCACATGGCCGGCGGCAACAAGGCCGAAATTGCACCGACGATATCAGAATCGGGCTAGGGCAGGGTTAGGGCGTGTCTTCCAATTGATAGGCCCCGAGGCAGACACGAGTCGCCACACCGCACCATTGCTTGAGTTGGTTGATGCCCTTGAGATCGGAACCCGAATCCCACAGCAGGAGAATTAGTTTCGTCCCCAGACCGGCGGCTACGGCTGCCCGTTCTGCCCAGGCAAACCGATCAATCCGCCCTTGCCGCCTTGGCCCCCGGGTGCGGGTGGGACACCATCTCCGCCGTCGCCACCGGTACCGATCAGCAGGGCGGCGTTACCACCGTCACCGCCGGCACCGCCAGTGCCCGCACTGCCGCCGGTTCCGCCGGCCCCACCGGTACCGCCACTTCCCCCGGGTCCGCCGTTGCCGATCCCCAGGCCGCTTGACCCGCCTTGGCCACCATCGCCGCCGTTGCCGCCGTCGTTGCCCGACCCGCCGACGCCGCCGGCCCCGCCGATGCCGCCGGCCCCGCCGCTACCGAACAGTAGGCCTCCGCTGCCGCCCGCGCCACCGTCGCTGCCGTCACCTCCGGCTTCCTGAATGATGTTGCCTACTCCGGTCCCACCGGTCGCCCCATTCCCTCCGGCCCCGCCGTTGCCGATCAGAATGGCGGCGCCACCCTGGCCGGCGCTGCCTTCGAAGCCGGTACCTCCGCCGCTGCCGGCGTTACCACCGTTGCCGCCATTGCCGTATAGCACCCCACCTTGGCCGCCGTCACCCCCTGATGCACCAAATTGAATGCTGAGGCTGCCGGCCCCAACGTCACCACCGTTGCCACCGTCACCGCCGTGACCAAACAACCCAAAACCCTGGACACTAATCGGTCCGAAGTTAACGGCACCTACCCAGCCGCCACCGCCAGCAGAGCCGCCAAAGCCCGCAAATCCGTTGGTGCCTGCGTCACCGCCCTGACCCCCGTTGCCGCCGGACGCGCCGCTGCCGAACAACCACCCGCCGTTGCCGCCGTCGCCGCCTGAGCCACCGACCCCGCCGCTCCCGCCGAAGATGGTAGTACCCAGCGCAGACCCGGCCGCTCCATTCCCGCCGTTGCCACCGGCCCCGCCGTTGCCGACTAGGCCCGCGTCACCGCCGTTACCGGCTATCCCGGCCGAACCGCCGGAAGCGCCGTTCATGACGCCCGTTTGAGTGGAGTCGGTGCCGCCGCCGGCGCCGCTGTCCCCACCTTGCCCCCCGTTGCCGATCAGCCACCCGCCCTGGGCGCCGTTGCCCCCGTTGCCTCCTAATCCGCCGCTGCCGGCCGAATCTCCGGCTGTGTCATTAGTGCCTTGTCCTCCCATGCCACCGACCGAGCCGTTGCCGCCGTTGCCGAACAACAGTCCACCGCGACCACCCGAACCCCCGTTTCCGCCGGCGCCCCCATCGAAGCCTGCCGACGCACCCCCGGGCGCTGTGGCGTTGCCCCCGTTTCCGCCGGCCCCACCATGTCCACCGTGACCATAGATCCATCCACCGGCGCCGCCGTTGCCGCCGGACCCGCCCGCATTCCCGGGTTGACCGGCTGCGCCGTTGGCACCCGCCCCGCCCTGGCCGCCATTGCCGCCGCTACCCCATAGCCCAGCCGACCCGCCGTTGCCGCCATTCTGGCCCGTCCCGCCGGACCCGCCGTTGCCACCGTTGCCGTATAGCCATCCGCCATCGCCACCGTTTTGCCCGGTTCCTGCGACCCCGTTGGCACCGTTGCCGATAAGCGGACGCCCGGTCAGCGTCTGCACGGGTGAATTGATGGCATCGAGGGCGGTTTGGCCCACGATTTGCAATGGTGACGAGTTGGCTGCCTCGGCGCTGGCGTACTGGGCCGCCCCCGCGCTCATGAGCTGGACGAACTGCTCATGGAATGCGACCGCGTGGGCACTGAGCTCCTGGTATGCCTGCCCGTGCGTTGCGAACAGCGCCGCAATCGCAGCCGACACGTCGTCAGCGCCCGCAGGCAGTAACGCCGTTATCGGGACCAACGCTTCGGCGTTGGCCCGGCTAATCGCCGAACCAATGGTTGCTAGGTCCTTTGCCGCTGCATCGACAAACGCCGGCGCCACGATCATCTGCGACGTCCACACCTCCTGGCCGTTGTCGTCGCATGGGGAATCCATACGACCGCCAAAGGAATTTTGGAACCGACGCCAACGTTACAGTTTTGCGGACCCGCTATGGGGTGCATTCACCAGATTCACTGGCAACGATGTGAACCCCGTGTCACCCCAAGCGGGGTCAATCCACTGATTACTCTCTAGCCCAAACTATTTCGCGCTGACGCTGGTTTTAGTGATCTGGTGGGGGCAATAGACATGCGCGGAGATCGCAGCGAACTTGCAACAACCGTCCATCGAAAACCCGGGATTGCGGGTCCGCAGCTCGTTGACGACCTGAAGACCCGATTCGCCGCTTTCGACTAACGCGCATACGGCCTTGCCCGATGCTATGGCTTGATCCGGGTGGCTGTAGGTAATGCCTGCCCGCTCTAGCGAGGCAAGAAAGACCGCGTCGTCACCGCTGGGCCCCGCGTGGGCCGGAACCGCCAAGCCGATCATCAACGGAATGCTGAGTAGCGTTGACACAGCTCTCATAGACAACGATTCTCCCGGAATTGCGCTTCTCTTGCGGCGCAACCGGTTACCGCGTTATTCCAATACGTTACGGCTGCGCTAACTTCCCGTCTCAGGGTGTTCGGGTTGCGCTGGACCTGAAGGTCGTCTGCTGACCGGCGTTGTCTGCTCGCTGGCTAACAGCCGATCTTGATAGCCTCCGGGGCATCGGATGAGTCAAGCCGTTGGGTTGACGCGCGTCGCTACGAGTGTCACGATTACCCTTGCAAGCACCTCGCTAGGTGAGGCGTCTGCGCGGATATAGGCCACTGACCTCGAACGTCGAAAGACGCCCAGGGTCAGGACAGCTCTTCCCGGCTTAAGGGTTGAGCCCAAGTGGCTTCCGGCTGGACCGGCCGGATACGCCGTGTGGTGCCAAAGCTCTGACGAGAGGGGTGCCGAGTTCGGTGGTCTGCTGGGCTGTCATCCCTTTGTGCTGTGCATCGGCATCCCCGTGTGCCCTGGCCGTGAGGAGGTGAGAGCGAAATGAGTCCCGGCGATAGTCCGTATCCGAGATCGACGACCGTTTCGTTCCGATCCGACCCCGGCGCCGTTTTCGCACTCTGAATCGGCCTTCCTGTTCGAAATCCGTTATTTCGCAAGCTCGTTACTTCGCGGCCATGTGTGATTGACGTTCACGGGAAGTAGCCACGACAGAAGCGGTCATAGGCCTCCGGGTTCGGTCGTCTGTCAGGAGAAGACCCATGGCGTTTGTTCTTGTCTGTCCAGATGCGCTGGCCATCGCGGCCGGTCAGTTGCGCCATGTTGGATCGGTGATAGCCGCGCGGAATGCGGTCGCGGCACCGGCAACTGCCGAATTGGCCCCGGCGGCCGCTGACGAAGTATCAGCTTTGACTGCAACACAATTCAACTTCCATGCCGCCATGTACCAAGCGGTCGGCGCCCAGGCGATCGCCATGAATGAGGCGTTCGTCGCGATGTTGGGCGCCAGCGCGGATTCTTACGCGGCTACCGAAGCCGCCAACATCATTGCTGTGAGCTAACGAGGAGATCAACGATGACTGCCGCACTTGACTTCGCCACGTTACCGCCCGAAATCAACTCGGCGCGTATGTATTCCGGCGCGGGCTCGGCCCCGATGCTGGCCGCAGCGTCAGCCTGGCACGGCTTGTCCGCAGAACTGCGCGCCAGCGCACTGTCATACAGCTCGGTGCTTTCGACGCTGACCGGTGAAGAATGGCACGGTCCGGCGTCGGCATCGATGACAGCCGCGGCCGCCCCCTACGTGGCCTGGATGAGCGTCACCGCCGTCCGGGCCGAGCAGGCCGGGGCACAGGCGGAGGCTGCCGCTGCAGCGTACGAAGCCGCGTTCGCAGCAACGGTGCCCCCGCCGGTCATCGAGGCCAACCGCGCCCAGCTCATGGCGCTGATCGCCACCAATGTGCTAGGCCAAAACGCCCCCGCGATCGCGGCCACCGAGGCCCAGTACGCCGAAATGTGGTCCCAGGACGCGATGGCCATGTACGGCTACGCCGGCGCCTCGGCAGCCGCTACCCAGCTGACCCCGTTCACCGAGCCGGTGCAGACTACCAACGCGTCCGGCCTGGCGGCCCAGTCGGCTGCGATTGCCCACGCCACCGGCGCCTCGGCTGGTGCTCAGCAAACGACGCTGTCGCAGCTGATCGCCGCCATACCGTCTGTACTGCAAGGACTTTCGTCATCGACTGCAGCCACGTCCGCGTCGGGGCCGTCCGGATTGCTGGGCATTCTCGGGTCTGGATCTTCCTGGCTCGACAAACTCTGGGCGTTACTGGACCCCAACTCCAATTTCTGGAACACGATAGCTTCGTCCGGACTGTTCTTGCCGAGTAACACGATTGCGCCCTTTTTGGGTCTACTCGGCGGCGTGGCAGCTGCGGATGCGGCCGGGGATGTGTTGGGAGAGGCCACCAGTGGCGGGCTCGGTGGCGCGCTGGTGGCGCCGCTTGGCTCAGCGGGCGGGCTAGGCGGCACTGTCGCGGCCGGCCTGGGCAACGCGGCCACCGTCGGAACCTTGTCGGTGCCGCCGAGCTGGACGGCGGCCGCACCACTAGCCAGCCCCTTGGGCTCCGCGTTGGGAGGCACACCGATGGTGGCACCGCCCCCAGCAGTGGCGGCCGGCATGCCCGGAATGCCTTTCGGCACCATGGGCGGTCAAGGCTTCGGGCGTGCCGTGCCCCAGTATGGCTTCCGCCCCAACTTCGTCGCACGACCGCCCGCCGCCGGGTGATCCCGTAGGGGGTGGGTTCCCTGGAAAGCGCCAGGGTCACGATGGCGCAGCCGAATAGCCGACAGTGCTTTTCTCTGCGAATACCGGAGTTGGTCGCGCGAAGTCATTTCCGTTTAGCGCGTTCACCAGCGCAGGCGGGCCAGGCTCAATAAGCGGAAATTTCTCGGGCGAAGCACCCGTGCAGCAGCGCAAATAGATGGGATCGGCAGGACGTAGACATTGGGATATCTGGTGAAGTTCATAAGAGCTTGACCAGTTGGTGGGCAGAACTACGCGAGCGTGATTAGCATGGCGGCCATCGAGGGGACCGGAGGTCAGGGATGTTGGATTTCGGGGCGCTACCACCGGAGATTAATTCGGGGCGAATGTACGCGGGTCCGGGATCCGGACCGTTGCTGGCCGCCGCAGCGGCCTGGGACGCGCTAGCCGCCGAGTTGTACTCCGCGGCGGCGTCCTATGGCTCGACGATTGAGGGCCTCACCGTAGCACCGTGGATGGGTCCCTCCTCGATCACGATGGCCGCCGCGGTCGCTCCATATGTGGCGTGGATTAGCGTCACCGCCGGCCAGGCCGAACAGGCAGGGGCCCAGGCCAAGATCGCTGCGGGCGTTTATGAGACGGCATTTGCGGCAACGGTGCCGCCACCGGTAATCGAGGCCAACCGCGCTTTGTTAATGTCGCTGGTCGCCACGAACATCTTCGGGCAGAACACACCGGCGATCGCGGCCACCGAGGCCCACTACGCGGAGATGTGGGCGCAAGATGCGGCCGCGATGTATGGCTATGCCGGCTCGTCGGCCACTGCGTCGCAGTTGGCGCCGTTCAGCGAGCCGCCGCAAACGACCAATCCGTCGGCAACGGCCGCTCAATCAGCCGTCGTCGCCCAGGCCGCCGGCGCCGCGGCCAGCTCTGACATCACAGCGCAGCTGTCCCAGTTGATCAGCCTGCTACCCAGCACCTTGCAAAGCCTGGCGACAACAGCGACCGCGACGTCGGCCAGCGCTGGTTGGGACACCGTCCTGCAAAGCATCACCACTATCTTGGCGAACCTCACTGGGCCGTACAGCATCATCGGGCTGGGCGCTATACCTGGCGGCTGGTGGCTGACGTTCGGCCAGATCCTCGGCCTAGCCCAAAACGCCCCAGGTGTGGCCGCCCTACTGGGCCCGAAAGCCGCCGCCGGCGCGTTGTCGCCATTGGCGCCGCTACGGGGCGGGTATATCGCAGATATCACGCCTCTCGGTGGTGGGGCCACAGGGGGCATCGCCCGTGCGATCTACGTCGGGTCGCTCTCGGTCCCGCAGGGCTGGGCCGAGGCCGCACCGGTGATGAGGGCGGTCGCATCGGTATTGCCGGGCACCGGCGCCGCCCCCGCCCTGGCCGCCGAGGCACCAGGTGCCTTGTTCGGCGAGATGGCCCTGTCGAGTCTGGCCGGACGCGCGCTGGCAGGAACCGCGGTGCGCTCTGGTGCCGGAGCTGCTCGCGTCGCAGGCGGTTCCGTCACCGAAGACGTCGCCAGCACGACCACCATCATCGTCATACCCGCGGACTGACAGGACTTTCGAGATGGCACTTGAACTGGGCGTTAGCCCCCACCGGAGGGGGGAGAAGGACGGTGTCATCGCCACTGTGGCCGGTGGCTGGCGGCCAGCCAGTTAGCGGCCGGTTGAGGAAAGGTGTGGCAATGGATTTCGGATTGCAGCCACCGGAGATCACCTCCGGGGAGATGTACCTAGGTCCGGGCGCCGGTCCGATGTTGGCTGCGGCAGTGGCCTGGGATGGGTTGGCGGCCGAATTGCAGTCCATGGCGGCCTCCTACGCCTCGATCGTCGAGGGCATGGCGAGTGAGTCATGGTTGGGTCCGTCGTCGGCCGGTATGGCCGCTGCGGCCGCACCATATGTGACCTGGATGTCGGGTACCTCGGCACAGGCCAAGGCGGCCGCTGACCAGGCCAGAGCCGCGGTGGTCGCCTACGAAACCGCGTTCGCGGCGGTGGTGCCACCGCCGCAGATTGCGGCCAACCGCAGCCAGCTCATATCGCTGGTGGCGACCAACATTTTCGGACAAAACACCGCCGCGATCGCAGCCACCGAAGCCGAATACGGCGAAATGTGGGCCCAGGACACCATGGCGATGTTCGGCTATGCCAGCTCCTCGGCGACCGCCTCGCGGCTGACCCCGTTCACTGTACCGCCGCAGACCACCAACCCGTCCGGACTTGCCGGCCAGGCGGCCGCAACGGGGCAAGCGACCGCCCTAGCGAGCGGCACCAATGCGGTGACAACCGCGCTTTCGAGTGCAGCGGCGCAGTTTCCGTTCGACATCATCCCGACCCTGCTGCAGGGCCTGGCCACACTCAGCACCCAATACACCCAACTCATGGGCCAACTCATTAACGCCATCTTCGGGCCGACGGGCGCAACGACCTATCAGAACTTGTTTGTCACCGCAGCCAACGTCACCAAGTTCAGCACGTGGGCCAACGACGCCATGAGCGCGCCCAACCTGGGAATGACGGAGTTCAAGGTGTTCTGGCAACCCCCGCCGGCGCCCGAGATCCCCAAATCGTCGTTGGGTGCCGGACTTGGCCTGCGGTCAGGGCTTAGCGCGGGCCTGGCCCACGCCGCATCGGCGGGTCTGGGTCAGGCGAACCTGGTGGGAGACCTGTCGGTACCGCCCAGTTGGGCCTCAGCTACCCCGGCGGTCAGGCTAGTTGCCAACACATTGCCGGCCACCAGCCTGGCTGCGGCCCCCGCGACACAGATCCCAGCAAACCTGCTCGGTCAGATGGCTCTGGGGAGCATGACCGGAGGTGCCCTCGGTGCCGCCGCCCCCGCCATCTACACGGGCAGTGGCGCCCGGGCCCGCGCCAATGGGGGAACGCCCAGCGCTGAGCCGGTCAAGCTGGAGGCTGTCATCGCGCAGCTACAAAAGCAACCGGACGCAGTGCGACACTGGAATGTCGATAAGGCCGATCTTGATGGCCTGCTGGATCGATTGTCGAAACAGCCCGGCATCCACGCGGTACACGTGTCGAACGGCGACAAACCCAAGGTTGCCTTGCCCGATACTCAGTTGGGTTCACACTCAACGTGATTCGAAATCCACACTGATACTGGAGGTGATTACCGGCTGAAGCAAAGCGCATTGGAAATCCAGGCTTAGACCATTGCCATGTGGCCGTGAGATTCGTCACGTCTTGACATCCGCGTCCGGCGGGTCACCTTCGACCGCGGTCAATGTCATTGGTAGGTAAGGGCTTTGCTGTACTGATGGCCGAATTTTGACTCGAAAAGTATGTCGGGCCCTCGCAGCAGATCTGCCGCAGGACGCGATGCAATTACAACGCACGATGGGACAATGCAGACCTATGAGAATGCTAGTAGCGCTCCTGCTGAGCGCCGCCACCATGATCGGCCTAGCCGCACCCGGGAAAGCCGATCCAACAGGCGACGATGCCGCCTTCCTTGCCGCGTTGGACCAGGCCGGCATCACCTACGCTGACCCAGGCCACGCCATAACGGCCGCCAAGGCGATGTGTGGGCTGTGTGCTAACGGCGTAACAGGTCTACAGCTGGTCGCGGACCTGCGGGACTACAATCCCGGGCTGACCATGGACAGCGCGGCCAAGTTCGCTGCCATCGCATCAGGCGCGTACTGCCCCGAACACCTGGAACATCACCCGAGTTAGCGGGGCGCATTTCCTGATCACCGCGGTGGTGCGCGGTGGTGTGGTGCGTCCGAGGGGGTTGCGATGCACCCGGTTCGCCTAGGCTCAAACTGCTGTTAACCTGCGCGTGGTTGGCTGCCGTGGCCGTCTTGCGATCGGGAAGGACTCGGCGTCATGCAAACGCTGACTGTCGCCGATTTCGCTCTCCGGCTGGCCGTTGGAGTGGGTTGCGGGGCCATTATCGGGCTCGAGCGCCAGTGGCGGGCGCGGATGGCTGGGTTGCGCACCAACGCTCTGGTGGCGACCGGTGCTACCTTGTTCGTGCTGTACGCGGTCGCCACCGAGGACAGCAGCCCCACCCGAGTGGCGTCCTACGTGGTTTCTGGAATTGGATTCCTGGGCGGCGGGGTCATCCTGCGGGAGGGGTTCAACGTCCGCGGTCTGAACACGGCTGCCACGCTTTGGTGCTCGGCCGCGGTCGGAGTGCTGGCCGCCTCCGGGCATCTGGTGTTCACCCTGATTGGCACCGGAACCATCGTCGCTGTCCATCTCCTGGGGCGCCCACTTGGCCGGCTGGTCGACCGCGACAACGCCGTCGAAGACGAAGGGCTGCAGCCCTACCAGGTACGGGTGATTTGTCGGCCCAAAGCAGAGACCTATGTACGTGCCCATATCGTGCAGCGCACCAGCAGCAACGACATCACGCTGCGGGGTATACGCACGGGGCCGGCCGGAGACGACAACATCACGTTGACGGCCCACCTATTGATGGTTGGCCATACCCCGGCCAAGCTAGAGCGGTTGGTGGCGGAACTGTCGCTGCAGCCGGGCGTTTACGCTGTGCACTGGTATGCCGGTGAGCACGCGCAGGCCGAATGACCCACGACACTAGGGGCGGGGCTGTACTCGCGGCGCGGCCGCAGCCAGCAAGTCTGCCCGACTGCCGTTCAGCGGCGGGTAGATCCGCCGGGTATTGATTGACTGCTTGGTGGTCTTGGCCGGTGCGCCCTGCGATACCACTTTGCGTTCCCATCCCTCGGTGTACACCGCGCCCGCCGATCCTAGATCGAGAACCGTGACATACCAAGGGATCCGAAGAGCCAGCAACGGTTGGTCGAACAGATCGTTGATGACGTTGCAGCCGGCATAGCGGCCCATCGGGCGCCCATGCTGACACGACATGACCGACAGGTGCTCGTCATCCATCCGGGCCGCGGCCACATCGCCAGCAGCAAACATCGCAGGCACCCCGATCACCCGCAGGTAGTCGTCGACTTGCAGGCGTCCCAGCCGATCACGGGCTACCGGCAGCTGCTCGGTCAGGCGGCTGGCCCGCATGCCGGCGCACCACACCACGGTGGCCGCTGCCAGCCGTTCCCCCGATGACAGCGTTACACCGCCCGGGCTGACGGCGGCAACGCTCACGCCGGTTCTGGTCTCGACGCCGTTGTCCAACAGCGCCTGTTCGATCACCGGCCGCGCCGATAAACCCATATCGGAGCCGACGAAGGGGTTGTGGTCGATGAGTACCACGCGGGGGGTGACACCATCACCACGGGCGAACAACGCGTGCAGTCGGCCCGGCAACTCGCAGGCCGTCTCGATACCGGTCAGCCCGGCACCGACGACCACGACGGTTGCCGCCGCCGATGTCAGCGGCCCGCCGGCCAGTCCTTGCAGATGCTGCTGTAGCCTGACCGCGCCGTCGTACGTGTCGACATCAAAACCGAACTCTGCCAGTCCTGGCAACGCGGGTTTGACCACGTGACTGCCCGACGCGAGGACCAGTCGGTCATAGCTATATGAGGCACCGGTCGACGTGATGACGCGGCGGCCGTCGGCGTCGATCGCGGTCACCTCGGCGGTGACATGCGCAACGCCGGCAGGGCCGAGCACGTCGCCGAGCGGGATGCGGCAGGCGCTCAGATCAGCCTCATAGTTGCGAACCCGGATATCATGAAACGGTTTGTTGCTCACCACCATGACGTCGACCGTGCCCGCTGGGACGGCGAGCTCGTCGAGTCGTCGGGCCGCACCGAGCGCCGCCCACAGGCCCGCGAACCCGGAGCCGATCACCACCACCCGGGTCAACGGCTAAACACCTGACGACTCTGGGGTAACGCCGCCGCCGCGTGGCGACCGGGCAGGAACATTCACACGTGCCAACCTCCTTCGAGCCCGGGCCATCCGATAACACCGTTAGCCGTCGCGAGCTTACAGAAGGTGCAGGCATCGGGATTGAGTGCATCATGGGATACCGGTGAATACCGTCAGCCGGGGCAGCCAGGGTAGGGGACACCCCCCGCTCGGGCTGCCAGCGGAGTATCGAGCGGATCGCCATCGGCGTAGCGGATACCGGGTCAGAGCAGCGTACGCTGGCACATTCGGCTTCGGCTCGCTGGTTAGCGATTGTTAGTTGCACGCCCAGTTGACGATCCGCCCGCCTTCGAGTCGGTTCACGGCGTCGTCTTCTGCCGCGCGGCGCGTGAGTCCGGTTCCGCCTTGGTATTTCGAGCCGTTGTAGGCGACCGCGCCGCACCTGGTGAAGCGACTAACCACTTTGCAAGTCTTGTCACCGCACTTTTCTAGTGCGACTTGCTCTGCTCGCGCCGGTGTGCGCTGGTGCCACGCTTTGCCCGACGCGCCGCTGGGGGCATAGGCAATCGCCCCGTAATGGATAATCGGAGGGATAGGCAACCCGGCAATTTCCGACATCATGACTTCCGACATCGAACCGTTGGCGAGATGGGCGTCCACCGTCGGAACCAGCAGGATGCCCAGCCCGAGAGCAGCCCCTAGGCCGGCGGCTGCCATCGCGGTTCGGCGTCGGAGGTTTGTGATCATGTCCTGCCCCCTTTCTGCGGTCGGTAATCCAGCGGTTTGAAAGGGTTGAGCCGACTTACGCGCAGTGGATGCGTCGAAGGGTCAATGAGGCTGGGTACTGAGACGGCCACGGTTGGAAGCCCGGCGCCCTGGCCGATGATCGATCAGGTCATCGCTGTATGGAGGCTGCCCACCCACGGTGCTCGGTTCGGTCCGGGATTCTGGCGCTTGTGTGTCATGTGCCCAAGTGTGCGATAAATATACCTGACCCGGGTAGGGCATAAAGTCTCTAACAGCGCCGACTGGATAGGGAACAACGGCCTTCGGGCAAGCGGCTTCACTGTCAAGTCGTCACCTGTCACGCATGCGAGTCGTAGCCTGTCTGATGTGGATGCCGTCGCCGGATTCTTCTCAGCGCTGCCCGAGGAAATGCGGGACCCGGTACTGTTCGCCATTCCATGTTTTCTATTGCTGCTGATTCTCGAATGGACGGCGGCCCGCAAGCTGGAAAGCATCGAGACCGCTGCTACCGGGCAGCCACGGCCCGCCTCGGGCGCTTACCTCACCCGCGACTCGGTGGCCAGCATCTCGATGGGGCTGGTTTCGATAGCCACCACCGCCGGCTGGAAGTCCCTTGCCCTGCTCGGTTATGCCGCAATCTATGCCTACCTTGCCCCCTGGCAGCTGTCCGCCCACCGGTGGTACACCTGGGTGATCGCGATCGTTGGTGTCGATCTGCTGTACTACTCCTATCACCGCATCGCCCACCGAGTTCGGCTGATCTGGGCTACCCACCAGGCGCATCACTCCAGCGAATACTTCAACTTCGCCACCGCGCTGCGCCAGAAGTGGAACAACAGCGGCGAGATTCTCATGTGGGTTCCGCTGCCACTGATGGGGCTTCCCCCTTGGATGGTGTTCTGCAGTTGGTCGCTGAACTTGATCTACCAGTTCTGGGTGCACACCGAGCGGATCGACAGGCTGCCGCGGTGGTTCGAATTCGTCTTCAATACCCCGTCGCACCACCGGGTCCACCACGGAATGGACCCAGTGTATCTGGACAAGAACTATGGCGGCATCCTCATCATCTGGGACCGCCTGTTCGGTAGCTTTCAGCCGGAGCTATTCCGACCGCATTATGGCCTGACCAAGCGGGTCGACACGTTCAACATCTGGAAGCTGCAGACCCGCGAGTACGTGGCGATCGTGCGTGACTGGCGGTCGGCAACACGTCTGCGGGATCGGCTGGGCTACGTCTTCGGACCGCCGGGCTGGGAACCGCGCACCATCGATAAATCCAATGCCGCCGCCTCCCTGGTCACGTCTCGGTAACGTCGCGACCCGACATTGCGAAAGTATTACCGTCGGGTTTTGGTACGCCTTAGCCGTAACCGGCGGCGGGCGATGCGCTTGGCCCCGACGGATGGGAGTTCAAGGTGGTCCGCCTGGTACCACGCGCATTCGCAGCGACGGTCGCCCTATTGGCGGCCGGGTTTTCGCCGGCGACCGCCAGTGCCGATCCGGTCTTGGTGTTCCCCGGCATGGAAATCCGTCAGGACAACCACGTCTGCACCCTGGGCTACGTCGACCCAGCTCTGAAAATCGCGTTTACCGCGGGGCATTGTCGGGGCGGGGGAGCGGTCACCAGCCGGGACTACAAGGTTATCGGCCATCTCAGGGCCTTCCGGGACAACACACCCAGCGGCTCCACCGTGGCCACGCACGAGTTGATCGCCGACTACGAGGCGATTGTGCTGGCTGACGACGTCACGGCAAGCAACATTTTGCCGAGCGGGCGTGCACTGGAATCCAGACCGGGTGTGGTTGTTCACCCGGGCCAAGCGGTCTGCCATTTCGGCGTCAGCACAGGCGAAACCTGTGGGACCGTCGAAAGCGTCAACAACGGCTGGTTCACCATGTCCCACGGCGTGCTCAGTGAGAAGGGGGATTCGGGGGGCCCGGTCTACCTGGCCCCCGATGGCGGCCCCGCGCAGATCGTCGGGATCTTCAACAGCGTCTGGGGCGGCTTTCCCGCGGCGGTGTCCTGGCGGTCGACGTCCGAGCAGGTTCACGCGGATCTCGGCGTGACGCCCCTTGCTTAGCAAGCACCCCGTTAGCGGCCACCAGGTTGATCGCCGTGTGTTTGCTAGAGCGGTGATCTCGGTTGTGTCAGACTTGCCGCGTGGGCAAACGCCGGGATGCGAGGGAACAGATCGAGGCGAAAATTGTCGAACTCGGCCGTCGCCAGCTGCTGGATCACGGCGCGGCCGGGTTGTCGCTTCGGGCAATTGCCCGCAACCTGGGCATGGTGTCCTCGGCCGTATACCGCTATGTGTCCAGTCGTGATGAGCTGTTGACTTTGCTGCTCGTCGACGCCTACTCCGACCTGGCCGATACCGTGGACCGAGCCCGCGACGACACCGTCGCCGACTCGTGGAGTGACGACGTCATCGCAATCGCTCGAGCGGTGCGCGGTTGGGCAGTCACTAACCCCGCCCGCTGGGCCTTGCTATACGGTAGCCCGGTTCCTGGTTATCACGCGCCGCCTGACCGTACCGCGGGCGTCGCCACCCGCGTGGTCGGAGCGTTCTTCGACGCGATCGCCGCGGGAATCGCCACCGGAGACATCAGGTTAACCGATGACGTTGCGCCGCAGCCGATGTCATCGGACTTCGAAAAGATCCGGCAGGAGTTTGGCTTTCCCGGCGACGATCGTGTCGTCACAAAGTGCTTTCTGCTCTGGGCGGGCGTGGTGGGCGCGATCAGCCTGGAGGTATTCGGTCAGTACGGGGCCGACATGCTAACCGATCCAGGAGTGGTTTTCGATGCCCAGACACGGCTGCTGGTGGCCGTGCTGGCCGAGCATTGAAGCTACTGCAATCGGCGTGTCCAGCCGGAATTAGAACGTGTTCACTCAAGGCTACCAGTGCTGACACTTGCGGTGGTGGCAAATGCAATCTGAGCCCTTTCTGGCCCCTGGCAAGCTGGGCTGTCCTGCGAGACGCTCATCCTTCTCGTTCTGTCGCTGATACAGATCGCAGGGGTTACCCCCGGACCTAGAAGCCGCCGAAACGGCTCTCACCGGCTTGTTAGGCGTCCGGAAGCGGATTCGGATGCGCGATGTCCGCTCTGCGCACGACACCTGTAGCAGTCTGGGCAAGCCCGCGATGTCGTCGCGAGTATCTCGTTGAGCTATCTCGGAGAGATGCCCTTCGAGTTAGTATCGTCGGTTCGTGTAGAGAATATCTATAGTGACTTTTGCGGGACTGTGGGCCGGGTCTACACCAGGGGCTCGAAGCCGCATTGGCCGAAGCAAGCGGAGGTGCAAGTGCCGACATGAGCGGCGCCAATGAGCCGCGCCGGCGACGATGCAGTGGGGGTACCGCCCGCTTGCGGGGGACGAAGCGATGACGAGGAGCGGCGCCAATGAGCACCGACATACCCGCCACCGTTAGTGCGGAGACCGTGACGTCCTGGTCGGATGACGTCGATGTAACGGTGATTGGTTTCGGCATCGCCGGCGGTTGCGCGGCGGTCAGCGCGGCCGCCGCCGGCGCCCGGGTACTGGTGCTCGAACGTGCCGCCGCGGCGGGCGGCACCACCGCGCTTGCCGGGGGGCACTTCTACCTGGGGGGCGGAACCACGGTGCAGCTGGCGACCGGTCATCCCGATTCACCCGAGGAGATGTACAAGTACCTGGTCGCGGTCTCCCGAGAGCCCGATCACGACAAGATTCGCGCCTATTGCGACGGCAGCGTCGAGCATTTCAACTGGTTGGAGGGCCTGGGTTTTCAGTTCGAGCGTAGTTACTTTCCCGGCAAGGCCGTGATTCAACCCAACACCGAGGGCTTGATGTTCACCGGAAATGAGAAGGTGTGGCCATTCCTGGAGTTGGCGGTGCCGGCACCGCGCGGGCACAAGGTACCCGTGCCGGGCGACACCGGCGGTGCCGCCATGGTGATCGACCTGCTGCTCAAGCGAGCCGCAAGCCTGGGGATACAGATCCGCTACGAGACGGGCGCCACCGAGCTCATCGTGGACGGGACCGGCAAGGTAACCGGGGTGATGTGGAAGCGGTTCTCCGAAACCGGTGCAATCAAAGCGAAGTCGGTAATCATCGCGGCCGGCGGATTCGTGATGAACCCGGACATGGTGGCCAAATACACTCCGAAACTGGCCGAGAAGCCGTTCGTGCTGGGCAACACCTACGACGACGGGTTGGGCATCCGGCTGGGTGTATCAGCCGGCGGCGCCACCCAACACATGGACCAGATGTTCATCACGGCTCCGCCGTACCCGCCGTCGATCTTGCTCACCGGCATCATCGTCAACAAACTCGGACAGCGGTTCGTCGCCGAGGACTCCTACCATTCCAGGACCGCTGGGTTCATCATGGAACAGCCAGACAGCGCGGCGTATTTGATCGTCGACGAAGCCCACCTGGAGCACCCCAAGATGCCGCTAGTCCCGTTGATCGACGGCTGGGAAACGGTTGTGGAAATGGAAGCCGCGCTTGGCATTCCACCGGGCAACCTGGCGGCGACGCTGGACCGCTACAACGCCTACGCCGCGCGCGGCGCAGATCCCGATTTCCACAAGCAGCCGGAATTCCTTGCAGCACAAGACAACGGGCCGTGGGGGGCGTTCGACATGTCGCTGGGCAAGGCGATGTATGCCGGATTCACTCTGGGCGGGCTGGCCACGTCGGTGGACGGTCAAGTACTGCGCGACGACGGCGCGGTGGTGGCCGGCCTGTACGCGGTCGGGGCATGCGCGTCCAATATCGCCCAGGACGGCAAGGGATATGCCAGCGGGACCCAGCTGGGTGAGGGGTCGTTTTTCGGGCGTCGCGCCGGAGCGCATGCGGCGGCCGCGGTAGCCCAAGCGTGATAGTCACCTCACGTCGCGACTGTGAATCCTGGGACGCGACACGCCCTGAAAGCGTCGTGAGAGTCGCAGTCGCGCACACGGGTTACACCCGTACCGGTTCGTTTTCGACTGGGGCCAGCCGCCATTGGCCGCCACCGAGTAGTTCGAGCTGGTTTTCGTGCAGCCGCTCGAGGGCGGGGCGATGGCTGACGCTGACCACGATGCAGTCCGGCAGCTCGCTGCGCAGCAATTGGTAGAGCGCAAACTCCAGCCCGGTGTCCAGCGCCGAGGTACTTTCGTCGAGGAAGACCGCCTTGGGTTTGGTGAGCAGGATGCGAGCAAAGGCAACACGTTGCTGCTCACCGGGGGAGAGCACCTTGGCCCAGTCGCGTTCCTCGTCCAGCCGGTCACACAGTGGGGCCAGCGCCACCTTGGTCAGCGTGTCCCGCAGGGTGGCGTCGGGGATGGCGGCCGCAGAGTTGGGGTAGCACACCACGTCACGCAGCGTCCCCAGCGGCACATACGGCAACTGCGACAAGAACATCGTCTCGTTCTCGCCGCCCGGCCGGTGCAGGGTCCCCGATGCGTAGGGCCACAGTTCCGCCAGACTGCGCAGCAGCGTGGTCTTGCCGGCCCCAGAACGCCCGGTGATCACCAGCGAGCCTCCGCGGTCCAGCCGCACATCGAGCGGGTCGATCAACCGATCGCCGGCAGGCGTACGCACCTCGATGTCGTTGAGCTCGACGGACTCGTCGTCGCTCGGTCGGGTCAGGACCGCGGGCAGGGCGCGGCCTTTCTCGTTGGCGTCGACCAGCCCATGCAATCGGATGATTGCTGCGCGGAAGGACGCAAACGCGTCGTAGTTGTTGCGGAAGAACGACAACGAGTCGTGAATGTTGCCGAAGGAAGTCGCCGTCTGCCCGACATCGCCGAAGTCGATCTGCCCGGCGAATAATCGAGGCGCCTGGATGACCCACGGCAACGGAACAATTGTCTGGCTCACCGACAGATTCCATCCATTGAATGCGATGCTGCGCCGAACGTAGCGACGGTAATTGTCGATCACCGGCGTGAACCGCCGCTGTAGCTGGGTACCTTCCACCCGCTCGCCGCGGTAGAAACCCACCGCCTCGGCGGCGTCGCGTAGCCGAACCAGCGCGTAACGGAAAGCGGCATTGAGCTTTTCATTGCGGAAGCTGAGCCAGATCAGGGGCCGCCCGATGATGAACGAGATGACCGTGGCCACGAACACATAGACCAGCACGGTCCAGAACATTGCGCGCGGGATGGACACGCCGAAGATATTCAGGGTGCCCGAGAGATTCCACAGGATCGCTGTGAAAGAAATCACCGAAATGATCGACTGCACGGCCCCGAAAAGCAGCGTGCTGGCCGTCCCGTTGGAGGGAGCATTCGGAGTGCCGCCTGCCCCGGCGGTGAAGATATCGACGTCTTGCTGAATGCGCTGGTCGGGGTTGTCGATCGTTTCGTCGATGAACAGGTCTCGGTAGTAGGCCCTGCCGTCGAGCCAGTCTTGTGTGAGGTGGTGGGTTAGCCAGACCCTCCAGGCGATGATGAAGCGCTGCGTCAAGTAGATGTCGGCCATGACCCGGGTCACGTGCAGCACGGCCATCACGCTGAAAACCCCGATCGACATCCAAAATCCTCGCACACCTGAGCGTTTGACCGTGCCATCGCCAGAGGCGATGCCCTCGAAGGCCTTCTGCAAGGCCGTGTACATGTCGTTGCCTTGGTAGCTGAATAGCACATTCAGGCGCACTGCCAGCACTACCGAAAGCAACAACACGCCGAGCATCAGCCACACGCGAACGCTGTTGGGGCCAACGAAGTATGCGCGGGTGATCCGCCAGAACTGCCGGCCCCAGGGCGTCAAATACCTGAGCAGAACCAATATCGCGAGCACACAGATGGCACTGATCGTCCAGGCTTTGCCGACCCAATACACGGAATCCGGGAATGCTCTAGACCAATCGATGGACGGCTTAAACAATTTCGGGCCCAAGGTCGACGTCTCCTCACAAACAGAAATCCTTCGGGCGAAGGTACCCGAAGGTTGTCGATAGGCTGCCGATATGAGCACCGACACCGCCCCGGCCCAGACCATGCATGCTGGCCGGCTTATCGCGCGCCGACTTAAAGCCAGTGGTATCGACACGGTCTTCACGTTGTCGGGCGGCCACCTGTTTTCCATCTACGACGGCTGCCGTGAGGAGGGCATCCGCCTGATCGACACCCGCCACGAACAAACCGCCGCCTTTGCCGCCGAAGGCTGGTCGAAGGTGACCAGGGTGCCGGGCGTGGCCGCGCTCACCGCGGGGCCGGGGATCACCAACGGGATGAGCGCGATGGCGGCGGCCCAGCAGAACCAGTCACCACTGGTGGTGCTCGGCGGCCGGGCGCCGGCGCTGCGCTGGGGTATGGGTTCCCTGCAGGAGATCGATCACGTGCCGTTTGTGGCGCCGGTGGCCCGCTTCGCCGCTACAGCGCAGTCAGCCGAGAACGCGGGCCTGCTGGTCGATCAGGCGTTGCAGGCGGCGGTGAGTGCGCCGTCGGGTGTGGCATTCGTCGACTTCCCGATGGATCACGCGTTCTCCATGTCCTCAGACAATGGCCGCCCCGGCGCGCTCACCGAGCTACCGGCCGGTCCCACCCCAGCCGGCGACGCCCTGGACCGGGCGGTGGGCCTGCTTTCGACGGCCCAGCGTCCGGTCATCATGGCAGGTACCAACGTCTGGTGGGGCCATGCGGAGGCGGCATTGCTGCGTCTTGTCGAGGAACGGCACATTCCGGTGCTGATGAACGGGATGGCGCGCGGCGTGGTGCCCGCCGATCACCGGTTGGCCTTCTCACGGGCGCGGTCAAAAGCGCTGGGGGAGGCTGATGTCGCGCTGATCGTCGGTGTGCCGATGGATTTCCGTCTGGGCTTCGGTGGGGTATTCGGGTCGACAACGCAGCTCATCGTGGCAGACCGCGTCGAACCCGCACGCGAACATCCGCGACCAGTCGCGGCGGGGCTCTATGGGGATCTGACCGCCACCCTTTCGGCGCTGGCCGGATCTGGCGGCACCGACCACCAGGGCTGGATCGAGGAGCTCGCGACGGCCGAGACCATGGCGCGTGATCTCGAGAAGGCCGAGCTGGTCGATGACCGGATCCCATTGCATCCGATGCGGGTGTACGCCGAGCTGGCCGCGCTGCTGGAGCGGGATGCTCTAGTCGTTATCGATGCGGGCGATTTCGGGTCGTACGCCGGCCGGATGATCGACAGCTATCTGCCAGGCTGTTGGCTGGACAGCGGTCCGTTTGGCTGCCTGGGGTCGGGTCCCGGCTACGCCCTGGCTGCCAAACTGGCGCGGCCGCAGCGCCAGGTCGTGCTCTTGCAGGGCGACGGCGCGTTCGGGTTCAGCGGCATGGAATGGGACACGCTGGTTCGGCACAACGTGGCGGTCGTGTCAGTGATCGGCAACAACGGCATCTGGGGTTTGGAGAAGCACCCGATGGAAGCGTTGTACGGCTATTCGGTGGTGGCCGAACTGCGCCCGGGAACCCGCTACGACGAGGTGGTGCGCGCACTGGGCGGCCACGGCGAGCTGGTGTCGGTGCCCGCTGAACTTCGGCCGGCGCTGGAACGGGCCTTTGCCAGTGGCCTGCCCGCTGTGGTCAACGTGCTCACCGACCCAAGCGTGGCTTATCCACGCCGATCCAACCTGGCTTGACGTCCAGCCGGGCCGTGAACGTGCACGGTTGTACACGAATTGCGGCCTGTCGGTGTACAGACACGCACCCTCGCGGCCGGCCGGCATTCGCGTACCGTTGGTTTGTGCCCAAGACCACCCGCGCTCAACCCGGCCGGCTGAGCAGCCGATTCTGGCGATTGCTCGGCGCCAGCACCGAAAAGAACCGGAGCCGCTCCCTGGCGGATGTAACCGCTTCGGCAGAATACGACAAGGAAGCTGCCGATCTGTCCGACGAGAAGCTGCGTAAGGCGGCAGGCCTGCTCAACCTCGACGACCTCGCGGAGTCCGCCGATATCCCGCAGTTTCTCGCGATTGCCCGGGAAGCCGCCGAGCGGAGGACCGGGCTGCGACCATTTGATGTGCAGTTGCTTGGCGCGTTGCGCATGCTCGCCGGAGACGTGATCGAGATGGCCACCGGTGAGGGCAAAACCCTTGCCGGGGCGATCGCGGCCGCCGGTTATGCGCTGGCCGGCCGGCACGTGCACGTCGTGACGATTAACGATTACCTGGCCCGCCGCGATGCGGAGTGGATGGGCCCGCTGCTGGACGCGATGGGCCTGACGGTCGGCTGGATCACCGCGGACTCGACCCCTGACGAGCGCCGGACCGCATATGACCGTGATGTCACCTATGCCTCGGTCAACGAGATTGGCTTCGATGTACTGCGCGATCAGTTGGTGACTGATGTCAATGACCTGGTATCGCCCAATCCAGACGTGGCTCTCATCGACGAAGCCGACTCCGTGCTGGTCGACGAGGCGCTGGTGCCCCTGGTGCTGGCCGGAACCACACATCGTGAGACGCCGCGGCTGGAGATCATCCGGCTGGTCGCTGAGCTTGTTGGCGACAAGGACGCCGACGAGTACTTTGCCACCGATTCCGATAACCGCAATGTCCACTTGACCGAGCACGGGGCACGCAAAGTCGAGAAAGCGCTCGGTGGCATCGACCTGTACTCCGAGGAGCACGTCGGCACCACACTGACTGAGGTCAATGTCGCGCTGCACGCGCATGTGCTCCTGCAACGCGACGTGCACTACATCGTCCGCGACGACGCGGTGCACCTGATCAACGCGTCGCGTGGCCGTATCGCGCAACTGCAGCGCTGGCCGGACGGGTTGCAAGCTGCGGTCGAGGCCAAGGAAGGTATCGAGACCACGGAAACTGGGGAAGTGCTCGACACCATCACGGTGCAGGCCCTGATCAACCGGTATGCGACTGTGTGCGGAATGACGGGAACCGCGCTGGCCGCCGGTGAGCAGCTACGGCAGTTCTACCAGCTCGGTGTCTCACCGATACCACCGAACAAGCCAAACATCCGCGAGGACGAGGCCGACCGGGTCTACATCACCACTGCAGCCAAGAACGACGGGATCGTCGAGCACATCACCGAGGTGCACCAGAGGGGGCAGCCTGTGCTGGTCGGTACCCGCGACGTGGCCGAATCCGAGGAACTGCACGAACGCCTGGTGCGCCGCGGTGTGCCCGCCGTGGTGCTCAACGCGAAGAACGACGCCGAGGAGGCCCGGGTCATCGCCGAGGCCGGCAAATACGGCGCGGTCACGGTGTCAACTCAAATGGCCGGGCGCGGCACCGACATCAGGCTCGGCGGGTCCGACGAAGCTGACCACGACAGGGTCGCGGAATTGGGCGGCCTGCACGTGGTCGGCACTGGCCGTCACCACACCGAGCGGCTAGACAACCAGCTGCGCGGTCGGGCCGGGCGCCAGGGAGATCCCGGGTCGTCGGTGTTTTTCTCAAGCTGGGAAGACGATGTCGTTGCGGCCAACCTCGACCACAACAAGCTGCCGATGGCAACCGACGAAAATGGCCGGATTGTCAGCCCGAGGACGGGTAGTCTGCTCGACCATGCCCAGCGCGTTGCCGAGGGCCGGTTATTGGATGTGCACGCCAACACGTGGCGCTACAACCAGCTGATCGCCCAGCAGCGCGCCATCATCGTCGAACGGCGTAACACGTTGTTGCGCACCGTAACCGCGCGTGAGGAACTCGCCGAACTGGCGCCTAAGCGGTACGAGGAGCTGTCCGACAAAGTATCCGAGGAACGCCTCGAGACGATTTGTCGGCAGATCATGCTGTATCACCTCGACCGTGGCTGGGCCGATCACCTGGCGTATCTGGCCGACATCCGGGAGAGCATCCATCTACGCGCGCTGGGCCGGCAGAACCCACTCGACGAGTTTCACCGGATGGCTGTGGACGCGTTCGCGTCGCTGGCCGCCGACGCCATCGAGGCGGCTCAACAGACGTTCGAAACCGCGAACGTCCTTGACCACGAGCCGGGGCTGGACCTGTCCAAACCGGCCCGGCCGACGTCGACATGGACCTACATGGTCAATGACAACCCACTGTCCGGTGACACGCTTTCTGCCCTCAGTCTGCCCGGGGTGTTCCGCTGAGCTGCCCAGCGTAAGCGCCGAGCGTAACGCCACTGCGAAATTTCGGGCAGAAAATCGCAGTGGCGTTACGCTCGCGGCTAGGGGTGCCCCCACAGCCCGCCGTTTCGGCGCGCATCGTCGCCAGGCTAGATCCGATTGCCCGGCTCCTCAGCCCGCCGTTTCGGCGCGCATCGTCGCCAGGCTAAGGTCACGGCTCATGGAGCCGGTGCTCACGCAGAATCGGGTGCTGACTGTCCCCAACATGTTGAGCGTTATTCGCCTCGCGCTCATCCCAGCATTCGTCTACGTCGTGCTCAGCGCGCACGCCAATGGCTGGGGGGTAGCGATCCTGGTGTTCAGTGGCGTTTCGGACTGGGCTGATGGCAAGATTGCACGGCTACTAAACCAGTCATCGCGGCTGGGCGCGCTGCTGGACCCGGCCGTTGATCGCCTCTACATGGTCACTGTTCCTATCGTGTTTGGCCTGAGCGGCATCGTGCCGTGGTGGTTTGTCCTTACGTTGCTGACCCGCGATGCGCTGCTGGCTGGGACGCTGCCGCTGCTATGGAGCCGTGGACTGTCAGCGCTACCGGTGACCTACGTCGGTAAGGCAGCGACTTTCGGCTTCATGGTTGGCTTTCCGACCATTCTGTTGGGGCAATGCGATCCATTGTGGAGCCATGTGCTGCTGGCCTGTGGTTGGGCATTCTTGATCTGGGGTATGTATGCCTACTTGTGGGCCTTCGTGCTGTATGCAGTGCAGATGACGATGGTGGTGCGGCAGATGCCTAAGCTCAAGGGCAGGGCTCATCGGCCGGCGGCCCAGAACGCTGGTGAACGTGGCTGAGTCTGACCGGCTGCTCGGCGGCTACGACCCCAACGCCGGCTACAGCGCCCACGCAGGGGCGCAGCCACAACGCATCCCGGTTCCGTCGTTGCTGCGCGCGCTGCTATCAGAGCATCTGGATGCTGGATACGCGGCGGTTGCCGCCGAGCGCGAGCGTGCTGCGGCACCACGGTGTTGGCAAGCCCGCGCCGTCAGCTGGATGTGGCAGGCATTGGCCGCGACCCTAGTCGCCGCCGTGTTCGCTGCCGCGGTTGCGCAGGCGCGCTCGGTGGCACCCGGCGTGCGCGCCGCCCAACAGTTGCTCGTTGCGAGTGTGCGATCAACCCAGGCCGCCGCCACCACGTTGGCTCAACGGCGCAGCACACTCTCGGCGAAAGTCGACGACGTGCGGCGGATCGTACTCGCAGACGACGCCGAGGGACAGCGGCTGCTGGCCCGTCTCGACGTGCTTAGCCTGGCCGCGGCCAGCGCACCGGTTGTCGGGCCTGGTCTGACGGTGACCGTGACCGATCCCGGTGCGAGCCCTAATCTTTCCGACGTGTCCAAGCAGCGGGTTAGCGGTAGCCAGCAAATCATCCTCGACCGCGATTTGCAGCTCGTCGTCAACTCACTGTGGGAAAGTGGCGCCGAGGCCATCTCGATCGATGGCGTCCGGATCGGGCCGAACGTCACGATCCGGCAAGCCGGCGGAGCAATCTTGGTCGACAATAATCCCACGAGTAGTCCCTACACCATCTTGGCGGTCGGGCCGCCACATGCCATGCAGGACGTCTTCGATCGCAGCGCCGGGCTGTACCGCCTGCGGCTGCTGGAGACCTCCTACGGTGTCGGCGTCAGTGTGAACGTCGGCGACGGTCTGGCATTGCCTGCCGGTGCGACCCGGGATGTCAAGTTCGCCAAACAGATTGGGCCCTAGTGAGAGAAGTCCTGGTGAATAGGAAACCATGGGGAGCGATACGGCCTGGAGTCCGGCGCGCATGATCGGGATCGCGGCGCTCGCCGTTGGAATCGTGCTGGGTTTGGTTTTCCATCCCGGCGTGCCAGAGGTCATCCAGCCGTATCTGCCGATCGCGGTGGTCGCCGCGCTCGACGCGGTGTTCGGTGGCTTGCGCGCCTATCTCGAGCGGATCTTTGACCCGAAGGTCTTCGTGGTTTCGTTCGTGTTCAACGTTTTGGTGGCTGCCCTAATCGTCTATGTCGGTGACCAACTGGGCGTCGGCACACAGTTGTCCACCGCGATCATCGTCGTGCTGGGCATCCGCATCTTCGGCAACACCGCGGCCTTGCGGCGGCGGTTGTTCGGAGCGTGACGGAGATGAGATCACCGTGAGTGAGAATCGCCCAGAACCCGTGGCAGCCGAGACTTCCGCCGCCACAACTGCGCGTCACTCCCAAGCCGACGCGGGCGCTCACGACGCCGTGCGACGTGGTCGTCACGAACTACCAGCCGACCATCCGCGCTCCAAGGTCGGACCGCTGCGGCGGACAAGATTGACCGAAATACTGCGGGGTGGTCGCTCGCGTCTGGTGTTCGGGACGCTTGCGATCTTGTTGTGCTTGGTTCTGGGGGTTGCCATAGTCACTCAGGTCCGTCAGACCGACTCCGGTGATTCATTGGAAACAGCCCGTCCTGCAGACCTATTGGTGTTGTTGGATTCGTTGCGGCAACGTGAGGCCACGTTGAACGCCGAAGTGATCGACCTTCAGAACACGCTGAACGCGTTGCAGGCATCCGGCAACACCGATCAGGCAGCGTTAGAAAGCGCCCAGGCTAGATTGGCCGCGTTGTCCATCCTGGTCGGCGCCGTGGGTGCCACCGGGCCGGGCGTCATGATAACGATCGACGATCCGGGACCCGGAGTAGCGCCTGAGGTGATGATCGACGTGATCAACGAACTGCGTGCCGCTGGAGCCGAGGCGATCCAGATCAACGATGCACACCGGTCGGTACGGGTCGGGGTTGACACCTGGGTTGTCGGTGTGCCCGGCTCACTGACAGTCGACACCAAGGTCCTGTCCCCGCCGTATTCGATTCTGGCGATTGGTGATCCTCCAACGCTGGCCGCGGCGATGAACATTCCTGGTGGTGCACAGGACGGTGTCAAACGCGTCGGCGGGCGGATGGTTGTGCAGCAGGCCGACCGTGTGGACGTGACCGCCTTGCGGCAACCAAAACAGCACCAATACGCTCAGCCCGTCAAGTGAACTAGCCCAACTCCGAGCCGACCAGAATAGGATTACCGTGAGCGATATCCCGTCCGATCTGCACTACACCGCCGAACACGAGTGGATTCGCCGCAGTGGCGACGACACCGTCCGGGTGGGGATCACCGACTATGCACAGTCGGCGCTTGGCGACGTCGTTTTCGTTCAGTTACCCGCTATCGGCACCGCGGTCACCGCCGGCGAGACCTTCGGCGAAGTGGAATCGACGAAATCTGTGTCGGATCTCTATGCGCCCATTTCGGGTAAGGTGTCTGCGGTCAACAGCGATCTGGACGGCACTCCGCAATTGGTGAATTCCGACCCCTACGGAGCCGGCTGGCTGCTGGACATCCAGGTCGACAGCTCGGATGTCGCTGCCCTGGAGTCAGCTTTGACGACACTGCTCGACGCTGAGGCCTACCGCGGCACACTGACCGAGTGACGATTGCTAAGGTCCCTGCCAGCGTCACGTGGGAGGTCGCGGGTCTGCACGGATCCGGGCGGGGCAGGGCAATCGAGCCTGGGATCCGCTGGGGTGCGCACATCGCGGACCCGTGCGCGGTACGGTCGAGACAGCGGCACGAGAAAGTAGTAAGGGCGATAATAGGCGGTAAAGAGTAGCGGGAAGCCGGCCGAACGACTCGGTCAGACAACGCCACAGCGGCCAGTGAGGAGCAGCGGGTGACGGACATGAACCCGGATATTGAGAAGGACCAGACCTCCGATGAAGTCACGGTAGAGACGACCTCCGTCTTCCGCGCAGACTTCCTCAGCGAGCTGGACGCTCCTGCGCAAGCGGGTACGGAGAGCGCGGTCTCCGGGGTGGAAGGGCTCCCGCCGGGCTCGGCGTTGCTGGTAGTCAAACGAGGCCCCAACGCCGGGTCCCGGTTCCTACTCGACCAAGCCATCACGTCGGCTGGTCGGCATCCCGACAGCGACATATTTCTCGACGACGTGACCGTGAGCCGTCGCCATGCTGAATTCCGGTTGGAAAACAACGAATTCAATGTCGTCGATGTCGGGAGTCTCAACGGCACCTACGTCAACCGCGAGCCCGTGGATTCGGCGGTGCTGGCGAACGGCGACGAGGTCCAGATCGGCAAGTTCCGGTTGGTGTTCTTGACCGGACCCAAGCAAGGCGAGGATGACGGGAGTACCGGGGGCCCGTGAGCGCACCCGATAGCCCCGCGCTGGCCGGGATGTCGATCGGGGCGGTCCTCGACCTGCTACGACCGGATTTTCCTGATGTCACCATCTCCAAGATTCGATTCTTGGAGGCTGAGGGTCTGGTGACGCCCCGGCGGGCCTCATCGGGGTATCGGCGGTTCACCGCATACGACTGCGCACGGCTGCGATTCATTCTCACTGCCCAGAGGGACCATTACCTGCCGCTGAAGGTGATCAGGGCCCAGCTGGACGCCCAGCCCGACGGTGAGTTGCCACCATTCGGATCTCCTTACGTTCTACCGCGATTGGTGCCCGTAGCCGGCGACAGTGCTGGCGGCGTCGGGTCGGACACCGCGTCCGTGTCGCTCACGGGTATCCGGCTCAGTCGGGAAGACCTCCTGGAACGATCGGAAGTGGCCGACGAGCTACTGACGGCCCTGCTCAAAGCCGGTGTGATCACCACCGGGCCGGGCGGCTTCTTCGACGAACACGCCGTCGTGATCCTGCAATGCGCACGAGCGCTGGCCGAATACGGCGTCGAGCCGCGGCATCTACGCGCCTTCCGCTCCGCGGCCGACCGGCAGTCCGACCTGATTGCCCAGATTGCCGGCCCGCTCGTCAAGGCCGGCAAGGCCGGTGCCCGCGACCGGGCCGACGACTTGGCCCGTGAGGTGGCCGCGCTTGCCATAACTTTGCACACGTCGCTGATCAAGTCTGCGGTTCGCGACGTTCTTCACCGCTGAGGACTAGACTTCGTTCGACAGCTTGGTGTTCGACGTCACGGTAGAGACGTGGCGCCCACCGCGTCGTCGCACCGAGCGTGAGTCGGACACCGGTTGCATGTGCGGAGGGCAGACGCAGATGGGTGAAGTTCGTGTTGTCGGCATTCGCGTCGAGCAGCCGCAGAACCAGCCGGTGCTGTTATTGCGCGAGGCCAACGGTGATCGATACCTGCCGATCTGGATCGGCCAGTCGGAGGCTGCCGCTATCGCGCTGGAGCAGCAAGGCGTCGAGCCGCCACGTCCGCTGACCCATGATCTGATCAGGGATCTCATTGCTGCGCTGGGGCATTCGCTCAAAGAGGTGCGCATTGTAGACCTGCAGGAAGGAACTTTCTACGCTGATCTGATCTTCGACCGCAATATCAAGGTGTCCGCCCGTCCCTCGGACTCGGTGGCAATCGCATTGCGAGTGGGTGTTCCGATCTACGTCGAGGAGGCCGTACTAGCCCAGGCCGGTCTGCTGATTCCCGACGAAAGTGACGAGGAGGCCACCACCGCTGTTCGCGAGGACGAGGTGGAGAAATTCAAAGAGTTTCTCGACAGTGTGTCACCTGACGATTTCAAGGCCACCTAGCGCGGCGACGATGCGCGCCGGGACGGCGGGCTGAGGAGGCGCGCGATAAGGCCGAGCGCGGCGACGATGCGCGCCGGGACGGCGGGCTGAGGAGGCGCGCGATAAGGCCGAGCGCGGCGACGATGCGCGCCGGGACGGCGGGCTGAGGAGGCGCGCGATAAGGCCGAGCGCGGCGACGATGCGCGCCGGGACGGCGGGCTGAGGAGGCGCGCGATAAGGCCGAGCGCGGCGACGATGCGCGCCGCGACGGCGAGCATCCATTATTTGCCGGCCAGCAACGTCACGGCTGCGTCTCATCTCTGGCTGCAATTGTCGACACGCCTAGCGGTTAGTGCCTAATGCGCCCGGCGACCGCGATACTTTGATCACGACTTGATAGTTAACCGGGAGCATCGCGCCCATCGAACAGCGTATGCTCTCTAACACTCGGGCCCTAAGTAATGGCTGTCGGGGGAGCCAGTGACGCAGCTAGTGACAAGAGCGCGATCGGCGAGAGGAAGCACCTTGGGCGAGCAGCCACGTCAAGACCAGCTCGACTTTGCTGACCACACGGGCACTGCTGGTGATGGTAACGACGGCGCCGCTGCGGCCAGCGGACCCGTGCAGCCCGGCCTGTTCCCCGACGATTCCGTTCCTGACGAGTTGGTAGGTTATCGCGGACCGAGCGCCTGCCAGATCGCTGGGATCACCTACCGCCAGCTCGACTACTGGGCGCGCACATCGTTGGTTGTGCCGTCGATCCGTAGTGCGGCAGGATCCGGCAGCCAGCGGCTGTACTCGTTCAAGGACATCTTGGTTCTCAAGATCGTCAAACGGTTGCTCGACACCGGTATCTCGCTGCACAACATCCGGGTTGCAGTTGACCATCTGCGCCAGCGTGGCGTCCAGGATCTGGCCAACATCACCTTGTTCTCCGATGGGACCACCGTGTACGAGTGCACGTCGGCCGAGGAGGTCGTCGACCTCCTGCAGGGCGGCCAGGGTGTGTTCGGCATCGCCGTCTCGGGCGCGATGCGGGAGCTGACGGGTGTTATCGCCGACTTCCACGGTGAGCGCGCCGACGGCGGGGAGTCGATTGCTGCCCCCGAAGATGAACTGGCCTCCCGACGCAAGCATCGCGACCGCAAGATCGGCTAGCCGAGAGTTCCCCCGCGAACAGACACAGAATCGCACGCGGCAGGCTCCTCGGATGCGATTGTGTGTCTGCTCGGCAGTAGACTGGACAACGCATCGCTCTAGTGCGGGAGAGTTCTGTGGCTGCCAGCTACGGACGCCGAAGGAGCAATACCTCTCCGTCAACCTCTCAGGCACCCGGACCGCGCGAGACTACGATGCCTCTGGAAAGCGGTGGCGACCCCTGGCGGTCCTCACCCGCCGATGGGGAAAGGCGATTCACCTGACGGTGGACAGAGTCGCCGAATCTCTCAGGCGCCTGGCGTGCAGGTGAAGACAGAGGGAGAGGGCCGCTAGTCCTCTGCTTTGTCAGGAGTTCACCGTGTCCGACCATTCGACGTTCGCAGACCGGCACATCGGTCTGGACAGCCAGGCCGTCGCGACCATGCTCGCCGTGATCGGGGTGGATTCGCTCGATGACCTGGCAGTCAAGGCGGTCCCGGCGGGCATCCTAGACACACTCACCGACACCGGAGCCGCACCGGGTTTGGACAGTCTGCCACCGGCTGCCAGCGAAGCCGAGGCGCTGGCCGAGCTGCGAGCGCTGGCCGACGCTAACACCGTCGCCGTGTCGATGATCGGGCAAGGCTACTACGACACACACACCCCCCCGGTGCTGTTACGCAACATCATCGAGAACCCGGCCTGGTATACCGCCTACACGCCGTACCAGCCCGAGATTAGTCAGGGTCGGCTGGAAGCCTTGCTGAACTTCCAGACCCTGGTCACCGATCTGACCGGCCTCGAGATCGCGAACGCGTCGATGCTCGACGAGGGCACCGCGGCGGCCGAGGCCATGACTTTGATGCACCGCGCGGCCCGCGGGCCGGTGAAGAGGGTGGTCGTGGACGCCGACGTGTTCACCCAGACCGCGGCGGTGCTGGCCACCCGCGCCAAGCCGCTGGGTATCGAGATCGTCACGGCCGACCTGCGCGCCGGTCTGCCCGACGGCGAATTTTTCGGCGTCATCGCCCAGCTGCCCGGGGCCAGCGGCCGGATCACCGACTGGTCTGCCCTGGTGCAACAGGCCCACGACCGTGGCGCACTGGTGGCCGTCGGCGCCGACTTGTTGGCGCTGACGCTGATCGCGCCGCCCGGAGAGATCGGCGCTGACGTCGCCTTTGGCACCACACAACGGTTCGGAGTGCCGATGGGGTTTGGCGGCCCGCATGCCGGGTACCTTGCGGTGCACGCCAAGCATGCGCGTCAGCTGCCCGGCCGGCTGGTCGGTGTGTCCGTCGACAGTGACGGCACGCCGGCCTATCGGTTGGCGCTGCAGACTCGCGAGCAACACATCCGCCGCGACAAGGCCACCAGCAACATCTGCACCGCACAAGTGCTGTTGGCGGTGCTTGCCGCGATGTACGCGAGCTACCACGGCGCGGGCGGGCTGACCGCCATCGCACGCCGGGTGCATGCCCACGCCGAGGCTATCGCCGGTGCACTGGGCGATGCGTTGGTGCACGACAAGTACTTCGACACGGTGTTGGCCCGGGTGCCCGGTCGTGCCGACGAGGTGCTGGCCAGGGCCAAGGCCAACGGCATCAACCTGTGGCGTGTCGACGCCGACCATGTGTCGGTAGCTTGCGACGAAGCCACCACTGACGCCCACGTGGCGGTCGTTCTGGACGCGTTCGGTGTAGCGGCCGCCGCACCCGCCCATGCGGACATCGCAACGCGCACATCGGAGTTCCTGACGCATCCAGCGTTCACGCAATACCGCACCGAGACGTCGATGATGCGGTACTTGCGTGCGCTGGCGGATAAGGATATTGCCCTCGACCGCAGCATGATTCCGCTCGGCTCGTGCACGATGAAACTCAACGCCGCCGCCGAGATGGAGTCGATTACCTGGCCTGAATTCGGGCGTCAGCATCCATTTGCCCCGGCATCTGATACCGCTGGGCTGCGTCAACTTGTTGCCGACCTACAGAGTTGGCTGGTGCTGATCACCGGTTATGACGCGGTGTCGCTGCAACCTAACGCGGGCTCGCAAGGCGAGTATGCGGGCCTATTGGCGATCCACGAGTACCACGCCAGCCGGGGTGAACCGCATCGCGACATCTGCCTGATCCCGTCCAGCGCGCACGGCACCAATGCCGCGTCAGCCGCCTTGGCCGGCATGCGCGTGGTGGTGGTGGACTGCCACGACAACGGCGACGTCGACCTCGATGACCTGCGCGCTAAGGTCGGGGAGCATGCCGAGCGGTTGTCGGCGCTAATGATCACCTACCCGTCCACTCACGGCGTGTACGAACACGACATCGCCGAGATCTGCGCTGCCGTGCACGACGCGGGCGGCCAGGTATACGTCGACGGAGCCAACCTCAACGCCCTGGTCGGCCTGGCCCGGCCGGGCAAGTTCGGCGGTGACGTCAGTCACCTCAACCTACACAAGACATTCTGCATTCCGCACGGCGGCGGTGGCCCAGGCGTCGGCCCGGTGGCGGTGCGGGCGCACCTGGCACCGTTTCTGCCAGGTCACCCCTTCGCCCCCGAGCTGCCCAAGGGCTATCCGGTGTCGTCGGCACCATATGGGTCGGCTTCGATTCTTCCGATCACCTGGGCATACATCCGGATGATGGGGGCTGAGGGACTGCGGGCGGCATCGCTGACAGCGATCACGTCGGCTAACTACATTGCGCGCCGCCTTGACGAGTATTACCCGGTGCTGTACACCGGCGAGAACGGCATGGTCGCCCACGAGTGCATCCTGGACTTGCGCGGTATCACTAAGTTGACCGGTATCACCGTCGACGATGTCGCAAAACGGCTGGCAGACTATGGTTTTCACGCACCAACGATGAGTTTTCCGGTGGCCGGTACGCTCATGGTGGAGCCCACCGAGAGCGAGAGCCTGGCCGAAGTGGACGCCTTCTGCGAGGCCATGATCGGCATCCGCGCCGAGATCGACAAAGTCGGGGCCGGGGAGTGGCCTGTCGACGACAATCCGCTGCGCGGCGCACCGCACACCGCGCAGTGCCTGCTGGCGTCTGATTGGGACCACCCGTATACGCGGGAACAGGCCGCCTACCCGCTCGGCACCGCATTCCGACCCAAGGTTTGGCCCGCGGTACGTCGCATCGACGGCGCCTACGGGGATCGCAACCTGGTCTGCTCATGCCCGCCGGTAGAGGCTTTTGCCTAAACGCTCGTCGACCGGCCCCCGGTCGAGCTCGAGGCCCGGGTGCTACTGGGTGGGTAGCTGACGTGTCGGCTGCTATGGGTCGTTGTCGGGGTTGCGGAGTTTTCGGGGTGGCGGCAGGTGTTGGTGCGGGGTTGACCGTGGTCGGAGGTGGGGAGCTATTCGGTGTCGCCACCCGCGCTCCAACAATGCCAGCTGTTGCGGGGTGCTCAGCGACAGAGGTTCAGCCGAAGCGCTCAATGATCGCGGCGGCGATCCGGTCGGGGGCGTCCTCCTGGATGAAGTGTTTGGCGTTGGGCAGCTCCACCAGGACGTGGTCGGGAAATGTCGCACTCAGTCTGGGGATAATCGTTTTCGGCCTGAATGCGACATCCTTCATCCCCCAAATCAACAGGGTGGGCTTGGTACCCAGCGTGGCTGGCACCTCCCGGGCGAGCCGTGCCAGCAGGGGACGGGCGGCCAGGATCTGTTTGGGCATCTCGGCTACGCCTCGGCGTGCCGCGGCGTTGGGCTGCACCGCCCGGTAGTGCGCCATCACCGCGCTACTCGGCCGGTGCTCGGTTCCCGCGGGTATCAAGCGCTCGACAAAGAAGTTGCGCCGTAAGATCGCGTACTGCACTGGCGGGCTGGACATCACCCTGCTGAAGGCCTTCATCGCCAGCGTGTCCGCCGGCCAGAACCACGTGTTGCCCAACACGACGCCGCGGACCCGGTCGGCACGCTCGACAGCGACCGCCATGCTGATCGGGCCACCCCAGTCCTGACCCATGCTCAGGTAGCGATCCAGGCCCAGGTGATCGACGAATTCGCCGATCACCCGCGCGTGCTCGTCGATCTGGTACCCGAATCCCGAGGGACGCTCCGATAACCCGAAACCCAGATAATCCGGAGCCACACAACGGAAACGGTCCCGCAGTGCGACGATGATGTCCCGATACAGGAAACTCCACGTCGGGTTGCCGTGACACAACAGGATCGGCGGACCCGTGCCCTCGTCGACGTAGTGGATGCGTCCACGCGAGCTGTCGAACCAGCGCGACTCGAACGGGTACAGCTGCGGATCCGGCGTGAAATCGATGCTCATTACCCTCCTCCGATCGCGCTCATGATGGTATGCCCGAAGGGTGACATCACCGAGTGTCCGGGAGTGGCGTGACGGTGGCCGCTGGCTGCCGACGGCTGTCGGAAAGGTGTTCGTCCGGTCCGGGCCGGGCGACACGCCAACAATGCTCCTGCTGCATGGCTATCCGTCCAGTTCGTTCGACTTCCGGGCGGTGATTCCACACCTGACCGGCCAGGCTTGGGTAACGATGGATTTTCTGGGCTTTGGCTTGTCCGACAAGCCGCGCCCGCACCGGTACAGCCTGCTGGAGCAGGCCGACCTGGTGGAAACGGTGGTCGCCCACACCGTGACCGGCGCGGTCGTCGTGCTGGCCCACGACATGGGCACGTCGGTGACCACCGAGCTGCTAGCCCGTGATTTGGACGGCCGGTTGCCGTTCGATCTCCGACGTGCGGTGCTGAGCAACGGCAGTGTGATCTTGGAGCGGGCCAGCCTGCGTCCGATCCAGAAAGTACTGCGCAGCCCGCTTGGTCCGGTCGCTGCCCGGCTGGTCAGCCGCGGTGGCTTCACACGAGGGTTTGGCCGGATCTTCTCCCCAGCGCACCCGCTGTCGGCGCAGGAGGCCCAAGCCCAGTGGGAGTTGCTGTGCTACAACGACGGCAACCGGATCCCGCACCTGCTGATCAGCTACCTCGACGAGCGGATACGGCACGCGCAGCGTTGGCATGGCGCGGTCCGCGATTGGCCCAAACCGCTTGGGTTCGTGTGGGGACTCGACGATCCGGTGGCAACAACCAACGTGCTCAATGGACTACGGGAATTGCGCCCCAGCGCCGCCGTCGTGGAACTGCCAGGGCTGGGCCACTACCCGCAGGTCGAGGCTCCCAAAGCATATGCCGAGGCCGCGCTATCGCTGCTCGTCGACTAGCCGGCTATGGCTGTATCACGGGCAGATCGATGCGAGAGGCATGCATCCGGCTACGGTAGACGCGCACGGTCGGTGCGCAACCGGGAAGGATGGCGAAGTGGCTTGCGTCCGCGCCGGCGATGGCGATGCGGATGCGGTGCCCCGGTTGGAACAGATACGACGTCGGCAGCAGGTCGAATGTCAGCCGGGCAATCTCGCCCGGGACTAGGGGCCACGCGTCCCCGCTCGCGAACGTTCGGTAGGGGACCACCTGGCGGTACGGCGGCGGCCCGTCGCTGAGCCGGCGGTGGATGGCGCGTAGCTGGCCTTCGGTGATGTAGGCGACACGGCCGCGCGGATCGACGTCTTCCAGATAGACGAAGAAGGTGCCGTCGCTCGACGTCGACGTGATAAACAGCGTGACCACCACATGACCGGTCACCTCCAGGGGATGGTCGAGGGGTGCGGAGGTGTAGGTCAGCAGCTTGGCATCCTGGGCCTTGCGGTCCGGGTAGCAAACGTGTCCACCGATGCCCACTTGCGAGCGCCAGCGTGAGCGCTCGCCCGTTCCGGCCGTCTGATCCACCACGTATTCGTCTGCACCGCTGTCGCTATCGGGTGCGTCCGGGCGCAGCTGTCGGTCTGCGGACAGGTAGTAGCTCTGCGTGGTGGCGGGCGGCGGCCAGGTGTCGGCCGACTTCCAGCGGTTCTCGACCAAGGTGAAGTAGTGCACCGGCGGCTCGGAACCGATGCCCGTATCGGCCCCCTTGACGTGATGGTCGATGAACCTCAACAGTTCGCCGTCGTGATCGAAGTCGGGTCTGCTGAGCCCGCGCAGTGGGTCGACGCGCCAGCCGCCGGTGTGGTTCCATGGACCCAGGATCAAGTGGCTGCCCGGGGTGGAGATGGTCAGAAAACGCTTGATCGCGGCATGCGCATACCCGCCGTCGAACCAGCCGCTGTAGCTGTACATGGCCGCTCCCGACGCCTGCACGTCACGCCAATAATTGTGCGGGCTGATCAGGTTGATGCTGCCCGACTCGATCGGTGTACCGATCGGCTCCAGGCGGGCGTCAGGTTGGCCACGATAGGGATCCGACGCGGATACGTCGTCCCGAAAGGTCAATGACCCCGCGACCTGGTGAACGTCGTAGTTGCCGCGATGCGCGGCGATGGCCCCGTCCCGCAGCGAGCGATCATGGTCCTCCTGCACCGGCTGCATGCCGGTCACCGGGAGCTTCGCCCACCACCCGACCACTTCGTGCAGGGCGTTGCGGTCGAGCGCCTCGTTGTAGCGTCCCCAGGTGTCGGTGAACCAGGCGGCGTGGATGCCGCCGGGGAACGCGATGTCGGTGTAGACGTCGAACAGCGAGAAGCACGGGGCGATCACCCGCACCGCGGGATGCTGGTTGACCAGCAGTAACTCGGCCGACGTGCCGTCGTACGAATTTCCCAGCGCAGCGACCGTTCCGTTGCACCAAGGCTGGCGCACGATCCAGTCGACGATCTCGGCGCCGTCCCGGATCTCGTCGGAGGACCATTCGCACACGCGGGCGCCGAACGACGCGCCCGATCCGCGCACATCCACATCGACCCAGGCGTAGCCGCTGGCGACGAAACGTCTCCGACGACGCTTATCCGCGGCGATGTGCTGGAAGGGCTTGCCCCCGAGCAACATCCGCAACGGCCAGCGCAACTGCAGCGACCGGTAGTAGCGGGTCTGATGCAGGATCGCGGGCAGCCTTGCGGCACTCGTCAGGCCCGCGGGCAGGTAGAGGTCGATGGCGATGCGCACCCCGTCGCGCATCGTCACATAGCACGAGGAGTAGCGCATCCCACGATATCTCGGGTAGGCGGATCGTTGGTCCGGCGCGGAGTACCAGGCCGCATCCGAGCCGCCGCGTCTGGTCATCGGGTAGCCAGGCGATCAGCTCAAGAAGATGTTGACCGCGGTTGCCAGGTCGGGGGAGGCCGATGTCTCCAGGTTTTGGTAGCTGCCGCCGCTGAGCTGTGCGACGGCTTCCCAGGTTGCCCGATCGGGATCAGCACCGAAGTCGATGATGTTGACCGCGATCGGCTTGGCCGGGTCTGCGCTCTTGCGGATGAAATCCTGCAGGCCCGGCCCGTCGAGGGTTTGGTCGGTATGCGGCCCCGCGGTAATAACCAGCACAGAATTAGCTTGGCCAACATGGTAATTGGCTAGCATCTCCTGATAGATCAAGCGCAGAGTGGTGAACGACACCGCGCCACCGCCCGAGGAGTATTGCTTGCCCAACGCGGCCGTCAGGGCCGCGGGGCGGGGCTGGCCGTTGACCGGGTCGGCCAATGGCCCGGCCGGCACCTCTGTTCGGCCCTCGCGGCCGTCGAATGTCCACAGTCCGACGACCGAACTGGGCGGCATCGCCTTGATCCGGTTCTCAAGCGCCGCAACGACATTGCTAAGCCGGCTGTTGCCGCCTTCATCATTGGGCATCGATTGGTCGAGCATGATGGTCGCGGCCACTCCGGCCGACGCGGTGACCATGGTGTCCGCCAGGGTCGCGCGCATGGAGTCGTCACCCACCGACAAAGTCGAAGACAGCGCTGGGAAACTGGTGACGGGGCTGCTCGGCGGTTTGACGTCGCTGACTCGGAAACCAGCTTTGGCCAGTTTGGCCAGTTGCTCGGGCTTGTGCATATACCTGGCAAACGCGCTGGCCGCCGACGTCTGCTCCTGCGATAGCCATGCACCACTGAGCAGCACCGTCGGATAGTCAGCGACCGCAGCCGGCCCCGGCGGCAGCCAGGAACCCAAGGTGTTCTCGGCATCTGAAAGTGACTGGCCGCGCTGGAACAACTGTTGTTCGGTGGTGACCACCGCGTGCACGGGCGCCGTGGCGACATCGCCGGGCTTGAGCAGCGTGTCCATCGCCGCGGTCAAGGAGTCGTCGGCGAGCTTAGGTCGTGCGCCCATCAGGGTGCGCACCGCGCCGATACCCGCTGTTGCTGGCGCGCCAGCAGGTGCTGACGCGGCAGCCACCGCCTCGCCGGCCAAATACGCGGCATCGCCATTGCCACTGCTCGGCATTGCCAGCCGCAGTGATCCCCAGGCAGGCAAGTCCAAGCCGGACAACGAGTTCGGATTGGTTTGCAGGCCGGGCAACGCCGCCCAGTTCTGGTTGGCGAGGGCCTGCTGCAATTCGGGCCGCACGGCGAGCAACACCGGCGATATCACCAGTGAGCGGCTATCGCTGATGGCTTGGCTGCCCGCGGCCCCGGTAAGCCGCGCCGCCGAGATAGAGCTACTCGGAATCCACAATCCCGGCTGGCCGCCCAGTTCGGTCGGCCATTTGCCGATGAAACCATTGATGACGGCATCGGAGCCGGCCGAGGTGACAGCCACTGCCACACAACGGTCGCCGACCGGGCCCGCCGACGCGTTGTAGCTGTCGGCTGACTCCTTTACCTGATCGGCGATTGATGGGTCGGCTATAACAGCGACGGTGTCCTTGCCGCCCACGCAGCGGGCGGCAGCCGTATGCGAGCGGTTGGACAACGCGTCACCGAAGAAGCGCCACAAGATCACCCCGGCCACCATCACCACCACTGCGACAAGGGCCACGATCACGCCGATACTGACTCCCCGCCGCCCGTCCGCGCTACGGTGCCCGGCCTGCCAGTCGCCGGGCCCCCGATGTCCGAAGCGAAACAGCGGCGGCGGGGCGGCCGCTATGGGCTCGGTACCCGTTGGCTCCCAGTCGGGGCGGGGTGGAATGTCAGGGTAGTCTTCTGAGCCGCTAGCCGAGTAGCCGCCGACGGCGGAGTAGTGGCCCTCGCTGGATAACGGGCCGTCATCGGGCTGATCTACACCGGGATAGTCGTAGCTACCCGATGTGTCCTCCCAGTGCTGTTGTTCCGCCGCATGTCCGTCGGACAGTTCGTCAGCGGAATCCTCGGGGTCGGGCTTGCTGTGCCTACCCATACCGGCGTCTACGTCCTCTCCGTCGAAGGCCGGCGCCTGTCAAGCACGAGCTACGCACCGGCTCTGCCCGATGGGGCCGGCTCTCTCCCGCAAGCGGGCGGTGCCCCCACAGCGGCCCGCTAGCGGGCCGCATCGTCACCGGCCCTGTCCGATGGGGCCGGCTTCTCAGCGGCCCGCTAGCGGGCCGCATCGTCACCGGCCCTGTCCGATGGGGCCGGCTTCTCAGCGGCCCGCTAGCGGGCCGCATCGTCACCGGCCCGGGCCTTAAACTCCCGACGACGTCGGTGCAGGATCGGCTCGGTGTAGCCGTTAGGCTGCTGGGCCCCGGACAAGATCAGCTCCTGCGCGGCCAGGAAGGCGATACTGTCGTCGAAGTTGGGTGCCATCGGTCGGTATGCGACGTCGCCCGCGTTTTGTCGATCGACCAACGGCGCCATCCGCTCCAAGCTGGCCCGCACATCCGCGCTGGTGATCACACCGTGGCGCAGCCAGTTGGCCAACAATTGGCTGGAGATTCGCAGCGTGGCCCGGTCCTCCATGAGCGCGACGTCGTGGATGTCGGGCACCTTCGAGCAGCCGACACCTTGATCAACCCAGCGAACCACGTAGCCGAGGATGGATTGACAGTTGTTGTCGACCTCTTCGCGGATCTCGTCGGGAGCCCAGGCCAATTCCTTGGCCAGCGGAATGGTCAGCAATTGTTCGATGGTGGCGCGACGCTTCCCCGCCAGTCCTTGTTGCACCGCGGCGACGTCGACCTGGTGGTAGTGCAGCGCGTGCAGGGTGGCCGCAGTGGGAGAGGGAACCCAGGCGGTGCTGGCCCCGGCGCGCGGCTGGGCGATTTTTGTCTCGACCATGTCGGCCATCAGCTCGGTCATTGTCCACATGCCCTTGCCGACCTGGGCTCGGCCGCTGAACCCGGCGGCCAGGCCGGCATCGACGTTGTGGTCCTCGTAGGCCAAGATCCACGGCTGGCTCTTCATGGTGCCCTTGCGCACCATCGGGCCGGCCTCCATCGAGGTGTGGATTTCATCGCCGGTGCGGTCCAGGAACCCGGTGTTGATGAACACCACGCGGTCCGCGGCAGCTTTGATGCACGCCTTGAGGTTGACCGTGGTCCGGCGTTCCTCGTCCATGATGCCGATCTTCATGGTGTTTTGCGGCAACCCCAGCACATCTTCAACCCGGCTGAACAGTTCGCAGGTAAACGCCACCTCGGCCGGACCGTGCATCTTCGGCTTGACGATGTAGATGGAGCCGGTGCGGCTGTTGATCAGCGGCCCGTTGACGTCGCTGGCCTTTAGCCCGTGGATGGCGATCAGGCCGGTGAATAGGGCATCCATGATGCCTTCGAACACCTCGCTGCCGTCAGTGTCGACGATGGCGCCATTCGTCATCAAGTGACCGACGTTGCGGACGAACATGAGGCTGCGTCCGGGCAGCGTGAACTGGCCACCGCCGGGTGCGGTGTAGTTCCGGTCCCTATTGAGCACCCGCAGGAAAGCGGTGCCGTCCTTGTCTACCGCTGCTGCCAGGTCGCCCTTGTTCAGGCCGAGCCAGTTCCGATAACCCAGCACCTTGTCGGCGGCGTCCACGGCGGCCACCGAGTCCTCGAAGTCCATGATCGTGGTGATCGCGGATTCCAGGATCACGTCCTTGACGCCGGCCCGGTCGGTGGTGCCGACCTGCGACTCCGGATCGATCAGGATCTCGATGTGCAAACCGTGATTGATTAGCAGCACCGATGTCGGCGACTCGGCTGCGCCGGTGTAGCCGGCGAACTGGCCGGGGTTGGCCAGGCCGGTGGACTTATCCGGCAAGGCAACCACGAGCTGGCCATCCTGCACTGTGAAACCGGTGGCGTCGCCAAAGGAACCCGACGACAGCGGAACACTGTCGTCGAGGAACTTGCGGGCATACGCGATCACCTTGTCGCCACGAACCTTGTTGTACGTGGGGCCTTTTTCGGCGCCGTCGGTCTCGGGGATGACATCGGTGCCGTACAAGGCGTCGTAGAGGGAGCCCCAGCGAGCGTTGGCCGCGTTCAGAGCAAACCGCGCGTTGAGCACCGGCACCACCAGCTGGGGGCCGGCGGTCGTGGTGATCTCGGCGTCGACACCGGACGTGGTGATGGTGAAGTCATCAGGTTCGGGAAGCAGGTAGCCGATCTCGGTGAGGAACTGGCGGTAGGCATCCATATCGATGGGCTCGATCACCCGATGCCGGTGCCACTTGTCGATCTGCGCCTGCAGCTCGTCGCGGGTGTTCAACAGAGCTTGGTTCTGCGGGGTCAGATCGGCGACGACCTTGTCGACGCCCGCCCAGAAGCTGTCCGGGTCGATATCGGTGCCAGGCAGGGCTTCATTGTTCACGAAGTCGTAGAGCACCCGAGCGATGCGCAAGTTGCCCACCGACACGCGATCTGTCATTGCTTCCTCCCTTACTGGCAATTGCTCAGCCTACCGGCCGACAAGACGACTACTACATCCGGCGACCCGCAACCGCAGGTCACGTCAAGCTCTGTCAGCACCTCGGCACCCGGCATGCTCGCTGGCTGGCAACGCGACGCAGTGGCCGCAGCGATCATACGGGTGGGGCGGTCTGCCTACTACAATCCCGTTGGATCCGTTCTGGCCGGACAGCATCCCGCCGGGAGCGGCTCCGGCCACGTCGGTGCCGCTCATTGCGGCGGTGTGATTCCGAATCAGGCCAGACGCTTGATCCCCGGATAGGAGTCGAACCCACGGTCGAAGCTCATCAGCTGGGTAATGTCATGGTGAGCCATGACGGCGATGTGTAGTGCATCCCTGGCCGACAACGTTTGATAGCGCAACAGGGCATCCCTCGCGTGTTCGACATCGGTGCGCTCGATCGGCAGCACTTCGTCGACCACGCCGATAATTGCATCGAAAGCCGGCTGAATCGCCTCACGGCGTTTGATTGCCACATACCGGTGGCATATCTCCTGCAGCACCTCGGCGTCGGTGACTAGGCGTTCACCGCCCGACAGCGCCGACTCCAGCAGACGTTGCGCGTCCAGCTTATGCGGGTGCGGGGCACCCACCAGATACATGGGAATGTTGGAGTCAACGAGGATCACCGTGATCCTTCGCGCTCCGCACCGCGTCCGCGTTCGATCTCCTCGAGCATCTGCTCGACGTCGGCTGTCGGGAACTCATGGCGTGCGGCGGCACGGACAGATCGCAGCTTCATGTCTAGATCGCCGCGCGGTTCTCGCTCCCGCGCCTCCCGCAGCGTCCGGCGGACCCACTCGGACACTGTCGTGCGGTGCCGGCGTGCAATCTCTCGGAGTTCTTCCCACTCGTCGGGGTCCAGCAGAACCTGCAGGCGCTTACTCATAGCATGAGTGTATACAGCTCATACGGGTGTATGAATCCAGCTCGCCTGCGCGCGGGAGCTATCCCCCGGGGGACCCGTTCTGGCCGGCCAGCGTTCCGCCCGTACCGCCGCTGCCGCCCGGCCCGCCAGAGTCGCCGGGCCCGCCGTCGCCGCCGTCGCCGATCAACTGGGCGTTGCCGCCGTTACCGCCGGTGCCGGGGGTGCCGTCCCCGCTGACGCCGGCGGCGCCGCCATTGCCACCGTTGCCGATCAACCCGGCCGTGCCGCCGTTACCCCCGGTGCCGCCGGCGCCGGTGACGGGTACCGCGACTGAGGGAATCTGGGTTGGCCCACCGGAGCCGCCGGCGCCACCGTTGCCGACCAGCAGCGCGCCGTTGCCGCCGTTCCCGCCACTGCCACCGCCGGGGGCGAAGACGCCGGTACCCGCGGACCCGGCGCCTCCGGCGCCACCGTTGCCGATCAGCCCGACGGCGTTGCCGCCGTCGCCGCCGTGGCCTCGGAGAAAGCCGTCGGTTTGCACGCTGTTGCCGCCGTCGCCGCCGTTGCCGATCAGCGTCCCGCCGGTGCCGCCGTCGCCGCCGTTGCCATCGAAGAAGCTGAACCCGCCGTTACCGCCGTCGCCGAACATCCCGGCGTTACCGCCGGTACCACCGTCGCTGAAACCTTGCAGGGTGCTGCCTCCGGAACCGCCGTCGCCGTACAGCCACCCGCCGTTGCCGCCGTTGCCGCCGTTGCCGATGCCGGTGGGGGCGGCACCGACGGAGCCGCCGTCGCCCCCGTTGCCGATCAGCCGGGCGTCACCGCCCGCTCCGCCGTCGGCGGCTCCCGATGGGACATTGCCGCCGTTGCCGCCGTTGCCGTACAACAGTCCGCCGGTGCCGCCGGTGCCGCCGGCCCCGCCCGCGAAGCCGGCCTTGCCGAGCCCGCCGGCCCCGCCGGCCCCGCCATGGCCGAACAGCCCGACGGCGGCTCCACCGGGCCCGCCGATCCCACCGGTAGCGCCGACGGGTCCGGTACCGAGCCCGCCGGCACCGCCGTTGCCGCCGTCGCCGAAGAGCAGTCCGCCGACCCCGCCGGCACCACCGGCAAGGCCGGTCGCCCCGGGCCCGCCAATGCCACCGTTGCCGCCGTTGCCGATCAACCCTGCATCCCCACCGGCGCCGCCGGGCTGGCCGATCCCGCCGTTGCCGCCGTTGCCGCCGTTGCCGTACAGCAACCCGCCGGGCCCGCCGGGCTGTCCCGGCGCACCATTGGCGCCATCACCGATCAACGGGCGGCCGAACAACGCCTGAAACGGCCCGTTGAGCACGTCCAGCGCGGCGGCGTCCGCCGCCTCGGCACCGGCATAGGCCCCCGCGCCGGCGGTCATGGCATGCACAAACTGCTCGTGAAACAGCGCCGCCTGCGCACTCAATGCCTGATAGGCCTGGGCGTGCGCGCCAAACAAATCCGCAACAGCCGCCGACACCTCATCGGCTCCCGCGGCCAGCACCCCCATCGTGGGCACGGCCGCAGCCGCATTCGCCGCGCCGATCGCCGACCCGATGCCGGCCAAATCCGACGCCGCCGCCACCACCACTTCTGGGACCGCCACCACAAACGACATGACGCGCTCCTCACGGGACCGGGTGCGCAGTCCCAGCGGTTACAGCGTATTGACGTCCCGCCACCACGTCCGGCGTTCGGGCCAACTGGTCCGAAACGATAGTCAGCGGCAGCAGCCCCCGATCCCTGCGGCAGTCACCGATGCGTCCCGTCGCGCATGGTGCCAACCAGGTCCTCCACCACGTCCTCCAGCGCCACCATGCCCACGACAGAACCGTTGTCGGCGGTTACCAAGGCCAGATGGCTGTTGTTGCGCCGCATCCGCGACAGGGCGTCGGCCAGCGGCAACGATTGGGGAACCCGCGGCAGCGGGCGCACAACGGCCAGATCGATCACGGTTTGCGGATTGTCACCGAGGGTCAGCACGTCCTTGATGTGCAGATATCCGATGAACCTTCCACCGCGATCCACCACCGGAAAGCGGGAGTAGCCGGTTTGCGCCAAGGCCTGTTCGACCCCGCCGATGGTGGGCCCGGACCCTACCGCCGACACCTGCACTGCCCGAATGTTGACCAGCGGCACCGCGACATCGGCAACCAGGCGAGTTCGAATCCGAAGGGCTCGGGTTAGCCGCGTGTGCTCCTCGTGATCCAGCAGGCCTTCGGATAGCGATTCGGCGATCATCTCGGACAGTTCCGCAGTGGAGACGGCGATGTCGAGTTCATCCTTCGGCTGCACCCCAACCAGCCGCAGTATCGCGTTGGCGCAGTTGTTGTAGAACGCGATGAACGGCCGGGCGAGGCGCACGTAGACCAGGTACGGCGGGACCAGCAACATCGCTGTTCGCTCCGGACCAGCCAAAGCGATGTTCTTCGGCACCATCTCACCGAGCAGGACATGCAGCGCCACCACGATCGCCAACGCCACCGCCAACGACAAGGTGTGCAGCAGCGCCGGCGGTACACCGCTCAGCCCGAACGACAGCTGTAGCAGCTTGGCGACTGCCGGTTCGCCGACCCGGCCAAGCAGGATCGAGGACACCGTAACCCCCAGCTGTGCGCCGGTCAGCATCGCCGGGAGCTGTTCGCCCGCCCGGATCACGGTGACGGCAGTGGCCTTGCCCTGCTCGGCCAGCGCTTCGAGGCGGTCACGACGCGCCGAGATCAACGCGAATTCCGCGCCCACGAAGAACGCGTTGGCGCCGATCAGCAAAAGCGCCAGCAACACCGCGGACAGCACATCCATCAGCGGCCCCGCCCCGACCCGGGGTCGGCATGGCCGCCCATTTTGATCAACTCCAACAAGTCGATCCGGCGCCCGTCCATCTGGATCACGGTGGCTAACCACCGCATCGAGTCGTCGGGAAGTCCGTCCTGGTCCAAGGCAGTCAGCTCGACCGTTTCGCCGGCCACCGGGATGTGGCCGAGCTCTCGAAGCACCAACCCGCCGATCGTCTCGTACGGACCGTCGGGGGCTCGATAGCCGGTGGCGCTGGCCACCTCGTCGATGCGTAGCAGACCCGAGACCCGCCATCCGTTGCCGGCTGCCACCACATCCGGTGTCGCATCGTCGTGTTCGTCGCGGACGTCGCCCACGATCTCTTCGATCAAGTCCTCCAGGGTTACCATGCCCGCGGTGCCGCCGTACTCGTCCACAACCATGGCGGTCTGTAGCGCACTGGCGCGGACCTGCGCCATCACCGCATCGCCGTCGAGCGTCGAGGGCACCACCGCGACCGGCTCGGCGACCGTCGTTAGCAGCGTGTGCGCGCGATCGCCGGGCGGAACCTCGAACACCTGCTTGACGTGCACGATGCCGACGGTCGCATCGAGATCTCCCTCGACCACCGGGAAGCGCGAGAATCCCGATGCGGCCGCGGCCGCAACCAGGTCGGCGATGGTGTCATCGGTCTGCAGCGCCACGATCTTCGACCGTGGCGTCATCAGCTCCTCGGCCGTCAGGGCGCCGAACTGCAGCGAGCGGCGCATCAGCCACGCCGTGGCGTCATCGAGTGTGCCGCTGCGCGCGGAACTACGCACCAACGACACCAGCTCCTGCGGTGTGCGAGCTGAGCGCAGCTCCTCGGCCGGCTCGATGCCAAGTCGACGCACGATCCAGTTCGCCGCTCCGTTCGTGAGACGGATGGCCGGGGTGAGCAGCAGTGAGAACAGCACCTGGGCGACCACGACTGAGCGCGCGGTGCGCAGCGGGCGCGCCACCGCGAGATACTTGGGGACCAGCTCGCCGAAGACCATCGACAGCGATGTCACGATCACCAGGGCAAAAAACGTGATAAGACCGTCGGCCACCCGATCAGACATTCCGACTGCGACCAGCCCAGGATGCGGTAGCTCGGCCACCAGCGGTTCGGTCAGGTAGCCGGTAGCCAAGGTGGTGATCGAGATACCCAACTGAGCACCCGAAAGCTGGAACGACAGCCGGTGGTGTGCGCGCTGGATGAAGCGGTCCCGGCTGGTGCCGCCGCGGGCATTGGCCTCCACGGTGCTGCGGTCCAGCGCGGTCAGCGAGAATTCGGCCGCGACGAACACCCCCGTGCCTGCGGTGAGCGCCAAGATCGCCAGGATGGTAGCGACGGTGTCGGTGAGGTTCACGGGCGGCTCGGTCGTCGCGCTATATCGAGCCGAGCCAGTACCGGCCGCTCGCCTGGAAAACCGACGGTGTGGACGGGTGCCCGCGGCACGTCATCCCTTTCGCTCGCAACCGCGCAGCGCGATGCTGCGGGTTTGAAGTACATATCGTAGCGAGATAGCTCGTGGCACCAGCTTCACCAGCCGGCGGGCAGCGGATGGCCCTCGGCAAAGCCCGCTCCCGACTGCACGCCCACCACGGCCCGCTCATGCAGTTCCGCCAGGTTCGAGGCACCCACATAGGTGCAGGTGCTGCGCACGCCAGAAGTGATGTGGTCAATTAAGTCCTCCACACCTCCGCGGTCGGGGTCAAGGCCCATCCGCGACGTCGAGATGCCTTCCTCGAACAACGCCTTGCGAGCTCGGTCGAACGGGTTGTCCGCGCCGGCCCGGGCCACCACCGCCCGCTTGGATGCCATGCCGTAGCTCTCCTTGTACGGCTGATCGTCGCGGTCACGCATTAGGTCCCCGGGGGATTCGTAGGTGCCGGCGAACCACGACCCGATCATTACGTTCGAGGCACCGGCGGCCAGCGCCAGAGCCACGTCGCGTGGATGCCGGATCCCGCCGTCGGCCCAGACGTGGCCACCGAGCTGCCTTGCCGCAGAAGCGCATTCGAGCACAGCGGAGAACTGCGGGCGGCCGACACCGGTCATCATTCGGGTGGTGCACATGGCGCCGGGGCCGACACCGACCTTGACGACGTTCGCCCCGGCTTTCAGCAGATCCCGGGTGCCCTCCGCCGACACCACGTTTCCCGCCGCCAGCGGCAAACCCAACTCCAGTGCCGAGACCGCCTTGATCGCGTCCAAGGTCTTGACCTGGTGTCCGTGTGCGGTGTCGATGACCAGCATGTCGACGCCGGCTTCGGCGAGCGCTCGGGCCTTAGCGCCCACGTCGCCGTTGATGCCGACGGCCGCGCCGATCCGCAGCCGGCCCGCGCTATCGGTGGCCGGGGTGTAGATACCGGCGCGGATAGCCCCGGTGCGGCTTAGCACTCCCGCCAACGTGCCGTCGGCGTCGGTCAGCACCGCGACGTCGACCGGGGCGTGCTCCAGCAGGTCGAAGATCTTGCGTGGCTCGGTTCCCGCTGGAGCGGTCACATAGTCCGTCACGGCGATATCGCGCACCCGGGTGAAGCGATCCACGCCCAGGCAGGACGATTCGCGCACCAATCCGATCGGGCGACCCTCGAGGATGACCACCGCGACGCCATGTGCGCGCTTGTGGATGAGTGCCATGGCGTCGGACACCGAATCGTCGGGTGCCAGCGTCACTGGGGTGTCGAGCACCAGGTCCCGGCTTTTGACGAACTCCACCGTCTGCTGTACCGCCGGGATCGGCAGATCCTGCGGCAGGATTACGATGCCACCGCGGCGGGCGACCGTCTCGGCCATCCGCCGCCCGGCTACCGCGGTCATATTGGCGACCACTACCGGAATGGTGGTGCCCGAGCCGTCGGCGGTGGACAAATCGACGTCGAAGCGCGACGCGACCTCGGATCGGTTCGGAACGATGAACACGTCGTTGTATGTCAGGTCGTACCCGGGTGGGTGCCCGTCTAGAAATCTCATCACTTACCCCTTTACCCCCCCTTTAGTTCTAGCCCGCTACACCGGTACTTCGGTGCGGTCTGAACTCCATAGTGTGTGGAACTTGCCTGGTTCGTCGATCCGGCCGTAGGTGTGTGCGCCGAAGAAGTCGCGCTGGGCCTGGGTGAGTGCAGCGGGCAGCCGTGCGGTGCGCAGCGCGTCGTAATACGACAGGGCCGAAGAGAATCCCGGGGTGGGGATACCCAGTTGGGCCGCCGTCGACACCACACGCCGCCAACTGTCGATCGCCGATTCGACGGCGCCGCGGAAATACGGAGCCACAATCAGACTGGCCAGGTTCGGGCTGGCGTCAAAGGCTTCCTTGATGTGGTTGAGGAACTTCGCCCGGATGATGCAGCCGCCACGCCATATGGTGGCCAGGTCGCCCGGTGTGATGTCCCAGCCGAATTCGGCGCTGCCGGCCTGGATCTGGTTGAAGCCCTGAGCGTAGGCCACGATCTTGGAGGCGTACAACGCCTGGCGGATGTCTTCGGTGAACGTGTCGGGGTCGGCGGGCTTCTCGCCGAGCTTGCCCGAAGCCAGACCGCTGGCGGCCGAGCGTTGCGCCACTGATCCCGAGAGCGCGCGGGCAAACACCGCTTCGGCGATGCCGGTCACCGGCACACCCAGGTCCAGTGCGGACTTGACGGTCCAACGGCCGGTGCCTTTCTGCTCGGCCTGGTCCAAGATGACGTCGACGAGCGGTTTGCCGGTCTTGGCATCGGTTTGACGCAGCACCTCGGCGGTGATCTCGACCAGGTAGCTGTCCAGATCGCCGTTGTTCCACTCGGTGAATACATCGGCGATCGCGGGCGCGGTCAGAGCTAGCCCGTCGCGCAGCAGTTGGTAGGCCTCACCGATGAGCTGCATGTCGGAGTACTCGATGCCGTTGTGGACCATCTTGACGAAGTGCCCGGAGCCGTCTGGGCCAATGTGGGTGCAGCACGGCACGCCGTCGACATGCGCGGAGATCTCCTCGAGCAGCGGACCCAGCGATTGGTATGACTCGGCGGGTCCGCCGGGCATGATCGACGGCCCGTTCAACGCGCCCTCTTCGCCGCCGGAGATCCCGGCCCCGACGAAGTGCAAGCCCCGCCCGCGCATCGCTTTCTCGCGGCGCATGGTGTCGGTGTACAACGCATTTCCGCCGTCGATGATGATGTCGCCGTGTTCCATGGCGTCAGCAAGTTCGTTGATGACGGCGTCAGTGGCCTCTCCGGCCTTGACCATGATCAGCACCCGACGCGGTTTTTCCAGTGCGGCAAGAAATTCGGGGATCGTTTCACTGCGCACGAACGTGCCGTCCGAGCCATGCTCCTTAAGCAGCGCGTCGGTCTTGGCCACCGACCGATTGTGCACTGCCACGGTGTAGCCGTGCCGGGCGAAGTTTCGGGCGATGTTGGAACCCATCACGGCCAGGCCAGTGACGCCGATCTGCGCGATGCCGGCTGGCGATTCCGACGAACTCATGTCCTGCCTTTCAGTTGGGCCCGGCTTCGCTAGGCGATGAACAGCCGCTGCAGCTGCGTGAGCCACGGTACGGCCAGCGCGACGGTGGGCACCACCAGGACGGCGGCCGCAGCTAGATATGCGGCCGCGGACAGAACCGCGCTATTTCCACGCCCCGACAGCCGGCGCACGCGGAGCACCGTGCTGGGACCTCCGACGGCCAACGCACCCGACGGCGCCCGCCCGGACGCACAGGCGACCAATGCCCGAGCCAGGGGAGTGCGCCCGGCGGCGCGCACCGCGGCGTCATCGGCCAGGAGCTCGACGAGTAGCTGCACCGCCCCCAGCGCATTGGCGCTGCGGACCAACCGCGGGAAAGCCGCGTGCACCGCGGTAAACGCCTCCAGGACAAGATCGTGGCGGGCGCGTAGATGAGCCCGCTCATGGGTAAGGATCGCCGCGACCTCGGCGTCGGCGAGCGCGGTCAGTGCGCCTTCGCTGACCACAACCCGGCTGCGCACACCGGGCAGACAGTAGGCAAGGGGCTGCGCGACGTCCAAGACCCGAAGGTCGCGGGCCCGCGCGCACGGCTGGGCAAGCGCGACATTGTGCCCGACCCCGACGAGATCGACCACCATGCGGTGGTGGGCCCGTCGTCGTCGCGTGGCGGTGGCGACGCGCACCACGGCGACCGCCAGCCGGGCACCGACCAGCACAGTCAACGCAAAGACGGTGATGTAGGCCGCCCACAGCGGCCAGCCGAGGCGGCCGGCCGCGCCGACGAAGCTGGTCGTAGGGCGGCCGTCGGGACCGGGCATGAGCAGCCTGCTAGCGATCGCGATTCCGGCGCTGAACGACGACAGCACCGCGGCCAGGGCAATCGCCTGCCACAGCACCATGGCGGCGCGCGGTGCGCGCAGTGGCCACGTTGCCCGGGCTAGCAGGGCTGGGGTCGGGCCAGCCAGCAGCACCGCGAGGATGGTGAAGGCCAGCGCGGACACGCCGTTAGTCTCCCTCAGGTCTCCGTTGCCGCGCCAGCCGGTGGCCGATTGCCATGACCGGCTTCCAATTCGGCGAGCGCACGTCGTAGCGCATCCGCCTCGTCGGCACCGACTCGCTCGACGAAGTGCACCAGCGCGGCTTGCCTGCTGCCGGAGTCCTCGGCCTGAGCCAATGCATCGACCATCAGCCCGGCGACCAATTCGTCGCGGCCGTGCACGGGAGCGTAGCGGTGGGCTCGATCGTCGCGGATCTGCAGCACGAGGTTCTTCTTCGCCAACCGTTGCAGCACGGTCATCACCGTCGTGTAGGCAAGGTCGCGGCGCGCCGACAACGCTTCGTGGACTTGGCGAACGGTTTGGGGTTCCGTTCTGGACCACAAATGGTCCATGACCGCGCGTTCCAAATCCCCCAACCGTGTCAGCTTGGCCATTGTTCGTTCATCTCCTGCGGGTTGAAACCAGCGTACTCCGGCTTACTACTCGCTGTCGTATCCAAACGGGCGGGCGGCCGTACCGGGCCTATGCACCCGGCTCGCAAACATTACACGCTAACGCTTGCTAAATTAGGGCAGCCTTGCCTATCATTACGTCGTCGAGCCACAACGACCGCGGCCGAGTCCTGAGGGCTGCAGTGACCCCCGGTCGACTCGATCGGCGAGCCCCGTGCCTTGGTGCACGGGGCTCGCCCGTTGGTGTAGACACAAGGACGTGCAGCCATCGCCGGACTCACCTGCTCCGCTGAATGTCACCGTGCCGTTCGACAGCGAGTTGGGTTTGCAATTCACCGAACTGGGTCCCGACGGGGCCCGAGCGCAGCTCGACGTCCGGCCCAAGTTGTTGCAGCTGACGGGCGTCGTGCACGGCGGTGTCTACTGCGCGATGATCGAGAGCATCGCCAGCATGGCAGCCTTTGCCTGGCTCAATTCGCACGGCGAAGGCGGGAGTGTGGTCGGCGTTAACAATAATACGGATTTCCTGCGCTCCATCAGCTCAGGGATGGTGTATGGCACCGCCGAACCGCTGCATCGGGGTCGGCGGCAACAGCTGTGGCTGGTCACCATCACCGACGACACCGACCGGGTGGTCGCCCGCGGCCAAGTGCGGCTGCAGAACCTCGAGGCGCGGCCTTAACCCGCTCGAAACCGTTGAACCTGCCGCGGCGTGGCAGGATCGCAGAGCATGCGCCTGACGCCGCACGAACAGGAGCGTTTGCTGTTGTCCTACGCCGCCGAGTTGGCCCGCCGGCGTCGGGCCCGCGGCCTGCGCCTCAATCATCCGGAAGCCATCGCGGTGATCACCGACCACATCCTGGAAGGCGCGCGTGACGGCCGCACCGTCGCAGAGTTGATGGCATCCGGGCGTGAGGTGCTCGGCCGTGACGATGTGATGGAGGGAGTGCCGGAGATGCTCGCCGAGGTACAGGTGGAGGCGACGTTTCCGGACGGCACCAAGTTGGTCACCGTGCATCAGCCGATCGCATGATTCCCGGAGAAATCTTTTACGGCAGTGGTGATATCGAGATGAACGCCGCGGCACTCTCCCGCCTGCAGATGCGGATCATCAACGCCGGCGATCGTCCGGTGCAGGTCGGTAGCCACGTCCATCTCCCGCAGGCCAATCGGGCGCTGTCATTCGACCGTGCGACGGCCCACGGCTACCGTCTGGACATCCCGGCGGCGACAGCGGTGCGCTTCGAGCCGGGCATTCCCCAAATCGTCGGGTTGGTTCCGTTGGGCGGACGGCGCGAGGTACCCGGTCTGACGCTAAATCCGCCCGGACGGTTGGACCGCTGATGGCGCGACTGTCAAGGGAGCGCTACGCACAGCTGTACGGACCTACCACCGGCGACCGGATACGGCTGGCCGACACCAACCTGCTGGTTGAGGTCACCGAAGACCGGTGTGGGGGACCGGGACTGGCCGGTGACGAGGCGGTGTTCGGCGGCGGCAAGGTGCTGCGCGAGTCCATGGGCCAGGGCCGTGCGAGCCGGGCCGACGGTGCCCCCGACACCGTGATCACCGGTGCGGTGATCATCGACTACTGGGGAATCATCAAGGCCGACATCGGGATTCGCGATGGCCGCATCGTCGGGATCGGAAAGGCCGGCAATCCCGACATCATGACAGGTGTGCATCGGGATCTCGTCGTCGGGCCGTCCACCGAAATCATCAGCGGCAACCGTCGAATCGTCACCGCAGGCACCGTCGACTGTCACGTGCACTTGATCTGTCCGCAGATCATCGTCGAAGCCTTGGCCGCGGGCACCACCACGATCATCGGCGGTGGCACCGGACCCGCCGAGGGCACCAAGGCCACCACAGTCACTCCCGGCGAGTGGCACCTGGCCCGGATGCTGGAGTCACTGGACGGTTGGCCGGTGAACTTCGCGCTGCTCGGCAAGGGAAACACCGTGAATCCCGACGCACTGTGGGAACAGTTGCGCGGTGGCGCATCGGGTTTCAAACTCCACGAAGACTGGGGATCGACCCCGGCGGCCATCGACACCTGCTTGGCGGTCGCCGACGTGGCCGGGGTGCAGGTTGCGCTGCACTCCGACACTCTCAATGAGACCGGATTCGTCGAGGACACCATCGGCGCGATCGCCGGACGTTCGATTCACGCCTACCACACCGAGGGCGCCGGCGGCGGGCACGCACCGGACATCATTACCGTCGCGGCGCAACCGAATGTACTGCCCAGCTCGACCAATCCGACCCGCCCGCATACGGTGAACACCCTTGACGAGCATCTCGACATGCTGATGGTGTGCCACCACCTCAACCCCCGGATCCCGGAGGACCTCGCGTTTGCCGAAAGCCGGATCCGACCGTCCACCATTGCGGCAGAAGATGTGTTGCACGATATGGGGGCAATCTCGATGATTGGCAGCGATTCCCAGGCGATGGGCCGTGTCGGCGAGGTGGTGCTGCGCACCTGGCAGACCGCGCACGTGATGAAAGCCCGCCGCGGGGCACTGGAAGGTGACCCGTCTGGTAGCCAAGCCGCCGACAACAACCGGGTCCGCCGCTACATCGCCAAATACACCATCTGCCCGGCCATCGCACACGGCATGGATCACCTGATCGGTTCGGTGGAGGTGGGAAAGTTGGCCGACCTGGTGTTGTGGGAGCCGGCGTTTTTCGGGGTTCGCCCGCACGTCGTGCTCAAAGGTGGGGCGATCGCCTGGGCGGCGATGGGCGATGCGAACGCGTCAATCCCGACCCCGCAACCGGTGCTCCCGCGACCGATGTTCGGCGCGGCCGCGGCAACCGCGGCGGCGACCTCGGTGCACTTCGTCGCGCCGCAATCCATCGACGCGCGCCTGGCGGACCGGCTCGCGGTCAATCGGGGACTAGCGCCGGTGGCCGACGTGCGCGCAGTGGGCAAGACCGACCTGCCGCTCAATGATGCCCTACCGAGCATCGAGGTCGATCCCGACACCTTCACCGTGCGAATCGACGGCCAGGTGTGGCAACCGCAGCCGGCCGCCAAACTACCTATGACACAACGGTATTTCCTGTTCTAATGACCTCGCTGGCCGTGCTGCTCACCCTCGCCGACTCGCGGCTGCCCACGGGTGCGCACGTGCACTCGGGCGGCATCGAAGAAGCCATCGCCGCCGGCATGGTGACCGGCCTGGCCACCCTGGAAGCGTTCCTGAAACGGCGGGTCCGCACCCACGGCCTGCTGACGGCGTCCATCGCGGCCGCGGTGCACCGGGGCGAGCTGGCCGTCGACGACGCCGACCGGGAAACCGACGCGCGCACACCGGCTCCCGCGGCCAGACACGCCTCACGCAGCCAGGGCCGCGGGCTGATCAGGCTGGCACGGCGGGTGTGGCCCGATTCCGGCTGGGAGGAACTGGGCCCGAGGCCGCATCTGGCGGTTGTGGCCGGACGGGTCGGCGCGCTGAGCGGGCTGGCGCCCGAGCACAACGCCTTGCACCTCGTCTACATCACAATGACCGGCTCGGCCATCGCCGCCCAGCGACTGCTGGCGCTAGATCCCGCCGAAGTGACCGTGGTGACCTTCCAGCTGTCCGAACTGTGCGAGCAGATCGCGCAGGAGGCCACAGCCGGACTGGCAGACTTGTCTGATCCGCTGCTGGACACGCTCGCCCAGCGGCACGCCGAGCGCGAGCGTCCCCTGTTCGTTTCCTGAAAGGTAAGGCATGGCAACGCATTCCCATTCCCACTCGCACACCGTGCCCGCTCGGCCAAGGCGGGTCCGCAAACCGGGCGAGCCACTGCGCATCGGCGTCGGCGGCCCGGTCGGCTCCGGCAAGACCGCACTGGTGGCGGCGCTGTGCCGGCAATTGCGGGGAGAGCTGTCGCTGGCGGTGCTGACCAACGACATCTACACCACCGAAGACGCCGACTTCTTGCGCACACATGCGGTGCTGCCAGACGACCGGATCGCGGCCGTGCAGACTGGCGGCTGCCCGCACACCGCGATCCGCGACGACATCACCGCCAACCTGGATGCGATCGACGAGTTGATGGCCGCCCACGACGCGTTGGACCTGATCCTGGTCGAATCCGGCGGCGATAACCTCACGGCCACCTTCTCTTCGGGGCTGGTGGATGCGCAGATCTTCGTCATTGACGTTGCCGGCGGCGACAAGGTGCCGCGCAAGGGCGGGCCGGGGGTGACCTATTCGGATTTGTTGGTAGTCAACAAGACTGACCTGGCTGCATTGGTGGGCGCCGACCTGGCGGTGATGGCCCGCGATGCGGACGCGGTGCGCGACGGCCGCCCGACGGTGCTGCAATCGTTGACCGAGGACCCAGCTGCCAGCGATGTCGTGGCCTGGGTTCGTAGTCAACTGGCCGCCGATGGAGTCTAGTGTTCTGGTGGTCGCGTCGCCGAATCGGTTGCCGCGCATCGACTGTCGGGGCGGTGTCCAGGCACGCCGAACCGCGCCCGACACGGTGCACCTGGTGTCGGCGGCCGCGACCCCGCTGGGCGGTGACACCATGAGAATCCGGGTGATCGTGGAACGGGGTGCCCAGCTACGGCTGCGTAGTGCCGCCGCGACGGTGGCCTTGCCCGGCGTGGATACCCTGACGTCGCATGCTCACTGGGAGATCGACGTGACCGGCACCCTGGATGTGGACCTGGAGCCGACGGTCGTCGCCGCCTCAGCCCGGCATCTGTCGCATGCCACCTTGCGCCTGCACGACGACGGTCGGGTCCGCTTGCGCGAGCGCGTGCAGATTGGCAGATGCAATGAGCGCGGAGGATTTTGGTCGTCATCGCTGCAGGCCGATCGGCATGGTCGTCCCCTGCTGCGGCACCGGGTGGAACTGGGTGCCGGGTCTTTGGCCGACGACGTCATTGCGGCGCCGCGCGCCACTATCAGCGAGCTGCGCTATCCGGCGACGGCATTCACCGACGCCATCGACGCACGGTCGACCGTTTTGGCGTTGGCGGGTGGCGGAACACTGAGTACCTGGCAGGCTGACCGGTTGCCTGGCTAACGCTAGCTGGCCACCTTAGCGCTTGCCGCTGAGCCCTGCGCCTCGGCGGCCAGCTCGGCCAGCTGTTCGAGCCGCGTTCGCGCAAATGCCTGCTGGTCGGTGATGGTCAGCTGGCCGCGGCGAGTACTCAGGAAAGTCACCGTCCACGACAGCAGAGTGGTGATCTTGGTCTTGAACCCGATCAGGTACGCCAGGTGCAGCACCAGCCAAATCAGCCAGGCGATAAAGCCGCTGAACTCAACGGGACCGATCTTGGCCACCGCCGAAAACCTCGAAACCGTGGCCATCGATCCCTTGTCGAAGTACTGGAATGGCTCACGCTCCGCCGGGTTGGCGCCGGCCAGTTCGGCCTTGATCGTGCTGGCGACGTATTTCGCCCCCTGGATGGCGCCCTGCGCCACACCCGGCACACCCTCCACAGCGGCCATATCGCCCACCACGAACACGTTCGGGTACCCGGGAATGGACAGGTCGGGCAGCACTTGGACCCGGCCGGCCCGGTCGAGCTCAACCCGTGATTGCTCGGCAAGGTCCCTGCCCAACCGACTGGCCGAAACCCCGGCCGACCAGACCTTGCAGGCCGACTCGATGCGCCGGACGGTGCCGTCGGAGTCCTTGACGGTGATGCCGTTGCGGTCGACGTCGGTGACCATCGCACCCAGCTGGATTTCCACGCCCAGCTTCTGCAACCGGGCAGCCGCCCGATGACCGAGCTTTGCGCCCATCGGTGGCAGCACCGCCGGGGCGGCGTCAAGCAGAATCACCCGCGCCTTGGTCGAGTCGATGTGCCGGAATGCGCCCTTCAACGTGTGCTCGGCCAGCTCGGCGATCTGTCCGGCCATTTCAACACCGGTGGGGCCAGCCCCGACAACGGTGAATGTCAGTAGCTTGGCCCGCCGTTCCGGATCGCTGGACCGTTCGGCTTGCTCGAAAGCGCTCAATATGCGGCCACGCAACTCCAACGCGTCGTCGATGGACTTCATGCCGGGTGCGAATTCGGCGAAATGGTCGTTGCCGAAATAAGACTGGCCAGCACCCGCGGCGACGATCAGGCTGTCGTAGGGGGTTTGGTAGGTGTGACCGAGCAATTCCGAGACGACGCACTGCCCGGCCAGGTCGATGTGGGTGACGTTGCCCAACAGTACCTGGACATTGCGCTGCTTACGCAGCACGACCCGGGTCGGCGGAGCGATTTCTCCCTCGGAGATAATCCCGGTGGCCACTTGGTACAGCAGCGGCTGGAACAGGTGATGGGTGGTGCGCGCGATCAGCTTGATGTCAACGTCGGCCCGCTTGAGCTTCTTTGCCGCGTTTAGCCCGCCGAACCCAGATCCGATGATCACAACTCGATGCCTACGAGGTGGTTGCGCTGTGGGTTCTTGCTGGGGACTCATGTTCCGCTGCTCCTGACGGGGTCACCTCGATGAGCGAGTTCAGTTAGCTACTACGGTAGTCAACCCGACCGCTGCAGGCCCAGTTGAGGACATGTGTCATCAGCCACACCACAGCGTGCCTGCGTCACCGGCCCCCGGTGGCTACACACCCAGCAGCGGGCGCAGCGCTTCAGCGGCGGTGGTGATGACCCCGGGCAGATAGCCGTGCGGAGCCAAGTTGATGATTAATCCGTCGACACCGGCATCGAGCACCTTGGCCTGAATTTGGTCGGCGATCTGTGCCGGGCTGCCCACCACCACGCGACCGCTCATCTCCGCGGGAATCGCATCTGGCGAGAGTGTCTCGTCGATCATCACCGTCAACAGCAGGCTGGTCTGAAGCGTCGACCGGTCCCGGCCGGCCTCGTCGCACCGCGCGGCCAGCGCCCGCATCTTGCGCGGCAGCTCGTCGACCGCCGCCACGATGTTGAGATGGTCGGCAAAGCGGGCGGCGATCGCGAATGTCTTTTTCTCACCACCGCCGCCGATCAAGATTGGGATGCGGTCGCGATACCGCGGCTCGGCCATCGCCGATTCGGTGGTGTACCAATCGCCGAAAAACGTTGGGCGCTCACCCTTGACCATTGGCTCGAGGATCTGTAGCGCCTCTTCGAGCCGGTTGAACCGGTCACTGAAAGTGCCGAACTCGAAGCCGAGCTGGCGGTGTTCCAGCTCAAACCAACCGGCTCCAATGCCGAGGATCGCTCGACCGGCGCTAACCACGTCGAGCGTGGTGATGATCTTTGCCAGCAGGGTCGGGCTGCGGTAGGTATTGCCGGTCACCAACGCGCCCAGTTGCAGCCGCTCGGTCGCCGTGGCCAGCGCACCAAGGGCCGTGTAGGCCTCCAGCATCGGCTGGTCGGGCGTCCCCAACATGGGCAGTTGGTAGAAGTGGTCCATCACAAACAGGGAGTCGTAACCAGCCGCTTCGGCCTCACGCGCTTGAGCGATGACGGACGGGAAAAGCTTCTCCACCCCTGTGCCGTAGGAGAAGTTGGGGATCTGTAGACCCAGCCGAATAGTCACACTACCTACCGTAGCGATCGGCCGGTGAAGCGAAAGGTTCAGCCGAAGTGAGCCAGCGCGCCGTGGCTGACGTGCAGCGTCTGGCCGGTGATGTGGCGAGCCGCAGGGGTGGTAAGGAACAGCGCCAGCCGCGCAATCTCGGCCGCGACGGGCGCGGGTGTGCGCGAAAGCCCTTCGTAACCGGTCTGCACGCTGCGGCCGCAAGCGACTGTATTGATGGTGATCCCGCGCGTGCCGAAAACGGCGGCCTGGCCCGCGATCCAATTCGAGAGGGCCGCTTTGATCGCGGACTCGGCGCCACCGGCAGGCGGGTTCTCCGCCACCACGCTGACAATCGAGCCGCCGGAGCGCAGGTGATCGCCCACGGATTGCACCGTCAGCACCACCGAGAGCACCGTCGCGTCGAGCGCATTGCGCCAGGCGTTGGCCGTGTCGGACACCGAGTAGGCGCGCGGGTCACCGGCATCCCAGGACGGCGCTGGCACGTTGACGATGGTGTCCAGGTGACGGGGGAACAGTCCCCGTGCCTCGGTGAGGCTGGTCGGGTCGGTGGTGTCGCACACAACGGCGTCCACGTCGAGTTCCTTCGCGGCGACCTCGAGGTCGCCGCGGCGGGCACCCACCAGGGTGACCTTGTGGCCGTCGTTGCGAAAGCCTTCAGCCATTGTGCGCCCGAGATCGGTATCCCCGCCGGTGACCAGCACCTCCACTGCCATGACCTCCTCGTGTTCAACGCTGAACCCAGACCCTGGACCGTTGCCTGGAATTGCATCGTGATGGCGTAAGCTCCGGTAGATGTTACTGGACAGTAGCTATTCGGGGAAACTCCGCACCGCCACGACGCGCAGACGATCTTGGTAACCATTAGGTTTGGCCAGTGCGTTGGATCGGACTGCCAACTGGCCTAGTGTCGGCGATGCTGGTCGCGGGCCTGGTGGCATGTGGATCGAATTCACCCGCATCGTCGCCAGCCGGGCCGACGCAGGGTGCCCGGTCGATCGTGGTGTTCGCTGCTGCCTCGCTGCAGTCTGCGTTCACTCAGATCGGTGAGCAGTTCAAAGCCGGCAACCCAGGGGTTAACGTCAACTTCGCTTTCGCTGGTTCTTCTGAGTTGGCCACCCAGCTGACCCAGGGCGCGACCGCCGACGTCTTTGCATCTGCGGACACCGCGCAAATGGACAGTGTGGCCAAGGCGGGGTTGCTGGCCGGTCATCCGACAAACTTCGCCACCAACACGATGGTCATCGTTGCCGCCGCAGGCAATCCCAAGAAGATCCGATCTTTTGCCGACCTCACGCGGCCGGGGCTCAACGTGGTGGTCTGCCAGCCGTCGGTGCCATGCGGATCGGCGACCCGGCGCATCGAAGATGCAACCGGGATTCATCTCAACCCGGTCAGTGAGGAACTTAGCGTGACCGACGTTCTGAACAAGGTCATCACCGGGCAAGCCGATGCCGGGCTGGTCTATGTCAGTGACGCGCTCAGCGTTGCCACCAAAGTGACGTGTGTCAGATTTCCCGAAGCCGCGGGTGTGGTCAATGTCTACGCCATCGCGGTGCTAAAGCGGACCTCCCAGCCCGCTCTGGCCCGGCAGTTCGTGGCCATGGTGACCGCTGCGGCAGGTCGGCGGATCCTGGATCAGTCGGGTTTCGCCAAGCCCTGACGATGCACCCGCCTACGGATCTGCCTCGTTGGGTATATCTCCCGGCGATCGCGGGGATCGTGTTCGTGGCAATGCCGCTGGTCGCGATCGCCATCCGGGTCGATTGGCCGCGTTTCTGGGCGCTGATCACTACTCCGTCTTCTCAAACGGCCCTGCTGTTGAGCGTGAAGACCGCCGCGGCCAGCACGGTGCTGTGCGTACTGCTGGGCGTCCCGATGGCGCTGGTGCTGGCCCGCAGCCGCGGACGACTGGTGCGGTCGTTACGACCGCTGATCCTGTTACCGCTGGTGCTGCCGCCGGTAGTCGGGGGTATCGCGTTGCTCTACGCGTTCGGCCGGCTTGGCCTGATCGGGCGCTACCTGGAGGCGGCCGGCATCAGCATCGCATTCAGTACCGCGGCTGTGGTGCTGGCGCAGACCTTTGTCTCGCTGCCGTATCTGGTGATTTCCCTAGAGGGTGCAGCCCGCACCGCCGGAGCCGACTACGAGGTGGTGGCGGCGACACTTGGGGCGCGGCCCGGCACTGTCTGGTGGCGCGTGACCCTGCCGTTGCTGCTCCCGGGCGTGGTGTCCGGATCAGTACTGGCGTTTGCCCGCTCGCTCGGAGAGTTTGGCGCGACCCTAACCTTTGCCGGTTCCCGGCAAGGGGTCACCCGTACCCTTCCGCTGGAGATTTACCTGCAGCGGGTGACCGATCCGGACGCGGCGGTGGCATTGTCACTGCTGCTCGTTGTGGTAGCGGCACTGGTGGTGCTGGGTGTGGGTGCTCGTACGCCGATCGGGACCGATACCAGGTAGCCGGTCATGAGCAAGCTGCAGCTGCGCGCGGTCGTCGCCGACCGGCGTTTGGACGTCGAATTCTCGGTGTCCGCGGGCGAGGTGCTTGCAGTGCTCGGGCCCAACGGTGCGGGCAAGTCCACCGCCCTGCATGTTATCGCGGGGCTGCTTCGCCCCGACGCGGGCTTGGTACGTTTGGGGGACCGGGTGTTGACCGACACCGAGGCCGGGGTGAATGTGGCGACCCACGACCGTCGAGTCGGGCTGCTGTTGCAAGACCCGTTGTTGTTTCCACACCTGAGCGTGGCCAAAAACGTGGCCTTCGGACCACAATGCCGTCGCGGGATGTTTGGGTCCGGGCGCGCTAGGACAAGGGCGTCGGCACTGCGATGGCTGCGCGAGGTGAACGCCGAGCAGTTCGCCGACCGTAAGCCTCGTCAGCTATCCGGGGGCCAAGCCCAGCGCGTCGCCATCGCGCGAGCGTTGGCGGCCGAACCGGATGTGTTGCTGCTCGACGAGCCGCTGACCGGACTCGATGTGGCCGCGGCCGCGGGTATCCGTTCGGTGTTGCGTAGTGTCGTCGCGAGGAGCGGTTGCGCGGTAGTCCTGACGACCCATGACCTGCTGGACGTGTTCACGCTGGCCGACCGGGTATTGGTGCTCGAGTCCGGCACGATCGCCGAGATCGGCCCGGTTGCCGATGTGCTTACCGCACCTCGCAGTCGTTTCGGAGCCCGTATCGCCGGAGTCAACCTGGTCAATGGGACCATTGGTCCGGACGGCTCGCTGCGCACCCAGTCCGGCGCCCACTGGTACGGCACCCCGGTCCAGGATTTGCCTACTGGGCATGAGGCAATCGCGGTGTTCCCGCCGACGGCGGTGGCGGTGTATCCGGAACCGCCGCACGGAAGCCCGCGCAATATCGTCGGGCTGACGGTGGCGGAGGTGGATACCCGCGGACCCACGGTCCTGGTGCGCGGGCATGATCAGCCTGGTGGCGCGCCTGGCCTTGCCGCATGCATCACCGTCGATGCCGCCACCGAACTGCGTGTGGCGCCCGGATCGCGCGTGTGGTTCAGCGTCAAGGCGCAGGAAGTGGCCCTGCACCCGGCACCCCACCGACACGCCAGTTCATGAGCCGACCCGCGCCGTCCTTGCGTCGCGCCGTTAACACGGTAGGTTCTTCGCCATGCATCAGGTGGACCCCAACTTGACACGTCGCAAGGGACGATTGGCGGCACTGGCTATCGCGGCGATGGCCAGCGCCAGCCTGGTGACCGTTGCGGTGCCCGCGACCGCCAACGCCGATCCGGAGCCAGCGCCCCCGGTACCCACAACGGCCGCCTCGCCGCCGTCGACCGCTGCAGCGCCACCCGCACCGGCGACACCTGTTGCCCCCCCACCACCGGCCGCCGCCAACACGCCGAATGCCCAGCCGGGCGATCCCAACGCAGCACCTCCGCCGGCCGACCCGAACGCACCGCCGCCACCTGTCATTGCCCCAAACGCACCCCAACCTGTCCGGATCGACAACCCGGTTGGAGGATTCAGCTTCGCGCTGCCTGCTGGCTGGGTGGAGTCTGACGCCGCCCACCTCGACTACGGTTCAGCACTCCTCAGCAAAACCACCGGGGACCCGCCATTTCCCGGACAGCCGCCGCCGGTGGCCAATGACACCCGTATCGTGCTCGGCCGGCTAGACCAAAAGCTTTACGCCAGCGCCGAAGCCACCGACTCCAAGGCCGCGGCCCGGTTGGGCTCGGACATGGGTGAGTTCTATATGCCCTACCCGGGCACCCGGATCAACCAGGAAACCGTCTCGCTCGACGCCAACGGGGTGTCTGGAAGCGCGTCGTATTACGAAGTCAAGTTCAGCGATCCGAGTAAGCCGAACGGCCAGATCTGGACGGGCGTAATCGGCTCGCCCGCGGCGAACGCACCGGACGCCGGGCCCCCTCAGCGCTGGTTTGTGGTATGGCTCGGGACCGCCAACAACCCGGTGGACAAGGGCGCGGCCAAGGCGCTGGCCGAATCGATCCGGCCTTTGGTCGCCCCGCCGCCGGCGCCGGCACCGGCTCCTGCAGAGCCCGCTCCGGCGCCGGCGCCGGCCGGGGAAGTCGCTCCTACCCCGACGACACCGACACCGCAGCGGACCTTACCGGCCTGACCGGATCCGGCCGCACCCCAAGTGATACCCCTGGGCGGGGTGTCAGCGCGGCCGGGCGCTCTTGAGCCGGCGCAGCGGCGTCCATGGAGCGCCGCCGGCCAACGCGGCGTTCTTGGCGCCGGCGCGAACGTTGTTCAGGTGCCAACCGGTGGTGGGTCGTGGTTGGCGACTTGTACCGCTTCCGGTTCTCCATAGGTCGCGCCGGGGACGGGCAGCGGGTCGTGTGCGCGTCTTTCAGTGCACCGTGCGAAACGCCGACACCGTTGAACTCCACCTGAAAGCACCGCTGAACAGCAGAAAAGCGCCCACGAAAACACCGTGGGGCGCCACACACGTTTGATCACGCCACAACCCACCGACACCGTCACTACCCTCAAATCGTTACGCAGAAGCGGTATACCGATATCACGGCCCTGTGCTGGGCTAAGCCAGCGTCTGCAAGGAGAACCGCATGGACATCACGGCAACAACCGAATTTTTCGCCATGAACCTCGACGGCAAGACGGGTATAGGTTGGCTCGGCTACATCGTCATCGGCGGTATCGCCGGCTGGCTCGCCAGCAAGATCGTTAAGGGGGGCGGCTCGGGCATCCTGATGAACGTTGTGATCGGCGTCGTCGGGGCATTCGGCGCCGGCTTGGTCCTTAACGCGCTGGGCGTCGACGTCAACCATGGCGGGTACTGGTTCACCTTCTTCGTCGCCCTGGGCGGGGCTGTCGTCCTGCTGTGGATCGTCGGCATGGTGCGCAAGACCTAGCGCCAAACTGTTGTCGGCCAGGCAAATTGAGTGTGACTGCGGCGGCCGGCGACGGGTAGCGGCATGATGGAGTGATGGTCTCACCGGCGACCACGGCGACGATGAGTGCGTGGCAGGTGCGTCGGCCCGGCCCGATGGACACCGGCCCGCTCGAACGAGTGACCACCCGGGTGCCGCGCCCGGCGCCATCGGAGTTGCTGGTGGCCGTGCACGCATGCGGGGTGTGCCGCACCGATCTCCACGTGACCGAAGGTGACCTGCCCGTGCACCGCGAACGGGTGATTCCCGGCCACGAGGTAGTGGGAGAGGTCATTGAGGTGGGCTCAGCGGTGGGCGCGGCTGCCGGTGGCGAATTCGACCGAGGAGACCGGGTGGGTATCGCCTGGCTGCGTCACACTTGCGGGGTCTGCAAGTACTGCCGGCGCGGCAGCGAGAACCTCTGCCCGCAATCCCGCTACACCGGCTGGGACGCCGACGGGGGATACGCCGAATTCACGACGGTTCCTGCGGCTTTCGCGCACCATCTGCCGAGCGGCTATAGCGACAGCGAGCTGGCGCCGTTGTTGTGCGCCGGCATCATCGGATATCGATCGCTGCTGCGCACCGAGCTACCACCCGGTGGCCGGCTGGGTCTCTACGGATTCGGCGGCAGTGCCCACATCACCGCCCAGGTCGCGTTGGCGCAAGGCGCCGAAATACATGTGATGACACGCGGGGCCCGCGCGCGCAAGCTGGCGCTGCAACTTGGCGCTGCATCGGCTCAGGACGCCGCCGACCGGCCACCCGTGCCGCTGGACGCCGCGATCTTATTCGCCCCGGTCGGGGATCTGGTGCTGCCCGCGCTGGAAGCGCTGGACCGTGGCGGCATCTTGGCGATCGCCGGGATCCACCTGACCGATATTCCGGACCTGAACTACCAGCAGCACTTGTTCCAGGAGCGTCAGATCCGGTCGGTCACGTCGAACACCCGCGCCGATGCGCGCGCGTTCTTCGACTTCGCCGCCCAGCATCACATCGAGGTCACCACGCCGGAGTACCCGCTTGGCCAAGCCGATCGTGCGCTGGGCGACCTGAGCGCCGGCCGCATCGCCGGTGCCGCCGTGCTGCTGATCTGACCGAGCTCAGGTCGACAGGTGCCAGACCAGGGCAGCGGCCAGGGCACCCATCCCGTTCAGCGACCAATGCAGTGCGATCGGTGCGATCAGGCTGCCGCTGCGCCGTCGCAGCCAGCTGAACACGAATCCGGCCACTCCGGTGGCCAACACCGCCAGCATGACACCGGCCACCAGCCCGATGATCCCGCCACCGAACAGTCGAGTGAAGCCGACATTGCTGCTCGTGAGCCCCAGCGACGTCGCAATATGCCACAGACCGAACAGCACCGAACCCGCCACCGCGACACCCCGGAATCCCCAAGCCCGATTCAGCGCCCCATGCAACACACCGCGGAAGGCCAGCTCTTCGGGGATGACGGTTTGCAGCGGGATCATGACCATCGAGGCGATCACCGCGCCGGAGATCGTCGCGTAGTGATGGTTCATGAACATCGGCCGGGTTATCGGCAGCAGGACACCTACCGAGATCACCGCCACCACCAGGGCAACGGCCGCTAGCGCATAGACGAGCCCGGATTTCCAGTGTTGGCGGCTCAGTCCGAGTTCAGCCCAGCCCAGGCCTCTACTCCGCACCAAGATCACCAGTCCGACCGCGGCGGCCGGGACGGTGGCGATGCTCGCCCACGGTGTGGTGAAATGCGCGATCAGGTTCGTCAGTACCAGCACCAGGACGACGACGGCGATGTCGACATATATCCGGAACCGGTGCATCACCGAGAGGTGCGACACCAGTGGACCTGGATGAACGGCTGCGCAAGCAGTCAAGTGGTCAGACATCGTCAGCAGAGTCTACCGGCGGAGGGCTCGGTGTCCGCTCTCGCGCGTAGGCCTTGAGCTCGGCTGCGAGCGCGTCTGCCGCCAACAGCTGGGGAAGCAGCTCCGATTCAGAGGTTCGGGCGCGAAACACGAGCCCGACGGTCACGTTGTGCTCAGGGCGGTAATCGACGGTGATTGTGTCGCCGGCGCGCACTGTTCCGGGAGCGATCACCCGTAGGTAGGCGCCTGGTTTGGCGGCCCGGGTGAAGGTCTTGATCCAATAACGCAAATCCAGGAAGGCCGCGAAGGTCCGGCACGGGATCCGGGGCGCCGAGACTTCCAACACCAATCCGTCGGAGCCGATGCGCCAGCGTTCACCAATCCGCGCGTACGTCACGTCGACGCCCGAGGTGGTCAGATTCTCGCCGAACATTCCGTTGTGAAGGGTGCGGTGAAGCTGGGTTTCCCACGCGTCGAGGTCTTCTCGCGCATACGCATAGACGGCCTGATCATCACCGCCATGGAGCTTCGGGTTGCCGACGGTGTCGCCAACCAGGCCGCTGCCGACACCCGCATGCATCGACCCGGGTGCCCGCACCATGACCGCCTCAGATGCCGCCACTTTGTCGATTCCGGTCAACTTCGACTGCGCGCGCGGATCAGGGTTCGCCCGAACACGAGCCAGGTTGACCGACAACACATGCGCCACCCGCACAGGGTAGCTCTGACGCGCGTTGGTCCACGCCAGCCGGCGCGGCGCAACGGTCACTCCTCGCCGCGAGCCCGAGCCTCGTAGGTCCTGCGCTTCTCCATGTCGACATCGTCGGTGAAGACATGCTCGCCGCCGAGGAGTCGGTTCAAGCCCTCGGAAACCTGGCGCGGCATGAACCGCTGTGCCACGATCATCGAGCCAGCCGCTTTCGTGACCCGCACCCGCGGTTTGGGATGAACAATCAGCCCGACGATCGCGTCGGCGATATCGGCCGGCTCGGCGTTCTTGAATCCTTTGATCCCACCGGTGCCCGCAATGAGCTCGGTGTTGACAAACGACGGCAACACCATCGAGAACTTCACGCCGGCCGAACGGTATTCAAGCCGGGCCGAATCGGTGAACGCGACCACCGCGTGCTTGCTGGCACAGTAAGTGGCCACGCCTACGGCGTAGATTTCCCCGGCAAGCGAGGCGACATTGATAACGTGTCCCCGCCCGCGCGGGACCATCCGCTGCGCCGCCAGCTTGCTACCCAAGATCACCCCGTAGACGTTGATGTCCAGGATTCGGCGGGTTACCGGGTCTGGTTCGTCGACAATCCGCCCCAAGGGCATGATGCCGGCGTTGTTGACCAGCACGTCGATCGGGCCGAGTTGGCGCTCGACGGCGTCGAGGAATCCCGAAAACGAATCCGGGTCGGTGACATCGAGTTTGCCGTACATGTCGAGGTCGAGATCGGCACCCGACTCTTTCGCCATCGCCTCATCGATGTCGCCGATAGCGACCTTGGCTCCCAAGTTGTGCAGCGCGGCCGCTGTGGCCAATCCGATTCCCCGGGCGCCGCCGGTGATGGCGATTACTTTGTCCTGGACCTTGTCCCGGATCTTGACGCCGATGGATGTCCTGCCTGGCACTGTCGTCCCTTCGCTCGGCGGGCCTTAGCCGCCGTCCAATGCGGTCGCGCCCGTGTAGTCACGGTAGCCGCGAACGGCGATGAAACAGCTACGGTGTGCACGTGCCCGAACGATTGCTCGATGCCGTGCGTGTGCTCGACTTGTCCGACGGCTGTTCTGCTGGAGGCACCGATATGGTGACACGACTGCTCGCCGACCTGGGCGCAGACGTTCTCAAGGTGGAACCCCCCGGCGGCAGCCCAGGACGCCACGTGCGGCCCACGCTGGCCGGCACCAGCATCGGGTTCGCCATGCACAACGCGAACAAACGCAGCGCAGTGCTCAACCCGCTCGACGAGAGCGACCGTCGGCGGTTCTTGGACCTCGCCGCCAGCGCCGACATCGTCGTCGACTGTGGTCTTCCGGGACAGGCCGCCGCGTACGGGGCATCGTGTGCCGAGTTGGCCGATCGCTACCGACACCTGGTGGCGCTGTCGATCACCGACTTTGGCGCTGCCGGTCCGCGGTCGTCATGGCGCGCGACCGATCCGGTGCTGTACGCGATGAGTGGTGCTCTCTCGCGGTCGGGCCCTACCGCCGGCACGCCGGTACTGCCGCCGGACGGTATCGCTTCGGCAACCGCAGCGGTGCAGGCAGCCTGGGCCGTACTGGTCGCCTATTTCAACCGATTACGTTGTGGTACTGGGGATTACATCGACTTCTCCCGGTTTGACGCCGTCGTTATGGCGTTGGATCCCCCCTTCGGGGCGCACGGGCAGGTCGCAGCCGGCATCCGCAGCACCGGGCGATGGCGGGGACGGCCCAAGAACCAGGACGCTTACCCGATTTATCCGTGCCGGGACGGCTACGTACGGTTCTGCGTGATGGCGCCGCGGCAGTGGCGCGGGCTGCGCCGCTGGTTGGGGGAGCCCGAAGATTTTCAGGACCCCAAGTACGACGTGATCGGCGCACGTTTGGCCGCATGGCCGCAGATCAGCGTGTTGGTCGCGAAGTTGTGCGCCGAGAAGACCATGAAGGAGTTGGTGGCAGCCGGCCAAGCGCTCGGGGTTCCCATTACCGCGGTGCTGACACCGTCGAGAATCCTGGCCTCCGAACACTTCCAGGCGGTGGGTGCGATCACCGATGCCGAGCTCGTTCCGGGGGTGCGCACCGGGGTGCCTACCGGATACTTCGTTGTCGACGGGAAGCGCGCCGGTTTCCGTACTCCGGCCCCCGCCGCGGGGCAGGACGAACCGCGCTGGCTCGCGGATCCAGCGCCGGTGCCCCCACCCTCAGGCCGGGTCGGCGGCTATCCATTCGAAGGTCTGCGGATTCTTGATCTGGGCATCATCGTGGCCGGCGGCGAGCTCAGCCGGCTGTTCGGCGACTTGGGCGCCGAGGTCATCAAGGTCGAAAGTGCCGACCACCCCGACGGGTTGCGGCAGACCCGAGTCGGGGATGCGATGAGTGAATCATTCGCGTGGACCCATCGCAATCACCTCGCGCTGGGCCTGGACCTGCGCAACAGCGAGGGCAAAGCGATCTTCGGTCGCCTGGTCGCTGAATCCGACGCGGTGTTCGCCAACTTCAAACCGGGAACCCTTACCTCACTTGGGTTTTCCTACGATGTACTGCACGCCTTCAACCCCCGGATCGTGCTCGCCGGGAGTAGTGCATTCGGGAACCGAGGGCCGTGGAGCACCCGGATGGGCTACGGGCCACTGGTGCGCGCCGCCACCGGGGTCACCCGTGTTTGGACATCCGATGAGGCGCAGCCGGACAACTCTCGGCATCCCTTCTACGACGCGACGACGATCTTCCCCGACCACGTTGTCGGGCGGGTCGGTGCCCTGCTCGCGCTGGCGGCCCTGATCCACCGCGATCGAACTGGCGGCGGAGCCCACGTCCACATCTCCCAGGCCGAAGTCGTCGTCAATCAGCTAGACACCATGTTCGTTGCCGAGGCCGCCCGAGCGACCGACGTTGCCGAGATCCACCCGGACACCAGTGTGCATGCGGTCTACCCTTGTGCTGGCGACGACGAATGGTGCGTCATCTCAATCCGCTCCGACGATGAATGGCGTCGCGCGACATCTGTTTTCGGCCAGCCTGAATTGGCGAACGACCCACGCTTCGGGGCAAGCCGGTCACGCGTGGCCAACCGTTCGGAGTTGGTGGCCGCAGTGTCGGCCTGGACCAGCACCCGTACCCCGGTGCAAGCGGCCGGCGCGCTGCAGGCGGCCGGAGTTGCGGCCGGCCCGATGAATCGCCCGTCGGATATCCTCGAGGATCCCCAGCTGATCGAGCGAAACCTGTTCCGCGACATGGTGCATCCGCTGATCGCCCGTCCGCTGCCCGCCGAGACGGGTCCGGCTCCGTTTCGTCACATTCCGCAGGCACCCCAACGCCCGGCGCCGCTGCCCGGACAGGACAGCGTTCAGATCTGCCGCAAGCTGCTCGGCATGACCGCGGACGAGACCGAACGCCTAATCAACGAGCGCGTAATGTTCGGGCCGGCCGTCACTGCCTAAGTGGTCTCGCCGGTGTCGTTCGTCGACGGTCGGCTGATTGCCCTTCCGGCTCCGAGATCGACGTTTTGCCCGCCTGTTCGTGCTTTATCTGCGAAGCCCCGATCTGGGCGCATCGGGGTGACGCATTCGGGCAGCTAAAGCTTTTCGACCCGCAAGCCGGCGGTGCCCCTCCTCGTTCCGTTGCCCGGTCTGCTCGATCGGTTCGGGGTCGCCGCGCTAGGCCCAATTGCCCGGCTCCTCCTCGGGCCGTTCCACGACCCGCATCGTCGCCGGGCTAGGCCCAATTGCCCGGCTCCTCCTCGGGCCGTTCCACGACCCGCATCGTCGCCGGGCTAGGCCCAATTGCCCGGCTCCTCCTCGGGCCGTTCCACGACCCGCATCGTCGCCGGGCTAGCCCCAATTGCCCGGCTCCTCCTCGGGCCGTTCCACGACCCGCATCGTCGCCGGGCTAGGTTCAAGCCATGCCGGTAGACCCCAGGACGCCAGTGCTGATCGGCTATGGACAGGTCAACCACCGAGACGACATCGACGCCGAGAAGCAGTCCATCGAACCCGTCGACCTGATGGCCGCCGCGGCCCGGAAAGCCGCGGATTCGACGGTGCTCGAGGCGGTGGATTCGATCCGTGTGGTGCACATGCTGTCGGCGCATTACCGGAATCCCGGGCAGCTCCTCGGCGAACGAATCAAGGCGAGGACCTTCACCACCGGTTACAGCGGGGTGGGCGGCAACATGCCGCAATCCCTGGTCAACCGGGCATGCCTGGACATCCAGCGCGGGCGGGCCGGCGTGGTGCTGCTGGCTGGCGCCGAAACCTGGCGCACCCGAACGGGCCTGCGCGCCAAGGGCAGCAAACTGGAGTGGACTGTGCAGGACGAATCCGTTCCGCTGCCGGACATGGCCGGCGACGACGTTCCGATGGCCGGTGCGGCTGAGCTGCGGATCAACCTGGACCGGCCGGCCTACGTGTACCCGATATTCGAGCAGGCGCTGCGCATCGCCTACGGCGAGTCGATCGAGAACCACCGAAAGCGGATCGGCGAGCTGTGGGCGCGGTTCAGTGCCGTAGCTGCTGACAACCCGCACGCGTGGATCCGCAACCCGGTTACGGCTGACGAGATCTGGCAGCCCGGCCCACAGAACCGGATGGTCAGCTGGCCCTACACCAAGCTTATGAACTCCAACAACATGGTTGACCAGGGTGCCGCGCTGCTGCTGACGTCGGTCGAACGTGCGACACGTCTGCGAATACCGGCCGAACGCTGGGTTTATCCACAGGCTGGCACCGACGCCCACGACACACCGGCCGTCGCCGACCGCCACCGACTGCATCGGTCGACGGCCATTCGGATCGCCGGTGCCCGGGCGCTGGAACTGGCTGGGCTGGGGCTCGATGACATCGAATACGTCGACCTGTATTCGTGCTTTCCCTCCGCTGTCCAAGTCGCCGCAATCGAACTCGGCCTGGACACCGACGATCCTGCCCGCCCGCTGACCGTCACCGGGGGCCTGACCTTCGCCGGCGGGCCGTGGAGCAATTACGTCACGCACTCCATCGCCACCATGGCTGAACTGCTGGCGGCCAATCCCGGGCGCCGAGGTCTGATCACCGCCAACGGCGGTTACCTGACCAAACACAGTTTCGGGGTCTACGGCACCGAGCCGCCGTCGGAATTCCGCTGGGAGGACATGCAACCCGCGGTCGATAGGGAGCCCACCGGAGATGGGTTGGTCGAGTGGGAAGGCATCGGCACCGTCGAAGCGTGGACCACACCAGTCAACCGGGACGGACAACCCGAGAAGGCGTTCCTGGCGGTGCGCACGCCCGACGGGTCGCGCAGCTTGGCCGTGATCACCGATCCCGCATCGGTGCAAGCAACGGTGCGCGAGGACATCGCCGGCGTCAAGGTTGCCGTCGCCCCCGACGGCACCGCGACCCTGCGATAGCCGGCGGGCAGCACGAGTCACGTTCCAGAAGCAATGGTCGCGCAAGCGACACTGACGTGCCTATTGTCATGAGGAGACGTTGGGGGAGGTGAGGCCGGGTGCAGATCCTGGTTACCGACGCCACGGGTGCCGTCGGGCGGTCGGTCACTCGGCAGTTGATCGCTGCCGGACACACGGTGAGCGGTATAGCCCAGCACCCGCACGATGCTCTGGACCCCCGCGTCGACTATGTTTGCGCGTCGTTGCGCAACCCAGTGCTGCAAGAGTTAGCCGGCGAAGCCGACGCGGTGATCCATCTCGCCCCGGTCGACACCAGCGCCCCGGGCGGTGTTGGCATCACCGGACTGGCACATGTGGCCAACGCGGCCGCCCGCGCCGGTGCCCGGCTGCTGTTCGTTTCTCAGGCCGCTGGGCGACCCGAACTATATCGGCAGGCTGAGACGCTGGTGTCCACCGGTTGGGCACCCAGCTTGGTCATCCGTATTGCGCCACCGGTCGGCCGCCAACTCGATTGGATGGTGTGCCGGACAGTGGCCACGCTGCTGCGGAGCAAAGTCTCGGCACGGCCGATACGAGTGCTACATCTCGACGACTTGGTCCGCTTCCTGGTTTTGGCGCTGAATACCGACCGCAACGGTGTCGTTGACCTGGCCACCCCTGACACCACCAATGTGGTCACCGCGTGGCGGCTGCTCCGATCCGTGGACCCGCACTTGCGAACACGTCGGGTCCGCAGCTGGGAGCAATTGATTCCCGAGGTGGATATCGCTGCCGTGCAGGAGGATTGGAACTTCGAGTTCGGCTGGCAAGCGACCGAAGCAATTGTCGACACCGGGCGGGGCCTCGTCGGCCGCAGACTGCACCCGGCAGGCGCGACCAACGGATCGGGTCAACTAGCACTGCCGGTGGAGGCGCCCCCGCGGTCTGTGCCTTCCCACGGGGAACCCTTGGGCAGCGCGGCTCCAGAAGGGTTGGAGGGAGAGTTCGACGACCGTATCGACGAGCGGTTCCCGGTCTTCAGCTCGGCCAGTCTCGCCGAAGCGCTGCCGGGTCCGCTGACCCCGATGACGCTGGATGTCCAGTTGAGTGGACTGCGCGCGGCCGGTCGGGCGATGGGTCGGGTACTGGCGCTTGGCGGTGTCGTTGCCGATGAGTGGGAGAGAAGAGCCATCGCGGTGTTCGGTCACCGCCCGTATATCGGAGTGTCGGCCAATATTGTGGCCGCCGCCCAACTGCCGGGGTGGGACGCGCAGGCCGTAGCCCGGCGGGCACTGGGCGAGCAACCGCAGGTCACTGAGCTGCTTCCGTTTGGTCGACCGCAACTTGCGGGCGGACCGCTCGGCTCGGTCGCGAAGGTGGTCGTGACGGCGCGGTCGCTGGCCCTGCTGCGCCATCTCCGGAGCGACACACACCACTATGTTGCCGCCGCAGATGCCGAGCACCTCGCTGCCGGGCAGCTTGCCTCGCTACCGGACGCCGGCTTGGAGGTCCGGATTCGGCTGTTGCGTGATCGCATCCACCAAGGCTGGATTCTTACGGTGCTGTGGGTGATCGACACGGGCGTCACAGCGGCGACGTTAGAGCACACCCGCGCAGGCTCCGCGGTGTCCGGAGTGGGCATGATCATGGAAAGTGGCAGAATCGGCGCCGAGATTGCTCCGCTGGCTGCGGTGCTGCGCGCCGACCCGCCGCTGTGCGCGCTGGCCAACGACGGCAACCTCGCCAGCATCCGCGCGCTGTCTGCTCCCGCCGCCGCCGCAGTTGACGCGGTCATTGCCCGGATAGGGCACCGCGGGTTAGGCGAAGCCGAGCTGGCTAACCTGACGTTTGCCGACGATCCGGCGCTACTGCTGAAGACAGCCGCCGAAATCGCCGCGCGGCCCGCCGGGCCAGCTCACCCAGCGACGTTGATCCAGCGACTGGCTGCCGGCACGCGCAGTGCCCGGGAGCTGGCGCACGACACCACCATCCGATTCACCCATGAGCTCCGGATGACATTGCGGGAGTTGGGATCTCGACGAGTCGCGGCGGATGTGATAGACGTCGTTGACGACGTGTTCTACCTGACCTGCGACGAACTGATTACCACGCCGGCCGACGCTCGGCTGCGAATCAAACGTCGGCGCGCCGAACGAGAACGCCTGCAGGCACAGCGCCCGCCAGACGTTATCGATCATGCCTGGGTACCCGTGGAGTAGCGGTCAACACACGTCAATTCGTCGTCAGGTCCGCCAACGGCCACTGCGGATCAACCAGCCTGTCAACGTCGACCGGGTTCCCGGACCGGATCAGGCCCTTGACGTCGTCCACCACGTCCCAGACGTTGACATTCATCCCGGCTAGCACCCGGCTGTCGCCGTCGAGCCAGAAGGAGAGGAACTCGCGGCCGGCAACGTTGCCACGGAACACCACCCGATCACAGCTGGGGGCGTGGCCGACGTACTCCATGCCGAGGTCGTATTGATCGGTGAACAAATAGGGCAGTTCAGCGTATTCGCCCGGCCGGCCCAGCATGCCGGCAGCCGCCACCGCGGGTTGTTTGAGCGCGTTGGCCCAGTGTTCGGTACGGACGCGGGTACCCAATAGCGGGTGTTCAGCGGCGGCAATGTCGCCGACTGCGTAGATGTCGGGATCGCTGGTGCGCAGCGATGCATCAACCAACACACCGCCCTCGCCCATCGCCAGCCCGGCCTGTTGGGCGAGTTCTACGTTGGGCTTCGCGCCCACAGCGACTAGCACGGCGTCGGCGGCAACCGTCGACCCGTCACGCATCTTGAGCCCGGTCGCCTTGCCGTCGGCTGCAGTGATCTCTTCGAGCTGGGTCTGCAACCGTAAGTCCACCCCTTGATCTCGATGTAGGTCGGCAAACACTTTGCCAACCGCTTCCCCGAGCGCGGCCAGCAGCGGTTGTTTGGCGGTCTCGACGACGGTGACGTCGACGCCACGTTGACGCGCACTGGCGGCCACTTCCAGGCCTATCCAGCCGGCACCCACCACTGCGAGGGAAGACCCCTGCACCAGAACGGAGTTCAATGCCACGGCGTCGTTGTAGCTGCGCAGGTAGTGGACGCCGGCGGCATCGGATCCAGGTATTGGTGGGCGCCGTGGGGCCGATCCCGTGGCCAACAGCAGCTTGTCGTAGCGCACCGCAGCGCCGTCGGGAAGCTCTACCGTGTGTGCGGACCGATCCAATGACGACACCCGCACGCCGAGCCGCACATCCACGTCATGGTCGCGGTACCAATCGGAGGTCTGGATGGTGAAGTCGCTCAGCGACTTTTTGCCGGCCAGAAACTCCTTGGAAAGCGGCGGCCGGTCGTAGGGCAGGTGCTCTTCGTCGCCGAACAAGATAATCCGACCGCCGAAGTCGCTGCGGCGCAACGCCTCTACGGCTTTAGCCCCGGCAAGTCCCCCGCCAACAATGACGAACGTGGTTGAGCTGGCCATAATTGCTGCTCCGTCCTGTTGTGTGCGGTGCCGCTTGACAGCCTACGAGCCGGTCGCGTACCTGGGTCAACCGGTCACCTGCAGGCGCAGCTCGTCGTCTAACGCCACTCGCACTAACGCAGCAGCGAGCAGCGCATTGGAGCTGGGTGCCACCGACGCCAGCTTCTTCGGGTCAGTGGGCAAGCCGAGCTGCTTCGCCGCGGCGGTGGCTCGATCGTCGAAATACGGTCGTACCCAGATCCAGACGTCTTGGACCTCGCGTAAGAAAATGTCGGCACCGGTGTCGCCGATTCCGTTGAAAGTCTTGAGCATACGTTTGGCGGCCGAAACGTCGGGTCGTGTGCGCTGGGCGAGTTCCCGCAAATCACCGGAGTACTCGTCGCGAACCCGGTGAGCGATAGCGGTGAGCCGGGTGGCTGAGCTCTCGTCATACCGCACGTAGTGGGCACGGCCAAACGCACTGATCATCGTTTGTCGCTCTGCTGACAGCACAGCTTTGGGTGTCCGCAGGCCCGAGCAGAACAATTCCCGGGCGGCACGTGCTGCCGTGGCGGCACCGATCGGCTTGCTGGCCAGCATGCACAGCACCAGCAGCTGAAACAGCGGCATCGGTTTGTCCCTGATCCGGATTCCCGCCTCCGCCGCGTAAGTGGTGCCGGCGAGTTTAAGCAGTCGTCGTGCCAGTGGCTCCGGCTTGATCACAAGCAACCGCATACCCGCAATGCGTGGCGGCAAACCGCGACTATTGCTCGGGCAAGCGCGCTCCGGCGGCCTAAGCCCCGGTTCCGGCCAACCCCTGTCAGTCCAAATCCACCCGGATGGTCAGCAAGTCGGTGCCCATCGCGCGTACGCCGGCACTGTTCAGCCGGGGCAGGCCGCGCAGCCGCTGCCTCGGATCGTCGTCGGGTAGCAGGTAGGCGGTCCCACTGCGCCATCGGCCGCCGATGCGGACCCGCACGGCGGGGTTGGCCTTGATGTTGTAGACGTAATCGGAATGCTCGCCGTGCTCGGACACCATCCAGAACTGGTTGTCTACGACGCGCCCGCCCACCGCGGTACGCCGCGGCTGTCCCGTTTTGCGGCCGATGGTTTCGAGCATGGTCATCGGCAGTTGCCGGCCGATTGGATTGACCACGAACCGTTGCACGCGATGGACGAATTCCCGCTTGAGATTCATAGCTGCATTCAACGCTACCGATCTGGCCGCGGCCTCACGTTGGTGCCCCGATAGGGCCGAGCCGCCGCAGTTGTGTCACGTGCCGAGGTGACAGCTCCTCAAGGCAGGTCACGCCCAGTAGCCGCATGGTCCGGATCACACCTGTCTGAAGGATCTCGATCGCGCGGTTGACGCCCGCCTCACCACCGGCCATCAGCCCGTAAAGGTAGGCCCGCCCGATCAGCGTGCACCGTGCCCCCAACGCGATCGCCGCGACGATATCGGCGCCCGACATGATGCCGGTGTCCACCAGGATTTCGGTGTGTTTGCCCAGTTCGCGTGCCACGTGGGGCAACAGGTGGAAGGGTACCGGGGCCCGGTCAAGCTGGCGGCCGCCGTGATTGGACAACACGATGCCGTCGACGCCGCGGTCCACCACGGCGCGGGCGTCGTCGAGTGTTTGGATCCCTTTGACAACGAGCTTGCCCGGCCACTGCGACTTGATCCAGGCCAAATCGTCGAAGGTGAGGCTGGGGTCGAACACGGTGTTCAAGTACTCGCCGACGGTGCCAGGCCAGCGATCCAGTGAAGCGAAGGCCAGCGGTTCGGTGGTCAACAAGTCGAACCACCACCGCGGGTGTCCCATCGCGTCGAGAACGGTTCGCAGCGTCAGCGCCGGCGGGATAGACATCCCGTTGCGGACATCGCGTAGCCGGGCACCGGCGACCGGGACGTCGACCGTGACCAGCATGGTGTCAAATCCCGCGGCGGCGGCGCGCCGCACCAATGCCATCGAGCGGTCTCGATCACGCCACATATACAGCTGGAACCATTTGCGGCCCTGCGGCACAGCGATGACGAGGTCTTCGATGGCACAGGTGGCCAGGGTGGATAGCGAAAACGGGATCCCAGCCGCGGCCGCCGCCCGCGCGCCGGCGATCTCGCCCTCGGTGTGCATCAAGCGGGTGAACCCGGTTGGCGCGATCCCGAATGGCAAGACGGTGGGCTGACCGAGGACGTTCCAGCCGGCGCACACGGTGGTGACGTCACGCAGGATAGTCGGGTGAAACTCGATGTCGCGGAACCCTTGTCGAGCACGCTCGATGGACAGTTCGTCCTCGGCAGCCCCGTCGGCGTAGTCGAACGCCGCCCTAGGGGTACGCCGTTTGGCAATGCGTCGCAGGTCCTGGATGGTCAGCGCGGCGCCCAGGCGGCGCTTGGAGGTGTCGAACTGCGGCCTGTTGAACTGGAGCAGGGGTGCCAGATCGCGCACTCTGGGCACTCGCCGGTTGACCGCCATCCGTTTATCTAACCAGTGTGCAACCGTAGTGATATGAAGTCAGCAAGCGACCCGTTCGACCTGAAGCGTTTCGTGTACGCGCAGGCTCCGGTCTACCGCAGCGTCGTCGAGGAGCTGCGCGCCGGACGAAAGCGCGGTCATTGGATGTGGTTCGTCTTCCCACAACTCCGCGGGCTAGGTAGTAGCCCACTGGCAGTGCGCTACGGCATCTCCTCGCTCGAGGAAGCCCAGGCCTATCTGCAGCATGACCTGCTCGGGCCCCGCTTGCATGAGTGCACCGGGTTGGTCAACCAGGTGCAAGGCCGCTCAATCGAGGAAATCTTCGGCCCGCCCGACGACCTCAAGCTGTGCTCGTCGATGACCCTGTTCGCCCGTGCCACCGACGCCAACCAGGACTTTGTCGCGCTGCTCGCCAAGTATTACGGCGGCGGAGAGGACCGGCGGACGGTGGCATTACTGGCGGTCACATAGACCGCGCGATCCACCGGGGCGTCGACGCCTGACAGCGGATGTAGGTTCGGGCTCATGGAGAAGGTGATCGCCGTGCTCATGCGGCCCGAGCCAGACGACGACTGGTGTGCCCGCCAACGAGCTCAAGTCGCCGACGCCCTGCTGGGACTGGGCGTTGCTGGGCTGTCGATCAATGTCCGGGACAGTACCGTGCGCGACTCACTGATGACCCTGACAACGCTGTACCCACCGGTCGCAGCGGTGGTCAGCCTGTGGACCCAGCAGTGCTATGGCGAGCAGGTAGCAGCCGCCCTCAGGCTACTGGCTCAGGAGTGTGATGAACTCGGCGCATACCTGGTGACCGAGTCGGTTCCGCTGACCTTCCCATCGCTCGTCGAGTCCGGTTCTCGTACACCGGGTCTGGCCAACATCGCGCTCCTGCGCCGGCCCGATGGCCTGGACCAGGCGACCTGGCTGACCCGCTGGCAGCGCGACCACACGCAAGTGGCTATCGAGGCACAGGCGACATTCGGCTACACCCAGAACTGGGTGGTACGAGCCCTCACCCCAGAGGCACCGGGAATCGCGGGCATTGTCGAAGAGTTGTTTCCCGTGGCGGCGACAACCGATCTGAAAGCCTTCTTCGGAGCCGCCGACGACAACGATCTGCGGAATCGGATAAGCCGGATGGTCGCGAGCACATCTGCATTCGGTGCCAACCAGAACATCGACACCGTGCCAACCAGCCGCTACGTGTTCAGAACACCGTTCAAGGATTGAGGAACGTGAGATGACAACACTCAACGAAGCCGCGGCACTGGCGGCGGCAGAACGTGGGCTTGCGGTGGTTTCCACCGTTCGTGCCGACGGCACCGTGCAGGCGTCGCTGGTCAACGTTGGACTGTTGCCGCATCCTGTCAGCGGCGAACCATCTCTGGGATTCACCACCTATGGCAAGGTCAAACTCGGCAACCTTAGGGCGCGCCCACAACTGGCCGTCACGTTCCGCAACGGTTGGCAGTGGGCGACCGTCGAAGGCCGAGCACAACTTGTCGGCCCCGACGATCCGCGGCCGTGGCTGGTCGACGGCGAGCGATTGCGGCTGCTACTCCGCGAGGTCTTCACTGCGGCGGGTGGCACGCACGACGACTGGGACGAGTACGACCGGGTGATGGCGCAGGAGCAGCGCGCCGTGGTGCTGATCACGCCCACCCGCATCTACAGCAACGGCTGAGGGACTCAGCAAACGGCGTCGCTCGTGCGACCTGCGGGGTCGAGTTGGGTTGGGTTGAGTCGGGCGGCTGCGATGATAGCTCGCAGTGTGCGCCGGCAGCGTCCGCAGTCGCCGCCAGCCCCGCACACAGCGGCCACTTCTTTGGAGGTCGACGCACCTCGCGCCACGGCGTCACACACGGTTTGGTTGGTGACGCCGACGCACAAGCACACGTACATCAGCAAACCCCCAGCAGATGCTGCGTCGGCGAACGATCAAGCCGCATATTAGTGGAGTCTAACCTAAGCTGATTAGTGGAGTCTAACCTAACAATGACCCGCGGCTTGGACTTTGCGCCGGCGAGACGCGCCGACGCCGCAACAAACCCTGCGCCGACCCGTACTCGCTGCACTAGATTGAGACGCGGCACGCAAACGTGCTGTTATCAGCCCAAGACGAGCCCGACACCGGTGCGCTCCAGCCCTGCCCACCTGGCGCGGTTCGCCACGACAGCCTTATATCCCATAGGAGTGGTCATGCAAGGTGATCCCGATGTTCTGCGCCTGCTCAACGAACAATTGACCAGCGAGCTCACCGCTATCAACCAATACTTTCTGCACTCCAAGATGCAGGACAACTGGGGTTTTACCGAGCTGGCGGCCCACACCCGCGCGGAGTCGTTCGACGAAATGCGGCACGCCGAGGAAATCACCGATCGCATCTTGTTGCTGGATGGTTTGCCGAACTACCAGCGCATCGGTTCGTTGCGTATCGGCCAGACGCTCCGCGAGCAATTTGAGGCCGATCTGGCGATCGAATACGACGTGTTGAATCGTCTCAAGCCAGGAATCGTCATGTGCCGGGAGAAACAGGACACCACCAGCGCCGTACTGCTGGAGAAAATCGTTGCCGACGAGGAAGAACACATCGACTACTTGGAAACGCAGCTGGAGCTGATGGACAAGCTAGGAGAGGAGCTTTACTCGGCGCAGTGCGTCTCTCGCCCACCGACCTGATGCCCGCTTGAGGATTCTCCGATACCACTCCGGGCGCCGCTGACAAGCTCTAGCATCGACTCGAACAGCGATGGGAGGGCGGATATGGCGGGCCCCACAGCACCGACCACTGCCCCCACCGCAATCCGAGCCGGTGGCCCGCTGCTCAGTCCGGTGCGACGCAACATTATTTTCACCGCACTTGTGTTCGGGGTGCTGGTCGCTGCGACCGGCCAAACCATCGTTGTGCCCGCATTGCCGACGATCGTCGCCGAGCTGGGCAGCACCGTTGACCAGTCGTGGGCGGTCACCAGCTATCTGCTGGGGGGAACTGTCGTGGTTGTGGTGGCTGGCAAGCTCGGTGATCTGCTCGGCCGCAACAGGGTGCTGCTAGGCTCCGTCGTGGTCTTCGTCGTTGGCTCTGTGCTGTGCGGGTTATCGCAGACGATGACCATGCTGGCGATCTCTCGCGCACTGCAGGGCGTCGGTGCCGGTGCGATTTCCGTCACCGCCTACGCGCTGGCCGCTGAGGTGGTCCCACTGCGGGACCGTGGCCGCTACCAGGGCGTCTTAGGTGCGGTGTTCGGTGTCAACACGGTCACCGGTCCGCTGCTGGGGGGCTGGCTCACCGACTATCTGAGCTGGCGGTGGGCGTTTTGGATCAACGTGCCGGTTTCGATCGCGGTGCTGACAGTGGCGGCAACCGCCGTCCCTGCGTTGGCCCGACCGCCCAAACCGGTCATCGACTACCTTGGGATCCTGGTCATCGCTGTGGCCACGACCGCTTTGATCATGGCCACAAGTTGGGGCGGAACCACCTACGCCTGGGGCTCAGCGACCATTGTCGGGCTGTTGATCGGGGCCGCAGTGGCGCTGGGTTTCTTCGTGTGGCTGGAGGGCCGCGCCGCTGCGGCCATCCTGCCGCCCAGGCTGTTTGGCAGCCCAGTATTTGCCGTGTGCTGCGTCCTGTCCTTCGTGGTCGGATTCGCGATGCTGGGTGCACTGACCTTCGTACCGATCTATCTGGGGTACGTGGACGGCGCGTCGGCGACCGCGTCAGGTCTGCGCACGTTGCCGATGGTGATCGGCCTGCTGATCGCCTCGACCGGGACGGGTGTCCTGGTCGGCCGGACGGGCCGCTACAAGATCTTCCCGGTCGCGGGGATGGCGCTGATGGCGGTTGCGTTCCTGCTGATGTCGCAGATGGACGAGTGGACGCCACCGCTGCTGCAATCGCTGTACCTGGTCGTCCTAGGTGCCGGCATCGGATTGTCCATGCAGGTGCTCGTTCTCATCGTGCAGAACACGTCGTCTTTCGAAGACCTCGGCGTCGCAACATCGGGTGTGACCTTCTTCCGGGTGGTCGGCGCCTCGTTTGGTACCGCAACATTCGGTGCGTTGTTCGTAAACTTCCTGGACCGAAGACTCGGTTCCGCGCTGACGTCGGGCGCCGTGCCTGTCCCGGCAGTGCCATCTCCGGCTGTCTTGCATCAGCTGCCCCAGAGCATGGCCGCCCCGATCGTGCGGGCATATGCCGAGTCGCTCACCCAGGTGTTCCTTTGCGCGGTCTCGGTCACGGTGGTCGGTTTCATCCTGGCGCTGTTGCTGCGAGAGGTACCGCTCACCGACATCCACGATGACGCCGACGACCTCGGCGACGGGTTCGGTGTGCCCAGAGCCGAATCGCCGGAGGATGTGTTGGAAATCGCGGTTCGGCGTATGCTGCCGAACGGGGTGCGACTGCGCGATATTGCGACACAACCCGGTTGCGGACTCGGCGTCGCCGAGCTGTGGGCCCTTCTGCGGATCTATCAATACCAGCGGCTGTTCGAGGCAGTACGGCTGACCGATATCGGTAGACACCTGCACGTGCCCTATCAGGTCTTTGAACCCGTCTTCGACCGTCTGGTCCAGACCGGCTACGCGGCACGCGACGGCGACATCTTGACGCTAACCCCGTCCGGGCACCGTCAGGTCGACTCCCTCGCAGTTTTGATCCGTCAGTGGCTGCTCGACCACTTGGCCGTGGCGCCCGGCTTGAAGCGACAGCCAGACCACCAATTCGAAGCCGCTCTGCAGCACGTCACCGACGCGGTGCTCGTTCAACGAGACTGGTATGAAGATCTGGGCGACCTGTCGGAATCACGCCAACTCGCGGCTACAACGTAGCGATGCTTGCCGCGCGTAGCCGCGCGAGCTGATCCGCGCTGCAGAATGACTGCCATGACAGCCACACCGCTTGCCGCGGCCGCGATCGCCCAATTGGAGGCAGAGGGCGTCGACACCGTCATCGGCACCGTCGTGAACCCCGCCGGACTCACCCAGGCCAAGACCGTGCCGATACGCCGGACCAACACATTCGCCAATCCTGGCCTCGGCGCCAGTCCGGTGTGGCATACCTTCTGTATCGACCAATGCAGTATTGCATTCACCGCAGACATCAGTGTGGTCGGCGATCAACGTCTCCGCATCGATCTGTCCGCCTTGCGCATCATCGGCGACGGGTTGGCGTGGGCGCCCGCCGGGTTCTTCGAGCAGGACGGCACACCGGTCCCCGCCTGCAGCCGAGGAACGCTGAGCCGGATCGAGGCCGCGCTTGCTGATGCCGGCATCGACGCGGTAATCGGCCACGAAGTCGAATTCCTCTTGGTCGACGCGGACGGCCAGCGGCTGCCTTCGACGCTGTGGGCGCAGTACGGTGTCGCCGGGGTGCTCGAGCACGAGGCGTTCGTCCGCGATGTCAACGCCGCGGCAACGGCAGCAGGCATCGCTATCGAGCAGTTCCATCCCGAATACGGTGCCAACCAATTCGAGATCTCGTTAGCGCCGCAGCCGCCGGTCGCGGCCGCCGATCAGCTGGTGCTGACCCGCCTCATCATCGGCCGTACCGCCCGCCGGCACGGGTTACGCGTGAGCCTATCGCCAGCGCCCTTCGCCGGAAGTATCGGATCCGGTGCCCACCAACACTTCTCGCTGACTATGTCGGAAGGGATGCTGTTCTCCGGTGGGACTGGAGCAGCTGGCATGACCTCGGCCGGGGAGGCCGCGGTGGCAGGAGTGCTTCGCGGACTGCCGGACGCCCAAGGCATCCTGTGCGGATCGATCGTGTCCGGTCTGCGAATGCGACCCGGTAACTGGGCCGGAATCTATGCATGCTGGGGTACCGAAAACCGGGAAGCGGCGGTGCGATTCGTCAAGGGCGGGGCTGGCAGCGCGTACGGCGGGAACGTGGAGGTGAAGGTCGTCGACCCGTCGGCCAACCCGTATCTCGCGTCGGCGGCGATCCTCGGACTGGCACTCGACGGCATGAAGACCAAGGCGGTGTTGCCGTCGGAAACGACCGTAGACCCGACACAGCTGTCTGACGTGGATCGTGACCGTGCCGGCATTCTGCGACTTGCTGCCGATCAGGCGGATGCAATTGCTGTACTGGATAGTTCGAAACTGCTTCGGTGCATCCTTGGCGATCCCGTGGTAGATGCAGTGGTCGCGGTACGCCAGTTAGAGCATGAGCGCTACGGTGACCTCGATCCTGCGCAGCTGGCCGACAAGTTCCGGATGGCTTGGAGTGTGTAACGATGGCCGACTCCGCCGGTTCGGACCTGACGCGGCACACGGCCGAAGTGCCGTTGATCGATCAGCACGTCCACGGATGCTGGCTGACCGAGGGGAACCGGCGGCGGTTCGAGAACGCGCTCAATGAGGCCAACACCGAACCCCTGGCAGACTTCGACTCGGGATTCGACTCACAACTCGGGTTCGCCGTGCGCAACCACTGCGCTCCCATCCTTGGATTGCCTAGGCACGTTGATCCGCAGACTTATTGGGATCGCCGCAGTCAATTCAGTGAAGCTGAATTGGCTCGCAGATTTCTGCAGGCCGCCGGGGTAACCGACTGGCTGGTGGAGACCGGAATCGGCTACGACGTGTCCGGAATGGCAAGCGTCGCCGGCCTCGGCGAACTGTCGGGCAGCCACGCTCACGAGGTGGTTCGTCTTGAACAGGTGGCCGAACAGGCCGTGCAGGCATCCGGCGACTACGCCTCGGCGTTCAACGAGATACTGCGCCGGCGCGCAGCCACAGCGGTGGCAACCAAGTCCATCCTGGCCTATCGAGGTGGATTCGACGGTGATCTGACCGAGCCACCCGCGGCGCAGGTCGCCGAGGCCGCCAAGCGCTGGCGCGACCGTGGCGGTGTCCGATTACAGGATCGGGTTCTGCTGCGCTTCGGGTTGCATCAGGCGTTGCGCCTGGGCAAGCCGCTGCAGTTCCACGTCGGATTTGGCGACCGGGACGCTGATCTGCACAAGGCCAATCCGCTGTATCTGCTCGACTTCCTGCGGCAGTCCGGCAATACCCCAATCGTGTTGCTGCACTGCTATCCCTACGAACGAGAAGCCGGTTATCTGGCACAAGCCTTCAACAACGTCTATCTTGACGGCGGGTTGAGTGTGCACTACCTGGGGGCCCGGTCGCCGGCCTTCATCGGCCGACTACTGGAGCTTGCCCCCTTCCGCAAGATCGTGTACTCGTCGGACGGATTCGGCCCCGCGGAACTGCACTTTCTCGGTGCAACGTTGTGGCGCAGTGGAATTCAGCGTGTTCTGCGTGGCTTTGTCGAGCGCGACGACTGGTGCGAGACCGATGCCCTGCGGGTGGTCGACCTAATTGCCCATGGCACTGCCGCACGCATCTATCGCCTTGGCGATCGGTAGCTTTCAGGTGGCGCAGGTGTGGCCCCGTCACGGGCTAACCATGGACCGTGCCGGACCCAGTGTCACCGGCAGCGTCGACCAACCGCGCAGCACCCGCGTGTCACGCCGACTTCCGGCACCCGCGGCCCGCACATCGGGGAAGCGGTCGAAGAACGTTCTCAGCCCGACCTCGCCTTCGGCGCGGGCCAGGGCGGCCCCCAGGCAGAAGTGGCGGCCGGTAGAGAACGCAAGATGTCGTCCGGCATTGGGGCGTTCGATGTCAAAGCGGTGCGGATCCGGGAACACAGCGGGATCGCGGTTGGCGGCTGCTAGGTAGATCACCACGACTTCGCCGCGTTTGATTCGCACACCAGCCACCTCGACGTCACGGCAAGCCACCCGGGCGGTGAGCTGAACCGGCGAATCCAGCCGCAGGATTTCTTCAACCGTATTCGGCCACAGCTCCGGATGTTGGCGCAGTGTGGCCAGATGTTCGGGGGTATCCAACAACATGCGAATCCCGTTGCCTAACAGGTTCACTGTGGTTTCGAATCCGGCGACCAAAACCAGTCCGGCGATCGCCCGAAGTTCGGTCTCGTCGAGCTGTGTCTCGTTGTCCCCGCTTTCGGCGATCTGGATCAACTGACTCATCAGGTCGTCACCCGGAGCGTGCCGCAACTGCTGCAGATGCCCTTCCAGCCAGCAGTCGAATCCTCGTATCCCCTGCTGCACACGCAGGTACTGCCGCCACGGAATCCCGATGTCTAGACTCGGCGCTGCCAACTCACCAAATTCCAGGACGCGCGGCCTGTCATGCTCGGGCACGCCCAAAATTTCGCTGATGACCACGATCGGCAGTTGCGAGCAATAGCGTCCTACGACGTCCACAATCCCGGGCTGCTCAGCGAACCGATCCAAGAGATTGATCGCGGTCTGTTCGACCAGATCGCGTAGCGCGCTGACCGCCCGTGAGGTGAACACCGCCGACACCGTTTTGCGGTAGCGAGTGTGATCGGGCGGCTCGACGGCCAGCAGCGAAGGTTCTCGCAGGGGGTGAAGTTGATCGCCGCGGGTCCGCCGCTCCAGCCAGCGCAGCGGTGGTGGCAGATTCTCGCCGAAGGAGACGACGCGGAAGTCGTCCGATCGCAGCAGGTCATGGGCGAGCCGATGGTCGACGGTCAGGTAGTTGGCGCGGTTGCGCACCAGGGCGCCGTGGGACCGGACTTCGTCGTAAAAGGGCACCGGATCGGTGGCGACGGCCGGATCCGCGATCAGCCGGGCCTGCAAGTCGCCACGCCGAATCCCGATTGCCGCAATGCCGCGGATCACCCCGTGCATCGCCAACCAGTGCAGCTTGTCCTTCACCGCGCCTCCGTCGATCGAGTGGCTTTTCTTCAAGACTAGAACCCGCAATTCAACATTCGGCGAGGATGTTGAAGTCTGTTGACACCACCGTGTTGGGTTTTTTGCTGCTGATGCCGTAGGCACTGCCGGCAACTGTGTATGTGTTGCGGGCGCGGTCGGCGCGGGCGTTGCCCACCCCGCCGTGCCAGAAGCTGCCGTTGAACCCGTCGACGTTACGGATCTTCACCCACTGCGGGATTACCCTGTCACCGCTGAGCAATACCACGGCTTGGACGGTGCTGTCGTGGTTGCGGATGTCGATGGTCCGGTAGGAGTGCTCCTGGCTGCATTTTGCGGGACGTGTCGTGTGAGTGACGCCGTCAATAGTCAGGCGTGCGGCTTTTCGGGGTACCGTCTGAGCTTGCCCGCACGCGGAGAGACCAGCCGCGACGACCATTGCAACTCCGGTCACTGTGACCAACCGATTGCACACCAGCCACCTCCATTCGGGCCTGAGCATCGTGCTCGGGACATTACTTCCGTTTTGGCTCCAACGTGGCCAGGGACTTGGCAATGTGACGTCGGACGAACTCCGGACTGACGCCCTTGAGCCGATCAATCCAGCGAATGCTTCGGGGCACATACCAATGCAACCGTGTGGGGTGCTGGTAGGCCCGCCAGGCTGCCTCGGCGACGCTGGACGAGGGCATCAGCCGGAACATGCCCTTCTTGGGCGCGGCAGCGCGGATCTGCTCCGCGGAGATCGTGTAGGGGCCCTCGTCGGAATGCTGGCGCGTCGAGGTGAGGATAGCGGTGTCGATCAGACCGGGCAGCACGTCGGCGACGCGAACCCCATGACGCTGCCACTCAACGCTCAACGCCTCGGTCAACCCCTTGACGGCGTGTTTGGTCGCCGAGTAGACCGCGATACGCGGCATGCCATAGGTGCCCGCGGACGACGACGTCGAGAACATCAGACTTCCCGGTGCTTTCTTGAGGTAAGGCAGTGCGGCGTAGGCGCCAGTGAGCACCGCCTTGAAGTTCACGTCGACGACGCGCACGGCGGCCTCGTACGGCACGTCCTCGAACCAACCGCCTTCGCCGATGCCGGCGTTGTTCCACATCATGTCGAGACCGCCGCCGACATTGCCGGCGCAGAAATCAGCGAGCGCACCCTCAAGGGCCGCCTTGTCCGTAACGTCGACGGCGCGGGCCCACAGCCGTTCGGCACCAAGCTGTACGCGCAGGGCAGCCAGCCCATCCTCATTGCGGTCTATCGCACCTACTCGCCAGCCGTTGGCGTGGAAAAGCGTTGCACCCTCGCGGCCCATTCCACTGCCGGCGCCGGTGATGAATATCGCTTTCATGCGGAATCCGGAATAGCCGAACCGCCCTCAGCCTGCTTCAACCAGATCTTTGATGCGCTGCAACGTCTTGGTCATGTCTCGGATGTTGCGGCGCTGACGCAGCCAGCCCCCGAACACCCGGTAGTACACGGTGGTCAACACGGACGGGGGGAGCCGAAACGACTCAGTGACCTCGGTGCCGTCGGCGGTGGGCGTCAAACGATAATGCCAATTGTTCACCGGTCTGTCGCCGAGCAGCACAGCAAACCCGAACTCACGGCCCGGTTCGCATGCCGTCACCTCGCATACCGTCCAGTAGACCGGCCCGATCCCGTTGCGCCGGACATGCCCGCGGAATCGAGCGCCAAGCGCGGGGCCGGTGGCACCGTCAAGCCACTCGGCCTCGAAGGTTTCCGGCGAGAACCGGCCGGTATTGCGGACATCCGCGATCAATGTCCAGATCTTGTCCGGCGGCGCTGCCATGTGAACTGTGGCCGAACCTTCCATGACCTGATCCAAACACATACGTCGACCTGGTCATAGACCGCACACGCCGCCAACCGTCAGCGCGGAATACTTGCCTGAATGCCTGCCCAAATGATCTCGTTGATGATTTGCTTGATGCCCTGCGCGGGTTTCGACCACAGTGCGATCGGAAGGCCAGAGGCGGCGCCGCACGTCGGCCACGCGTCCAATCCCTGTTCGGCGAGAACCCGATTGGCAACTGCGATTTGTTGTTCCCGAGAGGCAGCTGCTGGGTTGCCGACACCGCCGAATGCGGCCCAGGTGGCCGGCTTGAACTGCAGTCCGCCGTATTTGCCGTTTCCGGTGTTGGCCGCCCAGTTGCCCCCGGATTCGCACTGCGCGACGGCGTCCCAGTTCGGGCTGGGACCGGCGTGGGCAACGGCGGTGGAGAGCGACATGGATGCCGTGACGAGTCCTGCGGCCATGGCGGACTTGATGAGCGGCTTGGCGATTCTTGTCATGCTCGACATATCGCCGGAAGTGGCCGAAGCGTTACCGATTAGAGAGAGTGGTGAGATCGGGTGTCTATTGCACCGCGACCGGCCGTGGTCGGCCGGCAAAGGATACACAACCGGATTAATCAGGCCGGCGGTAGGGCCTGGCAATACGACTGTGTTGCTGTCGTCAGGGCCCGTTGATAGAGGCTATCGAGGTGGCGGGACCGCACTATGTCGCGTTTGGCGCGGTCGAGTTGGGCGGCGCAGGACGGCGCGGACAGCAAACTCCAGTGACTCCAAATCTGCGACAGCATCCGATTATTCAGGGAGTCGATCGCCGATCGCGATGCCGATAGATCCGGCGGCTCCGGGGGCGCGCTGGCCGGGTTGAGCTTCCAGTCCGAGAACCGGCTGTACTCGATTGCCTCGGTGGCGCGAATCTGGTCGTCGAAGACGCGGGTGACGTAGTCGGGGTCGATGTGCTGCGAGCGGGCATCTTCGCCCAACTTTGCGAGTTGCTGTTCGACTCGGCCGGAATCCTCAATGGGCAGCTGAGCACGCCACTTGAAGGCTGCCACCGGGTCGGCGACCTCCAACCGCTCAGCGGCGGCGTCGACCAACTCGGCTAACTGGCTGGTGCCGTCGGCTCGCGCCAGCGGGGGGCCTAGTGGTGCAATCAGCGACAACAGGATGCCGATCGAGACGGCGGTCGCGAGGTATATCTCACGTGGACGGGTAAGCAACCCTTCGGTTGATCCCGTCAGCCGGCGCCTAACGAACTCTGCAGGTCACCCTTCATGGCGTTGAGCTGAGCGCCCCAGTACTCCCAGCTGTGCGTGCCGTTGGGCGGGAAGTTGAACACGGCGTTGTGCCCGCCCGCGGCGTTGTACGCATCCTGGAACTTCAGGTTGCTGCTACGAACGAAGTTCTCCAAGAACTCGGCGGGTATGTTGGCACCGCCCAACTCGTTCGGGGTGCCGTTCCCGCAATAAACCCATAGCCGGGTGTTGTTTGCGACCAGCTTGGGGATCTGCTGCGTAGGGTCGTTGCGCTCCCATGCCGGGTCACTCGAGGGACCCCACATGTCTGCGGCCTTGTAACCGCCGGCGTCACCCATCGCGAGGCCGATCAGGCTAGGCCCCATCCCCTGAGAGGGGTCCAGCAGGGCCGACAGCGAGCCGGCGTAGATGAACTGCTGGGGGTGGTAGGCGGCCAAGATCATTGCCGACGAGCCGGCCATCGACAAGCCGATTGCAGCGCTGCCGGTGGGCTTCACGGCCCTGTTGGCGGACAACCATTGCGGCAGCTCGCTGGTCAGGAAGGTTTCCCACTTGTAAGTCTGGCAGCCAGCCTTACCGCAGGCCGGGCTGTACCAGTCGCTGTAGAAGCTGGACTGCCCGCCGACCGGCATGACTATCGACAGTCCCGACTGGTAGTACCACTCGAACGCCGGGGTGTTGATATCCCAGCCGTTGTAGTCGTCTTGGGCGCGCAGGCCGTCGAGCAGATAAACCGCAGGTGAGTTGTTCCCACCGCTCTGGAACTGAACCTTGATGTCGCGGCCCATCGACGGCGACGGCACCTGCAGGTACTCGACCGGCAGCCCCGGCCGGGAGAACGCGCCCGCGGTTGCCGCTCCGCCGGCAAGCCCCACCAGGCCCGGAAGGACTACAGCCGCTGCCGTGCCGATCATCAATCGGCGTCCCCAAGCTCGAATCTTTCGGCTCACGTCTGTCATACCTGTGCCCCTTTGTCCTGTATGTCGTCGTGTGCTCGGGCCAGAACATACCGTGTGTGGAGGCCAAATGTCGATTCGGGCGCAAAGTCGTCTCATTTCCGTATCGGTTACCGCCGCGGACAGAGCAAGTGTGTTAGAGGGCTCACAAACGGTATGGCGGTATGGATCTATCGCGGATTTCTCAGAATCGCGGCCCGGGGCTACCGGCTGTGCTCCCCCAGGGAGGCCGAACTTGCGTTCACCGCGTAGGCTCGCTCGAAGCAAGCCGACGAAGACCACGCTATCCCGGTCTGTTCCGGCGTCCGCGTAACACCGCACTGGGGTTTGTGGCGTGCGATGGTGCGGGCTGAGGGCATCGGAGGTTCCGGGAACGATTGAGGTGCGAGAATTTGGACACGGTACTTGGGCTCTCGATAACGCCTACCACCCTGGGGTGGGTCCTCGCTGAAGGACACGGCGCAGACGGCGCCATCTTGGACCGCAACGAATTGGAGCTACATAGCGGTCGTAACGCGCAGGCCATACATACCGCAGAGCAGCTGGCGGCGGAAGTTCTGCTCGCCCATGAAGTGGCCGCTGCAGGCGATCATCGGTTGCGCGTCATCGGAGTGACCTGGAACGCCGAAGCTTCGGCTCAGGCGGCGCTGCTGGTAGAGTCGCTGACCGGTGCAGGTTTCGACAATGTGGTGCCGGTTCGGCGGCTACGTGCCATCGAGACACTGGCGCAGGCTATCGCACCCGTTATCGGCTACGAGCAAATCGCGGTATGCGTTCTTGAGCATGAGTCGGCGACCGTCGTCATGGTCGACACCCACGACGGAAAGACGCAGATCGCCGTCAAGCATGTGTGCCGCGGATTATCAGGACTGACCTCCTGGCTGACCGGCATGTTTGGTCGCGATGCCTGGCGCCCGGCCGGCGTGGTCGTGGTCGGCTCGGATAGCGAGGTCAGCGAATTCTCGTGGCAGCTCGAAAGGGTCCTGCCGGTGCCGGTCTTTGCGCAAACGATGGCGCAGGTTACGGTCGCGCGGGGTGCGGCCCTGGCGGCGGCCCAGAGCACCGAGTTCACCGATGCGCAGCTAGTGGCCGACAGTGTCAGCCAACCAACGGTCGCGCCCAGGCGATCCCGGCACTACGCCGGGGCGGCGGCAGCGTTGGCCGCCGCGGCCGTGACCTTCGTGGCTTCGCTGTCCCTAGCGGTGGGCATCCAGCTGGCTCCGCACAACGATACCGGGACGGCGAAGCACGGAGCGCACAAGCCGACGCCACGTATCGCAAAGGCCGTGGCGCCGGCGGTGCCGCCTCCGCCGACGGTCACGCCACCAGTCCCTGCTCGGGCACCCCGGCCGGCTGCGCAGCACGAACCACCCGCTCGCGTCACCTCCGGCGAAGCGCTCACGGAGCCGAACCCGCCTGAGGAGCAACCGAATGCTTCTGCGCCGCAACAGGATCGGAATGACAGCCAGCCGATCACTCGAGTGCTAGAGCACATACCCGGCGCTTACGGTGACTCGGCACCCCCAGCTGAGTAGTCGGAGGCCGCCGTAGCCGGTTGCGAAACCTGTTCGCGCGGACCCATGTCGAGGCGAAGCGGTGGGTACTCGTCGCGCATCAGCGTGGTGTATGCGCGGACCCGCAACGCCCACCGGTTTACTCCGATCACCAGGTTGTATAGCCCTATGGGGTACCGGCCGGTGAACAGGAGCGCCACCACGGCGACGAGCAGCAGGATCACCAGTAGCGAAGGCCACATTATGCCGACGCGGTCGTGGGGGTCGATCAGGAAGACTCGCCAACCGCTGGAGAGGAAGACCGCCAGGATCAGGTAGTGGGGGATGGCAAGTAGCCACCACTTAATCAGCACCAGGCCGCGGCTCAACCGCTCCGGATAGTCAACCTCCAAGTCAGCCGGATACTCCGCCTTTGTCTGCAGGCTGAAGGGCGGGTACCGGTCGGTTCCCAGCGCCGACAGCGCATAGAAGGCAACCCGCCAGCGCCACCGCATGACGCCGACATTGAAGTCGAACAGCGTCCGGGGATATCTGCCGGTGAACAGGATGGCAAAGAACGCGATCACGGTGACCACCACGGCGGCAACGTGCAAGAAGAACAAGACAATGTAGTGCGGGATGGCCAAAAACCACTTGACTAGCCACTGCCAACGTGACAACGCAGGATCGAGGTCACCCCGGACCCGGACTGGATAGGCGTCAGGTTGCATGATCGACGGCTCCTTTACATGCGCGTCGGCTCGATCCACGAGCCAGGCCCATTGTCTCTCATCTGCCGCGCATGGGCGAAGCCATCGTCGTGCGCTACGGACACCGGATCGACGTGCAGTAATAGCCTTGGGCTGTAGGCAGCTTTCCGGGCGATGACGGCGGCACTGGTAATCCATTGTCGGCCAACAATTTACTGAGAGGGGTCGGTACAGATTGCCAGCCGTGGCTATCCAGGTACGTGGCAACGTCGTTGCGCTCGCCGTCGCTGTATAGCAGGTGGGTGATTTCTATGTCGAACCCGTGGACGCTCCAGCGCTGCGAAGCGGTGTCAAGGAGGTCGGATGCCGGTCCGCCATCGTCATCTACCGACTCCCCGGCGCGCTGAGCGCGGTGATGTTGTCCAGCAAGCGATCCTGAGCGTCGGGCGGCAGGAATGCCAGCAGGCCCTCGGCGAGCCAGGCACTGGGTTGGTTGGGGTCAAAGCCCGCTTGGCGCAACGGGGTCGGCCAGTCACGTCTGAGGTCGACGGGAACCGCGCGAGGTCAGCTGTTGCAGTGGCATCCAGATCAGCAAGTGTCGTCATCGGTATGCGCGCGCGTCAAGACCTGAGGCCAGGATGACAGCCTGCCGAATCCCCGCAGACGTCGCGTCACGGAAAAACGCATCGAAGTACCGCGTCCGGGCGGCCAACAGGTCGGCCAATCGCTGCAGTCCCCACGTGCCGTCGGGGTCGTCGACGTCGGTCGCCTTGATGTTTCCGGCGGCCCAGCGAGTGAAGAAGTCAATCCCCACGGCTCTCACCAGTGGTTCGGCGAACGGATCATCGATCAGCGGGTTATCGGCCCTGGTGGCCACCGCGCGGGCGGCAGCCACCATCGTCGCCGTTGCTCCGACGCTAGTTGCCAGGTCCCACGCGTCGTTGTTGGTGCGCGGCATCGGGATCCTTTCGGCTCGGCCAGCGATATACAGCCTTCGAAGTCCACCGCTTGTGGGATCAATCGTCCTTTGCCCGAACCGCGGTGAATGCCACGCTCACTTCGTCGGCGACCCGTATTGAACCCATCAACAGCGAGTAGGGTTTGACGCCGTAGTTGGACTGGCGAACCGTGGTGTCGGCAGAGATGCGCCACGCAGCACCGAGATCCTCTGTGTGCAAGTCGATGACGTGTTCTCGCGACTTTCCCCGGATGTGCAGTTTCCCGGTCAGGCGGTACCCATTCCCGGTCTGGGCAATGGCTTCCGTGGTAAAGCGAATATGGGGGAAGCGGCTGGCGTTGAGCGTTTTCAGCGCGTTCGCCCGCACCAGAGCTTTCTCAGGCTCGGACAGCCCCTTCACGCCACCCTCACCGCGCATCACCTCGAAGGAATCCACCTCAGCCATAAGCTCGACGGCGACGGGATCGGTGCCGGACCAGTTCACCAGGGCCTGCCACCGTGTCATCGCGATGGTCAGGCGATGACCCAAGCGCGCGGCTCTGCCAACGACTCCGGTGCGAAGTACCAGCTCGCCGTCGGAAGCATCAAGAGTCCACACCTCGTCGCTCACGCTACGACTGTATTCAGACGACCTGCCTGCCCGCCCCTCCCGCCGCGTCTTGTGGGCCACGACACAATCGTTATGCTTGGTGAGGCTCGCCGGTGCCGTTGGAGGGGTGCAACATGATTCGCGAACTGGTCACCACCGCTGCGATCACGGGTGCCGCGATCGGTGGGGCGCCAGTCGCGGGCGCAGACCCGCAGCGTTATGACGGCGATGTGCCGGGGATGAACTATGACGCTTCGCTGGGCGCCCCATGCTCCAGCTGGGAGCGCTTCATTTTTGGACGAGGCCCCTCCGGTCAGGCCGAAGCCTGTCATTTTCCGCCTCCTAACCAGTTCCCCCCGGCCGAAACCGGCTACTGGGTGATCTCCTACCCGCTGTACGGCGTCCAGCAGGTCGGTGCGCCGTGTCCGAAGCCGCAGGCGGCCGCGCAGTCTCCGGATGGGTTGCCGATGCTGTGTCTGGGAGCCCGTGGATGGCAGCCGGGATGGTTTACCGGGGCCGGGTTCTTCCCCCCGGAGCCATAACCGGTGGGTGTTTCTCATGATCATGTGCGAAGGCCGGCCCACCGAATCACCGATCCCACGGTGGCTGCGCTTCGTGCTTACGTCTGACCGTGCCGGCTCGGCATGGTATATCGGGGCGGGCTTCTTCTTCGCGCCAGTGCTGGCGGTGCTTTCGCCATGGCCGACCATCACCGCGGTGCTGTGGTGGATCATCGGACTGGCGGGACTATGGCTCGGACTGCTCGGAATCGCGATGGCAGTCGGACTGGCCCGGGTGTTGCGTTCCGGCGCCGAGATACCGGAAGCCTACTGGCGCACGCTGGTCGACTACCGATCCGCCAACGAATAGGAGACTCCGATGAGCTTCAATCCCAAAGATGCGGTCGACGCTGTCCGGGACATTGCGGCCAATGCCGTCGAGAAGGCCTCGGACATCGTGGAAAACGCCGGCCACATCATCCGCGGCGACATCGCTGGCGGGGCCAGCGGCATCGTCAAGGACTCCATCGACATCGCCACCCACGCGGTCGACAGAACGAAAGAAGTGTTCACCGGCAAGACGGACGACGAAGGTTAGTCGAGACTAGTCGGCGCGCGCTTGTCGTCCGTTGTCAAACGGACGCGGCAGCATTGAGTGCGTCCAACCGGGCGGTCGCCTCGAGGTATTCCTGCACCCAGCGTTCGATAACGGTAGCCGTCTTTTCCACCTTGGTGAACTGCCCAACAACCTGCCCCACCGGGTTGAACGCGACGTCGACGGTCTCGTTCGGGTATTTATGTGTGGCCTTGACGGCCATGCCGGAGACCATGTATTGCAACGGCATACCGAGCGGCTTCGGGCTCTCCGGTTGCTCCCAGGCCTCAGTCCAGTCGTTGCGCAGCATCCGGGCCGGCTTACCCGTGAAGGAACGACTGCGCACGGTGTCGCGGCTGGTCGCTTTGGCGTATGCGGCCTGTTGAACCGCGGTGTTTGCGGCTTCCTCGACCATCAGCCACTGCGAACCGGTCCATGCCCCTTGGGTCCCCAGCGCCAACGCTGCAGCGATCTGCTGACCGCTGCCGATTCCACCCGCCGCCAACACCGGAACCGGCGCTACCTCCTTGACGACCTGAGGCCACAACACAATGGAGCCCACCTCGCCACAGTGCCCGCCGGCCTCGCCGCCCTGGGCGATGATGATGTCGACGCCCGCATCGGCGTGCTTGCGGGCCTGCGAGGGTGAGCCGCACAATGCGGCCACCTTGCGACCCGAGTCGTGGATGTGCTTGATCATGTCCGCTGGGGGGGTGCCAAGCGCGTTGGCGACCATCGTCATCTTGGGGTGCTTCAGCGCCGCGTCGACCTGTGGGGTGGCCGTCGCCTCGGTCCAACCGAGCAGCTGCAGACTGTCCTCGTCGGCGTCCTCGACCGGGACACCATGATCGGCGAGGATCTTGCGGGCGAAGTCCAGATGCTCCTGCGGGACCATCGACCGCAGCGTCTTGGCGAGCTCATCCGCCGACAGCTGGGAGTCCATGCCCTCGTACTTGTTCGGGATCACGATGTCGACCCCGTAGGGGTGGTCGCCGATGTGTTCATCGATCCAGTTGAGCTCGATCTCCAGCTGCTCCGGAGTGAACCCAACTGCTCCGAGCACACCAAAACCACCAGCTTTGCTGACGGCGACCACCACATCGCGGCAGTGAGTGAAGGCAAAAATAGGAAACTCGATACCGAGCTCGTCGCAAATGGCAGTGTGCATGCCTGCTCCTGGAATGCTAGCGGACGCAAATAGAACTGAAACGTGTTCTAGTTTAGTACCCGTCTTGGTAAGGTGGCCAACAGCCCAGGTTCCGGTCGGGTTTCGGCGCGCACCCCGGCGAAGCTGACGAGGCGGTCTAAGGTCACCTTCACCCGCGCATGGCCGGCCAGCAACAACGACGGCTGTCCTACCGAGCAGAAGTACTGGGCGATGGTGTGCACCGCGGTCGGCTACCACCGCGACGACCCCGCGGCAGAACTGCTGTTACGCAACGAAGGCTTGGCAGCTGCAGTCCAAACTGGCCACCTACGTCTACCCGCCACAGAAACTAGTCGCCAAGGTCCGTGCGGGCGCCAAAGTGTCCGACAACCACGACCAGGCGACCACTCTGTTCCACCACGCGATCGATCACCCAACCGTGACCGTGCAGCAGACCTACTCCCTGATCAACCCTCAATCGGCCCCGGGGCGATGGACCTTGATCCGCTGGGGCCCCACCGGTAGCCTAGTGCTGCGAATTACGCTATGCCGAGTCTCGGAATTGCCGGCCCGCCGTTCACCACGTTCAAACGCCCGAGACCGGTGCCAGGCAGCTACGCGAACCTCATGGGTCTCAATTCGTTCTGCCACAAAGAAAGTGAGTAAGCCAGCATGCGTGCGGTAGTCATCGACGGGGCCGGCAGCGTCAGAGTCAACACCCAGCCCGACCCGGCACTGCCCGGGCCTGACGGAGTGGTTGTCGCCGTGACCGCCGCCGGCATCTGCGGATCCGATCTGCATTTCTACGAAGGCGAATATCCGTTCACCGAGCCGGTGGCCCTCGGTCACGAGGCGGTAGGCACCATCGTCGAGGCCGGGCCACAGGTGCGCACCGTCGGAGTTGGCGACCTGGTCATGGTGTCTTCAGTGGCCGGCTGCGGCGTCTGCCCGGGATGCGAAACCCATGATCCAGTCATGTGCTTCTCCGGCCCGATGATCTTCGGCGCCGGCGTGCTTGGCGGCGCACAGGCCGATCTGCTGGCGGTGCCGGCCGCCGATTTCCAGGTGCTCAAGATCCCCGAAGGTATCACCACCGAGCAGGCACTGCTGCTCACGGACAACCTCGCCACCGGTTGGGCGGCAGCCCAACGGGCCGATATTTCATTCGGCTCCGCCGTGGCGGTCATCGGCCTGGGAGCCGTCGGCCTCTGCGCGCTGCGCAGCGCCTTCATACACGGTGCCGCAACGGTTTTCGCTGTCGACCGAGTAAAGGGACGCTTGCAACGCGCGGCCACCTGGGGTGCTACGCCGATACCGTCACCGGCGGCCGAGACGATTCTGGCCGCGACGCGGGGTCGCGGCGCAGACTCGGTGATTGACGCCGTCGGCACCGACGCCTCGATGAGCGACGCGCTCAATGCGGTGCGCCCTGGCGGCACCGTCTCGGTTGTCGGCGTGCACGATCTTCAGCCGTTTCCCCTGCCCGCACTGACGTGCCTGTTGCGAAGCATCACGCTGCGAATGACCATGGCACCGGTACAACGAACCTGGCCGGAACTGATCCCGTTGCTGCAGTCGGGCCGACTCGATGTCGATGGCATCTTCACCACCACCCTGCCGTTGGACGAAGCGGCCAAGGGCTATGCAACCGCGAGGGCGCGCTCGGGTGAGGAGCTTAAGGTTCTGCTTACGCCCTGACAGCCGTGATGTACTGGGAGCGCATGAAACTGTCGATCTTTACGTCCACGTCCGGCGGTGTCAGTCCGTAGCCGACCTGCAGCTCGAGGGTGCTGCGGACGGGGTCGACGGCCCATCCATGCTCAACTAGCCACTCCACGGGATCGGTCTTGTCGTCGTAGGTGAGCGCGGAGAAATTCACGTCACCAGACATATTGACCCCCGGGTGTGCGGTTTCCAGCGCGGCGAGCTGCTCGTGATCCAACCGGGACCCTAAGGCGCCCAAGGCAACTCGGCTGCCAGGCGCACACAACTCATCGATCCGGGCGAACAGAGCATATTGCGCATCGCCGGTCAGGTAGGGCAGTAGTCCCTCGACCGACCAGGCGCTGGGTCGTTGCGAATCGAACCCGGCCGCTTTCAGCGGCGTGGGCCAGTCCGTACGCAGATCTGCTGGCACCGCCACCCGGTGAGCTTTGGGTACAGCACCCCGCTCACTTAGCACCCGTGCTTTGAATTCCAGGACCTTCGGCACATCGATCTCGAAAACCGTTGTCCCGGGCTGCCAGTCAAGGCGATAAGCGCGGCAGTCCAGACCGGCGGCGACGATCACCGCCTGTCGTATGCCAGCCTCATCAGCGCAGTTGAAGAAGTCGTCGAAGAACCGGGTTTGCACGCCGTAGAGCCGGGGGAAAGCGGTGCCGTCCTCCGACGTTCTCGGGTTTGCTAGCAGACCCTCCAGATACGGGTCGGCCGAAGCGGTGATGAAATGCTTCGCGTATTCGTCTTGGACCAGCGGTTTAGGGCCCGTGGTGTGCAGTGCACGCCAACCCGCAACCAGTAGCGCGGTGTAGCCCACGTTGCTGACAATGTCCCAGTGGTCGTCATCGGAACGAAGCGAGCCATACTCAGGTGTAGTCATCTCATCAGCCTTCCAGCATTACGGTCACCGGACCGTCGTTGACCAGTTCGACCTGCATGTGGGCACCGAACACGCCGGCTTCCACGTGCGCTCCCAACTGGCGCAGCGCTGCCGCGAACGCTGCTATCAGGGGCTGCGCCACCGCACCTGGCGCCGCGGCGTTCCAGGACGGTCGCCGACCCTTCGCGGTGTCTGCGTAGAGGGTGAACTGGCTGATTACCAGGATCGGTGCGTGCACGTCGGAGGCGGATTTCTCGTCGGCGAGAACTCGCAAATTCCAGAGCTTTTCGGCGAGACGGCGCGCCTTGTCGAGATCGTCGCCGTGGGTGACACCGACGAACGCGACCAGGCCCTGCCCGTCCGGCCGGATAGCGCCGACCACCCGACCATCGACCCTCACCGCAGCCGATGAGACCCGTTGCACCAGAACCCGCACGAGCCTCGATGCTGCCAGGCCGGCTGTGCAGTCGCTGGGGCTGGGTAGGCTCATTGTGTGTCTGTGCTGGTCGCGTTTTCCGTCACCCCGCTGGGCGTGGGGGAGGGGGTCGGCGAGATCGTCACCGAAGCGATTCGCGTGGTCCGTGATTCCGGCCTGCCGAACCAGACAGATGCCATGTTCACCGTGATCGAAGGCGATACCTGGGCGGAAGTGATGGCCGTCGTGCAGCGCGCGGTGGAGGCCGTGGCCGCCCGGGCACCGCGAGTCAGCACGGTGATCAAGGTCGACTGGCGTCCCGGGGTCACCGACGCGATGACCCAGAAGGTCGCTACCGTCGAGCGGTATCTTCTCCGGCCTGAATAGCAGCGCTAAACGCCCGCTCGGCCGCATCCCCATGGACCGCAAATACCACCCTTTGCAGCGACCCCGGCCGGTGCCGACGGACGGCGTCGACCATCAGCCGCGCAGCGTCGTCGAGCGAAAAGCCGCCCACGCCCGTGCCGAAAGCCACCAGCGCCAGTGAGCGGCAACCGAGCTCGTCGGCTTTCCGCAGGGTAGCAGCGGTGGCTGCGGTGATGATCTCGTCCGAGGTCGGACCTCCTAGCTCCATCGTCGCCGCGTGGATCACGTAGCGCGCCGGCATGTCACCTGCGGTGGTCTCGACCGCCTCCCCGAGCCCAATCGGCGCCTTCTCGGTGGACTCGCGCTGCAGCTCGGGGCCGGCGGCGCGGGCGATGGCCGCAGCGACACCACCGGCATGCCGCAGTCGGGTGTTCGCCGCATTGGTGATGGCGTCGAGCTCGAGCTTGGTCACGTCGGCCTGATGTACCTCCAACTCGATCATCGACACATTGTCCCCCCTGCAAGTACTCGGCGGCCGCGGTGATGCACCCCTTATTGTGTTGGACCGTCGCCACCATCGCCCACACAATCGAACCCTCGCCCGGCGCCACTGCGGCCCATCGAGACTCCGGCCCATCGAGCCCAGATTCGGGGTAGCTTGAGGTGAACGAGGACAATCAAGCGGCTGGCAAGGAGACAGACCGATGGCTCGTGATCCAGTTGTACCGAGGGTGCGAACAGCATGAGTGGCGACGACGCCGGGCCGGGCGAGGTCAGCCATGCCCGCGGCGTCGGTGGGCCGGGCGGAGCCGGAGGCGCCGGTGGCCGGGGTGGTGCCGGCGGTCGCGGCGGGGCGGGCGGTAGAGGCGGCGACGGCGGGCAAGGCGGTCGCGGCGGGGCGGGCGGTAGAGGCGGAGATGGCGGCATAGGCGGGGCAGCGGGCCCCGGCGGTCAACCCGGCCAGGGCGGGGTGGGCGGCGCACCCGGCCCCGGTGGAACCCCCGGCGAACCAGGTCAGCCCGGCAAACCAGGACAACCGGGGCAACCCGGCAGCCCGGGACATTAGCGCGTGCGGGTGGCGTCGTCGCGCATGAGCACGCATAGCCGCCATCTGCCCGGTACGCCCTTGAGTTCCTGCTCACCACGCTCGGCGAACCGGTGCCGTGATCCGGCGACGATGTCTCGCACGGTCGAGGACACCAGCACCTCACTGGGTCCGGCCAGCGCGCAGACGCGCGCACCGATATGCACGGCCACGCCGGCGACGTCGGTACCGTGCGAGGCATCGCGCACCTCGACCTCGCCCGCATGAATACCGATCCGGACCTCAATACCCAGCGCGGCGACCGCGTCGACGATGTCGTCCGCGCACGCGATCGCGGCACTCGGACTGGTGAACGTCGCGACGAAACCGTCACCGGCCGTGTTCACTTCGCGACCGCCGAACCGCTGGATTTCGTGGCACACGATGGTGTCGTGGTTGTCCAACAGGTCGCGCCATCGGTCGTCGCCGAGCGCGGCGGCGTGCTGGGTCGAGCCGACGATGTCGGTAAACATGATGGTGGCAAGCATGCGCTCGGCGTCAGCGCCGCCGCGCACGCCGGTGATGAATTCCTCGATTTCATCGAGCATCGGCCCGGTGTCGCCAACCCAGTACAGGGTATCGGTGCCGGGTAGTTCGACCAAGCGGGATCCAGCGATGTGCTCGGCGAGGTAGCGACCATGTCCCACCGGGATGTACGTCGATCCGACACGGTGCAAGATCAGTGTTGGAGCCTCGATGTGTCCCAAGACATCTCGTACGTCGGCCTCGGCTATGACCTTTGAAACGGCACGGGCCATGCTCGGCGGTCCGGCACGGTTGCCGGCGAGATCCCACCAGGCTCGAAACACGTCATCTCCGGCTACGGTAGGAGCCACGATGCTCAGCACGTCGAAGCCCCGCTCGACGGCATCCGGTTCCAGCGCCACCGTCAGGAACGGGTCAGCTCGACGAACCTGGGCGCCTACCGGGTAGTCGGGCGCCCATAGTGGGCGCGCCGAGCCGTTGACGACGATCAGGCTGCGCACCCGCTCGGGGTAGTCGGCGGCGAGAACAAGTCCGTTCATGGCGTGGAAACTGGGCGCGAAAATTGTCGCCTGCTCGCATCCGACCGCGTCCATCACCGCGATCGCGTCCTGGGCCCAGAACTTCGGCCCCAGCGTGGTTATCGCGGCGAGCCGTGACGACAGGCCGACCCCACGATGGTCGAGGCGGATCACCCTGCTGAATGACGCAAGACGGCGATGGAAACGGTACAGCGATGGCTCGTCGTCGATCGAGTCGATCGGCACGAACGGCCCCGGCAACACCAGCAGATCCGTCGGACCGTCACCCAGCACCTGGTAGGCGATATCCATGTCGCCGCATTTTGCGTAGCGGGTCCTGTGAATGTGGGGAGCCTGCGCCACGGTCCTACGTTAGTTCATGCGTAGGCTCATGGCGGTGAGCGCACGTGCGGGCATCGTGATCACCGGAACCGAGGTCCTGACCGGGCGGGTCCAAGACCGCAACGGCCCCTGGATCGCCGATCGGCTCCTGGAGCTCGGGGTCGAGTTGGCACACATCACGATCTGCGGCGACCGTCCCGCCGACATCGAGGCACAGCTGCGATTCATGGCTGAGCAGGGTGTGGACCTGATCGTCACCAGCGGCGGCCTGGGGCCGACCGCCGACGATATGACCGTCGAGGTGGTGGCGCGCTATTGCGGGCGCGAGCTGGTGCTGGACGACGAGCTGGAGAACAGGATCGCCAACATCCTCAAGAAGCTGATGGGGCGAAATCCCGCTATTGAACCCGCCAACTTCGACTCCATACGCGCCGCCAACCGCAAACAGGCCATGATTCCGGCCGGATCGCAAGTGATCGATCCGGTGGGCACCGCCCCCGGTCTGGTTGTGCCGGGACGGCCAGCGGTGATGGTGCTTCCCGGGCCACCGCGCGAGCTGCAGCCGATATGGAGCAAGGCCATCCAGACGGCTCCGGTACAGGATGCGATTGCCGGCCGGACGACCTACCGACAGGAGACCATCCGGATCTTCGGCCTGCCGGAGTCTTCTCTGGCCGACACACTGCGTGACGCCGAGGCAGCCATCCCGGGTTTTGACTTAGTCGAGGTCACCACCTGCCTGCGGCGCGGCGAGATTGAAATGGTCACTCGCTTTGAACCGAACGCCGCGCAAGTGTACACGCAATTGGCACGGTTATTGCGCGACCGGCACGGCCACCAGGTCTATTCGGAAGACGGTGCGTCCGTGGACGAGCTGGTCGCAAAATTGCTAACTGGCCGCCGGATAGCGACCGCCGAATCCTGCACCGCAGGGTTGCTGGCGGCACGGCTCACCGACCGGCCCGGGTCGTCCAAGTACGTGGCGGGCGCAGTGGTGGCCTACTCTAACGAGGCGAAGGCACAGCTTCTCGGTGTGGATCCGGCGCTGATCGAGGCCCACGGGGCGGTTTCCGAGCCGGTCGCCCAGGCAATGGCAGCGGGGGCGCTGCAAGGCTTCGGCGCCGACACCGCCACCGCGATCACCGGAATTGCGGGTCCGAGTGGGGGAACGCCGGAAAAGCCTGTGGGAACAGTGTGCTTCACCGTCCTGCTGGACGATGGCCGAACAACCACCCGAACCGTGCGGCTGCCCGGGAACCGGTCAGACATTAGGGAGCGCTCGACGACTGTGGCGATGCACCTGCTGCGGCGCACCCTGAGCGGTATCCCGGGCTCACCCTAGCGACGGCGAAATCGACAGCAGCGCGACAAAGTTCGACGAGAAGACACCGCGCTAATGTCGATTTCGATGACGAACAAGAAAAGCAGTTTCCGTAGTACCAAAGCGGATTCCGGTGGCATCCTTGCCAATCGCCGTCAGCACCGCTACGACCAATAGCACGGGCACGATCGTCGCGGCCAAGGCGAAGGGGTAGCCATGGGATTCGGCCAGACGCTCTTGAATAGGAAGGTTGAACGCCGCCAGCAGATTACCGAGCTGGTAGGTTACGCCGGGGTAGACGCCCCGGATAGCGTCTGGCGACATCTCGGTCAGATGCGCGGGGATCACACCCCAGGCACCCTGTACGAAGACTTGCATCAAAAACGAACCCAGGCACAACATCGCCGCAGTGCGCGAGTAAGCGAACAGCGGCACGATCGGCAGTCCCAGCGCCGCACAGAAAACGATGGTGTAACGGCGGCTGAACCGCTGGGACAACGTGCCGAACGCCAGACCGCCGATGATGGCGCCGATGTTGTAGATCACCACTATCCACCTGGCGGTCAGGCTGGACAAACCGGCACCATGATCGGTAGTCGCGGTCAGGAAGGTCGGGTAGACATCCTGGGTGCCGTGGCTCATCCAGTTGAAGGCGGTCATCAACAGCACTAGGTAGACAAACCGGCGCACAATTGCGGGGTTACCCAGGACATCGCGGATTCGGGTCTTGGTGAGCCGCATGCGGTCCTGCGCGGCTTCCCAGACTTCGGATTCCTTTACCCGGTACCGGATGATCAAGCTGATCAGAGCCGGGATGATGCTTAGGCCGAACAACCACCGCCACGACAGCCCTAGCCAGTTCATCACCACCAGCGCTGCCACACTGGCCAGCAGATAGCCGAACGCGTAGCCCTCCTGCAGCAGCCCGGAGAAGACGCCACGCCGCTCGGCTGGAACCTTCTCCATGGACAGCGCGGCACCCAGCCCCCACTCTCCGCCCATGCCAATGCCGTAGAGCAGTCGCAGGATCACCAGCACGGTGAAGTTGGGTGCGAATGCGCACAGAAATCCGATCACCGAATAGAACGACACGTCGACCATCAGCGGGACCCGCCGGCCCACCCGGTCGGCCCATAGCCCGAACAGCAACGCACCCACGGGGCGCATGGCCAGGGTGGCGGTGGTGAGAAACGCGACGTCGGTCTTGGTGTGGTGGAAGGTCGTTGCGATGTCGGCATAGACCAGCACCACGAGAAAGTAATCGAACGCATCCATCGTCCAACCCAAGAAAGATGCCATAAAAGCGTTTCGCTGGTCGCCGGTCAACCGCGGTGCTGCCACGTCTGCATCGTGGCGTACCGGGCGCGGCACCGCGAGTCCGGGGACATGGCGAACAGCGGCGGCTCGCATGTCCGTGGCAGGATCGGGCAATGGTGCCTTTTCTGATGCGCGCCGCAGTGACCGGATTCGCATTATGGGTGGTGACTCTTTGCGTCCCGGGCATGCGGTTTGCGGGCGGCGACACAACGCTGCAGCGGGTCGCCATCATCTTCGTCGTCGCGGTGATCTTCGGTCTGGTCAACGCGTTCATCAAGCCCATCGTGCAGATCTTGTCGATCCCGTTGTACATCCTGACTCTCGGTCTTTTCCATGTAGTCGTTAACGCGTCGATGCTGTGGCTTACCGCGTGGATCACTGAGCACACCACCGGTTGGGGACTGCAGATCGACCACTTCTGGTGGACCGCGATCTGGGCGGCGATCTTGTTGTCGATCGTCAGCTGGATCCTGTCGCTGTTGGCTCGTGACTTTCGACGTGTCACTCGCGCACACTAGAGCCACAAATTTTGGTGGGGGGACATCCTAGGTTTTCGGGGCATGTTCCACTTATGCTTACTCACACTGCTTGCCAACCTCGTCCAAGACAGGCACCCTGTCTTCGGCGTGATGACGCTGACCTCCCGCCCTCCAATACGCCGGACGGCAGCACCTAACAGCACACGACGACGGGACTGCAAATGATGCGCACTGTCGCGATTGGACCAGGTGCCGGTCCTTCGAGCACACGGCCGAGTTCGCAACCCAGTGACCTGCATAGCGGCCTACGCGCGGTTACCGAGTGCACCGGCTCAGCGGTGGTCGTTCATGTGGGCGGCGACATCGACGCCAGTAACGAGGTCGCTTGGCAGCGTCTGGTGAGCAAGAGCGCCGCTATCGCCATCGCGCCGGGTCCGTTCGTCATCGACATTCGGGACCTCGACTTCATGGGATCATGTGCATACGCTGTGTTGGCCCAGGAGTCGGTGCGGTGTCGCCGGCGCGGGGTGAATATGCGGTTGGTGAGTAACCAGCCGATCGTGGCCCGCACCATTGCCGCGTGCGGACTGCGGCGACTAATTCCGCTGTATGCAACGGTCGAGACCGCACTGGCGCCGCCTCCCAGCGCGCATTGACCGACCCATTAACCGACCGGTGCCACCCAACCCGCCATGGTGTCGGGTTAACCGCCGCCGACAAGATTGACCACCTCCCGCGCACAACCCCATGACAGGGTCACGCCGTCACCTCCGTGGCCATAGTTGTGGATGCACAGCGCTCGCCCGATCGGTTCAGCTTCCACCCGCACGGACGGCCGATCAGGACGCAGCCCGGTAATCGTCTCAATCACTGCCGCCTCGGCAAGCCGTGGTTGTATGCGGCGACACCGTTGCAGGATCCGCTCGGTTATCTCCGGCTCTGGGGTGGTGTCCCACCTGCCAGGGATACTGATGCCGCCGCAGACTACACGCTGCGGGTGGGCAAAGTAGCAGATCCATTCCGAGCCGCCGGTGCGCTCGATAAACAGTTGCTCTAGACCTGGATTGGTGAGGACGACGTGCTGGCCGAACCGCGGCCAGACCGTGGCGTCGCCGGCCAGTTCCCGAGCGCCCAGACCAGCACAGTTGATCACTATGGGCGCCGCCTCAGCGGCCTCGGCCAGCGACCGTAGCGGGCGCGTTTCGATTTCACAGCCAGTCGCCGCCAATCGCTGGGTCAGACAGTCGAGGTACTGGGGCATATCGATCATCGGCAAGGTGGCATGAAACCCAGCACGGAAGCCCCCGGGCACGTCGGCCGGGTCAGCCGGCCGCACGTCGGGGATCAGCTCCAACCCGGGCGGCATCGCACCGGTCTCGATACGATCGCCGACACTCAGCGCCGGCGTCATGCGCACGCCGGTGGCGGGATCCTTGGCCAAGTCGCGAAACACGTGCAATGACTGTTCGATCCACCCGCGTACCTTGGCAACGGGTTCCTTCGGCCGCGGCCCCCAGACCGCACCCGCCACCGCCGATGTCGTTTGCTGCGGCAATGCGGCCGCCCATACCCGCACCGGCCACCCCGCCTCGGCCAGGCATATGGCCGACGTCAGTCCGCTGACGCCGGCCCCAATCACGATGACCTGTTGCTCACCTATTGCCACAGCAGGACCGTAGCCGAAGCCAGCGTCAGTTAGGGCTGAGGCACTCGCCCTCCAGTCGGTCCGAGTAAGCCGTTGAGGATGCCGAGCTGATTTTGTAGTTGGGCCCCCGCTTCAGGTCCAGGAACTCCGGCAGGGGCAGCGCCTTCGCTGCCCGTGTTCTGCCAGGGTTGGCAGCCGTGCGTCTTGAACGCCTTGTCGGTCGGCTCAATCGTCACTACCTGTGGTTTCTTGCTGAGTGCGTTATCGATGAGCGCGCCATCGGGGTTACCCATCCGCTTCCAATAGCAGGTGCCGTCGCCGACGGGTCCCGCGGAGCTGTACGTGCCGGGAGCGATGTCAATCCCCACCGCATAGGTGCCGTCGCTATCAATTGCCGTCTTCGGTGTCGGTGCCGGCTCCGGATCGGCGCCGGCGAGGCCCACGGATCCGGCCCAGCCTGCGAGGATCAGGCCGGCGACGGCAAAGGCTGCAGCAGGAGATGGGGCTGGCTTCAAGCGCATCACACAATAGCCTACTGGGGCCTACCGGTATCCGGAACTCACTCGGCCTGGAAGCAATCACTCGTTCTCCCGCCGCCGATGGGCTTGTTCGATCCCCATATGCGCCTGCGAGCGCACGGACGGCGCGCCACCGACGCAGTGTCCGGCAATGATGCGGTAAATCGCGGACGGCGCCAACGCTTCCACCGAGTCACAGCCTTGTCCGCCAGCACACCGCCCAGACCGCATGTATCGGAGGATGTCCGGAAGCCGTTGGCCACCTCCGTGTCGAGCAACCACCGCTGTCACTGCATTGCTGTCACTAAATCGTTGTCCGGCAACACGTTTAGAGCGCTCGCGTCAGGCTGACCTCCTGGTGGCTCGCATCCCGAGCACCGGCTGGGTACCGCGACCTTCGTCGAAGTCCGCCGCCCACGGCCAGCGACCACGCCGGTCGGCCCACACCAACTGCAAGGCCGTCACCTTGTCGCCAAAGATGGCGATCGCACAATACAAATGCGCGTCCGGATGTGTAACCTGGACCGTTTCGACAAGAGGGCCGGCTGGGAGGGTGGTCTGCATACCGGGAGTCAGCAAGTCACCGACCAGAGCCCTGCGAGCGGCGATGTTCAACAACCGCTGCCCACGTCGTGGCGAGAGGCCAGTCACCACCAGTTCGGGCAAGCCGCGCCGGGTTAGACCAACCGTGTAGGCAAATGGCCGTCGCTCGCACTCCACGTGCTGTACCGCCCAGCCATGCATGAGCATTATCCCGTACACCTCGTCGAGGTACTCCTCGGCGGTGGCTTCCGGGTGATCGCACATCCAGCACATTTCGGCGCCCTTTCTCCTCATCCCCGTCTCGTCATCCCCGTCTCGTCGTGCCTGCGACCACCATGCACGCGGGGTCTGACAAATCGCGCCGGGCAAACACCAGCACCCCGCGAGCCGGTCAGCTCGCGGGGTGCTGCGGCGGGTTGTGGTTGATCGGCGGGCAGGGCCGATCAACCCGAATCAGCGCACGTCGAACCTGTCGAGGTTCATCACCTTGTCCCAGGCAGCGACGAAGTCCTGCACGAACTTCGGCTGCGCGTCATCGGCGCCATAGACCTCGACAAGCGCCCGCAACTCCGAGTTGGACCCGAAGACCAGGTCCACGCGGCTGCCGGTCCACTTCACCTTGCCACTGCCATCCTTGCCCTGGTAGGTCCCGTCATCTGCTGGCGAGGGCTCCCAGGTGATACCCATGTCGAGCAGGTTCACGAAGAAGTCGTTGGTCAGTGACTCGGAGGCCTCGGTGAACACGCCCAGCGGTAAGCGCTTGTAGTTTGCGCCGAGGACGCGCAGGCCACCTACCAGCACCGTCATCTCAGGGGCACTGAGCGTAAGCAGGTTCGCCTTGTCGAGCAGCATGTACTCGGCCGGCAACGGGTTGCCCTTTCCGAGGTAGTTTCGGAAGCCATCTGCCTTGGGCTCCAGCACGGCAAAGGATTCCACGTCGGTTTGTTCCTGCGACGCATCCGTGCGGCCCGGGGTGAAGGGCACCGTGATGTTGTGGCCAGCCGCCTTTGCTGCTTTCTCTATGGCGGCACAGCCACCGAGCACGACGAGGTCGGCGAAGGACACTTTGATGTTCCCCGGCGCCGCGGAGTTGAATGACTCCTGGATCTCTTCCAGGGTGCGAATGACCTTGCGCAGATCCCCGTCGGGGTCGTTGACCTCCCACCCGACTTGTGGCTGCAGGCGGATGCGACCACCGTTGGCGCCGCCGCGCTTGTCGCTACCACGGAACGACGACGCCGCCGCCCATGCGGTCGAAACTAGCTGTGAGACAGTCAATCCCGATGCCAGGATCTGGCTCTTAAGGCTGGCAATCTCGGCTTCGCCGACGAGGTCGTGGCTGACCGCAGGGACCGGATCCTGCCACAGCAGGGTCTGCTTGGGGACCAGCGGCCCAAGGTATCTCGCAACGGGACCCATGTCTCGGTGGATCAGCTTGTACCAGGCCTTGGCGAACTCGTCGGCCAATTCCTCGGGGTGTTCCAGCCAGCGACGCGTGATCCGCTCATAGATCGGATCCACCCGCAGCGAGAGGTCAGTGGCCAGCATCGTCGGGGAGCGCCCTGGCCCGCCGAACGGGTCCGGGATGGTGCCGGCACCGGCGCCGTCCTTGGCGGTGTATTGCCAAGCGCCAGCAGGGCTCTTCGTCAGCTCCCACTCGTAGCCGTACAGGATCTCGAGGAAACTGTTGTCCCATTTCGTCGGGGTGTTCGTCCATACGACCTCGATGCCGCTGGTGATCGCGTCCTTACCGGTTCCGGTGCCATACGAGCTCTTCCAGCCCAAGCCCATCTGCTCCAGCGGAGCAGCCTCGGGTTCGGGGCCGACCAGATCGGCCGGGCCGGCGCCATGGGTCTTACCGAAAGTGTGACCGCCGACGATCAGCGCCGCTGTTTCGACGTCGTTCATGGCCATGCGCCGAAACGTCTCGCGAATGTCGACCGCCGCGGCCATGGGGTCCGGGTTGCCGTTCGGCCCCTCCGGGTTCACGTAGATCAGCCCCATCTGCACCGCGGCCAGCGGGTTCTCCAGATCCCGCTTACCGCTGTAACGCTCATCGCCGAGCCAGGTGGCTTCCTTGCCCCAATAGACCTCATCGGGCTCCCACTGGTCGACCCGGCCGAAGCCGAACCCGAACGTCTTGAAGCCCATCGATTCCAGCGCGCAGTTGCCGGCGAAAACAATCAGGTCCGCCCATGAGAGCTTCTTGCCGTACTTCTTCTTGACCGGCCACAGCAGCCGGCGCGCCTTGTCCAAGCTGGCGTTGTCGGGCCAGCTGTTAAGCGGCGCGAACCGCTGCATGCCGCCCCCGGCGCCGCCGCGGCCGTCGTGGATGCGGTAGGTGCCGGCAGCGTGCCACGCCATCCGGATAAACAGCGGCCCGTAGTGGCCGTAGTCGGCGGGCCACCACGGCTGCGAGGTGGTCATCACTTCCTCGATGTCCCGCGTCAGGGCGTCAACGTCGATGGTCGCGACCTCCGCGGCATAGTCGAACGCCGCACCCATCGGGTCAGCGACGGCCGGGTTTTGGTGCAGTACCTTCAGATTGAGCCGGTTGGGCCACCAGTCCTGGTTTCCGCCGCCCTCGACGGGGTATTTCATATGACCCACGACGGGACAACCGTTGCTAGCGGCTCCGGTGGTGGTTTCTGTAATGGGTGGGTGTTGCTCGGGCACAGCATTCCTTCCAGGAGTTGGTGTTATCGGGCTGTGATCACGGATGTGATCGCGAAGTGTCGGATATCGAACAATCAGGACATAGACCCCAGTAGATGACCTCCGCCTCGTCCAACAGGAAGCCGTTATGGTCCGAGGCCGTCAGACAGGGTGCCTCGCCAACAGCACAGTCGACATCGGCGATAACCCCGCAAGACCGGCAGACGATGTGATGGTGGTTGTCGCCGACCCTGGACTCGTAGCGCGCGACGGAGCCCGAGGGTTGGATCTTTCGCACCAAGCCCGCGGCGGTCAGGGCATGCAGCACGTCGTACACGGCTTGCCGGGATACGTCGGGCAGCGCAAAACGCACGGCACCGAAAATCGTTTCCGTGTCGGCGTGTGGATGCGCATTCACTGCTTCCAGGACGGCGACGCGCGGTCGGGTCACGCGCAGGTCGGCCGTCCGGAGCTGTTCGGCGTAGTCCGGTATAGAGGACACACTAGACAATATGACTCCCTTTTCTGGAATCAGTCAAGACTTTGGCTAGCGTGACAGGCGTCTGCCAGGACCCGATCGCCCCGGGGCCGCTGGATCGTGGGATGGCGGGTGGATCAGCCTTCGTATGTTCCGATGAGCCGGGCCTGCATGGTGGCGGCCTGCGCGATCACCCGCGCCGCTTGTGTCCCAGCCAGTCCCGCGAGTGGAGGCACGGCAGGAAGGTGGTAGAGGGTAAACCGGTAGTGGTGTGTCCCGGTGCCCGCCGGCGGGCAGGGTCCGGTGTATGCGGGCTGACCGCTGGAGTTCGGCAGGCTGATTCCGCCACCGGGAGTCTCACCATCGGCGGTGCCGCCAGCACCAGGGGCGATCCCGATCACGATCCAATGGACGTAAGGTTCGCGAGGTGCGTCCGGATCATCGACAACGAGTGCGCCGCCAAACGGCGCCGACCAGGTCAACGGAGGCGCGATATTGGCTCCTTTGCAGGTGTACTGTTCCGGGATCGGCGCACCGTCGGCGAATGCCGGACTGCTGATTGTCAGTACATCGCCGGTAGGCGTTTCGGGCATACTCCGACCGAGCGCTGCTGCTTTCGGCGCCAGCGGCGCCGCCTTTCGACTGTCACCGTTGCCACCGTAGGCAACTAGCGCCACGGGGAGCGCCAGCCCCAAGATGGCCAGTGCGAACCGGTGAAATGCGTGCGCCACTGTCGATTCCATATTGATCATTGTCGCCAGGCGCAATTGGAGAAGCCAGGGTTTCGACCACCTCGCCAGGGATGCCGCGGCGTCAGCCTTCGAATGTGCCGACGAGCCGGGCCTGTCCGCTGGCGGCCTGTGCTATCGCCTGTGCCGCTTGGACTCCCGTGGCTCCCGGTGGCAGCTGGAGCGCGACAGGAAGGTGGTAGAGGGTAAACCGGTAGTGGTGTGTCCCGGTGCCCGCCGGCGGGCATGGACCGAAGTATCCTTGCCGACCACCAGAATTCGGCACGCTGTGCCCACCAGCAGGAGTCTGACCATCCGCCGTGCTGCCAGAGCCAGGGGCGATTCCGGTCACGATCCAGTGCACGTACAGTCCGCCGACCGCGTCGGGGTCATCGACGACGAGTGCCAGTTCGGCTGCGCCCGCGGGCGACGACCACGTCAACGGTGGCGCCACGTTGGCCCCCTTGCAGCTGAATTGCACCGGGATCGGGGCGCCGTCGGCGAACATGGGACTGGCGATCGTCAGTGGCTCGGCGGCCGGCGCCGGCGTTGTTGCGTCGACGGTCGTCGCTTTCGGCACGTATGGCGGTGTCTCTCGACTGTCACCGCCCCCGCCCCCGCAGCCACCCAGCGCCATTACGAGCGCCAGCCCCGCGGTGGCTAATGGGGTTCGGTGAAGTGTGCTCGTCATTGGAGATTCCATAGCACATTGTTACTAACTGGGATTCGAGAGTACAGCTGTTTTGCGGCCGCGCTTACCAGACAGCCGGGCCCCGGGCCACCCATCGCCTCACGGTACCAGCACCACCTTGCCGACGTTCTCCCGTGCGGCCAGAATCCGATGTGCCTCAGGAGCTTCGGCGAACGGCACGATTGCATGAACGATCGGCAGGATCGTTCCGTCGTTGAGCGCCTTGGTCAGCGGCGCGATCCAGGGTTCAAGGGTGCGGCGATCGTCCCACAACCGCAGCATGTTAAGACCGATCACGGTTTTCGACTCCTCGAGTTGTTTCATCAGGTTAAAGCCGCGCAGCATTGACAACGCGTGGGGCGCCACCCTGCGCATCGATCGTTTCTCGCCGTGCTGCATATTCGAAATCCCGTAGCCAACCAGCCTTCCACCCGGGCGCAGCAGAGTGTAGGACCGCCGCAGCGAGGTGCCGCCGAGCGCGTCAAGCACGACGTCATACGGGCCCAATCCCTGCCACCAGCCGTCCCGGCGGTAGTCGATCGCGCGGTCCACACCGAACTCGGCCAGCTTCTGATGTTTTTGGGGTGATGCGGTGCCGTGCACTTCGGCCTTGGCTGCTTTCGCGAATTGGACCGCCGCGATGCCGACTCCACCGGCCGCGGCGTGAATCAGCACCCGCTCACCGGCGCGCAACGATCCGTAGCCGTGCAGCGCCGCCCAGGCGGTCGCGTAATTCACCGGGACCGCGGCACCCTGTTCGAAGCTCAGCGCATCGGGGAGCACAACCGAGTCGGTGGCCGCAACGTTGACGATCTCGCAGTAGCCACCAAATCGTGTACCGGCCAGGACTCGTTCGCCGACCCGGTTCGGGTCGACCCCATCACCGACAGCCTCGACCGTCCCAGCGACTTCGTATCCGACCACCGCCGGAAGTTTCGGCGCGTCTGGGTACAGGCCGACGCGGGCGAGATGGTCAGCGAAGTTCACCCCTGCTGCGCGGACGGCGACCCGCAGCTGGCCCGGGCCCGGTGGCGGCGGGTCCGGTCGCTGCCGCACCTGCAAGACCGATGGGTCGCCATGTTTGGTGATGACCACTGCTCGCATAATGTTCTCCTTGTCAGGCTTGACGGGTCGCACCCGCGAACACCCCTCTGTGATAGCACGAGTTATCAGGAGGTTCGGCGGGGCGTTACCTTTGCGGTTGTGCACTTCGACTGGGAGCGCCTGACCGACAGCGTGCATCGCTGCCGGCTGCCGTTCTGTGACGTCACCGTTGGGCTGGTCCGGGGCCGCACCGGAATACTGCTCGTCGACACCGGGACCACCCTCGGCGAAGCAACAGCAATCGCGGCCGACGTCACGCAGATCGCTGGTTGCCAGGTAACGCATGTTGTGTTGACACACAAGCATTTCGACCATGTGCTGGGTTCCTCGGTGTTCGACCAAGCGGAGGTGTTCTGCGCTCCCGAGGTCGTCGAATACCTACGGTCGGCTACCGACCGGCTCCGCGAAGATGCCCTGAGCTACGGCGCGGACACAGCTGAGGTTGACCGCGCGATCGCGGCCCTGAAACCACCTCAGCACGGGATCTACGATGCAGCCGTCGATCTCGGGGACCGCACCGTCACCATCACTCACCCCGGCAGCGGCCACACCACAGCAGATCTCGTCGTGGTGGCGCCGGCCACCGGCCATGCAGACGGCCCAACGGTGGTCTTCACCGGTGATCTTGTCGAGGAGTCAGCCGATCCTGATATCGACGCCGATTCCGACCTGGCGGCCTGGCCGGCAACGCTTGATCGGGTACTTGCGATCGGCGGCCCTGACGCCAGCTACGTCCCGGGGCACGGGAAGGTCGTCGATGCGCAGTTTGTCCGTCGCCAGCGCGCCTGGTTGCGAACACGTGCGAGCCGCCAGCCTCGTGAAACGCCAGCTACTTTGCCGTGCAAGCGGTGACGAGCGCATCCGGGTCGGTAACGCTGACCCACAATTCGCGCACCGTCATCGACTTCTTCCACATCTTTGCCTGTTCGGGCGGATCGATCGTCAGTGCCACCAGGCCCTTACGTGACCCGTTGACCAGCCAGCGGCCGAATCCAAAGTGCACCCCGGCTGCGTAGACCCTTGCGTTGGTCGCCTCTGCCTTCGTGATCGACGTCAACGGGATGTCGGCGGCAAATGCCCATCCCATCTTGACGTGCAGGCTCCCCGCCCCAACCCATAGCTCGCTGTTCTTGGGGCCGAGCCCGAGCGGCACCGCAAGCGGGAGAAACCAACGGTCAAAGCGCAACTGGGTCGGCACCAAGATGACCCTACCGGTGCTAGTGCGGCTCAGTACCATGTAGGAGTTAGTCTCGAACCGCCCCAGTGGCGTTGCGGAATTTGCGAGCCGTCATCGGTCAGTGATCTAGGTCGCCCGTCCGGGGATACACTCGGTCCGTCAGGTGAATCGGGGCTGCAGAGGAGCGCAAGGCCATGGCCATCGCCGAAACGGACACCGAGGTCCACACACCGTTCGAGCAGGACTTTGAGAAAGACGTAGCCGCCACTCAGCGATACTTCGACAGCTCGCGCTTTGCTGGGATCATTCGGCTCTACACCGCCCGCCAAGTTGTGGAACAGCGCGGCACGATCCCCGTCGACCACATCGTGGCGCGAGAGGCGGCGGGCGCCTTCTACGAGCGTCTGCGCGAACTCTTTGCAGCCCGCAAGAGCATCACGACGTTTGGCCCCTACTCGCCGGGGCAGGCGGTGAGCATGAAGCGGATGGGTATCGAGGCGATCTACCTCGGTGGTTGGGCTACCTCAGCTAAGGGCTCCAGCACCGAAGATCCGGGGCCCGACCTCGCCAGCTACCCGCTGAGCCAGGTGCCTGACGATGCCGCGGTGCTGGTGCGCGCCTTGCTCACCGCGGACCGCAACCAGCACTATCTACGCCTGCAGATGAGCGAGCGACAGCGTGCGGCGACACCGGCTTACGACTTCCGCCCGTTTATCATCGCCGACGCCGACACCGGCCACGGCGGCGATCCGCACGTACGCAACCTGATCCGCCGCTTCGTCGAGGTCGGTGTGCCGGGCTACCACATCGAGGACCAACGACCCGGCACCAAGAAGTGCGGCCACCAGGGCGGCAAGGTCCTGGTGCCGTCCGACGAACAGATCAAGCGGCTCAACGCCGCCCGCTTCCAGCTCGACATCATGCGGGTGCCCGGCATCATCGTCGCACGCACCGACGCGGAGGCGGCCAACCTGATCGACAGTCGCGCCGACGAGCGTGACCAGCCGTTCCTTCTCGGCGCGACCAAGCTCGACGTACCGTCCTACAAGTCCTGTTTCCTGGCAATGGTGCGGCGTTTTTACGAACTGGGCGTCAAGGAGCTCAATGGTCATCTTCTCTATGCGCTTGGCGACAGCGAGTACGCGGCGGCCGGCGGTTGGCTTGAGCGCCAAGGCATTTTCGGCTTGGTCTCCGACGCGGTCAACGCGTGGCGGGAGGACGGCCAGCAGTCGATCGACGGCATTTTCGACCAGGTCGAGTCGCGGTTCGTGGCGGCCTGGGAGGACGACGCCGGCCTGATGACCTACGGAGAGGCCGTGGCGGACGTGCTCGAATTCGGTCAGAGCGAGGGCGAACCCATTGGCATGGCTCCCGCGGAGTGGCGGGCGTTCGCCGCGCGTGCATCGCTGCATGCCGCCCGGGCAAAGGCCAAGGAGCTGGGCGCCGATCCGCCATGGGACTGCGAGCTGGCCAAGACCCCGGAGGGCTACTACCAGATCCGCGGCGGCATACCGTATGCGATCGCCAAATCGCTGGCCGCGGCACCGTTTGCCGACATTCTTTGGATGGAGACCAAGACCGCCGATCTCGCCGACGCTCGACAGTTCGCCGAGGCGATCCATGCCGAGTTCCCCGACCAGATGCTGGCGTACAACCTCTCACCATCGTTCAACTGGGACACCACCGGCATGACCGACGAGGAGATGCGGCGCTTCCCCGAGGAGCTCGGCAAAATGGGCTTCGTCTTCAACTTCATCACCTATGGCGGGCACCAGATCGACGGTGTCGCGGCCGAGGAATTCGCCACCGCGCTGCGCCAGGACGGCATGCTGGCGCTGGCTCGGTTGCAGCGCAAGATGCGCTTGGTCGAATCTCCCTATCGCACACCGCAAACGCTAGTCGGCGGGCCGCGCAGTGACGCCGCATTGGCTGCCTCCTCCGGACGCACGGCGACCACGAAGGCAATGGGCAAGGGCTCCACCCAGCACCAGCACTTGGTGCAAACTGAGGTGCCGCGCAAGCTGCTAGAGGAATGGCTGGCCATGTGGAGCGGTCACTACCAGCTCAAAGACAAACTGCGCGTACAGCTTCGGCCGCAGCGGGCCGGCTCGGAGGTGCTCGAGCTCGGCATCCACGGCGAAAGCGATGACAAGCTCGCCAACGTGATATTCCAACCGATCCAAGATCGCCGCGGCCGCACCATCCTGTTGGTACGCGACCAGAACACGTTCGGTGCGGAACTACGCCAAAAGCGGCTGATGACCCTGATCCACCTCTGGCTCGTCCACCGCTTCAAGGCGCAGGCGGTGCACTACGTCACGCCCACCGACGACAACCTCTACCAGACCTCGAAGATGAAGTCGCATGGAATCTTCACCGAGGTCAATCAGGAGGTGGGCGAGATCATCGTCGCCGAGGTGAACCACCCGCGCATCGCCGAACTGCTGACGCCCGATCGGGTGGCGCTGCGGAAGTTGATCACGAAGGAGGCGTAGCCAGCGCTGCCAACTGTCTTGGGGGCCAACCGGGTGTGCGTCGAGGTGGCGCACATCGCGAAACGCGAAGGATGCTGTCAGACGGCGTCTGCGGTGGCCTGTCGAAGATCCAGCGCACCGGCGTTCACCTGCGTCGGCCCGCAGTCGCGACTACCATCGCCGCCCCCGTTTACGGGCTCTTCATGATCGAGGGTGTAGTCGGGGTTTGAATCCGCCGGTTTCCAGGAGGGATCGGGTGATGTAGTGGGTGAGGTTGCGAAATCCCAGCGCAGAGCCGCGTAGGTGTTCGAGGCGGCCGTTGATCGCCTCGGTGGGTCCGTTGGATGTGCCAGGCCGGTCGAAGTAAGCCAGAACGTCGGCGGCGCGTTTCTTCAATGTGCGCCCCAGGGTGATGACCTCGGTCAATGCCGCGGGGACCGCGTCGCTGATCGACTCGATCAGCGCGCTCATCAGCTCGCGGCCCCTGCGGCGGTCGGGGTTGCGGTAGGCGCTGATCATGCGCTGGTAGATGCCCCAGGTCGCCTCGACTTCGATGTGGGTGTCGACGGCGAATAGCTTTGTCAGCCGGTCTTTTTGCTTGTCGGTGAGCAGGTCGGCCCCGGTCTGCAGGGTGCGCCGCGCGGCGTAGAGCGGATCAGTCTTGCGACCGCGGTGTCCACAGGTGTCGAGTTGAACGCGGCGCCGGCATTTATCCAGCGCCTCACCACCGAGCCGCACCACGTGGAAGGGATCCATCACCGCCACCGCGTCGGGCAGTTCCTCGCTGGTGGCGGTCTTAAACCCGGTGAACCCGTCCATCGCCACCACTTCCACCGCCTGGCGCCAGGATTCTTCTCGTTCGGCCAGCCAGGTCTTGAAGGCCTGCTTGGAGCGTCCTTCGACCATGTCCAGCAGCCGGGCCGGACCGGTGCCCTCACGGATGCCGGTCAGGTCGATGATCACGGTGACGTACTTGTCGCCGCGCCGCGTGTGGCGCCACACGTGTTCGTCGACCCCGATCACCGTGACTTCGTCGAACCTGCCCGCATTGTCGATCAACACCCGCTTGCCCTCGGCCAACACGGCGTTGTTGGCGGTGTTCCACGACACCCCCAGCCCTTCGGCGACACGGGCGATGGTGAGGTGTTGGCACACAACGGCTTCCAATGCCCACCGCAGCCCATGGCGCGACAACTTCGCCCGCGGCTCGGCTGCCGCGCTGCTGTCTTGCCGCCACACATGAGCGCAGCCGGCACACCGATAGCGGCGCACGGTAAGCACCAAGGTCGTCGGGCGCCACCCGAAGGGCTCATGAGTAGCCCTGTGTCAAGCCGCCGTTTGGCGAACTTGGTTACGGAGAGCCTGCAGGGCTCGGTGTTGGGTGGGATCGTAAGCGACGCCGTCTTGCCAGCAGTGCCAGATGACGTAAAGCCAGGCGCGGGCGAGGATGCGTACGGCGTGAGGGTGGTCGTGGCCGCGGGCTCGGGCGCGGTTGTAAAGGTCGGCGGCCCAGGGGTTGGCTCGGCGGCTGTCGCCGGCGAAGTCGCAGACGGCGTCGCGGAGTTGTTTGTCTGCGGCCCAACGGAACCCGACGTGGGTGACTTTGCCGGACTGGCGGGTGGAGGGGGCGACGCCGGCCAAGCAGGCCAGCGATTCGGGCGTGGGAAAACGGGCTCGGCAGTCACCGATCTCGGCGAGCAGCCGGGCCGCGCGCACGGTGCCGGAGCGGGGCAGGGAGGTGAAGATGTGCGCGTCGGCGTGCAGGGCGAGCTGCTCGGCGATCTGCGCGTCGAGGGCCTTGATCTGCGTGGCGATGCTGGTAAGCGCAGCGAGCAGGGCGCGGGTGATGTGTGCGTTGGCGGCGCCGTCCTCACCTGTGACACCGCGCGGGGCGCCGGTGAGCCGGCCGTGAAGCACCGCGGGGTCGACGCGCCCGCAGTAGCCGGCGGCGGCCAGCCAGGCGGCCAGGCGCTTGACCGACAACCAGTCTGCGCGGTCCTGGCAGTCGAATCGGGTCAGGAACGCCAGGCTGATCGGCGAGTCGATGTCGGCGAACAGCCCGACCACGCCCGGAAAGACGATGCGCAGGTGCGCGCGCAGCTGGTTGGCCAACGCCACCCGGTGCCCGACCAGGTCTTTGCGAGCGCGACAGGTCCGGCGCAGGGTGGCCGTGGCCGCGGTGTCGGGCAGCAGTGGACGCAGCCGGGACCGGTCGGTGCGCAGCGTGTCGGCGAGCACGAACGCGTCGAAGCGGTCGTCCTTGTTGCCGGCCGAGCCGTAACGGCCGCGCAGATTCTTCAGCTGGTTCGGGCTGATCACCACCACCGTGAGCCCGGCCTCGAGCAGGGTGTCCACCACCGGGCCGTCCGGGCGTTCGATGGCGACCTCGCGCACACCGGCCCGGTTCAGCAGCTCGAGCAGCTCGCGCAGTCCGGCGGCGTTGTGCTCGATCGTGGCGCGGCGAACCTCGCGGCCACGCGCATCGACGATCGATACCGCGTGATCGTCTCGCGCCCAATCAATTCCACCCGTGACGCCGTTCTGCGGCTCGTCGCGCAATGTGGTTTCGGCAGTAGACTCCATAACAGCCTCCTCGCTGCTAGACCCAGTGGGGAGGCACCCTCGTGCGAGGCCCGAACGCGGCTGCCGCATCGCTCACTGTTCGGCGCTCGTCGGCGCTCAGTCCTGTCGACGGTCGGCGCGTCCGGGGCAACCGCCGGACTCCGCAAAACTCATGATGGACATCACGGCTGTCAAGCGAGCAGGGCGATAACCCAGCGGCGCCTCGGGTGCATCGGGCAATCCATCCAAGATCACCGACACAAGGATGGTGCACCAGTGAGCCAATCGGCGGGTTACGGTATCCCGGACGGCGCCTTGCTCGCCGCAACGTCGACACCATCGATCCTCGTCGGTGATCCGACACGCCAGCACCGCCCGCTCGGAATCCAGGTGTTGGCCGGTCACCTCCACCCCGAGCTCATCAAGCCGGCAGAAAGCGGTCAGATCGGGGCGGACAAAGCCCGCACCACCGGTAGCGTCGTGCACGTCGAGGTCTTTCGGATGAGAGGTGTAGGAAACCCCATCATCGGAAGACCTCGACCCCTACCCCGGCAACGACGCGCCGACCCGCCCTACACCCTCAACTGCGAAGAGCCCGTTTACGGCCCGGCACCCGGTGAGAAGAAGCCCAGGAGCATTTGGCCGATGTTGTTGACGCCCGAGTTAAACGCAGCGGTGAGGTGACCAACGGTGCTCGTGTTGTTGAAGCCCGAGACGGTGTTGCCTAGGTTCGCCACGCCCGACGCCAGCTGCCCGACGTTGTAGATTCCCGAGACTCCGCCTTGCAGCGCGTTCGGCACCTGGTTCCAGAGGCCCGAAATGCCGGGCCCGACGTTGCCGAAGCCGGATGCGCTTCCATCGCCACTGTTGAAGAAGCCCGAAGACGGGGTGGTGGTGGAGTTTCCGAAGCCCGGGGCGCTCGTGATGTTGATCGGGATGTTGATCGGTCCCAAGCCGCCGTTGGCGGTCAAGTTCAGGGGGGATCCGGGAATGGTGAAGCCGGGGATCGTAACCGGGCTCGTGCCCCCGCTCAACGGAACATTCAACCCAAACGGATTAATCGCGAAACCAGGGATCGTAACCGGGCTCGTGCCCCCGCTCAACGGAACATTCAACCCAAACGGATTAATCGCGAAACCGGGGATCGTGACAGCGTTGGTGCCCCCGCTCAACGGAACATTCAACCCAAACGGATTAATCGCGAAACCGGGGATCGTGACAGCGTTGGTGCCCCCGCTCAACGGAACATTCAACCCAAACGGATTAATCGCGAAACCAGGGATCGTAACCGGGCTCGTGCCCCCGCTCAACGGAACATTCAACCCAAACGGATTAATCGCGAAACCAGGGATCGTAACCGGGCTCGTGCCCCCGCTCAACGGAACATCCAACCCAAACGGATTAATCGCGAAACCAGGGATCGTAACCGGGCTCGTGCCCCCGCTCAACGGAACATCCAACCCAAACGGATTAATCGCGAAACCAGGGATCGTAACCGGGCTCGTGCCCCCGCTCAACGGAACATCCAACCCAAACGGATTAATCGCGAAACCAGGGATCGTAACCGGGCTCGTGCCCCCGCTCAACGGAACATCCAACCCAAACGGATTAATCGCGAAACCAGGGATCGTAACCGGGCTCGTGCCCCCGCTCAACGGAACATCCAACCCAAACGGATTAATCGCGAAACCAGGGATCGTGACAGCGTTGGTAGCACCGCTCAACGGAATATTCAAACCGAACGGATTAACACTGAATCCCTGGATGCCAGACTCCAGGGTGCCGCCGGCCAGCGTGACGCCTAATACGAATGTGCTAAGCGGGATGGGGCCGATGTAGCCCGTGAAGATACCAGCGACGTTAAACGGAAGTTCGTTGAGAGTGATGTTGACCGGTATCCTGATGTTAATCGTAAGGGGGATGCGGGAAATAGGGACGCCGGGAACGGTGATCGGACCGACACCACCCAGCGCGTTCAGGCTCAACGGAATACCAGGAATAGTAATATCCGGCACCACAATCGGACCGATACCACCCAGCGCGTTCAGGCTCAACGGAATACCAGGAATAGTAATATCCGGCACCACAATCGGACCGATACCACCCAGCGCGTTCAGGCTCAACGGAATACCAGGAATAGTAATATCCGGCACCACAATCGGACCGACACCACCCAGCGCGTTCAGGCTCAACGGAATACCAGGAATAGTAATATCCGGCACCACAATCGGACCGACACCACCCAGCGCGTTCAGGCTCAACGGAATACCAGGAATAGTAATATCCGGCACCACAATCGGACCGACACCACCCAGCGCGTTCAGGCTCAACGGAATACCAGGAATAGTAATATCCGGCACCACAATCGGACCGACACCACCCAGCGCATTCAGGCTCAACGGAATACCAGGAATAGTAATATCCGGCACCACAATCGGACCGACACCACCCAGCGCATTCAGGCTCAACGGAATACCAGGAATAGTAATATCCGGCACCACAATCGGACCGATACCACCCAGCGCGTTCAGGCTCAACGGAATACCAGGAATAGTAATATCCGGCACCACAATCGGACCGATACCACCCAGCGCGTTCAGGCTCAACGGAATACCAGGAATAGTAATATCCGGCACCACAATCGGACCGATACCACCCAGCGCGTTCAGGCTCAACGGAATACCAGGAATAGTAATATCCGGCACCACAATCGGACCGATGCCACCATTCACTTCGACGCTCAGTGGGATGGCGGGAATGCTGAGTGTGTCTGAGTAGCCAATCAGACCCTGGTAATCGCCCCTCCACAGTATGCCGTTGCTGTAGCTGCCCGAGATCAGGGCGCCGGTGTTAAGGTCGCCAATGTTTCCCCAGCCGGTGTTGAGGTCGCCGAGGTTTAGGTACCCCGTGTTGGCGTTGCCCGGGTTGAGGTCGCCCGTGTTGGTGTCGCCGGCGTTGTAGCTGCCTGTGTTGTAGCTTCCTGCGTTGCCGATTCCAGTGTTGACGTTGCCGGTGTTGAACAGGCCCGTGTTGGCGTTGCCCACGTTACCCAGGCCGGTGTTGTAGTTGCCGGAGTTGCCGATGCCGACGTTTCCGTTGCCTGAGTTGAAGAAGCCGATGTTGCCGTTGCCGGAGTTGAAGAAGCCGATGTTGCCGCTGCCGGAGTTCAGCGCCCCGAATCCGACCTGATTGTCGCCGGTGAGCCCGATACCAATATTTCCAGTGCCCGTGTTGCCGAAGCCGATGTTGCCGTTACCGATGTTCGCGAAGCCGTAGTTGTTGCCGCCGATGTTCCCAAAGCCAATGTTGTGCAGGGCCTCCGTCAACCCCGGACCCGTGTTTGCAAACCCAAGGTTGTTGCTGCCGACGTTTCCAAAACCGAAGTTGTTGCTTCCGATGTTTCCGAAACCGAAACTTCCGTTGCCGATGTTTCCGCTACCGAAGTTGTAGCTACCGACGTTTCCGCTACCCACGTTGTAGTCGCCGAGGTTTGCGTTGCCCAAGTTGAGTGTGCCGTCGTTGGCGAAGCCGAAGTTGAATAACGTCCCACCTGCGGCGTTGCGCATGAAGCCGGCGAGTTGGCTGTCGGTGTTACCGACGCCGGAGTGAAAGGCCGATGTCGCTAGGCCTAGCGTGCTGGTGTTGTAGAGGCCTGAGACGGTGTTGCCGAAGTTCAAGATTCCCGATGTCAGTGGCCCGACGTTAAGGAATCCGGAGTTGCCGAGATTCCCAGCAATGTTCCAGAAGCCAGATCCGCCCGAACCGACGTTCCCGAAACCCGATGTGCCGCCCGTACCGCTGTTGAAGAAGCCCGATGACGGGGTGGTGGTCGAGTTTCCGAAGCCTGGGGTTCCCGCGATTTCGATCGGGATGTTGATCGGCCCGAGGCTGCCGGACACGTCGATGCCCAACGGGATTGCGGGGATCGTGATTGGCGGGGTAGTGAGGGGGCCGATGGCGCCGCCCACATCAATACCCAACGGGATTGCCGGAAGTGCGTAGCCATCCGGGAACACCGTAAACGGGCCTAACCCTCCACCCACATCAATACCCAACGGAATAGCCGGAAGTGCGTAGCCATCCGGGAACACCGTAAACGGGCCTAACCCTCCACCCACATCAATACCCAACGGAATAGCCGGAAGTGCGTAGCCATCCGGAAACACCGGAAACGGGCCTAACCCTCCACCCGCATCAATACCCAACGGAATAGCCGGAAGTGCGTAGCCATCTGGGAACACCGTAAACGGGCCTAACCCTCCACCCACATCAATACCCAACGGAATAGCCGGAAGTGCGTAGCCATCCGGGAACACCGTAAACGGGCCTAACCCTCCACCCACATCAATACCCAACGGAATAGCCGGAAGTGCGTAGCCATCCGGAAACACCGTAAACGGGCCTAACCCTCCACCCACATCAATACCCAACGGAATAGCCGGAAGTGCGTAGCCATCCGGGAACACCGTAAACGGGCCTAACCCTCCACCCACATCAATACCCAACGGAATAGCCGGAAGTGCGTAGCCATCCGGAAACACCGTAAACGGGCCTAACCCTCCACCCACATCAATACCCAACGGAATAGCCGGAAGTGCGTAGCCATCCGGGAACACCGTAAACGGGCCTAACCCTCCACCCACATCAATACCCAACGGAATAGCCGGAAGTGCGTAGCCATCCGGAAACACCGTAAACGGGCCTAACCCTCCACCCACATCAATACCCAACGGAATAGCCGGAAGTGCGTAGCCATCCGGGAACACCGTAAACGGGCCTAACCCTCCACCCACATCAATACCCAACGGAATAGCCGGAAGTGCGTAGCCATCCGGGAACACCGTAAACGGGCCTAACCCTCCACCCACATCAATACCCAACGGAATAGCCGGCAAACTATAACCACCCGATAAGAAGGTGATGGGACCGATTTGACCACTCACTGTCACGTAATCTGGAGGGAATCCGGGGAAAAATGGCGGAATCGCGGGAAGCTCAGGAGTGCCTAGCTGTATCGATATGCTACCCGGGCCTATGCTGCCAACGGTGGGATTTACGCCGAATAAGCCGATCGCAAGCGGAGACGCGGGGATCGAAATCAATCCCACGTTAATGACCTGGAACGCCGATAGCTCTAGGCCAATAGAATTTAGAGTGATCGGCGGGATGTTGATGGGGCCAACGAGTGCCCCGGTACTGTTGATGCCCAGCCCGATGGCGGGAACAGTAATAGGCGGAACATTGATCGGCCCCACCAACGCCCCGGAACTGTTAATGCCCAGCCCGATGGCGGGAACAGTAATAGGCGGAACATTGATCGGCCCCACCAACGCGCCCGAACTACTCACACCCAAACCGATGGCGGGAACAGTAATAGGCGGAACATTGATCGGCCCCACCAACGCCCCCGAACTACTCACACCCAAACCGATGGCGGGAACAGTAATAGGCGGAACATTGATCGGCCCCACCAACGCCCCGGAACTGTTAATGCCCAGCCCGATAGCGGGAACAGTAATAGGCGGAACACTGATCGGCCCCACCAACGCCCCCGAACTACTCACACCCAAACCGATAGCGGGAACAGTAATAGGCGGAACACTGATCGGCCCCACCAACGCCCCCGAACTACTCACACCCAAACCGATAGCGGGAACAGTAATAGGCGGAACACTGATCGGCCCCACCAACGCCCCCGAACTACTCACACCCAAACCGATGGCAGGAACAGTAATAGGCGGAACACTGATCGGCCCCACCAACGCCCCCGAACTACTCACACCCAAACCGATGGCAGGAACAGTAATAGGCGGAACACTGATCGGCCCCACCAACGCCCCCGAACTACTCACACCCAAACCGATAGCGGGAACAGTAATAGGCGGGACATCGATCGGACCCACCAACGCCCCGGAACTGTTAATGCCCAGGCCGATTTCGGGAATGGTGATGGACGGGATGGTGATGGGGCCGATTGAGCCGAGGCCATTGAGGTCTAGGCCAGCAGCGGGAATGGTCAGTGTGCCGGAGAAGCCGATCAAGCCCTGGTAGTCGCCTCGCCAGAAGAAGCCGTTGCTGTAGTTGCCAGAGTTGAATCCACCGGTGTTGACGTTGCCGGTGTTTCCCACGCCGGTGTTGAGGTTGCCGGGGTTGAAGAAGCCTGTGTTGGAGCTGCCCGTGTTGAAGTCGCCCGTGTTGAAGCTGCCTAGGTTGAAGCTGCCCGTGTTGTAGTTGCCCGTGTTGCCGATGCCAGTGTTGGCGATGCCGGCGTTGAAGAAGCCCGTGTTGGCTTGGCCCGTGTTGCCGATACCCGTGTTGTAGCTGGCACCTGAGTTCCCGATGCCGAAGTTTCCGGTGCCCGTATTGCCGATGCCGATGTTGCCGGTGCCTGAGTTGAACAAGCCGATATTGCCGGTCCCCGAGTTCCAGCCGCCGAAGCCCTGCTGGTTGTCGCCGGTGAGGCCGAAGCCGATGTTTCCGTTGCCCGTGTTGCCGAAGCCGATGTTTCCGTTGCCGGTGTTGCCCAAGCCAACGTTGTTGCTGCCAACATTTCCAAGGCCGAAGTTGTTGCCGCCGGGATTTAGGCCGCCCAAGTTCAAAATGCCAAGGTTAGCGGCGCCCATGTGTCCGAAGCCCGAGTTTGCCAGGCCTAAGCTAAGATTTGCCAGCACACCCTTGGAACTGGTGATCGCCGCGTTGACGACGGCCGCCGGAGCGGCCGCCAACTGGGCCGGCAGGCCTGTGAGGTTCTGCGGCGGCGCAGTGAACGGCGTCAGGGCCGACGCCACCGCCGATGCCCCGGCATGGTAGGCCGACATCACTGACACATCGATGGCCCACATCTGCTCGTATGCGGCCTCAATCGCAGCGATCGCCGGAGCATTCTGCCCGAAGAGGTTTGAGAACACCAATGACACCAAGTCGGAGCGGTTGGCCGCCACCAGCGCCGGTTGCACCATCGCCGCCCGGACAGCCTCGAACTCGGTCACTAGGGCCGCGGCTTGGGTTGCCGACCGCTGGGCCTGGGCCGCTGCCGTGGCAAGCCATCCCAGGTACGGCGCTGCCGCAGCGGCCATCGCCGCCGATGACGGTCCGAGCCACGATTCGCCGACCAGGCCCGACGTCACGGAGTTGAAAGAGGCCGCTGCCGAGGCCAATTCCATCGCCAGCTGGTCCCAGGCGACCGCGGCCGCCGACATGGGTTCTGATCCCGCCCCGCCGAATATGAGGGCCGAGTTGATCTCTGGTGGCAATGTTGAAAAATTCATGGCCCCGACCTTCCCTGGGTGCACCGAATTCATGGCAGGTCACCAACCCGCGGTCGGCGAGCGCCGTGTCGCTCCACGCTAGTCGGCGATCTTCGCGGCCGTATACATATCACCCGAATAGGGCCATGATTCATAGATCTCGTCAAACTGATTTACGGCGGGCGCTTTTTAGCCGCTCTAGGAATCGACGCCAAACCCAACGAACGAGCCTCAGCCAAAGGCCGAAATCGATTATTCCCCCGATGATTTCATCGTTGTGGAGGTCGTCGCAGGCGTCGTTGATCTGATCGTGGCGATTACGGCTGGTGATCCTCTCCGCGGGGCGGGGTCCGCACGGATTATGGCGTGGTGCTCTGGAAGAACAGGCCCGACAGGTTGTTGCCGATGTTGGCCAAACCGGAGACCAAGCTGGTCACGGCAAACGGCAGGGTGCCGGTGTTGGCGAAGCCCGATATGCCGCTGCCAACGTTGGAGAAGCCGGAGATAAGACCACCGTAGTTCTGGTAGCCCGAGCCGGCTAGCAGCCCAACAGGACTTGTGTTGAACCAACCCGACAGTCCCGAGCCGCTGTTGCCGAAGCCCGAGTTCCCACCGATTCCGGCGTTGAAAAAGCCCGACGAGGGCGTTGCGCTCGAGTTGAAGTATCCCGGCCCCGCTGGGATTGCGAATCCGCCCATGGTGGTGCTCGGCAGGTGGATGCTGGCGATGGTGAGTGCGGGTGTGGTGAAGGCCGCCAAGCCCACCGGCTGGATGGTGAACTCTGGCGTGGTGATCTCCGGGATATTGACCTGGGGGAGGGTGAAACCGCTAAGTCCGATCGGGTCGATGGCGAACGGTGGAGTCGTTATCTCGGGCGTCATGATCTGAGGAAGCGTGAAACCACCCAGCGCTATCGGATCGATCGTGAACGCCGGGGTGGTAATCGCCGGGATGCTGAGCTGCGGCAGCGTAAACCCACCCAGCGTGATCGGGTCGATGGTCAACTCCGGGGTCGTGAACTGTTGAGTAGTGATATCCGGCAGGCTCAATGCACCGACACCAATCGGACTGATCGTCAACGCCGGAGTGGTGAATTCTTGGGTGCTGATCTCTGGCAGGGTGAACCCGTCGACCGAGATCCCCCCGAGGGACCACGGTTGGATGACGACGTTGGGGAGGGTGAAGGGGGTGACGTTGATTGCGCCGATCGAGAAGCCGACGCCGTTGATTTGGCCTCCACCTACGGTAATGGTCCCAGTATTAATAAAGGCAGGGGGCGTATTAGGGAAGCCGCCAATTTGCGGGAATACCCCGGGCATATTGGTTTGCAAAGCAGTGATGTTATTCGGAATGAACACCACCAAATTAGTTATCGTAATGCCGTTAAGGCTAAAGGTGGGAAGATTGATGACACCAGAATTTGCTTGCGTGGCTATGCCGGGAGTGCTAAAGCCGCCTATACTTATTTGGGGTGTACTTATTAACGGGGTGTGTATCGTGGGTAGCGTAAATCCGCCGACAGTGGTGCCAGCCGGAATCGTGATCGGCGGAACCGTCACCGACGGAATACTCAGCGTCGGCAGATTGAACGCACCTAGCGCTGTGCCAGCCGGAATCGTGATCGGCGGAACCGTCACCGACGGAATACTCAACTGAGGCAAGTTAAACGCACCTACCGTGATGTTGGCTGGTGTCGTTGTAGCTGGAATCGTCAACGACGGCACCGTCAACCCCGGCAAATCAAACGCACCCACCGTGATGTTAGCTGGCGTCATCGCCGCTGGAATCGTCAACGACGGCACCGTCAACCCCGGCAAATCAAACGCACCCACGGTAACGTTGGCCGGCGTCGTCACCGCCGGAATCGTCAACGACGGCAAGGTTATCGCGGGCAGGCTGAACGCGGGAACCGAGATTCCGGGTATTTCCAGAGACGGAAGCGTCAAATCAGGGCTGGTGATGGCGAACTGCAGGCTGCCTTGGCCCACACCACGGTAAAAGACACCATTGTTCATGTCGCCCGTGTTGAACAAGCCGTTATTCATGTCGCCTATGTTGAAGGCGCCGGTGTTGATGCTTCCTGTGTTGAACCAGCCGGTGTTGGCGCCGCCCGTGTTGAAGGTACCCGTGTTCGACGGGCCCGGGTTGAAGGCACCGAAGTTGTAGTGGCCTGCGTTGAAGCTGCCGGTGTTCGCGTTCCCAACGTCGAACATGCCCGTATTGAAAGAGCCCGCATTCAGGAATCCGGTGTTGCCGTGTCCGGGGTTGAACAGGCCAGTGCTGAAGTTACCGGAGTTCCCGATGCCAAAGTTGCCGTTGCCGGAGTTGAAGAAGCCGATATTGGCGCTACCCGAGTTGAATAATCCGACGTTACCGTTACCGGAATTGAGTCCGCCGATGCCGATTTGGTTGTTTCCAGTCAGGCCGATGCCGATATTGTTGTTGCCGGTATTCGCAATTCCGAAGTTGCCGATGCCCGCATTGGCGAACCCCGTGTTCAAATTGCCCAGGTTTGCAAGACCGAAGTTGCTGGCGCCCGCGTTTCCTATACCGATGTTGTTGCCACCCAGGTTGGCCGAGCCGATATTGAAGCTACCAAAGTTGCCGGACCCCAGATTGTTGTTGCCAAGGTTGGCGTTGCCAATGTTGCGGAGCCCAATGTTGGCGTTACCGAGGTTGCCACCGCCAACGTTGGCCAAACCAAGGTTGGCGGCGATCGCGCGGCCCGCAAAAGTCGGTATGCCCGCGGCCGTGGTGAGCGCGGTCACCACGGCCGCGGGCCCGGCCGCCAGACCCGCCGGAAGCCGCAGCGGGAGGGCGAATGCCGGTAGCGCCGCAGCGACGGCCGACGCCCCGGAGTGGTAGGTCGCCATCGCCGACACATCGAGAGCCCACATCTCCTCGTATGCGGCTTCGGCGGCCGCGATCGCGGGAGCGTTTTGGCCAAAAAGGTTCGCCATTACCAGCGATACGAGGCTAGAACGGTTGGCGGCCACCAGCGCCGGTTGTACCATCGTCAGCCGCGCAGCTTCGAACTCGGTCACGATCACCTGGGCCTGGGCGGCCGCCTGCTCGGCCTGGGTCGCCGCCGCGGCCAGCCACCCCGCATACGGGGCTGCCGCCGCTGCCATCGCCACCGATGACCGACCCTGCCACGACCCGCCGACCAGCCCGGCTGTCACCGAGCCGAAAGAGGCAGCAGCCGAGGCCAATTCCGTTGCAAGCCCGTCCCAGGCCGACGCCGCCGCCAGCATCGGTCCGGATCCCGCCCCGGCGAAGATCAAGGCCGAGTTGACCTCCGGCGGCAACACCGAGTAATGCATCGCTCCCCAACCTTCCGGGGTGAGCCTGGTGCTGATGAAAGGTCACACGCCCGTCGTCGATGACATGCTGGTAGCGCACGACGCTACGCGGTGATCTTGAATTGTATACCTAAGCAATGAAACCGTTATCTATTTGTTATAGACATATCGGGCGCGGCTGCAAAGTTTTTTTACACGCTATGCTTAATCACGATCCGGGCCGTCTGATGTAAACCACCGACGTAGCCGCACTGACCTAAATGCACTGATTACCATGGCGATTGGGTGAAATAATTATCCCGCAAAACTGTGCTCAATAGGAACGATTATTGGTTTGAATCACTGCCATAATCCACCCTATGTGCAACCCGGATGCATTCCGATCGCGCGCTTACTCCTGGCAAACATTCGGGCTTTAGCCCCGGCCCACCACGCGGGCACCAATCCGACGCTGCCCATACAGCGAAATCACCGGCGCACCGCCTCCCGCTCGGCCGCCTTCACCAGTTGACCCGCGAAGAACCTGACCGCGCCACCCAGCGCCGCCCGCATCACCGGCCCCGTCCCACGAACCTTTTCGGTAAACGAGCCACTCCAGCGGAGATCGGTACCGCCCGATGCATTTGGTGTAAGGACCACCTCGCCGAAGTAGTCCTGGACGGGTGTCCTCGCGCCAACCAGCTTGTAGACGTGGCGACGGTCCTGCTCATACTCGACGGTCTCTTCCTGTACGAACACCGGCCACATGCCTAGTTTGCGGATGGCCCCGATGCCGCCGGGCGCGGGATCACCGCGTCGCGCCCAACTCGATTGAGCAACGATGGGCTTGGCCCAGGTCGCCCAGTTGCCACCGTCTGTCACGAGCCGAAACAAGGTTGCAGCCGGCGCGCTGCTGGTCTTGGTGACCTCGAACGAAAATTTCCGACCCGACATGCGCGACTCCCGAAACGACAACTGAAGCGGCCCGATATGGTGCTGCCGCGTACCCTACCGCGCAGCCGGCCGTGCCGGCCGTAGTGGACCAGCCAAGGTGTTCCCGCGCTGGCCGCAGCAGGCGCATAATCACGAGGTGTCCCGCGCAGATACCGTCTCAGTGCCCCGTGCGCCCACCCAGGCTGAGGTCGCCGCAGTGCTGCGCATCATGACGCCGCTGCGCAAGGTGATTAAACCAAAGGTCTATGGGATCGAAAATGTGCCGACCGAACGCGCATTGCTGGTTGGCAACCACAACACGCTTGGCTTGGTCGACGCGCCATTGCTGGCCGCCGAGCTCTGGGAGCGGGGGAGAATCGTCCGGTCCCTTGGCGACCACGCCCATTTCAAGATTCCGGGGTGGCGCGACGCGCTGACACGAACAGGGGTCGTCGAAGGCACCAGAGAGATCACCTCGGAGTTGATGCGACGCGGCGAGCTCGTCATGGTCTTTCCCGGCGGCGCCCGTGAGGTCAACAAGCGCAAGAACGAGCGCTACAAGCTGGTGTGGAAAAATCGGCTGGGGTTCGCGCGCTTGGCAATTCAGCACGGCTATCCGATTGTGCCGTTCGCTTCGGTGGGTGCTGAACACGGCATCGACATCGTGCTCGACAACGAATCCCCACTGCTGGCACCGGTCCAGTTCCTCGCCGAGAAGCTGCTCGGCACCAAAGACGGTCCGGCGCTGGTCCGTGGTGTCGGACTGACACCGGTACCGCGCCCCGAACGGCAGTATTACTGGTTCGGCGAGCCAATCGACACCACAGAGTTTATGGGGCAGCAAGCCGACGATAACGCCGCACGCAGGGTGCGCGAGCGTGCCGCCGCCGCTATCGAACACGGCATCGAGCTGATGCTGGCCGAGCGCGCAGCCGATCCAAATCGATCCCTGGTCGGACGGCTCTTGCGCTCGGACGCCTAAGGCGCCCCTGAGGCGTTCCCGGGGCCTGATTCAGAAGTCAGAAGACCGAGTCGACTTGATCGGGGATTGGGGTGCCGTCGTTGCGCAATACCGGTTGTTTCGATCCGTCGGGGTTGATGAATGCCTCCCCGCATACGTAAGGAGCGTGCTGGGGTAGCGGGTCGATAAACATCGGGTTGATCGCCCACTTACCGCCCCTGGTGAACAGGCCGTCGTAGGCCCGGCACATGAGGTCGTCCTGGTTGCGGTTGATCACGAGTGACACCACGGTGGCGTCGCCGACGAAGGCGGCGTCGCTGTTCGAGTCGCCGGCGGCGAGGACTTGACGACGATCCGCCGCGAGCTGATTGAAGGCTTGCGGGCCGGTCACCCCGAAGATGACCTGATTGGCCCAACACCGTTTGCCATCAAGGTAGGTCATGACTGAATCGTCGCCGTCGCGAACGCCTCCGCAACCGACGAGGTGAGCGGTGAGTTTCCCGGACTGGTCGGCGACGCTGCGGACTCCGACGACATGCTGATCGTCTAGACCTACCTCGCCCGCCCACACCTTCACGATCGGTTCGGGTGACGCTGACACCACCCAGGTGTCGATACCGTGTGCCTGCAGAGTACCGATGAGGTCTTTCATTTGTGGATAGACGCGGATGTAACCGTCGACCTGCTGTGTTCCGACCTGCTGGGTTGCGCCGACATCGGCGGCAAGGTTCTGTTTCTTGGCCTGGTCTGCGAATCCGGCGAGCTCCTCAGCGGTGTAGCCCGCCGACAGTGCGTTGCCCCACGCGTACGGACCCGCCAACCGGCGCACGTTGTTACCCACGAAAGCCGGCTGTCCCGTGGTGGTTTCGCCGTCGAGAAGGGAAAGGATCTCGTTCGCGCACAACGCATTGCTGCCGGTCGGCAGCGGCTTGCCGGCAGGTACAACCTTGCCGCATGCCACGCTCAGCGCGTTCGCCGCCGCGTCGGTCAGGTATCGGCTGGCGGCGTGCCAATCCTGGTTGGCTGGCTGCAGCACCAGGCTGTGCTGCAGCATGTAGTAGTTCGTGGCGTAGCCGATGTCGTTCTTGACGACGGTGTTGTCCCAGTCAAAGATGGCGACCTTGCGCGCAGAACCGTCCGCGGTGCCGGTGCACCTGCTGTTGGCATCGATCGCCGACTGCAGGAATTCACGAACTCCGTGGTGCCACTTCAGAGACGCGTCGAGCTGACGACAGCCGGACGCTGGGGTCGGGGGTTGGTGGGCCGAGCAGCCGATGACGCCACCGAGCACGGTTGCCATTGCCAACAGCGACGGTATGAGTCGCACCATGTAAGCCCTTCGTCAGCCCTTGGTCGTGCCAGCATGCGCCGGATGGAAGGGGGATGGGAACTGAATGGTTGCCTGCTGAACTGAACGCTGAGCAAATTCGATGCCGACGAAACATTATGGGTTTGTTTCTCGACGGCAACCCGTGCGCGATTCGGCAGTCACCGCGATGCTGCCGACGCCGGCCCGCGCTCCCGGGCAATCCGCGTGAGCAGCGTAATCTCGTGCGCACGAATTTGCGGCCCGGACTAGCGCGAAAGATAGATGTTGAACAGATGGATTCGACTGTAACGGCCTCGATCCGACGCATGCTGGGACTGCTCGCCGCCACATTGCTGCTCGGCGGCTGCACCGGCCAGCACACGACACGCACAGCGGCGAGCACCACATACACGCCCCACATCAAGGCCAGCAGTCAGGACGTACTGGACGGCGCCATCAATGCCGACGAGCCAGGTTGTTCGGCCGCGGTAGGAGTCGAGGGGAAAGTTATCTGGTCAGGCGTTCGCGGCATTGCGGATCTGGCAACCGGCGCCAAGATCACCACGGACACCGTGTTCGACATCGCGTCGGTGTCCAAGCAGTTCACCGCCACCGCGATCCTGCTGCTCGTCGAAGCCGGAAAGCTAACACTCGACGACCCGATATCCCAATACGTACCCGAGCTACCCGACTGGGCCCAAACCGTCACCGTCGAGCAGCTCATGCATCAAACCAGCGGCATCCCTGATTACGTCGCATTGCTGGCAGCCAGGGGGTATCAGGTCAGCGACCGCACCATCGAGGCCGAAGCCCGGCAGGCGTTAGCGGCCGCCCCGGAGCTGCAATTCAAGCCTGGCACCAGGTTCGATTACTCCAACTCCAACTACTTGCTGCTCGGCGAGATTGTCCACCGCGCATCGGGACAACCGCTGCCTGAGTTCCTCAGCGCCGAGATCTTTCAACCGCTTGGTCTGGCCATGGTGGTGGATCCGGTCGGGAAGGTTCCCAACAAAGCCGTGTCATATGAGAAGGGCACTGGTGGAAACCGGTCCGAGTACCGGGTGGGCAATCCGGCCTGGGAGCAGATCGGCGACGGTGGCATCCAGACCACGCCTAGCCAACTGGCCCGGTGGGCGGACAACTACCGGACAGGAAGCGTCGGCGGCCTGAAACTGCTCGAAGCACAACTTGCCGGTGCGGTGGAAACCGAACCCGGTGGCGGCGACCGCTACGGCGCCGGAATCGTGTCGCGCGCCGACGGAACACTCGACCACGCGGGCGCCTGGGCCGGATTCGTCACGGCATTCCACATCAGCAGTGACCGACGGACCTCGGTGGCCATCAGCTGCAACACCGACAAGCCGGACCCGGTGGCCATGGCCGATGCGCTGGGGCGCCTTTGGATGTAGCGGGGCTACCGCGGTTGGCCGCCGGTACCCAGGCTGCAATCATTCACGGTATGGCGCAACCACCGTCACTCCTCACAACTGACAATGGCCTACCCTCCGGCGTGCAAGGTGCCTGCGACTCCCGTTTCACCGGAGTCATCCGTGCCTTTGCTGGGCTGTACCCCGGCCGCAAGTTCGGGGGTGGGGCACTGTCGGTTTATATCGACGGTCGCCAGGTCGTCGATGTCTGGACGGGGTGGTCCGATCGGCAGGGCAAAGTACCCTGGACGGCCGATACCGGGGCAATGGTGTTCTCCGCGACCAAAGGGTTGGCCGCAACGGTGATTCACCGTTTGGTCGATCGCGGCCTTTTGTCCTACGACGCGCCGGTCGCGGAGTACTGGCCCGAGTTCGGAGCTAACGGCAAGTCTGAGGTCACCGTCAGCGATGTGTTGCGACATCGGTCCGGACTGGCGCACCTCAAGGGGGTGGACAAGGACGAGGTCATGGACCACCTCCTGATGGAGCAGAAGTTGGCGGCTGCGCCGCTAGACCGCCAGCACGGGAAGTTGGCTTACCATGCGGTGACTTACGGATGGCTGCTGTCCGGCTTGGCTCGTGCAGTGACCGGCAAAGGCATGCGTGAACTGTTCCGCGAAGAACTCGCTCGCCCGCTGAACACCGATGGTATTCATCTCGGCCGGCCACCGGCCGACTCGCCTACCAAGGCGGCACAGACACTTCTGCCCCAAGCCAAGGTCCCCACCCCACTGCTCGATTTCATCGCACCAAAGGTTGCGGGGCTGTCGTTCTCCGGGCTGCTCGGCGCCGTCTACTTCCCGGGCATCCTGTCGTTGCTGCAAGACGATATGCCGTTCCTCGACGGTGAGGTTCCGGCGGTCAACGGCGTTGTGACCGCGCGCGCCCTGGCCAAGACGTATGGGGCGTTGGCCAATGACGGTGTGATCGACGGCACCCGACTGCTGTCGTCGCAGGCGGTACGTGGATTGACGGGGAAGTCCGAGCTATGGCCGGACCTTAATCTCGGTCTTCCTTTTACCTACCACCAGGGTTACCAATCGTCTCCGGTGCCTGGGCTGCTGGAGGGGTACGGCCACATCGGGCTCGGTGGCACGATCGGATGGGCCGACCCGGAGACCGGCAGCGCATTCGGATATGTGCATAACCGCTTGCTGACGCTACTGTTGTTCGATATTGGCTCGTTCGCAGGGCTGGCTGCGCTGCTGAACAGCGCCGTCGTGGCAGCACGTCGCGATGACCCCCTGGAAGTGCCGCATTTCGGTGCGCCCTATAGCGAACCGCGTCATGAGCAGGCGGCCTCGGGTGCATAACTGCTCCCGTTATGCCGCGAGCGCGAGCCCGACGGGCTAGAACTCGTAAACGAGTAGCCAGACGAGAGCGACGGCCGCCAAGAACAGACCAACCAGGATAGCCGCGCGGGTAACCAGTACCTGGCGATGGAACCACTCTCGCAGCTGGGTGAATCGCCAGTCGGTCCAGGCGTAGGCGCGCACAGCCCACTGCGCCTCGACCGCGAGCAGTCGAAACGCGACCAGCAGGGCCGGGATGCCGAGTTCGGGGAGCAGCACGATCATCGGCAGGGATACGACGAATAGCCCGCCACCGACCACAGCGAGTGTCGCGCGAATCAGTAGCGGCCTGGCCCGTACCCGCTGTCGGTATGCGAGCACTCGGGCGAGCGCGGCGTCGCGGGTGGAAGTCGGGTTGATGACGTCGGCCGGGTCCATGACTGCTCCTAGTGTGCCTGCCTCGACGCCTAGCGGACGGCTGTGTCGGGGGTGGTTTGGTTCGGACTCTAGTGGAGCCCGGTTGCGCACTCGGGTCCGACCAATGCGGGGCCGCGCCTCATACGCACGATAAGCGTGGGTGCATAGACTGCGGTTATGAATGACGGCTCCCGGCAGGAACTCAGGGTTCGTAGCGGCCTACTACAAATCGAGGACTGCCTGGATGCTGACGGCGGCATCGCATTGCCGGCAGGCACCACGCTGATCTCGCTCATCGAGCGCAACATCAAGTATGTCGGCGACCTCGTGGCGTATCGCTACCTGGACCACGCCCGTTCGGCCGCCGGATGCGCCCTGGAAGTGACCTGGACGCAATTCGGTATGCGATTAGCGGCCATAGGTGCACACGTGCAACGGTTCGCAGGCCCCGGCGACCGCGTTGCGATCCTCGCACCACAGGGCATCGACTATGTTTGCGGGTTCTACGCTGCAATCAAGGCAGGCACCGTCGCGGTGCCGTTGTTCGCACCCGAACTGCCGGGTCACGCCGAGCGTCTTGATACGGCACTTCGCGATTCGGAGCCAGCGGTCATACTCACGACGGCGGCGGCGAAAAACGCCGTTGAAGGTTTTCTGAACAACGTTCCGCGCCTGCGAAAGCCGACAGTCCTCGTCATCGATCAAATACCCGACCGCGAGGGGGAGCTGTTCGTCCCGGTCGAGCTGGACATCGACGCCGTATCCCACCTGCAGTACACCTCGGGCTCGACGCGACCCCCGGTCGGTGTCGAGATCACCCACCGCGCGGTCGGCACCAACCTGGTGCAAATGATCCTGTCGATCGACCTGCTCAACCGAAACACCCACGGCGTCAGTTGGTTACCGCTGTACCACGACATGGGCCTATCCATGATCGGCTTTCCGGCGGTCTATGGCGGACACTCAACCCTGATGTCGCCCACGGCGTTTGTCCGCAGGCCACTGCGATGGATCCAGGCGTTGTCCGAGGGGTCGCGGACCGGACGCGTGGTCACCGCGGCGCCAAACTTCGCCTACGAGTGGGCCGCACAGCGTGGACTACCCGCGCAAGGCGACGACGTCGACCTCAGCAATGTCGTGCTGATCATCGGTTCCGAACCAGTCAGCATCGATGCGGTGACCACGTTCAACAAAGCGTTCGCGCCCTATGGTTTACCGCGTACAGCGTTCAAACCCTCGTACGGCATAGCCGAGGCGACCCTGCTCGTCGCGACCATCGACCATGCCGCTGAGCCGACGGTTGTTTATCTTGACCGGGAGCAGTTGGGCGCCGGACACGCGACGCGCGTCGCGCCGGATGCGCCCAACGCCGTCGTGCACGTGTCGTGTGGCCATGTGGCCCGCAGCCTGTGGGCCGTGATCGTCGACCCGGATACCGGCCCCGAGGCGGGCGCCGAACTGCCCGACGGTGAGATCGGTGAGGTTTGGTTACAAGGCGACAACGTTGCTCGGGGGTATTGGGGACGGCCGGAAGAAACGCGGATGACGTTCGGTGCCCGCTTGCAATCACCGCTCGCCGAAGGCAGCCACGCCGACGGGTCCGCGATCGACGACACCTGGCTGCGCACCGGAGACCTCGGCGTGTACCTCGACGGTGAGCTCTACATCACCGGTCGAATCGCGGATCTGCTGACCATCGACGGCCGCAACCACTATCCGCAGGACATCGAGGCCACGGCCGCCGAGGCCTCGCCGATGGTGCGGCGCGGATACATAACCGCTTTCACGGTGCCGGCCAGCGACGGGGACGACCGCAATCAGCGACTGGTGATCATCGCCGAACGCGCGGCAGGCACCAGTCGCAGCGACCCGCGGCCGGCGCTCGACGCGATTCGCGCAGCGGTTTGCAACCGCCACGGGTTATCCGTTGCGGACCTGAGTTTCCTGCCGGCCGGCGCCATTCCACGCACCACCAGCGGGAAGCTGGCTCGCCAGGCCTGCCGCGCCCAATACCTCAGCGGTCGCCTGGGCGTGCATTAGCTACGATCTACGGCTCCCAAATCAGCAGATCCTCCATGCCGTTGTTCATCGCGACGATGGTTGGCGATGGGCCGGTGACATCGAAGTAGATTTTGCCGGTCGATTGTTCGCCTTGGGGGATAGTGGCTCCGCTAATGGTGTCGGGACCCGCGGCTTGCCACAGCACCCGGTAGTTGATGCCGTCGGCGGTGCGGGCATTGAACTGCGAGATCGCGGGCGTGACGCTGCCGCGAATCGCATTGACCGTGGCAGTGGCCTCCCAGACCTGGCCGGCCACCGGATAGCCGGGGATGACTGCGGTGCTGGATTTGAGATCACTGACCTTCCAGCCGAGCACGACTTGGCCAACGGTGTCGGTCATCGTTAGCTCACTGCCAAGTTTTCCGGTGATGGGATAGGCAGCCAACGCGACCGGTGCCGCAAAGGTCGCGATGGCAGCCATGGCCACGACCGCTACTGCCGTCTTGATCATTGTGGTGAGCTTCATTGGTCCCTACCTCCACTACTTGTTGGGGCGATTACCTGGTTCGAACCTCGCCGACGTCATTACCTTAAGCCGCAAATGACCCGTTGCTAACTCCAGATTCGATAGTGGGGCAGACGATGCCGTTCACATCCGTAGCCGGCGCACCGACGACGGGCGTGGCCATGAATGCTTGATGGCCGAGTCGTAGGCGACCAGCGCAAGGGAGCCAAACCGCATGTCAGGATGGTGTGGTGACCGCCATACCCGGCCCGTCGGGCGCCGAACCCGGTGAGAGCCGCGCGCTCGCGGGTTACCCGGTGACGCCGCCGGCGCTGCCCCGCCCGGTGATCTTCGACCAGCGCTGGACTGACCTGACCTTCATCCACTGGCCGGTGCTGCCGGAGAGCGTGGCAGGCAGCTACCCGCCCGGGACCCGCCCCGATGTCTTCGCCGATGGGATGACCTACGTGGGTCTGGTCCCGTTTCGCATGAGCAGCACCAAACTCGGCACCGCACTGCCGATCCCGTATGTCGGCACCTTCCCGGAGACCAATGTCCGGTTGTACTCCATTGATAACGCCGGCCGGCACGGGGTGCTTTTCCGGTCGCTGGAAACAGCTCGACTGACTGTCGTACCGCTCACGCGGATAGGACTCGGCATCCCTTACGCCTGGGCGAGGATGCGGATGATGCGCTCTGGTAAGCACATTACGTATCACAGTGTCCGCCGCTGGCCACGGCGCGGACTGCGCAGCCTATTGACGATCACCATCGGTGACCTGGTTGAGCCGACGCCGCTGGAAGTCTGGCTTACCGCACGGTGGGGTGCGCATACCCGCAAGGCTGGCCGGACTTGGTGGGTGCCGAACGAGCATAAGCCGTGGCCGTTGCGGGCCGCGGAGATCGCCGAGTTGAACGACGAGTTGATCGACGCAAGTGGCGTGCAACCCACTGGCGATCGGTTGCGCGCCCTGTTTTCACCGGGTGTGCATGCCCGATTCGGCCGTCCGTGTGTCGTTCAGTGACGTTTAGGGGCAGGTGTATCCACCATCAATCACGATGTCGGAACCGGTCATATAGCTGGAAGCCTCGCTAGCCAGATACAGGTAGAGGCCAGCGAGTTCTTCGGGCCGGCCCAACCGGCCCAACGGAATCTTGGGCTCCCATAGCGGCTGGTATTCCGTGTACGGTTCGACGAGCTCGGTCAGGATATAGCCCGGACTGACACTGTTCACCCGGATTTTATGCGGCGCCAACTCCACGGCCATGGCTTTGGTTAGATGAATGACCGCCGCCTTGGAGGCGCAGTAGTGGGAAACCTGCTGCGGGACGTTGATGATGTGGCCTGACATGGAAGCAGTGTTGATGATGACCCCGCCTTGGCCTTGTTTGACCATCGCCTTGGCAGCGGCCTGCGCGGTAAGGAAGACGCCTGTCACATTGGTGTTTTGGAGGCGCTGGAACTCTTCCAGCGGCATGTCCAGCATCGGAGTGACCGTGATGATGCCGGCGTTGCAGACCGCGATGTCGATCCCACCCAGCTCCGCGGTCACCTGATCCAACATGCTGGTCACCTGCTGGTGCTGGCTCACATCGCAGCAGACGGGCACGACCTTGCCACCTGATGTGCCAATCTCATCCGCCAACTTCTCTAAGGCATCCAAATGCCGTGCGGCGATCGCCACTTGAGCCCCGGCTTCGACGTATGCCAGGGCAACTCTCTTGCCGATGCCGGTGGATGCCCCGGTTATCAGCGCCCTCTTGCCGTGCAAGTCGAACAGGTCCAACACGCTCATTCGTGATCCCCTTTCGCGCGACGCAGGGCCGATACCTGATGGAATCACATGCCGAAATGCGTTCGATGAACTGCCGCAATGGCTTCCAGTGGTCCGCTCACTTCGACCCGCGCTACGGCTCGGCGTCCAAAGACGTACAGCAGCAACTCGCCGGGCGGTCCGGTCAGGCGAGCCGTCGGCTCGCCTGACCGGACCCTCACCCGCTTACCGGTTCCAACCCACTCGATCTCAAGCCCGCAACCGTGCAGCCGCCGACTCAGGAAGTGGCTGCCGCGCCGAACATTTCGCCATAGGGCAGCATCCATTTCGGGCGTGAGGCTTCGGGGCCCTCGTCCGCTGGCGCGGCGAACGTCCTCGTGATGGACAAAGAATTCGTTGAGGTTCGCCAAGGTACGAACCCATCCGATGCGGAAGAACCCCATCGGTGGACCGGACCGAATCCGAGCGACGAGCCACGTGAAGTCTTTACTCTGAGCCAATCTCGCTCTACGGCGTTCGGCAAACCGCTGGAAGGGACCCGGTAGAACGATGCAAAGGCCAGCAACGAGATCGCGTTCACGCAGCACGATGTGAGCGGCCAGGTCGTGAGCAGTCCAGCCCTCGATCAGTGTAGCAACCGCAGGACCGAGCTCCTCAAGGAGATCACAGAGCTCCAAGCGTTCTTGCGCGTCCAACGGGACATCAGCCACGCCGCGGGAGTCTACGGGCGACGTGCCTGCGCGCCAACGGGCTGCCGCTTGCGCCGTCGCGACTGCACAGCAGCCAGCGCCCGCTCCCAGGCGAGCAGCGTTGCGGCCGTCAGATTGGCCGGTTTGGCGCTGTCCTTGGACAGCAGCGCGGTCGCGGCGGCTTTGGTGGTCGGCGACGCCTTCGACATGTGACCGGAGTCGAACGGCGGCTGCGGGTCGTACTCGATCGCCAGCTGAATCGCCTTGGCCCGGGCCTCCCCGCCCAGCTGTCCGGCCAGCCAGAGGGCGAGATCGAGCCCGGCGGACACGCCCGCGCTCGTGACAATGTTGTCCTGGTGCACAATCCGCTCGTCGGCGACCGGGATAGCGCCGAATGCCTTGAGCGCGGGAAGCGTCAGCCAATGCGAGGTCGCGCGCCGGCCCCGGAGCCACACGAACCGCACCTGGGCGTGCGGCAGGTTTCGCAGCACCTCGTACGGGCCGACCACGTCCAGCGCGGTAACGCCGGGGTAGGCCACGAATGCGATTTGCGTCATCGGTGTTCTCCCTAGTGTCAGGCGAAGGCTTTGCGGTATTGGTCGGGTGATATCCCGACGCGGCGAATGAAGCTGCGGCGCATGGTTTCCGCGGTCCCGAAGCCGCATCGGGCGGCAATTGCCACCACGGTGTCGTGGGTCTCCTCCAACTGGCGGCGCGCAGCCTCGGTGCGGATGCGTTCGACGTACCGGCCGGGCGCCTCGCCGACCTCGTCGCTGAACACCCGAGTGAAATGACGCGGGCTCATGGCCGCACGTTGAGCCAGTTCGCCGATGCGGTGCGCGCCCCCGGCTCGGCCTCGATGGCCTCCTGCACCCGGCGGATCGAGGTCCGTTTGGCGCGTGGCATCCACACCGGAGCCGCGAACTGGGTCTGCCCACCGGGTCGGCGCAGATACAGGACGAGCCAGCGGGCAACCGTCTGGGCAATCTCGGTGCCGTGGTCGTCTTCGACCAGTGCCAGCGCGAGGTCGATGCCGGCGGTGACTCCAGCCGCGGTCCACACCTTCTGCGAACTGCGCATGAAGATCGGGTCGGCATCGACCCGAACGGCCGGAAATTCGCGGGCGAAATGTTCGGCAAAGGCCCAGTGCGTCGTCGCTCGGTGTCCGTCCCAACAACCCCGCTTCGGCCGCAAGAAACGCGCCCGTGCACACGGTGACGACGCGGCGGGCGGTGCCGGAGACGGCTTTGACCCAGTCGATGAGGGCCGGTTCGGACCGTGCGGCATCGACTCCGGCGCCACCGGGCAGGATCACGGTGTCGACGGGGTCGCCGGGGAATCCCACGATAACCACTCTTCGCGCCATGAATGCCAGTGTTGGCCAGGCGCTGGCCTGGCGTCCACGCCACACACCGCACAGATTAGGACACGCCGGCGGCGCAGCCCTGCCCGAAAGACCGTGCACCGGTCTTGGCAGACTGTGCCCATGGCACAGATAACCCTGCGAGGAAACGCGATCAATACCGTCGGTGAGCTACCTGCTGTCGGATCCCCGGCCCCGGCCTTCACCCTGACCGGGGGCGATCTGGAGGTGATCAGCAGCGACCAGTTCCGGGGTAAGTCCGTGTTGCTGAACATCTTTCCATCCGTGGACACACCGGTGTGCGCGACGAGTGTGCGAACCTTCGACGAGCGTGCGGCGGCAAGTGGCGCTACCGTGCTGTGTGTCTCGAAGGATCTGCCATTCGCCCAGAAGCGCTTCTGCGGCGCCGAGGGCACCGAAAACGTCATGCCCGCGTCGGCATTCCGGGACAGCTTCGGCGAGGATTACGGCGTGACCATCGCCGACGGGCCGATGGCCGGGCTGCTCGCCCGCGCAATTGTGGTGATCGGCGCGGACGGCAACGTCGCCTATACGGAATTGGTGCCGGAAATCGCGCAAGAACCCAACTACGAAGCGGCGCTGGCCGCGCTGGGCGCCTAGGCTTTCACAAGCCCCGCGCGTTCGGCGAGCAGCGCACGATTTCGAGCGCTGCTGCCGAAAAGCGCCTCGGAGGTCTTGGCCCGGCGGTAATACAGGTGCAGGTCGTGCTCCCACGTGAAGGCGATGGCACCGTGGATCTGAAGAGCGGAGCCGGCGCATAACACAAAGGTTTCCGCGGTCTGCGCCTTCGCCAGCGGCGCGACCGTCTGGAGTTCGTCACCGTTGGCCGCGCTCATCGCGGCGAACATCACGGTCGCCCGGGTGGCGTCGATCTCGATCATCATGTCGGCGCAGGCGTGCTTGACCGCCTGGAACGAGCCGATCGGTCGATCGAATTGTTTTCGGCTCCGGGCATATTGGACCGCCAGGTCAAGACAGGCCTCGGCGCCGCCCAGCATCTCGGCAGCCAACAGCACCCGGGCCACGTCGAGCACCCGCTCCATGTCGTCGGGTGTCCCGGCGGTCAGCGGCTCGGCGGGGGACCCCGCCAGCCGGAGCGTGGCGACCGGACGGGTGATGTCAAACGAGGGCAACGGTGTGACGGTCACCCCGGGGGCGTCGGCGGCCACGACGTGCAGAACGATCGACCCGTCGGCCACCGCGGGCACCACGAACAGGTCTGCGACGTGACCGTGCAGCACCGGGGTGCACTCACCGGTGAGTGCGGGCCGACCGTCGCGCCGAACGGCCCGAACGGTGGTAGCCGACGCGACGTCGTGGCCACTGACGGCGATCGTTCCGATCCGCGCGCCGGTAAGCAGACCGGCGAGCAGGCGCTTGCGCTGCTCGTCGTCGCCCATGCGCAGAATCGCTTCGATCGCAAACACCGTGGCCGCAAAGGGAATTGGGGTGAGCGCCCGGCCGAGTTCGGCAAACGCGATCGCGGTCTCGACTAAGGTGGCACCCAATCCGCCGTGCTCCGGCGGGACGTGCAGCGCGGGTAATTCGAGCTCGGTGCAAAGCCGTTGCCACAGCCTGCGGTCGGATCCGTCCGCGGCAGCCATCTCCCGCACGGGCGCGCCCCGGCCAAGGAAGCCGCGCAGCGAGGCGCGGAAATCGTCTTGTTCGGTGCTGTATCGGAAGTCCACGTCAGCAGAGCACTTCGGGCCGCGGCTCCTTGGGGAGGCCGAGCAGTCGCTCGCCGATCACGTTGCGCTGGATCTGCGAGCTGCCGGCATAGATCGTCGCGGCCCGTGCGTAGAGCAGCTCATCCATCCAGCAGGCCGGGGAGTTTGGCGTACCCGCCTCCGGGACCAGCCGCGCACCGCCGTTGCCGGGCCCCCGCGGGCCCAGCGCCTCGAGCCCCAGGATTTCGACGGCGAGATCGGTGTACCGGCGGAAATATTCGCTCCAGATGACCTTCGTGATCGCGGCTTCCGCGCCGGGCGGCCGTCCGGTCAAGGCCAGGGTGAGGTCACGGTAGCCCCGATACCGCATGATCTGAACCCGGGCATAGCACCACGCCAAGCCGTCTCGTACCCGTGGATCGGTGTGTAATCCGCGGTCACGGGCCAGCTCGCACAGCCGCTGCAGGTCCCGCTCAAAATCGATGGCCGCGGTGGTGATGTGCGACCCGCGTTCGAAACCGAGCAGCGTCAGGGCGGTCGACCAGCCGTCGCCGACCTTGCCGACGGCATTGCCGGCGCTGGTGCGGGCATCGGCCAGGAAGACCTCGCTGAACGAGGAGTGCCCGGCCGCGTTGACGATCGGCCGAACCACCACGCCGGGCTGGTCCATGGGCACCAGCAGAAACGACAGGCCCCGGTGTTTCGCAGCGCTGGGATCCGTGCGCGCCAGCAGGAAGATCCAGTTCGCGGTGGCGGCGGCCGACGTCCAGATCTTGTGGCCGTTGATCACCCATTCGTCACCGTCGAGCACCGCCCTGGTGCGCACGGAGGCCAGGTCGGAGCCCGCCTCCGGCTCGGAGAATCCCTGGCACCACCGATGCGTACCGGCCAGGATGCGCGGCAGGAAATGCCGCTTTTGCTCCTCGGACCCCAGGGCGATCAGGGTGTTGCCCAACAGGTCGATTCCGAGCAGGTCGTTTTCCGCGCGTTCGGGCGCGCCGGCGTGGGCGAACTCCTCGGCAAGCACCACCTGATCGATCGGGGACAGGCCACCACCCCCGTATTCCGCCGGCCAGGACACCGCAATCAGGCCAGCGCCGGCCAGGGTCCGCCGCCAGTGCCGTGCGAACTCTTCCCGCTCGTCGGGCGGCAGCGCCCCGGGTCCCGACCAGCCGGGCGGCAGGTGCTCGGTCAGGAAGGCTCGGATCCGACCGCGGAACGCTTCCGCTTCGGGTGGGTAGCTGATGTCCACGACGCGCCCCGGCCTCAGGGCCGCTGCTTGATCGCGGGCCGGATCTGCGGTGTGGCACGCCAATCCTCCAGTCCGTACTCGACCGTTCCGTAGGACAGCTTGCCGCCGGTGACTTCGCCCCAGTGCGCGTGATTGAGCTGGTGAATCTTGAAGCAACCGTCCAGTGCGGCGGAAAACCCCATGGCATCGACGGTTTGGTTCACCGATTCCTTGATCAGCAGTGCGGCCATCGTCGGTACCTTCGCGATTCGACGCGCGAATTCGATTGTGCTGGTGGCGAGTTCGTCAACGGGAAACACCTTGCTGACCATCCCCAGCGCGTGGGCCTCGTCGGCGTCTATGCAGTCGCCGGTGAGCAGCAGTTCCTTGGTCTTGCGCGGCCCGAACTCCCACGGATGGCCGAAGTACTCGACCCCGCACATGCCCAGCCGGGTGCCGACCACGTCGGCGAACACGGTGTCCTCGCTGGCGACGATCAGATCGCAGCACCAGGCCAGCATCAACCCCGCCGACAACACCGCCCCGTGCACCTGGGCGATGGTGATCTTGCGCAGGTTGCGCCACCGCTTGGTGTTTTCGAAGTAGTAGTGCCACTCCTGGCGGTTGCGTGACTCGACCCCGCCGAAACTTGCCCCGTTGCACCGGTAGCTGGGGTGCTGGTCCGGTCCGGGCGAGCGTTCCCGGATATCGTCAGCCGATCCGAGGTCGTGACCGGCGGAGAAGGCGGGTCCGGCGGCCCGCAGGATCACCACCCTGACGGTGTCGTCAGCCTCGGCGAGTTCGAATGCGGCGCCCAGCTCGACCAGCATGCCCCGGGTCTGGGCGTTGCGTAGTTGTGGGCGGTCCAGGGTGATCGCGGCGATGCGCCCATCGTCGATCGTTTCGTAGCGGATGTATTCGAACTCCCGGGGCCGCTGGCAGCGTTGCCCGTCCGATCGGCGATCGACCGGACTGACCCCGCCGACGGACATGTCCGCTCCTTACTGGACGTGAACGGCTGACCTGTGCGAGGTTACCCGCCAACCAGGCATCATGTCCATAGTTAATACGCACATGATAGCGCCATATGATGGACAAATCCCCATGAAAATCGGTACTTGTAAACATTGAAGTATCTTGGTAGTACTGTGATATACGCCTGAAGCGCCACCGCAGGCGCCGGCATCGGACCGAACAACCGGGAAGGGTTGACCATGGAGATCGGGATATTCCTCATGCCGGCCCATCCACCGGAGCGCACCCTCTACGACGCCACCCAGTGGGATCTGGACATCATCGAGCTGGCCGACCAACTCGGCTACGTGGAGGCCTGGGTCGGCGAACACTTCACCGTGCCGTGGGAGCCGATCTGCGCCCCCGATCTGCTGTTGGCGCAGGCGCTGCTGCGCACCAAACGGATCAAACTCGCGCCCGGCGCGCATTTGTTGCCCTACCATCATCCGGTCGAGTTGGCCCACCGGGTGGCCTATTTCGATCACCTCGCCCAGGGCCGCTTCATGCTCGGCGTGGGCGCCAGCGGCATCCCGGGTGACTGGGCGCTGTATGACGTGGATGGCAAAAACGGCGAGCATCGCGAAATGACCCGGGAAGCGCTGGAGATCATGCTGCGCATCTGGACCGAGGACGAGCCCTGGGAACATCGCGGAAAGTACTGGAACGCCAACGGAATCGCGCCGATGTTCGAGGGCCTGATGAGGCGCCACATCAAGCCGTACCAGAAGCCCCACCCGCCCATCGGCGTCACCGGGTTCAGCGCCGGCTCGGAGACCCTCAAGCTTGCCGGCGAACGGGGCTACATCCCCATGAGTCTAGACCTGAACACCGAATACGTCGCCACCCACTGGGACGCGGTGTTGGCTGGCGCGCAGCGCAGCGGCCGAACCCCGGATCGCCGCGATTGGCGGCTGGTGCGGGAGGTGCTGGTGGCCGAGACCGATGAGCAGGCGTTCCGGTATGCCGTGGACGGCACGATGGGACGCGCCATGCGTGAGTATGTGCTGCCGACGTTTCGGATGTTCGGCATGACCAAGTTCTACAAACACAATCCGTCGGTGCCCGACGACGAGGTGACACCGGAGTATCTCGCCGAGAACACCTTCGTCGTCGGCTCGGTGCAGACCGTGGTCGACAAGCTCGAGGCCACCTACGACCAGGTCGGCGGGTTCGGCCACCTGCTGATCCTCGGGTTCGACTACAGCGATAACCCGGGCCCGTGGAAGGAGTCGTTGCGGCTGCTGGCCCACGAGGTCATGCCCAGACTCAACGCCCGCCTCGCCACCAAGCCCGCCATCGCGGTGGTGTAGCCATGGCGGATCGTCAGGTCACCGTCGGCTATTCGGACGGCACGCACAAGACGATGCCGGTGCGGTGCGACCAGACGGTCCTGGATGCCGCCGAGGAACACGGCGTGGCCATCGTCAACGAATGCCAAAGCGGGATTTGTGGCACCTGCGTGGCCACCTGCACCGCCGGCCGCTACCAGATGGGACGCACCGAGGGACTGTCCGATGTCGAGCGGGCGGCGCGAAAGATCCTCACCTGCCAGACGTTTGTTACCTCCGATTGCCGGATCGAGCTGCAGTATCCGGTCGACGACAACGCCGCCCTGCTGGTCACCGGTGACGGTGTGGTGACCGCGGTCGAGTTGGTGTCGCCCAGCACCGCCATCCTGCGGGTGGACACCTCTGGCATGGCCGGCGCGCTGAGATACCAGGCCGGCCAGTTCGCCCAATTGCAGGTTCCCGGTACCAACGTATGGCGCAACTACTCCTACGCCCATCCGGCCGACGGCCGCGGTGAGTGCGAGTTCATCATCAGGTTGCTGCCGGACGGCGTGATGTCGAATTATCTTCGCGACCGCGCCCAGCCCGGTGACCATATCGCGCTGCGCTGCAGCAAGGGCAGCTTTTATCTGCGCCCGATCGTGCGACCGGTGATCCTGGTCGCCGGAGGAACCGGCCTGTCAGCGATCCTGGCGATGGCCCAGAGCCTGGATGCCGATGTCGCTCACCCGGTCTACCTGCTCTACGGGGTCGAGCGCACCGAAGACCTGTGCAAGCTCGACGAACTCACCGAGCTGCGCCGCCGCGTTGGCCGCCTGGAGGTGCACGTCGTCGTCGCGCGCCCGGACCCCGACTGGGACGGTCGCACCGGGCTGGTCACCGACCTGCTCGACGAGCGGATGCTGGCGAGCGGTGACGCCGACGTGTATCTGTGCGGTCCGGTCGCCATGGTCGACGCAGCCCGAATCTGGCTGGACTACAAGGGCTTTCACCGCGTCGGGTTGTACTACGAGAAATTCGTGGCCAGCGGGGCGGCGCGCCGCCGCACCCCGGCGCGGCTGGACTACGCGGGCGTGGACATTGCCCAAGTGCGCCGCCGCGGCCGCGGCACCGCGGTGGTCATCGGCGGCAGCATCGCGGGCATCGCGGCGGCAAAGATGCTCAGCAACACCTTCGATCGTGTCATCGTGCTGGAGAAGGACGGCCCGCACCGTCGCCGCGAGGGCAGGCCGGGCGCGGCACAGGGTTGGCACCTGCACCACCTGCTGACCGCCGGGCAGATCGAGCTGGAGCGCATCTTCCCCGGCATCGTCGACGACATGGTGCGCGAGGGCGCGTTCAAGGTCGACATGGCGGCGCAGTACCGCATCCGGCTCGGCGGCACCTGGAAGAAGCCCGGCACCAGCGACATCGAGATCGTCTGCGCCGGAAGACCGCTGCTCGAATGGTGTGTGCGCCGCCGGCTCGACGACGAACCCCGCATCGAATTCCGGTACGAATCGGAGGTGGCCGACCTCGTCTTCGACCGCGACAACAACGCCGTCGTCGGCGTCGCCGTCGACCGGGGCGACGCCGACGGAGGCGACGGTTTGCAGGTGGTGCCCGCCGAGTTCGTCGTGGACGCCTCGGGCAAGAACACCCACGTGCCGGAGTTCTTGGACCGCATCGGCATTGGCGCTCCCGAGGCCGAACAGGACATCATCAACTGCTTCTACTCCACGATGCAGCACCGGGTTCCACCGGACCGGCGGTGGCAGGACAAGGTGATGGTGATCTGCTATGCGTACCGCCCTTTCGAGGACACCTACGCTGCGCAGTACTACACCGACAGCTCCCGCACCATCCTGTCCACCTCACTGGTGGCCTACAACTGCTATTCGCCGCCGCGTACCGCCCGAGAATTCCGCGAGTTCGCCGACCTGATGCCGTCACCGGTCATCGGAGAAAACATCGACGGACTGGAGCCGGCCTCGCCCATCTACAATTTCCGCTATCCCAACATGCTGCGGCTGCGCTACGAGAAAAAACGCAACCTGCCGCGCGCGCTGTTGGCCGTGGGTGACTCGTACACCAGCGCCGACCCGGTGTCCGGATTGGGTATGAGCCTGGCGCTCAAGGAAGTTCGTGAGATGCAGGCGCTGCTGGCCAAATACGGCGCCGGTCACCGGGATCTGCCGCGCCGGTACTACCGGGCGATCGCCAAGATGGCCGACACGGCCTGGTTCGTGATCCGCGAGCAGAACCTGCGCTTCGACTGGATGAAGGACGTCGACAAGAAGCGCCCCTTCTATTTCGGTGTGCTGACCTGGTACATGGACCGCGTGCTGGAGCTGGTGCATGACGATCTCGACGCGTACCGGGAATTCTTGGCCGTCGTCCATCTGGTCAAGCCGCCGTCGGCGCTGATGCGACCCAGGATCGCCGGCCGCGTCCTCGGCAAATGGGCACGAACCCGATTGTCGGGGCAGCAGACGCTGATCGCCCGCAACTACGAAAATCGTTCGGTGCCTGCGGCACCCGCGGATCAACTGGTAGACGCGTAGGAGAGGCCAAGATGTCACGGGTTCATCGAATCTTGGACTGCCGGGGCACCCGCATCCACGCCGTGGCGGACGGCCCACCCGACCAACAGGGGCCGTTGGTGGTGTTGCTGCACGGTTTTCCGGAGTCCTGGTACTCGTGGCGGCATCAGATTCCCGCGCTTGCCGGCGCGGGCTACCGCGTGGTGGCCATCGACCAGCGCGGGTATGGCCGCTCGTCGAAATACCGGGTGCAAAAGGCCTATCGCATCAAGGAATTGGTGGGCGACGTCGTGGGCATCCTCGACTCCTATGGTGCGGAGCAGGCTTTCGTGGTGGGCCACGACTGGGGCGCGCCGGTCGCCTGGACCTTCGCCTGGCTGCACCCCGACCGATGCGCCGGCGTGGTGGGAATCAGCGTTCCATTTGCCGGTCGCGGCGTGATCGGCCTGCCGGGCAGCCCGTTCGGCGAGCGCCGTCCCAGCGACTACCACCTGGAGCTGGCCGGGCCCGGAAGGGTCTGGTATCAGGACTATTTCGCCGTGCAGGACGGCATCATCACCGAGATCGAGGAAGACTTGCGGGGCTGGCTGCTCGGGTTGACCTACACCGTTTCCGGTGAGGGGATGATGGCGGCGACCAAGGCGGCCGTCGACGCGGGCGTCGACCTGGAGTCCATGGACCCGATCGACGTGATCCGTGCCGGACCGCTGTGTATGGCCGAAGGCGCGCGGCTCAAGGACGCGTTCGTCTACCCGGAGACCATGCCGGCCTGGTTCACCGAGGCCGATCTCGATTTCTACACTGGCGAATTCGAACGTTCCGGGTTCGGCGGGCCGCTGAGCTTCTACCACAACATCGACAACGACTGGCACGACCTGGCCGACCAGCAAGGCAAGCCGCTCACCCCGCCGGCTCTGTTCATCGGCGGCCAGTATGACGTCGGCACCATCTGGGGCGCGCAGGCCATCGAGCGTGCGCACGAAGTCATGCCGAACTACCGCGGCACCCACATGATCGCCGACGTCGGACACTGGATCCAGCAGGAAGCGCCCGAAGAGACCAACCGGCTGTTGCTCGACTTCCTAGGCGGGCTGCGGCCGTGAGCTGCACCTTCGACATGGTCCCGGAGACCGTCGATCATCTCGACGAGGTCGGGCTGCGGCGGGTCTTCGGCTGCTTTCCGTGCGGCGTGATCGCCGTCTGCGCGATGGTCGACGACCAGCCGGTCGGCATGGCGGCCAGCTCGTTCACGTCGGTTTCAGTTGACCCGCCGCTGGTATCGATCTGTGTGCAGAACTGTTCGACGACGTGGCCGAAGTTGCGCGACCGCCCACGGCTCGGTGTGAGCGTGCTCGCCGAGGGGCACGACGCGGCCTGTATGAGCCTGTCGCGCAAGGAAGGTAACCGGTTCGCCGGGGTGTTCTGGAGCGAATTGTCCAGCGGGGGTGTGGTGATCGCCGGGGCCGGCGCCTGGCTGGATTGCCGCCCGTACGCGGAGATCCCGGCGGGGGATCACCTGATCGCCCTGCTGGAGATCTGCGCGGTGCGCGCCGATCCCGAGACACCGCCGCTGGTGTTTCACGGTAGCCGGTTCCGCCGGTTGGAGTCTCGATGAAGACGACCGATGTGCGGGTACGTCGTGCGATCACGGCGATGGCGGGCGGTCACGCCGTGGTCCTGACCGGCGACCCCAATGGCGATGGCTATCTCGTCTTCGCCGCCCAGGCCGCGACGCCGCGGCTGGTTGCCTTTGCGGTCCGGCACACCTCGGGTTATTTGCGCGTCGCGCTGCCGGGCGCCGAATGCGAGCGACTGCACCTGCCGCCCATGTGTGACCGAGACACCACGCATTGCGTGTCGGTCGACGTTCGCGGCACCGGCACCGGAATCTCGGCGAGCGATCGCGCCTGGACCATCGCGGCACTGGCTTCGGCCACCTCCGTCGCCGCCGATTTCCAACGTCCGGGCCATGTGGTGCCCGTGCAGGCGCAAGCCGACGGTGTGCTGGGTCGGCGGGGACCCGCCGAGGCGGCCGTCGACCTGGCCCGCCTGGCGGAACGGCGGCCGGCCGCCGCGCTCTGCGAGATCGTCTCGCCCGATAATCCCGTCCAGATGGCGCACCACGCCGAGTCGGTCGAATTCGCCGTCGAACACGGACTGGCCATGGTCTCGATCGGGGAGCTGGTGGCGTATCGCCGGCGGATCGAGCCCCAGGTGGTCCGGTTTACGGCAGCGACGCTGTCCACCTGGGCCGGCGCCTCGCGTGTCATCGGCTTTCGTGACGTTTACGACCTCGGCGAGCATTTGGCGGTCATCGTGGGTGCGGTCGGTGCCGGGGTGCCCGTGCCGCTGCACGTCCACATCGAGTGCCTGACGGGCGACGTGTTCGGCTCGACGGCGTGCCGCTGCGGCGAGGAACTCAACGGCGCGCTGGCGAGGATGTCGGCTCAGGGCAGCGGCGTGGTCTTGTATCTGCGTCCGCCCGGACCCGCGCAAGCGTGCGGCTTGTTCGCCCGGGGCGATGCGGCGACCGATGTCATGCCGGAGACCGTGACATGGATCCTGCGCGATCTTGGGGTGTATGCGATCCGACTTTCCGATGATGTGCCAGGATTTGGGCTTGTCATGTTCGGGGCGATCCGAGAAGCCAGCACGTTGGCGGCCGCAGGTTGAACCATCCAGACCTGGCCGGCAAGGTCGCGATCGTTACTGGGGCGGGCGCCGGAATCGGTCTGGCGGTTGCCCGGCGACTCGCCGACGAGGGCTGCCATGTGCTGTGCGCGGACATCGATGGTGATGCCGCGGATGCCGCGGCCACCAAAATCGGTTGTGGCGCAGCGGCCTGCCGGGTTGACGTCAGCGACGAACAACAGATCATCGCCATGGTCGACGCCTGTGTTGCCGCGTTCGGCGGGGTGGACAAGTTGGTCGCCAACGCCGGTGTCGTTCATCTGGCTTCGCTCATCGACACCACCGTCGAGGACTTCGATCGGGTCATCGCGATCAATCTCCGCGGCGCCTGGCTGTGCACCAAGCATGCGGCACCGCGGATGATCGAGCGCGGCGGGGGAGCCATTGTCAACCTGTCGTCGTTAGCGGGCCAGGTAGCGGTGGGCGGCACCGGCGCATACGGCATGTCGAAGGCCGGCATCATCCAGCTCAGCCGCATCACCGCCGCCGAACTGCGCTCGTCGGGCATCCGCTCCAACACGCTGCTGCCCGCATTCGTCGACACCCCGATGCAGCAGACCGCCATGGCAATGTTCGACGGGGCCCTGGGCGCGGGGGGTGCGCGCTCGATGATTGCCCGGCTGCAGGGCCGCATGGCCGCACCGGAGGAGATGGCCGGCATCGTGGTGTTCCTGCTGTCCGACGATGCGTCGATGATCACCGGCACCACCCAGATCGCCGACGGCGGGACGATTGCCGCGCTGTGGTGATCCCCTCGGGTCAGGCGGTTTCGAAAGATCACGCGAGACATTGCCTGCGACGGCATGCTACATATGTGATTCCGGTGTATTCGGGCCTCTGCGCATTGCTTTCGATCACAATGAGCTTGGCCGCGAGCCGTCTTGTTCGTTGAGCCACGGGGCCGTTCGAATGCGTTCGTCAGAACTCCGGCTCGGATTCTCGCTAGTTTGCTGACGTGTCATCGAGAGCAATCGACGGCGACCTCGAGGGCCGTGCAGATGGCGCGCATCCGGATGTCGGCGAGGCGGCCAAGCCGATTCACCAATACCGCGACCGAGACACTTTCGACTGAGTCCAAATTCACCGCGGAACGGCGCGGGATCGGGTCGGAACCGGGTTCAAGAACAACCTCACTGGCTAGCCCTCGGATGGTCGTGGTGCAGGGCGCGACAAGTGCGCGTCGCAGCCGAGGGATCGCGGCATCGCGCGACAGCACGACGACTGGTCGCCGACCGATCTCAGCCATCTCACACCACCACACCTCTCCGCGCGCCGGAAGTGCGGTCACGAGTCTCCAGCCGCCCGCCGCCACGACGCTAGATCGCCCCACTCGTCGGGCTCATCGACCGGGTGCTTGTCGTAGGCCGCATAGCTGGCATCCACCTCGGCCGATCGATGACGAGCCAGTAATGCCGCAAGGGCCTCATCGATGAGGGCTGCGTCAGTGATTCCTGCCCGCATGTCGCGCGCACTTGTCAAGAGTGCGGCGTCGACAGTAGTGCTCAGCCGTATGCGATTCATGCCACTACTATGCCACACTCCGGGGCGTGGATCCGCCTGATCGGACGCAACGTGCTCGATACGGGCGAAACATTGGTCGCTGGACGAATTGATGAGGTCTACCGCGCAGCGCAACGTCACCTGCAACCGGGCCGTCTTCACGGTGCGGGTTCCGTGTCGATGAACGACGCTGCGGCACAACACTTTTTGTACTTGTGCCCCGAGCCGCACCAGCACTGTTGGTTGCGGCCCGGTGGCCAGGCCATCACATCGTGGTCACCGTGTGCTGTCAGGTACGCGGCATACTCGGCGCGGGCCTCCGGCGAGTCCGGCTCCTGACCCTGTTCGGCGCACCAGGCAGCGAAGGGTGCCACGCGCATCGCGGCGACCGCCAGTCCTGGGAAACCAGCCTCGGCGAATTCGACCAGCTTTTGCTGCATCCTCCGGCAGTACAGCGGGTGCGCCACCGGCCCGTCCGGACCGGTCACCAGGTCGCTGCCGGCGAAGTCTGGCCACAGGTCGAGCGCCCGCTCGTAGTCACCGGCAGGCAGCCACGCCAATGACACCGCGGTGATCGGTTCGGCGGATTCCGCCGCGGGTGTCTCATCGACGGGAGGCACCCGGCTGGCTCCGTTGTCACTCATGGTCCAACATCCTGTCGCATCACCACCGCACGCGGCATATGATGCTCGAAGTCGCGGTGGTGCGGCCTTATCGCCATGAGCGAAATCTTCTGTATCACTGATCATTCCGAGCCTATGACGGCCCGGTTCTTGTCAGTGGTGCTTCGTAGAATCCGAGGCATGAGGTCGGACACGCGCGAGGAGATCTCCGCGGCGTTGGATGCCTACCACGCCTCGTTGTCGCGGGTGCTCGATCTCAAGTGCGATGCGTTGACCACCCCGGAATTGCTGGCCTGTTTGCAGCGACTCGAGGTCGAACGGCGCCGCCAGGGCGCCGCCGAGCACGCCTTGATCAACCAACTCGCTGGGCAAGCCTGCGAGGAAGAGCTCGGCGGGACGCTGCGCACGGCGTTGGCCAACCGGCTACACATCACTCCCGGTGAGGCCAGCCGCCGCATCGCCGAAGCCGAAGACCTCGGTGAGCGCCGCGCCCTGACCGGTGAACCGCTGCCAGCGCAGTTGACCGCGACCGCGGCCGCTCAACGTGAGGGCAAGATCGGCCGAGAACACATTAAGGAGATCCAGGCCTTCTTCAAGGAGTTGTCCGCCGCGGTGGATCTGGGTATCCGCGAGGCCGCCGAGGCCCAGCTGGCCGAACTGGCCACCAGTCGGCGTCCCGATCACCTGCATGGCCTGGCCACGCAGCTGATGGACTGGCTGCACCCCGACGGCAACTTTTCCGACCAGGAGCGTGCCCGCAAGCGCGGCATCACGATGGGTAAGCAGGAATTTGACGGGATGTCACGTATCAGCGGTCTGCTGACCCCGGAGTTGCGGGCTACCATCGAGGCGGTGTTGGCCAAACTGGCCGCACCGGGGGCGTGCAACCCCGATGACCAGACCCCGGTGGTGGATGACACACCGGATGCGGACGCGGTGCGCCGCGACACCCGCAGCCAAGCCCAACGACACCATGACGGTTTACTGGCCGGGCTGCGGGGCCTGTTGGCCTCCGGTGAGCTGGGCCAACACAAGGGGCTGCCGGTAACGATCGTGGTGAGCACCACGCTAAAGGAGCTGGAAGCCGCCACCGGCAAGGGGGTAACCGGTGGTGGTTCGCGGGTGCCGATGTCGGACCTTATCCGGATGGCGAGCAACGCGCACCACTATCTGGCATTGTTTGACGGCGCTAAGCCGTTGGCGTTGTATCACACCAAGCGGTTAGCTTCCCCGGCGCAGCGAATCATGTTGTACGCCAAGGATCGTGGCTGCTCCAGGCCGGGTTGCGACGCCCCGGCCTACCACAGTGAGGTCCACCACGTAACGCCGTGGACAACCACCCACCGTACCGACATCAACGACCTCACACTGGCCTGCGGCCCCGACAATCGCCTTGTCGAAAAAGGCTGGAAAACCCGCAAGAACGCCAAAGGCGACACTGAATGGCTACCGCCGGCCCACTTGGACCATGGCCAACCACGCATCAATCGATACCACCACCCCGAGAAAATCCTGTGCGAACCCGACGACGACGAACCACATTGACACCCAATGACCGTGGCATTGCCGGTCACGTCGCAACCAAGTACTGCGACCGTAGCCGCGCTCAAGGCTCGGGGTAGACGAGCGCGGAGAGAGGCACGTTGCCGAGCTGCCTGCCGACGACGAGTATCCCAATATCGTGCTCACCCATAGCGTTTCAGCGGGCAACCAACGATTGCCGGCCAGCGAATCTCGGTGGCGGTAGCCAGCATGAAGGACGCAGATGACCTCGCCGACTACGGGCTGAGCATAGAGCAGGTGCGTGCAGCCGTCGACTCGCATGTGGACGTGGACCATTCTGTCTCAGCGCTGTGACCGCACGGTAGAGTTCGCCATCGTGGCTGACGATGACGTCACCGGTCAGGATGGCTCCGGCGACGGCACCGATCCGCGCACCATGCTGGGCCGGTTTGCCAACCAGCACAACGAATGGGTGCGCCTGAGCGTGCGCCACGTGCTCGATGCGGGCGAAGCATTGGATGCCGGACAGATTGATTAGGTCTACCGCCACTTTCGGCAGGAAAAGGCACTGGACACACGCCACCGAGCCGGCCGTACCACCGTTGACACTCGGCATCAGCAACCCGGAAACAGCCGAACCCCTGATCATCTGGCCGACCTCGCCCCTGGCCGCACCGCGACCATCGGGCTGCGGGATTCCAGCTGCCTGCGCGTGGACCGCTACAACGACCAGGCGTCCGGGCGAGCGCTCATCGAGATCCGGTTGTGCAACGAACGTGCCACGCCGATGCCAATCCCGATCGGGCTGTGGATGTTTCAGACCAAGCTCCACGTCAACGCCGGCGGCGCTGACGTGTTCCTGCCGGTCTGCGACGTGCTGGAGCAAGACCTCGCCGAGCGCGACGAGGAGGTGCGCCAGCTGAACCTGCAGTACCGCAACCGGTTGGAGTATGCGATCGGGCGGACTTGCTCGGCGGCCTGGTCGGTGAACGGCTCGCGGCGCCCGTCGGCAGTGTGGACCACCTGGCTGCCGGTCGCCGAAACACCCCACACCCGGGCCCGGTCGGTGGAGAACGCGCTGTTGTCCATGGACAGTCGCGGAGGGGTTACGTAGCGGACTGGCGTCGTTCGTCGCGGGATATGGAAGCTGGTTTCAGGGTCAGGCGGCTGTCGCGGCCGAGCTGCCCGAGCACCTGCACCCGACCGCCGACGAGAGGCTGGCTCATGTTGCGGCCGAAAAGGAAGCGCTGCGCTGCTTCCAGTTCATGAACCAGGTGATGCGCGATCACCGTAAAAGCTTGTCAGAGGTGCAGTGAACACTGTTTCCATGACCAAGAGCAACGGGCACTGTTGAGACACAGCGCGTCGCCAACGGGCGCTGCCTGTGGCCGAACATCGTAAATCAAGCATATTCGTCAACAGATATCATCAATGTCGGCGCCGGACTATTCAAATCATCGATATACTGGTGGCCTGGTCCTTCGCCATCGATCAATGGCGATAGCTTATCGAGGATTTCTACCAACTTCGTGTCATCGAAGCGCCATACAACGGTTTGCGATCCCAGTTCCATATCCGCAGTTCCGCTTTCTCGAACTATCCGTTGCTGTACACCATCTATGTCGAAAGTTGCCTGACCACTCTCATGGGCCGATCGCACGGCGTACTGGAAAATGCGAAGCCCATCCCGGTCTGCGGCCGCCAGAACCACGTCACCGAAGTAGTTATCCGGCTTGATACGGAAAACGGTCATTCTGGTCCAATCACTTGTGAGTCGGAAGGTCCCCGATGGGAATATTCTGCCACCTGGCGGTCGGCGAATCGTGGGGGTTGTAATCCCAATGCGGATAGCGGTAATTGTCTCCCGGAAAATATCGCCACTCGCCGCCGTTCTCGTCCCAGAGGCTTTCGCCGCCGCGAGCCTGTTGGCTAGGACGACTGGGCGGTCCAACCGTTAGGTTGCTCTCGGCGGGCGGGCTGACACCGGGCGGAGGTAAGCCTTCGTTCGGTTGTGGTCCAGCGGGGTCGGGAGCAGGAGGGGGTTCGCCTTCGACCGGCACGCCCAATTCGCCTAACCGGGCTCTGATTGCGGCTTGTCTTTCAAGGAGAGAACCCTTGTCCGCGATGCACGCGTCGTAGGCTGCCTGCTCGTTGGGCAGAACGAAGGTGCGTCCGCATCGGGCGTTGTACCGAGCGATGTCAGCGTTGACGGCGTCCCAGGCTGCGCGTGCCTGTGCGGCTGTCATGTCTTTCGGGTCGCCCGGCATCGGTGAGGGTGGATCTTGTTTCCAGCTGCGGTCGACCGCGTGGATTTGCGGTTTCTCGTTGTGGGGCACCGGTGTCGGTAGCGACGGTGCGATTGGGGGTTCGTGGAAGCCGACGGTGTTAAGGGGTGCGGTAGCGGTGGCTATTTTGGCGGCCACTTCGTGTTCGACTCCGATGAGTTGTGTCGCGCGTTGGCGGATATCCCCGGCCAATGCTTGTGCTTGGGCCTGGCGAGCTGCTTGTTCGGCGGCGGTGCGGCTGGTTCGGGTGTCGGTGACCGAGAGGTCCTCTTCGACGTTGAAGCCCGCGTTGTGGGCATCTTGAACGGCATAGATGACCCTGCGCTGGGCTGCGCCGATGGTTCCGGCGCCTTCACGGGCAAGCCCACTCGCTTGGCGCAAATGCTCGGCTATGCCACTGACTATCTGTAGGTCAGCGCCGGTTCGCTGTCGCAGCCCATCACCGCCTGCGCCTTCCCACGCGATGAAGTGGGATCGGTTACGCATCTCTAGGAACACGTCCTCCCACTGATCGGCGACCTTCGTCCAGTAGTAGGCCGCCTCGATGAGATGTTCGGTGTCCCAGGCGTGGATATGCGACAGGGTCGGCAGCAATTACACCAGCCTTAAGTGCGGCACGGTCGCCATCTCGGTCGCTGCGGCCGCCTCGTTGTTGGCATACTCCGCCGCGGCCGCCTCGACCGCACTGGCCGTGGCGTGTGTCCGGGCGGTAAACGCCGCCACGGCAAGACCAACCGCTGCGTGGGCACCGCCCACAGCCGCCGTGGTGGGTTGGAACGGCTGCCCCAGCGGAGGTGGTGCAAGGACGCTGAGTTCAGTGCTTCGCCCGCTCCATTGGCTGGCCGTAGCCGCTACCTGTTGGATATTGACCCGCAGCTCACCGGCTTTCATCCTCGGAAAGTTTAATAGCGAGCTACAGGGTGGCAACTCATCGCAGGTCGAGCCAACTACTGCCGGGCCGGGTGACCGCAGCTCGTGCTGAGGCAGCACCGAGGCTGGCTGACTCAAGCAGTCTCGGCGTATGCCAGCCTGATCGCGAACACGGGAGTCAACCGGGGCAACCGCCGTCCGCCGCGACAACCTCGATCCGATATCAATTAAGCGATATCGTCATCTCCGATGGAGCAGATCGTGATCCGCAACCTTCCCGAGGGGACCAAGGCGGCACTACGGGTCCGTGCTGCACGTCATCACCACTCCGTCGAAGCGGAAGCCCGCGCGATCCTCACCGCGGGATTGTTGGGCGAAGAAGTCCCCATGCCGGTACTGCTGGCCGCCGACAGTGGCCATGACATCGACTTCGAGCCCGAACGTCTCGGCCTGATCGCCCGCACCCCGCAACTGTGACCTACGTCCTGGACACCAACGTGGTGTCCGCTTTGCGCGTGCCGGGACGCCACCCCGCCGTGGCGGCGTGGGCGGACTCGGTGCAAGTCGCCGAACAGTTCGTTGTGGCGATAACGCTGGCCGAGATTGAGCGAGGCGTGATCGCCAAGGAACGCACCGACCCGACCCAGAGTGAGCACCTACGGCGCTGGTTCGACGACAAGGTGCTGCGCATATTCGTGTTCGCCCGCCGGGGCACAAACCTCATCATGCAGCCCCTAGCTGGGCATATAGGTTACAGCCTATATTCTGGTATAAGCTGGTTTTAGACGAAAAGGACCCCACCTCGGGGTCTGATGGCCAGGAGCAGGGTCGTGTGCATTGGGGATGCAGGTTGCGACTGTACACCCGGCGTGTTCCGCGCGACAGCGGGTGGGATGCCGGTGCTGGTGGTCATCGAGTCTGGGACAGGAGGTGATCAGATGGCTCGTAAAGCTACGTCCCCGGGTAAGCCGGCTCCGACGTCGGGACAGTATCGCCCGGTTGGCGGTGGCAACGAGGTGACCGTTCCGAAGGGACACCGTCTGCCTCCCTCGCCCAAGCCCGGTCAGAAGTGGGTGAACGTCGATCCGACGAAGAACAAGAGCGGCCGCGGCTGAGCTTGTGCCGTCGGGATGGGTGTCGCACCGTCTCGGCGGGTCGCCCAAGTGCATAAGTGCTTTGTCGCTGCCCTCCGGTACCGTCGGAGCCCCGTCCAAGCCGGACAACGACGCCACTCGAGGCAGGACAAGACCAACTGTGCCGCCCCCTGATCCACGCGCCATAGGTACCTGGAAGTTCTTCCGGGCATCTGTGGATGGCCGGCCGGTATTCAAGAAGGAGTTCGACAAGCTTCCTGATCAGGCCCGGGCCGCGCTGATCGTGCTAATGCAGCGGTATCTCGTCGGCGACCTCGCCGCAGGGAGCATCAAACCGATTCGTGGCGACATTCTGGAGTTGCGATGGCATGAGGCGAACAACCACTTCCGGGTACTGTTCTTCCGCTGGGGCCAGCATCCCGTAGCGCTGACAGCGTTCTACAAGAACCAGCAGAAGACTCCCAAGACGAAGATCGAGACGGCCCTGGACCGGCAGAAAATCTGGAAAAGAGCCTTCGGCGACACCCCACCGATCTGAACAACGCCCAACCACTGTTACGAGGCTAGGAGAGCACAACCATGAGCATTGACTTCCCTTTGGGTGACGACCTCGCCGGCTATATTGCCGAGGCGATTGCGGCTGATCCCAGCTTCAAAGGCACTCTCGAAGACGCCGAGGAGGCACGCAGGCTGGTCGATGCGCTGATTGCGCTGCGCAAGCACTGCCAGCTGAGCCAGGTTGAGGTTGCTAAGCGTATGGGGGTGCGCCAGCCCACCGTGAGCGGTTTCGAGAAGGAACCCAGCGACCCCAAACTGTCTACGCTGCAACGTTATGCCCGTGCATTGGACGCCCGGCTGCGGCTGGTGCTCGAAGTTCCCACGCTTCGCGAAGTGCCTACGTGGCATCGGCTCTCCTCTTATCGGGGCTCCGCACGGGACCACCAGGTCCGGGTGGGTGCAGACAAGGAAATCCTGATGCAGACGAACTGGGCCCGCCACATTTCGGTTCGGCAGGTTGAGGTGGCATGACTGACCGAACCGACGCCGACGACCTTGACCTGCAACGCGTTGGCGCGCGGCTGGCAGCCCGCGCACAGATCCGCGATATCCGGCTGCTGCGCACTCAGGCCGCTGTCCATCGTGCGCCCAAGCCTGCGCAGGGCCTGACCTACGACCTCGAGTTCGAACCCGCTGTGGATGCCGATCCGGCCACTATCTCAGCATTTGTGGTGCGGATTTCTTGCCACCTGCGCATTCAAAACCAGGCGGCAGACGACGACGTCAAGGAAGGCGATACCAAAGACGAGACACAGGACGTAGCCACCGCTGATTTCGAGTTCGCGGCACTGTTCGACTACCACTTGCAAGAAGGTGAAGACGACCCCACCGAAGAAGAACTTACGGCATACGCCGCCACGACCGGGCGGTTCGCGCTTTATCCGTACATCCGCGAATACGTCTACGACCTCACCGGCCGTCTCGCACTGCCACCGTTGACCCTTGAGATATTGTCTCGGCCGATGCCGGTTTCTCCCGGCGCCCAATGGCCGGCAACGAGAGGAACGCCCTGACCAAACGAGGGTGAATCAAGCTGCCCGACGACCATGGTTTCCACACCTACCGCCAGATGCAGCGCTGGACTGTCAGCCCAGCGGCACGGGTCGAGATCCTGGGCCGCTACTGGTGGAGAATCCGCCGCCGTGCCACCGAAGGGGCGAAGGCGAAATCCAAAGGCAAGGCCCGCCGCGGCTCTCAGTTCAAGGTTCTCGAACACGGGTGATGCGGTTCGAGCCCGGGAAGGTGGAGCGTTAGCCGCAGGGGAGGGAATCTTGGCGGGTCGGCCGACAAGAGGTTGAACTTGACTGCGGGACAGCAGTTTACGGCTCTTGTCGCCACGCCTACAGCGGATTCGCATACCGCCGGGGTTCATTGACAACCGGCGGGAGTTCGTTCCGCCGTGTTTCCGAGGTAGGTATCGGCGGGGGTGTATGTCGGTAGGCCTCGGGAATGTCCGACAGGCGCGATGGGAGATCTTCGCGTTGATCACCGCGCCAATGGATGGTGTCGGGATCATCCCCCGGCTGACGGGAAATGCGGCCCGGCCATTCTTCCTCAAGATCGAGTCAGAGGTTCCGGTCGACGTCCATCCGTTGGTGCAGGACTCGCACGACGTCGATGGTGCCTTCGCCAGTCACCCGATAGAACAACGTGTGTGACCCGGCCGAGAGCTTGCGATAGCCGGGGCGAATCTCGTCGCACGCTCGTCCGATCCGCGGGTTTGCCGCAGCACGGTCGATAGCGTGTTGAAGTTCGCGCAGGTACTGCTCGGCCTGATCGACACCCCAACGGTCATAGGTGCAGTCCCAGATCTCTTCCAGATGTGCCTGCGCGGCAGGCGAGAGAAGGTATCGGCTACTCACCGGGCACGCGAGGCGTCAGCCCGCTTACGACCGAGGAATCCGTCGAAGTCGAACGGTGTCGAGCTGCCGCTGCGTTCGCCGGCCTCGAGAGCCTCACGAAGCGCGCGCAGCTGGGTTTCACGGTCCTCGAGCAGTCGCAACGCGGAGCGGATGACTTCACTGGCCGACCGGTAGCGGCCCGCGGCGATCTCGCCGTCGATGAAGGCGCTGTAGTGCTCGTCGAGGACGAAGGACGTGTTCTTACCCACGAACGCACAATACCAATTGTTGGTAGTAGGTGTTAGCCCCTGGGACACCCCAAGCCCCAGCGGCAGAATCTCCTGGGGATCGGCATGGCCGCACCAGGCGCGGCGCGCCCAGACATGTCAGAGGGTGAGGCGACACTGGATGATCGACACCACCGAAGCGGCATATCGGCTGACGTATCAGCCGGACGGCACGTCGATCACCGTCCGGGAGAACCTGGTCGACATCCTGGCGCGTGAGCTGCTCGGCCCGATCCGCGGCCCGCAGGAGGTGTTGCCGTTCAGCCCGCGCTCGCAATACCTGGTCGGGCACCTCGCCCCGGTAAAGCTGACCGGCGCCGCGCTCATCGACGACAACGCGGTCCAGGCCCGTGCCAACGCCGAGGCGCTCGCCGAGGGCGGTGGCGTGCCGGCCTACGCGGCCGACGAAACGCCGACACCGACGACGACGCCCAAGACCGCGCACCCAAGCAGGGCCTGATGATCCCGGCATCAATGGGTTTACGGTTTCAGGTGCCACCCGATCTGGTGTCGTTCACCATCACCGCGTCATGGATAACCTACGAGACCGTCGAGAGCGGGAGGTGACCAAGGCCGGCCGTACGATAGCCAGCGCGATAGCAGTGATCTCGTCCCGGCTTCATCGCGCTTGTCCGGGTGCGACGACCGCCAACGACAGGGCCTCGGCGGCTTCCTTAAGGCGGTTGTCGTAGGTAACCAGCGCGGTCAATGGTGCAACGGATCCGGCGGTTTGAGCAGTGGCTAGGTGTATCGCGTCGAGCGAGCGCAGTGCTGGGTTGGGGTAGGCCGCCGCGGTGGAGCGTATGACCGCGTCGATTTCGAAACGGTCCAGCCTGGCTAGCACGGAGGGCACCGCCGGTAGCCCTTCTGGGGAGACTGCGCGGATGGCTCTGGATAGCTCAACTTCGGTCAAAGCCGATGTGATCCACCGTAGTTCGGTGCGGTCATCGAGCCAATCAGCTAAAGCGTCAGATTCGACCTCGATCCGAATTAGCTTGACCAGCGCCGAGGTTTCCAGGTAGATCACGCGCTAGTACCGCTCCTCGGCGCGCATGCGCTCCAACAGCGTTCCCGAGTCGAGACCGCCGCGCATCGGAATCGTGGGCCGAGGCGCCGGGCCATGCACTCTCGCCGGTTGCACACTGCCGGTGCTGATCAGTGAGTCGAGAGGGCCGGCAGAAGCCGGGATTATTCGGGCGATAACCTTGCCGCGCTCAGTCAGGTTGATCTCTTCACCGCGCTTGACGCGGGCCAGGACCTTGGACGTCTCCTGGTTGAGCGTTCGTATGGACACCTCATTCACACCGATAATGTACTACCTATTTGTTCTACATGCTATGCGCGCAAGAGGTTACCTGCCCCGCTGGTCAGGATCGCCAGCGCCAGGCCACTGATCTCGTCGGCGACTCCGGCGTAGCGCGTGAGATGCCAGGTGCGAGCGACGTCTTCGATGAAGCTAATCGCCGCCGCGACCAGCAGTCGCCCCTGGGCGACACTGGTCGCGGGTACCAGCTTGCCGATGAGGTCGATCCACACGGCCTCGCGGTCGCCCTGATTTCGCAGGTAGCCGTCGCGTACTTCGACAGAGGCGTGCGACAGTTCGGTGACCGACACTGCCACCAGATCCGGAGCGTCCAGGCTGATCCGAACGTGCCCTTCGACCAGGCCGCGCAACCGTTGTGTCGCTTGCTGATTCGCTCGTAGCGCTCGGATGCACTCCAGGCAGCGCCACTCGTCGAGGCGGCGGATGAGCGCGTCCAGGATGGCCTGTTTGGAAGAAAACGAACGGTACAGCCCCGGGCCCGCGATGCCGGCTCCCTTGCCGATTTCGCTGGTGTTGACGGCCGGATAGCCCTGCGCACGGAACAGCCGCGCGCCTGCGGCCAGCAGGGTCTCGTAGCGGGAGAACAGCACGTCGGCCTCGTCGCGCGCGGCATCACCGGCCGGCAGTGGCGGCAATTCGCAGACGGGAGGCGTCCTTGCCGCGGCCATACACGCCTGGTAGAGAAGCTTTTTCAGTTCCTCGCCCGGCAGGCTTAGGCTGTGCCGGCCCAGGCTGGTCAAAGTGCTGGACACCGCCCACGCCCGCAACTCCGAATGCTGTGGACTCAGATCGGGCACCTCCAGCAGCACGCTGTCACGCATGCCGGCGACGATCGCGTTGATGCGGCGCCGGACCGCCGTGCGGTCGTCCTCGTTGAGGTAGCGGGCCTCGCGCTGCCACAGCACCGTCAACGCCCGAGAGGCGACCGCCGCGGCGATCAGGTCTTCCAGATCGGCGTTCAACGGCCGCGGCGTCGGCTCCGTCTCGCCCTCGGTGAGACGACGCGCGCTCTGGTACTGATCCTGGCCGGTTCGGATCGCTTCGGCGAGCAACGCCTGCTTGTTGTCGTAGTGGCGATACAACGCGCGCGCGGTCACCCCGGCCGCCTCGGCAATGTCCTCCAATTTGACCGAATGGAAGCCACGTTCGATGAACAGTCCAACGGCCTGATCCAAAATCTGCTTCTTCCGGTCCTTTGGGCGGCGCCTAACGGGTTGGGCGACGGATGCCATCGGCTCGAACCCCCTTCTTGCGCACCGGAATCACAAATCCTGCTAGCAGCATCGCCTCAGCTTCACCCCGCTCATTCTTCACCTCGAATGCGCCGGTCACCGGGTGCGACACTTACCGGCCGTCGTTCATGGTGACGTTTCGAGGCTGTGCTGCTGCCAAGACCCCAGGAAGTCTCGGACGAGAGACTCGCTAGCCTCCGTGGTATCGGGCATCCCTATCACCCCTGCTCGATCCTCAATATCGGACTAACAAAATACATCATCGCGCCTGTATACGCGATTACATTGCAATTTATCCTTATCACCCTTCTTAGAGTGCATATCAGTAATAGACATATCGCGCTCCTCGCGCCCCAGGAGGCGGTCGACGAATTCGCCGTGCGCAACGACATGAGCCGTCGCTGAGCCTGAAAACCTGCAGACAAAGCGCGAGTGGGGGCTGGCAAAACTACAGGCTCGTTAGCAGCAAGTTGCTTCGACGACCATGGTGGCAACCTCGCCGGTCGCGAAGGCTCTGGTCGGCGGGCCCGAATCGAGGCGGTCAGGATGCGGCATCCGATCACCGCCCGTCGGGCGCGCTGTTGATGCCTGATCGTGGTGCCTCGCCAGCGTGACTCGAGCAACGGCTTGACCGGTGATGCGCCTGTCAGCCGCCAAGGCAGCAGAGCACATCGCCCCGCGCTATAGGATACTAGCAAGATACATCATAGCCAATATATGCCAGTTTGCATTGCTATTTACCGATCAGTTGTCCAAGCAATCGCGTATTGGCTATGGACATCAGCGGTCTCTGCCGCGTACGCTCACCAATGTCACCGATCGTCGACCTGTCCGGGGGGCCAGCGTGCGCCACCTCACCCAACGGCCCAGCATCGAATCCAGCTGGTGCGCCGCGCCATGGTAATCGCGGCCGACAAGGCGGCCGGTCGGGTCGCTGATCCGGTCTTGCGGCCGGTGGGCGCGCTGGGCGATTTCTTCGCGATGACGCTCGACACGTCCGTGTGCATGTTCAAGCCGCCTTTCGCGTGGCGTGAATACCTACTTCAGTGCTGGTTCGTGGCGCGGGTGTCGACGCTGCCTGGGGTGTTGATGACGATCCCATGGGCGGTGATCTCGGGGTTTCTCTTCAACGTCTTGCTGACCGACATCGGTGCCGCGGACTTTTCCGGCACCGGCTGTGCGATCTTCACCGTGAACCAAAGCGCCCCGATCGTCACGGTCTTGGTGGTCGCGGGCGCGGGCGCCACCGCCATGTGCGCCGATCTGGGTGCGCGCACCATCCGTGAGGAACTCGACGCACTGCGGGTGATGGGCATCAACCCGATCCAAGCGCTAGCGGCTCCGCGCGTGCTGGCGGCCACCACGGTGTCGTTGGCGCTGAATTCGGTGGTGACCGCGACGGGGCTGATCGGCGCGTTCTTTTGCTCGGTGTTTCTCATGCACGTCTCGGCGGGGGCATGGGTGACCGGGCTTACCACGCTGACCCACACCGTGGACGTCGTCATTTCGATGATCAAGGCGACGTTGTTCGGGCTGATGGCCGGACTGATCGCCTGCTATAAGGGCATGTCGGTCGGTGGCGGCCCGGCCGGAGTCGGCCGGGCGGTGAACGAAACCGTGGTGTTTGCCTTCATCGTCTTGTTCGTGATCAACATCGTCGTCACCGCGGTCGGCATCCCATTCATGGTGTCCTGAGGTGAACCCATGACGGCAGCGAAAGCCCTTGTAAGCGAATGGAATCGGATGGGATCGCAGATGCGGTTCTTCGTCGGCACGCTGGCCGGGATTCCCGACGCCCTCATGCACTACCGCGGCGAGCTGCTGCGGGTGATCGCGCAAATGGGGTTGGGGACCGGGGTTCTTGCGGTGATCGGTGGAACGGTCGCGATCGTCGGGTTCTTGGCGATGACCACCGGCGCGATCGTGGCCGTGCAGGGCTACAACCAGTTCGCTTCGGTGGGTGTGGAGGCGCTGACCGGCTTCGCGTCGGCCTTCTTCAACACCCGCGAGATTCAGCCCGGAACCGTGATGGTCGCGCTAGCGGCCACCGTCGGTGCCGGTACCACCGCTGCGCTGGGGGCGATGCGGATAAACGAGGAGATCGACGCGCTCGAGGTGATCGGCATCCGCAGCATCAGCTACCTGGCGAGCACCCGGGTGCTGGCCGGAGTGGTCGTGGCCGTCCCTCTGTTCTGTGTGGGACTGATGACGGCCTACCTGGCCGCGCGCGTCGGCACCACCGCCATCTATGGCCAGGGGTCGGGCGTGTACGACCACTACTTCAACACGTTCCTGCGCCCGACCGACGTGCTCTGGTCGTCGGTTGAAGTCGTCGTGGTCGCTCTGATGATCATGCTGGTGTGCACCTATTACGGCTACGCCGCACATGGCGGGCCGGCCGGGGTTGGCGAGGCGGTCGGCCGGGCCGTGCGTGCCTCGATGGTCGTCGCGTCGATCGCAATCCTTGTCATGACGCTGGCCATCTACGGCCAGTCGCCCAACTTTCACCTGGCGACCTAGTGACATGAGACGCGGGCCGGGTCGACACCGTTTGCACGACGCGTGGTGGACGCTGATCCTGTTCGCGGTGATCGGGGTGGCTGTCCTGGTGACGGCGGTGTCCTTCACGGGCAGCTTGCGGTCGACTGTGCCGGTGACGCTGACGGCCGACCGCTCCGGGCTGGTGATGGACTCCGGCGCCAAGGTCATGATGCGCGGTGTGCAGGTCGGCCGGGTCGCCCAGATCGGTCGGATCGAGCGGGCCCAGAACGGGGCGAGCCTCAGACTGGAGATCGACCCCGACCAGATCCGGTACATCCCGGCCAATGTCGAGGCACAGATCAGCGCCACCACCGCATTCGGTGCCAAGTTCGTCGACCTGGTGATGCCGCAAAACCCAAGTCGTGCACGGCTGTCCGCTGGGGCGGTACTGCATTCGAAGAACGTCAGCACGGAAATCAACACCGTCTTCGAAAACGTCGTCGACCTGCTCAACATGATCGACCCGCTGAAACTGAACGCCGTGCTGACCGCGGTCGCCGACGCCGTTCGCGGGCAAGGTGAACGGATAGGCCAGGCCACCACCGACCTCAACGAGGTGCTGGAGGCACTCAACGCACGCGGCGACACCATCGGCGGCAACTGGCGATCGCTCAAGAACTTCACCGACACCTATGACGCGGCCGCCCAAGACATCCTGACGATCCTGAACGCCGCCAGCACCACCAGTGCGACCGTCGTGAATCATTCGACGCAGCTGGATGCCTTGCTACTCAACGCCATCGGACTATCCAACGCTGGCACCAACCTGCTTGGCAGCAGCCGAGACAATCTCGTCGGCGCGGCCGACATCCTGGCGCCGACCACGAGCCTGCTGTTCAAGTACAACCCCGAATACACCTGCTTCTTGCAGGGCGCCAAGTGGTATCTCGACAACGGCGGCTATGCGGCCTGGGGCGGGGCCGACGGGCGCACGCTACAACTCGATGTGGCGCTACTGTTCGGCAACGACCCCTATGTCTATCCGGACAACCTGCCGGTTGTCGCGGCCAAGGGGGGTCCCGGCGGAAGGCCGGGATGCGGGCCATTGCCGGATGCCACCCACAACTTCCCGGTGCGCCAGCTGGTCACCAACACCGGATGGGGAACCGGGCTGGACATCCGGCCCAACCCCGGCATCGGGCATCCCTGCTGGGCCAACTACTTCCCGGTGACCCGCGCGGTGCCCGAGCCGCCGTCGATCCGTCAGTGCATCCCCGGGCCGGCGATCGGGCCCAACCCCGCGGCGGGGGAGCAGCCATGAGGGAGAACCTGGGGGGCGTCGTGGTGCGCCTCGGCGTCTTCCTGGCGGTATGCCTGCTGACGGCGTTCCTGCTGATTGCCGTCTTCGGGGAGGTGCGCTTCGGCGACGGCAAGACCTACTACGCCGAGTTCGCCAACGTGTCCAATCTGCGAACGGGCAAGCTGGTGCGCATCGCCGGCGTCGAGGTCGGCAAGGTCACCAGGATCTCCATCAACCCCGACGCGACGGTGCGGGTGCAGTTCACCGCCGACAACTCGGTCACCCTCACGCGGGGCACCCGGGCGGTGATCCGCTACGACAACCTGTTCGGTGACCGCTATTTGGCGCTGGAGGAAGGGGCCGGCGGACTCGCCGTTCTTCGTCCCGGTCACACGATTCCGTTGGCGCGCACCCAACCGGCGTTGGATCTGGATGCCCTGATCGGTGGATTCAAGCCGCTGTTTCGTGCGCTGAACCCCGAGCAGGTCAACGCGCTGAGCGAACAGTTGCTGCACGCGTTTGCCGGACAGGGGCCCACGATCGAGTCATTGCTGGCCCAGTCCGCGGCCGTGACCAACACCCTGGCCGACCGTGATCGGCTGATCGGGCAGGTGATCACCAACCTCAACGTGGTGCTGGGCTCGCTGGGCGCTCACACCGATCGGTTGGACCAGGCGGTGACGTCGCTATCGGCGTTGATTCACCGGCTCGCACAACGCAAGACCGACATCTCCAACGCCGTGGCCTACACCAACGCCGCCGCCGGCTCGGTCGCCGATCTGCTGTCGCAGGCTCGCGCGCCGTTGGCGAAGGTGGTTCGCGAGACCGATCGGGTGGCCGGCATCGCGGCCGCCGACCACGACTACCTCGACAATCTGCTCAACACGCTGCCGGACAAATACCAGGCGCTGGTCCGCCAGGGTATGTACGGCGACTTCTTCGCCTTCTACCTGTGCGACGTCGTGCTCAAGGTCAACGGCAAGGGCGGCCAGCCGGTGTACATCAAGCTGGCCGGTCAGGACAGCGGGCGGTGCGCGCCGAAATGAAATCCTTCGCCGAACGCAACCGTCTGGCCATCGGCACAGTCGGCATCGTCGTCGTCGCCGCCGTTGCGCTGGCCGCGCTGCAATACCAGCGGCTGCCGTTTTTCAACCAGGGCACCAGGGTCTCCGCCTATTTCGCCGACGCCGGCGGGCTGCGCACCGGCAACACCGTCGAGGTCTCCGGCTATCCGGTGGGAAAGGTGTCCAGCATCTCGCTCGACGGACCGGGCGTGCTGGTGGAGTTCAAGGTCGACACCGACGTCCGACTCGGAAACCGCACCGAAGTGGCAATCAAAACCAAGGGCTTGTTGGGCAGCAAGTTCCTCGACGTCACCCCCCGCGGGGACGGCCGACTCGATTCTCCGATCCCGATCGAGCGGACCACGTCGCCCTACCAACTGCCCGACGCCCTTGGCGATTTGGCCGCCACGATCAGCGGGTTGCACACCGAGCGGCTGTCCGAATCGCTGGCCACCCTGGCGCAGACCTTTGCCGATACGCCGGCGCACTTCCGCAACGCCATACACGGGGTGGCCCGGCTCGCCCAAACCCTCGATGAGCGCGACAACCAACTGCGCAGCCTGCTGGCCAACGCGGCCAAAGCCACCGGGGTGCTGGCCAACCGCACCGACCAGATCGTCGGCCTGGTGCGCGACACGAATGTGGTCTTGGCGCAGCTGCGCACCCAAAGCGCCGCCCTGGACCGGATCTGGGCGAACATCTCGGCGGTGGCCGAACAACTGCGGGGCTTCATCGCTGAGAACCGCCAGCAGCTGCGCCCGGCGCTGGACAAGCTCAACGGGGTGCTGGCTATCGTCGAAAACCGCAAAGAGCGTGTGCGGCAGGCCATCCCGCTGATCAACACCTATGTCATGTCGCTGGGTGAGTCGCTGTCGTCGGGCCCGTTCTTCAAGGCATACGTGGTGAACCTGCTGCCGGGTCAGTTCGTGCAACCGTTCATCAGCGCCGCGTTCTCCGACCTGGGGCTCGACCCGGCCACGTTGCTGCCGTCGCAGCTGACCGACCCACCGACCGGTCAACCCGGAACCCCGCCGTTGCCGATGCCCTACCCGCGCACGGGCCAGGGCGGTGAGCCGCGGCTGACGCTGCCCGACGCGATCACCGGCAATCCCGGCGATCCGCGCTATCCGTACCGGCCGGAGCCGCCCGGGCCGCCGCCCGGCGGGCCGCCGCCCGGCCCGCCCGCGCAGCAGCCGCGAGACCAACCGTGACAACGAAACTCAGACGTGCCCGCTCGGTGTTGGCGACCGCCCTGGTGCTGGTCGCGGGCGTGATCCTGGCCATGCGCACCGCCGACGCCGCCGCCCGCACGACCGTGGTCGCCTACTTCGACAACAGCAACGGTGTGTTCGCCGGTGACGACGTGCTCATTCGGGGCGTGCCGGTGGGCAAGATCGTCAAGATCGAACCGCAACCGCTGCGCGCCAAGATTTCGTTCTGGTTCGACCGCAAATACCGAGTCCCCGCCGATGCCGCCGCGGCGATCCTGTCGCCGCAACTGGTGACCGGCCGGGCCATCCAGCTGACACCGCCGTATGCCGGCGGGCCGACCATGGCCGACGGCACAGTAATCCCGCAAGAGCGCACCGTGGTGCCGGTGGAGTGGGACGACTTGCGGGCGCAACTTCAGCGGCTGACCGCATTGCTGCAGCCCACCCGGCCGGGCGCCGTCAGCACGCTGGGTGCGCTCATCAATACTGCCGCCGACAACCTGCGCGGGCAAGGCGCCACCATCCGCGACACCATCATCAAACTGTCACAAGCGATTTCGGCTCTCGGTGACCACAGCAAAGACATCTTCTCCACCGTGACGAACCTGTCGACGCTGGTCACGGCGCTGCATGACAGCGCTGACCTGCTCGAACGGCTCAACCACAACCTGGCCGCGGTGACCTCGCTGCTGGCCGATGGCCCGGACAAGATCGGTCAGGCAGCCGAGGACCTCAACGCGGTCGTAGCCGACGTCGGCAGCTTCGCCGCCGAGCACCGCGAGGCGATCGGCACCGCATCAGACAAGCTCGCGTCGATCACCACCGCGCTGGTCGACAGCCTCGACGACATCAAGCAGACGCTGCATATCAGCCCGACGGTGTTGCAGAACTTCAACAACATCTTCGAACCGGCCAACGGCGCGCTGACCGGCGCGCTGGCGGGCAACAACATGGCCAACCCAATCGCCTTCCTGTGCGGCGCGATCCAGGCTGCCTCCCGGCTGGGCGGCGAGCAAGCGGCCAAATTGTGCGTGCAATACCTGGCGCCGATCGTGAAGAACCGCCAGTACAACTACCCGCCGCTGGGGGCGAACCTGTTCGTCGGGGCGCAGGCCAGGCCTAACGAGGTCACCTACAGCGAGGACTGGCTGCGGCCCGATTACGTTGCACCAGTTGCGGACACGCCGCCAGATCCGGCCGCGGCCGTGACCGTCGATCCCGCGACCGGCCTGCGCGGCATGATGATGCCGCCGGGGGGTGGCTCGTGAGGATCGGCCTGACCCTGGTGATGATCGCGGCCGTGGTAGCGAGCTGCGGCTGGCGCGGGCTGAATTCGCTGCCGCTGCCCGGCACGCAGGGCAACGGCCCGGGGTCCTTCGCGGTCCAGGCGCAGCTGCCGGATGTCAACAACATCCAGCCGAACTCGCGGGTGCGGGTTGCCGACGTGACGGTCGGCCACGTCACGAAAATCGAGCGCCAAGGCTGGCACGCGTTGGTGACCATGCGGCTGGATGGCGACGTCGATTTGCCCGCCAACGCAACGGCCAAGATCGGCACCACCAGCCTGCTGGGTTCCTACCACATCGAGCTGGCGCCACCGAAAGGCGAAGCGCGGCAAGGCAAGCTGCGCGACGGTTCACTCATTGCGCTGTCACACGGTAGCGCCTACCCAAGCACCGAGCAGACGCTGGCAGCGCTGTCGCTGGTGCTCAACGGCGGCGGACTGGGCCAGGTTCAAGACATCACCGAGGCGTTGAGCACCGCGTTTGCCGGCCGTGAGCACGATCTGCGCGGGCTGATTGGGCAGCTGGACACCTTCACCGCATACCTCAACAACCAGTCCGGTGACATCATCGCGGCCACCGACAGCCTCAACCGCCTCGTCGGCAAGTTCGCCGACCAGCAACCCGTCTTCGATCGGGCCCTGGCCACCATCCCCGACGCGCTCGCGGTGCTGGCCGATGAGCGGGACACGCTCGTCGAGGCTGCCGAGCAGCTGAGCAAGTTCAGCGCCCTGACCGTCGACTCGGTCAACAAGACCACCGCGAACCTGGTCACCGAACTGCGGCAACTCGGACCGGTGTTGGAGTCGCTGGCCAATTCCGGTCCGGCGCTGACCCGATCGCTGTCCCTGCTGGCCACGTTCCCGTTCCCGAACGAGACGTTCCAAAATTTCCAGCGCGGCGACTACGCCAACCTGACCGCGATCGTCGACCTCACGCTCAGCCGCATCGACCAGGGCCTGTTGACCGGCACCCGCTGGGAGTGTCATCTGACCCAGCTCGAGCTGCAGTGGGGTCGCACCATTGGGCAGTTCCCCAGCCCGTGTACCGCGGGCTATCGGGGTACCCCGGGCAATCCGCTGACGATCGCCTACCGCTGGGATCAGGGGCCCTAGATGCTGCATCTACCGCGCCGAGTGATCGTTCAGCTGGCCGTCTTTACCGTGATCGCGGTGGGCGTGCTGGCCATCACGTTCCTGCATTTCGTGAGGCTGCCGGCGATGCTTTTCGGCGTCGGCCGCTACACGGTGACGATGGAGCTGGTCGAAGCCGGTGGGCTGTATCGCACCGGCAATGTCACCTACCGCGGCTTTGAGGTGGGCCGGGTGGCAGCGGTGCGGCTCACCGACACCGGGGTGCAAGCGGTGCTGGCCCTGAAATCGGGCATCGATATCCCGTCGGACCTCAAGGCCGAGGTGCACAGCCACACCGCGATCGGCGAAACCTACGTCGAGTTGTTGCCGCGCAACGCCGCCTCGCCGCCACTGAAGAACGGCGATGTCATTGCGCTGGCCGACACCTCGGTGCCGCCCGACATCAACGACCTGCTCAGCGCGGCCAACACCGCATTGGAGGCAATACCTCACGAGAACCTGCAGACCGTCATCGACGAGTCGTACACCGCGGTGGCCGGGTTAGGGCTCGAACTTTCCCGGCTGATCAAGGGCTCGGCGGAACTGGCGATCGATGCTCGCGCGAATCTCGATCCGCTGGTGGCGCTGATCGACCGGGCAGGACCGGTGCTGGATTCGCAGACCCACACCTCGGATGCGATCGCGGCCTGGGCGGCACAGCTGGCCGCAGTCACCGGCCAATTGCAGACACACGACTCGGCGGTCGGCGATCTCATCGACCGGGGCGGTCCGGCGTTGGGGGAGACGCGCCAACTGCTCGAGCGGCTACAACCCACCGTGCCCATCCTGCTGGCCAACCTGGTCAGCGTCGGCCAGGTCGCACTCACCTATCACAACGACATCGAACAGCTGCTGGTGGTGTTCCCCATGGCCATCGCCGCCGAACAGGCCGGCATCCTGGCCAACCTCAACACCAAGCAGGCCTACCGGGGCCAGTATCTGAGCTTCAACCTCAACCTGAACCTGCCGCCGCCGTGCACCACCGGCTTTCTGCCGGCCCAGCAGCGGCGCATTCCCACGTTCGAGGACTACCCGGATCGCCCGGCCGGTGATCTGTACTGCCGGGTGCCCCAGGATTCGCCGTTTAACGTGCGCGGCGCCCGCAACATCCCCTGTGAAACCGTGCCGGGCAAGCGCGCACCCACCGTGAAGTTATGCGAGAGCGACGAGCCATACCTGCCGCTGAACGACGGCTACAACTGGAAGGGCGACCCCAACGCCACGGTGCCGGGTTTGGGGTCCGGCCAGGACATCCCGCAGACATGGCAAACGATGCTGCTGCCGCCGGGCAGCTGACGGTGATGGAGGGAGGACACGATGTCGGTAGCAGTGGATTCCGACGCCGAGGATGACGCCGTATCGGAGATCGCTGAGGCAGCCGGCGTGTCGCCGGCCCCAGCCAAACCATCCATGTCGGCGCCGCGGCGCATGCTGCTGTTCGGCCTGGTCGTCGTCGTCGCTTTGGCGGTGCTGTTGTGTTGCTGGGGATTTCGCGTCCAGCGGGCACGCCATGCGCAGGACCAGCGTGGTCACTTCCTGCAAGCGGCCCGGCAGTGCGCGCTGAACCTAACGACCATCGACTGGCGCAACGCCGAGGCGGATGTGCGCCGCATTCTGGACGGCGCCACAGGCGAGTTTTACAACGACTTCGCCCAGCGGTCCCAGCCCTTCGTCGAAGTACTGAGGCACGCAAAGGCCAGCACGGTCGGCACGATCACCGAGGCCGGGCTGCAGACGCAGACCGCCGACACGGCCCAGGCGCTGGTGGCGGTGTCCGTGCAAACGTCGAATGCCGGCGAAGCCGACCCGGTTCCACGAGCGTGGCGAATGCGCATCACCGTGCAGCGGGTCGGCGACCGGGTCAAGGTGTCCGACGTCGGGTTCGTGCCGTGAGCTGGTCGCGGGTGATCGCCTACGGGCTGCTGCCCGGGCTGGCGTTGGCGCTGACGTGTGGCGCGGGCTTGCTGAAATGGCAGGACGGCGCCGTCCGCGACGCCGCGGTTGCCCGTGCGGAATCCGTGCGGGCCGCGACCGACGGCACCACCGCGCTGCTGTCTTACCGGCCCGACACCGTGCAGCATGACCTCGAGAGCGCGCGAAGCAGGCTCACGGGCACGTTCCTCGACGCCTACACACAGCTGACCCACGACGTGGTGATCCCCGGCGCACAGCAGAAGCAGATCTCGGCCGTGGCCACCGTCGCGGCCGCGGCGTCGGTGTCGACTTCCGCCGACCGCGCCGTCGTCCTGCTGTTCGTAAACCAGACCATCACCGTCGGCAAGGACGCGCCGACCACCGCCGCTTCCAGCGTTCGGGTGACCCTCGACAACATCAACGGGCGTTGGCTGATCTCGCAATTCGAACCGATCTGACGGGGGGCACCAGTGCAGCGCCAATCATTGATGCCCCAGCAGACCCTTGCCGCCGGCGTTTTCGTGGGTGCGCTGCTATGCGGTGTCGTGACGGCGGCGGTGCCACCACACGCACGCGCCGACGTGGTCGCCTATCTGGTCAACGTGACGGTACGCCCGGGCTACAACTTCGCCAACGCCGACGCCGCATTGAGTTACGGACATGGCCTCTGCGAGAAGGTGTCTCGGGGCCGCCCTTACGCACAGATCATCGCCGACGTCAAGGCCGATTTCGACACCCGCGACCAATACCAGGCCTCGTATCTGCTCAGCCAGGCTGTCAACGAACTCTGCCCCGCGCTGATCTGGCAGTTGCGAAACTCCGCGGTCGACAATCGGCGCTCGGGCTGAGGTAAGGGGACTGACATGTCGCGTCGAGCATCGGCCACGTGTGCCTTGTCCGCGACCACCGCCGTCGCCATAATGGCTGCTCCCGCCGCACGGGCCGACGACAAGCGGCTCAACGACGGCGTGGTCGCCAACGTCTACACCGTTCAACGTCAGGCCGGCTGCACCAACGACGTCACGATCAACCCGCAACTACAATTGGCCGCCCAATGGCACACCCTCGATCTGCTGAACAACCGACACCTCAACGACGACACCGGTTCTGACGGATCCACACCGCAAGACCGCGCGCATGCCGCCGGCTTCCGCGGGAAAGTCGCTGAAACCGTGGCGATCAATCCCGCCGTAGCGATCAGCGGCATCGAGTTGATAAACCAGTGGTACTACAACCCCGCGTTTTTCGCGATCATGTCCGACTGCGCCAACACCCAGATCGGGGTGTGGTCAGAAAACAGCCCGGATCGCACCGTCGTGGTGGCCGTTTACGGACAGCCCGATCGACCTTCCGCGATGCCGCCCAGGGGAGCGGTAACCGGACCGCCGTCCCCGGTGGCCGCGCAAGAGAACGTTCCTATCGACCCCAGCCCCGACTACGACGCCAGCGACGAGATCGAATACGGCATCAACTGGCTGCCATGGATCCTGCGCGGCGTGTACCCGCCGCCCGCAATGCCGCCGCAGTAGGCGGTCGCTAGCGCACCGCTGAGTTCCGCGGCTGCCAGATCTGGGCCGGGCACCGGAGATTAACCGCGTGGGAGACCGGCAGTTCCAGCAGCGAATCTGAGGCGTCTTCGATCGCCGGAGCCCTAATCACTGCGTGCGGCGGGCCGCGTTCGACCCGCGCGGGTCGATAAGGTCACGGAACCGTTCTGCCGGGTAGACTGCCGCACCCAAGTCTCGGACCCGGTCGGTCAACGCTTTGTCCGATGTCACCACACGAATCTCTTGTGGCTGGGCGCCGGATCGGACCAGCCGGACGATCTCGTCGTCGGCCGAGTTGGCGGCCGCCTTGGGCGCATGCGCCACTTCGACCACCGATGACGGGATGGCGGTCGACGGCGGCCGCTCGAACACCACCGTCACGTCGTCGCCCCGAGCCTTGGTGATGGCCCACCCCTCGAGCCTTTCCACCAGCATCACCATCGCGCGATGGCGGTCGCGCCACCAACCATCCGGACGACTCCCGATCACGTTCATACCGTCGACAATCCACCGCATACCTCACGGTACGACGGCGCCACCTCACCGCGTGTGTCGACGCCGGCTATGCGTTTGCCGCACTACCACCATCTGCGCTTTCGGTGCTTCTTCAGCTCTTGCTGGAACTTCTGGTAATGCTCCAGCGCGAATCGCTCTTCCAAAGCCCCAAGGGCGTTAATGACCTCCAGGTGCGAAAGGAGGAGCAGCCCATTCAACTGAAGGACTTGTTCGGGACCAGTTGGCACGTTCCGTCCGTCCTCGGTGTTGGCCAGCAAGAAGTCGCGGAGCGCCTGGCTGCTGGTCATACGCTCGGGGATCTTCATCTGCCGCAAGACGGTGGCGATGTCGGGGTCGGTCACCACACCTCTCCTTCGCTAACGAGTAGTAGCGCAAGCGTAAGAGACCGCTCCCAGGCCTGCGGATGGGTCTGGGGCTACGGCCGTGACGGCGAAAGCAACGAAAAGTAACGAGTTGAACGTCGCGGGCGGCTACGCCAAGCGCTCACCACTGGGCTGGTCGCGCCGGTCTTCCGGGTCCTTGTCATCCTCGTCCGCCGGCCCGGTGGCCGAGACCAGCCCTGCTTTGGAGCTGCCGCCGGCTGGCGTTCCGGCCCCCATTCCGCTGCCCACCGGGGCAGCTCCACTCATCGCCGACGATCCGGCGTTAGCGGCGGTCGATGCCATCGGCGAGGATGCCCCCTCCAACAACTGAGCCATCAGCGGGGTGCGCGCCGCCGATCCGGCTTCGCCGGGCAGCGATCCCGCGCGCATCAGTCCCGCACCTGCGCTTGCGCCCGACCCACCCGCGAGCGGGTGGCGCGATGTCAGGCCGGCTCCGATCGTCAACGCACCCGCCGCATTGTCATCGGTATCCCCATACATCCGAGCGATGTCCGTCAACGCTGTCCCCGCTCGCATCAGCTCCTCTTGAGCTGCCGTGTTCGAAGCGATCATTGAAGCGGCCTCCGTCGCGAACGCCATCACAGCCTGCGCGGACACCTCTTCGCCCCCCGCGGGTACCAGCCCGGTCATGGTCGGCATCGTCGCCGCGTTGCCGGCCGCCAGGCCACGGCTACCGATCTCGACCAGTTGCGATCCGATGTCGCCAGCGGCCGGATCGTGTGACAAGGAATCCATCTGGTTATTGCTCCTGTGTGTTTGTGCGCGGACTCGAACGCTTGTGACGCCCCCGTAGCAATCCCCGCGGAAAGCCGGCGCGACTACCGCCGCAAAGCCCGGTCCGGCTGCGCCGGACAATAAGACAATTCTAGACCCGCTGCGGGTTAGCAGACCCGCGAAGCCGCAGAAATACGTTTGCAGCCACCTGACCTTGCGCCGGATCGCCCTGTGCGAAGGTCGGAACCAGCGTTGCTCGAAGGTGATGCACCCAGCCGCAAGTGTCGACCTATTGCGCAAATCACACTGCGGCACGCGGTCTGCCTGCCCGTGGGACCGAACACAACGAACGAAACGGTCAGTCGCACCCCTGAGTTCGGTCTGGCAAACACCGAAACAATCATGCGATCTGCCGGAATAAATAGCTATTTGCAACACTTTCACATGCGTAGTGAAAGTTGGGCGTCAAACAAAAGCTAAGGCGTACGCAAATTCCATGCCGGGGCTCGGCCGACTGTGTCACACCTGCCATCGCGGGCGGGGAAGCCGCCGTTGTGTCTTCGGCCGCAATGCCGCGCTGAACGCTAATGTGTACGGCGACACCCCGGTGGCGATGCGGACGCCGCGCAGACCGGCCCGCGGGGAGGAGCACGAATTGCGGTTCGATCGGTTCAGCCCGTCCACAGCTCGGCCGTGCTGATGGATAACCTCGAGCGGCTTCGTGGTCACCTTTTCGATCGGTGATGCGTTGGCCAGCTAGTACACCGTCACCGAGAGCGATAGGTGCTATTTCCCTTGCCGTGCTGGGCGCCTGCGGTGCGGCCTTGGTGCTGACCGCGCCGCCGGCCAACCAGGCCCGAGCCGCGGCGAGCCTGCTGTCACGATCGAACTGGGTGCTCGCCACTGCGTTGCCCGCCAGTCAGGACGTCCCGGCCGATTGGGGCTACTCGTTGACCGGGCGGTTGCGACGAGCGGTCTCGCCAAGCACCGTGCCGCCGGCCGCGCTGCCTAACACGAGCCGAGCAGCCGTCTATTCGCCGGCTGGATGCGGAAACATTCCGAAAATCCTGGACCACTCCAGCGCCGACTTGGCCGCCTATGTCCAGATAGACCGCGACGTGCAGGTGTTCGGGCAAGATGCGCCCCTGGATGCTGCCGCGACCGGGGAAAGCGATGAGCGCGGACCCAACGCCCGCTTCGCACTCTGGGCCGTTGCCGACGGCCCGGCGCGGATCGCCAACTACCTGGACTGGCTAAACCGGTGCGGTTCTTACCAGGTCACCAACCACTTTTTGGACGGAACGGTCAAGAACGAACGAACCGTCACCACCGAGGTGGAAGCGCTTTCGGCCGGCGGTGCCGACGCCGCCGTCGCGGTCACAAGGACGTTTACCACCGCCGACGGCCGTGACCCGTCGTCGACTTACCATGTCGCGTACTACGCCGTGCGGGGCGTCCTGCTGGAGTGCACCAGCTATCTTCAGGGCGCCGACCTGGATCTGGTGAGGCAGCTCGCAACCCGAACAGTGCAGAAGTTGCGCGCGTTATGAGCGGCTCGGTGCGACTCCGCGATTCACCGAGGTCAGGGCTGATAGCTGCCGCGCTGTGCGTGCTCGCGACCGCCGCCGTACTGATCACCGCCCCCGCGGTGCACAGCGCCTTACGCTCCGGCGCGTCGGGCCGCCAGCCGCTCGCCCCGAGGCTGGCTGCCCTCAGCGACCAGGAACTAGCGCAGTTGCTGCCCAAGCAGAGCGAATTCCCGGCCTCGTGGACCGTCGACGAGACCACGGAGCTCTCGGACACGTTCGGATACTTCAAATATCACGTGTTCGATGAAGGTCTGGGTTTTGATCCCATCGAGTGCTTCGGGGTGGTGGGGGTGGCCTCGACCGGCGCGTTCGACGCGGCCCAAGTGTTCGGGCACGACCCCGCCACGCAGGTCGCGGTCGCCGACGGCAAGGACATCCTCTTGACGGTTGGCCGTGAGTTCGACCGAAGCGGGTTCGATGCGTTCGTCGGCTTGGTATCCCGATGTTTGCGATTTGGTAGTGCTGTCGCCGGTTCTTACACGGTGCGCATCCTCGAGGATTCTCGGCCGACCGCCGGTCCGCAGCGCTTCCGGTACTCACTCACGACGACGATCAGTGCAGAGCCTGCCGACGAGACGCGCACTGATTACTACTCCTACGGGCGCACATCAGGGTTGATCCTGACTGGTTCGGCCGGCAGCGGTCACCAACAGGCTCTCGATGCCCTGTTCGACATCACCCTGCAGCGAATCGTCGAGCGCTGACTGGCGCCAAACGGGACCGTTCCGATGTCGGATCGCCGCAACCGGTCCGGCTTTATGCCAGAAATACACCCGCGGAAGTGATCACATCTCCGGGCGCTAGCTCGCTCTTGTCGAGCCTGTGGAACAGCAGGCCGACGTTATCGCCGGCCTTTGCCGTGTCCCGCTTTTTGCGAAAGGCCTCGATAGCGTCGACCCGCACAGCTGAACCCTCGTTGATCCGGACCTCGTCGCCGACCCTCAGCTCCCCATGCTCGACGCGGCCGGTAGCCACAAGCCCACGATTGCGAATGAAGAACACGTCTTGGACCGTCATGCGAAACATGCGCGGAACGCTACTCGCCCGACCAGCTGAGCCGCCCAGTCGGCGGCGCGGTGGTCCACCGCCGCGTCAAAGCCCCGCTAGTCGGTGAGAAGCGCGCACTTCTCGGGGCCGCCGGCGATCCCTACGACGCGTGCGCCGTCGGCCTTGGCCAGCTGGCCGGCAACAGAGCCGACCGCACCGGCTGGTGCCCGGCCCGATGCGTCCGGTTGGGCGTTCGCGAAGGAGAAAGCGGCGGTTTCGATCGGCCATGAGCGCACCGTACCGCCAACACGTGCTTGCTGAGGCCAGCACCAGGGCACTGGTCCGCTTATGGTCTCGGCAGCCGTTTCGGTGCCGAAACGAGCAGGTCGCTAATGCTTTTCATCGATCGGTGTCTGGCCCCGGAGCGGGGGCGAAGCCCGGGGTTAATCAATGCAATTGGTAACTATTTTCGTTAACTGCCGTATTCGATCGTCGGCGCTTTTCATACCGGCTACGGCACTTAACGCAGCGCACGCTGCCCGTGTTCGCAGCGGTGCGGATTTCCAGCGAATTCACGGGCAATTCTCATCTAAAGACACGGTTGGGTCACAGCTTTGCCCGGAATCCTGGACAACAAGGTGGAAACACCGGCCATGCATTTGGTGTTGCACGGCGAGTGCAGTTGAGTTGCGTACATCTGAAAGGCGGTGCCAATCGTGGCGAATGCATCAGAGGCGACGGTGATTTTTCTTCAGTCACACCCGGCATGGATTGCAGCTCAGCAGCGTGACCATCAGCTCGAGGAAGAGATGCGCCGCCATCCTGCGTTTTTGGGTCGGCAACGCGCTGCCGAACGAAGTGCCGAAGTCGCCGTCAGCACCAGAGACTTGACGGTATGCCCCGGCGCCGACACACCGGCGTGAACGTATCCGCAACTACGCAGTGCGCCGATAACAGCACCTATATGGGCGCCTGCTCGCCAAACTGAGCGGGATCTTTGACCCCAGGGGTCGATGGCCAATCTCAGGTTGGTAAATCGGGTGCTCAGATCGGCCCTCCAGACCAGGTTGTCGCCTGGGCAGATGTGCGCTCGCTAACCGCCAACTCACTTTCAAACTACGCTGCGTGTTGTGAGCGTAATGTCAGTGATCTGACGGCAAAGGTCACGGATTTCGTCGAGCAGATGGACGGTATTTCGCGAAAAGCGGTTCGACCTACTGGCTCCTGGTGTGTGGCCTCCCAGGGTGCTGGGCTGCGGTTTCGCCAACCAACCTGCTGGTCGGCGCGCCGTATTCTGAAGACCGGACCAACGAGGGGACCGAGCCATGTCTCAGACACCCGCTACAACCCGCAAAACGTTTCCCGAGATCAGCTCAAGAGCGTGGGAGCACCCCGCCGACCGGACCGCCCTTTCCGCGCTGCGCCGGCTCAAAGGCTTCGACCAGATCTTGAAGCTGATGTCGGGGATGTTGCGGGAACGGCAGCACCGGCTGCTGTACCTGGCCAGCGCGGCACGGGTCGGGCCGCGGCAGTTCGCCGACCTCGACGCGCTGCTGGACGAATGCGTGGATGTGCTGGACGCGTCGGCGAAACCCGAACTCTACGTGATGCAGTCACCAATCGCGGATGCCTTCACCATCGGCATGGGCAAGCCATTCACCGTGATCACCTCGGGGCTGTACGACCTGGTGACACACGACGAGATGCGGTTCGTGATGGGCCACGAGCTCGGCCACGCACTGTCCGGCCACGCGGTGTACCGCACGATGATGATGCATCTGCTGCGGTTGGCCCGGTCATTCGGCGTCTTGCCGGTTGGCGGCTGGGCGCTGCGCGCAATCGTGGCTGCGCTGCTGGAATGGCAGCGCAAATCGGAGCTGTCCGGCGATCGCGCTGGGTTGCTGTGCGCGCAGGATTTGGACACCGCGCTCAGGGTGGAGATGAAGCTCGCTGGCGGCTGCCGGCTGGACAAGCTGGACTCGGAGGCCTTCTTGGCTCAGGCCCGGGAATACGAGACATCCGGCGATATGCGCGACGGGGTGCTCAAGCTGCTCAACCTGGAGCTGCAGACCCATCCGTTCTCGGTGCTGCGGGCTGCCGCCTTGACTCACTGGGTGGACACCGGCGGCTATGCCAAGGTGACAGCCGGCGAGTACCCGCGTCGGGCCGACGACGGCAACGCCAAATTTGCAGACGACCTTGGCGCGGCCGCCCGGTACTACCGGGACGGCTTCGACCAGTCCAACGACCCGCTGATCAAAGGTATCCGCGACGGATTCGGTGGCATCGTCGAGGGCGTGGGACGGGCAGCCTCGAACGCGGCCGATTCATTGGGCCGCAAGATCACCGAGTGGCGGCAGCCCTCGAAGTGACGGCCCCTCTGCTACGTAGCTAAGCACGCGCGACCGGCGGGCTGGGGAGCCCGGTCAGCGGTCTCATAGCATTGCGAACACGGGACGTCGAGAGGGGAAGAGCTGCCATGGGTGAGGCGAACATCCGCGAGCAGGCGATCGCCACGATGCCACGGGGTGGCCCCGACGCGTCTTGGCTGGATCGTCGATTCCAGACCGACGCACTGGAGTACCTCGACCGCGACGATGTGCCCGATGAGGTCAAACAGAAGATCATCGGGGTGCTCGACCGGGTGGGCACCCTGACCAACCTGCACGAGAAGTACGCCCGGATAGCCCTGAAACTTGTTTCTGACATTCCCAACCCGCGAATCCTGGAACTTGGTGCGGGCCATGGCAAGCTCTCAGCGAAAATCCTCGAGCTACACCCGACAGCGACGGTGACGATCAGCGATCTAGATCCCACCTCGGTGGCCAACATCGCCGCGGGAGAGCTGGGAACACATCCGCGAGCACGCACCCAAGTGATCGACGCCACCGCAATCGACGGCCACGACCACAGCTATGACCTGGCGGTCTTCGCGCTGGCATTTCACCACCTGCCGCCTACGGTCGCCTGCAAAGCGATCGCCGAGGCCACCCGGGTGGGGAAGCGCTTTCTGATCATCGACCTCAAACGGCAGAAACCGCTGTCGTTCACGCTCTCTTCGGTGCTGCTACTGCCGCTCCACCTACTGCTGCTGCCATGGTCGTCGATGCGCTCGAGCATGCACGACGGCTTTATCAGCGCACTACGTGCCTACAGTCCCTCGGCGTTGCAGACGCTTGCCCGCGCCGCCGATCCGGGAATGCAGGTTGAAATCTTGCCCGCACCGACCAGGCTATTCCCGCCATCGCTCGCCGTTGTGTTCTCCCGTTCGAGCTCAGCGCCAACGGAATCTAGCGAGTGCTCGGCCGATCGCCAACCCGGCGAATGATTCGGTAGTAGTGCAGATAAGCCATCGCCGGTACCACGATGAACGTGATCACGATCAAAGCAATCGAGAAGTAGTTCGGACCACCCCGCACTAGAAAGATGCAGCGGTAGTCGTAGGACACTGCCAGCCCAACCGAGACCACGATCGCAACAAGCGGTAACACCTTGTCGGTGAACGCATTTCGCCGCACAGCAGCATGTTCTACTGCCTGAGACCTCGCCAATGCGATGAGAGCGATCGGCACGATGATGAACTGGACGAATCGGGCGATCACCGCCAGGCCGGTCAGGTGCAGGTTGTCGAACCGCAGCGCCAACGGGAATGCGAGCGCCAACGACGCCGTAATTGCGAAGGAGACCATCGGCACGTCGTATTGGTTCTTGCGTGACAAGCGTGTCGGCAGAACCCCGCTGTCCGCTAACGCGGTCCAAAGCCGCGGTGCACCGAACGAGGCCGCGACATTGATGCCGAACATCGATATCAGGGCTCCGACGACGATGATCGTTCGGAAGGTAGCGTTTCCGATGGCCGCGGCCAGTTTCACGGTGTCGCCCGACGCGGCGATCTTGTTCGATCCGAGCAGCATCGCTACCGTTAGGGCGAGCAAGTAGATCGCGCCAACCGAGAAGATCGCGATCGGTATAGCTCTCGGCAGGTTCCGGTCCGGCGCGTCCATTTCTTCGGCGGCGTTCGCGATCGATTCGAAACCGGTGAATGCGTACAACGCGACAATCGTGGCCAGCGCCATACTCGAGAACGTGCCCTTGCCAATTTCGGCGACGCCAAGCAACGAGTACGGGGTCGCGCTGTATGCCGACCACGCCGTTGCGTAGTTGTTCACGTGCTGGGTGGTGATGATCCACAGCCCGCCGACAATGAATGCCGAGAGCGCGAATGCCTTGCCTACCGTTGACGTTCCGTTGGCCCACTTGATCGCCCGGTTGCCGAAGAGGTTGATGGCCAACAGCACGCCGATAAAGCCGAGAAACGTCAGCGTCTTCACACTGAACAGTTGCTCGGCGTCGGCCCAGGCCTTGTCGGGGAAGGCCACTCGCAACAGCGTCGAGACGAAAAAAGAAGCCAACACCCCCCAAGCGATGGACGCGGTAATGGCGTGGGTGACACCGACATAGATGCCGATCCGGCGCCCAAATGCGGCCGTTGTGTAGGCGTAGGAGGCACCGTTTGTTCTGACGTACCTTGCCGCCGTCGCGAAGACGATCGCCACGACACCCGCGAAAATGCCAGCTAAAACATAGGCCATCGGCGCGAAGGGTCCTGCGAGCCCGATCACCTCACCTGGAGTTAGGAAGATACCGGCGCCGATTATCGAGTTGATCCCGAGCATGACGACGCTGCAGAAACCCAGCTTGTGGATCGCATATCCTCTCGTCCGCGGGCCGACCACCGCACCAAGGCTGTCTAGCAGGGAATCCTCTAACGCACCATAGATTCTCTAGCGACGATTCTTGAGCTCCCGGCCTGTCGATGCCGGCGCTGCAGGTGAGTCACCGCAGTGGGCGCACCGAACACTCACTTCCGCCGCCCCAAATCCGCGCAGCGACCACCGCGCGGTCCTCGCGAGTCTAGGCCAGCATCGAGTCGATCGCGGAACGTGGGACCAATACCTGGGTTGGGCCGGCTGCTTCGGGCAGCAACTCCCCCGGGTTGAAGAAGAAAATCACCCCGTCGTTCGTGACTGCGAAGTTCTGATAATTCACCGGGTCCAAGCCGGCATTCGGCGCTATCGATACCTGTTGTCCGGTCTGCTTGCTCAGTTCACCTTGCACAATGGGGAAGACGACTGGCAGCGGATCGGTGTCAGCCTGCCACAGCGTGTCATAGGTGATTGGCTTGCGATAGGCCTGGTCCCAATCGAAGGCCTTGTACGTGGTCGTTGGGTGCGTGCCGCCGGCGTTCTGGTAGACCTTGAGCACCACGGCCTGCGTACCACGCGGCGGTATCGCGGACTGGTATGTGGCCGAGGTGATATTCAATTCGTAGGGGGCTTCGCGTGGAGTGGACGATGTGGCCGCGCTGAGGAACTTGTCGCGCGTCTGGGCGATGTAATTTTCCAGCGACTTCTGGTCGGGGTAGTAACTGGGCAGGCTGATGTTGATGTTGTAGGCCGGGTCGGACGTTTGAATCTGGCACGCCTGGCCGGTATCGGTGCCTTTCAACTCCTCGCAGTAGGTCTTGGGCGCGGCCGTGGCCACACCCGAACAACAGAGCAAAACGACAGCCGTGACCAGCATGAAGATCTTGATGCGCACGTCGAAATTCCTCCGGGAGTAGTTTGCAGCACCGCCGGCCGCAGGCGGGAGATTGGATTGCCGCGATATCTGAGTCGACGACAAACATAGGGCATCGCGCTGCTGACGACGATGCCTGACCAGACTCAAGCTAGCAGATCGATCGGGCCCGGTGTCGCGTGGTGCTCGACGCCCCCGACGCGCTGGGCGGTTAGAAGTCCCAGTCGGTGTCGGTGGTGGGTTGGTGGGTGCCCATTACGTATGAGCTTCCGGAGCCGGAGAAAAAGTCGTGGTTCTCCCCTGCACCGGGGTCGAGAGCTGCGCGCACGGCCGGGTTCACCTGGCAGGTGTCACGATCGAATGCGGGCTGGTATCCCAGGTTGGCTAGCGCCTTGTTGGCGTTGTAACGCATGTAGGGCAAAACGTCGTCGGTCCAGCCCAACTCGTCGTACAAGTCGTGCGCATAGTCGATCTCGTTCGCGTAGAGCGTGTGCAGCAGCTCGTAGGTGTATTCGCGGTGGTCGGCCCGCTCGGCGTCGGTCAGGTCGGCCAAACCTCGTTGACATTTGTAGCCGATGTAGTAGCCGTGGACGGCTTCATCTCGGATGATCAGCCGGATCAGATCGGCGGTGTTGGTGAGCTTACCCCGCGACGACCAGTACATGGGCAGGTAGAAGCCGGAGTAGAACAGGAAGGACTCCAGCATTACCGACGATGCTTTGCGCTTGAGCGCGTCGTCACCGCGGTAGTAGTCGACGATGATCTGCGCTTTTCGCTGCAGGTAAGGGTTCTGTTCCGACCAGTCGAAGGCATCGTCGATCTGCTTGGTCGAGCACAGGGTCGAGAAGATCGAGCTGTAGCTCTTGGCGTGCACTGACTCCATGAACGCCATGTTGGTCAGGACCGCCTCTTCGTGGGGGGTGACCGCGTCGTCGATCATGGCCACTGCTCCCACCGTCGCCTGCGCGGTGTCGAGCAGGGTCAAGCCGGTGAACACCCGGATCGTCGTCTGCTGCTCGGTGGAACTCAACGTTTGCCAAGATGCCAGGTCGTTGGAGAGCGGAATCTTTTCCGGCAACCAAAAGTTACCGGTCAAACGTTCCCAGACCTGCAAATCTTTAGCATCGAGCAACCGGTTCCAATTGATTGCGTGCACCCGCTCAACGAGCTTGCCGGTCATCGAGGGCCGTCCTGCCTTGCCATGGTCATGCCGCTGTTGGCCGGTGCGTACGCTCCTGTGGGCGTCAAGTCCGGCAGTCGGTCCTTGGGCATTTCGGCCGTCCTCCTTGTCATTGACGGTCTTTCATGGCGTGCACCAGCACTGTAGCTTAGTGATTTCGGCTACCCATATTTTATTCTTCGTGTCGCTGAACTCATTACAAACAGCGATCACCGCGCATACGGTTACGCGACGCCTGGCCAGTAGCCGACGACTCCGCGGAACTCAAGGTCGGTTTGCGGGAAGTCGTTGCCGACGGCCAGCAGTGGTTGGTGGCCCAGCTGGGCGGTCGCGTACGTCATACAGTCTCCGAAGTTGAGAGCCGCGCGGTGGCGCCCCTTGCCGTATCGCAGAAAGGCTCGTTGCGTGGCAGCGGCATGCTCGGCGGTGAAAGATGACACGCTCAAGCCGATTTCGCTGCGAAGTCGTTCGAAGATCGTGCGCGCAACGGGGCCGTGACGGGCGGTCAAGACAATCAGGCATTCGGCGACGGTGGGTGCAGACATGACGGGGCTATCGGCGCCGGCCAGGGCGGCCGCGACCAGGGTGGCGTGCGGCCGCTCGCCTTGAACCAGGGCCACCACGGCGCTTGTGTCCACGATCATTGCGGTGCTCAGACTCCGGTTGCGGGGTCGTAGCCGAGGATTTGTTCGCGCTCGAGCTTGGTGATGGGGGAGCGGTCGGCAAGCAGGGGCCAGATTTCGGTACGCAAGATGTCGAGAAGTTGTGCCTCACGGTCGCCGGCGCGCGACTCCAAAAACGCCAGCTGGGCAGACAGGGCATGCCGGATGGCGGCAGTCTTGCTGGTGTGCAGCCGGTCAGCGAGTTCGGTGGCTAGTCGGTCTACCTCAGGGTCTTTGATATTCAGCGCCACAGGTAGATGGTACCAGCAAATAGCCACTATCTACCTAACGCGTGCTGTGCCGTGCGGTAGCTACTGAAAATCCGAGATGTCAAAGGCAGCGTCTGGATACGCTGTATGCGCGCAGGGATGGTGATCGAGGCGGAGGGGCGGCGTGTCATTTCTGGTCGTGGTTCCCGAGTTCTTGACGTCCGCGGCAGCGGATGTGGAGAACATAGGTTCCACACTGCGCGCGGCGAATGCCGCGGCTGCCGCCTCGACCACCGCGCTTGCGGCCGCTGGCGCTGATGAGGTATCGGCGGCGGTGGCAGCGCTGTTTGCCAGGTTCGGTCAGGAATATCAAGCGGTCAGCGCGCAGGCGAGCGCTTTCCATCAACAGTTCGTGCAGACGCTGAACTCGGCGTCAGGATCGTATGCGGCCGCGGAGGCCACCATCGCGTCACAGTTGCAGACCGCGCAGCACGATCTGCTGGGCGCGGTCAATGCACCAACCGAAACGTTGTTGGGGCGTCCGCTAATCGGCGACGGAGCACCCGGGACGGCAACGAGTCCGAATGGCGGGGCGGGTGGGCTGCTGTACGGCAACGGCGGCAACGGTTATTCCGCGACGGCGTCGGGGGTCGGCGGCGGGGCCGGCGGTTCCGCGGGGTTGATCGGCAATGGCGGCGCCGGGGGAGCCGGCGGACCCAACGCCCCCGGGGGAGCCGGCGGCAACGGTGGCTGGCTGCTCGGCAACGGCGGGATCGGCGGGCCCGGGGGCGCGTCGAGCATCCCCGGCATGAGTGGTGGAGCCGGCGGAACCGGCGGTGCCGCAGGACTTTTGGGCTGGGGAGCGAACGGCGGAGCCGGCGGCCTCGGTGATGGAGTCGGTGTCGATCGTGGCACGGGCGGCGCCGGAGGCCGCGGCGGCCTGTTGTATGGCGGATACGGCGTCAGTGGGCCAGGCGGCGACGGCAGAACCGTCCCGCTGGAGATAATTCATGTCACAGAGCCGACGGTACATGCCAACGTCAACGGCGGACCGACGTCAACCATTCTGGTCGACACCGGATCCGCTGGTCTTGTTGTCTCGCCTGAGGATGTCGGGGGAATCCTGGGAGTGCTTCACATGGGCCTCCCAACCGGATTGAGCATCAGCGGTTACAGCGGGGGGCTGTACTACATCTTCGCCACGTATACCACGACGGTGGACTTCGGGAATGGCATCGTCACCGCGCCGACCGCCGTTAATGTCGTCCTCTTGTCCATCCCAACGTCCCCCTTCGCCATTTCGACCTACTTCAGCGCCTTGCTGGCCGATCCGACAACAACTCCGTTCGAAGCCTATTTCGGTGCCGTCGGCGTGGACGGCGTTCTGGGAGTTGGGCCCAATGCGGTGGGACCAGGCCCCAGCATTCCGACGATGGCGTTACCGGGTGACCTCAACCAGGGAGTGCTCATCGACGCACCCGCAGGTGAGCTCGTGTTCGGTCCCAACCCGCTACCTGCGCCCAACGTCGAGGTCGTCGGATCGCCGATCACCACCCTGTACGTATCGATCGATGGTGGGACTCCCATACCCGTCCCCTCGATCATCGATTCCGGTGGGGTAACGGGAACCATCCCGTCATATGTCATCGGATCCGGAACCCTGCCGGCGAACACAAACATTGAGGTCTACACCAGCCCCGGCGGTGATCGGCTCTACGCGTTCAACACAAACGATTACCGCCCGACCGTCATTTCATCCGGCCTGATGAATACCGGGTTCTTGCCCTTCGCATTCCAGCCGGTGTACATCGACTACAGCCCCAGCGGTATAGGGACAACAGTCTTTGATCATCCGGCGTGATCGAGCCTGTTCGCCGCGAATGTCGCCGCCTGGCTTGTCATCCCCGACTGAACATACGAAACATGCGCCATAATATTGCCGCCTCCGGTGCATATTGGATCGTCGGGAGCACACAAGTTTATGGTCTTAGAGCTATACAGCGGACCGATTGTCGGCAACGACCCGCCGCCCCACAACATGCTGGAGAAACCACTGGATGGCTCGCCGAAAAGGGCGACAGCGGCGACATGATCTGCCACCGCGGGCGGCATCGCCGAGGTGGACAAATCGATGACCGTCGCACCCTGCGAATAGCCACCAAGCACAATCCTGGTGTTCGGGCAGCTGGCGACGGTGCGCTGGATGTGGGCGCTCGCATCATCGGAACCGTTTGACGCGCTCGCGCGGTAGTCGTCGCTTGCTGGGTAGTTCACCGCGTAGACCCCAATCGACCGCCCGCCAACTTGCGAGGTAAGCGAGTCGACGAACGCCTCACCGACGTCGCCAAGACCAGAAGCCTGATGCGTGCCGCGAGCGAAAACGACCGCGATGTCCGAACACGGATCCGCATGCGCGGCACGACCGCCGGCGGGTGCGCTCACCAGCGCCAAGGTCGTCGCAACCACGACACCAACGATGCGAACAAGGCTGCGTGGAGTCATCTGCACATGCTGACATACTGCCGGCGACCGAGGTGGCGGTGGGCCGCTGAGACATGACGTGCCTCACGTCGTCGGCGCCCACGCAGCCCCAGGTCAGAACGGTAGCCTTAGGCGATGACCGACTCTGTGGTCGTCCGCGTCAAGCCCGGCAGTCACAAAGGACCCCTGGTCGAGGTCGGTCCCAACGGTGAGCTGATTATCTACGTCCGCGAGCCGGCGATTGATGGCAAGGCCAACGATGCGGTCACCCGGCTGCTCGCAGCTCACCTTCAATTGCCAAAGAGCCGAGTCAAATTGGTGTCCGGAGCGACGTCGCGGTTCAAGCGTTTCCGTCTGAGTCGTTAAGTTCAACCTGTTTGAGGAAGCGGGTCCAGCAAGGCCGGGACATCGAGACCAAGCCGCGCTGACACAACAACATGCTGGCGTCGGTCAACCCGGTCGGCGGCGGCGTTGCTGGCCCCGGTACAGACCGCTTGCCGCCGCCCTCACCGTGTCGGTAATTCGCGCGATGATCGGACTGTCCAGTTTCCAGCATTGCCAATAGAGAGGGACGTCGAGGTGTATGTCGCAGACCCGTACGAACGATCCATCGGCAAGCGGAGATGCTGCCAGCTTCTCGGGGAACATGCCCCATCCCAGCCCGGCGCGCGCTGCGGCGGTGAAGCCCTCTGTGGTCGGGACAAAGTGCGTCGGTCTGGTGATGGCGCGACGAAAGGCCTTACGCACCAACATGTCCTGCAGCCCATCGTCACGATTCCACGCCAGTGACGGAGCTTTAGCCGCCGCGGCGGCAGTGAACCCGTCGGATAGATGGCGCTGGACGAATGGCCTGCTGGCCACTGGTAGGTAGCGCATTTCACCCAGCGGGTGCACCCGGCAGCCCGGCACCGGGTTCCGCTCGGTGGTCACCGCGCCCATCGCCACACCCTCCCGTAGCAGCCGCGCGGAATGGTCCTGGTCCTCGATCCGAACGTCGAGCAGGACGTCGCCGAGACCGTCGAACACGGCCGAAAACCATGTCGCCATGGAATCGGCGTTTACCGCAATGGTGATCCGCGTGCGTTTCAGCGACGCGTTGCCACCCATTTCAGCGAGCGCCTCGGACTCGAGCAACGCTGTTTGCGCGGCCAACCGCAACAGCGGGATACCTGCGGTCGTCGCCCGACATGGCTTTTCCCTGACCACCAGCACCTGGCCGACCTGCTGCTCCAACGACTTGATGCGCTGACTGACAGCCGAGGGGGTGACATGTAGGCGCTCCGCGGCCGCATCGAAGCTGCCCAGTTCGACCACGGCAGCCAATGCGGCCAGCTGTGGACCGTCAAGCTGCGGATCCACCATCTCAGGTGTAGACCATCTGCGGAGCGTCGCACTGCACATTAATAATGCTAATGTAAATGAAGAATTATTAGCTATACTGACCCATACAAACTGCCTAGTGTCGATTGCGTGAACTCACCACTGGTCGTGGGCTTCCTGGCCTGCTTCACGCTGATCGCCGCGATTGGCGCGCAGAACGCATTCGTGCTGCGGCAGGGAATCCAGCGTGAGCACGTGCTGCCGGTGGTGGCGCTGTGCACGGTGTCCGACATCGTGCTGATCGCCGCCGGTATCGCGGGGTTCGGCGCATTGATCGGCGCACATCCGCGTGCGCTCAATGTCGTCAAGTTTGGCGGCGCCGCCTTCCTAATCGGCTACGGGCTACTTGCGGCCCGGCGGGCGTGGCGACCTGTTGCGCTGATCCCATCTGGCGCCACGCCGGTTCGCTTAGCCGAGGTCCTGGTGACCTGTGCGGCATTCACGTTCCTTAACCCACACGTCTACCTCGACACCGTCGTGTTGCTAGGCGCGCTGGCCAACGAGCACAGCGACCAGCGCTGGCTGTTCGGCCTCGGCGCGGTCACAGCCAGTGCGGTATGGTTCGCCACCCTCGGGTTCGGAGCCGGCCGGTTGCGCGGGCTGTTCACCAACCCCGGCTCGTGGAGAATCCTCGACGGCCTGATCGCGGTCATGATGGTTGCGCTGGGAATCTCGCTGACCGTGACCTAGTACAGCACGTGTGCACACGCGGGTTGGACCACGTGATCGTCGATGGTCACATACCGTTCGGCAGGAGGGCGCGCGGTCAGTCTGCACAACTCAGTCACCAGCTGACACGCCAACGGCGGCCTCGCCCGGGCGTGTCGGCGCCACCAGTGCACATTCGGCGTGACGCGGCCCTACGGATCGTGTTGGAGCTGTAGCCCGTTGATACCGGTCGCGAACGGTGAACGGCGCTAATCGGGGGAGTGGGGTCGAGGCTGTCTGGCCTTCCCCGTCCGCAAGTTCGCGTTCGGCCGGGCCGATATCTGGTTCAGGGTGGGTCGAGGCCAAATTTCATCACGGTTGCGGTTGAGCAAAGTTGCTGTAGCTTGCTCGCGAGGAGACGGCCGATATCGCCTCATTGGCATTAGTGTTGGCTGTCATGGCCGGACTGAACATTTACGTGAGGCGCTGGCGGACAGCGCTTCACGCAACCGTGTCGGCATTGATAGTTGCCATCCTCGGACTCGCCATCACCCCGGTCGCTAGTGCGGCGACGGCCAGGGCGACGTTGTCGGTGACATCGACGTGGCAGACCGGTTTCATCGCCCGCTTCACCATCACAAACTCGAGCACGGCGCCGCTAACCGATTGGAAGCTTGAATTCGACTTGCCGGCAGGAGAATCCGTCTTGCACACATGGAATAGCACCGTTGCACGATCTGGCACGCACTACGTTCTCAGCCCAGCGAATTGGAATCGCATCATTGCCCCCGGTGGTTCAGCCACGGGCGGCCTAAGAGGCGTGCTGACCGGTTCTTACTCGCCGCCGTCGAATTGTCTGCTCAACGGGCAATATCCTTGCACCTAGACGCGACTGCGCACTGAGGCTCGCCGACTGCGACAATGCGGCTACTGCCAGGTGGGTCTAGTGGGTCGTCACGGCCAACGTCATCTCGGAGTTGATGCGGACGGCGCCAGAGCCCTGGGGCTGGTGATGACCAGAAGGTTGCCTGAACCGAGAAATTGGATTGATCGCAGTGCCGGTGGCGGGCTACGGTCGGGCGCGTGGGCATCTACGCAGTGACGGTACGTCGTGTCCGCCCTCGGACGGTCGCGACGGGCATGGGGCTGGCACCGGCTCCATGACGAATGGGCAGCGCGGGTAGTCAGCGCGGCCGCAGTGCGGCCCGGTGAACTCGTGTTTGACATCGGCGCCGGCGAAGGGGCACTGACGGCGCATCTAGTGCGAGCGGGGGCGCGGGTGGTCGCCGTGGAGTTGCACCCGCGACGAGTCGGTGTCCTCCGCGAGCGATTCCCTGGCATTACCGTGGTGCACGCGGACGCCGCCTCGATCCGGTTGCCCGGCCGGCCGTTCCGGGTTGTGGCGAACCCGCCGTACGGGATTTCGTCCCGCCTGCTGCGGACGCTGCTGGCACCCAACAGCGGGCTTGTCGCGGCCGATCTCGTGCTGCAGCGAGCCCTCGTATGTAAATTCGCTTCTCGCAACGCGCGAAGGTTCACCCTGACCGTCGGCCTCATGCTGCCACGGCGCGCGTTCCTGCCACCGCCGCATGTGGATTCCGCGGTGCTCGTCGTCCGCCGCCGGAAGTGCGGTGACTGGCAGGGGCGGTAAACCCGCGGCCGCCAGTCGGTGTACCACCTTTGCTAGAAGTGGCACACTTCGTTCTATGTCGACCACTCGTCCGCGCTACCAAATAACCGAAACCCCGGAGGTAGCTCAGGCATTGGACCGGGCCGCCCAGCGATGGCCTGGCGAGCCCCGTTCCAAATTATTGCGGCGCCTGATCATCGATGCTCGACGATCCGCGTTCCGCGGGTAGCGTCGTTGCGCCGTACGACGATGGCGAGCTGCTGCGTCTCGCCGAACTACGCGCTAGCAGCGGGCTAAAACTACCTGATTGCTGCGTGCCGGATGTGGCAATTCATCACCAGGCAAGCCTCGCAACCTTTGACGACACGCTCGCTGCCGCAGCACGCACAAGGAGCGTGCCCGCTAGCACAAACGGCGCAGCTAACGCAATACGACCAGCTTCACTTGACATAATGTCGCTTATCGGCTTATAAGTGATGCGAGTTGCACCGACCACTCAATTGTTCCGCGTGCGTCGATACGCTGGACGAGCCCTTCATCGAGGGCATCGCTCACACGAACACGCCCTCCGCCATCGCGTCGATGAGCGCCAACACGCGTTGGTACTCGCCGTCTCGCACGAGGTCGGCAGGCTTGCGCTCCATGTCGCCGACTTCCTCGTAGGTCAATCCCAAGCGCTCGATCGCACTCGACATCAGGCCTCGACGGGTTGGGCTACACCAAGCAGGAACGTCACCGTGACGAATTGTCGCGTGGCGCAGTGTCAAAGGTCCAGTACGCGACGAAGTCCTCGGTCAACCTCGTGCATCAAGCTCGCTGGCACCTCCCCAACTCGGTCGGTGAGGTCAGTCTTGTTGAGCGTGACAATCGCCGTGACGTTGACGACCGAGTCACGTGGCAGTCGCGTTGTGGTCGCGGGCAAGAACACGTTGCCGGGCATTGCCGCCAGCGCCGTATTGGACGTGATCACCGCTGCGATCACAGTGGCAAGGCGACTTGCGTTGTACGGATCTGACTGGATTACGAGCACCGGGCGGCGCTTCGCCGGCTGACTGCCTGATGGCGGCCCGAGGTCAGCCCAGTAGATCTCGGCACGACTAATCACCACTCATCGTCCATGGTTTCTAGCACGCGGTATGCGTTGGCCACGGCGAGGGCCTCCGCTTCGTCGGTGCCATGGATGCTCTCTAGAGCCCTGTCGATCTGGCCCGTGAGCAATTGGGCGTCCAGCTCGTGCAGGTAGCGCTGCGCAGCCTTCGTGAAGAACTCGGACCGACTCATGCCGAGCTCACTCGCACGCCGCGATACCCGATCGAACGTCTCATCCGGCAGAGAAATAGCTGTCTTCATACAGATAGTATAACCGGGTATAACTTCCAGAAGACGGCGGCTGTTTCGTCACAGTGACGCTATTGCTGGTCCAAACACACTCCACGATTCCGCGCGTCGCTACCCCGGGATAGTCCGATCAGGTGTCTTGGGTGGCCCGGCAAGTGGTTTGATGCGTCCGGCCCGCACGCCGTTGGCGATGACGATGACCTCGGTGAACTCGTGCACAAGCACGACCGCGGCCAGGCCGAGGATCCCGAACAACGCCAGCGGCATCAGCACGGTGATGATGCTTAGGGACAATCCGACATTTTGCACCATGATCTGCCGCGAGCGCCGGGCATGGTCTAGGACTTGCGGCAGATGCCGCAGGTCTTGGCCCATCAGGGCGACGTCGGCCGTTTCGATGGCGACATCGGTTCCCATGGCGCCCATCGCGATTCCCAGGTCGGCGGCGGCCAGGGCCGGAGCGTCGTTGACTCCGTCGCCGACCATCGCGGTGGGTTGCCGAGCCCGCAGTTGTGCGACCAGATGAGCCTTGTCCTCGGGCCGCAATTCGGCATGTACCTGCTCGATGCCAGCTTGGGCTGCCAGGGCGGCAGCGGTGGCATGGTTGTCGCCGGTGAGCATCGTCACCTGGTAGCCGCCGGTGCGCAGCCCGGCCACCACCTCGGCGGCTTCCGGGCGTAGTTCGTCGCGCACGGCGATGGCACCAAGCAGATGCTGGTCGCGTTCGACGAGAACCGCTGTGGCGCCGGCTTGTTGCATGCACGCCACATGATCTGCGAGCTCGGCGGCATCGAGCCAGCCGGGTCGCCCCAGTCGCACCACCCGCCCGTCGAGGCGGCCTATCAGCCCGGCGCCCGGGACGGCTTGCACGTCGCTGGCGGCGGTCGTCGCTTGGGTCGCGGCAAGCACGGCCACAGCCAGGGGATGTTCGCTGCGGGCTTCCAGGGCGGCTGCCACCGCCAACACTTCCTCGCGGGTAGCGCCGTTTGTGGTGGCGACGTCGATGACGACGGGCCGGTTGGCGGTTAACGTACCGGTTTTGTCCAGGGCTACTGCGCGGATGGTGCCCAGGGTTTCCAGCGCGGCGCCGCCCTTGATGAGCACGCCGAGTCTGGAGGCGGCGCCGATGGACGCGACCACGGTGACCGGAACGGCGATGGCCAGCGCGCACGGGGCGGCGGCGACTAATACCACGAGCGCGCGTTCGATCCAGACCAGCGGATTACCCAAGACGCTGCCGGTCCCGGCGATCAGCGCCGCGGCGATCATGATGCTGGGCACCAACGGTCGCGCGATACGGTCGGCTAGCCGCTGACTAGCACCTTTTCGGACCTGTTCGGCCTCCACGATGTGCACGATGCGCGCCAGCGAGTTGTTGGCCGCGGTAGCGGTGACCCCCACCTGCAGCACGCCCAAGCCGTTGATCGACCCGGCGAACACTTCGTCACCGGGTCCAACCTCGACCGGCACCGATTCGCCGGTGATCGCGGAGACATCCAGGGCGGTGCGCCCGGCACGAATGATGCCGTCGGTGGCCAGGCGTTCACCCGGTTTAACGATCATCTGGTCACCGACGTGCAATTCGGTTGAGGCCACGATGGTTTCGGTGCCCTCCCGCAGAACTGTGGCCTGATCCGGCACCAGCGACAGCAGGGCGCGCAGGCCACGGCGAGTGCGCGCCGTCGCGTATTCCTCCAAGCCTTCGCTGATCGAGAACAGAAACGCCAGCGTAGCGGCCTCACCCAGCTCGCCAAGTGCGACAGCGCCCAGCGCGGCGATGGTCATCAGGGTGCCTACGCCGACGCGGCCTTCGGCCAGTCGTTTGAGGCTGGAGGGCACGAATGTCGAGGCCCCAACCGCCAGCGCAAGGGCCTTCAGTCCCAGTACGACCGGCCACAGCGGATAAGCCCATGCGGCAACTAGCGACGCGGTCAGCAACACTCCGGAGAATGCGGCTCGCCGCAGTTTGGCGACTTGCCAGAGCTGCTCCGGCTCGCGGTCCTCGTTGTCCTCGCCGTCGCAGCAGGCATCGCTCGTCTCCCCCGATGGCTGCGCGGCCACGTCACGCCGAACTCCTGATAGTGTTCGCGTGCTCCAGTCGATGATTTTCTGCACTACCCCGGCCTTGCGGTTACTGGCCGAGCGCGAAGCATACGCGGGCACCGCCGCCGCAGGGACGGTCTCGGCATCGATGATCGCCGACAGGATGGCAGCGGTGTCGCAGATTGCGCGTGAATACCAGATCACAATGGATGCCGTCCGCGGATAGGCATGCACGGCCTGCACACCGGCCACCTTGCCGACGGTGTCCTCGATCGCAACGGCCCGTCCCGCGTCGAACTGAAACCCGGTGGCCTGCACACGCATCCGCCCGGCTGCATCGGATACAACGGTCAGCTGGACCTCGGCGTCAACTACAGTCGTCACTCGTCGACCCTGGTGCCAGCGGGCAGGGGCGCCTCCTCACCGATGCGCCCGCGAGCCTCGGCAACGACGTCGGCGACTGTCAGCCGGGCCGACTCGGCCGCCACCTCTGCGCGCCGGGTTCCGCGCAGGCCCCACTCCATCACGGTCACCGACGCCCGGCGAATGGGCGCCGTACCCAGCGCTTTGCGCAGCGTTTCGTAGGCGCTCACCCCGACCAGTCCGGTGAGCACCGCCCCGGCCGCCTTAACCAATAGCTCATGCGTAACCACAGTCAGTTCTCCTTTGCTTTGTCCTGTAACCACAAGTCGTGTCGTCTGCTGCTCAGCTACCTGTCATCTCGACCGCCTCCCCGGACGCGGCGCGCTCGGCGACACAGGGTTGGTCGGTATCCACCGCGAGAACGACCTGGACCAACTCGCCCAAGGCTCGCGCCAGGTGACTGTCGGCCAGCGCATACCGAACCTGCCGGCCCTCATAGGTTGCGACCACCAGCCCGCAGCCGCGCAAACACGACAGATGGTTGGACACATTCGATCGCGTCAACCCGAGGTGCGCAGCTAGCTGGCCGGGATAGCAAACGCCATCCAGCAACGCCACCAGAATCCGGCACCGCGTCGGATCAGCCAGAGCCCGGCCGAGTCGAGCCAGCGCCGATTCCCGCATCTCACACGTCAGCATAGATCAAATAGTACATCATGTACTGTTATAACAGCAAGAGCTGAATTGTACATCCATAGCAGATATGATCGGCGCGCGTCACAAGCTTCCGGCCGCAGAGCTGCCAACTCACGATATCGTTAACCGATATCCCGAGCCGATAGCTGGCGGGCTCGGGTGGTGGCCAGCGGCGCTGCGACGAAAGGTGTGACCGTAATGAAACAGACACCACCGGCGGCCGTCGGCCGTCGTCACCTGCTCGAGATCTCAGCATCCGCAGCCGGTGTGATCGCGCTTTCGGCGTGTAGTGGGTCGCCGCCCGAGCCCGGCAAAGGCCGGCCCGACACAACCCCGGAACAGGAAGTCCCGGTCACCGCGCCCGAGGACTTGATGCGCGAACACGGAGTGCTCAAACGCATCCTGCTGATCTATCGCGAGGGGATCCGCCGCCTCCAAGCCGATGATCAGAGTCCCGCTCCAGCACTGAACGAAAGCGCGCAGATCATTCGACGCTTCATCGAGGACTACCACGGACAGCTGGAAGAGCAATACGTCTTCCCCAAGCTGGAACAAGCCGGCAAGCTCACGGACATCACCTCGGTCTTGCGCACCCAGCATCAGCGCGGCCGGGTGCTCACGGACCGGGTACTCGCCGCCACCACTGCAGCGGCTGCATTCGATCAGCCTGCGCGAGACACCCTGGCCCAAGACATGGCAGCGTACATCCGAATGTTTGAGCCGCATGAGGCGCGCGAGGACACGGTCGTTTTCCCGGCGTTGCGCGACGTGATGTCCGCTGTCGAGTTTCGCGACATGGCCGAGACCTTTGAAGACGAGGAGCACCGGCGCTTTGGCGAGGCCGGTTTTCAATCGGTGGTCGACAAGGTCGCCGATATCGAAAAAAGCCTTGGCATCTACGACCTGAGCCAGTTCACCCCCAGCTAAAGACACTAATGCCCTTGGGTTAGGGACCATCGCCTCCTGACGCGATCGCGACAGCTGGCTAACGTCGGTAGTACACCCATGCAGAGGGGACGCCAATGTCAGCCCAACAAACGAACCTCGGAATCGTGGTCGGTGTGGATGGTTCACCCTGCTCGCATACGGCAGTCGAATGGGCCGCGCGCGATGCGCAGATGCGCAACGTTGCGCTCCGCGTGGTGCAGGTCGTGCCCCCGGTAATAACCGCCCCGGAAGGGTGGGCATTTGAGTATTCGCGGTTTCAAGAAGCCCAAAAGCGCGAAATCGTCGAACACTCGTACCTGGTCACCCAAGCGCACCAAATCGTCGAACAGGCCCACAAGGTCGCCCTCGAGGCATCCTCCTCAGGTCGCGCCGCGCAAATCACCGGCGAAGTGCTGCACGGCCAGATAGTGCCCACGCTGGCCAACATCTCCAGGCAGGTCGCGATGGTCGTGCTGGGCTACCGAGGTCAGGGCGCCGTAGCCGGCGCCTTGCTGGGATCGGTCAGCTCAAGCCTGGTTCGCCACGCTCATGGCCCTGTCGCCGTAATACCCGAGGAGCCGCGACCGGCGCGCCCGCCGCACGCGCCGGTTGTGGTGGGCATCGACGGCTCGCCCACCTCGGGATTGGCGGCCGAGATCGCCTTCGACGAGGCATCGCGCCGCGGCGTGGACTTGGTGGCGCTGCACGCGTGGAGCGACATGGGCCCCCTCGACTTTCCTAGGCTCAATTGGGCGCCGATCGAATGGAGAAACCTCGAAGACGAGCAGGAGAAAATGCTCGCCCGGCGTCTGAGCGGATGGCAAGACCGGTATCCCGATGTCGTCGTGCACAAAGTCGTGGTGTGCGATCGACCGGCACCCCGCCTGCTCGAATTGGCACAAACCGCTCAGCTTGTGGTGGTTGGCAGCCACGGCCGCGGGGGGTTCCCCGGCATGCATCTCGGCTCAGTCAGCAGAGCGGTGGTCAATTCCGGTCAGGCTCCGGTTATCGTCGCCCGAATCCCCCAAGATCCGGCGGTGCCGGCCTGAGGGCCTGCGATCTGCTCGGGTGGTGCCCACCCGCGCGGAAAGCTCCGTCCGAACCGTGATCGGGCAACGTCGGGCCGGGCCAGCAGCGCTGGACCGTAGGTCCCTGCAGTGGATGACTTACGGCCCTGATCCGCACCGGCGACCGTTAGGCAGGGTTGAGCCAACCGTCGGTTGAGCGTCTGGCTGCGAGGTGAGGTGATTGTCGGCGTCAGTGTCTGCCACGACGGCTCATCATGGCTTGCCAGCACATGAAGTGGTGCTGCTGCTGGAGAGCGATCCATATCACGGGCTGTCCGACGGCGAGGCCGCCCAACGACTAGAACGCTTCGGGCCCAACACTTTGGCGGTGGTAACGCGCGCTAGCTTGCTGGCCCGCATCCTGCGGCAGTTTCATCACCCGCTGATCTATGTTCTGCTCGTTGCCGGGACGATCACCGCCGGTCTTAAGGAATTCGTTGACGCCGCAGTGATCTTCGGTGTGGTGGTGATCAATGCGATCGTGGGTTTCATTCAAGAATCCAAGGCAGAGGCCGCACTGCAGGGCCTGCGCTCCATGGTGCACACCCACGCCAGGGTGGTGCGCGAGGGTCACGAGCACACAATGCCATCCGAAGAGCTGGTTCCCGGTGACCTTGTGCTGTTAGCGGCCGGTGACAAGGTTCCCGCCGATTTGCGGCTGGTGCGACAGACCGGATTGAGCGTGAACGAGTCAGCACTTACCGGCGAGTCGACGCCGGTTCACAAGGACGAGGTGGCGTTGCCGGAGGGCACACCGGTCGCTGATCGTCGCAATATCGCGTATTCCGGCACATTGGTAACCGCGGGCCATGGCGCCGGGATCGTCGTCGCGACCGGCGCCGAAACCGAACTCGGTGAGATTCATCGGCTCGTTGGGGCCGCCGAGGTTGTCGCCACACCGCTGACCGCGAAGCTGGCCTGGTTCAGCAAGTTTCTGACCATCGCCATCCTGGGTCTGGCAGCGCTCACGTTCGGCGTGGGTTTGCTGCGCCGGCAAGATGCCGTCGAAACGTTCACCGCTGCGATCGCGCTGGCGGTCGGGGCAATTCCCGAAGGTCTGCCCGCCGCCGTGACCATCACCTTGGCCATCGGTATGGCCCGAATGGCCAAGCGCCGCGCGGTCATTCGACGTCTACCCGCGGTGGAAACGCTGGGCAGCACCACGGTCATCTGCGCCGACAAGACCGGAACGCTGACCGAGAATCAGATGACGGTCCAGTCGATCTGGACACCCCACGGTGAGATCCGGGCGACCGGAACGGGCTATGCACCCGACGGCCTCCTGTGCGACACCGACGACGCGCCGGTTCCGGTGAATGCCAATGCGGCCCTTCGCTGGTCGCTGCTGGCCGGTGCCTGCAGCAACGACGCCGCACTGGGTCGCGACGGCACACGCTGGCAGATCGTCGGCGATCCCACCGAGGGCGCGATGCTCGTCGTGGCCGCCAAGGCCGGCTTCAACCCGGAGCGGCTGGCGACAACTCTGCCGCGAGTGGCGGCCATACCGTTCAGTTCGGAGCGCCAATACATGGCCACCCTGCATCGCGACGGGACGGATCATGTCGTGCTGGCCAAGGGTGCTGTGGAGCGCATGCTCGACCTGTGCGGCACCGAGATGGGCGCCGACGGCGCATTGCGGCCGCTGGACCGCGCCACCGTGTTGCGTGCCGCCGAGATGTTGACTTCCCGGGGGTTGCGGGTGCTGGCAACCGGGATGGGTGCCGGCGCCGGCACTCCCGACGACTTCGACGAAAATGTGCTACCGGGTTCGCTGGCGCTGACCGGCCTGCAAGCGATGAGCGATCCACCACGAGCGGCCGCGGCATCGGCGGTGGCGGCCTGCCACAGTGCCGGCATTGCGGTAAAGATGATCACCGGTGACCACGCGGGCACCGCCACGGCGATCGCAACCGAGGTGGGGTTGCTCGACAACACTGAACCGGCGGCAGGCTCGGTCCTGACGGGTGCCGAGCTGGCCGCGCTGAGCGCAGACCAGTACCCGGAGGCCGTGGATACAGCCAGCGTGTTTGCCAGGGTCTCTCCCGAGCAGAAGCTGCGGTTGGTGCAAGCATTGCAGGCCAGGGGGCACGTCGTCGCGATGACCGGCGACGGCGTCAACGACGCCCCGGCCTTGCGTCAGGCCAACATTGGCGTCGCGATGGGCCGCGGTGGCACCGAGGTCGCCAAGGATGCCGCCGACATGGTGTTGACCGACGACGACTTCGCCACCATCGAAGCCGCGGTCGAGGAAGGCCGCGGCGTATTCGACAACCTGACCAAGTTCATCACCTGGACGCTGCCCACCAACCTCGGTGAGGGGCTAGTGATCTTGGCCGCCATCGCTGTTGGCGTTGCCTTGCCGATTCTGCCCACCCAGATTCTGTGGATCAACATGACCACGGCGCTCGCGCTCGGCCTCATGCTCGCGTTCGAGCCCAAGGAGGCCGGAATCATGACCCGGCCACCGCGCGACCCCGACCAACCGCTGCTGACCGGCTGGCTTGTCAGGCGGACTCTTCTGGTTTCCACCTTGCTCGTCGCCAGCGCGTGGTGGCTGTTTGCCTGGGAGCTCGACAATGGCGCGGGCCTGCATGAGGCGCGCACGGCGGCGCTGAACCTGTTCGTCGTCGTCGAGGCGTTCTATCTGTTCAGCTGCCGGTCGCTGACCCGATCGGCCTGGCGGCTCGGCATGTTCGCCAACCGCTGGATCATCCTCGGTGTCACCGCGCAGGCCATCGCGCAATTCGCGATCACGTATCTACCCGCGATGAATATGGTGTTCGACACCGCGCCAATCGATATCGAGGTGTGGGTGCGCATATTCGCTGTCGCGACCGCAATCACGATTGTGGTGGCCACCGACAAGCTGCTGCCGAGAATACGGGCGCAACCGCCTTGATGCCCCGTCCGTGAGTACGGGGTGCGTGCGGTCGATCCGACCAGAGCTACCAGGTCGGAACTAGCCAGTTACGTTGTACTCGTGCGGTTCTCGTAGTCAACCAAGCGTGCCTGCAGTTCGGCGTACGGTACCGACCGTGGCAGCGGCTCTCCGTCGCGCACGGCCCGAGCCGCCTGAGCCGCGGCATACAACCCCGCGCTGTAGGGCACTGAACCGGTTGACACCCGGGCCACCCCGAGCTCACCAAGGTCAGCGATCGTCAAGCCGGGCACGGGCAACGTGTTAACCGGGCGCGGAATGTTGCGAGTGAGCTCAGCCAGTTCGTCGGGATCGTTGGCCAGTGGGACAAAGACGCCGTCGGCGCCGGCATCGACGTAGCGCAGTGCGCGCTGGATCGTGCTGGCGGTATCGGCGTCCTGGCGCAACCAGTAGGTGTCGACGCGGGCGTTGACGAATACCTCGGGGTTACGTTGTTTGATCGCAACGATTTTAGCGGCTGCCAGGGCGGGGTCGATGAGCTTTTCGGCGCTACTGTCCTCGATATTGATTCCGGCGGTCGACAGTTGTGCGACGTACTCAGCAACGGCGTCGGGTTCGTCGCTGTATCCGTCTTCGATGTCGACGCTGACGTAGCACTGCAGCGGTGCCAGGGCGGCCGCCAGTGCGATGTTGGCGCCGCGAGTGGCGCGGTGCCCGTCCGGGTGCCCCCCGCTGGACGAGACCCCGAAACTGGTTGTGCCGATAGCCGTGAAGCCCTCCGCGAGGTAGGCCAGGGCCGACGGCACATCCCAGGCGTTGGGCAACACGAACGGAACACCTTGGTGATGAAGATCGTGGAAACTCATTCCCTACCTCCCGGCTGGCGGATGGGCCTGATTGTATGTGTGACCCGCGTCAGCAGGGTCAGTCGGTGAGACCCGTCGCCGCTGGCCGATTCAACTAGGTTGCCGACGGATGACCACTTCGTTGGGTATCACCGGAATCAGTCTGTCGTGCTCGACGAGTGATGATGCGGCGCACACCGTATGCCGCGACACCGACACCGATCACCGCGGCCCCGGCGGCCACCGAGGAGAGTGGCAGCGCGAACGCCAGGACTACGCAGCCGATCAGTCCCACCAGCGGAATCAGGCGGCGGGGCCGGCCCTCGTCGAGCCCCAGAGTCAAGGCGGAGGCGTTGGCGATCGCGTAGTAGACCAGCACACCGAAGGACGAAAAGCCGATCGCACCACGGATATCCGCTGTCGCCGCCAGCGCCGCCACCACCGCACCAACCACCAGTTCGGCACGAAAGGGCACCTTGAACCTAGGGTGCACGGCGGCCAGCCAGCGCGGTAGGTGCCGGTCGCGTGCCATCGCCAAGGTGGTGCGGGAGACCCCGAGAATCAAGGCCAGTAGCGAGCCCAATGCGGCCACCGCGGCCCCTATCTGCACGGCGGGAATCAGCCAGTTCACCCCCGCGACCCGCATGGCCTCCGACAACGGGGCGGCGGCCCGCGCGAGCCGCTGCGGACCCAACACAGCGATCACGGCCACGGCGACCAGGGCATACACCGCCAGGGTGATGCCCAGCGCCAGCGGGATGGCGCGCGGGATCGTGCGGGCCGGGTCGCGGACCTCCTCCCCCAGCGTGGCGATGCGGGCATAGCCGGCGAACGCGAAAAACAGCAGGCCGGCCGCCTGCAGCATCCCCCAGACGTGTGCATCTACACCGATATCGAGTCGCGCCGGGTCCGCAGCGCCGGAGCCATAGGCGGCGACCACGACTGCGGTCAAGACCACCAACACCACGGCGACGATCGACCGGGTGAGCCAGGCCGACTTCTGTATCCCGGCGTAGTTCACCGCGGTCAGTGCCACCACCGCGGCGACGGCCACCGCGTGCGCTTGCGCGGGCCACACATAGAAGCCGACCGTCAACGCCATCGCCGCACACGATGCCGTCTTGCCGACCACAAAGCCCCAGCCCGCCAGGTATCCCCAGAAGTCGCCCAGCCGCATCCGGCCATACACATAGGTGCCCCCCGAGGCCGGGTAGCGCGCGGCCAGCCGCGCCGACGAGATCGCATTACAGTAGGCCACCACCGCGGCCACCGCCAACCCGAGCAACAACCCAGAACCGGCCGCGTACGCGGCCGGGGCCAGGGCGGCAAAGATTCCGGCACCGATCATGGACCCAAGCCCGATCACCACCGCATCCAAGAGCCCCAGCCGTCGCCGCAGCTCATCTGGAATATCGCGTGGGTCTAGCGGGCGTCTCATGCCTCGATAAGGCTACGGCATCCGATATCGGTATACGATATCTACCCGGAATTTGACGCCCGAGACCCGCATGCGTCCAGGGTTTGTGGGTTTGGGGTTTGGTCAGTGGCCGGTCTACGTTGTTCGCTGGCCTAAACTCCACCTGACGCCGCGGCAGCGAAACCGTGTCTTGCATCGGCGACGATTGCTCGCCGATCGCCCGATTTCGTTGTCACAAATTCCAATCCGCACAGGAGGGCCCATGAACGACCCGTGGCCCAGGCCAACGCAAGGGCCGGCGAAAACCATCGAAACCGACTACCTGGTGATAGGTGCCGGAGCGATGGGAATGGCATTCACGGATACCCTCATCACCGAGTCCGATGCGCGCGTCGTCATGATCGACCGCGCGTGTCAACCTGGTGGACATTGGACCACCGCCTACCCGTTCGTGCGGCTACACCAGCCATCGGCCTATTACGGCGTCAACTCAAGGGCACTGGGCAACAACACCATTGACCTCGTCGGTTGGAACCAGGGACTGAACGAACTGGCACCAGTCGGCGAGATATGCGCCTACTTCGATGCTGTATTGCAGCAGCAACTGCTCCCCACCGGGCGGGTTGACTACTTCCCGATGAGCGAATACCTGGGCAACGGCCGGTTCCGGACACTGGCAGGCACCGAATACGTCGTCACCGTCAATCGGCGCATCGTCGATGCCACCTACCTGCGTGCCGTCGTACCATCGATGCGGCCGGCGCCGTACTCGGTTGCACCCGGCGTCGACTGCGTCGCTCCAAACGAACTGCCCAAACTCGGCACCCGGGATCGCTACGTGGTCGTCGGTGCCGGCAAGACCGGCATGGACGTCTGCCTATGGTTGCTCCGAAACGACGTCTGCCCTGACAAGCTGACCTGGATCATGCCGCGTGATTCCTGGCTGATCGACCGAGCGACGCTGCAGCCCGGGCCCACATTCGTCAGGCAGTTCAGGGAAAGCTACGGTGCGACTCTGCAGGCCATCGGGGCCGCGACCTCGACCGACGATCTGTTCGACCGACTAGAGACCGCCGGAACCCTGCTGCGCATCGACCCCTCGGTGCGTCCGAGCATGTATCGCTGCGCCACTGTGTCGCACCTCGAACTCGAGCAGCTGCGCCGTATCCGCGACATCGTCAGGATGGGCCACGTCCAACGCATCGAGCCCGCCACGATAGTGCTCGACGGCGGATCGGTTCCCGCCACACCCACGGCCCTCTATATTGACTGCACCGCCGATGGAGCACCACAACGTCCAGCCAAGCCGGTTTTCGACGCGGACCACCTAACCCTGCAAGCCGTGCGCGGATGCCAACAGGTGTTCAGCGCCGCGTTTATCGCGCACGTCGAATTCGCCTACGAGGACGACGCGGTGAAAAACGAACTCTGTACCCCGATTCCACACCCGGACTGCGATCTGGACTGGATGCGTCTGATGCACTCCGATCTAGGCAACTTTCAGCGCTGGTTAAACGACCCCGATCTGACGGACTGGCTGAGCTCGGCGCGGTTGAACTTGCTCGCCGACCTGCTGCCGCCGTTGTCTCACAAGCCGCGGGTGCGCGAGCGGGTGGTGTCGATGTTCCAAAAGAGGTTGGGCACCGCCGGCGACCAGCTAGCGAAGCTGCTCGACGCCGCCACCGCAACAACCGAACAACGCTAAGGATCGGCCGTGCACCATAACCGCGATGTCGACTTGGCGCTTGTCGAGCGACCCAGCTCGGGATACGTCTACACAACGGGTTGGCGACTGGCCACAACGGACATCGACGAGCACCAACAACTGCGCCTCGACGGTGTCGCGCGCTATATCCAAGAGGTCGGTGCCGAGCATCTCGCCGATGCCCAATTGGCAGAGGTCCATCCCCATTGGATTGTCCTGCGCACGGTCATCGATGTCATCAACCCGATTGAGCTACCCAGCGACATCACCTTTCACCGGTGGTGCGCAGCGCTTTCCACCAGGTGGTGCAGCATGCGTGTGCAGCTGCAAGGATCCGCCGGCGGCCGCATCGAAACCGAAGGGTTCTGGATCTGCGTGAACAAAGACACCCTGACGCCGTCCCGTCTCACCGATGACTGCATCGCACGTTTCGGCAGCACCACCGATAACCACCGGCTCAAGTGGCGCCCATGGCTCACCGGACCGAACATCGATGGTACCGAGACACCATTTCCCTTGCGTCGCACGGATATTGACCCGTTCGAGCATGTCAACAACACCATCTACTGGCACGGTGTGCACGAAATACTCTGCCAGATACCCACCCTGACGGCACCCTACCGCGCCGTGCTCGAGTACCGCAGCCCCATCAAGTCCGGCGAACCGCTGACCATTCGTTACGAGCAGCACGACGACATCGTGCGCATGCACTTCGTCGTCGGCGACGACGTGCGCGCGGCAGCGCTGCTGCGCAGGCTATAACCGTCTGGACGAATCGGCGGTATGCCGACCACCATGAACCAAGGTCCGCAACGCATCGAAGCACGAGGAGAATCCATGTCTGGACGGTTGATCGGAAAGGTCGCACTTGTCAGCGGCGGGTCGCGCGGTATGGGTGCATCCCATGTGCGGGCGATGGTGGCCGAAGGCGCAAAGGTTGTGTTCGGCGACATCCTCGACGAGGAGGGCAAGGCGGTGGCCGCCGAACTGGCCGATGCGGCCCGCTACGTCCATCTCGACGTCACCCAACCCGCGCAATGGACGGCTGCGGTGGACACCGCGGTCACCGCATTCGGTGGCCTGCACGTGCTGGTCAACAACGCCGGCATTCTCAACATCGGGACCATCGAGGACTACGCCCTCACCGAATGGCAGCGCATCCTCGATGTCAACCTGACCGGAGTCTTCCTGGGCATCCGCGCTGTCGTCAAGCCAATGAAAGAGGCTGGTCGCGGCTCCATCATCAACATTTCGTCGATCGAGGGGCTGGCCGGCACGGTTGCTTGTCATGGCTATACCGCCACCAAGTTCGCCGTGCGCGGGCTGACCAAGTCCACCGCTCTCGAGTTGGGGCCCAGCGGAATTCGAGTCAACTCGATTCACCCTGGGTTGGTCAAGACGCCGATGACTGACTGGGTCCCCGAAGACATCTTCCAGACCGCGCTGGGCCGCGCGGCCGAACCCGTGGAAGTGTCCAACCTCGTCGTCTACCTGGCCAGCGATGAGTCGAGCTATTCCACCGGCGCGGAATTTGTGGTCGACGGCGGGACCGTAGCTGGCCTGGCACACAACGACTTCGGTGCCGTCGAGGTGTCCTCGCAGCCGGAATGGGTGACGTAAACGCCGATTGGCAGGCAATGCCCGACCGGTCTGGCGATGACGATCGCGTCCGCGCTCAACCGCAATCGGATACCCAGCCGGCCTGTCCCGCACCCGGCCCAAGGAACGGCGTCGTGGTGGCTATTCCGACTCGAGTGGGTGATCATCCTTAGGCTCGTGCGCTTGGTCGACCGCCGAGATAGCAACGAAGCCGGCGCCGGCTTGGATACCGTCATGGGCGGCTTCGATGTCGTACCGGGCGAGTCCCGGCGGTTGGTGCAGCGTGCAGCGGCGGGCGATGACCCGGAATCCCGAGTCTGCGAGCAGTTGTTCGAGTTCGGCCGCGGTGTAGAAGCGGGCGTCGCGGTAGCCTGGCTGTCCGCGGGCCGCGCGCAGAGCGTACAGGTCGGCCCACGGTGTCCCGCGAGGCAAGAACCCGATAACAAGGCCGCCGCCGTCGGCGAGCAGACGCCGCGTTTCCCGGAATATGGTGGCCGGGTCGGTGACGAAACAGAGCGTGAATGCCATGAGGACCGCCCCGAAGTGCCGGCTGACGAAAGGGACCGCCTCGCCGACGGCATTGGCGACCAGGACGCCGCGCCGGCGTGCGAACATCAGCGCATCACGGGATGGATCGAGTCCGAACCGCACGCCGAGCAGGTCGGCGAAACGTCCTGTACCGACACCGATTTCCAAGCGTGGCTGGGCAAAGACCTCGATGAGCGGCCGCAACGCGGCGACCTCGGTCGCCAGGATCGGCCGCCCGGTGGGTGAGTCATACCAGACGTCGTAGGCCGCCGCGTCGCGCCCGGCGGCCGACGATGCCGGCATCCGGGTGTCAGGCGTCACCGCGAGCTGATTCCAGCAACAATCGGCGTTCGGCGGCCGCGACCGACCCCGGGGTAGCAGCAATCGCGCCCGAATGGACCCACACTGAGGTGATTCCCATCCGGACCAGATGCTCGGCGAAAGTCAGGTTGCCCGAGAGCGCTTGACCACACAGCGACGATGTGCTGCTGACAGTGATGGTTGGCATCGGTTTTCCTTTCGGCGTTCTCAGATCGCGCTGCGCCAGATGTGGTAGGCCTGTCCCACGGAGCGCTCACGCGGCCCCGCCGTGTCGATCCGGTGCCCGGTGTCCCAGTCCGCTTGCCGGGCGGCCAAGGCCGCCGCGATCTCGGCGGTGGCGTCGGAGTTGCCCCCGGCTCTGGCAACGATTCTGTCGGCCATCACGTCAACCGTCGCCGAACACCTGAATTCGACAATCGCCGAGTGCGTGTCCGCCGCGAGACGCCGGGCGCAGGCGCGCATCTGCGGATCACCCCAGGTACCGTCGAGGATCACTGAGTGCCCACTACCCAAGAGCAGGCGGGCTTTGCGCAGCGCCTCCTGGTAGACCGCCACAACGTTGGCACGACTGTAGAGCCCGGAGTCCAAAACGCCGGGCTCCCCGATGATTACTCCGCAATCGCGTAGCCGCCGGCGCACATCGTCGGTTGAGATCACCTGCGCCCCCACCAGTTCGGCGACCCCGCGGGCCAGGGTCGACTTGCCGGTGCCCGGATTGCCACCGACCAGCGCCAACCGGACCGTAGCGTGCTGTAGGTGTTGGGTGGCGATGATCAGGTGGCGCACGGCGTCCGCAGCGGCCTCCGGTTTGCCCTGGGAGAATCGCACGCACTCGACTTTCGCGCGCACCACCGCGCGATAAGCAATGTAGAAGTCGCGCAGCGACGCCGGGGCGGTATCACCCGAACGCACCGCATAGCCGGCCAGGAAGTAGTCCCCAAGATCTTTGCGGCCCAAGAACTCCAGATCCATGGCCAAAAAGGCGGCGTCGTCGATGCGGTCGAGGTAGCGAAGCTCGTCTTCGAACTCCAAGCAATCCAGCAGCGCCGGTTCGCCATCCACCAAGAAGATGTCATCGGCCAGTAGATCCGCGTGGCCGTCTACAATACAACCTTCTTTGATCCGGCCGGCGAACAAAACCTCGCGCCCGGAAACGAATTCGTCGACCATGTGTTCAATCCGCCGAATCACATCCCCGGAGACCACTTTGCCCGCGTGGTGGCGAAGTTCGGCCAGGTTTTCGTGCCAACGCCGCGCCACCGCACCGACCTCACCTTGAGTATCGATGCACCGGTTGCGCTGTGCGCGCTGGTGAAACCGGGCCAACACCTCAGCGATCGCGTCCAGGGCACCCTCGACCGGCAGGCCGGCGGTCACCATCGACGCCAGCCGCTGCTTGTCGCGGTAACGCCGCATGACGACGACCGGTTCGGCGTGCCCGCCGCTTGGATCGCTGAGATGGGCAATGCCCAAGTAGCTCTGCGCGGCCAGCCGACTATTCAACTCGAATTCCCGGATACAGGCGCGCTCACGCTGTTCCGCCGTGCGGAAGTCGCAGAAATCCGTCACCACAGGCTTTTTCGCCTTGAACGCCCGGTCGCCGGCCAACACAACCACTGCGGTGTGGGTTTCGCGCACATCGATGAAAGGCTCATCTGTCACAGGATGGTCGTCACACGTGCCGTCGTTGGTCGGTGAGTCCATGGCGGTAGCCAAGCCAAGTAGTCACGACTGCCGTGCCACGATCACTGGCACCCGCGCGGCGTGTAAGACCGCGTTACTGACCGACCCCAGAAGCATGCCGGTCAAGCCACCTCGGCCATGACTGCCAACGACGACAAGCTGGGCGGACGCCGACTTTTGCACTAGCTTCCGCGCCGGGCGATCGCAAACGACAACCCGGCTCACCGGCACATCGGGATAGCGTTCTTGCCAACCTGCCAAGCGTTCGGCGAGACTAAGCTCCGCTTCCTGCTGTACAGCCGAGAAGTCCAAACCCGGAAGTTCCACCACTTCGACGTCACTCCACGCGTGCACGGCGATCAGTTCGACGCCGCGGCGCGACGCCTCGTCAAATGCCACCGCCGTCGCAAGCTCCGAAACCGGCGAACCGTCGATTCCCACCAGCACGGGAGCGTGCTGCGGATCAGGGATCACCGCACCATCGCTGTGGATGACCGCGACCGGGCACCCGGCGCGTCGCACCAGGCTCGAGCTGACCGAACCGAGCAAGCCTCGGGCCAGCGCTCCCCGGCCCGAGCTGCCCAAAACCACCATCTCTGCCTCGTTGGAGATTTCAACCATGGTAGGTACCGGCGTGGAAAATACGAGCTCGCTCTTTACGCTGAGCTTTCGATCCGCTCCAACCGCCTCTTTGGCGAGCTTGACGGCGTTGGCGACGATCTGGCGACCCTCGTCCTCCTGCCAAACCCCCCAGGTCTCCGGATACGGCATCGGCGGCCACGTCGCTACATCGGCGTTCACCACGTGGACCACGGTCAGCGGAATGTTCCTCATCGCCGCATCGGTGGCACCCCAACAGACGGCGGCATCCGATTCGAGCGAACCATCTACCCCGACGACAAGTCCGTGCTGCTTGCGGGGTTTAGACATTTCATTCTCCCTTCGCCTCGAGCAACGCTATGAACCGGGACAGTCACCGGTCATGAGGCTTTAGTCCCCAATCGGACGGCCAACCGACCATGATTGGATTCGACGCCCGAATCCAGGCGTGCGCTGTGGCATCGTCGTCAATGTGACCGGACCGCCGCCCACCATCGACCGGCGCTACCACGACGCTGTCATCGTCGGCCTCGACAACGTGGTCGACAAGGCCACGCGAGTGCACGCCGCGGCATGGACGAAGTTCTTGGATGACTACCTCACCCGACGACCCCAGCGGACCGGCGAAGACCATTGCCCCCTCACCCACGACGACTACCGCCGCTTCTTGGCCGGCAAACCCGACGGTGTAGCCGACTTCTTGGCCGCCCGCGGAATCAGGCTGCCGCCGGGCTCCCCGACTGATCTCACCGACGACACCGTGTACGGGCTGCAAAACCTCGAGCGCCAGACATTCCTGCAACTGTTGAACACCGGTGTCCCCGAGGGCAAGTCGATTGCCTCGTTCGCACGTCGGCTGCAGGTTGCCGGTGTCCGCGTGGCCGCCCACACCTCCCACCGTAACTACGGGCACACGCTGGATGCCACCGGCCTGGCAGAAGTGTTTGCCGTCTTTGTCGACGGCGCCGTCACCGCCGAGCTCGGGCTACCGGCCGAGCCTAACCCGGCCGGCCTGATCGAGACGGCGAAGCGGCTGGGAGCAAACCCCGGTCGCTGTGTGGTCATCGACAGCTGCCAGACCGGTCTGCGCGCCGGCCGGAACGGCGGATTCGCGCTGGTGATCGCCGTCGACGCGCACGGCGATGCCGAGAACCTGCTGTCCAGCGGAGCCGACGCCGTGGTCGCAGACCTGGCCGCCGTCACGGTGGGAAGCGGCGACGCCGCCATCTCCACGATTCCCGACGCCCTGCAGGTCTACAGCCAATTGAAAAGACTACTGACCGGCCGACGACCAGCGGTGTTTCTCGATTTCGACGGCACGTTATCCGATATCGTCGAGCGCCCCGAAGCGGCAACGCTCGTCGACGGCGCAGCAGAAGCGTTGCGAGCGCTGGCGGCCCAGTGTCCGGTGGCGGTGATAAGCGGACGCGACCTGGCCGACGTTCGCAACCGGGTCAAAGTCGACGGGCTGTGGCTGGCCGGCAGCCACGGCTTCGAATTAGTGGCGCCAGACGGCAGCCATCACCAAAACGCCGCCGCCACTGCAGCTATCGACGGATTGGCCGAGGCGGCAGCGCAATTGGCCGACGCACTCCGCGAAATCGCCGGAGCAGTAGTGGAACACAAACGCTTCGCAGTCGCAGTGCACTATCGTAACGTTGCCGACGACAGCGTCGACAACCTGATTGCGGCGGTGCGCCGACTCGGACACGCAGCAGGGCTGCGTGTCACCACCGGCCGCAAAGTCGTCGAGCTTCGCCCGGATATAGCCTGGGACAAGGGCAAAGCACTCGATTGGATCGGTGAGCGGCTCGGCCCGGCCGAAGTCGGCCCCGACCTACGGTCGCCGATCTACATCGGCGACGACCTTACCGACGAAGATGCCTTTGATGCCGTGCGTTTCACCGGTGTCGGGATTGTGGTGCGCCACAACGAACACGGTGATCGACGGTCTGCCGCTACCTTTCGTCTCGAATGTCCTTATACCGTTTGCCAATTCCTCTCCCAGCTGGCTTGCGATCTGCAGGAGGCAGTGCAGCACGACGATCCGTGGACTCTGGTCTTCCACGGCTACGACCCTGGCCAGGAGCGGCTGCGTGAAGCGCTGTGCGCGGTGGGCAACGGCTACCTGGGTTCGCGGGGCTGCGCACCCGAATCAGCGGAAAGCGAGGCACATTATCCGGGCACCTATGCGGCCGGGGTGTACAACCAGCTCACTGACCACATCGAAGGGTGCACCGTTGACAACGAAAGCCTGGTCAACCTCCCCAACTGGTTGTCGCTGACCTTCCGTATCGACGGCGGAGCATGGTTCAACGTCGATACGGTCGAGTTGTTGTCCTACCGGCAGACGTTCGACCTACGCCGTGCCACGTTGACCCGCAGCTTGCGATTCCGAGACGCCGGCGGACGAGTGACCACGATGACCCAGGAGCGGTTCGCGTCCATGAACCGGCCCAACCTGGTCGCACTGCAAACTCGGATTGAATCCGAAAATTGGTCGGGCACAGTTGATTTCCGCTCACTAGTCGACGGAGGTGTGCATAACACCCTGGTGGAACGCTATCGGCAACTATCCAGCCAACACCTTACCACCGCCGAGATAGAAGTCCTGGCGGACTCGGTGTTGTTGCGCACCCAGACGTCGCAATCGGGTATCGCGATCGCGGTCGCCGCTCGCAGTACCCTGTGGCGCGATGGCCAACGGGTCGACGCGCAATATCGGGTCGCCAGGGACACCAACCGCGGCGGCCATGACATCCAGGTCACCCTGTCAGCGGGGCAATCGGTCACGCTGGAAAAGGTCGCGACGATCTTCACGAGCCGGGACGCCGCGACATTGACAGCGGCAATAAGCGCACAGCGCTGTCTAGGTGAGGCCGGTCGCTATGCCGAGCTCTGTCAACAGCACGTCCGCGCGTGGGCACGGCTGTGGGAACGATGCGCCATCGATTTGACCGGCAACACCGAGGAATTGCGGCTCGTGCGACTGCACCTACTGCACCTGCTACAGACCATTTCGCCGCATACCGCTGAGCTCGACGCCGGGGTCCCAGCGCGCGGGCTGAACGGAGAGGCCTACCGCGGGCATGTCTTCTGGGATGCGCTGTTCGTCGCTCCGGTGCTCAGCCTGCGGATGCCGAAGGTGGCGCGATCGCTGCTGGACTATCGGTACCGACGACTACCCGCGGCCCGCCGAGCGGCGCACCGGGCGGGCCACCTTGGCGCGATGTATCCCTGGCAGTCGGGCAGCGACGGAAGCGAAGTGAGTCAGCAGCTGCACCTCAATCCACGGTCCGGGCGGTGGACTCCCGATCCCAGTGACCGTGCCCATCACGTCGGTCTAGCGGTTGCCTACAACGCGTGGCACTACTACCAAGTGACCGGTGACCGCCAGTATCTCGTCGACTGCGGGGCAGAGCTGCTGGTTGAGATCGCACGCTTCTGGGTAGGCCTGGCCAAGTTGGATGACAGTCGCGGCCGCTACCTGATCCGGGGAGTAATCGGTCCCGACGAATTCCATTCGGGGTATCCCGGCAACGAGTACGACGGAATAGACAACAATGCGTACACCAACGTGATGGCGGTATGGGTGATCCTGCGGGCAATGGAGGCGCTGGACCTGCTACCGCTGACCGATCGCCGCCATCTGATCGAAAAGCTCGGGCTGACAACGCAGGAGCGCGACCAATGGGACGACGTGAGCCGACGCATGTTCGTTCCATTCCACGACGGCGTGATCAGCCAGTTCGAGGGCTATTCGGAACTGGCGGAACTGGATTGGGATCACTATCGGCACCGATACGGAAACATCCAACGACTCGACCGGATCCTGGAAGCCGAGAGCGACAGCGTGAACAACTACCAGGCGTCCAAGCAAGCCGACGCGCTGATGCTGCTCTACCTGCTGTCTTCCGACGAGCTGATCGGCCTGTTGGCCCGGCTTGGCTACCGCTTCGCGCCCACACAAATCCCAGGCACCGTGGATTACTATCTTGCCCGCACCTCGGATGGATCTACCCTGAGCGCTGTCGTGCATGCGTGGGTTCTCGCCCGCGCCAACCGGAGCAATGCCATGGAGTACTTCCGTCAGGTCCTGCGCTCCGATATCGCCGACGTCCAGGGCGGCACAACCCAGGAAGGAATTCACCTGGCGGCCATGGCCGGCAGCATCGACCTGCTGCAGCGGTGCTATTCCGGATTGGAACTGCGCGACGACCGGCTGGTGTTGAGCCCGCAATGGCCGGAAGCACTTGGACCACTTGAGTTTCCGTTTGTGTACCGCCGCCACCAGCTGAGCCTGCGAATCAGTGGCCGAAGCGCCACCTTGACCGCAGAAAGTGGAGACGCCGAGCCAATTGAGGTCGAATGCCGTGGCCACGTGCAGCGGCTACGGTGCGGGCACACCATCGAAGTCGGTTGCAGCAGGTGACCAATGTCGCACATGGTGGGTCGACGATCTCTCCTGGAAAGGACGGCCGGCCGCGGTTTCCCTTATTGCGTTGGGTGTTGTGTGCTCGTCGCCTGCGACTAAGGGCACTCTACCGGGATAGCCGCGACCAGAGGCGTGTCGACTCCGATCGGGCCCACCGCTGCGGCACCACCCGGCGAACCCAGCGGAGCCACTCGGCCCGGCAGGACTTGGTGGAAAAAGGCGGCGTTGTCCCCCAGATGCTGGTGTTGGTCGTCGGGTAGATCGCCTTCCCAGTAGATCGCCTCGACGCGGCAGGCCGGTTTGCACGCACCACAATCCACGCACTCGTCGGGGTTGATGTAGAGCATTCGGGCGCCCTCATAGATACAGTCGACCGGACACTCCTGCACACAGGACTTGTCCATCACATCCACGCACTCACTACCGATCACATAGGTCACAAACGGCAAGCTACCGGCCCGATGCCGAGGATCGCGCCTATCCAAAGACCCCTACCGGAAAGGACCAAAGGCCTTATTCGTCAAGTTCGTCACCGGCACGTCGACGCGGGGTGCAAGAAAACCGGGGCGGTTCACCCGACCGCCAGCGGGATTCACGCTCCCCCAGGGCATAAACTTACGATAGCCCGTCATTTCAATAGCGCGAGAAGTTCATCGACACTCCCGGTGGTCAAGATCTGATCCGCGGGAACCGCAACGACCGTGTCGCTCAAGGGAAAGCGGTGTTCGCCAGGGTAGACGATTGCCAACCTCGCCAGTTGGAGGTCGACAAGAGCCGAGCGCATCGACCGGGAAATCGACGGTGTAGACGTCCGCTTGATCTCGAATCCATAGGGACGGCCAGATAATTCGACATAGAGATCGAGTTCGGCGTCTTGCTGGGTGCGCCAGTAATACAGCGGATTCGGGGCGAGCAGGGCCGCAAGCTGCTCGAGCACGAACCCCTCCCAGCTCGCGCCGAGCTTCGGATTGCGTTCGAGGGCAAGCCGATCGTCGATACCGAGCAACCTGTGCAACAAACCGGTGTCCCGGATGTAGATCTTGGGTGATCGGCGTTGTCGCTTTCCGATGTTGGCGAACCAGGGCGTCAGCTGACGGACGACGAGTGCATCGGTGAGCGCATCGAGGTATCGTCGCGCCGTCGTCTGAGCAACGTCGAGTGAGCGGGCAAGTTCTGCGCCGCTGAAGAGCTGGCCATGGTAGTGGGCGAGCATCGTCCACGCGCGCCGCATCGTCGCGGCCGGAATGCGCACACCAAGCTGGGCGAGATCGCGCTCCAGAAACGTGGTGATGTAGCCGTCGCGCCACGCCGCGGAGTCCTCGTTGGAGCGTGCCGTGAACGAGGGCGGTAGACCCCCACGCAACCAGAGGCGATCGGCGGCCGAGGATCCGACGTCGCGGACCGTCAGGCCGGACAACTCCACCAACTCGACGCGTCCGGCCAAACTTTCGGACGCCAGCCCGACAAGATCGGGTGAGGCGCTACCCAAGATAAGAAACCGGGCCGGCATGACAGGCCTGTCGACGAGCACGCGTAGGACCGGAAACAGATCCGGAATCCGTTGCGCCTCGTCGATCGTGATCAACCCGCTAAGGCCGGATAAAGCCAACATCGGGTCGGCAAGCCGTGTCGCGTCGACGGGATTTTCGGCGTCAAACGTACATTCGGGTGCGGACTTGCCCACCAGCCGGCTAAGGGTGGTCTTGCCGGCTTGACGAGGTCCGGTAAGCAACACCACCGGCGCTCGGTGTAGCGCGCGTCGCAACCGCGCGGCGGCGTCGCGGCGTTCGATCAACATGCATGAAATTCTAGCGGTAGGCGCTGATATTTCATGGTTAGCCGCCCCCCGGGAGACTCGGTGGTGGGTCCCACACGCCTAGAAAGTCGCCCGCGATAACGACCGGCCACGTCAGCGGGGTTGGCCGCAGCCCGATAAGGCTCTCGATCTCGTCCATCAGGCATGCTCCACATCGCCTGCACCAGGGCAAAGCTGCACCGGTCGTGCGAGCCGGTTAGCAAATAGCACGTTCATACACATAAATGTGTATAGTGGTGTTGTGTCACGGACCAACATCGAGATCGACGACGAACTCGTGGCCGCCGCACAGCGGATGTACCGACTCGATTCCAAGCGAAGTGCCGTCGACCTCGCGCTGCGCCGGCTCGTGGGTGAACCGTTGGGCCGCGATGAGGCTTTGGCGCTGCAGGGCAGCGGTTTCGACTTCAGCAACGATGAGATCGAATCGTTCTCGGATACGGACCGCAAGCTCGCCGACGAGTCGTAGATGATCGTCGACACCTCGGTCTGGATCGAATATCTCTCCACGTCAGAGTCGTTGGCCAGTCGCTGGCTAGCCGATCGCATTGCCGCTGACTCGACGGTGATCGTGCCCGAGGTGGTGATGATGGAGCTGCTGATCGGTACGACCGATGAGGACAGCGCCGCACTGCGCCGACGGCTCCTGCAACGATTCACTATCGAACCGCTGGCCCCGGTCCGCGACGCGGAAGATGCCGCCGCCATTCACCGGCGCTGTCGTCGCGGCGGCGACACCGTACGCAGCCTGATCGATTGCCAGGTGGCCGCGATGGCGTTGCGGATCGGGGTCGCCGTGGCGCATCGTGATCGCGACTACGAGGCGATCCGCACACATTGCGGACTACGCACCGAGCCGTTGTTCTGACTGCGGACACCCGGACGATTTCGTGTCTCACATCTGACCCGTGGCCGTCGTCGTCCGCCGCCGGGTACATCGACATAGTGGACCAGGGAAGACATAGTGGACCAGGGAACATCGCCAGCGCATGAGTGAGCGCGGATACCACCCGGTCCGGGGACGCGTTGGCGCTGGCCGAAGCCGACCGGCCCAGCGATGACATCGACTTCAAGGACGTTCGGCTTTCAGCGCGACGATCATCCGCCTCAGGCTGTCGCGGGTCGCTTGCAGCGCGGCCGGGTCTACGGCGTCAGCAAGTCGGTTGTTGACGACGATGGCGCGTTCGGTGATTGCCTGGAGAACGCGGCGACCATTCTCGGTTAGCACCAGCAGTGGTGATGTGCGGTGGTCGGGGTTGTGTCTGAGCTCGGCCAAGCCGCAAACGACCAGATCGTTGGCCACTCGCTGCACCCCCTGACGGGTAACTCCAAGGCGGCGAGCGGCTTGGGGCACGGTCAGCGCTCGATCGGAGACCACGCTCAGCAGCTGCCATCGCGCCTGCGTGTGCCCCTCTCTGGCAGCGACCACCTCACCTGAGCGCCGTAGCAGGCCAGCGAGCTCGAATACGTCTGCTACCAGCCGAGCGATCTCATCGGACATCCCGCCTCCAACTTTGGCAATATATTGTCATCATGGTTCGATGCTGTCAAAATCGAAACGGTCCTGTCGTCGTCGTGAATCCCTTCGCATCGGAGAAAAGATGAGTCTTCAAGCCGCACAGCGTGATGCCATCATGAACCGACCAGCGGTCAACGGCTTCCCCCATCTGGCCGAGACGCTGCGCCGCGCCGGTGTCCGAACCAATACCTGGTGGCTACCGGCGATGCAAAGCCTGTACGAGACTGATTACGGTCCAGTCCTTGACCAAGGCGTGCCCCTGATCGACGGCGTGGCCGAGGTCCCGGCATTCGACCGCACGGCCCTCGTCACCGCGCTGCGCGCCGATCAGGCGGGTCAGACGTCTTTCCGAGAGTTCGCCGCGGCAGCCTGGCGAGCCGGTGTGCTCCGCTACGTCGTGGACCTCGAGAACCGCACCTGCACCTACTTCGGCCTGCATGATCAGACGTATATGGAGCACTACGCGGCAGTGGAGCCTTCCGGTGGTGCCCCTACGAGTTGAGCGGCGCCCGTCGCAGCGACATTCCAGCAGACCGCGACGTCAGTCTTGGGCGGCCTGACTATCGCGATGATCCGTCGCCCGCTCATCAACCCGGTTCGTGGTCAAGACTTTTCACCCGGGGCGACGTTTCCTGGGGCTAGTAAGGCGGTTACCGATCTTCGTGAAGCGGCGGTGTCCGAGACCCACGACACCAAGGACGTGTTAGCCGCTTTGGCCGCGCGCAAGTCCCCGGTACGACCTTTCTGATGCGATCGACGATGTAGGTGGGATCTCGTGCTCTTCGCACCAGTCGTTGGGATCCTGGTCGATTCCGGACGCTTTGTCGGTGGTGACGCGGTCGATGATCCAGCCCAGCGCCGAACCCGAGCCGAGCAGGCAACGCCCGGCCCCAAGTGGTGCGCACCGCCGCCTGTCGGCGGCAACTGAATACTGACCAGAGCGCGGCAACTGAAAATTGACCAGCTTCCTGGAGAGCCTTGGCTATGGGCCAAGGAGGAAGCGAGTGTTGAGCGTGGAGGATTGGGCCGAGATCCGGCGGTTGCGCCGGTCGGAGCGGTTGCCGATTTCGGAGATCGCGCGGGTGTTGAAGATTTCGCGGAACACGGTGAAGTCGGCGTTGGCCTCCGATGGGCCGCCGAAGTACCAGCGTGCGGCGAAGGGCTCGGTTGCAGATGAGGCCGAGCCGCGGATCCGGGAGTTGTTGGCAGCCTATCCGCGGATGCCTGCGACGGTGATCGCCGAGCGGATCGGTTGGTCGTATTCGATCCGGACGCTCAGCGGGCGAGTACGCGAGTTGCGGCCGCTGTATCTGCCGCCGGATCCGGCGTCGCGTACGACGTATGTGGCCGGTGAGATCGGGCAGTGCGACTTCTGGTTCCCCGATGTCGTTGTGCCGGTGGGGTACGGCCAGGTCCGCACCGCCACGGCGTTACCTGTGCTGACCATGGTGTGTGGGTATTCGCGGTGGGCCTCGGCGCTGTTGATCCCGACACGCACCGCCGAAGACTTGTATGCCGGGTGGTGGCAGCATCTTTCGACGTTGGGCGCCGTTCCAAGGGTGTTGGTGTGGGACGGCGAGGGCGCGGTCGGGCGGTGGCGGGCGCGCCAACCTGAACTGACTGCGGCATGCCATGCCTTCCGCGGCACCCTGGCCGCCAAAGTGTGGATCTGTAAACCCGGTGATCCCGAAGCCAAGGGGCTGGTCGAACGTTTTCACGACTACCTGGAGCGGGCGTTCTTGCCGGGTCGGGTCTTTGCCTCTCCGGCGGATTTCAATACCCAGTTGCAGGCCTGGCTGGTGCGGGCCAATCACCGCCAGCACCGAGTGCTGGGATGTCGACCGGCAGATCGCATCGAGGCCGATACCGCAGCGATGCTGACATTGCCGCCGGTCGGGCCCAGCATCGGGTGGCGAGCTGGCGTATCTGACCCGGGCGCTGAAAGCCCCCACCCTGCGCGGGGCCATCGAGCGGCTCGCTGACCGCGCCCGCACCGAGACTTGGAGCTATGAGGAGTTCCTCGCAGCGTGTCTGCAACGCGAGGTGTCGGCCCGCGAATCCCACGGCGGCGAAGGACGCATCAGGGCCGCCCGCTTCCCATCGCGCAAGTCGTTGGAGGAGTTCGACTTCGACCACGCCCGCGGTCTCAAACGCGACACCATAGCGCATCTGGGCACCCTGGACTTCGTCACCGCCAAAGACAATGTGGTGTTCCTCGGTCCACCAGGAACCGGGAAAACCCACCTAGCAATCGGGATCGCGATCCGCGCCTGCCAGGCCGGCCACCGCGTCCTATTCGCCACCGCCTCGCAATGGGTTGATCGTCTGGCCGCCGCCCACCACAGCGGCACCCTGCAATCTGAACTGATTCGGCTGGCCCGATACCCGCTGCTGGTCGTCGACGAAGTGGGCTACATCCCCTTCGAACCCGAAGCCGCCAACCTGTTCTTCCAATTGGTGTCGTCCCGCTACGAACGGGCCAGCCTCATCGTCACGTCAAATAAGCCCTTCGGGCGCTGGGGCGAAGTGTTCGGCGACGACGTCGTAGCCGCGGCCATGATCGACCGACTCGTGCACCACGCCGAAGTCATCGCACTCAAAGGAGACAGCTACCGCATCAAAGACCGAGACCTCGGCCGCGTCCCCACCGTCACGGCCGACGACCAATGAAACCAAGCTGGTCAATTTTCGATTGCCGACACCTGATCAGTTTTCGGTTGCCGTTGACACCCCGCCGTGGATCTTGATGGGAGCACGCGAAGCTCACTGGTGCACCATCCTTGTGTCGGTGATCTTGGATGGATTGCCGATGCACCCGAGGCGCCGCTGGGTTATCGCCCTGCTCGCTCGACAGCCGTGATGTCCACGATGAGTTCTGCGGAGTCCGGCGGTAGCCCCGGACGCGCCGACCGTCGACAGGACTGAGCGCCGACGAGCGCCGAACAGTGAGCGATGCGGCAGCCGCGTTCGGGCCCCGCACGAGGGTGCCTCCCCACTGAGTACAGCAGCGAGGAGGCTGTTATGGAGTCTACTGCCCAAACCACTACCCTGCCCGACGAGCCGCCGAACGGCGTCACGGGTGGAATCGATTGGGCGCGAGATGATCACGCGGTGTCGATCGTCGATGCGCGTGGGCGCGAGGTTCGCCGCGCCACGATCGAGCACAACGCCGCCGGACTGCGCGAGCTGCTCGAGCTGCTGATGCCGGGCCGGTGCCCGCGAGGTCGCCATCGAACGCCCGGACGGCCCGGTCGTGGATACCCTGCTCGAGGCCGGGATCACGGTGGTGGTGATCAGCCCCAACCAGCTGAAGAATCTGCGCAGTCGTTACGGCTCGGCTGGCAACAAGGACGACCGGTTCGACGCGTTCGTGCTCGCCGACACGTTGCGCACCGACCGGTCCCGGCCGCGCCCCCTGCTGCCCGACACCCCGGCCACGGCCACCCTGCGCCGGACCTGCCGCCCCCGCAAAGACCTCGTCGCCCACCGGGTTGCGTTGGCCAATCAGCTGCGCGCGCACCTGCGCGTCGTCTTTCCGGGTGTGGTCGGGTTGTTCGCTGACCTTGACTCGCCGATCAGCCTGGCGTTTTTGACCCGTTTCGACTGCTAGGACCGCGCGGACTGGCTGTCGGTCAAGCGCCTGGCCGGCTGGCTGGCCGCCGCTGGCTACTGCGGCCGTGTCGACCCGGCCGTGCTCCACGACCGGCTCACCGGTGACCCGCGCGGCGCCACCGGTGACGAGGGTGCCGCCAACGCCCACATCACCCGGGCCATGGTCGCCGCGCTCACCAGCGTCGCGACCCAGATCAAGACGCTCGACGCGCAGATCGCCGAACAGCTCTCCTTGCACGCCGACGCGCATATCTTCACCTCCCTGCCCCGCTCCGGCACCGTCCGCGCCGCCCGGCTGCTCGCCGAGATCGGGGACTGCCGAGCCCGTTTCCCCACGCCCGAATCGTTGGCCTGCCTGGCTGGCGTCGCCCCCTCCACCCGTCAGTCCGGCAAAGTCAAACACGTCGGATTCCGTTGGGCCGCAGACAAACAAATCCGCGACGCCGTCTGCGACTTCGCCGGTGACAGCCGCCGAGCCAACCTCTGGGCCGCCGACCGCTACAACCGCGCCATCGCCCGAGGACACGACCACCCCCACGCCGTGCGCATCCTGGCCCGCGCCTGGCTCTACGTCATCTGGCACTGCTGGCAAGACGGCGCCGCCTACCACCCTGCCAACCATCGCGCCCTCCAGGCACTGCTCAACCAAGATCAAGACCGGGCGGCTTGACACAGGGCTACTCATCGGCTTAGCGGGTGGGCGCCACCAGCGGGTAGCACGAACGAAATCCTTGATGCCCCAAACCGTTTAAGCGTTACTGCAGGGTACAGGTACCGAGCGGGACCCGCTGCCGGGCCTAGTTGCTTATCGGAGGTGGTTGCGGCTGGAAGGGTTCATACCACCACCAGTCGGCGCGCTCGCCGGTGGGCCCAGGCCACGGCGCTACCGCCGGCGGCGGCTTCGTCGACGCCCGCGCCAACGATCCCGCGCTCAAAGGTCGGCCCGCGCTGTCGGTGACGGTGAGGTTGTCTGCCGGTCCGGTAATGGTGATCAGGCCCCGATGGTGTGCCCGGTGGTGATACGGGCACACCAGCACCAGGTTGGCCAGCTCGGTGGCCCCACCGTCCTGCCAATGTTGGATGTGATGGGCGTGCAAACCCCGGGTGGCCCCACAACCGGGAACCACACACGTGCGGTCGCGATGCTCAAGCGCCCGGCGCAACCGACGATTGATCTGACGAGTCGTTCGACCGCAGCCAATGACCTGCCCGTCACGTTCGAACCAGGCCTCATAGGTGGCATCACAGAGCAGGTATCGGCGTTCGGACTCGCTGAGCAGCGGACCCAGGTGCAGCGCGGCGGCGCGCTCCTGCACGTCTAGATGCATCACCACGGTGGTGTGCTGCCCATGTGGCCGACGGGTCACCTCGGCGTCCCAGCCGGCCTCAACCAGACGCAGAAACGCCTCTGCGGTAGTCGGCAACGGGGGCCGCTGATCGGACGGGCGATCGCTGTTGTCGTAATCACGCTTGTACTCGGCGATCAACGCATCCAGATGAGACTGCAACGCCGCATCAAACTTCGCCGCCTCCACGTGCGGAAGCTTGATCCGCCAACAACTGAACTGCTCATCGCTGCTCTTAGAGATCGACGGCCGCGGATCCGGCGGAAAATCCGGTTCGGGTTCGGGTCGCGGTTCCAACTTGAGCGCGGTCCGCAACTGGTTGACCGTGGCAACCCCGGCCAACTCCGCATAATGCGCATCCGAACCCTCACCCGCGCGCGCCGCGATCACCCCAACCTGATCCAGCGACAACCGGCCCTCCCGCATACCCCGGGCGCAGCGCGGAAACTCCGGCAACCGCCGCGCCACGGTGGCGATCGTGTGCGCATTTGCCGGTGAGCAGCCCATCTTCCAGGCCACCAACGCCGGCACCGACCGCGCCCCCGTCACACCCCACAGCTGGTCGCGATCCAGCTCGGCCACGATCTCCACAATGCGCCCATCAATCGCATTGCGCTGACCGGCCAACTCCGCCAACTCCTCAAACAACACCTCCACACGCTCGGCAGGACTGACTACCGCTGCGCCAGACGTCGCGGTCGAAGACATGAGTTCATCATCGCAGCAGGGTCTGACAACTCCGGCCAACCCGAATCCACGCCCGGGGCCGTGCCGTCATCACCCCGCAAAGAGATGCTCGGCTCCGGCTCCGCCCCGGCCGGGGCCAAGGGCACTCGAGACAACGAAATCAGCGAACCCACCATGGAAACGCTCAACGGCGTGGGCCGCGAAGCCAGCGAAATGCTGGGAGCAGCTGGTGGACATCGCACAGATAGGCCCCAGACCCAGCCAGCACGGCTCCAACCGTCGACGCGCCTAGGGCGTGTCTCCCAATTTCGGAGTTCCCACTCGGGCGTGGATGACGGCGCAGGCCAGCAGGACGCCGCCGAGGTAGGTCAGGGCGTATTTGTCGTAGCGGGTTGCGATGCCGCGCCACTGCTTGAGTCGATGGAAGCCGCGTTCGACGGTGTTGCGTAGCCCGTAGAGCGCGGCGTCGAATGCTGGTGGCCGCCCGCCGGCAGACCCCTTGGCCTTGCGCCGGTCGATCTGATCTTGGCGTTCGGGGATGGTGTGCTTGATCTTCTTAGACCGTAATGCGGCACGGGTACTTGGGTGTGAGTAGGCCTTGTCGGCGAGTAAGCGGAAATCCGTGCTGCCCAGGGCGTATTCGGTGCTGGCATGGCGATAGTCGTCGAGCAGGGGCAGCAGTTGCGGGTTGTCGCCGGCCTGGCCTGCGGTCAACCGGATCCGCACCGGGGCTTCGCGCTGATCGGTCAGGGCATGGATCTTGGTGGTCAGCCCGCCGCGCGAGCGGCCGATCGCATGATCGTCGGGTTCATCGGCGGATTTCTTGTAATTCGACAGTGCCCCCTGTGGCGAGCGTGTCCGAGCGGGCGCCCGCCGAATGCTGGTGTGCCCGCACGTTCGTGGAATCCACCGACAGCAACTTCTCGATATCCTCGGCCACCTCAGCGTCCACCCCGAACACCGCGGCAACGTGGGCGAACATCTCGTCGTAGGTACCATCCAGCGACCAACGGTGATGGCGCTTCCACACCGTTTGCCACGGCCCGAACTCAGCGGGCAGGTCCCGCCACGGACTTCCCGTACGGAACCGCCACGCGATCCCTTCCAGGATAAGCCGGTGATCGCTAAACCGTCTGCCGCGCTTGCCCTCATGCGACGGCATCAACGGCTCGACCACGGCCCAGAACTCGTCCGAAATCACACCCACTCGCGTCACCGGCCAATCCTCGCTGGCCAGTACCTAAAAATTTGGGAGACACGCCCTAGCTGCAAAATCGCATGCTTGTCAGCGGATACCGGTATATTTTCCGGTATGTTTTCAGAGCCTTATCCGACCGACGGCGAAGTCATGACGGAACTCGGCGACAAGTTACTTGCTGCTCTTGTTAGCGCCATCAGGGATACGCGCGTCGACATCGCCGATATGCGGGAGTGGCGGCCCGGATGGTTTCCGACCATGCATAGCCGGTGTCTGTCCAGCCTCATCCACGACAGAATCTGGGCACACCTGGTCACCCTCATCGCGAGCGATCCAGGCACCAACATCAAGGAGAAGGGTGCCACCCGCGAGATTGTGGTTGGCGCACACCTGCGGTTGCGAATCAAACGGCACCACGCAGGTGACGAGATCAGCACCTACCCGACCCAAACGGCCATCGAATTCTGGCAACAGGGCAGCCAGCCCGCCTTCCCGGGGCTGGAGGAGGTTCGCATTGCGGTGGGCTATCGGTGGGACCCTGATACCCGCGACATCGGAGCCCCCCTGCTGTCGCTTCGCGACGGGAAGGATCACGTCATCTGGGTAGTCGAGCTCGACGAGCCTGCGGCGGGCGTGAAGATCACCTGGACCCCGATCGAGCCGACACTACCGTCCATCGACTTCGGTGACTTGGGTGAAGACTCTGGAGCATCGGGGGAACGATGAACGGTCTGGGAGACGTGCTCGCGGTCGCCCGGAAGGCTCGTGGACTCACCCAGACCGAATTGGCCGAGCTGGTGGGACTCACCCAGCCGGCGATCAACCGGTACGAATCAGGCGACCGTGACCCCGACCAACACATCGTGGCCAAGCTGGCCGAAATCCTCGGTGTGACTGAGGATCTGCTCATACACGGGAACAGGTTTCGTGGTGCGCTCGCAGTCGATGCGCATATGCGCCGCCACAAGACCACAAAGGCGTCGGCCTGGCGTCAGATGGAGGCCCGGCTGAACCTGCTGGGCGTGCACGCGTCATTCCTCTTCGAGGAAGTGGCTATCAATAGCGAGCAACACGTGCCCGCGTTCGACCCGGAGTTCACCGCCGCCGAGGACGCCGCCCGGTTGGTCCGTGCCCAGTGGCGCATGCCGATGGGCCCGGTCGTCAACCTGACCCGGTGGATGGAGGCCGCGGGCTGCCTGGTGTTCGAAGAGGACTTCGCCACCCAGCGCATCGACGGGTTGTCGCAATGGGTCGACGACTACCCCGTCATGCTGATCAACGCCAACGCAGCACCCGACCGAAAACGCTTGACCCTTGCCCACGAGCTCGGCCACCTCGTGCTGCATGCCACCAACCCCACGGAGAACATGGAGACCGAAGCCACCGCCTTCGCCGCCGAATTCCTCATGCCCGAGAGCGAGATTCGGCCCGAGCTGCGCCGGCTCGATCTCGGCAAGCTGCTGGAACTGAAGCGGGAATGGGGCGTCTCGATGCGAGCCCTCCTGGAGCGGGCATATCGCATGGGCCTCGTATCGGCCGAGGCTCGCACCAAGTTCTACAAGGCGATGAACGCGCGCGGCTGGAAAACCAAAGAGCCAGGCATCGAGTCCATCGTGCGAGAAAAGCCGAGCCTACCCGCCCACATCGGCATGACACTCCGAAGCCGCGGATTCACCGACCAGCAAGCCGCCGCCATCGCCGGATACGCCAATCCTGCGGACAATCCATTCCGCCCCGAAGGTGGCCGCCTCCATGCGATTTGACTTCCGATTGACGCTGGGTTGTCATGCCGACGGCGCCAGGTGCGGTCACATAGGGCGGCCGGAACAGGCATCGATTCTTGGCGACGCCGTTGCTGTACCGATAGCGACTGCCCCGTATCGATCCCAGGGAACGTGACGATGGTCGTAGGGGTGACTTGACAGTTTCAACGGGGTGCGACCACCGTTGCGCTCAGAAGGCATACGTTGGTGGAACACGTCGGAAAGCTGGGAGGTGAATCTGATGGCTGGCGACCAAGAGCTGAAACTGCGGTTCGACGTTCCTCTTTACACGCTTGCCGAGGCATCGCGGTACCTGGTGGTTCCCCGCGCCACCCTGGCTAACTGGGCTGACGGCTACGAGCGTCGGCCGGCCAATGCACCGGCGGTCCAGGGGCAACCGATCATCACGGCTCTTCCCCACCCGACCGGCAGTCACGCTCGGCTCCCATTCGTCGGAATCGCCGAGGCGTATGTGTTGAACGCCTTCCGCCGAGCGGGCGTCCCTATGCAGCGGATCCGGCCATCCCTCGACTGGCTGATCAAGAATGTCGGACCACACGCGCTTGCGTCCCAGGATTTGTGCACGGACGGTGCCGAGGTGCTCTGGCGGTTCGCTGAACGGTCCGGGGAGGGCAGTCCTGATGATCTGGTGGTCAGGGGGCTGATTGTCCCGCGATCCGGGCAGTACGTCTTCAAGGAGATCGTCGAGCACTACCTGCAACAAATCAGCTTTGCCGACGACAACCTGGCTTCGATGATTAGGTTGCCGCAGTACGGCGATGCCAACGTCGTCCTCGATCCACGCCGCGGCTATGGGCAACCGGTGTTCGACGGAAGCGGCGTCCGGGTAGCTGACGTACTCGGCCCATTGCGCGCCGGCGCGACGTTCCAGGCTGTCGCCGACGACTACGGTGTGACCCCGGACCAGCTTCGAGACGCGCTCGACGCCATTGCAGCCTGATCCGCATCTCCTCGCCGACCTCGATCACATCTTTGTCGACCGGAGTTTGGGCGCTGTGCAAGTCCCGCAACTCCTTCGGGATGCCGGATTCCGGCTGACAACGATGCGGGAGCACTACGGCGAGACGCAGGCTCAGAGTGTCAGCGACCACGAGTGGATCGCAATGACCGCCGAGTGCGGCTGGATTGGATTTCACAAGGATGCCAATATCCGGCGCAACGCCGTCGAGCGACGGACGGTGCTCGACACGGGAGCCCGGCTATTCTGTGTGCCGCGGGCCGACATCCTGGCAGAGCAAGTCGCGGCACGGTATATCGCGTCCCTTGCGGCGATGGCCCGTGCCGCACGATTTCCGGGACCATTCATCTACACGGTTCACCCGAGCAAGATCGTTCGCGTGCTCCAGTCGTTCATCGCTCCGTTAACCGCCGGCGAGGCCGTCGACGATCTTCATGGTCTCGACGCTGACGGTGGTCACCTTCTTGATGAGGTCGACGATGTAGGTGGGATCGTCGTGTTCGTCGCACCAGTCGTTAGGGTCGTTGACGATTCCCGACGCTTTGTCGGTGGTGACGCGGTAGCGCTCGATGATCCAGCCCAACGCCGAGCGTGAGCCGAGCAGGTATCGCTCGGCCTCGTCGGGGATACCGGCGATGGTGACGCGGGAGTAGAACGATCGCCAAGTGGTCGGTCTTGGCTGCCCACTTCATCACCGGCGTCACCGGCAGGTCTCGCGGCCATATCGCCCAACGGCGGGCGGTCGGTGGTTCGTATCCGGCCAAGAACGGCGAGAACGGATTGTGTCATCTATGCCAGGGTGAATGTCTCATCTCCCAGGCGGACGGTGATATCCAGTTCTCCGCCAAGAGCGGACACGTATTTGCGCAGTGTGTTGACCTGTGCGGTGCCGATGTCGCCGTTCTCGATGCTGGATACCCGGCTCTGCCGGATGTGCGCCAGCTCGGCCACCTGGACCTGGGTGAGTGACTGAGCCGCGCGCAGCTCCCGGAGCCGGAATGCCCGCACTTCATCGCGCATTCGCGCCTTGTGTCGGTCCACCGCCTCCCGGTTGACGGGACGTACGGCGTCCATATCCCGCAGTGTCATCGCCATCGTGCCACTTACCCTTTCTTGGGCTTGCGCTTCTTTCGCTTCGTGTCCTCGAACTGTGCGAGATGTTCGGCAAACATCTCATCGGCCGCTTTGATCTTCTCGTGGTACCACTGGGACCACCGCCCGGCCTTGTTGCCGGCGGCCAGCATGATCGCCTGCCGCGCCGGGTCGAAGGCGAACAGAATGCGGACCTCGGACCGCCCTTGTGATCCTGGACGCAGCTCCTTCATGTTCTTGTGGCGCGACCCACGCACCGTGTCCACCAGAGGACGGCCAAGTGCGGGGCCCTCTTCCTCGAGAACCTCGATAGCTGCGAACACCAATTCGTAGGTCTCTCGGTCCAAGCCGTTGAGCCAGGCGGAGATGCGCTCCACATCCGCCGTCCACCCCACAGAGTCGCAGAGTAGCGCGATACGCGATATCACACAAGGGTGATATTCCTCCGGGTAAGAGCAGCGGGCGACGGGGCTACTCCACACCCAAACCAGCCTCAACGGGAACGACGCCACCACGTGCAAGATCAGTGATGCGCAACACCACCTACCTTCGCGCCGCTGGGTCTGGACCGGCAGCGACCGCCACACTTTGACTTCGGCGTCGGCGCCTTTGACTACCAACAGCGCACCGCCCGTGAACGTCCGCTACCACGAAAGGTGCCGCGGGAAGTGTTACTCCTGAGGCGGTAGTGGCTTATACACCAGGTCTTAGCGATTTCTTGGGATTAAACACCGGCGTGTCGGCCCCGAAACTGTCGGCAGGCGGTGCCACACTTTTCACGCAGCTCGGCCGGTCAAATGATCGAGCCCGGCAACGCATCCGGACGAGGATCGCCGCATGATCTTGTCGGTCCTCGATGAAATAGTCGAACGTTGGCGTGACGCACACCACGCTGGGAAATGCAGATCGGGGTTCAGGTGGACATACGACGCGTGGACATTGCTCATTTTCGGGGGATCGAGCAAATGTCCTGGCGCATTCCGAAAGGAACGCACTTCTTAGCGCTCATCGGCCCAGGAGATAGCGCGAAGTCAACCATCCTGTCAGCGATCGATATGGCGTTGAGTGGCCGGTGGAACCTCGCTATAACCGATTCCGACTTCTACCTGGGAGACGTCGAGAAGCCGATCAGCATCCGGGTAGCACTCAGCGATCTGCCGACCTCGATTCGCCACCACGACATGCTCGGCATGTCGCTCGCGGGGATCGATGATGCCGGTGAACTTTACGAGGATCCGGACGACGATCACGACTGCTGCGCGGTTATTGCCCTAGCCCCAATTTTTCGTCGTGGGTGATGTCGGTCGAACTCGGCGATGGGATGCGTCGTGATTCGGGTTTGTGTGGTTCGGGGCGTGCTGGGGTTGTCCCGTGTCGCCGGGTTGGCGGGCTTTCCCAGGGCCAGTGGGTCTTTCGTGCTTGGTCGGTCAGATGGGCTGTCGGTCAACCGAAGGCGGTGCGGACGCGTTGCCATGCGGTAGCGATGGCTGCGGCCCATCGCCAGGTGGCGTCGATGCGTAGTCGGGTTCGACGGGCGCCGTGGGTGATGCGGGCTGCGACGTGCAGGACTCGGTAGCGGAAGGTGTTGATTTCGGCGCGGGTCAGGCCGGGGTGGCCGGTGAATCCGATGAGCCGGCACCAGGTGACCAGATCGGCTGCGGCCAGAACGATCTTCAGCCAGGCGGCGTTGGCGTCGAATGCGTGACACGGCAGGTTGCGCAGGCCGGTGGCTTTGAGTTCGCGGATGCGGTCCTCGATACGGGCGTGCTGGCGGTGGCGTAGTTCCAGACCTGCCACCTGGCCGGCGACCACACCGGGCGGTGTGTCGGTGATGAACGCGGTGACCCGCATCCCGTCGGCGTCGGTGAACCGCAACTGCGCACCAGGATGGGGCCTCTCCTTGCGCAGGATCAGCCGGGTCCCGGCCGGCCACGCCGACAGGTTGACCAGGTTGGTGGCCTCGGCGACCCAAGCGCCGTCGCGGATACCACCGTCGGTGTCGATCGCCGGATACCAGCACTGACCGATGTTGAGGGTGTCCACGGCGTCCTGCACCCGCCAATCCACGGGGTAGCCGAAGGAGAACCCCACCCCCGCGGCGCGGCAGGCGTCGGCGAAGTCGTGGGTGGCCCCGGCGGTGTCGCAGCGCACCAGCACCGCCGGCTTATCGGGGTCGTCGCGATGATCGGGGTCGGGCCGCCATCGCGCCGGCAGGCCGGCGAGTGCCTGCGCCAGGACACTGGCGTGGTCAGCTGCGGTGTTGGAGCCGGCGCCACCTGGGCGCAGCAGCCCGGCCAGCGCTTCACCGCCGGCGATCTCCGGGCGATCCAAAAACGCCAGCAGCGGGTGATGCCCGAAGGACTTCTTCCAGGTCGCCCCCGCCTTCTCCTTGTTATCGGAATGATCGATAACCAGGGTGGCGTCGATATCGATGTGTAGCCATTGTCCCGCTACGGGGGCGGCTCCAGCGGCCCAGGCCGCCGCGCGGGCCGCAGCCCGGGCGGCACGCACCCGCGGTAGGTGCCCAGCATCGATCCGCTCATCGATCAGCCGCCACATCGTGGTCGTGGAGGCTTTGGCACCCAGGACATGCTCACGGTCGCCGCACAGTTGTCCGACCGCGTCGATGCAGTCCGCCCCATCGGCGACCGCGACAGCCAGATCAGCGAACACCTCACCGGGCGCATACACCCACGGGCCACGGTAGGTATCTGCCAACGCGGCGGTGACCTGCGCCGACAACCCGCTCCGGTCAGCGAGCTCACGCACCATGGCCATCCCGGCATGCGACACGACACCATAACCGTCGGCGGAGACTTTCACCCGCGACCCGACCGCGATATTCTTCACCTGCGAAGTGCCTTCCCGTCAGGATCATTGAACCGTAGAGAAGTCCAATTCTTCCTTGCAGGACAGGCACTTTCGCATATCGACACCCCGAAACTCACAACGCCTCACGAAAAATCCGGGCTAACTCGGGAAATATGCGGTTGTCACTATCTGAGCGCAGCTATCTCATTTGCGGAGAACTAGCCCTGATCAATTCCTGCCTCGGTTACGTGTTTCATGATCAGCCGGCCAGTTCGAGGTTGAGGTGACCTTCGCATAGTGAAGCCTCCCGGGTTTCGTGCGCACCTTCTTTCGAGGGAAGGATGGCACGCTGAGCTGCGAGTTCGTCGCCGAGCATCGATCCCGGTTCGGGGTCGCTGCGATCTGTCGCGTGCTGTGTGGGCAGGGCTGCAGATCGCCCGGAGAACCTTCTACGCCTGGGCAGCGTCGGCCGCCGTCTAGGCGTGCCCTGCGGGAGATGACGGTCACCGAGCCCCTGGCCGGTTACGACGGGCCCGATACCGATGGCCGCCGTAAGCCCGAGTCACTCTACGGTGCGGCCACGATCTGGGATCGACGAGCCATGTTCAGCCGGATAGGCGTGGATGAGGGCGGTGCTCAGCTTGGGAACGGTGTGGGTGAGTGCGTGTTCGGCGTCGTGGGCGATGCGGTGAGCTTGCGCGAGGTCCAGGGCGGGGTCGACGTCGAGTTCGGCATCGGCGTGCAAGCGGTGTCCGATCCAGCGCATCCGCACGCTGCGTACCGCCTGCACGCCGGGCCGGGCCGCCAGGGCTTGTTCGGCGGCATCGACCATCGCTGGGTCGACGCCGTCGAGCAGGCGGCGGAACACATCTCGCGCGGCAGTTCGTAGCACGGCCAGAATCGCCGCCGTGATGAGCAGGCCGACGATGGGGTCGGCCAGTGGGAACCCAAGTGCGACACCGCCGGCCGAGCACAGCACGGCCAGCGAGGTGAATCCGTCGGTTCGAGCGTGTAGTCCGTCGGCGATCAGGGCGGCCGAGCCGATGCGGTGCCCAACCCTGATGCGGTAGAGGGCAACCCACTCGTTGCCGATGAATCCGACCAGCCCGGCCAGGGCGACCCAGCCGACATGCTCGATCTGCTGCGGGTGGATCAGGCGGGCGATGGCTTCGTAACCGGCGATGATGGCCGACATCGTGATCATCGCGACCACGAACGACCCAGCCAGGTCCTCGACGCGACCGAATCCGTAGGTATATCGGCGAGTGGCGGGCTTGGCGCCCAACGCGAACGCGATCCACAACGGCACCGCGGTCAACGCATCAGCGAAGTTGTGGATGGTGTCGGCGGCCAGCGCAACCGACCCCGAGATCACCACGATCACAATCTGGATGAGCGCGGTCAACCCGAGAACCAACAAGCTGATCTTGACCGTACGGATCCCTGCCGCAGTGGATTCCAGGGTGTCGTCGACGCTGTCGGCGGCGTCGTGGGAGTGCGGCGCGAAGATCTCCTTGATCATCGCCGGCACACCTCGTGAATGAGCGTGGTCGTGGGTCATCGGGCGCAGGCCCTTTGCGACAGCAGGCCAGATCGGCCGCGTTCGACCACCAAGTAAGCTCTTTTATCTGCATTCATACGCAGATAATAGCGGATGCTCTCGCCGGTTCCAGTACTAGCTGGGACGGACGACGATCACCGGGATTCTCACCGAATGGGCTACCGCGGAACTCACCGAACCCAACAGCATGCCGGAAAACCCCCCGCGCCCGTGGCTGCCGACCACCACCAGCTGAGCTCGCTCAGAATGCTCGAGCAGCCACCGAGCGGGCTTGTCGCACACCAGCGATCGGTGCACGCGGACATCCGGATACTGCTCTTGCCAGCCGGCGAGGCGTTCAGCGAGGACCTCTGCCTCTCTCTTCTCGCGCTCTCGCCAATCCATCCCCAGGACCGGAAACATCCCCAGGTCGGTCCAGGCGTGCAACGCCACCAGGTCCACCCTTCGGCGGGAGGCTTCGTCGAAGGCTAGGGCCGTTGCCGCCTCAGAGGCTGGCGATCCGTCGATGCCCACCAACACCGGTGCATCGAAGTCGGGAGTCGCGCCATTACCGGAATGAATGATGGCCACTGGACACCGCGCATGGTGGAGCAACGCGGTGCTGATCGAGCCGAGCAGCAGTCGACCCAATGCGCCCATCCCCTGGCTGCCGACGACCATCAGCCAAGCCTGTTGGGATGCATCGATGAGCGTCGGCACAACATTGGAAAAGACCAACTCGGTATGCACCTGCGGCGGTTTGGACTCACCCAAGCTGTTGGTGAGCGCCTCGCGGGCCTGCTCAATGACCTGCTGTGCGTTGTCCTTTTGCCACTCAGTCATATTCGCGTACAGCTGGCCCACCGGCCAGCCGACAACCACAGGGGCAACAATGTGCAGCAGGGTGATGGGCAGCTGGCGCATGACGCCCTCACGGGCGGCCCAGGCTACCGCCGCGTTGGATTGCGCTGATCCGTCGACGCCAACGAGTATTCCGTATTTCGCTGTCGCAGCAGACATTTCACGCTCCTTGCGGTCGGAACACAGTCCATCAATCCATCAGCGCAGCGGTGCAGACCACCGCAGCAAGGTGCCTCCGGTCGGCATGTTCTCGACTGTGAATTCGCCGCCCGCGTCGTCGGCACGCTGGCGGAGATTGCGCAGGCCGCTTTCGGTGATGTCGCCGGAGATGCCGACACCGTCGTCGACGACCTCGACCCGCACATCATCCTCGACGCTGACGTTGATGGCCAGGCTGGTCGCGTTCGCGTGCCGGACAGCGTTGCTAACCGCCTCCCGCAGAACCGCTTCGGCGTGGTTGGCCAGGACGGTGTCGACAACGGACAGCGGGCCCGTGTACTGGACCGTGGTGTGCAGCGCGGGGATCGCGAGTTGGTCGATGACCTTGTCCAGTCGGTGGCGCAGACCCGTCGCCCGGGAGGGCCCGGCGTGTAGGTCGAAGATCGCAGATCGAATCTCCTGAATGATTTCCTGGAGATCGTCGATGCTGCTGTAGATGGATTCCCGGACGGCGGGGACACGTGCTCGCGGAGCGGCACCCTGCAGGGTGAGCCCGACTGCGAAGAGCCGCTGGATGACGTGGTCATGCAGATCACGTGCGATCCGGTCGCGATCGGTCAGGATCTCCACTTCTCGCATCTGTCGCTGCGCGGTCGCCAGCCGCCAGGCGAGCGCAGCCTGGTCAGCGAAGGCGGCCATCATATCGAGCTGTTTGTCGCTGAACGGCTGTTCATCGGCACGGCGAAGTGCGACCAGCACACCGGCAACGGTGTCGGCGGCACGCAGCGGCAGCACCAGGGCGGGCCCGGGCTCCACCGGGCCGTCGACCGTGAGGTCAAGCCGGTCGAACCGGCGGGGCGTACGGTCGTGAAAGACTCCCCCGATCGAGGTCCCGCTGACGGCAACCGTCATTTGCTTGACCGCCGGGGAGATCTCTCCGGCCACCTCTACGATGACCAGGTCGTCGACCTCGCAAGCCGGCGCTTCGTCGTCGAGCGGCACCGCCACCAAGGTGGCTGCCGCAGCCATCAACGTCAACGCTTCCTCGGCGATGAGCCGAAACACCATGGCCGGGTCCGCACCGGCCAGCATCTGCGTTCCGATGTCGCGGGTTGCCTCGATCCACGCTTCCCGGGTCCGTGATTCCTCGAAGAGACGGGCATTGTCAACGGCAATCCCGGCCGCGGCGGCCAACGCCTGCACCAGCACCTCGTCGTCATCGCTGAACGGCTGGCCATCTGCCTTCTCGGTCAAGTAGAGATTGCCGAACACCTCGTCGCGGATGCGCACCGGAACCCCGAGGAAGGTCCGCATCGGCGGATGGTGCAGCGGAAATCCAACCGATGCGGGATGCCGCGCGATATCGTCCAGCCGGATCGGCTTTGGCTCCTCGATCAGCGCGCCGAGAACACCTCGCCCCTCCGGCAATGAGCCGATGAGGTGCCGGGTCTCTTCGTCGATCCCCTCGTAGACGAATTCGACCAATCTATGGTCGTAACCGCGCACCCCGAGCGCCCCGTAGCGGGCATCCACCAACTCGGCGGCGGTATGCACAATGGCGCGCAGGGTGGCGTCGAGCTTGAGTCCCGATGTGATCGCCAAGATGGCGTCGATCAGACCATCCAGCCGGTCGCGGCCTTCGACGATCTGTTCAATCCGGTCTTGGACTTCCAGCAGCAGCTCTCGCAACCGAAGCTGCGACAGTGTCTCGCGCAATGGCGGGCTGCCAGGGTTAACGTTCGCCCTGTCAGGGTGTGTCACATAGCTATGTTGACACCGGAGCTGCGCTCAGCCAACTGGTCTGGCTACCCAGCGGCACAGTCACAGATACTGCTGACCGACGACCAGCAGGGTGCAGCCGGCCTCCTGCAACACGGCGTTGCCCGGCGCTCCCACAAGTTGCTCCACATGCTCCTGGTCGCTCGCGCTGACCACCACCATGTGTACCGATCGACCCAGCCCAGCCAGATAATCCAGCAGCTCGCCGTGCACTGCCGCCGATTGCACCCGCACATCGGGATACCGTGGTTGCCAACGGGCAAGCCAGCGGTCCAGGCTGGCACGGACGTCGTCCCCGGTATCGCCCACTCCGGATTGCCGGCAGGTGACCACCCGAACCGGCGAGTCGCGCAGCCGTGCTTCGGCCATCACCGCCCCCAGCAAAACACCGATATCGGACGACCCGTCCGCCTCGACGACGATCCATGCGGCGTCGCGTCCGATGGGGACCCGGTGGGATCGCACGATCGCCACTGGGCACTGCGCCGATAACGCCAGGGCCGCTGCGGTAGATCCCGCCCGCTCCGGTCGGAAGTGGTGCACGCCGATAGCGCCAACGCACACCAGGGCAGCAGCCGCCGAAGCGCGGATCAACGAGGTGACCGGCCGCTCCTGGGTGATCTCCACCTCGACCTTGACCGGCCGGTCCGCCGCCTCGACCGCCGTGAACGCGTAGCGCACCGCGTTCTCGGCAGCGGCGAGTTTGCGAGCCGCCGCGCCGTGTGCGGCGTACCCGGGATCGTCGGGTTCGATCGCGTACAGCAGACGCAGCGGGATGTCACGGCTGGCTGCCTCGTCGACCGCCCACAGTGCGGCTTGCACGGCCGGCTTCGAGCCATCAATACCGACGACTATCGATGGGGGTTTGTGTGATTGGTTCATGGCGCGGCTTCCGGGTTAACGATCGGGTGCCAAACGTATTGACCCTGCCCGACTTCGGTGGGTTCGGCCGCCAGCTCGAAGAACCTCTCCACATCGTCGCGATTGCAGGCCGCGGTGCCTGGCGTCAGCAGCATGGCTGCACCTGCCGCGTTTCCCAAGCGAACGGACTTGATGAGCGACCAGCCACGGCTGAGGCCCACGGTAATCGCGGCCACCATCGCGTCGCCGGCGCCGACACCGCTAACCGCGGTCATCGGAATCGACGAAAATCGATGGCTCGCATGTCGTGTGGCCAACAGCGCACCCTGAGATCCAAGCGAGACCACCACGACCTCGGCGCGCCCACGGTCAATGAGTTCGTGTGCGGCGGCCAATTGTTCGGGCTCGGTCAGCAGTTCGGATCCGACGCACTCGCGCAGTTCCCGCACGCTCGCCTTGAGAAGAAACACCCCGGACGAAATGTGCTGCAACCCGCCACCAGATGTATCCAGGATCAGCGGAGTGCTCGATCGGCGGCAGATGTCGGCAACCCGCTGATAGTAGTCGGCAGCCACACCTGGCGGCAGGCTGCCACTGGCCACCACAAAGGCGGCCGAAGCCGCCGCACCGCGCAGTTCGTCGAGGCATTTCTCCTGCTCCGCGACGGTCAGCGACGGCCCCGGAAGCACGAAACGATACTGCTTGGCGGTCCTGGACTCGTTGACCGTGAAGCTCTCCCGCGTCGAGGCCGCGATCGGAATGACCCGAAACGGCACTCCCGCATCACCGAGCAGCGCCATCAGCAGGCTCCCGGTCGACCCGCCGGCCGGGAACAGTGCTGTCGAGCAACCGCCGAGGACATGCACAATGCGGGCGACATTGATACCGCCGCCGCCGGGATCGTAGCGAGGTGCGCCACAACGCATTTTCTCGGTCGGGCGCACCACGTCGACGCTCGTCGTGATGTCCAAGGCGGGGTTCATGGTCAAAGTGATGATTCGCGGCTTGCCTTCGCCCCACGCCGCCGGCTCCGTCATCGTCGTGGACTCTGCGCTACAGACCGGTCGGGTAGGTTTCCGGGTTCTCGCCGGCGATCCACCGGCTCGTCACCTCGAGAGGTTCTAGGGCACGGGTCTGATCGATGTGGATCATGGCGTCGAACTGGTCGGCGGGCCGCACGTGCAAGTAGTGACTTTGCCGTTCCGTTGCCGGTAGATAAACGACGCCGATGGCACGTCCCAACCGGACAACGTCCAGCGGGGCTTCGGCGTCGCGGCTTAGCCGCGCTGACACCAGGAAACTGTCTGCAGTCTGGTGGAAGAGCTCCTCGACACTGCCGTGCAGTGCCGGCCGAACCGCTTTGCGTTGGGCGACACCACCCCATTCGCTGGCCGCGGTGACGGTGCCCGTGTACGTGCTGAATCCGATGCTGCGCGACTCGTCACCGTATCGCTCACGGACTATCTGGCCGAGGGTGAGCTGCCCGTCGGCCCACACCTCGGTAGCGCGTGCGTCACCGACGTGGGAGTTATGAGCCCACACCACTATTCGGGCCGGCGGCGCAACGAGGTGTCGGTCCAAATGCGTCAGCAAACTGCCAAGGGTCTGCGCCATGTGCTGGTCGCGCAGGTTCCACGAGGTAACGCGTCCACTGAACATGGCCCGGTAATACACCTCTGCGTCGCGCACCGTCTGCGCGTTTTGCTGGGCGTAGAACAGTTCGTCCTCGGCAAGCAGCCCGTCTTGGCGCGCATACGCCAGGGCATTGCGTTGAACGTCGACCAGTTGCTCGACGGCTTCACGTTCGCACGACGGACCGGCGCCGAATGCGGCCGCGAATCCGTACGCCTGACCGTCATCGGCGCAGGCATGGTCGAAGCACGCATACCGGGCCCGCGCCCGTGCCGCCGCGCGCGGGTCGACCTTGTCGAGATAGCTGATCACCTCTTGGATCGACCGATGCAGGCTGTAAATATCCAGACCGTAGAAGCCGGCTTGCCGCAGCGCGCCCGACTCGTAGCGCTGGTTGCGTGTGCGCAGCCATTCCACAAAATCTCGGACCACGGTGTTGCGCCACATCCAGGCGGGAAACCGCTCGAATCCGCTAAGCGCCTCGTCGGCGTTGGTGTCCTCGCCGAGGCCGCGAACGTACCGATTGACCCGGTAGGCGTCGGGCCAGTCCGCCTCGGCGGCTACCGCACCAAAGCCCTTCTCCTCGATCAGCCACTGTGTCATGGCGGCCCGGGCCTGGTAGAACTCGTGTGTGCCGTGCGAGCTTTCGCCGATCAACACGATTCGTGCATCGCCGACCAGCTCCGCCAACACCTCGTGCGTCGGGACACCCCCGGGGGCGTCGATCACGACTCTGCGCAGGACATCGGCCGCCGTTGACGCCGCGGGCCGGCGCAGCGACGGCCCAGCGGTCGGGGTGGCCAGGAGCCGGCGGACCTCCTCGTCGGTGACCTGCCGGAAGTCCCAAAACGACTCACCGACGGCCAGGAACGGGGTCGGCATGGTCGCGCACACAACGTCGTCGACGAGGCCGGCGAACTCCCGGCACGTGGACTCCGGCGCCGCCGGCACGGCAATCACGATCTGCGCTGGTTGCGCATCGCGCAATGCCTGTACCGCCGCGAACATGCTTGCGCCGGTGGCCAAACCGTCATCGACGACAATGACCGTCTTGCCGGTGATATCGGTGGGCGGGCGCTCGCCGCGGTAGGCGGACTCGCGCCGAAGCAGTTCCCGACCCTCACGTTCGGCGATGTCGCGCAGTTGCTGCGGTGTGATCCGCAGGCCCCGCACGACGTCGTCATTGACCACGACGCGGCCGCCGCTGGCCAGTGCACCAACGGCGAACTCGTCATGACCCGGGGCACCGAGTTTGCGCACGACGAAGGCGTCTAGCGGGGCATGCAGTGCCGCGGCAACCTCCCATGCGACCGGGAGGCCACCCCGGGCCAAGCCGAGCACCATTACGTCCGGCTGGTCCCGATAGGCGGCGAGTAATTCCGCCAGCACCCGGCCGGCCTCGCGGCGGTCACGGAACATGCGCCGCGGCGAGCGCCGGGTGACATCAGCCGCTGCGGTCATCAGCACGGTCCCAGTGGTCAGTTGGTGGACCGGATCTGAATGTGCTTTTCGGTTGGCCTCCCTTCCGAAACCGCCACCGACACAGTAAGAATGCCCTTGTCGTAGGTGGCCTTAATGTCGTCCTCGTCAGCACCTACCGGCAGCGACACCGTGCGAACGAAGGAACCGTACGCGAATTCCGAGCGACCGTCGAAGTCCTTCTGCTCGGTGCGCTCGGCCTTGATGGTCAGCTGACCATCGCGGACCATAATGTCGACGTCCTTGTCGGGGTCGACCCCGGGAAGCTCCGCGCGTACTTCGTAGCGCCCCTCTTTCATCTCGTCTTCCAGCCGCATCAACCGGGTGTCGAAGGTGGGCCGGAGTCCGGCGAATGACGGGAAGGCCGCGAACAGCTCAGAAAACTCGGGGAAGAGGGACCGCGGGTGGCGCTGAACCGGAAGGGTGGTGGCCATTTGATGCCTCCTAATCGATGGAAACGGATGCCTTCGATCCGACCAGCCCATCGTGGCCAGGGCTAGGGACAGAAGTCCCCGAAGCGCGGGCCATTTGTCCGCGCCCGTCGGTGATCCACTTGGGGACCATTGACCCTGTTGTCTGCCAACCGCCGTTCAGAAAGATCGGGGTGATGTCGAACAGCGGAGGTTGATCATGCCGGACACCATGGTGACCACCGATGTCATCAAGAGGGCGGTGCAGTTGGCCTGCCGCGCACCGTCGCTCCACAACAGCCAGCCCTGGCGCTGGATAGCCGAGGACCACACGGTTGCGCTGTTCCTCGACAAGGATCGGGTGCTTTACGCGACCGACCACTCCGGCCGGGAAGCACTGCTGGGCTGCGGCGCCGTACTCGACCACTTTCGGGTGGCGATGGCGGCCGCGGGTACCACCGCCAATGTGGAGCGGTTTCCCAACCCCAACGATCCTTTGCATCTGGCGTCAATTGACTTCAGCCCGGCCGATTTCGTCACCGAGGGCCACCGTCTAAGGGCGGATGCGATCCTACTGCGCCGTACCGACCGGCTGCCTTTCGCCGAGCCGCCGGATTGGGACTTGGTGGAGTCGCAGTTGTGCACGACCGTCACCGCCGACACGGTGCGCCTCGACGTCATCGCCGACGATATGCGTCCCGAACTGGCGGCGGCGTCCAAACTCACCGAATCGCTGCGGCTCTACGATTCGTCGTATCATGCCGAACTCTTTTGGTGGACAGGGGCTTTTGAGACTTCTGAGGGCATACCGCACAGTTCATTGGTATCGGCGGCCGAAAGTGACCGGGTCACCTTCGGACGCGACTTCCCGGTCGTCGCCAACACCGATAGGCGCCCGGAGTTTGGCCACGACCGCTCTAAGGTCCTGGTGCTCTCCACCTACGACAACGAACGCGCCAGCCTACTGCGCTGCGGCGAGATGCTTTCCGCCGTATTGCTTGACGCCACCATGGCTGGGCTTGCCACCTGCACGCTGACCCACATCACCGAACTGCATGCCAGCCGAGACCTGGTCGCAGCGCTGATTGGGCAGCCCGCAACTCCGCAAGCGTTGGTTCGCGTCGGTCTGGCCCCTGAGGTGGAAGAGCCGCCACCGGCAACGCCTCGGCGACCAATCGATGAAGTGTTTCACGTTCGGGCTAAGGATCACCGGTAGCGGACGCCGCCGGGACCGCGTCTAGGCACCGTATCCAAATCGGGCGGATGATGTGTCGACGCCGGCGTCGGGCACGGCGGACAACGGGTCCAGCTCTCGCTTCCGCGGCTATTCGTCCCCGGCCGGCTGAGTGACGAAGTCGATCAGTTCTTCCACCCGGCCGATCAACGCCGGCTCTAGGTCGGTCCAGTCGCGTACTTGCGAACGGATGCGCCGCCACGCCGCGGCGATGTCCGCCTGGTCGGCGTGCGGCCAGCCGAGCGCTTCGCACACGCCGTGCTTCCACTCGATGTGCCGCGGCACCCTCGGCCAGGCGGCCAGCCCAACTCGGTGTGGCTTGACCGCCTGCCAAATGTCGACGTAGGGGTGCCCGACGACCAAAGTGTCGGAGCCGCCCGGTGCGCGGCGCACCACCTCGGCGATGCGCGCCTCTTTCGACCCCGCGACCAAATGGTCAACGAGAACGCCGAGCCGACGCCGCGGGCCGGGCCGGAACTTGGCGACGATGTCCACCAGGTCGTCGACGCCACCGAGATGTTCGACGACGACACCTTCGATTCGCAGGTCCGCTCCCCATACCGCCGCGATGAGTTCAGCGTCGTGTCGGCCCTCGACATAGATCCGGCTGGCCCGGGCCACCCGGGCACGCGCGCCCGGCACCGCGACCGAGCCGGAGGCCGTTCGCCTCGGGCCGGCAGCCGCCGCGCACCGCGGCGCGGTAAGGATCACTGGCAGGCCGTCGAGTAGATACCCGGGGCCCAGCGGAAACCCGCGGGTCTTCCCGTAGCGGTCTTCCAGGTCGATGCGGCCATATTCGACTCGGACCACCGCACCGACGTAGCCGGTCTCGGCGTCTTCGACGACCATGCCGAGCTCGACCGGATGCTCAACCGAGCGGGGCCGGCGCCGCCCGCCTGCGGCAAGCACGTCGGTTCCATAGCGATCCAGCACGCGGCAATATTAGGGAGCCTCTCTGCCGGTCATCGCCGCGACGCGCCGCATGGGTTCTCGGAAAATGCTTGTACCAGTCGACTTGCCGGCGGGCCAACGTCGCCAACCGATACTCGGCTCCAACGGCATGGGGGACGGGATGCCCGGATCACGTGTCACACCACCCGCGCACCCTTGCGGAAGGATATCCGTAAGTCTAGACTTACGGTTCGTGTCCACTTACAGATCGCCGGATCGCGCTTGGCAGGCGCTGGCGGACGGCACTCGCCGGGCCATCGTGGAGCGGCTGGCGCACGGCCCGCTGGCCGTCGGCGAGTTGGCCCGCGACCTGCCCGTCAGCCGACCCGCGGTGTCACAGCACCTCAAAGTGCTCAAGACCGCCAGGCTGGTGTGCGACCGCCCCGCGGGAACACGCCGCGTCTACCAGCTCGACCCGACAGGCCTTGCGGCATTGCGCACCGACCTCGACCGGTTCTGGACACGCGCCCTGACTGGCTACGCGCAGCTCATCGACTCCGAAGGAGACGACACATGACACGCCCGCGAACCGATGCCATCCACCACCACGTTGTCGTCAACGCCCCGATCGAGCGTGCGTTCGCCGTGTTCACCACGCGGTTCGGCGACTTCAAGCCTCGCGAGCACAATCTGCTTGCTGTCCCGATCACCGAGACGGTGTTCGAATGCCATGCGGGAGGTCATATCTACGATCGCGGTGTTGACGGAAGCGTGTGCAAATGGGCGCGCGTGCTGGTCTATGAACCGCCCAGCCGGGTGCTATTCACGTGGGATATCGGCCCGACTTGGCGGCCGGAAACCGATCTGGCCAAGACCAGTGAGGTCGAAGTCCGCTTCACCGCGCAGTCCGCCGAGACGACACGCGTCGACCTCGAACATCGCCATCTCGACCGACACGGTCCGGGCTGGGAGTCGGTCGCCGACGGCGTTGACGGCGAGGCCGGATGGCCGTTATACCTACGCCGCTATACCGACCTGTTCTGCATCCAGGTGCAGCCATGATCGCGGCAGACGACGAGACCGAGATGTCCATGATGGACATGGCCCGCGCCGAGCGGGGCGAACTGGCGGCGTTTCTGACCACCCTCACACTGCAGCAATGGGAAACACCCAGCCTGTGCGCCGGGTGGAGCGTCAAAGAAGTTGTCGCACATATGATCAGCTACGAAGATCTCGGCGTTTTCGGGTTGCTCAAGCGCTTTGCCAAAGGCCGGATCGTCCGGGCCAATGAGGTGGGTGTCGACGAATTCGCTGGGCTCAGCCCACAGGAGTTGGTTGACTATGTCGGCCGGCATCTCCAACCGCGTGGGCTGACGGCGGGTTTCGGCGGAATGATCGCCCTCGTCGATGGCATGATCCACCACCAGGACATCCGCCGCCCGCTCGGTCAGCCCCGCACCATCCCCGCGCAGCGACTTGACCGCGTGTTGCGGCTGATGCCGAAGAACCCCAGGCTGCGAGCTCGGCCACGCATCAAAGGGCTGCGACTGCGAGCCACCGACCTCGACTGGACAATCGGCACCGGGCCCGAAGTAACCGGACCCGGCGAAGCCTTGCTCATGGCAATGGCCGGCAGGCCAGCGGCGGTCAGCGACCTCTCCGGCCCCGGAAAGCCCACGCTAGCCGGACGACTCGGTTAACGACAGCTACAGCGACGGCGTGAACGGGCCGCCGCAGTCAGCCAGATAACCAGCGTAATTCCAGTTCGCCAAGAACTTTTGACCCGCCTGGAATCCGCGTTGGTAAAGAGCCTCGCGTTGTTCGGCGGTGATGTCGAAGTCGATCGGACTCACGTCGTGGGCGGGCACGAAGATGGTGCGCCGAACGGTACACGGATCGTCGATGTAGGCGTTGTCCTGATTGCTCACCAGTGTTTCGATCGCCGCGATGCCCAACGACACTGGCCCTTGGACCGGCCGGGTAGGTGGAATGCCCGGACGCGCCGACAACCTGATCCCGAACGTGGGCCATCGCGGTTCAGCGTCGGTTCGGTCGAACAGCGCCACCGGAAAGTTCGACAGCAAGCCACCGTCGACCCAGGTGGCGCCGCGCACCCGAACAGGCTCGAACACAAACGGGATCGCCGATGAGGCGTGCACCGCACGCGCCACCGAGAAGTCGTCCGGGTGGATGCCGTAGGAGTCCAGGTCCCACGGGATGCGAACGAGTCGGCGACGGGATAGGTCGCTGGCGGTGACCACCAGCGACCAGGCGAACTGTTCGGGTGCCTCGCCGGTGCGCAAGTCGCCAAAGGTGTGCACGCCTAGGTCAGCGAGCAAACCGCCGAGCAGCTGTTCCAGATAGGCCCCGCGGTAAACGCCGTCCGACAACAGCAGAGAGAGTCCCCCGCCGATCAACGGCACGTGTCCTATCAGATTGCGGTCGAGGAACTTCGGGTAGTCGATGCTGCGCATCATCTCGGCAAGCCGCGTCACCGGCTCACCGGCCGTTTGTAGGGCCGCGACCAGCGACGCGACGATCGCACCCGCGCTGCTGCCCGCCACCCTGGGAAATCGGTAACCGGCATCGGCCAGCGCGTCCACCGCTCCAACCAACCCTATCCCCCGGACCCCGCCGCCTTCACACACCAGGTCGACGCGTGCTGTGCTCACCAGCGCCACGTTAGCCCGGAATCCGACGCCCGTCGACGGCGAAGAAGTGCAGGTGTCCCGGTGTGGGACATAGCCGCACGCGACTACCCCGCTCGGGCGGGCCGCGGCCGTCCACTCGAGCGACGATTGACTGGTCCATTTCGCAGCCGCCCGACACGATTCGACCATACAAGTAGGCGTCCGCTCCAAGTTCTTCGACCATGTCGACGTCCATCTCGATGCCGGCGCCGCCCAGCTCCAAATGTTCGGGGCGAACACCGATAATGACCTCGGCTGCCGTACCGACGACCGCACGCGGCAGCAGGATCTGCCAATCACCCAGTGACACCGTGGAATCGGCGATGGAAAGCCTGAACAGGTTCATCGCCGGGGAACCGATGAACCCCGCGACGAACACGTTGCCCGGCTTGCGGTAGAGCTCTCGAGGCGAAGCACACTGTTGCAGCACACCGTCAGACAGCACCGCGACGCGGTCACCCATCGTCATGGCCTCGACCTGGTCGTGAGTGACATACACGGTGGTGGTACCCAGTTGCCGTTGTAACGCGGCGATCTGATTGCGGGTTTGCCCGCGAAGTTTGGCGTCAAGATTGGACAGCGGTTCGTCCATCAGGAATACCTGTGGGCGCCGCACGATCGCACGACCCATCGCCACCCGTTGCCGTTGGCCGCCGGAGAGATCTTTCGGCTTGCGATCCAGATAAGATTGCAGATCAAGCAATTTCGCTGCGGCAAGCACCCGCTGGCGGATCTCGGCCTTGCCGATCTTGGCGACCTTCAACGCGAAGCCCATGTTCTGCGCCACCGTCATGTGCGGGTAGAGGGCGTAGTTCTGGAACACCATGGCGACATCACGATCCTTGGGATCGACATCGGTGACGTCGCGCTCGCCGATCCGGATACGCCCACAGTCCAGCGTCTCCAAGCCAGCCACCATTCGTAACGACGTCGTCTTGCCACATCCGGACGGCCCCACCAGGACAACGAACTCGCCATCGCCGACGATCAGGTCGAGCCGATCCAGGGCCGGTCGGTCCGTGCCGGGATAGCGCCGGGTTGCCTGCTCTAAACTCACCGAAGCCATGGTTACCCGCCGAGCCCAGTCACCGCGATACCACGGACAAAGGAACGTTGTGCGACCGCATAAAGGATGACCAACGGCACCAGCATCAGCATCGACGCCGCCATCAGCACCGGCCACCGGGCGACGTATTCGCCCCGCAATCGGACCAGGCCAAGGGTGAGCGTCGCCAGGCTGTTTCGCTGGATCATCAGCAGCGGCCACAGAAAGTCGTTCCACACGTTGACCCAGGTGAGCACACCCAGCACCAGCACCGCGGGACGTGAATGCGGCAGCAGAATCCGCCAGTAGATCTGCCACGGCGAGCAACCGTCGAGAATCGCGGCTTCCTCGAGATCGGTCGGCAGCGTGCGGAAGAACTGCCGCATCAGGTAGGTACCGAACGCGCTACCGAACAATCCCGGCACGATCATCGCCCACGGCGTATCCACCCACCCCACGATCCGCATGAGAATGAACTGTGGGATGACGGTCACCGTCAACGGCACCATCAAAGTGCCCAAGTACAAGACGAACAACGTATCGCGGCCCCGGAACTGCAGTCGCGCGAAGGCATAACCGGCCAACGAGCAGAAGAAGACCTGCCCGGCGGTGACACATCCGGCATACAGCACGGTGTTGAAGAACATCCGCCAGAACGGCATCAACGCGAACACCTCGCGGTAGTTGGACCATTGCGGATGCGACGGGAACAGCGTCGGCTCGGTCACCTCGCCGTCCGCCTTCAGGGAGCCCGACAGCGCCCAGATGATAGGGAACAGCGCGCACCAAGCGATCCCGATCAGTCCCGCGTACAGGGCGAGCCCACGAATGAAGTGGCGGTGGACTATTCGATCAGCCCAGCCCACGGGACGCCTCCCAGGAGCGCCGGTGCGTAATTCGCAACTGCAGCACGGTCAACACCAGCAAGATGGCGAACATCACCCACGCCAACGCGGACGCATAGCCGAATTCCAGGAACGAAAACGCGTGCTGGAACAGCATGATGCCCAAAACATAGGTAGCCGTCTCGGGCCCACCGTTGGCACCGGTAAGGACGTAGACAAGGTCAAACGCCTGGAACGCGTGGATGATCGATATGACCACCACGAATGACAATGCCCCCCGGATCAGCGGTACCGTGATGGACACGAACTGGCGGATCTCGCCGGCACCATCGATCCTGGCCGCCTCGTACACAGTCTCCGGAACCCCCTGCATCGCGGCCAGCAGGACGACCGTGGCGAAGGGCACACTGCGCCAGACGCTGACCAGGCAAAGCGAGACCATGGCCCATCGGGGTTCGATTAGCCATGGGATGGGGCCGATTCCCAACCAGCCGAGCATGATGTTGAGTAGGCCATTGTCGGTGTTGAAGACGAACTGCCAGACGACCGCCATCACCACCGAGGAGATCGCCAACGGCAAGAAGACGACCGTCCGAAAAAGGCTGATGCCTTTGATTTTCCGGTTTAGAAAGGCGGCGACGACGAGGCTGACGACAACGGTCGGTACCACGGTGCCGACGGTGTAGACCGCGGTGTTGACCACGGCGATGAGAAACAGCGGATCAGAAGTGAAGAGGTTTCTGAAATTGTCCAACCCCACGAACGTCGCATGTGTAAACAAGTCCCACTTCTGAAAGCTCATGTACAGCGAGAATCCCAGCGGAAACAGCATGAACACCACAACGGCAGCCAAGTTCGGCGCGACGAACATACGCCCCGCCCACGCGCGTCGCCCCCTGCGCTGTGTCATGGATTGCGCAGCACTTCATCGACGGCCTGCGATAGCCCGGTCAGCGAGGTCGCCGGCCGGGATCCACGCAGCACGGGTCCGAAGTAGCGGTCCATCAGGGCGGCGATCTTCTCCCAGGCCGGGGTCACCGGCAAGCCTTCCGAATAGGCCGGCCCCTCGCTGAGCACGGCAAGATTGCCTACCCTGCGGTGGGCGTTGGCGAATCCGTGCGAGTTGATCGCCGATCTCAGCACCGGCACGAACAGGCGGGATTCGCCGATCAGTGCCTGCCCCACCGGGCCGGTCGCGAACTTTACGAATTCCCACGCCTGGGCCTTGCGTCGACTGGTCGCCGCAATGGCCAGCCCGGTGACACCGATATCTGAACAGGCGGCTCGTCCGCGCGGACCGATGGGCAGTGGGGCGACGTCGAAGTCCAGACCGTCGGCACGGTCGAACGTCTGATATCGCCAGTGCCCGGCCAACGCGATCCCGGCCTTGCCCACAGAAAACAGGTCCGCCGTCGACATCGACTGCTGCTCAGCAGCGCTGGGGGCTACCTTGTGCTTGTTGGTCAGGTCGGCGTAGAACTGCACCGCTTCGAGGAACCCGTCGTGGTCGAAATTGAGGTGGGTGGGATTCATCCGCGGAACCGACCACGGTACACCGTTATTCATGGCGAACAACCCGGCAGCGTAGAACGAGACCCACGCGTTGACGAAGCCCCATTGCCTGTCCCGTCCCGACCGGCCCTGCTTGGTAAGCGCCTGGGCGGCATCCAGGAATTCGGCGAAGCTCCATGGCCGTTCCCAGCTACCGGGCGGCGGTGGCACGCCGGCGTCGTCGAATAGCTGTTTGTTGTAGAACAAGAAGTTGCCGGACCATTGCTCCGGAAAGGCGTACTGGCCTCCGTTGAACGTGAAAGTCTCATACAGGGCCCCGATGCTGTCCGATTTCAGCTCCGCGGCGAAAGCCTGGTCGCGCGCCAATAGCGTGTTCAGGTCAAGCAACACCCCCCGGTCGGCCAGTTCGGCATAGGTCAGTTCCCATGCCATCAGCACATCCGGACACTTGCCACCCGCGCAAAACGTTGCGAGCTGCTGCATGACGCCGGGTCCGGACAACAGGGCCCGTACCTTGATATCGGGATAGCGCCGCTGGAATTCGTTGACGACGCGCATCCGGGGACGGAGCTCGTCCGGATTGGCTGCAAAAAAGAAAGTCAACGCGTCATCGTCATCGGCAGCACACCCAGCGGCCCAGGGAGCCAGCGAGGCCGCAGTAAGCGCGCCCGCACCCCGTAACAGACTGCGCCGCTCGAACGGCTTATTGACCATCGTGCTCCCGATTTTGGGTCCTGTGGTACAACGACCGTCAGGCTGGGAAGTACCGAATCCGATTGATCCGGTTGCCGCGCCACGGCACGTCGGCGAACATGATGCCGCGCCGGTGGTCCGACGCGAGCGACACCGCGACGGTGGATCCGGCGCCGGTCACCTTGGTCCAGCTAGCCCCGCGCAGCTGCTCGAACAGCTCGACAATGTCGAGTAGCTCATCCTCGCCTAAAGTCATTGTGGCAGTGCGTGATAACGCGTGATACGCAGCGGGCTTGTCTGCCCGGGACGCGGCGTTGAGGAACGTTTCCACCAGCTTCTTGTGCCGCCGGCCCGCCCGGCGAAAGCCGGTCAGGAATCCTGCGGTGCCGCCCAACCCTTGATTGCCTAGCAGCGCTCGCGACAGTTGCAGGGCGGGTCTTGTGGCCCCCGATCCCGTACGCAGAAACTGCAGCATCATCGCCGGCAACTCCCAGTACGCCCGCAGTGCGGCAATCTGCCACTCGCCGGTAACCGGTCGTAGGTCATAGCGTAGGAAGGCGGGAATGAACACCGTCACAGCCGAGTCCATCGCGACCTCGAGTTCGAGATCGCGCAGCACCACCGTGCCGGAGACGATATCCAGATCGCGATGGAACGTGATATCCCGCGGCCCGATGAAGGTGTCGTAGAAGCGGCCGATGGCCTCATGCCCCACCTGCGGCCGCGAACCCACCGGGTCTTCGACCCGCGCGTCACCGGTGAACAACCCGACCCAGCCGGCGCGGTCGTGCGCGGCGGCCGCTTGCGGCGAGCGCTCCACCGCCGCCAACAGTTCATCCCGGTTCGGCGGTGCCATCAGGAGCTGCAAACCAACTCGACGCTGGCGGTGCGCATCTCCTCCAGCGCGGCGACGGTGGTATCGGCCGACACACCCGCTGTCAGGTCCACCAGCACCCTGGTGGCCAAGCCATTGCGTACCGCGTCCTCGGCCGTCTGGCGCACACAATGATCGGTGGCAATACCGACCACGTCGACCTCATCGACGCCGCGTTGCCGCAGCCAATTCAGCAGTGGCGTGCCGTTCTCGTCGACTCCTTCGAAGCCGCTGTACGCTCCGGTGTAGGCACCCTTGTAGAACACCGCCTCGATTGCCGACGTGTCCAGACTGGGATGGAAGTCCGCGCCGGGAGTACCGCTGACGCAATGCGGTGGCCACGACGAGGAATAGTCCGGTGTGCCGGAGAAGTGGTCACCCGGGTCGATGTGGAAGTCCTTGGTCGCCACGACGTGATGGTAGTCCGCCGCTTCGGCCAGGTAGTCGCTGATGGCGCGGGCCAGCGCGGCGCCACCGGTTACCGCCAGCGAGCCACCCTCGCAGAAGTCGTTCTGCACGTCGACGATGATCAACGCCCGCATACGTCCACCATACGTTCGGGCGACTGCCCGGGCAGTTTGCCTACCGACGCGGCAGCCACAGATATAGGGTCCATGACGCCGTGACGATCGCGAACATGACCAGCTGAGCGGCGGCCACCCAACCGGCGGGATAGATCACGCCGGTGATGTAGTGAGCGACAAATCCGTCCGGTGACAGAGGTGTCATCGCGGCCTTGGTGCGAGCCCAGCGCTCCACCCAGGTCAGCGGGCAGTCGACCCGCTTAGCGGCGATGCCGATCCCCCATATCACCGCCGGAACATGCAGCCACATCGTGCGTCGCCACCGCAGGGCAAGGAAACCGCCGGCAAGGACGTAAGCGATGAAAGCGAAGTGCATTACCACCGTTGATACAACGACGGTTTCGTACATCTCTCGGGTTGCCTTTCCAGGTCGCGGCGCTTCGGCCACTGACAGAAAAGGTTCAATTCGCCAGCGAAAACCCGTCCCATGCGATCCGGCGGTGCTGATGCGGATCGAACTCGATGCGGCACCTGCGGTCGAAAACCAGGACGGCACGGTCGTCTTGGGTGTAAGCCGGCCAGTCGTCGCCCGGAACGCCAATTTGGCTGAAACAACGCCAGCGGCGTTGCACCTCGTTGCTGACCCGAAGGGCGGCACGGCGGTCGGCGGCGGCGGTCAGCAATGCGCCAAATCTGGTGCGATAGATGTCGAAGACGGCAAACAGTTCGGTGGCATGGGTGGCGCCGAAACCCGACCAGCGCAGCGTCCGTGGCGCGTAGTCATATCGGTATAGGTAGGTGGGCGCATTGGCGCCGTGAGCCTCGGCGATCTGCCAGGCCGCCGAGCTAAAGGCGAAGTCACCACCGAGCTGGATGCACGCCGAGGGCGCAGGGTAGTTCGGGTAGGCGGCGGTAATGCGTTCACGATCGGCCGGTTTCATGCCCGACAGTAGCTCTTCAACCATCGGTTCGTTGGTCGGCAGCATCCCCAGAAAGCGGGTGAACAACCGACCCTCTTCGGCGTTGGTTCCCACGATCAGCGGAACCGCGTGCACCCGGCCGGACCGCATCGCCTCGACGGGGTCCATGGGCAGGTAGTCGTCGCCGAACACCGGACCAATCGGGAAGGCGCCCAGCCTTTTCCGCATTCCCTGGCGAATCAGGTGGTGTTGGGCTTCCACCAGCTGCGCGGGGGACGCCTGCATCAACGCATTGGCGGCATCCTGGGTACGCGCGCCGATCAGATTGGCAAAGCGTGCCGCGAACTCGGCGGCCACCTCGCGCGAACGCACCATGCCCGCCGCTGGGCTTTCCGAGATCGCCCTGGCGAACAGGCCTTTGGCGGCTGGCACCGCCAACAGTGTGGCGGTGATATGCGCGCCCGCGCTTCCGCCGAAAATGGTGACATTGCCTGGGTCACCGCCGAACTCCGCGATGTTGTCGTGGACCCAACGCAACGCCAACACCAGGTCGCGCAGGTACACGTTGCTGTCGAGGGTGATCTGCGGTGTCGACAAGGACGACAGGTCAAGACACCCCAACGCGCCCAGCCGGTAGTTGACCGACACGTACACGCAGCCGCGGCGTGCCAACGCTGCGCCGTCGTATATGGGGGTTGCCGAGCTGCCCAGGATGTAGCCCCCACCGTGGATGAACACCATTACCGGCAGCGGCTGGGTGGCTGGCTCTTCGGGTGTGACGACGTTGAGGGTGAGACAGTCCTCGCTGCGGGTCTGGTACCTGCCGATGCCCATCACGGTGTAGCGGCGCTGCTGAGGAGCACAGTTGGCAAACGTGTGGCAGTGCCGTACGCCCGGCCAGGGCTGCGCTGGCTGCGGCGCCCGGAATCGCAGCGAGCCCACCGGCGCCCTGGCGTAAGGGATTGATCGCCAACGGTGCACACCGTCGCGCGTGAAGCCTTCAACGATGCCGGTGGCCGTGCGGGCGCGCACGGTGCGCTCGTGCATAGACCCGACGGTAGCCGACTCCAGGGCCACGCGGCATGCGCAGCGCAGGAATGGGGCGGGGCGGCTAGCCTGTCGGGATGCGGATCGCCGCGCTGGTCGCAGTGTCGTTGCTGATTGCGGGGTGCTCGCGCGAGGTCGGCGGTGATGTAGGGCAGTCGCAGACCATCGCCCCGCCGGCGCCCGCCCCGTCGGCGGCGCCGTCAACACCACCGGCCGCAGGAGCGCCGATCACCACTATCGTGTCTTGGATTGAGGCGGGTCACCCGGTTGATCCCGCCGCCTATCACGTCGCCACCCGCGACGGCGTCACCACCCAGCTTGGCGACGACGTCGCGTTCAGCGCTTCGTCGGGCACGGTGGCCTGTATGACGGATGGCAGGCACACTAGCGGCACCCTGGCCTGCCTGGTCCGACTCGCGAACCCACCACCCCGGCCCGAGACGGCCTACGGTGAATGGAAGGGCGGCTGGGTCGACTTTGACGGCATCCACCTGCAGGTCGGGTCCGCCCGCGCCGACCCGGGCCCGTTCGTCTACGGCAATGGACCCGAGCTGGCCAACGGGGACACGCTGTCGATCGGGGACTACCGCTGCCGCTCCGATCAAGCGGGCCTGTTCTGCGTGAACTACGCCCATCAGTCCGCGGTCCGGTTCGCCAGCGCCGGGATCGAGCCGTTCGGCTGCCTGAAGCCGGTGCCGCCACCCGACGGCGTGGGCGTTGCGTTCGGCTGCTGAGGTGCACCCGTCACAAGCTGACACGACGAACTAGGTTCAGCGACTGAGATCGCTTCCCGGAAGCGCCGGCCCATCTTCGGACGCCAGCTCAACCACATGAATTTCCCCGGTAGCCCCGTCGACCTCCACCAATGCTCCTGGTGGCAGAAACCGGGTAGCTCCCTGGGCGTCGACCACGCAAGGGAATCCGAACTCGCGGGCGACCACCGCGGCATGTGACATCGGGCCGCCGAGCTCGGTCACCACGGCGGCGGCGTAGCAGAAGGCCGCGGTGTAGCCGACGTCGGTGACCTCGGCGACCAGAATCTCGCCGGGCTGCAAATCGTCGATGGTCTCCGGACGCACGATCCGCACCCGGCCGCGCACCCGTCCGCCGCAGACGCCGACTCCGCGTAGAGTGTCCCCGGCCGCCAGCGCCGCCGCCGACGAAGGCGACGATTCCCAGCTTCCGCTGAACACCGTGGGCGGAACGATGCCGGCAAGCCTGCGCTGTTCGGCACGGCGCCGAGCCACCAGCCCCGACACGTCTGCCGGCAGCGCATCGATTTCGTCGACCAAGAGGTAGAACACATCGTCCGGGGTGTCGAAGACGCCGGCCTCGGTCAGCCGGCGCCCGTACTCCCGCAGCAGAGCACGCAGCACCCAGATGGCACGCACCATCCTGTCGCGGCGGACCTCGCGGTCGCGGAGCTGGCGCGCCGCCAGCAACGCAACGGGCTTGGCCCGCAACGGAATCACCGGCGTCGGCGGTTGCGGCGCTGGCACCGCACGTAGCGTCTTGGCTACCATCCGCACCAGCAACTCGGGGTTGTCGGCATAGCTGGTGGCGGCCATCTCGACTTCCGCCGGACCGCGGTGCCCGATCAGCGCCAGCTCGGCCAGCACCGCGGAATGGAACTCCGGCGCCTCGACAGCTAGCTTGTCCAGACGCTCCCCCGGCTCGGCCAGCAACCGAATCACGACCGGATCCCGCCGTGCCGCGGCCACCAGCCGCTGCACCGCCTCCACCGATCGCGCGCTGACCAACTCCGGCCCGGCCGCCGGTGCGGTGTCCCGCCCGCACAATCCTCGCAACAACACGTTGAACGCCGCACACAGCATGAACGACCCCGAGGCCAGCACCCAGCCGTGCACGACGTGGTCACGTGCCAACAAGATCAGGCTCAACAACCGGCGGTCGTCGTGGGTAGCGAGGTTATCGAAGGCGAGACGCTCCAGGCGATCGACGTCGGCGACATAGGCATCGGTGTCGCGGGGTGAGCCGGCGGACAGGCCCACCAGGTTGACGCCGAACACCCCGATATTGCGTAGCGTACGTAACCACCTGCGGGCACGGCTGGATTCCGATGGCGGTCGCTGCGCGCCAAAGATGGGCAGCGAAGCCATGCTGGGTCCGAAGAACCCGCTGTTGCTGACGATCGTCGCCGGCTTGGCGAAGGGGACGGTTGCTGCCATGAAATGCGCCGACGTGATGGCCCCGTACAGCCGGTGGGCGAACACCGCGACGGTCCGCATGGCGATTTCGCGCTGGATCACCCCGCCGGGCCGCAGCCGCTCCGCGATGCCCACCCCGCCGGCACGCAAGCCCCGCACAGTCACCGATGCCGACGACGGCGAGAACGGGCCGGGCAGCGCCTCGGAGAGGTTGGTGGCCAGATAGGTCGGGAAGCGCGGGTCGATCGGCGTGTCGAACTCGCCGTTGGCCCCTTCTGGGCCGGCCAATCTGGGTGCGACACCGTCGTCTGCCGGGGAGTCGACCGCCGGAAGGTCCTGGATGTTAGCCAGCCGCCAAGGCAGGGAAAAGGTTCGCTTTCCCAGACCGATCCGGCCACGCACCGCCAGGGTGAAGTCTTCGAGACACTCCTCGGCGTTCCAGGCCGGCTGGAATCCCCAGTGGTCACGCAGGAGCGTGACATCCATCAATGGCGCGCTGTGCAGGAGTTCGAGTTCGGCGAACGAGGTGACACGTCGTAGCACTGGGGAGCCAATAGGCACCATGGGCCGCCCGAGCGCGGCCGCGATGCGCCGAAACGTCAACTCGCCAGGGGCGGCGAGATTAACAGGGCCGCTGTCGATTACCGTGTCCAGTAGCGCGCGAACCAACAGCCGCTGCGCGTCGTCGGAGTGGACGACTTGTACGACGCGATCAGCATACCCGGCGGGTAACACCGGCAGAGCAAACAGCCGCTGCACCCAGTTGTCGACATTTCGACCGAAAATGAGCGCGCAGCGCACGGCGACCCATTCCAGGCCGCAGTCGGCCAGCATCTGCTCGACGCGGGGTTGGTGACCGCTGGACGTGAAAACGATGCGCCCGGTTCCGGTCTCGGCCATCGCCTTGAGGACATTGGCGGTGCCGTCGATATTGATGTGGTCGTTTCGGCCACGCACCCACGCACAATGCGCGACCACATCCGCACCTGTCATAGCACTTTCGACGGCGGTGGCATCCCGGATATCGGCCGCAATGAAATCCGCTGAGCTCGGCCAGCTGTCCGGTCGATGACGTGCGATTCCGACGACCTCGTGACCCTGACTCAGCAATCTGGCGGTCAGGCCGCGGCCGAGAACTCCGCTGGCCCCGGTGACGGCGATTCTCACGGTCCTACTCGTCGTCGTTCCGAAACGCCGCGTTGACCAGGTCGTCGAGGTCCATGTCCGCGATCTCTTGTTCGGCGGTCGGCGCCAACGCCGGGTCCTGGCCGCTGGTTTCGGTTTCATTTGCCAGCGCGAGCAACAGATCCAGCACTCCCGCCTGCCGTAAGCGCTTGACCGGAATGGACGCCACAATGCGTTGTAGTTCGGCTTCCCCGGCCGCCACGGCTGAAGTGTCTTGCGGTGATGAGCCGAGCAGTTCTCGACGCATGTAGCCGGCCAGCGCCGCGGAGTTGGGGTAGTCGAAGATGAGCGTGGGTGAAAGCGCCAGGCCGGTGGCGGATTTGAGCCGGTTGCGCATTTCGACCGCGGTGAGCGAGTCGAAACCCAACTCCTGGAATGCCCTATCCGGGTCGATGGCTTCGGGGCTGGCGCTACCCAGCACGGTGGCGATGTGCGAGCGCACCAGGTCCAGCAGGACGGCGTGTTGCTCGTCTTCGGGCAGTCCTTCCAGGCGTTGCAGCAGAGCCGATTTCGATTTCGCCGCGGCCAACGAGTCATCGACCTGGCGCCTGGTCGGCGCGTTGATCAGATCGACGAACATCGGCGGCAACGTGCCGCCATCGAACTTGACCTTCAACGCCGCAAAGTCGATGTGGGCGGGCAGCATGAATGGCTCGTCGACGATCATTGCGGTGTCGAACAATTGCAGGGCGTCAGCAGACGACATCGCCACGATGCCGTCGCGGGCGAAGCGTTTGAAGTCCACCGTCGCCAGGCCGCCGGTCATGGCGCTGGCCTGGTCCCACAGACCCCAGCCCAGGGAGATGGCCGGCAGCCCATGGGCCCGCCGGTGGGCGGCCAGCGCATCCAAAAACGAATTGGCGGCCGCATAGTTGGCCTGGCCCGACGATCCGACCAGCCCGGCCATCGACGAAAACATGACAAACGCCGACACATCCAGGTCGCGAGTCAACTCGTGCAGGTGCCACGCCGCGTCCACCTTGGACCGCAACACCACATCCACCCGATCCGGTGTCAGTGACGTCACCACCGCGTCGTCGAGTGCACCGGCGGCGTGGATCACGCCCGACAACCGATGCTGAACCGGAATATCGGCGATCACCTTGGCCAACGCCGCTCGATCCGCCGCATCACAGGCCACCACCTGCACCTGCGCACCGGCGGCAGCCAACTCGGCCACCAGCTCCGCAGCCCCGGGAGCATCCGGGCCGCGCCGACTCACCAACACCAGATTGCGCACCCCATGACGAGCCACCACGTGACGGGCCACCGCCGAACCCGCCATCCCGGTGCCACCGGTGATCAACACCGTGCCCGCCGCCCACGAGCCGGGCATCAGCATGACGACCTTGCCGGTGTGGCGCGCCTGGCTCAGATAACGCAACGCCGCAGGCGCGCGCCGCACGTCAAAAGTGGTGACCGGCAACGGCCGCAGCACCCCATCGCCGAACAGCGTGGCGAGCTCGGCAAGGATCTGCGCAATGCGGTCCGGTCCCGCTTCGAATAGGTCGAAGGCGCGGTAGCGCACGCCCGGGTACTGCTGGGCGATCACGCCGGGGTCGCGGATGTCGGTCTTGCCCATCTCCAAGAACACCCCACCCGGTGCCACCAGACGCAGCGACGCATCCACGAATTCACCGGCCAACGAGTCCAACACCACGTCGAACCCTCGACCGCCAGTGGCCGCGCGGAACTTGTCCTCGAACTCTAGGCTACGTGAATCGGATATGTGGTCGTCGTCAAAGCCCATGGCGCGCAAGGTGTCCCACTTACCCTTGCTCGCGGTCGCGAACACCTCCAACCCCAGATGCCGAGCCAGCTGCACCGCCGCCATGCCCACCCCGCCGGTGCCGGCATGGATCAACACGCGCTGGCCCGACCTAGCAGCGGCCAAATCCACCAGCGCGTAGTGGGCGGTGGCGAACACCACCGAGGTGGTGGCGGCGGCCGTGTGCGACCACCCCGCCGGCACCTTGACCAGCAGCCGCTGGTCGGTGCTGGCGACGGTTCCGGTGCCCTCGGGGAACAGGCCCATTACCCGGTCTCCGACCGCGAAAGATCCCTTGTTCAAGCTGGTTTCGATAACGACGCCGCAGGCCTCAACGCCCATGACCGCGTCCGGATCGGGATACAGACCCAGCGCGATCATGACGTCGCGGAAGTTGGCGGCAATCGCGGACACCGCAACTCGAACCTGCCCGGGGCCCAGCGGCGCGTCGGCATCGGGAATCAGCTCCAGCCGCAGATTCTCGAAGGTGCCGGCGGTGCTCATCGCCAACCGCCACGGCCGGTCACTCGGAGGAACCAACAGCCCGCCCACCGCGCGGCTACCGTGCACCCGCGCCGTATAAACCTCCCCGCGCCGCCACAACACCTGCGGCTCACCTGTCGTCACTACCGCCGCCAGGGCCGAATCGTCGAGCGGCGCATCGGAATCGACCAGCACGATCCGGCCCGGATGCTCGGTCTGCGCCGACCGCACCAATCCCCATACGGCGGCACCCGCCAAATCGGTGACATCTTCGCCCGGCAATGCCACCGCACCGCGGGTCATCACCACCAAAACCCCTGCCCCATCACGGGTTAGCCACGACTGCAACACATCCAGCACCGAACTCGTGGCGGCATACACGCCCGCCACTACGTCACCGGCCAGAGGCACCGACTCAAACACCACCGCCGCCGAGTCCTCCGTTGTCCCCCAGGCGCACACCGGTAGCGGCTCCACCGCGGCCGATGGCTGCGGCGACCAGGTGACCTCGAATAGCCGGTCCGGACCCGAGCTCGACACCGCCGCCCGCAATTGCTGATCGGTCACCGGTCGGGCCAGCATGGAAGCGACTGACAACACCGGCAATCCCAACCCATCGGCCAGCTCGATCGACACCGCCGACGGACCCACTGGCGCGATGCGGGCCCGCACCGCCGACGCCCCCGCTGCATGCAACGAGACCCCCTGCCAGGAGAACGGGACCAACACCGAACCTTGGCCACGCTCGGCGCTTTCCGCGCTCAACACCACCGCGTGCAAGGCCGCATCCAGCAGCACCGGATGCACCCCGAAGCCGGTGACCGAGACCCCGGCATCGGCGGGCAACGCCACCTCCGCGAACACCTCATCACCCCGGCGCCACATCGCGGTCAGTCCCCGAAACGCCGGCCCGTAGCCGTATCCGCGCTCGGCCAGCTGCTGATAGCCGTCCGCCACCTCAACCGGGACGGCGCCCGCCGGCGGCCACATCGCTAGATCCGCGGTCGGTTCCGCCGACCCGGCGCGCAGCGCGCCCTCGGCGTGCAACACCCAGCCGGTACCGACGTCACCACGCGAATACACCGACACCCCGCGCACGCCGGACTCGTCGGGACCATTGACGACCACCTGAACCGCCACCGAACCGGATGCGGGCAACACCAACGGCGCGGCCAGCGTTAATTCGTCGACAACGCCACAACCCACTTCGTCGCCGGCGCGGATCGCCAACTCCACAAATCCCGCTCCCGGGAAGATCGTCACGCCGGCAACGGAGTGGTCGGCCAACCAGCCCTGCACGCTGGGCGACAGCCGACCCGTCAACACCACCCCGCCCGAGGCCGGCAGATCGATCACCGCGCCCAAGAGCGCGTGCTCACTGGCCGCCAACCCCAAGCCGGCCGCGTCCGCCGCGACACCATCACCGGACAGCCAAAACCGCCGCCGTTGGAAGGCATACGTCGGCAACTCGACAAACTGCGCCTCGCCTACCACAGCGCGCCAATCCAGGTCCATACCGGTGACAAACCCTTGCGCGACGGCGTTGGTCAACGTCGCCGGCTCGGGGCGATCCTTGCGCAGCGCAGACATCGTTGTCACCGCAACGTCGGGCAACGACTCTTCGATCGACGCAACAAGGCCACCGCTGGGCCCGACTTCGAGGAATCGGCTGCCTCCGGCCGCCTGCGCGAAGCGCACACTGTCGGCGAACCGCACGGCTTGCCGGATGTGACGTCGCCAGTAGGCCGCTGATCCGAAATCGTCGCCCGCCAACTGCCCGGTCACGTTGGAGATGATTCCGATGGTGGGCCGGCCGATGGCGATTCCGGCAGCGACGGCTGCGAATTCGTCGATCATCGGATCCATCAACGGCGAGTGGAACGCGTGGGAAACCGCCAGCTGGTGGACTCGTCGTCCGTCGGCGCGCAGCTGGTCGGCCACCGCGGCCACGGCGTTTTGTGCACCCGAAATCACCAGTGACGCTGGACCGTTGACCGCAGCGATGTCAACCTCAGCGCTCAGCAGCGGCCGCACCTCTTCCTCGGCGGCTTGCACGGCGACCATCGCCCCACCGGCCGGCAACGCCTGCATGAGCCGGCCGCGGGCAGCCACCAACACCGCAGCGTTCTCCAACGACAGGACACCGGCGACATGTGCCGCAGACAACTCACCGATCGAGTGGCCCATGACAAAATCCGGTCGTACACCCCAGGATCCCAGCAACCGGAACAGGGCAACTTCCACCGCGAACAGCGCGGGCTGCGCGAATTCCGTGCTGTTCAGTAGGTTTTCGTCGTGACCCCACATCACTTCGCGCAGTGGGCGCAGCAGATGCCGGTCAAGTTCGCCCACTACGGTGTTGAACGCCTCGGCGAACACCGGGTATCCGGCGTGCAATCCCATTCCCATGCCCAGCCATTGGGAGCCTTGGCCGGGGAAGACGAACACCGTCTTACCCGCCGCAGTCGCCGTGCCCCGAACAACCGAGCCGCCCAACTGGTCACCCGCCAGCTCATCGAGCCCGGCCAACAACCGATCACGGTCCCCGCCAACCACCACCGCCCGATGCTCAAAAACCGAACGACCCGCCAACGACCACCCCACATCGGCAACATCGAGGCCATCATCGCCACGCACGTACGCGGCCAACCGAGCCGCCTGCCCCCGCAACGCCGACTCCGACTTCGCCGACACCACCCACGGCACCACCGGCCCCGCCCAACCAGCCTCCCGCCGCGGCACCACCGGCACCGCCTCGATAATCACATGCGCATTAGTGCCACTAATCCCAAACGACGACACCCCCGCACGACGCGTCCGAGCACCAGCAGGCCACACCCGCGGCGCGGTCAACAACTCCACCGCCCCCGCCGACCAATCCACATGCGGGCTAGGCACATCCACGTGCAACGTCGCCGGCAACAGCTCATGGCGCATCGCCAACACCATCTTGATCACCCCGGCCACCCCCGCCGCGGCCTGCGTATGACCCATATTCGACTTCACCGACCCCAACCACAAAGGTTCTCCCGGCTCCCCCCGATCTTGCCCATAAGTGGCCAACAACGCCTGAGCCTCAATCGGATCCCCCAACGTGGTCCCGGTCCCATGCCCCTCCACCACATCCACCTCGGCCGCGCTCAACCCGGCATTGGCCAACGCCGCCCGCACCACCCGCTGCTGCGAAGGACCATTAGGCGCGGTCAACCCATTCGACGCCCCATCCTGATTAACCGCCGACCCGACCACCACCGCCAACACCGGATGACCCAACCGCCGCGCATCCGAAAGCCGCTGCAGCACCAACATCCCACCGCCCTCGGAGAATCCGGTGCCGTCGGCCGCCGCGGCGAATGCCTTGCAGCGCCCGTCCGGGGATAATCCGCGCCAGCGGCTGAATTCCACGAAGATGTCGGGTGTGGCGTTGACGGTGACGCCGCCGGCCAGCGCCAGATCGCACTCCCCCGACCGCAGCGATCCCACCGCCATATGCAACGCCACCAACGACGACGAACACGCCGTATCCACCGACACCGCCGGACCCTCCAACCCCAGCACATAGGCCACCCGACCCGAGGCGACGCTGGACAATTGGCCGGTCAGCCGGAAGCCTTCTACCGGCTCGGCGGCGAACATGCCGTAGCCTTGCGTCATTACCCCGGCGAATACCCCGGTGGCGCTGCCGCGCAATCCGGTCGGATCAATACCGGCCCGCTCCAACGCCTCCCAGGACAACTCCAGCAACATCCGTTGCTGGGGGTCCATCGCGAGGGCCTCGCTCGGCCCCACCCCGAAGAAGGCGGGGTCGAAGTCGCCGACCCCGTCCACAAAGCCGCCGGTGCGGGTGTAGCACGCACCCGCGGCGTCGGGGTCGGGGTTGTATAGCCCGGCCAGGTCCCATCCGCGGTCGCCCGGGAATTCGGAGAGCACGTCGCGGCCCTGGATCAGCATGTCCCACATGTCGTCCGGGGAATTCACCCCGCCGGGATAGCGGCACGCCATGCCCACGATCGCGATCGGATCCTCGCTCGTGGTGCGTACCGCGGGTGTGTGCTTGATTTCCTGTGGGAGGCCGGCAAGTTCGGTGCGGATATAGGAGGCCAGCCGATTGGGTGTCGGGTAGTCGAAGATGAGCGTGGGTGAAAGTGAAAGGCCGGTAGCGGATTTGAGCCGGTTACGCATTTCGACCGCGGTCAACGAGTCAAAACCCAGGTCCTGGAACGCCTTGTCGGGGTCGATGGCTTCTGGCGTGATGTTGCCCAGCACGGTGGCGATGTGCAAACGCACCAGGCCCAGCAAGACGGCGTGCTGTTCGGCTTCGGGCAGCCCGTGCAGGCGATGCGCGAGCGCCGATTTCGACTTTGCGGCGGCCACGGAGTCGTCGACCTGACGGCGGGTCGGCGCGCTGGCTAGGTCGGAGAACATGGGCGGCACCGCCACCGCATGGGCTCGCAGTGCGGTGAGGTCAATGCGGGCGGGCGCCAGGAATGGCTCGTCGACGATCATTGCGGTGTCGAACAGTTCCAGCGCCTCAGCGGTGGACAGCGCCAGCACCCCTTCACGACCCAGCCGGGCCAGGTCTGCGGCGTCCAGGCCGCCGGTCATGGCGCTGGCCTGGTCCCACAGACCCCAGCCCAGGGAGATGGCCGGCAGCCCATGGGCCCGCCGGTGGGCGGCCAGCGCATCCAAAAACGAATTGGCGGCCGCATAGTTGGCCTGGCCCGACGATCCGACCAGCCCGGCCATCGACGAAAACATGACAAACGCCGACACATCCAGGTCGCGAGTCAACTCGTGCAGGTGCCACGCCGCGTCCACCTTGGACCGCAACACCACATCCACCCGATCCGGTGTCAGTGACGTCACCACCGCGTCGTCGAGTGCGCCGGCGGTGTGGATCACGCCCGACAATGGATGCTGAACCGGAATATCGGCGATCACCTTGGCCAACGCCGCTCGATCCGCCGCGTCACAGGCCACCACCTGTACCTGCGCACCGGCGGCGGCCAACTCGGCCACCAGCTCCGCAGCCCCGGGAGCATCCGGGCCGCGCCGGCTCACCAACACCAGATTGCGCACCCCATGACGAGCCACCACGTGACGGGCCACCGCCGAACCCGCCATCCCGGTGCCACCGGTGATCAACACCGTGCCCGCCGCCCACGAGCCGGGCATCAGCATGACGACCTTGCCGGTGTGGCGCGCCTGGCTCAGATAACGCAACGCCGCAGGCGCGCGCCGCACGTCAAAAGTGGTGACCGGCAACGGCCGCAGCACCCCATCGCCGAACAGCGTGGCGAGCTCCAGCATGTACTGATGCATCCGGGGACGTCCCGGTTCGAATAGGTCGAAGGCGCGGTAGCGCACGCCCGGGTACTGCTGGGCGATCACGCCGGGGTCGCGGATGTCGGTCTTGCCCATCTCCAAGAACACCCCACCCGGTGCCACCAGACGCAGCGACGCATCCACGAATTCACCGGCCAACGAGTCCAACACCACGTCGAACCCTCGACCGCCAGTGGCCGCGCGGAACTTGTCCTCGAACTCTAGGCTACGTGAATCGGATATGTGGTCGTCGTCAAAGCCCATGGCGCGCAAGGTGTCCCACTTACCCTTGCTCGCGGTCGCGAACACCTCCAACCCCAGATGCCGAGCCAGCTGCACCGCCGCCATGCCCACGCCGCCGGTGGCGGCATGGATCAACACGCGCTGGCCCGGTTGTACGTCGGCCAAATGTATGAATGCGTAGTACGCGGTGGTGAAGACAGCCGAGATGGCGGCGGCTTCGGCGTAGGACCAGTCGGCGGGCATCGGCAGCAGCAGCCGGACGTCGCCGGCCACCAGGGTGCCGCTGCCGTCGGGGAAGAATCCGAATACCGAATCGCCGACCGAGAATTCGGTGACACCGGGGCCGACCTCGACGACCACGCCCGCGCCTTCGCCGCCGAGCAGCGCGTCGTGGGTGAACATGCCTAGGGTGATCATGATGTCGCGGAAGTTGGCGGCGATGGCGCGCATGGCCACCCGGACCTGGCCGGGCCCCAACGGTGCGTCGGCGTTGGGAACCGGCTCGAGCCGCAGATTTTCGAAGGTGCCCGCGCTGCCCAGACCCAACCGCCATGGCCCATCGCCCGGCGGCACCAAGATGGCATCCGCCGCGCGGCTGCCGCGCACGCGCGCGGTGTACACCTGTCCGCCCCGCAGCACTACCTGCGGCTCGCCAGTCGCCAACGCCATCGCGATCGCCGCGTCGTCGGTGGCCGCATCGGAATCGACCAGCACGATCCGGCCCGGATGCTCGGTCTGCGCCGACCGCACCAGCCCCCACACGGCCGCGCCCGCCAGATCGGCGACGTCTTCGCGGGGCAGCGCCATCGCGCCCCGGGTCGCCACCACCAGCACCCCGGATTCATGGTCGGTCAGCCACGACTGCACTGCGGCCAGAGCCTGGTGGCTGCGCACGTAGCTGCCGGCTACCGGATCTTGGTCAGCCGCAACCGATTCAAAGATCTGGTAGGCGGGCGTGGAACCCAGGGCCGTGACCCCCGATGCACGCGACCAGATCACTTCGAACAGCCGGTCGGGACCCGAGCCCGACACTGCCGCCAGCAGCTGCCGCTCGGTCACCGGGCGGGCCACCATCGAGGCCACCGACAATACCGGCAGACCCAGCCCGTCCGCCAACTCCACCGACACCGCCGATGGCCCCGCCGGCGCGATCCGGGCCCGCACCGCCGAGGCCCCCGTGGCATGCAACGACACGCCCTGCCAAGCGAACGGCAATGCGAGTTCGTCCGGGTCGCCGGCGATCACGACCGCATGCAAGACGGCGTCCAACAAAGCCGGATGCACACCGAACCCACCGACTCCCCCGGCCGCCTCCGGCAGCCTCACCTCGGCGAATATTTCCTCGCCGCGGGCCCACATCGCGGTCAGCCCGCGAAACGCCGGTCCGTACCGGTAGCCGCATGTCGCCAACCGCTCATAGCCATCGGCCACGTCCACCGCCACGGCACCTGCCGGTGGCCACACCGATAAGTCCGCGCCTGGTTCAACCGACCCGGGCCGCAGGATACCCTCGGCATGCAAAAGCCAGCCCGCTTGCGCGTCAGCTCGGGAAAATATCGACACACCACGGGAATTCGAATCCCGGCCAGCGTCGACTACCACTTGCACCGCAACGGAGCCGGTGGCGGGCAACAGCAGGGGTGCGGCCAGCGTCAGCTCGTCAAGCACCGAGCAGCCGACTTCATCGCCGGCGCGGATCGCCAGCTCCACGAACCCGGTGCCCGGGAACAGCACGACGTCCGAAACGGCGTGGTCGGCCAACCACGGCTGCACGTTGGGCGACAACCGACCCGTCAACACCATCAACACCATCCCGCCCGAGGCGGGCAGGTCGACCACCGCGCCCAGCAACGGGTGTTCGCTCGCACCCAACCCCAAACCGAATGCGTCGGCACCTGAGCCCTCGGCCGAGAGCCAAAACCGGCGCTTGTCAAAGGCATACGTCGGCAGCTCGACATAGCCCGCTCCGTCCAGCGTGCCCCGCCAGTCCACAGCCACCCCCGCCACAAACGCGGACGCCGTCGAGAGCAGGAATCGGTGCAGCCCACCGTCTCCACGCCCCAGCGTGGGGACGACAATGGCCTCGCTGTCACCGTCGGTGCACGCGGCGAATGTTTCCTCGACACCGGTAATCAACGCCGGATGCGGGCTGGATTCGATGAACGTGCGGTAGCCCTGCTCGCAGGCGTTGCGCACCGCCTGGTCGAATAGCACGGTCTGGCGGACGTTGCGGTACCAGTAGTCGGCGTCCAAACCAGCTGTATCCAAACGATTTCCGGTCACCGTAGAGAAGAAGACGGTACGCGTGGGTCGCGGTTCGATGCCGGATAGAGCTTCGGCGAGTGGGCCGCGGATCGCCTCGACCTCCACCGAATGCGAGGCATAGTCCACCTCGATCCGGCGGGTCCGCAGTTCCTTGGTGGAGCACAGCGCGATCAGCTCCTCCAGCGCGCCCACTTCGCCCGACACCACCACCGCCGAGGGGCCGTTGACGACGGCGATGCTGACCCGATCGCCGAAGGGCGCCAACAAATCCCGCGCCTGGTCGGCACCGCACGCGATGGACACCATGCCGCCCGGGCCGGCCAGTCCGGCCAGCAACTTGCTGCGCAGCGTGACCACTCGTGCGGCGTCGCGCAGCGACAGCGCGCCAGCAACGTAGGCGGCAGCGATCTCGCCTTGCGAATGACCGATCACCGCATCAGGACGCACTGCGACCGACTTCCACAGCTCGGCCAGTGACACCATCACCGCGAACAGCACGGGCTGCACCACATCCACGCGATCCAGTCCCGGTGCACCGGGGGCGCCACGCAGCACGTCCACCAGCGACCAGTCGACAAATTCCGCGAACGCCTCGGCACACGCGTCGATCTGCTGCGCGAATGCCGGTGCGGTATCAAGCAATTCGATTCCCATGCCCAGCCATTGGGAACCTTGGCCGGGGAAGACGAACACCGTCTTACCCGCGGGGGTAGCCGTGCCCCGAACAACCGAGCCGCCCAACTGGTCACCCGCCAGCTCATCGAGCCCGGCCAACAACCGATCACGGTCCCCGCCAACCACCACCGCCCGATGCTCAAAAACCGAACGACCCGCCAACGACCACCCCACATCGGCAACATCGAGGCCATCATCGCCACGCACGTACGCGGCCAACCGAGCCGCCTGCCCCCGCAACGCCGACTCCGACTTCGCCGACACCACCCACGGCACCACCGGCCCCGCCCAACCAGCCTCCCGCCGCGGCACCACCGGCACCGCCTCGATAATCACATGCGCATTAGTGCCACTAATCCCAAACGACGACACCCCCGCACGACGCGTCCGAGCACCAGCAGGCCACACCCGCGGTGCGGTCAACAACTCCACCGCCCCCGCCGACCAATCCACATGCGGGCTAGGCACATCCACGTGCAACGTCGCCGGCAACAGCTCATGGCGCATCGCCAACACCATCTTGATCACCCCGGCCACCCCCGCCGCGGCCTGCGTATGACCCATATTCGACTTCACCGACCCCAACCACAGCGGCTCTCCCGGCTCCCCCCGATCTTGCCCATAAGTGGCCAACAACGCCTGAGCCTCAATCGGATCCCCCAACGTGGTCCCGGTCCCATGACCCTCCACCACATCCACCTCGGCTGCGCTCAACCCGGCATTGGCCAACGCCGCCCGCACCACCCGCTGCTGCGAAGGACCATTAGGCGCGGTCAACCCATTCGACGCCCCATCCTGATTAACCGCCGACCCGACCACCACCGCCAACACCGGATGACCCAACCGCCGCGCATCCGAAAGCCGCTCCAACGCCAACATCCCACCGCCCTCGGACCAGCCGACCCCGTCGGCAGCCCCGCCGTAGGGCTTGCACCGGCCGTCGGGTGCCAGCCCGCGATGCCTGCTGAATTCCACGAAGACCGTCGGCGTGGCGTTGACGGTGACGCCGCCGGCCAGCGCCAGGTCGCACTCCCCCGACCGCAGCGATCCCACCGCCATATGCAACGCCACCAACGACGACGAACACGCCGTATCCACCGACACCGCCGGGCCCTCCAACCCCAGCACATAAGCCACCCGACCCGAGGCGACGCTGGAGGTCATGCCGGTCAACCGGTAGCCCTCGATCTCCTCGGCCAACATTCCGTAGCCGCCGACGATGAGTCCGGCGAATACCCCGGTGGCGCTGCCGCGCAATCCGGTCGGATCAATACCGGCCCGCTCCAACGCCTCCCAGGACAACTCCAGCAACATCCGATGCTGCGGATCCATCGCTAACGCCTCGCTGGGCGAAATACCGAAGAACGCGGGATCGAAATCCGCGACACCATCCACGAAGCCCCCGGTGCGCGCGTACGACTTATGGCGCGCGTCGGGATCCGGGTCGAACAACCCGGCCAGATCCCAGCCGCGGTCGGTGGGAAACCCGGATATCACGTCCCGACCCTCGGCCACCATCTGCCACAGCCCTTCCGGGGAATCGACGCCCCCCGGGAAGCGACACGACATGCCCACGATGGCGATCGGCTCGCTCGAGCGCTCCAGCAACGCACGGTTGGTGCGCTTCAGGCGTTCCACCTGGACCAGCGCTTTGCGCAGCGCTTCGGTCGCATGCTGGAGTTGATCAACCATTACTAACCTCGCCTAACTCTCGCTAATATTGGCCGTCGCCGACCGCCGGATGCGGCTCTCGCCGAGTCACCGAAGTTGCTGCACAAAACGACGCCGTCGTACGGCGCTCTGGCGCAAGTTCGCTGGTGAGTATTGCCAACTCCGGCAGGATTTCAAAGCGTCCAATACTCCCTGGGCACCAGTGCGCCCGTGCAAAGCCTGCCGTCCATGGCGCGACTGTACCCGCCCGCCCGTCAACGCCGGATGGGCGCATGTCAATGCGGTGCTAGCGGTGGTCTTCACAACACAGCCGCACGAATGCAGCGACTAGGCGCCGGCTCGGCGCCACCCATCGGCAGCCCTGGCGGCCCGGATCAGCTCGTCGCACAGATCGCGCAGTTCGGTCGCCGCGGCTCCTTCGTCGAGCGCGGTGACGACATCCTCGGCGGCGCATCGCACCTGGTAAACACGATCCGACAGATCGGCGGCGTCGTCGGCTGACAACACGACCGCATCGGCGGGCAGCGCCCTCACCTCACCCCGGGTCAGCATGGCGCGCTGCTCGTAAGCCCGCTGCCGGCAAGACTGCCGGCAATACCGGCGGCGACGGCCCATGCCGACGTCGGTCACGTCACGGCCACACCACCCGCACGGCTGCGGACGGGCACGACGAGTCATGCCTGCAGACATTAGTCCGCCCGGGTGTCCGATCCCGGTATCATTGATGGTCGCGCCGCGCGCGTCGCGTGCCGGGAACTACGCAGACGGCCGCAGCGTTTGCCAACCGGAGCCAGTCGCCAGTACGCAACCTACCAGCAGAGCCCAGGGCTCACAGGACCTAAAGGAGTAGCGCCCATGGCTGATCGTGTCCTGCGGGGCAGTCGCCTCGGAGCCGTGAGCTATGAGACCGACCGCAACCACGACCTGGCGCCGCGCCAGATCGCGCGGTACCGCACCGACAACGGCGAGGAGTTCGAAGTCCCGTTCGCCGATGACGCCGAGATCCCCGGCACCTGGTTGTGCCGCAACGGCATGGAAGGCACCCTGATCGAGGGCGACCTGCCCGAGCCGAAGAAGGTTAAGCCGCCCCGGACGCACTGGGACATGCTGCTGGAGCGCCGTTCCATCGAAGAACTCGAAGAGCTGCTCAAGGAGCGCCTCGAGCTCATTCGGTCACGTCGGCGCGGCTGACCCGGCGCGAAAGGCGTCCCTCGATGCCCCAGCGGGCGACTTTGACCAGCGCCTCACGAATGTTGGACCCGCTCATCTTGGACACACCGAGCTCGCGCTCGGCGAAGGTAATCGGCACCTCGGTGACGACGAACCCGTTGCTCACCGTGCGCCAGGTGAGATCGATCTGGAAGCAGTAGCCCTTGGAGTCCACGCCGTCCAGGTCAATCGCTTCGAGTGCTTCGCGGCGGTACGCGCGGTAGCCAGCGGTGATGTCATGGACCCCGATTCCGAGCGCCAGGCGCGAATAGGTGTTAGCGGTCTTGGACAGGACTAGCCGCCGCCAAGGCCAGTTTCGTACCGTCCCCCCCGCGACATAGCGCGAACCAATCGCAAGATCGGCACCAGCGTCGACGGCGTCCAGCAGGCGCTGCAGCTGTTCGGGCGCGTGGCTGCCGTCGGCATCCATCTCGACCAGCACCGAATACTCCCGGCTCAACCCCCAGGCGAAACCTGCCAGGTACGCCGCGCCCAAACCGTTCTTGGCGGTGCGGTGCATCACGTGGGTGCGGCCGGGATCGGCCTGCGCCAGCTCGTCGGCGAGCTGGCCGGTGCCGTCGGGGCTGCTGTCGTCGACGACCAGCACGTGCACGGCGGGGCATGCTTGCGTCAGCCGCCGGTGGATCACCGGAAGGTTCTCCCGCTCGTTGAACGTGGGAATGATCACCAGGACGCGCTGGCTGGGACGGTTACCCGGGGCTGGGGGCGCCGGCTGGCCGGTGGTCATGTAACTCCTCGATGTTGCTCTGTGTCGTCCGAAACCGGATGAGTGTCGGCCGCCCTGATCGGGCTGAATGAGTTCGTCGTCGGATTCACTCAGGGCCGGCGGACCGGAGGCCTCAGATCTGCCCGGGGGCGCATCGGAATCGGCAGATTCGCCCTTTGGCTCCGAGCGCCTCGGACGCGGGAACCACCCATTCTGCCGCATGGCGACGAGAACGACAGCTGCGGCTGCTCCGACGAGAATCCATTGCAGGATTGGACCCCATCGAGTTGCCGGTGTCAGCCTCGTCTTGAGGCGCACCTGGCTGTCCAGGTATGCGGGCTGGAAAAAGTCGGTCCGGATCAGCTCACCACCGTCTGGTGCTATCACCGCACTGATCCCAGTGGTACCGGCGACCACCACGTATCTGTCGTGCTCGACGGCCCGTACCTTGGCGAATGCCAACTGCTGCTCGCTCATTGTCTTGTTGAAGGTGGCGTTGTTGCTGGGCACGGTCAACAGCTGTGCGCCGCTGCGAACGGACTTCCGCGGGGCACGGTCGAAGATCACCTCCCAGCAGGTAGCCACCCCGACCGGTACCCCAGCGATGCGCACCACACCGGTGCCGTTGCGGGGCACGAAGTGGCCGGCGCGGTCGGCATAGCCGGAGAGGTGCCGAAACAACCACGGCATGGGCAGGTACTCGCCAAAGGGCTGCACAATTGCCTTGTCGTGGCGGTCGGACGGCCCGGTGACGGGATTCCAGACGATGGCCGTGTTGGTCCACTCCGGATTTTCACGAGGACGGCCCGGAACATCCATCAGGGTGCCGATCAGGATCGGCGCGCCGATCGCTTCGGCCGCTGCGGAGATCCGTTGCCCGGCGTCGGGGTTGACGAACGGGTCGATGTCCGACGAGTTCTCCGGCCAGATGACGAACTGGGGTTGCTGCGCCAGCCCCGCATGCACGTCGGCGGCCAGCCGCAACGTCTCCTCAACGTGGTTGTCTAGCACCGCTCGACGTTGCGCATTGAAGTCGAGACCGAGCCGGGGCACATTGCCCTGGACCACCGCGACGGTGACCGTGGGTTCGCCGCCCGATCCGCTGCCCGCATGCCGCACCTGCGGCCAGACGATAATGGCGGCGAACAAGACCAGGCATATACACGCGCCCGGCAGCACCACCGCCGGCGGCGCATCCCCCTGACCACCGGTTCGCCACCACTTCTCGATTTCCAGCGCGATCGCGGTCAAGCCGCATCCGACCAGCGCTACCCCCGTTGACAGCAGCGCCACACCGCCAAGCTGGACCAACGGCAACAGCGGGCCTTCGGCCTGACCGAAGGCGACCGACCCCCACGGAAATCCACCGAACGGAAGGATCGACTTCAACCACTCCTGCGCCGCCCACCCCACCGCGAACCAGATTGGCCAACCGGGCAACCGGCGTACCACGACGGCAAACACGCCGAAGATGCCGGGGAACAGCGCGCACGTCGTCGCCAGCGCCAACCAGGGCCCGGGGCCCACCAGCTCGCCGATCCACGGCAACAACGAGACGTAGAACACCAGGCCGAACAGGAAGCCGTAGCCCAGCCCACCCACCGGTGTCGTCGCGCGGTGGGTCAGCACCCAGGCCAGCAATGCGAGCGCGACCACCGCCGCCCACCACCAGTTGCGCGGCGGGAAGCTGGCATACAACAGCAGACCGGCCACGATGCTGACCACCAGGCGCGTCAGCCGCGGCCGCACCGCAGTCCGTGTGGTGGGCAGCTGCGCTGCCACCCAGGCGCCAAGCCCCACCAGGCGCCGGCGGGCCGCGGCGCCGAGCCGGGCAGCCGCGCTCGGCGCGTCGGGGCCTTCCGCCGGCTCGGCCGACAGTTCGATTTCTGGATCGGCGGGGCTCTCCGGGCCGGTCTCGGCGAACTCAGCGGGCCGCGCCTTCCGGCCGAACCATTCCCTAGCCATAGATGACCGCACCTCGATGCACGGTTTGGCGGCAACGCGGCAAGGCGTCGGTCGGGCCCAGCCGCGGCAATGCGGGTACCCGGGAGCGCGGGTCGGTAGACCAGCGCTGGACTGCGTCGCGCGGTGCGTCGACGTCAAAGTCCCCGGCGTCCCATATCGCGTAGGAGGCGGGCGCGCCGGGCACCAGGGTGCCGATCCGACCGTCTCGAACACCACCGGCCCGCCAGCCGCCGCGGGTCGCGGCAGCAAACGCCGCCCGCGCCGATACCCCGCTGCCCGGCGTGCGGTGATTGACCGCCGCGCGCACGCTGGCCCAGGGATCAAAGCCCGTGACGGGCGCGTCGGAGCCAAGCGCGAGGGGCACGCCTTGGGATGCTAACAGCGCCAGCGGGTTGAGTTCGCTGCCTCGCTGGGCGCCCAGGCGGCGGGCGTACATGCCGTCGCCACCGCCCCACAGCTCATCGAAGTTGGGCTGCACACTGGCGATGACCCCCCAAGCGCCCAGCTTCGCGGCCTGGTCCGCGGTGACCATCTCCACATGCTCGAGGCGGTGGCCGCAGCGGGCGACGGCAACCACGCCGAGATCTGCCACCACCCGTTCGAAGGCGGCGACTGCGGCCGACACCGCAGCGTCGCCGATGACGTGGAAGCCGGCGGTCACTTCGGCCTTGGTGCATGCTCGTACGTGCGCTTCGATGCCGTCTACGTCAAGGTGGCAGGTGCCGATGCAGTCGGGGGCGTCCGCGTAGGGCTCGTGCAGCCAGGCGGTGCGCGACCCGAGCGCTCCGTCGACGAACAAATCACCGGCCAGCCCTCGAGCCCCGGTCTCGGTCACCAGGTCACGGGCCTGGGCTGGCGTGGCCACGGCCTCACCCCAGTACCCGATCACCTCGACTCCGTGCTCGAGGGCACGCAGCTGCAACCAGTCGTCGAGCCCGCCGATTTCCGGACCGGCGCATTCGTGCACGGCGACGACGCCGGCCGCGGCTATGGCCTGCAGCGCCACGGCCCGGGCGTCGGCAAGCTGGACGTCGGTCAAGAGGTAGCGTGCGGCGGCCCGGGCTAGGTGGTGGGCATCACCGGTCAGCGGCCGCTGGGCCGTGTAACCGGTTGCCGCCGCCAGCTCGGGGACCAGCCGCCGCAGTCCGGAGGAGACCAACGCGGAGTGCGAGTCGATCCTGGCCAGGTAGGCGGGACAGTCACCGAGAACCGCGTCTAGGTCGGCGGTGCTGGGCGCAGCATTCTCCGGCCAGGCCGACTCATCCCAACCGTGACCCCACAGCGGCTGACCCGGATGGTCGGCCGCATAGTCGGCGACCATCCGTAGGCACTGCGCGCGTGAGGTCGCGGGCCGCAAGTCCAGCCCGCTGAGCATCAGACCGGTCGCGGTCAGGTGGATGTGGCTGTCCACGAACCCCGGCGCCACGAATCGGCCGTCGAGATCCTGCACGTCAGCGTCTGGGAACTGGTCGCGGCCGACGTCGTCGCTGCCCAACCAGGCGACGACATCGCCGCGCACCGCCATCGCGGTGGCTTCGGGGTGGGTGGGGCTGTACACCCGGCCGTTGACCAGGAGTTTGACGGGAATCTGGCTCACACCGCTAATTCGACCCCGGCGATGGAGGTTCTGCGGCTACCCGAGGGGGCTGAAGGGTCAACGGCTCGACATCTATGACGTCGATGACCTCGCCATCAATAAAGTCCGGGTCGGTGCCGCTCTCGCCGAAGGCCCCGGCCATGTTGGCCGCCGCATCGGCCGTCAGTGGCACGTTCCGCAGGAAACCGCGCACGGCGATCGCGGTCAGCCCGGGTCGAGCGAGCGCCCGGATCGGCGGCACCAGCAGCAACAGCCCCATCGTCGTGGTGACCAGACCAGGAACAAGCACCAAGACCGAGGCAACGGTGACCAGCGCGCCGTCACTCAGTGCGCTTCGTGGTTCCGCCAAGCCGGATCGCAACCACAGGAGCCGTCGGCCGAGCTGCCAGCCACCGAGCGGCGCCAGCAGACCGAACCCGAGGACGAACGTCGCCAGCAACACCAGCAAAGTCCAGCCAAACCCGATCGTCGCCGCCAGCGCGAAAACCACCGCGAGCTCGACGACGGCGTAGCTGAGCAGCAGCCGCGACACCACGTGACGCCAACGTCTGCGGGCTAGGCCCGAGTTCCTCGGGGGCGGACATCGAGGCTGCAGTTAGATGACGCTATGACAACGATAGAGATCGACGCTCCCGCCGGACCCATTGATGCGCTGCTGGGCCTTCCCCCCGGCCAGGGCCCGTGGCCGGGTGTGGTGGTGGTGCACGACGCGGTCGGGTATGTCCCCGACAATAAGTTGATTTCCGAGCGTATCGCCCGGGCAGGCTATGTGGTGCTCACCCCGAACATGTACGCCCGAGGCGGCCGCGCCCGATGTATCACCCGAGTCTTTCGCGAGCTGTTAACGAAGCGGGGCCGCGCGCTCGATGACATCCTGGCCGCCCGCGATCACCTGCTGGCCATGCCAGAATGCTCCGGTCGGGTTGGCATTGTGGGCTTTTGCATGGGCGGTCAGTTTGCGCTTGTCTTGTCGCCCAGAGGTTTTGGCGCCACCGCGCCCTTTTACGGCACTCCACTGCCGCGCCACCTCAGCGAGACGCTAAACGAGGCATGCCCGATCGTCGCCAGCTTCGGCACCCGCGACCCGCTGGGTATCGGCGCAGCCAATCGACTACGTAAAGTGACCGCGGCCAAAAACATCCCCGCCGATATCAAGTCCTACCCGGGCGCCGGGCACAGCTTCGCGAACAAACTGCCCGGTCAGCCGCTGGTGCGCATCGCGGGATTCGGCTACAACGAGGCCGCGACCGAAGACGCGTGGCGTCGGGTCTTTGAGTTCTTCGGCCAGCACTTGCGCGCCGGCTCGCCTGGTGAGCCTTAGGTACGACTTCGACTCCCCGCGGATGCCGATGACCTTGTCCCGTCGGAGGGCGGCGGGGCTGTCATGTCCGCGTGCACCCCGAAGGCGAGATGAACATGATTGTCATCATGAAGTAGTGGGCCACAGCTGCGGGTGTCAGCTAGCGAAAAATGCGCGCGGCGCCCTCTTCGTTGCCTGACGTGTGCGGCGCGCCGACATGGGTTTGGCGAGCATGGCCTCGGTAAGTTCCCCGGCTTGCCGGATACGGGTCATGGGCACAGTGCGGCGCGTCGCTGCCTGTCCTGGCCCGGGTAGGGCAGTGTCGGCGGCATCTCGCGGGCGTTCTTGATCGCCTGGGCGACTTGGCGTTGCTGCTGGACTGTCAGGCCGGTCACTCCCCGGGAGCGAATCTTGCCTCGGTCAGAGATGAACACCCGCAATGTTGCGGTGTCTTTGTAATCGACGCTCTCGACGCCGAGGCTATCGAGCAGGTTTTTCTTCGCCTTCGTCGGGCCCTTTCGCGCGGATTTGGCGGCCATCTACCAGCTGGCCTTCCGGACACCGGGCAGGTGTCCGTCGTGGGCCAGTTGGCGGACCCGCACACGGGAGAGCCCGAATTTGCGGAGATGTCCGCGCGGCCGGCCGTCGATGGCATCGCGGTTGCGTAACCGCACGGGACTGGCGTCGCGGGGCTGGCGGGCAAGGGCTCGCTGGGCGGTACTGCGCTGTTCGGGGGCGCTCGATGGGGATCGGATGATGTCTTTGAGCGCGGTGCGACGCGATGCGTAACGGGCGACGGTGGCCGCCCGCCGCTGATTCTTGACGATCTTGGACTTCTTGGCCACGTCAGCGTTCCTCGCGAAAGTCCACGTGACGCCGCAGGATCGGGTCGTATTTGCGCAAGATGAGACGGTCGGGGTCATTACGGCGGTTCTTGCGGGTGGTGTAGGTGTAGCCGGTGCCCGCCGTGGAACGCAGCTTCACAATCGGCCGGATGTCGGTGCGCGCCATCAGATCCGCTGCCCCTGGCGACGCAGGCGGGCCACGACCGCTTCGATACCGTCGCGGTCGATGACCTTTATACCCTTTGTGGACACCCGCAGCCGAATGCGACGGCCCTCGGAGGGCAGGTAATACGTTCGTTGCTGAATGTTGGGCGACCATCGCCGACGGCTTCGGCGATGGGAGTGCGAGACGGTGTTTCCAAATCCCGGCTTGCGGCCGGTGACTTGGCAGTGGGCGGACAAGGGGCACCCTTCCTTCGAAGCTCCGCTTATTGAAAATCATTTTCGACAACAGCTAGGTGGCACTGTACCGTCGACGTCGCAATAATGAAAACTGTTGTCGATAAGGAGGACGGTGGCCACCCCGGTGATCCTTGTCACCGGACACGAGGGCACCGCCGCCGTGACCGCTGACCTGCTGGGCCTGCTCACCGATCACGGCACTGCGACACTTCGGTCAGTGGCACCAGGATCCGTGCGGCGAGACGATCCCCGCCCACGGTGTCACCGCCGAGAACAACGACGACGACACCGGGCATCCATGAAATCCGCCATCCATCCCGACCACCACCCCCGTCGTCTTCCACGGTGCCCGATCCTCCGCCGCGACCAAGTTGTACTGGAAATGATTGTCATTACGATGGTCGGGCGGCCGAGCGGGCCGGGCGAAAGGAAATGGGATGTGTGGGGCAGCGTGGCACGCGCGGTCACCGGCGGGCATGTACCCGTCAAATCCATCCTCACCGGCGCCCATGCCGACCCGCATTCGTACCAGGCCAGCCCCGCGGACGCCGCCGCGATCGTCGACGCGGAGCTGGTGATTTACAACGGCGGCGGGTACGACCCGTGGGTCGACCAGGTGTTGGCCGGCCATCCTGGTGTCCAGGCGGTCGATGCCTACTCGCTGCTCGGCGCCGTGGGCGACGACGACGCGCCCAACGAACACGTCTTCTACGACCCCAATGTCGCCAAGGCGGTCGCGGCAACGATCGCCGACCGGTTGGCGGACCTCGACCCGTCCAATTCCGGGAACTATCGAGCGAACGCCGCCGAGTTCAGCCGCGGCGCCGACGCGATCGCAATTTCCGAACACGCGATCGCCACCACCTATCCCGACGCCGCGGTCATCGCGACCGAACCCGTCGTGCACTACCTGCTGGCGGCAGCCGGCCTGAAAAATCGAACCCCGGCTACCTTCATCGCGGCCAACGAAAACGGCAACGACCCCACCCCGGCCGATATGGCGGCCGTGCTCGACATGATCGCCGGCCGTGAGGTCGCGGCGTTGCTGGTTAACCCGCAGACACCTACCGCGGCGACCGACGAACTGCAGGTGGCCGCCCGGCGGGCAGGAGTGCCAATCACCGAGGTGACCGAGACCTTGCCCAGCGGAACCGACCGGGACCAGTTTTGCGCTGCTGACCGGCCAGATCGTCGGGGTCGGTCAATCCGGGCTGACCATGCTGACCGTGGTTTGTCTGCTCGTGGTCACCGTGTTGGCGATCTGCTACCGACCGCTCTTGTTTGCCACCGTCGATCCGGAGGTCGCGGCCGCCCGCGGCGTGCCAGTGCGCGCCCTGGGAATTGTGTTCGCCGCACTGATGGGCGTGGTAGCCGCCCAGGCTGTCCAGATCGTCGGGGCACTCCTCGTGATGTCTTTGCTGATCACCCCCGCCGCGGCGGCCGCCCGGGTCGTGGTTGCCCCGGTCGCCGCGATCGCGACCTCGGTGGTCTTCGCCGAGGTTTCCGCCGTCGGCGGCATCCTGCTGTCGCTGGCGCCTGGAGTCCCGGTGTCGGTGTTCGTGGCCACCATCTCGTTTGTGATCTACCTGATTTGCTGGTTGCTCCGGCGGCGCCGCTAACTAGCCGGTCTCGCTTTCGGCCACTTTGAGCTCTAGGCCAATGTTGTTCCGCATGCCGCCGCGCAGCTTACTGACGAAGGTGAACAGCTTGCCCTGGATGCCGTAGCGCTTGACGATCGCGTCGTAGACGGCGCCCGTTTGGGATTCGTCGAGGATGGCCGCGGTGGCTTCGACGGCCTCGCTGGTCGGCCGGCCGCGCAAGGTGCAGGTCGCCAGCGTCACCCGCGGCGTGTTGCGGATCCGCTTGACCTTCCACGATTTCTTCTCGGTGATGACCAGCAGTCGATCCCCGCGGTCGGTGTCCAAGGCGGCCCAGATGGGAACCGGCTTGGGCCGGCCGTCCTTGGTGAAGGTGGTCAGCAGCAGGTACTGCGCCTCGGCAAGGTCAGAAAAGGTAGGGGTCACGGGTGCCAACCTACCGCGCGAGCAGACGCAGAATCGCACTGCGCGGGGTCCCGCGCATGCGATTCTGCGTCTGCTCGCCGTACTCAGGCTTCCAGGTCGCCCTCGGTTTCCAGCAGCACCTGGCGCAACCCGTCCAGGGTTTCCGGTGCCGGCTGTGCCCACAGGCCGCGACCGGCCGCTTCCAACAGCCGTTCGGCCATGCCGTGCAGCGCCCACGGGTTGGACTCGGTCATGAACGTGCGGTTCTGCGCGTCCAGGACGTAACGCTGCGTGAGCTGCTCGTACATCCAGTCCGCCATCACCCCGGCGGTGGCGTCATAACCGAACAGATAGTCGACGGTGGCCGCCATCTCGAATGCGCCCTTGTAGCCGTGCCGGCGCATCGCGGCCATCCACCTCGGATTGACCACGCGGGCGCGAAACACCCGCGTGGTCTCCTCCGACAGCGTGCGGGTGCGGATCGCGTCGGGTCGGGTGTTGTCGCCGATATAGGCGGCCGGTGCTTGGCCCGTGAGCGCCCGCACGGTGGCCACCATGCCGCCGTGATACTGGAAGTAGTCGTCGGAGTCGGCGATGTCGTGTTCACGGGTGTCGGTATTCTTGGCGGCCACCGCAATACGCCGGTACTGGCGGTTCATGTCGTCGATCGCCTCGCGGCCATCCAGGTCGCGCCCGTAGGCGAATCCGCCCCAGGCGGTGTACACCTGGGCGAGGTCGGCGTCGTCGCGCCAGCTGCGGCTGTCGATCAGCTGCAGCAGCCCGGCGCCGTAGGTTCCCGGTTTGGATCCGAAAATCCTTGTGGTGGCTCGCCGTTGATCTCCGTGGTGGGCCAGATCCGCTTGGGCGTGCGCGCGCACGTAGTTGTCCTCGGCGGCCTCGTCGAGGTCGGCGACCAACCGCACCGCGTCATCGAGCATGGTCACCACATGCGGGAAGGCATCACGGAAAAAGCCGGAGATCCGTACCGTCACGTCGATGCGCGGGCGGCCCAGCTCGGCCGGCTGCATGGGCGCCAGGTCGATGACCCGCCGCGAGGCGTCGTCCCATACCGGCCGAACCCCCAGCAGCGCAAGCACTTCGGCGATGTCGTCGCCGGCCGTGCGCATCGCCGAGGTGCCCCACACCGACAGCCCCACCGACCGCGGCCACCGCCCATGCTCATCGCGGTAGCGCGCCAGCAGCGAATCGGCCAGTGCCACACCGGCTTCCCACGCCAGCCGGGACGGCACCGCCTTGGGATCCACGGAGTAGAAGTTGCGCCCGGTGGGTAGCACGTTGACCAGGCCGCGCAGCGGCGACCCCGACGGCCCGGCCGGGATGAACCGGCCGTCCAAAGCTCTTAGCACCTGCTCGATTTCGGTTGCGGTGCCAGCCAACCGGGGTATCACTTCGGTGGCGGCGAACCGCAGCACCGCGGCGGCGTCGGCGTTGCCGGTGAGTCGGTCGGCGGCGGAGGGGTCCCAGCCGGTGGCCTGCAGGGCCGCGACCAGTTCGCGGGCTTTCGCCTCGGTCTGGTCGACTGTCGCGCGTTCGTCGGTGCCATCCTCGGCCAGGCCGAGTGCCTGCCGCAGGCCGGGGATCGCGTGCGCGCCGCCGAACAGCTGGCGGGCCCGCAAGATGGCCAGCACCAGGTCGAGTTCTTGCTCCCCCGTTGGGTTTTGCCCGAGGATGTGCAGCCCGTCGCGGATCTGGACGTCCTTGATCTCGCACAGCCAGCCGTCGACGTGTAGCAGCATGTCGTCGAACGAGTCCTCTTCCGGGCGTTCGGTCAGTCCCAGGTCGTGGTCCATCTTGGCGGCGCGGATCAGCGTCCAGATCTGCTGGCGGATGGCGGGCAGCTTGCCGGGATCCAGCGCGGCGACGCTGGCATGCTCGTCGAGCAACTGTTCCAAACGCGCGATGTCGCCGTAGGTTTCGGCGCGGGCCATCGGAGGAATCAAATGGTCGACTAGCACCGCGTGCGCGCGCCGCTTGGCCTGGGTGCCCTCGCCGGGGTCGTTAACCAGAAACGGGTAGATCAGCGGCAGATCGCCCAGCGCGGCGTCGGGTCCGCAGGACGCCGACATGCCCAGCGTCTTTCCCGGCAACCATTCCAGGTTGCCGTGCTTGCCCAAATGCACCACGGCGTGCGCCCCGAAACCGTTCGAGAATCCGGTATCGAGCCAGCGGTAGGCGGCCAGGTAGTGGTGGCTGGGCGGCAGGTCCGGGTCGTGGTAGATCGCCACCGGGTTCTCCCCGAAGCCGCGCGGCGGCTGAACCATGAGCACCAGGTTGCCCGCTCGCAGTGCGGCGATGACGATCTCGCCGTCCGGGTCGTGGCTACGGTCGACGAACAGCTCACCGGGTGGCGGGCCCCAGTACGCTGTTACCACGTCTGTCAGTTCGGCGGGCAGGGTGGCGAACCAGTCCCGATACTCCTTGGCCGACACCCGGATGGGGTTGCCGGCCAGCTGGCCTTCGGTGAGCCAGTCGGGGTCGTGTCCGCCGCATTCGATCAACGCGTGAATCAGCGCGTCGCCGTCGTTTGATTCGACACCCGGCAGATCACCCACCCGATATCCGCGCTGCCGCATCGCTTGCAGCAAGGCCACCGCGCTGGCCGGGGTGTCCAGGCCCACCGCGTTGCCGATGCGGGCGTGTTTGGTCGGGTAGGCCGAGAACACCAGGGCCACCCGCTTGTCGGCGGGGGCGACCTGGCGCAGCCGTGCGTGCCGGACCGCCAGGCCCGCGACCCGGGCGCAGCGCTCCGGGTCGGCCACATAGGAGATCAGCCCGTCGTCGTCAATCTCCTTGAACGAGAACGGAACCGTGATGATGCGGCCGTCGAACTCGGGCACCGCCACCTGGCTGGCCACGTCCAGCGGCGACAGGCCGTCGTCGTTGGCGCACCACTGATCCCGCGGGCTAGTCAAACACAGGCCTTGCAGGATCGGGATGTCCAGCGCCGCCAGGTGCTCAACGTTCCAGCTGTCATCGTCGCCGCCGGCCGAGGCGGCGGCCGGCTTGACTCCCCCGGCGGCCAGCACGGTGACCACCATGGCGTCGGCGCCGCCGAGCCTTTCCAGCAGCCGCGGCTCGGCGGTGCGCAGCGACGCGCAGTAGAGCGGCAGCGGGCGTCCGCCGGCGTCTTCGATCGCCCGGCACAGCGCCTCGACGTAGCCGGTGTTGCCGGCCAGGTGCTGGGCACGGTAGTAGAGCACCGCGATCGTCGGGCCGGTCTTGCCGGCGTCCCGGCGCTCTAGCACCCCCCAGGTCGGGGTGGCGACCGGCGGCGTGAACCCGAAGCCGGTCATCAGCACGGTGTCGCACAGGAAGGCGTGCAACTCGCGCAGGTTGTCGACGCCGCCGTGGGCCAGGTAGATGTGGGCCTGCAGCGCGGTGCCGGCCGCGACCGTGGAGCGGTCGGTCAACTCGGCATCGGCGGCCTGCTCTCCGCTGACCAGTACGGCCGGTACCCCGCCGGCGATCACCGTGTCGATTCCGCTCTGCCAGGCGCGGTAGCCGCCGAGAATCCGGATCACCACGATCGACGCTTCGGCCAGCAGGTCGGGCAGTTCCAGGTCAGACAGCCGCGAGGGATTCGCCCACCGATAGTTCTTGCCGCTGGACCGGGCGCTAATCAGGTCGGTGTCGGACGTCGACAACAGCAGAACGGTCGGTTCCGGCACCAATTCTTCTTACCCGAGCAGGACTCGAACGGTGGCGTCGGGCCCGCGACCCTTGTAGCCACGACTAGACTACAAACGTGTCTACATCCACGACGATTAGGGTGTCAATCCAGACTCGGGACCGTCTGGCCGCCCAAGCCCGCGAACGAGGAATCTCGATGTCGGCTCTGCTCACCGAACTGGCCGCCCAGGCCGAGCGCCAGGCAATCTTCCGCGCCGAACGCGAGGCCTCACACGCCGAGACGACCACCCAGGCAGTCCGCGACGAGGACCGCGAGTGGGAGGGCACGGTAGGCGACGGCCTTGGCTGAGCCACGGCGGGGAGACCTTTGGCTAGTCAGCCTCGGCGCCGCTCGCGCGGGTGAGCCCGGCAAGCATCGGCCCGCGGTGGTCGTTTCCGTGGACGAGCTACTCACCGGAATCGACGACGAACTCGTTGTCGTCGTGCCGGTGTCAAGCTCGCGCTCCCGCACCCCACTCCGGCCACCTGTCGCGCCCTCAGAAGGTGTAGCTGCCGATAGCGTCGCGGTGTGCCGCGGCGTCCGCGCGGTCGCTCGTGCCCGACTCGTGGAGCGACTCGGCGCCCTCAAACCCGCCACGATGCGCGCAATCGAAAACGCCCTGACCCTGATCGTCGGCCTCCCGACGGGACCTGAGCGCGGCGAGGCGGCAACCCATTCTCCCGTACGGTGGACGGGTGGCCGGGACCCGTGACGCGGACGCCTGCCCCGGTGCGTTGCGGCCGCACCAGGCCGCCGACGGGGCGCTGGCGCGGATCCGGCTGCCCGGCGGGATGATCACCGCCGAGCAGTTGGCGACCCTGGCCAGCGTGGCGAACCGCTTCGGTTCCGCAACATTGGAGCTGACCTCGCGCGGCAACGTGCAGCTGCGCGGAATTACCGACGTCACCGAGGTTGCGGACGCCCTCGCCAACGCCGGGCTGCTGCCGTCGGCGACGCACGAGCGGGTGCGCAATATCGTCGCCTCGCCGCTGTCCGGCCGGGCCGGCGGGCTAGCCGACGTGCGGGCATGGGTCGGTGAGCTCGACGCGGCGATCTGCGCCGAGCCCCGGCTGGCGAAGCTGGGCGGCCGGTTCTGGTTCGGTCTCGACGACGGCCGAGCCGACGTGTCCGGCCTGGGTGCCGACGTCGGGGCGCATGTGCTGGACGACGGTGTTGCGCTGCTGATCACTGGACGCGACACGGGCGTGCGGGTTACCGATGTCACCGAAACCCTGATCGAAATCGCGTTGCGTTTCGTCGAAATCCGTGGCAATGCCTGGCGGGCAACAGAATTGGCTGACCCGTGCGCGCTGCTGCCCGGTGCCGAACTGGGCGCGCGCTTTGCGCCCGTCAGCAGGCCGCCGGTCGGCTGGATACCCCAGGACGACGGCCGCGTCGCGCTGGGCGCCGCGGTGCCGCTGGGGGTCTTGCCCGCCCAGGTCGCGCAGTACGTCGCCGCGATCGAGGCCCCGTTGGTGATCACCCCGTGGCGATCGGTCCTGGTGTGCGATCTCGACGATGGCGTGGCCGACGCCGCGCTGCGGGTGCTGGCGCCGCTGGGCCTGGTGTTCGACGAGCACTCCCCCTGGCTGAACATCAGCGCCTGCACCGGCAGCCCCGGCTGCGCGCACTCGGCCGCCGACGTGCGGGCCGACGCCGCGCGGTCACTGGACGTGGAGTCAGCCGGGCATCGGCATTTCGTCGGCTGCGAGCGGGCGTGCGGCAGCCCACCGGCCGGCGAGGTGCTGGTCGCCACCGGCGGTGGATACCGGCGATTGCGGCCGTAGGGTGAGCGAGTGCTCGACTACCTCCGCGACGCCGCGGAAATCTACCGGCGGTCTTTCGCGGTCATCCGCGCCGAGGCCGATCTGGCGCGGTTCCCCGCCGACGTCGCGCGGGTGGTGGTTCGGTTGATTCACACCTGCGGGCAGGTCGACGTCGCCGAGCATGTGGCCTACACCGACGACGTCGTCGCGCGGGCGGGTGCCGCGCTGGCCGCCGGTGCCCCGGTGCTGTGCGATTCGTCGATGGTGGCCGCCGGGATCACCACCTCGCGGCTGCCCGCCGACAACGAGGTGGTCTCGCTGGTCGCCGATCCGCGCGCCGCCGAGCTGGCCGCCCGTCGGCAGACCACCCGCTCGGCGGCCGGGGTGGAGCTGTGGGCCGAGCGGCTGCCCGGCGCGGTGCTGGCCATAGGAAACGCGCCCACCGCGCTGTTTCGGCTGCTCGAACTGGTCGACGAGGGGGCGTCCCCACCGGCGGCGGTGCTGGGCGGACCGGTGGGTTTCGTCGGCTCGGCACAGGCCAAAGAGGAGCTCATCGAGCGGCCCCGCGGGATGTCCTACCTGGTGGTGCGCGGTCGCCGCGGCGGCAGCGCGATGGCCGCCGCCGCCGTCAATGCGATAGCCAGCGACCGCGAATGAGCGCTCGGGGCACGCTGTGGGGAGTCGGGCTGGGGCCCGGCGATCCGGAGTTGGTGACCGTCAAGGCCGCCCGGGTGATTGGCGAGGCCGATGTGGTGGCCTATCACAGCGCCCCACACGGTCACAGCATCGCCCGCGGCATCGCCGAACCGTATCTGCGTCCCGGTCAGCTCGAGGAACACCTGGTCTACCCGGTGACCACCGAGACCACGAATCATCCCGGCGGCTACGCCGGTGCGCTCGAAGACTTCTACACCGAGGCGACCGAGCGCATCGCCGCGCACCTGGACGCCGGGCGCAACGTGGCGCTGCTCGCCGAGGGCGACCCGCTGTTCTACAGCTCCTACATGCATCTGCACACCCGGCTGACGCGGCGGTTCAACGCCGTCATCGTGCCCGGTGTGACGTCGGTGAGCGCCGCGTCGGCGGCCGTCGCCACACCGCTGGTGGCCGGCGACCAGGTGTTGTCGGTGCTGCCGGGCACGCTGCCGGTCGGCGAGCTGACCCGCCGGCTGGCCGACGCCGACGCGGCCGTGGTGGTCAAGCTGGGCCGTTCGTATCACAATGTGCGGGAGGCGCTTTCGGCGTCCGGCCTACTCGGCGACGCGTTCTACGTGGAGCGGGCCAGCACCGCCGGCCAACGGGTATTGCCGGCCGCCGACGTCGACGAGACCGGCGTGCCGTACTTCTCGCTGGCCATGTTGCCGGGCGGGCGGCGTCGTGCGTCGCTGACCGGCACCGTCGCAGTGGTGGGCCTGGGGCCCGGCGACAGCGACTGGATGACACCGCAGAGCCGGCGTGAGCTGGCCGCCGCGACGGATCTGATCGGCTATCGCGGCTACCTGGACCGGGTCGAAGTCCGCGACGGCCAGCGGCGCCATCCCAGCGACAACACCGACGAACCCGCCCGGGCGCGGCTGGCCTGCTCGCTGGCCGATCAGGGCCGGGCGGTGGCGGTGGTGTCCTCCGGCGACCCAGGGGTATTCGCGATGGCCACCGCCGTTTTGGAGGAAGCCGAGCAGTGGCCGGGGGTGCGGGTCCGGGTGATTCCGGCGATGACCGCCGCCCAGGCCGTCGCCAGCCGGGTCGGCGCGCCGCTGGGACATGACTACGCGGTGATCTCGTTGTCCGACCGGCTCAAACCCTGGGACGTGATCGCCGCGCGCCTGACCGCCGCGGCCGCCGCCGACCTGGTGCTGGCCATCTACAACCCGGCTTCGGCGACCCGCACCTGGCAGGTCGGCGCGATGCGCGAGCTGCTGCTGGCCCATCGCGACCCTGGCATACCGGTGGTGATCGGCCGCAACGTCTCCGGACCGGTTTCCGGACCGAATGAGGACGTTCGGGTCGTGAAGTTGGCCGACCTGAACCCCGCCGAAATCGACATGCGCTGCCTATTGATCGTGGGGTCCTCGCAGACCCGGTGGTATTCGGTGGATTCGCAGGACCGGGTGTTCACCCCGCGCCGCTATCCCGAGGCGGGCAGAGCTACCGCGACAAAGTCGAGCCGCCACAGCGACTGAAAGAGCTTGCGGCCGAATTCCTCAAGGTCGGCCAGGCTGCCTCCGGAAGGCTCGCCAGTTCGCGCCACGCACCCGGCAATCTCCCGAATCGTGCGGCGACCGTCAACCTGCTGCAGAAAGGCCAACTGGGCGGGGCTGGGCGCCATGCGCCAACCCGGCCAAAACATATCGGTGCCGGAGACACCGCAACGCGTGCGCATCAGCGGTACGTAATCGAGCGCGGCAACCGTCGAAAAATCGATCGTGTACTGCTCCTTAGGTCGGTCACGACGGCACGCCATAAAGAGATGGGTAGCGTTCAAGGTCTCCAGACGTTCCATCACGGACCATGCCTTGACCTCGGGTAACGTGTTCACGGCCGCATAAAACTCGCTGTTCGGGACGAAAAAATCGTGCGGGTAATACGGCGCCTTGTGGAACCATCCCTGAAATACCAGTCCGGCGGACGTGACCAGATCGACGCATTCCTCGACGGTGTAACTGCGTTGGCGACCATGCAAGAACGTATCGACGAGGGCGCTATCGGAAAGTAAATCCCGAGCTTTCGTGAGATAGTTTCGGAGCGGATGATACGTCGGTAGTAGCGAGATTGCTTCCTTCGCCAATTTGATCGATGCATCGTCCTGCCCTAATCCAAGATCACGAAAGACCGAACCGAGCAGTTCGACTCCGATCCGACCGTACTTCCCGTAGAGCATCGCCGCCACGACGCCATCCCGGCGCAGGCAGTGGGCGAGTTCTTTCATGCCCGCCCGCGGATCTGCCAGGTGATGTAAAACGCCGGTCGATACCACGAGGTCGAAGTCGCGTCCCAGCGTCGCCAGCTCTTCGATCGGAAGCAGATGCAACTCCAGATTCGCCAGCCCGTGCTTGTCTTTCAGATATCGCTGATGGTCCAGTGCCGGTCGACTGATATCGATCGCCACTACTTTCGCCGCACGATTGGTGAATGCGAAAATCGCCGCCTGGTTGGTTCCGCAACCGGCGATCAGAATATCCAGATCGGGCCGGTATTCGCGGTCCGGCCATAATATCCGGTGGGAGTGCACCGGGTCGAACCATTCCCAATTCGCTGTGGTCCACGCCTCAAGATCGGCGATCGGGTGCGGGTACAACCACCGGTGGTACTGCCGGGACACAATGTCGGCGCGCGGATGATCGTCGGTCACTTCGGTCCCACGAGCCTATGCAAGCACACCGGCAACGCACGTCGCCGCCTCGGCGAGCAGCGCCTCACGGGGCTCGGCGTCATACCCGCCGCCGGCACGATCGGACATGACGGCCACCACGTAGGGCACGCCGGTCGGTGACCACACGACCGCGATGTCGTTTGCTCGTCCGTAGTCACCGGTCCCGGTCTTGTCGATCACCTTCCAATCGGCGGGAAAGCCCGCTCGGATCCGCTTGGCTCCGGTGGTGTTGCGCGCCATCCAATCGGTGAGCAGTGCCCGCTTGTCGGGCGGCAACGCGTTGCCGAGAACAAGCTGCTGCAACACCAGGGCGATGGCGTGCGGTGTTGTGGTATCCCGTTCGTCCCCGGGCGGATCGCGGTTCAACTCCGGTTCCTCGGCGTCCAACCGGCTCACGGTGTCACCCAAGCTGCGGAGGTAGCCGGTAAATGCCGCGGTGCCGCCCCCGGGACCGCCAAGATCGGCCAGCAACAGGTTGGCGGCGGTGCCGTCGCTATAGCGTATCGCCGCATCGCAAAGCTGCCCGATCGTCATCCCGGTCTGAACGTGTTGTTGGGCCACCGGGGAGATCGACCGAATGTCGTCACTGGTGTAGGTGATCAGTTTGTCCAGATGCGTGAGCGGGTTTTGGTGCAGCACCGCCGCCACGAGCGGCGCCTTGAACGTGGAGCAGAATGCGAACCGCTCATCGGCGCGGTATTCGATCGCGGCGGTGGTGCCGGTGGCGGGCACATACACCCCAAGCCGGGCATCGTATCTGCGCTCCAGCTCGGCGAAGCGATCCGCCAGATCCGCTCCGGCCGGCAAGGTTGTCGATGCCGGACGGGCCCCGCTCGCATGCCGTGCACACCCCGTCACGGAAACCAGCATTGCCATCGCTACCAGCAGTTCGCGACGACCGAATCCTCTGTTGCGCATGCCGTAGTATCACACGCGCGCAGATGGCAGGCGCCAAAGCGCATTCGACGCCGCGCTCCCCCGGCTGCTCGGCGGCGGGATCTACGACGACCGGTCGTAGACTGACCGGACCTGCCGGGCTATGGTTTATGCCCATGACCGCGACGGCAAGCGACGACGAGGCCGTTACCGCACTCGCCTTGTCGGCGGCCAAGGGGAACGGGCGGGCCCTTGAGGCGTTTATCAAAGCCACCCAGCAAGACGTGTGGCGGTTCGTCGCCTATCTGTCCGACGTGGGCAGTGCGGACGATCTCACCCAAGAGACATTCCTACGAGCGATCGGCGCCATCCCGCGGTTTTCCGCACGCTCCAGCGCCCGAACTTGGTTGCTGGCCATCGCGCGCCATGTCGTCGCCGATCACATCCGCCACGTCCGATCCCGGCCCCGCACCACCCGCGGCGCGCGTCCCGAACATCTCATAGACGGCGACCGCCATGCCCGCGGATTCGAAGACCTCGTCGAGGTAACCACGATGATCGCCGACCTAACCACCGAGCAACGGGAAGCGCTGCTGCTGACCCAGCTGCTCGGGCTGTCCTATGCGGACGCCGCGGCGGTGTGCGGCTGCCCGGTGGGCACCATCCGATCCCGTGTCGCTCGAGCGCGCGATGCGCTGCTTGCCGACGCGGAGCCCGACGACCTCACCGGCTAGGCAGACCGGCCACCCACATGGCGGCCCGGTGGACAGAATCGACCGCCGCTACCCCAGCCGGCAGCAGCGGGCGCGCTATCATGACCACCGAAATACCCAGCGCAGCAGCGGCATCCAGCTTCGCTCGGGTCATCTTGCCACCGCTGTTCTTGGTGACCAATGCGTCGATGCGCTGCTCACGCAGCAGTGCGAACTCATCGTGGTAACCATATGGCCCGCGAGATAGCACCAGTTTGTGCCGCCGCGGCAGGGCGGTGCCATCGGGCGCGGTAACCAGGCGGATCAAAAACCACGCGTCGCTGTTGGCGAAGGCCGCAATACCCGAGCGTCCGGTGGTCAGGAACACTCGCGAATAACCTTGTTCAGCAACAACGTCTGCAGCCTCGATGTCCGATACCGCGATGATGGCGGTACCGGGATCCCACGGCGGGCGAGCCAGTACCAGGTACGGGAGCCCGAGCTCACCGCACACCTGCGCGGCGTGCGCGGTGATGGTTACCGCGAAGGGGTGGGTGGCGTCGACGACGGCATCGATGCGCTCCTCTCGCAGCCAACCGCGCAGCCCCTCGACACCGCCGAACCCGCCGATGCGCACCGGACCGATCGGCAGGGCAGGGTTGGGTACCCGGCCGGCCAGCGAGCTGACGATCTCAACGTGTGGGTGCAACTCTTTCGCCAGCGCACGGCCCTCGGCGGTGCCGCCGAGCAACAACACCCGGGTCACTGTGCATACCGACCGTGCCGTGCCACCGAATATAGGTAGCTGTCGGTAAAGCCCTCAGCGGTCAGCACGTCGCCAACAACGATCACGGCGGTCCTGGTGATCTTGGCATCGTGCATCCGCGCGGCGATATCGGCCAACGTGCCGCGTAGCGTCCGCTGTTGCGGCCAACTCGCGAAAGCCACCACCGCAACCGGCGTTTCGGGTCGGTAACCACCGTCTAGCAGTCGCGGAACGATGGCGTCGATCTGGGCTGCGGCCAGGTGCAAGACCAGAGTGGCGCGGGATCGGGCGAGCGCGGCCAGGTCCTCACCGGGCGGCATGGGTGTGGACAGCGTCGCCACCCGGGTGAGCGTCACCGTCTGCGCCACGCCCGGCACGGTGAGTTCGCGCTTTAGCGCCGCCGCGGCTGCGGCAAAAGCCGGTACGCCCGGCACGATTTCGTAGCCGATGCCCAGCGCGTCGAGTTCGCGGCACTGTTCGGCCAGCGCGCTGTACAGCGACGGGTCGCCGGAATGCAGCCGGGCAACGTCGCGGCCGTCGGCGTCGGCGTCGGCAAGTTTGCGCACGATTTGTTCGAGGGTCAGCGGACCGGTGTCGACAATCGTCGCGCCGGGCGGACACTGCGCCAACAGGTCGTCGGGCATGATCGAACCCGCATACAGGCACACCGGGCATCGTTGCAGGAGCCGTTGGCCGCGGACGGTGATTAGGTCGGCGGCGCCGGGGCCCGCTCCGATGAAATAGACCGTCATCGCTTGGTCACCGACCACTGGGTGACCGGCAGCTGTGGGCGCCAACCGGTGAAGCCGCCCAGCGGTTCGCCGAGATAGTGCTGGAATCGTCGTAGCTCGCCACCGAGGCGCGAATATGCATGCGCCAGAGCGGCTTCCGATTCGACGGTGACAGCGTTGGCGACCAAGTTCCCGCCTGCGGGCAGGCTGTCCAGGCAGGCCTCAAGCAGGCCTGGCTGGGTTACACCACCGCCAAGAAAAATCACCGACGGCCGTGCGGCGTCGTCGAACGCATCGGGCGCGTCGCCGCGCACGTCGACGCTCACCCCGAAGGCCGCGGCATTGAACCCAATGTTGCGGCGGCGCCGTTCGTCGCGCTCGAACGCCACCGCGGTGCAGCCCGGCCAGCTCCGACACCACTGGACCGCGATGGCGCCTGAGCCCGCGCCGACGTCCCATAACCGCTGCCCGGGCCTTGGCGCCAGCGCAGCCAGGGTCAGCACGCGGATCGGGTGTTTGGTGATCTGCCCGTCGTGCGCGAATGCCTCGTCGGGTGCCCACGACGTGCGCTCGTCGGGCAGGTAGCGCACGGCGATCACGTTGAGCTCATCGACATCGAGGGGTGGGTCGCAGGCCCATGCCCGGGCCGTACCGTCGCGGCGGCGTTCGGCCGGGCCGCCAAGCTGTTCGAGCACGCTGAACTTGGAGTCACCGCGACCGTGCTCGGTCAGCAGCACCGCCAGCGCCTGCGGGGTGGACCGATCGCCGGACAGCACGATGGCCCGGCCGCCGCGGCGCACCGCGGTGTGTGGTTGCGCGGTGACCAGGCTGATCACCTCGGTGTCATACACGTTCCAGCCCATCCGGGCGCACGCCAACGTCACCGCGGACACGTGCGGCAACACGGTCACGTTGTCGTGGCCGAACAGCCGGATCAGGGTGGAGCCGATACCATGCAACAACGGGTCGCCGCTGGCAACCACGTGTAGGTCAGCCCCATCCGGTGACAGGCCTTGCACCGCGGGCAGCATCGGCGTCGGCCACTCCCAGCGCTCGGCGGTGACGGTATCGTCGAGCAGGGCAAGTTGCCGTTTCGAGCCGTAAATTACTGTGGCCCTGCGTAATTCGGAGCGAGAATGCTCGGAGAGACCGGTCATGCCGTCGGCGCCGATCCCGACAACGATGATCATCGGCGCCGCTCTCCCCCGCAAGCGGGCGGTACCCCCACCGCATCGCTGCGCTCTGCATCGTCGCGGATCATCGCGGCATCCTGCGCCAGACGAACCGGGGAAGCAACCGCAGCGCAACAAACATTGGCCGCAGCGCCCACGGAATCCACACCACGCGCTTACCGTTGACCAGCGCACGCGCGGTCGCGGCGGCCACCCGCTCCGGGGTGACCGACAGGGGTGCGGGCGTCATGCCCTCGGTCATGCGCCCGATGACGAATCCCGGCCGCGCGATCAGTAACCGCACCCCGGTGCCGTGCAACGCATCGGCCAGGCCGCTGGCGAAGCCGTCCAGGCCGGCTTTGGCCGATCCGTAGACATAGTTGGCGCGGCGCACCCGAATCCCGGCGACCGAGGAGAACACCACCAGCGATCCCCGTCCGGCTGTGCGCATCGCCGCTGCCAGATGAGTCAGCAGGCTGACCTGGGCGACGTAGTCGGTGTGCACGATGGCCACCGCGTGCGCCGCGTCTGTCTCGGCGCGGGCCTGGTCGCCGAGTATCCCGAAGGCCAGCACCGCGGTGCCGATGGGGCCGTGCTCGGCAACGAGCGAAGCGACCAACGGGCCGTGTGCGGCCAGGTCGTCGGCGTCGAACTCCCGGGTGTGCACCGCTATAGCGCCAGCTGCGCGGAGTGCGGCGGCCTGGTCGGCGAGTTGATCGGCGTTCCGCGCGGCCAGCACCATCGTCGCCCCGGCAGCCAGGCGTCGCGCGAGTTCGCCGCCGATCTGGCTGCGGCCGCCGAAAATTACTACCGGAGCAGCGCCCGTGTCGTCCACGGCTGCGATTATTGCCTGCGCTAGCGTGAGTGGCGATGGTCAACACCACTACGCGGCTTAGTGACGACGCGCTGGCGTTTCTTTCCGAACGCCATCTGGCCATGCTGACCACGCTGCGGGCGGACAACTCGCCGCACGTGGTGGCGGTAGGTTTCACCTTCGACCCCAAGACTCACATCGCGCGGGTCATCACCACCGGCGGCTCCCAAAAGGCCGTCAATGCCGACCGCAGTGGGCTTGCCGTGCTCAGCCAGGTCGACGGCGCGCGCTGGCTCTCACTGGAGGGTAGGGCGGCGGTGAACAGCGACATCGACGCCGTGCGCGACGCCGAGCTGCGCTACGCGCAGCGCTATCGCACCCCGCGTCCCAATCCACGCCGAGTGGTCATCGAGGTCCAGATTGAGCGCGTGCTGGGATCCGCGGATCTGCTCGACCGGGCCTGACAACCGAGGTCATGGCGGCAGTAGGTAATGCACCCAGGCGCCACCGGCGGGCCCGGCCACGGCGTGCAGACGGGCGTTCTGATTGCCCGTTCGGGGCAGGGTAAAGTCCGCGCCGATGGCTGTGCAGGCTAGGGCAGCCCCGGCGAAGACCACGGGTGCCGGCGTCACGGTCCACCTGCCTGCCGCGTCCCGACAGGCCGCAGGGTGTGGGTCCCCGCACGATGCGGCGACCCAGCGGCCATCCGCGCCCTGCAGGGCGCATGCTCCGGCACCGGCACGCGGTTCGTCCGGTGCCCAGCTCCACAACGACGCCTGAATGCGGCCGTCTTCGGGGAGCAGCTGATCGAAGCCGAACAGATTGACCCCGCAATCGGTCATCGCCTGCACCTTCGGCGGGGTAAGCGCCTGCGGATTGGCCGGTGGACGGGTCGGGTTGGCCAACGCCGTGGCCAGCGTGGAGTCCTCGTAATAGCGGACCAGTCGCCAAGCGTAGACACCGCGGCCATAGGTGGCATCGCAGGCCGGGTATGGCCGGTAGCCGGAGTTCGAGCCGCTTTCCAGCTCAACGCCGCTCCAGTCGAAGACGGCGGCCGACCAACCTGGCGCACAAGACCCGACGAGCACGGCTCGTGCGCCGGATGCGCGGATTTCCTCCCGCGACACGTCGAGTGGAAGCGGGACACAGCCGTTGGTGGCACGCCGGGCCGGGTTGGGACGGTAGATAAGGCTTGTTCCGTCCGCACGCCGCAACACTTGGTCGAGGGTAGCCACCACCGACGCATACGCCGACGCGTTCTTCAGCTGGTCCTCCAGGTAGAGCAGGATGACCTCCTCGGTATGCCCGGGTGCGTTCAACCAGTTGGCGATCTGCGGCAGCACTGTGGCCAGCAGAGGTTCGACGGTGCAGCCTAGGTTCGCGTTCTTCGGTCCCAGCCCGTGACACACGGTGACGCCGGGGGCGCCGTGGCCCTCGAGGCGGGGCAAGTAGTGCAGGTCTAGCTCGAGCGCGCGGACGTCGATGTCGAGCTGTTGGGCCAACGACAGCTGCTGGTTTGAGTCTGCGTGCGAGACCGTGAACGAATCGCTGAGGCTGTTGAACGAGTTGTGCGTGCCGAGCCACTGAGTTTCCCGCAGCGGCACCGGGTCTTGCAACGCATCCTGGAACCGCGCGGTGCGATGCACCCAAGACTGTAGGTAGGCATCACGCGCGGCCTGGGTCACCCGGTGCGCGAGCGGAAGCACGCACCGCGCATCGGGCACACCGACGCGGCGACACTCCGCAGCGACCGCGTCGGCGAACTTGCCGAGCGCCACGCAGGGGATCGCAACCGGGCTTATTACGTCACAGGATGCGGTGGGCGAGGGCGGAGCGGGCACCTGGTAGGCATCGGCGGCCACCGGTGCCGCGGTTATCAACACCACGGCCAAGGCGCCCATGAGGGCCGCGCTCTGCAGCCATCGGGCGCGGGGCATGCGCTACTTTGGCACGTCGATACACCGCTTACCAGGGGTGTTGTCGAAGTGTTGCGTGGTCTCGTCGAAGCCGTGCCCTCGCTCCGGCCGGTGGCAGCATCGTTGAAGTGATCGGATCGGGTCCGTCGGCTCCACCAGGCGGGTGTGGCGCTCCTGGCGGTGTGGGTGTTGGGGTGTCTTATTTGAAGAAGTCGTCTAGCTGAACCTCGCTGTGGGCAACAACCGGGGCGCCCGCGAAGCGGACATTACGGTGCTCGGTGATCGCGCCGACACGTCGTAGCGGATGTCACCGGCCGACGTCTGAGCCTGGGCTTGTCGTGCGGACTGCACGGCGACGCCACAACGAGTTTCAGCATCACGGACCAGTCGTGCGCATCATGAGGACTGCCGCGCCGCTGCGCTCACCGCGGTCGTCAAAGCATTGGATCCAATGACGCCATCGCGGTGGCGCCCGGTGAGGTGCGTGACCGTGGTCTCCGGTTATACCTTCGGGCCGACCGCAGGGTGACTTGATCGTCAAATCCACGACAGTAGCCTTACACCAAGTCCGAAGGGAGTAGCGGTGTTTGTCGATGTTGGACTTTTGCATTCGGGGGCAAATGAGTCTCACTACGCCGGTGAGCACGCCCACGGTGGTGCTGATCAGCTGTCGCGGGGACCCCTGCTGTCGGGGATGTTCGGTACATTTCCTGTCGCCCAGACGTTTCACGACGCGGTCGGCGCGGCCCACGCACAGCAGATGCGAAACCTGCACGCTCACCGGCAGGCGTTGATCACGGTGGGCGAGAAAGCGCGCCATGCCGCGACGGGGTTCACCGACATGGACGACGGCAACGCCGCTGAGTTGAAAGCTGTGGTATGCAGCTGCGCCACATAAACATCCGGGCGCTGATCGCCGAGGCCGGCGGCGATCCCTGGGCGATCGAGCACAGCCTGCACGCGGGTCGGCCGGCTCAGATTGCCGAGCTGGCGGAGGCGTTTCACGCGGCGGGTCGATGCACCGCCGAGGCCAACGCGGCCTTCGAGGAAGCCCGTCGCCGCTTCGAAGCGTCCTGGAATCGAGAGAACGGCGAGCACCCGATCAACGACTCCGCCGAAGTGCAGCGCGTGACCGCGGCGCTGGGTGCGCAGTCTTTGCAATTGCCCAAGATCGGTGTCGATTTGGAGAACGTTGCGGCCGACCTCGCCGAGGCGCAACGGGCTGCGGCCGGGCGGATTGCGACGCTCGAAAGTCAACTGCAGCGGATCGACGATCAGCTTGACCAAGCGCTGGAACTCGAGCACGACCCCCGACTGGCCGCGGCCGAAAGATCCGAACTCGATGCGCTGATCACCTGCCTTGAGCAAGACGCCATCGACGACACGGCGTCAGCACTGGGCCAGCTGCAATCGATACGCGCCGGATACTCGGATCACCTGCAGCAATCACTGGCCATGTTGCGTGCCGATGGCTACGACGGGGCGGGGCTGCAGGGATTGGACGCACCGCAATCGCCGGTGAAACCCGAAGAGCCGATTCAGATTCCGCCACCAGGAACCGGGGCACCAGAGGTGCATCGGTGGTGGACGTCGCTGACGTCTGAGGAACGGCAGCGTCTGATCGCCGAGCACCCGGAACAGATCGGCAATCTCAACGGCGTTCCGGTCAGCGCGCGCAGCGATGCCAACATCGCGGTGATGACGCGGGACCTGAATCGGGTACGTGACATCGCCACCCGGTACCGCACGTCGGTTGACGACGTCCTGGGTGATCCGGCGAAATACGGTCTGTCCGCCGGCGATATCATCCGCTACCGCAACGCCGATGAGACCAAGAAAGGCCTCGACCATAACGCCCGTAACGATCCCCGGAACCCCTCCCCGGTATACCTGTTCGCCTACGATCCAATGGCATTCGGCGGTAAGGGACGAGCCGCGATCGCTATCGGCAACCCCGACACCGCAAAACACACCGCCATGATTGTGCCCGGCACCAGCAGCAGCGTGAAAGGCGGCTGGTTGCATGACAATCACGACGACGCGCTGAACCTCTTTAACCAGGCCAAGGCCGCCGACCCGAATAATCCGACCGCGGTGATCGCGTGGATGGGATATGACGCCCCGAACGACTTCACCGACCCGCGTATCGCCACTCCGATGCTGGCCCGAATCGGTGGTGCGGCACTGGCCGAGGACGTCAACGGTTTGTGGGTAACGCATCTCGGAGTCGGCCAGAATGTCACCGTGTTGGGCCACTCGTACGGCTCGACCACCGTGGCCGACGCGTTCGCCTTGGGCGGCATGCATGCCAACGATGCGGTGCTACTGGGCTGCCCGGGAACCGACCTGGCCCACAGCGCCGCGAGCTTTCACCTGGACGGAGGCCGGGTGTATGTGGGTGCGGCCTCTACGGATCCGATCAGCATGCTCGGGCAGCTCGACAGCCTCAGCCAGTATGTGAACCGTGGCAACCTTGCGGGTCAGCTGCAAGGTTTAGCCGTCGGCCTGGGCACCGACCCCGCCGGCGACGGATTCGGTTCGGTGAGGTTTCGCGCTGAGGTGCCCAACTCTGATGGCATCAACCCCCACGACCACTCCTATTACTACCACCGGGGCAGCGAGGCGTTGCGCAGCATGGCAGACATCGCCTCCGGTCACGGCGACGCGCTAGCATCCGATGGCATGCTGGCCCAACCACGTCACCAACCCGGCGTCGAGATCGACATTCCAGGTCTTGGGGCGGTGGAAATTGACATACCGGGCACGCCGGCCAGCATTGACCCGGAGTGGAGCCGCCCTCCGGGATCTATCACCGACGACCATGTTTTCGATGCCCCACTCCACCGCTGATCGACGGCTTCGGCTGACGCGGCAGGCTTTGCTCGCCGCGGCCGTGGTGCTGTTGCTAGCAGGATGTGCGCTGGTGATGCACAAACCCCATTCCGCGGGTTCGTCTAATCCCTGGGATGATTCCGCGCACCCGCTCACCGACGATCAGGCCATGGCCCAAGTCGTCGAGCCAGCCAAACAGATCGTCGCCGCCGCCGACCTGCAGGCTGTCAGAGCGGGATTCTCGTTCACCTCGTGTAACGACCAAGGCGATCCGCCTTATCAGGGCACCGTCAGGATGGCCTTTCTCTTGCAGGGCGATCACGACGCGTACTTTCAGCACGTCCGTGCCGCCATGCTGTCGCACGGCTGGATCGACGGCCCCCCACCGGGACAGTACTTTCACGGCATAACCCTGCACAAGAACGGAGTGACCGCGAACATGAGCTTAGCGTTGGACCACAGTTACGGAGAGATGATCCTTGATGGTGAGTGCCGCAATACGACCGACCACCACCATGACGACGAGACCACCAACATCACCAACCAACTCGTTCAGCCATGAAGGCGTCGGGTGCCTTCACTGTTCCCACATCGATGTCAGTGATCACCAACCCGTGTGGCACGTGGCGACCGGAGACCGCACAGCCCGCATCGCACCCACAATCGACGAACTCGGACCCACCCTGGTCGAAACGGTACGCCGCCGCGACACACTGCCCCGCATCGCCCAAGCCGTAGCCGTGGCCGCCACCCGCAACTACGGCGTCCCCGACAACGAAACGGACCTACTGCGGTCGCCCAGGCCAAGGTGGCCACCAAACGCTGCTGACATGCAGTGGAGTGCACAGACACGACAGCTGCAATAGCCTTACGCGGGTGACCAGCACCCCCCACCCACCACAGGACAATGGACACCAACCCACCCCCCAGCGCCGCCGCGTTCACGCAATTGGCCGTTGGCGGCCGTGGCCAGCGTCGCGATTGCCGCGGTTGTGCTGGGTGCCGCAGCTTTAATCGTGGCACTGACGCGCCCGACGGCCAGCGGTGCAGCCACCGCCGCTGGCACGACCACCGAGCCGACATACACCGCAGCAGAAACCGCCGCCGCGCACCAAAAGTTGTGTGAGGTGTACAAACTGGCAGCGCGGGCGGTCCAAATACAAACCCATGGCGACAACCAGGCGCTCGGTGTCGCTGCCTTAGTCAACGGCGCGGTTATGCTCGAACAGGCAGTGAGCGCGGCCCCGGCTCTCACGCCAAACGATCGTATCGCTGCTCTCGCGCTCGCCGACGCGTTCACCAACGTTAACGCCGTAGGCAGCTATGCGCCTATGAGCGACCCGGCGTCGCAGGCAGCGCTAAATGATGCCAACGCCAAGGATGCGCGCATGAAGGCCATCTGCGGTGGCGGGTGATCTGCCACCCGGCAGGTGGTCGGCGCTCTTGGTGGGTGCGTGGTGGCCGGCGCAGCCCGATGCGCCGATGGCCGGGGTGACGTATTGGCGTGAGGCAGCACAGCTCAAACGCAACGAGGCCAACGACCTGCGCAACGAGCGATCCCGGTTAGCGGTAAACCAAGGGCGCACCGCCGACGATTTGTTGGAGCGCTATTGGCGTGGCGAACAACGGCTGGCCACCATCGCGCATCAGTGCGAGGTCAAAAGCGACCAAAGCGAGCAAGTCGCAAATGCAGTGCACCATGTGCGGGATCGGCTGACCGAGATCGCACAATCCGGCAATCAGCAAATCGACCAAATCCTCGCCAGCAAAAAACCGATCGAAGCGAAAGTTACCGCGGTAAACGCCGTCATTGAACGATCAAACATCGACGCCGCTAATGCCGGAAGAACCGCGATGTCGAACATTATCGACGCGACACAACGAGTGCTCGACGAAACCATCGGCGGCGACGCCCACACCTGGCTACGTGACCACGGTGTAACCCTCGACACTCCCGCGCGGCCGCGCCCAATCACTGCTGAGGACTTGAATCCCAGTTTTCAGTCGGCGCCCGCGTTCGGTATTGGTCAGGTGCCCGCCGCATCGGCACCGGACCACGTCGGCGTGCCGCCGGCGTCACCAGCAGGGTCAGCGTTGGGTGCTGGTCAGGTGCCCGCCACATCAGCACCATATGGCATTCATGTGCCGCCGGTGTCACCACCAGCGCCAGTTGTTGGCGCTGGTCAGGTGCCCGCCCCATCATCACCACCGGGTACCGTCGCACCACCCTTACCCCCCAGCGCGCCGGCCGTTGGTGTTGGTGGCCCGTCGGTGGCGGGCGCAGCTATGCCGCCAGCGGCGGCAACAGCGCCGTTATCCCCGCAGTCGTTGGGTCAGTCGTTCACCACCGGGATGACGACGGGCGCGCCGGCCGCGGCCGGTGCACAGGCGCTGTCGGCAGGGGCGCTGCACGCGGCAACCGAACCCCTGCCGCCACCGGCGCCACCCCCGACGACACCCACGGTCACCACACCGACAGTCGCGACCGCCACCACGGCCGGGATTCCCCACATCCCCGACAGCGCGCCGACCCCCAGCCCGGCACCGATCGCGCCACCAACCACCGACAACGCCAGCGCCATGACACCCATCGCGCCCATGGTCGCTAATGGCCCGCCAGCATCCCCGGCCCCCCCGGCCGCCGCCCCCGCGGGGCCACTACCCGCCTACGGCGCCGACCTGCGCCCACCGGTAACCACACCCCCTGCCACACCACCCACCCCAACCGGACCCATCTCCGGTGCCGCGGTCACACCCTCCTCACCCGCAGCGGGCGGCTCACTAATGTCACCCGTCGTCAACAAATCCACCACACCAGCCACCACCCAGGCCCAACCCAGCAACCCAACACCACCGCTAGCCAGCGCCACCGCGGCCGCCACCACCGGCGCCGCAGCCGGAGACACCTCCCGCCGAGCCGCCGAACAACAACGCCTACGCCGCATCCTCGACACCGTCGCCCGCCAAGAACCCGGATTATCGTGGGCTGCCGGGCTACGCGACAACGGCCAAACCACACTGCTGGTCACCGACCTCGCCGGCGGCTGGATCCCCCCACACATCCGCCTACCCGCCCACATCACCCTGCTCGAACCGGCCCCCCGACGCCGCCACGCCACCGTCACCGACCTACTGGGCGCCACCACCGTAGCCGCAGCACACCACCCCCACGGCTACCTCAGCCAACCCGACCCCGACACACCCGCGCTCACCGGCGACCGCACAGCCCGCATCGCAGCACGAATCGAGGAACTCGGACCCACCCTGGTCGAAACGGTACGCCGCCGCGACACACTGCCCCGCATCGCCCAAGCCGTAGTAGTGGCCGCCACCCGCAACTACGGCGTCCCCGACAACGAAACCGACCTCCTGCGGTAGCCCAGGCCAAGGTGGCCACCAAACGCTGCTGGCATGCAGGTGGAGTGCACAGACACGACAGCTGCAATAGCCTTACGCGGGTGACCAACACCCCCCCACCCACCACAGGACAATGGACACCGACCCACCCAGCGCCGGCAGGTTCACACAATTGGCCGTTGGCGGCCGTGGCCAGCGTCGCGATTGCCGCGGTTGTGCTGGGTGCCGCAGCTTTAATCGTGGCACTGACGCGCCCGACGAACAGCGGTCCAGCCACCGCCGCTGGAACGACCGCCGAGCCGACATACACCGCAACAGAAACCGCCGCCGCGCACCAAAAGTTGTGTGAGATATACACACTGGCGGCGCGTTCGGTCCAAATAGAAACCAATGGCAACAACCCGGCACTCGCGGCCGCTGCCTTGGCCAATGGGGCACTGATGCTGGAGCAAGTGGTGAATACCGCGCTTGCGCTCCCGCCGGGCGATCGCGCTGATGCACTTGCGCTGGCTGACGCGTACACCAGTACTAACGCCATGGGTAGCTTCCTTGGTCGCGACGATCCGGCGCTACAAGCAGCGCTCAACGATGTCAATACCAAGGATGGGCGGATGAAGGCTGTGTGTGGTGGCGGGTGATCTGCCACCCGGTCGGTGGTCGGCGCTCTTGGTGGGTGCGTGGTGGCCGGCACGGCCCGATGCGCCGATGGCCGGGGTGACATATTGGCGCGAAGCCGCACAACTGAAACGCGACGAGGCCAACGACCTGCGCAACGAGCGATCCCGGTTAGCGGTAAACCAAGGGCGCACCGCCGACGATTTGTTGGAGCGCTATTGGCGCGGCGAACAGCGACTAGCCACCATCGCGCACCAGTGCGAGGTCAAAAGCGACCAAAGCGAGCACGTCGCCGATACGGTGAACTATTTGCGGGATCGCCTGACCGAGATCGCACAATCCGGCAATCAGCAAATCGACCAGATTCTCGCCGGCAAGGACTCGATGGAAGCGAAAGTTACGGCAGTGAACGCGGTCATCGCGCAATCAAACGCCATGGCTGACCACGTGCGAGCAACCGCCATGTCCAACATTATCGACGCGACACAGTGTGTGCTGAGCGCGACCGTCGGCGGTCACGCCCGAGCCTGGTTACGTGACCACGGTGTAAACCTCGACAAACCCCCACGGCCGCGCCCGATCACAGCTGAAGACTTGAATTTATCTCTGGCCTCATCAACAGCGCCCGCTGTGGGCGCGCCTCGGGGCGGGTCCGACGCACCGTTGCCGGACACCGGAATAGCCGCGGGCTCACCAGCATCACCAGCGGTGAGCGGTCCACGAGGAGTCTCCACCGCATCACTGTCGGAAGCAGGCATACCTGCGGGCCCCCCAGCATCGCCAGCGGTGGGCAGTCCTCGCGGGGTACCCGCCCCGCCCCCGTGTCCCGTCGCACCACCCTTACCCCCCAGCGCGCCGGCCGTTGGTGTTGGTGGCCCGTCGGTGGCGGGCGCAGCTATGCCGCCAGCGGCGGCAACAGCGCCGTTATCCCCGCAGTCGTTGGGTCAGTCGTTCACCACCGGGATGACGACGGGCGCGCCGGCCGCGGCCGGTGCACAGGCGCTGTCGGCAGGGGCGCTGCACGCGGCAACCGAACCCCTGCCGCCACCGGCGCCACCCCCGACGACACCCACGGTCACCACACCGACAGTCGCGACCGCCACCACGGCCGGGATTCCCCACATCCCCGACAGCGCGCCGACCCCCAGCCCGGCACCGATCGCGCCACCAACCACCGACAACGCCAGCGCCATGACACCCATCGCGCCCATGGTCGCTAATGGCCCGCCAGCATCCCCGGCCCCCCCGGCCGCCGCCCCCGCGGGGCCACTACCCGCCTACGGCGCCGACCTGCGCCCACCGGTAACCACACCCCCTGCCACGCCACCCACCCCAACCGGACCCATCTCCGGTGCCGCGGTCACACCCTCCTCACCCGCAGCGGGCGGCTCACTAATGTCACCCGTCGTCAACAAATCCACCACACCAGCCACCACCCAGGCCCAACCCAGCAACCCAACACCACCGCTAGCCAGCGCCACCGCGGCCGCCACCACCGGCGCCGCAGCCGGAGACACCTCCCGCCGAGCCGCCGAACAACAACGCCTACGCCGCATCCTCGACACCGTCGCCCGCCAAGAACCCGGATTATCGTGGGCTGCCGGGCTACGCGACAACGGCCAAACCACACTGCTGGTCACCGACCTCGCCGGCGGCTGGATCCCCCCACACATCCGCCTACCCGCCCACATCACCCTGCTCGAACCGGCCCCCCGACGCCGCCACGCCACCGTCACCGACCTACTGGGCGCCACCACCGTAGCCGCAGCACACCACCCCCACGGCTACCTCAGCCAACCCGACAGGCAATCCCCTGTAACCGTAGAGACTTGTTTGTAGGGATTTGATCTTGATAGGAGCCGGGCGCCGTGGCGGGTCTGGTGGGCAGGGCTGCTGCTCCTGCCCGTGCCGCTGTGCGGGAAGGGGCCGTAGAGGCTCCGGGGTCAAGGGCGGGCCGTAGGCCCGTCGCGTAGCGATCGCGGTAGCGACCCTTGAGGCCGGAGGGGCGGCCCCGTAGCCTGCCGCGGCGCTCGGCGGGCAGGACAGCGGCGGCGAAGCCGTCTCCTTCTGGGTTCATGCCGCCCGTTTCTGGGCGTGCTGTTCACCGGCTGGTTGCTCACTCCGTTGTTGACCACAGGCGCGTTCGTAGTCGACGGGGCTGAGCATGCCGTTCGTGGAATGCCGACGTTCAACGTTATACTCGTCGATCCAGGCGGCGACCGCGTGACGTGCCTCTTCACGTGTGTGGAAGTGGTTGTTGCGCAACAATTCCCATTCCAGGGTCGAGTTGAACGATTCCGCGGCCGCGTTGTCGAGAGCCGACCCGGTACGCCCCATCGATTGGGTGACGCGAGCGGATCGGCAAGCGCTGGCGAACAGTTCGCCGGTGTATTCACCGCCCTGGTCGGTGTGGAAAATGACCCCGGCCACCGACCCGCCGCGCACCGCAATGGCCATGCACAGCGCCGCCCGCGCCAGCGCGGCGTCATGGTGCACCCCCATGGCGAACCCGGGCACCCGCCGCGAATGCAGGTCAATTACTGAGGCGAGGTGCAGTTTGCCCTCATCGGTGGGGATTTCGGTCAGATCGCCCACCCAGGCGAGGTTGGGGTGGTCGCGCGGGGAAAAGTCTCGGCCCAGCAGATCGGGGGCCTTACGCGCGGATTTGTCCGGTTTCGTGGTGCCGTGCCGGCGGCGTTTGCGCCGCGCTACCAGACCCTGCTCGCGCATCAGCGCCGCGACGGTGTTCACCGACACCCGCCACCCCATATCCCGTAGGTCAGCGGTAATCCGCGGTGATCCGTAGGTCCGCTTGTGCTTGGCGAACAGATACCCGATGGTGGCCGCCAACGCTTTTCGCCGTGCACGCCGTGGTGAACCATCGCTATGGCACCACTTGTAAAACCATGCCTGCGACACGCCCAGCGCGCGGCACGACACCGCGTGCGGGATACCGTGTTCTACCCTCTGAGTGGCGATTACAGCGGCCAGGCCTACCGATGCATCGCTTCCTTGACCCAGAGGGCGACCGAGCGTTTGAGAACATCGCGCTCCATCGCCAGCTCCGCATTCTCCGCACGCAACCGCTTGAGTTCCTCGCGTTCGCTCTCGCAAAGCCGCCCGTCACCACCGTCTCGGGCGCGCTCATCCTGCCTGACCCAGCTACCCAGGGTGCCGTCACTGATCCCGAGCTCACGAGCAACCTGCGCGATCGGTTTGCCGGTCTCCCGAACGATCCGGACGGCGCCTTCCTTGAACTGGGCATCGAACTTCCGCCGTGCCTCCATCGCCTAACCTCCTCATGGCGATGTCTCCACGATAAGAGGGGAAGCCCAGACCCCGACACACCCGCGCTCACCGGCGACCGCACAGCCCGCATCGCAGCACGAATCGAGGAACTCGGACCCACCCTGGTCGAAACGGTACGCCGCCGCGACACACTGCCCCGCATCGCCCAAGCCGTAGTAGTGGCCGCCACCCGCAACTACGGCGTCCCCGACAACGAAACCGACCTCCTGCGGTAGCCCAGGCCAAGGTGGCCACCAAACGCTGCTGGCATGCAGGTGGAGTGCACAGACACGACAGCTGCAATAGCCTTACGCGGGTGACCAACACCCCCCCACCCACCACAGGACAATGGACACCGACCCACCCAGCGCCGGCAGGTTCACACAATTGGCCGTTGGCGGCCGTGGCCAGCGTCGCGATTGCCGCGGTTGTGCTGGGTGCCGCAGCTTTAATCGTGGCACTGACGCGCCCGACGAACAGCGGTCCAGCCACCGCCGCTGGAACGACCGCCGAGCCGACATACACCGCAACAGAAACCGCCGCCGCGCACCAAAAGTTGTGTGAGGTGTACAAACTGGCAGCGCGGGCGGTCCAAATACAAACCCATGGCGACAACCAGGCGCTCGGTGTCGCTGCCTTAGTCAACGGCGCGGTTATGCTCGAACAGGCAGTGAGCGCGGCCCCGGCTCTCACGCCAAACGATCGTATCGCTGCTCTCGCGCTCGCCGACGCGTTCACCAACGTTAACGCCGTAGGCAGCTATGCGCCTATGAGCGACCCGGCGTCGCAGGCAGCGCTAAATGATGCCAACGCCAAGGATGCGCGCATGAAGGCCATCTGCGGTGGCGGGTGATCTGCCACCCGGCAGGTGGTCGGCGCTCTTGGTGGGTGCGTGGTGGCCGGCACGGCCCGATGCGCCGATGGCCGGGGTGACGTATTGGCGCGAAGCCGCACAACTGAAACGCGACGAGGCCAACGACCTGCGCAACGAGCGATCCCGGTTAGCGGTAAACCAAGGGCGCACCGCCGACGATTTGTTGGAGCGCTATTGGCGCGGCGAACAGCGACTGGCCACCATCGCGCATCAGTGTGAGGTCAAAAGCGACCAAAGCGAGCACGTCGCCGATACGGCGAACTATTTGCGGGATCGGCTGACCGAGATCGCACAATCCGGCAATCAGCAAATCGACCAAATCCTCGCCAGCAAAAAACCGATCGAAGCGAAAGTTACCGCGGTAAACGCCGTCATTGAACGATCAAACATCGACGCCGCTAATGCCGGAAGAACCGCGATGTCGAACATTATCGACGCGACACAACGAGTGCTCGACGAAACCATCGGCGGCGACGCCCACACCTGGCTACGTGACCACGGTGTAACCCTCGACACTCCTCCGCCATCGCGCCCCCTCACCGCCGACGACCTGGATTCGTTGATGTCACCAGCCGGGTCGACCGTCGGCGGTGCGTCGATGGCACCACCCGGTGCGTCAGCGCCATACGCACCTGTGCAGCCGCCTCAAGCTACGTCAACGGTCGGCGGTATTCCGATAACATCCGGTGCTTCGACGCCTGGCGGCGGCGCGCTGGGCGCGCCGCCGGCAACGTCAAGGATCGGTGGTGCGCCTATTGTGCCCGACCCGCCGCCCCCGCGTACCGTCGCACCAGCGTTACCGCCAAGCGCCCCCGCCGTTGGTGTTGGTGGCCCGTCGGTGGCGGGCGCAGCTATGCCGCCAGCGGCGGCAACAGCGCCGTTATCCCCGCAGTCGTTGGGTCAGTCGTTCACCACCGGGATGACGACGGGCGCGCCGGCCGCGGCCGGTGCACAGGCGCTGTCGGCAGGGGCGCTGCACGCGGCAACCGAACCCCTGCCGCCACCGGCGCCACCCCCGACGACACCCACGGTCACCACACCGACAGTCGCGACCGCCACCACGGCCGGGATTCCCCACATCCCCGACAGCGCGCCGACCCCCAGCCCGGCACCGATCGCGCCACCAACCACCGACAACGCCAGCGCCATGACACCCATCGCGCCCATGGTCGCTAATGGCCCGCCAGCATCCCCGGCCCCCCCGGCCGCCGCCCCCGCGGGGCCACTACCCGCCTACGGCGCCGACCTGCGCCCACCGATGACCACACCCCCTGCCACGCCACCCACCCCAACCGGACCCATCTCCGGTGCCGCGGTCACACCCTCCTCACCCGCAGCGGGCGGCTCACTAATGTCACCCGTCGTCAACAAATCCACCACACCAGCCACCACCCAGGCCCAACCCAGCAACCCAACACCACCCATCACCAGCGCCACCGCGGCCGCCACCACCGGCGCCGTAGCCGGAGACACCTCCCGCCGAGCCGCCGAACAACAACGCCTACGCCGCATCCTCGACACCGTCGCCCGCCAAGAACCCGGATTATCGTGGGCGGCCGGGCTACGCGACAACGGCCAAACCACCCTGCTGGTCACCGACCTCGCCGGCGGCTGGATCCCCCCACACATCCGCCTACCCGCCCACATCACCCTGCTCGAACCGGCCCCCCGACGCCGCCACGCCACCGTCACCGACCTACTGGGCGCCACCACCGTAGCCGCAGCACACCACCCCCACGGCTACCTCAGCCAACCCGACCCCGACACACCCGCGCTCACCGGCGACCGCACAGCACGCATCGCAGCACGAATCGAGGAACTCGGACCCACCCTGGTCGAAACGGTACGCCGCCGCGACACACTGCCCCGCATCGCCCAAGCCGTAGTAGTGGCCGCCACCCGCAACTACGGCGTCCCCGACAACGAAACCGACCTCCTACACCACAAAACCACCGAGATCCACCAAGCCGTACTGACCACCTACCCCAACCACGACATCGCCACGGTGGTCGATTGGATGCTGTTGGCGGCGATCAACGCACTGATCGCAGGCGACCAGTCGGGGGCGAACTATCACCTTGCCTGGGCGATCGCCGCGATATCAACGAGGAGATCCAGATGACGTCAATCGAATCGCATCCCGAACAATATTGGGCGGCGGCCGGCAGGCCAGGGCCGGTGCCGCTGGCGCTGGGACCCGTTCATCCCGGTGGACCGACGCTGATCGACCTGCTGATGGCGCTGTTTGGCTTGTCCACGAACGCCGATCTGGGAGGCATTAACGCCGACATCGCGGGCGATGACGCCGATCGGCGGGCACATGCGGCCGATGCCGCGCGCAAGTTCTCGGCGAACGAGGCCAATGCGGCGGAGCAGATGCAGGGGGTGGGCGCGCAGGGAATGGCGCAGATGGCGTCAGGCATCGGCGGAGCGCTCAGCGGCGCGCTCGGCGGCGTCATGGGGCCGCTGACCCAGCTCCCGCAACAGGCGATGCAAGCCGGGCAGGGCGCCATGCAGCCGCTGATGAGTGCAATGCAACAGGCCCAAGGCGCTGACGGACTGGCGGCCGTGGACGGGGCGCGGCTGCTGGACAGCATCGGGGGCGAGCCCGGTCTTGGCAGCGGTGCAGGTGGCGGTGACGTCGGGGGCGGGGGCGCTGGCGGCACTACCCCCACCGGCTATCTGGGTCCACCACCCGTACCGACGTCGTCACCGCCGACGACTCCCGCGGGGGCACCGACCAAGTCGGCGACGATGCCCCCGCCCGGCGGCGCTTCACCTGCCTCAGCGCACATGGGTGCGGCCGGGATGCCGATGGTGCCGCCGGGCGCGATGGGCGCCCGGGGCGAAGGGAGCGGCCAAGAAAAGCCGGTCGAAAAGCGCGTGACCGCGCCTGCGGTCCCCAATGGCCAGCCGGTCAAGGGCCGCCTGACGGTGCCCCCGAGCGCACCGACCACGAAACCCACCGACGGCAAGCCCGTAGTTCGCAGGCGCATCCTGCTGCCCGAGCACAAGGACTTCGGACGCATTGCTCCCGACGAGAAGACCGATGCCGGTGAGTGACGATTCGTCGTCGGCGTTCGATCTGATTTGCGCCGAGATCGAACGCCAGTTGCGCGGCGGCGAGCTGCTCATGGATGCCGCAGCAGCATCCGAATTACTACTCACCGTGCGGTATCAGCTCGATACCCAGCCGCGGCCACTTGTCATCGTGCATGGACCGCTGTTTCAGGCTGTCAAAGCGGCCCGCGCACAGGTGTACGGACGCCTGATACAGCTGCGACACGCGCGCTGTGAGGTGCTCGATGAGCGATGGCAGCTACCGCCGACGGGTCAGCGCGATGTGCGCGCACTGCTGATCGATGTGCTGAACGTGTTGTTGGCGGCCATTACCGCCGCAGGCGTGGAACGGGCATACGCGTGCGCGGAGCGGCGGGCGATGGCCGCCGCGGTTGTCGCCAAGAATTACCGGGACGCGTTGGGTGTCGAGCTGCAGTGCAATTCCGTATGCCGAGCCGCCGCCGAGGCGATCCACGCGCTGGCGCACCGCACAGGGGCTACCGAGGATGCCGACTGCCTCCCGCCGGTTGATGTGATACACGCCGACGTTACTCGCCGCATGCATGGCGAGGTGGCGACCGACGTTGTCGCGGCCGGCGAACTGGTGATAGCGGCGCGACACTTGCTGGACCCCATGCCCAGGGGCGAGCTCAGTTACGGCCCACTCCACGAGGGGGGAAATGCGGCCCGTAAATCGGTCTATCGACGCCTGGTTCAGCTATGGCAAGCGCGCCGGGCTGTTACCGACGGCGACGTCGACCTGCGCGACGCTCGCACGCTGCTGACCGATCTGGATAGCATTTTGCGTGAGATGCATACGGCCGCAACCATTCATCAGGCGTACACACGAGCGGAACGGCGGGCGATGGCGGCGGCGGTCGTCGCCAAGATTCGCGGCGACGCAATGGGCCTCGACGCCCAGCGCGACGCGGTACATCGCGCGGCCGCCGATGCGCTCCACGCGTTGCAATCGGTTGGCATACACCAATAGGCGACCCTTTGGCAGTTGAGGGTATAGCGGAGATCGGCGCGTCGTTGCCGGGGCGGGAGTCGACGCCTTCCGATGATGGAGGTTCCCTACACCCATCAGCAAGACCTCGACGCGTCCAGGGCCACCGGTGGTGCGGGCTTGGCCTGTGCAGAGCTGGACCCCATCGGTTGGACAGGCCGCGGCGGTTCGTAGGTGGAGGGCTGCTGCTGGTTATGCCGCTTGCGGTAGCGACAGGGTCTGATGGTAGACCTCGTCAGGGGTACGGTGGTTCACATCCTGGTGACGTCGTCGGCTGTTGTAGAACTCGAAGTAGTCGCCGAGCCCTTTCTTGGCCTGGGTGCCGTTCTCATATGCCTTGAGGTAGACCTCCTCGTATTTGACGCTGCGCCAAAGCCGTTCGATGAATACGTTGTCCATCCACCGGCCCCGACCATCCATGCTGATGGTGATGCCGTGGCGGTTCAGCACCCCGGTGAATGCCTCGCTGGTGAACTGGGCGCCTTGGTCGGTGTTGAACATTTCCGGAGCGCCGTAGGCTTCGATCGCCGCGGTGAGGGCATCAATGCAGAAACTGGTGTCCATCGTGTTGGACAGCCGCCAGCACAGCACCTTGCGCGAGTACCAGTCCATGACTGCAACGAGGTACATGAAGCCGTGGGCCATCGGCAGATACGTCACGTCCGCGCACCACACCTGATTGGGCCGGTCGATTTTCAGCCCGCGCAGCAGGTACGGGTAGATCCGCTGCCCGAGCGCCGGGATCGTGGTCCGTCGCTTCGGATACAAAGCCGCCAGCCCCATGATGCGCATCAGGCGCACCACCTTCTTGCGATTGACCACCAAGCCGTCGTCGGCAAGGGCGTCGACGATGCGTCGACTGCCTAAAAACGGGTGGGTCAGGTGGATTTCATCGATCCTGCGCATCAGATCGATGTCGCCGGCCGGCGTCGGCTTGGGCTGGTAGTACACCGTTGAACGCGCCACATCCAGCAGCTCGCACTGGCTGGTGACGGGCAACCTGTCGTCGCGGTCGATCATGGCACGCCTCACTTGGGGTCCAAGCGCGCGAGCCCGCGATCTAAAAAATCGCGCTCCATCGTCAGCTCACCGATCTTGGCGTGCAGCTCCTTGATCTTGGCCTCGCTATCGGCGACTGGCCCCGAGCCGGACCCGAACATGCCAGCAGCGCCTTCCAGCAGCTGCCGCTTCCACGCCGTGATCTGGTTCGGGTGCACATCGAAGCGCTGCGCCAATTGCGCCAACGTCTGCTCTTCGGTCAATGCCGCCAACGCCACCTTGGCCTTGAACTGCGGCGAATGATTCCTACGCTTGCGCCTTGCCATGAGATCCGCTCCTTCGACTGTTCAGCCATCATCGAAGCAGCCCCCACTTAACCCACTGTCCAAGAACACGGGTCCATCTCTTGCTGACACATGACCGCTTTCCGCCGCCTTGATTGTTGACCGGCACTGGGTTTGGGGGCGGCCGCGTCACTGTAGGTGAGTATGGGACGTGAGCGACATGTGCGACGTGGTGTCGTTCGTTGGCGCCGCCGAGCGTGTTCTGAGGGCGAGATTTCGGCCGAGCCCGGAATCTGGCCCCCCAGTTCACGCTCGGCGGTGCGGTTGGTCTCTGGGGATCAGCGCGGAGACGCTGCGCCGGTGGGCAGGTCAAGCCGAGGTCGATAGCGGTGTGGTGGCCGGCGTGTCCGCCAGCAGAAGCGGGAGCGTAAAGACCAGCGAGCTTGAGCAAACCATCGAAATACTCAAGGTCGCAACGAGTTTCTTCGCGCGGAAGTGCGACCCACGACACCGCTGATCTGCGCGTTCGGCGACAAGCACAAGCACACCTACGGGGTCACACCGATCTGTCGGGCACTGGCCGTGCACGGCGTGCAGATCGCCTCGCGCACCTATTTCGCGGATCGCGCGGCAGCGCCTTCGAAACGCGCACTGTGGGACACCACAATCACCGAAATCCTGGCCCGCTACTACGAACCCGACGCCGAGGGCAAACGCCCACCGGAATGCCTGTACGGCAGCCTGAAGATGTGGGCGCACCTGCAGCGCCAGGGCTTCCGGTGGCCCTCTGCCACGGTGAAGACGATCATGCGGGCCAACGGTTGGCGCGGAGTGCCCCTCGCAGCGCACGTCACACACCACCGAACCAGACCCGGCCGCGGCCCAGGCCCTAGACCTGGCGGGTCGGCAATGGCGGGCTTTAGCAACGAACCTGCTGGAAGCGGCCGACTTCACCTACGCGCCGATGACGTGGAGTTCCGGCTACACCGCGTTCGTGGTCGACGCCTACGCCGGTGTGATCGCGGGCTTGGAATGCTCGCTGACCAAAGACGCAGCGTTCGTCGAACGCGCATTACGCCACGGCCTTCCAGACTCACCGAGGTCGCCCGTTTGGCGGAGCTATTCATCATCGCGACGCCGGAAGTCAGAGATGGACCCGTGTTCTTGGACAGTGGGTTAAGTGGGGGCTGCTTCGATGATGGCTGAACAGTCGAAGGAGCGGATCTCATGGCAAGGCGCAAGCGTAGGAATCATTCGCCGCAGTTCAAGGCCAAGGTGGCGTTGGCGGCATTGACCGAAGAGCAGACGTTGGCGCAATTGGCGCAGCGCTTCGATGTGCACCCGAACCAGATCACGGCGTGGAAGCGGCAGCTGCTGGAAGGCGCTGCTGGCATGTTCGGGTCCGGCTCGGGGCTAGTCGCCGATAGCGAGGCCAAGATCAAGGAGCTGCACGCCAAGATCGGTGAGCTGACGATGGAGCGCGATTTTTTAGATCGCGGGCTCGCGCGCTTGGACCCCAAGTGAGGCGTGCCATGATCGACCGCGACGACAGGTTGCCCGTCACCAGCCAGTGCGAGCTGCTGGATGTGGCGCGTTCAACGGTGTACTACCAGCCCAAGCCGACGCCGGCCGGCGACATCGATCTGATGCGCAGGATCGATGAAATCCACCTGACCCACCCGTTTTTAGGCAGTCGACGCATCGTCGACGCCCTTGCCGAGGACGGCTTGGTGGTCAATCGCAAGAAGGTGGTGCGCCTGATGCGCATCATGGGGCTGGCGGCTTTGTATCCGAAGCGACGGACCACGATCCCGGCGCTCGGGCAGCGGATCTACCCGTACCTGCTGCGCGGGCTGAAAATCGACCGGCCCAATCAGGTGTGGTGCGCGGACGTGACGTATCTGCCGATGGCCCACGGCTTCATGTACCTCGTTGCAGTCATGGACTGGTACTCGCGCAAGGTGCTGTGCTGGCGGCTGTCCAACACGATGGACACCAGTTTCTGCATTGATGCCCTCACCGCGGCGATCGAAGCCTACGGCGCTCCGGAAATGTTCAACACCGACCAAGGCGCCCAGTTCACCAGCGAGGCATTCACCGGGGTGCTGAACCGCCACGGCATCACCATCAGCATGGATGGTCGGGGCCGGTGGATGGACAACGTATTCATCGAACGGCTTTGGCGCAGCGTCAAATACGAGGAGGTCTACCTCAAGGCATATGAGAACGGCACCCAGGCCAAGAAAGGGCTCGGCGACTACTTCGAGTTCTACAACAGCCGACGACGTCACCAGGATGTGAACCACCGTACCCCTGACGAGGTCTACCATCAGACCCTGTCGCTACCGCAAGCGGCATAACCAGCAGCAGCCCTCCACCTACGAACCGCCGCGGCCTGTCCAACCGATGGGGTCCAGCTCTGACATCATGACGCCCGACACCAGCCGCGGCCAGCAGGCGGTCATCGGCATCACCAACTACATCCTCGCCAAGATACCCGGCTGAGCGCGACACCATTGGCCTAGGACACCGGCACCACGATCAACTCGTGCGGGCAGTTGTTGACAGACACAGCACCGTCCTCGGTCACGATCACGATGTCCTCGATGCGGGCGCCCCACCGGCCCGGGAAATAGATTCCCGGCTCGATGGAAAACGCCATGCCGGGAACCAACACCAGGTCATTGCCGGCGACGATATAGGGCTCCTCGTGCACGCACAGCCCGATGCCGTGCCCGGTGCGGTGCACAAAATACTCCGCGAGCCCGGCCTCGGCGAGCACGTCACGCGCGGCGGCGTCCACCTGCTCCGCTGTCACCCCTGGGCGGATGGCCTCGAACGCCGCCCGCTGGGCTCGCTGCAACATCGAATATGACTGCGCTACATCAGAATCAGGCTCGCCGATGCTGTAGGTTCGGGTGGAGTCGGAGTGGTATCCAGGCCCATACGTGCCGCCGATGTCGACGACAACTATGTCACCCTCCCGCAATTCGCGGTCCGAATATCCGTGATGCGGGTCGGCGCCGTGCGGCCCGGAGCCCACGATGACGAACGCTACCTCCGAATGCCCTTCGGCGACAATTGCTTCGGCGATGTCGGCGGCTACGTCGGCTTCCGTTCGGCCCGGGACCAGAAACTCCGGCACTCGGGCATGCACTCGATCGATCGCCGCGCCGGCCTTACGCAGCGCGTCGATCTCGGTTTCCTCCTTGACCATCCGCAGCCTGCGCAGCACGTCGGTGGCCAATACCGGCAGCACACCCAGTGCGTCGGCCAGCGGCAACATGTGCAACGCCGGCATGGAATCGGTGACCGCGGTCGCTACCGGAGCTCCGCCCAACACCGCACTCACCAACCCGTAGGGGTCGTCACCGTCGACCCAATCGCACACGCGCAGACCCAATTCCGCTGCGGCGGATTGCTTGAGGGCGGCGAGCTCCAGCCGCGGCAGCACAACCGCCGGCGCACCGGCGGCCGGCAACACCAACGCGGTGAGCCGCTCGAACGTCTCCGCTCGCGACCCGATGAGGTAACACAGGTCGTAGCCGGGAGTTATCACCAGACCCGCCAGACCGGCGTCCGCCGTCGCGGCCGCCGCTAAAGCCAGCCGCCGTGCATAAACCTCGGCGTCGAATCGGCGAGAACCCATGTCAGCCAGGTTAACCGCGCGTTCGCGAGCGCTGGCAAGATAGCCCGCATGCCCGCACCCGATCCGATGCGTGACGACCCGCCGCACCCGGCTCCGCCGCGCTTGCGATCGCCACTGGACCCAACAAGTGGCGACCCGCCGCACCCGGCTCCGCCGCGCTTGCGATCGCCACTGGACCCAACAAGTGGCGACCCGCTGCACCCGGCTCCGCCACGCTTGCGATCGCCACTGGACCCAACAAGTGGCGACCCGCTGCACCCGGCTCCGCCACGCTTGCGATCGCCACTGGACCCAACAAGTGGCGACCCGCTGCACCCGGCTCCGCCGCGCTTGCGATCGCCACTGGTGCTACTGGACGGCGCCAGCATGTGGTTCCGCTCGTTCTTCGGTGTGCCATCATCGATCACCGCTCCGGATGGCCGGCCGGTCAACGCCGTACGCGGCTTCATCGACTCCATGGCGGTGGTGATCACACAGCAGCGGCCAAACCGGCTGGCGGTCTGCCTCGACTTGGATTGGCGCCCGCAGTTCCGGGTGGACCTGATCCCGTCATACAAGGCACACCGGGTGGCTGAGCCTGAGCCCAACGGCCAGCCCGACGTCGAGGAGGTGCCCGACGAGCTGACCCCGCAGGTCGACATGATCATGGAGTTACTGGACGCGTTCGGGATCGCGATGGCAGGCGCCCCGGGATTCGAAGCCGACGACGTGCTGGGCACGCTGGCAACCCGGGAGCGCCGCGACCCGGTAATCGTGGTCAGCGGAGACCGCGACCTGCTGCAAGTGGTCGCCGACGATCCGGTCCCGGTCCGGGTGCTCTACCTGGGCCGCGGCCTTGCCAAGGCCACCTTGTTCGGACCGGCCGAGGTCGCCGAGCGCTACGGGTTGCCGGCACATCGCGCCGGCGCGGCCTACGCCGAACTCGCGCTGCTGCGTGGCGATCCGTCCGACGGCCTACCCGGCGTGCCAGGCGTCGGCGAGAAGACCGCCGCTACCCTACTGGCCCGACACGGCTCGCTAGATCAGATCATGGCGGCCGCCGACGACCCCAAGACCACGATGGCCAAGGGCCTACGTACCAAACTGCTTGCCGCGTCGGCCTACATCAAGGCCGCCGACCGGGTAGTGCGGGTCGCCACCGACGCACCGGTCACGCTGTCGACACCCACCGACAGGTTGCCGCTGGTCGCAGCTGACCCGGAGCGCACCGCCGAGCTGGCGACCCGATTCGGGGTTGAATCCTCGATCGCGCGACTACAAAAAGCGCTCGACACGCTGCCCGGATGACGATTACTGTGGCCGGCCGACCTCGTAGGTGCCCTTGTTGTCCTGGAAGGTCACGGTCACGCGCTTTGAGGTGCCGTCGATGCTCACCGTGCATTCGAAGGTGGCGCCCTTTTTGACCGTGGGGTCTGAACCGTTGTTGCACTTGACGTCTTTGACGTTCTTGGCGCCGTACCCCGTGGTCTCATCGGTGAGAACCTGCTGCACACCGGCCTGCGCCTTAATGACGTCCAGCTTGGTGGTGACGAAGAATCCGGGTGCCCAGAAGCCGAGTATCAGAACCGCGCCGATGAACAGCACGGCCATCACGGCGATCACGCCGCCGATCACCGCAACCGAACGCTTCGACCCCTGACCCGACTGGCCATACGGGCCGTATTGCCCGGGGTACTGACCGGGCGGTGCGTACTGGCCGGTCTGGCCGTACTGTCCCGGCTGGCCATATTGGCCCGGCTGCTGGTATTGGCCGTACTGACCGGGCACGCCGAGCTGGGTGGGCTGTGCACCGAACTGTTCGGGCTGCGCATAGCCGGGTGTGGGCTGCGGGTACTGCTGCGGGTACGCCGGGTCAGCCGGCTGTTGGTACTGCGGTGTGTACGCCGGGGCCTGCCACGTCGCCTCCTGGGTCGGCTGCTGCTGCCAGGGATATCCCGCGGCCACGGTGGGGTCCGAGGAATGGTCGGCGCCCTGGCCGGGCGGCTGCCACGGCTGCCTTGGGTCCGATCCCTGCGGTCCGCTCATCGCTTCTCCTCAGTCTGTGTTAACCGTAACTCTGGCCCAGCCTACCCGGCGTCAACCGCGACGACGCCGCGCCGAATGTCACCGATAGCGCGCTTTGCGGTAGCCCGCAGTTCGGGGTTGGGCGCAGCGTTACGAACTTGGTCCAGCAGATCGAGCACCTGGCGGCACCAACGCACGAAATCCCCTGCCAATAACGGTGATCCGCTGCCGTTCACGTCGGCAGCGGCCAATGCCGCCGCTAGATCACCGGTTCGCGACCAGCGGTAGATGACTCTGACAAAGCCATCGTCGGGTTCGCGACTCGGGGTGATGCGGTGTGCCTGCTCGTCGGCGCGCAATGTCGTGGACAGCCTTGATGTCTGAGTCAGAGCCTGCCGTAACCGCGGTGTGGGCACATCGGCTCCGAACGGGGCGCCCGGGCCGTCACCACCGCGCGTCTCGTAGACCACCGCCGACACCACCCCCGCCAATTCGGCCGGCTTTAAACCCTCCCACGCACCTGTACGTAGGCACTCGGCCACCAACAGGTCGCTCTCGCTGTAAATCCGCGCCAGCAGCCGGCCGTCGTCGGTGACCACGGGATCAGTGGCCGGGCCATCGATGAACTCCCGTTCGGTGAGCAGCCCGACGAATCGGTCGAACGTGCGGGCCAACGAGTTGGTGGCGGCGGCGACCTTCCTCTCTAATTGCGCGTTGTCGCGTTCGATGCGTAAGTAACGCTCGGCCTGGCGGATCTGGTCCTCGAGCCCGGGCGAGGTATGCACCGGATGACGGCGCAATTGTTCGCGCGACGACTCCAGCTCCGGATCGTGAAACCCGCCGGCCTCGCTGACGCGCCGGGCGGCTGGAATAACCAGACCCGCGGCTGCCGATCGCAGCGCCGAGGCCAGGTCGCGCCGGACCCGCGGCTGGCGGTGCTCCACCCGCTTGGGCAGCGTCATCGACCCCACCGGCGTCGTGCCCGAGTAGTCGGCCGAGGAGATCCGTCCCGCCCATCGGTGTTCGGTTAGCACCAGCGGACGCGGGTCGTCGCGGTCGCGGGCTGATTCCAGGACGACGGCCAGACCACCGCGGCGGCCGTGGGTGATGGTGATGATGTCACCACGGCGCAGCGCGGCCAGCGCATCGGTGGCCGCCTGCCGTCGCTGTAACCGCGACGCGCGGGCCTGCGCACGTTCCAGCTCGGACACCCGCGCGCGCAATCGAGCGTATTCGAGGATGGGCGCATCAGATCCGCCCAGTTCGGCTGCGATTTCGCCGAGTATCCTGTTGCCCCGCTCAATTCCGCGGACCAGTCCGACCACGGATCGGTCGGCCTGATATTGGGCGAACGACTGCTCGAGCAGTCGGTGCGCCTGTTGCGGACCCATCCGGTGCACCAGGTTGATCGTCATGTTGTACGACGGGGCAAACGAGCTGCGCAGCGGAAAGGTGCGGGTGGAGGCCAGGCCCGCCACCTCGGACGGTTCAATTTCCGGGTGCCAGATCACCACCGCGTGACCCTCGACGTCGATACCGCGCCGGCCGGCGCGACCGGTCAGTTGGGTGTACTCCCCCGGCGTCAGCGGCATGTGCTGCTCACCGTTGAACTTCACCAGCCGCTCCAGCACCACCGTGCGGGCCGGCATGTTGATACCGAGCGCCAGAGTCTCGGTGGCGAATACAGCCTTGACCAAACCGGCGGTGAACAGCTCCTCCACCGTGTGCCGGAAGGCCGGCAACATGCCCGCGTGGTGGGCGGCCAGACCGCGCAGTAACCCTTCCCGCCATTCGTAGTAGCCGAGTACCGCCAGGTCGGAGTCGGCCAGGTCACCGCAGCGGTGGTCGATCACCTCGGCAATCCGTGCGCGCTCCTCTTCGCTGGTCAACCGCAGCGGTGACCGCAGGCATTGGGTGACCGCGGCGTCACAACCGGCCCGGGAGAACACGAAGGTGATCGCCGGCAACAGCCCTTCAGCGTCGAGTTTGGCGATCACCTCGGGTCGGCCGGGTGGCCGGTAGAAGCCGGGCCGGCCCGAGCCTCGGCGCCGAGGCTGCCAATCGGCCATCCGGTCGGCCTCACGGCGATGCGCGATGTGGCGCAGCAACTCGCGGTTGACTTGGGGCTGCCCTTCGGCTTCGCCGATCCGGTAATCGAACAGGTCGAACATACGCTTGCCCACCAAGACGTGTTGCCACAACGGCACCGGCCGATGCTCGTCGACCACCACCGTGGTGTCGCCCCGCACCGTCTGGATCCAACCGCCGAACTCCTCGGCGTTGCTCACCGTCGCCGACAGGCTGACCACCCGCACGTCGTCGGGCAGTTGCAGGATCACCTCCTCCCACACCGGACCCCGCATCCGGTCGGCGAGGAAATGCACCTCATCCATCACCACATAGGAAAGCCCCTGCAGCGCAGGCGAATCCGCGTAGAGCATGTTGCGCAGCACTTCGGTGGTCATCACCACCACCGGCGCGTTGCCGTTGACCGACAGGTCACCGGTCAGCAGCCCGATCTGGTCACGGCCGTAGCGTGCTGTGAGATCGGTGTGCTTTTGGTTGCTCAGGGCTTTCAGCGGCGTGGTGTAGAAACATTTACTGCCGGCCGCCAGCGCCAGGTGCACGGCGAACTCGCCGACCACCGTCTTGCCAGCGCCGGTCGGCGCGCACACCAGCACACCGTGGCCGCGTTCCAGCGCGCTGCAAGCCCGCTGTTGAAAGTCGTCGAGCGAGAACGGCAGGTCCGCGGTGAACCGGTCCAGCTCGACCAGCTCAGTCACGTCGCCGCCGCCTCGCCAGTTGACCGCGCCCGCTCGCGGCTAGCGGGCCTACGTGACGTCGTCATGAGATCCGATGACCGACGGCGCCGGCACCGGCGAGGGCGGGTCGATGACCGAAGCTTCGTCGTCGGGAATCGCGCCTTCGCGCTTGGCTTTTCGCTTGTCATGCACGCGGGCGATCTGAATGGCGAGCTCTAGCAGCACGGTCAACGCCGCACCGAGCGCGGTCATCGAGAACGGATCGGATCCGGGCGTGAAGATCGCCGCGAAGACGAACATCGCAAAGATCAACCCGCGCCGCCAAGACTTGAGCCGCTCATAGGTCAGCAGGCCCGCCAGGTTCAGCATCACGATCAGCAGGGGGAATTCGAAGCTGACCCCGAACACCACCAGCAGGTTGAGCAGAAAGCCAAAGTAGCGGTCGCCAGACAGCGCGGTCACCTGCACGTCGCTGCCGACGGTCAACAAAAAGCCCAACGCCTTGGACAACACCAGGTAGGCCAGTACGGCACCGGCGACGAACAGCACCGCTGCCGGGATCACGAACGCCACCGCGAAGCGGCGCTCCTTCTGGTAGAGACCAGGCGTGATGAACGCCCACAGCTGGTAGAACCACACCGGGCAAGCCAGCACAATCCCGGCGGCCATCCCGACCTTGAGCCGCAACATGAACTGGTCGAACGGCGCGGTGGCCAACAAACGGCACTCTCCGTCGGCGCTGATATCCGCCCGGGCCGACTGCGGCAGGGCACAGTAGGGATGCCGCAGCCACTCTCCGAGGCTGTCCAACCCGAAAATCGAATGCGAATACCAGACGAACCCGAAGATTGTGGTGACCAAGATCGCGGCCAGGGAGATCAGCAACCTGGTGCGTAACTCGGTCAGGTGGTCGACCAGCGACATCGTCGCGTCAGGATTGACGCGGCTGCGCCTGTTACGTGGGTTGAGCCGTTTGAGAAGACCGGCGGCGCGCACTGAAGCGACGCCCGGGCTAAGCCGGCCGAGCCTCGGTGCTGTCTTGACCAGACGCCGCTGAGGGGTCGACACGCTGCGATTGCACCGGCGTGGGGGTCTCGATAGACGCTTCCGCTTTGTTCTCGTTCTGCAGTTCACGGACCTCGGACTTAAAGATTCGCAACGACTTGCCCAACGAGCGCGCCGCATCGGGGAGCTTCTTGGCACCGAACAACACGATCACCACGACAGCGAGGATCGCCCAATGCCACGGACTCAGACTGCCCACTTTGATTACCTCCAGACGTTGACCCGATGCTACCGCAGCGGCCGCGGCACCCGGAGATTTCGCGCCGTCACGGCGGCGCAGCTGCCTGGTATGCATCCAGCGCGGCCGTCGCGGCGTCGCGAACCCGCTGAGCGAGCGACTCCGGCGCCAGAACGCGCACGTCCGAACCGAAGCCCAGCAATAGGCGCGTCATCCAATCCTCAGAGGCGTAGGTCATGGCCACCTCACAGGAGCCGTCCGGCAGCTGTCGTAGCTCCCGAATCGGGTAGTACTCCAACATCCACAACGCCGACGGTGCCACCCGCAACGTCGCCGACGGCAGCGATAGGTCACCGTCGAACAGCGACGTGTCCGGTGGCGCCTGCCGTGCCGGTTCCGGCGGAACCGCGGGCTCGCCCAACTCGGCGGCATCGACAATCCGGTCGAAACGGAACAGGCGGACCCCTTCGGCCTCACGTGACCAGGCCTCCAAATAGCTGTGCCCGCCGATCAACAGCACCCGGATGGGATCCACGATCCGAGTGGTGAGGGTGTCATGCGACGCGGCGTAATAGTCGATGGTCAGAGCCCGCCTGTCCCGCACCGCGGCCCGTACGGCCGCGGCGGCCGGGCTTTCTGTGGGTACCTGTTCGGCAACGGCGGCCACCGCGCCGGCCGCGGCGGCGATCTTGGCGATGGCGCTGCGCGCCGCCTGCGGGTCGACCACGCCGGGAATGTCCGCCAGCGCCCGCAACGCCACCAGCAGCCCGGTGGCCTCCGGCGATGTGAGCTTTAACGGCCGGTCGATGCCCGCCGAGAACGTCACCTCGATGGTGTCACCGCAGAATTCGAAGTCGATGAGGTCACCCGGGGAATAGCCCGGAAGGCCGCACATCCACAGCTGGTTGAGATCCTCCTCCAGCTGCTTGGCGGTGACACCCAGCTCGGCGGCGGCCTCGGCGCGGGTGATCCGGGGGTTGGCCTGGAAGTACGGCACCATGTTGAGCAGCCGCACCAGCCGGGTGGACAGGGCGCTCATGCCAGTGCTCCGGCTTGCGCGCGTAGTCGGGCCAGCACATCGTTGCGCAGAGACCCGGGCTGCAGCACGATTGCGTCGGCCCCATAGCCGGTGATCTCACGCGCCAGCCGGTCGCTGGATCGAATCTCAAGCTCGATCACCTCGCCATCGCGACCGCCAAGTTGTCGCGGCCCGGCGGACCGCCCGGCACGTCGCAACGCGGTGGCCCGACCCTCGGCTACCCATACCGTGGCTTGCTCACCGGTCGGCGCCTCCGTCACCTTCTGCGCCACGATGCTGCGTAGGTCCACACCGGCAGGCACGGTGGTTGCGCCGGCCGGCCCGATTGGCGTCACCTGCGCTCCGATCCGGGACAGCCGGAAGACGCGGGTTGCATCCCGGTCGCGGTCGTGGCCGACCAGATACCAGCGGCCCTTCTCGGTAACCACACCCCACGGCTCGACGGTCCGAACGGTGTACGGCTCTGCGCGCGACGATCGATGAGAGAACTGCACCACCTGCCCGGAATCGATGGCCGACAACAAGATTCCGAGAACGTCCTCAGAGCCGCGCAGTCCCGAAACGGCCGCCGCCGACGCGATGGCCACCGGTGCCCCGGTATCCAAGGGATCGACGTCCACCCCGGCGGCCCGCAGCTTCAACAACGCGCCCTGGGTCGCGGTGATCAACTCCGGTGACTCCCACAGCTGGGTGGCGACGGCTACCGCGGCCGCCTCATCCGGGGTCAGCTCGACAGGCGACAGGGCGTAGGCGTCGCGGTTGATGCGATAGCCCTCGGTGGGCTCCAACGCCGAGACCCTGCCGACCTCGAGCGGAATGCCGAGGTCACGCAGCTCGTTCTTGTCGCGCTCGAACATCCGGGAGAACGCCTCAGCGCTGGGGCTGTCCGAATAGCCTGCCACGCTGGACCTGATCTTCTCCGCAGTGATGTAGCCGCGAGTGGACAGCAAGGCTATGACGAGATTGACCAGCCGTTCGACTTTCGAGGTCGCCATTGGTGGTGCTACATGCTCGCGATCAGCCGCTTAACCCGCTCATCGACCGCCCGGAATGGGTCTTTGCACAGCACGGTGCGCTGCGCCTGGTCGTTGAGTTTGAGATGTACCCAGTCGACGGTGAAATCACGTCCCGCCTCCTGCGCGGCGCTGATGAACTCACCGCGCAGCCGGGCCCGGGTGGTCTGTGGGGGCTGATCGACGGCCTCCGCGATTTCTTCGTCGGTGGTGACGCGCGCGGCCAACCCTTTGCGCTGCAGGAGATCAAAGATCCCGCGTCCGCGCTTGATGTCGTGGTAGGCCAGATCCAGCTGAGCGATCTTCGGGTGGGACAACTCCATGTCATAGCGGTCCTGATAACGCTGAAACAGCTTGCGTTTGATCACCCAGTCGATTTCGGTGTCGACCTTGGCGAAATCCTGGCTTTCGACGGCATCGAGTTGGCGGCCCCACAGGTCGACGACCTGCTCGATCTGCGCGTTGGGCTCCCGAGTCTGCAAGTGCTCGACTGCTCGGGTGTAGTACTCCCGCTGGATGTCCAGCGCGCTGGCCTGACGGCCTCCGGCCAACCGCACCGGCCGGCGACCGGTGACATCATGGCTAACCTCACGGATGGCGCGGATCGGGTTATCCAGGGAAAAATCACGGAAGGCGACTCCACTTTCGATCATTTCCAGCACGAGCGCCGCGGTGCCCACCTTGAGCATGGTGGTGGTCTCGGACATGTTGGAGTCGCCGACGATGACGTGCAGCCGCCGGTACTTCTCGGCGTCGGCATGTGGCTCGTCGCGGGTGTTGATAATGGGGCGGGATCGGGTCGTGGCGCTAGAGACGCCCTCCCAAATGTGTTCGGCGCGTTGGCTTAAGCAGTAGGTGGCGGCCTTGGGGGTCTGCAGCACCTTGCCGGCCCCGCAGATCAGCTGGCGGGTGACCAGGAAGGGCAGCAGCACGTCGGAGATCCGGGAGAACTCACCGGCCCGCACGATCAGGTAGTTTTCGTGGCAGCCGTAGGAGTTGCCCGCCGAATCGGTGTTGTTCTTGAACAGGTAGATGTCGCCGCCGATGCCCTCGTCGGCCAGCCGCTGCTCGGCGTCAACGAGCAGGTCTTCCAGCACCCATTCACCGGCCCGGTCATGGGTGACCAGCTGCACCAGGCTGTCGCATTCGGCGGTGGCGTACTCGGGATGACTGCCCACGTCGAGATACAGGCGCGCACCGTTACGCAGGAAGACGTTGGAGCTGCGGCCCCAGGACACCACACGGCGAAACAGGTAGCGGGCCACCTCGTCCGGGGACAGCCGACGGTGACCGTGAAATGTGCAGGTGACACCGAACTCGGTTTCGATGCCCATGATTCGACGCTGCACGTATTTGAGGGTACTGGTTGTTGGTTGGCGGCGGCGCGATAGCCACGCCCGTTACCCGTCCGGGCCGGACGGGCCGGGGACTCCGAACAGCAGCCCGCCGGTGCCGCCGCTGCCGCCGGGCCCCGCGGCCCCGTCCGGAGTACCGGGTCCGCCGGCGGCGCCAGCCCCACCGGCGCCACCGTCGCCGAACAAGATGGCGGTGCCGCCGTGCCCGCCGACACCGCCCGGCCCGCCGGGCGAGGTGGTGTTCATGCCGGGCCCCCCTTGGCCGGCGGCCCCGCCGGCGCCACCGTTGCCGTACCACACGCCGCCGTTGCCACCGCTGCCGCCGGGGTTGCCCGCGCCCCCGACGCCACCGCTGCTGACCGAGCCAGGCGCGCCGCTCCCGCCGCTACCGCCGGCACCACCGTTGCCGATGAGCCGCGCGCTGCCGCCGTTGCCGGCGTTGGTGGAGCCAATAAATGGCAGCCCCCCATTACCGCCGTCGCCGCCGCCGCCATCGCCGTACAGCCACCCGCCGACCCCACCGTCGCCGCCGCGACTACCTACCTGGAACAGGCGCGCACCGAGCCCTGGGTCGCCGCCGTTGCCGCCGCCGCCGACACCAATCAGCCCCGCGTCGCCGCCCCGGCCACCGCTGCCGCCCAACCCGGCGAAACCGTCGCTGGAGACGCCGGTACCTGCATCGCCACCGTTGCCGCCGGAACCGGCCGCCCCTCCATTGCCGTACAGCAGCCCGCCGGCGCCACCGAACTGGCCGAAGCCGCCACTGCCGCCACTGCCGCCGGCCTTGCCGCTCCCGCCGTGCCCACCGTCCCCACCGTTTCCGCCGGCACCGCCGTGACCGATCAGCCCCGCCCGTCCACCCAAACCGCCATCGCCTCCCCCGCCGCCAGCACCGAGGTCTCCCACACCGTTGTCACCGGTACCGCCGACTCCCCCGGCACCCCCGTTGCCCAGCAGCAATCCGCCCAGGCCGCCATTGCCTCCTGCACCGCCGGGCGCACCGTTGCCGCCCCTGCCGCCGTTGCCGATCAGCCCCGCTGACCCGCCGGCTCCCCCGGCAACCCCGGGGCTCGTGCTGTCGCCACCGTTGCCGCCGTTGCCCCACAAGATGCCGCCGTCCCCGCCGGGCTGTCCCACCGGACCACTGGCCCCGTCGGCGCCGTCGCCGACCAGCGGACGCCCCAGCAGCGTCTGGGTGGGCGCGTTCACCGCGTTCAGCAGGTTCTGCTGCGCGTTGGCAATCTCGGCGCTCGCATATGAACCTCCACCGGCGTTAAGCAGTTGGACGAACCGGTCATGAAACGCCGCCGCTTGGGCGCTGACCGCTTGATAGCTCTGGGCCTGGGCGCCAAATAGCGCCGCTATGCCCGCCGACACCTCATCGGCGGCGGGCGCCAACGCCCCCGTCGTCGGGACCGCCGCCGCCGCGTTCGCTGCCCTGATGGTCGAACGGATGGCCGCTAAATCCGTGGCCGCAGCCAGCAATGCCTCCGGGCTCGCAATCACAAACGACATTGCGCACCTCCCACCAACCCGCGATAACCCGGCTGCGCCGGAACCGTCGATGCGTATGGCAGGAATATCGTATTGCGATCCCCCACCCTCAGTCGGGGTGTTCGCCACATTCGTCGCAGCTCAGCGCTGCGCCGGCGCCAGCATTGGCGATGGCTGGTGGTTAACGCGAGTGGTCGAAGGTGATGGCCGGGGCACTGTTCGAACCGTCGTTCGCCGCAGCGCACCCAGCGGGGCTTCTCAGACGACCCGTGACGCGAACCGTCGTGCTGTCGGTGGCCGCTACTAGTATCGCACACATGTTCGAGATATCGCTGCCGGACCCGACGGAGCTGTGCCGATCCGATGATGGCGCGCTGGTGGCCGCGATCGAGGACTGCGCTCGTGTGGAGGCGGCTGCGAGCGCCCGGCGGTTGTCGGCGATCGCCGAGCTGACCGGCCGGCGCACCGGCGCGGACCAGCGGGCCGACTGGGCGTGTGACTTCTGGGACTGCGCGGCCGCGGAGGTGGCTGCGGCGTTGACTATCAGCCACGGCAAAGCCTCCGGACAAATGCATCTGAGCCTTGCCCTGAACCGGCTGCCCCAGGTGGCGGCGTTGTTTTTGGCCGGGCATCTTGGTGCGCGGCTTTTCTCGATCATCGCCTGGCGGACCTACCTCGTTCGCGACCCGCACGCACTGAGTCTGCTCGATGCCGCCCTGGCCGAACACGCCGGCGCGTGGGGGCCGCTGTCGGCCCCCAAACTGGAAAAGGCCATCGACTCCTGGATCGATCGCTACGATCCCGGGGCGCTGCGGCGCAGCCGTATCTCGGCCCGCACCCGCGACCTATGCATCGGTGATCCCGATGAGGACGCCGGCACCGCCGCGCTGTGGGGCCGGCTGTATGCCACCGACGCCGCGATGCTGGATCGCCGGCTCACCGAGATGGCCCACGGCGTGTGCGAGGATGACCCGCGCACCCTGGCCCAGCGCCGCGCCGACGCGCTGGGCGCGCTGGCCGCCGGCGCCGACCACCTGGCGTGCGGCTGCGGCAAGCCCGACTGCCCCTCCGGTGCCGGCAACGACGAGCGGGCCGCCGGTGTGGTCATCCACGTCGTCGCCGACGCCTCAGCACTTGACGCACAACCCGACCCACACCTATCCGGCGACGAACCCCCTTCGCGGCCCCTCACCCCGGAGACGACCCTGTTCGAGGCGTTGACACCCGACCCCGAACCCGATCCCCCCGCCACCCACGCGCCGGCCGCGCTGATCACCACCGGCGGCGGTGTGGTGCCCGCGCCGCTGCTGGCCGAACTCATCCGGGGTGGGGCCACCATCAGCCAAGTGCGCCATCCCGGCGATCTCGCAGCAGAGCCGCACTACCGGCCGTCGGCCAAGCTGGCTGAATTCGTCCGGATGCGGGATTTGACGTGCCGGTTTCCCGGGTGTGACGTGCCCGCCGAGTTTTGTGATATCGACCATTCGGCGCCCTGGCCGTTGGGGCCGACGCATCCATCAAATCTGAAGTGCGCGTGTAGAAAACACCACCTTTTGAAAACTTTCTGGACGGGCTGGCGGGATGTGCAGTTACCCGATGGCACGGTCATCTGGACCGCGCCCAACGGCCACACCTACACTACCCATCCCGGCAGCCGCATCTTCTTTCCCACCTGGCACACCACCACCGCCGAACTACCCCAAACACCAACGGCAGCAGTCAACGTCGACGCACGCGGCCTGATGATGCCGCGACGGCGCCGGACCCGAGCCGCCGAGCTGGCCCACCGCATCAACGCCGAACGCGCCCTCAACGACGCGTACATGGCCGAACGCAACAAGCCACCACCGTTCTGATGGGCGGCTATTCCCACCTCATGTCAAACACCCCTTCTGGATGTCACGCCCCTTCTGGACACCACCGACGAGTTCTCGTGTCGCCGCACCTATCCAAGAAGACCAACCGCTACGATCGGTCGATGTCGCAGCGCCGCAGTCGACGCAGGAGAACCGCGAAACGTGCCGGCCGCTCCGTCGACAAGAGAGAAGGACTGCATGCTGGTTTTGCACGGCTTCTGGTCCAACTCCGGCGGGATGCGGCTGTGGGCGGAGGACTCCGATCTGCTGGTGAAGAGCCCGAGTCAGGCGCTGCGCTCCGCGCGGCCACACCCGTTCGCGGCGCCCGCTGACCTGATCGCCGGCATACATCCGGGCAAACCCGCAACCGCCGTTTTGCTGTTGCCGTCGTTGCGATCGGCGCCGCTGGACTCGCCGGAGCTGATCCGGCTCGCCCCGCGCCCGGCCGCGCGAGCCGATCCGATGCTGTTGGCGTGGACGGTACCGGTGGTGGACCTGGACCCCACCGCGGCGTTGGCCGCCTTCGACCAGCCCGCCCCCGACGTCCGCTACGGCGCGTCCGTCGACTACCTGGCCGAGCTGGCCGTTTTCGCGCGCGAGTTGGTCGAGCGTGGTCGCGTGCTGCCCCAGCTGCGCCGCGACACCCACGGCGCGGCCGCCTGCTGGCGTCCGGTGTTGCAGGGACGCGACGTGGTCGCGATGACCTCGCTGGTCTCGGCGATGCCGCCGGTCTGCCGCGCCGAAGTTGGTGGGCACGACCCGCACGAACTGGCAACCTCGGCTCTGGACGCGATGGTCGACGCCGCCGTGCGCGCGGCGCTGTCACCGATGGACCTGCTGCCCCCGCGACGGGGTCGCTCCAAACGGCATCGGGCCGTGGAGGCTTGGCTGACCGCGTTGACCTGCCCGGACGGCCGGTTCGACGCGGAGCCCGACGAACTCGACGCGCTGGCCGAGGCGTTGCGGCCATGGGACGACGTCGGTATCGGCACGGTCGGCCCGGCGCGGGCGACGTTTCGGCTGTCCGAAGTCGAGACCGAAAACGAGGAGACGCCCGCGGGCTCGTTGTGGAGGCTGGAGTTCTTATTGCAGTCGACGCAGGACCCCAGCCTGCTGGTCCCCGCCGAGCAGGCATGGAACGACGACGGCAGCCTGCGCCGCTGGCTGGACCGGCCGCAGGAGCTGCTGCTGACCGAACTGGGCCGGGCCTCTCGGATTTTCCCCGAGCTCGTCCCGGCGCTGCGCACCGCGTGCCCGTCCGGGCTTGAGCTCGACGCCGACGGCGCCTACCGATTCCTGTCGGGTACGGCCGCGGTGCTCGACGAGGCTGGGTTTGGCGTGCTGCTGCCGTCCTGGTGGGACCGCCGCCGCAAGCTGGGCTTGGTCCTGTCCGCATATACCCCGGTCGACGGCGTGGTGGGCAAGGCCAGCAAGTTCGGCCGCGAGCAGCTCGTCGAGTTCCGCTGGGAGCTGGCCGTGGGCGACGATCCGCTCAGCGAGGAGGAGATCGCGGCGCTGACCGAAACCAAGGCCCCGCTGATCCGGCTGCGTGGCCAGTGGGTGGCGCTCGATACCGAACAGCTGCGCCGCGGGCTGGAGTTTTTGGAGCGTAAGCCCACTGGCCGCAAGACCACCGCCGAGATCCTCGCGCTGGCCGCCAGCCACCCCGACGACGTGGACACCCCGCTCGAGGTCACCGCCGTACGCGCCGACGGCTGGCTCGGGGACTTGCTCGCCGGGGCCGCCGCGGCGTCGCTGCAGCCGTTGGACCCGCCCGACGGATTCACCGCGACGCTGCGTCCCTACCAGCAGCGCGGTCTGGCGTGGCTGGCGTTTTTGTCCTCGCTCGGTTTGGGCAGCTGCCTGGCCGACGACATGGGCCTGGGCAAAACGGTGCAGCTATTGGCGCTGGAAACCTTGGAATCCGTTCAGCGCCACCAGGATCGCGGCGTCGGACCCACACTGCTGCTGTGCCCGATGTCGTTGGTGGGCAACTGGCAGCGGGAAGCGGCCAGGTTTGCGCCCAACCTGCGGGTGTACGCCCACCACGGGGGCGCCCGGCTGCACGGCGAGGCGTTGCGCGACCACCTCGAGCACACCGACCTGGTCGTGAGCACCTATACCACCGCCGCCCGCGACATCGACGAGCTGGCGGAATACGAGTGGAACCGGGTGGTGCTGGACGAGGCGCAGGCGGTGAAGAACAGCCTGTCCCGGGCGGCCAAGGCGGTGCGACGGCTACGCGCGGCGCACCGGGTGGCGCTGACCGGGACACCGATGGAGAACCGGCTCGCCGAACTGTGGTCGATCATGGACTTCCTCAACCCGGGCCTGCTCGGATCCTCCGAACGTTTCCGCACCCGCTACGCGATCCCGATCGAGCGGCACGGGCACACCGAACCGGCCGAACGGCTGCGCGCATCGACGCGGCCCTACATCCTGCGCCGGCTCAAGACCGACCCGGCGATCATCGACGACCTGCCGGAGAAGATCGAGATCAAGCAGTACTGCCAGCTCACCACCGAGCAGGCGTCGCTGTATCAGGCCGTCGTCGCCGACATGATGGAAAAGATCGAAAACACCGAAGGGATCGAGCGGCGCGGCAACGTGCTGGCCGCGATGGCCAAGCTCAAACAGGTGTGCAACCACCCCGCCCAGCTGCTGCACGATCGCTCCCCGGTCGGTCGGCGGTCCGGGAAGGTGATCCGGCTCGAGGAGATCCTGGAAGAGATCCTGGCCGAGGGCGACCGGGTGCTGTGTTTTACCCAGTTCACCGAGTTCGCCGAGCTGCTGGTGCCGCACCTGGCCGCCCGCTTCGGCCGTGCCGCCCGAGACATTGCCTACCTGCACGGTGGCACCCCGAGGAAGCGGCGTGACGAGATGGTGGCCCGGTTCCAGTCCGGTGACGGCCCGCCCATTTTTCTGCTGTCGTTGAAAGCCGGCGGTACCGGGCTGAACCTCACCGCCGCCAATCATGTGGTGCACCTGGACCGCTGGTGGAACCCGGCGGTCGAGAACCAGGCGACAGACCGGGCGTTTCGGATCGGGCAGCGGCGCACGGTGCAGGTGCGCAAGTTCATCTGCACCGGCACCCTCGAGGAGAAAATCGACGAGATGATCGAAGAGAAAAAGGCGTTGGCCGACCTTGTGGTCACCGACGGCGAAGGCTGGCTGACCGAACTGTCCACCCGCGACCTGCGCGAGGTGTTCGCGCTGTCCGAAAGCGCCGTCGGTGAGTAGCACCTGGTACCCACCGCCGTCGCGACCGCGCCCGGTCGAGGGTGGGATCAAGGCGCGCAGCACCCGCGGCGCGATCGCGCAGACCTGGTGGTCGGAGCGGTTCGTTGCGGTGCTAGAGGACATCGGCCTGGGCAACCGCCTGCAACGCGGCCGCAGCTATGCGCGCAAAGGGCAGGTGATCTCGCTGCAGGTGGATGCCGGTTTGGTCACCGCGCTGGTGCAGGGCAGCCGGGCCCGGCCGTACCGGATCCGCATCGGCATTCCGGCGTTCGGCAAGTCGCAATGGGCGCACGTCGAGCGAACCCTGGCCGAAAACGCTTGGTATGCAGCAAAATTGCTGTCCGGCGAAATGCCCGACGACATCGAGGACGTCTTCGCCGGCCTGGGCCTGTCGCTATTCCCCGGCACCGCCCGAGAGCTGTCACTGGACTGCTCCTGCCCCGACTACGCGGTCCCATGCAAGCACCTGGCCGCCACCTTCTACCTGCTCGCCGAGTCCTTCGACGACGACCCGTTCGCCATCCTGGCATGGCGTGGCCGCGAGCGGGAGGACTTGCTGGCCAACCTGGCCGCCGCCCGCGCCGACGGAGCGGCACCGGCCGCCGACCACGCCGAACAAGTGGCCCAGCCGCTCACCGACTGCCTAGATCGCTATTACGCCCGGCAGGCCGACATCAATGTCCCCAGCCCGCCGGCAACGCCATCGATGTTGCTCGACCAGCTGCCCGACACCGGACTCAGCGCCCGCGGACGGCCGCTGACCGAGCTGCTGCGGCCCGCGTATCACGCCCTGACGCACCATCACAACAGCGCGGGCGGCTGATCCCAGCGCACCCCTGCGAATCGGCCGAAGTCACTGTCGTAGGACACGATGCTGGCGCGATGCTCGACGGCAAGCGCGGCCAGATGCGCGTCGTTGACCAGGTTGGCACCGGTTCCGACGTACGTCAGCATTCTCGCCAGGATATCGGCGTGCCGGACGGTCGGATTCACCAAGACGGCGCTGGGTGCGGCTAGCCAATCCGCGACCTGGGTGATGGCCGCCTCCCGCGGAAGCGGACGGGGGAACAACCCCACCTTGGTCGCCAATCGCACGAACGACAACAACGGCACCCAGGCGAACCCGACGCGGTCGGCGCCCGACAGCGCACCGTCAAGCCAGCGCAGCGACGGCTTGTGGTGCTCACTTGTGGTGTTCACGGCGTAGAGCAAGACGTTCGCGTCGACGATCTTCATCAACCGCTATGACCCGCGGCGTTGACGGCGCACAAGCTCTTCGTCCTCGAGGTCGGCCGCAAGCTGCAAGGCCCGGTCGAGGTTGACCGCAGGGACGCCCAAGTCTGCCGTGCGGGTGCTGAAGTGACTCGGCGCAGGTCGCCCGGAGGCGCCGTCGCGAATCGCGTCGTTGAGGGCCTTCTTGAAGGACACTTGCCGCTCGGCCATCCGGCGCCTTACCAACTGCTCGACGTCGTCATCCAATGTGACAGTCGTCCGCATTTTGATAGCATAGCATCAGGATTGTCGACAGCATCTCGTCAATCGGCGCGCAGGCCCGTCACTAATCCATCGATTCGCCGTCGGACTTGGAGTCTTTGGCGCCCGTGGAACCCCCTTGTGTCCCTTGGCATCTTTGCGATCCAGTTCCCGCAGCCGTTTTCCCAACGCGGCACCCGCGATGCGCCGAAACGCGCGCCGTAGCCGGTCGGCGTCGAGCACGGCCACCTCCAGGGTGGCCAGGGGTGGGTTGAGCACCACGGTCGTGTACGTCATTCGCGGTAGCCTGACTCGGCGACCTCGAGCAGTCGACACGCCTTCTGCACGGGAAGTCTTTCTGCGGCCATCGTTGCTATGGCCGCTTACTGCCGTCTAGTCCGTGCGGCTCTCGCAACAGCTCACGGGACCTTTTTGAGGATCGCCACTTCAGGTCTTCAACTCGCGGATGCCCTCATTGGCAACGTTTGCGCCTGCCTTGGGGCGGCCGGCAGCCACCAAGTCGAGCACTTTGCGGCGGAACTACTCGGGGTAACACTTGGGCACGGACACGGCTTGTTCGACGGACGTCGTGACCAGAAGTCGAGCAAACCGACTCCACTCTAGTGATACAAGCCCTTTTTGTAGCCGCGCGATTGGGCCGCCCGTAAGGAATGCGTCATGAGTGACTTCGCATCACGGGCGACCAATCATTAATTTGTCAAACCCTTTGACATGCACTGCTTGTCCACATTTTGTACACGAAATACCTAACACACTATGGTACACATCACGCGCTTCCACGTTCCGTATTCGGTGTACGATTTTGTCACGCAACTAAGCGTTCAAGAGGGAGTACTATGACTCATCCAAAAGTAAAAGATGACATAGAAATAGAAGAGTCGTGGTTCCGGTGCGGGTAGATCCCGATGGCTTGACTGGGGTAAGCACCAGTGGCGTGTTCCCCGTGGTTGAGACCAGGAGGTTTTAAAGTCCTACAGCCCGCGGCATTCCGCAGAGGACATTGTGTGCATTTCGCACCTTCGGGTGGGAGAAATCGGGATGATCTCACCACCGGCCACCGGTGGGCGCACTTTGTACCCTTCGATTCCGTTATTCGGCGGATTTAAGCAGTTCGCACCATTACCAAGCAGCCAATGAGATAGAGCGCAGGTGACTAGGTCGCTTGATCTTTCCCTGTGCAGTAGCTCGGGTTCTTTGAGTTTCGAGGAGGAGAAACCACATGTCCTTTGTGAATGTAGACCCATTTGGGATGTTGGCGGCAGCTGCGACACTGGAGTCCCTTGGTTCCCACATGGCGGTAAGCAATGCCGCGGTGGCCTCGGTGACCACCAGGGTTCCTCCCCCGGCCGCCGACTACGTATCAAAAAAGTTATCGCTGTTCTTTAGTAGCCACGGGCAGCAGTACCAGGTGCAAGCCGCTCGGGGCACGGCCTTTCATCGAAAATTGGTCCGGACCCTGGCGAATGGCGCGCTTGCGTATGAGGAAGTCGAGATCGCCAACAACAAAGGTTTCTAACGTGTCGCCAGTTACGCACGAGTGGCTACCAGCGAGTACAAGGGAGTAACGAATTATGCCCAATTTCTGGGCGTTGCCGCCCGAGATCAACTCCACCCGGATATATCTCGGCCCGGGTTCTGGCCCGATACTGGCCGCCGCCCAGGGATGGAACGCTCTGGCCAGTGAGCTGGAAAAGACGAAGGTGGGGTTGCAGTCAGCGCTTGACACGTTGCTGGAGTCGTATAGGGGTCAGTCGTCGCAGGCTTTGATACAGCAGACCTTGCCGTATGTGCAGTGGCTGACCACGACCGCCGAGCACGCCCATAGGACCGCGACCCAGCTCACGGCAGCGGCGAACGCCTACGAGCAGGCTAGAGCGGCGATGGTGCCGCCGGCGATGGTGCGCGCGAACCGCGTGCAGACCATAGCGTTGAAGGCATTCAACTGGTTCGGGCAATTCTCCACCAGGATCGCGGAAAAGGAGGCCGACTACGAACAGATGTGGTTCCAAGACGCGTTAGTGATGGAGACCTATTGGGAAGCCGTGCAAGAGGCAATACAGTCGACGTCGCAGTTTGAGGATCCACCGAAGATGGCCGACGACTACGACGAGGCCTGGATGCTCAACACCGTGTTCGATTATCACAACGAGAACGCAAAAGAGGAGACCATCCATCTCGTGCCCGACGTGAACAAGGAGAGGGGGCCCATCGAACTCGTAACCAAGCTAGACAAAGAGGGGACCATCAGACTCGTCTACGATGGGGAGCCCACGTTTTCATACAAGGAACATCCTAAGTTTTGATACGGGAACATCCTAAGAAACGGGGGGCGTCGCCGTTGGAGACGTCGCAACGTGTCCGCAGTCCCAAGGGCAACAGTGAAGGGCCCACGGTGCGATCCCCAACACCCGGCTAGAGTGCGCATATATTTTCCCGCCTCGGCTCAAGGCGTGCACCCCCATCACCGCTAACCATGCTGTGTATCAACAGATTTCATTGTCCCGGCCGTCGCGCGACCGACCAATAGGGTGAGTTCCATGTGCGACATCGCCTGATAGCCGGCTCCCGTACTCCCGTGGCCGATGTGATTATTGATTACGTGGATCACCATGTGGGTGATCGCGGTCGACAGCTTTGGTACCGAGCACATCGCCACAACGCGCGGTACGAATCTAGTGCACAAATCCGCACCAGCAGCCATGCGACTTTGCAGGTCATAGCCCCGCAGAGTCGCCGAACCTGCCGCAGTGACAAAAGTCAGGACGGTCGGCGACGCGTCGAGCCGGGGTTAGGCGCAGTTAACGCGTCGCAGCGGGGTCCCAGGCACGCGTCGGACTTTCGGACTCAGCCCGACGATTCGCCGTCAGACTGCGGGCTTTCCTGGTCTACCAGCAACGCTTGCAGGGCGGAGCCGGTGATGCGCCGGAACGCGCGCCGTGGCCGGTTGGCATCGAGAACGGCCACCTCTAAGCTGGCCACGCCAAGGGTGGGTTGATCACCACCCGAGGTGTCGGCACTGCCGGCCCGCAATGCAGCAACCGCGATACCCAGGGCGTCGGTCAGGCTGGCGTTCTCGGCATACGACTCTTTGAGCGCGTTGGCGATCGGCTCCGTGGTGCCGCCCATCACCACGAAATGCGGCTCGTCGGCGATCGACCCGTCGTAGGTAATCCGATACAGCTCAGGGGGTTTCGTCTCGCCGTAATGCGCGACCTCGGCCACACACAACTCAACCTCGTAGGGCTTGGCCTGTTCGGTAAAGATGGTGCCTAGAGTCTGCGCGTAGACATTGGCCAACTGCCGACCCGTGACGTCACGACGGTCATAGGCGTAACCGCGGGTGTCGGCAAACTGGATCCCGCCGCGGCGCAAATTGTCGAACTCGTTGAACTTGCCCGCGGCCGCAAAACCCACCCGATCGTAGAGCTCACTGATCTTCTGCAGCGACCGCGACGGATTCTCCGCGACGAACAGCACACCACCGGCATAGGCCAGCGCCACCACGCTTTTGGCCCGCGCAATGCCCTTACGCGCCAACTCGCTGCGCTCGCGCATCGCCTGCTCAGGCGAGATGAAATACGGAAAACTCACTTCTCACCGCCATCGGAGCCGAAAGTATCCGCACCCGAACGGCTTTCGATGATCGCGCGGGCCAACTCGGCAATCCGGCTCTCCGGCACGTCAACCGCCCCGTCGGCGTCGATGATCACCGCCGTCGGAAAGATGCCCCGCACCAGGTCCGGACCGCCGGTGGCGGAGTCGTCGTCGGCGGCGTCGTAGAGCGCCTCCACCGCCACCCGCAGCCCCGAATCACCGTCGGTAACCTGCGAATACAACTTCTTCATCGACGACTTCGCGAACAGCGAACCCGAGCCCACCGCCTGATAGCCCTCTTCCTCGATGTTCCAACCGCCGGCGGCGTCGAACGAAACGATACGACCCGCGCTCTGCGGGTCAGAAGCATGAATGTCGTAGCCCGCCAGCAACGGCAACGCCACCAGACCCTGCATCGCGGCCGCCAGATTGCCACGCACCATAATCGCCAGCCGGTTGATTTTGCCGGCAAACGTCAGCGGCACACCCTCGAGCTTCTCGTAGTGCTCAAGTTCCACGGCATACAGACGGGCAAACTCAACCGCGACCGCAGCCGTGCCAGCGATGCCGGTAGCGGTGTAGTCATCGGTGATATACACCTTGCGCACATCACGCCCAGAAATCATGTTGCCCTGCGTCGAACGCCGGTCACCCGCCATGACAACACCGCCGGGGTATTTCAGCGCGACAATGGTGGTGCCGTGCGGCAGTTGCGCATCGCCGCCTGCGAGTGGCGCACCGCCGCTGATGCTTGCCGGCAGCAACTCCGGCGCCTGGCGGCGCAGGAAGTCAGCGAAAGAAGATAGGTCTACAGCGGGTGTTCCAGATAGCGAATTAATGGACAGGCGATCGGGCAACGGCCAGGTCACTGTCCGCCCTTTTGGACGTATGCGCGTACAAAGTCCTCGGCGTTCTCCTCGAGGACGTCGTCGATTTCGTCGAGCAGATCGTCGGTCTCCTCGGTCAGCTTTTCGCGACGCTCCTGGCCCGCGGCGGTGCTGCCGGCGATGTCGTCATCATCGCCGCCGCCACCGCCACGCTTGGTCTGCTCTTGCGCCATCGCCGCCTCCTGCTTCCTCATGGCCTTTCAAAAGGCCGCGGGTGCGCGTCACACGCCCGCTGTCTTTCTCTACCCTACCGGTCAACACCAACGTTTCCCGGCCTAACCAGGCTTAGCGAGGCTCAGCTGGTCAGTTGCTCTACCAGCTCCACGGCACTGTCCACCGAGTCCAGCAACGCACCAACATGCGCCTTACTACCCCGCAACGGCTCCAGCGTCGGGATGCGAACCAGCGAGTCGCCGCCCAGGTCGAAGATCACCGAGTCCCAGCTAGCCGCGGCGATATCAGCCCCGAACCGGCGCAGGCATTCGCCGCGGAAATACGCGCGGGTGTCGGTCGGCGGGTTCTCCACCGCACTCAGCACCTGGTGTTCGGTGACCAAACGCTTCATCGAGCCGCGCGCGACCAGCCGGTTGTACAGGCCCTTGTCCAGCCGGACATCGGAGTACTGCAGGTCGACGAGGTGCAGCCGGGGCGCCGACCAGCTCAGGTTCTCCCGCTGCCGGAAACCGTCGAGCAGCCGCAGTTTGGCCGGCCAGTCCAGCAGCTCCGCGCAATCCATCGGGTCACGCTCGAGCTGATCCAGCACGTATGCCCAGGTTTCCACGATGTCGGCCGCCCGCGGGTCCGGGTCGCGGCTATCCACCAACTTAGCCACTCGGTCCAGGTAGATCCGTTGCAGCGCAAGACCGGTCAGTTCCCGGCCGTCGGCCAGCGCAACGGTCGCTCGCAGCGACGGATCGCGGGAGATTGCGTGCACCGCATGCACCGGGCGGGCCAGCGCCAGGTCGGTCAGATCTATTGCGTGGGCTGGTCCTTCTTCGATCAGGTCGAGCACCAGCGCCGTGGTACCCAGCTTCAGATAGGTCGACGTCTCGGCAAGGTTGGCGTCGCCGATGATGACGTGCAGCCGGCGGTACCTGTCGGCGTCGGCGTGCGGTTCGTCGCGGGTGTTGATGATGCCGCGCTTGAGCGTTGTTTCCAGCCCTACCTCGACCTCGATGTAGTCCGAGCGCTGGGATAGCTGGAAGCCGGGCTCATCACCCGAGGGCCCGATGCCGACCCGGCCCGAGCCGGTCACCACCTGCCGGGATACCAGAAAGGGGGTCAGCCCGGTGATGATCGCCGAGAACGGTGTCTGCCGCGACATCAGGTAGTTCTCGTGCGACCCGTAGGAGGCGCCCTTGCCGTCGACGTTGTTCTTGTACAGCTGCAGTTTCGCGGCCCCGGGCACGCTGGCGACATGGCGGGCAGCGGCCTCCATCACGCGTTCGCCCGCCTTGTCCCAGATCACTGCGTCCAGCGGGTCGGTGCATTCGGGCGCGGAGTATTCCGGGTGCGCGTGGTCGACGTACAGCCGCGCCCCGTTGGTCAGGATCATGTTGGCCGCGCCCACCTCGTCGGCGTCGACCACCGGCGGCGGCCCGGCCGAGCGACTCAAATCGAAGCCCCGGGCGTCGCGCAGCGGCGATTCCACCTCGTAGTCCCAACGGGTGCGTTTGGCACGCTGAATGCCGGCGGCGGCGGCGTATGCCAGCACCGCCTGCGTCGAGGTGAGGATCGGGTTGGCGGTCGGGTCCGACGGCGAGGAAATGCCGTACTCGACCTCCGTTCCGATAATCCGCTGCATGCCGTAGAGCCTAGGCCCGCCGACGATGCGGGCCGCGCAGCGGGCCGCTGAGGAGGCGGGCAATCAAGCAGGGCCCGCCGACCCAGGACATCGGAGCGGGCCGCGCAGGAGGCGGGCAATCAAGCAGGGCCCGGCGCTAGGGTAGGCCGGCATGAGCCTTTCCGTCCGTCGCCCCCCGGCGGCCCGAGCAGCGGCCATTGTGGAGGCTGAAAGCTGGTTCTTGAAGCGTGGTCTGCCCTCGGTGCTGACCATGCGGGGCCGGTGCCGTCGGCTGTGGCCGCGGTCGGCTCCGATGTTGGCCGCCTGGGCGGTGGTCGAGGGCTGCCTCATGGCGGTCTTCTTCGTCACCGACGGCGGCGAAGTCTTCATCAGCACGACGCCGACGACAGCGCAATGGGTGATCCTGGCGCTGCTCACGGTTGCTCTGCCGCTGGCCTCCCTCGTCGGCTGGTTGGTGTCGCAGATGTCAAGCGGGCGTGGCCAAGCGGCGGTGGCGACCATGGCGGTGGCCTTCGCGGCCGCATCCGACGTCATCGAATCCGGCCCGATCCAGCTGTTGCGGACCGCCGTCGTGGTGGGCCTGGTGCTGCTGCAGACCGGCTGCGGCGTCGGGTCGGTGCTTGGCTGGGCGGTGCGGATGACGCTGGAGCACCTTGCGACGGTCGGCACGCTGGCGGTCCGGGCCCTGCCGATCGTGCTACTGACGGCATTGGTGTTCTTCAACACCTATGTCTGGCTGATGGCCGCCAACATCAACGGCGAGCGGCTGACGCTGGCGATGGTTTTTCTGCTCGCCATCGCCGGGGCGTTCGTCGTGTCCAAGACGGTGGAACGGGTGCGTCCGCTGCTTCGCTCAACGACGGTGATGCCCCAAGGCAGCCAAAGCCTGGCCGGCACACCCTTCGCGACCATGGGCGACCCCTCTCCCGGCTTCCCCCTCACCCGGGCCGAACGCCTCAACGTGGTCTTCCTGCTGGCGGCCTCGCAACTCGTCGAGATCCTGGTAGTGGCGTTCGTCGGCGCCGCGATATACCTCGTTCTGGGCATGATCATTCTCACTCCGCCGCTGCTTCGGGAATGGACGCACTACGATTCGATGACCACGACGGTGCTCGGCATGACGTTCCCGGCGCCGGATTCGCTCATCCGTATGTGTCTTTTCCTGGGCGCGCTGACGTTCATGTACATCAGCGCCCGCGCGGTCGACGACGCCGAGTACCGCGCGATGTTCCTCGACCCTCTGATCGACGACCTGCACACCGCGCTGCTCGCGCGCAACCGCTACCGCAACAACGTGGTGACCGCGCCGTGCGCCGGTGTTGACGCCGGTCACGTCGATGACTAGGTTCACCCTGATGTCGGCTCCCGAACGGGTAACCGGCTTGTCCGGGCAACGTTACGGGGAAGTCCTTCTCGTAACACCCGGGGAGGCCGGTCCACAGGCCACCGTTTACAACAGCTTCCCGCTCAACGATTGTCCGGCCGAGCTGTGGTCCGCGCTCGATCCGCAAGCCCTAGCCACCGAACACAAAGCGGCCACCGCCCTGCTCAACGGTCCGCGCTATTGGTTGATGAACGCCATCGAGAAGGCGCCCCAGGGCCCGCCGGTGACGAAGACCTTCGGCGGGATCGAGATGCTCCAGCAGGCCACGGTGCTGCTGTCATCGATGAACCCTGCCCCATACACCGTCAGCCAGGTCAGCCGCAACACGGTCTTTGTGTTCAACGCCGGCGAAGAGGTCTACGAACTGCAGGACCCCAAGGGACAGCGCTGGGTGATGCAGACGTGGAGTCAAGTGGTGGACCCCAACCTGTCCCGAGCCGACCTGCCCAAGCTGGGTGAACGGCTCAACCTGCCAGCCGGGTGGTCCTATCATACCCGCGTGCTTACCAGCGAGTTGCGGGTCGACACTACCAACCGGGAGGCCCGCGTCCTGCAAGACGACCTCACCAACAGCTACTCGCTGGTGACCGCCTGAGCCCTACAGGTACTGGCCGAGGTTGGACTCGGTATCAATAGCCCTGCTGGCCGACGAGCTCTTTCCGGTGACCAGGGTGCGGATGTAGACGATCCGCTCCCCCTTCTTGCCCGAGATCCGCGCCCAGTCATCGGGGTTGGTGGTGTTGGGCAAATCCTCGTTCTCGGCGAACTCGTCGACGATCGAATCGAGCAGATGCTGTATACGCAGTCCCGGTTGGCCGGTCTCCAGCACCGATTTGATGGCGTTCTTCTTGGCTCGGTCGACGACGTTCTGGATCATCGCCCCGGAGTTGAAGTCCTTGAAGTACATGACTTCCTTATCGCCGTTGGCATAGGTGACCTCCAGGAACCGGTTGTCGTCGATCTCGGCATACATCCGGTCGACAACCTTCTCGATCATCGCCTTGATGCAGGCCGAACGGTCACCGTCGAACTCGGCGAGATCGTCGGCGTGCACCGGCAAGAACTCGGTCAGGTACTTCGAGTAGATGTCCTGCGCCGCTTCGGCATCAGGCCGCTCGATCTTGATCTTCACGTCGAGGCGCCCGGGCCGCAGGATGGCAGGGTCGATCATGTCCTCTCGGTTGGAGGCGCCGATCACGATGACATTCTCGAGTCCCTCCACCCCGTCGATCTCGCTGAGCAGCTGCGGGACCACCGTGGTCTCGACGTCCGAGGAAACGCCGGTGCCACGGGTGCGAAAGATCGAGTCCATCTCGTCGAAAAACACGATCACCGGAGTGCCTTCCGACGCCTTCTCGCGGGCCCGTTGGAAGATCAGCCGGATGTGGCGTTCCGTTTCCCCGACGAATTTGTTCAGCAGCTCGGGGCCCTTGATGTTGAGGAAGTACGACTTCGCCTCGTGGGCATCGTCGCCGCGGACCTCGGCCATTTTCTTGGCCAACGAGTTGGCCACAGCCTTGGCGATCAACGTCTTACCACAGCCGGGTGGGCCATAGAGCAACACACCCTTGGGCGGGCGCAGCGAGTACTCCCGGTACAACTCCTTGTGCAGGAACGGCAGCTCCACGGCGTCGCGGATCTGCTCGATCTGGCGGCTCAGACCGCCGATGTCGGCGTAGCTGACGTCCGGCACCTCTTCCAGCACCAGGTCTTCTACCTCGGCTTTGGGGATGCGTTCGAAGGCATAGCCGGCTTTGGTGTCGACCAGCAGCGAGTCGCCGGGGCGCAGCTTGCGCGGCCGGGTGTCATCGTTGAGGGCCTCAGGGAGGCCGTCTGGCAGGTCCTCGGCGATCAGGGGATCAGCCAGCCAAACAACGCGTTCCTCGTCGGCGTGGCCGACGACCAAAGCCCGATGACCGTCGGCCAGGATCTCGCGCAAGGTGGATATCTCGCCGACCGCCTCGAATGTGCCGACCTCCACGACGGTCAGGGCCTCGTTGAGCCGGACCGTCTGCCCCTTCTTCAGCGATGCAGCGTCAATATTCGGTGAGCACGTCAGGCGCATCTTGCGACCCGATGTGAACACATCGACCGTGTCGTCGTCGTGCGTGGCCAGCAGGACGCCGTAGCCACTGGGCGGCTGCCCCAGCCGGTCAACTTCCTCGCGCAGCGCCAGCAGTTGTTGACGGGCTTCTTTAAGAGTTTCCATTAATTTGGAATTGCGGGCAGCAAGTGAGTCGATACGGGCTTCGAGTTGATGTATGTCGCGGGCAGAGCGCGTCGGGGCATGTGATCCGACGGCGTTCTCAAGTTGCTCGCGCAGGACCGCAGCCTCGCGCCGCAGCTGTTCTAATTCGGCGGCATCACCGCTGGACAGCGGGCTATCCCGGGGGATGCCGAATGCCTCAGAACGCTCTGACTCACCCATGTTGCGCTCCTTTCCCACGCCAGGAATCGCGCGGCGGATACTCCAACGCTACCGGCGATCGGCCCTTCATGTTGGCAGTCGAATGCCCATGGAAAGTAACAACTTGTGTCGCTGGTAATCTCGGCCCCGAATCCGGCCGATCAAACGAACCTTGAGAGGAGCACTGTGACCGCGAAATCCCTAGCCACAGGCCTAGCGGGCGACGCGGCGATCAGTGCGGCGGCCGCCGCCGAGACTTCTGCTGCATTCACAAGCGGCCGGTAGCCGAGCGTGTCGCTGGATGCGCCGAAACATCCGTGTAACCCTGGGCGCCGCTACCATCGTGGCGGCGTTAGGGCTCTTTGGGTGTTCACACCCTGAGTTCAAGCGTTCGTCGCCGCCTGCCCCGTCACTGCCGCCCGTCACGTCGAGCCCGCTCGCGGCCGCGCCGATCACGCCCCTGCCCGCACCCGAAGCCCTGATCGATGTGCTGTCCCGGCTCGCCGACCCGGCCGTACCAGGCGCCAACAAGGTGCAGCTTATCGAGGGCGCGACCCCCGAAAGCGCCGCTGCCCTGGACAAGTTCACCACCGCACTGCGTGACGGCGGCTACATGCCCATGACCTTCGCGGCCAACGACATCGCATGGTCGGACAACAAGCCGTCCGCCGTGATGGCCACCGTCGTCGTCACCACTGCCCATCCGGACAACCGCGAGTTCACGTTTCCCATGGAATTCGTGTCCTTCAAGGGCGGCTGGCAGTTGTCTAGGCAGACCGCGGAAATGCTGCTGGCCATGGGTAACTCACCGGATTCGACTCCGTCGGCTACCAGCCCGGCGCCGGCCCCATCACCGACTCCCCCTGGCTGAGCTCCCGATGTGGATTGGCTGGCTGGAATTCGACGTGCTGCTGGGCGACGTGCGCTCACTCAAGCAGAAGCGGTCGGTGACCCGCCCCCTGGTCGCCGAGTTGCAGCGCAAATTCAGCGTGTCGGCCGCCGAGACCGGTTCGCATGATCTGTACCGGCGGGCGGGCATCGGTGTGGCCGTGGTGTCCGGTGACCGCAGCCACGCCGTCGATGTCCTCGACAACGCCGAACGTCTGGTAGCCGCACATCCGGAGTTCGAGTTGCTGTCCGTGCGCCGGGGCCTGCACCGCAGTGACGACTAAGTGGACTGGCTCCCAGCTGTGTCTCCCGCTACCCGTCGCGTCCCTCGCGCTTACGACCTAGCGGCGCCGGAGCCACAGCCCCCGGCGCCAACCGGCGCGTTGCTACCAGGAACGCGGTATGCCCGCGCATCGAATGCTGCGGCCGAACCGCCAACCCTACGACGTTCCAGCCCCGCTGCAGCGTCTCCCAGGCTCTCGGTTCGGTCCAGCACTGCTTGGCCCGCAGTGCCTCCACGATCCTCGACAGCTGAGTGACGGTGGCCACGTAGACCATCAGCACTCCGCCGGCGACCAGCAGCCGCGATACCGCGTCGAGCACCTCCCACGGCGCCAGCATGTCGAGCACGGCCCGATCAACGGATCCGTCGGGCAGTTCGGAGTCGGCGAGGTCGCTGACGACCAGTCGCCAGTTGTCCGGCGGCTGGCCGTAGCAGCCGCTCACATTGCGCCGGGCGTGTTCGGCATGATCGGCGCGCTGTTCGTAGGAGATCACTTGTCCGGCCGGCCCAACCGCCCGCAGCAAAGACAAGGTCAGAGCACCGGATCCGGCTCCTGCCTCCAGCACCCGCGCGCCGGGAAATATGTCGCCCTCATGCACGATCTGGGCCGCATCTTTGGGATAGATCACCTGCGGGCCGCGCGGCATCGACATGACGTAGTCGACCAGCAGCGGGCGCAGCACCAGGAACAGGGCGCCGTTGCTGGATTTGACCACGCTGCCTTGCTCCAACCCGATCACCGCGTCGTGGGCGATCGAGCCACGATGAGTGTGGAATTCGGCACCGGGAGTCAGCGACATGGTGTAGCGGCGCCCCTTAGCGTCGGTGAGCTGAACACGTTCGCCGATGCTGAATGGGCCGGTTGCTGACACGCCGTCTAGCGTGCCAGCCGACTCGCCGCGATCGGTGCTCGGGGTTGTCGGCGCCCAACCCTAAGCTGCGGACATGGCCGACCAGCCGGACCCGCCCACACCACGGCCGGCGTTATCACCGTCACGGGCGACGGACTTCAAGCAATGCCCGCTGCTATACCGGTTTCGCGCGATCGACCGGCTACCCGAGGCGACGTCGGCGGCGCAGTTACGGGGTTCGGTGGTGCACGCCGCGCTTGAGCAGCTCTATGGGCTACCCGCGGGGCTGCGCAGCCCGGATACTGCGAGGTCACTGGTGCAGCGCGCTTGGGACCAGATGGTCGCCGCGGAGCCCGAACTGGCCGGCGAACTGGACCCCGGACAACCAACCCAACTGCTGGAGGACGCCCGCGCGTTGGTGTCCGGCTACTACCGGCTGGAAGACCCGACTCGGTTCGACCCGCAATGCTGCGAACAGCGGGTGGAGGTCGAACTGGCCGACGGAACTCTGTTGCGCGGCTACATCGACCGCATTGACGTCGCCGCCACCGGCGAGCTGCGGGTGGTCGACTACAAGACTGGCAAGGCGCCGCCGGCGGCGCGGGCGTTGGCGGAGTTTAAGGCGATGTTTCAGATGAAGTTCTACGCGGTGGCGCTATTTCGGTCGCGCGGCGTGCCGCCCACCCGGCTGCGGCTCATCTATCTGGCCGACGGCCAGCTGCTCGACTATTCACCGGACCGCGACGAGCTATTGCGTTTCGAAAAGACGTTGATGGCGATTTGGCGTGCTATCCAATCCGCAGGCGAGACAGGCGATTTCCGCCCCAACCCATCGCGGCTCTGCGATTGGTGCCCGCATCAACAGCGCTGCCCGGCCTTCGGCGGAACACCACCGCCCTATCCAGGGTGGCCCACCGAGCCGGCGGCATAAACGATCGCGTCGAAGTGCGGTGTCATAGGGCCGCCGCGGCGGCGACGATGGCAAACCCGCCCAATACCGCGACCGAATCCTCGAGCAGCGCGATCGGCAGGTCGTGGCCGCCACGGGCAGCCACCAGCCTCGTACGTGCCTGATAGCCGCCCATGGTGCCGAGCACAGCGCCGATAACCCCAGCGCCAAGCCCGCCCCACCGGTAGCCCCACGCGGTGCCGATGACCGCGCCGGCGAACGCGCCCAAAATGATCCGGACAGCGAACACCGGCGTCACGGTACGCGGCGGTGTTTTGGGACGTTTGTCGTTAACGAGTTCGGCGACCGCAAGAACGCTGACGATCACCACGGTCACGAAATTGCCCATCCAGGATGCCCAGGTTCCATGCAGGTTGATCCAGCCGAGAAAGGCGGCCCAGGAGACCACGGCCGGGGCCGTCAGGGAACGCAACCCGGCAACGACACCGATAAGCAGCGCCAGCAGCAGAACAAGGACATGCGTCACAGCGATCCCTCCTGAGACAGACGTTATGGGCAATCAGGCCCCAGCGGACGCTAACACAGCGTGGGCCCCGCCACAGGATCAGAATCGGCAGAACCTGATGTCCGACGCCAGAATCGCTTTGGCCCCGATCGCGGCGAGCTCATCCATGATGCCGTTGACGTCCCGGCGCGGCACCAGGGCGCGGATTGCCACCCAGTCCGGGTCGGCCAGCGGGGCGATGGTCGGTGACTCCAGCCCCGGCGTGATCGCCGTGGCCTTCTTCAACGCCGAGCGCGGGCAATCGTAGTCGAGCATCAGATACTGCTGGCCGAAGACCACCCCCTGCACCCGAGCGACCAGTTGATCGCGCGCCTCGGTCTGGTCTTGGCCGTCCGTACCGGCCCGCTCGATGAGCACCGCCTCCGAATCGCACAGCGGCTCACCAAAGGCCACCAGGTCGTGCTGGCTCAGCGTGCGACCCGACCCCACCACATCGGCGATGGCATCGGCCACCCCGAGCTGCACCGAGATCTCCACGGCACCATCAAGTCTGATGACCGTTGCTTCGATTCCCTTGGTGGCCAGATCTTTCCGGACCAGATTCGGGTAGGCGGTGGCGATCCGCATCCCGGCTAGGTCGGCAGTCGTCCAGTTCCGCCCGGCGGGAGCGGCATAGCGGAAGCTGGACGACCCGAAGCCCAGCGCCAGGCGTTCCCGAACCTGTGCACCGGAATCGCACACCAGGTCGCGTCCGGTGATCCCGAAGTCGAGCTCTCCCGAACCGACATATATGGCAATGTCTTTGGGCCGCAAGAAGAAGAACTCGACGTTGTTGACCGGATCGATGACGGTCAAGTCTTTGGAATCGGTGCGGCGGCGGTAGCCGGCCTCCGCGAGGATCTCGGTGGCCGGCTCGCTCAGCGCACCCTTGTTGGGAACCGCGACCCGCAGCATGCTCACAGCTTTCGATAGACGTCGTCGAGGGACAGTCCACGGGAGATCATCAGCACCTGCGTCCAGTACAGCAACTGGCTGATCTCCTCCGCCAGTGCGTCGTTGGATTCGTGCTCGGCAGCCAGCCACACCTCGCCGGCCTCCTCGAGAAGCTTCTTACCCAGAGCATGAACCCCGCCGTCCAATGCCGCCACCGTGGTGCTGTCGGCCGGCCGAGTGCGGGCACGATCGCCGAGTTCGGCGAACAGATCCTCGAAGGTCTTCACGGCCAGCGATTGTTGCACGTGTCAGCCAGCCAAGTCACGGCGGTTTGACGCCACACGTTCGCCACCGCCGCGCCGCGCATTAGGGCATCCTAATATAGGTTAGGCTAACCTAGTTATTCCTGTGGTCGAAGGAGGCAGCCGAACGTGACCTTCCCGATGTGGTTCGCAGTTCCGCCGGAAGTGCCGTCAGCATGGCTGTCCACCGGCATGGGTCCCGGTCCGCTGCTGGCCGCGGCCAGGGCGTGGCACGCGCTGGCCGCGCAATACACCGAAATTGCAACGGAACTCGCAAGCGTGCTCGCTGCGGTGCAGGCAAGCTCGTGGCAGGGGCCCAGCGCCGACCGGTTCGTCGTCGCCCATCAACCGTTCCGGTATTGGCTAACCCACGCTGCCACGGTGGCCACCGCAGCAGCCGCCGCGCACGAAACGGCCGCCGCCGGGTATACGTCCGCATTGGGGGGCATGCCTACGCTAGCCGAGTTGGCGGCCAACCATGCCATGCACGGCGCTCTGGTGACCACCAACTTCTTCGGTGTCAACACCATCCCGATCGCCCTCAACGAGGCCGACTACCTGCGCATGTGGATCCAGGCCGCCACCGTCATGAGCCACTATCAAGCCGTCGCGCACGAAAGCGTGGCGGCGACCCCCAGCACGCCGCCGGCGCCGCAGATAGTGACCAGTGCGGCCAGCTCGGCGGCTAGCAGCAGCTTCCCCGACCCGACCAAACTGATCCTGCAGCTACTCAAGGATTTCCTGGAGCTGCTGCGCTATCTGGCTGTTGAGCTGCTGCCGGGGCCGCTCGGCGACCTCATCGCCCAGGTGTTGGACTGGTTCATCTCGTTCGTGTCCGGTCCAGTCTTCACGTTTCTCGCCTACCTGGTGCTGGACCCACTGATCTATTTCGGACCGTTCGCCCCGCTGACGAGTCCGGTCCTGTTGCCTGCCGGGCTGACCGGGCTTGCCGGGCTCGGTGCGGTATCGGGGCCGGCCGGACCAATGGTCGAAAGTGTGCACTCCGATGGTCCCAGCCGGCAAAGCTGGCCTGCGGCCACCGGAGTCACCCTGGTGGGTACCAACCCGGCTGCCCTGGTTACCACGCCCGCACCCGCTCCGACCACGTCCGCGGCACCGACGGCACCGTCGACTCCCGGATCCAGTGCCGCCCAAGGCCTTTACGCGGTCGGTGGTCCCGACGGGGAAGGGTTCAACCCGATCGCCAAGACGACAGCACTCGCCGGTGTTACCACCGATGCCGCCGCACCTGCCGCCAAACTGCCCGGCGACCAAGCTCAGAGCAGCGCCAGCAAAGCAACAAGACTGCGGCGACGTCTCCGGCAACACCGCTTCGAGTTTCTGGCCGACGACGGCCGCCTGACCATGCCAAACACACCGGAGATGGCAGACGTCGCCGCCGGCAACCGTGGATTGGATGCGCTGGGGTTCGCCGGCACGATCCCAAAATCGGCGCCCGGATCAGCGACCGGGCTCACTCACCTAGGCGGCGGATTCGCCGACGTCCTGTCGCAGCCGATGCTTCCGCACACGTGGGACGGGTCAGATTAAACGTTGAAGTACTTGGCTTCCGGATGGTGCAGGACAAAGGCGTCGGTCGACTGTTCGGGATGCAGCTGTAATTCCTCGGATAACGTCACACCGATGCGTTCGGGCTCCAGCAGCGCCATCATCTTGGCGCGGTCCTCCAGATCCGGGCATGCGCCGTAGCCGAAGGCAAAGCGAGCACCGCGGTAGCCGAGCTTGAAATAGTCTTCTTTCGCCTCCGGATCCTCGGCCGCCATCGCCCGATCCCCGGAGAACTTGAGCTCCTCACGGATCCGCCGGTGCCAGTACTCGGCCAGCGCCTCGGTGAGCTGCACGCCGATACCGTGCACCTCCAGGTAGTCGCGGTAGGCGTTGGACGCGAACAGCTCGTTGGCGAAATCCGCGATCGGCTGACCCATGGTCACCAGCTGGAACGGCAGCACGTCAACCTCGCCACGCTCGGCGGCCAGCTCCCGCGAGCGGATGAAATCGGCAATGCACAAAAACCGACCGCGCTGCTGGCGCGGGAAGTGAAACCGGTAGCGCACCGGGGCGTCGGGCTTGGGCTCGGTGAGCACCACGATGTCGTTGCCCTCGGACACCGCCGGGAAATAGCCGTACACCACGGCGGCGTGCGCCAAGATGCCGTCGGTGGACAGCCGGTCCAACCAGTACCGCAGCCGCGGCCGGCCCTCGGTCTCGACGAGATCTTCGTAGGACGGACCCTCACCGCCGCGCTGGCCGCGTAAACCCCACTGGCCCAAAAACAATGCGCGCTCATCGAGCAGACCGGTGTAGTCGGCCACCGCCAGGCCCTTGACGATCCGCGAACCCCAGAACGGCGGCGCCGGGACCTCGATGTCGGCCGCGACATCGGAGCGTTCGGGCACCTCGACTGGTTCTTCGGCGGCTTTGCGCTGTGCGGCAATGCGTTTGGATCGCTGGTGGCGGGCCTTACGTTCGGCTTCTTTCTCACGCGCCTTAATGGCTTCCGGGCTGTTTTCGTCGGGCGCCTCGCCGCGCTTGGCGCTCATGATGGTGTCCATCAACTTCAGGCCCTCGAAAGCGTCTCGCGCGTAATGCACTTCGCCCTGGTAGATCTCGGCCAGGTCGTTTTCGACATAGCTGCGCGTCAACGCCGCGCCGCCGAGCAGCACCGGGAACTTTTCGGCGACTCCCCGGGTGTTCATCTCCTCGAGGTTTTCCTTCATCACCACGGTCGACTTCACCAGCAGGCCCGACATGCCGACCACGTCGGCGCTCTTGTCCTCGGCGACTTCGAGGATGGTGGCGATTGGCTGCTTGATGCCGATGTTGACCACTTCGTAGCCGTTGTTGCTCAAGATGATGTCGACCAGGTTCTTGCCGATGTCGTGCACGTCGCCCTTGACGGTGGCCAGCACGATGCGTCCCTTGCCCGAATCGTCGTCCGAGCGCTCCATGTGCGGTTCCAGATACGCGACGGCGGCTTTCATTACCTCCGCCGACTGCAGCACGAACGGCAGCTGCATCTGGCCGGAGCCGAAGAGCTCGCCGACCGTCTTCATGCCGGCCAGCAGATGTTCGTTGATGATCTGAAGCGGCGGCTTTTGCGTCATCGCCTCGTCGAGATCGGCGTCCAGGCCGTTGCGCTCGCCGTCGACGATGCGTTGGGCCAGCCGTTCGAACAGCGGCAGCCCAGCTAGTTCAGCCAGTCGGTCCTCTTTCGAGGAGGCCGCCGACACGCCTTCGAACAGCCGCATCAGCTCCTGCAGCGGATCGTAGTCCTCGCGGCGGCGGTCGTAGACCAGATCCAGGGCGACGTTGCGTTGCTCCTCGGGAATCCGGTTCATCGGCAGGATCTTCGACGCGTGCACGATCGCCGAATCCAGCCCCGCTTCTTGGCATTCGTGCAGGAACACCGAGTTGAGCACCTGGCGCGCTGCGGGATTGAGACCAAACGAGATGTTGGACAGACCAAGTGTGGTCTGCACATCCGGGTGGCGCTTTTTCAGTTCGCGGATCGCCTCGATGGTCTCGATGCCGTCGCGGCGGGACTCCTCCTGACCGGTGGCGATGGTGAACGTCAAGGTGTCGATGAGGATGGATGATTCGTCGACGCCCCAGTTGCCGGTGATGTCGTTGATCAGCCGCTCGGCGATCTCGACCTTCTTCTGCGCGGTGCGGGCCTGGCCCTCTTCGTCGATGGTCAGCGCGACCACCGCCGCGCCGTGCTCGGCGACCAGCGCCATGGTCTTGGCAAAGCGCGATTCCGGGCCGTCGCCGTCCTCGTAGTTCACCGAGTTGATCGCGCAACGGCCACCCAGATGCTCCAAACCCGCCTGCAGCACCGCGGTTTCGGTGGAGTCCAGCATGATCGGCAGCGTCGAGGACGTGGCCAGCCGGCTGGCCAGCGCCTTCATGTCGGCCACGCCGTCGCGGCCCACGTAGTCCACACACAGGTCCAGCAGGTGGGCGCCGTCGCGGGTCTGGTCCTTGGCGATGTCCAGGCACTTCTGGTAGTCCTCGGCGATCATCGCCTCACGAAAACCCTTGGAGCCGTTGGCGTTCGTTCGCTCCCCGATCACCAGAACCGAGGCGTCCTGGGCGAACGGGATCGCGGTGTACAGCGACGACACCGACGGCTCGTAGCTGACCTGTCGCTCGGGACGCTTGATGTTCGCAACCGCGGCAGCCACTTCGCGGATATGGGCCGGGGTGGTGCCGCAGCAGCCACCGACCAGCGAGAGCCCGAACTCGGCGATGAAGCCGGCCAGCGCCTCGGCCAATTCGTCGGGCAGCAACGGATATTCGGCGCCCTTGGCGCCCAGCACCGGCAACCCGGCGTTGGGCATCACCGACACCGGGATGCGGGCGTGCCGGGACAGGTGGCGCAGGTGCTCGCTCATCTCGGCCGGACCCGTCGCGCAGTTCAAGCCGATCATGTCCACACCGAGCGGCTCGACAGCGGTCAACGCCGCCCCGATCTCGCTGCCCAGCAGCATGGTGCCGGTGGTCTCGACGGTGACGTGGGCAAACACCGGAATGTGCCGCCCGGCCCGCGTCATCGCCCGCCGCGACCCCAACACCGCCGCCTTCAGCTGCAGTAGGTCCTGGCAGGTTTCCACCAGGATGGCGTCGGCTCCGCCGTCCAGCATGCCCAGCGCGGCCTCGGTGTAGGCGTCGCGGATCACCGCGTATTCGGTGTGGCCCAGGGTCGGCAGCTTGGTGCCCGGCCCCATCGACCCCAGCACGTAGCGCTTGCGGTCGGGACTGCCCAGCTCGTCGGCCACCCGGCGTGCGATCGCGGTGCCCTTCTGTGATAGGTCGCGGATCCTGTCGGCGATGTCGTAGTCGCCGAGGTTGGACAGGTTGCAGCCAAACGTGTTCGTCTCGACGGCGTCGGCGCCCGCTTCGAAATAGTTGCGGTGAATGGTTTCCAGCACGTCAGGGCGGGTTTCGTTGAGGATCTCGTTGCAGCCCTCCAGGCCGCGGAAGTCGTCGAGCGTGAGGTCCGCGGCCTGTAGTTGGGTTCCCATTGCACCGTCGCCGACCATCACTCGCTGCGACAAGACGTCGAGCAGATCGGTGTCGTAGAGGTGCTTGTCGGCCGCAGTCACATGGCAAGGATAGTCGGCCTATGAAATTTCCTCAGTCGTTGACAGCGCTCTGCCAGGTACCGCGACGTCGCATCGGTCACAGCTGCCACAGGAGTCTCAGCTGAGGCAGGCACACAACGTGCCCACCTCAGCGCGACAAAGCGTGGCCATCGCTACTAGCCGGGCCGCCTCAGACGACGTGCACGGTTCGCATCGTCGCCCAAGGTGGACGCCGTAGGCTGACCAGGTGACCCCATCGGAGGGCAACGCACCGCTGCCCGAACTGCACAACACCGTCGTCGTGGCGGCGTTCGAGGGCTGGAACGACGCCGGCGACGCGGCCAGCGATGCCGTGGCACACCTGGCGGCCAGCTGGCAAGCACTGCCGATTGTCGAGATCGATGACGAGGCCTACTACGACTACCAGGTCAATCGGCCGGTCATACGCCAAGTCGATGGGGTCACCCGGGAGCTGCAGTGGCCGGCGATGCGGATCTCATACTGCCGCCCACCCGGCAGCGACCGCGACGTGGTGTTGATGTGCGGGGTGGAGCCGAATATGCGCTGGCGCACGTTTTGCGACGAGCTGCTGGCGGTCATCGACAAACTCAACGTGGACACCGTGGTGATCCTGGGGGCGCTGCTGGCCGACACCCCACACACCCGGCCGGTGCCGGTCTCGGGTGCGGCCTACTCCGCGGCGTCGGCGCGGCAGTTCGGCCTTCAAGAAACACACTACGAGGGCCCCACCGGCATCGCCGGCGTCTTCCAATCTGCCTGTGTGGGGGCCGGCATCCCGGCGGTGACGTTTTGGGCGGCGGTGCCGCATTACGTGTCGCACCCGCCGAACCCGAAGGCGACGATTGCGTTGCTGCGCCGGGTCGAGGACGTGCTCGACGTCGAGGTGCCGTTGGCGGACCTGCCCGCACAGGCCGAGGCGTGGGAGCGCGAGATCACCGAGACGATCACCGAAGATCACGAGCTGGCCGAGTACGTGCAGACGCTGGAACAGCACGGCGACGCCGCGGTGGACATGAACGACGCGCTGGGCAACATCGACGGCGACGCGCTGGCCGCCGAGTTCGAGCGCTATCTGCGCCGGCGCCGCCCGGGGTTCGGGCGCTAGAGGGAGGTTGCGCTGCGGCGGACGACGGTGTCAGCCGGGCGGCCCAGGATCGCCGGAATCACCCTGAGTGCCCGGAGCGCCGGCTTTGCCGGGATTCGTGCCTGTCGACGTACCACCGCCGGCACCAGCCTCGCCGCGCGCACCGCCGCCGCCGCCGGCCCCGCCCTCGCCACCTCCGCCCATGGCGCCGTGGGCGCCCGAGTGGCCACTGAGCCAGCCGCCCGCCCCGCCCGCGCCACCGGCACCGCCGGCAGCTCCGGCGCCGCCGGTGCCACCATCGCCACCATCGCCGCCGTCACCGCCGCGGCCACCGAAGGCGTTACCACCCCCAAAGGCGCTGGCAACGCCGCCGCCACCGGTCCCGCCGGCCCCTCCCCCACCGCCCACACCGCCGGCACCGCCAATCCCGCCGGCGCCGCCGGCCCCGCCGTCACCGATCAGCAGACCGCCGGCCCCGCCAGCCCCGCCCGCGCCGCCGGCACCACCCATGCCGCCAGAGGCTCCGGTATTCCCGTTGCCGCCGAAGCCACCGCGGCCACCTTGGGCAAAGCCCCCAGTGAACTCGTCGGCGAACCCACCTTTCCCGCCGTCGCCACCGAGGCCGCCGGGAGCGCCGGCGCCTCCGATGCCGCCATTGCCACCGGCGCCGCCGGCCCCGCCGTTACCGATCAATCCCGCACTGTTGCCGGCCCCACGGTCCTGACCGGCGGCACCCGCCCCACCGTGCCCGCCATTGCCATACAGCAATCCACCCGGCCCACCGGGCTGGCCCGGCCCGCCGTTAGCGCCGTCGCCGATCAACGGCCGGCCAACAATGCCTGGGTGGGCGCATTGACGGCATTGAGCACTTCGTGTGCCAACGTGGCGTTGGCGGTCTCGGCGGCCGCGTACCACCCGCCACCCGAGGTTAGGGCCGCGACAAACTGCGCGAGATACGCGGCCGCCTGCGCGCTGATCTGTTGGTATTCCTGCGCATTCGCGCCGAACAGCGCCGCGATAGCCATCGACACCTCGTCGGCGGCGGTCGGCCGCCAACGCCGTCGTCGGGCCTGCCACGAGCGCATTGGCCGCGCTGATCGCCGAACCGATCCCCGCCACATCCGCGGCGGCCGCGGTCAGAAAGAAGGTTGCGCGATTACGAACGACATGTAGTCTCCAACCGTTTACGGCCGCCCGGCAAGGACCTAACGAACCGTTAAGTAGGCGGCGACAGCGCGAACGCTACCGTGACCGCACTCGCGCGACCCCACACTAGGAAGCAGCACTAATGATTTTCTTATCTTCTCCGCAGCATCGACGGCGCCAGCCGACGTTGCGGTGTGTGCGGGTACGATTCCGGTGGAGTTGCCGCCACCCCTAGAGTGGGCGAGGATCGCAAGAGCAAATTCCGCGCCGGTAGGACAACGATAGGACCGCCATTACGAAGCCGCCCGAGACTCCTGAATTGAGCGCGGCCTCACAGCGTGTCGACGCCTTCGGCGAAGAGGCCGGCTATCACAAAGGCCTCAAGCCCCGACAACTGCAGATGATCGGGATCGGCGGCGCGATTGGGACCGGCCTGTTCCTCGGCGCTGGCGGCCGGCTTGCCAAGGCCGGACCTGGGTTGTTCTTGGTGTACGGCGTGTGCGGGGTTTTTGTCTTCCTGATCCTGCGGGCGCTGGGTGAGCTGGTGCTGCACCGTCCGTCGTCAGGCTCGTTTGTGTCGTATGCACGTGAATTTTTCGGCGAGAAGGCCGCTTACGCGGTGGGCTGGATGTACTTCCTGCACTGGGCGATGACGTCGATCGTGGACACCACCGCGATCGCCACCTACTTGCAGCGTTGGACGATCTTCACGGTGGTCCCACAATGGATTCTTGCCCTGATCGCCTTGACGGTGGTGTTGTCGATGAACCTGATTTCGGTCGAATGGTTCGGCGAGCTGGAGTTTTGGGCCGCGCTGATCAAGGTTCTCGCGCTGATGGCGTTCCTAGTGGTGGGAACCGTTTTTTTGGCCGGGCGATACCCCGTCGACGGCCACAGCACCGGATTGAGCTTGTGGAACAACCATGGCGGGCTGTTCCCGACAAGCTGGCTGCCGCTGCTGATCGTTACCTCGGGAGTGGTGTTCGCGTACTCAGCAGTCGAATTGGTAGGGACGGCAGCCGGGGAGACCGCCGAGCCGGAGAAGATCATGCCGCGGGCGATCAATTCGGTGGTCGCTCGCATCGCGATCTTTTATGTCGGGTCGGTGGCCCTGCTAGCGCTGTTGCTGCCGTATACCGCCTACAAGGCCGGCGAGAGCCCGTTCGTCACGTTCTTTTCCAAAATCGGTTTCCACGGTGCCGGTGACTTGATGAACATCGTTGTGCTTACCGCCGCGCTGTCGAGCCTGAACGCGGGGCTGTATTCGACCGGCCGCGTCATGCATTCGATCGCGATGAGCGGCAGCGCCCCAAGGTTCACCGCGCGAATGTCGAAAAGCGGTGTGCCCTATGGCGGGATCGTGTTGACCGCGGTCATCACCCTGTTCGGTGTCGCGCTGAACGCCTTCAAGCCCGGTGAAGCCTTCGAGATTGTGCTCAACATGTCCGCGCTGGGCATCATCGCGGGTTGGGCCACCATCGTGCTGTGTCAGCTTCGACTTCACAAGCTGGCCAACGCCGGGATCATGCAGCGGCCGCGGTTCCGCATGCCCTTCTCCCCCTACAGCGGCTACCTCACCTTGCTCTTCTTGCTTGTCGTGCTGGTTACGATGGCGTCCGACAAACCGATCGGCACCTGGACGGTGGCGACACTGATTATTGTCATTCCGGCCCTGACCGCAGGCTGGTACCTGGTACGCAAGCGTGTCATGGCCGTCGCCCGCGAAAGGCTGGGTCATACCGGGCCATTTCCGGCGGTCGCCAACCCGCCCGTGAGGTCAAGAGACTGATGCTTCGAAGAGGTGAATCGATCATCCGCAACCGTTACGCCAGTAAGCCACCACTGTACGGAATGGCAATGGTCTTCTTGGCCATGGCCGTCGTCGCCGTGACCGCGTACTTTCGCATGGGCTGGTGGTCGATCATCGGTTACGCCGCCGCTGCCATTATCGGAGTGATCGGGTTCGCACTCGCCTTCCGCGACCTGTCCTGAATCGAGCGCGGCAGAACCTCTAGGAATTCTCGAGTGATTCGGTGTAGGCGCTGGCAAAGCGGCCGAGCGCGGCGACCTCGGCATCCATCTGGGGCATCAGCTTGGCAACGGTGTTGCGGATGGGACGTTGGCCTACCCGGGTGGACAACAACGGCTTGAGCCAACGGAACAGGGCCACCCAGCCCGGGCAGTACACGCGATCTTTTCGGCCCTCAATGCCGTTGACGAATGCGGCCGCACACTTGTTGACCGACGTGGTCTTGTTCAACGGCCAAGGGAGGCGCGCCAGCAATTCGGCGAACGCAGGCAGGTCGGCCTTGGTATCGCGAACCAACGCGGTGTCGATCCACGACATGTGCGCCGAGCCGACGCTGACGCCCAGGTGTGCGACCTCGAGTCGCAACGCGTTGGCGAAGTGCTCGTTACCCGCCTTCGACATGTTGTAGGGCGCCATCCCGGGCGGCGCCGCGAACGCGGCAAGCGACGAGACGATCAATACGTAACCGCGGCGGTCGATCAGCGCGGGCAACGTCGCCCGCACCGTGTGGAAGTTACCCAGCAAATTGACGTCCAACACCCGCCGGAACGCCTGCGGGTCGACCTTCAGCACGGAGCCGTAGCTGGCGATGCCGGCGTTGGCCACGACGACGTCGATGCCGCCGAATCGTTCGACGGCCGTCTCGGCTGCGGCCTGCATGGCGGGCAGGTCGCGCACGTCGGCTACCACGGTGAGTAGGCGGTCGTCGCCGCCGAGTTCGGCGCCCATCACCGCCAGCTCTGATTTGCTCAGGTCGGTCAGCACCAGTTTGGCGCCCTTGTTGTGCAGCCGACGGGCGACCTCAGCCCCGATTCCCCGGGCAGCACCGGTAATGAAGACGACCTTGCCTTGCAGCGATGTCATGGCCGAAAACGTACCGCCGCGCCGGCTACAGGTCCACCCCGAGCAGGGCATCGATCGCCGTCGCCACCAACTTCGGCGCCCCGGCATCGTGGCCGCCGTACTCCACCGCATCGGTGACCCAACCATCCAGTGCGGCAATCGCTTTGGGCGTATCGAGATCGTCGGCCAGGTAGCGGCGCACCCGAGCGACAACGTCAGTTGCGGCCGGACCGGCGGGAAGTGCGGTTGCGCTGCGCCAACGGTGCAGCCGGGCGGTCGCCTCGTCAAGCACCTGCTGGCTCCAGAACCGATCGGCTCGGTAGTGTCCGGCGAGCAAACCCAGCCGAACCGCCGATGGCTCAACGTCCTGCGCACGCAGCGCCGACACCAGCACTAGGTTGCCGCGGCTCTTTGACATCTTGTGCCCGTCCCAGCCGATCATCCCGGCATGCACGTAGTGCCGCGCGAATCGCCGTTCGCCGCTGACACATTCGGCGTGCGCAGCGGTGAACTCGTGGTGCGGAAAGATCAGGTCGCTACCACCGCCCTGGATGTCGAGGCCGCTTCCGATACGACTGAGCGCGATGGCCGCGCACTCGACATGCCAGCCTGGCCGGCCAGGCCCGAACGGGGACGGCCAGCTGGGCTCACCGGGCCGCGCGGCCCGCCACAACAACGCGTCGAGTTCGTCGCTCTTGCCGGGGCGCCGCGGATCGCCGCCACGTTCCTCGCACAGCCGCAGCATGGTGTCACGGTCATAACCTGACTCGTAGCCGAACTGCAGGGTGGCGTCAGCGCGGAAGTAGATGTCCTGGTACTCTCCCATTTCCCGGTCTATGACATAGGCCGCCCCGCACGCCAGCATTTTTTCGATGAGCTCGACCATTTCAGCAATCGCTTCGGTGGCCCCCACGTAGTCTTGCGGTGGTAGCACCCGCAGCGCCGCCATGTCCTCACAGAACAGGGCGACCTCGGCTTGGGCAAGGTCACGCCAGTCGACACCGTCGCGATCCGCGCGCTCAAATAGTGGATCGTCGATGTCGGTGATGTTCTGGACATAGTGCAATTCATGACCGAGATCCAGCCACAGCCGATGGATCAGGTCGAACGTCACATAGGTGGCAGCATGGCCCAGATGCGTGGCGTCGTAGGGCGTGATCCCGCAGACGTACATGGTGGCCTTAGATCCGGGCGCCACCGGACGGACCTGCCGGTCGGCGCTGTCGTACAGCCGTAGCTGCGGGCCTCGTCCCGGCAACACCGGAACCGGTGGGCAATACCACGACTGCATGTCCTCGACTCTAAACGGCCCGGTGACCCCAGCCTTTCTGAGCAGCCCGCGCGCCGATCAGCGCCACGCGTCGGCGATGGCACCGAGCAGGATCGGTGCCACCTCGGCTCGACACATCAGCAGATCCGGCAGGTAGGGGTCCAGTTGGTTGTATCGCAGCGGCGAGCCATCGAGTCGTGACGCGTGCATGCCGGCGGCCAACATCACCCCAGCCGGCGCCGCGGAATCCCACTCCCATTGGCCTCCGGCGTGCAGGTAGGCGTCGACGTAGCCGTCAATGACGGCCATCGCTTTGGCGCCCGCCGAACCGATCGACACCGGTTGGATCGCCAGCGTCTGGCGGATGCGGTGCAGGACTGCCGGTGGCCGGGTGGCGCTGACGGCAATCCGCAAGGTGCCAGGAACGCCGGCCGGCGCGGCGCCGGAAGTCACCGTATCGGTGCGGTACACCACGTTGCCACGGGCCGGCAACGCCACCGCGGCGTCGGTGATCTCGGGCTGGCCATTGGAGGAACGCCGCCACAGCGCAATGTGTACCGCCCAGTCGTCGCGACCCGGTGTGGAGAACTCGCGGGTGCCATCCAACGGGTCAATAATCCACACCCGATCGGATTTCAGCCGGGCCAGATCGTCGTGGGCCTCCTCACTGAGCACTGCGTCACCCGGCCGTTCGGCCTGCAGCCGTCGCAACAGCAGCGAGTTAGCCTGGCGGTCACCGGCTTCCCCGAGCGTCCATGGCTGATCGAAACCGATCTCCGCACGCACCTGGAGCAACAGCTTTCCCGCGTCCGCCGCCAGGTCGGCGGCCAGCTCGGCGTCAGTCAGGTCGTCCGTCAGATCAGGTGCGGCAGGGCTCACCACTTCAGTATCGCCGAGCTGAACGCAGGCATTTGACAATGGGGCTTCACATCATGATGCTCTATAATTCGCATCTTGATGCACAATAGTGGGATGCGAACCACGGTCAGTCTCGCCGACGACGTTGCCGCTGCCGTGCAGCGCTTGCGGAAGGAACGCTCGATCGGGCTGAGCGAAGCCGTCAACGAGTTGATCCGTGCCGGGCTCACGAAACGACAGGTCGCAAATCGGTTCCAGCAGCAGACGTACGACATGGGCGAGGGAATCGACTACTCCAACATCGGCGACGCGATCGAAACACTGGACGGCCCGGCAAGCGGCTAATGCTCATTGACGCAAACCTCCTGCTCTATGCCGTCGACGAGCGTGCCGCGCGGCACCGCGCCGCGGTTGGCTGGCTTTCGGAACAACTCAACGGCTCCCGTCGGGTCGGCTTGCCGTGGCAGAGCCTGGCCGCCTTCCTGCGGATCGGGACTCATCCACGTGCGTTCCCGCGACCACTCACACCTGCCGCGGCATTCGACATCGTCGACCTAAAACGCCGGCCAGGGAATGGGACGATGCCCATTCGGCCCGGGCATCACCGGTTGGTCCAGCAGCGATTGCGCGCGTCGGCGCAGCGCGCCGATTTCGGCTGCGGCGATTCGCCCGGCCAACGCCTCGGCAAGCGGGCCGCCAAGAGCATCGGCGAGCCCGGCAACCGCCTGCAGAATTTGGTCGTCAATCGGCTTGCCGGCCCAACCCCACAGCACGGTGCGCAGCTTGTTCTCGACGTGCAGACACAATCCATGGTCGACCCCGTAGACCTGGCCGTCGATGCCGCACAGGATGTGACCGCCCTTGCGGTCGGCGTTGTTGATAAGCACGTCGAACACCGCCATCCGGCGCAACCGGATGTCGTCCGCGTGCATCAAAACGACCTCGTCACCGGCGTAGTCGTAGGCCCGCAGCACCGGCAGATAGCCCGGCCGCGGCCGGTGGGCGGGAAACAGGTCGACCAGGTCGGGCCCGGGCAGAGGGTCGGAGTCGACCGCGTCGCCGGGTTGCTGCACCCAGAGCTGTAGCATGCCTATGCCCGCCGGACCGTCTCGGATGATGGTGTGCGGCACCAGGTTCCAGCCCAACTGTGTCGACACCAGATAGGCGCTGAGTTCGCGGCCGGCCAGCGTTCCGTCGGGGAAATCCCACAACGGCCGCTCGCCCGAGACCGGCTTGTAGACGCAATGCAGGCTGCGCAGACCCAGCGTGGACTCACACAAAAAGGTGGCGTTGCTCGCCGAGCGGATCCGCCCGAGGACTGTCAGCTCGCCGTCGGCCAACACCGCATGCTCGTCATCCCGCAGGGTCATCGCCAGACCCGAGCAGCACATCGCGCCGGTAACCGTTGGTGCGCGCACAGATGTGTCCCTCGGGATCCAGCGGTTCATCGCAGAGCGGGCACGGCGGGCGTCCCGCAGAGATGACGCGGTAGGACCGAGTAGCGAACTGTCGGGCGGACTCCGGCGTCAGAAATACCCGCACCGCGTCGGGCCCTTCCTCGGTGTCGTCGAGCACCACGGAAGCGTCGAACTCCGCGTCGGTGACGGCCAGCAGTTCGACCACCACGCTCTGCGCCTCCGAATCCCAGCCCAGCCCCATCGTCCCGACCCGAAACTCGGCATCCACCGGCATGATCAGGGGGCTGAGGTCGTCGATCTCAGTGGGTTCCGGGGGCACCGGGGTGCCGAACCGGCGGTTAACCTCGAACAGCAGCGCTCCGATGCGCTCGGCGAGCACCGCAACCTGCTGCTTCTCCAGGACCACCGACACCACCCGGGAGTCGTGCACCGCCTGTAGGTAGAACGTGCGGTTTCCGGGCTGGCCAACAGTCCCGGCGACGAAACGGTCGGGTGTGCGGAATACGTGAATTGCGCGGGCCATGGCACCTCCAAAATACCGCGCAGACGCCGTTGCCGCGTTCTTCGTCGACGGTCACCCCACACGCTAGTCGGTGGAACCGCCGATCACCGCGTCGCCGGGTGGCACCGCCGCGTTCGGCTCCGGTGACGCACCCTGGGCGGAAGCCGCGGCCTGCAAAGCCGGGGCCAGCCGGGCGCCGGTGTGGTTGACGTGCAGCACGAACGGGCGCAGCTGGGTGTAGCGGACGACACTCACCGAACCCGGGTCGGCGGTGATTCGCTGAAAGCTGTCCAGATGCATACCGAACGCGTCTGCGATCACCGCCTTGATGACATCGCCATGGGTGCAGGCCAGCCACAGCACGTCGTGGCCGTGCTGATCGGCCAGCCGCCGGTCGTGGTCGCGGACGGCTGCCACAGCGCGAGTCTGCACCTGCGCCAAACCCTCACCGCCGGGAAACACCGCCGCGCTGGGGTGGGCCTGGACTACCCGCCACAACGGCTCGTCGACCAGGTCACCGATTTTTCTGCCAGTCCATTCGCCGTAGTCGACTTCGGAGAACCGGTCATCGATGAGCGGCTCCAGGCACAGCGCCTCGGCCAGCGGTTCGACGGTGCGTTGACACCGCAGCATCGGAGAAGACGCGACCGCCCGGATCGGCAGGTCACCAATTCGATCGATCAACCCGGTGGCCTGCTCGCGCCCCTTCTCGTCGAGGTCGACGCCGGACCGGCCGGCCAGCACGCCCGCGGTGTTCGAGGTGGAACGGGCATGGCGTAGCAAGATGACGGTCATGTCGCGGCTACCGTCCCGGTAGCCAGCAGCACGAGCATGCCCGTCCCGACGAGCACCCGGTAGCCGACGAACCAGTACATGTTGTGTCGCACCAGAAACCGCAGCAGCCAGGCCACCGCGGTCAGACCGAGGACGAACGCGATCAGGGTGGCCACCAGCAACTGCGGGCCAGTAGCGCTCATGCCCTCGGTTACCGGGTGGAATGCGTCGGGCAACGAGAACAACCCGGAAGCGAACACCGCTGGAATGGCCAGCAGGAATCCGAATCGGGCGGCCAGTTCACGGTCGAGTCCGAGAAACAGTCCAGCGCTGATGGTCGACCCGGACCTGGATACCCCGGGGACCAGCGCCAGGGTTTGGGCAATACCAACCACCACGGCATCCCGCCAGGTCAACCGCTCAATGTGACGACTCTGGCGCCCCACGTATTCGGCGAGTGCGATCACCCCGGAAAACACCACCAGCGCGGTCACCACGACCCACAGGTTGCGGACGCCCGACCGGATGTCGTCTTTGAAGAACAGGCCCAAAATGCAGATCGGGATTGTGCCGATGATGACATACCAGCCCAGCCGATAATCGGTGTTTCGATGTGCCTTCACGACCAGGCCGTGCAACCAAGCGCTCAGGATGCGCACAATATCGCGCGCAAAGTAGATCACTACGGCGGCCTCGGTGCCCAACTGGCTCACGGCGGTGAACGAGGCACCGGCGTCGCCGCTGAAGAAGATCCGCGACACGATCGCCAGATGTCCCGAGGACGACACCGGCAGGAACTCGGTCAAACCCTGGGCCGCGGCCAACACGATGACTTGCCACCAAGACATCGCCGGAGCCGCGGTCACGACGACGACGGTACCCGGTTACCGGCGGCCGGTAGACGGATGCGCCTAACGCGACACCGGCGCCGCGGATGCCACCGAGTCGCGCACGGCCGCAGCAAGGCTGCGTTCGTCGGTCAGGTCAATGTCGACCAGGCCACGGACCGCCATCGCGACCACGTCCTCAGCCTGCGGCACCGGACCGGCCACGCGCGGTCGATAGATTTCGACGACGAGCGAGCGATGCTCGATGTGGAAGGAGAAACTGCGTCCATCGCCGACTTGCCCATACCCGCTGGCGAAAATTCCCGTCGATATATCTTCAACAGCAAACTCTTCGCGCTTGTCTGCGAGATGCCGGTCAGCGGTGACGGTCATGCCCAGAGAATACCTCTGGAGTACCATTTCCCGTGGGCGACATGACGAGATTTAAAGCAACTTGCCAGATTCGGATTCGTGAGAGGTTGACTTCATGTTTCGCATCCGAAGGCTGACCGTTGCTAACAGGGAATAAACCAGCAGTTCAACGCCGCTTCATCGGCCTGTTGATGTTGTCAGTCCTGGTCGCAGGCTGTTCTTCGAACCCGCTGGCTAACTTCGCACCCGGGTATCCGCCCACCATCGAACCCGCCCAACCGGCGGTGTCACCGCCTACTTCGCAAGACCCGGCCGGTGCAGTGCGACCACTGAGCGGCCACCCCCGGGCGGCACTATTCGACAACGGCACCCGCCAATTGGTGGCTCTGCGCCCGGGCGCCGATTCGGCGGCACCCGCCAGCATCATGGTCTTCGATGACGTGCACGTTGCACCGCGCGTCATTTTTCTGCCGGGCCCGGCAGCCGCGTTGACCAGCGACGACCACGGCACGGCCTTCCTTGCCGCCCGCGGCGGCTACTTCGTGGCCGACCTGTCCTCCGGTCACACCGCACGAGTGAATGTCGCTGACGCAGCGCACACCGATTTCACCGCGATCGCCCGCCGCTCCGACGGCAAGCTGGTGCTGGGCAGCGCAGATGGCGCCGTCTACACGCTTGCCAAGAACCCCGCAGTTGACCCGGCGTCCGGCGCCGCCACCGTAGCCAGCCGGACCAAGATCTTCGCGCGCGTGGATGCCCTTGTAACACAAGGGAATACAACCGTTGTTCTGGATCGTGGCCAGACCTCGGTGACCACGATCGGCGCCGACGGTCATGCCCAGCAGGCACTGCGCGCCGGCCAAGGTGCGACGACCATGGCCGCCGATCCGCTGGGCCGGGTGCTGATCGCCGACACCCGTGGTGGCCAACTACTGGTGTACGGCGTCGACCCGCTGATCTTGCGCCAGGCCTACCCGGTGCGGCAGGCTCCGTACGGGCTGGCCGGATCCCGCGAATTGGCGTGGGTGTCCCAAACCGCGTCCAACACCGTCATTGGTTACGATCTGACCACCGGAATACCCGTAGAGAAGGTGCGTTACCCAACCGTGCAACAACCCAACTCGTTGGCCTTCGACGAAACGTCGGACACCTTGTACGTGGTGTCGGGATCCGGTGCCGGGGTCCAGGTCATCGAACACGCGGCGGGCACCCGATGAGCAGCCGACCCGCGGCGCGGCGGACCTGGTTGCCTACCGGCTGGGATTCCGAGATGTCCGACGAGTACGAGTGGGCGCCATTGCGCCTACCGCCAGAAGTGACCAGGGTCAGCGCGTCCACCCGGCTGTCCATCGAGGCCGAATACCGCGGCTGGGAGCTAGCACGGGTACGCCTCTATACCGACGGCAGCAGGCGGGTATTGTTGCGCCGCAAGAAATCTCGCTGGGCAGACGCAGAGGCGAACCGCCGGCCAGACCAGCCGCAGCTGTGGCTCTGAAGGCCGGGGCCAGCCCGCGCGCAGACCGCTATCGGATGTATCCCCTGGTGCGTCGGCTGTTGTTCCTGATCCCACCCGAGCACGCGCACAAGTTGGTTTTCGCCGTGCTGCGCGGCGTGGCCGCCGTGGCGCCAGTGCGCCGGCTCTTGCGCCGACTGCTGGGCCCGACGGATCCGGTGCTGGCCAGCACGGTGTTCGGGGTGCGCTTCCCGGCACCGCTCGGGCTGGCCGCGGGGTTCGACAAGGACGGCACCGCACTATCCAGTTGGGGTGCGATGGGGTTCGGCTACGCCGAGATCGGCACCGTCACCGCTCATCCGCAGCCCGGCAACCCGGCCCCCCGCCTGTTCCGGCTAGCCGACGACCGCGCCCTGCTGAACCGGATGGGATTCAACAATCACGGTGCCCGGGCACTGGCGATCCGACTCGCGCGGCACCGACCCGAGATTCCGATCGGGGTGAATATCGGCAAGACCAAGAAAACGCCGGCCGGCGACGCGGTCAACGACTACCGGGCCAGCGCCCGGATGGTCGGCCCGCTGGCGTCGTATCTGGTGGTCAACGTCAGCTCTCCGAACACACCGGGGTTACGCGATCTGCAGGCGGTCGAATCGCTGCGGCCCATCCTGTCTGCCGTCCGCGCCGAGACTTCGACGCCGGTGCTGGTGAAGATCGCGCCGGACTTGTCCGATTCCGACCTCGACGACATCGCGGACCTGGCCGTCGAGCTAGACCTGGCCGGCATCGTGGCAACCAACACCACGGTGTCACGCGACGGCCTGACCACACCGGGGGTCGACCGGTTGGGTCCCGGCGGCATCTCGGGGCCACCGCTGGCTCAGCGCGCGGTCCAGGTGCTGCGTCGGCTCTATGACCGGGTCGGTGATCGATTGGCGCTGATCAGCGTGGGCGGCATCGAGACGGCCGACGACGCGTGGGAGCGCATCACAGCGGGCGCATCGCTGCTACAGGGCTATACCGGCTTCATCTACGGCGGGGAACGGTGGGCCAAGGACATCCATGAAGGCATTGCCCGCAAGCTGCATGACGGCGGGTTCGGCTCGCTGCACGAAGCGGTCGGCTCGGCAAGACGTCGGCAACCCAGCTAAAGCGCTAACGCTGCTCGTAGGTGCCGAAGATGACCGCTCGTGCAATCGCGTGCTGGAACAGGTTGAATCCCAGATATGCAGGACTCGCGTCCTCGGGGAGGTCGAGCTTTTCGACCTTCACCGCGTGTACCGCGACGTAGTAGCGATGCACCCCATGACCGGGAGGCGGCGCTGCACCCACATACCGGCGCATACCGGCGTCGTTGACCAATGTCAGTGCCCCGCCCGGCAGTTCGCGGCCATCGCCGACACCCTCGGGCAACTCGGTGACGTTGGCAGGCAGGTTGGCCACCGCCCAGTGCCAGAACCCGGACAGGGTTGGGGCATCAGGGTCGTAGACGGTTACCGCGAAGCTGCGGGTCTCGCTGGGAAATCCCGACCACCTCAGCTGCGGACTGGCATCCGCCCCGCCCGCACCCATGATCCCGCTGACCTGGGGTGTAGCCAGCGGCTGCCCATCGGTGATCGAGGTTGACGTCAGGCTGAAGGACGGCAGCTTGGGCAGCGCGGCATACGGGTCGGGTGAAGTTGTCATGGTCAGTCCTCTCGTGTGATCGACGTTGCGACTAGCCTCGTTTTCGATTAGCAGTGTGTCAGCAAGTGCGTTAGCACCTCGGTGCCGAACCGCAACGCATCGATGGGTACCCGCTCGTCGACGCCGTGGAACAACGAGGTGAAATCCAAGTCCGGCGGCAAGCGCAGCGGGCTGAAGCCAAAGCACCGAATACCCAAGCGCGCGAACGCCTTCGCGTCCGTTCCACCGGACAGCATGTACGGCACCGTGCGACCGTCTGGGTCGACCGCCAACACCGCGGCGTTCATGGCGGCGACCAGATCACCGTCGAAGGTGGTCTCATATGATGGCAGATCGCTGACCCACTCCCGGGTCACGTCGGGTCCGATCAGCGCGTCGACTTCGGCCTCGAACGCCGCCCGGCGACCCGGAAGCACGCGGCAGTCCACAACTGCCTCCGCGGTCGCCGGGACGACGTTGGCCTTGTATCCGGCCTTGAGCATCGTAGGGTTCGCGGTGTCATGTAGCACTGCCTTCAACATGCGGGCCATCGGGCCAAGCTTGTCGATCGTCCCGGCCAGGTCCGGCGAGTCAAGGTCGAAGGCCAGTCCGGTCTCCTCTCCGACTACGGCCAAGAACTGGGCGACGGTGTCAGTGCAGACCAGCGGAAACTGGTGGCGCCCTAGGCGAGCGACCGCCTCACAAACGGCGGTGACCGCGTTCTGGTCGTGCACCATCGAGCCGTGCCCAGCCCGGCCGCGTGCCGTCAGCCGCATCCACTGGATGCCCTTCTCGGCGGTTTCAATCAGGTACAGGCGACGTTCGCCACCATCGTGCCGGGGCACGGTTAGCGAGAAACCGCCGACTTCACCGATTGCCTCGGTGATGCCGTCGAACAGATCGGGCCTATTGTCGACCAGCCAGTGCGACCCGTACTTGCCGCCGTGCTCCTCGTCGGCAACGAACGCGAACACCAGATCCCGTGGCGGCACGATAGCGGCCTGACGAAGGTGGCGGGCAACCACAATCATCATGCCCACCATGTCCTTCATGTCGACCGCGCCACGACCCCAGACGTAGCCGTCTTCGATGGCGCCGGAAAACGGGTACACACTCCATTCGGCCGGTTCAGCCGGCACCACATCGAGATGCCCGTGGATCAGCAGCGCGCCGCGAGAACTATCGGCGCCCGCCAGCCGGGCGAACACGTTGCCGCGGCCGGGCGCACCGGATTCAACGTATTCAGGTTGGTAGCCGACTTCGGCGAGCTGCTCGGCGACCCAGCGTGCGCACTCGGCCTCACCCTTGGTGGTCCCGGGTTCGCCACTGTTGGTGGTATCGAACCGGATTAGCCTGCTGACGACCTGGGCGACATCATCGCTGTGGTCGCTTGAAGCCCCGGTCTCATCTGTCACAGTCACCTTTCCTACCACTCGTAACCCTGGCGAGCCGATCGCCCCTGGCGCGCCGGGCCCGCGTCGTCGCCGAGCTGGATTTGCTTACGTGGGCTGATTGCCCGGCTCCTCCTCACCCCGTTACCCGGGGCGCATCGTCGCCGAGCTCGATTTGATTGCCCGGCTCCTCCTCACCCCGTTACCCGGGGCGCATCGTCGCCGAGCTCGATTTGATTGCCCGGCTCCTCCTCACCCCGTTACCCGGGGCGCATCGTCGCCGAGCTCGATTTGATTGCCCGGCTCCTCCTCACCCCGTTACCCGGGGCGCATCGTCGCCGAGCTCGATTTGATTGCCCGGCTCCTCCTCACCCCGTTACCCGGGGCGCATCGTCGCCGAGCTAGGTTGGGCCGGTGCGGGGCAATCCGATAGCCTTAGCTGCCAGCCCCGGTGGTTGGTTGGTCCGAGTGGCGGAATGGCAGACGCGCTAGCTTGAGGTGCTAGTGCCCTACTAATGGGCGTGGGGGTTCAAGTCCCCCCTCGGACACAACTTCTTAGCTCTATAGATCAAAACCAAGCCTTGACCTCGTCAAAAACTAACGTTATGAGTTTGCTCATACCGACGATGGGCATCTCGTTGATGTCCTAATACCTAAGAACTCACCGATCACTCGAAGGTGCGGCCAGAGATCTCAGCCTCGACCGCGTTCGGGTTCTCCATTCCGTGCCGAACAGCCAGTATGTCGATAGCCTCGTCGGTCGTCCGATAGGCAACGTAGTACCTGAAGGGCCGGAGGTAGATGTGTCGATAGTGCTTGAATAACGGCGCAAACGCGTTCGGAGCCTGCGGAATCCGCTTCGTCACGGCATCGACAAACAAGTTGTAAAGCCGATCGATCTGATCTGGCGCCGCGTCCGCGTAGTAGGAAAACGCCTCGAATAGGTCGTCTTCAACCCCGTTATGGACGCGCAGCCTGCGCGTCATCCGAGCCGGGCGCGGATCCGCTTGTCGAAGTCATCAATGGTGGACCAATGAGCATCGTCGGTGTCATTGGCCCGCGCTTCGATGAGCGCCTGGTTGGCCTCGCTGATATGCATGCCCTCGGCTAGGTTTCCGTTGATGTGCTCGACGAGCTCAATCTGCTCATCACGCGACAGTGCGTCGACGCTCGCCAGCAATGCCCGGTTGACCACCACTCAACGATACCCAAGGCAGCCAACGCCGGCAGCAGCGCAGCATTCGGAGGCCAGGCCGAACTTCAAGCTGGCAGGTGTCATCCGCTCAGTTGAAAGACCTCAACCCGGGTCGCAGGTGGCCAAGTCCCCCCTCGGACACCACATGTGACGGGTCGAAGACGAGGCACGCCGCGGACGACTTCGAGGGTAAGCAGCCGTATCCCGGGGAGGCCTGCCATGACCACTTCTGGGCCTATGGCAGCTAGCAAACGTCATGAATGGAAGCGCCACCATATGCCGGCGATCCGACGTTCGAGCGTTTGCGGCGCTCGTTTCAGCCAGCCGATCTACTGCCGGAACTGCAAGCGGCAGGAGTGCATTACACAATCGCTGTCGAGGCGGCGGACGATCCGGCCGAGAATGAGTCTCTGTTGGCCACTGCGCGCCACCATGATTGGATAGCGCGCGTGATCGGTTGGGTCCCACTCGCCGATCCGGATGAGGTTACCGAGAGCTCGACGCACGGGCGGCACCGCCCGGACGCCTCCTGGCGACGAGATCTGCGGTGCCCCGGCCTGCTGCCGCCCGGGTGCCACCAGCCAGTCTTGGTCGTAGGCTTGGTAGGTCAGCAGCCGGAAATGCGACCGATGAATCCACCAAGTGGTTTTCTCCGGCGGACGCCGACCCGCAGGTTTCGCGACCGCCGCGATGCTGGTCGCGTATTGGCCGACGAACTTGCGTCCTATCGCGGCAGGGACCGGTTGCTCGTCCTCGGCCTTGCCCGCGGTGGCGTCCCCGTCGGCTGGGAAGTCGCGTCGGCGCTAGGCGCCGAATTGGATGTATTTCTGGTTCGCAAGCTCGGCGTGCCGCAGTGGCGCGAGCTGGCGATGGGCGCGTTGGCCAGTGGGGGCGGGGTCGTGATGAACGACGACGTGGTTTCCAGCTTGCGCATCACCGACCAGCAGGTGCGTGCGGCGATCGACAGCGAGACGGCAGAGCTGCAGCGGCGCGAGCTGGCGTATCGCGGCGGACGCCCTGTCGTCGATCCGCGCGCCAGGATCGTGATCCTGGTTGACGACGGCATCGCCACCGGCGCGAGCATGCTGGCGGCGGTGCGCACCATCCGTGCCACCGGACCGGAGTCGATCGTCGTCGCGGTCCCGGTCGGTCCGGCCACAGCCTGCCGCGAGCTCGCGGCGGAAGCCGACGACGTGGTGTGCGCAACCATGCCGGCAGCGTTTGAGGCCGTCGGCCAGGTCTATAACGACTTTCATCAGGTCACCGACGACGAGGTCCGCGAGCTGCTCGCGACGCCAACCACAGGCGCAGCGACCTAACGAGAGGATTCTCGTGAGGTGACTGGGATGGTCAGGATGCGTGGTCGAGGGTCTAGATCCGGAGCTGGGCGACAAACCACCCGATAACCTCCCACGACGCCCCTACCGAGGTCGGTGTCGCTGACGACCCTACTTGGCGCTGTCGTCGCTTCGGTCCGCCGATACCGCCGACTCCTCGGTCGCTTCGCTGGCCTCCTCCGATGGCTCGTCACTGCCGATGACACCGGCGTCGACGGCTTGGCTCTCCTCGGGGGCTTCCTCCGGGTAGTCGACGTCGGCTTCCTCCGCGACACCCGTTTCCCCAGCCCCATCAGCTTCGTCCGCGCCACCTTGCTGGCGTTCTCGCAACGCATCGACGATCAGCAACGCCACACCCAGCACGCTGGCCCCGATGCATACCCAGGCCACTAGCTGGTTGCTGGTGACCACCGCGAACACCAAGGCCAGGAGCCCAATCAGGGCCAAGACCAGCGCAATGATCAGCATCGGTCATCCTCCAACCGGCTAGCAGCGACTGCCCAACCTACCAGGATCTGGCTGCCGACCTCGAAAACTGGCGCGTGTCCGGCACGCCTGGTGGCTAGTTTTTGCCCCGGTTGAATTGATCGAAGCCACCGGCATCCGCATTGGAATCGACCGGCGCCGCCGATCCACGCTGGCCGAGTTCCTCCAGCTGCGATTCCAGGTAGGTCTTGAGCCTGGTGCGGTACTCACGTTCGAAGGTACGCAGCTGCTCGAGGCGGCCTTCAAGCACCGTGCGCTGCTGGTTGATGGTTCCCATGATCTCGGAGTGCTTGCGTTCCGCATCGGCCTGTAAGGCATCGGCCTTCTCCTGCGCCTGGCGCAACTGGGCCTCGGATCGGGATTGGGCATCGGCCAGCATGGCATCGGCACGCTGGCGGGCCTCGGCGACCGTGGCGTCGGCGGTGTGTCGGGCCTCACCGAGGATCTGCTCCGCATTGGCACGGGCATCGGCCAGCATCTTGTCCGACTCGGCTTTGGCGGTGCTGGTAAGCCGGTCGGCGGTGTCTTGGGCCAGACTCAGCACTCGCGCCGCCTTCAGGGCCTGTTCCTCGTTCATCCCCGCCGAGACCGCCGCCGGCGCCGGCTTGCCCGGTTCGGGCTCATACGCCGGGATTGCCTGGGTGGCCTGCGGCGTAACGCCGGCACCGCCGCCCGCGGCGAGCTCTTGATCCAGCTCGTTGATCCTCTGACGCAGATCGGAGTTCTCTTCGATCAGGCGGGTCAGCTCGTTTTCCACCAGGTCGAGGAAGGCGTCGACCTCATCTTCGTTGTACCCACGTTTGCCGATAGGCGGCTTACTGAACGCCACATTGTGGACGTCGGCAGGTGTAAGCGGCATTGTTTGTCCCCTCGAGTTCCTGGACGGTCAAACGATCTGGAAGTGTAGAACGGAGTGGTAGCCGTGGTGCAACTACCGTCCATCCTGTCACACCAGACTCGGCGGTTGCCGATTGGACTAAGTAAATAAGGACCAATTTCAAACTCTAAGACCAAATAAATCACAATCCTTAGATTTGAAATCGTGCGCGCCAAACTTGTCCCCAAATCGTGGCCGAACCGTCTCTCAATCCTCGTCATGCACCCGGCCGTGTGACCGCGCCGCGGCTCAGGCCGCAGCACCAAACGCCAGTTGCATACCGATGAACGCAACCAGCAGCAGCACCATGATCGACAGGTCGAACCGGACCGCGCCGATCGTGAGTTGCGGGATCAGCCGGCGCAGCACCTTCACCGGCGGATCAGTGATCGACATGATGATCTCCAAGATCACCACGGTGACACCGGTGGGACGCCAGTCACGGCTGAACGAGCGGATGAACTCAACGACGACCCGAGCGATCAGCAGCAGCCAGAAGATGAACAGCGCGAACCCAAGGATCTGAAAAAACACCACCAACGAGAGCCCCGACCTTACTGAGGAGGATGAAGAAATGTTGCGTCGCCACCGATGCGGGCGGCAACGCCAGCCTACCGACTCGGGTGGCGTGCCCACATCTCATGGCGGGCCACGCCCCGCCCAGCGTGGATGCCCCAATGGGTCTACAGGCGACCGTCGCGTCTATTGGTAGGCGTAGAACCCGGTTTCGGCGATCCTGCGGCGCTCCTCGGGGGACACATCGACGTCTGCAGGCGAGAGCAGGAACACCTTGGTCGCGACCTTGTCGAACGAGCCGCGCAGCGCGAAGGCCAGGCCGGCCGCGAAATCGACCAGCCGCTTGGCATCGGCGTTGTCCATCGACACCAGATCCATGATGACCGGGCTGCCGTCGCGGAACCGCTCACCGATGGTGCGAGCCTCGCTGTAGTCCTTGGGCCGCAGCGTGGTGATCTTCGAGAGCGGATGGCCATCCTCGAACATCATCGCCATCCGGCGGGGGTCCATCGCTAGCGCGCCGCGGGTGGAGTTGCGCAGCCACGATCCGAAGCGCGGCCGTGTCATCTCCGCGCGGTCGAACTCCCGGGGCCGGAAACGTGGTTCGTCCGCGTACCCGCCGCGATATCCCGGTGGTGGATAGTCGGCCGGCTCACCGCGCAGGTCACCGCGTGAATCGCTGCGCGCGTCGTCGTAGTCGCGCCCATCGTAGCGGCCGTAGTCGTCGTCGAATCGGGGCCGCGCATACCCGCGCGAGGGAGCGCGGTCGTCGTAGTACTCGTCGTCGTAATCCTCCATGGGAGCCATACCGAAGTAGGCCTTGACCTTGTGCAGTGTGCTCATTGCGTGACCCCTTCTAGCCCTGGGAGATCTGTTGTCTGTGATGAAGGTGTGACTACAGTGACTATTCACGGTGACCGTAACCGCCGCGGACCCAATAGCGCGGTACCGACACGCACACAGGTCGAACCATGTTTGACGGCGACTTCAAGGTCGTTGGACATGCCCGCCGACAGACCGATCGCGTGCGGGAACATCGCACGCACCCGGTTGTGCTCCGATTGCAGCCGGTCAAAGGCCTCGTCCGGGTCCCAATCCAGCGGCGGAATGCCCATCAACCCGACCAGTTCGAGGCCCTCTGACTCCTGCACCTGCGCGCAAATCCGGTCTACGGCGCCGGGCGTCGTGCTGTCGACACCGCCCCGGGATCCGTCACCGTCGAGGCTGACCTGGACGTAAACCCGCAGCCGCTCGCCACGACGGTGTTCGGCCAGCGCCGCAACAACCGCCCGATCCAGCGCGGCCACCAACCGCGAGCTGTCCACCGAGTGAGCGGTGTGCGCCCAGCGAGCCAGCGACCCGGCTTTGTTGCGTTGAATCCGGCCCACCATGTGCCAGTGCACACCCCCCGAGTGACCCAACTCGGCAGCCGCCAACAACCGATTAAGTTCGGCCATCTTGGCTGAAGCTTCCTGTTCGCGCGATTCGCCAACGGACCGACAACCCAATCGAAACAAAATCGCAACATCGGTTGCTGGAAAGAATTTGGTAATCGGTAGAAGTTCAATTTCGCCGACATTGCGACCCGCCGCCTCCGCGGCCGCCGCAAGTCGCGATCGCATTGCCGCCAACGCATGCGTCAATTCCGATTCGCGGTCTGGATACGCCGAAAGATCCGCCGCCATCGCGGTCATTCCATCCACACCAACGACGCGAACCGTCCGGTGGGCGCATCGCGGCGGTGGCTGAACAACGTCGGATCGGCCACCGTGCAGCGGGGATCGACGTCGATAGACTCAACACCCAAATCGCGGAGCTGGCAAGCGATTCCGGCGCGCAGGTCGACTCCGGGAGTGCCGGCAGCGGTGGTGGTGCGGCTGCCCGGCAACGCCGCCTCGACCTCATCGGCCATCGCTGCGGGCACTTCGTAGTTGCGACCACTGACCGCGGGACCCAACAGTGCCGAGATGTCGCGGACCTGGGCACCCAGGCTCAACATCACCTCCAGCGCGCGAACCACCACACCGCGCTGCGCGCCTGCCCGACCGGCATGAACCGCGGCGGCGATACCGGCCCGTGCGTCGGCCATCAGCACCGGCACGCAGTCGGCGGTCACAACCGCCAGCGCCAATCGGGGTGTAGCGGTCACCAATCCGTCGGTGTCATCGAGTGCCGTATTGCGCGGCTGGTCGACCAGCTCGACCCGATCCCCGTGCACCTGGTTCATCCACACCACTCGGTTGCCGGGCAGTCCGATGGCTGCGGCCAGCCGAGCGCGGTTTGCCGCCACCGCGGCCGGGTCGTCACCAACGTGGTCGCCGAGGTTGAAGGTGTCGAACGGTGGGGCCGACACACCACCTGCCCGGGTGGTGGTGACCCGACGGATGCGAACACTCACGTTCCCAGTATCGCCGCGGGCGATGTGCCGCGTACTGGCGAGCAAGCCGATGCTCTCAGCGGCGCATGAAGGGCGGCACGTCGACATCGTCGTCATCACCGCCGATGCTCAGGGTTGCGCCGTTGGTGTGCAACGGCACGCTGACGGCGTCGACCGGCTCGAACAAGGTCGAGGTGAGCTTGCCTGCCTTGGCTGACTCGATCCGGTGGGCGCCGCCGGTCTCGCCCATCACCGGCTTGCGGCCGGGACCGCTGACGTCGAAGCCGGCCGCGATCACGGTCACCCGCACCTCGTCACCGAGCGAATCGTCGATGACGGTGCCGAAGATGATGTTGGCATCGGGGTGAGCGGCGTCTTGTACCAACGAGGCCGCCTCGTTGATCTCGAACAAGCCCAAGTCGCTGCCGCCGGCGATCGACATCAGCACGCCTTGCGCGCCCTCCATCGAGGCTTCCAGCAACGGCGAGTTGATGGCGATCTCGGCCGCTTTGAGCGACCGGCCTTCGCCCCGGGCCGAGCCGATGCCCATCAGTGCGGTGCCGGCACCGGACATGATGCCCTTGACGTCGGCGAAGTCGACGTTGATTAGACCCGGGGTGGTAATCAGGTCGGTGATGCCCTGCACGCCGTTGAGCAGCACCTCGTCGGCGCTACGGAAAGCATCCATCAGCGATACCGCGGCATCTCCCATCTGCAGCAACCGGTCGTTGGGAATCACGATGAGGGTGTCGCAACTCTCCCGCAGCGCCGCGATGCCATTTTCGGCCTGATTGCTGCGTCGCTTGCCCTCGAACGAGAACGGCCGGGTGACCACACCGACGGTCAACGCGCCCAGCTTGCGGGCGATGCTGGCGACGACGGGTGCCCCCCCGGTGCCGGTTCCGCCCCCCTCGCCGGCGGTGACAAACACCATGTCGGCACCGCGCAGCAGCTCTTCGATCTCGTCCTTGGCGTCCTCGGCGGCCTTACGGCCGACCTCCGGATCGGCGCCGGCGCCCAGCCCGCGGGTGGAGTCGCGGCCGACGTCGAGTTTGACGTCGGCATCGCTCATCAACAACGCCTGGGCGTCGGTGTTGATCGCGATGAATTCCACGCCTTTGAGGCCCTGCTCGATCATTCGGTTGACGGCGTTGACACCGCCACCACCGATACCCACGACCTTGATGACGGCCAGGTAGTTGTGCGGGGGGGTCATCGTTCGGCTTCCTCCCTGGTGGGGCTCGGTTCTTCGGTGTGTCTGCTAGCAAACTCTCAACCTCAACCATAGGCTTAGAGTTATGTCAAGTAGTTGCTCGTAGTCAGAACCGTATGGCTACGACGGTTGCTAACCGTGCAGGCGCGCCGATACGCGGCGGGCATTTTTTCGGCTATTTCACGGTCGGCAGGTCGGGGCTGGACACGTCGTACGTTCTGCCAGGCTGGGTCAACAGCGCCGCCAGCTTTTCGGCCTTCTCTTCGCAGCGGTCGGTGGTTCCCCAGATCACCACGCGGCCATCGGCCAACGTCAGGGTGATCGAGGCCACCGACGGGGCCGCGATCCGCCCCACCTGGCTTGCAACTTCAGGATGCAGCGCGGTCAACACCTGCAGCGCCGCCTTGGTCGTCGGATCGCTAGGACCGGGATTGTCCACATCGAAATAAGGCAACGCCGGCGGTGGCGGATCGGTCGCGAAGTCGACGCCGTCGCGGTCAAAAAGGTGCGGGCCGTCCGGAAAATCCTTGACCACCACCGGGACCCGCTCGACGATGGTGATCCGCAAGGCCGACGGGTACTGCCGCTGCACCCGCGCACTGGCCACCCGCCGGATCGTGGCCACTCGGTCAGCAACCTGTTGGGTGTCGATCTGCAGCAACGGCGTTGCCGGCCGCACTCTGGCGGCGTCGAGAACCTCCTCGCGGCTCACCGCCCCGATCCCGATGATCACGATCTCGCGGGCCGACATCGCCGGCGTGAAGTACAGCGCGAGCCCAAGCCCGATCCCGACGACGGCCAGCACGACCGTCGCGAGCAGCGCCTTCAGCCCTCGAACAACACCTCGGGCGGCCGGTTTGGCGGGGTTCTGCTCACTGACGATCTGCCCGCGGGCTCGCCGTTTGGCCGCGCGGCGAGCCTGCTCGATCGCGGTAGCTCGAGCCTGCGCGGCGCGACGTTCGGCACGTTCGCGGCGGGCGCGCCGACGCGGCCCTTCGAATTCTGGGTGCTCGGCCGGTTCGTCCTGCGATTCGGTGGCCAACGGCTCCGTAACCGCCTCCTCGTCGGCGGCGTCGTCGGCCACGCGCTCGATCTGTGGGTCCTCGTTGTGTTCCGTCATCCCAGCACCCCCGGACGGCCGGGGGCGCTTCGGTTGGCCCGGACCCGAAGGGCGGTCAGGATTTCCGGGCCCAGCAAGGTCACGTCTCCGGCACCCATCGTGACGATGACGTCGCCCGGACTAGCGGCGGCGGCCACTTGCTGTGCGACCGCCGAAAAATCCGGGACGTAGCGCATCGGCACAGTGACGTGCTCAGCGACGCTGGCTCCGCTGACACCGGCCAGCGGTTGTTCACGAGCTCCGTAGACGTCGAGTACGAACACCTCGTCAGCGGCATTCAGCGCACGCCCAAACTCAGCAGCGAATGCCTTTGTCCGCGAATACAAATGGGGTTGAAACACAACCATGCAGCGGCCACCGTCGTCCTGTTCGAGCACCATGCGCGCCGCCGCCAGTGTCGCGCTGATCTCCGTCGGGTGGTGGGCGTAGTCGTCGAACACGCGCACCGACGCCTTTCCGACGCCGCAGGTCCCAACCAGTTCGAATCGTCGCCGCACTCCTTCGAAGCCGGCCAGCCCGTCGAGCACCTCGTCGGCCGGGGCGCCGATCTGCACCGCGGCCAGCAGCGCTCCCAGCGCGTTGAGCGCCATGTGTCGCCCGGGCACCGACAGCCGCATCACGCGGGGACCCTGTGCTGTGGCTAGTTCTGAGGCCAACCGGATATGTGCGACCGCGCCGACCCCCTGTTGCTGCCACGAGACCAACGTGGCTGCCATGGTCTCACCCGGCACCGACCCGTATCGCAGCACTCGAATTCCCAGCTCAGTCGCGCGCTGAGCCAGCGCGGCCCCTCCGGGGTCGTCAGTGCACACCACCAGCGCACCCCCGGGGACAATGCGCTCCACGAAGGAGTCGAACACCGCAACATACGCCTCGACGCTGCCGTAGAAGTCCAGGTGATCGGACTCGATGTTGGTGATCACCGCGACGTGGGGTGTGTACTGCAACAGCGAGCCATCGCTTTCGTCGGCTTCGGCGACGAAACAGTCGCCACTGCCGTGATGGGCGTTGGTACCGGCCTCCCCCAGCTCACCGCCGACCGCAAAGGACGGGTCAAGCCCGCAGTGCTGCAGGGCGACGATCAGCATGGACGTCGTCGTTGTCTTCCCGTGCGTGCCGGTGACCATCAATGTGGTGCGCCCGGCCATCAACTTGGCCAGCACGGCCGGCCGCAGCACCACGGGAATGCCGCGGCGCCTCGCTTCGACGAGCTCGGGGTTGGTTTTGGGGATGGCGGCATGGGTAGTGACGACCGCCGTGGCGCCACCGGGCAACAGGTCCAGCGACGACGCGTCGTGTCCGATCCGGATCAACGCGCCCCGCGCCCGCAGCGCATGCACACCGCGCGACTCCTTGGCGTCTGACCCGGAGACCAGCCCGCCGCGGTCCAGCAGGATTCGGGCGATGCCCGACATGCCAGCTCCGCCGATGCCGACCATGTGCACCCGCCGCAGATCGGGCGGCAACTGCTCGGTGCTCACGTCGTTGTCCTGGCACCGGCCCCGGTGGCGATGGCCAGCGCGGCCCGGGCCACCTGGCCCGCGGCATCGCGATGTCCCACCCTGGCTGCGGCCGCGGTCATCGCGGCCAGCCGCGCGGGGTCGGTGAGCAGCCCGGCAACCTGGCGGGCCACCAACTCGGGGGTCAGGGCGGCGTCGGCGACCACCATGCCGCCGCCGGCATTGACTACCGGCAACGCATTCAGCCGCTGTTCACCGTTGCCGATCGGCAGCGGCACGTAGATGGCCGGCAGACCGACGGCGGATACTTCGGCGACCGTCATCGCCCCGGCCCGGCAGATCACCAGATCGGCGGCGGCGTAGGCCAGCTCCATCCGGTCCAAATAGGGCACCGCCACGTACGGTGGGTCACCTTGAGCCCGACGGCGCAACTCCAGCACGTTCTGGGGTCCATGGGCATGCAGCACGCAAACACCGGCGGCGGCCAGGTCGGCGGCGGCGCCGGACACCGCCCGGTTGAGCGAGACCGCGCCCTGCGAACCCCCGAACACCAGCAGCACCCGCGCGTCGTCGGGGAAGCCGAAGTGTGCCCGCGCCTCGGCTCGCAGCACCGCGCGGTCCAGCGCGGCGATCGACGCACGGACCGGGACCCCAACCACCTCGGCGCGCCGCAGCCCGGAATCCGGCACCGCGGAGAGCACCCGGTCCGCGGTATGGGCGCCGACCCGGTTGGCCAGTCCCGCCCTGGCGTTGGCTTCGTGGATCACCACCGGGATCCGGCGCCGGCGCCGGGGCGGCAAAGGCAGGCCGCGAGCGGCTAGGTAAGCCGGTAGCGCGACGTACCCACCGAAACCGACGACGACGTCGGCGTCGACATCGTCGAGCACGTCCCGGGCCTCCCGGACGGCGCGCCACACCCGCGACGGCAGCCGGGCCAGGTCGCCGCCGGGCTTGCGCGGCATCGGCACCGCCGTGATCAGCTCCAGGTGGTAGCCGCGCTGGGGCACCAGCCTGGTCTCTAGTCCACGGAGGGTGCCCAACGCGGTAATCCGGACGCGCGGATCCAACGCGACCAAGGCGTCGGCGACGGCCATGGCGGGCTCGACGTGCCCGGCGGTCCCGCCGCCGGCGAGAACGACCGACAAGGAATCAGCAGACGGCGAGGAACCACAAGACGGCGAGGCGGCATCGGCGGGCCGGGGCGCCGTTGCCCCGCGCCCGCCGGCCGGCTGGCTGACCGTGTCCTTCACCCGTAACGCTGACCTTCCAATGCCCGAACGCGCCGTGTGCGACGCTGGCCCGCGTACCGCTGGCCAGCTCCATGATGCACTGATCGACGAACCGGCGGATCGGCCGTGCGGGGCGAGCCGGGTCGCGGGGGCAGGCCCATCTGCCGGGCAGGCTGTCCGGGCGCCGTGCGGGGGGTCTTCCGCGCGGGCTGCGTTTGGGCCGGTTGCGGGTTGGCGCGCTTGCGGTCACGAAACGCCTCGAGACGAGGGGGCAGATACGGCTCGGGCAGCGGCAGCCGCAGCAACCGGTTCACCTTGTCGTCGCGCCCAGCCCGCAGCGCGGCCACCGCCTCCGGTTCGTGGCGAGCCGCGTTGGCGATGATGCCTATCAGCGAAAGTGTTGCGGCCGTGGAGGTTCCACCGGCGGAGATGAGCGGCAGCTGCAGGCCGGTGACGGGCAGCAGCCCGATCACATAGCCGATGTTGATGAACGCCTGTCCCAGCACCCACAGTGTCGTGGTGGCGGTCAGCAGCCGCAGGAACGGGTCGGCGGACCGGCTAGCGATGCGCATGCCGGTGTAGGCGAACAATCCGAATAGCCCCAGCAGTCCGAGCGCGCCGACGAGACCCAGCTCTTCGCCGATGATGGCGAAAATGAAGTCGTTGTGGGCGTTGGGCAAGTAGTTCCACTTGGCCACGCCTTGGCCCAGACCGTCGCCGAAAATGCCACCTTGAGCCAGCGCGAACTTTGCCTGTCGGGCCTGGTAGCCGGAGTCTTGCGGATCGTTTTCGGGGTTGAGCCACGACCGCACCCGGTCGGATCGGTAGCCCGCGGACACCGCCAGGATGGCGGCCGAGACGACGACCGCCGCCAGTGAGCTGAGGAAGACGCGCAGCGGCAGCCCCGCATACCACAGCAGGCCCAACAAGATGATGCCCATCGACACGGTCTGTCCGAGGTCGGGCTGGGCCACGATCAGCGCCAGCGCAACGACGGCGGCCGGCACCAGTGGAATCAGCATCTCGCGCAGTGAAGCCCGTTCCATGCGCCGGGCGGCCAGCAGATGCGCTCCCCAGATGGCGAACGCCATCTTAGCCAGCTCAGAGGGCTGCATCGAGAAGCCCGCGACCACGAACCAGCCGCGCGAGCCGTTGGCCTCCTTGCCGATCCCCGGCACCAGCACCAGCACCAGCATCACGATGGTGATCGCGAAACCGGAGAAGGCGATGCGCCGCATGAACCGCACCGACATCCGCAGACAGACATAGCCGCCGATAAGACCGACAAGCGTCCACAAGACCTGCTTGCCGAAGATCACCCACGCCGATCCGTCGTCGTCGTAGGACCGCACCGCCGATGCCGACAGCACCATGATCAGTCCAAGGGTGGTCAGCAATGCGGCAACGGCGATGATGAGGTGAAACGAGGTCATCGGACGGCCCAGCCAGGCACCGAAACGGGTGCGGGGCCTCGCCGAACCCGGGTTAGAGGCTTTTTCCGGGCCCGTCCGCTGCCCCTCGACCGGCTCGGCCCCTCGAGTCTGGGAGCCGTCGGTGTCGCTGGTGCCCCGACGCAGCAACCGGGTTAGCACGCTGCCCCCGCCTACCGGATCACCGCGCGGACCGCGGTCGCGAATGCCTCGCCCCGGTCGGCATAACCGGTGAACTGGTCGAATGAGGCGCCGGCCGGTGCCAGCAGCACGGTGTCACCGGGTTGGGCCATCCGCCGGGCCGCGGCCACCGCAGCGGTCATCACGGCAGCGCCAACGGTCTCACCGGCTTTGTCATCTTTTGCCACATCTAGAACACAAGCAACAGGAACCTCAACAGTCGCAGGCATACCAGTATCCTCGCCTGCCACAACCTGAACGACTGGGACATCGGGCGCGTGTCGTGATAACGCCTCGGCAACCGCTGCGCGATCCCGGCCGATCAGCACCGCACCGACCAGCCGCGACGCCATCGCCGCAACCTCGGCGTGAAGCGACGCGCCCTTGAGCAGGCCACCGGCGATCCATACAACCCTCGGGTATGCAAGCACCGAAGCCCGCGCGGCGTGCGGGTTGGTGGCCTTGGAGTCGTCCACGTAGGTGATGCCGTCGGCAACGGCCACCACCTCGGCGCGGTGTCGGCCCACTCGAAACGACGTGACCGCGTCGGCGATCGCACCGGCGGGCACCCCGACCGAGCGGGCCAGCGCCGCCGCGGCCAGGGCGTCAAGCACGCCGACCGGACCTGGCACCGGTATCGACGCGACCGGCAGCAGCGTCAAGTCGTCGGAGAAGGCGCGATCGACCAGGTGGGCGTCGCGCACGCCCAGTTCCCCCGCGGCCGGCTCGCCGAGCCGGAAGCCGACCCGCACCTGCGCCGGTGAGCCGTCCAGCAGTGCGGCCGCTCGGCTGTCATCCAGCCCGGCCACCGCTACCCCGCCGGTCAGCACCCGGGCCTTGGCCGCGGTGTATTCGGCCATCGTGGCATGCCAGTCCAGGTGGTCTTCGGCAATGTTGAGCACCGCGCCGGCCTCGGGCCGCAGCGACGGCGCCCAGTGCAGCTGGAAACTGGACAACTCCACGGCCAGCAGCTCGGCCGGCTCGTCCAGCACATCCAGCACCGCACTGCCGATATTGCCGCACAGCACGGCGCGGCGGCCACCGGCGATCAGCATGGCGTGCAGCATCGACGTCGTGGTGGTCTTGCCGTTGGTGCCGGTCACCACCAGCCAGCGGCGCGGCGGTCCGTAGCAGCCCGCTGCGTCTAGCCGCCAGGCTAACTCCACGTCACCCCAGATCGGCACCCCCGCCGCCGCGGCCGCGGCCAGTAGCGGGGTTGCGGGCGAGAAGCCGGGACTGGCGACCACCAGCGCATACCCGGTTATCTGCTGCACCGCGTCCGAGGAACTTACGGTCGGCAGCCCACGTTCGGCGTGCGGTCGCAGCATGACCGGATCGTCGTCGCACACCGTCGGCGTCGCACCAAACCGAGTCAGCACCGCGGCCACCGCCTGACCGGTCACCCGGCCACCGGCTACCAACACGGGCGCACCCGGCCCCAGAGGGTCAAGCACGTCAGGCACCGACCGCGGCAAGCCACTCACCGTAGAACAAGGCCACGCCCAGACCGCAGGTGATCGCGGTGAGCAGCCAGAACCGGATGATGACCGTGGTTTCAGCCCAACCGACCAACTCGAAATGGTGGTGGAAGGGCGCCATCCGAAACATCCGGCGCCCGGTGGTCCGGAAGGTCAGGATTTGCAACACCACCGAGGTGATCTCGGCGACGAACAGCGCACCCAGCACCACCGCAAGGATCTCGGTGCGGCTGGTCACCGACAACCCCGCGATGACGCCGCCCAACGCCAGCGACCCAGTGTCACCCATGAAGATCTTGGCGGGCGCGGCGTTCCACCACAAAAAACCGATGCAGGCGCCAGCGGTTGCGGCCGCGATGAGCGCCAGGTCCAGCGGGTCGCGCACGTTGTAGCAGCCCAGGCCCGGCGCCGTCACGCACGCGTTGCGGTACTGCCAGAAGGTGATCAGCACGTAGGCGGCGGTGACCATCGCCATGGCGCCGGCGGCCAGCCCGTCCAGGCCATCGGTGAAGTTGACCGCGTTCGACCAGGCACTGACGATGACCACGCAGAACAACACGAACAGCACCGGCGCCAATGTGACGGTGGCGATCTCACGCACGTAGGACAGATCCGCGCTGCCCGGTGTCAGGCCGGCAGCATTCCGGAACTGCAGCACCAGCACGCCAAACAGCACGGCGGAGGTGATCTGCCCGACGGTCTTGGCCGTCTTGTTCAACCCGAGATTGCGCGACCTGCGGATCTTGATCAGATCGTCGATGAACCCGACGCCGCCCAAAGCGGTGGCTAGGCCCAGCACCAACAGACCCGATGCGCCGATGCCTTCACCGTCAAACGCCAGGCCCGCTAGGTGGGCGCCCAGGTAGCCCGCCCAGATGCCGGCCAGAATCGCCACCCCGCCCATCGACGGCGTACCGCGCTTGGTGTGGTGGCTGGGCGGGCCATCCTCACGGATCTGGTGGCCGAAGCCCTGCTTAGTGAACAACCGGATCAGCACCGGGGTCAGCAGGATGGACACCGTCACCGCTACGGCAACGGCGATAAGGATCTGCCTCATGGGCGCACACTCCCGCATGTGTCGTCTGCGACCAATGCATCGGCCACCGCACCCAGCCCGGCCGCGTTCGAGGCCTTGACCAAAACCACATCCCCGGGTCGCAGCTCGGCGCGCAGTAGTGCCAGGGCGGCGTCACCGTCGGCCACATTGACGGCCGTGCGATCCGCACCGTGATCAGCAGTGGCTTCCCCCGAGCCCCACGCCCCCTCCAGGACCGCTCCGTGGTGCATGGCGCTGATCGACCTCCCGGTTCCCACGACAACGAGTCGAGACACATCTAAGCGCACCGCGAGCCGGCCGATGCGATCGTGCTCGGCTATCGCGTCCTCACCCAGCTCGGCCATCTCACCCAGCACCGCCCAGCTGCGGCGGGTGGCCTCGGGTTGGTGCGCGATCCAGGCCAGCGCCTGCAGCCCGGCCCGCATGGAGTCGGGGTTGGCGTTGTAGGCGTCGTCGATCACCGTCACCCCGTCGCCGCGGGTGGTCACCTGCATCCGATGCCGCGACACCGGCGGCGCCGCGGTCAGCGCGGCCGCGACCTGTTCAACGCTGGCCCCACACTCCAGCGCGACCGCCGCGGCGCACAGCGCGTTAGTGACCTGGTGGTCGCCGCAGACCCCGAGTCGGACCTCGGCTTGGGCATCGTGGGCATGCAGCGTAAAGCGCGGCCTGGCCACTTCGTCCAGCGACACCGGCCCCGCCCAAACGTCACCGGTGTTGTCCCGGCTGACCCGCACCACCCGGGCCGCGGTCAGCTTGGCCATCGCCGCCACCGCGGGGTCATCAACGTTGAGGACGACCGCTCCGGAATGCGGAACAGCCTGCGGCAGTTCGGCTTTGGTCTGTGCGATGACCTCGCGGGAGCCGAACTCACCCAAATGTGCGGTGCCGACGTTGAGCACGACTCCGATCGACGGGGGCGCGATCTCGGCGAGCGCGGCGATGTTGCCGTGATGGCGTGCCGCCATCTCCAAAATCAGGTAGTCGGTGCGCCGCGTCGCGCGCAGCACCGTCCACGGGTGACCCAGCTCGTTGTTGAACGATCCGGGCGGGGCCACCACCTCCCCCAGCGGGGCCAGCACGGCGGCCATCAGGTCCTTGGTCGACGTCTTGCCCGACGAGCCGGTGATCCCGATGATGGTGAGCCCGCCGGCCACCAACTGCGCGGCCACCGCGGTGGCCAGCTTGGCCAGCGCGGCCAGCACCGCCGCCCCCGACCCGTCGTTGTCGTGCTCGAGGACGCCGGCCAATACGTTCGGCGCGGCCACTGGCGGAACCACGATGGCCGGCACCCCCACCGGGCGGGCGGCCAGCACGACGGCGGCGCCCGCGGCTACCGCCGACGCGGCATGGTCGTGGCCGTCGGCGCGCGCCCCCGGCAGGGCGAGGAACAGCCCGCCCGGGCCGATGGCGCGCGAGTCGAACTCGACGGTCCCGGTGACGCGGCGGTGCGCGGCGTCTTGCGGGGAGATATCGGCCACTGCGCCCCCGACGATCTCGGCGATCTGCGCGACGGTCAGCTCGATCATGCGCGCCGCTCGAGGGCCTCTAGCGCGGCAGCCAGCTCCACCCGGTCGTCGAACGGGCGGACCCGCCCGCCGCCGCGTTGCCCGGTCTCGTGGCCTTTGCCGGCGATGAGCACCACGTCACCGGGGCGCGCCCAGGCGACCGCGTGCCGGATCGCGTCCCGCCGGTCGGCGATCTCGACGACCTGGGCATCACCGCCGACTTCGTGCGCCCCAGCCAGGATTTCGCGGCGGATCGCCGTGGGATCTTCGTCACGCGGGTTGTCGTCGGTGACGACCACCAAGTCGGCCAGCTGCGCGGCTATCCGGCCCATCGGGGCCCGCTTGCCCGGGTCACGATCGCCGCCGGCGCCGAACACCACCGCCAGCCGGCGGTCCGGGTGCGCCAAGGTGGTCAGCACCGACCGCAGCGCTTCCGGTTTGTGCGCGTAGTCGACCAGCGCGAGAAAGCCCTGGCCGCGGTCGATCTGCTCGAGCCGCCCCGGGACCCGGATCTCACGCAGGCCCGGCACCGCCTGTTCCGGGGAGACCCCGACGGTGTCCAGAATCGCCAGGGCGACCAGGCAATTGGCGACGTTGTAGCGGCCCGGTAGCCGGATTCCGATGTGATGCCCTACGCCGGCGGGGTCGATGGCGGTGAATTGTTGCCCGCCCGCGTCCGTGGGCGCCACATCCGTGGCGCGCCAGTGTGCGGGCCGGTCGGCGGCGCTGACGGTGATCGCGTCGGCGGCCCGCGCCGCCATCGCGCGCCCGGCGTCGTCGTCGATGCACACCACGGCGGTGCGGGCGCGCAGTGCCGAGTCCGGATCGAACAATGACGCCTTGGCCTCGAAGTAGTCGGCCATGCTGGGGTGGAAATCCAGGTGGTCACGGGAGAGATTGGTGAAGGCGCCGACGGCGAACCGAGTGCCGTCCACCCGGCCCAGCGCCAGCGCGTGGCTGGACACCTCCATGACCACGGTGTCCACCCCGCGTTCGACCATCGCCGCCAGCATCGCCTGCAGCGTGGGGGCCTCCGGGGTGGTCAGCGCGCTGGGAAGGTCGGCGCCGCCGACGCGGATGCCGATGGTGCCGATCAGCCCGGCGACGCGTCCGGCAGCCCGCAACCCGGCCTCGACCAGATAGGTGGTGGTGGTCTTGCCGGACGTTCCGGTGATCCCGATAACCGTCAACCGCTCGGACGGATGCCCGTACACGGTGGCGGCCAAGCCGCCGAGCACGCCGCGGGGTGCGGGGTGCACCAACACGGGCACGGCCGCTCGTCCGGCGATCTCGGCGACCCCGGCGGGGTCGGTGAGCACCGCGACGGCGCCGCGTGCGATCGCGTCGCCGACGTGGCGGGCCCCGTGGGTGGTCGAGCCGGTCAGGGCGGCGAACAGGTCACCGGGTGACACGTCCTGGGCGCGCAGCGTGACCCCGGTGACCGTCCGGTCCTCGGTGACGGCACGCTGAGCTGTACCCTCGGCCAGGGCCGCGCCGACCTGATCGGCCAGTGCGGCCAACCGAACGCCCACGACGGCGTTGGGGCGCAAGCCAGTGGGCGCCGCCTCCACCTGTGTCGCCACCTCCGTTCGCCGCCGCGAGATCCCTCGGGCCAGCGATGACACCCTACCGACAGGGCGCGCACACTCACCCAGTCGGGTTTTGCCGCGACACCTGGCCCTCGGCGCCGGCACCGATCCAGGTGCCGATGCGCCGCGCGGCGGTGAAGGCGGCCCAGGCCAGGGCGCCAACCAGCGCCGCATCGGTGTCGAGCAGGGGTCGGGCCGCGGCGACGTCGTCGTCGGTCACCTGATGCGGGGCCAGGCCGGTCAGCAGGGCAAGACGGGTGGGCGCGTGCAGGTCGGCGGGCAGCTCGGCGGTGTGCTCGTTCGTCCAGCGACTGCTCATCGGCATTGGCTCGCCGTGCCACGACCCCACGACCCGCCTGACCACCTGACGAGTCGGTGGCGGCAGGTGCGGCGCGGTGTCCAGGTGGTGGCTGAGCGCGGCGAACGCGGTTGCTATGGGCTCGGACGGTGTTGCCCATGCCAGATCGTCGGGCAGCGTTCGCGGCTCGAGCCGGCGGGTGGAGCGGCCCGGCCGATGCTCCGCGCGCACCTTGCGGGCGAACACCAGTCCACCGGCGCGGCGCATGAGCTGTTGGGCGCGCGGGCCCCCCGGCAGGAAGGTTTCGTCCAGCAGCACCAGGACCAGGCGTGCGATGAAGTGGAATTGCACCGCGGTGCCCAGGTATTCGGCGGCGACATCCGGGCCGAACGGTGCCGGCGGTCCCGCCGGTGTCCCGGTTCCTGCCGCCCACGCCACATACGGCGCGTTCGGGTCACCGGCGGCGGGTGCTGTGCCGGCCAAGATCGCCGCGGCGGTGTCGGTTTGGCCTGCCGCGTACAGCATGGTGGTGTGTGCGTCGACGCACCAGGGGCAGCGCAGGCTGGCCGCGACGGCGGCGGCGACGGCTTCCTTGCGGCCACGCGGCACCTGGCCCACCAGCAGTGTCTCGCGCAACGTCGCCCAGCCGGCGGTGAGCAGTCCCTCGTCCGGGGACAGCATGGCGAGCGGCTCGGGCAGCCGGCCGAACTCGCGGCGGGCCTCGGCATAGACCTCGGCGACCGCGCCGCCGGCTCGGCGGGCAGCGACGGGCTCAATATGGTTGACAAGTTTCATGATTCGACTCCCTCCTGGGTGGTGCCGACTCTGGCCAGGGCCGCGTCGATCGCCGTTCGCGCCCGGTCTCCGGCGCCGTCGTCGTCGAGCAGCAGCAGCGCCCAGTTGGCCTCCATCGCGTAGGCGTGCAGCTCGAACGCGAGTTGGCGCGCTTCGATATCCGCCCGGATCTGGCCCAGGCGTTGCGCCGTTTCGACGTCGGTCGTGATGGCGGCGATTCCGGCCCGCCCGGTCTCGGCGATGCGGTCGCGCACCGGGCCAGGCTGTGAGTCCACGTCGGCGGCCGCGGCCGCGAAAAAGCAGCCGCCGGGGAACACGTCGCGTTCCAGGTATCTGACCCACGCATGCATGAGGGCGCGCACCCGGTCCACCCCGGGCACCGCTGCCATCGCGGGAGCCACGACCTCGGCTTCGAACACGCTCACGGCGGCCTCGACGGTCGCCAGCTGCAGCTGCTCCTTGGCGCCGAAATGCCGGAACAGGCCCGACTTGCTCATTCCCAGCCGTCCGGCAAGCTCGCCGATGGACAGCCCCGACAGCCCCTTCACCGAGGCGGTGTCCATCGCGGCGCGCAGGATCTGCGCCCGGGTTTGGCGGCCGACGTCGGCGCTAGGCATGGCTTTTGACCTCCCGGTCGTCTCCGGCGAACGCATCCACCAGCGGGGCCGACCGGTCCAGGGCGGCCAGCACCTGGTCGCGGCCCGCCGAGGGCAGCGCGAGCGCCACCTCCGCGACACCGGCCCGGCGGTACTCGTGCAGGGTCGCCGGGTCGCCGGCCGACGAGTACACACAGACCTGGGCGGTCGCCGGATCTCGCCCGGCACGCTCGAAGGCGGCGTGCAGCATCGGCAACGCGCCCAGGAGCTCGCCGTACCCCTCGATCGGCTGCCAACCGTCGCCGTGGCGGGCGATCACCTCGAACGCCCGCGCACTGGGCCGGCACCCGAACAGCACCGGCGGCGCCACGGCCGGTTTCGGCCACGCCCACGACGGCGGCACCGACGCGTGCGTGCCCTCGTAGTGGACCGGCTCTGCGGCCCATAGCGCCCGCATGGCGGCGAGCTTGTCCACCGTCACCGCGATCCGGTCGGCGAACGGCACGCCGTGGTCGGCGAGCTCCTCCACGTTCCACCCGAAACCCACCCCCAGCACGAACCGCTCGCCGGACATGGCGCACAGCGAGGCGATCTGTTTGGCCAGCAGGATCGGATCGTGCACCGCCACCAGGCAGGCCCCGGTGCCCACGCGCAGCCGCGTCGTGACCGCCGCGGCGGCGGCCAGCGCCACCACCGGGTCATAGCAGCGGCGATACCAGTCCGGCAGCTCTCCACCGGGCCACGGCGTGCTCCTGCTGATCGGCACGTGCGTCTTCTCCGGCACATACAGGCCCGCGAAGCCGCGCTCCTCGGCCCACACCGCGACCAACTGCGGGGGTGGGGTCAGGTCGGTGACGAACTGCATGAGCGAGACGAGCATCGGCGGCGGCTTTCATTAAGCACGAACGTTCGTGTTTAACGATGGTCCGCCTGGGGCGTGCTGTCAATGCCGGATTGCGTGACCGCTCGCTCGGGGCCCGAGTCAGCCGTCGGCGCCGTTTGCTCCAGGGGTGCCGAACAGCACACCACGGCTGCCGCCGGTACCACCGCCCCCGACGGGTATGCCGAAGCCGCCGGCCCCGCCGTTGCCGCCGTTGCCGATCACCACGGCGTTGCCGCCGTTGCCCCCGTTACCACCGTCGCCTTTAACGCCTGGGGGACCGTCGCCGCCTTCCCCGCCGTTGCCGCCGCGCCCGCCGTCACCGATCAGCCTGGCGTTGCCGCCGGCGCCGCCGTCACCGGCGTTACCCGGCGTGGGAGCCTGTCCGCCGTTGCCGCCGTCCCCGCCGCCGCCGCCGCTGCCGATCAGCCCGCCGATCCCGCCGGCACCGCCGATGCCGCCATCCCCGCCGCTGGTGCCGGCCGACGAGAAGCCGCCGTTGCCGCCGCGCCCGCCGACGCCGCCGTTGCCGTAGAACAGCCCGCCGTTGCCGCCGGCCGCGCCGGCGCCGCCGGACCCCGCATCGGCAAGGGTGGAGCTGTTGTCGTTGCCCCCGTTGCCGCCGGCACCGCCGTTGCCGCCGTTGCCGATCAGCCCGACGTGCCCACCGGCCCCACCGGCGCCGCCGGCCCCACCACTGTTGCCGTGGCCACCGTTGCCGCCGTGCCCCCCGTCGCCGCCATTACCGATCAGGGCGGCCCCGCCGGCACCACCCGCCCCACCGCTGGCGCCGGTGTTGCTGAGCCCGCCGTTGCCGCCGTCACCGCCGGCGCCACCGTTGCCGATCAGCCCGGCGGCGCCGCCGGCACCGCCGTTTCCGCCGTGCACCCCGGTCACCCCGTTGCTTCCGTTCCCACCGGCCCCGCCGGCCCCGCCGTCGCCGTACAGCAGCCCGCCGCGCCCTCCGTCACCACCGGCACCGCCGGCCCCCGGTGCCCCGGATGCGCTGCCGGCGGCCCCGCCGGCCCCGCCATGGCCCCACAGCCCGGCGGCCCCGCCGGCCCCGCCGGCGGGGCTGACGCCCCCGGCGGTGCCGAGCCCGGCCGCACCCCCGGGCCCCCCGTTGCCGTACAGCCATCCGCCATTGCCGCCCGCACCTCCCGCTCCGGTGGCCGCACCCGCGCCTCCGGCCCCGCCGTTGCCGATCAGCCCCGCCGATCCGCCGTTGCCGCCGTTGGGATTGGCGGTGTCACCGGCCCCGCCGTTACCACCGTTGCCGTACAACAAGCCGCCGGGCCCACCGTTTTGCCCGGGACCCCCGTCGGCGCCGTTGCCGATCAACGGGCGCCCCAGCAACGTTTGGGTGGGCGCGTTGATCGCGTTGAGCAGGGTCTGCTGCACGTTGGCGGCCTCGGCGCTGGCATACGAGCCCGCGCCGGCGTTCAGGGCCCGCACGAACTGGTTGTGATACGCCGCCAGCTGAGCGCTCAACGTCTGATAGCCCTGGGCGTGCGACCCGAACAACGCCGAGATCGCCACCGACACCTCGTCGGCGCCGGCCGCCAGGATTCCCATCGTGGGGCCTGCCGCCGCCGCACTGGCGGCGCTGATCGACGACCCGATGTTCGCCAAATCCGTGGCGGCCGCTGCCATCACCTCCGGCGCCGCAATCACAAACGACATCCCGCACCTCCGACCAGCTCAGCACAACTTCACGAATCCCAGACCTGCGACACCGTCGGCAGGGCTTTCGATCCTATAACAATCTGGAAACAGGATGTCGCACTTTCCTTAAAAGAGCTTCCGCCAACCCGATCGTCAGCGCGCACATGTTGCGCAAAAGTTGTTGGAGCCGAAACGAACCGGCGCGCGCCGTTACCGGCGCCGCCGCCCTAGGTGGCCTGCAAGACCAAAGGAGGCCCGGGATCGGGTGACAGCGGGACGTTTTCGCGCTGCATCAGCCAGCCCGCGATGTTGTGGAACAGCGGGGCGGCCGAGTGCCCAGGCGCGCCGTCGGAGTTGCGCGCCGGGTTGTCCAACATGATGCCGATCACGTAGCGGGGATTGTCGGCAGTGGCGATTCCGGCGAAGGTGATCCAATACACGTCGTCGAAGTAGCAGCCGCAGCCAGGGTTGATCTGCTGCGCGGTACCGGTCTTGCCGGCCATCTGATAGCCGGGCACCCCGGCCGTCGGCCCGGTACCCTGCTGGTAGCCCATCGGATCGCGTTGCACCACGGCACGCAGCATCTGGCGCACGGTCTGGGCGGTCTGCGCCGACACCACGCGAATGCCGTCGGGGCGCGGTTCTTCGGTCCGGCTGCCGTCGGGTGCGACGGTGGCCTTGATAATGCGTGGGGGTACCCGCACTCCATCGTTGGCGATGGCCTGGTACATGCCGGTCATCTGCAGCAAAGTCATCGAAAGACCTTGGCCAATAGGAAGATTAGCGAACGTACTGCCCGACCACTGGTCGATTGGCGGCACCAGTCCGGCGCTCTCACCGGGCAGGCCCACGCCGGTGCGCTGTCCCAACCCGAACTTGCGGAGCATATCGTAATAGCGTTCCGGTCCGACACGTTGGGAAAGCATCAGCGTGCCGACGTTGGAGGACTTTCCGAACACCCCCGTGGTGGTATAGGGCATCACGCCGTGCTCCCAAGCGTCATGCACGGTAACACCGCCCATCTGGATCGAGCCAGGCACCTGTAGCACCTCGTCGGGGCTGCTCAACCCGTGCTCGATGACCGCGGACGCGGCGACGATCTTGTTCACCGAGCCCGGCTCGAAGGGCGACGACACCGCCGGGTTGCCCAACTGCTTGTCGCCCTGGCGCCCGATGTCTTGCGACGGGTCGAAGGTGTTGTCGTTGGCCATCGCGAGCACCTCGCCGGTCTTGGCGTCCAGGACGACGGCCGAGACGTTGTGAGCCCCCGATAGGTTCTTGGCCTGCTGCACCTGCTGCTGCACGTAGAACTGGATGTCGTTGTCGAGGGTGAGCACGACGGTGGAACCGTGGACCGCCTTGTGCCGATTCCGGTAGCTGCCGGGGATGACGACGCCGTCTGACCCACGGTCGTAGGTGACCGATCCGTCGGTTCCGGCCAGCACCGCATCCAGGGAGTCCTCCAGACCCAGCAGCCCATGACCATCCCAGTCGATGCCACCGACGACGTTTGCCGCCAGCGACCCACCCGGGTACTGACGCAGATCCTGTCTTTCCGCACCGACCTCGGGATACTTCGCGCAGATCGCGCTGGCGACAGCCGGGTCGACCGCACGCGCCAAGTAGACGAAGGTCTCGTCGCTTTGCAGCTTCTTCAGCACGGCCGCGGCATCTGGCTTGTTGTTCAGCTTGCCGGCGACCTCCTGGGCGATATCGCGCAGGCGCTGCTGCGGGTCGGGTGCAGCCGACGTCTTCTTCCTGGCCTCTTCCAATTGCCGCCGAATCCGCTTCGGCTGGAACGTCAGGGCACGCGCCTCGATGGTGAACGCGAGCCGGTCATTGTTGCGGTCGACGATGCTGCCGCGAGCCGCTGGCTGGACGTCGGTGACCTTGAGTTGGCCGGCCGCCTGCGCACGCAGGCCCGCGGCATGTGATACCTGCAGAAAGAACAATTGTGTTGCCGCGACCAACATCAACACCAAGATGACCGCGTTTCCGGTCCGATGCCGAAAGACGAACGACGCACCGCGCGTCCCGACGTCCACCACCTGCCGGGTGCGCCGCGCACGAGTCGAGCGACCCGCGGGTGCGACGTCTGACCGTGTCGCAGGGCGGGATTTCGTGGCTTCCTGGGCTTGCCGGGCTTTCTGCGTTTTGCCGGGCCGTTTGCGTTGCCCAACCTCCTGGGCTCCCGGTGGCCGGCGCAAACCGCGCGCCGGTCGCGTCGACTGCGACTGACTGGCCCGCCTGGGGGCGGCGCGGCTCACCTGGGAGCCCCCGGCGCCGTTGGCACCGGCGCCGTGACGGGACCGAACTGTTCGCCGTTGGCCGGCACTGGAGCGGGTGGTGCCACCATGGGTTGCGACCCACCCGACAGCCCGGGCGTCGCAGCCACCGGTGCTGGTCCAGGGAGCCCGGCCGGGGGCGCCGCACCCACCTGGAGCGGCACCGGATTTTCCGCTGGTGCCGGGGATGGCACTGCGCCGAGCGGAGGAGCCGGCATCGGACCCGGCGCCCCAGGTATCGGCACCGGACCGGGCAGCTGCGGGCCGGCCTGGGTGGGCAGGTGGGTTGCGCCGCCCAGCGTCGCTGTGCCGTCTGGGGTACGCACCAGCACCTCCGGGCCAGACCGGGCGGGCGGAGCGGGATCATCGGGGCCTGGTGTCACCCGGACCGGCACCTCGAGGGGCACCGCCGCGGGTTTCGGGGGCGGCGGCGGATCTTCGGGCAACTTCGTGTTCAGCGGCGGCGGTGGAACTCCGTCAGCCGGCTTGGGTGTACCGACCACCACCCAATTGCCGTCCGGATCCTGAACCAGGTGGGCGGTATCCCTCGTCGGGATCATGCCCTGGCGACGAGCCGCCTCGGCCAGCGCCGGCGCCGACGCAGCCTCGCGTACGTCGCGTTCCAGCGCTTCCTTGTGCTGCTGCAGCATCCGGGTCCGCTCCCGGGCGTTGCTCAGCTGGTAGGACCTCTCGGCGGCATCGGTGGACAACCACAGTGTGAGGCCCAGTCCGACGCCGAGCGAACCGATAACCAGCACCACAAACGGAACCTTGTTTGCCAACGTGCGCGGCCGCAGGTCGATCGACGTGAGCCGGGCGGCGAGACGCTCCATCGGCGTAGGACGGACCAGCTTGGGCGCCTTGGCTTTTCGGGCCTTGGCCCGCGCCTTGGCCTGGCTGGTGTTCTTTGCGGGGGCCGGCCGGTCGAACGGGCTGAGCATCGGGCTGGTTTGCGGTCCAGGGCGCGACACCCGGGCCTGCCGGCCGGGTGCCGAGGTCTTGCCGGCACGGCTCCGGATGCGGCGCGACGGCGCCGAGTTCGTAGTCGTTCGCCTCGTCGCCGCGGCAGGACTGTCGGCTCTCCTGCGACGATCGCTGCTGCGGCTTTTCGGTGCCTCACGCTTGGCCCTCATGAATCACCCTTCTCGGTTGCCCATTGCTGCGATTGCGCCCGGTGCTCGACTCGTTGCAGGGCCCGCAACCGCACTGGAGTACTGCGGGGATTGCGTTCGATCTCAGCCACACTCGCTCGTTCGGCGCCGTGCGTTAACGAACGGAATCGCGGCTCATGGCCGGGAAGTTCGACCGGAAGTCCCGCAGGGGTGGCCGACGCGACTGCCTCGGCGAACACCCGTTTGACGATCCTGTCCTCTAGCGACTGGTAGGCCAGCACCGCGATGCGCCCACCGATAGCGAGGGCATCCAGCGCGGCAGGAACGGCCTTGCGCAGCGATTCCAGCTCATCGTTGACCGCGATGCGCAACGCCTGGAATGTTCGCTTGGCTGGATGCCCGCCGACACGCCGGGCCGGAGCTGGAATCGCCTGGTACAGCAGGGCAACCAGTTCGGCGGTCGAGGTGAACGGGGTTTTTGCGCGTCGGCGGACGATACCGGCAGCGATGCGCCGAGCAAACCGCTCCTCTCCGTAGCGACGCAGGATGTCGGCTAGTGCCGCCTCGTCGTAAGTATTGACAATGTCAGCTGCGGTCAACGGCGTCGTCGGGTCCATCCGCATGTCCAACGGCGCGTCCGTGGCGTAGGCGAAGCCCCGCTCGGCGCGGTCGAGCTGCATGGATGAGACGCCGAGATCGAACAGGATTCCGTCGACTGATCCCACTGCGGCATAACCGGATTCAGCCAGCGCTGCGCCCAGACAGTCATAGCGGGTGTGCACCAGGGTAAGTCGGTCAGCGAATCGCACCAGCCGAGACCGCGCGACGTCCAGAGCGGTTGGGTCACGGTCGAGCCCGATCAGTCGCAGACCCGGCAATCCCTCCAAAAACCGCTCCGCATGCCCGCCCGCGCCGATGGTCGCGTCGAGAAGGACCGCCTGCGAGCCGTCTGGATAGTAGCGGGTCAGTGCGGGGGTAAGCAGTTCGAAGCAACGTTGCGCCAATACCGGCACATGACCGAAACCGGTTGGCCCCGAACCTGGATCAGCCACCGTGATACCTCCCCAGGTCTGGCAAGCCGTACTTCGGGACGCGGCTATTCCAGGCGCCGCCCCTGCACCGAGGTCCCTGTCCGAAGACACGAACCTGGCGTTGGGGAAGTACGCCAGGGTCGCTTCGGGCAGAGACCACGGTGCACGGGTTTGCACCTCAGAAGATGTCACCGAGTGCTTCATCGCTGGCCGCGGAGAAGTTCTCTTCATGGATTTGTTGGTAGTTCTGCCAGGCTTGCGCATCCCAGATCTCGAGATAGTCGACCGCGCCGATCACCACACAGTCCTTGGAAAGGCTTGCGTAGCGGCGGTGGTCGGCCGACAAGGTGATCCGGCCTTGACTGTCGGGATGCTGTTCGTCGGTACCGGCGGCGAGATTACGTAGGAACGCTCTCGCCTCGGGGTTGCTTCGTGGCGCCTTGCTGGCCCGGCGCGCCAGCTGCTCGAACTCCGCCCGCGGGTAAACGGCCAGGCTGTGATCTTGGCTCTTGGTGACCATCAACCCCCCTGCCAACGCGTCGCGAAACTTGGCCGGCAGCGTCAGCCGCCCCTTGTCGTCGAGTTTGGGCGTGTAGGTGCCGAGAAACATGGGGCACCTCCCTGCCAAATCCATCTCACCCAAACACATCAGCCACCATACCCCACAATCCCCCACTTTGCCCCATAACTGGGGTATCAAAGCGGCGTTTTGCCGTCTCTGTACCACTGAAGCGCGCGGCTAGCCCGGCTACGACCTCAGAAAACCGCATGTCGCCGGGCAAATGGGTGGCAAGTGGGGCCAAGTGGGGCACAACTGGAGCTCAAACCGGACTCAATATCGCCGACAGCCGGTGACGACCCGGCTGGGGCTTCCCGAGACTGCGATTCCCAAACGATGACGCCCAAACAAAAAGCGGGACCGCCGATGGCTGCCCCGCTGCCGCTGGTTGCGTTCGGCTTACTCGTCGAAGCGGCGCCGGAACCGATCTTCCATACGGCTGGTGAATGAGCCCCCGGCCCCCTTCGTACGACGCTGGCGCGAAGCCCCAGCAGCCGATCCGCCACGATCCATCCTGCCGGACAACCGAGGACCGGTGATGGCATACACCACACCACCGAACATCACGACAAAACCCAAAACGCTGAGTATCGGGAAACTTCCGATCATGGTCTCTTTGAACGCCACGCCGGAAACCAACATCCCCAGACCGATGATGAATAACGCCGCGCCCTGCAGGCGCCGCCGCGCGGTCGGTGCGCGGAAGCCCCCGCCACGGACACTCGATGCGAACTTGGGATCTTCGGCGTAGAGAGCGCTCTCGATCTGGTCAAGCATCCGCTGCTCATGATCGGAGAGTGGCATGCGTCCCTCCTTGCCGACAGACTGTCACGTAATACCGATAACACGCGGATGCCCATTGCGCGGGCAACTAACTCAGATGATACGAGGTCAATCTGCGCCGTACCACTGGTTCGCGGGCGATTCTATCCCGGCGGCGCCGCAGCGACGAGCTGAGCGGAAACGGCCATACGCTACAAGCCCCGTCCAGCGCGGGCGGCCTCATCGGCTTGTCCGATACTGGTGCGCAAGCACGCACCGGTTCATCACATGAGGAGGACACCGCGCGTTGGCGATATTCCTCATCGATCTGCCGCCCAGCGATATGGAGCGCCGCCTCGGTGATGCCCTGACGGTGTATGTCGACGCGATGCGCTACCCCAGGGGCACCGAGACTCTGCGCGCCCCAATGTGGCTGGAGCACATCCGGCGGCGCGGCTGGCAGGCGGTCGCGGCCGTCGAGGTAACGGCAGCCGAACAGGCCGAGGCCGCCGACACCACGGCGCTGCCGTCGGCCGCCGAACTGAGCAACGCGCCAATGCTCGGAGTGGCGTACGGCTATCCCGGGGCGCCCGGTCAGTGGTGGCAACAGCAGGTGGTACTGGGCTTGCAACGCAGCGGCTTTCCGCGCCTAGCGATCGCCCGACTGATGACCAGCTACTTCGAGTTGACTGAATTGCACATCCTTCCCCGCGCTCAAGGCCGTGGCCTCGGGGAGGCGTTGGCCCGCCGACTGCTAGCCGGTCGCGACGAGGACAACGTCCTGCTCTCCACACCGGAGACCAACGGTGAGGACAATCGGGCGTGGCGGTTGTACCGCCGGTTGGGCTTCACCGACATCATCCGCGGCTACCACTTCGCCGGTGACCCCCGAGCATTCGCCATCCTGGGTCGCACGCTACCGCTCTAACCCGCGCCCGACAGCTTGCCGACGCGGCATGCCCGGTCTGGCACGATGACCTGGTGCGCGCTAGCTATGCCCCACCGTCATCCCAAGGATCGCGAGTGGCAAGGACCCGACGGCGCGGCATGCTGGCCATCGCGATGTTGCTGATGCTGGTGCCTCTGGCTACCGGATGCCTGCGGGTCCGAGCCTCGATCACCATCTCGCCGGATGACCTGGTGTCCGGGGAGATCATCGCCGCGGCCAAGCCGAAAAACAGCAAAGACACCGGCCCTGCGCTCGATGGCGATGTGCCGTTCAGCCAGAAGGTTGCGGTCTCGAACTACGACAGCGACGGCTATGTGGGGTCGCAAGCAGTGTTTTCCGATTTGACCTTTGCCGAGCTGCCCCAGTTGGCCAATATGAACTCCGACGCCGCCGGAGTGAACCTGTCACTGCGCCGAAACGGCAACATCGTGATCCTGGAAGGCCGAGCGGATCTGACATCGGTATCCGATCCCGACGCCGACGTCGAGTTGACCGTCGCCTTCCCCGCAGCAGTGACTTCCACCAACGGCGACCGCATCGAGCCCGAGGTAGTGCAGTGGAAGCTCAAGCCGGGCGTGGTGAGCACGATGAGCGCACAGGCTCGTTATACCGATCCCAACACCCGGTCGTTCACCGGAGCCGGCATCTGGCTGGGCATCGCCGCGTTTGCGGCCGCCGGTGTGGTGGCCGTGCTGGCGTGGATCGACCGGGACCGCTCCCCACGGTTGACCGCTTCGGGCGACCCGCCAACCAGCTAGTCTGGCTTGCCCGGCTCGGCAGGTGACCAGTAGGCAAGCATTTCCGCGAAGGTCTCGAAAGCCGCGGCCGAAACGCCATACGTCGCCTCGAGATGGATGCTTAGCGGAAAACCCAGATCGGCGACGCCGTCTAGCACACGCTTGTACAAGTCGACCATGAGCCGGCGCCGCCGTGCGGGTTCACTGCCGGCCAACTTCTGCACGAACGCCTGCTCGTCGGCCACCGCGGCGTTTCCCGGGTCCTGGATCAGCCAGTTGATCAGGCCGATGCGGGTCTCGACCTTCGGGACAAAGCCGAACGACAGCAGAATCTCGGGTCGGTGTTCGGTGGTCCTGGCGAACTCGCGCAGGAAGCCCACGATCGCGTCGGAATACAACAGCTGGGTCATGCCGTAGGTTGCGCCCCGACTGCACTTGAAATTGAGCCGGCCCTGCTCGCCGTCTCGGGTGGGGATCACGATCACACCACGGTTGGCCACCAGCTGGCGATACAGCGACAGGGCATCCGTCGGCGCGACTCCGGAGCCCTCGCCGTCCTGCATCGTGCGCGGTACACCGACGAATACGATGCCCTCCATGCCGGCATCGGACAGATCGACCAGCCGCCGGTGCAACGATGGCTCGTCCATGAACGCGGTTACCTGCGTACACAGGCCATGGACTCCCGCCAACTCCGGTTTGATGATCGACCAGAAATCGAGTACATCCAGCTTCGGCTGCATCGGGATGGGCCTATCGTCATCCTCGGCGATCATCCCCGGCATCATTACGTGCCGTATCCGGCCGTCAAGCCCGGATGCAGCCGAGTACTGCACCACCTTGCGAGCATCTTCGATTGCCCGCTCCTTGCCACCCTCGAGGTTCGGTGGCACCAGCTCCAGCGCGATCGTGTTGAGGGTCACACGGCTCCTCTTCGTCAAACGAGTACTTCCCTGGCCGCCAATGGGGCCTCCGGTGGGCCGCGCCGCGTCGCGCAAATCGCCACCTGGGCCGGGCCGGACCAGCCAACCCAAGGGCGCTGAAGACAGCATAAACACGAAATAGTCAGTTAGTCGAAGCAACTTGTGTGGTTTCCGCGAGCCCACCCGCCGAATCATCGATAGCGGCCACTCGCGCCGGCGCGGAATACACTGTCGGGCCATAGGCACGCCAAATGAGAAAGGGGCGCCGCGCTGAGCCTGAATGCACCGGCAGCACCGGCAGCGGTCCAGTTGGCCGGCGCCATCACCGACCAGCTGCGGAGGTATTTGCACGGCCGCCGCCGTGCGGCCGCCCACATGGGCAGTGACTACGACGGCCTGATCGCCGACCTGGAGGATTTCGTTCTCGGCGGGGGCAAGCGCCTACGACCGCTCTTCGCCTATTGGGGCTGGCACGCCGTTGCCAGTCGGGAACCCGATCCTGATGTGCTGCTGCTGTTTTCCGCGCTGGAACTGCTGCACGCCTGGGCGCTGGTCCACGACGACCTGATCGACCGTTCCGCCACCCGCCGGGGCCGCCCGACCGCCCAGCTGCGCTACGCGGCGCTGCACCGCGATCGGGACTGGCGGGGGTCACCGGACCAGTTCGGCATATCGGCGGCCATCCTGCTCGGCGACCTCGCACAGGTCTGGGCTGACGACATCGTCTCCGAGGTCTGCCAGTCCGCCCTGGCACCCGATGCCCAGCGGCGAGTGCATCGGGTGTGGGCCGATATCCGCAACGAGGTGCTGGGCGGGCAATACCTCGACATCGTCGCAGAGGCCAGTGCCGCCGAGTCGATCGAGTCGGCGATGAACGTCGCGACGCTCAAGACCGCCTGCTACACGGTATCGCGACCGCTACAGCTTGGGACGGCCGCCGCGGCCGACAGATCCGACGTAGCGGCCATCTTCGAGCATTTCGGAGCGGACCTCGGCGTAGCGTTCCAGTTGCGCGACGACGTGCTTGGCGTGTTTGGCGACCCAGCCGTGACGGGCAAGCCGTCCGGTGACGACCTAAAGTCGGGCAAGCGTACCGTGCTGGTAGCCGAAGCGGTGGAATTGGCGGACAGGTCAGACCCCTTGGCGGCCAAACTATTACGGACCTCGATTGGCACCCGATTGACTGATGCGCAGGTACGTGAACTGCGCACGGTCATCGAGGCAGTGGGCGCGCGCGCCGCCGCGGAGAGCCGCATCGCCGCGCTCACCCAGCGAGCACTGGCCACCCTGGCGTCCGCACCCATCAACGCAACAGCCAAGGCCGGGCTGTCCGAACTGGCCATGATGGCTGCGAACCGGTCCGCCTAACCGATGACTACTCCGAGCCATGCTCCAGCGGTTGATTTGGCTACAGCGAAAGATGCTGTTGTCCAACACCTTTCGCGACTTTTCGAGTTCACTACCGGTCCGCAGGGCGGACCGGCGCGGCTGGGCTTCGCCGGCGCGGTGCTGATCACCGCAGGCGGGCTGGGAGCCGGCAGCGTCCGCCAACATGACCCGCTGCTGGAGTCGATTCACATGTCCTGGCTGCGCTTCGGCCACGGACTCGTGCTGTCGTCGATTCTGTTGTGGACAGGTGTGGGTGTGATGCTGCTTGCGTGGCTGGGTCTAGGCCGACGGGTCCTCGCCGGCGAAGCCACCGAGTTCACCATGCGGGCAACCACCGTTATCTGGCTGGCGCCGCTACTGCTGTCGGTGCCCGTCTTCAGCCGGGACACTTACTCGTATCTGGCCCAAGGGGCGCTTCTGCGCGACGGTCTGGATCCTTACGCTGTTGGCCCGGTCGGTAATCCCAATGCGCTGCTGGACGACGTAAGCCCGATCTGGACGATCACCACCGCGCCCTACGGTCCTGCGTTCATTCTGGTTGCGAAGTTCGTCACGATAATCGTCGGCAACAATGTCGTCGCCGGAACCATGCTGTTGCGTTTGTGCATGCTGCCCGGGCTGGCGTTGCTGGTCTGGGCCACTCCACGCTTGGCCGGCCATCTCGGCACCCACGGCCCGACCGCGCTGTGGATCTGCGTGCTGAACCCACTGGTCCTCATCCATCTGATGGGCGGGGTGCACAACGAGATGCTGATGGTGGGTCTGATGACCGCCGGTATCGCGTTGACCGTCCAGGGCCGTAATGTCGCGGGGATCATCCTGATCACCGTTGCGATCGCGGTGAAGGCCACCGCCGGAATCGCGTTGCCCTTCTTGGTCTGGGTTTGGCTGCGTCATCTGCGTGAGCGACGGGGGTACCGGCCGGTCCAGGCGTTCCTGGCAGCCGCCGCGATATCGCTGCTGATCTTCGTCGCGGTGTTCGCGGTGCTGTCTGCGGTAGCCGGCGTTGGCCTAGGGTGGCTGACCGCGCTGGCCGGCTCGGTGAAAATCATCAACTGGCTGACGGTGCCCACCGGGGCGGCCAACGTGATCCACGCGCTGGGCAGAGGGCTCTTCACGGTCGACTTCTACACCTTGCTGCGGATCACCCGGCTGATCGGAATCGTGATCATCGCGGTGTCGCTGCCGCTGTTGTGGTGGCGGTACCGGCGCGACGACCGGGCCGCGCTGACCGGGGTCGCATGGTCGATGCTGATCGTGGTGCTGTTCGTACCCGCCGCCCTGCCGTGGTACTACTCCTGGCCGCTGGCGGTCGCTGCCCCGTTGGCCCAGTCACGACGGGCGATCGCGGCCATCGCCGGGCTCTCGACTTGGGTGATGGTGATCTTCAAACCCGACGGATCGCACGGGATGTATTCGTGGCTGCACTTCTGGATCGCCACCGCCTGCGCACTGACTGCGTGGTATGTCCTGTATCGGTCACCGGACCGGCGCGGAGTGCAGGCTGCAACCCCGGTGGTCAATACGCCATAGCCTGGGCCCGGCGCACCACCTCGCGAGCCTGGTGGGCATGCAATGCATCGACGGGACGGGCGTTGCTGACGGCGTCACGCGAGCCGTCGCGGGTGATGGTCAGCGACGGATCGGGGGTAAACAGCCAGCGCATAATCTCGGTGTCGCGATAGCCCCCGTCGTGCAGGATGGTCAACAGCCCCGGCAGGCTCTTGACCACCTGACCGGAGTTGGTGAAGAAGACCTGAGGGATCACCACGCCACCAGCGCGCCGCACGGCCACCAGATGACCTTCCCGCAGCTGCTGGGCCACCTTGCTGACCGGAACGCCGAGCAGCTCGGCGACCCGGGGCAGGTCGTACGTCGGTTCGTCAGGGTCCAAAACGTCATCGCCAGCGGGAATGCTGCCCACCCGCGCAAGTGTAGAGCCTGGTGCGCGGCCAGGCATGCGCGTTAGGCTTCCGTTCTGCATCCAATCGCGGCGGCCACCTACGATGACCCCGTGGTCGAAGCTGGCACGAGGGACCCGTTGGAGAGCGCGCTGCTGGACAGCCGCTATCTGGTCCAGGCCAAGATCGCCAGCGGCGGCACCTCGACGGTCTACCGGGGCCTGGATGTCCGACTCGACCGGCCCGTCGCGCTGAAAGTGATGGATTCTCGCTACGCGGGCGATGAACAGTTTCTGACCCGCTTTCGACTGGAGGCCCGTGCGGTTGCCCGGCTAAATAACCGCGCGCTGGTCGCGGTCTACGACCAGGGCAAAGACGGCAGGCACCCGTTTCTGGTGATGGAGCTCATCGAGGGCGGTACCCTGCGCGAGCTGCTGATAGAACGTGGTCCCATGCCGCCACATGCCGTTGTGGCGGTGCTGCGCCCAGTGCTTGGCGGGCTGGCTGCCGCCCATCGAGCCGGTCTGGTGCATCGCGATGTCAAGCCCGAGAACATCTTGATCTCCGACGACGGCGACGTCAAACTCGCCGATTTCGGGTTGGTCCGCGCGGTCGCCGCCGCTTCAATCACGTCTACCGGCGTCATCCTGGGTACCGCGGCCTACCTGTCCCCTGAGCAGGTCCGTGATGGAAACGCCGATCCTCGAAGCGACGTCTACTCTGTCGGCGTTCTGGTCTACGAGCTGCTAACGGGGCACACACCGTTCACCGGCGACTCGGCCTTGTCGATTGCCTACCAACGGCTTGATGCTGACGTGCCGCGTGCCAGTGCTGTAATCGACGGTGTACCGCCACAATTCGATGAGTTGGTGGCATGTGCAACTGCCCGCAACCCTGCCGACCGATACGCCGATGCGATCGCGATGGGCGCCGATCTGGAGGCGATCGCCGAGGAGCTGGCCCTGCCTGAATTCCGGGTACCGGCGCCGCGCAACTCCGCTCAACACCGGTCGGCCGCGTTGTACCGCAGCCGGATTACCCAGCAAGGGCAGCTGGGTGCCAAACCGGTTCACCACCCTACTCGCCAGCTGACTCGCCAACCCGGCGACTGCTCCGAGCCGGCTTCAGGGTCGGAGCCCGAACACGAGCCGATCACCGGCCAATTCGCCGGCATCGCAATCGAGGAATTCATCTGGGCGCGACAGCACGCCCGTCGAATGGTGCTTGTCTGGGTGTCGGTGGTGCTGGCGATCACCGGGCTAGTGGCGTCCGCGGCATGGACGATCGGGAGCAACCTGAGCGGCCTGCTCTAAGGCAGGCGAGCAGTCGCAAAATCGCCCATTTCGGCACGAAAATGGGGGCTGGTACGTGAATTAAGGTGACCACGGCAAGCGTGACCCGCCGGCGACTGCAGCGAAGCCGGGTCTGTTGGTGACAGTGTGTATGTCGGGGTTTCAGGCGGCAGGTTCGAGGGTGACCCCCAATCCTTGGGCTTCGAGTTTGGCGACGAGGCGACGTCGTTCTTTGTCGGGATCCACGCGGGTGGTGAAGTAGTCGGCGCCGAGATCCTGGTAAGGCCGGCCGGTGGCCAGCACGTGCCAAATGATGACGATCAGCTTGTGGGCGACGGCGATGATCGCCTTCTTGTTGGCAGCGGGACTGCGGAAGCCACCGAACTTGCGGACCTGGCGGCGGTAGTACTCGCGCAGGTGCCATCGGTGCGCACGGCGGCCCACGCGCACTCGACCAGGACCGGCTGCAGGTGCTGGTTGCCTTTGCGGCGGGCACCGTGATGGCGTTTGCCGGCCGATTCGTGGTTGCCCGGGCACAGCCGCACCCACGAGGCCAGATGCTCAGCCGAGGGGAACCAGGCCGCCGGGTCGGCGCCGATTTCAGAGATGACCGTCGCCGAGGCACCCACCCCGATCCCCGGGATCGATGCAATCAGCTCGCGTCGGGCACAAAAGGGATGCATCAGCTGCTCGATCTGCTCGTCGAGAGCACCGATCATCGCATCGAGCTGATCCAGATGAGCCAGGTGCAACCTACACATCAGGGCATGGTGATCATCGAAGCGCCCTTCCAGCGCCCGCTGCAGATCGGGGATCTTCGAGCGCATAAGGTGCGCTTGATCGTCTTGCGCCCGTCAGGACCCTCGCCCGGCACCCACACCGCCACCGCGATGATGTCCTGGCCCACATCAACAAAGGCGCACCGCTCGTACAGAATATGCATCCCACCAGCCCCTTTCCGGCTCAGCGTCGCAACCAACAACGCGCGCTGCGAAGGGAGCCCCCAAACATGAACTAAAGAGACTGGTACTCGCGCTCGTAGCAGCAACCGGGACACACCCGAAAGTGGGGGGCTCCAACGTCAGTCTCTTGCACGGCCACACACAGCCAAGCCCCTACGACGTCGACACCGCAACGCACGCACCGATTCTCATTCACCATGAGCGGGCGCACCAGCGCCCATCATGTTCTTTTACGACTGCTCGCCGAGCTAGTCCCGCAGCATCTCCGCGACCAGGAACGCCAACTCCAGCGACTGCTGGGTGTTCAGCCGCGGATCACATGCCGTCTCATAGCGGCCGGCCAAGTCCGTCTCCGAAATGTCTTGCGCGCCACCAAGACATTCGGTGACGTTCTCGCCGGTAATCTCGACATGGATGCCGCCCGGATGGGTTCCGAGGGCACGATGCACCTCGAAAAAACCCTGCACTTCATCGACAATGCGATCGAAGTGACGGGTCTTGAACCCCGTGGACGACTCGTGGGTGTTGCCGTGCATCGGGTCGCATTGCCAGATCACCTGATGCCCGGTGGCCTGGACCTTCTCCACGATCGGTGGCAACAGATCGCGGACCTTGTGGTTGCCCATCCTGCTCACCAACGTCAGCCGGCCCGGCTTATTGTGCGGGTCGAGCCGCTCGACGTACTCCACGGCCAGTTCCGGGGTCATGTTGGGGCCCAACTTGACCCCGACCGGATTAGCAATCACCTGGGCAAACGCGATGTGCGCGCCATCGATTTGTCGGGTCCGCTCGCCGATCCACACGGTGTGTGCGGACAGGTCAAACAGTTGTGGTTCACCGTCTTCACCGTCGGACAACCTCAACATGGCGCGCTCGTAGTCGAGCACCAAAGCTTCATGGCTGGCATAGATTTCGGCGGTCTGTAGATTGCGGTCGGCCACCCCACAGGCACTCATGAACCGCAGCCCACGATCGATCTCGGTGGCCAGCGCCTCATAGCGCGCGCCGGCCGGCGAGGTCCGGACGAATTCCCGGTTCCAGTCGTGAACCAGATGCAGCGACGCCAGGCCCGACGAAGTCAGCGCACGCACCAAGTTCATCGCCGCACTGGCGTTAGCGTAAGCCCGGACCAGCCGCGACGGGTCGTGCTCGCGCGCCGCGGCGTCCGGGGCGAAGCCGTTGATCATGTCGCCGCGGTAAGACCGCAGACCCAGCGCGTCAATGTCGGCCGACCGAGGCTTCGCGTACTGACCGGCGATGCGGGCCACCTTCACCACTGGCATGCTGGCGCCGTAGGTCAGCACCACGGCCATCTGCAACAAGGCACGGACATTGCCCCGAATATGGGGTTCGGTGTTGTCCATGAATGTCTCAGCGCAGTCGCCGCCCTGCAGCAGGAAAGCCTCACCCTTTGCCACCTGGGCCAGCTGCTCTTGCAGCCGGACGATCTCGGACGGCACCGTCACGGGTGGCACGCTCTCCAACACCGTGCGCATCGCCAACGCCTGGTCGGCCGGCCAGGTGGGTTGCTGGGCCGCCGGCTTGGCCAGCGCGGCGTCCAGTCGGGTTCGCAGGTCAGTCGGCAGCGGCGGAAGCGACGGGAGCTGGTCGATCGGTATGTCGACGGTCCAGTTCATCGGTCCATGGTAACCGGGGATTTCCTGACGGCTGCTCAGGGCGAGGTTCGCTCGGAGGTCCTCGCCGGCGGGATCTGACTGTCCGTCTCCTCAGCGGGCCGCGCCGCGGCCCGCATCGTCTGTGGACGTGATGAGACGAAACCGGCGCAGCTGATCTCGGGCATCGACCAGCGCGTCGTGGACGTCGCGTGGCCGCGGCGGCATCCGGGGGCATCCCCGGTCCTCCCACAACTGCCGCAGCTCCCGGGTGAAACGGGGCACTGTGGGTGGCAAGGCAGTCATCGGGCCCCACAATTGACACAGCGCTACATGGTCGTAGGCCCCCACCCAGGCCCACAACTCGATCGAATCCGTGCCGTCGATGCGGAGGAATTCTTCCAGGTCAAGACGAATCTGCTGGCGCGAGCGCCACAGTTGCGAGGCGGGCGGCGGCAGCTTGGGCAGCACATGGGTGCGCACCCAGCTGCCGGCCCGCTCGGGATCGAATTCCGTGGATACTGCGTAGTATTCGCGGCCGTCTTCTGCGACCACCCCGATCGAGATCAACTCGATGGTGTGCCCATCCTCGATGAATTCGGTGTCGTAGAAGTACCGCACCGCCGCAGCCTAATCCGACCAGACCGAGCCGCTGATCAGAATGGGCGCGGTTCTCTCCGGCGGTGGTGCGGGGCGCACGTCCTGGTCGAGCTGGGCGTCGACCGCGCGCTCGTCGGGCATCCGTGGTGTCCCGGCGATCACGTATTGCAGCCACAGCTTGATCCGCACCACCGGGCGGCGCCATGTCCGTTCCCGCTGTAGCGCACGGCGCATCTTTTCCGGGTGGCGGGTGTAGCGCCACCGGGCCCACGGAGCGTGCGGACGCGACAGCCGGACTGCGCCGACGACCAACAGCACGACAACGAACATGCCAAGCAACCCGGTCCAAACCTTGCCCTTGAGCAGCACCACCACCGCCAACGGCAACGTCAAGACCAATCCTGCGATCAGGGTGGTTTGCAGCACCACCCAGTTGGCGCCTTGCCGAACCGGCAGGAAGAAGATCAGCGGGTGTAGGCCCATGATCAACAGCCCCGCGACGGCCACTGCGGCAAAGACGGCGTCTACCGACGTGCGTCCGTCTTCCTCCCAGTAGACATCGGACAGATGCAGGATCAGTGCGTACTCGTCGAGCACCAAGGCGGCCCCGACTCCGAAAATGCTCGCCGCTATGGTGAATTCGGGTTCTCGACCGTCGACTGACAAGGTGACCAGCGTCAGCCCGGAGATCATCACCAGCACCACCCCAAACGCGACGTGGTGGATGTGCACCGACCCGATGTGGACATTTCGCGGCTGCCACCACCTGGCCGGCCGACCGTCCGCGGCGCGACGGTGGATAAACCGTACAAAACTACGCGTGACGAGGAAGGTCAGGACAAAGGCGACCAAGCAGCACAACAACGGCAGCCGGCCACGGTCGACGATGTCGTGCTGCAGCCAGTGGAACACCTCCAAAAAGCTACGCCCACCTTGACTGCATATGCAGGCGCCGTACAGCGCCACCATGCGCGCCTACGCGAAACTACTAGGCTGTTCTGCGACATGAGTGCATGGCGGGCGCCCGAGGTGGGCAGTCGACTCGGGCGGAGGGTGTTGTGGTGCCTGCTGTGGCTGCTGGCCGGCGTGGCGTTGGGCTACGTGGCCTGGCGGTTGTTCGGCCACACGCCGTATCGCATCGATATCGACATCTATCAGATGGGCGCTCGAGCTTGGCTGGACGGGCGTCCGCTGTATGGCGGTGGTGTGTTGTTCCACACACCCATCGGGCTGAACCTCCCGTTCACCTATCCTCCACTGGCGGCCGTCCTGTTCAGCCCATTCGCCTGGTTGCAGATGCCGGCTGCCAGCGTCGCGATCACGGTGCTAACCCTGGTGCTGCTGATCGCGTCGACGGCGATCGTGCTGACTGGCCTCGACGCATGGCCAACCTCCCGACTGGTACCCGCGCCGGCTCGGTTACGCCGGTTGTGGTTGGCCGTGCTCATCGTGGCTCCGGCAACGATTTGGCTGGAGCCGATCAGCTCGAACTTCGCTTTCGGTCAGATCAATGTGGTGCTGATGACCCTGGTGATCGTCGACTGCTTCCCACGCCGAACGCCATGGCCACGCGGGCTGATGTTGGGGCTGGGGATAGCCCTCAAACTCACCCCCGCGGTGTTTCTCCTCTACTTCCTGCTACGTCGGGACGGTCGGGCCGCGCTGACGGCGCTGGCGTCGTTCGCGGTCGCCACGCTGCTCGGTTTCGTCCTGGCGTGGCGCGACTCCTGGGAGTACTGGACGCATACCCTTCACCACACGGACCGGATCGGCGCTGCCGCCTTGAACACAGACCAGAACATCGCGGGCGCACTCGCGCGGTTGACGATTGGCGATGACGAACGCTTCGCACTGTGGGTGGCCGGATCCCTGCTCGTGTTGGCAGCGACCATATGGGCGATGCGGCGAGTGTTGCGGGCCGGCGAGCCGACCCTGGCTGTGATCTGCGTCGCCCTGTTCGGGTTGGTAGTTTCGCCGGTCTCGTGGTCACACCATTGGGTGTGGATGCTGCCGGCCGTGCTGGTGATTGGGCTACTGGGTTGGCGTCGCCGCAACGTCGCGTTGGCCATGCTCAGCCTGGCCGGGGTGGTGCTGATGAGGTGGACACCGATCGACCTGCTTCCCCAACACCGGGAGACGACTGCGGTCTGGTGGCGTCAACTCGCGGGGATGTCCTACGTGTGGTGGGCGCTGGCGGTCATCGTCGTTGCCGGACTCACCGTTACCGCCAGGATGACGCCGCAGCGCTCGCTTACGCGCGGACTGACCCCGGCGCCGACGGCCAGCTGACTAGCCAGCGGCTGTCTCGGGGATTCGTGCGGCGTCCGTTGAATTGGGATTTGCACCGGCACCGCCCGCGTTGCGGCCGTCTTTGACACTGGCGGCATAGATGTCGACGTACTCCTGACCCGAGAGCCCCATCAGCTCATAGATCACTTCGTCGGTAACGGCCCGCTCGATGAAATGGTTACCGGCCAACCCCTCGAACCGGGAGAAGTCCATCGGCTTGCCAAACCGAACGGTGACCCTGCCGAACCTCAGCATCTTCCTGCCCGGCGGGTTGACGACGTTGGTACCGATCATCGCCACCGGAATCACCGGAACCCCGGTGTGCAATGCCAACCGGGCTAGGCCGGTCTTGCCTTTGTAGAGCCGACCGTCCGGCGAGCGAGTGCCTTCTGGATACATGCCCAGCAGCTTGCCCTGACCCAGCAACACCACTGCCGTCTGCAGTGCGCCCTGCGCGGAGTCGGCATTGGTGCGGTCGATGGGAACCTGGCCGGAGACGCTGTAGAACCAGCGGTTGATCCAGCCTTTCAGTCCGGTGCCGGTGAAGTATTCCGATTTCGCCAGGAACCAGATACGACGGCGAACTACCAACGGAAGGTAGAAGCTATCCGCCACCGCAAGATGGTTACTGGCGAGGATGGCCGGACCCGAACTCGGGATGTATTCCAGTCCTTCAACTTTCGGGCGACCAAGCAACGTAAAGAGCGGACCCATGAAAATGTACTTGAACAGGTAGTACCACATGGCCCTCCCTCTCGCCCACACCGGATGGTGTCTGCGCCAACTGTACCCATCCGCGATGGCTGCGACTACCTGCGCGGGCAGCGGCTCACTCCTCGATGGTAACCGGGATGGCCTGGTAGTGGGATTTCATGCTGCCCTCGCCGTTGGTATTCTCGCCGCCTGACGCACCGGTCTGGCCGCCGCCCGGCGGGCCTTCGGGTGGCGGTTTCGCCGACCGGTCAATGTCGTCGACTATGGCGCGGATCACCTCCAGCAGAGCCAGACTGTGATCCGCGATGACCGTCAGCAGCGGATGCTGCTCGCCGGTTACCAACGCTGCCAACGCGCACAACGGACACCACACTTGCTGGCACTTGCCGGTCCCGGGACCTCCACCCGAAGCCATCGCCGCCGCCACCCGCACCGCGGGGTCGATCCCATCGAGGATTGCCTGCGCCAGCTTGCGCAGCTCGGGACGAACGTCGGTATGGGCCCCGCTCACGTCGGCCACACCTCCGGATTTGGTCGGAAACGAACTGTTAACTCACCACCCCGCAGATGCGCGTCCAGCACCGTGCACCTCCGCAATACGGACGCCAACCGAACTCGGCGCCGCATCCCCCCAGCACTGACGATCAAGTCGTCGTCGGCCCGGCCCAACGTCAGCGTCCCGGGATCGAGCTGGGGCAACGCTAGCCGCAGTCGGTATATCGACGCCAATCCCGACCCGGATTCCAGGTCCACAATAGGCTGTAGCGGGCCTGGCGGCGCGCTTCCTTGGCGACGACGGGCAATATCGAGCAACCCGCCCAGGGCCTTGGGGCCGATCGGTTCGCCGGCCAAGTGCGGCACCAGCACCAGTGCCACGTCACCGATGGTGGCATCGAGGTCGTCGAGGACGGCACGCTGCTCACCGATGCGTTCGGCATACCAGTGGAAAGCCGGATGGTCGGGCAGACTGCGATACTCATAGTTCTCGTCTTGCACCAGAAGCTGATTGACGAGCAGCTCTTCGACCCGGACCCCCATGAGCGCCAACGACCCCAGCGTCCGGACCGCCTCAGCGGCGACCACCCGCTCCGGAGTCAGCACCAGGTGGGCACTGACCAGGGCACCGTCGGTCAGCAATGTGCTTAGCCGCTCGACGCTGGCGCGGATGCGCTCCAGCAGTTCCGCCAGCACGGCTGACCTGCCGTCGTCGGCGCCGATGGACAACCTGCGATGCCGCGGCCAGGCACGTTCGACGTACAGCCCGAAGGTGGCGGGTAGCGTCAACATCCGCAAGGCGTCCGCCGTCGAGGCGCAGTCGACCACAATCCGATCCCATCGTCGGGCTGCCGCAAGCTCGCCGACGGCGTGCAGCCCCAGCACCTCCTGGATCCCGGGCAGCGCGCAGAGTTCTTCGGGCGCAATGCTGCTCAACTCGGAGCCCGGAAATCTGCGGTCCAGGGTCTCGACCACGTGCAACCACCGGCCCTCGAGCAGGGCCAGGGTATCCAGCGCCAGCGCGTCGAGAAATCCGCCCCCGGCTTCGGGGTCGTAGGCGAGCACGCGAACAGGATCGCCCTGACCGGTAGGCGGGACCGCGATGCCCAGCACGTCGCCCAGCGAGTGCGCCTGGTCGGTGGATACCACCAACACTCGCTGGCCGGCCCCGGCATCACATACCGCGGTGGCGGACGCCAGAGTGGACTTTCCTACCCCGCCCTTGCCGACAAAGAGACTGATCCGGGCCTGAGCCGGCGTACCGGAATCACTCAGCCCTCGACTCGTTTCTTCAGATCCTTCAACGCGCCGTCTATCAACCTGCGTTCCGCCTTACGCTTGAGCATCCCGATCATGGGGACAGCAAGGTCGACGGCAAGCTCGTAGGTGACCTCAGTGCCAGAACCCTTGGGCGCCAAGCGATACGTGCCTTCGAGGGACTTTAGCAGCGAGCTGGATTCGAGAGTCCAGCTAAGCGATTGGCGGTCTTCCGGCCACTCGTAGGACATGATCAAGGTGTCTTTGAAGATGGCTGCGTCCATCAACATTCGCGCTCGTTTCGGGTAGCCCTCGTCGTCGGCCTCTAGGATTTCGACTTCCTTATACTCCGAAATCCATTGCGGGTAGGCTTCGATGTCGGCGATCGCCTTCATCACCTCGCCTGGATCCGCGTCGATGTAAATCGTCTGTGTCGTCTTGTCCGCCACCTGGCTACTTCCCTTTCCCCGCAAGCGGGTCGGCCCCGGTCATCTGCGGGAGCTCCCGATCTCCCGGGGAGAAACGGTACTCCCTCGTGCCAACCTTGACCCGGTTAAGTTACCGGAGAAACCCCGATGGGGCGTGACCGTTCTAGCACCGTCTTGACCTCGAAGGCCATTTTTTTGCCCGCGACCCGTCGGTGGTGCGTCATTCTGGCCAGGTTCATCCGGGCCAGCTGCCAGGCTGCTACCCCGGTCGGTTCGGCGTGCAGGAAATAGTGCAGTAGCACCCCATCCATCGACGGTTCCAGCCAGATCTCCATGGTGCCGGTCAGGGCGCCGGTAACCGTCCACCTGATTCCCTTGTCGGCACGATCCTCGGTGACCTGTAGCCGTAGGTCAGGCCACCACCGACGCCAGCTGCATCGATCCGCGACCGCGGCTGAAACCCGCGCGGCGTCGGCTGCGACATAGGTCTCGTCAGCGATCTGGATGCTGTTCATCGCCTCAGCTTCACATACCCGAGGCCGTGGGCAAGCCGGACCCCGAAGGGCACCAACCAACGGACACGCGATATCGGTCTATTCCGCACCGGCATCAACCCCTCTAGGCTTGACGACAGCAAACCGGACCCGGAAGACGGCAACAGGTCAAGTGAGGTGTTGATCGTGCGTGAGATTAGCGTCCCCGCCCCATTCACTGTCGGCGAGCACGACAACGTCGCGGCCATGGTGTTCGAGCATGAACGTGACGATCCCGACTACGTCATCTATCAACGCCTGATCGACGGCGTCTGGACCGATGTCACGTGTGCGGAGGCAGCCAACCAGATTCGTGCCGCGGCTCTCGGTTTGATTTCACTGGGGGTGCAGGCCGGCGATCGGGTAGTCATCTTCTCTGCCACCCGCTACGAGTGGGCGATCCTCGATTTCGCGATTCTGGCTGTGGGTGCGGTCACCGTACCGATCTACGAGACCTCGTCAGCGGAGCAGGTGCGCTGGGTTTTACAAGACTCCGAAGCGGTGGTGTTGTTCGCCGAAACCGACTCACACGCGACAATGGTCGCCGAACTCTCCGGCAGCGTGCCCGCCCTGCGGGAGGTACTGCAGATCGCCGGTTCGGGTCCCAACGCGCTCGATCGGCTCACGGAGGCGGGCGCCTCGGTCGACCCGGCCGAGCTAACCGCCCGCCTCGCCGCACTACGGTCGACGGACCCGGCGACACTTATCTACACCTCGGGCACCACCGGACGACCCAAGGGCTGCCAGTTGACCCAATCCAACCTGGTTCACGAGATTAAGGGCGCCAGGGCATATCACCCGACGCTGCTGCGCAAGGGTGAGCGGCTGCTGGTTTTCCTGCCGCTAGCTCATGTGCTGGCGCGCGCGATCAGTATGGCCGCCTTCCACTCCAAAGTCACCGTGGGATTCACCAGCGACATCAAGAATCTGCTGCCGATGTTGGCGGTGTTCAAGCCCACGGTGGTGGTGTCGGTGCCGAGGGTGTTCGAGAAGGTGTACAACACCGCCGAGCAGAACGCCGCCAACGCCGGCAAAGGGCGAATCTTCGCGATCGCCGCGCAGACCGCGGTCGACTGGAGCGAAGCTTGCGACCGCGGCGGACCGGGGCTGCTACTGCGCGCCAAGCACGCGGTGTTCGACCGGCTGGTCTACCGCAAGCTGCGTGCGGCACTGGGTGGCAACTGCCGCGCCGCCGTCTCCGGCGGCGCGCCGCTGGGTGCGCGGCTTGGTCACTTCTATCGCGGCGCCGGTCTCACCATCTACGAGGGATACGGCCTGAGCGAGACCAGTGGGGGCGTCGCCATCAGCCAGTTCAATGATCTAAAGATCGGAACTGTCGGAAAGCCGGTGCCCGGCAACAGTCTACGCATCGCCGACGATGGCGAGCTGCTGGTGCGCGGTGGCGTGGTATTCAGCGGCTACTGGCGCAACGAGCAGGCTACCACCGAGGCATTCACCGACGGCTGGTTCAAGACCGGTGATCTCGGTGCGGTGGACGAAGACGGGTTCTTGACGATCACCGGCCGCAAGAAAGAAATTATCGTCACCGCGGGCGGTAAAAATGTCGCCCCCGCTGTGCTGGAAGACCAGCTGCGGGCCCACCCACTGATCAGCCAGGCGGTGGTGGTTGGGGACGCCAAGCCCTTCATCGGCGCGTTAATCACCATCGACCCTGAGGCATTCGAGGGCTGGAAGCAACGCAACAGCAAGACAGCTGGCGCGTCGGTGGGCGATTTGGCCACCGACCCCGATCTGATTGCCGAGATCGACGCGGCCGTCAAACAGGCCAATCTTGCGGTGTCACATGCCGAGTCGATCCGCAAGTTCCGAATACTGCCCGTCGACTTCACCGAGGACACCGGCGAGCTGACCCCGACAATGAAGGTCAAACGCAAGGTGGTGGCCGAGAAGTTCGCTTCCGATATCGAGGCGATCTACAACAAGGAATAGCCGACTGTGCCCGGCTCCTCCCCGGCCCGCTCAACGGGCCGCATCGTCGCCGCGCAGAAAATCTGCTAGCTTGGCGGCCAGCGTGTCCCAACGCCACTGCGCCGTGACCCATTCTCGGCCGGCGGCGCCCATCGCGACGGCCCGATCCCGATCGATCAGCAACTCGGCCACGGCGTCGGCCACCCGGTCCACCGAGTTACCGTCGACCACTAGCCCAGTCTTGTTGTGCTGCACCGTTTCCGGCGCTCCGCCAGAATTGCCGGCGATTACCGGCACGCCGGCGGCGGAGGCTTCGAGGAACACGATGCCCAAGCCCTCGACGTCCATCCCGGCGCCGCGGGTGCGGCATGGCATGGCGAACACGTCGGCCAGTGCGTGGTGGGCGGGAAGTTCGTCGGTTGCCACGCCGCCGGTGAACGTCACGTGGTCGGCCACCCCACAGTCGTGAGCCAGCTTGCGCAACGTCTCTAGATATGGACCGCCGCCGACAATCACCAACGCGGCTCCATCAACGCGACGCCGGATCGACGGGAGCGCCGTGACCAGGGTGTCCTGGCCTTTGCGCGGCACCAACCGCGACAGACACACTACCGTGGGCCGCTCGCCTAGCCGATAGCGCTTCCGCAACTCGGCGCGAGCGGCCGGATCGGGGCGGAACCGGTCGGTGTCCACTCCCGGCGGTAGGTATTCCAACGAAGCCGCGGGCCCGAACGCAGAAGCAAACCGGGACCGCGTGTAGCTGCTGACGAAAGTCACCACGTCGGTGCCGTCGCCGATGCGGCGTAGCACCGATCGGGCTACCGGAAGCATCGACCAGCCCACTTCGTGGCCGTGCGTGCTGGCCAACACCCGGCTAGCTCCAGCCAGCCGGGCACGCGGGGCCAGCAGGGCCAGCGGTGCGGCCGCACCGAACCAGACGGTTTCGATGTCGTGCTCGGCGATCAGCCGGCGCATCCGGACATCGACCGTTGGACCCGGCAGCATCACCGTGCTGGGATGGCGCACCACCCGGTAACCGGCAGCACGGGCTGCGTCGTCGAAGGCGTCGGCGCCTTTCCACTGCGGTGCATACACTGTCATCGCATGCGCTCGGGAGCCGACCAGCCGACCGACGAACTCCCCCAGATAGGACTGGATGCCCCCGCGTCGGGGTGGAAAGTCGTTAGTTACCAACAGGACCCGGCTCACCTGGGTCAGGCTAGCGGGTCCACCTTGCGTGAGCAGACGCAAAGTCGCCCAAAATCGCCGGTTTCCGGGTGATTTTGCGTCTGCTCGCGGCGGAAGCTAGCCCATTAGCCACCGCTGCCAGCGCGCGAGCAGGCCAGCGGCGTCAATGCCGAGGACGTCGTGGGCGGCGGTAGCCAGGTCGAAGTGTCCGACACCACAAGTGGCCAGATAAAGCTCACGCAGCTTGGCGGTACCGTAGGCGGCCGCGACGAACCGAGCGAACCACCACGCGCGGTCATATGCCAGCGAGCGCTGTGGCTCCGGAGTGTCCAGGTCGGTGTCCGACGGTAACGACAGCGCCACAGACACCGCATCCGCGGGCGGCGGGGTCTTGGGCCTGGCAACGAAATCGGCCACCCCCTCGGCCAGCCATCGAGGTGCATCCAGGGCCGTGTCGGCCCGGGCCGCATAGTGAAAAAGCTCGTGGCCCAACACTATTCGTAGCGCCGCTGGGCTCATGTGTGCCGCGCCCGGCGCGAACACAATCCGTTGGCCGACCACCGTGCGACGAGCAGGATCGACACGGTCGACCACCGTGATCGCGGCGATGTCCGCCCATTGCGACGCCAAACCCCCGCCTGCGGCGGCATGAAACTGCTCGTCGCTACCGGCGGCAACCACAAAGATGTCGTGCGACCAATCGGTGCCCCAGAATGCCACCACCTCGTCGACCGCGGCGTCGATGCCCGCCGCGATGCGCGACAGCAAGCGGTCGGTGGCCGCGCCACCAAGGCTGAGCAGCCGCACCGTGCGGTCGTCGGCGACCCGCAGCGCGACAAACCCATCGGCTGGCGCGACCACCTGTGCCGGTGCTGCAGGTCCATCGCGCACCGGATTACCAGACAGGGCCGCCGCGCCAATCAGCTCCGCAACAAACAGACAGGCCAGCAAGATCCGAGGGCAAAGCCGCCGCGCGACGAGCCGGTCAGTAACGGCGGGCGTCGTAGATCGGCCCCGACGAGTCCATCGGCACCACCCGCACCGGAACACCGTAGGTGGAGGAATGAACCATAAGACCATCACCGATGTAGATGCCTGCGTGTGACGCGTCGGAATAGAAGGTCAACACGTCGCCGGGCTGCAGATCCGACAACGCGACCGGCTGACCACCGTGAGCCAGCGCCTGGCTGGAGTGCGGTAACGCGATACCAGCCTGCTGGAACGCCCACATCACCAAGCCTGAGCAGTCGAACCCGCCGGGCGCGGCACCACCCCACGCGTAGGGTGCGCCGACCTGCGTCAACGCCGCTTGGACAACGGCCGTACGGTCGCCGCCAGCGCCGTCGGGCTGCACGAAAGGCAATCCGGGCATCCCACCAGGCGGCGGCGCCACGCCAGGCGCCGGGCCGTCGCCAGGCGGCGCACCGGGCGGCAACGCCGCAGGTGGGGCCCCGGGGGCGATCGCAGCAACCGCCGGGACCGGTCCTGGATCAGCGAGGGCCGTGCGCTCCTCCGGCGTCAACGCGACGTATTGCGACTTGACGACGGCAATCTGCACCTGCAGCTGGCTCTGTTTGTGCTGCAGATTCGCTCGTACCGCGGCAGCTTGCTCGGCCGCGGACCTGGCATCGGCCGCCGATTTGGCTGCAGCCTGCTCGGCCTTGACGGCCTGCTCTCCAGCGGCCTTGAAACGGGCCATCTGCGTGGACATTTGATGCGCCATCAGCCGCTGTACCGATAGCCGATCGATCAACAGTTGCGGGGACTCCGCCGTCAGGATCGCATCCATGCCGTGGGTACGACCACCCATGTAGGTAGCGGCCGCGACCTTGTTCACCGCCGTCTGAAAAGTCGCCAAGCGTGCTCTCGCAGCATCCAAGGCCGTTCTGTTGTCCGCAAGCTTCTGGTCGGCGGCCCGCTGGGCAGCGAGCTTTTCGTTGAGATCCAGCTGCGCACTGTGCAGCGCCTCGGTGGTCTGCTCGGCCTGCCGGGATAACTCGTTGAGCTTGGCCAGCGCGTCGTCGGCCGGATCAGCCAGCACATTCGCGGCCAGGACGCCGGAGGAGACGGTGAAGCTCGCAAAGAAACCTATGGCGGACCGCATGATTACACGCGCGATCAACCACCTCTGGTCGAGCCTCAAAATTTGCTTCCTTAAACGGGCCATCGACGGATGACGTCGAGCTGGTTTAGGTCTCAAACAGGTTACGAAACGATCTCGGAATTGTCCAAAAGGGGAAGTTAAGAAAATGGATAGATTTCTACCATTTCGCTGTGGACGATCGTACTTCTGCTATAGGGCTCCAGGGGCATCGACACGCAACGACCTTACGCGACACCGGATCCGCGCTGGCGGCGGACCGGCACCAGGCGCAACCGAGGGGCCAATCCGACATCGGCGAGCACTTCCAACGCAGCACGCTCGTCATGCGACAGGCTTTCCGGTACCCCGATGAGCACGCTGACCACACAGTCGCGGCATCCAGATCCGCGCGCCGCGCAATCGTCACAGTCGATTACCACCGGCGCCCCCGGCCCGGGGGCTGTGCCGCCGCTAGTGTCTGGTCCGCTGCGTGCCATGGGGTCGTTCCTCTCGGCTTGGCTCATGAGGTCGTCCGAACGCTAATCGCGAGCACCGACATCCGTTGCCGCCGCGTGCGCGCTCGGCGTAGGGAGCGTTTGCGTGTCGGTGCAGGGGCCTAACGTCGCGGCCATGGGTGCAACCGGTGGGACTCAGCTGAGTTTCGCCGACCTGGCACACGCCCAGGGGGCAGCCTGGACCCCAGCCGACGAGATGTCCCTGCGCGAGACCACCTTCGTCGTGGTCGACCTGGAAACCACAGGTGGGCGCACGACGGGTAACGACGCAACACCGCCGGACGCGATCACCGAAATCGGGGCGGTCAAGGTATGCGGCGGCGCGGTGCTCGGTGAATTCGCCACCCTGGTAAACCCGCAACACAGCATTCCGCCCCAGATCGTGCGGCTCACCGGTATCACTACGGCGATGGTGGGTAATGCCCCGACGATCGACGCCGTCCTGCCGATGTTCTTCGAGTTCGCCGGCGACTCGGTGCTCGTGGCCCACAACGCTGGGTTCGATATCGGATTCCTGCGCGCCGCCGCGAGGCGGTGCGATATCACCTGGCCCCAACCACAGGTGTTGTGCACGATGCGGCTGGCCCGGCGGGTGCTGAGCCGAGACGAAGCCCCTAGCGTGCGCCTGGCCGCGCTAGCGCGGCTGTTCGCCGTCGCCAGCAACCCCACCCACCGCGCCCTCGACGACGCTCGCGCCACCGTCGACGTGCTGCACGCACTCATCGAGCGAGTGGGCAACCAGGGCGTGCACACCTATGCCGAGCTGCGCTCGTATCTGCCCAACGTGACCCAGGCGCAGCGCTGCAAACGGGTACTGGCGGAAACACTGCCGCACCGGCCGGGGGTGTACCTGTTCCGCGGACCGTCGGGCGAGGTGCTCTATGTCGGCACCGCGGCGGACTTGCGCCGCCGGGTAAGCCAGTACTTCAACGGCACCGACCGCCGCAAGCGGATGACGGAGATGGTCATGCTGGCCAGCTCGATCGATCATGTCGAATGCGCGCACCCCCTGGAGGCCGGTGTCCGTGAGCTGCGGATGCTGTCGACGCATGCCCCGCCGTATAACCGCAGGTCGAAGTTCCCATACCGGTGGTGGTGGGTGGCGCTCACCGATGAAGCATTTCCACGCCTGTCGGTCATCCGGGCCCCGCGACACGACCGCGTCGTCGGCCCGTTCCGATCCCGCTCCAAGGCCGCCGAGACGGCAGCGCTGCTGGCACGCTGCACGGGACTGCGAACCTGCACCACTCGGCTGACACGTTCCGCCCGGCACGGACCCGCCTGCCCCGAGCTGGAAGTGTCGGCCTGCCCGGCCGCCCGCGACGTCACGGCCGCGCAATACGCCGAGGCGGTACTGCGCGCGGCGGCCTTGATCGGCGGATTGGACAACGCCGCGCTGGCCGCGGCCGTTCAACAGGTCACTGAGCTCGCCGAGCGCCGTCGCTATGAGAGCGCTGCCCGACTGCGTGACCACCTCGCCACCGCCATCGAGGCGTTGTGGCATGGCCAACGATTGCGAGCACTGGCCGCGCTGCCCGAGTTGATCGCCGCCAAGCCGGACGGCCCCAGGGAGGGCGGCTACCAACTGGCCGTCATTCGCCACGGCCAACTCGCCGCTGCCGGCAGGGCACCGCGCGGGGTTCCTCCGATGCCTGTGGTCGACGCCATCCGCCACGGCGCTCAGGCGATCCTGCCTACGCCGGCACCGCTCGGCGGGGCACTGGTGGAGGAGATCGCGCTCATCGCCCGCTGGCTGGCCGAGCCGGGAGTGCGCATCGTCGGGGTCTCGAACGACGCCGCAGGGTTGGCCTCCCCAGTGCGCTCGGCCGGCCCGTGGGCAGCGTGGGCGGCAACGGCGCGCTCGGCCCAGTTGGCCGGCGAGCAGCTCAGCAGAGGTTGGCAGTCAGATCTGCCGACCGAACCGCACCCATCGCGCGAGCAACTGTTCGGCCGCACCGGTGTCGATTGCCGCACTGGCCCGCCGCAACCCCTCCTCCCAGGCCGGCAGCCATTCAGCACGGCTGGATAATCCGGCGTGGGCGACGATCGCACCGGCGGCGTTGAGCACCACAGCGTCCCGGACCGGGCCCCTGGCACCGCCCAACACCGCGCGCACCGCGGCCGCGTTGGCTTGCGCATCGCCTCCAGCCAGCTGGTCAAGCTGGGCGCGCGCAAACCCGAATCCGGCGGGATCAAACGTCAACTTATCCACGCTGCCCGCCGCAACGCGCCAGATCGTGCTCGTGGTGGTGGTGGTCAACTCGTCCAGCCCATCGTCGCCGTGTACCACCAGCACACTGGACCGGCGCGCAGCAAACACCCCGGCCATCACTTCGGCGAGGTCGGCGAACGCGCATCCGATCAGTCCAGCCCGGGGCCGGGCCGGATTGGTCAGCGGCCCGAGAAGATTGAACACGGTGGGCACACCGATCTCGCGGCGTACCGCGGCCGCGTGCCGGTAGGAGGGATGGAACCGCGGCGCGAAGCAGAACCCGATCCCAACCTCCGCGAGGCTGCGCGCGACCAGGTCGGGTCCCAGGTCGATGCGCACCCCCAGCGCCTCCAGCGTGTCGGCGCCACCGGACAACGAGGACGCCGCTCGGTTGCCGTGCTTGACCACCGGCACACCCGCAGCCGCCACCACAATCGCCGCCATGGTGGATAGGTTCACCGTGTTGACTCCGTCGCCACCGGTGCCGACGACGTCGACGGCGTCGTCGGGGACCGTATCGGCGGGCAACGGATGCGCGTGGCTGAGCATGACGCCAGCGAGCTCACCGACTTCGTCGGCGGTCGGAGCCTTCATCGTCATCGCCACCGCGAAGGCGGCGATCTGCGCCGGCCGCGCATTGCCGGTCATGATCTGGTCCATGGCCCAGGCAGCCTGGCCCCGCGCCAGATCGCGGTTGTCGGTCAACCGCCCCAAAATCTGCGGCCAGGACGGCACCGATGCGGCTTCTGCTTTCGGCGAGCCCCCGCGAGATCCCCCCGAAGAACCCTCAGCTGACAGCGCCACGCGCTGATGGTCCCATGAGGATCAACCAACCCCAACCGCGCCCTGAACACGTCGACGACTTGCGCTAACCAAACGGCCGGGCGACACGCGGAACTGACTTACCGAAATTTCCGACCCGGGTAGAGTTCGACAACTACAAAGCGTCATACTTGCGGATGTGACGAGTGCTGTTGGGACCTCGGGTACTGCCATCACATCGCGCGTGCATTCGCTGAATCGGCCCAACATGGTCAGTGTCGGCACCATAGTGTGGCTATCCAGTGAATTAATGTTCTTTGCTGGGCTGTTCGCGTTCTATTTCTCGGCACGAGCTCAGGCCGGCGGGAATTGGCCGCCGCCACCGACAGAACTGAATCTGTACCAGGCCGTCCCGGTCACGCTGGTCCTGATTGCCTCGTCGTTCACCTGCCAGATGGGCGTGTTCGCGGCCGAACGCGGCGACATCTTCGGGCTGCGCCGCTGGTATGTGATCACATTCCTGATGGGCCTGTTCTTCGTTCTGGGCCAGGCCTACGAGTATCGCAACCTGATGTCGCACGGGACGAGCATCCCCAGCAGCGCATACGGCAGCGTGTTCTATCTGGCCACCGGATTCCATGGACTGCACGTCACCGGCGGCCTCATCGCCTTCATCTTCCTGCTGGTACGCACTGGGATGAGCAAATTTACTCCGGCGCAGGCCACAGCCAGCATCGTCGTCTCTTACTACTGGCATTTCGTCGACATCGTGTGGATCGCGCTATTCACCGTGATCTATTTCATCCGATGAGCCGGCGTCCGACGAACATCCCACGAACAGGAGTGCTCGGTTGACGAAACTGGGGTTCACCCGATCCGGTGGCAGTAAGAGTGGTCGCACGCGACGGCGCCTGCGCCGCCGATTGTCCGGCGGAGTGTTGCTGCTGATAGCGCTGACCATCGCCGGTGGATTGGCAGCTGTGCTGACCCCTACCCCACAGGTGGCCGTCGCCGACGAATCTTCCTCGGCGTTGCTGCGCACCGGCAAACAACTTTTCGACACCTCGTGTGTGTCCTGCCATGGCGCCAACCTGCAGGGCGTGCCCGACCACGGGCCGAGTCTGATCGGGGTCGGCGAGGCCGCCGTCTACTTCCAGGTGTCGACCGGCCGGATGCCGGCCATGCGCGGCGAGGCACAGGCGCCGCGCAAAGATCCGATCTTCGACGAAGCACAGATCGACGCGATCGGCGCCTACGTGCAAGCCAATGGCGGTGGGCCGACGGTGGTACGTAACCCCGATGGCAGCATTGCAACGCAGTCGCTACGTGGCAACGACCTGGGCCGCGGCGGCGACTTGTTCCGGCTCAACTGCGCCTCGTGTCACAACTTCACCGGCAAGGGCGGAGCATTGTCGTCCGGCAAATACGCACCCGACCTTGCGCCCGCCAATGAACAGCAAATCCTCACCGCGATGCTGACGGGTCCACAGAACATGCCGAAGTTCTCCAACCGCCAGCTCTCCTTCGAAGCGAAAAAGGACATCATTGCCTACGTGAAGGTCGCCACCGAGGCGCGGCAGCCCGGTGGTTACCTACTCGGCGGATTCGGACCCGCACCCGAAGGCATGGCCATGTGGATCATCGGAATGGTCGCCGCGATCGGGCTGGCACTGTGGATTGGGGCGCGATCATGAGCCGCGCCGACGACGATGCAGTGGGGGTACCACCCGCTTGCGGGGGACGAAGCGATGAGGAGGAGCGGCGCATAGTGCCCGGACCTAACCCGCAAGACGGGGCCAAAGACGGGGCTAAGGCAACCGCCGTCCCCCGTGAACCGGACGAAGCCGCGCTGGCCGCGATGTCCAACCAGGAGCTGCTCGCATTGGGCGGCAAGCTGGATGGTGTCCGGATCGCCTACAAAGAGCCCCGCTGGCCGGTCGAGGGCACCAAAGCCGAGAAGCGCGCCGAGCGTTCAGTGGCGGTGTGGCTTTTGCTAGGTGGCGTGTTCGGACTGGCGCTGTTGCTGATCTTCCTGTTCTGGCCGTGGGAGTTCAAGGCGGCGGATGGCGAAAGCGACTTCATCTACTCGCTGACTACCCCGCTCTACGGCCTGACTTTCGGATTGTCCATCCTGTCGATCGCCATCGGCGCCGTGTTGTATCAGAAAAGGTTTATTCCCGAAGAGATTTCAATCCAGGAACGTCACGATGGCGCTTCGCGGGAGATCGACCGCAAGACGGTGGTGGCGAACCTGACCGACGCGTTCGAGGGCTCGACGATCCGACGGCGCAAGCTGATCGGGCTGTCCTTCGGCGTGGGCATGGGTGCGTTCGGGCTAGGCACCTTGGTCGCGTTTGCTGGTGGCCTCATCAAGAACCCCTGGAAGCCGGTTGTCCCCACCGCCGAGGGCAAAAAGGCGGTGCTCTGGACGTCGGGTTGGACCCCCCGCTACCAGGGCGAGACGATCTATCTGGCGCGCGCCACCGGCACGGAGGACGGACCACCGTTCATCAAAATGCGCCCGGAGGATATGGACGCCGGTGGAATGGAGACCGTTTTTCCCTGGCGGGAGTCCGACGGCGACGGCACCACCGTCGAATCACACCATAAGCTGCAGGAAATCGCGATGGGTATCCGTAACCCGGTGATGCTCATCCGGATCAAACCCAGTGACCTGGGCCGCGTGGTCAAGCGCAAGGGCCAGGAGAGTTTCAACTTCGGCGAATTCTTCGCGTTCACCAAGGTCTGCTCTCATTTGGGTTGCCCGTCATCGCTGTACGAGCAGCAGAGCTACCGAATCCTGTGCCCTTGTCACCAGTCGCAGTTCGACGCATTGCATTTCGCTAAGCCGATCTTCGGTCCAGCGGCCCGCGCCTTGGCGCAACTGCCGATCACGATCGACACGGACGGGTATCTGGTCGCCAACGGTGACTTTGTCGAGCCCGTCGGACCAGCATTCTGGGAGCGAACAACAACATGAGTCCGAAACTGAGTCCGCCGAACATTGGTGAGGTCCTGGCCCGCCAAGCCGAAGACATCGACACCCGGTATCACCCCTCGGCGGCGCTGCGTCGTCAGCTCAACAAGGTCTTCCCGACCCACTGGTCGTTCTTGCTCGGCGAGATCGCTCTGTACAGCTTCGTGGTCCTGCTGATCACCGGCGTGTATTTGACGCTGTTTTTCGATCCGTCCATGGTCGACGTCACCTACAACGGTGTCTATCAACCGCTGCGGGGCGTCGAGATGTCGCGTGCCTACCAGTCCGCGCTGGACATTTCCTTCGAGGTGCGCGGTGGCCTGTTCGTGCGCCAGATCCATCACTGGGCCGCTTTGATGTTCGCGGCGGCAATCATGGTGCACCTGGCACGCATCTTTTTCACCGGAGCGTTCCGGCGGCCCCGCGAGACCAACTGGGTGATCGGTTCGCTGTTGTTGATCCTGGCGATGTTCGAGGGCTATTTCGGCTACTCACTGCCTGACGACCTGCTGTCGGGACTCGGTCTGCGCGCGGCACTCTCGTCGATCACGCTGGGTATGCCGGTAATCGGGACCTGGCTGCACTGGGCGCTGTTTGGCGGTGACTTCCCCGGCACCATCTTGATCCCCAGGCTCTACGCCCTGCACATTTTACTGTTGCCGGGGATCATCTTGGCGCTGATCGGGCTGCATCTGGCGTTGGTGTGGTTCCAGAAGCACACCCAGTTCCCCGGCCCGGGCCGCACCGAGCACAACGTCGTCGGCGTGCGGGTGATGCCGGTGTTCGCGTTCAAGTCCGGCGCATTTTTCGCGGCTATCGTCGGTGTTCTGGGCCTGATGGGCGGCCTGCTGCAGATCAACCCGATCTGGAATCTGGGGCCCTACAAGCCATCACAGGTGTCGGCGGGCTCGCAGCCAGACTTCTACATGATGTGGACCGAGGGTCTGGCCCGGATCTGGCCGCCGTGGGAGTTCTACTTCTGGCATCACACCATTCCCGCCCCGGTCTGGGTCGCCGTGATCATGGGCCTGGTTTTCGTCCTGCTACCCGCCTACCCATTCCTGGAGAAGCGGTTTACCGGCGACTACGCGCATCACAACCTGTTGCAGCGGCCACGGGACGTTCCGGTGCGCACCGCGATCGGCGCCATGGCGATCGCCTTCTATATGGTGCTCACTCTCGCGGCGATGAACGACATCATCGCGTTGAAGTTCCATATTTCGCTGAATGCAACCACGTGGATTGGCCGCATCGGCATGGTGATACTGCCGCCGTTCGTCTACTTCATCACATATCGGTGGTGTATCGGATTGCAGCGCAGCGATCGGTCGGTGCTCGAGCACGGCGTCGAGACCGGCATCATCAAGCGGCTGCCCCATGGCGCCTACATCGAGCTGCATCAGCCCCTCGGCCCGGTCGACGAGCATGGCCACCCGATACCGCTTCAGTATCAGGGAGCGCCGCTGCCCAAGCGAATGAACAAGCTGGGCTCGGCCGGATCGCCGGGTAGTGGCAGTTTTCTGTTCGCCGACTCCGCGGCAGAGGATGCGGCGCTGCGCGAGGCAGGGCACGCCGCCGAACAACGTGCCCTTGCCGCACTGCGCGAACACCAGGACAGCATCATGGGTTCGCCAGACGGCGAGCACTAGCCCGGCGACGACCCGGGTCGGCACGACCCGGGAAGGAACCGGGCAAATCAAGCACAGCCCGGCGACGACCCGGGTCGGCACGACCCGGGAAGGAACCGGGCAAATCAAGCACAGCCCGGCGACGACCCGGGTCGGCACGACCCGGGAAGGAACCGGGCAAATCAAGCACAGCCCGGCGACGACCCGGGTCGGCACGACCCGGGAAGGAGCCGGGCAAATCAAGCACAGCCCGGCGACGACCCGGGTCGGCACGACCCGGGAAGGAGCCGGGCAAATCAAGCACAGCCCGGCGACGACCCGGGTCGGCACGACCCGGGAAGGAGCCGGGCAAATCAAGCACAGCCCGGCGACGTCGCCACCACCCGGCGCAGCTGCCGAGCGTATAGCCACTCGATCACCGGCATGCCCGCGGTGACCGCCCCGGCCAACCCGTAGCTGATCCAAGATGGCCCGTCGTGACCGACCGCCATGAGGTAGGTCGCCGCCGCCACGGCAATCAACGCAATGCCAATCGCACTGGTCAACACGACTGTCCCGCGCAACCAGATCCGGTCCACCGCCTCACTGGACCACTCGGCGGCCACCTCGAATGCATCCGCGTGCTGTACGGGTGCCGACTCGGCCACAGCGCGTTTCGCCGGATGCCCGGATCCGATCGATCGCCCGCCCCGCACGGATGCACCCGTCGGCCTCGTCGCGGGCTCGGCCTCAGCCATGCGGCGAGCTCGTAACAGCACCGGTATCGCGCCCACGATGACCAGTGCGGAGACCACAATTACGGCGTACAGCACCCACGTGGTGTGCGGGTTTCCGGCCATCTCGTGGAAGCCCCTACCCAGGTCCATCAGGGCGACAGCGGCGGCCACCGACACGCCGGTGAACACCAGCCACACCGCGGCACATGCCCCAACCAGGATGCGATCGATGACGTCCGGCGAGATTACATCCGGCCCACGCCGGTATGCGGAATATCTGCTCACCATCAGCAGCTCGTTTGCGGTCCATCGTTGGAGTTCGATGAGAGCACCGTTCCGTCGCTCGTGGTGATCGAGCAGTTGAGTTTGCTGACCCGGAAAAGGCTGGAGGCCTCCACCGAGCCAACGTCGGATTGCGAGATCGGGGTGACCGTCATGGACCACGGGATGTACACATTGTGCTGTGTCCGTCGGCGCCCGGCGGCATCGACGTAAGTCACCGAGATAATGTCACCCGGCGCCTTGGTACCGGTCACCGAATAGGTGACTTGCCGCGGACCGGTCGGCGTGGTGGTCGTGGGCGGCGGTGCCGCCGCCGTTGTGGTGGTCGCCGGCGGCGGCGCCGTGGTTGTCGCCGGCGGGGGCGGTGGTGGCGGCGTCACAGTGACCGTCTGTGTCTCCGTCGCTGTCGGGATCTCGGTGGTGGGCGGTGGGGCTGGTGGCGGCGGTGGCGGCGCCGGCTTGGTGGTCGTGATTTCGTCCTGCACGGGCGGTGCAGAGGACGTAGTGTCGCCGGTGGCGAGTTTGCTGGTATGTGGTCGCGTGACGAGCAACGACACCGAAACCACGAGCGCAACGGCGGCAATTATGGCGGCGACACCGACCACCCACGGCCAGCGCGGAGCGGCCAGTTCGTCGTCCAGGTCGGACGACTCCTCATAGTCGTCGTAGTCATAGAGCCTGAGATCGGCTGGCACATACGGGCCGCCGGTGACGTGCTCGGATTCCGGAGCAGAGTATGCCCGAGAATATGCGTCGGTCTCGCCCGTCTGGTCACTGGGCAGTTTGTCGCCGCCCCCGGCGACGGGCGGCAAGTGGTTGCCGGAAGCCCGTTCGTCGCCCGTGTCGCTGACGGGTTCCGATTCGGGTTCGTCAGGTTCCCGTCCCGGGGGATTCGGCCCGCTCATGTTTGCCTACCCTGTCCAACTGCCTCACCAACACGCGTGGCTTTCCGCCTGCATCCTTGCCCGCGCGCTCGGCGCATTCTTCATTGGTGCCACGGAAACCCTACCCAACCGGGCAGGACCGAGAAGTCTGGGCAACCGTGCTACTGGTCAACTGATGCCCTGATTGTGACCTTCCCGGCGCCGGATCAGTGCTTCTCAGGACCGACGTAATATTCGAAGACCAATCCGGCCGCCGAGGCGAGGATGAATGCCACACCGGCGGCGATCAGCCACGGGAGCCACAACGCGATGCCGACCGCTGCCACCGAGCCGGACAACGCGACCATGATCGGCCACCAGCTATGCGGACTGAAGAATCCAAGTTCTCCTGCGCCGTCGCTGATTTCAGCGCCTTCGTAGTCCTCGGGCCGGGAATCTAACCGGCGGGCCACAAACCGGAAGAAGGTGGCGACGATCAACGCCATGCCGCCGGTAAGCGCCAGCGCAGTGGTGCCAGCCCACTCGACACCACCGGTGGCGAACATCGAGGTCAACACGCCGTACAGCACCGCCGTCACCACGAAGAACGCGGCGACAAACTCAAACAGTCGGGCTTCGATATGCATGAGCGTCCTAACCTACGGGCTGCGGGGCCAATTCACCGCGGCGAGTATCAAACGGGTGGGTGGTCACCGCAAGGGGCGGCTGGTTGATCGCCCGCAGGGCCTCGGCGTTTGTCTTCCCGTCGATGCGTTGCTGCAGGTAGGCCTTGAAATCGTTGGGGGTCACGACGCGGACCTCGAAGTTCATCATCGAGTGATACGTGCCACACATCTCGGCGCAGTGGCCCACGAATGCTCCGGTCTTGGTGATTTCTTCGATCTGGAAGACGTTGACCGAGTTGTTTGCCACCGGGTTAGGCATCACGTCACGCTTGAACAAGAACTCCGGCACCCAGAATGCGTGTATCACATCGGCTGAGGCCATTTGGAATTCGATACGCTTGCCGGACGGCAGCACCAGCACCGGAATTTCGGTGCTGGTGCCCAACGTCTCGACCTTGTCGAAATTCAGGTAGGTCCGGTCCTCGGTGTTGAGCCCGCGCACCGGCCCGACCAGCTCTTCGCCGTACTTGTCCTTGCCCTCTGGCTTGGAAACCATGGCGCGCTTGCGCTCCGGATCGGCACCATCATAGGTCAGTGTGCCGTCTTTGAAGTTCACCCTTTGATAGCCAAACTTCCAATTCCACTGGAAAGACGTGATATCAATCACGACCTCGGGATCCTTGGCTATCTGCAGCATCTTCTCCTGCACCACGACGGTGAAATAAAACAGCACCGAGATGATGAGGAACGGTATGACGGTGAGAACCAGCTCTAGCGGCATGTTGTAGCCGAACTGGCGGGGCAACTCAGTGTCGGTGTTCTTCTTCCGGTGAAATACCGCGGACCAGAAGATGAGACCCCACACGATTACCCCAACCGCCAGGGAGGCGATCACCGCCCCGATCCACAGTTCTCGATTGAGGTGTGCCTCCGGGGTAATGCCCTCCGGCCAACCGATGCCCAGGGCTTCCGACCAGCTGCATCCACTGACGGTGACGGCCAATGCCCCCAGCATCGCTGCGAGCGCCAGCTGTCGAAGACCACGGGCAGGCCCTCCGGAGCCGCGCTGAGGCCTGCACTGCGACAAGCGTTGCAAACGACCTGGCCCGCGAGGTGTCACTGTTGGCGCCTCCTGTATCACAAGCTGGGCCGACTGGGATAGCACCGGCTGCGGCGAGAACCATCGGCTAACTCAGACATCGAATACTACGCAGCGTAGACCACGCCGCCCGCGCGGGCGACGATGCGGGCCGAAACGGCCCGCTGAGGAGCCGCGCCATCAGCCCCGCGGGCGACTGCCTGGTCGTCGCGACCCGCCGGACGAGGCATCCACAAGAGTCGCCAAGTGGGGCATACTGGGGCGCCGTGTGTGGACTGCTGGCCTTCGTCGCGGCCCCGGCCGGTGCTGCGGGGCCCGAAGGTGCCGACGCTGCCAGCGCCATCGCCCGCGCATCGCATTTGATGCGCCACCGCGGGCCCGATGAATCGGGCACCTGGCACGCCGTCGATGGCGCCTCCGGAGGCGTCGTGTTCGGGTTCAACCGACTGTCCATCATCGACATCGCGCACTCGCATCAGCCGCTGCGGTGGGGGCCGCCGGAGGCTCCGGACCGCTACGTGCTGGTGTTCAACGGCGAGATCTACAACTACTTGGAGCTGCGTGACGAGCTGCGCACCCAGCACGGCGCTGTGTTCGCCACCGACGGCGACGGTGAGGCGATCCTCGCCGGCTATCACCACTGGGGCACCGAGGTGCTGCAGCGGTTGCGCGGCATGTTCGCATTCGCGCTGTGGGACACCGTCACCCGCGAATTGTTCTGCGCGCGAGATCCGTTCGGCATCAAGCCGTTGTTTATCGCCACCGGAGCCGGCGGCACGGCGGTGGCCAGTGAGAAGAAATGCCTGCTGGACCTCGTCGAGTTGGTGGGGTTCGACACCGAGATCGACCATCGGGCGTTGCAGCACTACACCGTCCTGCAGTACGTGCCGGAACCCGAGACACTGCACCGTGGGGTACGTCGGCTGGAATCAGGCTGCTTCGCCCGGATCCGTGCCGACCAGCTCGCGCCGGTGATCACCCGTTATTTCGTGCCGCGATTTGCGGCCAGTCCGATCACCAACGACAACGACCAGGCCCGCTATGACGAGATCACGGCAGTGCTTGAGGACTCGGTGGCCAAGCATATGCGCGCCGATGTCACCGTCGGCGCGTTTCTGTCCGGGGGTATCGACTCCACGGCCATCGCGGCGCTGGCCATCCCGCACAATCCGCGGCTGATCACCTTCACCACCGGTTTCGAGCGCGAGGGCTTCTCCGAGATCGACGTCGCGGTGGCTTCGGCAGAGGCCATCGGTGCCCGTCACATCGCCAAGGTGGTCAGCGCCGACGAGTTCGTCGCCGCCCTGCCCGAGATCGTCTGGTACCTCGACGAGCCGGTCGCTGACCCAGCGCTGGTACCGTTGTTCTTCGTCGCCCGCGAGGCTCGAAAGCACGTCAAAGTGGTGTTGTCGGGCGAAGGCGCCGACGAACTGTTCGGCGGCTACACAATCTATCGAGAACCGCTGTCGTTGAGGCCGTTTGACTACCTGCCCAAGCCACTGCGCCGGTCGATGGGAAAAGTTTCCAAGCCACTGCCGGAGGGCATGCGCGGCAAGAGTCTGCTGCACCGCGGATCGCTGACACTCGAAGAGCGCTACTACGGCAATGCCCGCAGTTTCTCCGACGCGCAGCTGCGCGAAGTACTGCCCGGGTTCCGGCCGGACTGGACCCACACAGATGTGACGGCGCCGGTCTACGCCGAATCGGCCGGCTGGGATCCGGTGGCGCGAATGCAGCACATCGACCTGTTCACCTGGCTGCGCGGCGACATTCTGGTCAAGGCCGACAAGATAACGATGGCCAACTCCCTGGAGCTGCGGGTGCCGTTCCTGGACCCGGAGGTTTTCGCGGTGGCCTCCCGGTTGCCGGCGGGCGCCAAGATCACCCGTACCACCACCAAGTACGCGCTGCGGCGCGCGCTGGAGCCTATTGTGCCCGCACACGTGCTGCACCGGCCCAAGCTCGGGTTCCCGGTCCCGATCCGGCATTGGCTGCGTGCCGGCGAGCTGCTGGAGTGGGCGTATGCGACGGTGGGCTCGTCGCAGGCCGGTCACTTGGTTGACATCGCCGCCGTGTATCGCATGCTCGACGAGCACCGGTGCGGCAGCAGCGACCACAGCCGCCGGCTGTGGACCATGCTGATCTTTATGCTGTGGCACGCGATCTTCGTCGAGCACAGCGTGGTGCCCCAGATCAGCGAGCCGCAGTACCCCGTCCAGTTGTAACCGCCCCTTCGCGAGCAGACGCGGAATCGCATCGGCGGGGCCCACACGGTGCGATTCCGCGTCTGCTCGGCGGTGCCGCGGCTAGGCCAAGCCGCGGCTAGGCCAGCACGGCGACGATCTCGGCGGCCGCGTGCTCGCCGTAAGCACCAGCCAGCCTGCTGGCCGCGGCCTCGTAGTCCCACTGCCACTCCTGAGTTCCGGTCGACTCCAGCACCAGCACGGCAACCAGCGAGCCCAGCTGCGCCGAACGCTCCAGGCCTAGTCCGGCACTGCGGCCAGTCAGGAAACCGGCGCGGAACGCGTCGCCGACGCCGGTGGGGTCGGTCTGGCTGGTTTCGGGGACCACGCCGACGTGGATGGTGGTGCCGTCAGGTTCTACCAAATCGACACCCTTAGGACCCAATGTGGTCACCCGCAGGTCGATCTGCGCCATCACATCGGCCTCTGACCAGCCGGTCTTGGACAGCAGCAGATCCCATTCGTAGTCGTTGGTGAACAAGTAAGCAGCACCGTTGACGAGCCTGCGAATTTCCTCACCCGACAGCCTCGCCAGCTGCTGAGACGGATCGGCGGCGAAGGCCAGCCCCAGCTTGCGACACTCCTCGGTGTGCAAGAACATCGCCTCGGGGTCGTTGGCGCCGATGATCACCAACTCCGGCTTGCCGATGGCCGACACCACGTCGGCAAGCTTGATGTTGCGTGCCTCCGACATAGCCCCGGGGTAGAACGATGCGATCTGGGCCATGTCGACATCGGTGGTACAGGTAAACCGCGCCGTGTGCGCGGTCTCGGAGATCAGAACGTGGTCGCAGTTGACACCGCGGGCTTTCAGCCAGTCGCGATAATCGGCGAAGTCGGCGCCTGCCGCCCCAACTAGCGCGACCTCGCCACCTAGCACACCGATGGCGAAGGCCATGTTTCCGGCCACGCCGCCGCGGTGCATCACCAAGTCATCGACTAGGAAGCTAAGCGACACCTTGTGCAGGTGTTCGGGCAGTAGCTGCTCGGAAAATCGGCCTGGAAACCGCATCAAATGGTCGGTCGCAATCGAACCGGTTACCGCGATCGTCACAAAATCTCCGTCCTTCGTTCCTAAGGTTGCCTAGTCTTTCAACATTATCGGCGCCGCGGCCCGCCCCGTCGCGTTGAGAGCTGACGGCAGCTGTTGCGCTAGCCTGCCTAGGGAGCTCACCTGATTGCCGATGCTGCCGGCTGACGCGACGGGCGGTTGTCGCCCTAGCAGCTGGTCCCGTCCACCACCCTAGGAGAACCACAATGCCCGGTCCCCACTCGCCGAACCCCGGTGTCGGCACCAACGGACCGGCGCCGTACCCCGAGCCCTCATCCCACGAACCCCAAGCCCTGGACTACCCCCACGACCTCGGCGCCGCCGAACCGGCCTTCGCCCCGGGACCGGCAGACGACGCGGCGCTGCCGCCCGCCGCATATCCCGGCGTGCCGCCGCAGGTGTCCTACCCGAAGCGACGGCACAAGCGGCTGCTGATCGGCATTGTGGTAGCCCTCGCGCTGGTGTCGGCTATGACGGCGGCGATCATATACGGGGTCCGCACCAACGGAGCCAACACGGCAGGCACATTCTCGGAGGGACCGGCCAAAACCGCGATTCAGGGATACCTCAACGCGCTGGAGAACCGCGATGTGGACACCATCGTTCGCAATGCGCTGTGCGGTATCCACGACGGCGTGCGCGACAAGCGCTCCGATCAGGCCTTGGCCAAGCTGAGCAGCGACGCGTTCCGCAAGCAGTTCTCCCAGGTCGAAGTGACCTCGATCGACAAAATCGTGTACTGGTCGCAATATCAGGCCCAGGTGCTGTTCACCATGCAGGTGACACCTGCCGCCGGCGGCCCGCCACGCGGTCAGGTGCAAGGCATCGCTCAGTTGCTTTTCCAGCGCGGTCAGGTCTTGGTGTGCTCGTACGTGTTGCGCACCGCGGGGTCGTACTAGCGTTTTATCAGTTGAACGAATCCCCGCACGCGCAGGAGCCGGTGGCGTTGGGATTGTCGATGGTGAAGCCTTGCTTCTCAATAGTGTCGACGAAATCGATCGACGCGCCTTCCACATACGGCGCGCTCATCCGGTCCACGATCAACCTGACACCACCGAACTCCGCGGTTTGGTCACCATCCAGCGTCCGGTCGTCGAAGAAAAGGTTATAGCGCAATCCAGCGCACCCCCCCGGCTGAACCGCGATCCGCAGCGCCAGATCGTCCCGTCCCTCCTGGTCCAACAGCGACTTCGCCTTGGCGGCGGCCGCTTCGGTCAGGATCACGCCGTGGGTCTTGGCGCTCGGCTCGTTCTGCACCGTCATGACTTCTCCTAGATGTCTCATCGTTGGGTGGGCCCCGCCCACTAGCGTTTCAGCCTGCGGAATCCAGTCTGGGGTCTGCTTGGGGAAAATCCCACTTCCTCAACGGTACCCTGAAGGACCGCTATTCCCGAGTCGCGCCGCTACCTGAGACGCCAAGCCCATGAGCTGATTGGCCGCATCGGCCAGCGCCAACCGCACCGAACCGGCGTACTCAGCGATGGACAATGCGGCCATAATGCCCGCCGACCGCAACGCGGACTTGTCCAGCGACACCTGGCCGGCCAACACTATCACCGGAATTGCGAGCGGGCGGGCCGCAGCCGCGATCGCACCAACCACCTTCCCGTGCAGGGATTGCTCGTCGAATCGGCCCTCACCGGTGACGATCAGCTCCGCATCGGCAAGGTCGTCGGCAAAATGCGTGTGCTCTGCGATGATTGCCGCACCCGACTGGTACCGGCCGCCAACCGCGAGCAGCCCAGCCCCGATACCACCGGCGGCGCCCGCGCCCGGCTCGGCGCTCACCCCGCGCCCGGCGGCCGCGTCCAGTTCAATCGCCCATGCCGCCAGACGGCCTTCCAACACTGCGACGGTGGCCATGTCCGCGCCCTTCTGCGGCGCGAACACCCTGGCCGTGCCCCATGGTCCCAGCAATGGGTATTCGACATCCGAGGCGGCGATCACCTCGACGTCGGCCAACTGTCGGCGGGCCGCGTCCAGGCCGCCAAGCTCGGCAATCATCCCCTTCCCCCCGTCGGTACATGCGCTGCCCCCCAACCCCACCACGATCCGAGCCGCCCCGGCCCGCAGTGCCGCGGCGATGAGCTGGCCGACGCCCTTGCTGTGGGCCGCCAGCGCGGTCTCGGGCGTGGGCGGGCCGCCAAGCAACCCCAGACCACAAGCCTGCGCACACTCCAAATACGCGGTTGCCGAGCCCGGATCGAACACCCACGCCGCGTTCACGACGGTGTTCAGTGGCCCGCAAACACGCAGCCGGCGGGTCTCTCCTAGCCGGCTGCCCAGCACCTCAACAAAACCCGGACCGCCATCGGATTGGGGGGCGACGATGAACGAATCGCCTGGTCGCGACCGCGTCCAGCCGGTCGCAATGGCCGCGGCGGCCTCCACCGCAGACAGGCTGTCGCCGTAGCAGTCCGGTGCCACCAACACCCGCATGGCGGGCAGCTGGAGTCGGCCGGGCCCCAAGCTACCGGTCGCGTCATCCGAGGCCTGCGAGCCTTTCATCACTGGCCAGAGTAGGTCTGCGCACCCACGCGCGTACCTAAACGCACGCAAATTCCAACCGGGCCCCGCCGCGAAGTAGCCTGGCGACTGTGAAGCTGCTGGGCCACCGGAAGAGCCATGGACACCAAAGGGCCGACGCATCACCCGATGCCGGGTCGAAAGATGGTTGCCGGCCTGATTCCGGACGCACGTCCGGGTCGGACACATCGCGCGGGTCGCAAACCACCGGCCCCAAGGGCCGGCCCACGCCCAAGCGCAACCAATCCCGTCGCCACACCAAGAAGGGCCCGGTCGCACCGGCACCAATGACTGCGGCCCAGGCACGGGCCCGGCGCAAGTCGCTTGCCGGCCCCAAACTTAGCCGCGAGGAACGGAGAGCCGAAAAGGCCGCAAACCGGGCCCGGATGACGGAACGCCGGGAACGCATGATGGCCGGCGAAGAGGCCTACCTGCTCCCGCGCGACCGGGGCCCGGTACGCCGCTACGTGCGCGATGTGGTGGACTCCCGGCGCAACCTGCTCGGGCTGTTCATGCCCTCGGCGCTGACCCTGCTGTTCGTCATGTTTGCCGTGCCGCAGGTGCAGTTTTACTTGTCTCCGGCGATGTTGATACTGCTGGCCTTGATGACGATCGACGCGATCATCTTGGGTCGCAAAGTTGGCCGGCTGGTTGACACGAAGTTCCCGTCTAACACCGAAAGCCGGTGGAGGCTGGGTCTTTACGCCGCCGGCCGAGCTTCCCAGATACGCCGGTTGCGGGCGCCCCGACCCCAAGTCGAGCGCGGCGGCGATGTTGGCTAACGGACGCCGGAAGTCATCTCACCCGGTGTACACCCTAGTGCTCAGCGGGCGGACCGAACCGATCAAGCCGGCGAAAGGATGATCGGGTTCGCGCCGGTGTCGACGCCCGATGCGGCTGCCGAAGCAGCCGCCCGCGCCCGACAAGACAGCTTGACCAAGCCGCGGGGAGCGCTGGGCAGTCTCGAGGACCTGTCTGTCTGGGTCGCGTCGTGCCAGCAGCGCTGTCCGCCGCGGCAATTCGAGCGCGCCCGGGTGGTGGTGTTCGCCGGTGACCATGGTGTGGCCCGGTCCGGGGTGTCGGCGTACCCGCCGGAAGTCACCGCCCAGATGGTCGCCAACATCGACGCTGGCGGGGCGGCGATCAACGCGCTGGCCGATGTCGCGGGCGCGACCGTGCGGGTCGCGGACCTGGCCGTGGACGCGGACCCGCTGTCTGAGCGCATCGGCGCGCACAAGGTGCGCCGCGGCAGCGGCAATATCGCCACCGAGGACGCGTTGACCAACGACGAGACCGCCGCCGCGATCACAGCCGGCCAGCAGATCGCCGACGAAGAGGTTGATGCCGGCGCCGACTTGCTCATAGCCGGCGATATGGGAATCGGAAACACTACCGCGGCCGCGGTTCTTGTGGCAGCGCTGACCGATGCCGAGCCGGTCGCGGTGGTCGGGTTCGGGACCGGTATCGACGACGCCGGTTGGGCGCGTAAGACGGCCGCGGTGCGCGACGCCCTGTTTCGGGTGCGCCCAGTGTTGCCCGACCCGGTCGGGTTGCTGCGGTGCGCCGGCGGCGCTGACTTGGCCGCGATAGCTGGCTTCTGCGCGCAGGCCGCGGTCCGACGCACCCCGCTGCTGCTTGACGGGGTGGCGGTGACAGCCGCCGCCCTGGTCGCTGAGCGTCTTGCGCCCGGCGCTCACCGGTGGTGGCAGGCGGGTCATCGATCCAGCGAACCGGGCCACGGGCTGGCGCTGGCAGCCCTCGGGCTGGACCCGATCGTGGACCTTCACATGCGGCTGGGCGAGGGAACCGGCGCCGCGGTGGCGTTGATGGTGTTGCGCGCCGCGGTCGCGGCGCTGTCGTCGATGGCGACCTTCACCGAGGCCGGCGTGTCCACCCGGTCCGTCGACGGTGTCGACCGGACCGCACCCCCGGCAGTCTCACCGTGATGCGTTCGCTGGCAACAGCTTTCGCATTCGCAACGGTGATACCCACACCGGGCTCAGCGACCACCCCGATGGGCCGTGGCCCGATGACCGCGCTGCCGGTGGTGGGCGCGGCGCTGGGTGCACTGGCGGCGGCGATCGCATGGGCTGGCGCGCAAGTGTTCGGCCCGTCCAGCCCGCTGTCCGGCATGCTCACGGTGGCGGTACTGCTGGTCGTCACTCGAGGCCTGCACATCGATGGCGTTGCCGATACCGCTGACGGACTGGGCTGCTATGGGCCGCCGCAGCGTGCGCTTGCGGTGATGCGCGACGGGTCGACCGGACCGTTCGGGGTGGCGGCCGTGGTCTTGGTCATCGCCTTGCAGGGCCTGGCCTTCGCGACCCTCACCACGGTCGGGATCGCTGGGATCACGCTGGCGGTCTTATCCGGCCGGGTCACCGCCGTACTGGTCTGTCGCCGGTCGGTGCCGGCAGCCCACGGCAGCACCCTGGGCTCGCGGGTCGCCGGTACGCAACCCGCGCCGGTGGTGGCGGCCTGGCTCGCCGTCCTGCTCGCCGTTTCGGTGCCGGCCGGTCCCCGGCCTTGGCAAGGACCGATAGCGGTTCTGTTAGCGGTGACGGCCGGCGCGGCCCTGGCGGCGCATTGCGTGCACCGGTTCGGCGGTGTCACCGGTGACGTGCTGGGCAGCGCGATCGAGCTGAGCACGACGGTCAGCGCCGTGACGCTTGCGGGCTTGGCCCGGCTTTAGCAGGCGGCGAGCGGGACGCTGCAGTAGACTCATGTCCGCCGTCCCTTCCAACACAGGGCTCCCCTCCGTGTCCCCAGATTAGGGGACATGAAATTCAACCGACGGTGTCCGATTGGCGGATCGTTTTGGCCGCGCGGCATATATAGCGTCATTAATCATGCCCGCATCACGACTGGTCAGACAAGTGTCTGCGCCACGGAACCTGTTCGGGCGGCTGGTTGCCCAGGGGGGCTTCTACACGGCCGGGCTGCAGTTGGGCAGCGGTGCGGTGGTACTGCCGGTCATCTGCGCACATCAGGGCCTCACCTGGGCGGCTGGGCTGTTGTATCCAGCGTTCTGCATTGGCGCCATTCTGGGAAATTCGCTGTCGCCGCTGATTCTGCAGCGCGCCGGCCAGCTCCGGCACCTGCTGATGGCGGCGATATCGGCGACGGCGGCGGCGCTGGTTGTGTGCAACGCTGCGGTCCCCTGGACTGGCGTTGGCGTCGCCGCGGTTTTTTTGGCGACCACGGGGACCGGTGGTGTCGTCACCGGAGTCTCCAGCGTCGCCTACACCGACATGATCTCCAGCATGTTGCCCGCGGTACGGCGGGGCGAGCTACTGCTCACCCAAGGTGCCGCGGGGTCGGTGCTGGCCACCGGCGTCACATTGGTGATTGTGCCGATGCTGGCCCATGGCAACGAGATGGCGCGCTATCACGATCTGCTGTGGCTGGGCGCCGCAGGTCTGGTTTGCTCCGGCATCGCGGCGCTGTTCGTCGGCCCGATGCGGTCTGTGTCCGTCACAACCGCCACCCGAATGCCACTGCGGGAAATCTATTGGATGGGCTTCGCGATCGCCCGCTCCCAGCCGTGGTTTCGCCGGTATATGACGACTTACCTGCTGTTCGTTCCGATCAGCCTGGGCACCACGTTCTTCAGCCTGCGCGCCGCCCAGTCCAACGGCAGTCTGCACGTGCTGGTGATCCTTTCCAGCATTGGATTGGTCGTCGGTTCGATGCTGTGGCGACAGATAAACCGCCTGTTCGGGGTGCGTGGCCTGCTGCTGGGCAGCGCATTGCTCAACGCCGCTGCTGCGCTGCTGTGCATGGTGGCCGAGTCGTGTGGGCAGTGGGTTCACGCCTGGGCGTACGGCACGGCGTTCCTGCTGGCTACGGTGGCCGCTCAAACGGTGGTCGCCGCATCGATATCGTGGATCAGCGTCCTCGCGCCCGAGCGGTACCGCGCCACCCTGATCTGCGTTGGGTCGACCTTGGCCGCCGTCGAAGCCACCGTGCTGGGAGTTGCGCTCGGCGGAATTGCCCAAAAGCATGCCACCATCTGGCCGGTTGTCGTCGTGCTGACACTGGCCGTAATCGCCGCGGTGGCGAGTCTGCGCGCACCGACACGAATCGGGGTGACGGCGGACACGAGCCCGCAAGCAGCGACCTTGCAAGCCTACCGCCCGGCCACTCCTAACCCCATCCATAGCGATGAACGTTCGACGCCGCCCGACCATCTCTCAGTCCGCCGCGGGCAGTTACGACACGTATGGGACAGTCGCCGGCCCGCGCCACCCCTGAACCGGCCAAGCTGTCGCCGCACGGCCCGCCGTCCAGCGCCCGGCAAACCCGCTGCCGCACTACCCCAGCCGCGCCATCCAGCCGTGGGTGTCCGCGAAGGTGCCCCGCTGGATGCCGGTCAGCGTATCGCGTAGTGCCATGGTCACCTCACCCGGCTGACCGTCGGCGATTCTGAACTCGCTGGCACCGTGCCGCACCCGCGCGACCGGGGTGATGACAGCGGCGGTGCCGCACGCAAACACCTCGGTGATCTCGCCGGCGGCGGCTTTCTTCTGCCACTCGTCGATATCAATCCTGCGTTCCTCGACCGCGAATCCGGCATCAATAGCCAACTGCAACAACGAATCCCGTGTGATCCCGGGCAGCAGGGAACCGGACAGCTCCGGGGTGACCAGCCGCGCCGATCCGCCGCTGCCGAGCACGAAGAAGATGTTCATGCCACCCATCTCTTCGATATAGCGGCGTTCCACAGCGTCCAGCCACACCACCTGGTCGCATCCGTTCTCGGCGGCTTCGGCCTGCGCCAGCAACGATGCGGCGTAGTTGCCGCCGAACTTGGCCGCACCGGTGCCGCCCGGACAGGCCCGTACATACTCCGTCGAAACCCAGACGCTGACAGGGGCGATGCCGCCCTTGAAGTACGCACCGGCCGGCGAGGCGATCAACAGGTAACGGTATTGGGTGGCAGGCCGCACGCCCAGTCCCGGCTCGGTGGCGAAGATGAACGGCCGCAGATACAGCGCCTCCTCACCGCCGGCACCGGGCACCCAAGCTTTGTCGACAGCGATTAGCTGGCGCAGGGATTCGATGAACACCGCGTCGGGCAGTTCGGGAATCGCCAACCGCCGCGCCGACGAACGCAACCTGGCGGCGTTGGCGTCGGCGCGAAACGACACGATGGACCCGTCGGCCCAGCGGTAGGCTTTGAGCCCTTCGAACACCTCCTGCGCATAGTGCAGCACGATCGCCGAGGGATCCAGCTCGATCGGGCCATAAGGGATTACCCGCGCGTTGTGCCAACCACGGCCCTCGGCATAGTCGATCGACACCATATGGTCGGTGTGGTATTTGCCGAAACCCGGCTCCCGCAGCATCGATTCACGCTGCGCGTCGGTGGCCGGATTGACCGCACGTAACACCGTGAATTGAAGGGAGCCGCTGGTCATGGGCCGATTCTATCCGTGGGCGAACGGTTATTGACGGCCCGGAGGCCACTCCGCTGCCACCAAGTGGTGGCTCAGCGCGTTTTCACGGCAACGAACGGCGGACACACCACTTGACATTCGACAGCACGGCCGCGGACGTCGACATTGATTTGCTGGCCGTCTTCGATGCCGGCATCACTGTCGATCAGCGCCAGCCCGATGCCGACCTGCAACGTGGGAGAAAACGTTCCCGACGTGGTGACCCCAACCGTCTCATCCCCGACAAGCACAGCCAGCCCGGGGCGCAGCACACCGCGACCGACCATGCGCAGCCCCCGCAGCAGCCGCCGCGGCCCGGCCGCTTTCTCGGCCAACAACGCCGCACGACCAAAGAAGGCGTCCTTCCGCCAGCCGACCGCCCAGCCGCATCGGGCCTGCAGCGGCGAGATGTCCAGCGAAAGCTCGTGCCCGTGCAGCGGATAGCCCATTTCAGTGCGCAGTGTGTCGCGAGCACCGAGGCCGGCGGGCTCGCCGCCCGCGGCTGATACCGCCGCCAACAGTGCGTCGAACACCACACCCGCCGACTCCCATGGCGGCAGCAGTTCGTAACCGTGCTCACCGGTGTAGCCGGTGCGACAGACACGCACCGGCACCCCCGAGTACGAAGCGTCGGCGTAGCCCATGTAGTCCATCTCGGTTGGCAGCCCCAACGCGGTGAGCACGTCGGTCGAACACGGCCCCTGTACGGCCAGCACCGCGTAGGACCGATGCAGATTGGTGATGCTCAGACCGCCCGGTGCGGCAGCTTGTAGCGCGCCGACCACCGCGGCGGTATTGGCGGCGTTGGGCACCAGAAAGATCTCGTCGTCGCTGACGTAGTAGGCGATCAGGTCGTCGATCACACCGCCGGATTCGGTGCAGCACAAGGTGTATTGCGCCTTGCCGGGCCCGATACGACCCAGGTCGTTGGTGAGCGCGGAGTTGACGAACTGCGCCGCACCCGGTCCACGGACCAGTGCCTTGCCCAGGTGGCTGACGTCGAAAAGGCCGACGGCGGTGCGGGTGGCGTTGTGCTCGCTGACGGTTCCGGCATACGAGACCGGCATCAGCCAGCCGCCGAACTCGGCGAAACTCGCACCCAGCTCGCGATGGCGGTCTTCCAGCGGTCCGTGTATCAGCTCTGGCACATCGCTCACGGCGTCCCACCCTAATGGGCGTCCCTGCTGGCACACTTAGGCAGGTGTACGATTCCTTGGACTTCGACGCCCTCGAGGCCGCCGGAATTGCCAACCCACGCGAGCGGGCCGGCTTGCTCACCTACCTGGATGAGCTTGGCTTCACGGTCGAAGAGATGGTGCAAGCCGAACGCCGCGGCCGGTTGTTCGGGCTGGCCGGTGACGTCCTGCTATGGTCCGGGCCCCCGATCTACACCCTGGCGACCGCGGCTGACGAACTGGGGTTGTCAGCCGACGACGTCGCACGCGCGTGGAGTTTGCTCGGCCTCACCGTCGCGGGTCCCGACGTTCCCACGCTGAGCCAGGCCGACGTCGACGCCCTGGCGACCTGGGTCGCACTGAAGGCGCTGGTGGGTGAGGACGGCGCATTCGGCCTGCTGCGAGTGCTCGGCACTGCCATGGCCCGACTCGCCGAGGCCGAGTCGACCATGATCCGCGCCGGGTCACCGAACATCCAAATGACGCACACCCACGACGAACTTGCCACGGCACGGGCCTATCGCGCGGCTGCGGAGTTCGTCCCCCGGATCGGTGCGCTGATCGACACCGTCCACCGTCACCACCTGGCCAGCGCACGAACCTACTTTGAAGGCGTCATTGGCGACACGTCGGCAAGCGTGACGTGCGGTATCGGCTTTGCGGATCTGTCCAGCTTCACCGCGTTGACCCAGGCGCTCACCCCCGCGCAGTTGCAGGACCTGCTCACCGAATTCGACGCCGCCGTCACCGACGTGGTGCATGCCGACGGTGGCCGGTTGGTGAAGTTCATCGGCGACGCCGTGATGTGGGTGAGCTCGTCGCCCGAACGACTGGTGCGGGCGGCGGTGGATCTCGTCGATCATCCGGGTGCGCGCGCGGCCGAACTGCAGGTCCGTGCCGGTCTTGCCTATGGCACGGTGCTGGCCCTTAACGGTGACTACTTCGGCAACCCGGTCAACCTGGCTGCGCGCCTGGTGGCGGCCGCAGCGCCAGGGCAGATCCTGGCCGCAGCGCAACTCCGCGACATGTTGCCAGACTGGCCTGCCCTCGCCCATGGCCCATTGACGCTCAAGGGGTTTGACGCCCCGGTGATGGCCTTCGAACTGCACGACAACCCTCGTGCGAGGGATGCTGACACGCCAAGCCCCGCCGCCAGTGATTAGGGTGGTTGCCCGTGACCACCGAACCGGGTTACCTATCCCCCTCCGTCGCCGTCGCGACCTCGATGCCGAAACGTGGTGTCGGCGCTGCGGTGTTGATCGTGCCGGTCGTCTCGACCGGCGAAGAGGATCGGCCCGGCGCGGTCGTTGCCTCGGCCGAGCCCTTCCTGCGCGCCGACACGGTTGCCGAAATCGAGGCGGGCCTGCGAGCGCTGGACGCCACCGGCGCCAGTGACCAGGTGCACCGGCTGGCGGTGCCGTCGTTGCCGGTGGGCAGCGTCCTGACGGTCGGCCTGGGCAAACCGCGGCGCGAATGGCCGGCCGATACCATCCGCTGCGCCGCCGGCGTGGCCGCGCGTGCGCTCAACAGTTCGGAGGCAGTGATCACCACGCTAGCCGAATTACCTGGCGACGGCATCTGCTCGGCCACCGTCGAGGGGCTGATCCTGGGCAGCTACCGATTCAGCGCCTTCCGCAGCGACAAGACCGCGCCCAAAGACGCCGGACTCCGCAAAATCACCGTGCTCTGCTGTGCAAAGGACGCCAAGAAGCGCGCGTTGCACGGTGCGGCCGTCGCGACCGCGGTGGCCACCGCCCGGGACTTGGTCAACACTCCCCCAAGCCACCTGTTTCCCGCCGAGTTCGCTAAGCGCGCAAAGACTTTGAGCGAATCTGTCGGCCTCGACGTGGAAGTTATCGACGAAAAGGCGCTGAAGAAGGCCGGCTATGGCGGGGTGATTGGTGTCGGCCAGGGCTCGTCGCGGCCGCCGCGACTGGTGCGGTTGATTCATCGGGGATCGCGGCTGGCCAAGAACCCCCAAAAGGCCAAGAAGGTGGCCTTGGTTGGCAAGGGGATCACCTTCGATACCGGCGGCATCTCGATCAAGCCGGCAGCGTCGATGCACCACATGACCTCGGACATGGGCGGAGCGGCCGCGGTGATCGCCACTGTCACGCTGGCTGCCCGGCTGCGACTGCCGATTGACGTGATCGCCACGGTGCCGATGGCCGAGAACATGCCGTCGGCGACGGCGCAGCGCCCGGGCGACGTGCTGACCCAATACGGTGGGACCACCGTCGAGGTGCTCAACACCGACGCGGAGGGCCGGTTGATCCTGGCCGACGCCATCGTCCGGGCATGTGAGGACAAGCCGGACTATCTGATCGAGACATCCACGTTGACCGGTGCGCAAACGGTGGCGCTGGGGACGCGCATACCGGGTGTGATGGGCAGCGACGAGTTCCGCGACCGGGTCGCCGCGATCTCGCAGCGGGTGGGCGAGAACGGCTGGCCGATGCCGCTGCCCGATGACCTCAAGGATGACTTGAAATCCACGGTGGCCGACCTGGCCAATGTGAGTGGCCAGCGTTTCGCAGGCATGCTGGTGGCCGGGGTTTTCCTGCGTGAGTTCGTCGCCGAATCGGTGGATTGGGCGCACATCGACGTGGCCGGCCCGGCCTACAACACCGGCAGCGCCTGGGGTTACACGCCCAAGGGCGCCACCGGTGTGCCCACCCGCACCATGTTCGCGGTGCTCGAGGACATCGCGAAGAACGGGTAGGCGGCCGCCCGGACCCAAAGCACTTCACGAGTAGCGGTTAGATCACCCGCAGCCGCGCGGTACTGCGCAGCGCCTGCGGCAGCACCCGGGAGATGCCGTATAGCGCATAGGCTTCCGGCGCGACCGGTCTGATCGGCTTCTTCTTCTTGACCGCGGACACGATCGCGTCGGCTACCTTGTCCGGCCCGTAGCTGCGCAGCGCAAACATCTTGTCGATCTGCCCCCGCCGGCCGTCGATCTTCTCCTCGTCGGTTCCGGGCGCGTGGAAACCGGTGGTAGCGACGATGTTGGTGTCAATGACACCGGGGCAGATGGTGGTCAGTCCGACACCGGCGGCATCGAGTTCGGCCCGCAAACAGTCGGAGAACATGTAGGTCGCCGCTTTGGAGGTGCAGTACGCGCTGAGCGACTGCAGCGGCGCATAGGCGGCCATCGACGACACGTTGACGATGTGCCCGCCAGTCCCCCGCTCGACCAGACGCTGCCCAAAAGCGCGGCAACCGTTCACCACGCCGCCCAGGTTGACGGCCAGCACCCGGTCGAACTGCTCAGCCGGGGTGTCCAGGAACCGACCCGCCTGGCCGATGCCGGCGTTGTTGACGACGATGTCGGGGACCCCGTGTTCGGCGCTGACCCGCTCGGCGAATGCCTCGACCGCCTCGGCGTCGGACACGTCGAGCACATAGGGGTACGCGATGCCACCACGTGCGGCGATCTCGGCGGCGGTGTCCTTGACGGTGGCCTCGTCGATGTCGCTGATAACGATCTCTGCACCCTCACGAGCAAAGGCGAGCGCGGTCTCGCGGCCGATTCCGCTGCCCGCCCCGGTAACCGACACCAGCGTGTCACCGAAGTACCCGCGGGGCCGTCCGACCTGGGCGCGTAACAGCGCGCGGCTCGGCTGCTTGCCGTCGGCCAGGTCGGCGAAGTCGTGCACGGCGGCCGCCATCACCTGCGGGTGCGACATCGGCGAAAAGTGACCAGCTTTGATGTCACGCCGCCAGAGCCGCGGCACCCAGCGCGCCGTCTGGTCGTATCCGTAGGGCCGCACGTAGGGGTCCTGGGAATTGACGATCAGCTGCACCGGCACATCAACTATCGGAATGGCCCGGCCGCGGCGGCTGCTGGAAAACGACCGAAAGTAGTTTGCGGGGTAAGTCTTGACCGAGTGGGCGGCATCACGGGCCAGCGTCTCCGAGTGATGAATCTGGTCGACGGGAATGTCGCCGACCATGTTGCGGCGGACGGCCGCACTCGACAGCGCAACCCGAAGCAGCAGCGGTGCGACCACCGGTACCGAGAACAAGGCCATGTAGCTCAACCGCAGTGTCTGGCTGATCGCCCGTAGAAAGGTTCGCGGACGCCAAGGCCGCCGCAGACCGCCATAAACGTAGTTGACCAGGTGGTCTTGACTGGGGCCGGACACCGACGTGAACGAGGCGACCCGATCACTGGCTCCGGGCCGGCGCAGGTACTCCCACACCCCCACCGAACCCCAGTCATGGGCCAGCACGTGCACCGGCTCACCGGGGCTCAGCTCGCCGATGACGGCGTCGAAATCGTCGGCGAAATGGGCCATGGTGTAGGCCGAAATGGGTTTGGGCACCGATGAGCGACCGACACCACGGTTGTCGTAGCGAACGATCCGGAACCGTTCGGCCAGCAGCGGAACGACACCGTCCCACAGCACGTGCGAGTCCGGAAAGCCATGCACCAACACGACGGTCGGGCCGTCGGGATTGCCTTCGTGGTAGACCGCGATGCGAACGCCATCCGGGCTGTCGACCAGACGGGACATCTGTTGTGTTGCCGGCATCGCACCTCCGCCCACCGGGACTTGCTGTTGCAACCAGTCGCCCAAACCGTAGCAAGGACGGCCGACTGCACCGATGTCCCCGCCGAGGTGTCGGCAACGGCCGCCGGGGCCACCAACTCGCCGCGCCCTGGATGTGTGTCGCTCCGGGCGCAGTGACAGGATAGGTTTCGACATCCACCTGGGTTCCGCACCCGGTGCGCGACCGTGTGATAGGCCAGAGGTGGACCTGCGCCGACCGACGATCGATCGAGGAGTCAACAGAAATGGCCTTCTCCGTCCAGATGCCGGCACTCGGTGAGAGCGTCACCGAGGGGACGGTTACCCGCTGGCTCAAACAGGAAGGCGACACGGTCGAACTCGACGAGCCTCTCGTGGAGGTGTCGACCGACAAGGTCGACACCGAAATCCCCTCGCCGGCCGCGGGTGTGCTGACCAAGATCATCGCCCAGGAGGATGACACGGTCGAGGTCGGCGGCGAGCTCGCTGTCATTGGCGACGCCAAGGATGCCGGCGAGGCCGCGGCCCCGGCACCCGAGAAAGTCCCTGCGGCCCAACCCGAGTCCAAGCCGGCACCCGAACCACCACCGGTCCAACCGACGTCCGGAGCGCCTGCTGGTGGCGATGCCAAGCCGGTGCTGATGCCCGAGCTCGGCGAATCGGTGACCGAGGGGACCGTCACTCGTTGGCTGAAGAAGATCGGGGATTCGGTTCAGGTTGACGAGCCACTCGTGGAGGTGTCCACCGACAAGGTGGACACCGAGATCCCGTCCCCGGTGGCTGGGGTCTTGGTCAGTATCAGCGCCGACGAGGACGCCACGGTGCCCGTCGGCGGCGAGTTGGCCCGGATCGGTGTCGCTGCCGACATCGGCGCCGCGCCCGCCCCCAAGCCCGCCCCCAAGCCCGCACCCAAGCCCGTCCCCGAGCCAGCGCCGACGCCGAAGGCCGAACCCGCACCATCGCCGCCGGCGGCCCAGCCAGCCGGTGCGGCCGAGGGCGCACCGTACGTGACGCCGCTGGTGCGAAAGCTGGCGTCGGAAAACAACATCGACCTCGCCGAGGTGACCGGCACCGGAGTGGGTGGTCGCATCCGCAAACAGGATGTGCTGGCCGCGGCTGAGCAAAAGAAGCGGGCGAAAGCACCGGCGCCGGCCGCCCAGGCCGCCGCCGCGCCGGCCCCGAAAGCGCCGCCTGCCCCTGCGCCGGCGTTGGCACATCTACGGGGCACCACCCAGAAGGCCAGCCGGATTCGTCAGATCACCGCCAACAAGACCCGCGAATCTTTGCAGGCAACGGCACAGCTGACACAAACCCATGAGGTCGACATGACCAAGATCGTGGGGCTACGGGCCCGGGCCAAGGCGGCGTTCGCCGAGCGTGAGGGCGTGAACCTGACCTTCCTGCCGTTCTTCGCCAAGGCCGTGATCGATGCCCTCAAGATTCACCCGAACATCAACGCCAGCTACAACGAGGACACCAAGGAGATCACCTACTACGACGCCGAGCACCTAGGATTCGCTGTCGACACCGAGCAGGGCCTGCTCTCCCCGGTCATCCACGACGCCGGCGATCTGTCACTGGCCGGTCTGGCGCGGGCGATCGCCGATATCGCGGCCCGTGCCCGGTCGGGCAACCTGAAACCCGACGAGTTGTCCGGCGGCACCTTCACCATCACCAACATCGGTAGCCAGGGCGCGTTGTTCGACACCCCGATCCTGGTTCCGCCGCAGGCCGCCATGCTGGGCACCGGAGCGATCGTCAAGCGGCCGCGGGTGGTCGTCGATGCCAGCGGCAACGAGTCGATCGGGGTGCGCTCGGTCTGCTACCTCCCGTTGACCTATGACCATCGGCTCATCGACGGCGCCGACGCCGGACGTTTCCTCACCACGATCAAGCACCGCCTCGAAGAGGGAGCGTTCGAGGCCGATTTAGGACTGTGATGGCCAACGCCGTTGTCGCGATCGCGGGTTCGTCTGGCTTGATCGGCTCTGCCCTGACCGCGGCGCTGCGCGCGGCCGACCACACGGTGCTGCGGATCGTGCGCCGGGCACCTGCGAATTCCGAAGAACTGCACTGGAATCCCGAAAGCGGCGAATTCGATCCGCACGCGCTCACCGATGTCGACGCCGTGGTCAACCTCTGCGGCGTCAACATCGCCCAGCGTCGGTGGTCGGGGGCTTTCAAACAGAGCCTGCGCGACAGCCGGATCACACCCACCGAGGTGCTATCCGCCGCAGTCGCCGACGCCGGCGTCGCTACCTTGATCAACGCCAGCGCGGTGGGCTACTACGGAAACACCAAGGACCGGGTGGTCGACGAAAACGACTCGGCGGGAACAGGTTTTCTGGCCCAGCTGTGCGTTGACTGGGAAACCGCCACGCGGCCGGCGCAGCAGAGCGGTGCCCGCGTGGTGCTGGCCCGGACCGGAGTGGTGCTGTCTCCGGCGGGGGGCATGCTGCGACGCATGCGGCCACTGTTTTCGGTGGGCCTGGGCGCGCGGCTGGGCAGCGGCCGGCAATATATGTCATGGATCAGCCTGGAGGACGAGGTGCGGGCGCTGCAGTTCGCTATCGCGCAGCCCAACCTGTCCGGCCCGGTGAACTTGACCGGGCCGGCCCCCGTTACCAACGCCGAATTCACCACCGCGTTTGGCCGCGCCGTCAACCGCCCTACCCCGCTGATGTTGCCTAGCGTCGCGGTACGCGCGGCGTTTGGTGAGTTCGCCGACGAGGGGTTGCTCATTGGTCAGCGCGCCATCCCCTCCGCGCTGGAGCGAGCCGGATTTCAGTTCCACCACAACACCATTGGCGAGGCGCTCGGCTACGCCACCACCCGGCCCGGCTAGGCTTGACCCCGTCTGCCCAGCCGTGCGCTGGCGGCCGAGTAGCCTAGCTATCGTGACGGGTTCTATCCGGTCGAAGCTGTCCGCGATCGACGTCCGCCAGCTGGGGACCGTCGACTACCGGACCGCGTGGCAGCTACAGCGAGAGCTAGCCGACGCCCGGGTCGCCGGCGGCGCCGACACGCTGCTGCTGTTGGAACACCCCGCGGTCTACACCGCCGGACGGCGTACCGAGACACACGAGCGACCCATTGACGGCACTCCGGTCGTCGACACCGACCGCGGCGGCAAGATCACCTGGCACGGTCCGGGGCAATTGGTCGGCTACCCGATCATCGGGCTGGCCGAACCCCTCGACGTGGTCAATTACGTTCGGCGCCTTGAAGAATCGCTGATCCAAGTCTGCGCCGATCTGGGCCTGCACGCCGGCCGCGTCGACGGCCGGTCCGGGGTCTGGCTGCCCGGCAGGCCGGCGCGCAAGGTCGCGGCCATCGGTGTCCGGGTGTCGCGGGCGACGACACTGCACGGGTTTGCGCTCAACTGCGATTGTGATTTGGCTGCCTTCACCGCCATCGTGCCATGCGGAATCAGTGACGCCGCAGTGACATCGCTGTCCGCCGAACTCGGCCGTACGGTCACCGTCGACGAGGTCCGCGCGACGGTCGCCGCCGCTGTCTGCGCCGCTCTGGACGGCGTCCTACCGGTCGGTGACCGCGTGCCCTCACACGCCGTACCATCGCCGTTATGAGTGTCGCTGCCGAGGGCCGGCGCCTGTTACGCCTGGAGGTGCGCAACGCGCAGACCCCAATCGAGCGCAAACCGCCGTGGATCAAGACACGAGCCCGCATCGGGCCGGAGTACACCGAGCTGAAGAACCTGGTCCGCCGCGAGGGGCTGCACACGGTCTGCGAGGAGGCCGGCTGCCCCAACATCTTCGAATGCTGGGAGGACCGAGAAGCCACCTTCCTGATCGGCGGTGACCAGTGCACCCGCCGATGCGATTTCTGCCAGATCGACACCGGAAAGCCCGCCGAGCTGGACCGCGACGAGCCACGCCGAGTCGCCGACAGCGTGCGCACGATGGGCCTGCGCTATGCCACCGTCACCGGCGTGGCTCGCGACGACCTGCCTGACGGCGGGGCCTGGCTGTACGCCGCGACCGTGCGCGCCATCAAGGAACTCAATCCGTCGACCGGCGTCGAACTGCTGATTCCCGACTTCAACGGCGAACCAACCCGGCTGGCCGAGGTCTTCGAGTCCGGCCCGGAAGTCCTGGCACACAATGTCGAAACCGTGCCCCGTATCTTCAAGCGGATCCGGCCGGCGTTCACGTACCGGCGCAGCCTGGGTGTGCTTACCGCTGCGCGCGACGCCGGCCTGGTCACCAAGAGCAACCTCATCCTCGGCCTGGGCGAAACCTCCGACGAGGTGCGCACCGCCCTGGGCGATCTGCGCGACGCCGGCTGCGACATCGTTACCATCACCCAATACCTGCGGCCGTCGGCGCGCCACCATCCGGTCGAGCGCTGGGTGAAGCCCGAGGAGTTCGTCCAGTTCGCGCGATTCGCCGAAGGGCTGGGCTTCGCCGGGGTATTGGCGGGACCCCTGGTTAGGTCGTCATATCGGGCGGGCCGGCTCTACGAACAGGCACGTAACTCACGGGCCTTGGCATCCCGCTAGCCAGCGTTTACGTATTCTGGACGATTATGGCGAAACCCCGAAATGCCGCTGAAAGCAAGGCCGCCAAAGCTCAGGCAAACGCTGCTCGTAAGGCTGCCGCCCGCCAGCGCCGCGCTCAGCTGTGGCAAGCGTTCACCCTGCAGCGCAAGGAGGATAAGCGCCTGCTGCCGTACATGATTGGTGCTTTCTTGCTGATCGTGGGCGCATCGGTGGGGGTCGGGGTGTGGGCTGGCGGGTTCACCATGTTCACGATGATCCCGCTGGGGGTGCTGCTGGGTGCACTGGTGGCGTTCGTCATCTTCGGCCGGCGAGCCCAGCGAACGGTTTACCGCAAAGCCGAAGGCCAAACCGGCGCAGCCGCCTGGGCGCTGGACAACCTGCGGGGCAAGTGGCGGGTGACGCCCGGGGTGGCCGCCACCGGCAACCTCGACGCCGTGCACCGGGTGATCGGCCGGCCCGGTGTCATCTTCGTCGGCGAGGGATCAGCGGCCCGCGTCAAACCACTGCTGGCTCAGGAGAAAAAGCGCACCGCGCGACTGGTCGGGGACGTGCCGATCTACGACATTATCGTCGGCAACGGCGATGGCGAGGTTCCGCTGGCCAAGTTGGAGCGCCACCTCACCCGCCTTCCGGCCAACATCACGGTCAAGCAGATGGACACGGTGGAGTCGCGACTGGCGGCGCTGGGTTCGCGTGCCGGTGCGGGCGTCATGCCCAAGGGACCGCTACCCACCACGGCCAAGATGCGCAGCGTCCAGCGCACGGTCCGCCGTAAGTAACGCGGCTCAGCGTCGCACCACCGCCGTAGCAGTGAGCCGATCGTGCAGCCCACGCCCGTCCGAGTCGGTGAACAGCGGCGGAACCACCAGCCCGATCAGCAGGCCACGCACCACCAGACGGCCGATCCCCACCGGCCGCCGGCCACCCACTGCCACCACGACCAGACCCAGCATCAACTGCCCGGGTGTGAATCCGAACAAGCGGACCGCCGCCACCCCGAGCAGCAGCCAAATCACCAGGACAACCGTCGACAGCATCGGGGTCGACCAAACACCGAATTCCACGCCCAGCAACGCCAGACCGTAGGCGATCAGCCAGTCGATCAGCAGAGCCGCCAGCCGGCGCCCCATCGGAGCCAGCGAACCCGGTCCGGTGTCCGGCAAGCCCAGCGTCTTGCCGGGATAGTCGGGCGGCGATTTCGCCGTCATCGGGCAGACCCGATAACCAGGTTCCCGTTCGGCATGCCACCGGTTACGATCTTGCCGACCATGGCCCCACAATAGGGCCGGGGAGACCCGGCGTCAGTGGTGGGCGGCACGGTCAGTAACGTCTGCGCAACACGGGGTTGACTGACGGGCAATATCGGCTCCATAGCGTCGGCCGCGGATACAGTAAAGGAGCATTCTGTGACGGAAAAGACGCCCGACGACGTCTTCAAACTTGCCAAGGACGAGAAGGTCGAATATGTCGACGTCCGGTTCTGTGACCTGCCTGGCATCATGCAGCACTTCACGATTCCGGCTTCGGCCTTTGACAAGAGCGTGTTTGACGACGGCTTGGCCTTTGACGGCTCGTCGATTCGCGGGTTCCAGTCGATCCACGAATCCGACATGTTGCTTCTTCCCGATCCCGAGACGGCGCGCATCGACCCGTTCCGCGCGGCCAAGACGCTGAATATCAACTTCTTTGTGCACGACCCGTTCACCCTGGAGCCGTACTCCCGCGACCCGCGCAACATCGCCCGCAAGGCCGAGAACTACCTGATCAGCACTGGCATCGCCGACACCGCATACTTCGGCGCCGAGGCCGAGTTCTACATTTTCGATTCGGTGAGCTTCGACTCGCGCGCCAACGGCTCCTTCTACGAGGTGGACGCCATCTCGGGGTGGTGGAACACCGGCGCGGCGACCGAGGCCGACGGCAGTCCCAACCGGGGCTACAAGGTCCGCCACAAGGGCGGGTATTTCCCAGTGGCCCCCAACGACCAATACGTCGACCTGCGCGACAAGATGCTGACCAACCTGATCAACTCCGGCTTCATCCTGGAGAAGGGCCACCACGAGGTGGGCAGCGGCGGACAGGCCGAGATCAACTACCAGTTCAATTCGCTGCTGCACGCCGCCGACGACATGCAGTTGTACAAGTACATCATCAAGAACACCGCCTGGCAGAACGGCAAAACGGTCACGTTCATGCCCAAGCCGCTGTTCGGCGACAACGGGTCCGGCATGCACTGTCATCAGTCGCTGTGGAAGGACGGGGCCCCGCTGATGTACGACGAGACGGGTTATGCCGGTCTGTCGGACACGGCCCGTCATTACATCGGCGGCCTGTTACACCACGCGCCGTCGCTGCTGGCCTTCACCAACCCGACGGTGAACTCCTACAAGCGGCTGGTTCCCGGTTACGAGGCCCCGATCAACCTGGTCTATAGCCAGCGCAACCGGTCGGCATGCGTGCGCATCCCGATCACCGGCAGCAACCCGAAGGCCAAGCGGCTGGAGTTCCGAAGCCCCGACTCGTCGGGCAACCCGTATCTGGCGTTCTCGGCCATGCTGATGGCAGGCCTGGACGGTATCAAGAACAAGATCGAGCCGCAGGCGCCCGTCGACAAGGATCTCTACGAGCTGCCGCCGGAAGAGGCCGCGAGTATCCCGCAGACTCCGACCCAGCTGTCAGATGTGATCGACCGTCTCGAGGCCGACCACGAATACCTCACCGAAGGAGGGGTGTTCACAAACGACCTGATCGAGACGTGGATCAGTTTCAAGCGCGAAAACGAGATCGAGCCGGTCAACATCCGGCCGCATCCCTACGAATTCGCGCTGTACTACGACGTTTAAGGACTCTTCGCAGTCCGGGTGTAGAGGGAGCGGCGTGTCGTTGCCAGGGCGGGCGTCGAGGTTTTTCGATGGGTGACGGTGGCCGGCAACGGCGCGCCGACCACCGCTGCGAAGAGCCCGTTTAAGAACGTTCAAGGACGTTTCAGCCGGGTGCCACAACCCGCTTGGCAATCATCTCCCGACCGCCGAGCGGGTTGTCTTTCACATGCGCCGAAACTCAAGCCACGTCGTCGCCCAGGCGTGTCGTCGCGGCCGGTTCAGGTTAAGTGTCGGGGATTCGTCGTGCGGGCGGGCGTCCACGCTGACCAACGGGGCAGTCAACTCCCGAACACTTTGCGCACTACCGCCTTTGCCCGCCGCGTCACCCGTAGGTAGTTGTCCAGGAATTCCCCACCGTCGTCGTTTCGCCAGCCGGCCGCGACCGCGACCGCATTGAGCTGGCGCCCGGGTCCCGGCAGCTGGTCGGTGGGCTTGCCGCGCACCAACACCAGCGCGTTGCGGGCCCGGGTGGCGGTCAGCCAGGCCTGACGGAGCAGCTCCACGTCGGCTGCGGGAACCAGATCGGCGGCCGCGATGACATCCAGGGATTGCAGCGTCGAGGTGTTGTGCAGGGCGGGAACCTGGTGCGCATGCTGTAGCTGCAGCAACTGCACGGTCCATTCGATGTCGGCCAGTCCGCCGCGGCCCAGTTTGGTGTGTGTGTTGGGGTCGGCACCGCGCGGCAACCGCTCGGACTCGATACGGGCCTTGATGCGGCGAATCTCGCGCACCGAGTCAGCGGACACACCGTCGGGCGGATACCGCGTTTTGTCGACCATCCGTAGGAATCGCTGACCCAACTCGGCATCGCCGGCAACCGCGTGTGCGCGTAGCAGGGCCTGGATCTCCCATGGCTGTGCCCACTGCTCGTAGTATGCGGCGTAGGACCCCAGGGTGCGGACCAGCGGACCGTTGCGGCCCTCGGGTCGCAAATTGGCGTCGAGCTCCAGCGGCGGATCGACGCTGGGTGTCCCCAGCAGCGCCCGAACCCGCTCGGCGATCGATGTCGACCATTTCACCGCCCGTGCATCGTCGACGCCGGTGGCCGGCTCACAGACGAACATCACGTCGGCATCCGACCCGTAGCCCAACTCGGCACCACCCAGCCGACCCATGCCGATGACCGCGATGGCCGCCGGGGCGCGATCGTCGTCGGGAAGGCTGGCCCGGATCATGACGTCCAGCGCGGCCTGCAGCACCGCCACCCACACCGACGTCAACGCCCGGCACACCTCGGTGACCTCGAGCAGGCCGAGCAGGTCCGCCGAACCGATGCGGGCCAGCTCTCGACGACGCAGCGTGCGCGCGCCGGCGATGGCCCGCTCCGGGTCGGGGTAGCGGCTCGCCGAGGCGATCAGCGCCCGAGCCACGGCGGCGGGCTCGGTCTCGAGCAGCTTCGGGCCCGCAGGCCCGTCCTCGTACTGCTGGATGACCCGCGGCGCGCGCATCAACAGATCCGGCACATACGCCGAGGTACCCAAGACATGCATGAGCCGCTTGGCCACCGCGGGCTTGTCCCGCAGCGTGGCCAGGTACCAGCTTTCGGTGGCCAGCGCCTCACTGAGCCGCCGGTAGGCCAGCAGTCCGCCGTCGGGATCGGGGGCATACGACATCCAGTCCAGCAGCCTGGGCAGCAGCACCGACTGCACCCGTCCGCGCCGGCCGCTTTGATTGACCAACGCCGACATGTGTTTCAACGCGGTCTGCGGTCCCTCGTAGCCCAGCGCGGCCAGCCGGCGCCCCGCGGCCTCCAACGTCATGCCGTGGGCGATCTCCAACCCGGTCGGGCCGATCGATTCCAGCAGCGGTTGATAGAAGAGTTTGGTGTGTAACTTCGACACCCGCACGTTCTGCTTCTTGAGTTCCTCCCGCAGCACCCCGGCCGCATCGTTTCGGCCATCGGGCCGGATGTGGGCCGCGCGCGCCAGCCAGCGCACTGCCTCCTCGTCTTCGGGATCGGGAAGCAGGTGGGTGCGCTTGAGCCGCTGCAACTGCAGTCGGTGCTCGAGCAGCCTGAGGAACTCATACGACGCGGTCATGTTCGCCGCGTCCTCACGCCCGATGTAGCCGCCTTCGCCCAACGCCGCCAATGCGTCCACCGTGGACGCCACCCGTAACGACTCGTCGCTACGGGCATGAACCAGCTGCAGTAGCTGTACGGCGAACTCCACGTCGCGCAATCCGCCGCTGCCGAGTTTGAGCTCGCGGCCGCGGACATCGGCGGGCACCAGCTGCTCCACCCGCCGCCGCATGGCCTGCACCTCGACCACAAAGTCTTCGCGCTCGCAGGCTCGCCACACCATCGGCATCAAGGCGGTCAGGTAACGCTCGCCAAGTTCCGCGTCGCCAACGACTGGCCGTGCTTTCAGCAACGCCTGAAACTCCCAGGTCTTGGCCCAGCGCTGGTAGTAGGCGATGTGCGACTCGAGCGTACGGACCAGCTCCCCGTTGCGCCCCTCCGGACGCAGGGCGGCGTCCACCTCGAAAAAGGCCGCCGAGGCCACCCGCATCATCTCGCTGGCCACGCGCGCGTTGCGCGGGTCGGAGCGCTCGGCAACGAATATGACATCGACGTCGCTGACGTAGTTCAGTTCGCGCGCACCGCACTTGCCCATCGCGATGACCGCCAGGCGCGGTGGCGGGTGCTCGCCGCACACGCTCGCCTCGGCCACGCGCAGCGCCGCCGCCAGAGCGGCGTCCGCGGCGTCCGCCAGGCGTGCGGCCACCACGGTGAATGGCAGCACCGGTTCGTCCTCGACCGTCGCGGCCAGGTCGAGAGCGGCCAGCATTAGCACGTAGTCGCGGTACTGGGTTCGCAATCGGTGCACGAGCGAGCCCGGCATACCCTCCGATTCCTCGACGCACTCGACGAACGACCGCTGCAGCTGGTCATGGGACGGCAGTGTGACCTTGCCCCGCAGCAATTTCCAGGACTGCGGATGGGCGACCAGGTGATCGCCCAACGCCAGCGACGAGCCCAGCACCGAGAACAGCCGCCCGCGCAGACTGCGTTCGCGCAGCAGAGCCGCGTTGAGCTCGTCCCATCCGGTGTCTGGATTCTCCGACAGCCGGATCAAGGCGCGCAGCGCGGCATCGGCGTCCGGAGCGCGTGACAGCGACCACAGCAGGTCGACGTGCGCCTGATCCTCGTGCCGATCCCACCCCAGCTGAGCCAGACGCTCACCAGCAGGGGGGTCAACTAATCCGAGCCGGCCAACGCTGGGCAACTTCGGCCGCTGCGTGGCGAGTTTGGTCACGACCACGACGGTAGCGCAAAGCGCGTCGGCGTCGGATCAACCGGTAGATCTGGGCTACAGCGACAGGTAGGTGCGCAGCTCGTATGGCGTGACGTGGCTGCGGTAGTTCGCCCACTCCGTGCGCTTGTTGCGCAAGAAAAAGTCAAAAACGTGCTCCCCCAAGGCCTCCGCGACGAGTTCGGAGGCCTCCATGGCGCGCAGCGCACTATCCAAACTGGACGGCAATTCTCGGTACCCCATCGCTCGGCGTTCCTCGGGTGTGAGGTCCCATACGTTGTCCTCGGCCTGCGGGCCCAGCACGTAACCCTTCTCTACACCCCGCAATCCCGCGGCCAGCAGCACGGCGAATGTCAGATAGGGATTGCACGCCGAATCAGGGCTGCGTACTTCGACCCGCCGCGACGAGGTCTTGTGCGGCGTGTACATCGGCACACGCACTAGGGCGGATCGGTTGGCGGCCCCCCACGACGCGGCCGTGGGCGCTTCGCCGCCCTGCACCAGCCGCTTGTAAGAGTTGACCCACTGATTTGTGACCGCGCTGATCTCGCAAGCGTGCTCCAGGATCCCGGCGATGAACGATTTACCCACTTCCGACAGCTGCAGCGGATCATCAGCGCTGTGGAACGCGTTGACATCACCCTCGAACAGGCTCATGTGGGTGTGCATCGCCGAGCCCGGGTGCTGGCCGAATGGCTTGGGCATGAACGACGCCCGGGCGCCCTCTTCCAGCGCGACTTCTTTGATGACGTAGCGGAAGGTCATCACGTTGTCAGCCATCGACAGAGCGTCGGCAAACCGCAGGTCGATCTCCTGCTGGCCGGGTGCGCCTTCGTGATGGCTGAACTCCACCGAGATGCCCATGAATTCCAGGGCATCGATCGCGTGGCGGCGAAAGTTCAAGGCGGAGTCGTGCACCGCTTGGTCGAAATAGCCGGCGTTGTCGACCGGGACGGGCACCGACCCGTCCTCGGGTCCGGGCTTGAGCAGGAAGAACTCGATTTCGGGATGCACGTAGCAGGAGAAGCCGAGTTCGCCGGCCTTCGTCAGCTGCCGCCGCAACACGTGCCGCGGGTCCGCCCACGACGGCGAGCCGTCCGGCATGGTGATGTCGCAAAACATCCGCGCTGAGTGGTGGTGGCCGGAACTGGTGGCCCAGGGCAGCACCTGGAAGGTCGACGGGTCCGGGTGCGCCACCGTATCGGATTCCGAGACCCGCGCAAAGCCCTCGATCGAGGATCCGTCGAAGCCGATGCCTTCCTCGAAGGCGCCCTCGAGTTCGGCTGGGGCGATGGCGACCGACTTGAGGAAACCGAGCACGTCTGTGAACCACAGCCGGACGAAGCGGATGTCGCGTTCTTCCAGGGTACGAAGAACGAATTCCTTCTGTCGGTCCATACCTCGAACAGTATGCACTGTCTGTTAAAACCGTGTTACCGATGCCCGGCCAGAAGCGTTGCGGGGCGGCCCGCAAGGGGAGTGCGCGGTGAGTTCAGGGCGCGCACCGCAGACTCGTCGGCGGCAAGGTCCCGTCGAGAAAATAGTGCATCACCGCAGAGTCCACACACTGGTTGCCATCGAACACCGCAGTGTGTTGGGTGCCGTCGAAGGTGATCAGCGGTGCGCCCAGCTGGCGGGCCAGGTCTACCCCGGACTGATACGGAGTGGCCGGGTCGTGGGTGGTGGACACCACGACGACCTTGCCAGCCCCGGCCGGCGCCGCGGGGTGCGGCGTCGACGTTGCCGGCACCGGCCACAGCGCGCACAGATCGCGGGGGGGCGGATCCGGTGAACTGCCCGTAGCTAAGGAACGGGGCGACCTGACGGATCCGTTGGTCGGCGGCCACCCAGGCCGCTGGATCGGCCGGTGTGGGCGCATCGACGCACCGGACCGCGTTGAACGCGTCCTGGTCGTTGCTGTAGTGCCCGTCTGCATCCCGGCCGTCATAGTCGTCGGCAAGCACCAGCAAGTCGCCGGCGTCGGTGCCGCGCTGCAGCCCCAGCAGACCACTGGTCAGGTACTTCCAGCGCTGAGGGCTGTACAGCGCGTTGATGGTGCCCGTCGTCGCGTCGGCGTAGCTCAGGCCACGTGGATCCGACGTCTTACCCGGCTTCTGCACCAGCGGGTCAACCAGGGCGTGGTAGCGGTTGACCCACTGGGCCGAGTCGGTGCCCAGAGGGCAGGCCGGCGAGCGGGCGCAGTCGGCGGCGTAGTCATTGAAAGCGGTCTGAAATCCCGCCATTTGGCTGATGCTTTCCTCGATTGGGCTAACGGCTGGATCGATAGCGCCGTCGAGGACCATCGCCCGCACATGAGTACCGAACCGTTCCAGGTAAGCGGTGCCCAACTCGGTGCCGTAGCTGTATCCGAGGTAGTTGATCTGATCGTCACCTAACGCTTGGCGAACCATGTCCATGTCCCGTGCGACGGACGCGGTACCGATATTGGCCAAGAAGCTGAAGCCCATCCGGTCAACACAGTCCTGGGCCAACTGCCGGTAGACCTGTTCGACGTGGGTGACACCGGCCGGACTGTAGTCGGCCATCGGATCGCGCCGGTACGCGTCGAACTCGGCGTCGGTGCGACACCGCAACGCAGGGGTCGAGTGGCCGACCCCTCTCGGGTCGAAGCCCACCAGGTCGAAGTGGCGGAGAATGTCGGTGTCGGCGATCGCGGGTGCCATAGCGGCGACCATGTCGACCGCCGACGCCCCGGGTCCCCCAGGATTGACCAGCAGTGCTCCGAATCGCTGTCCCGTCGCGGGGACGCGGATCACCGCCAACTTCGCTTGTGTCCCACCGGGTTGGTCGTAGTCGACGGGGACGGACACCGTCGCGCAGCGTGCAGTGCGAATTTCGCTGGTGTCGGCGATGAACTCGCGGCAGCTGTTCCAACTCTGTTGCGGCGCCACGACCGGCGCACCCGGGGTTTGGCCGGCGCCGGGTTCTTCAGTCGCGCCGGCCAACGGGGGCGCTGCTAGGGGCAGTCCGCCGAGCAGCAACCCGAAGGACAGCAGCGCCAAGCTCAACGGTCTGCGGCGCCACATGGCCGCCATCGTCTCACCGGCGAATACCTGTGACGGCGCGAAATGATCACACCTTCGTTTCTTCGCCCCGCTAGCACTTGGCGCCGCTGGGCGGCGTGGTGCCGCCGATCAAATACGCCGTCACGTACTCGTCAATGCAGCTGTCGCCCTGGAATACCACCGTGTGCTGGGTTCCGTCGAAGGTCAGCAACGAACCGCGAAGCTGGTTCGCCAGGTCGACCCCGGCCTTGTACGGCGTCGCCGGGTCATGGGTGGTGGATACCACCACCGTCGGCACTAGGCCGGGCGCCGAGACGGCATGGGGCTGACTTGTGGGTGGCACCGGCCAGAACGCGCAGGTGCCCAGCGGCGCATCACCGGTGAACTTCCCGTAGCTCATGAACGGTGCGATCTCCCGGGCGCGGCGGTCTTCGTCGATGACCTTGTCGCGATCGGTAACCGGGGGCTGATCGACGCAATTGATCGCCACCCGCGCGTCACCGGAATTGTTGTAGCGGCCGTGCGAGTCCCGACGCATGTACATGTCGGCCAGAGCCAGCAGGGTGTCTCCGCGATTGTCGACCAGCTCCGACAGCCCGTCGGTCAAGTGTTGCCACAGATTCGGTGAGTACAGCGCCATAATGGTGCCCACGATGGCGTCGCTATAACTCAGCCCGCGCGGATCCTTCGTGCGCGCCGGCCTGCTGATCCTCGGGTTGTCCGGGTCGACCAACGGATCGACCAGGCTGTGGTAGACCTCGACGGCTTTGGCCGGGTCGGCGCCCAGCGGGCAGCCCGCGTTCTTGGCGCAGTCGGCGGCATAGTTGTTGAACGCGTCCTGGAAGCCCTTGGCCTGGCGCAGCTCCGCCTCGATGGGATCGGCATTGGGGTCGACGGCACCGTCGAGAATCATTGCCCGCACCCGCTGCGGAAATTCCTCGGCATACGCGGAGCCGATCCGGGTGCCGTACGAGTAGCCCAGGTAGGTCAGCTTGTCGTCGCCTAACGCCGCGCGAATGGCATCCAGGTCCTTGGCGACGTTGACCGTCCCGACATGGGCCAGAAAGTTCTTGCCCATCTTGTCCACACAGCGACCGACGAATTGCTTGGTCTCGTTCTCGATGTGCGCCACACCCTCCCGGCTGTAGTCAACCTGCGGCTCGGCCCGCAGCCGGTCGTTGTCGGCATCGGAGTTGCACCAGATCGCCGGCCGGGACGACGCCACCCCGCGGGGGTCGAACCCAACCAGGTCGAACCTTTCGTGCACCCGCTTCGGCAATGTCTGGAAGACGCCCAAGGCGGCCTCGATACCGGATTCGCCGGGTCCACCGGGATTTATGACCAGCGAACCGATCTTGTCTCCCGTCGCCGGAAAGCGAATCAGCGCCAGCGCCGCCACGTCACCATCGGGGCGGTCGTAGTCGACCGGTACAGCGAGCTTGCCGCATAACGCGCCGCCGGGGATCTTTACTTGCGGGTTTGACGACCGGCACGGTGTCCACTCCACCGGCTGGCCCAGCTTCGGCTCCGCCATACGAGCGCGTCCCCCGACCACGCGGATGCAGCCCACAAGAACCAACGCCACGGCGGCGAGCGCGGCCCAGATCAACAGCATGCGCGCGATCTTGTCGCGGCGAGACAGCCTCATGCCCACAATGCTGCCAGAGCAGACCCGAGATCCTGGCCAGCGGCCACCGTCGGCCGACTAACCGGCCGCTGCCAGCAGTCCTGCCATCGCCGATGGCGAACTCGTCGGCCATCCCCCATACGTCCGGTAACAGATCCGGGCAAGACACCGACCCGTCGACCGGATCCGGCACGGGCGCGTCGGCCTCGGCGGTGCACAACTGCGACATCAGGTTGGCGCTGGCACCCCGTCCACGCCGGCATGGTGCACCTTGGCCATCGCCCGAGGGCGATCCCCGATGCCGTCCACCCCTTCGACGAACCCATCTCCCACGGCGGTCGCCGGCAGCGACGCGATGTGGCCGCAGATCTCCGAGAGTTCGGCCCGCCCGCCCGGCGACGGCAACCCGATGCCGTGCAAGTGACGATCGATGTGAGGTTCAAGGTTCAGCGCACTGCTGGCAAGCGTTTTCCGAAACCGCGGCCTCGCCTTGATCTGGAGTCAGAACGCGTCACGCAGCCGGTCAAAGGCGTAACCCATGCTCGAGCAAACATGCATGGGCTGAGTGGACGTTTCCAGACACAGCAACTGGCGTCCAGGCCACTGAGCCGCTGCATGCGCGATGGTATGCCGATGGGGGCCCCGGGCGCGTCTGAGGGGAAGAAGTGGCAGACTGTCAGGGTCCGACGAACCCGGGGACCCTAACGGGCCACGAGGATCGACCCGACCACCATTAGGGACAGTGATGTCTGAGCAGACTATCTATGGGGCCAATACCCCCGGAGGCTCCGGGCCGCGGACCAAGATCCGCACCCACCACCTACAGAGATGGAAGGCCGACGGCCAAAAGTGGGCCATGCTGACGGCCTACGACTATTCGACGGCCCGGATCTTCGACGAGGCCGGCATCCCGGTGCTGCTGGTCGGTGATTCGGCGGCCAACGTCGTGTACGGCTACGACACCACCGTGCCGATCTCCATCGACGAGCTGATCCCGCTGGTCCGTGGCGTGGTGCGGGGTGCCCCGCACGCACTGGTCGTCGCCGACCTGCCGTTCGGCAGCTACGAGGCGGGGCCCACCGCCGCGTTGGCCGCCGCCACCCGGTTCCTCAAGGACGGCGGCGCACATGCGGTCAAGCTCGAGGGCGGTGAGCGGGTGGCCGAGCAAATCGCCTGTCTGACCGCGGCGGGCATCCCGGTGATGGCACACATCGGCTTCACCCCGCAAAGCGTCAACACCTTGGGCGGCTTCCGGGTGCAGGGCCGCGGCGACGCCGCCGAACAAACCATCGCCGACGCGATCGCCGTCGCCGAAGCCGGAGCGTTTGCCGTCGTGATGGAGATGGTGCCCGCCGAGTTGGCCACCCAGATCACCGGCAAGCTTACCATTCCGACGGTCGGGATCGGCGCCGGGCCCAACTGCGACGGCCAGGTCCTGGTATGGCAGGACATGGCCGGGTTCAGCGGCGCCAAGACCGCCCGCTTCGTCAAACGGTATGCCGATGTCGGTGGTGAACTACGCCGTGCTGCAATGCAATACGCCCAAGAGGTGGCCGGCGGGGTATTCCCCGCTGACGAACACAGTTTCTGACCAAGCCGAATCAGCCCGATGCGCGGGCATTGCGGTGGCGCCCTGGATGCCGTCGACGCCGGATTGCCGGCGCGGACGCGCCAGCGGGACCCATCGGCGTCGCGTTCGCCGGTTGAGCCCGGGGTGAGCCCAGACATTCGATGTGCCCAACACCATCCGCCACAGCCCAATTGATGTGGCACTCTATGCATGCCTATCCCCGACCAACCACCACCGCGGCGACGCATCATGACCGGAGGCGAAGATGCCAGTAGAGGCGCCCAGACCAGCGCGCCATCTGGAGGTCGAGCGCAAGTTCGACGTGATCGAGTCGACGGTGTCGCCGTCGTTCGAGGGCATCGCCGCGGTGGTTCGCGTCGAGCAGTCGCCGACCCAGCAGCTCGACGCGGTGTACTTCGACACACCGTCGCACGACCTGGCGCGCAACCAGATCACCTTGCGGCGCCGCACCGGCGGCGCCGACGCCGGCTGGCATCTGAAGCTGCCGGCCGGACCCGACAAGCGCACCGAGATGCGAGCACCGCTGTCCGCATCAGGCGACGCTGTGCCGGCCGAGTTGTTGGATGTGGTGCTGGCGATCGTCCGCGACCAGCCGGTTCAGCCGGTCGCGCGGATCAGCACTCACCGCGAAAGCCAGATCCTGTACGGCGCCGGGGGCGACGCGCTGGCGGAATTCTGCAACGACGACGTCACCGCATGGTCGGCCGGGGCATTCCACGCCGCTGGTGCAGCGGACAACGGCCCTGCCGAACAGCAGTGGCGCGAATGGGAACTGGAACTGGTCACCACGGATGGGACCGCCGATACCAAGCTACTGGACCGGCTAGCCAACCGGCTGCTCGATGCCGGTGCCGCACCTGCCGGCCACGGCTCCAAACTGGCGCGGGTGCTCGGTGCGACCTCTCCCGGTGAGCTGCCCAACGGCCCGCAGCCGCCGGCGGATCCAGTACACCGCGCGGTGTCCGAGCAAGTCGAGCAGCTGCTGCTGTGGGATCGGGCCGTGCGGGCCGACGCCTATGACGCCGTGCACCAGATGCGAGTGACTACCCGCAAGATCCGCAGCTTGCTGACGGATTCCCAGGAGTCGTTTGGCCTGAAGGAAAGTGCGTGGGTCATCGATGAACTGCGTGAGCTGGCCAATGTCCTGGGCGTAGCCCGGGACGCCGAGGTACTCGGTGACCGCTACCAGCGCGAACTGGACGCGCTGGCGCCGGAGCTGGTACGCGGCCGGGTGCGCGAGCGCCTGGTAGACGGGGCGCGGCGGCGATACCAGACCGGGCTGCGGCGATCACTGATCGCATTGCGGTCGCAGCGGTACTTCCGTCTGCTCGACGCTCTAGACGCGCTTGTGTCCGAACGCGCCCATGCCACTTCTGGGGAGGAATCGGCACCGGTAACCATCGATGCGGCCTACCGGCGAGTCCGCAAAGCCGCAAAAGCCGCAAAGACCGCCGGCGACCAGGCGGGCGACCACCACCGCGACGAGGCATTGCACCTGATCCGCAAGCGCGCGAAGCGATTACGCTACACCGCGGCGGCTACTGGGGCGGACAATGTGTCACAAGAAGCCAAGGTCATCCAGACGTTGCTAGGCGATCATCAAGACAGCGTGGTCAGCCGGGAACATCTGATCCAGCAGGCCATAGCCGCGAACACCGCCGGCGAGGACACCTTCACCTACGGTCTGCTCTACCAACAGGAAGCCGACTTGGCCGAGCGCTGCCGGGAGCAGCTTGAAGCCGCGCTGCGCAAACTCGACAAGGCGGTCCGCAAAGCACGGGATTGAGCCCGCCAGGGGCGGACGAGTTGGCCTGTAAGCCGGATTCTGTTCCGCGCCGCCACAGCCAAGCTAACGGCGGCACGGCGGCGACCATCCATCTGGACACACCGTTACCGGGTGCCTCGAGCGGCCTACCCGCAGGCTCGGGCGAGCAACCCTCAAGCGCCTGCGCGGCCGCACTTTCGGTGCGGCCTTCTTGGCCTTGCTTCGGGTGGGGTTTGCCTAGCCACCCCGGTCACCCGGAATGCTGGTGCGCTCTTACCGCACCGTTTCACCCTTGCCACCACGAGGATGGCGGTCTGTTTTCTGTGGCACTTTCCCGCGAGTCACCTCGGATTGCCGTTAGCAATCACCCTGCTCTGTGAAGTCCGGACTTTCCTCGACTCGACGCTGAACCTCGTGAATCCACACAAGCCCTACGCGAGCCGCGGCCGCCCAGCCAACTCATCCGCGACGACCACGCTACCCCGCTGGGCGGTGTCGCGGCCAGTGTGACCGCTGGACGACACGGCTAGTCGGACAGCCGATCCGGCGGGCAGTCCTTATCGTGGACTGGTGACACGGTGGGACAAACGCGTCGACTCCGGCGACTGGGACGCCATCGCTGCCGAGGTCAGCGAGTACGGTGGCGCACTGCTACCTCGGCTGATCACCCCCGGCGAGGCCGCCCGGCTGCGCAAGCTGTACGCCGACGACGGCCTGTTTCGCTCGACGGTCGATATGGCATCCAAGCGGTACGGCGCCGGGCAGTATCGATATTTCCATGCCCCCTATCCCGAGCCGATCGAGCGTCTCAAGCAGGCGCTGTATCCCAAACTGCTGCCGATAGCGCGCAACTGGTGGGCCAAACTGGGCCGGGAGGCGCCCTGGCCAGACAGCCTTGATGACTGGTTGGCGAGCTGTCATGCCGCCGGCCAAACCCGATCCACAGCGCTGATGTTGAAGTACGGCACCAACGACTGGAACGCCCTACACCAGGATCTCTACGGCGAGTTGGTGTTTCCGCTGCAGGTGGTGATCAACCTGAGCGATCCGGAAACCGACTACACCGGCGGCGAGTTCCTGCTTGTCGAACAGCGGCCTCGCGCCCAATCCCGGGGTACCGCAATGCAACTTCCGCAGGGACATGGTTATGTGTTCACGACCCGTGATCGGCCGGTGCGGACTAGCCGTGGCTGGTCGGCATCTCCAGTGCGCCATGGGCTTTCGACTATTCGTTCCGGCGAACGCTATGCCATGGGGCTGATCTTTCACGACGCAGCCTGATTGCACGCCATCTATAGATAGCCTGTCTGATTCACCAATCGCACCGACGATGCCCCATCGGCGTAGAACTCGGCGATGCTCAGCGATGCCAGATCAAGATGCAACCGATATAGGACGCCCGACCCGGCATCCAACGCCAGCCGCAACAACATTTTGATCGGCGTGACATGTGACACCACCAGCACCGTCGCGCCTTCGTAGCCAACGATGATCCGATCACGTCCCCGCCGAACCCGCCGCAGCACGTCGTCGAAGCTTTCCCCACCCGGGGGCGTGATGCTGGTGTCCTGCAGCCAGCGACGGTGCAGCTCGGGATCGCGTTCTGCGGCCTCCGCGAACGTCAGCCCCTCCCAGGCGCCGAAGTCGGTCTCGACCAGGTCGTCATCGACGACCACGTCCAGGGCCAGGGCTCTGGCGGCGGTCACCGCGGTGTCGTAAGCCCGCTGTAGCGGCGAGGAGACCACCGCAGCGATCCCGCCGCGCCGCGCCAGATACCCGGCCGCCGCACCAACCTGGCGCCACCCCACCTCGTTCAACCCCGGGTTGCCGCGCCCCGAATAGCGGCGTTGCTCCGACAGCTCTGTCTGCCCGTGGCGCAACAAAAGTAGTCGGGTGGGTGTACCGCGGGCGCCGGTCCAGCCGGGAGATGTCGGTGACTCGGTCGCAACGATTTTGGCAGGATCCGCATCCGCCGCAGCCGATTGCGCGGCGGCGTCCATCGCGTCATTGGCCAACCGGTCTGCATACGTGTTCCGGGCACGCGGAACCCACTCGTAGTTGATCCTGCGAAACTGGGACGCCAACGCCTGAGCCTGGACATAGAGCTTCAGCAGATCCGGGTGCTTGACCTTCCACCGCCCGGACATCTGCTCCACCACCAGCTTGGAGTCCATCAGCACCGCGGCCTCGGTGGCACCTAGTTTCACGGCGTCGTCCAAACCGGCTATCAGGCCGCGGTATTCGGCGACGTTGTTCGTCGCCCGGCCGATCGCCTGCTTGGACTCGGCCAGCACGGTGGAGTGATCGGCGGTCCACACCACCGCGCCGTATCCGGCCGGTCCGGGATTGCCCCGCGATCCGCCGTCGGCTTCGATGACAACTTTCACTCCTCAAATCCTTCGAGCCGCAACAAGATCGCTCCGCATTCCGGGCAGCGCACCACTTCATCCTCGGCGGCCGCCGAGATCTGGGCCAGCTCGCCGCGGCCGATCTCGATCCGGCAGGCACCACATCGATGACCTTGCAACCGCCCGGCCCCTGGCCCGCCTCCGGCCCGCTGTCTTTCGTAGAGCCCCGCAAGCTCGGGATCAAGTGTCGCCGTCAGCATGTCGCGTTGCGATGAATGTTGGTGCCGGGCTTGGTCGATTTCGGCAAGTGCCTCGTCCAAAGCCTGCTGGGCGGCGGCCAGGTCGGCCCGCAACGCTTCGAGCGCCCGCGACTCGGCGGTCTGTTGAGCCTGCAGCTCCTCGCGGCGTTCCAGCACCTCCAGCAGGGCATCTTCCAAACTGGCTTGACGGCGTTGCAAGCTGTCGAGCTCGTGCTGCAGATCAGCCAATTGCTTGGCGTCCGTTGCACCCGAAGTGAGCAACGACCGGTCCCGGTCGCCACGCTTACGCACCGCATCGATCTCCGACTCAAAACGCGACACCTGGCCGTCCAAGTCCTCCGCCGCGATTCGCAGGGCCGCCATCCTGTCGTTGGCGGCGTTGTGCTCGGCCTGCACCTGCTGGTAAGCCGCCCGCTGCGGCAGATGGGTGGCCCGATGCGCGATCCGGGTCAGCTCAGCATCCAGCTTCGCCAATTCCAGTAGCGACCGTTGCTGTGCCACTCCGGCTTTCATGCCTGATCTCTCCCAGTTTCGTGATCGAGGTTCCACGGGTCGGTGCAGATGGTGCACACACGCACCGGCAGCGACGCGCCGAAATGAGACCGCAACACTTCGGCGGCCTGGCCGCACCACGGGAATTCGCTTGCCCAATGCGCGACGTCGATCAGGGCCACTTGCGAAGCTCGGCAATGCTCGTCGGCTGGATGATGTCGCAGATCGGCCGTAACGTACGCTTGCACGTCCGCGGCGGCCACGGTGGCAAGCAACGAGTCCCCGGCGCCGCCGCAGACCGCGACCCGCGACACCAGCAGGTCGGGATCCCCGGCGGCGCGCACACCGGTCGCAGTCGGCGGCAACGCGGCCTCCAGACGGGCAACAAAGGTGCGCAGCGGTTCGGGTTTTGGCAGTCTGCCAATCCGGCCTAACCCGCTGCCGACCGGCGGTGGTACCAGCGCGAAGATGTCGAATGCCGGCTCCTCGTAAGGGTGCGCGGCGCGCATCGCCGCCAACACCTCGGCGCGCGCTCGTGCGGGTGCGACGACCTCGACCCGGTCCTCGGCCACCCGTTCGACGGTACCGACGCTGCCTATGGCGGGCGACGCCCCGTCGTGCGCCAGGAACTGCCCGGTACCCGCGACACTCCAGCTGCAGTGCGAGTAGTCGCCGATATGGCCGGCACCGGCCTCAAAGACCGCTGCCCGCACCGCCTCTGAGTTCTCGCGCGGCACATAGATGACCCACTTGTCGAGATCGGCCGCTCCGGGCACCGGGTCGAGAACGGCGTCGACGGTCAGACCAACAGCGTGTGCCAGCGCGTCGGACACACCCGGCGACGCCGAGTCGGCGTTGGTGTGCGCGGTAAACAACGAGCGACCGGTCCGGATCAGGCGGTGCACCAGCACACCCTTTGGCGTGTTGGCCGCGACCGTATCGACCCCACGCAGTAACAACGGGTGGTGCACCAATAGCAGTCCGGCCTGGGGAACCTGGTCCACCACCGCCGGCGTCGCGTCCACCGCAACGGTCACCGAATCCACCACGTCGTCGGGGTCGCCGCACACCAGACCCACCGAATCCCACGACTGGGCAAGCCGCGGCGGGTAGGCCTGGTCCAGCACGTCGATGACATCGGCCAGCCGCACACTCATCGGCGTCCTCCACGCTTTGCCCACTCGGCGATCGCCGCCACCAGCACGGGCCACTCCGGGCGCACCGCCGCCCGCAGGTACCGCGCGTCCAGGCCGACGAAGGTGTCACCGCGGCGCACCGCAATTCCTTTGCTCTGCAAATAGTTTCGTAATCCGTCAGCATCGGCGATGTTGAACAGTACGAAAGGGGCCGCACCATCGACCACCTCGGCACCCACCGATCTCAGTCCGGCCACCATCTCCGCGCGCAGCGCCGTCAACCGCACCGCATCGGCTGCGGCAGCGGCGACCGCCCGGGGGGCGCAGCAAGCAGCGATGGCCGTCAGTTGCAATGTTCCCAACGGCCAGTGCGCTCGCTGCACGGTCAACCGAGCCAGCACGTCTGGCGAGCCGAGCGCGTAGCCCACCCGCAATCCGGCCAGCGACCACGTTTTCGTCAAGCTACGGAGCACCAGCACATCGGGCAGCGAGTCATCGGCCAACGATTGCGGCTCGCCGGGAACCCAATCAGCGAACGCCTCGTCGACCACCAGGATGCGTCCCGGCCGGCGTAACTCGAGCAGCTGCTCGCGGAGGTGCAGCACCGAGGTGGGGTTGGTCGGATTACCCACGACGACAAGGTCGGCGTCGTCAGGCACGTGCGCGGTGTCCAGCACGAACGGCGGCTTTAGGACAACATGGTGCGCCGTGATTCCGGCAGCGCTCAAGGCTATGGCCGGCTCGGTGAACGCGGGCACGACGATTGCTGCCCGCACCGGACTTAGGTTGTGCAGCAATGCGAATCCCTCCGCCGCCCCGACGAGCGGGAGCACTTCGTCACGGGTTCTGCCATGACGTTCAGCGACCGCGTCTTGCGCCCGGTGCACATCGTCGGTGCTCGGATAGCGGGCCAGCTCCGGCAGCAGCGCGGCGAGCTGCCGGACCAACCATTCCGGGGGCCGGTCATGGCGGACGTTGACGGCGAAGTCCAGCATGCCGGGCGCGACATCCTGATCACCGTGGTAGCGCGCCGCGGCAAGCGGGCTAGTGTCTAGACTCGCCACAGCGTCAAACAGTAGTGGGCCGGTGTGCGGGCCAAGAATCCAGAGCACCGCCGACGCGTTGTCTACGCGGCGACAACCGCGACATCACAGGCAGCTAACAGGGCGTCGGCGGTGATGATCGTCAGGCCAAGCAGCTGTGCCTGGGCGATGAGCACACGGTCGAATGGATGTCGATGGTGATCCGGAAGCTCTGCGGTGCGCAGTGTGTGCGTGGTCAACTGACAGCGGCGACGTGCCGCAGCGGCGCATTCGATCGGGCACGTAAGAGGCCGATGGCTCGGGCGGCGGGAGCTTGCCGAGGCGGTAGTTGATCGCGATCTCCCAGGCACTGGCGGCCGACAAGAGAATGCTGTTGCGGACGTCCTGAACAATCGCCCGTGTTTCGTTGACGGCATCCGCAGCCAAACGTGAGTGTCGATGAGGTAGCGCTTCACCGGTGAAAGCGTTCGAGCACGTCGTCTGACAACGGAGCGTCCAAATCGTCGGGCACGCGGTACACGCCATGGTCAATGCCTAACCGCCGAGTCTCATGAGGATGCAGCGGCACAAGCTTTGCTACCGGCTCGCCGCGGCGGGCAATCTCAACCTCTGCCCGCCGTAGACGAGCCGCAGCAGCTCGGACAGGCGTGTCTTCGCCTCGTGCACGCCGACCCGCTTCGCAGGCGCCCAGACTTTCGCGTCGACCACCTGCTCACCAAACTTCGCGATCATCGCCTGATACCACAGCGCCAACGGGTAGCGGTTTGTCCAACCGCTTCGTCAACGACAATGGGATCGTGACCGACACGACCGCGAGCGGGACCAATTGCCCGCCTCCTCCACGCGCCGCCGCACGGCGCGCATCGTCGCCGGGTGAATCGCCGCAGCTGGTGATCTTCGATCTGGACGGCACGCTGACCGACTCGGCGCGCGGAATCGTATCCAGCTTCCGACACGCGCTCAACCACATCGGTGCCCCAGTACCCGAAGGCGACCTGGCCACTCACATCGTCGGCCCGCCCATGCATGAGACGCTGCGCGCCATGGGGCTTGGCGAATCCGCCGAGGAGGCGATCGTAGCCTACCGGGCCGACTACAGCGCCCGCGGTTGGGCGATGAACAGCTTGTTCGACGGGATCGGGCCGCTGCTGGCCGACCTGCGCACCGCCGGTGTCCGGCTGGCCGTCGCCACCTCCAAGGCAGAGCCGACCGCACGGCGAATCCTGCGCCACTTCGGAATTGAGCAGCACTTCGAGGTCATCGCGGGCGCGAGCACCGATGGCTCGCGCGGCAGCAAGGTCGACGTGCTGGCCCACGCGCTCGCGCAGCTGCGGCCGCTACCCGAGCGGTTGGTGATGGTCGGCGACCGCAGCCACGACGTCGACGGGGCGGCCGCGCACGGCATCGACACGGTGGTGGTCGGCTGGGGCTACGGGCGCGCCGACTTTATCGACAAGACCTCCACCACCGTCGTGACGCATGCCGCCACGATTGACGAGCTGAGGGAGGCGCTAGGTGTCTGATCCGCTGCACGTCACATTCGTTTGTACGGGCAACATCTGCCGGTCGCCAATGGCCGAGAAAATGTTCGCCCAACAGCTTCGCCACCGTGGCCTGGGTGACGCGGTGCGAGTGACCAGTGCGGGCACCGGGAACTGGCATGTAGGCAGTTGCGCCGACGAGCGGGCGGCCGGGGTGTTGCGAGCCCACGGCTACCCTACCGACCACCGGGCCGCACAAGTCGGCACCGAACACCTGGCGGCAGACCTGTTGGTGGCCTTGGACCGCAACCACGCTCGGCTGTTGCGGCAGCTCGGCGTCGAAGCCGCCCGGGTACGGATGCTGCGGTCATTCGACCCACGCTCGGGAACCCATGCGCTCGATGTCGAGGATCCCTACTATGGCGATCACTCCGACTTCGAGGAGGTCTTCGCCGTCATCGAATCCGCCCTGCCCGGCCTGCACGACTGGGTCGACGAACGTCTCGCGCGGAACGGACCGAGTTGATGCCCCGCCTAGCGTTCCTGCTGCGGCCCGGCTGGCTGGCGTTGGCCCTGGTCGTGGTCGCGTTCACCTACCTGTGCTTTACGGTGCTCGCGCCGTGGCAGCTGGGCAAGAATGCCAAAACGTCACGAGAGAACCAGCAGATCAGGTATTCCCTCGACACCCCGCCGGTTCCGCTGAAAACCCTGCTACCACAGCAGGATTCGTCAGCGCCGGACGCGCAGTGGCGCCGGGTGACGGCAACCGGACAGTACCTTCCGGACGTGCAGGTGCTGGCCCGACTGCGCGTGGTGGAGGGGGACCAGGCGTTTGAGGTGTTGGCCCCATTCGTGGTCGACGGCGGACCAACCGTCCTGGTCGACCGTGGATACGTGCGGCCCCAGGTGGGCTCGCACGTACCACCGATCCCCCGCCTGCCGGTGCAGACGGTGACCATCACCGCGCGGCTGCGTGACTCCGAACCGAGCGTGGCGGGCAAAGACCCATTCGTCAGAGACGGCTTCCAGCAGGTGTATTCGATCAATACCGGACAGGTCGCCGCGCTGACCGGAGTCCAGCTGGCTGGGTCCTATCTGCAGTTGATCGAAGACCAACCCGGCGGGCTCGGCGTGCTCGGCGTTCCGCATCTAGATCCCGGGCCGTTCCTGTCCTATGGCATCCAATGGATCTCGTTCGGCATTCTGGCACCGATCGGCTTGGGCTATTTCGCCTACGCCGAGATCCGGGCGCGCCGCCGGGAAAAAGCGGGGTCGCCACCACCGGACAAGCCAATGACGGTCGAGCAGAAACTCGCTGACCGCTACGGCCGCCGGCGGTAAACCAACATCACGGCCAATACCGCAGCCCCCGCCTGGACCACCCGCGACAGCACCACGGCGCGGCGCAGATCGGCCACCTTGGGCGACCGGCCGTCGCCCAAGGTGGGCCGGATCTGCAACTCATGGTGGTACCGGGTGGGCCCACCCAGCCGCACGTCAAGCGCCCCAGCAAACGCCGCCTCGACGACACCGGCGTTGGGGCTGGGATGGCGGGCGGCGTCGCGCCGCCAGGCCCGTACCGCACCGCGGGGCGACCCACCGACCACCGGCGCGCAGATCACCACCAGCACCGCCGTCGCCCGTGCGCCAACATAGTTGGCCCAGTCATCCAATCGTGCTGCGGCCCAACCGAATCGGAGATAACGCGGCGAGCGGTAGCCGATCATCGAGTCCAGGGTGTTGATGGCACGATATCCCAGCACCGCAGGCACGCCGCTCGAAGCCGCCCACAGCAGCGGCACCACCTGGGCGTCGGCGGTGTTTTCGGCCACCGACTCCAGCGCGGCACGCGTCAGGCCCGGGCCGCCCAGCTGGGCCGGGTCACGCCCGCACAGCGACGGCAGCAGCCGTCGCGCCGCCTCGACATCGTCGCGCTCCAACAGGTCCGATATCTGGCGGCCGGTGCGCGCCAGCGAAGTTCCGCCCAGCGCTGCCCAGGTGGCCGTCGCGGTGGCCGCCACGGGCCAGCACCTGCCGGGTAGCCGCTGCAGTGCCGCGCCGAGCAAGCCCACCGCGCCGACCAGCAGGCCGACGTGTACCGCACCGGCGACCCGGCCGTCACGGTAGGTGATCTGCTCCAGCTTGGCGGCCGCCCGACCGAACAGGGCCACCGGATGACCTCGTTTGGGGTCGCCGAACACGACGTCGAGCAGGCAGCCGATCAGCACGCCGACGGCCCTGGTCTGCCAGGTCGATGCAAACACTCCGGCAGCGTCGCACACGTGGTCTACGCTCAGCTACTTATGACCTCATACGGCAGCTATCCACGATGAAGCGGCCAGCTACCCGGGTTGCCGACCTGTTGAACCCGGCGGCAATGTTGTTGCCGGCAGCGAATGTCATCATGCAGCTGGCAGTGCCGGGTGTCGGGTATGGCGTGCTGGAAAGCCCGGTGGACAGCGGCAACGTCTACAAGCATCCGTTCAAGCGGGCCCGGACCACCGGCACCTACCTGGCGGTGGCGACCATCGGGACGGAATCCGACCGAGCGCTGATCCGGGGTGCCGTGGACGTCGCGCACCGGCAGGTTCGGTCGACGACCTCGAGCCCGGTGTCCTATAACGCCTTCGACCCGAAGTTGCAGCTGTGGGTGGCGGCGTGTCTGTACCGCTACTTCGTGGACCAGCACGAGTTTCTGTACGGCCCACTCGAAGATGCCACCGCCGACGCGGTCTACCAAGACGCCAAACGGTTAGGGACCACGCTGCAGGTGCCGGAGGGGATGTGGCCGCCGGACCGGGTCGCGTTCGACGAGTACTGGAAGCGCTCGCTTGATGGGCTGCAGATCGACGCGCCGGTGCGCGAGCATCTTCGCGGGGTGGCCTCGGTAGCGTTTCTCCCGTGGCCGTTGCGCGCGGTGGCCGGGCCGTTCAACCTGTTTGCGACGACGGGATTCTTGGCACCGGAGTTCCGCGCGATGATGCAGCTGGAGTGGTCACAGGCCCAGCAGCGTCGCTTCGAGTGGTTACTTTCCGTGCTACGGTTAGCCGACCGGCTGATTCCGCATCGGGCCTGGATCTTCGTTTACCAGCTTTACTTGTGGGACATGCGGTTTCGCGCCCGACACGGCCGCCGAATCGTCTGATAGAGCCCGGCCGAGTGTGAGCCTGACAGCCCGACACCGGCGGCGTGTGTCGCGTCGCCAGGTTCACGCTCGGCGATCTAGAGCCGCCGAAAACCTACTTCTGGGTTGCCTCCCGAATCAACGTGCTGATCTGCTCGAGCAGCTCACGCATATCGGCGCGCATCGCATCCACCGCGGCATACAGGTCGGCCTTGGTCGCCGGCAGCTGGCCCGACGTCATTGGCCGCACCGGCGGTGCTGTCTGTCGCGCCGCGCTGTCGCTTTGAAACCCAGGTCGCTCACCCACGACCACGACACTGCCATATCCGGCGCCCCGCCGACAACGAAGCACAGCTAGCCGGTGGGCGCGGACGGGATCGAACCGCCGACCGCTGGTGTGTAAAACCAGAGCTCTACCGCTGAGCTACGCGCCCATGACCGCCGCAGGCTACACGCCTTGCGGCCAAGCACCCAAAACCTTAGGCCGTAAGCGCCGCCAGAGCGTCGGTCCACAGCCGCTGATCGCGAACTTCACCCGGCTGCTTCATCTCGGCGAACCGAATGATCCCTGACCGATCGACCACAAAGGTGCCCCGGTTAGCGATGCCGGCCTGCTCGTTGAAGACGCCGTAGGCCTGACTGACCGCGCCGTGTGGCCAGAAGTCCGACAACAGCGGAAACGTGAATCCGCTCTGCGTCGCCCAGATCTTGTGAGTGGGTGGCGGGCCCACCGAAATCGCTAGCGCGGCGCTGTCGTCGTTCTCAAACTCGGGCAGGTGATCACGCAACTGGTCCAGCTCGCCCTGGCAGATGCCCGTGAACGCCAACGGAAAGAACACCAACAGCACGTTCTTTGCACCCCGGTAGCCGCGCAGGGTGACAAGCTGCTGATTCTGGTCGCGCAACGTGAAGTCAGGGGCGGTGGCTCCGACGTTCAGCATCAGCGCTTGCCAGCCCGCGATTTCGGCTGTACCAATCTGCTGGCGCTCCAGTTGCCCAGATTGACCGACGAGGTCGGCATCAGCCCAGCTGTGGGCGCCGCCTCGGCAATCTCGGCGGGCAATACATGGCCGGGCTGGCCGGTCTTGGGCGTCACCACCCAAATCACACCGTCCTCGGCGAGCGGGCCGATCGCATCCATCAGGGTGTCCACCAAATCGCCGTCGCCATCACGCCACCACAACAGGACGACATCGATGACCTCGTCGGTGTCTTCATCGAGCAACTCTCCCCCGCACGCTTCTTCGATGGCCGCGCGGATGTCGTCGTCGGTGTCTTCGTCCCAGCCCCATTCCTGGATAACTTGGTCTCGTTGGATGCCCAATTTGCGGGCGTAGTTCGAGGCGTGATCCGCCGCGACCACCGTGGAACCTCCTTCAGTCTCCGCGGGCCATGTGCACACCGTCGCGATGGGCATTATCGTCGCACAGCCAGAACCGGTCCACCCGCCCGCCTCAGAAGGCGGCCACGCACATTTTCAATGCCTTTGTCTTGGTGTCGTTGAGCCGATCAACCCGCCGGTTGAATTCCGCTGTCGACGCGTGCGCACCGATGGCATTTGCCACCGCGCGGGCCGCGTCGACATATGCGTTGAGCGCATCCCCCAGTTGCGCGGACAGCGCGGCGCTCAGACTGCCTGAGACCGTCGAGGCACTGTTGTTGAGCGCGTCGATGGCCGGACCTTCGGTCGGCCCGGTGTTGCGGCCCTGATTGAACGCGGCCACGTAGGCGTTCACCTTGTCGATGGCGTCCTTGCTGGTGGCCGCCAGCGCGTCACACGAGGTGCGAATCGCCTTGGTCGTCAGCGATTGTTGGCGCTGCGACTCCCGGATGCTCGACGTCGCCGCCGAAGCCGACACCGACGCGGACACCGACGAGCGGTAGGCCGGTGCGACGTTGGTGTCGGGCATGGCCGTACCGTCGGTGACAGTGGTACATCCGACGATCCCCATCAGCAGCAGCGCGATGCAGCCGAGCGCCAGGGCGCCTCGCCTGGGGAGCTCCCCCCCGTGCCTGCGAGGCACGGCGCGCCATCCGATGAGCACGGCATGTGAGGTTACCTGGTCGCAGCGCGACCGCGCTGGCCGTGGTGTGTCGCGCATCCGCAGAACCGAGCGGAGTGCGGCTATCCGCCGCCGACGCCGGTGCGGCACGATAGGGGGACGACCATCTAAACAGCACGCAAGCGGAAGCCCGCCACCTACAGGAGTAGTGCGTTGACCACCGATTTCGCCCGCCACGATCTGGCCCAAAACTCAAACAGCGCAAGCGAACCCGACCGCGTACGGGTGATCCGCGAGGGTGTGGCGTCGTATTTGCCCGACATTGATCCCGAGGAGACCTCGGAGTGGCTGGAGTCCTTTGACACGCTGCTGCAGCGCTGCGGCCCGTCGCGGGCCCGCTACCTGATGTTGCGGCTGCTAGAGCGGGCCGGCGAGCAGCGGGTGGCCATCCCGGCGTTGACGTCTACCGACTATGTCAACACCATCCCGACCGAGCTGGAGCCGTGGTTCCCCGGCGACGAAGACGTCGAACGTCGTTATCGAGCGTGGATCAGATGGAATGCGGCCATCATGGTGCACCGTGCGCAACGACCGGGTGTGGGCGTGGGTGGCCATATCTCGACCTACGCGTCGTCCGCGGCGCTCTATGAGGTCGGTTTCAACCACTTCTTCCGCGGCAAGTCGCACCCGGGCGGCGGCGATCAGGTGTTCATCCAGGGCCACGCTTCCCCGGGAATCTACGCGCGCGCCTTCCTCGAAGGGCGGTTGACCGCCGAGCAACTCGACGGATTCCGCCAGGAACACAGCCATGTCGGCGGCGGGTTGCCGTCCTATCCGCACCCGCGGCTCATGCCCGACTTCTGGGAATTCCCCACCGTGTCGATGGGTTTGGGCCCGCTCAACGCCATCTACCAGGCACGGTTCAACCACTATCTGCATGACCGCGGTATCAAAGACACCTCCGATCAACACGTGTGGTGTTTTTTGGGCGACGGCGAGATGGACGAACCCGAGAGCCGTGGGCTGGCCCACGTCGGCGCGCTGGAAGGCTTGGACAACTTGACCTTCGTGATCAACTGCAATCTGCAGCGACTCGACGGCCCGGTGCGCGGCAACGGCAAGATCATCCAGGAGCTGGAGTCGTTCTTCCGCGGTGCCGGCTGGAACGTCATCAAGGTGGTGTGGGGCCGCGAATGGGATGCCCTGCTGCACGCCGACCGCGACGGTGCGCTGGTGAATTTAATGAATACAACACCCGATGGCGATTACCAGACCTATAAGGCCAACGACGGCGGCTACGTGCGTGACCACTTCTTCGGCCGCGACCCACGCACCAAGGCGCTGGTGGAGAACATGAGCGACCAGGATATCTGGAACCTCAAACGGGGCGGCCACGATTACCGCAAGGTTTACGCCGCCTACCGCGCCGCCGTCGACCACAAGGGACAGCCGACGGTGATCCTGGCCAAGACCATCAAAGGCTACGCGCTGGGCAAGCATTTCGAAGGACGCAACGCCACCCACCAGATGAAAAAACTGACCCTGGAAGACCTTAAGGAGTTTCGTGACACGCAGCGGATTCCGGTCAGCGACGCCCAGCTTGAAGAGAATCCGTACCTGCCGCCCTACTACCACCCCGGCCTCAACGCCCCGGAGATTCGTTACATGCTCGACCGGCGCCGGGCCCTCGGGGGCTTTGTTCCCGAGCGCAGGACCAAGTCCAAAGCGCTGACCCTGCCGGGTCGCGACATCTACGCGCCGCTGAAAAAGGGCTCTGGGCACCAGGAGGTGGCCACCACCATGGCGACGGTGCGCACGTTCAAAGAAGTGTTGCGCGACAAGCAGATCGGGCCGCGGATAGTCCCGATCATTCCTGACGAGGCCCGCACCTTCGGGATGGACTCCTGGTTCCCGTCGCTAAAGATCTATAACCGCAATGGCCAGCTGTATACCGCGGTTGACGCCGACCTGATGCTGGCCTACAAGGAGAGCGAAGTCGGGCAGATCCTGCACGAGGGCATCAACGAAGCCGGGTCGGTGGGCTCGTTCATCGCGGCCGGCACCTCGTATGCGACGCACAACGAACCGATGATCCCCATTTACATCTTCTACTCGATGTTCGGCTTCCAGCGCACCGGCGATAGCTTCTGGGCCGCGGCCGACCAGATGGCTCGAGGGTTCGTGCTCGGGGCCACCGCCGGGCGCACCACCCTGACCGGTGAGGGCCTGCAACACGCCGACGGTCACTCGTTGCTGCTGGCCGCCACCAACCCGGCGGTGGTTGCCTACGACCCGGCCTTCGCCTACGAAATCGCCTACATCGTGGAAAGCGGACTGGCCAGGATGTGCGGGGAGAACCCGGAGAACATCTTCTTCTACATCACCGTCTACAACGAGCCGTACGTGCAGCCGCCGGAGCCGGAGAACTTCGATCCCGAGGGCGTGCTGCGGGGTATCTACCGCTATCACGCGGCCACCGAGCAACGCACCAACAAGGCGCAGATCCTGGCCTCCGGGGTAGCGATGCCCGCGGCGCTGCGGGCAGCACAGATGCTGGCCGCCGAGTGGGATGTCGCCGCCGACGTGTGGTCGGTGACCAGTTGGGGCGAGCTAAACCGCGACGGGGTGGCCATCGAGACCGAGAAGCTCCGCCACCCCGATCGGCCGGCGGGCGTGCCCTACGTGACGAGAGCGCTGGAGAATGCTCGGGGCCCGGTGATCGCGGTGTCGGACTGGATGCGCGCGGTCCCCGAGCAGATCCGACCGTGGGTGCCGGGCACATACCTCACGTTGGGCACCGACGGGTTCGGCTTTTCCGACACTCGGCCCGCCGCTCGCCGCTACTTCAACACCGACGCCGAATCCCAGGTGGTCGCGGTTTTGGAGGCGTTGGCGGGCGACGGCGAGATCGACCCATCGGTGCCGGTCGCGGCCGCCCGCCAGTACCGGATCGACGACGTAGCGGCTGCGCCCGAGCAGACCACGGATCCCGGTCCCGGGGCCTAACGCCGGCGAGCCGACCGCCTTTGGCCGAATCTTCCAGAAATCTGGCGTAGCTTTTAGGAGTGAACGACAATCAGTTGGCTCCAGTTGCCCGCCCGAGGTCGCCGCTCGAACTGCTGGACACTGTGCCCGATTCGCTGCTGCGGCGGTTGAAGCAGTACTCGGGCCGGCTGGCCACCGAGGCAGTTTCGGCCATGCAAGAACGGTTGCCGTTCTTCGCCGACCTGGAAGCGTCCCAGCGCGCCAGCGTGGCGCTGGTGGTGCAGACGGCCGTGGTCAACTTCGTCGAATGGATGCACGACCCGCACAGTGACGTCGGCTATACCGCGCAGGCATTCGAGCTGGTGCCCCAGGATCTGACGCGACGGATCGCGCTGCGCCAGACCGTGGACATGGTGCGGGTCACCATGGAGTTCTTCGAAGAAGTCGTGCCCCTGCTCGCCCGTTCCGAAGAGCAGTTGACCGCCCTCACGGTGGGCATTTTGAAATACAGCCGCGACCTGGCATTCACCGCCGCCACGGCCTACGCCGATGCGGCCGAGGCACGAGGCACCTGGGACAGCCGGATGGAGGCCAGCGTGGTGGACGCGGTGGTACGCGGCGACACCGGTCCCGAGCTGCTGTCCCGGGCGGCCGCGCTGAATTGGGACACCACCGCGCCGGCGACCGTACTGGTGGGAACTCCGGCGCCCGGTCCAAATGGCTCCAACAGCGACGGCGACAGCGAGCGGGCCAGCCAGGATGTCCGCGACACCGCGGCTCGCCACGGCCGCGCTGCGCTGACCGACGTGCACGGCACCTGGCTGGTGGCGATCGTCTCCGGCCAGCTGTCGCCAACCGAGAAGTTCCTCAAAGACCTGCTGGCAGCATTCGCCGACGCCCCGGTGGTCATCGGCCCCACGGCGCCCATGCTGACCGCGGCGCACCGCAGCGCTAGCGAGGCGATCTCCGGGATGAACGCCGTCGCCGGCTGGCGCGGAGCGCCGCGGCCCGTGCTGGCTAGGGAACTTTTGCCCGAACGCGCCCTGATGGGCGACGCCTCGGCGATCGTGGCCCTGCATACCGACGTGATGCGGCCCCTAGCCGATGCCGGACCGACGCTCATCGAGACGCTAGACGCATATCTGGATTGTGGCGGCGCGATTGAAGCTTGTGCCAGAAAGTTGTTCGTTCATCCAAACACAGTGCGGTACCGGCTCAAGCGGATCACCGACTTCACCGGGCGCGATCCCACCCAGCCACGCGATGCCTATGTCCTTCGGGTGGCGGCCACCGTGGGTCAACTCAACTATCCGACGCCGCACTGAAGCATCGACAGCAATGCCCTGTCATAGATTCCCTCGCCGGTCAGAGGGGGTCCAGCAGGGGCCCCGGAAAGATACCAGGGGCGCCGTCGGACGGAAAGTGATCCAGACAACAGGTCGCGGGACGATCTCAAATACATAGCTTACAGGCCCGTTTTGTTGGTTATATACAAAAACCTAAGACGAGGTTCATAATCTGTTACACCGCGCAAAACCGTCTTCACAGTGTTCTCTTAGACACGTGATTGCGTTGCTCGCACCCGGACAGGGTTCGCAAACCGAGGGAATGTTGTCGCCGTGGCTTCAGCTGCCCGGCGCAGCGGACCAGATCGCGGCGTGGTCGAAAGCCGCTGATCTAGATCTTGCCCGGCTGGGCACCACCGCCTCGACCGAGGAGATCACCGACACCGCGGTCGCCCAGCCATTGATCGTCGCCGCGACTCTGCTGGCCCACCAGGAACTGGCACGCCGATGCGTGCTCGCCGGCAAGGACGTCATCGTGGCCGGCCACTCCGTCGGCGAAATCGCGGCCTACGCAATCGCCGGTGTGATAGCCGCCGACGACGCCGTCGCGCTGGCCGCCACCCGCGGCGCCGAGATGGCCAAGGCCTGCGCCACCGAGCCGACCGGCATGTCTGCGGTGCTCGGCGGCGACGAGACCGAGGTGCTGAGTCGCCTCGAGCAGCTCGACTTGGTCCCGGCAAACCGCAACGCCGCCGGCCAGATCGTCGCTGCCGGCCGGCTGACCGCGTTGGAGAAGCTCGCCGAAGACCCGCCGGCCAAGGCGCGGGTGCGCGCACTGGGTGTCGCCGGAGCGTTCCACACCGAGTTCATGGCGCCCGCACTTGACGGCTTTGCGGCGGCCGCGGCCAACATCGCAACCGCCGAGCCCACCGCCACGCTGCTGTCCAACCGCGACGGGAAGCCGGTGACATCCGCGGCCGCGGCGATGGACACCCTGGTCTCCCAGCTCACCCAACCGGTGCGATGGGACCTGTGCACCGCGACGCTGCGCGAACACACAGTCACGGCGATCGTGGAGTTCCCCCCCGCGGGCACGCTTAGCGGTATCGCCAAACGCGAACTTCGGGGGGTTCCGGCACGCGCCGTCAAGTCACCCGCAGACCTGGACGAGCTGGCAAACCTATAACCGCGGACTCGGCCAGAACAACCACATACCCGTCAGTTCGATTTGTACACAACATATTACGAAGGGAAGCATGCTGTGCCTGTCACTCAGGAAGAAATCATTGCCGGTATCGCCGAGATCATCGAAGAGGTAACCGGTATCGAGCCGTCCGAGATCACCCCGGAGAAGTCGTTCGTCGACGACCTGGACATCGACTCGCTGTCGATGGTCGAGATCGCCGTGCAGACCGAGGACAAGTACGGCGTCAAGATCCCCGACGAGGACCTCGCCGGTCTGCGTACCGTCGGTGACGTTGTCGCCTACATCCAGAAGCTCGAGGAAGAAAACCCGGAGGCGGCTCAGGCGTTGCGCGCGAAGATTGAGTCGGAGAACCCCGATGCCGTTGCCAACGTTCAGGCGAGGCTTGAGGCCGAGTCCAAGTGAGTCAGCCTTCCACTGCTAATGGCGGTTTCCCCAGCGTTGTGGTGACCGCCGTCACAGCGACGACGTCGATCTCGCCGGACATCGAGAGCACGTGGAAGGGTCTGTTGGCCGGCGAGAGCGGCATCCACGCACTCGAAGACGAGTTCGTCACCAAGTGGGATCTAGCGGTCAAGATCGGCGGTCACCTCAAGGATCCGGTCGACAGCCACATGGGCCGACTCGACATGCGACGCATGTCGTACGTCCAGCGGATGGGCAAGTTGCTGGGCGGACAGCTATGGGAGTCCGCCGGCAGCCCGGAGGTCGATCCAGACCGGTTCGCCGTTGTTGTCGGCACCGGTCTAGGTGGAGCCGAGAGGATTGTCGAGAGCTACGACCTGATGAATGCGGGCGGCCCCCGGAAGGTGTCCCCGCTGGCCGTTCAGATGATCATGCCCAACGGTGCCGCGGCGGTGATCGGTCTGCAGCTTGGGGCCCGCGCCGGGGTGATGACCCCGGTGTCGGCCTGTTCGTCGGGCTCGGAAGCGATCGCCCACGCGTGGCGTCAGATCGTGATGGGCGACGCCGACGTCGCCGTCTGCGGCGGTGTCGAAGGACCCATCGAGGCGCTGCCCATCGCGGCGTTCTCCATGATGCGGGCCATGTCGACCCGCAACGACGAGCCTGAGCGGGCCTCCCGGCCGTTCGACAAGGACCGCGACGGCTTTGTGTTCGGCGAGGCCGGTGCGCTGATGCTCATCGAGACGGAGGAGCACGCCAAAGCCCGTGGCGCCAAGCCGTTGGCCCGATTGCTGGGTGCCGGTATCACCTCGGACGCCTTTCATATGGTGGCGCCCGCGGCCGATGGTGTTCGTGCCGGTAGGGCGATGACTCGCTCGCTGGAGCTGGCCGGGTTGTCGCCGGCGGACATCGACCACGTCAACGCGCACGGCACGGCGACGCCTATCGGCGACGCCGCGGAGGCCAACGCCATCCGCGTCGCCGGTTGTGATCAGGCCGCGGTGTACGCGCCGAAGTCTGCGCTGGGCCACTCGATCGGCGCGGTCGGTGCGCTCGAGTCGGTGCTCACGGTGCTGACGCTGCGCGACGGCGTCATCCCGCCGACCCTGAACTACGAGACACCCGATCCCGAGATCGACCTTGACGTCGTCGCCGGCGAACCGCGCTACGGCGATTACCGCTACGCAGTCAACAACTCGTTCGGGTTCGGCGGCCACAATGTGGCGCTTGCCTTCGGGCGTTACTGAAGCACGACATCGCGGGTCGCGAGGCCCAAGGTGGGGGTCCCCCCGCTTGCGGGGGCGAGTCGGACCGATATGGAAGGAACGTTCGCAAGACCAATGACGGAGCTGGTTACCGGGAAAGCCTTTCCCTACGTAGTCGTCACCGGCATCGCCATGACGACCGCGCTCGCGACCGACGCGGAGACTACGTGGAAGTTGTTGCTGGACCGCCAAAGCGGGATCCGTACGCTCGATGACCCATTCGTCGAGGAGTTCGACCTGCCAGTTCGCATCGGCGGACATCTGCTTGAGGAATTCGACCACCAGCTGACGCGGATCGAACTGCGCCGGATGGGATACCTGCAGCGGATGTCCACCGTGCTGAGCCGGCGCCTGTGGGAAAATGCCGGCTCACCCGAGGTGGACACCAATCGATTGATGGTGTCCATCGGCACCGGCCTGGGTTCGGCCGAGGAACTCGTCTTCAGTTACGACGATATGCGCGCTCGCGGAATGAAGGCGGTCTCGCCGCTGACCGTGCAGAAGTACATGCCCAACGGGGCCGCCGCGGCGGTCGGGTTGGAACGGCACGCCAAGGCCGGGGTGATGACGCCGGTATCGGCGTGCGCATCCGGCGCCGAGGCCATCGCCCGTGCGTGGCAGCAGATTGTGCTGGGAGAGGCCGATGCCGCCATCTGCGGCGGCGTGGAGACCAGGATCGAAGCGGTGCCCATCGCCGGGTTCGCTCAGATGCGCATCGTGATGTCCACCAACAACGACGACCCCGCCGGTGCATGCCGCCCATTCGACAGGGACCGCGACGGCTTCGTGTTCGGCGAGGGCGGCGCCCTTCTGTTGATCGAGACCGAGGAGCACGCCAAGGCACGTGGCGCCAACATCCTGGCCCGGATCATGGGCGCCAGCATCACCTCCGATGGCTTCCACATGGTGGCCCCGGACCCCAACGGGGAACGCGCCGGGCATGCGATTACGCGGGCGATTCAGCTGGCGGGCCTCGCCCCCGGCGACATCGACCACGTCAATGCGCACGCCACCGGCACCCAGGTCGGCGACCTGGCCGAAGGCAGGGCCATCAACAACGCCTTGGGCGGCAACCGACCGGCGGTGTACGCCCCCAAGTCTGCCCTCGGCCACTCGGTCGGCGCGGTCGGCGCGGTCGAATCGATCTTGACGGTGCTCGCGTTGCGCGATCAGGTGATCCCGCCGACACTGAATCTGGTAAACCTCGATCCCGAGATCGATTTGGACGTGGTGGCGGGTGAACCGCGACCGGGCAATTACCGGTATGCGATCAATAACTCGTTCGGATTCGGCGGCCACAACGTGGCAATCGCCTTCGGACGGTACTAAACCCCAGCGTTACGCGACAGGAGACCTGCGATGACAATCATGGCCCCCGAGGCGGTTGGCGAGTCGCTCGACCCCCGCGATCCGCTGTTGCGGCTGAGCAACTTCTTCGACGACGGCAGCGTGGAATTGCTGCACGAGCGTGACCGCTCCGGAGTGCTGGCCGCGGCGGGCACCGTCAACGGTGTGCGCACCATCGCGTTCTGCACCGACGGCACCGTGATGGGCGGCGCCATGGGCGTCGAGGGGTGCACGCACATCGTCAACGCCTACGACACTGCCATCGAAGACCAGAGTCCCATCGTGGGCATCTGGCATTCGGGTGGTGCCCGGCTGGCTGAAGGTGTGCGGGCGCTGCACGCGGTAGGCCAGGTGTTCGAAGCCATGATCCGCGCGTCCGGCTACATCCCGCAGATCTCGGTGGTCGTCGGTTTCGCCGCCGGCGGCGCCGCCTACGGACCGGCGTTGACCGACGTCGTCGTCATGGCGCCGGAAAGCCGGGTGTTCGTCACCGGGCCCGACGTGGTGCGCAGCGTCACCGGCGAGGACGTCGACATGGCCTCGCTCGGTGGGCCGGAGACCCACCACAAGAAGTCCGGGGTGTGCCACATCGTCGCCGACGACGAACTCGACGCCTACGACCGTGGGCGCCGGTTGGTCGGATTGTTCTGCCAGCAGGGGCATTTCGATCGCAGCAAGGCCGAGGCCGGTGACACCGACATCCACGCGCTGCTGCCGGAATCCTCGCGACGTGCCTACGACGTGCGTCCGATCGTGACGGCGATCCTCGATGCGGACACACCGTTCGACGAGTTCCAGGCCAATTGGGCGCCGTCGATGGTGGTCGGGCTGGGTCGGCTGTCGGGTCGCACGGTGGGTGTACTGGCCAACAACCCGCTACGCCTGGGCGGCTGCCTGAACTCCGAAAGCGCAGAGAAGGCAGCGCGTTTCGTGCGGCTGTGCGACGCGTTCGGGATTCCGCTGGTGGTGGTGGTCGATGTGCCGGGCTATCTGCCCGGTGTCGACCAGGAGTGGGGTGGCGTGGTGCGCCGTGGCGCCAAGTTGCTGCACGCGTTCGGCGAGTGCACCGTTCCGCGGGTCACGCTGGTCACCCGAAAGACCTACGGCGGGGCATACATTGCGATGAACTCCCGGTCGTTGAACGCGACCAAGGTGTTCGCCTGGCCGGACGCCGAGGTCGCGGTGATGGGCGCTAAGGCGGCCGTCGGCATCCTGCACAAGAAGAAGTTGGCCGCCGCTCCGGAGCACGAACGCGAAGCGCTGCACGACCAGTTGGCCGCCGAGCATGAGCGCATCGCCGGCGGGGTCGACAGTGCGCTGGACATCGGTGTGGTCGACGAGAAGATCGACCCGGCGCATACCCGCAGCAAGCTCACCGAGGCGCTGGCGCAGGCGCCTGCACGGCGCGGCCGCCACAAGAACATCCCGCTGTAGTTCTGACCGCGAGCAGACGCAGAATCGCACGCGCGAGGTGCGCGCCGTGCGATTCTGCGTCTGCTCGCCAGTTATCCCCAGCGGTGGCTGGTCAACGCGAGGCGCTCCTCGCATGCTCGGACGGTGCCTACCGACGCGCTAACAATTCTCGAGAAGGCCGGCGGGTTCGCCACCACCGCGCAATTGCTCACGGTCATGACCCGCCAACAGCTCGACGTCCAAGTGAAAAACGGCGGCCTCGTTCGCGTTTGGTACGGGGTCTACGCGGCACAAGAGCCGGACCTGTTGGGCCGCTTGGCGGCTCTCGATGTGTTCATGGGGGGGCACGCCGTCGCGTGTCTGGGCACCGCCGCCGCGTTGTATGGATTCGACACGGAAAACACCGTCGCTATCCATATGCTCGATCCCGGAGTAAGGATGCGGCCCACGGTCGGTCTGATGGTCCACCAACGCGTCGGTGCCCGGCTCCAACGGGTGTCAGGTCGTCTCGCGACCGCGCCCGCATGGACTGCCGTGGAGGTCGCACGACAGTTGCGCCGCCCGCGGGCGCTGGCCACCCTCGACGCCGCACTACGGTCAATGCGCTGCGCTCGCAGTGAAATTGAAAACGCCGTTGCTGAGCAGCGAGGCCGCCGAGGCATCGTCGCGGCGCGCGAACTCTTACCCTTCGCCGACGGACGCGCGGAATCGGCCATGGAAAGCGAGGCTCGGCTCGTCATGATCGACCACGGGCTGCCGTTGCCCGAACTTCAATACCCGATACACGGCCACGGTGGTGAAATGTGGCGAGTCGACTTCGCCTGGCCCGACATGCGTCTCGCGGCCGAATACGAAAGCATCGACTGGCACGCGGGACCGGCGGAGATGCTGCGCGACAAGACACGCTGGGCCAAGCTCCAAGAGCTCGGGTGGACGATTGTCCCGATTGTCGTCGACGATGTCAGACGCGAACCCGGCCGCCTGGCGGCCCGCATCGCCCGCCACCTCGACCGCGCACGTATGGCCGGCTGACCGCTGGTGAGCAGACGCAGAGTCGCACTGCGCCGGCCGGCGCAGTGCGACTCTGCGTCTGCTCGCGCTCAACGGCTGAGGAACTCCTTAGCCACGGCGACTACGCGCTCGCGATCCCGTGGCACCAGACCGATCCGGGTCCGGCGGTCGAGGATATCGTCCACATCCAGCGCCCCCTCATGGGTCACCGCGTATTCGAACTCCGCCCGGGTCACGTCGATGCCGTCGGCGACCGGCTCGGTGGGCCGCTCACATGTGGCGGCGGCAGCGACGTTGGCCGCCTCGGCCCCGTACCGCGCCACCAGCGACTCGGGCAATCGGGCGCCCGATCCGGGGGCCGGCCCAGGGTTCGCCGGTGCGCCGATCAGCGGCAGGTTGCGAGTGCGGCACTTCGCGGCTCGCAGGTGTCGCAGCGTGATGGCGCGATTCAGCACATCCTCTGCCATGTAGCGGTATTCCGTCAGCTTGCCGCCGACCACACTGATCACGCCCGACGGCGATTCAAAAACAGCGTGGTCACGCGAAACGTCGGCGGTGCGGCCCTGGACACCAGCACCGCCGGTGTCGATCAGCGGCCGCAATCCCGCATAGGCACCGATGACATCCTTGGTGCCGACCGCCGTCCCCAATGCGGTGTTCACCGTATCCAGCAGGAACGTGATCTCTTCCGAAGACGGTTGTGGCACATCGGGAATCGGGCCGGGTGCGTCTTCGTCGGTCAGCCCGAGATAGATCCGGCCCAGCTGCTCGGGCATGGCGAACACGAAGCGGTTCAGCTCACCGGGGATCGGAATGGTCAGCGCGGCAGTCGGATTGGCAAACGACTTCGCGTCGAAGACCAGATGTGTGCCGCGGCTGGGGCGTAGCGTCAGGGACGGGTCGATCTCACCCGCCCACACGCCCGCCGCGTTGATGACGGCACGCGCCGACAGCGCGAACGACTGCCGGGTGCGCCGGTCGGTCAACTCCACCGAAGTGCCGGTGACATTCGACGCGCCCACGTAAGTGAGGATGCGGGCGCCGTGCTGGGCCGCGGTGCGCGCGACGGCCATGACCAGCCGGGCGTCGTCGATCAATTGCCCGTCGTACGCGAGCAGACCACCGTCGAGGCCGTCCCGCCGAACGGTGGGAGCAATCTCCACCACCCGTGACGCCGGGATTCGGCGCGATCGGGGCAACGTCGCCGCCGGCGTACCCGCTAGCACCCGCAAAGCGTCGCCGGCCAGGAAACCGGCACGCACCAACGCCCGCTTGGTGTGACCCATCGACGGCAACAACGGGACCAGTTGCGGCATGGCATGCACGAGATGAGGAGCGTTGCGTGTCATCAGGATTCCGCGTTCGACGGCGCTGCGCCGGGCGATGCCCACGTTGCCGCTGGCCAGATAGCGCAGACCGCCGTGCACCAACTTCGAGCTCCAGCGGCTGGTGCCGAACGCCAGATCATGCTTTTCCACCAAGGCCACCGTCAGACCGCGGGTGGCAGCATCTAAGGCAATGCCAACACCGGTAATGCCGCCGCCTATCACGATGACGTCGAGTGCGCCACCGTCGGCCAGTGCGGTCAGGTCGGCGGAGCGACGCGCCGCGTTGAGTGCAGCCGAGTGGGGCATCAGCACAAATATCCGTTCAGTGCGTGGGTAAGTTCGGTGGCCAGCGCGGCGGAATCGAGGATCGAATCGACGATGTCCGCGGACTGGATGGTCGACTGGGCGATCAGCAACACCATGGTCGCCAGTCGACGAGCGTCGCCGGAGCGCACACTGCCCGACCGCTGCGCCACTGTCAGCCGGGCGGCCAACCCCTCGATCAGGACCTGCTGGCTGGTGCCGAGGCGCTCGGTGATGTACACCCTGGCCAGCTCCGAGTGCATGACCGACATGATCAGATCGTCACCCCGCAACCGGTCGGCCACCGCGACAATCTGCTTTACCAACGCTTCCCGGTCGTCCCCGTCGAGGGGCACCTCCCGCAGCACGTCGGCGATATGGCTGGTCAGCATGGACGCCATGATCGACCGGGTGTCCGGCCAGCGACGGTATACGGTCGGGCGGCTCACGCCCGCGCGCCGGGCGATCTCGGCAAGTGTCACCCGGTCCACGCCGTAATCGACGACGCAGCTCGCCGCTGCCCGCAGGATACGACCACCGGTATCCGCGCGGTCATTACTCATTGACAGCATGTGTAATACTGTAACGCGTGACTCACCGCGAGGAACTCCTTCCACCGATGAAATGGGACGCGTGGGGAGATCCCGCCGCGGCCAAGCCACTTTCTGATGGCGTCCGGTCGTTGCTGAAGCAGGTTGTGGGCCTAGCGGACTCGGAGCAGCCCGAACTCGACCCCGCGCAGGTGCAGCTGCGCCCGTCCGCCCTGTCGGGGGCAGACCACGATGCGCTGGCGCGCATCGTCGGCACCGAGTATTTCCGCACCGCCGATCGCGACCGGCTGCTGCACGCCGGCGGCAAGTCCACCCCAGACCTGCTGCGGCGCAAAGACACCGGTGTCCAGGATGCGCCCGACGCGGTGTTGCTGCCCGGCGGCCCCAACGGGGAGGACGCCGTCGCCGACATCTTGCACTACTGCTCCGACCACGGCATTGCCGTGGTCCCGTTTGGTGGCGGCACCAGCGTCGTTGGTGGGCTTGACCCCGTTCGCAACGACTTTCGCGCGGTGATCTCCCTGGATATGCGGCGCTTCGACCGGCTGCACCGGATCGATGAGGTGTCCGGCGAGGCCGAACTGGAGGCCGGTGTCACCGGGCCGGAAGCCGAACGTCTGCTCGGCGAACATGGCTTCTCGCTCGGGCACTTCCCGCAGAGCTTCGAGTTCGCCACCATCGGGGGGTTCGCGGCCACCCGCTCGTCAGGCCAGGACTCGGCTGGCTATGGCCGGTTCAACGACATGATTCTTGGGCTGCGCATGATCACTCCGGTGGGGGTGCTGGATCTGGGTCGAGTGCCGGCGTCGGCGGCCGGCCCGGACCTGCGCCAGCTGGCGATCGGCTCCGAAGGCGTCTTCGGCGTCATCACCCGGGTGCGGCTGCGGGTGCACCGGATTCCGGAATCGACGCGTTACGAGGCGTGGTCGTTTCCCGATTTCGCGACCGGGGTTGCGGCGCTGCGCACCATCACCCAAACCGGCACCGGCCCCACCGTCGTTCGGCTCTCTGACGAGGCCGAAACCGGCGTCAACCTCGCCACCACCGAGGCGATCGGGGAAACCCAAATCACCGGCGGCTGTTTGGGGATCACCGTGTTCGAGGGCACCCAGGAACACACCGAGAGCAGGCACGCCGAGACGCGCGCGTTGCTGGCGGCCCGAGGCGGCACCTCGTTGGGCGAAGGACCGGCGCGGGCCTGGGAACGCGGCAGGTTCGCCGCGCCGTATCTGCGTGACTCCCTGTTGGCCGCGGGAGCGCTCTGCGAGACCCTCGAGACCGCCACGGTGTGGTCCAACACCCCCGTGCTGAAGGCCGCCGTGACCGAAGCGCTCACCACCTCGCTGGCCGCATCGGGTACACCGGCGCTGGTGATGTGCCACGTGTCGCACGTGTATCCCACCGGCGCGTCGTTGTACTTCACCGTTGTCGCCGGGCAGCGAGGCGATCCGATCGAGCAGTGGCTGGCCGCCAAGAAGGCGGCGTCGGATGCGATCATGGCCACCGGAGGAACGATCACGCACCACCATGCGGTTGGTTCCGACCACCGCCCCTGGATGCGCGCGGAGGTGGGTGATCTGGGCGTGACATTGTTGCGCACGATCAAGGCGACGCTGGATCCGGCCGGAATTCTCAACCCCGGCAAGCTGATTCCATGAGCGCCGGGCAGCTGCGCCGGCATGAGATCGGCAAGGTCACCGCGCTGACCAATCCCCTGTCAGGCCATGGCGCCGCCGTAAAGGCTGCACACGGCGCGATCGCCCGGCTGAAGCATCGGGGGGTGGACGTCGTCGAGATCGTCGGCGGGGACGCCCACGACGCACGCCATCTGCTCGCCGCGGCAGTCGCAAAAGGCACTGACGCGGTGATGGTGACCGGCGGTGACGGAGTCGTCTCCAACGCGCTACAGGTCTTGGCGGGCACCGACATTCCGTTAGGAATCATTCCGGCCGGCACTGGTAACGACCACGCACGCGAATTCGGGCTTCCCACAAAGAATCCCAAGGCAGCCGCAGATATCGTTGTTGACGGCTGGACGGAAACCATTGACCTGGGCCGGATTCAAGACGACAACGGTATCGAAAAGTGGTTCGGTACCGTGGCGGCTACCGGATTCGACTCCCTGGTCAACGATCGCGCCAACCGAATGCGCTGGCCACACGGGCGGATGCGCTATTACATCGCGATGCTCGCCGAACTGTCGCGGCTGCGGCCGTTGCCGTTCCGGCTGGTGCTCGACGGCACCGAAGAGATCGTCGCCGACCTCACACTTGCCGACTTCGGCAATACCCGCAGCTACGGCGGCGGATTATTGATCTGCCCCAACGCCGACCACTCGGACGGCCTGCTCGACATCACCATGGCCCAGTCGGATTCCCGTACCAAGTTGCTCCGCCTGTTCCCCACCATTTTCAAAGGCGCCCATGTCGAGCTTGACGAGGTGAGCACCACACGAGCCAAGACAGTCCACGTCGAGTGCCCCGGTATCAACGTCTATGCCGACGGCGACTTCGCCTGCCCGTTACCAGCCGAGATCTCCGCGGTGCCGGCCGCCCTTCAGGTTCTTCGCCCCCGCCACGGATAAGCGGGTGGTAACGACTCGGTCGTAAAGCGCGACATCCTTCCAAACCCGCTGTACGGGAGGAACAGATGTCCGGACACCGCAAGAAGGCAATGCTCGCCTTGGCGGCTGCGTCGCTGGCAGCGACGCTGGCCCCGAACGCAGTCGCGGCCGCAGAACCGTCGTGGAACGGGCAGTACCTCGTGACGTTGTCTGCCAACGCGAAAACCGGCACCAGCATGGCGGCCAACCGGCCAGAGTATCCACACAAAGCGAACTACACGTTCAGCTCGCGCTGCGCGTCCGATGTCTGCATTGCCACCGTGGTCGACGCTCCGCCACCAAAAAACGAGTTCATCCCGCGGCCAATCGAATACACCTGGAATGGGACTCAATGGGTACGGGAGATCAGCTGGCAATGGGACTGCCTGCTACCCGACGGCACAATCGAATATGCCCCAGCCAAATCGATCACGGCCTACACGCCCGGTCAGTACGGAATCCTCACCGGCGTCTTTCATACCGATATCGCCAGCGGCACGTGTAAAGGCAATGTCGACATGCCAGTGTCGGCCAAACCGATCGTTGGCTGACGTTGCCAGCCCTGCCGAGCATGGGCGGCACATCACGCAAACGCATGGACGACCAGCACAGCCCCGAATGCGGCGATAACGGCGTTGCCGGCAAGGACTGTCATCCGACGGACGCGGGCGGTCGCCCGGGACCTGAGAAACGCTCCCGCCGAGACAAGCAGCAACTGCCAGAGCAACGACGCGAGCGCTACCCCGACCACAACAGCGATCGCGGTCGTTGCGCGCAACGCGCGCGCCAGCGTCACGGCTACTGCGGTGAAGTACACGAACGTGGCCGGGTTGATCGCCGTTAGGCCGAAGATCAACGCAAACCGAACACAGCCCAGCTGTTTTTGTGGGGCCGGAACCGGCTCCGGCGATGGACGCAACCCGTGCCCGATTCCCATCGCAGCGATGACCAGCAGCACGATCGCACCGACGATTTCGGGCCAAACCCTCAACACGTTGATCGTCGGTGCCGCAACTGTCTCCAAATCGCGGTAGCGCAATACGCTACGTCGACAAGGGCGACCGCCGCGGCGGCCGGTATTCCACGACGCCAGCCGCGCTCAACACCTGCTTGCCGAGGAAAGTGTCGGCGGCCACGTCAGACTGCCCAGTGATGGCCATATAAGTGCCCGCTGGCGGTCATGAAAACTGCCCGCTGGCGGTCACGAGATCTGCCCAGTTGATTTGTTCGTCCCGCGTGCCTGCGAGGTGCGGGGGCCCCTCCTCGGGTGCGCTGAACGGTGCCAACCGTTGTTCAGCTCCCGAGGAGGGGTGAAGTGAAGTCTGCCGAGGAGATCATGGAAATTCTGGAAGCCTACGATTTGACCGGTTCGTTGCGTGATGCGGCGGAACTGGCGGGGTGCTCGCATCACACGGTCGCCGAGTATGTGGCCGCGCGGGAGCGGGGCGAGTTGACGCCCGGGCGCGCGGCGCGGCGGGAGATGCTGGTGGATCCGTATCTGGACAAGCTCGAGGAGTGGGTCGACCGCTCGCGGGGCAAGGTCCGCGGCGATGTCGCCCACGAGAAGCTGGTCGCGTTGGGGTATGCGGGTTCGCAGCGTACGACACGGCGGGCGGTCGCCGAGGTCAAGGCAGCGTATCGGGCGGGGCGACGGCGGGTGCACCGTCCGTGGATCACCGAGCCGGGGATGTGGTTTCAGTACGACTTCGGGGATGGCCCGCGCGTGAGAGGTGTTGGCACGCAATTGTTTTGCGCGTGGCTGGCGTGGTGCCGGTTTAGGGTGGTGCTGGCGCTTTTGGATAAGACACTGCCATCGGTGATGGCCGCGATCGATACAACGCTACGCGTCTTCGGTGGGGTGCCCACCTACGCGTTGACCGATAACGAGAAGACCGTGACCAGCGAGCATGTCGCGGGGATACCGGTGCGCAACGCCAAGATGCTGGACTTCGCCCGCCATTACGGGCTCACGATCGCCACCTGCGTGCCGGCCGATCCGGCCAGCAAGGGCGGCTCGGAAAACGCGGTCAAGATCGCCAAGGCCGATCTGGTGCCCTGTGAGGCCAACCTGCTACCGGAATACCACAGTTTCGCCGAGCTGCAAGCGGCGTGCGCGACGTTTTGCCAGCAGGTCAACAATCGCCCGCATCGGGTCACGCGGCGCATCCCGGCGGAGATGCTGGCCGAGGAACGCGCCCGGTTACACCCGTTACCCGCCCATCCCTACACCGCGGCGTTCGGGGTGACCCGCACGGTGCCGCCCAACACCGCGATGATCACCTTTGAGCACGGGTCGTATTCGGTGCCGCACACCTTGTGCGGGCAGACGGTGTGGGTGCGGGCCCACGACCAGCAGGTAGTGGTCGTGCACCTCGGCCATGCCGGCCCAGTCGAAGTCGCCCGCCACCAGCGCACCACGCCGGGTAACCCGCGGGTGGATGACGCGCATTTCCCACCCCGGCCCAAGGGGCCGCTGGGCCGAACACCACGCGCGAAAACTGTTGCTGAGGCGCAGTTTTTGGCTCTCGGTGACGGGGCAGCATTGTGGTTGACCGAGGCCGCCGCCGCGGGATGCTCGCGGATTCGGGCCAAGATGGCCGGGGCGGTCGATTTGGCCGCACTGCACGATCGGGGCAGCGTGGACCGCGCCTTGGGCCAAGCCGCGACCGCGGGCCGGTTCGGCCACGGCGATCTGGCCGCCATCGTGGCCCATCAGGCCGGCGACCCCGACCACCACAGCGCCTCGCAGCCCGCCCACGCGGGCGAGTACAACAGCCTGGCCCAAGGCACCGGTGGCTGGGCGAAGCTCGGTGAGCAGGAGGCCAACTAACGATGGCCTACCTCGACATCTCCTTTAAGACCACATCGATCCTGCTCAACACCTGCGGCGCCGACGATCCCGACCAACTGGTCGGCGTGGCCGCCGCAGAACTGTTCCAGTGGGCGTGGCTGATCGGCGAGCTCGCCAGCTGGCTCGCCGACGCTGACGAGCACACCCACGCCGACTTCGACCGGTTCTTCAGCAGCTACCGCGGCGTCGACAAGACCGCAGGGTTGGCCACCCACATCGCGCAGCGCATCGCCGCGCTGCTCGACGGGGACCGGAGCCAGCCATGAGCACAACAACACCGCCACCACCACCGCTAGACGACGAGCTGATGCGGCTGCTCAAGCGGATGCGGCTGCCTTACATCCGCAACGCCGCACCCGAGCTGCTGGCCACCGCCAAGGCGCAACGCTGGGACCCTGCCGAGGTGCTCAAAGCGCTTCTGACCGAAGAGGTCAACGGGCGAGACCGCTCCGCGCTGGCCATCCGCCGCACGCGGGCCGGTTTTCCCACCGGTAAGACCTTCGCCGCGTGGGACCCCGCACTGTCGTCCATCCCCGCACCCACCCAGGCCGCGTTGCGCACCCTGGAATGGATCCACCGACGCGAAAACCTGGTGGTCTGCGGGCCGTCGGGCACCGGCAAGACGTTCCTGCTCGAAGCCCTCGGCCAACAAGCCGTCGAAACCGGGCTCCACGTCGCGTGGTTTAGCCTCGAACAACTCGGCGCCCTGGTGCGCCGGCACCGCGCCGACGACACCGTCACCAAAGCCATCAGCCGTATCCTGCGTGCCGATCTGGTCGCGGTTGATGACATCGGCCTGCTGCCGGTCGGCACCGACGCCGCCGAAGGGCTCTACCGGCTTGTCGACGCCGCTTACGAGAAACGCTCCATCGCACTATCAAGCAATCTTCACCCGGCAGGATTCGACGAGTTGATGCCCAAGACACTGGCCACCGCCACCGTCGACCGGCTCCTGCACCACGCCCACGTCTGCCAGACCAGTGGCGACAGCATCCGACTTACCCAAGCCATGGCCGGCAAGGGGGTGAACGCCTTGACCTAACCCCCAGCCACGTCTGGTGGCCGCCAGCAGGCAGATCTCGTGGCCGCCAGCGGGCAGTTCTCATGACCGCCACTGGGCAGTTCCCCATGTCCCTTGACAGAAAGCGTTCCCGGTGGCGGCATCGAGGCGTTTGTCGATGTGCGACTTCGACCGGCGGAGGACAGCGACGACTTTCTGGCATGGTCGAGCACGGACACCACGATCGACGATGCCGTCCATGTCACCGGACCCTACGACTACCTGCTACACATTCGGGTCTGCGACACAGCGGACCTGGACCGCCTGTTACGCAGGCTCAAGACCTCCGCGGAAGCTGCGCAAACCCAAACGCGCATTGCGCTCAGGTCCCGGCGTTGACACCGCGCCAGCAGGCGCCACCAAACCCTTAGCCAACTCCCCGACTCAGCCAAGTCACCTCGCCGGCGTCGCCGCCGTCACGATACACCTCGAGCGCCTGGTCCCAGGCCGTTCCCAGCACCGAATCCAGTTCGGCGGCCAGTGTGTCCGCACCTTGGGCCATCATCGCCCGCAGCCGCATCTCCCCCACCATGATGTCGCCGTTGGCGCTCATCGCCCCGCTCCACAGACCCAGTTGCGGGGTGTGACTGAATCGCTGGCCGTCGACTCCAGGGCTAGGGTCTTCGGTGACCTCGAACCGCAGCACCGACCAGGAACGCAAGGCGTTGGCTAGTCGCGCCCCGGTGCCCACCGGCCCGACCCAATTGGTGACCGCACGCAACTGCGGCGGCAGGGCCGGTTGCGGCGTCCAGACCAGGTTCGCCTTGGCCTGTAGGGTCGACGACAACGCCCACTCGACATGCGGGCACACCGCCGCGGGCGAGGCGTGGATGTACACCACACCGGACGTCACGTCGGCGAATTGGTTCGACGCTCGCATCTGCTGCTCCTTCGGTTCCACGAGGGACGTCTTCCCCAACGACCTGGTGAACCCGACAAGCAGGATGCCTGCTGTGAAATTTCGAATTTTTGTGTCGTGCGTTTCTATTGTGCCTTGTGATACCCGTGTTGCGCTAGTGTGCGGTTCTGCCTAGGTGTACTCGGCTAGAACCGCGTCGGAAATCGCGGGCCACAAGTCCAACGCCCAGTCGCCGAAATCGCGGGCCGTGAGGACCACCAGAGCCAGGTCCGCCTTGGGATCCACCCAGATGAAACCGCCTGATTGGCCGAAATGGCCGAATGTCCGCGTCGAGTTGCGCTCGCCGGTCCAGTGGGGCGATTTCGAATTCCTGATCTCAAAGCCCAGCCCCCAGTCATTGGGCCGCTGCACACCGTACCCGGGCAGTACACCGTCCAGGCCGGGAAACTGCACCGTGGTCGCGTCGGCATGCATCTGCGCCGAGACCGTCGATGGACGCAGCAGATCACCCGCGAACACCGCCAAGTCCGCGACCGTCGAGGTCGCCCCGAACCCGGCGGCAGCGGGGCCCCCGTCCAGCCGGGTGGTCACCATGCCCAGGGGTTCGCACACCGCCTCGGTCAGGTAGCGCCCGAACTCGATCCCCGACTCCCGCTGCACGCTCTCGGCCAGCACGGTGAAACCGTAGTTCGAATACATCCGGCGGGTGCCGGGGCGGGCCAGCGCCTGATCGGAATGCATCGCCAACCCCGATGTGTGCGCCAGCAGGTGACGGACCGTCGAGCCGGGCGGGCCTGCCGGGGTGTCGAGATTCACCACCCCCTCCTCAACGGCGACCTGTGCGGCTCGGGCCACCAGCGGCTTGGTGACCGACGCCAGCGCGAACACCCGCGCGGTATCGCCGTGGGTGGCTAGCACCCCTGCGGGTCCGATCACCGCGGCGGCCGCAGCCGGGACCGGCCAGCCACCAAGCACTTCGAGAGCGGTCATCGACTCCGGCGCGTCACTTCCGGGCGATGTAGTAGTTGTTCAACACGTCCGACTCGATCTCGGCCACCGTCACGTCGGTAAAACCGGCGTTGGCGAGCATCGAGGTGGCCAACTGCCTGCCCCACACCGTCCCCAACCCGGCCCCGTCAAGCGCCAGCGACACCGTCATGCAGTGCATTAGCGAGGTCGTGTACAGGTAGGTGCTCAGCGGAACGCCGACATTGTCTTCCAGTTGACTCGATGCCTTGATGTCGACCATCAGCAGCACACCACCGGGTCGCAGCGCACGATAGATGTTCTGCAGGACGCGCGCCGGCTGCGCCTGGTCGTGAATCGCGTCGAACACGGTGATCACGTCGTAGGCCCCCACCTTGTCCAGCTCTGCCAGGTCATGGCGCTCGAAGGTCGCGTTTGCCAGGCCCAACCGAGCCGCCTCCTCGGTCCCCGCCGCAACGGCCTCGTCGGAAAAGTCGATGCCGGTGAATCGGCTCGCGCCGAACGCCTGCGCCATCAGGTTGACCGCGCGACCACTGCCGCAACCGAAATCGGCCACGTCGGCTCCGGACCGCAAGCGGTCCGGAAGGCCGTCGACCAGCGGGAGCACCACGTCGATCAAGGCGGCATCGAACACCATGCCGCTCATCTCGGCCATCAGCTTGTGGAAGCGCGGGTATTCGCTGTAGGGCACACCGCCGCCTTCCCGGAAGCAGCGAATGACCTTTTGTTCGACCTCGCCGAGCAGCGAAACGAACTGTGCTATCACGGCGAGGTTGTCCGGCCCGGCCGCACGGGTCAGCATGCCGGCGCGGTGGGCAGGCAGCGAGTAGGTCGAGCTCCCCGCGTCGTATTCGACGATCTGCCCGGTGGTCATGCCGCCTAGCCACTCCCGAACGTAGCGCTCTTCCAACCCCGCAGCCTCGGCGATCTCCATGCTGGTGGCTGGCGGAAGTCCGGCCATGGTGTCCAGCAGCCCGGTCTGGTGTCCAACACTCACCAGGATCGCCAAACCGGCGCTGTCGATGGCCGCAACAAAACGGTTGCCGAATTCTTCGGTGGTCTCGAGTGCTCCGCTCATCTGCGCCGCTCCTCCTCATCGCTTCGCTCTGCATCGTCACCGGCGCGACTCATCTGCGCCGCTCCTCCTCATCGCTTCGCTCTGCATCGTCACCGGCGCGACTCATCTGCGCCGCTCCTCCTCATCGCTTCGCTCTGCATCGTCACCGGCGCGACTCATCTGCGCCGCTCCTCCTCATCGCTTCGCTCTGCATCGTCACCGGCGCGACTCATCTGCGCCGCTCCTCCTCATCGCTTCGCTCTGCATCGTCACCGGCGCGACTCATCTGCGCCGCTCCTGCTCATCGCTTCGCTCTGCATCGTCACCGGCGCGACTCATCTGCGCCGCTCCTCCTCATCGCTTCGCTCTGCATCGTCACCGGCGCGACTCATCTGCGCCGCTCCTGCTCATCGCTTCGCTCTGCATCGTCACCGGCGCGCATGGTCAGCGACGCTACACCGTAGGTTGGACACCATGAGTCAGACGGTGCGCGGTGTGATCGCACGACAAAAGGGCGAACCCGTTGAGCTGGTGAACATTGTCGTCCCGGATCCCGGACCCGGCGAGGCCGTGGTCGACGTCACCGCCTGCGGGGTATGCCATACCGACCTGACCTACCGCGAGGGCGGCATCAACGACGAATACCCTTTTCTGCTCGGACACGAGGCCGCGGGCATCATCGAGGCCGTCGGGCCGGGTGTAACCGCAGTCGAGCCCGGCGACTTCGTGATCCTGAACTGGCGTGCCGTGTGCGGCCAGTGCCGGGCCTGCAAACGCGGACGGCCCCGCTACTGCTTCGACACCTTTAACGCCGAACAGAAGATGACGCTGACCGACGGCACCGAGCTCACTGCGGCGTTGGGCATCGGGGCCTTTGCCGATAAGACGCTGGTGCACTCTGGCCAGTGCACGAAGGTCGATCCGGCTGCCGATCCCGCGGTGGCCGGCCTGCTGGGTTGCGGGGTCATGGCCGGCCTGGGCGCCGCGATCAACACCGGCGGGGTAACCCGCGACGACACCGTCGCGGTGATCGGCTGCGGCGGCGTTGGCGATGCCGCGATCGCCGGTGCCGCGCTGGTCGGCGCCAAACGGATCATCGCGGTCGACACCGATGACACGAAGCTTGACTGGGCCCGCACCTTCGGCGCCACCCACACCGTCAACGCCCGCGAAGTCGACGTCGTCCAGGCCATCGGCGGCCTCACGGATGGATTCGGCGCGGACGTGGTGATCGACGCCGTCGGCCGACCGGAAACCTACCAGCAGGCCTTCTACGCCCGCGATCTCGCCGGAACCGTTGTGCTGGTGGGTGTTCCGACGCCCGACATGCGCCTGGACATGCCGCTGGTCGACTTCTTCTCTCACGGCGGTGCGCTGAAGTCGTCGTGGTACGGCGATTGCCTGCCCGAAAGCGACTTCCCCACGCTGATCGACCTTTACCTGCAGGGCCGGCTGCCGCTGCAGCGGTTCGTTTCCGAACGCATCGGGCTCGAAGACGTCGAGGAGGCGTTCCACAAGATGCATGGCGGCAAGGTATTGCGTTCGGTGGTGATGTTGTGATGGCCGCCATCGAGCGCGTCATCACCCACGGCACCTTCGAACTCGATGGCGGCAGTTGGGAAGTCGACAACAACATCTGGCTGGTCGGCGACGACTCCGAGGTGGTGGTTTTCGACGCCGCCCACCACGCGGCTCCTATCATCGACGCCGTCGGCGGCCGCAAGGTGGTTGCGGTGATCTGCACGCACGGCCACAACGACCACGTGACGGTGGCCCCCGAACTGGGCACGGCGCTTGACGCACCGGTGCTGATGCATCCCGGCGACGCCGTGCTGTGGCGAATGACTCACCCGGACAAAAGCTTTCGCGCCGTTTCAGACGGTGATGCGGTGCGGGTTGGCGGGACGGAGTTGCGTGCGCTGCACACCCCGGGGCACTCCCCTGGATCGGTGTGCTGGTATGCGCCAGAGCTGGGTCCCGGAACAGGCACCGTGTTCAGCGGAGACACGCTGTTCGCTGGCGGGCCGGGTGCAACCGGCCGCTCGTATTCCGACTTCCCCACGATCCTGCGGTCGATATCCGGACGGCTCGGCGCATTACCGGGCGACACCGTCGTGCACACCGGCCACGGCGACAGCACCACCATCGGCGACGAGATCGTCCACTACGAGGAATGGGTGGCCCGTGGGCATTGATCCCGCGGGCGCGCGCAGAATGCCGGTCGTAGCGGCGTGTCGGTGTACAAGCACCGCGCGGTCCATGAGCCGAGCGCTACTTATCCGCGCAATCTGACACTCGAGCCAAGCTGCGGCGCAGAAACACCGCAAAGCCGGCACCCATGACCACAAATGCCGTCACTGGCACCCAGTCACCCAACCGAAGGTAGGGCGTGACATTCGATGCCAACGGAACGTTCACCACGATGGCACCGTTGAATTCCGCCGAGCACCAGGCCAGCCGACGGCCCCGGGTATCAAAGGCCGAGCTGTCGCCCGACAAGCTGGCGTGCACCGCTGGGATGCCGGCTTCGACGGCGCGCACCGCGGGCTGGGCGGCCAACTGCGGCTGCGCCCAACTCCCTTGGAACGTCGAGGTGGAACTCTGATACACCAGCAGCGCCGCCCCGAGCCGCGCGGCGTGCCGGGTCAGATCGGAGAAGGTCATCTCGTAGCTGATCAACGGGGCGATATGCAAGGAGTTCACCGCCAACACCACCGGCCCGGCGCCGCGCTGCCGATCCTTTGCGGCGGCCTTGCTGTAGCGGGTGATCCAGCCGAAAAGCGGGCGCAGCGGCACATATTCGCCAAACGGAACCAACCGGGTCTTCCGGTAGCTGCCCACAGCTTCGTGCGCGCCGACAAGCACCGCCGACTTGTAGATTCCCCCGTCCGGTGCCGGGGCGTCGACGTTGACCAACAAATCCGCGCCCACCCGCTGTGACAGCTCGGCCAGGCGAGCCAGGACGTCAGGATGGCGGGTGAGGTCTTGTCCGACGCTGCTTTCCCCCCAGACCACCAAGTCCGGCCGCTGGTCCGCAACGGCCGCGGTGAACTCTTCACCGGCCGCCAGTCGAGCCGCCGCATCGGCTATGTCGCCGGCCTGTACCAGCGCCACGCGCACCGTCGGACCGCCGACCGGCACCGAGCCCAGCAGGTAGGAAGCCGGGCCGAGTCCCGCACACCCAATCACGCATCCCAGCGCGACCAGCCGGCCGCCCGTTGCCCGGCACACGAGCACGCTCGCGATGGCGGTATTGGTCGCAACCAGAAGAAAACTTGTCAGCCACACCCCACCCAGCGACGCCGACGCTAGCGTCACGGGCTGGCTCCATTGCGATGCACCCAGCAACGCCCACGGACCGCCCAGCGATTGCCAGGACCGCACCGCTTCGGCTGCCACCCACGCGCTGGGCACCACGACCAGGGCGGCACCGACGCGGCATGTGGTCACCGGTACCGACAACAGCCGGTGCGCCAACCACCCGGCCGGCAGCCACAGCACACCCAGGCCGGCGGCCAACAGCACCAGCATCGGACCAGCACTGGTCACCAGCCAGTACTGGGTTGCCAGCACAAATCCGCCCATACCCGTCCACGCCCGCAGCGCGCCCTCCCACGACGTCGGCGCGGCCCGCACCACTAACAGCAGTGGGACCAAGCCGAACCAGGCCAGCCACCACCAAGACGGCGCGGGAAAGGCCAGCGCGGGTAACCCGCCGAACACCAACGCTGCCGCACAACCAATGACCGGTTGTCGCCGGGCTCCCGCGCGCAACGCCATGCCGATCAGCATGCCGGCCACATTCGCCTGCGTCGAGGAAAAGAGCAGACTAAGACCGGCAGTCCCCGCCAGAAAGGGAGTGATTTGCATGGCCAAGGATCTGGTCGCCACGGTGCCCGCTCTTTCCGGGAAGCTGGCAATCATCACCGGCGCCAACAGCGGTCTAGGCTTCGGGCTGGCCCGGCGGCTGTCGGCGGCTGGCGCCGACGTAATCATGGCGATCCGCAATCGCGCCAAGGGCGAGGCGGCGGTCGAGGAAATCCGGACCGCGGTTCCGGATGCGAAGCTGACCATCAAGGCCCTCGACCTGTCATCGTTGGCGTCCGTCGCCGCGTTGGGGGAACAGCTCATGGCTGACGGGCGGCCGATCGACCTGCTGATCAACAACGCCGGCGTCATGACCCCACCGGAACGCGTTACCACTGCCGACGGCTTCGAATTGCAGTTCGGCAGCAACCATCTCGGACACTTCGCGCTAACCGCACACCTGCTGCCGCTGTTGCGCGCGGCACAGCGCGCGAGGGTCGTCTCGTTGAGCAGCTTGGCGGCCCGCCGCGGCCGCATCCACTTCGACGACCTACAGTTCGAGAGGTCGTACGCCCCGATGACGGCCTATGGCCAGTCGAAGCTGGCGGTCTTGATGTTCGCCCGCGAGCTGGACCGCCGCAGCCGCGCGGCCGGCTGGGGCATCATCTCCAATGCCGCGCATCCTGGCTTGACCAAGACCAACCTGCAGATCGCGGGACCGTCCCATGGCCGCGACAAGCCGGCGCTGATGGAACGCTTGTACAAGACGTCCTGGCGTTTCGCACCGTTCCTCTGGCAGGAGATCGAAGAGGGGATCTTGCCCGCGCTGTATGCAGCCGCCACCCCGCAAGCCGACGGTGGCGCGTTCTATGGCCCCCGCGGCCGCTACGAGGTCGCCGGCGGTGGTGTGCGAGAGGCCAAGGTTCCCGCAGCCGCCCGCAACGACGCCGATAGCAAGCGACTTTGGGAGGTCTCCGAGCAGCTCACCGGTGTCAGCTACCCGAAATCGCGCTGAACTGCCCGATCCCGGGAACCTGAGGTATTCCGGGGGGGAGCTGCGGAATCTCCGGAATCGGTGGGATCGGCGGGATCGGTGGAGGGCTGGGGGACGTGGTCGCCGGCGGCTGCGTGGTCGCCGGCGGCTGCGTGGTCGCCGGCGGCGCGGAAGCGGGGGTCGTCGGTGCCGGAGTGATGACATCGGTGGTCACCGCCGGTTGCGTATTCGTCGTTGTCGGCGGAGGCGGCAACGGCTGCTGCAGCGGCGGCGCGGGCCCACCGGTGGCTGGCGCCTGTACGGGAGGTGCGGGCTCGGTAGTGGGGCCATCGGATGCCGGCGCTGGGGACGGGGGCGGTGCGGCGGTCGTGGTCACACCCGGCCTCTGCGGGGTCCCCGGCGCCGTCGGCTGGTCGCCGGTGGACAACCCGATCGCCACGGCGGCACCCACCAGCAACACCGCCACCGTCGTGCCGGTGATGATCACGGCCGGCAGGCGATACCACGGGATTGGCGGGGACTTGGGCTCGGGCTCCGCATGGGCATCGTGGTCGAAGCTCAGCGACGGGCGGGCCGCTGTGTAGCCAGGGGCCGGCCCGATGTGGGAGTCCTCGTCGGCCTCCGACCAGGCCAAAGCGGGCTGCAGGACCGACGCCGGCGCATCGGCCGGCGCCGTCGCCGTCGCCGAGGTGACCGCGGTCAGCACCGTTGCGCTGGTGTCGCCGGGTCTGCGTGCCGCCCACAACGCGCCGCCGAAAGCGGCCGTCAATTGCGGACGAGGCGTCCTGACCACCGGCACGCAGAAACGTCCGGACAGCGTCGTGGTGACTGCCGGGATATTTGCACCACCACCCACCGAAACGATCGCTACCAGCTCGGCCGTGCGAATTCCGCTGCGGGCCAGGGTTTGTTCCAAGGCCCTGCCCACGCTGTCCAGCGAGTCACGGATTGTGTCCTCGAGCTCGTTGCGGGTCAACCGGATATCCCCGCCCAACGCGTCGGTCAGCGTGGTCACCGTGCTTGACGAAAGCCGTTCCTTGGCTTTGCGACATTCGATCCGCAGCTTAGTCAGTGAGCCGATCGCCGAGGTGCCGGCTGGATCGAACGCGCCCGTGCCCGGTAGTTCGGACATGACGTAGCTCAACAGCGACTGATCGATCAGATCGCCGGAGAAAGCCTGATGGCGCACCGTCGCGGCCACCGGCCGATACTCGTCTGCGGCGTCGACGAGCGTGATGCCGGTCCCGCTGCCACCGAAGTCGCATACCGCGACGATCCCACGGGCCGGTATGCCCGGGTCGGCCCGTATCGCGTACAGCGCTGCCGCGGCGTCAGGGAGCAGTGACAGTGGCTGGGCCGTACTCGAAGTCCCGTGCGACCATTCCGAGGCCCGACGCAGCGCGCTATCCAACGCTGCTACCGCAGCCGGCCCCCAGTGGGCGGGATAGGTCACCGTGACACTTCCGGGAAGAGCACGACCGCCGGTAGCGGTGTAGGCCAGCGCCAGCAGTGCGTCAGCCACTAGCGCCTCGCTGCGGTACACCGAGCCGTCGGCAGCCACGATGCCGACCGAATCTCCCACCCGGTCTACGAAGTCGGTGATCACCAGGCCTGGCTCGTCCAGCCTCGGGTTCTCCGATGGCACACCGACCTCGGGCGGGCGCTGTCGATACAGCGTCAGCACGGGTTTACGTGTGATGGAGTGATCGGCAGCCACAGCCGCTAGGTTGGTGACACCGATCGACAAGCCTAATGCCGGTCTCGCCCCTGTTGCCATATGGCCCAATCCCCGTGTCCGGCGGCTCGTCGCAACCGCCTACCTCGAATTTTCCGTCATACCTATAGCCAATGTGGGCGCCGGTGATCTGGATAGCGACATTGCCGCAACGCCCGGTTGGTCAGCAAATGGTGCCCATGCTGGCGACCAACGGGACCTCCGGCGCGGTAAGGCAGCCGGGCTCCAGTAATCCCAGCGGCTAGGCCAAGGCCTCGATGTCGTCGGTGGCGACGATGCCTACCGGCTTGGAGCCGTGTTGAGAAATGAGTTCGGCCGTCGGCAGCAACCTCCCCACTCAGCAATCCCAGCTTCACCCTAAACCTGGCGTTCGTACGCCACCTAGCATCTGGTGGGTGCGAACGGTGATGTCGCGTTGAGCCGCATCGGCGCCACCCGTCCGGCATTGAGCGCGTGGCGATTCGTCACAGTGTTCGGGGTGGTCGGCCTGCTCGCCGACGTCGTGTATGAAGGGGCCCGTTCGATCACCGGCCCGCTGCTGGCTTCGTTGGGAGCGACCGGACTGGTGGTCGGAGTCGTCACCGGCGTCGGTGAGGCCGCCGCCTTGGGCTTGCGGCTGGTGTCGGGGCCATTGGCCGATCGAAGCCGACGGTTTTGGGCCTGGACCATCGCCGGCTACACCCTGACGGTGGTAACGGTTCCGCTGCTCGGCATCGCGGGCGCCCTGTGGGTGGCGTGCGCGTTGGTCATCGCCGAGCGAGTCGGGAAAGCTGTGCGCGGCCCCGCCAAAGACACCCTGCTGTCGCACGCGGCCAGTGTGACCGGCCGAGGCCGCGGTTTCGCCGTGCACGAGGCGCTGGACCAGGTCGGTGCGATGATCGGCCCTCTCACCGTTGCCGGGATGCTCGCGATCACCGGGAATGCCTATGCGCCCGCGCTCGGCGTGCTGACCCTGCCCGGCGGTGCCGCCCTTGCTCTGTTGCTGTGGCTGCAGCGTCGGGTGCCCCGCCCGGAGTCCTACGAGGACTGTCCGGTTGTCCTCGGTAATCCTTCGGCGCCGCGACCCTGGGCGCTGCCGGCGCAGTTCTGGCTGTACTGCGGGTTCACCGCGATCACCATGCTGGGGTTTGGCACGTTCGGGTTGCTGTCGTTTCACATGGTCAGCCACGGCGTGCTGGCCGCCGCCATGGTCCCGGTGGTCTATGCGGCCGCAATGGCCGCAGATGCGCTGACGGCCTTGGCCTCAGGCTTCAGCTATGACAGATATGGCGCGAAAACCCTTGCCGTTCTGCCGATTCTGTCGATTCTGGTGGTGCTATTCGCCTTCACGGACAACGTCACAATGGTGGTCATTGGCACGTTGGTGTGGGGCGCAGCGGTCGGAATACAAGAGTCCACGCTGCGCGGCGTGGTGGCCGACCTGGTCGCCAGCCCACGGCGGGCCAGCGCCTACGGCGTGTTCGCCGCAGGGCTGGGCGCTGCGACCGCCGGGGGCGGCGCCCTCATCGGCTGGCTGTACGACATCTCCATCGGCACGCTCGTTGTGGTGGTGATCGCACTTGAACTGATGGCCCTGGTGATGATGTTCGCGATCCGACTACCCCGCGTAGCACCGAGCTAAAGAAGCGATCAGGCGGCCCAACGGAACAGCAGGTTGGTATGCGACAACATGCTTGACCGGCACGCCAACAAGCACGACTGCCACCGATCCAGGTAAGTGGCGGCCAAGGACGGTCAACCGGTCTAGGCTCGCCAGTATTACCCCTTCAAGGGCGAAGGGGGCAGGAGGATCTCGATGGGCCTCAACACGGCGATCGCGACTCGGGTGAATGGCACGCCGCCGCCGGAGGTGCCGATCGCCGATATTGAACTGGGTTCCCTGGATTTCTGGGCACTCGATGACGACGTTCGCGATGGCGCCTTCGCCACCTTGCGCCGCGAGGCGCCGATCTCGTTCTGGCCCACGATCGAGCTGCCCGGGTTTGTCGCGGGCAATGGGCATTGGGCGCTCACCAAGTACGACGATGTCTTCTACGCCAGCCGTCATCCGGACATTTTCAGTTCGTACCCCAACATCACGATCAACGACCAGACACCAGAGTTAGCCGAATACTTCGGCTCGATGATCGTGCTCGACGATCCGCGCCATCAGCGGCTGCGCTCGATTGTCAGCCGAGCCTTCACCCCGAAGGTGGTAGCCCGCATCGAAGCAGCCGTGCGTGACCGGGCCCATCGGTTGGTCTCATCGATGATCGCCAATAATCCCGACCGGCAGGCCGATCTGGTCAGCGAACTCGCAGGTCCACTGCCGCTGCAGATTATCTGTGACATGATGGGGATTCCCAAGGCGGACCATCAGCGCATTTTTCACTGGACCAACGTCATTCTCGGCTTCGGCGATCCCGATCTGGCCACCGATTTCGACGAGTTCATGCAGGTTTCGGCGGACATCGGCGCCTACGCCACCGCGCTGGCCGAAGACCGCCGGGTCAACCACCACGACGATCTGACCAGCAGCCTGGTCGAAGCCGAGGTCGACGGCGAGCGGCTGTCGTCGAGGGAGATCGCGTCGTTCTTCATCCTGCTGGTGGTGGCCGGCAACGAGACGACGCGCAACGCGATCACTCACGGCGTGCTGGCACTGTCCCGCTATCCCGAGCAACGGGACAGGTGGTGGTCTGACTTCGACGGCCTGGCGCCCACCGCGGTCGAGGAGATCGTGCGGTGGGCCTCCCCGGTGGTCTACATGCGCCGCACCCTGACCCAAGACATTGAGTTGCGCGGCACCAAGATGGCCGCCGGTGACAAGGTCTCCCTGTGGTATTGCTCGGCCAACCGGGACGAGTCAAAGTTCGCCGATCCCTGGACATTCGACCTAGCACGCAACCCCAATCCGCATCTCGGTTTCGGTGGCGGTGGCGCCCATTTCTGCCTGGGCGCCAACCTAGCGCGTCGGGAGATCAGGGTCGCGTTCGACGAACTACGCAGGCAGATGCCCGACGTCGTCGCGACCGAGGAGCCCGCACGGCTGTTGTCGCAGTTCATTCACGGAATCAAGACGCTGCCAGTTACGTGGTCCTGAAAGGCCGAACGTGGCTCGGCGGGTATATGGTGCGCCATTCCCGGTGGCTGTGGGATTTGCACTACACAGGAAGCGTTGTCGCCCACCCACTGGCGGACCGGTAGGCACCGATCGGTGCCGGCCTGTTTTGGGTAGCGGATCAAGCGCACAAACGACTCGCGGTGGCCGAACAGGATGATGTTGGCGAGACGCCCCGTCTGGCATGACCGCTGCCGACGCGTTCGAGTGCGGTCGAGAGCCAAAGGCGGCTTGATCAGCCGCCAACCGCAGGCCGAAGACGTGCCGGCTCAGGTGTGTGACGATCGTAGCCGTAGCGGTCGATGATCTCGCCCCAGTGCTCATCGACAATCGCACGCTGCTCGACGGTCAGTTGATAGCTGTTGGTTTTGTAGTCCGCATGGTCAGCTAGGTATTGCCGCAGACGCGGCAGGTAACACTCGAAGTCGCCCAGTCCCAGGTGCTGGTATAGCCGGCGCAGCTGTCCCTCGGGATCACCGATCAAATCCTCATAACGCAATTCGTAAAAGCGTGTGGGGTCAACGAGTTCTCGGCCTTCGTCCAACTTTCGGTATAGGTCGACGTAGGTCGACACGACCTTGTCGTCCAACCCGTCGAACGTCGGTTGTTGCAAGCCATGTATGCGGTACAGCGCCTTATGAAGATGGATGGTTGATGGATAGACCACATAGGGATCTCGGACGATGTGGATGAACTTCGCTTGCGGGAATACCTCCAGCAGCACCTTGATTCGAAAACTATGCGTTGGATTCTTGAGGATCACCGTCTTGCGACGGCGGAAGTACACCTGCTGAACGAACCGGAACAGGGTCCGTTTCCAGATTTCTAGTTCTCGCGGTGCCACCTGCTCTAGATCCAGGTACTCCTCATACTGGGGCGGCCGGTTCGGGAATGCGATGGTCAGATACGGCGACGGCAGGCCCTGCATACACCACACGAACTCGTCTTCCTGCGGGTGATGCAAGCTCAAATCCATGTTGTCCATTGCCCGATGCTTCGATACCAGGAATTCCACATATGGCGCAAACCACTCGGTCAGTAGAAAATGGTGTGGCGCAAGGCATTCGTAGCCGGTGGGACCGGTGTGGCGATCATCGACGACCAACAGTTCATGCAGCAAGGTGGTGCCGGTACGCCAATGCCCAACAATGAAGATTGGCGGATCGGCGATCACCGTTTCGGCCACTCGCCTACCGAAAACGATCTTCTGCCACAACCCCAGACAGGAATTGACCATGCTGAGAAACGTATAGAGGACCGCGAAGTGCCAGCGGCTGTGATGCACGGCGAAGCGGTTACGGATCAAAAGCCGCATCCAGGCCGAGAAGTTGCAGCCGACCCACAGCGGTGCGGCCCACTCGCGCCACCGGGAAAGTCGAGACGACGAACGGAGAGCCTTCATGGTGCGACGCGGGGGGTAACGGCGACCCGTAACCGGGTCAAGCCGCGAAGGTTGGCGTTTGTCGTCCACGTCGGCGGCTCGACCACCTCTATTCGGTCGATATTGGCGACGATCTCGCGCAAGATCGCCTGACCCTCCATGCGCGCCAGCTGGGTCCCCGGACACAGGTGGATGCCGGAGCCGAACGCGAGATGCCCGACCGGGTTGCGGTCGGCGCGAAAGACATCCGGGTCTTCGTACTGGCGCGGGTCACGGTTGGCTGCACCCCATGCCAGCAGCACCAGTGAGCCTGCCGGGATGACCGCTTGACCGACCGAATAGTCGACGCGCGTTGTGCGGCAGATGTTTTGGATTGGCGATATAAAGCGGAGGTGCTCCTCGATCGCCGACGGGATCAGGTCTGGTTGCTGCGCAAGGAGTGTCAGCTGATCTGGATAGTCGGCCAGCGTCAGAAACAATGTGCTAATCATATGAGCAGTGCTCTCATAGCCCGCAACCAGCAGCAACACCGCGAAGAAGAACAATTCGTCATCGCTGAGTCGACCTTGCTCGGCATGGGTGGCAAGCTTCCCGAGAACAGTGCATTCCCTAAGCAGCCCGTTGTCACGCCGATGAGTGAAGAGTGCACGCAATCGCCGGAATCCGGCAAAGCCCTGCACAAGCGAAATCAACCCGGAGGCTGACAAGGCAACGTCGGTGATCCGTACCGCCTGGTTGGACAAACGGCAGAAGGCGGCCTCGTCCGGTCCATCTACGCCGAGCACACTGGTGATAGCGCGCATCGGCATCGGTGCGGCCACGGTGGAGACGACGTCCGCGGGCGTCTGGGTCAGTAACCCTCCGACCAGTTCTCGGGCAAGCTGGTCGACCATCGGGCGCCACGTCTCCAACGCGCCACGCGCCATACCTGGTGCCAGTTGCTTGCGCATCCGGGTGTGCGCCGGCGGATCGGACGTCGGCAGAAACGGCAGCCACCCCCGTGAGAAGGTGACCCCACGGGCGCTGGACAACGTGTCGTGGTTACGCGCAGCCTCGCGGACGTCGGCGTATCGGCTCAAAATGTAGACGTCGCGCTTGGGGTTGTACTGCACCCGCTCGCCGGCCAACAGCTCTCGATAATGCGGGTAAGGATCAGCGGCAATCGCGGGATCGAACGGGTCAAAGTCGGTGAGCTGCATAAATTTCCGGCAATGCCGGCCGGCCAACCTGGACCGAGCCTTCCCGGCGACCCTCAGCGCAAGTGCTTTCGCGACCGCGGGCCCGTAGGTTCGCACAGTTTGCGCGTCGCGCCACATGCTGGTGGCTACCGGGATGCCACCAGATGACGCGCGTCGGCGCGTGGGAACGCCCAGAGCCGTGGTCGCGTCCTGCGCGGTCAGACCAACGTCGGGCGTGCCCGCTAACGGGCACCCGGCCAGCTGCACTCGGTCCGGCGCGGGCTCGGGAGGGGACTGTGTCGCGGTCATGACCCTCCGAACTCAGAGAGGCGTAGAACAGTCACAGGGTAACGGCGGGCATCGCAATAATTGCGCAGTTTCGCAAAGCGTTTCGCAACGCAATAAGATGGTTACCCGGAGTTCGGACAGGCGAATCTGCCCAGCGCAAGGCTGGTGATAGCGCCGACCAACGGCGCCGTGATCGGCAACCGTTTCCGACCGGCCGATACCGGCCCGGCCACCATAGCGGAGGTCAACCCCACCTGTTGGCGGAACGCCCAAAACTGGGCCGACTGTGTCGGCATGCGTCGCACTTGATTGGTCGCCGACCCGGCAATTCGCTAGCCGCGCTAAGGGTCGCGCATCGTTGGCCACAACAGGCGCGACTTGCGCGAATGTGCTTTCTCGCCGGCATCGCGATGCCTAACTTTATGTTTTCGAGGAGACTGCGATGCGGCTTCCAGGCCGTCATGTGTTATACGCCCTGTCGGCGGTCACCATGCTGGCGGCCTGCTCCATCAACGGTGCTCGTGGCGGCATTGCGTCGACGAAAATGAATCCGACAAACCCACCCGCAACGGCGGAGACCGCTACCGTCTCACCGACACCGGCTCCGCAGAGCGCGCGAACCGAGACCTGGATTAACCTTCAAGTCGGCGACTGCCTGGCCGACCTGCCGCCGGCGCATCTGAGCCGGATAACCGTCACGATTGTCGATTGCGCGACAGCGCATTCGGCCGAGGTATACCTGCGTGCTCCGGTGGCCGTCGATGCCGCCGTCGTTTCCGTGGCCAATCGTGATTGTGCTGCCGGATTTGCGCCCTACACAGGCCAATCCGTCGACACCAGCCCATACTCGGTGGCGTATCTCATCGACTCGCATCAGGATAGAACCGGGGCCGATCCCACCCCGAGCACCGTCATCTGTTTGCTGCAGCCCGCCAACGGTCAGTTGCTCACCGGGTCGGCCCGTCGCTGACCGGACGACCCGTTGTTCGGGTGCGTGGCACACGACACCAACCGGTATCGTCTGTTGCCGTGACTTCTCCGATTGCTCCGAATACCAAAAGCGACGGTTCTCGCTGATGACTACCCCACCCGACAAGGCGCGGCGCCGGTTTCTTCGCGACGCCTACAAGAACGCTGAGCGCGTCGCACGAACCGCTTTGCTCACAATCGACCAGGACCAGCTTGAGCAGCTGCTCGACTACGTCGACGAGAGACTCGGCGAACAGCCTTGTGACCACACCGCCCGGCATGCGCAACGATGGGCCCAATCACACCGCATCGAATGGGAGACGCTGGCCGAGGGCCTACAAGAGTTTGGTGGCTACTGCGATTGTGAGATCGTAATGAATGTCGAACCTGAGGCGATCTTCGGCTAGTCCTCTGCCGGCGATGTTCTCATAACGACATGGCAAGCCACGCGCTTGACTAAACTCAGCCGACGTCAAACCGCCTGTCCCCGATATGCCCTGCAAGGTTGCCTCGTGGCTGATGACTCAAACGACACCGCGACCGATGTCGAACCCGACTACCGGTTCACCCTTGCCAACGAGCGGACCTTCCTGGCCTGGCAGCGCACCGCTCTAGGCCTGCTGGCCGCGGCGGTCGCCCTGGTGCAGCTCGTCCCGGAACTGACGATCCCCGGCGCACGCCAGGTGCTCGGTGTGGTGCTCGCGATTTTGGCAATCCTCACCAGCGGAATGGGTCTGCTGCGCTGGCAGCAGGCGGATCGCGCCATGCGCCGGCACCTGCCATTGCCCCGTCACCCCACACCGGGCTACCTCGCGGTGGGGCTCTGCGTGGTCGGGGTCGTCGCGCTCGCATTGGTGGTAGCCAAGGCGATCACCGGGTGAACCGTCACTCGACGGCAGCGAGCGATCGCGGGCTGCAGGCCGAACGGACGACGCTGGCCTGGACCCGGACGGCCTTTGCGTTGCTGGTCAACGGCGTGTTGCTGACGCTCAAGGACACGCAAGGCGCCGACGGGCCGGCTGGGCTGATCCCGGCCGGCCTAGCTGGTGCTGCGGCCTCGTGCTGCTATGTGATCGCTCTACAACGCCAACGAGCACTTTCGCACCGCCCGCTACCGGCACGAATCACTCCCCGCGGCCAGGTCCACATCCTCGCGACAGCGGTGCTGGTGCTTATGGTCGTCACCGCCTTTGCTCAACTGCTCTAGCGCGGCGAACAGACGCAAAAGCCCCCGCACGCACGGAGTGTCGGGGGCTTTTGCGTCTACTCGCCAAATGCGATCGTGGCCGATGGCGGCGCGGACCTTCCTGTAAATTGCCGGAATTCACGATTTTGTGCGGCTAGACCAACGCCGGGAGCCAGCGTGCCTGCGAGGATAGGAGCGCCTCGGCCGATCCGCCGGCGCAGCCGTTCGGTCACAACGGATCTGACCTGCTCAGCCTGCAAGTCAACCACAAGACCGGTCCAGGCTGATACGCAAAATATGTGAGTGTACCCGCCGCCACAGCGGCAGCAGCTGGATCCCCCTTTTGGTGGACACGAGATCCACCCAATAGGCTGGGCCGATCGGGCGATAGACATTGTCAGTTCGTGCCGGCACCCTGATCACTGACCTCAACACCGAGCGTCGACCCCGTCCCTATGGTCCAAGGAAAACAATGTCATACGTGGCTGCCGAACCAGGCGTGCTGATCTCGCCGACGGACGACTTGCAGAGCCCCCGGTCAGCCCCGGCAGCGCATGACGAAAATGCGGACGGCATAACAGGCGGGACCACAGACGACTCTGCTCCCAACTCACGGTTTCAGCTAGGCAGGCGCATTCCGGAAGCCACCGCCCAGGAAGGGTTTCTGGTTCGGCCATTCACCCAACAATGTCAGATCATCCACACCGAAGGAGATCATGCTGTTATCGGGGTATCCCCGGGGAACAGTTACTTCTCCCGCCAGCGCCTACGGGATCTCGGGCTTTGGGGTCTCACGAATTTTGATCGTGTGGACTTCGTCTACACCGATGTCCATGTCGCCGAGAGTTACGAAGCGCTAGGCGATTCCGCAATCGAAGCCCGGCGCAAGGCGGTCAAAAACATCCGCGGCGTCCGCGCCAAGATCACCACCACGGTGAACGAACTCGATCCGGCCGGGGCCCGGCTGTGCGTTCGTCCGATGTCGGAGTTCCAGTCCAACGAGGCATACCGGGAGCTGCATGCGGACCTGCTCACGCGCCTGAAAGACGACGAGGACTTGCGCGCCGTCTGCCAGGACCTAGTGCGGCGCTTCCTGTCCACGAAAGTGGGTCCGCGGCAGGGGGCGACGGCTACTCAAGAGCAGGTGTGCATGGACTACATTTGCGCCGAGGCCCCGCTATTCCTCGACACACCTGCGATTCTCGGAGTGCCGTCGTCGTTGAATTGCTACCACCAATCACTGCCCCTCGCCGAAATGCTCTACGCCCGAGGATCGGGACTACGGGCATCGCGCAATCAAGGCCACGCCATTGTTACCCCTGATGGGAGCCCCGCCGAATGACCGCGACCGTTCTGCTCGAGGTCCCGTTCTCTGCACGTGGGGATCGGATTCCTGACGCCGTCGCAGAATTACGAACCCGCGAGCCTATCCGCAAGGTACGGACCATTACCGGCGCCGAAGCCTGGCTCGTCTCCTCGTATGCACTGTGCACACAGGTGCTCGAGGATCGGCGTTTTTCCATGAAGGAAACCGCCGCTGCCGGCGCCCCCCGCCTGAACGCGCTGACTGTTCCACCCGAAGTGGTCAACAACATGGGAAACATCGCCGACGCGGGACTGCGCAAGGCGGTGATGAAAGCGATCACACCCAAGGCACCCGGGTTGGAGCAATTCCTACGAGACACCGCGAACTCGCTGCTGGACAACCTGATTACCGAGGGCGCACCAGCCGATCTGCGCAATGACTTCGCCGACCCGCTGGCCACTGCCCTGCACTGCAAGGTTCTGGGCATCCCGCAAGAAGACGGCCCGAAGCTGTTCCGTAGCTTGAGTATCGCTTTCATGAGTTCGGCCGACCCGATCCCCGCCGCGAAGATCAACTGGGATCGCGACATCGAATACATGGCCGGAATTCTGGAAAACCCAAACATCACGACCGGCCTCATGGGTGAGCTCGGCCGCCTCCGGAAAGATCCCGCCTACTCGCACGTCTCCGACGAACTATTCGCGACCATCGGCGTCACTTTCTTCGGTGCCGGCGTCATCTCAACCGGCAGCTTCCTCACCACCGCGCTGATATCGCTGATACAACGCCCGCAACTTCGGAACTTGTTGCACGAGAAGCCGGAACTGATCCCGGCCGGTGTAGAGGAACTGCTGCGGATCAATCTCTCCTTCGCCGACGGGTTACCGCGCCTGGCCACCGCCGACATCCAGGTCGGCGACGTGCTGGTCCGCAAGGGGGAGCTGGTGCTGGTGCTGCTCGAGGGCGCCAACTTCGATCCCGAGCACTTCCCTAACCCGGGCAGCATCGAACTCGACCGGCCCAACCCCACCTCGCACCTCGCGTTCGGCCGCGGCCAACACTTCTGTCCTGGATCAGCTCTCGGTCGCCGCCACGCACAGATCGGCATCGAAGCGCTGTTGAAAAAGATGCCCGACGTCGACCTGGCTGTGCCCATCGACCAATTGGTCTGGCGCACCCGATTCCAAAGACGCATCCCCGAACGCCTTCCGGTGCTCTGGTAGGTTTCCGGAAACTCACCCGAGCCATCACCGCAAGATTTTGGCAAGCGTTGGGACAGAACAATTTCGACCTTGCACCGGCCGAAGGCGCTGCCTTCTACCGAATAAAAGTACGGGCCTCCCCCAAACTCCGAAATCGTCAGTACCGCACGCAATTCAAATGAACCGCACCCTGACAGCGAGCGACGTTAATGACGCCATTGTTGGGCCGCCAGCGGCGAGTCCACAAGTACCGCATCGAGTCCGATTTTGTGAGCCAGGCGGTAGTCGTCGACAGTTTTCACCGCGAAACCCATGACCTTCATGCCGGACTGCGATCTGAAACAGTCGACCGAGGCCTCGTCCCACAACTCGGCATTCACCGCGGAGATACCGGACCCCAACGTGAATTCTTCGGTGACGGTGACATCGCGATGCAACTCGAATCCGGCCCACTTCCCAGGATCCGGCTGCGGATCACAGTGATGGTTCAATGCCATGTTGAAAAGGCGCTGGCGGGTCACGTCACGACTTTCGGCGACCTGCAGTCCCTCCTGCCGCGAGGCTGCAGCCGTGATGTCAGCGTTGGTGGAATATACGATCGACCGCCCGGCAGCACCAGTCCTGGTCAACACCTGCGCGACCGCTGAGACCAGCGGCTGTGGCGGAGTCTGCTTGAGGTCTAGAAACAGAGTCATATCGGGCGGAGTCGCGCCAATGGCTTGCTCCAGTGTCGGTATCGGGGTCGCCCGTTGCCGGTAGGGATGGCCCTCGACGCCCGGCGTGGTGAAATTCCATCCCGCGTTGAGCTGCTGGAGTTGCTGAACCGTCTTCGAATTCACCGGGCCGGCGCCGTCGGTCAACGTTGCCAGATCGGACGGACGATACAGCACCGGCACGCCATCGCTGCTGACCTGGACGGTCAGCCACATGCCATCCACACCAGCTGCGACTGCGTTGGTAATCGCCAGAACGGTGTTCTCGGGAAAATCGCGCGTACCCGCGCGATGCGCGACAATCATCGGGTCGTCAGTCTGGCCCAGCGGCAAAGCATCCGCCACACCGCAAGTCCCTCCCAAGGCGATCACCAGCGCCACCGCGCCCAACATAGCCGTCTTCACCATCGGTCCCCTTCAGGCTTTCCCCACCGTAGAAACGTGCGCAATGCGCGGCGCACAGTATCGAACCGTACCGCTGAGAGCCAACCACGATGATTTGCCCGCACCGGCAGCGATAAAGTAAGTCGCGGTCGGGCACGCAGCGCAGCGTTGGAAAGTGAGGCCTCCGATGAGTGAAATGACAGCTCGGTTTTCCGAAATCGTCGGGAACGCCAATTTGCTGACCGGCGACGCAATCCCCGAGGACTACGCACACGACGAAGAGTTGACGGGGCCGCCGCAGAAGCCAGCCTATGCCGCCAAGCCGGCCACCCCCGAAGAGGTTGCCCAACTGCTGAAGGCCGCCTCTGAAAACGGTGTGCCGGTGACGGCCCGCGGGTCCGGGTGCGGCTTGTCGGGGGCCGCACGACCAGTCGAGGGTGGGCTGCTGATCTCGTTCGACCGGATGAACAAGGTCCTCGAGGTCGACACCGCCAACCAAGTCGCCGTCGTGCAGCCCGGGGTGGCGTTGACCGACCTGGACGCCGCTACCGCCGATACCGGGCTGCGGTACACGGTTTACCCGGGCGAGCTGTCCTCCAGCGTCGGCGGGAATGTCGGAACCAACGCCGGCGGGATGCGCGCGGTCAAGTACGGAGTGGCCCGCCATAACGTGCTCGGGTTGCAAGCGGTATTGCCCACCGGCGAGATCATCCGAACCGGCGGCAGGATGGCCAAGGTGTCCACCGGCTACGACCTCACCCAGCTGATCATCGGCTCGGAGGGCACCCTGGCCTTGGTCACCGAGGTGATCGTCAAGCTGCATCCGCGGCTCGACCACAACGCCAGCGTGCTCGCCCCGTTCGCCGACTTCGACCAAGTCATGGCGGCGGTGCCCAAGATCCTCGCCAGCGGCCTGGCACCTGACATCCTGGAGTACATTGACAACACTTCGATGGCCGCACTCATCTCCACTCAGAACCTGGAGCTAGGTATTCCGGACCAGATCCGCGACAGCTGCGAAGCTTATCTCCTTGTGGCGCTTGAGAACCGCCTCGCCGACCGACTGTTCGAGGACATTCAGACGGTGGGTGAAATGCTCATGGAATTGGGAGCGGTGGACGCCTACGTGCTCGAAGGAGGCTCGGCGCGCAAGCTGATCGAGGCCCGCGAGAAGGCATTCTGGGCGGCAAAAGCACTCGGCGCCGACGACATCATCGACACCGTCGTCCCACGCGCGTCGATGCCAAAATTCCTGAGCACCGCGCGCGGTCTGGCGGCGGCAGCGGACGGTGCCGCGGTCGGTTGCGGGCACGCCGGCGACGGCAACGTACACATGGCCATCGCGTGCAAGGATCCGGAGAAAAAGAAGAAGCTCATGACCGACATCTTTGCTCTCGCAATGGAATTGGGTGGCGCGATCTCTGGCGAACACGGCGTCGGCCGGGCCAAAACCGGCTATTTCCTCGAGCTGGAAGACCCGGTCAAGATCAGCCTCATGCGCCGTATCAAGCAGAGCTTCGATCCGGCGGGCATCCTCAACCCAGGCGTTGTCTTCGGAGACACCTGAGCACGGACAAGAGCCGGCCGGACCAAGGCCGGTCATCGGCCGGCCAACAGGCCTGCAAGTCTCGAGCGCAACATCTTCGTGGACAGCTCGGTCCGCCGGTCGTCAAAGCCGATTTCCCCGCATCTGTCCGGTCAGTCCGATGCAGCGTCGGTCACCGTTATTCATCCGGCGTTTACCCGTTGCTAGCCGCCATGACGTAGCCTGCTGACGCTCGATCGCCAACACAAGCCGACATGAGCGACAATGCCAAACACCACAGGGATGGGCATTTGGTGGCTAGCGGACTTCAGGATCGCGCAGCGCGCACACCGCAACACGAGGGCTTCCTCGGGCCGGACCGACCATGGCACCTGTCGTTCAGTCTGCTGCTGGCGGGTTCTTTCGTGCTGTTCTCGTGGTGGGCATTCGACTACGCAGGGTCCGGCGCGAACAAAGTCATCCTGGTGCTCGCCACCGTCGTCGGCATGTTCATGGCCTTCAACGTCGGCGGCAATGATGTCGCCAACTCGTTTGGCACCAGCGTCGGCGCGGGCACGTTGACCATGAAACAGGCGCTTCTGGTCGCGGCGATCTTCGAGGTCAGCGGCGCGGTGATCGCCGGCGGCGACGTCACCGAGACCATCCGCAGCGGCATCGTTGATCTGTCCGGGGTGTCCGTCGACCCACGCGACTTCATGAACATCATGCTGTCGGCGCTATCGGCAGCCGCGCTCTGGCTGCTGTTTGCTAACCGTATGGGGTACCCGGTGTCGACCACACACTCGATCATCGGCGGCATCGTCGGCGCGGCGATCGCGCTGGGGATGGTGAGCGGCCAGGGCGGTGCCGCACTCAGGATGGTCCAGTGGGATCAAATCGGCCAGATCGTGGTGTCCTGGGTGCTGTCGCCGGTGTTGGGCGGCTTGGTGTCGTACCTGCTCTACGGCGTCATCAAACGGCACATCCTGCTGTACAACGAACAGGCCGAACGACGGCTAACAGAAATTAAGAAAGAGCGCATCGCACACCGCGAGCGCCACAAGGCGGCGTTCGACCGGCTCACCGAGATCCAGCAGATCGCCTATACCGGCGCCCTGGCGCGCGACGCCGTCGCGGCAAACCGCAAGGACTTTGATCCCGACGAACTGGAATCCGATTACTACCGCGAGCTACACGAAATCGACGCCAAGACATCGTCGGTCGACGCGTTCCGGGCCCTGCAGAACTGGGTTCCGCTGGTCGCCGCCGCCGGATCCATGATCATTGTCGCGATGCTGCTGTTCAAGGGGTTCAAGCACATGCACTTGGGCCTCACCACGATGAATAACTACTTCATCATCGCGATGGTCGGTGCAGCGGTGTGGATGGCCACCTTTATTTTCGCCAAGACACTTCGGGGCGAATCACTTTCACGGTCAACGTTTTTGATGTTCAGCTGGATGCAGGTCTTTACGGCCTCGGGCTTCGCCTTCAGCCACGGCAGCAATGACATTGCCAACGCCATCGGGCCGTTCGCGGCAATCCTGGATGTGCTGCGCACGGGCGCCATTGAAGGCAACGCAGCGGTGCCTGCCGCGGCCATGGTCACGTTCGGCGTCGCGTTGTGCGCGGGGTTGTGGTTCATTGGACGACGGGTGATCGCCACCGTTGGACACAACCTCACCACGATGCACCCGGCATCGGGGTTTGCTGCCGAATTGTCGGCCGCCGGGGTGGTCATGGGAGCCACGGTCCTGGGTCTTCCGGTTTCCAGCACGCACATTCTTATCGGCGCCGTCCTCGGCGTCGGCATCGTAAACCGGTCCACCAACTGGGGACTGATGAAACCGATCGTGCTAGCGTGGGTCATCACGCTGCCTTCGGCGGCGATCCTCGCCTCGGTCGGTCTTGTCGCGCTACGCGCGATTTTCTGACGACGCCGGGTCCATCAACCCCAGCGCAACCTCCGCGAGCAGTCGTAAAAGCCCCCGACACGCCGTGCGTGCGGGGGCTTTTGCGACTGCTCGCCGGACGGAGGTCCTACGTGCTGCGGGAAGTGATGTGGCTGAGCAGGTCTCGTATCGCACCCGCCGGCGGGGTGCGCCCACCGACCCAGATGGCTCGAAGCTGGCGCCGCAGGTTCAACGCGGGGATGTCGACCGCGAGTAATCGACCGAACGCCAGGTCATCGGCTATCGCTAGCCGGCTCATCGCAGCCGGTCCAGCGCCGGCCAAGACCGCGGCCCGCACGGCCGCAGCCGATGATAATTCCAGCACCGGTGGCGCTTGCTGCATGTCCTCCCCGAGCGTGTCACGTAACGCCGCGGTGAGTGAATCGCGGATGCCAGAGTTCGGTTCGCGAGTCACCAAAGGCGTCTGAGCGAGCTCCCGGGCGCTCACTACTCGTGACCGTCGGGCCCACTTGTGACCCGGCGGCACGACGACGACCAGTTCGTCGCGTGCAACCACAACGCTGCCTAATCCCGTGGGAGGACAGGGGTTTTCGATGAATCCAAGATCTGCGATGCCGTCACGAACGGCTGCGATCGCATGCTCGCTATTGGTGGCGGTCAGGATTACCTCAGGGACAGTACCACCGCGGCGCATGTCGGCGGCCCGCAAGGACAGCATCCAATGCGGCATCAGCTGTTCGGCTATCGTCTGGCTGGCCACCACTCTGATGCGCTGGCGGCCTTCGGTGCGCAGCGAGCCGAGGCCGGCATCGATCTCCTCGGCGACTTCGAGCAAGCGGGCCGCCCATTCGGCGACGACGATGCCGGCAGGCGTGAGTTGGGAGCCACGTGTCGTCCGGATGGCCAATCGCAGCCCGATCTGGGCCTCCATCGATGCGAGCCGCCTTGACACAGCTTGTTGAGTCAACCCGAGTTCGCGTGCGGCGCCGCCAAGACTGCCGGCCTCAGCGATGGCCAGAAAGATTTCGAAGCAGGTGAGTCCGGGCATACGAGAGCTGAGCGGCATGCCTGATCAAATCACAACCAATGGTTGTTCCCAACAACATCCAGACCCCTAGTGACGACGGCCCATGCTCGAAAAATGCCCCCACGCGAGCGTCGACTGCGGTGCCTCGAAAATCGGCATTACCGACAACGACCCCGCGACCGCCACCAACCGCAGGCTGGCGAGCACAATTCGCAAGCCGCCGATCGAGCACGCGGCCGGGCCCTTAGGGTCCACATCACGCGCTGGCCACCGTTCGTACGGCGGGGTGGCCTCGTAAGGTAACCACATGGGCGCTCCTCGACTCATCCACGTCATCCGGCAAATCGGGGCCTTGGTGGTAGCGGCAGTGACCGCCGCCGCCACGATCAACGCATATAGGCCGCTGGCGCGCAACGGATTCGCATCGCTGTGGTCGTGGTTTATTGGCCTGGTGGTTACCGAGTTTCCGTTACCGACGCTGGCGAGCCAGCTCGGCGGGCTGGTGTTGACAGCCCAACGCCTGACCCGGCCAGTGCGGGCGGTCTCCTGGCTGGTGGCGGCCTTCTCGGCGCTGGGGCTGCTGAACCTCAGTCGCGCAGGCCGTCAGGCCGATGCCCAGCTCACCGCCGCATTAGACAGCGGCCTGGGGCCCGATCGCCGCACCGCCTCGGCCGGTCTGTGGCGCCGCCCAGCCGGCGGTGGTACCGCCAAGACCCCCGGGCCGCTGCGCATGCTGCGGATCTACCGCGATTACGCACACGATGGCGACATCAGCTACGGCGAATACGGCAGGGCCAACCACCTCGATATCTGGCGACGTCCCGATCTAGATCTGACCGGAACAGCGCCCGTGCTGTTTCAGATCCCCGGCGGTGCATGGACCACCGGAAACAAACGCGGACAGGCGCATCCACTGATGAGCCACCTCGCCGAGCTAGGCTGGATCTGCGTGGCGATCAACTACCGACACAGCCCGCGCAACACCTGGCCGGATCACATCATCGACGTCAAGCGCGCCCTGGCGTGGGTCAAGGCGCACATCAGCGAATACGGCGGCGATCCGGACTTCATCGCCATCACCGGTGGTTCGGCCGGCGGCCACCTGTCGTCACTGGCCGCGCTAACGCCGAATGACCCACGATTCCAACCGGGATTCGAAGAGGCGGACACCCGGGTGCAGGCAGCCGTGCCGTTCTACGGCGTCTATGACTTCACTCGTCTGCAGGACGCGATGCACCCGATGATGCTGCCGCTGCTGGAGCGAATGGTGGTCAAACAACCGCGCACGGCGAACATGCAGTCCTACCTCGACGCCTCACCGGTCACCCACATTTCCGCCGACGCTCCCCCATTCTTTGTGCTACACGGCCGCAACGACTCGCTGGTTCCCGTACAGCAGGCGCGTGGCTTCGTCGATCAGCTGCGGCAAGTCAGCAAGCAGCCGGTGGTATACGCCGAATTGCCCTTTACCCAGCACGCTTTCGACCTGCTCGGCTCGGCACGTGCGGCACACACGGCGATCGCCGTGGAGCAATTCCTGGCCGAGGTCTACGCAACGCAACACGCGGGCAGTGAGCCGGGCCCCGCGGTTGCGATCCCATAGCTTTTGGGGTTGAGGTCGCTAGGGTTGGCCTTGTGAAGCTGCTCAGCCCGCTGGATCAGATGTTCGCGCGCATGGAGGCGCCGCGCACGCCAATGCACATCGGCGCGTTTGCGGTCTTCGACCTGCCTAAGGGAGCACCGCGCAGGTTCATCCGCGACCTGTACGAGGCGATCTCACAACTGGCGTTCCTGCCCTTCCCGTTCGACAGCGTGATCGCCGGCGGCGCGTCGATGGCGTACTGGAGGCAGGTGCAGCCCGATCCGAGCTACCACGTCCGCTTGTCCGCCCTACCTTATCCGGGGACCGGCCGCGATCTCGGCGCGTTGGTCGAGCGGCTGCATTCGACCCCACTTGACATGGCCAAGCCGCTATGGGAGTTGCACCTCATCGAGGGGCTAACCGGCCGTCAGTTCGCCATGTACTTCAAGGCCCACCACTGCGCGGTCGACGGATTGGGTGGGGTGAACCTGATCAAGAGCTGGCTCACCACCGATCCCGAGGCACCCCCAGGCTCGGGCAAGCCCGAGCCGTTCGGCGATGACTACGACTTGGCCAGCGTGTTGGCCGCCGCCACGACGAAGCGGGCGGTCGAGGGCGTTTCCGCGGTCAGCGAACTGGCCGGAAGGCTATCCAGCATGGTGCTGGGCGCCAACAGCTCGGTGCGGGCGGCCCTCACCACCCCGCGTACCCCGTTTAACACCCGCGTCAACCGGCATCGACGGCTAGCGGTGCAAGTGCTGAAACTGCCGCGCCTCAAGGCAGTGGCCCACGCCACCGACTGCACCGTCAACGACGTGATCCTGGCGTCTGTCGGCGGGGCTTGCCGACGCTACCTGCAGGAGCTGGGCGACCTGCCGACGAACACCCTGACCGCCTCGGTGCCGGTCGGCTTCGAGCGCGACGCAGACACGGTCAACGCCGCCTCGGGTTTCGTCGCGCCGCTGGGCACCTCGATCGAAGACCCGGTTGCGCGGCTGACCACAATCTCGGCGTCGACCACCCGCGGCAAGGCCGAACTGCTGGCGATGTCACCAAATGCCTTGCAGCACTACTCCGTATTCGGCTTGCTGCCGATCGCGGTGGGGCAGAAGACCGGCGCACTCGGGGTGATTCCACCGCTGTTCAACTTCACCGTCTCCAATGTGGTGCTCTCGAAGGACCCGTTGTATCTTTCGGGCGCCAAGCTGGATGTGATTGTTCCGATGTCGTTCCTGTGTGACGGCTATGGCCTCAACGTGACGCTGGTCGGCTACACGGACAAGGTCGTCCTCGGCTTTCTGGGCTGCCGTGACACCTTGCCGCATCTGCAGCGGCTAGCGCAGTACACCGGCGCGGCATTCGAGGAACTCGAGACCGCCGCCTTGCCATAGCGACCAAACGACGACAACGCTCCGCCCATCGCCGGCAGTACCCGCCAATCACCACGGTGTAGCCGCTCAGGAGCGGCCCGCCAGCCGGTCGATATCAACGATCTCCCCGCGATTGATGCTCACCCAATCGCGCCCATCGAGGTAGGGGCGTAGCTGCTGGGCAATGAGTTCAACATCGGCTGGTGACTTCGGTCGCTGAAGTTCGTAGACGTGCGGCAGCCCCGCCATGCCCGTGACGACGCTCCACAGGTTCAGGGCGGCCGGTCCAGCAGGCGGGTCCACCAGCACCGGCCCAAAAAGGCATTGTCCGTCCAAAAAGAGCGTCGGCACGCCGTATCCGCCCGCGGCGACAACCCGTTGGTGGTCGGCGCGGACGTCGTCGTGGGTCGTCGGATCATCCAGCGCCGCATCCAAAATCGACGCATTGACGCCGACGTCGCACAGTAGGCGTCGCGCCACCGCGGGATCATGCGGTTTGCCGCCCAGGGTGTGCAGCTCATGACCGATCGCTGCATACCACCGATCAAGCAACGACATGTTCGTTCGACGCAGCAGCGCACCGATCCGCATCAACGACCAGCCATAGGACCAGTCTCGCTCCCACGGGTGCTTCTTGCCCGCTACCAGGTTGATCTCCTCGAGGCTGAAAAACCGCCAGTTGATCGTGATTCCCAATTGCGCGCGCACATCACGGATCCACACCGAGGTCTGATAGGCGAACGGGCACAAAGGGTCAAAGTGGAAATCCACGGTGGTCATCAGACCTGAGTCCTCCAGCTGATCGAGTCGACACCTCGATGACATTGTGCCGTGCGCCACGTTGTCAGCGGACTGAGTCGACCCAACATCTCGCGGTGTTCGCCAGGGTGCCGAAACAGGTCAACGCGGCGGTATGAATGGTCGACGCACCATAGGCGAGGATGGGCTGGTGTTCGGGCTCGTCGTTATCGTTGCGCTGGTCGCCGCCGTGGTCGTGGGGACCGTCCTGGGCCACCGCTATCGCGTGGGCCCTCCAGTGTTGCTCATCCTGTCCGGTTCCCTGCTGGGTCTGATTCCCCGTTTCGGTGACGTTCAGATCGATGGCGAGGTGGTGCTGCTGCTGTTCCTGCCGGCGATCCTTTATTGGGAGAGCATGAACACCAGCTTTCGCGAGATCCGCTGGAACCTGCGCGTCATCGTCATGTTCAGTATCGGGCTGGTGATTGCCACCGCGGTCGCGGTGTCGTGGACGGCACGAGCGCTGGGCATGGAGTCCCACGCCGCGGCTGTCCTCGGTGCCGTGCTCTCCCCCACCGATGCCGCGGCGGTGGCCGGCCTGGCGAAACGGTTGCCGCGCCGGGCGCTGACAGTGCTACGCGGCGAGAGCCTCATCAACGACGGGACCGCGCTCGTGCTGTTCGCCGTCACCGTGGCGGTCGCGGAAGGTGCCGCTGGGATCGGCCCGGCCGCGCTGGTCGGCCGGTTCGTCGTCTCCTATCTCGGCGGAATCATGGCCGGGCTGCTGGTCGGCGGCCTGGTGACATTACTACGCCGCAGAATCGACGCACCATTGGAGGAGGGAGCCCTGAGCTTGCTGACGCCGTTCGCAGCGTTCTTGCTCGCTCAATCTCTGAAGTGCAGCGGTGTGGTTGCGGTGCTGGTTTCGGCCCTGGTCCTCACCTACGTTGGTCCGACGGTGATACGCGCTCGTTCCCGCCTGCAGGCGCATGCGTTTTGGGACATCGCCACGTTCCTGATCAACGGCTCGTTGTGGGTGTTTGTCGGCGTCCAGATCCCGGGCGCGATAGACCACATCGCCGGCGAGGACGGGGGACTACCACGGGCCACAGTCCTGGCCCTGGCGGTGACGGGTGTCGTTATCGCCACCCGGATCGCCTGGGTACAGGCGACCACGGTCCTGGGTCACACCGTGGACCGGGTCCTGAAGAAGCCCACCCGCCACGTCGGCTTCCGTCAGCGTTGCGTCACAAGCTGGGCCGGTTTCCGCGGCGCGGTATCGCTTGCCGCAGCGCTGGCGGTGCCGATGACCACCAATAGCGGCGCTCCATTCCCAGACCGCAACCTGATCATCTTCGTCGTCTCGGTCGTCATTCTGGTCACCGTGCTGGTCCAAGGGACTTCCTTGCCCACCGTCGTTCGGTGGGCGAGGATGCCCGAAGACGTCGCGCACGCCAACGAATTGCAGCTGGCCCGCACCCGTAGCGCCCAAGCCGCTCTCGACGCTTTGCCGACGGTCGCCGACGAACTCGGGGTCGCCCCCGATCTCGTCAAACACCTGGAAAAGGAATACGAAGAACGCGCGGTGCTCGTCATGGCCGATGGCGCCGACTCCGCGACCAGCGATCTGGCCGAGCGCAACGATCTGGTCCGGCGCGTGCGTCTAGGCGTGCTGCAACACCAGCGGCAGGCCGTCACCACGTTGCGCAACCAAAACCTCATCGACGACATCGTGCTGCGCGAGCTGCAGGCGGCGATGGATCTAGAGGAAGTGCAACTCTTGGACCCCGCCGACGCCGAGTGAGCCGGCGCCGCCCGCTGATCGAACCAGCAACGGTTCAGGTTTTGGCCATTGCTTTCACAGACTCATTCAGCGTTTCATTGCACTGGCCGCAGCGCGAGCAGGGCTGCCGCACAGCGATCTTGGCGCCTATGCGAAGGTGGTGCGATGGTGATGTGGACGGGCGAAAGTTACTGCCACCGGCACGCCGCACTGGCACCCAACAGAGGAGGATCAGGCCCGCCGCACCCAGGGTCTACACGACCGGCGACATCCTGCGTGATCGGAAGGGCATAGCGCCATGGCAGGAACAACGCGAACCGGGCTGGGCGCCGTTCGGTTGGCTGCACGAGCTCTCGGGCGCAAGGTGCCCAAAAGCCGACGGGCAGTCAGTCTAAGTGTCTTGATAGGTGCGGTGATAGCAGCTCTTGCCGGGGCGCTGATTGCGGTAACCGTACCGGCGCGGCCGAATCGCCCTGAGGCCGACCGTGAAGCACTGTGGAAAATCGTGCACGACCGTTGCGAATTCGGCTATCGGCGTACCGGTGCGTACGCTCCCTGCACATTCGTGGATGAACAGTCTGGAACGGCGTTGTACAAAGCGGATTTTGATCCGTACCAGTTCCTTTTGATCCCGCTTGCTCGTATCACCGGAATCGAGGATCCCGCCCTACGGGAGTCAGCGGGTCGCAATTACCTCTACGACGCTTGGGCCGCACGGTTCCTCGTTACCGCGCGCCTGAACAACTCACTTCCAGAGTCAGACGTAGTCCTCACCATCAACCCGAAGAACGCGCGCACTCAGGATCAGCTGCACATCCACATATCGTGTTCGTCACCAACAACATCGGCAGCCCTGAGGAACGTGGATACCTCAGAGTACGTTGGCTGGAAGCAGCTCCCCATCGACCTCGGTGGTCGCAGGTTTCAAGGATTGGCGGTTGACACGAAGGCGTTCGAATCCAGGAACCTGTTCCGGGACATCTACCTGAAGGTAACCGCTGACGGCAAGAAAATGGAAAATGCATCGATTGCGGTTGCCAACGTAGCGCAGGACCAATTCCTGCTGCTCTTGGCAGAGGGAACTGAGGACCAGCCCGTTGCAGCCGAGACTCTCCAAGACCACGACTGCTCCATCACCAAGTCCTGATAGCACGATGCCAGCGGGCCACACGACAGGGCGCAGTGTGCGAACCTGACCCCGCCACGGCGGGCCGTTGATGGCATTTTGCTAGTGTCGGAGCGGCAATCCGCCTATATTTCTCCTCGCCTACCAGTGAGGGAGCCGGGCTTGACTGATCCGCGCCACACCGTTCGAATCGCTGTCGGAGCTACCGCGCTCGGCGTGTCGGCACTCGGGGCAACTCTGCCGGCCTGCTCCGCACACAGCGGGCCGGGTTCTCCCCCCAGTGCGCCGTCAGCTCCCGCGGCCGCGACCGTCATGGTAGAGGGACATACGCACACAATTTCCGGAGCGGTCGAGTGCCGCACCTCGCCAGCGGTAAGGACGGCGACGCCGTCGGAGTCGGGGACTCAAACCACACGGGTTAACGCACACGACGATTCGGCCTCGGTGACACTGTCCCTGTCCGACTCCACGCCCCCAGACGTCAATGGTTTTGGTATCTCCCTTAAAATCGGAAGCGTCGACTACCAGATGCCCTACCAGCCGGTTCAGTCCCCAACTCAGGTCGAAGCGACCAGGCAGGGCAAGAGTTACACACTGACCGGGACGGGTCACGCGGTGATCCCGGGCCAAAGCGGCATGCGTGAGCTGCCGTTCGGGGTACATGTAACCTGTCCGTGACTACACTGATTGCGCGACAAGGGAATTAGCCGCGTTGGCAGGCAACACGGAGGTGACCGGTGCAAGCCCGTGGTCAGGTCCTGATCACCGCCGCGGAACTGGCTGGCATGATCCAGGCCGGCGATCCGGTGTCGATCCTGGATGTGCGCTGGCGGCTTGATGAACCTGACGGGCATGCGGCCTACCTACAGGGTCACCTGCCGGGAGCGGTATTTGTGTCACTCGAGGACGAACTGAGCGATCATACGATCGCCGGCCGGGGCCGGCACCCGCTGCCGTCGGGGGCTAGTCTGCAAGCCACCGTCCGCCGATGCGGAATCCGACACGATGTGCCGGTCGTGGTCTACGACGACTGGAATCGAGCCGGTTCCGCGCGAGCGTGGTGGGTGTTAACTGCGGCTGGGATCGCGAATGTACGCATTCTAGACGGCGGCTTGCCCGCGTGGCGGTCCGCAGGCGGCAGCATCGAGACCGGCCAGGTCAGCCCGCAGCTCGGGAATGTGACTGTGCTGCACGATGATTTGTATGCCGGACAGCGGCTAACCCTAACGGCGCAGCAAGCCGGTGCGGGTGGTGTGACGCTGCTCGATGCGCGCGTACCGGAACGTTTCCGCGGCGATGTCGAGCCCGTGGATGCGGTTGCCGGTCACATCCCCGGCGCCATCAACGTTCCCAGCGGTAGTGTCCTGGCCGACGACGGCACGTTCCTTGGCAATGGCGCCCTTAACGCACTGCTGTCCGACCACGGCATCGATCACGGTGGCCGCGTGGGTGTCTACTGCGGCTCGGGTGTCAGCGCAGCTGTCATCGTCGCGGCACTGGCAGTGATCGGCCAGGATGCGGCGCTGTTTCCAGGGTCATGGTCGGAGTGGAGTTCGGATCCGACCCGTCCCGTCGGCCGTGGCACTGCATAGTCAGACGCCGGCCCAGTTCTGCAGGAAGGCTTCGGTGACCCGGGCGGCGTTGTTGGCCGCAATCTGCTTGTAAACGAAGAACTGGACGGGGAAGCCCGGCAGATGCAGCGGGTCGCCGGGCCCGTCGGACATACCGCGAATTCCCAGGAACGGGACGCCGTGTGCATCGGCGACCGCCTGCGCGGCTGCCGTCTCCTGGTCAACCGCGTCGAAGCCGGGGTTCACCGTCGATACGATGTTCAGGTTGCTGATCAGAGCGTTCTTCAGCCAGGGTCCCGCCGCCTGGAAAAAGTTACCGGTATAGCCAAGTGAGCGATCGGGTGCACTACAGGGTTGGCAGCCAAAAACGCTGCCGCCGTTCGGGATGCAAGGAAAAGCCTGGCCGTTGTTCTTGTCGGAGCTAGACCCGTCACCGCCGACGAACAGTTGCGGCTGGCGCCCCAGGTGGTTCAACCGGACGACCGGAACGTTCCTGCACAGACAGACAGGATTGCCGAGCGTGTTGATGTTGTCCAGTACAACAGAAAGCGTCTGGGCAGTAGCCAGCATGCCGGGATCGACCCCACGGAATGTTGCCCCGTTGTCCAGGGTCCACCGTGCTGGTATTGCCACGTCCCCAATGCTGGTGCGGCCGGCACCACCGGCGACGCCCGAGAACATCACCGCGGCAATGGCAATGGAAGAAGCACAGGTAAAGCGTGCGAAGGCGGTCTCGGTGGTGTTGGTAGCGTTCACTAGGCCGATGCCGGTCATCGCCACAATCACCTTCTTGCCGCTGATCGAGCCCAGGTAATAGCGACGACGGTCGGCGACCACCACCGGGTTGGCGTCCAGCGCGGTGTGCGCCAGCACCGCGTCGGCCTCAGCCGGAAACGCCGACAAGACCAGCGTGCGCTGTTCGCACGGGATCACATTTGCCACGTATCCGGGATCGGCCGCCGCCACGCCACAGCCCAGCGACAACGCGGCCGCCACCAAAAGACAGTGCCGCAAAGGCGCGCCCACAATCCCTTATCCCCAAAAATCGTGATTTGACATGGATGCCGGAACTCTCTGTCATTTAGCCGTGGCCGATTTGGGGCTTGGCCCTGATTTTCGCGCACCATCGGCGACGGACGAATATTTGTTATCGTTTTTTTCGTCTAGCGATTCCTCGGCGTTATTTCATCGCGGCGGAACGAGCCGCTCTATGAACCGCCCCGGCATGTCCGGAGACTCCAGTTCTTGGAAAGGATGGGGTCATGTCAGGTGGTTCATCGAGGAGGTACCCGCCGGAGCTGCGTGAGCGGGCGGTGCGGATGGTCGCAGAGATCCGCGGTCAGCACGATTCGGAGTGGGCAGCGATCAGTGAGGTCGCCCGTCTACTTGGTGTTGGCTGCGCGGAGACGGTGCGTAAGTGGGTGCGCCAGGCGCAGGTCGATGCCGGCGCACGGCCCGGGACCACGACCGAAGAATCCGCTGAGCTGAAGCGCTTGCGGCGGGACAACGCCGAATTGCGAAGGGCGAACGCGATTTTAAAGACCGCGTCGGCTTTCTTCGCGGCCGAGCTCGACCGGCCAGCACGCTAATTACCCGGTTCATCGCCGATCATCAGGGCCACCGCGAGGGCCCCGATGGTTTGCGGTGGGGTGTCGAGTCGATCTGCACACAGCTGACCGAGCTGGGTGTGCCGATCGCCCCATCGACCTACTACGACCACATCAACCGGGAGCCCAGCCGCCGCGAGCTGCGCGATGGCGAACTCAAGGAGCACAGAGATGGACCCGTGTTCTTGGACAGTGGGTTAAGTGGGGGCTGCTTCGATGATGGCTGAACAGTCGAAGGAGCGGATCTCATGGCAAGGCGCAAGCGTAGGAATCATTCGCCGCAGTTCAAGGCCAAGGTGGCGTTGGCGGCATTGACCGAAGAGCAGACGTTGGCGCAATTGGCGCAGCACTTCGATGTGCACCCGAACCAGATCACGGCGTGGAAGCGGCAGCTGCTGGAAGGCGCTGCTGGCATGTTCGGGTCCGGCTCGGGGCTAGTCGCCGATAGCGAGGCCAAGATCAAGGAGCTGCACGCCAAGATCGGTGAGCTGACGATGGAGCGCGATTTTTTAGATCGCGGGCTCGCGCGCTTGGACCCCAAGTGAGGCGTGCCATGATCGACCGCGACGACAGGTTGCCCGTCACCAGCCAGTGTGAGCTGCTGGATGTGGCGCGTTCAACGGTGTACTACCAGCCCAAGCCGACGCCGGCCGGCGACATCGATCTGATGCGCAGGATCGATGAAATCCACCTGACCCACCCGTTTTTAGGCAGTCGACGCATCGTCGACGCCCTTGCCGAGGACGGCTTGGTGGTCAATCGCAAGAAGGTGGTGCGCCTGATGCGCATCATGGGGCTGGCGGCTTTGTATCCGAAGCGACGGACCACGATCCCGGCGCTCGGGCAGCGGATCTACCCGTACCTGCTGCGCGGGCTGAAAATCGACCGGCCCAATCAGGTGTGGTGCGCGGACGTGACGTATCTGCCGATGGCCCACGGCTTCATGTACCTCGTTGCAGTCATGGACTGGTACTCGCGCAAGGTGCTGTGCTGGCGGCTGTCCAACACGATGGACACCAGTTTCTGCATTGATGCCCTCACCGCGGCGATCGAAGCCTACGGCGCTCCGGAAATGTTCAACACCGACCAAGGCGCCCAGTTCACCAGCGAGGCATTCACCGGGGTGCTGAACCGCCACGGCATCACCATCAGCATGGATGGTCGGGGCCGGTGGATGGACAACGTATTCATCGAACGGCTTTGGCGCAGCGTCAAATACGAGGAGGTCTACCTCAAGGCATATGAGAACGGCACCCAGGCCAAGAAAGGGCTCGGCGACTACTTCGAGTTCTACAACAGCCGACGACGTCACCAGGGTGTGAACCACCGTACCCCTGACGAGGTCTACCATCAGACCCTGTCGCTACCGCAAGCGGCATAACCAGCAGCAGCCCTCCACCTACGAACCGCCGCGGCCTGTCCAACCGATGGGGTCCAGCTCTCACATCAGCCGCGTCCACGCCGCCAACTACGGTGTTTACGGTGCCCGCAAAGTGTGGCTAACCCTGAACCGTGAGGGCATCGAGGTGGCCAGATGCACCGTCGAACGGCTGATGACCAAACTCGGCCTGTCCGGGACCACCCGCGGCAAAGCCCGCAGGACCACGATCGCTGATCCGGCCACAGCCCGTCCCGCCGATCTCGTCCAGCGCCGCTTCGGACCACCAGCACCTAACCGGCTGTGGGTAGCAGACCTCACCTATGTGTCGACCTGGGCAGGGTTCGCCTACGTGGCCTTTGTCACCGACGCCTACGCTCGCAGGATCCTGGGCTGGCGGGTCGCTTCCACGATGGCCACCTCCATGGTCCTCGACGCGATCGAGCAAGCCATCTGGACCCGCCAACAAGAAGGCGTACTCGACCTGAAAGACGTTATCCACCATACGGATAGGGGATCTCAGTACACATCGATCCGGTTCAGCGAGCGGCTCGCCGAGGCAGGCATCCAACCGTCGGTCGGAGCGGTCGGAAGCTCCTATGACAATGCACTAGCCGAGACGATCAACGGCCTATACAAGACCGAGCTGATCAAACCCGGCAAGCCCTGGCGGTCCATCGAGGATGTCGAGTTGGCCACCGCGCGCTGGGTCGACTGGTTCAACCATCGCCGCCTCTACCAGTACTGCGGCGACGTCCCGCCGGTCGAACTCGAGGCTGCCTACTACGCTCAACGCCAGAGACCAGCCGCCGGCTGAGGTCTCAGATCAGAGAGTCTCCGGACTCACCGGGGCGGTTCACTATGACCAACTGTGCAAGCGTGATTGGTCGATAACCCCGGTCGGGCTATGTTCCCCGGTGTGGCTAGACCAGTTGACCGGTGCGGGACGCGGATACGGCTAGTCTGCCGGAGTGATACCTAACCCACTCGAGGAGCTAACGCTCGAGCAACTGCGAAGCCAACGCACGAGCATGAAGTGGCGTGCGCACCCAGCCGACGTCTTGCCGTTGTGGGTCGCGGAGATGGACGTGAAGCTTCCGCCGACGGTGGCCGATGCCCTCCGTAGAGCTATCGACGACGGCGACACCGGATATCCCTATGGAACGGAGTATGCCGAAGCCGTCCGCGAATTCGCTTGCCAACGTTGGCAATGGCACGACCTGGAAGTGAGCCGCACGGCCATCGTTCCCGACGTCATGCTCGGCATCGTCGAAGTGCTGCGTCTGATCACCGACCGCGGTGACCCTGTGATCGTCAACTCCCCGGTATATGCGCCGTTCTACGCTTTCGTGTCGCATGACGGCCGGCGAGTGATCCCAGCGCCGCTGCGGGGAGACGGCCGGATCGATTTGGACGCGCTGCAGGAAGCGTTCTCGAGCGCGCGTGCTTCAAGTGGCTCGAGCGGCAACGTCGCCTACCTCCTGTGCAATCCGCACAACCCGACGGGGTCGGTGCACACCGCCGACGAACTGCGCGGCATCGCGGAACGCGCCCAACGGTTCGGTGTCCGGGTGGTGTCCGACGAGATTCATGCCCCTCTTATCCCGTCCGGGGCGCGGTTTACGCCCTATCTGAGCGTCCCCGGTGCGGAAAACGCATTCGCACTAATGTCGGCTTCCAAGGCGTGGAATCTCGGCGGACTCAAGGCAGCCCTGGCCATTGCCGGTCGCGAGGCGGCGGCCGACCTCGCTCGGATGCCCGAGGAGGTCGGTCACGGCCCCAGCCACCTGGGTGTCATCGCGCACACCGCGGCGTTCAGGACCGGTGGCAACTGGCTCGACGCGCTGCTGCGCGGTCTGGACCACAATCGAACGTTGCTAGGCGCTCTGGTCGACGAGCATCTTCCCGGGGTGCAATACCGATGGCCGCAGGGTACTTACCTGGCGTGGCTGGATTGCCGAGAACTCGGCTTCGATGACGCGGCTAGCGACGAGATGACCGAAGGCCTGGCGGTGGTGTCAGATCTGTCCGGGCCAGCCCGCTGGTTCCTCGACCACGCGCGGGTTGCGCTCAGTTCTGGTCACGTCTTCGGGATTGGCGGTGCCGGGCATGTGCGCATCAACTTCGCGACCTCCCGAGCCATTCTCATCGAGGCGGTATCGCGGATGAGCCGGTCACTACTCGAGCGCCGGTAGCGCGTCCAGAGAACCGCTAGCGCCAACACGATCACCTCGGGTGACGGTCTTGTCCGCTCGGCGGCCCTTCAGTGCCCAGCCAATGCGGCCGACCCCGCGGCGGCCGCATTCGGTAGACAAAGGAAGTCTGACACCGTAGGCGCCTCGTTGATCGCGTTTTCGCCCAGAAACGTGAAGGCCGTTTGCCCGCCCGTGCGGATCAGCGACGATCAAGGCGGCCACATGGACCAGTCGGCCAACCATGCGTGTCTGCCCACCCCGCTGGCGAGCACAACAGGGCGCGGGCAAGATCATGAGATGCCTGTCGAAGAGACCTCCACCCCCCAGAAGCTGCCCCAATTTCGTTATCACCCCGATCCCGTCGGCACCGGCTCGATAGTCGCCGACGAGGTGAGCTGCGTGAGCTGCGAGCAACGTCGGCCCTACACCTACACCGGCCCGGTGTATGCGGAGGAGGAGCTTAACGAGGCCATCTGTCCTTGGTGTATCGCAGATGGCAGTGCGGCGAGTCGCTTCGATGCCACGTTCACCGACGCCATGTGGGCGGTGCCCGACGACGTTCCAGAGGACGTGACCGAGGAAGTGCTGTGCCGAACACCCGGGTTCACGGGCTGGCTGCAGGAGGAATGGTTGCATCACTGCGGGGACGCCGCCGCCTTCCTTGGCCCGGTGGGCGCCAGCGAGGTGGCCGACCTCCCTGACGCCCTGGATGCGCTGCGCAATGAGTACCGCGGCTACGACTGGCCCGCCGACAAAATCGAGGAATTCATCCTGACGCTCGATCGAAACGGGCTGGCGACCGCCTACCTCTTCAGGTGCCTGAGCTGCGGCGTCCACTTGGCCTACGCCGATTTCGCTTAACCTCGGCGGCGACTGAGTCGACGCGAGCGCGGATATCGGACGCTTTTGCACAACAATGGTTCCGACGTGGCACAGCTCAGAGAGGAGCAGATCATGGATGTCCTACGCACCCCAGACTCCCGGTTCGAACACCTGGTGGGCTACCCGTTTGCACCGCACTATGTCGATGTGACGGCCGGCGACACCCAGCCGTTGCGAATGCACTACGTCGACGAGGGCCCGGGCGACGGTCCGCCGATCGTCTTGCTGCACGGCGAGCCCACCTGGAGTTATCTGTACCGAACCATGATTCCGCCGCTCTCCGCCGCCGGGCACCGTGTGCTCGCGCCCGACCTGATCGGCTTCGGCCGCTCCGACAAGCCGACTCGCATCGAGGACTACACCTACCTGCGGCACGTCGAGTGGGTGACGTCCTGGTTCGAGAATCTCGACCTACACGACGTTACGCTCTTCGTGCAGGACTGGGGGTCATTGATCGGTCTGCGCATCGCTGCCGAGCACGGTGACCGGATCGCGCGGCTGGTGGTCGCCAACGGGTTTCTCCCCGCCGCGCAGGGGCGCACCCCACTCCCCTTCTACGTGTGGCGGGCGTTTGCGCGCTATTCTCCGGTGCTTCCCGCTGGCCGTCTGGTGAACTTCGGCACCGTCCACAGGGTTCCCGCCGGGGTCCGAGCCGGCTACGATGCACCTTTCCCCGACAAAACGTATCAAGCCGGCGCCCGGGCGTTCCCACGGTTGGTGCCGACCTCACCCGACGATCCGGCGGTACCGGCCAACCGCGCGGCATGGGAAGCCCTGGGCCGGTGGGACAAACCGTTCCTTGCCATCTTCGGTTATCGCGACCCGATACTCGGGCAAGCGGACGGTCCGCTGATCAAGCACATTCCCGGCGCGGCGGGTCAGCCGCACGCCCGCATCAAGGCCAGCCACTTCATCCAGGAGGACAGCGGAACCGAACTCGCCGAACGCATGCTCTCCTGGCAGCAGGCAACGTAACCGCGACGGCTGCGGACGAAGGATCGGCAGAATGGCGATGGAGATGGCGATGATGGGCCTGCTCGGCACCGTGGTGGGTGCCTCGGCCATGGGCATCGGGGGGATTGCGAAGTCGATCGCGGAAGCGTATGTCCCGGGGGTCGCGGCTGCCAAGGACCGTAGGCAGCAGATGAACGTCGATCTGCAAGCACGGCGCTACGAGGCGGTGCGAGTGTGGCGGTCTGGGTTGTGCAGTGCCAGCAACGCCTACCGGCAATGGGAGGCCGGGTCTCGGGACACCCATGCGCCCAACGTCGTCGGCGACGAGTGGTTCGAAGGTTTGCGGCCGCACCTGCCCACCACTGGGGAGGCAGCGAAGTTCCGTACCGCTTACGAAGTCCGTTGCGATAACCCAACTCTCATGGTGCTTTCGCTTGAGATTGGCCGTATCGAGAAGGAATGGATGGCGGAGGCGAGCGGCCGGACACCAAAGCACCGGGGATGACTGCGAAGACTCGCGGTTGGTAGCGCACCCGGCTGGTGCGGCGCCGACAAGCTGCCCACATTCGGTGACACTGAATTTCTGCAGCAAAAGCGCGAGTGACCAACGGTCTGCGAAATTACCGGCTCGGGGTCGGCTACACCGTCGAGCGACGCGGTCGCCGCCGCGCCGAGCCCCTCGGTACGGTGGCAGACATGAAATATCTGGACGTCGACGGAATCGGACAGGTCAGCCGGATCGGGTTGGGCACTTGGCAGTTCGGCTCGCGTGAATGGGGATATGGGGACCGGTACGCCACCGGCGCCGCCCGCGACATTGTCAAACGCGCACGCGCCTTGGGGGTCACGCTGTTCGATACCGCCGAGATCTACGGCCTGGGCAAAAGCGAGCGTATTCTCGGGGAGGCCCTCGGCGACGACCGCACCGAGGTGGTGGTGGCTAGCAAGGTCTTCCCGGTCGCGCCGTTTCCGGCGGTGATCAAGAACCGCGAGCGCGCCAGTGCGCGGCGGCTGCAGCTGAACCGTATCCCGCTGTATCAGATCCACCAGCCCAACCCGGTGGTCCCCGATTCGGTGATCATGCCGGGGATGCGTGACCTGCTGGACAGCGGCGACATTGGCGCGGCCGGTGTCTCCAACTACTCACTGGCGCGATGGCGGAAGGCCGACGCCGCGCTTGGGCGCCCAGTCGTCAGCAACCAGGTACATTTCTCGCTCGCCCACCCTGATGCGCTCGAAGATCTGGTGCCGTTCGCCGAGCTCGAGAACCGCATCGTGATCGCCTACAGCCCGCTGGCGCAAGGACTATTGGGTGGCAAGTACGGACTCGAGAATCGTCCCGGTGGCGTGCGCGCGTTGAACCCGCTGTTCGGCACCGAGAACCTGCGCCGGATAGAGCCGCTGCTGGCTACGTTGCGCGCCATCGCCGTCGACGTCGACGCCAAGCCCGCCCAGGTGGCACTGGCCTGGCTGATTAGCCTGCCGGGGGTGGTCGCCATTCCCGGAGCGTCCAGTGTCGAGCAACTCGAGTTCAACGTCGCGGCCGCTGACATCGAGCTCAGCGCGCAATCCCGCGACGCGCTCACCGACGCCGCCCGGGCGTTTCGCCCGGTTTCCACCGGCCGCTTCCTCACCGACATGGTGCGTGAGAAGGTCAGCCGTCGTTGAGCTCGCTACAAGGTACGCGCGAGACGTTCGGCCAGCAGCTCGGCGAACCTCGCCGGATCCTCGAGTGCGCCGCCTTCGGCGAGAAGCGCTGTGCCGTAAAGTAATTCCGCGGTTTCGGCCAATGATTTCTCGGCATCGTCTGCGCGGTCCTGGTGGGCTTGGCGCAGGCCGGTCACCAACGGATGGCTCGGGTTGAGCTCAAGTATCCGCTTGCCGACCGGAACCTCCTGGCCGGAAGCCCGGTAGATGCGCGCGAGCGCGGGTGTCATCCCGAAGGCATCGGTGATCAGACAGGCCGGTGACTCGGTCAGGCGGGTGGACAGCCGCACCTCCTTGACGTGATCGCTCAACGTCTCCTGCAACCAGGTCAGCAGGTCGGCAAATTCCTTCTGCCGCTCCTCGCGCTCGGCCTCGCTGGTGTCCTCTTCGGAACTCAAGTCCACCTCGCCCTTGGCAACCGACTGCAGCGGTTTGCCGTCGAACTCCGGCACCATTCCCACCCAGACCTCGTCGACCGGGTCGGTGAGCAGCAGCACTTCGTACCCCTTGGCCTTAAACGCCTCCAGGTGCGGTGACTTCAGCAGTTGTTGGCGCGTCTCGCCGGTGGCGTAGAAGATCTGTTGCTGACCGTCCTTCATGCGCTCGACGTATTCGGCCAGCGTGGTGGGTTCCTCCTCGCTGTACGTGGAGACAAACGAAGAAATACCGAGCAGGGTCTCCCGGTTATCGATGTCTGACAGCAGTCCCTCTTTGAGGACCCTGCCGAACTGTGTCCAGAACGTGCGGTAGTCCTCCGGCCGGCTGGACTGCACGTCCTTGATCGTGGACAGCACCTTCTTGGTCAGCCGCCGGCGGATGGCCTTGATCTGCCGGTCCTGCTGCAGGATTTCGCGAGAAACGTTGAGCGACATGTCCTGCGCGTCGACCACACCCTTGACAAAACGCAAGTACTCGGGCATGAGCTGGTCGCAGTCGCCCATGATGAACACCCGCTTGACGTAGAGCTGGATACCGACGTGGGCGTCCCGGTCGAACAGATCGAACGGGGCATGAGACGGGATGAACAGCAGGGCCTGGTACTCGAAGGTGCCCTCGGCCTTCATCGCGATGATCTCGAGCGGGTCGTCCCAGGCGTGCGCGACGTGTTTGTAGAACTCCTTGTACTCCTGCTCAGACACCTCTTCTTTGGGCCTCGCCCACAGCGCCTTCATCGAGTTGAGGGTTTCGGTTTCGATGGTGACGGTCTCCTCGCCGCCTTCCCCCCCTTCTTCCTGGGAGGCTGGGGTGCGGCGCTCGACGTCCATCCGGATGGGCCAGGCGATGAAGTCGGAGTATTTCTTGACCAGGTTACGGATCTTCCATTCCGAGGTGTAGTCGTGCAGGTCGTCCTCGGCGTCTTCCGGCTTGAGGTGCAGGGTGACCGACGTGCCCTGGGGGGCATCCTCGACGGACTCGATGGTGTAGGTGCCCTCACCGCTGGACTCCCATCTGGTGGCCGCGCTCTCGCCAGCCTTGCGGGTAAGCAGTTGGACCTTGTCGGCCACCATGAACGACGAGTAGAAGCCGATGCCGAACTGACCGATCAGTTCCTCGGAGGCGGCCGCGTTCTTGGCCTCACGCAGCTGTGCGCGCAGCTCGGCGGTGCCCGACTTGGCCAGCGTGCCAATCAGATCCACCACCTCCTCGCGCGCCATCCCGATGCCGTTGTCACGAACGGTAAGAGTCCTTGCAGCTTTGTCTGCGTCGATCTCGATGTGCAGATCGGAGGTGTCGACCTCCAGGTCCTTGTTCCGCAGCGCCTCAATCCGCAGCTTGTCTAGCGCATCGGAGGCATTCGAGATCAACTCCCGCAGAAACGCGTCCTTATTGGAGTAGACCGAGTGGACCATCAAATCCAGCAGTTGCCGGGCCTCCGCCTGAAACTCCAACTGCTCGACATGGGCGTTCATGAGATTCCTTCCGACGACATAGCGACTCGAATTTAGCGAGCTGCGATCCGGCGCCGAGCTGGGGGTGGCCTGGCTAGGCCGTATCGCGAGCAAGCTGATAGAGGTCGGGATCGTGTGCGCAGACGATGAGTAGATCCGGGTCGTGGCGTCGATGGAGTTCGACGATTCGGGCCTGGTTGTCGCGCAGTTGGTTGCGGTTATACGACAACAGCTTTTCCTCGGCCCGCATCACGAAGGGCACCCGGAACCGGCCATCGAGGGTGCCGCGATGATAGAAGGCGTCGCCGCAGTGCAAAACCCAGCGGTGACCGGCATCGACAGCTACCGCGGCGTGCCCGCGGGTGTGACCGGGCATCGGCACCAGAACGACACCGGTGCCGATGGAATCGAGGGGTTTGGCCGATGCGAATCCGCGCCAGGGTTCCCCGTCGGGACCGTGCTCCACCAGCTTCGGGCCGTGGGCCCACTGTCCGCGTCGATATCGCAGTCGCTCGCGGAGCGAAGGGGCGTGGATGGCACCGCGGGCTTCGGCGGCGGTGACGTGGAGGTGAGCCTCGGGGAAGTCGGCGATCCCGCCGATGTGGTCGAAGTCGAAGTGGGTGAGCACAATGTGTCGAACGTCGGACGTGCGGTAGCCGAGCTGTTCGATCTGGCGGGCCGCGGTTTCGGCCTGCAAGAATGCCGGCCGCAGGACATGACGGAATAGACCTACCCGGCCGGGGTCAAGGCAGTCCTGGATACCGAAGCCGGTGTCCACCAGCACCAATCCATCGTCGGTCTCGACGAGCAGAACGTGGCATAACAGAGCGATGCCAAATGCATTCATGGTGCCGCAGTTGAGGTGGTGGACCTTCACCGGCGGTCCCTTCGCTTCGGGGGCGACACCTAACATACTGGTCGTCAACCTACCGCGACACCGCTGGGACTTTGTGCCATTGCCGGCCACTCGGGGCCGCTGCGGCCTGGAAAAATTGGTCGGGCACGGGCGGCCGCGGGTCGCTACCATCCCACTGTGAATGATTTACTGACCCGCCGACTGCTCACCATGGGCACGGCCGCCGCAATGCTGGCCGCGGTGCTTCTGCTTACTCCCATCACCGTTCCCGCCGGCTACCCCGGTGCCGTTGCACCGGCCACTGCAGCCTGCCCCGACGCCGAAGTGGTGTTCGCCCGCGGCCGCTTCGAACCGCCCGGGATTGGCACGGTCGGCAACGCATTCGTCAGCGCGCTGCGCTCGAAGGTCAACAAGAATGTCGGGGTCTACGCGGTGAAATACCCCGCCGACAATCAGATCGATGTGGGCGCCAACGACATGAGCGCCCACATTCAGAGCATGGCCAACAGCTGTCCGAATACCCGCCTGGTGCCCGGCGGTTACTCGCTGGGCGCGGCCGTCACCGACGTGGTACTCGCGGTGCCCACCCAGATGTGGGGCTTCACCAATCCCCTGCCTCCCGGCAGTGATGAGCACATCGCCGCGGTCGCGCTGTTCGGCAATGGCAGTCAGTGGGTCGGCCCCATCACCAACTTCAGCCCCGCCTACAACGATCGGACCATCGAGTTGTGTCACGGCGACGACCCCGTCTGCCACCCTGCCGACCCCAACACCTGGGAGGCCAACTGGCCCCAGCACCTCGCCGGGGCCTATGTCTCGTCGGGCATGGTCAACCAGGCGGCTGACTTCGTTGCCGGAAAGCTGCAATAGCCACCTAGCCCGTGCGCGAGTCTTTGCTTCACGCTTTCGCTAACCGACAAACGCGCGCACGATGGAGGGGTCCGTGGTCATATCAAGACAAGAAGGGAGTAGGCGATGCACGCAAAAGTCGGCGACTACCTCGTGGTGAAGGGCACAACCACGGAACGGCATGATCAACATGCTGAGATCATCGAGGTGCGCTCCGCAGACGGCTCGCCGCCATACGTGGTGCGTTGGCTGGTCAACGGTCACCAGACCACGGTGTACCCCGGGTCGGACGCGGTCGTCGTCACCGCCACCGAACACGCGGAGGCCGAAAAGCGCGCTGCCGCGCGGGCCGGGCACGCGGCGACATAGCCGGTGAAAAAGCTCTGCTGGCGATGTGGGGCCTACAGGTCTCACGTGTCGAGCCGCAGCATACGTGTGGCGTTACGCCATAGCCAGTCCTCCAGGACTTCCCGGGGGACCGGCAGCGCGCGCATCTCGTCGCACAATTGCAGGTAAGGGCGGTTGATGAGAAATCCGCCGGTACCGTAAACGATCTTGTTGCGGATTGTTGTCTGCCCAAACCGCATCAGCGGCTCCCATCCAGCGCCCGGTGAAGCGAAGTACTTGGGACGGTGCGCGGCCAATTCCAGGTAGACGTTCGGGTGTTTCCAGGCGATCAGGCATGCCTGCAGCACCCACGGGTAGCCGCCGTGGCTCATCAGGATCGTTAACTCAGGGAAGCGGCAGGCAACGTCGTCGATGTGGCGGGGATGGCCGAGATCGCTGAGCCGTGTCCGAGTCCAATTGGCGGAGGTGTGGATGGAAACGGGCACACCAAGCTCGACGCATTTGGCGTAGCAAGGGAAGTAGGCGGGGTCGGATGCGGGCCGTCCAATCATGAACGGACGCAAGCTCAACCCGCGGAAACCGTGCTCGACCACCCAGCGCTCGAACTCGTCGACTGCCGAGTCGCCGGCCAGGATGTCGGCACCGGCGAAGGGTAGGAACCGATCTGGATAGCGGGCCGCGACGGCGGCCACCGAGGCATTGTGGACAAAGGTGACACCACACGTGGACCGTTCATCGAATCCCGTGATCAGACTGCGGGTAATCCCGGCGTCGTCCAGGGAGTCCAGTATTTGGTCGTCTGTCCTGCGTAGCGACTCCGCGTAGGCACCGAACTGCTCGGCGCTGATCGTCGTCTTGGTGAAGACCTCGAAATACGACAGCAGCTCGACGGGAAATCCTTCCCGAAGATCGTCAATGACCTCGGCGGACGGAACGAACGGTGCCCACATATCGATGACCGGCACCCGCGGTTCGGGCGCGGTCATGGGGTGCTCCGCGGGCCAACCGGACCGTGCAGGAAGTCATCGAATCCGGCATCGCGCTCCACGGCGAATGCCTGCTCGAACGTCGTGGCGGGGCGGCCGGTGCACGTCGCCTCCTTGACATCGACTCGCTTCCCGGTGAGGTCGCACAGGACACAACGGTCCAGCGCGCCGTCGTCGGCTTCCTCGGTAGCAATGTCGTGGCTCATCGCTCCTCCGTTGACTGTGTCGACCAGCTGAGCATGCGCTCTTATGCGATTACGCCAAGTCAACTGACCCCGCCGACGCTTCGCATACCTAGTGTCGGCCAGGGCCACCTGGCCCGCCCGGACCTCCCGGCCCGCCTGGTCCGCCCGGACCCCCGGGTCCGCCTGGTCGGTTTACGGCGGGGAGCCAGAACACGCATTGATTCAAGTCGGGGCTCCACACCCAGCCGGGCGCGCAATCATCGTCGGCCCGGCTGTTCGCCGGCTCGACAAGTCCGGTCACCGCCAACACCGTCAACACCGCAGTGAACGCGCAAAGCGCGCAGCGTCGTAGAAAATGCCTCATCGCAGACCTCACGGTTTGTCGTCCGGCGCTGGACCTAGGTTATCGCCACGACCGCCGCGGCGGCAGCACACGTGGCGACTCACCGCGGCCGTAGAACCGGTTGAGCAGCAAGCCACTGCGCGTTGGTAAGAGCGGATCCAAGCGCCGGCAACGGATGGTCGGCGAGGGCGCGGATCGGGCAACGATGCCCAGGCCAGGCGGCCCCAGCGAACGCCGCACCGGCTGGAGGAAGATAGCCCCATGACCCAAACGCTGCGCCTTACCGCGCTGGACGAGATGTTCATCACCGATGACATTGACATCGTTCCTTCGGTGCAGATCGAGGCGCGGGTGTCCGGTCGTTTCGACCTCGACCGGCTTGCCGCTGCCCTGCGCGCCGCCGTCGCCAAGCACGCCCTGGCTCGGGCGCGGCTTGGCCGCGCCAGCCTAACCGCACGGACGCTGTATTGGGAGGTACCCGACCGCGCGGATCACCTCGCCGTGGAGATCACCGATGAACCCGTCAGTGAAGTTCGCAGTCGCTTTTATGCGCGGGCTCCCGAACTGCACCGAAGCCCGGTCTTTGCCGTCGCGGTGGTACGCGAGACCGTGGGCGACCGCCTCCTGCTCAACTTCCACCACGCGGCCTTCGACGGCATGGGCGGGCTGCGTCTGTTGCTCTCACTGGCCCGGGCCTATGCGGGCGAGCCTGACGAGGTCGGTGGCCCTCCGATCGAGGAAGCCCGCAACCTTAAAGGCGTCGCCGGCTCCCGCGACCTGTTCGACGTCCTGATCCGCGCCCGCGGCCTGGCAAAACCGGCCATCGACCGGAAGCGGACCACCCGGGTCGCCCCGGATGGCGGCTCGCCCGACGGGCCGCGCTTCGTGTTCGCCCCACTCACCATCGAGAGCGACGAGATGGCAACCGCGGTTGCTCGTCGACCCGAGGGGGCGACGGTGAACGACCTGGCGATGGCCGCGCTGGCGTTGACGATCCTGCAGTGGAACCGCACACACGATGTCCCAGCCGCCGATTCCGTGTCGGTGAACATGCCGGTGAACTTCCGGCCGACCGCGTGGTCGACCGAGGTCATCTCGAACTTTGCCAGCTACCTGGCGATCGTGCTGCGGGTCGACGAGGTGACCGATCTCGAGAAGGCGACCGCCATCGTCGCCGGGATCACCGGACCATTGAAGCAATCCGGCGCCGCCGGGTGGGTCGTGGATCTGCTCGAAGGGGGAAAGGTGTTGCCGGCGATGCTCAAGCGCCAACTTCAGCTGCTTCTCCCCTTGGTCGAAGATCGGTTCGTCGAAAGCGTCTGTCTGTCCAACCTGGGCCGCGTCGACGTCCCCGCTTTCGGGGGCGAGGCCGGGGACACCACTGAGGTGTGGTTCAGTCCGACGGCGGCCATGAGCGTCATGCCGATCGGGGTTGGCCTCGTCGGCTTCGGAGGAACGCTGCGCGCCATGTTCCGCGGCGACGGGCGAACCATCGGCGGCGAGGCGCTGGGCCGCTTCGCCGCACTGTATCGCGACACACTGCTGACCTGAGGGCCCGGCATGACCGACAACGAGTGCCCGGCCGACAGCCGACGGCGCCATGTCCTGCGGCTCGCCCTGTTCGCCGGGATTTTGCTGGGGCTGTTCTACCTGGTTGCGGTGGCACGAGTCATCCACGTCGACGGGGTCCGTAGCGCGGTCGTGGTGGCGACGGGTCCGATCGCACCCCTGGCGTACGTTGTGGTGTCGGCCGCACTCGGCGCGTTGTTCGTCCCGGGCCCGATCCTCGCCGCCGGCAGCGGGGTGCTGTTCGGGCCGCTACTAGACACCTTTGTGACCCTGCCAGCTTTCTCGGCCGGCGCGCAGGCCGGAATGACGCCCAGGCGCTGCTGGGTGTCGATCGCGCCCATCGCCTCGATGCACAGATCGAACGGCGCGGATTGTGGGCGGTGGTCGGTCAGCGCTTCGTCCCCGGCATCTCGGATGCGCTGGCCTCGTACACCTTCGGGGCGTTCGGAGTTCCGTTGTGGCAGATGGTCGTTGGGTCGTTCATCGGGTCGGCGCCACGGGTGTTCGTCTACACCGCGCTGGGCGCGTCGATCACCAACCTGTCGTCGCCGCTGGTTTACTCGGCGATCGCGGTGTGGTGCGTGACCGCCATCATCGGGGCGTTCGCCGCGCGGCGTTGGTACCGGAAGTGGCGTGCGCGCCCGCGCCGGCGGGTGCGGCCTGGCTCAGCTCACGACCGATAGTCAGCAACGCCACACGAGTCACCGGACACCGGCGGGCGTCGTCATGCCCGGTTCACTGTCCGAGCACCGCCGTCTCCGTCAAGAAACGCCGGATCGCATCGAGCATCACCCGCCCATCGAGTAGTTCCGGGTCGTTGTGACCCACACCGGGAACCACCACGTATCGCTTAGGCTCGGCGGCCGCTGCGACCAGCCGCTCACTAAGCGCAGCGGGGACGATGTCGTCGCTGCCGCCCGCGATGACCAGCACCGGCGCGTGTACAGAGGCGATGCGCTCGATCGACGGGTAGTGGTCCAGCAGCAACCGGCGCAGCGGCAGCCACGGGTAGTGCACCGCGCCGACCTCGGCCAGCGACGTGAACGGAGATCTCAGCACGAGTGCCGCCGGCGGCCGTTGCACGGCCAGCCCGACCGCCACCGCCGCGCCGAGGGATTCGCCGAAATAGGCAATGCGCGCGGGGTCGACGTCGGACTGGCCGGACAGCCACTCCTGCGCGGCCCGAGCGTCGGCGGCCAGCCCCTGCTCAGACGGCCGACCCGGGTTACCGCCGTAGCCGCGATAGTCAAACAGCAACACCGACAGGCCCAGGCCATGCAGCGCGACAGCCAGCTCCGCACGCATCGACCGGTCGCCGGCGTTGCCATTGCACACCAGCACCGCGGGCCCACTACCGCCCGAAGTATGCGGGAAGTACCAGCCACCCAAGCGCATTCCATCTTGTGTTTCGACCACGACATCGCGGCCGGCGGGCAAAACGGAGGAAGCCGATGGCACCGGACCCGCAGACGGGAAGTAGATTAGCCGACGCTGCTGCGACCAGATGAACGTAATCACGCCCGATGCCACCAGCGCGACGATAGCGACCACCGGCAACGCGCGACACCTCTTTAGCGACATCTAGCCCCGCACCGGTGCGACGCATCGAAAGCGGGGTCCCCACGACCAGTGGATTACCGAAACCACCGTTCCAAACAGAAAATCGACACGAAATTCAACGACGCGGCGGGCCGGCGATGGCCACGAGACACCCGCAACCAGCAACCGCCCCAATCATCACGCCAACCAGCTCAGTACACCGCCGTGGCGCGAACACGTGCCTGACCGGTGTGTGCTGAACGAGTACGACCCGTCCCTACAAATTGCGGTGGCGCCGGGTGGCGCCCCCGAACCTGGCGGCACTTGCCGGGGAGCAGGTATGCACTGACCGTCCACGTTCTCGTAGTAGCCGCTAGGACAGGCAAACACCGAAGTCGGCGTCGACGGAGAAATGGCCGGGACGAAGCCGAAACCAACTGCCGCCGCAACAACGCCGACGGCAAACCGCCTCCGAGCAGACACTGCTAGCCTTCGATCATCACGCTTACGACTCCGCGTCCCAGCAAAGCGTACCGAGTACATCGCCAGCCGGGAAGGGATATGGTCCCGCGACTAGCGGATCAGCAGAGTGCGCAGTTCCAGTGCTCTGGCAAACCAACACGTATTGCTCGCCGATCCAACATATTCGTTGAACCTTGAGAAAGGCTTGCGGGGCATCGCCCAGCCCAGCGCCACTGCCACCACGGGAGGAGAAATCCAACCGTCACCACGACACCACGGATAGCGAAGATCAACAAATGCCACCCACGTTCGGGCGCACCAAGGAAGCCACCGTCGCGATTACTTATCTATCGTTGCATCCGTTCTGGCGATATTTTTCAACTCGCATTCATGCGCCCCCTCCGCAAGAGCCGGGAGCGGCTAATGGTGGCACCGGGCTACCATCGTCAATAACACACGACAAGGTAAGCGTCGTACCAACAAACGGCGCTGGTACCCGCACTTGATGCCAATAGCTGCCGTCTGGATATCTGATTCCGTCACAATATCCCCACCCGGTAATCCCACCAAAGCCACCGCCAGGGCAATATCCCATCGCACTATTCGGCATGTGCGGATCTTGTCCCGGCGGTGGCGCGGGTTCGGCGTTGGCAGAAACCATAGAAAATTCAACTGCCATAGTCAATGTACCGATTGCGATAGCAATACTATTTTTATACATTTTCTCAACACCTGAATTCATTCGTGTGGGGAATGCAGCCTTTTGGCCCCCACATGCCCGGTGTCCCATCGCTGGCGGGCCAGTAGGGACTTCTTCCACGGCCGGAAGATCATTGCGCGTTGGTTGTGCGAGCGGGCGGCTGACGGCTTCGCATAATGGCGTGGACGGGCTGTCATCGTTGTCCCTCAGCGCTACAACAAGTCAGGGAAACTCTTCACAGGCGGTGCCGTCGTCGCCGTGGTCGAGGCCAAGACGGTAACCCGGCTCACCCCATAGAGCGGGGCCACCCCCGCGTCCCGCCTTGCAGTTCTGGTAGTACCGGAACCACGCGGGTATCGGCGTTGGGGCTGCATGAGCCACAGGTGGCGCCACATCGCCGACCGCGATCACAGCTGCGAGGACCGGTGGACGCTGCATGATGAGCCCTACGTGTAGTACCAGACGGCTTTGGTTGTGACTGGCTGGTCAGTCGCGTAAACCGTGGACCTGGCTACTGCTGAAAGTACCATGACGCGGGGCAACGAAACAGCAGCAACGTCGACAGACAGCGGAACTGTCGGCTACCGCCGATAACGTTGTGTCATGCGTGCGGACATGTCCGTCACCTCGATGCTCGACCGAGAGGTCTACGTATACGCCGAGGTCGATAAGCTGATCGGCCTCCCCGCCGGCACCGCGAAGCGGTGGATCAACGGCTACGAGCGTGGCGGCAAAGATCACCCGCCGATCCTCCGCGTCACGCCGGGAGCTACGCCGTGGGTTACGTGGGGCGAGTTCGTCGAGACTCGCATGCTTGCTGAATACCGCGACCGCCGGAAAGTGCCAATAGTGCGGCAGCGCGCAGCGATTGAAGAACTGCGTGCGCGGTTCAATCTCCGATACCCGCTGGCACATCTGCGGCCGTTCTTGTCAACGCACGAGCGGGATCTGACGATGGGCGGCGAGGAGATTGGTCTGCCGGATGCGGAAGTGACGATCCGTACTGGGCAAGCGTTGCTTGGTGATGCCCGGTGGCTCGCCAGCATCGCGACACCCGGTCGGGATGAGGTTGGCGAAGCCGTGATCGTCGAACTGCCCGTCGACAAGGCCTTTCCCGAAATCGTCATCAACCCAAGCCGATATAGCGGGCAGCCCACGTTCGTTGGGCGTCGTGTGTCGCCGGTGACGATCGCCCAAATGGTAGACGGCGGTGAGGAACGCGAGGACCTGGCCGCCGACTACGGTCTCAGCCTGAAGCAGATTCAAGACGCAATCGACTACACCAAGAAGTACAGGCTGGCCCGACTGGTGGCGGCATAAGGCCCGGCGATGCTCGAAGTCGACAAAGTCACCCATGTTGTCGATGAAAACCTGCTTCGGCTTGGTGTGGCCTTGTCGCCGTCAGAAAAGACACGGCCCGGTTTGGCCGCCCGCCCGTCGACGACCTGCTACCGCAAGGCATCCTCGACACCGACTGGATCCCCATCGTCGGGGGTCGGGTGGGTGGTCATCAGCAACGACAGGCATCTCCGGACGCGGCCAGTGGAGGCCGAGCTGGCGGTCGCCCACAAGCTCAAAGTCGTGCACTTGCATGGCCGTGTGGGCGGACTAGTCCGCGTGGGCACAGCTGACGCGGCTGGCTGCGCGGTGGCCGGCCATTGAGCACCAATATGAGAAGGCACCGGAAGGGCCTTGGTGGTTGTCGGTGCGGAGGAGCGGGACCGCCGTAATGGAGTTCGCGCCCGGCGCCGTCGACACCATAGCGTCGGACAACATGGCTGCCCAAAATGTCCACGATACGGCTGTGAAGACCTCGAGGTGATGGCCGAAAGGTGACCACCTCGCAGTGGTAGGACGACAGCGACCCGATCGAAGGCAATGCCGCCGCATCGAGCGCGACTTTGGGCATGACAGGATTTCGAGTAAGCGCATCAACGTGTCCGAAATGTGGGGCGGGCGGGGCTCGAACCCGCGACCAACGGATTATGAGTCCGCGGCTCTAACCAACTGAGCTACCGCCCCTTGTGCTAACTAGCTGCAGATATGTTCTCCACCGCGACTGAATCAGCGTCGGAATACCGCAGTGATGCCGCAGCACTCTTGATGGCCTGCACAAGCAAACCTGCCACGCCCGCCAGGTCGTCGCTGAGCAGGTGGCCATGGCGGTCCAAGGTCATGGCCGCTGTGGCGTGTCCGAGAAGCCTCTGCACGACTTTGACATTAGCGCCCGCACTGATCGCCAGCGACGCCGTGGTGTGCCTCAGCCCGTGCGGGACCAGGTCGGCAATGCCAACCGCCTTGCATCCCTTGTCGAAGGCTCTGCGGTACTCCTCGATAGGTAGGTGCCCGCCGCGGTAGCTTGGGAACACGAGGGCATTGGGCTCGGTTGGCAGTTCATCACGCAGGCGCTCCGATACCGGCTCGGGGACAGGCACGTGACGCACCCGGTTGGTCGTCGTCTCGACAATCCCGGCGCCGGTCACACAGATGAGCGAATCGTCAAATCCCGGTCCCCACGTTCTTGCGACGCAGGGCCGCTGCCTCGCCGAAGCGCAGTCCGCAGTAGCCGAGAACCAGGGTCAGCGTCAGTACCGCAACAATCCGTGGTACGAATCCGTTACTCACCCACTCCCCCGCGCTCGGTCTTGGCAGCTTCCGCCTCTACCCACGCATCCAGGTCGGCGATATCGCAAAACGTGTGTCGGCCAAGGCGATAGCTGCGCGGACTGGTGCCCAGTAACGCCAGTACCTCAGCGTCGACTCAGGTAGGCCGCCGAGGTATTCGGCTGCGGCCTTGGTGCCCAGCCGAACCACAGATGTCGCCGTCATCGCTCTACTTCCTGTCGTCGCTCAACGCGCTTATGTCCCAATCGCTTTGGCAGTCCCAGGGCCGACCGCAAAATCCTTTCCATTGACCGCACAGTAACCATTAGCCCGATGGCATCTAACAACCGAAGAACGCCGAGAAGTCGACACCAAGATCCCGATGTTTGCCGTAGCAGGAACGGCGGTCACACTCGGGCTGATTCGAGCCAGTCGTACATGTCGCGCCGCGTCCAGCGCCGATCCCGCCCGCCGAGGCGCACATAATGGGGTCCCGGTGCGTCAATTCCGCGCTCTCGCTTTGCAGCCCAGCCGTGCAGGGTCGACACTGGCACACCGGTGATCTCCCGCACCTAGATGGTGGTAAGCATCTCCGCGTGGCTTTCGTTGTCTTCCATCATGTGCTTTGGCCACCAGTAGCGACGACATCACCATAAATCGACACCCTCCGTTGAATTGCGCCGTAAATCGCCACGACGAAAGCCGACGGTCTCCGCTGCGCCGGGGCCTACTCGCCAACGGCCTAAGAGAGAGGCAAGCTGGGGCATTATTCGAACGCTACGAAAGCCAGTTCGATTCATTCGGATATATCGAGAAGGTGCGGTATCGGGGCTCAGGGTATCGAGTCGAAGACGTTTATGCCCGAGCGGACAGTGGACCTAGCGCCGGTGCTGAGCTTCCTGTCGGCCCATGAGCGGCGGCGCGGCCGCACGCTGGCCCCCAGCTACGCGCTGGTGGGCGCCACGAGCGCGACCGCGTCGAGCTGCCGCGCGAGGTTCATCAGGCGCTAAGGCAGGTGGTGGCTGCGCTGCACGCCGGCAAGGCGGTGACCATCGCGCCGCAGAGCATGACGCTGACCACCCAGCAGGCCGCCGACCTTCTCGGGGTGAGTCGTCCGACCGTGGTGCGTCTGATCAAGAGCGGCGAGCTGGCCGCCGAGCGCATCGGGAATCGCCACCGGCTCGTGCTCGACGACGTGTTGGCCTACCGGGAGGCCCGCCGGCAGCGCCAGTACGACGCGCTTGCCGAGAGCGCAATGGACATCGACGCCGACGAGGATCCCGAGGTGATTTGCGAGCAGTTGCGTGAGGCGCGGCGTGTTGTCGCCGCGCGCCGTAGAACTGAGCGGCGGCGCGCCTGAGACCATCGCTGCATGCTCGACACGTCGCTGCTGTGGTCAAGCCGGCAGCGCGACTTTCTGTTGTCGTTGGCGACGTCGCCGCGAACTACGACGGGCGGGTGGTGGTGGCGCCGACAGGCCAGGCCGTCGACGTCGCGGTACGTGAAGGCGCCGGCGATGTCGGCTACAGCGTCGAGCGAGAGAATCTTCCGGCCGACGATCCGGTGCGCAACGGCAACCGCTGGCGGGTCATCGCGGTCGACACCGAACACCACCGGATCGCCGCCCGCCGCCTGGGCGACGGCGCACGCGCCGCCTTCAGCGGCGACTACCTGCACGAGCACATCACCCACGGATATGCCATCACCGTCCACGCCAGCCAGGGCACCACGGCTCACTCCACCCACGCTGTGCTGGGCGACAACACCAGCCAAGCAACGCTGTACGTGGCAATGACGCCGGCACGCGAGTCGAACACCGCTTACCTATGCGAGCGAACGGCGGGCGAAGGCGCGCGAGTGGATCTCGCCGGATGGGACCTTTGGTGAGTGGGAAAGCTGAGGCAATGAGTGACGAGAAATCCGCATCGCCAGTTTGGTGCCGTGTCGGAGCTCGGTGCGATCATCGGGGAAAGCGTTCCTGCTGGTGAGGGCAGAATTGTTGTGCACGTCGTGCGCTATACCGTGGTGACGACTCGCCGAAGCATGGACTAAGGAGGTAGCTGCGATGATGAAGGAGATCGAGCTCCATCTGGTTGACGCTGCCGCCCCCAGCGGCGAGATTGCGGTCAAGGACCTAGCCGCCCTCGCGACTGCTCTGCAGGAATTGACGACTCGAATCAGCCGCGACCCAATCAACACGCCCGGGCCTGGTCGCACAAAACAGTTTATGGAAGAGCTCTCGCAACTGGCCAGCGCCCCCGGGCCAGACATCGACGGCGGGATCGACCTAACTGACGATGAATTCCAGGCGTTTCTTCAGGCGGCGCGTTCGTGAATCAAGTAGCGGCGACGGTGGTCGACACCGACGTCTTCAGCCTGATCTAAGACACCGACTCGCGTGACCTCGGCTGCCGCGCCCAGACGCCGTGGCACTTCTGCCGTTCGGTCGCCGCCTGGCTGGCCGGAGTCATCACAGCACGCTCCAATAGCGCCTCATGGAATCAGCCGGCGCCCTCGAATCGAGCCTTACCCGCCCGAAACGACACGCCTCGACGGTACCTGGCGCGCTGACCTGGCCCTACATCAGTCAACGTATACGAACCACAGCGTCGCGGAGCTGCCAGACCGCCGTCAACCGAACACCGTCTGACCGTCAAGCCCAATGCGATACCGTTCGGTGCCCTGCTGCACCCTGGGCGCATCAGCACCCAACGACACTGCAACCTTGTTGCTGGCGTTGCGCATGATGTCAAAGGTCAGCTCGACGGCCTCGTCGTCCGAGAACCGGGAGCGCACCTCGACGGCAACGTCGACGGCGAGGTGCGCAGGGGTCCAAATTAACGCATCTGCATACCTCAGGGCGGCTTTTGCGCGAACGTCGAGCAAGACCGAGGTATCGAAACGCTCGATCTCGCCATACAACGTCTCCGAACCGCCCGCATCAAGCGCGGAGACCTCCCGCAACGACTTGCACACCCGGCAATTGTGATGCGCAGCTCCACGCAGCCGCACCAGCTCAGAGGTGACCGGGTCCAGTGCCCGCATCCGGGCCACCGCCGGCAGAAATCCGTTGAACACCGCAGCGGACAGATCGGTGTTGTGATCCCAGGAGATCGGCCCGGTTACCCAGCCCAGATACTCCTTGCCGACGCCCAATGCTTCCAACCCGGCGCGCACCCGCGGCACAAAGTCGGCGATGTACATCGCCACAACCGCACCGAAAGCGTCTTCCCCCAAATGCGTCCACAGCAGGGATCGCTGCTCGCCGGTGATCGCTGAGACATCGACGCTGAACTGCTCGGCGAACTCGGCAACGACGGCCTCGGCCGGCGACTCCGGCTCGTTCACCGCAACCTCACACGGCAACGACGGTAGCGACAGCGCCCGCGCGCACACCTGCCTCACCAGCCCCGCAATCCGGCCGTCGCCCGGCGATAGCGCCACCAACCGACACAGATCGTCACGAACCGAAACCGGGGCCGGCACCCTTCACACGCTACTGCGCCTGGCTCACCGAGGACATGTGGAAGTCGGGAATCCGCAGCGGCGGCATCGCGGTACGGGTAACCCAATCTGACCATTCGCGCGGCAGTGTCGGCTCGCTGACACCTGCTTCGGTGGCCCGTCGCAGCAGGTCCAGTGGGCTTTCGTTAAACCGGAAGTTGTTGACCGCCGCGCTGACCTCGCCGTCTTCGACCAGGTAGACGCCGTCGCGGGTCAGCCCGGTGAGCAGCAGCGTGGTCGGGTCGACCTCGCGGATGTACCACAGCGTGGTCAGCAACAGTCCGCGCTCGGTGCCCGCGATCATGTCGGCGAGATCGGCCGACCCGCCGGTCATGATCAAGTTGTCGGCGGCGACCGCAACTGGGGCGTCGAATTTGGCGGCAGTGGCCCGTGGATACGCCAGCGCATTGATCACACCGCTGCGGATCCAGTCCACCTGGCTGATTTCCATGCCGTTGTCGAACACCGATTGCGTCTCCGAGGAGTTGCTCACCGCCACAAACGGCGTACACGCCAGACCCGGCGCAGCCGGATCGGTGAACAACGTCAGCGGCAGCTCGGTCAACCGCTCTCCCACCCGGGTTCCACCGCCAGGAGCCGAGAAAGCGGTTCGGCCCTCCTGCGCGCCGCGCCCGGCCATCGACCAACCCAGGTAGATCATCATGTCGGCCACCGTCGACGGCGGCATGATGGTCTGGTAGCGCCCGGCCGGCAGCTCGACGGTGCGTTGCGCCCACCGCAGCCGCGTCGACAGCCGCTCGAGCATCAGATCGATGGGCACCTCGACGAAATCGGGTGTGCCGATCCCCACCCAAGCGCTGGCGTCGCCGCGTTTGGCGTTGATCTCGATCGCCCCGGTGGGCTGGGTGTAGCGGCGGCGCAGACCCGTCGACGATGCCAGAAACGTCGTGGACACACTGCGGTGCGCGTAGCCGTACAAGCGGTCGGCCCCGCGGAAGCCCCTGCTCAGTGAGCCGGCGATACCGGTGAAAACCCCTGCCCCGGTGCCCGGAACCGGGGCATCCCAGTCGTCGGGCTCTCCGGTATCGGCAAGCAGCGGCGCGGCATCACCGGCCTCCGGCGCGGAGCGGGCCGCGTCCTGGGAGGACACCACCAGACCGGGCAGCACCGACGGGTCCACTTCGGCGGAGACCACGGAGCCGACGAAGGCGCTATCTCCCCGTCGGACGATCGAAATCACGGTGACGTTGCGCCTGTGGGAAACGCCGTTGGTGGTCATCGAATTGCCCGCCCAACGCAGTGTCGCCTCGACCTTTTCGGTGACCAGCACCATGGTCTCGTCCGCCCGGCCAGACCTGGCCGCTTCCTTTAAAACGATGTTGACGGCGTGCTGCGGCTCGATCATCGACCACCTTCAGTACGAGTATTGAGCACATTGACGCCCCGGAACAACGCCGACGGACAGCCATGGCTGACCGCGGCAACCTGGCCGGGCTGGGCCTTGCCGCAGTTGATGGCTCCGCCCATTCGCCAGGTCGACGGCCCGCCCACGGCTTCCATGGCATTCCAGAAATCGGTGGTGCTCGATTGATAGGCGACATCACGCAGCTGCCCGTACAGCTGGCCACCTCGGATGCGGAAGAAACGCTGGCCGGTGAACTGAAAGTTGTAGCGCTGCATGTCGATCGACCATGACTTGTCGCCGACAATATAGATCCCGTCGTCGACCCGGCCGATCAGGTCCGCGGTGCTGAGGTCTTCGATGCCCGGCTGCAGCGATATGTTGGCCATCCGCTGGATCGGCACGTGATGTGGCGAGTCGGCATACGAGCAGCCGTTGGAACGTGGCTCCCCCAACCGTGGGGCGAACGCCCGGTCGAGCTGGTAACCAACGAACACCCCGTCACGCACTATATCCCAGCTCTGCGCGGCCACTCCCTCGTCGTCGTAACCGACGGTGGCCAAGCCGAATTCGGCGGTACGGTCGGCGGTCACGTTCATCACCGGCGAGCCGTAGCGCAGGGTGCCGAGTTTGTCTGGGGTGGCAAACGATGTCCCGGCGTAGGCAGCCTCGTAGCCGATGGCACGGTCGTATTCGGTTGCGTGGCCGATGGATTCGTGAATAGTCAGCCATAGGTTAGTGGGGTCGATCACCAGGTCGGTGGGCCCCGGCATCACGCTAGGCGCTCGGACCTTCTCGGCCAACAGCGATGGCAGCTGCGCGAGCTCGTCGGTCCAGTTCCAGATCTCGTCGCCGGCCACCACTTCCCAGCCCCGGGCGGTCGGCGGAGCCAACGTCCGCATCGATTCGAAGTTGCCCGCCGCGGAATCAACAGCAACCGCATCCAGGCACGGCAGCAGCCGCACCCGCTGTTGGGTAATCGATGACCCGAAGGTGTCGGCGTAGAAGGTCTGCTCCTTGACGGCGTTCAAGCTGGCCGATACGTGGTCGATGCCGTCGGCGTCCAGTAACCGCCCGGAGTAGTCGCGCAGCACGGCGATCTTCTCGGAGGTGGGAACGCCGAACGGATCGATCCGGTAGTTCGAGACCCACTCCGCGTCGGTGTATACGGGCTCGGGCGCCAATCTGACCCGCTCGGTGTTCAGCGCCGCCAGCACGGTAGCCACGTGTACCGCATGGCGAGCGGTCGCGGCCGCGACGTCGGGTGCCAACTCAGCATGGGAGGCGAATCCCCACGTGCCCGCGACGATCACCCGGACGGCCAGGCCGAGCTCACGGCTGATCACCGCGGTCTCCAGCTCACCGTCACGCAGTTGGATGATCTCGGTGCTAATGCGGTGAACCCGCAGGTCGGCGTGGCTGGCCCCGGCCGTGGCGGCCGCCGACAATGCGGCGTCGGCCAACTGCTGGCGCGGCAGGTCCAGGAAGTCTTCATCGATCCCCCGGTTCGGTGTCACGGCTCCACCGTAACGACCAGCTTTAATACACCCATGCGCGACGCGCCACGTCGGAGGACGGCACTGGCATATGCCCTGCTGGCGCCCAGCCTGGTGGGCGTGGTCGCCTTCTTGTTGCTGCCCATCCTGGTGGTGGTATGGCTGAGCCTGCACCGGTGGGACTTGCTGGGCCCACTGCGCTACGTCGGCCTGACCAACTGGCGGTCGGTGCTGACCGATTCCGGCTTCGCAGACTCATTGGTGGTCACCGCCGTCTTCGTGGCGATCGTGGTCCCGGCGCAGACAGTACTGGGACTGCTGGCCGCGTCCCTGCTGGCCCGGCGACTGCCGGGCACCGGCCTGTTCCGCACGCTGTACGTGCTGCCCTGGATCTGTGCACCGCTGGCGATCGCGGTGATGTGGCGCTGGATTCTGGCGCCCACCGACGGCGCGATCAGCACTGTGCTCGGACACCGCATCGAATGGCTCACCGATCCAGGCCTCGCGCTTCCTGTGGTTTCGGCCGTCGTGGTGTGGACCAACGTCGGATATGTCTCGTTGTTCTTCCTAGCCGGATTAATGGCGATTCCGCAGGACATTCACAACGCCGCACGCACCGACGGCGCCAGTGCCTGGCAGCGCTTCTGGCGCATCACCCTGCCCATGTTGCGGCCCACCATGTTCTTCGTCCTGGTTACCGGAATCATCAGCGCCGCACAGGTTTTCGACACCGTCTACGCGCTGACTGGCGGTGGGCCGCAGGGCAGCACCGACCTGGTGGCCCACCGCATCTACGCCGAGGCGTTTGGGGCCGCGGCAATCGGGCGGGCATCGGTGATGGCGGTGGTGCTGTTCGTCATCCTGGTCGGTGCCACCGTGGTGCAGCATCTGTATTTCCGGCGGCGGATCAGCTATGAGCTCACCTAGTCGCGTCTCCAACACTGCGGTCTACGCGGTGCTGACCATCGGCGCGGTAATCACGCTGTCCCCCTTCTTGCTTGGCCTGTTGACCTCGTTCACTTCCGCACACCAGTTCGCGACGGGTACTCCGCTGCAGTTGCCGCGACCGCCCACGCTGGCCAACTACGCCGATATCGCCGATGCCGGATTTCGCCGCGCGGCGGTGGTGACCGCGTTGATGACGGCGGTGATCCTGCTGGGCCAGCTGACATTTTCGGTGCTGGCCGCCTACGCGTTCGCGCGGTTGCAATTTCGGGGACGTGATGCGTTGTTCTGGGTCTACGTCGCAACCTTGATGGTGCCGGGGACGGTGACCGTAGTGCCGCTGTATCTGATGATGGCCCAGCTAGGCCTGCGCAACACGTTCTGGGCGTTGGTGCTCCCGTTTATGTTCGGTTCGCCGTACGCGATTTTCCTGCTACGCGAGCACTTTCGCCTCATCCCAGATGACTTGATCAACGCCGCGCGCCTCGACGGTGCCAACACTTTGGACGTGATCGTGCATGTGGTGATCCCAAGCAGCCGGCCGGTCCTGGCCGCCTTGGCGATGATCACCGTGGTCTCGCAGTGGAACAACTTCATGTGGCCGTTGGTGATCACCAGCGGCCACAAATGGCGTGTCCTAACGGTGGCGACGGCTGACCTGCAGTCGCGGTTCAACGCCCAGTGGACGCTGGTGATGGCGGCGACCACGGTGGCAATCGTGCCGCTGATTGCGCTCTTCGTGACCTTCCAGCGGCACATCGTCGCGTCGATTGTGGTCTCGGGGCTCAAGTGACCCGGCCCCGCCAGTCCACGCTGGTCGCCACCGCCCTTGTGCTGGTGGCGATCCTGCTGGGTGTGACGGCGGTGCTATTGGGGCTCTCCGCCGAACCGCGTGGCGGAAAGATCGTCGTAACGGTGCGACTCTGGGACGAGCCGATTGCTGCGGCGTATCGACAGTCGTTTGCGGCATTCACCCGCAGCCATCCCGATATCGAGGTGCGCACCAATCTGGTGGCCTATTCGACCTACTTCGAAACCCTGCGCACCGACGTGGCTGGCGGCAGCGCGGACGACATCTTCTGGCTATCCAACGCCTACTTCGCCGCCTACGCTGACAGTGGCCGGCTAATGAAGATTCAGACCGATGCCGCCGACTGGGAGCCGGCGGTGGTTGACCAGTTCACTCGGTCCGGCGTCTTGTGGGGTGTGCCGCAACTGACGGACGCCGGAATTGCCGTGTTCTACAACGCCGATCTGCTGGCTGCCGCCGGTGTCGACCCCACGCAGGTGGACAACTTGCGATGGAGTCGCGGCGATGACGACACCTTGCGCCCGATGCTGGCTAGGCTCACCGTCGACGCCGATGGACGCACCGCCAATACGCCAGGATTCGACGCTCGACGGGTCCGCCAGTGGGGATACAACGCCGCCAACGATCCTCAGGCCATCTACCTTAACTACATCGGCTCGGCCGGCGGTGTGTTCCAGCGCGACGGCAAGTTTGCGTTCGATAACCCCGGCGCCATCGAAGCCTTCCGCTATCTGGTCGGCCTGATCAACGACGACCACGTCGCACCGCCGGCCTCGGACACCAACGACAACGGCGATTTCTCCCGTAACCAGTTTCTGGCTGGCAAGATGGCGCTATTCCAGTCCGGCACCTACAGTTTGGCGCCGGTAGCCCGTGACGCCCTCTTCCACTGGGGTGTGGCGATGCTTCCCGCCGGCCCCGCAGGCCGGGTAAGCGTCACCAATGGTATTGCTGCAGCTGGTAATTCGGCGTCCAAACATCCGGATGCGGTGCGTCAGGTGCTGGCCTGGATGGGCAGCACGGAGGGCAACGCCTACCTGGGCCGCCACGGTGCGGCCATCCCCGCGGTGTTGTCTGCGCAACCGGTCTACTTCGACTACTGGTCTGCTAGGGGCGTCGATGTCACGCCGTTCTTCGCGGTGTTGAACGGTCCGCGCATTGCGGCCCCCGGCGGCGCCGGCTTCGCCGCCGGACAGCAGGCCCTCGAACCCTACTTCGACGAAATGTTCCTCGGCCGTGGCGATATCACGACAACCCTGAGGCAGGCACAGGCGGCGGCCAATGCTGCCACACAGCGCTAGTTGGGATCTAGCCCGGTAGTACCAGCACAGGGACCGGGCTGTAGCGAATGATCTTGCCACTCCAGGAGCCGAGGAATACTCTCGCGACATCACCGAACGGCGAGGTGCCCAAGGCCAGGATCTCCCCGTCCTGCCAGTCCGCAGCGTCCAGCGCCTGCGCCCAGCCGTTCCCGGTGACCACTTGCAGCACAACGTCTTCACTCACGACGCCGTTAATTCTTAGTTTTTCCAACAGTTCTCGCGCTTGCGCCGCCCATGCCTCCAGAACCGAAGCCTCGGCATGCAGCCCCACTTCGGGCGGATACATGGTCCGGCCGCGGACCGCGAATGTGATCACCCGCATCGGCACGCCATACCGGCTGGCCAGGTGGCCGCATCGCCTCACCACGTCGACCGAACCCGACGTCGCGGAGTAGCCGCAGCTGAGCCGTGTCAACCGGTCGGTGTAGCAACGGTAGCGGCGGGGGGTGATCGCCACCGGTACCGGCGACGAATGCAGCAGCCGGTCGGCGGTCGAGCCGATCAACACCCGCGCGCGCCGCCCGCTGGGAAACGACCCCAGCACCAGCACCTCGGCTTCGAGTTCCTCGACGACGTCGAGCAGACCAGCCGACACCGATCGGTGTGCGCGGTGGTGGTAGCTGACCTCGATCCCGTCGGCCAGTCTGCGCAGGTAGCGCTGGGCCTCTCGCGCGGAGGCGGCAGCCAGCTGCTCAGACCAGAGCTCGTACTCGGCGTCGACGCGGGCGAGCGACGGTGTCGGCCAGTGCCTGCGCACGATGGTGGCCACTGTGAGCGACGTCTTGTGCATCCGCGCGACGCGGACGGCTAGATGTAATGCGGACGGACCGACCTTGCCAGCCAAATACCCGACGACGATGGTCACGGCACTTCCTCGTTGAGCGCACTGTGGTGCCGACCCCACATCAGGTAAAAGATCACTGCCACCGCCACCCATCCGCTGAACGCCAGCCAGGTGTACCAGTGCAAGCTGGCCAGGATATACCCGCAGGCCAGCACCGAAAGAACAGGCGTCACAGGGTAACCGGGTACCTTGAACCCTCGGGGTAAGTCGGGCTCGCGCACCCGTAGAACGATCACACCCACAGCCACCACGCTGAACGCGGTGAGCGTGCCGATGGACACCATGTCCGCCAAGCTATCCAGCGGTATGAAGGCGGCCAGCGTCGATGCGAAGATCGCGACGATCACCGTGTTGTGCACCGGCGTCATGGTGCGCGGATTCACCTTCGCGAACCGCGCCGGCAGCAGCCCGTCGCGCCCCATCGCGAACAGGATCCGGGTCTGGCCGTACATGGTGACCAGCGTGACGGTGAAAATCGAGACCACCGCACCGGCGGCCAGAATCGTGCTGGCCCATTCGCCATGCGTGACGTTGTCCAAGATGATGGCCAGCCCGGCGGTTTCCTGCTCTGCGAAGTCCTGCCACGGTTGGGTGCCCAGCGCGGCCAGTGCGACCAGCACGTAGACACCGGTGACGACCACCAGCGCTGCGATCAGCGCACGCGGCATGGTCTTCTGCGGGTCCTTCACCTCGTCGCCGGCGGTCGACACCGCGTCAAGGCCGATGTATGAGAAGAAGATCGTGCCCGCCGCGGAGCCGATGCCGGCGACGCCGAATGGGACGAAATCCTTGAGGTGGTCGGCGCTGTACGCGCTGAACGCGATGATCATGAACATGCCCAGCACGCCGAGCTTGATCAGCACCATGATCGCGTTGACCCTCGCCGACTCGCTGGCCCCTCGAATCAACAGCAGCGCGCATAGCCCGATCAGGATGACGGCGGGCAGGTTCACCCAACCGGGATGGGTGTCCCACGGCGCCGCCGACAATACGTGCGGCATCTGAAATCCGAACAGATTACTCAGCAGCTTGTTCACGTAGCCACTCCAGCCGACCGCGACCGCTGCGGTGGCTACCCCGTATTCCAGCAGTAGGCAGGCCGCCACCACCATCGCGACCGCCTCGCCCAGCGTCGTGTACGCGTAGGAGTACGCCGACCCGGAAATCGGCACGGCGGAAGCCAGTTCCGCGTAGCAGATAGCCGCGAGCCCAGCGGCGATGCCGGCGATGATGAACGAAACAATCACGCCCGGGCCGGCCTCTGGAACTGCCTGGGCAAGCACGAAAAAGATGCCGGTACCTATCGTCGCGCCAACCCCGAACATGGTCAGCTGGAAGGTGCCGAAACTCCGCTTGAGGTTCCCCGATGCCCCGGATGCGACCGGGGCGCCGCTCACCGGGCGGCGCCGCAGCATCAGTTCTCGAAGGCTCATCGACGTTGTCGGCAATTATGAACCCGCCTCCCATAGCGCGTCGGCGAACCGGCGAACCGCGCAGTCGATCTCCTGCGCGGTGATCACTAACGGCGGCGCGAACCGCAGGGCGGCGCCGTAGGTGTCTTTTAACAGCACACCGCGATCGGCCAACCGCATGCTCATGTCTGTGCCAATGGCAAGCGCCCGTTCGATGTCGACGTCAGCCCACCATCCGAGGCCGCGCAGGGCCACCGCACCATCGCCGATCAGGTCCGCCAGGCGCTGATGCAGATGCGCACCCAATTTAGCGGAGCGAGCTTGACATTCTCCCCAGACGACCATGGAAACCACGGGGGTACCGATCGCGGCGGCCAACGGATTGCCGCCGAACGTCGACCCGTGTTCGCCGGGATGCACCACGCCGAAGATTTCGCGGTCCGCGACCATCGCCGACAACGGAACCGCACCGCCACCAAGTGTCTTGCCGAGCAGGTAAATGTCTGGCAGCACACCCCCGTGGTCGCAGGCGAACGGGTAACCCGTACAGGCCAGCCCCGATTGGATTTCGTCGGCGATCATCAGCACGTTGTGCTCGACGCAGCCGGCAGGTAGTCGTCGGCCGGGACGATGATGCCCGCCTGGCCGGGAATCGGCTCGAGCAGGTCAGCGACGGTGTTGTCGTCGATTGTCTGCGCCGGTGCCGCAGCATCGCCAAACGGTACCGAGCGGAGTCCCGGGGTAGAAGGTTCGACGCCGCTGCCCGCAGCCGGGTCCGACGAGAAGCTGACGACACTGCTGGTGTGGCCATGAAAGTTGTTGTTTGCCAAAATGATATCGTCCCGGCCCGCGGGGAGGCCGTTGACGTCGGCTCCCCACTTGCGGGCCCTAAGACCGCTCTCCACCGCTTCAGCATCAGAGTTCATTGGCAACACCACGTCTTTGCCGCACAGCGGGGCAAGCGCGGCGCCCAACGGCCCGAGTCGGTCGGCATGCAAGGCCCGATTCAGCGGGGTGACGGTGTCGATTTGGGCATGAGCCGTGGCGGTGCTCGCGGGGTTGCGATGGCCAAGGTTGACCGCCGAGTACGCAGCCAGCCAGTCCAGGTAGCGCAGGCCGTCGATATCGGCGATCCACGCACCCTCAGCGCTGGCCGCCACCACAGGCAGCGGCGAATAATTGTGCGCTGCATGCCTTTCGACCAGTGCCATAGTGGCCTGAGTGGCATCCGCGAGATTTGTCATGGGTGTATCTCCAGCGTGCAGCACTTGACGGAACCGCCGCCCTTGAGCAGCTCGGACAGATCGACACCGACCGGCTCGAAGCCGGCTGCGCGTAACTGCGCCGCAAAACCCATGGCCGCGACCGGAAGCACTACGTTCAGACCGTCAGAGACGGCGTTGAGTCCGAACACGAACGCGTCGGCACTGCCGACCACAATCGCGTCGGGGAACAGCGCCGACAACTGTTCCTGCGCTGCCGTACTGAACGCCGGCGGGTAGTAGGCGATCGTGTGGTCGTCGAGCACGGCCAGCGCGGTGTCCAGGTGATAGAACCGTGGGTCGACCAACTCGAGGGAGACCACCGGCAGACCAAGCACCGCGGCGATTTCGGCGTGTGCGCGCTGGTCTGTGCGAAAGCCGTAGCCCGCCAACACCCTTTCGCCAACCATCAGCAGGTCGCCCTGTCCCTCGTTGACGTGGCGGGTGGTCACCGGGCGATATCCGACCGAGGACATCCAGCTGGCATAGGCTCTAGACTCACCAGCTCGTTCGGGGAACCGGAACCGGGCGACCACGGCGATGTCGTGCGCGATGAACCCACCGTTGGCGGTGTACACCATGTCCGGTAACCCGGAAATGGGCTCGATCAGATCCACGCTGTGGCCTAGCCGAAGATAGGTCTGGTGGAGGTGCTCCCACTGTGCTTGCGCGACTTGGACGTCGACTGGCGCGGTGACGTCCATCCAGGGGTTGATCGCGTATGCGACGGCAAAGAAGGCCGGCGGGGTCATTGCATACCGCCGCGTCCGGGGGGTGCGGCGTGCAGGTGACCCTAGGCGGGCAGCAGCGACGTAGGAATCCGTCATAAACCAACGATATTTGGCTCTGATTTCACAATCAAACGATGGTCGTTGCGTATTTTCCATTGATACATTGCGTTAACCTCGAATCTGTGGTGATTCGTTGCGTGCTTAGAACGGAGGAGGGCCGATGGACCGCCTGGATGACACCGACGAACGCATCCTCGCCGAGCTGGCCGAGCATGCACGGGCCACCTTCGCCGAGATCGGTCACAAGGTGAGTTTGTCCGCTCCGGCGGTGAAGCGCCGCGTCGACCGGATGCTCGAGAGCGGCGTCATCAAGGGCTTCACCACGGTGGTCGACCGCAACGCGCTCGGCTGGAACACCGAGGCTTACGTGCAGATCTTCTGCCACGGCAGGATTGCGCCTGATCAGCTGCGTGCCGCCTGGGTGAATATCCCCGAGGTGGTCAGCGCGGCAACGGTGACTGGCACGTCCGACGCGATCCTGCACGTGCTCGCTCATGACATGCGGCATCTGGAGGCCGCCCTCGAGCGCATCCGGTCCAGCGCTGACGTCGAACGCAGCGAAAGCACCGTCGTGCTGTCAAACCTCATCGACCGCATGCCGCCCTAGTGTTCCGCGCCAATGCTAGAAAAGGCCTGCTGAGCTACGTAGACGCAGCATGAGCAGGTCCTCGCGCCGCCAACCCGCGAAACGGCGCGTCTGTACACCGACACGCCGTTAGGGCGCGCGCCCACGCCCAGCTATCGCCCAAGCTCACCATCGCGTTGGGCGGCGGCGGTGGCGGCCAACATCGGGGCTATAGCGGCTGGCCGGTCCGCGCGCCGCCCGCGCCGCCAGCTAGGAGTGCAATATCAGGCTCTCTATCGCCACCGCTGTCCCGCTGGCCATGGCAGTGATCGCAAGCGTCACCCAGTCGGCAAGTTTGGGTCGCCCAGGATGCGCTGACAGCTGGCCGGTGCCGCCACGGGCGGTGATCGCGTCGCCCATCTCGTCGGCACGGCGCAGGGTCACCGTGATGGCAGCGGCAAGCAGGTCGATCAGCTCGCGCGCATGCCGCTGGCGCCGAGCCTTGCGGCTTGGCGGCATCCGCTTGGGCCGCAGCCGGCGCGCGGCGTAGAGCACCTGGAATTCGTCGATCAACATCGGGAAGGCGCGCAGCGCGAGCGCCAACGCCACCGCCCATTCGTCGACCGGGATCCGCAACACCCGAAACGGCCGACCCAAAGTGGCTACCGCAGGGCTGATTTCGGCAACATTGGTGGTCCAGGACACCATCGCCCCCAGCGCCAGGAGCACAACCGACAGCGCGGTGATCCGCAGGAAGTGCAGTGCGCCGCCCAATCCGAGCTGCAGTCCGCCCACGGCGACCACTGGAGTGCCACCGGCTAGCGCAGCGGTCAGAAAGCCGATCGCGAGGACGATCCACAGCCAGCGAGGTACCGACGGCAGCGCGCCGCGCGGAATGTGCGCGATTCGGGCCGCGGCCAGCACCAAAGCCGCCATCATCCCGATCGTCACCCATCCCGGGTAGAACGTCAGCAACACCGAAATGCCGAAAACCACCAATAATTTGGTGCCGGCCCACAGGTCGTGGATGACCGAGCTACCCGGCACCGGAATCAACAGCACAATCGGACGTGACGGGCGACGAGTCCCGTTGCGTGCCGGGGTCGAAGTTGTGGTCATGACATTCCCCCCGCCTCCGACGCCGCCGCCGATTCCAGCACACCGTCGCGCAGATGCAGGGTACGCGGGCAAAGCTCCTCCATCCCCGCGAAGTCGTGCGAAACTACGACCACCGTCAGGCCGCGCGCCCGACGCAAGTCTTCCAGCAGCCGCAGCAGGCCGCGCTGGCTGGCCGCGTCCAACCCCGCCAACGGCTCATCGAGGATCAACGCCCGGGGTGCACGCGCAAGCAGCCCGGCCAGCACCACCCGACGCATCTGGCCCCCGCTGAGCTGGTCGATTCGTCGCGCGCCCAGCGCGGGGTCCAACCCAACGACAGTCAGCGCCGCAGCCACCCGGTCCTGCTCGCTAGCCGAAAAACCTGCTGCGGAAGCAACTTCCAGGTCTACACGGCTGCGCATCAGCTGCAGCCGGGCCGCCTGAAAAGACAACGCCACCGCGCCGACCTGCTCGTGGGTGGGCCGACCGTCAAGTAGGCAGGCTCCGGTCGTGGGGATCGTCAGCCCGGCCATGATCCACGCCAGCGTCGACTTCCCCGAGCCGTTGCCGCCGTGGATCAGCACCCCGTCTCCCTGCTCAACAACGAAGTTGATATCGCGCAACGCGGTCTTTGCCCACGGGGTGCCGCTAGCGTATTCGTGGCCGACGCCCACCAGTTCGAGCGCCGGCGCGTGCTGGGGCTGATCCACCCCGATGACCGGGGCCGGCATCGCGGCGGTGTGGACCATATCGGTGTTATCCGGCGAATCGCTCAGGCTGAGCGTGCGGTCGGCGGAATCGGCTTCGTTGTCGTAGTGCGTGATGTGCACCAAGGCGGTCCGGTGCCGCTGCGTCAGACCCGACAGCACGGCCAGCAAAGCGTCCCTGCCCTGCTGGTCAACCATGGTGGTGACCTCGTCGGCGATGAGCATCGCCGGCTCCCGGGCCAGCGCTGCCGCCAGCGCCAGGCGCTGCAGCTCACCACCGGACAGGCTTCCGGTGTCGCGTTCGGCAAGCGCTTCCAAGCCGACCTCGCTCAGCAACCGGCCAACGTCAGCGGTGGTACCCAGCGGCAGCCCCCACACCACGTCGTCGGCAACCCGGGTGCCCAGGACCTGGCTTTCCGGATGCTGCAAGACGACAGCGGTGCCGCCCAGCTTTCCCAAACCCACCGTGCCCGGACGATCCACGGTGCCCGACGTCGGTGCCCGGCCGGCCAGTATCAGCATCAAGGTGGTCTTCCCTGATCCGTTGGCCCCGATGATCGCTAGGTGCTCGCCGGCCCGGACGTCGAGGCTGACCTCCCGCAGCGCATCTTGGCCGGCGCGGGGGTAACGGAAGCGGACCTTGTCCAACCGCACCGGCACCGGCCCGATCAGAGCGTCCACGTCATCTCCTGGCGGTGGGTCAAGTTTGTGTACATCGGGGATTCCGCGCATCCGCTCCAGCAGGCGCGACAACGCCCACCACCCAATCAGCGACACGATCATGATCCCAATGTTGAAATAGCCCAGCAGCACCCACGGCCAGTACTGCAGTCCCTCGGCGAAATACCGCTTGACGTCGGCGGCTGCCCCCTGCATGTGCATCCGGGCCAAGGTGGCGGCGATACCGTCCACGTTTGCGGTCATGACCTTGAAAATCAGATGCCGCAGTCGGACCATGGCGGCCAACATCCCGACCATCGCCGCGCCGAACACGAATCCGGCGATCAGCGACGAGACGACCACCGTCGGGGTGCCCCGGCCCCTGCGTTTGACGATTCCGGTCAGCCCACCGATGTAGGCACTGTGGACCACCCCCATGAAACCGCCCAGCCCCGCGATCAGGAAGGCGATCATCCCGGCCGCAACCGTCGCGGCCGCCAGCACGCGGAGACGGTAGCGGTAGGCCAGCAGGCCGGTGGGCACGGTGCCCAACAGCGCCAGACCGGCCGCGAACGGAACGACGACGGAGATGATCGCGGTCACCGCGCACAGCGCCGCCATCACCGACGCCTGCGCCAATTCACTCGGCCGCAGCGGCCCGCCCCGATGTTGCGCGGGGCAAGGGCCGAGCGGGGTCACTTCACCGATTCTGCCAGGCTCAGGCCCGCACACGGCGCAGCACATCGATTAGCCTCGCATAGCAAAGCTATGCAACGATGGGGGGATGAGTCCCTCCCCCGCCGCCGCCAACCGCAGCGAGGTCGGCGGGCCACTACCGGGCCTGGGAGCGGATCTGTTGGCAGTGGTCGCGCGGCTCAACCGCCTAGCCACGCAGCGCATCCAGATGCCACTGCCCGCGGCTCAAGCCAGACTGCTGGCCACCATCGAAGCCCAGGGGGAAGCCCGGATCGGCGACTTGGCCGCCGTCGATCACTGCTCGCAACCAACGATGACCACGCAGGTACGACGACTCGAGGACGCTGGACTGGTTACCCGAACCGCCGACCCGGGAGACGCCCGGGCGGTCCGCATCCGCATCACGCCGGAAGGCATCCGCACGTTGACCGCGGTGCGGGCAGACCGCGCGGCTGCGATCGAGCCTCAGCTGGCCCTGCTCCCACCGGCGGACCGCCGGGTGTTGGCGGATGCGGTAGACGTGTTGCGCCGGCTGCTCGACCATGCCGCCACCACGCCGGGCCGGGCGACGCGGCAATAGGCATCGAGATGTCGAACGCCGCGCCGTTGGCGGTGTGGGTCGGATCGATGCGCCCGAAAACGCAAAGGGAATCGCTTGGCGGCTCCTGCTGCTGGAGTTGTCCGGACCATCCCGACTACTCCGAAAGGCCAATGCGAGCCGGCTGATTGACGGCGAACGCCAACTTGGCCCGAAAAGACCGGCATTTCACTACTATCAATGTGCCTCGATCGTCGTTGGATAACAACCGTAGTGAGTCGAGAGGAACCAGTATGCAGTTCCTGAGCGTGATTCCAGAGCAGGTCGAGTCCGCGGCTCAAGATTTGGCGGGCATTCGCTCAGCGCTGAGCGCGTCTTACGCGGCCGCAGCGGGACCCACAACAGCGGTGGTTTCCGCTGCCGAGGACGAGGTGTCGACCGCGATTGCGTCGATATTCGGCGCCTACGGTCGACAGTGCCAGGTTCTCAGCGCCCAGGCCTCCGCGTTTCATGACGAGTTCGTCAACCTGTTGAAAACTGGCGCGACTGCATACCGCAACACCGAATTCGCCAACGCCCAAAGCAACGTGCTGAATGCAGTGAACGCACCGGCCCGATCGCTGTTGGGGCACCCGAGCGCGGCTGAGAGCGTGCAGAACTCGGCCCCAACGCTAGGCGGTGGCCACAGCACCGTGACCGCTGGGCTTGCCGCACAGGCCGGTCGTGCCGTCGCGACGGTCGAACAACAGGCTGCGGCTGCGGTTGCCCCGTTGCCAAGCGCCGGCGCCGGACTGGCTCAGGTTGTCAACGGCGTCGTGACCGCCGGACAGGGTTCCGCCGCCAAACTTGCCACCGCGCTGCAGAGCGCCGCGCCCTGGCTGGCCAAGAGCGGCGGCGAGTTCATCGTGGCTGGGCAGAGCGCGCTGACCGGTGTTGCTTTGCTGCAACCTGCCGTGGTCGGCGTTGTTCAGGCGGGCGGTACGTTCTTGACCGCCGGAACGAGCGCTGCTACCGGACTGGGTCTGCTCACACTTGCTGGTGTTGAGTTCAGTCAAGGCGTTGGCAACCTTGCGCTGGCTTCAGGGACCGCCGCGACCGGACTTGGTCTGCTGGGCAGTGCCGGTGTGCAACTGTTCAGTCCTGCCTTTTTACTGGCTGTGCCCACCGCGTTGGGTGGAGTTGGCTCGCTCGCGATCGCAGTAGTTCAGCTTGTGCAAGGCGTCCAACACCTGTCGTTGGTTGTGCCGAACGTTGTTGCCGGGATCGCTGCACTGCAGACCGCCGGTGCCCAGTTTGCCCAGGGTGTTAACCACACGATGCTGGCCGCTCAGCTCGGTGCCCCTGGGATAGCTGTCTTACAGACCGCCGGTGGCCATTTTGCTCAAGGCATTGGCCACCTGACGACGGCTGGCAATGCCGCTGTCACGGTGCTGATCTCCTAGCCGGGCGGTCGAGCTTCATCCCGGAGCCGCTACGTTACGCCGAGATGCTGCACCCGGAGAATCGGTCCGATTGAGTTCTGGGACCGATAAGTTCGGCTGGCGTCGATGCCGGCTGCCGCACCAAGGCCGCCTGCAACATCCCCATGTCGGTGACCGTTCGGCGGTCGTACACTTTCCAAGTCAGAACGGCGGCAGCGGCGTAGCACATCATGAAGATCCAGAACGCATCGGTCCCACTGCCGGTGCTGAGGTAGGACTCACGCAGCGCCATATTGATTCCGACCCCGCCGAGCGCGCCGAAGGCGGCCACAAACCCGATGACTACTCCTGAGATGATGCGTGACCAGTCGCGGCGTTCGGCTTCACTGAGATCCAGGGAGCGGCTGCACGCCTCAAAAATCGTCGGAATCATCTTGTACACAGACCCGTTGCCCAACCCGGATAGGACGAACAACGCGACGAAGCAGACGAAGTAGCCGACCATGGTAGCGCCCCGATGCTGGCCGACATGTCGGCCTTCGAGGGTGCTGGCACTGATCAGCAGCCCAGCGGCGAGCGTCATCGCCACAAAGACTATAAGGGTCAAGCGGCTTCCACCGACTCGATCGGCCAGCCGGCCACCGTAAATCCGGGCCACCGCCGCCAGCAACGGCCCGACAAACGCCAACTCGACGGCATGCAGCGTCGCGCGCGCCGGGCTTTGTCCGCACGCCAGGAAGTTGGTCTGCAACACCTGGCCAAACACGAAGGAGAAGCCGATGAATGAGCCGAAAGTGCCGAGGTAGAGCAGCGAGAGCAACCACGTGTCGCGGGTCGACAGAACCGCGGAAACGATCGGCCGAAGCCGGTTCACCTGCACCCGGTGCTGTTCGACATTGTTCATGAACAGCGACACTCCGATTACCGCGATTGCCACCAGAACCACATACAGTGCGCAGACCAGGTAAGGCTTCCGCTCACCGACAGTGGCGATTGCCAACAACCCAACTAGCTGGATCGCCGGCACCCCGAGATTGCCTACCCCACCGGCAATTCCGAGCGCCGAACCCTTGAGCCGATGTGGATAGAAAGCATTGGCGTTGCTCATTGACGACGCGAAGTTGCCGCCGCCTAAGCCGGTCAGGGCCGCACACACCAGATACGGCCACAGCGGTAGCCCCGGATGGGTCAACAACACCGTTGTGCCAATGGCCGGAATTAGCAACACGATTGCCGAAAAAGTCGCCCAGTTGCGACCGCCAAAGATCGCGCTGGCCAACGCGTAGGGCATCCGCAGGAACGCGCCAAACAGCGTCGCGATGGTGCCGAGCAGAAACTTGTCACTGGTTGAAAAGCCGTAGACGTCCTGGGGCATCAGCAACTCCAGCACCGGCCAGAGCGTCCACACCGAGTAACCCAGGTGAACCGTCACGACCGACCAAAGCAGATTGCGTCGGGCAATGCCCTTGTTGCCTGCCTCCCACGCTCCTAGATCCTCGGGATCCCAATGCGTGATGTGACGTGAGCCACCCAGGCGCCTGAGCGAAGGGGCCGCGGGACTGCGCGGCGACTCCTCGCGTTGCAGCAGCGTGTGCTGTTCCATCACCCTCCTTGTTCCCACCCTGGTGCGAATGCGGGCCGGCCTACCAGGGTGCCAGCCTTGCGTGTACGAAGTTGTTTCCTGGCAGCCTGAAACTCCTGTAGAACTCCTGTAAAAGTGCTGAAGGCAATACACAATTGGGCTCGCCCTTGAGCCGAGAAGACCTAAACCCTACATGTAAAGCTGCGCTGTTGTCCTCGCAGCAAGAAAACAGCGAAAGCTATTGTGCTCGAGTACTACTGATGGGGGATCGAGCCGAGCGCCTCGAGCTTGCCATCTGATCCGATGTGGAATCGCACCGTGCCGATGCCGGTGGGACAGCACTCCTGGTCGCTGCCGATCTGCCATTGGTACTGAACCGTCACGGTGTCATCGCCTGCAGGCAATACGGTGATGTAGGGCTTCGGATTCCGAGTCGGCGAGCCCAGCGGGATGTTGCGGTCGAAGAACAACAGCTGTTGGGGAGTCGACTGGGAGGCAATTGTCGGGATGATTTGCACCCAATGCAAGCGGCAGTTGCGGGTATGTCCTCGGGTGATTTCGACCCATTTGGAGCCCGGTACCACGATCGGGACCGCAGCGATGGCCTGCCGTACCGTGTCAGCGGTCGGCCCGTCGGAATCCTTGCAGGTGTTCGGTGGTGACGGTCGTGTTGTCGGCGGCTTCCAGGCGCAACCGGAGGCGCCCAGCCCCACAATCAGTGCCAACAGTGCCAACAGTGCCAACAGTGCCAGAATCGGGACGGCGCTACGCTGACGACGCACGTCACGAGCTTAGCGAAAACTGGGAATTTCCCCTACGTTTCATCAACGCCTCAGGTGTCGATCCTAAAGCGCGGGTGCCGCCGGTATTCTTGCCCCAAATCGGTCGGTTGACACCCGCTGCGGTCGGCGAAGCCATCGGCATCGCGGCCGACGACATCCCTATGGCGGCACGCTGGATCGGCAGCCGACCAGGCTCGCTCATCGGCCAGCCCAACACGATGGGCGACGAAATGGGTTACCTGGGACCAGGTCTAGCGGGTCAGCGGTGCGTTGATCGATTGGTCATGGGCGCCAGTCGATCCACCTGCTCCCGATTGCCGGTCATCGCGTCCGTCGACGAACGGCTGTCGGTGCTCAAACCAGTTCGGCCGCGCCTGCATTCAATCTCATTCATCTTTAAGGGCCGCCCCGGGGAGGTGTACCTGACGGTCACCGGTTACAACTTTCGCGGTGTGCCGTAGTTCGGGGTGTGCTCGACCTGCCTCGCCGAGCGCCCCCGACAATCGGGTCGCCATCTATGAAAGGACATCTAGCAACATTCGGCCACCCAGCGCTTCCGACATGCCGAGGATCATGGTTGAGTCGGGAACCGGGATCCCCCTACCGGCTTCCTGCTGGAGCCGGACGAGATCGAGGCGATGCATGCCGAAGGATTCCTCGCCGCACTGGATCTGGCACTCTTCTGCGGCCAGGGCAGCGCTGTACGTTCGCGGCAAACGCCGACCCGATGGCCAAGGGCGTCGATCGTGCGCTCTGCGAAATCGTGGCCGAACGCCGGCAACTGGACCTGGACCTGGCCAAAGCCCAAGTCCGGTCGGCGCTCGCCAACCAGCGTTACCATCGCGACGTCCATTAAACCCAGCACGGTCACGAACGGAGGTTGTGATGAGCGACGCCCGCGTGCCACGGATCCCGGCCGCGTTGTCCGCACCAAGTCTCAACCGTGGAGTCGGCTTCACCCACGCGCAGCGGCGGCGGCTGGGGCTGACCGGCCGGCTTCCGTCGGCCGTGCTCACGCTCGACCAACAGGCCGAACGCGTATGGCATCAGTTGCAGAGCTTGGCCACCGATCTGGGCCGCAACCTGCTTCTCGAACAGCTGCACTACCGCCACGAGGTGCTGTACTTCAAGGTGCTGGCCGACCATTTGCCCGAACTGATGCCGGTGGTGTACACGCCCACCGTTGGCGAGGCAATCCAACGCTTCTCCGACGAATACCGCGGGCAACGCGGACTGTTTCTGAGCATCGACGAACCCGACGAAATCGAGGAAGCCTTCAACACGTTGGGGCTGGGGCCCGAGGACGTCGACCTGATCGTGTGCACCGATGCCGAGGCGATCCTGGGTATCGGTGACTGGGGTGTGGGTGGCATCCAGATCGCTGTGGGCAAATTGGCCCTCTACACCGCCGGCGGCGGCGTCGATCCGCGCCGCTGCCTCGCGGTGTCTCTGGATGTCGGCACCGACAATGAGCAGCTGCTGGCCGATCCGTTCTATCTGGGCAATCGCCACGCCCGGCGGCGCGGTCGGGAATACGACGAGTTCGTCAGTCGCTATATCGAAACGGCTCAACGGTTATTTCCGCGTGCCATTCTGCATTTCGAGGACTTCGGGCCGGCGAACGCGCGGAAGATCCTAGACACATACGGCACGGATTACTGCGTGTTCAACGATGACATGCAAGGAACCGGCGCGGTGGTCTTGGCCGCCGTATACAGCGGTCTGAAGGTTACCGGTATCCCGCTGCGCGATCAGACAATAGTCGTCTTCGGCGCAGGCACCGCAGGGATGGGGATCGCCGATCAGATCCGGGACGCGATGGTGGCAGACGGTGCCACGCTCGAGCAGGCGGTGTCCCAGATCTGGCCGATCGACAGGCCGGGCCTGTTGTTCGACGACATGGATGACCTGCGCGACTTCCAAGTGCCGTACGCGAAAAACCGCCACCAGCTCGGTGTGGCCGTCGGGGATCGGGTCGGGCTGAGCGACGCGATCAAGATCGCATCGCCCACTATCCTGCTCGGCTGCTCAACGGTCTACGGAGCGTTCACCAAAGAGGTGGTCGAGGCGATGACGGCGTCCTGCAAACACCCGATGATCTTTCCGCTGTCCAACCCGACGTCGCGCATGGAAGCCATCCCCGCCGACGTGCTGGCGTGGTCGAATGGCAGGGCGCTGCTTGCCACCGGCAGCCCAGTCGCCCCAGTGGAATTCGACGAAACCACCTACGTCATCGGTCAGGCCAACAACGTGTTGGCGTTTCCCGGCATCGGACTGGGCGTCATTGTCGCTGGTGCCCGGTTGATAACCAGGCGCATGCTGCATGCAGCAGCGAAGGCCATTGCTCACCAGGCCAATCCGACAAATCCCGGAGACTCGCTGTTGCCGGATGTCCAAAATCTGCGGGCCATCTCGACAACGGTCGCCGAAGCTGTCTATCGGGCCGCCGTCCAAGACGGGGTGGCTTCCAGGACGCACGACGACGTCAGGCAGGCCATAGTCGACACCATGTGGCTCCCGGCATATGACTAACCGCGCACTCGACGGTCATCGCTGTAGGCAGCCTCTCGCTTAGCGTCGCTGCCCGCGGTGTGCACGTCACGCGGAAACCATCGCCAGCCGGCGAGAAACACGACAGCCAGTGTTGCAGTGGCGACGAGCAACGCCACCCGAATGCCTTCGATGAAATCCTCCTCCGCAATCGCGACGGGGTCGCGATGCTCAATGTGCCGCCGGGGGACGATTCCGCCCACATGCGCTCGCGGATTGGCACTGTCGATAATGATCTCGGCAAGGACGTGGCGCTGGACCGGGTCGGGCACCGCGCGCTCCAGATGGGGCTCGAGTGTGGCCGAAAGCCAGGCGGCAAGGACGGAGCCCAAAACCGCGAACCCGATCGTCGAGCCGATCGCCCGCTGAGCACTCATGATGCCGGACGCCATGCCCGCACGCTCGGCGGGGACCGCGGTCATGGCGACGGTCGTGATCGGCGTCAGGCACAACGCGACGCCGCTCCCGCACAAGCCCAGCCCGACCAGGACCAGGGCCGAGCTCCGGTGCTCGCTGAAGATGAGCATGAGCAGACCCAGCATCAACATGCACAGCCCCGCCAGGATGGGAACGCGTGCTCCGATCCGGCCAACCAGGTGCCCAACAAGTGGCGACACGATGGCCACGGCCGCACTGAACGGAAGGATCATCAGGCCGGTCACGCTCGGGGTATAGCCGCGCACGTTCTGCAGGAACTGGGTGGTGAGCAGCAGCATCCCATAGACGGCGAAGAACACCGTGCAGATGGTCGCGATGGCCAGGGCGTATGAGGTGTCGCGGAACAGGGTCAGATCCATCATCGGATTCGATGATCTGCGCTCAAGCCAGACGAACAGGGCGCAGCCGACGGCGGCTGTCCAGAGCATCACGATGGTCTGGACAGACGTCCAGCCGATCTGGGGGCCTTCGATGACCGCATACACCAGGGCACCCACGGCAACGATGAACAGCAGCTGCCCGGACAGATCGAAGCGGCGTGCCCGCTCGTTACACGACTCCTCGACGTAGCACAAAGTCAGGAAGAGGACGAGTGCGCCCATGGGCAGGTTGACATAGAAGATGCTGCGCCACCCCCACTGGTCCACCAGCAGACCGCCCAGTGTCGGGCCCGTCGTCGTACCGATGCTCGCGATGGCGGTCCAGATCCCGATGGCGCGCGCCTTCTCCTTCGCCTCCGGAAAGGCCGCGCTGACCAGGGCGAGCGAGGTTACGCTGACGGCCGCCGCACCTAGGCCCTGCGCGCCCCGCGCGGTGGTGAGCACCGCGATTGAGGGCGCCAACCCGCAGGCGATAGATCCCAGCGTGAACAACGAAACACCTATCAAGTACCAGCGGCGCCGACCGTAGAGGTCGGCAAGCGTCGCCGCCGACATGATGAAGACCGCCATTCCGAGGCTGTAGGACGCCACCACCCACTGCAGGCCGTCCTCCCCCACCGCGAAACTGCGCTGGATGTCGGGCAGCGCCACGTTCACGATCAGTGCGTCGAGAAAGATCATGAACAGGCCCAGGCCAGTGGCGATGAGCGTGAGGAGCTGCGTGCGGTTCATGCGGGCCCCGATCTACATGGATTTCGGTGGCGATCTGTGACCAGACACTAGGCTGCGCCAGCGACGGCGTCAGCCGCTTCGGTCGATTCGAGCCGAATGGTCGACGGCTGCGGAACCGACCGCAAAACTGGGGCAAAAGGTTCACCGCGGGTGTAAGCCAGCTAGGCGAACCGATCCCGCTGGCCCATGGCCTATAGTGGGCCCATGCAACAGGCCATACAGCTGCGCTTTATCCTCCCGCGCCGCCTCGCCGTGGGCTGTTGTTGTTGTTGATTCCTGGCGTCCACAGCAATCCTCGCGCTCTTGCCCGCAAACGGGTGGAAATCGGTGTTCGCCCGCGGCGTACAGCCGCCGCGCACTCACGAGTCGTTCAGAAAGATCAACAGCCATGACCGTGCCCACGGATGCAGCCATCGACTTCGACGTCAGCTGGGAGGCCAACTGGGCCTGGACCGACACTGTTGGGCGTAGCAGATGAGCATCGCCGAGGACATCACCCAACTCATCGGGCGCACACCGCTGGTCCGACTGCGCCGAGTCACCGACGGCGCCGTTGCCGACATCGTCGCCAAGCTGGAATTCTTCAACCCGGCCAACAGCGTAAAAGACCGTATCGGGGTTGCCATGCTCCAAGCGGCCGAGCAGGCAGGTTTGATCAAGCCGGACACGATCATTCTCGAACCCACGAGCGGTAACACCGGCATCGCCCTGGCCATGGTTTGCGCGGCACGCGGCTACCGGTGCGTGCTGACCATGCCCGAGACGATGAGTCTGGAGCGCCGGATGTTGCTGCGCGCATACGGTGCTGAACTCATCCTCACTCCGGGTGCGGACGGCATGTCAGGTGCCATCGCCAAGGCTGAGGAGCTGGCCAAGACCGATCAACGCTACTTCGTGCCCCAGCAGTTCGAGAACCCGGCGAACCCGGCCATCCATCGCGTCACGACCGCCGAGGAGGTCTGGCGTGACACCGACGGCAAGGTCGACATCGTCGTCGCGGGAGTCGGCACCGGTGGCACCATCACCGGCGTCGCGCAGGTCATCAAGGAACGCAAGCCGTCGGCCCGGTTCGTGGCCGTAGAGCCGGCCGCGTCGCCGGTCCTTTCTGGTGGCCAGAAGGGACCGCACCCGATCCAGGGCATCGGCGCCGGGTTCGTCCCGCCGGTACTCGACCAGGACCTAGTCGACGAGATCATTACCGTCGGTAACGAAGACGCGCTCAACGTGGCGCGCCGGCTGGCCCGGGAAGAGGGCTTGCTGGTCGGCATCTCCTCGGGCGCCGCCACAGTGGCCGCTCTTCAGGTGGCCCGCCGGCCAGAGAACGCCGGGAAACTAATCGTCGTAGTGCTCCCCGACTTCGGCGAACGATATCTGAGCACACCGTTGTTCGCCGACGTGGCTGACTAAGCCATGCTGACGGCCATGCGGGGCGACATCCGAGCAGCCCGGGAGCGGGATCCGGCGGCCCCTACCGCGCTGGAAGTCATCTTCTGCTACCCGGGCGTGCACGCCGTGTGGGGCCACCGCCTCGCCCACTGGCTGTGGCAGCGTGGCGCCAGGCTGCTCGCGCGGGCAGCCGCCGAATTCACTCGCATCCTGACCGGTGTAGATATCCACCCCGGTGCCGTCATCGGTGCTCGCGTGTTCATCGACCACGCGACCGGCGTGGTGATCGGAGAAACCGCGGAGGTCGGCGACGACGTCACGATCTATCACGGCGTCACTCTCGGCGGCAGTGGCATGGTTGGCGGGAAACGCCATCCCACCGTCGGTGACCGCGTGATCATCGGCGCCGGGGCCAAGGTCCTCGGTCCGATCAAGATCGGCGAGGACAGCCGGATCGGCGCCAATGCCGTCGTGGTCAAGCCCGTCCCGCCGAGCGCGGTGGTGGTCGGGGTGCCCGGGCAGGTCATCGGCCAAAGCCAGCCCAGTCCCGGCGGCCCGTTTGATTGGAGGCTGCCCGATCTCGTGGGAGCCAGCCTCGATTCGCTGCTCACCAGGGTGGCCAGGCTGGAGGCCCTCGGCGGCGGCCCGCAAGCAGCAGGAGTCATCCGGCCACCCGAAGCCGGGATATGGCACGGCGAGGACTTCTCGATCTGAGGCAATACCCGGCCGCCGACAATGCCTTCTTCGGCGCCGCCCACCGACGCGCATCATCGGCTGCTAGCCCCCGCACCGGGTTCCGTCCTCGCCGAATTCACCTCGGGCCGGAGGTTGAGCTGCTTGGGCTTCGGCAGCCGAAACCGGGGCGATACAAACGTGGGTTGCGGATACGACCGCTTTGCGACGCGGTTTGTCCAACGCAGGCTTGGAAAACTTCTCCAAGCACGAGCGAGATTACTGATTCGAATTGGCTCTTGACAGCACCTGCGAAGAGGTGTAGATATGCGAATCACTATGTGGACAGCAATCTTTGGAAAGCTCTTGCTGTCAAATCTGTCACGAACCTATGCTTAGCGATACCTTGCGCCAAACATGCAGTCGCTTGACCGTTGAGATCGCTGAGGTATCGGCCATGGATGTCCCTCACGAGCAGCCAGCCCTCTCTTCGAGCAAATCGAATCGCTTTACTTCGCAAAGGCAAACAACTGGTGTGGGAACCACCACTGTTGAACGGCTCGAACCGCGGTTATCTCCCGCGTCCCGCCACATCACTGAGGCTAAAGCTTTCGGCACCGAGTGCCACGTAAGTTCCTTTACCCGTGAGCAGGATCCCGACAGGGCGGTCCGTGTGGAGCAGATCCACGGTGAAGCGTATGTCGCCGCCGGCCATGTGTACGAATCTGCGCTCGATGAATTGGGCCGGCTGGACAATTCCAACGCCGAGTTCATCCTCGACAAGGCACGCGGTAGCACCCGAGAAACCGAGGTCATATACCTGCATGCGGTTCCCGCGGAGCCCCTCTCCGGCAGCCAAGGCGAAGGAGGCCTGCGAATAGTCGGCATTTCCGCTGTGGGGTCAATTGACGACCTCAGTGCATTTAAGGCCGCCAAACCGTCGATGGGCCTGGCGCATCAACGCAAGCTTTATGACGCGATCGAAGACCTGGGTCACGGCGGGGTCAAGGAGATTGCGGCATTATCGGTTACGGCCGATGCCCCTCCCACGGTGTCGTATTCGCTCATCCGGGAGGTTTTGCGCTTGTACCACCGAACCGGCGAAAAATTGATAATCACATTTGCCATGCCAGCATACGCCAAGATGGTGATGAATTTTGGTCGATTTGCGATGCCTCAAGTGGGCGAACCGTTCTATGCGCACAGAAATAATGACCCTAGGACATCGAATGATCTCTTGCTGGTTCCCTCAATAGTCGAGCCATCGAATTTTCTCGAGAATATTTCCCGCGGGGTCGTGACAGCGGATGACGGCCCGACCGCGAGAAGGCGATTCGCCACCCTATGCTATATGACCGACGGCCTTGATGACTATTTCATGCCGTTGACTCGGCAGGTCCTTAGCGAAGGAATCCAAGACATCTGAGTTCTGGAAGCGGTAATGGGCGGTCGGGCGTGCGCAACTCCGGCAACAAACAGCTTGGAGCTTTTACGCGAAGCGGGATTCACTATCCGAACCAGACCGCTCGGCAGGGGCATAGCAATAAGCTTCAACCGATTGACGCATTGTGCGAACTGACGGCGCCCGCGCATGGCCAATCCGGAAGACCATCATTGGCCAGTGGCCGGGCGCTAACAGGTTCCAGCCCCCCACCAGTGCCGCTCGAACATGCGGTGCAACCCATTCGCAGGCCGGCAGGGAAAGCACCGCGGAAGCCGCAAAGGGCTGCAGTTCCGCGCCCAATAGTGTCGTCCGCAACCAGATGCGCTCGAAAACCGCGCCGGCAGTCAGCGCACCCGACGCGAGGTCGAGAGACGTCGTCAGCGCGCCCACATGGGGTGCCAATCGGCACGGCAGGTAGGCCGCGCGCAACCCGAGCGCGTGGTGCATGCCCACGGTCCGCAGGAGGCGCAGCACCCGCCAATGCCGAAGCCCACGAAACATCGGGCGCATCCACGCTTCAACCTCAAGAGACCCGGGCGGCAACCCATCGTCGCTGCTCGCGGTCCAGCCAATGTCGAAGCGGACGGCCGAAAAGAGTTCTTCGTGTAGTTCACGAGATCGAAAGCGCTCAGTTTCGGCCAATCTGACCAACCGAAGGATCTGTTTCCTGGTCTCTGGCGAGTCAAACCAATGCAGTTGGATCCCGTCAATGCCGGTGGCCTCCGCCGAGAGTGCACCCAATTCGCCCTGCGAAAGTGGCGGTCCACGAAAGCGAACACGCCGGTTGGTGCGCCTTCGCTCGATCGCGACCTCGATTGGATCCACCCTGGTTTGTGGCAGGCGATCCACGTCGATCTCCGCCACCAGCCCCGGATTCCCGCTATCCGGAAACCAGCACACCTTCGTTTCAAAACCAAGGCGTCCAGCGCGCAGCTTCACGTTTTCGACAGCCGCACCGATCGCGACCAAACTCATGATGCGGCGGTGCTCGGGGGCGGACCTCCAAGTCTGATCGCCCCACAACCGCACCCGCCTACCGGCATGTTCGAGCTGGACTTCGCGCCGGTTGTCCGCGGATGGCGCCAGCGCCGCCGCCTCGACGAGCGACAGGAATTCAGCAGGATCCAGACCCGTCATACCCGGGCCCCAGCGGCCGGCACGCATTGCCGTGGCAGAGTGGTCGCGCCGACGAACAGTGCGGAAGCGATATGTCTATCCCATGTTCGCTCAAACAGCGGTGCGCTGGCAGTATCTGAGTACACCATTCTAGGTGCAGCTCCCAACTAGTAGCTCGGTTCCGTCCTGTGATACCGCAGTCCCGGTATTACCCCCGCCGATCGTCGATTTATGTAGCGGGCCAGCAATCGCCGCTTGACTCTCTGTAGAGGGTGGCGATTTCCGCACCGTAAACGCTTCCGAACATAGATGCTGCGGTAAGCATCGAACTGATGAAAGTAGGGAGCAGCGTAAACGCGCCCATGTCCGAGCAGAATCTTCAACACCTCGGCCGCCACCACACCGGAAGCCAGATGACAGGCGAGGCCAACCGATGGACCCGTGCGATTTTCGATGTCGACGTAGGACAGATCTATGGAGCGCCGATGCGTCGCGGATGGTGCTATTCCAGCTATAAATGCGACGAACTTATCCACCGTGTTCATCGCATCAGACAGATCGAAATACCGATCGAACGTCATACCCTTAGGATCGAAAACGACCCAGGCCGTACTGAACCCGAGCGGGCCAGCGCCTAGCGCGTAGATTCCCCGCTGCTGTGCTTCACGATAGAGCAGGCGACGCAAATCGATTTCGAACGCGTCGATGCCGTCCACCAAAACATCTGCTCCCTCTAGAAAGGTAGCTGCATTCTCTTTCCCAATAGGTTCGCAGAAAGCACGGATTTCTGCTTCAGGGTTAATATCATGAACGATATTGCGCATGACCTCTGCCTTGGCCTGGCCGTTGGTCGAGCGCATAGCGCCGTACTGCCGATTCGAGTTGCGTATTTCGAAGACGTCCGGGTCTGCAATGGTGAACTTTCCTATTCCCATCCTTGCGAGGGCGACCATGTCAATTCCCCCAACCCCACCCATCCCAGCGATTGCAACGCGACTATTCCGAAGCCGTTGTTGTTCGGTTGGGCTAATCAATCCAAGGTTGCGACAGAAAGCTTCGTCATAAGACCATGGTGCGCTTTCTTTCACCCGTCCAGAGTCGGGGGCATCCGCACCGGCTCGCATCGCATCATCCTCCCACGACGGGCCGCTCATCAGCTTGGGCCATTTCAATGTACTTGATACCCCGCGCTGCGGGTAGGCCACTGCGACGATTCAAACACGGTGTCACACGGTGAATAGTGTCGAGATGGGCTCTGATCAACCGTCGCAAACCCGGTTTCGCATCGATAGCGGAATCGCACCGGGTTGCATGGAGGCTGCTGACCTTGGAAAACAAGATGTATTCATTACGACAAAACAAGCGCCGCGGAAACTTTGCACGCTCGAGCATTCCGCCGCGGCTCACGCACATCCTGGCCGCCTTCCCGCAACCGTCCCCCGGAATTACTGATCAAACCCTGGGTTTACCAACTTCCGGGCATGGGGCGAAGGTCGACAGCCAGAACATGGCCGTGCGTGATATGGGCATTCACGGGACGGAGCCGCTAAGGAGACCGGTACGATTCAATCTCCATATGAGCGGTGCGGCGGCTGTTGTCAGGTACGTTGAACACCGGTGGCGATCGGGTGCCGGCAGGTTGGTCTTCTCCTGTGATGCGAGCGCGCCTCCGCGCCAACCACCGCGTGCGAAGCAGGTGCTGATGCCACAGTGCTGATGTCACAAGGAACCGCGAGGGGGTCCCGGACCCTACATGGTGCCGGGCGAAGTCCACATGAGTGATACGCCGTCAGGCCCGCACCCAATCATCCCGCGGACGATTCGCCTGGCCGCGATTCCCATCTTGCTGTGTTGGCTGGGATTTACCGTTTTCGTCAGCGTCGCCGTTCCTCCGTTGGAGGCGATCGGTGAAACCCGGGCCGTGGCAGTTGCCCCCGACGATGCGCAATCGATGCGTGCGATGCGACGTGCCGGAAAGGTGTTCAACGAATTCGATTCCAATAGCATCGCGATGGTCGTCCTGGAAAGCGATCAACCACTAGGCGAGAAGGCCCATAGGTATTACGACCACCTGGTCGATACGCTCGTACTGGACCAGAGCCATATCCAGCACATTCAAGACTTTTGGCGTGATCCCCTGACGGCGGCGGGTGCGGTCAGCGCAGATGGTAAGGCGGCGTACGTTCAACTTTACCTCGCCGGCAACATGGGTGAAGCACTCGCAAACGAATCCGTTGAAGCCGTCCGGAAAATTGTGGCGAATAGTACACCGCCGGAAGGCATCAGAACCTATGTCACCGGACCGGCGGCCTTGTTTGCCGACCAAATCGCCGCCGGTGACCGAAGCATGAAGCTGATCACCGGATTAACGTTCGCGGTAATCACCGTGTTGCTGCTGCTCGTCTATCGCTCGATCGCCACCACGCTGCTGATTCTTCCCATGGTGTTTATTGGACTCGGCGCGACGCGTGGCACCATTGCCTTTCTTGGATACCACGGAATGGTCGGCCTTTCGACTTTTGTGGTCAATATCCTCACGGCACTTGCCATTGCTACCGGTACAGACTACGCGATCTTCCTGGTCGGCCGCTATCAAGAAGCCCGCCATATCGGCCAGAATCGCGAAGCCTCTTTCTACACGATGTACAGGGGCACCGCTAACGTCATTCTCGGATCGGGACTGACCATCGCCGGCGCAACATATTGTCTGAGTTTCGCCCGGCTGACGCTGTTTCACACCATGGGGCCTCCGTTGGCAATAGGCATGCTGGTTTCGGTCGCGGCCGCGCTGACCCTGGCGCCCGCCATCATTGCCATCGCCGGCCGCTTCGGCTTGCTCGACCCCAAGCGAAGACTGAAGACCAGGGGCTGGCGTCGTGTGGGTACCGCAGTCGTGCGCTGGCCCGGGCCAATTCTGGCCACGTCGGTCGCGCTTGCCCTGGTGGGATTGCTCGCACTACCGGGCTACCGGCCCGGCTATAACGATCGCTACTACCTGCGCGCTGGCACGCCTGTCAACCGCGGGTATGCGGCCGCCGACCGGCACTTTGGCCCAGCCCGGATGAACCCCGAGATGCTGCTGGTCGAGAGCGATCAAGACATGCGAAATCCGGCCGGGATGCTCGTCATCGACAAGATCGCCAAGGAGGTCCTGCACGTGTCCGGGGTCGAGCGGGTGCAAGCGATCACCCGGCCGCAGGGGGTGCCCCTTGAGCATGCGTCGATTCCCTTTCAGATCAGCATGATGGGTGCCACCCAGACGATGAGCCTGCCCTACATGCGCGAACGCATGGCCGATATGTTGACCATGAGCGACGAAATGCTGGTTGCGATCAATTCCATGGAACAGATGCTCGACTTGGTGCAGCAGCTCAACGACGTTACCCATGAGATGGCAGCCACGACGCGCGAGATCAAAGCTACTACCAGCGAACTGCGAGATCACCTTGCGGACATCGACGATTTCGTCAGGCCGTTGCGTAGCTATTTCTACTGGGAGCACCATTGCTTCGACATTCCGTTGTGCTCGGCGACGCGATCACTGTTTGACACCCTAGACGGCGTCGACACGCTGACTGACCAATTGCGGGCCCTTACCGACGACATGAATAAGATGGAGGCGCTCACACCGCAATTTCTCGCACTGCTGCCGCCAATGATCACGACCATGAAGACCATGCGGACCATGATGTTGACCATGCGATCAACAATAAGTGGCGTACAAGATCAAATGGCCGATATGCAAGACCATGCGACTGCGATGGGGCAGGCCTTCGACACCGCAAAAAGCGGCGATTCATTCTATCTTCCTCCGGAAGCCTTCGATAATGCAGAATTCCAGCAAGGCATGAAGTTGTTTTTGTCGCCGAATGGTAAGGCGGTGCGCTTCGTAATTTCCCACGAGAGCGATCCAGCAAGTACTGAAGGTATCGATCGCATCGAAGCGATAAGGGCCGCGACCAAAGATGCCATCAAGGCGACACCATTGCAAGGCGCTAAAATCTATATCGGTGGCACGGCTGCGACCTACCAAGACATTCGAGACGGTACCAAGTACGATATCCTCATCGTTGGTATAGCCGCGGTATGCCTGGTATTCATTGTCATGCTCATGATTACCCAGAGCCTGATTGCGTCACTCGTCATTGTTGGCACGGTACTTCTGTCATTGGGTACTGCGTTCGGACTGTCCGTGCTCATCTGGCAGCACTTTGTCGGTCTCCAGGTGCATTGGACCATCGTCGCGATGTCTGTCATCGTCTTGCTGGCCGTCGGTTCTGACTACAACCTCCTTTTGGTGTCCCGGTTCAAGGAGGAGGTCGGCGCTGGATTAAAGACCGGGATCATCCGGGCGATGGCCGGCACCGGCGCAGTTGTCACGTCGGCCGGTCTGGTATTCGCGTTCACCATGGCGTCCATGGCCGTCAGCGAACTCCGCGTTATCGGACAGGTCGGCACCACCATCGGGCTCGGTCTACTTTTCGATACCCTGGTGGTCCGATCGTTCATGACGCCATCCATCGCAGCGCTGCTAGGTCGCTGGTTCTGGTGGCCGAACATGATCCACTCGAGACCCACCGTCCCGGAGGCGCACACACGCCAGGGCGCTCGCCGAATTCAGCCGCATCTGCACCGGGGTTGATATGCACTTCGGTGCCGTGATCGGCGCCGGGGTGTTCGTCGACCATGCGACCGGCAACGCGGCCTTGCGCACAGGCGCTATCGCTCATTCGTGCCCGGGCGGTCGAAGACCAAGAGCGCGCAGCAGTTGGTCGCGGTCCCACGGCCGGCCGCTGGCACTAGCATTGTCGCCGGATGCTGTCAGCAGCCCATTTCGAGCTCGAAGCCCGGACAACTTCTTTAGCGTGTGGCGCAACCCCCGAAGACTCGTCAACGGAAGAAGCAGTAGCTGCTCATCGCGCCCGCCATCAGCCCGGCGCGCCGAGTTGCCCGGGTCGGCCGGGTTGCCCTGGTGTGCCGCGTTGCCGGGGTTGGTCGTCGCGTGCATCGCCTGCGCCTTGGTCGCCGGCGTCGAGCCGGATTCGGCTGCCACCGCAGACGTGGTAGCCGGCGACACCGCAGGTGCCGTGGCTACCGCAGGTGCCACCTGTTCACCCACTCCGCCGATAGCACCGGAATGGCCTTCACCGCCGAGCCCCCAGTGCCCACCAACCCACGGAGTCCCACCGAAGCCGGGCATCAACCCGCCCTCAGCAGAGGCGCCCGCAGCGCCGGTGCTCAGACCGCCGTCACCGCTGGCCATGCTGACTCCGCCGTCCCCGCGAACAGACCCGACGATGTCCCTGCCAGTCCCGGCACCACCGACTGCGTCTGCGCTGCCGGCCCCAGTCCCATTGCCGGCTGCGCTACCGGCCCCAGCACCACTGCCACCCGGGTCCGCGACACCGGCGGCACCTGTTGCGCCGCTGCCGTGCGAAGCAGAAACGCCGCTGCCGTGCGCGGCGCCAGCCACTCCGGGGTTACCGTCGGTGCTGCCGAGCTGGCCGGCCCCATGCTGCTCGCCGACCTGACCGTTGCCGATCGGTCCGCCGTCCCAGCCCTTTCCGCCAGCCTGGCCGACACCGCCAAACCCGCCGGCACCGCGAGATTGCCCGGTGCCCGTCCCCCCAGTGCGATCTTGGGCAAGTTCGCTGACCACGCCCTGCGCTTTCTGCAACGGCAAGGCGTTGGCGGCCTCAGCCATGGCATACGCCGCCGCGCCCTCTTGCAGGATCTGTACAAACCGGTCGTGAAACAGCGCCGCTTGAGCGCTAATGGCCTGATAGGCCTGCGCCCGCGCGCCAAACAACGCCGCGATGCCAGCCGACACGTCATCGCCGCCGGCAGCCAGCACTCCTGCCGTCGGGGCGGCCGCAGCGGCGTTGGCCGCGCGCATAGTGGAGCCGATCGCGGCTAGCTCCCCAGCCGACGCCGCCAGAACGTTCGGGGCCGCGGTAACGTGCGACATAAGCGAGCACCTGCCCGTGTTGCCAACTCGCTGTGACCGGATCGCTGGTCGACCCGCGTTGTCACCGCGAATCCTATCGCGATCGACCAGGAACATCCCAGCATTCAGGCATGCCTACTGCGCCTCACACTGAAGTGTCGAGGTCGGCGGAGTCCCGGCATCATCAGGCGAGTGGCATGCACTCACCAACCGCGGCCAGCTCGGCACCAGCTTGGTGTCGGCGCACAGAGCTGTTCGGGCCCATACGTCGACGTAGCCGAACCCGCCCCGACTCTCGTCGGACACGTTCTGCTGTTTGGCGTGGCCGAACGATCAGATCTCGTCGCGCCGAACGTGTATTGCCGGGCCGGTGGAAGAGTCTGCCGGGAGAAAAAGGAAAAGCCCTGCAGAGACTGGTGTGACACGCCTTGCGCAGCCACGCGGTCGGAAAACCGAACCTTAGCTCATCAGAACCCAACACAAGAGGCGGGACAAGCCGAGTTCAAGCCGAACGCCCTGCTCCCCCGGGAGGACTCGAACCTCCAACCCTTCGGTTAACAGCCGAACGCTCTGCCAATTGAGCTACAGGGGACCGCCTGGTCCGTGCGAACGCTGGCGCAGTCGCGGGACGACTCTAGCGTACTGGTATGACGGCGCCCAACTAGGGAGATTCCTTACCGATGGGAGCAGGCTGATGGCAGCAGGCACGATGCCAGTAGGTGGTCGGCAGCACGTTTTCGAGAAGCTGGCCAGCATCCTGGGCTTGGTCGCCGCGCCGCTCATGCTCCTTGGATTGAGTGCCTGCGGCCGCAGCGCCGACAAGACCAGCGAACCGACCTGCCCCACGGAGCCGATCGATGCGGCCGACAGCTCGACAACACCGGACCCCTCGTGTGTGGTGCGGGCCACTGAGATCAACGGCAACGGGTCGCGCATCCAGACCTGGACCGGCAGCTATGATGCGGCCGCAACCCAGTCCGGTGGTGTGTGTGGTGGCACCTGCAACTTCCACGCCACAGTGCGGTTCACGGTCGACGAAGGCCAGATCTCGGGCAGCGTCGATCAGGTCTATCAAGCGGCGATGGTTGCTATCGCAACACGCCCCACTTCGCCATCTCTGGCACCATGACGATGACACGGTGACCATCGTGATCCAAGACGTACCTGACGGGCAATAAGCCGATACCAAAGCCGAGCCCGCATCACGCCGAAACAACCGCGGAGTATCTGCTCGGCGTCGTGAATTGGGTGACCAAGTGGAACCTCGATTGCGTCGAAAGGCTGCAAATAGGACATCGGGTACCGCATAGCCGGATCGGGCGCGCGTAGCCAGGCGTGTAAGGCAGGATGGATGCAACCGCACCGTTAGTCGGAGGGACCGCATTGATCGGGTATGTCGCCGTGTTGGGACTGGGTTACGTGCTGGGCGCAAAAGCCGGGCGCCGCCGCTACGAGCAGATCGCGAGCACCTATCGCGCACTCACCGGCAGCCCCGTGGCCAGGTCGATGATCGAAGGCGGGCGTCGCAAGATCGCCAATCGGATCTCGCCCGATGCTGGGTTTGTGACCCTGGCCGAGATCGACAACCAGGCCGCCGTTGTCCAGCGCGGGGTCGAACGGCAGCCGAAAACCGCGCGCTGACCCTCACGCGGTGAGATCGTCGCCGCTGGCCTGCTCTAACAGGCTGCGCCGATAGGCCTCCATGGCGACCAGGTCGCCGAACAGCGCGTGGTATTCGTCGCCTTGCTCGATCGGCGACATGCGCTGCAGTTTGGACTTCACCTCGGCGATCTGCCGCCCCAACCAAACCTCCTGCAGACGGGCCAGCACGCCGGCGATATAGCGCGGCAGCTTGTCGTCGTCGACCTGAATCGCCTCCACCCCCAGCTCGCTGATCAAAGCCGAGGTCACGGTTGATGTCGTCTGCTGGCGCACCATATCCAGCCACTGCGCACCGCTAAGGCCAGCCGAGGTACCGCCCGCCGTGTCGATGGCCGCGCGCACAGCCGCGTACTCGGGGTGCGTGAAGCCTTCGACGGTCAGCGCGTCGAACACCGGGCCGGCCAACGCCGGGTACTGCAACGCCGATTTGAGTGCCTCACGCTGTGGCCACAGGGTCGGGTCACGCGGATCAGGTCGGACTGCGAGTTCGGCCGGGGGGCCGGCGGTGGGCCGCTGCGCTGCCCGGGCGATGGTCGTCGATCCCAGTCTGCCCAGCCTGGGGTGCTTGGTTCGTTTGGCCTCACCCCGCACCCGACCGATGACCTGTGCGACGTCGGCCCACCCGACCCAGCCGGCGAGCTGACGGGCGTATTCGTCACGCAGCGTGGGGTCTTTGATCTGGCCCACCATCGGTACGCAACGGCGCAGCGCGGCCACCCTGCCCTCGGCGCTATCCAGGTCCATCTCGGCAATCGCGGCGCGAATCGCGAACTCGAACAATGGGGTTCGTCGTGCCACGAGGTCGCGCAGGGCAGCGTCGCCGCACTTCAGTCGTAGGTCGCAGGGGTCCATGCCGTCGGGAGCCACCGCGACGAAAGACTGACCAGCCAGCTTCTGCTCACCGTCGAAGGCCTTGAGCGCGGCGGCGCGGCCGGCCTCGTCGCCGTCGAAAACGTAGATCAGCTCGCCGCGGAAGAAGCTGTCGTCCATCATCAGTCTGCGCAGCATCGCCAGGTGCTCGCCGCCGAATGCGGTCCCGCACGACGCCACCGCGGTGGTGACCCCGGCCAGATGCATGGCCATGACATCGGTGTAGCCCTCGACGACGACGGCCTGATGTCCCTTGGCGATGTCGCGTTTGGCCAAGTCGATGCCGAACATCACCGATGACTTCTTGTACAGCAATGTCTCGGGCGTGTTGACGTACTTGGCCTCCATCGCGTCGTCGTCGAACAGTCGCCGGGCACCGAACCCGACCACCTCGCCGGCCGAGGTGCGGATGGGCCACAGCAGCCGACGGTGAAACCGGTCCATCGGGCCGTGCCGGCCCTGCCGGGACAGTCCCGCGGCCTCCAGTTCCTTGAACTCAAAACCCTTGCGCTGCAGATGTTTTGTCAATGAGTCCCAGCCCGACGGGGCGAACCCACAGCCGAATTTACGAGCGGCCGCCGCGTCGAAGCTGCGTTCGGTCAGGTACTGGCGAGCCGGTGCCGCCTCGTCGGACTGCAGCGCCTGCGCATAGAACGCTGCCGCGGCCGCGTTGGCGGCCAGCAGCCTGCTGCGACTGCCGCGGTCGCGCTGCACGCTGGTGGCCGCACCGGTGTAGCTGATCGTGTGGCCGATCCGGTCGGCAAGCAACTCAACCGCCTCGACGAAGCTGACGTGCTCGATCTTCTGGATGAACGCATACACGTCGCCGCCCTCGCCGCAGCCGAAGCAGTGGAAGTGGCCGTGGTTGGGCCGCACGTGAAAGGACGGGGACTTCTCGTTGTGAAACGGGCACAGCCCCTTCAGCGAATCGGCACCGGCACGCCTGAGCTGGACATAGTCGCCGACGACATCCTCGATACGGGCCCCCTCGCGGATTGCCGCGATATCGCGATCGGAGATCCGGCCGGACATCGGCTCAGTCTAAAGCGTTCCTGCTGACGCCAAGCTGATCGGCGTCGATGCGTTCCAACCGACCCTCGGTATAGGAGGCGATCTGATCAACGACGACCCGCAACCGGGCAGCGTCGTCGGCGGCGGTATTGAACGCAGCGGCATAAACCGGGTCGAGCGTCTGCGGCGCCCCCGAGTACAGCCTGTGCGCCACCCGGTGAATACGTTCGCGCTGCCGTGCCTGGGTTTCCAGATGCCGAGGGTCGGACATGATGAACTGCAGCGCGAGGATTTTCAGTACCGCGACCTCGGCACGTACCAGATCGGGCACCTGCAGGTCGGCCCGGAAGCGCACCAACGGTCCCGGACCGGCCGCGGCCCGGGTGGTCGCGATCGCGGCCGATGCAAAGCGGCCCACCAGCTCGCTGGTCAACCGCTTGAGCGCGACCGATGCCGACAAGGTGGCGTCATACTTGCCGACGGCGGCCACCACGGGCAGCCGCGACAGCCGCCGCGCGGCCGCCATCAACTCGTCGGCGCTCACCCGGGAGAACTCGCGCTCCCCTAACCTGGCCAGCGCGGCAGCGTCCTCTTCGGCGGCCAGCACACGCAGGTCGATGCGTTCGGAGACAACGCCGTCCTCGACGTCGTGAACCGAGTAGGCGACGTCGTCGGCCCAGTCCATCACCTGCGCTTCCAGGCACGCCCGCTCCGGGGGCGCGCCTTGCCGAACCCATACCGCCGATTCGCGGTCGTCGTCGTAGAAGCCGAACTTCCTCCGCTGGCTGCCAAGCCCGTCACCACGCATCCACGGATACTTGGTGACCGCGTCCAGGGACGCGCGAGTTAGGTTCAGCCCCGCACTAAGTCCTTGTGCGTCAACTACTTTGGGCTCAAGGCTGGTCAAGATACGGAAGTTCTGCGCGTTGCCCTCGAAACCGCCGTGGCTGGCTGCGACTTCATCAAGCGCCCGCTCACCGTTGTGTCCATACGGCGGGTGCCCGATGTCATGGGCTAGACCGGCCAATTCGACCAGATCAAGGTCGCAGCCCAGCCCGATCGCCATTCCCCGTCCGATCTGAGCCACTTCCAGCGAGTGGGTCAGCCGGGTACGCGGCGTATCCCCTTCCCGGGGTCCGACCACCTGGGTCTTGTCGGCTAGCCGGCGCAGTGCGGCGCTGTGCAGCACCCGGGCCCGGTCCCGGGCGAAGTCGGAGCGGTACTGACCCTCAGTGCCCGGCAGACCGGCAGTCTTTGGCGCTTCGGCTACCCGCCGCTGGCGGTCGAAGTCGTCGTAGGGGTCGTGCTCACTCGCGCTCACCGACCCACAGTCTGCCAGGGTGGTCGCCGCACGCCCGGATCCGCCGGCACAGCGTCTAAATTGACGGTATGCGTCTCGTTCGCCTGCTCGGCATGGTCCTGACAATCCTCGCCGCCGGGCTGCTGCTGGGGCCGCCCGCTGGCGCGCAACCACCTTTCCGGCTGTCGAACTACGTGACCGACAACGCGGGCGTGCTGACTAGCTCCGGTCGCACCGCGGTGACGGCGGCCGTCGACCGGCTCTATGCCGATCGCCGCATCCGACTGTGGGTGGTCTACGTCGAGAACTTCTCCGGTCAGAGTGCGCTCAACTGGGCGCAGCGCACGACGCGGACTAGCGAGCTGGGTAACTATGACGCGCTTCTGGCCGTGGCCACCACCGGTCGCGAATATGCCTTTCTAGTGCCATCCGCGATGCCGGGTGTCAGCGAGGGGCAGGTCGACAACGTGCGGCGCTATCAGATCGAACCGGCGCTGCACGACGGCGACTACAGCGGCGCGGCCGTTGCGGCGGCGAACGGACTCAACCGGTCACCCAGTTCGTCGAGTCGAGTGGTGTTGTTGGTCACGGTCGGCATCATCGTCATCGTCGTCGCGGTCCTGCTGGTGGTGATGCGCCACCGCAACCGGCGGCGCCGCGCCGACGAGCTGGCCGCGGCACGCCGCGTCGACCCTACCAACGTAATGGCACTGGCCGCCGTGCCGCTTCAGGCCCTCGATGACCTCTCCCGGTCGATGGTGGTAGACGTCGACAACGCCGTGCGCACCAGCACCAACGAGCTCGCGCTGGCCATCGAGGAGTTCGGCGAACGGCGAACCGCACCGTTTACCCAAGCGGTGAACAACGCCAAAGCGGCTCTGTCCCAGGCGTTCACCGTACGCCAACAACTTGATGACAGCACGCCCGAGACGCCGGCGCAGCGACGTGAGCTACTCACCCGAGTGATCGTGTCGGCGGCGCACGCCGACCGTGAACTCGCGTCGCAAACCGAGGCCTTCGAGAAGCTACGCGATTTGGTGATCAACGCCCCGGCCCGGCTTGATCTGCTCACCCAGCAGTACGTCGAACTGACCACCCGGATCGGCCCGACTCAGCAACGCCTGGCCGAGCTGCATACCGAATTCGACGCTGCGGCGATGACGTCGATCGCCGGCAATGTCACCACCGCCACCGAGCGGCTGGCGTTCGCCGACCGTAACATCAGCGCGGCTCGGGATCTGGCCGACCAGGCAGTGAGCGGACGGCAAGCCGGACTGGTGGATGCGGTGCGTGCCGCCGAGTCGGCACTCGGGCAAGCCCGGGCGCTGCTCGACGCGGTGGACAGCGCCGCCACCGACATCCGGCACGCCGTCGCGTCGCTGCCGGCGGTCGTGGCCGACATCCAGACGGGCATCAAGCGAGCCAACCAACACCTACAGCAGGCGCAACAACCCCAAACTGGGCGCACCGGTGACCTGATCGCAGCCCGCGATGCGGCGGCCAGGGCCCTCGATCGCGCGCGCGGAGCCGCCGATCCGTTGACCGCATTTGACCAGTTGACCAAGGCCGACGCTGACCTCGACCGGCTGCTCGCCACCCTGGCCGAAGAACAGGCAACCGCCGATCGGCTCAACCGCTCACTTGAGCAGGCGCTGTTTACCGCGGAGTCGCGGGTGCGCGCCGTCTCGGAGTACATCGACACCCGCCGCGGCAGCATCGGGCCGGAGGCCCGGACCCGGCTGGCCGAGGCGAAACGGCAGCTGGAAGCCGCACATGATCGGAAATCGAGCAACCCGACCGAAGCGATCGCCTACGCTAACGCGGCATCGACGCTGGCCGCACATGCGCAGTCGCTGGCCAATGCCGACGTGCAATCCGCCCAGCGCGCATACACCCGTCGTGGGGGCAACAACGCCGGCGCGATCCTCGGTGGCATCATCATCGGCGACCTGCTTAGCGGAGGCACCAGAGGCGGGTTGGGTGGATGGATCCCCACGTCGTTCGGCGGTTCGTCGAACGCGCCGGGAAGTTCACCCGACGGCGGGTTCTTGGGCGGCGGCGGGCGGTTCTAAGCCACGCGCCAGCGCACGGGGATACCCGCACGCTGGCGCGTGTGGCCGTCGACCTAGGCTTCTTCCTAGGGTTCGTCGACCCTGTCAGGCCCAGCTGGAGCCGACGGCGCTGTCGGTTTGCGCCATGTTGTTGCCGGCAGCCTGCACCTTCTGCCCGTGGGCGTTGGCCTGCTCGTAGATCACCTGGAAGTTACGGCCCAACTGGGTAATGAACTCCTGGCAAGCCACCGAACCGGCACCGCCCCAAAAGTCACCCGCGGCCAACACATCACGAACGATGGCCTGATGCTCCGCCTCCAGCGACGCGGCCTGAGCGCGGATCATGGCGCCATGAGCGTCGACATCACCGAACTGATAGTTGATGGTCATCGAACCTGTTCTCCTTAGTTTGTGAAAGTATCGTGCTGCAGCGGCTGACGTTAGCTGCTGAGGATCTGCTGGGAGGCCTGCTCTTGCTGCTCGTAGTTGTTGGCGTCGCGAACCAGCCCGTCACGCACCCCGTGCAGCATGTTCACGATGTTGCGAAACGCCTGATTCATCTGGGTCATGGTGTCTAGCGAGGTCGCCTCGGCCATGCCACTCCAGCCCGCGCCCGAGATGTTTTGCGCGGACGCCCACATCCGGCGAGCCTCGTCCTCCACCGTCTGGGCGTGCACCTCAAAACGGCCCGCCATGTCCCGCATCGCGTGCGGATCCGTCATAAAACGTGTTGCCATGTTGCCTGTCTCCTTGTTGAACCTGGACCTAATACCTGTAACTTGTCATGCACATTGACTGTTGTCATAGCCGGCCGCGGGAACACCGAGACCGCCGATCACTGGTCAAATAACGACAGTCTGCGCCCCCTCTCCTAGCCGGCCGCCGGAGAATGCGGAATCACGCTGCTGCTACTCCGTGGCACCTCAAAGCGGGGTTCAGCGTTCTCCGCCACCCACTCGTTCCACGCCTGCCACTCATCCCACTCGTCCATGGCCGCGGCCTCTGCGTCCGCCCCTTCGGCCGCCTGGACATCGACATCGGCGCCGTCCTCCGGCGCAGGCGCCCAGTGGTCATAATCATCGGGTGGCACAGCCACTCCCCAGCTGAGCGGAACCGACAACCCGCCGAGCATTCCCGACTCAGCCCGTTTCGCCACCACCGCGTCGGGCGGCAAAGGCGGACCAAGAGGCAAAAGCACGTTGTCCCCTTCCAGGCCAGGGTCTCAACACATCCACACTCAATGGCTAAACACGAACCACCAAGCACTCAGCATCGTATGACAATCCGCGGACAATATCCCGGGTTTTCTAATTTCGCTGCCATGAGCCCGTCCAGCGGCCCTGGCGCGGGTTTCGACCTAGCCAACCGTTACGTCTGAACCATCCCCGGCTAGCAGATGCCGCTGGGAATCGGCCGCGCGGGACCGGATTCCTGGACTGGCGTTGTTTGGGGGTAGGGCACCCGATACGGCAGGCCTTCGTTCAAGAAACCCAGCACCACATTGGGCACGCACTTGGCGACCTTCGGCAATTGACGGACCGGGTGGTCCAGATTGGGTGGCGACGGGTCCGGCGGGGCCGCGAAATTGAATGCCGACGTCATATCGCCGGTGACACTGGCACGCCAGGGTGTCAAGTTGGGAACCGGCACCCCGAAACGCTTGCCGATCAATTGCAGCTGCGATGTGTGGTCGAACCGATCATGGACCATCAGCCCGCCGCGACTGTAAGGCGAAATGACGAAGCAGGGCACGCGAAAGCCCAAGCCGATGGGTCCACGTATTCCGCCGGAGCCGTCGACCTTGTCGATGTCAACACTGTTGGGAATCCATTCGCCGGGTGTGCCCTCCGGCGCGGTGAGCGGTGTGACGTGGTCGAAGAAGCCGCCATGTTCGTCATAGGCGATGATCAACGCGGTTTTCTCCCACACCGCCGGATTGCGCAGCAACACCCTTATCAAGTTCACGATCGTCACCGCACCGACTGCCACCGGGAATGACGGATGTTCGGACTCGACGGTCAACGGAACGACCCAGGACACCTGGGGCAGCGTGTTGTTGATGACGTCGCGGATGAAATCCCACGGGTAGGCCGGGGCGATGCCATAACGGGCCAGGTCCGACCTCGGATCTGCGGCCTGTTTGAAACTGCCCACATACCCGTTACGGCTCAAGGAAGTGTCGTTGAGCCCGCCGAGCAGCTTGCTGTTGTACACCTTCCAACTGATGCCGGCGTCACTGAGGTTCTGCGGCATGATGCGCCAGGTGAAGGTCAACTTCGGCTGGATGGCGGGTTCGACGATCTGCGGCCCACCTTGATCCCCGTCGGGATTGACGGTGGCGCTGATCCAATAGAGCCGGTTAGGCATCGTCCCGCCAAGAAGCGACGAGAAGTACTGGTCGCAGATCGTGAAGGTATCGGCCAACAAGTAGTGGATCGGTATGTCAGGACGTGCGTAATAGCCCATCACCACGGGCGTGTTGGCCACCGACCGGGTCCGCGCCTGCGCCGGCAGCCAGCCGTCATTGGCGCCGCCGTTCCATGACAAGTGCGCGGCAATCCACTGGTGGTCTGGGTCGTTGACGCACTCGCCAACCCCGTTGGGACCCCCGGTGGTATTGATGCGGTAGGGCAGCGTAATGCCGGTGGGGTCCAGCGCCTGCGTCTCCGGGTTCCAGCCCTTTTGTTGAAACAGCGGCGTCGGAGTGTCGAACCCGTCGACGGCAGAAAGCGTGCCGAAATAGTGATCGAACGACCTGTTCTCCTGTAGGCACAGCACGATGTGCTCGATATCGGTCAAATGACCCGAGCAGGGACCGGCACCATAGGCCTTTTCGATCACCGGTGCGGCCCAGTCCGTCAAAACCGCCGCTGCCCCGGCTCCAGCCGCCTTAGCCAGGAATGCTCGGCGTGACATTCCGGCGAATGCACCTTGGCTCACCACATCGGCTCTCCCTCGTGTATTTCGGCTCACCGTCGCGGCCATCGCCGACTGTGGGTCAACAGAGACCGCTGGGAATCCCCCGAGTGGGTGCGGTTTCTTGGGTGGGCATCGACTGTGGGAATGGCACCCGATAGGGAATTGCCGTCTTGGTCACCGTTCCCAGTACTGCGTTGGGCACGCACTGCGGCAACTTCGGAAGCGCATTGAGCCGCGGGTGGTCCAGATTGGGTTTCGACGGGTTCGGCGGAGCGGCGAAGTTGAACGTCGAAGTCATATCGCCGACCGTCGCGTCCCGCCAAGCGGTGAGATTGGGAACCGGGACGCCGAACCGCGCGCGGATGAGCTTCAGCGTTGACGTGTGATCGAAGGTGTCGTGGACCATCAGTGGGCCGCGGCTATAGGGAGAGATGACGAGGCAAGGGACGCGAAACCCCAGACCGATCGGCCCACGAATGCCACCCGAGCCGGGCACCGAGTCGATGTCGGGGACCGTGACGAATTCGCCGGGCGTCCCCGGCGGCGGTGTCGGCGGCACGACGTGGTCGAAGAACCCGCCGTTCTCGTCGTAGTTGACGATCAGCGCGGTCTTTTCCCACACCGCAGGGTTGGACAGCAAGATCCGCAGTGCATCGACAATTGCAACGGCGCCGACGTTCACCGGGAATGCGGGATGTTCGGACAGCAGAAACCCGGGCAGCACCCAGGAGACCTTGGGTAATCGGTTGTTTCTGACGTCGGCGGCGAAGTCCAGCGGGTAGGTCGGTGAGATGCCGAAACGGGCCAGATTCGACCTCGGATCCGCGGCCTGCTTGAAGTCATTGACCAGCCCGTTGTAGCCGACGACGGTGTTGTTGAGAGCCCCCAGCAATTTGTTTTGGTACACCTTCCAGCTGACCCCGGCATCTTCGAGGTTCTCCGGCATGATGCGCCAGCTGTAGTGCTGCAGAGGTTGGATATTGGGCTCGATCAGCACCGGCCCGCCGTCAGTGCCGTCGGGGTCGATCCAGGCGCTCATCCAGTAGAGCCGGTTGGGCGTGGTCCCGCCCAGCAGCGAGCAAAAATAGCCGTCGCAGACCGTGAACGTGTCGGCTAGCAGGTAGTGAATGGGCAGGTCACGACGCGTGTAGAAACCCATCGTGACCGGCACGTTGCCCTGCAACGGACTGAACGGGACCTGCGCCGGCAGCCAGTTGTCGTTGGCGCCGCCGTTCCACGAGTTGTGCATGCCGATCCAGCTGTGGTCCGGGTCGTTGACGCATTCGCCGGCGACCAGCGGGCCCCGGGTGGTGTCGAAGCGATATGGAAGGGTGACGCCGGCGGGGTCAACCGCCTGTGTCATCGGGTTCCAGCCCGACTGCGCGAATACCACCGGCGGGGTGGTGTCATCGAACCCGCGGGTGTCAGAAAGAGTGCCGAAGTAGTGATCGAATGACCGATTCTCCTGCATCAACAACACGATGTGCTCGATGTCGGTCAAATGTCCGGGGCAAGGCCCCGCTCCGTAGGCTTTTTCGATAATCGGACCAGCCAAGGACATGAAGGCCCCGGCGGTGGTAGCGGCGGCGGCTTTGGCAAAAAATTGTCGGCGGGTCATTCCGTCGACGGGGTGTTCGCTCCCCACGCGCCCTCCTTGACGGCCCACACGGCCATTGCTGATCACGGTATAGTTGCGGCCGCGATCGGCTATGCCTTGCCGACCGGCGTGTCGTGTTCTGATTCCGCCTGCCTGCCGGGGCGGGCGCGGGATTGGTGCGGGCGATTTGCTCGCGCACATGCAAGCAAATCGAACGCCGGGAGATTACCGGGAAATTTCAGCTGCACAGCCCGCTGGGAGTCCCGCGGACGGGTGTGGTTTCCTGAGTTGGCATCACCTGCGGATAGGGCACCCGATAGGGAATGCTCGGCAACGCGCCGTCGGTGGTTCCCAACACCACGTTAGGGATGCACTGCGGCAGCTTCGGCAGCGCTCCCAGCAACGGGTGGCTCAAGTTGGGTCTGGTCGAATTCGGTGGAGTCGCAAAGTTGAACGCTGAGGTCATGTCGCCAACCACGCCGTCGCGCCAGGCGGTCATGTTGGGAACCGGCACGCCGAACCGGGCGCGAATCAACTTCAATTGCGAGGTGTGGTCGAACGTGTCGGAGACCATCAGCGGGCCGCGGCTGTACGGCGAAATGACAATGCAGGGAACGCGAAAACCCAGACCGAGCGGACCACGAATGCCACCGGACCCGGGTACTGCGTCGATGTTGGGCACCGTGACGAATTCGCCGGGTGTCCCGGGCGGTGCCGTGGGGGGCGTGACGTGGTCGAAGAAGCCGCCGTTCTCGTCATAGCTGACGATAAGTGCGGTCTTTTCCCACACCGCGGGATTGGACAGCAAGATCCGCAGCGCGGTCACCATGGACACCGCGCCAAGCGCTACCGGCAGGGCGGGGTGTTCGGACTGCAGGATGTTGGGAACTAACCAGGAGACCTTGGGTAGCCGGTTGGCCCTGACGTCGGCAGCGAAGTCCCCAGGGTAGGTCGGGGCGATACCGTAGCGGGCCAAGTTCGACCTCGGATCAGCTGCCTGGCGGAAGGCCTGCACCAGCCCGTTATTGCTGATGGGCGTGTTGATGAATCGCCCGAGGCCCTTGTTCTGGTACACCTTCCAGCTGACCCCGGCATCTTCGAGGTTTTCCGGCATGATGCGCCAACTGAATTGCTGCAGCGGCAGGAAGCCCGGCTCTACCAATTGGGGTCCCCCGTCGGTGCCGGCGGGGTCGATGTTGGCGCTCAACCAGTAGAGCCGGTTGGGCAGGGTGCCCGTCAGCAGCGAGCAATGGTAGCCGTCGCAGATGGTGAACGTGTCGGCCAGCAGATAGTGGATCGGGATGTCTTGGCGCGTGTAGTAACCCATGGTCAAAGGGACATAGGGTCCTGCGCGGGTGGTCGCCTGCGCCGGCAGCCAGTTGTCGTTGGCACCACCGTTCCAGGCCAGGTGCATCCCCACCCACTGGTGCTCGGGGTCGTTGACGCACTCGCCGTCCAGGAAGGGGCCTCGGGTGGTGTCCAAGCGGAACGGAATGGTGACCCCGGCGGGGTCCAACGCCTGCGTCATGGGGTTCCAACCCATTTGTTGGAATGCCGGCGACGCGGCGTTGAACCCATTGGTGCTGGAAAGCGTTCCGAAATAGTGGTCGAATGACCGGTTCTCCTGCATCAGCAACACGATATGCTCGATGTCGGTCAAATGTCCGGGACAAGGCCCGGCGCCGTAGGCCTTTTCAATCACCGGTGCAGCCCAGTCCATCAGGAATGCCGCTGCGCCTGCGCCAGTGAGCTTTGTCAAAAACTCTCGACGTGACATTCCGAGGAGTGGGCTTGCGCTCACTTGCCCTGCCTTCCTGCACTCAGCTCAGATCACGTTATAGTGACGACAGCGGTCCATCGCGATACGCCAACCGGCGTGTCGCACGCGGATTTTCGCGTTCCAGCAACCGCAACCGCACCGTTTGGCGCGGCCGACGGCCGTCTAGGGGATATCGCAGCGGGAAGGGTGCCGTAACCATGATTGTCGCTGGGTATCGGGCACTCGCCGACAGTAAAAAATTATTCGAATCCCGCATTCCTGACAAAAACTTGATATGACCGATCTCACCGGCCGGCTTCGGCGCTTAAGTCACTAGACAGTTCGAGGTCAGCGACGGGATATCGCGCTATCGGTAAACCAATTTCGTATCTGCCCAACCGCGCCGCCAATGCAGCGTCCGTACCATGTGGACCACGGTGCTGGTGTTGACTCTGGTGGCGACGGCTGACACCGTCCGGATCCGAACTGGCGTTCTTTTGTCCGCCCATTGCTTGCATTCTGGCTCCGGGGCATAGCGACAAGTGTTGCCCTGGCTGTTGACGTGCTCTTCGGGCAAGCGGACTTCACGCTTTCAAGCGTGCACTCGGCCGAACTTGCCAGCGCGAACTCCACCAGCGGACACCTTCAGATCGCGATGGTTGTGCTGGCGCTGCTGATCGCCGGGCTCACGGCCGGAGGGGCTTTCCGCATGGCCAGCGGACTGGGCCACGCCTAAAGACTTAGCTCTCTTTCGCGAGCGCGACCGCTTCGGTGCACTTCATTTCGCCGACAATCACGGCACCAAGGCCAGGGATTTCCAACGACGTCGCCGCCGCGATGACTCCCGCGTCGACGCGCCCTGCGCGCTATCCGATCCCGACCCGCGGCACCACACTGGGCCGAGCCTGCACCACATGCGGATTTGCGCCACCGCGGCCCATCATCCCGGCCGGCATACCCGCCCCAGCACCCCCCATACCCATCGGCAGCGGCATCATCCCCATGGGCCCGCCTGCCGCCGGCACCTCAGCAGGCATAGCCCCCAAACCCGCCATCGCCGAACTGGCCATCCGCGCAGGAACCGACCCCTCCCAGGTCGGAGGCACCGACATCGCCCCCACCAACCGCGCCTTACCCAACTCCGCCGACATCCCCGCACCCAGACCACCGGCACCACCTAGGCCCGTCCCCGAAGCGATATCACCGGCAAACGTCGGCACATCCGCCGCAGCCAACCCCGCAGCCTCCGCACCGGCCAACCCAGCCGTGTTGGCCGTAGTCCCCATCTGCGCCAACTGCATCATCGGCCCAATCAACATACTGGCCGGATACGCCGCGGCCTGCCCCACCTGCAGCGCCGCATCCACCGGCAACCCCGCCGCCACCGACTGCGCCGCAGCCACCACAGCCGGCACCCCCTCCACCGCACCCTCCGCGATCGGAGACAACGCAGCCGAAACCGACGTCGCCATCCCGGTCAACTGCGCACCGGCCTGGGAAGCCAACCCCGCCAAATCCAGCGGCGGCACACTAAACGGCGTCAACGTCTCAGCCACCGCCGCCGCCCCCGCGTGATACCCCACCATCGCACCCACGTCCTGAGCCCACATCTCCACATAATCGAACTCAGTGGCCGCAATCGCCGGCGTGTTCTGACCCAAAATGTTCGTCGCCACCAACGCCCCCAACAACACCCGATTCGCCGTCACCGCCGCCGGATGCACCGTGGCCGCCAACGCCGCCTCAAACGCCGTCGCCGCCGCGGTAGCCTGACCAGCCGACAACTCCGCCTGCCCGGCCGCCGCACTCAACCACCCCACATACGGCGCCGCCGCCCCCGCCATCGCCACCGACGCCGGACCCGACCACGGCCCAGCCGCCAACCCGGCGATCACCGCATCAAACGAGGACGCCGAGGCCCGCAAATCCGCAGCCAACCCCTCCCACGCCGCCGCCGCCATAAACAACGGCCCCGACCCCGCACCGGCATAGATCCGCGCCGAGTTGATCTCCGGCGGCAACCACGAAAAATCCAAAATCATCGCAACCCCAAACCAGCCAGCCGCCTCAACGGCTCAGACACAAACCAATCACGGATGCTAAAGCAACCCACACCAAAAATCCGGGTTTTGAAGAAAGTGCTGACTCCGCGCGGAATGATCGGGGTGTTGACATGCCGAAGGGCGCGGGCAACACGACCCCCCGTGTTACCCGCGCCCGTTACGGCTGGTCCACGCAGTTAGCTAAGCCCAGCTGGAACCCACTGCGGAGTCGGTTTGGGCCATGTTGCTACCAGCGGCCTGGATCTTTTGCCCGTGGGCGTTCGCCTGCTGGTATATCACCGCGAAATTGCGGCCCAACGCAGTGATGAACTCCTGGCAGGCCACCGACCCGGCACCACCCCAAAAGTCGCCCGCAGCCAATACATCACGCACGATCGCCTGATGCTCAGCCTCCAACGCCGCCGCCTGAGCCCGAATCATGGCCCCATGGGCATCCACATCACCGAACTGATAATTGATCGTCATCGCCAATGCCCTTTCTAGCTGCTCAAAATCTGCTGCGACGCCTGCTCTTGCTGCTCGTAGTTATTCGCGTCACGGACCAACCCGTCCCGCACCCCATGCAGCATGTTCACAATATTGCGGAACGCCTGATTCATCTGAGTCATCGTGTCCAACGATGTCGCCTCAGCCAACCCGCTCCAGCCAGCCCCAGAAATGTTCTGCGACGACGCCCACATTCGACGCGCCTCATCCTCAACGGTCTGCGCATGCACCTCAAACCGACCGGCCATATCCCGCATTGCATGCGGATCGGTCATAAACCGAGTAGCCACCACACCGCTCCCTTCCATAATCAACAGGTCACATCAAACCCAACGTGCCGCAATGTCATCAACGCAAAGACCCCGACCAATCACCTCCGCCCTACCCGATCCCGACCCGCGGCACCACACTGGGCCGAGCCTGCACCACATGCGGATTTGCGCCACCGCGGCCCATCATCCCGGCCGGCATACCCGCCCCAGCACCCCCCATACCCATCGGCAGCGGCATCATCCCCATGGGCCCGCCTGCCGCCGGCACCTCAGCAGGCATAGCCCCCAAACCCGCCATCGCCGAACTGGCCATCCGCGCAGGAACCGACCCCTCCCAGGTCGGAGGCACCGACATCGCCCCCACCAACCGCGCCTTACCCAACTCCGCCGACATCCCCGCACCCAGACCACCGGCACCACCTAGGCCCGTCCCCGAAGCGATATCACCGGCAAACGTCGGCACATCCGCCGCAGCCAACCCCGCAGCCTCCGCACCGGCCAACCCAGCCGTGTTGGCCGTAGTCCCCATCTGCGCCAACTGCATCATCGGCCCAATCAACATACTGGCCGGATACGCCGCGGCCTGCCCCACCTGCAGCGCCGCATCCACCGGCAACCCCGCCGCCACCGACTGCGCCGCAGCCACCACAGCCGGCACCCCCTCCACCGCACCCTCCGCGATCGGAGACAACGCAGCCGAAACCGACGTCGCCATCCCGGTCAACTGCGCACCGGCCTGGGAAGCCAACCCCGCCAAATCCAGCGGCGGCACACTAAACGGCGTCAACGTCTCAGCCACCGCCGCCGCCCCCGCGTGATACCCCACCATCGCACCCACGTCCTGAGCCCACATCTCCACATAATCGAACTCAGTGGCCGCAATCGCCGGCGTGTTCTGACCCAAAATGTTCGTCGCCACCAACGCCCCCAACAACACCCGATTCGCCGTCACCGCCGCCGGATGCACCGTGGCCGCCAACGCCGCCTCAAACGCCGTCGCCGCCGCGGTAGCCTGACCAGCCGACAACTCCGCCTGCCCGGCCGCCGCACTCAACCACCCCACATACGGCGCCGCCGCCCCCGCCATCGCCACCGACGCCGGACCCGACCACGGCCCAGCCGCCAACCCGGCGATCACCGCATCAAACGAGGACGCCGAGGCCCGCAAATCCGCAGCCAACCCCTCCCACGCCGCCGCCGCCATAAACAACGGCCCCGACCCCGCACCGGCATAGATCCGCGCCGAGTTGATCTCCGGCGGCAACCACGAAAAATCCAAAATCATCGCAACCCCAAACCAGCCAGCCGCCTCAACGGCTCCGCCTACCACTCTCCAGACACAAACCAGCCCACGGGCGGATGGTAAGACAATCCACACCGAAAATCCGCACTTTTACCAAAACTTTATTCATGAATTCGGCATGAGCCGTTCACGCCGGCACGTCACCGCCGCCAGCCACCGGGCAAGTGTCTAGTAACTGGACACCGGAAGGCAGCCACCGGGCAGGCCTCGCCGCAATCCGCAGCTACACGGCTCGCGATATTTCCGGGCCAGAGTTTTAGCCACGGCGAGCCATCAGCAACTCGCGTAAAGACTGCGCGAAGCCAACGAAAAAATAAGGCGGCAAAAATATCCCGTCAGACGGTCACGTCATACCGAGTGAGGTAACCGTGATTAGACCAACTACATCGCACTACCGAACGGAAACCACCACTATCCGAACAAGTTCTTGAAGAAACCCGAAAGCCCATTGCCGCTGACCAGCAGGCCCGAGTTGCCCGTCCCAAAATTGAAAAATCCCGAACTCATCACGCCGGTCACAAAAATCCCGGTGTTGTTGACGGCCGCGTTATAGAAACCTGAGTTGCCGTAGCCCGTGTTGAGCACCCCTGAGTTACCGCCGAACATGCTTGTGGTGCTGGTATTGACATAGCCCGAGTTGCCGAAGCCCGAGTTCTGAATGCCCGAGTTGCCACTGCCAGCCGGGTCGTTGTGCCCGAAACCAGAGTTACCGGTACCGGCGTTGAAGAAGCCCGAATTCGGACCAGCTTGGGTCATCGCGCTGAAGAAGCCCGTGTTGAGCGTGCCCGCATTAAACCCACCAGTATTGATGTTGCCCGAGTTCCCTAAGCCAGTGTTGACATCACCCGCATTGCCCACGCCGGAGTTGACGTCGCCAGCATTGAGGAAACCACTGTTGCCGTCACCCGAATTCCCAAAACTCGAGTTTATGTTTCCGGCGTTAAGACTGCCGAAGTTGTAGTTGCCAGCGTCGAAAAAGCCTGTGTTGCCGGCGCCGGCGTTAGCGAGGCCAGTGTTTGTGCTGCCGCCGTTCCAAAATCCGGTGTTGACGTTGCCCGCGTTCCCGAATCCAGTGTTCGCAGTACCGGAGTTCCCGAAGCCTACGTTGCCGGTGCCGGAGTTGAACAAACCGACGTTTCCGGTGCCGGAGTTCCCGAAACCGATGTTTCCGCTGCCCGAGTTCAGTCCGCCGATGCCGATCTGACCATCGCCGGTGAGCCCGATACCGATGTTGTTGTTGCCCGTGTTTCCGAAACCGAAATTCCCGCTGCCGGTGTTTCCGAAGCCGATGTTGTTACTGCCGGTATTGCCGCTACCAAAGTTGAAGTTGCCGTTGTTTCCGTTACCGAAGTTCGTGTCGCCGATGTTGCCGCTGCCCACGTTGGTGCTGCCGATGTTGCCGCTGCCCACGTTGGTGCTGCCGATGTTGCCGCTACCCAGGTTTTGGCTACCGAAGTTTCCGCTGCCCAGGTTGAGGTTGCCAACGTTACCGATGCCCAGGTTGATGTCACCTTGGTTACCGCTGCCCAGGTTGAAGCTGCCGATATTGCCGCCGCCTAGGTTGGTGTTGCCGATATTGCCGCTGCCGACGTTCGTGTCACCGGTATTTCCGCTGCCCAAATTGAGGGACCCGATGTTGCCAAAGCCGAAGTTGATGCCCTGCAGAGGCCCAGGCACGGTGGAGCCGACTGCTTGGGCGGTCACCGCTTGCGCGCTGGACTGTGCACTATCTAGCAAGCCCGACAAGCCCGGCACCGCCTGCTGCCATGGCGCCAACGCCGCCGCCGCCGCCGATGCCCCACCGTGATAACCCACCATCGCCGCCACATCGGCAGCCCACATCTGCTCATAGGTGGCCTCAGCAGCGGCAATCGCCGGCGCATTCTGCCCAAACACATTCGACAGCACCAACTGCACAAACGCACTGCGATTAGCCGCCACCACCACCGGATCCACCATGGCCGCCCGCGCCGCCTCAAACGCGCCGGCCACCGCCTTAGCCTGAACCGCAGCCCCCCCAGCCCGCGCCGCCGCAGCAGCCAACCACCCCGCATACGGCGCCGCCGCCACCACCATCGCCGCCGCCGCCGCACCCTGCCACGCCTGACCCGACCCACCCGCCAGACCCGAGGTCACCAACCCAAACGACTCCGCCGCCAACCCCAACTCAGCCGCCAACCCATCCCAGGCCGCCGCCGCCGCCAACATCGGCCCCGACCCCGCACCAAAAAACATCCGCCCCGAATTAATCTCCGGCGGCAACACCGAAAAATTCACCACTACCGCCCCTCCTCTAACAAATCATTCTCAACCGCACCCCCGCGCGTTACCCCAAACGACACGCGGACACCCGTCACCGAGACGTCCTACGTTGTCTGGGCGCCAAACCGGCTCGATCCCCGACTTGGCTCACGATTCGCGGCTCAGCATTAATAGAGCCCGTTGACCTGTGAGTTTGCTTGGTGACGGGTCGAAAATTGTGCACTTGATGCACTCAGGAGTACCTGGACGCCCGGACGGCCAACCGGGGCGCCGCCGAACCACGGTGGCGCGCCAGATGACTCAATTGACCCGAGTGCTGCTCCCGCTGTCCGTACCGCTCTTTCGTCACGTCCGCAACACTGGCCCTCGCCGTCGGCGATGGTCGCTGTGCCCACCTTAGCGCGACAACTCGGTTTCTGCCGGTCAACGCCGCCTACAATCCCGCACAGCCGCAACCAACTCGGGAACAAAACCGCAGGTCAGGCAGCTGTCGCTGAGAGCCGGGCACATCGGGTGTCGCCCGGTGCAGTGACACATGTGACCGTTGCGACCGTGCGATGTGCCCGACGCTCGATGCGCACCAATTCGAACCAACTCAGGTCTTACGTTGCCTGGACGCCGAACTAGCTCGATCCAGCGCCGACCCGCACCCCACTACCGGCATCTGAAGGTGAGCCAGAGACGCGTCGACCAGGAAGAACCGTGGCCGCACGGGTCACCCGGGCACACCCAACCGGGCCGTGGCAAGTGCCGACTACCTGAAGAATCCCGAAAGTCCTACACCCGCATTGAAAGCACCGGAGTTCTGGCTACCCGAATTTACCGCACCCGAACTGTCGTCACCCGAGTTGGAGATACCGGCGAGGTTGTTACCCGAGTTTGCAATTCCTGCATTGAAAGAGCCAATGTTTGCAAACCCGGAGTTGAAGCCAGGAAGCATGGCTGGGCCGGCGTTGGAGAAGCCCGAATTACCGTTGCCTGTGTTGAAGAACCCGGAGTTGCCGGTGCCCGAGGGGTCACTGTTCCCCCAACCCGAGTTGCCGGTACCGAGGTTCCCGAAGCCCGAGTTGGCACCTGCTTGGGTGAGCGCGCTGCCAAAACCGGTGTTGACGTTGCCGCCATTGAAACCACCGGTGTTGATATCTCCACCGTTAAAGAAACCGGTGTTGACGTTACCTGCGTTCGCGAAACCGGTGTTCGAGTCACCCGCATTGAAGAAGCCGGTGTTTCCAGCACCCGAATTTCCGAAGCCGGTGTTCTGAAAGCCCACGTTGAAGCTGCCCGAGTTTGAGTTCCCGCCGTCGAAGATACCGACGTTTCCGTTGCCGGCACTCCCGAAGCCCGTGTTTAAATTGCCTGCGTTCCAGAAACCGGTGTTGATATTTCCGGCGTTCCCGAAACCCGTGTTGCCGTCACCCGAGTTGAAGAAGCCGATGTTTCCATCACCCGAGTTGAAGAAGCCGATGTTGTTGTTGCCGGAGTTTCCGAAGCCGATGTTTCCAGTGCCTGAGTTCAGTCCGCCGATGCCGATCTGACCATCACCGGTGAGCCCGATACCGATATTGTTGTTGCCCGTGTTTCCGAAACCGAAATTCCCGCTGCCGGTGTTTCCGAACCCAAAGTTGAGGGTGCCATTATTCCCGCCGCCAAAGTTGAAGTCGCCGGTGTTCCCGCCGCCGAAATTGACATCACCGTTATTTCCGTTGGCGAGGTTGAGCGTGCCGAAGTTTCCGCTGCCCACATTGAGGCTGCCGATATTTCCGCTGCCGAAGTTTCCGCTGCCGAAGTTTCCGCTGCCAGGGTTGTAGTCACCCGTGTTTCCGCTGCCGGCATTGCCGGTACCGGTGTTTCCGCTGCCCCAGTTCAGGCTGCCGTAGTTCCCGCTGCCCAGGTTGGTGCCGCCGACATTGCCACTGCCCACGTTGGTACCGCCGATGTTGCCACTGCCCAGGTTGAGGCTGCCGATGTTGCCGACACCCAAATTCAAGGTCAGCTCGGCGAGGCCTTGTGCAGCGCCTTGTGCAGCGGCCGCCGGTGCGTTAGCCGCACCGCCTAGCAAGCCCGACAAGCCCGGCACCGCCTGCTGCCATGGCGCCAACGCCGCCGCCGCCGCCGATGCCCCACCGTGATAACCCACCATCGCCGCCACATCGGCAGCCCACATCTGCTCATAGGTGGCCTCAGCAGCGGCAATCGCCGGCGCATTCTGCCCAAACACATTCGACAGCACCAACTGCACAAACGCACTGCGATTAGCCGCCACCACCACCGGATCCACCATGGCCGCCCGCGCCGCCTCAAACGCGCCGGCCACCGCCTTAGCCTGAACCGCAGCCCCCCCAGCCCGCGCCGCCGCAGCAGCCAACCACCCCGCATACGGCGCCGCCGCCACCACCATCGCCGCCGCCGCCGCACCCTGCCACGCCTGACCCGACCCACCCGCCAGACCCGAGGTCACCAACCCAAACGACTCCGCCGCCAACCCCAACTCAGCCGCCAACCCATCCCAGGCCGCCGCCGCCGCCAACATCGGCCCCGACCCCGCACCAAAAAACATCCGCCCCGAATTAATCTCCGGCGGCAACACCGAAAAATTCACCACTACCGCCCCTCCTCTAACAAATCATTCTCAACCGCACCCCCGCGCGTTACCCCAAACGACACGCGGACACCCGTCACCACGGCGCCGCCCACCCAGCGGCCACCACAGCTCACCGGGTCGTGCCCGGACCGGGGCTGCTAGCTGCCCTTGAGCCGCACCGCGAGATAGTCGGCCACGCTGCTCATCGCAACCCGGTCCTGCGTCATGGCGTCACGCTCCCGCACGGTGACGGCATTGTCCTGCAGCGAGTCGAAGTCAACCGTCACACAGAACGGGGTACCGACCTCGTCCTGGCGCCGGTAACGCCGCCCGATAGCGCCGGCATCATCGAAATCGATGTTCCAGCATTTCCGTAATTCGGCGCCCAGGTCCCGGGCCTTCGGGCTCAGGTCCGCGTGCCGGGACAGCGGCAACACCGCCGCCTTGACCGGCGCCAGCCGCGGGTCCAATCGCAGCACCGTGCGCTTATCCATCCCACCCTTGGTATTCGGGGCCTCGTCCTCGGTGTACGCGTCGATCAAAAACGCCATGAATGACCGGGTCAAGCCAGCTGCCGGCTCGATGACGTACGGCGTGTACCGAACATCGTTGATCTGGTCGTAGAAAGACAGGTCGACGCCGGAATGCCGCGCATGCGTCGATAGGTCAAAATCGGTTCGGTTGGCCACACCTTCCAGTTCACCCCATGGATTGCCCATGAAGCCGAACTTGTACTCGATGTCGACGGTGCGGTCGGAGTAATGTGACAACTTGTCTTTGGGGTGCTCCCACAACCGCAGGTTTTCCCGACGAATACCCAGGTCGATATACCACTGCAGCCGGTTGTCGATCCAGTACTGATGCCATTCCTTGGCAGTCGCCGGCTCGACGAAGAACTCCATCTCCATCTGCTCGAACTCGCGGGTCCGGAAGATGAAGTTGCCCGGAGTGATCTCGTTGCGAAAGCTCTTGCCGATCTGTCCGATACCGAATGGCGGCTTCTTACGAGCAGTTGTCACCACGTTGGCAAAGTTCACGAAGATGCCCTGCGCGGTTTCCGGGCGCAGATAGTGCAGCCCCTCCTCGGTCTCGATGGGTCCGAGGTAGGTCTTGAGCATCATGTTGAACTCGCGTGGCTGCGTCCACTGGCCGGGTTCGCCGGTTTCCGGGTCGCGAATGTCGGCCAACCCGTTAGGCGGCGGATGCCCGTGTTTGGCTTCGTAGGCCTCGATGAGATGGTCGGCCCGGTAGCGCTTGTGTGTGATCAGCGACTCGACCAGCGGGTCATGAAAGACATCGACGTGACCGGAAGCCACCCACACCTCACGCGGCAGGATGATCGACGAATCGATTCCGACAACGTCGTCGCGGCCAGTCACCACCGATCGCCACCACTGGCGCTTGATGTTCTCTTTGAGCTCAACCCCTAGCGGACCATAGTCCCACGCCGACTTTGTGCCGCCGTAGATCTCGCCCGACGGATAGACGAAGCCTCGCCGTTTGGCTAGGTTGACCACGGTGTCGATGACGGGCGCCACGGGGTGGTGCACTCCCTTCGAGGGATCGGGCAGACGCGCGCAGCCCGACACGACTACGCGCAAAACATCAGTCATGGTAGCGATCGGGACCTGGGTCTCCTATTGCCTTTGACATGCATCATCATGCATGTGACAGTGGAGGTCAGTGGCAGGTCCTTCCTAATACGGCACTTCTCGAGGTGAAGACTCCAATATGGTGACGTCCCCCTCAACGCCGACCGCCGCCCACGAAGATGTGGGTGCCGACGAAGTAGGCGGTCACCAGCATCCCGCGGATAGGTTCGCCGAATGCCCCACGTTCCCCGCACCACCGCCGCGGGAGATCCTAGACGCTGCCGGCGAGCTGCTGCGTGCGCTGGCCGCACCGGTGCGGATCGCCATCGTGCTGCAATTGCGTGAATCTCAACGCTGCGTGCACGAACTGGTCGACGCACTGCACGTGCCCCAGCCGTTGGTCAGCCAACATCTGAAGATCCTCAAGGCGGCGGGCGTGGTCACCGGGGAGCGATCGGGCCGAGAAGTGCTGTACCGACTTGCTGACCACCACCTCGCGCACATTGTGCTCGACGCCGTCGCGCACGCCGGTGAGGACGCAATATGAGTGCAGCCGGTGTCCGCTCTACCCGCCAGCGGGCAGCCATCTCGACACTGTTAGAGACGCTCGACGACTTTCGTTCGGCCCAGGAACTGCACGACGAACTGCGCCGGCGCGGCGAGAACATCGGTCTGACCACCGTCTACCGCACACTGCAGTCGATGGCATCCTCCGGACTGGTGGACACACTGCGCACCGACACCGGTGAATCGGTCTACCGCAGATGCTCGGAGCACCATCACCACCATCTGGTGTGCCGCAGCTGCGGTTCCACCATCGAAGTAGGTGACCACGAGGTGGAGGCGTGGGCGGCGGAGGTGGCCACCAAACATGGATTCTCTGACGTCAGCCACACCATCGAGATCTTCGGCACCTGCTCAGACTGCCGGAGCTAGGACACCACCGAGGTCGAGCGACCCCACACGCCGAACGTGCAACCATGGCGGCTCCGCCCGGCGTGTCGCCGCCACCAGGGCACGTTCGGCGCACAGCGAGCACACTCCTAGCCAACGAGCGCGCTGCGGATCGTGGCGCCCGTCTCCAGCACCAAAAGGATCAACGTGCGCAACGCGTCGTCGGTCAAACCGGTGCCGGGAAAGTTGTATCGCAGCATCACGTCCGCGGTGTTGGACGCGGGCCGACCAGAGCTTCGCCGCGCAGCCTTCTCGCTGACCTTTTCCCGCAGGCTCACCGAGCCGAAGTTGATGTCGCGTGCCTGCTTGGCCACTTGCTCGGTGAGCCTCTTGGTCAACGGCAGATCCCACGCCAGGATCTGGGTAAGGGACACCAGCTCGAGGTCCTCAGCGATGCTCACTACCCGCAACGAGGCAAACGTACCGTCATGGCGAACCGTCAGCGCGCCGTCGGGTTCCTCCTCGGCAGGAAGGACATCGCGCAGTATCGATGCCAGCCGGTCCGGTAGGGATGGCACTAGGCGCTCCCGAACCGCCGAGTGCGCGACGCGTATTCCTCGCAGGCCGCCCACAAGTCGCGGCGGTCATAGTCGGGCCAGAGCTTGTCCTGGAATATGTATTCAGCGTAGGCCGCCTGCCACAGCATGAAGTTGCTGGAGCGCTGCTCACCCGAGGTCCGCAGGAAGAGGTCAACGTCGGGAATGTCGGGTCGCTGCAGGTGGCGGGCGATCGTGGATTCGGTGATCCGCTCCGGGTTGAGCCTGCCCGCGGCGACCTCACGAGCGATTTCGCGGGTGGCTTCGGTGATTTCGGTGCGCCCGCCGTAGTTGACGCAATAGTTGATGGTGATGACGTCGTTGCTTTTGGTCATCTCCTCCGCGACCGCCAACTCATTGATGACGCTACGCCACAGCCGTGGTCGTGAACCCACCCACCGGATCCGGACCCCTAGCTTCTTTAGGGTGTCTCGGCGCCGTCGCACCACGTCGCGGTTGAAGCCCATCAGGAAGCGGACTTCCTCGGGCGAACGCTTCCAGTTCTCCGTGGAGAAGGCGTAGAGGCTGAGCCACTTGATCCCGAGTTCGATAGCACCGCAAGCGATGTCGATCACCACCGCCTCGCCCATCTTGTGACCTTCGGTGCGGGCCAGCCCACGTTGGGTGGCCCAGCGGCCATTGCCGTCCATGACAATGGCGACATGGTTGGGCAGCCGGTCGGCCGGTATTCGTGGCGCGGCCGCTTTCGAAGTGTGCTGCGGTGGCCGGCAGGGGCCTCCGTAGGGCGCTGCCGGCAACTCCGGGAAGACGACGGGCCACGTCGACGTATCAGGAAAGGTCGGGTAGTCGTCGGGGGCCGGAGGCAGCTGCGGGAATTTGCTGGACGTCCGCTTCCGTGCATCCCTAGCCACCGGCTATATCCTGCCCGATCAGCGCGGCGCGACGTTCGGCAACCGATCGATCGGCCTGGTAGAACCGCTCCACCAGCGGCAACGTTTTCAGCTGCCGTTCCAGATGCCATTGCAGGTGTGCGGCCACCAACCCGCTGACATGGCTGCGGGCCGATTGCGGCGCCGCCTCGGCGGCCTCCCAATCGCCGTCGTACAGCGCGGACATCAGGTCTACGACGCCCAGCGGCGGTGTGGTCGAGCCGGCCGGACGGCAGTGTGCGCAGACACTGCCCCCGGTCGCGATGTGAAACGCCCGATGCGGACCAGGCGTGGCGCAGCGGGCGCACTCGGTCAACGCTGGTGCCCAGCCGGCGATGCCCATGGCGCGCAGCAGATAGGCGTCCAACAACAGGTCCCGAGGCCGCTGTCCATCGGCCACCGCCCGCAGCGCGCCCACCGTGAGCCGGTGCAGAGCCGGAGCGGGCGCCCGCTCCTCACCGGCCAGGCGTTCGGCGGTTTCCAGTATCGCGCATCCGCAGGTGTAGCGGCCGTAATCGGCGACGATGTCGGTGGCGAACGCGTCGACAGAGACAACCTGGGTGACGATGTCGAGGTTGCGGCCAGGGTGCAGTTGCACCTCGATATGCGCGAACGGCTCCAGGCGCGCGCCGAATTTGCTGCGGGTGCGTCGAACACCTTTGGCCACCGCGCGGACCAACCCGTGATCGCGGGTCAGCAGGGTGACGATCCGGTCGGCTTCGCCGAGCTTGTGCTGGCGCAGCACAACAGCCCGGTCCCGATACAGCCGCATCACAATAGTTTTGCACCCCGCCACGACATCGCGGGTATCCGCGCCGATAGTCTCGTACCCCGTGGTTGGCGCTTCTGGGTCGGATGCTGGAGCCATTTCCGGCTCTGGCAACCAGCGCCTGCCCACCCTGACCGACCTGCTCTACCAGCTGGCCACCCGCGCAGTGACGTCCGAAGAGTTGGTGCGACGTTCCCTGCGCGCGATCGATGTGAGCCAGCCCACATTGAACGCCTTCCGGGTAGTGCTCACCGAATCCGCGCTGGCCGACGCGGCGGCCGCCGATAAGCGGCGGGCGGCCGGCGACACGGCGCCGCTGCTGGGCATTCCGATCGCGGTCAAGGACGACGTCGACGTTGCTGGAGTGCCAACCGCCTTCGGCACCCAGGGCTATGTCGCGCCTGCTACCGACGACTGTGAGGTCGTCCGGCGCCTCAAGGCGGCCGGAGCGGTGATCGTCGGCAAGACGAATACTTGTGAATTGGGCCAGTGGCCGTTCACCAGCGGACCCGGGTTCGGACACACCCGCAACCCCTGGTCGCGCCGGCACACGCCGGGTGGATCCTCGGGCGGTAGCGCGGCGGCGGTGGCCGCCGGCCTGGTTACCGCCGCTATCGGCTCCGACGGCGCCGGCAGCATCCGCATCCCCGCAGCATGGACACACCTAGTGGGCATCAAGCCACAACGCGGGCGGATCTCCACCTGGCCGCTGCCGGAGGCGTTCAACGGCGTCACGGTCAACGGCGTACTGGCCCGCACTGTGGAGGATGCGGCGCTGGTGCTGGACGCCGCGTCCGGCAACGTCGAGGGCGACCGCCACCAGCCACCCCCGGTGACGGTGTCCGATTTCGTCGGCATCGCCCCTGGACCGCTGAAGATTGCCTTGTCAACCCACTTCCCGTACACCGGCTTTCGGGCCAAGTTGCATCCTGAGATCTTGGCCGCGACCCAGAGGGTGGGCGACCAGCTCGAGCTGCTCGGCCATACGGTGGTGAAAGGCAATCCGGACTACGGCCTACGGTTGTCGTGGAACTTTCTTGCCCGGTCCACCGCGGGCCTCTGGGAATGGGCGGAGCGGCTAGGCGACGAGGTGACCCTGGATCGTCGCACCGTATCCAACCTGCGCATGGGGCACGTGCTGTCGCAGGCGATTCTGCGCAGCGCGCGCCGCCACGAAGCCGCCGACCAGCGTCGGGTCGGCTCGATCTTCGACATCGTCGACGTGGTGCTGGCACCGACCACAGCACAACCACCGCCAATGGCGCGCGCGTTTGACCGGTTGGGCAGCTTCGGCACCGATCGCGCCATCATCGCCGCGTGCCCGTCGACCTGGCCGTGGAACCTGCTGGGCTGGCCGTCGATCAATGTGCCGGCGGGGTTCACCTCCGACGGTTTGCCGATCGGTGTGCAACTGATGGGACCGGCCAACAGCGAGGGCATGCTGATCTCGCTGGCCGCCGAGTTGGAAGCCGTCAGTGGCTGGGCGACCAAGCAGCCGCAGGTGTGGTGGACGAGCTAAAACCCCAGTCGGCCAAGCTGTTTGGGGTCGCGCTGCCAGTTCTTGGCGACCTTGACCCGCAAGTCGAGATAGACCTTGGTGCCCAGCAGGTTTTCGATCTGGCTACGGGCCGCGGTACCCACCTCCCGCAGCCGGGCACCACCCTTGCCGATGACGATGCCCTTCTGACTATCTCGCTCGACGTACAGCGCGGCGTGTACGTCGATCAGGTCGTCACGCCCCTCACGTGGACTGACCTCGTCAATCACCACCGCCAGCGAATGGGGCAGCTCATCGCGCACGCCCTGAAGGGCCGCCTCGCGGATGAGCTCGGCCATCAGAACCTCCTCGGGTTCGTCAGTCAACTCACCGTCGGGGTAATACGCGGGGCCGGCCGGCAATGCCGCGGCCAGTACGTCGATCAACAGGTCTACCCGGTCGCCGGTCATCGCCGACACCGGGACAATCTCGGCCGCATTCGTGACGAGTTCGCTGACCGCTACCAGCTGGGCGACCACTTTTTCTTTCGGCACCTTGTCAATCTTGGTGACGATGACCACCAGTGTCGTATTGGCAGGGCCGGTCGAACGAAGCTGCTCGACAATCCACCGGTCTCCCGGACCGATCGCCTCGTCGGCGGGGATGCATAGCCCGATGACGTCGACCGCCGCGTAGGTTTCGCGGACCAAGTCGTTGAGCCGCTTGCCCAGCAGAGTGCGCGGCCGGTGCAGACCGGGAGTGTCGACGAGGATGATCTGGAAGTCGTCGCTATGCACGATCCCACGAATGGCGTGCCGGGTGGTCTGCGGGCGCGTCGACGTGATTGCCACTTTCGCCCCGACCAGCGCATTGGTCAGCGTGGACTTGCCGGTGTTCGGCCGGCCGACCAAACACACAAAGCCAGAATGGAATTCGGTCATGCCGGTTTCCTCGCCGAACGTGAACACAGGGCGACTTTTCCCGCTTTTTTCCGCCGTGAATGCACGTTCGGCGTCATAGCGGGTTACCTGCCCGATCGGTGACGATGATCGCAGCGGTCGGGGCGAGTTCGCGGACGGCGGCAATGCCCGGATCGTCAACGGACCCGGCCACCAAGACGGCGGCCTGAAGACCGGTCGCCCCACTGGACACGGCCGCGGCCACCGCCGCCTGCAGACCGGTCAGCTCGAGCGCCGACAGGGCCACCGGCGCCGCCGCGTACGTGCGGCCGTCGACATCGCGGACCGCCGCGCCGGCACCGGCCTCGGCACGTGCCATCGCCGCGCGTGCCAACACAACCAGCTTTGCGTCCTCGGCATCTAGCTGCTCAGCCAGGGTGATCGGCCTCCTCATCATCGGCGCCGTTGGGTTCGGCCGGACTCAGCAACACGGTGCCGATTCGTACCCGTCCCCGATGATCGGTGCCACCCTCGGCATGCAGCCGCAGGCCATGCGATATCACCTCAGCGCCGGGCAGCGGCACCCGGCCCAGTTCTAGGGCCAGCAGCCCGCCCACCGTGTCGACGTCAAGGTCGTCGTCGAACTCCACGCCGTACAGCTCGCCGACGTCTTCGATGGGCAGGCGCGCCGATACCCGGAAACGCTTGTCGCCCAAGTCTTCCACCGGCGCCGTCTCGGCCTGGTCGTACTCGTCGGCAATCTCGCCGACGATCTCCTCCAGCACGTCTTCGATGCTGACGAGGCCGGCTATCGCGCCGTACTCGTCGACCAGCAGGGCCATGTGGTTACGGTCGCGCTGCATTTCCCGCAGCAATGCGTCCAGCGGCTTGGAGTCCGGCACGAACACAGCTGGCCGCATCACCCGCGCGACGGTCGTTTCGCGGCCGCCGTTCGTCGAGCAGAACGTCTGCTCGACAAGGTCTTTCAGGTACACCACGCCGACGATGTCGTCGACGTTCTCGCCGATCACCGGGATTCGGGAATGTCCGCTGCGTACCGCCAGGGTCATTGCTTGACCGGCTGTCTTGTCGCTTTCGATCCAGATCATCTCGGTGCGCGGCACCATCACCTCGCGGGCTGGGGTGTCACCCAGCTCGAAGACCGACTCGATCATCCGGCGCTCGTCGGCAGCAACCACGCCCCGCTGCTGGGCTAGGTCGACAACTTCGCGCAGCTCGATCTCGGATGCAAACGGCCCGTTGCGAAAGCCGCGCCCGGGGGTCAGTGCGTTGCCCAGCAACACCAGCAGGCGGCTGATCGGCATCAACAACCACGAGATCAGCCGCAGCGGAAGGGCCGTGGCCAACGAGATGGAATATGCGTTCTGGCGCCCAAGGGTGCGTGGCCCCACTCCCACGACGACAAAGCTGGCCAAAACCATGATGCCCGCGGCAAGATACAACCCCCACACCATGCTGAAGTGGTATCGGATGAAAACCACCAGCAGCGCGGTCGCGGTGATCTCACAGCTGGTCCGCAGCAACACGACCAGGTTGAGGTACCGCGGCCGGTCGGCCATCACCTTACGCAGCGACCCCGCGCCCGGCCGCTGGTCGCGTACTAGCTCATCCACCCGGGCCGGAGACACGGTGCTGATGGCGGCGTCAATCGCGGCGAACAACCCACCCAAACCGATCAATACGATCGAGCCGAGCAGCTGGTAGTACCCGGTCAAAGGTCAAAATACCTTGACTTGTCGAGCAACCGGCGGTCCTTCTCGTCCTGCCGGTCGTGCTGGTAGGCCTCAACCTGGTCGGCTACCCACTCTTCAAGCAACCGGTCCTGCAGGACGAACATCTCTTTTTCCTCGTCTGGCTCGGCGTGGTCATAGCCGAGCAGGTGAAGCACACCGTGGATGGTCAGCAGGGCCAATTCGTGGCCCAGGCTGTGGCCGGCCGCAGCCGCCTGCTCAGCGGCGAATTCCGGGCACAGCACGATATCGCCCAGCATGGACGGTCCCGGTTCGGGGGCGTCGGGGCGACCACCCGGCTCGAGCTCGTCCATCGGGAAGCTCATCACGTCGGTCGGCCCGGGAAGATCCATCCAGCGCATGTGTAGGTCGGCCATCGCCGCGGTGTCCAGCAGCAGCATCGACAATTCGGCGCACGGATTGACGTCCATCTTGGCGATGACAAACCGTGCGACACTGACTAGTTCCGCTTCCGAGACGTCGATGCCCGACTCGTTGGCTACCTCGATGCTCATAAGATGCTCACGCACCCATCATCGGCGACCGCGGGCGCCGGACGCCCGCCGAGCCGCCCGATTCAGCCCCGACCCGGGCTCCTCGTACCGCGCATAAGCGTCCACGATCTCCGAGACCAGACGGTGGCGTACCACATCCACGCTGGTCAGCTCCGCGATATGGATGTCGTCGATGTCTTCGAGGATGTCGACCGCCGCCCGCAGACCCGACCGGGCGCCGCCCGGCAGGTCGATCTGGGTGACATCTCCGGTGACCACGACCTTGGATCCGAAGCCCAGGCGGGTGAGGAACATCTTCATCTGCTCGGCCGTGGTGTTCTGCGCCTCGTCCAGGACGATGAACGCGTCATTCAGGGTTCTACCCCGCATGTACGCCAGCGGTGCCACCTCGATGACTCCAGCGGACATCAGCTTCGGGATCAGCTCGGGGTCCATCATGTCGTACAGCGCGTCATAGAGCGGTCGTAGGTACGGATCGATCTTTTCGCTCAGCGTGCCCGGCAGAAATCCAAGGCGTTCACCGGCTTCCACCGCGGGTCGGGTCAAGATTATGCGGGTCACCTGCTTGGTCTGCAGCGCGTGGACCGCTTTGGCCATCGCAAGATAGGTCTTTCCGGTGCCGGCCGGGCCGATTCCGAAGACGATGGTGTTGGCGTCGATCGCGTCCACGTAGCGTTTCTGGTTGAGCGTCTTGGGCCGGATCGTCTTCCCCCGACGCGACAAAATGTCTAGAGTGAGCACTTCGGCCGGTGACTCGTTGCCTGTGCCGACCAGCATGGCAACGCTGTGGCGCACTACCTCTGGGGTCAGCGACTGGCCGCTGGCCACGATCGCAATCAGTTCGGAGATCACCCGTTCGGCTAGCGCGACATCCGCCGGCTCACCGCAGAGGGTCACCGCGTTGCCGCGCACGTGCAGGTCGGCACTCAGCGTGCGTTCGAGGGCACGCAGATTTTCGTCGGCCGAACCGAGTAAGCCCACGACGAGGTCAGGCGGAACGTCGATGCTGCTGCGAACTTGAGCGTCGGCTTGCCGGGCTCCAGCCGCGTCAGCAGCGCGGGTCTCGCGGGACGTCACCTGGCTTCTGATGCCTGCTTTCTGGCCTATCGACTGGAACCTGTCGAACTGACGAGTGTTGAAGTTTCATTCTAACGCCGGTCAGGGACGGCGTCGGAGCACAACGCACAACGCCGAGCCCGTGCGCGCTCACCTTTATCCGCGATGAGGCCTGTCTGTGTCCGCCCGTTCGATGCCGACGAACGGCAGCCACTCTCGGGCCTGCCAGCTGTGCCTGCCGGTGCGCGGCAACATCCCGACCGTGCCCATGCCGGTCCGCCAAGCCGACGATCACCGCTCAAGCTGGGCCAGCCGTGAGCGTCGGCGCCCCAATGATTCGGGTGGCGGGCTAGTAATCCCTTCGACGGGGGTTTCCACGGGGTCGCTGGTCTGACTGCCGCGCCATTGGAGGGCGCTGATGGCCACGGCGACCTGGATGATCGTGTGGTCGAGGGGTCGGGGTAGGAGTCGTTGGGCGGTTTCGAGTCGGCGTAGCAGGGTGTTGCGGTGGGTGTGTAGTACGTGCGCGGCGCGGGAGGCGTTGCATTGTTCGTTGATGTAGGTCAATACGGTGGTGAGCAGTTGAGGGCTGGCCGATTCGAGGTCCCCGAGGGTGCTGGTGATGAAATCGGCTGCGCTGTCCGGGTTTTCGGTGAGTACCGCGATCATGTGGATGTCGGCGAAGAAAGCCAGGCGCTGTTGGGATCGAAGCCGGGCCAGCATGCGTTGGGTGGCCAGGGCGTCGCGGTGGCTGCGCCGAAACCCGTCGATTCCTCGTGCGGTGGTCCCGACCGCGATGCGGGCATGTGGTGCGTGGTCGAGCACCTGGTGGATTCGGTCGGTGTCGAGGGTTGCCGCGTCGCTGACCCATACCCAGCGGGTGGCCGCGCTGGCGACCGCGATCAGGGGCTGTGGGCATCCCAGTGCGCGGCCGAACGCGCGTGCGGTGTGGTCGAGGTGGTTTTGGTTGTCGTCGGGATCGTCATACCAGATGATGGCGGCGGTGTGGGATCGGTCTAGGGGGTAGCCCAGTTTGGCTTCGGCGCTTTGGCGGCTGATGGGGGCGCCGTCGAGGATCAGTTCGACGATGCGGCGGTGTTCGGCGTGGACGTCGCGGGTCAGTTCGTCGTATTCGAGCTGCATTTGTGCGGCCAGGCCGGCCAGGGTGGCGTCGATGAATTCGGAGGCCGAGCGAAACGGCAGGGTGAGCAGTTCGTGCAGTTCTTGGGGGTCGGTGGTGAGTCCGAACGCGATTTCGGTCCATCGTTGCCAGGCGACGTTTTGTCCGACGCGGTAGACGTCGAGCGCTGAGGCGTCTAGTCCGCGGCGCACCAGGTCGCGGGCCATGCGTAGCGGGTCGGGGCCGAGGTTTGCCGGTACGGGTTGGCCGGGTTTGCGCAGGTTGGCGGTGGCGAAGTGGATCAGGTGGGAGCGGTTGGCGCGGCTGACCACTGTTGCTAGGGCGGGGTCGGCGGCGATGGATGGGTGGGCGGCGAGGGTGGCGCGGTCGAGTTCGTCGAGCCATTCCGGGGTGGGGTGCAGGGCGACTTTTGCTGCTTGGCGGATGAGTTCACGTCCGCGCGGTGTGGGTTTGGGCAATACCACGAGATGAGACTAGTTGCCTAGGTGCGTTGTGCACCACGTTCTGGGGAATGTTGGTGAGGTTTACTCCTTCAGCCGTGGTGGACGTTTAGCCGGTGTGGCGCGTTCGGGATTATTGGGATGAACGGTTACCCACCGCGGCGGCAGCGGGCCGTGCGCCTGCCGAGTCGTCGACATTTAGCATTCAGGAGGTCTCGATGTCGTTGGTCAGCGTGGCCCCGGAGTTGGTGGTGACGGCGGTACCGGATGTGGCGCGCATCGGGTCGTCGATCGGTGCGCCCGACACCGCGGCGGCGGCGAGACAGACCACCAGCGTGCTGGGCGCCGGCGCCGATGAGGTGTCGGCGGACGTCGTGGCGCTCTTTGGCTGGGTCGCCCGTTGATGGTGATGGGGCCGCTGGGGCGCCCGGGACCGGGCAACGGCGGGGCCGGCGGCTCGGGTGCGCCCGGCCAAGCCGGCGAGTGGGATTCTGACGACCGGCTACCGGCGTGTCACGTCGCAGTATTCACAGTCGCTCGCTGATGCATCCCAACGAGATGTGAGCACACCGACAGCACCCAATGCCACCGCGGCCGCGGTCGATGTCCGCAGCACCGTCGGGCCCAGCCGGACCGCGACGGCGCCGGCATCGGTCAGCGCGGCAAGCTCGTCCGGTGCGATCCCACCCTCAGGTCCAACCACGAGCATCAACGAACCAGCTTGCGCCGCAGCGATATCCACAATCCGCTCGGTCGCCTCCTCGTGCAGGACCAGCACCGCCGCGCCGGCGGCCACCTCTTCTCGGACACGCTGTACAAGCATTGGCGTCGACAACACGCCGTCGACCGGCGGGATGCGCGCCCGACGAGATTGCCGGGCCGCCGAGCGGACCACCGCTCGCCACCGACGCAAACCCTTGTCGACACGCGCCCCGTCCCAGTTCGCCACGCAGCGCGCCGCCTGCCATGCCAGGAACGCGTCGGCTCCGGCTTCGGTGGCCAGCTCGATTGCCAATTCGGAGCGTTCGGATTTGGGCAGCGCCTGCACCACGGTCACCGGTGGCCGCACGGGCGGGACGCTCCAGCGCCTAAGCACCCGGGCCCGCAGCCCGCCACGTCCGGCCTGCTCCACCACACAGCGGGCCAGGCCACCGACACCGTCACCAAGCACCAACTGCTCGCCGGGACGGATCCGCCGCACGGTGGCGGCGTGAAAACCTTCGTCGCCGTCTACGACCGCCACCGCACCGGTGTCGGGCAGTGTGTCGACGTAAAACAACATCGCCACCATGTGCGGGCCGTGATTAGCGCCCGGTGAAGGTCTCGCGCAACCGGCTGAACAGTCCGCCGGCGGCGGCGTGGGTCGAACGGACCTCGGCCACCTCGCGGTCGCGGCGACCCTTCAGCTCGCGCAGCAGTTCGATGTCCTGGTGATCCAGCCGGGTCGGGACCACCACCTCCACGTGAACGTGCAGGTCGCCACGCGTGTTGGAACGCAGGTGCGGCATTCCTCGACCGCGCAGCGTGATCACCGAACCTGGCTGCGTGCCGGGTGGAATGGTGATCTCGCTCAGGCCGTCCAGGATGGCGTCCACCGTGACCGTAACACCCAGCGCCGCGTCGACCATGGGCACCGAAACCGTGCAATGCAGATGGTCACCTTCGCGGACAAAGACGTCGTGCGCCTGCTCATGGACCTCGACGTAGAGGTCACCCGCCGGCCCTCCCCCGGGCCCGACCTCGCCCTGAGCGGCGAGCCGAACTCGCATCCCGTCGCCGACACCGGCCGGGATCTTGACGCTGATCTCCCGACGGGCCCGGATCCGGCCATCGCCCATGCATTGCTGGCACGGGTCGGGGATAACCACCCCGACGCCGCGGCAGGTGGGACACGGCCGCGACGTCAACATCTGACCCAACAGCGATCGCTGCACGGTCTGCACCTCCCCGCGGCCACCGCAGGTGTCGCAGGGTATCGGAACCGAATCGCCGTTGGTGCCCTTGCCCTGGCACCGGTCGCACAACACCGCGGTATCGACGGTGACCTGCTTGGTGACACCTGTTGCGCACTCTTCGAGATCCAGCCGCATTCGTAGCAGCGAGTCCGAACCCGGCCGGACCCGGCCGATCGGCCCTCGGGACGCCGCGCCCCCACCGAAACCCCCGCCAAAGAACGCCTCGAACACGTCGCCGAGGCCGCCGAAGCCACCGAACCCATTGCCGCCCGCAGCGGCGCTCTCCAGCGGATCCCCGCCCAGGTCGACGATGCGACGTTTGTCCGGGTCACTGAGCACCTCGTAGGCGACGCTGATTTCTTTGAATTTCGCCTGCGCAGCCTCGTCCGGGTTGACGTCGGGATGCAGCTCGCGCGCCAGCTTGCGGTAGGCGCGTTTGATGTCCGCGTCGCTGGCGTTCTTGCTCACGCCGAGCAGCCCGTAATAATCGCGTGCCACGCTTGATTCTCCTATGCCGCGTCTTTATGCCGCTTCTCAAGCGGCTATCCACAAACCCTGCAGCAGGTGCGCGTTCATCGAGCACCCAGGACGTCGCCGATATAAAGAGCAACCGCAGCGACGCTGGCGATAGTTCCCGGATAGTCCATCCGGGTGGGGCCCACCACACCCATACCGCCGTAGACGGTATGGGCGGTACCGTAGGCCGTCGACACCATCGAGGTGCCCACCATCTGCTCAGACGCCGTCTCATGACCTATGCGAACCGTCACTTTGCCGGCTTCCTGCTGAGCCGCCAGCAGCCGCAACACCACCACCTGCTCCTCAAGTGCTTCCAATATTGACCGCAGTGAACCACCGAAGTCCGCAGCGTTGCGGGTTAGGTTGGCGGTACCGCCCAGCAAAAGGCGTTCCTCGGTGTGCTCCACTAGCGACTCCAGCAATACGGTCGCCGCGCGGCCCACGGCGTCGCCCAATCCGCCGGCGCCGCCCAGCTGGCTGGCGAGGTCGGCGACCGCCACCGAAGCCGCTGAAAGCTTCTTGCCTTCCAGCGCCTGGCCGAGTATTTCACGCAGCTGGGCTAGCTGGTGATCGTCGATGACATCGCCGAGTTCGACGATGCGCTGATCCACCCGGCCGGAGTCGGTGATGACCACCATCAGCAGCCGGGCCGGTGTCAGCGCGATCACCTCCAAGTGGCGAACGGTCGACGTTGACAACGTCGGGTACTGCACGACGGCCACCTGGCGGGTCAGCTGCGCCAGCAATCGCACGGCACGGCGCAGCACGTCGTCGAGATCGACACCGGATTCAAGGAAGCTCTGGATCGCCCGGCGCTCGGCCGACGATAGGGGTTTGACGTCCTCGAGCCGGTCGACGAACTCGCGGTAGCCCTTCTCCGTGGGCACCCGTCCGGAACTGGTGTGTGGCTGAGTGATATAGCCTTCGGCTTCCAGCACCGCCATGTCATTGCGGACTGTGGCCGACGAGACTCCCAGATTATGGCGTTCCACCAGGGATTTGGAGCCGATCGGTTCCTGGGTTGCAACGAAGTCGGCGACGATGGCACGCAGCACCTCAAAGCGACGCTCGTCGGCGCTTCCCATCGACTGCTCACCTCACTTCTTACGCTGCCTGACCGGCTTCATTTTACGTTCTCGGCGGCCACTGACCGTCATCTAGCAGGCGTCTGCCGATGGTCAGGGGGCGTGTGCCCCGACTAACGTGTCCAGCATGATCTCGTCGGGCTTCAGCCACTCGGTAGGGAAGATCCGCCAATGATCTTCAAAGGGGTGCGGGAAGGCAAGCCGTATCCCGAGCATGGACTGTCCTATAGGGACTGGTCTCAGATACCGCCGCAACAGATCCGGCTCGACGAGTTGGTCACCACGACTACGGTGCTCGCGCTGGACCGCCTGCTGTCAGAGGACTCCACGTTTTACGGTGACCTTTTCCCCCACGCGGTGAAGTGGCGAGGCACCACCTATCTCGAGGACGGCTTGCACCGGGCGGTGCGTGCGGCCCTGCGCAACCGCACCGTGCTACACGCGCGAGTGTTCGACATGGACGCGTCACCAGGCGGGCGGCGTAGCTGAACAGCGGGCTGAAGCCGGCCCGCCAATCAGTTCCCTGCGGCCTGCAGCAACTCCATCGCCGATGCGCGTGACAGCATCCAGCCGCCTTGATTCACGAACGTGACGTTCTGCGTGACCGGCGACGAGAGCTTCGGACCCGAGACGGAAACGTCGGCGGTGGCCGAACCGGCGGCCGCCGGCTGGATGTTCGTCACGCTGAACGACAGCGGCAGATCCCCGTGCTCGGCGGCCTTCTTCAGCTTGTGGTCGGCGATGCGCGCCTCGGTGCCCCCGATGCCGCCCTCGACCAGACTGCCCTTGTTCGCAAACGACACGTTGGGATCGGCGAGGCTGTTGAGCAGGCTGGTCAACTGGGCGGCGGTCGGGACGTCAGGGGCGGATGCCGGGTCCAACGGCAGTGGCGCGCCGAAGACGACCGGCTGCATCTGGTATACGACCGGGCCGCCAGCCATGATCGCAGTCACACCGGCCGCAGCGGCGCCGATTGCAGCCGCGGCGGTCAGACCTGCGGCGATCGATTTCACCATCTTCATGGTTGTGTTCTTCCGTTCGTTTGCCCGTCGATTGTGCGTTTGGTTCAAACTACCGGTGCACGCGCCGGGCAAGTCTGTGTCGTAGCTGTGAGCGAGCGGTCAGTCCTCGGCCATGGCGTCACGCAGGCTCTTCGGCCGCAGATCGGTCCAGTTCTTTTCCACGTAGTCCAGGCAGGCGGCACGGCTGGCTTCGCCGTGCACCACGCGCCAGCCGGCCGGGATATCGGCGAACACCGGCCACAGGCTGTGCTGGTCTTCGTCGTTGACCAGCACGAAGAATGCGCCGTTGTCGTCATCGAAAGGATTGGTGCTCACCGCTTCTCCTTGTGTCGTTGTGTTTGGTCGGCGTAAAGATGCCGGCGCCGAGCACCCGGTCCGACAACAAGCCGAGGCAGCTCAGGTTGGGGAACCCGGGCCCCTGGGTGAGTCCGGACAGGGTGGGCAGGAACAGCTTGGGCGTGACGTCGGTGACTGCCAAGTCGTAGCCGATCGCTTCCTGCAGGCGGTCGGCGGTCAGCGGTCCACCCAGTCCCAGCTCGAGCAGGTCGAGGGTGTGCTGACTGAACAGTGAGGTGAACCACAGCGGATCGGCGCCCGAGCCGTCGATGACGAGATCGAATCCGTGCACGGTCTCGAAGTTCTCGCTGCCCCGGTTGGTGCTCAGCGTCAACCGGATCTGCCCCTGACGGCCCACCGCGTGGGCGACCCGGCCACGCAGATGATGGATGCGGTCATCGGCCAGCAGCGCTTCCTGCACGGTCGACGAGAACACTCCTCGGTCGGTGCGGGCCAGCGCGTCGCGCCGTTCGTCGAACGTCAAGGCCGCCCAGTCGGTCGGATCGGAAAACAGTGAGTTCTCGAAGAATCCCTCGCCGCGGGTGAACAGGGTTACCTGCGGGGAGATGACGGTGATGGTTGAGACCCGATGCCGGAACAGCTCGTTGAGCATCGATGCGGCCGTCTCTCCGCCACCGATCACCGCGACCCGCTCGGCGTTGATCCGGTCGTGGCCGGCGGCACGGTCCCAGAACTGTGCGATTGAGAGCACGCGCGGGTTTCCGGGCAGTAGCGACTTTTCAGCCTGGCCGGGCCCGGTGATCATCAACGCGTCGGCCTGCACGGTGGTCTCGTGGGTGCACAACGCCCAGCGGTCACCGGTGACGGCGAGCCGTTCGACCTCGCCGTGGATCACCTTGAGGCCAATGTGATCGGCCACCCAGGCTAGGTACTGACTCCACCTGCGATGGGTGGGCGCCGGGCGGCCCCGGTCGATCCATTCCGCGAACGACGCGGTGGCGATCAGATACGACTGCCAGCTGTAGCGGGTCATCCGCTCGTCCAATTCTGCGTTGCGCCGTGGCACCAGCGCCGACCGGTAGGGAAAACCGACATCCTTTTCTGGGCTGGTGCCCAGCCGGTGGGCTCCGTCGGTCCAGCCACCGCTGGCCTGCCAGTTGGCCCCGACCCCGATGCGTTCGACGGCGATCACGTCGGGCACGTCGACCCCCATGTCACGCAGCACGGATGCCTTGGCCGCGACCGCCACCGCCTTGGCTCCAGCGCCCAGGACCGCGAGCGTCGGATTCATGCTGTTATCTCCGCCAGCGCGCCCTGCCACAGTGATTGCAGCGTGGCGACGTCGTCGGCGGACAGGATGTCGGGCAGCGTGCGCCACCGCGTGGCTAGCACGGGAGCGTCGGCGGGCCCGAGGAGCGCCGCCAGCACCGTCAGTTCGTGGCGCACCGGCTGTTCGGGTTCAGGCAGTTGCCCCACCTCAGCCAGTAGTGCGCGGTCGACCGCCAGATCTCCCACCCCGACGTGCAGGCTACCCAGATAGTTCAGCAGCAGCTGGGGTTCGCGGTGGGCGCGTAGTCGCTCCGCGGTATCGGCGCGCAGGTACCGCAGCAGGCCGTAATCGATGCCGCTGCCGGGTATCCGCGCGAAGTCGGTCGCGCCGTCGCAGTGGATGCGCAGCGGATAGATCGCGCTGAGCAGCCCGACCGTGTCGCTGGTGTCGGCAGTCTTATCGACGTGGACGTCCGCGCGGCCATGCGTCTCCAACGCCAACAGCGGTGCTGGTGTTTGTTGACCGCGTTGCCGGCGCCAGGCGGTCACCATCCGCGCAGCGGCGGTAGCCAGCAGATCGGTCATCGGCCGTCCCGTCGAAAGCAGCCGCGCGGTCAGATCGGCGTCGGAGATCGACATGGTGATCGCTAGCTCACCAACCCGGTCGGTCTGCGGCGCCACCCTGCGGGCACCCAACGGCGGATCGGCGCCCTCGAGTTCGGCGACCCAGAAATCAACGCTATCCAGCGCCTTAGCCCGCTGCGCCAGCAGCCGCGACCACTGCCGGTAGCTGGTGTTCTCGCGCGCTGGGCTGGGCGCGCGCCCGGCCGCCAGCGCGTGCAGGCCGGCGTCGAGTTCACCCAGCACAATCCGCCAGGAGGCCGGGTCCATCGCCAGCACATGGGCGGTCAGCACCAGAACACCGGGCCCGTCGGGTTCGCGCAGCCACACCGCCGAGACCAGTCGGCCGGCCTGGGGGTCGAGACTCGCCAGCGCGCCAAGAGTCTGCTCGGCCACCGCGGTGACCAGTTCACCGCTGACCCAAACCTCGCTGAGAATGTCCGTTTTCGGTTGTGCGACAAGGGCCATCGCATCCCGGTCGAACCGGCACCGCAACACCTCGTGTCCGTCGACGACCGCGGCCAACACGGCATCCAGGCGTTCGCGGGTGATCCGGTCGGGCAACCTGATGACCTCGGTTTGTGCCAGCCGGCGCGGGTCGCCGTACTCGTAGAGCCAATGAGTGTTGGGTAGCACCGGGATCGGCTCGCCGGCATCGTTGGCCGGTGCCTGCCATGCGGCATCGGAGTCAATGGCCGCCGCGAGTTCACGGATGGTGTCGCACTCCACCATCAGCCTGGCCCGCAACGCAATCCCACGACGGCGCGCGGCCTGCACCACCGACAGCGCCACGATGCTGTCTAGACCCATCTGCAAAAAGCCCGCGGTGACATCGACGTTCGAGGTTTCCATGACATCGGCGAACGCCTCGGCCAGCACCAGCTCGGTCGGTGTCTGCGGCGGAGTTGCCGGTCCTTCGGTGACATTGATTGCCGCCAAAGCGTTTTCGTCGATCTTGCCGTGTGGAGTCAGCGGTAACTCGTCGAGGACGACGATATGGTGCGGGACTAGATAACGCGGCAACCGCTCTAGCAGCATCGCCCGCAATTCGGCCACCGGTGGCGGTTGTGGTCCGCCTGCCACATATGCCGTCAGCCGGGGGCCACTGGCATGGCCGCGGGCCGTCACATGGCAACCGTGCACCGCATGGTGGCCGTTGAGCACCGCGGCAATCTCACCCGGCTCGACGCGGAAACCGCGGATCTTCACCTGGTCATCGCTGCGCCCGAGGAACTCCAGTCCACCGTCGGGCAGGCGGCGCACCACATCTCCGGTGCGGTACATTCGGCTACCGCGCCCGTTTGGCTCAGCGACAAAGCGCGCCGCGGTCTCGGCCGGGCGGCCGAGGTAACCGCGGGTCAACTGGGCGCCCGCCAGATACAGCTCGCCGGCGACGCCATCGGGCACCGGCCGCAGCCAGGAGTCCATGACGTAGGCGCGGGTGGTGCAGGTTGGACGTCCGATGACCGGTCGCGCATGCTCAGGAACGGCGGCGACCACGGCTTCGACCGTGGTCTCGGTAGGCCCGTAGCAGTTGAAGGCCGTCATGGCCGTGCGCGCGCAGTTCTGCTGGATCATCCGCCACGTCGCGGCGCCCAAGGCTTCGCCGCCGAGCGCAAGCACCGCCAACGGCGCCCGGTCGAGCAGTCCAGCGTTGTGCAGCTGGGCGAACATCGACGGCGTGGTGTCAATCATGTCCAGACCGAATCGGTCGATCGCTTCGACCAGCGCCCCTGCGTCCCGCTGACGATGGTCGTCGACAATGTGCACCGCGTGGCCGTCAAGCAGTGCGACCAACGGCTGCCACGCCGCGTCGAAGGTGAACGACCAGGCATGCGCGATTCGCAGCGGGCGCCCGAGCCGCTGGGCCGCCGGCCGCAACACGCGCTCGATGTGGTCGTCGGCGTAGGCCGACAGCGCCCGATGGGTGCCGATGACCCCTTTCGGGGTACCGGTGGTGCCGGAGGTGAAAATCACGTAGGCCGCCTGGTCCACCGGCACCGTGATGGCACGGTCGTCCTCGAGTATGTCGGCGCCAACCGAAGCGGCGAACACGCCCTCATCGATGACCACCGGAGCCGATGTCTGGCGCAAGATCTCGGCGACACGCTCACCGGGCATTGCCGGGTCCAGCGGCACGATCATGCCACCCGCCTTGAGGACCGCCAGCATGGCGGCCACGTAGCGCGGACCACGGGACAGCGCGACGGCCACCGGGGTCTCGCGACTCACGTCCGCGCGGCGCAGCCCAGTGGCCAGCCGGTCGGCCAATGCATCCAGCTCCCGGTACGTCAGCTGACCATCCGCCCAACTGACCGCCACCGAGTCAGGCTGTGCCGCAGCGATTTCGGCGAACCGGGTATGCACCGCGGGTGCCGACGTCGTCACATCCGGCAGGCCGGGTGCGGTCGGATCGTGCTCGCCGTCCAGCAGAATGTCGACGTCGCGCAGCGGCCGATCCCACCGGCTGACCAAGCGCTGTAACACAGCCAGCACCCGCCTGCCGAGGCTTTCGGGCGCCATCGTGCCCAGCGCACCGTCGAGCACCTCCACTAGCAGCGTGAGCTCACCGGTACTGCGGTGCGCGGCGACGGTCACCGGAAAGTGCGACAAACTCTCTAGCGCCACCGGACGGAACGTCACCCCGTTTGCGACGAACTCCGCGGTGCCCACCACCTCGCCGGGCGGGAAGTTCTCATACACCAGTAGGGTGTCGAACATCTCACCGATACCGGCGATGGCACGAAACTCGTTGAAACCGAGATAGCTGTGGTCGCGCAACATGGCGAATTGACGTTGTAGGACAGCGCATTGCCCGCCGACGGTAGCGCGGGCGTCCAGGCGGACCCGCAGTGGCACCGTATTGATGAACAGGCCGATCATCGTTTCCACGCCGGACAGTTCGCTGGGCCTGCCGGACACCGTCACACCGAACGTCACATCGCCACGACCGGTGAATGCTGAAAGCGTGGTAGCCCAAGCCATTTGAACAAGTGTGCTGATCGTGACGCCACGGGTGCGGGCGGCATCGGCCAGCTCCGCGGTGGCTTCACGGTCAAGGCGCACTTCGGTGCGTCCCGGAATACCCGGCTGCACAGGAGTGTCGGCGAGTGCCGGCGATAACAGAGTCGGGCCGTCCAGGCCATTGAGGTGGTCCGCCCACATTGCGCGGCTAGCCGTCTGATCGCGGCCGGCCAGCCAGCCGATGTAGTCGCGATACGGCCGCGGCGCTGCCGGCAACGCGGCGACGTGACCACCAGCCCGATACAAGGCGAGCAGCTCGGAGACGAACAGCGGCAACGACCATCCGTCGATGACGATGTGGTGCGCGACGATGACCAGATGCCAACATTCGTCCGGTAGTTCGATGAGCAGGAACCGGATGAGTGGTCCGCGGCCGACGTCGAAGCGGCGCCGGCGCTCTTCGGCTGCCAGCGCCCCGACCTCACTGGGGTGGGCGCGCACGTGACGCCAAAGCACCTCGGCACTGGATGGTATTACCTGCACGGGCCGGCTCAGGTTCCCGTGTAGGAAGCTCGCCCGCAGGTTGGGGTGCCGGGTCAGCATCGCGGCAGCGCAGTCGCGAAGCAAGGCGATGTCGAGCGGGCCGGCCGCGTCGGCCGCCATCGCGATCACATACGGGTCGGCCTCTGCGGCCTCAGAGCCGGACTCCGCGGCGACCAGTGTCGCCCTAGAAAACAGTCCCTGTTGCAATGGGCTGAGCGCCATCACATCGTCGATGGCGCCCCGCGCGTCGGCTCGCGTCACGGCCACTGGTCCCATGACGCGGTCAGGGCCGACAGTTCGTCTGGGGAAAGCCCTGATGTGCTCATCGGCGCGTGATGCTTGTCGTCCGGCTCGGCCTCGACGTGAGGCTTGGCGTCGACCGCGGCGGCGAGCTCACACAAAACGGGATGCTCGAAAACCATCCGCGCGGTCAGCGGTATCCCGCCATCTCGAGCCCGGGCAGCCACCTGAGTCGCGAGGATGCTGTCGCCGCCGAGGTTGAAGAAGTCGTCGTAGCGTCCGACCTCCCTCACCTCGAGCACGTCGGCGAGGATGGCAGCCAGCGCGCGCTCGGTTTCGGTGTCGGCGGGCTCGGCCGGCACCGGTGCCGCCTGCGCCGTTGGCAGCCGTTCGATTTCGGCCAGCAGCTCCAGTTGGCCGTCGGCCTTCCACACTCCGCGCTCGCCGTTGCGGTAGAGCCGAGAACCCGGTTGCGCGGCGAACGGATCGGCAACGAATCGGGTCGCGGTCTCCGATGGCCGGGCCAACCGGGCACCGACGGCGGGACCGCCACCGTAATAAACGTCACCCACCACGCCTACCGGAACGGGCTTAAGTGCGTCGTCAAGCAGGTACACCCGGGCCGTTCCGGCGCCCGCATTGGACCGGTCCAAAATGCGCCGTCTGGCTTGCGCGCTGACCATCTCGACCTCGCGCAGCGGTTGGTCCGGACGGTCGGCGAACGCCTCGACGACACGGACTAGCCAGTCGGCGAAGCGTTGCGCGGTGGCGCGCTCATACAACTCGGTGCGGTAGATGACGTGGCCGCGGTACTCGTCGCCGCAGGCGAAGAAGTTGACCGATAGATCGGCTTGCGCGGCATCGAATGTCGGCTCCAGCACGCGCAACGTGGTGTCACCGTCGGGCCCGGTGTCGATGACGTGGTCTTGCGGCATTTGTTCGCGAACGTGCACAACAATGTCGAACAACGGATTGCGGGACAGCGACCGCTGGGGGTTGACCGCCTCCACCACCTGGTCGAACGGCAGGTCCTGATGTGCATACGCTGCCAGCGCCATCTGCCTGGTGCGCTGCAGCACCTCGCGCAGCGTGGGGTTCCCGCGCAGGTCGTTGCGCAACACCACGATGTTGATGAAGAACCCGATGAGCTGGTCCAGGTTGGCCTCGCTGCGACCGGCCACCGGGGCGCCGATGGGGACGTCTACCCCGCCGCCGGCCTTGTGTAACACCACCGCGACGGCGGCCTGTAGCAGCATGAACTCGGTGACACCGAGGTCTCGGCTCACGGCAGCCAATTTGTCGCGGATCGCGGCGCCGAGACGAAATTCGACCGAGTCACCGGCACCGCTGAGCAGGGCCGGGCGCGGGAAGTCCGGGCGCAGACCGGTTTCGCCTGCCAGGCCCCCCAGCTGGCGGATCCAGTAGTCGCGTTGCGGACCGACGATGCCCGCACCGTCGTCGAGTAGCGCCGACTGCCACACGCTGTAGTCGGCGTACTGCACCGGCAGCGGTGCCCACGACGGCCGTTGTCCGGTGCTGCGGGCCCGGTATGCGGTCAGCAGATCGGTGAACAACACCCCAGCCGACCAGTGGTCGCCGGCGATGTGATGCACCACCAGCGACAACACGGTCTGCTCCGGCGTGCTCAGCAGCGCCGCCCGGATCGGCCAGTCGGTTTCCAGGTCGAAAACGTAACCTCGCTCGTTGTTCAGTTCGGCTCGCAGCCAGGCGGCGTCGGACCCGGCGGCGCACCGCACCGGCACCTCGGCGGGCGGCTGGATGATCTGGTGTGGCACGCCGCCGATCTCGCGGTAGACGGTGCGCAGGATCTCGTGGCGTGCCACCACATCGGTGATGGCCGCCGCGAACGCGTTGGTGTCGCAGGGCCCATGCAATGCCGCGGCGAAGGGAATGTTGTTGACGGCGTTGGGCCCGTCGAAGCGATAGTTGAACCAGCTACGCATTTGAGACGACGACAATCGCACTGGCCCGTCATGATCCACCCGGGTCAGCCGCGGCCTCGCCGAATCCGAATCCAACGTATCGATGTGTCCGGCCAACGCGGTCACCGTGGCGAATTCGAAGATCTCCCGCACACCGACATCGACGCCGAACGCGTTGCGCACGGCCGCAACGAGTTTGGTTGCCAGCAGCGAGTGACCGCCGAGGTCGAAGAACGAGTCGTCAGCACCCACTCGGTCGCGGCCGAGCAGCTCACCGAACAGTTGGGCAAGGCGCCGCTCGGTGGCGGTCTGCGGCGCGCGGAACTCGGTGTCCGACGCGATCTGCGGTTCCGGCAGCGCGGCGCGGTCGATTTTGCCATGCGCGGTGATCGGAATCTCATCCAGCACAACATAGGCCGCGGGCAGCATATATTCAGGCAGTGCCGCGGCCACCCGGGCGCGGATGCGGTCGAGATCGACGCCGACATCGGCGGGTCCGTCGCCGCCCGCGGCGGGTGTCACGTAGCCCACCAGACTCTTGCCCAGCCGCGGCAGGTCGCTAACCACCACAACGGCCTGCCCGACCGTAGGGTCGACCGCGATGGCCGCTGCTACGTCACCGAGTTCGATTCGGAATCCGCGAATCTTGACCTGCTCGTCGGCACGGCCCACGAACTCGATGTCACCGTCAGCATTGCGGCGCGCCAGATCCCCGGACCGGTACATGCGGGAACCGGGATTAAACGGGTCGGCAACGAATCGCTCCGCGGTCAGCCCGGCGCGGCGATGGTATCCGTATGCGACATGCGTCCCTCCAATATAGATCTCGCCGATCACACCGGTCGGCACCGGCTGCAACGAATCGTCGAGCAGGTGCATGGTGGTGTTGATCTTGGGCCGGCCGATGGGCACGATGCGGGTGCCCTGTGGGCCCACCACTTTAAACCGGCTGGCGTTGATCACGGTTTCGGTTGGACCGTAGAAGTTGTGCAGCAGCGCATCGAACGTCGCGTGGAACTTGTCGGCCACCTCACCGGGTAGCGGCTCCCCGCCGATGGGTACCCGCTGCAACGTCCGCCACTGGCTCACACCCGGCAGCGACAGGAACAGCCCGAGTAGGGACGGCACGAAATGCATTGCCGTGATGCCCTCGTCGCGCAACAGGGCGGTGAGATATCCAATGTCGGTGAGTCCCCCGGGGCGTGGTATCACCATCCGCGCGCCACAGGCCAGCGTGCCGAAGATCTCGGCGATCGAGACGTCGAAGCTGGGTGAGGCGACCTGCAGTAGCCGGTCGGTGTCGTCGACGTCGTATTCGCCCTTGAACCAGACGAAGTACTCGGCGACGGGGCGGTGTGGCACCGCGACACCTTTGGGCAATCCGGTGGTACCGGACGTGTAGATGAGATAGGCCGTGTTGTCTGGCCGTAGCGGCCGGATTCGATCGGCGTCGGTGGGGTCGTCGCTGCGGTATCCGGCCAGCTCACGTACTGGCGTGCGCAGCACCAGTTTCGCGTCGCAGTCGGCGAGGATGAAATCCAGCCGGTCTTGCGGGTAGCTGGGATCCACGGGCACATACACCGCCCCGGACTTGACCACCCCCAAGGCCGTGACGATCAGGTCCGGCGATTTGTCAAGAAGTACCGCGACCCGGTCTTCGCTGCCTATCCCCTGCTCGATCAGCCAGTGCGCCAACCGGTTCGACGCCTCATTGAGGTCGTGGTAGGTGAAGTGTTGGCCCTCATACACCACGGCGGTGGCGTCGGGAGTCCGCGTGGTCTGCTCGTTCACCAGGTCCACGAGGGTTTTGACAGGGGTATCGAACCGCTCGCCGCGCGACACCTCGCGCAGCCTGGCGGCGTCGCGCTCATCCATCAGCGCCAGCCCCGACAACGTGTTGTCGGGGGCGGCCAGCGCATTGTCGAGCAGCACACCGAAGTGTCGAAGCATCTGCTTGGCCAGGGCGGGTTCCAGGATCTCCACCAGGTGTTCGGCCTCGACCAGCACACCCGCGCGGTCGAATTCGACCATGAAGCCCAACGGCAGCTGCGTGATGTTGCTGCGCAGGTCGTAGCGCTCGCACTCGATGCCTGGCGGGTTGAATCCGCCGCCGTCGGGCTCCCGGAAACCGAAGCTGACCCGGGTCATGCGCTCGGCACCGTGCCGGCGATCGGGGTTCAGTTCCCTTACCACGCGGTCGAGGTTGATCCGTTGGTGTGCGAACGCCCCGCTGGCGATGTCGCGGGTGGCGGTCAGCAACTCCCGGAAACTCATCGCCGATTGCGGTCGCAGCCGCATCGCTACCGTGTTGCCGAAATAGCCGATGGCATCTTCGGTTCCGGCGCCACGGTTGAGCACCGGAGCCGCCACGAGGAAGTCGTCACTGTGGGTGTAGCGATGCACCAGGGCACCGAACGCGGCCAGCAGCACCATGTAGGGAGTGCAACCGGTGTTCTTCGCCATCGTGGCCACCCGCGCAGCGGTGTCGGCGGGCAGCCGCAACGTGGCGCGCGCGGCACGCCAACTGGTCGGCACACACGTTCCGGCTGGGCCGGGAAGTTCCAGCGGCTCTGGCGGATCGGCCATGATCGCGCGCCAATAGTTGAGGTCGGCCTCGGTAGTGTCGGGTCCGGATGCGGCCGACGGACGGTGTTCTGGCCCCAGATCGGCCCCTAGGTCAGCTCGCGAGTACGCCTGGGTGAGATCGGTGAAGAACACCCGCCACGAACCATCATCCCAGGCGATGTGGTGGGCCACCAACAGCAGCACGTGTTCGTCGGCAGCCGTGCGCACCACCGTGATTCGCAATGGCGCGTCGCGGGAAAGCTCGAAGGGAGCGCAGAATTCGCGCTGAGCCAACACCTCCAGGCGCAGCCGCTGGGCGCGTTGGGACAGGTCCGTCAGGTCGTATTGTGTCCAGCCGGGGCGAAGATCCGCGTGCACGGTCGGCTGGGCGACTCCGTCGTCGCCGACAGGGTAGGTGGTACGCAGTATCCGATGGCGACGGGCGACGGCGTTGACTGCGTCGCGCAACCTGGCCGGATCGATGTCACCGGTGATGCGGTAGGACACACAGATGTTGAGTAACGCACCGCTGGGGTCGGCCATCTGCACGAACCACATCCGGGCCTGGCCGTCGGAGAGCCGATCGTCAGTGTGCGGGCCAATGTCCTGCGCAGCCGAGGACAGGCCGCGGTCGGCGAGCCTGCGACGCAGCAGCTCCAATCGGGCCTCGTCGAGGCGGGCGCCGATGTCGGCGGTATTAGTCACGCGAAATGTCCACTTTCTGTGCGGTGTGTGAGCGCTCGTCGGCATCTTCGAGTTTCGCGACAAGTCCATCACCGGTGATGTCGCCCATGAGCGTGGCCAGCGACACCGTCGCGCCGATTGATCGTTTGAGTCGGTTACGCAAGTCCAGTGCCAGCATGGAATCGACACCGAGATCGAACAGCGATTCCTGCAGGTTCACCTCGCCGGCCTGCGGGATCCCGAGCACGGCCGCCAATTGGGTGCGCACCGCGTCCACGATCGTCAGGTTGGGGTCGGTTGGACCCTCGTACCGTTCGAATTGCCTGCTGTCCAACAACATCTGCAACCGGGCCGCGTCGGCGGCGAACACTAGCGGGTCGACAGTGAATTCGTGCAGGCTCGCCTCGATCGCCTGCTGGGGCGCCATCTGGCGGAGTCCAGACCGCTCGACGCGGGCGATCGTAACCGCATCCGCGATTCCCCGAGCTGGTTCGCCGGCCTTGGGGGCCTGCCATAGGCCCCATTTCACCGCCACGCAGTGCCTGCCCTGGGCGCGCAGCTGGGCGGCCATCACGTCGAGCAGCCGGTTGGCCGCCGAGTACGCGACCACCCCGTGTCCACCCCACACCCCCATCACCGAGGAACACAGCAGGGTTCGCACATCCGGGCGCAGCGGCCACAGCTCGATCATCTGGGCCAGGCCGAGCACCTTGGCCGCGAAGTTGTCAACGACGGCGGCCGACGTCACCCCCGGTGCGGTACCAGAGATCACGCTGCCTGCCGCGTGCACGATCAACGAGGCGCCGACGCCACCGTATTCGGCTGCAATCGCTGACAACTGGGTGGGATCGGTGATATCGCACGGCGGCGACACGATCACGGTGCCATGTTGCTTTCTGAGCATGGCCACCGTCGCCTGATCCGCGGCGCGCCGGCTGAGCAGCACGATGCGCCGTGCGCCATGCTCGGCGAGATACCGCGCGTAGTGCATCCCGATGGCACCCGCGCCACCGGTGACGACGACATCGTCGAGCACGCCGGAGTCCAACGACCAGTTCGGGACGGCCGGGGCATCGGCGAGGGTTCGCTCGAACAGCGTGTACCCGTTTACCGAGCCGCGTAGCGCGGTCTCACCGAAGCCCCGCAGTACCGCCGTTATGACCGAGACGCCGAGGACCGGGTCCAAGTCCCACGACGGCAAGTCCAGGTGGCTGAAAGTCTGTTCGGGATGCTCGAATCCGATGCTTCGATGCATCGCGGCCAGCGCGGCCTGGCCGGCCGACGGCACCGCGTCCGCTGCGTCGACCTGCTCGGCGCCGACGGTGACCAGACATACCGATTGGCAACGGGCACCGATATGCATCGGATAGTCCAGCAAACCGGCCCCGACGAGGTCGGCGAGTGCACCGGCGGCCCGGACGGCGTCGGTGTGTTCGAAGTCGGGCGCGATCAACAGGATCAACTCGGCGTCCCGCGCAGCACTCAGCTCGGTATCGGGGTGCGAATCAATTGCTGCGCACAGTGTTTGAGCCAGCGCGCGGTGAGCACCGAGATCGAGCACTGCGAGGTGACGGTGCCGCCCAGCGACCGGTGTCGACGGCACCATCCGTTCCCAGCGCTCAACCGCAATGGTCAGTCCGGACACCGGCGGCAGCGGTTCGGGGTGCGCCCACATCGGCACCGCACGCATCGGCGCGTTCGGGAACCCGGACAGATCGACGTCGCCGTCGAGTGGGTCACCGCCCAGGTCACCCCACGGGTAGCCAGGGTCAGCGACCGCCGCGCTAACAATATTCGCCGACAACGCATCAACAAACCGCTCGCCACGACGTGCCGACCCGACCAGCACAGCGGGACCGTCCGGCAGGTTGGCGGCGCCCTCACAGTTCTGACCGATCGCAAACAACAGCGCGGGATGGGCCGATATCTCGATGAACGCCCGTGCTCCACAGCGGATTGCCGATTCGACAGCGCGGTCGAAACGCACCGTATGGCGCAGGTTTGCGTACCAGTAGTCGCCGAAAGTGGTGCCTGGCGCCACCACGTCGCCGGTGGTTCCGCCGATGAATTGCACTGGCGCTTCCATAAATTCGGAGTCAGGCAGCTGCTCGCATAATTCATCGCGGAGCGATTCGAGCACGCTGGTATGCACCGGGAAGCCCACGGTGATCCCGCGGGCGAAGTGACCGCTGGACCGGACTGTGTCAACGATGGCCGCTACCGCTTGGCGCTCACCGGACACGGCGACGGTCGAGGAGGCATTGACCACAGACAGTTCCAGCCAGCCGCCGGTGGTCGCGATCAGCGCGCTCGCGTCCTGTTCACCGATGCCCAGCGCCGCCACCGCATAGCGACCAGGCAAGCGGCCCACCACGTTGGCGCGGGCCGCCACCACGGCCACAGCATCCGACAAGGTGATACTTCCTGCGAGATAGGCCGCCGCTACTTCGCCGAGGCTATGACCGACTGTTAGATCGGGCAGCACACCGCAGGAACGCCATACCTCCGCCAGCGCAACGGCATGGACGAACTGCGCGCCTTCGATCTCGATCTCGCAGAACGCTTGCCGCTCATCGGTTCCGGGCGGGGCGATCAGGTATGGCAGCGGCGAGTCGACACCAGCGGCCGCAAATGCGGCGGCGCACGTGTCGGTCGCGGTCCGATAGGTCGGCAGCTCGCGGTAGGCGACGGCGCCCATGCCCGGCCAATGACCACCCTGGCCGGGAAAGACGAACGCCTGGCGCGGGGCCGAGCCCAACGACGACCGCGCGATGAGCGGATGCTCGCGTCCGGCGGCCAGCGCGCGCAAGCCCTCGGCGAGTTCCAGCCGGTCGGCGGCCCGAAGCACCGCCCGATGCCGACGGACCCGTCGGGTCTTGCGCAGCTGCCGAGCCACTTCGGTCACGGTCGTAGCCGGAAAGCGCTCGAGGTAGTCGGCGATGGCCCGAGCGTCCGGCCCGATCAGTTCCTCGGCATGGGCGCTGAGCAAAACCGCAACCCGCCCATCGGGCAGCTGTTTGGGGGCCATCACACCTCCCCACACTCGGGGCCACGCTCGGGCGCGGAAACGGTGTCCGGCATCGAAACGATCACGTGGCTATTGGTACCGCTCATCCCGAACGCGGACACCGCCGCGGTGCGCCATCCGTCAACGGCCCGCCACGGCGTGAGTTTGTCGGCCAGCCGCAGACCCTGTTTCTCCCAATCGATTTCGCGGCTGGGCTCGTCGACGTGCAGTGTCGGCGGGATCGCGGCGTGCTGGGCGGCCAGAATGACCTTCACAAGGCCCAGCCCGCCCGCCGCCGCCTGAGCATGCCCGATGTTTGACTTGACCGATCCCAACAGCGGCCCGCGTCCGGCCGGGGCGGTGCCGTAGCTGGCTGCCAGTGACCGCAATTCGGTGCGATCGCCGAGCCGGGTCGCGGTGCCGTGCCCTTCGACCATCCCGACATCGGCGGGCACAACTGCTGCCTGCGCGATGGCGCGCCGGAGCAGTCGCGTTTGCGCGTCGCCGCTGGGCGCGGTCAGCCCGTCGCTAAGTCCATCGGAGTTCAGGCAACTGGCACGCACCTCGGCGAGGACACGACGCCGGTCAGCGGTTGCCCGCGACCGGCGCTGCAGGAGGAACATGGCGGCGCCCTCTGCCCAGGCGGTTCCGCTGGCGTGCGCGCTGTAGGGCCGGCAGTGGCCGTCGTCGGATAGCGCGTGCTGCTTGGAGAACTCGACGAAATAGCCGGGCGTACCCATCACGCACACGCCGCCGGCGAGTGCCAGGTCGCAGTCGCCGGCCCGGATAGCTTGAACCGCGGTGTGAAAGGCCGCCAGCGCCGACGAACACGAGGTATCGACGGTCAGCGCCGGCCCGGCCAGGTCAAGGGTGTAGGCGATGCGCCCGGAGATGACACCCAGCGACGTCCCGGTGATCAGATGGCCACTGTGGTGGGAGAATTCGGTCAAAGCGGGACCGTATTCGAGCGCCGAGGCACCGACATAACAGCCCACATCGTGACCGGCCAGGTCATCGGGATTGATCCCGCTGTTCTCCAGGGTGCGCCATGCTACTCGCAGCCCCACCCGCTGCTGCGGGTCCATCGCCGTCGCCTCGCGCGGTGAGATGCGGAAGAACTCAGGATCGAATGTAGTTGCGCTGGAAAGGAATCCGCCAAGGTTGTGGATCGGTTTGAATCCGTTTCGACGCGACCCGTCGAACAGCTCGCGAAGTGCCCAACCTCGATCGGTGGGGAACGGTCCGAGTCCCTCGCGCTGTTCGGAGAGCAGTGTCCAGTAGTCGTCGGCGGTTTCGACACCACCGGGTGCCTCGATGGCCAGCCCGACGATGACGACCGGGTCGTTATCGGACATCGGCACTCACCATCCGGGCCACGGCGTCGAGGTGATCGTTGAGATAGAAGTGACCACCATCAAAGTGCGACAGCGTGAAGCGACCGGAGGTGTGAGTCTCCCAACTGGTCAACATCTCCCGGCTGATGCGGTGGTCGCGGTTGCCGCCGACCGCGTGGATGTTGGCGCGGATGCGCACGTCGGGTGGACATGAATAGCCGCTGAGGGCCCGATAGTCGGCCTTGACCGCCGGCACCAGCAGTTCAACGAATTCCTCGTCCTCGAGCAGCACGGGATCGGTGCCGCCAAGATCCACCATGTCGGCCAGGACGTCACGGTCGGCGGTCGGCAACGGTCCGGACGCGGCCACCGTCGACGGAGCCTGACCGGAGGAAGCCCACAGTGCACGTACCGGCACGCCATTGCGCTCGGCGAGGCGAGCGAACTCGAAGGCCACTATCGCTCCCATGCAATGGCCGAACAGCGTCAGCGGAGCCGTCAGGTGCCAGTCGCCCGCCTCGAACAGCTCGAGCGCCAGCGCCTCGATGCTGTCTGCCGCCGGGTGGCTGCGCCGGTCAGCCCGCTGCGGGTACTGCACCACGAACGTGTCAACGTCGTTGGCCACTAACGATTTTGCCAACCACCGGTAAGCCGCGGCAGCGCCGCCGGCGTGTGGAAACACCAGCACCGCGCCGGGCTTGTCAGTACCGGTGAACCGCTTCACCCACGGTTTGAAGGCTGGCTGTGCGGGCTGCTCGATCGGATCGAGCGCCGCCATCACGTCGGCACTTGTCATATTCGCGATTTCTAAGTACACCTCGGCGACCAGTTCGAGTCGGTCGGCGTTGGCTTCCCGACCGGTGAGCAACTGGGCCAACGCGGCAATGGTCCTGGCGGCAAACATGTCGGCGACCATCAGGCTCGGCGAATCCAGCCACCGCCGGATACCGGCGACGACCTGGGTCGCAAGCACGGAATCGCCGCCCAGGGCAAAGAAGTCGTCGTGCACGCCCACGGCATCGTTGGCACGGCCCAGGATGTCCGCGACGATGCGGCACAGTGCCCGCTGAAGCACCGTTCGCGGCGCCGCATAGGGTGCCGATCTGTCGCCAGACCGCTCGACCTCGGCGGCAAGCAGGGCGCCAACCTCCGCGCGGTCGATCTTGCCGCTGTCGGTAAAGGGGATGCGGTCTAGCAGCGTGACGTGGCGCGGAATCATGTGCGCGGGCACCAGATCGGCGAGCTGCTGTCGAATCGACTCCGCGGTCACGCCGGCATCGTCGACGCAGACCGCCGCGGCCAGCACATCGGACCCGCCAGGAAGCACGGTGGCCGCCGCCGCGTGCACACCGGGCAAGCGCTGCAGCGCGGCTTCGATCTCGCCGAGTTCGACGCGGTACCCGCTGATCTTGACGCGGTGATCGGCACGGCCGACGAACTCCAGGGTGCCGTCGTGCCAGTAGCGGGCCAGATCACCGGTGCGATACCAGGTGCGGCCGTCATGCTCGACGAAGCGCTCCGCGGTCAGCTCGGGACGGCCACGGTAACCCCGGGCGATTCCGCGACCGGACACCCACAACTCACCGGCCACCCAATCGGGGCAGTCGTCGCCGCTGTCGGCCACTACCCGGCAGGCGTTGTTGGGAAACGGGACGCCGTATGGCACCGAGGCCCAGTCCGGTGGCAGATTGGCCGCGTCCTGGACCTCGAAAATGGTTGCGTGGACCGCGGTTTCGGTGGCTCCACCCAACCCCGCGAACCGTGCGCTCGGCGCTTGCACCTGCAGGCGGCGGGCCAGGTCGGGACGCACCCAGTCGCCGCCGACGGCCACCGCTCGCAGCGACGACAGCCGGCCCCCGCCGACTTCGACCAGCATGTCCAACCAGCCCGGCATGAAATTCAACGCCGTGACCTCGTAAGTGTCGATAAGCCGGGCCCAGGCGTCGGGATCGCGGCGCTGCGCTTCGTCGACCGCCACGATCGCTCCGCCGGAGCGCAGGGCGGCGAAGATGTCCAGCACCGACATGTCGCACTCCAGCGTCGCCAGGGCAAGCCAGCGATCTGCGGCGCCTAGCTCGAAGTGCCGGATGAAGGTCTCCACGGTGTTCATCGCGGCGTCGTGCGCCACCTCGACACCCTTGGGTTCCCCGGTTGAGCCCGAGGTGAACAACACATAGGCGAGCGCGGTGGGATCGCTAGGCCCGGGCACGAATTCTGCCGGCGCGGCGGCAAGCACGTCAGCCAGCAACAGCGTCGGGACCGGCACCCGCACTTGGCATGGCGGGCCGCAAACGAGCGCTAAGTTGACCGAACCGGTCGCCAGGATGCGCTCCGCGCGGTCGCGGGGCTGGTCGACGCCGATCGGCAGATAGACCCCGCCGGCGGCCAAAATCCCCAGCACAGCCGCCACTTGTTCGCCCGTTTTCGGACCCAGCACCGCGACGGTGTCGCCGACTCGTAGGCCCGCAGCACGCAGCGCCGCGGCCACCGCCGATGCCTGGTCGCGCAGTTGGGCGTAGCTCAAGTCGCCGGAACTGGCGAACACCGCCGGCGCGTCGGGCTGCTGTTGGGCCTGGCGGAAAAACCCGTCGTGCAGCGCCTCGGTGCTGGGGGCGGCGGTGCGACCGTTCAGCGCCGCGCGCACCGCGCGTTGCGCGGCGGGTAGCGCGGACGGGCTCGGCGCATCCCAGGCGTCGTCCCCGGCGGCCAACCGGAGCAATTCGTCGACCTGGTGGGTGAACATGGCGTCGATGACGCCGGGTGCAAAGACCCCCTCGCGGACATCCCAGTTCACCAGCACACCGCCGTCGAACTCGGTGACCTGGGCGTCGAGCAGCACCTGGGGCCCCTGCGAAATGATCCATCCGGGTGTGCCGAATTGCTCGGTGACGTCCGGGCAGAAAAGGTCGCCGAGCCCCAGCGCGCTGGTGAATACCACCGGTGCCAGCACCTGGGTGCCACGGTGGCGGCTGAGGTCACGCAGCACAGACAGCCCGGGGTATGCACTGTGGCCTGCGGCGCTGCGCAGGGCTTCCTGCACCGCCTGCGCCCGCACCGCCGCCGTGCGCGCACCGGTCAGATCGACGTCGAGCAACAGCGAGGAGGTGAAGTCACCGACCAGCAGGTCGACGTCTGGATGCAGGGCCTGGCGACTGAACAACGGCAGGTTCAGCAGGAACCGCGACGACGCTGACCAACGCGCCAGCACGTTGGCAAAGGCCGCGGCCAGCGTCATCGCCGGGGTGATGCCGCGGGCCCGGGCTCGGGCGAACAACGCGTCGCGGGTCTGCGGGTCTAGCCAGTGCCAGCGCCGGGTGCTGCGGCGCCGGTCGCGTTCGCCGCCGGCCCGGGTAGGCAGCGCGGGCGGATCCGGCAGCTGCGGGATGCGCTGCGCCCACCAGTCCCGGTCGGCGTCGCGAACCGGTTGGGGCAGCGTCTCCTCCGCCTCGATAGCCTGCCGGTATTCCCGGTAGGTGTAGCCCAGTGCCGGCGGTTCACGGCCGTCATAGAGGGCCGCCAGGTCGGCCAGCAAGATGCGGTAGCTCATCGCGTCAGCGGCCTGCATGTCCAGGTCGACATGTAGGCGGGTGCGCTCCCCCGGTAATAACGTCAACGCAAGTTCGAATACCGCACCGTCGAGCTGCTGGTGCGATTTGGCGTCGCGGATCCCCGCCAACCGCTGATCGACGACATCCGGGGCCACGTGACGCAGGTCGGCAACACTGAGGGGAAAGTCGCGAGATCCCGCCGCCGGCGGGATGCGCTGGGTGCCGTCGGGCAAGAACTGCACCCGCAGCATCGGGTGCCGCAGCGCCAACCGGGTGGCCGCCGCGCGGAGCCTGTCCGGATCGACCCGGGCACCATCGAACTCGACGTAGAGGTGCCCAGCTACCCCGCCGAGCTGTTGGTGGTCGTGGCGGCCGACCCACATCGCGTGCTGCATCGGCGCCAGCGGGAAAGGCTCGCCTTCCTGGGATAACCCGGCATCCCCTGGTGCGGCAACTGCCGTGGGCGCGACGCCGGTGCCGGCGGACACCAGTTGGGACCAGGCCTCGATTGTGGGTGTGGCGGCCAGTGTGGCGAAGTCGACGGCGATGCCCTTCCGGCGCCAGCGCCCCACCAGCGACATCATCCGGATCGAGTCCAGGCCCTGACCAACGAGGTTGGCGCCGGGGTGCAGAGCATCGGCGCGGACACCGAGCAACTCTGCGACCTCGGCGCGAATGATCTCCGAGCACGCCGTAGCATGCACCACAAACCCTCCCCTGTTAGCACAGGCTGCCCTAATTTTAGTGGTTACCCTATCTTCGAACCACGCACCTGCGCTACCAGCCCCCCTGTTAAGGAGCCCACATGCCACCGAAGGCGGCAGATGGCCGCCGACCCAGTCCCGACGGCGGACTGGGTGGCTTTGTACCGTTCCCCGCGGATCGGGCCGCGTCGTACCGGGCGGCCGGCTATTGGTCGGGGCGAACCCTGGACACCGTGCTCTCCGATGCCGCGCGGCGCTGGCCTGACCGCCTCGCGGTGGCCGACGCCGGTGATCGTCCCGGCCACGGCGGCCTCAGTTACGCCGAACTCGACCAGCGGGCCGACCGGGCCGCCGCGGCGCTGCACGGCCTGGGCATCACGCCAGGCGACCGGGTACTGCTCCAGCTGCCAAACGGCTGCCAGTTCGCGGTTGCCCTGTTCGCGTTATTGCGGGCGGGGGCGATCCCAGTGATGTGCCTGCCCGGTCACCGCGCCGCCGAATTGGGCCACTTCGCCGCCGTCAGCGCGGCCACCGGGCTGGTGGTCGCCGATGTGGCCAGCGGGTTCGACTATCGGCCGATGGCGCGCGAACTTGTTGCCGATCACCCCACCCTGCGCCATGTCATCGTCGATGGCGATCCGGGACCGTTCGTGTCGTGGGCGCAGCTGTGCGCCCAGGCCGGCACCGGTTCGCCGGCACCGCCGGCCGATCCCGGATCGCCAGCGCTGCTGCTGGTCTCCGGCGGCACCACCGGCATGCCCAAACTCATTCCACGCACCCACGACGACTACGTGTTCAACGCGACGGCCAGCGCCGCACTCTGTCGGCTTAGCGCCGACGACGTCTATCTGGTGGTGCTGGCCGCCGGCCACAATTTCCCGCTGGCCTGCCCGGGCCTGCTCGGCGCGATGACCGTCGGGGCCACCGCCGTGTTCGCTCCCGATCCCAGCCCGGAGGCCGCCTTCGCCGCCATCGAGCGCCACGGCGTCACCGTAACCGCGTTAGTTCCGGCACTGGCCAAACTGTGGGCCCAATCCTGTGAGTGGGAGCCGGTGACACCGAAGTCACTGCGGTTGTTGCAGGTTGGCGGGTCCAAGCTAGAACCCGAGGACGCTCGCCGGGTGCGCACAGCGCTCACCCCGGGCCTGCAGCAGGTGTTCGGCATGGCGGAGGGGCTGCTGAACTTCACCCGCATCGGCGACCCACCCGAAGTGGTGGAGCACACCCAGGGGCGGCCACTATGCCCGGCCGACGAACTGCGCATCGTCAACGCCGATGGTGAGCCGGTGGGGCCCGGGGAGGAAGGCGAACTCTTGGTGCGCGGGCCCTACACGCTGAACGGCTATTTTGCTGCCGAACGCGACAACGAGCGCTGCTTCGATCCGGACGGCTTCTACCGCAGCGGCGACCTGGTCCGCCGCCGCGACGACGGCAATCTGGTGGTCACCGGGCGCGTCAAGGATGTCATCTGCCGTGCAGGAGAAACCATCGCCGCCAGCGACCTCGAAGAACAGCTGCTGAGCCATCCGGCGATCTTCTCGGCCGCGGCGGTGGGACTACCTGACCAGTATCTGGGGGAAAAAATCTGCGCTGCAGTCGTTTTCGCTGGAGCTCCGATTACGCTTGCGGAGTTGAACGGCTACCTTGACCAGCGTGGTGTGGCCGCGCATACGCGACCCGACCAGCTGGTCGCGATGCCGGCGCTGCCCACAACGCCGATCGGGAAGATCGACAAACGAGCGATCGTCCGCCAGCTCGGCATCGCGACGGGTCCCGTGACGACCCAGCGCTGCCATTGACTGACGTCAACAAGTTGAATTGACTGCGTTGCATGACCGACGGTGTTCCGGCCCGCGGGTCACTTCGATCACGCGGCGCGGTAGCGGTGAGCTCGATGGTGTTGCGGCCCATCACCGGGGCGATTCCGCCAGACGGGCCGTGGGGGATATGGGCCTCGCGCCGGATCATCGCCGGACTCATGGGCACGTTCGGGCCCTCGCTCGCAGGCACCCGAGTGGAACAAGTCAACTCCGTTCTGCCGGACGGACGCCGGGTCGTCGGCGAATGGGTGTATGGACCGCACAACAACGCGATCAATGCCGGACCCGGTGGCGGCGCCATCTATTACGTACACGGCAGCGGTTACACGATGTGTTCGCCCCGAACCCACCGGCGGCTGACATCCTGGCTGTCGTCATTGACCGGGCTACCGGTGTTCAGTGTCGATTACCGACTGGCGCCGCGCTACCGTTTCCCGACCGCGGCCACCGACGTGCGGGCGGCCTGGGATTGGTTAGCGCACGTATGCGGCTTAGCCGCGGAGCACATGGTGATCGCCGCGGATTCCGCGGGTGGCCATCTGACCGTCGACATGCTGCTGCAACCCGAGGTCGCCGCCCGACCTCCGGCGGCGGTGGTGTTGTTTTCGCCGCTGATCGACCTCACCTTCCGGCTGGGCGCCAGTCGTGAGCTGCAGCGCCCCGATCCTGTCGTGCGCGCTGACCGTGCGGCCCGGTCGGTTGCGCTGTACTACACCGGAGTCGATCCCGCCCACCACCGGCTGGCGCTCGATGTTGCCGGCGGGCCACCGCTGCCACCGACGCTGATCCAGGTGGGTGGAGCCGAGATACTCGAGGCCGATGCGAGACAACTCGATGCCGACATCCGCGCTGCCGGCGGCATATGCGAGTTGCAAGTGTGGCCTGATCAGATGCATGTGTTCCAGGCCCTGCCGCGGATGACGCCCGAAGCGGCCAAAGCCATGGCCTATGTTGCCCAGTTCATCCGCAGTACAACAGCACGTGGAGACCTCTGAACGTTACTGGCGTGCAACCAGATACGGCGTCAATGTGGATAGCTTTTCGCAAGTCTCCTCGAATTCGCGCTCTGGCTCCGATTCTTCGATGATGCCGGCGCCGGCCCGCAGCCAAGTCCGCCCGCCGACCTGGTATGCCGCTCGCAGCGTCAGCGCGGCGTCTAGCCCGCCATCCGCCGAAAGCATCACCACCGCACCGGAATACAGCCCACGTGGGCACTCATCGAGGCGAAAGATGGCCTCAACGCCAGCTGCTTTCGGGATTCCGGATGCAGTGACAGCAGGAAAAAGAGCTTCCAGGGCGGCCATCCGGTCGCTCGATGGATCCAACCGTGCTCTGATGGTGGAGCCGAGGTGCTGCACACTGCCGCGCTCGCGCACCGTCATGAAATCGATGACCGCAGCACTCCCTGGTTCGGCGATGTTGGTAATCTCCTCAAGCGAAGAGCGCACTGAAATAGCGTGCTCGACAATTTCTTTGGAGTTTGATTCCAGGTCATCACGAGCCAGTCGGTCAATGGCGGGACCACGGCCCAAGGCGCGGGTACCGGCCAACGGCTCGGTGATCACCACTCCGTCGGCGCGCACCGCCGTGACGAGTTCGGGGCTGTAACCCAGAGCACGGATTCCGCCCAACTGCAACAAAAACGACCTCACCGGGGTGTTGTGCCGACGCCCCAGCCGGTAGGTCAACGGAAAGTCGATCGCGAAAGGCACTTCGACACAACGGGACAGAATCACCTTGTGGTAGCGGCCGGCAGCGATTTCATCGACGGCTACCGCCACCCGACGGCGGAAGCCGGATGGATCGTCGGAGACGTCGACGGAGCGGGACTGCGGCACCTCTCGCACCCCGGTGGCGAGTAATCGGTCGATGGCCTCGCGGTGGCGAATCCCAGCATCGAACAGGCGAATCTCCTTTTCGCTCACCATGATCCGGGTTCGGGGCGAAAACACCCGGGCCAGTGGGGTGTGCGGCGCCAGCCGCTGCTGCAACCCATAGCGGTGCACGCCGAATTCGAAGGCGACCCAGCCAAAAGCTTGATCGGTTTCCAGCAACAGCCGATCGACGGCTTCGCCCAGGGCCGCTCCCGGGCGACCCGACCATTGCTGTCGCCGCGTAACGCCATCACGGATGACGCGCAGTTCGTCGCTGTCTAGCTCCACCATCGCCTGCACACCGGCGGCCAGGACCCATTGGCCGTCGCACTCGTAGAGCAGGTAATCCTCGTCGACGGACTCGGTAACCACCGCCGCCAGCTCCGCTGCCAGGTCGGCGGGGTTGACACCGGCGGGCATCGGGATGGACGACGACGCGGTGCTGACGGCGCCTGTCGCGACGCTGAGCTCGGACACAGCTAGTAAATGTAGCCTAACCTACTTAATGGGTCGCAGCCCCCCGGGGTCGTCGCATGTCCAACGTGCTCGACTGGAAGAAAATGCTCGTCGGGAGCAAATGGCACCAGCCGGGGCGGCGACAGGACCCACCCACGGCCGGACGGTCCGCGGACTGCGTTTCGCAGCGTAATCATTTCCGCAGGCAGAGGCGGTCGCGGCCGGTGCTCGCCGGTTACCATGCCCGCCAACTCACGCACACGAAATCGTGAAACCTTTGCCAACCGTTTACTGGCTAGCTACAAAGCAAGGTTTTGCCTTCGCCGGAATTCTCCTAACATCACTCACTAACCACGTGGACCATCCGGTCGACGACGTAGTCGCGGTACGCGTGGCTCGCCAAGCTCGGTATGTCCGCTGGGTCTGCCCAGGCATCGCCCGATCGTTAGCCAGTCAACAGAGAGGACCCGACGATGTTCGTAATCCGGCTCGCCGACGGCGAAGAAGTCCACGGCGAGTGCGACGAGCTGACGATTAACCCAGCAACCGGCGTCCTCACGGTCTGCCGGGTCGACGGGTTCGAGGAAACCACCACGCACTACTCGCCGTCGGCGTGGCGGTCGGTGACACACCGCAAGCGGGGGGTCGGCGTTAGACCATCCCTGGTCTCAACGGCTCAATAAGCCCGAGCCACACTTTCTAGATTCGACTTGATATTCCTGGTCGCTCCCCTGACGCTGGGTGCTTCCTGGATCGCCGCACCAGGTATGGGAGGCGCCAATGCTGCATGAGTTCTGGGTGAACTTCACTCACAACCTGTTCAAGCCGCTGCTGCTGTTCTTCTATTTCGGGTTCTTGATCCCGATCTTCAAGGTGCGATTCGAGTTCCCCTATGTGCTCTACCAGGGCCTAACCCTGTATCTGCTGCTGGCCATCGGTTGGCACGGCGGCGAAGAACTCGCCAAGATCAAGCCGTCCAACGTCGGCGCCATCGTTGGGTTCATGGTGGTTGGCTTCGCCTTGAACTTCGTGATCGGCACCTTGGCATACTTCCTGCTGAGCAAGCTGACCGCCATGCGCCGGGTCGACAGGGCGACGGTCGCCGGCTATTACGGGTCGGACTCGGCAGGGACATTTGCCACCTGTGTAGCAGTCCTGACCAGCGTCGGCATGGCCTTCGACGCCTACATGCCGGTCATGTTGGCCGTCATGGAGATCCCCGGCTGCCTGGTGGCGCTGTATCTGGTGGCGCGGCTGCGGCACCGAGGGATGAACGAGGCGGGGTACATGGCCGACGAGCCCGGCTACACCACAGCGGCGATGATCGGAGCGGGGCCCGGCACGCCCGCCCGGCCCGCTCACAGCGACAGCCTCACGGCCCAAGCCGAGCGCGGCATCGAAGAAGAGTTGGAGCTCTCGCTGGAAAAGCGCGAGCATCCAAATTGGGATGAAGACGGCGTCAAAGACAGCGGCACGAATGCGTCGATCTTCTCACGCGAGTTGCTGCAGGAAGTTTTCCTCAACCCGGGGCTCGTTCTCCTCTTCGGCGGCATCGTCATCGGCCTGATCAGTGGACTGCAGGGACAGAAGGTCCTACACGACGACGACAACTTCTTTGTGGCGGCATTCCAGGGCGTACTTTGCCTGTTCCTGTTGGAGATGGGCATGACGGCGTCGCGTAAGTTGAAGGATCTGGCGTCAGCGGGCAGTGGGTTCGTTTTCTTCGGCCTGCTGGCACCGAATCTGTTTGCGACGCTTGGGATCATCGTGGCCCACGGCTACGCATACGTCACTAACAACGACTTCGCGCCGGGCACCTATGTGCTGTTCGCGGTGCTCTGCGGCGCGGCGTCCTATATCGCCGTCCCGGCCGTGCAACGGCTTGCGATCCCCGAGGCCAGTCCGACCTTGCCGCTGGCCGCGTCGCTGGGTTTGACGTTCTCCTACAACGTCACGATCGGGATCCCGCTGTACATCGAGATCGCCCGCATCGTCGGGCAATGGTTCCCTGCCACCGGGGCTTCGATCGGTTAGCCCAGCAGAGTGCGCACCACCGCGTCGGCCAGCAATCGCCCCCGGCCGGTGAGGACCAGTCGGTCGCCGTGGTAGTCCAGCAATCCGTCGGCCAACACCGCCTCGGCACGTTCCCGTTCGGCAGCCCCTAGCCGGGCGAGCGGTAGCCCCTGGCGCAGCCGGACCTTCAGCAACACGTCTTCGGTGTGCAAAGCGTCGGCGCCCAGCTGCTCGAAGCCCGCTACCGGCAACGTCGCCCCGGCCAGTATCTCGGCGTAAGTGTTGGGGTGCTTGACATTCCACCAGCGTGTCACGCCAATGTAGCCGTGCGCGCCTGGACCTGCGCCCCACCACTGGCCACCGTCCCAATAACCCAGGTTGTGCCGGCACTCGCCGCCCGGTCGACACCAATTGGACACCTCGTACCAGGCAAACCCGGCCGCCGACAGCCGAGCATCGACCAACTCGTAGCGATGCGCCAGCACGTCGTCATCGGGCGCGGCCAGCTCACCACGCCGAACCCGGCGAGCCAGTGCCGTGCCGTGCTCGACGACCAAGGCATACGCGGACACATGATCCACACCGGCCTGCACCGCGGCGTCCACTGAGCGCACTAGGTCGTCGTCGGACTCCCCCGGGGTTCCATAGATCAGGTCGAGGTTGACGTGTGTGAAGCCCTCCGCTATCGCCTCGGTGGCCGCGGCCGCCGCCCGGCCCGGCGAGTGCACCCGGTCCAAGGTTGCCAGCACCCTCGGGGCCACCGACTGCATGCCGAGCGACACCCGCGTGTAACCGGCCGCGCGGATCGTGGCGAAGAACTCCGGCCACGTCGACTCGGGGTTGGCCTCGGTGGTGACTTCGGCGTCGGGCGCCAGCACAAAGTGGTCCCGCACCATGTCCAGCAACATGGCCAGGCGCTCCCCCCCGAGCAGCGATGGCGTCCCGCCGCCCACATACACGGTATGCACCGTCGGTGCGTCCAGCTTGGCGGCCGCCAGTTCGAGCTCCGCCCGCAGCGCCAGCAGCCAACGGTCCGGGCTGACGCCACCCAGCTCGGCCGGGGTGTAGGTATTGAAGTCGCAGTACCCGCAACGGGTCAGGCAGAACGGGACGTGCAGGTAGACCCCGAACGGTTGTCCGGGCATGGGCGCCAGGCCGGGCAGCTCAACCGGTGCCTGCCGAAATACCATGCCAAATCATCGCATAGCGCGTACCAGCTAGGGTGGCCAGCAATGTAACGCAGGCACACCTCAATCGTCCCTGCTCCCCGAACAACCTCCAGTCTCGGCCGCGAGGAACGTCAGGATGTGGGTGAGCGAGCCCAGCGGTGCGTCTCCCTGACTACAAGAACTACATTTCGGCCACGCACCCGGGCCTTGGGTTTTCATAATGTTGTCTGCGACCTCGATCTGTTGCTGGGGACTCGCGGCCGCCGGCGACCCGACACCACCGTTGGAATCCCACGTCGCCTGGCTGATCTGCAGACCACCGTATAACCCGTTACCGGTGTTGGCCGCCCAATTGCCGCCGGATTCGCATTGCGCGATGGCGTCCCAATCGATGTCGTCGGCACCTTGTTCGTGGTGGCTGATTTGACCGACGCCGCCACGACGGTCCCGTGGGTGGCCACCCGATTGTTGGCCAGCAGTTGGCGAAGGTGCGCACTGGATTTGCCGTACTTGTCTTTGAACTCGCCGGTCGAACCCTCGAGAATGTCCCTCATGTTGTGGTCGATCCGCTCACAGTCCATGGTGGCCAGCTTGACAACATAGCTGCGTGCGGCCTGCAGTGCCTGGCCGGCGGCGACGTCTGTCTGATGCTTCTCAAAGAGCACCCATCCGCACCATCCAGACCCGGCCAACGACACAACCACCGCGACGGCGCCAACCCAGCCAATCACCGATCTGGTTAACCGACCGCGGCCGGGAGTTTCGGCCGGTTCGCCGGTGCCGCCTGGCTCACTTGCACCGTGGCCCCGGCCGAAGATGGTCATTCTGCGCACGATTGACATCGATCACTATCCGCTAAGACAACTATCTCAGTAGTCATATTTGGTCACATCTGTCACTCCTGTCAACGTCAGGTGCGCGTCTCCCAGCGGATTCCCGGGTCGGCCTATCCATCCATCCAGGCTTGTTGCGTAGTTTTGATCATCGTGAAAAGAAATTTGACCAGGTCGCGCAGCTGCACGCCATCCATGGCAGAATGTCACCGTGACCGCCGCCAAGAACCCGCGCCCCGATCTGCGAATCGCGCTGGTGGCTCGGCGGCACATCGACCTCAAGCGGGTCTGCAGCTGTGGCTGTCGGCCTTGACGCCGTAAACCCAGCCCACCTGTATCTGCAGCCGGCGACCGGATCTGCCCCTCCCGGAACAAGCGGCGTTTAGCGCGTCCTAGGTCGGCGATGTCCGCGAAGGAGAACCCCCAAATGACCACTGCACGTCCCGCCAAGGCTCGAAATGAGGGCCAGTGGGCGCTGGGACATCGCGAGCCACTCAACGCCAACGAAGAGCTGAAGAAGGCCGGCAACCCGCTCGACGTGCGGGAGCGCATCGAAAACATCTACGCCAAACAGGGTTTCGACAGCATCGACAAGACCGACCTGCGAGGGCGCTTTCGCTGGTGGGGCCTGTACACCCAGCGTGAGCAGGGCTACGACGGCACCTGGACCGGTGACGACAACATCGACAAGCTCGAGGCCAAATACTTCATGATGCGGGTGCGTTGCGACGGCGGCGCGCTCTCGGCTGCCGCGCTGCGCACGCTGGGCCAGATCTCGACGGAGTTCGCGCGCGATACCGCCGATATCTCCGACCGGCAGAACGTGCAATACCACTGGATCGAAGTGGAAAACGTCCCTGAAATCTGGCGACGGTTAGACGATGTCGGACTGCAGACCACCGAGGCGTGCGGTGACTGCCCGCGGGTAGTGCTGGGCTCGCCGTTGGCCGGCGAGTCGCTCGACGAAGTGCTCGACCCGACCTGGGCGATCGAGGAGATCGTGCGTCGCTACATCGGCAAGCCCGACTTCGCCGACTTGCCGCGCAAGTACAAGACCGCCATCTCTGGCCTGCAGGACGTCGCGCACGAGATCAACGACGTCGCCTTCATCGGCGTCAACCATCCCGAGCACGGACCAGGCCTGGATCTGTGGGTGGGCGGTGGACTGTCGACCAACCCGATGCTGGCCCAGCGGGTCGGCGCCTGGGTTCCACTGGGCGAAGTGCCCGAGGTGTGGGCGGCGGTCACCTCGGTGTTTCGCGACTACGGCTACCGGCGGCTGCGCGCCAAGGCCCGGCTGAAATTTCTGATCAAAGACTGGGGCATAGCGAAGTTCCGCGAAGTGCTCGAAACCGAGTACCTCAAGCGTCCGCTGATCGACGGTCCGGCCCCCGAACCGGTCAAGCATCCGATCGACCACGTCGGGGTGCAACGACTCAAGAACGGGCTCAACGCCGTCGGAGTCGCCCCCATCGCCGGGCGGGTATCGGGCACCATCCTCACGGCGGTCGCCGACCTGATGGCGCGGGCCGGTTCCGACCGGATCCGGTTCACCCCCTACCAGAAGCTGGTCATCCTCGACATTCCGGACGCCTTGCTCGACGACTTGATCGCCGGTCTGGACGCGCTGGGGCTGCAGTCGCGCCCGTCGCATTGGCGCCGGAACTTGATGGCGTGCAGCGGAATTGAGTTCTGCAAGTTGTCATTCGCCGAAACCCGGGTTCGAGCACAGCATTTGGTGCCCGAGCTGGAACGCCGGCTTGAGGACATCAACTCGCAGCTCGACGTACCGATCACCGTCAACATCAACGGCTGCCCGAACTCATGTGCGCGAATTCAAATCGCCGACATCGGATTCAAGGGACAGATGATCGACGACGGACACGGCGGCTCCGTCGAAGGCTTCCAGGTGCATCTGGGCGGACACCTCGGCCTGGATGCCGGATTCGGCCGCAAACTGCGCCAGCACAAGGTCACCAGTGACGAACTCGGCGACTACATCGACCGGGTGGTGCGCAACTTCGTCAAACACCGCAGCGAAGGTGAACGCTTCGCGCAGTGGGTCATCCGGGCCGAGGAGGACGACCTGCGATGAGCGGCGAGACAACCAGGCTGACCGAACCGCAACTACGTGAGCTGGCCGCGCGCGGAGCTGCCGAACTCGACGGCGCCACCGCCACCGACATGTTGCGCTGGACCGACGAAACCTTCGGCGACATCGGCGGCGCCGGCGGCGGCGTGAGCGGACATCGCGGGTGGACAACGTGCAACTACGTAGTTGCTTCCAACATGGCTGATGCGGTGCTGGTGGATCTGGCCGCCAAGGTGCGACCGGGCGTACCGGTCATCTTTCTTGATACCGGCTACCACTTCGTCGAAACAATCGGCACCAGAGATGCGATCGAGTCCGTCTATGACGTCCGGGTGCTCAATGTCACTCCGGAGCACACAGTGGCCGAGCAGGACGAACTGCTGGGCAAGGACTTGTTCGCCCGCAACCCCCATGAATGCTGCCGGTTGCGCAAGGTCGTTCCCCTGGGCAAGACGCTGCGTGGCTACTCCGCGTGGGTGACCGGGCTACGGCGGGTCGATGCACCGACCCGGGCCAATGCCCCGCTGGTCAGCTTCGATGAGACGTTCAAACTAGTGAAGGTCAACCCGCTGGCGGCCTGGACCGACCAAGATGTGCAGGAATACATTGCCGACAACGACGTGCTGGTTAATCCGCTTGTGCGGGAAGGCTATCCGTCGATCGGTTGCGCTCCGTGCACAGCCAAACCCGCCGAAGGCGCCGACCCGCGCAGCGGACGCTGGCAGGGGCTGGCCAAGACCGAATGCGGGTTGCACGCCTCGTGACCGCGCCGGCGACGATGCAGAGCGCAGCGATGCTGAGGAGCGGCGCCATCGAAGCACCGCCGGCGACGATGCAGAGCGCAGCGATGCTGAGGAGCGGCGCCATCGAAGCACCGCCGGCGACGATGCAGAGCGCAGCGATGCTGAGGAGCGGCGCCATCGAAGCACCGCCGGCGACGATGCAGAGCGCAGCGATGCTGAGGAGCGGCGCCATCGAAGCACCGCCGGCGACGATGCAGAGCGCAGCGATGCTGAGGAGCGGCGCCATCGAAGCACCGCCGGCGACGATGCAGAGCGCAGCGATGCTGAGGAGCGGCGCCATCGAAGCACCGCCGGCGACGATGCAGAGCGCAGCGATGCGGTGGGGGCACCTCCCGCTTGCGGAGGAGAGCGGCACCATCGCGCCTCAGCTCGTCCTCACCGCACACGGCAGCAAAGATCCGCGATCGGCCGCCAACGCACGGGCTATCGCGAGCCGGCTGGCGCGCATGCGGCCCGGGCTCGACGTGCGGGTCGCGTTCTGTGAGCTCAACTCGCCCAACCTGGTCGACGTGCTCAACCGCTGTCGAGGAGCAGCTGTGGTCACCCCGCTGCTGCTGGCCGATGCCTACCACGCTCGCGTCGACATCCCTGCCCAGATCGCCAGCTGCCGCGTTGGTCACCGGGTACGCCAGGCCAGTGTGCTGGGTGAGGACATTCGGCTGGTGTCAGCGCTGCATGAGCGCCTCACCGAGCTGGGGGTTTCGCCGTTCGACCACACACTGGGGGTGGTCGTGCTCGCGATCGGCTCATCGCATCCCGCGGCCAATGCGCGCACCTCGACGGTGGCGTCAAGGCTGGCGGAGGGGACCCAGTGGGCCGCGGTGACGACCGCTTTCATCACCCGACCGGAGGCTTCGCTGGCCGATGCCACCGATCGGTTGCGACGCCACGGTGCCCGTCGGATGGTCATCGCGCCATGGCTGCTCGCCCCTGGGATACTGTCTGACCGGGTACGCGGATACGCACGGGAAGCCGGCATCGCGATGGCACAACCGCTGGGTGCACACCCGATGGTGGCCGCGACCATGTGGGATCGCTACCGACAAGCCGTGGCCGGTCGGATCGCGGCCTAGGTCTTCTCGAAGGTCTGCTGGAACGGATGTCCTCTGGTGAGTGTTTGGTTGCGAGCGGGCGCCTTGGTGGCTGCAGTGATGCTGTCGCTGAGCGGATGTGGCGGCTTCCACGCGGGTGCGCCAAGCACGGCAGGTCCGTGCGAGATCGTCCCCAATGGCACGCCGGCGCCCAAGACACCCCCGGCTACCGTGCCTTCGTCGCGCAACCTCGCGACCAACCCCGAGATCGCCACCGGCTACCGCCGGGACATGACCGTGGTGCGGACCGCCCACTATGCGGCCGCCACCGCCAATCCGCTGGCCACTCAGGTGGCCTGCCGAGTATTGCGCGACGGTGGTACCGCCGCCGATGCCGTCGTGGCCGCCCAGGCGGTGCTGGGGTTGGTCGAACCGCAATCCTCCGGGATCGGCGGCGGCGGATATCTAGTGTACTTCGACGCCCGCACGGGCTCAGTGCAGGCCTACGACGGCCGTGAGGTGGCCCCAGCGGCCGCCACCGAGAACTACCTTCGCTGGGTCAGCGACGTCGACCGCAGCGCGCCCAGGCCCAACGCCCGAGCCTCGGGACGGTCAATCGGAGTACCGGGCATCCTGCGAATGCTGGAGATGGTGCACAACGAGCACGGGCGCACACCCTGGCGCGACCTCTTCGGCCCCGCGGTAACGCTGGCCGATGGCGGTTTTGACATCAGCGCCAGGATGGGCGCGGCCATCTCCGACGCTGCGCCGCAACTGCGAGACGACCCGGAGGCTCGCAAGTATTTCCTCAATCCCGACGGCAGCCCGAAACCCGCGGGAACCCGGCTGACGAACCCCGCGTACTCAAAAACCCTGTCCGCCATCGCCTCCGCCGGCGCCAACGCCTTCTATTCCGGCGACATTGCCCACGACATCGTGGCGGCGGCGAGCGACACATCGAATGGCCGCACGCCGGGCCTGTTGACCATTGAGGACCTGGCGGGTTACCTCGCCAAGAGACGCCAACCGTTGTGCACGACCTATCGCGGCCGGGAGATCTGCGGCATGCCATCGTCGGGTGGCGTCGCCGTGGCCGCAACCTTGGGCATCCTCGAGCACTTCCCGATGAGCGACTACGCGCCCAGCAAGGTCGACCTCAACGGCGGTCGCCCGACCGTGATGGGGGTTCACCTGATAGCGGAGGCCGAACGGCTGGCCTATGCCGACCGCGACCAATATATCGCTGACGTCGATTTTGTCCGGCTGCCCGGCGGCTCGCTCACCACGCTGGTTGACCCGGGCTACTTGGCAACACGCGCCGCGCTAATCTCGCCGCAACACAGCATGGGCAGCGCCAGACCGGGGGACTTCGGCGCACCGACGGCCGTCGCCCCGCCAGTGCCTGAGCATGGCACCAGCCACCTCAGCGTCGTCGATTCGTACGGCAATGCGGCCACGTTGACGACGACGGTGGAATCTTCGTTCGGCTCCTACCACCTGGTGGACGGATTCATCCTCAACAACCAGCTGAGCGATTTCAGCGCCGAGCCACACGCTACTGACGGATCACCGGTGGCTAACCGGGTCGAGCCTGGGAAGCGACCGCGCAGTTCGATGGCACCGACGTTGGTGTTCGATCACTCGTCGGCGGGGCGCGGTGCGCTGTACGCGGTGCTCGGTTCTCCGGGCGGCTCCATGATCATCCAGTTCGTCGTGAAAACACTTGTGGCGATGCTGGATTGGGGTCTGAATCCGCAGCAGGCGGTTTCCCTGGTCGATTTCGGCGCCGCGAACTCGCCGCACACTAACCTCGGCGGTGAGAATCCCGAGATCAACACTTCCGACGATGGTGATCATGACCCGCTGGTGCAAGGCCTGCGCGCGCTGGGGCATCGAGTTAATCTTGCCGAGCAATCCAGTGGGCTCTCGGCGATCACCCGCAGCGAGGCGGGTTGGGCCGGCGGCGCCGACCCACGCCGCGAAGGCGCGGTCATGGGCGACGATGCCTGAGCCGTTCGCCGGCGGGCGGCCAAACGAACGCGGACCACTTCGAGCCGATAATTTTGCCGGCCCTCTCGGGCTTTGTCTGCGGTTTTACCGGCTCGGTGCATTCGCGCGCTAGCCGATAGGGTCTATCGCCATGTCCGGTGCCACGGTGGGTGCGCGCGAAATCACCATCCGCGGAGTCGTCCTGGGCGCATTGATTACCTTGGTGTTCACCGCGGCCAACGTGTACCTGGGGCTAAGGGTTGGATTGACATTCGCCACTTCCATACCGGCCGCGGTGATCTCGATGGGCGTGCTGCGGTTGTTCGCCAACCACTCAGTGGTGGAGAACAATATTGTTCAGACGATCGCGTCGGCGGCCGGCACGCTGTCGTCGATCATCTTCGTGTTACCGGCACTGCTCATGATCGGCTGGTGGAGCGGGTTTCCGTACTGGACAACGGCGGCGGTGTGTGCACTGGGCGGGATCCTTGGCGTCATGTACTCAATTCCGTTGCGCCGCGCACTCGTCACCGGATCAGACCTGCCGTACCCAGAAGGCGTTGCCGGAGCCGAGGTTCTCAAGATCGGTGACTCCGCACGGGAGATGGAGCACAACCGTAGGGGAATTGGGGTAATCGCCCTGGGCGCGGCAGCGGCGGCGGGATATGCACTGCTGGCATCCCTGCGGGTGATCAACAACTCACTGTCGGCCACCTTCCGAGTAGGTTCCGGTGCGACGATGATCGGTGCCAGCTTGTCGCTGGCGTTGATCGGCGTCGGTCATCTTGTTGGCGTCACCGTCGGTGTCGCAATGATCGTCGGATTGGCTATCGCCTTTGGGGTAATGCTGCCAATACGGACAGCCGGCCAACTGCCGCCGGACGGGGACTACGCCGTCTCCGTCGCCAGAATTTTCTCGACGGACGTGCGGTTCATCGGGGCGGGCGCCATTGCGGTGGCGGCCGCCTGGACGTTCTTGAAGATCCTGGGGCCGATTCTGCGTGGCATCGCCGACGCCGCGGTCTCAGCTCGAACCCGACGCCGAGGGCAAGCGGTTGGCCAGACCGAGCGCGACATCCCGATCCACATCGTGGCCATGGTGGTTCTTCTCTCGCTGATCCCAATCGGATGGCTGCTCGCGGACTTTACCGACGGGACACCGCTCGATGACCGCAGGCCCGGCGCCATCGCCGCCGGGGTACTGCTCGTCTTGGTCATCGGGTTGATGGTCGCTGCGGTCTGCGGTTACATGGCCGGGTTGATCGGCTCGTCGAACAGCCCGATCTCGGGCGTGGGCATTCTGGTGGTGGTGCTGGCCGGTCTGCTGATCAAGACTGCGTATGGTCCGGCCACCGGCTCGCAGATTCCGGCCCTGGTGGCCTACACCGTGTTTACCGCTGCATTGGTCTTCGGCGTGGCGACTATTTCCAACGACAATCTGCAGGACCTCAAAACCGGCCAACTCGTCGGCGCTACCCCATGGAAGCAGCAGGTTGCACTGATCATCGGCGTGCTCGTCGGGTCGGTGGTGATGGCGCCGATCCTGCAGCTGATGCAGGCTGGATTCGGGTTCCAGGGGGCGCCGGGCGCAACGGCCAACGCATTGGCCGCCCCGCAAGCCGCGCTCATGTCCGCGCTGGCCAAGGGAGTATTTGGTGGCTCGCTGAACTGGTCGCTGGTCGGTGTAGGGGCCTTGACCGGCGTGATAGCGGTCGCGCTCGACGAGACACTGGCCAAGACGACAACCAACCTTCGGCTGCCGCCACTAGCGGTGGGTATGGGTATGTACCTGCCGGCCGCACTGACGCTGATGATCCCGATCGGCGCATTCCTCGGGCGGATCTATGACTCCTGGGCGCGGTGGTCTGGGGATGACGACGAGCGCAAGAAACGGTTGGGCGTCATGCTCGCGACGGGCCTGATTGTGGGCGAAAGCCTATACGGGGTGCTCTTTGCCGTCATCGTCGCGACAACTGGCAAAGAGGAGCCGCTGGCCATGGTCGGCGACGGATTCAGGTTTGCCTCCCAGCCGCTGGGAGCCATCGTCTTTGCCGGCCTCCTCGCTTGGCTCTACCAGCGCACCCGGGTCACAGCGTCGTACCGGCTGGCAGCGCCGGCCGGCAGCTCCAAGCCACTGCCCGATTTGCCTGGGTAACCGCATTGCGCCCGAGGGGTCCGGCTTTTCACAGCAACTTCACGGTTGACATCCACCTTGGCTCGCAGCTCTGCGAGGCAGCCTGAGGTGACAAAGCCGGCGGCCCGACACATGCAGCCGAGTTGGCTGGCTCGGAAGGGGGACAGAGTTGACCATGACAGCGAGTGTGGCCAAGGTGACAGCTGCACGCCCGGAGCCAAGCGCGGCGTGGGCTGAAGCCCGGCGGCGGGTACGCCAACGCCGCGAGGACATGCTGCGCCATCCTGCATTTCTGTCCAAGCAGCTCCCTCCCGAACCAGCGCACGACGACGGCGTCGCGGCCGTCTACGACATCGCGGTTGCGCGTCGGCGCCGACCCGCTTGAGCGGTCCCCGACGCGTCAACGTCGCGCCGGCTGCCCGGTAAACCGGCAATCGACGACCGAGCCTTGGCGGGCGCGTCGCGCTCTGCCAGCTGAACTCGCCGAGCCTGGTCGATGTGCCTGGGCTGGTGCCCGCGATGCCCTTGGACGCGCTCCCGCCGGCGAGACAGCCGACGAGTGCCTTGGGCGAATGCACCACGATGCGTCGGCCGGAGGCGGGTAACGAGAAGGTGGCGGTGATCTGGGAAAGCCTGAATGTCGTTCCCCCCGAGTCGCTATAGTCAACTCTGCCGATGGGTCAATGCTGACCAGGCGATGCTCTGGTCGACATGGCTTAGCAATCCTGACATTGTGGAGGTGCCGGATGTCGTTCCTGATTGCTTCGCCGGAGGCGCTAGCGGCGACAGCCACAGATTTGACAGGTATCGGTTCGGCAATCAGCGCGGCGAACGCGGTCGCGGCCGCCCCGACAACAGAGATCCTGGCGGCGGGGACCGACGAGGTGTCAACAGCCATCTCAGCGCTGTTCGGCGCTCATGCCCAGGCATATCAGGCGCTCAGCGCCCACGTGGCGGCATTTCACGACCAGTTCGTGCATACCTTGACCGCCGGTGCCGGCTCATACATGGCCGCCGAGGCCGCCGCCGCCTCGCCTCTGCAGGCTTTGCAGCTGGAGCTGCTCAACGCCATCAATGCACCCACCCTGGCGCTGTTGGGACGCCCGTTGATCGGCGACGGCACCGATGCGGCGCCGGGGAGCGGGGGGGCCGGCGGGGCCGGCGGCATCTTGATCGGCAACGGCGGGGACGGCGGGTCGGGCGCGGCTGACATGCCGGGCGGTGCCGGCGGAGCCGCCGGGCTGTTCGGCAACGGCGGCGCCGGCGGGACCGGCGGGTTCGGCGCCACCGGCACCGGCGGTACCGGCGGTGCCGGCGGGGCCGGCGGACTGTTCGGCGCCGGCGGCAACGGCGGAAACGGCGGGCTCAGTACCCTGCATAATGGCGGGGCCGGCGGGGCCGGCGGGGCCGGCGGACTGTTCGGCGCCGGCGGCGCCGGCGGGACCGGCGGCGCCAGCGACTTAGCCGGGACCGGCCGCGGCGGGGTCGGCGGGGCGGGCGGCGCCGGCGGGCTCTTCGGCATCGGCGGCGCCGGCGGGGGCGGCGGGTCCGCGGTGGCGATCGGGGGTGACGGCGGGGCCGGTGGCGCCGGCGGCGTGTTCAGCGGCGGCGGCGCCGGCGGGGCCGGCGGGGCCGGCGCTATCGCGGGAGATGGTGGGGCCGGGGGCAACGCCGGCACGCTCCCCACCGTCGGCGGGCTGTTCGGCGCCGGCGGGGCCGGCGGGGCCGGCGGGGCCGGCGACGCCATCGGGGGTAGCGGCGGCGCGGGCGGCACCGGTGGGCTGTTGGGTGGTGGCGGCGGCGCGGGCGGCGCCGGCGGGTTCGGCGAGGCCATCGGGGGCGATGGAGGCACCGGCGGCAACGCGGGCTTGCTCTTCGGCGCCGGCGGCGCCGGCGGCAACGGCGGGGGCGCCAGCAACGGCGCGAGTATCGGGGGTGGCGGTGGGTCCGGCGGCGCGGGCGGCATGCTCTACGGTGCCGGCGGCGTCGGCGGCAACGGCGGGGCCGCGGTCGCTATCGGGGGTGACGGCGGGGCCGGCGGCAGGGCCGGAGCGATCGGCAACGGCGGTGACGGCGGCAACGGCGGGACTTCCAACACCCCCGGCGGTAGCGGCGGCGACGGCGGCAATGGCGGGAACGCCGGACTGATCGGCAACGGCGGTAACGGCGGCAACGCCGAGATTGTCATCTCCGGCGGTAGCGTCGCCGGCACCGGTGGCAACGGCGGGTTGCTGTTGGGCTTCAACGGCACGAACGGGCTGCCGTAGCGGGCGAGCCCGCCGGCCTCTGGATCACGTCGATGTGACTTTGACCCGTTCCACGCCGGCATCGTCGACGCCCGATACGCCACCGGCAATCGGCGGCACCCGGGTGGCACGCACGTAGACGGTGTCACCCTCGCGTAGGGCCAGCGCCTCGGCATCGCCGCGGGTGATCTGGGCGGTGAAGGCCCCGCCGGTGGCCGCGCTGGTCAACTCCACGCGGACCTCGAAGCCCAGCACCACCACCCGATCCACAACAGCCCGTAGCACACCGGTGGACCCGGCGGTGCCGTCAGCGGCGGCCACGGCCATATTGGGAGTCCGGCCGACCCGGATGTCGTGCGGGCGCACCAGGGAGCCGTTCAACGTGGAAACCGCTCCCAAGAAGGACATCACGAAGGCGTTCGCCGGGGCGTCGTAGACGTCGGTCGGGGATCCGACCTGCTCGATACGGCCCTTGTGGAGTACGGCGATGCGGTCGGCCACATCCAGCGCTTCGGCCTGATCGTGGGTGACCAGCACCGTGGTGACATGCACCTCGTCGTGCAGGCGGCGCAGCCAGGCACGCAGCTCTTCGCGCACCTTGGCATCGAGTGCGCCGAACGGCTCGTCGAGCAGCAGCACCTCCGGATCGACCGCCAGCGCCCTGGCCAGCGCCATCCGCTGTCGTTGCCCACCGGAGAGCTGATTGGGGTAGCGGCTCTGAAATCCGCTCAGGCCCACCACCTGCAGCAGATTGTCGACCTTGGCCTTGATCTCGGCCTTGGGGCGCTTACGGATCTTCAACCCGAACGCCACGTTGTCACGGACAGTCAGGTGTTTGAACGCCGCGTAGTGCTGGAAGACGAATCCGATGCCACGCCGCTGTGGCGGCACCCGGGTGACGTCGCGGCCGTTGATCGTGATGGTTCCGGTGTCCGGTTGGTCGAGGCCGGCTATGGTGCGCAACAGCGTCGACTTGCCCGAACCGCTGGGGCCCAACAATGCGGTCAGCGAACCGGTCGGTACGACGAAATCCACGTGGTCCAGTGCGACGAAGTCGCCGTAGCGTTTGGTGGCGTCGGCCACGACGATGGCGTAGGTCATTTTCACCGTCTCCTTCTCAGCCCTCGCTGACCGCTCGTGCCCGGCGGGCGTCTAGCACCATCTGGACGATCAGCACCACCACGGAAACCGCCATCAGCAGCGTCGACAGCGCGTAGGCACCGTACTCGGCCCCACGGTGGTAGCGGTCGGAGACCAAGAGGGTCAGTGTTTGCGATGTCCCTGGAAGGTTCGACGAGACGATGATGACCGCCCCATATTCGCCGAGGGTTCGAGCGACGGTCAATACGATGCCGTACGTCAGGCCCCACCGGATGGAGGGCAGCGTGATTCGCCAGAATGTCTGCCACCAACCGGAACCCAGCGTCGCCGCCGCCTGCTCCTGGTCGGTGCCCAATTCGTGCAATACGGGTTCCACTTCGCGCACCACGAATGGACAGGTGACGAACATACTGGCAAGCACGATGCCCGGCAGCCCGAAGATGATCTTGAAGCCGAGGTCCTGCTCGACGAAGCCCAGGGCGCCGGCCGATCCCCACAGCAAGATCAACGACACGCCCACGATGACGGGTGAAACCGCAAAAGGCAGATCGATAATCGCCTGCAAGACGCCCTTGCCGCGGAACCGGTTGCGGGCCAGCACCAATGCCGTCGTGACTCCGAAGATCACGTTCAGCGGTACCACGATAGCCACCACCAGTAGCGACAGGTTCAGCGCTGATATCGCCGCCGGGGTACTGATCCAGGCGTAGAACTGGCCAAAGCCAGGTTCGAAGGTCCGCCACAGGATCAGCGCCACCGGAACGATCAACAGCACAAAGACGTACCCCAGCGCGACCGATCGGACGAGGTAGCGAGCCGCCGGCACGGAGGTCATGCGGCCATCTCCTCACGTTTGGCCGCACGCGCGCCGACGACACGTAGGATGAGCAGCACAATGAACGAAATCGAGAGCAACACAACCGATATCGCGGCCGCTCCGGTGCGGTCGTCGTTCTCGATCAGGGTGCGAATCCATTGCGAAGACACCTCGGTCTTGCCCGGCACGGCCCCGCCGATCAGCACCACCGAACCGAACTCGCCGATAGCGCGCGAAAACGCCAGGCCCGCACCGGATAACAATGCCGGCGTCAGCGACGGCAACACCACCGACGTGAAGATTTTGGCGCCATTGGCGCCCAGCGACGCCGCCGCCTCCTCGGTCTCGCGATCGATTTCCAGCAGCACCGGCTGCACGGCGCGCACCACGAACGGCAGCGTGACGAACGCCAACGCCACCCCAACACCGGTCGCGGTGTGTTGAAAATGAAGCCCCACCGGGCTGTTGTTCCCGTACAGTGCCAACATCACCAGGCTGGCGACGATGGTGGGCAACGCAAACGGCAGATCGATAATCGCATCAACGATCCGCTTGCCAGCGAAGTCGTCACGCACCAGCACCCAGGCGATCAGCAAGCCGAACACCAGGTTGATGACCGTGACTGCGGTCGAAATCGTCAGCGTTACCCGGAACGACTCCATCGCGGCATGCGACGAGACCGCCAGCCAGAAGGCCCGCCAACCACCGCCCGCGGCCTGCCAGACGATGGCGGCCAGCGGCAACAGCACGATCACCGAAAGCCACACCACTGCCATACCGACCCGAACGGAAGGGGGGCCCGCGGGGCCGGAAAGGCGCGCGCGGAACTGCGGCGCGCGGCGTTCGCCGACCAACGATTCCGTCATCCGGTGGCCCGCAGATAAATCTTGGTGATGCTGCCGGTCGCCTTGTCGAACAGCTGAGGATCCACGCTGCCCCAGCCACCGAGGTCGGCGATCGTCCACAGTTTCGCCGGCACCGGAAACAGGTCGGCAAAATCGGCGGCGACCGCCGGATCGACCGGCCGGAAACCGGCCTGCGCCCATAACTTCTGCGCCTGCACGGTGTACTGGAAGTTTCTGAATGCGGTCGCCGCTCCAAGGTGTGTGCTGGTCGCCACTACGGCCAACGGATTTTCGATCTTGAACGTCTGCGGCGGGGTGACGTGCTGCACCGGTTTGCCCGCCCGCTCGGTGGCGATGGCTTCGTTCTCGTAGCTGATCAACACGTCACCGCTGCCCTGGACAAAAACATCGGTGGCTTCCCGCCCCGACCCGGGGCGCAATTTGACGTGTTCATTCACCAATGTATTGACAAAGTCGATCCCCGCTTGGTTATTCCGGCCACCGTCACTTTTCGCGGCGTAGGGGGCTAGCAGATTCCACTTGGCAGAACCCGAACTCAGCGGACTGGGCGTGATGACCTCAATACCCGGGCGCAACAGGTCATCCCAATCTCTGATGTTCTTCGGGTTACCCGCGCGGACCACAAACGTCACCACCGACCCGAACGGGATGCCCTTGGTGGCATCGGCGTCCCAGTCCTTGTCAACCTTGCCGGCCTTGACCAGGCGAGCGATGTCCGGTTCGACCGAGAAGTTCACCAGGTCGGCCGGTTTACCGTCGGCAACACCGCGCGACTGGTCGGCCGACGCGCCATATGAGGTAATCACCTGGACTCCCCTGCCCTGTTCGGAAGCGTTGAACGCGGGAATCACCGCACTCCAGCCGGGTTCCGGGACGGCGTAGGCGACCAGGGTGATGCTCGTATGCGCACGGTCCGGTCCCGCACGGCCGACCACGTCGCTGGGACCGCCATGACACCCCACGCCGATACCGGCGATCAATGCGCACACCACCCCGGCAGGGATAATGTGCCGCCAGCGGGATGCGCTAGCGATGCAGCTCGCTTCAGAAAGCGTCAAGGAGAGCATTGGCGACCTTCCGGTGCGGGACTTTGGACAACGTTCCCGTAGCGGCGGAAAGGCGATCGCTGAACATTGCAGGACTCACGAACTCCACATCAGACCGCGCACGGGTGGGGAGTCAGCGACAACAGTGCAGGTTGGCCGCAGCGCCGCAGACGAGCGCGCCGACATAGCGCCCCGAAAAACCCGATGCTGCGTGCACGTGGCGAAGCCTAACAGAATTCGGCTGGCCGACCAGTTGGCGCGCAGCTCAATGGGTGAGAAGCCAGGTCACGATCACCAGCGCCACCAGCGTGACCAGAACCAACGTGACGTGCGACCTCGGCATCGGGCTACCTGGGCGCCTGATCGGGGCGGCGGGCGCGGCGAATCAACTGAATGACCCGGCCGAGCAGGGCATCCAGCAATGCCGCGGTGAAATAGGCCAAAGCCAGCACGACCGGCATGACTGCCAGCGCCTGCAGCGCGAACGGGAGTCCGGACAGCCACAGCTCGACGCCGTCCCACCAACTCAGGAACCCGTTCATCGGGCCCACACTATAGCGCCGGCAGGCAAAACCCCAGGTGTGTCGCGATTACGGTGACCGCCGACGCCAAACCGCGACACGGCACACGGCTGCTAGGCCCACCTGAGCACGCACCCAACTACGCCGGGCGCCGGGCGTGAAGTGGACGCCGAGCAAGTCGACAGATGATGATGTCGGCATGGTCCTGCACGCTCAACCCCCCGACCAATCGACCGAAACAGCCCGCGAGGCTAAAGCGTTGGCCGGGGCAACGGACGGGGCAACGGCCACATCCGCGGATCTGCACGCACCCATGGCTCTATCGTCCAGTTCGCCACTGCGCAACCCGTTTCCGCCGATCGCCGACTACGCGTTCTTGTCCGATTGGGAAACGACGTGCCTGATTTCGCCGGCGGGTTCGGTGGAGTGGCTGTGTGTGCCACGGCCGGACTCCCCCAGTGTGTTCGGCGCGATCCTGGACCGCAGCGCCGGCCATTTTCGTCTGGGCCCCTACGGTGTTTCGGTGCCTTCGGCGCGACGCTACCTTCCGGGCAGCCTGATCATGGAGACCACCTGGCAGACCCATACCGGCTGGCTGATCGTGCGAGACGCGCTGGTGATGGGTAAATGGCACGATATCGAACGGCGATCGCGGACCCACCGCCGCACCCCGATGGACTGGGACGCCGAGCACATCCTGTTGCGCACGGTGCGCTGCGTCAGCGGCACCGTTGAACTGATGATGAGCTGCGAGCCGGCGTTCGACTATCACCGCTTGGGCGCCACCTGGGAATACTCGGCCGAGGCTTACGGCGAGGCCATAGCCCGCGCCAACACGGAGCCCGACGCGCACCCGACGCTGCGGCTGACCACCAACCTGCGGATCGGGCTGGAGGGCCGGGAAGCACGCGCACGCACCCGGATGAAGGAGGGTGACGACGTGTTCGTCGCGCTGAGCTGGACCAAACACCCGCCGCCGCAGACCTACGACGAGGCCGCCGACAAGATGTGGCACACCACCGAGTGCTGGCGGCAGTGGATCAACATTGGCAACTTCCCCGACCACCCATGGCGGGCGTACCTGCAGCGCAGCGCGCTGACCCTGAAGGGGTTGACCTACTCCCCCACCGGGGCGCTGCTCGCGGCGAGCACCACGTCGCTGCCGGAAACCCCGCGAGGCGAACGCAACTGGGACTACCGCTACGCCTGGATTCGCGACTCGACCTTCGCGCTGTGGGGGCTCTACACCCTGGGATTGGACCGGGAAGCCGACGACTTCTTTGCGTTTATCGCCGACGTGTCCGGCGCCAACAACAACGAGCGCCATCCGCTGCAGGTGATGTACGGGGTGGGCGGTGAACGCAGCCTGGTCGAAGCGGAGCTGCACCATCTGTCCGGCTACGATCATGCCCGCCCGGTGCGCATCGGCAACGGCGCCTACGACCAGCGCCAACACGACATCTGGGGTTCGATCCTGGACTCGTTTTACCTGCACGCAAAGTCCCGCGAGCAAGTCCCGGAGAACCTATGGCCGGTGCTGAAGCGGCAGGTGGAAGAGGCCATCAAGCATTGGCGTGAGCCCGACCGGGGAATCTGGGAGGTGCGCGGCGAGCCGCAACACTTCACGTCGTCGAAGGTGATGTGCTGGGTCGCCTTGGACCGGGGGGCCAAACTGGCCGAGCGTCAGGGCGAGAAAAGCTACGCCCAGCAGTGGCGGGCCATCGCCGACGAGATCAAGGCCGACATTCTGGAACACGGGGTGGACTCGCGCGGCGTGTTCACCCAGCGCTACGGCGATGAGGCGTTGGACGCCTCACTGCTGCTGGTGGTGCTGACCCGATTCCTGCCGCCGGACGACCCGCGGGTGCGCAACACCGTGCTGGCCATCGCCGACGAGCTGACCGAGGACGGCCTGGTGTTGAGGTACCGGGTGCATGAGACCGACGACGGGCTTTCCGGCGAGGAAGGCACGTTCACCATCTGCTCGTTTTGGCTGGTATCGGCGCTGGTCGAGATCGGTGAGGTGGGCCGCGCCAAGCGGCTGTGCGAGCGGCTGTTGTCCTTCGCCAGCCCGCTGCTGCTCTACGCGGAGGAGATTGAGCCGCGGAGCGGGCGTCACCTGGGCAACTTCCCGCAGGCGTTCACCCACCTGGCACTGATCAACGCCGTGGTCCACGTGATTCGCGCCGAGGAGGAAGCCGACAGCTCGGGGATGTTTCAGCCCGCCAACGCCCCCATGTAGGACTTCCGATGCCGAGCAGACGCAAAATCACCCAAATTCGGGCTCTTCTGACACTTCCGTGGGTGAGTTTGTGTCCTGAGTAGGCGCACGTCGTTGTGGCTTAAGGTTTCTGGCTTGTCAAGGATCAGAAACACAAGGAGCCGACAACGACGTGCGCAATGTGAGGCTATTTCGTGCGCTGCTGGGTGTCGACAAGCGCACCGTGATTGAGGACATCGAATTCGAGGAGGATGACGCCGGAGACGGTGCGCGGGTGATCGCCCGGGTGCGGCCACGAAGTGCAGTGTTGCGCCGCTGTGGTCGCTGCGGTCGCAAGGCGTCCTGGTATGACCGCGGTGCGGGCCTGCGCCAATGGCGCAGTCTGGATTGGGGCACCGTCGAGGTGTTCTTGGAGGCCGAGGCGCCGCGGGTGAACTGCCCCACCCATGGGCCGACGGTGGTGGCGGTGCCGTGGGCGCGTCATCATGCCGGGCACACGTATGCTTTCGATGACACGGTGGCCTGGCTGGCGGTGGCGTGTTCGAAGACCGCGGTGTGCGAGTTGATGCGGATCGCCTGGCGCACCGTCGGGGCGATCGTGGCCCGGGTCTGGGCCGACACCGAAAAGCGCATTGACCGGTTCGCGAACTTGCGCCGCATCGGTATCGATGAGATCTCCTACAAGCGCCACCACCGGTACCTGACGGTGGTCGTCGATCACGACAGCGGCCGGTTGGTGTGGGCCGCCCCGGGCCACGACAAGGCCACCCTGGGCTTGTTCTTCGATGCCCTGGGCGCTGAGCGGGCCGCCCAGATTACTCACGTTTCGGCCGATGCCGCGGACTGGATCGCTGACGTGGTCACCGAGCGCTGCCCGGATGCGATTCAATGCGCCGATCCGTTTCATGTGGTGGCCTGGGCCACCGAGGCGCTCGACGTCGAGCGGCGCCGAGCCTGGAACGACGCACGGGCGATCGCGCGCACCGAACCCAAGTGGGGCCGGGGCCGGCCCGGTAAGAACGCCGCACCACGTCCGGGCCGCGAGCGGGCACGGCGGCTCAAGGGCGCCCGCTACGCGCTGTGGAAGAACCCCGAGGACCTCACCGAACGCCAAAGCGCCAAACTGGCCTGGATCGCCAAGACCGATCCCCGTCTGTATCGCGCCTACCTGCTCAAAGAGGGCCTGCGGCATGTGTTTTCGGTCAAGGGCGAGGAAGGTAAACAGGCCCTGGACCGGTGGATCTCCTGGGCCCAGCGTTGTCGCATCCCGGTATTCGTCGAGCTTGCCGCCCGCATCAAACGCCACCGGGTGGCCATCGACGCCGCCCTCGACCACGGCCTATCCCAAGGCCTGATCGAATCCACCAACACCAAGATCCGCCTACTGACCCGGATCGCGTTCGGATTCCGCTCACCACAAGCCCTCATCGCCCTAGCCATGCTCGCCCTCGCCGGCCACCGCCCCACCCTGCCAGGCCGACACAACCACCCACAGATCAGTCAGTAGAGCCCAAATTCGGGCCGAAATGGGCGATTTTGCGTCTGCTCGGCAAACGTCAACTCAATTCGCTGATCCTGTCCATCATCGCGTGTGCGATATCGACGGCGCTGATGCTGATGTCGGCCGACCCCTGATCCGACGGGTGGGTGATGCCAAAGAAGGTGACCGCGACCTCGACCACGCAATTGCCCCGTACGCCGACGGCACGGGCCTGAGGGACGGACGCCAGTATGGAGTGCGTGCCGCGTCGCAGCGAGACCGTTGCCGCGACAACTGAATCCGCAACCCGGACGTCGGTGATGGAGCGTTGACCGAACGCGCTGGCGGGCACCGTCAGCGTTGTGCCATCACATTCCTTCCACTGCGCAGAAAACCTCGCGAACAGATCATCGGCGGCTGCCGCGGAAGGCAGGGCGACGACACCCTCATCGACGTCATCCACCTTCACCGAGGAACCGTCGTGTCGCCACGACACCCGGGCGACGCGTTTGACCTCGACGGACCGGTAAACGTTCCGCTGCGTCAGGTAACCGACGCCCACGCAGTCAGCGGGCCGAGCCGATACATCACTGTCTCCCAAACTGTCGCTGCCCCCGAACACCGGCGGGAAAGGTGGAAGGGCCTGAAACGGCTGGTTGAGGAGCGTTGACAGCGCAGCGCCGTCGAGCGGTACCCGCTGGATCAGTGAACCCGTCAGCGGACGCGGCACTGCGTTCGGCGCCAGACCTGCTTTCCCGGCCGTCGTTGTGGTGCACCCGGCAGCGAGGAACACGGCAAACAGCGGAACCACCCAGCGCCAGCGGTTTGTCACTTCTTGCCTTTGTCCCCGGCGGCATCGGTGGACAATGCCGCGACGAAAGCCTCCTGTGGCACCTCGACGCGCCCGATGGTCTTCATCCGCTTCTTGCCTTCCTTCTGCTTCTCCAGCAGCTTGCGTTTGCGCGTGATGTCGCCGCCGTAGCACTTGGACAACACGTCCTTGCGGATCGCGCGGATGTTTTCGCGGGCAATGATTTTCGATCCGATGGCGGCCTGCACCGGCACCTCGAACTGCTGGCGCGGGATCAGCTCCTTGAGTTTGGTGGTCATCTTGTTGCCGTAGGCATACGCCGTATCCTTGTGCACGATCGCGCTGAACGCATCCACCGCCTCGCCCTGCAGCAGGATGTCGACCTTGACCAGCGCGGCCTCCTGTTCGCCGGCCTCCTCGTAGTCGAGGCTGGCATAGCCGCGGGTGCGCGATTTCAGTGCGTCGAAGAAGTCGAAGATGATCTCGCCGAGCGGCATGGTGTAGCGCAGTTCCACCCGCTCGGGGGAGAGATAGTCCATGCCGCCCAACTCGCCGCGGCGCGACTGGCACAGCTCCATGATGGTGCCGATGAACTCGCTGGGCGCGATGATGGTGGTCTTGACGACGGGCTCGTAGACCGTGCGGATCTTGCCCTCCGGCCAGTCCGACGGATTGGTCACCCGGATTTCGGTGCCGTCGTCTTTGTGCACCCGGTACACCACATTGGGTGAAGTCGAGATCAGGTCCAGGCCGAACTCGCGCTCAAGGCGCTCACGGGTGATCTCCATGTGCAGCAGGCCCAAGAAACCGCACCGGAACCCAAAACCCAGCGCCACCGAGGTTTCCGGCTCATAGGTCAAGGCCGCGTCGTTGAGCTGCAGCTTGTCCAGGGCGTCGCGCAGGTTCGGGTAGTCCGAACCGTCGACCGGATACAACCCCGAGTAGACCATCGGTTTGGGCTCACGGTAGCCGGTCAACGCTTCGGCTGCAGCCCCGCGGGCCCGGGAGAGGCTGGTCACGGTGTCGCCCACCTTGGACTGGCGGACGTCCTTGACGCCGGTGATCAGGTAACCCACCTCGCCGACACCGAGGCCCTCACACGGTTTCGGCTCGGGTGAGACGATGCCGACCTCAAGCAGCTCGTGGGTGGCGCCGGTGGACATCATCATGATGCGCTCACGGGGGCTGATCTTGCCGTCGACGACGCGGACGTAGGTCACCACTCCGCGGTAGATGTCGTAAACGGAGTCGAAAATCATTGCGCGGGTAGGTGCCTCGGCGTCGCCCTGCGGGGGCGGCACCTGTCGGACCACCTCGTCGAGCAGGTCGGACACGCCTTCGCCGGTTTTGCCGGACACCCGCAACACCTCGGCCGGCTCGCAGCCGATGATGTGTGCCATCTCGGCGGCGTAACGGTCCGGGTCGGCCGCAGGCAGGTCGATCTTGTTGAGCACCGGGATGATGTGCAGGTCGCGGTCCAACGCCAGGTAGAGGTTCGCCAGCGTCTGCGCCTCGATGCCTTGCGCGGCATCGACCAACAGCACCGCACCCTCGCAAGCCTCCAGCGCACGCGAGACTTCGTAGGTGAAGTCGACATGGCCCGGGGTGTCGATCAGATGCAGCACGTAGTCGGTCTTGTCGACCCGCCAGGGTAGCCGCACATTCTGGGCCTTGATGGTGATGCCGCGTTCCCGCTCGATGTCCATCCGATCCAAGTACTGGGCCCGCATAGAGCGTTCGTCGACCACGCCGGTGAGCTGCAGCATCCGGTCGGCCAACGTTGACTTGCCGTGGTCGATGTGGGCGATGATGCAAAAGTTCCTAATCTGCGCCGGCGCAGTGAAGGTTTTGTCGGCGAAACTGCTGATGGGAATCTCCTGGAGCGGGGGTTGACGGGTATCCAGGGTATCCGCGTCGGGCAGCTGCGACCCAATCGCGCTCGGTCGATCGCGTCTATGCTGCGAGCATGGCGTCCGCACGGAAGTCACAGTGGAAAACGTTGCAGCGCTTCGCGGAGAACCTGGTGTTCACTGAGGCTCCTAAGCTGGTGCGTCAGCTGCAAAACACGCAGGAAACGCTTCGCACAATCCGGCAAGCCGTCAAGATCACCGCGAACATCATGACCACCGCCGTGCCGTCGCCACCGGCCGAAATTGCCGCGGGCCGGCCGGTGACCAGCACCAGCTGTCCCACCGCAGCGCGGGCCCGCAGACTTGTCTACGCCCCGGACCTCGATGGCCGGGCCGATCCCGGCGAGATCGTGTGGACTTGGGTGGCCTACGAGCAGGACCCCACCCGCGGCAAAGACCGACCCGTGCTCGTCGTGGGCCGAGACCGCAGCGTTCTGTTGGGGTTGCTGGTGTCCAGCCAGGAGCGCCATGCTGCCGACCGGGACTGGGTGGGAATCGGTTCTGGCGCTTGGGACTACGAGGGCCGAGAAAGCTGGGTACGGCTGGACCGGGTGCTCGACGTGCCCGAGGAGAGTATCCGCCGCGAAGGCGCGATTCTGGAACGCGAGGTCTTCGACGTGGTAGCCGCCCGGCTGCGTGCCGACTACGCCTGGCGCTAAACCGGGCCGGGCGGCCAGCGCAATCGGCTGGGCAACGAGCCCCGATCAGGCCCCAATCAGCCCCGCCTGGCGACGACGCGGGCCGCTGGGCGGCCCGCTGAGGAGCCGGGCAATCAGCCCCGCCCGGCGACGATGCGGGCCGCCCAGCGGCCCGCTGAGGAGCCGGGCAATCAGCCCTGAGTGATGTAGGACTGAAGCTGCTGCTGCTCGGCCTCGAGTTCTCCCATGCGCGATTTCACCACGTCACCGATGCTGACGATGCCGATCAGTTTCTTCCCGTCGAGCACCGGCACGTGGCGGACCCGGTTTTCGGTCATCAGCACACTGATCTTGTCGACCGTGTCGGATTTTGTACAGGTGGCGACGGTGGTCGACATAATCTTGGCGACCGGGCGAGACAGCACGCTGGCACCATACGTGTGTAGCTGGCGCACCACGTCGCGTTCCGACACGATACCGACCACGCCTTCGGCGCCGACCACTACCATGGCGCCGATGTTCTGCTCAGCGAGGCCAGCGAGCAGCTCCCCGACCGTGGCGTCAGGGTTGATCGTCACCACCGCCGCCCCCTTGTTCCGCAAGACGTCCGCGATGCGCATCAAAGCCTCCCGCCGGTGGTGAGCTGGTTCACACCAGGCTACGGCGAACTCGGGCGGCGGGAAAGCCGATACCGGAATATGCGGCATCTAGCACCCGAACCCGCAGGTGCCCGGCGGTCGGTAGCTGCGTAGCCCGGGCAGGAATTCGGCCGCCGACAACCCCCATGTCGGCCGCATCCTCGAGGCTAAAACTCGTTGGCCATCAGCCGAATCGGTCGATCGGGGCCGCTGGATCCATCGAGCTTGTCAGGATAGGGCCATGCTTGAGATCACGTTGCTCGGAACTGGGAGCCCCATTCCCGACCCGGACCGTGCCGGACCATCCACTCTGGTGCGGGCCGGCGCGCAGGCGTTCCTGGTGGACTGCGGTCGCGGCGTGCTGCAACGCGCGGCGGCCGTCGGTGTGGGCGCCGCAGGATTGTCGGCGGTGCTGCTCACCCATTTGCACAGCGACCATATCGCCGAGCTCGGCGACGTGCTTATCACCAGTTGGGTCACCAACTTCGCTACTGATCCCGCGCCCTTGCCGATCATCGGACCGCCGGGCACCGCCGAAGTGGTGGAGGCGACGTTGAAGGCATTCGGTCACGACATCGGCTATCGGATCGCCCACCACGCCGATCTGACGACACCACCACCGATCGAGGTGCACGAATACACCGCAGGCCCAGCTTGGGATCGCGACGGCGTGACAATCCGGGTGGCCCCTACCGATCATCGGCCGGTCACGCCGACGATCGGGTTCCGGATCGAATCCGACGGTGCTTCGGTGGTGCTCGCCGGTGACACCGTTCCTTGTGACAGCCTCGACCAGCTGGCCGCCGGAGCGGATGCGTTGGTACACACGGTGATCCGCAAAGACATCGTCACGCAGATCCCGCAGCAACGGGTCAAGGACATCTGCGATTACCACTCGTCGGTGCAGGAAGCCGCCGCAACCGCGAACCGCGTAGGGGTGGGAACCCTGGTCATGACGCACTATGTGCCGGCTATCGGGCCCGGACAAGAAGAACAGTGGCGGGCGCTGGCCGCGACCGAGTTCAGCGGGCGGATCGAGGTCGGCAACGACCTACACCGAGTCGAGGTGCACCCGCGGCGCTAGCACGCCAGCTATGACCAACCAGCCCCGACACCAGGGCGATCGATAAGGCAAGAAGTAGATCGCCCGAACCAGCGCCGGGTCCGTGCTGACCCTCGGGCGCCACACGGTCTTGCCCAGCAAACCGGTCAGCCCGGACGCTCCCGCCCGCCACGGTGCCGCCGGCCAACGCCGATCGTCGAACCCCACCCGGTCACTGAAAGCTGCCGCAGGCGGTTGGCTGATGCAACACCGCGGTGGCAATACGTGCAGCGCGACCGGCTCATCGCGGATCTACGGCGCAACCGCGGTGATCGGCGTCACGCCGCGGGTGCGACCCCCACGGGACCTCGGTTCCCACTGCTGTTTGGCGGTGAATCGCTGACACCGTGGACGGCGCCCAGCCGCGGCTGTTCGCGGTGGTGCAGCCGACCCGATTTCACGGAAACACAGGCTGTCATCAGCGAGGGAAACTATTCGCCGTGCAAAGCATTTCCATGGCGCCACACCGATAGCCGGCTTGTGCTGATCGCACGTCCCGATATCTTATGCAGTCGCGGTCCGGAGGCAATGCGGGCCAAAGCCGCCGATTTGGACTTGGCTGCGGCGGCAAAGACGGTCGGAGTGCAGCCCGCCGCCGATCAGGTGGCGGCGGCAATTGCCGCAATATTGCTGTCACACGCCCAGATCTACCAGGACATCAGCACACAGATGGCGGCATTCCACGACCAGCTCGTAGAGAACCGCACGGCAGATAGCACGTCGTACGCCAGCGCCGAGGCCAACGCCCAGCAGAGCCTGCTCAATGCGATGGATGCACCGAGCTGGAAACAGCGCCGAGAAACCGTCGGCGAGGTGGGGCTCCCAGCGGACCCAGCGGGATCCGGCACGGCGACGGCGGCAGTGGCGGCGGCGACGACGGCGCGGGCAGGAAGCCGTTCGGCCGCCCAGGCAACCGTGGCGCCTATCGGCGGGCTGAAACTCCGCCGCGAATCTGCGCTAAGCCAGCCGGGTGATCTCCACCACCACGTCGAGGTCGGTGACGCCCTCCCCAGAGTAGATCCCTTTCAGCGGGGAAACGTCGGTGTAGTCGCGGCCTACACCCACACTGATGTATTGCTCGGTGATCTCATTGTCATTGGTGGGGTCGTAGTGCCACCAACCACCGGTCCAGGCCTGAACCCAGGCATGGCTGCGCCCGTCTACCGTCTTTCCCACCACGGCATCACGCTTAGGGTGTAGATACCCAGACACGTACCGACAGGGAATTCCCATGCTGCGCAACACCATCAGCGACAAGTGCACGAAGTCCTGGCAGACGCCCTTGCCTTGTTCCAGCGCATCGAGCCCGGACGAGTGCACACTGGTGGTGCCCGGAATGTAGTCCAGCTCGCTGCGCGCCCACCGGGCGGCGGCGACTACGGCCTCGCTGGGCTCATGGCATTTCCTGATCCGCCTGCCGACGGCATCAACGCGGGCGCTTGCCGGGGTGTGCGGGGTTGGGCGGAGCACTTCGTCGAACCGGTCGATCACGGCCGTCGATTGCAGGTCGGCCCAGGTTGCCTTGGCGGCCAACGGCTCCGGGCGCTCGGTCTCCACCACCGACGAGGACGTCACCGTCAGTTCGGTGTGCGGCGCATGCAAGTCAAACGCCGTCACGGCAGTACCCCAATAATCGATATAGCGGTAGGAGCGGGTGGCCGGGATGGTTTCGACTCGGTTGAGGACGAGGTTCTGCCGCGAACTCGACCGAGGGGTCAGCCGGGCTTCGTTGTATGAGGCCGTCACCGGCGACTGGTAGACATATCCGGTGGTGTGCACCACCCGAGTTCGCCACATCAGGATTCCTCTTGGCTTCCGACGAGTTGGCCACGCTGGCCTGCATCCGACCACGCAACCCAGGGAGCTGCGTGAAAGTACTGCAGCGCCAATGCATCTCCGACATCACGACAGGTCGTCTGCAAGCCCGCCAGGCGGCTCTCCAAGGTCTCGAGCAGGACGCCGGGTTGCACGAATTCCAGCTCGCTGCGTGCTTGCCCTAACAACCGCTGTGCTTCGGTGGTCGCCCCGATCCGGCTGTGCGGATTGTGCATCAACTCGGCGAGATTGTGTTCGGCCAGCTTCAACGAGTGAAAGACCGAGCGCGGGAAAAGCCGGTCGAGCATCATGAACTCCACCACCCGGCCCGCGTCCAGCACACCGCGGTAGGTGCGCAGGTACGTGTCGTGCGCACCCGCCGAGCGCAGCAGCGTCACCCAGGCCGGCGACGATGCGCTATCCCCCACCCGTGACAGCAACAGCCGCACCGTCATGTCGACCCGCTCAATCGCGCGCCCAAGCAACATGAAGCGATATCCGTCGTCACGCAAAAGCGTCGAATCGGCCAGGCCGGCAAACATCGCCGCACGGCCCTCGATGAACGACAGAAACTCGTGCGGCCCAAGGCGTTTGGCAGCGCGTTCGCGTTCAGGCAGGGCGTTATAGGTGGTGTTGAGACACTCCCACGTCTCGCTGGAGGTGACTTCCCGCGCCGATTTTGCGTTTTCCCGTGCCGCCGAGATCGCGTCGACAATGGAAGAACCACCCTGGCTATTGGTGCTGAAAGCCACCAGGTCCGTCAAGGACCAGACATCCAGCTCGTGGTCGGGCGGCTCGATGCCCAGCACCCGCAGCAGCAGCCGGGAGGCCTGGTCGGGATCGACACTGGAATCCTCGAGCAATTGATGCACCGCGACGTCGAGAATGCGCGCGGTGTCGTCGGCGCGCTCGACGTAGCGACCGATCCAATACAGTGCTTCGGCGTTGCGGGCGAGCATCAGTGGAACGCCTGCTGTTGTTGTTGCTGCTGTTGCGGTTGTTGGTCGTGCGGTTCATACCCGGACGCGTCCACCGTCGGGTCGCACAGCGGCTGCGGCAGCGAACGCACAATCTGTGCAGCGCCCAACTCGCGGGCGGCCGCCGAAGCGCGCGGGGCCAGCACCCAGGTGTCCTTGGAGCCGCCGCCTTGGCTGGAGTTGACCACCCGGGAACCCTCAACCAACGCCACTCGGGTCAGCCCGCCCGGCAGCACCCATACCTCGTTACCGTCGTTGACCGCGAACGGCCGCAAGTCCACGTAGCGGGGCGCCAGCGTGCCTTCGATCCGGGTCGGCACGGTCGACAGTTCCATCATCGGCTGCGCGATCCAGCTGCGGGGATCGTCGCGGATCTTTTGGCTAACGGCCGCCAATTCGGCCTGAGAGGCTTCCGGGCCGAACACGATGCCGTAACCACCGGATCCCTCGACCGGCTTGAGGACCAATTCGCGGATCCGGTCCAACACCTCTTCGCGTTCGTCATCCAGCCAGCATCGGAGGGTTTCCACGTTCGCCAGCAGCGGCTTTTCGTGCAGGTAGTACTCGATCATGGTCGGCACGTACGTGTAGACGAGTTTGTCGTCACCGACTCCGTTGCCGATCGCACTGGACAGCACGACGTTGCCGGCCCGGGCAGCGTTGACCAATCCGGCCACCCCGAGCACCGAATCGGCACGGAACTGCAGCGGATCCAGGAAGGCGTCATCAATGCGCCGATAGATGACGTCGACCTGGCGCTCCCCCTCGGTGGTGCGCATGTATACCTGGTTGTCTCGACAGAACAGGTCACGGCCCTCGACCAGTTCGACACCCATCTGCCGGGCCAGCAATGAATGCTCGAAATACGCCGAGTTGTAGACCCCAGGGGTCAGAACCACGACCGTGGGGTCGGCCTCGTTGGTGGCCGCCGAGTTGCGCAGCGCGCGCAGCAGGTGCGAAGCGTAGTCATCGACCGCCCGCACCCGATGGGTGGCGAACAGGTTCGGAAAGACCCGCGCCATGGTGCGCCGGTTCTCCATCACATACGACACCCCCGACGGCGAGCGCAGGTTGTCCTCGAGAACCCGAAAGTCGCCGCGGTCGTCGCGGATCAGGTCGATGCCGGCGACGTGGATTCGCACACCGTTGGGTGGCACGATCCCGACTGCCTGACGGTGAAAGTGCTCACAGGAGGTCACCAACCGGCGCGGGATGACACCGTCGCGCAGAATCTCCTGATCACCATAGATGTCGTCGAGGTAGCACTCGAGGGCCTTGACCCGCTGGGTGATGCCACGTTCCAGTCGGGTCCACTCGGGGGCCGAAATGACCCGTGGCACCAGGTCGAGCGGGAACGGCCGCTCCTGGCCCGACAGCGAAAACGTGATGCCCTGGTCGATGAACGCACGCCCCAGCGCATCAGCGCGGGCCTTGAGTTCGGACGCGTCCGACGGCGCCAGCTCGGCGTAGATACCTTTGTAGGGGCCGCGGACAATGCCCTGGGCATCGAACATTTCGTCGAAGGCCATCGCATAGACGTCCGACGTGTTGTAGCCGCCGAAGATGCGTTCGCCGCGTGTGGGCGACCGCCGCCGGGTCTCGTTGAGTTGGTTTGGCAGACTCACGCGTCTCATGCTGCCTCAAATTCGACATTCCGGCAGACCACAGATTCCGCTTTTGGGCGAAAACGTAACCGACTGATAACCTGGGCAGCCGAATCACACCGACAAAGGGAACTTGCACGTGGCCAACATCAAGTCGCAGCAGAAGCGCAACCGCACCAACGAGCGCGCCCGGCTGCGCAACAAGGCGGTGAAGTCCTCGCTTCGTACCGCCGTCCGTGCCTTCCGCGAAGCTGCCCATGCCGGCGACAAGGAAAAGGCCGCGGAACTGCTGGCGTCGACCAACCGCAAGCTGGACAAGGCGGCCAGCAAGGGCGTGATCCACAAAAACCAGGCCGCCAACAAGAAGTCGGCACTGGCCCAGGCCCTCAACAAGCTCTGACAGCCACCTGCCGACTCATCGGCCGCGGTCGGCCACCAACTCGGCGACCTGCCGGACCGCGGATTCCAGCGCGTAGTCCGCATCCGCGACGGCACCCTTGACGTTGGCATTGAGTTCGGCCACCAACCTCATCGCGGTCGCCACCGTGTCACGCGACCACCGCCGAGCCTGCTTCTGGGCTTTCTGCACCCGCCAGGGCGGCATCCCCAGTTGTGCGGCCAGGCGGTACGGGTCGCCGGACTGCGGCCCGACCCGGCCGATGGTGTGCACGGCTTCGGCGAGCGCATCGGCCAACACCACTAGCGGCTCACCGCGCATCATCGCCCACCGCAACGCTTCGGCAGCTCCCGCCACGTCGCCGGCTACCGCCTTGTCGGCGATGTCGAAGCCCCTCACCTCGGCTTTGCCGCTGTGATAGCGCCGTACAGCGGCGGCGTCGACGGCTCCTCCGGTATCGGCGACCAGCTGTGAACAGGCCGAGGCGAGTTCGCGCACGTCGGAGCCGACGGCGTCCAGCAGGGCGGTCACGGTCTCGTCGTCGACCTTGACCCGCAGCGACGCGAACTCGCTACGGATGAAGTCGGCGCGCTCACTGACCTTGGTGATCCGCGCGCACGGATGAACCTGCGCACCCATCGACCGCAGCTGGTTGGCCAGCGATTTGGCGCGCCCGCCACCCGAGTGGACCACTACCAGCACGGTGCCGGCCGGAAGATCGGCGGCGGCCGACTCGATTACCGCGGCAGCGTCCTTGCCCGCCTCCGCAGCGGCCCCCAGCACAACGATCCGCTCCTCGGCGAACAGTGACGGGCTCAGCAGTTCGGCGAGCTCATAGGCACCGACGTCACCCGCGCGCATTCGGCTCACCGGGACGTCGGCTGTACCTGCCCGCTGCCGAGCCGAGCGCAACACGTCGGCCACCGCCCTTTCGACCAGCAGTTCTTCGTCTCCCAGGACCAGGTGCAACGGCTTAGCCTCGCTCACCCCACGATGGTGTCACGAAGGGCCGACCAGCCCGGACAGCGACCAGGCAAGCAGACATATGACGGCCACCGCCATCGTTTTGCACATGGCCGCGCGAAACCAGCGCCAGCGCCACTGCGCAACCGTGAACACCGTGGCGCCACCGACCAGCAGTACGCCGGGCAGACCTGCGGCCACCGGAACGGTCGCCGCGGGCACACCCGACGCCCAATGCGCCACGCGCAACAACCACCACACTTCGGGCCCGGTGAACCGGATCAGCACCTGCGCGCCGGCCGGCCACGGCACGACCAGCACGGCCGCAACGCTGCCCAGCACGGTGATCGGCGCGATCACGGCCGCCACCGCCAGATTGGCCACCACGGCCACCAGACTGACCCGGCCGGAGATGGCGGCCACCAGTGGCGCCGTCACCAGCTGCGCGGCCGCCGCGACTGCGAGGGCATCGGCCAGCACCTTCGGACATCCGCGGTCGACCAAGCGGCGTGACCAAACCGGCGCGATGACGACCAGTGCACCCGTGGCCGCCACGGACAGCGCGAAGCCGATGTCCACAGCAAGATGGGGAGCGGCAGCCAGCAAAACCAGCACGCTACCCGACAAAGCTGGAATCGCCTGCCGCCGGCGCGCAGACAGCATCCCCACGAGGGCAATGGCGCCCATCACAGCTGCCCGCAACACGCTGGCCGTCGGCTGCACCAGGATGACGAATGCCACCAACGCGACGGCCGCGCACACCACGGCCGCACGCGGTCCGATCAACCGTGCCGAAACCAGCGCCGCCGCACACACGATCGTGACATTGGCCCCCGAGACCGCCGTCAAGTGCGTCAGGCCCGCCGCACGGAACTCGCGGCTGGTTAAGGCGGTGACCGTCGAGGTATCGCCGAGAACCAGGGCCGGCAACATCGTGGCCTGGTCAGCGGGCAGCACCTCACGAACCGCGGCCGCGAATCGATGGCGGACGATGTGAGCGGCGCGGTGTACCGGGCCGGCACGGCCCACGGTCGGCCGACCGGTCGCATTGAACACCGCGACCGTCAGGTCGTGACGCGCCGGGCGACTGATACGCGCGCGGAACTGGACGGGCTGTCCGACCATCAGCTCGCCGAAGTCCAGCGCTCGCGCGAAAACCACTACCCGGCCGGATGTCTCGTCATCCCGCAGCCGTTGAACCGTCGCCCGGAACATCAACCGGCCCCGCCCCAGCGACACTGGGCTCTCGCTGGGGGTGACCGTGACCAGCGCGGAGGTGCCAAATGCCACGGTGATTGGGTGGCGATCGACCGCCTCGGAGCGCAACGCGACCGCAAGCCCGTACCCCGCGCCCACCATACCGACCGCGACCAGGCCGGCGCTGATTGAACCCAGTCGCGGTGCGTGCCACGACCGGCGCGCCACACACCACCACAGTGCGCCGCCGCCGAGGGCCACCACGACGCAGCACAAGGCACACACGTTGCCGATCGGCCACACGATCCCGGCAGCCGTCACAATCCAGCTGATCAGCGCCGCCGGGACCAGGCGTACGTCCAAACGGGAGGCGCCGAATCCCATATGGCGCACCGGTGTCAGACACGGACCAGATTGCGCAGTTTGTCCAGCCGCGCCGGCCCGATGCCGTCGACGTCGGCAAGCTGGTCGACGCTGGTGAACCTACCATTGCGCTGCCGCCACGCCACAATCGCTGCGGCGGTGACCGGCCCGATGCCGGGCAGGGCGTCCAGCTGCTCCACGGTCGCGGTGTTGAGGTCGAGCACCTCAGCTGTCTTAGGAGCTGTCTTGGGGCCTGTCGTGGCTGTGCCTGAGGTACCCGCCGGCCCCGGCGTCCCCGCACCGACCGAGCTGCCCAGCACCCTCGGCTGTCCCGAGGGCGGAGCTAGCCCGACCACGATCTGCTCACCGTCACCAAGCTGCCGAGCCATGTTCAGTCCGACGGTGTCCGCGCCGTCTACCGCTCCGCCGGCGGCCTGTAGCGCATCGGCGATCCGCGCGCCCGGCGCCAGGGTGACGAGTCCTGGGGTGTGCACCAGGCCAACCACGCTGACCACCACCGGCAGGCCGGAACGGTCCGGCGAGCCCGGGCTTGCCGACGACCTAGGGTTCGTCGGCGAAACCGGTTCTACCGGAGGAAGTTTGGCCGACATTACCGGCTCAGTCCGGTCGCGGATCAAGGTGAATACCGTCACCAGCACCGCGAGGGCGGCGATCACCGCCAATGCGACGGCGCCGGCACGGCCCGGATCCGCGCGTATCCTGTCCGCCCAACCTTGCCCACGGGAAGTGTCGGGAAGCCAGCGCGGCAGCAGCGAGTTCGGATCGTCGCGTGGCTCGTCGTGGTCTGGACCGTCGTCCGTTGGATCGTGTGGCTCCGGGTCTAAGTGTGCAGATGCGGCGTGCGAGTCGATATCCGGGACGGCACCGAGCCGCCTTTGCAGTCGCTCGGCGGGCAGTTCTGTTCGCATGGGCCGACCGTAGCTGCGGGGACCGCCAGAACCGGCGCGCACGACGGCGTCGCGCTGCCCTGCTGTGGATCAATCCGAGGCTGTGGACAAGCCGCTTTGGCGATGGATCAAGATGGGACAAACCGCGCCAACATCCCCGAACAACCAGCACCGGGCTGCGACGTCCATCCGGACTCGGCTCACCGCGATCGAGAGTGTACTCGGCAACGCGATCCGCGAGTGCTGAGCCGCGCGGCCGATCCCCATCCATGGCGTGTGGCGACCGAAGCCGGCGCGCAGCACGCGGGTCGCTGACCACGCCGAAAAGCCCGTCAGCCTAGCGCCGGCCTAGCACGGCCTTCAGAACTCGAACGCGGTCTGGACGGGAACATCACTGGCAAACGCCGCGTCGAGTCGACGAAGCAGCTGGGAATCTTTGGTGCGCAACCGGTTAGCGGCGGCTAACGTCGAAGCGCGGTGCGCTCCAAGGTAAAGGCTGCCCAGTACGTCTCGATCCATTTCGATCTCGGCTGCCGCATCGGTCGGGGTACACCGCGCACGGCCGTCACCGATCTTGAGCGCGAACCGGCCGCCATCGGATACCTCGAGGACCGTGGAAAACTCGCCAACTTCGTGAGCGTAACCACGCGCCTCGAGTGCGGCCGGTACGTTCATGATGCGCAACCACAGGCCGTCCTGGCGCCAGGTAGTGCGGGCCAGTCGGGTATCGGTGAGCAGGTGGGGTAACGGGTCCTGTGGATGGGTGATGATGCTGATTCGCTCCATGGAGTCGAGGCCAATCAGGGCCCGCCACAACGCACAATGCGCATCTGCGGTTACCGCCCTGAGTTCGCTGACGCGCGCTAGCTTGAGATCGGTGCGATCCACCCGGTACAGCGCGTACCCGTCGGGATGCAGTAACGCGAACGATTCACGGTCTCCACCGGGCGTGGCTTTGCATTCTGCCAGCAGCTCGTCCCAGAGCACCTGCGGGCGTAGCAGCCCGCCCGGCACCTGCTGGCGCCATCGCTCGTAGATCGCCTCAAACTCGCCGCGATGCTCGGTGGGTCTGACCAACCGGACGCTGCTGCCACCTAGGCCGCCGCCCGGTGCGTCGGCGTGAAAGCGCGCGAAGCGTCGGTCGACCGTCAGCTCATGCAAGGTGGTAGCGGGCCCGTAGCCGAACCGGCCGTAGATGCCGCCCTCGCTAGCATGCAGTGCCGCGACCGGGTAGCCGGAATCGGCTATGCGGCGGTGCAGTTCGGCGCACATCGCGCGCAGCAAGCCGCGCCGGCGATGCGTCGGCGCCACCGCGACGAAACTGAGACCGGCGGTCGGGAGCACCACTTCACCAGGCACCGTCAACCGCAGATCCATGTACAGCGCCATCCCGACCACCTCAGAACCCGGGCCGGCACCATCGCGGACCACCACCGCTCCGTCGGTGGGCACCAGGGTCCGCCAGGCGGTCGCTGATTCAGGGCCGATGAAATCGGTGAAACTGGCCGCGGCCAGTAGGAACATCCCCGGCCAGTCGTCCTCGGTCGGGCTACACAGGGTCACAGTCACAGAATCCGACTGTGGCATATGCCGCGGCCACGTGCACGTGAATATTACGACGACAGTGTCTGGCAAAGGATCACGCGATGCGGGTAGCCCCGCCAGCGTGACGCCACTGCGAGAATCAGCGACGAATTTCGCCGTGACGTTACGCTGGCGGCGACGCTCCCACGTCGACGCATACCCCGACGGCTCCGGCACCGACGTGCAGAGCAAGTACCGGTCCCATGGCGGTCACCATGGCCGGCTCACACGCCGGCAGCCGCTCCGCCAGCGCCGCCGCCACGTCGTTCGCAGCTGCCGGGTCGGCGACGTGATGCACCGCGAGAGCGGCGGGGCGGTCGCCGACAAGCTGGCAAACCCGGTCGATCATCACCGCCGTCGCGTTGCTCACAGTGCGAACCCGTTGGACCAGAACAAGTTTTCCGTCGTCGACTGACAGCAGCGGCTTGAGCGCCAGCGCGGTGCCCAACCATGCCTTGGCCCCACTGATGCGCCCGCTGCGGCGCAGATTGTCCAACCGCGCTACAGCGACGAACGCGTGAATCCGGCTTACCGCCGCAGCCGCTGCGCGCGCGACCGTATCCAGCTCATCGCCTGCGGCGGCTGCCCGCCCGGCCGCCAGTGCCGCGAAACCGACGCCCATCGCGGCCGACCTCGAGTCGATCACCCTAACGGCGGGACCTAGTTCCGCCGCGGTCAGCTCGGCGGCTCGAAAGGTACCCGACAGCGCCGACGAAATGTGCACCGCCACTACCCCGTCGCCGCCACTGTCCGCCAACGCCCGTTGGTAGGCGGCGGACAGCTCAACCGGGGTCGCCCCAGCGGTGGTGGCGTGGCGCTTGTGGATGTCATCGGGGATTTCGTCCACACCGTCGCGCAGGTCGAGGCCGTCAAGCAAGATATGCAGCGGGACCTGGCGGATCGACCACTGTTCGCGCAGGTCGGCCGGCAGTCGACACGACGTATCGGTCACCACCACAACGGTCACCGGCGCCGCTCTCCCCCGCAAGCGGGAGGTGCCCCCACCTCATCGCTTCGCTCTGCATCGTCGCCGGCGCGGGGCATGTCTCAGCCGCGCGATTTCTCGTTCGGCACCCCGGCTTCGGCCAGTGCCTTGAGCATCAGTTCGGCGACCGCCTGGTGGGCTTCAAAATTCCAGTGAATGCCATCACGATTACCATATCCACTCAATATCTGTTCTGCGACAGCGGCTTTGAGATCAACTAGAGGAATGTCATGGTGCTGTGCCCATTCCGTGATCGCCGCCACCGTGCCTGCGCGGCCGTGATGGGCCTTGCCGTAGGTCTCGGCGATATGCACCGAGGGCAGCGATGCGATGATCGGTATGCCCGGACGATTGAAATCAATTGCACCACGGGTCTTTTCAAGGTACTCAGCGGTCAGGTGCGGCGGCAACGCCGCACGGGCCACTGGCGACAGTCGCGGTTGAACCCAGGCGTAGCCGTCGCGGACCCACCGTCGCAGCCAAGACGGACGTACATAGCGGATGAGCTCACGCAGCGCCGTCGGTAATACCGACGGCAGCGAATCCATTCCGCCGGTCGCGAAGATCACCGCTCCGGCCCTGGGTAACGCCGCCCAAGCGCGCGGATCCTGGGTTGCCGCCCACCAGACATCCCGACAGGTCCAGCCGATGCGGCCAATCAGCTCTAAATCCCAATCTAGTTGGGAAGCAACAATATTGGGCCAGATACGGGGGTCATCGGCAGGCAGGCCGCCGGTGGGCCCGTAGTAGGCCAGCGAGTCAGCGAAGACCAACAATGCGGGCCTGCGCCCGCGCCTAGAGGACATCGCTGGAGACCTGCGCCGAAGCATTCCACACATCAAGGCGCCACCGGATGCTCTCGAAGTCGGAGCCCGGGGCCCAATGGCCACTCAGCTGAGTCCAACTGGCATTGCCCATGCCGCCCAAAGCCGGCCAGTTGGCCACCGGCAACTTCAGCAGCGCCGCCGACAACGCGGCGATCAGACCCCCATGGGCTACCAGCACCACCGGGCGATCCGGCTCGTCAGCGCCACCCCATTCCGGTTCGCTGGCAACCAACTCGGCAACCAACGGCCGACTTCGGGCAGCCACGTCAACCCTGCTTTCCCCGCCGTGCGGCGCCCAGGTCGCATCCTCGCGCCAGGCCAACCGGGCGCCCGGGGCATCAGCGTCGATCTGAGCGTGGGTTAAGCCCTGCCAATCGCCAAGGTGAGTTTCCCGCAATCGGGTGTCGACCCGGACCACAAGGCCGGTGCGCTCGCCCAGCTTGACCGCCGTGTCATATGCGCGGCGCAGGTCCGACGATACGATCAGTAGCGGCTGCCGCTTGCCCAGCACCTCGGCGGCCGCGACCGCTTGGGTGCGGCCAAGTTCGCTCAACTCAGTGTCCAGCTGGCCCTGCATCCGGCTACCGACGTTGTAGTCCGTTTGTCCATGCCGCAGCATCACCAGTCGCCGCGCTCTCATTGCGCACCCGCTGAGTTCGCCGATAAATCAACCGGCACCACCGGGCAGTCACCCCACAACCGGTCCAGGGCGTAGAAATTGCGGTCGTCCTGATGCTGGATGTGCACCACGATGTCCCGGTAATCCAACAGCGTCCAGCGACCCTCGCGGGCACCCTCACGGCGGGCCGGCCGGTAACCCGCCTGTCGCATTTTCTCCTCGACCTCATCGACGATGGCGTTGACCTGCCGCTCGTTGGAGCCCGAAGCAATGACGAAGCAGTCGGTGATGACCAGCTGCCCGGAGACATCGATGACCACGACGTCATCGGCGAGCTTGGCGGCGGCCGCGCCGGCGGCCACCCTCGCCATGTCGATGGCTTCCCGGTTGGCGGTCATAGGCCATTCCCAGCGGCCAGGCTGGTCGTTGAACGCGCGCCCGCGTCGCAGGCGCCACAGTAGAGCCGGCACTTGGAGACGTACTGCACGACGCCGTCGGGCATCAGGTACCACAGCGGCCGGGACTGCTCGGCGCGCTGACGGCAGTCGGTCGACGAAATGGCCAGCGCCGGGATCTCGACCAGAGTCAACGCATCCTTGGCCAGCTGACCCAGCAGGCTAGTGATGTGTTCGTTGCGCAACTCGTAGCCGGGCCGGCTGACCCCCACGAACCGCGCCAATTCGAACAGCTCCTCCCAGCCCTGCCAGGACATTATGGAAGCTAGCGCATCGGCGCCGGTGATGAAGTACAGCTCAGAGTCCGGGTGCAAAGCATGCAGATCGGCCAGCGTGTCCTTGGTGTAGGTGGGTCCGCCGCGGTCGATGTCGACCCGGCTCACAGAGAATCGGGGATTGGAGGCGGTGGCGATCACCGTCATTAGGTAGCGGTGCTCGGCGGCGGAGACCTGTCGACCCTTTTGCCAGGGTTGCCCGCTGGGCACGAATACCACTTCGTCGAGATCGAACAGGTCGGCCACCTCGCTGGCGGCAACCAGGTGGCCGTAGTGGATGGGGTCGAACGTCCCACCCATGACTCCCAATCGACGCCCATGCACGATTGGCCAGCTTACTGGAGTATCTTGCCGCAGTTCCGTTCGCGGCAACTGCCAGCCAGCACAAGCGAGCAGCCATTGATAAGGCAGCACGATTGGTTATTCCTAAGCCTTTGCGCGATCATCTTGGTCTCGTTCCGGGTGAGGTCGAGGTCGTCGCCGACGGGGCGGGACTGGGTGTCACGACCCTCGCCGGTGACTCCCTCGGCGAGCGGCATGGCCTACCGGTGATACCCGCGGGCGGTGCGCAAATCGACGACGCGGCCGTGCGGACGCTGCGCGATGCCGGCCAGCGTTAGCACCGTGCTCGTGGACACGAGCGTCGCGGTCGCACCGGTGGTCGCCGATCACGACCACCACGAAGATACCTTTCAAGCGCTTCGTGGCCGCACCCTCGGTCTGGCCGGGCACGCGGCTTTTGAACGCAGGACGCTGGCGACCGTGGCGAAGCTGCTTGCACACACATTCCCGGCGACCAGGTTCCTCGGCGCTGGGGCGGCGATGTCGCTGCTACCCGAACTCGCACCGGCCGAAATCGCCGGCGGAGCCGTCTAGGATGCGCTGATCGGTGCGGCTGCCAACGAGCATCGGCTCCCCCTGGCAACCCGCGACCGGCAGGCGCTGAAGGTCTACCGCGCGCTCGCAGTGGAAGCCGAGCTGCTGGCCTGAGCGTCGCGGTTGCGCGGCCAATCACACCCGCGCCGCTGCCAGGCCAACGGCTGCCCAGATGCCGGGTCCCTCACGTTTTTCACCCGATGTACCCGCAACGATCTACTCGGTCGTGTAGAAGGGGTCTGTGGATAATTTGCCGATCGAATCAGCCGAGTCGACGCGGTTGGCGAAGGCGGCGATGACCCGACGGTTTTACACCCGCTCGGTGGTGAAAGGCGAGATCACGCTGCCGGCCGTGCCGAGCATGATCGACGAGTACGTGACAATGTGCGCCGGCCTTTTTGCGGGTGTGGGCAGAAAGTTTTCCGACGAAGAACTTGCTCATCTTCGCGCGGTGCTCCAGGGTCAGCTGGCAGAGGCGTACGCGGCCTCCCAGCGTTCGACCATCGTCATCTCATACAACGCCCCCATGGGCCCGACCTTGCACTACCAAGTCCGAGCCCAATGGCGGACGGTGGCGCAGGAATACGAGAACTGGATCGCCACCCGTGAGCCGCCGCTCTTCGGTACCGAACCAGACGCACGTGTGTGGGCGCTGGCCAACGAAGCAGCCGATCCTACGACGCATCGGGTGCTCGAAATTGGCGCCGGAACCGGGCGTAACGCCCTGGCGTTGGCACGGCGCGGACACCCGGTCGACGTGGTGGAGATGACCCCCAAGTTCGCCGACATCATTCGCTCCGACGCCGAACGAGAATCCCTCGACGTGCGCGTCATCATGCGTGACGTCTTCTCGACCATGGACGACTTGAGGCAGGACTATCAGCTGATGGTGCTCTCCGAGGTGGTGCCGGACTTCCGGACGACGCAGCAGCTGCGCAATCTGTTCGAACTCGCTGCCCAGTGCCTTGCTCCCGGTGCCCGCTTGGTGTTCAACGCCTTCCTGGCGAACGGAGATTACGCACCCGACCAAGCCGCGCGTGAGTTCGGGCAGCAGATGTATACCGGGATGTGCACGCGGGCCGAGATGTCTGCTGCAGCGGCCGGCCTTCCTCTCGAACTCGTCGCCGACGACTCGGTATACGACTACGAGAAAACGCACCTGCCACCGGGCGCCTGGCCGCCCACCAGTTGGTACGCCGACTGGATCCGTGGCCTCGACGTGTTCACCACCAACGTTGAGAGCTGCCCGATCGAGATGCGCTGGTTGGTGTTCCAGAGGAGGCGGTGAGCAGTCGCAAAAGCCCCCGAAACCGGGCTCTTCTGACACTTCCGTGGGTGAGTTTGTGTCCTGAGTAGGCGCACGTCGTTGTGGCTTAAGGTTTCTGGCTTGTCAAGGATCAGAAACACAAGGAGCCGACAACGACGTGCGCAATGTGAGGCTATTTCGTGCGCTGCTGGGTGTCGACAAGCGCACCGTGATTGAGGACATCGAATTCGAGGAGGATGACGCCGGAGACGGTGCGCGGGTGATCGCCCGGGTGCGGCCACGAAGTGCAGTGTTGCGCCGCTGTGGTCGCTGCGGTCGCAAGGCGTCCTGGTATGACCGCGGTGCGGGCCTGCGCCAATGGCGCAGTCTGGATTGGGGCACCGTCGAGGTGTTCTTGGAGGCCGAGGCGCCGCGGGTGAACTGCCCCACCCATGGGCCGACGGTGGTGGCGGTGCCGTGGGCGCGTCATCATGCCGGGCACACGTATGCTTTCGATGACACGGTGGCCTGGCTGGCGGTGGCGTGTTCGAAGACCGCGGTGTGCGAGTTGATGCGGATCGCCTGGCGCACCGTCGGGGCGATCGTGGCCCGGGTCTGGGCCGACACCGAAAAGCGCATTGACCGGTTCGCGAACTTGCGCCGCATCGGTATCGATGAGATCTCCTACAAGCGCCACCACCGGTACCTGACGGTGGTCGTCGATCACGACAGCGGCCGGTTGGTGTGGGCCGCCCCGGGCCACGACAAGGCCACCCTGGGCTTGTTCTTCGATGCCCTGGGCGCTGAGCGGGCCGCCCAGATTACTCACGTTTCGGCCGATGCCGCGGACTGGATCGCTGACGTGGTCACCGAGCGCTGCCCGGATGCGATTCAATGCGCCGATCCGTTTCATGTGGTGGCCTGGGCCACCGAGGCGCTCGACGTCGAGCGGCGCCGAGCCTGGAACGACGCACGGGCGATCGCGCGCACCGAACCCAAGTGGGGCCGGGGCCGGCCCGGTAAGAACGCCGCACCACGTCCGGGCCGCGAGCGGGCACGGCGGCTCAAGGGCGCCCGCTACGCGCTGTGGAAGAACCCCGAGGACCTCACCGAACGCCAAAGCGCCAAACTGGCCTGGATCGCCAAGACCGATCCCCGTCTGTATCGCGCCTACCTGCTCAAAGAGGGCCTGCGGCATGTGTTTTCGGTCAAGGGCGAGGAAGGTAAACAGGCCCTGGACCGGTGGATCTCCTGGGCCCAGCGTTGTCGCATCCCGGTATTCAGAGCTGGACCCCATCGGTTGGACAGGCCGCGGCGGTTCGTAGGTGGAGGGCTGCTGCTGGTTATGCCGCTTGCGGTAGCGACAGGGTCTGATGGTAGACCTCGTCAGGGGTACGGTGGTTCACACCCTGGTGACGTCGTCGGCTGTTGTAGAACTCGAAGTAGTCGCCGAGCCCTTTCTTGGCCTGGGTGCCGTTCTCATATGCCTTGAGGTAGACCTCCTCGTATTTGACGCTGCGCCAAAGCCGTTCGATGAATACGTTGTCCATCCACCGGCCCCGACCATCCATGCTGATGGTGATGCCGTGGCGGTTCAGCACCCCGGTGAATGCCTCGCTGGTGAACTGGGCGCCTTGGTCGGTGTTGAACATTTCCGGAGCGCCGTAGGCTTCGATCGCCGCGGTGAGGGCATCAATGCAGAAACTGGTGTCCATCGTGTTGGACAGCCGCCAGCACAGCACCTTGCGCGAGTACCAGTCCATGACTGCAACGAGGTACATGAAGCCGTGGGCCATCGGCAGATACGTCACGTCCGCGCACCACACCTGATTGGGCCGGTCGATTTTCAGCCCGCGCAGCAGGTACGGGTAGATCCGCTGCCCGAGCGCCGGGATCGTGGTCCGTCGCTTCGGATACAAAGCCGCCAGCCCCATGATGCGCATCAGGCGCACCACCTTCTTGCGATTGACCACCAAGCCGTCCTCGGCAAGGGCGTCGACGATGCGTCGACTGCCTAAAAACGGGTGGGTCAGGTGGATTTCATCGATCCTGCGCATCAGATCGATGTCGCCGGCCGGCGTCGGCTTGGGCTGGTAGTACACCGTTGAACGCGCCACATCCAGCAGCTCGCACTGGCTGGTGACGGGCAACCTGTCGTCGCGGTCGATCATGGCACGCCTCACTTGGGGTCCAAGCGCGCGAGCCCGCGATCTAAAAAATCGCGCTCCATCGTCAGCTCACCGATCTTGGCGTGCAGCTCCTTGATCTTGGCCTCGCTATCGGCGACTGGCCCCGAGCCGGACCCGAACATGCCAGCAGCGCCTTCCAGCAGCTGCCGCTTCCACGCCGTGATCTGGTTCGGGTGCACATCGAAGCGCTGCGCCAATTGCGCCAACGTCTGCTCTTCGGTCAATGCCGCCAACGCCACCTTGGCCTTGAACTGCGGCGAATGATTCCTACGCTTGCGCCTTGCCATGAGATCCGCTCCTTCGACTGTTCAGCCATCATCGAAGCAGCCCCCACTTAACCCACTGTCCAAGAACACGGGTCCATCTCTTTCGTCGAGCTTGCCGCCCGCATCAAACGCCACCGGGTGGCCATCGACGCCGCCCTCGACCACGGCCTATCCCAAGGCCTGATCGAATCCACCAACACCAAGATCCGCCTACTGACCCGGATCGCGTTCGGATTCCGCTCACCACAAGCCCTCATCGCCCTAGCCATGCTCGCCCTCGCCGGCCACCGCCCCACCCTGCCAGGCCGACACAACCACCCACAGATCAGTCAGTAGAGCCCGAAACCGGTCGGATTTGGGGGCTGGTACGTGAATTAAGGTGACCACGGCAAGCGTGACCCGCCGGCGACTGCAGCGAAGCCGGGTCTGTTGGTGACAGTGTGTATGTCGGGGTTTCAGGCGGCAGGTTCGAGGGTGACCCCCAATCCTTGGGCTTCGAGTTTGGCGACGAGGCGACGTCGTTCTTTGTCGGGATCCATGCGGGTGGTGAAGTAGTCGGCGCCGAGATCCTGGTAAGGCCGGCCGGTGGCCAGCACGTGCCAAATGATGACGATCAGCTTGTGGGCGACGGTGATGATCGCCTTCTTGTTGGCAGCGGGACTGCGGAAGCCACCGAACTTGCGGACCTGGCGGCGGTAGTACTCGCGCAGGTAGCCATCGGTGCGCACGGCGGCCCACGCGCACTCGACCAGGACCGGCTGCAGGTGCTGGTTGCCTGTGCGGCGGGCACCGTGATGGCGTTTGCCGGCCGATTCGTGGTTGCCCGGGCACAGCCGCACCCACGAGGCCAGATGCTCAGCCGAGGGGAACCAGGCCGCCGGGTCGGCGCCGATTTCAGAGATGACCGTCGCCGAGGCACCCACCCCGATCCCCGGGATCGATGCAATCAGCTCGCGTCGGGCACAAAAGGGATGCATCAGCTGCTCGATCTGCTCGTCGAGAGCACCGATCATCGCATCGAGCTGATCCAGATGAGCCAGGTGCAACCTACACATCAGGACATGGTGATCATCGAAGCGCCCTTCCAGCGCCCGCTGCAGATCGGGGATCTTCGAGCGCATACTGCCGCACACCAGATCAGCCAGCACCGCCGGCGGCGTTCACCGTCGATGAGCGCCCCCACCATCGCCCGCACCGACTTGGTGGTGACCGAGGACGCCACGCTGTCGGCCTTGATCCCGGCGTCTTGAAGCACATTGCCCAGGCGCTGCAGCTTCGAGCTGCGATGCTCGACCAGCTTGCGGCGGTAGCGGATCACGTCGCGGGCGGCTTTGATGTCGGCGGGCGGAATGAACCAACCCCGCAGCAGACCGCATTCCAGCAGGTGCACCAACCACTCGGCATCCAAGAGGTCGGTTTTGCGGCCCGGCCGTTCTTCACGTGCCCGGCATTGCACACCAGCAGCTCACTCGCCGTGGGCCAACAACGCGTGATAAGCGGGCGCACCAGCGCCCATCATGTTCTTTTACGACTGCTCGCCCGGCCTACACCGGCAGTAGCTGGTCGATCACCGTGGCCAGCTGCTTGGCGGATCGGCATTCGTGCATCGTGATCACCTCTTGGTAGCGCGGCACCGCCGAGTCACCGCTGCCCCACAGATGCTTGGGCTCCGGGTTGAGCCAGTGCGCGTGCCGGCTGGCGGTCACCATGTCGGCCAGCACGTCGGTGGCCGGGTTGCGGTAGTTGGTGCGCCCGTCACCAAGCACCAGCAGCGAGCTGCGCGGCGACAGCACATTTGGGAAGCCCTGCATGAACGAGACGAACGCGTTGCCGTAGTCGGAATGGCCGTCGCGGGCATACACACCAGCCTCCCGGGTGATCCGCTGGATCGCTATGGCCAGGTCCGATTCCGGCCCGAACATATGGGTCACCTCGTCGGTGGAGTCGATGAAGGCGAAGACGCGAACCCGGGAGAACTGTTGGCGCAGCGCGTGTACCAGCAGCAGCGTGAAGTGGCTGAAGCCCGCGACCGAGCCCGACACGTCGCACAACACGACGAGTTCCGGGCGCGCCGGGCGGGGTTTGTGCAACACCAGGTCGATCGGCACGCCGCCGGTGGACATCGACTTGCGCAGCGTCTTGCGCAGATCGATCGATCCCGCGCGGGCGCGGCGCCGCCGGGCGGCCAACCGGGTCGCCAGGGTGCGGGCCAACGGGGCCACCACCCGGCGCATCTGGCGCAGCTGCTCACCCGAGGCACGCAGAAACTCGACGTTCTCGGAAAGCTGTGGAATTCCGTACATCTGGACGTGCTCGCGGCCGAGTTGCTCGGCTGTGCGCCGCTTGGTCTCGGCGTCGACCATTCTGCGCAGCTGCGCGATCTTTTGTGCGGCAAGCGCTTTGGCAATCTGTTCCTGGGTGGCTGTGGGCTCATCGCCGTAGGGAGCAAGCAGGCCCGCCAGTAGCTTGCCCTCCAGTTCGTCCAGCGCCATGGCCTTGAGTGCCTGATACGACGAGAACGACGGACCGCGGCTGGAACTGTACTTGCCATAGGCCTCAACGATCCGCGCGATCATCTCCACCAACCGCTCGTCCTTGTCGGCCAGGTCTTGGTTGTTGGCCAGCAGATCCAGCAGCAGCTGCCGCATAGCCTCGACATCATCGGGCGGCAAACCCCCGGAGCCTGCCGACTCGTCTTCCGTGGTGATGACCGCCCGAGCCCCCAGTGCCGCGGGAAACCACAGGTCGAACATGGCGTCATAGGTATCGCGGTGGTCAGGCCGGCGCAGCACCGCACAAGCAATGCCCTCCCGCAACACCTCACGATCACCCAGCCCGAGGGTGGCCATCACCCGGCCGGCATCCACCGTCTCCGACGGGCCCACCGAAATCCCGCTGCCACGCAGCGCTTCCACAAAGCCCACCAAGTGTCCGGGCAGCCCATGCGGGGCGAGTGGCCGGGCAGCACGAATACGACGGGCGGCCACTAGTTCAACCTGAGCTCTCCGGTGGCCCGTTGCTGGTCGGATTGGTGCTTGAGAACCACGCCGAGCGTGGCGGCAACGACCGCATCGTCGATGGTGTCCAGTCCCAGTGCCAAGACGGTGCGACCCCAGTCGATGGTCTCGGCGATCGATGGCACCTTCTTAAGCTGCATGCCGCGCAGCACGCCGATGATGCGCACCAACTCCTCGGCGAAGTGCTCGGGCAGCTCGGGAACTCGGGATAACAGGATGCGACGCTCCAGCTCGGGGGTCGGGAAGTCGATGTGCAAGTACAGGCAGCGACGCTTGAGCGCCTCGGACAGCTCACGGGTGGCGTTGGAGGTCAGCAGCACGAACGGCGCCCGGGTGGCGGTCAGGGTGCCCAGTTCGGGGACGGTCACCGCGAAGTCGGACAGCACCTCCAGCAGCAGGCCCTCGATCTCGATGTCGGCCTTGTCGGTTTCATCGATCAGCAGCACGGTGGGCTCGGTGCGCCGGATAGCGGTCAGCAGCGGACGCTGCAGCAGGAACTCTTCGCTGAACACATCGGTTTTGGTGGCCTCCCAATCTCCCGAGCCGGCCTGGATACGCAGGATCTGCTTAGCGTGGTTCCACTCATACAGGGCGCGAGCCTCGTCGACGCCCTCGTAGCACTGCAGCCGGACCAGACCGGATCCAGTGGCCTGCGCCACGGCGCGCGCCAGCTCGGTCTTGCCGACCCCGGCGGGGCCTTCCACCAGCAGCGGCTTGCCGAGCCGGTCGGCGAGAAAGACCGCCGTCGCGGTGGCAGTGTCGGGCAGGTAGCCGGTCTCGGCCAGCCGCCGCGAGACGTCGGCGATGTCGGCGAACAGCGGCGTGGGCCGGGCGGGCACGGTCACGATCGGGTCTCCTCTAGCCAACGGCGTCAGGCCGGACGGGTGTGGCCGGCTCCCCATGCGATCCACTTGGTCGACGTCAATTCCGGTAGTCCCATCGGTCCGCGGGCATGCAGTTTCTGGGTGGAGATGCCGATCTCGGCGCCGAAGCCGAATTGCTCGCCGTCGGTGAACGCCGTTGATGCGTTCACCATCACCGCGGCCGCATCGATCTGTTCGGTAAAGCGTTGGGCCGCATCAAGATTGGTGGTCACAATCGCTTCTGTGTGCCCGGTGCCGTATTCGTTGATATGGGCGATGGCAGCGTCGACACCGTCGACCACCGCCACCGCGATGTCCAGCGACAGGTATTCGCGGCGCAGGTCGGCCTCGTCCGGGTCGAGATGTACGGTGACACCGGCGTGCTGCAGGGCGGCCAGCAATCGAGGCAACGCCGTTTCGGCGATCGCTGCGTCGACCAGCAGCGTCTCGGCGGCGTTGCAGACGCTGGGCCGCCGCGTCTTGGAGTTCAGCAAGATACGCTCGGCCACGTCCAGGTCGGCCGCTTGGTGCACGTAGACATGGCAGTTCCCGACGCCGGTCTCGATGGTGGGCACCTGGGCATCGCGTACGACCGCCTCGATCAGGCCCGCTCCCCCGCGTGGAATCACCACATCGACCAGGCCGCGGGCCTGAATCAGGTGAGTGACGGTGGCGCGGTCGGCAGCCGACAGCAGCTGGACCGCGTCGGCCGGCAGCTCCAGGCCGACCAGCGCGGTGCGTAACACCGCCACCAGGGCCTCGTTGGACTTTGCGGCCGACGAGCTGCCGCGCAGCAATGCAGCGTTACCCGACTTGAGTGTCAGCCCGAAGGCATCCACGGTGACATTGGGGCGGCCCTCGTAGATCATGCCGACCACGCCCAGGGGGACGCGCTGCTGGCGCAGCTGCAGCCCGTTGGGCAGGGTATAGCCACGCAGCACTTCACCGACCGGATCGCGCAGTCCCGCGACTTGCCGCAACCCGGCGGCGATACCGTCGACTCGTTGCGGGTTCAAGGACAACCGGTCCAGCATGGCGGCCGGGGTGTCCGCCTCGCGCGCCGCGTTCAGGTCTTCGGCGTTGGCCGCCAGGATCTGGTCGCGGTGAGCCAGTAGCTCGTCGGCAGCCGCGTGCAGCGCGCGGTCTTTGACAGTCGTCGGCAGCGATGCCAGCCGGCGGGCGGCCACCCGGGCGCGGCGTGCGGCGTCGTGCACCTCTTGACGCAAGTCGAGCTGCGACGGTGCTGGCACGGTCATTGCCCCAGGGTAACGGGCTTGCGCTGGCCAGGTAAGACGACCCGCTCCGGACGGGCCGCGCAGCGATCCGGCTGGGTGGTTGCTATGCGATCAGGCGTACTTGACGGTCGCCCCTGATCAGCTTGCCGATAATCCCGGCAAGACGCTGGTAGGACTTCTCGCGGCCGCCGAAAGAGCTAAACACCAAACCGATTCGTCGCGCCGGGCAGGGGCGACGAATCGGGCGAGTTCCAGCCGGCTTCGCGTGGTCTCGACGGCGGCCGCGGTCTGCGGAATCAGTGTCACCCCCAGCCCGCCGGTCACGCACTGCACGACGGTGGCCAGCCACACCGCCCGGGTGTTGGGCAGCATCGAGCGTCTGGTCGCGTAGGCAGTGCCCCTCATGCAGTCACAACAAAGTCAGCTCTGACAGCGCGGTCAGCGGCACACGCTGCTTGCCGGAAAGACATGCCCTGGGGGTGCACCGAGACCGGCTTCCGACCACCGCTCGCCGCAACGTCGACTGGCTCATATCGAGAATGCTTGCGGCACTGCTGAACCACTGCTTTGCCGCCACCGCGGCGAACGCGCGAAGCCCGGCCACGGCCGGCTAGCACCTCTTGGCGGCGATGCCGATAAATATGGTGTGATATATCACCTTTGCCTGACAGCGACTTCACGGCACGATGGAATGTCGCAACCAAATGCATTGTCCGCTTTGATGATGAGGAGAGTCATGCCACTGCTAACCATTGGCGATCAATTCCCCGCCTACCAGCTCACCGCTCTCATCGGCGGTGACCTGTCCAAGGTCGACGCCAAGCAGCCCGGCGACTACTTCACCACTATCACCAGTGACGAACACCCAGGCAAGTGGCGGGTGGTGTTCTTTTGGCCGAAAGACTTCACGTTCGTGTGCCCTACCGAGATCGCGGCGTTCAGCAAGCTCAATGACGAGTTCGAGGACCGCGACGCCCAGATCCTGGGGGTTTCGATTGACAGCGAATTCGCGCATTTCCAGTGGCGTGCACAGCACAACGACCTCAAAACGTTACCCTTCCCGATGCTCTCCGACATCAAGCGCGAACTCAGCCAAGCCGCAGGTGTCCTCAACGCCGACGGTGTGGCCGACCGCGTGACCTTTATCGTCGACCCCAACAACGAGATCCAGTTCGTCTCGGCCACCGCCGGTTCGGTGGGACGCAACGTCGATGAGGTACTGCGAGTGCTCGACGCCCTCCAGTCCGACGAGCTGTGCGCATGCAACTGGCGCAAGGGCGACCCGACGCTAGACGCTGGCGAACTCCTCAAGGCTTCGGCCTAACCGGGATCTGGTTGGCCGGGAATCAATGAGTATAGAAAAGCTCAAGGCCGCGCTCCCCGAGTACGCCAAAGACATCAAGCTGAACCTGAGCTCAATCACCCGCAGCAGCGTGCTCGACCAGGAACAACTATGGGGAACCCTGCTGGCCAGCGCCGCAGCGACACGAAATCCGCAGGTATTAGCTGACATTGGCGCTGAAGCGACCGACCATCTGTCGGCTGCAGCCCGCCACGCAGCCCTCGGAGCCGCGGCCATCATGGGCATGAATAACGTGTTCTACCGTGGCCGCGGCTTCCTTGAAGGCCGGTACGACGACCTGCGCCCCGGACTGCGGATGAACATCATCGCCAATCCGGGCATACCGAAAGCCAACTTCGAGCTCTGGTCCTTCGCAGTGTCCGCGATCAACGGGTGCTCGCATTGCCTCGTCGCCCACGAGCACACGCTGCGTACGGTAGGTGTGGACCGAGAGGCGATCTTTGAAGCGCTGAAAGCCGCAGCAATCGTTTCAGGCGTTGCACAAGCGCTGGCCACAATCGAGGCACTAAGCCCAAGCTAAGTGTCTGTACGCGATGACGCCGTGCTGGGTGACACCGGTGCGACCAACACGGTACTGTGGGCGATCGGCGGCGGCGCCTTCCACGGAGTCAACTTCGACAACGCATCCGACACCCGAAGCCTGTAGTCCCTCATCACCTCTCCGTCCTCGTCCCAGAAGTCGTCATATTCTTGGTCGAGGTCGGCGATCTGCGCAGTGAATTGCCCAAGCGCGTTGTTGTCGATCAGAATCTGCCTCTCAGCACGGTTGTTGTAGATCTGCGCCAGGGGCACCATATCGTGATGTGCCCATTCATAGGCCCGCACGATCTCGTGGATCTGCCTCTCGACCTCAGACAGCTGCACACAGAGGTCGGTCAGCCACCTGACAAACGGCTTGGCTGCCTCCATCAACTGCATCACCACTGGACCCGCCCAGGCGTCCATCAGAGACAGCAGCGTTCGGTTGAACGACCTCTGCACGGCCGTCATTTCCACATCCAACGACCTCCACGCCCTGGCGGCAGCCAACATCGAGTCAGGACCGGGGCCGGCATATATGTTGGCGGAGTTGACCTCCGGTGGGTACGCTTCGAAATGCATCTGTTTGTTCGTTGTTCCGTCGGCTCGTGACGACTGTAGTGACTCGTTAACTAAAGGTCTTGATGTTGTCGGCCTCGGCGGTCGCATACTTATCGGCGCCAGTGGTCAAGGCGTGCGCAAACTCCTCAAGAACCACCGCCGCCGCAGCGATGGTCTGCCGATACTTCCTTGCGTACTCGACCAGGAACGTCGCCGCCTTCTCCGACACCAGATCCGCAGCCGGAGGCCGCACAGCGGTTGTCATCGGGGCCACCTGAGCATCGCTTTGGATCGCACGATCGCGAATCCGTCGTACCTCCGTGGCCGCCACGGTCAACGCCTCGGGATTTGTGATCACAAAAGACATGCCGACTCCACTCCGCGATTAACGAACCCCCGGCACTGCACCGGGCTGATCAACCACCGGTTGTTTGCGCTGCGACTGCCCACGTTGAGAAAACGCAACGACTTCACTGGCATAATTATCCAACAGACGAAGGGATCAATTCCGGGTAAGCCGCTGCAAATCAAGCCGACTCAAGGCACACAACGCCACCCGACGATACCCCCCATGCTGACGTTCAAAGCAGTAGGGATGTAGCTTACCATGCCCCAATGGCCGTCGGAGGCCGGCCACCAGCGCACATGCCTGCACGGTGCACCTAATCGGTGCCGGCTTCCAGCGGCCGGCAGTTGACCCGCGATGACAGACACGCCCAGGCTCGTTGAGGCCGATCGCGTTCTCACACAGCGCATTACGGCTCGTGACAGATGAGGGAGTAGAGCGGGTCGGCAAGGGAAACCCATCATGGCGCCGGGCTCCGCCCCGGGTTGGGCCAGTGCGATGGCTGCGACGTCGTGGAAAAGCGCGGTGGGGTGCTCGGGCATGACGGATGGGCACTCATCACATCCTCCTGCTCCACGGCAGTGTTCGGCTCGCACCGTCATTGTGCTGATGGATCAGAACGTCCGCTCGCACGCCGGACACCGCGCCGCGCACCGAGGTAGCCGACGCTAGCCACCAGGAACGGGACCAAATAATTGATCACCATCCGTACCCACGTGCCGATCGTCGCGGCGCCCTCGGCAAGGGTGGCACCCTGATTCACCGCACATAGCACGGTACCCACGATCAGCGCCGTCGGAGCTGCGGTGCGCAGGGTGTGGCCGCGCAGAAACAGACCGATCGCTTGGCCAACCGTGTCCCACCGCTCGTCAGCGTCGCGCAGGCCCACGATGCTCGCCGGCCGCCGCTGGGGATTGGTGCAAGTCGCGGCGAATTGCCTGTTGCGCCTTCCTTTGCCGCTCGTCGATAACCCGACCCAGCTCCTGCAGCAGCATCGGCTTGTTCATCACGACCTGCTCAAGGTGCTCCCGGCCGATCTGCAGCGCGGTCACCTCTTCCAGCGCTACCGCACCGGCGGGGTCGGGTTGCCGAGTCAGCGCAGTCAAGCCCAGAAACGTGCCCTTTTTGAGGGTGGCAATCGCAACCACGGATCCGTCATCGGTCGTAACCGTCAGCCGCACGCTGCCGGCGATCACGAAGGTGATACCCATGGGAACCACACCCGCGTGCTGCACGATCTCATCAGTGCCGTAGCGCACCAGCCTCGCGTACCGAGCCAGCGACTGCTGATCGCTAGAGCTCAGTCGCAGCTCGGGCCCCACCACCGTGCGCAGGGCGGACTCCACACGTTCGGCCGTCGAGAACTCGTCGTCGGCCTCGTCGAGGTGTAGCCCTTCCCGACGCGCGGCGTACCAGACCCAGCGCAGAAACGTTGCCTGCGTTGGGCCTTCGTCGGCCGGTGATGTCAGCCTGACCGTCGTTCGATACTCGGCGGCTCCGCGGGCAATTGTGGCGGGCACGACCCCGGGCTTAACATGCGGTAGCGCGCTGGCAGCCCTGTTCAGCATGGCGCATACCTTGTCCGGGGGATCGGACGTGGAAAATGTGGTCGTGATCGAGCATTCGTGCGCCCCGGCCGGCCGGCTGAGATTGGTAAACGCGGTGGTGGCCAACATCGAGTTGGGCATGATCTGCAGTCCGCTGCCGGTGTCGATATGGACAGCCCGCCAGTTCACCTCGACGACTCGTCCGCGGGCTGTGGGTGTTTCCAACCAATCATCGATCCGAAAGGGCTGTTCGAACAGCATGAACAAGCCCGACACGATCTGGCCGACGGAGTTCTGCAGCATCAGGCCGATGACGACTGACGTCACACCTAACGCGGCGAACAGTCCACCGACCCGCACCCCCCAGATGTAGGACAGGATCACCGCCAAACCTATGCCGATCAGCGCGAAGCGCGCGACATCGACGAAGATGGCGGGTAGCCGCTTGCGCCAGCTCTGTTGGGGCGCACCCTGAAACAGGGTGGCATTCAGTAACGACAGCAGCAGCACCAGCACCAGAAATCCGAACGCTGTCGTGAGCACCCGCACGGTGGGGTCCTCGGCCGGGACTTCAGATGCCTTGACAAGCAGCAGCAAAACCGCGCCCAGGGGTAGCAGGTAGTTTCGCAGCAGACTTGCCTGCCTGGCCAGATGGCTGTTCCGTCGGACGAGTATGTTGTGCAGTTCGGTGAGAACGATTAGCCCGGCCGGCAATCCGATCGCAATGCCAACGGCCCAGTAGAACCATGTCGAGTCGAGCAGGTTCATGATCGCTCCGACAATCGGTAGATCGGCTCTTCTAACCCTCCGACAGAAATCGTGCCCGCAGCCGTGAACTGCCACACGTCTCGCATCGCCTCGTACACCTGCGAGGTGACATAGATGCCGGGCTGTGGTGAACCGCTGTGCATTTGGTAGGCCAGACTCACTGCCGCGCCCCACATGTCGTAGACGACACTTGATCTGCCGACCAGCCCGCTAATGACGTCCCCGGTGTTGATACCGACTCGCAGGTGCAGATCGTTACCGGTTTGGCAATTGAACCGATCGACGATGCGCCGCATCTCTAGGGCGAAGTCGACGGTTCGGGGAATATTGTCCAGCCGTGGCGTGGTTACCCCGCAACCGGCGAGATAGCCATTGTGCAGCGTGCGAATGCGTTCGACACCAAGGTGTTCGGCGGCCGAATCGAACTGGCGGACCAGCTCGTCGACAATTTTGACCAGTTCGTTACCCGACAGGCCGCTGGAAATCTCGTCGACACCCAGGATGTCGGCAAACAGGACGGTGACATCTTGGTGCTCCTGCGCAATGGTCTGCTCCCCAAGGCGGTACCGCTCGACAACTGGCTCGGGCATCATCGATAGCAATAACCGGTCGTTTTCCTTGCGTTGCTCGTTGAGCAGCTCCTCTTTGGTTTGCAGATTCCGACTCATCTCGTTGAAAGCGGCTGTAAGATCACCGATTTCGTCGCGTGACTTTACCGGAATGTTGACTTCGTAGTCGCCTGCGCTGATCTTCTGGGTGCCAACCTCGAGCCGCCGGATTGGCCGCACCATCGCATGGGCGATCAGCATCGACGCCACACAGATGACGACAATGATGCCAACTGTAACCAGCACAAGCGCCCTGCTGAACGACGCGACGGCCGCGAACGCCTCAGAATCGTTCCGCGTTGCCAGGATCGACCAGTGCAGATCGGAGTCCGGCACATTCAGCGGCGCGTAGGCCTCCAGTTCCCTGCTACCCGTGTAGTCGGTGGAGGTGACGGTTCCGGTCTGTCCGCGTTGGGCGGCGCGCAGTCCTTCGGTCGCAACAGGCTGCAGCAGCGTCGTCCCACCGAACTGGATCGCTCTGTTGACCACATCAAGTGACGTGCCTGCTGCCACAACCTGTTTCCGGTATTCCTCCGGGTCTTGCAGGAAGAGCCGAGAATCGGACCGCATCAGACTGTCCGGACCGGCGAGATAGGTTTCCGTCCCACTACCCATGCCAGCCGCTTGCCATTGCCTGTCGGCGGTCATGATCTTATTGATCTTGTCGATCGGCAACGGCAGCGCCAAAACGCCCTGAGTTTTGCCGCCCGCTTCGACCGGTGCCACCAACCACGCGGTCGGCACGCCGAGTTGAGGCTGATACGGCTTGAAGTCGGTAATCCAGGTAAAGTCGACGGCGTTGGCGCCCAACGCTTTAAGGTAGGCGTCACGCAGATTGGATTCGCGATACGGCCCGGTCAGAATGTTGGTACCGAGGTCGGGGTCCTTGCTCAGGGTATAGACGATATTGCCCCGGGTGTCCAGCAATACCGCGTCGTCGTAATCGAACCGGGTGACGATTTCCCGGAAATAGCTGTTGAATTGCGCGTTGGCGGCCGACCATGCACTGCCGTCGCCGGCATCGTCCAGCCGCATCGCATCTTGGTCCGACGTGAATGGTGCGGTGTAGTACGCCTGAAGATACCTTTGGGCCGGAGAAGTCGGCAGCAGCGCGGTGATGTCGAGTTTATCGCCGGTCGTGCGTTCGACGGGTGTGATGAATTCGTTGTTGTAGTAGTTGACGATCGCCTGTTGTTGGGCGGGGCTGATCGTGGCGTCAGCCAGCTGGTCAAAGCCGGCCGTGAACCGCACGACGGCATCGACAACCGTCAGTCCACGTTCGTAAATGACCAGCGAATTCGTCAGGTCAGAAAATAGTGTCTCAACTGCCCGCTTCTGCGACTCGCGCAACTGGGTCAACCGCTCGTAGGCGGCTGCTCTTAGCGAAGTGCGACCAGATTGATAGACGATGGCCGCAATCGCCGCGACGGACACGATACTCGTCAACAGCAGCAGCACCATGAGCTTGGACTGGATGCTGGCCCGGAAACGCGGCCGACGCCGGAGCACATTCTTATGGCGCTTCTTAGCCGGGGTGGATTCACTCTCGGCTACCGAGTCCAGTGCCTCACCCGACGTCAACCGGCTTCCCCTCTGCTGTCGGTCGCAGGCTGCTCTACGACGCGCCGATTACGCAGCAGACTAACGTGCCCAGCCCACGATCATCGCGTTTGCCGAAAAGCCACCAGCGACCAATCGAGGAATGCGCCGCGTACGGGTCCTCGTCATCGTCCTCGTCGCGCACGCGCTTCTTGAGGGGTGGTAGCGATTGGTTCTGGGTGGTCCGTAATCGAGGTGAGCCAGGATAGCTCGGCCGTATCGCAATGTTCAGCGAGTCGATGGATCAACACATGCCCCGGCACCGGCAACCGCTGCGGAGTGGTCAACGCATCAAACGACGACGCACTCAGACCATCGACCGACAGCATCGAGCCGGTCCAGCATCCCGACCACCCGTCCCGATCCGCAAGCATGTTCGAATACTGGGACGCGCCACCGACAGGACACCCACTGATACCCTTGGGACAAAAGTGACACAAGTGATTTCAGCCAACAGCAAGCATGGCAAACGCCAGTGAGACTAACGTCGGCCCCATGGCGCCCCGGGTGTGCGTGGTAGGCAGCGTGAACATGGACCTGACGTTCGTGGTGGACGCGCTTCCGCGCCCCGGCGAGACGGTGCTTGCGGCGTCGTTGACCCGAACGCCAGGCGGGAAGGGCGCCAACCAGGCGGTGGCCGCAGCGCGCGCAGGCGCGCAGGTACAGTTCTCCGGTGCATTCGGCGACGATCCAGCCGCCGCCCAGCTGCGGGCCCACCTGCGCGCCAACGCCGTTGGACTGGACAGGACCGTCACGGTGCCCGGACCGAGCGGGACGGCGATTATCGTGGTCGATGCCAGCGCCGAGAACACCGTGCTGGTGGCGCCGGGTGCCAATGCACATCTGACTCCGGTACCCTCGGCCGTCGCCAACTGCGATGTACTGTTGACCCAGTTGGAGATTCCTGTTGCAACCGCGCTGGCAGCCGCGCGGGCAGCCCAGTCGGCCGATGCGGTTGTCATGGTCAACGCCTCCCCAGCCGGCCAGGATCGAAGCTCCTTGCAGGACTTGGCCGCTATCGCCGACGTGGTGATCGCCAACGAGCATGAGGCAAACGACTGGCCGTCGCCACCAACACATTTCGTGATCACCCTGGGTGTGCGCGGTGCCCGGTACGTCGGCGCGGACGGGGTGTTCGAGGTACCCGCCCCAACGGTAACGCCAGTGGATACCGCCGGCGCCGGCGACGTATTTGCCGGGGTCCTTGCTGCGAATTGGCCGCGCAACCCAGGTTCGCCGGCCGAGCGACTGCGCGCATTGCGGCGGGCCTGCGCTGCGGGTGCGCTGGCAACTTTGGTGTCCGGTGCCGGCGACTGCGCACCGGCCGCCGCCGCGATCGATGCGGCCCTGCGAGCCAACCGCCACAACGGTTCATGACCACTGCTACGCACCGAAGGAGACCCGCTGATGCGAACGACCACCGCGGCCGACTTAGCGCTGGCACTCTTCGCGGTTTTCAGTGTGGTCGGATTCGGCTGACGCAGTTGGCTGCAGCACCGACGCACCGGATCCACCGGCTTTCGCGGCGTCAGCGGCCGGGTCGGTTCGCTGGAGTGGATTACCGGGACGTGCTTTGTCATCGCCCTGATCGTGACGGTGGTCGCTGCGGTGCTGCAGCGGACCAACGTTGTCCAACCGCTGAATACTCTGCGCATGGTCTGGATTCAGGTTGCCGGCATAATCCCGGCGACGGCCGGGATCGCGGCCACGGTTTACGCCCAGCTTGCGATGGGCGATTCGTGGCGGATCGGGGTGGACGAGCAGGAGAACACCACTCTGGTGCGCACCGGCCCGTTTAAATGGGTGCGTCACCCCATCTACACGGCCATGATGGCGTTTGGCCTCGGGCTGTTGCTGGTGACTCCGAATCTCGTTGCCCTCGCCGGGTTTATCCTGCTCGTTGCCACGCTCGAGGTGCATGTCCGCCGCGTCGAAGAACCCTACCTGTTGCGGACGCACAGTGCCGTCTACCGCGGCTACACCGCCAGCGTCGGCCGGTTCGTCCCGGGTGTGGGGTTGATCCGCTAGCCCTTGGGCACCTCACGGTCGATCTGATCGAGCCAGATTCGCGCTGACATATCCGACGGGGCCCGCCAATCCCCACGCGGCGACAACGCGCCCCCGTGGGACACCTTGGGGCCGTTGGGCAATGCCGAACGCTTGAACTGGCTAAACGAATAAAACCGCTGGACGAAAATCTGCAGCCAATGCCGGATTTCGGCCAATGAATAGGACGGGCGTTCGCTCTTTGGGAAGCCGGGCGGCCAGTTGCCCCGCTCCGCATCGTTCCACGCATGCCAGGCCAAAAACGCAATCTTCGACGGGCGAAATCCGTAGCGCAGTACCTGAAAAAGCGAAAAGTCCTGTAGGGCGAAAGGTCCGACCTTGGCCTCGCTGCTCTGCAGCTCCTCCTCGCCGGTCGGAATGAGTTCGGGGGTGATCTCGGTGTCGAGCACCGACTGCAATACCTCACCCACCTTCTCACCGAACTCACCCGCCGAAATGACCCACCGGATCAGGTGCTGGATCAGCGTCTTGGGCACACCGGCGTTGACGTTGTAGTGCGACATCTGGTCGCCGACACCGTATGTCGACCAACCCAGTGCCAGCTCCGACAGGTCCCCGGTGCCCAGCACGATTCCCCCGCGCTGGTTGGCGATACGGAAAAGATAGTCGGTGCGCAACCCGGCCTGGACGTTCTCGAAGGTGACGTCGTACACTTTTTCGCCAACCGAATACGGATGGCCGATTGTGTGCAGCATCAACCGAGCGGTGTCGCCGATATCGATTTCGGAGAAGGTAACCCCCAGCGCACGTGCCAGCTTGATCGCGTTGTTCTTAGTGTGCTCCCCGGTGGCGAATCCGGGCAACGCAAACGCCAGAATGTCGCTGCGCGGCCGGCCCTCGCGGTCCATGGCATGGGTCGCGACGATCAGCGCGTGCGTCGAGTCCAATCCCCCGGACACACCGATAACGACCTTCGGATAGTCCAGCGCCCGCAACCGTTGCTCGAGTCCAGACACCTGGATGTTGTAGGCCTCGTAGCAATCCTGTTGCAATCGTTGCGGATCGGCCGGAACGAACGGGAACCGCTCGACCTCGCGCAGCAGTCCGATGTCGCCTGCCGGTGGGTCGAGTGCGAAGTCGATGCGCCGGAACGATTCCGTTAACTCCCGGTGGTGACGCCGGTTGTCGTCGAACGTGCCCATCCGCAGCCGCTCCGACCGAAGCAACTCGGTGTCAACGTCGGCGACACTGCGGCGCACTCCTTTGGGGAAACGTTCGGACTCCGCGAGCAGTGCGCCATTCTCCCAGATCATCGTCTGACCGTCCCAGGCCAGGTCCGTCGTTGACTCCCCCTCCCCCGCGGCGGCATAGACATAGGCAGCCAGACACCGCGCCGACGCCGAGCGCGCAAGCAGCCGGCGGTCCTCGGCACGGCCGATGGTGATCGGGCTGCCGGACAGATTCGCCAGCACCGTCGCGCCCGCCAGGGCCGCCTCGGCGCTGGGCGGCATCGGCACAAACATGTCCTCGCAGATCTCCACATGCAACACAAAGCCGGGTAGATCTGACGCGGCGAACAACAGGTCCGTGCCGAAGGCCACGTCGGCGCCACCGATGCGGATCGTGCCCCGCTCCCCGTCTCCGGGCGCCATCTGGCGCCGCTCGTAGAACTCGCGATAGGTGGGTAGATACGACTTGGGCACCACGCCGAGCACGGCGCCGCGGTGAATGACGACCGCGGTGTTGTAGATGCGGTGTCGATGCCGCAGCGGAGCCCCGACCACCAGTACAGGTAACAGGTCGGCGGATTCGGTCACCAGGTCGAGCAGCGCGTCCTCGACGGCATCGAGCAGAGAGTCCTGCAGTAGTACGTCCTCGATGGAGTAGCCCGACAGCGTCAGCTCAGGAAAGACCGCCAACGCTGCGCCATCGTCGTGGCACGCACGGGCCATGTCCAATACCGACGCGGCGTTGGCCGCCGGGTCACCGATGGTGGTGTGGTGCGTGCAGGCGGCAACGCGCACGAACCCGTGCTGGTAGGCGGAGTAAAAGTTCATCGTCCTTTCATTGTCGCCCAGCGACGTCAGAACGCCCGAATCACCCGCCGAGTATCCACGCTCGACACCGTGGAATCCCCCGCGCTGCTGGCAGATGGCGGCATTGACCGGCGTGGGGATGCTACCGACTGGGCCGCTGCCGACCCTGGGCCCTGATTGGCCGCCGAGCAGTCCCATGACGATCCGCTAGTTCACCTCGGATACCCGCTCGGCCGCAATGCGCAGCTAGCGGCCATGTTGATCGAAATCATTTGGGGTACACCGCATCTCGGAGCAATATGGTAGCTAAACTTGCTTAGCTTGCTTCGCCGACACCGCGACCAGATCGTCGGCGTGCACCACCGGGCGGCGCAGCTCGCCGGGTAGCTCAGAGGTGGACCGGCCCACCATGGTGGCCAGCTCGGACGCGTCGTAGGCAACCACCCCGCGGGCTACCATGGCCGCGTCGGGTGCACGCAGTTCGACCACATCGCCGCCGCAAAACCGGCCGGACACCGCGGTGATACCCGCCGCCAGCAGTGACCGGCGTTGTCGCACCACAGCGCGCACCGCACCGGCGTCGAGAGTCAGTGCGCCGGTTGCTTCGGCGGCATAACGCACCCAGAACCGCCGGGCCGACATACGCGCGGGCCGGGCCGCAAACACCGTGCCCACCGACGCGTCGGCGAGCGCGGTCGCGGCGTCGGCCGCGGGGGCCAGCAGTACCGGCACCCCGGCGTCGGCGGCCAACAGCGCCGCCGACACCTTGGACGCCATGCCGCCAGTACCCAGGTGGCTACTGCGGCCGGCGACCACACCGTCCAGATCCGCCGGCCCGGACACCTCCGGAATGAACGTCGCGTCCGCGGTTTTGCGCGGGTCGCAGTCGTAGAGGCCGTCGATGTCCGACAGCAGCACCAAAGCGTCGGCGCCGACCAGGTGCGCCACCAGTGCAGACAGTCGATCGTTGTCACCGAACCGGATCTCGTTGGTGGCCACGGTGTCGTTCTCGTTGACAATCGCCACCGCGTGCAACGCCCGCAGCCGATCCAGCGTGCGTTGGGCGTTGGTGTGCTGCACCCGCATCGAAATGTCGTGCGCGGTCAGCAGCACCTGGCCCACCGTGCGGCCGTAGCGGGCGAACGCCGCGCTCCACGAGTTCACCAGCGCGACCTGCCCGACGCTGGCCGCCGCCTGCTTGGTCGCCAGATCTTTGGGACGACGGGACAGCCCGAGCGGCTCGATGCCGGCGGCGATGGCGCCCGAAGACACGATGACGACGTCGGAACCCGCCTTCATCCGCCGCTCGATCGCCTCGGCCAGTCCGGCCAGCCGGCCGGCATCGAACATCCCGGACGGTGTGGTAAGCGCCGTGGTCCCGACCTTCACGACAAGGCCGCGCGCGGTCCGGATTGCGTCCCGATGCGGACTTCTCATCAGCCATCCCCGTGTTCGCGACGCCGACTCCGAGCGGCCTTTCGCTCGGCCGCGCCCACCCGCTTGTTGCTGTCCAGCCGCGGATCGGTGCCCCGGCCGGACATCGCGACCGGCTCACCCGCAGGCGTTTGCGGCTCCCAATCGAACGTCATCTCGCCGATGGTCACCGCGCATCCTGACCGCGCACCCAGCCTCAGCAATTCCTCCTCGACACCCAGGCGCGCCAGCCGGTCGGCGAGATAGCCGACGGCCTCGTCGTTGTCGAAGTTGGTCTGGTCAATCCAACGCTCGGGCCGGGCACCGCTGACGACAAAGCCACCATGCCCGTCGGGTTCGACGGTAAAACCGCTGTCGTCCACCGGAATCGGACGAATCACCGGCCGCCGTGGCACCGCCACCGGCCGCGCAGCGTTGTAGTCCGAGATCATCTGCGACAGCCCAAAGATCAACGGCTGCAGGTTTTCCCGGGTTGCGGTCGACACGCAGAACACCGGCCAGCCGCGCTGGGCGATGTCGTCACGGACGAACTCCGCGAGCTCGCGGGCCTCCGGCACATCGATTTTGTTGAGGACCACCGCACGCGGCCGTGCGGCGAGATCGCCCAGAGCCGCGTCCCCTTGCAGCGTGGGCGTGTAGCACGCGAGTTCCGTTTCCAGCGCGTCGATGTCCGAGATGGGGTCGCGGCCCGGCTCGGCGGTAGCGCAATCCACCACATGCACCAGTACAGCGCAGCGCTCGATGTGCCGCAGAAAGTCCAGCCCCAGACCACGGCCCCGGGATGCGCCCGGGATCAACCCCGGCACGTCGGCGACGGTGAACGCGTGCTCGCCAGCCGAGACCACACCGAGGTTGGGCACCAGGGTGGTGAACGGGTAGTCGGCGATCTTCGGCTTGGCCGCCGAAATCGCCGACACCAGCGAGGATTTTCCGGCCGACGGAAACCCGACCAGGCCGACGTCGGCGACGGTCTTGAGTTCCAAGGTGAGGTCTCGGGACTGTCCCTTTTCGCCGAGGAGTGCGAAACCGGGGGCCTTACGCACGCGGGAAGCCAGCGCGGCGTTGCCCAAACCGCCACGGCCTCCGGCGGCGGCTTCAAAGCGGGTGCCCGCGCCGACCAGGTCGGCCAGTAGCCGGCCGTTCTCGTCCAATACCACGGTGCCTTCGGGAACTTTCACTTCCAAATCCGCGCCGGCGGCCCCGTCGCGGTTATTGCCCATCCCGTGCTTGCCCGAAGCCGCGGTGAGATGCGGGCGGAAATGGAAGTCGAGCAGGGTGTGCACTTGCGGATCGACGACGAAGACGATGCTGCCGCCCCGGCCGCCATTTCCGCCATCGGGGCCGCCCAGCGGCTTGAATTTCTCGCGATGGACCGAAGCGCAGCCGTTACCGCCCGAACCCGCTCTGGTGTGGATGACGACCCGATCGACAAACCGAGGCACCGAGCTCCCCTTCATCTGCGGAGTGTGCAGCTACTGCGGGTTTTGCCCCTCGTGAATCTTCGCAGTGGGCGCACACGCGCGACGCTCAGGCAGTGGTCGAACCGACGATGCTCACCGTCTTACGTCCGCGTTTGATGCCGAACTCGACCGCCCCGGCCGTCTTGGCGAACAAGGTGTCATCGCCGCCACGCCCGACGTTGACGCCGGGATGGAATTTGGTACCGCGCTGGCGGACCAGGATCTCGCCGGCCTTGACGACCTGGCCGCCGTACCGCTTAACCCCCAGCCGCTGGGCGGCGGAATCGCGACCGTTGCGCGAGCTGGAAGCCCCCTTCTTGTGTGCCATGTCTGTCGCCTCCGTTATGCGATGCCGGTGACCTTCAGGACCGTCAGCTGCTGACGGTGTCCCTGCCGTTTGTGGTAGCCAGTCTTGTTCTTGAACTTGTGGATACGGATCTTGGGGCCCTTGGTGTGCCCGAGCACCTCACCGGTCACCGCGACCTTGGCCAGTGCCTTCGCATCGGTGGTGACGGTGGCGCCGTCGACAACCAGAGCCACCGGCAGGGACACCTTCTCCCCCTGCTCGGATTCCAGCTTTTCGACCTTGACCACATCTCCGACGGCGACTTTGTACTGCTTGCCGCCGGTCTTGACGATTGCGTAGGTCGCCATCATTGCTCCTGCCTCTTCATACTTCCGCTGCATGCGTTGCGCTTCGCGCGCGGGCCAGCGGCGGGACGCGTGCTGGGTCTTGGGCGGGCACCTACAACGGACCCCGCATCGTCTCCAGCCGTCAGCCTGGCGACAACTGGTCAAGGGTACGTGACCTGCAACTACGGGGTCAAACCAGCGGGGCCTCAGCGAGATCGACGCCAGCACACGAAAGTGCGCCGGTAGCGTCGATCTCGACGCGTCACCGGGGGCCCGGGTGGTGACGCTGCGGCTAACATCGTGCCGAATCGCGTCCGATGTCGACCTGGAGGAACCGCCGATGACCGCCCCCTTGGATCGTCCGCCGGTCACGGATTTGCCGGCTAACAACAAAGGCCGAGACCGCACCCACTGGCTGTATCTCGCGGTCATTTTCGCAGTGATAGCCGGTGTGATCGTGGGGCTGACGGCGCCGTCGACCGGAAAAAGCCTCACGGTGCTCGGGACGGTGTTCGTCAACCTGATCAAGATGATGATCGCACCGGTCATCTTCTGCACGATCGTGCTCGGGATCGGCTCGGTGCGCAAAGCCGCGGCCGTGGGCAAGGTCGGCGGGCTGGCTTTGGCCTACTTTCTAACGATGTCATCGGTGGCGCTCGGGATCGGGTTGATCGTCGGCAACCTACTCAGTCCGGGTAGGGATCTGCACCTTAGGCCTGGTGCGGTCGGAAGCGGCGCAGCATTGGCCGGCCAGGCTGCGGAGTCACAGGGAATCGCTGGGTTCATCCAGCAGATCATTCCGAGGTCGCTCCCCTCAGCCCTTACTGAAGGCAACGTGCTGCAGGTGTTACTCGTCGCGCTGCTGGTCGGTTTCGCGGTCCAAGGCCTGGGCCCCGCAGGCGAGTCCATCCTGCGTGCCGTCGAGAACCTGCAAAAGCTGGTGTTCAAGGTGCTCGTGATGGTACTGTGGCTGGCTCCGATCGGCGCGTTCGGTGCGATCGCCAATATCGTCGCCACGACTGGCTTCAACGCCGTCACCAACCTGCTGCTGCTGATGGCCGGCTTCTACCTGACGTGCGTGGTGTTCGTTTTCGGCGTCCTGGGAGTGCTACTGCGCATCGTGTCGGGTTTGTCGATCTTTCGGCTGCTGCGCTATCTAGCCCGCGAGTACTTGCTGATCTTCGCAACATCGTCGTCGGAGGTGGTGCTGCCCAGACTGATCACCAAGATGAAACACTTGGGCGTGCAATCCAGCACGGTCGGCGTGGTGGTGCCGACCGGCTACTCGTTCAATCTTGACGGCACCGCTATCTATCTGACCATGGCGTCGCTGTTCATCGCCGACGCGATGGGACATCGCTTGACATGGGGCGAGCAGATCGCGCTGCTGGCGTTCATGATCATCGCGTCCAAGGGCGCTGCCGGGGTCAGCGGTGCGGGCCTTGCGACGCTGGCCGGCGGCCTGCAGGCTCATCGCCCCGAGCTCCTGGACGGTGTCGGGCTGATTGTGGGGATCGACCGGTTCATGTCGGAAGCCCGTTCGCTCACGAACTTCTCCGGCAACGCCGTCGCAACCATCCTGGTTGCCTCGTGGACAAAGACCATTGACCTGTCCAAAGCCGACGAGGTGTTGCGCGGTCGTGATCCCTTCGACGAATCGACCATGGTCGATCCCCACGATGAGGAGCCACCCGCCGCCACACCCCACGGGGGCTGCGTCCCGACGAACCCTGCGCTGTGCGATTTCGAGCAGGTCAGTCTAGGCGGATTGGTGGGCCGGCCGGCCGGCCCGCAACGCGCCGACGTGGACGGGTAGGGGCCAGCTCCGTGACACCGGGGACGTCGACTTCGCCCGGGGAACCGTCCAAGCCGGCTGCATCCTCCTCGTCGACGTCGGCATCGGCGGCGTCTTCGTCGGAGTCTTCGTCGTCGGAATCGGAGTCTTCAACGTCGAGATCCTCGTCGAGGTCCTCGTCGTCGAGGTCCTCGAGGTCCTCGTCGGCGTCGAGCTCGTCCTCGTCTTCGTCGGTGTCCTCGGTGTCCTCGAAGTCCGCTTGGGCGGTGTCGTCGAGGTCAGTGGGCGGTTGATCGCCGGCCTGCTCGGCGAGTTCGGCAGCGGGCTCCCCGGATTCCTCGTCACCGCGACCAGCCAGCGAGGACAAGCCCGCTGCCATCGCCTTGAACATGGGATGCTCACCGGGAGCGTGCACGGGGACCTTGGCGACCATGCTCCTATCACTGGACTCTTCGGACCGGCTCTTTTTCGATCGCTTGCCCCGCCGAGCACCGGGCTCAGACTTTCGCCCAGTCGCCGCGGCCGAATCGACCGGGTCGGCGTGCAGCAGGATCCCGCGGCCACTGCAGTTCGGACACGATGTGGAGAACGCTTCGATCAGTCCGGTTCCCAACCGCTTGCGAGTCAACTGCACCAGCCCCAGCGACGTCACCTCGGACACCTGGTGGCGGGTGCGATCGCGGGCCAGCGACTCGGTCAACCGGCGCAACACCAAGTCGCGGTTGGACTCCAGCACCATGTCGATGAAGTCGATGACCACGATGCCGCCGATATCGCGCAGCCGCAGCTGGCGCACGATCTCCTCGGCCGCTTCCAGATTGTTCTTGGTGACCGTCTGCTCGAGGTTGCCCCCGGCTCCGGTGAATTTACCGGTGTTGACGTCAATGACCGTCATGGCTTCGGTCCGGTCGATCACCAGCGTCCCGCCCGACGGCAACCACACCTTGCGGTCCATCGCTTTGGCCAGCTGCTCGTCAATGCGGTGCACCGTGAAGACGTCCGGCGCGGACTGGCCATCCGGCCCGTCAGCGGACTCGTACTTGGTCAACTTCGAAACCAATTCGGGAGCAACAGAATTCACGTATTCATTGATCGTGTTCCAAGCCTCGTCGCCGGAAACGATGAGGCCGACGAAGTCCTCGTTGAACAGGTCACGGATAACCTTGACCAGCACGTCCGGTTCTTCGTACAGCGCCACCGCAGCGCCCGCGGCCTTCTCCTTGGTCTCTTGTGCCTTGGCCTCGATCTGCTCCCAGCGTTCCCGTAGCCGAGCGACGTCTGCGCGAATGTCGTCCTCTTTGACGCCCTCAGACGCGGTACGGATGATGACCCCAGCGTCAGACGGCACCACCTCGCGCAGGATCTCCTTGAGCCGCTGACGTTCGGTGTCGGGCAGCTTGCGGCTGATCCCGGTCGACGACGCGCCCGGCACATAAACCAGAAATCGACCGGCCAGCGACACCTGCGTGGTCAGCCGCGCGCCCTTATGCCCTACCGGGTCCTTGCTGACCTGCACCACGACATAGTCGCCGGGTTTGAGGGCCTGCTCGATCTTGCGATCGGCCCCGCCCAACCCCGCTGCATCCCAATTGACTTCACCGGCGTAGAGCACTCCATTGCGACCGCGCCCGATGTCGACGAACGCCGCCTCCATCGACGGCAGCACGTTCTGCACAATTCCCAGGTAGATGTTGCCCACCAGGGAAGCCGAGGCCGCAGACGTCACGAAATGCTCCACGACGATACCGTCTTCGAGCACCGCAATCTGGGTGTACCGCGTGCCCGGCAGCGGTGGCTCGGTGCGGACCCGGTCGCGCACCACCATCACCCGCTCGACCGCCTCACGGCGAGCCAGAAACTCGGCCTCACTCAACACCGGTGGGCGGCGCCGGCCGGCGTCGCGCCCGTCGCGGCGGCGTTGCCGCTTGGCTTCCAGGCGGGTCGAGCCGTCGATGCCCTTGATCTCAGTGGAGCCAGAGCCGCCATCCTGCGAGTTGCCGGCCTTGTCACCCGCGCGGGGCACGCGTTCGTGTACGACAGTGTTGGGCGGATCGTCAGGCAACGGGCCCTCTAACGCAGCGTCGTTGTCGTCACCAGAAGCCGACTTACGCCGTCGCCGGCGGCGCCGGCGACGATTGCCGGCCTCCAGCGAACCGTTTTCGTCCTCGCCGTTGTCACCGGCTTCGGTATCTTCGGAATCTCGATCGTCGCCGTCGTCGGTTTCGGCGGCGTCCGCGCTGGTAAATTGTTGGGCCCGGGGCTCGGATTGCTGGTCAACCGGATCACCGTCGGATCCACCCTGCTCCCCGCGTCCGCGACCGCGACCCCGACGGCCGCGACGTCGCCGCCGGTTCGCCGGCCGGTCTAGCTGCCCTTCGTCGTCAGCGTCGGAATCGTCGGCGACGTAGTCGGGGCCATCGTCGACGTCCTCGTCGTCCGCTAACGGCTCGGGAATCGGCTGGGGCGCGACGAACAGCGGCATATAGTGCGGCCGCTCCACGTCGGCATTCCGAGTCTCCTGGGTCTCTAGCATCAGCCGGGACTCGGGTTCCTCGGACGCTTCGGGCGCATGGACCGAGGCCGCCAGCACGCCGGCAGTCTCGAGATGAGTGGCCAGCAGATCGCGCACCCGGACCGCATCGACGCGATCCACCGTGGAATGTGCGCTGCGGACCCGTCCGTCGAGCGCGGTGAGCGCATCCAGCACCCGCCTGCTGGTGGTTCCCAGCGTTCGTGCCAGCGAATGGACTCTTAGGCGGTCCGGCAGTTCCTCATGCTGGCTCGGTTCTGGTGGATCTGAAGGTGGGGCACCGTCTATCACGTATTCTCCTCAAGCCCCCGGGCGCGTCTTGATCGACGCGGCCACGCGAGGGCTTCGCTATCTGCCCGGGTCACTTGTCTCCCGAGCTTGTGATGGTCTTGTCCCGAGCAGCTCATGACGAACCCACTCGGCACCGTGCTGAATGACGGCCCGACATGCCGCGCCGCATCGAAGGATGGCGATGGTCGCGGTTGCCTAAGTCTTCATTCGGGCGTCCGACACCGCTTCGGCGACGTTCACCCGTCATCAGTATCCCACATCACTGGGCCGAGTCACCTTCCCTTGAGCTGGGGTGCTGCCCAAGCCGCCCGGGATCGGCGCACCCGGAGCTAGGCGCCGGGAAACCAGAGCGCGATTTCGCGCTGCGCGGATTCGGCCGAATCAGACCCGTGCACCAGGTTGAACTGCGTCTCTAGAGCGAAGTCGCCCCGGATTGTGCCGGGCGCCGCCGCCTGCACCGGGTCGGTGCCGCCGGCGAGTTGGCGAACCGCCGCGATGGCTCGGGTTCCCTCCACGATCGCCGCTACCACCGGACCCGACGTGATGAACTCCAGCAACGATCCAAAGAATGGTTTGCCTTCATGTTCGGCGTAGTGCTGGCTGGCCAACTCCGCGCTGACGGTCCTGAGCTGCAGCGCAGCGATGGTGAGGCCTTTGCGCTCGATGCGGCTGATGATCTCGCCGATCAGCTGCCTTTCGATGCCATCCGGCTTGATCAGTACCAGAGTCCGTTCGGTCACGGTGCCCAACACTAGATGCCGCAAGATGTATGCCCAAACCGGTCATTGCGACACCCGGTAATCCCGACGCCGCCGCACCTCGGCACGCAAATACGCGATCAGGACCCACAACGCGGCGAACAGCACGCCAATGAAACCCACACCCGGGTACACGGCGAAGCCGGCAACCAGCACCGGTTGTGCGCCCAGGTTCACCCAGATTGCCCAGGGTCTGCGCTGCAGCCCGGTCAGCAGTATCAACAGCACGGCCAGACCGACCAAATAGCCCAGCGAGGCCGGACGCAGCCCACCGCCGACCGCGTCCACTACCGGTATTGCCAGCAGCACCACGATCGCCTCGAGGATCAGCGTCGCCGCCATCACCGCGCTGAATCCCTTCCACGGGTCAGCCGGCTCACGCGACCGGTCGGTCATTGCGGATCACGACCGAACAAGGTCCGAGCCGCCCCTGCGGTGACAACCGAGCCGGTGATGACGATCCCGGTTCTCGAGAATGCGTCCCCGGCCACATCCGGGTCGGCGGCGGCGTCGTCGACCAGTGAGGTGGCAACGTCGATAGCATCGCGCAGGTTCTCGGCGGTGCGCACCCGGTCGGGTCCGAACCGCTCGCCGGCCGCCAGCGCCAGGGCCTCGACATCCAGCGCCCGCGGCGACCCGTTGTGGGTCACGACGACGGAATCGAACACCGGCTCCAGTGCGGCCAGGATGCCGTCCACGTCCTTGTCGCCCAGCACGCTGAGCACCCCGACCAGAAATCGGAAGTCGAACTCATGCGCCAGCGTTTGTGCCAGAGCACTCGCCCCGGCCGGATTGTGCGCGGCGTCGATGAACACCGTGGGTGCGCTGCGCATGCGCTCCAACCGGCCGGGACTGGTGACGGCGGCAAAGCCGGCCCGGACGGCGTCGCCGTCGAGCTGACGCTGCGCACCGGCACCGAAAAAGGCCTCGACGGAAGCGAGGGCGAGCACCGCGTTGTGCGCCTGGTGTTCACCGTGCAGCGGCAAGTAGATGTCGGAGTAAACCCCGCCGAGGCCCTGCAGTTGCAGTACCTGACCGCCGACCGCGATCTGTCGCCGTAGCACCGCGAATTCGGAATCCTCCCGGGCCACCGACGCGTCGGCGCGCACCGATTCGGCCAGCAGCACCTCCATGACCTTCGGGACCTGACGCCCGATGACCGCGACGGTGTCCGGCGAACCGTCGGGGGCCCGAGTGATGATGCCCGCCTTCTCCCCGGCGATCCCGGCGATATCGGCACCGAGATAGTCGACGTGATCAATGCTGATCGGGGTGATGACGGCGACCGGTGCGTTGATCACGTTGGTGGCGTCCCAACGTCCGCCCATGCCCACCTCGACCACTGCCACGTCGACGGGCGCGTCCGCAAAGGCCGCGAACGCCATCGCGGTGAGCACCTCGAACTTGCTCATCGCCGGGCCACCCTTACCCGCAGAAGCCTGCGACTGCTGGTCGATCAGCTGCACCAACGGCTCGATCTCCCGGTAGGTCGCCACATACTGCGCCGGGCTGATCGGCTTGCCGTCGATCGAAATGCGTTCCACCGGTGACTGCAGGTGTGGGCTGGTGGTTCGGCCGGTGCGCCGGTGCAGCGCGGTGACCAGCGCGTCGACCATGCGCGCCACCGAGGTCTTGCCGTTGGTGCCCGCGATATGGATCGACGGATAGCTGCGTTGGGGCGAGCCCAGCAGGTCCATCAACGCGCTGATCCGGGTCAGGCTCGGATCGATGCGGGTCTCCGGCCAGCGTTGGTCGAGTAGATGCTCAACCTGCAGCAGGGACGCGATCTCGTCCGGAGTGGGCACGACGCCGGTGGCCGATCCCGAGTCGGGGGGGCCGGAATTCGTCGAATTCATTGCAGCGCAGCCAACCGGGTGGTGATGCGGTCCGTTTCCTGCTGCGCCACGCGCTGGCGGTCCCGGATCTTGGCAATGACGGCGTCGGGCGCCTTGGCCAGAAAGTCCGCGTTGGCCAACTTGGCGGCGGTCGACGCCAGCTCCTTTTGGGCGCCGGCCAACTCCTTTTCCAGGCGGCGACGCTCGGCGGCCACGTCGATGGTGCCGGAGGTGTCGAGCTCGACGACGACGGTGCGGTTCATCTCGGGGCCGAGCCGAACCTCCAACGAGACCGACGGCTCAAAATCCGGGCCCGGCTCGGTGAGCCACGCCAGCGAGGTCACGGCGGCCACCTGGTTGCTCAGATCCGAGTCCCGCACACCGTGCATTCGGGCCGGAACCTTCTGCCGGTCGGCCAGACCTTGATCGCTGCGGAACCGCCGCACTTCGGTCACCAACTTCTGCATATCGTTAATCCGTTGCGCGGCAACAAGGTCCACGCTAATCCCGGAAGGCTCCGGCCAGTCGGCGCTGACCAGCGATTCCCTGCCGGTCAGCGCCAGCCATAGCGCCTCGGTGAGGAAGGGAATCACCGGGTGCAGCAGGCGCAGCAGCGTGTCCAGCCCGGCGGCCAGCACAGCGGTGGTGTGTGTGAGTCCCTGGGCAAGCTGCGTTTTGGCCAGTTCGAGGTACCAGTCGCAGAATTCGTCCCAGGCGAAGTGATACAGGGACTCACAAGCGCGGCTGAACTCGTATCTGTCGAAGGCCGAATCAACTTCGGCCCGAACCTCTTCCAACCTTCCGAGAATCCAGCGGTCGGCGTCGGTCAGCTCGTTCGGCGACGGCAGGGGCGCTGGCGCGGCGCCATTGAGCAGTGCGTACCGAGTGGCGTTGAACAGCTTGGTCCCGAAATTGCGCGACGCCCGCACGGCATCCTCGCTCACCGCCAAGTCACCACCGGGACTGGCCCCGCGGGCCAGCGTGAACCGCAGCGCATCGGCCCCGAACATTTCCACCCAATCCAGCGGGTCGATGACGTTGCCCTTGGACTTGCTCATCTTGCGGCCAGACTCGTCGCGGATCAGCCCATGCAGAAACACGTCGGTGAACGGCACCTGCGGGCCCCGGCGGCCGTCGAGGGTGATGGCGGCGTCGTCGCCGACGAAGGTGCCGAACATCATCATTCTGGCCACCCAAAAGAACAAGATGTCATAGCCAGTAACCAGAACGCTTGTCGGATAGAACTTTTCCAGCTCCGCCGTCTTGTCCGGCCAACCCAGCGTGGAAAACGGCCACAGCGCCGACGAAAACCAGGTATCCAGCACGTCAGGATCCTGTTCCCAGCCCTGCGGGGGTGTTTCGTCCGGGCCGACGCACACCTGTTCGCCGTCGGGTCCGTACCAGATCGGGATCCGATGCCCCCACCAGAGCTGTCGCGAGATGCACCAGTCGTGCATGTCGTCGACCCAGGAGAACCAGCGGGGTTCCATGCTGGCCGGGTGAATCACGGTGTCCCCGTTGCGCACCGCATCCCCGGCCGCCTTGGCCAGCGATTCCACCCTGACCCACCACTGCAGGGATAGCCGCGGCTCGATCGGCTCGCCGCTGCGTTCGGAGTGTCCGACGCTGTGCAGGTAGGGTCGCTTTTCTTCGACCACGCGGCCCTGGGCCGCGAGCGCTTGGCGCACCGCGACCCGTGCCTCGAAGCGGTCCATGCCGTCGAATCGCGTTCCGGTGTCGACGATCCGGCCCTTGGTGTCCAGGATCGAGGGCATCGGCAGCTGGTGGCGCACCCCGATTTCGAAGTCGTTGGGGTCGTGGGCGGGTGTGACTTTGACCGCGCCGGTGCCGAATTCGGGGTCCACGTGCTCGTCGGCGACAATGGCCAGCTCCCGGTCGACGAATGGGTGCGCCAGGCTGGTGCCGACCAGGTGACGGTAGCGCTCGTCATCGGGATGGACGGCGATCGCGGTATCGCCCAGCATCGTCTCGACCCGGGTGGTGGCGACCACGATGTGGGGTTGCGAGTCGTCAAGCGAGCCGTACCTAAACGACACCAGCTCGCCTTCGACGTCGCGGTAGTTGACCTCGAGGTCGGAGATCGCGGTCTGCAGCACCGGCGACCAGTTGACCAGCCGCTCGGCCCGATAGATCAGCCCGGCGTCATAAAGCCGCTTGAAGATCGTGCGCACCGCCCGCGACAGACCTTCGTCCATGGTGAACCGGTCGCGGCTCCAGTCCACCCCGTCACCGAGTCGGCGCATCTGGCCGCCGATGGCACCGCCAGACTCTCGCTTCCAATCCCACACCTTGTCCACGAACAGCTCGCGGCCGAGGTCTTCTTTAGTCTTGCCGTCGACCGCCAGCTGCTGCTCGACCACGCTCTGGGTGGCGATCCCGGCATGGTCGGTGCCCGGCTGCCAGAGCACCTCATAGCCCTGCATCCGCTTGCGCCGCGTCAAGGCGTCCATCATGGTGTGTTCCAGCGCGTGGCCCATGTGCAGGCTGCCGGTCACGTTCGGCGGCGGCAGCACGATCGAATAGGCCGGCTTGGTGCTGGTCGGGTCCGCGGTGAAGTAGCCAGCGTCCAGCCACTTCTGATAGATGGCGCTCTCCATCGCGGCCGGATCCCACGACTTGGGCAGCATATCGGCGGCAGGGTGAGGGCTGGCGGTCACCGATCAATTCTAGGAACCGCTTCACACCGGCATGAAAGCGCCCGAAACCGCCCGGATTCAGCTAGCCAGTCGCGTGGTCTGCAGCGACACACCGGCGGCCGGCAAACGCTCCAGCAGGGCGTCACCCATTGCGGCCGCGGGGGTTAACACACCACGCATGTCGGACAGCTTGTCGCGATCCAGTGCCAGCGCCAGACCACACTCCCCCAACAACACCGACGTCGCCTTGTAGCCGGGGTCACCATCTTGGGCCATGCGCGCCAGGTACCGGGCTCCGGTGGTTGTGGTGGTGTAGGTCTCGATGCGGTAGTAGCCGCGCTCGCGAGCCGCCGCACTGGGGCCGGTGCCGGGTTTGGGGACGACACGCTTTACCAGTCCCCGCGGCAGCAGGCGGATGTAGCGGCTGGCCAAGCCGAACATCGCTTTGCCGACACCGCCGCCGACAACCGATACCACTGGCGCCAGCACCGTGGACCCTACGCTCATGGTTTCGCTGTAGCGGAACCGCCGGCCGTAGGCCCAGTCCAGGAGCGCGTTGCTGCGGCGCACGATCCGGGTGTTGGTGGGCGCCATGATGAATCCCGCGGTCCACACACCGGCCAGTTCCGGCGCGAGCCGACGGCCACGACGCGACGGCAGGTCAGGCTGTGGGCCCAGTTCGGGTTCGGCGCCGCGGTCTGGGCTCAGCATGTAGGGGTCGGATAGCTGGCGGCGCGCATCGGGATCGTTAGAAGCGGTGCTCAACACCTCCAGCATCGATGCGATGGTGCCGCCGGAGAACCCGCCTTTGAAGGAACGCACCACGCAGTTGGTGTCGGTCAGCTCGCCGGCGCCGTCTTCTCGTGCCGCGTGGTATAGGGCGTACACGCTCAGATCAGATGGGACGGAGTCGAATCCGCAGGCGTGCACGATGCGTGCACCGGTGTCGGCGGCCTGCTTGTGGTACAAGTCGATGCTGTTGCGCATGAACATCGGCTCGCCGGTCAGGTCGGCGTAGTCGGTGCCGGCGGCAGCGCATGCGGCCACCAGCGGCAGCCCGTAGCGGGTGTAGGGCCCAACGGTGGTGACCACGACCTGGGCGCGGGCGGCCATGGCTTGCAGCGTCGACGGCAACGACGCGTCGGCGGTCAGGATCGGCCAGGTCTGCGCGGATTCGCCCAGGGCTTCGCGAACGGCGAGCACCCGTTGCGTCGACCTGCCGGCCAGCGCGATCCGGGCATCTCCCCCGGCCCGGGCCAGGTATTCGGCGGTCAGCTTGCCGACGAAGCCGGTCGCCCCGTACAACACGATGTCGAATTCACGCGGCGTAGCGGTCACGGGTTTGACGCTACTCCGGGGTGCGCGAGCAGACGCAAAAGCTCCCAAATCCGACCGGATTTGGGAGCTTTTGCGTCTTTTCGCGGTGGTCAGCCGCGGCGGCCGCAGACCGGCCAGGCGCGGATACCCTGCGAACGCAGCACGTTCTCAGCCACCCGGATCTGCTCCTCCCGGCTCGCGTTGGCCGCGGATCCCGAGCCACCGTTGGCACGCCAGGTGCCGGCGGTGAACTGCAGGCCGCCGTAGTAACCGTTACCGGTGTTGATCGACCAGTTTCCACCGGACTCGCACTGTGCGATCGCGTCCCAGTTCACGCTGTAGGCCACGGGCACGGGAGGCGCTTCCTCCGCAGGCGGGGACAGGAAGTCCGGGGCCAGCGGCGGGGGGAGGTTGGGATCAAAGCCCGCGTCCTCCGGAGCCGGCGGAGTATCGACGGGTGCAGCGTCCGGGGCCGGCGGCAGGTTCGGGTCAAAGCCCACGGCATCCGGGCCGGCTGCGGCGTTTGGGTCCAAGCCCGCGTCGTCGGCATTGGCGATACCGGCTGGTGACGTGGTCACCAACGTCCCGGCAATCGCGGCGGCGATGAGCGTCGTACGGGCGTTCTTCAACGTTGTTCCTTTCGCGGTGCGCGCGCGCCAAAGCCAACCCACGGGCATGGGTTAGCTGCCAGGTGCATTCGAGGGTGCTGCGTGGGACGTGCCGTCTCGGTCCGGCACGGCAGCGGAGCGCTTGATCTGCCCGGCGCGGCTGCTAGCCGCCGCCTGCGGGTCGGCCAACCGATTCAGCCGTCCCCGGCTCCGCTCGCACGCGGGTCCGTAGATTCAATTGTTGAGATTTCTTGCTGCCCGTCTGCCGGGCCAAGGGGACCGTACGATAACGATTTGGATTCGTCATCTCCGGCAAACCGATATATCAGTTCAATCACAAGCCGATCACGGCGCGGTGGCACAATTGTTGTTGCAGGTCAGAAGTGCGGTTTTGGCTCAGCTGTATCTTTGCGACCGCGGCGCTATCGTGAGCCGAATCACGCAAATATTGTGACCCCGGACACGGATTTGTCACCATCGTGGCCCTGGTCCGGGATCTGATCCACACGCCGTGGTGACCTGCGCCACAACGACTTGCACACCCCGACGTCCACCACACCTCGAATCAGCTAGACTGCTCCCAATAATCCGCCCTAATACTAAGTGCCGCACTGTGATTCATAGGTAACCTGGGGCACCACCAAATAGCAGTCTGCCGTAACAGCCGGATCCTCTACCGTCAGCAGACTCAAATGTCCTCCACCCCAACGCAATACGTGATCAACCGCGCACCAGAGACGCCAACTGTAGTCAAGGCAGTACTAGAAGCGGCGGCCATGGCCAATGTTAATAACGTCTTCATTGAAAACAAGACGAGAATATCTCGAAAGGCCACCAGAAAATTAATACGGAATAGTATTAGCGTCCGGGCTGCATCGGTGCGTGCAAGCCTGCGGCCGAATTGACGTTGGTCAGCGGTCGGGAATCCGCCATCACGATCCGCAGTGCATCCGAAGCGTCGACCAGGGCGCTCATCTTTCGCTCGCCGGCACCGACCAACGTGTCGACGCGGTCGGCCAGATCCGTCCGATACACCGCGGCCAGGTAGTGGTTACGGCCATCCCAGGGCAACACCACTTCGGCATCGGTCTGCACCGCGCGGCGCGCGAGATCCTCGATCAATTCCACTGTCAGATAAGGCATGTCGACCGCACAGACAAACGCGAGCCGGACACCGGCCTCCGCAGCCGCACGCAACCCGCGACCGGTCGCCGGCAGCGGCCCCAGCCCCGGCAGCTCATCACGCAGAACGGGGACCGGCAGCGTGGGCAACGGTTGTCCCGGAGCGGCCATCACGAAAACCGGCGCGCAGCGCTGGCCGAGAATGCCGACCATATGCTCCACCAGCGTGGTGGTTCCCCCGGGGAGGGGCAGGGTGGCTTTGTCGCGACCCATTCGGCGGGATTCACCTCCCGCGAGAACAACCCCGGCCAGCGGCACTGTGTCGGGCGCGAGCTCAGCCACGTCAGTCGACGGTCCAAGTGTCGCGCCCGTGCAACAGTGACTGCAGTGCAGCGGTGCCGGACGGGGCGGCGTTTCGGGCCGCGACTACCTGCGAGCGGGCCGCATCATCGTAGGTTGGCCGGCTGATGTGCCGAAAGATTCCCAGCACGGTGTGGTCCAGGTTCTGATCGGACAGCCGGGACAGCGCGAAGGCGTAGGCCGGGTCGTCGACCTGCGCATCGTGCACAATGATCTCGTCGATGGCCACATCGGCCGTCTTGGCCACTTCGAGGCCGAATCCGGACTTGACCACGCAGTATTCGCCGTTGGCCCCGAAGACGATCGGCTCGCCGTGGCGGACCTTGATGACCCGCTCCTCGGCGCCCTCCTTGCGCAGCGCATCGAACGAGCCGTCGTTGAAGATCGGGCAGTCCTGCAGGATTTCGACCAGGGCAGCACCGCGATGCTGGGCCGCGGCACGCAGCACTTCGGTCAGCCCGTTACGGTCTGAGTCCAGCGCGCGGCCAACGAACGTCGCCTCTGCCCCCAGCGCCAACGACACCGGATTGAACGGGTGATCCAGCGAGCCCATCGGTGTCGACTTGGTGACCTTGCCGACCTCCGATGTCGGCGAATACTGTCCTTTGGTCAGCCCATAGATCCGGTTGTTGAACAGCAGAATCGTCACGTTGATGTTGCGGCGCAGCGCGTGGATCAGGTGGTTACCGCCGATCGACAAGGCGTCACCGTCGCCGGTGACCACCCATACCGACAGATCCTCGCGAGCCAGCGCCAGACCGGTCGCTATCGCGGGCGCGCGGCCGTGAATCGAATGAAAGCCGTAGGTTTCCAGGTAATAGGGGAACCGGCTGGAGCATCCGATACCGCTGATGAACACGATGTTCTCACGCCGCAGCCCCAGTTCGGGCAGGAAGTTTCGGATGGTGTTGAGGATGACGTAGTCGCCGCAGCCCGGGCACCAGCGCACCTCCTGGTCACTGGTGAAATCCTTGCCCTTCTGCGGCTGATCCGTGGTGGGCACCCCAGCGTTCTTGGTCAAGCTCGGAGTCAGGCCGAGCTCGGTGCCCGCCAAATCACCGGTCACGCCGGTCATGAGCTGTGCTTCATCGCCGGAGCGGGTCATCCGTTTGCTCCCGCTCCCGCCGTGGCCGCCGACAATCTGGCGACCAACGTCTTGTCTTGCTCAAGCTCGGCCAATCTCCCGGCAAGTGCGGCCCGGATAAAGCGCCCAATCTCGTCGGCCAGGAACGAGACACCCTTAACCTTGGTGACCGATTGCACGTCGACCAGGTACTTACCGCGCAGCACCTGGGCCAGCTGGCCCAAGTTCAACTCCGGAGCCACCACCTTGGGGTAACGCCGCAGCACCTCACCCAAATTGGCCGGGAACGGGTTGAGATAGCGCAGATGGGCGTGCGCTACCTTGGTGCCTCGGCGACGCGCGCGCCGGCACGCTTCACCGATTGGGCCGTAGGAGCTGCCCCACCCGATCAACAACAGCTCGGCGTCCCCGGTCGGATCGTCGACTTCCAGATCGGGAACATGGATACCGTCGATCTTGGCTTGGCGCAACCGGACCATGAGGTCATGATTAGTCGGCTCGTAGGAGATGTCGCCCGAGCCATTGGCAGCTTCCAGCCCGCCGATGCGGTGTTCCAGACCAGGGGTGCCCGGAATGGCGAACTGGCGGGCAAGGGTTTCCCGGTCACGGGCATAAGGCTGGAAGGGCTCGCCGGGTTTGGCGAAGGTGTGCTTAATGGGCGGTAGCGCATTGACATCCGGGATTCGCCATGGCTCCGAGCCGTTGGCGATGGCGCCGTCGGACAACAAGATCACCGGGGTGTGGTAGGACACCGCGATGCGCACCGCCTCAAGGGCGGTTTCAAAGCAGTCGGCAGGAGAGCGCGGCGCCAGCACCGCCACCGGTGACTCGCCATTGCGGCCGTAGAGCGCCTGCAGCAAGTCGGCCTGCTCGGTCTTGGTGGGTAGACCGGTCGACGGCCCGCCCCGCTGCACGTCTATGACCAGCAACGGCAGTTCGGTCATCACACCCAGTCCCAGCGCTTCGGACTTCAGCGAAATTCCCGGTCCCGATGTGCTGGTGACTCCCAACGCACCACCGTAGGCGGCACCCAGCGCAGCGCAGATGCCGCCGATCTCGTCTTCGGCCTGGAAGGTGACGACATTGAAGTTCTTGTGCTTGGACAGTTCGTGCAGGATGTCCGACGCCGGAGTAATCGGATAACTGCCGAGCACGACCGGAAGGCCGGCGAGCTGACCGGCCACCACGATCCCGTAGGCCAGCGCGGTATTGCCCGAGATCTGCCGGTACTCGCCGGGCGGCAAAGTCGCGGGCGGTATCTCATAGGTCGTGCCGAAGGCCTCGGTGGTTTCGCCGTAGTTCCAGCCGGCCTTGAGGGCCAACACGTTGGCCTCGGCGATTTCGGGCTTGCGGGCGAACTTCTCCCTGATGAAGGCCTCGCTGTGCTCGAGCTCGCGCCCGTACATCCACGACAGCAGACCCAGCGCAAACATATTTTTGGCACGCTGGCCATCCTTCTTGGACGCGCCGATCGCCTCGACGGCACCCAGGGTCAGTGTGGTCATGGCGACGGTGTGCACCACATAGTCGGACAGCTCGCCGGACTCCAGCGGGTTTGTCACGTAGCCCACTTTCGTCAGGTTGCGCTTGGTGAACTCGTCAGAGTTCACGATCACCATTCCGCCAAGCGGTAGGTCGCCGATATTGGCCTTCAACGCTGCCGGGTTCATGGCGACGAGCACGTCGGGACGGTCACCGGCGGTCAGGATGTCGTAATCGGCTATCTGAATCTGAAAAGACGACACTCCGGGCAACGTGCCCGCCGGTGCCCGGATCTCTGCGGGGTAGTTCGGCTGGGTCGCCAGATCGTTGCCGAAAAGCGCTGCCTCCGAGGTGAATCGGTCGCCGGTTAGCTGCATGCCGTCGCCGGAGTCTCCAGCGAACCGGATCACCACATTTTCCAAGCGTTGCCGATCAGGCGCGGCATGAAATGCCGCGTCATGAGACTCTGGCCCGGCCCCGCTGCCGTTCGGATCCACGTCTCCGCCTTCCATGTGTTATCGGACAGGCACTCCGCGCTGCAGCTTCAGGTTACGCGTCGTCGGAGCGACACCCCCGCGCCGCACGGCTTGTGTCACTGGCGGTAGCGATTATGACATTTCATTTCGGGTGTAAGGCGGTCTCCGATGCCATATATGCGGCCGGTAACCGACCAAAAGGCGAAGTCAGCGAGGGCTGGCGGTAGCGACGACACAGAACTGTGGTATTGGTCACTTCCCCCCGAGGGTTGGCCGCGACCGCACCCGGACATCCGAATCCACGGTTTCCGGCATCGCGACCAGGTACAGGAGGAAGCCGGCCCCGGCGAGCGCACCCAGCGACATGAATGCCGCGTCATAGCCCGCGACGACCACGATCCAGCCGGCAACAAGATTAGACAGCGCGGCACCAATGCCCGTTGCCGTGGTTACCGCCCCGAGGCTGATATTGAAATGTCCCGTTCCGTGTGTGACGTCCTGTACGACAAGGGGAAACAACGCCCCGAAAATGCCGGCTCCGATACCGTCGAGCAACTGCACGCCCACCAGCCAGTAGGAGTTATCCGACAACGTGTAGAGGAACCCGCGAGCGGTCAAGACAGCGAACCCCACCAAAAAGATCGGCTTTCGCCCCCACGCGTCGGCCTTGGTCCCGACCACATACGCCACCGGCACCATCACGACCTGCGCCGCGACGATGCACGACGACATCAGCGCCGTTCCTTCGTCTCGATTGTGCAACGCCAACAGCTCGCCGACCAGCGGCAGCATCGCCGCGTTGGCGAAGTGGAACGCGACAACCGCCGCCCCGAAGATCACCAGTTCGCGGTTGTGCGCCAACACGGTGAACCGCGACGGCTGCGGATGCGGCTCGCCGGGCGCATGGTCCATACCACGCGCTAAATCGTGGTCGACCGCGTCCGGCGGGATCCGCAGTGTCGCCAGCACGCTGATCAACGCCATGCCGGCCAGCACCCAGAACACCACCACCGGCCCGAAGAAGTACGCCAGCGCGCCGGTCGCCCCAGCCGCCGACGCGTTACCGGCGTGGTTGAACGCTTCGTTACGCCCAATCCGTCTGGCGAAAAACTGAGGACCGACAGCACCCAACGTGATCGCCGCCAACGCCGGAGCGAAAACCGAGCTGGCGATCCCGGTGACGGCCTGCAGCACCGAGATGGAATACAAGCCCGCAAACAGCGGCATCGCCACTGCGGCGGCGGTGACCAGCACCGCGCCGGCGACGACCAGCGCCCGCTTGGCCGTGGTCCGGTCCACCAGGGCGCCAATCGGCGTCTGGGCCACGATGGCCGCAATGCCGCCGACCGCCATGACGAACCCGATCGAGGCTTGATCCCAATCGTGGATCAACAGGAGGTATATCGACAGATAGGGGCCCAGACCGTCGCGAACATCAGCCAACGAGAAATTCAGCAGGTCCAGCGCACGCGCCACCCGTGGCGGCACTGCCACAACGGTGCCCGACATGCAGTCGTCGCGGGGCTACGCGCTCTTGTCGCGGCGCTCCGAACGGGACGGCTTGCGTGGCACGATTGTCGGCAACACGTTGTCCTGCACGGTCTCCTTGGTGACCACCACTTTGGCGACATCGTCGCGGCTCGGGATGTCGTACATCACCGGCAGCAGGACTTCTTCCATGATCGCCCGCAGGCCGCGGGCACCGGTGCCGCGATGGATCGCCTGGTCGGCGATCGCTTCCAGCGCATCGTCGGTGAACTCCAACTCCACGCCATCCATCTCGAACAGCCGGATGTACTGCTTGACCAAAGCGTTCTTCGGCTCGGACAGGATCTTGACCAACGACTCTTTGTCCAGGTTGGTGACCGAGGCGACCACCGGCAGGCGGCCGATGAATTCCGGGATCAGGCCGAACTTGATCAGATCCTCCGGCATCACGTCGGCAAAGTGGTCGGTGGTGTCGATCTCGGCCTTGGAACGAACCTCGGCGCCAAAGCCGAGGCCCCGCTTGCCGACGCGCTCGTAAATGATCTTCTCCAGCCCGGCGAACGCTCCCGCGACGATGAACAGCACGTTGGTGGTGTCGATCTGGATGAACTCTTGATGCGGGTGCTTACGGCCCCCCTGCGGCGGAACCGACGCCTGAGTGCCCTCCAGGATTTTCAGCAAGGCCTGCTGAACGCCCTCACCGGAGACGTCGCGAGTAATCGACGGGTTCTCACTCTTGCGGGCGATCTTGTCGACCTCGTCGATGTAGATGATGCCGGTCTCGGCGCGTTTGACGTCGTAGTCGGCGGCCTGAATAAGTTTGAGCAAGATGTTCTCGACGTCCTCGCCGACGTAACCGGCCTCGGTCAGCGCGGTGGCGTCGGCGATGGCAAACGGCACGTTAAGCATCTTGGCCAGCGTCTGGGCCAGGTAGGTCTTGCCACAACCGGTGGGTCCGAGCATCAAGATGTTCGACTTGGTCAACTCAACGGGCTCACATCGGGAGTCACGGCCCTTCTCCCCGGCCTGGATCCGCTTGTAGTGGTTGTACACCGCCACGGCCAGCGTGCGTTTGGCAGTATCTTGCCCGATGACGTAGCCCTCGAGGAACTCCCGGATCTCGGCCGGCTTGGGCAGCTCGTCGAGTTTCACATCGTCGGCGTCGGCGAGTTCCTCTTCGATGATCTCGTTACACAGGTCGATGCACTCATCGCAGATGTACACGCCGGGGCCGGCAATGAGCTTCTTGACCTGTTTTTGGCTCTTCCCGCAGAACGAGCACTTCAGCAGGTCACCACCGTCTCCTATGCGCGCCATAATGCTGATGGCCTACTTCCTGATCGCCGTTCGTGTTGCCGTGCCCCGTGTATGCCCCGACGCTACCCGCTTGCTCCGGCCCCCCGCGACCGTTAGCACCGAATAGCGTCCTAGAGATTTCAGGGTGTTCACGCCTCTCGTCTGAATGAAACATATAGCCCGACTGCGCCCCACTCGCCGAGACGCGCGATCCGTGTCTCTGGCGTGTCGCGGTCGTAACCCCACCGAGGCCCGCGCGTCGCGGACCCGGCAGCGGCCCGACCGCCAGCTGACCACCCTACAGTGGCGTTGTGGAATTGGTCAGCGATTCCGTGCTGATCAGCGATGGCGGCCTGGCCACCGAGCTTGAGGCGCGCGGTCACGACCTGTCCGACCCGTTGTGGTCGGCGCGGCTGCTGGTGGACGCTCCGCACGCGATCACCGCGGTGCATACCGCGTACTTTCGCGCTGGGGCCCAGATTGCCACGACTGCCAGCTACCAGGCCTCGTTCGAGGGCTTCGCGGCGCGCGGCATAGGTCATGACGACGCCACCGTGCTGCTGCGCCGCAGCGTCGAACTCGCCCAGGCTGCGCGCGACGAGGTCGGCGTTGGCGGTCTATCGGTCGCAGCCTCGGTCGGGCCATACGGCGCCGCGCTGGCTGACGGATCCGAATACCGCGGATGCTACGGCCTGTCCGTCGCAGCCTTGATGAAGTGGCATCTGCCACGGCTCGAGGTGCTAGTCGATGCCGGCGCTGACATGCTCGCCCTGGAAACCATCCCCGATATCGACGAAGCCGAAGCGCTGGTCAACCTGGTGCGGCGGTTGGCTACGCCGGCCTGGCTCAGCTACACGATCAACGGGACGCGGACTCGCGCCGGGCAACCGCTCACCGACGCGTTTGCGGTGGCCGCAGGAGTTCCCGAGATCGTCGCCGTCGGCGTCAACTGCTGCGCACCCGACGACGTGTTGCCGGCCATCGCTTTCGCCGTCGCCCACACAGGCAAACCGGTGATCGTGTACCCGAACAGCGGTGAGGGTTGGGATGGTCGGCGCCGCGCCTGGGTAGGTCCGCGGCGGTTTTCCGGATCTTCCGGGCAGCTTGCGCGGGAATGGGTTGCGGCGGGCGCGCGCATCGTGGGCGGATGCTGCCGAGTACGGCCGATCGATATTGCCGAAATCGGGCGAGCGCTGACCACCGCGCCGCCCCGAGGCTGAAAGCGAAAATTGCCTCTACTGCCTCATCGAGGCGTTACCTAGGGTTAGTTCTTGTGACCGCGAAGCCCGGCTACGCATGAGTAAGAACCGCATTATGGGCAACCAACCGGAGAAGTCAGATGTGACTGCGGCACCCGACACCGTGGAGGGCGATTCCCACACTGCAATGACACCGCGCCAGCGGCTGACCGTGTTGGCAACGGGGCTGGGCATCTTCATGGTGTTCGTGGACGTCAACATCGTCAATGTCGCATTGCCCAGCATCCAAAAGGTGTTTCACACGGGCGAACAAGGTCTGCAGTGGGCGGTCGCCGGGTACAGCCTGGGCATGGCGGCCGTGCTGATGAGTTGCGCCCTGCTGGGCGATCGCTACGGTCGCAGGCGCAGTTTTGTGTTCGGGGTCACGCTCTTCGTCGTGAGCTCTATTGTCTGTGTGCTACCGGTCAGCCTGGCAGTTTTCACGGTCGCACGAGTGATCCAAGGTTTAGGAGCGGCGTTCATCTCAGTGCTCTCGCTGGCCTTGCTAAGCCACTCCTTTCCCAATCCCCGAATGAAAGCACGGGCGATATCCAACTGGATGGCCATAGGCATGGTCGGTGCGGCATCTGCCCCCGCGCTGGGCGGGCTCATGGTCGACGGCCTCGGTTGGCGCAGCGTGTTCCTGGTGAACGTTCCGCTCGGTGCCATCGTGTGGCTGCTGACGCTAGTCGGTGTCGACGAGTCACAGGATCCCGAGCCCACTCAACTCGACTGGGTGGGACAGCTGACGCTTATCCCGGCCGTCGCCCTGATCGCATACACCATCATCGAGGCTCCCCGGTTCGACCGGCAGTCCGCCGGGTTCGTGGCGGCGTTGCTGTTAGCGGCTGGGGTACTGCTGTGGCTGTTTGTTCGACACGAACACCGCGCCGCTTTCCCGTTGGTCGATCTCAAACTGTTCGCCGAGCCGTTGTACCGATCGGTGCTGATCGTCTACTTCGTGGTGATGTCCTGCTTTTTCGGGACTCTGATGGTGATCACCCAGCACTTCCAAAATGTGCGCGACCTATCGCCGCTGCACGCGGGTTTGATGATGTTGCCGGTCCCCGCGGGATTCGGGGTGGCGAGTCTGCTGGCGGGTAGGGCGGTCAACAAATGGGGTCCTCAGCTCCCGGTGCTGACGTGCCTGGCGGCCATGTTCATCGGGTTGGCGATTTTCGCGATCTCGATGGACCACGCGCATCCAGTGGCCCTTGTTGGCCTGACGATCTTTGGCGCGGGAGCCGGCGGCTGCGCCACACCGCTGTTGCATCTTGGAATGACCAAGGTCGATGATGGCCGTGCCGGCATGGCCGCCGGGATGCTCAATCTGCAGCGGTCGCTGGGCGGCATTTTCGGCGTCGCCTTCCTGGGCACCATTGTCGCGGCCTGGTTGGGTGCCGCGCTGCCGAACACCATGGCCGACGAAATTCCCGATCCCATCGCTCGCGCGATCGTTGTCGACGTCATCGTGGACAGCGCGAATCCGCATGCCCACGCGGCATTTATCGGGCCAGGACACCGGATAACTGCGGCGCAGGAGGATGAGATCGTACTGGCCGCCGACGCGGTCTTCGTGAGCGGAATCAAGCTCGCGTTGGGCGGCGCCGCCGTATTGCTGACCGGCGCGTTCGTCCTTGGTTGGACGCGCTTCCCCCGGACCCCCGCCAGCTAAGTGGTCTCGCTCGGTGCGCCCCCACAGTCCCTGCGCCGAGATCGACGTTAGCATCACGCCTTATGGTGATTTTCCGCTCTGGCGTGGATCTCGGCGCATGTCGGGTGGCGACCACCAAGCCACGCCACGGCCGCACCACCCGCCCATGGCTCAGGCGGTTTGCGCGGAGAGCTTCCGGTACTCGAGCACCGTGTCGATGATGCCGTAGTCCTTAGCCTCTTCCGCGGTCAAGATCTTGTCCCGGTCAGTGTCTTTGCGGATCACTCCGGCGTCCTTGCCGGTGTGGCGGGCCAGCGTGGTTTCCATCAGGGTGCGCATCCGCTCGATCTCGGCGGCCTGGATCTCCAGATCGGAGAACTGTCCCTGGATCACGCCCGACAACGACGGCTGATGGATCAACACCCGCGCATTCGGCAGCGCCATGCGCTTGCCCGGTGTTCCGGCGGCCAGCAGCACCGCAGCCGCCGAGGCGGCCTGGCCCAGACACACCGTCTGGATATCGGCCCGCACGTATTGCATGGTGTCGTAGATCGCCATCAGCGAGGTGAACCCACCGCCCGGCGAGTTGATGTACATGGTGATATCGCGGTCGGGATCCAACGACTCCAACACCAGCAACTGTGCCATGATGTCGTTCGCCGACGCGTCGTCGACCTGGACGCCGAGGAAGATGATGCGTTCCTCGAACAGCTTGTTGTATGGATTGGACTCCTTGACCCCGAAGCTGGAGTGCTCGATGAACGACGGCAGGATGTAGCGCGCCTGGGGCTGGCTCTGAGAATTTTGGGAATTCACTGTGCTTCTCCATTGACGTGGGCGCGGGTGATGATGTGATCGACGAAACCGTATTCCAGGGCTTCGGCGGCGGTGAACCAGCGGTCGCGATCGGAATCCGCCTCAATGCGCTCGATCGGCTGGCCGGTGAATTCGGCGTTGAGCCGGAACATTTCTTTCTTGATCACGGCGAACTGCTCGGCCTGGATGGCGATATCGGCCGCGCTGCCGGTCACCCCGCCCAACGGCTGGTGCATCAGGATGCGAGCATGCGGCAGCGCGTAGCGCTTGCCCTTGGTACCTGCCGCCAGCAGGAACTCGCCCATCGAGGCGGCCATGCCCATCGCGTAGGTGGCGATGTCACAGGGCGCCAGCACCATGGTGTCGTAGATCGCCATGCCGGCGCTGATCGATCCACCCGGCGAATTGATGTAGAGGCTGATGTCCTTGCTGGCGTCTTCGGCGGCCAGCAGCAGAATCTGAGCGCATAACCGGTTGGCGATCTCGTCGTTCACCTCCGAGCCCAGGAAGATGATGCGCTCGGAGAGCAAGCGCTCGTAGACCGAATCCGTGAGGCTAAGACCCTGCGAGTTCGAACGCATGTCAGTCACTTGGCTCACAGTGGGGCACCTGCTTTCCTCGAGTTCTTCTATGCTCCGACACTAACCAACCAGGCTGGCTGTTTCGCGGTCACGCACCCCCTGAAACCGGCGCGTTCGCTTACAGCGTCATACGGTCACGTTGTCGCTTCGTCGGACGCCGCCCGCGCGGCACCCTCGTCTGCCGGTTCGGCCTCCTCAGCCTCACCGGCCGACACACGCTTGCCGAAGAACTCACTGGTATCGATCGTGTTTCCGTCACTGTCGGTGACCGTCGCCGCCTCCACTGCGGCCCTGATCGCCAGCTCGCGCCGCACGTCAGCGAACATGGTCGGCAGCTGGTTGCGCTCTTGGAGGTAGCCGAACAGCTGCTGCGGCTCGATGCCGTATTGCCGAGACGTCGTCACCAGTCGTTCGGTCAGATCATCCTGGCCAACTTGGACCTGCAGCTCATCGGCCAGGGCGTCTAGCAACAGCTGCCTCTTGACGTCCTTTTCTGAGGCGGTGCGCGCCTCGGCATCGAACGCCGCGCGTGACGAGCCTTGCTCGACGAGCAACTCATTGAACCGGGCTTCGTCGTGATTAAGACCGCTGAGCGCGCTGTGCAGCACGCTGTCGAATTGGGCCTGCACATACGACTCCGGCAACGGCACGTCGACCTGTTCGAGTAGCGCATCGATGGTGGCGTTTCGAATCTGCTCGGCCTGCTGGGCGCGCTTGGCCTGGCGCACCTGGTCGCTGAGGCTGGCCCGCAATTCGTCGATGCTGTCGAACTCGCTGGCTAACTGCGCGAATTCGTCGTCGGGCTCTGGTAGTTCGCGCTCCTTAACCGACCTGACCGTGACGGTAACCTGAGCTTCCTGCCCGGCGTGCTCGCCGGCTGCCAGCTTGGCGGTGAAGACCCGGGACTCGTCGGCGGACAGACCAACAACCGCGTCGTCGAGACCTGCGATGAGCCGGCCGGAGCCGACCTCGTGGGAGAGTCCCTCAGCGGCTGCGTTCGGTATGTCCTCTCCGTCGACCGTGGCAGACAAGTCGATCGAGACGACGTCGCCGACGGCCACCGGCCGGTCCACCGCGGTCAGGGTGCCGAACCGGGTACGTAACGACTGCAGTTCGGCGTCGACGTCGTCCTCACCGATTTCGATCGGATCCACCGAGACCGTCAGCGCGCTCAGGTCCGGGAGACTGATCTTCGGGCGGATGTCGACCTCGGCGGTGAATTGCAGGTCCTGGCCGTACTCCTTCTTGGTCACCTCGATGTTGGGCCGGCCGAGCGGTTGGACATCCGACTCGGCCACCGCCTGTCCGTACCGGCTGGGCAGCGCATCGTTGACGATTTGATCCAGCATGGCCTCCCGGCCGATGCGGGCTTCGAGTAGTTTGGCCGGCGCCTTCCCGGGCCGGAAGCCGGGCAGCCGCACCTGTTTGGCCAGCTCTTTGTAGGCCCGCTGGAAATCCGGCTCAAGCTCGGCGAATGGCACCTCCACGTTGATACGAACCCGGGTGGGGCTCAACTGCTCGACGGTGCTCTTCACGGGTGTGCTCCTTGGTAGTCGATAACGGCGGTCGGCTGGTCGGGGTGACAGGATTTGAACCTGCGGCCTTCCGCTCCCAAAGCGGATGCGCTACCAAGCTGCGCTACACCCCGCGCTGACCTCGCGATCCTACGGCCCGGCGACACCGGCACCGCAATGACCTCTTGAGACCTCACGGGAAGGTCTCAAAACGACTCCGATTAGATTTGACGTCATTCGCCACGTACAGTCGCGCTCGACTAAATACATGCGGGCGTAGCTCAATGGTAGAGCCCTAGTCTTCCAAACTAGCGACGCGGGTTCGATTCCCGTCGCCCGCTCAGGTCGTGCGTTTGTTCGACAGAAAGGCGCCATGAGCGACCCATGAATCAGCCTGATATCCAGGGCTCATGCGCGTCGGAGTTCGTCAAGGTACGCGACGCGTTCGAGCGCAACTTTGTGCTGCGCAACGAGGTTGGCGCGGCGGTCGCGGTGTGGGTCGACGGGAATCTTGTCGTCAACCTCTGGGGCGGCTCCGCCGACGCCGCGGGAACCCGGCCCTGGTGTCAAGACACGCTGTCCACGGTGCTGTCCGGTACCAAGGCGTTAACGGCGACATGCGTACATCAGCTCGCCGACCGTGGTGAGCTTGACCTTTACGCGCCGGTGGCCCGCTACTGGCCGGAATTCGGACAGGCGGGCAAAGAAGCCATCACCCTGGCGATGGTGATGAGCCACCGCTCCGGCGCGATCGGGCCGCGCGAACGGCTGGCATGGGAGCAGGTCGCCGACTGGGACTTCGTCTGCGAGCAACTGGCCGCCGCCGAACCGTGGTGGGAACCGGGCACCGCGCAGGGCTACCACATGACGACCTTCGGTTTCATCCTCGGCGAGGTGTTCCGCCGCGTCACCGGGCGCACGGTCGGCCAGTATCTGCGCACCGAGATCGCTGAGCCGCTGGGTGCGGACGTCCACATCGGCTTACATCCGGCCGAACAGCACCGTTGCGCCGACCGCGTCGACAAGCCGCACATCCGCCAATTACTGTCCGACGTCCAAGCGCCGGGCTACCCCACCAGCCTGAACGAACATCCCAAGGCGGCGTTGTCGGTGTCGATGGGATTTGCCCCCGACGACGAACTCGGCTCCAACGACCTGCAGCTCTGGCGCCAGCTCGAGTTCCCCGGCACCAACGGACAGGTGTCCGCGCTGGGGCTGGCGACGTTCTACAACGCGCTTGCCCAGGAAAAGCTGCTCAGCCGCGAGCACATGGAGCTGGTCCGGGTCTCCCAGGGCGGCTTCGACACCGACCTGGTGCTCGGCCCGAGGGTCGCCGACCATGGCTGGGGTCTGGGCTACATGCTCAACCAGCGTGGCGTCAACGGACCCAACCCGCGGATTTTCGGCCACGGTGGCCTCGGCGGCTCGTTCGGGTTCGTCGACCTCGAGCACCGGATCGGCTACGCCTACGTGATGAACCGCTTCGACGCCACCAAGGCCAATGCCGACCCGCGCAGCGTCGTCCTGTCCAACGAGGTCTACGCCGCGCTCGGGGTAAACCCCGCTTAGGCGGCTGGCCGCCGACCGGTCACGTCTGACAGGCCGGGCACCAGAAGACATTGCGGCCCTCGAGCAGTGCCGTGCGAATCACTTCCCCACACACCCGACACGGTTGCCCGGCTCGGCGGTACACGTAGGTGCGGGGCCGGTCGGGCAGATATGACGGCAGACCATGGTCATGTTCGGGGCGCACCACGATGATCTTGCCGCGGCGCAGGCCCACCTTCATCAGCGACACCAGGTCGTACCATGCCGCGTCGAATTCCGGCTCGCCGATCCCGCGGCCGTGCCGGTATGGGTCGATCCGGTGCCGAAAAAGCAACTCACTACGGTAGACGTTGCCAACACCGGCGATCACCGTTTGGTCTATCAAGAGCGCGCCAATGGGCCTGCGAGACTTGGTGATCCGAGACCACGCCAACGACGGGTTGGCGTCGCTGCGCAACGGGTCGGGTCCCAGCCTGGCAACCACGTCCGCAACCTCGCCGTCGTCGATCGACTCACACACCGTCGGGCCGCGCAAGTCGGTGCCGAATTCTGCGCCGACCATCCGCATCCGCACCTGCCCCGCGGGTTCGGGCAGCAACCCATCTGGGGGGCGTGCCCATTCGGTGAAGGTGCCGTAGAGCCCGAGATGCACGTGCACCACGGGGCCGCCGACGTAGTGATGGAACAGGTGTTTGCCCCAGGCACTGGCCCGCCGCAACACCCGACCGTTGAGTGCGGAAGCCGAATCGGCGAAGCGGCCCTGGGGGCTGGACACCGAGACCGGCGCACCGGCGAACCGGCGCTGGTGCAGCCGAGCCAGCCGATGCAGCGTATGCCCCTCAGGCACGGGAGTCAGGCCGGAGCGCCGGGCACCGGCGGCGCTTCGTGGGTCCGTTCGTACTCGGAGAGAATGTCGATACGCCGTTGGTGGCGTTGCGCTTTCGACCACGGCGTGGTGACGAAGGCGTCGACTATCGCCAGTGCCTCGGCCACCGTGTGCATGCGTCCGCCGATGCCGATCAATTGGGCGTTGTTGTGCTCGCGAGCCAGCGCTGCGGTCTGCACACTCCAGGCCAGCGCGCAGCGAGCGCCGGGCACCTTGTTGGCGGCGATCTGCTCCCCGTTACCCGATCCGCCCAGCACGATGCCCAGGCTGCCCGGATCGGCGACAGTGCGCGTCGCAGCGGCAATGCAGAATGCCGGGTAGTCGTCGTCGGCGTCGTAGCGCAACGCGCCGCAGTCGATCGGCTCGTGGCCGGTTTGCTTCAGGTGCTCGATGATCCGCTGCTTGAGCTCATATCCGGCGTGGTCAGACCCCAGGTAGATGCGCATGCCGGACATCATGCCGCAGACGGTGCCCGGCGCCGTCGCGGGCGCCCGCCGAGAGTGAATTCGGCGACCGGAAACCGGCGTGTCCTGTAGCGGAATTCACAGTCGGCTCAGTCGAACTGAGGAGGCTCGGTGCGGGTCCGCTTGAGCTCAAAAAAGTGCGGGTAGGACGCGAAGGTAACCGAGGCATCCCAGAGCTTGCCGGCTTCCTCGCCGCGCGGAATCTTCGAGAGCACCGGCCCGAAGAACGCCACACCATTGACATGGATCGTCGGCGTACCGACGTCCTCGCCCACCGCGTCCATCCCGGCGTGGTGGCTTTTGCGCAGGGCGTTGTCGTAAGCGTCGCTGGTAGCGGCCTTGGCCAACTCCGCGGGCAGACCGGCGTCCGCCAGCGACTGGGTGATGACCTCGTCGAGTTCGTGGTTGCCCTGGTTGTGAATCCGGTTGCCCATCGCGGTGTACAGCGGGTCCAGGACTTTCGCCCCATGGGCCTGCTCGGCGGCGATCGCCACCCGTACCGGTCCCCATGCCCTCGCCATGCCTTCGCGGTATTGCTCGGGCAGGTCGTCACGGTTTTCGTTGAGTATTGCCAGGCTCATGACGTGGAAGTTCACCTCGATGTCGCGGACCTTTGCCACCTCGAGGATCCAGCGCGACGTGATCCAGCACCACGGGCACAGCGGATCGAACCAGAAATCGGCGACAGACTTCTGGGGGGCCTTCTCGAGCATGGCGCGGTCCTCTCGTTGGAGTCAGCAGCGGTGAGTACACCGCCCAGCACAACCACGGCCGCCCCGCACCTGTTCCCGCCGACCCGGTTAAGTTGGACGCCGTGGCCCTTCCAAACCTCACGCGGGACCAAGCCGTCGAACGCGCCGCCCTGATAACCGTGGACAGCTACCAGATCATTCTCGATGTGACCGACGGTAACGGCGCTCCCGGCGAACGCACCTTCCGGTCGACCACCACCGTGGTGTTCGACGCACTCCCCGGCGCCGACACGGTCATCGACATCTCCGCCCACACCGTGCGCCGCGCCAGCCTCAACGACCAAGACCTGGACGTCTCGGGATATGACGAGGCGGCCGGGATCCCGTTGCGCGGACTGGCCCAGCGCAACGTCGTCGTCGTCGACGCCGACTGCCACTACTCCAATACCGGCGAGGGCCTGCATCGGTTTGTCGATCCGGTGGACGGCGAGACCTACCTGTACTCGCAATTCGAAACCGCCGACGCCAAGCGCATGTTCGCCTGCTTCGACCAACCCGACCTCAAGGCCACGTTTGACGTGCGGGTGACCGCGCCCGCGCACTGGAAGGTGATCTCCAACGGCGCGCCGCTGGCCGCGGCAAACGGCGTACACACCTTCGCCACTACCCCGCGGATGAGCACCTATCTGGTGGCCTTGATCGCCGGACCATACGCGGCCTGGACGGACACTTACATCGACGACCACGGGGAAATCCCACTCGGCATCTATTGCCGGGCCTCGCTTGCCGAATACATGGACGCCGAGCGGCTGTTCACCCAAACCAAGCAGGGATTCGGCTTCTACCACAAGCACTTTGGCCTGCCATACGCGTTCGGCAAGTACGACCAGCTCTTCGTCCCCGAATTCAACGCCGGCGCAATGGAAAACGCCGGCGCGGTGACCTTCTTGGAGGACTACGTCTTCCGCAGCAAGGTCACCCGGGCATCCTATGAGCGGCGCGCGGAGACCGTGCTGCACGAGATGGCCCACATGTGGTTCGGCGACCTGGTCACCATGACCTGGTGGGACGATCTGTGGCTGAACGAGTCCTTCGCCACCTTCGCCTCGGTGCTGTGCCAAAGCGAGGCCACCGAATTCACCGAGGCTTGGACGACGTTTGCGACCGTGGAGAAGTCTTGGGCGTATCGCCAAGACCAGCTGCCGTCGACGCACCCGATCGCCGCCGACATCCCCGACCTGGCCGCTGTCGAGGTGAACTTCGACGGGATCACCTACGCCAAGGGCGCCTCGGTGCTCAAACAGCTCGTTGCCTACGTCGGGCTGGAGCGCTTTCTGGCCGGCCTGCGTGACTACTTCCGCACGCACGCTTTTGGCAATGCCAGCTTTGACGATCTGCTGGCCGCGTTGGAAAAGGCCTCGGGCCGCGACCTGTCGAATTGGGGCGAGCAGTGGCTGAAGACGACCGGGCTCAACACCCTGCGACCAGATTTCGAGGTTGATGCCGAGGGCAGGTTCACCCGGTTCGCGGTGACACAGAGCGGTGCGGCACCCGGCGCAGGTGAGACCAGGGTGCATCGGTTGGCGGTGGGCATCTACGACGATGATGGTTCCAAGAGTTCCGGCAAGCTGGTCCGGGTGCACCGCGAGGAACTCGATGTCTCCGGTCCGATCACGAACGTCCCTGCGCTGGTTGGCGTTTCGCGCGGGAAACTGATTCTGGTCAACGACGACGACCTGACCTACTGTTCGCTGCGGCTGGACGAGCGGTCGCTACAGACCGCGCTAGACCGCATCGCCGACATCGCCGAGCCGCTGCCGCGCACGCTGGTGTGGTCGGCCGCCTGGGAAATGACCCGTGAAGCCGAACTGCGTGCCCGCGACTTCGTGTCACTGGTGTCCGGCGGCGTGCACGCAGAAACGGAGGTCGGGGTCGCGCAGCGGCTGCTGCTACAGGCGCAGACAGCGTTGGGTTGCTATGCCGAGCCCGGCTGGGCCCGGGAGCGGGGATGGCCGCAGTTCGCCGACCGGCTGCTGGAGTTGGCGCGCGAAGCCGAGCCTGGGTCGGATCATCAGCTGGCCTATATCAACTCGCTGTGTTCGTCGGTGTTGTCCCCCCGGCATGTGCAGACCCTAGGGGCGTTGCTCGAGGGTGAGCCCGCCGCATGTGGATTGGCAGGCTTAGCCGTCGACACCGACCTGCGCTGGCGGATCGTAACCGCGCTGGCCACCGCGGGCGCCATCGACGCCGACGGGCCGGAGACACCGAGAATCGACGCCGAGGTGCAGCGCGACCCGACTGCCGCCGGAAAGCGGCATGCCGCCCAGGCCCGCGCGGCGCGGCCACAGTTCGTCGTCAAGGACGAGGCATTCACCACGGTGGTCGAGGACGACACCCTGGCCAACGCCACTGGCCGCGCGATGATCGCCGGCATTGCCGCACCCGGACAAGGCGAGCTGCTCAAGCCGTTCGCGCGACGCTACTTTCAGGCGATCCCCGGAGTATGGGCACGGCGATCCAGCGAAGTCGCGCAATCGGTGGTGATTGGCCTGTATCCGCACTGGGACATCAGCGAGCAGGGCATCACCGCCGCCGAGGAGTTCCTCAGCGACCCCGAGGTTCCGCCCGCATTGCGCCGGCTGGTGCTCGAGGGCCAGGCCGCGGTGCAGCGATCGTTGCGGGCCCGCAACTTCGACGCTGACGGCTAGCCCTCACCGCGAGGGCGCGTGTCTGTACAACGACACGCCGCATCGGGCGTACATTCGGGCGTGCTCGCCGGGTCAGCCCGGCGCGATCCCCGCGCTGAGCACGCGGATCGCGCTGATCAGCCCATCTACCAGCTCACCCTGCTCGAACGCTGAGGAAGCGGCGGCAACCCCGAGCGGAGCTGCCGACTCGGCACCGCGGCCGCGGACTTGCGAGCCATAGACCACTTCGATGGCGCACTGGTTGGGCGAGACCGCGAGCAGCACAGCATTGTCCGGCGTGGGCACCTTGCCCAAGATCTCGCGGGCCCGCGCGGCGGTGTCACGACCCAAGTCGCCGAGGTAGATGGCGAACCTCACCTGACACGCCCGCGAGCTGTAGGTCAGCGCGTCGTCCAGGGCGACGAGATCTGCGATGGGGAACGGGTAGTGCACGGACAGTTCCCCGGGCTCGGTGACCCCCGAGATCCGTCCGCTGGTGGTCAGCACCCAACCCGGCGGCAGCTCGGCGTGCTCAATCGTCGCAACGTCACCACGTGCCACTGGCCCCACCTCCAACCGTGAACTCCGATGCGTCATGCCCGTGTCCGCCGTGCGCGCTGCCAACGACCTCGTCGGTGGCGGCCCACAGGATGGGCGGGTGTGTCCAAGGCTCCGACAGTTTGTAGGTTGCCGGGTGAGGTCCCTTGCGCGACCAGATCAGCACAGACAGCACAACCACCAGCAACAACGGGATACCGACAAAGAAGAGGTGGATCTCCATAGCACTCACGACGCAAACCGTATCCCACCGGGTTTTCAGGCCGCACCCTCACCGAGGTATCGCGCCCAGGACGGGTCCAGCTCCTTGACCGCCGACAGCAGTCGCCAGTGCGGTCCCGTGGGCGGCAGCGGCGCCCGGCGGAGTGCCCAGCCAAGCTCGGTCAACAGCCTGTCACCCTTGCGGTGGTTACACGGCGAGCAGCACGCAACGCAGTTCTCCCAGGAGTGGGCACCGCCCCGGCTGCGGGGTACCACGTGGTCGACGGTGTCGGCCTTGCCGCCGCAGTAGGCACAACAGAACCGGTCCCGATGCATGAGCGCGGCCCGGGTCATCGGAACCCGGGCACGGTAGGGAACCCGGACATAGGAGCGCAACTGGATCACCGACGGGACCAGGATCGATCTGGTCGCCGAGTGGATGACCGGCCCGGACGGGTCTTCGTGCACCACGTCGGCCTTGCCACAGATCACCATGACAATCGCCCGCCGCATCGACAACGCGGTAAGCGGCTCGTAGGTGGAGTTCAGGAGCAGCACCCGCCGGCGGTTCCAGATCGATGCGCTCTCGTGACGGTTCGGTGGATGGGTCTCGACGCCTGACGCGAGTCGGTGGGAGTGGACACTGTGCAGGCATGAAGCGGGCCCGGTTACGCCTGCCGCGACACCGGAACTGCGGTGGCCGCGGCGCTTCTTGCCGTGCGCCATAGGTCCTCCGCCGAACAGTCCACCATGATTCGCGGCTAATCGCACGCCAAATGCCACGTCCACACCGTGTCGCTCCGGTGAACAAACCGGGGGCTGGCTGGTCGGCCACGACAAATAGACCACAATGGAGGGGATGGATCAGATGCCGAAGTCTTTCTACGACGCGGTCGGCGGCGCCAAAACCTTCGACGCGATCGTGTCGCGTTTCTATGCGCAGGTCGCCGAGGACGAAGTACTGCGGCGGGTGTACCCCGAAGACGACTTAGCCGGCGCCGAGGAACGATTGCGGATGTTCCTCGAGCAGTACTGGGGCGGCCCACGAACCTACTCGGAGCAGCGCGGCCACCCCCGATTGCGGATGCGGCATGCCCCGTTTCGGATCTCGCTCATCGAACGCGACGCCTGGCTGCGGTGCATGCATACGGCTGTGGCCTCCATCGACTCAGAAACGCTCGATGACGAGCACCGTCGAGAGTTGCTGGATTATCTGGAGATGGCCGCTCACTCGCTGGTCAACTCCCCGTTTTGATGGACCAACACCAGCGACCGGATCCAATGGGCCCCGGCTCTCCTCGCGCCAGCGCTCGTCGACCGGAGCCAGATCCGATGGGCGAGCCGTGGTGGTCGCGAGCCGTGTTCTACCAGGTCTATCCCCGATCGTTCGCCGACAGCAACGGCGACGGGGTGGGCGACCTGGACGGGTTGGCGAGCCGGCTTGACCACCTGCAACAGCTCGGTGTCGACGCGATCTGGATCAACCCGGTCACCGTCTCGCCGATGGCAGACCACGGATACGACGTCGCCGATCCCCGCGACATCGACCCACTCTTCGGCGGGATGCCGGCGTTCGAACGGTTGGTCGCTGCGGCACACCGGCAGGGCATCAAAGTCACCATGGACGTGGTGCCCAACCACACCAGTTCGGCGCACCCATGGTTTCAGGCCGCGCTGGCTGACCTCCCGGGTAGCCCGGCGCGGGATCGCTATTTCTTTCGCGACGGGCGGGGCCCCGACGGGTCGCTGCCGTCGAACAACTGGGAGTCGGTGTTCGGCGGGCCGGCCTGGACCCGAGTGCGCGAACCGGACGGCAACCCGGGCCAGTGGTACCTGCACCTTTTCGACACCGAACAGCCGGACCTGAACTGGGACAACCCGGAAATCCTTGACGACTTCGAGAAAACACTGCGCTTCTGGCTGGACCGCGGCGTGGATGGCTTCCGCATCGACGTGGCGCACGGCATGGCCAAGCCCCCGGGCCTGCCGGACTCACCGGACCTGGGCATCGAGGTGCTGCACCACCGCGATGACGACCCGCGCTTCAACCACCCGAATGTGCACGCGATTCACCGCGACATCCGCACGGTGATCGACGAGTACCCCGGAGCGGTAACCGTCGGCGAGGTGTGGGTACACGACAACGCCCGCTGGGCGGAGTATCTGCGGCCCGACGAACTGCATCTCGGCTTCAATTTCCGGCTGGCGCGAACCGAGTTCGACGCCGCCGAGATCCGCGACGCGGTGGCGAACTCCCTGGCCGCCGCGGCGCTGCAGAACGCGACCCCGACCTGGACGCTGGCCAATCACGATGTGGGACGGGAGGTTAGCCGCTACGGCGGCGGCGAGATCGGGCTGCGCCGGGCCAAGGCGATGGCGGTGGTGATGCTCGCCCTGCCGGGCGTGGTCTTCCTCTACAACGGCCAGGAGCTGGGTTTGCCCGACGTGGACCTGCCCGACGAGGTGCTGCAGGATCCGACGTGGGAACGCTCGGGACGCACCGAACGCGGTCGCGATGGCTGCCGGGTGCCGATTCCCTGGTCGGGCAACATTCCCCCGTTCGGGTTCTCGACGTGTCCAGACACCTGGTTGCCGATGCCGCCGGAATGGGCGGCGCTGACCGCCGAAAAACAACGCGCTGATGCCGGCTCGACCTTGTCGTTTTTTCGACTTGCACTCAGATTACGTAGGGAACGAAATGAATTCGACGGCGACGTCGACTGGCTGGCCGCACCCGACGATGCGCTGATATTCCGGCGTCACGGCGGGGGTTTGGTGTGCGCGCTCAACGCCGCTGAGCGTCCGCTGGCGCTGCCGGCAGGTGAACCCATCCTGGCCAGCGCACCGTTGACCGACGCCACGTTGCCACCCAATGCCGCGGCCTGGCTGGTGTAGCGGCATTCCGAGCTATGCCTGCCCGACATATAAGCGCATACGCATCCTAGGCGGGCACCGTCTAGGTATGATGATGCGGATCGCCGTGCGGCTACCCGGGGAAGTCATCACCTTCGTCGATAGCGAGGTCAGCCAAATCCGCATACCCAGCCGGCGCGCCGCAGTGGTGTTGCGTGCCTCGAACGCGAGCGACGCCGCGATTCTTACCGCCACCGAACCCAATCACCACCTCGACGCACTCGCCGGACAGGCCGCAAAGCTAGCACCAACATCGATTGATGCGGCTCATCCAGCTCGCCCAGCTAGACGAGACCCGTGCCTTTACCCGCGAACTGGCCAGGCCTTACCTCGCACCGGGTAACCGTGGCACCCACCTCGAGCAGCGTAGCCAGCGAACTGCTCATGCCCTGGCCGAGCGCTGCCGCTAGCGGTGTGGTCGGCTGGCGCACCACCGCGACCGCCAGTCAGCGATACCATCGGCCGATGTCGGATACTCCGTTCGCCGAGCCCTATCCCGAGCAGCGGCCCCCCTGGGGTGTCCCGCCACCAGGTTGGGACGGATCGTCGCGGCCAGCGCCCTCGACGACTCCTCGATCGCCCGGGCGGTGGTCTCTAGTGGCGGCCCTAGCCCTTGCGGTCGTCTCATTAGGCGTGGGCATCGTCGGATGGTTTCATCGGCAACCGCACGACAAGCCATCACCGGCCCCATCCGCGCCGACGTTCACCAGCCAACAGATTTCCGACGCGAAAGAAAACGTCTGCGCCGCACACCGGATCGTGCGCCAGGCGGCCGTGCTGAATACCAATCAGGCCAACCCGGTACCCGGAGACCCGACCGGCGATTTGGCGGTGGCAGCCAACGCCCGCCTGGCGCTGTATAGCGGCGGCGACTACCTGCTGAGGCGTCTCACCGCCGAGCCAGCGACTCCTGCCGAGTTGCGCGATGCCGTCCGCTCGCTCGCCAACGCTCTACAAGAGCTTGCAGTGAACTATCTCGCTGGAGCTCCCGATTCCGTGGTAACTCCCCTGCGGCTGGCGCTGGAAAGGGACACCAGAGCCGTGGATCCGCTTTGCGTGTGACGGCGATCCGGAAATGAACCATCCTCGCCCATCAGCGCAGCACCAGCGCCGCGTGGCCGCGATGCCGATAAACCGAGCCGAAGCGGGCGTCCAGACGCAACCACGCCGGCGATATCCGGACCCGGATCAGCTCGTCGGCGCTGATCGTTTCTGCGGACTGGGGAAGGAAACCCATTGCGGTCAAAGCGAACACACAGCGCATGGGTAGCCCAACGACGACATCGGCCGAGCTGACCTGGATGACCTCCTGATCGAGCAGCGATACCGGCGGACCAGCCGAACTCCCGTGCTCCTTGGCCAGCCGCGCGCCACGGTGCGCCAGGTCCAACATCACCCGGGCCGGTACGTCGTCGAGATAGGTGAAGCCGGACTCCGGCGGCAACCCACCCCGCCACGCGGAGTCCATCGAGTAACCGGGATCGACATAGCCCGAGGCATCCGTTGTGGCCAGACCGTGCGCGAGTGACCGTGCGGCCACCGACAGATCGTCGGGTCGCACCTTGCCGGCCACCACCCGACTGGCCAGCACGTCGAAGCCCGTTGCTACCCAAGCCGATAGCAATCCGGTAGACCGCGCGCGAATACGGATAACGGCGGCATCGTCGAGCCGAAGCGCGTGATCCACGAACGTGGCCAGATCCGCGCGGTGAGCCGGGTCAGGGAGCCACAACCCACGCTCAACCACCCCGCCTATCCCCGAAACCACCGTTGCAGGTACTCGCGATGGTGTGGCGATAGTCGAACCAACCGCTGTTCCTCGATATGGAACGCGGCCAGCTGCGACTCGGCGATGACCGCAGGCCTCGAGTCTGGCTCCGCGTTGACCGACCGCACCTCGTACCCGAGCGTGAAGTCGACCGCCCGCAGCCGCTTGGTCCAGATCGTCACCTGTAGCGGCGAGTCGGACAACCGCAGTTGACCCTTGTAGGTCACCCGGACATCGGCGATCAGCAGCCCGGTGGACGTGATGTCGGCTCCGAAAGCATCCTTAAGAAACGGGACCCGTGCCTCTTCGAGAATCGTGACCATGGTGGCGTGGTTGACGTGCTGATACATGTCGATGTCAGACCAGCGCACCCCCACCGGCGTGACGAACCCGACGCTCACCCCGAGATTCCTCGCCCGCTTGTCCGTGTCATGCGGCGGATCTGCCGCGCGGCGACCGACAACGTCGCCAGATCCTTCTGGCCGCTGGCACGGATGTCGTCGAGTGTCCGACGTGCCCGCGCCACCCGGGAGGCGCTGAGGTGTTCCCACTCGGCGATCTTTTGCTCGCTACTCTCGCCGGGTTCCCCCACGGCCAGCACGTCGAAACACAACGACCGTAGCGCACCGTAAATATCGTCGCGAATCGCCAAGCGCGCCAACGAATGCCAGCGGTCGTGTCGGGGCAGCTGGGATACCGCGGTCAGCAGGCCATCGGTGCCCAGCCGGTCCATCAGGGCGAAATAGGTGTCAGCGACCTCGGCGGCGTCGATGTCGGCGATGTCGGCGATGTCGATGATGTCGAGCAGGCTGTACCGGTACAGGCCGGTCGAGACACGGTAGGCCAAGTCTTCAGGCACACCCTGCGATGCGAATTCCGCAGCTGTCTTTTCGACGATGGCCTTGTCATCACCACGCAACCACTCCGACATGCGCGGTGTCAGTGCCTTGACCATGGCCGCGAATCGGTTGATCTCGGCGCCGACGGCCAAGGGCTGCGGACGGTAGTTGAGCAGCCAGCGTCCGGCACGGTCGATCAGCCGACGGGTGTCCAGCGTCAACCTGTCTGACAGCGCGATTGGCAGGTTCGCCGCACGGATCCGGCGCCAAATGTGACCGACACCGAAGATGGCATCGGTGGCGACATAGGTGCGCACGGCATCGATCGGCGTGACACCAACGTCTTCGGCGATCCGGAACGCATAGGTGATGCCGGCGGTGTCCACCAGATCGTTGATCAGCATGGTGGTGACGATCTCGCGGCGCAGCTGGTGGGAACGGATCTCCGGGGTGAACCGTTCGCGCAGCGCCGTCGGGAAATAACGAGGCAACCTGGAAGCGAAGACATCCTGATCCGGTAGTTCGGTGGCTAGCACCTCCTCTTTGAGCCCCAGCTTGACGTGCGCCATCAGCGTGGCGAGTTCGGGCGAGGTGAGCCCGATGCCGGCCTCGGAGCGCCGGGCAATCTCCTTCTCCGACGGCAGCGCTTCCAATTCGCGGTTGACCCCGCGCTCAGCCACCAAATACTTGATCTGCATTGCGTGCACCGGCAGCAGGCTGGCCGCGTTGGCGCGACTGGTGCCCATCAAGTCGTTCTGATCTTCGTTGTCGGCGAGCACCAGTTGCGCTACCTCGTCGGTCATTGACTCGAGCAGCTGTGTGCGTTCGTCGGCTTTGACCGTGCCGGCGCTCACCAGCGAGTCGATCAGGATCTTGATGTTGACCTCGTGGTCCGAGCAGTCCACGCCGGCGGAGTTGTCCAGCGCGTCGGTGTTGATCCGGCCGCCGGACAGATCGAATTCGACACGGCCCAACGCCGTCACTCCGAGATTGCCACCTTCGCCAATGACCTTGGCGCGCACTTGATTCGCGTTGACTCGCACCGGATCGTTGGCGCGATCGCCGACATCAGCATCCGACTCTGACTCGGCCTTGATGTAAGTGCCGATGCCGCCGTTGAACAGCAGGTCCACCGGCGCCCGCAGAATCGCCCGAATAAGGTTGGGCGGGGCCATCTCGGCGGCCCCCCCGTCAACTGAGCCGTCGATGCCGAGGACGGCGCGGACCTGCGCGCTGAGCGGGATGGCTTTCTGTTCGCGGCTGTACACCCCGCCGCCCTCGCTGATCAGAGACCTGTCATAGTCGCCCCAGCTGGACCGGGGCAACTCGAACATCCGCCGGCGTTCGGCCCACGACACCGCGGCATCGGGGTTGGGGTCGAGGAAGATGTGGCGGTGGTCGAAGGCGGCGATCAGCCGGATGTGCTTGCTCAGCAACATGCCGTTGCCGAATACGTCGCCGCTCATGTCGCCGATTCCCACGACGGTGAAATCCTGGGTCTGGGTGTCGATCCCGATCTCTCGGAAATGCCGTTTTACGGCCTCCCAGGCCCCCCGGGCGGTGATGCCCATGGCCTTGTGGTCGTAGCCCACCGATCCGCCCGAGGCGAACGCGTCGCCCAGCCAGAACCCATAGGACTTGGCGACATCGTTGGCGATATCGGAAAAGGTGGCAGTACCTTTGTCGGCGGCCACTACCAAGTAGGCGTCGTCGCCGTCACGTCGCACCACCTCGGGCGGGGGGTTGACGCTTGCGGTCGCATGATCGACGTTGTCGGTGACATCGAGCAACCCGGAGATGAACAGCTGATAGCAGGCGACCCCTTCGGCGCGGGTGGCGTCGCGGTCGGCGGCGGGGTCGCCGGTGGGCAGCGGGGGACGCTTGACCACGAACCCGCCCTTGGCCCCGACCGGCACGATGACGGCGTTCTTCACCGCTTGCGCCTTGACCAATCCGAGAATCTCGGTTCGGAAATCGTCACGGCGGTCCGACCAGCGCAACCCGCCACGCGCAACTGGGCCGAACCTCAGATGCACGCCTTCGACGCGGGGCGAATACACAAAAATCTCGTACCGGGGACGCGGCAGCGGAAGTTCGTCGATCAACTGGGCATTGAGTTTCAGCGCCAACACATCACGGCAGCGGGCCGAACCCTGGCGTGTCACAAAGTAATTGGTGCGCAACGTGGCCTGAACCAACGACGCGAAGGCGCGCAGGATCCGGTCTGTGTCCAGGCTCACCAGCGCGTCGATGTCCGCGGCGACAGCGGCAGCGGCCGCTTGGGCATCGCGATTGCTCGCCGACCCCGACGGCACCGGAACGAAAAGCGCTTCGAACAGATCGACCAAAGACCGAACGGTAGCAGGGTGCTCGTTGAGCACCGATTCAATGTAGGACTGGCTGTACGGGAAGCCCGCCTGGCGCAGGTACTTCGCGTAGGCACGGAGCAGCACGACCTGCTGCCAAGTCAGCCCGGCACGCATCACCAGCTCGTTGAATCGGTCGATTTCGACCCGGCCGTGCCAGATCGCGGTCACCGCCTCGGCGAATCGGTGCGCGGTCGCGGCCCGCTCGGCAACCGTCGGGGCCAACGGGATCGTGGGATGCGGCGAGATCTTGAACTGATAGATCCAGACCGGCAGACCGTCCGGCCGGGTGACGGAGAACGGTCGCTCTTCGAGCACCACGACTCCCATGCTTTGCAGCATCGGCAGCAGCTGGCTCAGCGAAGCGGTGCGCCCACCGAGGAACCAGGTCAACTGGGCGACACCCTGCTCGTCGCGTTCGGAAAACACCAGCTTGACCGAATCGTCGGTCAGCTCCGTGATGACCGCAATGTCGCCAATGGCATCGGCCGGGGTGACGGCCTGTTTGTAGGCCTCGGAGAAGGCGGCAGCGTAATGCATAGCGTCGGCCTGTCCGACGGAGCCAGTCGCCGCCGCCGCGCCGATCAAACGGTCGGCCCAGGTTCGCGCGGCTTCGGTCAGCAGACCCTGGATCCGGATCCGGTTCGCTTCGGAAACGTCCACCGGCGGGGCGGCCGCCCCTTCTCCTGCCACACCCACTTCGGGTAGCCGCACCATGAAATGCATGAGTGCCCAAGGTGATTCACTGACCCGAGCGGTGAACTCCAGTCGTGTTCCCCCGAACTCGCGGACAAGGATGTCCTCGAATTGCATGCGCACGGCGGTGGTGTAGCGATCTCGGGGCATGTAGACCAGGCACGACACAAAGTACTGCAACCGATCCGCGCGCAGGAACAACAACGCCTGCCGTTGCGATCCCAGGTCCACCACGGCCCTGGCCATGGTCAGCAGGCGCTGCGCGCTCAGCGTGAACAGCTCCGGTCGCGGGACGGTCTGGATGACGTCGAGCAGCAATTGGCCTGGGTGGCTGGGATCGCTTTCGGCCATCGCCAGCGCCTCGCGAACCCGGCGCGAGATCGTCGGGATCTCCAGCACGTCCGCATTCATGGCCGCGACGCTGAAGAGCCCGACGAAGCGGTGCTCGACCACGCTGCCGTCGACGTATTCGCGGACCGCGATGGCATAGGGATAGGCGCCGTAACGCAGGTAGCTGCCGACCCGCGCTTGGGCCAACACCAGCAGTTTGTCGTCGTCGGTCAGCCGGGGACGCGAACCGGTGCGGCCCCGCAGGACGCCCATACCGCTTGACCCCTCGCCGTAGACCATCCCGTCAGCCACCCGGCACCGTTGGTAGCCCAGCAGCAGGAAGTTCCCGTCACCCAGCCAACGCAACAGTTCCCCGACGTCTTGTCGGTCGGGCGCGGAAAATCGGCCGCCGGCATTGGATTCGACTTCTCCCGCCAGCTCGCTCAGGGTGGCGATCAGCGCTGTGGCGTCGGTGGCCACCCGCTGGACGTCGGCCAGCACCTTGGGCAGCAACCGCTCCACCTCGGCGAGGCCTTTGTGATCGACGGCGGGCGAGAGCGCTACGTGCATCCAGGCCTCACCCAGGTGCGGCGACGTGCCCTCGGCCTTCGGTTCGATGCGCAGCAGCTCTCCCGTGGGGCTGCGGTGCACGTCGAACACCGGGGTCAGAATCGCCGCGTAGGCGATTCCAAGCCGGTGCAGCAGCACCGTAACGGAATCCATCAGCATGCCGCCGTGCTCGGCGACCACCTGCAGCGCCGGACCGAACCCCGCGGGATCGTCCGCCCGATAGACGGCGACACAGCTTTCACCGGCCGCGCGGTGCCGGCCAAGCCGATAATGTGCGCCCAGCATGGCGGGCGTCAGCAGGGAGGCTGGAAGCCAACTGGCCTCGGCGGCCTTGGTGGCTTCCGACGAGTCGTCGCGCGGTCCTCGATAGCTGTCGATGTAGGCCTTCGAGATCCAGTCAGGAATGTCCGCACTCGCGGTGAACGTGGTCCACGCCTCAACATCCTGCTTAGCCCCGGGATCGATCGTCATGCCGATTGCTCCCAACTCACGACGGGTACCGCTCGATTCAATTTTCCCGCTCCTGGGTGCGGCGTTCCGGACGCATCATCACGGGGCGTGGGCGAAGCTAACATTAGCCGCGCGTCAGCTTGCGGTGGGTGACCCTATGCGGTCGAGCGGCGTCGACACCGAGCCGTTCCACCTTGTTCTCCTCGTAGGCGCCGAAGTTGCCCTCGAACCAGAACCACTTCGCCTCGTTGTCGTCGTCACCCTCCCACGCCAGGATGTGCGTGCACGTGCGGTCAAGAAACCAGCGATCGTGCGAAATCACCACGGCGCAGCCGGGGAAGTTCAGCAGAGCATTCTCCAGCGAACCCAGAGTCTCGACATCCAGGTCGTTCGTCGGTTCGTCGAGCAGAATCAGGTTGCCGCCCTGTTTGAGCGTCAACGCAAGGTTGAGCCTGTTGCGCTCCCCGCCGGATAGCACACCGGCCGGTTTTTGCTGGTCCGGTCCCTTAAACCCGAATGCCGACACGTAGGCCCGTGACGGCACTTCGGTTTGACCGACCTGGATATAGTCCAGACCGTCCGAGACAACCTCCCAGACGGTCTTCCGCGGATCGATGCCAGCACGGGCCTGGTCCACGTAACTCAGCTTGACGGTCTCGCCGACCTTGACGCTGCCGCTGTCCGGTGTCTCGAGCCCGACGATGGTTTTGAACAGTGTGGTCTTGCCTACCCCGTTGGGCCCAATGACGCCGACGATGCCATTGCGGGGCAAGCTGAACGACAGGTCCTTGATCAGGGCGCGCCCGTCGTAGCCCTTATCGAGGTGGTCGACCTCAACCACCACGTTGCCTAGGCGGGGCCCGACCGGGATCTGAATCTCCTCGAAGTCGAGCTTGCGGGTCTTCTCCGCCTCGGCTGCCATCTCCTCGTAGCGCTGCAGGCGCGCCTTGCTTTTGGCCTGGCGCGCCTTGGCCCCGGACCGGACCCAAGCCAACTCCTCGGTCAACCGCTTTTGCAGCTTCGCGTCCTTGCGGCCTTGCACCGCGAGCCGCTCGGCTTTTTTCTCCAGATAGGTCGAGTAGTTGCCCTCATAGGGGTAGGCGCGGCCACGATCGAGCTCCAGGATCCATTCCGCGACGTTGTCCAGGAAGTAACGGTCGTGGGTGACCGCCAGGATCGCACCAGGGTAGCTGGCCAGATGCTGTTCGAGCCACTGCACACTTTCCGCGTCTAGGTGGTTGGTCGGCTCGTCGAGCAACAACAGGTCGGGTTTGGACAACAGCAGTTTGCACAGCGCCACCCGGCGACGCTCGCCACCGGATAGGTTGGTTACCGGCTCGTCGGCCGGCGGACAGCGCAGCGCATCCATGGCCTGCTCGAGCTGCGCGTCGAGGTCCCACGCGTCGGCGTGGTCCAGTTCCTCTTGCAGCCGACCCATCTCTTCCATCAGCTCGTCGGTGTAGTCGGTGGCCATCAATTCGGCGACCTCGTTGAAGCGGTCGAGCTTGATCTTGATGTCCCCCATGCCCTCTTCCACATTGCCGCGAACGGTCTTGTCCTCGTTCAGCGGCGGTTCCTGTTGCAGGATGCCCACGGTGGCGCCGGTGGCCAGGAAGGCATCGCCGTTGTTCGGCTTGTCCAAACCGGCCATGATCCGCAAGACGCTCGACTTACCGGCCCCGTTGGGGCCGACGACACCGATCTTGGCGCCCGGATAGAAACTCAACGTCACGTCGTCGAGGATCACCTTATCGCCGTGCGCCTTGCGGACCTTCTTCATCGTGTAGATGAACTCAGCCATGCCGCGGTGTTGCCTTTCTGGTCCTTCGGGTTACCTCGCGAACCATCCTAGGCACCGCCGGGGCAGCATCGAGGCGACCCCTAAGCCGATATGGGCAGGGGGTTGTGGCCAGTGATGGCGTCGTCGACCACGACATCGGAAACCGAGTCGGCTGCCGACGCTGGGGCGTCGGCGGCACCGGCCGCCCCGGTCCCCGTGGCGGCCGGGAGATCACCGGCGCTTGGACCGGTGTAGGCCGGCTTTTCGATGCGCACGATCACGCGCGACAAATCCGGCCCTACCGACATCGCCCGCATCTCCAGCGACGAGCGACGAATGCCGTCCCGGTCCTCATATTCACTGGTGTACACGTGTCCCACCACAATCACCGGTGCGCCCTTGCCCAATGCCGCGCCCACCCCGGTGACCAGCCTTCCCCAGCAATTGACGGTGATAAACAGCGAGTTGCCGGGCTCCCAACCGCCGTCGCTGGTGCGCCGGCGCGAATTGCTGGCCACCCGGAACTTGACGACCTCTTGATCACCGACTTTGCGGCGCTGCAAATCGTTGACGATGTGACCGACCACGGTCAGTGGCGTTTCGAACATTTGCTCATTCCTTTCCTAGTTGCGTTGGCACAGTTGCGTTGGCACCGGGTGATTCCGCGAACTGCCCACGCATATGCCGAGTGCTATTCACCTCGGCCACACCGACATTTGCCGGGATGCGACCGTCGCCGCGCGCAATCCTGTGAATGAAGCGGTAACTGTGGATTAACCAATTAATTGGCTACTTGGCCTGCAAACCTGGGAACCAGACCGAAACCTCGCTCAGTATTCACAAAACGGTCCAATGGGGCAGGGTGACGGCGATAACATCCCAATGACCGTGATTCTTCGAACCATGGCGACGTACGGGCCACGACAACCTGCCATTGAAGGGGCGACGACAATGAAGACAAGGAACCCACGGACGCTGCTAACCTGGCTGCTCGGCGCGATAGTTACTGGGTTGTACGTGGTTTTCGCTACGGGCTGCCAATTGCAAGCGCCCGCGCCTCCCACTCCGGAAATAGGTTGGTCGGGCCCGCAGGCTCTACTGCCGGCGCCGGATGCGGCGCCAACGCACCTCGGCGTCTAGCCGATCGCGGCGGACAAGTCGCCCGGCACCCAGGGCGAGCAGGGCTTCACGACAGCTAGTGAGCTATAGACGACTTCGTGTTAGCGCCGCTGGCGGGGACGTTGGCGCTGAGGGGATCGAGTTCCTCAGCTGCCCGTGGACAAGAACCGCACCCCGCAGCGAGTCGGCATGGACACTCGCGACGCCGCCACGAGTCTGGCGGTGTACGCCCATTGCGCGCGTCACGCGCCCACTGACCCAGTTCACTGGGGTGCCGTTCGCCGTGCTCGCGGCGGCGCTCACGGCGCTGCATCTGACGGCATGGCGCACCGCATTCGGTTTTTCTGAGCGCTGGGAAAATGGCCAGCCGTCTGGCTCATGGCGTCTACGCAACGCCACGCCCCCAACACGTTCTTAGATTCGGTCGCGTCCTTGACGCGCTTTGAACTCGCGGGCGACGAACTGGTTGCGCGCGATCTGCTCGACATAGTCGAAATCCCGCAGAATGTTTCGTAACTCCCGCCGGAAGGCGACCCTACGTTCGGCGAGGTCGGCCGCCGGCGCTATCAGCTCCTGATCGACGGCGACCTGGCGTGCAGTGGCGAACAGCAGCGTCGATACCGGTTCGCTGCTGCGGACCCGGCCCTGTGCCACAAACTGACGGCCGAGGCCGAGCGCCAGCTCCGTCAACTCCTCAGGACCGATGTCAGGCGGAGCATCGCGCAACACGTCGGCAACGATCTCATAGGCTTCGAAGAAGACCCGCAACATCGCGTCCGACATCAGCGGCCGTTTGGCATACAGCATCGCGTCGATCTCATTGCCCCCGACGCCAAGATGATCCTCCCAGTCTTGGTGCCAGGCCATCTCTTGGGCGATGTTGGCCCGAAACGCCGTGGAATCCGCGAAATAGAAGTCGAACTTCAGCAGATCCCGCAACCGCATCGCCTGGGCCCAGAACGCGGCGACGCGGTCACCTTCGGCGTGCTTGGCATGGGCCAGCGCGAGCTCGACGATCGAGGTCTCCAAAAACGCATGGATCACCGAGTTCCGGTAGAACGCCGCGGCGTGCTCGTCGTCAGGCGCTATGTACCATACCGGCTCCCGGCCACTGTCGACCCGAGTGACCGGGTGGCCGTTGGACAACGCGTCCGCCGCCGCACGGACGCCTTCGCGAGAGCGCAGTCGCAATGCGCTTGTCGAAACCGGCGATTGTTTGCGTTCCAGATAGTCCAGTGAGTCCTGCAACGTGTGGTGCAGCTGGTCGAGCGTCAACGCGGTGCCGCGGGTGGTGAGCAGCAGTGCGGACACCAAACCCGTCGCGGTCACCGGCGTCGCCTGCAAAATCCTCCAGGCCACCTCGAACGACATCTTCTGCAACGCAAGCCGTTTCGCGGCCGGATCCTGGGTCAGCTCGCCGTGCGGTGCGCCGAGGTACTGGCGCATCGAGACCGCTTCGGGGAAGCGAACGTAGATCTTGCCGAAGTTGCGTTCCCCCTGCGCCTTGATGAAGTTGTAGAGCCAGCGCAAACCTTCGGGCGTCTTCTCCGCGCCACGCGCGTAGGCGGCGTATTCGGTGATCTCGTGCAGCTGATCGAAGCAAATCGAAACCCCCTGCAGCAGGATGTCGTCACTGCGGCCGTCCAGGTAAGCATCGGCCACGTAGCTCATCAAACCGAGCTTGGGCGGCAACATCTTTCCGGTGCGCGACCGGGTGCCTTCGATGGACCAGCTCAGGTTGAACCGCTTCTCGACCACGTAGCCCACGTACTCCTTGAGCACGTACTTATACAGTGGGTCGTTGCCGATATTGCGCCGGATGAAGATCATCCCCGAGCGCCGCATGAGGGGTCCCATGAGACCGAACGACAGGTTGATGCCGCCGAACATGTGCACCGGCGGTAACCGGTTGTCCTGCATGGCCACCGGTACCACCACGCCGTCGATGTAGGACCGGTGCGAGAACAGCAGGACCGCCGGATGAGCCTCCAGTGCGGCGCGCATCGCCGCGACCTGATACTCGTCGTAGTCGAATTCCGGATCGAAGCCGCGGCTAGCCAGCCTGCCGAGGACGGAAACCAGGTCTACCGACACCTGGCTCCATCCGGTGGAGAGTTCGTCGAGCATCTTCCCGGCATCTTCGACCGTGGCGCCCGGAATCCGGTCCAGGCCGGCACGAAATCGTGCGGACGCCAACATCTCCGGCTTCACCAGCCGGGGAGATTTGTATTGCGGTCCAAGGATCCGATATTCGGCGCGCGCCAGCGCCAACAGCGCTCGGCGGCTGACGAACTGGGCGAAATCGCGCTTGTTCTCTGCCACCGTGGTATCGCGCCACTGCTGGCGCAGTTCGGACACCTTGGCCGACTCGCCGGCCAACACCCGCGCGCGCCTGGGATCGGTACGCAGGATGCGACGCTGCTGACGCTGGCTGGGATGGTAGGGATCCCGACCCGGGAGCAGTGCGGCCACCTTGCCCGCCCGGCTGCGATCGGCGGGAGGCAGCCAGATCACCCGAACCGGCACGATAGAACGGTCCTCGCCAGATTGTGGGCTGGATGCGAAGCCGGGCTCGAGCTGCTCGACCAGTGCCGTCAGCGCCGCCGGCGGAGCGTTGCGCGGTGGCAGCTTCAATATGTCGAACTTCGAGTCCGGATGGCGTGCACGCTGCTGGCCCAGCCAGCCCATGATCAGCTCCATCTCGACCGGCGTCGCCGTGGAAGCCAGCACCAGTGTGTCCTCGGCAGTAAGCACCGCGCTGGCATCGGCCGCCGGTTTGGTCACGACCGTCCTTTGGCGCTAGAGCTTGGCGATGCGGAGGCCTCACCATCCTTGCCAGCGATCTTAGATTCGCTGGGTTTGGCCTTCGGCGATGCCTTCTTTGTAGCCGCCTTCGTCGCGGCCGCGCCTTTATTGGCGGCGCTTTTGGCGGGAGCCTTCTTAGCCGGCACCCTTTTCGCGGTGGCCTTGGCGACCTGAGCCCTGGCTTTTCTGGCGGCCTTCTGCTCGGCGTACAGATCGACCGCGGGCAACCCATCGACCGGCCAGTCCGCCAGCGTGTCCAGATACAGCTGGCGCACCTCGGCGATACGATCCGGCAGGGCGTCCAGGGTCCAGTCATCGACCGGAATCGGCGGAAACACCGCGACGTCGACCGTGCCCGGATTGATCGTGGTGGAGTTGCGCGAGGCGACGATCTCCGCATTGCGGATCACGATCGGCACGATCGGGATCTTCGCGGCCATGGCGATACGGAAGGGCCCCTTCTTGAATGACCCGACTTCGGTGGTATCCAACCGGGTACCTTCGGGAGCGATCACGATCGATAGTCCATTGCGGGCGCGCTCCTCAACCGTGTGCAGTGTCTCCACCGCGGCGACCGGATCATCACGGTCGATGAACACACCGTCCAGCAACTTCCCCAGCGTGCCCATGATCGGGTCGCTCGCCAGTTCCTTCTTGCCCACCCCAACCCAGTTGTCGCGCACCAGCGCACCGGCAATGACCGGGTCAACCTGGTTGCGGTGGTTGAAGATAAAGACGGCGGGCCGCTGGGCGGTCAGATTCTCTTTTCCGATCACATTCAGGTGCACGCCGCTGGTCGCCAGCAGCAGCTGAGAGAAGGTGGAGGTAAAGAAATTCACGCCGCGGCGCCGGCTACCGGTCAGCACACCGATCCCTACCGCGCCGGCCGCGACCGGGACGATGGTGCTCAGACCGGCAAGTGTCCGCAACTGCCGCCGGATGCCCACACCGCCGCGACTGTTGAACTTCAAGATCGGCCAGCCCCGTCGCTTGGCGACCGCGGCCATCTTTCCTTCCGGATTGGTCGGTCGCGGATTGCCCACCAGATACATCAGGGCGACGTCCTCGTCACCGTCGGCATAGAAGTAACTGTCTTTGAGATCGATGTCGTGCTCGGCCGCAAAGCGTTGCACCGCAGTGGCTTTGCCCGGACCCCACAAAATTGGCTTCAGCACACCCCCGGTGAGTATCCCGTCCTCGTTGGTCTCGAACTTGTTGGTGAGCATGTTGTTGATCCCCAGAAAACGTGCGACTGGGCCAACTTGGATGGTCAGCGCCGACGAGCTGAGGACCACGGTGTGGCCGCGGGCCACGTGAGCCCGGACCAGTTCCCGCATTTCCGGGTAGATCCGGGACTCGATCCGCTGGGCGAATAGCCGCTCGCCGATTTCTTCCAGGTCGGTCAAGAGCCGCCCGGCCAACGCCGCGGCGGCCTTTCCGATAAGGTCTTCGAACTCGATTCGCCCGAGCGTGTGATTCAGGCCGGCCTGAACCATACCGAGCAGCTCGCCCACGCCCATATCGCGGCGCCGCAACCTCTCCTGGGTGAGGATGACGGCCGTGAAGCCGGCGACCAGCGTGCCGTCCAGGTCGAAAAACGCACCGACCTTCGGGCCGGCAGGACTGGCCAGAATCTCGGCTACCGAACCGGGTAGGCGCAAATCCGGCGCCGACTTCCGCGTCGCCCGCTCTTCCCCCTGCTCGTCAGCGGCGCTCATGAGCCCGACACCGATCGAGGCACTGAACCGGCTCCTTGAGTATCGAACGACGCCGGCAGCACACGCGGTGCCGGATCACCGGCCAGCGCAAGGATTTCGTCGAAACCCGCCTGCAGGCATTGAGCGAACAACTCGTCGTTTCGCACCGACGCCCTGTCGTAGCGCACCGTGACGGTGCACCACCCGCCCCGGGAAATTAGCACTACCATCATCGCCACACCGGGCAACGGTCCAATACCGTACTGCCGCAGTATCTTCGCGCCGGCAAGGTAGGTATCCCCTGGGTAGACCGGAACATTGCTGGCTTGCACATCGGAACCGATCACCGAACCGGTGATCCCCTCCAGCACGGCCGTCGGCAAGATACTCAGCACCGGTGCAATGGAACCGATGATGTTCATCGCGGGCTCGTCGCGACGCTGGGTCATCTGCGCCCGGATCTTCTTCATCCGGGCCACCGGATCGATAGTGCCCACCGGCGCCGCCAGGTTGACACCGGTGAACTGGTTGCCGCCGGCCGCATCGCCCTCGGCCCGCAGGTTGACCGGCACCGCCATCGGCAGCGTGCTGATCGGCACGCCCAGGGCCTCGTGGTAGCGGCGCAGCGCGCCACACAGACCCGCAAGGTAGGCGTCGTTGATCGACCCGCCGCCGGCCTTTGCGGCCTTGTGCAGGTCGGCGAGCCGGATGTCGATGGCCTCGGTACGGGTGGTCAGGCTGCGCCGGCGCAGTAGGGGTGAGGGTTCAGCAGCTCGGTTCAGCACCCGGATGCCCGACCTGGCGTAGCCCAAGATCCCCGACACGGTGGACACCGGTTCCAGAACAGCCCGCCCGGCCATCGATACCGCCCCGGACAGCGCGTCCAGGACACCGCCGACGACAGCAATTGGCAGGTGGTTGATGCCCCGGCGCATCAGGTCATTGGGGGACAGATCCTCCGGAATGGGTTGCGGCGGCGTCGACCTAGGTGGTGGATCGCGCTCGAGGTCATAGATCTGCGCGAACATCTCCACGCCGCCGACACCGTCGGTGACCGCATGGCTGACGTGCAGCAGCATCGCCGCTCTGCCGTCAGCCATACCCTCCACCAGGGTGGCCGTCCACAGCGGGCGCGATATGTCCAGCGGCGACTGCAGAATCACCTCGGCGAGATCGAGCACTTCGCGCAACGTGGCGGGTCCGGACACACGCACCCGACGCACATGGAAGTCCAGATTGAAGTCCGGATCCACCACCCAGCGCGGGGCCGCGGTCGGCAAGGTCGGCACCACCACCTTCTGCCGCAGCCGCAACACCCGTCGCGAGGCGTTTTCGAATCGGGTCCGGAAGCGATCCCAGTCCGGCGTGCCGTCCAGCAGTTCCAGCGCCATGATCCCCGAACGAGTCCGCGGATTTGCCTCGCCCCGATGCATCAAATAGTCGACCGGCCCAAGCTCGTCGGACAACCTGGGGGACTCGCCGGACTCAGCCATGGCCACGACCCCGCGCGGGTTGGGCAACTCGACGCACAAACTCTGTCACCGCCGATCAGACCTCCTGCTTCAAACCCGCCACCGCCACGCACCACAGTGCCAACACAACGCTAGTCGCGATGACGCGGTGGTGAAAGCCGATGCGGGCCATGATCCACCCGCAGCACCGATGCCGCGGCCACGACCGACGAAACCTCGTGTTGGGCAGCCGAGTTGGAACGGCCAAGCTCAGCTGGCCGGAGGTGACGACAGCGCCAGCGAACCCTTGCGAGCACCCATCCGTCGCCCGTAGATCACACCCAAGAAGTCCGAGACCGCTTCGGCGACCATCCGCGATCGGACCGTGGCGGCGAGGTCGAACGCGTGGTGGGCGTTGGGGAGCTCAGCGTAGGACACCGTCGCGGCACCCGCGTCGCGCAGCGCCGCGCTGAAGGCGCGAGATTGCGCGCTCGGCACCATCGGATCCTTCTCACCGTGCAACACGAAGAACGGCGGAGCCTCGCTGTGGACGTACGAAATCGGCGACGCCGCCTTGAACAGCCCCGGGTTGTCGACGTAGCGGCTACGCATCACGAAGTGCTCCAGGAACGGCATCATCATTTCGTGCATATTCTCGGCGTTGGTGAGGTCGTAGACGCCGTAGTAGGGCGCCGCCGCTTGTACCGCCGTGTCGGCGCTTTCGAAGCCCGGCTGCAGCGCCGGATCATTCGCCGAAAGCGCGGCCAACGCGGCCAGGTGCGCACCGGCGGACCCGCCGGTGATCGTGATGAAATCCGGATCGCCGCCATAGTCGGCGATGTTCTCGCGAACCCACGCAATCGCCCTCTTCACGTCCACAATGTGCGCCGGCCACGTGCACCGTGGGCTCTTGCTGTAGTTGATCGACACACAGATCCAGCCGAGTTCCACCATCCGGCTCATCAACGGGTAAGCCTGAGGGCGTTTGCCGTTGATGGTCCACGCCCCGCCCGGGACCTGGATGAGGACCGGAGCCCGGCGGCCGGGCGCTAAATCGGGACGCCGCCAGATGTCGAGTAGATTCTCGCGGCCGCCGGGCCCGTACGGGATGTCGGAGGTCTGGGCCGCATAGCGGCGATGGGGTCCGGGAATGTGCGGTAGGTTCAGCAGCCCGCTGCGCCGGGCAGCCTCTGACTGTTCGCCGGTCGGATGCCACACTAGGTCACGGAAATCCGGGCCGAAAGCGTCCACGAGCGCCGCGTGCAGGATTTGATCCGCCCGCTGCGCCGCCCAGCTGGTGCCAAACCGGCCGATCGAGCGTGGTGATATGCGGGACAGCGCGTGGCCGGTGACGACGCGGGCCGGAAACTCCGCGGACAACCATCCTGCGACCCAACCGATGGCGCACGGTGATCCACGCAGCAGCAGGGCGCCGGCCCGGCAGGTGTCTCTGGCGTCGGCCGCCAGCTGCGCTCCCTGGCGCAATGCCTCGGCGCCGGCCCGCGAGCACCGCGAAGTCACGCTGGCGATGTGCATAACAAAGCCCACCCCTCGACGTCAGGCACACGCATCGTTGCGGTAAACGGCTGGTTGCCAGCCGGTTTTGTACGTGTGTCGAGGATCACACAATAACCAATAATTGACGTGGCGGTAGACCTTTCGCGCGTGTGGCGTCTGGAAAAATTCCTCGACGGCCACCGTTAGATAAACTGACCTGCGCATCGCCTCCGTAGCTCAGGTGGATAGAGCAAGGGCCTTCTAATCCCTAGGTCGCACGTTCGAGTCGTGCCGGGGGCACTGTGGAAATAGCAGGTCAGCATGGTGGCGTGGATTGACACCGCCTCGTTATGGGTCGACGCCCAGAGTCGCCTTCAAACTCAAACCACGGAGGTGCCCGATGGCCCAATACGACCCGGTCTTGCTCAGCGTCGACAAGCACGTTGCGCTCATCACGGTCAACGACCCGGACCGACGGAACGCCGTCACCGACGAGATGTCGGCGCAGTTGCGTGCGGCGATCCAACGCGCCGAAGGCGACCCCGACGTACACGCCGTAGTCGTGACCGGGGCGGGCAAGGCCTTCTGCGCCGGGGCCGACCTGAGTGCGCTGGGCGCCGGGGTCGGCGATCCAGCCGAGCCGAGATTGTTACGGCTCTACGACGGTTTCATGGCCGTCAGTAGTTGTAATCTGCCCACCATCGCCGCGGTCAACGGCGCGGCTGTGGGCGCCGGACTCAATCTGGCGTTGGCCGCCGATGTGCGCATCGCCGGACCGGCCGCATTGTTCGACGCCCGCTTCCAAAAGCTGGGACTGCATCCAGGTGGCGGCGCAACCTGGATGCTGCAGCGAGCGGTGGGTCCGCAGGTCGCCCGTGCGGCCTTATTGTTCGGCATGTGCTTCGACGCCGAATCCGCTGTGCGGCACGGCTTGGCGCTAATGGTTGCCGACGATCCCGTCGCCGCGGCGCTGGAGCTGGCCGCCGGGCCCGCAGCCGCCCCGCGCGAGGTCGTGCTGGCGAGCAAAGCCACCATGCGCGCCACAGCCAGCCCCGGATCGCTGGACCTTGAGCAACACGAACTCGCCAAACGCTTAGAACTTGGGCCGCAGGCGAAATCGGTCCAGTCGCCCGAGTTCGCCGCTCGCTTGGCTGCCGCTCAACACAGGTAGCGCCTACCAGCCTCGCTGGTTTCCATGGCGTGCCCCAGTCCGAAGCTGCTGCTGCTTGACTCCGCGCGCTGGGCCCGAGCGCGCGCTGTTGTACGGCCCAAACGGCGTGTCGGTGTACAGTCGCGCGCTCGCGGCTTCAGTCCGGCCCCCCGACTCCGGCAGGCCCGACGGCGCCCAGCGCTAGCCCGAAGTTCCCCCTTGTAGGGGCGGGCTGAGTTTCGATCTGTTTCGTGAGCAGGTGTTTCTGTGTTCAACTTCCCTCAACATGTACTCATGTATTATTGAGAATAGCTCGGCGTGTCATCCTCTGATGACGCTATTATCGCGCTGACCGCGTGTTATAAAGTAATCATGTACATTACCCGGGTACCCAACCGGGGATCCCCGCCGGCGGTGCTGTTGCGGGAAAGCTTCCGCGAAAACGGCAAGGTCAAGACGCGTACCCTGGCCAACCTCTCACGCTGGCCCGAGCACAAGCTGGACAGACTGGACCGGGCGCTTAAGGGCTTGCCGCCCGCGGACTGGGATCTAGCCGAGGCCTTCGATATCACCCGCAGCCTGCCGCACGGGCATGTGGCCGCGGTGGCCGGCACCGCCGAGAAGCTGGGCATACCCGAGCTGATCGACCCCACCCCGTCGCGGCGGCGCAACCTGGTGCTGGCCATGCTGATCGGGCAGATCATCGAGCCCGGATCGAAACTGGCGATCGCGCGCGGGCTGCGCGCCCAGACCGCCACCAGCACGCTGGGTGCGGTGCTGGGTGTCTCGGGCGCCGATGAGGACGACCTGTATGACGCGATGGACTGGGCGCTGGAGCGCAAAGACGGCATCGAAAACGCCTTGGCCGCACGGCATCTGACCAACGGCACCCTGGTGCTCTATGACGTATCCTCGGCGGCGTTCGAGGGCCACACCTGCCCGCTGGGAGCGATCGGGCACGCCCGCGACGGGGTCAAAGGCCGGCTGCAGATCGTCTACGGGCTGCTGTGCTCACCCAAGGGAGCGCCGGTGGCCATCGAGGTGTTCAAGGGCAACACCGCCGACCCGAAAACTCTGAAAGCTCAAATCGACAAGCTCAAAACCCGGTTCGGGTTGACCCGCATCGCCCTGGTGGGCGATCGGGGCATGCTCACTTCCGCGCGCATCCGTGACGAGCTGCGTCCGGCGCACCTGGATTGGATCAGCGCGCTGCGCGCCCCGCAGATCAAGATCCTGCTCGAGGACGGGGCGCTGCAGCTGTCGCTGTTCGATGAGCAGAACCTGTTCGAGATCACTCACCCCGACTATCCCGGTGAGCGGCTGGTGTGCTGCCACAACCCCGCCCTGGCCGACGAGCGCGCCCGCAAACGCGCCGAGCTGCTGGCGGCCACCGAAAAGGAGCTGCAGGCCATCGCCGAAGCCACCCGCCGCCAACGCCGGCCGTTACGCGGTACAGACAAGATCGGCCTGCGGGTGGGCAAGGTGCGCAACAAGTTCAAGATGGCCAAGCACTTTGACCTGCACATCACCGATGAGGCCTTCAGCTTCACCCGCAACCAGAACAGTATCGCCGCCGAGGCCGCCCTCGACGGCATCTACGTGCTACGCACCAGCCTGCCCGACAACGCCCTGGGCCGCGACGACGTGGTGGGCCGCTACAAAGACCTCGCCGACGTCGAACGCTTCTTCCGCACCCTCAACAGCGAACTGGACGTACGCCCCATCCGGCATCGGCTGGCCGACCGGGTCCGCGCCCACATGTTCTTGCACATGCTCTCCTACTACATCAGCTGGCACATGAAACAAGCCCTGGCCCCAATCCTGTTCACCGACAACGACAAACCCGCCGCCGCCGCCAAACGCGCCGACCCCGTCGCGCCAGCCCAACGCTCCGACGAAGCGCTGAACAAGGCAGCACGCAAACGCACCGAAGACAACCAACCGGTGCACAGCTTCACCAGCCTGCTCACCGACCTGGCCACCATCTGCGCCAACTACATCCAACCCACAGACGACCTGCCAGCATTCACCAAAACCACCACCCCCACCCCCACACAACGGCGCGCCTTCGACCTACTGGCCGTTTCCCACCGCCACGGCCTGGCGTAGTCAGTACCGAACCACAAATGCCCAGGTCAACGACACAAACCGCGCCGGATCAGGGGGAACTTCGGGCTAGCCGGGCGCGCCGGCCATGCCTTCGGTGCCGGAGACGCCAGGGGACCCGGGGCCGTTGGTGAGGCCCCCCGCGCCTGCCTCACCGCCGCTACCGCCCGCGCCACCGGCACCGCCTGCGCCGCCCGCGCCACCGATACCGTCAGCGCCGCTGACTCCTGCGGCACCGCTGAGGAACCCTCCGGACCCACCCGCACCGCCGGCAATACCGCCAGCGCCACCGTTACCGCCGTTTGCGCCGTTGCCCCCGTTGCCGCCCGTCCCGCCGGCCCCGCCGATGGAGTTCTCATCGCCAAAAGTACTGGCGTTGCCGCCGGAGCCGCCGTTGCCGCCGTCACCGCCAGCCCCGCCGACTCCACCGGCCCCACCGACTCCGCCGCTGCCACCGTTGCCGCCGTTGCCGATCAATATGCCGCTGGCGCCACCCTTGCCACCCACGCCACCGGCTCCGCCCATCCCGCCGACACCAAGCGAGCTGCCGCCGGAGCCACCATCACCACCTACGCCACCGACCGCCCAGACACCAGCGACCGGGTCTTCGTGAAACGTCGCGGTGCCACCACCGCCGCCGTTACCGCCAACCCCACCGGCAACGCCGGCGCCGCCATCCCCGCCGGCCCCGGCGTTGCCGCCGTTGCCGCCGTTGCCGAACAACAACCCGCCGGCGCCGCCGTTGCCGCCCGCGCCGCCGGTCCCGCCGGCGCCGCCGACGCCAAGGCCGCTGCCGCCCTTGCCGCCATCACCACCCTTGCCGCCGACCACATCGGGTTCTGCCTCGGGGTCTGGGCTGTCAAACCTCGCGATGCCAGCGTTGCCGCCGCTTCCCCCGGGCCCCCCCGTGGCGCCGTCACCACCGATACCACCCGCGCCACCGGCGCCACCGTTGCCGCCATCACCGAATAGCAACCCGCCGGCGCCACCATTGCCGCCAGCTCCCCCTGCGCCACCGTCGGCGCCGGAGGCGGCACTGGCAGCCCCGTTACCACCGAAACCGCCGCTACCACCGGTAGAGGTGGCAGTGGCGATGTGTACGAAAGCGCCGCCTCCGGCGCCGCCGCTACCACCCCCACTGCCGGCGGCTACACCGTCGGACCCGTTGCCACCATCACCGCCAAAGGCGCTCGCAATGTCGCCCTGCGCGACTCCGCCGTCGCCGCCGTTGCCGCCGCCGCCACCGGCAGCGGCGGTACCGCCGTCACCACCGGCACCGCCGGTGGCCTTGCCCGAGCCTGCCGTCGCGGTGGCACCGTCGCCGCCGGTGCCACCGGTCGGCGTGCCGGCAGTGCCATGGCCGCCCGTGCCGCCGTCGCCGCCGGTTTGATCACCGATGCCGGACACATCTGCCGGGCTGTCCCCGGTGCTGGCCGCGGGGCCGGGCGTGGGATTGACCCCGTTTGCCCCGGCGAGGCCGGCGCCGCCGGTACCACCGGCGCCGCCATGGCCGAACAGCCCGGCGTTGCCGCCGTTACCGCCCGCACCCCCGATGCCTGCGGCCACGCTGGTGCCGCCGACACCGCCGTTGCCGCCGTTGCCCCACAACCACCCCCCGTTCCCACCGGCACCGCCGGCCGCGCCGGTACCACCGGCCCCGCCGTTGCCGCCGTTGCCGATCAACCCGGCCGCGCCTCCGCTGCCGCCGGTTTGACCGAACCCGCCAGCCGCGCCGTTGCCACCGTTGCCAAACAGCAACCCGCCGGCCGCGCCAGGCTGCCCGGGTGCCGTCCCGTCGGCGCCGTTTCCGATCAACGGGCGCCCCAAAAGCGCCTCGGTGGGCGCATTCACCGCACCCAGCAGACTCCGCTCAACAGCGGCCTCAGTGCTGGCATACCGACCCGCGGCCGCAGTCAACGCCTGCACAAACTGCTCGTGAAACGCTGCCACCTGTACGCTGAGCGCCTGATACTGCCGAGCATGGGCCCCGAACAACCCCGCAATCGCCGCCGACACTTCATCGGCAGCCGCAGCCACCACTTCCGTCGTCGGCATCGCCGCGGCCGCATTAGCCGCGCTCACCTGCGAACCAATACTCGCCAAATCCACCGCCGCAGCCGCCAGCAGCTGCGGCGTCGCAATCACCAACGACACCTCGCACCTCCCGATACCCCACATCGCCGTAGCGCGATCGCCTTATCGGTGGACGGCGCGATGTCTTGCACCCAGGCCAGCAGCAACGTCACGATTCCGACCGGCACTCGGGCGCTCCCGCTGTCCTCGCTGCAGCCGGCAGCTGCCATGCCGATGCCGAGGTGAAGCACGCTCATCTGGTCAGCATCAAGCAACCACGTGCACCAATGCATCGGCGCATGTGCGCAGATTCCTCCAGTTTCTGCAACGCGGGCTCGTGTGATCTACGCATTTCGGCCGATTTCGGCGGCCGGGCTAGTCGCTGGCCACCGGTTCCGGCAGGCGAATTGTCATGGTGTCCCGGTGGTGCCCGATGAACCGGGCGAGCCGGGGGAACCGCCGAGTCCCGGCGCACCGCCGGCGCCGCCCGCCCCGGCGATGGCATTCACCAAAACAGACGCATAGGCGTCGCCGCCATCGCCGCCGTCCCCGCCGTCGATGTTGGGAGCCACGCTGTCGCCGCCATCGCCGCCGTCGCCGCCGCGGGCTACTCCGGTTCCGCTGGTGGACGCGGAACCGCCTAGGCCGCCAATCCCGCCGACGGCGCCGACGGCGCCGTCGCCACCGTGGCCGCCGATGGCAGTACCCGCAGAGGCGATGTTATCGATGAACGCATGGCCGCCTATGCCCCCGGCCCCGCCGCTGCCGCCGATGCCACCCTCCGCACCCGCACCCGCGGTCGCGTTTCCGGTTCCGTGGTTGGTCGCGTTGCCACCCCAGCCGCCGGCCCCGCCGTCCCTGGGGCCACTGCCGCCGGCCGCACCGCTGCCGCCTATGGCGTCTCCAGCTCCGTGGTTGACCGCGTTGCCGCCGAACCCGCCGGGCCCGCCGTCGCCGACGGGACCGGTGCCATCGCCACCCACACCGCCCGTGCCGCCGATCGCATCACCGGTAGCGGTGGGGTTTTCGATGCGGGCGCTGCCGCCATTCCCGCCGGCCCCGCCGGTGGTGGCGCCGGCGCCACCCGCTCCACCGGTTCCGCCGCTGGCGGCAACCGTAGCGGCGCCGTTGTCGATTTCCGCGCCGCCGCCCCTACCGCCGGCGCCACCGACGCCGCTGATGCCGGTGCCGCCGGTGCCGCCGGCACCGGGGGTGACGCTCCCGGTGCCGGTGGTCGACGCATCGCCGCCGGCGCCGCCTTTCCCACCGCTCGCGCCGTCGCCCCCGGCCCCGCCGTTGCCGCCGATAGCGACGCCCGCGGAGGCACTGTTCTGGATGAATGCGCTACCGCCGTTGCCGCCGGACCCGCCGGTGCCGTTGCCGCCGCTGGTGCCGTCCGCACCTGCGGAGCCGGTGGCGTTGCCAGTGCCGAAGTTGAACGCCCAACCGCCCCAGCCGCCGCTTCCGCCGCCCGCCTCGCCGATGCTGCTGCCGGTACCGGGCGCGCCGCCGATAGCGTCTCCGGCTCCCAGGTTGTACGCAGTACCGCCGAAACCGCCGCCCCCACCGCGGCCGCTGCCGCCGTCACCTCCGGCCCCGCCGGTGCCTCCGATTGCATCGACCGTAGCGGCGCTATTACCGATGAACGCGCTACCGCCCGCGCCGCCGGACCCGCCGTTGGTGGCGCCGACGCCGCCATGGCCGCCGGTCCCGCCGACCGGGACAACTGTAGAGGCGCTGTTGAGGATGTCCGCGCCGCCGCCGGCACCGCCGTTGCCGCCGACGCCGGTGCGGCCGGTGCCACCACTGCCGCCGGCACCGGGGTTGACGCTTCCGGTTCCGTGATTGATCGCAGGACCGCCGGGGCCGCCGGCACCGCCGTCGGCGCCGTCGCCCCCCGCCCCGCCGGTCCCGCCGGTAGCGGCATCGGTAGACGCAATGTTCAGAACGAACCCGGCGCCGCCGGCGCCGCCGGTCCCGCCGGTGCCGGTGGCGCTGGCGGCGCCGTCAGCACCTGCACCACCGATGGCGCTGCCGGTTCCGCTGTGATACGCATCGCCACCGTGGCCGCCGTTCCCGCCGCGCCCAGTGCCACCATCGCCGCCGTCACCGCCGGCTCCGCCGATGGCGTCGACCGTAGCTGCGCTGCTCTCGACTTCTGCGATACCGCCGGCACCGCCGGCTCCCCCGTCGACGGCGCCGTTACCGCCGTTGCCACCGGTGCCGCCGATAGCGGCTTGGGTAGCGGCGCTGTTTTTGATTTCCGCGCCGCCGCCGGCACCGCCGTCACCGCCGACGCCGCTGATGCCGGTGCCGCCATCACCGCCGGCACCGGGGACGGCGTTTCCGGTTCCCCTGGTGGAGGCGGAGCCGCCCGGTCCGCCGTTGCCGCCCTCCGCGCCGTTCCCGCCGGTCCCGCCATCTCCACCGGTGGCGGTAGCCGTCGAGGCGCCGTTCTCGATGAACGCGCTGCCGCCGAATCCGCCGGCGCCGCCGGTGCCGGTGGCGCCACCTTCGCCACCATCGCCGCCGGCGCCGCCGGTGACGTTTCCCGTTCCCCTGGTAAGGGCAAAGCCGCCCGGTCCGCCGTTGCCGCCCTCGGCGCCGTTCCCGCCGGTCCCGCCATTTCCACCGGTGGCGGTAGCCGTCGAGGAGCTGTTCTCGATGTCCGCGTCGCCACCCGCGCCGCCGGCCCCGCCGGTGCCGGTGGCGCCACCGTCACCACCATTGCCGCCAGCGCCGCCGGTGACGTTTGCGGCTCCTAGGTTGAACGCATCGCCGCCATTGCCGCCGGACCCGCCGGAGCCGCTGCCGGTACCGGCGCCACCGGACCCACCATTGCCGCCGTTGCCGGCTAGTGCGCCGCCGATGCCGCCATTTCCACCGCGACCACCGGCCGCGCCGCCGGGCGCGGCGTTGCCGCCGGGTCCGCCGTTGCCGCCGTTGCCATATACGCCGCCAGCGCCGCCGCCCCCGCCCTGCCCACCGGGCGTGTCGAAGGGAGCCAAGGGGTCGGCGGCGGCGTTATAGCCGGAGCCACCAGTGCCGCCGTTGCCGCCGTTGCCGGGGATTCTGGTGCCCGCGAGCCCGGCCGCACCGGCGCTGGCGCCAGGACCGCCGGCCTGCCCGCCAGGGCCGCCGACACCCACACCGCCGGGGTCGCCGCCGGCGCCGCCCGTCCCCGCAGCAGTGGCGGCGTCGCCGGGGCCGCCGGTGCCGCCGTTACCGGGTGCCCCGGCGTTGCCACCGGCCCCACCGACCCCGCCATTGCCGTTAACACCGGCCTGGCCGAACAACATCGAGCCGTGACCCCCGACCCCGCCCATACCGCCGTTGCCACCGTGACCGCCGGTCCCGCTGTTGCCACCGTCACCGCCGGTCGCACCGATCGCACCGGCGGCGGCGGCGTCCCAACCGGCGCCGCCGACACCGCCGGCCCCGCCCGCCCCGCCAACACCGCCGTGACCGCCGGCCCCACCGGTGCCGAAGACCAACCCGCCGTTCCCGCCGGGCCCACCGTTGCCGGCGTTACCGCCATTGCCGCCGGGACCGCCGGTGCCACCCGCCAAGCTCGAGGTGCCCGTGGAGCCCGCGGTGCCCGCCACGCCGGCCGCGCCTGTCCCGCCCGTCCCACCGGGCCCACCGTCGCCGAACAACAGCGCGTTTCCGCCCGCACCGCCGACCCCGCCGTTCACGCCGGCCGTACCCACCCCGCCGGCACCGCCGGCTCCGCCGTTGCCCCACAGCCACCCGCCAGTGCCGCCCATCCCGCCGGCCCCGCCACCGACCCCGCCGGTACCGCCGGCGCCGCCGGCGCCGAACAGACCGGCCGCTCCGCCGGTTCCGCCGGGCCGCCCCGGCGCACCCGATCCGCCGTTGCCACCGTTCCCGATCAAGATCCCGCCCGGCCCGCCAGGCTGCCCGGGTGCCGTCCCGTCGGCGCCGTTTCCGATCAACGGGCGCCCCAAAAGCGCCTCGGTGGGCGCATTCACCGCACCCAGCAGACTCCGCTCAGCAGCAGCCTCAGTACCGGCATACCAACCCGCGGCCGCGGTCAACGCCTGCACAAACCGCTCATGAAACACCGCCACCTGCCCACTGAGCGCCTGATACTCCCGAGCATGAGCACCGAACACCCCCGCAATCGCCGCCGACACCTCATCGGCAGCCGCGGCCACCACCTCCGTCGTCGGCAACGCAGCGGCCGCATGAGCCGCGCTCAACTGCGAACCAATACTCGCCAAATCCACCGCCGCAGCCGCCAGCAGCTGCGGCGTCGCAATCACCAACGACACCTCGCACCTCCCGATACCCCACATCGCCGTAGCGTGTCCCCAGCGGCCACGTGACCTTTGGTCGCTAGCTGGCGGCCCTGCCTATGGCCGCGACGGGTCTTGTTGTGATTCGCCCCGGCGGGCGGCTTGCTGCGCGAGTTGTAGACGGGAGGAGAGGCCGAGTTTGGTGTAGACGTGGGTCAGGTGGGAATGCACGGTCCGTGGCGAGATGAATAGGCGGACGCCGATCTCCTTGTTGCTGAGCCCCTCGCCGACCAATAGGGCCACATCAAGCTCCATCGGTGTCAACGCACCCCAGCCACTTGTCGGGCGTTTCCGTGCACCGCGGCCGCGTTGCGCGTAGGCGATTGCCTCATCGATCGATAGCGCACTTCCTTCGGCCCAAGCATCGTCGAACTCGCTGTCGCCCATGGATTTTCGAAGTGTGGCGAGCGACGAGTTGCAGCCTGTCCGGTAGATCACGAAGCGCACCGCTCCCATGCGCCCCCGGGCCGCGTCGGCCGCGCCGAACAGCCGCACCGCTTCCCGGTTGCCACCGGCACCTGTCATCACAGAGGCGAGGCACTCCAGAATGTCGGGGACCCACAAGTACGCCCCAATGGCCACGGCCAAGCTGAGGGCGTCGTGGGCATCACGCTCGGCCCGTTCGCGGTCCCCTTGGGCGATCTCGATGCGGCAACGGATAGTCAGGGCGCGGACGCGGTGCACGCCGCGGGTGATCGACGCCGCGCCGTCGGCCAATCGGTGCGCCGCGTTCAGATCACCCCGTGCACAGGATATTTGAGCGGAATTGGTGGGGTCGTTGATGATCGCTGCCGTGCTGGCCCCAAAGAGTTGTGTTGCCGAGTCGCGGGCGTGTTCGGCGGCCGCGACGTCGCCCGCGGCCAGGGTCGCGACGACCAGCGCAGAACAGGCCGAGCCCACCAGCACCGGGCTGAGTCCAACGGCGCTGTCAATGCTGGCTTGGGCGGCGGCGGTGGCCGCATCGGTGTCGCCGCGGTGCGCCAGCGCGTGCGCCAAGCAGGCCTGGGCTGCACAGCCGCTAACCATGTCGTGCGCAGCATCGGACTCGCCGATCACCTCGCCCGACAGGCCGACCGCTGCCTCGAGGTTGCCCTGCCAGAGATTCGCCGCGGCCAGCGTCCAGCGACACGCACGTGAGACGAATGCATCACCAATCTCGTCGGCGAGCCTTCGTGCTTCCTCGCCCGCCGCGCGGGTCGCGCCCGGGTCGCCCTCGCCGGCGAACCCGACATACGCCTGCCAGGCCAGAATCTCGGCCAACCGCCACTTGTCTCCCACCGCCCGGGCCAGGCCCACCGCCTCGGCCAACCACGGTCGCGCTAGGTCCGCGTTGTAGGCGGCGACACCCCCGCACGCGGTCAGCGCCCGCGCCAACAGCGCCGGATCCTCGATGTCGCGCGCTATCGCCAGCGCCTTCTGGGCATCATCCAGACGGTCGGTGATGCCGGCGACCGCATCTATCAGGGCCCGGTCGGCCAGTGCCCGCGCACACAGCCCAGGGTCGACCCCCTCGGGATGTGCATCGCGGTCGGCCAGGGCGGCGGCGAACCAGGCCAGCCCCTCTTGCAGGCGGCTTCGGGCACGCCACAACGGCTGCAGACATGATGCCAACAGCAACGCGTGGCCGGTATCACCATTCTCGCGGCTGAACGCGAAAGCGGCCCGTAGGTTGTCGATCTCAAGCTCGGCCTGGTTGAGCCGGCGTTCATGGCCGGCCACCGAGGGGGCGTCAAGCCCGGCGGCAACGGCCGCGTAGTGGTCGCGGTGTCGCGCACGCACGGCATCGGCATCGCCGGATTCACGCAGCTTCTCCAACGCATACTGGCGCACCGTCTCTAGCAGGCGGTAGCGCGTTCGGCCGTCGCTGTCGTCGGTCACCACCAGAGACTTGTCCACCAGCAGGCTGAGCAGATCGACCACCTCGTAGCGCTGAACTTCACCGCCGGCGGCTGCCGCTTGGGCACCATCGAGATCAAACCCGCTCGGGAAAACCGCCAGTCGCCGAAACAGCACCTGCTCCGGTCCGGTCAGCAGCGCATGCGACCAGTCGACGGAAGCCCGCATCGTCTGCTGGCGGCGCACCGCAATACGCGATCCACCCGTCAGCAGGCGGAACCGGTCATGCAAGCTGTCGACGATTTCGGTCAGCGTCAGGGCACGTACCCGCGACGCGGCAAGTTCGATCGCCAGCGGCATGCCGTCGAGTCGGTGGCAGATCTCGGTCACCACGGCGAGGTTGTCGGCATTGATGTCGAATTCGGGCCGCGCCTCGCGGGCGCGGTCGGTGAACAACTCGATGGCCTCGCTGTGCCCTAGCGGGGGAACCCGCCAAATCTGCTCGCCGGCCACCGCGATAGGTTCCCGGCTGGTCGCCAATACCCTCAGCGCCGGACATGCCCCGAGCAACGCGACGATCAGGGCCGCGCACCCGTCAACCAAGTGCTCGCAGTTGTCCAGCACCAGAAGCGTGCGCCGGTCGGCGATACGCCTCACGATGGTGTCCACCGTCGAGCGGCCCGGCTCGTCCGGCAACCCCAGAACCCGCGCCGCCGCGACCGGCACCAGCGCTGGGTCGGTGATCGGCGCCAGGTTGACATACCAGACCCCGTCTGGATAGCCGTCGGCAACGGCGCCCGCGACCTGCGTCGCCAGGCGTGTCTTCCCGACCCCGCCGACACCGGTAAGGGTGACCCACCGTTTGACGTCCAGCAGCCCACGGACTTGCGCCACTTCGTCGACACGCCCCACGAGCCGGGTGAGCTGGGCCGGAAGACCGTGCACACCAACGGCTTTCCGGGTTCGCAGCGGCGGGAACTCGTTGTGCAGATCAGGATGACACAGCTGCACCACCCGTTCCGGTCGGGGCAGGTCTTCCAACCGATAGGTGCCCAGGTCGTTCAGCCACGCGTCCGTGGGCAACAAGTCAGCAACCAGATCGCTGGTGGTTCCCGACAACACGGTCTGGCCACCGTGCGCCAGCTCGCGCAGCCGGGCGGTGCGGTTGATCGTCGACCCTACGCAGTTGCCCCCGTCGGGTGACGATACCTCCCCGGTATGCATGCCGATTCGCAGCCGGATCGGCGCCAGCGGCGCCCGCTGCAAGCCCAAGGCGCACGCCACGGCGTCGGATGCGCGGGCAAACGCAACCAAGAAGCTGTCGCCTTCGCCCTGGTCGACCGGGCAAACCCCGTGGTGCTCGCGGACCAGTTCGATCAGCGTTCGGTCCAAATTGGCGATCGCCGTCGCGTCAAGCTGAGACCCCGGCAGGTGGGGCTCGCCCTCGATATCGGCGAGCAGCAACGTCACAGTACCCGTCGGTACAAGCTCGCTCACACCGTCTGCGCTCCAGTCCAAGGGTGCCACGTCGACGCCGGGGTGAATCTCGCTCATGCTAGCCAGCATCGAGCCAGCGTGTAGCGCATTACATCCGCACCTGCGCCTAGATTGCTCGAAATTTCTTGGCCGCCGGTCCGGGTGTTCTACGCGCTTCGGTCGATGCATTCGGCGACCGGCGTGCCATCGCGGCGGACCTACAGTGCCCGTGCTGTCCGCTGGCAATTGTGAGTCCCCCAGTGCTGGCAGCATCGCCCGCAAGAACCGACACGACCGCATCGTGGGCGGTGCTGTCGAAGTCGCCGGCTGACCGATCGGCGGAGTCACCGGCCCGATGGGGTTTCCGAAGGCTAGGGAATGATGACGATGGGGCGGCCGCCTCGGCCGCCTTCGCCGTAACCCCCAACCATGCGGAAAACGAGCCTAGCGTCGCCCGGCCGCGCAGAGCGAGCCATCGCGGTGGCGCCAACGACAGGAAGCGATCCGGATTCTCTGACCGTGGTGGGTGTTCTGGCTACGTGACGTTAACGGAGATGGAGGGGCCGCCTTCGCCGCCTTCACCGCCGGAACCACCGGAGCCAGGGTCGCCCCTCCCGTTGCCGGAGCCACCCGACTCGCCCGACGAGCCGACGCCGCCGGAGGTCAAGCCACCGGCACCGCGTCCGCCGTCACCTCCGCGCCCGCCGTCCCCGCCGTCACCGCCGCCGACGCTGCGAGGCGGAGGGGCGCCGAAGCCGCCGGAGCCGCCGGTCCCGCCGTCGCCTCCGTCACCACCGGGGGCGCCACCGTCTCGCCCGGCCCCACCCAAGCCGCCGTTGCCGCCGTTGCCGCCCGGCCCGCCGTCGCCTGCATCAGCAAAGCTGCCGTTGCCGTCCCCACCGTGACCGCCGTTCCCGCCGTCGCCTCCGTCACCGCCGGGGGCGCCAAAGCCGGCCTTGCCGTGCGCGCCACTTGTGGAACCGAAACCGCCTTGTCCGCCGGGGCGGCCCCACCCGCCGTCGCCGCCGTCACCTCCGTCGCCGCCAGGCTCTCCGTCAAAATCCGCGAGATAGGTAAAGCCGTCACCGCCCAAGCCACCATTACCAGCGTCCCCGCCCGACCCGCCGTCACCGCCGTCCCCGCCAACGCCTCGATTGCCGACCTCGCCGGCGGGTGCCGACCCGCCGGCCCCGCCGTTTCCGCCGGCGCCGCCCCACCCGCCGTAGCCACCGTCGCCGCCGTCGCCGCCGTCGCGGCCCGTCGTTTCGTTAATGTCAAAGCCGTCAACGCCGTTACCGCCGACCCCACCAGCCCCGCCTAGGCCTCCGGCCCCGCCGTCACCACCGTCGCCGGTCTGAGTTCCGCCGGCGCCACCGGCCCCGCCGTCGCCTCCCGCCCCACCGCTGCCGCCGTCGAAGCCGTCGAAGCCCTTTAGGTCGGAGTCGGGCGACCAACCCGCGCCACCGGCCGCGCCGTTGCCTCCCTGGCCGCCGGTTCCGCCGCCGCCGTTCATCCCGGCGTCGCCGCCCGCCCCGCCGTGTCCACCAACCCCGCCCCCGCCGCCGGGGCTGCCGCCCCGACCAGCCCCACCTTGGCCGCCGGCTCCGCCGTTCCCGCCGTCGCCCAGAAATGCTCCGCCGGCGCCACCAGCCCCACCGGCGCCACCAGCCCCACCGTTGCCGCCAGCAACGGTGAGCCCTCCGAGGGCACCGTGCGCGCCGTCGCCACCCTTGCCGCCGTCACCGCCGTCACCGATGTCGCCGGCGTCACCGCCCTTGCCTCCAGCCCCACCGGCCCCGCCATCACCGCCGAGAGCTTCGGCAGCGGTGCCGTCGGCCCCATCACCACCGGCTCCGCCGTCCCCGAATAGCCCGGCGTTGCCGCCGTCACCGCCCTGGCCGCCGTCGCCGCCGGCCGCGGCGGCCTTGGCACCGTTGCCGCCGACGCCGCCGTCGCCGCCGGTCAGTGGCCCGTGTTTGCTGGCGTCCACGCCGTTGGCCGCGGAGGTGCCGTTGCCGCTGTCACCCCCCAGACCGCCGCGACCGCCTGCGCCGGGGTCACCGCCGTTACCGCCCGCTCCGCCGGCGCCGCCGACGGTGATACCAATGCCGCCGTTGCCGCCGGCCCCGCCAACGCCGCCGGCGCCGCCGAGTCCGCCGGCGCCACCGACCCCACCGGTGCCGTGACTGCCGACCGTCCCCGAAGGTGCGGCCCCGCCGACCCCACCGTCCCCGCCATGTCCACCGACCCCGCCGGCACCGCCATCGCCGCCACCACCGCCGGCCCCACCGGTGCCGCCGATACTGTCGATACCGTTGGCGCCCCTGGCCCCGGCCCCACCGCTAGCGCCCACACCGCCGTTGCCGCCGGCCCCGCCGTTGCCGCCGGCACCGCCGTCACCCGACACCGACCCACCGGCGCCACCGGCACCACCGGCACCACCGGCACCGCCGGCCTGCCCCGCGTCGCCCTGACCCCCGTTGCCTCCCGGTTGGCCGAGGGCGAGGGCATCTGAACCAGGCGCGCCCGAATTGGCCCCGTTGGCGCCGGCCGCGCCATCGCCACCATTGCCGCCGGCGCCACCATCGCCGACCCGGCCGGCATTGCCGCCGTCGCCTCCGTTGCCCCCGGCGCCGCCCGCGACGCTGGCTTGCGCACCGTTGCCACCGTTGCCACCGTTGCCGCCGCTGCCGGGCCCGTGGTCGCTGGCGTCCACACCGCTGGCCGCGCGGGTGCCGTTGCCGCTGTCGCCGCCCAAGCCGCCGAGGCCTCCCGCGCCGGGGTCACCGCCGTCACCGCCGTCCCCGCCATCACTGCCATGACCGCCGTCACCGCCGTTGCCGCCGGCTCCGCCGAGCCCGCCGTCACCGCCAACGCCGCCGACACCGTGGCTGCCGACCTGACCCGCGAGTGCGGCCCCGCCGGCTCCGCCATCACCGCCGGGCCCGCCGTCACCGCCAACGCCGCCGTCACCGCCGTCGCCGCCTTTCCCGCCGGCGCCTCCAACGGCCTCAGCGCTGTCGGCGCCGGAGGCGCCCTTGCCGCCGCCGCCACCACTAGCTCCGGCACCACCCGCACCGCCAGCCCCGCCCTTGCCACCGGGTCCACCGTCGCCCGACACCGACCCACCGGCGCCACCGGCTCCGCCGGCACCGCCCGCGCCGCCGGCCTGCCCCGCATCGCCTCGACCGCCGTTGCCGCCACTACCTAACGCCGAACTCCCGGCACCACCGTCACCGCCGGCACCGCCCGTGCCGCCACCGCCAACGCCGCCTTGACCGCCGTTGGCCTCGCTTCCTTCGCCCGGTTGCCCCGAGAGGGTGCCGTCGGCGCCGTCCTCACCTACGTTCGCCCCATTCGCGCCGGCCGCGCCGCTACCACCGTCGCCGCCGGCCCCGCCGTCACCGACCAGGCCGCCGTTACCACCGGCACCGCCCTTGCCGCCGTTCGCGCCAGCCACGGTGGCGTCGGCGCCGTTACCGCCCTTGCCGCCGTTGCCACCACTGTGCACGGTAGCGCCGGTCGCGCCGGTCACACCCTCGGTGGCGCCGGCGCCACCGGCGCCACCCTTCCCACCGGCGCCTGGGTCACCACCATCGCCGCCGGCCCCACCGTCACCATCCTTGAAAGCCATGTCGCCGCGGCCACCGCTGCCCCCGTTACCGGGCGCCCCACCAGCCCCGCCGGCACCACCGTCCCCGCCAACACCCTGGCTGCCCGCCCGACCCGCAGGTGCGTCACCGCCAGCCCCACCGGCCCCACCGTCACCGCCGCGACCGCCGGCTCCGCCATCACCACCGTTGCCGCCGTCAGACACGAGCACAGCATTGAAACCGTGAGCTCCGTTACCACCGGCCCCGCCGGCCCCACCGTTGCCGCCGGCACCGCCGGCCCCGCCATCGCCGGCGTGGGCCCCACCCGCGCCGCCGGCCCCACCGGCCCCGCCGTTACCTCCATCCTCACCGGGGGTACCGGATGAACCCGGGAAGATCGCCGTCATATCGGCATAGCCGGCACCCGCGGCTCCGTCACCGCCATGACCGCCAGCCCCACCGTCACCGACCAACCCGCCGTTGCCACCGGCACCGCCGTTACCGCCATGACCGCCGGCGACCGGTGCGTGGGCGCCATTGCCACCTTTGCCACCGTTGCCGCCGCTGACCGGCCCGTCGTTGCCGGCCGCCAGACCATTGGCCCCCGCGCGAGCACCGGCGCCGCCCGACGCCCCCCCGGCTCCGCCAGCCCCACCCAGGCCCGGGTCGCCACCGTGACCGCCGGCCCCGCCGTCACCGGCGGTCAGCCAACTGCCACCGTTGCCGCCGGCACCGCCGTCACCAGGCGCTCCACCCAGCCCCCCACCCCCGCCAGCCCCGCCGTCTCCGGCCCGGCCGACATGCCCCAATAGTCCAGCCGACCCGCCAGCACCCCCGGCGCCGCCCACGCCGCCGTTTCCGCCGGCACCGCCATTGCCGCCGGCGCCGCCGTCACCGCCGGCCGCCGAGATACCGGCCGGCCCATTTATTCCGGTAGCCCCGGCACCGCCGGCACCGCCGGCCGCACCGGCACCACCGGCCCCGCCGACACCGCCAACGCCACCGGCGCCGCCGTTACCGAGAAGCCACCCTCCCCGACCACCGTTGCCGCCCACCCCACCGGCACCGCCATCGCCCCCGTCCGACCCTGCCAAACCGTCACCGCCGGCACCGTCGTGCACCCCGGCAACACCAGCCGCCCCATCCTGACCGGGCGTAGCACCGTTGGCCCCGGCCGCACCTACACCACCCACGCCGCCAGCGCCCCCATGACCAAACCACCCCGCGTTACCGCCCGCGCCGCCGGCGCCACCACCAGCCCCACCGGCACCACCGGCGCCGCCGTTGCCGAACAGGCCCGCGTTGCCACCCGCCCCGCCGGCGCCACCACCAGCCCCACCCATACCGCCGACGCCGCCCCCACCCGCCAGCCATCCACCCGTTCCGCCGGTACCTCCGGGTGCGCCCGCCCCGCCCGCGCCACCGGCGCCGCCGATCCCAAATAACCCGGCCGCCCCGCCGGCGCCGCCCACCTGCCCGACGGCACCGGCAGCGCCGTTGCCGCCATTGCCGAACAACAATCCACCGGCCCCACCGGGCTGCCCAGGCGCTGTCCCGTGCGCACCATCGCCGATCAGCGGGCGTCCCAGTAGCGTCTGGGTGGGCGCATTCACGGCTCCGAGCACGGCTCGCATCGCCGCGGCGTTGGCGATCTCGGTGGCCGTGTACCACCTCGCGGCCGCGGTCAGCGTGTGCACGAACTGGTCGTGAAACGCCGCGGCCTGCGCACTTAGCGCCTGATACTCCTGAGCGTGCGCGCTGAACAACGCCGCGATGCCCGCCGACACCTCGTCGGCGCCGGCGGCCACCACTTCCGTCGTCGGCATCGCCGCGACCGCACTAGCCGCGCTCACCTGCGAACCAATACGCGCCAGATCAAAAGCCGCAGTTGCCATCATCTCCGGCGTCGCGATCACATATGACATCTCGCACCTACCCAATAGCCCGACCGTCGCCGCGCCGCTCCCGCTGCGACTAGTGACCCCTTGGTCTCTTGAGCCAGCGACCCCAACTACCGCCGCGACAGGCCTTGTTCTGATTTGCCGCGACGACCTCCCAGGTGGGTCGAACCCACTCTGTCGGCCAGCAGCAATGCCACCGAACCCGCCGCCACCGGATTGCCCACGTCGTCTTTGCTGTCTTTGCTGCAGTCCAGAAGTGCCACGTCGGCACCCGGGTGAATCTCGCGCATGCCAGCCAGCATCGAGCCAGCGGGCACCGCAATACATCAGCACGTGTGACTAGATTGCTCCGAATTCTGTCGAACGCGGGTCCGCGTGATCTGCGCGTTTCGGTCGATGCTTTCGGCAGCCCGGCCTCCGATCATTAACGAACCCGAGACGAGGAGAGCGCCATGGTCGACACGAGCGCGCCCGCCAGCCGGCTGGACACCGATCCGCGCCGCGTTCATGTGAGTCTTAGTAAGCACCCCTACCAGATTGGAGTTTTCGGGTCCGGAACAATTGGTCCGAGAGTCTACGAACTGGCCTATCAAGTCGGTGCCGAGATCGCAAAGCAAGGCCACATTCTCATCAGTGGCGGGATGACTGGCACAATGGAAGCCTCCTCACGGGGTGCGTCGGACGCCGACGGCCTTGTCGTCGGCGTCCTGCCGGGCGACAAGTTTACCGATGGCAATGCCTATTCCACGATAAAGATTCTGAGCGGTATGCAGTTTGCTCGTAACTACATAACAGGTTTGAGCTGCCACGGAGCAATTGTCGTCGGCGGCTCGAGCGGCGCCTATGAAGAAGCCCGTCGTGTCTGGGAAGGCCGTGGCCCCGTGGTGGTTCTAGCGAACAGCGGATCGCCAACGGGTGCGTCTGCGCAAATGCTGTCCATGCAGGAAATCTTTGGGGTCGCCTTTCCGGAGGACAAACCCAAGCCCTGGCGAGTCTTTTCGGCGGCAACCCCCGCCGAATCGGTGTCGCTTGTCATTGGCCTGATCCGGAAAGGATATGCCCAACATGAGCCGTAGGATAATTAACGAGTTCGGAGTACAGATCTACGGGGCCACGATAGGTGACACCTGGGCCGGGCTGGTCAGGGCGGTGCTTGACCTTGGGTCTCAGTGTTTTGACGAAGACCGAGAGCGTATAGCGCTGTCCAACGTCCGCATCAAGTCTTCGGTGCAGAATTATCCCGATCTCACTATTGAAGAACATTGCAACAGCGACCAACTAAAGGCCATGCTAGATTTCATGTTCAACACCGATATCATGGAGGATATCGATGTGGTCAAGAGCTTCAGTCGTGGCGCAAAAAGCTACCATCAGCGAATAAAAGAAGGGCGAATGATGGAGTTCGTGATTGAGCGACTGAGTCTAATTCCGGAAAGCAAGAAAGCAGTGGTCGTGTTCCCGACTTACGAGGATTACGCGGCGGTCATGCGTAATCATCGAGACGATTACTTGCCTTGCCTTGTTTCGATACAATTCCGCTTGTTGCCAGACGGCAAAGATTACGTCTTCCACACGACGTTCTATTCGCGGTCCATGGACGCCTGGCAAAAAGGTCACGGCAATCTTTTGTCTATCGCCAAGCTATCGGATTGGGTGCGAGAGAACGTCAGTGCGCGCATTGGGCGCAAGATCATGCTTGGCCCGCTTGATGGCATGATTTGTGATGTTCATATCTACAAGGAGACGTATGCAGAGGCTTGCAAGCGTTTGGCCAACCTCGACCTTAGGCGAACACAATTTGACGCGGTGCGGAATTAGTGAGGACGCTAAGCCTCCCCAGCTGATGCGTTGATGCGCTAGCATCAGGGCTGTGCGAACGACACTTGACCTTGACGACGATGTGATCGCCGCGGCACGTGAACTTGCCTCCAGCCAGCGCCGCTCGCTCGGCTCGGTGATTTCCGAACTCGCACGCCGTGGTCTCATGCCCGGACGCATCGAGGCTGACGACGGGCTGCCGGTGATCCGCGTTCCAGCCGGGACCCCGCCGATCACACCGGAGATGGTCCGTCGCGCGCTCGATGAGGACTGACGCGGGTGGCGCTGCTCGACGTCAACGCATTGGTCGCGCTGGCGTGGGACTCACACATCCACCACGCCCGGATCCGCGAGTGGTTTACCGCCAACGCCACGCTCGGCTGGGCGACTTGCCCGCTCACCGAAGCCGGCTTCGTGCGGGTGTCGACGAACCCAAAAGTACTTCCCAGCGCGATCGGGATCGCAGACGCTCGACGGGTCCTCGTGGCACTACGCGCCGTGGGAGGCCACCGCTTCCTGGCTGACGACGTATCGCTCGTCGATGACGATGTTCCGTTGATCGTCGGTTATCGCCAGGTGACCGACGCCCATCTGCTGACACTCGCCCGCCGGCGCGGCGTCCGCCTGGTCACCTTCGACGCCGGTGTCTTCACCCTCGCCCAACAACGCCCCAAGACGCCAGTGGAGCTGCTGACCATCCTCTAACCAAAGCTGCCAGCCCGCCCGGCTACAGATCCAACAGCGCGGTCTCCGGCGACTCGATCAGATCCCGCAGCTCACACATGAACTGGGCCACCTGAGCACCATCGACAACGCGGTGGTCGAACACACAAGTCAACGTCATCGTCGGCCGTGCGACAACCTCGCCGCCGACGACCACCGGGCGCGGCTTGATCGCCCCCAGACCCAGGATCGCCGCTTCGGGATGGTTGATCACCGGCACGCCGTCGTCGACTCCCAGCGCCCCGAAGTTCGACACCGTGAACGTCGAACCGCGCAGCTCCGCGGGTGTGAGAGTGCCTTCACGTGCGCCGGTGATTAATTCCGCTACGCGGGAGGCAAGTTCGCGGGTGTTCTTGTCCTGGGCGTCGGTCACCACCGGCACCAGCAATCCACGCTCAGTGGCCGCGCCGAACCCCAGATGCACACCGCGATGCACGTGTACTTGCGGGCCTTCGCCCGAGTCGACCCACGTCGAGTTGAGAATTACGTTGTGTTTCAATGCAATAACCAGCAGCCGCAGCGTCAGCGCGAACGGTGTAATCTCGGGCGCCGCCGAAACGAACCGGTCGCGCAGCCGCAGCAGTTCGGCGCAAATTACCTCAACGCTGGCCTTTGCAGTCGGAATCTCCTTGTGGGACAACGTCATTTTTTCGGCCATCCGCGCGTGCACGCCGTGGACCGGCCGCACGTCCGGCCCGGCTCCGACGCCGCCTCGAGCAGCGGCCAGCACATCGGCCCGGGTGATCACACCGCCGGCGCCCGACCCACGCTGCAATGCGGCCAGGTCGACCGCCAACTCTTTGGCCAGCTTGCGCACTACCGGTGCCGCCAGCGGCCGGCTTGTCCGTCTACTGGTTTCGATCGCGGCGTCGGCACCGTAGCCGACCAACGTGGGGACCGCTCCTTCACCGTTAGGCTGCGCAACTGCCGTGGGCCCGGTGTCGATCCGAACTAGCTCCGCGCCCACTTTGAGCACATCGCCTTCGACGCCGCCTAACTCGACGATCCGGCCGGCATACGGGCTGGGGATTTCGACCTCGGCCTTGGCGGTCTCCACCGAACACAGCGTCTGGTTGATCTCCACATCGTCGCCGACGGCGACGCTCCAACACGTCACCGTCACTTCCTGCAGTCCCTCGCCGAGGTCGGGCACCGGGAAAGACCTGATGCTGTCCTCACCGCTCATGGCTGACGCAGCACACGTTCGACGCAGTCCAACAGCCGGTCGGGGCCGGGTAACCACAATTTTTCCAACCGCGCAGGCGGGTAGGGTGTGTCAAAACCGCAGGCACGCAACACCGGAGCCTCCAATTGGTAGAACATCTCTTCCTGGATGCGCGCGGCCAGACCGGCACCATAGCCGAGGCTGCGCGGCCCTTCGTGCATCACCACGCAACGCCCGGTGCGCTGGATCGACGCAGCAATGGTGTCGAAGTCCAGCGGCGCCAACGACCGCAGATCGATAACCTCCAGACTCCAATCATGTTGCTGCTCTGCAGTATCCGCGCTAGACAGGGCGGTGCTCACCAGGTTTCCGTACGTTACCACGGTCACATCGGTGCCGGACCGGCGCACCATCGCGTGCCCGATCGGCGGTTCCGGCCGGCTAGTGTCGACCATCCCGCGGCCGTGGTAGCGGCGTTTGGGCTCCAGATACATCACGGGGTCCGGGCAGGCGATAGCGTGCCGCAGCAGCCAGTAAGCGTCACCGGGTGTCGACGGCACCACCACCTTGAGGCCCGCGGTGTGCACCCAGTAGGACTCCGTGGAGTCCGAATGATGTTCGGCCGCACCGATACCGCCAAACGAGGGGATCCGGACGGTCACCGGCATGTCCACCTCACCGCGGGTGCGAGTCCGGTACTTGGCCAGATGGCTCACCACTTGGTCGAAAGCCGGATAGGAAAAGCCGTCGAACTGGATTTCTGGCACCGGCACAAAGCCACGTAGTGCCAACCCGACGGCTATTCCGATGATCGCGGACTCCGCCAGTGGCGTGTCGAAGCACCGGTCTGCACCGAACGTATCGGCCAGTCCCTCGGTCACCCGAAACACCCCACCCTCGACCGCGACATCCTCGCCAAACACCAATACCCGCTCGTCGGCGGCCATCGCGTCGTACAGGGCGCGGTTGATCGCCTGGACCATGGTCAACGACTGCGTGATGTCGCTCACCGCTACCGCAAGCGTCTCATCCGGCCTGGCCGGACGGTCTGCGATTTGAGTCATGCCCGCCTCCTCAGTCAGTCCGCGCCAGTTCGGCACGCAGCTGTTCGCGCTGCGCCTGCAACCCGGGTGTGATTTCGGCGTACACCGTGGTGAACACCTCATCGACGTCGAAGTCAGGCGCATCAAAGACCGCGTCGCGTAGCTCGGACCGCACGTGTTTTGCCCGAGCCGTCACCTGTTCCTCGAGGCGTTGCGACCACAGGCCCTGATCTTGTAAGTAAGTGCGATAGCGCGGAATCGGGTCCAGCGTCGCCCAGCGGTCCACCTCCTCCTGGCTGCGGTACCGGGTTGGATCATCGGCGGTGGTGTGCGGACCAAGACGGTAAGTGACCGCCTCGATCAGCGTTGGACCGTCGCCGGCCCGAGCCCGAGCGGCAGCTTCGGCCATCACCGCATAGCATGCCAGCACGTCGTTGCCGTCCACCCGGATGCCTGGCATCCCGTAGCCAATCGCCTTGTGCGCGATAGATGGTGCGGCGGTCTGCCTGGATACCGGCATCGAGATTGCCCACTGGTTGTTCTGCACGTAGAACACGCACGGTGTGGTGAACACCGCCGCGAAATTGAGCGCCTCATGTACGTCGCCCTCGCTGGTGGCGCCGTCGCCCAGAAAGGCCACCGTCACGGAGTCCTCGTCCAGGCGTTGCGCGGCCATCGCCGCGCCCACCGCGTGCAAGGTCTGGGTGCCGATGGGAACCGACATCGGTGCACAGCACTTCGTGGTGAATTGCAGCCCGCCGTGCCAGGTTCCACGCCACGCGACCCCAACATGTCCAGGCGGGATGCCACGCACTAGGTAGACGCCCAATTCTCGGTATTGGGGGAACAACCAGTCGGTTTTGCGTAGGCAAGCCGCCGCACCCACCTGCGCGGCTTCCTGCCCGCGACAGGGCGTGTACAACGCCAGCTCCCCCTGGCGCTGCAGATTGACGAATTCGGTATCCAGCTCGCGGGTGACCACCATCATCTCGTAGAGCCAACGCAGCGTTTCCTCAGGAAGGTCACGGTGGTAGCGGCGTTCGGCCGTCGGCGTACCGTCCGGGCCGACGAGTTGCACCGGCTCAAGATCGACAGACATCAACATCCCAGATGGCCTCCGAGAACCCTCCCCCATACCGTCTCCTCAGCTCGCGATCACAACGCGGTTACGCGTCAGAAGATGCCGTGCGTTCCATCCTTAGCGTCGGCGCTGGTGGTGCGGCGCTCACAGCACATCCCGCCTGGGAAACCGCTGCGAGCCGAAGTTGATCGCCAGCCGCACCAAAGCTTCCGCTCGCCGCAACACTGGCGCTTCCTCCATTATGCCCCCAAATGTGAAGAGTCCGGACCGATCGCGAACGCATCGCAACCGTGTCGCGGGGGATCTGCGCCCTCATTCGGAGGTGGCTTCCCCGGCTCGCCGCAACATCGTTTCCGCGTGCGTGAGCACTGGAGAGTCGACCATCTGGCCTTCGAACGCGAACGCCCCACGCTCGCTTCGCGACGCGGCCAAAACCCGCCGAGCCCAGGCCAGCTTCTCGTGGCTGGGTCGATAGGCCTTGCGCACCACCGGGATCTGACTCGGGTGAATGCACACGGTCACGTCAAAGCCCACCGCCGCGGCGTCTCTGGCCTCTTCCTGCAAGCCCTCGACATCGAGGATATCCAGATGTACGGCATCGAGCGCGAGACGGCCGAACGCGGACGCGGCGAGCAGGATGGTCGAGCGGACATGTCGGGCCACGTCACGATAGGCACCGTCGGCCCGCCGGCTCGAGCTACCGCCAAGGGTGGCGATCAAGTCTTCGGCACCCCACATCATTCCCACGGTGGGATCGGCCGCGGCGATTTCGGCGGCGCACACGGCACCGCGCGCGGTCTCCACCAGCGCGATGACATCACGCGGCGCAAGCTCGATGACTTGGGCCGCCGATTCGGCCTTGGGCAGCATCACCGTGGTATAGGCGGTGCCTGCGAGGGCCTCCAGATCGCGGGCCTGATCAGCAGTACCGCCCGCATTGATACGCACCACCGTGCGTTCCGGGTCCAGCGGGGTGTCCCGCAACGCATTGCGCGCGGCAGGCTTCTGCGCCTCGGCCACGCCGTCCTCGAGGTCGAGAATCACCACGTCGGCCGCGGCGGCAGCCTTCGCAAAGCGTTCCGGACGATCGGCAGGGCAGAACAGCCACCCCGGACCGGCGGCACGCAGGTTCATTGCGCCTCCTGAATGGACTGCTTTTGGACCAGCGTCGTGCGCACCGCGCGGGCCACCACCTCACCGTGCTGGTTGCGGGCGATGTGCTCGAGTGTGACGATGCCCTCGCCGGGCCGGCTTTTCGACTCACGTTTACCGGTACAGACGGTCTCTGCATAAAGCGTGTCGCCGTGGAAGACCGGTTTGGGAAACGACACCTCGGAGAAGCCGAGGTTGGCCACGATGGTGCCCAACGTCAACTGCGCAACCGACAGACCGACCATCGTCGAGAGAGTGAACATCGAGTTCACCAGCCGCTCGCCCCGAAAACCCGGCTGCTGCCCAGCCCACGCCGCGTCGAGGTGCAGTGACTGGGTGTTCATCGTCAGCGTGGTGAACAACACGTTGTCGGCCTCGGTGACCGTGCGGCCGGGCCGGTGCAGGTATGTGGTGCCGATCTGGAACTCTTCAAACCACAAGCCTCGTTGAAGAATCCTTCTGCCGACTGTGGATCCTGCGACGCGACACGCCGATACGGCGTCGTCAGATTCACGGTCGCCGGCGTGCTTTGTCACTGCAGTCCCAACGATCGCGCGATAAGCATCAGCTGCACTTCCGTGGTGCCCTCACCAATCTCGAGCACCTTGCTGTCGCGGTAATGACGCGCCACCGGATATTCGTTCATAAAGCCGTATCCGCCGTGTATCTGGGTGGCATCGCGGGAGTTGTCCATCGCCGCCTCCGAGGAGATCATCTTCGCGATCGCCGCCTCCTTCTTGAAGGGCTTGCCCGCCAACATCTTTGCGGCGGCATCATAGTACGCTGTGCGGGCAACATGGGCGCGTGCCTCCATCCGCGCGATCTTGAAGCCGATCGCCTGATAAGCGCCGATCGGCTGGCCAAACGACTGACGCTGGTTGGCGTACTTGACGCTCTCGTCAACACAGCCCTGCGCAGCGCCGGTGGCCAGCGCTGCAATCGCAATCCGGCCCTCGTCCAGGATGGACAAGAAGTTGGCATAGCCGCTCCCCCGGGCTCCCAGCAGGTTCTCCCTCGGGACCCGCGCATCGGCAAATGTCAGTGGGTGGGTGTCCGAGGCGTTCCAGCCGACCTTGTTATAGACCGGTTCCACGGTGAATCCCGGTGTGCCGCTGGGCACGATGATCGTCGAAATCTCTTTCTTGGCATCCGCAGCGGTTCCGGTGGTCCCGGTAACCGCAGTGACGGTGACCAGCGATGTGATGTCGGTGCCCGAGTTGGTGATAAATTGCTTGGAGCCGTTGATGATCCACTCGTCACCTTCGAGACGCGCCGTGGTGCGGGTGCTGCCCGCGTCCGATCCCGCTCCCGGCTCGGTGAGACCAAAACCGGCGAGCGCACGGCCAGACGTCAAGTCGGGCAACCACTTCTGTTTCTGCTCCTCGGTACCGAACCGGTAGATCGGCATCGCACCCAGGCCCACCGCGGCCTCCAGCGTGATCGCTACCGATTGGTCAACCTTGCCCAGCTCCTCAAGTACCAGCGACAGCGCGAAGTAGTCGCCGCCCATGCCGCCGTACTCCTCCGGAAACGGCAGCCCGAACAGGCCCATCTCTCCCATCTTGGCGACAATTTCGTATGGGAAGCTGTGTTCCGCATCGTGTTTGGCCGATACCGGCGCGACCACGGTGCGCGCAAAATCGGCCACCGTATCCCGAAGATCTTGGTATTCCTTGGGTAATATCCCCCCAGAAATCGTTGTAGTCGTTGTGGTCATGATCCTAGTCCTTGATCCTCGCCAGTACCTGTTCGACTTTCACCTGATCGCCAACGGACACCAACACCTGTACCCGTCCCGAAACCGGCGCCTCCAGCGAGTGCTCCATCTTCATCGCTTCCACCACCACCACCACATCACCCGCAGAGATCTGGGAGCCGGACTCGACCTGCACGGCGATCACGCTGCCAGGCATAGGGCTGACGACCTCCGCCGGCCGCGCACCCACGGCGCGGTGAATCTTGTGCTCCTCGGCCTCGCGCAGGTGCCAAGTCCCGCGCTCGTCGGCGATCCACAGGTGCCGGTCAGCCTCTGCCCACCGATAATCCCGGCGCAGCCCGCTTATCGTCACGCTCATCTGTTCTCGGGTGACCTGCACGCTCGCACAATCGATCTCACCATCGCCAACCTGAACCTGCGCCGACTCGGGTGGCCCCCACACCGAAACGGTCTCGCTGCGCAGCGGGGTGCGCATGGCGGTGCGGACCGGTGCCATATGGCCCCCGCCGCGCCATCCGGACGGCGCGGCCCACAGGTCGCCCTGTGCGCGCCGGGCCAGGGCCCACTGGCGGTAGAGGCCGCCGGCAGCTAGCACGTCGTCAGGCGCCGGCCGCGCAGTGAAATCGGCCGATCGCTCGTCCAGTACAGCGGTGTCCAAATCCCCGACCCGCACCCGCTCGTCGGCGAGCAGAAAGCGAAGGAACTCGACATTGGTCTGCACTCCCAGCACCGCAGTCCGCGCCAGCGCCTGGTCCAGCCGATCCAGCGCTTCCTCGCGATCGGCCCCGTGCGCAATCACCTTGGTGAGCAACGGGTCGTAATCACTGCCGACCACCGTGCCGCCTAGCAGTGACGAATCCACCCGCACCCCGGGGCCGGCGGGTTCGAACACCGCCAGCACCCGGCCGCCGGTGGGCAGGAATTCCCGCGCGGGATCCTCCGCATACACCCGAGCCTCGATCGCGTGCCCACGCAGCTCGATGTCGTTTTGGGCGAAGCCCAACTTTTCGCCCGCACCCACCCGCAACTGCCACTCGACCAGGTCCAATCCAGTAATCGCCTCGGTGACCGGGTGTTCCACCTGCAGCCGGGTATTCATCTCCATGAAAAAGAACTCGTCGGGGCGCTGCGCGGAGACGATGAACTCCACCGTGCCGGCGCCGACGTAGTCCACGCAGCGGGCGGTGTTGCAGGCCGCGACCCCGATGCGCTCGCGGGTCTGCGGGTCAAGCAGTGGCGACGGCGCCTCCTCGATAACCTTCTGGTGGCGCCGCTGGAGGCTGCACTCACGCTCACCCAGATGCACCACGTTGCCGTGGGCGTCGGCAAGCACCTGCACTTCGATGTGCCTGGGCCGCAACACAAACCGCTCCAGGAATAGCGTATCGTCCCCGAACGAAGACATGGCTTCGCGCCGGGCACTCACCAGCGCCTCAGGCAGCCGCGCCGGATCTTGCACTAACCGCATCCCTTTGCCGCCGCCGCCGGCCGACGGTTTGATCAGCACCGGATAGCCCACCTCAGCGGCAGCGGTGACCAGCGCGTCGTCCGTCAGCCCGGCGCGCGCCACACCGGGCACCACCGGAACATCGAAAGCGGCGACCGCGTTCTTGGCGGCGATCTTGTCGCCCATCACCTCGATCGCGCGCGCCGGCGGACCCAGGAACACCACCCGGGCGCGTTCACACGCCGCAGCGAAATCGGCATTCTCGGCAAGAAACCCGTAGCCCGGATGGATCGCCTGGGCTCCGGTGCGCGCCGCAGCATCGAGCACCTTGCCGATATCGAGGTAGCTTTCGCGTGCTGGGGCGGGCCCCAGCCGCACCGCAGCGTCCGCCTCCAAGACGTGGCGGGCATCGACGTCGGGGTCGCTGTAGACCGCGACCGACCGGATGCCTAGCCGGCGCAGCGTCCGAATCACCCGAACCGCGATCTCACCGCGGTTGGCCACTAGTACGGTGTCAAACATCGCCTCACATCCGGAAGACGCCGTAGCCAACCTGATCCAGCGGAGCGTGGGCACACAACGAAAGGGCAAGCCCAACAACCGTTCTGGTGTCCGCAGGGTCTATGATACCGTCATCCCACAGCCGGGCAGTTGAATAGTAGGGGTTACCCTGGTCTTCGTACTGCGCTCGGATGGGCGCCTTGAACGCTTCCTCCTCGTCGGGTGACCAGGGTGTGCCGGCCGCGGACAGCTGCTCGCCGCGCACGGTCGCCAACACGGACGCGGCCTGCTCACCGCCCATCACCGAGATCCGCGCGTTCGGCCACATCCACAGGAACCGGGGCGAGTACGCGCGTCCGCACATCGAATAGTTACCCGCACCATAGGATCCGCCGATCACCACGGTCAACTTGGGCACCCGCGCGCAGGCCACCGCGGTGACCATCTTGGCGCCATGCTTGGCGATTCCGCCGGCCTCGTAGTCGCGGCCGACCATGAAGCCGGCGATGTTCTGCAGGAACAGCAGCGGAATCTTGCGTTTGTCGCACAGCTCGATGAAATGCGCTCCCTTGAGCGCGGATTCGCTGAACAACACGCCGTTGTTGGCGACGATCCCGACCGGGTGGCCGTGGACGCGTGCAAACGCAGTCACCAGAGTCTTGCCGTATTTAGCCTTGAACTCGCTGAATTCGCTGCCGTCAACAATCCGCACGACGACCTCATGAACGTCGTAAGGGACCCGGGGATCCGGGGGCACCACATCGTAGAGCTCGGCCTGCGGGTACTTGGGCTCGACCGAACGGCGCACATCCCATTGGGCGGGTTCGCACGGGCCGAAGGTGTCCGCGATCGCGCGCACGATCCGCAGCGCGTCCTCGTCGTCGTCAGCCAGATGGTCGGTGACACCGGACGTGCGCGAGTGCAAGTCGCCACCGCCAAGTTCCTCGGCCGAGACGATCTCGCCGGTGGCCGCCTTCACCAGTGGCGGACCGCCGAGGAAGATCGTGCCCTGCTCACGGACGATGACGGCCTCGTCACTCATCGCCGGCACATAAGCGCCACCCGCCGTGCAGGAGCCGAGAACCGCCGCCACCTGCGGAATGCCCTTGGCGCTCATCGTCGCCTGGTTGTAGAAGATCCGCCCGAAATGCTCGCGGTCGGGAAACACCTCGTCTTGGCGGGGCAGGAAGGCGCCGCCGGAGTCGACCAGATAGATGCACGGCAGCATATTCTGCAGCGCGACCTCCTGGGCGCGCAGGTGCTTCTTGACCGTCATCGGGTAGTAGGTACCGCCCTTGACCGTCGCGTCGTTGGCGACGATCACGCACTGGCGTCCGGATACCCGGCCGATCCCGGTGATGATTCCCGCGCCCGGGGATTCGTCGCCGTACATGCCGCCAGCGGCCAGCGGAGCCAGCTCGAGGAAAGGGCTGCCCGGGTCGAGCAGGCGGTCCACCCGTTCGCGGGGCAACAGCTTGCCGCGGCTGACGTGGCGTTTCCGGGCGCGTTCGTTGCCGCCCAGGGCGGCGGCGGCGAGCTTATTGTTCAATTCCGCCACCAGCCGGCGGTGCTCGTCGGCGAACGAGGGGGCTATTGCTATCGACGGGGTGGTCACTGGGTCGCCAGGTCCCGAAGCACAAGGGGCGGTTGAGTCTTCGCGACTACCTCGTCGACCGACACGCCAGGAGCGGTCTGGACCAGGTGCAGGCCGTCAGCGCAGACATCGATGACCGCGAGTTCAGTGACAATGCGGTCGACGCAGCCCACACCGGTCAACGGCAATGTGCACCGCTCTAGGATCTTGGGGCTACCGTCCTTGGCGGTGTGCTCCATCATCACGATCACCTTGCGAGCGCCGTGTACCAGATCCATCGCGCCGCCCATGCCCTTGACCATCTTGCCGGGGATCATCCAGTTGGCTAGGTCACCGGTGACCGAAACCTGCATCGCGCCAAGCACTGCGACATCAAGGTGGCCGCCGCGGATGATTCCGAACGAAGTCGACGAGCTGAAGAATGCGGCACCCGGCAGCGTGGTGACCGTCTCCTTGCCCGCGTTGATCAAATCGGCATCCACGTCCTCCCGCCGCGGGTAGGGGCCGACGCCGAGGATGCCGTTCTCCGAGTGCAGGACGACATGGACGCCGTCGGGAATGTGGTTGGGAATCAGGGTGGGCATGCCGATGCCAAGGTTGACATACTGACCGTCTTCGAACTCCGCGGCCACCCGTGCGGCCATCTCGTCTCGGCTCCAGCCCGGGGCGCTCATTGCCGCACCGTCTCCCTCTCGATCTTCTTGGCGGGGTTGGGCACATGAACCACCCGGTGCACAAACACGCCCGGGGTGTGTACGGTGGCAGGGTCGATCTCACCCGGCTCGACCAAGTGCTCGACCTCGGCGATCGTGATCCTGCCTGCGGATGCGCACTCCGGGTTGAAGTTGGCCGCGGCGTGGCGGTACATCAGGTTGCCGTGCCGGTCCCCCTGCCAGGCATGCACCAGTGCGAAGTCGGTCCGGATCCCCCGCTCGAGGACATAGGTGACACCATCGAACTCCCGAGTCTCCTTGGCCGGCGACACCACCGCCACCCCGCCCGAGGCGTCGTAGCGCCACGGCAACCCGCCGTCGGCGACCTGGGTACCGACCCCTGCCGGTGTATAGAAGGCCGGTATGCCCATCCCTCCGGCCCGCAACCGCTCGGCCAGCGTGCCCTGCGGGGTCAGTTCCACCTCGAGCTCGCCCGCGAGGAACTGGCGGGCGAACTCCTTGTTCTCCCCCACGTAGGAGGAGACTGTCCGGCGAATTCGCTTGTGTTGCAACAATAGTCCCAGACCAACACCGTCGATTCCGCAGTTGTTCGAGACTGTTTCCAGGTCGGTGACACCGCTATCCACCAACGCTGCGATCAGTGCTTCGGGGATGCCGCAAAGCCCGAATCCACCAACCGCAAGCGACGACCCGTTGGCTATGTCTGCGACCGCCTCCGCGGCGGTGGCCACCACCTTGTCCATACCGCAGAGCCTCCTAGCATTTCAGTTAATTATCATTAACTGAGGTGAGAATACCATTGCCCCCACGGTGCGTCTAGGGATCTCACTGTTGGCCGCGGAGGTATTCGAGCGCCTGTTGTCGCATCTCCACTTTGCGTACTTTGCCGGTGACGGTCATCGGGAACTCGTCGACGATCCACAGGTACCGCGGGATCTTGAATCGCGCGATGCGGCCCATGCAGTACTCGCGCAGCCGCTCGATGGTCAGTTCCGGCGCGTCGTTTCTCAGCTTGACCACCGCCATGAGCTCTTCGCCGTATTTGGCGTCGGGCACCCCGATGACGTGACCGTCGACAATATCGGGATGCGTGTGGAGGAGTTCCTCGATCTCCCGCGGCGAGATGTTCTCGCCGCCCCGGACGACGAGGTCTTTGATCCGGCCGGCGATCCGCACGTACCCGGACGGGTCCATCTCAGCCAGATCTCCGGTGTGCATCCAGCCGTCGGCGTCGATCACCTCCGCAGTCTTCTGCGGGTCATTCCAGTACCCGGCCATCACCGAATAGCCTCGCGTGCAGAACTCGCCGACCACCCCGCGCGGGACCGTCTCGCCCGTGGCCGGATCCACCACCTTGATCTCAAGGTGTGGACCCACCCGACCGACCGTGCCGACCCGTCGATCCACCGAGTCGTCGGCGCGCGTCTGCGTGGAAACCGGTGACGTTTCGGTCATTCCATAGCAGATCGAGACCCCGGGCATATGCATGCGTGAGATCACCTTGCGCATCACCTCGACCGGGCACGCGGCGCCGGCCATAATCCCGGTGCGCAGACTGCCCAGTTCGTAGTCGGTGAAGTCCGGCAGGCCCAGCTCGGCGATGAACATCGTCGGCACGCCGTACAAGCTGGTGCATCGCTCGTCCTGCACCGCGCGCAGCGTGGCCGCAGGGTCAAAGCCCGGCGCCGGGATCACCATGGCCGCCCCGTGACTGGTGGCCGCCAGATTTCCCATTACCATGCCGAAGCAGTGGTAGAAGGGCACCGGGATGCAAATCCGATCTTGTGCGGTGTACCCGAGCAGCTCGCCCACCAGGTAGCCGTTGTTGAGGATATTGCGGTGGCTTAGCGTGACACCCTTCGGGTATGCCGTTGTGCCGGAGGTGTATTGGATGTTTACCGGATCACTGCCGTCTAGCCTCGCCGCGGTCTGCTGCAGCGCAGGCAGATCGGGCTCGGCACCCGCCAGCGCGTCCCAGCGATCGCTTTCCAGCAAAATCACGTCGGCCAGATCGGGGCATCGCGGCCCAACCTCGGCCAGCATCGCGGCATAGTCCGCATCCTTGAAACTCGCTACGGCAATCACCATCGCGACACCGGACTGCCTAAGCGCATACTCCACTTCGCGGACCCGATAGGCGGGGTTTATGGTCACTAGGATCGCGCCGATCTCAGCGGTCGCGTACTGGACGAGCACCCACTCCCACCGGTTCGGTGCCCAGATGCCGACCCGATCGCCCGGGCCGATCCCCGCCCGCACCAGCCCCGTCGCCAGCCGGTGCACGTCAGTCAGCAGTTCGCTGTAATTGAACCGTCGCCGGGCCACCATGTCCACGAGTGCTTCCCGATGTCCGTACCTGGCAGCGGTCGCTGCGAGGTTGGCGCCGATGGTCGACTCGAGCAATGATGGCGCACTCGGACCGCGATCATAGGAAAGCCGATTGGGGTCTACGACTTCCGCGGCTGCCACGGTTCCTCCGCCTGGTGCCTACCGCATGTCTGACTCGCGTTAACATCGAATAGCTCGTGCTACGTTAGTGACGATTAACCGAAGTGTCCAGCATGAGTCGTGTACGGAGACCGTCGTGACAGCGTCCGCCCCGGACGGTCGGCCCGGCCAGCCCGAGGCCACAAATCGTCGCAGTCAGCTGAAGTCCGACCGACGATTCCAACTCTTGGCAGCCGCCGAACGATTGTTTGCCGAACGAGGATTCCTGGCGGTGCGACTGGAGGACATCGGCGCCGCCGCGGGCGTCAGCGGTCCGGCCATCTACCGACACTTCCCCAACAAAGAGTCGCTGCTGGTGGAATTGCTGGTCGGCGTCAGTGCGCGACTTCTTGCCGGCGCACGCGATGTGACGACCCGCAGCGCTAACTTGGCCGCGGCACTGGATGGCCTCATCGAGTTTCACCTTGACTTCGCACTCGGCGAAGCAGACCTCATCCGGATCCAGGACCGGGACCTAGCGCACCTGCCGGCCGTCGCTGAGCGGCAGGTGCGTAAGGCCCAGCGACAGTACGTGGAGGTCTGGGTCGGGGTGCTGCGCGAGCTGAACCCAGGCCTGGCCGAAGCCGACGCCCGGCTGATGGCCCACGCCGTGTTCGGACTGCTGAACTCCACCCCGCATAGCATGAAAGCGGCCGACAGCAAGCCGGCACGGACGGTGCGTGCACGCGCCGTCCTACGGGCGATGACGGTCGCCGCGCTATCGGCCGCGGATCGTTGTCTATAGCTCGCCAGGCTGCGATGTCGCCGGGTACATCAGCGCACCCGCACCCAGCGCGGGTACCCTGCATGCCATGAGGTGGACATGAACGATCCACGTCGCCCCCAGCGGTTTGGTCCCCCTCTATCCGGGTACGGGCCGACCGGACCGCAGGTTCCCCCCAATCCGCCGACCGCCGACCCGGCTTACGCCGACCAGTCGCCGTATGCATCCACGTACGGCGGTTACGTTTCCCCGCCGTGGTCTCCAGGAGGGCCCCCGCCAAGGCCTCCCCAGTGGCCCCCAGGCCCCCACGAGGCCAGTCCGACCCAACAGCTGCCGCAGTACTGGCAATACGACCAGCCCCCACCGGGCGGATTTCCCCCCGACGGGCTGACTCCCCCGCCACCGCAAGGGCCGAGAACGCCGCGCTGGTTGTGGTTCGCCGCCGGCTCAGCCGTGCTGCTCGTCGTCGCGTTGGTCATCGCACTGGTTATCGCCAACGGCTCGGTCAAAAAGCAAACCGCGATCGAGCCGTTACCCCCCATGCCCGGGCCTAGCCCGACACGTCCGACCACGACCACACCGACCCCACCCTCACCCAGCGCCGCACCGGCACCGACAACTACGACCGGTACGCCCAGTGAGACGGTCGCCGGCGCGATGCAAACCGTTGTCTACGACGTCACGGGGGAAGGCCGGGCAATCAGCATCACGTACATGGATAGCGGCAACGTCATACAGACCGAGTTCAACGTCGCCCTGCCGTGGCGGAAAGAGGTCAGCCTGTCAAAGTCGTCCTTGCATCCCGCTAGCGTCACGATCGTCAACATCGGCCACAACGTCACCTGCTCGGTCACCGTGGCCGGGGTTCAGGTACGCCAGCGCACCGGGGCGGGGTTGACCATCTGCGACGCTCCCAGCTAGGAGGATTGCGCCGTCGTCAGCGCACCGCCGTGCCGCGACACCTGTACCCGCAGCATGAGCAGCAGGCCGGTTGTCAACACGAGGCACACGCCGCCGAGCCCAGCACGGACCGTGTGGAACACGTCGACGAAGACCGAAAACAACCACGGCCCCAGAAACGACACCGCCCGGCCGGTCATCGTGTAGAGCCCAAAGGCCACACCCTCCTTGCCGTGCTGCGCCATATGCAGCAGCAGAGCGCGTGCCGACGACTGCGCCGGCCCGATGAACACACACAACAGCAGCCCGCACGCCCAGAACGCCGTTGGGCCCGACAACGTCAGCAACGTGAGCGCCGCGGCGATGATGGCGGCCAGTGATCCGACGATGACCGGTTTGGACCCGATCCGGTGGTCGACGAACCCACCCAGCACGGCCCCCACCGCAGCCACCACGCTTGCGGCCGCACCAAAGATCAGGACATCGGCCTGGGTGAGCCCGTATGCGTTGACGCCAAGTACCGCGCCGAAGGCGAAAATGGCCGCCAGCCCGTCGCGGAATATCGCGCTGGCCACCAGGAAGTAGACCAAGTTGCGGTCGCGCCGCCACTCCGCGCTGATCTCCGTCCACAGCTTGCGGTAGCCGCCCAGCAGGCCGGTCGAAGGATGAGACGCCGCACCGGAATCGGGTAGTCGGTGCGCGACCAACAACAATGGCAGGCCCAGCAACGCCAGCCAGGCCGCCGCCACCAGCATCGCCATTCGCACGTTGAGTCCGTTCGCGACGGGTAGCTGCAGCAGGCCGCGCTGCGAACCGCTACCCGACATGAAACCCAGATAGATCACCAGCAAGAGCGCGACGCTGCCGACATAGCCCGACGCCCAACCGAAGCCGGAGATCCGGCCCGCCGTGCTGGGTGTGGACAGTTGGCGCAGCATCGCGTTGTACGGAACGCTGGACAAATCGCTGGACGCCGCGGTGGCCGCAAGCAAAACCAGCCCGGCCCACAGGTAGCGGGGGTCGTCGCGGATCAGGAACATTGCGCAGGTCAGCGCGACCGCGGTGCCGGTCAGCACAGACAGTGCCACCCGACGGCGGTGCGGAGACTCCACCCACACGCCGACGACGGGCGCCAGCACCCCGATGGTCAACCCGGCGACCGCCCCCGCACGACCCAACCAACTCGCCGGTGAGGTGCCGCCCGGCAGACCCTGACCCACGGCACTGGTCAGGTAGACGGAGAACACAAAGGTTGTCACGATCGCGTTCAGACCGGTGGAACCGCAATCCCACATGGCCCACGCCACCACCCGAAAGTGCAGGAGGGTGCCCGCGCGCGACCCCGGGTTATTCATGTCCGGCACTTTATTGCTTTTGGCAGCGACCCGCTGCGCCCGGCTACGCCGCGCTCGCGATCGCTACGTGTCTACGATTGGCGCATGCCGATACCCGCGCCCAGCCCCGACGCACGTGCCGTTGTCACCGGGGCTTCGCAGAACATCGGCGCGGCGCTGGCCACCGAACTGGCCGCACGCGGGCACCACCTGATCGTCACCGCACGACGCGAGGACGTGTTGACCGAGTTGGCTGCCCGGCTGGCCGACAAGTACCGCGTCACGGTCGACGTGCGACCGGCCGATCTGGCCGATCCGCAAGAACGATCGAAACTGGCCGACGAGCTGGCTGCCCGGCCCATCTCGATCCTGTGCGCCAACGCGGGTACCGCGACATTCGGCCCGATCGCATCGCTCGATCTTGCCGGCGAAAAGACGCAGGTGCAGTTGAATGCCGTGGCGGTGCACGACCTTACGTTGGCGGTGTTGCCGGGCATGATCGAGCGCAAGGCCGGCGGCATATTGATTTCTGGTTCGGCGGCCGGCAATTCACCGATTCCCTACAACGCCACCTATGCCGCGACCAAGGCCTTCGTGAACACCTTCAGCGAATCTCTGCGCGGTGAGCTACGCGGCTCCGGCGTGCACGTCACGGTGCTGGCCCCGGGCCCGGTTCGCACCGAGCTACCGGATGCCTCCGAAGCGTCACTGGTCGAGAAGCTGGTGCCGGACTTCCTCTGGATCTCGACGGAGCACACCGCCCGGGTATCGCTGAATGCCTTGGAGCGCAATAAGATGCGCGTCGTTCCGGGTCTGACGTCAAAGGCGATGTCGGTGGCCAGCCAATACGCTCCGCGCGCCATCGTGGCGCCAATCGTGGGTGCCTTTTACAAAAGGCTTGGGGGCAGCTAGGCATCACTTCCGGCGGCGGCGCCCGGTGCCGAAGATGCTGCGGGTGATCTCGCGTGCGGTGGTGTTGAGGACGCTCTTGACGGTCGGATTCTTGAGTATCTCCTCCCACACCGCGGGGCCCTGCGGCTCCACCGGAGCGGGCATCGGCGGAACTTCAAAATCGTCCGGCCAGGGCAGCGGATCGTACTGCCCCCTTGGGGCTGGGGCCTCCTGGGCCGGGGCCTCTTGCGCCGGCGCGAGTTTGGCGCTCAGTATCTCGTGGGCTGACGGGCGGTCGATGGTCTGGCCATATACGGCCTGCAACGAGCTTGCCTGGGCCGCGGCGCCAATCGCTTCGGCTCCGATCGCGGCCATCAGCGACCGTGGCGCTCGCATCCTGGTCCAGGCGACCGGCGTCGGTGCGCCCTTCTCCGATAGCACGGTGACGACGGCCTCGCCGGTGCCCAGCGACGTCAGCGCGGACTCCAAGTCGTAGACATCGGTTTTCGGGTAGGTGCGCACGGTCTTGCGCAGCGCCTTGTGGTCGTCGGGGGTAAACGCGCGCAGCGCGTGCTGAATTCGGGCTCCCAGCTGGGAGAGGACATCGTTGGGTAGATCCGTGGGCAGCTGGGTGCAGAAGAACACCCCAACACCCTTGGAACGGATCAGCTTCACGGTCTGCTCGACCTGCTCGAGAAAGGCCTTCGAGGCATCGGTGAACAACAGGTGCGCCTCGTCGAAAAAGAACACCAGTCTGGGCTTGTCCAGGTCACCCACCTCGGGCAGGAAGGTAAACAGGTCCGCCAGCACCCACATCAGAAAAGTGGAGAACATCGCCGGGCGCAACGCCTGGCTCCCGAACTCCAGCAACGAGATGATGCCCCGACCCTGGCTGTCGACGCGCAGCAGGTCCTCGGGCCTCAGTTCGGGCTCACCGAAGAATGTGTCGGCACCTTCGGCTTCCAGGTTGACCAAAGCCCGCAGGATGACCCCGGCCGTCGTGGGCGACACCGCCCCAAGGGATTTCAGCTCTGCCTTGCCCTCATCACTGGTCAGATGGGTAATGACCGCCCGCAGATCCTTCAGGTCCAGCAGCGGAAGTCCTCGTTGGTCGGCCCAGTGAAAGATCAGGCCCAGTGTAGATTCCTGGGTAGCGTTGAGCCCCAACACCTTTGCCAGCAGAATCGGGCCGAAGCTGGAGATGGTCGCACGCACCGGAACCCCAACGCCACTGGCACCCAGCGACAGGAACTCCACCGGGAAGGCCGTCGGCACCCAGTCGTCACCGGTGTCTTTCGCACGGGCGGCCGTCTTGTCGGCGGCCTCCCCCGGGCGGGCCAGACCGGACAAATCGCCCTTCACGTCGGCCATCAGCACTGCCACCCCCGCCGCACTGAGCTGTTCGGCGATCAGCTGCAGCGTCTTGGTCTTGCCGGTTCCGGTGGCCCCGGCGACCAGACCGTGCCGGTTGACGGTGGCCAGCGGAATGCGAATCTGCGCGCTCGGGTCGGGTTCGCCGTCGACGACGACGGTGCCCAACTGCAGGGCCTGGCCTTCGACGGTGTAACCCGCCGCGATCCGCTGCGCGGGCCCGCCAGGTCCACCGGCCGCCGATTCGGTGCCCATAGCTGGATCACACTACTTGCCCGGGGGAGACAGCCGCGACGGCTCGCATGCGCCTACGCTGAGCGCTGTGCAAGACGAACTGGTGTGGATCGACTGCGAGATGACCGGGCTCGATCTGGGTTCGGACAAGCTGATCGAGATAGCCGCCCTGGTCACCGATGCCGATCTGAACATTCTCGGCGACGGGGTGGACGTGGTGATGCACGCCGACGACGCCGCGCTGTCGGGCATGATCGACGTGGTCGCCGAGATGCACTCGCGGTCGGGGCTGATCGACGAGGTGAAGGCATCCACGGTCGACCTAGCGACCGCCGAGGCCATGGTGCTCGACTACATCAACGAGCACGTCAAGCAGCCCAAGACCGCCCCACTGGCCGGCAACTCGATCGCCACCGACCGCGCGTTCATCGCCCGCGACATGCCCACGCTGGACTCGTTTCTGCACTACCGAATGATCGACGTCAGCTCGATCAAGGAACTGTGCCGGCGCTGGTATCCGCGGATCTACTTCGGCCAGCCGCCCAAGGGGCTGACGCACCGGGCGCTGGCCGACATCCACGAATCCATCCGCGAACTGCGGTTCTACCGCCGCACCGCGTTCGTGCCCCAGCCCGGCCCTTCTACCAGCGAAATCGCGGCCGTCGTCGCCGAGCTTTCCGACGGGGCGGGCGCGCAGGAAGAAACAGATTCGGCCGAGGCGCCCCAGAGCGGTTAATATCGACGTCGCCGCTCATTAGCCCCCGCGGGGGCGGCCGGCGGCCATGGTGAGTGTAGTTCAGTTGGTAGAGCACCAGGTTGTGATCCTGGGTGTCGCGGGTTCGAGTCCCGTCACTCACCCCAACAGGGCGGCAGGGTGTTTATGGCCCTGGGCCCTTTGCTGTCCCCGCCGAGGGCTTGCACCTGCAACCTTCGTGTCTATGATCTGGTCCCGTGGCGAATTCGACCACTCGCCGCGACTGCACCTGGCCGCCCGCTCCAACACCCGCCGGTCAAACTGCCATCGCACAGCATGTTCCCCGTCGCCAGGGCCTTGGCAGGTGTCGGTTTGCCCGGTCTATTTGCCTGCCGCGCAACTATCGCACCTCCGGCGTGGCTTGTTCGGACTCACTCGGTGTTTCGTGCCATGGTTGATGTGCAGGACGTTTGAGACCCCAACCAGCTAGACCAGGATGAGCGCTTCTGCGTCAGCCGACAAGGTCGTATGCGAGTGCTGCGAGCTCTGTGTTCCTAAACAGCTCGCGTCAGCGATTCGCAACCCATACGGACTCGTCCGTGGGTGGCGCTGTCGCATCTGTAACGAGCACCAAGGCCAGCCGGTCAAGATGGCGCAAGACCACGAAGAGGAGGTCCGCATCCGTTGGGGCGAGACGGTGGACGAACTCCACGCTGCGCTGGACCGCGCCGATGACTACAAGGCAAAGATGCTGGCTGCGTTTAGGTCTCACGATGCCGTGTTAAGAGAGTTCGAAAAGCTCGGCCGCTATCATCAGTCAACCGGGCACGGCTGCCTCTGCGGCAAACGAAACTGTGCAACGCTGTCCATCATCGATAGCAACCAGATATATGGCCACATTGACCGAATGAATCGCCGCGACGAGCTTGGCTAAGCCACAACAGAGAGAAACAAGGTGGACGACATCGCAGCATTCAAGCTCGACAGCCTGCCGGACATAACCTTCACGGTCACGCGGGCCATAAGTTCGGGTGGGGAAAATCCGGCGGGGTTTCTCAATTTCGCGGCGCGCCGAGAGCAACCGGAGATCCTGGGTGGTGGAGGCCGTCCTGGACCGGTGGGCCCGGAAGCGGTCGATACTCCACGTATTCGCGGCGGGAAGGTGCCGTTGTTCGTGTAAGCGTCCCGCAGCGTGGTGGGTTTAGGGGTTGTTGCGGAGTGGCTCCGATGAGGTAGGGGCCGTCGGCGAGATCGTCGGTGTGTACCGCCAAGCACGCACCGAAGGAGATCCCGCCGATGGCCTTGCCACAGTCTGCCCTGTCCGAGTTGCTCGACGCGTTCCGCACTGGTGATGGCGTCGACTTGATCCGTGATGCCGTCCGTCTGGTGTTGCAGGAACTCATCGAGCTCGAAGCCACTGAACGGATCGGCGCTGCCCGTTATGAACGCAGCGACACTCGGGTGACCGATCGCAACGGTGCCCGATCGCGGGTGCTGTCCACGCAGGCCGGTGACGTGGAACTGCGAATCCCTAAGCTGCGCAAGGGCTCTTTCTTCCCGGCGATCCTCGAGCCGCGCCGGCGGATCGATCAGGCCTTGTACGCGGTGGTGATGGAGGCCTACGTGCACGGTATCTCTACCCGTGCGGTCGACGACCTGGTCGAGGCGATGGGTGTGGAGACCGGCATCTCCAAATCCGAGGTGTCGCGGATCTGTGCCGGACTCGACGAGATCGTCGGCGCGTTCCGCACCCGCACGCTCGGGCACATCGAGTTCCCCTACGTCTACCTCGACGCCACCTATCTCAACGTGCGCAACGGTACTGGCCAGGTGGTGTCGATGGCCGTCATCGTTGCCAGCGGCATCGCCGCCGACGGGTCACGCGAGATCCTCGGCCTCGACGTCGGCGACAGCGAGGATGAGACCTTCTGGCGCGGGTTCCTGACCTCGCTCAAGGGGCGCGGCCTCGGTGGTGTCCGGCTGGTGATCAGTGACCAGCACGCCGGGCTGGTGAAGGCGTTGAAGCGCTGTTTCCAGGGCGCTGGGCATCAGCGCTGTCGGGTGCACTTCGCGCGCAATCTGCTCGCCCACGTGCCCAAGGACAAGGCCGACATGGTCGCCAGCATGTTTCGAATGATTTTCTCGGCACCCGACGCCGAGGCGGTGCACGCGACCTGGGAGGAGGTCCGTGATCGCCTCGCCGCGTCGTTTCCCAAGATCGGCCCGCTGATGGACGACGCCAGGGCAGAAGTATTGGCGTTCACCGCATTTCCCAAGGCGCACTGGCAAAAGATCTGGTCGACCAATCCATTGGAGCGCATCAATAAGGAGATCAAGCGACGCTCCCGCGTCGTGGGGATCTTCTGTCAAGGGACATGGGGAACTGCCCAGTGGCGGTCATGAGAACTGCCCGCTGGCGGCCACGAGATCTGCCTGCTGGCGGCCACCAGACGTGGCTGGGGGTTAGGTCAAGGCGTTCACCCCCTTGCCGGCCATGGCTTGGGTAAGTCGGATGCTGTCGCCACTGGTCTGGCAGACGTGGGCGTGGTGCAGGAGCCGGTCGACGGTGGCGGTGGCCAGTGTCTTGGGCATCAACTCGTCGAATCCTGCCGGGTGAAGATTGCTTGATAGTGCGATGGAGCGTTTCTCGTAAGCGGCGTCGACAAGCCGGTAGAGCCCTTCGGCGGCGTCGGTGCCGACCGGCAGCAGGCCGATGTCATCAACCGCGACCAGATCGGCACGCAGGATACGGCTGATGGCTTTGGTGACGGTGTCGTCGGCGCGGTGCCGGCGCACCAGGGCGCCGAGTTGTTCGAGGCTAAACCACGCGACGTGGAGCCCGGTTTCGACGGCTTGTTGGCCGAGGGCTTCGAGCAGGAACGTCTTGCCGGTGCCCGACGGCCCGCAGACCACCAGGTTTTCGCGTCGGTGGATCCATTCCAGGGTGCGCAACGCGGCCTGGGTGGGTGCGGGGATGGACGACAGTGCGGGGTCCCACGCGGCGAAGGTCTTACCGGTGGGAAAACCGGCCCGCGTGCGGCGGATGGCCAGCGCGGAGCGGTCTCGCCCGTTGACCTCTTCGGTCAGAAGCGCTTTGAGCACCTCGGCAGGGTCCCAGCGTTGCGCCTTGGCGGTGGCCAGCAGCTCGGGTGCGGCGTTGCGGATGTAAGGCAGCCGCATCCGCTTGAGCAGCCGCATCAGCTCGTCGTCTAGCGGTGGTGGTGGCGGTGTTGTTGTGCTCATGGCTGGCTCCGGTCCCCGTCGAGCAGCGCGGCGATGCGCTGCGCGATGTGGGTGGCCAACCCTGCGGTCTTGTCGACGCCGCGGTAGCTGCTGAAGAACCGGTCGAAGTCGGCGTGGGTGTGCTCGTCAGCGTCGGCGAGCCAGCTGGCGAGCTCGCCGATCAGCCACGCCCACTGGAACAGTTCTGCGGCGGCCACGCCGACCAGTTGGTCGGGATCGTCGGCGCCGCAGGTGTTGAGCAGGATCGATGTGGTCTTAAAGGAGATGTCGAGGTAGGCCATCGTTAGTTGGCCTCCTGCTCACCGAGCTTCGCCCAGCCACCGGTGCCTTGGGCCAGGCTGTTGTACTCGCCCGCGTGGGCGGGCTGCGAGGCGCTGTGGTGGTCGGGGTCGCCGGCCTGATGGGCCACGATGGCGGCCAGATCGCCGTGGCCGAACCGGCCCGCGGTCGCGGCTTGGCCCAAGGCGCGGTCCACGCTGCCCCGATCGTGCAGTGCGGCCAAATCGACCGCCCCGGCCATCTTGGCCCGAATCCGCGAGCATCCCGCGGCGGCGGCCTCGGTCAACCACAATGCTGCCCCGTCACCGAGAGCCAAAAACTGCGCCTCAGCAACAGTTTTCGCGCGTGGTGTTCGGCCCAGCGGCCCCTTGGGCCGGGGTGGGAAATGCGCGTCATCCACCCGCGGGTTACCCGGCGTGGTGCGCTGGTGGCGGGCGACTTCGACTGGGCCGGCATGGCCGAGGTGCACGACCACTACCTGCTGGTCGTGGGCCCGCACCCACACCGTCTGCCCGCACAAGGTGTGCGGCACCGAATACGACCCGTGCTCAAAGGTGATCATCGCGGTGTTGGGCGGCACCGTGCGGGTCACCCCGAACGCCGCGGTGTAGGGATGGGCGGGTAACGGGTGTAACCGGGCGCGTTCCTCGGCCAGCATCTCCGCCGGGATGCGCCGCGTGACCCGATGCGGGCGATTGTTGACCTGCTGGCAAAACGTCGCGCACGCCGCTTGCAGCTCGGCGAAACTGTGGTATTCCGGTAGCAGGTTGGCCTCACAGGGCACCAGATCGGCCTTGGCGATCTTGACCGCGTTTTCCGAGCCGCCCTTGCTGGCCGGATCGGCCGGCACGCAGGTGGCGATCGTGAGCCCGTAATGGCGGGCGAAGTCCAGCATCTTGGCGTTGCGCACCGGTATCCCCGCGACATGCTCGCTGGTCACGGTCTTCTCGTTATCGGTCAACGCGTAGGTGGGCACCCCACCGAAGACGCGTAGCGTTGTATCGATCGCGGCCATCACCGATGGCAGTGTCTTATCCAAAAGCGCCAGCACCACCCTAAACCGGCACCACGCCAGCCACGCGCAAAACAATTGCGTGCCAACACCTCTCACGCGCGGGCCATCCCCGAAGTCGTACTGAAACCACATCCCCGGCTCGGTGATCCACGGACGGTGCACCCGCCGTCGCCCCGCCCGATACGCTGCCTTGACCTCGGCGACCGCCCGCCGTGTCGTACGCTGCGAACCCGCATACCCCAACGCGACCAGCTTCTCGTGGGCGACATCGCCGCGGACCTTGCCCCGCGAGCGGTCGACCCACTCCTCGAGCTTGTCCAGATACGGATCCACCAGCATCTCCCGCCGCGCCGCGCGCCCGGGCGTCAACTCGCCCCGCTCCCGCGCGGCCACATACTCGGCGACCGTGTGATGCGAGCACCCCGCCAGTTCCGCCGCATCACGCAACGAACCGGTCAAATCGTAGGCTTCCAGAATTTCCATGATCTCCTCGGCAGACTTCACTTCACCCCTCCTCGGGAGCTGAACAACGGTTGGCACCGTTCAGCGCACCCGAGGAGGGGCCCCCGCACCTCGCAGGCACGCGGGACGAACAAATCAACTGGGCAGATCTCGTGACCGCCAGCGGGCAGTTTTCATGACCGCCAGCGGGCACTTATATGGCCATCACTGGGCAGTCTGACGTGGCCGCCGACAATCTTCCCGAATCCTGCAGCCGTGATCCGCCTTGTGGGCGCCGTCCTGGCCGACATGCACGACGAATGGCAGGCCAGCGAGCGCCGCTACCTCTCCGAGGCCTCTATGGCGTTGCTCTACCCCGATAGCGATAATGCTGTGGTCGCCGCAATCAGCGGCGGCCAGTAGGCACCGACGAACTCAACGTCGAAGCCCACCACTCCGCGGGACTCTGCCCCGTTCGTCTTCCGGACGCTACCGGGTTACACCTTCTACGCCAGCCAAATCGAGCCGAGAGTGGGCGACCCGGAAGGGCCGACACTCCTGGCTGGATTCGGCAATATCCCTGAGACTTCGCAGCGGTCGCCGGGATGGATCCGCATCACCTGCAAGGGGCCAGACGACGATGAGGAGCTGGAATCCTTTGGATTCGCCGGGCCAGAGTCCTAACCAGGCGATGAACGAAGGATCGGCGACGGCTACGAACCTGGGTAGGCAAGAATGGCGCACCGAAGCGTCACTCGACGTCGGCCGGCCGGAGAACGCACCACGAAACGAAACACTGTGAGGACCAAGATTCTCCGATCTTCGGGTAGCACCCGAGAGCATGTCGTTAGGCCTGTCGGCATAGGCTCCGGCAAGGTCCTCCAGCCGGGTGATGGGCGTCGCAGAGTACAGACGTGGCTGCAGTCCGCAGGCTGAAGCGGATGAAGTGACAGCCCAGCGGCGCGGCCAGAAGCTCTCAGAAAGTCCATCCCTGCGCCTCGATAAAGCCCATCAGGGTCAGCCAGGGCACGCCAAGAGCGTCGCAGACATCGGGGATGCGCGGCTTTTCGATGTGGCCGGTCGCAGTCTCCTGCGTAACCACCGTGCCGTTGTTCACCATCGCGAGCGCGATGACGAACGGGTCGGCGGCGCTTCGCCTGCCACCCTGCCGGACCATGTTCGGGTGCAACCGCAAGATGTGCCGCGCCGCCTGCTGGATCTGTTCATCCAGAGGACAGAACAAGCCAGTTTGCCCGTCCGCCCACCGCTTCGCGTCATCATCACGCCTGGCGAGTTCGCGCTGAACCTCATCGACCGACCTGATCTGACCGGCGCTGATCGCATCCTCAACCCGGCCCCACAGACTGCGAAACACCGCTGGCCGAAACAGATCACGCCGTCCGTTCAGGATGGCGCTGGTATCGAAGGAATAGAGCACAGCGGTTAGACCACGCTCCGCAGTTCGGCTGACTCAGCCAACTTCGGAATCTGGCTGACCTTGGCGTCGAGGTAGATCGCAGCGGTGTTGCTGTCGATGACGCGGCGGCGGTGGGCGTCGGTCACCGCCCGCACGTAGCCCTTACCGAGGTCTCGGACGGTATTGCGGTACCAGTTGCCGCCCCCAGCCGATCGAGCCCGTTCGGCCTCGTCCTCGTGAGCCGCGATGAACTCGGCGCGGCGCTGTCGGTAGACCTCGACCGGCACGATTCCAAGCGTGCTTAGCCGCCGCAGGAACGCCTCGGCACTCACGCCAAAATGCGCCGCGACCGGCCGCAGCGATTCGTAATCCCACGAAGACGGAGTCTCGCTGCGAACGATGACCTCCGGCCGCGCTCGCACCACGTCGGCAGGCATCAGCACAGCGGCGGCGATCGCGTTGCATCGAGCCTCCAGCGATCGGTCCTGGGTGCTCGGATGAGCATCGGCGATCACGTCGCACAAGCCCTCGGTGTGCAGCACCACGTGCGCGAACTCATGCAGTAGCGAGAACAGGCGCGGGCGGGGGTGGTCGCTTCCGTTGAGCACGATCACCGGCAATTCGTCGAAATACAGACACATGCCGCGCATCTCGCCGATAGCGACCTTGCCGCCACGGGTCGCGAGCACTAGAACGCCGGACGTTTCGATGGCCGACACCCAGGCGTTCAGATGCTCGTAAGGGTCAACCGAGGCCACGGGGATGGGCAACGGGCTGACCTCGATTAAGGCCTTGCGGATGCGCCCGGCGATATCCGCGTCGGCCTCGTCACCGGACAGGGGTAAACGCCAGGCGACTGGTGTCTCCCGGTCCTCGGTGTCGGCTAGTTCTAACGCGAAGTCGCGTTGCGTGTGTGCGCGACGGAACTCCTCGTGCAGCCCCGGCGTCCATTGACCCGACGCGGCACCGTCCAATCGTCGGAAGTCGCGTAAGGTGTCAAACCCCTCGGGTGGCTCGGACAAGAAGAACACGGCCAGCGAGCGCTTGTAGACCTCGGCCGCCTTGCGCAGCTGCGCGATGGTTGGCACAACCTCGCCCACCTCCCAGGCCGCGACGCGGTCATCGGGCAGGCCGAGCTTGCGAGCCGCGGCTGCCTCGGTCAGGCCACACGACTCGCGAGCCCAACGGAGCACCGAGCTCTCCACCGAAGCGGGAATCGACCGCATGGCAATGATGATGCACCACCCCACCCACATTGGATGGCCGATACCCATGCTTGGTTCCCGATTTGTCGATTAACCGCTCCCCCGCAACCTGGCGAGACGGTGCTCGCCGCGTTCGGCGTCTGGGACGGTGTGCCGTGAGACCGGCTGCGGTGTAACGCCTTAGGAAACTAGTGAGCAGGGTGCAACGGGACGGCCGCCCACTCGTCCTGTCCAGCCCAACGGACGTATAGCTGATTTGGAAGGGGATGGCCCCAAGCCGCTATCAATACCATGTTGAGCCCCTCTCCGGGGCGAATCACCGTCTTCTTCGGGACATTTCGAGTGATCGCATCGATTCGCGAGAGGTCAATCTCGACATCTTCTGCGATATCGTCGCCGATGTTGCGCAACACAAAGCGGATTTTGTCTGGGTTCTCGACACGCCACCGGACGTTAGGTGCCTTACCGGACCTGCCGACCGCCGGTCCCACCGCCCACGAGTACGCGAACTTGGCAGTCCCGGTATGCGGCCGACCGGGCTTTCGCTCCCAGGTCTCCGCAAACCTGCGCACCGCTGCCGCATCCCACACCGCGCCTGCACGCAAATCTGCCAACGGAGCGGGAAACCCTGCTGTCGACCTCAATTGGTGCACCCTCTGACGCGAAACCCCCAACTCATCCGCGATCTCAGCCGCAGACATCAACTCGGGCGTTGTAAACGCCTCAGCGCGCAGACGATGCTCTGGCTCGCTAATGATCTGCACAGCAATGGGACTCTCGGCTTGAACTACCGGCATAACCTCGCCAGCCATCTTGGCGAGCGCGTCGAACACACTCCAATCACCGGGCGCATAGACCGTGACGTCAATGCCGTGTCCTGGGACCCGAGATACCAGTGCGTCGAAGCCCTCGAGCTGCGTCTCCCAGGCGTCCATGGTCTCCATCGAAGGGTCAGCATCAAACGTGAAGGTGACGACCCAGTCGGCTGTCACTGTGCGCCTTCCTTCCTGTGCTGTGCCCGCCGTTCCTTCTTGCTCGGCGGTGGCCACGTCAGGCCCGCTTTCTTCAACGCGCCCAATAGGTCTCGCATCCGGCGGTACTCGTTGCTAGGTGTTGCCGGAAACCGAGCAATATAGACGCCCTGGGGGTTGTAGAAGCGGGTGTAGCCGCTGGCGTCATCCTCAACCGTCCGTTGTTGCGATTGCGCCCACTTCGCGATCTTGACGATTGCGCTGTTCACAGCGTCTCCCCAACACTTGCGATGTGTCAAGAGTAATGGCAACGCGACATCGTAAAGGTTTTAGTGCGACTCATTCGAATATTTGAGCGATGTAGCCAGTGAGTGGGCGCTCCGATGATCACGGCTTCGCGCGAGCTCGCCCCGGCTGGCCTCATGATCGCCGACCGACCGGGATTCACCCGGTCTCAGTGGTTCTCCCAGTCGCGAAGGAACACCCGAGTGTCGTCATGGTCCTCGCGGTTGGGCACTGCGGCCATCGGATGTCATCGTCGTACAACGAACCATGCGGTCGTTGCAGGGCGTGTATCAGGCGCTGTTGGTTGTCTGGCGTTCCCCGCGGCGCGCTTACGCCTTGGCGTTACCGGCGCGCCACTGGTCCCACGGAATGTTCCAATCGCCGAGCCCGTCGATCCCCGGCAGGGTGCCACCCACGGTATTGACCACCTCGACGATGTCGCCGCGCTTGACATGGTCGTAGAACCACTGCGCGTTGCTCGGGCTGACGTTCAGGCAGCCATGGCTGGTGTTGGTGTGGCCCTGAGCCCCCACCGACCACGGCGCTGAGTGCACGAAGACACCGCTGTAGGAGATCTGGGTGGCCCAGTCGACATCGGTGCGATATCCGTTGGGCGAGTTGACGGGTACGCCGTAGGTGGACGAGTCCATGATGATGTGCTTGTACCGCGAGCCGACGATGTATATGCCGTTGGCCGTCGGGGTGCTGTCCTTGCCCATCGACGTCGGCATGGACTTGACGACCTCGCCATTCACCCGCACGGTCAGTATCTTGGTGTTGTCGTCGGCGGTCGCGATCACCTCGTCGCCGATGGTGAAGCGAGTCTGCACGTTGTCCTCGCCGAACATTCCCTCGCCCAAGTCGACGCCGTAGGTGTTGACCGCCACATCAACGGCCGTACCTGGCTTCCAGAAATGCTCTGGGCGCCAACGCACTTCACGGTTATTCAGCCAGTAGAACGCGCCCTCCACGGGCGGGTTGGTGGTGATCTTGATGGCCTTCTCGGCCGCGACCCGGTCCGCGATGTTCTCGTCGAATCGGATCGCCACCGGCTCGCCGACACCCACGACCTCCCCATCACCGGGCATGACGTAGGGCATGGTCAGGTGCGCGGGGGAACTGGTCTGGAAGGTCAGCTGGCGGGTCGCCGCGCCACCCAGTCCAAGCGCCGTCGCGTTCAGCGTGTAGCGCCTGTTGTAGCCGAGCTGCTCGGTGGTCGACCAGCGCAGTCCGTCGGGGCTGAGTCGACCGGCCACCGGCCTGCCGTTGTCGTTGACCATGGTGACGGCCGCCAGCACACCGTCGGCGGCGGTCACCGACACCGGTGCATCCACGGTGACACCGACCGCGCCGTCGGTCACCGACGCGGTGAGCTTCGGAACCAGCAGATCGGCGAACGGCGTGCCCTTGTCCGCGATGACCTTGATCGGTGCGGGTCCGCGGCCGCTGCCGCATGCGACGGCACCGATCATCACGGCGGTCATCATCAGCGCGGTTAACCAGGCTCTCCGAACCCTGGTCCTACCCGCCTGAGCTGCAATCCCCACCTTTGGCATGCCTTCCCTCACCTCCCCCACTGCGTCGTGACCGAGCTAGACTCGGCTGTAGTCTAGGTCCTGACTGGCCGCCACGCTGCGATGCTGATACCAAGTTCAGTGTGAGATTTCACGCGAGAGCGCAAGGCCTGTTAATGTGCCTTGGCTAGGTGATCGAGGCGCCGTTAGCTCAGTTGGTAGAGCAGCTGACTCTTAATCAGCGGGTCCGGGGTTCGAAACCCTGACGGCGCACCAAGTCCAACTGCTGGTGCGTCAGCGATTCCTGACCCGGCGGACCACCACAACCACGACGAGGGCGCCAACCCCGGCCAGCGACACCGTCACCGAGGGGCGTGTGACGAACGCGATCACCCGCGCCTTCACGTCGTCTGCGAGGCGGCGAGGATTGGCCCGCTCAGCAAGGGAATCGACGGTTGCCGCCAGCTGGTCGCGGGCGAGGTCGATCTCGTGCTTGATGGTGTCGGGATCACGGTCCGCCACGTGTCAGTCCTCTCAGTCGCCCGCTACCGGCTGATACACCTGCCGGCACTACCCTAGAGCAGTGACCAATACCTCGCGGCTGGCGCTTGGCGACAAAGCCCCTGCCTTCACCCTGCCCGATGCCGACGGCAACAACGTGTCGCTGGCCGACTACCGAGGACGCCGCGTCATCGTGTACTTCTACCCGGCGGCCTCGACACCGGGATGCACCAAGCAGGCTTGTGATTTTCGCGACAATCTGGGCGATTTCACCACTGCCGGCCTCAACGTCGTCGGTATCTCCCCCGACAAGCCGGAGAAGCTCGCTACGTTCCGCGATGCCCAGGGCCTGACGTTTCCGCTGCTGTCTGATCCCGACCGCGAGGTGTTGACGGCCTGGGGTGCCTACGGGGAGAAGCAGATGTATGGCAAGACGGTGCGGGGGGTGATCCGGTCCACCTTCGTCGTCGATGAAGACGGAAAGATCGTCGTCGCGCAGTACAACGTCAAGGCCACCGGCCACGTCGCTAAGCTTCGGCGCGACCTGTCGGTATAGCCGCCAGCTTGGCCAGCAGCAGCGCTTCGGCGGTCGCCGCGCGTTCCAGCACACCCAGATGCAGGCTTTCATTGACACTGTGCGCCTGCGTTCCGGGGTCTTCTACCCCGGTGACAAGGATGGTCGCCTGCGGGAACGCGGCGGCGAACTCGGCGATGAACGGGATCGACCCGCCCATTCCCATATCGATCGGATCGGCACCCCACGCCTGCCGAAACGCCGACCGCGCCGCATCATAGACAGGGCCGCTCGCCTCGATGGCGTAGGGCTGTCCGACCTCGCCGCGCGTGACAGTGACCTGGGCGCCCCAGGGGGCGTGCCGCCGCAGATGGGCCTCCACCGCGTCCAGGTGCGCCGTGGCATCGCCTCCAGGCGCCACCCGAATACTGATCTTGGCCCGGGCCCGCGGGATCAGCGTATTGGACGCTGCCGCAACGGATGTGGTGTCGATGCCGATTACGGTGATCGCCGGCTTCGCCCAGAGCCGCTGCGGCACCGAGCCCGTGCCGATTTCCGATACTCCGTCCAGTAGACCCGACTCAGCGCGTACCCGTCCAGCCGGGTAATCCACACGCGCCGCGGTGCTTTCGTGCATGCCCGCCACGGCCACGTTGCCGTCGTCGTCGTGCAGGCTGGCCAACAGCCGCACTAGCACGGTCAGCGCGTCGGGAACGACGCCGCCCCACAACCCGGAGTGCAGCCCGTGGTCGAGGGTGGCGACCTCGACGACGCAGTCGGCCATTCCGCGTAGCGACACCGTCAAAGCCGGGATGTCGGTGCTCCAATTGTCCGAGTCGGCGATGACGATCACGTCGGCTGCCAGCGCGTCACGGTGGGCGGCGAGCAACCGGCCCAGTGACGGCGACCCGGATTCTTCTTCACCCTCGACAAAGACCGTGACGCCCACCGGCGGTCTGCCGCCGTGTGCCCAGAATGCGGCCACATGCGTGGCGATACCTGCCTTGTCATCGGCGGTGCCCCGCCCGTAGAGCCGCCCGCCACGCTCGGTCGGCTCGAACGGCGGCGACACCCATTGCCCGCGGTCACCCTCGGGCTGGACGTCGTGGTGGGCATAGAGCAGCACCGTCGGCGCCCCCGGCGGCGCCGGGTACCGCGCGATCACCGCCGGCGCACCGCGCTCGCTGACAATCCGCACGTCGTCAAAACCGGCCTGCGACAACAGGTCTGCCACCGCACGCGCGCTGCGGTGAACCTCGTCGCGCCGATCTGGGTCGGCCCACACCGATTCGATGCGGACCAGCTCCTCGAGATCACACCGCACCGACGGCAACACCTCACGGACGCGCTCAACCAGCTCGCGAGCAGACGCAGAGTCGCATGAAAATCCGGATTTCGATGCGATTCTGCGTCTGCTCGCGCTCACGGGGCCTCCAGGATGGCGACCGCGGCCGCGGTATCCCCTTCGTGGGTCAGCGACACATGGATCGTCACGTCGGCCAAATACTCAGCGATGGCCCCGGTCAGCCTGACCCGCGGCCTGCCCCACATATCGGTGACCACCTCGATATCGCGGTGGATGTCCTCCGGCAACACCGGCCGCTGCGCGAACCGCGATCCGGACCAGGCCTTGATCACCGCCTCCTTGGCGGCCCAGCGAGCCGCCAGGTGCCGAGCCGCCGACGAACTCTTGTCCGAGGCGTCCCGGCGCTCACCCGGGGTGAAGGTCTCGGCGAACACCGTTCCGGGCTGGTCGACCTGCTCGGCGAAATCGGGAATGGAGACCAGGTCGATCCCCACACCGACGATGCCCATGGGCGGCCACGTTAATCGATGGCCCAGTCCGGCGACGATGCGGTCCGCGTTGGGGGCACCTCCCGCTTGCGGGGGACGGACCGAGGAGATGCCGGGCAATCAGGCCAAGGAGCACGGCGAGCGTGTATCCATGGCGGCGACACGCCGAACACCGTCGCCCTGAGCGCACGTTCGGCGCCCAACGGCAGGGTCAGCCGATATACGCCTCGCCGTCACCCAGCCGGGCCGCCGGATTCAGCAGCATCGACGCCTCCTGCGGCCGCTCGGGCGCATGGTGGTCGAAGCGACGGTCACCGGGCCGCTGGTACATCGGCGCACCACCGGCAATCGCCGAGGCCAGCCGGCGCTGACCGGCCAGCAGGCGGGCGTCGGCACGCCGCTGGTAGTCCGCGCGCTGTGCGGGATCCAGCGAGGCGATGAACGCCTGCGGATGCACCAACGCGACCAGGCCCGACACATGGCCGAACCCGAGGCTGGTCAGCATGCCGGCCTTGAGTGGGAACTTGCCGCCGAGCCGCAACGTGTCACGCACCCACACGAAATGCGCGGAGCCGGCCAGCTCGTCGTCGACGCAGTCGAGGCTGCGGTTGGGTGGGATCACCCCATCCCGCAATATCTGGCAGAGCCCCATCATCTGGAAGACCGCCGCGCCGCCTTTGGCGTGGCCGGTCAGGCTCTTCTGCGACACCACGAACAGCGGGGCGCCCTCGGAACGGCCCAGGGCGTCGGCGAGCCGTTCATGCAACTCGGTCTCGTTGGGATCGTTGGCCAGCGTCGAGGTGTCGTGCTTGGAGATGACCGCCACGTCGTCGGCGGCCACGCCCAGCTTGGCCAGCGCCCGCGCCAGCGGTGAATCCTTGCCGCCGCGGCCCGCCCCCAGCGCGCCCAGGCCCGGGGCCGGGATCGAGGTGTGCACGCCGTCGCCGAACGACTGCGCGAACGCCACCACCGCCAGCACCGGCAGCCCCATCCGCAGCGCCAGGTCCCCGCGGGCCAACAGGATCGTCCCGCCGCCTTGGGCTTCGACGAAGCCCAGACGGCGGCGGTCGTTGGGCCGGGAAAACTTCGAGTCGTGGATGCCGCGGCCGCGCATCATGGACGTGTCGGCGGTGGCGGCCATGTCACCGAATCCGATGATCCCCTCCAGCGTCAGGTCATCCAGGCCGCCGGCCACCACCAGTTGAGCCTTGCCCAACCGGATCTTGTCGACACCTTCCTCGACCGACACCGCGGCGGTGGCGCACGCGGCCACCGGGTGGATCATCGCACCGTAGCTACCGACGTAGGACTGAACCACGTGCGCGGCAATGATATTCGGCAAGACTTCCTGGAAGATGTCGTTCGGCTTGTTGCGGCCCAACAGATTGCCGTGGTACATCGTCTGCATCGACGTGCCGCCGCCCATGCCGGTGCCCTGGGTGTTGGCCACCAAACTCGGGTGCACGTAACGCATCACCTCGGCCGGGCTGAAACCGGACGACAGGAACGCGTCGACGGTCGCCACCATGTTCCATACCGCCAACCGGTCGATGGAACCGGCCATGTCCGCGCTGATGCCCCACACCGTCGGGTCGAACCCGGTCGGGATCTGGCCGCCGACGACGCGGGACAGCTTGGTCTTTCGCGGCACCCGGATCTCGGTGCCGGCCTTGCGGATGACCTGCCAGTCGGTGGAGTCGGGCACCGGCCGGATGACCGTGTGCTCGGGATCGAACTCGACGAAGGCGCGCGCATCGGCCTCCGAGGACACCACGAACGCGAAGTCCTTCTCCAGGAACACCGACACCAGCAGCGGCGAGGCGTGGTCGGGGTCGATCGCGCCGTCATCAACGAATTCGCGAATGCCGACGCGCTGCACCACGGCGTCGTGGTAGCGCTGCACCAACTCGGATTCGTCGACCATTTCGCCGGATTCGGTGTCGTACCAACCGGGTTGCGGGTCGTCCTCCCAGCGGATCAACCCAGTGGTCCAGGCCAGCTCCAGCACGCCGGCCGCCGACAGCTCGTTTTCGACCTCCATCTCGAACCGGGTGCGTGACGAGCCGTACGGGCCGATTTCGGCGCCGCCGACGATCACCACCAGGTCGGCCGGGTCGACATCGAGGTCGTCCCATTGCGGCGGCGGTGCGGGGGTGAAACCCCGGGGCGGCGACGGCAGCGCGGCGATGGCGCCAGGGGCCTCGGCGTCCTCGTCGACGGCCGCCGCTGCCGACATCTGCTCGCGCGCCTTGGCCGCCAGCTCGGCCATGTCGAGGTTGGCCTCGGCCAGGCCCCCGGTCAGGTCGGCCTTGATCGGCGAACGCGCCGCAGCCACCTTGGATTCCGCATCACACAGGTCGAGCAGCAGCGCCGCCATCTCGTCGGTCGAGTAGGTGGTGACCCCGGCCTCTTCGACGGCGGCCACGATGGCATCGTTGTGGCCCATCAGCCCGGTGCCGCGGGTCCAGCCGATGAGCGCGTGCGCCAGGCTGACCCGTGCCGCCCAGGACGACTCGGCGTGCCAGCGGCTCACCACGGCATCCAGCGCGGACTTGGCTTCGCCGTAGGCGCCGTCGCCGCCGAACATGCCACGGTTGGGCGAGCCGGGCAGCACCACGTGCAGCCGCGACGCGATGTCGCGTTCGGCGCCGATCGTCGACAGGCCGCCGATCAGCCGTTGCACGGCCCACAGCAGCACTTTCATCTCCATCTCGGCGCGCGAACCGGCCTCCGACAGGTCCCCGACCACGCGTGGCGCCGCGAACGGGAACAGCAGCGTCGGGGTCTGCGCGTCTTTGATGTGAATCGACTGCGGCCCAAGGCTTTCGGTCTGTTCGGTGCCGATCCATTCGACCAGGGCGTCGACGTCGGAGTAGGACGCCATGTTCGCCGCGACCAGCCACAGCGCCGCGCCGTAACGGGCGTGGTCGCGATACAGCGTGCGGTAGAACGCCAGCCGCTCCTCGTCGAGCTTGGAGGTGGTCGCGATGACGGTGGCTCCGCCGTCGAGCAGCCGAGCCACCACCGACGCGGCGATCGAACCCTTCGAAGCGCCGGTCACCACGGCAACTTCGCCGCCGTAGCGGCCGGGTTCGGGGTTCTCGGCGCCGGCGGCGATGCGGCCGTACAGCGATGCATGGATCTGCCGGCCCGCGGCCAGCGACTTACCTTGCCACCAGGTAGCCTGGGTCGCCACGACGTGGCCGGCACCCTCGAAGCGCTCCGCCAGGCGCGGCCAGTCGGCGTCGATGTCGCCCTCGTCGGTCAGCCACAGCTTCACCAGGTCCTCGCGGGCGCTGGCCCAGCGGTCGTCGAATACGACGGCCTTCTTGGGGTCGAACACCGGTGCCACCAACCGCGGCCAGTCCGCTCCCAGTTCGGCGGTGACCAAGTCGATCAGCTCGGAATCGGGGGCGGCCGGCAAGGCGTTGACGGGGTCGTCCAGTCCCAGCTGCCCCAGCACCAGGCGGGCCGCGGAGGCCAGCACGCCCTCACGGCCGGTGATTTGGTCGGTGAACTCGCTGAGCGCGGCCGCGTCGATGGTGGCGCCGCCACCACTACCGGCCGACGGCAGCGCTACCGAAACGCCCTGGCGCGCGGCCACCGATGCGACCGCCGCGTCGATGACCTTGTCGACGGAGGCGGCATCGGCCAGCGCGCCCTCGTGCAGGTGGCCCATGGCGCCGCCGCGAACGCTGCTGCCCTCGCGGGTGCCCAGCGCGACCTCGACGGTGACATGCTTGGCCCAGCCCTCACCGAGCTCCCAGGTCTTCTTCACCCGCTCGGCGATGGCGCCGGGCCGCTTGCCCGACGGCCCGAGGACGGTGCGAAGCTGGTCGTTGATGGCGTCGGAAAGCACTGGGCCGTAAGGCTTGTAGGTGCGCGCCAGTTTGGTCACCTGTGAGCGCAGACCGGCCAGGTCCGATTCGGCGGCGCCGTCAATGGCACCGAGGTTCAGCTCGGAGCCCAGGTCCACCAGCAGCTGGTTGCGCCGCGACGACGCACCGTCGGTGATGGACTCGATGGAGTCGAGTTCTTCGATCTGGTCGATGCGCATCTTGGCCGAGAGCGCGATCAGCGCCAGCGTGGCATCGGCGGCGTCGAAAACCAGATCGTCGGGACGCGGGCCCGCCGACGAAGCGGCCGGCGCGACGGGGGCGGCTTCCGAGACGACGTCCGGCGCGGGCGATTCCGCGACCGGCTCGTCTTCCTCCGGCTCCGGCTCCGGGTCGGTGTCGGTGGCGAACAGCACCGCGGCATCACGCTCGGCGTTGAGCACTTCCACTGTGCTGTGGGCGTATTCGGGCAGTTTGAGGGTGTTGGTGGCAAGACCCGCCACCGTCGGTGAGCTCTTCACACCGATCTCGACGAATCGCTCCACACCCAGCCCGCCGGCGGCCTCCTCGATGAACAGCAGATCCTGCGTCTCGATCCAGCGCACCGGGCTGGCGAATTGCCATGCCAGCAGCTCGATGAACACCGTGCGCGCCATCTCGCGCGGACGCTCGCGAAGCCAGGTGTCGTAGTCGGCGAGGATTTCGTCGAGCGGCTCGGCGGGCACCAAATCCCGGATTTCCTGGATGAAGTCGCGGTCCAGGGTGAACAACCGCGGCACCAGGTTGGGAATGTAGCGCCCGATGATCAGGTCGGGGTCCGCGTCGCGCGGCATGACCCGGTCCAGCGAGCGCCGGAATTCGGCCACCCCGACCCGCAGCACTCGCGAGTGGAACGGAACATCGATGCCGGGCACCAAAATGAACGACCGTCGGCCGCCGGTGAGCTCGCGGCGCCGCTCCACCTCGGCCTCGAGCGCCTCGAGGCCGCGTACCGTGCCCGCGATCGCGTATTGCGAGCCACGCAGGTTGAAATTCACGATCTCCAGGAATTCACCGGTGCTCTCCGCGATCCCGGCGACGAACGCGGGCACGTCGGCGTCGTCGAGGTCGATCTGGGACGGCCGGATGGCCGCCAGCCGATAGTTGGAGCGGCCGAGCTCGTCGCGCGGAACGATGTCGTGCATCTTCGACCCGCGGTGAAACACCATCTCCAGCAAGGCTTCCAGTTGGTAGATGCCGGTCACGCAGGCCAGCGCGGTGTACTCGCCGACCGAGTGACCGCACGCGATGGCGCCTTCGACGAAGGCTCCCTGTTCACGCATCTCGGCGACCTGCGCGGCCGCCACCGTCGCCATCGCGACCTGGGTGAACTGCGTCAGGTAGAGCACCCCGTCGGGGTGGTGGTAGTGCACACCGCTGGCGATGATGCTGGTCGGGTTGTCGCGGACCACGTGCAGTACCGAGAAGCCCAGGGTGTCGCGGGTGAACTTGTCCGCGGTGTCCCACACCTTGCGGGCCGCCTTGGAGCGAGCGCGCACCTCCATGCCCATGCCCTTGTGTTGGATGCCCTGGCCGGGGAATGCGTAGACCGTCTTGGGTGCGGCCAGTCGCGCGGAGGCCGACATCACTAGATCCGACCCGACGCGCGCGGCCACGTCCACAATCTCTGCGCCCTGGTCGATTCCGACGCGCTCGACGCGGAAGTCCACCTCGTCGCCGGGGCGCACCATGCCCAAAAACCGCGCGGTCCAGCCGACCAGCCGGGCCGGTGGCCGGGCCTGCCCGTCGGTGGCGGTCACCGCGTGTTGCGCCGCGGCCGACAGCCACATGCCGTGCACGATCGGCGACTCCAGGCCGGCAAGCAGCGCGGCGGCCCGGTCGGTGTGAATGGGGTTGTGGTCGCCGGACACCACCGCGAACGGGCGCATGTCGACCGGCGCGGTGATCGTGACGTCGCGGCGGCGACGGCGCGGGGTGTCGGTGGCGTTCGCCGACACCGCGCCACCGGCTCGCGCCGGGTCGGCGAGCTCGGCGGAACCGGTGCGACCCAGGATCGCGAATCGCTCCTCGAGAGTGGCGATCACGGCGCCATCGGCGCCGGTAACGACGACCGAGACCGGCACGACGCGGCCCATGTCCGTATCGGTTGCGTTGGCAGCCGTTGCGGTGACGGTCAATTGGGCCGGGACCGTGGGCAGCTGACCGACCACGCGGGCGGCGTGGTCCAGATGCACCAGGCTCAGCAGGCCTTCCACCACCGGCTCACCAGTGTCGGTGACCGCCGATCCGATGGCCGCGAAAACCGCTGGCCAACAAGGGCCGACGAGCGCGTCGGGCACGGTGGTGAGGCTGGGTGCCAGCGGCTCACCGAACGTGGCGGTGACGCCGGTGTGGTCGGCAACACGCTCGGGGTGCCAGTCCACCGTCAAAGTGGCCGTCCCGTTGGCCACCGCAGGCAAGAACTCCGGGCTGTCGACACCGGCGGCAATCGCCAGCACCGTGCGCATGGCGCTGGTGGCGTCCTCGGTGGCGATCACCGGGGTGCCGCCATCGACGGTGTTGGCCGGCAACGTGAATCGGATGTCGACCCAGGTGCCCGAGACGGGCACGCTCAAGACGACGTCGTCGCCGTGCGTCTGCAGCCGGGCGCCGGTGGATGAGTGTGTGGCGCGCGGGTTTTCGGGTCCATCGTGCACCTGCCATTCGGCCGGGTCGGCGATCCGATGCACCGGGTTAGTCACGGTGCGACCGGCCCAGCGCACATCGGGTGCGTCGAGGACGACAGCCAACGGTCCGACCACGTCGGCGCGGCCCAGCCGGCGCGACGCGACATCCTTCGGCTCGACACCGGCGCCGAGCACTTCATCGATTGCGGCTTGCTCGAAACGGTCCAGCAACTCACCGACGGGTTCATCCATCCGGGTGATGCCGGCTACCGACGCGGTGCCCGGAATGATGCACACCGCATCGGCGTCGTAGCGGGCGTCGTGGGCCTGCCACAGCGAGTCGCTGCGCCACCAGCGCCGCACGTCCTGGTCGATCACCGGCACGAAGTTGACCGGCTTGCCCAACGTCTTGCACAACGTCACGAAAAAGGGCACATCCGCGGGATGCAACTGCACGGTCTCGGCGTCGGGGTAGCGCGCCAGCAGGGCGGCGATCGCCTGCTGCGGATTGTCCAGCAGGCCAGCATCGGTGAATAGCGTCTCGATCGGGCCGAAATCCTGTGGGTGCAACCGGGCTTCGGCACGCTGCAGCATCTGCTCGAAGCGGTCCCGCCAGGTGTCGGCCAGCCACGGGCTGCCCACCGAGGCGGTGTCGGCGGTCGAGTTGCCTTCCCCGATGGCCAGTTCGACGTAGCGCCGCAGCCACTGCAGGTAGGTCATGTCGGCGACGTCGCCGAAGTAGGGCTTGGCGGTCTTGGCCATCGCCGCGATGATCTCGTCGCGACGCTCCGCGACCGCCTCCGCGTCACCGGCCACCTCGTCGAGCAGCCGCCCGCACCGGGATGCGCTGTTGTCGATCTCGTGGATGTCGGCACCGAGCTGACTGCGGCTGGAGGCCATGCCGCCCTGCGCTTTTCCGGCGCTGATCCATTGGTCGGTGCCCTGAGTGTCGACGAGCATCCGCTTGACCGATGGCGACGTGGTGGATTCCTTGGTGGCCATCGCCGCGGTGCCGACCAGGATGCCGTCGACCGGCATCAATGGGAAGCCGTAGGCCTGCGCCCAGCGCCCGGACAAATATTCCGCAGCCCTTTTCGGGGTGCCAATGCCGCCGCCGACGCACACCGTGATGTTGGCGCGTGAGCGCAACTCCGAGTAGGTAGCCAGCAGCAGGTCGTCGAGATCCTCCCAGGAATGGTGCCCGCCGGCGCGCCCGCCCTCGACGTGCATGATCACCGGCTTGGTGGGCACCTCGGTGGCGATGCGAATCACCGAGCGGATCTGCTCGATGGTCCCGGGTTTGAACACGACGTGACTGATGCCGATGTCGCCCAGTTCGTCGATCAGCTCGACGGCCTCGTCGAGGTCTGGGATGCCGGCGCTGATCACCACGCCGTCGATCGCGGCGCCGGACTGGCGGGCCTTCTGCACCAACCGCTTGCCGCCCACCTGAAGCTTCCACAGGTAGGGATCGAGGAACAGCGCGTTGAACTGATAGGTGCGGCCCGGCTCGAGCAGACCGGCCATTTGTTCGATGCGATTACCGAAGATCTCTTCGGTGACCTGCCCGCCGCCGGCCAGCTCGGCCCAGTGCCCGGCGTTGGCCGCCGCGGCGACGATCTTGGCGTCCACGGTGGTCGGGGTCATGCCCGCGAGCAGGATCGGCGAGCGGCCGGTCAGCCGGGTGAACTTCGTCGAGAGCTTGACCCTGCCGTCGGGGAGGCGAACCACGGTCGGTGCGTAACTCGACCAGGCCCGGGCAACCTCGGGGGTGGCGCCGACGGTGAACAGGTTGCGCTGGCCACCGCGGGTGGCTGCGGGCACGATGCCGATGCCCAGGCCGCGGATCACCGGTGCGGTCAGCCGGGTCAGGATGTCGCCCGGCCCCAGGTCGAGGATCCAGCGGGCGCCGGCCGCGTGGACACGGGTGATCTCGTCGACCCAGTCGACCTTTCTGATCAAGATGGCATCGGCCAGCTCCCGAGCCAAGGCGACATCGAGGCCCGCCTTCTCGGCCCAGCCCGCGACGATGTCGATCCCGTCGGATAGCCGCGGGGTGTGAAAGCCCACCTCCACCTGCACCGGCTCGAAGACCGGCGAGAAGACGTCGCCGCCGCGGACCTTGTTCTTGCGGTCGGCTTCTTCCTTCTCGGAGATCTGGCGGCAATAAAGCTCGAAACGCGACAGCTGCTCGGGGGTACCGGTGATGACGACGGCACGCCGGCCGTTGCGGATGGACAACACCGGTGGCAGCACCGTGCGCACGTCCTGGGCGAACTCGTCGAGCAACCGGCCGATGCGCTCGGGGTCGGCGTTGGTGACCGATACCATCGGCGGGCGATCGCCCAGGACGGAAATTCCGCGCCGGCGGGCCACCAGCGTTCCGGCGGCACCGATCAACTGGGCCAAGGCAAACAGCTCGACGTCGCGTGCCCCACCAGCCTTGAGGGCTTCCACCGCCAGCACACCTTGCGAATGCCCCGCCATGGCGACCGGCGGGGTGGCCACGAGGTCCATGCCTTGACGGGCCAGCGCCCGGGTGGCCGCGATCTGGGTAAGCAACACGCCGGGCACCGACACGGCGGCCGACGTCAGGTGCTTGTCGGACGGAACCGGGTCCTCGGCCGCCAGTGCGCGTACCCATTGCAGCGGCTCGAAACCGATCGGGCGCACCACAATCAGCTCGTCAGTGACCGGATCGAGCAACAGCTCTGCCTCACCGACCAACGTCGCCAACTCGGTTTCTATCCCGGTGGCCGACACCAGCTCTTCGAGGGTTTCCAGCCAGGCGCTGCCTTGGCCGCCGAACGCGACAGCGTAGGGCTCACCAGCCATGAGGCGATCGACCAGAGCGTGGGTGGTATGCGGGCTGTCCCCGCCGCGATCAGCGGACACCCGGTCGTGCTCGTGGATCGTCACGGTCTATGTCTCCCTATGTGCATCGGTACGTGTCAGTTCGTACAGCGGCCCAGGCTGCCGTGCGGGGCATCCCCGACTCCGCACCGACTCCCAGCCGAAATCCTCTGACCGGTGTGTTGTCGGTGGGCCGGCCCGTGGGTCGAGCAGCGCGACGGGCTGCATCGGCCTTATAAGAGTCTCATAAGGATCGGTCCACCTTGTTTACACAGATCGGTTACTGGCGAGTTCTACGTACGGGTAACCGTGTCGTGGGTAACGCCGGGTTCGACGGCCGGCGCGTATGTGTTGACCAAACGTCCTGCGTGCAGGTGGTTACGGTGGAGTAGCTATAACTGCGCTGATCAAGGCAGTTTTGTTATCAAATCGTTATGCTGGGAATTCGCTCTACGCCGGGCGCGTGCCGACGCGCCGACCCAAAGGCCGCGCCATTGGCGGCGTTGGCCCGGGGTTGGCAATGCCGTGCAGCGGGCGAACGAGTGTTTGCTGTAGTGGAGCTGGGGCCGGGCTCGGGGGCGGCAGGCTAAGCCCACTGCCCGAATTGGGGCTTCAGGATTTGGTTGACGTCCACCCCGACCCCACCAACCTTGCGCTTATCGATCTCCACCTGGTGCAGATGCGCGGCCGGGTGGGTGTATCCCTTGGGCGAGCCCCAGTTGTGCTGCCAGAAGTACGAGCCCAAGCCATCGTTGACGGCCCAGTCGATGGTTTTGGAGTTGGCGTACACGCCGGTCCGCTGGTGTCCGATCACCGACTCCCAGGACCGCAGATATGGCACGATCTGGTTCTTGTACTGCTCATATGATGGGTTGTCGTCGATCGAGGCGTAGATCGGGGCGCTCGTCGGGCCGCCGGCAGCGGCATGCAGCTCCGACCCCCGTCTGGCGTGCTGCACGCCGGCGCTGGCACCGCCCAGCCAGTCGGCAGTGCTCCCCTTGCCGTACTGATAACAGGACACGATCTTGAGCCCATTGCCGCTCAGGTCACGGGCCTCGCTGAGCTGGATCGGCTTGCCAAGCATCCAGGCGCCGCCAGGCCGCCGATCGGACACGTACCGGATTGCCCCCACCGCGCCGGCAGCCCTGATCTGGCTGGCGGGGATGACACCGGCGGCGTAGTCCAACAGGGTGCCCAGCGAACCGGCCGATGCCGGCGCGGCGCGCAACGACGACGCAACGACGCCAAGACCCAGCACGCCCGGAGTCGCCGCCGCGAATTTGAGCACATCACGCCGAGAGACCGACATATGCCACAGGGTACGACAAAAACAACAACTGTCACACTGGTTTCAGTGGTCACGGATGCATCACACTGGCAGAACACATGCATGCGGCCATACCGACACCGGTGCGATCTCGGGCAGGCCGCCTCTCCCTGCGACCACTACTACGGTGTGATCGCCTACGCTCCCAACGGCGCAATGGGCAAAATCGTCGCGCCACCGCACTCGAGGCCAGGCGGATATCGACGCATAAGAACTTTGCGGCGTCTTAGCTGCAAAGTGCTCAGCAACTTCACCAACTACCACGGGGGAGTCCGACGATCGCGCCCGCTGGCAGAACCTGGACGTGCAACCAGTTGAGTAGTTCCCACACTGCGCGCCGAGCGTGGGCTGGCTGCGCCGAATGTGCACTGGTGGCGGCGACACGCCCGGGCGACGCCGCCGTGGTTGCACGTTCGGCGTAGGCAGCCCCGTGCGCTTGCCGGGCAGGTGTCCTCAAAGGTCCAACTAGACACACATATCAGACACTAGTATGTACATATGACCGTAAAGAGGACCACGATTGAGCTGGACGAAGATCTTGTGCGGGCAGCCCAGGCCGTCACCGGGGAAACATTGCGAGCGACGGTCGAGCGCGCGCTGCAGCAGCTGGTGGCCGCGGCTGCCGAGCAGGCCGCCGCGCGCCGGCGGCGGATCGTCGACCATCTCGCGCACGCCGGCACTCACGTGGACGCAGACGTGCTGCTGTCCGAGCAGGCGTGGCGATGACCACCTGGATTCTGGACAAGAGTGCCCACGTGCGACTCGTGGCCGGCGCCACACCGCCAGCCGGCATCGACCTCACCGACCTCGCCATCTGCGATATCGGCGAACTCGAATGGCTGTATTCAGCACGGTCAGCTACCGACTACGACAGCCAACAAACGTCACTGCGCGCCTATCAAATCCTTCGCGCACCCAGCGACATCTTTGACCGAGTTCGCCACCTTCAGCGCGACCTAGCCCACCACCGTGGGATGTGGCATCGAACACCGCTTCCGGACCTATTCATCGCCGAAACCGCTATCCATCACCGGGCCGGCGTCTTGCACCACGACCGTGACTACAAACGAATTGCCGCCGTAAGGCCTGGGTTTCAAGCATGCGAACTCTCTCGCGGGCGCTAGCTTCGCCCGAATCCGTGAGCGGAGGCGATAATCCTTACAGGCCATCAAAAAAGTCCTCGTCGAGCCGTACCAGTTCGACGGTCTGCACCGCCTGGACACCGACTCGATACCGCACGAGCAGCTCGGCCAGCCGAGCGCCGTCGATGAGTTCGATCCGGGCGTTGATCCGCTCAGCTTGCTCGCGGGCACCGCGGGAAAACGATGACGTGGTGATGTAGACGCCCCGGTCGCCCTGCTTGCCCAGGAGGGCGCCGGCGAACTCGTGAATCTTCGGCCGGCCGATCGTTTGGTCGACGGCGTATCGCTTCGCCTGCACGTAGATGCGGTCCAGCCCGAGCGGGTCCTGGCTGATGATTCCGTCGATGCCAGCGTCACCGGAGGCACTCGTCCGTTCCACCGCGCCGGCTCGACCGTAACCCATCGCCTCCAAAAGTCCGATAACCAGATCTTCAAACCCGGTGGGCGACAACGTGAGTGCCTTCTTCAGGATCTCCCCCTCGACGGCTGCCCGGTTCTCCGCAAGCGCAGCGTCGATGAGATCCTCTGGTGAGACCTGCACATCGTCCCCGGACGGTCGCTTGGCGGCCGCGTCGACTGGCTGCTTGGCTTTGGTTCGCTCACGAAAAGCGATGTACGACGGGAACTCCCGCAGCACAGCGATGTCGACGCGCTCGGGATGAGCCTTCAGGACTTGACGGCCCGTGCCCGTGATCTGAACCTGGCCCCGCGCCGGACGGTCGAGCAATCCGGCCTGCGACATGTGAGTGAGAGACCAGTGCACCCTGTCGTACATGGTCCTTTGCCGACCGCTGGGCAACATCTGCGCCCGCTCGTCGTCGGACAGACCGAACTCGTCGGACATCGCCGCGATGACGTCCTTGGCCGACTTCGCTTGTCCATCGGCAAGATACGCGAGAATCGGCCGCATCAACGTCTGGGCATCAGGGATCGTCATGGGGAGCCATTATCCAGCTGGCCTGTCAGCCCTCCGAACCGGCCAAGTTGGGTAAGTCCATCCGGGGCTCCGTGTTCTGACAGGCCCGCTGCAGGCGTCGCATCTTCCTCATCTGCCCCACGTGTACCCGGTCCCGCCGACCTAAAAGGTCGGCATATCCCTGCCATGCCGGGACGCGTGAGGTGGGTGAGACACAAGGGAACGTGCACCTCGCGCACCGGGTCGCCAGCAGCCGCGACACGCCGTCGTCCAGTGCCACACCGAATGCGGTGTCGGGCTCGGCGTCAAACGCTGCCGATCGGCCTTGCCTCGTCAGGCCGCCGACAGCACCGCCCTGGGCTCACGGTCCGCGGCTCCGCCGGGATCCGACCGGCGGCGGCTCAACCCCCTCGATCGTCTTGAGCCGGTCGACAGACCGATCGAAAGACGGCCACCGGATCGTCCCGGCAGGGGCGAGGAAGTCCGGCGTCCGAGCAAGCACCGCGCGATTGCCCTCAACGCGGAAGACAACCCGATCACCCGATTTCAGGCCGAGCGCGTCGCGCACCGCTTTCGGAACCGTCACCTGCCCCTTCGACGTGACGATGGGTTCGTCGGAGTGCCTGCTTCACCGTTGCCGTACGCCGCCCGTACCCTCACACTCTGTGGAGCTGCTCGTCGCCGCCAACCCCGCTGAAGACTCGCGCCTGCCCTACCTGATCCGGCTGCCGGTGGGCGCGGGACTGGTCTTCGCCACCTCAGACGTGTGGCCGCGCACCAAGGCGCTGTATTGCCATCGCCTCGACATCGCCGACTGGCCCGCCGACCCCGTCGTCGTCGACCGGGTCGAGCTACGCAGCTGCAGCCGCCGGGGCGCGGCCATCGACGTCGTCGCCGCCCGCGCGCGGGAGAACCGATCGCAACTGGTGCACACCATGGCGCGCGGCCGCCAGGTGGTGTTCTGGCAGAGCCCCAAAACGCGCAAACAGTCGCGGCCGGGCGTGCGCACCCCCACCGCCCGCGCCGCCGGCATCCCCGAGCTGCACATCGTCGTCGACGCCCACGAACGCTACCCCTACACCTTTGCCGACAAACCCGCGAAGACGACGCGGGAAGCCCTGCCCTGCGGCGACTACGGCCTGAAAGTGGCCGGCCAACTCGTGGCGGCCGTCGAGCGTAAAGCGTTGGCGGACCTTACTTCTGGCGTGCTGAACGGCAACCTGAAATACCAACTGACCGAACTGGCCGCGCTGCCACGGGCCGCCGTGGTGGTCGAGGACCGCTACTCGGAGATCTTCGCGCACTCCTTCGCCCGCCCGGCGGCGATCGCCGATGGGCTGGCCGAATTGCAGATCGGCTTTCCCAACGTGCCGATCGTGTTCTGCCAAACCCGCAAGCTCGCCCAGGAATACACCTACCGCTATCTAGCCGCCGCCCTCACCTGGTTCGTCGACGATGCCGACGCCACCACGGTTTTCGAGCCGGCTGCCGCCGAGCCCGAGCCCAGCAGCGCCGAGCTGCGCGCGTGGGCCAAAAGCGTCGGCCTGCCGGTGTCCGACCGGGGGCGCCTGCGCCCGCAGATCCTGCAGGCCTGGCGAGCCGCCCATCCCCGGTGACTACAACACCTCGACGAGGCCTGCGGATGCTGAATCGGCCAGTGCGGCATCGAATGTGACCAACCGGCCCCCGTAGCGCGCGGCCAAGGCGATGAGATGGCAGTCGGTGACCCGACGGTGGTTGGACACCGCATCGCGATCGCCGGCGCTCCCAACGATCAGTGGCACATCGTCAGGCCAAAACGTGTGCCCGGCAAGAGAAGTCATCGCCGCCAACTGAGCGATCGCGATAGCCGGCGTGGTCGACACCTGCATCACACTGCGATTGCTTGAAATTCGGACATACCCTGCCTCGGTGATCGGCGTGGTGGCCCACCCATTCGAGGAGAACTGCGTGAACCATCGCTGCGCGGCCGCATGGTGAACGTGATTCGGCCAGCCCAGCGCGATCAGCACATTGACATCGAGCAGTGCCGTCACACGTCGTCCTCGAGCGCGCGGACGACATCCTCGGAAGTCACCGTCGGCGCATCCGGCGGAACATCAAAAACCGGAAATCCGTCAACCTCGACAATCCCAACCGGACGGAGCGACCTACGCGCCAACTCAGAAATTACCGCGCCGACTGACTTGCCCTCCGACCGCGCGATGCTACGAGCATCTTCTAGAACATCATCATCAATCTGCAACGTGGTGCGCATAGCATCATGTTACGGGGCTTGGGCCAGCTTTCACGCGTCTTCGGCGACCCCCTGCAGCACACTGTCGCCGTTGACGGTGCCATTCAAAGCCGAAGCGTCCCGCGGTACCTCGAAGGCCGGCAGCGCGGCACCTACCGTGGCGACGGCGTTGCGCGCGGCCTCCATCCGGGCCAATGCCGCCTGGGTGAACACCGACAACCCCAGGTCGGGGTTGTATCCGTGGATCTCTTTGACGTCGAGCTGGGCAAGAAAGTAGATGATCTCCTTGGAAACCAGTTGACCCGGCACCAGTACCGGGAAGCCGGGCGGGTAGGGCACCACGAACGTGGTGGATACCAGAGTCTTGCCCTCGGCCAGCCGGCGCCCGGCCAAGCCGATCTGCACGTACTCACGGTCGGCCTCTTCGTAGCCGGCGTAGAAAGCCGACCGCATGTCACCGAAAGAGCTGGCGTCGTCGGGGCGGAAGGCAAGGTCGAACTCGCTGAAATCTGGTAGATGCGGCAGATCCTGCGTGATCTCCTCGACGTGGCGTCGGTGTAGAGCAAGGTCGGCCCCGCTGGCCGCCTTCTGGCTGCGGTCCAGATCGATCGCCACCCGACGCAACACATCGAGCAGATAGTGCACGCTCGACCAGGTGACGCCGATCGTGAAGATCAGCAACACGCTGTTGATAGACGTTTTGTTGATCTGGATGCCGAATCGCTCCATCAGGATCTTCTCGCGGAAGTCGTACCCGTTCATCCCGGTCGCCCCGATAAACAGGGTGAGCCGCGTCGGATCGAGCACGAATTGATCGGACCGCCAGGCTTCGTTCCAATCGGCCAGAGCCCCCTGCCTGACCTGACGGTACGAGCTGACCGTCGAGGACCGAAAGGCATCGGGAACCAGGTCGGACTCGTCAAGGATGCGGAACCACTTGCTGATCAGCCGGTCTTTGCGGACGCGATGGCGGAACACCAGCGCCATGTTGTAAACATGGCGGACCAGCTCGAACCCTTCGATGTCAACCTGTCGGCGCGCCAAGTCCAACGAGGCGAGAAGTTGCTGGTTGGGCGAGGTCGAGGTGTGGGTCAAGAATGCCTCACCGAACGCGTCCCGGGTGAGCGCTTTGAAATCCTGGTCGCGCACGTGGATCATCGATGCCTGCCGTAGCGCGGACAGCGACTTGTGAGTCGAATGCGTCGCATACACTCGGACCCGAGCGCGGTTGGGGTCTGGCAACAGCCGGTGATCAACCCACTCGGAGCGGTCCACTCCGTCCATCGACGCACACCAATTCCGGTATTCCTCAGCGTATTCCGCAGTGGACAACATCTGCTCGAGTCGCTCGGCAGCAATCATCGCGGTCCGCTGGCGGGCCCAGGGCACCGCCGTCGCAAACGCATACCACGCCTCGTCCCACAAAAAGCAGATGTCCGGTTTGATCGCTAGCACCTCCTCCATCACCCGGCGCGGGTTGTACACCACGCCGTCAAACGTGCAGTTGGTGAGCAACAGCATGCGCACCCGGTGCAGCTGTCCGGCGGCCTCGAGGTCCAGCAGCGCCTGCTTGATGGTGCGCAACGGCACGGCACCATAAATCGCGTACTGCGGCAGCGGATATGCGTCGAGGTACATCGGGTACGCGCCGGCAAGTACCAGGCCGTAGTGGTGCGACTTGTGGCAATTGCGGTCGATGAGCACGATGTCGCCGGGGCGGGTCAGGGCCTGCACGACGATCTTGTTGGCGGTCGATGTTCCGTTGGTGACGAAGTAGGTCTGGTTGGCGTTCCAGGTCACCGCGGCTTTGTCCATCGCCGTCTTGATGTTGCCATGCGGGTCCAGCAGCGAGTCCAGTCCACCAGAGGTTGTCGAGGTCTCGGCCATGAAGATGTTGCGGCCGTAGAACTCGCCCATGTCGTGCAGTGACTTGGAGTTGAAGATGCTGGCGCCGCGCGCGACGGGAAGGGCATGAAATTGACCGACCGGCGCCGCCGCATAGGCCCGCAGCGCATCGAAAAACGGTGTGGCATAACGGTTTCGTAAACCCGCGAGCACCGTGCTGTGCAGGTCGGTGACGTCGTTGAGCCGGTAGAAGGTGCGGTCGTAGACGTCGGGCTCGTCCTGGGTCTCGGCGGCGATCGACTCGTCGGTGAGCAGATAGAGGTCGATGTGGGGCCGCAACTCACGGATCCACTCGGCGCATTCCACCCAGTCGTGGGTCTCGTTTGCCACCGCTTCGTCGCCATCGGTGCCCAGCAGCGTGGTCATCAGCGGCACCCGGTCGCGGGACCGCAGCGGCAGGTCGTGACGGATGATCGCCGCCTGAATCTCGCCATTCAGCGCCACCGCGGTGATGGCATCTTCGATGCTGGCCACCACGAGCAACTCGAACTGCACCTCGTCGGCCGGATTGCGCAACTGCCGCAGGCACTCGGCCAAGCTGTCCGGAGCCGTCGCCGGGGAGTCGTCGGCGAGCAGCACGGTGTAGAACTGCTGCTGTTTGGCCTGCGCTACCAGCTCCTGCTCCGCCAGTGACGCGGAGGTGTCGAACAGCGCTGTGCGGTCGCCGTATTCGGACAGCAGTCGTACGGCCAACGACACTTCCTCGGTAAGCCGCACCGTGGAATGACTATCCAGATGAGCGCGGAAAGTCGCCAGATTCTGTGCCCCCGGATACAGCCAGTACCGCTCATAGGCGCCGATGCGGTCCATCAGCCGCTTCGCCCGAGCCACGTCGTGTGTGGTGTCGAGCCCGGCGAGGTCGACCTCCGCCAGGTGACGACACGCGTCATCGAGCAGGTTCCAGGTGTCCAGGCGGGTGTAGGACGGGTTGGCCACCGCGGCCAGCGCGGAGACATGCAGCCGTCGCGGGCGGACGCTGTTTGGGTTCATGTCGTCACCTGTTCTCTGGTGCGGGTAGCGCCGTAGAGTGCAACCAGGCAATTATCGCGCGCAGGACCGGGTCAGTCAGCTAAGTCGTCGCTGTCCGCGATCCGCCGATTAGCCCGATTCCCGGAGTTGTCCACCCAGCGCAGCACCGGCAGCTGCGAAAGCTCCCGGCGGCGTGCCGGCAGATCGGTGACGTCACCCAGCGAGCGCACCACGGCCTGCGTCAGGCCCATGATGGCGGCCATCACCGGTAGCAGCGGCTGCAACGGCTTTGCCGCCGTGCGAACAGTGCTGATGCGGCGTGCCAAGATCAGGCGTTCGATCGCGTGATACAGCCAGGCGCCGACACCCAGCGCGTAGATCGACATTGCCGAGGCGACAATGGTCAGCCCGTAGGCGGCGCACACCACGGCACCGAGCACCACCGTCGCAGCCAGGACGGCCGCGACCACGACGCGCAGCTCGAGCCGGGTCATCACGCCCCCCCACGCACCGCTTGAGCGGCCGCACGCAGCTGCGGGGTCACCAGCATGACCTGGCCCAGCACCCCGTTGACAAAGCCCGGCGAGTCGTCGGTCGACAGCTCCTTGGCCAGCTGGACGGCCTCGTCGACGACCACCGGCTCCGGCACATCCGCCGCGTGGAGCAGCTCCCATACCGAGACGCGCAGAATGGCGCGATCCACGGCGGGCAACCGGTCCAGCGTCCAGCCCCGCAGATGCGCGGTGATCAGGTCGTCGATGTGGGCGGCGTGTTCACTGACCCCTCGAGCCACCGCGGCCGTGTACGGATGTAGCCGGGCAATGTCGGGCTTCGCTTCGGCCAGCGCGGCACGGGTGTCGACCACCTCGGCCGCGCTGATGCCGCGGACCTCGGCCTCGAACAGCAGGTCCACCGCGCGCTTACGGGCCTGATGTCGTCCGCGAACCGGCTTTCTGTCCGACATCGTCAGGCGTTGACCCGGCCCAGGTAGCTACCGTCGCGCGAATCCACCTTTAGTTTGTCTCCGGTATTGATGAACAGCGGCACGTTGATCTGGGCTCCGGTCTGAAGGGTGGCCGGCTTGGTGCCCGCGCTGGACCGGTCGCCCTGCAAGCCGGGCTCGGTGTGAGTGACCTCGAGCTCGACGGTCACCGGCAGCTCGATGTATAGCGGCACGCCGTTGTGGAACGCCACCTGCACCGGCATGCCCTCCAGCAGGAACCGTGCCGCGTCCCCGACCAGGGCCTCCGGCAGCGGGTGCTGCTCGTAGTCTTGGCTGTCCATGAACACGAAGTCCGAGCCGTCGCGGTAAAGGTAGGTGGTATCGCGCCGGTCGACGGTGGCGGTGTCCACCTTCACCCCCGCGTTGAACGTCTTGTCGACGACCTTGCCCGAGAGCACGTTCTTCAACTTGGTGCGCACGAACGCCGGACCCTTGCCCGGTTTGACGTGCTGGAACTCGGTGATTGTCCACAGCTGGCCGTCGATTACCAGGACCAGCCCGTTCTTGAAGTCAGCAGTGGTCGCCACGTGGGTCTCCTACAGAATGGCCAGTTCTTTGGGGAACCGGGTCAACAATTCCGGGGTCTGCCCGGCGGTTTCAGGCATTTTCGGCGTCCCGCCAGCCACTACCAATGTGTCCTCGATGCGGACACCGCCGCGGCCGGGTAAATAGACACCGGGCTCCACGGTCACCACGGAGCCCGCCAGTAGTGTACCGGCGGATGTGGCCCCGATGCCCGGCGCTTCATGTATCTGCAGGCCAACACCGTGTCCCAGTCCGTGACCGAAGTGCTCGCCGTAGCCGGCGTCGGCGATCAGCTGGCGCGCTGCAGCGTCCACCCCCCGCAGCTCGGCACCCGGCAGCAACGCCTGCCGACCGGCCTGTTGCGCCTCGGCCACCAGCTGATAGATCTCTAGCTGCCAGTCGGCGGCCTTGCCCAACACGAAGGTGCGGGTCATATCGGAGTGGTACCCGGCGACCAGGGCGCCGAAGTCGATCTTCACGAAATCGCCGACCTGCAGCACCGCGTCGGTCGGCCGGTGGTGCGGGATCGCCGAATTGGCCCCGGCAGCCACGATCGTCTCGAATGACACCGCGTCAGCGCCATGATCGAGCATCAGGGCCTCCAGCTCGCGGCTCACCTGCCGTTCGGTTCGGCCCGGCCGCAGGCCGCCGCGGGCCACCAAGTCGGTCAGCGCGGCATCGGCTGCTTCGCAGGCTAGTCGCAGCAGCGCCAGCTCGCCGGCGTCTTTAACCTCGCGCAGTGACTCCACAGTTCCGGATGCCCGCACCAACTCGGTGTTCTTGCCCTCCAGCGCGCCCGCCAAGGCGTCCAGGCCGTCCACCGTGACCACGTGGCTCTCGAAGCCCAGCTTTCCCACGCCGGCCTCGCCGGCCCGGCCGGCCAGGTAGCGCCCGACCGCGCGCTCGATAGCCACTTCGAGGTCGGGCGCTTGCGAGGCGGCCTGAGTGCGGTACCGGCCGTCGGTGGCCAACACGGCATCGCGCTCATCGGCGAACACCAGCAATGCGCCGTTGGACCCGCTGAAGCCTGATAGATATCGCACGTTTATCAGGTCGCTGATCAGCATCGCATCCAACCCGGAGGCAGCGATTTGTGCTTTCAGCTTGTCTCGACGCTGGGAATGTGTCACGACCCTTGACGGTACTCGCTACGCTGAATGCCCATGACTAACTGGATGCTGCGCGGGTTGGCGTTCGCCGCCGCGATGGTGGTTCTCCGCCTGTTCCAGGGGGCATTGATCAACGCGTGGCAGATGCTGTCCGGGCTGATCAGCCTGGTGCTACTGCTGCTCTTCGCGATCGGAGGGGTGGTGTGGGGTGTGATGGACGGGCGCGCCGACGCCAAGGCGAGCCCTGACCCCGACCGCCGCCAAGACCTGGCCATGACCTGGCTGTTGGCCGGCCTGGTAGCCGGCGCGCTCAGCGGCGCGGTGGCCTGGCTCATTTCGCTGTTCTACAAAGCGATCTACACCGGGGGCCCAATCAACGAGCTGACCACGTTCGCGGCCTTCACCGCGCTCATCGTCTTTCTGGTCGGGATCGTCGGGGTAGCCGTGGGCCGGTGGCTGGTGGACCGGCAGCTGGCGAAGGCACCGGTGCGACACCACGGGCTTGCCGCTGAACACGAGCGGGCCGCCGACACCGATGTATTCTCCGCCGTTCGCGCCGACGACAGTCCGACCGGGGAGATGCAGGTCGCGCAGCCTGAGGCACAAACCGCGGCCGTCGCCACGGTCGAACGTGAGGCACCCACCGAGGTGATCCGCACCACCGAAAGCGATACACCCACCGAGGTTATCCGCACCGACACCGAGGCGGACCAGACCAAGCCCGGCGACGAGCCCAAGAAGGATTAACCCTCACGTCCCGACATGCTCAGCTAGGTACCGCAGGGCCAGCAGGTAGCCCTGGATGCCGAGCCCGACGATCACCCCGGTCGCGATGGGGCTGAGGTAGGAGTGGCGGCGGAACTCCTCACGCGCATGCACGTTGGAGATATGCACCTCGATCAGCGGAGCGCTCAGCTCCACGCAGGCATCGCGCAGTGCCACCGACGTGTGCGTCAGACCGCCGGCGTTGAGGATCACGGGTTCGGCCGCATCGGCGGCCTGATGAATCCAGTCCAGCAGCTGGGCTTCGCTATCACTTTGCCGCACAACGGCTTTGAGTCCGAGCTCGGCGGCCTCACGCTCGATCAGAGCGACCAGCTCGTCGTGGGTGGTGCCGCCATAGACGGCGGGCTCGCGCCGGCCCAACCGGCCCAGGTTGGGGCCGTTGATCACGTTCACGATCAGTTCGCTCATGGGGCGCAAACTCCGGCGTAGGCGGTTACCAGCAGACCGGGGTCCGGTCCCACCATTCGGCCCGGCTTGGCCAATCCGTCGAGCACCACGAACCGCAACACACCCGCCCGAGTCTTCTTGTCGCCGGCCATGATTTCCAGCAGCTGGGGCAGCGCGTCCGGGTCGTAGCTGACCGGCAGTCCCAACGAGGACAGGATGGTGCGGTGGCGCTGCGCGGTCGCGTCGTCGAGCCGCCCGGCAAGCCTGGCCAGCTCGGCCGCGAACACCAGCCCCACCGACACGGCGGCGCCGTGGCGCCACCGGTAGCGTTCCCGGCGCTCGATCGCGTGGCCTAATGTGTGGCCGTAGTTGAGGATTTCGCGCAGCTCGGATTCCTTTTCGTCGGCGGCGACCACCTCGGCCTTGACGGTGATCGCGCGCCGGATCAGCTCGGGCAGCACGTCGCCGGCCGGGTCGAGTGCGGCCTGCGGGTCAGCTTCGATGAGATCCAGGATCACCGGGTCGGCGATGAAGCCGGCCTTGACCACTTCGGCCATGCCGCAGATCATTTCGTCGCGTGGCAAGGTTTGCAGCGTCGCCAGGTCCACCAGGACCGCCAACGGCTGATGAAACGCCCCGACCAGGTTCTTGCCGGCGTCGGTGTTGATGCCGGTCTTGCCGCCGACGGCCGCATCGACCATGCCCAGCAGTGTGGTGGGCAGGTGCACAATCGAGACGCCGCGCAGCCAGGTGGCGGCCGCGAACCCGGCGACGTCGGTGGCGGCCCCGCCGCCGAGGCTGACCAGGGCGTCTTTGCGGCCGATTCCGATGCGGCCCAACACCTCCCAGATGAATCCCACGACGGGCAGGTCCTTGCCGGCCTCGGCGTCGGGGATCTCGATGCGGTGCGCGTCGACGCCCTTGCCGGCCAAGCGCTTTCGGATCTCTTCCGCGGTCTCGGCTAGTCCGGGCTGATGCACGACGGCGACCTTGTGCCGGTCGGCCAGCAGGTTTTCCAGCTCGTCGAGCAGGCCGGTACCGATGACCACCGGGTATGGCGGATCGACGGCCACCTGCACGGTCACGGGTGCGCTGATATCGGTCATGTGGCCGCCTCGCTGGGGCTGGGAACCTGCAGCCGCGACAGGATGTAGCGGACCACCGCCCCGGGGTTGCGGCGATTGGTGTCCACTCGCATGGTCGCGACGCGCCGGTACAGCGGTGCCCGCTTGGCCATCAGCGCGCGGTATTTCTCGGCGCGGTCGGGGCCGGCCAGCAGTGGGCGCACGGTGTTGCCGCCGGTGCGGCGCACGCCCTCGGCGGCGCTGATCTCCAGGTAGACGACGGTGTGGCCGGCCAGCGCCGCGCGCACACCGGGGCTGGTCACCGCGCCGCCGCCGAGCGACAGCACACCGTCGTGGTCGGCCAGTGCCGCGCGCACCACGTCCTCCTCGATACGTCGGAACTCCTGCTCCCCGTCGGTGGCGAAGATGTCGGCGATGCTGCGTCCGGTCCGCTGCTCGATCGCGACGTCGGTGTCGAGCAGGCTGACCCCGAGCGCCTTGGCCAGCCGGCGCCCGATGGTGGACTTGCCGGAGCCCGGCAGGCCGACGAGTACCGCTTTGGGTGCCATCTGTTAACCGGAGACCCGCGCGGCCGGTGCTTCGCGGTCGACGACCGTGCGCTGGTAGGCGGCGATGTTACGCTGGGTTTCGGCCAGCGAATCCCCGCCGAATTTTTCCAGCGCCGCCCGGGCCAGCACCAACGCCACCATGGTCTCCACCACGACCCCGGCGGCCGGCACCGCGCACACATCCGAGCGTTGATGGATGGCGACGGCCTCATCGCCGGTCGCCAGGTCGACGGTGGCCAGCGCGCGCGGCACGGTGGAGATCGGCTTCATCGCCGCGCGCACCCGCAGCGGCTGGCCGTTGGTCATGCCGCCTTCGAGCCCACCCGCACGGTTGGTGGAGCGGACGACGCCGTCGGGCCCGGGATACATCTCGTCGTGGGCCTGGCTGCCGCGGCGGCGCGCGGTCTGGAAGCCGTCGCCGATCTCCACCCCTTTGATCGCCTGAATGCTCATCACGGCGGCGGCCAGTTGGCTGTCGAGCCGATGGTCGCCGCTGGTGAACGATCCCAGCCCGACCGGCAGGCCCAGCGCCACCGCCTCCACCACACCGCCGAGGGTGTCGCCGTCCTTCTTGGCCGCTTCGATCTCGGCGATCATCGCGGCTTCGGCGGCCTTGTCGTAGGCGCGTACCGGGCTGGCGTCGATGGTGGGTAGGTCCTCGGCCCGCGGCGGTGGACCGTCGTAGGGTGCCGACGCGCCGATGGAGACCACGTGGGAGAGCACCTCGACGCCCAGCGCCTGCCTCAGGAATGCCCGCGCGACCGTTCCGGCAGCGACCCGGGCGGCGGTCTCGCGGGCGCTGGCCCGCTCCAGCACCGGCCGCGCGTCGTCGAAACCGTATTTGAGCATGCCCGCATAGTCGGCATGGCCCGGCCGCGGCCGAGTGAGCGGGGCGTTGCGTGCGACGTCGGCCAGCTCGGCGGGGTCGACCGGGTCGGCGGCCATCACGGTCTCCCACTTGGGCCATTCGGTGTTGCCGATCTCGATGGCGATGGGCCCGCCCAGGGTGCTGCCGTGGCGTATCCCGGACAGCACGGTCACCGCGTCGCGCTCGAACGTCATCCGCGCACCGCGGCCGTAGCCCAGCCGGCGTCGGGCCAGCTGGTCGGCGATGTCGGCCGAGGTGACGTGCACGCCGGCGACCATGCCTTCGACCACGGCCACCAAGGCGCGGCCGTGTGACTCCCCCGCGGTGATCCAGCGCAACACCTGACCATCTTCCCATGCGTAGGTTTGAACTCCGCACGTCAACGCACCCACTCCGTGCGATCGCGGTGATGTGCGGCTCCCCGGATGCCCCGTTAGCATCCCTGGCGTGGATGTGGCTGAGGGCACCCAGGCCCGGCTGCGGGTCACAGCCGATGGGTTGCAGGCGCTGGCCGGGCGGTGTGCGACCCTGGCCGACGAATTGTCAGCCGCGGTCGAGCCGTCGGGGGCGGTGTTGTCGTGGCAGGCCAACGCGGTCGCGGTGAACGCCGCGCATGCCCGCGCGGGTGCGGCCGCCGCGGCTGTGAGCGCCCGAATGCGGGCCACCGCCACCGCGCTGGGGCAGGCCGCCCGCCGGTACGCGGGCCAGGACACCGCAGCGGCGGCCGCCCTGGGGGCGGTACGCCCGTGGGGGACCCGCTGATGGCTGCGTCGGGGCTGCCGCCGCTGTCGGCGGTGGAGTCGGCGAGCTTTGCGCATCTCAGCGAGGCCGCCGCCTACTGGCGGCGGCTGGCCACGCGGTGGGAGCGCGCCTTCACCGAGGTGCGCGATTCGATGCGCCGACCCGGCGGCACCGACTGGGAGGGCCAGGCCGCGGCCCGCGCCCACTACCGGTCGGCCGTCGACGTGGTGACGATCGGTCGCGCGGTGGACCGGCTGCATGACGCCGCCGCCATCGCCGGCCGCGGGGAAGACCAGCTGGAGGCCAACCGGCGGGCGGTGCTGGACGCTGTCAGCGACGCCCGCCGGGACGGGTTTGCCGTCGGTGAGGATTACACGGTCACCGACCGTTCCACGGGTGGCTCACGCCAGCAGCGGGCGGCGCGTCTGGGCCAAGCCCAGGGGCACGCCGACTTTATCCGGCATCGGGTGGGCGCGCTGCTGGCCACCGACCGCGAAATCGCGACCCGGGTCAGCGCCGCCACCCAAGGCCTCGATGAGCTGGCGTTCGAAGAGGTGCCCGGGGTCGACACCCCGGCCGAGGATGGGGTGCAGGCGGTGGATTTCCGCCAGGCCCCGCCACCGGCAGCTCCCGGGGGCATGTCCTCCGGCGACATCGACGCGATCGACGCGGCCAATCGCGCCCTGCTGCAAGACATGCTGGCGGAATACAGCCGGCTGCCCGACGGGCAGGTGAAAACCGACCGGCTGGCCGACATCGCGGGCATCCAAGAGGCGCTGAGGGTGCCCGACTCGCATTTGATCTATGTGGCCAAGCCGGACGACCCCGCCGACATGATCCCGGCGGTCACCGCGGTCGGCGATCCGTTCACCGCGGATCACGTGTCGGTGACGGTCCCCGGGGTGTCGGGAACCACCCGTCAGACCATCGCCACCATGACCCAAGAAGCCGGCGACTTGCGCCGGGAAGCGCAATATGTCGCCCGCAAAGTAGGCGAGAGCACGAATGTGGCGACGATTGCGTGGGTGGGGTATCAGCCGCCGCCGGTGCTCGCGTCGTGGGACACGGTCGATGATGATCTCGCGCAGGCCGGCGCTCCCAAGTTGGAGGCGTTTTTGCGGGATCTGCAGGCGGGATCGCACAATCCGGGTCACACGACGGCGTTGTTCGGGCATTCCTACGGGTCGTTGCTGTCGGGGATCGCGTTGAAGGATGGCGCCAGTTCACTGGTCGACAATGCGGTGCTGTATGGCTCGCCGGGGTTTGACGCGACCTCACCGGCCAAGCTGGGCATGAACGACCACAACTTCTTCGTGATGACCACACCCGATGACCCCATCCGGTATCCGGCGCGCCTGGCACCCCTGCACGGGTGGGGATCAGACCCCAACGAGATCATCGCCGGATCCCCGGACCGCTACCGCTTCACCCATCTGCAGACCGACGCGGGATCCACTCCGCTGGGTGATCACAAGACCGCCGCCAGCGGGCACTCGCAATACGGCCAAGACCCGCTGCAACGGATGACCGGCTACAACCTGGCGACCATCCTGCTCAACCGGCCCGATCTGGCGGTGCGCGAAAGCCCACAGCAGTGATCGCACCACAACCGATTTCCCGAACGCTCCCGCGGTGGCAGCGCATCGTCGCGCTGACCATGATCGGCATATCAACCGCCCTGATAGGTGGCTGCACCATGGATCACAACCCTGACACATCACGGCGCCTGACCGGCGAGCAGAAGATCCAGCTCATCGACAGCATGCGCAACAAGGGCTCCTACGAGGCCGCCCGGGAGCGCCTAACCGCCACCGCCCGGATCATCGCCGACCGCGTCAGTGCGGCCATCCCGGGCCAAACCTGGAAATTCGACGACGATCCCAACATACAACAGTCTGACCGAAACGGAGCACTGTGCGACAAGCTCACCGCGGATATCGCGCGGCGGCCGATCGCCAACAGCGTAATGTTCGGCGCCACGTTCTCGGCCGAGGACTTCAAGATTGCCGCCAATATCGTGCGGGAGGAAGCCGCCAAGTACGGTGCGACCACCGAGTCGTCGCTGTTTAACGAATCGGCCAAACGCGACTACGACGTGCAGGGCAACGGCTACGAATTCAACCTGGGCCAAATCAAATTCGCCACACTTAACATCACCGGCGATTGTTTTCTGTTGCAGAAGGTGCTCGACCTGCCGCCCGGACAACTCCCCCCGGAACCACCCATCTGGCCGACGACCTCGACGCCACATTGATCGCACCACAACCGGTTCCCCGAACGCTCCCGCGGTGGCAGCGCATCGTCACGCTGACCATGATCGGGTTATCTACCGCGCTGATAGGTGGCTGCACAATGGATCAAAGCCCTGACACATCACGGCGCCTGACCGACGAGCAGAAGATCCAGCTCATCGACAGCATGCGCAACAAAGGCTCCTACGAGGCCGCCCGGGAACGCCTCACCGCCACCGCCCGGATCATCGCCGACCGCGTCAGTGCGGCCATCCCGGGCCAAACCTGGAAATTCACCGAAGATCCCGCCGGGCGAAAGGCCGATCGGGAAGGTTTGTCGTGCAAGGAACTCACCGGCGATATCGCCCGGCGGCCGATCGCCGACGCAGTTATCTTTGGTACTGCGTTCTCGGCGGAGGACTTCAAGGTTGTCACCAATATCGTGCGGGAGGAAGCCGCCAAGTACGGTGCGACCACCGAGTCGTCGCTATTTAACGAATCGGCCAAGCGCGACTACGACGTGCAGGGCAACGGCTACGAATTCCGACTCCTGCAAATCAAATTCGCCACACTTAACATCACCGGCGATTGTTTTCTGTTGCAGAAGGTGCTCGACCTGCCGGCCGGACAACTCCCCCCGGAACCACCCATCTGGCCAACGACCTCGACGCCACATTGATCGCACCACAACCGATTCCCCGAACGCTCCCACGGTGGCAGCGCATCGTCGCGCTGACCATGATCGGCATATCAACCGCCCTGATAGGTGGCTGCACAATGGGCCAAAACCCCGACAAATCACCGCACCTGACCGGCGAGCAGAAGATCCAGCTCATCGACAGCATGCGCCACAAAGGCTCCTACGAGGCCGCCCGGGAACGCCTCACCGCCACCGCCCAGATCATCGCCGACCGCGTCAGTGCGGCCATCCCGGGCCAAACCTGGAAATTCAACGACGACTCCTACGGCCAAGACTTCTATAGAAATGGATCGTTGTGTAAGGAACTCAGTGCCGATATCGCCCGGCGGCCGATGGCCAAACCGGTTGACTTCGGTAGCACATTCTCGGCGGAAGACTTCAAGATTGCCGCCAATATCGTGCGAGAGGAAGCCGCCAAGTACGGTGCGACCACCGAGTCGTCGCTGTTTAACGAATCGGCCAAACGCGACTACGACGTGCAGGGCAACGGCTACGAATTCAACCTGGGCCAAATCAAATTCGCCACACTTAACATCACCGGCGACTGTTTTCTGTTGCAGAAGGTGCTCGACCTGCCGGCCGGACAACTCCCCCCCGAACCACCCATTTGGCCGACGACCTCGACGCCAACCCCGTGAGCACCACCATCGTTGCTGGCGTGATCCAGGGTCACCTGCCGGTGATCCTGCCCACGCGCAGGCGGGCTCGCGATCTCGGGCACACGACGGCGTTATTTCGGGCGCAAACGCTCCAATGCATATATCTCAGTATCGAATACCTATATGTTTGCTCCATGTCTCGGCGTACAACGATCGACATCGATGACATACTGCTGGCCCGCGCGCAAGCGGCGCTCGGTACCACCGGGCTGAAGGACAGGGTCGATGCCGCTTTGCGAGCCGCGGTGCGCTAGTCGGCGCGCACTCGGCTCGCCGCGCGAATCGCCTCGGGTGCCGGCATCGATCGGTCCGAGGCGCTGCTTGCCCAGACGCGTCCCGCGCGGTGATGGTGTTCTGCGTCGACACCAGCGCGTGGCATCACGCGGCGCGGCCGGAAGTTGCGCGCCGATGGTTGGCGGCCTTGTCCGCGGACCAGATCGGCATCTGCGACCACGTGCGGTTGGAGATCCTGTACTCGGCGAACTCCGCTACCGACTACGACGCGCTCGCCGACGAACTCGACGGCTTGGCCCGTATACCAGTCGGTGCCGAAACCTTTACGCGCGCATGCCAAGTCCAGCGTGAGCTTGCCCACGTCGCCGGTCTGCATCACCGCAGCGTGAAGATCGCCGATCTTGTCATCGCCGCGGCGGCCGAACTTTCAGGCACCATCGTGTGGCATTACGACGAGAACTATGACCGGGTCGCCGCCATCACCGGCCAACCTACGGAGTGGATCGTGCCGCGCGGGACCCTTTAACCGCTGATAGGCGCCATCACTGGATGTATGGTGATGTCATGCGGACTCAGGTGACCCTGGGCGCAGAGGAGCTTGAGCTGCTCGATCGTGCCGCCAAGGCGAGTGGCGCATCGCGGTCGGAACTCATCCGACGCGCAATTCACCGTGCCTACGGGACTGGATCCAAGCAGGAACGGCTCGCCGCGCTCGACCACAGCCGTGGCTCGTGGCGAGGACGGGACTTCACCGGCACCGAGTATGTCGACGCCATTCGGGGCGACCTCAACGAACGACTTGCTCGGCTCGGTCTGGCGTGAAGCTGATCGACACCACCATCGCGGTCGACCACCTTCGCGGCGAACCCGCGGCAGCCGTGCTGCTCGCCGAACTGATAAACAACGGTGAGGAGATCGCGGCCAGCGAGCTGGTCCGATTCGAACTCCTCGCCGGTGTGCGGGAAAGCGAACTCGCGGCGCTCGAGGCCTTCTTCTCGGCAGTGGTGTGGACCCTGGTGACCGAGGACATTGCCCGGATCGGCGGACGACTCGCCCGTCGATACCGGTCCAGCCACCGCGGTATCGACGACGTGGACTACCTGATCGCTGCGACCGCCATTGTGGTCGACGCCGACCTGCTCACCACCAATGTGCGCCACTTCCCGATGTTCCCGGATCTGCAGCCGCCGTACTGAGCACTCCCTGGGGCATCAGCCTTGGTCGGCGATGAGTTGTTCGATGAGCTCGACGATGCGCTGTTGGCCGGCGGCGGCCCCGTCCAGCTTGCCTCGCATCTCGGTGAATCCGTCGTCGACTCGACTAAAACGTTCTTCTACGTGACTGAAACGTTCGGTCATCTCTTCCCGCAGGGCGGTGAAATCTTCTCGCAGGGCGTTGAAGCTACCGATTGTGGCTCGCCGGAAGTCGCGGAACTCGCCAACGAACTCCGTGACATCGCGATCGGCCGCGCCGGCTAGCACGCGAGCGGCGGCGGCATCCTGTTCGCTGGCCCGCACGCGGTCAGCCAGCTCACGCACTTGGGATTCCAGCGCGGTGACCCGTTGTTCGAGGTTCTCGGGCAGCACGAGCGAATCCTACCGCGATTCAACGCAACGCAGCCCTGTCCCGGGCGGACACCGGCATTGGGTGCACGTCGGATAAGCAGGGCTGAGCGGGGCTCGGCTCTACTCGGGTCTTACCTCGACAAATCCGGCCGCGCTGAAGTCACCATCGAAGGCATACGCATTTTGGATGCCTTTCTTTCGCATCACCACGAAGCTCGTCGCGTCGACGAACGAGTACTCTCGCTCGTCGTGACGTACAAGCCATTCCCACGCCTGCTCTTCCAGGTCGGCTGTTACGTGCTCGACGCGAACGACGGTGCTCAAGCGGATTGCAGCGGCGGCAACCGCCGCGCGGTGACCGCAGCGCCGGTTGAGCAGCGTCCAGGTCTCGCCCAGGACATGGTTGGAGGTCATCACTACGGGCGGTTTGCTGGCCCACAACCTCTGCGCGGTGCCGTGCCGAGCGTCGCCGGCGTTGCCAAGTGCAGCCCAGAAGGACGTGTCGACGAAGATCATTCGTGCTTTCCGTAAACCACGTCGTCGATGGACGCGGACAAGTCGGCTTCCCCCACGAACGATCCGACGAAGGCATCGACCGGATCTGGGCCCGGCTGCCGGAGGTGCTCAGCGACGTACTCCCGGATCAGCGCCGCCTTCGACGTCCGCCGCCGTCGCGCTTCAACAGCAAGCGCTCGGTCAACGTCTTCGTCGATGTAGATCTGCAGCCTTTTCACATGGCAAATATACGCCACTAGCATAATGCTGTATACATCGGTAGCTGAGAATCGGATGCTTGCCGCTGGCTGCCGAGTTTGTTGAACTCGCCGCCGTGGTGACCTGGATGAAGTGTGCCCGCCGAAACTGCCGCCGCCCGACTAGGCGACTGGCCAAAGCGATGACAGTGCTGACTTCTGTACAGGGGCGAAGCGAGTGTCCGCCCCTTTACGCGCGTCGTAATCAGCCGCTGAGTTCGCCATGGTTCCCATGCAAGATCGCTCACGTTCGAGCCCGGCGCGCGGTGACCGACATGAAACTCCCGTTACGAGCAAGCATGCGGCAACGCCGCCTCGACGGCGACGGTCCAAGCTGTCCTCTGAACGAATCAGGTTGCGCTAAGCCAAGATTCGTTGTCAAACGACCTCTGGTCTACACTGATATCGCGCCAACCTCAGCCCAGCAGCGCCAACCCCACCGCCCCCAGGCTGGCCACACACATCGATGGCCCATGCGGCAGGCTGCGCACGCCCCATGGCGTCACCATCACGCCGCACACCGCGGTCAGCAGCGGCGCGGCCAGCGCCGCCAGAAACCACACCTCGACCCCGAAGCAGCCGGTCAGCCCGCCCAGGCCGATCGCCAGCTTGACGTCACCGGCGCCCATCGCGGCGGGCAAAGCCAGGTGCACCAGCAGGTACACCCCGGCCAAGGCGGCCGCCCCGGCCAGCGCCGGCACACCGCGGCCGGCAAGGCCCGCGAAGAGCAGGATCACCCCCGCCCCGGGCAGGGTGAGCCAGTTGGGTAGCCGGCGCTGCCGGACGTCGCAAACGCACAACACTCCCATCCAGGCCAACACCGCCGCCGCCAGCATGCTGGGGCACGCTAGTCCAACGCGGCCATCGCGCAAGTCATCGCTTCGCGGGGGGCGGGTAGCCCGGTGAACTGCTCCACCTGCGCGAACGCCTGATGCAGCAACATCTGCAGCCCGCTGATCACCCGCCCGCCCGCCGATCCGACCGCGGCGGCCAGCGGTGTGGGCCACGGATCGTAGATGGCGTCCAACAGCACCGGGATCGCGGCCAAGGTGCCGGCATACCGCGCGGCCACCTCCGCTGGAACGGTGCTGACCAGCACTTCCGCGGCGGCCACCGCATCGGCCAAACCACCGCTGTCGAACGCGCAGAACCGGGTCACCACGCCGACCCGTGTGCCCAGGTCCACCAGCCGGGCCGCCTTGTCCGAGTTGCGCGCCACCACGGTGATGTCGGTGACCCCGAGTTCGGCCAGCCCCACCACGGCCGCCGGTGCAGTCCCCCCGGACCCCAGCACCAGCGCGTGTCCCGCAGCCGCCCCCAACGCCCCGGCCACCCCGTCGATGTCGGTGTTGTCGGCCCGCCAGCCATGCGGCGTCCGAACCAGGGTGTTGGCCGAACCGACAAGGTCCGCGCGTGCGGTGCGCTCGTCGGCGAACCGCAGGGCGGCGAACTTGCCCGGCATGGTCACCGAAACACCGACCCACTCCGGTCCGAAACCACCGACCACGACGGGCAACTCGGCCGCACCGCATTCGATGCGCTCATAGGTCCAGTCGTGCAGCCCCAGCGCGCGGTAGGCGGCTAGGTGCAGCTGCGGGGAGCGGGAATGCGCGATCGGCGAACCAAGCACGCCGGCTTTTTTGGGACCTTCGCTCATCGCGCGCTGTCGAGGACACCATTGTGTTTGGCCAGCTCGATGTTCGCCAGATGCTGCTGATAGTCCCTGGTGAACAGCGTCGTGCCCTGGGAATCGATGGTGACGAAGTACAGCCAGTCGCCAGGTACTGGATGCTCGGCGGCGCGCAGCGCGTCGACGCCGGGCGAACAGATCGCGGTGGCCGGCAGCCCCTGGGCCATGTAGGTGTTCCACGGTGTGCGCTGGGCACGGTCGGTGTCGCTGGTGGCCACCTCACGGCGATCCAGCGGATAGTTCACGGTCGAGTCGAACTCCAACGTGCGGTGTTCGTGCAGCCGGTTGTAGATGACCCGGGCCACCTTCGGGAAATCCTGGGTGTTGGCTTCCTGCTGCACCAGCGAGGCCACCACGAGAATGTCATAGGGCGACAGGCCCAGCGACTTTGCGGTGTCTACCAACCCGGATTTCATGTACTCCACGGCGCCGGCGCTGATCAAGGTCGCCAAGATGGTTTCAGCCGATGCCGACGGGTCGATGTTGAAGGTCCCCGGTGCGATCAGCCCCTCGATCCGGCGATGGTCAGTGCCCAGCTCCATCACCGGCCCAACCGCCCAGCGCGGCACTGACAGCATCGTCGGCGTGCTCCTGCTCGCCGCCGCGCGGAGGTCGGCCACCGAGACGCAGCGTTGGGTACCGTCGAGATCCACACAGGTGGCACGGGAGATCAGCGCGAATATGCCAGGATTCACCACGTTGGTCTTCATGTCGGTGGTGTCGTCGAGCTGACGCCCTTCCGGTATGACCAACTTCCCCACCCGGTTGTGCGGATCGGTAAGCCGCGCGACAGCGGAAGCCGCCGAAATCTCGGTTCGCATCCGATAGAACCCGGGTTGGATCGAGGAAATCGCGGTGTTGCCGTGCGCGGCATCGACGAATGCTCGGACGGTGGCCACTACACCGTGTTTGAGCAGCGTCTCCCCGACCGCCGTGGTCGAGTCACCGGACCTGATCTGAATCACGATGTCTCGCTTGCCGGGACCGGTGTAGTCGTTACCGGAGCCCAACATGGTCTGCCACAACTTGGCGCCGACGACGACGGCCGCCACCACCACCACGACGAGCAGGCTCAGGGCAAATCCGCCGGCGACGCGCCGTCGCCGGCGGATTTGTTGGGCGTGTCGGCGCTGAGCGCGGCTGACTCGGGTCCTGCGGTGCCGGTTCGGTCTTACCGACACCGGCTGGGCGCGGTGGCGGTGGCCACCGTCAGGCATCGGAGCCTTCTTGAGTCCCGGCCATCGCTGCGAGACGTTCATCCAGCCAGCTCTGCAGTATTGCCACTGCGGCCGCTTGGTCGATCACCGCACGCTGCTCGGAGGCCCGCACCCCCGCCTGCCGCAAAGATCGTTGAGCACTGACCGTGGTGAGCCGCTCGTCGGCTAGCCGCACCGGCGTAGGAGAAACACGGCGTGCCAGCGCCTCGGCCAGTTCGATTGCGTCTTGGGCCGAGCGGCCGATGCGGTCGGCCAGCGTGCGCGGGAGCCCGACGATCACCTCGACCGCCTCCAACTCGGCGGCCAGCGCAGCCAGCCTGCGCAGGTGCTTGCCGGAACGATCGCGGCGCACCGTTTCCACCGGGGTGGCCAAGATCGCGTCCGGGTCGCTGCAAGCCACGCCGATACGCGCGGCGCCCACGTCGATACCGAGGCGTCGTCCCCGTCCAGGGTCGTGCGCTGGATCGCCGGGCCGGTCGGGCGGGCGGTGCTGTGCTGGGACCACTCAACCGACCCGCGCTATCACGGCGATCTCGGAGCGGACCGCGTCGAGCGCGGCGTCGATACCGGTCGGATTCTTTCCCGAGCCCTGCGCCAGGTCCGCCTTACCGCCACCGCGGCCTTCGACCGCCACCGCAAGTTGTTTGACCAGGTCGTTGGCACGGATTCCGAGGTCCTGGGCAGCGGGATTGGCCGCGACCGCATACGGCACAGTTTGGCTTTCGCCCTCGGCAATCAGCGCCACCACCGCCGGCTCGCTACCCAGCTTGCCGCGGATGTCGCCGATCAACGACCGCAGGTCTGCCGCGGTCATCCCGCCGGACATTCGCTGCGCCACCAAACGGACGTTACCGATCCGCTGAGCCCCGGCGGCGGCATTGGTGGCGGCTGCCCGGGCGCTGGCCATCCGGACACGTTCGAGTTCCTTCTCGGCGGCCCGCAGGCGCTCCACTAGATTGGCCACCCGGGCCGGTACCTCTTCGGACGGCACCTTCAGTGACGAGGCCAACCCGGCCATCAACGCACGCTCCTTGGCCAGGTGACGAAACGAATCCAACCCCACGTAGGCCTCCACCCGGCGCACCCCGGAGCCGATCGACGACTCGCCCAGGATCGTCACGGGACCGATCTGCGCCGTGTTGCTCACATGGGTGCCGCCACATAGCTCCAGCGAGAACGGTCCACCCATCTCCACCACCCGCACTTCGTCGGGGTAGCTCTCGCCGAACAGCGCGATGGCACCCATCGCCTTGGCCTTGTCGAGCTGTTCGGTGAACGTGCGCACCTCGAAGTCCGCTTGCACGGCCTCGTTGGTGACCTCTTCGACCTGGGTGCGCTGGTCGTCGGTCAACGGACCCTGCCAGTTAAAGTCGAAGCGCAAATATCCCGGCCGGTTCAGCGATCCCGCCTGAACCGCGTTGGGCCCCAGCACTTGTCGCAGCGCGGCATGCACCATGTGGGTGCCCGAGTGGCCCTGCGTGGCACCCCGGCGCCACCCGGGATCCACCGCCGCGATTACGGTGTCACCCTCGACGAATTCCCCGGATTCCACGTTGACTCGGTGCACCCAAAGCGTTTTGGCGATCTTCTGCACGTCGGTAACCGCGGCCCGGGCAGCTTCGCTGGAACCGGTTCCGCTGATGGTGCCCTCATCGGCGATCTGCCCACCCGATTCGGCGTAGAGCGGGGTGCGATCTAAGACAAGTTCGACACGCTGCCCTTCCCCGGCTCCGCCGGCTACACCGTGCGCCACCACCGGAACCCGCTTACCGTCGACGAAGATGCCCAGAATCCGCGCCTGGGAACGCAACTCGTCGAATCCGGTGAACTCGGTGGCGCCGGCGTCAACCAGCTCGCGGTAGGCGCTCAGGTCAGCATGCGCGTGTTTGCGCGCGGCGGCGTCGGCCTTGGCACGGCGGCGCTGCTCGGCCATCAGCTCACGGAACCCGATTTCGTCTACCTGCAGACCGGTTTCGGCCGCCATCTCCAGCGTGAGCTCGATCGGGAACCCGTAGGTGTCATGCAACGTGAAAGCGTCCGATCCGGACAGCACGGTGGCTCCGGATTTCTTGGTGGAGCTAGCCACCTCCTCGAACAGCCTGGAACCCGACGCCAGCGTGCGGTTGAACGCCGTCTCCTCGGCGACCGCGATCCGGCTGATCCGCTCGAAGTCGGCGACGAGTTCGGGATATGACGGGCCCATCGCGTTGCGCACCGTGGCCATCAGGTCGCCAACGATCGCAGCGTCGATGCCCAGCAGCTTGGCGGAGCGGATCACCCGACGCAGCAGCCGGCGCAGCACATAACCGCGACCGTCGTTGCCGGGGCTGACGCCGTCACCGATCAGGATCGCGGCGGTGCGGCTGTGGTCTGCGATGATGCGGTACCGCACGTCGTCTTCGTGGTTGCCGACGTCGTAGGCACGCGCGGCGACCCTGGCCACGGTATCGATGACCGGCCTGAGCAGGTCGGTCTCGTAGACGTTGTGCACGTCTTGCAGCACCAGCGCGATCCGCTCGACGCCCATGCCGGTGTCGATGTTCTTGCGGGGCAGCGGCCCGAGGATCTGGTAGTCCTCCTTGGTGGTTCCCTCTCCGCGCTCGTTCTGCATGAACACCAGGTTCCAGACCTCGAGGTAGCGGTCTTCGCTGACGATGGGACCGCCTGCGGGACCGAATTCGGGTCCGCGGTCGTAATAGATCTCCGATGACGGCCCGCACGGTCCGGGAATGCCCATCGACCAGTAGTTGTCGGCCATGCCGCGGCGCTGGATTCGCTCCGCCGGCAGCCCGGCAACCTCCTGCCATAGCCGGACAGCTTCGTCGTCGTCGAAATAGACTGTCGTCCAGATTCTTTCCGGGTCCAGGCCGTAGCCGCCGGCGGCGAGGCTGTTGGTCAGCAGTGCCCAGGCCAGTTCAATGGCCCCGCGTTTGAAATAGTCGCCGAAGCTGAAATTGCCGGCCATCTGAAAAAACGTGTTGTGCCGGGTGGTTATGCCCACCTCGTCGATATCGGGGGTACGGATGCACTTCTGGATGCTGGTGGCCGTCGGGTACGGCGGCGTGCGCTGTCCCAAGAAGAAAGGCACGAACTGGACCATCCCGGCGTTGACGAACAACAGGTTGGGGTCGTCGAGGATCACCGAGGCGCTGGGCACCTCGGTGTGGCCCGCCTTCACGAAATGATCGAGGAACCGCTTCCTGATCTCGTGTGTCTGCACTCTACGTTCTTCCTTGATCCGTGGTTAAGTCCATTACCAGCCTATTCGCCGGATTATGAGAAGGCTGTCCGACGGCCCAATTCGGCCCGCTCAGCCTTCCACAAAGCTCAATCGCACCGACCGCCGCGGATTGTCCTGGTTGAGGTCGACCAGAACGATGCTTTGCCAGGTGCCCAGCAGGGGCTGGCCCCCCGAGACCGGCACCGTCACCGACGGCGCAACAAAAGCCGGTAACAAGTGGTCGGCGCCGTGACCGTAGGACCCGTGCGCGTGCCGGTAGCGGTCGTCGCGCGGCAACAACCGCACCAGCGTGTCCACCAGATCCTCGTCGGAACCGGCGCCGGTCTCGATAATCGCAACGCCGGCCGTAGCGTGCGGGACGAACACGTTGCACAGGCCATCATCATGGGCGGTGCAGAAGGCGCGCACGGCGTCGGTGAGATCGACAATGCGGCGACGCGCGGTGTCCACATCCAGCACATCGGTATCCACCCGTCCCAGCCTACGGTGGGGGCGCGCCAACCTGCCAATCCATTGACGTCGGATTGCCCATTGCCCCGGCCGGCCCGTCGGAGGAAGGTAATGATTGACCGGTGGCGCCACCGGGGCGCTGCCCCGAACAATGAAAGAGGGGTGGATCGTGTACGCGCGCTCTACCACTATTCAGGCGCAATCCGAGTGCATCGACACCGGAATTGCGCACGTTCGCGATGTGGTTATGCCCGCACTGCAGGGGATGGATGGGTGCATCGGCGTATCCCTTTTGGTCGACCGGCAATCCGGCAGGTGCATCGCCACCAGTGCCTGGGAGACCGCGGAAGCCATGCATGCAAGCCGGGAACAGGTAACGCCGATCCGCGATCGGTGCGCGGAGATGTTCGGCGGCACGCCGGCCGTCGAGGAGTGGGAGATCGCGGCGATGCATCGCGACCACCGCTCGGCCGAGGGGGCGTGTGTGCGGGCGACCTGGGTCAAGGTGCCGGCGGACCAAGTAGATCAAGGCATCGAGTACTACAAGTCGTCCGTCCTGCCCCAAATCGAAGGCCTCGACGGATTCTGCAGCGCCAGCCTGTTGGTCGACCGCACCTCCGGGCGCGCGGTGTCTTCCGCGACCTTCGACAGCTTTGACGCCATGGAGCGCAACCGGGACCAGTCGAATGCGCTCAAGGCCACATCGCTGCGTGAGGCGGGCGGCGAGGAACTCGATGAATGCGAGTTCGAGCTGGCGCTAGCGCACCTACGGGTACCCGAGCTGGTCTGATCAACCCGCCGGCGGCAGTACCGGCCCGAGCCCGACGCTGGGCCGGCACTGCTGTCGTGCGTCGAGCGGCGCTCGCGGTAGGCATTGCCAGGCTCAGCCGGTTGGAGGAAGGTATTTGGTGGGACCGGTGGCGCCACCGGGGCGCTGCCCCGACACGGGAGGGGGTCGATCGTGTACGCACGCTCAACCACCATTGAGGCGCAACCTCTGTCGGTCGACATTGGAATCGCGCATGTTCGTGACGTCGTCATGCCCGCTTTGCAGGAGATCGACGGGTGTGTCGGGGTGTCGCTGTTGGTCGACCGGCAATCCGGCCGGTGCATCGCCACCAGCGCCTGGGAGACCTTGGAGGCGATGCGCTCCAGCGTCGAGCGGGTGGCACCCATCCGCGACCGCGCCGCGCTGATGTTCGCCGGTAGTGCCCGGGTCGAGGAATGGGACATCGCCCTGTTGCACCGCGACCACCCGTCGCATGAGGGGGCATGCGTGCGCGCCACCTGGCTCAAAGTGGTGCCAGACCAGCTCGGTCGGTCCCTGGAGTTCTACCGCACGTCCGTACTTCCCGAGCTGGAGAGTCTGGACGGGTTCTGCAGCGCCAGCCTGATGGTCGACCACCCCGCTTGCCGGCGTGCGGTGTCGTGCTCGACGTTCGACAGCATGGACGCGATGGCCCGCAACCGCGACCGGGCGAGCGAGCTGCGCAGCAGGCGCGTCCGGGAATTGGGAGCCGAGGTCCTCGACGTCGCCGAATTCGAACTGGCGATCGCACATCTACGGGTACCCGAGCTGGTCTGAGCGGACCTGCTTCCCGCAGAGCGCAGCGGTCACCCCCGTTTCTTGCGGATGATTGCCCGCAGGCGGTCCAGGCGGCCGGCGATCTCGCGTTCGCCGCCGCGACCAGTGGGCCGGTAGTAGTCCACGTCCACCAACTCGTCGGGCGGGTATTGCTGGGCCACAACGCCATCCGGGTCGTCATGGGAATATTTGTAGCCCTGTGCATTGCCCAGCGCCGCCGCCCCGGAGTAATGCCCGTCACGCAGATGAGCCGGCACCAGACCGGCCTTGCCGGCCTTGATGTCGTTCATCGCCGCGGCCAACGCCGTGGTGACGGCGTTTGACTTCGGTGCGGTGGCCAGGTGGATGGTGGCGTGCGCCAGCGTCAGCTGGGCTTCGGGCATGCCGATCAGCGCCACCGTCTGTGCGGCGGCGACCGCCACCTGCAGCGCGCTCGGGTCGGCCATGCCGATGTCCTCGCTGGCCAGAATCATCAGCCGGCGGGCGATGAACCGCGGGTCCTCCCCGGCGACCAGCATGCGGGCCAAATAGTGCAGCGCGGCATCGACGTCGGAACCGCGCACCGATTTGATGAAGGCGCTGACGACGTCGTAGTGCTGGTCGCCGTCACGGTCGTAGCGCACCGCGGCTTTGTCCACCGACCGCTCGATGGTTTGCACGCTGACCAGCTCGCCGGCCGCCTGGGCTGCCTCGGCCGCTACTTCCAGCGCGGTCAGGGCGCGCCGGGCGTCGCCGGCCGCGAGTTGCACCAGCAGGTCGACGGCCTCAGGCGCTACCGCGACTGCCCTGCCCAGGCCGCGGGGGTCATCGATCGCGCGTTGTACTACCGCGCGGGTGTCCTCGGCCGTCAGCGGCCGCAGCTGCAGGATCAGCGACCGCGACAGCAGCGGTGCCACCACCGAAAACGACGGGTTCTCGGTGGTCGCCGCCACCAACAGCACCACCCGGTGTTCCACCGCCGACAGCAGGGCGTCTTGTTGGGTCTTGGAAAATCGGTGCACCTCGTCGATGAACAGCACGGTCTGCTCGCCGTGAAGCAGCGCTTTTCGCGAATTCTCGATGACCGCCCGCACTTCCTTGACGCCGGCCGACAATGCCGACAGGGCCTCGAACCGGCGGCCGGTGGCCTGCGAGATCAACGCCGCCAGCGTTGTCTTGCCGCTGCCCGGGGGACCGTAGAGGATCACCGACGCCACCCCCGAGCCCTCGACCAGCCGGCGCAACGGCGAACCGGGCGCCAGCAAGTGGTCCTGGCCGACCACTTCGTCCAGCGACGCCGGACGCATCCGCACCGCCAGCGGTGCCCCGGCCGAAGCGCCCAGGTCATGGCCGGACGTCATCGGTACGCCGGGCACGTCAAACAGACCGTCGGACACGGCTTCAGGCATACCACGCCCACCTGACGACGCGAACGTTCGCCGAAGACGCCACACGAATAATCCGCGCGCCTTCGGCAAATATTTGCTAAGTTCCGGTTTGCTTAGCGTCGCGCGGGTACCGATAAAAGCGAACTACGAAGCGATTGGGACAGCGATGAGCCAGCCGCCAGAACATCCAGGCAATCCGGCCGACCCCCAGGGCGGCAATCAGGGCGCTGGAAGCTACCCGCCGCCCGGCTACGGAGCGCCTCCCCCGCCACCAGGCTACGGCCCACCCCCGGGGACCTACCTGCCTCCCGGCTACAACGCACCCCCGCCGCCCCCCGGCTATGGCCCACCGCCGGGCCCGCCGCCTCCCGGTTACCCGACGCATCTGCAATCGTCGGGTTTTAGCGTGGGCGACGCGATCAGTTGGTCATGGAATAGGTTCACGCAGAACGCCGTAACGCTCGTCGTCCCGGTGCTCGCCTACGCTGTGGCGTTGGCCGCGGTCATCGGCGCGACGGCCGGGCTCGTTGTCGCCCTATCGGACCGTGCTACTACCGCATACACCAACACCTCCGGCGTCTCTAGCGAATCCGTGGACATCACGATGACCCCGGCCGCGGGCATAGTCATGTTCCTCGGCTACATCGCTCTATTCGCCCTGGTGCTCTACATGCACGCCGGAATTCTGACCGGCTGCCTTGACATTGCCGACGGAAAGCCGGTGACCATCGCGACGTTCTTTAGGCCGCGCAATCTGGGCCTGGTGCTGGTCACCGGACTGCTGATCGTCGCCCTCACCTTCATTGGTGGCCTGCTCTGTGTCATTCCCGGCCTGATCTTTGGCTTCGTCGCCCAGTTCGCCGTCGCTTTTGCCGTCGACCGTTCCACTTCGCCGATCGACTCGGTAAAGGCCAGCATCGAGACGGTCGGGTCCAACATCGGTGGCAGTGTGCTGTCGTGGCTCGCTCAGCTCACGGCGGTGCTCGTCGGCGAACTGCTGTGCTTTGTCGGCATGCTGATCGGCATTCCGGTCGCCGCGCTCATCCACGTCTACACCTACCGGAAGCTGTCGGGTGGCCAAGTCGTTGAGGCAGTCCGGCCAGCGCCCCCGGTCGGCTGGCCGCCCGGCCCCCAGCTCGCATAGTCGGCACCCGCCGACGTGGGCTGGCCGTCTTGGCCCGCTGGATTTGTCACGCGCTCACCCGAATTGGCATCCGGGGCCTGGAACGCGTTAGGGCAGTGGCTTTCCCACAGGTTGACGTAAATGACCTCCAAGATAGGTATCGAACCAAGGTTGCGGCCGATGTGTACGTAGTTCGAGAGTTCGCTGATCTGATCACTCGCGTGGTCGATGCAGTCGACGGAACCGGCAGCCGCCACCCAAGGGTGCGCAGGTGGTTAGCAAATCGCCGACGAACACGACGCCACCGCGTCATGCGCCATCGCCGACCCCGCCTTGGTGGCTGAGAGCCGCTCGCCGGCGTTAAGCTGCCCAACATCATGGGCATTCAACGCGCCGTTCTCCTCATTGCCGACATCGGCGGATACACAAATTACATGCACTGGAACCGCAAGCACCTGGCCCACGCGCAGTGGACGGTGGCACAGTTGCTGGAGTCCGTCATCGACGCTGCCAAGGGCATGAAGTTGGCGAAGCTGGAGGGCGACGCCGCGTTTTTTTGGGCACCAGGGGGCAACACCAGTGTCCTGGTATGCGACCGGCCCCCGCAGATGCGCCAGAGGTTCCGCACGCGGCGCGAGCAGATCAAAAAAGACCATCCCTGCGACTGTAAGAGTTGCGAGCAGCGGGACAACCTGTCGATCAAATTCGTCGCCCATGAGGGCGAAGTGGCCGAACAAAAGGTGAAGCGCAACGTCGAACTCGCTGGCGTTGATGTCATCCTGGTGCACCGCATGCTGAAAAATGAGGTGCCAGTGTCGGAATATCTATTCATGACCGACGTCGTAGCGCAGTGCCTCGACGAGTCGGTGCGAAAACTAGCGACGCCGCTGACACATGACTTCGAGGGCATCGGAGAAACGTCGACACACTACATCGACCTCGCCACGTCCGACATGCCGCCGGCGGTGCCAGACCACAGCTTCTTCGGCCTGCTGTGGGCGGATGTGAAGTTCGAATGGCACGCGTTACCGTACCTGTTAGGTTTCAAGAAGGCCTGTGCAGGTTTCCGCAGCCTGGGCCGCGGCGCCACCGAAGAGCCCGCCGAAATGGGCTAATCGGGTTCGCTTGGCTCGATCGCCGATGATCTCGACCGCCACGACCGACCCCCTCACCTCGGTCGAACCTCGGCGAACCAACGCGGCAACGCCAGCCCATGATCATTTGATTGGGTCCACGGAAGCAGGTAGCTTCCGTCGCATGCTTTTTGCGGCTTTGCGTGATGTCCAATGGCGAAAACGACGCCTTGTCATCGCAATCGTCAGCACCGGCCTAGTTTTCGCGATGACGCTCGTTCTGACCGGACTTGTGAACGGGTTTCGGGTCGAGGCCGAGCGAACCGTCGATTCCATGGGTGTCGACGCATTCGTGGTCAAGGCCGGCGCGGCAGGACCGTTCCTGGGTTCGACACCATTCGCCCAAATCGACCTGCCCCAGGTTGCTCGTGCGCCTGGCGTCTTGGCTGCCGCCCCACTAGCGACTGCGCCGTCGACGATCCGGCAGGGCACGTCAGCGCGAAACGTCACCGCGTTCGGGGCACCAGAGCACGGACCCGGCATGCCGCGGGTCTCGGACGGTCGGGCGCCATCGACGCCGGACGAGGTCGCGGTGTCGAGCACGCTGGGCCGAAACCTCGGCGACGATCTGCAAGTGGGTGCGCGCACTTTGCGGATCGTCGGCATCGTGCCCGAGTCAACCGCGCTGGCAAAGATTCCCAACATCTTCCTGACCACCGAAGGCCTACAGCAGTTGGCATACAACGGACAGCCGACAATCAGTTCGATCGGGATCGACGGGATGCCCCGACAGCTCCCGGACGGCTATCAGACCGTCAATCGAGCGGATGCTGTCAGCGATCTGATGCGCCCGTTGAAGGTCGCGGTGGATGCGATCACGGTTGTGGCGGTCTTGCTGTGGATCGTTGCGGCGTTGATCGTCGGCTCGGTGGTCTACCTCTCTGCGTTGGAGCGGCTGCGTGACTTTGCGGTGTTCAAGGCGATCGGCGTGCCGACGCGCTCGATTCTGGCCGGGCTGGCGCTGCAGGCGGTCGTCGTCGCGCTGCTCGCGGCGGTGGTTGGCGGCATCCTTTCGCTGCTGTTGGCGCCGTTGTTCCCGATGACTGTCGTGGTACCCCTGAGTGCCTTCGTGGCGCTACCGGCGATCGCGACTGTGATCGGTCTGCTGGCCAGCGTCGCAGGACTGCGGCGCGTGGTGGCGATCGATCCGGCACTAGCGTTCGGAGGTCCCTAGCCATGGGCGGCCTAACCATTTCCGACCTGGTCGTCGAGTATTCCAGCGGCGGGTACGCCGTGCGGCCGATCGACGGGTTAAGCCTCGACGTGGCGCCGGGGTCGCTGGTGATCTTGCTTGGGCCCAGCGGCTGCGGGAAGACGACCCTCTTGTCCTGCCTCGGCGGCATCCTGCGCCCGAAGTCCGGCTCAATCAAGTTTGACGATGTCGACATCACGACGCTGGAGGGCGCCGCGCTGGCGAAGTATCGGCGTGACAAGGTAGGGATCGTCTTCCAGGCGTTCAACCTGGTCTCGAGCCTTACCGCCCTGGAGAACGTGATGGTCCCGCTGCGCGCGGCCGGCGTGTCACGAGCGGCCGCGCGTAAGCGTGCCGAGGACCTGCTGACCCGAGTCAATCTCGGCGAACGAATGAAACACCGCCCGGGTGACATGAGCGGCGGCCAGCAGCAACGCGTCGCGGTCGCCCGCGCGATCGCGCTGGACCCGCAATTGATCCTTGCCGACGAACCGACCGCGCACCTGGACTTCATCCAGGTGGAGGAGGTGCTGCGGCTGATCCGCTCGCTAGCGCAGGGCGACCGTGTGGTGGTGGTCGCGACCCACGACAGCCGGATGCTGCCGCTGGCCGATCGCGTCCTTGAGCTGATGCCGGCGCAGGTGTCGCCGAATCAGCCACCCGAAACGGTGCACGTGAAAGCCGGCGAGGTGCTGTTCGAGCAGTCCACAATGGGCGATCTGATCTACGTGGTGTCCGAGGGCGAGTTCGAGATTGTGCGCGAATTGGCCGACGGCGGTGAGGAATTGGTCAAAACCGCCGCGCCTGGGGACTACTTCGGTGAAATCGGCGTGCTGTTTCACCTGCCACGCTCGGCAACGGTACGGGCTCGCAGCGACGCGACAGCCGTCGGTTATACGGCGCAGGCGTTTCGGGAGCGGCTGGGTGTGACGCGGGTGGCCGACCTGATTGAGCACCGCGAGCTTGCCAGCGAATAGTTCGGCACCAAGTCGCGATCCCTGAGGGTTGCGATGGGCGCGGCGCCGCCGCTGAATCGACCGCCCCCCACTGAGCCGCCGTGGAATACTCGATGAATCCTGCGGGCGTGTCCGCACTGCGTGTGGCTATGGAGTTGGGGAACATGTTGCTTGGGATAAGAACGTGAATGAGGGACCGCTCTTCACAATGTCAGGCACTGCCGTGAGAAGTCCGCTACTCGATCGGGTGTATGTGAGCAGTCCTGGCATGGGCCGAGATGCCAAGAGCCGCATCTCATGACCACCGCGCGACGACGGCCCAAGCGGCGTGGTACCGATGCGCGAACCGCGCTGCGCAACGTTCCGATACTCGCCGATATCGACGACGAACAGCTCGAACGACTCGCAACCACCGTAGAACGCCGCCACGTGCCCGCTAACCAGTGGCTCTTTCATGCCGGAGAACCAGCGGACTCCATCTATATCGTCGACTCGGGGCGGTTCGTCGCTGTTGCCCCAGAGGGACACGTATTTGCTGAGATGGCATCCGGCGACTCGATCGGAGACCTGGGGGTGATCGCCGGGGCTGCCCGCTCAGCGGGAGTGCGAGCTCTGCGAGACGGCGTGGTGTGGAGGATCGCCGCGGAGACGTTTACCGACATGCTCGAGGCAACCCCGCTACTGCAATCGGCGATGCTGCGAGCGATGGCGAGAATGCTACGCCAGTCACGACCCGCCAAGACGGCTCGGCGTCCGCGGGTCATCGGCGTGGTATCGACCGGGGACACCGCCGCGGCCCCGATGGTCGACGCGATCGCTACTTCACTGGACTCGCACGGTCGAACTGCCGTGATTGCGCCGCCCGTCGAAACCACCTCCGCCGTTCAGGAGTACGACGAGCTCGTCGAGGCGTTCAGCGAAACCCTCGATCGCGCGGAGCGAAGCAACGATTGGGTCTTGGTGGTCGCCGACCGAGGCGCCGGCGACCTGTGGCGGCACTACGTTAGCGCGCAAAGCGACCGACTCGTGGTCCTGGTGGATCAACGGTATCCGCCGGATGCGGTCGATTCGCTTGCTACCCAACGGCCAGTGCACCTGATCACATGTCTGGCAGAACCGGATCCAAGTTGGTGGGATCGGTTGGCGCCGGTTTCGCATCATCCGGCCAACTCCGACGGCTTCGGTGCCCTTGCTCGCAGAATCGCCGGCCGATCGCTCGGCCTGGTGATGGCCGGTGGCGGAGCCCGGGGACTGGCGCATTTCGGTGTTTACCAAGAGCTCACCGAAGCCGGCGTCGTCATCGATCGGTTTGGCGGAACAAGTTCGGGTGCAATCGCTTCCGCAGCGTTCGCGCTGGGGATGGACGCCGGGGATGCGATCGCCGCGGCGCGAGAGTTCATCGCAGGAAGCGACCCACTCGGCGACTACACGATCCCAATATCCGCCCTCACGCGAGGTGGACGCGTCGATCGTCTGGTGCAGGGATTCTTCGGCAACACGTTGATCGAACATCTGCCCAGAGGGTTCTTCTCCGTCTCCGCCGACATGATCACCGGCGATCAGATCATCCATCGGCGGGGATCCGTCTCGGGCGCCGTGCGCGCATCGATCTCGATCCCCGGTCTCATCCCGCCAGTGCACAATGGCGAGCAGCTGCTCGTCGACGGTGGGCTGTTGAACAATCTGCCGGCCAACGTGATGTGCGCCGATACCGATGGCGAAGTCATCTGCGTCGACCTCCGCCGAACGTTCGTGCCGTCGAAGGGCTTTGGCCTGCTGCCGCCAATCGTTACGCCGCCCGGGCTCCTCCGGCGGCTTTTGACCGGCACGGATAACGCGCTACCACCGCTGCAAGAGACGTTGCTGCGCGCCTTCGACCTTGCCGCCTCCACCGCAAACCTGCGTGAGCTTCCTCGCGTTGCGGCCATCATCGAGCCCGACGTGTCGAAGATCGGAGTGTTGAACTTCAAGCAGATTGATGCCGCCCTAGAGGCTGGGCGGATGGCAGCCCGTGCGGCTTTGCAAGCACAGCCGGACCTGGTGCGCTGAACCCGACCAAGTGCCGCTACGGCCCACTCAGGTGTCCGGCACCGGGCGTACGCGCTGCGCCGGGCGGTCCGGTGTGATCTCATCAGCAGCTATGAGCATCAAAGTTGCGCTGGAGCACCGCACCAGCTACACCTTTGACCGGCTGGTGCGGGTGTATCCGCACATCGTGCGGCTACGGCCGGCGCCGCACTCCCGCACCTCCATCGAGGCCTACTCGCTGCGCATCGAGCCCGCCGACCACTTCATCAACTGGCAGCAGGACGCGCTGGGCAACTTTCTGGCGCGGCTGGTCTTTCCGAATCCCATGCGCCAACTGCGTATTACCGTCGGGCTTATCGCCGACCTCAAGGTGATCAACCCCTTCGACTTCTTTATCGAGGACTGGGCCGAGATATGGCCCTGCGCAGGGATGGCCTACCCCAAGGCGCTCGCCGATGACCTGAGGCCGTACTTGCGGCCGGTCGACGAAGACGGCGACGGTTCGGGCCCCGGCGAGCTCACGCAGGCCTGGGTGCGCAACTTCACGGTGCCCGATGGCACCCGCACCATCGACTTCTTGGTCGCACTCAACCGCGCGATCAACGCCGACGTCGGCTACTGCGTGCGCATGGAGCCCGGAGTTCAGACACCGGATTTCACGCTGCGCACCGGCGTCGGCTCGTGCCGGGACTCGGCGTGGCTGCTGGTCTCGATCCTGCGTCAGTTCGGGCTGGCCGCCCGGTTCGTGTCCGGCTACCTGGTTCAGCTGGCATCCGACATCGAAGCGCTCGACGGGCCGTCGGGGCCCGCCGCCGACTTCACCGACCTGCACGCGTGGGCCGAGGCATACATCCCGGGTGCCGGCTGGATCGGGCTGGACCCGACGTCGGGGCTGTTGGCCGGCGAGGGCCACATTCCGCTGGCGGCTACGCCCCACCCCGCCAGCGCGGCACCCATCAGCGGCGGCACCGACGTGTGCGACACCGTGCTGGAGTTCTCCAACACCGTCACCCGCGTACACGAAGACCCACGTGTCACGTTGCCCTACACCGACGAGTCCTGGAAGACCATCTGTGAGGTGGGCCAGCGCGTCGATGAGCGGCTGGCCGCCGCCGACGTCCGGCTGACCGTCGGCGGCGAACCGACGTTCGTGTCGGTGGATAACCAGGTCGCCGAAGAGTGGCGGACGGCGGCCGACGGCCCACACAAACGCGAACGGGCATCCGACCTGGCCGCCCGCTTGAAGGCGGTGTGGGCCCCGCAGGGACTCATCCACCGCGGTCAGGGCAGGTGGTATCCCGGAGAGCCGTTGCCGCGCTGGCAGATTGCGCTGTATTGGCGCACCGACGGGCGGCCGCTGTGGACCAACGACGCGCTGTTGGCCGACCCCTGGGGCGCCCCGCCCGCCGACCCCGTCGACGACGACGCGGCCTACCGGGTGCTCGCCGGGATCGCCGACGGCTTGGGGCTGCCGATCTCGCAGGTGCGGCCCGCCTACGAAGACCCGTTGAGCCGGCTGGCTGCGGCCGTGCGAATGCCAGCCGGCGACCCGGTGGAATCCGGTGACGACCTCGGCTGCGACACCAACCCCGACACCCCCACCGGCCGCGCCGCGCTGCTGGCGCGCCTCGATGAGGCCATCACCTCTCCGGCTGCGTACGTGCTGCCGCTGCACCGCCGCGACGACGGGCAAGGCTGGGCCAGCGCGAACTGGCGGCTGCGCCGCGGTCGCATCGTGTTGCTCGCAGGGGATTCGCCGGCGGGCCTGCGGCTGCCGCTGGATTCGATCAGCTGGCGCCCACCCCGGGCATCGTTTGACGCCGACCCGGTAGCTGTGCGATCCACATTGCCGGCGGAGCCCCACACCGACCGGGCCGTAGTGGAGGATCCCGAGACGGCTCCGACCACCGCGTTGGTCGCCGAGGTCCGGGGTGGGCTGGTGCACATCTTCTTGCCGCCCACCGACGCGCTCGAGCACTTCATCGACCTTGTCGCCCGAGTCGAGGCCGCGGCGACGACGGCCAACTGCCCGGTGGTGATCGAGGGCTACGGCCCACCCCCGGACCCGCGGCTGACGTCCACCACAATCACCCCCGACCCCGGCGTCATCGAGGTCAACATCGCGCCCACCGCCTCTTTTGCAGAACAACGGCAACAGCTGGAAACCCTGTATCAACAAGCGCGCCTGGCCCGACTCACCACCGAAGCGTTCGACGTCGACGGCACGCACGGCGGCACCGGCGGCGGCAACCACATCACGCTTGGCGGCGTCACACCCGCGGACTCACCGCTGCTGCGCCGGCCCGACCTGCTGGTTTCACTGCTGACCTACTGGCAGCGACACCCGTCGTTGTCCTACTTGTTCGCCGGGCGTTTCGTCGGCACCACGTCACAGGCGCCCCGGGTTGACGAGGGCCGCGCCGAGGCGCTCTACGAACTCGAGATCGCGTTCGCCGAGATCCTCCGGCTGTCGCCGTCGTCCGGGGGCGGCCGGCCCCAACCGTGGGTGACCGACCGCGCGCTGCGGCACCTGCTCACCGACATCACCGGCAACACCCATCGCGCCGAATTCTGCATCGACAAGCTCTACAGCCCCGACAGCGCCCGGGGCAGGCTCGGCCTGCTGGAGCTCCGCGGGTTCGAGATGCCGCCGCACCTGCACATGGCGATGGTGCAGTCGCTGCTGGTGCGCTCGCTGGTGGCGTGGTTCTGGGACCAACCGCTGCGCGCCCCGCTGATCCGCCACGGCGCCAACTTGCACGGTCGATATCTATTGCCGCACTTCTTGATCCATGACATCGCCGACGTCGCAGCCGACCTGCGCGCGCACGGCATCGCGTTCGAGACTAGCTGGCTGGACCCGTTCACCGAGTTCCGCTTCCCGCGCATCGGCACCGCCGTATTCGACGGCATTGAGATCGAGCTGCGCGGGGCCATCGAGCCATGGCACACCCTTGGCGAGGAGGCCACCGCGGCAGGCACCGCGCGCTATGTCGACTCGTCGGTCGAGCGCATCCAGGTCCGCATCATCGGCGCCGACCGGCACCGCTACGTGGTGACCTGTAACGGCTACCCGATGCCGTTGCTGGCTACCGACAACCCCGACATCCACGTGGGTGGTGTGCGGTTCAAAGCGTGGCAGCCGCCCAGCGCGCTACACCCGACCATCACGGTCGACGGCCCGTTGCGGTTCGAGCTCATCGACATCGCCACCGCTACCTCGTGCGGCGGCTGTACCTACCATGTCGCCCATCCGGGCGGCCGCGCCTACGACGAGCCCCCGGTCAACGCCGTGGAGGCGGAGGCCCGCCGCGCCCGGCGCTTCGAGGCGACCGGCTTCACCCCGGGCAAGCTCGACCTGTCCGACATCCGGGAGAAACAGGCCAGGATATCCACCGATATCGGCGCGCCGGGCATCCTCGACCTACGACGCGTGCGTACCGTGCAACAGTAATGGCACCCTCAGCTTCTGCCGCTACCAACGGCTACGACGTCGACCGCCTGCTGGCCGGATACCGCACCGCGCGTGCCCAGGAAACACTGTTCGACCTGCGGGACGGCCCGGGAGCCGGCTATGACGAATTCGTCGACGACGACGGCAACGTGCGACCGACCTGGACCGAGCTCGCCGACGCGGTCGCCGAACGTGGCAAGGCGGGGCTGGACCGGCTGCGCTCGGTGGTGCACAGCCTGATCGACCACGACGGCATCACCTACACCGCAATCGATGCACACCGGGACGCGCTGACCGGCGACCATGATCTGGAACCGGGGCCGTGGCGCCTGGACCCGCTGCCGCTGGTGATTTCCGCGGCCGATTGGGAAGTACTGGAGGCCGGCTTGGTGCAGCGATCGCGCTTGCTTGATGCCATCCTCGCGGACTTGTACGGGCCCCGCAGCATGCTCACCGAGGGTGTCCTGCCGCCAGAGATGCTGTTCGCTCATCCCGGCTACGTGCGTGCCGCTAACGGGATCCAGATGCCTGGGCGCCACCAACTTTTCATGCACGCCTGTGATCTCAGCCGGTTGCCCGACGGGACTTTTCAGGTCAACGCCGACTGGACGCAGGCGCCCTCGGGCTCCGGCTATGCGATGGCCGATCGACGTGTCGTCGCGCACGCCGTTCCCGATCTGTACGAGGAACTGGCGCCGCGACCCACCACACCGTTCGCCCAGGCGCTCCGGCTGGCACTGATTGACGCGGCACCCGATGTCGCCCAAGACCCCGTCGTGGTGGTGCTCAGCCCGGGCATCTATTCAGAAACCGCTTTCGACCAGGCGTATCTCGCAACGCTGCTGGGTTTCCCGCTAGTGGAAAGCGCGGACCTGGTGGTGCGCGACGGCAAGCTGTGGATGCGTTCGCTGGGCACGCTGAAACGCGTTGACGTCGTTCTTCGCCGCGTCGATGCCCACTACGCGGATCCACTGGATCTACGCGCCGATTCCAGGCTCGGTGTCGTCGGTTTGGTGGAAGCGCAGCACCGCGGAACAGTGACCGTCGTCAACACGCTGGGCAGCGGCATCCTGGAGAACCCCGGCCTGTTGCGCTTCCTGCCGCAGCTATCCGAGCGCCTGCTCGACGAAAGCCCGCTGCTGCACACCGCTCCGGTCTACTGGGGCGGCATCGCCAGCGAACGCTCACACCTACTGGCCAATGTCTCGTCGCTGCTGATCAAAAGCACTGTCAGCGGGGAAACTCTTGTCGGACCGACACTTTCGTCTGCACAACTGGCCGATCTGGCAGTGCGTATCGAGGCGATGCCGTGGCAGTGGGTGGGCCAGGAGCTGCCGCAGTTCTCGTCGGCGCCCACCAACCATGCCGGGGTGTTGTCGTCCGCCGGGGTAGGCATGCGACTGTTCACCGTTGCCCAGCGTAGTGGTTACGCGCCGATGATCGGCGGCCTCGGCTATGTACTGGCGCCCGGTCCTGCCGCATATACGCTGAAAACCGTTGCAGCAAAAGATATCTGGGTGCGCCCAACGGAGCGTGCGCATGCCGAGGTGATAACGGTGCCGGTGTTGGCGCCGCCGGCCAAAACCGGAGCGGGCACCTGGGCGGTCAGCTCTCCGCGCGTGCTGTCCGATCTGTTCTGGATGGGCCGCTACGGCGAGCGCGCGGAGAACATGGCCCGGCTGCTGATCGTCACCCGCGAGCGCTACCACGTTTTCCGGCACCAGCAGGACACCGATGAAAGCGAGTGCGTGCCGGTGCTGATGGCCGCGCTGGGCAAGATCACCGGATATGACACCGCAACTGGCGCCGGCAGCGCTTACGACCGGGCCGACATGATCGCGGTCGCCCCGTCGACACTGTGGTCTTTGACCGTGGATCCGGACCGGCCGGGTTCCCTTGTTCAGTCGGTGGAGGGGCTGGCACTTGCCGCCAGGGCGGTGCGCGACCAGCTGTCCAACGACACCTGGATGGTGCTGGCCAATGTGGAACGCGCGGTGGAGCACAAGTCCGACCCGCCGCAGTCGCTGGCAGAGGCGGACGCCGTGCTCGCGTCGGCTCAGGCGGAGACGCTAGCCGGCATGCTGACGTTGTCCGGGGTGGCCGGCGAGTCGATGGTGCACGACGTGGGCTGGACGATGATGGACATCGGCAAGCGTATCGAACGCGGCCTGTGGCTGACCGCGTTGCTACAAGCCACGTTGAGCACCGTGCGCCACCCCGCCGCCGAGCAAGCCATCATCGAGGCAACCCTGGTGGCGTGTGAATCGTCGGTTATCTATCGGCGCCGCACCGTAGGCAAGTTCAGTGTCGCCGCTGTGACCGAGCTGATGTTGTTCGACGCCCAGAACCCGCGCTCGCTGGTGTATCAGCTGGAACGGCTGCGCGCCGACCTGAAAGACCTGCCTGGCTCGTCGGGATCGTCTCGTCCGGAACGGATGGTGGACGAGATGAACACCCGCCTGCGCCGCTCACACCCAGAAGAGTTGGAAGAGGTCTCCGCCGACGGGCTGCGCGCCGAGTTGGCGGAACTGCTGGCCGGGATACATGCCTCGCTGCGTGACGTGGCCGACGTCCTCACCGCCACTCAGTTGGCGTTGCCCGGCGGCATGCAACCGCTGTGGGGTCCAGACCAACGGCGGGTGATGCCGGCCTAAACGGTGCGACGGCTGTGAGCCGGCTCGAAATCCGGGGCCACCTCGTCGACGACGGTGTGGATGAACCGCATCTTCTCCAGCACAGCGGCCGGCAGCACAAAGGGGTATAGGTCGTCGTGGCCCATCGAGCGATTGACCATGTTCAGCGACCACGACAGCGGCAGCCACTTGTCGATGATGGTATTAAAAGCGCTGGGGCCCAACGCCGGCCGGTCGAAGGTTGCCGACGCCGGTGCCAGGCCGCACCAGGCCGCGGTGTCCAGGGCGTCGCGGATATGCAGGTAATGAGCGAACGTCTCGGCCCAATCCTCACTCGCGTGCATGGTCGCATACGACGAGACAAAGCTGTCCTGCCAACCTTCCGGCGGGCCGCCACGGTAATGCCGATCCAACGCCTGGGAGTAGTCAGCGTCCGGGTCTCCGAACAACTCGTTGAACCGGGACAGATAGTCGCTTGACGAGGCGATGAGTCGATAGAAGTAGTAGTGCCCGATCTCGTGGCGGAAGTGCCCAAGCAGGGTCCGATACGGCTCGTCCATCTCGACCCGCAGCTGCTCCCGATGCACATCGTCGCCTTCGGCGAGATCCAGTGTGATGACTCCGTTCTGGTGTCCGGTGGTCACGTTCTCGTGCGCGCTGGACAATAGCCGGAAGGCCAACCCATGGTCAGGATCCTGGTCGCGGCCGACGATCGGCAGCTTCAGCTCGTGTAGCTCGGCGATCAGCCGTCGCTTGGCACCTTCGGCTCGGGCGAACTCCGCCAGCCCGGCGGTGTTGGTATCGCTGGGCCGCTCGATGGTCAGCACACAAGAACTGCAAAGTCCGCCGAGCTGATCACTGGGCACCAGCCAATTGCATTGCGCGAGGTGGAGATTGGCGCAGAGTTGGACATCGGCGTCGTCGGCGATGACCAGCAGCGCCATCCGCCCAAGAGAAAACCCCAGCGCGCTGCCGCACGACAGGCAGGCGGAGTTCTCGAATGCCAGGCGCTGCCCGCAATTTGGACAGTGGAAGTCACGCATGCAGCGCATCACCTTCGAAGGGCACGACATCGACAGAAACGTCGATCACACTGTTCTCGGAGTTGGTGTAGATGATGCCGCGTAGCGGCGGCACGTCTGCGTAGTCGCGGCCGCGGCCCACGACGATGTAGCGCTGGTCGACCAACTGGTCATTGGTGGGATCCAGCCCCAGCCACTCGAACCGCCCGGGCTGCTGCGGAGTCCACACCGAGGCCCAGGCATGCGTCGCGTCGATGCCGATCATCCGATCCTTTCCGGGCGGCGGGTCGGTGGCCAGGTAGCCCGACACATAACAGGCCGCCAAACCGTTGGCCCGTAGGCAGGCGATCGCCAGCCTGGCGAAATCTTGGCATACCCCTTCGCGGGCCAGCAGCACCTCGTTGACTCCTGTGGAAATCGTCGTGGAACCCGAGCGGTAGGTGAAGTCGGTGTAGATCCGCGACGCGAGATCGCGCAATACCTCGACCAGGGGGCGTTTGGGCAGGAAGCTAGGAGCCGCGTACTCACGCACCGCATCGGTGATCTCCGGCGGGTTCAAGTCCAGGGTGAACTCGGTGGCTAGCGATCCGGGCAGCCCGGCGGGCCGGGCCGCCTCCCACGGTTGCAGCGCCGGCCCGCTGGTGTAAAGCCCGGGCGGCGGCGGGGACACGTCGACGATGGAATCGCTGGTGATCGTCAAGGTGCGGTGCGGTTCGGTGACGTGGAAATAGGAGCTGATGTTGCCGTACCCGTCGCGACTGGTGGACCGGTCGGCGGGGGCCGGGTCGATGGTCAGCCGGTGTGCGACACAACGCTGCCGCAGCGAATTCCGCGGCGTGAGAAACCCGCGGCCATAGGAGCTGGTCACCACGTCGGAGTAGCGGTATTCGGTGCGGTGTGTTACTCGATAGCGGTGAGTGCCCGACAACGGCAACGACAACGAGCTATCTGCTGACAAAAAGCTACCTCCTGGCTGATCACATCACACGCCGGCGGCTCGTCCGGCGCGATCGTCGCGCAATGTGGCGCCAAGCGCACCATAGCCGGAGCACAATTAAAGCGTGGCTACCTGGGACGACGTCGCCCGTATCGTGGGTGGGCTGCCGCTGACCGCGGAGCAGGCACCGCACGACTGGCGGGTTGGCCGCAAGCTGCTGGCCTGGGAACGGCCGCTGCGCAAGTCCGACCGCGAAGCCCTGACCAGGGCCGGATCGGAGCCACCGTCCGGCGACATCGTCGGTGTCCGAGTGTCGGACGAGGGGGTGAAGTTCGCCTTGATTGCCGACGAGCCGGGCGTGTACTTCACCACCCCGCATTTCGACGGCTATCCAGCGGTGCTGGTCAGGCTGGCCGAGATCGAGGTTCGCGACCTCGAGGAGTTGATCACCGAGGCCTGGCTGATGCAGGCGCCGAAGCAGCTGGTGCAGGCGTTTCTCGCCAATTCAGGCTGACATGCCCGACGGGCCCGGGCGTTCGATTACCCGTTGTAGATCGGTGACACACGCTTGGACGATATCGGCGCGCACCACTTCGTTGCTGCCACAAGCAGCCGATTGCAGTGTCGACGCGGTTGCGCGGGCGGCGGCCGCGTGCTCGTTCGCTGCCGTCGGATCCGCGTCGGCCAGGCCGGTTCCCGCGGCGAGGTCGGTGAGCACGGCGTGCACGGGCGTTGGCAGCTCATCGCCACCAGGCCCGGCAATGGTGCGAGCCAGATGCAACACCGAACTGACCAGCAGGGCCAGGTAGACGGCCTGTTGATCGAGATCGCGGACAGTGCTGCGCACCCCCCATCGGCGGGGCGCTCGCCGCGCCACCATGGCAGCGCTGGCGCGCACCTCGATGAGCCCGTTCAGCTGCTGATGCAGTCGATCAGCGGCTGCCATCGGCCAGTCGGGCGGGGCGCTGGTGGGATCGCTCACCGTGTTCGCCAGCTCGGCGAGGATGTCGCGCACAGCGGCCAACACGTCGGCGCGCGCACTGCACAGCATGACCACCGGGTCGGGCGGGAAGAGCAGAATGCTGAACACGATAGCCAGCCCACCACCGACCAGCGCGTCGAAGAGGCGTTCGAAAACCACACTGCCGTTGGACGCGAAGACCAAGACCAGCACCGCGGAGACGGCGGCCTGGTTGATGAACATTAAGCCTTGCGCGACCAACCCGCGTGCGCACAGCACCGCGACCGACAACGCGATGAACACCACCACACCCATGGCGATCGGTCCGGAACCAAGCAGAGCATGCACGCCAGCACCCAGCACGATCCCCAGCGCCACCCCGACGATCATCTGTTGGGCACGTCGTGCGCGCAGCACGTTGGTCGCCGACATGCACACCACAGCCGAAATCGGCGCGAAGAACGCCTGCGGATGGTTGAACACGTCATGGGTGAGATACCACGCGAGGCCGGCGACGACCGATGTCTGGGTGATCGGCCACAGCACGGTGCGCAACCGTTGGGCGACCGCACGGCCGCCGCAGGCCGTCCTGACTAGCAGCGAAGCGCTCATGAACGCCTATTTATTCAAACTCGGGTGCGACGTCGTAACCGCAAAGATCTGGTCATGCCTGCTCGACCCGCTTGGGCTGGGCATCTATTCCGGACTCCTTACGTTGCTGAGCGGTAATGGGCGCCGGCGCGTCGGTGAGCGGATCGACGCCGCCGCCGGTCTTCGGGAACGCGATCACCTCACGGATCGAGTCCATCCCGGCCAGCAGCGCGGTGGTCCGGTCCCACCCGAACGCGATTCCGCCGTGCGGCGGTGCGCCAAACATGAACGCCTCCAACAGGAATCCGAACTTTTCCTCCGCCTCGGCCTTGTCCAGGCCCATCACCGCGAACACCCGTTCCTGGATATCACGGCGGTGGATACGCACCGAGCCGCCACCGATCTCGTGGCCGTTGCAGACGATGTCGTACGCGTCGGCCAGCACGCTGCCGGTATCGGATTCGATGCGGTCCTCCCATTCCGGTTTCGGCGCGGTGAAGGCATGGTGCACCGCGGTCCAGGCCCCCGAGCCGACCGCGACCTCACCGGCGGCGGTCGCTTCGTCGGCCGGCTCGAACAGCGGCGGGTCAACGACCCAGACGAATGCCCACGCATCGGGGTCAATCAGGCCCAGCCGGTTGGCGATCTCGACGCGGGCCGCGCCCAGCAGTGCCCGCGACGATTTGACCGGACCGGCCGAGAAGAAGATGCAATCGCCGGGTTTGGCCCCGACATGGTCGGCCAGTCCGGTGCGCTCGGCCTCGGTCAGGTTTTTGGCCACCGGACCGCCCAGCGTGCCGTCTTCGGCGACCAGCACGTAGGCCAGTCCGCGGTGGCCGCGCTGCTTGGCCCAGTCCTGCCAGCCGTCCAGCGTGCGCCGCGGCTGCGACGCCCCGCCAGGCATCACCACCGCGCCCACATACGGTGCCTGGAAGACACGAAATGTGGTGTCGGAGAAGAAATCCGTGCATTCGACGAGCTCCAGCCCGAACCGCAGGTCGGGTTTGTCCGTACCGAATCGGCGCATCGCTTCGGCATAGCCGATCCGCGGGATGGGCGTCGGAATCCGGTAGCCTATCAGCGCCCACAGCTCGGTCAGAACTTCCTCGGAGATCGCGATGATGTCCTCGGCGTCCACGAAGCTCATCTCCATATCGAGCTGGGTGAATTCGGGCTGGCGGTCGGCGCGGAAGTCCTCGTCGCGGTAGCAGCGGGCGATCTGGTAGTAGCGTTCCATCCCCGCCACCATCAGCAGCTGCTTGAACAGCTGCGGGCTCTGCGGTAGGGCGTAAAACGAACCGGGGTGCAGTCGGGCCGGCACCAGGAAGTCGCGCGCTCCCTCCGGGGTCGAGCGGGTGATCGTCGGCGTCTCGATCTCGACAAAGTCGTGACGCGCCAGCACCGCGCGCGCAGCGGCATTCACCCGGGAACGCAGTCGAATCGCCGCAGCGGGGTCGTCGCGGCGCAGATCGAGGTAGCGGTACTTCAGTCGCAACTCCTCACCCGCCGGTTCGTCCAGCTGAAACGGCAGCGGCGCACATTCGCCCAGCACGGTCAACGACGTGGCGTTGACCTCGATCTCGCCGGTGGCGATCTCCGGGTTGGCGTTGCCTTCCGGGCGGATCTCGACGACGCCGGCCACCGATACGCAGAATTCCGCACGCAGCCGGTGAGCCTGCGCCAGCACCTCAGTGTCCTGGGGGTCGCGGAACACCACCTGTGCGATGCCCGAAGCGTCCCGCAGATCGATGAAGATCACGCCGCCGTGGTCGCGGCGGCGAGCCACCCAGCCGGCCAATGTCACCTGCTGCCCGGCGTCGCCTTCCCGTAGCAAACCCGCGGCGTGGCTGCGCAGCACAAACACTCCCCTTCAACCGGATTAACCGACTGCTCAGTCTAGAGGTGCCCGCGGCGCACATCGGTCACGCAGGGTAATTTCGGCTCATCTCAACAAACATTGCAACAGGCATTGCCCTAGTCGGACCCGGTGCCGTCGGAACGACGGTCGCCGCGCTGTTGCACAAGGCCGGGTATTCGCCGCTGTTGTGCGGCCACACTCCGCGCGCCGGGATCGAGCTCCGGCGAGACGGCGCAGACCCCATCGTGGTGCCCGGTCCGGTGCACACCAGTCCTCGGGAGGTTGCCGGCCCGGTCGATGTGCTGATCCTGGCGGTCAAGGCCACTCAGAACGACGCCGCACGTCCCTGGCTGACCCGCCTGTGCGACGAGCGCACCGTGGTGGCCGTGCTGCAAAACGGTGTCGAACAGGTCGAGCAGGTCCAGCCGCATTGTCCGTCCTCGGCCGTGGTTCCCGCGATCGTGTGGTGTTCGGCCGAGACCCAGCCGCAAGGGTGGGTGCGCTTGCGCGGTGAAGCCGCACTGGTCGTTCCCACCGGGCCCGCGGCCGAGCAGTTCGCCGGGCTGCTGCGCGGTGCCGGCGCCACGGTGGACTGCGACCCCGACTTCACCACGGCGGCCTGGCGCAAACTACTGGTCAACGCGCTGGCGGGATTTATGGTGCTGTCCGGACGGCGGTCGGCAATGTTCCGCCGCGACGACGTCGCGGCATTGTCGCGCCGCTATGTCGCCGAATGCCTGGCGGTGGCGCGCGCTGAGGGTGCCCGACTCGATGACGACGTCGTCGACGAAGTGGTCCGCCTCGTCCGGTCGGCCCCGCAGGACATGGGCACCTCGATGCTGGCCGACCGGGCAGCCCACCGGCCACTGGAATGGGATTTGCGCAATGGGGTGATCGTCCGCAAGGCCCGCGCCCACGGCCTGGCCACCCCGATCAGCGACGTGCTGGTGCCGCTGCTGGCGGCTGCCAGCGACGGTCCCGGATAGCAATGTAGCTAATGTCTAGGTCATGTACCCCTGCGAGCGGGTAGGCCTGAGCTTCACCGAGACCGCGCCCTACCTCTTCCGCAACACCGTCGACCTGGCCATCACGCCCGAGCAACTCTTCGAAGTGCTCGCCGACCCGCAGGCCTGGCCACGCTGGGCAACGGTGATCACAAAGGTGACCTGGACCAGTCCCGAACCGTTCGGCGCCGGCACCACCCGCATCGTCGAGATGCGCGGGGGTATCGTCGGCGACGAAGAGTTCCTTTCGTGGGAGCCTTTCACCCGCATGGCATTTCGGTTCAACGAATGCTCCACCAGAGCCGTCGGCGCGTTCGCCGAAGACTATCGGGTGCAGGCCATCCCCGGTGGTTGCCGGCTGACCTGGACCATGGCGCAGAAACTCGCCGGCCCGGCGCGGCCGGCGCTGTTCGTCTTCCGGCCCCTGCTGAACCTGGCGCTGCGCCGGTTTCTAAGGAATCTGCGCAGGTATACCGACGCTCGGTTCGCCGCTGCGCAGCAGAGTTAGGCTGGATCGGCCGATTTCGGGAGCGTGCGATGACCTTCAACGAGGGTGTGCAAATCGATACCAGCACCACGTCGACCTCGGGTAGCGGTGGCGGGCGGCGCTTGGCCATCGGGGGCGGCCTCGGTGGGCTACTGGTGGTGGTGGTCGCAATGCTGCTCGGCGTCGATCCCGGTGGCGTGCTGAGCCAACAACCTCTCGACACCCGCGACCACGTAGCACCCGGTTTCGACCTGAGCCAGTGCAGAACCGGGGCCGATGCCAACAGGTTCGTGCAGTGCCGGGTGGTGGCCACCGGTAACTCCGTGGACGCGGTATGGAAACCGCTGTTGCCCGGCTACACCCGCCCACACATGCGGCTGTTCAGCGGCCAGGTAGGCACCGGATGCGGACCGGCCAGCAGCGAGGTCGGGCCGTTCTACTGCCCAGTGGACAAAACGGCCTACTTCGACACCGACTTCTTCCAGGTGCTGGTCACCCAATTCGGTTCCAGTGGCGGCCCATTCGCGGAAGAGTATGTGGTGGCCCATGAATACGGCCATCACGTGCAGAACCTGCTGGGGGTGCTCGGCCGCGCTCAGCAGGGTGCGCAAGGTGCTGCGGGCAGTGGCGTGCGCACGGAGTTGCAGGCGGACTGCTACGCCGGGGTGTGGGCATACTACGCGTCCACCGTCAAGCAGGAGAGCACCGGTGTGCCTTACCTGGAGCCGTTGAGCGACAAGGACATCCAAGACGCCCTCGCGGCCGCGGCAGCGGTGGGCGACGACCGTATCCAACAGCAGACGACCGGACGCACCAACCCCGAGACCTGGACGCATGGCTCGGCCGCGCAACGGCAGAAGTGGTTCACTGTCGGATACCAGACTGGCGACCCCAACATCTGCGACACCTTTTCCGCCGCGGACCTGGGGTAGGCGAATTACCAGGGACGAGTCGAGCACTGCACGCCGCTGCCGCCGTCCTGCGACACCACCACCTGGCCGTCTACAACAATCTCGCAGTGGAACTCCGGATTGACCCGCAGGCCGCCGCTGGCGGTGACGATCGCCCACTGGCTCGGGTTTGCCAGCGTGGCGGTATAGACCAGCGGCTGACCGCCAGCGATCGGAGTGTGCAAGGTAATCATGTACTTCGATGAATCGGCATTGAAAGCCGCCATGCTGGGCGGATCGGCGCTCATGTACCGAATGTTGGCCATCAGGTCGCTGGTGGTCGTGACGGTGTAGGTCACCTGATGCCCGACCGGATCCGCGCGGGCAATCGCCGGGATGACCCCGCTGAGCGCGGCTCCGGCAAACGTCACCAGCGCGACGGCGCTTGGCACTGTGCGCACGGACGTCATATCTAAAACGCTACCGGATGCGTTACCGACGCCGGCCGGCACTGCATGCGATGACCGTCGCCCGCCATCCGGGCAAGCCGAATTGCGTGAGCCGCACCGCCATTAGCAGCCGAAAGCTGTCGTTGGCCTCGGGCTTCGCGCTCTGGAGGCGATCGCTGGTGTGAGCGTCTACGCAGTTCAGAAAGCCTTTCCGAGCAACGCGCCGAGGTAACTTCAGATTTCGGCAGCCGGTTTACCCGCAGGTAAACCAGGGCGGGTATGAAACGTGAGTGGGCGCCGATCTGAAGCAGCCGCAGGATGCCGATTCACCCCCGAAAGGGGTTAGCCGCCGTAGGTTCCTGACGACGGGCGCGGCAGCGGTTGTTGGGACAGGTGTCGGCGCGGGCGGGACCGCGCTGCTGTCGTCACACCCCCGGGGTCCTGCCGTCTGGTATCAACGTGGTCGGAGCGGCGCGCCTCCGGTGGGTGGTCTGCACCTGCAGTTCGGCCGGAATGCCAGCACCGAAATGGTGGTGTCCTGGCATACCACGGACACCGTCGGCAATCCGCGAGTCATGCTGGGCACGCCAACCTCTGGCTTCGGCAGCGTCGTGGTGGCCGAGACCCGGTCGTACCGGGATGCGAAGTCCAATACCGAGGTGCGCGTCAACCACGCTCACCTGACCAACCTGACACCCGATACCGACTACGTCTACGCCGCGGTGCACGACGGTACAACTCCGGAGCTCGGGACCGCACGGACCGCACCGTCCGGTCGAAAACCGCTACGCTTCACCAGCTTCGGTGATCAGTCCACTCCCGCGTTGGGCAGACTGGCCGACGGGAGGTACGTCAGCGACAACATCGGATCCCCCTTCGCCGGTGACATCACGATTGCGATCGAGCGTATTGCCCCGTTGTTCAACCTGATCAACGGTGACCTGTGTTACGCCAACCTGGCACAAGACCGAATTCGCACCTGGTCGGACTGGTTTGACAACAACACCCGCTCGGCGCGCTACCGGCCGTGGATGCCGGCAGCGGGCAATCACGAGAACGAAGTCGGTAACGGGCCAATCGGTTATGACGCCTATCAGACTTACTTTGCGGTACCCGACTCGGGATCCAGCCCGCAACTGCGCGGGCTATGGTACTCGTTCACCGCCGGCTCGGTGCGGGTGATCAGCCTGCACAACGATGATGTGTGCTACCAGGACGGCGGCAACTCCTACGTACGCGGCTATTCGGGCGGCGAACAACGGCGCTGGCTGCAAGCCGAACTCGCCAACGCTCGGCGCGACTCGGAAATCGACTGGGTGGTCGTCTGCATGCATCAGACCGCGATCTCCACCGCCGACGACAACAACGGTGCCGACCTCGGAATCCGGCAGGAATGGCTACCGCTGTTCGACCAGTACCAGGTCGACCTGGTGGTGTGCGGCCACGAACACCACTACGAGCGGTCACATCCGCTGCGCGGGGCCCTGGGCACCGATACCCGAACACCGATACCCGTCGACACCCGCAGCGACCTCATCGACTCAACCCGGGGAACCGTGCACCTGGTAATCGGTGGGGGCGGCACGTCGAAGCCGACCAACGCGCTGCTCTTCCCGCAGCCTCGGTGCCAGGTGATAACCGGCGTCGGGGATTTTGATCCCGCGATCCGGCGTAAGCCGTCCATATTCGTGCTCGAGGATGCGCCGTGGTCGGCGTTCCGCGACCGCGATAATCCTTACGGCTTCGTGGCCTTCGACGTCGACCCGGGTCAACCCGGCGGCACTACCTCGATCAAGGCGACGTATTACGCGGTGACTGGGCCGTTCGGGGGACTCACCGTCATCGACCAATTCACCTTGACCAAGCCGCGCGGCGGATAGCTCAGAACAGGGTCGCCTGAACGGGTACCAGTGCCGCTTCGGTCTCCGGCGGCGCCGGGCGATGATCACCCGCCAACCGATACTTTGCGATCAGCGGTGCCACCCGTTCCCGCAGCATCTCGCGGTAGCTCGGCGGTAGATATGGCCCGCGCCGGTACAGTTCGCGGTACCGGCTGACCAGTTCGGGATGCGCGCGGGCCAGCCAGCACATGAACCAGCCGCGCGTCGAACCCCGCAGATGCAGGCCAAAGACCGTTACACCGGTGGCGCCTGCGGCCGCGATCTGGCCCAACAGTTGGTCAAGGTGCTCGCCGGAGTCGGTGAGTTGTGGCAGCACCGGCGCGACCATCACGTGACAGTCCAAGCCGGCGGCGCGAATTGCGGTAATGAGCGCCAGCCGCGCCTGCGGTGTTGGCGTACCCGACTCGACATCCCGGTGCAGCTCCGGGTCGCCAACGGCCAGCGACACCGCCACCGACACCGGCACTTGTTGGGCGGCCTCGGCGATCAACGGCAAGTCCCGTCGCAGCAGGGTGCCCTTGGTCAGGATCGACAGCGGCGTACCGGATGCCGCCAGCGCGCCGATGATGCCCGGCATCAGGGCGTAGCGGCCCTCCGCGCGCTGGTAGGGGTCGGTGTTGGTGCCCAACGCGACGGTCTCGCGCCGCCAGGACGGCCGGCGCAACTCGTGACGCAGCACAGCGGCGACGTTGGTCTTGACCACCACCTGGGTGTCGAAGTCGGTGCCCGGATTGAAGTCCAGGTACTCGTGGGTGGGGCGGGCGAAACAATAGCGACAAGCATGCGAGCAGCCGCGGTAGCCGTTGACGGTGTAGCGAAACGGCAACGCGGCCGCGTTGGGCACCTTGTTCAGCGCTGATTTGCACAACACCTCGTGGAAGGTGATGCCGTCGAATTGTGGCGCGCGAACGCTGCGGACCAGGCCGATCCGCTGCAACCCCGGCAGCGCCCCGTCGTCAACGGGCATCCCGTTCACCGCGACGGCTTGCCGGGCCCAACGCATACCATTATTCGAACAACCGTTCTATACTTTGTCAACGCTGGCCGCTACCGAGCGCCGCACAGGATGTGATATGCCATCTCTGCCCGCACAGACAGGAGCCAGGCCTTATGACAGCATTCGGCGTCGAGCCCTACGGGCAGCCGAAGTACCTAGAAATCGCCGGGAAGCGCATGGCGTATATCGACGAAGGCAAGGGTGACGCCATCGTCTTTCAGCACGGCAACCCCACGTCGTCTTACTTGTGGCGCAACATCATGCCGCACTTGGAAGGGCTGGGCCGGCTGGTGGCCTGCGATCTGATTGGGATGGGCGCGTCGGACAAGCTCAGCCCATCGGGACCCGACCGCTATAGCTATGGCGAGCAACGAGACTTTTTGTTCGCGCTCTGGGATGCGCTCGACCTCGGCGACCACGTGGTACTGGTGCTGCACGACTGGGGCTCGGCGCTCGGCTTCGACTGGGCTAACCAGCATCGCGACCGAGTGCAGGGGATCGCGTTCATGGAAGCGATCGTCACCCCGATGACGTGGGCGGACTGGCCGCCGGCCGTGCGGGGTGTGTTCCAGGGTTTCCGATCGCCTCAAGGCGAGCCAATGGCGTTGGAGCACAACATCTTTGTCGAACGGGTGCTGCCCGGGGCGATCCTGCGACAGCTCAGCGACGAGGAAATGAACCACTATCGGCGGCCATTCGTGAACGGCGGCGAGGACCGTCGCCCCACGTTGTCGTGGCCACGAAACCTTCCAATCGACGGTGAGCCCGCCGAGGTCGTCGCGTTGGTCAACGAGTACCGGAGCTGGCTCGAGGAAACCGACATGCCGAAACTGTTCATCAACGCCGAGCCCGGCGCGATCATCACCGGCCGCATCCGTGACTATGTCCGGAGCTGGCCCAACCAGACCGAAATCACAGTGCCCGGCGTGCATTTCGTTCAGGAGGACAGCCCAGAGGAAATCGGTGCGGCCATAGCACAGTTCGTCCGGCGGCTCCGGTCGGCGGCCGGCGTCTGACCGCAACCGGGCCTCATGCTAGGCCACCGGCGACTGACGGACTTCCCGCGCGAGCCGCTCCAAAAGCCTCAGCCGCTCGGGGTGGTCGGCTCGTCAAACGACAGCCCTATCAGCCGAGACACCACGTTGTGCAGCGCGTCAAACACCTCCAGGATCTCTTCTCGGCTACTCGAAACCCATGTTTGAAGCATATGACGCCCACCGACAAGAATGGCCGCCTTGAGGCCCTGCGGCCACGGTGGCGCAAGTGATTTCGGTGACTCCGGCTGGAAGCGGCGACTACCCAGCCAGCCGCGAAATTACTTCGGCCACAACCGAATCCATCGAGACCGAAACTTGCTCACCCGTCGTCAAGTCCTTCACTGCGACCGTCCCGGCCTCGATGTCGCGGTCGCCCGCTACCAACGCAACACGGGCGCCGGAACGAGCGGCCGCGCGCATCGCGCCTTTGAGCCCGCGATCACCATAGGCAAGGTCAACCCGCACCCCGGCCGCGCGCAGTCGTCCAGCCAGCACCGCCAGCCTGAGCTTGGCCGCCTCGCCAAGCGGCACGCCGAACACGTCGCACCGGGCGCTGTCCCCCGCCGTCTTGCCCTCGGCCCGCAGCGCCAGCACGGTCCGGTCCACGCCCAGCCCGAACCCGATGCCCGACAAGTCCTGCCCGCCAAGCTGGTGCATCAGGCCGTCGTAGCGCCCCCCGCCGCCGATCCCCGATTGCGCACCAAGCCCGTCATGGACGAACTCGAAGGCGGTCTTGGTGTAGTAGTCCAGGCCGCGCACCATGCGCGGGTTGATGACATAGGGCACTCCAAGCGCGTCCAGATGGGCGAGCACGGTGTCGAAATGCTGCTTGGCGACATCAGACAGATGATCCAGCAACACCGGCGCCGACGCCGTCATCGCACGCAATTCGGGTCGCTTGTCGTCGAGCACCCGCAGCGGATTGATCCCTGCGCGCCTGCGGGTGTCCTCGTCGAGATCGAGTCCAAACAAGAACTCCTGCAACAGTTCCCGGTACTGCGGACGGCAACTCTCGTCTCCCAGGGAGGTGATTTCCAGCCGGAACCCGTCGAGACCCAACGAGCGGAACCCGGCGTCGGCAATGGCGATCACCTCGGCGTCCAACGCCGGGTCGTCGACGCCGATCGCCTCCACCCCGACTTGCTGTAACTGGCGATACCGGCCGGCCTGCGGACGCTCGTAGCGGAAAAACGGGCCCGCATAACACAACTTCACCGGCAGCGCGCCGCGATCCAGCCCGTGTTCGATCACCGCACGCACCACCCCGGCGGTGCCCTCGGGCCGCAGCGTCACCGAGCGGTCGCCACGGTCGGCGAACGTATACATCTCCTTGGACACCACGTCGGTGGATTCACCCACGCCCCGGGCGAACAGGGCGGTGTCCTCGAAGATGGGCAGCTCGATGTGGCTATAGCCGGCTTGACGGGCCGCCGCGAGCAGCCCGTCGCGCACCGCGACGAACTGCGCCGAGTCGGGCGGGACGTAGTCCGGTACCCCCTTGGGGGCCGAAAATGACGAGAATTCCGTCACCGGCTCAAGCCCTCAAGGAACGGATTGAAGCGCCGCTCGGCCCCAATGGTGGTGGAGTTGCCGTGCCCGGGCAGCACCACCGTGCTGTCGTCGAGCACCAGGAGTTTGTCGACGATGGAGCGCAACAGGTCGCGGCCGCTGCCGCCGGCCAAGTCGGTGCGGCCTATCGCACGCTCGAACAGGGTGTCACCGGTGAACACGATGTCCTTGTCGTTGTTGGTCGCCTGCAGGACCCGGAAGACCACCGACCCGCGGGTGTGACCCGGTGTGTGATCGATGTTGACCGAGATGCCGCCGAGGTCGATCTTGTCGCCGTCTCGGTCCAGCTCCACAACCTGTTTAGGCTCACGAAAGAACGCACCCGCAACCAGCTGCGCTATCCGCGGGCCCAGGCCGTAGATGGGGTCGGTCAGCATGAACCGGTCGGCGGGATGCACATAGGTGGGGCAGCCGAAGGTGTCTGAGACCTTCTGGGCGGACCAGATGTGATCGATGTGTCCGTGGGTGAGCAGCACCGCGGCAGGGGTCAGCCGGTTCTTGTCGAGGATGCGACGCAGCGTGCCCATCGCACCCTGGCCCGGATCGACGATGACGGCGTCGGTTCCGGGCCGCTCGGCCAGCACATAACAGTTGCACGCCAGCAACCCCGCAGGAAATCCGGTGATCAACACGGTTCCCAGTTTCCCATCCCCGGCGTCCGGGGACGAGGCGGGCCGCGAACATGGGCCACTTGACACCGGTCGCGGCGCCCCGATTAGCCTGTGCTTTCGTGCCGACCAATGCTCAGCGACGTGCCACCGCCAAACGCAAACTCGAACGACAACTAGAGCGCCGCGCCAAGCAAGCCAAACGCCGTCGCATCTTGACTATCGTCGGTGGCTCACTCGCAGCGGTGGCCGTGATCGTCGCGGTAGTCGTCACGGTGGTGGTCAACAAGGACGACCACCAGAGCACCACGTCAGCAACCCCCACCGACTCGGCCTCGACCAGCCCCCCGCAGGCCGCGACCGCTCCCCCGCTGCCGCCGTTCAAGCCGTCGGCCAACCTCGGCGCCAACTGCCAGTACCCGCCGTCGCCGGACAAGGCCGTCAAACCGGTCAAGTTGCCCCGGACCGGCAAGGTACCCACCGACCCGGCCCAGGTCAGCGTGAGCATGGTGACCAACCAGGGCAACATCGGTCTAATGCTGGCCAACAACGAATCGCCGTGTACGGTCAATAGTTTCGTCAGCCTCGCGCAGCAGGGTTTCTTCAAGGGCACCACTTGTCACCGGCTGACCACCTCACCAATGTTGGCGGTTCTGCAATGCGGCGACCCTAAGGGCGACGGCACGGGCGGTCCGGGCTACCAGTTCGCCAACGAATACCCCACCGACCAATACTCGGCGAACGACCCCAAGTTGAACGAGCCCGTCATCTATCCGCGCGGGACACTGGCCATGGCCAACGCCGGCCCTAATACCAACAGCAGCCAGTTCTTCATGGTCTACCGGGACTCAAAGCTGCCACCCCAATACACCGTGTTCGGCACGATCCAGGCCGACGGACTGACCACCCTGGACAAGATCGCCAAGGCCGGCGTCGCCGGTGGCGGCGAAGATGGCAAGCCCGCCACCGAAGTCACCATCACGTCGGTGCTGCTGGATTAGCCCGACGCTCGCCGAGCAGACACAGAATCGCACGAAATCAGCCCGCCCAATGCGATTCTGCGTCTGCTCGGCGGAGAAAAGCGCGCTACGCGGCCGAGGTCACCCGGTAGACGTCGTAGACACCTTCGACGTTGCGGACGGCGTTGAGCAGGTGCCCGAGGTGCTTGGGGTCACCCATCTCGAAGGTGAATCGACTGATCGCCACCCGGTCCCCCGAAGTGGTGACCGACGCGGACAGGATATTGACCTTCTCGTCGGCCAGTGCGCGCGTCACATCCGACAGCAGCCGGTGCCGGTCGAGTGCCTCGACCTGGATTGCCACCAGAAACACCGACGACGGCGACGGCGCCCATAGCACCTCGATGATGCGCTCGGCCTGCTGCTGCAGCGATGCGGCGTTGGTGCAGTCGGTGCGGTGCACACTGACCCCGCCGCCACGGGTGACGAACCCCATAATCACATCGCCCGGAACCGGCGTGCAGCACTTGGCCAGCTTGGTCAGCACGCCCGGGGCGCCGGGGACGGAGACCCCGACATCGTCGGTGCTGCGTGGGCGCCGCGGCATGGTCGCCGGCGTGGACCGCTCGGCGAGTTCCTCTTCCGCCTGGTCGATACCGCCGAGCTCGGCCAACAACCGCTGCACGACGTGTTTCGCCGACACGTGCCCCTCACCGATGGCGGTATAGAGTGCTGACACGTCCGCGTAGTGCAGCTCGCGGGCCACCGCCGCCATGGACTCACCATTGACCAAGCGCTGCAACGGAAGTCCACCGCGGCGCACCTCGCGGGCCATCGCATCCTTACCGGTCTCCAACGCCTCCTCACGCCGCTCCTTGGCGAACCACTGGCGGATCTTCGTCTTTGCGCGCGGCGACACCACGAACTGCTGCCAGTCCCGCGACGGCCCGGCGTTCGGCGCCTTGGACGTGAAAACCTCGACAACTTCTCCGTTTTCCAGCTTGCGTTCCAGCGCTACCAACCGGCCGTTCACTCGGGCGCCGATGCAGCGGTGGCCCACCTCTGTGTGCACCGCGTAAGCGAAGTCCACCGGCGTCGAACCGGTTGGCAGCGTGATCACGTCGCCCTTGGGGGTAAACACGAAAATCTCTTGCACCGCAAGGTCGTAGCGCAATGATTCCAAGAACTCACCGGGGTCGGCCGCCTCACGTTGCCAGTCGAGCAGCTGACGCATCCAGGCCATGTCGTCGATCTCCGCGGCGGCATGCGGATGAAGAACACCGTTGCGGCCCTTGGCTTCTTTGTAGCGCCAATGCGCGGCGATGCCGTATTCGGCGGTGCGGTGCATGTCGCGGGTACGGATCTGCACTTCCAGCGGCTTGCCCTCAGGCCCGACCACAGTGGTGTGCAGTGACTGGTACACACCGTATCTGGGCTGGGCGATGTAGTCCTTGAACCGACCCGCCATCGGCTGCCATAGCGAATGCACTACGCCGACAGCCGCGTAGCAGTCCCGGATTTCGTCGCACAGGATGCGCACACCGACCAGGTCGTGGATGTCGTCGAAGTCGCGGCCCTTAACGATCATCTTCTGGTAGATCGACCAATAGTGCTTGGGGCGGCCCTCCACCGTCGCCTTAATCTTCGACGCGGTCAGCGTGTTGACGATTTCGGCACGCACCTTGGCCAGGTAGGTGTCCCGGGACGGCGCGCGACCGGCGACCAGCCGGACGATCTCCTCGTACTTCTTGGGATGCAGGATCGCGAAGGACAGGTCCTCCAACTCCCACTTGACGCTGGCCATGCCCAGCCGATGCGCCAGGGGTGCAATGACTTCCAACGTCTCACGGGCCTTGCGGGCCTGCTTCTCCGGCGGCAAGAAGCGCATGGTGCGCATGTTGTGTAACCGGTCAGCCACCTTTATCACCAGCACCCGCGGATCGCGGGCCATCGCGGTGATCATCTTGCGAATAGTCTCGCCTTCGGCGGCGCTGCCCAACACCACCCGATCCAGCTTGGTCACCCCGTCGACGAGATGGCCCACCTCTTCGCCGAATTCCTCGGTCAACGCCTCCAGGGTGTAACCGGTGTCCTCGACGGTGTCGTGCAGCAGCGCGGCCACCAAAGTGGTGGTGTCCATGCCCAACTCGGCCAGAATGTTGGCAACGGCCAACGGGTGGGTGATGTAGGGATCACCGGACTGCCGCAACTGGCTGGCATGCCTTTGGTCAGCGACCTCGTAGGCTCGCTGCAAGATCGACAGGTCGGCCTTGGGATAGATCTCCCGGTGCACCGCCACCAACGGCTCGAGCACCGGATTGGTGGTGCTGCGCTGGGCGGTCATCCGCCGGGCCAATCGGGCCCGCACCCGACGCGACGCGCTGATGCTGGTCTTAAGAGTCTCGACCGGCGACTCGGGCGTCTCGAGAGCGGGCTCGAGAGCCGCAGAAGCCTCCGTGGGCGGTGCAACCGCTTGCGCCGTGAGCTGGTCCTCGGCCACGTTCGTCACCTCCGACCTAGAGGATATCCCTCACAGGCGGCTCAGGCTGTGCACCGGCAGCGGTGCGAGCGCCGCGCGACCGCTCAACCCCGCAAGTTCCACCACTACGGCCGCCCCGGCCACGTTGGCGCCACCGCGCTCAAGCAGGCGTCGCGTCGCGCCGATGGTGCCGCCGGTTGCTAACACGTCGTCAATGATCACGACACGGCGGCCCGCAACCTCGATGCCCTCAGCGAGAATCTCCAGAGTGGCGGCGCCGTACTCCCTGTAGTACTCCTCGCTGAGCACCGGCTGGGGCAGCTTGCCGCCCTTGCGAACGGCCAGCACACCGACTTCGAGCCGGGTGGCGACCGCGGCTGCCACCAGAAACCCGCGGGCGTCGACGCCGGCCACCAGGTCAGCTCCGGACGCCCGATCGGCCAGCGCTTCGGTTACCGCGGCCAATCCTCTTCGGTCGGCGAATAGCGGGGTGAGGTCCTTGAACTCGACGCCAGGAACCGGAAAGTCGGCCACATCCCGGGTCAGCGACGCAACCACGTCGGCCACAGATGTGGCTGAGCTCCGGCGGGACTCACCGAGCGCCAATACCCGCCCGCCGTCGACCCAACGCCGCCGGCGGCGCTTCCCCCGTGCCTTTAAGGAGAGCCCCGTCGCGATCACGTTCAACACGTAGTCACCAGCCCATGTACCGCCATGGCACACATCCTCTCCCAGACAGCCCGGAGCACCTGCGACACTACGCTCCGATAGGTCCGCTTCTCGTCGTGGAATTCTGTCAATTACCTGCAGATGGCACTGGCCATCGTCACCGCGCCAGCGCCCAGCGATCCATGTTCCACCCTGCCCCCCATCGCGTCGGATTCCTGCTCACCGCATACATTTTCGTCGACATCAACAACGTGCGCTGCTGCCGGTACAACGGCAAGGTTGGCATCTCATCCCAGAGCACCGGCGCGGCCTCGGCAAGCAACCTGACCCGCTCGGCGGGGTCGGCCGACACCGCGAGCGCGCTGATGATGCCGTCGATCTGAGCGTTTGCGTACCCCGATAGATTGTTTCCGTTGCCGCTGTGCAAGTCATAGGCATCCATCGCAGACGATCCGCTCGATCCGCTGCCGGTGGCCCCACCGGTGCTCGCCAACAATACGTCAATCTTTCCGTCCCGCAGCGCTTGCGGTCCGGGTGTGTCCACCGTCACATCCGAAACGGTGATCCCGGCCGGGGCGCAGGCGTCGGCAATGGTTCCGATGGTGGCCGCCAACCGAGCGTTGGGCCTGCCGTAGCCGATCCGCACGGTCAGCGGCGTACCACCCAGCGCGTCGCGAGCGGCGGCGGGGTCCACCCGGCCGAACTGACGTGCTTCGGCGGCGCCGTCGGCATCGGTGAGGGCATCGTCGGTCGCCGGGGACAGCCGCGAGTTGGCAATCGGAACCCCGGCATCCCGAGCGATCGCGTCCCGGGGTACACACAACGCGAGCGCGCGGCGGGTGCGGCTTTGCGCGAGTGAACCTTGTGGTGCGAAGATCAGCTGCTCGATCCCGGCCGACGGGTAGTCGGTGCGCTGGTAGCTGTCGGGGGTTACCAGGGATCCCGATGAACCGGCCGCGACGTCGACCACGTCGACGCTGCGGTTGTTGACCCGGTCTTGGATATCGGCTCCCTGCGGCCAGACGGTGATCCGCTTCGTGATCGCCTTGGTGCCCCACCAACGATCATTGGCGACGAGCACCACGGCGCCATCGTCCAGGACGGATTCGATCTTGTACGGTCCCGACGAGGGGAAGCGGCTGCGGACTTCGTCGTGGCTGCGGCCCGGCTTGAGGTCCCACGTGGAATTCCACAGTCGCGCAATCTGTTCCACCGCTGACACGTTGTTGCTTAGCAACGCCGCGGTAACATCGATGTGCAGCTGGTCGGCGATCACGTGCGACGGCATCAGCGACGTCGCGGTGAACAGCTGGGAGTGGTCAACGACACTGCGATCCGGGATGAACGACACCCGGGCCTTTTTCTGCCCCGCCGTGCACTCGATGTTGGCGATGTCGACATAGCCGGCCTGCGTAGCAGCGTCGAAGCCGGGAAAACGGCCGGATTGGGCCGCCCAGGCCAATACCAGGTCGTCACAGGTCACCGGCCTGCCGTCGGAATAGACGGCGTCGTCGGAGATCTGGTAGTCGAGGATCAACGGCGACCCCTCCACCACCGAGACCGTTCCGAAGTCGCGGTCAGCCACCACTTGGCCGTCGGGGCCGTGATAGCCAAACCCGGTGAGAGTCCGGGCGAATGCCTGCGCCCCGGCCGACGCGGCACCGATGACGGTATTGGTGTTGTAGGTGACCAGCGCGCCGTCGACCACGTAGTCGATCTGAGCCGCGGCGCTGCCCGAACACGCGGTCAGCGTGGTTGCGGCGACCAACGTCGCGGTACCAACGACTCGCAGGCCGGCGATGCGCGTATGACGCCGACGGCGGGGGGCCACCGCGCCTACCGCCGACCGGCGTTCCGCTTGCCGGTCGGACGCCTGGTACCGACGGGACGCACTGGGCGCGCCCCCGGCGCCGGCTTGCTGGAGCCCTGGGCCGCCCGCGGGGCGGATTGGCTGCTGGCCTGCGTGATCCCCACCAGCGACTGTTCATCAGCGGCTGCCGGCTGCTCGCCGCCATCCGTGCTGGCGTCCTCTGATCCCGCCGGCGAGCCGGAGTTACGCCGTTTGAGCACCCGACGGGTGTGGTTGCGCACCAACTCCGTGCGCTCACAGAGGGTAACCAACAGCGGCGTGGCGAAGAAGATTGACGAGTAGGTGCCGATGATGATGCCGATCAGCTGCACCAGCGCCAGGTCTTTGAGGGTGCCGACGCCCAGCAGCCAGACCGCCACCACCATCAGCGCCAACACCGGCAACACGCCGATCAGGCTGGTGTTGATCGACCGCATGAACGTCTGGTTGATCGCCAGGTTGGCCTGCTCGGCGAAGGTGCGCCGGGTGGTGTGCTGGAAGCCATGGGTGTTCTCCTCGACCTTGTCGAACACGATGACGGTGTCATAGAGCGAGAACCCGAGAATGGTCAGCAGGCCGATGACCGTGGCCGGGGTGACTTCGAAACCCACCAGGGAATACACGCCGGCGGTGACGGTCAGGTCGAAGAGCATGGCCGTTATCGCCGAGATGGTCATGTAGCGCTCGTAGCGCACGGTAATGTAGAGGGCGACCAGCACCAGAAACACCACCAGCGCGATCACCGCCTTCTTGGTGATCTGACCGCCCCAGGTCTCCGACACCGCCGAGTCGCTGATGGCCTGCTTGCTGGGCTGACCGTCGGTTCCCTTGGGCCCGAAGGCCTCGAATAGGGCGTCCCGCAGCTTGGCCGTCTGGTCGCTGGTCAGCGTCTCCGAACGAATCTGCACCGTCGCCGAAGCACCGGCCCCGACGATCACCACCGACTGGGGCTCACTGCCGAGGGCCCGGTAGTAGACGTCTTCGACCTGCGCGACTTGGGTGCTGCCACGCGGGAACGACACCGTGGTACCGCCTTTGAAATCGATGCCGAAGGTGAACCCACGAAAGACGATGCTGGCGATGGCCACCGCGACGATCGCACCGCTCACGCCAAACCACAACCGGCGGCGTCCCACTACCTCAAACGCCCCGGTGCCGGTGTACAGGCGCGAAAGGAAGCTATGGTGCCCCAGCTTCGAGGCGGTGTCTGTGGTGCTGTCGCCGTCGGTCCGCGCCACAGCACTCTCGGTGGCCTCGGTGAGTTCGACCGCCGACGTGGCTTCGTCGTCGCGGCCGGTCTTTGCTTTCGACGCCATCGGCTATCCCCGGCCCGTCCGAGCCATGGCCCGGCGTTCGCGTGCGACCTGCTGCACCGCTCCCAGGCCGTTGTATGCCGGCTTGGCCAGCAGCGACGATTTGGACGCCAGATACACCAACGGCCACGTCACCAAGAACACCACGACGAGGTCCAGGATCGTGGTGAGGCCCAGGGTGAACGCGAACCCCTTCACCTGACCGATCGCCAGAAAGTACAGCACGGCAGCGGCCAGGAAAGTGACGGCGTTGCCCGACACGATCGTCTTGCGGGCGCGCGCCCAACCGCGCGGCACTGCCGACCGGAACGAACGGCCTTCGCGGATCTCGTCTTTGATGCGTTCGAAGAACACCACGAACGAGTCGGCGGTGGTCCCGATACCGATGATCAGGCCCGCAATACCAGCCAGATCTAGGGTGTAGTTGATATATCGGCCCAAGAGCACCAGGATCGCAAAAACCATTGAGCCAGAAGCCACTAGCGACAAGGCCGTGAGCAGTCCCAGCACTCGGTAGTAGAGCAGCGAATACACCAGCACCAACAGCAGGCCGATCGCACCCGCGATCATGCCCGCGCGCAGCGATGACAACCCCAAGGTCGCCGAAACCGTTTGGGCTTCCGACGGTTCGAAGGACAGCGGCAGCGACCCGTACTTGAGGACGTTGGCGAGCTGGCGTGCGGTCGCCGCGGTGAATGGCGGATCCCCACCGCTGATCTGGGTTCGGCCGCCGGGGATCGCTTCCTGGATCTGCGGTGCACTGACAACCTGCGAGTCCAGGGTGAACGCCGTCTGGGTGCCGATATGGGCGGCGGTGTAGTCGGCCCAGATGTTGGCCGCCGGACCCTTGAACTGCAGGTCGACGACGTAGCCGATGCCGCGCTGGTCCATACCCGAGGTGGCGTTTTGGATCTGGTCGCCGCTGATGATCGACGGCGCCAGCAGGTACGCGGTCTTGTGGTCGGTCGAGCAGGTCACCAACGGCAGTTTCGGGTCGTCGTTGCCGGCCAAAATGTCGTCGCTCTCGCAGCGGGTCGCCTGGAATTGCAGTGCAACCATCTGCATGTATTGGTTGGTGCTCTGCCGCAGCTTCTTCTCCTGGGCGATGCGCTCGGCGAGATCCTTGCGCGGATCCGTGGCCGGCGCCTCAGCGGGCGGCGCCGGCGGCGGGCTGGCCGGTGAGGTCGGGTTGGGCGATGGCGCCGGGTCCTGCGGATAGGGCCGCGGTTGGGCCCCAGGTTGCGGTGAAGCCGGCGCCCCCGATTGGGCTGGCGGCGGTGCGGCGGGTTGACCGGGCGGCTGCGGTTCGGCGCTGGGTGCCGGCTGCGGTTCTTCGGCTGCGGGCTGCGCCGGCATCGAGTTGAGCACCGGCCGGATGTACAGCCGAGCGGTCTGTCCGAGGTTGCGTGCCTCGCTGCCGTCGTTGCCGGGCACCGTGATGACCAGGTTGTCACCGTCGACGACCACCTCCGACCCGGACACTCCCAGCCCGTTGACCCGCGCGCTGATGATTTGCTGCGCCTGTGCCAGCGCTTCCCGGCTCGGGGCCGAGCCGTCCGGTGTGCGCGCGGTCAGCGTGACCCTGGTGCCGCCCTGCAGGTCAATGCCGAGTTTGGGGGCGGTGTGCTTGTCCCCGGTGAAAAACACCAGCAAATAGATGCCGATCAGCATCACCAGGAACACCGACAGGTAACGGGCAGGGTGCACCGGCGCCGAAGACGATGCCACGTTCCTTGTATCTCCTCGAGAATCAGTTTTCTACCCCCGACAGAGCCTACGTGTCGCGCCGGGGCGCGTCGCGCAAGCGGCTCGTCGGTTCCGGTCGGCCGGTTGCCGGTCAGGAATCGTTGGTCACCCGGCGCTCGCCGGCCACGTCGTCAACATCCTTGTCAAGGTCCTCGTTGAGCTCCTCGTCGATGTCGTCGTCCGGCAGAATTCGGTCACGAATCGCCAACTTCATCCACGTGGTGACCACCCCGGGCGCGATCTCGAGGTCGATGGTGTCGTCGGCAATGGCGACGATGGTGGCTTCCAGCCCAGAAGTCGTGTGTACCCGCTCCCCGGGCTGCAACGAGTCGTGCAGATCGATGGTGGCTTGCATGGCCCGTCGCTGGCGGCGCGACGCGAAGTACATGAACCCACCCATGATGAGCAGGAACGGCAAGAACAAAACGAAACTCTCCATCAACCCGTCTTTCGTATTGGTATTGCGATCACGGTGCCAGGCCTACCCGCGGGCCGCGCACCTGGTAACAGTCCAGTGTGCCCGTCCAGTCTGGCAGGCCGGAAACATCGGTCAGCAGATAGGCTTTACCAGCGATGTGAACCGGCGAGCCGGGTGAGGAGGATCTGTGGCCAGCCTGCAGCAGAGTCGGCGCCTGGTCACCGAAATCCCCGGTCCCGCATCGCAGGCACTGACTCACCGCCGGGCGGCGGCGGTGTCCAGCGGTGTTGGGGTCACCCTGCCGGTGTTCGTAGCCCGCGCCGGCGGCGGCATCGTGGAAGACGTGGACGGTAACCGGCTCATCGACCTGGGTTCGGGCATCGCAGTGACGACGATCGGCAACTCGTCGCCACGCGTGGTGGATGCGGTGCGCACGCAGGTGGCCGAATTTACCCACACCTGCTTCATGGTGACGCCATACGAGGGGTACGTGGCCGTCGCCGAGCAACTCAACCGGATTACCCCAGGTTCGGGCCCCAAGCGCTCGGTGTTGTTCAATTCCGGCGCCGAGGCAGTCGAGAACGCCGTCAAGATCGCACGCTCCTACACCGGCAAGCCCGCGGTGGTGGCGTTCGACCACGCCTACCACGGTCGCACCAACCTAACGATGGCGCTGACCGCCAAGTCGATGCCCTACAAGAGCGGCTTCGGTCCGTTCGCGCCGGAGATCTACCGAGCGCCATTGTCTTACCCCTATCGGGACGGCCTCCTCGATAAGCAACTGGCTACCAATGGTGAGCTAGCCGCGGCCCGAGCCATCGGCGTCATCGACAAGCAGGTAGGCGCGAACAACCTGGCCGCCCTCGTCATCGAACCGATCCAGGGCGAAGGCGGTTTCATCGTTCCGGCCGAAGGGTTCCTACCTGCCCTCCTCGATTGGTGCCGCAAGAACCATGTGGTGTTCATCGCCGACGAGGTGCAAACCGGCTTTGCCCGTACCGGGGCGATGTTCGCCTGCGAGCACGAGGGCCCCGACGGTCTAGAGCCCGACCTGATCTGCACGGCCAAAGGCATCGCCGATGGATTGCCGCTGTCGGCGGTCACCGGCCGCGCCGAGATCATGAACGCCCCGCACGTGGGCGGCCTGGGCGGCACGTTCGGCGGCAACCCGGTGGCCTGTGCGGCCGCGCTGGCCACCATCGCAACCATCGAAAGCGACGGGCTGATCGAGCGGGCCCGCCAGATCGAACGCCTGGTGACCGACCGGTTGACGACGCTGCAGGCCGTCGACGACCGGATCGGCGACGTGCGTGGTCGCGGCGCCATGATCGCCGTAGAGCTGGTCAAATCCGGAACCACCGAGCCCGACGCCGGGCTGACCGAGCGGCTGGCGACCGCGGCCCACGCCGCCGGCGTCATCATTTTGACCTGCGGCATGTTCGGCAACATCATCCGGCTACTGCCGCCGCTGACCATCGGCGACGAGCTGCTGAGTGAGGGGCTGGACATCGTGTGCGCGATCTTGGCCGACCTCTGACGGCCTGCCGGCCCCGACTGCGTCATCCCGTGCCGCATCTCACAGCCGATCAGCAGCAGGCTTGCATTGTGTAATATATTTACTTTAGCTAACGTTCTAATGGTCGGGCGCAGCGCCGCGCCGTCGATTTCCCACCCTTTCCGGCACGCCGAGGTGACCGCATGTCGATCAACGATCAGCGACTGACACGCCGCGTCGAGGACCTATACGCCAGCGACGCCCAGTTCGCCGCCGCCAGTCCCAACGAGGCGATCACCCAGGCGATCGACCAGCCCGGGGTCGCGCTTCCACAGCTCATCCGTATGGTCATGGAGGGCTACGCCGATCGGCCGGCACTCGGCCAGCGTGCGCTCCGCTTCGTCACCGACCCCGACAGCGGCCGCACCATGGTCGAGCTACTGCCGCGGTTCGAGACCATCACCTACCGCGAACTGTGGGCCCGCGCCGGCACATTGGCCACCGCGTTGAGCGCTGAGCCCGCGATCCGGCCGGGCGACCGGGTTTGCGTGCTGGGCTTCAACAGCGTCGACTACACAACCATCGACATCGCGCTGATCCGGTTGGGCGCCGTGTCGGTTCCACTGCAGACCAGTGCGCCGGTCACCGGGTTGCGCCCGATCGTCACCGAGACCGAGCCGACGATGATCGCCACCAGCATCGACAATCTTGGCGACGCCGTCGAAGTGCTGGCCGGTCACGCCCCGGCCCGGCTGGTCGTATTCGATTACCACGGCAAGGTTGACACCCACCGCGAGGCCGTCGAAGCCGCCCGAGCTCGGTTGGCCGGCTCGGTGACCATCGACACACTTGCCGAACTGATCGAACGCGGCAGGGCGCTGCCGGCCACACCCATTGCCGACAGCGCCGACGACGCGCTGGCGCTGCTGATTTACACCTCGGGTAGTACCGGCGCACCCAAAGGCGCCATGTATCGCGAGAGCCAGGTGATGAGCTTCTGGCGCAAGTCGAGTGGCTGGTTCGAGCCGAGCGGTTACCCCTCGATCACGCTGAACTTCATGCCGATGAGCCACGTCGGGGGCCGTCAGGTGCTCTACGGGACGCTTTCCAACGGCGGTACCGCCTACTTCGTCGCCAAGAGCGACCTGTCGACGCTGTTCGAGGACCTCGCCCTGGTGCGGCCCACAGAATTGTGCTTCGTGCCGCGCATCTGGGACATGGTGTTCGCAGAGTTCCACAGCGAGGTCGACCGCCGCTTGGTGGACGGCGCCGATCGAGCGGCGCTGGAAGCGCAGGTGAAGGCCGAGCTGCGGGAGAACGTGCTCGGCGGACGGTTTGTCATGGCGCTGACCGGTTCCGCGCCGATCTCCGCTGAGATGACGGCGTGGGTCGAGTCCCTGCTGGCCGACGTGCATTTGGTGGAGGGTTACGGCTCCACCGAGGCCGGGATGGTCCTGCACGACGGCATGGTGCGGCGCCCCGCGGTGATCGACTACAAGCTGGTCGACGTGCCCGAGCTGGGCTACTTCGGCACCGATCAGCCCTACCCCCGGGGCGAGCTGCTGGTCAAGACGCAAACCATGTTCCCCGGCTACTACCAGCGCCCGGATGTCACCGCCGAGGTGTTCGACCCCGACGGCTTCTACCGGACCGGGGACATCATGGCCAAAGTAGGCCCCGACCAGTTCGTCTACCTCGACCGCCGCAACAACGTGCTAAAGCTCTCCCAGGGCGAGTTCATCGCCGTGTCGAAGCTCGAGGCGGTGTTCGGCGACAGCCCGCTGGTCCGACAGATCTTCATCTACGGCAACAGTGCCCGGGCCTACCCGCTGGCGGTGGTTGTCCCGTCCGGGGACGCGCTTTCTCGCCATGGCATCGAGAATCTCAAGCCCGTGATCAGCGAGTCCCTGCAGGAGGTAGCGAGGGCGGCCGGCCTGCAATCCTACGAGATTCCACGCGACTTCATCATCGAAACCACGCCGTTCACCCTGGAGAACGGCCTGCTCACCGGCATCCGCAAGCTGGCACGCCCGCAGTTGAAGAAGTTCTATGGCGAACGTCTCGAGCGGCTCTATACCGAGCTGGCCGATAGCCAATCCAACGAGCTGCGCGAGCTGCGGCAAAGCGGTCCCGATGCGCCGGTGCTTCCGACGCTGTGCCGTGCCGCGGCTGCGTTGCTGGGCTCTACCGCTGCGGATGTGCGGCCGGACGCGCACTTCGCCGACCTGGGTGGTGACTCGCTCTCGGCGCTGTCGTTGGCCAACCTGCTGCACGAGATCTTCGGCGTCGACGTGCCGGTGGGTGTCATTGTCAGCCCGGCAAGCGACCTGCGGGCCCTGGCCGACCACATCGAAGCAGCGCGCACCGGCGTCAGGCGACCCAGCTTCGCCTCGATACACGGTCGCTCCGCGACGGAAGTGCACGCCAGCGACCTCACGCTGGACAAGTTCATCGACGCTGCCACCCTGGCCGCAGCCCCGAACCTGCCGGCACCGAGCGCCCAAGTGCGCACCGTACTGCTGACCGGCGCCACCGGCTTTTTGGGTCGCTACCTGGCGCTGGAATGGCTCGACCGCATGGACCTGGTCAACGGCAAGCTGATCTGCCTGGTCCGCGCCAGATCCGACGAGGAAGCACGAGCCCGGCTGGACGCGACGTTCGATAGCGGCGACCCGTATTTGGTGCGGCACTACCGCGAATTGGGCGCCGGCCGCCTCGAGGTGCTCGCCGGCGACAAGGGCGAGGCCGACCTGGGCCTGGACCGGGTCACCTGGCAGCGGCTAGCCGACACGGTGGACCTGATCGTGGACCCCGCGGCCCTGGTCAACCACGTGCTGCCGTATAGCCAGCTGTTCGGCCCAAACGCGGCGGGCACCGCCGAGTTGCTTCGGCTGGCGCTGACCGGCAAGCGCAAGCCATACATCTACACCTCGACGATCGCCGTGGGCGAGCAGATCCCGCCGGAGGCGTTCACCGAGGACGCCGACATCCGGGCCATCAGCCCGACCCGCAGGATCGACGACAGCTACGCCAACGGCTACGCGAACAGCAAGTGGGCCGGCGAGGTGCTGCTGCGCGAAGCTCACGAGCAGTGCGGCCTGCCGGTGACGGTCTTCCGCTGCGACATGATCCTGGCCGACACCAGCTATGCCGGTCAGCTCAACCTGCCGGACATGTTCACCCGGCTGATGCTGAGCCTGGCCGCTACCGGCATCGCACCCGGTTCGTTCTATGAGCTGGATGCGCACGGCAATCGGCAACGCGCCCACTATGACGGCTTGCCGGTCGAATTCGTCGCAGAAGCCATTTGCACCCTTGGGACACATAGCCCGGACCGTTTTGTCACCTACCACGTGATGAACCCCTACGACGACGGCATCGGGCTGGACGAGTTCGTCGACTGGCTCAACTCCCCAACTAGCGGGTCCGGTTGCACGATCCAGCGGATCGCCGACTACGGCGAGTGGCTGCAGCGGTTCGAGACTTCGCTGCGTGCCTTGCCGGATCGCCAGCGCCACGCCTCGCTGCTGCCCTTGCTGCACAACTACCGAGAGCCTGCAAAGCCGATATGCGGGTCAATCGCGCCCACCGACCAGTTCCGCGCTGCCGTCCAAGAAGCGAAAATCGGTCCGGACAAAGACATTCCGCACCTCACGGCGGCGATCATCGCGAAGTACATCAGCAACCTGCGACTGCTCGGGCTGCTGTGATCGGGCCTGGCCGCCGCGGCGCCGGGTAACCAAGCAGCCCGTTACGCCCAGTTCGCCTATGAGAAGGCAGTAAGAAGCGCGAAAAATGGCAGACCCCGACGGAGGCCCTCTGAAAGAGTCTTGATCATCAGGGCGCGTGACATGTGTCACATGACGGGTTGGGAGGGTGGCTGATGTCGTTTGTCACGGCAGCTCCAGAGATGCTGGCGACGGCGGCGCAGAATGTCGCGAATATCGGCACATCGCTGAGTGCGGCAAACGCGACGGCAGCGGCGTCCACGACCTCGGTGCTGGCGGCCGGAGCCGACGAGGTATCGCAGGCTATCGCAAGGCTGTTCAGTGATTACGCCACGCACTATCAGTCGCTGAACGCTCAAGCCGCGGCATTTCATCACAGCTTCGTGCAAACGTTGAACGCCGCCGGTGGCGCCTATTCGAGCGCCGAGGCGGCCAACGCTTCGGCGCAGGCGTTGGAACAGAATCTGTTGGCCGTGATCAATGCGCCCGCCCAGGCGTTGTTCGGGCGTCCCCTGATCGGCAATGGCGCGAATGGAACGGCGGCCAGCCCCAACGGCGGTGATGGTGGGATTTTGTACGGCAACGGCGGCAACGGCTTCTCCCAAACGACCGCCGGGGTGGCCGGCGGCGCCGGTGGTTCCGCGGGCCTGATCGGCAACGGCGGCAATGGTGGCGCCGGTGGGGCCGGTGCTGCCGGCGGGGCCGGCGGCGCCGGCGGATGGCTGCTCGGCAACGGTGGCGCCGGCGGTCCCGGCGGCCCAACGGACGTTCCTGCCGGCACAGGTGGAGCCGGCGGGGCCGGCGGCGACGCCCCATTGATCGGCTGGGGCGGCAACGGCGGGCCCGGCGGTTTCGCTGCTTTTGGAAACGGTGGGGCCGGCGGCAACGGCGGCGCCAGCGGTTCGCTCTTTGGCGTCGGCGGCGCCGGCGGCGTCGGCGGATCGAGCGAAGACGTCGGCGGCACCGGCGGGGCCGGCGGCGCTGGCCGCGGTCTATTCCTTGGCCTGGGCGGTGATGGCGGCGCCGGCGGCACCAGCAACAACAACGGCGGTGACGGTGGCGCCGGCGGCACCGCGGGAGGTCGATTGTTCAGCCTGGGCGGTGACGGTGGCAACGGTGGTGCCGGTACCGCAATCGGATCCAACGCCGGTGACGGTGGCGCCGGCGGTGACAGCAGCGCCCTGATCGGCTACGCCCAGGGCGGCTCCGGCGGCCTCGGCGGCTTCGGCGAAAGTACCGGCGGCGACGGCGGCCTGGGCGGCGCCGGCGCTGTGCTCATCGGCACGGGCGTCGGCGGTTTCGGCGGCCTCGGTGGCGGCTCCAACGGCACCGGGGGCGCGGGCGGCGCGGGCGGCACGGGCGCCACGCTGATCGGCCTGGGCGCCGGCGGCGGCGGCGGCATCGGCGGGTTCGCCGTCAACGTGGGCAACGGCGTCGGCGGTCTGGGCGGCCAGGGCGGCCAGGGCGCCGCGCTGATCGGCCTGGGCGCCGGCGGTGCCGGCGGTGCCGGCGGCGCCACAGTCGTTGGACTTGGTGGCAATGGCGGTGACGGCGGTGACGGTGGCGGCCTGTTTAGTATCGGCGTCGGCGGGGACGGCGGCAACGCCGGCAACGGCGCCATGCCTGCCAATGGCGGCAACGGCGGCAACGCCGGGGTCATTGCCAACGGCTCCTTTGCCCCGTCGTTCGTCGGCTTCGGCGGCAACGGCGGCAACGGCGTCAATGGCGGCACCGGCGGCACCGGCGGCAGCGGCGGGATCCTTTTTGGCGCCAACGGCGCGAACGGACCGTCGTAGCGGGTCCTCCAGCGCACTACTCGAACAACCCCGGTTGACTCGCTCCGACCGGTGGCGTCATGCCCAGGTGCGTCCAGGCCAGGGCGGTGGCCACCCGGCCGCGCGGGGTGCGCGCGACCATACCCGCGCGCACCAGAAATGGTTCGCACACCTCCTCGACCGTGGCGGCCTCCTCCCCGACCGCCACCGCCAGCGTCGACACACCCACCGGACCACCGCCGAAGCTGCGGGTCAGCGCCGAGAGCACCGCTCGGTCCAGCCGGTCCAGACCCAGCTCGTCGACGTCGTAGACCTCCAGTGCGGCCTTGGCGACGTCGCGGGTGATGACGCCGTCGGCGCGCACCTCGGCGAAGTCACGCACCCGGCGCAACAACCGGTTGGCGATCCGCGGCGTTCCCCGAGAACGGCGGGCGATTTCGGCGCCGGCGTCGGCGCCCAGCTCGATACCCAGAATTCCGGCGGAGCGGGCCAGCACCCGCTCCAGCTCGGCGGGCTCGTAGAAATCCATGTGCGCGGTGAAGCCGAACCGGTCGCGCAGCGGGCCGGTCAACGCGCCCGACCGGGTAGTCGCCCCGACCAGGGTGAACGGCGCGACCTCCAGCGGAATCGACGTGGCCCCAGGACCTTTGCCGACCACCACATCGACGCGGAAGTCTTCCATCGCCAGATACAGCATCTCCTCGGCGGGCCGGGCGATGCGGTGGATCTCGTCGATAAACAACACGTCGTGCTCGACCAGGTTGGACAGCATCGCCGCCAGGTCACCGGCGCGTTCCAACGCCGGCCCCGACGTCACCCGCAGCGAGGACCCCAGCTCGGCGGCGATGATCATCGCCAACGACGTCTTGCCCAAGCCCGGCGGACCGGACAGCAGAATGTGATCCGGTGTGCCGCCGCGGTTTTTGGCTCCCTCGATGACCAGCTGCAGCTGTTCGCGGACCCGGGGCTGGCCGATGAATTCGCGTAACGAGCGCGGCCGCAGGCTGACGTCGATGTCGCCCTCTCCGACGGTGAGTGCGGGCGAAACGTCGCGGTCGGACCGCTCGGTCATCGGGCCTTCCCCAGCAACGACAAGGCAGACCGCAGCGCGCTGGATGTCGTCGCGTCATGGTTGGCGGCCAGCACCGTATCGGTGGCCTCCTCGGCCTGTTTGGCCGCAAAGCCCAGGCCGACCAGAGCCTCGACCACGGGACTGCGCACCGCGTGGCCGTTGGTCGAGAGTGCGCCGCCGGTGGCTGCCACCCCAACCTTGTCGCGTAGTTCCAACACCATGCGTTCGGCGCCCCGCTTGCCGATCCCAGGCACCCGGGTCAGGGCGGCGACGTTGCCGTCGGCCAGCACCTGCCGTAGCGCCGGAGCGTCGTGCACGGCCAGTGCCGCCATCGCCAGCCGGGGCCCAACGCCGGAGACCGACAGCAGCGTCAGGAATAGGTCGCGGGTTTCCCCGTCGGGAAACCCGTACAGCGTCATCGAGTCCTCGCGCACAATCATCGCGGTGATCAGCCGGGCCTCGGTGCCTTGCCGCAACGTCGCCAGCGTCGCCGGTGTCGCGTTCACTCGGTAGCCCACACCGGCGGCCTCGATCACCACATGGTCAAGCGCCACCTCGAGCACCTCACCGCGGACCGAGGCGATCATCGGGCGGCCTTCAGCTTGGCTAGGTACGCATGACGCTGCTGCGCTGCTCGTGCTTCCGCCCTCGACGTGGCCTCAGCCATCCGGGCGATCGTCGGCGCCCGCCAACAGTGACAGATCGCCAGCGCCAAAGCGTCGGCCGCGTCGGCCGGTGTCGGTTTAGCTTGCAGCGCAAGGATTTTGGTGACCATCGCGGTGACCTGAGCCTTGTCTGCGGAACCGTTGCCAGTGACCGCCGCCTTGACCTCGCTGGGGGTATGGAAATGCACGTCGACACCACGTTTGGCCGCCGCCAGGGCGATCACGCCGCCGGCCTGCGCGGTGCCCATCACCGTGGTCACGTTGAGCTGAGAGAACACCCGTTCGATAGCCACCACCTCCGGATGATGGGTGTCCAGCCAGTGCTCGACGGCATCGCTGATGGCCAACAGGCGCTGCGCCAAGGCCGCATCCGACGGTGTGCGCACCACGTCGACATCCAGCGCGGTGAGCTGCCGACCACGCCCACTCTCGATAAGCGACAGCCCGCATCGGGTCAACCCGGGATCGACACCCATCACCCGCACCGCACGCTCCCTCAGCCATTTCCGAACAATCGTTCGATACGCTAGCGGATCGTCCCGACATCCCGCGCAGGACACGCCTATGGAACGTGCGATGGTAAATTTCCTACCATGCGAACAACCATCGATGTCGCAGGACGTCTGGTGATTCCCAAGCGGATTCGCGAGCGCCTTGGCTTGCGCGGGAACGACCAGGTGGAGATCACCGAGCGCGATGGGCGCATCGAGATTGAGCCGGCCCCGACCGGTGTCGAACTCGTTCGGGAAGGCTCGGTTCTCGTCGCACGGCCAGAACGTCCCCTGCCCCCGTTGACCGACGAAATCGTTCGGGAAACGCTCGATCGCACACGGCGGTGATCGCACCAGACACCAGCGTGCTGGTTGCCGGATTCGCGACCTGGCACGAAGGGCACGAGGCCGCCGTGCGCGCGCTCAACCGTGGCGTCCATCTGATCGCGCACGCGGCTGTGGAAACCTATTCGGTCTTGACCCGGCTACCACCGCCGCATCGTATTGCCCCTGTTGCCGTCCACGCCTACTTGGCGGACATCACCTCCAGCAACTACCTGGCACTGGATGCCCGCTCATATCGCGGCTTGATCGACCACCTCGCCGAGCACGATGTCACCGGTGGCGCAACCTACGATGCCCTGGTCGGCTTCACGGCGAAAGCTGCCGGCGCAAAGCTGCTGACTCGCGACCTGCGCGCGGTCGAAACGTACGAGCGATTGCGGGTCGAGGTTGAGCTGGTGACCTGAGAAACCGTTGCCGTTGAGTGTGTTTGAGTTGCACGCTCACCGACACCCGGATGGTGCACCAGTGAGCTGGGGTGACCGCGGCCGAGACCTGCCGGGTTCCCGGCCGGACAACTCGCCCGTTGTGACCCCCGGTCCCGCGAAAGCTGTTACGTTAAACGGCGCCATCGATATGCGACCGATCGACCAACCGCGGCGCAGCGGTACGAGAGGGTATGCGTGGGAAATCTGCTGGTCGTGATTGCCGTGGCGCTGTTCATCGCCGCCATCGTCGTTCTCGTCGTGGCCATCCGGCGGCCCAAAACACCAGCCACGCCGGGCGGGCGCCGGGATCCGCTGGCCTTCGACGCAATGCCGCAATTCGGCCCCCGCCAACTCGGACCCGGCGCAATTGTCAGCCACGGTGGCATCGACTATGTGGTCCGCGGATCAGTCACCTTTCGCGAGGGTCCCTTCGTGTGGTGGGAACACTTGCTGGAAGGCGGCGACACGCCAACCTGGCTGAGCGTGCAAGAGGACGACGGGCGTCTCGAGCTTGCGATGTGGGTGAAACGCACCGATCTGGGCTTGCAGCCCGGTGGCCAGCACGTGATCGACGGCGTGACGTTTCAGGAGACCGAGCGCGGTCACGCCGGATATACCACCGAGGGCACGACGGGCCTGCCGGCCGGCGGTGAGATGGACTACGTCGACTGCGCCAGTGCCGGTCAGGGGGCCGACGAGTCCATGCTGCTGTCATTCGAGCGCTGGGCACCGGACATGGGATGGGAGATAGCGACCGGCAAGTCCGTACTGGCCGGCGAGCTCACCGTCTACCCCGCGCCCCCTGTCTCGGCATAGGGCCGAATCGGTGCCACTTCATCAGCTCGCCATAGCGCCGGTGGACGTATCAGGGGCATTGCTTGGACTCGTGCTGAACGCACCCGCGCCGCGGCCACTGGCCACCCACCGACTGGCCCACACCGACGGCAGCGCACTGCAGCTCGGCGTCCTCGGCGCGTCGCATGTCGTCACCGTCGAGGGACGCTTCTGCGAGGAAGTCTCCTGCGTGGCCCGCAGCCGGGGCGGCGATCTGCCCGAGTCCACCCACGCACCCGGCTACCACCTCCAATCCCATACCGAGACGCACGACGAGGCGGCGTTTCGGCGACTCGCGCGCCACCTGCGTGAACGCTGCACGCGGGCAACCGGGTGGCTGGGCGGTGTGTTTCCCGGTGATGACGCCGCGCTGACCGCACTCGCCGCCGAACCCGATGGAACCGGGTGGCGTTGGCGGACTTGGCATCTGTACCCGAGCGCGTCCGGCGGGACGGTGGTCCACACGACGAGCCGATGGCGTCCATGAGCCGCAACCGCCTGTTCCTGGTTGCCGGCATCTTGGCGGTTGCCGCCGCCGTGTCCTTGATCTCTGGAATCACGCTGCTGAACAGGGACGTTGGCTCGTATATCGCCTCGCACTATCGCCAAGAATCCCGTGACGTGAACGGAACGCGATACCTGTGCACCGGATCGCCCAAACAGGTGGCCACCACGCTCGTCAAGTACCAGACCCCGGCGGCGCGCGCGTCGCATACCGACACCGAGTACCTGCGTTACCGCAACAACATCGTGACGGTCGGACCCGACGGCACCTATCCGTGCATCATCCGCGTCGAAAACCTCAGCGCCGGATATAACCACGGCGCATATGTCTTCCTGGGCCCTGGATTCACCCCTGGGTCCCCGTCGGGCGGTTCGGGGGGCAGCCCGGGCGGTCCTGGCGGCAGCAAGTAAGGCGATGACGCAAAGGAGAGAGTCATGTATCAGGCCGGAGTCGATTTCGGGACCATCAGCCTTACCCCGATCCTGCATGGGGTGGTGGCCACCGTCTTGTACTTCCTAGTGGGCGCCGCCGTGCTAGTCGCAGGCTTTCTGATGGTCAACCTGTTGACCCCGGGCGATCTGCGTCGCCTAGTGTTCATCGACCGCCGCCCCAACGCCGTGGTTCTGGCCGCCACAATGTATGTGGCGCTGGCCATCGTCATCATCGCCGCCATCTACGCCAGCTCCAATCAGCTGGCCCAGGGCCTGATCGGCGTGGCGGTGTACGGAATCGTCGGTGTCGCGCTGCAGGGGGTGGCACTGGTGATCCTCGAGATCGCGGTGCCGGGGCGATTCCGTGAGCACATCGACGCACCTGCGCTGCATCCGGCGGTGTTCGCTACCGCCGTCATGCTGCTGGCGGTAGCGGGGGTAATCGCCGCCGCGTTGTCATGACGTCCACCCGGCAGGCGGGCGAAGCCACCGAAGCTTCGGTACGGTGGCGGGCCGTGCTGCTGGCCGCGGTCGCGGCGTGCGCGGCCTGCGGTCTCGTTTACGAGCTCGCGCTGCTGACACTGGCGGCGAGCCTGAACGGCGGCGGGATCGTGGCCACCTCCCTGATCGTCGCGGGCTACATAGCCGCGCTGGGAGCAGGCGCCTTGCTGATCAAGCCGCTACTTGCACACGCGGCCATCGCGTTCATCGCCGTGGAGGCGGTGCTGGGCATCATCGGCGGATTGTCCGCGGCGGCGCTGTATGCGGCGTTCGCGTTCCTGGACGAGCTCGACGGGTCGACGCTGGTTCTTGCGGTGGGCACCGCCCTGATCGGCGGGCTGGTCGGCGCCGAGGTGCCGCTGCTGATGACGCTGTTGCAGCGCGGCCGCGTGGCAGGGGCCGCCGATGCCGGACGCACCCTGGCCAACCTCAACGCGGCCGACTATCTGGGCGCGTTGGTCGGCGGGCTGGCCTGGCCATTCCTGCTGCTGCCGCAGTTAGGGATGATCCGCGGTGCGGCGGTCACCGGCATCGTCAATCTGGCGGCCGCCGGGGTTGTGTCGATCTTCCTGCTGCGCCACGTCGTGTCCGGCCGGCAACTGGTGACCGCCTTATGCGCGCTCGCCGCGGCGCTCGGGCTGATCGCCACACTGCTGGTGCATTCCCACGACATTGAGACCACCGGCCGCCAACAGCTCTACGCCGACCCGATCATCGCCTACCGACACAGCGCCTACCAGGAAATCGTGGTCACCCGCCGCGGCGATGACCTGCGCCTCTACCTGGACGGAGGTTTGCAGTTCTGCACCCGCGACGAATACCGCTACACCGAAAGCCTGGTCTACCCGGCAGTCTCCGATGGCGCGCGTTCGGTGCTGGTGCTCGGTGGCGGCGACGGACTGGCAGCCCGCGAACTGCTGCGCCAACCCGGCATCGAGCAGATCGTGCAGGTGGAACTCGACCCCGCGGTCATCGAACTGGCGCGCACCACCCTGCGCGACGTCAACGCCGGTTCGCTGGACAACCCGCGCGTACACGTCGTGATCGACGACGCCATGAGCTGGCTACGCGGCGCCGCGGTCCCCCCGGCTGGCTTCGACGCAGTGATCGTCGACCTTCCCGACCCCGATACTCCCGTGCTGGGTCGGCTGTATTCCACCGAGTTCTACGCACTCGCCGCCCGCGCGCTCGCGCCCGGCGGGCTCATGGTCGTGCAGGCAGGCAGCCCGTATTCGACCCCGACTGCGTTCTGGCGCATCATCTCCACGATCCGGTCCGCCGGGTATGCCGTCACGCCCTACCACGTGCACGTGCCCACCTTCGGCGACTGGGGATTCGCCCTGGCACGCCTTACAGACATCGCGCCCACCCCCGCTGTGCCGAGCACTGCCCCTGCACTGCGCTTCCTGGACCAACAGGTGCTCGAGGCCGCGACCGTGTTTTCCGGCGACATCCGGCCCCGCACGTTGGACCCGTCGACCCTGGACAATCCGCACATTGTTGAGGACATGCGGCACGGCTGGGACTAGCGCACCCATCTAGGGCGGCCAGGGTTTGCACAACGCAGCACGGGTTCCGAACGGAACCGGGGCCCGCTCGTAGCCCGGCCATAAAAGCATAAAAACAGTATGCTGGGTAAATGAAGACCACGCTCGACCTGCCTGATGAACTGATGCGCGCTATCAAGGTCCGCGCGGCGCAGCAGGGCCGCAAGATGAAAGATGTCGTGACCGAACTGCTCAGATCCGGTCTGTCCCAGACGCACAGCGGGGCTCCAATCCCAACGCCGCGGCGCGTGCAGCTTCCCCTGGTGCATTGCAGTGGCGCGACTACCCGCGAACAAGAAATGACGCCGGAGCGTGTTGCCGCGGCCTTGCTCGACCAGGAGGCCCAGTGGTGGTCCGGACACGACGATGCTGCTCTGTGACACCAACATCTGGCTGGCGTTGGCGCTTTCCGGACACGTGCACCACAGGGCCTCGCGCGCATGGCTAGACACCATCAACGCGCCCGGAGTCATCCACTTTTGCCGCGCAACCCAACAGTCGCTCCTTCGGCTGTTGACGAATCGGACGGTGCTGGGCGCGTACGGCAGCCCACCACTGACCAACCGCGAAGCGTGGGCGGCCTATGCCGCGTTCCTGGATGACGACCGCATCGTGCTGGCCGGCGCCGAACCCGATGGTTTGGAGGCCCAGTGGAGAGCCTTCGCCGTTCGCCAGTCGCCGGCGCCCAAGGTTTGGATGGATGCCTACCTAGCTGCTTTCGCACTTACCGGTGGATTCGAGTTGGTGACGACTGACACCGCCTTCACCCAGTACGGCGGAATCGAGCTGCGGCTCCTGGCCAAGTGACAGCGCAAGCCCCGCGGTGCTCACTCGTCGTCGAGGGCGGCCAGCACCTCGTCGGACACGTCGACGTTGGTCCACACGTTCTGCACGTCGTCACTGTCTTCTAGCGCGTCGACGAGCTTGAACACTTTCCGTGCGCCGTCCAGGTCCACGGGCACGCTGACCGAGGGTTGAAAGCTGGCCTCGGCCGATTCGTAATCGATGCCGGCATCTTGCAAAGCGCTACGAACCGCGACCAGTTCCGCGGGCTCGGAGATGACCTCGAAACTGTCGCCCAGGTCGTTGACGTCCTCGGCACCGGCTTCCAGAACAGCCGCCAGCACATCGTCTTCGGTCAAGCCGTTCTTTTCCAGGGTCACCACGCCTTTGCGGGAGAACAGGTAGGACACCGACCCCGGATCGGCCATGGTGCCACCATTGCGCGTCATCGCCACCCGCACCTCGCTGGCGGCGCGATTGCGGTTGTCGGTCAGACACTCGATCAGCACCGCCACCCCGTTGGGCGCGTAGCCCTCGTACATGATGGTCTGCCAGTCGGCGCCGCCGGCCTCCTCGCCGGCGCCGCGCTTGCGGGCCCGTTCGATGTTCTCGTTGGGAACCGAGCTCTTCTTCGCCTTCTGAATCGCGTCGTAGAGCGTGGGGTTGCCGGCCGGATCACCGCCACCGACACGCGCCGCCACCTCGATGTTCTTGATCAGCCGGGCGAACATCTTGCCGCGGCGGGCGTCGACGACGGCCTTCTTGTGCTTGGTGGTGGCCCACTTGGAATGGCCGCTCATCGCAGTGATTTACCTCTTCTGTTGCTCGTTCGCCAGACGAGTCTACGTGGGGGTTGTGGGCGGCGAGCCAACCGGCACGAGCAGACACAAAAGCTCCAAATTTCGGCCTGAAACGGGTGCTTTTGCGACTGCTCACGCCGCGGAGGTGACGATGTCGACGAACAACTGATGAATGCGGCGATCGCCGGTCATCTCCGGATGAAACGCGGTGGCAAGCACCGCACCCTGGCGCACCGCGACGATGTGCCCCGCCGCGCGGGCCAGCACCTGCACACCGTCACCGACTCGCTCAACCCATGGCGCCCGGATGAACACCGCGCGCACCGGATCGTCTAGACCAGCGAACTCGATATCGCCTTCAAACGAGTCAACCTGACGTCCAAAAGCATTGCGCCGCACCGTCATATTCATCGCACGCAGGGGCAGCGCCTGGCGGCCTGCCGCACCGGCGTCCAGGATCTCGCTGGCCAACAGAATCATGCCCGCGCACGAACCATAGGCCGGAAGCCCATCGGCGAGCCGGGCCCGCAGCGGTCCCAGCAGGTCGAGGTCGAGCAGCAGGTGGCTCATCGTGGTGGATTCCCCGCCCGGGATGACCAGCGCGTCCACCGCGTCAAGTTCGTCGCGGCGCCGCACCGTCATTGGCTCGGCCCCGCATTCGCGCAGCGCAGCCAGGTGCTCCCGGGTGTCGCCCTGCAGCGCCAGCACCCCGACCCGTGGAACGCTCACAGCCCGCTCACTGCCCCACCGACCGGTGACCGCGCCGGTGGCGGGTCAGCCCCTCCTGCATGACCGCCGCGACCATCTCCCCGGACCGTGTGAAAATCTCGCCCCGAGTCAGCGCACGACCGCCGCTGGCCGACGGCGACGACTGGTCGTACAGCAACCACTCGTCGGCGCGGAAGGGTCGCATGAACCACATCGCATGGTCCAGCGATGCCACCTGCAGCTGGTCGCGCACATCGAGGTGGTTGACTTGTGCCGATCCCAGCAGCGTGAGGTCGCTCATGTAGGCGAGTGCACAGATGTGCAACACCGGGTCGTCGGGCAACGGGTCACGGTGGCGAAGCCACACCTGCTGCTGGGAAGCCTTGCCCGGCAAAAGCCGCAGGCGCTCCCGGGGCACGATGCACACGTCCCACTCGTCGAACTGCCGGAACCCAGCATCATCGAAAACCTTGATCGAGTTCAACCCCGGCAGGCCGTCGGGCGGCGGCGCCGCTGGCATAACGTCTTGGTGGGTAATGCCCTCCTGTTCGGTCTGGAACGACGCCGCCATGCTGAATATGGTTTCCCCGTGCTGGACTGCGTTGACCCGCCTGGTGCAGAACGATCCACCGTCGCGGATGCGTTCGACCAGAAAAACCGTGCGCTCCTTGGCATCTCCAGGCCGAAGAAAATAGCCGTGCAGCGAGTGCACCATGTACCGCGGGTCGACGGTGCGCACCGCCGACACCAGCGACTGGCCGGCTACATGACCACCGAAAGTGCGTTGCAGGAAGCCCGATTCGGGGCTGAACACGCTTCCTCGGTAGATGTTGACCTCAAGTTGCTCAAGATCAAGGATCTCTTCGATCGACACGCGATGACCGTCTGCTCGTCGCGGGTTCTCACCAGCCGCGCTGGGCGAGCCGATGACCGACAGCGATCTCGTCCACGTTGATGCCCACCATCGCCTCGCCCAGCCCGCGCGACACCTTGGCCAGCACATCGGGATCGTCGAAGAACGTGGTGGCCTTGACGATCGCGGCGGCGCGGTGCTCAGGGGCGCCGGACTTGAAAATACCGGAACCCACGAAGACGCCCTCGGCGCCAAGCTGCATCATCATCGCCGCGTCGGCGGGCGTGGCGATACCCCCGGCGGTGAACAGTGTGACCGGCAACTTGCCCGCCCGAGCTACCTCGGCAACGAGTTCATAGGGCGCTTGCAATTCTTTTGCCGCGACAAACAATTCGTCCTCCGACATCGACGTCAACCGGCGGATCTCACCACCGATGGCCCGCATGTGTGTGGTCGCGTTGGAGACGTCTCCGGTCCCGGCCTCGCCCTTGGACCGGATCATGGCCGCTCCCTCGCTGATGCGCCTCAACGCCTCACCGAGATTGGTCGCCCCACACACGAAAGGCACCGTGAAGTTCCACTTGTCGATGTGGTGGGCGTAGTCAGCGGGCGTCAGCACCTCGGACTCGTCGATGTAGTCGACGCCCAACGTCTGCAGGATCTGCGCCTCGACAAAGTGGCCGATGCGCACTTTAGCCATCACCGGGATGGTGACTGCGGCGATGATGCCCTCGATCATGTCGGGGTCACTCATCCGCGACACCCCGCCCTGGGCGCGGATATCGGCGGGCACCCTTTCCAACGCCATTACCGCAACCGCACCGGCGCCCTCTGCGATGCGGGCCTGCTCCGGGGTGACAACGTCCATGATGACGCCGCCCTTGAGCATCTCGGCCATGCCGCGCTTGACCCGCGCCGTACCGGTCGCTGGGTTACCTGCAGGATCCATGGTGCCTCCTCTTGTCCCCACTACGATACGACCGCTACCGCGCCGGTCTGCTAGCCACTCAGGGGCGTGGCCAGGACGCCGATTGGTAAATTACGAATCCCTCAGCCGTGCAGCACCGGAGGCCGGAATGGACGATGACGCCCAAATGGTCGCGATCGATAAAGACCAATTGGCAAGGATGCGTGGCGAATACGGCCCGGAGAAGGATGGCTGCGGAGATCTGGACTTCGACTGGCTCGACGACGGCTGGCTCACGCTGCTGCGGCGCTGGTTGAACGATGCACAACGCGCCGGAGTGAGTGAACCGAACGCGATGGTGCTCGCCACCGTTGCCGACGGAAAACCGGTGACCCGCTCGGTACTTTGCAAAATCCTGGACGAGTCCGGTGTCGCGTTCTTTACCAGCTACACCTCCGCCAAAGGCGAGCAGCTCGCCGTGACACCATACGCATCGGCAACCTTTCCCTGGTACCAGCTAGGTCGCCAGGCACACGTACAGGGCCCAGTCAGCAAGGTCAGCACCGAGGAGATATTCACGTATTGGTCCATGCGCCCCCGGGGCGCGCAGCTGGGTGCGTGGGCCTCGCAGCAGTCGCGCCCGGTCGGTTCTCGCGCCCAGCTCGATAACCAGCTCGCCGAGGTGACGCGTCGCTTCGCCGACCAGGACCAGATCCCGGTGCCCCCAGGATGGGGCGGCTACCGCATCGCTCCGGAAATCGTGGAATTCTGGCAGGGCCGGGAGAACCGCATGCACAACCGAATCCGCGTCGCCAATGGCCGGCTGGAACGGTTGCAACCCTGATCGTCGAGTCTGGCCACCTCGCGGGCGAAGTTTGACGGAACCTCGCAGATCTTGCCGGACATGCCATAGAGTCTTTGACCGGAATGCCCGCTGACCCGTGACGACGCGGTCACCGGGGATACCCGCCGCGGTGGTGGCCAACCGATAACGGCCAACCGAGAAAGTACACAGCGATGAATTTCGCCGTTTTGCCGCCGGAGGTGAATTCGGCGCGCATATTCGCCGGTGCGGGCCTGGGCCCAATGCTGGCGGCGGCGTCGGCCTGGGACGGGTTGGCCGAGGAGTTGCATGCCGCGGCGGGCTCGTTCGCGTCGGTGACCACCGGGTTGGCGGGCGACGCGTGGCATGGTCCGGCGTCGCTGGCGATGACCCGCGCGGCCAGCCCGTATGTGGGGTGGTTGAACACGGCGGCGGGTCAGGCCGCGCAGGCGGCCGGCCACGCGCGGCTAGCGGCGAGCGCGTTCGAGGCGGCGCTGGCGGCCACCGTGTCTCCAGCGATGGTCGCGGCCAACCGGACACGGCTGGCGTCGCTGGTGGCAGCCAACTTGCTGGGCCAGAACGCCCCGGCGATCGCGGCCGCGGAGGCTGAATACGAGCAGATATGGGCCCAGGACGTGGCCGCGATGTTCGGCTATCACTCCGCCGCGTCGGCGGTGGCCACGCAGCTGGCGCCTATTCAAGAGGGTTTGCAGCAGCAGCTGCAAAACGTGCTGGCCCAGTTGGCTAGCGGGAACCTGGGCAGCGGAAATGTGGGCGTCGGCAACATCGGCAACGACAACATTGGCAACGCAAACATCGGCTTCGGAAATCGAGGCGACGCCAACATCGGCATCGGGAATATCGGCGACAGAAACCTCGGCATTGGGAACACCGGCAATTGGAATATCGGCATCGGCATCACCGGCAACGGACAAATCGGCTTCGGCAAGCCTGCCAACCCCGACGTCTTGGTGGTGGGCAACGGCGGCCCGGGAGTAACCGCGTTGGTCATGGGCGGCACCGACAGCCTACTGCCGCTGCCCAACATCCCCTTACTCGAGTACGCTGCGCGGTTCATCACCCCCGTGCATCCCGGATACACCGCTACGTTCCTGGAAACGCCATCGCAGTTTTTCCCATTCACCGGGCTGAATAGCCTGACCTATGACGTCTCCGTGGCCCAGGGCGTAACGAATCTGCACACCGCGATCATGGCGCAACTCGCGGCGGGAAACGAAGTCGTCGTCTTCGGCACCTCCCAAAGCGCCACGATAGCCACCTTCGAAATGCGCTACCTGCAATCCCTGCCAGCACACCTGCGTCCGGGTCTCGACGAATTGTCCTTTACGTTGACCGGCAATCCCAACCGGCCCGACGGTGGCATTCTTACGCGTTTTGGCTTCTCCATACCGCAGTTGGGTTTCACATTGTCCGGCGCGACGCCCGCCGACGCCTACCCCACCGTCGATTACGCGTTCCAGTACGACGGCGTCAACGACTTCCCCAAATACCCGCTGAATGTCTTCGCGACCGCCAACGCGATCGCGGGCATCCTTTTCCTGCACTCCGGGTTGATTGCGTTGCCGCCCGATCTTGCCTCGGGCGTGGTTCAACCGGTGTCCTCACCGGACGTCCTGACCACCTACATCCTGCTGCCCAGCCAAGATCTGCCGCTGCTGGTCCCGCTGCGTGCTATCCCCCTGCTGGGAAACCCGCTTGCCGACCTCATCCAGCCGGACTTGCGGGTGCTCGTCGAGTTGGGTTATGACCGCACCGCCCACCAGGACGTGCCCAGCCCGTTCGGACTGTTTCCGGACGTCGATTGGGCCGAGGTGGCCGCGGACCTGCAGCAAGGCGCCGTGCAAGGCGTCAACGACGCCCTGTCCGGACTGGGGCTGCCGCCGCCGTGGCAGCCGGCGCTACCCCGACTTTTCTAAGCGGTCCACAAACCGTGCACGTCAGCGGATGGGCTGAGGAACGCCGGCATCGCGCGCGGCTCCGTTGTCCAGCGCGACGTCCACCAGCCGGTTGGCTGCCGGCAACAGCTCGCCTAGTTGCAACGGGTACACCCGCTCGCCCGCCGCCACCAGCTCCGCGATGTCGTTCGCGTCACACCAGCGGGCATCGCGAATATAGCGGCGTTCCAACTCGGTTCGCCCCTGCACAGCAGGCTCGAACCGACGCGTCCGGTGCACCAGGTAGAACTCCTCGCTGTCGATCAGCGACCCGTTGAACTCGAAGACCTCGTCGCGTCGCCAGATAGGTCCGATCATGTCGGCCGGGGCCACCCGCAGACCGGTTTCTTCGGCCAGCTCCCGGGCGGCGGCCTGGGCCAGCCGCTCACCCGGTCGCACTTGGCCCCCGACGGTGAACCACCACTTCGGCGCCGCGCCGTCCCGAAACGCCGGGTTCGCCGGATCCGATCCGCACAGCAACAACACGGCACCGCTGTCATCCAATAGCACCACCCGCGCCGAGGTGCGGCGACCGGACGCACCCTGATCGCCGTGCACCAATGCGTGGGGTCGCTCGACGATCTCGAAATAGGTTGGCAGCACAGCGGTTCCACCAAGCCGCAGCAATCGCACCAGCCGTCGTTCCCCCAGAGCGAGGGTGTCGCGAACGGCGTCGTTGTGGAAGCGGCGGGCCAGCAGGACGCGGGCTTCCGCGTCGGCTAACTCGGCGATCAGGGCCGCGGGCAGCGACGCGGGGTTGACCATCGCCAACGCGGCCGAAAGCTCGTTCTCCGCATTCTCGCGCGCATGCCGGGGCGCGCCCTCCGCGGCGTCGGCTAAGGCGGCCAGCCGACTGCCCTGGGGGGCACCGCCGTACGCGTCGATCGCCACCGCACGTGCCACCACCGCTCGTCGCGCGAGCGCGCTGTCCAGCGACTGCCACGACAAGTCATAGCGCACGTTCAACCGGTTCAACCGGTTGGCCGTCTGATATCCCCAGGCGCCGAACGCAACCAGCACAACGAGCAGCACTGCGCCGGCCAGGACCAGCCACGTCATCAGCTGGCCACCTGAACCTTGGCGCCCGACCCGGCGACCGTCTCGTACACTCGCATGATCTGGCTGGCCACCACCGACCAGTCATACCGGCGGACGGCCGCGTTGCCGGCCGCCACATAGCGCTCCCGCAGGACATCGTTCTCCAGCACCGCAATCAGTCCATCGGCCAACGCGGCGGCCTGCAAGTCTGGCGGGTCCACCGGCACCAGGTGCCCGACCTCACCGTCGCGCAGCACACGCCGGAAGGCGTCGAGGTCGCTGGCCACCACCGCAGTGCCGGCGGCCATCGCTTCGACCAGCACAATGCCGAAACTCTCACCGCCGGTGTTGGGCGCACAGTAGACGTCGGCGCTGCGCATCGCCGAAGCTTTTCCGGCGTCGTCCACCTGACCCAGAAAGCGCAGGTGCGCCGCCAAACGGCCCGCCTGGCCGCGCAACTGGTCGGCGTCGCCGTGGCCGACGATCAGTAGCTGGACATCCGGAAACCGCTGCACCACCTTCGGCAGCGCGTCGAGCAAAACGGCCATGCCCTTGCGGGGCTCGTCGTAGCGACCCAGGAACAACACCGTTTTACCCTGGCGCGGGTACCCGTCCAGCCGCGCTGCCGAGGCGAAGGAATCAACGTCCACCCCATTGGGGATCTCCACCGCATCGGATCCCAACGCCTCCATCTGCCAGCGCCGGGCTAGGTCGGACACCGCGATCCGGCCGACGATCTTCTCGTGCATGGGCCGCAGAATGCCCTGGAACACCGTCAGCGTCAGCGACTTGGTGGTCGAGGTGTGAAATGTCGCCACAATCGGGCCCTCGGCAATGTTCAGGGCCAGCATCGACAGGCTCGGCGCATTCGGCTCGTGTAGATGCAGTACGTCGAAATCACCATGCGCAAGCCACTTTTTGACCTTGCGGTGGGTCGCCGGACCGAACCGCAGCCGGGCCACCGAGCCGTTGTAGGGAATCGGAACCGCCCTACCACCGGAGACAAAGTAATCAGGCAGTGCGGCATGCGGGGAGGCCGGCGCGAGCACACTGACCAAGTGGCCGCGGGTGCGCATCACCTCGGCAAGCTGTAGCACATGCGACTGCACCCCGCCCGGGACGTCGAACGAGTACGGACAAATCATGCCGATCCGCATCAGGCTTTCCTCATCTGGACCTCAGTTGCGCCCGCCGCGATTCGGATAAGTCGGCCAGCCACTGGGGCTGCAGCATGTGCCAATCCGCGGGATGGGCGGCAATGTTCTGCGCGAAGCGGTCGGCCAGCGCCTGTGTGATGGCAGCGACGTCACCGCTGGTGCAATCCAGCGCCGGATACACCTGGAAACCCCAGCCGCGGCCCTCGAACCAGCAATGTGTGGGCAGCAATGCCGCACCGGTCTCGACCGCCAGCTTCGCCGGCCCCACCGGCATCCGGGTGGGCTCGCCGAAGAAGTCGACCTCAACACCGGTGCGGGTGAGATCGCGCTCGGCCATCAGGCAGACCACTCGGTTGTTCCTCAGCCGCTCACAGAGCACCTCGAACGGCGGCCGTTCGCCGCCGGACAGCGGCAGCACCTCAAATCCCAGGCTTTCGCGGTAGTCGATAAAGCGCTGGTACAGCGATTCGGGTTTTAGGCGCTCGGCGACGGTGGTGAAGGTGCCGTGCCGCTGCACCAGCCACATCCCGGCCATATCCCAGTTGCCGCTGTGCGGCAACGCCAGCACGGCACCGCGGCCCGCGGCCAGCGCCGCGTCCAGGTGATCCAGTCCACCGATCACGCGGTCGAGCTGGCGGGCCAGCTTGCGGTGGTTCATCGTCGGCAGCCGGAACACCTCACGCCAGTAGCGCCCGTAGGACTCCAGCGAGGCGCGCATCAGCGGGTCCGGCACCGCGGCTGGCGGCACACCCAGGACGCGGGCCAGGTTCTTGCGCAGCTGCTCGGGCCCGCCGTGGCGGGCAAAGTAGCGCGCTCCGGTGTCGAATGCGTTGCGTACGGCGAACTCTGGCAGCGCCCGTACGGCCATCCAGCCGGCCGCATACGCCCAGTCGGTCGCGGTGCGCGTCACGGAACTGCGCGGATCTTTGGGCAGCTTCAAGCCCTTAAGGCCGGCAATCACCGGTCGCCCTTTCCAGGAATCGCCATCCGATCGATGGCTCCGGGTGAAGTCCAGACCGTGTGCAACCGCTGCACGCAGGTGATCACGCTGGCGACGGCCAGCAGCCACATCCCCACCGACAACGCCGGCGGCCAGGGCACAAACGGGAAGTCCGACACCCCGGCGCCGGTCAGCACGATGATCAACCGTTCCGGCCGTTCGATGAAGCCGCCGTCGCCGCGCAGCCCGCTGGCCTCCGCCCGGGCCTTGATGTAAGAGATCACCTGCGAGGTGACCAGACAGATCAAGGTCGCGATCACCAGCGGTCGGTCGCGCATGTGAAACGCTATCCACCACAGCAGACCGCAGAACACCGCGCCGTCACTGATGCGGTCACAGGTGGCGTCCAGCACCGCGCCGAAGCGAGTGCCGCCCCCGCGCTCCCGGGCCATCGCCCCGTCCAGCATGTCGAACAACACGAAGAACCACACCACACACGCACCCGCGAACAGCTTGCCCGTCGGGAACAGCGTCAGCGCTCCCGCCACCGACGCGGTGGTGCCCAGGATGGTGACGACGTCCGGCGTGAGGCCGACCCGCAGCAGTCCCCTGGCGATCGGAGTGGTAATCCGGGCGAACGCCGCCCGGGACAGGAAGGGCAGCTTGCTCATGGTTGCCGAGCCCACTCGGTGGCAAGCAGCCGACGGGTGTCGCGCAGCAGCTGCGGAATCACCTTGGAGCCCCCGATGATGGTGATGAAATTCGCATCGCCACCCCACCGTGGCACCACATGCACGTGCAGGTGCTCGGCCAGCGACCCGCCCGCCGATGTCCCTAGGTTCAGGCCGACATTGAAGCCGTGCGGACGCGACACGTTCTTGATCACGCGAATCGCCTTCTGGGTGAACGCCATCAACTCGGCGCTCTCCAAATCGGTGAGATCCTCGAGTTCGGATACCCGACGATAGGGCACCACCATCAAGTGCCCAGGGTTGTACGGGTACAGGTTGAGCACGGCGTAGACCAGCTTGCCACGAGCGACCACCAGACCCTCTTCGTCGGACAGCTGCGGGATCTCGGTGAACGGCTGCGCAGGGCTGGCCGAGGAATTGGGGTCACGCTTCACTGGCGCTTCGGCCAGGTAGTTCATCCGGTAGGGGGTCCATAACCGCTGCAGCTGGTCGCGCTGGCCGACACCCCGATCGAAGATGGTGTGGTCCTCGGTGGCCCGATCCGTGCGGTCCTCGTCACTCACGACCGGCCACTTTCACCAGTTCTGATGTGGGAACCGCATTTTCGCGGTCAGCGATCCAGGCGACAATGGCCGCCACCGCATCGTCACGGGCCACACCGTTGATTTGGGTGCGGTCACCGAACCGGAAACTCACCGCGCCGGCGGCGACGTCACGATCACCCGCCAACACCATGAACGGCACCTTGTGGTTGGTGTGGTGCACGATCTTCTTGGCCATCCGATCGTCGCTGGCGTCCACCTCGGCCCGCACCCCGTGCGACTTCAGTTGCGTGGCAACCTCTTCCAGATAGGCGACGTGCTCATCGGCGACCGGGATGCCGACCACCTGCACGGGCGCCAACCAGGCCGGGAACGCCCCCGCGTAGTGCTCGGTGAGAATGCCGAAGAACCGCTCGATCGACCCGAATAGCGCGCGGTGAATCATCACCGGGCGCTGGCGGGTTCCGTCGGCGGCGGTGTACTCCAGGCCGAAACGTTCCGGAAAGTTGAAGTCCAGCTGGATGGTCGACATCTGCCAGGTGCGGCCCAGCGCGTCTTTGACCTGCACTGAAATCTTGGGCCCGTAGAACGCCGCGCCGCCCGGATCGGGCACCAGCTCCAGCCCGGATTCGGCGCCCACCTCGGCCAGCACGGTGGTGGCTTCCTCCCAGACCTCCTCGGCGCCGACGAACTTCTCCGGGTCCTTGGTGGACAGTTCGAGGTAGAAGTCGGTGAGGCCGTAGTCGGCGAGCAGGTCGAGCACAAACCGCAGCAGCGACCGCAGCTCGTCGCGCATCTGGTCGCGGGTGCAGAAGATGTGCGCGTCGTCCATGGTCAGCCCACGCACCCGGGTCAACCCGTGCACCACACCGGACTTCTCGTAGCGATACACCGTGCCGAACTCGAAGAGCCGCAACGGCAGTTCCCGATAGGATCGCCCGCGCGCGCGGAAGATCAGGCAGTGCATCGGGCAGTTCATCGGCTTGAGGTAGTAGTCCTGGCCGGGTTTGCGCAGCGAGCCGTCGGCGTTGTACTCCGCGTCGATGTGCATCGGGGGGAACATGCCGTCGGCGTACCAGTCCAGATGTCCCGAGGTGTGGAACAACTGGGCCTTGGTGATGTGCGGGCTGTTGACGAACTGGTAGCCCGCCTCGGTGTGCTTGCGCCGCGAGTAGTCCTCCAGTTCGCGACGCACGATGCCGCCCTTGGGGTGGAAAACCGCTAGGCCGGAACCGATTTCGTCGGGGAAGCTGAACAGGTCCAGCTCGACACCCAGCTTGCGGTGGTCGCGGCGCTGCGCCTCTTCGATGAACTCCAGGTGCCTGTCGAGCGCCTCCTGGGATTCCCACGCGGTGCCGTAGATCCGTTGCAGGCTGGCGTTTTTCTGATCGCCCCGCCAGTAGGCGGCCGAGCTGCGGGTGAGCTTGAACGCCGGGATGTGTTTGGTGGTCGGGATGTGCGGTCCGCGGCACAGGTCGCCCCAGACGCGCTCGCGGGTGCGGGGGTTGAGGTTGTCGTAGGCGGTGAGCTCGTCACCGCCGACCTCCATGATCTCGGCGTCACCCGATTTGTCGTCGACGAGTTCCAGCTTGTAGGGCTCGTTGGCCAGCTCGGCGCGGGCCTGTTCGGTGGATTCGTAGACCCGCCGGTCGAACAGCTGGCCTTCCTTGACGATCTGGCGCATCCGCTTTTCCAGCGCCGCCAAGTCCTCGGGCGTGAACGGCTCGGGCACGTCGAAGTCGTAGTAGAAGCCGTCGGTGATGGGTGGTCCGATGCCGAGCTTGGCCTGCGGAAACAGCTCTTGGACGGCTTGGGCCAACACGTGCGCGGTCGAATGGCGGATCACGCTGCGACCGTCGTCGGTGTTGGCGGCCACCGGCGTGATATCGGTGTCGACGTCGGGCACCCAGCTCAGGTCGCGCAGGTTGCCGTCGGCGTCGCGCACGACGACGATCGCATCGGGTGTACCGCGCCGCGGTAAACCCGCTTCGCCGACGGCGGTGGCCGCGGTGGTCCCGGCAGGAACCCGAATTCGGGCTTGCGACGGGTCGCCGCCATCGACTCCCGGGGCGGGTTGTGCGGGGGCGCTCATCGGGTCGGTCTCCAAGGCTTGGACGTGTCGAAACGATCGCGACCATGCTATCGGGGCGCACGTCGACGACCGTAAGCCGAGTGACCGGATGGGTTTTCGATCACCGGTCTGGGCGATCGGTACCGGGCAGGTGACCGGGTGCTCTACGGCGGCTCGATGAGCCCAAAGGATGTTGACGACCTGGCTACCCAGCAGGACGTCGACGACGGACAGTCGATAGAGCGTCGCTGGACGGGGAGCGGTCCGCGACGCTGGCGGCGGTCGCCGCCGACGGGCCGCTACCGTAGCAACTCGCAAATCCAGGTCTGGATTTCCGGCGCCGGCCGGCTCCGTTAGCCGTCGGCTCCGTTGGTGCCGGCCAGGCCGGGTGGCCCCAACAGTGATGCACCGCCGCTGCCGCCGGGCCCGCCGAAGCCTGGAGCGCCATTGAAGAGGCTCCCGGCGCCGCCGTTCCCGCCGTTCCCGCCGTTTCCGCCGTTTCCACCGTTGCCGATCAGTCCGACGCTGCCGCCGTTCCCGCCTTTCCCGCCGTCACCGCCGGACCCGCCAGCAGTGCCGGCGCTCGCTCCGTTCCCGCCGGCCCCGGCGCTCCCACCGGCCCCCGCGTTGCCGATGAGGGCATTGCCGCCGTTTCCACCGCTGCCGCCGCTACCGCCGGTGAGGCCGAATGACGTGCCGAAGTCGCCCTTCGCGTCGGCACCGGCGGCGCCGCTGCCACCGGCCCCGGCCCAGCCGATGCCCCTGGCGTCGCCACCATTGCCGCCGCTACCGCCATTCCCTCCGAAGGCCGTAACAGACCCGGGCGACCCGGCGGCACCGCCGTTTCCGCCGGCCCCGCCGTTACCGTAGAGTAGCCCGCCGGCGCCGCCGTTACCGCCTTGCCCGCCAAACCCAACGCCCCCGAAATCGGCGGACACATCACCACCGGCTCCGCCGGCTCCGCCATTGCCGCCGTTGCCGATCAGTCCGGTGGTTCCGGCGTGACCACCGTTACCCCCGAATCCGGACGCTGGACCGTTCTGAGAAATGCCTGCCCCGTTTCCGGCGGCCCCGCCGTCCCCGCTGTTGCCGATCAGTAGGCCGCCGTTCCCGCCGTTCCCGCCGTTGCCGCCGCTAGCCCCCGCGGAGGGCTCGCCGCCGCCGGTGCCCCCGGCCCCGCCGGTCCCGCCGGCGCCGATCAGCCCGGCGTTGCCGCCGTTCCCACCATGCCCGCCGATAGCGAGGTTGGTGCCGGCCCCACCGATCCCGCCGTTCCCGCCGGCCCCGCCGTTGCCGAACAGCCATCCACCGGCGCCGCCGGCTCCGCCGTTCGCGCCGGCCTCAAAGGGTAGGCCCTGGCCGCCAGCTCCGCCGGCCCCACCGTTGCCGATCAACCCGGCCGCCCCGCCGGCGCCGCCGGCCTGCCCGGGTGCCCCCGACCCGCCGTTGCCGCCGTTGCCCCACAGCCACCCGCCGTTACCGCCGGCTTGCCCGGTCCCGTCGATCCCGTTCGCGCCGTCGCCGATCAATGGGCGCCCGGTCAGCGACTGAACGGGTGCGTTGATCGCATCGAGCACGTTCTGCAGCGGTGTTGCGCTGGCCGCTTTTGGCGACCGCGTAGGTGCTGCCAGCTTGGCTTAAGGCCAGCACGAACCGTTGCTGATAGGCCGCGACCTGCGCGCTGATCGCTTGATAGTGCTGGCCGTGGCTGCCGAACAGCGCCGCGATCGCCGTTGACACCTCGTCGTGGGCGGCGGCCAACACCTGGGTGGTCGCCGCCGCCGCGGTGTTGGCGGTGTTGATCGCCGAGCCGATCCGCGCCGCATCGGCCGCGGCTGTGGACACTAACTGTGGGGCCACGTTGACAAACGACATCGAAATCCTCCTGACCGCCACGATGTTGAGATGCGGGCGGCCCACCGCCTGTTACCCCTGCGGTGGGTAACCGTTTATTCGGACGATCCCTGCCGTTCCACGCCTGGGCGCAGGCACAAACCGCACCAACATTTGGTGGAACGTGGTGCACACTGCACCTGGGGTTCTGCCCTCATCGTGTGGCAGCAGGCGAAACCCGCGCGGACGAGAACTCTTCCGCCAAGCAGCACAAATCGCCCTACACCCCAGTGAATCTCCGGACGCCACTACGACAGCGCGCAACGGTCGCCTCATCGACTGTGTGCACGCGCGCTTCGCGATGCGCTGCCGTGGCAAGCTGGCCAGGTGGACCTCAATGCGCTGGCCGATCTGCCGCTGACCTATCCGGAGGTGGGCGCGACAGCGACCGGACGACTGCCCGCGGGCTACAACCACCTTGACGTGTCGACGCAGATCGGCACCGGCCGCCAGCGTTTTGAGCAGGCCGCCGACGCCGTCATGCATTGGGGCATGCAGCGCAACGCCGGCCTGCGGGTGCGGGCCAGCTCCGAAACCGCCGTCGTGTCCGCGGTGGTGTTGGTGGGAATCGCTTTCCTGCGTGCGCCGTGCCGAGTGGTGTATGTCATCGACGAACCCGACGTGCGCGGATTCGGTTACGGCACTTTGCCGGGCCATCCGGTGTCCGGCGAGGAACGGTTCGCGGTTCGCTGCGACCCGATGACCTCCGTGGTGTTTGCCGAGGTGTTGTCGTTCTCCCGTCCGGCGACCTGGGCGAGCAAAGCCGCCGGGCCGCTGGGCGCGGTGACCCAGCGCTTCATCGCCCAGCGCTACCTGCGCGCGGTGTGAGGCGCCGGCGCCCTGGTTAAGGCCGCCCGATGCCTCCGCTGTGCACGCCCTGCGCCAGCCGGGCGAGCGCGATGGCGCCAACCAGCAAACCGAAGTCGCGCAGCGCGATGTCGTAGAAACCGGGTCCGGTGACCAGGTTGAGAATGATCCCGGCCAGCCAGGCCGCGACTACCCAGGCGCCGATGCGCGGTGCGACCGCAACCAATACGCCGGCCACAATCTCGATTGCCCCGACCAAGTACATGCATTGGTCGGCGGTGCCGGGCACGAGATCGTTGATCCAGCCGGCCAGATACATGTTCCAGTGCTGCGGATGGGTCAGCAGATTGAAGAACTTGTCCAGCCCGAACAGGATGGGCGCGACCGTGAACAGCGTGCGAAGCAATACGTATGCAGAGTATGCCGGATCCTTCAGCTGGTCTGCGAGAGCAGGGCTGGTCGTTGGTCTGATGCTCATAGCTGCCTCCCGACTTCTAACAGACAACAATTTGAACGTTAGATCCTATAGACTGTAGCGTCAAGTGTTTTGTCTGTTAGAGATGGCTTGCTGAAGTGGACGGCCGAGCTTCCTTCGAACGCGACGTCGCCGGGATCGGGGCACTCGTGGATCCGGTGCGTCGCCAGCTCTACCAATTCGTGTGCTCACAATCGATGCCGGTGAGCCGAGACCAGGCGGCCGACGCCGTCGGCATCCCGCGCCACCAGGCGAAATTCCATTTGGACCGGCTCACTGCCGAAGGCCTGCTGGATACCGAGTACGCGCGCCTGACCGGCCGGTCCGGCCCCGGCGCCGGGCGGACCGCCAAGCTGTATCGCCGGGCCGGCCGCGACATCGCCCTCAGCCTTCCACAGCGGGAGTACGAGCTTGCTGGGCGGCTGATGGCCGCAGCCATCGTGCTGTCGGCCACCACCGGGGAGCCGACCGTGGAAGTGCTCAACCGAATCGCCCATGACTACGGCCAAGCCATGGGCGCCGCCGCCACCACCCGGCCGCCCGCAGACCCCGCGGCGGCGCTGGAGCTGACGCTGGATGTGCTGCGCAAGTACGGTTATGAACCCCGCCGCCCGGCTGGCCCTGGCGACGATGAGGTCGAGCTGGTGAACTGCCCGTTCCACGCACTGGCCCGGGAGCAGACCGAGCTGGCCTGCAATATGAACCACGCCTTGATCACAGGCGTGGCCGACGCGCTGGCACCGCACAGCCCGGCCGTTCGGTTGGCACCCGGACCGGCCCGGTGTTGTGTAGTACTCAAGCGATGTTCGGCTCACGACCCCGAGTGAGCATCGGGCAGGGATTTCAGCACGGTCAGCATGATCACCGAATCCTCGACGGCGTGCAGCGCATGCCGTGTCGGCGGAATCGCGACGTAGTCGCCGGCCCTGCCGTTCCACGCGTCCTCACCGGCGGTAAGGCACACATGGCCCTGCAGCACTTGCAGCGTCGCCTCGCCCGGGCTGTCATGCTCGGACAGGTCGTGGCCGGCAAGCAATGCCAGCACCGTCTGCCGAAGCTCGTGGGTGTGACCACCGTGGATGGTGTGGGCAGCCCGTCCGCTGTGTGTCTGTTGCGCCTCGGCCAGCTTTTCGGCGGCCAGGCTGGTCAGCGAAATGGATTCCATCGGCGCGTCCTTTCAGCCGTTCAGTAGCAGTATCCCCGCGACGAGCAACGCAACCACCTTGACTATCTCCAAACCGACATAGATGTGGTGACCGCGGGAGCGGGGAGCCTGCAGCCCGGCCAATACCTGATTGGACCGTCGAGTCAATCGAGGACGCACCGCAATCAACTGGACGGCCAACGCAGCCAACGCGACCGAAAACGCCGCGGCGATCCGCGCCGGCGTCGAGCCGACCACCACGATCGCGAGGATGACAAGGGCGAAACCGACCTCAACGGTATTGAGCGCACGGAAGACCAACCGGCCGATGCCGAGCCCGATCTGCAGCGTCACTCCTGCCGCCCGGAACTTCAGCGGAGCTTCCAGAAACGAGATCGCCACCACCATTCCCAGCCAGACGAACGCGACGGCGACCTCGATCGCCGGTCCGGCGCTCACCGAATGGCTCCTTCCAGCGGCGTGAAGTGGGCCAGGCACAGGTCGGGTTCGACGAACGCGTCGAGCCGGTCGACGGTGACTGGCGCCCCCCATGTTTGCAAGGCTCCCCGCATGATCCCTAAGTGGACGGGGCAGACGACACCGGCTTGAGTTTCGGCGAGTTCCAGAAACGGACAGTGCCGCAGACCGACCTGTTGCCTGCCGTTGGATGCCCGGCGCTCGGGAGCGAAGCCAAGGTCGTCAAGCACCGCGACCAAGTGGTCGATCGTCTCCTCGGTGTCGGCACCGGCCGGCGGCGCTTCGAGCTGGCGCCCCCACGCCCGGCCCGCGGACAACGCCATGGCCCGCGAATCCCGTTCGGCGGCAAGGCCACTGGCGAGGATCTCGGCAAGCAGCCGGTAACGCCGCGTCCCAGTGCTATCCGTCCGCCGGACCGCCCGAAACATCAGCGGCGGGCGCCCCGGTCGGCCGCGGCCGGGCTCGACCCGCTCCACCTGGCCATCAGCGACCAGGTTATCGAGGTGGAAGCGGACGGTGTTGGGATGCACGCCCAACTTGCCGGCGATCGCGGCGATGCTCATCGGAACCCGCGACGCACACAATGCCCGCAGCACCGCACGACGGCGCCCCACCGGCTCTTGCAGTGACCTGATGATGACACTCACCCCCAAAAGGCTCGTCGGCTGCGCCTGAGCAATGCAGTAAGTTTACACAAACGGACTTGTAAAAACCTGCGGAGGTGGGGTCTATGGCCAACAAACGTGGCAATGCCGGGCAGCCTCTGCCCTTGTCGGATCGAGACGACGACCACATGCAGGGGCACTGGCTGCTGGCCCGGCTGGGCAAGCGGGTGCTGCGTCCCGGCGGCGTCGAACTCACCCGGACACTGCTGGCCCGCGCCGAGGTGACCGACGCCGACGTGCTCGAGCTGGCACCGGGCCTGGGCCGCACCGCAGCCGAAATCTTGGCCCGCAACCCGCGGTCGTACGTGGGGGCGGAGAGCGATCCCAACGCGGCCAACCTGGTCCGACACGTTCTCGCCGGCCGCGGCGACGTCCGGGTCACCGACGCGGCCGATACCGGATTATCCGACGCCAGCGCCGATGTCGTCATCGGCGAGGCGATGCTGACCATGCAAGGCAACGCGGCTAAACACACGATCGTCGCCGAGGCGGCGCGGGTGCTGAGGCCGGGTGGCCGCTACGCGATTCACGAACTAGCGCTGGTGCCGGACGACGTCGCAGAGCAGGTCCGCACCGACCTGCGGCAGTCGCTGGCCCGCGCGCTCAAGGTCAATGCGCGTCCGCTGACCGTTGCGGAATGGTCGCACCTCTTAGCGGGCCATGGACTGGTCGTCGAACACGTTGTCACCGCTTCCATGGCGTTGTTACAACCGCGACGGGTGATCGCTGATGAAGGCCTCCTGGGTGCGCTGCGGTTCGCCGGAAACCTGCTCATCCATCGTGCCGCGCGTCGGCGAGTCCTGTTGATGCGCCACACATTCCGCAGGCATCGTGAACGCTTGACAGCCGTCGCCATTGTCGCGCACAAACCGCACGTCGATTCGTGATCCATTGAGGACCTAAGCCCGTTGGGCTAGTGACAAACGCCTCCTGAGCAAAACCCTCCTCCCCCGTTACCGTCGTGCGGTAGGGACAAGCCACATCGGCCGAGCGGGCGATCAGCCAACGACAGGAGGACCGCGATGTCATCGGGCAATTCATCTCTGGGAATTATCGTCGGGATCGACGATTCACCGGCCGCACAGGTTGCGGTGCGGTGGGCAGCTCGGGATGCGGAGTTGCGAAAAATCCCTCTGACGCTCGTGCACGCGGTGTCGCCGGAAGTAGCCACCTGGCTGGAGGTGCCACTGCCGCCGGGCGTGCTGCGATGGCAGCAGGATCACGGGCGCCGCCTGATCGACGACGCACTCAAGGTGGTTGAACAGGCTTCGCTGCGCGCTGGTCCCCCCACGGTCCACAGTGAAATCGTTCCGGCGGCAGCCGTTCCCACATTGGTCGACATGTCCAAAGACGCAGTGCTGATGGTCGTGGGTTGTCTCGGAAGTGGGCGGTGGCCGGGCCGGCTGCTCGGTTCGGTCAGTTCCGGCCTGCTCCGCCACGCGCACTGTCCGGTCGTGATCATCCACGACGAAGATTCGGTGATGCCGCATCCCCAGCAAGCGCCGGTGCTAGTTGGCGTTGACGGCTCGTCGGCCTCCGAGCTGGCGACCGCAATCGCATTCGACGAAGCGTCGCGGCGAAACGTGGACCTGGTGGCGCTGCACGCATGGAGCGACGTTGATGTGTCGGAGTGGCCCGGAATCGATTGGCCGGCAACTCAGTCGATGGCCGAGCAGGTGCTGGCCGAGCGGTTGGCGGGTTGGCAGGAGCGGTATCCCAACGTAGCCATAACCCGCGTGGTGGTGCGCGATCAGCCGGCCCGCCAGCTCGTCCAACGCTCCGAGGAAGCCCAGCTGGTCGTGGTCGGCAGCCGGGGCCGCGGCGGCTACGCCGGAATGCTGGTGGGGTCGGTAGGCGAAACCGTTGCTCAGCTGGCGCGGACGCCGGTCATCGTGGCACGCGAGTCGCTGACTTAGGTTCAGCGGCGAACGACAAGCACCGAACACTCGGCGTGACGGAACACCGGATGTCCGGATGGCCCGACCAGCCGCGCTAGCTGACCGGCCTCACCACCGCCGATCACTGCCAGCTGTACGCGCTCGTCGTGGTCGGCCAGGAACCGGGCAATACCCGTGTGAGTGGTGATCGGGTAGACGCGCACATCGGGATGACGGTGGTGCCAATCCTGCACGCGACGTTCGAATTCGCCGTCCGGAATCTCCCGGAGCTCCTCCGGTCGCCCGCCGAGTGCCAGTATGGGCGCTTGCCGCAACTTCGCTTCCCGGGCAGCGTATTCCAGCACGGCCTCGTTATCCGGTGCGTCGGTCATGCGCACCACGATCCAGTTGATGTCGGACGCTGGCTGGTCCACTTTTGAGCGCATGACGGCGACCGGGCAATGCGCCTTTTCGGCCAGCTCGGTTGCCGTCGAACCCAAGATCGAGCTGGCGTAGCGCCCGATTCCCACGGAGCCGACACAGATCATCTCGGCGCCGCGCGATGCCTCCACAAGCACCGGGCCGGCTGGCCCGCGGGGGATGTCGGTTTCGATCTTGACGAGCTTGCCCGCGGCCTCAACAGCGGACTGCGCTTCCCGAAGCGATCTTTCAGCATGCGCAAGGTCGCGGTCGTAGTCGTCCGGGGACGGATGTGTCGGCTTGATCACTGAGACCAGTCGCAGCGGCACCGCTCGGCTGATGGCCTCGTCAACCCCCCACAATGCGGCCGTAATCGCCGCGTGCGAACCATCGATACCAACAATGATTGGTTTCATCGTCGGCTCTCCTCTCCCAGACATTTCCCGATGCTCGATCACCCCGCATCGGAAAACCTGTCCGCATCTTGGGGACTCGTGGTAAAGGTCGGTTCCGGCTGGGCCAACCGGTAGACGTCAATCAGCCGCGCGACATCGCTGGGAGTGACGATGCCGACCACCGCGCTCCCTTCGGTGACCAGCGCACGGCTGCGCGGGCCGAGCGGTGCCATCCGCTCTAGGAGCGCGGTCAGCGGCTCTTGTGGTCGGGCGGTCGGCAAGCTGTGCAGCGGCAGCGCAATGTCACCTACGCTGGTAGTGCTGCGCCGGCTGGGCGCAACATCGCGCAGCTGGCGCAATGCCACCAGGCCCGTGATCGATCCGTCCCGATCGGCAACCGGATATGCCGAGTGCCGTTCACCAAGCACGTAACGCTGGATGAAATCCTCGACATTGATCCATCCGGGAGCCGTATGCGGTTGGGCGGTCATCGCATCGGCCACACGCACCCCGGCAAACAGCTGCTGGGTCGAAATCCGGGTCTCCTCCTCGCGAGCGGCAGCGAAGATAAACCAGCCAATGAAGGCTAACCAGACCCCACCGACGAGGCCACCAGCCACAAACTCGGCCAATCCCAACGCGATCAAGACCAGCGCAACCACCCGTCCGGCCCGCGCCGCACCGATCCCGGCGCGCACACTATCGCCGTGGCGGCGCCACAGATAGGCCCGGACCAACCGCCCACCGTCCAACGGCGCGCCAGGCAGCAGATTGAACAGCCCCAGCAGCAGGTTGACAGTAGCCAACCACCAAGCAACGCTGATCACGATGGCCGGGGTCCGCACGCCGGCGAGCGTGATGGCCAACGCACCGAATGTCGCCGACAGCGCCAGGCTGGTAGCCGGACCCGCGAACGCGATCCGGAAAGCGGCTTTGGGCGTCTTTGCCTCGCCGCCAAGCGCGGTCACCCCGCCGAACAGCCACAACGTCACGCTCTCAACGGATACCCCGGCGCGACGAGCGACGACGGCGTGCGCGAGCTCATGAGCCAACAGCGACGCCAGCAACATGACCGCGCCACCTGCGCCGAGAAGCCAATAGACCACGGCCGGGTAGCCTCCGACGGTACCCGGCAACATGGTCGCCAGACTCCAGGTGAACAACCACAGGATCACCAACACGCTCCAGTGGACGTTCACCGCAAACCCGGCGATCCGCCCAAGCGGGATCGCATCACGCATTGGGTACCTCCGATGCTGGCGGATAAAGCCTTTCGTGCCGGCGGATGATCCGAGGTCGCTAGCTGGCGAGGGCCATGGGCGAGCAGATTGCCTTGACGAACTGCACAATGGCGTGCTCGGGCAGGTGTCGGGCGATGTCGGCTTCGGTGACGATTCCGACCAAGCGGTGCTCTGAGATGACCGGAACACGGCGGACCTGATGTTCTTCCATGACGTTGAGCATCTCCTGGATGCTTGCGTTCGCATCGACGTAGTAGATGCTGTCCCGGGCCAACTCGCCAGCCGTGGCGGTATTCGGGTCTAGGCCCGCAGCCAGGCCTTTGATCACAATGTCGCGGTCGGTGAGCATGCCGTGCAGCCGGTCGTCGTCCCCGCAGATCGGCAACGCGCCGATGTCGTGCTCACGCATGTATTGAGCGGCAGCGGTTAGCGTCTCGTGTTCGCCAACACAGGTCACACCTGCGTTCATGATGTCGCGTGCGGTGGTCATCGGGATCCTCCTCGCGTCGGGGTGCTATTGCTGATCTGCTGCCGAAGGTACGACCACGCCGTAGCGAACACTAGGGTCGTTTGACCCGTGGGCCGCGGGTCGATGGACCCGTACTGGCGCGCGTTGAGGCAGCTGGCTTGCCTGGCTTGTCCTCGCCGTAGGCCACCTCAAAGTCGAAGGCTGTCAATTGATTTCACCAGCCGGATATAGCGCTATGGGCGGCCGCAGGACCGATAGTGATGCCGATCGGCCCCGATCGGGTAAGCGTCCCGCAGCGTGGTGGGTTTAGGGGTTGTTGCGGAGTGGCTCCGATGAGGTAGGGGCCGTCGGCGAGATCGTCGGTGTGTACCGCCAAGCACGCACCGAAGGAGATCCCGCCGATGGCCTTGCCACAGTCTGCCCTGTCCGAGTTGCTCGACGCGTTCCGCACTGGTGATGGCGTCGACTTGATCCGTGATGCCGTCCGTCTGGTGTTGCAGGAACTCATCGAGCTCGAAGCCACTGAACGGATCGGCGCTGCCCGTTATGAACGCAGCGACACTCGGGTGACCGATCGCAACGGTGCCCGATCGCGGGTGCTGTCCACGCAGGCCGGTGACGTGGAACTGCGAATCCCTAAGCTGCGCAAGGGCTCTTTCTTCCCGGCGATCCTCGAGCCGCGCCGGCGGATCGATCAGGCCTTGTACGCGGTGGTGATGGAGGCCTACGTGCACGGTATCTCTACCCGTGCGGTCGACGACCTGGTCGAGGCGATGGGTGTGGAGACCGGCATCTCCAAATCCGAGGTGTCGCGGATCTGTGCCGGACTCGACGAGATCGTCGGCGCGTTCCGCACCCGCACGCTCGGGCACATCGAGTTCCCCTACGTCTACCTCGACGCCACCTATCTCAACGTGCGCAACGGTACTGGCCAGGTGGTGTCGATGGCCGTCATCGTTGCCAGCGGCATCGCCGCCGACGGGTCACGCGAGATCCTCGGCCTCGACGTCGGCGACAGCGAGGATGAGACCTTCTGGCGCGGGTTCCTGACCTCGCTCAAGGGGCGCGGCCTCGGTGGTGTCCGGCTGGTGATCAGTGACCAGCACGCCGGGCTGGTGAAGGCGTTGAAGCGCTGTTTCCAGGGCGCTGGGCATCAGCGCTGTCGGGTGCACTTCGCGCGCAATCTGCTCGCCCACGTGCCCAAGGACAAGGCCGACATGGTCGCCAGCATGTTTCGAATGATTTTCTCGGCACCCGACGCCGAGGCGGTGCACGCGACCTGGGAGGAGGTCCGTGATCGCCTCGCCGCGTCGTTTCCCAAGATCGGCCCGCTGATGGACGACGCCAGGGCAGAAGTATTGGCGTTCACCGCATTTCCCAAGGCGCACTGGCAAAAGATCTGGTCGACCAATCCATTGGAGCGCATCAATAAGGAGATCAAGCGACGCTCCCGCGTCGTGGGGATCTTCCCGAATCCTGCAGCCGTGATCCGCCTTGTGGGCGCCGTCCTGGCCGACATGCACGACGAATGGCAGGCCAGCGAGCGCCGCTACCTCTCCGAGGCCTCTATGGCGTTGCTCTACCCCGATAGCGATAATGCTGTGGTCGCCGCAATCAGCGGCGGCCAGTAGGCACCGACGAACTCAACGTCGAAGCCCACCACTCCGCGGGACTCTGCCCCGATCGGGGTAACCGGCAATGGAACAACTGACAACCATGAAGGCTCGTTTCGACGGAAGCTGAAGACGCCGACAGGCACCTGAGCCTCGCGACGGGGCCAATCCGTTGGCTTTGCGACCGTGGTCGTAGGTCCTGGCGGAGCCGGGTTGCCACATCCGTCACAAGCTGACACGCCGAACGTGCAACCAGGGCGGCATCGCCTGGGTGTGTCTCCGCCACCAGTGCACATTCGGCGCAGCCAGCCCACGCTCGGCGCGGAGTTAGGCGGAACGGTCGCGCTGTGTCCGTGGCGCGTCCAACAGGCCCGACTGCTCCAGCGCAGCCTGGACAAACCGTCGTACCGGCCGCGACTGGAAGAAGCCAGTGTGACCGCCTGGATACCACACGATTTCGGGTTTGCCCCAGTGCTCCCAGAGGCGAGTCACCTGTTCGCGTGGATGCACGAGTCGGTCGGCAATGCCCGCGTAGATAAAGCGGCCCGGCATGGGCACCAGCGGCGTAAGTGAGAGCGGCGAGATCATTCGGCCGATCGGTTCGGCCATCTTGACGGTGTGGCGGCGGGGGTCTTCGTGCCGAAGACCGCAGTGGCGGCCCAACAACTCGATCAGATCAGCCACTGGGACACCGAGAATCGCGCAGGCGAGACCTTCTTCGAGGCTGGCGACCAATGACGCGATGTAGCCGCCCAGCGAGAGACCGTTCAACCCGATCAGCGACTCCTCCTCCTGCGATCGTATCCAGGACAACAGCCGCCGGATATCCCACACCGCTTGAGCCGTCCCATGCACATCGTCGAGAACATCTTCTCCGGGAAAAACGGCGCCCTTCGGCAGACCTTGCCCGCGGGGACCATGCATCGGAAGAACCGGCATGACAATGTTTAGGCCGAGTTCGTCATGCAGCTTCCAGGCGCGGAACACCGCGAGATCCAACGGGGCCCTGCCCATCTCGGTGCCGTGTACACAAACCAGCCAGGGACGCGGCTCTGGGTGCCGCAGTAACAGGGCGTACTCGCGATTGTTCGCAGTGTATGAGAGCCACCGTTGGCTGCCCGGTTCACCCGGATGCGGCGTAAACCCACTGTCGAAGAAGATGCGATAAAAGGAGCGTCTGCGGTCCTTGACCTTTCGGACCGCGACCTCGGTGAGCGGTGGGGGCTGGGCAAAAAATCCGCTAGGCTTCTCCAGCCATCCGCGATTCCCATAGAACTCCAGTCCAGCGGCCACTTCTTGGCTGATGCGCTCGAACACTCGATGATTGCTGACCGGACGTCGTGCCTTGAGGCCCAGCAGGACGATTTCGTCTCGAAAGGCTTGCGCCGCTAAGGCAATAGTGGGCCGCGCGATCGGCAGTTTATCGGGCTGTTGACCCAGATAGTCGCGCCACGATTGAGCGACGTACAGACCGGTGTGCATGAACGGTCCCATGGCGCCGCTCAAGACCGGTGGACTCAGGCGAAAAGCCGAGCGTTCGTGGGTGCCGTCGCTCACAGAACTTGCCATGGCAGCAAAGCTAACCGCGTGCGGAACGACACGTTAGGGACTTACGTCCCGCCGGAAGTCACCTGTGTGGTGGTGGCCACTGTCGAGACCGGCGGCCCGTTGTGGTGGCCCAAGTGCCCTGAGGTGATCAGGTGCCGCAGCCCGGCCAGCACGCCGTCTGAGTTTCACGGGGCTTGGTCGCGGCCGATGGCGTCCTCGTCGTGGGGTCGATGACCGAGGTGGACGCGGCGCGACCGGGCACATCGACGGTCCCCGGGGCTTTGTGGGCCAGTGAAGTGACGAAAGACCCCAGTGGACACGGACTTCGGCATGTCCACGCAACGACCGAGGCACTCCGGTATTCGGGCTGTTGGCCCCTACGCATGGGCCGGCCGATGTGGTCGGATCGGCAGGTGGGGGGTGCACCAGGAGGCGATGATGAATCTAGCGATATGGCACCCGCGCAAGGTGCAAGCCGCCACCATCTATCAGGTGACCGATCGCTTGCACGACGGGCGCACAGCACGGGTGCCTGGTGACGAGATCACTAGCACCGTGTCCGGCTGGTTGTCGGAGTTGGGCGCCCAAAGCCCGTTGGCCGATGAGCTTGCGCGTGCGGTGCGGATCGGCGACTGGCCCGCTGCGTACGCAATCGGTGAGCACCTGTCCGTTGAGATTGCCGTTGCGGTCTAAGCACCACCTAACGGTGTCGTCCCGAAGGGACGATTGCCGATCCGGTGGATGACTTTGGTCCCTATGCCTTCCCGCTGGACCGCACAACGATCGAAGGTGCCACGACGCATAGAAGACATGGCCATGCCACACCCTGATAGCATTGCAGCAAGCTACATGTACTGCTCTACCAGGATCCTTATGGGCAACAGTGGGTTTGAGTCATGAAACCCGTGGGCACATACCCTTCCGCGTCGTACTGGTCAGTCTCGACAGCGAAGAGATCACCGGTTGATCCACCAAGCATGCATTGGCGGGCATCTGCATAAACGGTGACGTATCAGCACAAAACAGCGGAGAGAACAACATGCGATCAGAACGTCTCCGGTGGCTGGTAGCCGCAGAAGGTCCGTTCGCCTCGGTGTATTTCGACGACTCGCACGACACTCTTGATGCCGTCGAGCGCCGGGAAGCGACGTGGCGCGATGTCCGGAAGCATCTCGAAAGCCGCGACGCGAAGCAGGAGCTCATCGACAGCCTCGAAGAGGCGGTGCGGGATTCTCGACCGGCCGTCGGCCAGCGTGGCCGCGCGCTGATCGCGACCCGCGAGCAAGTACTGGTCAACGAGCATCTGATCGGCCCACCACCGGCTACGGTGATTCGGCTGTCGGATTATCCGTACGTCGTGCCATTGATAGACCTTGAGATGCGGCGACCGACGTATGTATTTGCCGCGGTTGATCACACCGGCGCCGACGTCAAGCTGTATCAGGGGGCCACCATCAGTTCCACGAAAATCGATGGGGTCGGCTACCCGGTGCACAAGCCGGTCACCGCCGGCTGGAACGGCTACGGCGACTTCCAGCACACCACCGAAGAAGCCATCCGAATGAACTGCCGCGCGGTCGCCGACCATCTCACCCGACTGGTAGACGCTGCCGACCCCGAGGTGGTGTTCGTGTCCGGCGAGGTGCGGTCACGCACAGACCTGCTTTCCACATTGCCGCAGCGGGTGGCGGTCCGGGTGTCGCAGCTGCATGCCGGACCGCGCAAAAGCGCCTTAGACGAGGAAGAGATCTGGGACCTGACATCCGCGGAGTTCACCCGGCGGCGGTACGCCGAAATCACCAATGTCGCACAACAATTTGAGGCGGAGATCGGACGCGGATCGGGGCTGGCAGCCCAAGGGTTGGCGGAGGTGTGTGCGGCTCTGCGTGACGGCGACGTCGACACGCTGATCGTCGGAGAGCTAGGCGAGGCCACCGTGGTCACCGGTAAAGCGCGTACTACGGTCGCGCGGGATGCCGACATGTTGTCCGAACTCGGCGAACCGGTAGATCGCGTGGCAAGGGCCGATGAGGCGTTGCCATTCGCCGCGATCGCGGTAGGTGCCGCATTGGTCCGTGACGACAACCGGATCGCGCCACTAGATGGGGTGGGCGCATTGCTGCGTTATGCCGCCACCAACCGACTCGGCAGCCATAGATCCTAGGATGCTGCATCGCGACGATCACATCAATCCGCCGCGGCCCCGCGGGTTGGATGTTCCTTGCGCCCGCCTACGAGCGACAAATCCCCTGCGCGCCTTGGCGCGTTGCGTTCAGGCGGGCAAACCGGGCACCAGTTCAGGGCATCGGTCCGTGCCGCATACGGCGGACTTGCGAATCGAAGCCTGGGCACCGACCCGTGACGGCTGTATCCGGCAGGCGGTGCTGGGTACCGTCGAGAGCTTCCTCGACCTGGAATCCGCGCACGCGGTCCATACCCGGCTGCGCCGGCTGACCGCGGATCACGACGACGATCTACTGGTCGCGGTGCTCGAGGAGGTCATTTATTTGCTGGACACCGTCGGTGAAACGCCTGTCGATCTCAGGCTGCGCGACGTTGACGGGGGTGTCGACGTCACATTCGCAACGACCGATGCGAGTACGCTAGTTCAGGTGGGTGCCGTGCCGAAGGCGGTGTCACTCAACGAACTTCGGTTCTCGCAGGGTCGCCACGGCTGGCGATGTGCGGTAACGCTCGATGTGTGAATTGAGACCTGATTCATGAAAATCGTCGAGGAGACCCCATACCGGTTCCGGATCGAACAAGAGGGCGCGATGCGGGTGCCCGGGATCGTGTTCGCGTCCAGGTCGTTGCTGCCTCGTGACGAAGGCGACATGGCCCTGATGCAAGTGGTCAACGTGGCTACGCTGCCGGGGATTGTCCGGGCCTCGTATGCGATGCCCGATGTGCACTGGGGATATGGTTTCCCAATCGGCGGCGTGGCCGCAACCGACGTCGACAATGATGGAGTCGTTTCCCCAGGCGGTGTCGGCTTCGATATTTCGTGCGGCGTAAGACTCTTGGTCGGCGAAGGGCTGGACCGCGAGGAGCTGCAACCACGGTTGCCGGCGGTCATGGACCGGCTTGATCGCGCGATACCGCGCGGAGTGGGCACGGCGGGTGTGTGGCGACTACCCGACCGGAACACGCTGCAGGAGGTGCTCACCGGTGGTGCCCGGTTTGCGGTGGAACAGGGGCATGGCGTCGCGCTAGACCTCGAGCGGTGCGAAGACGGCGGTGTGATGACAGGAGCGGACGCGGCCAAAATCAGTGACCGGGCCCTCCAACGCGGGCTTGGGCAGATCGGCAGCCTTGGCTCGGGCAACCACTTCCTGGAAGTCCAGGCCGTGGACCGCGTCTACGATCCGGTTGCGGCCGCGCCGATGGGTCTGGCGGAAGGAACCGTCTGCGTGATGATCCACACCGGCTCACGGGGCCTGGGCCATCAGATCTGCACGGATCACGTCCGCCAGATGGAACAAGCCATGGGCCGATACGGAATCGCGGTGCCCGATCGCCAATTGGCTTGTGTGCCGGTGCACTCCCCCGATGGGCAGGCCTATCTCGCCGCGATGGCGGCGGCGGCCAACTACGGACGCGCCAACCGCCAACTGCTGACCGAGGCGACGCGTCGTGTGTTCGCTGATGCAACCGGAACACCTCTGGACCTGCTCTACGACGTGTCGCACAACCTGGCCAAGATCGAGTCGCATCCGATCGACGGTCAGCTGCGCTCGGTGTGCGTGCACCGCAAGGGCGCCACCCGCTCGCTGCCGCCGCACCATCACGAGCTGCCGGCCGAACTGGCAGCGGTCGGCCAACCCGTGCTGATACCCGGGACGATGGGTACGGCGTCATATGTGCTTGCCGGGGTCACCGGCAACCCGGCGTTCTTTTCCACCGCGCATGGTGCTGGGCGGGTACTGAGCCGTCACCAGGCCGCCCGCCACACCAGCGGTGAAGCGATACGCGCCAGCCTCGCAAAACGTGGCATCATCGTCCGCGGTACCTCTCGTAGGGGTATCGCCGAGGAAAAGCCGGAGGCCTACAAAGACGTCGACGAGGTCATCGAAGCCAGCCATCAGAGTGGCCTCGCGCGCAAAGTGGCTCGCCTTGTTCCCTTGGGCTGTGTCAAAGGATGAATCAACGGCGAACATTCCAGCCGTCGCGACCGCCTTCTTCAGTGGTGCAGACCCGTGACCGGCTGATGGGTACTGGCTTCGATATCCGACGACGTCAAAGCGAATAGCTGATTCGCCAAATCCGACAAGGCCCGGGCGATCGCAAGTTCGTCGCCGATCTGGGCCACCGGCTCATCGGCCGGATCGAGTCGCGCCAAACCAACACCCACCATCTGCCTGCCTGCCCAGGACAGCCGCGCCTTCGCCCGGGTGCGCTCGTCGTGTTCCTCAATCAGCACATCAATTTGGCAGGTTTTTCCAACGTGCTCGTTGTCTGTCATCGCGGCCTCCCTGTCGGATTTGCGCTTACGCCCGCCGATCTGCCCCGCTAGCTGAACGCGGTATCTATCCAATCACCACAATCGGTCGTGGAGTAGGCCAGAATTCTTTTCGCCCGAACCCGGGCCCGCCTAGCGCTGACAACCGCTAGATGGCCTTCAGGAGGTCTGCTTTGCCCTTGGTACGGAGTGTGTACAGAGGTGAGCCGCGCAACTGCTCAATGCGAGCTGCCATCTTGTCACCGAGCTCCTCGAGCTCGGCATCGGTGATGTGCACCGGTGTAGGAGCGGGGATCATGTCGCGTTCCTCTACGTCGGCGTGCGCCTCCAACACGGTCCGGAACACGTTCCACTCTTCTTCATACCCGGGCGCGCGCTGCGGAGTGCGCAGCAGCGTCGCGAGCTGATCAACCACCTGACGGTGCTCGGCGTGGGTACCCGTGATTGGTTTGCCGGCCGCGGAAAGGGCAGGATAGTACAGGTCATCCTCGATGCGGAAGTGAATGTCCAGCTCGATGAGCATCTCGTCGAAAAGGACATGGCGCTCTTCGCTATTCACCGGCGCCTCGCCGACTTTGCGGCCCAGTCCTTTAAGCACGGTGTGGTGGCGCTTTAATACGTCGTAGGCATTCACTTCGTTGCTCTATTCCGTATTCGGGATCAACGAGACAACCGTAACCTCGCGCCGCGGCCCATTAATGTGAGGTAGCTGTGAATCAGCACAAAGAAGCCTGTGCGGTAGCGCGACGCTCGGCGTACCGGCACGAGTCCGACGGCCCGCATGTCCATGCGGCCGCCGGCACCAGCGCCGAGGCCCCCGCAGGATACCGGGATCTGCAGCTCCTCGTGCGGAAACAGTTGCCGCAGTTCGGGTTCGGGCAGTTCGGCGAGCGTGATGTTCGCGCCTAACGGCAACAACTATCCGTTGGCGCCCTGGGTGCCGGGCGGGCCCATATTGCCCTGGATGCCGGAGCTGCCACCCGGTGACCCACCCGCGCCGCCGGCGCCCCCGTTGCCGCCCAGCGCGAAATCGCCGCCCTGACCGCCGGTCGCGCCGGTCCCGCCGTTGCCGCCGTTGCCGCCCTGGCCGCCGAGGCCACCTTGCCCACCCGTGCCGCCTGCGCCGGTGCCGCCGGCAGCTCCTGCCCACCCGATCAGCCCGCCGGCTCCGCCGCTGCCGCCGGTGGTCCCGCCGGCGCCGCCGGTACCGCCAGTGCCACCAGCGCCCCCCACGCCGCCTGTACCGCCGCCACCGCCAATTGTCGCTCCCCCGCCGGTGGTGGTACCCGCGCCGCCGGCGCCACCGTTGCCGCCGGCACCACCGATGCCGCCGATGCCACCGGTGCCGCCGACACCGCCGGCACCCCCGCCACCACCAAGCCCGATGAGCGACCCAGCCGCCCCGCCGTTGCCGCCGACACCGCCGCTGCCACCCATGCCGCCGGTACCGCCGACACCGCCGAGGCCCCCCAGACCGCCGGTGCCGCCTTCCGCGGTACCCGCACCGTCGGTGAGACCCTCTCCGCCCGCGCCGCCGACACCGCCCGCGAAGCCGGCGGCGCCACCACCACCGGTGCCGCCCGTCCCGCCGGCCCCACCGGCGCCGCCGTTGCCGATTAACATCCCGCCACGTCCACCGTTTCCACCGGCACCACCGGTGCCGCCGTTACCGCCCGCCGCGCCTAGTGCCCCGTTACCGTCACCGCCGATTCCGCCGTCACCGCCGAAAGCGTCACCTACACCCGTGTTGTGCCCCTGCCCCCCCTTGCCGCCAGCACCACCCACGCCACCGTCGACCCCTCCGGTGGCACCGTCACCCCCCTCACCCCCGGTAGCCACGCCGCCGGCGCTGCCGTCGGTCTCACCTATGCCGCCAGCGCCGCCAGCGCCGCCGGCACCGCCATCGGTACCTGCAGTACCCCCGGCTCCACCCTTACCGCCGGTGCCGTCGTTGCCGTCGAGCGACTCCCCCAGCCCGCCCTGCCCGCCGACGCCGCCAGCCTCGCCGACGCCACCGGCGGGGCCGGGACCCCCGTTCCCGCCAGTTTGATTCCCGTTGCCGCTGTTGTCGGTACCGTTCGCACCGGTGTTGGGGTTCGCAATCGAGCCGGGGTTGACCCCGTTTGTCCCGGCCAGACCGGTGCCACCCTGGCCGCCGGCACCACCGGACCCGAACCAGTTGGCATTACCGCCGTTGCCGCCCGCGCCGGGCATCCCGCCCAGGACACCCGCCACGGCCGGCCCACCCTGTCCGCCGGCACCGCCATCGCCCAACAACATCCCGCCGGCACCGCCATTACCACCGGCCGCCCCGGCCCCACCCAGACCCCCAACACCGCCATTGCCGATCAATAGCGGACCCGCACCGCCGTCACCACCGGGCGCACCGTCCCCACCAACGCCGCCACCGCCCCCGGTGCCGAAGTAGCTGGCCGCCCCTCCGACGCCGCCGGCGGCGCCAAGGCCACCGGCCCCGCCGAATCCACCATTGCCGAACACGCCGCCGACGCCACCGCTCCCGCCCACGCCGCCGGTGGTGCCCACCCCCGCCGCGGCCCCGCCAGCACCGCCGAAGCCCCCGCTGCCGATCAACCCCGTCGCCCCACCGACACCGCCAGTACCGCCGACCAAAGTGGCCCCTGCAGCCCCACCAGCCCCACCGGTCCCGCCATTACCCAGCAACCACCCACCGCGACCACCGACACCCCCGGCAGCACCGGACCCGACCAGCCCGTCCCCACCTTTACCGCCAGTCCCGCCGTTACCGATCAACCCCGCATCCCCGCCAGCACCACCTGGCTGACCCGGCGCACCCGATCCGCCATTCCCGCCGTTGCCAAGCAACAGCCCGCCCGGCCCACCGGGAGCCCCCGTCCCGTCGGCCCCGTTAGCGCCATTGCCGATCAACGGGCGCCCCAACAACGCCTGGGCGGGGGCATTTACCACGCCCAACAAATCCTGCAACGGCGCAGCACTGGTGGCCTCGGCAACTACATATGAGCGCGCGCCGTTCGTAAGGGACTGCACGAACTGGGCGTGAAACGCCGACAGCTGCGCACCAAAAGCCTGATAGCTCTGCGCGTACGACCCGAACAAGGCCGCAACCGCCGCCGAAACCTCATCCGCGGCAGCCGCCACCACCCCCGTGGTCGGCAATGCCGCCGCCGCATTCGCCGCGTTGATCGTCGACCCGATGTTGGCCAGATCCCAAGCCGCCATCGTCAATGCTTCCGGCACCGCAATCACAAATGACATCTGCGACCTCCTGGACCGGACAACCCGCATGGTCGCCGCGGATCATCGAGCACTCGGCAGCAACAAATCCTATCCCGCCTCGCAGACGGCGGAGGCCATTTGGCCGCCGGCGCGTACTCTTCGCTACGACCGCCAGAGCCCTTGGTTAGCGACCGGATTCGACCGCCGCATGGGCCAAACTGTTACCGGTGTGGGTGTGCAGAACTGCGCAGTTAGCAAACGCCGATGCAGCGCGGTGGACCACAGCAGCCGCACACCGTACCGGCGCTGAGTGATAAACCCGACCCGGGCCCGGCGGATGCGATATCGTCTTGCGGCTATGGCGGGTATGCCAGAGGGCAAACTCATCCTCCTCAACGGCGGATCCAGCGCGGGAAAGACGTCGCTCGCCTTGGCGTTTCAGGATCTTGCCGCCGAGTGTTGGATGCACATTGGGATAGATCTGTTCTGGTTTGCGCTGCCGCCAGAGCAGCTTGACCTTGCGCGGGTGCGGCCCGAGTACTACACATGGGACAGCGCGGTCGAGGCCGACGGGCTGGAGTGGTTCACCGTGCACCCGGGCCCCATCTTGGACCTGGCCATGCATTCCCGCTACCGCGCCATCAGGGCATACCTGGACAACGGAATGAACGTCATCGCCGACGACGTGATCTGGACACGTGAGTGGCTGGTAGACGCTCTGCGGGTTTTTGAGGGCTGCCGAGTCTGGATGGTCGGGGTCCACGTATCCGACGAGGAGGGTGCCCGCCGGGAATTAGAACGCGGCGATCGCCACCCCGGGTGGAACCGCGGCAGTGCGCGCGCTGCCCACGCCGACGCCGAGTACGACTTCGAGCTGGATACCACCGCGACCCCGGTCCACGAGCTGGCCAGGGAGCTGCATGAGAGCTATCAAGCCTGCCCGTACCCCATGGCTTTCAACCGGTTACGCAAACGCTTCCTATCTTGAAATGGAGCCAAAAGTCGTGCGCAACTGGAACTTTCACTCCTGGCAAACGCTGGGGCGACCCGTCACCGCGCGCTTGGGTTCGGGTCGAATCGTCGGCCGCGCGGGTCGTGCGGAACATTGCACCCGACGCGGCGGAATCGGAGTTGAGAAGTACATGGCGGGACGCACCCGGCACCGGTCAGGCATTCTTTACCCATGGATGTGGAGGCCCTGCTGCAGTCGATCCCGCCGCTCATGGTCTACCTGGTGGTCGGCGCGGTGGTAGGGATCGAGAGCCTGGGCATCCCCCTTCCCGGCGAGATCGTGCTGGTCAGTGCCGCGGTGTTGTCGTCGCACCCCGAGCTGGCCGTCAACCCGATCGGCGTCGGCGGCGCTGCGGTGATCGGCGCCGTGGTCGGCGATTCGATCGGCTACTCGATCGGCCGCCGCTTCGGCTTACCGCTATTCGACCGGCTGGGCCGGAGGTTCCCAAAACACTTCGGCCCCGGTCATGTCGCGCTTGCTGAACGGTTGTTCAACCGATGGGGAGTCCGAGCCGTGTTCCTCGGTCGCTTCATCGCGCTGCTGCGGATATTCGCCGGACCGCTCGCTGGCGCCCTGAAGATGCCCTACCCGCGCTTCCTGGCCGCCAACGTCACAGGCGGCATCTGCTGGGCCGGCGGCACCACTGCACTGGTCTACTTCGCCGGGATGGCCGCCCAGCACTGGTTGGAACGGTTCTCCTGGATCGCGCTGGTCATCGCGGTCATCGCCGGCATTACGGCCGCGATCTTGCTGCGCGAACGCACTTCGCGTGCGATCGCCGAACTCGAGGCCGAGCACTGCCGCAAAGCCGGTACCACCGCGGCGTGACCGACCGGCTTGAATCCGGTACCCACGCTCACAGGAGCTGCAATCTAGACAGATCTCCAGTCATGTCATAAAAATGAGATCTGAAATTACTTGACAAGCTTGTCTTCGGACAGTGCGGGGCATCCGCCGCGGTGGCTGTACGCCGTCGATTAGGAGCGCATCATGGGCCTGATCACTACAGAACCACGCTCTAGTCCCCACCCGCTCAGCCCACGGCTCGTCCACGAGCTAGGCGACCCACACAGCACGCTGCGGGCAACCACTGACGGCAGCGGGGCAGCGTTGTTGATCCACGCGGGCGGCGAGATCGATGGCCGCAACGAGCATCTCTGGCGTCAATTGGTCACCGAGGCCGCCGCCGGCGTCACGGCGCCCGGACCGCTCATCGTCGACGTCACCGGGCTCGATTTCATGGGCTGCTGCGCTTTCGCCGCACTGGCCGACGAGGCACAACGATGTCGGTGCCGCGGCATCGACCTGCGTCTGGTGAGCCACCAGCCGATCGTCGCCCGGATCGCCGAAGCGGGTGGGCTGAGCCGAGTGCTGCCCATCTACCCGACCGTCGATACTGCGCTCGGCAAGGGCACGGCCGGTCCAGCCCGTTGCTGATCCCGGCCGTAAGAGCACCGAGCCGACCGCCGGTGGCCCCACCGCTAGGGCCGATCGCACCGCCGCGCGACGATGTTCGCGTCAGGCGCGCATGCGGTATCGCTTGCCTTGCAAGGTAATCCACTTCGGACATCCACGATGCAGGTCGCGATCAAGTCGGGCGCGCCGCAGCAGTCAGTGGCCGCGAGGGGCGTACATGATCACGGCTACCCCGGCCATGCAGCCAAGGGCACCGATGACATCCCACCGGTCGGGCCGGAACCCGTCCAGGGCCATGCCCCAGGCGAGCGAACCGGCGACAAACACACCACCGTAGGCGGCCAAGACCCGACCGAAATGGGCGTCCGGCTGCAATGTGGCGAAGAACCCATAGACCCCAAGCGCAATAACTCCGAGTCCCGCCCAAAGCCAACCCCGTTGCTCGCGGACGCCCTGCCATACCAGCCACGCGCCACCGATCTCCGCAACCGCCGCCAGGACGAATAGCAGGATTGACCGCACCACCATGGTTGCGAGCCTACGAGATCCGCTGCCCTGCCGCCCCCCAACCAATCGCGCACCCCAAATGCTTCCCGTCACCCGCGCTCAGCCAGACACCGGTGTTGGCTACAACTATGGTTCCCGGATCAGGCGCAGCAGTTCGGGTTGAGCACGGTACACAGCGCTTGCAGGGCTTCAGGATGTACCCGATGGAAGACGTGCATGCCCCGGCGATCGGAAATGACCAGGCCGGCCTTGCGCAGCTGGGCCAAGTGGTGGCTGACGGTGCCATCGCTGAGGCTGAGCGCCGCCGCTAGTTGGCCGCTGACCTGCTCGCCGGCCGGCGAGCTGAACAGGTAGGACATGATCTTGACTCGTGCCGGGTCTGCCAGGGCCTTCAGCCGCAGCGCCACCGCCAAGGCGTCGCCGTCGCTCATCGGCCCCGCCGCCACCGGGGCGCAGCACACGGGAGCGGAGATGTCAATCACGGGCAGCGACTTGGGCATAGGCCCACCCTGCCAGATACCTTGACATATATCAAAGAGATGTTGCACACTGGGTTCGGCGCTATTTTGATATAAGTCAAACAACTGGGAGGTGTCTACCAATGTCCCGCGTTCAGCTAGCCCTCAACGTCGACGACCTGGAGGCCGCAATCACGTTCTACTCCAGGCTGTTCAACGCCGAGCCCGCCAAACGCAAGCCCGGATACGCCAACTTCGCGATCGCCGATCCGCCGCTTAAGTTGGTGCTGCTGGAGAACCCCGGCACCGGCGGTACCCTCAACCATCTCGGTGTGGAAGTCGGCTCGAGCAACACCGTGCATGCCGAAATCGCCCGGTTGACCGAAGCCGGACTGGTCACCGAGAAGGAGATCGGCACCACGTGTTGCTTTGCCACCCAGGACAAGGTGTGGGTGACCGGCCCGGGTGGGGAACGCTGGGAGGTTTATACCGTGCTGGCCGACTCCGAGACCTTCGGCAGCGGTCCTCGGCACAACGACACCAGCGACGGCGAAGCAAGCATGTGCTGCGACGGCCAAGTCGCCGTTGGCGCAAGCGGCTAACTGTAGGCCTGACCCCGGGGTGCGTCTCCAAGCCGCGGAGCCCACCCCAGGCCACTCAATGCCCCCTAACCCGCGTAGCGCCGTTCACCGCGTGGCCGCTTGCGGACCTGATTCGATATTTGTCAATATTGATGTATGTCGAATCTGCATCCGTTACCAGAGGTGGCGAGCTGCGTAGTCGCGCCGCTGGTGCGCGAACCGCTGAATCCTCCGGCCGCGGCCGAAATGGCGGCCCGGTTCAAAGCCCTGGCCGATCCGGTGCGATTGCAGCTGCTGAGCTCGGTTGCCAGTCGCGCCGGCGGCGAGGCCTGCGTCTGCGACATTTCCGCGGGAGTCGAGGTGAGCCAGCCCACGATTTCGCATCATCTCAAGGTGCTGCGCGACGCGGGTTTGCTGACCTCGCGGCGTCGGGCCTCGTGGGTGTACTACGCCGTGGTCCCCGAGGCGCTGACCGTGTTGTCGAACCTGCTCAGCGTGCATGCCGATGCCGCACCCGCCCTGGGGGCACCGGCATGACGGAGACGGTCACCCGCACCGCGGCCCCGGCGGTGGTGGGCAAACTCTCGACGCTGGACCGCTTCTTGCCGGTGTGGATCGGGTCGGCAATGGCCGCCGGGCTACTACTGGGCCGGTGGATTCCCGGCCTGCACACCGCCCTAGAAGGGGTTCAGCTCGACGGGATTTCGCTGCCGATCGCGCTAGGCCTGCTGATCATGATGTATCCGGTGCTGGCCAAGGTGCGCTACGACCGCCTCGACACCGTCACCGGTGACCGCAAGCTGCTACTCGGCTCGCTGCTGCTGAACTGGGTACTGGGCCCGGCGTTGATGTTCGCGCTGGCTTGGCTGCTACTGGCGGATCTGCCCGAGTACCGCACCGGGCTGATCATCGTGGGCCTGGCTCGCTGCATCGCCATGGTGATCATCTGGAACGACCTGGCCTGCGGGGATCGCGAAGCCGCCGCCGTGCTCGTCGCGTTGAACTCGATCTTTCAGGTGGCCATGTTCGCCGCGCTCGGCTGGTTCTACCTGTCGGTGCTACCGGGTTGGCTGGGCCTCGAGCAGACCACCATCGCCACATCCCCGTGGCAGATCGCCAAGTCGGTGCTGATCTTCCTCGGCATCCCGCTGCTGGCCGGCTACCTGTCGCGGCGGATCGGCGAAAAGACCAAGGGCCGCAACTGGTATGAATCCCGCTTCCTGCCCAAGGTGGGACCGTGGGCGCTCTACGGTTTGCTGTTCACGATCGTGATTCTCTTTGCGCTGCAAGGAGATCAGATCACCGGCCGACCGCTGGACGTCGCACGCATTGCGCTGCCGCTGCTGGCCTACTTCGCCATCATGTGGGTAGGCGGCTACCTACTGGGGGCGGCGCTGCGGCTAGGGTATCGGCGCACCACCACGCTGGCGTTCACCGCCGCGAGCAACAACTTCGAGCTGGCCATCGCGGTGGCCATCGCCACCTACGGCGCCACCTCCGGGCAAGCCCTGGCCGGAGTCGTCGGGCCCCTGATCGAGGTACCCGTCCTGGTGGGGTTGGTCTATGTGTCCCTGGCGCTGCGCAACCGCCTCGCCGGTCCCAACGCGACCCACGATGCCGACAAACCCAGCGTCCTATTCGTCTGTGTGCACAACGCCGGACGTTCCCAGATGGCCGCCGGGCTATTGACCCACTTGGCCGGTGACCGCATCGAAGTCCGTTCGGCCGGAACCGAGCCCGCCGGTCAGGTCAATCCGACGGCTGTGGCCGCGATGGCCGAAATGGGCATCGATATCACCGCCAATGCCCCCACATTGCTCACCGGCGGGCAGGTCCAGTCCAGCGACGTCGTCATCACGATGGGCTGCGGCGATGCCTGCCCTTACTTCCCGGGTGTCTCCTACCGCAACTGGAAACTACCCGATCCCGCCGGCCAGCCCCTCGACGTTGTGCGCATGATCCGCGACGACATCGCAGACCGCGTCCAAGCCCTGATCGCCGAGCTGCTGGCCACCGCCAAGACCAGATAGCGTGTGCCACGCTCGGTGCTGCGCCGATACGTGAGATCCCGGCTGGGATCGGATTTTCCGCGTGTACGGCGGCTAGGCACCAGCGGATCGCATTTGTACTGGTTAGAGACTTGCCGAGTGGCCGCATTAGCCTGTGTGGAGCGCTTGGTCAAAAAGCTCGGCCCTGTTCGGCCCTATGGGTTCCTGTTGATCTGCCCTGTTCGTAGTCTCGACAAAGCGGCTGCCCGAGATCGCGTGCGACGATATCGGGAGCGGCTGCGGCAACGAGGTCTGCGGCCGATACAGATCTGGGTTCCCGATGTGAACGCACCCGAATTTGTCGGCGAAGCACACCGTCCGTCGGCGCTCGTCGCGGCCCGCGAATACGAGGACGACGATCAAGCCTTCGTCGATGCGGTATCGGTCGACTGGGACGACGCCACCTGACGTGCGGCGCGGCGACATCCACACCGCGGCGGCGCGTGGTGCCTACACCGGCAAGCCACGCCGGTCGCGGTCATCCAGAATGACCGGTTCGATTCGACGGCCTCGGTTACCGTTGTGCCGTTTACCACGCGTGATGTCCAGGCATCCCTGATGCGAATCCCGGCCCCAGCGTCCAACACCACCGGGCTGACCGAGACCAGTCGCCTGACGGTCGACAAGGTGACAACATCCCCCGCACCAGCCTGACGCGGCAGGTTGGTCGGTTATCGGCCAAAAACATGGTCAGGCTCGACCGTGCATTGCTGGTTTTCCTGGCCGGCTGACAATTGCGCCACCTGGTCATCAGAACTGATCGGGCGGGGAAACGAAACGGGGCTCCCAGCGGAGGTCATGAGTTGGCGCGCCGGTTTCGCCGCGATCTCTCCGAACTTGACCGCTAAACCTCGGGGCAGAAGTCATGAACAAGCCCGTTAGGAGGCGTTTGAGGCCGTAAATGTTGATGAGGGCGGGGAAAAGTGTCGTCATGGCCGTCGCGCTGAATTCACCACGCCCCCACGACGGAGCTCGTGGGCACCCAGCATTCACTGCTTACCACTACGATCTCGCTCACGAGGTTCGAGCAGCCACTGTCGCCTGCCGCCAACGAATAATGCTCCCTGACCTAGTGGTCCCGGCTGGGATCGAACCAGCGACCTTCCGCGTGTGAAGCGGACGCTCTCCCACTGAGCCACGGGACCGGCGCCGAGGAGACGAACGAGGTCGAAGATTAGCACGTGCAAGACATCGTCAGCAGCAGTCTACGTGCGCTTCACATAGGGGCTGCGATAGCCTAGAGCCGCAACGTACCAAGAGATTTGTGTGGGCCCGCTCACCTCGACTATCGTCGTGCTTCGCACCGGGCGACGATCTCGTTCGTTGCGCGCGGATGTAGCGCAGTTGGTAGCGCATCACCTTGCCAAGGTGAGGGTCGCGGGTTCGAATCCCGTCATCCGCTCGAAGGTGCTAGTGGCATCAAATCCCAGCGGTGGAGTGGCCGAGTGGTGAGGCAACGGCCTGCAAAGCCGTGCACACGGGTTCGATTCCCGTCTCCACCTCCAGGTTCAACCCCCAGCGCGATTAGCTCAGCGGGAGAGCGCTTCCCTGACACGGAAGAGGTCACTGGTTCAATCCCAGTATCGCGCACCACGATTGACCTGCGGTTTCATCCACAAAATCTGGGCTGCGTGAACTAAATGTGAACTGACTCGGTGCAACCACCGAAAGGTTCCTCTCATGCCCACACCCCGCGAGCCCCTGTTCTGTGCCCACGCCGACACCGACGGTGACCCCACCAGATGCGCCTGCCGCCCGCTGGCTAGCCTGGCCTGTTGCTGCAAGCGCCTGGTCGACGCCCGCTATCACGCTGTTGTCGCGTCCACCGAACTCACCGGGGCACGCCGCACCCGCGCAACCGAGCTGACGGAGCTGATCACCACCGCGCTCGCCTTCTGCGAACGGCTGCAAACGGTCGTTGAGGTACGACCCAATGCTCAATGTAGTCCCTGAGGCCGGCGATCGTGAGAGTTCGGCTGCGCCGGTCGCGTTGGCGGGCCCGGTTTCATCGGTGATCGATGAGATCGTGCGCGAGGGTGCTCAGCAGACGCTGGCCGCGGCGGTGCGGGCGGAGGTGGCCGCCTATCGCGCCCAGTTCGCTGATGAGCGCGACGAGAACGGGCATCGGCTGGTGGTGCGCAATGGCTATCACGAGCCGCGTGAGGTGACCACGGCCGCGGGCGCGATCGAGGTGCACGCCCCGCGGGTCAACGACCGCCGGGTTGACTCAGAAACCGGTGAGCGGCTGCGGTTTTGTTCGGCGATCCTGCCGCCGTGGGTGCGCAAGACCCCGCGGGTGGAGCAGGTGCTGCCGCTGTTGTACCTGCACGGTCTGTCGTCGCAGGATTTCGGGCCGGCGCTGGGGCAGTTTCTGGGCTCGGCCAAGGGGCTGTCGGCGGCGACCATCACCAAGCTGACCCAGACCTGGCAGGCCGAGCAGAAGGCGTTTTCGGCACGCGACCTCTCGGGTGTGGACTATGTGTATGTCTGGGCTGATGGCATCCACGTCAATGTGCGCCTGGAGGAGTCCAAGCTGTGCCTGTTGGTGCTGATGGGGGTGCGCGCCGACGGGCGCAAGAAGCTGATCGCGCTCACCGACGGCTACCGCGAGGCGACTGAGTCGTGGGCCGATCTGCTACGCGATGCCAAGCGGCGCGGCATGCGCGCGCCGGTACTGGCGATCGGGGACGGCGCGCTGGGGTTCTGGGGCGCGCTGCGCGAGGTGTTCCCGCAGACCAAAGAACAGCGATGCTGGTTTCATAAGATCTCGAATGTTCTTGCCGCGCTGCCGAAATCAGCGCACCCCGGGGCGAAGAAAGCCCTCGCCGAGATCTGGAACGCCGAGGACAAACGCCACGCGCTGAACGCGGTCAAGGCATTCGAGTCAGCCTACGGCGCGAAGTACACCAAGGCGTTCGCCAAGACCACCGACGACCTCGGGCTGCTGCTGGCCTTCTATGACTTCCCGGCCGAGCATTGGGTGCATTTGCGCACCACTAACCCCATCGAAAGCACCTTCTCGACAGTGCGTAATCGGAGCAAGATCACCAAAGGGCCGGGCTCGCGCACGGCGGGAATCGCCATGGCCTACAAGCTGATCGAGGCCGCCCAGTCACGCTGGCGCGCGGTCAACGCACCACACCTGATCGCCCTCGTCCGTGCGGGTGCCAAATTCGAGAACGGCAAACTCGTCCAACGACCCGACGAAGCGGTCGTTGACAAGACCCAGGAGGAGGCCGCCTAAAGAATCTTGATCCACAGGTATTGACTATTGCTCCGGCCCGCCCCAGTTCAAGCCAGACCAATTTCGGGACGCCACGGCACACGAAAGCAGGCCGTCAATCCACGGTTGACACAATGCATAACGTCAACCTACTGTTGACGTCATGCCGGAGCCCACACCCACCGCCTACCCCGTCCGCCTCGACGAGCTCATCGACGCCATCAAACGGGTGCACAGCGACGTGTTGGACCAACTCAGCGACGCCGTCCTGGCCGCCGAGCATCTCGGCGAAATCGCCGATCACTTGATCGGCCACTTCGTCGATCAGGCCCGCCGCTCGGGCGCCTCCTGGTCCGATATCGGCAAGAGCATGGGCGTCACCAAACAGGCCGCGCAAAAGCGGTTCGTCCCCCGAGCCGAAGCCACCACACTGGATTCAAACCAGGGCTTCAGGCGTTTCACGCCACGGGCCCGCAACGCCGTGGTCGCGGCCCAAAACGCCGCGCACGGAGCCGCCAGCAGCGAGATCACCCCCGATCACCTGTTGTTGGGAGTGCTCACTGACCCGGCCGCACTGGCCACGGTGTTGCTTCAGCAGCAGGAGATCGACATCGCAACCCTGCGTACGGCGGTCACGCTTCCCCCGGCAGTCACCGAGCCGCCTCAGCCGATCCCGTTCAGCGGCCCGGCGCGCAAGGTCCTCGAGCTCACCTTCCGCGAGGCGCTTCGGCTGGGCCACAACTACATCGGGACCGAACACCTGCTGCTGGCACTGCTAGAACTCGAGGACGGGGACGGGCCGTTGCATCGATCCGGCGTCGACAAGAGCCGCGCCGAGGCCGACCTGATCACCACGCTCGCATCGCTCACCGGCGCCAACGCTGCCGGCGCAACCGATGCCGGCTGAGGCGAGCGACCCCTCCCCTTCGCGGCGCCGCGTGTGCAATCATGCGAAGGTCCCCCACCGGGAGCCGAGGAGGCACAGATGCGCCGCTGGCTGATCGTCCTCGCTACGCTGCTCGTCGCCGCCGCGGGCGTTGCGGCCGCCAACGACGTGCCCCGTGCGTGGGCCGGCGACGCGCCGATCGGCCACATCGGCGACACGCTGCGTGTGGACACCGGCACCTACGTCGCCGACGTCACCGTCAGCAGCGTCGTACCGGTCGATCCGCCGCCGGGATTTGGCTATACCCGCAGCGGCGTCCCGGTCAAAAGCTTCCCCGACAGCTCAGTGACCCGCGCCGACGTGACGGTCCGCGCGGTCCGGGTGCCCAACTCCTTCATCTTGGCCACCAATTTCAGCTTCACCGGAGTAACGCCGTTTGCCGACGCGTACAAGCCGCGGCCGTGCGACGCATCCGATTGGCTCGACGCCGCGTTGGGCAACGCGCCACAGGGCTCGATCGTTCGCGGCGGGGTGTACTGGGACGCCTACCGCGACCCGGTGTCGGTTGTCGTGCTGCTGGACAAGAAAACCGGCCAGCACCTCGCACAGTGGAACCTTTGACCTGCACCTCGAGATCGCCACGGCCGACGTGACCGACGCCGACGAGTTGGCCGCCGTCGCCGCACGCACCTTCCCGCTGGCGTGCCCACCAGCGGTCGCCCCGGAGCACATCGCGTCGTTCGTCGACGCCAACCTGTCGTCGGCCCGGTTCGCCGAGTATCTGACCGATCCGCGGCGCGCCATCCTCACCGCCCGCCATGACGGCCGAATTGTCGGTTACGCCATGCTCATTCGCGGTGACGACCGGGACGTGGAGCTGTCCAAGCTGTACCTGCTGCCGGGTTATCATGGCACCGGAGCCGCTGCGGCATTGATGCACAAGGTGCTGGCTACCGCCGCCGACTGGGGCGCGCTCCGGGTGTGGCTGGGTGTCAACCAGAAAAACCAACGCGCACAACGCTTCTACGCGAAGACTGGTTTCAAGATCAACGGCACCAGGACGTTTCGACTGGGAGCCCACCACGAGAATGACTACGTCATGGTTCGCGAGCTTGTATGACCCCCGCCGTCAGGGCCAGCAGGCGAGATGTGGCCCGCAGGTACTTCTTTCGGTATCCACCGGCCAGCATTTCCTCGCTGAAGATGGTGTCCAGCTTAGCGCCGGACGCCACCACCGGAATGCCGGCGTCATAGAGCCGATCAACGAGCGCCACCAACCGCAGCGCAACGTTCTGGTCGTCGATGCCGTGCACGCCGGTCAGAAACACCGCGGTCACACCTTCGATCAGGGTCAGATATCGCGACGGATGCATGGTGGCCAGGTGCGCGCACAGCGCGTCGAAGTCGTCAAGGGTCGCCCCCTCAACACGTGCGGCACGCGCGGCCACCTCCTCGTCGGACAGCGGCGCCGGTGCCGGCGGCAGATCACGGTGTCGGTAGTCCGGACCCTCGATCCTCACCGTGGTGAAAATGCTTGCCAGGGTGTTGATCTCGCGTAGAAAGTCCTGGGCGGCGAAGCGGCCCTCGCCGAGCTGTTCGGGCAGTGTGTTGGAGGTGGCGGCCACCGAAACCCCCCGCTCTACCAGAGCCGAAAGCAGCCGGGAGATCAGCGTGGTGTTGCCCGGATCGTCCAGCTCGAACTCGTCGATACATAAAGCGGTGTAATTGGCCAACAGATCGATACAGTCGGCGAAGCCGAACACACCGGCCAGCTGGGTCAGCTCACCGAACGTCGCGAATGCCTTTGGACATGTCGGCGCGTCCGGGCCGGTTCCAGGCAGCTGGTAGAAGGCAGAGGCCAGCAGGTGCGTCTTTCCTACCCCGAACCCACCGTCCAGGTACAGCCCCACACCGGGCAACACGTCGCGCTTGCCGAACCATTTCTTGCGGCCTGCACGCCGCTCGACGGCCTGCCGGCAAAAGTCCTGGCACGCCACGACGGCGGCCGCCTGGGTGGGTTCAACCGGGTCAGGTCGATACGTCGCGAAGCTCACCTCGGCGAACGTCGGAGGCGGCCGCAGTTGGGCGATCAGCCGCACCGGAGACACGGTCGGATGCCTGTCCACCAGGTGGTCCACCGAACCGCAAGCTTCGGAGGCAGACCCGTGCATGGTGGCACTGTAGCGACGTGCTGCAATCAAGGTCATGCCCGACTCTGGTCAGCTCGGAGCCGCTGACACCCCGCTAAGGCTGCTCAGCTCGGTGCATTACCTCACCGACGGCGAACTCCCCCAGCTTTACGACTATCCGGATGACGGCACCTGGTTGCGGGCGAACTTCATCAGCAGCTTGGACGGCGGCGCTACCGTCGATGGCACCAGCGGGGCGATGGCCGGGCCCGGCGACCGATTCGTCTTCAACCTGTTGCGTGAACTTGCCGACGTCATCGTGGTCGGCGTGGGCACCGTGCGCATTGAGGGCTACTCCGGCGTCCGGATGGGTGTCGTCCAGCGCCAGCACCGGCAGGCCCGAGGCCAAAGCGAAGTTCCGCAACTGGCAATCGTCACCAGGTCCGGTCGCCTTGACCGTGACATGGCGGTATTCACCCGGACCGAGATGGCACCGTTGGTGCTCACCACCACGGCGGTCGCCGATGACACGCGCCAGCGGCTCGCGGGCCTCGCCGAGGTGATCGCGTGCTCCGGCGACGATCCGGGCACGGTCGATGAGGCAGTGCTCGTGTCCCAGCTCGCGGCTCGCGGTCTGCGCCGGATCCTTACCGAAGGCGGGCCGACGTTGCTCGGGACATTCGTCGAGCGTGACGTGCTCGACGAGCTGTGTCTGACGATCGCCCCCTACGTCGTCGGCGGCTTGGCGCGCCGCATAGTGACGGGACCCGGGCAGGTGCTGACCCGGATGCGCTGTGCCCATGTCCTCACCGACGACTCCGGCTACCTGTACACCCGCTACGTCAAGACCTGAACAGCTGGACGTGAATGCCCGCCTCTCACCGACCCACTACGCGGCCCGCATCGTCGCCGGGTGAATGGCTACTGTGGTCGGCATGAGTCGGCACATGACGTCAGCCGCGATGTTGGTCGCGCTGACCTGCTCGGCGACAGTGCTGGCCGCATGCGTCCCGGCGTTCGGCGCCGACCCGCGGTTCGCGACCTACTCGGGCGCAGGACCGCAAGGCGCAGCCACCACGACACCACCGCCGGCTGGCCCACCACCGCTCGCCGCACCCAAGAACGACTTGTCGTGGCACGACTGCACGTCACGGGTGTACTCGAATGCTGGGATTCCAGCAGCGCCCGGCGTCAAGCTGGAATGCGCAAGCTATGACACCGACCTCGACCCGCTCGTCGGCGGGTCCACAGCGGTAAGCATCGGCGTAGTGCGCGCGCGCTCCAACCAGACCCCGAGCGACGCAGGACCCCTGGTGTTCACCACCGGCTCCGACCTACCCTCGTCGACGCAGTTGCCGGTCTGGCTGGCACACGCGGGCATCGATGTGCTCCGCAGCCACCCCATTGTCGCCGTCGACCGCCGCGGCATGGGCATGTCGAGCCCAATCGACTGCCGCGATCACTTTGACCGCGACGAGATGCGTGATCAGGCGCAATTCCAGGCTGGCGACGATCCGGTGGCCAACCTTTCCGACATCTCCAACACCGCCACCACCGACTGCACCGACGCCATCGCGCCAGGCGAGTCCGCCTACGACAACACCCACGCCGCCTCGGATATCGAGCGCTTACGCAAACTCTGGGACGTCCCTGCCCTCGCCTTCGTCGGCATTGGCAACGGCACCCAAGTGGCGCTGGCCTACGCAGCATCGCGTCCCGACAACGTCGCCAGACTGATCCTCGACTCCCCAATCGCGTTGGGGGTCTCTGCCGAAGCCGCCGCCGAGCAACAGGTCCAGGGCCAACAGGCGGCGCTGGACGCATTCGCTGCGCAATGTGTCGCGGTGAACTGCGCGCTGGGCTCCGATCCGAAAGGCGCGGTCAGCGCGCTGCTGTCGGCCGCCCGGTCCGGTGATGGGCCCGGCGGCGCGTCGGTGGCGGCTGTCGCCAACGCCGTCGCCACCGCGTTGGGCTTCCCCGACAGTGGCCGGGTCGATAGCACCACGAAATTGGCCGACGCGCTGGCCGCGGCCCGCTCCGGGGACATGAACTTGCTGTCCGCCCTGATCAACCGCGCCGATACCACCCGGGATACGGACGGTCAGTTCATCAGCTCGTGCAGCGATGCGGTCAACCGCCCGACACCGGACCGGGTGCGCGAGCTGGTGGTGGCTTGGGGGAAGCTCTACCCGCAGTTCGGCGCCGTCGCGGCGCTCAACCTGGTGAAATGCGTGCACTGGCCCAGCAGTTCGCCGCCGCAGCCACCGAAAGACCTCAAGGTCGACGTGCTGTTGCTCGGTGTGCAAAACGACCCGATCGTGGGCAACGAAGGGGTCGCCGCGACCGCCGCCACGGCCATCAACGCCAACGCCGCCAGCAAGCGGGTGATGTGGCAAGGTATTGGCCACGGCGCCAGCATCTACTCGTCCTGCGCGGTGCCGCCACTCGTCGCCTACCTGGACACTGGCAAGCTGCCTGACACCGACACCTATTGCCCCGCCTGATATTCGGGGCGGGCGGGACGCGGTGTACGGTGCGCTGGTGACGGCAGCTGACTCCATCCGAACCGGCCTAGGCGCATCCTTGTTGGCCGGATTCCGTCCGCGCACCGGCGCCCCGAGCACCGCGACGATCCTGCGGTCGGCGCTCTGGCCGGCCGCCGTCCTGTCGGTGCTGCACCGCAGCATCGTATTGACGACCAACGGCAACATCACCGACGATTTCAAGCCGGTCTACCGCGCGGTGCTGAACTTCCGGCGCGGATGGGACATCTATAACGAGCACTTCGACTACGTCGACCCGCACTACCTGTATCCCCCCGGTGGCACCCTGCTGATGGCGCCGTTCGGCTACCTGCCCTTCGCCCCGTCGCGCTATCTGTTTATCTCGATCAACACCGCGGCCATCCTGGTCGCCGCCTACCTGCTGCTGCGGATGTTCAACTTCACGCTGACCTCGGTGGCCGCACCCGCCCTGATTCTGGCCATGTTTGCTACCGAGACCGTGACCAACACGCTGGTGTTCACCAACATCAACGGCTGCATCCTGCTGTTGGAGGTGCTCTTTCTGAGATGGCTGTTGGACGGCCGAGCCAGTCGTCAGTGGTGCGGCGGCCTGGCGATCGGGCTGACCCTGGTTCTCAAACCCCTGCTCGGTCCGCTGTTGTTGCTGCCGCTGCTGAACCGCCAGTGGCGGGCTCTGGTGGCCGCCGTCGTCGTTCCCGTCGTCGTCAACGTGGCCGCGCTGCCGCTGGTCAGTGACCCGATGAGCTTCTTCACCCGCACGCTGCCCTACATCTTGGGCACCCGGGACTACTTCAACAGCTCGATCTTGGGCAACGGCGTCTACTTCGGGCTGCCCACCTGGCTGATCCTGTTCCTGCGGATCCTGTTCACCGCGATCACCTTCGGCGCATTGTGGCTGTTGTACCGCTACTACCGCACCGGTGACCCGCTGTTTTGGTTCACCACCTCGTCGGGTGTGCTGCTGCTGTGGTCGTGGCTGGTGATGTCGCTGGCCCAGGGCTACTACTCGATGATGCTGTTCCCGTTCCTGATGACCGTTGTGCTGCCCAACTCGGTGATCCGCAACTGGCCGGCGTGGCTGGGAGTCTACGGCTTCATGACGTTGGATCGCTGGCTGCTGTTCAACTGGATGAGATGGGGCCGCGCGCTGGAATACCTCAAGATCACCTACGGTTGGTCGTTGCTGTTGATCGTGACGTTTACCGTGCTCTATTTCCGCTATCTGGACGCCAAGGCGGACAACCGGCTGGACGGCGGTATCGATCCAGCCTGGCTGACGCCCGAGCGGGAGGGCCAGCGGTGATCGCAAGCGCGGCGAGCCGGGCGCAGCGGGTCACCGCCATCGGGACTAGCGTGGACCCATGACGCGCCCAAAGCTAGAACTGTCCGACGACGAGTGGCGTCAGAAGCTCACCCCGCAGGAATTCCATGTGCTACGTCGCGCCGGGACCGAGCGGCCCTTCACCGGTGAATACACCGACACCACAACAGCGGGCATCTACCAGTGCCGGGCCTGTGGTGCCGAATTGTTCCGCAGCACTGAGAAATTCGAGTCGCATTGCGGCTGGCCGTCGTTCTTCGACCCGAAAAGCTCCGATGCGGTGACCCTGCGCCCTGACCACTCGTTGGGGATGACGCGTACCGAGGTGCTGTGCGCGAACTGCGACAGCCACCTGGGCCACGTGTTCGCCGGCGAGGGGTATCCCACGCCAACCGACAAGCGCTATTGCATCAACTCCATTTCGCTGCGCCTGGTCCCCGGTAGCGTGTAGCGCCGAGATTGACGTTTTGCAGACGCCCTCTCGCACTTTCACTGCAAAACGTCAGTCTCGGTGAAAGTCAGTCCACCCGGGTGGCGTGCACTTCCCAGAACGGGGCATGTACGCGGCCGCCCACCAGCCACGGCTTAATCGCCCGGAACCGCTCCAGCACGCACCGCACTTGATCGGCCATATCGGGATTGCGCGCGGCCATCAGCTCTAGGGCCTCGACGCTCAAGTTGACCTGGTAGGTGGTCGTCCCCAGGTAGGTGATCTCCCAACCGCCGACCGGAAGCACCTGGCGAAAATCGTCCTCGGACAACGACCGCGGCATGCTGAACCCGTTGACGTTGTGCTCGCCGAATTCGAACATGTACAGCCGTGCACCCGGCTTGCTGGCCCGGCGCAGCGCCCGCACATAGCACCTTTGCAGCTCGGGCGCGGTGCTGAAGGTGTGGTAGAAGGCGCAATCGACGACGGTGTCGAACCGGCCGTCCAGCCCGTCGAGCGTGGTGGCGTCGCCGACCTGGAAGTTCACCGACACCCCCGCCTTACGCGCGTTGTCCCGAGCCCGCTCGATGGCCGCGACCGACCCGTCGATCCCGGTGGCCGCATATCCCTTGGCGGCGTAGTAGATCGCGTGGTGCCCGGGCCCGGTGCCCGGGTCGAGCACCTCACCTCGGATCGCGCCCAACGCAACCAGCTGTTGAACCACCGGCTGGGGACCCCCGATGTCCCATGGCGTGGCGGCCGGCAACCCGTGGGCGACCCGATCATCGCGATACATCTCCTCGAACCGGGTGGGATCGGCAGGATCGAACTGGGCCGTCATGGCAGCGAGTGCACCAACTGCTCCACCGGCACTCGCGGGCCGGTGAAAAACGGTGTCTCCGCGCGGGTATGGCGGCGCGCGTCGGTGGCGCGCAGCTCACGCATTAGGTCGACGATGCGGTCCAGCTCGGGCGCCTCGAACGCCAGGATCCATTCGTAGTCGCCCAGCGCGAACGCCGGCACCGTGTTGGCCCGGACGTCCTTGTATCCGCGGGCGGCCATGCCGTGTTCGGCGAGCATGCGGCGACGTTCCTCGTCGGGCAGCAAGTACCACTCGTAAGACCGCACAAACGGATAGACGCAGATGTAGGCGCCGGGCTCCTCGCCGGCCAGAAACGCCGGGATATGACTTTTGTTGAACTCCGCCGGCCGGTGCAGGCCCACACCGCTCCACACCGGCGTGCATGCCCGCCCCAGCGTGGTGGTGCGCCGGAAGTCGGCGTAGGTGGCCTGCAGGGCCTCGACATTTTCGGCGTGGGTCCAGACCATGAAATCGGCGTCGGCCCGCAGGCCCGCGACGTCGTAGAGGCCGCGCACCACAACCCCGCGCTCTTCCTGCTGTTTGAAAAACGTGGACGCGTCGTCGATGATCGCGTCACGCTGGTCACCGAGCGCACCGGGACTCACCGAGAACACTGAGAACATCAGGTAGCGCAGCGTCGCATTCAACGCGTCATAGTCAAGACGGGCCATGGCATCTATCGTGCCACCTGCGCATCTAAGGCCTCGATGACGCTGGTGACGGCCCGGCCCGCCGCGCCGACGCAGGCCGGCACGCCGATCCCGTCGAGGTAGCTGCCCGCAACGGCCAGCGTCGGTGGCAGGCCGGCGCGCAGCTCGGCGACCACATCGGCATGGCCGGGACCGTACTGCGGCATCGCCTCGATCCAGCGCCGGACCCGAACGTCGACCGGGTCGACGGCCACACCGAACACCGTGACCAAGTCGTCCGCTGCCCAGGCCAGGAGTTGGTCGTCGGAGGCCGTCAGGGCCAGTTCGTCGCCGAACCGACCGAACGACAGCCGCAACAGCGCGACGTCGCCGCGCTGACCCCATTTGCGCGACGACAATGTGATCGCCTTGGCATGCGGTGACTCGTCGCCGGCCACCAGCACGCCGGAACAGTGCGGAAACGCGGTGCCGCCGGGCACCGCCAGCGCCACCACCGCCGACGACGCGCTCACGATCTGCCGGGCGGCGGCATGTGTGCGCGGCGCGATGCCATCGACGAGGCGCGCCAACCGCGGCGCCGGAACCGCCAGGATGACGGCGTCGGCCTGCCAGCGGCCGCCGGTTTCGTCGCGCAGCACCCAGCCGCGTTCGAGCTGGACCACCCTGGCCCGCACCCAGTGCACCCGGCTGCGCCGGACGAGCCCGTCGAGCAGCACCTGATACCCGCCGTCCAGCGCGCCGAACACCGGCCCGCCGCTTCCCGGCGGCAGCGCCTGCCGGACCGCGTCGGTCACACTGGTCGCCCCGCGATCCAGGGCCGCGGCCACGCTCGGGGCGGCCGCGCGCAGCCCGATCGTCGCCGCCGAGCCCGCGTATACCCCGCTTAACAGCGGGTCCACCGACCGGGCCACGACTTGGTCGCCGAACCGGTCAGCCACCAAGTCGGCCACCGCGGGATCGCTGCCCACCTGCCAGGTGAACGGACGAGCGGCTTCGGCGTCGATCCGCGCCAGGGTTGCGTCGTCGACCAGCCCCGCCATGGAGCCCGCCGACGACGGGATCCCGACGACCGTCTGCGGCGGCAGCGGGTGCAAGCGCTGCTGGCTGTAGATGAGCGGCCGCGCGCCGGTGCTGGCGAGTTGGCGGTCCGACAGGCCCAGCTCGGCCAAAAGCGCCGGCATCTCGGGCCTACGCAGCACGAACGCCTCCGCGCCGAGGTCCATTGGCTGTCCGCCGATATGCTCGGTGCGCAATACCCCGCCGAGCCTATCGGCCGGTTCGAACAAGGTGATGGTCGCGTCATCGCCGACAGCCTGCCGCAGCCGGTACGCCGAGGTCAATCCCGAAATCCCGCCTCCTACAACACAATACGAGCGGGGAGTCATAGCGAGTGTACGAGCGAGACCAGGTCGGCCAGCACCGCGGGATCGCTTTCTGGCAGCACCCCGTGGCCGAGGTTGAAGATATGGCCGGCCGCACCGGCGTCGACGGCGCGGCGTCCGTCGTCGACAACGGCACGTGCGGCACGTTCCACCGCCGGCCAGCCCGCCAGGACCACCGCCGGATCGAGGTTGCCCTGCAACGCCGTGCCGGGCACCACCCGGGCGGCGGCGTCGGTCAGCGGGGTCCGCCAGTCCACGCCGACGACGGCCCCTCGGCCTGGCCGCTCCCCGGCTGTCACGGCCTCCGACATCGCGCCCAGCAATTCGGCGGTCCCAACCCCGAAGTGCGTCATCGGCACGCCATGCTCGCCCAGCGCAGCGAACACCCGGGCGCTGTGCGGCAACACGTACTGGCGGTAGTCGATCGGCGAGAGCGCCCCGGCCCAGGAGTCGAATACCTGGATGGCGTCCACCCCCGCGTCGATTTGGCCGACCAGAAACGCGATGGTGAGGTCGGTCAGCTTGGCCATCAGCGCGTGCCAGCTCGCCGGCTCGGCCAACATCATCGCCTTGACGTGGGCGTGATGGCGGCTCGGTCCGCCCTCCACGAGGTAGGAGGCCAGCGTGAACGGCGCGCCGGCGAAACCGATCAGCGGCACGTCGCCAAGCTCAGCGACCAACAACGAAGCCGCCACCAATACCGGTTGAATCGCTTGTGGATCAAGTGGTTTCATGGCGGCGACATCGGCGGCGGTGCGCACCGGGTCCGCGATCACCGGCCCAACGTCGGCGACGATGTCCAAATCCACGCCGGCCGCCCGTAGCGGCACCACGATGTCGGAGAACAGGATGGCCGCGTCGACGTCGTAGCGGCGTATCGGCTGCAGGGTAATCTCACAGGCCACGTCCGGTTCGAAACAGGCCGCCAGCATGCTGTACCGCTCGCGCAGCGCCCGGTATTCGGGCAACGAGCGCCCGGCCTGCCGCATGAACCACACCGGCACCCGGCTGGGCTTGCGGCCGGTGACGGCGGCCAGATACGGCGACTGCGGAAGGTCGCGACGGGTACTCATCGAACTCAATGCTGCCACGACCGCCACCCCGCACCTGCGTAACATCGACCCAATGCCAGTTACCTACGACGACTTCCCCAGCCTGCGCTGCGAAATCCACGACCAACCTGGTCACGAAGGCGTGCTGGAGCTGGTGCTGGACTCCCCCGGGCTGAACTCGGTCGGGCCGCACATGCACCGCGACCTTGCCGACATCTGGCCGGTGATCGATCGCGACCCGGCCGTGCGCGTGGTCTTGGTCCGCGGTGAAGGCAAGGCCTTTTCCTCCGGCGGCAGTTTCGACCTGATCGCCGAAACCATCGGCGACTACCAGGGCCGGCTGCGCATCATGCGCGAGGCCCGCGACCTGGTGCTCAACCTGGTCAACTTCGACAAGCCGGTGGTGTCGGCGATTCGGGGCCCGGCCGTCGGTGCGGGTCTGGTTGTCGCGCTGCTCGCCGACATTTCGGTGGCGGGCCGCGCCGCGAAGATCATCGATGGGCACACCAAACTCGGGGTCGCCGCGGGGGATCACGCGGCGATCTGCTGGCCCCTGCTGGTCGGCATGGCCAAGGCCAAGTACTACCTGCTGACCTGCGAGCCGCTGTCCGGGGAGGAGGCCGAACGCATCGGTCTGGTCTCCATCTGCGTCGACGACGACGATGTGCTCCCCACCGCAACACGCCTGGCGGAGCGGCTCGCCGCTGGCGCGCAAAACGCCATCCGCTGGACCAAACGCAGCCTCAATCACTGGTACCGCATGTTCGGTCCCGCCTTCGAAACGTCGCTCGGGCTGGAGTTCATCGGGTTCGGTGGTCCCGACGTCCGGGAAGGCCTGGCCGCGCACCGCGAAAAGCGCCCCGCGCGGTTCGGCGCCGACCCCGATCCCGGCGCCGGCAGCTGAGCACAGTTCGGCGCGCCTGTGCACACGTGTCGGCGGATAGGTCTACCGTCGAAATCTGTGACCCACGCCGGCGACGATGCAGAGCGCAGCGATGAGGAGGAGCGGCGCTTGACCTCCGCCGGCGACGATGCAGAGCGCAGCGATGAGGAGGAGCGGCGCTTGACCTCCGCCGGCGACGATGCAGAGCGCAGCGATGAGGAGGAGCGGCGCTTGACCTCCGCCGGCGACGATGCAGAGCGCAGCGATGAGGAGGAGCGGCGCGTGACCTCCGCCGGCGACGATGCAGAGCGCAGCGATGAGGAGGAGCGGCGCTTGACCTCCGCCGGCGACGATGCAGAGCGCAGCGATGAGGAGGAGCGGCGCTTGACCTCCGCCGGCGACGATGCAGAGCGCAGCGATGAGGAGGAGCGGCGCTTGACCTCCGCCGAGCCGGCCCTATTCCGCGAGGCAGTAGCGGCGATGAACGCTGTCACCGTGCGGCCGGAAATCGAACTCGGCCCTATCCGACCGCCGCAGCGGCTAGCTCCGTACAGCTATGCGCTGGGAGCCGAGATCAAGCATCCCGAACTCGACGTCATTCCGGAGCGTTCCGAGGGCGACGCCTTCGGCCGGCTGATCATGCTGTATGACCCGGACGGCTCCGATGCATGGGACGGCACTATTCGCCTGGTCGCCTATGTCCAGGCCGACCTGGACTCGAGTGAAGCCGTCGACCCCCTGCTGCCCGAGGTGGCATGGAGTTGGCTGGTGGACGCGCTGACAGCGCGCACCGACCAGGTGAGGGCCCTGGGCGGCACTGTCACCGCCACCACATCGGTGCGATACGGCGACATCTCCGGGCCGCCGCGCGCTCACCAGCTGGAGCTACGGGCGTCATGGACGGCGACCACCCCCGATCTGGGCGCCCATGTCCAGGCGTTCTGCGACGTCCTGGAGCACGCGGCCGGCCTGCCGCCAGCCGGGGTCACCGACCTGGGCTCGCGGTCACGCGCCTGACATGTGCCCCGAGCCGTCTCACGCGGGAGCTGCTGAGTCCGAAGGCACGGAATCGGAACCCACCCCCTTGCTCCGGCCCGCCGGTGGGATACCGGATCTGTGTGTGACCGTCGGTGAAATCGCCGCTGCCGCAGAACTACTGGACCGCGGGCGCGGACCGTTCGCGGTAGACGCCGAGCGGGCGTCGGGTTTCCGCTACTCCGGCCGCGCCTACCTGATTCAGATCCGGCGGGCCGAGGCCGGCACCGTACTGATCGACCCGGTCAGCCACGGCGGTGACCCGTTGACCGTGCTGGCGCCGGTCGCCGAGGTGCTCGGCACAAACGAGTGGATCCTGCACTCCGCCGATCAGGATCTGCCCTGTCTCGCCGAGGTCGGTATGCGACCGCCAGCGCTATACGACACCGAGCTTGCCGGGCGCCTGGCCGGGTTCGATCGAGTGAACCTGGCGGCCATGGTCGAGCGGTTACTTGGACTGGGATTGACCAAGGGCCACGGCGCGGCCGACTGGTCCAAGCGCCCGCTACCCTCGGCCTGGCTGAACTACGCGGCGTTAGACGTGGAACTGCTCATCGAACTACGCGCGGCGATCTCGCGGGTGCTGGCCGAGCAAGGCAAAACCGATTGGGCTGCGCAGGAATTCGAGCACCTGCGGTCGTTCGAATCAAGGCCACCCCCAGCGGCCGCCCGGCAGGACCGCTGGCGACGAACCTCGGGTATCCACAAAGTGCATGACCGGCGGGGGCTGGCCGCGGTCCGCGAATTGTGGACAGCGCGTGACCGAATCGCCCAGCGCCGCGACATCGCGCCCCGCCGGATCTTGCCGGACTCGGCCATTATCGATGCCGCCATCGCCGACCCAAAGTCAGTCGACGACCTTGTCGCGTTACCGGTGTTCGGCGGACGCAACCAACGTCGCAGCGCGGCTGTGTGGTGGGCGGCACTGGCAGCCGCACGCGAAAGCCCAGATCCGCCGGAGATCGCCGAACCGGCAAACGGGCCGCCGCCGCCGGGGCGGTGGGTCAGACGGAAACCGGCAGCCGCCGCACGGCTGGATGCGGCGCGCGCGGCGCTGACGGAGGTGTCGCAACGGGTGCGGGTACCGACCGAGAACCTGGTCTCACCTGATCTGGTGCGACGGCTGTGTTGGGAATGGGAGGACATCTCGCAGAGTTCTCCAGACCCGATTGCCGCTGTCGAGGCGTACCTGCGCACCGGCCAGGCACGGGCCTGGCAGCTCGAACTAGTGGTCCCCATCCTGACCGCGGCGTTGACAGGGGCTCCGGACGCCGGCGCCCAGGGCGATGATGGCTCTTAGTCGAGATGTTCTGGAATCGCGTCGGACGCACACACCCCGGTACCCAGGGCGGCGACCCAGCCGGTGATCCGCCGGGCCACGTCCTGGTCGGTAAGCCCCAGATCGGCCAGCACCTCGCTTCGAGACGCGTGCTCGTAGAACTCCTGCGGCAACCCGACATCGCGGCAGGGCACGTCGATCTCCGCGCGCCGCAGCGCGGCCGACACCGCTGACCCCGCCCCACCGTTGACCCCGTTGTCCTCTAGCGTGACGAGCAGCTTGTGCTGCACCGCCAGTTCGCGCACACCGTCAGACACCGGCAACACCCAGCGCGGGTCGATCACCGTCACACCGATCCCCTGGTTGTGCAGCCGCTTGGCCACCGCCAACGCCATCGGTGCGAACGCGCCGATGGCCACCAACAGGACGTCGTGGTTCAAACCATCGGCGGGCGCCGCGAGCACATCCACGCCTCCACGCCGCTCCAAAGCCGAAATATCTTCTCCCACATCCCCTTTGGGGAACCGTAAAGCCGTCGGGCCGTCGTCGACGTCGAGCGCCTCGCCGAGTTCTTCACGCAACCGGGTGGCGTCTCTGGGCGCTGCCACCCGGATGCCGGGCACGATACCCAGCATCGACAAGTCCCACATTCCGTTGTGGCTGGCGCCGTCGCTACCGGTGATCCCGGCACGGTCCAGCACCATGGTGACCGGCAGCTTGTGCAGCGCCACATCCATCATGATCTGGTCGAACGCCCGGTTCAGGAACGTCGAGTAGATCGCCACCACGGGGTGCAGCCCACCCATCGCCAACCCGGCCGCCGACGTCATCGCGTGTTGCTCGGCGATCCCGACGTCGAACAACCGATCCGGGAAGCGCTGCCCGAACGCGGTCAGCCCGGTGGGGCCCGGCATGGCCGCGGTAATGGCCACGATGTCACGACGTTTCTGGGCGTAGCCGATAAGTGCATCAGAGAAGGTCGCCGTCCAGCCTGGGCCGGCCACCTTGGTGGCTTGTCCGGTGGCCGGATCGATCGGGACCGTGGAATGCATCTGCTCGGCCTGGTCGGCCTCGGCCGGCGGGTAGCCCATGCCCTTGCGGGTGACGACGTGCACGATCACCGGGGCACCGAAGCGCCGCGCGCTGCGCAGCGCGACCTCCACCGCCCGCTCGTCATGGCCGTCGACCGGGCCGACGTACTTCAACCCCAGGTCGGTGAACAGCAACTGCGGCGACAGCGAGTCCTTGATGCCGGCCTTGACGCTGTGCAGGAATCGAAACCACAGACCGCCGACAAGCGGCACCGCGCGCACCAGGTCGCGGCCCGTCTCCAGCGCCTGCTCGTAGGCCGGCTGCAGCCGCAGCGTGGCCAGGTGGTCCGCGACGCCCCCGATTGTCGGCGCGTAGCTGCGCCCATTGTCGTTGACCACGATAATCACCGGCCGGCGGGATGCGGCGATATTGTTCAGCGCCTCCCAGCACATACCGCCGGTGAGCGCACCGTCACCGACCACCGCGACCACATGCCGGTTGCGGTGTCCGGTCAACTCGAACGCCTTGGCCAACCCGTCCGCGTACGACAGCGCCGCGCTGGCGTGGCTCGACTCCACCCAGTCGTGCTCGCTCTCGGCACGAGACGGATACCCCGACAACCCGCCCTTCTTACGCAGGGTTGCGAAGTCCTGGCAGCGTCCGGTCAACATCTTGTGGACGTAGGCCTGGTGACCGGTGTCGAAGATGATCGGATCGTGCGGCGAGTCGAATACCCGGTGCAGCGCCAAAGTGAGTTCCACCACTCCCAGGTTCGGCCCCAGATGCCCCCCCGTGGCGGCAACCTTGTGGATCAGGAACTCACGGATCTCGGCGGCCAGCTCCCGAAGCTGCGCCTGGGAAAGGTGCTGCAGATCAGCGGGCCCGCGGATCTGTTGCAGCATTTCGCTAGTGTACGCAGCAACCCCCCATTGGCCCAGCATGCGGCCGCCGATCAAAAGGGCCGAACCACTTTGATAGCGTCGGTGGCCGGCGCGCCGGGAAGCCTGGTCGGCGACTCATTGTCATCCAACTCCGGAGTTCGATATGAAGGTAAACGTCGACCCAACCGCGCCCACCTTTGCGACGTATCGTCGGGATATGCGTGCCGAGCAAATGGCGGAGGACTATCCCGTCGTAAGCATCGATTCCGACGCGCTGGATGCTGCCCGCATGCTCGCAGAGCATCGTCTGCCTGGACTGTTGGTCACCGCCGGAGCGGGCAAACAGTATGCGGTACTCCCTGCCTCACAGGTCGTGCGCTTCATCGTGCCCCGCTATGTGCAAGACGATCCCTCACTGGCCGGTGTGCTCAACGAATCGACGGCCGACCGGTGCGCCGAGAGATTGAGCGGCAAAAAGGTCCGCGACGTGTTGCCTGACCACCTGGTCGAGGTTCCCCCGGCTAACGCCGACGACACCATCATCGAGGTGGCCGCGGTGATGGCACGGCTGCGCAGCCCATTGCTCGCGGTGGTCAAAGACGGCTCGCTGCTCGGGGTGGTCACCGCATCGCGCCTGCTTGCTGCGGCACTGAAGACTTGACCTCGTGAGCGTCGTCGCGGTCACCATCTTCGTGGCGGCCTACGTTCTGATTGCCAGCGATCGCGTCAACAAGACGATGGTGGCGCTGACCGGCGCGGCGGCCGTGGTCGTCCTACCAGTGATCACATCCCACGACATCTTCTATTCCCACGACACCGGAATCGACTGGGACGTCATTCTCTTGTTGGTGGGCATGATGATCATCGTCGGAGTGCTGCGGCAGACGGGGGTGTTCGAATACACCGCGATCTGGGCCGCCAAGCGCGCCCGCGGCTCGCCGCTACGCATCATGATCCTGCTGGTATTGGTGAGCGCGTTGGCGTCAGCCTTGCTGGATAACGTCACCACGGTGTTGTTGATCGCGCCGGTCACGCTATTGGTGTGCGACCGGTTAAACATCAACACGACGTCGTTCCTGATGGCCGAAGTCTTCGCCTCCAACATTGGTGGCGCCGCGACGTTGGTGGGTGACCCGCCGAACATCATCGTGGCCAGCCGGGCGGGATTGACGTTCAACGACTTCCTGCTGCACTTGACACCGCTGGTGGTCATTGTGCTGATCGCCCTCATCGCTGTGCTGCCCCGCCTGTTCGGCTCGATCACGGTCGAAGCCGATCGAATTGCCGATGTCATGTCGCTCGACGAGGGTGAAGCCATCCGCGACCGCGGACTGCTGGTCAAATGTGGCGCCGTGCTGGTGCTGGTGTTCGCGGCCTTCGTCGCCCATCCGGTGCTGCATATCCAGCCTTCTCTAGTGGCGCTGCTGGGCGCTGGGATGCTGATCGTGGTCTCGGGTCTGACGCGATCCGAGTATCTATCCAGCGTCGAGTGGGACACGCTGCTGTTTTTCGCCGGGCTGTTCATTATGGTCGGAGCGCTGGTCAAGACCGGTGTCGTCAACGATCTCGCGCGGGCAGCGACCCAGCTGACCGGCGGCAATATTGTGGCCACCGCGTTCCTAATCCTCGGCGTCTCCGCCCCGATCTCGGGAATTATCGACAACATTCCCTACGTCGCCACGATGACGCCCCTCGTCGCGGAGCTGGTCGCGGTCATGGGGGGTCAACCCGGCACCGACACCCCCTGGTGGGCGCTGGCCCTGGGTGCCGACTTCGGCGGCAACCTGACCGCAATCGGCGCCAGCGCGAACGTCGTCATGCTCGGAATCGCCCGGCGCGCAGGAGCTCCCATCTCGTTCTGGGAGTTCACCCGCAAAGGGGTGGTGGTCACGGCCGTCTCGATCGCGCTCGCGGCGATCTACCTGTGGTTGCGGTACTTCGTGTTGTTGCACTGACCATCTGTATTGCCGACAGACCTGTAGCACCAGACGACGCCGCGATGAGCGGCCTACGAGAAGATTCGGAGGATGGCCGATGAGCATCATCGCCATCACGGTGTTCGTAGCCGGCTATGCACTTATCGCAAGCGACCGAGTCAGCAAGACCCGGGTGGCACTGACGTGCGCGGCGATCATGGTCGGCGCCGGGATCGTCGGATCGGACGACGTGTTCTACTCGCACGAAGCCGGAATCGATTGGGATGTCATCTTTCTGCTCTTGGGCATGATGATCATCGTCAGCGTGCTTCGGCACACCGGCGTCTTCGAATACGTCGCGATTTGGGCCGTCAAACGCGCAAACGCCGCGCCGTTGCGCATCATGATCCTGCTGGTGCTGGTGACCGCGCTGGGGTCGGCCCTGCTGGACAACGTCACCACGGTGTTGTTGATCGCGCCGGTGACGCTACTGGTATGTGATCGACTGGGGGTCAATTCCACGCCGTTTTTGGTGGCCGAAGTCTTCGCGTCCAATGTCGGCGGCGCGGCCACGCTGGTCGGCGACCCGCCGAACATCATCATCGCCAGCCGGGCGGGACTGACGTTCAACGACTTCCTGATCCACATGGCCCCGGCCGTGCTCGTCGTCATGATCGCCCTGATCGGTCTGCTGCCCTGGCTGCTGGGCTCCGTCACTGCCGAGCCCGACCGAGTTGCCGACGTGCTGTCGCTCAACGAGCGCGAAGCCATCCACGATCGCGGGCTGCTCATCAAGTGCGGTGTCGTCTTGGTGCTGGTGTTTGCGGCCTTCATCGCTCATCCGGTGCTGCACATCCAGCCGTCTCTGGTGGCGCTGCTGGGCGCCGGTGTGCTCGTACGGTTCTCGGGGCTGGAGCGATCCGACTACCTGTCCAGCGTCGAGTGGGACACCCTGCTGTTCTTCGCCGGGCTGTTCGTCATGGTGGGGGCCCTGGTGAAGACCGGTGTCGTCGAGCAACTGGCGCGGGCAGCAACCGAGCTGACCGGCGGCAACGAGTTACTCACAGTCGGTTTGATTCTCGGCATCTCGGCACCGGTGTCCGGCATCATCGACAACATCCCCTACGTCGCCACGATGACGCCCATCGTGACCGAACTGGTCGCCGCGATGCCGGGCCACGTCCACCCCGACACGTTCTGGTGGGCACTGGCGCTAAGCGCCGACTTCGGCGGCAACCTGACCGCCGTGGGAGCCAGCGCCAATGTCGTCATGCTCGGAATCGCCCGGCGCTCGGGCACTCCCATCTCGTTCTGGAAGTTCACCCGCAAGGGCGTGGTGGTCACCGCGGTCTCGCTCGTGTTGTCGGCGGTCTACCTGTGGCTGCGGTACTTCGTGTTCGGCTGAGCGCCAACGCTCACGCGTGCTTAGCGCGAAAGCGCCGAAACAGCACCCAGACGATGGCCAGGTTGTAGACGGCACCCCCGACGAGATACGGCCACCAGGTGCCGTGATCGCTGGCGACCCAAAATGCCTTGGCAGCCCAGTACGGTGGTAAGACGCCGAACACGAGGTTCCAGTTGGAACTGATGAACCACGGCAGGCAGGGCAGCCCGGCGATGAGCATGCCCAACGCACGGACCATCGCCAGGCCCTGAATCTTGTTGTTCGCCACCGCAAGAATCAGCAGCAGCGTGACCACCGCCGACAGGCCGGCCACCAGTCCGATGGGAATCAGTGAAGACACCAGGCCCGGTTCGAGGATCCCGCTGCACGACATCGTCGCGACGACGTAGATGGTGGTCACCACCATCACGGTGGCCGCACGATAGCCGAAAAAGACCGACAGCGGCACCGGGGTGACCCGCAGCGCCGCCATCGTGCCCGCGTCCACCTCGTCCAGCACCAAGAACGCGGCCAGCGCACCGGCGACGATGATGCTGGTCAACAACAGGAACGCGGTGAGGATCAGTGGGTAGTATCCGACCAGGTCGAATCCATAACGCCGCGCCAGCATCTCGGTGAACAACGGCGTTAGCACCGCCACTCCGGTGGTCCAGATGACCGGCGCGACGACCAGCATGACCAGCAGCGGATCGCGGTAGGTGCCGCGAATGTCGTTGCGGCCGAACGCGGCCAACGCCCGTGGGCCCGCAAGGCTCGATATCGCTCTCACAGCACACCCGATCTTTGCACGACATAACGGCCGAATAGCGCCTTGGCCGCCCGGCACAATCCCGCCGCACACACGATTGGGTAGACCACCGCATACCCGACCTGCCAGGGCGCCAAGCTCACCTGATCGAACGCCGCGCCGAGCAAGAGCAGCGGCCCCTGGGTAGGGATGAGATAAAGCACCGGGTTGGGCCACAGGCCGGAGTAGTGCACCACCGGCGGCGCCAGCATGATCGCGAGCGGGATGACCGCCGCCAGGAACCAATCGGTCACCGAGGCGAACGGCAACGAGGAGCTGAAGCCGACCAGCAGCATCAGCAGTGTGCCCAGCACGATGCCGGCCACCAGCGGCAGCAGGTGGTAACCAAGCCCGTGAACGATGGTGGCCACGACAACCGCAACGAACAGCGAGATCGCCAGCAGCACAGTTAGTTTGGCAGCCAGGTACTCCCAGAACCGCAGCGGCGTCGAGACGATCGCGCCGATCGTGCGCTCCTGCTTCTCGAAGAACACGGTCCCGCCGACGAAGAAGAACCCGATGACCGCGATGTCACCCACCAGGACATAGGGTTCGGCGACCGGGCGCAGGCTGACCGGCATCGGCAGCAGCACTGCCAGCCAAATCAGTCCGGAGAAAACGGCGGCATGCAAGAACTTCTGCCGCACCTGTAGCGTCAGCTCGAGCCGCAGCGCAGGCACCAACCGGGTCATGTCAGCTGCCTGCCGGTGACCTCGACGAAGACATCGTCGAGGCTGGCCTCGCGGCTATGAATGGTCTCGACGTGGTGGTTTCGCAGCACGGAGTGGAACGCCGGGTCGTCGGCAAGGCCGTCCATGCCGAACTCGGCGGTCTCGAGTCCCCCGCCGTCGCCCCGGTATTCCACCCGCACCCGCCGCCGGCTGCGAGCGATCTTCAGTTCGGTGGGACTGTCCAGTGCGACGATCCTGCCGTCGACGACGAACGCCACCCGGTCGCAGAGCTCGTCGGCGGTGGCCATGTCGTGCGTGGTGAGAAAGATCGTGCGGCCGCGCGCCTTCAGGTCCACGATGATGTCCTTGATCTTGCGGGCGTTCACCGGGTCCAGCCCGGAGGTGGGCTCGTCGAGGAACAGCAGCTCCGGGTCGTTGATCAGCGACCTGGCGAAGGTCAGCCGCATCTGCATGCCCTTGGAGTACTTGCCCACTAGGGTGTGGGCGTCATCGGCCAGGCCGACGGCGGCCAGCAGCTGCATCGGGTCGGCCGTCGCGCCGGCGTACAGCGAGGCGAAGAAGCGCAGGTTCTCATACCCGGTGAGCTTTTGGTAGTGGTTGGGCAGCTCGAAGGAGACCCCGATGCGCTCGTAGTAATCGGGTCCCCACTCGGCCGGCTCTTTGTCCCACACCGTGGCCTGGCCGCCGTGGTCGCGCAGCAGCCCGATGAGAAGCTTCTGGGTGGTGGACTTGCCCGCGCCGCTAGGACCTAGAAGCCCGAAGATTTCGCCGCGGCCGACGGTGAAGTCCATGCCACGCACCGCCGGCTCGGCCGCCTTTGGGTAGCGGAAGGTGAGCCCGCGCACGCGGATCACCTCGGTTCCCACACGCGCCGATGCCACAGCACGGCTGAGCGCCGTCATGATTGGCTCCGTTCCCTTTCGGGCGAGCGCGGTGCGCCGGCTCATCCAAGTAACCAGAAAGTCACCGCGCCAATGCTGATACCTGGTTCCGACCAGTCTTCCCGGAGCGCCAACCCAAGACTACTAGCTGCGCTGCTGTATACGGAGCAACCCACGACGACCACGGGCGAGCTGGTCGAGCAGCTGCATGACCTCTACACCTTTCGGGTCAACAGCGCAACGCACTCGACGTAGTGAGTCAGCGGGAACGCGTCGAACACCTTGATCTTCTCCACGGCGTAACCGTGACCACGGTAGAGGCCGATATCGCGCGCGAAAGACGCCGCTTCGCAACCGATATGTATCAACCGTGGCACCCCCGCACCGGCCAGCAAGTCGACAACCTCGCGCCCAGCGCCTGATCGCGGTGGATCCAGCACCGCCAGATCCGCGCCGGCGGGTTGCACTGCCAACACCCGCCGCACCGAACCGGTGACGACCTCCACCTGGGGCAAATCGACCAGCGCGGCACGTGCGGCCCCGGATGCCACGCGCGAAGTGTCGACGGTCAACACCCGTCCGGACTCCCCGACCGCCTCACCCAGCACCGCAGCGAAAACCCCCGCACCACCGTAGAGATCCCAGGCGGTCATGCCGGGGGCGGGCTGAGCCCAGTCAGCGATCAGATCGCTGTAGACCGCCGCCGCGTCGCGATGCGCCTGCCAAAAGGCCGTTACCGGCACCCGCCAGCTGCGCCGGTGCACACGCTGGTGGGCGTGGTAGGCGCCCTCCACCACGTTGGTCACGGTTCGGGTCCTATTCCGAGGGCCCTGCCGCACGGAACACACCACATGGCGCTCGCCGTCGTCGTCCAGAGCCACGTGAAGCTGGGCTTCCGGCGGCCAGTCAGCCGCTACCAGGCCGTCTAGCATGCCGACAGGCAACTGCCCGCAGTCCAGGTCGGTTACCAGCTCGCCACTGTGGTAGCGGTGAAAACCTGGACGACGGTCTGCGCCCACGTCGAGCCGGACTCGAGTACGCCAACCCGTGGGGCCGGCATCCGACAGCGGTTGCGCCTCGCCCTGCCAGCTGTGCCGCCCGAGCCGTTCCAGCTGGTTAGCCACGACTTGCGCCTTAAGTGTGCGGGCCGCCTCCGGAGCAGCAAACGCCAGATCGCAACACCCGGCGCCGTCGGCCCCGGCGATCGAACACAGCGACCCGATCCGGTCGGGCGACGGGTCGATCACCTCGAAAGCCTCTGCGTGCCAATAAGAGCCACGTTGCGCGGTCACCCGCGCCCGCACTCGTTCACCGGGCAACGCATAGCGGACGAAAACCACCCGGCCCTCGTGGTGCGCCACGCAGCTACCGCCGTTCGCGGGCGCTCCGGTGACCAACGTCAGATTCACTGCATCGTCGCCGGCGCGGGTCACTGGCGCCGCTCCTCCCCATCGCTTTGCTCTGCATCGTCGCCGGCGCGGGTCACTGGCGCCGCTCCTCCCCATCGCTTTGCTCTGCATCGTCGCCGGCGCGGGTCAATCGAAGATGCCCCGTCGCGTGTCACCGGGAGCCGCGTGCGGCTGTAACGTCTTGATCCGCTCCGACGACGTCAGTTGCCAAGGCACCGAAGTCACCATCACGCCGGGCATGAACAGCAACCGGCCCTTGAGCCGCAGCGCACTCTGGTTGTGCAGCAGCTGTTCCCACCAGCGCCCCACGACATACTCCGGAATGAATACCGTCACCACGGTCCGTGGCGATTCCTTGCTGACCCGCTTGACGTAATCGAGCACCGGCCGGGTGATCTCACGGTACGGCGAGGCGATGACCTTGAGTGGCACGCTCACATCGCTGTCCTGCCACTGGCGCACCAGCTCGCGGGTTTCCGCATCGTCGACGTTGACCGTCACGGCTTCCAACACGTCGGGCCGGGTCGCTCGTGCGTAGGTCAACGCGCGCAACGTCGGCAGGTGCAGCTTCGACACCAGCACGACGGCGTGATTGCGGCTGGGCAACGTTATCTCGGCTTCCTCGGCCTGTTCCGCCAACTCCCGGTTGACGGCGTCATAGTGCCTGTGGATGAGCTTCATCATCATGAAGAACCCTCCCATGGCGACGATCGCGATCCATGCTCCGGCAAGGAATTTCGTTACCAGCACGATGAGCAGGACGGTACCGGTGGACACGAAGCCGACCGTGTTAACCGCGCGGGAGCGCAGCATCGCGCGACGGGCGCGCGGATCGGTCTCGGCGCTCAGCAACCGGGTCCAGTGCCGGACCATGCCGACCTGACTCATGGTGAACGAGATGAACACACCGACGATGTACAGCTGGATCAGCGCGGTCAACTCGGCACGAAACGCGACCACCGCCCCGATCGCCGCCGCCGCCAGGAACAGGATTCCGTTGGAGAACGCCAGCCGGTCCCCACGGGTGTGCAACTGGCGCGGCAGATAGCTGTGCTGCGCCAGCACCGAGCCCAGCACCGGGAAGCCGTTGAAGGCGGTGTTAGCGGCCAACACCAGGATCAGCGCTGTCACCGCGGCGATCAGCAAGAACCCCAGGTAAAAGCCCCCGAACACGGCCTGCGCCAGTTGTGCGACCAGCGTCTTTTGCTGATAACCCGGCGGGGCGCCCGTCAGCTGGGTGTCCGGATCGTCGACGACCTGGACCCCGGTCTCTACGGCCAGCACGATCATGCCCATAAACATGCTCACCGCAATGATGCCCAGCATCAGCAGCGTGGTTGCCGCGTTACGCGACTTGGGCTTTTGAAACGCCGGCACCCCGTTGCTGATCGCCTCGACACCCGTCAGCGCCGCACACCCCGACGAAAACGAGCGCGCCACCAAGAACACCAGCGCGAAACCGACGATCTGGCCGTGCTCTGCGTGCATTTCAAAAGCCGCGGACTCGGCCCGAACCGGATTGCCCAGCACGAAAATCCGGAACAACCCCCACACGAGCATGGTGCCGATTCCGGCGATGAACGCATAGGTCGGGATCGCGAACGCCAACCCGGATTCCCGAACCCCACGCAAGTTCATCGCCATGATCAGCACGATCGCGCCGACGGCAAACAACACCTTGTGCTCGTACACGAACGGGCTCACAGAGCCGATGTTGGACGCCGCCGACGATATCGAAACAGCAACGGTGAGAACGTAATCCACCATCAGGGCGCTGGCAACCACGAGACCGCCGGTAGCACCCAGGTTGGTGGTGACAACCTCGTAGTCGCCCCCACCGGAGGGGTAAGCGTGCACGTTCTGCCGGTAACTAGACACCACCACGAGCAGAACCGCGGCGACCGCCAGGCCGATCAACGGCGCCATCGAATAGGCCGCCAGGCCGGCCACCGAGAGCACCAGAAATATCTCCTCGGGGGCGTAGGCTATCGACGACATCGCATCCGAGGCGAACACCGGCAAGGCGATCCGCTTGGGCAACAAGGTGTGACTGAGCCGGTCACTGCGAAACGGCCGGCCGATCAGCAACCGACGCGCCGCGGTTGAAAGTTTGGACACGAGAGCCAAGGGTAGGCCTATCCGAGCGTGGCGGTAGCGTTCCCTAGACGAGAATGTTCGCCGACGTAAATCGGCTGGCCACCGCGGGTTGCCGATCGCGTACGGCGCACCGGACACAGCCGAGAGGACCTCTAATGCGGGTGGTTGTGATGGGGTGCGGCCGGGTCGGGGCTTCGGTGGCCGACGGACTGTCCCGGATAGGCCATGAAGTCGCGATCATCGACCGTGACAGCGCCGCCTTCAATCGGCTCAGCCCGCAGTTTGCCGGCGAGCGGGTGTTGGGTCAGGGATTCGACCGAGATGTGCTGCTGCGTGCGGGCATCCAGGGGGCCGACGCATTCGCCGCGGTGTCCTCCGGCGACAACTCCAACATCATCTCGGCGCGGTTGGCCCGGGAAACCTTCGGTGTGCCGCGCGTCGTCGCGCGGATCTATGATGCCAAGCGCGCCGAGGTCTATGAGCGACTCGGCATCCCCACCATTGCCACCGTTCCCTGGACCACCGATCGGCTGCTCAACGCGCTAATGCAGGACACCGAGACCGCCAGGTGGCGCGATCCTACCGGTACCGTCGCGGTCGCCGAGGTCGTCTTACACGAAGACTGGGTGGGCCACCGGGCGACCGATCTTGAGCAGGCCACCGGCGCTCGGATTGCGTTTCTGATCCGATTCGGAACCGGTGTATTGCCGGAACCGAAGACGGTCCTACAGGCCGGCGATAAGGTCTATATCGCTGCGATATCCGGCCGGGCCGCAGAGGCAGCGGCCATCGCAGCCTTGCCACCCAGTGAGGACTTCGAGTCGGGGGCTCGACGATGAAAGTAGCTGTCGCCGGAGCGGGTGCGGTGGGCCGCTCGGTCACCCGCGAACTCGTGGAAAACGGACACGACATCACCCTGATCGAGCGCAACCCCGACCACCTCGACGCCGCCGCCATCCCGGAGGCGCATTGGCGGCTTGGCGATGCCTGCGAACTGAGCCTGCTGGAGTCGATTCACCTCGAAGAGTTCGACGTGGTCGTCGCCGCCACCGGGGACGACAAGGTCAACGTGGTGCTCAGCCTGCTAGCCAAGACCGAATTCGCGGTGCCGCGGGTGGTGGCCCGGGTCAACGATCCCCGCAACGAGTGGCTGTTCAACGACGCCTGGGGGGTCGACGTCGCGGTGTCCACACCCCGCATGCTGGCGTCGCTGATCGAAGAGGCCGTCACGGTCGGCGACTTGGTGCGGCTGATGGAGTTCCGCACGGGTCAGGCCAATCTGGTAGAGATCACCCTGCCCGACAACACGCCGTGGGGCGGCAAACCGGTGCGCAAACTTCAGCTGCCGCGGGATGCCGCGCTGGTGACAATCCTGCGCGGGCCACGAGTCATCGTGCCGGAGGCCGACGAGCCGCTGGAAGGCGGCGACGAGTTGCTCTTCGTCGCAGTCACCGAAGCCGAGGAGGAGCTGAGCAGGCTGCTGCTGCCGTCCATGTAACCGGCGGGCTCTACTCGCGGCCGGCGTCGGCGTCGAATTCAGCTGCACCTCCGACGGCCGCGGCGTCGTGAGAGGCCAAGATGGCGCGCTGGGCTGCCTTGATTGCCGCGTAGGTGGCCAGCGCGGCGAGGGCGGTCAGCGGCCAACCCATCCCGATCCTGGCCACTCCCAGCCAACCCGTCTTATCGGCGTCGTAGAGGTGCCTTTGGACGATGAACCGGGCAGCAAAAACCAGCGTCCAACCCAGGGTGGCGACGTCAAACGCAAAGACAGCGCGGGACACGTCGCGCCAGGCGCGATCGCGCCCGCTGAGCCAGCTCCACAAGTAGCCGACTATCGGCCGCCGGATCAGGATCGACAGTGTGAAGACCACCGCCCACAGCAACGACATCCAGATGCCCAGCAGGAAGTACCCCTTGGACTGTCCCACCAGGTACGCGATCAGCGCGCACACGGCTACCCCGCAGAATCCGGCAACCACCGGCCGCGCAGATTCCCGGCGCAAAAGCCGCCACAGCAGGATCAACCCCGCCATGCTCAGGGCGAACCCAATCGCGGGCAGCAAGCCGGCGGCGCTGGAAGCAACCACAAAAGTCACCACCGGCAATGACGAATAGACCAGGCCGCTCACTCCGCCGGCCTGCGCCAACAGGCGCTGGGCGCTAGTGCGGTTAGCGTTCACGAGACACCGGCAATTCCGACTGCCGGATAGTCACCGCTGAATTTCGTAATGCGGGTTGTAGATAGCCTTCGTCCCATTTTCCAGCTTGCCCAGCCGGCCGCGCACCCGCAGGGTACGGCCCGTGTCGATGCCGGGTATCCGGCGTTGACCCAACCACACCAGCGTGACGGTGTCGCTGCCGTCGAACAATTCGGCGCGAACACCACCCGAGCAACCCTTGCCATTGGTTTCCACGCTACGCAGGGTGCCAACCACCGTGACCTCCTGGCCGCGCTGGCAGTCGATCGCACGCTGTGCGCCGGCATTGAGCACCTCGTCGGATAACTCTTCGACGTCGCGTTGCTCCAGGTCCTCCGTCAACCGACGGGTGAGCCTGCGCAGATAACCCTGGGCCCCCATGGCCTCTCCTGACACGTCACCTACGTTATGGAAGTTTCGTGCAACTGCCGGCGTATTCCACCTATGCCAACGGCCACCGTAGACCTGTTGGTTCCCGGGCGCCACCGTTGGCCTTGGAGCACCCCAAAGTGGCGGGCACTATCAAGGGATGGCTGTCGATTTGGATGGGGTCACAACCGTGTTGTTGCCGGGAACCGGATCGGACAACGACTACGTCCGGCGAGCATTTTCCGCCCCCCTGCGACGCGCCGGGGCGGTGCTGGTGACGCCCGTTCCGCATCCTGGTCGCTTGATCGACGGCTATCGCGCCGCCCTGGACGACGCCGCGCGCGACGGGCCGGTTGTCGTCGGCGGCGTCTCGCTCGGAGCCGCAGTGGCGGCGGCGTGGGCGCTGGAACATCCCGATCGCGCGGTCGCCGTCCTGGCCGCCTTGCCGGCCTGGACCGGGGAACCTGAATTAGCACCTGCCGCGCAGGCAGCGCGGTATACGGCAGCGCGGCTGCGCTGCGACGGTCTGGCGGCGACGACCACACGCATGCGTGCATCTAGCCCCGTCTGGTTGGCCGAGGAGCTGACCCGATCGTGGCGAGTTCAGTGGCCCGAGCTGCCCGATGCTATGGAGGAGGCGGCGGCCTATGTCGCCCCAAGCCGCGCCGAGCTGGCCCGGCTGGTCGCGCCGCTGGCCGTGGCCGCGGCGGTCGATGATCCGATCCACCCGCTGCAGGTCGCTGCCGACTGGGTGTCCGTAGCTCCGCATGCGGCGCTACGGACGGTGACGCTGGACGAGATCGGCGCGGACGCCGCCGCGCTGGGCTCTGCCTGCCTGGCCGCTCTCGCCGAGGTCTCGGGCGCTTGATCGCCTGTTTGTCCGACGGCGGAGTGCGCGTACCGTTTGGGTCGCCGAGCCTGTAATTTTGCAGGCCCCCACTCGCACTTTGCCTGCAGAGTTACAGCCTCAGCGAACAGCGCGCTCGTACTGTTGAGGTCGTCGAGCTAGTCCCGATCGCCCGACTCCTCCTCACGCCGCTACGCGGCGCGCTCGTACTGTTGGGGTCGTCGGGCTAGCCGCCCGTCGTGCTGCGCAACTGCTGCATCGCCGATCCTTGAGCGCCGCGGCGTGCAACCCCCGCGGCGGCTTGGCGTTGCGTGTCGGCCTGTGCCGCCGCAGCCTCCCTTAGTTGCGCCGCCATCGGCTCGGGCAGGTGCACCGGTAACGGCGTCCGTACCGGCAGCGGGGTATCGCCCCGGCGGACCACGGTGTCCGCCAACGCCTCACGGGCCTCCTCGGTCAGCGCATCGACTGTCTCTTGTGGGCCGTTGACGACGCATCGGATCATCCAGCGGTAGCCGTCGACCCCGATGAAGCGCACCACACCGGCGGCGATGCCGATCACTTCGCGACCCCACGGGCCATCCTTGATCGAAACTTTGGCCGAGTCCTTGCGCAGCGAGTCGGCGAGTTCGCCGGCCACCTCACGCCAGAGCCCGCCGGTCTTAGGTGCCGCGTAGGCCGCAATGCTGTAGCGACCGTTGGGTGTGATGACCCACACCGCGCTGGGAACACCGCTCTCGGTCAGCTCGACCTGTACCTGACCCGCGGCCGGCATCGGAATCAGCACCGAGCCCAAGTCCAGCCGGGCCAGCACCGCCACCGAAGGGTCATCGAAGTCGTCGATGTCGAATGGGCCCTGAAGCTCCTCCTGGTCTTCGACGCCTGACGCGGCGGCAGCGCTGGCCACCACGGTGTCCTCCGGTCGGACGTGCTCGTCGGCCGGCTGGACGGGGGCGTGTCCGGCCTTGCGTTTGCCACCGTCTTTGCCTGTGCGTCTACCGAATGCCATGGCGAGCGCCGCTCTCCCCCGTAAGCGGGTGGTACCCCCACCTCATCGCGCCCTCCTTTGCATCGTCGCCGGGGTCACAAACTCGCATGTCCGCCGGAGGAACCGTGGCCACCGTCGCCGCGGGATGTCGAGGCCAGCCCGGCCTCGTCGAACGACGAGACCTCGACCAGCTCGACCAACTCAACCCGTTGCACTAGCAACTGGGCGATTCGGTCACCGCGATGTACCACGATGGGCGCGGCTGGGTCCAAGTTGATCAGGGCCACCTTGATCTCCCCACGATAACCCGCGTCGATGGTGCCCGGACTGTTGACGATCGAAAGCCCCACCCGCGTGGCCAACCCGGAGCGCGGATGGACCAGCCCGACCATGCCGAACGGGACGGCGACCGCAACACCCGTCCGTACCAGGGCGCGGCGCCCAGGTGCCAGCTCGACGTCTTCGGCGCTGTAGAGATCAACGCCGGCGTCGCCGTCGTGAGCGCGGCTGGGCAGCGGGAGCCCGGGGTCGAGGCGGACGATCGCCAGAGTGGTCGACACGGGGCCACAGACTACCCTTGACCGCGTGTCTGGGACGCGCCTCGCGCCGCACAGCGTGCGATACCGCGAGCGATTGTGGGTGCCCTGGTGGTGGTGGCCATTGGCTTTCGCGCTAGCGGCGCTTATCGCGTTTGAAGTAAACCTGGGCGTTGCGGCCCTACCCGACTGGGTACCGTTCGCAACGCTTTTCACAGTCGCAGCCGGGACGCTGCTATGGCTCGGACGTGTCGAAATTCGGGTCACCGCCGGCTCAGCGGATGGAGCCGGAGTGAAGCTATGGGCCGGACCAGCGCATCTGCCGGTAGCCGTGATCGCCCGATCAGCCGAAATCCCGGCCACGGCTAAATCTGCGGCGCTGGGCCGACAACTCGATCCGGCAGCTTACGTCCTGCATCGGGCCTGGGTGGGGCCCATGGTTCTGGTTGTCCTCGACGACCCCGACGATCCCACGCCGTACTGGTTGGTGAGCTGCCGCCACCCGGAGCGGGTGTTGTCGGCGCTGCGCAGCTGACCTATCAGGCGGCGCAGTCGGTGCAGATCATCACGCCGTTCTTCTCGCTGGCCAACCTGCTGCGGTGTTGCACCAAAAAGCAACTCGAGCAGGTGAATTCGTCAGCTTGCTTGGGTACGACGCGCACCGACAGTTCTTCGCCGGACAGGTCGGCGCCAGGCAGTTCGAAGGACTCGGCGGATTCGGATTCGTCCACGTCGACCACGGCCGACGCCGCCTCGTTCCGTCGTGCTTTGAGCTCTTCAAGCGAGTCCTCCGAGACATCATCGGTCTCGGTACGCCGCGGAGCGTCATAGTCGGTAGGCATTCCTATCCCCTCACATGCCTCATAACTTCAAGCAACGCTTTGTACCAGCGTCGAACGCGTCCACCAAACGATTCGTGCCCGTATCGTGGCCTATTCAAGTGTGATTTACATCACATATTCATATTGCACCTTGTACGCGGCCCTAAACGGTGCCTTTTTGGGTGCGAACTACACCCAATGGTCCGCCTCCTCACCGCGCCGTGCCGGCACGCGTCGTCAGCGGATTAAAGTGCACGTGTGGTCGCACAAATCACCGAGGGTACCGCTTTCGACAAGCACGGACGGCCCTTTCGGCGACGCAACCCCCGACCCGCTATCGTCGCGGTGGCCTTCCTCGTGGTGGTGACTTGCGTGATGTGGACTCTTGCACTGACGCGGCCCCCAGATGTCCGCGAGGCCGCAGTCTGCAACCCGCCTCCGCAGCCGGCGGGGTCAGCACCCACCAACCTTGGTGAACAGGTGTCGCGGACGGACATGACCGATGTCGCACCCGCCAAACTGAGCGACACCAAAGTCCACGTCCTCAACGCCAGCGGCCGGGGCGGCCAAGCCGCCGATATCGCTGGCGCACTGCAAGATCTGGGCTTCGCCCAGCCGACCGCCGCCAACGACCCGATCTATGCCGGCACCCGGCTGGACTGCCAAGGCCAGATCCGCTTCGGTACGGCGGGGCAAGCCACCGCTGCCGCACTATGGCTGGTAGCGCCGTGCACCGAGCTGTATCACGACAGCCGCGCCGACGATTCCGTCGACCTTGCGCTCGGCACCGACTTCACCACGCTGGCACACAACGACGACATCGACGCCGTGCTTGCCAACCTGCGCCCCGGCGCCACCGAGCCCTCAGATCCCGCGCTGCTGGCCAAGATCCACGCCAACAGCTGCTGATCGGCCGGCTCAGTCCGGGATCGGCTCTAGGCCGTTGAATCGCTGTAGCGCCGCCAACAGCTCGTCGGCGATTCCGGGCGCGGCAGCCACCACCACCAACCCCGCGCCGCCCGCTCTCGGCGTTGACAACAACACGCGGGCCCCCGCCTCAGCGGCGATCAACGCACCTGCCGCACAGTCCCACACCTGCACCCCGTGCTCGTAGTAGGCGTCCAGCCGACCCGCCGCTACCATGCACAAGTCCAGCGCCGCAGAACCGATCCGACGCACGTCGCGGACCAACGGCACAACATGAGCCAGCAATTCTGCCTGCTTCTCGCGGCACCGCACCGAGTACCCGAAGCCGGTACCCAGCAACGCCATCGACAACTCGTCGACACCGGTGCACCGCAACACATGTCTCCCCCGCTCATCGGTGAGATGTGCGCCGAGGCCCGTCGCCGCCGAATACACCGTGCGAGCGGCGACGTCGGCGACCGCGCCCGCCACCGTGATGCCGCCAACCTGTGCCCCAATCGACACCGCGTACGCCGGGATGCCGTAGACGAAATTCACCGTGCCGTCGATGGGGTCGAGCACCCAAGTGACCCGGTCGGAGGGTGTAGCCGTCACGTCGGCGGGACCACCACCTTCCTCCCCGAGAATCGGGTCACCGGGCCGAAGTTGAGCCAACCGATCACGCAAGAGCCGCTCCGTGTCGGTGTCGACCACGGTCACCGGATCGGTCGGGCTGCTCTTCGCGCGCACCGCGCCGTCGCCGTCGCCCGCCCTGGAGATGCCGAAAACCTCGGCCCGACGACCGCGAACGAAGGCCGCCGCCTCGGCAGCAAGGTTTTCGGCCACAGAGCGCAGCCGCGCGGGTTCGTTGTCAGGTCGTGTCACCGGCCTATCGCATCACAGTCGCCACCCGCATGGTGGCGTGGACTCCAGCGGCCATAACGCCCTCGCAACTGCCGGGCCGCAGTTTAAGGTGAGGGTCATCCACGTCTCGCCGAGGAGATTCGATGACCAGCACCGGCCCCGAGACGTCCGAAACACCGGGTGCCACGACACAGCGTCATGGCTTCGGCATCGACGTCGGCGGCAGCGGCATCAAGGGCGGAATCGTCGACTTGGACACCGGCCAGCTGATCGGCGACCGGATCAAGCTGCTGACCCCGCAACCGGCCACTCCGTTGGCGGTCGCCAAAACCATCGCCGAGGTCGTCAACGGTTTCGGCTGGCGGGGTCCGCTGGGGGTGACCTATCCCGGCGTCGTCACTCACGGCGTCGTCCGGACCGCGGCTAACGTGGACAAGTCCTGGATAGGGACCAACGCACGCGACACTATCGGCGCCGAGCTGGACGGTCAGCAGGTCACCATCCTCAACGACGCTGATGCCGCCGGGCTGGCCGAGACACGCTACGGGGCCGGCAAGAACAACCCTGGCTTAGTGGTACTGCTCACATTCGGAACCGGGATCGGGTCCGCGGTCATCCACAACGGGACGTTGATACCCAACACCGAGTTCGGACATCTTGAGGTCGGCGGCAAGGAAGCGGAGGAAAGGGCCGCCTCCTCGGTAAAGGAAAAGAACGACTGGACCTATCCAAAGTGGGCCAAGCAGGTGACACGCGTGCTCATCGCCATCGAGAACGCGATCTGGCCTGACCTGTTCATCGCCGGCGGCGGCATCAGCCGCAAGGCCGACAAATGGGTGCCGCTACTGGAAAACCGCACCCCAGTAGTGCCCGCGGCCCTGCAGAACACCGCCGGAATTGTCGGTGCGGCCATGGCCTCTGTCGCAGATACGACGCACTGAAACTTGCCCGCTCGGGCTGTACTCGTGCGCAGTAAAGTTACAATGGTCAGCGGCGGCCGCCCGACCGATAGCGCGCGAGTATTCACGCTGATATCAACGCCGACATTCGACATAGCAGACACTTTCGGTTACGCACGCCCAGACCCAACCGGAAGTGAGTAACGACCGAAGGGGTGTATGTGGCAGCGACCAAAGCAAGCACGGCGACCGATGAGCCGGTAAAACGCACCGCCACCAAGTCGCCCGCGGCTTCCGCGTCCGGGGCCAAGACCGGCGCCAAGCGAACAGCGGCGAAGTCCGCTAGTGGCTCCCCACCCGCGAAGCGGGCTACCAAGCCCGCGGCCCGGTCCGTCAAGCCCGCCTCGGCACCCCAGGACACTACGACCAGCACCATCCCGAAAAGGAAGACCCGCGCCGCGGCCAAATCCGCCGCCGCGAAGGCACCGTCGGCCCGCGGCCACGCGACCAAGCCACGGGCGCCCAAGGATGCCCAGCACGAAGCCGCAACGGATCCCGAGGACGCCCTGGACTCCGTCGAGGAGCTCGACGCTGAACCAGACCTCGACGTCGAGCCCGGCGAGGACCTCGACCTTGACGCCGCCGACCTCAACCTCGATGACCTCGAGGACGACGTGGCGCCGGACGCCGACGACGACCTCGACTCGGGCGACGACGAAGACCACGAAGACCTCGAAGCTGAGGCGGCCGTCGCGCCCGGCCAGACCGCCGATGACGACGAGGAGATCGCTGAACCCACCGAAAAGGACAAGGCCTCCGGTGATTTCGTCTGGGATGAAGACGAGTCGGAGGCCCTGCGTCAAGCACGCAAGGACGCCGAACTCACCGCATCCGCCGACTCGGTTCGCGCCTACCTCAAACAGATCGGCAAGGTAGCGCTGCTCAACGCCGAGGAAGAGGTCGAGCTAGCCAAGCGGATCGAGGCTGGCCTGTACGCCACGCAGCTGATGACCGAGCTGAGCGAGCGCGGCGAAAAGCTGCCTGCCGCCCAGCGCCGCGACATGATGTGGATCTGCCGCGACGGCGATCGCGCGAAAAACCATCTGCTGGAAGCCAACCTGCGCCTGGTGGTTTCGCTGGCCAAGCGCTACACCGGCCGGGGCATGGCGTTTCTCGACCTGATCCAGGAAGGCAACCTGGGGCTGATCCGCGCGGTGGAGAAGTTCGACTACACCAAGGGGTACAAGTTCTCCACCTACGCTACGTGGTGGATTCGCCAGGCCATTACCCGCGCCATGGCCGACCAGGCCCGCACCATCCGCATCCCGGTGCACATGGTCGAGGTGATCAACAAGCTGGGCCGCATTCAACGCGAGCTGCTGCAGGACCTGGGCCGCGAGCCCACGCCCGAGGAGTTGGCCAAAGAGATGGACATCACCCCGGAGAAGGTGCTGGAAATCCAGCAATACGCCCGCGAGCCGATCTCGTTGGACCAGACCATCGGCGACGAGGGCGACAGCCAGCTCGGCGATTTCATCGAAGACAGCGAGGCGGTGGTGGCCGTCGACGCGGTGTCCTTCACTTTGCTGCAGGATCAACTGCAGTCGGTGCTGGACACGCTCTCCGAGCGCGAGGCCGGGGTGGTACGGCTGCGTTTCGGCCTCACCGACGGCCAGCCGCGCACCCTTGACGAGATCGGCCAGGTCTACGGCGTGACCCGGGAACGCATCCGCCAGATCGAATCCAAGACTATGTCGAAGTTGCGCCATCCGAGCCGCTCACAGGTCCTGCGCGACTACCTGGACTGAGAGCGCCCGCCGAGGCGACCAACGTAGCGGGCCCCCATGTCAGCTAGCCGCACCATGGTCTCGTCCGGATCGGAGTTCGAATCAGCCGTCGGCTACTCGCGCGCGGTACGCATCGGGCCACTCGTGGTGGTGGCCGGAACGACCGGCAGCGGCGATGATATCGCCGCTCAGACGCGAGACGCCCTGCGCCGCATCGAGATTGCGCTCGGACAGGCCGGCGCAACTCTGGCCGACGTGGTCCGTACCCGCATCTATGTGACCGATATTTCCCGCTGGCGCGAGGTCGGCGAAGTGCATGCACAGGCTTTCGGCAAGATCCGTCCGGTGACGAGCATGGTCGAGGTTACCGCGCTGATTGCGCCCGGCCTGCTGGTAGAGATCGAGGCCGACGCCTACGTAGGGTCGGCGGTTGCAGACCGAAATTCGGGAGCCGGCCCGAAGGACCCGTCACCAGCCGGTGGGTAGGCGGCGGCCCCAATCACAGCGCGCACCGGCAGTGGGCCGTAGAGATGCGGGAAAAGCATCGACCGCGGATCAGTAGGCACGCCCGGCTCCCAACGCACGGGTGAGTCGAGCGCCGCCGGGTCGATGTACAGCAGCACCAGGTCAGCACGGCCACGGTAAAGGCGGTTGGCGGGCAGGTGAACCTGCTCGAGTGTCGACAGGTGGATATACCCCGTCTTGTCGGACTCGGGATAGATCCCACCGCGTTCTCGGGCATGCGACCACTCCTGCACCCCGCATAGGTGCACCAGCACGGCAGGATCGGGCGTCATTCTCACCACCCTGCCCGATTGGCGGGGGCGAAAGTCGTGAGAAATGACACACCCGACAGCGGCCGGGGAACACGGCGAGAACCCCGAACGTCTGAGAAGGTGAAGATACCCGAGAACGGAGAGCCATGAACGCAACTCTGACCAGTCCTGAGCTGACTAGAGCAGACCGCTGCGACCGCTGTGGCGCTGCAGCTCGGGTGCGCGCCAAGCTGCCCTCCGGAGCCGAGCTTCTTTTCTGCCAGCATCACGCCAACGAGCACGAGGCGAAACTGACCGAGATGTCCGCCGTGCTGGAGGTCAGCGGGAGCGAATAGACCGAACTCACCCGTCCACAATGCCGGTAGCGCGCGCAGTTTTCGGTAATGCTGGACTGGTATGAGCGACCAGGTCCCCAAGCCACACCGCCACCACATCTGGCGAATCACCCGTAGGACTTTGTCCAAAAGCTGGGACGACTCGATCTTCTCGGAGTCAGCGCAAGCGGCTTTTTGGTCGGCCTTGTCTTTGCCGCCGCTACTGCTGGGAATGCTGGGCAGTCTGGCCTACGTTGCTCCGCTATTCGGCCCGGACACCTTGCCCGCGATTGAAAAGAGCGCGCTTTCGACGGCCCACAGCTTTTTCTCCCCCAGTGTGGTCAACGAGATCATCGAGCCCACCATCGGCGATATCACCAACAACGCCCGCGGTGAGGTGGCGTCGCTGGGCTTCTTGATCTCGCTGTGGGCAGGATCGTCGGCAATCTCGGCGTTCGTCGATGCAGTGGTGGAAGCGCACGACCAGACACCGCTACGCCACCCGGTCCGGCAACGCTTCTTTGCGCTCTTCCTCTACGTGGTGATGTTGGTGTTCCTAGTAGCGACCGCACCGGTAATGGTGGTGGGTCCACGCAAGGTAAGCGAGCACATCCCGGAGAGCTTGGCCAACCTGCTGCGCTACGGCTACTACCCCGCGCTTATTCTCGGTCTAACCGTCGGGGTCATCCTGCTATACCGGGTGGCACTACCGGTACCCCTGCCGACGCATCGGCTGGTCCTAGGCGCGGTGCTTGCGATAGCGGTCTTCCTGATCGCCACCTTGGGCTTGCGGGTCTACCTCGCGTGGATCACCCGCACTGGCTACACCTACGGAGCGCTGGCCACGCCGATCGCGTTTCTGTTGTTCGCCTTCTTTGGCGGCTTTGCGATCATGCTCGGCGCTGAACTCAACGCCGCCGTCCAGGAGGAATGGCCGGCGCCGGCGACGCATGCCCACCGACTGGGCAATTGGCTAAAGGCCCGCATCGGCGTCGGCACGACGACGTATTCTTCGACAGCCCAGCACAGCGCCGTCGCTGCCGAGCCGCCGAGCTAGTCAGCCCTTCTTGAGGGTGTCGTAAATCCGCTTGCAATCGGGACAGACCGGCGAGCCCGGCTTGGGCGCGCGGGTAACGGGAAACACCTCGCCACACAACGCCACCACGTGGCTACCCATGACCGCGCTCTCAGCGATCTTGTCTTTCTTGACGTAGTGGAAGTATTTCGGTGTGTCGCTGCCGGTCCCGTCGTCGACGCGTTCGTCGGCGTCGGTACGTTCAATCGTCTGGGTCTGCATACCTGACATTGTGCCCTTGGCAGGAAAGCTCTCGAAGCCGGAGTGCACTGCATGTGGGACAGTAGAGTAATGAAGCACGGCTTGAGGCTGGGTTTCAATGGCCAGTTCGACGACTTCGACGACTTCGACGATAAGGGCCGGCCGGTACTGATTACTGCCGCCGCTCCCTCGTATGAGGTGGAGCATCGCACACGGGTGCGTAAGTACCTGACCCTGATGGCATTCCGGGTCCCCGCGCTCATTCTGGCCGCCATCGCCTACGGCGCCTGGCACAACGGACTGATCTCGCTACTGATCGTGGCAGCCTCGGTGCCGTTGCCATGGATGGCCGTTCTGATCGCTAACGACCGACCGCCGCGCCGCGCCGACGAACCCCGCCGCTTCGACGTCGCCCGCCGGCGCATCCCGCTGTTCCCGACCGCCGAACGGCCCGCACTCGAGCCGCGGCGACAGCCGGCAGAGCGGTCAGCCCCGCGGGGGTTCGCCGACCACGGTTAGCCGTCTGTTGGCCGGCGTTCCGGGTTGTCGGCCACTGGCCACACTTCTCAGGACTTTCTCAGGTCTTCGGCAGATTCCTGCACGTCACAGGGCGTCAGATCACTGCTGGGTGGGAACTCAAAGTCCGGCTTTGTCGTTAAACCCCATGACAGTGCAAGCCGATCGGGAGGTCGCTATGGCCGATGCACCCACAAGGGCCACCACAAGCCGGGTTGACAGCGATCTGGATGCTCAAAGCCCCGCGGCGGACCTCGTGCGCGTCTATCTGAACGGCATCGGCAAGACGGCGTTGCTCAACGCCGCCGGTGAAGTCGAACTGGCCAAGCGCATAGAAGCCGGGTTGTATGCCGAGCATCTGCTGGAAACCCGGAAGCGCCTCGGCGAGAACCGAAAACGCGACCTGGCGGCCGTGGTGCGTGATGGCGAGGCGGCGCGCCGCCACCTGCTGGAAGCAAACCTGCGGCTGGTGGTATCGCTGGCCAAGCGCTACACGGGTCGGGGCATGCCGTTGCTGGACCTCATCCAGGAGGGCAACCTGGGTCTGATCCGAGCGATGGAGAAGTTCGACTACACAAAGGGATTCAAGTTCTCAACGTATGCCACGTGGTGGATCCGCCAGGCCATCACCCGCGGAATGGCCGACCAGAGCCGCACCATCCGCCTGCCCGTACACCTGGTTGAGCAGGTCAACAAGCTGGCGCGGATCAAGCGGGAGATGCACCAGCATCTGGGTCGCGAAGCCACCGATGAGGAGCTCGCCGCCGAATCCGGCATTCCAATCGACAAGATCAACGACCTGCTGGAACACAGTCGCGACCCGGTGAGTCTGGATATGCCGGTCGGCTCCGAGGAGGAGGCCCCTTTGGGCGATTTCATCGAGGACGCCGAAGCCATGTCCGCGGAGAACGCGGTCATCGCCGAACTGTTACACACCGACATCCGCAGCGTGCTGGCCACTCTCGACGAGCGTGAGCACCAGGTGATCCGGCTGCGCTTCGGCCTGGATGACGGCCAACCACGCACCCTGGATCAAATCGGCAAACTATTCGGGCTGTCCCGTGAGCGGGTTCGTCAGATCGAGCGCGACGTGATGAGTAAGCTGCGGCACGGTGAGCGGGCGGATCGGCTGCGGTCGTACGCCAGCTGAAGCTGGACATCCTGAGCCAGGTAGCAGACGGTATGCCCGCCGCGCCAGCGGCGGGCATACCGCTGCGGTGGGGCGGCGGGCAACCATTTTCGCAGCTGGCCAAGTAGACTCAGCTGCAATGGAGGGTGCTGAATGAACGAGTTGGTTGATACCACCGAGATGTACCTGCGGACCATCTACGACCTCGAGGAAGAGGGCGTGACGCCACTGCGTGCCCGGATCGCCGAGCGGCTCGACCAGAGCGGGCCGACGGTCAGCCAGACCGTGTCCCGGATGGAGCGCGATGGGCTACTTCGGGTGGCTGGCGATCGCCACCTGGAGCTCACCGAAAAGGGCCGCGCGCTGGCCATCGCCGTGATGCGCAAGCACCGCCTCGCCGAACGGCTCCTCGTCGATGTCATCGGGTTGCCGTGGGAAGAAGTTCACGCCGAGGCATGCCGGTGGGAGCACGTGATGAGCGAGGACGTCGAGCGACGGCTGGTCAAGGTGCTCAACAACCCGACCACGTCCCCGTTCGGCAACCCGATCCCGGGCCTGGTGGAACTTGGCGTGGGCCCGGAACCGGGCGCCGACGACGCCAACCTGGTCCGGTTGACCGAGTTGCCGGCCGGCTCGCCGGTCGCAGTCGTCGTCCGCCAGCTTACCGAGCACGTTCAGGGCGACATCGACCTGATCACGCGGCTAAAAGACGCCGGCGTGGTGCCCAACGCACGAGTAACCGTCGAAACCACCCCAGGCGGCGGCGTGACCATCGTCATCCCGGGCCATGAGAACGTCACCCTGCCACACGAGATGGCCCACGCGGTCAAGGTCGAGAAAGTCTGAGCTAACCCGCACCTACCCTGCGCGTTGACCGAACGCACGTCGGGGCGGCAGTCGTATTCCGAGTTGTTCAGCCCGTTGGTAGCCGGTGACCGCGATGTCACGGATGTGCTCAGGTCGCAGACCAGACTGCAGTGCCGTGTCCAGCATGCCCGCCATCCGATGGCCCGGCTCACAGCACAGCGCAGCCTGCAGCGAAACACCGGCCAGCGGCCCGTCACCGCGGGCATAGGCGCTGAACGCGAGCAACACCAGGGCCTCTACCCGCCACGGTTCGGGCAGCACCCGCGCCAGTAACGCCCACAATGACTCGGCCGCACCAGCATTCTCGCCGACGGCAAGGGCATACAGCGTGTCGCGGACCCGCGCGTCGCCCAGTGCGCAACCCAGCCGCGCCAGCTCCGTGTCGGACAAGGACTGACCGTCTGCGACCCGGGCCGCGGCGGCCAGCGCATTTTCCACATCCTGGCGGCTGCAGCCGACCGAATCAGCACGGTGTGCGATCTCTCGGTCAGCCGCTTGGTGTCCTAGCGCAACGGCAAGCTCGGCGGAGCGCACAGGGTCGTCCACGGCGATGACGGCCTGCAGGTCGGAGCGCCGCGGGTAGAGCTGCCTGCCGTCCAGCACCGCCGCCATCGCCAACGGCGACGCCGACGGATCGTCGATAACGCCGCTGCAGCCGCAGCCGTCCACACAATGCCAGCGCCCGCCAGCGGCTACCCGGTCTACCACGTGCGCTGCCCATAGCACGATGTCGCGCTGTGACAACGCCGCCGCGAGCGCCGCGCACAGCTGCCGGTACTCCTCATTGCATCGCGGACACTGGGCTCCGTTCGCGTCAACGATCACCGCGATCGCGGCCGCCGGGTTCGCCGCGGCGACAAGTTCTGCGAGATGGCCAACCCGATCGGCGAGTTCATCACAGAGGTCGGCGCGCATCACCGACCCTAGTTCCCCCGCTGCCAACGACACCAGAACCAGCGATTTTTCCGGCACGAAGCCGAGGATGGCCGGTAGCGCGGCGATCAGTGTTGCAGGGCGGTTGAGTTCAAATTGTCCTCGATACTTCGTCATGAATGCCACGCTGACTACCGGCACCGTCAGCCGGTGCCCACGTCACGCGATCGAGCTGCCTTCCTGTGGACGAAGGCGTAACTGTGCGTTCTACTGTCATTTCATGGGGTCGATGCGTGAATACGACATCGTGGTGATCGGGTCAGGCCCGGGCGGACAGAAAGCCGCCATCGCCTCGGCGAAGCTGGGCAAGTCCGTGGCCATCGTCGAACGCGGCCGAATGCTCGGCGGCGTCTGCGTCAACACAGGCACGATCCCATCCAAAACGTTGCGTGAGGCTGTGCTCTACCTCACCGGCATGAACCAACGCGAGCTGTACGGCGCAAGCTACCGCGTGAAGGACCGGATCACCCCGGCCGACCTGTTGGCGCGGACCCAGCACGTGATCGGCAAGGAAGTCGACGTGGTGCGCAACCAGCTGATGCGTAACCGCGTCGATCTGATCGTGGGCCATGGCCGGTTCATCGACCCGCACACCATCCTCGTGGAGGACCAGGCCCGCAGGGAAAAGACCACCGTCACCGGCGACTACATCATCATCGCCACTGGCACCAGGCCGGCACGGCCATCCGGAGTCGAATTTGACGAAGAACGGGTGCTCGACTCCGACGGGATCCTCGATCTCAAATCGCTGCCATCCTCGATGGTCGTGGTCGGTGCCGGCGTGATCGGCATCGAATACGCCTCCATGTTCGCTGCGTTGGGCACCAAAGTCACCGTCGTGGAGAAGCGGGACAACATGCTGGACTTCTGCGACCCCGAGGTCGTCGAGGCGCTGAAATTCCACCTGCGCGACCTGGCGGTGACATTCCGGTTCGGCGAGGAAGTGACCGCGGTCGATGTCGGCTCTGCGGGCACCGTGACCACCCTGGCCAGCGGCAAACAGATTCCAGCCGAGACCGTAATGTACTCGGCGGGACGTCAGGGACAAACCGACCACCTCGACCTGCACAACGCCGGACTCGAGGTGCAGGGCCGCGGGCGGATCTTCGTAGACGACCGTTTCCAGACCAAGGTAGACCACATCTACGCCGTCGGCGACGTCATTGGCTTCCCCGCCTTGGCCGCGACGTCGATGGAGCAGGGGCGGCTGGCCGCCTACCACGCCTTCGGCGAACCAACCGACGGAATCACCGAACTTCAGCCGATCGGTATTTATTCGATTCCCGAGGTGTCCTACGTCGGCGCCACCGAGGTGGAACTGACCAAGAGCTCCATCCCATACGAGGTGGGAGTGGCCCGCTACCGGGAGCTGGCCCGCGGCCAAATCGCCGGCGACTCCTACGGCATGCTCAAGCTGCTGGTTTCCACTGAGGATCTCAAGCTGCTCGGCGTGCATATCTTCGGCACCAGCGCCACCGAGATGGTGCACATCGGGCAGGCCGTGATGGGATGCGGGGGCAGCGTCGAGTACCTGGTCGACGCGGTGTTCAACTACCCGACCTTCTCGGAGGCCTACAAGAACGCCGCACTGGACGTGATGAACAAGATGCGCGCACTCAACCAGTTCCGCCGCTGAGGGTGCCGAGCGGATGTGAATCCGTCTCGGCGCCCAAGTAGGCTTGCCAGCAAATTCGCCGCCGCCCACGAACGGTCGGCGTCGAACGTGGCCCCGCGCTTTTGGCGTTGTGCAGCACAGCGGCAGCCAGGGTTGGCTGTTCAATCATTGCTGTCCGCTGATTTGAGGGACACTGGTTACGGCACCTCGGCGACAACCCCGAGAGGAGGCAACACCCATGGCTCGCGATCAAGGCGCAGACGAAGCGCGAGAATATGAGCCGGGGCAACCCGGCATGTACGAGCTTGAGTTCCCGGCGCCTCAGCTGTCGTCGTCCGACGGCCGTGGTCCGGTGTTGGTGCACGCTTTGGAAGGTTTCTCCGACGCCGGCCATGCGATCCGGCTGGCCGCCGCCCACCTCAAGGCGGCCCTGGACACAGAGCTGGTCGCGTCCTTCGCGATCGATGAACTACTGGACTACCGCTCGCGGCGGCCATTAATGACTTTCAAGACCGATCATTTCACCCACTCCGATGATCCTGAGCTAAGCCTGTATGCGCTGCGTGACAGCATCGGCACCCCATTTCTGCTGCTGGCGGGTTTGGAGCCGGACCTGAAGTGGGAGCGGTTCATCACCGCCGTCCGATTGCTGGCCGAGCGCCTGGGTGTACGGCAGACCATCGGCCTGGGCACCGTCCCGATGGCCGTTCCGCACACACGACCGATCACGATGACCGCTCATTCCAACAACCGGGAGCTGATCTCCGATTTTCAACCGTGGATCTCCGAAATCCAGGTCCCGGGTAGCGCTTCCAACCTACTGGAATACCGGATGGCCCAGCACGGTCATGAGGTCGTCGGGTTCACCGTGCACGTCCCGCACTATCTCACGCAGACCGACTATCCCGCGGCCGCCCAAGCGCTGCTCGAACAAGTGGCCAAGACCGGTTCTCTGCAGCTGCCGCTGGCCGCGCTAGCCGAAGCAGCCGCAGAGGTCCAGGCCAAGATCGACGAGCAGGTCCAGGCAAGCGCCGAAGTGGCTCAAGTGGTGGCGGCCCTTGAGCGCCAGTACGATGCCTTCATCGACGCTCAGGAGAACAGGTCGTTGCTAACGCGCGACGAAGATCTGCCGAGCGGCGACGAGCTCGGTGCCGAGTTTGAGCGGTTCCTGGCTCAGCAGGCCGAGAAGAAGTCCGACGACGACCCGACCTAACGCCGCGAAAGCGGCCCACAAAACGGCCCCAGTCGGCCCGACAACAAGATTGGCGAGGATGACCGAGCGGAAGCGAAATCTTCGGCCAGTGCGCGACGTGGCACCGCCTACGCTGCAGTTCCGCACCGTCCACGGTTATCGGCGGGCATTCCGGATCGCCGGTTCCGGGCCGGCGATTCTGCTTATCCACGGGATAGGTGACAATTCCACCACCTGGAATGGGGTGCACGCCAAGCTCGCCCAACGGTTCACCGTCATCGCTCCGGATCTACTGGGCCACGGGCAATCCGACAAGCCGCGTGCCGACTATTCGGTTGCGGCTTACGCCAACGGCATGCGGGACCTCCTCAGCGTGCTCGACATCGAGCGGGTGACCATCGTGGGCCATTCGCTCGGCGGCGGGGTAGCAATGCAATTCGCCTACCAGTTCCCTCAGCTAGTCGACCGACTGATCCTGGTCAGCGCGGGCGGTGTCACCAAGGACGTCAACATCGTCTTCCGGTTGGCCTCGTTGCCCATGGGCAGCGAGGCTATGGCCTTGCTACGGTTGCCGCTGGTGCTGCCGGCAGTGCAAATCGCCGGGCGGATCGTGGGTAAGGCCATCGGTACCACCAGCTTGGGGCACGACCTGCCCAATGTGCTGCGCATTTTGGACGACCTGCCAGAGCCGACGGCTTCTGCGGCGTTCGGCCGCACCCTGCGGGCAGTGGTGGACTGGCGGGGGCAGATGGTCACCATGCTGGACCGATGCTATTTGACCGAAGCCATCCCGGTACAGATCATCTGGGGCACAAAGGATGTCGTGCTGCCAGTCCGTCACGCTCACATGGCGCATGCCGCCATGCCGGGCTCGCAATTGGAGATTTTCGAGGGCTCGGGACATTTCCCGTTTCACGACGACCCTGCGCGCTTCATCGACATCGTCGAACGCTTCATGGACACCACTGAGCCCGCCGAATACGACCAGGCCGCGCTGCGCGCGTTGCTTCGCCGGGGTGGCGGCGAAGCAACCGTCACCGGCTCGGCAGACACCCGTGTTGCAGTACTGAACGCCATCGGGTCCAACGAACGCAGCGCTACCTGATCACCACCGGGTCTGTTAGGGCTCTTCCCCAGGTCGTACAGTCGGGCCATGGCCATTGAGGTTTCGGTGTTGCGGGTTTTCACCGATTCAGACGGGAATTTCGGTAATCCGCTGGGGGTGATCAACGCCAGCAAGGTCGAACACCGCGACAGGCAGCAGCTGGCAGCCCAATCGGGCTACAGCGAAACCATATTCGTCGATCTTCCCAGCCCCGGCTCAACCACCGCACACGCCACCATCCATACTCCCCGCACCGAAATTCCGTTCGCCGGACACCCGACCGTGGGAGCGTCCTGGTGGCTGCGCGAGAGGGGGACGCCAATTAACACGCTGCAGGTGCCGGCCGGCATCGTCCAGGTGAGCTACCACGGTGATCTCACCGCCATCAGCGCCCGCTCGGAATGGGCACCCGAGTTCGCCATCCACGACCTGGATTCACTTGATGCGCTTGCCGCCGCCGACCCCGCCGACTTTCCGGACGACATCGCGCACTACCTCTGGACCTGGACCGACCGCTCCGCTGGCTCGCTGCGCGCCCGCATGTTTGCCGCCAACTTGGGCGTCACCGAAGACGAAGCGACCGGTGCCGCGGCCATCCGGATTACCGATTACCTCAGCCGCGACCTCACCATCACCCAGGGCAAAGGATCGTTGATCCACACCACCTGGAGTCCCGAGGGCTGGGTTCGGGTAGCCGGCCGAGTTGTCAGCGACGGTGTGGCACAACTCGACTGACGTAGAGCTCAGCGCTGCCGATGCAACACGGCGGCAAGGTGATCCTGCAGGGGTTGCCCGACCGCGCGCATCTGCAACGAGTACGAAAGCTCGTCGCCGTCGATGCGGTAGGAACGGTCAAGGGCGGTCACCTCTTTTGCGGTCGGGGCCAATCCGATCGACCCATCCGCGCGTGTGGACAATTCGAGTTCGATGACGTCACCGGTCACCGAATAGGTTCCAACCTCAATTTCGGTGATGCCGCTTGGATGGGCGAGAACGAGTTCAACGCAGCCCGGTCGGCAAACGCGGAGATACCCCGTCTCGGAATGCAGCGGCTTCCCGTCAGCTACCGCCCTGGTCTGCTGTGTGTACGTCAGAAACGGTTTACCCACATGGGCGAATACGACTTCCTCGAGGTATTCGAACGGCCGGATGGTGGGGTACTTGCCCGCACCGCGACCCGCCCAACTCCCCAGGAGGGGTGACAGCGCCTGCAGGGCAGGGGCCAGATCTCGGGTCATCGCCCGCTTGCGGGGGACAGGCATGCGGGAAGCCTAGCGCCGCGAGATCGGTCAGCTGTGGGCTGATAGGTTGCGGTGCGCGCGAAGCGCCTCAATCTCGCGCGCGAAATCGTCCGCGGAAGAAAACGACCGGTAGACCGACGCGAACCGTAGGTAGGCCACCTCGTCAAGCTCGCGCAACGGGCCCAGGATAGCCAGGCCGACATCGTGACTCGGAATCTCCGGCGACCCCGCGGCACGCACCGAATCCTCGACTTGCTGAGCCAGCAGGTTCAACGCATCGTCGTCGACCTGGCGTCCCTGGCACGCCCGGCGCACACCGCTGATCACCTTTTCCCTGCTGAAGGGTTCGGTAACGCCACTGCGCTTGACTACGGCCAGCACCGCGGTCTCTACGGTGGTGAATCGTCGTCCACATTCGGGGCACGACCTCCGGCGCCGGATCGCCTGGCCTTCATCGGTTTCCCGGGAATCGATCACCCGCGAATCGGGATGCCGGCAGAACGGGCAATGCATGGCCGCTCCTTTGCCGTCTTGACATCCGGGTATCACAGACGACTCCGAGCGTACCTGTGTGCTCCCGCGGGTAGCCACTGCAGTCACGACTGATGCGCATATTGCGTCGCGGTCACCCAGTAACGTTGACACAGAACGGTTTTCGCGGACACCGGGATGGCCTCAGCCAACCGGCGCGATCAGCGTCTGACCCACGGCCAATGCCGGTGTCTGCAGGCCGTTGAGTTCACGGATGCGGTCGGCAACCTGGCGGGTCGGAGCGTTCGGCGCCACCCGGACCGCCACGTCATGCAGGGACTCCCCCGTTTCCACCCGTACCACGGCAAGCCTGTCGGGCACCCGACCGGTCGAATCGGCCGACCCGTCGGCCGAACCGCCGGTGATCATCTGCCCGAACTGCGCCACCAAACCAAGCCAGAGAGTAATCGCCGCGGCAAGCAGAGCCAGCCCCACCGTCGTGGCCGGCGGGACGGGCCTGCTGCCATGCCCAGTCCTCGACATCCCGACCCCGGTGCGGTGGTAGCGCAGCGGCGCACCCCCCGGCCTCGATCGGCCGGGCCTGCGCGATTGCGCCGGCTCAGCGCGGCGCCAGCGAGGTCCATCGAGCGGGCCCCGCAGATTGAGCGGATCGGGGGTATGCGGTGGCCGGACCGGTGTCATGTTCGCTCCTCCAACTCAGACGGTAATCGCTCGCGTGTTCGACACTGTAGTCACTCATGTGTTCGATATCCGAACATTTGATCGAAGCGTGTCGCACGCGCAAAACGGTAGACCACACCACCGACACGTTTCGGTTGGAGCCGGACTTCCGGCGCGAATGCCCAGCCCCTCCTCGTGCCCTCCCGCGACCGGAACACGCCTGTCGAACACATGTTTGATTCTTGGTGCGAATGCGACTACATTCATTGCCATGAACGACAGCAACGACACCTCGGTTGCCGGCGGAGCCGCTGGCGCGGACAGCCGGGTGCTGTCCGCAGATTCGGCGCTGACCGAGCGGCAACGCACTATTCTCGACGTCATCCGCGCGTCGGTCACTAGCCGCGGATATCCGCCGAGCATCCGGGAAATCGGCGACGCCGTTGGTCTGACGTCGACGTCTTCGGTGGCGCACCAGCTGCGCACCCTGGAGCGCAAGGGCTACCTACGCCGTGACCCGAACCGCCCCCGCGCCGTCAATGTGCGCGGTGCCGACGACGCCGCCCTACCGCCGGTGACCGAAGTGGCCGGCTCGGACGCCTTACCGGAACCCACCTTTGTCCCTGTCCTGGGACGTATCGCGGCCGGCGGCCCGATCCTTGCCGAGGAAGCCGTTGAAGACGTCTTCCCGCTGCCGCGTGAGCTGGTTGGCGAAGGCACCCTGTTCCTGCTCAAGGTGATCGGTGACTCGATGGTCGAAGCCGCGATCTGCGACGGTGACTGGGTGGTGGTGCGACAGCAGAACGTCGCCGACAACGGCGACATCGTTGCGGCCATGATCGACGGTGAGGCCACCGTCAAGACGTTCAAACGCGCCGGCGGTCAGGTGTGGTTGATGCCGCACAACCCGGCCTTCGATCCCATCCCGGGCAACGACGCGACGGTGCTGGGCAAGGTCGTCACGGTGATCCGCAAGGTCTGATGCTGATCCGCGTGCAGGCTGTCAATCCGCCCTAATGAAGCCGTTGACTTGTGCCACTTCTTCACTGGCGAACCAGAGTTCGGCCAGCGTGTCGTGGTATAGCGCACTGCCGGGTGGGTAATACAGGCCGAAGCTCACACTGGCTTTGACGGGATAGCCGTTCGGCATCTGGTATGGGTCCTCGAGCGGCAGATGAATTGCCGGGCGCACGCCCGCACTCGGCGGTTCCGGCGGTTCTGCGGCCGCGTGCCGCCCGCCTCTGTCTTCAGCTGCGGATACAGCCGCCGCCGGCAACCCAGTGTCAGCAAGATCGGCAGCGTGGACATCGGGCGGCACCGCTTCAGGCGCCACTGCTTCCGGAACAAAGGCTTGCGGAACGAAAGTCTCCGGAACCACTCGCTCAGGAACAATGAGATCGGGACCGACTTCGGAAAGGTCGGCCTGCGACACAACGGGTGTCGGCGTGGTGTCCACCGCATCGGTGTCTTCCTCCTCGACCCCGACGTTGCTGGGGCCGGACAGCAAGTCGCTGCCGTAGCCCTCCTCACCCGGAAGATGCTCGGCATCACCGACAGCCGCCCCGGCGCCGCGCGGCCAGCTGACCCGCGGTGTGGACCCGGCGTCCGGCGCCACAGGTTCCGGCGGGAACTGGTCGCCGAAACCGAAATGCTCTGAACCGAAGTCCTCGTCGGGCGGCCAGTCTCCATCAGCGGCGGTACCGTACTCGACATCCCCAGCGCGGTCATCGTCGTAAGCAGCGGCGTCGTACCCACGTCGACGCCGACGCAATCCGAACACCACCAACGCCACCATCACGACCAGGAGCACCCCCAGGGCGGCGGCCCCTAACCACCACCAATGCCAGGTGAACTTCTTGCCGGGTGGGGGCATCGCCGAAGTACTTGGCTGGTTCTGCCCTGACACCTGCAGACCGGACAGCAAGGGCGCTAGGTTAGCGGGATCCGTAGTGAATGTGTTTTTTGCACGGTTCCACGAAATCATGCCGCCGGTGAATTTCTGTGAGACAACATCGCCGTCGACGGTCTGGTCGCCGACCGGGGCGCCGAGCTTGCCGTTGGGGCCGCGCAGCTTGTCCCACGCGGCCACCATGGCTCCGCGCACGACGAACGCGCCGTGGTCCGGAGTCCAGAAAATCACCGGCTTGTCGGCCGCGGAGAACCTGACGATCCGGCTGGAGGGCCCAAAACCACCATCAGTTTCGTTGGCGATGGGGAAACCCAAGTCGCTGCTGACCGGTCCGCCCAGCGACTCGTACTTCGCCAGGATTTCACCCTCGACGGCGTTTGCACCGGTTGCCGGGCTGAAGAAGACCTTGCCACCGACGAAGTCCTGGGCGATACCGTCTCCGCCGATCGGGTACTGCCCACCGTTCTTGGCGCCCAGCGGACCTGCGGCACCGCCTGCTGCGCGCCAGGCCATGTTGATCGCCGCGGAAGGATCGATCGCTACCTGCAAACCCTTCAGCTGCTCGGCCAGCACCGCCGGAACGGTGGTGAACTCCTTGGTTGCCCGGTTCCAGGAGACTTCACCACCGCTGAACTTCTGGGCGGTGACCTCGCCGTCGTAGGTTTCATCCCCGACCGGGGCACCCAGCACGCCACCCGAGCTGCCGAGCTTGTCCCACGCGGCATTCAGCGCGCCGCGCACGACGAACGCGCCGTGTTCAGGCGTCCAGAAAATCACCGGGTTGTCGGCCGCGGAGAACGTGCTCACGCGACTGTCGGGTCCGGCAAGGCCGGGCACCTCGTTGATGGTCGGGAATCCCAGATCGCTGTCGGCTGCACCGCCCAGCGACTCGTATTTGTCCAGGAGCGGGCCGTAGAGGTATTTGGCACCGGTGGCCGGGGTGAAAAACATCTTGCCGCCGGCGAAGTCCAGGGCGAACCCGTCGCCTATCGGGTAAACGTCACCTTTCCGGACACCAAGTGTTGAAGTGTCACCACCCGCCTTCTCCCACGCGGCCATCATGGCGTCCTCGGCATCGCCTATCGGCGAAGCCGCCACCGTGGGCGCCAGCAACACGGCGGTCACCGCCGTGGCCGCCAAGCCGAGCAGCGTACGCCCGATCAGCGTGCTCAATTGACCTCTCTGCCCGTTCACCAAGCCTCCCAGCCGATGCCCTGCCTAGCCCGCCAGCCGGTGGATCTCCCACCGTGGGCCGGTCCCCGCTGCGGTCCGTATTGTCCCCGGGCTCGCATAACATTGCTCCAGCGAACGACGATTGCGAAGTCCAATCGCAAATATTACGAAAACGGATACCCAGCCGATGTCAAATTGATGCCGGGGCACGCTGCTGTGGTGAGCAACCGGGCTGCAGCCCGGGCCGGGTTTGCGTTACCGTGCCGGAAACGACAACCGGACTGATGCGGTGAGAGGAATCCCGGCTGACATGGGTGCTTCCGGCCTGGTCTGGACCCTCACCATCGTCCTGATCGCCGGCTTGATGTTGGTCGACTACGTCCTCCACGTACGCAAGACCCATGTACCGACGTTACGTCAGGCCGTCATCCAGTCGGCGACCTTCGTGGGGATAGCGATCCTGTTCGGCATCGCAGTGGTGGTGTTCGGCGGCTCAGAGCTGGCGGTCGAATATTTCGCCTGCTACCTGACCGACGAAGCCCTGTCGGTCGACAACCTGTTCGTATTTCTGGTCATCATCAGCAGCTTCGGGGTGCCTCGTCTCGCGCAACAAAAGGTGCTGTTGTTCGGTATCGCGTTTGCGCTCGTCACGCGCACCGGATTCATCTTCGTCGGCGCCGCGCTCATCGAGAACTTCAACTCGGCCTTTTACCTGTTCGGCCTGGTCCTACTGGTCATGGCGGGCAACCTCGCCAAACCCACCGGGCTAGAAAGCCGCGACGCCGAAACGCTCAAGAGGTCCGTCATTATCCGGCTAGCCGACCGCTTCTTGCGGACCTCACAGGACTACAACGGAGACCGGTTGTTCACGGTCTCGAACAACAAGCGAATGATGACCCCGTTGTTGCTGGTCATGATCGCCGTGGGTGGCACTGACATACTATTTGCGTTCGATTCGATTCCAGCACTTTTCGGCCTGACCCAAAACGTCTATCTGGTGTTCGCCGCCACCGCGTTCTCGCTGTTGGGCCTGCGCCAGCTGTACTTCTTGATCGACGGCCTGCTGGATCGGCTAGTCTATCTGTCTTACGGGTTGGCCGTGATTCTTGGCTTCATCGGCGTCAAACTGATGCTGGAAGCATTGCACGACAACAAGATTCCGTTCATCAACGGCGGCAAGCCGGTCCCGACCGTGGAGGTGAGCACCACCCAGTCGTTGACGGTGATCATCATCGTCCTGCTGATCACGACCGCGGCGTCGTTCTGGTCGGCGCGCGGACGGGCGCAGAACGCCATGGCGAGGGCCCGGCGGTATGCAACCGCATACCTCGACCTGCACTATGAGACCGAGTCGGCCGAACGCGACAAGATCTTTACCGCACTGCTGGCCGCTGAACGCCAGATCAACACTCTCCCAACGAAATACCGCATGCAGCCCGGACAGGACGACGACCTGATGACGCTGCTGTGCAGGGCCCATGCCGCGCGCGACGCGCACATGTGAGCCCGCGCTAGCTGAGGGCTAGCTGCGCCTAAACACCCAAGCCACGACCGATGATCTCTTTCATGATCTCGGTCGTGCCACCGTAAATCGTCTGTACCCGCGAATCGAGATAGGCCCGGGCGACTGGGTATTCGCGCATGTAGCCGTACCCACCGTGCAGCTGCAGACAGCGGTCGTTCAGATACACCTGCTTCTCGGTGGCATACCACTTGGCCATGGCGGCCTGCTCTGCCGTCAACTTCCCCGCGAGGTGCAGCTTGATGAATTCGTCGACCATGATGCGCACCACAGTGGCCTCGGTTGCCAGCTCGGCCAGCAAGAATCGGCTGTTCTGGAAGCTACCGATCGACCTGCCGAACGCCATGCGCTCCTTGGCGTACTGCAGTGTCTGCTCCAGCACGGATTCCATCCCCGCGGCCGCCATGATGGCGATCGAGATCCGTTCTTGCGGCAGGTTCTGCATCAAGTAGATGAACCCCATCCCCTCCTGGCCGAGCAGGTTTTCGGCTGGAACCGCCACGTCGGTGAAGGACAGCTCGGCGGTGTCCTGGGCGTCCAACCCGATCTTGTCCAGCTGGCGGCCGCGTTCGAATCCAGCCATGCCGCGTTCGACGACCAACAAACTGAACCCTTGCGCACCCTTTTCGGGATCCGTCTGCGCCACCACGATCACTAGGTCTGAATTGATCCCGTTGGTGATGAACGTCTTTGACCCGTTCAGCACGTAATGATCACCGTGTTTGACGGCACGGGTGGTGATACCTTGCAGGTCACTACCGGTTCCGGGCTCGGTCATCGCGATCGCGGTGATCAATTCCCCGGTGCAGAAGTTGGGAAACCAGCGCCGCTTCTGCTCTTCGGTGGCCAGCGCCAGCAAGTACGGCGCCACGATGTCGTTGTGCAGGCCAAAACCGATCCCGCTGTACCGTCCGGCGCAGGTTTCCTCGGTGATGATCGTGTTGTACCGGAAGTCCGCGTTACCCCCACCGCCATACTCCTCGGGCACCGCCATGCCCAGAAATCCCTGCTTGCCGGCCTCCAGCCACACGCCGCGGTCGACGATCTTGGTCTTTTCCCATTCATCGTGATAGGGCGCGACGTGGCGATCGAGGAACGCCCGGTAAGACTCGCGAAACAACTCATGTTCGGGTTCGAAAAGTGTGCGCTGGTACTTGATGGCACTGCCCATGGATGCCCTCCGGGGAAGAAAATTCTGGTGCCCAACAATACCAACCGGGCGGTTGGTCGGCAGGTAGCCGGGGCGCGCCAGCCGCCGCGAGCGTAACGCCACGGCGAGCTTGCGTGCACCGAATTCGCCGTGGCGTTACGCTCGCGGCGCAAACTCGCGCAAGGTGGCAGCCAGCGCCTCCGGGACACGGGCCTTGATCCGGGTGCCCTCGGGCTTGTGCTCCGCCTGCTGTATCCGCCCATCGGCGTGCACACGGGCCACCAGCTCGCCGCGGTCGTACGGGATCACCACGTCGACGGCGGTGTCGGCGGGCACAACCAGCTCGGCCATCCGCCGTCGGAGCGCATCGATACCGTCGCCGGTGCGGGCGGAAACGAACACCGCGCCGGGCAGCCCGTGCCGCAGCTTGGCCAGCATCAGGTCGCTAGCGACGTCAACCTTGTTCACTACCAGCAGCTCGGGCGGCGGATCGCCGTCATGGTCGGCGATCACCTCGGAGATCACCTGACGGACCGCGTCGATCTGGGCTAGCGGGTGGCCGTCGGATCCGTCCACGACGTGGACCAATAGATCGGCGTGCACGACCTCCTCCAGCGTGGAGCGAAACGCCTCGACCAACTGGGTGGGCAGGTGCCGCACAAAGCCGACGGTGTCGGTGAGCACGACTGGCCTACCGTCACCGAACTCCGCGCGCCTGGTGGTGGGTTCCAGGGTGGCAAACAGCGCGTCCTGTACCAGCACCCCGGCCCCGGTCAGCGCGTTGAGCAGGCTGGACTTACCCGCGTTGGTGTAGCCGACAATCGCGATCGACGGCACGTCACTGTGCCGGCGACGGCTGCGCTGGGTGTCGCGGACCTGTTTCATGGCCCTGATGTCGCGCCGTAACTTGGCCATCCGCTCGCGGATGCGGCGTCGGTCAGTCTCGATCTTGGTCTCACCGGGACCGCGCAGACCCACCCCGCCACCACTGCCACCGGCGCGACCGCCCGCCTGCCGTGACATCGACTCACCCCAGCCGCGCAGCCGCGGCAGCATGTACTCCATCTGAGCCAGCGACACCTGGGCTTTGCCCTCCCTGCTGGTGGCATGCTGGGCAAAGATGTCGAGGATCAGCGCGGTGCGGTCAATAACCTTAACCTGCACAGCCTTTTCCAAGGCGGTCAACTGCGCCGGGGACAGTTCGCCGTCGCAGATGACGGTGTCGGCGCCGGTCGCCACGATCACTTCGCGGAGTTCGGCCGCTTTGCCCGAGCCGATGTAGGTCGACGGGTCGGGCTTGTCGCGACGCTGGATGAGTCCTTCGAGCACCTGGGAGCCGGCGGTTTCGGCCAATGCCGCCAGCTCGGCCAGGCTTGCCCGGTTGTCAGCCGCGCTGCCCTCGGTCCACACTCCCACCAACACCACCCGCTCCAGGCGCAGCTGGCGGTACTCCACCTCGGAGACGTCGGCAAGCTCGGTCGACAACCCGGCAACCCGGCGCAGCGCCGATCTGTCCTCGAGTGCGAGCTCACCGAGGCTCGGTGTGAAGTCCGAAAGGCCCGTCTGGGGCGGATCTGGATATGTCATAGCCAGTACCCGATGGTGGCACGTGGCAGCTGGCCGCGCATCTGAATTTGCCGGCATAAGCCGCTGCGTGGGATCACCCCATCGCGTTCCACCAATCGTCAGCGAGATCTCCGCGGGCCACCAACACTGACGGCCCACGCAGGAAGCTCGTGGCATCGGTGACGGTAACCACGACCTCTCCGCCCGGCACGTGCACGGTGAGCGTTCCGGTCGGCGAGCCCACCGCCGCCAACGCGGCGACCGCGGCCGCAACCGTCCCGGTGCCACACGAGCGGGTTTCCCCCACGCCGCGTTCGTGAACCCGCATCCAGACCGCCCCGTCGACCGGCGCGGTGAGTACCTCGACATTGACCCCGTCGGGGAACTGCGCACCATCGAAACTCACCGGCGCACCCACGTCCAATGCCGCCAGGCCGTCGACGGTCAGCTGGGAATCCACGCACGCCAGATGCGGGTTACCCACATCGACGGCCAGGCCGTGAAACCGCCTGCCACCAACAACAGCCTCCCCTGCGCCCAATCTGTTGGCCTTGCCCATGTCGACGGAGACGTCGGCGTAGGCCGCCTCGACGTGGTGGCAGGTGACTGGTCGCGGTCCGGCCAGTGACCCTACGACGAACTCGTCGCGAACCTCCAGGCCACTGGCACGCAAGTAGTGCGCGAACACTCGCACACCGTTGCCGCACATCTGGGCTGCCGACCCGTCGGCGTTGCGGTAATCCATGTACCAGTCGGTCACGCGGACACCCTCGGGCAGGCTGTCCAGCACTCCTACCGCCTGGGCGGCTCCGGCGGTCGTAACCCGCAACACCCCGTCGGCGCCCAGCCCCTTCCGCCGGTCGCACAATGCCGCCACCCGGGCAGCGGTGAGCACCAACTCGGCGTCGACGTCAGGCAGCAACACGAAGTCGTTCTGGGTACCGTGGCCCTTCGCGAAGATCATCTGCGCCACTCCTCAATCACCAGATCAGGTTACGTGCCGCCATAACCGCACGGCGTCGTCGACCAGTCGTGCGCGGTCCGGTGAGCTGGCCACACCGGCGTCGAGCCAGTGCACCCGGTGGTCTCGGCGAAACCAGGACCGCTGCCGTCGCACGTAGCGGCGGGTGCCCAGGTACGTCTGCTCCCGCGCGGCGCGCATCATGTCAGCTCCAGCACCAGCGTCCAGAGCGGCTATTACCTGCGCGTAGCCCAGCGCGCGTGACGCGGTGACCCCCTCGCGCAGACCATTGCGGAGCAGGGTGCGTACCTCTTCAACCAGGCCCTGATCAAACATCAGGTCGGTGCGACGGGCCAACCGCTCGTCGAGAATCGTTGTCTGACAGTCCAACCCGACGATAACCGTGTCCCACCGCGGCGCACCGATGCGTGGCGCGGACGCGGCAAATGGCTGCCCGGTGAGTTCGACCACCTCGAGCGCCCGCACCGTGCGCCGGGCATCTGTGGGCAGGATTGCCGCGGCTGCAGCCGGGTCTCGGCGGGCTAACTCGGCGTGCAGCCGATCCACCCCGACCTCGGCCAGACGCCGCTCCCATCTCGCGCGTACTGAAGGATCGGTTGCGGGAAACGACCAGTCGTCGAGCAGGGATTGGACATACAGCATCGAGCCGCCCACCACGACCGGCACCGCTCCCCGGGCTGCGATCGCCTCGATGTCCGCCGCGGCGGCCCGCTGGTAGCGCGCCACGGTCGCGGTTTCGGTGACATCCAGGACATCGAGTTGATGATGCGGGATGCCACGGCGCTCGCTGACGGGCAGCTTCGCCGTCCCGATGTCCATGCCGCGATACAGCTGCATCGCGTCGGCGTTCACGATCTCCACGCTCACCCTGGCGCCGAGCCGCGCGGCGACGTCGAGCGCCAACTGGGACTTGCCGGCGCCCGTCGGTCCGATAATCGCCAACGGTCTCACGGCTGCCAGACACCGGCGAAATACCCCACGCCGTGTGGCGCTCCTCGGTAGAACTCCTTGGCCGATCGCGGTCCTGGCTCGGCCAGGCCGGCCAGCACCTGAAATGCCACCCGCCCAAGCACCTGTGCGGGCAGCCGGGTCAAGACGGCGAGGTCGCCGCTGGCCAACGCGTCGTCGAGAGCCCGCTGCATACCGGCGCCGTCGGGGTCATAGCCGCCGGGAGCGCGGGGCGTCAGGGTGTTCAGGCCGTCGGCGACGACTAGTACCCCGATCGGATCGGGCTCCCGGTCGATGTCGGCTCGCAGTTGCCTGCCACGTGCCACCGCGGCATCGGAACCGTGGTCGCTGGCATAGACGTGGACCTGTGCCCTGGCCTCAGGCCGGGCCTGGCCCCGTACCCAGGCGGTAAGTAGCGCACACAGGGGTAATTCCACCGGAACGGCAACTCCGTCACCGTCCTGCGGCGCGAGCCCGACTCGCACGTCGGCGCCGAAGCCCGCAAAGGTGCCGACGTCGGTGGGGCGCACGACGTCGTCGGCGCGCCCGGTTCCGACAGCAATCCAGCTTTTCGGCAACAAGGAGGCCGCCGCGATCACCGCGGCCCCCAAATCGGCCAGCTCGGCAGCGGCGGCTCCGGCCAGTTCGGGAACCAACACCGGCGCGGACGGAACGATCCCGATGGCGCTCAACACAACACAAAGCTAACGCCTTGGCGGGCGGATTCGGCCTCGTGGAGCAACGGCTGCAAAGAGACCGTGCTGAGAGGCCGACACTGTCCCGCGCTCATTGGCCAGAGACGGTCAACGAACCGCAAGCTGGCCCGCGGCCCCCAATTCGCCGGCGGAAACCGTCATCATCGCGACCTCGTCACGGGCCAAGGCTACGGTCGCGACAACCACCACCACTACCGCTGCCACCAGCGCGACCAGGGCCACCCGGCCGGTGTGCAGCACCTCATCGAGCACGGTGATCCCCAGCACCGAAGCGATCACCGGCCTCGCCACGGTGATCGTCGGCAACGAGGCGGTTAGCGCGCCCACCCGCAACGACGACTGCTGAAGCATCAGCCCGATCGGTAGAACCAGGATCCAGGCATACAACTCGGGGGTCCGGATCAGTGTCGCGAACCCCTCGCCGAGCTCCGTCACGACCCCTTTGGTCAGCACGGTGAATACCGCCAACGTTGCCGACGACGCCACCGCCAGCAGCACCGCGGACAGCGAACCCGAGGCAATCCGTGCACCAACCACACAAAGCACCACCGCCGGAACAACCACGACAGCAACCACCGCCCAGGTCGAGAAGGGGGCCCGAGTAGTGCCGGCCGCCGGGTTGCCCGACATGACGATGACGGCCACCGCGCCGGCCAGCAATACCGCCCACATCCACTCCCTGGGAGTACAGCGGTGATGAGTCAACCGAGCATCGATCAGCAGCGCGAACAACAGTGCGGTGGCCTGCAGCGACTGCACCAACACCACCGAACCCATCGTCAGCGCAATGGCCTGCAGGGTGAAACTGGCGACTGCGGCCAGGCTGCCCAGCCACCACAGAGCGTGACGCAAAGAGAGGTGGAACAACGTGAAATGGCCGACATATTCTTCAGCGGTGACCTGTCGCGCGGACCGCTGAAGTGTCACATACCCGATCCCGGCCAGCAACGCGGCGCCCAGCGCCAGAATGGTCGCGAATTCGACGCTGGCCATAGGTGACCTCCCACCGACATTCGGCCCGGAAGCTGACTGATACATCTCGATTTAAGCAGTTGTTCAATGATGATGAACTGGCGCCAGACAAATATCACAACAAAACGTTGCGCGCAGACGCGTGCTTCGTCATCGGCTTCGGAATTCTGCGGCATATTCGCTGCGCCGGGATTGATGAGGAATTGCCATCATGGTGGCTCGGCCCCAAGTGCGGTCGGCGGGTCGGCCGTGCAATTGACCGTTGCTTACGGCCCTCAGCGCTTCCACGGGAGGTGCGCGAGTAACAGCTCGGTTCGGCCCCTTACTACCGGCGGCAGCTGGACCCCGACCTCGATCAGCTCTACGGATGGCGGAAAAGCACAGGGCCATGACACCCACGATCGGCAAATATCGCGACGAACAGTCTGTCAAGCGGCCTCAATACTTGCTTCAATACTGTTGGAAACGGTGGCAGGACCGGGTGAGGGCATCGGGCCGACCACATCGGTGCCGCTTCGCGCGGCAGATGCGCGGCATACGCGCGAAGGGTTGCAAGGTAGGTGACAAGCGCATGACGGCCGACGAGCCCCGCAGCGACGATTCGTCCGGGTCGGCCCCCCAACCGGCTGCCACGCCGGTGCCCCGCCCGGGACCGCGTCCCGGCCCCCGGCCGGTGCCGCGACCCACCTCCTACCCGGTGGGTGCGCACCCTCCCAGCGACCCGCACCGTTTCGGCCGTATCGACGACGACGGCACGGTGTGGCTGGTCAGTGCGAGCGGCGAGCGTATCGTCGGCTCCTGGCAGGCCGGCGATCCCGAAGCCGCGTTTGCCCATTTCGGCAGGCGATTCGATGACCTGAGCACCGAAATCATGCTGATGGACGAGCGGTTGGCGTCCGGCACCGGCGACGCACGCAAGATCAAAGCCCATGCGATCGCGCTGGCCGAAACGTTGCCGACGGCATGCGTGCTGGGCGATGTCGACGCGCTGGCAGACCGGTTGACAAGCATTCGTGATCGCGCGGAGGTCATCGCTGCCGCCGACCGCTCCAGACGCGAGGAACATCGAGCCGCCCAGACCGCCCGTAAAGAGGCGCTGGCCGCCGAAGCCGAGGAGCTGGCCGCCAACGCGACACAATGGAAGGTCGCCGGTGACCGGCTGCGGGCAATCCTCGATGAATGGAAGACGATTAGCGGTGTGGACCGCAAGGTCGATGACGCGCTGTGGAAGCGCTACTCGACGGCCCGCGATACGTTCAACCGGCGGCGAGGGTCCCACTTCGCCGAATTGGACCGTGAGCGATCCGGCGTCCGGCAAAGCAAGGAACGGCTTTGTGAACGGGCCGAGGAGTTGTCCGAGTCGACGGACTGGACCGCCACCAGCGCGGAGTTCCGCAAGCTGCTCGCCGACTGGAAAGCGGCGGGACGCGCGAGCAAGGATGTGGACGACGCCCTGTGGCGTCGCTTCAAGGCCGCGCAGGACTCCTTCTTCACGGCTCGCAATGCCGCCACCGCCGAGAAGGAGGCCGAGTTGCGAGCCAATGCCGACGCCAAGGAGGCGCTGCTGGCCGAAGCGGAGCGGCTCGACACGACAAACCACGAGGCCGCTCGAGCAGCGCTGCGGTCGATCGCCGAGAAGTGGGACGCGATCGGCAAGGTGTCGCGGGAGCGGGCCGCGGAGCTGGAGCGGCGACTACGCGCGGTCGAGAAAAAGGTGCGAGAAGCCGGCGAAGCGGATTGGTCCGACCCGCAGGCGCGGGCCCGCGCCGAGCAGTTCCGCGCCCGGGCCGAGCAGTTTGAACACCAGGCCGAGAAGGCAGCAGCGGCCGGTCGCACCAAGGAAGCCGACGAGGCGAAGGCGAACGCCGAACAATGGCGGCAGTGGGCCGAGGCAGCCGCCGACGCGTTGACCCGACGCCCCTAACGGTCGGTGCCGCGGTCGGGCGTTGTCCCGGCCTCGGAGTCCGTTTGCACGTGGTCCAGCAGCGTCTTGCACTGTTGTTGCGCGACGACGCGGCGACGCCGCTCCTCGGCTGCGAGCTGCACGATGGTGCGCGACCACACCACCTGGGCCCAGTGGAATGTCAACACGATCGCGGTGATCCAGGCGACGATGAGCCCGATACCGGGGCCGGGATGACCGGCGGCGACCGTCTGACGCGACCATACGGCCAGCAGCCCGGTACCGCTGGCCATCGCCGAACCCGCCAGCGCCACCCAAGCCAGCGCCCACCGCCGGGTGAGCAACGCCAGCATCGAGAAGCCAACGCCGAACACCAGCGCCAACCAGGCGAATACCCGCGAGGGCAGCGCGACGGCGGCCCTGCCGGCGCCGTGGCTGCTGAACAACACATCCCAGCCGCGCACGCTTCCGGTATGCGGCAGGATAAACGACCCCAACAGCACGAACACCAGGATTGCGACAACCAAAGCCCTCGCGCCTGGCTCGATTTCGCGCGCAACGCGGCGTTCTGCCGCCTCGATCTCAGCGCGGAGGGCGTCGAGATCCCCGGCGTCGTGTTCGTGGCTCATCATCTGCATCCTCCGGGCTTGGCCGCGCTGACCGGCAGCCCGACCCCAGGCATGCCCAGGCCGACGGCGCGCCCCGGCTGCCCGGCGGTGTGCGCGTCGCCGGCGCGGGTGCGGCGGTGGGTCAGGACGCCGGCGTCGGCGATGAGGTGGTGCGGCGCCGCTTCGGTGACCTTCGTGGTGATGACGTCGCCGGGACGCACGCGCGGCTGGCCGGCGGTGAAGTGCACCAGGCGCCCGTCGCGCGCCCGCCCGCTCATGCGCGCCGTGACGGTGTCCTTGCGCCCTTCCCCGGTGGCCACCAGCACCTCGACGGCCTGCCCGACCAGGGCGCGGTTGGCTTCCAGCGAGATTTGCTCCTGCAGCGCGATCAGGCGTTCATAGCGTTCCTGCACAACGGCTTTCGGCAGCTGTCCGTCGAGTTGCGCGGCCGGTGTCCCGGGCCGCTTGGAGTATTGGAAGGTAAATGCGGCCGCGAAGCGGGCCCGGCGCACCACGTCGAGCGTGGCCGCGAAGTCCTCTTCGGTCTCCCCGGGGAAACCGACGATCAGATCGGTGGTAATCGCGGCATGCGGGATGGCCGCCCGCACGCGCTCGATGATGCCGAGGTAGCGCTCGGCACGATAGGACCGCCGCATCGCGCGCAGGATCCGGTCGGATCCGGACTGTAGCGGCATGTGCAGCGCGGGGCAGACGTTGCGCGTCTGCGCCATCGCCTCGATGACGTCGTCGGTGAATTCGGCCGGGTGTGGGGAGGTGAACCGGACCCGCTCCAGCCCGTCGATGTCTCCGCAGGCCCGCAGCAACTCGGCGAAAGCTCCCCGATTACGGGGCAATGCGAGGTCGGCGAACGAGACGCCGTAGGCGTTGACGTTTTGGCCGAGCAGGGTGACTTCGAGCACACCGTCGTTCACCAAGGACCGCACCTCGGCCAGGATGTCGGCCGGAGCACGATCGACCTCTTTGCCCCGCAACGACGGAACGATGCAGAAGGTGCAGCTGTTGTTGCAGCCCACGGAGACGGAAACCCACGCGGCATAGGCAGATTCGCGGGAGCTGGGCAGCGACGACGGGAACTGTTGCAGCGCCTCGGCGATTTCGACCTGGGCGACCTTGTTGTGCCGGGCGCGCTCCAGCAGCGTGGGCAGCGACCCGATGTTGTGGGTGCCGAAGACAACGTCTACCCACGGCGCCCTGCGCAGCACGGCGTCGCGGTCTTTTTGCGCCAGGCAGCCACCGACCGCGATTTGCATGTCGGGATTGGCGCGCTTGCGCGGGGCCAGATGGCTGAGGTTGCCGTACAGCCTGTTGTCGGCGTTCTCGCGGACGGCGCAGGTGTTGAACACCACGACGTCGGCCTCGGAACCGTCGGTCGCCCTCCGGTAGCCGGCCGCTTCCAGCAGGCCCGCCAGCCGCTCGGAGTCGTGGACGTTCATCTGACAGCCGTAGGTGCGGACCTGATAGGTGCGCGCTGGCGCTCGCCGCACGGGCGGCCCGGCGCCCTCGCCGGTCACCCCCGCGGCGGCATCGTGCGCCACCATCGAAGTCACGGGGCCATGGTACGGCGACCGGGCGGCTCGCGGCCCAGCGGATGGTGTCGCCTCGTCGCAGCATCGGGCTAGCGGGGACGCGCTCGACACGGTGGCCGATCACGGCTTCGCTGCACACCGGCTCGAAGAAGTCGGCCACGCGCATGAGGTAGTCGCGTCGTCACCGACACTATGGCTCGCTTGCCTCTAAAGCATCGCTTATGCCACAGACCAGACTTGTCGGAGCCGCTGTCTAGCATCGGGGACCGGGTGCTCGGCGCGGACAAACGTCATGAAGGGAATCGATAATGTCGGATCGCTCAGCGATCGAATGGACGGGGGCAACCTGGAACCCGGTCACCGGATGCGACCGTGTATCGCCGGGATGTGACCACTGCTACGCAATGACGTTAGCGAAGCGGCTAAAGGCGATGGGCTCCGACAAGTATCAAACCGATGGTGACCCCAGAACCTCCGGTCCGGGATTTGGCGTCACCATCCATCCCCGCAGTCTTGACGAGCCGTTCCGGTGGCGAAGCCCCCGCACAGTGTTCGTGAACTCGATGGCGGACCTATTTCACGCCAGGGTGGCGCTCTGGTTCATTAGGGAAGTGTTCGAGGTGATGCGAGCTACACCACAGCACACTTACCAGATCTTGACCAAGCGCAGCCTGCGACTGCGTCGCCTCGCTCACAAGCTGGAGTGGCCGTCGAACGTTTGGATGGGGGTGTCGGTGGAAAATGTCGACGCCTTCCGCCGTATCGAGGACCTACGACAGGTGCCCGCAGCAGTAAGGTTCCTCTCCTGCGAGCCATTACTCGGGCCCCTGGACGGAATAAATCTAGGTTCGATTGATTGGGTTATCGCCGGAGGCGAATCTGGTCCGAATTTCCGCCCGATCGATCCACAATGGGTTCGCCATATTCGCGATACCTGCACTGCCGCTGATGTCCCATTCTTCTTCAAGCAATGGGGCGGTAGAACACCAAAGGCATTTGGACGTGAACTCGACGGACGTTGTTGGGATGAAATGCCGCTTATTGAGATTAGAAACCCGGATCCTCGGACCACCAGCCGCGTGCACGCGGATCCCATGTTGGCGACGGCGCCCACAGAATCTGCCCAGCGTTCGAATCCTGGACAGCTAGTTCGCCAACGCTGAATAATCCCATCTCGCCACGGTCCTCGGACTCCTTCTGCTGTTTCGCGCTCTTGGCTTGCCGCATCATCTCTGGCTCCTTTTGAGCCGCCCGGTTGTACAGGTGGCACATGATCGCATCTCCGGCCCAGTGATCGGTCGCGAACACCATGTCAAAGATTGTGACCTTATTGTGCATCTGCATGGGAATTCGATGCGAATACTTGTATCCCAGCTCATACTCCAGCTTGACGCGCATGAGATTAACCATCTCGGCACGGTAGGCAGGCGCAGTTAGATGGTGGCGCCATCGCGCTGCCTGTATCCGCTTCCAATCCGCGTCTCCGTACATGCGGGTGACCTGCTCGATAAACAGTTCCGCGTTCGTGCCCTTCACGCCCCGCGCGATCATGGTGGGTGCCATCAACATCCATAGTTCGGTCTTGAGGTTACGAGGGTTCTGGCGAAAGGCGGCGACCTTATTGATCGTTTCCCAATGGACTTCAGCGGCCTGTTGGTCGATGAAAGCGAAGGTGGGCGCCCACCGCCAAGGGCCTAGTTCGGCAAGTGTTTCATCGATTGTTACGTTGGAATCGCCGGCCACAACGCGGTACCTACCGTCACCGGGAAAGCGGGTCCGAAGGGCGACGTCCAATTCAGAGGCAAGCGGGTTAAGCTCGCAAAACCGGAGCCGCGTGAAAAGTGGATCGGCTTTCATAGCGATAAGAGAAGAGCCATCAAATTTCTCTCCCGTGTCGCGGTCTATGTTCTCGGGCTGGCCCGCCATCAAGTCGAGGTAAATTCGTTCACGGAAGTCTGACTAGCCCTGTTGAAGGCCGGGAGGTACCCGGCAAGTATCTCCAGTTTGTTTCGCGTCCAATATGACCATTCTCTAGCCATCGAATCCCTTTAGACGCGCCGGCGCTCCCGTTCAGCGGCCAGCTCGGCGATAACCACCTCGCACGCCAAGGTCTGGCCGTACCCACGGCGCGCCAACATCGCCACCAGCCTGCGGCTCACCCGCGCTTCGTCGGTGCCGTCGTCGATCAGCGCCTCCCGCCGCAGCCTGGCCCGTACCAGCTTTTCCGCCCGCCCCCGTTCGGCACCGGCGTCGATGCCCCCGAGCACCGTGGTGATCACGTCGTCGTCGACGCCCTTGGCGTGCAGCTCGGCAGCCAACGCGCGCTTGCTCTTTCCCGCGTTCGCGCGCCTGGACTGAACCCATTGTTCGGCGAAGTCGGTGTCATCCACCAGGCCAACGGCGGCCAGCCGATCCAATACCCGGTTGCCGATGTCTTCGGGGTAGCCGCGCTTGGCCAGCTGGCCGGCTAACTCGGCGCGGGTGCGGGATCGCGCGGTGAGCAGGCGCAGGCACAGTGCCCGCGCCTGCTCTTCGCGCTCAGAAGTCGACGGGGGCGGGCAGGACACCGTCATTTGAGGGGTCATCGGTCACCACGGCACCAATGCCAAGCTTTTCCTTGATCTTCTTCTCGATCTCGTCAGCCACGTCGGCGTTCTCCACCAAGAAGTTGCGGGCATTCTCCTTGCCCTGGCCGAGCTGCTCGCCCTCGTAGGTGAACCAGGCACCCGACTTGCGGATGAGGCCCTGATCCACACCCATGTCGATCAGCGAGCCCTCCCTGCTGATTCCCTTGCCGTAGAGGATGTCGAACTCGGCCTGCTTGAAGGGGGGCGAACAGTTGTGCACGACAACCCCTTCGGCGACGAGGGTGTGCAGTTCCTCGACCTCGAGGTCGAACGTTCGTGCCCGCCGCGTTGGCAGCACTTCTCGGATCACCGAATACCGGAGTTCTTCCGCCAGCATGTCGTGCAGGAATTTGTCATCCAGGGCATCCGCGAGCGCCTGCACGCGATCCCGACGAAGGCGGCTGGCACCTAAGACCTGCTTCATTCCACCGCGGGGGTCCCCGGAAGCTACACCGATCATGGCCGCGGCCTCCTGCGCGGTCACGCCGCGCTCGTCCAGATAATTCAGCACGGCATCGGTCATCTCTGCAGCCAGATATGTCGCTTGCGATCCACGACGCCGCCCCTGCGTGGCTTCTGGAATCGCCTGGATAAGCGCGGCACCGCGCGGCCCCCACATGGGAACTGACTCCGCGAATGCCGTGACGTTATCCATACCCGAGATCCGGACCTCGAACACTTGACGTTTGCTCTGGATCCGTCGACCGTTGACGATGCTCGGCCGCTTCTGGGTCGGATCGTAATCTCGAACGGTGCTCCCGACACCGAACCGCAGCAGCAGCCAATGAATCTGATGCGCGAGTTGTTCAGAGGTCGTCGTGTAACCGACCCGAAGTGCCCCGGTCTGTTCCCGGCTCACCCACCCGTCGCTTTCGAACAGGCCGAAGAGCAGATTGCCGACAATGTCGGCCGCGATGTCCGGCTCGAAGAACCAATTCGGAATCGTCTTCTCCCACGCGAGCTTGCCGTGCACACCGGCCCGCCGACAAAGGTCCAGTACCCCGTTGCGCTCACCGGGTCGATGAGCGATCGCGAGTGAGATACGCCCCTGCGGATGGGCCGCACAACCGAGCGTCGCAGCGATTCGCGTCACGTCGTCAATGAGCGCCCGCTGAACATTGATGAAGTTGATCGGAGTCTTGCCCCCCACCCAACCATCCCTGCCATCTCCGATCAGGTAGCCAAGCAGCCGGGCATGATCCGCCGGAATCGGCGCACTGTCACCGAATCCGTCGAAGCGTCGCGGTTGCGCCACCCGGTCTCCCTTGCGGAGTTCCCCGGCGGCACGCCAGCCGTACTCTGTCAGCACCTTGTGATCGGGTGTCGCCCACACGATGGCGCCACCGGCGATCCGCAACCCGATCACATCCTGCGTTCCCTGGTCGAACCAGGACACCACGGGCCGCGCATGCAGCGTTCCGTCCTTGGCGGCAGCCACGACATGAATAGGCTTGCGCCCATCGACAACATCCTCGATGCGATGCGTTGTACCGGTGACCGGATCGAAGATCCGAGTGCCCTCTGCGAGGCACTTGTTCTTGACGACCTTGACCCGGGTGCGGTTGCCGACCGCGTTGGTACCGTCCTTGAGCGTCTCGACCCGCCGCACGTCCATGCGCACCGACGCGTAGAACTTCAACGCCTTTCCGCCCGTTGTCGTCTCGGGCGACCCGAACATCACTCCGATCTTGTCGCGGAGCTGGTTGATGAAGATCGCCGTGGTGCCCGAATTATTCAGCGCGCCGGTCATTTTCCGCAGCGCCTGGCTCATCAGCCGGGCCTGCAGCCCGACGTGGCTGTCGCCCATCTCGCCTTCGAGCTCCGCGCGCGGCACCAGCGCCGCCACCGAGTCGATCACCACGATGTCAAGCGCACCCGAGCGGATCAGCATGTCGGCGATCTCGAGTGCCTGTTCCCCGGTGTCCGGCTGGCTGACCAGCAGCGAATCGGTGTCGACACCGAGCTTCTTGGCATAGTCCGGATCCAGCGCGTGCTCGGCGTCGATGAACGCCGCAACACCACCGGCGGCCTGAGCGTTGGCCACCGCGTGCAGCGCCACGGTGGTCTTACCCGAAGATTCCGGGCCGTATATCTCTATCACCCGGCCACGCGGCAGGCCGCCAATGCCCAGGGCCACGTCGAGTGCGATGGATCCGGTCGGAATGACCGAAATCGGCTGACGCGCCTCGTCGCCGAGGCGCATCACCGAACCTTTGCCGTAACTCTTCTCGATCTGGGCCACTGCCAGCTCGAGCGCCTTTTCCCGATCGGGGGTCTGCGTCATGGTGCCTCTCCTGTGGTCGGTGTTCGATTGACCGGTATCGGTCGGTTGGCCGTGACACTAGAGACAGCCACTGACAAGTCGGCTGCTCCGAATGATCACCACAGTAGCCGAACACCTGTTCGATTCAAGTGTGACACGCCGCGTGTGGCAACATCGCGTCCGCGCTCGTCGGCGCGTCGAACGCCCTGGCGGCGGTGCGGCCCGACTTGCGTGCGCGGCTGGTCCGGATCACCGACGATCTGCTGAACACCGCTAGCCTGGCCGGATCCGGCGTGCTCACCGGCCCGGATCTGACCTTTCGGCGTCGCAGCTGCTGCCTGTTCTACCGGGTACCCGCCGGAGGCAAGTGCGGCGATTGCCCGCTTTGACGAATGTGCAACCTCACCACCGATCGTGGGGAACGTCGAAGTCGGCGCACAATGCCCGCCAGACGTCGCGGGGCTCGACACCGTCCTCGATGGCCTGGGCGGCGCTACGGCCGTCGAAGCCGGTCAGCACGTGATCGAGCAGCACCGACGAGCCATAAGCCGCCCCGAAATGCAGGGCTACCCGCTCGTGGAACTCCGTCAGCCGCACGCCAGCCAACATACCCAGCGCGCTACCCCGCCAACGCAAGCGCGTCGTGGCAGACCCGCACCGGATCGGCCGCACCGGCGACGCTGGCGGCCGCCCGCCGCGCGGCCTCCCGGAACCTCGGCGACGACAACACCTCGTTGACCGCCGCCACCAGCGCGTCGGCGGTCAACGGCCGGATCAGCACCGCGCTACCCTGCCGGACTACCCGGTTGGCGATCTCCCACTGATCCCCGCCACCGGGAACCACCACCATGGGCACCCCGGCCAGCAGCGTCTTGGCCACCATCCCATGACCACCGCCGCAGATCACCAGATCGGCCCGCGTGAGCAGCTCGGCCTGGCTGCCCAGCCCGGCCACCGCCCAGGGCGGCACCGTCAGGTCGGCTCCGCTCAAACGCGACACCACCAGGCGCGATCCCGACGGCACCGTCTCACCCGGCGTCAGAGACTGCAACGCGACCTCCGTCAATCCGGCGGTCCCGGTCAACGCGGTGGACGGCGCCACGACCACCACCGGCCCGGTGCCGGCGGGGATGGCCAGCACCCGATCGGTCGGCTCGAAATGCAGCGGGCCCACCACGACGGCCTCGGCCGGCCAGTCCGGGCGGGGAACCTCGAGCGCGGGCAGCGTGGCGATCAGCCGGCGCAGCGGCCCGGGATCGCGGGCCGGCAATCCGATCTCGACCCGAACGGCGGCACGCTGGCGCAGCCCGGCACGCCAGGACCGCCCCGTCAGCGCTCGCATGGTGGCATCGCGCAGCCGGCCGCGGATACCGGTGCCTGCAGCCAGTCCGCTGCCGATCGGCGGCAGTCCCTTCGACGGCAGGTACAGCGGATGCGGGTTGAGTTCCACCCACGGGATCCCTAGCAGTTCGGCGGCCATGCCGCCGCACGCCGTGATGACGTCGGACACCACCAGCTCCGGTGCCAGAGCCCGCAGCCGCGGCGCGTTGAGCACGGCCATCTGCGCCGCCCGCCGATGGATCCTGGCCCCGGCGTCGAGATCGCGGTCGGTGGCCGCCAGCCCGTCCAGCTCGACGGCGTCAATGCCGGCGGCGCGGGCGGCTGCCAGCCATTCCACCCCGGTGAACAGGGTGGGCGTGTCACCGGCTGCGCGGAAACGCTGGCACAGCGCGATCGCCGGAAACGAGTGCCCGGGATCCGGCCCGGCGACCACGGCGACGCGCATCGGCCCTACCCTGCCACAGCGCCCCGGCCGTAGGCTGGCAGCCATGGCCGAGCTGACCGAAACATCGCCGGAAACCCCCGAAACCACCGAGGCCATTCGTGCCGTCGAGGCGTTCCTCAACGCCCTGCAGAGCGAAGACTTCGACACCGTCGACGCCGCACTGGGCGACGACCTGGTCTATGAGAACGTCGGGTTTTCCAGGATCCGCGGTGGCCGCCGCACGGCAACGCTGCTTCGCCGCATGCAGGGCCGCGTCGGCTTCGAGGTGAAGATCCACCGCATCGGCGCCGACGGCGCCGCGGTGCTCACCGAACGCACCGACGCGCTAATCATCGGACCGCTGCGGGTGCAGTTCTGGGTCTGCGGCGTATTCGAGGTGGACGATGGGCGGATCACCCTGTGGCGGGACTACTTCGATGTCTACGACATGTTCAAGGGCCTCTTGCGAGGCCTGGTGGCGCTGGTGGTGCCATCGCTGAAGGCAACGCTGTAGGCCGACCTTCCGGATCAAGCCCAACGCGCTGTAGAACATCGGGTAGCGCTACAGCCAGCCGGCTGCCCGGGCTTATCGCTACTCTGCGCGGCGGGCCAGCAAAGATGCGAAGTGTGGGCGAAACCGCAAATGCATCGCCTCGGCCGCTATACGATCCCCATGCACAGTCTTGAGGGTGAGCTGGCGATTTTGGGCCGACGCGACAGGCTGTGGCGTGTTTGGAGGTCTCAGATGTCATTTGTGATCGCGGCACCGGAGTTTTTAACGGCGGCAGCAATGGACTTGGCGAGCATCGGCTCGACAGTGAGCGCGGCCAGTGCCGCCGCATCAGCCCCCACGGTCGCGATCCTGGCCGCGGGCGCCGATGAGGTGTCGATAGCCGTCGCGGCGCTGTTCGGGTTGCATGGCCAGGCATATCAGGCCCTCAGCGTGCAGGCATCGGCGTTTCATCAGCAATTTGTGCAGGCCTTGACCGCGGGCGCGTACTCGTATGCCTCCGCTGAAGCCGCCGCCGTGACACCGCTTCAGCAACTAGTCGATGTGATAAATGCGCCCTTCAGAAGCGCGCTCGGCCGCCCCCTGATCGGCAACGGCGCCAACGGTAAACCGGGGACCGGACAAGACGGCGGGGCCGGCGGGCTCTTGTACGGCAGCGGCGGTAACGGGGGATCAGGGCTGGCCGGCTCCGGCCAGAAGGGCGGTAACGGAGGAGCTGCCGGATTGTTTGGCAACGGCGGGGCCGGCGGTGCCGGCGCGTCCAACCAAGCCGGCAACGGCGGCGCCGGCGGAAACGGCGGCGCCGGTGGGCTGATCTGGGGCACCGCGGGGACCGGTGGCAACGGCGGGTTCACCACCTTTCTTGATGCCGCTGGGGGTGCCGGCGGGGCCGGCGGCGCCGGTGGGCTGTTCGGCGCGGGCGGGGCCGGCGGCGTAGGCGGCGCCGCCCTCGGCGGCGGAGCCCAGGCCGCCGGTGGCAACGGCGGTGCGGGCGGGGTCGGTGGGCTGTTCGGCGCCGGCGGTGCCGGCGGCGCCGGCGGCTTCGGCGACACCGGTGGGACCGGCGGGGCTGGCGGGGCCGGCGGGCTGTTCGGCCCGGGCGGCGGCTCGGGCGGCGTCGGTGGCTTCGGCGACACCGGTGGGACCGGCGGCGACGGCGGCAGCGGCGGGCTGTTTGGCGTCGGCGGGGCCGGCGGGCACGGTGGCTTCGGCAGTGCTGCCGGCGGCGACGGCGGCGCGGGCGGCGCCGGCGGCACGGTCTTCGGCTCGGGCGGGGCCGGCGGTGCAGGCGGAGTCGCCACTGTCGCTGGCCACGGTGGTCACGGCGGTAATGCCGGCCTGCTATACGGCACCGGTGGGGCCGGCGGAGCCGGCGGGTTCGGAGGGTTCGGCGGCGACGGCGGCGACGGCGGTATCGGCGGGATGGTCGGTTCTGGCGGCGCCGGCGGCAGCGGCGGCACCGGTACCCAAAGTGGTGGTCGCGGCGGGGCCGGCGGTAACGCCGGCACGTTCTACGGTTCCGGCGGCGCCGGCGGCGCCGGCGGGGAGAGCGACAACGGCGACGGCGGAAACGGCGGCGTGGGCGGCAAGGCCGGGTTGGTCGGCGAGGGCGGCAACGGCGGCGACGGCGGTGCCACGATAGCAGGAAAGGGTGGTAGCGGCGGTAACGGCGGCAACGCCTGGCTGACGGGCCAGGGCGGCAACGGCGGCAACGCCGCATTTGGCAAAGCCGGGACTGGCAGCGTCGGCGTCGGTGGCGCCGGCGGGCTGCTGGAGGGCCAGAACGGCGAGAACGGATTGCTGCCTAGCTGAGCCAGCTTAGCCGCAGCTTGGCCTCAGCCACCGGGCGTGCGGCGGCCCATCGACCGAGGCACGTCGAAATCGGTGCACAACGCCCACCACGCGACGCGGGGCTCAACCCCGTCCTCGATCGCGCAGATGGCATTGCGCCCACCGAAACCGGTCAGCACATGGTCCAACCAGCACCAAAAGCCCGGTACGCCGCGCCGAATCGCGGGCTGACCAACTCGTGGAACTCCGTCCGCCGTATGCCGCCAACCGCGTGCGTCAGCGCCTTGTGGCACACCCGCACCGGATCGGCTACCTAACCCGCGCCGGCCGCTGCCTTGGCGCGGCACCCGGTCGGCCATCCACCGCAGATCCCCGCCACCGAACGCACCGAAACGCCGACCTTCGGCCCGCTTCGTATCCGGTTCTGGGCCTGCGGCATTTTCGAGGTACAACGGGCACGCTATGGCATTACCACTTCGGCGTCCAAGGCGCTGGTGCGCGGTCTGACCGCGTCGGCGTTCTCGTCGCCGCGGGCTACCCTGTAGCGAATGAGCGACAACGCAATCCGCCCGCGGCCCAACCCGTGGCAGTACATCCGCTATTGCTACGGGGCGCGGCTGCCGGACTCGATGCGAGACTGGGTGCGCAACGATCTGGCCGGCAAGGGTGCGGCCATCCGGATGATGATCCGCGTCGCGGTTCCGGCGGTGCTGGTGCTGGCCCCGTTCTGGCTGATCCCGACGTCGCTGGACGTCCACTTGAGCATGACGTTGCCGATTCTCATCCCGTTCGTGTATTTCTCGCATGCGCTGAACAAGGTATGGCGCCGGCACATGCTGCGCGTGCACAATCTTGACCCCGAGCTCGTCGACGAGCACGCCCGCCAACGCGACGCCCACATTCACCGGGCGTATATCGAACGCTACGGGCCACGGCCGGACCCGAACGACTAACGCCGGGGCAATCCGCCGAGCTCGTCAAACGCCTGCGCCCAAGCGACCAGGCGATCGGTGGCGCCGGCCAACTCCTCGCGGTAGCGCTGTTGTCCGGGCCCAGCCCCACCCGCGCCGTTCGCCGAGGAAACCAATTGCGCTGCGGCGGTGACCATTTCGTTGTACTGACGGACGCCGGTGCTCAGCTGCGCGGTAAACGCGTTGATGGTCGGCACCAGATACGACCGCGACGCCGCCGAGCATTGCACGGCCCGCTCCATCGAGACCACCTCGGCCGCGGTCGCCACCATCGCCGCCGAAGTCTGGTTGGCCGCGGCCGTTAGGTCGCGGATCTCGTCCGCCGGCAACATGGCGCCCCGCTCCATGACACCCAACAGCGAGAAGAACCCGCGTTCGGAGGCGCCCAGCGCCGACATCGCGGGTCGCGCGGCCGAGCCCGGTGGTGGCAGCCGGCGCACACTTGCGGGCCGCCGCACCGGCAGTGGCTCCGAGCGCAGCCAGCGGTAGCGAAGCAGCAATAGCGTCGCCGGAATGGCCTGCGTGACCGCAATCGTGCCGGTAATCACCAGCAGCGACGTAAACCAGCCCCAGGCCGCCAACAGCGCCGTCACCAACCCCCAGAGCAGACAGCCTGCGGTGAATACCAGACCCCAGCGCAATGCACGGCGGCGGCGGCGCAGCAGCCGGGCACGCGGATCGATGGCGACGCTGATCTTTTGTGCTACCAGGTCGGCCAAATCACCGGCGGTATCCACGCCGCGCTGCAGCAACGAACGCCACGGCCGGCGCTGACCCGCTTTCACTGCCATGCCGAACCGTCTGCCCAACTACTGACCGTAGGGCTGCTCGGCAATAGCCCCGCCAGAAGTCTCGGTGGCCGGTCTGGGGGTAGCCGTGGTCCCGCCGGCCGGCAACGCTTCACCGCGCATCGATGCGCGGATCTGTTCCAACCGTGAATGACCGGCCATCTGGATCCCGGCCTGCTCCACCTCGAGCATCCGGCCCTGCACCGAACTCTCGGCAAGTTCAGCCGAACCGATCGCGTTGGCGTAGCGACGCTCGATCTTGTCGCGCACCTCGTCGAGGCTCGGCGTGTTGCCTGGCGCGGCGAGCTCACTCATCGACCGCAACGATGCGCTGACCTGCTCCTGCATCTTCGCCTGCTCGAGCTGGCTGAGCAGCTTGGTTCGCTCGGCGATCTTCTGCTGCAGCACCATCGCATTTCGTTCGACGGCCTTCTTGGCCTGAGCTGCGGCGCTAAGCGCCTGGTCATGCAGCGTCTTGAGGTCTTCGACGCTCTGCTCGGCGGTCACCAGCTGGGCTGCGAACGCCTCGGCGGCGTTGTTGTATTCGGTGGCCTTGGCAGCGTCTCCGGCGGCGGTGGCCTGGTCGGCCAGCGTCAGGGCTTGGCGCACATTGACCTGAAGCTTTTCGATGTCCGCCAGCTGTCGGTTGAGTCGCATCTCCAATTGACGCTGGTTACCGATCACTTGCGCCGCCTGTTGAGTCAGCGCTTGGTGGGTGCGCTGTGCTTCCTCAATGGCCTGTTGAATCTGCACCTTGGGGTCGGCATGCTCGTCGATCTTCGAGCTGAACAGCGCCATGAGGTACTTCCAGGCTTTAACGAACGGATTGGCCATCAGTTAGCTCCGCCTTCGCTTCTTGTGTGCGCCAGATGGTCTCAGCGCCCTGTCGCTCAATTTATCGGGTCAGCGCGCATTGCCCCACCCATGGCGCGCATCTTGTCGACCCGGACCGACCGGCGACCCTTAGGCCACCGCCAGCGACACCACCGGCGCAATGACGACCTTGGTGCTGGCGTCAATGGTGGCGCCGGTTGCTCTGCCAGCCGGGGTGGCGCGGGCAAGGCGCTCTTGACGCGCCATCCGCTCGCCCGCATCGATGAGCACCACCGACAACGGGAGCTGCAGAGCCGTACAAATCGCACTGAGCAGCTCGCTGGAAGGCTCCTTGCGACCGCGCTCGATCTCCGACAGATACCCGAGGCTCACCCGCGCCGAATCGGACACCTCGCGCAGCGTCCGACCCTGCGACATCCGCGCTCCGCGCAGCACGTCACCAACGACCTCACGCACCAAAGCCGCCATCAAAAACTCCTTGTCCACCTCGCAATCGTCATCAGGTGAACGCCGCCGGCGGTGGGGTTGGTTCCCGCAATCAGCTGGCGGTCTGGCGGATCCCCCCGATGTCCCGCAGAGCCCTGGCCACGTAATCGACACCAGTGATCACGGTGAGCAGGATCGCGGCGGCCATCACTACCACCGCCGCAACGTGCAGCGGACCCGAAAGTGGCAACACGAATAAGCCAATTGCCACCGCCTGGACAAAGGTCTTCAGCTTGCCGCCCCAGCTCGCGGGAATGACACCGCGCCTAATAACCGCCAACCTCAAAACGGTCACTCCGAGTTCGCGGGTCAGGATTAGCACCGTGACCCACCACGGCAAGTCGCCGAGCATCGACAATCCGATCAGCGCCGAGCCGATCAGAGTCTTGTCCGCGATCGGATCGACAAACGCACCGAATTCGGTTGCCATCCCGTAATTGCGAGCCAGCAGGCCGTCGAATCGATCGGTAATGCAGGCGGTTGCAAATATCGCCCACGCCACTACGCGGGCCGCGGAGTGGTGGCCGCCGCCATAGAACAAGGCCAGCAGGAAGACCGGGACCATCACCAGCCGCAACAGCGTCAGGATATTGGCGAGGTTGGCAATGCGGGCGCGGCCTGCTATCTGACCCGTTTCAGGCTGCGCCGACACGGCAACAGAATAACGGGTTGACCTGCTCATGCGACCCTTGATGTCGATACTGTTTCACACGTGACCGAACGTCCACGGGATTGCCGGCCGGTGGTCCGGCGCGCGCGAACCTCCGATGTGCCCGCGATCAAACAACTCGTCGACACCTATGCCGGAAAGATCTTGCTGGAAAAGAATCTCGTGACACTCTATGAAGCGGTTCAGGAATTCTGGGTGGCCGAGCACCCGGACCTCTATGGCAAAGTCGTCGGTTGCGGTGCATTGCACGTGTTGTGGTCGGATCTCGGCGAAATCCGCACCGTCGCTGTCGACCCGGCCATGACCGGCCACGGTATCGGCCACGCAATCGTCGATCGGCTACTGCAGGTCGCCCGCGATCTGCAGCTGCAGCGCGTGTTCGTGTTGACCTTTGAGACCGAGTTCTTCGCCCGGCACGGATTCACCGAGATCGAGGGCACCCCGGTCACCGCCGAGGTGTTCGACGAGATGTGCCGCTCCTATGACATCGGGGTCGCCGAATTCCTGGACCTGAGCTACGTCAAGCCCAACATCCTCGGCAACTCCCGGATGCTGCTGGTGCTGTAGCCCGGCGAGCAGACGCAAAATCGCCTCATTTCGGCACGAAATGGGCGATTTTGCGTCTGCTCGCCGGGCTACTCGCCGCCGTCACCCCGGATCGCGGCCAGTGTGCCCGCCAACTCGTCGGGCTTGACCAGCACCTCACGGGCCTTCGAGCCTTCGCTGGGCCCGACGATGCCGCGGGTCTCCATCAGGTCCATCAAACGGCCCGCTTTGGCGAAGCCGACCCGCAGCTTGCGCTGCAGCATCGACGTCGACCCGAACTGGCTGGACACCACCAGTTCCACGGCCTGCAGGAAGACGTCCATGTCGTCGCCGATGTCGGGGTCGACGTCGGTGCGCTCCGCGGTGGGTTTAGCCGTGGTGACGCCCTCGGTGTATTCGGGTTCGGCCTGTTCCTTGCAGGCGGTGACGACGGCGTGGATCTCTTCGTCGGAGACGTAAGCGCCCTGCAGCCGGAGGGGTTTGCTCGCACCCATCGGCAAGAACAGGCCGTCGCCCATGCCGATCAGCTTTTCCGCGCCCGCCTGGTCCAGGATCACCCGGCTGTCGGTCAGCGACGAGGTGGCAAACGCCAGCCGGGACGGCACGTTGGTCTTGATCAGCCCGGTGACCACGTCGACCGACGGGCGCTGGGTGGCCAGCACCAGGTGGATGCCGGCGGCGCGGGCTTTCTGGGTGATCCGCACGATGGCGTCCTCGACGTCACGCGGCGCGGTCATCATGAGGTCGGCCAACTCGTCGACGATGGCCACCACGTAGGGGTAGGGCCGATACTCGCGCTGGCTGCCCAGCGGCGCGGTGATGGCCCCGGATCGCACCTTGTCGTTGAAGTCGTCGATGTGGCGCACCCGGGAGGCCTGCATGTCCTGGTAGCGCTGCTCCATCTCGTCGACCAGCCAGGCCAGCGCGGCCGCGGCCTTCTTCGGCTGGGTGATGATCGGCGTGATCAGATGCGGAATGCCTTCATACGGCGTCAGTTCCACCATCTTCGGGTCGATCAGGATCATCCTGACCTCTTCCGGGGTGGCCCGGGTCAACAGCGACACCAGCATGGAGTTGACGAAGCTGGACTTTCCCGAGCCCGTCGAGCCGGCCACCAGCAGGTGCGGCATCTTGGCCAGGTTGGCCGAGATGAAGTCGCCTTCGATGTCCTTGCCCAGCCCGATCACCAACGGATGATGGTCGCGACGGGTCTCTCGTGCGGTGAGCACGTCGGCCAACCGCACCATTTCCCGGTCGGTGTTGGGTACCTCGATGCCGACGGCGGACTTGCCGGGGATCGGTGCCAGCATGCGCACGCTCTCGGTAGCCACCGCGTAGGCGATGTTGCGCTGCAGCGCGGTGATCTTCTCGACCTTGACGCCGGGCCCCAGTTCGACCTCGTAGCGGGTGACGGTGGGCCCGCGGGTGCAGCCCGTGACGGCCGCGTCGACCTTGAACTGGGTCAGCACCTCACCGATGGCGCCGGCCATGTGGGTGTTGGCCGCACTGCGTTTCTTGGGCGGATCACCGGATATCAGCAGGTCCAGCGACGGCAGCGTGTAGGGACCCTCGACGATCCGGTCCAGCACTTGGGTATCTTTGCGGCGGCCGCGTCTTCCGGAGCCCCGACCGGCGGAGGCTTCCGGTATCGTCGCAGTGTCATCCTGCGGAACCTCGGCCGACGGCCAGGCCGGTGGCCCGTCGTCGGAGCACAGGGGCACCTCGTCGTAGTAACCGTCGGAGAAGTCCTGGCGGGCGACTTCGACGGTGTCCGCGTCGTCACCATCGAAGTCCGCGAAGTCCTCGAAGTCGTCGGCGTATTCCCGTGGCAACAGCCGGGTGCCGAACATGGCGCGCATGGCATCTGGCACCTCTCGGATCGTGATCCCGGCCAGCAGGAGCAATCCGAACAGCGCGCCGATGAATAACAGCGGCGCGGCGATCCAGGCGGTCAACCCGTCCGAGAGCGGCCCGCCGATCGCGAAACCGATGAACCCCGCGGCGCGCAAACGCGACTCCGGGGCCTCGGGTGAGCCCGCCCACAGGTGGCACAAGCCGAGAAACGACAAGCCGATCAGGCTGGCGCCGAGGATCAGCCGCGGCCGCGAATCGGGGTTGGGCGACGTACGCATCAGCACCACGGCCACGGCGGCGGCAACCAGCGGGAGCATGACCACTGCCGACCCGATGAACGTCCGCAACAAGGCGTCGACCCACGCGCCGAGCGGCCGGGCGGCGTCGAACCACGAGCTCGCGGCGACTACCACGGCAAGGCCGAGCAGCACCAGCGCGATTCCGTCGCGGCGATGCCCGGGCTCGATGTCGCGGGCTCGCCCGATCGACCGCGCCGCGCCGCCGGTGCCCTTGGCCGCCATCATCCAGACGGCGCGCATGGCCCGGCCGCAGGCGAGTCCGGTAGACACCAGCAGCGACCGATGGTGCCGTCGGGAGGGTCTGCCGACCCCTTTGACGGGCCTCGACCTCTTTCTGGGCACGGCCGATCGCGCACTTCGGGACGCGCCCCGCGAAGTGGCCTTTGACCTGCTCGTTCGAGTGCCGGAGCGGGCAACGGTCTTGCTAGACATAACGGCAAGCCTAGTCGCTATCACACCATCTACACCATCCGCCACACTGGTAACGGCGATCTGCTCGCCTCGTTGCCAGGGTCTCCTGAGTAGGGTGACAAGTGATCGTGCCGCGTCACGCCGCCCGACGCGCGGAGTTCCAGGAGGCCCCAGCATGCCCGTCGTCGTCGTCGCCACGCTGACCGCCAAGCCTGAATCGGTCGACACCGTCCGCGACATCCTCACCCGCGCGGTCGATGACGTGCACCGCGAACCCGGCTGCCAGTTGTACGCGCTCCACGAAACCGGCGAGACCTTCATCTTCGTTGAGCAATGGGCCGATGCCGAGGCGCTCAAGGCCCATAGCGGCGCCCCCGCGGTTGCCACCATGTTTACCGCGGCCGGCGAGCACCTGGTCGGGGCGCCGGACATCAAACTGCTGCAGCCGGTTCCCGCCGGCGACCCGAGCAAAGGGCAGCTGCGCCGGTGATCGACCGGCCACTCGAAGGCAAGGTCGCCTTCATCACCGGCGCCGCGCGCGGCTTGGGCCGCGCACACGCGGTTCGACTGGCAGCCGACGGCGCGAACATCATCGCGGTTGACATCTGCGAGCAGATCGCCAGCGTGCCTTATCCGTTGAGCACCGCCGACGACCTGGCGGCCACCGTCGAGCTCGTCGAGGACGCCGGCGGCGGGATCGTGGCCAGACAGGGCGACGTTCGCGATCGCGCATCACTGTCGGTCGCATTGCAGGCGGGCCTTGACGAGTTCGGCCGGCTCGACATCGTGGTGGCCAATGCCGGTATCGCGATGATGCAGGCCGGCGACGACGGCTGGCGCGACGTTATCGACGTCAACCTCACCGGCGTCTTCCACACCGTACAGGTGGCGATCCCGACCCTGATCGAGCAGGGCACCGGTGGGTCGATCGTGTTGATCAGCTCGGCCGCGGGACTGGTCGGCATCGGCAGCAGTGATCCCGGATCGCTTGGCTACGCGGCCGCCAAGCACGGCGTCGTCGGCCTGATGAGGGCGTACGCGAACCATCTGGCACCGCAAAACATTCGGGTTAACTCGGTACATCCTTGCGGGGTCGATACGCCGATGATCAACAATGAGTTCTTCCAGCAGTGGCTAGCCACTGCTGACATGGACGCGCCGCACAACCTGGGTAACGCGCTGCCCTTCGAGCTGGTGCAGCCAACCGACATCGCCAACGCGGTGGCATGGCTGGCGTCCGAGGAGGCGCGCTATGTCACCGGCGTCACCTTGCCGGTCGACGCGGGCTTTGTGAACAAGAGGTAGCTGATGGCTCGAAATCCCGCTGCGCAGACCGCCTTCGGCCCGATGGTGTTGGCGGCCGTGGAGCAAAACGAACCACCTGGCCGCCGCCTGGTGGACGACGACCTCGCGGACTTGTTTTTGCCCAGGCCATTGCGATGGCTGGCCGGTGCAACCCGGTCGGCGGTGTTGCGTCGTTTACTCATTAGCGCCTCGGAGTGGTCCGGCCGCGGGTTGTGGGCCAATCTGGCCTGCCGTAAACGCTTCATCGGAGACAAACTCGACGAAGCGCTCGGCGACATCGACGCGGTTGTCATCCTCGGAGCCGGATTGGACACCCGTGCCTACCGGTTGACGCGACGAGTGCGGATGCCGGTATTCGAGGTCGACCTGCCGGTCAACATCGCCCGCAAGGCCAAGACGGTCCGACGGGTGCTCGGTGAACTGCCGCTGTCGGTTCGCTTGGTTGCATTGGATTTCGAGCATGACGACCTGCTCACCGCTCTGGCCGAGCACGGCTACCGTACCGAGTACCGGGTGTTCTTCGTCTGCGAAGGTGTGACCCAATACCTCACCGAGCGGGCCGTCCGGCGGACCTTGGAGGGCCTACGCGCGGCCGCACCGGGCAGTCGAATGGTATTCACCTACGTCCGCCGGGACTTCATTGACGGCACCAACCGTTACGGTACCCGGACGCTATACCACACGGTTCGCCAGCGACGTCAACTGTGGCACTTCGGCTTAGATCCCGAGGAAGTAGCCGGGTTTCTCGCCGACTACGGTTGGCGGCTGACCGAGCAGGCCGGGCCGGAGGAGCTTGTCCAGCGCTACGTCGAGCCCACCGGCCGCAACCTCAACGCATCACAAATCGAGTGGTCTGCCTACGCCGAGAAGAGTGAGCCGGTTACACCTCGATGACCGTCGGCACAATCATCGGCTGGCGGCGATAGGTTTCCCCCACCCACTTGCCGACCGTGCGGCGCACCCCTTGAGCGATCCGGATCGGATCGGTGACGCTGGCGGCCACCAACGATTCCAGCTCTGCCTCCACCTTGCGCACGGCGGGTTCGAGCGCCTTGGGATCTTCGGAGAAACCCCGCGAGTGTAGATGTGGCGCAGCCAACGGCTGGCCGGTGCCACGTCTGACCACGACGGTCACCGCGACAAAGCCCGACGACAAAATGAGCCGCTCGCCCAGGGTTATATCGCCGACGTCGCCGGCGATCAAGCCGTCGACGAACATCTTGCCCACCGGCACCGCACCGGAGATACTGGCTTTGCCGGCAACCAGGTCGACGCTGACACCGTTCTCGGCCAACAGAATTGACTCTTGCGGTACGCCGGTACTGGCGGCCAGCTTGGCATTGGCGCGCAGCATCCGCCAGGTTCCGTGCACCGGCATCACGTTGCGCGGCCGCACCCCGTTGTAGAGGAACAGCAGCTCACCGGCGTACGCGTGGCCGGAAACATGCACCCTTGCTTGGGCGTTGGTGACGACTCTGGCGCCGATCTTGGACAGTGCATCGATGACTCCGAAGACCGCCTCCTCGTTGCCGGGGATCAGCGACGACGACAACACGATGAGATCACCAGCAGTCAACGTGATGCTGCGATGCTCCCCACGCGACATTCGCGACAACGCCGACATCGGCTCGCCTTGGGTGCCGGTGGTGATCAACACAACTTGGTCGGGCGCCATCGTTTCGGCGGCGGCGATGTCGATGAGATCGGAATCAGCCACTCGTAGGAAGCCCAGTTGCCTTGCGACGCGCATGTTGCGCACCATCGATCGGCCGACGAACGACACTCGCCGGCCCAATGCCACTGCGGCATCGATGATCTGCTGTACCCGATCCACGTTGGAGGCGAAACACGCAACTATCACCCGCCCGTCGGCACCCCGGATGAGCCGGTGCAGCGTTGGGCCCACTTCGCTTTCCGATGGCCCGACACCGGGGATCTCGGCGTTCGTCGAGTCGCACAGCAACAGGTCCACGCCGGTGTCGCCGAGCCGCGACATGCCCGGTAGATCGGTGGGACGGCCGTCCGGTGGCAATTGGTCGAACTTGATGTCGCCGGTGTGCAGGATGGTTCCCGCGCCGGTATACACCGCGATGGCCAACGCGTCCGGAGTGGAATGGTTGACGGCGAAGTACTCGCACTCAAACACGCCGTGCCGGGTGCTCTGGCCCTCGCGGACCTCGACGAACACCGGTGTTATGCGGTACTCACGACATTTCTCTGCAACCAGAGCCAAGGTGAACTTCGAGCCGACGACCGGGATGTCGGGTCGCAGCTTGAGCAGAAACGGAATCGCCCCGATGTGGTCCTCGTGCCCGTGGGTCAACACCAGCGCCTCGATGTCGTCAAGCCGGTCTTCGACATGGCGCATGTCCGGCAGGATCAGATCGACACCGGGCTCGTCGTGGCCAGGAAACAACACACCGCAGTCGATAATCAACAGTCGGCCCAGGTGTTCGAAAACCGTCATGTTGCGGCCGATTTCGTTGATGCCGCCCAGCGCGGTGACCCGCAACCCGCCGGAGGTCAGGGGACCTGGCGGGGGAAGGTCTACATCCACTTCTGGGCCACCCTTTGGCTCACCTTTAGATCACCGAAGCACCGAGGCCGCGCGCATGTCGGCGGCCAACGCGTCGATCTGCTCCGGTGTCGCGGCCACCTGGGGCAGCCGGGGATCACCGACGTCGATGCCCTGCAGCCGCAAGCCCGCCTTGGACAACGTGACCCCACCCAGGCGGCTCATCGCGTTGCACAGCGGGGCGACCGCAATGTTGATCTTGCGGGCGGTGGCGATATCCCCAGAACCGAAGGCGGACAACAACTCTCGAAGCTGCCCGGCTGCCAGGTGGGCAATCACGCTGATGAAGCCCGTGGCGCCCATGGCCAGCCAGGGCAGGTTGAGCGCGTCGTCGCCGGAATAGTAGGCCAGTCCGGTGTCGGCCATGATTTGGGCGCCGCTGTGCAGGTCGGCTTTGGCGTCCTTGACTCCGACGATGTTCGGATGCGACGCCAACGCGCGGATCGTGTCGGGCTCGATCGGCACCGCCGACCGCCCCGGGATGTCATAGAGCAGCATCGGCAGCTCGGTCGCGTCGGCGACGGCGGTGAAATGGGCTTGCAGCCCCCGCTGCGGCGGCTTGGAATAGTAGGGCGTGACCACCAGCAGCCCGTGCGCACCCTCGGCCGCACAAGCCTTGGCCAGCCGGATGCTGTGCGCGGTGTCATAGGTGCCGGCACCGGCGATAACACGAGCCCGGTCCCCCACCGCTTCCAGGACGGCCCGCAGCAGCTCGATTTTCTCCCCGTCGGTGGTGGTCGGCGACTCGCCGGTGGTGCCCGAGACCACCAGACCGTCGCACCCCTGATCGACCAGGTGGTTGGCCAGCCGCGCCGCGGTGGCGGTGTCCAGGGAGCCATCGCCGCTAAACGGTGTCACCATCGCGGTCAGCAGGGTTCCTAGGCGCGCTGCGACGTCGAATCCGACGGTGGTCACGGCTCCCAAGGTTACCTGGCGCTTTATCCCGGCCGCGAGCGCGCGTGTTTGTCCAGCGACACGCCGCCTCAGGCTTCGGTCGCCAACGGGCTGGTCGCCACCTCGGTGCCGTCGTCCAGGGTGGTCACCTCGAAGTCGGCGAACACCGCGGGGGCCACGGCGGCGAGCTGGCGCAGGCATTCGATGGCCAGTCGCCGGATTTCCACGTCGGCGTGCTCGCTGGCCCGCATTGCGATGAAGTGCCGCCAGGCCCGGTAGTTGCCGGTCACCACGATGCGGGTTTCGGTGGCGTTGGGCAGCACCGCGCGGGCGGCTTGGCAGGCCTGCTTGCGGCGCAGGATCGCGTTGGGTTGGTCGGCGAACTTGGCTTCCAGCTTGGCCAGCAGCTCGCTGTAGGTGGCGCGGGCGGCGTCGGCGGCCTCGGTCAGGATGTGGCGCAGGTCGGCGTCGTCCTCCATGCCGGGCGGCACGACGACCCGCGAGTCCTTCTCGGGTACGTAGCGCTGGGAGAGCTGCGAGTAGGAGAAATGCCGGTGGCGGATCAGCTCGTGGGTGCACGATCGCGAGATCCCGGTGATGTAGAACGACACGCTGGCATGCTCTAGCACCGAGAAATGTCCGACGTCGATGATGTGCCGGAGGTAGCCGGCGTTGGTGGCGGTCTTGGGATTGGGCTTGGACCAGCTCTGATAGCAGGCCCGGCCGGCGAACTCGACCAGCGCGGGTCCGCCGTCGGCGTCGGTGGTCCAGGGCACGTCGGGTGGGGCCAAGAAGTCGGTCTTGGCGATCAGTTGCACGCGCAGCGGCGCGGTCTCGGCCACGGCGCTCACCTTAGCGCCGGCCGCAACTAGACGAACTCGGTGTGGCAGGTCAGCCCGGGCTCCCGGCGCAGACGCGGGTCCGCGGTCAGCAGGGGGATGTCGAGGTGACTGGCCAGTGCCACGTAGAGGGCGTCGTAAAACGTGAAGTTGTGCCGCAGGGTCCACGCCCGTCGAGCGTCCGCGTTGGCGCTGGCTCCCAGAGTTGAACCCCACCAAATCTGTTGCCTGAAGAAGCCGATCTACCTAACGGGGATCGTTGCCCTTGAAGTCGCGAACAAATAGGCAAGTGTCCAGCGGCCAGATCGGACCCGCAACGAAAGTTGCGGTACCAATCGCCGCACCGCTCCTGCCGATGGCTACACCGGGACCATCGTACGCAGCTGTGTCATGCATACCGGTCACCCCGAATGACCCGATAACAGGTACCGTTCCAGATCCCCGCGACGCCGCAGGAAGATCATGTCCTCGCTGCAGCTCAAGGACTTCCCCGAACCGCAAGGTTTTCCATCCATCACTCATCTAAGCCGCCCCAGTTGCTCCCGCACGACCCTTTCCAGCCGCGCCGACTCATCGAACGCCTCCAGCAACGCCTTCGACAACCGGGCCATCTTCTCGTCGATCGGCTCTCCGTCGTCCTCGACCGCGGGCGTACCCACATACCGCCCCGGCGTGAGCGCATAGTCGGTCGCCTTGATCTCCGCCAACGTCGCCGACTTACAGAACCCCGGAACATCCTCGTACATAATCCCTTTGACGGCAGCCGACTTCGACCCGCGCCACGCGTGGAAGGTATCCCCGATGCGGACGATCTCCTCGTTGGTCAGCGCCCGCTCGGCCCGGTCCACTAGGTCGCCCAGTTCACGAGCGTCGATGAACAGCACCTGCCCGCACCGGTCGATAGACCCTTGCTTACCTGCCGCCTTGTCTTTGGCGAAAAACCACAGGCACACCGGGATTCCGGTGCTGCGGAACAGCTGGGTGGGTAACGCGACCATGCAGGAAACCAAATCCGCCTCCACGATCTGCGCGCGAATATCCCCCTCGCCGTTGGAGTTCGACGACATCGACCCGTTGGCCATCACCACGCCCGCCCGACCTCCCGGCGCCAACTTGTACAGGATGTGCTGAATCCATGCGTAGTTGGCGTTATTGGCGGGCGGAACACCGAAGCGCCAGCGTGGGTCTTCCTCGTTGCGGGCCCAGTCTTTGATGTTGAACGGCGGATTGGCCATCACGTAGTCCATCTGCACGTCCGGGTGCTGGTCGCGGGCGAAGGTATCACTCCATCGGGCGCCGAGCCCCTTGTTGTCGATGCCGTGGATGGCGAGGTTCATCTTCGCCATCCGCCAGGTCTCCTCAATGCTTTCCTGGCCATAGATCGAGACATCCTTCGGATCGCCGTCGTGTTCGTAGATGAACTTCTCGGTCTGCACAAACATGCCTCCGGAACCGCAGCACGGGTCATACACCCGCCCACTCGACGGCTCCAGCACCTCCACGATCACCTTGACCACGCTGGGCGGGGTAAAGAACTCGCCACCCCGCTTCCCTTCCGCGCGAGCGAAATTGCCGAGGAAGTATTCGTAGACCTCACCCATCAGATCCCGGGCGCGGTGCTCGCCCTGCCGGCTGAAGCGCGCACTGTTAAATAGGTCGATCAGCTCACCGAGCCGGCGCTGGTCGATGTTGTCCTTGTTATACAGCCTCGGCAGCGTCCCACCGAGTGTTGGATTGGCCTTCATTACCGCGTCCATCGCCTCGTCGATCAGCTGACCGATGTTCTTCGCCGGCTCACCACCAACGGCTGGCTTGCCTTTTGTGTTCTCTGCCAAGAACTTCCAGCGCGCACTCACCGGCACCACGAATACGCCGTAACCCTGGTACTGCTCGGGATCGTCGATCAGGTCTTCTATCTGAGACTCCTCCATTCCTTCGGCCGCCAACTCGGCACGGATTGCCTCGCGCCGTTCGTCATACGCGTCGGACACGTACTTAAGGAACACCAGGCCGAGGATCACGTCCTTGTATTGGCTGGCCGACAGCGACCCGCGCAGCTTGTCGGCGGCCTTCCAGAGCGTGTCTTTGAGCTCCTTCATCGTCGACGGCGCCTGCGGCGCCTGCTTCTTCCTGGGCGGCATTCCCGTTTCCTTCCTATCGATGCGCCGCGGCGATGCCGGGCGTGGTGGGCCAGCTCCTCGACAACACGAAGGTCGCATCGGGCGAATCACGCTGTCCCTGGGGCCACCACCCATTCCACGGGTTGCCGTGTGATGGCGGCGATGCGTTCGAAGTCTTGGTCGTAGTGCATGACGGGTATGCCGTGATGCTCGGCGACCGCCGCAATGATCAAGTCCGGGATCTTGACCGAGCGGTGAAATCCCTTGTCGGTCAATGCTTCTTGGATCTCCCATGCACGATCCCACACGGTGTCGGGGGTGTTGACGTATTCGAGCGCGTCACGCCGGTAGGTGCCCAGTGTTCGATGGTCCTCGCGGGAACGCGCCGAGACTCCGAACTCGAGATCGGTAATGCCGCACCGGGCCAGTAGACCGCGTTCCATCAACGGTTCCAAGCGATGTCGGACCGCGGGCAAGTGCGCGCGGTAAGCCGCTGATTTGTCGAGCAAATAGCGCGTGGTCATGCCGTGTTCTCTGGGTGGCCGTCTCGCCACATTGCGTTGACCAGAGCTTCGTCCTGGGTTCCGGTGGCGTTCTCGGCCATCCGGTTCATGAGCGAGCGCGCGGCACTGGCTCGCAACGCGGCCCGCAGCGCGGCATGCACGGTGTCTTTCTTGGTCGTGGTACCCAGTTCCTTGGCGGCCCGAGCGAGCAGGTCGTCATCGATGTCGATCATGGTGCGCGTCACACCCGGAGAGCATACTACTAATGCATATCCGCGATGCATATAACGGATGTATCTCAGGCGGGGCTCAGGTGCACGCGGGCCGGATATCGGTATGCGTGAAGTCATCGCCACGAAACAGCAGCGGCTCCCCGGTGACCTGGGCCAGGGCGTAGCTGTAGGTGTCGCCGAGGTTGAGACGGGCCGGATGGCCGCTGCCGCGGCCGTAGTCGCGATACGCCTGCGCGGCCACGCGGGCTTGGTCGGCGTCGACGGCTTCGACCTGGATTCCGTAGTCGTCCAGCAAACGGTCCACCAATCGAGAGATCTCCGGCCGGTCCCGCCGCTGCATGATCGCGCACAGTTCGACGTAGTTGGGCGCGGACATTCGGGAGTTCGGTGACCGCTCCAGCGCCTCCTTGAGCACCTGCGCGCCCGATTCCCCGCTCACGATGGCGACGATGGCCGACGTATCGACGATCACCGGGGCAGACCGCTGTCATCGTAGAGGTCGACCTCGTGTCGCCGAATCAGGCGCTTGTCGTCGTCGCTGAGCAGCTTGTCGAGGTCGCGCAGGGTCTGTTCGGCGGCGGCGCGCCGGGCCTCCGCGCGTGCCCTGTCCTCGCGGTCCAACTCCGAGAGGCGGCGCGCGACGGCGTCCTCGACAGCAGCCGTCTGGTTGGTGCCGGTGCGTGCGGCCAGTTCCCGCACCAGCGCCACGGTGCGCTGGCTCTTGATATTGAGGCTCATGGTAGAAGGCTACCGGCCAGCGGGTAGACCATCTATCCCGGACATCAACAGCGGAAGCAGCGCATCGCGGCAGGATGCCAGGCGTGCGGATTCAATCCGCCGCTCGTTGCACAGCGCACCCAGGTTCGCGATTGCGGCCGCGTGTCCGGGAGTCAACCGGCGCACATCGCACACCCAAACCCGCAACAGCTGGGTCGGTTGGATTCGTTGCCGGCTTCCCGTCATGCCCCCGACTAACTGCCGCAGTTCTGCCAGGACATCGGGTTGTCGCAGCGCCGCCCACAGGGCCGAAGTGTCGACGCCGACTGGCCGCAGCACGACGAACTCCGTACTCGCCAGCGCCATTTCCGACGGGAGGCTGGTGATGTTCCAGATTCGCGGGATTCTTGGATTCAGTTTCGGGAACAACACACACGGCTGCGACACGACGAGCTTTGCGCTCCTGATCGTTCGCCCACCGACGCGACTGGGCTGGGCGCCGCCGTCGAATGCCGCGAAACTGTAATGGGCGACGGTGCTATCGAAGTGCTGCGCATCAAGACATGCGGTTGACCTGCTCGCCAGGCTCGACAACGGCACGTATGCAGAGAGCCGCCCGACGATCGCAAGCATCAACGCCTCGGCGGCTTCGATGACACGGTCGTTGGCGGCGATCTTGTCGTCGAAGGCGCCTAGGATCTCGCCGATTCGAGGGCGGTCGGGCGCGGCGACGGCCGATACCGAAACGTTCCGCAGAACACCCTGACTCAGCAGGGGCTGTCCCGATCCGGCCCGATATCGGTTGAGCCCGAAACCCAGTAGCGCGTAATACCAATATCGGGTTTCCTCGGGCTTCTTGGCCCGACACGCCAGCGCGTTGTCGGTCACCCACACGTCGGAATCGCAATAGCGCAGGCTACCGCAGTACGAGCCGACGCGGCCGACGACGATCAGCGGGCCACGCGCGTTGTGTTGGGCGGAATATCCGATAACCCCGTTTGCACCATAGACGGGATAGCGGCCGCCGGGCTCGCTCGCTGGCGACGTATGGCCAGACGTATGGCCATTCGAGAAGTCGAGATGGTCCCCTAGCCTTACCTTTTCGACTTTCTCGACGCGGCTCATCCGTTAGTCCGCTTGGTGGCCGCGCACAGTTCCCCAGCCAGATCACCCCGGGTGGACACGGCGATCCCCCCCAATCCCAGCCACGACGCCATCGACGCCAGCTCGCCGGCCAACCCCTCGGCAACCGTGACCGGCGGTATGTCGAGTTCGCCAAGCACGCCCGCCACGGGCAAGCTGTCCGCGGCGCGGTCGGTTTTGCGGTCCACCCGCGCAACCGGGTGTCCGTCAAGGGGCCGCACGTAATACAAGTGCCGGCGTTTGGCCGCCACTGCCGCCGAATCCAGCTGCCGCACTTGGATTCGCGAGATCAGCCACTTGCGGTCGGCACCGGCGATCGGGCCGGCCGACCCGGGTTCGGCGACGCCTCCTACGACGACGGCCGCCCGGCGGTCCCACGCAGCAGTCGCGGCGCTCATGAGCGCGCGCCGCGACGATGCAGTGGGGGTACCACCCGCTTGCGGGGGACGAAGCGATGAGGAGAAGCGGCGCTCACTGGTGCACCATCCTTGTGTCGGTGATCTTGGATGGATTGCCCGATGCACCCGAGGCGCCGCTGGGTTATCGCCCTGCTCGCTTGACAGCCGTGATGTCCATCATGAGTTTTGCGGAGTCCGGCGGTTGCCCCGGACGCGCCGACCGTCGACAGGACTGAGCGCCGACGAGCGCCGAACAGTGAGCGATGCGGCAGCCGCGTTCGGGCCTCGCACGAGGGTGCCTCCCCACTGGGTCTAGCAGCGAGGAGGCTGTTATGGAGTCTACTGCCGAAACCACATTGCGCGACGAGCCGCAGAACGGCGTCACGGGTGGAATTGATTGGGCGCGAGACGATCACGCGGTATCGATCGTCGATGCGCGTGGCCGCGAGGTTCGCCGCGCCACGATCGAGCACAACGCCGCCGGACTGCGCGAGCTGCTCGAGCTGCTGAACCGGGCCGGTGTGCGCGAGGTCGCCATCGAACGCCCGGACGGCCCGGTGGTGGACACCCTGCTCGAGGCCGGGCTCACGGTGGTGGTGATCAGCCCGAACCAGCTGAAGAATCTGCGCGGCCGTTACGGCTCGGCCGGCAACAAGGACGACCGCTTCGACGCGTTCGTGCTCGCCGACACGCTGCGCACCGACCGGTCCCGGCTGCGTCCACTGCTGCCCGACACCGCGGCCACGGCCACCCTGCGCCGGACCTGTCGCGCTCGCAAAGACCTGGTCGGGCACCGGGTGGCGTTGGCCAACCAGCTGCGCGCGCACCTGCGCATCGTCTTTCCGGGCGTGGTCGGGCTGTTCGCCGACATCGACTCGCCGATCAGCCTGGCGTTCCTGACCCGATTCGACTGCCAGGACCGCGCAGACTGGTTGTCGGTCAAGCGCCTGGCCGCCTGGCTGGCCGCCGCCGGCTACTGCGGGCGCGTCGACCCCGCGGTGCTTCACGGCCGGCTCACCGGCGCCCCGCGCGGTGTCACAGGTGAGGACGGCGCCGCCAACGCACACATCACCCGCGCCCTGCTCGCTGCGCTTACCAGCATCGCCACGCAGATCAAGGCCCTCGACGCGCAGATCGCCGAGCAGCTCGCCCTGCACGCCGACGCGCACATCTTCACCTCCCTGCCCCGCTCCGGCACCGTGCGCGCGGCCCGGCTGCTCGCCGAGATCGGTGACTGCCGAGCCCGTTTTCCCACGCCCGAATCGCTGGCCTGCTTGGCCGGCGTCGCCCCCTCCACCCGCCAGTCCGGCAAAGTCACCCACGTCGGGTTCCGTTGGGCCGCAGACAAACAACTCCGCGACGCCGTCTGCGACTTCGCCGGCGACAGCCGCCGAGCCAACCCCTGGGCCGCCGACCTTTACAACCGCGCCCGAGCCCGCGGCCACGACCACCCTCACGCCGTACGCATCCTCGCCCGCGCCTGGCTTTACGTCATCTGGCACTGCTGGCAAGACGGCGTCGCTTACGATCCCACCCAACACCGAGCCCTGCAGGCTCTCCGTAACCAAGTTCGCCAAACGGCGGCTTGACACAGGGCTACTCATGAGCGGTGGTAGCTGTACAACCGGTACCGCAACCCGGACCGGCTGAAGCGCCACTCCCCCGTCTCGCCCCGCCATGTCTCGTCCAGCACGGGGGCCAGCGCGTCACCGGCTTCGCGCGGCAGGCCGATGTCGACCTCGGTAACCTCACATCTGGTCGCGTACGGCAGCGCCAGCGCATAGACTTGTCCGCCTCCGATCACCCACGTCTCCGGGCTGGTCAGCGCCTCCTCGAGTGAACCGACAACCTCAGCCCCGCTGGCCATAAAGTCAGCTTGGCGGCTCAGTACGACATTTCGCCGGCCGGGCAGCGGCCGGACTTTAGCCGGCAGCGAATCCCATGTGCGCCGGCCCATCACGATCGTGTGCCCCATGGTGATCTCCCGGAAATGCGCCTGGTCCTCGGGCAAGCGCCAGGGGATGTCGCCGCCGCGGCCGATGACACCCGATGTCGCTTGAGCCCAGATCAGCCCCACCATCGTCACACGCGTCACTCCTTGATTCCGGCTTGAAGGCTGTCCGAGCCGACTTCATTGTCGTCGGCGCGCCTCATACCGCGACTGGAGCTTTGATCGCCGGATGCGGATCGTAGTTCTTCACAACGATGTCTTCATAGGTGTACTCGAAGATTGAATCCCGGTCGGCTAGAAGTAGTTTCGGATATGGCCGCGGCTCGCGGCTGAGCTGCAGCCGTACTTGCTCGACGTGATTGTCGTAGATGTGGCAGTCGCCACCGGTCCAGATGAACTCGCCGACCGACAAGCCGGCCTGGGCGGCCATCATGTGGGTGAGCAACGCATAGCTGGCGATGTTGAACGGCACACCCAGAAACAGGTCGGCGCTGCGTTGGTAGAGCTGACAGCTCAGCCGGCCATCGGCGACGTAGAACTGGAAGAACGCATGACAGGGCGGCAGCGCCATCCGCTCGATTTCGCCGACGTTCCAGGCCGACACGATGATGCGCCGGGAATCGGGATCGGTGCGCAGCAAATCCAGCGCCGCGCTGATCTGGTCGATGTGCTCACCGGACGGAGCCGGCCACGATCGCCATTGTACACCGTAGATCGGCCCGAGTTCGCCTGTATCACTTGCCCATTCGTCCCAGATAGTGACTCCATGCTCGTGCAGCCAACCGATATTGGAATCGCCGCGCAAAAACCACAGCAGCTCGTAGGCTACCGATTTGAAATGGACTTTCTTGGTAGTGAGCAGCGGGAAACCGGCCGACAAATCATAGCGCATCTGCTGGCCGAACAGGCTGCGGGTTCCGGTGCCGGTGCGGTCGGATTTGGGCGTACCCGTTTCGAGCACGAAGCGCAGCAGGTCCTCGTATGGCGTCACGATTGACACGCGGTCAGCCTAGCGGCGATCGCAAGCGCGGCGAAGCCGCCGCAGCGACTCGCCGCCAAACAAACCCAGCGGGCGATCGCAAGCGCGGCGAAGCCGGGCACAGCGAGTCGACGGGAATACACCCAGATCCGCGCCACAGGAGTACAACGGAGGCCATGCCGAAAACCACCGACACCGCCGCTACTCCTGACGGCACCTGCGCCGTGCGTCTGTTCACTCCCGATGGTCCGGGCCGCTGGCCCGGTGTGGTGATGTTTCCTGACGCCGGCGGCGTTCGGGACACCTTCGACCGGATGGCCGCCAAGCTAGCCGGATTCGGTTACGTGGTTCTGCTTCCCGACGTGTACTACCGCGAAGGCGACTGGGCTCCATTCGATATGAAGACCGCGTTCGGCGATCCGCAAGAACGCGCACGGATCATGTTTATGATTGGCACCCTAACGCCCGACCGGGTAACCCGTGATGCCGATGCGCTTCTCAACTACCTGGCCAGCCGCCCGGAGGTGATCGGGGACCGCTTCGGTGTCTGCGGCTACTGCATGGGCGGGCGAATGTCGGTGGTGGTGGCCGGCCGCCTGCCGGATCGTGTCGCCGCCGCGGCAGCTTTCCACCCCGGCGGTTTGGTGGCCAACAGCCCGGACAGCCCGCACTTGCTGGCCGACCGGATCAGCGCCACCGTCTACATCGGCGGCGCGGAGAACGACCCGTCGTTCACCGCCGACCACGCCGAGAAACTCGACAAAGCGTTCAGCGCGGCCGGCGTGCCGCACCGCATCGAGTGCTACCCGGCCGCCCACGGGTTCGCGGTCCCGGACAATCCGTCTTATGACGCCGCAGCCGACGAACGCCATTGGGCAGCAATGACAGAGACCTTCGGCGCAGCGCTCAACTAGCCCCGCCAAGCAGACGCAGAATCGCATTAATCGCGCCCGGTTTGTGCGATTCTGCGTCTGCTTGGCAGCACCTCAGGCGCCGCGACGTCGATCCCGATGATGATTCAGCCGACGCCGGTCCGCGGTGCGCCCCGCGAGCTACGCGTCGAGTTGCGTCCGCGGCAGTGCGTGGACGCACTTTCCACGGGGCAAAGGCGCCCCTACACCGGCGCGGTCAATGCTCAGTGCTGGGTGCGGCCCGGAATCCCAGCGCGTTGCCGAGCAGTAGACCGCCGTCGATGATCATGGTTTCGCCGGTGATCCAGCTTGCGGCATCCGAAACCAGGAACGCGACCGCGCTCGCTATGTCGGCCGGCTCCCCGATTCGTCCGAGCGCAATGGTCGCCGCCAACGGATCCTCGTGGTCCTTCCACAGCGCCTCGGCAAGCCTGGTGCGAACCACCCCGGGACAGATCGCATTCACCCGGATGCGCGGTGAAAGCTCCAGCGCCAGCTGCTTGGTGACGTGGATCAGCGCGGCTTTGGTCGCGTTGTACATGCCCATGGCCGGGGACTGGTGCATCCCGCCGATGGAGGCGGTGTTGACCACCGCGCCGCCGTGCTCGCCCATCCACGCCGTCACGACGAGCGAGGTCCACATCAGCGGTGCCCACAGGTTGACGTCGAAGATCTTGGCGAAGCGGGCGTGGTCCTGCTCGAGCAGCGGACCGTAAGCCGGGTTGGTTCCGGCGTTGTTGATCAGGATGTCAACGCTGCCGAAGCGCTCGAGGGTGAGGTCCACACAACGCCGGGCGGCATCCTCGTCGACCGCGTGTGCACCAACGCCCAGGGCGCGGTCGCCGACCTGTGCAGCAGCCTCGTCGGCAGCTTCCTGCCTGCGTGCGGTGAGCACCACATGGGCGCCGGCAGCTGCCAGCTGTTGGGCGATGGCAAGCCCGATGCCTCGCGATGCGCCAGTAATTATGGCGGTGCGGCCGGTCAGATCCAGTGAGGTCATTTGGCTTGCCTTCGGTTGCTGTGGTGGCCGGACTCCGCCGGCGGGGAGCGTCGGTAGCGCCCCCGCACCGTATGCGACAAGAATGCTAGCGAAATCAAACCCCACGAAACCACCGGTAGTGGTGGTGCTATCGCGATTGCCTTAGCCTGCACAACCTCACGCCAGACTTGAGCCACTGCGACCATCTGCGGCGTGTCGCGTGCGTGGTTTAAGTGTCGCGAACGGCGAGGCCTTACAGCCTCATGATTCCGAATGATTCCGAACGGTATCCGGCTTGAACGTGCCCCAGCTGTGGCGGATTCTGACATTTTTCGGCCGTTTCGCCGCTAGCGAGCCCGGCGGGGGCGGCTGCGACGCCATGGCTCCGGCGGCTTGATTGACGGTCCGGGCGGCGTCGGTTGCGGCCCCGCCGTCGGTTGCCGCACCGGCCACGCCTGGCGGGTCGCTGTGCGGGACATAGCCGGCCGGCCCGGTCGATGGGCCACAGGCCAATCAGACGACGACCTGTTTGGGCATGACGATGGGCTTGAACCCGTACCGAGGCCCGGCATAGGCACCGGCTCCTTTGGCCGCCCCAGAAATCCCCGCCATACCCGGCATTGCGGCGACTGGCCCGGCTTCCTCGGGGACCGCCCAGCCCGAGCCCTCCAGTGCCGTGGTACCAGACGTCATGGCCGGAGCAGCGGTCGACCAACCGGCCGGGACCGACAGGCCACCGACCGAGGACGCCTCGCCCAGACTCGCCGTCAGCGAGGCCCCACCAACGCCCACTGGCGTCACCGTGTGCGCCAAACCAGCTGCTGCCGCGGCAGCTGGAACGGCATCGGCGGCGGCGGTCACGGTTGCCGGGTTTAGGGCAGCAAAGGCGTGTCCGAGGAATACCGCGTTGGGGATGGTGGCCATGACGAACCAGGCGGTGGTGTTGACCGCGCCGTTGATCGCGTTCTGAACAAACGTGATACCGAGCAGCTCCTCAATGTCCTGAATGATTCCGCCTAATCCCGCCGCGTCGGCCGCCGATGTCAGGGGCGAAGCGAACCCCATTACCGCGTTCGGCAGGTTGCTGATCAGCGATCCCAGCCCCACCTGTTGGACCGTGCTGGCGGCAGCGGCATGGCTGACCGCGGCGGCCTGACCGGCCAGCCCGGCCATGTTGGCGGTCTGGGAGGGCGTGATCAACGGGTTCAACCTCCCCGCCGCCGCCGAGGAGGCCGCGTAACCGTACATCGCCAGTGCGTCTTGAGCCCACATTTCGCCGTAGTGAGCCTCGGTCGCCATGATCGCCGGTGTGTTTTGACCCAGGACGTTGGTCGCCACCAGTGCCGCGAGCAGAGCCCTGTTGGCAGCGACCTCCGCCGGCGGAACCGTCATGGCGAACGCCGCCTCAAAGGCGGCCGCTGACGCCATGGCCTGAGCAGCCGCACGGGCCGCCGATTCAGCGGTGTAGGTCAACCAGGCCAAATAAGGCTGGGCAGCAACGACCATCGACATCGACGCCGGACCCAGCCACTGTTCGGTAGTCAACTGCATGATCACCGACTCGACGGACGATGCTGTAGTGCTCAACTCGACGGCCAGGCCGTTCCACGTCGCCCCGGCGGCCATCAGGGGTGCTGCGCCGGCACCGGCGTACATTCGTGTGGAGTTGATTTCCGGGGGTAAAGCTCCAAAATCCATTTTCCCTATCCCTCTATTGATCTCTATTGATCGAAATTCGCTACTTCTCAAGTGCGGGCAACCGCGTCGAGGCCGCCCCCTATACCGCCGGCTTGGGCATGACGATGGGTTTGGCGCCGTAGCGTGGCGCACCGAAGCCCGCGCTGCTGCGTGTCGCCGAGGCCAACCCCGGCATCCCGGGAATGACCGTCCCCGCGGCACCATGCGGTGCCGCGGTGGTCCAGCCAGCGCCCTGCAGTGTGCTGGTGCTCGATACCAGGTTGGCCTGTCCCGCCCAGCTGGGCGGCACCGACAATGCGCCGATTGACGACGCCCGACTAAGGCCGGCGGCTAGCGGAGCCGCACCCAGACCGGCCGCGATCGGCGCCTCGCCGACGGCCGCCTCCGCCGCCCCCAGCTCCGATAGGCCCGCGCCCTCCAAGCCCTCCTCGAGGGCGGCTTCCTCGGCAGCCGGAAGAAGACCACCGCTGGCCAGCCCTAGCAAGTCCGACGCGGCGGAGGCCCAGTTCCCAGCCCCAATGTTGAAGATATTGGCAATATCTGAAATCCAGGAGGGCACCTTCCCGGGCGTGGAACCCAAGATGCTCGCGATACCCGACAACGGCGAAGCGGCCGCGGATGAGTTGGCGGCCTCGGTGGCCGCATAGGTGCCAGCGCTGACCCCCAGGGTCTTCACAAACAGGTCGTATACCGCAGCTGCTTCAGCACTGACCTGCTGGTAGAGAGTGCCGTACGCGGTGAACAACGACGCCTGTAGCACTGATATCTCATCAGCGGCGGCGGGAATCACGCCCGTGGTGGTCGGGGCGGCCGCGGCCGCGTTCTGGGCGACCATCGCCGAGCCGATGGTCTCGAGCTTGCCGGCCGCAGCCGCCAACTCTTCAGGCTGTGTCGTCAGGAATGACATCGATTGCTCCTCATATGACTAAGCCAGCAGGGCTAGAAACCTGTGAATTACCTGATCAGTCCCTGCCGAATAGCTGATCAGGTCCTGTGTTTAGATAAGGCTAACGATCCACACCTCCGCAAGCCCGATCAAAAGGCGCAAGCGCAGAATTCATTTACGGCTTATTTACGCCGGCACCGGCAGTCTTAACACGATCCTTTTGAGCGTGGCACCTGACCGCTCGCCGCAGCAGCGAAATGAAACACGCGCCGCGGGAGGGTTAGCGCAATGTGGCCGCGGCGGCGCGCTGGTCGGCCGCGTGCGCTTGTCTCGGTGTCTCCAGATCAGAAGAGGCCGTGCTTGGGCATAACAATCGGCTTGACTCCGTACCGTGGTCCGGAGTCGGCACCAACACTGTTGGCGGCTACGACCATTCCAGGGGCAGGCGGCATCACTGCGATCGGGCCGTCCTCCTCGGGAACTGCCCAGCCTGTGCCATCCAAGGCCGCGCCGGCTGCCGTCGCCGGCGCTGCAGTAGACCAGCTTGCCGGCACCGACAGGCGACCAACCACGGACGCATTGCCCAAATCGGCCGTCAGCGCTGTTCCGCCGACGCCCGCTGGGGCAACCGCGTGTGCCACCGCGGCTGGCGCGCCGCCACCTGGAGCGGCTCCGTCAACGGTTCCCATAGCATCGGCAAGAAGCGTCATATTGCCAATGGCGGCCGTGGCAAAGTCCGCCACGCCACCCAGGCCGTGAAACGCGGATTCTACGAACAGCGGAACATCGAGATTGAGGAACTGCCTGACCGCCTCCAACCCGGTATCGGCCGCGGACATCACCGGGGAGGCGAAGCTCATGACAGCGTCGGCGACGTCGCTGATCAGGTGGCTCAGACCCACCTGGCGCGCGGAAGCGGATGCGCCGGCTTGGCCAACAGCGGCGGCTTGGTGTGCGAGCCCGGCCGGATTGGTGATGTGCGACGGCCTGGTCAGCGGGTTCAGTCTTGCGGCCACCGCGGATGCGGCCGCATAGCCGTACATGGCCGAAGCGTCTTGGGCCCACATTTCGCCATAGCGTGCCTCGGTAGCCGCGATGGCCGACACGTTTTGCCCAAGGATGTTGGTCGCTGTCAGTTCAGCCAACAGGGCTCTGTTGGCAACCACCTCGGCCGGGGGCACTGTCAGCGCAAACGCCGTTTCAAAGGCGGCCGCAGACGCCATGGCCTGTGCCGCCGCGAGCGCCGAGGATTCAGCGGTGCAGGTCAACCAGACCAAATAGGGCTGCACCGCGGCGGCCATCGACAACGATGCGGGACCCATCCAGTGCTCGGTGCTCAGCCGCGTGATGACCGACCCGACGGAGGACGCAGCTGTGCTCACCTCGACAGCTATGCCGTTCCACGCAGCCGCAGCCGCCAGCAGGTCTGCCGCGCCCGCGCCGCCATACATGCGCGCAGAATTGACCTCCGGAGGTAGAGCTCCAAAATCCACTGAGGCGTTCCGTTTCTGGTCGAGTGCAGTGGTGGCCGGTGCTCCGTCTGAGGCAGCCATTATTCCATCAAGGTCAGCGCCAGCGTAGGCACCACGCTCGCCACGGCGTCGATGGCGCCCAAATCATCCCATTAACTGCGCAGCGACGGTTGCTCCGAGGTTCCAGCACGCCTCGATATCGGCCTTGCTCGGCTTGCCCATCACCACTACAGTCTCAGCGGCTTGCACCCAACCCAGGCCGGTTGTGATGGCGTCGACGGCTCGCTCGGCTCCCTCGGTGCCCTCGTTGCCGTGAATGTACGCGCCGAACGAACGCCCACGGGTGGTGTCCAGGCAGGGGTAATAGCAGACATCGAAGGCATGCTTTAGAGCACCACTGATGTACCCCAGATTGGCTGGGGTACCCAGCAGATAGCCGTCAGCCTCCAGCATCTCGATCGGCGAAACCGTCAGGGCGGGTCGTCTCACCACCTCGACGCCCTCAATCTCGGGATCGGTCGCGCCGGACACCACCGCCTCAAACATCTCCTGCATGTGCGGAGACGGCGTGTGGTGCACGATCAGCAAGCGCCGCACCGCAGGACCCTGTCACTAAAAGTGGGGTAATCGACCAAAGCGTGCAGAAGCGCTCCGGACAGGTAGCCCAAGGCCGGCAACGTGGTCATCTGGCCCCCGGCCTAGCGCGCCCCTCTAGCTGTAGGGCCGTCTTCATCGCTTCCCGCGCGCGGCGCCGATCCCCCGCGTAGTCGTAGGCGCGCGCCAGTCGGTACCAGCGGCGCCAGTCGTCGGCGTCGTCTTCGAGCTCGGTGCGCACGGCAGCGAACAACGCATCGGCCGCGTCTCGCTGAATGCGGCCAGAAGCCCGGCGGGGCAGCGCGCTGGCGTCGATGTCCAGTCCGTCTTCGGCGATCAGACGGGCCAGCCGCTGATACGCGAATCCGGCCCGCAGCGTGGCAATCATGGCCCACAGCCCAATGACCGGCAGGATCAGCAGCGCCAGCCCCAGCCCGGCAGCCGCGGCGCGGCCCGAACCGATCATTGCGACGGCGACACGCCCGAGCATAACCAGGTACGCCACCATCGCCACGCACATGAACGCGATTATCAACTGGACATACAGGGTGCGCCTGGTCATCACAGTGTCGGTCAGTGCAGATCGAGTAGGGGCTCAAGACCTACGGTGAGACCAGGGCGTTCGGCGATGCGGCGCACCGCCAACAGCACACCGGGCACAAACGATGTGCGATCGAGGCTATCGTGGCGGATGGTCAGAGTCTCCCCCTCGGTCCCGAACAGCACCTCCTGGTGGGCGACCAGTCCGGCCAGCCGCACCGCGTGCACCGGTATGCCGTCGACGTCGGCACCACGCGCGCCCGGCAGGCTGGTACTGGTGGCATCGGGATTGGGCGGCAAGCCTTTTCGGGCCTCGGCGATCAGCTTCGCGGTACGCGCGGCCGTGCCTGACGGCGCGTCAGCCTTGTGCGGATGATGCAGCTCAATGACCTCGGCCGAGTCGAAAAACCGTGCGGCCTGCTTGGCGAAATGCATGGACAGCACCGCTCCGATCGCGAAGTTTGGCGCTATCAACACCGATGTGTTGGGTTTTGCGACGAGCCACGATTCGACTTGTTGAAACCGCTCGGCGGTGAACCCCGTGGTACCGACCACGGCGTGAATTCCGTTGTCGATGAGGAACTCCAGATTGCCCATCACCACGTCCGGGTGGGTGAAGTCGATGACGACCTCGGTGTTACCGTCCGTTAGCAGGCTCAGCGGATCGCCGGCATCCAGCTCGGCGGATAGGGTCAGGTCGTCGGCGGCCGCCACCGCCCGCACCATCGTCGCTCCGACCTTGCCTTTGGCTCCAAGGACGCCTACCCGCATGGCCTTCACCCTAGACCGGGCCGTCCTCGAGGCCAACGACCGCGGCTGCACCCAGCTGGGCGTGCGCCGTGAGGCGCTTGTTGATCGAGTGGAGGTGAAAGACCTGCACGGTAGTTCTGTCGCAGCTGTCTGAACCACCCCATCGGCAGATTCCGTGAAGAGCCAGATACGGTGAAAGTCGCACGTCCGGTTCGAAGGGCGGCCACGGGAAACGGACCCGCAGCAACGCGGGCACCGCACCCATGGTCGACCCAACTGCCACGCACCCGGTGACCGGTGCGAAGTCCACCATATCGACCAGTGGGCAACCGGCACATCCCACCACAGGTTGGTCGGAAACGGCTGGTGCACAACGAAGCTCCCCAACGGCCAAACCGCAGGGATCCCGCCACCCCACCTCGACCGCGGTGCCCACACCAAACAACTACGCGCTGACCGCCGCGACTGCGCCCACGACCTATCTAGGCTTTAATGATCCGAGGCGTCAGCAGCGAAGGTGCTCATGTGAAACCCAGCAATATCAGGATTCGTGCAGCCAAACCGATCGATTTCCCGAAGGTGGCGGCGATGCACTATCCGGTTTGGCGACAATCCTGGACCGGAATCCTCGACCCGTACCTACTCGACATGATCGGTTCGCCGAAGCTGTGGGTCGAGGAGTCTTACCCGCAAAGCCTGAAACGCGGCGGCTGGAGTATGTGGATCGCCGAGTCTGGTGGTCAGCCAATAGGTATGACGATGTTCGGGCCCGACATTGCTCATCCTGATCGCATTCAAATCGACGCTTTGTATGTAGCCGAGAACAGTCAACGTCACGGCATTGGCGGGCGCCTCCTCAACAGGGCCCTGCACTCACATCCGTCAGCCGACATGATTTTGTGGTGCGCCGAGAAGAACAGCAAGGCACGCGGCTTCTACGAGAAGAAGGACTTTCACATTGACGGCCGCACTTTCACGTGGAAACCACTGTCAGGTGTGAACGTGCCCCATGTGGGCTACCGGCTTTATCGATCCGCCCCGCCCGGGTAAGCATCAGGCGTCGATAACCACCCGACCGCTCACGGCCCGCGACACACAGACCAGCATCTCGTTATCGCCTTCGATGATGCGGCCGCGGCGGTCGACCTGCCCGGCAAGGACTCTCACCTTGCAGGTCCCGCAGAAGCCCTGCTGGCAGGAGTATGCCGTCGTCGGGTCCCAGTCGAGCATGACGTCCAGCGCCGACCGGTTCGCCGGAACTCGGAGCACTCGCCTCGACCGTGCGAGCTCCAGCTCGAACGGAACTCCGTCGACAACCGGCGGCGGGCTGAATCGCTCGTAATGCAGCGGCGCGTCGGCGTGTTGATTGCGGGCCACGCGCACCGCTTCTAACATCCCGGGCGGCCCGCACACGTAAACGGCCGTCGTCGGCCCTGCGCCGGCCAACAGTTCATCGACAGACGCAAAACGACCGTGCTCGTCGTCGGCCCACACCGTGACCCGGCCGGGTGCCACCGCCACTACCTCGTCCAGGAACGGCATGTACTCCCGACCGCGACCGGCATAGATTGCGCGCCAGTCGATTCCGCGCTGTTCGGCGGCCCGGATCATCGGCAGGATGGGCGTCACCCCGATACCGCCGATCACGAAAAGCACGTCACGCTCGGCCAGACCGAGATGGAAGGCGTTGCGGGGACCTTCGAACTCGCACGTGTCACCTACGTCGAAGGCCTCGTGCATCTCGATCGAACCGCCGCCGCCGTCCGCGATTCTGCGAATGGCGATCCGGTAGTCCGTACGCCGTCCGGGCACACCGCACAACGAGTACTGTCGGCGCCGCCCCGAGGGCAGCTGCACGTCGATGTGCCCACCGGGCGACCAGGCCGGGAGCAATCCGCCACCGGGGTCAGCCAACGTCAACGCCACCACGTCGGGAGCGACCAGCTCGCGCTTGGTAACCACCGCGGGATTCGTGCGCCGCACCGGCTGCACCCGCGACGGTTCCCACCGCGAGGCCGCGCCCAATCCTCCCAATAACGCTCGTACACCCCACAGCGCTGTGAAGAAGCGGTCCCGGCTGCGGCGACCGTAAAGGTCGGCGGGCCTACTGGCCCAGCTGGTCTCTGGCACGGTGCGCTCCGCCATTCCTACGGATCGTCACCGATCAGTGCGACGCTCGCGCGGCGGGCGAGACGGCCAGGTAGTCCACGGCCGCCCCCAGCCCGCCCAGCTGGGACGGGTGAAAACCCGGCTTGTAGTAGTGCCCCACGACCCGAAGCAGCCGCGGCAGCCCGGGCACCAAACCACGGCGTGCGGCCTTGAAATAGTCCCGCCAGCGCGGCTTTGTCCCCGGTGGCAGGTACGGATCCACCGAATACATGAACCGCACTCCGCGAATCCACAGCAGCAACATCACCGGGGTAACGGTCAGCTGGGCACGCACCTGCCGCCAGTAACCGGCGCGCAAGTGCTTCATGGTGTCGAAGGCCACGGCTTTGTGCTCGACTTCTTCTGCACCGTGCCACCGCAGCATGTCCAGCATCACGGGGTCTGCACCGACGGCATCGAGCTGCGGGGAATTCAGGATCCACTCGCCCATGACGGCGGTGTAGTGCTCAATTGCCGCGATGAACGAAACCTGCTCTAGCAACCAGCTGTACTGTCGTCGCGGGCTCCGCCGAGGACTCTCCCCCAGCAGCTTTTCGAACAGCCACCTGATCTGGTTGGTAAACGCTGTCACGTCGACACCCTGGGCATCGAAGTGGTCAACCACGCCGGAGTGCGCCTGGGAATGCATCGCCTCCTGACCGATGAATCCTTGCACGTCCAGCCTCAGTTGATCGTCCTTGATCAGCGGCAGCGTCTTCTTGAAGACCCTGACGAAGAACTCCTCGCCGGCCGGCAGCAGCATATGCAGAACGTTGAGAACGTGGGTGGCCATCGGCTCGTTCGGCACATAGTGAAATGGCAGGTTTGTCCAGTCGAATTCGACATCTCGCGGCTCGAGGACGAGACGTTCGTGGTCGGCGGCGCGCGACTCTGACGAGTGCGGACCCGTCGCCCGGTCATCGACGCTGACCATTGCTGCCCCCTCAGAAAACGTAGCCACGGCGTTTACATAAATGCCCGACATGTCGCCCCAGTAGACATCACGTGTTGGCAAGTATAGTTGCGCGTACCCGAGGGGTGAAGAACCTGCTCGCCAGCCTGGCGCCGAATGCACCTCGACGTTCACCGCGCCTCGGCAGCCGACGATGTCGGCTTCACCGTGTCGAATTCGTCGCCTCGCCCTCGTCGGCCTACTCGCACCTGGTGGCATCAGTAATGCCATTGCGCAGCAACGCACTTGCTACGGCACGCGACTCGCCATCAGTGTCCCGCCAGCACTTTCGCTACCCGGCCTCAGCTCGGTCCTTGAGACGCTGCAGGGTGCGTCGAATGTGCTCGGTGTTTACGCTCGCCCGATCCTTGACGCCGGTGGCCATCCGGGCAACTGCGCGGAACCAGCTGGGCCGCCGGTCCCAGGTGCTCTCCGTAACCCGACAGCCGTGTTCGGTAGCGACGATGCCATATTGCCAGCGTGAAATCGGAATAATGCCGGACCGTACATCGAAAGCGAAAACCCGACCGGGATCGGCGTCGGTAACGGTGCACGTCGTGGTCCAGCGCCGTCCACCGTTTTCGTTGCGACCGACAAACACCGCTCCCTTGCGAACATCGTCGCCTTTGCGCAACTGCATCGCCACCACTTCCTCGGCCAGCGAGGCCAGTGTCGGCAGATCAGTGATCAGCCCGTATACCAGGTCGGGATTGGCGTCGATCTCAACGGTGACCGTCACAGAAGGCCCATCAGGGTCTGGCATCCCGCGATCATAGCCCGCTGGGCGGGCCGCTCTAGATGGGCGCCGCCCCGCGCAGATGCTCGAAGATCAGGGACGTCTGGGTACCTGCGACGTCGGCGTCGGCATTGAGGTTTTCGACCACGAACGAACGCAGGTCCTCGGTGTCGCGAGCGGCGACGTGCAAGATGAAATCGTCGGCGCCGGCCAGAAAGTAGACATCCATCACCTGCCGTTTGCGGCGGATCTGCTGGATGAAGCTGCGGATTTTCCCGCGAGCGGACGACTGCAAGTTGACCGAGATCATCGCCTGCAACGGCAAACCCACCGCGACCGGGTCGATGTCGGTGTAGAACCCCCGGATCACGCCGAGGTCCACCAACCGCCGAACCCGGCCGTGACACGTCGACGGCGCTATCCCGACAGTGTCCGCTAACGCGTTGTTGGGCATTCTGGCATCGCCATGCAGCAAGCTCAGGATTCTGCGGTCCACCTCATCAAGTTCAGCGGGTCGAACATCCTTCGACGAGGCAGCCCGGCGAGTCTTGTGTTCCGTTGAATTATCACGCATATGGCCTCGAAAAAGAATTATCATCAGCAATCTTGCAGATTAATCGAACTTTCTTCACACTGAAGCGTACAGTATCGAGAGGGGTAATCATGCGCGTCGGTATTCCGACCGAGACCAAAAACAACGAATTCCGGGTGGCCATCACCCCGGCCGGCGTCGCGGAACTAACCCGTCGTGGCCATGAGGTGCTCATCCAGGCAGGTGCCGGAGAGGGCTCGGCTATCACCGACGCGGATTTCAAGGCGGCAGGCGCGCAACTGGTCGGCACCGCCGACCAGGTGTGGGCCGACGCTGATTTATTGCTCAAGGTCAAAGAACCGATAGCGGCGGAATACGGCCGCCTGCGACACGGGCAGATCTTGTTCACGTTCTTGCATTTGGCCGCGTCACGCGCTTGCACCGATGCGTTATTGGATTCCGGCACCACGTCAATTGCCTACGAGACCGTCCAGACCGCCGACGGCGCACTACCCCTGCTTGCCCCGATGAGCGAAGTCGCCGGTCGACTCGCCGCCCAGGTTGGCGCTTACCACCTGATGCGAACCCAAGGGGGCCGCGGTGTGCTGATGGGCGGGGTGCCCGGCGTCGAACCGGCCGACGTCGTGGTGATCGGCGCCGGCACCGCCGGCTACAACGCAGCCCGCATCGCCAACGGCATGGGCGCGACCGTTACGGTTCTAGACATCAACATCGACAAACTTCGGCAACTCGACGCCGAGTTCTGCGGCCGGATCCACACTCGCTACTCATCGGCCTACGAGCTCGAGGGTGCCGTCAAACGTGCCGACCTGGTGATTGGGGCCGTCCTGGTGCCAGGCGCCAAGGCACCCAAATTAGTCTCGAATTCACTTGTCGCGCATATGAAACCAGGTGCGGTACTGGTGGATATAGCCATCGACCAGGGCGGCTGTTTCGAAGGCTCACGACCGACCACCTACGACCACCCGACGTTCGCCGTGCACGACACGCTGTTTTACTGCGTGGCGAACATGCCCGCCTCGGTGCCGAAGACGTCGACCTACGCGCTGACCAACGCGACGATGCCGTATGTGCTCGAGCTTGCCGACCATGGCTGGCGGGCGGCGTGCCGGTCGAATCCGGCACTAGCCAAAGGTCTTTCGACGCACGAAGGGGCGTTACTGTCCGAACGGGTGGCCACCGACCTGGGGGTGCCGTTCACCGAGCCCGCCAGCGTGCTGGCCTGACTCTCGGCCGCTCGTTACGCCGAGCACACGTCGGGAGTAAGGGAAGCGATGATGTCGGCCGCGGGTCCCGGCCGGGTCTTCCGGTGCGCCGATCCCGCCCAAAGGTTTGTTCCGTGCGGGTCGTCCGCCTGCACCGCCGCCGCCCGTATCGGCTTCGTCATCTGGTGGACCTCCGGATAACCCAGCGGCGCCACGTGGTCGAGCAGGCGAGTGAAGTTGTTGGCCAGACCGCGCGCATACCTACCCGAGAACGCCCGAGTGACCAGGGTGGCATCGAACTCTGGATTCTTCAGCGCGGCACGGTGTGCGGCATTGGTACCGGCTTCGTCGGCCAGCAGCAATGCGGTACCAACCTGCGCGGCGATCGCTCCGCGGCGCAGCACGGCGGCCACGTCCTCAGCCGTGCCCAGGCCACCGGCTGCAACCAGCGGCACATCATGGGCGCTGCCAATCCGATCGAGGAGTTGGTGCAGCGACTCCGTACCGGGTTCCATGTCCGGCGCGAACGTGCCGCGGTGCCCGCCGGCAGCCGGGCCCTGGACCACCAGGCTGTCCGCGCCCGCGGCAATGGCCACACCGGCCTCGTAGACCGACGTCACGGTGATCGAGACCAACAGTCCCAGCGCGCTCAACCGCTGCACGACATCCGGCGGCGGCGCGCCGAAGGTGAACGACACCACCTCCGGACGGACATCGGCTACCACCTCGAGTTTGCGCACCCAGTCGTCGTCGTCACCATAGACGGGCTGGCCCACCTCGGTGTGGTAGTACTCGGCGACCTCTTCGAGCTCGTCCGCGTAATACTCCAGCTGCGCCCAGTCGGCGACGCTGGGTTGGGGCACAAACAGATTGGCTCCGATAGGACCGGTAGTGGCGGCGCGCGCAGCGGCGATATCGTCGGCGAGCCGGTCCGCGCTCAGATAGCCGCCGGCGACGAAACCAAGCCCGCCAGCGTTGGACACCGCCGCGGCCAACGCCGGGGTGCTCGGGCCGCCGGCCATCGGGGCGCCGACGATCGGCACCGCGATGTCCCAGAAGCCCAACACCATCGGGCTAATTCGCCGACGGCGAGCGCCGGCACGGCGCGAGTGAGGAAGCGGACATTTGAGCTACCCTACCATCGCTCGAAGTTGTTGCGGCAGTGATCGTTTCGATCCGTGTGGGCCAAGAACGGCAGCACCGTAGCGCCTGCTCAGCAGGCGGCGGGCCACCGCGTTGACCTCCTCCACGGTGACCTGCTCGATTTGCCGCAAGGTGTGTTCGATGCTGCGGTGCTTGCCGTAGTTCAACTCGCTGCGGCCGAGCCGGCTCATCCGGGAGCTGGAATCCTCCAGCCCTAGCACCAGCCCACCCCGCAGCGATCCCTTGGCGATGCCGCATTCCGCCTCGGTGATGCCGTCGCGTGCCACGCTTTCCAGCACATCGGCGGTCACCCGCATCACGTCGGCGAAGCGTTCGGGCAGGCAGGCCGCGTACACCGAAAGCGCGCCGCTGTCGGCGAAGAGATCCAGCGCGGAGTAGACCGAGTAGGCCAGCCCGCGGGTCTCGCGGACCTCCTGGAACAGCCGGGAACTCAAGCCACCGCCCAGCGCGGTGTGCAGCACCGACAGTGCCCAACGATGCTCCCAGCCGCGCCCGGGTGTGCGGATGCCCAGCGACACATGCGTCTGTTCGGCGTCGCGGCTAACCAGTGTCAACCGGGGGCTGCCGTTGACCCGGCCGGTACCCTTGCGCGGCGCAACTGGCCGTCTCCCCCGGACCAACCGGGACCCGAAGTGCTCGCGGACCAACGCAACCAGCCCGTCGTGATCCACATTGCCGGCGGCCGCGACGACCATCCGCTCCGGGGTATAGCGCCGCAGGTGAAACGATTGCAGTTGAGCCCGCGTCATCACCGACACGGATTGCGCGCTGCCGATCACCGGGCGACCGACCGGGTGGTCGCCGAACAACGCCGCCAGGAACATGTCCGCCAAGGCGTCCTCGGGGTCGTCGTCGCGCATCGCGATCTCCTCGAGGACGACGTCACGTTCCACCTCGACATCGTCGGCGGCACAGCGGCCGTTGAGCACCACATCGGCGACCAGGTCGACGGCCAACGGCAAGTCGCTGCCGAGCACGTGGGCGTAGTAGCAGGTGTGCTCCTTGGCGGTGAATGCGTTCAGTTCCCCGCCCACCGCGTCCATCGCCTGCGCAATGTCCACGGCAGAGCGGGTGGGCGTCGACTTGAACAGCAAATGCTCAAGGAAGTGCGCCGCCCCGGCCACCGTGGCGCCTTCGTCGCGCGATCCGACGCCGACCCACACCCCGACCGACGCGGAGTGCACCGCGGGCAGGAATTCGGTGACCACTCGCAGCCCGCCCGGCAGGGTGGTGCGCCGCGGCGCCAGCGCCGCCGCGGGGTCAGCTGGTGACCGTCGCGGCATCGGTAGCGGCGGCGGTGCTGTCCTCGTCGGCGACCAGGATCAGGGAGATCTTGCCCCGTTTGTCGATGTCGGCGATCTCCACCCGCAGCTTGTCACCGACATTGACAACGTCCTCGACCTTCGCGATGCGCTTGCCCTTGCCGAGTTTGGAAATGTGCACCAGACCGTCGCGGCCAGGCAGCAACGATACAAAGGCACCGAAATCGGTGGTCTTGACCACGGTTCCGAGGAACCGTTCGCCCACCGTCGGCAGCTGCGGGTTGGCGATGGCGTTGATCTTGTCGATCGCGGCCTGTGCCGATGGCCCGTCGGTGGCGCCGACGAACACGGTGCCGTCGTCTTCGATGGAGATCTGCGCGCCGGTCTCCTCGGTGATGGCGTTGATGACCTTGCCCTTGGGTCCGATGACCTCCCCGATCTTGTCCACCGGAACCTTGATGGTGGTCACCCGCGGGGCATACGGACTCATTTCGTCGGGTCTATCGATGGCCTCAGCCATCACCTCCAAGATCGTGAGGCGGGCGTCCTTGGCCTGCTCGAGTGCTCCGGCAAGCACCTGCGAAGGGATCCCGTCGAGTTTGGTGTCCAGCTGCAGCGCGGTGACGAAATCCTTGGTCCCGGCGACCTTGAAGTCCATGTCACCGAACGCGTCTTCGGCGCCGAGGATGTCGGTGAGGGTGACGAAGCGACGCTCCACAACGCCGTCGACCGCCCCTTCTACTTGAATGTCGTCGGAGACCAGGCCCATCGCGATGCCGGCCACCGGCGCCTTGAGCGGCACCCCGGCGTTGAGCAGCGCCAGCGTCGACGCGCACACCGACCCCATCGAGGTCGACCCGTTGGAGCCCAGAGCCTCCGACACCTGGCGAATGGCATACGGGAATTCCTCGATGCTCGGCAGCACCGGCACCAGGGCCCGCTCGGCCAGTGCGCCGTGCCCGATCTCACGCCGCTTGGGCGAACCGACCCGACCGGTCTCGCCGGTGGAGAACGGCGGGAAGTTGTAGTGGTGCATGTACCGCTTCGACGTCTCCGGCCCCAACGAGTCGATCTGCTGGGCCATCTTGATCATGTCGAGTGTGGTCACACCCAGGATCTGGGTTTCGCCGCGTTCGAACAGCGCGCTGCCGTGCGCGCGCGGAACCACGGCCACCTCGGCCGACAATGCGCGAATGTCGGTGATGCCGCGGCCGTCGATGCGGAAATGGTCGGTGAGGATGCGCTGCCGAACCAGCTTCTTGGTCAGGGCACGCAACGCGGCGCCAACCTCCTTTTCGCGACCCTCGTAGGTGTCGGCGAGCCGCTGCACAACCTGGGTCTTGATTTCGTCGATGCGCTGGTCGCGCTCGGCTTTACCGCCGATGGTCAACGCGGCGGCCAACTCGTCGGTGGCCACCGAGGACACCGAGTAGTACACGTCTTCGCCGTAGTCAGGGAACACCGGGAAGTCAACCGTCGGTTTGCCCGACTTTCCAGCGGCATCGGCAAGCTCCTGCTGCGCGGTGCACAGCGCGGCGATAAACGGCTTGGCCGCCTCCAGGCCTGCGGCCACCACGCTTTCCGTGGGCGCTTGGGCACCACCTTCGACGAGCTCGACGACATTTTCGGTGGCCTCGGCTTCGACCATCATGATGGCGACATCACCCTCGACGATCCGGCCGGCCACGACCATGTCGAACACGGCGCGCTCGATCTGGTCGACGGTGGGGAAGCCGACCCAGGTGCCGTCGATGAGCGCCACCCGCACACCGCCGATGGGCCCGGAGAACGGCAGACCGCCCAGCTGGGTGGACGCCGACGCCGCATTGATCGCCAATACGTCGTAGAGATCGCCCGGATCCAGGCTGAGAATCGTCACCACGATTTGGATCTCGTTGCGCAGCCCGTCGACGAACGACGGTCGCAGCGGGCGGTCGATGAGCCGGCAGGTCAGGATCGCGTCGGTGGAGGGTCGGCCCTCGCGACGGAAGAACGAACCGGGGATGCGGCCGGCCGCGTACATGCGCTCCTCGACGTCGACCGTGAGGGGGAAGAAGTCGAAGTGTTCTTTGGGGTTCTTGCTGGCGGTGGTCGCCGACAGCAGCATGTTGTCGTCGTCGAGGTAGGCGACCACCGCGCCGGCGGCCTGCAAGGCCAATCGGCCGGTCTCGAAGCGGATGGTCCGGGTGCCAAAGCTCCCGTTGTCGATGGTGGCGGTCGTCTCGAACACGCCTTCGTCAATTTCAGCGGCAGACATGACGTCCGTGCGGCCTCTCTGGATTATTGAGCTGTTTCGCGTCCTCACGCGCAATCCAGCGGGTTCGCCGAACCCCGAGAGCTTCCCAGGAGAAAGGGCCTGAATGCGGCTACGGCCATCGATCGAAGCGGCCGACCTGCCCCAGATCCGGAGAGCCCGGCAGCCACTACCGAGGACCGCCCGATGCAGGCCGGGGGTGCTCCCTTGGATATGCATAGTGACTGGCTGGAACGGCACACGCGGTTCTGCGCGTACCGCACCATTTGCTGGGCCGAACCGGCCCAGAACGCTCTCACTCTACACGGGCGACCGGCGGCATTTGCGTAGAACTCGCTTTGCCGAGCTACCCCGCCTCAGCTTCGCGGGCCGCCGGTGACATCCTCGACGCACACCACGAACCGTCGCTGAGTGTAGACGTAGCCCACGCCGCTGGCGCACTGGTCGACGCTGACGGGAGCGTCGAGATCTTTCAGGATCTGGGTGGCCCGCTGCCGGTGGGGCACCGAGGCGTCGTCGCAGTCCACCCGGAACGGGTCGGTGTTGTGGGTAGGGTCGACGCTCATACAACCGCCAATCACCCAATCGATGTCCAGGCAAATGGTGTTGGTAGAGCCGTTGAACGCGTTGCGCATCGAATAGGTGGAGTCGACGTCGGCCGGGCATTCCGCGTGGTCCTCCTGCACGACGGCAACGACCTTGAAGTTGGACGCCGGGCTCCCGCACTCCGCCTTAGTGGCCTGCGGCCGGTCGGGCGTACCGGCGAGTTTGACGCAGTCCCCCACCTTGAGTTCGGCGACGTTGGTCGCTGCCGAACACCCCGTCGCCACGACGAACAAGGCCGTGGTCGCGGCCGCGAGCCAGGCGCGCATCGACGCCGCGGGTCAGCGACGCAGGCCCAGCCGCTCGATGAGTGAACGATAACGCTCCACATCGATCTGGGAGATGTACTTGATCAGCCGGCGCCGCCGGCCCACCAGCAACAGCAGTCCTCGCCGCGAATGATGGTCGTGCTTGTGCACCTTGAGATGCTCGGTGAGGTCGGCGATGCGTTTGGTCAGCAACGCGATCTGTGCTTCCGGGGATCCGGTATCGGTCTCATGCAGGCCGTAGGAGCGCAGAATCTCCTTTTTTTGCTCGGCTGTCAGCGCCACGAAATGTCTCCATCAACGGGTTCGCGATCATGGATATCAGGGCACGGCCACCGCGAACCGCAGCACGCACCGATGTCGTTGGGCAGTCTAGCAGCGGGTTGAGGGGCCAAACACAAACGCCGCAGGTGCCAGCCGGGGGTGACGACCGCAAGAACCATCAACCCCTAGACAACAGGTCACGCGCCCGCTCGGTATCGGCACCCATCGCAGCGACCAGCTGGCGCACCGATTCGAACTTCTTCTGGCCGCGGATACGCCCAACGAAGTCCAAGGCCACATGTTGACCGTAGAGGTCAGCGGTGGTGTCCAGCACGAACGCTTCGACGGTGCGGGTGCGTCCGGAGAAGGTGGGATTGGTCCCGACCGACACCGCGGCCTGGTAGCGCTCACCCGGGACGACCGTGCCGGTCACCGGCCCATGCCCGAGCACCGTGAACCAAGCGGCGTACACGCCGTCGGCCGGAATCGCCGAATACATCGGCGGCGCCACGTTCGCGGTGGGAAAGCCCAGCTCCGCGCCCCGCCCCTCACCGCGCACCACAACCCCCTCCACGCGGTGCGGTCGGCCCAGAGCTTCCATGGCCGCCACCATGTCGCCGGCGTCCACGCAGGACCGGATGTAGGTGGAGGAGAACGTCACGGTCTCGTTGCTGTGGTGCTCGGACACCAACGACATCGATTCCACCGCGAACCCGAACCGCTCGCCAGCCCGACGCAGCGTGTCGACATTGCCGGCGGCCTTTTTGCCGAAGGTGAAGTTCTCGCCGACGACGACCTCCACCACATGTAGGTGCTCGACGAGCAGCTCGTGGATGAAGCGATCCGGCGTGAGCTTCATGAAATCGGTGGTGAACGGCATCACCAGGAACACTTCGATGCCCAAGTCTTGAACGAGCTCCGCGCGTCGGGTCAGGGTGGTCAGCTGCGCCGGGTGACTGCCTGGATAGACCACCTCCATCGGGTGCGGGTCGAACGTCATCAGCACGGCCGGTACACCGCGAGCGCGGCCGGCCTTGACCGCGTGCGCGATCAGTTCGGCGTGCCCGCGGTGCACGCCGTCAAATACCCCGATGGTGAGCACGCATCTGCCCCAATCCGTCGGGATCTCGTCCTGGCCACGCCAGCGCTGCACGATCGCAAGCCTACGGCGCACGGTGGTCGGCCAGGCGCCAGATTCACCGGTGGGCTCTGGCCAGCGGCCGATCCGGGAACACCATGCACGCGGCCGCCGGACACCTGGCGCAGCACGTCCGGGAACGCCGGCGGCACCGTGGCCGGTCCCAGAGAATTAGCGCGCGCATACCGAACGATTGGTCTTAAGCTTTACGCCGACCATTGATCAGGTGATCAGGGAGTGGGTCTGATGAGTACGTTTAGAGAATGCCGCAGCATGTTCGATGCCGCGGTGAAGAGCTACCAGTCCGGAGACCTGGCCAATGCCCGAGCGGCCTTTGGCCGCCTCACAGTCGAAAACCCGGACATGTCCGATGGCTGGTTGGGGCTTCTGGCCTGCGGCGACCATCATCTTGATACCTTGGCCGGTGCCCATCAACACTCCGAAGCACTGTACAGCGAAACCCGCCGCGTCGGCCTCACGGACGGCGAATTGTCCGCCGTGGTCATGGCCCCGATGTATCTGGGGTTGCGGGTGTGGTCGCGCGCCACGATCGGGCTCGCGTACGCCAGCGCTCTAATCATCGCCGACCGCCACGATGAAGCGGCAGCAACGCTGGACGACCCGGTCATCACGGAGGACACCGGCGCCGCCCAATACCGCCAGTTCGTCATGGCGACGCTGTTCCACAAAACTCGCTCCTGGTCCAACCTTTTGAAGGTCACCGAAATTTCTCCGCCGAGCGGGGCCACCGATGTCCGTGACGAGGTGGCTGACGCGGTGGCCGCGCTGGCCTCGACCGCTGCGGCGAGTCTGGGCCAATTCCAGTTCGCGTTGGAGCTCGCTGAGCAAGTCTCGACAACCAATCCGCGGGTGACTGCCGATGTGACCCTCACTAGGGCGTGGTGCCTGCGCGAACTGGGTGACGACGACGCCGCCAGAGTGGCACTTAGCGCCACGACCACCGGTGATGCCCCCAGGACAAACACCACCGCGGAACAGGCTGGTAGCCCCCAACCGAAGTTTCGACATCCTTACGACGACGGCCGGGATCTCCTGGTGGCTCGCCGCCGCCCGCCGGCCGGGGACGGTTGGCGCAAAGCGGTAACCAAAATGACTTTCGGGCGGGTGAATCCCGAACCGAGCGCCAAGCGCGAGCAAACCGACGAGCTGATTCAGCGTATCTGCGCTCCACTGGCCGATGTCCATAAGTTGGCGTTCGTCTCTGCCAAGGGCGGCGTAGGTAAGACCACGATGACGGTGCTGGTGGGCAACGCCGTCGCCCGGCTGCGCGGCGATCGGGTGATGGCTGTGGACGTCGATGCCGACCTGGGCGACCTGTCAGCACGGTTCAGTGAGCGCGGTGGCCCGCAGACCAACATCGAGCATTTCGTGTCATCGCAGCACACCAAGCGCTACGCGGACGTGCGTGTGCACACGGTGATGAACAAAGACCGGCTGGAAATGCTTGGTGCCCAGAATGATCCGCGATCGACATACAAGTTTGGCCCGGAGGACTATGGGGCCGCCATGCAGATCCTGGAAACCCACTGCAACGTCATACTGCTTGATTGCGGCACACCGGTCAACGGGCCATTGTTCAGCAATATCCTCAACGACGTCACTGGTCTGGTTGTGGTGGCATCCGAAGACGTGCGCGGTGTCGAGGGAGCGTTGGTCACTCTGGACTGGCTGGGGGCGCATGGCTTTGGCCGGTTGCTTCAGCACACTGTGGTTGTTCTCAACGCAATCCAGAAAACCCGGTCATTTGTGGATTGCGGGGCCGCCGAAAACCAGTTCAGGAAGCGCGTTCCGGATTTCTTTCGGATTCCCTACGACCCGCATCTGGCCACGGGTTTGGCGGTCGATTTCAGCTCTCTCAAGCGAAGGACACGCAACGCCGTGCTGGATTTGGCCGGCGGCCTGGCACAGCACTATCCGGCTAGCCGAGTACGGCCCCGTGGCGAGGACAGCTGGAAAACCTGGATCGAAACGATGCGTCAGGTCGGATGACGGTTTGGTCGAGACCGAGTTGGCGGCCATTTCCCCGACTGCGCACCGAGCGCGCCGTCACGCCGGTATCTAGACTCTCTGGTTGTGAGGGCTGACGAGGAGCCTGGCGATCTTAGCGCGGTTGCGCAGGACTATCTGAAGGTCATCTGGACCGCCCAGGAGTGGTCGCAGGACAAGGTCAGCACCAAGATGCTGGCCGAGAGGATCGGGGTGTCGGCCAGCACGGCCTCGGAGTCCATTCGCAAGCTCGCCGAGCAGGGCTTGGTCGACCACGAGAAGTACGGCGCGGTGACGTTGACCGATTCGGGGCGACGAGCCGCGCTGGCAATGGTGCGCCGGCACCGGCTACTGGAGACATTCCTGGTCAACGAGCTCGGTTACCGCTGGGACGAGGTGCACGACGAGGCCGAGGTGCTCGAGCACGCGGTCTCGGATCGCTTGATGGCCCGCATCGACGCCAAGCTGGGGTTCCCGCAGCGCGATCCGCACGGTGACCCGATCCCGGGCGCCGACGGGCAAGTGCCCACGCCACCGGCTCGTCAGCTGTGGGCGTGCCGCGACGGCGACACAGGGACGGTGGCCCGTATCTCCGATGCCGACCCGCAGATGCTGCGATACTTTGCCAGCATCGGAATCAGCCTGGACTCGCGGCTGCGGGTGCTGGCTCGGCGCGAGTTCGCCGGCATGATCTCGGTGGCAATCGACTCGGCCGAGGGCGCCACCGTCGACTTGGGGAGCCCGGCCGCCCAGGCAATCTGGGTGGTGAGCTGACGGCTTTGGCCCGCGAGCGTAACGTGGCTGCGATTTTCGGCACGGATTTTCGCAGTCCGGTTACGCTCGCGAAGCCGGTTCGCCCAGCAGGCCCTTGGCGATGTGGGTTACCTGGACCTCGTTGCTGCCGGCGTAGATCATCAGCGACTTGGCATCGCGGGCCAGCTGCTCCACCCGATATTCGGCCATGTAGCCGTTGCCGCCGAACAGCTGGACGGCCTCCATCGCGACATCGGTGGCGGCCTCCGAGGAATACAGCTTGATCGCCGAGGCCTCGGCCAGCGTCAGCTGTTTGCCGGCTTTGAGCCGCTCGATGGCCTGAAATACCATGTTCTGCACGTTGATCCGCGCAACTTCCATTTTCGCCAACTTCAACTGGATCAGTTGGAACTGCCCGATGTTACGGCCCCACAGCGTGCGGGTCTTTGCGTAATCCACACACAGCCGGTGGCATTCGTTGATGATGCCCAACGACATGAGCGCCACGCCGAGGCGTTCGACGGCGAAATTGGCGCGGGCGCTGTCGCGGCCGTCCCCCTCGGCGCAAAGCAGGCGATCCGGGGTCAGCCGCACGTTGTCGAAGAACAACTCGCCGGTCGGCGAAGACATCATGCCCATCTTCTTGAACGGCTTGCCCTGCGTCAGGCCCGGCATGCCGGCATCGAGCACAAAGACCAGCACCGGGCGGTTACGCCAATCTGAGGCGGGCTCACCGTCGGCGAGCTTGGCGTAGACCACCAGGACATCAGCGTACGGCCCGTTGGTGATGAAGGTCTTGTGCCCGTTGAGGATGTAGTCTTCACCGTCGCGGGTCACGTGAGTCTTCATGCCGCCGAACGCATCCGAGCCGGAGTCTGGCTCGGTAATGGCCCAGGCCGCGATCTTTTCCAGCGTCACCAGCGTGGGCACCCAGCGCTCCTGTTGGGCCAGGGTGCCGCGGCTCATGATCGTCGCCGCGCCCAACCCGAGGCTGACGGCCACCGTGCTCAGCAATCCGATGCTGACCCCGGCCAGTTCGGACACCAGCACCGCGACCATCGAAGCCTGGTCAGCCAGCCCGAAACTGCCTGAGCTGTCCCGCTTTTCCCGCTTAGCCCGCTCCCCATCCAGCATCTGGTTGACCGACTCGGCAAGCAGCACGTCCAGACCGAACTGGCTGAACAGCTTGCGCGCGATCGGATACGGCGACAGTTCACCGGTTTCCAATGCGTCTTGGTGCGGGCGGATCTCCTTGTCGATGAACTGGCGAACGGCGTCGCGCACCATTAGATCGGTGTCGGACCACTCGAACATGGCGTGCTCCCTCCGATCGCGTGGCTCAACGTTCGGCCCGTTGGTATGCGGTGACCACGGCGGCGCCGCCCAGCCCGATGTTGTGTTGCAGCGCGGCGGTCACGTTGTCGACCTGGCGCGCCTCGGCGGTGCCGCGCAGCTGCCAGGTCAGCTCCGCGCACTGCGCCAACCCCGTCGCACCCAGCGGATGGCCCTTGGAGATCAGCCCACCGGATGGGTTGACGACCCAGCGTCCGCCGTAGGTGGTCTGGTTGTCGTCGATCAGCTCGGGCGCCTCGCCCGGCCCGCACAGGCCGAGCGCCTCGTAGAGCAGTAGCTCGTTGGCTGAGAAGCAGTCGTGCAGCTCGATCACTCCGAAGTCCTTCGGGCCGAGTCCGGATTGCTGGTAAACCCGTTGTGCCGCTTGCACAGTCATGTCGTAGCCGATGATATTGCGGGCACTGCCATCAAAGGTGGAAGCGAAGTCGGTGGTCATCGCCTGCCCGACGATTTCCACTGCCCGCCCGGCAAGGTTGTGGTTGGCCAGGTAATCCTCACTGGCCAGCACCACCGCCGCCGACCCGTCGGAGGTGGGAGAGCACTGCAATTTGGTCAGCGGGTCGGAAATCATCTTTGAGGCCAAGATGTCGTCCAGGGTGTATTCGTCCTGAAACTGTGCATACGGGTTGTTGACCGAGTGCTTGTGGTTCTTGTAGCCGATCTTCGCGAAATGCTCCGCGGTGGTGCCGTATTTCTTCATGTGTTCGCGGCCGGCCGCCCCGAACATCCACGGCGCCACCGGAAAGCCGAACTCGTCGATCTCGGCTAACGCCTTGACGTGCCTGCCCAGCGGCGACTCCCGGTCGTCGGCGCCACCGCCCAGCGCTCCGGGCTGCATCTTCTCGAAGCCCAGCGCCAACACGCAATCGGCCAGTCCGCCGCGGATGGCCTGCGCGCCGAGGTAGAGCGCCGTGGATCCCGTCGAGCAGTTGTTGTTGACGTTGACGATCGGGATGCCGGTCATGCCCAGTTCGTAGAGCGCCCGCTGACCCGACGTCGACTCTCCGTAGACGTAGCCGACGTAGCCCTGTTCAACTTCGCGGTAGTCGATGCCGGCGTCGCGCAGCGCTTTGGTGCCCGACTCCCTGGCCATGTCCGGGTAATCCCAGCCTTCGCGTCGCCCGGGCTTTTCGAACTTCGTCATGCCCACGCCAATGACGTAAACCTTGTTCGACCCTTGGTTAGGCATCGTTGCCCCTTCCGAATTGAATAGCGGCCCAGTGTCCAACCTAGACCAGCGCTGAACAAGGGGTGCGGATCATCCGGTTCAGCTGTTACCCGCCGCCGGGCGGGGGACTCTCGCACGAGTTGGGGGCACTCCCGCTTGCGAGCGTAACGTCACTGCGAAAAATCGCGCCAGATATCGCAGTGACGTTACACTCGCGGACCCCGACCCTTGTTCAGCGCCGTCCTAGACCGGCGCGCGTGCGGACCCGGGCCCTTTGCGTCGCGCCGAGCGTGTAATTTTGCAGACACTTACTCGCACTTTGTCTGCAGAATTTCAGGCTCGCGGAAAGGCACGCCCCTCAGAGCGTCTGGGGCTGCCATCCCCCTACATTGAGGCCGGGCTCCAACCGAATTGCCCGGCTCCTCCTCACCCCGCTACGCGGGGTGCATCCCCCTACATTGAGGCCGGGCTCCAACCGAATTGCCCGGCTCCTCCTCACCCCGCTACGCGGGGTGCATCCCCCTACATTGAGGCCGGGCGGAGCACCGCCACCGACTTGGTCCGCGAACCCTCGTCGCGCAGCAGCGCGATCACCCGCCCGTCGGCGTCACGGGCGGCGTAGACGCCGTCGATTCCGGCCGACGAAAGCGGCCGGCCGTTGCCGGCAGCGGCGGCCTCCTCGACGGTGAGATCGCGGGGTGGGAACAGCAGCAGGCAGGCCGCGTCGAGGCTCAGGCTCAGCCGCGGCCGCCGCGCCAGGTCGTCGAGGGTGACCGCCTGGTCCAAGGCGAAGCGGCCCACACGGATGCGTCGCAACGCCGTCACATGGCCGCCCACGCCGAGCGCATCGCCGAGATCGCGGGCCAGCGCGCGGATGTAGGTTCCCGACGAGCAGTCGACTTCGACATCCAGATCGACGATTCCGGCAGCCGCGCGCCGCATTCTCACCAGCTCGAATCGCTCGATGCGCACCGGCCGGGCTTGCAACTCGACGGCCTGGCCCTCGCGCGCCAGCCGGTAGGCGCGACGCCCGCCGACTTTGACGGCGCTGACCGCCGACGGCACCTGCCGGATCTCACCGCGCAGCCCGGCCATTGCGGCTTCGATCGCCTCGACCGTCAGGTGCTCAGCCGGGACCGATTGCAGCACTTGACCTTCGGCATCTTCGGTGGATGTGGTCTGACCCAAGCGGATAGTGGCGGCATACGACTTCGAGGCCGCTGTCAGCAGGCCGAGGATCTTGGTGGCACGCTCGATGCCGATCACCAGCACGCCGGTGGCCATCGGGTCCAGGGTCCCCGCGTGGCCCACCCTGCGGGTGGAAAAGATGCGGCGGCACCGCCCCACCACGTCGTGGCTGGTCATTCCGGCGGGCTTGTCGACAACCACGATTCCGGGGCCGGTTGCGCTCATAGCACGATCGCGGTCAGCACCAATCCGCGCTCGACCGACCATCGTCCCCTCAGCGTTGTCAGCGCCGGACCCGACAAAGCGGACCCGTCGATCAGGATGCGGGAGACGAAGCGACCCGCGTTGCCTGGCGGGTCGGCCTCGAACGTGATGTGCGCGTCCTCGAAACCCAGCCACCTCTTGGTCAGCGGAAACCACGCTTTGTACGTTGCTTCCTTGGCACAGAATAGGATTCGATCCCAGTGCAGCTCGGCCGGCAGGCTGCCTGGCATCTCGGCGCGCTCAGCCGGCAAGCTGATCGCATCCAGCACACCGTTCGGCAACACGTCGTGCGGTTCGGCGTCGATACCCACCGAGCGCACCGCATCCGTGCGCCCGACGACCGCGCCCCGGTAGCCGGTGCAGTGGGTGAGGCTGCCCACCACACCGTCCGGCCAACGCGGTTCGCCCTTGTCGCCCTTGAGAATCGGCACCGGCGGCACACCAAGATCGCCCAGTGCGATGCGGGCGCAGTGACGCGCGGTGATGAATTCGTTGCGGCGCTTGGTAACCGACTTGGCGATCAGCGGCTCTTCTTCGGGCAACGGCGCCAGACCCGGTGGGTCGGAGTACAACTCCGCATACGCCAGATCGCCGACCACCGTTCCGGGCAACACCGACGGCACCAGCATGGCTGTGGTCACCGGGACTGCCGCTGCCGCAATCGTTCCCGGAACTGCGCGGCCTGCGTGCGCATCTCGGGTGTGATCACGAAATGACCGCCGAAGTCGTTGAGGTAGCCCGGGGCGTACTGAGGATCTGGCAGCACCTGACGCAGCCAGGTGTAGGGCTTGCGCCGGCGCCATTCCCGCGGGTAACCCACCGACACCTCCTCGAACCGCACACCGTCGTACCAGGTGGTGCGCGGAATGTGTAGGTGGCCATAGACCGAGCACACGGCGTTGTAGCGGGTGTGCCAGTCGGCGGTCTTGGTGGTTCCGCACCACAGCGAGAATTCCGGGTAGAACAACGCGTCGCAGGGCTGTCGCACCAGCGGAAAGTGGTTGACCAACACGGTCGGTTGCATCCAGTCGAGCTGTTCGAGACGGGCCCGGGTGGCCGCGACCCGATCGTGGCACCAGGCGTCGCGGGTGGGGTACGGCTCGGGTGAGAGCAGGAACTCGTCGGTGGCCACGACGTTGCGTTCCTTCGCGATGGCGATGCCCTCGGCCTTACTGTTCGCGCCGTGCGGCAGGAAGGTGTAGTCGTACAGCAAAAACAGCGGCACGATGGTGGCCGGGCCACCCCGCTCGGTCCATACCGGAAACGGATGCTCCGGGGTGACGACGCCCATCTCGTCACACATGTTGACCAGGTAGTCGTAGCGTGCGCGACCGAAGACCTGCATCGGATCCCGGTTGGTGGTCCACAGCTCGTGGTTTCCGGGCACCCAGATCACCTTGGCGAACCGCCGCCGCAGCAGGTCCAGCGACCAGCGAATCTCGTCGGTGCGTTCGGCGACGTCCCCGGCCACGATCAGCCAGTCATCCGGCGAGGACGGGTGCAGCGATTCAGCGACGGGTTTGTTGCCCAGGTGCCCGGTATGCAGGTCGGAGACCGCCCACAGTGTCGGCTCCGCGCCGACGGTCTCCTGCCCCGATCCTTTCCAGGTCACGACTCAACACCCTAGCGACCCTGTGAAGTGGAGACGAAATTCTGCGGGTACGGGTATCTGCCTATGGGGTCGGCGAGGGTATTGGGGTGTCGGTCCGGCTGATCCGGCAGTCCGACTGTGCGGTGAGGACCGCCGCTTTCTGGGTCGAGAATTTGAACTCGACGCCGCCGTGACCGGCGAAGTAGACGTCGTGGTCGGCCGGCTTGTTCTTCATCATCCCAAAGCCGGTGGCACCGAACTGTTCGACGCCGTCCTTGACGATCTGCACGGCCTGCAGCCACTTGTCGTCGGGGATCGGTCCACTGAAAACGATCATGAAATACGCCGCTTTGGCCCTGGTCCATTCATACTCACCACCGCAGCCGGTCCAGGTGTCCATATCCGTTCGCCACGTCAGGTCGGGCACCAGGGCCGTGATGGCGTTGGCCAGCTGGGTCACCGCCGCCCGGTACTGGTCCTTGGCGTCCTCCAGCGGGGGGTTGGCGCGCAACGGGTTCTCCAGCTCGGCGACTCTCTCCGGGCTCAACGGTCCCTCCTCGCCACTCCGCGTCCCGTGGCCGCTGGGTCCGCACCCAGTCGCCATCACACACACCAGGGCCAGCAGCCACGCCATCGGCCACCGCATTAACTACCCCCGCCTGGCGCTGGTAGCGGGGTCGTCGGCCTGGGCGAGGGTTTCGGGGTGTCGGTCTGGCTGATCCGGCAGTCCGACTGTGCGGTGAGTGATGAAGCGACCTGGGTCGCGAACTTGAACTCGACCCCGCCGTGACCGGCGAAGTAGACGTCGTGGTCGCCCGGCTTGTTCTTCATCACCCCAAAGCTGGTGGCACCGAACTGTTCGACGCCGTCCTTGACGATCTGCACGGCCTGCGGCCACTTGTCGTCGGGGATCGGCCCACTGAATCCCACCATAAAGTACGCCATCTTGGCGCTGGTCCATACATATTCGCCGCCACAGTGATTCCAGCTGTCAATGTCCATGGACCACGTCAGCCCCGGCACCAGGGCGGTGATGGCGTTGGCCAGCTGGGTCACCGCCGCCCGGTACTGGTCCTTGGCGGCCTCCAGCGGGGGCTTGGCGCGCAACGGGTTCTCAAGCTCGGCGACTCTCTCCGGGCTCAACGGCCCCTCCTCGCCGGCCCGCGTCCCGTGGCCGCCGGGTCCGCACCCAGTCGCCATCACACACACCAGGGCCAGCAGCCACGCCGTCGGCCACCGCATCAACGTCCCCCTCTCAGTGCTGGGCCGGGCGCTGCCGGCATGCCGCCACCCAGAATTGGCGGAAGCAGCGGCGGGCCCACCGTGTTGTCGGGCAGCCCCGCGGCGATCGCCGCCAGGTTATAGCCGGACATCCGCAGCTGCGGCTGGCCGGCGGCATCGAGGAAGGACCGCGGGTAGTCCCCGTGGGCATACACTCCGTCACGCTAGATCCCGCCCGGATCAAAACCCGCCTGTGACGACAGCTCCGTGAACCCGGGAGTCAGATAGGGGTCCAGGCCCCAGCCGTGCAGCGGCGCCAACGGCGCCACCAGAGTCGTGATGAGGTCGTGGGGAGCCTGCATGACATAGGCGTGCCCGTGATCGAGCCCGAGTTGCGCCGGGCTGTACAGCCCCAAGCCGGGTGAGCCGTAAAACACGACGTCGTTGACCGGATGGGCGCCCTGGGCGTCGAGGTCCTGCAACGCCAGCGATGCCGTCAGCGACCCATACGAGTGCCCCAACACGGTCAGGTGGCCACCGGGGTTATTGGCGCGCACCTGCTGCAAATACCGCGACAGATCGGCCGCGCCCGCGTGTGCTTGCCCATCGGTCATGGTCTGCCACAGATCGCCCGCCCTGTCGGTGTCGAGCGGGTTCGGCGGCGGGTGGTAGCCCATCCAGGCGATGGTGGCGACGGATGTCGGTTTGCCAGCATTCTTCAGTTGCCGGATTTCTTCGCCCTGCAGTGCGCGGGCTTCGGTCACCATGCCGGGCAGGGTGCCCCGGGTGGTGGACCCGACGCCGGGAACCGTCACCGACACATTGGCGGCGGTGTCGGGATTACCGACGGCCACGGCCGCCAGCACCTGCTGATTTGGGTCCTCGGGAATCTGCAGCTGGGTCAGGTAGGTCTCGGGGGCATTATGGAGCGCCTGGTCGACGGCATCGAGCTCACCCAGCCGGCCCCTGGCGGCGCTCAGCTGGTCGGTAAGCGCTGCCAGTCGGCCCACCGCGTCACCGTCGAGGAGGCCGTTGTGGTAGTCACGGGCGGCCCGCACACTCAGTTGGTCATACTCCGCCTGCAACCGCCCGAGGTGGGCCTGCAGACGGGCGCGCTCCTCGCGCAGCCGCTCCTCGTTGGCATCGCTGGCGAGCTGGGTCGGGGTCAGCCCCTCGGAACCGACCGGCGGGCCGGAATCGGCCGGGATGGGCGCGTCACCGTCGGCCATGTTGACCGCTGAGGCCAGCTCCTCGTCGACGGCATTGGCCTCGGCCATAATCGCATCCAGCTCCGCCTGCAGCTCCGTTTGCTTGGCCAGCGTCCGCGCCCACTGCGCCTCGGTGGATCGCAGCCCGGGGATCGGCACCACCTGGTTGGTCAGCGCATCGATCGTCAGCTCGGCGGCCGCGGCGGCTTGGCGTAGTGCGGCCAGCTCGGACTGAACCTTCACAATCCCGTCGGCGGCCCTGTCGGCCGCCCGGGCAACCGCCAGCGCCTCGTTGCCGTGGGCGTCGAGGTCTCGGCGAATGCCCGCGTTGTGGTGGGCCGCCGCCTCGGCGGTCTTGCCGCCGGAGTTCGCAAAGATCGACAGCGCCGCCAACTGACGCGACGCCTCGAACGTCACCTCGGCTCGGGCACTGGCCGCGTGAAACACCTCCCGGACCGCGTGCGCGTTCCACCGATCGATGTCGGCCACCGTCAACGGCACCGATCACGCCCCACGCGGGCCGGCTACAGCGTCGGCGGAAACACCCAGCCGGGCGAGCGCTCGCGCCCGCTCCGCCTCCGCCTCCGCATGCTGGAAAGCGGCCTCCCGCAGCCCGTATGCGTGATCACCGATCCTAGTCAGCAGCGCCCTCGACGCTTCCAGCCAGTCGTCCAGTTTGGCGTTGAGCGCCATCGCCGAGGCGCCCTGCCAGCCGAACTGGGCGGCCTGCATCCGATAGTCCGACGACAAATGTCCGGTTGCCAGGCTCTCCCCCTGGGTGGTCACGCGCGTCGCCGAGTGCATCCACTGCTCCGGATCGATCCGCAGCACCCCGGTTACCTCCCCCGCGTCCGTCGAATGGCACCCATTATGGATTGGCGGGAGCGCCGGCGAAATTCACCTCGCGCCGAGGGCGACGAACCCCTGTGACGACGCCGTGCCGACTTGTACACTCCCGGCAAAGAGACCGCCAGCGGACAGGGGGTGTCGTGCTCACCAAGGTGCGTCTGGTAGGAGCGATCGGCGCGCTGATCACGGCGCTCGTGTTGGGCTGGCAGTGTGCCCCGCCCGCGCCGACTGGCGGAGGGTCCGTCGAGCTGCGGTCAACCGCCGAACCTCTGTCGACCACGATGAAGAGTCCGATCGTGGAGACCACCGATCCGCGCCCGTTCGACCCGTGCGAGGACATCCCGTTCGACGCCGTGCAGCGGCTCGGCCTGGCATTCACACCTCCCCAACATGAGGACGGCCTGCGCTGCCACTATGACGCCGGCAACTACCAGATGGCCGTCGAGGCGATCATCTGGCGCAGCTACGCCCAGACGCTGCCCCCGGACGCCATCGAGACCACCATCGCCGGTCACCGCGCCGCGCAGTACTGGGTCATGAAGCCGACCTACCACAACAGCTTCTGGTATTTCTCCTGCATGGTAACGTTCAAGACCAGCTACGGGGTGATCCAGCAGTCGCTGTTCTATTCGACCGTCTACTCCGAGCCCGACGTGGACTGCCCGTCGACCAACCTGCAGCGGGCAAACGACCTCGTCCCCTACTACAAGTTCTAAGTCCCTACCCTGGGCGTCGTGAGTACCACCTCCGCTCGGCCCGAGCGGCCCACGCTACGCACCCTGACCGGACGAGTCGGTGGGCGGGCCCTGGGCGGACTGTTGGGTCTTCCCCGCGCAACCACCCGCTACACCGTCACTCACCTCCGGGTCCCGATGCGCGACGGCGTCAACCTGGCCGCCGACCACTACGCACCCGCCACGTCTCGGCCCGCCGGCACCCTGCTGGTCCGCGGACCCTATGGGCGCGGATTCCCGTTCTCCCTGGTGTTCGCCAGGCTGTATGCCGCCCGCGGCTACCACGTGGTGCTGCAGAGCGTGCGCGGCACGTTCGGCTCCGGCGGCACGTTCGAGCCGATGGTCAACGAAGCCGCCGACGGTGCCGACACGGTGGACTGGCTGCGTCGGCAGCCCTGGTTCACCGGACGGTTCGGCACCGTCGGAGTGTCGTATCTCGGATTCACCCAGTGGGCGTTGCTGTCCGATCCGCCGCCGGAGCTGGCGGCGGCCGTGATTACAGCGGGCCCGCATGACCTGCGGGCCTCGGTGTGGGGCACCGGCGCGTTCGCGGTCAACGACTTCCTGGGTTGGAGCGATCTGGTGGCCCATCAGGAGGATCCGGTGCGGGTGCGGCTCGCGATCCGCCAGCTGACCTCGCAACGGAGGATCAAGCGGGCTGCGGCCGCGTTGCCGCTCGGCGAGGGAGCCCGGAATCTGCTCGGCACCGGCGCGCCATGGTTCGAATCGTGGGTCCAACACACCGATGGGGACCATCCGTTCTGGGAGCCGCTGCGGATTGACGCCGCGCTGGACCGCGTGCGGGTGCCGGTGCTGCTGCTCGGTGGCTGGCAAGACATTTTCCTGCGCCAGACACTGCAGCAGTACCGACGGCTGCGCGGCCGCGGGGTCGACGTCGCGCTGACCGTGGGGCCATGGACCCACACGCAACTGCTCGGCAAAGGGCTGGCCACCAGCGTCCGGGAATCCCTGGACTGGCTGGATGCCCATGTGGGCGCCGGCCCCGCGGTGCGCCGTCCCAGCCCGGTCCACGTCTTCGTCACCGGGCGGGGCTGGCGCCACCTGTCGGACTGGCCGCCGGCGACCACCGAGCGGGCGTGGTACCTGCAGCCCGGCGGCGGCCTGGGCGAGACCGCACCAGCATCGGAAGCGCCTCCGGTGACCTTCCGCTATGACCCCGCCGACCCGACACCCACGACCGGAGGTCCGCTGCTGGCCCCGAGCGGCGGATACCGCGACGACAGCCGGCTGGCCACGCGCGCCGACGTGCTCGCCTTCACCGGCGCCACGCTGACCCAGGATCTTTGTGTCTACGGAAACCCCGTCGTCGAGCTGGAGCACGCGTCGGACAACCCGCATGTCGACGTGTTCGTGCGGGTCAGCGAGGTGGACCCGAAGGGCCGCTCCCGCAATGTCAGCGACGGCTACCGGCGCCTCGGTGACGCACCGGAACTGGTGCGCATCGAGCTCGATGCCGTCGCCCACCGCTTCCAGGCCGGCTCGCGGATCCGCGTGCTGATCGCCGGCGGCTGGTTTCCCCGCTACGCGCGCAACCTCGGAACCCCGGAGCCGGCGCTGACCGGCCGGCAGGTGCGGCCGGCCACCCATGCGGTGCACCTGGGACGCTCACGCCTGTTGCTTCCCGTCGGCACGGCGGATCTGGCACCCGACGGCGTCACGGCGTAGATGCGGGACGCGCGAGAGCTACGACCATAAGTCGAGATGCAGTTTCAAAGCCTCATCGAGCTGGGCAAGTTCGACGGCTGAAACTCGGCCGATCGGCCGCAGCAACCGCTCGGTAGCAATCGATCTGATTTGCTCGGCCTGCGCCTTGCAGTCGACCTGGAGACCAGTAGTGGTGGCCGACAACAACACCTGAAACGGGTAGACCTTGGCGATGTTGCTCGTCACCGGCACGACGGTGATGACGCCGCGCCCAAGACGCGTCGCGGTCGCGTTGGCCCGGTCGTTGCTGACGACGACGGCGGGGCGCTGCTTGTTCGCTTCGCTACCTCGAGCGGGGTCGAGATCGACCTGCCATATCTCACCGCGGCGCATCACCGACTCCGTCGCCGACGGTCTGCTCCCACACGTCCGTGTCGCCGGCTGCCGACCATTCTTGCCATGCGTTGGCATAGTCATCTTCGAGCGTGGGGTAGCGAAGCACGCGGATCGCATGCTGCAGGCCGGCGGAGCGGGATGGTAATCCCGCTCGTTTCACATATGCGTCCAGGATCGCGACGTCGTCATCGGACAGGCTCACGCTCAACTTCACAACCTAAGATGCTACCAGGGTCGTACCTAGGTAGTAATCGGTTCACCGGCTGGTCGCGCGCCAGTCGCGCAGCACCTCCTCGACCCGCTCCCCCACCTGACGCCGCGCCGTTTCCCGGTCGACACCCGACATCAGCAGTTCGTCGTACGAGGTGTCGGCATGCCGCACCGACGCGGCGACGGCCAGCGTCACCGCGTCGGGATCGAGCGCCCGCCCGGCCGCGCTGCGTCCGATCCTGCCGCTGCCGCGGGTGGCCGCGTGACGGGCGATCGCCTCGGCCCGGCCGGCGGGGCAGTTCGGGAACAGCGTACGAATCGCGGCGCCGAATTCGGCTTGCAGCCGCAGGTCCTCGTCGGCCCGTCGCGCCTCGTCGCGCTCCCGGCGCCGGGCGCGCACCTCCGCGTCGGCAAGGCACTCGTTTTCGGCGCGCTCCAGCGCCTGCGCCTCGACCAGGATGCCCTGACGCTCGTATCGCTTACGCGCCCGGCTCCACTTGACCACCACCGCCGAAAGCTGGCTCCCTCGCTTGGCCCGGCGGGTAAGCGCGGCGTTCCCAGAAGGCAGGAAAACGAGATGGCCCAGGTCCGCGCAGTCCAGGCACAGCGGCCCCGCATCCTCGAGGAACATCAGGTCACCGCTGCCGCTACACGACTCGCAGGTCCACTCCTTGATCGGCATGATCACGACCAGGTCGGGGGGCCGGTTCTGCCGCTCGACCGCACGCTCGGATAGCTGCGGCGACACCCAATGCGTGCGATACGCCCGTTCGATGGCGTCCTCGCCGGTGACGCTGAACCGCAGCCGACGGCGGTCGCGGGTGCGGGCGACGTAATCGGTCTCCGACGGGTTGAGCCCCCGGTCGCGGGCCCAGCGCCGGAGCGTGGCCATCGCGGTGGTGATCTTGCTGAGGTTGACCTGTACGACTTGTTCCAGCGAATCGACGCGGCCCTGCCGCCACTGGTCGACATGCGACGGCGCCAGCCAGCCCAGGCCGAGCAGCACATCGATCGCGCTGACGAACCGCTGTTGGGCCAGCGCCGCCTCCGCCGCCTGGGTGACCCGCTGCTCCAGAGGTTGACGCGCCATGACCTGCCCGAGCCTAGTCGGACTGCGCACCGAGGCCGCGGAACTGAGTTACTCCGACCAGCCGGACGCGCTCGGAGTGGCGATGCGCGACCGTCGGGAACAACAGAACCTCGTCGGTCGCCACGGAGAAACGCTTCTCGCCGAGGCCGCCTTTACCTCTGTCAGTTATCGCCGGTGTACGTGCGCTGCGATGCTCGCCTCGTCGACCAGCGCCGAAAGCTTGTCTTTGGCCTCAGTGAGCGGTACCGATTTCATAGCCACACGCTAGCCAAATTTCTAGCCACCATCTGGAAAGATTTCTAGCCTGACAAGGTTCGGGCTGCGTGATCGCGCTCGTCGGCGGCATGATCCACCAGCAAGACATCCCACGACGACAACATCAACACCGATCAGACGTCGACGAAGTACGTCTACAATACGTACATGCCCGAGACTCTGACTGGTCGCCTCAACTTCCGCCTGTCTCCTGAACAGGAGCAGGCCCTTCGCCGCGCCGCCGCGCTCACCGGCCAGAGCCTGTCGGGGTTCGTATTGTCCGCCGCGGTCGACCACGCCCACGATCTCTTGGCCCGGGCCAACCGGATCGAGCTGTCCGAGGCCGCTTTCCGCCGCTTCGTCGCCGCGCTCGACGAGCCCGACGAGGCGGCTCCCGAATTGGTGCGCCTCGCCAGACGGAAGAGCCGCATTCCCGCCCATTGAGCACCCCCGCGCTCGGCCCCGTCGAGCTGTTGGACCCGGACCGGCACGACACGGCGCGCTTCTCCAGCGGTGTTGAGGTTCTCGACCACTGGCTGCGTCGAGTCGCGCCCGTCGCGGCTGCGGCCGGCACGGCCGCTACGTGGGTGCTCTGTCGAGGCCGGCGGGTAGTTGGGTTCTACGCGCTCGCCATGGGGAGCATCGAGCGGATCCGGGTGCCATCGCGGCCGGGCCGGGGCCAACCCGACCCGATCCCGGTGCTCGTGCTCGCTCGCCTGGCACTCGACCGGCAGGAGCAGGGCACCGGTCTCGGTGGCGATCTTCTCCTCGATGCCCTCATCCGATCCGTGGCCGGCGCCCGGCAGTATGGCGCCCGCGCCCTGGTCGTAGACGCCCTCGACGACCGCGCCGCCGAGTTCTACCGTCACCACGGCTTCTTGCCCCTCGACGGTCGACGCCTCTACCGGCGGATCAGCGACATCGAGCGGGCGCTGGGAGTATGACGCGCTATCGTCGCTTAGCGACGTGCTGCCGACCTGTCACCTCGAATGGCCTCGTTGTTGCGTCGGTGATGGGGAGGGACAACGGCAAGATTTTGGACCGGGTGGTAGCCACCACGGGATGGGCCGCTTGACGGCGCGGCAGATGTTGACCGGCCCGAGGTTGCCAGGCCCGGCCGAGCAGGTCGACGGGCGTAGCCTTCGGCCTCGGGGCTTCAGCGACGAAGCCAGGGCGCTGCTGGAGCACGTGTGGGCCTTGATGGGCATGCCGTGCGGCAAGTACCGGGTGGTCATGCTTGACCTGTGGTTGCCGCTGTTGACCGCTGCCCGGTGATCTTGACAAGCCGTTCGCCATCGAGGCGTCGGTGGCCGAGTTGAAGGCGACAGCCCTACCAGGGGTGAATCGCATGCCGCACCGCGCCGCAGGGACACTCCCTGATGGCTTTCCGCCCGGGCGGTGAGGACGCGCACGTGAAAACCAACCCCCGGTACGGCCCGGCGTTCTACGCAGTGATGACGGTGTTGTTCCTGGCGCTGTTCGTGCTAAATGTGTGCACCCACGGCTCGACGCTGGGCCTGATCAGTACCGGAGGCCTCGCCGTGTTGATGGGCTACATCGGCTACCGGGGCTGGTCCGGCAAGCGCCACATAAACCGGCAATAGCGATCATCGACCGGTTCCGGCACACCTGACCAGCAACGTCGTCGGCCGCCAACCCCACGGCTCGTGTGCCAGCCGACGGTCACCGTGTCGCGGCGGCGGGACACGAGGAAACTGCCCACCAGCCACACCTAACTTCGCGCTCACTTTTATGTGAGGGTGCGACGCCCCAACCGACCGCAACAGCCCTCGGCAGTTCACGAAGCTGGCCACCCCACCCTGCTGCAACGGCGCGCCTTCGGACCTCGACGTCACTCCCCGCTCGGCTACAGGTAGGCAGCACATCCCGCAGCTGCGCCAACCGACGCGCGCAGCGCCCAGTCACCGCGGGTTGCGCCAAAGCATGACACTGGGAAGCGGTCGGAGAGTTCCTCGGCGATCTGCGGGGCCGACATCGCGCGTATGCGGGCAGCGACCAGCTCGATGGCCAGCGCCAACCCCTCTAAGCGGGCACAGATGCCCGCTATCGCGGTGGCGTTGTGGGCGTCGAGCTCGAATCCGGGCATCGCGGCGCGGGCGCGCTACACAAACAACTGCACGGCCTCATAGCCGGCCAGCGTGCGCACAGCGGTATTGTCACCGAGGGCCGGACACGACAGTGGCGAGAGGTGCAGCAGCGCTTCACCATCGACATCGACGACTTCGCGGCTGGTGGCCAGGATCCGCAGCCGTGGGCAACCCCGCAGCAGTATCTCGGTTAGTTTGGCCACATCGTCGATGAGGTGTTCACAGTTGTCGAATACCACCAGGGCCTGACGCTGCCCGAGGAAGTCGACCAGCACGTCGGTAGGACCTCGAGGACGACTGTTGACGTGCCCACGGTGCGAACCCGAACCTCGCCGCGGACGACAACATCGAAAGCGTCCTGGACGCAACGCTCATCCTCGCGACTTATCGCATGCTGTATGAAACCGCCGGCTTGCCCTGGCTGAACGTCCTCATCGGCTGATGGCTGCGAATCGCTGAAGAACATTTCGAGCACACCGGGATCACAAAGGCGTTGGCCGCGCCTGCGCTTTTGCTGCGGGAGCTCAGGATGGAGGCCACAGGCTCACTTGGCCCCGAGCCCAATCGGGCTCTTCAACCATGCCCATTCGCAACCCGCCCACTCGGCTATCCAGTCGAACGCGCCCAAGATCCACAACGACGCCACCGTCACGGCCACGGTGAACGCCATCCCAATGCCTTGCACTGCCACCTGCTGTCGAGGGAACCACCCCATTGCTGGCGTCGTAGCGACGGCGGACGTCCCGGACCCGGGTACGGGATCGCTATAAGCCCCACAGCCAGCAGCGTCAGACCGACGACACCGACGACCATGCGGTAGGCGAAATCGGCAACGAGCCAATCGCGCAGTCGTCCCACGCACGAGCCCATCGGCTCACGATTCGGCCGCGGTCTTCGTCAAGCGCGGGCGGCCGGGCGGCTACGGCAACCCGTTGTTGCCGTCGTTGCCGATCAACACGCCGTTGCCGCCGGCCCCGCCGGCGCCGCCACCATCGACCTAGCCTTCGTCGCCGCAGGACTGGCCGACGCCGCCATCATCGACGGCAACAAACCCTGGGACACCGCTGCGGGCGTACTCCTGGCACGCGAAGCCGGCGCCACCGTCACCGACCTCACCGGAAACCCGCACACAGCCACCGCGACCAGCACACTCGCCGCCACCGCCGCCATCGCAGCACGCCTCACGCAACTCATCGGCCAACCCGGCTGACCCCTATATGGGGGCGGCTACCTCCGGGCTCCACTTCGCTCCCTTCGCGTCCGTCCACTGCCGCTCCCGTCCGCGCCGGTCGCTGCACTACGCCCTGCGTCCGCCGCCCGCCACCACGACCACCACCACCCAAACGTGAAAAGCAACTGCAACGGCGGTGCCCGACGCGACCGCCTACGCCGTGTCCGCATGCAGGGCCGACTGAGCCGTCATCGCTGCAACGCATCGGTAACCCGACACCATCATCGGTGAGCTGGCCCGTGAGAACTTTCTTTACTGCTATCAAGGAGGTCAGGCTCATGCGCCGGGGTATCCCTGATGTCGCCCGGTGGTCTCGTCCCACACGTTCTCGCCCGGTGAGCATCACCGCTACAATCCCCGCATGGGCGACAGCCTTCGCGTCAACCCAGCCCAGTTGCGGGTGACCAGTACCGGCTGGCACATGGAGGTTTTCGATCTCCACGCCGCGCCACCAGCGCTGGAACCGTCTGGCGGGTGGCCCACGGTGCTCGCCGCCGCCGGGGTGACCGGCGCGGCCCAGGTCGCCACTGCCGATCTGCACACTAAGATCGCCACCACCGCCGGGATGACCCAGGTCGCGGCGACCGGTTATGAAGCCACCGACTCGGATGCCGCGGACATGCTGAAAAACGTGGCCACCACGATCACCGGAACAGCCCGTAACGCGTGATCCCCACCCAGTCGACGTTACGCGCTTACACCGTGTCGCATCTGACCGAGAATGCCGCGCACTGGCGCGAGCTGGCGGCGCGCCGCCGCTCGGTGGTGGGCACGATCAAGAGCCAGGCCGACTCGCTGGACTGGCAGGGTCACGGCGATGAGGCGATGAAAGCCGCGATGGCCCGCCACGCCGTCACCGCCGAACAGGAAGCCGAGCTGCTGGATACTGCAGCGGCCACCGCCGAGGACGGGGCCGCCATGCTGCACCAACAAAAGCACTCCATCTTCGCCACCGTCGAGCAGGCCAACCAGTCAGGGTTCGCGGTCGCCGAGGGCTGGACGGCGACCGACGCGATGTATGCGCCGGGCTCGATGGGCTGGTACGCCCGGCAGCCCAACGCCCAAGCCATCTCCGCCGATCTGCGTGTCCAGCTGACCCGTTTCACCGGCCAGGAAGTGCAGACCGCCACCGACGTGGCGCGCTCCGCCGGTGAGCTGGGCGGCGAAGGCGCGGTGCGCGGCCACATCCAGGCGGTCGCCGCCATCACCACCACCCACGCGCCGAATCCGACGGTGCCGCCATCACCGCTAGCCCCCTCAGCATCGCAGCTCGATGTCTTGACCGGCGCTAGCCCGCTGATACGGCACATATCACCGCAGGCCGCGGCCTCAGCAGCAGCACCAACGTGGCAAGCCCCACCAGCGGCCGGCGAGCTAGCGGGCATCGCGCCCCCGGTGCCGCTGCCGCCAGGTGCCGGCCCCCTGCCCGCCTTCGGCGGCAGCGTCGGTGGCGGGGCCGGGGCTGGCACCGGCGGCAGCTGGCTGTCCTCGCTGGCTGCCCGGCTGAGTTCGGGGATCGCCGCCACGGCCCCGGTCAGCAAGGGCGCGGTCTCGACGGCCGCCACCGTGACCAGCGCACCGGCCGCTGCTGCCGCGACCGCCGCGGCAACCCCGCTAGCACACGGCCAACCCCACCCGTCGCCGCCGACCGCCGAACCGCCAGCGACGCAGTTTGCCGATCCCGGGAAAGTGCGGCACGAACACGCACCGCAACACCTGCCCTCCACCGATCCGCCGCAGGCGGAATCGCCGCACGCGCGCCAATCCCCGGCCGCGCAGTCATCGCCCCCCACCCCCGCACCCGTCACACTCGAACCCGATCCCGCCGGTACCGCGCCGTCTGATACAACACCTGGTACTGGCAACAACGGTGTCCAAATGCTGGGCTTCGGCCCGCCAGGGCTCGTACCGGCCCCGACGGCACCATCTTTCCCCCTACCGCGTGACCCGGCCCTGTCACCCATGCCGGTCGACCCCAAAGACATGAGCGCCGAGCAGGCGATCGCAGAATGGGCCAATGTTAACGCTGAGATACGGGCGTGGAACGCCCGATGCGGCGTCGAAAACGTCGGGCCGCTGCCGCCGGCCCAATACAACGCCTGCATCGCCTCGCGCGGTCCTCTCCTTGAACGCCTAGCCGCAATCCGGGCCCGCTTAAACGACTTAGGCATACCCATAGGAGGCGAACACGCCCCGGCCACCACGCGGCCGGGTACAGCCGGTTCCGAGCCCCCGCCAAACCAACCGGGTACGCCTTCAAGCCAAGAGCCAGTCCCTCCAGCACAGGAAACACCGCCATTCCCGCCGCCTAACAGAATCAACGGAATCACCGATCATGGAGCAGGAAGGATCGCCGGACGCGACGGCGGTCATGGCGTCAGCGACAAGGCAATGCAAGATGCTGTTGCGAATCCTGTTGGGCCGCCCCAGTTTAAAGTGGATGAGCTTGGTAGAGGCGCTTACGTGTACGTTGGGAAAGACGCAACAGTGGTCCTAAACAAAGATGGCCAAGTGGTAACCGCCTGGGCGAACAGCCGGGCTGGATGGAGAAATCCGTGAGCAACGTTCTCGATGCTATTTCAACGGAGCACCGTCCCGTGATCGAGCAAGAATTAGAGAATCGTAATCCCGCTCTCTTCGACGAGCTTCGGCGCACAGAGAAGCCAACCAACGAACAGAGCGACGCTGTTATCGACGTGCTTTCCGACGCCTTGATGAAGACCTTTGGACCTGATTGGGTTCCGAATGATTATGGGTTGAAAATCGAACGAGCAATTGACGCATACTTAGAGACGTGGCCGATATACCGATAATCGCTTGACACCAACTATTGCCAGCACCAGGCGCGCACCGGGCATCGGGAGCGCGGCCGGGCTGGTATTCGCGTGGGACTGAAGGAGCTTAGGCAGGAACGCACATGACGTACGCAGCCAGGGACGATACGACGCTCCCCAAACTGCCCGCACAGATGCGGTGGGTGGTGCTGGTGGACAAGCGTCAGCTCGCGGTGCTGCTGCTAGAGAACGAGGTACCGGTCGCTTCCGCGACGGACACGTTGGATGCGCGCGGTGATAGCGACTATGAAAACCAGCCGGTCGACGCAGTGCAGCGGCTATGTCGGCGTTTGGCTGACCAGGCGGTGCGTCAGTGGGGTTTTATGCAGGGCCTCAAGCAGAAGCTCGGACCAGGTGTCGACGTGCGGATGAAGCTGGTGGAGTGGAACCGATGAGCTTTAATGGCTCTTCCGACTTAGCAGGGGTGTAGCTTACTGGCGCTGGGTGGCACTCGCCGTGATTGGCGGGTGCAGGCCCACCGTACCCGGCGGCGTTGGTTTTCTGGGTTGCGGAAGCCGAAGGCGACGCGGCCGACGTGTTTTACGATCCTGTTGTAGCCCTCGCTGCGCGCGTTCGACAGACCGGTGGTAATCGCGAGAAGTATTGGCTGTTGCCATGTTTCGATGATTTCGGCGAGGTCGTGGATCTCGGGGACTTTGGTGGCTCTTCATGATCGAGGGTGTAGTCGGGGTTTGAATCCGCCGGTTTCCAGGAGGGATCGGGTGATGTAGTGGGTGAGGTTGCGAAATCCCAGCGCAGAGCCGCGTAGGTGTTCGAGGCGGCCGTTGATCGCCTCGGTGGGTCCGTTGGATGTGCCCGGCCGGTCGAAGTAAGCCAGCACGTCGGCGGCGCGTTTCTTCAATGTGCGCCCCAGGGTGATGACCTCGGTCAATGCCGCGGGGACCGCGTCGCTGATCGACTCGATCAGCGCGCTCATCAGCTCGCGGCCCCTCCGGCGGTCGGGGTGGCGGTAGGCGCTGATCATGCGCTGGTAGATGCCCCAGGTCGCCTCGACTTCGATGTGGGTGTCGACGGCGAATAGCTTTGTCAGCCGGTCTTTTTGCTTGTCGGTGAGCAGGTCGGCCCCGGTCTGCAGGGTGCGCCGCGCGGCGTAGAGCGGATCAGTCTTGCGACCGCGGTGTCCACAGGTGTCGAGTTGAACGCGGCGCCGGCATTTATCCAGCGCCTCACCACCGAGCCGCACCACGTGGAAGGGATCCATCACCGCCACCGCGTCGGGCAGTCCCTCGCTGGTGGCGGTCTTAAACCCGGTGAACCCGTCCATCGCCACCACTTCCACCGCCTGGCGCCAGGATTCTTCTCGTTCGGCCAGCCAGGTCTTGAAGGCCTGCTTGGAGCGTCCTTCGACCATGTCCAGCAGCCGGGCCGGGCCGGTGCCCTCACGGATGCCGGTCAGGTCGATGATCACGGTGACGTACTTGTCGCCGCGCCGCGTGTGGCGCCACACGTGTTCGTCGACCCCGATCACCGTGACTTCGTCGAACCTGCCCGCATCGTCGATCAACACCCGCTTGCCCTCGGCCAACACGGCGTTGTTGGCGGTGTTCCACGACACCCCCAGCCCTTCGGCGACACGGGCGATGGTGAGGTGTTGGCACACAACGGCTTCCAATGCCCACCGCAGCCCATGGCGCGACAACTTCGCCCGCGGCTCGGCTGCCGCGCTGCTGTCTTGCCGCCACACATGAGCGCAGCCGGCACACCGATAGCGGCGCACGGTAAGCACCAAGGTCGTCGGGCGCCACCCGAAGGGCTCATGAGTAGCCCTGTGTCAAGCCGCCGTTTGGCGAACTTGGTTACGGAGAGCCTGCAGGGCTCGGTGTTGGGTGGGATCGTAAGCGACGCCGTCTTGCCAGCAGTGCCAGATGACGTAAAGCCAGGCGCGGGCGAGGATGCGTACGGCGTGAGGGTGGTCGTGGCCGCGGGCTCGGGCGCGGTTGTAAAGGTCGGCGGCCCAGGGGTTGGCTCGGCGGCTGTCGCCGGCGAAGTCGCAGACGGCGTCGCGGAGTTGTTTGTCTGCGGCCCAACGGAACCCGACGTGGGTGACTTTGCCGGACTGGCGGGTGGAGGGGGCGACGCCGGCCAAGCAGGCCAGCGATTCGGGCGTGGGAAAACGGGCTCGGCAGTCACCGATCTCGGCGAGCAGCCGGGCCGCGCGCACGGTGCCGGAGCGGGGCAGGGAGGTGAAGATGTGCGCGTCGGCGTGCAGGGCGAGCTGCTCGGCGATCTGCGCGTCGAGGGCCTTGATCTGCGTGGCGATGCTGGTAAGCGCAGCGAGCAGGGCGCGGGTGATGTGTGCGTTGGCGGCGCCGTCCTCACCTGTGACACCGCGCGGGGCGCCGGTGAGCCGGCCGTGAAGCACCGCGGGGTCGACGCGCCCGCAGTAGCCGGCGGCGGCCAGCCAGGCGGCCAGGCGCTTGACCGACAACCAGTCTGCGCGGTCCTGGCAGTCGAATCGGGTCAGGAACGCCAGGCTGATCGGCGAGTCGATGTCGGCGAACAGCCCGACCACGCCCGGAAAGACGATGCGCAGGTGCGCGCGCAGCTGGTTGGCCAACGCCACCCGGTGCCCGACCAGGTCTTTGCGAGCGCGACAGGTCCGGCGCAGGGTGGCCGTGGCCGCGGTGTCGGGCAGCAGTGGACGCAGCCGGGACCGGTCGGTGCGCAGCGTGTCGGCGAGCACGAACGCGTCGAAGCGGTCGTCCTTGTTGCCGGCCGAGCCGTAACGGCCGCGCAGATTCTTCAGCTGGTTCGGGCTGATCACCACCACCGTGAGCCCGGCCTCGAGCAGGGTGTCCACCACCGGGCCGTCCGGGCGTTCGATGGCGACCTCGCGCACACCGGCCCGGTTCAGCAGCTCGAGCAGCTCGCGCAGTCCGGCGGCGTTGTGCTCGATCGTGGCGCGGCGAACCTCGCGGCCACGCGCATCGACGATCGATACCGCGTGATCGTCTCGCGCCCAATCAATTCCACCCGTGACGCCGTTCTGCGGCTCGTCGCGCAATGTGGTTTCGGCAGTAGACTCCATAACAGCCTCCTCGCTGCTAGACCCAGTGGGGAGGCACCCTCGTGCGAGGCCCGAACGCGGCTGCCGCATCGCTCACTGTTCGGCGCTCGTCGGCGCTCAGTCCTGTCGACGGTCGGCGCGTCCGGGGCAACCGCCGGACTCCGCAAAACTCATGATGGACATCACGGCTGTCAAGCGAGCAGGGCGATAACCCAGCGGCGCCTCGGGTGCATCGGGCAATCCATCCAAGATCACCGACACAAGGATGGTGCACCAGTGAGCCAATCGGCGGGTCACGGTATCCCGGACGGCGCCTTGCTCGCCGCAACGTCGACACCATCGATCCTCGTCGGTGATCCGACACGCCGCCACCGCCCGCTCGGAATCCAGGTATTGGCCGGTCACCTCCACCCCGAGCTCATCAAGCCGGCAGAAAGCGGTCAGACCGGGGCGGACAAAGCCCGCACCACCGGTAGCGTCGTGCACGTCGAGGTCTTTCGGATGAGAGGTGTAGGAAACCCCATCATCGGAAGACCTCGACCCCTACCCCGGCAACGACGCGCCGACCCGCCCTACACCCTCAACTGCGAAGAGCCGGTTTTGGGTCTGACGACAGACACAAACCCGCGCACCGGCAGAAGCCCACTACCAGAGTTTCCGTCCCCTCTCGGGGTTTTGGGTCTGACGACTGATGGTGATTCGGTGGTCCTCACCTATCACGGAGAGTTTCCGTCCCCTCTCGGGGTTTTGGGTCTGACGACTTGACAGACGCGTGCTTAGCCGACGCGCGCTTGTTCGATGGTTTCCGTCCCCTCTCGGGGTTTTGGGTCTGACGACGTGGGCCAGACAATCCGGCCGACGCTACCCTTCTGGTTTCCGTCCCCTCTCGGGGTTTTGGGTCTGACGACTCTGACGACTTGCCGCCACCGACACCGATCAGGCCGTGTCGTGATGTTTCCGTCCCCTCTCGGGGTTTTGGGTCTGACGACCTGCGGGCTCGTCATGACCGGATCGCCGCGCAGAAGTTTCCGTCCCCTCTCGGGGTTTTGGGTCTGACGACGTACAGGAGAACACCGAACACCACTTCGACCTCTGGATGGTTTCCGTCCCCTCTCGGGGTTTTGGGTCTGACGACGACACGCCAACGCGCCGCCGTCGCCGGGCAACAACCAGTGTTTCCGTCCCCTCTCGGGGTTTTGGGTCTGACGACCACTGGGACAAGAAAACTGAAACCCGTTGAAACACACGTTTCCGTCCCCTCTCGGGGTTTTGGGTCTGACGACCTCGGCTGGAAAAAGGCGCGCGACAACCGCATTGTCAAGCGTTTCCGTCCCCTCTCGGGGTTTTGGGTCTGACGACTTGAATTGATCACAGTCCAAACATTTGGCGTCAACTAGTTTCCGTCCCCTCTCGGGGTTTTGGGTCTGACGACCTGTTAGGCATAAGCACACCAGCACCTCCCTTGGCAAGGGTTTCCGTCCCCTCTCGGGGTTTTGGGTCTGACGACATTAGGCGACTACGAACACACGCCTCAGCCCGGGGAGTTTCCGTCCCCTCTCGGGGTTTTGGGTCTGACGACGTGAACGAAACCCGCGGCGGCACAATCGAAGGTTTCCGTCCCCTCTCGGGGTTTTGGGTCTGACGACCCGCACTCTACTGCCGCACAGCTCGCTATGTACGCCAAGTTTCCGTCCCCTCTCGGGGTTTTGGGTCTGACGACGCTACGCGACCACCACATCCGCAACCGCGCCGCCATCGAGTTTCCGTCCCCTCTCGGGGTTTTGGGTCTGACGACTTTTTTACCCGGATACAGGCGAAACCGTCCATGCTGCTGTTTCCGTCCCCTCTCGGGGTTTTGGGTCTGACGACTGAAAGACCAGCCCACATGGCCCAATACAGCGTCGTTGAAGGTTTCCGTCCCCTCTCGGGGTTTTGGGTCTGACGACGGTTGCTGGATTCGCCCGTCGCTGCAATTTACTGAAGTTTCCGTCCCCTCTCGGGGTTTTGGGTCTGACGACTCGCCTTCGCCTGATCAGGCGTAATCGCCACATGTTTCCGTCCCCTCTCGGGGTTTTGGGTCTGACGACTTGACCGGCGCGGACTTGATCCGCGCAAACTTGTCGGTTTCCGTCCCCTCTCGGGGTTTTGGGTCTGACGACATTGAGGCTGGAAACGACGACGCGCTAGTCGGAATGTTTCCGTCCCCTCTCGGGGTTTTGGGTCTGACGACCTTCTGCGACGACCACTGGCGCGAATGTGCTTCCGGTATGTTTCCGTCCCCTCTCGGGGTTTTGGGTCTGACGACCTTCACGGACCTGTTCGTGGTCGTGCCCGATGACGCGGGTTTCCGTCCCCTCTCGGGGTTTTGGGTCTGACGACTTCTGAGCCGTGGACCTCGACGCGTAGACCTTGTTGGTTTCCGTCCCCTCTCGGGGTTTTGGGTCTGACGACACAGAGGTCTACGCTTCGCATCCATGGGGTCAGCACCGAGTTTCCGTCCCCTCTCGGGGTTTTGGGTCTGACGACCCGAGTTGGCCGCGGCCTAGTGGCCGCATCGAGCACCGCGTTTCCGTCCCCTCTCGGGGTTTTGGGTCTGACGACATCGCGGTCAACGGCGTCAAGTCATGGAAGATCACCAAGTTTCCGTCCCCTCTCGGGGTTTTGGGTCTGACGACTTCTCGGCGCCGCCGGGGCCGCTACCAGCGGGCATGTTTCCGTCCCCTCTCGGGGTTTTGGGTCTGACGACAATACCACGCAGTCGACGAATGCAACGACACCTCCAAGTTTCCGTCCCCTCTCGGGGTTTTGGGTCTGACGACTCGATGGACAATTCGTCCAGCGTGTGGTAACAATGCCTGCTGATGATGTCATAAGAACACAAACTCCTCTGCGCTGACAAGCCGTCCCCTTCCGTAGAACGTAACTGCCGCAACACCTCTTATCTTATAGATCCGGATGTTGTCGCAGTCGATGGCGAAGCGGTCGATACGTGCAACTAGTTTCGCGAGCTGGCCCTTCGTCAGCATCGCTTCGAATGCGGACTCTTGGACGCGATAGCCAAACCCGGCCAGGATCTTCGCAAGTGAAGCCCGCCGCCGGTTGTCGCTGATGTCGTATATTACGAGGACGAACATCTTGCCTATAGTGCCGCTGGATTCGTCCACTTTGAGCGGGAGATTGAAGTACTCCTCACGGCTGCGAGTGGGCATTTAGGCTCCGGATGGCTCGGAGGTGATATCGATATCGACGAGCCGCGACGGGTGCCCGGCTTCGATAACACGCACGAGGCTTTGCAGTTGCAAGTCGAGGGCGTACTGAAAGGTGTATCGGTGAGGATCGCCTTTGATGTAGGTGGCGGTTCGTGCGATTCGATTACCAAAGGCGCGCGCGATGGATCGTGTGGCTTCCCGTGTCGCGAAGACGGCCCCCGTGTCGGAGTTCTTGCTGAAAGCCCGGGTGTCGACCACACCGTCCGCGATCAATCGAAGTACGGTGTCATCGATGATCGGCGCCCGCCATACCTCCATGAGGTCGCTCGCCAACGTTGCGTGCCCTCGTGAATCCTGGTGTAGGAAACCGATATACGCGTTCAGGCTGTGACGCTCGATCGCCCCTATGATGTTCTTGTACAGCAGCGAATAGCCGAGGCTGACCATCGAGTTGAAGGCGTCCAACGGCGGCCGAGTCGAGCGGCCCTGGAATGCGAACTCCTGCGGGACGAGATGCCCCAGCGCGGTGAAGTATGCTTTTGCGGCATTTCCCTCGAACCCGTTCAACTCCGCCAGGGAGCCCGATCGATCGACCCAGGCCAGCGAGTGCTTCATCGTGCGGATGCTCTCAGCAACGTCTTGCCCCGACGTGTGTGCCCGAATCAAGGCCTGCTGATTCAGGATCTTCCTCGACACGATCCGCTTGCTTAACGACAGGCAGAACGCAGGATCGTCGGTGCGGTGAACTTGCTGACGGAGCCGCGGCGCGTATGACACGTCGGGTGTTGAGATCCGGCCCTGGTAGTGGCCGTCGGTCGTGAAGAGCTGGATGTCGCGCTCACGCTTGAGCATCTCAACGATGAAGGGCGTTGTCATCGTCGGCCGCCCAAACAGCGTGATACCGTCGAGCGTCTCGATCGGATACTGGCTCTCGCCGAGCTCCTCGCTCCACACGATCACCCGGCCGTCGGCAAAGCTGATCCGCGACACGGAGTCCGAGACATACAGCTGCACCATCTTGCGCACCTGTTAGCCCAGCGGTGCCATATCAATCTGCCGGATGATCTCGTCGTTCAACCGGTCGTAGAGCGTCAAATCAGCGCCTGTTTCGCGGGCGAGGATCTTCAACAGTTGTTCTGGGAGAAGGCCGCCATCCTTCGTGATGCGATCCTCACTGATTGAGACGATCTCGTGTGCTGCGGTGTTGCGGACCCGGCTCTCGAACCTTCCGAGTACTTCAAGAGCACCAACTCGATCGGGTGCGAATTGGCGGAGCAGTGCGAGCCAGTCCTTGGTGTAGAGGTACCACTCCGCGTTTGGCGATTTCGGAGGGTGCTTGAGCGCGCACCGTATCTCCGGCTCTCTTTCCAGCTTTCGGCGGTCGACGCGGCCCATGTCGTCGAGATAGCGGTCCTCCGGAAGGTGTTTTGCCACAGCCGCCCTGAGCACGATAGTGATTGCCGGGGTGGCTGCTCGTGCGAATTCAGCCCATTGCTCGCGCTTTGCCAGCAGCGCAAGAGCACTTACGTACTCAGCGACCTTGTTCGCGGGGTCATATGTGAACACAGTGCCTTTGAAGAACCTTGGCGCTACGAGGTGTTCCAGCCGCGAGCGGTGCATCGCGCCGCGGATCAGATTGCTCACGTGATCGGGTAGGCGTGAGTCCGCCGCGATCGTCACTGCTGCCGAGTAGTCGTACGACGCGATCAGCTGCTTCAGGTTAGCCCGCTCAAGCAGCGCGCCGAGCGCAGCGGAAGTTGTCTCAAAGCATCGGTTGGAAGCTGCAGGCTCGTTGTCGTCGTTGGCGTCCCACATCAGTTCGAGGTCGTAGGTGTCCGGGGATTCACGGTCGCCGGGCTTGCTCGATGCTCGAGCAGGCGTGCTTACTTGTACTGCCGTGGTCCTCGGAATGCCGAACACATTTATCGCCACCAGTGCCGCCTGCATCGCAGGGGTGCCGGAACTGGTATTCAGCAGGATTGTGGTGTCGGGAAACTCAGACGATAGCTGCGCCAGGTGATCGCGGAAGATCGGTACGAAGAGGTCGAATCTGTGCACCGACGGGTCGGTATGGATGACTGCGCGGACGTCGGTCTCAGGCGCGAGCCGCGTGATTGCCGCGGAGTACCGCCGGTCCGCGTTCTCAAAGGCAGCTATCTCGGCGCTGAGGAACAGCACCACGACTGTAGGTCGATAGTGGCGGACGATGTGTAGCATCGGGCCGTCGCCGAGCGCGGTGATCGGGTCCGCAGTTCCGATGGGCGAGAACAGGATCATTCGGCTCTCCTGATCGACAGCTCGCACTGACCCATCTCGTAGTACTTGTCACCGATCTTGGTCAGTTTCAAGACAAGTGGTGAGACGCCCAGGTCGCGCGTCTTGGCGACATGTTTGATCTTCGGAAATTGAGCGTCGAGCACCTTCGCCATGTCATCTTGCTGGGTCACGAATGTCTTGCTCCGATAGCCGGCTCCGCCGCCCAGATAGACGATCGGGCCGAACTGCGGATCATCGTCCCAGTACTTGGCTGCGTACTCGGCGTAGCGGGCCTTGTTCACGAATGCGACGGTGTCCGACAGCGTTTCAAGGAACCGCTCGCCCGCGGGCCAGCCGCCGCGAGCGGTGGGACTGGTGTCGACCACCACGCGGAGCGAGATTGAGGTTCCCGGCGCCAAACATTCCCGGAAGAGCGGCAGGCCATCAGGCTTGCCGTGGACATTCACATCCATCTTCTGGCAGATCAGCAGATCGCTTGTTCTCAGGCCTGGTGAGTCGGTGACCCTGATCGCCTGAAACAGGTCGTTGACCGCGTCTTGCGGACGGGTGTTGGGGCGCCCCGATTTGCGCAACTCCTTCCGCTCAAACCTTTCGCCGTACTGCCGGTGCTCCCGCGTCTGGTGTCCCGGAACACGAACAGGTTGGGCCGTCCGCTGATGCACAAGCGACTGCAGGTAGATGCTGCGAAGCATTCCCTTGACACTTGATCCTGGGACGTATGGATTCCCAAGCACGTCCTTGATGAACGAGTGAATATCGTTGAGCTGGCGCTGCTCTTGTATCATCTGACCATCGCGACCGCGATGCGCACGTCCCGGCACGATCGACCCGATCTTGACGCCGTACCCCCCATGATTCTTGGGGCTAACCTTGACTCCGTTTTCCGCTATCCATTCGTTGAATCGCTCATCCGGTTGCGCCTTACCGGTGTTCATCATGAACTCTTCGAAAGACTCCGACTTTCCTTGTGCCGCAACATCTGCATATAGACGTTCCATATCCGGGAAGTAGACCATGCTCGTGCTCGCGACATACTCCTTCGGGGTCCGCTTCTCGCCGGACCCTATGAACACCGGCCCTAGGCACCGCAGCGTGAGTTCGAAGGGCTTCAGGTATTGGCTCATGCTGCGGACTCCGGGAGTGCGAGGAATAGCGGTCGCGCGTAGCTGTAGACCGGGTGGTTTCCGCCCAGGCTGACGTCGAGGATGCCTCCTTGGAAGGGTCGCGAGAAGACCGAGCCGGCGGCGAGCTTGTAGATGTCGCGTTTGCGTCGTGGCGTCTCAGCGTATGTGGCCGACGCGACGAATCCACTGCGTTTGACGAGGCGGTATGTCGCGCCGGCGAGGGCCTGTTCAAGCTCGTCGTCGGTGGGGAGGGACGTCGTGAGCGTCATCAGGCTTGCCGCGGCGGTCGTTGGCGTGAGAGCGGCGGGTACTTCTGACTCGGTCGGGATGAACGCTCCGAACCCGCTCGTCCGTTCGCCGCCCAGCGCGGAGATCCCTTTCAACAGCCTGGTGAGTAGGCCGAGCTCGGACTCGGATCCGGTCGCCAGCAACCACAGACCCGCGTCCGGCTCGAACCGGAAGTAGCCGACACGGTACGGGTCGGCGTCTTTCTTTCCGTTGTGGATCGCTGCCTTCGCCGACACGGCGTGGACACCGATCTTGGTCTGCCGCGCCGCGAGGTCGTCAAGGTCGGCCGTGCCATCGAGGAAGCTGCCAAGCTGGGCAGCGGGAAGAAAGCCGATCTTCTTCGCCAGCTTCTTCTGCAGGCTTGAGCTGTCGGACCGAACGCTCTTGAGGGGCTTGGGAACGAGGTAGTCGGGCCCGACATAGGGCAGCAGATCGGTCAACCGCAGCGTCGAGCACGCAACGAGTTCGTCAAGCAGCTGCTGGCCACCCATCCGTAGCGCTTCAACGCAAAGCGCAGAGTAGAGGGTGTCCGCGGGGCAGCCAATCGTGGACGACTCAAGGCCGTGGTCGCCGAAGTGTGTGCGGACGACGTCGAACCTAAACAGCCGCGAGTTCATGGTTTAGCATCTCCAGCAGTGACCTGTCGAGTGTTCCGACTGCGGCCCGGGCTTTCAGGTCGCTGAACTTGACCTGCCCGTAGCCGCGAGTTCCGCTGCCGCCGAGGTAGTCGAGTTCGAGCAACTTCAGGCCGCGCGCGATGGCGTTGAAGTCCTCGATGATCTCATCGGAGGAAGGCAGAGACGCCTTCTGTTCCTCGTCGGGGGTGCCGAAGGAGACCTCGTAGACAAGTGAGAACGCGAACTCGCTGCCGGGGATCACGCGTTCCATCTGGCGAGGGTTCGCCTTGGCGGTCACCCGGTTGATGGCGTTCTCGAATTTCACCTCCGTGAGAGTCTTAGCGCCGCGAGCTTCAAGGTCGTCCTTGTTGGTGAGCTTCGTGTCGCGGAAGACGAGCCGGCCCGTCTTGTACTCCTTGGTGTCGCCGAATAGCCGACGGATCTGAGCAGGATCGTCATTCGGCTTCCTGTAAAACGTCTCTGTGTCGGCGCCGTATTGGCGGGACAACAGTGTACGGACCTTGCCCTTCAGGCTGGTACCCGGAATCATCGGCCACTTGGTCAACGGGTCACGAACGACAGGCTTGTCGACCGCACCGATGGCCGAGAAGCCATCGCCAGCACCGATGTGCAGGCCCGTCACGACGGTGATCGTGCCGGTGATCTCGATCTTCGCGTATCCAGTGATCATTCGGTTTCCTTGCTTGTCTCTTTAGGGTCGAGGAACTTCTTGTATGCGACCAGAGCCTCCATGTAGTGGCAGAATTTCAGCAGCCGGTCGCGGCTGTCGCCGATCTGCGCTAGTTCGTCCAGCAGGCCCGCCCTCTCGACGAAGACCCTGACCGCCTTCTCGCGGCCAGCCTGATAAACGAATCGCACACGGAGGTACTGAACTTTGTCCCGCAACGCAGGCGACAGGTTTTGATCGGAGCTGAGCTGCGCTTCGTCAAATAGCTGTGCGGTCAGGCTGAGTAGCACCCGCAGCTGGGTTGTGGTCAGCTCGAAGTCGCCGTTCTTCTTTGGCAGGCCGCGAATTACTTGCTCGGCCTGTTTCACATAGTCGTCTTGGATGACGCTCATTCGGACTCCTCCTTGCGGTTGCGATAGATGTAGAGGTGGAGCGCGGTCTTGAGTTGCTTGGCGTCGCTCGGATCTTGGAACCACTGGTGCAATCGGTTTGCAAACTGCTGGAAGCGCGTCGTGTCGTCGGTGGGGCCGCGCATGCGCATGAGGAAGTACACCCATCTGGCCTCTGTGATTCGATCGCCGCGTTGGTCGAGTAGTTCGAGCAGCTTGTAGATGAAGGCCATGCCGCGCTCTTCGTTGCACCTGAAGTAGTCGGCGATGTGCCGGTACTTCTCCTCGATCACCTTGCTGAGCAGCTCATCCCAGCGGAAGGTGAACTCGGGATCGAAGAGTGCAACCCCGTTCTTGCCGGGCAGCGACTTCGCCGCGCCTTCGAGATCTCCGACTTCGCGGGCCATCACGGAGATGGGGTACTTGTCGGGGAACATGCCGATGCCAGCCGACACGGTGAGTTTGCCCTGGGTGAATTCGTGGAACCGCTCCCGAAGCTCGATCCCGAACTCGATGACGTCGTCCCACGCGCCCACGACGAAGACGTCATCGCCGCCTGAGTAGATGATCGTGGCCCGCCGTGATCGCTCGGGATCGTCACCAGTAAGTGGACGCAGTTTAGGGTGTTTCAGCACGTAGTTGATGTGCTGCCGGAAGAACAACGACAGCATCCGGGAGAACGCGGCCGTGCGGCTGATCGTGTTGAACTTGCCGTTGCCCTGCTTCATGAAGCCGTGCGTGAATGCCTGGCCCAGGTTGTCGACGTCAAGGCGCAGAACCCCGAGGCGCGCGATTCCGCTCGCACGCTTCACGTAATCACCGAACTCCATCTGTGCGACGTAGTCGCCCACCCAGAGCCCGGTGCCCAAACTCTCGCCGGCGAAGAACTTGTTCTTCGCGTACAGCCTTCGCGTTTGCGGTTGCTGGAGGGCTTGCTTGGCGCCGGATTCGCTACAGAACGTGAGCGTGGCGCCGAACGGCAAGGGCAAACCATCCGAGGATTCCTCAGAGATGAGCAGGAAGCGGCGAGACTCGGATTGAATCTGCTGAGACGCAGCGGTCAGCGCTTGGCACAGGCTGCACAGGAGAAGATCGTTGATGGTTTTGATCGTGCGGTTGACCGTGTGGCACACGCTGCATTCCCGGTCACCTTTCTGACCGTCGTGATCGCTCGAGTTGAGTTCCCGCAGTTGGTCAGCGCTGTATCGGGCGAGCTTCTTCGCGGAAAGTTGCTCGCTCAACTCACGGTAGAGCCCGCTGTAGCGGAGGGCGCGGTCATGTGCCTGGGGCCCGCTCTCGTTCGGCCGACGCATCAGGTCGTTCGCGGCAAGCGGTACGCTGCCCGTGGCGATGAAGAGCCAGGTTGCGAAGTTTTCCAGCAGCCACTCGTTGGCCTCACGCTCGAATTCTTCGAGCGAATTGCGAGCGAACTCCGTGTTGGGCAGCAGCAGGTACGCGTGCCCGCCACCGGAGTAGTTGAGATTCGCGCGGCTGAGACCCACCCGCGCAAGTAGCTCGTCGATGAGATGCTCGGTCAGCATCTCCAGGTAGAAGCTGCGGGCACGCAGCATCTTCGCGGCACCCGAGGAATGGATCGTGTAGATGAAGTCCTGGATGCCTGAGACGTCGAAAGTTGTGAGCAGGAAGGCTTTTTCGTTGTAGAAGGTGTCCTGCTTGTCGAACAGCGCTGACTTGAAGTCGCTTTGTCCGGTGGCTTGTAGGTAGTGCCAGATGCAGGCGCCGAGCGCACCCGTCAGCTTCAGGTGGTCGAAGAGTGAGACGTCGACGACCTCGGACGCGTCGGTCGAGGACGGCACGAACGACAGCGTCGCCTCGAGGACGTTGAGGAGGCTGGCGAGGTAGGTGTCGGAACATTCGAGGTCGACCAGAACGGCTTCCAGCTTGTTGACGATCTCGGTGTAGCGGTACTTGTCGAACTCGATCCGGCGAGCCGACGGTATGTTCATCGGCTCGCGGTCATCGAGCATCTCCGGCGCGAACGTAAGATTCGCTGTATCAGCGCCGAATCGGTTGAACACCGAGTACAGGGGAGTGTCCGAATCCCAGGTACTCGCACCCTGGCCGTCATCGGAATCGGCCTTGCGGCGGTCAGTCCCGGCCGCGATGTTGTCAGCAATGTAAGCGACGTAGGCCGGCGCATCGGCGGCAAGGCGGCCATTCTCGGCCGCCGTACGCAGCGCAGAACTATGGTGATAGCTGATCGCGTCAAGAATGCGGCGGTCGAAGACCTCAATGTCAGGCTCGTACACCTCGTCTGCGAACTCCGACGGATTGCGCCCGTCGCGCAACCAGATTTTCTTCACGAACGCACGGCCGATTGCGCTGTGCCTACCCCGGTAGCCCAGCGCAGCCCGCTGGACCGGCTTGCCGATGTCGTGCAGGAGGCAACCGATCACGGTCTCGATAAGCGCCGGGATCATGGCTTCGGTGCGTCCTTTGGCCTCGGTGCCAGTGGCTGGACCCGGATCGCGCCCATCCCCATGGATGCCTTTATTCCGCATCCCGAGAACTCCCCGAACCACAACAGCGCCGCGATATAGCTCGCAAAAGTATCCACACCGCGGACGGTGAACGTGGCCGAGCCGGTGAAGCCGGGAACACGCGCCGCGCCCATCGCGAACGGGACCGATGCCACCCGGAACGCGGAAAGGCGAACCGACTGACCGAATTCGGCGATGAGGCCAGGATCGGGCTCTTCGCCGTCGACAACTGCGCCGTACTTCTGCGCGAGACTCTGAAACACGAGCCGCGGATCCGGCCAGAACACGTACTCGCCGGATTGCTTGAACGCGGTAGGCGTCAGGAACTCGACCCGGAACTTGCGCGTCTCGGGCCGCGCGTAGAAAATGCGCGCGAATTGACTTAGCGGGTTCTGCTCCAGCGATCGCGACGTGACCTGTGTCGTTATCCCTGTCGTGCGGAGCCGAAACCCCGCAAATACCTCGTCATTGATAGGCCCGACGATCTGCTGCCGCGCCTCGTTCGTCAGCGCGCTGACCTTCCACTCCAGCGATGTCGTCGAGCGGGCGAGCGCGTACTGACTGTACGGGTTCACCGGCACGGTGTGGAGGGTCTGCACATAATCGGCCGGGATCGACTCCATGAGGACGCCATGAAGATGCGGCCCCAGGGTCGACACTTTCGCTCGGTCGAGCGGGGCGTCGACCTCTAGAGTCAGCGTCAATCGCGACAAGTGTTCCGTCATCCGGCGATCTCCTCGGTGAGAAAAGCCCGTCAGAATAAGCGTTGGTGAAATTCAGGTCAAGCCTGCGGCGTGCCTCACCTACTTTGAGCGCGTAGCCGGTGGTGGTGCCTCAGCCATTTTGAGCGCGTGGCCCAGGAAGGCTTGCCCGATGTGGAGGGCAAGATCGATATGGCCGCGAGACGGCAGGTGACGAACAAGCTGCGGATTCAGTACCGCAAGGCGTCGAAGGCGGACAAGGGCAAGATTTTGGATCGGGTGGTGGCCACCACGGGGATGGGCCGCTCGACGGCGCGGCGGATGTTGACAGGCCCGAGATTGCCGGACCCGGCCGAGCAGGTCGACGGGCGTAGGCTGCGGGCGCGGGGGTTCAGCGACGACGCCAGGGCGCTGCTGGAGCATGTGTGGGCGTTGATGGGCATGCCGTGCGGCAAGTACCTGGTGGTCATGCTCGATCTGTGGTTGCCGCTACTGGCCGCTGCCGGTGATCTTGACAAGCCGTTCGCCACCGAGGCGTCAGTGGCCGAGTTGAAGGCGATGAGTGCGGCCACCGTGGACCGCTACCTGAAACCGGCTCGCGACCGGATGCGCATCAAGGGCATCTCGACAACGAAACCGTCTCCGCTGCTGCGTAATTCGATCAGCATTCGCACCTGCGCCGAGGAAGCGCCCAAGGCTCCGGGGGTGATCGAGGCCGACACCGTGGCGCACTGCGGCCCCACACTGATCGGCGAGTTCGCCCGCACCCTGACGATGACCGACCTGGTGATCGGCTGGACCGAGAACGCCTCGATCCGCAACAACGCCTCCAAGTGGATTGTGGAGGGCATCGAGGAGCTGCAGCAGCGGTTTCCGTTCCCAATGGTGACTTTCGACTCAGATTGCGGTGGCGAGTTCATCAATCACGACGTCGCCGCCTGGTTGCAGGCCCGCGATATCGAACAGACCCGCTCACGGCCGCACCAGAAGAACGACCAGGCGCACGTGGAGTCCAAGAACAACCACGTGGTGCGCAAGCATGCGTTCTATTGGCGCTACGACACTGAGCAGGAGCGGGAGCTGCTCAACCGGCTGTGGCGGCTGGTGTCGCTGCGTCTGAACTTTTTCACCCCGACGAAAAAGCCCGTCGGCTACACCACCACCGCCAACGGCCGCCGCAGGCGGATCTATGACAAACCGGCCACCCCCTGGCAACGCCTAAAAGCATCGAATGTAGTTGATGCCCAACATATCTCGGCTGTAACCGCACGGGTCGATGGGATCAACCCGGCCGATTTGACCCGGCAGATCAACGCCATCCAGACGCAGCTGCTCGACCTGGCCAAAACCAAGACCGAAGCCCTCGCTGCCGCCCGTCACGTCGACCTGGAAGCATTGCAACCGTCAATCAACCGATTGGTCAAGACGAAGTAGCGCAAGCCCCCCTACGCGCTCACCATGCGTGAGGCACCAGCCACTACTTCGCGCTCACTTTTGTGTGAGGCACCTCGGGGCCTGATTCCGCCGCACTCGCGCGATGTCGGCCTCGGGGCTGGCCACTCCGACGTAGCAGATCCGTCCTTCTGATGCCGCCTCGGCGAGCAGCCAAGGGATGGCTTCCTACCGACCGCGGTTTCCAACGCGGAGTCCGGGCATTCGTCTACCGCCCATTCGAGTAGCCGATTGCCCAGACCCCATCCCGCGGCGTAGGCCGTAGTTTGGCCCAATCCGGATTCGCCCCACCAATCGGCGCGCTGCCTCGTCGGGGTTGTAGCGGTCGGCGCCGGCCGCGCGGAGGATGGCGCCGCCGATGCTGCTCTTGTCTTGCCTGTCTTGCCCGCGCCGTCAATTGACGCCAGGAAGGACCGAACCGACGGCAGATCACTCACCGCGCCGACTGTGCGTACAGCTCACACCCAGGCGCTGCGCTATGGAGCGGCTCCAAAACTCAGCCCACCGCCTCGCGAACCCGGGCGGCGACCTCGGCCAGCGCGGCCTCGTCGTGCACCGGCGCCGTCAGCCGCGGCGTCACCGGCAACCGCACCCAGCTGGTGCAGCCGGCGTACTCGGGGGTGCGGGCCAGCCGAACCGGCTCCACGAGCGGGATCGCGGCGACCACCAGCACGGCCAGTTTGTGCTTGGGCCGAAAGTCGAGCCGGTCGGCGCGCACCGACTCGGCCGTCCAGATGTGCAGGCCCTCGATGGCGTCCAGACCCTCTGGCCGGTTAACGTTCACCGCGGCAACAACTTTCGCGGCGGCCCGCAGCAGCACGCACCCGTCGGTGCTGTCGGCGGCCGCCGGGCCCAGCAGGTCGCAGTGCTCGGGACGAACACGCTCGGCGTGGCTGTGCGCGACCGTCGGGAACAACAAGAACTCGTCGGCCGCCACCTCGAAGCGCTTCTCGCCGATGCCGCCCTTGCGCAGCAGCACCCACTGCCGGCCGTCCAGCAGCGCGTGTACCGCCGCACTCCACTCCTTTAGCGCCGGCGTCATGGGGATCCGGCGAGCCGGGCCACGACCTCGGGCCGGCGCAACGGCGGTACGGTCTTGGGCGGCTGCCGCCGTGGCGGCAACGCGTCCAGCAACCGCGTCGTCGTCGCGGTGACCTCGGCGACGGCGGCCTCGAACGCCTCGGCGGTGGCCGCCGACGGGTGGGTGATGCCGCTGACCTTGCGCACGTATTGGCGGGCCGCCGCCGCGATCTCGGAGGGCATGGCCGGGGGTTGCAGCCCGCGCAGTTCGGTGATGTTGCGGCACATGCTCTCAACGATAGGCGCGGCTACCAGACCGTGACCGGGCGCGGATGCCGATGACTTCGTAGCCGCCGGTCCTTGGTCACCAGCCGCCAGCCGTGTTCGATCGCCGTGGCGTAGATCAACCGGTCGGCCGGATCGCCGGGAAACGACGAGGGCAGCGCCACCGCCGTAGCGGCGACGGATGGAGTGATGCCGACGGTGCGGAGGTACTCGGCCAGCTGCCGAAGCCAGGACAGCACGGGAATCGCGAGGTGGATGCGTTCATGTTCGGCAAGCCAAGCCAGTTCGAACCACGAAATCGCGGCGACGGCAAGCTCATCGGCCTGCTCGACGGCCCGACTCGCGGTCTGGCTCAGACGTTCGGGCTCGGCCGACCACCAGTAGGCCACATGGGAGTCGAGCAACACCGTCGTCACGAGGCGTTCCAGGACACCCCGGTGGTGAAGAGTTCGTCGTCGTCGACGGCCGTCATCGCCACACCGCGGAATCGACCCTTCAGCGCGTGCGGCCCCGTCGCTCCCACCAGCCGGGCCACGGTGCGGCCGTGTTTGGTGATCTCGATCTCCTCGCCTTGGGCCACTTCATCAAGCAAGGCGAGGATCTTCGCCTTCACCTCCGTAGCGGCCATTTTTCTGGTCATGAAGATAGTTTACTGGTCCTGTTACGGTAATGGCATGACCGACGACATCCTGCTGATCGACACCGACGAGCGGGTGCGCACGCTCACCCTCAACCGGCCGCACTCCCGCAACGCGCTCTCGGCGGCGCTGCGGGACCGGTATTTCGCGGCGCTGGCCGACGCCGACACCGACGACGACATCGACGTCGTCATCCTCACTGGCGCCGATCCGGTGTTCTGCGCCGGACTGGACCTCAAGGAGCTGGCCGGGCAGACCGCGCTGCCGGACATCTCACCGCGGTGGCCGGCCATGACCAAGCCGGTGATCGGCGCGATCAACGGCGCCGCGGTCACCGGCGGGCTGGAGCTGGCGCTGTACTGCGACATCCTGATCGCCTCCGAGCACGCCCGCTTCGCCGACACCCACGCCCGGGTGGGCCTGCTGCCCACCTGGGGACTCAGCGTGCGCTTGCCGCAAAAGGTCGGCATCGGCCTGGCCCGGCGGATGAGCCTGACCGGCGACTACCTGTCCGCGACCGACGCGTTGCGGGCCGGCCTGGTCACCGAGGTGGTGGCCCACGACCAGCTGCTGCCCACCGCCCGCCGGGTGGCGGCGTCGATCGTCGGCAACAACCAGAACGCGGTGCGCGCGCTACTGGCGTCCTATCACCGCATCGACGAGTCTCAGACCGCCGCCGGGCTGTGGCTGGAAGCCTGCGCGGCCAAGCAATTTCGCACTAGCGGCGATACCATCGCCGCTAACCGCGAGGCCGTGCTGCAGCGCGGCCGCGCGCAGGTGCGTTAGCGCCAAAAGTCCTTCAGCGAAGCCGGGTCTCGGTGCGGCTGTCGAAGAGGCGCACCTCCTGCGAGTGCGGCACGATCGCTAACGACTCACCCACCCGCACCGCGGTGCGCCGGTCGGTGCGGAACACGATGCGCGGTGCGCGTGACGACCAGCCCCGCTGGTCGACCGGCGTTGCGTAGACGAAGGATTCGAAGCCGAGCTCCTCCACCAACTCGACGTGCACGGTCAACGATCCCGGGGTGCCGATCGATGCCACGTCCCAGGACTCCGGCCGCACGCCGACCAGCACCCGCTCGGCCGCCGGGTCCGGAACCGGTATCGCCAAATCCGGTGCCCGCACCACACCGTGGGCGACGGCGGCGTCGATGACGTTCATCGCCGGCGCCCCGATGAACGTGGCGACAAACGTGTTGACCGGGTCGTCATACAGCGCCCTCGGCGTGTCAACCTGTTGCAGCACACCGTCTTTGAGCACCGCCACCCGGTCGCCCATCGTCATCGCCTCCACCTGATCGTGGGTGACGTAGACGGTGGTGGTGCCCAACCGACGCTGCAATCCGGAGATCTGCGAGCGGGTGCTCACCCGCAGCTTGGCGTCCAGATTCGACAGCGGCTCGTCCATGCAGAACACCCGGGGCCGGCGCACGATCGCCCGGCCCATCGCCACCCGCTGCCGCTGCCCGCCGGAGAGCTTGGCGGGCTTGCGGTCCAGCAGCTCGGTCAGCTCCAGCATGTCGGCGACTTCCAGCACGCGCCGGCGGGTGTCCGCGCGCGACATCCCGGCGTTTCGCAGCGCGAACCCCATGTTGGCGGCCACCGTCATGTTCGGGTACAGCGCGTAGTTCTGGAACACCATCGCCACGTCACGCGCCCGCGGCGGCAGATGCGTCACATCAACGTCGCCGATGCTGATGCGCCCGCTCTCAATGGGTTCCAGCCCGGCCAGCACGCGCAGCGTGGTGGACTTGCCGCAACCGGACGGACCGACCAGAACCAGAAACTCCCCGTCGGCGATGTCGAGGTCCAAGTTGTCGACGGTCGGCGCGTCGGCGCCGGGATAGCGCTGGGTGACAGCAGAGTACTGAACGTTAGCCATGCCCCGCCAGCTTCCGCATGATCTGCCGATCCAGGATGACCTGCAACCGTTTTTGGATGTTCGTGAAGGTCTTGGTCACGTCGGCGCCGCGCAGCCCGATGGATTCCAGGCCGGCGGAGATGACCCGGTCACCACCGGGCAGGAAAACCCGTGCGTAGTCTTGTGTCCGGGTGTGTGGCAGCTGGTCGAGCGCCACCCGCGCACGGGGATTGTCCGCCAGATATTGCCGTTCGCTGGGATCGTCGACGGCGGACTTGCGCACCGGCAGATAGCCGGTGCGTTGGCTGAAAAATGCGGTATTTTCCGGGTTGGTGACGAATGCGATGAACTTGAGCGCGTTGACTTTTCGCTCCTCGGAGAGCTTGGCCGGTATCGCCAGCCCCGCACCGCCCGTCGGACAGGCGGGCGCTGCGCCCGGGCCCGTGGGCAGCGGTGCGGCGCCGAAGTCGAATCGGGCAGATGCGGTGATGCCGGCCAGCGAGCCGGTGGATGCCACGGCCGAGGCCAGGATTCCGGTGGCGAACTCGTTGGCAATATCGTTGGCGACCGCCGCATAACCCTTGCCATGGATGGAGTTCCGATAGAAGTTGCCGGCCGCGATCGTGGCGGGCTTGGTCAATGTCAATGTCCACTTGTCGGAGTAGGCACCGCCGAATGCCCAGTTCGGTCCCTGAAACGTCCACGAGATGAGGTCGGCGTTAGCCCAGCCGTGCGCCGATCGACCGGCGCCGACCACGCGCTGTAACGCCGGACCCCATTCGTCGAACTCTGACCAGGATTGCGGTCCGCGGTCGGGTAGGCCGGCCTGTTGCCACGCCGCCTTGTTGTAGTAGAACAGTGGCGTCGAGCGAGCATACGGCACAGCGTAATGGCGGCCGTTGAACTCATAGTCGGCCAACAGAGAGTCGACGTAATCCGTTGTGTCCACTCCAACTTGGCCGAACAGGTCGTCAAGGGCAGTGAGAACACCGCTGAGGGCGAAATGGAACCACCATCGGTCGTCGAGCAAAACGACGTCGGGCACGTCGGTTCCGATGAGCGCCGCATTGAATTTCTGTGCCACCTCGTCGTAGTCCTTGCCGGCGTCGATCAGCTTGACCGACAGAGTGGGGAATCGGTCCTGGAAACGACCGATCAGCTCCCGTTCCGCCGAGCTGGATTGGCCGGGATGACTGGACCAGAAGTCGATCGGACCCGAACCGGACTTCACCGAACCGCCGCCGCCCATCCCGGCGCAGCCGGCGGTCACGCCGGCGGCGGCAGCGGCCAGCGCGAGGAATTGTCGGCGGTTCAGCGGGTCCATGCCTATCCCTTGACCGCGCCCGAGGTGAGGCCCTTTATCATCTGCCGCTGCAAGGCGATGAAGACCAGCAAGATCGGCAGCATCGCCAACAGCGTCACCGCCATCACCGGGCCCCAGTTCGTCACACCCTCGGCCTGCTGCAGAAACGTCAGACCTATCGGCAGTGGCGCCACCGATTCATCGTCGGACATCAGGAACGGCCACAGGTATTCGTTCCATTCGTTGACCACGGTGATGACACCGACGGCGACCATGGTGGGCCGCGACATCGGCAACACCACCCGCAGCAGCAGTTGCCACCACCGCGCGCCGTCCATCCGGGCCGCCTCGATGATCTCGGCGGGCAGCGACAGAAAGTGGTTGCGCATCAAGAAGGTTCCAAACGCCACCCCCGCCAGAGGCAGGATGATGCCGGCAAAGGTGTTGCGCAGGCCCAGGTGTGAGATCAGCGCGTAGTTGGAAATCACGGTGATCTGGTTGGGCACCATCAACGCGGCGATGATCACCAAAAACACCGCCGTGCGGCCCGGGAACCGGACAAACACCAAGCCAAAGGCGCTGAGCACACCGAGCGTGAACTTCACCACCGCCAGCACCGACGTGATGATCAGCGAGTTGCGCAGAAACGTCCAGAACGGAATCTGCTCGGTGGCCGTGCGGTAGTTCTGCGGGTACCAGCGCGGCGGCCACCAACTGGTGCGCTGCGCATAGATGTCGGGCTGATCCTTGAACGAGGTGAAGAACACGAACAGCAACGGCCCGGCAATCAGCGTGACCACCAGCAACATGGCCGCGTAGCCAACGCTGCTACGGAGCCGATCCGGCGTCACTGCCGCTGCCCCCGATCCATCACCCGCACCTGGTAGTACGTCACGGCCAGCAGCACCAGGAACATGATCGTGGCCACCGTGGCGCCATAACCGGCCCGGAAATTGCGGAACGTCTCCACATACACCTGGTACACCATGGTGGTGGTGCCGGTGCCCTCCGGCCCGCCCCGGGTCATCACGTTGATCACATCGAACACCTGCAGCGAGTTGATCAGCACGGTGATCGACAAGAAAAACGTGGTCGGCCGCAGCTGCGGCAACAGCACTCGACGGAACACGGCCCACCGGCTGGCGCCGTCGATTTCGGCCGCCTCCAACAGATCTCGGCGTACCCCCTGCAACGCGGCCAGATAGATCACGAAGGTATAGCCGAGGTTCTTCCAGACGTAGGTGATGGTCACCATGAACAACGCCCAGCGCGCATCCTGGTAAAAGTCGGGCACCCCGACCCCGATCCGGCGCAACAGGTCTTGAATCAGACCGAAATGCGGGTCGAAGACGAACTGGGCGGCCAGGCCGACAGCGGCACCGGAGATCACGAACGGCGCGAAAACAGTGGAGCGCACCAGGTTTCGTCCACGCAACGGTCGATCGAGCAGCATCGCCAGCGCCAACCCCAGCACCATCGAGCCGATCACCGCGGCACCGGTGAAAACCGCCGTGTTGAACACGATCTGGCGGGTGTCCGACCGGGTGAACCACTCGGTGTAGTTGGATAACCCCACAAATCGGGCCGACGGATCGGAGATGTTCCAGTCGAAGAACGACAGCCGGATGTTGTCGGCCAACGGGCGATAGACGAACAGCAGCAATAGCGCCACATTGGGGCCGACCAACACGACGAACAGCGCATAATCGCGCACGCGCTCTTTCGATGACCGAAGCCGTGCTCGTTGCGGCGCCGCCATCGGCGCAGTGTAGCTCCGTATTCTGTCGGCGAGTTTGCCGCCACGGTCGATGAACCAATCACCGCCGTCACGGCAATGTCGGCCAGCTACGCCGCGCCCGTCACCGCCCACCGACCGCTGTACGCCCGCCATCCGACGAATATCAGCCGCAGCACGATAAACGTGCCCAGTCCCGACCAGATACCCGCCAGCCCCCAGCCATACGCCAGCGACAACCAGACAAGCGGCAAAAAGCCCACCAACGCACTCGCCACCGTCGCCGTCCGCATGAACGCGGCGTCGCCCGCGCCCAGCAGCACCCCGTCAACTGCGAAAACAATTCCCGCAAAAGGCAATTGGGCTACCATGAACCACCACGGCACCCCGATCGCGGCGAGTACCGATCGATCGTCGGTGAATAGCCCGGGCAGCACCGAGGAGCCTAGCCCTAACGCCGCTGCCAAAATTCCCGCCGCCAACAGCGAAAACGCCGTCACCCGCCATGCCACCGCCTTGGCGTGCCCGGCATCACCGGCACCCAACGCGGCACCAACCAGCGACTGCGCCGCAATCGCTAGCGAATCAAGAACCAGCGCAAGAAGACCCCACAACTGCAACACGACCTGGTGGGCCGCGAGCGCGGCAGCGCCGAACCTCGCGGCCACCGCCGCAGCCGAGACATAACAAACTTGGAAGGCCAGGGTCCGCACGATCAGGTCCCGCGCCATCATCAGCTGGGCGCCCAGCACGGCGCGGTCCGGCCGCAGCGACACCCGCTCGGCCAGTAACGCACCGGCAAACAGCAGCGCCGCCAGCCACTGCCCCACCAGATTGGCCACCGCCGAGCCGGTTAACCCCCAGCGGGGCAACCCCAGCCAACCGTGAACCAGCAGCGGGCACAGCAGAGCCGACGACCCGAAGCCGGCGACCACATACCGCAGCGGTCGCACGGTGTCCTGCACGCCGCGCAGCCAGCCGTTGCCGGCGAGCGAGACCAGGATCGCCGGCGTGCCCAGGATCGCGATCCGCAGCCACGGCAAGGCCGCCGCGGTGATGCCATCGCCAGAAGCGATCGCCGACACCAGCGGCGTCGCGGTGGCTTCCACCACGACGACGACCAACGCGCCCAGACCCAACGCCAACCAGGTCGCCTGTACACCTTCGGTGACCGCGGCCACCCGGTTGCCGGCACCGTAACGACGCGCCGCACGCGCTGTGGTGCCGTAGGACAAAAACGTCGCCTGGGAACCAACCAGGCCGAGCACCAGACTGCCGATGGCCAGACCCGCCAGCGATATCGCCCCCAGCCGGCCCACCACGGCGATGTCGAACAGCAGGTACAGCGGCTCGGCGGCCAGCACGCCCAGCGCGGGCAACGCCAGCTGCGCGATCTGACGGCCGCCCGCGCGGTGCCCCACCTGGCTCAACGGCGGCTAACCAAGCGCCGCGCGCAACGACGCCACAGCGTCGTCGATCGAGCCGGTGGTCGTATACCCCGCGGCCAGCCGGTGACCACCGCCACCGAACCCGGAGGCAACCGCGGCCAAATTCACGGTCTTAGCCCGCATCGACACCGACCACCGATGCGGTTCGACCTCCTTGAACACCGCCGCGACCTCGGCTTGTTGCGTGGTGCGGACGATGTCGACGATGCTTTCCACTTCCTCCGAGCGCGCAGCGACCCACTCCCGGTTGTCGACGACGACGTAAACCAGCCCGCGGCCACCGACCGCCTCGGACACCAGCTGCGCCGAACCCAACACCCGCGATAGCAACGGCAACCAGGTGAAGGGATGGCTGTCCATCAAGGTCCTGCTGACGGTGGCGTTGTCCACACCGATCTCTACCAGCCGCGCCGCCAGCCGATACCCCCGCACACTGGCCCAGCGAAACGACCCCGTGTCGGTCGCCAACCCGGCGTAGATGCAGTGCGCGACGCGCGGGTCTATCGGTTTCCCCCACGCGTCGAGGATCTCGGCAACCATCGTCGTGGTGGAATCCGCCGACGGGTCAATGAAATTCGCGGTGCCGAACAGGTCGTTGGAGGCGTGATGGTCGATTACCAGGAGCTCCCGCCCGGAATCAGTTAGATCGCCCAGAGCACCGAGCCGATCAACACTCGGAATGTCAACAGTCACAACCAAATCGACATCGCGGCGCATCACCTCAGGGCGGACCAGCAGATGGCAGCCCGGCAGCGAACGCAGCGACTCGGGCAGTGTCGCCGGCGCGGCAAAGCTGACCTCGACCCGCTTGCCGCACCCGTCCAACACCAATGCCAATGCCAATCCGGCGCCGATGGTGTCGGCATCGGGGTGGACGTGGCAGACTACCCCGACCCTGGCAGCGGCCGACAACAGCGCAGCGGCACCGACGGCGTCCACGCGGGCCCCCGCGCGACGCCGCCCGTCGACCAGCTCACTCCTTGGGTCGATCGTCGTCACCGGTGTCTCCCCCGCAAGTGAGCGGTGCCTCCACAGCCTCGGGTCTGTCGCTCGTTCTGATACCCAGTCCCCCGGGAGCCGGTGATTGCGCCACCGACCCGTTATCACGGTACGGGTCGGCCTCCCCCGCCGGTTTAGCGCCCACCCGGACCCGCGCCAGATCGGCATCCGCGGCGCGAGCGCGGGCCAGCAACTCGTCCATCCGGTGCACACTGTCCGAGATCGTGTCGAGCGTGAACGTCAAGGTGGGAGTGAACCGAACGCCGGTGCCCGCCCCGACCTTGGTGCGCAGCACCCCTTTGGCCCGTTCCAGCGCGGCGGCCGCGCCGGCGCAGTTCGGCTCGTCGTGTAGCGTGCGTCCCATCACCGTGTAGTACACCGTGGCATCGTGCAAGTCGGCGGTCACCTTCGCATCGGTGATGGTCACCCCGGCCAATCCAGGATCCTTGATCTCGTACTCGATCGCCGAGGCGACGATCGCGGCGATCCGTTTGGCCAGCCGCCGCGCCCTAGCAGCATCAGCCATCAGGCGCGTTCCTTCTGGACCAGCTCGTAGGACTCGATGACGTCGCCCTCCTTGATGTCGGCGTAACCCAGTGTCAGGCCACACTCGAAGCCGTCGCGCACCTCGGTCACGTCGTCCTTCTCCCGGCGCAGCGAAGCGATCGAAAGGTTCTCGGCGACCACGATGTTGTCCCGCAACAGCCGCGCCTTGGCGTTGCGCCGCATCACACCCGAGGTGACCAGGCAGCCGGCGATGAGGCCGACCTTCGAAGACCGGAACAACGCCCGGATCTCAGCCCGACCCAGCTGGTTTTCCTCGTAGATCGGCTTGAGCAGGCCACGCAGCGCCTGCTCGATCTCGTCGATCGCCTGGTAGATGACCGAGTAGTAGCGGATCTCCACGCCTTCGCGGCTGGCCAGCTCGGTCGCCTTGCCTTCGGCGCGCACATTGAAACCGATGATCACCGCATCGGAAGCCGACGCCAGGTTGACGTTGGTTTCGGTAATGCCGCCGACACCGCGGTCGATCACCCGCAGCACCACCTCGTCGTCCACCTGGATACCCATCAGGGCCTCTTCCAGCGCCTCGACGGTACCGGCGTTGTCGCCCTTGAGGATCAGGTTCAGCTGGCTGGTTTCCTTCAGCGCCGAGTCCAGGTCCTCCAGGCTGATCCGCTTGCGTGAGCGCGCCGCCAGGGCGTTGCGCTTGCGAGCGCTACGCCGGTCGGCGATTTGGCGGGCGATACGGTCCTCGTCGACGACGAGGAAGTTGTCGCCGGCGCCGGGCACCGACGTGAAGCCAATGACCTGCACAGGCCGCGACGGCAGCGCAACCTCGACGTCTTCGCCGTGTTCGTCGACCATGCGGCGAACACGGCCATAGGCGTCGCCGGCGACCACCGAGTCACCGACCCGCAAGGTGCCGCGCTGCACCAGCACGGTAGCCACTGGGCCTCGACCACGGTCCAAGTGCGCCTCGATCGCCACACCCTGGGCTTCCATGTCGGGGTTTGCCCGCAGGTCCAGCGCGGCGTCGGCGGTCAGCAACACGGCCTCCTCCAGCGCCTCGATATTGGTGCCCTGCTTGGCCGAGATGTCGACGAACATCGTGTCACCGCCGAATTCCTCTGGCACTAAACCATATTCGGTAAGCTGCCCGCGAATCTTGGCCGGGTCGGCACCCTCCTTGTCGATCTTGTTGACCGCCACCACGATCGGCACGTCGGCGGCCTGCGCGTGGTTGATGGCCTCGACCGTCTGCGGCATCACTCCATCGTCAGCGGCGACCACCAAAATGGCGATATCGGTCGCCTTGGCGCCACGGGCACGCATGGCGGTGAACGCCTCGTGGCCCGGGGTGTCGATAAAGGTAATCAGCCGCTGGCTGCCGTCCAGATCGACGGCCACCTGGTAGGCACCGATGTGCTGGGTGATGCCGCCGGCCTCGGCCTCGCGGACGTTGGCCTTGCGGATGGTGTCCAACAGCCGGGTCTTGCCGTGGTCGACGTGACCCATCACCGTCACCACCGGCGGGCGAACCTGAAGGTCCTCCTCGCCGCCCTCGTCCTCACCGTAGCTGAGGTCGAAGGATTCCAGCAGCTCGCGGTCTTCGTCCTCCGGGCTGACGACCTGAACGTTGTAGTTCATCTCGCTGCCCAGCAACTCCAGCGTCTCGTCGCCGACCGACTGGGTGGCCGTCACCATCTCGCCGAGGTTGAACAGCGCCTGCACCAGCGCCGCGGGGTTGGCGTCGATTTTGTCCGCGAAGTCGCTGAGCGACGCGCCGCGCGCGAGCCGGATCGTTTCGCCGTTGCCGTGCGGCAACCGCACCCCGCCGACGACCGGAGCCTGCATCGAGTCGTACTCCTGGCGCTTCTGCCGCTTGGACTTGCGGCCGCGCCGGGGCGCACCACCCGGGCGGCCGAACGCGCCGGCGGCACCGCCACGCTGCCCGGGACGGCCACCGCCGCCGCCCCCGGGACGGCCGCGGAAGCCCGTTCCGGGAGCGGCACCCACGCCGCCACCCCGGTAGTTGCCGCCGCCCGCGTCGGAACGGCCAGCGCCGGGCGCACCGGGCCGGCCCCCCGGTCGTGGCGCACCAGGACGTGGTGGACGGGCACCCCCGACAGCTCCACCGGGGCGTGGCGGCATGCTGCCGGGCGAGGCGCCCGGACGTGGAACCCCGGGCCGGGCGGTACCGGGGCGGGGAGCCGGCGGACGCGGGATGGGCCGGTCGGCGGGTTGCGCCGACGAGAACGGGTTGTTGCCGACGCGCGGGGTGCGAATCCCCGGCTTCGGCACCGGGCCCGGCCGCGCCCCGGGAGCCATGCCGGGGTGGGGTGCCTGAGGGCTGGGCGGCACTGCGGTCGGAGGCTCGGGTGCGGCGGGGGTAGTTGGGGAGACGATTGCCGCCCCGCCGGAATCGGCGGCCTTGGCGGGCGCGGCAGTCGCCTTGCCGTTGCCTGCGGCCATGTCGATCGCGGCGTCCAGCGCCTTGTCAAGGGACTTGTCGGGGCCTTTGCCGGGGGACTTGGCGGTGCCTTTCGCCGGGGCAGGTTTGCTGCCACCGAACGATTCACGCAGCCGACGGGCAACCGGTGCTTCCACCGTCGACGATGCTGATTTGACGAATTCGCCCTGCTCGCTCAGCCGGGCGAGAACTTCCTTGCTGGTTACACCGAGTTCCTTAGCCAACTCGTGTACGCGGGCCTTACCTGCTGCCACTACATCTCCTGTCCATGAGGCGACAGTCGTGGGCCGCGCCTCGGGTTTAGCTATGACGCATTGTCATCGGGACTTCACGGTGTGCTCATGTTCTATTGCTACCTGTTCTGTTGCCCGGTGGTTCGAGCTCGCCTAGAGACTCCAGGTACTCGACCACCGCGGATGTGTCCGGCGAACCGGCGATGCGCAGCGCTCTTGCGAAAGCCCGCCGCCGAATCGCTTGTTGCGCGCACTGCCGTAGCGGATGCAGCCACGCACCCCGCCCCGGCAGGCTGGTCGCTGTATCAACGATCGCGGCGTAGTTGCCGTTCCCGGTCGACACAGCCACCACTCGAAGCAGTTCGACGGCCAACCCTCGCTTTCGGCACCCGACACACGTCCGCACCGGTCCGCGGGGATTATCCGGGCGTCGATGCGCCGAGGCCGAAGGCTCGCGCTGGATCACGGCTAAGTGTAGCGTCACCGGGCAAGCCCGATTGCCCGGCTATCTGCCGTGGGATAACGCACGGCGCTAGCGGTCGTGCGCCATACCGCGGCTGACTCCGGGTTCGGGCTGACCGGGCGGGGGCGGCGGCGCATCGCCGCGAATATCGATACGCCACCCGGTGAGCCGGGCAGCCAGCCGGGCGTTCTGCCCTTCCTTTCCGATTGCCAGCGACAACTGGAAATCGGGCACCACCACGCGGGCGGCCCGGGCGGTCTGGTCGATCACCGACACCGACACCACCTTGGCCGGCGACAACGCGTTGGCGACAAAACGCGCCGGATCGTCGTCATAGTCGATGATGTCGATCTTCTCCCCGGACAGCTCGCTCATCACGTTGCGGACCCGTTGCCCCATCGGACCGATGCAAGCACCCTTGGCGTTCAAGCCGGCAACGTTGGACCGCACAGCGATCTTGGAGCGGTGGCCGGCCTCCCGGGCCACCGCGACGATCTCCACCGATCCGTCGGCGATCTCGGGGACTTCCAGCGAGAACAGCTTGCGCACCAGATTGGGGTGCGTGCGCGACAGCGTAATCAGCGGCTCGCGGGCACCTCGGGTTACACCAACTACGTAGCAGCGCAGCCGGTTGCCATGTTCATAGCTCTCCCCCGGTACCTGCTCAGCGGCCGGGATCACACCCTCGGAAGCCTTGGTCTCGGTGCCAATCCGGACGACGACCAGACCGCGGGCGTTGGCCCGGCTATCGCGCTGGATCACTCCCGCAACGATCTCGCCCTCGCGGGTGGAGAACTCGCCGTAGGTGCGCTCGTTCTCGGCGTCGCGGAATCGCTGCAACATCACTTGGCGTGCCGTCGTGGCGGCGATCCGGCCGAAGCCCTCTGGAGTGTCGTCCCACTCGCTGATGAGATTGCCAGCCTCATCGGTCTCACGGGCGATCACCCGAACGACACCGGTTTTCCGGTCGATCTCGATGCGCGCATCGGTCTGGTGACCTTGGGTGTGCCGGTAGGCAGTCAACAGCGCGGACTTGATCGTTTCGAGCAGTTCATTGACCGAGATACCCCGGTCCACCTCGATGGCATGCAGAGCAGCCATGTCGATGTTCATGCTCCGGCCTCCGTCCCGCGGGCCAGCCCCATCTCGGAAGACTGGGCCAGTTCCAACTCCGCCGGAGCCGGTGGCGAAAACTCAACCTGGACAACAGCTTTCACAATCTCAGCAAGCGGGATCTCACGGACTGCCCAGCCCCGGTCTTCCCGGATCACCAACGCCACCGTGCCAGCACGCATCTCGCCGACCCGGCCGGTCAGTCGCGATCCGTCTGACAACACCAGCTCAACCTTGCGGCCTCGAGCACGGCGGAAGTGCTTTTCGCTGGTCAGCGGGCGTTCCACACCGGGAGAGCTGACCTCGAGCAGGTAGCGGCCCCGGATCTTGTTCGCACCGTCCAGGCCGTCCAGCAAAGCCGATGCCCTGCGCGACAATGCGGCTATCGTATCCAGGTCGAGAGGGGCGTCACCGTCGGCGATCACCGCTATCCGCGGCGGGCGGGCCCGCGCATCGATGACCACGTCTTCGATCTCGTAGCCGGCGCACGCGAAATCTGCACCGAGTAGCTCGATCACCTGCCTCTGCGAAGGTAGCCCGGTGGTCACGGCGAGCTCCTCATCTTGAGTTGTCCGGTCATCTAGCGGAGGCGCCGCCAGGGCGGCTCCCAGTGTCCCGCCGGCACGCAGCAGCCGGCGTAGCTACCAACGATACGCCAGGAATCACGAATGACGCCGTGATCACGCCGTTCAACGTCTCGCCTGCCTTCGTAGCGGCGTCTTTCTGATGGCAGGATGTTGCTGTGCTTAGAGCAGCACCAGTCATCAACCGGCTCACGAATCGACCCATCAGCAGGCGGGGTGTGCTGGCCGGTGGCGCCGCGCTGGCCGCACTGGGAGTGGTGTCCGCCTGCGGCGAGTCCGCGCCCAAGGCACCCGCGGTCGAAGAGCTGCGCTCGCCGTTGGACCAGGCCCGACACGACGGTGCGCTCGCAGCTGCCGCCGCCACAGCCATCGGGATCCCGCCGCAGGTTGCCGCCGCGCTGACCGTCGTCGCCACTCAGCGAACCTCGCATGCTCGAGCGCTGGCCACCGAGATCGCCCGGGCCGCGGGCAAGCTGGTATCCGCTACGAGCGAAACCAGCAGCTCCAGTCCCAGCCCAACCGATCCGGCGGCACCGCCACCAGCGGTGTCCGACGTGATCGATTCGCTGCGCACGTCAGCGGGGGAAGCCAGTCGACTAGTGGCGACGACATCGGGCTACCGAGCAGGGTTGCTCGCCTCCATTGCCGCGTCCTGCACCGCCTCCTACACGGTTGCGCTCGTGCCTTCAGGCCCGTCGATATGACCTCGTCCGAACCCGCCCACGGTGCCACACCGAAGAGGTCCCCCTCCGAGGGGAGCGCCGACAACGCGGCGCTGTGCGATGCGCTTGCCGTCGAACACGCCACCATTTACGGCTACGGCATCGTCTCCGCGCTCTCGCCCCCTGGTGTCAACTTCTTGGTGGCGGACGCGTTGAAGCAGCACCGCCACCGTCGAGACGACGTGATCGTGATGCTGTCCGCGCGCGGAGTCACCGCCCCGATCGCTGCCGCCGGTTACCAGCTGCCCATGCAGGTCAGCAGCGCGGCCGACGCGGCACGACTAGCAGTGCGGATGGAGAACGACGGGGCAACGGCCTGGCGGGCGGTTGTCGAGCATGCCGAGACGGCCGATGACCGGGTGTTCGCTTCGACGGCTCTGACCGAGAGCGCGGTGATGGCCACCCGCTGGAACAGGGTGCTGGGCGCCTGGCCCATCACCGCGGCCTTTCCGGGCGGGGACGAATAGCTACCCGGTGACGGCCGCTGCGATATCGGTGGCCAGCGAGGCGCCGGCAACCAGCTCGCGAGTCTGACCGCTGAACCGGTCGCGCAGCTCGACCACGCCGTCCGCCCAGCCGCGCCCCACGACAACGATCCAGGGCATACCCAACAGCTCGGCATCTTTGAACTTGACGCCGGGCGATGCCTGGCGGTCGTCCAGCAACACCTCAACCCCCAGCCGATCCAGATCGGCGGCCAGCGCGGTCGCCCCGGCGCGAGCCTGCGCGTCCTTGTTCGCGATCACCAGGTGAACATCGAACGGCGCGACCGTCGACGGCCAGCGAAGGCCCAGCTCGTCGTGGTGCTGCTCGGCAACGACGGCAACCAACCGAGACACACCGATGCCGTAGGAACCCATGGTCAACCGCACCGGCTTGCCATCCTCGCCGAGCACGTCGGCGGTGAAGGCGTCGGTGTATTTGCTCCCCAGCTGGAAGATGTGCCCAATTTCGATACCGCGCGCCATGACCAGCGGACCGGCGCCGTCGGGAGATGGATCGCCTTCGCGCACCTCGGCGGCCTCAATGGTGCCGTCTGCGGTGAAGTCGCGGCCGGCCACCAAACCGACAACATGGCGGCCGGGTTGGTCCGCCCCGGTGATCCAGCTGGTGCCGTCGACTATCCGCGGGTCGACGAGATAGCGGACATTGTTCTCCCGCAACGCCTTTGGCCCGATATAACCCTTAACCAGGAACGGGTGCTTGGCGAAATCGTCGTCGTCGAGCAACGCGTAGTCAGCCGGTTCCAGCGCTGCGCCCAACCTTTTGTCATCGACCTCACGGTCGCCGGGCACGCCGATTGCCAGCAGTTCGGTGTCCCCTCCCGGCTGTCGGACTTTGATTAAGACGTTCTTCAGGGTGTCCGCGGCGGTCACCGTGCGGCCGAGATCGGCCTCGTTGGCCCAGGCCACCAGGCTGGCGATGGTTGGGGTGTCGCCGGTGTCGTGGACCACCGCCTCGGGCAGCCCATCGATGGGCAGGGTGTCCGGGCGGGCGGTGACAACCGCCTCGACGTTGGCCGCATAACCCGACTCGAGGCACCGGACAAATGCGTCCTCCCCGGACGGACTCTCAGCCAAGAACTCTTCGGACGCACTGCCGCCCATCGCCCCGGACACTGCCGAAACGATGACATAGCGCACCTGAAGTCGGTCAAATATGCGCTGGTAGGCCTCCCGGTGAGCGTGGTAGGCCGCCTTCAGCCCGGCGGCGTCGATGTCAAAGGAGTAGGAGTCCTTCATGACGAACTCCCGAGCGCGCAGGATGCCGGCCCGCGGCCGCGCCTCGTCGCGGTACTTGGTCTGGATTTGGTACAGCGTGAGCGGGAAGTCCTTGTAGGAGCTGTACTCGCCCTTCACGGTCAGGGTGAACAGCTCTTCGTGGGTGGGGCCCAGCAGGTAGTCGTTGCCGCGGCGGTCCTTGAGCCGAAACACGCTGTCGCCGTATTGGGTCCACCGGTTGGTCGTCTCGTACGGTGCCCGCGGCAGCAGGGCAGGAAATAGGATCTCCTGTCCACCGATGGCGTTCATCTCGTCGCGGATGACCCGTTCTATCTTGCGCAGCACTCGCAGGCCGAGCGGTAACCAGCTGTACAGCCCGGGCGCGACGGGCCGGATGTAGCCGGCCCGGATCAGCAGTTTGTGGCTGGCCACTTCGGCGTCGGCGGGATCGTCGCGCAGGGTGCGCAAGAACAACTCGGACATCCGGGTGATCACAGGCGGCAAGCCTAATTCGCCGAGCAGACGCAAAAGCGCCCAGGTCTGCCCGAAAAGGGGAGCTTTTATGACTGCTCGGCGGGAAGGGTTACAGCTCGCCGGCGTCGATCGCTTCCTTGACCTCCTGCGCATGGGCAACCTGCTGCGGCGTATACCCGATAAACAGCGCCATACCGCCGACGATGATGGCCGCTCCGGCCACCCACAGCAGGCCGTAGGTGTAGGCGTGGTCAAGCGCGGCCAACTGCACGTCGTTCATGAACTTCACCGGACCGGTGGTACCGCCCAGGTACAGCGTGCGCGACGTGATCACAGCCTGGATGACGGCGAGCACCAGCGGACCGCCCAGGCTCTGCAGCATCAGCGCAATTGCCGATACCGGACCGATCTGGTCGAAGCCGACGCCAGCGATCGCCGACAGAGTCAGCGGGACGACGGCCATGCCGATGCCAATCCCGCCGACGACGATCGGCATGACCAGGTTGGGGAAGTAGGGCACACCACGGTGCATGAAAAATGAGCCGTACAGCATGGCGCCGAATAGCAGATATCCGCCGCCGATGGTCAACACCCGTGGCGAAAATCGGGACACCAGCTGCGAGGACACACCTAGGCCGATTCCCATCGCGATGACGAACGGGATGAAACCTACGCCCGCGCGTAGCGCGCTGTAGCCCAAGATGTCCTGCACGTACAGGCCGATGCAGACGGTCAGGCTGAACATGACGCCGCCGGCCAACAGGATCGCGCTGAACGTGACCAACCGGTTGCGGTCGCGGAACAAATGGAACGGCACGACGGGGTTCTCGGCAGTGCGCTCCACGATGACAAACGCGACAGCGGCCGCCAAGGCCACCAGGCCCGAACCGATGGTAATGCCTGACATCCAGCCCTTTTCAGGACCGATCGAGAAGGCGAAAACCGCCGCGGTGCATGCCAGCGTGGCCAGTATGGCCCCGGTGGCGTCGAGCTTCATCCGTTCTTTGTTGGTTTCCCGTAGGGCGGTGCGGGCCAGGTAGATCATCACCAGCCCGATCGGCACGTTCACCAGGAACGCCCACCGCCATGACACCTCGGTCAGTGCTCCGCCGACCACCAGCCCCATCACCGACCCGATCGCGGTCATCGCGGCGAACACCGCCGTCGCGGCGTTGCGGGCAGGTCCCTTGGGGAACGTGGTCGCCACCAGCGCCAGACCGGTCGGAGATGCGATGGCCGACCCCACACCCTGGGACAACCGGGCGATCACCAACGTCGCCTCGTCCCAGGCGACCGCGCACAGCACCGACGAGATGGTAAATAGCGCAACGCCAACAATGAAGGTGCGTTTGCGCCCGATGGTGTCGCCAAGCCGGCCGCCGAGCAGCATCAGCCCGCCGAAGGTCAGCACGTAGGCGGTGATCACCCAGCTGCGGCCGGCATCAGACAAGCTCAGCTCGTTTTGAATCTTAGGTAGCGCGACGATGGCGACGGTGCTGTCCATGGTCGCCAGCAGCTGCATCCCGCCGATAGCAATAACCGCAGCGATAAAGCTGCGCGAGGGCAGCCAAGTCGGGTAGTACCTGCTGGGGCGCTCTGAAGCGGTCTCCTCCGAGCGCGGCGGGCGCATCGGGGCCGGACGTTGTGGGCGTCCGGCTGTCCAGTTACGGACCGCCCGCTCTGTGTCGTTGAGAGCCGTCATAGCGGGTTACCTTACAGTATTCTTAAGAATTGTTTAAACCCCGAACGCCGCTCAGGCCGACTACAGCCCCGATCACGATGATCGCGGGAGGTCGGATCCCCGCCGCGCGGACCTTCTCCGGCGTGTCGGCAAGGGTGGCCCGCAACGTCTGTTGAGCGGCGGTCGTCCCGTGTTGAACCACCAGTACCGGCGTATCCGCAGTTCGGCCACCCTTTAGCAGAACGTCAACGAAAAGCTCGATGCGTTCGACCGCCATCAGCAAAACGATGGTGCCCGTCAATGCAGCCAATGCATCCCAATTCACTAACGATTCGGGATGACCGGGCGCAAGATGGCCACTGACCACCACGAATTCGTGGGTCATGGCCCGGTGAGTGACTGGAACGCCCGCCATAGCGGGCACGGCTATGGCACTCGTCACACCTGGCACCACGGTAACCGGGATTCCGGCGTGGGCACATGCCAGCACTTCTTCATAGCCCCGGGCGAACACGAAGGGGTCGCCCCCTTTGAGACGGACCACAAAGTTGCCGGATCTGGCCCGTTCGATCAGGACAGCGTTGATCGCGTCCTGGGCCATGGCCCGGCCGTAAGGGATCTTGGCCGCGTCGATGACTTCTACGTGCGGCGGCAGCTCGGCCAGCAGTTCGGGCGGGGCGAGCCGGTCGGCGACCACGACATCGGCCTGGGCAAGCAGCCGGCGACCGCGAACCGTGATCAGTTCGGGATCGCCGGGACCGCCGCCGACCAACGCCACTCCGCCGCTGAGGACGTCGGAACTCTGCGCAGTGATGACGCCCTGCTGCAACGCCTCCCGGATTGCCGAGCGGATCGCCGCCGAACGGCGGTGCTCACCACCGGCGAGCACCCCCACCGACAGGCCCGCATAGCTGAATGACGCCGGGGTCACCGCCGTCCCCTCCACCGCGATATCGGCCCGGACGCAAAAGATCCGTCGGCGCTCCGCCTCGGCGACGACAGCCACGTTCACCCGCGCGTCATCGGTGGCCGCGATCGCATACCAGGCGCCGTCAAGGTCGCCGTCGCGGTAGTCACGCACCGACAAGGTGATCTGGTCCATCGCCTCGACGGCGGGGGTGACGCTGGGGGCGATCACGTGCACGTCCGCGCCACTGGCGATCAGCAGGGGTAACCGGCGCTGGGCGACCGTGCCCCCGCCGACCACGACGACCTTCTTGCCAGCCAGCCGTAACCCGACCAGATAGGGGTTCTCGGTCACCCGCCAAGCCTAGTGGCGATCGCAAGCGCGGGGACCGGGCGCCGCGGGTCGCCACCATCAGGGCCAGTGGCGATCGCAAGCGCGGGGACCGGGCGCCGCGGGTCGCCACCATCAGGGCCAGTGGCGATCGCAAGCGCGGGGACCGGGCGCCGCGGGTCGCCACCATCAGGGCCAGTGGCGATCGCAAGCGCGGGGACCGGGCGCCGCGGGTCGCCACCATCAGGGCCAGTGGCGATCGCAAGCGCGGGGACCGGGCGCCGCGGGTCGCCACCCCTTTGGCCGCGAATGTAACGCCACTGCGAATTTCCGGCCCGGCTTTTCGCAGTGCCGTTACGCTCGTGGAGTATTGCAGGCCGCATGTGCGACGAAACGCGCCACCGCACCGGGTGTTGCGGCCGGATGGGTATGCAGGTAGGACGCGTGCACGCCGCTGTGCACCGCGCCGTCTCGCACGTCGTCCACGTCTTGGCCCTGGTACACCCACGCGGGCTGATAGCTATCGGCGAATGTGACTGCGGTTCGGTGGAATTCATGTCCAACCACGCGCTCGCCGACGGAGTACAGCACCGAATCAACAACCGCGACGGCGTCGCGATAACCCAGCTTGAGATGCTGGGTGAACCGCGCCGATCCGGCCAGCACACCGCACATCGGGTGTCCGTCGAGTTCAGAAACCAGATAGAGCAGGCCGGCACATTCGGCATGCACCGGGGCGCCGGCAGCGGCCAGTTCGTTGATCTGCCGCCGGACGGTGTCGTTGGCGGACAACTCGGCGGTGAACTGCTCGGGGAATCCGCCGGGCAACACCACCGCGTCCGTACCCTCGGGCAGAGTTTCGCTGAGCGGGTCGAACTCGACCACTTCAGCCCCGGCGGCGCGCAACATCTCGGCGTGTTCGGCGTAGCCGAAGGTAAACGCCCTTCCGGCCGCGATGGCAACCGTGGCTGGCTGGCGGGCGGTGTTGCCGACGGCAATCACCGGGTCCCATGGCGGGTGGGCCGCCTGGCTCCCGGCGCAGGCGATCACCGCGGCCAGATCGACGTGGCGAGCGACCACAGCAGTCATCGCCTGCACGGCGAGCCGTGCGCGACGGCCGTACTCGACGGCGGTAACCAGACCCAGATACCTTGTCGGCAGCTCTAGTTCAGCTGTGCGTGGAATGGCGCCCAAGACCGCGACACCGGCCTGGTCACACGCCTGTCGCAGCACCTGTTCATGTCGGGCCGATCCGACCCGGTTGAGGATGACACCGGCGATCCGAGTTGCGGTGTCGAACGTGGAAAAGCCGTGCAGCAGTGCGGCAACGCTGTGACTCTGGCCGCGGGCATCGACCACCAGGATCACCGGGGCGCCAAGCAGAGCAGCGACGTGCGCGGTGGACCCCGCTGCGGGCGCGCCCCCGGCAGGCCCAATGCGCCCGTCGAACAGCCCCAGCACCCCTTCGATCACGGCGATGTCCGCGCCCGCAACTCCATGCGCGTACAGGGGGCCGATAAGCCGCTCCCCCACCAGTACCGGGTCGAGATTGCGGCCGGGCCGTCCCGCGGCCAGGGCGTGATAGCCGGGGTCGATAAAATCCGGGCCTACCTTAAACGGCGCGACGGTGTGACCGGCCTGCCGCAGCGCTCCGATCAAGCCCGTCGCGATCGTGGTCTTACCGCTGCCCGACGCAGGCGCGGCGACGGCCACCGCGGATACCCGCATCACCACTCGATGCCCTTCTGCCCCTTGCGGCCCGCATCCATCGGGTGCTTCACCTTGGTCATCTCGGTCACCAGATCGGCGGCCGCAACCAACCGCTGGGGTGCGTCTCGCCCGGTGATCACCACATGCTGATGGCCAGGCCGGGCTCGCAGGACATCGACGACTTCGTCGACGTCGAGCCAACCCCACTTCAGTGGGTAGGTGAACTCGTCCAGCAGATAGAAGTCGTGACGTTGCGTGGCCAGCCGGAGCGCGATCTCGGCCCAACCGTCCGCCGCCGCGGCCGCACGATCGACGTCGGTGCCGGCCTTGCGAGACGTACGTGTCCAGGACCAGCCCGCACCCATCTTGTGCCACTCCACCGCTCCGCCGATCCCGTGCTGGTCGTGCAGCCGGCCCAGTTGACGAAACGCCGCCTCCTCACCCACTTTCCACTTAGCGCTCTTGACAAACTGAAACACCGCGATGTCCAGACCAGCGTTCCACGCCCGCAACGCCATTCCGAACGCCGCGGTCGATTTTCCTTTGCCTTCACCGGTGTGTACCGCCAGTATCGGCATGTTGCGCCGGGCCCGGGTGGTCAGGCCATCGTTGGGCACTGCGAGCGGATTGCCCTGCGGCATGTGTGGTTACCTATCCATCGTCAAGCCACGCCACGCACGGCATGCACTAGATAATCCGCGTGCAACTGCTCCAACCGAACCACCGGCGCACCCAGCTGACGGGCCAGTTGCGCTGCCAAACCCAGCCGTACATACGACGTTTCGCAGTCCACCACCACCGCGGCCGCGCCCTCGGCGACCAGCCCGGCAGCCGCGGTTCGGCTGCGGCCCAACGGGTCCGGCCCGGCGGTGGCCCGGCCGTCGGTCAGCACGACCACCAGGGGGCGTCGGGCGCGGTCGCGTACCTTCTCCCGGATGATCAGCGCACGCGCGGCCAGCAGTCCCTCAGCCAGCGGGGTCTTGCCGCCGGTGCTGAATCGGGCCAGTCGCCGGCCGGCGATGTGCGCCGACGACGTCGGCGACAGCAACAGCGTTGCCTCGTGCTGGCGGAAGGTGATCACCGCCACCTTGTCCCTGCGCTGGTAGGCGTCGCGCAGCAGCGACAGGGTGGCGCCACTGACCGCAGCCATCCGGTCCCGAGCAGCCATCGATCCGGAAGCGTCGACGACGAAGATCACCAGATTGCCTTCGCGACCCTCGCGGATGGCCCGGCGCACATCGTCCGGCCACGGGCGCAACGGCCCGGCTCCGAACGCACGCTCGCCGGCGGCCAGCAGGGTAGCGAACAGGTGCAGTCCATGTGCGTCGGGGTCGCTGACCTCGGCGGCCGCCACCACACTGCCCGAGGCGTTGCGGGCCCGAGACCGTCGCCCCGGCGCGCCCGTGCCGACCCCCGGGACCCGCAGCGCGCGGGTCCGGAATATCTTTGACGGCGGCGCGCTCGGGCGCGGCGACGATCGCAAGCGCGGCGAAGCCGGGCGCGGCGGGTCGTCGCCCATCGAGCTCGGCGCACCAGGTTCTGTCGACTTCGAGCGTGAGTTCGGTTGTGAGGCAGGTTCATTGGCTGACTGGCCGCCCCCGGGCGGATCGGGCTCGGGCTCTGGGTCGACGCTCGCCAGCGCCAGCGCCTCATCCAGCTGGTCGCGGTCGATGCCGTGATCGTCGAACGGGTCGCGACGACGACGATGCGGCAACGCCAGTTCTGCTGCCGCCCGGATATCCTGCTCCTCAACGGTGCGGACACCACGCCAGGCGGCGTGCGCGGCGGCGGTCCGGGCCACTACCAGATCGGCCCGCATGCCGTCCACGTCGAACGCCGCGCACAACGCAGCGATGCGCCGCAACTCGTTGTCGCCCAACACCACATCGTCTACCGTGGCCCGGGCCGCGGCAATCCGGTGGGCCAGCTCCGCGTCGGCGTCGGCATAGCGTGCGACGAACGCATCCGGGTCGGCTTCGTAGGCCATCCGCCGGCGGATGACCTGTACCCGCACGTCGATGTCACGTGACGCCTGCACGTCGACGGTCAGCCCGAACCGGTCCAGCAGCTGCGGACGCAGTTCGCCCTCCTCCGGATTCATCGTGCCGATCAGCACGAAACGGGCCTCGTGGGAATGGGAGATGCCGTCGCGTTCGACGTGTACCCGTCCCATGGCGGCGGCGTCGAGCAGGATGTCAACCAGGTGATCATGCAGCAGATTGACCTCGTCGACGTAGAGCACGCCGCCGTGGGCGCGAGCCAGCAGTCCCGGAGAGAACGCGTGCTCGCCGTCGCGCATCACCCGCTGCAGATCCAGCGAGCCAACCACCCGGTCTTCGGTGGCCCCCAGCGGCAGCTCCACGAGGCCGGTCTCGGTGCTCCCGGTCGCGACCGACAACAACGCGGCCAGCCCGCGCACCGCCGTCGATTTCGCCGTGCCCTTCTCGCCACGGATGAGCGCCCCACCGATCTCCGGTCGCACGGCACACAACAACAACGCGAGCCGCAGCCGATCGTGCCCGACGATCGCGCTGAACGGATAAGGCTTCACGGCCGCTCCACCTGACCGGAGCCGGGCCGCAACATGGGCACATGCGGGATGCCGTCGTCCAGGAACTCGTCACCGTCGCGGACGAAGCCGTGCTGGGCATACATGGCCGTCAGGTAGGCCTGTGCATCAATCCGACAGGGGTAGTCGCCCACCTCAGCCAGTGCCGCGCACAGCAGCCGGTTGGAGTGGCCCTGTCCGCGGGCGTCGCGTTTAGTGCACAGCCGGCCGATCCGGAAGACCTTCTCACCCCCGGCGTGCTCTTCCATCAGGCGTAGCGTGCACGTCACCTCTCCGTCGGGCGTTTCCAACCAGAAATGCCTGGTCTCGGCAAGCAGGTCACGCCCGTCTAGCTCCGGGTATGGGCAGGCCTGTTCGACAACGAACACCTCCACCCTCAACTTGAGCAGCTCGTAAAGGGCCCGGGCGTCAAGGTCTTTGGCCCAGACGCGGCGCAGTGCTTCGGTCATAAGCGCCGCTCTCCCCCGCAAGCGGGCGGTACCCCCACTGTATCGTCGCCGGCGCGGGTCATGCGGCACCTAACTTCAGCGCCTTGGTGCTCCATGACCACACCTCGTCGAACAGCGCGGGTTCATTCGACAGCTGCACCCCCAGCGACGGCACCATTTCTTTGAGCGTGGGCAGCCAGGATTGATAGCGGTTGGCAAAGCATTTCTGCAGCACGTCCAGCATGATCGCCACCGCGGTCGAAGCCCCTGGGGAGCCGCCCAGTAGTCCGGCAATACTACCGTCAGCATCGCCGATGACCGTCGTGCCGAACTCGAGCACCCCGCCGTTGCGTTCATCTCGCCGGATCACCTGTACCCGCTGACCGGCTATCGTCAACTCCCAGTCCGAATCGATTGCGCTAGGGGCGAATTCGCGCAGCGCACTGACCCGCTCGGGTTCAGAGAGACGCAGCTGGCTGATCAAGTAGTTCAGCAGTCTCCGCTCGGTGAGGCCCACGCCGAGCACGGACAACAGATTGTCCGGCCTGATCGACCGGGGCAGGTCGCTGATCTGCCCGTGTTTCAAGAACTTCGGCGACCAGCCGGCGTATGGCCCGAACACCAGCCACGACTTGCCGTTGACAAACCGCAGATCCAGATGCAAGGCGCCCAACGGCGGGGCGCCCGGCGCCGGGAAGCCATATACCTTTGCCCGATGCGAGGCGGTGAGCGCCGGGTTCCCGGCGCGCAGGAACCGACCGCCAATCGGGAAGCCGGCGAAGCCTTTGACCTCTTTGATCCCGGATTTCTGCAGCACCGGCAAGGTGTCACCCCCGGCCCCGACAAAGACGAACTTGGTGTTCAACTTGCGCTTTTCGCCGGTCCGGCGGTTGCACATGGTGACCGTCCAGCTGCCGTCGGATTGCCGCGAGAGGTTGCGAACCTCGTGCCCGAACAACGCGGTAGTGCCATTTTGCACGCAATAGCCGATGAGTTGTTTGGCGAGGGCACCGAAGTCGACGTCGGTGCCGTCGGCGGCCCAGTTGAGCGCCACCGGCTCGGAGAAGGCCCGTTTAGCGGCCATGAACGGCAGCCGGCGGGCGAATTCGTCGGGACTCTCGATGAACTCGGTGCCGGCGAACAGCGGGTTGCCGGCCAACGCCTTTTGGCGGCGCCGTAGATACTCGACGCCCCGCGATCCATGGACGAAACTCACGTGCGGCACAGGGTTGAGGAAGCTGCGCACGTCGGTGAGGATGCCGTTTTCGGCCGCGTATGCCCAGAACTGGCGGGTGACCTGGAATTGCTCGTTGACACGCACCGCTTTGGTGATGTCGATCGAGCCGTCCGGCATTTCTGGGGTGTAGTTCATCTCGCACAGCGCGGAGTGCCCGGTGCCGGCGTTGTTCCAGGGACCGCTGCTTTCGGCGGCTACCGCGTCCAGCCGTTCGATCAGGGTGATTGACCAGTTCGGTTCGAGCCGACGCAGCAGCACTCCCAGCGTGGCGCTCATGATGCCCGCACCGATCAGCACGACGTCGGTTCTGGCTAGGTCTGACACCGGACGGTTGGTTCCTTCCTTGGCTGCGCCGCTCCCAGGTTATCCCGACGGGTGTTAACACGATGACGTCCGCCTCCTGGGCCAGTAACCCTGTGCAGCGCGGGGCAGCCAACCCAAGACAATTACCCCGAAGCCCACAATGTGCGTCCCTGGCCGCCATAGAATCCGCACTATCCGCCCAGTCCGGTTCTTCTTGGGAGGTAACGATGTTGTATGTAGTTGCGTCACCCGACTTGATGACCGCGGCGGCTACCAATCTGGCGGAGATTGGTTCGGCGATCAGCACGGCAAATGGTGCGGCGGCACTCCCGACTGTTGAGGTGGTGGCCGCGGCCGCCGACGAGGTGTCCACGCAGATCGCGGCTCTATTCGGAGCGCATGCCAGGAGCTACCAAACCCTCAGCACCCAGGCAGCGGCGTTTCATAGTCGGTTTGTGCAGGCGTTGACCACGGCCGCGGCTTCCTACGCCAGCGTAGAGGCCGCCAACGCGTCGCCACTTCAGGTTGCGCTAGACGTGATTAATGCGCCCGCCCAGACACTGCTCGGACGTCCGCTAATTGGTAACGGCGCCGACGGATCGACACCGGGGCAGGCCGGCGGGCCCGGCGGGTTGCTGTACGGCAACGGCGGTAATGGCGCCGCCGGTGGGCCCAACCAGGCCGGCGGCGCCGGCGGCAACGCCGGCTTGATCGGCAACGGCGGGGCGGGCGGCGCCGGGGGTGTTGGCGCGGTCGGGGGTAACGGCGGCACGGGCGGCCTGCTATTCGGCAACGGCGGGGCCGGCGGGCAAGGCGGGCTCGGCCTCGCAGGTATCAACGGCGGCAGCGGCGGGCAGGGAGGCCACGGTGGCAACGCCATCCTGTTCGGCCAGGGCGGTGCCGGCGGGCCAGGTGGCACCGGCGCCATGGGCGTCGCCGGCACCAATCCCACCCCCATCGGCACGGCAGCGCCTGGCAGCGACGGCGTAAATCAGATTGGGAACGGTGGTAACACGGACCTCACCGGCGGCGCCGGTGGCGACGGCAATGCCGGCAGCACCACCGTGAACGGCGGCAACGGCGGTACCGGCGGCGCAGCTAGGAATTCATCTGGTGGTACCGGTAACTCCTTTGGTGGTGCCGGCGGCGCCGGAGGCAACGGCGCCAACGGCGGCGACGGTGGCGCTGGCGGGGAAGCCCTCACCGAAGGCGGTGCCACCGCCGTTAGTGGTGCTGGTGGTAAGGGAGGTAACGCCGAGGCTGCCGGCGGCGCCGGCGGCAACGGCGGCAACGGTGGCTTTGCTCAGGCCACCACCAGCGTGACCAGGGGTAACGGCGGTAACGGTGGCAATGGCCACGACAGTGACGCGTCGGGCGGCGCTGGCGGCAGCGGTGGCGTCGGCGGTGACGGCGGCCGTGGCGGCCTGCTGGCCGGCAACGGCGGCACCGGCGGTGCCGGTGGCAACGGCGGTACCGGTGGCGCCGGTGCCCCCGGCGGTGCCGGCGGCGCCGGCGGCAAAGCCGACATCGCCAACAGCCTCGGCGACAATGCCACCGTAACCGGGGGCAATGGCGGGACAGGCGGAGACGGCGGCAGTGCGCTGGGCACCGGGGGGGCTGGGGGTGCCGGAGGTCTAGGTGGTCACGGGGGTGCAGGCGGGCTGCTGATTGGCAACGGTGGCGCCGGTGGCGCTGGCGGCCTCGGCGGTGCGGGCGGCGCCGGCGGTGCGGGCGGCGAGGGCGGTGCCGGCGGCGCCGGCGGCGAAGCTATTCCCGGCGGCGCGTCCACCAACTCCGCCGGCGGTGACGGAGGGGCGGGCGGTACTGGCGGCAATGGGGGTGACGGTGGTGCCGGCGGAGCCCCCGGCCTCGGTGGCGCGGGCGGGGCCGGCGGATGGTTGATCGGCCAGTCGGGCAGCACCGGCGGCGGTGGCGCCGGTGGTGCCGGTGGTGCCGGAGGTGCCGGTGGCGCGGGCGGCAGCGGCGGTGCGGGTGGCCATGGCGACACTACCTCCGGCAAGAACGGTTCGTCTGGTACCGCGGGCTTCGACGGCAACCCCGGGCAGCCCGGCTGAGCGGCACGAGATCTGAACGCGCTCTAAGCTGACCCCGTGACTGGCTGGGTGCCCGATGTGCTGCCCGGCTATTGGCAGTGCACAATTCCGCTCGGGCCGGATCCCGACGACGAGGGCGACATTGTCGCAACCCTGGTCGGCCGCGGTCCGCAAACAGGGAAAGCCCGCGGAGACACCACTGGGGCACACCACACGGTCCTGGCGGTGCACGGCTACACCGACTACTTCTTCCATACCGAGCTGGCCGATCACTTCGCCAACCGTGGCTTCGCGTTCTATGCACTTGACCTGCGCAAATGCGGCCGATCGCGAGCGCCCGGCCAGACGCCGCACTTCATCACCGACCTGGCCCGCTATGACACCGAACTCGAGCACTCCCTGTCCATCATCAACGAGCAGAACCGCTCGGCGAAGGTCCTGGTATACGGCCACTCCGCCGGCGGGCTCATCGTGTCGCTGTGGCTGGACCGGTTGCGCCAGCGCGGCGAGATCACCCGCGCGGGGGTCACCGGCCTGGTGCTCAATAGCCCGTTCCTGGATCTGCAAGGCCCGGCAATCCTGCGCCTACCGCTGACCTCGGCGTTCTTCGCCGCGATGGCGCGAATGCGCCCCAAGTGGGTAGCCCGGCCACCAAAAGAAGGCGGTTACGGTTGCACGCTGCACCGGGACTATGACGGAGAGTTCGACTACAACCTGCAATGGAAACCGGTGGGCGGTTTCCCGGTCACCTTCGGCTGGATTCATGCCAGCCGTCGTGGCCACGCACGGTTACATCGCGGGATCGACGTCGGTGTGCCCAACCTGATCCTGTGTTCGGATCACACGGTACGGGAAAAGGCCGACCCGGCGACCCTGCACCGCGGCGATGCGGTTCTCGACGTCACCCATATCACCCGCTGGGCCGGCTGCATCGGCAACCGCAGCACCGTCATCGCGGTGGCGGACGCCAAACACGATGTGTTCTTGTCGCTGCCGCAACCGCGCCAGATGGCTTATCGCCGACTGGATCTCTGGTTGGACGACTACCTCGGCACACACAACGACACCGACGCTTCGGCATCGTCGGGGAAAGGGTGATGGCCCCTACAAATGGAAACGTACGACATCGCGATCATCGGAACCGGTTCGGGCAACAGCATTCTCGACGAACGCTATGCCAGCAAGCGGGCGGCGATCTGCGAGCAGGGCACCTTCGGCGGCACCTGCCTCAATGTCGGGTGCATCCCCACAAAAATGTTCGTCTACGCCGCCGAGGTGGCCAAGACCATCCGAGGCGCGTCGCGTTACGGTATCGACGCGCACATCGACCGGGTGCGATGGGACGACGTCGTCTCGCGCGTCTTCGGGCGCATCGATCCGATCGCGCTGAGCGGCGAGGACTATCGAAGGTGTGCGCCCAACATCGACGTGTACCGCACACACACCCGTTTCGGGCCGGTTCAGGCCGATGGCCGCTACCTGTTGCGCACTGACGCGGGTGAAGAGTTCACCGCCGAGCAGGTGGTGATAGCCGCCGGATCGCGGCCGGTGATTCCGCCGGCCATCCTCGCGTCCGGCGTCGACTATCACACCAGCGATACCGTCATGCGGATCGCCGAGTTGCCGGAGCACATCGTGATCGTCGGAAGCGGCTTCATTGCAGCGGAATTCGCACATGTGTTTTCCGCTCTGGGCGTACGGGTCACCCTGGTGATCCGGGGCAGCTGCTTACTACGGCATTGTGACGACACCATCTGCGAACGGTTCACCCGCATCGCATCGACCAAATGGGAGCTGCGCACCCATCGCAACGTTGTGGACGGCCAGCAGCGCGGCTCGGGCGTCGCGCTGCGGCTAGACGATGGTTGCACCATCAACGCCGACCTACTGTTGGTAGCGACAGGCCGGGTGTCCAACGCCGACCTGCTGGATGCCGAGCAGGCCGGTGTCGATGTCGAGGACGGCCGGGTGATAGTCGACGAGTACCAACGGACTTCGGCGCGTGGGGTTTTTGCGCTGGGCGATGTCTCGTCGCCGTACTTGCTCAAGCATGTCGCCAACCACGAGGCCCGCGTCGTGCAGCACAATCTGCTCTGCGACTGGGAGGACACCCAGTCGATGATCGTCACCGACCACCGATACGTACCGGCTGCGGTATTCACCGATCCTCAGATCGCTGCCGTCGGACTCACTGAAAACCAAGCTGTGGCAAAGGGACTCGATATTTCGGTCAAGATACAGGACTATGGTGACGTCGCGTACGGCTGGGCGATGGAGGACACCAGTGGAATCGTCAAGCTCATCGCCGAGCGCGGCTCTGGGCGCTTACTGGGCGCACACATCATGGGTTACCAGGCATCCTCGCTCATCCAACCGTTGATCCAGGCGATGAGCTTTGGGCTGACCGCCGCCGAAATGGCCCGCGGCCAGTACTGGATTCATCCGGCGCTGCCGGAGGTGGTGGAAAACGCGCTGCTTGGCCTGCGTTGACCGCAACGGCGAGCCGTCGTCCGGCAAGCGATTTGCATCCCGTCAGCGCCTTACCTACAGTCGGGACATCGCGTTCTGCCCCGTGCTGGAAGGACCGACATGGCCAGCAGCCAGCTCGACAGGCAGAGGTCGCGGTCGGCCAAAATGAACCGCGCTCTGACAGCAGCAGAATGGTGGCGTCTGGGCCTGATGTTCGCGGTGATCGTCGCCTTGCATCTGGTTGGCTGGCTCACCGTGACGCTCTTGGTGGAGCCCGCGCGGCTCAGCTTGGGCGGCAAGACATTCGGCATCGGCGTCGGGCTGACGGCGTACACGCTGGGCTTACGGCACGCGTTCGACGCCGACCACATCGCCGCCATCGACAACACCACCCGCAAGCTGATGAGCGACGGACACCGACCCCTTGCCGTCGGGTTCTTCTTTTCACTGGGCCACTCCACGGTGGTCTTCGGGCTGGCGGTAATGCTGGTGACCGGACTCAAGGCTATCGTCGGACCGGTCGAGAACGACTCCTCGACGCTGCATCACTACACAGGCTTGATCGGTACCAGCATTTCCGGCGCGTTCCTGTATTTGATCGGCATCCTCAACGTCATCGTCCTGGTCGGCATCGTGCGTGTCTTCGCCCACCTGCGCCGCGGCGACTACGACGAAGCCGAACTCGAACAGCAGTTGGACAACCGCGGACTGCTCATCCGGTTCCTCGGCCGCTTCACCAAGTCACTCACCAAGTCCTGGCATATGTACCCGGTCGGATTTTTGTTCGGTCTCGGGTTCGACACCGCCACCGAGATCGCGCTGTTGGTGCTGGCGGGAACCAGTGCCGCGGCCGGCCTGCCCTGGTATGCCATCCTGTGCCTGCCCGTCTTGTTCGCCGCCGGCATGTGTCTGCTGGACACCATCGACGGTTCGTTCATGAATTTCGCGTACGGCTGGGCCTTCTCCAGCCCCGTGCGCAAGATCTACTACAACATCACCGTCACCGGACTGTCGGTGGCAGTCGCACTGTTGATTGGCAGCGTTGAGCTGCTGGGCCTGATCGCCAACCAGTTGGGTTGGCAGGGCCCGTTCTGGGACTGGCTTGGCGGCCTCGACCTCAACACCGTCGGCTTCGTCGTCGTCGCGATGTTCGCGCTCACCTGGGCCATTGCCCTGCTGGTCTGGCACTACGGCCGCGTTGAAGAGCGGTGGACCCCGGCGCCCGACCGCACAACTTGACCTCGGGCGATCAACCCTAGGGCGGTGCCGCCGGAATCGAGACGGTAGCCAAGCGAGCGGTCGACGTGTTGGAAAAGATCTTCGCCGAGAACGATGTCCGCGCGAACGTCAACCGGGCGGCGTTTGAGAACAACGGGATCCGCGCGCTGGACCTGATGAGCTCACCGGGGTCGGGGAAGACGACCGTGCTGGGCGCCGCGCTCGACGAGCACGCCGACCAATTCGCAATCGGCGTTATCGAAGGCGACATCACCACCGACCTGGATGCGGCCAATGGCCGCGGCACCCAGGTGTCGCTGCTGAACAACCAGCATGGCTTTTGCGCCGAATGCCACCTCGACGCACCTATGGTCAACCGCGCCCTAGCTGGTGCGCCCGACGGAGTTCGACGTCGGTAAGCGCCAAGGCGATGGTCTCCTCGGTCACCGAGGGCAAGGACAAGCCGCTGATGTACCCGGCGACGTTCCGCTCGAGGGATGTAGTGCTGCTCGACAAGATCGACTTGGTGCCCTTTCTGGACGCCGACGTGGACGCGTATATCGCGCATGTCCGCGAGGTCAACGCAGCCGCGACGATCCTGCCGACCAGCACGCGCACCGGAGCCGGCATGGGGTCCTGGTCATGAGCCGCCGGAAACGGCTCGTCTCATCGGCTTTCACGGTGAGGCCACCGCAGCCGAAATGGACAACGTTGATCGTCTTCCGGGCCTGACAGCAATCCGACTGTGAAATGCACTACGCGACACGCTAACCCGTTGCGCAGTTCACACTCGGGGCGCGATCACAGCGGAGTGACATAGGCCGAGCTGATCCCACCGTCGACCAGGAACGTCGAAGCGGTGATGAATGATGCGTCGTCGCTGGCTAAAAACGCTACCGCAGCAGCAATTTCGTCGGGCTCGGCGAACCGGCCCAGCGGCACATGCACCATGCGGCGAGCGGCCCGTTCCGGGTTCTTGGCGAAAAGCTCTTGCAGCAGTGGGGTGTTCACCGGCCCCGGGCACAACGCGTTGACCCGGATGCCCTGCCGAGCGAATTGCACGCCCAGTTCCCGTGACATAGCCAGCACTCCACCCTTGGAGGCGGTGTAGGAGATCTGCGACGTTGCCGAACCCATCACCGCAACGAAGGACGCCGTGTTGACGATGGAGCCTTTCCCAGCAAGCACCATGTGGCGCAGGGCCGCCCGGCAGCACAAGTACACCGACTTCAGGTTGACGTCTTGTACCCGTTGCCACGCCGCGAGCTCGGTGTTTTCGATCAGATTGTCCTCGGGTGGTGAGATGCCGGCGTTGTTGAACGCAATATCTATGCGGCCGTAGGTTTCGGCTGCTCCGTCGAACAGCCCGTTGACGGCGTCCTCATCGCAAACGTCGGTTGGCACAAACAAGCCTGATAGTTCGTCAGCGGCCGCACCACCGGCCTCGACGTCGACGTCGCCGACCACGATCGTGGCGCCTTCCGCCCGCATCCGACGGCCGGCAGCCAGGCCAATACCGCTGCCACCGCCTGTGATCACCGCCACCCGGCCGGCCAGCCGTTGGCTGAGGTCCATCACATCTCCTCCCCGACGGCGATGAACACATTTTTGGTTTCGGTGAACTGCAGCGGAGCGTCCGGCCCTAGCTCGCGGCCCACACCGGACTGCTTGAAACCGCCAAACGGGGTGTTGAAGCGCACCGACGAGTGCGAGTTTACCGACAGGTTGCCGGATTCGACCGCCCGCGCCACCCGCAGCGCGCGGGACAGGTCATCGGTCCAGATCGATCCGGACAGCCCGTACGCGGTGTCGTTGGCCAGGCTGATAGCGTCGGCCTCGTCGTCGAACGTCAGCACTACAACCACCGGCCCGAAGATTTCGTCGGTGACGGTGCGGTCGCCGCGTTTGGGTGTGAGAACGGTTGGTGGAAACCAAAATCCGCGCCCAGCCGGAGCCGTACCCCGAAACGCCACCGGAGCGTCGTCGAGCACATAACCGGCGACCTTGTCACGGTGTGCGCGCGATACCAGCGGACCCATCTCGGTGGCGCGTGATCCGGGGTCCCCGACGACAATGCTGTGTACCGCCGGCTCGAGCAGCTCCATAAACCGGTCGTAAACGCTGCGCTGCACCAGGATTCGACTTCGGGCACAGCAATCCTGCCCAGCGTTGTCGAAGACCCCGGCCGGCGCGGTCGCCGCGGCGCGCTCCAGGTCGCAGTCGTGGAAGACGATGTTGGCGCTCTTGCCACCCAGTTCCAACGTCACTCGTTTGACTTGAGCCGCGGCACCGGCCATGACCCGCTTGCCGACTTCGGTGGACCCGGTGAACACGATCTTGCGAATGTCGGGGTGGGTGACGAACCGCTCCCCGACCACCGTGCCCTTTCCCGGCAACACCTGCAGCAGGTCTTCGTCCAGCCCCGCCTCGACGGCCAGCTCACCGAGCCGCATCGTGGTCAGCGGCGTCAGTTCGGCGGGTTTGACCAGCACCGCGTTGCCGGCGGCCAGCGCCGGCGCGATGGCCCAGGACGCGATCACCATCGGGAAATTCCATGGCGTGATCACACCGACCACGCCCATCGGTTCGTTGAAAGTGACGTCCACCCCGCCGGCAACGGGAATCTGCCTGCCGGACAACCGTTCCGGGCTGGCGGCATAGAACGCCAACACGTCACGCACGTGGCCGGCTTCCCACTCGGCCGACACGATCGGATGTCCGGAATTGGCTACCTCGAGCGCGGCCAGTTCGTCGAGGTGGGCTTGCACGGCTGCCGCGAATGCGCGCAGGCCGGCCGCCCGCTGCGCCGGTGCCAACCGTGCCCAGCGCCGCTGCGCTGCTCGCGCGCGTTGCACGGCGTCGTCCACGGCGTTGGCGTCGGTGTGGTCAACTGAGGCCAGCACTTCCTCGGTGGCGGGATTGATCAGTTGCGTGGTACTCATCGTGGCTCCGCTTGGCTCTGCCGGCCCGCGTATCCGCCGGCGGCGTCCACCAACGCCTTAAACAGCCGCAGATCGTCCAACGACTTCTCCGGATGCCACTGCACCGCTAGTACGAACGTGTCCCCAGGTAGCTCCAGCGCCTCGATTACCCCGTCGACATCCACCGCACTGACCACCAGGCCCTCGCCCACCTGGTCGATGGCTTGGTGGTGGTAGCACGGCACGTCGGCGGATTCGCCGATCAGCTCGGCCAACCGGGTGCCCGATGCGGTGTGGACCGGCAACCTGGTGAAGACCCCGTTGCCCGCCCGATGCCCGCTATGGCCAAGGATGTCGGGCAGGTGCTGGTGCAGCGTGCCGCCGAGCGCGACGTTGAGCACCTGGGTGCCGCGACAGATGCCCAACACGGGCATCCCCCGCTGAAGCGCGCCCCGCAATAGCGCGAACTCCCAAGCGTCGCGGCCCGGGCGAGGGTGATCGGTGGCCGGATGCGGCTCCTGGCCATAAGCTGCCGGGTCCAGGTCGTAGCCCCCGGTGATCACCAGAGCGTGCAGGCTGTCCAGCACGCAGCCGACGCTCTCGGGGTCGACCGGCTGCGGCGGCAGCAGTACCGCAACACCCCCGGCCATGGTGATGCCTTCGAAGTAATCGGCGGGCAGATAACCCGCAGGAATATCCCAAACCCCGGTGCGCACCTGCTCCAGATAAGCCGTCAGGCCAACCACCGGGCGACTCGCGCCCAGTGGCGATCGCAAGCGCGGCGAAGCCGGGCGCAGCGGGTCGCCACCATCGGACACAGGCGATCGCAAGCGCGGCGAAGCCGGGCGCAGCGGGTCGCCACCATCGGACCTAGAGGCGCTCAAATCCACGTATCCTCTCCCAATCGGTGACCGCCGCGTTGAACGCCGCCAGCTCCACACGCGCGTTGTTCAGGTAGTGCGCGACAACATCCTCGCCGAACGCCTCGCGCACTAGCGCAGAATCCTCGAACAGCACCGCGGCGTCGGCCAGCGTAACCGGCAGCCGTTCGACATCGGCGGCTTGGTAGGCGTTGCCGACACAGGGCTCGGGCAGCTGAAGGCCCCGCTCGATACCGTACAACCCTCCAGCAATGAGAGCCGCCACCGCCAGGTACTGGTTGACATCACCGCCGGGAACCCGGCATTCGACCCGGATGTTTTGCCCGTGGCCAACCACCCGCAGGGCGCAGGTGCGATTGTCCAGCCCCCAAGCCAGCGCCGTCGGCGCGAAACTGCTATCGGCAAATCGCTTGTAGGAGTTAATGGTCGGCGCATAGCATAGCGTGAATTCGCGCAACGTGGCCAACTGGCCGGCGACGAAGCTGCGGAACATCGACGACATGCCGTGCGGCCCGTTACTGTCGGCAAACACCGCGGAGCCATCCGTGCCACGCAGCGAGACATGGATGTGACAGCTATTACCTTCGCGTTCATCGTATTTCGCCATGAACGTTAGGCTCTTGCCGTGCTGGTCGGCGATTTCCTTGGCGCCGTTCTTGTAGATCGCATGGTTGTCGCAGGTGACCAGCGCCTCGTCGTAACGAAACCCGATCTCCTGCTGGCCCATGTTGCATTCGCCTTTGACCGCCTCGAATCGCAGACCCGCACCGGCCATACCCAACCGGATGTCGCGCAGCAACGGCTCCATCCGCGAGGATGCCAATATCGCGTAGTCGATGTTGTAGTCGCTGGCCGGGGTCAGCCCGCGATACCCGCTGGCCCATGCCTGGCGATACGGCTGGTCGAACACGATGAACTCCAGCTCGGTGGCCACATCGGCGACCAGTCCGCGCGCCTTGAGCCGATCGAGCTGACGGCGCAGAATGCTGCGCGGCGAGACGGCGACCTCGCTGCCGTCGGCCCAGACCAGGTCGGCGATCACCAGCGCCGTTCCCGGTAGCCAAGGAATCAGCCGCAGAGTGGACAAGTCCGGCGTCATCACCATATCGCCGTAGCCGGTGTCCCAACTGGCCATCGCATAGCCGGGCACCGTGTTCAGGTCGACGTCCACGGCCAGCAGATAACTGCAGCACTCGACGCCGCGGGTGGCTATGTCGTCGACGAAATGCCGGCCCGATATCCGTTTGCCGGCCAGCCGGCCCTGCATGTCGGTGAACGCGACGATGACGGTGTCGACGTCACCGGCCGCGACCAATCGTTCCAACTCGGTCCACGCCAACGGCGGCGAACCGGGGCCGGTCACCGCACTTCCTCCCACACCATGGCCGCTAGTCAACCATCTATAGGCTCCGGGCCCACATGCTGGCTGTCGCGGGCACCGCGAACCGCCGGAGCCGGCGAGTAGACGCAAAAGAACATGATGGGCGCTGGTGCCCATCATGTTCTTTTGCGTCTACTCGCGCTACAGACAGGTCAGGATCTCGACGCCGGTATCGGTAACCAGCAGGGTGTGTTCGAACTGTGCGGTCCACTTGCGGTCCTTGGTGACCACCGTCCAACCGTCGTCCCAGATTTCGTAGTCCAGTGCGCCCAAGTTGATCATCGGCTCGATGGTGAAGGTCATCCCCGGCTGCATGATGGTCTCGACAGCGGGCTGGTCGTAGTGCAAGACGACCAGCCCGTTGTGGAACGTCGTGCCGATGCCATGACCAGTGAAGTCTCGAACCACGTTGTACCCGAACCGATTTGCATACGACTCGATGACACGACCGATAACGGACAACGCCCGCCCGGGCTTGACGGTGTTGATCGCACGCATGGTCGCTTCGCGGGTCCGGTCAACGAGCAACCGGTGTTCGTCTGCGACATCGCCGGCCGGAAACGTCGCGTTGGTGTCACCGTGCACCCCACCGATGTAGGCGGTGACGTCGATGTTGACGATGTCGCCGTCGGTGATCACCGTCGAGTCGGGGATTCCATGGCAGATGACCTCGTTGAGGGACGTGCAGCACGACTTCGGGAATCCCTTGTAGCCCAGCGTTGATGGGTAGGCGCCGTTGTCGACCAGGTATTCGTGCGCGATCCGGTCGAGTTCGTCGGTGGTTACCCCGGGCGCGACCGCCTTGCCCGCCTCGGCCAACGCACCTGCGGCGATCCGGCCTGCCACGCGCATCTTCTCGATGACCTCAGGTGTCTGCACCCACGGCTCGCTGCCCTCTTGGGCGGCCGGTTTGCCGACGTATTCGGGGCGCGCGATCCAGTTGGGCACCGGCCGTGTCGGGGACAGCACGCCGGGGGAGAGCGCGGTACGACTAGGCATCCCGCTAGCTTAGCCGGGCAAATTTTGGCCGCGCCCGGCTATCAGCCCCGGTGTCGGCGCAGCAGTGCGCGCCGCGGTCCCTTGATGACCACCGACCCGCACACCATCCGACCGGTCAACACGACATGCGGTGTTCCTTCCGCCGGTGCGTCCTTGCGGCGGTCGCTCGCGCTACCCACATAGACCTCGACGTCGTCGATCGACGCACTGGCGCCGTTGGGCAGCCGGACCTCAAGTGAGCCGAACATCATATCGAGTTCGATCACCACCACCGGCCCCGCGAAACGGGCCTTGACGAGGTCGAGTTCGATTGACCCCAGCCGACGCACCAGCGCCAGCCGGGTGGGCACGATCCATTCGCCGTGGCGTTTCAGGGAGCCGGCCCAGCCGCGCAGCTCCACCCGGTCGGCCGCGGACGTGACGATCGCGCCAGGCCTGGGCAGGTCACCGACCAGCCCATCCAGCTCGCTTCGCGTACGCGCGAAGGAAACCCGTGACGAGCGCTGCTCGAACTCGTCGATGTTGATAAGCCCGAGCGCCACGGCGTTGTGCAGTCGTCGCATTGTGCCGTTGCGGTCGGCGTCCGAGACCCGCAACGCCACCATGTCCCCACCGGTCTCCGTCATGGCCCATTCCCGAGAGTTCTGGCACGGCTTCAACGGCGAACTTCGCCTACCCCCCGCAACTTACCGCTGTTGAAAGGCCGCCGAAAACCTAGCAGTTTAGGTAATCCTTTCCGACGAAGAGCGGGAGGCGTTCCGGCAGCAAGCCGCAGCCCAGCAGATGTCCCTCAGTAACTGGCTGCGTCAAGCGGGGCTCAGGCAGCTCGAGGCACAGCGACAACGTCCCCTGCGCACCGCCCAGGAATTGCGCGAGTTCTTTGCGTCACGGCCCGACGAGACAGGGGCAGAACCTGATTGGCAGGCGCATCTGCAGGTGATGGCTGAATCGCGCCGTCGCGGCCTGCCGGCGCCATGATCTTCGTCGATACCAACGTCTTCATGTATGCGGTCGGTCGCGATCACCCATTGCGGATGCCCGCCCGTGAGTTCCTCGAGCACAGCCTCGAACACCAAGACCGCCTTGTCACGTCAGCCGAGGTCATGCAGGAATTGCTGAACGCGTATGTGCCCGTCGGGCGGAACTCGACGCTGGACTCAGCATTGACCTTGGTGCGGGCGCTGACGGAAATCTGGCCCGTCGAGGCGGCCGACGTCGCGCATGCGCGAACCCTGCACCACCGCCACCCCGGTCTGGGCGCGCGCGATCTGCTACACCTGGCATGCTGCCAGCGTCGCGGTGTCACGCGGATCAAGACGTTCGACCACACACTGGCCAGCGCATTCCGATCATGACGCGTCCGTGTGGGCGCGAGCGTCCGCAGTTGTACGGCCCTAACGGCGTGTCGTCGTACAAACGAGGAGGGGCGAGCCGCGCTACGCCAGGTACCCCGGCGGCAGCGATTCGAACATCACCTTGGTCATCCGCACCGCGTATTCCGAGCTACCGCCCCCGACGATCAGCGACGCAAATGCCAGATCGCCACGGTACCCGGCGAACCAGGAATGCGATCCGCCCGGGAATTCGGCTTCGCCAGTCTTACCGAACACCTCGCCACAGCCAGCGATCTCCTTGGCGGTGCCATTGGTCACCACCAACCGCATCATGGGCCGCAGCGCGTCGATCATCTTCTGGCTGATCGGTGTGGCATCGCCTTCGACGGCCGTCGGCCGGCCGGCGATCAGCTGTGGAACCGGGGTCTTCCCGGCGGCTACCGTCGCCGCCACCAAGGCCATGCCGAACGGGCTGGCCAGCACCTTGCCCTGGCCGAAACCGTCCTCGGTGCGTTCGGCCAGGTCCACCGTCGGCGGCACCGAACCGGTCACCGTGGTGATGCCGTCCACCTGGTAGTCAAGCCCGATCCCGTACCGCCGGGCCGCCTGAGTCAGACCGCGGGGAGGCAGCCTGCTGCTCAGCTCGGCGAAGGTGGTGTTGCAGGAACTGGCAAACGCGCGTGACATCGGCACCACGCCCAGATCAAAGCCACCGTAGTTGGGAATGGTGCGATGCCCGATGTCGATCTCCCCGGGGCAACCCAGCAGCGTCTCAGGGGTAGCCAGGTTACGCTCGACGGCCGCACCGGCGGTGATCATCTTGAATGTCGACCCGGGTGGATATAGACCGGTGGTCGCGACCGGACCGTCCGCATCGGCCCCGGCGTTCTGCGCGATCGCCAGGATCTCGCCGGTCGACGGCTTGATCACGACGATCATCGCCTTGCCGCCCCGGGTGTTCACCGCGTGTTGCGCGGCGTTTTGCACGACCCGATCCAACGTGATCGAAACCGACGACGCAGGTGATGGGGCGACCTCGTGCAGCACCGAGACGTCGACGCCATTTTGGTTGACGCTCACCACCCGCCAACCCGCCTTGCCGTCGAGTTCATCGACGACGGCCTTCTTGACATCGTTGAGGACCGCCGGCGCGAAGTGCTCGTCGGTCGGGAGCAGCTCGGCCTGCGGTGTGATCACCACGCCAGGCAGCTGCCCGATCGCCGCGGCCACCCGGTTGCTGTCGTCGGCGTGCAACGTGACCAGGTCCAACGGCTGGGTCGACGAGCTGGCCTGTTCGGCCAGCAGCTGCGGATCATTGAGCGTGTCGTCGAAGGGGTGCAGCGCGCCCACCACCGCGTGTGCCGTGCCGAAGAGCTCGCGGCCGGCCTGGCCGGCGTCCAGCGAGTAGTGATACAGATAGCCCGGCACCAGCACATCGGTGCCGCCGACTTCGTTCACCGAGGCGCGCCGCGGCGGGTCGGCTCGTAGCGCGAACGTTTGATGTTCGCCTAGCTTGGGATGCAACCCGCTGGTGGTCCAGCGAACGTGCCAACGCCCTTCGTCGCGGGCCATCTTCAGCTGGCCGTCATAGGTCCAGATTCGGTCCTTGGGCAGATGCCAGCTGAAGCGATAAGCGACCGTACCGGTGTCCTCGGCGTACTTGGCGCTGAGAACCTGCGCATCCAGGTGGGTGGCCTGCAGCCCCGCCCAGGCCGCGTTCAGCGCTTCGCGCGCCTCGTTGGGGTTGTCGCTGAGCTGGGCGGCGGAGGCGGTGTCACCGATGGCCAGCGCGGCGAAGAACTTTTCGGCCGCCGGACCGGGCCCTTGGGGACGCGGGGTGCAGCCCGACATGGCGACGACCGCAAGCAGCAGCAAACCTGAGGTGGCTGAGGCTAATGTTGTTTTAGTTACCATCGTTGCTGATGTTAAGAACTGTGACGGAGACACCGGCCGCGACACACCGAGACCGAACCGTTACGCCGAGACTAGGTCGCGAATGGAACACCACCGCGAAAATCGTGGCCAGAAATCGCAACCACGTTACGCTCGCGACCGCTCAATCGAGCAAGGCGCCGACCGCAAGCACCAGCAAACCTGAGACGCCGCGCACAAAGTGCGAAACCACTGGAAGGTGAGCCCTAATTTAGGGCTGAGCAGGACCTGTATAACGGCCTAGTATGGCGGTATGCGGATACTGCCGATTTCGAAGATCAAGGGCAAGCTCAATGAGTTCGTCGACGCGGTCTCGTCGACACAGGACCAGATCACCATCACCAAGAACGGTGCACCCGCAGCCGTTCTGGTCGGCGCCGACGAGTGGGAATCGTTGCAGGAGACGCTGTACTGGCTGGCGCAACCCGGAATCAGGGAGTCGATCGCTGAAGCCGACGCCGACATTGCCTCCGGCCGCACCTACGGCGAAGACGAGATCCGCGCCGAATTCGGCGTCCCGCGACGCCCCCACTGAGCGGTGCCTTACACCGTGCGGTTCACCACAACCGCGCGTCGAGACCTCCACAAGCTGCCACCGCGAATCCTCGCGGCAGTGGTCGAATTCGCGTTCGGCGATCTGTCGCGCGAGCCCCTGCGGGTGGGCAAGCCCCTTCGGCGCGAGTTGGCCGGCACGTTCAGCGCGCGTCGCGGAACGTACCGCCTGCTGTACCGGATTGACGACGAGCACACGACGGTAGTGATCCTGCGCGTCGATCACCGCGCGGACATCTACCGCCGATAGCAACTCACCGACGGGCGCTCTGCCGTCCGACGGCAGCCATGACTGAGATCGGTCGGCCGGGCGGCTCCGAAAAGACCTGAACAGAACCTCAGGATTCCTATGCTCCCGATGTGGCGGCAATCACGAACAAGCTAATCCTCGGCCAGATCCGGGAAGTGGCTGAGGCGAACGACGGCCGACCGCCCGGCCGTGAGCGCTTTTGCCGCCGAGACCGGAATTCCAGCAAGCGCGTGGCGTGGACGGTATTGCTAACCCATTCTTTCAAGACCGACGATCCTGTTGGCATCGAGAGGTACTGGCAGCGCCGACCCTTGCCAGACCGCATCGCCGTGCACAGGACGTCGTCAGCGCTGATATGCCCGCAGCTCGGCGCTCAGTCCAGCAACACCGTCGCGAACGTGCCGATCTCCTTAAAGCCCACCCGGGCGTAGGCGGCACGGGCCACCGTGTTGAAGCTGTTCACATACAGGCTGGCGATGCGCCCGCTGCCGACGATCACTGCGGCCAACGTTGCGGTACCAGCCGTGCCCAGACCGATACCGCGCCACTCCGGATGAACCCAGACCCCCTGGATCTGCCCGACGGCCGGAGATTGCGATCCCACTTCGGCCTTGAAGATCACCTGACCGTGCTCGAATCGGGCCCACGCGCGTCCGGCCGCGATGAGGCCGGCCACCCGGCGACGATAGCCGCGACCACCGTCTCCGAGCCGAGGGTCGACGCCGACTTCGCCGATGAACATGTCGACGGCGGCCACCAGGTAGGAGTCCAGTTCCTCGGGCCGTACCTGGCGTACGCCGGTGTCGATAGCGCAGCTGGGGTGAGTAGCCAGGGCCATCAGCGGTTGGTTGTCGCGGACATCCCGCGCCGGACCCCACACCGGCTCGAGCCGCTGCCACATCGGCAACACCAGGTCGGCCCTGCCGACCAGTGACGAACACCGTCGCGGCGTGCTCATCGCCACGTCGGCGAACGCATTCAGGTCGATCGGTCCGCCGCGCAGCGGGATGAGGTTGGCACCGGCGAAACACAGGGATTCGTGCGCGCCGCGTCGGGTCCACAGCTCCCCGCCAATCGCATTGGGATCGATGCCATGGTCTGCGACCCGGGCGGCGACCATGCACGATTCGATCGGGTCGTCGTCGAGTACCCGCCACACGGCGGCGGCGTCACGCACCACGGACACTTGCCGCTCGCCGACAAGCCGAGAGATGGGCGGAGCCGACATCTGCGAACTCCCTTTGGTGGGAACTGACGGCCACTGAATGAAAAGCTGACCCCTATCAGCTTACGGTCACAATAGGCGAACCGCTCGGTGTCGCGCCCGGATCTTGCTCGCCCATTTCGGCGGCCAGCCGCATCGCCTCCTCGATCAGCGTCTCGACGATCTGTGCTTCGGGCACGGTCTTGATCACTTCGCCCCGTACAAAGATCTGACCTTTGCCGTTGCCGGACGCCACGCCCAGGTCGGCCTCACGTGCTTCACCCGGACCATTGACGACACACCCCATCACGGCCACCCGCAACGGCACATCGAGACCATCCAGGCCGGCGGTTACCTCGTTGGCCAGGGTGTAGACGTCGACTTGCGCGCGACCGCACGACGGGCAAGACACGATCTCGAGCGAACGCGGCCGCAGGTTCAACGACTCGAGAACCTGATTGCCCACCTTGACTTCCTCGACCGGCGGGGCCGACAACGACACCCGGATGGTGTCGCCTATCCCCCGCGACAGCAACGCGCCGAAGGCAACCGCGGACTTGATGGTGCCCTGGAAAGCAGGGCCGGCCTCGGTGACACCGAGGTGCAGTGGGTAGTCGCACTGTGCAGCAAGCAGCTCGTAGGCGGCGACCATCACCACCGGGTCGTTGTGCTTGACGCTGATCTTGATGTCACCGAAGCCATGCTCCTCGAAAAGCGAAGCCTCCCACAGCGCCGACTCAACCAGCGCCTCGGGCGTGGCTTTGCCATACTTCTCCATGAACCGTTTGTCCAGCGAACCGGCGTTGACACCGATCCGGATCGGGATCCCGGCCGCACCCGCCGCCTTGGCGACCTCACCCACCCGGCCGTCAAACTCCTTGATGTTGCCCGGGTTGACCCGCACCGCGGCACATCCAGCGTCGATGGCGGCGAATATGTAGCGCGGCTGGAAATGTATGTCCGCGACTACCGGGATCTGGCTGTGCCGGGCGATCTCGGCCAGCGCGTCGGCGTCCTCCTGGCGCGGGCAGGCCACCCGCACGATGTCGCATCCGGCCGCGGTCAGCTCGGCGATTTGTTGCAATGTCGAGTTGACGTCGTGGGTTTTGGTGGTGCACATCGATTGCACCGAGACCGGATGGTCACTGCCCACGCCGACGTTGCCGACCATCAGCTGACGGGTGGCGCGCCGGGGAGCGAGCGTGGGTGCCGGGGGCTGCGGCATGCCCAAGCCAACAGTCACTGAAAATCCTTTCTACCTACTGGAAAAGCCTAATCGGGTTGACCAGGTCGGCGGTGACGGTCAAGAGCATGTACCCGACGACAAGAACCAAGACCACATAGGTCGCCGGCAAGAGTTTGAGGTAATTCACCGGTGCGGCCGCCACCTTGCCACGAGCCGACCGGACCATGTTGCGGATCCTCTCGAACACCGCGACGGCAATATGGCCGCCATCGAACGGCAGCAACGGCAGCAGGTTGATCGCAGCCAGGATGAGGTTCAGCTGGGCCAAGAAGAACCAGAACGCCACCCACAGCCCATGCTCGACGGTGTCGCCGCCGATGATGCTGGCGCCCACCACACTTATCGGCGTCTGCGGGTCACGCTGCCCGCCGCCGATCGCCCGCACCAGCGCACCTACCTTGGTCGGGAGGGCGGCCAGCGCCTTGCCCACCTCCACGGTCAGGTCGCCGGTGAACGCGACTGTGGCCGGCATGGCGGAGAACACGCCGTAGCGCACAGGCCCGACCCGGGCGGCGCCCACCCCAATCGCACCGACCGTTGCCGGCTGGAGCTCACCGCCCTGCCCGTTAGGGATCCAGCGTTGGGTGGATTCGATGTCCACGTAGGTAACAATCGCGGTGCCGTCACGCTCGACAACGATCGGGACGCTGCCGTGTGACTTGCGCACCGCGGCGGCCATCTCGTCGAAACTGGACACCGGGGTGTCACCGACCTTGACCACGACGTCACCGGAGCGAATTCCGGCCAGCGCCGCCGGACCGGGCCCGGTGCACTGCTCAAGCTTGCCCTGGCTCACTTCCTGTGCAACGCAGCCAGTTTCGCCGATTACGGCCCTGGTTGGCGGATGCAGGTTAGGCAGCCCCCAGACCAGCGCGATGGCATAGATCAGCACCAGGCAGATAGCGAGGTTCATTCCGGGCCCGGCGAATAACACTGCGACCCGCTTCCAGGTGGCCTGCTTGTACATCGCACGGTCACGTTCGTCGGGGTCGAGTTCCTCGACCGGGGTCATGCCGGCGATGTCACAGAAGCCGCCCAGCGGAACGGCTTTGACACCGTATTCGGTCTCGCCGCGCCGGGTCGACCACAACGTGGGGCCAAAGCCGACGAAATAGCGACGTACCTTCATCCCGGTGCGGCGCGCGACCCACATGTGACCACATTCGTGCAGGGCCACCGAAATCAGGATCGCGAGCGCGAACAGCACAATGCCGGTAACAAACATCATCGAGGTGTCAGGACCTTTCTAACGTCGATGCGTGTCGACCCGCTGCGCCCGGCTTCGCCGTGCTTGCGATCGCCACCGAAGCCATACCAGATACCGCGCGCTGCGCTCGCTCGCGGGCCCAGCGCTGCGCGTCGAGTACGTCATCCACGGTAGCGGGTTCGACGGCCCATTGGTCGGCAGCGTGCAACACGTCGGCGATGATGCCGACGATGGCCGGGAAGCCGATCCGGCCAGCAAGGAACGCCGCTGCTGCTTCTTCGTTCGCCGCATTGTAAACCGCGGTCATGCAGCCACCGGCTACGCCGGCCTGCCGGGCCAACTCGACCGCGGGGAAGACGTCGGTGTCCAACGGCTCGAACTCCCAGCTCGACGCGGTATGGAAATCACAGGCAGCAGCGGCGCCGCTGACCCGACGCGGCCAGCCCAGCGCTAACGAAATCGGTAGCTTCATGTCCGGGGGACTGGCCTGGGCGATCGTCGAACCGTCGATGAAGGTGACCATCGAATGGATGATCGACTGGGGGTGCACCACGACATCGATGCGGTCGTAGGGGATGCCGAACAGCAGGTGGGTTTCGATGACCTCAAGTCCCTTGTTGACCAGCGACGCCGAATTCAGCGTGTTCATCGGGCCCATCGACCACGTAGGATGCGCGCCGGCCTGCTCGGGGGTGACATGCTCGAGGTCGGCCGCGGACCAGCCCCGAAACGGCCCTCCCGAGGCCGTCAGCACCAGCTTGGCGACCTCGTCGGGAGTGCCGCCGCGCAGGCACTGGGCCAGCGCGGAGTGTTCGGAGTCGACCGGCACGATCTGACCGGGCCGCGCCGCCCGCAGCACCAGCGAACCACCGGCGACCAACGATTCCTTGTTGGCCAGCGCCAGCCGGGCACCCGTCTTGAGCGCGGCCAACGTCGGTCGCAGGCCCAACGCGCCGACCAGCGCATTGAGGACGACGTCGGCCTCGGTCTGCTCGACCAGCCGGGTGGCGGCGTCGGATCCGTGGTAGGGGATGTCGCCGACCCGCTGCGCCGCGTGCTCGTCAGCGACGGCAATATTGGTCACCCCGGTCTGCGCACGTTGTCGCAGCAACGTGTCCAGATGGGCGCCGCCAGCGGCCAGCCCGACTACCTCGAAACGGTCCGGATTGTCGGCGATGACCTGAAGCGCCTGGGTGCCGATCGAGCCGGTACTGCCCAGCACCACCACCCGCAACCGGCCGTCAGCGCGCCCGTCGGTCGAGTTGGTCACCTCATCATTGTGCGCCACCACCTCGTTGTCACCGCGCCGCCGGATCACGACGCGTCCACCGGTAGCCACACTTCCCCGTGGAATGCAATCGTTTTGATGCCTGCGCTTGATGCTAAGATGCCATGCGTGCGCACGACGATCCGTATCGATGACGAGCTGTACCGCGAGGTGAAAGCAAAGGCCGCTCGTTCCGGGCGTACCGTGGCCGCGGTTCTTGAAGATGCGGTGCGGCGTGGTCTCAACCCGCCTAAGCCGCAGGCCGCCGGCCGTTATCGAGTCCAGCCGTCGGGTAAGGGCGGCCTGCGGCCCGGTGTCGATCTATCGTCCAACGCCGCACTTGCCGAAGCGATGAACGACGGCGTGTCGGTCGATGCTGTGCGTTGATGTCAACGTGCTCGTTTACGCGCATCGGGCAGACCTACGGGAGCACACGGATTATCGGGGTTTGCTTGAGCGGCTGGCCAACGATGACGAGCCGCTGGGTCTACCAGATAGCGTGCTCGCCGGCTTCATCCGGGTGGTTACCAACCGCCGCGTCTTCACCGAGCCGACGAGCCCACAGGACGCATGGCAGGCAGTCGACGCCCTACTCGCGGCACCCGCAGCCATGCGACTTCGGCCTGGCGAGCGCCACTGGATGGCCTTTCGGCAGTTAGCGTCCGATGTTGATGCGAACGGCAACGACATTGCGGACGCGCACCTGGCCGCCTACGCGCTAGAGAACAACGCAACCTGGTTGAGCGCCGACCGCGGCTTTGCCCGTTTCCGTCGACTGCGCTGGCGTCATCCGTTGGACGGTCAGACCCATCTATAACCGGCCCCACTCCGAATCACTGGTGTCCACCCAGGAGGACGGCGTTCAACGCCGCCGCAGAAGCAAAGGAATCGAAGCGATGATCAACGTTCAGGCCAAACCGGTCGCAGCAGCGAGCCTCGCAGCCATCGCGATTGCGTTCTTAGCGGGTTGTTCGAGCACCAAACCCGTGTCGCAAGACACCAGCCCGAAACCGGCGACCAGCCCGGCGGCGCCCGTTACCACGGCGGCAATGGCTGACCCCGCAGCGGACCTGATTGGTCGTGGGTGCGCGCAATACGCGGCGCAAAATCCCACCGGTCCCGGATCGGTGGCCGGAATGGCGCAAGACCCGGTCGCTACCGCGGCTTCCAACAACCCGATGCTCAGTACCCTGACCTCGGCTCTGTCGGGCAAGCTGAACCCGGATGTGAATCTGGTCGACACCCTCAACGGCGGCGAGTACACCGTTTTCGCCCCCACCAACGCCGCATTCGACAAGCTGCCGGCGGCCACTATCGATCAACTCAAGACTGACGCCAAGCTGCTCAGCAGCATCCTGACCTACCACGTGATAGCCGGCCAGGCGAGTCCGAGCAGGATCGACGGCACCCATCAGACCCTGCAAGGTGCCGACCTGACGGTGATAGGCGCCCGCGACGACCTCATGGTCAACAACGCCGGTTTGGTATGTGGCGGAGTTCACACCGCCAACGCGACGGTGTACATGATCGATACGGTGCTGATGCCCCCGGCACAGTAACGTTCGGCGCGGTCAAGGCGAGGCAGCCCGTGTAGGCGGTTTGCCTCGCTCATCCGGCGGCTTCGTGCCGATAGATCACGTGATATCCCAAGCGCATGACGGTGACACCGCGCCCAGCGCAAGCCGATCCCCGCAGCATGCCTGCTGAAGTCGCGTCTCGCGAACTGCGCAACAACACCGCCGGGCTGCTACGGCGCGTGCAGGCCGGCGAAGACATCACCATCACTGCCAACGGCAAACCCGTTGCGCTGCTGACCGCAGGCAGCCCGCACGGCGCCGATGGTTGAGTCGAGACGAGCTGCTGCGGCGGCTTCGGCATACGCAAGCAGATGCGGGATTGCACCCGCGACCTCGCAACGCTCACTGGCGACACCACCGACGATCTCGGTCCCGTCCGGTGAGGGCCGCTGCCGTTGCCACGTCGCAAGGGGTGCCGGTCGTGACCCACGACGGCGACTTCGACGCCGTCGATGGTGTGGCCGATGTGGCTATCATTCGCATCTGACGGGTGGCGAGTTCGACGTGAACCGACTCTGTTAACAGCGCTCGCGTGAGCGGTCCTGCCAACTCGTTGCCGTCCCGGCAGATCCAAGACCTAAACGGCAACGAATAACCGATGTGTTGACCCTCGCACTAGTCGGCTTCCTCGGCGGCCTCATCACCGGAATATCACCATGCATTCTGCCGGTCCTGCCAGTAATCTTCTTCTCCGGCGCGCAGAGCGTCGATGCAGCGCAGGTGGCGAAACCCGAAGGCGCCGTGGCAGTCCGGCGCAAACGTGCGCTATCAGCGACATTGCGGCCCTACCGGGTGATCGGTGGTCTGGTGCTCAGTTTCGGCATGGTCACCCTGCTCGGCTCGGCATTGCTGTCAGTGCTGCATCTACCGCAGGACGCCATCCGCTGGGCCGCACTGGTCGCCTTGGTGGCAATCGGCGCCGGCCTCATTTTCCCGCGGTTTGAACAACTTCTGGAAAAACCGTTCTCCCGTATTCCGCAGAAGCAAATCGTCACTCGCAGCAACGGTTTCGGGCTGGGTCTAGCCCTGGGCGTGTTGTATGTCCCCTGCGCCGGCCCGATTCTAGCTGCGATCGTCGTGGCCGGGGCTACTGCCACCATCGGGTTGGGAACCGTCGTGCTCACCGCGACATTCGCACTCGGAGCCGCGTTGCCGTTGTTGTTCTTCGCCCTCGCCGGCCAACGGATAGCTGAGCGGGTGGGCGCTTTTCGGCGCCGCCAGCGTGAGATCAGGATCGCCACCGGTTCCGTGACGATCCTGCTGGCGGTGGCGTTGGTGTTCGATCTGCCGGCCGCGCTGCAGCGGGCTATTCCTGACTACACCGCATCGCTGCAGCAGCAGATCAGCACCGGCACGGAGATACGGGAACAACTGAACCTTGGCGGCATCGTCAACGCCCAGAACGCACAGCTGTCGAATTGCAGCGACGGGGCCGCACAACTCGAAAGCTGCGGCACTGCACCAGATCTCAAAGGCATCACCGGCTGGCTCAACACGCCCGGCAACAAGCCGATCGACCTGAAATCATTGCGTGGCAAGGTGGTGCTGATTGACTTTTGGGCCTACTCCTGCATTAACTGCCAACGGGCCATCCCCCACGTCGTCGGTTGGTATCAGGCCTACAAAGACAGTGGTTTGGCGGTCATCGGCGTGCACACCCCCGAGTACGCTTTCGAGAAGGTCCCGGGCAACGTCGCCAAAGGCGCGGCCAATCTGGGCATCAGCTATCCGATTGCGCTCGACAACAACTACGCCACTTGGACCAACTACCGGAATCGCTATTGGCCCGCCGAGTATCTGATCGACGCTACCGGGACGGTGCGGCACATCAAGTTCGGAGAAGGCGATTACAACGTCACCGAGACGTTGGTCAGGCAGTTGCTCAACGATGCCAAGCCCGGCGTCAAACTCCCCCAGCCCAGCAGCACCACCACGCCCGACCTTACCCCGCGGGCCGCACTTACTCCCGAGACGTACTTCGGAGTCGGCAAGGTGGTCAACTACGGCGGCGGCGGCGCATATGACGAAGGGTCGGCCGTGTTTGACTACCCGCCCAGTTTGGCAGCCAACAGCTTTGCACTGCGCGGCCGGTGGGCGCTGGACTATCAGGGTGCCACGTCCGACGGCAACGACGCCGCTATCAAATTGAATTACCACGCCAAAGACGTCTACATCGTTGTCGGTGGCACCGGCACCCTCACGGTCGTGAGGGACGGAAAGCCAGCCACACTACCGATCAGCGGGCCGCCGACCACCCATCAGGTGGTCGCCGGCGATCGGCTGGCGTCCGAAACACTTGAGGTGCGGCCCAGCAAGGGGCTACAGGTTTTTTCCTTCACCTACGGATGAATATCCATCCAAGACCCGGACGGCTCCGAAGAAATCATGTCGGGGGTAGCGAGACGGCACAAGCCGCCGTCTCCGGCAGCGAAGGAGTGAACGGCATGAAGGTAAAGAACACAATTGCGGCAACCAGTTTCGCGGCGGCCGGCCTGGCGGCTCTGGCGGTGGCTGTCTCACCGCCGGCGGCCGCAGGCGATCTGGTGGGCCCGGGCTGCGCGGAATACGCGGCAGCCAATCCCACTGGGCCGGCCTCGGTGCAGGGAATGTCGCAGGACCCGGTCGCGGTGGCGGCCTCGAACAATCCGGAGTTGACAACGCTGACGGCTGCACTGTCGGGCCAGCTCAATCCGCAAGTAAACCTGGTGGACACCCTCAACAGCGGTCAGTACACGGTGTTCGCACCGACCAACGCGGCATTTAGCAAGCTGCCGGCATCCACGATCGACGAGCTCAAGACCAACTCGTCACTGCTGACCAGCATCCTGACCTACCACGTAGTGGCCGGCCAAACCAGCCCGGCCAACGTCGTCGGCACCCGTCAGACCCTCCAGGGCGCCAGCGTGACGGTGACCGGTCAGGGTAACAGCCTCAAGGTCGGTAACGCCGACGTCGTCTGTGGTGGGGTGTCTACCGCCAACGCGACGGTGTACATGATTGACAGCGTGCTAATGCCTCCGGCGTAATCGTCCGCGGAGGCCGCCGACCCGCCCGAGAGCGACTGAGCATGTGCCAGAATGTTCGGGCAGTGGGAGTTCGACGTCAGTCCAACCGGAGGAATCGCCGTGGCAAGTACCGAGGTGGAGCACTTCGCCGGCTCGCAACATGAGGTCGACACCGCCGAGGTTCCATCTGCAGCGTGGGGGTGGAGCCGGATCGATCACCGCACCTGGCACATCGTCGGCCTGTGCATCTTCGGCTTCCTGCTGGCGATGCTGCGGGGCAACCACGTCGGCCACGTCGAGGACTGGTTCCTGATCACGTTTGCCGCAGTCGTGCTGTTCGTCTTGGCGCGCGACTTGTGGGGCCGACGACGCGGCTGGATCAGATAGCCAGCACACCGTTCGGTGTGCCCGACCCGGTCAGCGCCGCACCCGCCGAAACCAGGTACCGGCGAAGGCACCGACCACCAGCACAACCAGCAACACCGCCCAAGGCCATGCACCGTGCTGGTTAACCCAGCCAGCCAGGGCACCTTGCAGGCGGCCGGCCGCGGCAATCACCGCATCCTGGGGATTCGCCCCGACACCGGCAATCAGGCGCAGCTCGTAGAGACCGTAGTAACCCACGTACAGCCCGACCACCACCAGCAGCGCGCCACTGATCCGGTTGACGAACGGCAAGATTCGCCGTAGGCGGTCGGCCAGCGCCGAGCTCGCGGTCGCGGCCGCGACGGCAAGCACGCCGACAACGAGGGTCAGGCCCGCGACATAAGCCAGATAGATCGCTACGCTCCCGACGACCGAACCGCCCCGCAGGCCTGCCCCGGTAACCGCGAGAAACGGCCCGATGGTGCATGACAGCGAAGCAACCGCATAGCTGATGCCGTAGCCATACATGGAACCCAGCCGTACCGTTGGAGCCCAACGCACGCCGAGGGATCGGGGCGTCAACGCCGTCAGCCCTCGTCCCAACAGCAGCCACCCGCCGAGGGCGATGAGCGCCAGACCGATCAGCACCGTGGCATAGGGCAGGTATCGCTGCACCGCCGTGGCCGCGGAAATGGTCAGGGCTCCGAAGATGCCGAACACCGTCAAGAAGCCCAGCGCCATCCCGACCGTGGCGGCTGCCGCTCGGCCCACTGCGCTAAGCGGCCCCGTCCGGCCCGCCGAATCCTGCCCATGCACCACCAACAGCAGGTAGGCCGGCAACATGGCAAACCCGCATGGGTTCAGCGCAGCCACCAACCCGGCGGCGAACGCCAAACCGATCAGCGCCTCGTTCACCGGGTCAGGACGTCAGCGCAACCACCCGGCCGGACAGCTCGTCCTGAGACATGGCCGCGGTGGGGTTGTTGACGAACGTCGATGTGCCGTCCGCGCGATAGAACACAAATGCCGGTTGCCAAGGCACGTTGTAGCGGGCCCAGATCACACCATCGGCGTCATTGAGGTTGGTGAAATTCAGGTTGTACTTCGAGACAAAGCTCTGCATCGCCCCGACGTCGGCGCGGGTGGCGATTCCGACGAAGGTGACCGCCGGATTAGCGGCCGCTACCTGGCTGAGGCTGGGGGCTTCTGCGTTGCAGAACGGGCACCACGGCGTCCAGAACCACAACACCGCCGGCTTGCCTTGCAGGCTTGCGCCATCGAAGGGGGCACCGCTGAGCGTGGTTGCGGTGAACTGCAGACGTTCATCGGCTGCCACCGCTCGCGGTGTATTGGCCAGACCGAACATCAGGACAACCGCGATAGCAACGGCCACAATGCCGTCCGCAAACGCCTTGATCGGGGACACCAGGCGAAGACTCATGACAGACCTCACTTGTTCGTGTTTTGACCTAATGACGTAATACGCTCCGTGACGGTTCAGTACATCCCGGCGCCCCCTGCGCTCGCGGCCAGCTGTCCGCAGCGCTGGCTGATTCGGCTGCGCTCCAGCTACCCGCCTACGGCGGCCAGCTGTCCGCAGCGCTGGCTGATTCGCCTGCGCTCCAGCTACCCGCCTACGGCGGCCAGCTGTCCGCAGCGCTGGCTGATTCGCCTGCGCTCCAGCTACCCGCCTACGGCGGCCAGCTGTCCGCAGCGCTGGCTGATTCGCCTGCGCTCCAGCTACCCGCCTACGGCGGCCAGCTGTCCGCAGGCGGCGCTGATCTCCCGCCCACGGGTGTCTCGTACCGTGCAGGAAACTCCTTTCGCCCGAACCCGTTTGACGAATTCACGCTCAACCGGCTTGGGGCTGGCATCCCAATCACTGCCCGGAGTCGGGTTCAGCGGGATCAGGTTCACGTGCGCCAACGGCCCGAGAACACGATGCAGTCGCTTTCCCAGCAAGTCGGCCCGCCACGGTTGGTCGTTGACATCACGGATCAGCGCGTACTCAATAGACACCCGTCGCCCGGTCACATTGGCGTAGTACCGGGCCGCATCGAGCGCTTCGCTGATCCTCCACCGGTTGTTGACCGGAACTAGTGTATCGCGCAACCCGTCGTCGGGGGCGTGCAGCGACAGCGCCAGGGTCACACCGAGCCGCGCGTCGGCAAGGTTGCGGATAGCAGGGGCCAGACCCACCGTCGACACCGTCACCGCGCGGGCCGAAATCCCGAAACCGGACGGCGGCCGCGCGGTAATGCGCTGAACTGCGGCCAACACCCTGGCGTAGTTGGCCAGCGGCTCCCCCATACCCATGAACACCACATTCGACAACCGATCGCCGAAGTCGTCGCGCAACGCCGCGGCGCCGGCACGCACCTGCTCGAGGATCTCCGCCGTCGATAGGTTGCGAGTCAATCCGCCCTGGCCAGTGGCACAGAACGGGCAAGCCATGCCGCAGCCGGCCTGCGAGGAAATGCAGACCGTGTTGCGCCGCGGATAGCGCATCAGCACCGATTCGAACATGGTACCGTCGACGGCCCGCCACAACGTCTTTCGAGTCTGGCCGGCATCGCAGGTGATGTCGGCGGACGCGGTAAGCAAGTTCGGGAACATCGCTCCGGCGATCCGGTCGCGAACGGCCGCCGGAAGGTCGGTCATCTGACGCGGATCGGCGATCAGCCGACCGTAGTACTGGTGTGCAAGCTGCTTGGCCCGAAACGCCGGCAGCCCCAGCTCCGCGACGGCAGACGCTCGGCCCGCCGCGTCGAGATCGGCCAGGTGCCGCGGCGGCCGACCCGGACGCGGCTCATCGAACATCAACTCGGGGACCATGACCTGTCCAGTATCGCCGTTGTCAGGGCAGCAGTGTGAGGACTATCCAGGCCGCCACCGCGGAAGGCAGTATGCCGTCGAGCCGGTCCATCAGACCGCCGTGGCCGGGTAGCAGGCGGCCCATGTCTTTGATGCCGAGGTCACGTTTGACCTGCGACTCCACCAGGTCGCCCAGCGCGGTGGTGAGCACGAAAAGCACGCCGAGCAGTGCACCAATCCACGGCGTTTTGCCGACCAGGAAAGTCGCGGTGATGATCGTTGCGGTGATCCCGCACACCAGCGAACCGGCAAAGCCCTCCCACGACTTCTTCGGGCTGATCGTCGGAACCATCGGATGCTTGCCAAACAGCACCCCCACGGCGTAGCCGCCGACATCGGAAGCGATGACCGCGATCATCATGCAGAACACCCATCCCGAGCCATTTTCCGGGTAGACCAGCATTGCGCCGAAAGAGCAGAACAATGGGACCCACACGGCCAGGAAGACCGTGGCCGAGACGTCGGACAAGTAGTTTCCCGGCGACGGTGCACCGCCGGTCGTCGGGCGCGTCACGCTGTCCTGCATGAACAGTCGCCAAATCATGCAGACAACGACCATGCCACCAAAGCCCGCCAATGCGCCGACCGCGCCGAACGGCCAGGTCAGCCACACCGCGGCCTGCCCGCCAATCAGCAACGGGATAACCGGGATGAGATAGCCCGCTTCCCGCAACCTCCGCACCACCTCATGGGTAGCGACCAAGGTGGCGACGGCCACGATGGCAACCCAAACGCGCGGAACGAACACCAGCACCGCGATGAGGACTAGGCCTATGGAAAGGCCCACCACGATCGCTGCGCGCAAATCACGGCCGGCGCGGGACGTTTCGGTCGCCGGCTGCTGTTTAGCACCACGCGCCGGCTGCTCGGCGGGGTTTCCGGTGCCGGCATCGTTGGTTGTCACGGATTTTGTTGCTGAGCGGCCGCTAGACCTCCAGCAGCTCGCCTTCTTTGTGTTTAACCAGCTCATCAATTTGGGTGACGTATTGGTGCGTGGTCTTGTCGAGATCCTTTTCTGCGCGACCGACCTCATCCTCGCCGGCCTCGCCTTCCTTACGGATGCGATGGAGTTCCTCCATCGCTTTGCGACGGATATTACGCACCGAAACCTTGGCCTCCTCCCCCTTATGCTTTGCCTGTTTGACCAGCTCTCGCCGACGTTCTTCGGTGAGCTGCGGTACGGCCACGCGAATAAGGGCGCCGTCGTTGGTGGGATTCACTCCAAGGTCGGAGTTGCGAATTGCAGTCTCGATAGCGCGCAACTGATTGGCTTCATACGGCTTTATCACGACTAGCCGCGCCTCGGGGACATTGATGCTGGCCAGTTGCGTGATCGGGGTGGCCGCACCGTAGTAGTCGATGGTGATCCGAGAGAACATGCCAGGGTTGGCGCGGCCGGTACGGATAGTTGACAGGTCGTCACGTGCCACCGCCACAGCCTTCTCCATTTTCTCTTCGGCGTCGAAGAGAGCCTCATCAATCATCTGCGCCGCTCCTCCTCATCGCTGCGCTCTGCATCGTCGCCGGCGCTAACCATCTGCGCCGCTCCTCCTCATCGCTGCGCTCTGCATCGTCGCCGGCGCTAACCATCTGCGCCGCTCCTCCTCATCGCTGCGCTCTGCATCGTCGCCGGCATCAATCATCTGCGCCGCTCCTCCTCATCGCTGCGCTCTGCATCGTCGCCGGCGCTAACCATCTGCGCCGCTCCTCCTCATCGCTGCGCTCTGCATCGTCGCCGGCGCTAACCATCTGCGCCGCTCCTCCTCATCGCTGCGCTCTGCATCGTCGCCGGCGCGAAGCAGCGCGTAGTCCCCTTAGGTGGTGACCAGCGTTCCGATCTTCTCACCCCGAACAGCACGGGCGATATTGCCATCGGTCAGCAGGTTGAACACCAGGATCGGCATGCCATTGTCCATGCAAAGGCTGAACGCGGTGGCGTCGGCTACTCGCAGCCCGCGGTCGAGGACCTCACGATGACTGACGGCGGTGAGCAGTTCGGCCTCGGGGTTCACCCGCGGATCCTCAGCAAACACACCGTCGACCGCTTTAGCCATCAAGACCACGTCGGCACCGATCTCCAGCGCACGCTGCGCTGCGGTGGTATCCGTCGAAAAGTACGGCAGCCCCATGCCGGCACCGAAGATCACCACCCGTCCCTTCTCCAGGTGGCGGACGGCCCGCAACGGCAGGTACGGTTCGGCCACCTGGCCCATGGTGATCGCGGTCTGGACTCGGGTAACGATGCCTTCCTTCTCCAGGAAGTCTTGCAGTGCAAGGCTGTTCATGACAGTGCCGAGCATTCCCATATAGTCCGACCTGGTGCGCTCCATACCGAGCTGCTGCAGCTGTGCGCCCCGGAAAAAGTTGCCGCCGCCGATCACGACAGCGATCTGGACGCCGCCGCGCACCACATCGGCGATCTGGCGGGCCACCTGCGCGACGACATCGGGATCCAGCCCGACCTGGCCTCCGCCGAACATTTCCCCGCCGAGCTTGAGCAACACTCGCGAGTACCCGGACAGCTGAGCCGCCGACGCGGCGCCAGTGCTCGCAGGCTCCGGCTTCGAAGCCGGCGCGCCGGCGACATCGGGCTCTGTCATCTGACTCCTCGCACGACAGTGCCATCCCGGCACCACCAGGACGGCATCTCACATCCTGCCTCAATAGCCGCGCTCCGGCGTGGGCGGGGTGCGTTAGTCACGCAACAACGAGGGGCCGGCCGAGGCCAGGCCCGTCGACTATCTCAAGGTGTGAGCATCGCTCGAGCAACAAAGTTGGAATAGTTCTGTTCTGAACCGGGTACTCAGGGGTACCGGCAGACATCTCCGCGAGGGATGCCTACGGGCCCCACCAGGGGGAAGTGGCACCCTCATGAAGTTTGGAGATATCTCTTGGAAGTTCTACTTCTTACCGATGAAGCCGATCTTGAATCGGCTCTGCCGGAGCTGGAGTCGTTCGCGCAGTCGGTGCAGCGCGCACCGCTGGACGACCCAGGCGCGGCCAAGGGTGTGGACGCCGATGTCGCGATCATAGACGCGCGCGCCGACTTGGCGGCCGCTCGCCGGGTGTGCCGGCGGCTGACGACTAGCGCACCAGCCCTTGCCGTGGTGGCTGTTGTTGCGCCGGCCAACTTTGTGGCAGTGGACGGCGATTGGATATTCGATGACGTGCTGTTGAACGCGGCCGGCGGGGCCGAGCTGCAGGCACGGTTGCGGTTGGCGATCACACGTCGACGGAGCACGCTAGCGGGCACACTGCAATTCGGGGACCTCGTCCTTCACCCAGCCAGCTACACCGCGTCGCTGGGCGACCGGGACCTGGGGCTGACGCTCACCGAATTCAAACTCATGAATTTCCTTGTGCAGCATGCCGGTCGGGCGTTCACCCGGACTCGGCTCATGCGTGAGGTGTGGGGCTATGAGTGCCATGGTCGCATTCGTACCGTCGATGTTCACGTACGACGACTGCGCGCAAAGCTCGGAGCCGAGCACGAATCGATGATCGACACCGTTCGCGGTGTGGGTTATATGGCGGTGACGCCACCGCAGCCGCGCTGGATCATCAGCGAATCGATACTAAACCGTTGCAAGTGAGTGATCTTTAGTGGTCACGTGACTTGCACCCCGTCTCGGGGTTGTTCGCCGGCCGGGTGGCCGGTTGCCTTCCGCGCTTCACGGCCACCCGGCCGGGCCAGGCCCGGTCTTACGGTCGGCTCCACGCTTGACGGCGGCCCCAACTGGGCCGACGACGCTAGGTGGTTCCTCGTAGCGTGCGAGGTTGATCGCGGCGTTGTCGTCACGTTGGTGCGTGATCGAACAGCCGTCGCATTGCCATATTTCGTCCCAGCCGATGTCTTGCACATGCCGGCAGGCATGGCAGGTTTTCGACGATGGGAACCAGCGGTCGGCGACCACCAGACTCGATCCGTACCAGCCTGTCTTGTAGGACAGGTGACGGCGCGGGGTTGCCAGGGCTGCATCAGACAGTGCGCGCCGTCTGGCGCGCGCCCCCGGCAGTCCCTTTTGCCGCAGCATTCCCGCCGCATCCAGACCTTCGACAACGATACGGCCGTGGGTTTTGGCCAATCGTGTTGTCAGCACGTGCAGGTGGTGGGTACGGACATCGTTGACCCGACGGTGCAGCCGGGACAGTTCGGTGGTGCGCTCACAGTAGCGGCGTGAGCCTTTCGTGCAGCGTGAGCGTGCGCGGCTGACGCGGCGCAACCCGCGCAACGCAGCATCAAGCGGGCGAGGATTCGGCACTTGTTCAAGCACCGTGCCCTCAGCGTCTGCAACAGTGGCCAAACGCCGCACACCAACGTCGACACCCACCCGTGAATCAGGAAGCGCCACACGCCGCTGTTGGGGGCGTTGGACGAGCACCCGCACGCTCGCATCCAGGCGGGTGCCGTTGCGGCGCACGGTGATCGCCAGCACCCGCGCCCGACCTTTGGCGATGAGCCGCTCAACCCGGCGGGTGTTCTCGTACGTACGGATGGTGCCGATCACCGGCAAGGTGAGGTGGCGGCGGTCGGGCTCCACACGCATCGCACCGGTCGTGAAGCACACGCGATCGGCGTCGCGTCCCTTCTTCTTAAACCGGGGAAAGCCTACTGTTTTGCCAGCCCGTTTCCCGGCACGGCAGCTCTGCCAGTTCCAATACGCATCGACCGCGCCCGCGATGCCATCGGCATAGGCCTCTTTCGAGCATTCCGGCCACCACACCTGCCCGGTCTGCGCGTTGACACACACCTGGTCTTTGACCGTGTTCCACCGTTTGCGCAACACCCGCAGCGACGGCTTCGCCGACTCGGTGCCATCCGCGCGCCACGCCTTGATGTCGGCTTTAAGCGCCGTGACGGTCCAGTTGAATGCCTTACGGCGAGCACCAAAATGGCGCGCCAAGCTGGCAGCTTGCGTCTGGGTCGGGTTCAGCGTGAACCGAAACGCCTGCACACACCACCCCTCAGGCACCTTTAAGCGCGCCATCACCTAGCCTCGTGTCCCCCGGCGCGTGCCGCCGCGGCCACGGCACGCGCAGCACGGTTGCCAGCAGCGCGTTTGCCGTAGAGCCGCGCACACATCGACGTCAAGATCTCGGTGATATCGCCCACCACGTCGTCATCGCCATCGGCCGAATCGACCACAACCAGCTCACGGCCGTCAGCGGCCAGCACCGCCTGTACACACTCAAAGCCGAACCGCCCCAACCGGTCCCGACGTTTCATCACAATCCGCCTCACCGTCGGATCACCCAGCAGCGTAAGGAACGTGCGGCGGCGCCCGTACAGCGCCGACCCGACTTCAGTAACGACCTTGCCGACGGGTATCTGTTCCGCCGTGGCCCACGCGGTCACGCCTACCACTTGCCGATCCAGATCCACCTTCTGATCAGCCGACGACAACCGCGCACACACCGCCGTCCGCCCCCACCGCCCCGGCTGCCCGGCTGGCTCGTCGACAAGAATCACTCGCCCAACCCTGCGGGCGGGAACCGGCAACCGCCCGACACGCAACCAGCGATACGCAATAACCCGCGCCACACCGTTGCCCTCAGCCCACACCACCAGATTCATACTTCCGTTCCTACAACACACCACCGACAACCAACGACCACCCAAACGCAACAGCTGACAGCCCCTTCCGGGCATCGGCAGCACCGGCCGAAGACTCCACAGCGCGTTAATGCGCCCAGGTGTTTGCAACGGCGGTGTCGAAGGCTGCCGAGAACACGCCCACTGCGGCAATGCGATGTAGGCTTCACGCCCGTGGCTATGGTTCCCGCTCAAACGACCGGCGGCACTGCCCACAAGCGCCGGGAGCGCATAGGAACGATTTACCGTTCGGCCCGGCACATATGTCAGTATCCTTGACATGGGTCTAGCCGATGACGCCCCGCTGGGCTATCTGCTCTACCGGGTGGGAGCCGTACTGCGGCCAGAGGTTTCCGCTGCGCTCAGTCCACTCGGCCTGACGCTGCCTGAGTTCGTCTGCCTGAGAATGCTTTCGCAGTCACCGGGACTATCCAGCGCCGAATTGGCCCGGCACGCAAGCGTCACACCGCAGGCGATGAACACGGTGTTGCGCAAGCTGGAAGATGCCGGTGCGGTGGCCCGGCCCGCATCGGTGTCTTCCGGGCGTTCGCTACCGGCTACATTGACCGCTCGAGGCCGCGCCCTGGCGAAGCGCGCCGAGGCCGTCGTACGCGCCGCCGATGCCCGCGTCCTGGCCAGGCTGACCGCGCCTCAGCAACGCGAGTTCAAACGAATGCTGGAGAAGCTCGGGTCCGACTAGATCCGGACGCGGGCTACTCGGCGATATTTGGGGCGTGGATCCGGGCCCAGGGCCGGGCCTCTTCGAGTTCGTAAGCCAGCTCCAGCAGCAGCGCCTCGCGCCCAGTATCAGCCGAGAGCATCATGCCCACGGGCATGCCGTCCGCGGATTGAGCCAACGGTAGCGAAATCGCCGGCACCCCCGTGACGTTCTGCACTGGCGTGAACACGACCCAGCTGCTCAGCCGGTCGAGCACCGTCTGATAGTCGGTAGGCGCAAGGTATCCGACCTGCGGAGTGGCCTCCGCGACCGTTGGCGTGAGCAAGACGTCGTAGGTACCGAAGAACCGCACGCTGCGCCGCCGTAGCATGCGCAGACGCATGATCGCCAACGGCAGCCGGTGCAGGTTGCGGCCGGTATGGCGGGCCAGCCCCAAAGTCAGTTCGTCCAGCCGGGTAGGGTCGAACGTCCTGCCGAATGTGCGCCGGCCGCTGCGCACTTGCGCCAGGGCCAAGAACCCCCAATAGAGCACGAAATCGTCCACGAAACTGACCGGTGCCGGAGGGTGGTCGACGTGTTCTACCCGGTGACCTAGTTCCTCGAGCAGCCCTGCCAACTTCAGCGTCAGCTGCCGCACTTCGGGGCTGGCCTCGCGCAGAACCGAGCGGGTTACTACGGCAATCCTCAGCCGCTGCTTAACGGGGCTTGTGACGTCCCCGACCGGCGGCAGCTGGTGGTTACGCCAAAGGCGCTCGGCCTCGCGGTAGAAGGCTGCGGTGTCGCGTACCGTGCGGGTCAGGACGCCATTGGCGACGATGCCCACCGGCAACCTGCGATACTCCGGCTCCAGCGGCAACCGGCCGCGCGACGGCTTGAGCCCGACCAACCCGTTGCAGGCGGCCGGAATGCGGATCGAGCCGCCGCCGTCGTTGGCGTGCGCGATCGGCACCACGCCGGCTGCCACCAAGGCGCCCGATCCCGATGAGGAGGCACCCGCTGTGTAGTCGGTATTCCACGGATTACGGACCGGTCCCAGCCGAGGGTGTTCGGCCACGGCGCTGAAGCCGAATTCCGACAACTGCGTCTTGCCCAGGGACACCAGCCCGGTGCCCAGCACCACCCGGGTTATCTCGCTGTCGGCGACGGCCGCGTATGGTTCCCACGCGTCGGTGCCATGCATCGACGGCTGTCCGGCAACGTCGACGTTGTCCTTGATGAAGGTCGGCACTCCACTGAAGAACGCTTCCTGGCCCGTACCCATCGCGGCCGCGTCTCGCGCCACGTCGAAAGCCGCATACGCCAACGCGTTCAGTGCCGGGTTAACGGCTTCGGCGCGGGCGATGGCGGCCTCGACGACGTCTGCCCGACCCACTCGACCTGATCGGATGGCGTCGGCGAGGGCGACCGCGTCGAGGTCACCAAGGGCATCGTCAACGAAAGCGTGTACGCGCGACATACCCGGCTAAGCCTGGCCCACCTCGAAGCGGACGAACCGTGTCACCGTCACGCCGGCCACGTCGAGCAGGGCCTTGACGGTCTTCTTATTGTCGGACACCGACGCCTGCTCAAGCAGCACCGCATCCTTGAAGAAGCCGTTCAGCCGGCCCTCGACAATCTTGGGCAGCGCCTGCTCCGGCTTGCCCTCGGCCCTTGCCGTCTCCTCGGCGATGCGGCGTTCGCTGGCCACGATGTCTTCAGGCACGTCGTCGCGGGACAGGTACCGCGCCCGCAGCGCGGCGATTTGCAACGCAACGGCGTGCGCGGCGGCCGCGTCGTCGCCGCGGTACTCGACCAGTACACCCACCGCTGGCGGCAGGTCAGCGGAACGTCGATGCAGGTAGGCTTCCACGGTCCCGTCGAAAATCGCCACACGACGCAGCTCGAGCTTCTCGCCGATCTTGGCCGACAGCTCGGCGATCGCCTGCTCGACGGTCTTGTCGCCGATGCTGGCACCCTTGAGCGCGTCGACGTCGGCGGGCTTAGCTGCTGCCGCCGCCGCGACCACTTGGTCGGCCAGCGTTTGGAACTCCGCGTTCTTGGCAACAAAGTCAGTCTCGCAGTTGAGCTCGATCAGCGCGCCGTCCTTGGCCGCCACCAAGCCCTCGGCCGTAGCCCGCTCGGCACGCTTGCCGACATCCTTAGCGCCCTTGATCCGCAGCGCCTCGACGGCCTTGTCGAAGTCCCCGTCGGTTTCGGCCAGCGCGTTCTTACAGGCGAGCATGCCGGCGCCGGTCAGCTCCCTCAGCCGCTTGACGTCAGCGGCAGTGAAGTTCGCCATATCAGCCTTTCCTAGGATGCATCTGTGGTTGGTTCGGTTGCGCCTGCGGGGGCGTCGGTGAGGGCAGTTGTTGACGCGGTTGCTGATGGCGTTGCCGAAGCTGTCGCCGAGGCCAGCAGCTCTTGCTCCCATTCGGCCAGCGGCTCGGCGGCTTCGGCCTCCGGCTTGCCGTCGGCGCGCCCCAGTCCGGCACGGGCCTGCAGGCCCTCGGCGACCGCGGAAGCGATCACCCTAGTCAGCAGCGCGGCCGAGCGGATCGCGTCGTCGTTGCCTGGGATTGGGTAGTCGACCTCGTCGGGGTCGCAGTTCGTGTCAAGGATCGCGATGACCGGGATGCCCAGTTTGCGGGCCTCACCGACGGCAATGTGCTCTTTGTTCGTGTCGACGACCCAGATCGCCGACGGCACCTTGGCCATGTCGCGGATGCCGCCGAGGCTGCGCTCGAGCTTGTTCTTCTCGCGGGTCAATCCCAAGATTTCCTTCTTGGTGCGGCCCTCGAAGCCACCGGTCTGCTCCATCGCCTCAAGCTCCTTGAGGCGTTGCAGCCGCTTATGCACGGTGGAGAAGTTGGTGAGCATGCCTCCCAGCCAGCGCTGGTTCACATACGGCATGCCGACCCGGGTGGCTTCGGCGGCCACCGACTCCTGCGCCTGCTTCTTTGTGCCGACGAAGAGCACCGACCCACCGTGAGCGACGGTCTCTTTCACGAACTCGTACGCCTTATCGATGAAGGTCAACGTCTGCTGCAGGTCGATGATGTAGATGCCGTTGCGGTCGGTGAAGATGAAACGCTTCATCTTGGGATTCCAGCGACGGGTCTGATGCCCGAAGTGGGTGCCGCTGTCAAGCAGCTGCTTCATGGTGACTACGGCCATACCTATGCCTTACTCATGTGTCGGTTGTTCGCCCGGCATCGGCTGAAGCCGGGCCCTGGCGTCTGCCGCGATGCCGGACCCGGGAGGAAATCCCCGAAGGGAACCGCCGCGGGACCGCCCCGGCATGCTGTTGCGGATCCCGGAAAGGCGGGCCGCGGTGCAGACACGCGAAGTCAGCCCGCCGATGCGAGCTGCGCCGAGTAGTTTACACCGACCCAGCTGGTGATTTTCCCGGCAGCGGAATCCACAGCGACGACATTGTCCACAAAACGGGCGGCGGCGATTGGCCAAATCGCCCGCGCGGCGCTGCACTGCAAAGGTGCGGAGGGTTCTGAGCCGCAGCGTACTGATCCTTTGCTGGTCGCTGCTCGGTGCGGCGCCGGCCCATGCCGACGACTCCCGGCTGGGCTGGCCGCTGCGGCCGCCGCCGGCGGTAGTCCGGCAGTTCGACGCCGCATCGCCCAATTGGAATCCGGGGCACCGCGGTGTCGACCTGGCCGGGCGCCCCGGTCAGCCGGTATACGCGGCCGGCAGCGCGACGGTCGTATTCGCCGGGCTGCTCGCGGGACGGCCGGTGGTTTCACTGGCCCACCCGGGTGGGCTACGCACCAGCTACGAGCCGGTAGTCGCCCAGGTCCGGGTCGGTCAGCCGGTGTCGGCGCCCACCGTGATCGGCGCGCTGGCGGCCGGGCACCCCGGGTGCCAGGCCGCCGCCTGTCTGCACTGGGGGGCGATGTGGGGCCCGGCTTCGGGCGCCAACTATGTCGATCCGCTGGGCCTGCTGAAGTCCACACCGATACGGCTCAAGCCGCTATCCAGCGAAGGGCGGACGCTGCATTACCGCCAAGCGGAACCCGTATTTGTGAACGAAGCCGCCGCCGGTGCTCTGGCCGGCGCTGGCCATCGGAAATCCCCGAAGCAGGGCGTTTTCCGCGGTGCCGCGCAGGGCGGTGACATCGTCGCCCGGCAACCGCCAGGCCGCTGGGTTTGCCCATCGAGCGCGGGCGGCCCAATCGGGTGGCACCGACAATGAACCAGCCGAGCTCCCCTTCCCCAAAGCCGCCGATACCGATCCGCCAATGCTTTCTCGGTCTAGTGCCCAGTACCAGTACGGCTGGGGCGTCTGAACCCCGCCAACAGCACCGCCGCCTGCCACACTTGGGCTCGCCCGCGGGCCGGCGAAGATGGTTGGACCCCAGCTGTCAAGCACCGAGGATCCCGAGTCACCGGCGCCGCCCGGGGTGCCCGGGATCGCTTGCTGGGCGAGCGAAGCCTCGAATTGCAGTAGCCCTTCGTCGAAGTAGCTGATGCCCAGCAACCGAACGATCGTCATCCTGTTGTCAGGCGTAAGACCGAGAAGATTCTCCGCGAGCCATTGCTGCAATGCCGAGTACCACGGGATCAGTGACGTCGACGAGAGTTGCTGCAACAGTTGGGGCACCGCGGCAGTGGTGGCCACCGGTGGGACCGTCGACGATACCGTCGCCGCCGCCTGGCCGGCCAGCGCGGCAGGGCTGGTAGTCACTGGCGCCGGGGTGAACGGGGTCAACTCCGTGGCGATTGCCGCGGAGCCCGCATAGGTGTACATGGCGGCAGCGTCTTGGGCCCACATCTCGGCGTATTGGGCCTCGGTGGCCGCGATCGCCGGGGTGTTCTGCCCGAAAAAGTTGGTCGCGACCAGCGCCACCAACAGCGCGCGGTTGGCAACGACCACCGGCGGGGGCACCGTCATCGCAAACGCCAGCTCATAGGCTGCCGCGGCCGCTCTGGCCTGCATGCCCGCCTGTTCAGCCTGACCGGCGGTGGCGCTGAGCCACGCCACATAAGGCGTGACCGCGGCCACCATCGACGCCGCTGCGGGCCCCACCCAGTACGCACCGGTCAGCTCCGAGATGGCCAACCGGTAGCCGCCGGCGGCCAAGCCCAATTCAGCCGCCAAACTATCCCAGGCCGCCGCGGCGGCCATCATGGGCCCCGATCCCGGACCTGCGTACATTCGACCGGAGTTGATCTCGGGCGGCAACACCCCAAAGTCCAACGCCCATCCCTCCCTAGCCGGCCGGGATCACGGCGTGGTTACGCGCCCCACCCGAATAGGCGGTGGCACGTGATGCGGTCACGAACTGGTCTTGAATCGCCAGCCTCAGGTCGCTGATCGCTGACAGCGGCCCCGGTCGTCGAACAAGCCAGTCCATCCTGTGCCCTCATCGCTGATAGCTGGATTTTGGCGGCTTGACATCGGCCGCACCAGCGTTTCTGGGTAAGTGCTTACAAACGAGACGCATTTGCTGTGACCGGAGCCGAATGTTTGATTCCCGGCCAGCTACCGTTCACCTGAAGGAAGTCGGCGCGTTACCCACAGCTCGATATTCGGGGTCCTGCCGGCCCGAACCGCCACCGCACAATCGATGCCGGCTTCGCGGCTACCGTCGACTCCATGACCGTTGCCAGCACCGCTCACCATACACGTCGGCTACGTTTCGGGTTGGCGGCACCGTTGCCCCGCGCGGGCACCCAGATGCGCGCCTTCGCGCAGGCTGTCGAGGCCGCCGGGTTCGACGTGCTGGCCTTCCCGGACCACCTGGTGCCTTCGGTTTCGCCGTTCGCAGGCGCGACCGCCGCGGCGATGGCCACGCAACGACTGCACACCGGCACATTGGTGCTCAACAACGACTTTCGCCATCCCGTGGACACCGCTCGAGAGGCGGCCGGTGTGGCAACCCTCGCCGAAGGCCGCTTCGAACTGGGACTGGGCGCCGGACACCGGAGGTCCGAATACGACGCCGCCGGCATTACCTTCGATTCCGGGGCAACACGGGTGGCGCGGCTCATCGAATCGGCGCACCTGATCCGTGCGCTGCTGGACGCGGAGCCCGTCGACTTCGACGGGCAGCATTACCGGGTGCACGCCGAAGCGGGCTCACTGGTGGCACCGCCGAAGGTCCGGGTCCCCCTGCTAGTGGGCGGCAACGGGACCGAGGTGCTGCGGCTGGGCGGACGCATCGCCGACATTGTCGGCCTGGCCGGGATCAGCCACAACCGCGACGCCACCCAGGTCCGGTTCACCCACTTCGACGCCGACGGCCTGGCCGACCGGATCGCCGTGGTACGTCACGCGGCCGGCGATCGCTTCGAAGCCATTGAGCTCAACGCGCTGATCCAGGCGGTGGTCTGCACCAACGACCGAAACGCGGCGGCCGCCGAACTGGCCGCCACCTTGGGCGGGATCACGCCCGAGCAGGTCCTCGAGTCGCCGTTTCTGCTGCTCGGTACCCACGAGCAGATGGCCGAGGCTCTCGCCGCGCGGCAGCGGCGGTTCGGTGTCAGCTATTGGACGGTGTTCGACGAGTGGGCTGGCCGCGCGTCGGCAATGCGCGACATCGCCGAGGTCATCGCGCTCCTGCGCTACGGCTAGGCCCGCGGATGGGCCCGCTCGTGCACCGCCCGCAACCGGGCGACCGCGACGTGGGTGTACAGCTGCGTGGTCGCCAGGCTGGAATGACCGAGCAGCTCCTGGACCACCCGCAGGTCGGCGCCACCTTCCAGCAGGTGGGTCGCCGCGCTGTGCCGCAGCCCGTGCGGCCCCATATCGGGTGCGCCGTCCACCGCGGCCACGGTCTGGTGCACCGCAGTGCGTGCTTGCCGCACGTCAAGGCGCCGGCCCCGGGCACCCAGCAGCAGCGCGTGCCCGGACTCCGCGGTGACCAGCGCGCGACGGCCGTCGACCAGCCAGGCGTGCAGCGCATCGGCGGCTGGCTGCCCGAACGGGACGGTGCGCTGCTTGTTGCCCTTGCCGAGCACCCGAACCAACCGATGGCCGGTGTCGATGTCGTCGACGTCCAGGCCGCACAGCTCGCTGACCCGGATACCGGTGGCGTACAACAGCTCGACGATCAACCGGTCCCGCAGCGCCAGCGGATCACCTTGCTCTGCACCAGATTCGGCAGCCGCCATGGCGCGCAGCGCCTGATCCTGACGCAGCACCGCCGGCAAGGTGCGACGGGCCTTCGGCACCTGTAGCCGGGCCGCAGGATCACCGGCCAGTAGCCCGCGCCGCACCGCCCAGGCGGTGAATGCCTTAACCGCCGAAGTGCGCCGCGCCAGCGTCGTGCGGGCGGCGCCCGCTCCCGCCGTCGCGGCCAGCCAAGACCGCAGGACCGAAAGGGTTAGTGCGTCCAGACTCGATCCGCGATCGGCGAGAAACGCGAAGAGCGATCTTAGATCGCCCAGGTAGGCACGACGGGTGTGCACCGACCGACCGCATTGCAGGGCAAGGTATTCGTCGAACTCGTCAAGGATCGCCTGCACTCCCCCACAGTCGCAGGCATGACGTCTCGAGCCCGAGTCGACGCGCCGCACCGTGTCCGGGGTGAGATCTTTCGGCCTGGGATAGCCGACCTAGTGAGTCCCGGCCTCCGCCTCAGCCAGTTCTTTCTTCCATTTGCGGAACATCTCCTCGGTGCGTCCGCGCCGCCAGTAACCGGAGATCGACGACGCCCATTTGGCATCCACACCGCGCTCGTTGCGAACGTATGGCCGCAAGTTATGCATGACGGCTTGCGCCTCACCGTGAATAAAGACGTGGACCTGTCCCGGCAGCCACGCGGTGGTGGTGACCGCCTCGATCAGCGGCGCGTGATCACCGGCGCGGTCCTCGGGAACCAGATCGGCGCGCCCGCCGCGATAGACCCAGTTCACCTCGACGGCATCCGGCGCGGTCAGGCCGATCTCGTCGTCCGGGCCGGCAACTTCGATGAATGCCCTACCGATTGCGTCGGGGGGCAACGCTTCCAGCGCGGCGGCGATGGCGGGGATCGCCGATTCGTCACCCGCCAGCAAATGCCAGTCGGCGGCTGGGTCGGGGGCGTACGCGCCGCCGGGGCCCATCAGGTAGATCGGTTGCCCACGCTGGGCCCCAGCCGCCCACGGACCGGCTACCCCGTGCTCACCGTGCAGCACGATGTCCACGGCGATCTCGCGGGCCGCGGCGTCGACATGACGAACGGTCATGGTGCGCACCGGCGGCCGCTTCGCGGTGGGCAGGTCGGCGAAGCTGTCCAGGGTCAGCGGCCGGGGCAACCGCCCGACATCGACATCGTCGTCGACGAACACCAGCTTGATATAAGAGTCGGTGAAGTCGCTGGGGACGAATGTGTCGAAGCCGCTGCCGCCGAGCACTACCCGGACCATGTGCGGCGCGAGGTGTCGGGTAGCGACAACCTCAAAGGCGTGCAATGGTCGACCCGCCACATGTCCTCCTGTCCAGACCCGACCCGCGTCGACTATACGAGCCGGGCCGCTGCACCCTTGGCCGCGGCCTGACCACCACCGGCGCGCAATATTCGCCACCGCCCGTCGCGACACTCGGCCAACCCGGCGACCTCGAGGATTGCCAGCGGACCTAGCACCTGCGCGGGCAGCAGCCCGGAGCCGACAGCGATCTCATCAATGGTAGCGGCGCCGCGGCCCGGCAGGGCCTCGTACACTTGGCGTTCGGCTTCGCTTAGCACGTCGAGCGCTGCGCCGGGCCGCGGTTCATCACCGGCCAACTCACCGATGTGACCGACGAACTCGACGATATCGTCGGCCCGGGTGACCAACTCCGCGCCGTGGCGAAGCAGCGTATGACAGCCCGCCGATGCCGAGGATGTCACCGGGCCGGGCACCGCTGCCACCACCCGGCCCAATGCCCGCGCCCAGGCAGCGGTGTTGGCGGCGCCGCTGCGCAGGCCCGCTTCCACCACTACCGCCGCCCTCGCGACCGCGGCCACCAACCGGTTGCGGGTTAGGAACCGGTGCCGGGCCGGACGGACACCGGGCGGGTATTCGGTGAACAGCACCCCATGTTGGGCAATGCGATGTAGCAACGCCGAATGGCCCGCCGGATACGGGATGTCAAATCCGCCGGCCAGTACGGCCACGGTGATGCCCTCGGAATCCAGCGCCGCGCGGTGAGCCGCACCGTCGATCCCGTAGGCGCCACCGGAGACGACCGCGACGTCGCGCTCTGCCAACCCGGCGGCCAGATCGGCCGCGACATGCTCGCCGTAGGCCGTCGCAGCCCGGGTTCCAACGACGGCGGCCGCACGTGGTGCCACTTCGTCCAGGCGCGCGGGGCCCAGGGCCCACAACACCAGCGGCGAGTGGCCGCACGGCCTTGCCCGGGCTCCGGCGCCACTGAAAGCGGCGAACGCCAGCACCGGCCACTCGTCGTCGTCGGGAGTGATCAGACGCCCACCGCGGCGCATGAGTAGCTCGAGATCGTCTGCGGCCCGGTCTATTTCGCGTCGGGCACCGGTGTGCTGCGCCAGCTCGTTACCGACCTGCCCGCGGCGCACCCGGTCGGCGGCCTCCACGGGGCCCACACATCGCACCAGCGCGGCCAGCTGGGCGCACGGCGGTTCGGCCACCCGGGACAGATAGGCCCACGCCCGCGCCGTCGGATCGATCATCGTCGTGCTCCGGTTTGCCGGAAGCTCAGGGCGGCGGCGACCTCGTCGATGCCTGGCGATGTGCGACCGGCCAAGTCGGCCAAACTCCAGGCCACCCGCAAGGTGCGATCCACACCGCGGATGCTGAGTAGCCCGCGGTCCAGCGCGGTGCGCAACGGGAGCATCGCGGCGCTGCTGGGCCGAAACTTGCGGCGCAACAGCGGCCCGCTGACTTCGGCGTTGGTCCGGAACCCATGTGGCCGCCATCGTTGCGCGGCCGCCTCCCGGGCCAGCGCCACCCGCTGGCGAACCTGCGACGTCGACTCGCCGTCCGCGGCCGAGAACGCCCCGGCCCGAAGCCGATGCATCTGCACCCGTAGGTCCACCCGATCCAGCAACGGCCCAGACAGTTTGCCCAGATACCGTCGTTTGGTAGCCGCCGCACAGATGCAATCCTGTGGATCGGCGGGCGCGCACGGGCACGGGTTGGCGGCTAGCACGAGCTGAAACCGTGCCGGGTAGCACGCCACCCCGTCACGGCGCGCTAGGCGGATTTCACCGTCCTCCAACGGTGTTCGCAATGCTTCCAGCGCGCTAAGGCTGATCTCGGCGCACTCGTCCAGGAACAACACCCCGCGATGCGCCCTGCTGACCGCCCCTGGGCGAGCCATCCCCGATCCCCCGCCGACAAGCGCCGCAACGCTGGAACTGTGGTGCGGCGCCACGAACGGCGGCCGGGTAATCAACGGTGTGTCCCCCGACAGCAGGCCAGCCACCGAGTGGATCGCGGTCACCTCCAACGACTCGCTGCCCGACAGCGACGGCAACAGCCCCGGAAGACGTTGCGCCAGCATTGTTTTGCCGACACCCGGTGGACCAGTCAGCATGAGGTGATGCGCCCCGGCGGCGGCCACCTCGACGGCGAACCGTGCTTGGGACTGGCCCACCACATCGGCGAGGTCCGCCGCAGACTCGGGGGTGGTGTCGGCCGTGGTGATCCGCCCGGCCAAGCCGGTGGACCCGCGTAGCCAGCTCTGCAACTGCCCCAGCGTGCGAACACCCCGGACGTCGATTCCGTCCACCAGGCTGGCCTCGGGCAGGTTGTCGGCCGGAACGACGACGGCCGGCCAACCGTCACGTTTGGCTGCCAGCACGGCGGGCAACACCCCACGCACCGGACGCACCCGTCCGTCCAGCGACAATTCACCCAGCAGCAGCGTGTTCTCCAGACGTTCCCACGGCTTCTTTTGCTGCGCCGACAACACCGCCGCGGCCAGGGCGATGTCGTAGACCGAGCCCATTTTCGGCAGCGTCGCCGGCGACAGCGCGAGCGTGAGCCTGGCCATCGGCCAGCTGTTTCCGCAATTGGTGACCGCCGCGCGGACCCGGTCGCGGGACTCCTGCAATGCAGCATCGGGCAGACCCACCAGATGCACACCCGGCAACCCTGAGGTGATGTCGGCTTCGATTTCCACGATCTCGCCGTCCAGCCCCCGCACCGCGACCGAGAACGCACGCCCCAGCGCCATCAGCCGATCCCCTGCAGGTGGGTGAGCTCTGGGGTGCGGCCTGAATTCTTGGGGCCGACTCGCACGCCGATCACATCGATGCGCACCGCAGCCCAGCGCTCTTCCTGGTCGGCCAGCCACAGCCCGGCCAGGCGACGCAGGCGGCGAACCTTGCGCTCGGTCACCGCGTGCGCGAGCCCCCCATAACCGTCGCCGGTGCGGGTCTTGACCTCGACGAACACCACCGTGCGGGTGGCAGCGTCGCAGGCGATCACGTCCAGCTCGCCGTAGCGGCAACGCCAGTTGCGGTTCAAGATCCGCAACCCCATGCTGGTCAGGTAGTCCACCGCTAGGGCCTCGCCCATCGCTCCCAGCTGAACCCGAGTCATCGTCTTCAGGGTTGTCATGCGGCCAACCTGCACGCTGGCCCCGACATCACCTGCCACGAATCGCGTCTCACCGATGCCGCGACGACCAGTTATCCCCAGTCGCGGCCCTGTCCACAGCCCCAGTACTGCGCGGGATCACGACACCGCGTCCTTGTCATCATCGTCTCCGTCACATAGCAACTTCTCGGGTCCCGGCTACTCGCAACGCACCGCAGGCGGCACACGCCGATCCAGCAACATCATGTTCGGCGCCGGAAGAGTCCCGTTAGGTGATTCGGTCCGCTCTGGTGTAGACGTTCATCGAGTCCCCCCGCAGGAAAGCCACCAGCGTGATCCCGGACGCGTCGGCCAACGAAACCGCCAGCGACGACGGCGCGGATACCGCGGCCAGCACCGGAATCCCAGCCATCAGCGCCTTTTGGGTCAACTCGAACGACGCCCGCCCGCTGACCAACAACACCGAGGCGCCAAGCGGTATTCGGTCACGCTCGAAAGCCCAGCCGATGACCTTGTCGACCGCATTGTGCCGGCCGATATCCTCACGCACGGCAAGCATGGCGCCGTCCACCCCGAATAGTGCCGCAGCGTGCAGCCCACCGGTTCTCGCGAAAACCTTTTGCGCGCGCCGAAGTTGGTCCGGCATCGCCTTGAGAGTGTCGGCGGCGACGGTAGCGGGATCGCCGCCCGGTGCGAATCGGCTGACCTGGCTCACCGCCTGAAGCGACGCCTTACCACAGACTCCGCACGACGAGGTGGTGTAGAAGGTGCGGGTGACATCGACATCGGGCGGCTTGACGCCGGGCGCCAGAGCCACATCCAAAACGTTGTACGTGCTGGCCCCTGTGGCATTGCCCTCGACGCGCCTGCCACAGTAGCTAACGGTCAGCACGTCTTCGCGGTGCGCAACCACCCCTTCGGCAAGCAGAAAGCCTTGCACCAGTTCGAAATCCGATCCTGGCGTGCGCATGGTCACGGTAACCGGCGTCCCATTGACGCGGATCTCCAGCGGCTCCTCGACGGCCAAGGTTTCCGGCCGGGTGATCACCTGATCGGCGCTGAGATGCCTGACCCGCCGATGCGCCGTTGCGTACCCCACTAGGCCGTTGGCTCCAATCGCACGATGATCGCCTTCGACACCGGGGTGTTCGATTGGGCCGCGGTATGGTCGAGCGGAACCAGCGGATTGGTCTCCGGGTAGTAGGCCGCAGCATTGCCGACCGGCGTCGAATATGCCACCACCAGAAAGTCTTTTGCCCGCCGTTCTTGCAGACCGCCTTGGCCGTCGGTCCACTCCGACACCAGGTCGACACGGTCACCCGCCGTCAAACCGAACGTTTCGATGTCGGCCGGGTTGATGAACACCACCCGGCGTCCGCCCTTCACGCCGCGATATCGGTCGTCGAGCCCGTAGATCGTGGTGTTGTACTGGTCATGGCTGCGTAGGGTCTGTAGCACCAGCCGGCCGGGCGGCACCGGCACCCACTGCAACGGATTGACCGCGAAGTTAGCTTTGCCTGTGCTGGTACGGAATTCGCGCGCATCGCGCGGCGGGTGCGGCAATTGGAATCCGTCGGGCGCACGCACCTTGTGGTTGTAGTCGTCACAGCCGGGCACCACCGCGGCGATGGCGTCACGGATGGTGTCGTAGTCATCTGCGAACCGTTCCCATGGCACCGGATGTCCGGGGCCGAACAAGGCGCGGGCCAGCTGGCAGATGATCTGCACCTCGCTGCGCACCTGATCGCTGGGCGGGTGCAGGCTACCACGCGACAGATGCACCATCGACATCGAATCCTCAACCGACACCAATTGTTTGCGACCATTGCGGGTATCGCGATCGGTCCGACCCAGCGTCGGCAGGATCAGCGCGGTGGCGCCGTGGACAAGGTGGCTGCGGTTGAGCTTGGTCGAGACTTGCACAGTCAGCGCGCACCTGCGCAAGGCCGCCTCGGTGACGGCGGTGTCGGGGGTGGCCGACGCGAAGTTTCCGCCCATGCCCATGAAGACGCTGACCCGACCGTCGCGCATGGCCCGGATTGCGGCCACGGTGTCAAAGCCGTGCGCTCGGGGGCTGGTAATGCCGAACTCACGATCCAGCGCCGCCAGGAACTGCTCGGGCATCTTCTCCCAGATCCCCATCGTGCGGTCCCCTTGTACGTTGGAATGCCCGCGCACCGGGCACACCCCCGCGCCGGGTTTGCCGATCATGCCCCGCAGCAGCAGCACGTTGGTGACCTCACCGATGGTGGCCACGGCGTGGGCGTGTTGGGTCAAGCCCATAGCCCAGCAGATGACCGTGCGCTGCGACGCCATCAACATCGCGGCGACCCGCTGAAGTTGCGCGAGTTCGATGCCGGTGGCGTCCATCACGGTGTCCAAGCCGACCTGCAGAGTCCGGCGGCGGTACCCGTCGAATCCGGCACAATGGTTGTCGACGAACGACCGGTCGACAACGCTGCCGGGGACCCTCTCCTCGGCCTCCAACAACAACCTGCCTAACCCGGCGAACAATGCCATGTCCCCGCCGAGGCGGATCTGCACGAACTCGTCGGCGATCGGGATACCATGTCCCACAACCCCGTTCACCTTCTGCGGATCTTTGAACCGAATCAACCCGGCCTCGGGCAGCGGGTTCACGGCGATGATCTTGGCGCCGTTGGCCTTCGCTTTCCCCAGCACCGACAGCATGCGGGGATGATTGGTACCGGGGTTTTGTCCGGCGATCACGATCAGGTCGGCGTGCTCGACGTCACCGATGGTCACCGAGCCTTTTCCGATTCCGATCGAGTCGGTCAGCGCCGCACCCGAGGACTCGTGGCACATGTTGGAGCAGTCGGGCAGGTTGTTGGTGCCGAAAGAGCGCACGAGCAGCTGGTAACAGAACGCCGCTTCGTTGCTGGTGCGCCCCGATGTGTAGAACACGGCCCGGTCGGGACTGTCCAACCCGTTGAGCTGCTCGGCGATCAGCTGATAAGCGGCATCCCAGCTGATGGGCCGGTAGTGGTCATCACCGGGGCGCAAGACCATCGGGTGGGCGAGCCGGCCTTGCTGGGACAGCCAATATTCGGGCTTCCCGGACAGCTCCGCCACCGAGTGCCGAGCGAAGAACTCCGCAGTGACGGTACGCTTGGTGGCCTCTTCGGCGACTGCCTTGGCGCCGTTCTCGCAGAACTCGGCCAGCTTGCGTCCGCCGGGCTCCTCCGGCCACGCGCAGCCTGGGCAGTCGAAGCCGTTACGCTGATTCAACCGAGCCAGCGCCGCCGCGGTGCGCAGCGCGCCCATCTGCTGCATCCCCCGCTGCAGCGATACCATCACCGCCCGCACGCCCGCGGCCTCGCGTTTGCGCGGCGCCACCGTTACCGCCTGCTCGTCATAGTCGGCGAGGACGTCGCGAGACGCCGCCGACCGCTGCCACCTCACCGCCTCAACGTACATCCACGACCGACCGACTGCCGCACACAGCCGATTGACGTGTTACGGCGCTTGGGGCAGCTATTCCGGCAGGCGCAGCTCGGGTTTTTCGACTTCCTCGATGTTGACGTCCTTGAACGTGACCACCCGCACCTGTTTGACGAACCGTGCCGGCCGGTACATGTCCCACACCCAGGCGTCAGCCAGCCGCAGCTCGAAGTACACCTCACCGTCGGTATTCCGCGGCACCATCTCCACACTGTTTGCCAAATAGAAACGTCGCTCGGTTTCTACGACGTAGCTGAACTGGCCGACGATGTCCTTGTATTCGCGATACAGCGAGAGCTCCATCTCGGTTTCATACTTTTCGAGATCCTCTGCACTCATCTGCTCAGACGTCCTTCTCCCTGCCGGTTCCCCGGCTTCCCCGCTCAGTGCCCCTAAGTGCCCTGAGCGCGACCCGTGGCCCGCATTGTCGCTGGGTGGGAACTCTTGCTCCATCTTCCCTCACCCGTCTGTGCCGTCCCGTCCCGAGGGTCGGGTTGGCCGTCGGCGACCTCTGCGGTGTTCGACCCACTCGCCACCCGGCGAACATTGATGAACGAGTAACGGTGCTGCGGGCAGGGTCCCAATCGGGCCAGCGCCCGGCTGTGCGCCGGGGTGCTGTAACCCTTGTGCTCCGCGAAACCGTACCCGGGGTGATCGGCGTCCAACGCAACCATCACGCGGTCCCGGCTGACCTTGGCGAGCACGCTAGCCGCGGCGATGCAGGCGGCTGCCGCGTCGCCACCGATCACCGGCAACGACGGCATCGGCAGTCCTGGCACGCGAAAGCCGTCGCTGAGCACATAACCGGGCCGCACCGCCAGACCGGCCACCGCGCGCCGCATACCTTCGATATTGGCCACGTGCACGCCGCGGCGGTCGACCTCGGCCGACGGGATGAACACCACGTGATAGGCCACCGCATACCGGCAGATCAGCGGGAACAGCTTCTCCCGCGCTTGCTCGCTGAGCTTCTTCGAATCATCAAGGGCGGCAAGACTTGCTATCCGCCCGGGGCCAAGCACGCAGGCCGCGACCACCAACGGGCCAGCGCAGGCGCCGCGACCCACTTCGTCGACCCCGGCCACCGGCCCCAGACCACCACGATGCAGCGCGGACTCCAGGGTGCGCATTCCCCGCAAACCCCCAGATTTACGGATCACCGTCCGCGGTGGCCAGGTCTTGGTCATATTCCAGCCATGGCTACCGACCTTGCTGGGGATTCACCGAACGCACAACACCCCAACGCGACGGCGGCCACACGATCAACCTGGCCTTACCGATGACGTTGGCCACCGGCACGGTCCCCGGTAGCGGATCGTCAGTACATAGCAACGGGCAGTGAGCGCGGGAATCCGCCGAATGGGTGCGGTTGTCGCCCATCACCCAGACACGCCCGGGCGGGACGGTGACCGGCCCGAACTCGCTGCCCAGGCACGGGTATATCGACGGGTCGGCCATCATGGTGGCCGGATCCAGGTATGGCTCCTTCAGTGGCCTGCCGTTGACCGTCAGGCCGGTGTCGGACCGGCATTGAACCGTCTGTCCGCCGACCGCGATGACACGCTTGACCAGGTCGTTCTCGTCGGGAGGCACGAAACCGATGAACGACAACGCGTTCTGCACCCAGCGCACGGCGACGTTGTGCGAACGGATCGACTTGTAACCAACGTTCCACGACGGCGGTCCCCTGAAGACGATGACGTCGCCAGGTTGCGGTGAGCCGAAGCGGTAGCTGAGTTTGTCCACCATGATGCGGTCGCCGACGCACGTCGAACACCCGTGCAACGTGGGTTCCATCGATTCCGACGGAATCAGATAAGGGCGCGCGACAAACGTCAGCATGACGTAGTAGAGCACCACAGCAATCACCGCCAGCACCGCGAACTCCCGCAGCGTTGATCGCTTCGCGGGCCGCGGCTCGTCCGTTTTGGCCGCCTTGGAGTCGCCTTCGGAGTCCGCATCCGGGGCTGCGTCGAACGGGGCTGCGTCGAAGACCTGGCCGGCAATGTCCGGGTCCCGGGAGGAGAGCTCCGGCTCTGCCGGACCCGGCTGGCGCTCCGATGGGGAGTCCGTGGTTTCGGTCACGAGATCAGCGTAGCCAGCGCAGGTGGCGGCTTTCGAACATCGCCGAGACGTTCCCGGTCAGCGCTTCTCCTTGATCTTGGCCTTCTTTCCGCGCAGTTCGCGCAGGTAGTACAGCTTGGCGCGGCGAACATCGCCACGGGTCACCACCTCGATATGGTCGATGTTCGGCGAGTGCACGGGGAAGGTCCGTTCGACGCCGACGCCGTAGCTCTCCTTGCGCACCGTGAACGTCTCGCGGATGCCCCCGCCCTGCCGGCGGATCACCACGCCCTTGAACACCTGGAGACGTTCCTTGGCGCCCTCGATCACCTTGACATGCACGTTGATGGTGTCGCCCGGGTTGAACGCCGGGATGTCGTCGCGCAACGACGGCTTGTCGACGAAGTCCAGCCGGTTCATTGGAAATGACCATCCTTGGGGTCGCGGCGTGGTTACCCCCCACACGCAGCGTGCGGTGGTCACCAAGCCGGTGGGTTCGGGCTTATTGGTGCATCTCGCAGCAGGCGGCACGCAACCCGGCCGACCACCGCGACAGACAACTGCTCAATTGTGCCAGACGGTACGCATGCAGTGAAATCACAGGAAATCTCCGGTGGTTCGCGGCCGTCGAAAAGCGCCCGCAAATGGTACACATGACTTACATATGACTAGGGTCAAACCGCGCGTGTGGAAACCCGAAGCTTGGCGTGACACCCAACAGAGGGCACTTAAGAGGGCAATGCGGCCGCCTACCTGCACGTTTTCGCGATGTCAGAGGATGCCGAAGGAGAACAATGCGAGCACGGCCGCTGACGTTGCTCACCGCTTTGGCGGCGGTGACATTGGTGGTGGTTGCGGGCTGCGAGGCCCGAGTCGAGGCCGAAGCATATAGCGCGGCCGACCGCATTTCGTCTCGACCGCAAGCGCGACCTCAGCCGCAGCCGGTGGAGCTACTGCTGCGCGCCATCACGCCGCCTAGGGCTCCGGCGGCGTCGCCGAACGTCGGGTTTGGCGAACTGCCTACCCGGGTCCGGCAGGCAACCGATGAGGCCGCCGCCATGGGCGCCACCCTCTCGGTGGCGGTGCTCGATCGCGCCACTGGCCAGCTGGTCTCCAACGGCAACACGCAGATTATCGCTACCGCGTCGGTGGCCAAGCTGTTCATCGCCGACGATCTGCTGCTGGCCGAGGCCGAGGGCAAAGTCACATTGTCCCCAGAGGACCATCATGCGTTGGACGTCATGCTGCAGTCATCCGACGATGGTGCGGCCGAGCGATTCTGGAGTCAGGACGGCGGCAATGCCGTCGTCACTCAAGTCGCGCGCCGATATGGGCTCAGGTCGACCGCGCCTCCCAGCGACGGGCGCTGGTGGAACACAATCAGCTCCGCGCCAGACCTGATCCGCTACTACGACATGCTGCTCGACGGGTCCGGCGGCCTACCACTGGATCGGGCCGCCGTCATCATCGCCGACCTGGCCCAGTCCACACCGACCGGGATCGACGGCTACCCGCAGCGGTTCGGCATCCCCGACGGTTTGTACGCCGAACCGGTCGCAGTCAAACAGGGCTGGATGTGCTGTATCGGCAGCAGCTGGATGCATCTGTCCACCGGGGTGATCGGCCCGGAACGCCGCTACATCATGGTGATCGAGTCACTGCAGCCCGCCGACGACGCCACCGCTCGAGCAACCATCACGCAAGCCGTCAGAACGATGTTTCCCAACGGCCGGATCTGACGCTCGTCCGGTCGCCTCACCGGCGCGAGCAGACGCAAAAGCCACCACACGTTCGGCGTGTCGGGGGATTTCGCGTCTGCTCGCCAGCGGGGCTAGTCGGGGTGGGACAGGTCGGGGCGTCGTTCGCGGGTGCGCTGCAGCGAGACCTCTCTGCGCCAGGCGGCAATTCGGGCATGGTCGCCGGAGAGTAGGACCTCGGGTACATCGAGGCCACGCCAGCTCGCCGGCCGGGTGTAGCTCGGACCCTCAAGGAGCCCGTCCAGGCCCGTTGAGTGCGAATCATCTTGGTGGGAAGTGGGATTGCCGAGAACACCGGCCAACAGTCGCAGCACGGCTTCGACCATCACCACGGCCGCCGACTCCCCGCCGGGCAATACGTAGTCGCCGATCGAGACTTCTTCGACGCGCATTCGCCGGGCGGCATCCTGCACGACCCGCTGGTCGATGCCTTCGTAGCGGCCGCAGGCGAACACCAGATGGCTCTCGGTGGTCCAGCGCTGGGCGGTGGCCTGGGTAAACAACACACCGGCGGGCGTGGGAACAATCAACAACGTTTCGCTGGAACAAATTTCGTCAAGCGCTTCACCCCACACCGGCGCCTTCATCACCATTCCCGGGCCGCCGCCGTAGGGTGCGTCGTCCACCGAGTGATGCACATCGTGGGTCCAGCGCCGCAGGTCGTGCACGTTAAGGTCGACCAGGCCCGATTCGATCGCCTTGCCCGGCAACGACTGTCGCAACGGGTCCAGGCAGGCGGGGAAGATCGTCACGATATCGATGCGCACGCCTTACTCCAGATTCAGCAAGCCATGGGGCGGATCAATCTCAACGATGCCGTCGTCCAATGACACCGACGTGACGATGGCACGCACAAACGGCACCAAAACCTCATCGGAATCACGCTTGACCGCCAGCAACTCACCAGCGGCGGTGTGCACCACTTCGGTGACGACACCAACACCCTCCCCCGTCGCCGTCTGGACCATAAGCCCCACCAGCTGGTGATCGTAATAGGTGTCCGGCTCGTCGATCGGGGGCAAGTCATCGGCGTCGATCACGAACAAGCTGCCGCGCAACGCGTCGGCTGCGTCTCGATCGGCCACTCCAGCGAGTCGCACCAACAGGCGGCCGCCGTGCTGCCGCACACTTTCGATGACGTAACTCACCGCACTGCCCTCGGCACCACCGTCAAAAGGCCCCTTGGCGCGCAACCTGGTACCCGGCGCAAACCGGTCAGCTGGGTCGTCGGTGCGGATCTCGACGACGACCTCGCCGGTGACACCGTGCGACTTCACCACCCGCCCGACTACCAGCTCCATGAGCGGGGCTCCGCTACTGGTCGGTGTCCACCACGTCGACGCGGATACCGCGGCCACCGATACCGGCTACCAGAGTGCGCAATGCGGTAGCGGTGCGTCCCCCACGACCGATCACCTTGCCCAGGTCGTCTGGATGAACGTGGACTTCGACGGTGCGCCCCCGCCGACTGGTTATCAGGTCTACCCGGACATCGTCAGGATTGTCGACGATCCCACGGACCAGATGCTCAACAGCGTCAACGACGACGGCGCTCATTTCCCCGTCAGCTTTCCGCCGTCAGCTCGGCCTGCTCGCCACCCAGCGCCGGCGTGTCCGGCTGCTCAGGCTGCGGCGCTGGCTCAGCAGCCTTGGCAGCCTTTTTGGCCGGCGACTTCTTCTTCGGTTTGGTGGCCTCGGTGGTAGGACCACCGTCGGCGGCGGCCAACGCGGCGTTGAACACCTCGAGCTTGCTGGGCTTGGGTGCGGCGACCTTCAACCGGCCCTGAGCGCCAGGTAGGCCCTTAAACTTCTGCCAATCCCCGGTGATCTTCAGCAGCTTGAGGACGGGCTCGGTGGGCTGAGCACCCACCGAGAGCCAGTACTGGGCACGCTCGGAGTTGATCTCGATGAGACTCGGCTCTTCTTTGGGGTGGTACCGGCCGATTACCTCGATCGCTCGGCCGTCGCGGCGGGTGCGCGCATCGGCGACGGCGACGCGGTACTGAGGATTGCGGATCTTGCCAAGCCGAGTGAGCTTGATCTTCACAGCCATGATTGAGCGCTCCTATTGGTGTCACGCTGCAATTCAGCGACCCGGGCGGGATGCCCGGATCCGGTTTTGCCTCGCGTGTATGACCACCGGGCGGCAACCCCGAACAGGACAAGTCGTCGCGCGGTGGACAGCCGCCAATTGTGCCAGAACGTGATGCTGGGGCAGTAATTCGCCCAGCGGGCTTCACATCATTTTCTGGAAGCACTTGGTTTCGACCCGCCTGATGATCCGCCAGCCATCGGGGGTGCGCACGAAATCGTCGTCGTACCACAGTCCACAGAACAGCACTTGCTGCCGGTCGCCGGCGAACACCATCGGGTTGAAGCAGATCACCCGCGACGACGCGGTATCGCCGTCGACACGGACCGAGAAGTTGCCCAACATGTGCGCATATACCGGGAAGTTTCCCAGCACCTGCGACAGCCATTGCTTGATCTTCGGATACCTGCCGTCGATGCCACCTAGCGCGCGATAGTCGATATAGGCGTCGGGGGTGAACACCCGGTCAAGATCGTCGAATCGGCGCTGGTCAATCGCGCTGGAGTAGTCCACCAGCAACTGCTGGATTTCCAACCGGTCGGAAATTTCGGCCACGCTCAACATGCTCCGATCCAACACCGCACACATCGGCCGGACAGCCCCCGACCAGCCCGAGAATAGGCCTACCGGAGCCCTGGAAGTTAAACTCTGCGCCCATGCGAAAGCTCATGACCGCGACCGCCGCGCTCTGTGCCTGCGCAGTCACCGTCAGTGCGGGTGCCGCGTGGGCCGATGCCGACGTGCAGCCGGCCGGCTCCGTGCCGATCCCCGATGGCCCGGCTCAGACCTGGATCGTGGCCGACCTCGATAGCGGTCAGGTGCTAGCCGGCCGCGACCAAAACGTGGCCCATCCGCCCGCGAGCACCATCAAGGTGCTGTTGGCGCTGGTGGCACTCGACGAGCTGGACCTGAACTCCACGGTCGTCGCCGACGTCGCCGACACACAGGCCGAGTGCAACTGCGTCGGCGTCAAACCGGGGCGCAGCTACACCGCGCGCCAGCTGCTCGACGGCCTGTTGCTGGTGTCGGGCAACGACGCCGCCAACACGTTGGCGCACATGCTGGGTGGCCAAGACGTCACCGTGGCCAAGATGAACGCCAAAGCCGCCACCCTAGGTGCGACGTCCACCCACGCGACGACGCCGTCCGGCCTAGACGGACCCGGCGGCTCCGGGGCGTCCACCGCGCACGACCTGGTGGTCATCTTCCGGGCCGCGATGGCCAATCCGGTGTTCGCGCAGATCACCGCCGAGCCCTCGGCGATGTTCCCCAGCGATAACGGCGAACAGCTGATCGTCAACCAGGACGAGCTGCTGCAGCGGTACCCGGGCGCGATCGGCGGCAAGACGGGCTACACCAACGCCGCTCGCAAGACGTTCGTGGGTGCCGCCGCCCGCGGCGGCCGCCGCCTGGTGATCGCCATGATGTACGGGCTGGTCAAAGAGGGCGGACCGACGTATTGGGATCAGGCTGCGACCCTGTTCGACTGGGGTTTCGCCCTCAACCCGCAGGCCAGCGTCGGCTCGCTCTAGCACCGCGAGCAGACGTGGGCGCTGGTGCGCCCATCATGTTCTTTTGCGTCTGCTGGCGCTCATAGGCCGGCGGTCAGCAGCGCCGTCAGCATGGGAATCCGCTGTTCCTCGAGTTCGGGCTGCGGCAGTACCCCTCGCACAATGGCGGCGCCGTCGAAGACGTTGGTCATCAACGCCACGACGACCGGAAATGTCTCCTCCGGAAAGCTCTCGGCACCCGGCAGAGCACGCGCGGCGTCGTGGATCTTCGCGCTGTACTGCCCCAGCACATTCTGCAGCGTCTCCTTGAGCTTCTCGTCGGTGCGCGCGGCGACCATAAGCTCGTAGAGCACCGCATTCGTGGAGCCGGCCGTGATGTCCCGCAAAATCGTCAGCGCCGCCGGAAGCGCCGGCCGATCGGCCGGTATTTCGGCGACTTGCTTGGTGAACGTTTCCAGCTGACGGCGCAACACCTCGTATGCCGTGGCCGCCATGAAATCACCCATCGTTTCGAAGTGCCGGAACAGGGCGCCTACCGACACCCCAGCCCGCTTGGTGATCACGGCAGCCGATGCCCGCGCGTAGCCGACCTCGATGATCGTGTCGATGCTGGCCTGCAGAAGCCGTGCAACGGTTTCTTCGCGGCGCTGCTGCTGGGTCCTGGCCATGTCAGGCAGAACGGCTCAGAGCGGCGCCAAGCTCACCCGCCCGCAGGTAGCGACCCGACTTCACGTTCTGCCCGTAGCCGTCGCGGAACTGACCTCCGAACTGGCCTCCGCGGAATACCACGGTGCCGCCCACGCCCGTCGCAACCACGGTCGCATCGTTGCGGTTGACCATGCGTCGCAGACCGCCATAGTAGGGCACCGCCTCCTCGTGGTACCCGTCCACCGATTCATCTAGGTGGGTAGGGTCAATCACCGCGAAGTCCGCACGGTCACCCTGGCGCAACGTGCCCGCGCCTATACCGAACCACTCGGCCAACTCACCGGTGAGGCGATACACTGCCCGCTCGATGGACAGAAACGGTTGTCCGGCCCGGTCGGCGTCTCTGGCTCGTTTGAGCAGCCGAAGCCCGAAGTTGTAGAACGCCATATTGCGCAGGTGCGCGCCGGCGTCGGAGAAGCCCATGTGGACACTCGGTTCGGCGGCCAGCTTGTTCAGCTGGTTGGGCCGGTGATTGGCGACGATGGTGGTCCATCGGACATTGCGCTCCCCGTTGTCCACCAGCACATCGAGGAACGCGTCCAGCGGGTGCAGCCCGCGCTCGTCGGCTATTGCCCCGAAACTCTTACCGATCAACGACTTATCCGGGCATTCGACGATCACGGCGTCGTGGAAGTCCCGATGCCACAACGAAGGTCCGAGCTTGATGCGATCGAACTCGCGCCGGAACGACCGGCGGTAAGACCTGTCGGCCAGGAGCTCGTTGCGCTGCAGTTGGTCACGCAGATGAAGGGCCGCCGTTCCGGCGCCGAACTCCTCGAAGACCGGCAGGTCGATGCCGTCGGAGTACAGCTCGAACGGGACCGGCAGATGCTGGAATCGCACCTGAGAGCCTAAGAGCTTGTTCAGCACGCGGGTGCCCAACCCGAACACGTGTACCGCCAGCGGCATCGACTTGGCGTCGGCGGACACCAACATGCTCATTCGAACGCCCTTGCGCCGGTTGAATATCCGGCTGCTGGCCAAGAAAAACAGCAGCGCGGACACCGGGTTGTCGACGTCGGGTGCGCTCTGCAGTATCCGGCCCCGGCGGCGCAGCACCGAGATCAGCTTGCGACGCTCCCGCCAGGTCGCGAAGGTGGACGGCAGCGCACGCGAGCGGAAGCGGTCGCCGTCGAGCTTGTCGATAGCGGCGTCCATCCCGGACATGCCCAGCATCCCGGCCTCGAGCGCCTCATCGAGCAGTTTCGCCATCTTCGCCAGCTCGGCTTCGGTGGGCCGGACGGTGTCGTCGGTGGCACGATCAAGGCCCAGTACCGCGGTCCGCAGATCCGAATGGCCAAGCAGTGAACTCACATTCGGCCCGAGGGGCAGGGCGTCGATCGCTTCGATGTACTCCGCGGGCGTCGACCACGTCTGGTTGTCCCGCAGGGCACCCAGGACAAATTCGCGGGGCACCGCTTCAACACGGCTGAACAGGTCGGCGGCATCCTCGGAGTTGGCGTAGACCGTCGACAGCGAGCAGTTTCCCAGCAGCACCGTGGTGACACCGTGGCGCACCGACTCCCGCAAACCAGGATCGAGCAACACCTCGGCGTCATAGTGGGTGTGCACGTCGATGAAGCCAGGCACGACCCACTTCCCCGCCGCATCAACCACCTCCGGGCAGCCGGTCTCGTCCAGTGCGCCGGCAGCCACCGTGGCCACCACGCCGTCGCGAATGCCCAGAGTCCGAGTCAATGGCGCATTGCCGGTGCCGTCGAACCACAGTCCGTCGCGAATGATCACGTCGTAGGTCACCGTTTCCTCCAGGTCGTTGAGTTGCCGCCAAGCTAACATAGATAGCGATCACTCGCAATCTTTTTGGCTGACGCCGCTTCGCTGCCGCGGCGCTGGTCAAGTGGGTGTCAGCGACCGGGCCCCGGCGCCGTTGTGGTCGGCGGCGTCAGGGTGGCTGTGGACGTTGTATCGGGGGTATCAGGAATCGTTGCTGGGTCCGGCACGGTGACTGCCGGGGGAAGATCACCACTGCGGCTGGCCACCGCGGGAATCCGAATGACCGCTCCTTGTTGTCCACATTCGTTGCTATGCACAGTGACGACCATTTCGCCGACGAGGTCGCCCTGCGGTTGCGGTCGCAGTGCGAGCAACTGCGTCGTGGCCTGTGTACTCGGCGAGCCGTTGGGCCCGACGCACGGGAACTGCACCGTCTCCGGCCGCGACTTCCACTGGCCCTCGCCGAACTGCATGAGGAACGGCCTAACGGGCGGAGTCTTGGCCTGGGTGTGGTCGTTGTCGTCGAGCATCGTTGCGGCCGCGAGACATTCGGTCGGAGTGCACGAAGTGCGGAACGCCCACCAGGTGTTCACGTCCGGCGGTTGCGGCGTAGGGGTGTAGTCGTAGGTCTGCTTTGAGCGTTGGATCTCGATGCGGTATGTGCCGTCCAGTGGGACCGGCGCGGTGACCGCGACGGTGGTCGTCGGGGCGCTGGGCACAGCCGACCCACTGGTCGGCGGGCGCGCGACTTCGGTGGCGGTCGTGTTCGTCTTGCGCCCAATCACGATGCCGACCGCGAACAGGCCAGCCAATAGCAACACCGCTACCGCACCGACCAGGATCCGGCGTGGCCGGCGCCTGGTGGGGCTCGCCGGAGCCTTGGTGGCGGTGGAGAAGTTGTCCAGGCGGCGCGCCAGCACCCCGGCCGCTGACTGCAGCATCGAGCCGCGCCGTTGGGGGGTCGGGGCCGCCGGCGCCGGTGCCCGGGCGGATGGTTCTTTGCAGTCGACGGCCTCGGGCCAACCATAAGCCGGGTAGTCGACGACATACGCTTCCTCACCGGCCGCCGCGGTGACCTCAGAAGCGTCGACACCCCCCGAGCTCTGATCAGCGATCGCGACGCCGGCCTGTTCGTTCATCGCGTCGGCGAACTCGCGGCAGCTGCCGAACCGGTCCGCGGGCGCTGTGGCGAGCGCACGCGAGAGGACACCGTCGAGGCGTGCCAGGTCCGGGCGGAAGGCGGAGAGCTTCGGTGGCTGCAGCGGTCCGGTGTGCGAACGATCAACCGGCGGCGCACCGGCGAACAGGTGTATGGCGGTAAGCGCCAACGCGTACTGATCGGCACGCCCGTCAACGTCGGCCCCCGCCGACAGTTCGGGCGCCGGATAGCTGGGTTGGCTGGCAATTCCGAAGTCGGCCAACAGGATCCGTTGGTCGCCAGCACTCTGACTGGTTAGCACGACGTTGGCGGGGTTGACGTCACGATGCAGCAGGCCGCGCTGGTGGGCGTAGTCGAGAGCTCCGGCTACGGCAGTGACGATGGCGAGTACCTCACCAACCGGCAAGACCGCCGGAAACCGGTCGGCCATATGCTGCGTGGCGTCGATGCCATCGACGTAGTCCATCGCAATCCACAGCTGCCCGTCGAACTCACCGCGATCATGAACCTCCAGGATGTGCGGGTGAAATAGCCGCGCGGCAACCTCGGTCTCCCGTTGAAATCGGCGGCGAAATTCGTCGTCCGCAGCCATCGCCGGCGAAAGCACCTTCAGCGCCTGCCAGCCGGGGAATCCGGGATGTTGCACGAGGTAGACCTCACCCATCGCGGAACAACCCAGCATCCGCACGACGGTGTAGCCGGCAAAGGTCACGCCGCTGGCCAACGCCATTGGCCGATAGTAACCGCGTTCGGCACGGCCCGCGCGGCCAAAGCTAGGGCCCAAAAGTCCTGCCGCGCAAAATCACCAGATCGGGATGCTGTAGCACACCCGGACCCTGCCGCGGATCCTGGGCGTAGCACAACAGGTCGGCCGATGCCCTATCGTCCAGCCCGGGCCGGCCCAGCCAGCGTCGAGCATCCCAGCACGCCGCGCCCAACGCCTCGTGCGCGGTCATCCCAATCCTCTGCAGCGCCGCTACCTCGTCAGCGATCCGTCCGTGCTCGATCGTGCTGCCCGCATCGGTGCCCGCGTATACCGGCACCCCCGCCTCCCGCGCCGCAGCGACCCGCCCATAGCCGCGGGCATACAGGTCGCGCATGTGCGCGGCATAGGTTGGATAGCGCCCTGCCGCATCGGCAATGCCCGGAAAGTTTTCCAGGTTGATCAGCGTGGGGACCAACGCGGTGCCGTGCTCGAGCATCAAGGCGATGGTGTCGTCGGTGAGGCCGGTGCCGTGCTCGATGCAGTCGATGCCGGCGTTGATCAAGCCGGGCAGCGCGTCCTCGCTGAAAACGTGCGCGGTGACCCGGGCGCCCTGAGCGTGTGCCGTGTCGATGGCGGCTTTGAGCACGTCATCGGACCACAACGGGGCAAGATCGCCGATTTGACGGTCGATCCAGTCACCGACCAGCTTGACCCAGCCGTCACCGCGGCGGGCCTGCTCGGCTACCGCTGCCGGCAGCTGGGATTCGTCTTCGAGCTCGACCGCGAAGCCGGCGATGTAACGCTTGGGTCTGGCCAGGTGCCGTCCGGCGCGGATGATGCGGGGCAGGTCTTCGTGGTCGTCAAGGCCGCGGGTGTCGGTCGGCGAGCCGCAGTCCCGCAACAGCAGCGCGCCGACGTCACGTTCGGTCTCGGCCTGAGCGATCGCCTCGTCGAGTTCGACGTTGCCGTGTTTCCCAAGCCCGACATGGCAGTGCGCGTCGACCAGCCCGGGCAGGATCCAGCCGCCGTCAAAGACGGTGTCGGCTCCTGCCACCGGTTCGGTGCTAATGCGGCCGTCGACGATCCACAGTTGGATCGCCGTCTCGTCGGGCAGGCCCAAACCTCGCACGTGCAGGCGCACGGCGCGGCTACGGGGCCTGATGGTGTCGACCCGCTTCACCCGGCTCCGCCGCACTCGCGATCGCCACTACTTCTTGCCTGGGAACTTCAGCTTGGACAGGTCGAAGTCGGCCAGGCCGGGCGGCAGCTCGTCGAGACCTTTGGGCATCTGTGAGAGATCAGGGAGCCCCCCAGGTAGCCCAGCCAAGCCCGGCATCCCGGGCACGCCGAACGGGCTCTTGACCTTCGGCGGCGTCGGACCGCGCGTCCCCTTCTTACTCTTCTTGCCGGATTTGCCTTTTGCGCCCTTGCTCTTTCGCGTCGCGGATTTGCGCCCTATGCCCGGTATGCCCATGCCCCCGAGCATGGACGACATCATCTTGCGGGCTTCGAAGAAGCGCTCGACCAGCTGGTTGACCTCGGACACCGTGACGCCCGAGCCGTTGGCGATGCGCAGCCGCCGCGAGGCATTGATGATCTTGGGGTCTGCCCGTTCCTGCGGCGTCATGCCGCGAATGATGGCCTGGACACGATCGAGTTGTTTGTCGTCGACCTCGGCCAACGCGTCCTTCATCTGAGCCGCGCCGGGCAGCATGCCCAGCAGGTTGCCGATCGGGCCCATCTTGCGTACCGCGAGCATCTGCTCGAGGAAGTCCTCCAGGGTCAGCTCGCCGGCGCCGATCTTGGCTGCGGCCTCCTCGGCCTGTTGTGCATCGAAGACCTGCTCGGCCTGTTCGATCAGGCTCAGCACATCGCCCATGCCCAAGATGCGACTGGCCATCCGGTCCGGGTGGAAGACGTCGAAGTCCTCCAGCTTCTCCCCGGTGGAGGCGAAAAGGATTGGAACACCGGTCACTTCGCGCACCGATAACGCGGCACCACCGCGGGCGTCACCGTCGAGCTTGGTCAAGGCCACACCGGTGAACCCGACGCCCTCGCCGAACGCCGCAGCGGTGGTGACCGCGTCCTGGCCGATCATCGCGTCCAGGACGAACAGCACCTCGTCGGGGTTGATGGCGTCGCGGATGGCCGCGGCCTGGGCCATCAGCTCCTCGTCGATGCCCAGTCGTCCGGCGGTGTCGACGATGACGACGTCGAAGTGCTTGGCCCGGGCCTCGGCCAGCCCGGCCGCCGCCACCGCAACCGGGTCACCGGGGCCGGACTCCGGCGAGGCACCCGGATGCGGCGCGAACACCGGCACTCCGGCACGCTCGCCGACGACCTGCAGCTGGTTCACCGCGGCCGGCCGTTGCAGGTCACAAGCGACCAGCAGTGGCGTGTGTCCTTGTCCACGCAGGCGGGCGGCCAATTTGCCGGCCAGTGTCGTCTTCCCGGAGCCCTGCAGGCCGGCGAGCATCACGACGGTCGGCGGGGTCTTCGCAAACGCCAACTCGCGGGTTTCGCCGCCGAGGATGCTTATCAGTTCCTCGTTGACGATCTTGACGACCTGTTGAGCCGGGTTGAGGGCACTTGACACCTCGGCCCCGCGGGCGCGTTCTTTGATCCGGTGGATGAATGCCCGGACCACCGGTAGCGAAACATCGGCTTCCAGCAGCGCCAACCGAATTTCGCGGGTAGTGGCATCGATATCGGCATCGGTCAGTCGGCCCTTGCCGCGCAGCCCCTGCAGGGCGGCGGTCAAACGGTCAGACAGCGATTCAAACACGCCCGCCAGCCTAATGGTGATCGCGAGCGCCGCGCAGCGGCACCGTTATCCGTTGACTCTGCGTCCACCACGCAAAAGTGCGAGTAACCCGCCTGGTGGACGCAGAGTCAACACGATGCGACGTCGGACCTGCGCCGAAAAGCGTTGCCATGCTACATTTCACCGCCGCCACCTCACGGTTCCGGCTGGGGAGGGAGCGGGCAAATTCGGTCCGTAGCGACGGGGGGTGGGGAGTCTTGCAGCCGGTCAGCGCGACCTTCAACCCTCCGTTGCGGGGTTGGCAGCGCCGGGCGCTGGTGCAGTACCTGGGCACCCAGCCGCGGGATTTCCTCGCGGTGGCCACTCCCGGATCTGGCAAGACATCGTTCGCGCTGCGGATCGCAGCCGAACTACTCCGTTACCGCACTGTCGAGCAGGTCACCGTCGTCGTGCCCACAGAGCACCTCAAGGTGCAGTGGGCGCATGCTGCGGCAGCACACGGCCTTGCCCTGGACCCAAAGTTCGCCAACTCCAATCCGCAGACCTCACCGGAGTATCACGGCGTAATGGTCACCTACGCCCAGGTCGCTTCGCATCCTACGCTGCACCGAGTGCGTACCGAAGCGCGCAAGACGTTGGTGGTCTTCGACGAGATCCACCACGGCGGCGATGCCAAGACCTGGGGAGACGCCATCCGGGAAGCTTTCGGTGACGCCACCCGCCGCCTTGCCCTGACGGGTACACCGTTTCGCAGCGACGACAGCCCAATCCCGTTCGTCAGCTACCAGCCCGACGCGGATGGCGTGCTGCGTTCTCAGGCTGACCACACCTACGGCTATGCGGAAGCCCTCGCTGACGGTGTCGTCCGGCCGGTGGTCTTCCTCGCCTATTCGGGGCAGGCGCGCTGGCGGGACAGCGCCGGCGAGGAGTACGAGGCGCGACTGGGCGAGCCGCTGTCTGCCGAGCAGACCGCGCGGGCGTGGCGCACAGCGCTCGACCCGGAAGGCGAGTGGATGCCGGCGGTGATCACGGCGGCCGATCGACGGCTCCGACAACTGCGTGCGCACGTACCCGACGCGGGCGGCATGATCATCGCCTCGGATCGCACCACGGCCCGCGCTTATGCCCGCCTGCTCACCACGATGACGGCCGAAGAGCCCACGGTCGTGCTCTCCGACGACCCCGGATCGTCGGCGCGTATCACGGAATTTGCCCAGGGCACCAGCCGTTGGCTGGTCGCGGTCCGCATGGTCTCCGAAGGTGTCGACGTGCCCCGGCTTTCGGTCGGGGTTTACGCCACCAACGCCTCCACGCCGCTGTTCTTCGCACAGGCCATCGGTCGGTTCGTGAGGTCCCGCCGACCGGGTGAAACCGCGAGCATCTTCGTGCCGTCGGTGCCTAACCTGCTGCAGCTGGCCAGTGCGTTGGAGGTGCAGCGTAACCACGTGCTGGGCCGACCGCACCGCGAATCGGCCCACGATCCCCTCGATGGTGATCCCGCCACCAGGACGCAAACCGAGCGGGGCGGCGCGGAGCGGGGCTTCACCGCGTTGGGGGCCGATGCGGAACTCGATCAGGTCATCTTCGACGGTTCCTCGTTCGGCACCGCCACCCCAACCGGGAGCGACGAGGAGGCCGACTACCTAGGCATCCCCGGGCTGCTCGATGCCGAGCAGATGCGCGCCCTGCTGCACCGCCGCCAAGACGAGCAGCTGAGGAAACGGGCTCAGCTTCAGAAAGGGGCCACCCAGCCAGCAACGTCGGGGGCTTCGGCATCGGTGCATGGCCAACTGCGCGACCTGCGCCGCGAGCTCCACACGCTGGTGTCGATTGCGCACCACCGCACCGGCAAACCGCATGGCTGGATCCACGACGAACTGCGCCGCCGTTGTGGCGGGCCTCCGATCGCCGCTGCCACCCGCGCTCAGATCAAGGCACGCATCGATGCGTTGCGACAGCTCAACTCCGAGCGGTCATGAGCGTGCGATCCTAATCGCCGACGGGTTCGTCGACCACAACGTCGACGCTGGCGCCCAACACCTCCAGCAGGTGTTGCTCGACCGCGGCTCTCGCGTCCAACTCCGCGGGGACCGTCACACAGAACACATCGGCCGCGGTCGATCCGAACGTATTGACCTTCGCCCAGACAATGCCGGCTCCCGCGCCCTCCAGCGCCCCGGCCAGCAACGCGAGCAAACCCGCCCGATCCATGGCCCGAACTTCGAGGATCAGCTTGCCCGGCGCGGCGGTGTCGAGCCACAGGATGCGGGGCGGAGCGGCCGTACGAGTCACGGGCACCCCGGCCTGCACGTCCCCGGCCCGAGCGGATACCAAGCTGGCGGCATCGCTGTCCCGCTTCTGCAGCGTGCCCAGCACGTCGACGTCGCCGTTGAGGGCACCGACAAACTGCTGACGCACCAACTCCGCCGCGGGCGGGGACCCAAACAGTGGTGACACCACAAACTCGGTTATCGCGACACCCTGGTGGACGTTGACCGACGCCGAATGTACGCGCAGCGAGTTCAGCGCCAGCACCGCGGCGGCTTTCGACACCAGTCCCCGCTCGTCCGGCGCCACTATTACGGCGTCGATGCGTTCACCGTCGCGCGGACTAATCTCCACATGCACCCCGTGGTCGGCCGCCAGCGAAAGATAATGGGGTGCAGTCGGTTCGGCTTGAGGCAGCGACTCTCCGGCCATCACCATCCGGCAGCGACGCACCAGGTCATCGACCAGTGACGCCTTCCAATCGCTCCACACCCCGGGGCCGGTGGCCTTCGAGTCCGCCTCCGACAGGGCGTGCAAAACTTCGAGCAGTTGCGGATCCCCACCCAGCGCCTCGGACACCGCCTCGATGGTTTTGGGGTCGTTTAAGTCACGTCGGGTTGCCGTAATCGGCAGCAGCAGGTGGTGGCGGACCAGCTTGGAGAGCGTCCGCACGTCCGGCGGCGACAACCCCAGCCTGGTGCAAACCGGGATTACCAATTCGGCCCCGAGCACACTGTGATCGGTGCCCCGTCCCTTGCCGATGTCGTGCAGCAGCGCGCCAAGCGCAAGCAGGTCGGGACGTGCCACCCGGGTGGCCAGTGGCGCCGCATGCACCGCGGTCTCGACCACGTGTCGGTCAACCGTCCACTTGTGGGCGACGTCGCGCGGCGGAAGGTCGCGAATGGGCTCCCATTCCGGCAACAACCGGCCCCAGAGCCCGGTTCGGTCGAGCGCTTCGATGGTAGCCACCGTGGTGGGGCCGGCGGAGAGCACAACTAGTAAGTCGTCCAATGCCTCTTGCGGCCAGGGAGTCGGCAGATCCGGGACGCTGGCGGCCAACCGGCTCAGGGTGGCGGCGCCAATGGGCAATCCGGTGTCGGCCGACGCGGCGGCCACTCGGAGTACCAGGCCGGGATCGTGCTCGGGTTCGGCGTCGCGGGCGAGCACGATTTCGCCGGCATACTCGACGACACCCTCGTCGAGCGGTCGCCGCTTTGGCCGCCGCACCAAGGCCGAGATGCCGCGCCGCGGCAATGCATTCGCCGCAGTCCGCAGCCCCGCTTCGGCGTGGTAACCGATGGTGCGGCCAGCACTCGACAGTGTGCGCGCCAAATCGAATCGGTCACCGAAACCCAACGCGGCGCTGATCTCGTCGGCGAACTGGGCCAGCAGGTGGTCGCGTCCGCGGCCCGACACCCGGTGCAGTTCGGTGCGCACATCCAGCAAGGTGCGATACGCACCGTCCAGCGAACCCGCCGGCAGGTCCGTGTGGCCGATACCGTGCCGGTCGATGAGCTGGGCGAGAGCCAGCGCGTCTAGCAACTGGACGTCCCGAAGGCCGCCGCGACCCAATTTGAGATCGGGCTCTGCGCGCTGCGCGATCCGGCCACAGCGCCGCCAACGCGCATATGTCATTTCGACGAGTTCGCCCATGCGGGAACGAATTCCGTTGCGCCACTGGCGTCGCACGCCGTCGATCAACGCGAACGAGAGCTGCTGATCGCCGGCGATGTGGCGGGCTTCCAGCATGCCTAGAGCGGCCATCAGATCGGAATTGGCGATGGTCAATGCCTCACTAACCGTTCGCACACTGTGATCGAGCCGAATGTTGGCATCCCACAACGGATACCACAACCTGTCGGCGACGGGCCGCAAGATGTCAGCAGGCTTGCCATCGTGCAACAGCAACACGTCCAGGTCCGAATACGGCAGCAGCTCGCGGCGGCCGAGCCCGCCGACCCCGACGATTGCAAAACCACTGGCATCGGCGATCCCGATCTCGTCGGCCTTGTCGATCAGCCAAGACTCATGCAGATCCAGCCACGTCTGCCGCAGCCCGACCGGATCCAGCTCGCGATGGTTGCCGGACAGCAGCTCGCGTCGGGCGACAGCTAAATCGCTTGCGGCACAAGGACTTTCTGCCTCCATCTCCCTCGCTAGCGCTAATTGGTGCGGCCGGGTTGGTTCAGCACAGTGCGGCTAGTTTCATAACGCATCGTGTCCGCGTTCACCGGTGCGCACCCGCACGATGGTGTCTACCGGACTCACCCACACCTTGCCGTCGCCGATCTTGCCGGTGCGCGCCGCCCGGACAATGCTGTCCACGACCTTGTCGACAATGGAATCGTCAACAACGACCTCGATCCGAACCTTCGGTACGAAATCCACCGAGTATTCGGCCCCGCGGTAAACCTCCGTGTGGCCCTTCTGCCGTCCGTATCCCTGGATTTCGCTGACCGTCATCCCCAGCACTCCCGCGTCCTCGAGGCTCGTCTTGACGTCGTCGAGCGTGAACGGCTTCACGATCGCAGTGATCAGCTTCATTTCGGCTCCGCCTCCACTTTCTGGCCTATACGCTCCTGAATGCCGTTGCGGCTATCCTCCACGGTGACCCGCGGGGGGAGAACCGAGCCGCTGGCGACGGCGAAATCGTAGCCGCTTTCCGCGTGCTCAGCCTCGTCGATGCCGGTGCTCTCTTGCTCCGCGTCAAGCCTGAGCCCGATGGTGAATTTCAGGATCAATGCCAAGATCAGGGTGATGATTCCAGAGTAGACGAGAACACTGCAGGCACCGAGCGCCTGTCGTTCCAGCTGGGCGAAGCCTCCGCCGTAAAACAACCCCTTCGATACCCCGGCCACACCATTAATTGCCGGAGCCTCCGGAGCTGCCAGCAGACCCACCAGCAGTGTGCCCACCAGACCACCAACCAGGTGCACCCCGACCACGTCGAGCGAATCATCGAAGCCCAGTTTGAATTTCAGCCCCACCGCCAGCGCGCACAGCACCCCGGCCGACACGCCTACCGCCAAGGCACCCAGGACATTAACCGACGAGCAGGACGGCGTGATGGCGACCAGTCCGGCGACGATGCCCGACGCCGCGCCCAGCGTCGTAGCCTTGCCATCTCGGACGCGCTCCGTGAGCAGCCAGCCAAGCATGGCCGCGGCCGTCGCAATCGTGGTGGTGACAAACGTCGCCCCGGCAACACCGTTGGCGGTCGTCGCCGATCCTGCGTTGAACCCGTACCAGCCGAACCACAGCAGGGCGGCCCCGAGCATCACAAACGGCAGATTGTGCGGTCGAAACAGCGTCGCCGGCCAACCGCGTCTTTTGCCCAGCACGATCGCCAGCATCAAGGCCGCCACACCGGCGTTGATATGAACCGCGGTGCCGCCGGCGAAGTCGATGGCGTGCAGCTTGTTGGCGATCCAGCCGCCGTGCTCAGCGGCGAAACCGTCAAATGCGAAGACCCAGTGTGCGACCGGGAAATAGACGAACGTCGCCCACAAACCGGCGAACAACAGCCAGGCGCCGAACTTCAACCGGTCGGCCACCGCCCCGGAGATCAGCGCAACCGTGATGATCGCGAACATCAGCTGGAATGCCACAAACACGGTCGCCGGCAGGGTACCCGCCAGCGGAATATTCACCGCGGCGGTCTGCGTGCTCGGATCGGCAGCAACAGCATTGACGCCGATGAGACCTTTGAGACCCCAGTATTGGCTCGGGTTGCCGGCGATGTTGCCAACGTCATCACCGAACGCAATCGAGTAGCCGTAAAGCGCCCAGAGCACCGTCACGACACCCATCGCGCTGATGCTCATCATGATCATGTTCAGGACGCTCTTGGAACGCACCATGCCGCCGTAGAAAAATGCCAGACCCGGCGTCATCAACAGCACGAGCGCGGAACTCACCAGCATCCAGGCGGTGTCGCCGCCATCCGGAACGCCCATGATGGGGAATTGGTCCACTCGCTATCACCTCCAGTCGAGCGTTGGCACGGCCCCAGCCTTACGACTGACGACCTGATCCAGAACCATGCGCACTAGTTGTTGCGGCGATGGTGCCGCCATGTTTCATCAGGATTAACGTAAAACTTGCTGTGAAAGAGCTTTCCGTGGCGATCGCAAGCGCGGCGCAGCCGCGCGCAGCGGGTCGCCACCTCGGCTAGCCGAGCAGGGCGTCGACGAATGCGGCGGGTTCGAAAGGCGCCAGGTCATCGGGGCCTTCACCAAGCCCGACCAGCTTCACCGGCACCCCAAGTTCCTGTTGAACGCGGAACACAATGCCGCCCTTGGCCGTTCCGTCCAGTTTGGTGAGCACCGCGCCGCTGATGTCGACGACCTCGGCGAACACTCTGGCCTGCGCCAACCCGTTCTGTCCGATCGTGGCATCGAGCACCAGCAACACCTCGTCAACGGACGCTCGCCGAGTCACCACGCGCTTGACCTTGTCCAGCTCGTCCATCAGGCCAACCTTGGTGTGCAGCCGCCCGGCTGTATCGATGAGCACGACGTCTGCGCCGGCGGCGATGCCCTTGTCGACGGCGTCGAACGCCACCGATGCCGGGTCGGCGCCTTCGGGCCCGCGAACCACCGCTGCGCCAACCCGCGCCGCCCAGGTCTGTAGCTGATCGGCGGCGGCCGCACGGAAGGTGTCAGCCGCACCGAGTACGACCCCTCGGCCGTCGGCCACTAGTACCCGCGCCAACTTGCCGACCGTGGTGGTTTTTCCGGTGCCGTTGACGCCGACGACCAGCAACACCGAAGGATGGCCGGCGTGCGGTAGCGCGCGGATCGAGCGGTCCATGCCAGGTTGCAGTTCGTTGATCAGGACGTCACGCAATACCGCCCGGGCGTCGGCCTCGGTACGCACGTTGCCGCTGGCCAGGCGGCTGCGCAGCTGCGACACCACCGACGCGGTGGCCGCCGGTCCCAGGTCGGCGACCAGCAGGGTGTCCTCGACGTCTTGCCAGGAGTCCTCGTCCAGGTCGCCGCCGCCGATCAGTCCCAACAGGCCGCGCCCGAGGGCATTCTGCGATCTGGCGAGCCGTCCGCGCAGTCGTTCCAATCGACCTTCGGGCGGCGCGATGGCGTCAGCCTCGGGGACCTCTGGAGCCTGGGGTTCTGGCTCAAACTCGGGAAGGTGTACGTCGGCGATCGTGCGCTTGGGCGCGTCGCGAGGGACGGTCGCATCGTCGCCCACGGCGGGCAGTCCGCTCGTATCGATCCGCTCGGCCGGCTGGGTCGTCGGCGTCTGACTAAACGTGATGCCAGACGATGCGGTGTAACCGCCTGAGCGGTCGACAACGCCGCGCTCGGGCCGAGGCGACAGACTGATGCGCCGCCGACGGTAGAGCACCAGCCCCAGGGTCAGCGCAGCGATGACGACCAGGGCGGCGATGACCGCCGTGGCGATCCACAAACCTTCCCACACGCTGACAATCCTTCCAGGGGTCGCTTGCCCCGATGCTTAGGGACGAACCCTACGAGGAATTGGTAACCAGCTGATCCACCTGCTGACCGCGCATGCGCTGCGAGATGACCGCGGTGATGCCGTCGTTCTGCATGGTTACGCCGTACAGTGCGTCCGCGACCTCCATCGTCGGCTTCTGGTGGGTGATGATGATGATCTGCGACTGCTCTCGCAGCTGTTCGAACAGGCTGAGCAGTCGGCGCAGGTTCACGTCGTCGAGGGCGGCCTCCACCTCGTCCATGATGTAGAACGGCGATGGACGGGCACGAAAGATCGCGACCAGCATCGCCACCGCGGTCAGCGCCTTCTCGCCACCGGAGAGCAAAGACAGTCGGGTAATCTTCTTGCCCGGCGGGCGGGCTTCGACCTCGATGCCGGTGGTGAGCATGTCGTCGGGCTCGGTCAGCCGCAGCCGTCCTTCACCACCGGGGAACAATGCGGTGAACACGCCGCGAAATTCGCGTTCCACGTCTACGAACGCGTCATTGAACACCTGCAGGATGCGGGCGTCAACATCGGCGACGACGCCCAGCAGATCCTTGCGGGCAGCCTTGACATCCTCGAGTTGGGTGGACAGGAAATTGTAGCGCTCCTCCAAGGCAGCAAACTCTTCGAGCGCCAGCGGGTTGACCCTGCCCAACTCGGCAAGCGCACGCTCGGCGCGTTTGGCCCGGCGCTCCTGGGTAACCCGGTCGAACGGCATGGGGGCGGGCGCAATCACCTGCTCACCGCGTTCGCGGGCTTGCTCGAACTCAGCCATCTCGAGCTCGGTCGGTGGTAGCGCCACATGTGGACCGTATTCGGTGATCAAGTCGGCCGGCGCCATTCCGAACTGCTCTAGCACCATCTGCTCAAGCTGCTCGATACGCAGCGCCGCCTGCGCGTTAGCCAGCTCGTCGCGGTGCAGCGAATCGGTGAGTTCCCCCACTCGGGCGCTCAGCGTGTTCACCTCGTCGCGCACCGCGGCCATCGCCGCTAACCGCTGCTGACGTTGCGCGGCCGACGCGTCGCGCAGTTGCGACGCCCCGTCCACCGCCCGGTGCAACCGCCCGGCCAGCAGCCGTCCGCAGTCGGCGACCGCTGCGGCCACCGCGGCCGCATGCAGTCTTGCGGCGCGTGCTTGCTGAGCCCGCACCCGCGCCTCACGTTCCGCCGCAGCCGCACGGCGCAGCGAATCGGCCCGCCCGCGAACCGCGTTGGCGCGTTCCTCGGCGGTGCGCACCGCCAGCCGGGCTTCCACTTCGACACCGCGGGCGCGATCGGCAGCGGCACTGATCGCCTGGCGGTCGATCGGTTGGGCCACCTGCACCCGTTGGGTCTCCTGGGCCTTACGCAGCTGGGTCTCAAGTTGTATGACGTCGTCGAGAGTCTGTGTGCGCACGGCTTCCTGTTCCGTACGCTGCTGCAGCAACCGGTTCCACTCTTCTTCCGCCGCGCGGGCCTCCTGCCCGAGGCGGCCCAGCTGCTCGTACATCGCCGAGATGGCCGTGTCGGATTCGTTAAGCGCGGCCAAGGCTTGCTCGGCCGCGTCCTGGCGGGCGGACTGCTCGGTCAGCGCACCGGCCAGGGCCGCATTCAATTGCGCCGCCAGCGCCTCGGCAGCGGCCAGCTCACTCCTGGCCTTGTCGATCTCGGAGGTGACCTCCAAGGTGGACAGCTTGCGGTCCGATCCGCCGCTGACCCAGCCGGCGCCCACCAGATCACCGTCAACGGTGACCGCGCGTAGCTCCGGACGAATCTCGACCAGGCCCATTGCCTCAGTCAGGTCGTTGACCACCGCGACACCCGAAAGCATGGCGATCATCGCGCCAACCAACTGCGGTGGAGACTCGACCAGGTCTAGGGCCCACTGGGCGCCGCTAGGCAGCGTCTCCCCCGAGGCGGATTGGGGGGCTTGCGGGGCCGGCCAGTCACTCAGCACGAGGACCGCGCGACCGCCGTCGGCTTGTTTGAGTGCGCTGACGGCACTACCCGCGGCAGTCAGGCCGTCCACCGCAAGTGCGTCGGCCGCCGGCCCGAGCGCCGCGGCCAGTGCCGCTTCATAGCCGGAACGTACCTTCACCAATTGGGCGATCGAACCGAAAAGCCCTGCGCCACTGCGATTGTGCGCCAGCCACGCCGCGCCGTCCTTGCGCTGTAGCCCCACTGCGAGCGCATCGATGCGAGCCCGTAGCGATGCCACCTGGCGTTCGGCGGCGCGTTCGGCGGATTGCAGCTCGGCGACGCGTTCGTCGGCCAACCGCAACGCGGCCACAGTACGCTCGTGGTGCTCATCCAGGCCGACCTCGCCTTGATCCAGTTCACCGATGCGGCCCTGCACGGTTTCGAACTCGGCTCGGGTCTGCTGGGCGCGCATTGCGGCATCCTCGATCCGCTCGGACAACCGTGCCACGCTCTCATCGATCGATTCGACACGCGCCCGCATGGTCTCCACCTGGCCAGCCAGCCGCGCCAGTCCCTCACGGCGGTCCGCCTCCTCCCGGACCGCCGCCAGGTGTGCCCGGTCGGCCTCGGCGGCGCGGCGCTCCCGGTCGGCCAGCTCTGCACGGGCAGCATCGAGTCGGGCACGCGCCGCGTCCAGCTCCGCTAACAGTTGTTGCTCGGCGACGGCCACCTGCTGGGCCTCGGCTTCTAGCTCCTCGGGCTTTCTGGGGTCGGTGTCGCTGACCGCTACCGGCTCGATATCGAGATGATGGGCGCGTTCGCTGGCGATGCGCACCGTAGCGTCCACCCGTTCGGCCAGCGCAGACAGCCCGAACCAAGTGTGCTGGATCGACTCGGCCCGCGTCGAGAGTTCGGCGACCGCGGACTCATGCGCGGCCAGCTCCTCGGATGCCACCGCCAGCCGGGCGGCGGCCTCGTCATGCTCGCGGCGCATCGCAGCCTCGGCCTGAAAGACCGCTTCCCGTTCGGCTCTGCGGCTTACCAAGTCGTCGGCCGCCAGGCGCAGCCGGGCGTCGCGCAGATCGGCTTGGATGGCCGCGGCACGCTGGGCCGCCTCGGCCTGCCGGCCCAGCGGTTTGAGTTGACGCCGGAGCTCGGTGGTCAGATCGGTGAGCCGGGCCAGGTTCGCCGCCATCGTGTCGAGTTTGCGCAGAGCTTTTTCCTTGCGCTTGCGATGCTTGAGCACACCGGCGGCTTCCTCGATGAACGCCCGCCGATCCTCAGGCCGCGACTGCAAGATCTCCTCGAGCTTCCCTTGCCCAACAATCACATGCATCTCACGGCCGATGCCGGAGTCGCTCAGCAACTCCTGCACATCCATCAAACGGCAACTGCTGCCGTTGATTTCGTATTCGCTGGCACCGTCGCGAAACATTCTTCGGGTGATCGACACCTCGGTGTATTCGATAGGCAGTGCGTTGTCGGAGTTGTCGATGCTAACGGTGACTTCGGCGCGGCCCAGCGGCGCACGCGACGAGGTGCCGGCGAAGATGACGTCTTCCATCTTGCCGCCGCGCAGCGTCTTTGCCCCCTGCTCCCCCATCACCCACGCCAGGGCATCGACCACATTGGATTTGCCGGAGCCGTTGGGCCCAACGACGGCCGTAATGCCCGGCTCGAAGCGTAAAGTCGTCGGCGCGGCGAAGGACTTGAAGCCCTTCAACGTCAGACTCTTGAGGTACACGAGGGGCCAGATTACCGCTCGCTGAACCCGGTGATCTGCTCCGTCGACTGCGACCAGTCGGCGACGACTTTGGCGACGCGGCCCGGTGTCGTGTCGCCCTGCAGCAGCTGCAGCAGCTTCTGGCACGCAGCGCGCGGACCCTGGGCGACCACCAGCACGCGTCCGTCGGCGTGGTTGGCCGCGTAACCGGTCAGGCCGAGCTCCAACGCTCGGCAGCGGGTCCACCAGCGGAAACCGACTCCCTGCACCCACCCGTGCACCCAGGCGGTCAGCCGCACGTCAGGCGCCGACATCGACGACCTCCAAGTTGACCGTGGTGCCCGACTTGAGGGTGCGCCCGACGGTGCACGCCAGCTCCACCGCGCGGTTGATGACCACCAGCAGACGCTCCTTTTCGTCCTCGGTGAGGCCCGACAAGTCGAGCTCCATGGTCTCCTCGATCAGGGGATAGCGCTCCTGGTCGCGGTCGGCCGCACCGGATACCTTGACCACCGCCTGGTAGTCGTCGCCGAGCCGCCGGGCCAGCGGCTGGTCACTGGCCATCCCGCTGCATGCGGCGAGTGCGATCTTGAGCAGCTCTCCGGGGGTGAATACCCCGTCGACGTCCTCGGAGCCAACCAGCACCTGCGCCCCCCGCGTGCTGCGTCCGATGTAACGGCGCGTGCCGGTGCGCTCGACCCACAGTTGCGTCATGGCTTCTTTCTACCCGGGGGTCTTTGCGTCGAGATCGACGGCAGCGCCCCCGCGAGAGAGAGCATCGCGCTGACGTCGATCTCGATGCGTCAACACCCGCCCTACTTTCGGGGCCGCGGCTGGCATCGCGGGCAGTAGAACGACGAGCGGTTCATAAACCTCTCCCGGCGTATCACCGCGCCGCAGCGCCGACAGTTTTCGCCTTCGCGGCCATAAGCGTCCAGCGACCGCTCGAAGTAGCCCGACTCGCCGTTGACGTTGACATACAAAGAGTCGAACGAGGTGCCACCTTTCGCCAGCGCTTCGCGCATCACGTCGGCGGCGGCATGCAGGACCGCTCCCAGACGCCGGCACCTTAGTGTGGCGGCGACGTGGGCGCCGTTCACCTTGGCCCGCCACAGCGCCTCATCGGCATAGATGTTGCCGATTCCCGACACCACCCGCTGATCCAGCAGCTGGCGCTTGAGTTCGGAATGCTTGCGCCGCAACACTTTAACTACAGCGTCACAATCGAACCGCGGGTCAAGCGGGTCGCGCGCCAGGTGGGCGACCGGCACCGGTACCACGCTGCCGTCCACCGTCACCAGGTCGGCAAGCAGCCACCCTCCGAAGGTCCGTTGGTCAGCGAAGCTCAGCACGGTCCCGTCGTCGAGCAGCGCGGAAATCCGGACGTGAGCGGCACACGGCACCGCCCCGAGCAGCATCTGCCCACTCATGCCCAGGTGCACCACGAGTGCGGTGTCCGTCGGCCTATGGACCCCAGCCGTATTGAGTGTCAACCACAGGTACTTGCCGCGCCGATCGGTTCCGTTGATCCGCGCTCCCCGCAGCCGCGCCGTCAGATCCGCGGGCCCGGCATCGTGGCGGCGCACAGCGCGGGGGTGGTGCACCCGAACCTCGGTGATGGTCCGGCCGGTCACGTGAGCCTGCAAGCCGCGCCGCACCACCTCGACTTCGGGCAGCTCGGGCATCCAGTGATGATCGCAAGCGCGGCGAAGCCGGGCGCAGCGGGTCATCACCATCGAACCAGTGATGATCGCAAGCGCGGCGAAGCCGGGCGCAGCGGGTCATCACCATCGAACCAGTGATGATCGCAAGCGCGGCGAAGCCGGGCGCAGTCCCCCGCAAGCGGGAGGTGCCCCCAGGTCATCACCATCGAACCAGTGATGATCGCAAGCGCGGCGAAGCCGGGCGCAGTCCCCCGCAAGCGCGGCAAAGCCGGCGCCCCCAGGTCATCACCATCAATCCAGTTAGGCGGAGGTTTTGCCCGGCATGGCGTTGTCGAGCACTTCCAGGGCTTTCCAAGCGGCCGCCGCGGCTTTTTGCTCGGCTTCTTTTTTGGACCGGCCCACTCCTGAACCGTATTCGCTGTCCATCACGACAACCACCGCGGTGAATTCCTTATCGTGGTCCGGGCCGGTGGAGGTGACCAGGTATGACGGCGCACCCAGCCCTCGCGCTGCAGTCAGCTCCTGCAAGCTGGTCTTCCAATCCAATCCCGCACCCAGGGTCGGCGCGGCGTCCAGCAACGGGCCAAACAGCCGCAGGATCACCTCACGGGCCTTCTCCATACCGTGTTGCAGGTAGATCGCGCCCAGCAGCGATTCCATACCGTCGGCCAGAATGCTGGACTTGTCGGCCCCGCCGGTGTTCGCCTCGCCGCGACCCAATAGCACGTGAACACCGAGGCCTTCCGCACAGAGGCGGCGTGCGACGTCGGCCAGGGCCTGGGTGTTGACTACGCTGGCCCGCAGTTTGGCCAGATCCCCCTCCGACCGATCAGGATGACGATGGAACAGCGCGTCGGTGATGGTCAGCCCTAGCACGGCATCGCCGAGAAACTCCAAACGCTCGTTGGTCGGCAGCCCGCCGTTCTCGTAGGCGTAGCTGCGGTGGGTCAACGCCAGTGAGAGCAGCTCGTCCGGGAGGTCCACACCGAGTGCGTCGAGCAGGGGTTGTCGTGACCGGATCATCGCTCACCTCGTAATGTGTCGGACTCCGGCCCGAGCATTTCGACCAACTTCGCCCACCGCGGGTCGATCTGTTCATGGCGATGACCTGGCTCGCTGGCCAGCGGGACACCGCACTGCGGGCAAAGACCCGGGCAGTCCGGCCGGCACACCGGCGAAAACGGCAATTCCAGACCGACCGCATCGATGATCGGCTGCTCGAGATCGATGGTTTCGTCGACGACGCGTCCGACCTCGTCTTCCTCGGTGGTCTCGTCGGTGGCGCTATCCGGATAGGCAAACAGTTCGGTCAGGGCTACCTGAACGCGACCCCGCACCGGGCTGAGGCAACGAGCACACTCGCCGACGGTCGGGGCGGCCACGGTCCCGGTCACCAACACGCCTTCGGACACCGACTCGACCCGCAGATCCAGGTCCAGAAGGGCGCCCTGGTCAATCGCGATCAGCTCCAGCCCGATGCGTGCGGGGCTGTGCACGGTGTCATGCAGCTCGAACATCGCTCCCGGTCGTCGCCCCAACCGTGCGATGTCGACCGTCATCGGCGACGCCACATGTCGCTGCGCAGTGGGACCGTGCTGCCTGGCCATAAGAGAAATCCTACGGCGCACGCCACCCAGATCCACGCCGCGTTGGGCGTTGGCCGGCGCTTGATCCTTGCGCCGGGTGAATGGTGTTAGCGCACCGCGTAGTCGTGAGTGCCGGCCGCTGTGCGGAGCTGGTGGCGACCGCGGCCAACGGACCGCAGGGTGCCGTTGAGGAATTCCTCGAATTCGGCGAGCTTGTTGTCGACGTAGATATCGCATTCGCCGCGTAGCCGGTCCGCCTCGGCGTGCGCCGTGTCGACGAGGCGGGTCGATTCCGCGTTGGCCGCCGCAACCACCTCGTTCTGCGATACCAGGCGCTGCTGCTCTTTGATGCCCTCCTGCACGGCTTTCTCGTAGGAGATGTTGCCGTTTTCGATCAGCCGGTCGCATTCGGCCTGGGCGCGACTGACGCTGGCCTCGTATTCGCGTTTCGCGGCGGTGGCGATGCGAATCGCCTCCTCGCGTGCATCGGCGACCATTCGCTCGCTGTGCTGGCGTGCCTCGCTGACCATCCGATCAGCCTGCGCCTTCGCGTCAGACAGGATCCGGTCAGCCTCGGTGCGGGCGTGGTTGAGTATCGACTCCGCCTCAGTGGTCGCCGAGGACACCATAGAGTCTGCGTGCGTCTTAGCGTCCTGCAACATCGAATCACGTGCGTCGAGGACGTCCTGCGCGTCATCCAGCTCACCGGGGATCGCATCCTTGATGTCGTCGATCAACTCCAGCACATCCCCACGCGGGACGACGCAACCTGCCGTCATCGGCACGCCTCGGGCTTCTTCGACTATGGCGCTCAATTCGTCCAGCGCTTCAAAGACTCGGTACACGGCCACACCCTCCTGGCATCTTGCAAGATCCCTGTTGTTACCAGTGTGCCTGGTGTTTCGTCTGTGACTGCACTGGTGGCGCCGGTGTGTCGGGACACAATTTCATATTCGACGGGCCCGGGCGACCACTCAGACCACGCGGCCTGCTGGGCGCGTGTCGTAAACCGTTCGGCGGCCGGCGGGTGAGCCTACGTCGTCTGGGCGATCTTGCCCGAGCGTGCCGACAGCGTAGGTGTCGATGCTGGCCCGTCACGGACCACGCTATGGTGGCTCGGTGAACGGGCACTCAGACGGCAGTAGCGGCGAGGCGAAGCAAGCCGCACCCACGCTGTATATTTTCCCGCATGCCGGCGGCACCGCGAAAGACTATGTCGCATTTTCCCGAGAATTTTCCGCCGACGTAAAGCGGATTGCTGTCCAGTACCCCGGCCAGCACGATCGTTCTGGCCTGCCACCGCTTGAGAGTATTCCCACCCTCGCTGACGAAATCTTTGCAATGATGAAACCGTCGGCTCGGATCGACGATCCGGTGGCATTCTTTGGGCACAGTATGGGCGGAATGCTAGCCTTCGAAGTAGCGTTGCGATACCAATCGGCGGGCCATCGAGTCCTGGCATTCTTTGTGTCGGCCTGCTCAGCACCGGGTCATATCAGATACAAGCAGCTCCAAGATTTATCAGATCGCGAGATGTTGGACTTGTTCACCCGAATGACAGGAATGAATCCAGATTTCTTTACCGACGACGAATTTTTCGTTGGAGCGCTACCCACGTTGCGAGCGGTCCGAGCCATCGCCGGTTATTCCTGCCCACCAGAGACGAAGCTCTCGTGTCCGATTTATGCCTTTATCGGAGATAAAGATTGGATCGCAACGCAAGACGACATGGATCCGTGGCGCGATCGGACGACGGAAGAGTTCTCTATCCGTGTATTCCCTGGGGATCACTTCTACCTCAACGACAATTTGCCAGAGCTAGTCAGCGACATAGAAGACAAAACACTCCAATGGCATGATCGAGCTTAGCTATGCTCCGGATGTAGCTGGCCGAAGATCCAACTGGCCGAAGGGCTCGGGGGTCAACACCTGGACAGCCATTCGCTGGACATTTGCTGACGATTCACCGTACGTCGGCACCGGTCTGGAGCGGATGGCTTCAGACACACACGGGGGCGGTGGCGGCCGACCGGTCACCCCGCCCCCGCCCGGTATGCACCATCTCGGGTGCAGCCGAGGCGTGTTGTTAATCTCGTCACAACGGGACGCCGGTCACAAGACGTGCGACCCAGCCGCCGGCGGCACTCTGACCTCGGTTCTTACCTGACTACCAATTCGTCACCGGCATCGCACACGTCACACCAACCACAGCGGACGCGGCACGGCACGCGGAAGGGACGTTAGACTCGGCTAGTACCACCACCGTGCCCAGGCAACGACGCCGGCCGTCGCTAAGAAATTTGGTTGACTTCATGAATAAGGCCGCGCCCGCCCCGACAAATGATTACCTTACATTTGCGGGCTAGGCATAGCGGAGCAGGGGTTTTAGTCTAGGGGGAGATCGGCTGGCGCTGCGCAGACATGCTGCGGAAGCAGAACTGCGTAATCGTCAGGTGGCTTGGTCAGTTCAGACCGGCACGTTTCAGAGCGGTGGGGATGTCCCGACGTGCGATCCGACAGGGGTTCGCAGGGTCCGCAAAAAACATAGTGAACGCCAGAAAGCCGAATGGGAGTACAAGGCGATGCCGGTGACCGACCGTTCAGTGCCCTCTTTGCTGCAAGAGAGGGCCGACCAGCAGCCTGACAGCACTGCATATACGTACATCGACTACGGATCCGACCCCAAGGGATTTGCTGACAGCTTGACTTGGTCGCAGGTCTACAGTCGTGCATGCATCATTGCTGAAGAACTCAAGTTATGCGGGTTACCCGGAGATCGAGTGGCGGTTTTAGCGCCACAAGGACTGGAATATGTCCTTGCATTCCTGGGCGCACTTCAGGCTGGATTTATCGCGGTTCCGCTGTCAACTCCACAGTATGGCATTCACGATGACCGCGTTTCTGCGGTGTTGCAGGATTCCAAGCCGGTAGCCATTCTCACGACTTCGTCCGTGGTAGGCGATGTAACGAAATACGCAGCCAGCCACGACGGGCAGCCTGCCCCGGTCGTAATTGAGGTTGATCTGCTTGATTTGGACTCGCCGCGACAGATGCCGGCTTTCTCTCATCAGCACACCGGGGCGGCTTATCTCCAATACACGTCCGGATCGACGCGTACGCCGGCCGGAGTCATTGTGTCGCACACGAATGTCATTGCCAATGTGACACAAAGTATGTACGGCTATTTCGGCGATCCCGCAAAGATTCCGACCGGGACTGTGGTGTCGTGGCTGCCTTTGTATCACGATATGGGCCTGATTCTCGGAATTTGCGCACCGCTGGTGGCCCGACGCCGCGCGGTGTTGATGAGCCCAATGTCATTTTTGCGCCGTCCGGCCCGCTGGATGCAACTGCTTGCCACCAGCGGCCGGTGCTTTTCTGCGGCACCGAATTTCGCCTTCGAGCTGGCCGTGCGCAGAACATCTGACCAGGACATGGCGGGGCTCGACCTGCGCGACGTGGTCGGCATCGTCAGTGGCAGTGAGCGAATCCATGTGGCAACCGTGCGGCGGTTCACCGAGCGGTTCGCGCCGTACAATCTCAGCCCCACCGCGATACGGCCGTCGTACGGGCTCGCGGAAGCGACCTTATATGTGGCAGCTCCCGAAGCCGGCGCCGCGCCCAAGACGGTCCGTTTTGACTACGAGCAGCTGACCGCCGGGCAGGCTCGGCCCTGCGGAACCGATGGGTCGGTCGGCACCGAACTGATCAGCTACGGCTCCCCCGACCCATCGTCTGTGCGAATCGTCAACCCGGAGACCATGGTTGAGAATCCGCCTGGAGTGGTCGGTGAGATCTGGGTGCATGGCGACCACGTGACTATGGGGTATTGGCAGAAGCCGAAGCAGACCGCGCAGGTCTTCGACGCCAAGCTGGTCGATCCCGCGCCGGCAGCCCCGGAGGGGCCGTGGCTGCGCACCGGCGACCTGGGCGTCATTTCCGATGGTGAGCTGTTCATCATGGGCCGCATCAAAGACCTGCTCATCGTGGACGGGCGCAACCACTACCCCGACGACATCGAGGCAACGATCCAGGAGATCACCGGTGGACGGGCCGCGGCGATCGCAGTGCCCGACGACATCACCGAACAACTGGTGGCGATCATCGAATTCAAGCGACGCGGTAGTACCGCCGAAGAGGTCATGCTCAAGCTCCGCTCGGTGAAGCGTGAGGTCACCTCCGCGATATCGAAGTCACACAGCCTGCGGGTGGCCGATCTCGTTCTGGTGTCACCTGGTTCGATTCCCATCACCACCAGCGGCAAGATCCGGCGGTCAGCCTGCGTCGAACGCTATCGCAGCGACGGCTTCAAGCGGCTGGACGTAGCCGTATGACGGGAAGCATCAGTGGTGAAGCCGACCTTCGCCACTGGCTAATCGACTACCTAGTAACCAATATCGGCTGCACACCTGACGAGGTGGACCCCGATCTGTCGCTTGCCGACCTCGGCGTCAGCTCCCGCGACGCTGTCGTACTGTCCGGCGAACTGTCAGAGCTGCTGGGCAGGACCGTATCGCCGATTGACTTCTGGGAGCACCCGACGATCAACGCGCTGGCCGCGTATCTGGCCGCACCCGAGCCGAGCCCCGACTCCGACGCCGCAGTCAAGCGTGGTGCCCGGAACTCACTCGACGAGCCAATCGCCGTCGTCGGCATGGGATGTCGTTTCCCTGGCGGGATTTCGTGCCCAGAAGCATTGTGGGACTTTCTCTGTGAACGCCGTTCCTCGATCAGCCAGGTGCCGCCGCAACGATGGCAGCCATTCGAAGGCGGGCCACCCGAGGTAGCCGCGGCGCTAGCGCGCACTACACGGTGGGGCTCATTTTTGCCCGACATCGACGCCTTCGACGCGGAATTCTTCGAGATCTCCCCCAGCGAAGCCGACAAGATGGACCCCCAGCAACGCCTGCTGCTGGAAGTGGCCTGGGAAGCGTTGGAGCACGCGGGAATCCCGCCCGGCACGCTGCGCCGCTCGGCGACAGGAGTGTTTGCCGGGGCATGCCTGAGCGAATACGGTGCGATGGCTTCCGCCGATCTGTCGCAGGTCGATGGTTGGAGCAATAGCGGTGGCGCGATGAGCATCATCGCCAACCGCCTCTCGTATTTCCTTGACCTGCGCGGCCCGTCGGTGGCGGTAGACACCGCATGCTCGTCGTCGTTGGTAGCGATCCACCTGGCCTGCCAGAGCCTTCGGACCCAGGACTGTCACCTGGCAATCGCAGCCGGCGTGAATTCGTTGTTGTCCCCGGCGGTATTTCGCGGTTTCGACCAAGTCGGCGCCTTGTCCCCGACAGGTCAGTGCCGTGCGTTCGATGCGACCGCCGACGGGTTTGTCCGCGGCGAGGGTGCCGGGGTAGTGGTGCTCAAGCGGTTGACCGATGCACAGCGCGACGGGGATCGGGTGCTTGCGGTCATCTGCGGTTCTGCGGTCAACCAGGACGGCCGATCCAACGGGCTGATGGCCCCCAACCCAGCGGCCCAGATGGCGGTGCTGCGTGCCGCCTACACCAACGCGGGGATGCAGCCCAGCGAGGTCGACTACGTCGAAGCGCACGGAACAGGGACGCTGTTGGGCGACCCGATCGAAGCCCGCGCTCTCGGAACGGTGCTGGGTCGCGGCCGGCCCGAGGATTCTCCGTTGCTCATCGGCTCTGTCAAGACCAACCTCGGTCACACCGAGGCTGCGGCTGGAATCGCGGGCTTCATCAAGACGGTGCTGGCTGTGCAGCATGGCCAGATTCCGCCAAATCAGCACTTCGAAACCGCGAACCCGCACATTCCCTTTACCGACTTGCGGATGAAAGTCGTTGACACACAAACTGAATGGCCGGCAACGGGCCATCCCCGCCGTGCCGGTGTGTCGTCGTTCGGCTTCGGTGGCACAAACGCGCACGTGGTGATCGAGCAGGGCCAGGAGGTGCGCCCCGCGCCTGGACAAGGCTTAAGTCCGGCGGTGTCGACCCTGGTAGTGGCCGGCAAGACTGTGCAGCGGGTGTCCGCGACCGCGGGGATGCTAGCCGATTGGATGGAAGGGCCCGGCGCTGACGTGGCCTTGGCCGACGTGGCCCACACCCTCAATCACCACCGATCGCGGCAACCCAAGTTCGGCACGGTGGTGGCCCGTGACCGTACCCAGGCGATAGCCGGATTGCGTGCGCTGGCCGCCGGCCAACACGCCCCCGGCGTGGTCAACCCTGCCGAGGGCTCGCCGGGGCCGGGCACCGTGTTCGTCTACTCCGGCCGCGGTTCACAGTGGGCTGGCATGGGCCGTCAATTGTTGGCCGACGAGCCGGCTTTCGCGGCCGCGGTCGCCGAATTGGAACCGGTGTTTGTCGAGCAAGCCGGCTTTTCGTTGCACGACGTGCTGGCTAACGGCGAGGAACTGGTCGGTATCGAGCAGATTCAGCTCGGGTTGATCGGGATGCAGCTGGCCCTGACCGAATTATGGTGTTCCTACGGGGTGCGGCCCGACCTGGTGATCGGCCACTCCATGGGCGAGGTGGCCGCCGCCGTGGTCGCCGGGGCACTGACCCCGGCCGAGGGTCTGCGGGTGACCGCCACCCGGTCACGGCTGATGGCACCGTTGTCCGGCCAGGGCGGCATGGCACTGCTGGAACTCGACGCGCCCACTACCGAGGCGTTGATTGCCGACTTCCCACAGGTGACGCTCGGTATTTACAACTCACCACGGCAAACGGTGATCGCCGGGCCCACCGAGCAGATCGATGAGTTGATCACTCGCGTGCGCGCTAGGGACCGATTCGCCAGCCGGGTCAATATCGAAGTGGCCCCGCACAATCCGGCCATGGATGCTTTGCAGCCGGCGATGCGTTCGGAGCTGGCCGATCTGACCCCACGGACCCCCACCATCGGAATCATCTCCACCACCTACGCAGACTTGCACACCCAACCGGTCTTCGACGCCGAACACTGGGCCACCAACATGCGCAACCCCGTGCATTTCCAGCAGGCCATCGCTTCGGCCGGTAGCGGCGCCGACGGCGCCTACCACACCTTCATCGAAATCAGCGCACACCCGCTGCTGACCCAGGCCATCATCGACACTCTGCACAGCGCTCAACCCGGAGCCAGATACACCAGCCTCGGGACCCTGCAACGCGACACCGACGACGTCGTGACCTTCCGGACCAACCTCAACAAGGCCCACACCATCCACCCACCGCACACCCCCCACCCCCCCGAGCCACATCCGCCCATCCCCACCACCCCGTGGCAACACACCCGTCACTGGATCACCACCAAATATCCGGCCGGCTCTGTTGGATCGGCCCCCCGAGCGGGCACACTGCTCGGCCAACACACCACCGTCGCCACGGTCTCAGCGAGTCCGCCCTCCCACCTCTGGCAAGCAAGGCTGGCTCCGGACGCCAAGCCGTACCAGGGCGGTCATCGATTCCACCAAGTCGAGGTGGTCCCAGCTTCTGTTGTGCTGCACACAATCCTTTCCGCTGCAACAGAATTGGGCTACTCCGCGTTGTCCGAGGTCCGATTCGAGCAACCCATTTTCGCCGACCGGCCACGTCTAATCCAGGTCGTCGCCGACAACCGGGCGATCAGCCTGGCCTCGAGTCCGGCTGCCGGAACACCCTCAGACCGGTGGACGCGGCATGTTACCGCACAACTTTCCTCGTCACCGTCGGATTCGGCCAGCAGCTTGAACGAGCACCATCGCGCCAACGGGCAGCCGCCCGAACGTGCTCACCGCGACCTGATTCCCGACCTGGCCGAGCTGCTCGCAATGCGCGGCATCGATGGCCTGCCTTTCTCATGGACCGTCGCGTCGTGGACACAGCAGTCGAGCAACCTCACGGTTGCGATCGATCTCCCCGAAGCTCTGCCCGAAGGGTCGACTGGGCCGCTCCTTGACGCCGCGGTGCACCTCGCCGCGCTATCGGACGTCGCTGATTCGCGGCTCTACGTGCCGGCAAGCATCGAGCAGATATCGCTCGGCGATGTCGTCACCGGGCCGCGTAGCTCGGTGACGCTGAACCGCACCGCTCACGACGACGACGGGATCACCGTCGATGTCACCGTTGCAGCCCACGGCGAAGTGCCGTCCCTGTCGATGAGGTCGCTTCGATACCGGGCTCTGGACTTTGGCCTAGACGTTGGTAGGGCGCAACCGCCCGCGTCGACCGGTCCGGTCGAGGCCTACTGTGATGCCACCAATTTCGTACACACGATCGACTGGCAACCGCAGACCGTTCCGGACGCGACGCACCCAGGGGCCGAACAGGTAACCCATCCAGGACCCGTCGCGATAATCGGCGATGACGGCGCAGCGCTGTGTGAGACCCTCGAAGGGGCGGGCTACCAGCCGGCCGTGATGTCCGATGGGGTGTCGCAGGCCCGCTACGTCGTTTACGTCGCGGATTCTGATCCGGCTGGCGCCGACGAGACCGACGTCGACTTCGCCGTCCGGATCTGTACCGAAATCACCGGTCTGGTGCGGACTCTCGCGGAACGCGATGCGGATAAGCCCGCGGCGCTATGGATCCTCACCCGCGGAGTTCACGAATCGGTCGCCCCGTCCGCGCTGCGCCAGAGTTTCCTGTGGGGCCTTGCCGGTGTCATCGCCGCCGAACATCCCGAGCTGTGGGGCGGACTGGTCGATCTCGCGATCAACGACGACTTAGGCGAATTCGGGCCGGCACTTGCCGAACTGCTTGCCAAACCAAGCAAGTCGATCTTGGTGCGTCGTGACGGCGTGGTGCTCGCCCCGGCCTTGGCTCCCGTCCGTGGCGAGCCGGCGCGCAAGTCCTTGCAGTGCAGGCCCGACGCGGCCTACCTCATCACCGGCGGCCTGGGCGCCCTTGGCCTGCTGATGGCCGATTGGCTCGCCGACCGCGGCGCTCATCGATTGGTGTTGACCGGCCGCACGCCATTGCCGCCACGGCGGGACTGGCAACTCGACACCCTCGACACCGAGCTGCGCCGGAGGATCGACGCGATCCGCGCCCTGGAAATGCGCGGGGTGACTGTCGAAGCCGTCGCCGCCGACGTCGGCTGCCGCGAAGACGTGCAGGCCCTGTTGGCCGCGCGCGACCGTGACGGAGCGGCACCGATCCGCGGGATCATCCACGCCGCGGGCATTACCAACGATCAATTGGTGACGAGCATGACCGGCGATGCGGTGCGACAGGTTATGTGGCCGAAGATCGGCGGCAGCCAGGTCCTACACGACGCATTTCCGCCCGGCAGCGTGGACTTCTTCTACTTGACCGCCTCGGCTGCCGGGATATTCGGCATTCCAGGGCAGGGTTCCTACGCCGCCGCCAATTCCTACTTGGACGCGCTGGCGCGGGCGCGCCGGCAACAGGGCTGCCACACCATGAGCCTCGACTGGGTAGCCTGGCGGGGGCTCGGATTGGCCGCGGACGCCCAGCTCGTCAGCGAAGAGCTAGCGCGAATGGGTTCGCGTGACATCACGCCGTCGGAGGCATTCACCGCTTGGGAATTCGTCGATGGCTACGACGTCGCGCAAGCGGTCGTGGTGCCCATGCCCGCTCCGGCGGGCGCCGATGGATCCGGTGCGAACGCTTACCTATTGCCGGCGCGGAACTGGTCGGTGATGGCAGCGACCGAGGTGCGATCCGAGCTCGAACAGGGGTTACGCCGCATCATTGCAGCCGAGCTGCGAGTGCCTGAGAAAGAGCTGGACACCGACCGCCCGTTCGCCGAGTTGGGTCTCAATTCCCTTATGGCAATGGCGATTCGGCGCGAGGCCGAGCAGTTTGTCGGCATCGAGTTGTCTGCCACCATGTTGTTCAACCACCCAACGGTCAAATCACTCGCCAGCTACCTTGCCAAACGTGTGGCACCGCACGATGTGTCGCAAGACAACCAGATTTCCGCGCTATCCTCGTCGGCCGGAAGTGTGTTGGACAGTCTATTCGATCGCATCGAATCGGCGCCGCCTGAGGCCGAGAGGTCGGTGTGATGCGAACGGCTTTCAGCCGGATTTCCGGTATGACCGCGCAACAGCGCACCTCCCTAGCCGACGAGTTCGACAGGGTCTCTCGCATCGCCGTGGCCGAGCCGGTTGCGGTGGTTGGCATCGGCTGCCGCTTTCCGGGAGATGTGGATGGACCAGAGAGTTTCTGGGACTTTCTGGTCGCGGGCAGGAATGCGATCTCGACGGTGCCGGCAGATCGATGGGACGCAGAAGCGTTTTACCACCCCGACCCGCTAACACCGGGGCGGATGACGACGAAGTGGGGCGGCTTCGTCCCTGACGTCGCGGGCTTCGACGCCGAATTCTTCGGTATCACACCGCGGGAAGCCGCGGCGATGGACCCGCAGCAGCGAATGCTGCTGGAGGTTGCCTGGGAAGCACTCGAACATGCCGGCATACCACCGGATTCCCTCGGCGGCACCCGAACCGCCGTCATGATGGGGGTCTATTTCAACGAGTATCAGTCCATGTTGGCCGCCAGTCCGCAGAACGTAGACGCCTACAGCGGGACCGGAAATGCACACAGCATCACGGTGGGTCGCATCTCCTACCTGTTGGGATTACGGGGTCCGGCGGTCGCGGTGGACACCGCCTGCTCGTCGTCGTTGGTGGCTGTGCACCTGGCGTGTCAGAGTCTGAGGCTGCGCGAGACCGATCTGGCTCTCGCCGGTGGAGTGAGTATCACCCTTCGCCCAGAGACCCAAATCGCTATCTCTGCCTGGGGATTGCTGTCCCCGCAGGGCCGGTGCGCCGCATTCGATGCGGCGGCAGACGGATTTGTGCGCGGTGAGGGCGCCGGAGTGGTAGTGCTCAAGCGGTTGACGGACGCGGTGCGCGACGGCGACCAGGTGCTGGCGGTGGTGCGCGGTTCGGCAGTCAACCAGGACGGCAGGTCCAATGGCGTAACGGCGCCGAATACGGCAGCCCAGTGCGATGTGATCGCCGATGCCTTGCGATCCGGCGATGTGGCGCCTGACAGCGTGAATTACGTAGAGGCCCATGGAACCGGCACGGTGCTGGGCGACCCGATCGAATTCGAGGCCCTGGCCGCCACGTATGGCCACGGCGGGGACGCATGCGCGTTGGGTGCGGTGAAAACCAACATCGGTCATCTGGAGGCGGCCGCCGGGATCGCGGGGTTCATCAAGGCGACGCTGGCGGTACAACGCGCGACGATCCCGCCGAATCTGCATTTCTCGCAATGGAATCCAGCTATCGATGCCGCGTCGACCAGGTTTTTCGTTCCCACGCAGAACTCCCCGTGGCCAACCGCGGAGGGGCCGCGCCGGGCGGCGGTGTCGTCGTTCGGATTGGGCGGGACGAACGCACACGTGATCATCGAGCAAGGTAGCGAGCTGGCTCCGGTATCCGAAGGCGGCGAGGACACCGGGGTGTCGACGTTGGTGGTGACGGGTAAGACGGCCCAGCGGATGGCCGCGACGGCGCAGGTGCTGGCCGACTGGATGGAAGGTCCGGGCGCCGAGGTGGCCGTAGCTGATGTCGCCCACACGGTCAACCATCACCGGGCCCGCCAAGCCACGTTCGGCACCGTCGTAGCCCGTGACCGCGCCCAGGCGATAGCCGGACTGCGCGCGCTGGCCGCCGGCCAACACGCTCCCGGAGTGGTGAGCCACCAGGACGGTTCGCCGGGGCCGGGCACCGTATTCGTCTACTCCGGCCGCGGCTCGCAGTGGGCCGGGATGGGTCGCCAATTGTTGGCCGACGAGCCGGCTTTCGCCGCCGCGGTCGCCGAGCTGGAACCGGTGTTTATCGAGCAAGCCGGCTTCTCGCTGCGCGACGTGATCGCCACCGGCAAGGAGCTAGTCGGTATCGAGCAGATCCAGCTTGGCCTGATCGGCATGCAACTGACATTGACTGAGTTATGGCGCTCCTACGGGGTGCAGCCCGACCTGGTGATCGGCCACTCCATGGGCGAGGTGGCCGCCGCCGTGGTCGCCGGAGCGCTGACTCCGGCCGAGGGTCTGCGGGTGACCGCCACCCGCGCACGGTTGATGGCGCCATTGTCCGGCCAGGGCGGCATGGCACTGCTGGGACTCGATGCTGCGGCCACCGAAGCGTTAATCGCGGACTACCCGCAGGTGACAGTGGGGATCTACAACTCGCCGCGGCAGACCGTGATCGCCGGGCCGACCGAACAAATCGATGAGTTGATCGCCCGGGTGCGCGCGCAAAACCGGTTTGCCAGTCGGGTCAATATCGAAGTCGCCCCGCACAATCCGGCCATGGATGCTTTGCAGCCGGCGATGCGTTCGGAGCTGGCCGATCTGACCCCACGGACCCCCACCATCGGAATCATCTCCACCACCTACGCAGACTTGCACACCCAACCGATCTTCGACGCCGAACACTGGGCCACCAACATGCGCAACCCCGTGCGCTTCCAGCAGGCCATCGCTTCCGCCGGTAGCGGCGCCGACGGCGCCTACCACACCTTCATCGAGATCAGCGCACACCCGCTGCTGACCCAGGCGATTGCCGACACCTTGGAAGACGCGCACCGCCCAACCAAGTCCGCAGCGAAATACTTGAGCATTGGCACCTTGCAGCGTGATGCCGATGACACGGTCACCTTCCGCACCAACCTCTACACCGCCGACATCGCCCACCCACCGCATACCTGTCACCCGCCCGAGCCGCACCCCACCATCCCAACCACACCCTGGCAACACACCCACCACTGGATCGCCACCACGCACCCGAGCACGGCAGCGCCAGAAGATCCGGGCAGCAATAAGGTTGTGGCGAACGGACAATCGACATCCGAGAGCCGTGCGCTCGAAGACTGGTGCCACCAGCTGGCCTGGCCGATCCGCCCGGCAGTCAGCGCCGACCCGCCCAGCACCGCCGCCTGGCTCGTGGTGGCAGACAACGAACTCTGCCACGAGCTGGCCCGTGCGGCCGATTCTCGGGTAGACAGCCTCTCGCCGCCGGCGCTCGCAGCAGGCAGCGATCCGGCCGCACTGCTCGACGCGCTGCGCGGTGTGGACAACGTGCTCTACGCTCCACCCGTCCCCGGTGAACTCCTCGATATTGAATCGGCCTACCAGGTTTTCCACGCAACGCGACGGCTAGCCGCCGCGATGGTCGCCAGCAGCGCCACGGCTATTTCCCCGCCGAAGTTGTTCATCATGACCCGCAACGCCCAGCCCATCTCGGAAGGCGACCGAGCCAACCCTGGCCACGCTGTGCTGTGGGGTCTCGGCCGGTCGCTGGCACTAGAGCATCCTGAAATCTGGGGCGGCATAATCGATCTCGACGATTCGATGCCCGCAGAGCTGGCCGTGCGGCATGTGCTGACTGCAGCCCACGGTACCGACGGGGAGGATCAGGTCGTATACCGGTCGGGCGCACGCCATGTACCCCGGCTGCAGAGGCGAACTCTTCCGGGGAAACCGGTCACGTTGAATGCCGACGCCAGCCAGCTCGTCATCGGTGCGACCGGCAACATCGGACCGCATCTCATCCGACAGCTCGCGCGGATGGGGGCTAAGACAATCGTCGCGATGGCTCGCAAGCCCGGCGCGCTCGACGAGTTGACCCAATGTCTCGCTGCGACCGGAACAGATCTCATCGCGGTGGCCGCCGATGCGACCGATCCCGCCGCCATGCAAACCCTGTTCGACCGATTCGGCACGGAGCTACCGCCACTGGAGGGAATCTATCTGGCGGCCTTTGCGGGCCGCCCAGCGCTGCTGAGCGAGATGACCGACGACGACGTGACCACCATGTTTCGTCCCAAGTTGGACGCCTTGGCGTTGTTGCACCGACTGTCACTGAAGAGCCCAGTGCGCCACTTCGTTTTGTTCTCTTCGGTGTCAGGTCTGCTGGGTTCTCGATGGCTCGCCCATTACACCGCGACCAGCGCCTTCCTGGACAGCTTCGCCGGCGCGCGTCGCACCATGGGCCTGCCGGCCACCGTCGTCGACTGGGGACTGTGGAAGTCGCTGGCCGATGTGCAAAAAGACGCGACTCAAATCAGCGCGGAATCCGGGCTGCAACCCATGGCTGACGAGGTGGCCATCGGCGCGCTACCGCTGGTGATGAACCCCGATGCGGCAGTCGCGACCGTGGTGGTTGCCGCGGACTGGCCCTTGTTGGCCGCGGCATATCGAACGCGGGGAGCCCTTCGCATAGTCGACGACCTGTTGCCGGCACCGGAAGACGTCGGGAAGGGCGAAAGCGAATTCCGCACATCGTTGCGTAGCTGCCCGGCGGAGAAACGACGGGACATGTTGTTCGACCATGTGGGCGCCTTGGCCGCCACGGTGATGGGAATGCCGCCCACGGAGCCGCTCGATCCGTCGGCCGGCTTCTTCCAACTCGGCATGGACTCGCTAATGAGCGTGACACTTCAGCGGGCGTTGTCGGAAAGCCTGGGCGAGTTCTTGCCGGCGTCCGTGGTTTTCGACTATCCGACCGTTTACAGCCTCACCGACTACCTGGCCACCGTCCTGCCTGAGCTCCTCGAAATTGGGGCAACCGCAGTCGCAACCCAGCAAGCCACCGACTGCTACCACGAACTGACCGAAGCCGAGTTGTTGGAACAACTTTCGGAACGACTAAGAGGAACACAATGACCGCAGCGACACCAGATCGCCGAGCGATCATCACCGAGGCGCTGCACAAGATCGATGATCTCACGGCGCGCCTGGAAATCGCCGAAAAATCCAGCAGCGAACCGATCGCGGTGATCGGCATGGGTTGCCGGTTCCCGGGCGGGGTCAACAACCCCGAACAGTTCTGGGATTTGTTGTGCGCCGGCCGAAGCGGCATCGTCCGGGTTCCCGCGCAGCGGTGGGACGCCGACGCCTACTACTGTGATGATCACACCGTGCCGGGGACCATCTGCAGCACCGAAGGCGGTTTTCTCACCAGCTGGCAGCCAGATGAGTTCGATGCGGAGTTCTTCTCAATCTCCCCGCGCGAAGCGGCGGCGATGGACCCGCAGCAGCGATTGTTGATTGAAGTTGCGTGGGAAGCGCTAGAAGACGCGGGCGTCCCGCAACACACCATTCGCGGTACGCAAACCTCGGTATTCGTCGGTGTCACCGCCTACGACTACATGCTCACGCTGGCGGGCCGGCTACGACCTGTTGACCTCGACGCGTACATCCCAACCGGGAACTCGGCGAACTTCGCCGCCGGACGGCTGGCCTACATCCTCGGGGCACGCGGACCCGCGGTGGTCATCGACACGGCCTGCTCATCGTCGTTGGTGGCGGTGCACCTGGCATGCCAGAGCCTGCGCGGGCGGGAAAGCGATATGGCGTTGGTGGGTGGAACCAACCTTTTGCTGAGCCCGGGACCCAGCATCGCTTGCTCGCGATGGGGGATGCTGTCACCGGAGGGGCGGTGCAAGACCTTCGATGCGTCCGCCGATGGGTACGTGCGCGGCGAGGGTGCCGCGGTGGTGGTGCTCAAGCGGCTGGATGACGCGGTGCGCGACGGCAACCGCATTCTTGCGGTGGTGCGCGGTTCGGCGGTCAACCAGGACGGTGCCAGCAGCGGAGTGACCGTTCCCAACGGGCCAGCGCAACAGGCGTTGCTCACCAAAGCATTGACGTCGTCGAAGTTGACAGCGGCCGATATCGACTACGTCGAGGCCCATGGAACTGGTACTCCGCTGGGCGACCCGATCGAACTCGATTCACTGAGTAAGGTTTTCAGCGATCGAGCGGGTTCGGATCAGTTGGTGATTGGATCGGTGAAGACCAATCTCGGTCACCTGGAAGCGGCGGCCGGTGTCGCCGGGCTGATGAAAGCCGTGCTCGCGGTACACAACGGCTACATTCCGCGGCATCTTAACTTCCACCAGCTGACACCACATGCAAGTGAGGCCGCATCTCGGCTGAGGATCGCCGCCGATGGTATTGACTGGCCAACCACCGGTCGACCTCGCCGGGCGGGGGTGTCGTCGTTCGGCGTCAGTGGGACGAATGCACACGTGGTGATCGAGCAGGCACCCGATCCGATGGCCGCTGCGGGAACGGAGCCGCAGCGCGGCCCCGTTCCCGCGGTGTCGACGCTGGTGGTGTTCGGCAAGACCGCACCGCGGGTGGCTGCGACGGCATCGGTGCTGGCAGATTGGCTGGACGGCCCCGGCGCGGCGGTGCCGCTGGCCGATGTCGCGCACACCCTCAACCATCACCGGGCCCGTCAGACCAGGTTCGGCACGGTAGCCGCTGTCGATCGGCGCCAAGCGGTGATCGGGTTACGCGCGCTGGCCGCGGGTCAATCCGCCCCCGGGGTGGTGGCACCCCGCGAAGGCTCCATCGGCGGCGGCACGGTGTTCGTCTACTCGGGACGAGGATCGCAGTGGGCCGGAATGGGGCGCCAACTGCTGGCCGACGAGCCGGCATTCGCCGCTGCCATCGCCGAACTGGAGCCGGAATTCGTTGCTCAAGGCGGGTTTTCGCTGCGCGACGTGATCGCCGGCGGAAAAGAGTTGGTTGGCATCGAACAGATCCAGCTGGGACTGATCGGGATGCAGCTGGCGCTGACCGCGTTGTGGCGCTCATACGGCGTGACACCCGATGCGGTGATAGGTCACTCGATGGGCGAAGTGGCCGCCGCGGTGGTGGCCGGGGCGCTGACCCCGGCCCAGGGATTACGGGTGACCGCGGTCCGGTCGAGGCTGATGGCGCCGCTGTCCGGGCAGGGCACGATGGCGTTGCTGGAACTCGACGCCGAAGCCACTGAGGCGCTGATTGCCGACTACCCCGAGGTGAGCCTGGGGATCTATGCCTCCCCACGCCAAACCGTGATTTCCGGGCCGCCGCTATTGATCGACGAGCTCATCGACAAGGTGCGCCAACAGAACGGCTTCGCTACCCGAGTCAACATCGAGGTGGCCCCCCACAACCCGGCCATGGATGCACTGCAACCGGCGATGCGTTCGGAATTGGCCGATCTCACCCCGCAACCGCCGACCATCCCGATCATCTCCACCACCTACGCCGACCTCGGCATTTCCCTGGGTTCCGGCCCCAGGTTCGACGCCGAGCACTGGGCAACCAACATGCGCAACCCGGTACGGTTCCACCAGGCCATCGCTCATGCCGGCGCCGATCACCACACCTTCATCGAGATCAGCGCCCACCCGCTGCTGACCCACTCGATCAGCGACACCCTGCGCGCCAGCTACGATGTCGACAACTATCTGAGCATCGGCACCTTGCAACGCGACGCTCACGACACCCTCGAGTTCCACACGAACCTCAACACGACCCACACCACCCATCCCCCCCAGACTCCCCACCCCCCCGAACCCCACCCCGTGCTGCCCACCACCCCATGGCAGCACACCCAGCACTGGATCACCGCCACGTCGGCCGCTTACCACAGGCCCGACACCCACCCGTTGCTTGGCGTCGGTGTCACCGACCCCACTAACGGCACCCGGGTTTGGGAAAGCGAGCTCGACCCTGATCTGCTGTGGCTCGCCGATCACGTCATCGACGATCTCGTTGTGCTGCCCGGGGCGGCCTACGCTGAGATCGCGCTGGCGGCCGCGACCGACACCTTCGCAGTCGAGCAAGATCAGCCCTGGATGATCAGCGAGCTCGACCTTCGGCAGATGCTGCATGTGACCCCAGGCACCGTGTTGGTCACCACGCTCACCGGCGACGAGCAGCGATGCCAGGTCGAAATACGCACCCGCAGCGGGTCTTCGGGATGGACCACCCACGCCACCGCCACCGTTGCCCGCGCCGAGCCGTTAGCACCGCTGGATCACGAAGGACAGCGGCGCGAGGTAACCACTGCCGACCTCGAGGACCAACTGGATCCCGACGACCTGTATCAGCGCCTGCGCGGCGCCGGCCAACAGCACGGACCCGCGTTTCAAGGCATCGTGGGGCTGGCCGTCACGCAAGCTGGCGTGGCCCGTGCGCAAGTACGGCTACCCGCATCGGCCAGAACGGGTTCCCGTGAGTTCATGCTGCACCCGGTGATGATGGATATCGCGTTGCAGACACTGGGAGCCACCCGGACGGCGACCGATCTGGCCGGCGGCCAGGACGCCCGGCAGGGCCCATCTTCCAACTCGGCCTTGGTGGTACCGGTGCGTTTCGCCGGTGTCCACGTGTACGGCGATATCACCCGCGGGGTTCGCGCGGTCGGCTCTCTGGCCGCAGCCGGTGACCGGCTGGTCGGCGAGGTAGTTCTGACCGACGCGGATGGCCAACCGCTGCTGGTCGTCGATGAAGTCGAGATGGCGGTGCTCGGATCCGGCAGTGGCGCAACGGAACTCACCAACCGCCTATTCATGTTGGAGTGGGAGCCCGCACCGCTGGAAAAGACCGCCGAGGCTACGGGTGCCCTGTTGCTGATCGGTGACCCCGCCGCGGGTGACCCGCTGCTGCCCGCGCTGCAGTCGTCGCTGCGCGACCGCATCACCGACCTCGAGCTGGCATCCGCGGCCGACGAAGCCACGCTGCGCGCGGCGATCAGCCGAACCTCCTGGGACGGGATCGTTGTGGTCTGTCCGCCCCGAGCGAACGACGAATCGATGCCGGACGAGGCTCAACTGGAGTTGGCACGCACACGCACGCTGCTGGTCGCCAGCGTGGTCGAGACCGTGACGCGAATGGGTGCCCGCAAGAGTCCCCGACTGTGGATCGTCACCCGTGGCGCTGCACAGTTCGACGCAGGCGAGTCGGTCACGTTGGCGCAGACCGGCCTACGTGGCATCGCACGGGTGCTGACATTTGAGCATTCGGAGTTGAATACCACCCTCGTAGATATCGAACCGGACGGCACCGGCTCGCTGGCCGCCCTGGCCGAGGAGTTGCTTGCCGGTTCCGAGGCCGACGAGGTCGCCTTGCGCGACGGTCAACGCTATGTCAACCGGCTGGTGCCCGCACCCACCACGACCAGTGGTGATCTCGCCGCCGAAGCTCGCCACCAGGTGGTGAACCTGGACAGCTCGGGCGCTTCCAGGGCAGCTGTCCGACTGCAGATCGATCAACCCGGACGGCTGGACGCACTAAACGTTCACGAGGTGAAACGGGGCAGACCGCAAGGCGATCAAGTCGAGGTTCGCGTCGTCGCCGCCGGACTCAACTTCAGCGACGTGCTCAAGGCGATGGGCGTGTATCCGGGACTCGACGGTGCCGCGCCGGTGATCGGCGGCGAATGTGTCGGCTACGTGACGGCCATCGGTGACGAGGTTGACGGCGTCGAGGTCGGACAGCGAGTTATCGCATTCGGCCCTGGCACATTCGGGACCCATCTGGGGACCATCGCCGATCTCGTCGTCCCAATTCCGGACACGCTAGCCGACAACGAGGCGGCCACGTTCGGCGTCGCCTATCTCACCGCCTGGCACTCGCTGTGCGAGGTCGGGCGCCTATCCCCCGGCGAACGCGTGCTCATCCATTCCGCCACCGGCGGTGTTGGAATGGCGGCGGTCTCGATCGCGAAGATGATCGGCGCCCGCATCTACACGACGGCCGGTTCGGACGCCAAACGGGAAATGCTTTCCAGGCTCGGTGTCGAGTACGTCGGCGACTCGCGAAGCGTGGATTTCGCTGACGAGATCCTCGAGCTGACAGACGGCTACGGTGTGGACGTCGTTCTCAATTCGCTGGCGGGCGAGGCGATTCAACGCGGCGTGCAGATCCTTGCGCCCGGTGGCCGGTTCATCGAACTGGGCAAGAAGGACGTCTACGCCGATGCCAGCTTGGGCTTGGCCGCGCTAGCCAAGAGCGCGTCCTTCTCCGTGGTCGACCTCGACCTGAATCTCAAGCTGCAGCCGGCGCGCTACCGCCAACTCCTGCAACACATCCTGCAGCACGTGGCGGATGGCAAACTCGAGGTACTTCCCGTCACCGCATTTAGCCTGCACGATGCGGCCGACGCATTCCGGCTTATGGCATCCGGTAAACACACCGGCAAGATCGTCATCTCGATACCCCAGCACGGCAGCATCGAGGCGATCGCTGCCCCGCCACCACTTCCTCTGGTCAGCCGCGACGGCGGCTACCTCATCGTCGGCGGTATGGGTGGTCTCGGATTCGTCGTCGCGCGCTGGCTGGCTGAGCAAGGTGCGGGACTGATTGTCCTCAACGGACGCTCGGCCCCCAGCGACGAGGTGGCAGCCGCTATCGCGGAGCTGAACGCCTCCGGTAGCCGGATCGAGGTGATCACCGGCGACATCACCGAGCCAGACACCGCCGAGCGGCTGGTGCGGGCGGTCGAAGACGCCGGGTTCCGGCTGGCCGGGGTGGTGCACAGCGCGATGGTTCTCGCCGACGAGATCGTGTTGAACATGACCGATTCCGCCGCTCGGCGAGTGTTCGCCCCGAAGGTCACCGGCAGCTGGCGGCTTCATGTGGCCACCGCCGCGCGCGACGTCGACTGGTGGCTGACCTTCTCCTCGGCCGCCGCGCTGCTGGGCACTCCCGGGCAGGGCGCGTACGCCGCCGCCAACTCGTGGGTCGACGGCCTGGTCGCGCATCGGCGCTCGGCCGGACTTCCCGCTGTCGGGATCAACTGGGGCCCGTGGGCCGACGTTGGACGCGCGCAGTTCTTCAAAGACCTCGGGGTGGAGATGATCAACGCCGAGCAGGGGCTTGCCGCCATGCAGGCGGTACTCACCGCCGATCGCGGGCGCACCGGTGTGTTCAGCCTCGACGCGCGGCAGTGGTTCCAATCGTTCCCCGCTGTGGCGGGGTCCTCGCTGTTCGCGAAGCTGCATGACTCGGCGGCCCGCAAAAGTGGGCAGCGGCGCGGCGGGGGCGCGATTCGCGCTCAGCTAGACGCCCTCGACGCGGCCGAACGCCCAGGCCACCTCGCGTCCGCGATCGCCGACGAGATCCGTGCGGTGCTGCGCTCAGGCGATCCCATCGATCACCACCGACCGCTGGAAACCCTGGGACTCGACTCGCTGATGGGCCTGGAATTGCGCAATCGGCTGGAAGCAAGTCTGGGCATCACGTTGCCGGTCGCGTTGGTGTGGGCATACCCGACGATCAGCGATCTCGCGACCGCCCTGTGCGAACGAATGGACTACGCGACACCCGCGGCTGCGCAGGAGATTTCCGATACAGAACCCGAACTGTCCGACGAGGAGATGGATTTGCTCGCCGATCTGGTTGACGCCAGCGAGCTGGAAGCTGCGACGCGAGGCGAGTCATGACAAGTCTGGCGGAGCGCGCGGCGCAACTGTCGCCGAACGCGCGAGCGGCCCTGGCGCGCGAGCTCGTCCGTGCGGGTACGACCTTCCCGACCGACATCTGCGAGCCGGTGGCGGTGGTGGGCATCGGCTGTCGCTTTCCGGGGAATGTGACTGGGCCAGAGAGCTTTTGGCAGCTACTGGCCGACGGTGTGGACACAATCGAGCAGGTGCCGCCTGATCGGTGGGATGCGGACGCGTTCTACGATCCCGATCCTTCGGCGTCGGGTCGGATGACGACGAAATGGGGTGGTTTCGTTTCCGATGTCGACGCATTCGACGCCGACTTTTTCGGAATCACTCCTCGGGAAGCCGTGGCGATGGACCCGCAGCATCGGATGCTGCTCGAGGTTGCCTGGGAAGCGTTGGAGCACGCGGGTATTCCGCCGGATTCCTTGAGCGGCACTCGAACCGGCGTGATGATGGGTCTGTCGTCGTGGGACTACACGATCGTCAATATTGAGCGCAGAGCCGACATCGACGCGTACCTGAGCACCGGAACCCCGCACTGTGCCGCGGTGGGGCGGATCGCGTATCTGTTGGGATTGCGTGGTCCGGCCGTCGCCGTAGATACCGCTTGTTCGTCGTCGCTGGTGGCAATTCACTTGGCGTGTCAGAGCCTTCGCCTGCGTGAAACCGACGTGGCATTGGCGGGCGGGGTGCAGCTCACCTTGTCACCGTTCACCGCCATCGCGCTGTCCAAGTGGTCGGCGCTGTCACCGACCGGCCGATGCAACAGCTTCGACGCCAACGCGGATGGATTCGTGCGCGGCGAGGGCTGCGGCGTGGTGGTGCTCAAGCGGTTGGCCGACGCGGTGCGCGACCAGGACCGGGTGCTTGCGGTGGTCCGCGGTTCGGCAACTAACTCCGATGGTCGGTCCAACGGCATGACCGCACCGAACGCGCTGGCGCAGCGTGACGTGATCACATCCGCCCTCAAGCTTGCGGATGTTACCCCTGACAGCGTGAACTATGTCGAAACACACGGCACCGGAACGGTGTTGGGGGATCCCATCGAGTTCGAGTCGCTGGCGGCCACTTATGGCCTGGGTAAAGGCCAGGGCGAGAGCCCGTGCGCATTGGGGTCGGTCAAGACCAACATCGGCCACCTGGAGGCGGCCGCCGGTGTGGCTGGATTCATCAAGGCGGTGCTGGCGGTGCAACGTGGGCACATTCCTCGCAACTTGCACTTCACCCGGTGGAACCCGGCCATCGACGCGTCGGCGACGCGGCTGTTCGTGCCGACCGAAAGCGCCCCGTGGCCGGCGGCTGCCGGTCCACGCAGGGCTGCGGTGTCATCGTTCGGCCTCAGCGGGACCAACGCGCACGTGGTGGTCGAGCAGGCACCCGACACCGCAGTAGCCGCAGCCGGCGGCATGCCGTATGTTTCGGCGCTGAACGTCTCCGGCAAGACGGCCGCGCGGGTGGCGTCGGCGGCGGCGGTGCTGGCCGACTGGATGTCGGGGCCGGGCGCGGCGGCACCACTGGCCGACGTGGCACACACGTTGAACCGGCACCGGGCCCGGCACGCCAAGTTCGCCACCGTCATCGCGCGTGACCGCGCCGAGGCGATCGCGGGGTTGCGAGCGCTGGCGGCCGGACAACCACGCGTTGGGGTGGTGGATTGCGACCAGCATGCCGGTGGGCCTGGCCGGGTTTTTGTGTATTCGGGTCAGGGCTCGCAGTGGGCGTCGATGGGCCAGCAGTTGCTGGCCGACGAACCGGCGTTCGCCAAGGCGGTAGCCGAGCTGGATCCGATATTCGTTGACCAGGTTGGCTTTTCGCTGCAGCAAACGCTTATCGACGGCGACCAGGTGGTGGGCATCGACCGCATCCAGCCGGTGCTGGTCGGGATGCAGTTGGCGCTGACCGAGTTATGGCGGTCCTATGGGGTGATTCCAGATGCCGTGATCGGGCACTCGATGGGTGAGGTGTCGGCGGCAGTGGTGGCCGGCGCGTTGACGCCCGAGCAGGGCTTGCGGGTCATCACCACCCGGTCGCGGTTGATGGCGCGGCTGTCGGGGCAGGGAGCGATGGCGCTGCTCGAGCTGGATGCCGACGCCGCCGAGGCGCTGATTGCCGGCTATCCGCAGGTGACGCTGGCGGTGCATGCGTCACCGCGCCAGACGGTGATCGCCGGGCCGCCCGAGCAGGTGGACGCGGTGATCGCGGCGGTAGCGACGCAAAACCGGTTGGCGCGCCGCGTCGAAGTCGACGTGGCCTCCCATCACCCGATCATCGATCCCATACTGCCCGAGTTGCGAAGCGCGTTAGCGGATTTGACTCCGCAGCCGCCGAGCATCCCGATCATTTCCACTACGTACGAAAGCGCGCAGCCGGTGGCGGATGCCGACTATTGGTCGGCCAACCTGCGCAACCCGGTGCGATTCCACCAGGCCGTCACCGCCGCCGGTGTCGACCACAACACCTTCATCGAAATCAGCCCTCACCCCGTGCTCACGCACGCACTCACCGACACCCTGGATCCGGACGGCAGCCATACAGTCATGTCGACGATGAACCGCGAACTGGACCAGACGCTGTATTTCCACGCCCAACTCGCCGCGGTCGGTGTGGCTGCGTCCGAGCACACCACCGGTCGCCTTGTCGACCTGCCCCCCACACCGTGGCACCATCAGCGATTCTGGGTCACGGATCGTTCGGCGATGTCCGAACTGGCCGCGACCCACCCGCTCCTGGGCGCGCACATCGAGATGCCGCGCAACGGAGACCATGTCTGGCAGACCGATGTCGGCACCGAGGTCTGTCCCTGGTTGGCAGACCACAAGGTGTTCGGTCAACCCATCATGCCGGCCGCGGGGTTCGCCGAGATCGCCTTGGCGGCGGCCAGCGAAGCCCTCGGCACAGCCGCCGACGCCGTCGCACCCAACATCGTGATCAACCAGTTCGAGGTGGAGCAGATGCTGCCCCTCGACGGCCACACGCCGCTAACGACGCAGTTAATTCGCGGCGGGGACAGCCAGATTCGGGTCGAGATCTATTCCCGCACGCGTGGCGGAGAGTTCTGCCGACACGCCACGGCCAAGGTTGAACAATCGCCGCGCGAATGTGCGCACGCGCACCCGGAAGCCCAAGGTCCCGCCACCGGGACAACAGTGTCGCCGGCCGATTTTTATGCCCTGCTCCGCCAAACCGGCCAACACCATGGTCCGGCGTTCGCGGCCTTAAGCCGGATCGTGCGCCTGGCCGATGGTTCCGCGGAAACCGAGATCAGCATTCCCGACGAGGCGCCGCGCCATCCCGGGTATCGGCTGCACCCCGTGGTATTGGATGCGGCATTGCAAAGCGTGGGTGCCGCGATACCCGACGGCGAGATCGCGGGGTCGGCGGAAGCCAGCTATCTGCCAGTGTCGTTCGAGACCATCCGGGTGTACCGCGACATCGGCCGGCACGTCAGGTGTCGTGCCCACCTGACAAACCTCGACGGCGGCACCGGAAAGATGGGCAGGATCGTCCTAATCAACGACGCCGGCCACATAGCGGCCGAAGTGGACGGCATCTATCTGCGTCGTGTCGAACGCCGTGCGGTACCCCTGCCACTAGAGCAGAAGATCTTCGATGCCGAATGGACCGAAAGCCCGATCGCAGCCGTGCCGGCTCCGGAGCCAGCTGCCGAGACGACGCGGGGAAGTTGGCTGGTACTCGCCGATGCAACGGTGGATGCGCCAGGCAAGGCCCAGGCCAAGTCGATGGCCGACGACTTCGTGCAGCAGTGGCGCTCGCCGATGCGGCGGGTGCACACCGCCGATATCCACGACGAATCGGCGGTGCTGGCCGCATTTGCAGAAACGGCAGGCGATCCCGAGCACCCGCCGGTTGGCGTGGTGGTGTTCGTCGGCGGTGCCTCGAGTCGACTGGACGACGAGCTGGCGGCGGCGCGCGACACGGTGTGGTCGATCACCACGGTGGTTCGTGCGGTCGTCGGCACGTGGCACGGCCGATCACCGCGGCTATGGCTGGTCACCGGGGGCGGACTTTCCGTTGCCGACGACGAGCCGGGAACACCCGCGGCGGCTTCCTTGAAAGGGCTGGTGCGGGTGCTCGCCTTCGAGCACCCGGACATGCGCACCACCCTGGTCGATCTGGACATCACACAAGACCCGCTGACCGCGCTGAGCGCGGAACTGCGGAATGCCGGGAGTGGGTCGCGCCATGATGACGTGATCGCGTGGCGCGGCGAGCGCAGGTTCGTCGAACGGCTGTCGCGCGCCACGATCGATGTATCCAAAGGGCATCCGGTGGTGCGCCAGGGAGCGTCGTACGTCGTCACCGGCGGCCTCGGCGGTCTCGGCCTGGTCGTCGCTCGTTGGCTGGTGGACCGCGGCGCCGGCCGGGTGGTGCTGGGTGGCCGCAGCGATCCCACTGACGAGCAGTGCAAGGTCCTGGCCGAACTGCAGACCCGCGCCGAGATCGTGGTTGTCCGCGGCGACGTGGCATCGCCGGGGGTGGCAGAAAAGCTGATTGAGACGGCCCGACAGTCTGGGGGCCAATTGCGCGGCGTCGTGCACGCCGCCGCGGTCATCGAAGACAGCCTGGTGTTCTCTATGAGCAGGGACAACCTAGAACGGGTGTGGGCACCCAAGGCCACCGGTGCGCTGCGCATGCACGAAGCCACCGCTGACTGCGAGCTCGACTGGTGGCTCGGATTCTCTTCCGCCGCTTCGCTATTGGGTTCTCCCGGGCAAGCGGCCTACGCGTGCGCCAGCGCGTGGCTGGACGCGCTGGTCGGATGGCGCAGGGCATCCGGCCTACCGGCCGCGGTGATCAACTGGGGTCCGTGGTCGGAGGTAGGCGTCGCCCAGGCCTTGGTGGGCAGTGTTCTCGACACGATCAGTGTCGCAGAAGGCATCGAGGCTCTCGACTCATTGCTTGCCGCCGACCGGATCCGCACTGGAGTGGCTCGGCTGCGTGCCGATCGGGCCCTGGTCGCATTCCCGGAGATCCGCAGCATCAGCTACTTCACCCAGGTGGTCGAGGAGCTGGACTCGGCGGGTGACCTCGGCGACTGGGGCGGGCCCGACGCGCTTGCCGACCTCGACCCGGGCGAGGCGCGGCGCGCGGTGACCGAGCGGATGTGTGCGCGCATCGCTGCGGTGATGGGCTACACTGACCAGTCGACTGTCGAACCCGCCGTGCCCTTGGACAAGCCCCTGACCGAGCTGGGGCTGGATTCTCTGATGGCGGTACGAATACGCAACGGCGCGCGGGCGGATTTCGGCGTGGAACCGCCGGTAGCGCTGATACTGCAAGGCGCGTCCTTGCATGACCTGACGGCGGACTTAATGCGCCAACTCGGGCTCAATGATCCCGATCCGGCGCTCAACAACGCTGACACTATTCGCGACCGGGCGCGCCAGCGCGCGGCAGCGCGACACGGAGCCGCGATGCGGCGCCGACCTAAACCTGAAGTACAGGGAGGATAAGACCTGTGAGCATCCCCGAGAACGCGATCGCGGTGGTCGGCATGGCCGGCCGATTTCCGGGCGCCAAGGATGTTTCGGCGTTCTGGAGCAACCTTCGGCGCGGTAAGGAGTCGATCGTCACCCTGTCCGAACAGGAGCTGCGCGACGCCGGCGTCAGCGACAAGACGCTGGCCGATCCGGCGTATGTGCGTCGCGCCCCGCTTCTTGACGGGATCGACGAGTTCGACGCCGGCTTCTTCGGGTTCCCGCCGCTGGCCGCGCAGGTGCTGGATCCCCAACACCGGTTGTTCCTGCAGTGTGCATGGCATGCGCTCGAGGACGCGGGCGCTGACCCCGCACGGTTCGACGGCTCGATCGGCGTATACGGAACCAGCTCCCCCAGCGGCTATCTGCTGCACAACCTGCTGTCGCATCGCGACCCGAACGCTGTGTTGGCCGAGGGCCTCAACTTCGACCAGTTCAGCCTGTTCTTGCAGAATGACAAGGACTTTCTGGCAACCCGGATTTCGCACGCGTTCAACCTGCGCGGGCCGAGCATCGCAGTGCAAACCGCGTGTTCATCGTCGCTGGTAGCGGTGCATCTGGCCTGCCTGAGCCTGCTATCCGGCGAATGCGACATGGCGTTGGCCGGCGGGTCGTCGCTATGCATCCCGCACCGTGTCGGCTACTTCACCTCACCGGGATCGATGGTGTCGGCGGTGGGCCACTGTCGGCCCTTCGACGTGCGGGCCGACGGCACGGTCTTCGGCAGCGGTGTCGGGTTGGTGGTGCTCAAGCCGCTGGCGGCCGCCATCGACGCCGGAGACCGGATTCACGCCGTCATCCGCGGATCGGCGATCAACAACGACGGATCGGCGAAGATGGGGTATGCGGCGCCCAACCCGGCCGCTCAAGCCGATGTCATCGCCGAAGCCCATGCGGTGTCCGGCATCGATTCGTCGACCGTGAGCTATGTCGAGTGCCACGGAACCGGCACCCCGCTCGGTGATCCTATCGAAATCCAGGGCCTGCGAGCGGCGTTCGAGGTGTCGCAGACGAGCCGTTCGGCCCCTTGTGTTCTGGGGTCGGTCAAGTCGAACATCGGCCACCTGGAAGTCGCTGCCGGCATCGCGGGTCTGATCAAAACGATCCTGTGCCTAAAGAACAAGGCACTACCCGCGACGCTGCACTACACCAGCCCGAACCCGGAACTGCGCTTGGACCAAAGTCCGTTCGCCGTGCAAAGCAAGTACGGCCCCTGGGAGTGCGACGGCGTTCGTCGCGCCGGGGTGAGTTCGTTCGGGGTCGGGGGTACCAACGCGCACGTCGTCTTGGAGGAGGCGCCAGCAGAAGCACCGGAGGTTTCAGCGCACGCCGAGCCGGCTGGCCCTCAGGTAATCCTGCTCTCGGCGCAAACGGCCGCGGCGCTCGGCGAGTCGCGGACCGCCCTGGCCGCGGCGCTAGAAACGCAAGACGGCCCGCGCCTGTCCGACGTGGCCTACACGCTCGCCCGGCGCCGCAAGCACAACGTCACGATGGCCGCCGTCGTGCACGACCGCGAGCACGCGGCCACCGTGCTGCGGGCGGCCGAGCACGACAACGTTTTCGTTGGCGAAGCCGCCCACGATGGGGAGCATGGCGATCGCGCCGACGCCGCACCCACGTCGGATCGCGTCGTTTTCCTGTTTCCCGGACAGGGCGCTCAGCACGTCGGAATGGCAAAAGGGCTCTATGACACCGAGCCGGTCTTCGCCCAACACTTCGACACCTGCGCCGCCGGATTCCGCGACGAGACAGGCATCGACTTGCATGCCGAAGTGTTCGACGGGACCGCAACAGATCTTGAGCGCATTGACCGTTCGCAACCGGCGTTGTTCACGGTGGAATACGCGCTCGCGAAGTTGGTCGACACTTTCGGCGTGCGCGCCGGGGCGTACATCGGATACAGCACCGGCGAATACATCGCGGCCACCCTGGCCGGCGTATTCGACCTGCAGACAGCGATCAAAACGGTGTCGCTGCGCGCCCGCCTTATGCATGAGTCGCCGCCCGGTGCCATGGTCGCGGTGGCTCTTGGCCCCGATGACGTCACGCAGTACCTGCCACCGGGGGTCGAGCTGTCCGCGGTAAACGATCCTGGTAACTGTGTGGTCGCCGGGCCCAAAGACCAGATCCGTGCACTGCGCCAACGTCTTACCGAGGCAGGGATTCCCGTTCGCCGCGTCCGGGCAACCCACGCGTTCCATACCAGCGCGATGGATCCCATGCTGGGCCAATTCCAAGAATTCCTGTCCCGTCAACAGCTACGTCCTTCACGCACACCGCTGCTGAGCAACCTCACCGGTAGCTGGATGTCCGACCAGCAAGTAGTCGATCCCGCCAGCTGGACGCGTCAAATCAGCTCCCCCATCAGGTTCGCCGACGAGCTGGACGTGGTGCTGGCAGCTCCAAGTCGAATCCTGGTCGAGGTTGGTCCGGGCGGCAGCCTGACCGGTTCGGCTATGCGCCACCCGAAGTGGTCGACCACGCACCGCACCGTTCGGCTTATGCGCCACCCACTGCAAGACGTGGACGACCGCGACACTTTTCTGCGCGCGCTGGGCGAACTCTGGTCTGCCGGAGTCGAGGTCGACTGGACGCCGCGGCGTCCGGCGGTGCCGCACCTCGTTTCCCTGCCGGGTTATCCATTTGCCCGTCAACGGCATTGGGTCGAACCTAACCACACGGTTTGGGCGCAGGCTCCCGGCGCAAACAACGGCTCACCGGCCGGCACTGCGGATGGTTCCACGGCCGCCACCGTCGATGCAGCCCGCAACGGAGAGTCGCAGACCGAGGTTACGCTGCAACGCATCTGGTCACAGTGCCTCGGCGTCAGCTCGGTCGATCGGAACGCCAATTTCTTCGACCTCGGCGGCGATTCTTTGATGGCGATCAGCATCGCGATGGCCGCCGCCAACGAGGGTCTGACCATCACGCCGCAGGATCTGTACGAATACCCGACCCTGGCCTCGCTGACGGCCGCCGTCGACGCGTCGTTCGCGTCCAGCGGGTTGGCGAAGCCCCCGGAGGCACAGGCGAACCCGGCGGTTCCACCCAACGTCACGTACTTCCTCGACCGCGGATTGCGCGACACCGGCCGCTGTCGTGTCCCGCTGATCCTGCGCCTGGATCCCAAGATCGGGCTACCGGATATTCGAGCGGTGCTGACCGCAGTGGTCAACCACCACGACGCATTGCGCCTGCACCTGGTCGGCAACGATGGGATATGGGAGCAGCACATCGCGGCACCCGCAGAATTCACCGGGCTTTCCAACCGGTCGGTGCCCGACGGCGTGGCTGCAGGCAGCCCCGAGGAACGGGCCGCGGTCTTGGGCATCCTGGCCGAACTCCTTGAGGATCAAACGGATCCGAACGCGCCGCTGGCTGCCGTTCATATCGCCGCCGCGCACGGCGGTCCGCACTATCTGTGCCTTGCCATACATGCGATGGTCACCGACGACTCATCGCGCCAGATCCTGGCGACCGACATCGTCACCGCGTTTGGACAACGGCTGGCAGGCGAGGAGATCACGCTGGAACCGGTCAGCACGGGGTGGCGGGAATGGTCACTGCGTTGCGCGGCCCTCGCGACGCATCCGGCGGCGCTGGACACTCGCTCGTACTGGATCGAGAATTCGACCAAGGCGACTTTGTGGCTGGCCGATGCCCTTCCCAACGCGGATACCGCCCATCCGCCCCGCGCCGACGAGCTCACCAAGTTGTCGAGCACGCTAAGCGTCGAGCAGACATCCGAGCTGGACGACGGCCGGCGCAGGTTCCGCCGGTCGATTCAGACGATCCTGCTTGCCGCCCTCGGCCGCACAATAGCTCAGACGGTAGGTGAGGGTGTGGTCGCCGTGGAGCTCGAAGGCGAGGGCCGCTCGGTGCTGCGGCCGGATGTCGACCTGCGCAGAACGGTCGGCTGGTTCACGACGTACTACCCGGTACCGCTGGCATGCGCAACAGGGCTGGGCGCGCTTGCGCAGCTGGACGCGGTGCACAACACTCTTAAGTCCGTTCCGCACTACGGAATTGGATACGGGCTGCTGCGCTACGTTTACGCCCCGACCGGACGTGTCCTGGGCGCTCAGCGCACACCCGACATTCACTTCCGGTATGCGGGCGTGATCCCCGAGCTACCGTCCGGCGATGCTCCAGTACAGTTCGACTCGGACATGACGCTTCCGGTGCGCGAACCGATCCCAGGGATGGGCCACGCCATCGAACTTCGGGTGTATCGGTTTGGTGGCTCACTGCATCTCGATTGGTGGTACGACACCCGCCGGATCCCGGCGGCAACGGCAGAAGCGCTGGAGCGGACCTTCCCGCTGGCCCTCAGCGCGCTGATCCAGGAGGCCATCGCGGCCGAGCACACAGAGCACGACGACAGCGAGATAGTCGGGGAACCCGAGGCGGGCGCTCTGGTGGACCTGTCGAGCATGGATGCCGGCTGAGGAGGATCGGATGCGCAACGACGACATGGCGGTGGTGGTTAACGGGGTTCGCAAGACCTACGGCAAGGGCAAGATTGTGGCCCTCGATGACGTGAGTTTCAAGGTGCGCCGCGGTGAAGTGATCGGGCTGCTGGGCCCCAACGGGGCCGGCAAGACGACCATGGTGGACATCTTGTCGACGCTGACCCGACCGGATGCCGGCTCGGCGATCATCGCTGGCTACGATGTTGTTTCCGAACCGGCCGGTGTACGCCGCTCGATCATGGTCACCGGGCAGCAGGTGGCCGTCGACGACGCGCTTTCCGGTGAGCAGAACCTGGTGTTGTTTGGTCGTCTGTGGGGACTGAGCAAGTCCGCGGCGCGCAAACGCGCCGCCGAACTGCTCGAGCAATTCAGCCTCGTACATGCCGGAAAGAGGCGGGTGGGCACCTACTCCGGCGGAATGCGCCGACGAATAGACATCGCGTGCGGATTGGTGGTCCAACCCCAGGTGGCGTTCTTAGACGAGCCCACCACCGGGCTCGATCCCAGGAGCCGGCAAGCTATTTGGGATCTGGTGGCCAGCTTCAAGAAGCTGGGCATTGCCACGTTGTTGACCACGCAGTATCTCGAGGAGGCGGATGCGCTCAGTGACCGCATCATCCTGATCGATCACGGCATAATCATCGCCGAAGGCACCGCGAATGAACTCAAGCACCGCGCCGGCGACACCTTCTGCGAAATAGTGCCCCGCGATCTGAAGGATCTGGACGCTATCGTCGCGGCGCTCGGTTCGCTGTTGCCCGAGCACCACAGGGCGATGCTGACGCCCGACTCAGACCGCATTACGATGCCGGCGCCTGACGGCATACGTATGCTCGTCGAGGCAGCGCGCCGGATCGACGAGGCGAGGATCGAGCTAGCCGATATTGCGCTGCGCCGACCGTCACTCGACGACGTATTCCTGGCCATGACGACCGATCCCACCGAGTCTCTGACCCATCTGGTGTCGGGGTCCGCGCGATGAGCGGCCCGGCCATAGATGCGAGCCCCGCCCTGACCTTCAACCAGTCAAGCGCGAGCATTCAGCAGCGACGCTTATCGACCGGGCGACAGATGTGGGTGCTCTATCGGCGTTTCGCCGCGCCGAGCCTACTCAACGGTGAAGTACTCACCACGGTGGGCGCGCCGATAATTTTCATGGTGGGCTTCTATATCCCGTTCGCCATACCGTGGAACCAATTTGTGGGTGGCGCCAGCTCGGGCGTCGCCAGCAACTTAGGGCAATACATCACGCCGTTGGTCACACTGCAGGCGGTCTCGTTCGCCGCGATCGGGTCGGGCTTTCGAGCCGCAACCGATTCGCTGCTAGGCGTCAATCGTCGGTTTCAGTCCATGCCGATGGCCCCGTTGACGCCACTGCTTGCCCGCGTGTGGGTGGCTGTGGACCGATGCTTCACGGGTTTGGTGATATCGCTAGTTTGCGGCTACGTCATCGGATTCCGTTTTCATCGCGGGGCCCTCTATATCGTCGGTTTTTGCCTACTGGTTATCGCGATCGGGGCGGTGCTGTCATTCGCCGCTGACCTGGTTGGCACCGTTACCAGGAACCCAGACGCGATGCTGCCGCTGCTGAGCTTGCCCATTTTGATCTTCGGACTGCTGTCCATTGGTCTCATGCCGTTAAAGCTGTTTCCGCACTGGATCCATCCATTTGTTCGCAACCAGCCGATCTCCCAGTTCGTCGCGGCGCTGCGGGCATTGGCCGGAGATACCACCAAGACAGCCTCACAGGTGAGTTGGCCTGTGATGGCTCCGACGTTGACGTGGTTGTTCGCTTTCGTGGTGATCCTGGCGCTTTCATCCACCATTGTTTTGGCTAGGCGGCCATGATCACGACGACAAGTCAGGAAATCGAGCTTGCACCCACACGTTTGCCAGGCTCGCAAAACGCTGCTCGGCTGTTCGTTGCGCAGACCCTTTTGCAGACCAACCGGTTGCTAACTCGATGGGCACGTGACTATATCACCGTTATCGGAGCGATCGTGTTACCGATTCTCTTCATGGTGGTGTTGAACATTGTGCTAGGTAACCTAGCTTATGTCGTAACCCACGACAGCGGGCTCTACAGCATTGTTCCGCTGATCGCACTCGGCGCCGCGATCACTGGGTCAACTTTTGTCGCGATAGACCTGATGCGCGAGCGCTCCTTCGGACTGCTTGCCCGACTGTGGGTGCTGCCCGTGCACCGAGCATCGGGCCTGATCTCTCGAATCCTGGCAAACGCGATTCGGACTCTGGTCACCACTTTAGTGATGCTAGGTACTGGGGTGGTATTGGGTTTCCGGTTTCGACAAGGCCTGATCCCGAGCCTCATGTGGATTAGTGTCCCGGTGATACTGGGCATCGCAATCGCGGCTATGGTCACTACCGTCGCGCTTTACACAGCACAAACCGTTGTTGTCGAAGGCGTCGAGCTGGTGCAAGCAATCGCGATCTTCTTCTCCACGGGTTTGGTGCCGCTCAACTCGTATCCAGGCTGGATTCAGCCGTTCGTCGCCCATCAGCCGGTGAGCTACGCCATCGCGGCGATGCGCGGTTTTGCAATGGGTGGTCCGGTCCTCTCTCCGATGATCGGGATGCTGGTGTGGACCGCGGGTATCTGCGTCGTATGCGCCGTACCCTTGGCCATTGGCTACCGACGGGCCAGCACGCATTGACCAGCACCGCTGGCCCGGGATGCCGTGACGAGTTGGGAGTGTTGAGATGTTTCCCGGATCTGTGATCCGAAAGCTGTCGCACAGCGAGGAAGTCTTCGCGCAGTACGAGGTTTTTACTTCCATGACAATCCAGCTGCGCGGTGTTATCGATGTCGATGCGCTGTCGGATGCCTTCGACGCCCTCTTGGAAACCCACCCAGTCCTGGCCAGCCACCTTGAGCAAAGCTCCGACGGCGGTTGGAATCTCGTTGCCGACGACCTGCTGCACTCTGGAATCTGTGTCATCGACGGCACGGCCGCCACCAACGGGTCACCGTCGGGAAACGCCGAACTACGGCTCGACCAGAGCGTGTCCCTATTGCATCTGCAGCTGATCCTCCGCGAAGGAGGAGCCGAGCTGACGCTATACCTCCATCACTGCATGGCCGATGGTCATCACGGGGCCGTTCTCGTCGACGAGCTGTTCTCCCGCTACACCGACGCGGTCACTACCGGTGACCCCGGCCCGATAACCCCGCAGCCCACGCCGCTGTCAATGGAGGCTGTGCTGGCACAGCGGGGTATCAGGAAGCAAGGGCTTTCGGGAGCTGAACGTTTTATGTCGGTGATGTATGCCTATGAGATCCCTGCCACCGAGACGCCGGCGGTCCTCGCGCATCCTGGGCTGCCCCAAGCTGTTCCGGTCACCCGACTCTGGCTTTCCAAGCAGCAGACATCGGACCTCATGGCGTTCGGCCGCGAGCATCGCCTCAGCCTTAACGCCGTGGTCGCGGCAGCCATCCTGCTGACCGAGTGGCAGCTGCGCAACACCCCGCACGTCCCGATTCCCTACGTTTACCCCGTCGACCTGCGGTTTGTTCTAGCTCCCCCAGTGGCCCCGACAGAAGCTACCAATCTACTCGGGGCGGCGTCCTACCTCGCTGAGATCGGGCCGAATACCGACATCGTGGATCTGGCAAGCGATATCGTTGCCACACTTCGGGCTGACTTGGCCAATGGTGTGATTCAGCAGTCGGGGCTCCACTTCGGCACGGCATTCGAAGGAACTCCTCCCGGCCTACCACCACTTGTCTTCTGCACGGACGCCACTTCATTTCCCACCATGCGCACACCGCCGGGCCTGGAGATCGAAGACATTAAGGGCCAATTCTATTGTTCGATCAGCGTCCCCCTCGATCTGTACTCGTGTGCCGTTTACGCAGGACAACTGATCATCGAGCATCATGGGCACATCGCGGAACCGGGGAAGTCCCTCGAGGCGATACGTTCACTGCTGTGCACCGTTCCCTCGGAGTATGGCTGGATCATGGAGTGACCTAACGAACCAGCTCGCCGATCGGGCTTCGGCCAGATCACGCACTCGCGTCCCGAACCGATCATCATATCCGCCCCAGCTGCGGTCGCGGCTGACAAGCCTTACCCCGCAGCTCACCTCATGATCTCACCACGAGGCTTGCGGCACAACAGAATTCGACCGCTATGATGCCGCCGGTGCCGCCGCTTGCTCCTCGGCCAGCGTGTCCGCCAAGTACTGGGCCAAAGCGCGGGCGGTGTTGTTTGTGGCGATGACCTTGGGGGTCAGGCGTATCCCGGTCTCGGTTTCAACGTGGGTACGCATCTCGAGCATGCCCAGCGAATCCAGGCCGTACTCGATGAATGAGCGGTCAGCGTCGATCGTGCGACGCAGGATCACACTGGCCTGCTCAACCAGCAGACGCCGTAGCCGGCCGGCCCATTCATCTTGCGGCAGCGAAAGGAGCTCCATGCGGAATTTGCTTGGGCCCCTTGACCCCTGCCCAGTGGATGCGAACATTTCACCCCACGGGCTGCGTCGGACAAGGTCGGCCAGCCATGGCGCCCCGAGGATCGGAATGTAACCGCTGTAGGCGCGGTCGTGGCGCACGAGCGTCTCGAAGGCATACGCACCTTCCTCCGGGGTGATCATGATTTCGCCCCCCTCGGCCAAGAACGTGGCGCGGCCGACCTCGCCCCACGCACCCCACGCAATCGCGCTGACCGGCAGGCCCTGGGCGCGGCGCCAGTGCGCGAAGACGTCGACCCAGCTGTTGGCCGCCGCGTAGGCGCCCTGACCCGGCGAGCCGAGCAATGCCGCTCCCGAGGAGAACAAGCAGAACCAGTCCAGCGGCTGACCGAGGGTGGCGCGGTGTAGGTTCCAGGATCCGAACACCTTGGGCGACCAGTCGCGATCGATGAGCTCATCGGTGATGTTGGTCAGCGTGGCATCCTCGACCACCGCCGCCGAGTGCAGCACACCGCGCAGCGGAAGCCCGGTAGCGGTCGCCGCACTCACCAGCCGGTCCGCCGTGTCGGGTTCGGCGATGTTGCCACACTCCACCACGATGTCGGCCCCAGCCGCGCGCAGGCCTTCGATGGTCTGCCGCGCTTTGGGGTTGGGCTGGGAACGTGCGGTCAGCACGATCCGGCCACAGCCCGCCGCGGCCAGCTTCGAGGCGAAGAACAGGCCGAGGCCACCCAGGCCGCCGGTGATGATGTAGGAGCCGTCGCGGCGGTACAGCGGAGCTTGCTCCGGGGGGACCGCCACGCTTCTACGGCCGCTACGCGGTACGTCGAGCACGAGTTTGCCGGTGTGCTCGGCGTTGCTCATTGCCCGGATGGCGTCGGCCGCTTCGGCCAACGGGTAATGAGTGCATTGCGGTGCGGTCAGCACACCGTCTGCGGTGAGCTTGAACACCGTGGCCAGCAACTCACGGACCCGGTCGGGCTGGGTGACCGACATCAGCGCGAGGTCCAAGTAGTAGAAGGTCAGTCCGCGACGGAACGGGAACAGCCCCAGCCGGGTGTTGCCGTAAACGTCGGCCTTGCCGATTTCGACGAAGCGTCCGCCGAAGGCCAACAACTCCAGCCCCGCACGTTGGGCGGCGCCGGTCAGCGAGTTCAGCACGATATCCACGCCGTACCCGTCGGTGTCGCGCCGGATCTGCTCGGCGAACTCGACGCTGCGCGAATCGTAGACATGCTCGACGCCCATGTCGCGCAGCATGGCTCGCTTCGCGGGATTGCCGGCGGTCGCGAAAATCTCCGCTCCCTTGGCGCGGGCAATCGATATGGCCGCCTGCCCCACACCGCCGGTGGCGGAGTGAATCAACACTTTGTCACCGGCCTTGATCTGAGCCAGGTCGTTGAGCCCATACCAGGCGGTGGCATGCGCGGTGGCCGCCGTGATCGCCTGCTCATCGGTCAAGCCGGGCGGCAGCGTGACCGCGAGGTTGGCGTCACAGGTGAGGAACGTCCGCCAACAGCCACCTTCGGAGAAACCGCCAACACGATCACCGACCTGGTGACCGGTGACACCTTCCCCGACCGCAGTCACCACACCGACGAAATCCATACCCAACTGCGGCTCGCGGTCATCGATAATGGGGAATCGTCCAAACGCGATCAAAACGTCGGCGAAGTTGATGCTGGACATGCTGACCGCGACTTCGATTTGCCCGGGGCCGGGCGGAACTCGGTCACTCGCAACGAATTCCAACGTTTGCAAGTCTCCCGGCCTGCGGACCTGCACCCGCATACCGTCGTGGTCGGGATCCAAGACCGCGGTGCGCCGCTCTTCATGGCCCAGCGGACTGGGGGTCAAGCGGGCCACATACCAGTCGCCATTCCGCCAGGCCGTCTCGTCCTCTTCCGATCCGCTCAGCAGCTGCTGGGCCACCCGCTCAACGTCCGTGTGTTCGTCCACATCGATCAAGGTGGTGCGCAGCATCGGATGTTCACTGCTGATCACCCGTAGCAGACCACGCAGGCCGGCCTGCTCCAGGTTGGCTCTTTCTCCCGAGTCGTGCGGCTTCACTATCTGGGCTTGTCTGGTCACCACGAACAAGCGCGGCAGCTCGCCCTCGAATTCAGCCAGTTCCCGGGTGATCCGAACCAGGTGACGGACCTGTTCACGACCGGCCAGCAGACTGTGCTCATCGGGGTCGCCGACGCGGGGCCCATACACGATCACCACACCATCGCGGCCACGCAGCTGGCTGCCCAGCTTTTCGAGGCCAGCTTGATCGTTGGGCGGGGTGTCCTGGACCGACCAGGACAGGCTGGCGCATTCGGTGCCTTGGGGGCCGTGGGACTTCAGCGCGTCCGTCAACGTGGAAGCCAACATGTCGGGGGTGTCGACGGCGTTGGAAGTGTCGATCAATAGCCACGATCCAGCCTCGCCGTCGCCAACCTCGGGCAGCGCTCGCTGCTGCCATCCGAGGGTCAGTAGCCGCTCGCTGACTAGGCGGTCACGCTCGTCGCGTTCGGAGGTCCCGGTTCCCATGCGTAGCCCACGCACGGCCAACAGGACGGTCCCGTGCTCGTCCAGCACGTCGAGGTCGGCCTCACCACCTCGGGTCCCGTCGTTGAAGGCCTTGGTCAACCGCGTGTAGCAGTAGCGGGCATTGCGGGTAGGCCCGTAGGCACGCAGGCTGCGCACACCCAACGGCAACAGTAGGCCACCAGTGGCCGTACCGGCCTGGACGCCCGCGCCGACCGACTGGAAACAAGCGTCCAGCAGCGCCGGGTGGATTCGGTAGGCGCCCTGCTGGAACCGGATCGACGCGGGCAGCGCGACCTCGGCCAGCACCGTCGCGGCTCCCGCCTCGGCGGTATGCGCGGTGGTCAGACCACCGAACGCGGCGCCCAAAGTAACACCACGCTCGGCGAACGATTCCCGCATGGCGGTCCCGTTCACGGCGTGCGGATGCGCCTGCAGCAGAGCGGTGATGTCGTACCCCGGCGGCGGGCAGTCATCTTCGGCGGCGCGCAGCGCCGCGGTGGCATGCCGGGTGGTTTCACCGTCCCGGTTGGTCTCCACGGTGAAGTTGACGACACCAGGCGCGTCGATCGATGCGACGGCGTCGATCGGGGTCTGCTCGTCGAGCAACAACATCTGCTCAAAGGCGATGTCGCGAACCTCAGCCGCTTCGCCGAAGACCTCAGCGGCCGCAGCCAAAGCCATCTCGCAGTAGGCGGCGCCGGGAAGGGCGGCAACGTTATGCACCTGATGATCGCTGAGCCAGGACAGCACCGAGGTGCCAACGTCGCCCTGCCAGACGTGGCGCTCAGGTTCCTCAGTCAGCCGCACATGCGAGCCAAGCAACGGATGCACGGTGATGGTGCAGGCACCTTGTGCCCGCTGTTCTTGCCCATCATCGTCGATGAATAGGCGGGCGTGGGTCCACGCCGGCAGCGGCGCATCCACCAGCCGCCCAGCGGGATACAGCGCCGAATAGTCCAAAGCGGCGCCCGCGCGGTGCAGCTCCGTCAGCAAGCCACGCAGACCATGCGGCAGCGGCTGCTCTCGCCGCATGCCGGCCAGGGCGGCGACCGACATGTCGAGGCTTCGGCCCGTCTGTTCGACGGCGTGGGTAAGCAGCGGGTGGGGCGACAGCTCCGCGAAGACCCGGTAGCCGTCCTCCATCGCAGCCTGCACCGCCGCGGCGAACTGCACCGTGTTGCGCAGATTGTCCACCCAGTAAGCGCCATCGCACACCGGCTGCTCGCGCGGGTCGAACAGGGTCGCCGAGTAGTACGGCACCTTGGGCGTCATCGGAGCAATGTCCGCCAGCGCCGCGGCCAAATCGTCGAGTATCGGATCGACTTGAGGCGAGTGCGACGCCACGTCGACGGCCACCTCGCGCGCCATCACGTCCCGCTGCTCCCAACGGGCGATCAGGTCACGAACGGTGTCGCTCGTACCGCCGATCACCGTGGATTGCGGGGACGCCACCACCGAGACCACAACATCGTCGATTCCGCGTGCCATCAGCTCCGAATTCACTTGCTTGGCGGGCAATTCCACCGAGCCCATGGCACCAGCACCGGCTATGCGGGTCATCAGCTTCGAGCGGCGGCAAATGACGCGCGCCGCGTCCTCGAGCGACAGTGCCCCCGCGACGACGGCCGCGGCCGACTCACCCATCGAGTGTCCGACGACCGCGCCCGGCCGCACTCCGTAGGTTTGCTCCATGGTGGCGGCCAACGCGACCTGAACGGCGAACACTGCCGGCTGCACTTTGTCGATTCCGGTCACGGTCTGCTGCGCCGTTATCGCCTCGGTCACCGAGAATCCCGATTCTGCGGCGATCACCGGCTCCAGCTTGGCGATGGTGGCCGCGAACACTGGTTCGCTGGCGAGCAATTGCGTGCCCATCGCCGCCCACTGCGACCCTTGCCCGGAGAAGACCCAGACCGGTCCTCGATCACCGTGTCCCACCGCCGCGTCATAGAGGGCGTCACCGTCGGCCACCTCGCGCAAACCCTCGACGAGCTCCGGCAGGTTGGCGGCAACCACCGCGGTGCGCACCGGCCGGTGCGCGCGGCCACGCGCCAGCGTGTAGGCCAGATCCGAGGCCGCCACGCAGTCCTGGTGTTCTTCCACCCAGGTGGCTAGTTGGCGGGCCGTCTGGCGCAGTGCGTCGCTGGACGTGGACGACAGCATGAATAGCCGCGGGCCCACCTCAGCGTCGCCCGGTGAACTCTCGGGTGCGGAAGCTTCTGCTGGGGCCTCTTCCACGATGGCATGCACGTTGGTCCCGGACATCCCGAACGAGGACACCGCGACCCGCTTCGGTGTGTGATCATTACCGTTGGGCCACGGCGTAACCGCTTGCGGCACAAAGAGCCCGGTCTCGACGTCGGAAAGCTCATCGGGCAGCCGATTGAAATGCAGCAGCGGCGGCACCACCCCGTGCCGCAGTGACAGAATTGCCTTGATCAGCCCGACGGTCCCCGCCGATGCCGTGCTGTGCCCCATGTTGCTCTTGGCCGATCCAAGCGCGCAGGGGGTGCCCGCGCCATACACCCGCGCCAGGCTGCGGTACTCAATCGGGTCGCCGATTGGCGTACCGGTGCCGTGCGCCTCGACCACACCGACCGTTTCGGGCTGCACGCCCGCCGCCGCCAACGCCGCACGGTACACGGCAACCTGGGCGTCCTCGGACGGCATGGTGAGCGTCTCCGTGCGGCCGTCCTGATTGGTGGCCGTGCCACGCACCACGGCGAAGATCCGATTACCGTCGCGCAGCGCATCCGGCAGTCGCTTCAGCAACACCATCGCGCAGCCCTCGGAACGCACAAACCCATCCGCGTCAGCATCGAATGAATGGCACCGACCGGTTGACGACAGCATGCCCTGCGCAGACGCCGCCACACTGGCATGCGGCTCCAGCAGCACCGCACAACCGCCCGCCAAAGCGAGGTCAGCTTCGCCGTCATGCAGGCTGCGGCAGGCCAGGTGCACCGCCATCAGACCCGAAGAACACGCGGTGTCAAACGTCATCGCCGGACCATGTAGACCCAATGTGTGCGCGATCCGCCCTGACGCCACACTGTTGTTGAGGCCGGTAACCACATATGGACTGGCCAAACCGCCCGCCGTTGTGGTGAGTACCAGGTAGTCCTCGTGGGTCAGCCCAGTAAAAACGGCCGTCGAGGACCCGGCCAACGACGCCGGATCCAGACCAGCATGCTCGATCGCCTCCCACGACGTTTCCAGCAGTAGCCGCTGCTGCGGATCGATCGAGGTCGCTTCCCGCTCGCTAATCCCGAAGAACTCAGCATCGAAACCGGCGACGTCGTCAAGGAACCCACCCCACCGGGACACCGACCGCCCGGGAACCCCTGGCTCAGGGTCGTAATAGTCGTCGGCGTCCCAGCGGTCGGGCGGAATCTCGGTGACCAAGTCATCACCGCGCAGCAACGACTCCCACAGTTTGTCGGGCGAGTTGATCCCCCCAGGAAGCCGACATCCCATCCCGATCACCGCAACGGGAGTGACACGTGATTCCATACTCTTCCAACCTCGTCTCAGCTCAACCGGTGTTACCCGACGACATCAGCGAATTTTCACACCGGGAATGAAACGGCCGCGGTGCCGCTCTCCCAGCTCTTAAGTAATCCGAGCCAACCCGGATCCCGACACCAAAGACAAGTGTTACACGACGCCAAGACCCCCCGCGGGTAGCGCTGGAATACTAACACGAGCACATGTGCTCGCGACCGAGTCTCACCTCGGACCTGGGCAAATGACCCCATGTCGCAGGTGCATGGAGTTGTTCGGGCAGTCTCGGCGAGGTTGCAGGGCTGTTCGACCAGCGGATTTCGACACTCGGTAACGCAAGCCAGTTAGGGGCGGTCATCGGTGATGCTGCGCCACGAAGCACTACATCCGTTGCACCGCAATTATTTTCGGTGCCCGCATGACGGGCACAATGCCTTAATTGCGTTAGCCGGCGACCCGCCGCGGGGGCGGCGCCACATCACATCCGACCGTGTCCGATGGTGGACCCATGGCGAGCCGGCAACCCCCTGCTGAGCTGGCCAGATGCGACTTGGCTAAGACCGCGGAGCGCGAGCACACCCCGACGGCGACTGCGACAACTCCAAGCGTGGCCGGTAACGTGATGCCCATGAGTGTGCGTTCCCTTCCCGCTGCGTTGCGCGCGTGTGCGCGTCTGCAACCCCATGACCCGGCCTTCACGTTTATGGATTACGAACAGGACTGGGACGGCGTTGCGATAACCCTGACGTGGTCGCAGCTGTATCGGCGAACGCTGAATGTGGCACAGGAGCTGAGCCGTTGTGGTTCCACGGGTGACCGCGTGGTGATCTCTGCTCCGCAGGGACTCGAGTACGTCGTCGCCTTTCTCGGCGCGTTGCAGGCCGGGCGCATCGCCGTGCCGCTTTCGGTTCCACAAGGCGGCGTTACCGATGAACGTTCCGATTCGGTACTGAGTGATTCGTCGCCGGTGGCCATTCTCACTACATCGTCTGCCGTGGACGACGTCGTGCAACATGTTGCGCGGCGGCCCGGGGAATCCCCGCCATCAATTATCGAAGTTGATTTGCTCGATCTGGACGCTCCGAATGGGTATACCTTCAAAGAAGACGAGTATCCATCTACCGCGTATTTGCAATACACCTCCGGGTCCACCCGCACGCCCGCTGGCGTGGTGATGTCCCATCAGAACGTTCGGGTTAATTTCGAACAGCTGATGTCTGGCTACTTTGCGGATACCGACGGGATTCCACCGCCAAATTCCGCACTCGTATCCTGGCTACCCTTCTACCACGACATGGGTTTGGTAATAGGAATTTGCGCACCAATTCTGGGTGGATACCCCGCGATGCTCACCAGCCCGGTGTCGTTCCTGCAGCGCCCGGCCCGGTGGATGCACTTGATGGCCAGCGATTTTCACGCCTTTTCGGCAGCACCGAATTTCGCCTTTGAACTAGCGGCACGAAGAACAACCGACGACGACATGGCCGGGCGTGACCTCGGCAACATACTGACCATCCTCAGCGGTAGCGAGCGGGTACAGGCCGCGACGATCAAGCGCTTCGCCGACCGCTTTGCTCGCTTCAATCTGCAGGAGAGGGTGATCCGGCCTTCATACGGGCTCGCAGAAGCAACGGTGTACGTGGCGACGAGCAAACCGGGTCAACCACCGGAGACCGTCGACTTCGATACTGAAAGTTTATCCGCCGGCCATGCGAAGCCGTGCGCAGGCGGCGGCGCTACATCGTTGATCAGCTACATGTTGCCGCGGTCACCGATCGTGCGGATCGTCGACTCGGACACCTGCATCGAATGTCCGGACGGAACCGTCGGCGAGATCTGGGTGCACGGCGACAACGTCGCTAATGGCTATTGGCAAAAACCCGACGAGAGTGAGCGCACGTTCGGCGGAAAGATTGTCACCCCTTCGCCGGGCACACCCGAAGGTCCTTGGCTAAGAACGGGCGACTCAGGTTTCGTCACCGATGGCAAAATGTTCATCATCGGTCGGATCAAAGATCTCCTAATTGTGTACGGACGCAACCACTCCCCCGACGACATCGAGGCAACGATCCAGGAGATCACCCGCGGGCGCTGCGCGGCGATCTCGGTTCCCGGTGACCGCAGCACCGAAAAGCTGGTCGCCATTATCGAACTCAAGAAGCGTGGCGACTCAGATCAGGACGCGATGGCTAGACTGGGCGCTATTAAACGCGAAGTCACGTCGGCTTTATCGAGTTCGCACGGTCTCAGCGTCGCGGATCTGGTTCTGGTTGCGCCTGGCTCGATCCCCATTACCACCAGCGGGAAGGTCAGGAGAGGGGCGTGTGTCGAGCAATATCGACAGGATCAATTCGCCCGCTTGGATGCCTAGTCCGGCTGGCCGTCTACACAGAATTCGGTATATCCGTTTGAAAAAGTCCTCCCCGGACTCCCGCGCCACCATCACCAGCGGGTCAGCCGACGGTCAGCGAAGGTCACCCCGGCTCACCAACCTGCTCATCGTCGCCGCCTGGGTTGCCGCGGCGGTGATCGCAAATCTGCTTCTCACGTTCACGCAAGCAGAACCGCACGACACCAGCCCGGCGCTGCTGCCACAAGATGCCAAGACAGCCGCCGCCACCAGCCGGATTGCGCAGGCTTTCCCCGGCACCGGTAGCAACGCTATCGCCTACCTCGTCGTGGAAGGCGGCAGCACGCTTGAGCCGCAGGACCAGCCTTACTACGACGCCGCCGTCGGTGCCCTGCGCGCCGACACCCGCCACGTGGGATCCGTCCTCGACTGGTGGTCAGATCCCGTCACCGCCCCGCTGGGAACCAGCCCCGACGGCCGCTCCGCTACGGCCATGGTGTGGCTGCGGGGCGAGGCGGGCACCACCCAAGCTGCCGAATCCCTCGATGCCGTCCGATCGGTGCTGCGCCAGTTACCGCCCAGTGAGGGGCTTCGCGCCAGCATCGTGGTCCCGGCAATCACCAACGACATGCCGATGCAGATGACCGCCTGGCAGAGCGCGACGATCGTGACCGTTGCGGCGGTGATCGCCGTCCTACTGCTGCTGCGGGCGCGCCTGTCGGTGCGGGCCGCGGCGATCGTGCTGCTGACCGCGGACTTGTCGCTTGCGGTGGCCTGGCCGCTGGCCGCGGTGGTGCGGGGACACGATTGGGGAACCGATTCGGTATTTTCTTGGACGCTGGCCGCGGTCCTGACGACCGGAACCATCACCGCAGCCACCATGCTGGCCGCGCGGCTCGGGTCCGACGCAGGTCATTCGGCCGCGCCCACATACCGCGACAGCCTGCCCGCGTTCGCCCTGCCCGGGGCGTGTGTCGCCATATTCACCGGCCCGCTGCTGCTGGCCCGAACCCCAGCGCTGCACGGAGTTGGCACTGCCGGGCTAGGTGTCTTTGTGGCACTTGCGGCTTCGTTGACGGTGCTGCCTGCCCTGATCGCGCTTGCCGGAGCGTCACGGCAGTTACCGGCACCAACCACGGGTGCCGGCTGGACAGGCCGGTTGTCGCTATCCGTCTCTTCTGCTTCGGCCCTGGGCACCGCGGCAGTGCTGGCGATCTGCATGCTACCCATCATCGGGATGCGGTGGGGTGTGGCCGAGAACCCGACAAGGCAAGGCGGCGCACAAGTCCTTCCGGGGAATGCGCTTCCCGATGTGGTGGTGATCAAATCCGCTCGGGACCTGAGGGACCCAGCCGCGCTCATCGCCATCAACCAGGTCAGCCACCGTCTGGTGGAGGTTCCCGGTGTGCGCAAGGTGGAGTCGGCGGCATGGCCGGCCGGTGTCCCGTGGACCGACGCCTCGCTCAGTTCCGCGGCCGGCAGGCTCGCCGACCAGCTGGGTCAGCAGGCCGGATCGTTCGTGCCGGCGGTGACTGCGATCAAATCGATGAAGTCCATAATCGAACAGATGAGCGGCGCGGTCGACCAACTGGACAGCACCGTGAACGTGACTCTCGCCGGGGCAAGGCAAGCACAGCAATACCTCGATCCCATGCTCGCCGCCGCGCGGAACCTCAAAAACAAAACCACCGAACTGTCGGAATACCTGGAAACGATCCACACCTGGATTGTCGGCTTCACAAACTGCCCCGACGACGTCCTGTGCACGGCCATGCGCAAGGTCATTGAACCCTACGACATCGTGGTCACCGGCATGAACGAGCTGTCCACTGGCGCCGACCGCATCTCCGCGATATCGACACAGACAATGAGCGCGTTGTCCTCGGCACCGCGGATGGTGGCGCAGATGCGGTCGGCGCTAGCACAGGTGCGCTCGTTCGTACCCAAGCTGGAAACAACCATCCAGGACGCCATGCCGCAAATAGCGCAGGCGTCGGCGATGCTGAAGAATCTCAGCGCCGATTTCGCCGATACCGGTGAGGGCGGCTTCCACCTGTCCAGGAAGGACCTGGCGGACCCGTCGTACCGGCACGTACGGGAATCGATGTTCTCGTCAGACGGAACCGCCACCCGGCTGTTCCTCTATTCTGACGGACAACTGGACCTTGCTGCGGCAGCACGCGCGCAGCAGCTCGAGATCGCCGCGGGCAAGGCGATGAAATACGGAAGCCTGGTCGACAGCCAGGTCACGGTGGGTGGGGCCGCGCAAATAGCCGCGGCTGTCCGCGATGCCCTCATCCACGATGCTGTGCTACTGGCCGTTATCTTGCTCACGGTAGTGGCTCTGGCCAGCATGTGGCGCGGTGCCGTCCACGGTGCTGCGGTTGGCGTGGGTGTGCTGGCCTCTTACCTCGCCGCCCTGGGGGTCTCGATTGCACTGTGGCAACACCTACTGGATCGCGAGCTCAACGCCTTGGTCCCGCTGGTGTCGTTCGCCATCCTCGCTTCGTGCGGCGTCCCGTATCTCGTTGCCGGCATCAAAGCCGGTCGTATCGCCGACGAGGCAACGGGTGCGCGGTCCAAGGGGGCGGTATCCGGGCGGGGAGCGGTTGCGCCGCTTGCGGCGCTCGGTGGCGTATTCGGCGCTGGCCTGGTGCTGGTGTCGGGAGGTTCCTTCAGCGTGCTCAGTCAGATTGGCACGGTTGTTGTGCTCGGTCTGGGCGTGCTGATCGCGGTGCAGCGAGCGTGGCTTCCGACCACGCCAGGGCGGCGTTGACCGCCTGTTCGAGACCCCATGCCACGCTCGGCTGGCCGACGACGATCACCCATCGCAGACACCACACTTGGTAGGGGTTGCCAGTTGTTGGCCGGGTGAGTGGTCGGCGCGCCGTTGCCCGGGGTAGGGTTCGAGGTCTTTGGATGATGGGCGTTTCCACGCTGCCCAAAGGATGACCTCGACGTGTCCGAGTTCACGTTGACCGCGTGAAGTTAAACCGGTGCCGAGCGTGCACTGAGGGCGAAATCCGGCGCCGATTTTCCGCCCTGAGTTCACGTTGGGCGACGGCGCCCATGAACGACGCCACATCGCACATGGCGCTCAGGCCAAGCACCAGCCCATCTCCGTCGCCGGCCACCGTCACCGATCGAACGACCTCGACCCCCGCCCTGGCAACAACACGCCGCTGCCCTCTACACCCCCGCGCTGTCGAAAATTGTCACGGAGCCTTGCGGGGGCTGGTGCGACTGATATGACGCACCTTCCGCCAGAGGCTAGCCCGACGTTTACTGACGTTACTGCTGCTTACCGTTCACAAGGGCGTTTCGAGCAACGCGTCGACGCAACTTCGGCCTAGTCGACGTTGACGGGTTCGTTCCATTTCGACTGCGTGAGCTGAATCGACCCGGATCCGAGGTCGATGCTCGCTCGGACGAGGTGGTGCGAGCCGTCCTGGGCAATCCACACGGTCGCCGGCCTTGCACTCTTGGCGCCAGGATCAAGCATCTTGACAGAGCTCGCGGGGATGGTCCCGGTGATTTTGGTGGTCGAAATTCCGTCGATCACTTCGGTACCTTGCGCTTGGAGGTTCGTGACACCGGACAGCAGCTGCGTCACCCCAGCGGCAGGATCGAGCACGCGTGAAGTTGACAGTTCAGAAATCGAGCCGAGATTGCTCCAGTCGTCGAACAGTTTCACCGAGATGTTGTCGCCTTGTACCCGAAACGGGACACCCTGCTCGTCGTTGTAGGTGCATACGCCCTTTGCCGCGAGCGGATTGGCCCGGACGTCGACATCGGCACTGGTAATACCCAGCAAGCTGTCGACTTTCCCGGTTGTTCGGACCGCTACGTGCACGCTGGTCAACCCTTTTGTCGCATCAAGCGACTGCCTGATCTCAGCCAGGAGCGCGGGGTCGGACGCCGTCGGGCTCACGGGAACACCCTGTTCCTCGGCATCAGGTTTCGGCGAAGAACATCCTGATAGCCACAACGCCAGGCAGGCACCTAGCACCACCAGAACAGCGGACGTCACCGCCCGTTTTCCATCATTCATTTGCGCTCACTACCTCGATTGTCAAATGGGCCCGCAGGCCGAATGCAGGTTGATTGGATCACGCTGGGCATGACTGCCCGCCTCCTCACTCGCGCCATTCCGGCGCTCGCCGTCGCCGGGCCCCGCCAAATTGCCCGCCTCCTCACTCGCGCCATTCCGGCGCTCGCCGTCGCCGGGTCCCGCCAAATTGCCCGCCTCCTCACTCGCGCCATTCCGGCGCTCGCCGTCGCCGGGCCCCGCCAAATTGCCCGCCTCCTCACTCGCGCCATTCCGGCGCTCGCCGTCGCCGGGCCCCGCCAAATTGCCCGCCTCCTCACTCGCGCCATTCCGGCGCTCGCCGTCGCCGGGCTAGGCATGGACCGACACTTCCGCGGCGGCGGGTTCGACAACCTGCGACGTCGGATCACCGGATTCCGTTGGGCGGCTGCCAGACATTTGCTGGGCGACATACTCGGCGACCGCAGTGGGAGTGGGATGATCGAAAATCACGGTAGGTGGCAGCGTCAGTCCGGTGGCGGTTTTGAGGCGGTTGCGTAACTCCACAGCCGTTAATGAGTCGAAACCGAGGTCGCCGAATTCGGTGTCGGGGTCGACGTCCTCGGCGGAGGGCCTACCCAGCACTGCCGCTGCCTGCAGACACACCAGCCCCACTAGCAGCTCGAGTTGTTCGTCCGCGGCCAGCCCGTGTAGGCGTTGAGCCAGCGCCGACTTCGACGAGGTGGCGTCACCGGTGTCGTCGATTTGGCGTCGGCGTGGGCGGCGCGCGAGCCCGCTGAACAGCGCCGGCAACGCACCGGCCTGGGCCCGGGCGTCTAGTGCAGCCCGGTCCAAGAGCGTGGCCACCGCCAGAGGGTGATCGATGGCCAGCGCAGCGTCAAACAATTCCACCGCTTCGGCAGGGCTCATCGGAGCCAGCCCGCTGCGGCTCATGCGGGCCAGATCTCGGCTGCTCAAATGCGCGGTCATGCCGCCAGGCTGTTCCCACAAACCCCACGCCAGTGATATCCCGGCCAACCCTGCGGCCTGCCGGTGAGCGGCCAACCCGTCCAGAAACGCGTTTGCCGCCGAGTAGTTGCCCTGCCCCGGCGAGCCGACCGTGGCCGCGATCGATGAGCACAGCGCAAACATCGACAAATCCAGGTCACTGGTGGCCTGGTGCAGGTTCCACGCCGCGTCCACCTTGGCCCGCAACACCGTATCAATGCGGTCCGGTGTCAACGAGGTGATCACTGCGTCATCGAGCACGCCGGCGGCATGAATCACCCCGCGCACCGGCGGGTACTCCCGCGACAGCTGGGCAAACAACCCCGCTACCGCAGCGCGATCGGCCACGTCACAGGCCACCACCTGCACCTTGGCGCCGGCCTCCGTCAAGTCGGCGGCCAATTCGGCCGCTCCCTCCGCGCGATCGCCCCGCCGACTGGCCAACACCAGATGACGCACCCCATAGGCGCCAACCAGGTGGCGGGCCAACACCCCACCAACCGCCCCGGTGGCACCGGTGATCACCACCGTGCCGTCGGCAAGCCGGTCGGCCAACGCCGAGGGCATGGTTAAGACAACCTTGCCGATATGGCGGGCCTGGCTCATGAACCGGAAGGCCGCCGGGGCGCAGCGCACATCCCACGTGGTGACCGGTAGCCGGTGCAGCTCCTGGGTGTCGAACAGCTCCCGCACCTCGGCCAACATCTCCTGCATGCGTGCCGGGCCGGCCTCCGACAGGTCGAACGCCCGATACTGCACGCCGGGATAATTAGCGGCGATCTCCTGCGCATCGCGGATATCCGTCTTGCCCATCTCGAGGAAACGCCCACCGCGGACCAGTAAGCGCAGCGACGCATCCACGAACTCACCGGCCAGCGAGTCGAGCACCACATCAACCCCGCGGCCCTCGGTGACCGCCAGGAACTTCTCCTCGAACTCGCATGTGCGGGAATCGCCGATATGGTCGTCGTCAAACCCCATGGCGCGCAGCGTGTCCCACTTGCCACGGCTGGCGGTGACGAAAACCTCCACGCCCCACTGGCGAGCCAGCTGCACAGCCGCCATGCCCACACCGCCGGTACCGGCATGGATCAGCACCGATTCGCCCGCCTTGATCTCGGCTAAATCGGCCAACCCGTACCAGGCCGTCAAGAACACCACCGGCACAGCGGCTGCCTGAGCAAACGACCAGCCTTGCGGCACCCGGGTAACCAGTTGCTGATCCACCACCGCCAGCGGACCGGCCCCGCCCAGGAATCCCATCACGGCGTCACCGACGGCAAGATCGGTCACTTCGGGACCGGTCTCAAGCACCACCCCGGCGCCTTCGGCACCCAGCGGTGGGGCCTGGCCGGGATACATCCCTAGGGCGGCCACCACATCGCGGAAGTTGACCCCGACGGCCGCCACCGCCACGCGCACCTGCCCCGCCTGTAGCGGTGCCTGTACCTCCGGGCAGGGCTGGATCACCAAATCCTCCAGGGTCCCGCCACCACCGGCGGCCAATCGCCACGCCGACTCTGCCGCCGGTAACGCTAGCAACGCCGGGGCCGGGGACAGCCGGGGGGCGTGCACAGTGCCGCCGCGCACCAGCAGCTGGGGTTCCCCGACGCCGGCTAGCACCGAGGCATCCACCGCCGCATCGGTGTCGATCAACACGATCCGGCCGGGATTTTCGGCCTGCGCGGAACGCGCCATGCCCCACACCGCGGCGGCGGCCAGGTCGCTGATGTCCTCGCCAGCCAGCCCCACGCCACCATGGGTCAACACCACCAACGTGGCCGCCCGATCCGCGCCGAGCCAGGACTGCAACACCTCCAGGGCGGTGTGGGTGGCCGCATACACCGAGCCCACCACCGAGGATGCTTGGCCACCGGCAGACTCGAGTTCCCACACCACGACACTGGCGTCACCATCACTGCCGGCGCAAAAGTCCGCCCAAGACACCGGGGCAGGTGGGGCGGACCCGTTAGCGCCGCCGCTGACCACCGAGATCGGCGACCACACCACTTCCAGCGGCCCCTGATCGGACGCACCGCCGGCCGCGGTCACGGCGGCGCGCAGCTGTTCTGCGGTTATCGGGCGAGTAACCAGCGAGCGCACCGTCAACACCGGCAGCCCAGTGGCGTCGCAGACGTCCACGGAAATCGCATCCGCGCCCACGGACGCGAAGCGGGCCCGCACCCGTCCAGCGCCGCCGGCATGCAGCGACACCCCACGCCAGCAAAACGGCAGTCTCGTCTCGGTGCTCGCCTGGGTCTTCTCGACGGCCAGCCCGAGGGCATGCAGCACCGCGTCCAACACCGCCGGATGCATCCCCATTCGGTCGACGGCCACGCCGGCCTCGCCGGGGGCTACAACTTCGGCGAACAGCTCCGACCCCCGCCGCCAGATCGCCACCAGACCCTGAAACGCGGGGCCGTAGGCATAACCGCGCTCGGCCAACTGCGCATAGCCGTCCGAGATATCCACACTCTCCGCGCCCTCGGGCGGCCACACGGACAAATCCATCGGCGTCTCAGCGGCAGCCACCCCCAGCATGCCTTCGGCGTTCAGCAACCAACCCTGGGATTGATCACCGCGGGAATACACCGACACCGCACGGTGCCCGGATTCATCGGCAGCCCCGACGACCACCTGCACCTGAACCCCGACACCCGGGTGCATCACCAACGGTGCGGCCAGCACCAACTCTTCGATGAGCGCGCACCCGACCTCATCACCGGCGCGGATCACCAACTCCACAAAACCCGCCCCGGGGAACAGCACCACCCCGTTCACCACGTGGTCGGCCAGCCACGGCTGATCCGCAAGCGACAACCGGCCGGTCAGCACCACCTCGTCAGAATCGGGCCGCTCGACCACCGCACCCAACAAGGCATGCTCGGTCGCGCCCAGACCCAACCCGGCCGCATCGGCGGGCCCATCCGCGCCCGGCGTCTCCCAAAACCGCCGTCGCTGAAACGCATACGTGGGCAGCTGCACCCGCCGTCCACCCGAGCCGGCGAACACCGCCGACCACTGCACCGGCACACCGGTGGTGAACACCTGACCGGCAGCACCGAGCGCCGAGGCCAGCTCGGGCCGGTCTTTGCCCAGCATCGACACCACCATCGCCTCACCCGGGGCCAAGGACTGCTCGATCGAGCCAGTCAAACCACTTCCCGGGCCGGCCTCGATGAAGTGGGTCGCCCCAAGGGTCTGCAAATGACGCGCACTGTCCGCGAAGCGCACCGGCCGACGAACGTGGTCCACCCAGTACTGCGCCGACCCGAAATCAGGGCCGGCCAACTCGCCCGTCACGTTCGACACCAGCCCAAGCTGGGGCTCGCGTGCCTGCACCCGGGCCGCGACACGCGCGAACTCCTCGAGCATCGGCTCCATCAACGGCGAATGAAACGCATGCGAGACCGCCAACTGGTGCACCCGCCGACCCTGCGCGGCGAACCGATCCGCAATCGCATTTGCCGCGGCCTGCGCACCGGAGATCACCACCGATTCGGGCGCGTTGATCGCAGCGATCCCCACACCCTCACCCAGCAGCGGCTCCACCTCGTCCTCACTGGCAGCCACCGCCACCATCGCACCGCCTGCCGGCAGCGCCTGCATCAACCGGCCCCGCGCCACCACCAGCATCGCCGCGTCCGCCAACGTCAACACACCGGCCGCGTGCGCCGCCGCCAGCTCTCCAACGGAGTGACCCATGACGAAGTCCGGAAGCACACCCCAATCCCGCAACACCGCGAACGATGCCACCTCCACCGCGAACAACGCGGGCTGAGCAAATTCGGTGCTGTCAAGCAAATCCGCATCGGCACCCCAAATAACGTCGCGCAGCGGCAACCGCAGATGCCGGTCCAACTCGTCGGCCACCGCATCGAATGCCTGCGCAAACACGGGCAACTCGCCGTACAACTCGCGGCCCATCCCGATGCGCTGCGCGCCCTGCCCAGGAAACACGACCACCGTCTTGCCCACCGACCCTGGCTGACCGACCGCCACGCCGGCACCCGGCTCGCCCGCCGCGAGCCCAGCCAGCCCGGCAATCAGTTGCTCACGGCTTGCGCCGACCACCACCGCTCGGTGCTCAAACACCGAGCGACTGGCCAACGAGCACCCCACATCGATCGGATCCAGCCCTGGGTTGGCCTGCACGTGGGCCATAAGTCGACCCGCCTGCGCCGTCAACGCCTCAGCCGATCTCGCCGAAATCACCCACGGCACCATCGACGGCCGCGGCCCGCGGCCCCCGGTGCTTTCGCTCGCCTCAACCGGCGCCTCTGCGGGGGCTGGTACGGGGGCCTCTTCCAAGATCAGATGCGCGTTGGTGCCGCTGATCCCAAAGGAGGACACCGCCGCCCGGCGCGGACGCCCGTCAACCGACCACTCCCTGGCCTCGGTCAACACCGACACCGCGCCGCTGGTCCAATCCACCCGCGGGGAAGGCTCATCCACATGCAACGTCGCCGGCATCACCCCATGACGCATCGCCTGCACCATCTTGATCACCCCGGCGACCCCCGCGGCGGCCTGGGTGTGGCCCATGTTCGACTTGATTGAGCCCACCCACAGCGGCTGCTCCGCTGGACGTCCCTGCCCGTAGGTGGACAGCAATGCCTGCGCTTCGATGGGATCACCCAACGTGGTGGCGGTCCCGTGTGCCTCCACCACGTCTACGTCTGCGGCGGACAACCCGGCGTTGGCCAACGCCGCCTGGATCACTCGCTGCTGGGCGAGCCCATTGGGCGCGGTCAGCCCATTGGACGCACCATCCTGGTTGACCGCGCTCCCCCGCACCACCGCCAGCACCGAATGCCCCAACCGCCGGGCGTCCGATAGCCGCTCCAGCACAACCACCCCGGCGCCCTCGCCCCACCCCGTGCCGTCGGCCGCGGCCGCAAACGCCTTACATCGCCCATCGGCAGCCAACCCCCGCTGCCGGGAAAACCCCACAAAAATCGACGGCAGCCCCATCACCGTCACCCCACCGGCCAACGCCAAATCACACTCCCCGGAGCGCAATGACGACATCGCCCAATGGATCGCCACCAACGACGACGAACAAGCGGTATCCACTGACACCGCCGGGCCCTGCAGCCCCAATACGTACGACACACGTCCCGAGGCCACGCTGATTGACGTGCCGGTCAACCCGTACCCTTGCAGCCCCCCGGTATCCCTATTGCCGTAACTCGCCGCGAAAATGCCGGTGTACACCCCGGTCGCCGAACCACGCAACGACAACGGGTCAATCCCCGCGTGCTCCAACGCCTCCCACGAAACCTCCAGCATCAACCGCTGCTGAGGATCCATCGCCAACACTTCACTAGGAGCGATGCCGAAGAACCCGGCGTCAAAGCCGGTGGCGTCGTCTAGAAATGCCCCCCATCGCGTGTAGGTTTTGCCCTCAGCGTCGGGATCCGGATCGTATAGCCCCTCAACATCCCAGCCCCGATCGGTCGGAAACTCCGACACCACGTCGCGCCCCGCCGAAACGACATCCCAGAGTCCGTCCGGGCCATCCACGCCGCCCGGAAATCGGCAGCCGATTCCCACCACCGCCACCGGTTCTGTCGCGCGTTGCTCATATTCACGCAGCCGAGCGCGTGTCTCATCGAGCTCGACAGCAACCTTCTTTAGGTAGTGGAAAAGCTTTTCGCTCTGCTGGTCGGCACCTTCAACGCTCATCGTCCGTTGCTCCTCTATCACTTCCCAAGTTCGGAATCGATTAGCTGGAAAATTTCGTCGGGAGTCGAAGCAGCCTGGATCAGCTTGCCCAGGCCCGCCTCGCTGCCGGCAATGGTGCCCAGCAGGGCACGCAAACGGTCGGCCACCCGCTGCTTCTCGCCGTCGGCGATGACGGCCACCAGCTCTTCGACCTTGTTCAACTGCTCTTCGATTGCCCAAAGACCCGTCGCGCCGCTATTCACCGGACCGGCTGATTTCAATCGACCATGCCCGCCGGCCAGTTCGGCCTCCAAATACTGGGCTAATCCCGATATCGACCCGTAGTCCCACCCAACCGTCTCGGGTAACCGCAGGCCGGTAACTGCCGCCAATCGCTTGCACAGCGTGACTGTCATTTGCGAGTCAAAACCCAGCTCCGAGAAGGCGAGATCCTGATCGACCGACCAAGGATCTGGCTCACCTAACATCTTCGCGGCCTCGGCGCATACGGCATCCACCACCAGTCGCTGACGTTCTTGCCGCAAGGCGACCAACCGCTCGCGAAGAGTCGCCCCGCCGTCGTTTCCTCCAGCGATCGTCATGTTGGACGCCGACAGGTCATCACGCTGCGCCCGCACGCCGGACCCAGGTTCAGTCAACGAGAGTTCCCAAATCGGTTTGGTTGGACTCTGCTTGCGCAGGGCGCCACGCACCAATTTCCCGTTCGGGGTTCGAGGGAGTCGATCAACAACGGCAAACCTATGCGGCACCTTGAACGCAGACAGTCGGTTGAGCAATCCGCGGTGAAGGTCTCGCATGACCGACCCATCGATGGTGGCACCGCTGGTCGCAACCAGAAAAGCCTGCAGTGTCGACGCGCCCGTGGACTCCCTTACCGCGACAACCGCGGCCTCAGCCACGGCGTCGTCCTCGATGATGAGCCGCTCGACCTCACGCGGATCAACGTTGACCCCTCCGATAACCTCGGTGTCGTCGGCGCGGCAGCGGTAGGTAACCCACCCGTCGCTGTCGATACACACCCTGTCCCGCGTGTCGAGCCAACCCTCATTCGCGACGGGGGAATCAGGCCGATTCCAATAGCCCTTAGCGATCGCCGGTCCGCGGACCCATAGGTCGCCCTCAACCCCAGGCCCGGCAGTTGTTCCATCCGGCGCTACAACACGAATCTCGTAGGGCGGCAGCACCCTTCCCAGCGTCCCCAGGCGCCATTCGTCAACCCGATTCGATACGAACGTCTGCCCGACCTCCGTAGATCCAATGCCGTCCAGAATGGGGATGCCGCCAAAGAATTCCATGAGCCGCTCGGCAAGACCCAGCTCAAGGGCCTCCCCGGCTGACACCACACATCGAAGCGAACGGAAGGAATCAGGAGTACATGAGTCGATGACTCTGGCAAAGAAATTTGGCACACCGTAGAGCACCGATGGCCCAAATCGCGCGCTTAGAATGGCCGCTGCTTCTGGAGTTACCGGCGCCGAATTAATGACCGCGGAACCACCTGTCGCGAGTGGAAACCAGACCGAATTTCCTAGGCCATAAGCAAAATACATGCGTGCACTACATAGCCCAGTATCTTCAGGAGTGAGCCGCAAGGCTTTACGACACATAGCGTCCACGAACGTCAACGGGTCGGCGTGCCGATGAATCGCCGCCTTCGGCGGACCCGTGGTACCAGACGTATACGTAGCGTATGCGAGTGCGTCACCACCCACCGGTTCGTAGCCTCCAGGCGCGCCTCGAGCCGCCTCGGACATGAGTTCCGCGGCTTCGGCCACCCGCGACGGCTGAAACCGATCGCGCAGCGCATCCGAGGTGACGACAAGCGCCGGTTCCGTGTTGCGTTCGGCCAACGCATGGTCGTCGCGATGCAGCTCCGGATTCGCTAGAAACGCCATAACCCCACGAGCCAGGCACGCCAGCAATAGCTGCACCAGGTCCGGCGAATCCGGCAGGCACAACAGAACCCGATCACCACTGGATAGTCCGCGGTTTCTCAGCACTTCCCCAAGACGTGCGGCACCGTCGTGGATTTGACCATGAGTCACCACATCGGCCGCATAGAAGGCCGGCCGGTCGTACCATCCCGCCTCCGATGCCTGCTCAGCCAGGAGCCCCGCTAGATTCCCATTCCGCATTTATTGGATGACCGCCCTAGCGCGCCAGAGTGATGGCATTTGAAAACTGCCAGCGATCAGGTTCTTCATGCGGAGCATCTCGAAATACGCTTCGTAGAAAGTGCTCCGTCACCACCATGATCGGCTGGCCTCCGGAAATAACGCGATAACGGCGGGCAACGGCTCTCTTTCGGGAATTCTGATACCCGTGGAGCGCGAGCCAACCTGGCAAATCTCCGACCCAGACTTTAGCCTCTTCCTTGAAGGTCTCGATGTGGCTGGCTGCCATAACCTCGCCGAGAGGATCGTTTGTCTGCGTCAACCTTGTTATAATTGCAGCCGGCAACCGATCAATCGCAATCAACGACTCCGCGGCTACAAATAAGTGTTCCGAGTTCCGACCTTTAAGTATGATGTACCGCTGCAGAACACGGCCGACCCCCACCTGCCCTAGCTGCTCGAATTCGGATAGCTTCGGTGAAACATCGTGAATCCGCTGCTTGACGATTTGCACGATCACCTCATCGTCAGCGACAATGTTGAGCACCCTAGTGAGGGTGCCATTAGCTGCTATCAGTATTCGAAGGTCACGATTGAGCTTTCGGATCTCTTGATCAGATAGAAAACACTCGGTCATATTCTTCCCCCACATACATGCGCTGTTATGCCATAGCATCTAGGCGGCTGAATTCGTGATGCAGGTAACGCTCAACGCTGGCCGAACGCCGAACCTTACCGCTGGTGGTGACCGGAATAGAACCCGGCGCCACCATAACGACATCCGCGACGCGCAGACGATGTGACCTGGATATCGCGGAGGCGACTTCACGTTTGACGGTGCGGAGTCGATTCTTTTCCTCCTCATCTGTGCGACCCCGCTTCATGAGTTCGATAATGGTTACCAGCTTTTCAGTACGGTCATCGGGCACCGCAATCGCCACAACCCGGCCGCCGGTGATTTCCTGGATCGTCGCCTCGATGTCTTCCGGATAGTGGTTGGCCCCATCCACCACCAACAGCTCCTTGATGCGACCCGTGATGAACAGTTCGCCCTCGAAAATGACGCCGAGGTCTCCGGTCCGCAGCCACGGACCTTCCGAAGTCCCGGGCGAGGGAGTGACGAGCCGCGCGCGGAACGTCGCCTCCGTCTGCTGCGGGTTGCGCCAGTAGCCCAAGCCGACGTTGTCTCCCTGCACCCAGATTTCGCCAACCGTCCCCGCGGGATTCTCCATCCTGGTTTCGGGGTCGACGATCCGCACGGTTGACGCCCGGGGAGCTCCATAACTCACCAGGTTGGCTCCCTCGCTGCCGTTCTCGGTACGCTTCGCCTGACCGACCGACAGCTGCTGGTAGTCAAAGCAAACACTCTTCGGCGCGCGTCCCGGTCCGGCGGTCGCCACGTACACCGTCGCCTCCGCGAGCCCATATGACGGCCGGATTGCCGTCTCGCTGAGGTTGAACGGGGCGAACCGCTCGGTGAAGCGCCGCAGCGTCGCGACGTTTACTCGTTCGGCGCCGGTGACGATCGTCCGCACATGCCCGAGGTCAAGTCCAGCCATATCGTCGTCGGATGTTCTGCGTACCGCCAATTCGAAACCGAAATTCGGTGCGCTGGAAATCTGTGCGCGGTGTTTGGCTAATAATTGCATCCAACGGGCCGGCCGCTGCAAGAATGCCATGGGACTCATCAACACCGCGGTGTCTTGATTGATCATCGGGAGAATGATGCCCAGCATCAACCCCATGTCGTGATAGAACGGCAGCCACGATACGGGAGTTGACGGAACCTTTTCCGAATCCCCGATGTAATCGGACATTAGCTGTACGCAGTTGGTGATGACATTCTTGTGCGAGAGGACAACACCGGCCGGCGCGCGGGTCGAACCGGATGTGTACTGTAGATATGCTGTGCTCGGACGCTCGAACCGAGTCGGATCGAGCGCTCTGGATGAGCTCAAGTCCAGAGCGTCCACAGCCACGACGATGGGCGCGGACTGGCCCTGTGCGGCGCACGCATGTGGCGCATATGTCGTGACCTCGTCAATAACCGACGAGGTCGTAAGAATAATGGACGGCGCAGAGTCTCGTAATGCCGAAGATATTCGTTCGTCGTGAATGCCGAATTGTGGCACCGGAAGAGGAACCGCGATGAGACCAGCCTGCAGCACACCCATAAAGGCGATGATGTATTCAAGGCCCTGCGGGGCCAATATCGCGACCCGATCGCCGCTTGATGCGTATATCCAGAGCTCCTCTGCCACGATCATCGCTCGCCGGTGGACTTGCCACCACGTCACGGTTTCGGTGAAGCCAGCCGGATCCGTGTCATAGTCAATGAACTTGTACGCCGCGCGATTGGGGTACTGGCTCGCCGCCTTCTGTAGGAGATCAGCGAGCGACGACTCGCTCATAGCGAATCGCGATGTGCTCCCGTTCAGCGGTTGTGCCGCTTGCTCACCGGTGCCCCATGCCGGTTGTGTCGCCACCTCGCCCGCGGCATGAAATGACGAGTTGGTTTTCATGGTCTTCCTTCAGCTATGGACGGCAGAGAGCAGACGGCTGCGCTGCCGCTTTCATACGAATCCGAGTCGGCGCATAGCGTCTGTACCTTGCCCGGGCTCGCGACGCGATTCGTTAAGGTCTCACGACCATAGCAGGTACGGGCCACACCCGAGGGCCTAATGGGATTGACGGAATCGTCAGCCGCGGCGTCAGCGCTGGCTGCAGCCCCATTCGCGAAACACACCGTTGGGCTGGCTTCGCTAAGCCTAATGAGCACCGTCTTCGATGTCGACCTGCTGATCGTGCCGGAGCGAATTCGCCAGCGCCGTGCGATTCGTTCGATCCGGTCGCGACGGGTGGCACCCGCAGAGCGCTGTCAGACCCCACAGGTCACAGTTCAGAGACCGCAACCGACTGATCCCGCCGGTACACCGTGCCCCCACCAACACGAATCACGGCAAGCCCGTTGCGGCGAGGCCGAACCGAGTAACCGCTGATCAATGGCCTGACCTCAAGTCAGCTGAACGTGCGCACGGCTGACCTGTGGGCACTCTGGGAAATTCACATCGAGTTCCAAGCTCGACACGCCGAAATCGCCTGCCGCACGCCGCGATTGGCACGCCAGCCGCTGGGCCGGCTTACCCCATCTTCGCGAGAGTGGCGCAAATCATAGCTTCTTGAGCCCGCGCAAAACCTTGGCGTGCGGCAGGACAGCCGTCACCGTCTTGCGCAGGCTGGGGTTAACCAAACTGCCGTTGATCAGCACAACGTAGCGCAGCCCGTGATCTCGCCATTCCGCTACTTGATCGATGACTTCGTCAGGGGTTCCACTGAAGACGACTTCTTTCATAAGCGCAGCCGGGACCTTGGCCGCGTAGGACAAAACCGTCTGTTTGTCCATGGTTTGCGGGATGATGTCCTGCACACCGGAGAAGTCGGCTCCCATTGGATGCTCGACGCCGTGACGCGCCCAGGCTTCCCCAGGTACCCCGAGCGCGGTCATCTTCACAACGACAGATTCCAGCGCCTCTTCCACGTCGTCGCGATTCCGTCCAGTGATGATGCCGCGCACCGCCGCCGGAGTAATCGACATTGGGTCGCGTCCGGCGTCGGACGCCGCGCTGCGCACCGCTTCGAGTGCGCGACTGTAGTCGCTGGGACGAACCACAACAATGGGAATCCAGGCATCGGCGTAACGTCCGGTGGCCCGTAACATCCGCGGCCCGTGGGCCGCGACCCAGATTTCGGGCCATTTCCCACGGTATGGCGGAAGGTCGAACAAGGCGTTATGTAACGGAAAGTATGGCGATTCACGTGAGACAAGCTCCCCGTTTGAATTCCACAACGCGCGAATGGTGGCCAGGGCTTCTTCGAACCGCGCCACCGGTTTGGTCCACTCCACACCGTAGGGCTCGTTGCCTTCACGTTCCCCGACACCGATACCCAATATGGCTCGGCCTCGGGTAAGCAACTGCAAAGTCGCGGCAGCCTGGGCTGTGACCGCTGGATTGCGCCGACCTGCATCGGTCACGCACACGCCCAGTCGCAGACGGCTGGGCAACCCGAAGGCGAGGTTTCCAAGCATCGTCCACGGTTCGTAATTGGCATCGATCTTGGGCACGAATTTCGCCGCAATTCCGAGATATTCGGAAGTCGCAATCGAGCGCGGCACCAGCGCATTCAGATGGTCGCCGACCCAATACGAGTCGGCGCCCATCACGGTGGCGGCCGCCATGCTAGACCGTGCCGGCAGGGTCGGCGGCAACCGCGAGTGCACGAGGGCATCAACAAAACCGAAACGAAGTCCGCCCACGCCTACCCCTTGTCTACTGCGCTGTTGACCAACGTCATGGCTAGGAACGCTACCTCAGCGAGTCATGTCCGCGCGGTCGCGCGTTGAGCAACACCGGGGTCGGATGTCATGGCATCGACCGCGGGCTCGGTGTTGCGCCAACTTCTCTTCTGACGCATCGCTCGTGCATACTGTCTGCCATACTCCTTGCCCATGGCCTTCAGTCGAACCCACAGCCTCCTCGCCCGCGCGGGCAGTACCTCGACCTACAAGAGAGTTTGGCGGTACTGGTACCCGTTGATGACGCGCGGACTCGGTAACGACGAAATCGTGTTCATCAACTGGGCCTATGAGGAAGATCCGCCGATGGACCTGCCACTGGAGGCATCCGACGAGCCCAACCGAGCCCACATCAACCTGTACCACCGCACCGCGACCCAGGTCGATCTGGGCGGCAAGCAGGTGCTGGAGGTCAGTTGCGGACACGGCGGCGGAGCCTCTTACCTCACACGCACGTTGCACCCGGCCTCCTACACCGGCCTGGACTTGAACCAGGCGGGAATCAAGTTGTGCAAGAAACGACACCGGCTGCCTGGTTTGGACTTCGTGCGAGGTGACGCCGAAAACCTGCCCTTCGACGACGAATCCTTCGATGTTGTGCTCAATGTCGAAGCCTCGCACTGTTACCCGCACTTTCGGCGTTTCCTCGCCGAGGTGGTTCGCGTGCTGCGCCCAGGAGGGTACTTCCCATACGCCGACCTGCGCCCCAGCAATGAGATCGCCGCATGGGAGGCCGACCTCGCTGCTACCCCGCTGCGGCAACTGTCGCAGCGGCAAATCAACGCCGAAGTGCTGCGCGGCATCGGAAACAATTCACAGAAGTCACGGGACCTGGTCGACCGCCATTTGCCGGCCTTCCTGCGTTTCGCGGGCCGTGAATTCATCGGTGTGCAGGGCACGCAGCTGTCCCGCTACCTGGAAGGCGGGGAACTCTCGTACCGGATGTACTGCTTCACCAAGGACTGAGCCAGTTTCGGGTAATGTCGCCCGGATGAGCCCAGCTGAGCGCGAGTTCGACATCGTTCTATATGGCGCCACCGGCTTCTCCGGCAAGCTGACCGCCGAACACCTCGCTCACAGCGGGTCAACAGCACGGATCGCATTGGCCGGTCGGTCAAGCGCACGGCTGCGGGGCGTGCGGATGATGTTGGGCCCGAACGCAGCGGACTGGCCGCTGATCCTCGCCGACGCATCCCAACCCTTGACGCTCGAGGCGATGGCCGCGCGGGCCCAGGTGGTGCTGACCACGGTCGGCCCCTACACGCGTTACGGCCTGCCGCTGGTGGCGGCCTGCGCGAAGGCCGGAACCGACTATGCCGACCTGACTGGCGAGTTGATGTTCTGCCGAAACAGCATCGATCTGTACCACAAACAAGCCGCCGACACGGGCGCCCGGATAATCCTGGCGTGCGGATTCGATTCGATCCCTTCGGATTTGAACGTGTATCAGCTGTACCGTCGGTCCGTCGAGGACGGCACCGGTGAACTGTGTGACACCGACCTCGTGCTGCGTTCATTCTCGCAACGCTGGGTCTCCGGCGGCTCGGTAGCAACGTATTCCGAAGCAATGCGCACGGCATCCAGCGACCCCGAGGCCCGTCGGCTCGTCACCGACCCGTACACGCTGACCACGGACCGGGGCGCCGAACCCGAACTTGGTGCGCAGCCGGATTTTCTTCGGCGTCCAGGACGTGATCTGGCGCCCGAACTTGCCGGCTTCTGGACCGGCGGGTTTGTGCAGGCTCCGTTTAACACTCGAATCGTTCGGCGTAGCAACGCATTACAGGAGTGGGCTTATGGCCGGCGGTTCCGCTACTCGGAAACAATGAGTCTGGGAAAGTCGATGGCGGCGCCGATTCTCGCCGCAGCCGTCACCGGCACTGTGGCGGGCACCATCGGGTTGGGGAATAAGTATTTCGACCGACTACCCCGACGATTAGTGGAGCGCGTCACGCCAAAGCCAGGCACCGGTCCGAGCCGGAAAACGCAAGAGCGGGGCCATTACACCTTCGAGACGTACACCACCACGACGACCGGTGCCCGCTACAGGGCGACTTTCGCGCACAACGTCGACGCGTACAAGTCGACCGCGGTGTTGCTCGCGCAGAGTGGTCTGGCGCTGGCGCTCGATCGCGATCGGCTCGCCGAGCTGCGGGGGGTGCTCACTCCCGCAGCGGCGATGGGCGATGCGTTGTTGGCGCGCCTCCCGGGCGCCGGCGTGGTCATGGGAACGACCAGGCTGAGCTAACATCTCCACCCCGGCCGCCAGCAAGATTAGCTATGCCATGGGCACATTAGCCCAATCCTGTTCTCCCAGATCTGGGCCTTTGCCGCCGAGAATCAAACTCCTGACGACAACCCACGTTCACATGTGGGCTTCAGCACCGGCGCTGCACCATCGGAAGCTCCTCGACCAGGGTCGGCAGGTTCAGCGGAGCCCGCGAAGCGACAAACACCGCACGAGCCAAACCTGTGGAAGCTATCGGTCCGTTCGCCCGCCAATCCAGTGGAAACTGCCGGTGCCGGGGCTGCGTAGCGGTCACATATACGTGCGGCATCTTCTCCCTCAGTCGGTTCATCACCCACACGCGCGAAGGCCGACACCCCGTGCCGGTTATCGCCTGGCTCGGCGAGGAAGCCCTCTCACTAACCAGAAAAGGCTCGTCTTCGCCGGAATAGCTCACGCATGTCTCCAGCAGCAGAAGGTCCACTGCGCGGTCACACATCCACGCCAGCGCCTCGGCAGGACGGGAGAGGTGGTAGAGCACTCCATAGCAGTACACCACGTCGTATTGGTGCGCTTCTGCTGGGAGATCGCCGTCGAGATCTAGGTGGTCGACTGTGACATTGGGATTGGACCCGAAGCGTTGGCGAATGACATCCAGATTCTCCCCCCGGGGCTCGGTGCAGAGCACCTTGCACCCGCGGTCGAGGAAGAACTGCGTGTGATCGCCGATCCCGGCACCAACCTCCAGCACGCTCTTGTTGCCGAGGTCGAGCCCCAGCGTGGCCAGGTGCTCCTGACGGCGGGCGTTGTGCCGAAGGTAAAAGATGCTGTGAAAATGCCGTTCCGCAGTCGGGCGCAACATGCCGGGGAGTCGCATCAGGCGAGGATAGCGCACCTCGCCGAGGAGAAACGCTCGCCGATGGCTATCGAGCTGCTGACACGTCTGCGGCCCCAGCGTATCGACCTCCTCGAGCCCACGCCCGCTTGGCCCTGGACGCCACCGCCACCCAGCAGCGCAAACGCCCGGGGCAAGCACTCGAGGTAGAGAGCGGCAGCCGGCGCCAGCTATCCCTTCCGGCTCGGAATAAAGAAGTAGCAGTACCGGTCGTCGCGGTGCCGTTGGTAGGGCTGCAGCCCCGCATCGTCGGCGTAGACGAACGGTTCGTACCCGTACGCGCGGATGTCCGCAATGGTCCGTTCCGGGTCCGGATTAGAGGCGGCGCCCCCGTAGATCTCCACCAGCAGGACCGGGCGATCGCGCCGCAGAAGCTCCGCGGCGCCCGCGATGACCGCGCGCTCGAGGCCCTCAACGTCGATCTTCAGCAGACCCACCGGGAGGGGCAGCTCGGCGGCGAGCGCGTCCAGCGTGGTACACGGCACCCGTGTCCGCTCGCGAATCCGAATTCGTCCCGTGTCGTTTAGCGAACTGAAGGCGCTGTCGGCCGCCACGAAAAAGTCGACCTCGCCGACCGCGTCCCCGGCGGCCGTCCGCAGCGTGCGGATGCGGTCTTGCAGGCCGTTGGCGGCCACGTTGGCCTCCAACCGCGAATGGGTGCCCGGCGCCGGCTCCAGGGCTACCACCGGGGCTAACCTCGCCCAGGCCAGGCTGTGTATGCCGACGTTGGCTCCGACGTCGAGGATGCAGCGGTCTGGGTAGAGCGCGGAATAGAGCGCCGCCGCGATGTCGATCTCGGTCTCCTCGAACCCGCCGGTCAACCGAACGATCCACGCGATGGCCGACCCCGGCTCAAGGGTGACCTGGAGGCCGCGCCAATACCAGGGGGCCAGCCGCCACCGATGGGGGGGCAAGCCAAACGGCCGCCAGCGTTGCAGGCTTCGAACGAGGCGGTTTGGCATGGCGCACTCTAACATCCGGATCGCCCGCATCCGGTAGGTCGGCCGTTGAGCTCCGAGGTTCTCGAAACAACCAGTGGTGCCCAGATCCAAAGGGCGCCAACGCCGCTGGCCCTTCGCCGGCCCAAGCCGTCTGCACACTACCACCCGCATCAGGCGCACATCTTGGAACTGCACCAGGTCCAATCGTCAGCAGCGCCTGGCGTTGTGACCGAACCTCGGGTCCGCAGACCCACTACAATGTTGCGCGACCCAAACTATCCCCCGGGGCGGAGTATTTAGCGTGTTAGTGTTGCACAGTGAAATCGTTGAAACTCGCTCGTTTCATCGCGCGTAGCGCCGCCTTCGAGGTTTCGCGCCGCTATTCTGAGCGAGACCTGAAGCACCAGTTTGTGAAGCAACTCAAATCGCGTCGGGTAGATGTCGTTTTCGATGTCGGCGCCAACTCAGGACAATACGCCGCCGGCCTCCGCCGAGCAGCATATAAGGGCCGCATTGTCTCGTTCGAACCGCTATCCGGACCGTTTACGATCTTGGAAAGCAAAGCGTCAACGGATCCACTTTGGGATTGCCGGCAGCATGCGTTGGGCGATTCTGATGGAACGGTTACGATCAATATCGCAGGAAACGCCGGTCAGAGCAGTTCCGTCTTGCCCATGCTGAAAAGTCATCAGAACGCTTTTCCCCCGGCAAACTATGTCGGTACCCAAGAGGCGTCCATACATCGACTTGATTCCGTGGCGCCAGAATTTCTAGGCATGAACGGTGTCGCTTTTCTCAAGGTCGACGTTCAAGGCTTTGAAAAGCAGGTGCTCGCCGGGGGCAAATCAACCATAGATGACCATTGCGTCGGCATGCAACTCGAACTGTCCTTCCTGCCGTTGTACGAAGGTGGCATGCTCATTCCTGAAGCCCTCGATCTCGTGTATTCCTTGGGCTTCACGTTGACGGGATTGCTGCCTTGTTTCATTGATGCAAATAATGGTCGAATGTTGCAGGCCGACGGCATCTTTTTCCGCGAGGACGATTGATTGGAATCGCTTCGCGAGGCCCGGCACCAGACCGGGCACCAGAGGTCCGCGCAGATCGCCTGGGTCGAAGATGGTGCAGACGAAACGATACGCCGGCTTGACCGCAGCTAACACAAAGAAAGTCGCCATGGCCGCACCAATGTTTTCGATCATCATCCCCACCTTGAACGTGGCTGCGGTATTGCCTGCCTGCCTCGACAGCATCGCCCGTCAGACCTGCGGTGACTTCGAGCTGGTACTGGTCGACGGCGGCTCGACGGACGAAACCCTCGACATCGCCAACATTTTCGCCCCCAACCTCGGCGAGCGGTTGATCATTCATCGCGACACCGACCAGGGCGTCTACGACGCCATGAACCGCGGCGTGGACCTGGCCACCGGAACGTGGTTGCTCTTTCTGGGCGCGGACGACAGCCTGTACGAGGCTGACACCCTGGCGCGGGTGGCCGCCTTCATTGGCGAACACGAGCCCAGCGATCTGGTATATGGCGACGTGATCATGCGCTCAACCAATTTCCGCTGGGGTGGCGCCTTCGACCTCGACCGTCTGTTGTTCAAGCGCAACATCTGCCATCAGGCGATCTTCTACCGCCGCGGACTCTTCGGCACCATCGGTCCCTACAACCTCCGCTACCGGGTCCTGGCCGACTGGGACTTCAATATTCGCTGCTTTTCCAACCCAGCGCTCGTCACCCGCTACATGCACGTGGTCGTTGCAAGCTACAACGAATTCGGCGGGCTCAGCAATACGATCGTCGACAAGGAGTTTTTGAAGCGGCTGCCGATGTCCACGAGACTCGGCATAAGGCTGGTCATAGTTCTGGTGCGCAGGTGGCCAAAGGTGATCAGCAGGGCCATGGTAATGCGCACCGTCATTTCTTGGCGGCGCCGACGTTAGCGCGATACCACCGCAACGTTGACTCGATGCCCTTGGGCGGCGTGATCTTGGGTGGCCAACCCGCCTCTTGCAAGACCGACACGTCTAACAGCTTGCGTGGTGCGGCGCCTGTCAAGCTCTTTGCGCCAGTGTCTCATTATGTGGACGCTATTTCGGATCTGGGGTGGGCGGGTTGATCCATGCCGCGGTCGCCGGTTTCGGGGGTTGCGGTGAGACGCCGAATGGATTCGGGTTGGCCGAGTAGGCGTTGGCCATGGCCGCGCCCATGTGGCCTGGCCAGGTGCGGGCGTGTTCGATCGAATCGAACCGTTCAGGAGAGTCGTTGCGGTACTTCAGCGTTTTGAACTGCGACACGCTCCCGAATCAGGTGCTCGACCGGACATCCGTTGGCTAGCCGGCGATATCGTGGGCACCCTTTAGCGGCTCTTCATGATCGAGGGTGTAGTCGGGGTTTGAATCCGCCGGTTTCCAGGAGGGATCGGGTGATGTAGTGGGTGAGGTTGCGAAATCCCAGCGCAGAGCCGCGTAGGTGTTCGAGGCGGCCGTTGATCGCCTCGGTGGGTCCGTTGGATGTGCCAGGCCGGTCGAAGTAGGCCAGCACGTCGGCGGCGCGTTTCTTCAATGTGCGCCCCAGGGTGATGACCTCGGTCAGTGCCGCGGGGACCGCGTCGCTGATCGACTCGATCAGCGTGCTCATCAGCTCGCGGCCCCTGCGGCGGTCGGGGTTGCGGTAGGCGCTGATCATGCGCTGGTAGATGCCCCAGGTCGCCTCGACTTCGATGTGGGTGTCGACGGCGAATAGCTTTGTCAGCCGGTCTTTTTGCTTGTCGGTGAGCAGGTCGGCTCCGGTCTGCAGGGTGCGCCGCGCGGCGTAGAGCGGATCGGTCTTGCGACCGCGGTGTCCGCAGGTGTCGAGTTGAACGCGGCGCCGGCATTTATCCAGCGCCTCACCACCGAGCCGCACCACGTGGAAGGGATCCATCACCGCCACCGCGTCGGGCAGTTCCTCGCTGGTGGCGGTCTTAAACCCGGTGAACCCGTCCATCGCCACCACTTCCACCGCCTGGCGCCAGGATTCTTCTCGTTCGGCCAGCCAGGTCTTGAAGGCCTGTTTGGAGCGTCCTTCGACCATGTCCAGCAGCCGGGCCGGGCCGGTGCCCTCACGGATGCCGGTCAGGTCGATGATCACGGTGACGTACTTGTCGCCGCGCCGCGTGTGGCGCCACACGTGTTCGTCGACCCCGATCACCGTGACTTCGTCGAACCTGCCCGCATTGTCGATCAACACCCGCTTGCCCTCGGCCAACACGGCGTTGTTGGCGGTGTTCCACGACACCCCCAGCCCTTCGGCGACACGGGCGATGGTGAGGTGTTGGCACACAACGGCTTCCAATGCCCACCGCAGCCCATGGCGCGACAACTTCGCTCGCGGCTCGGCTGCCGCGCTGCTGTCTTGCCGCCACACATGAGCGCAGCCGGCACACCGATAGCGGCGCACGGTAAGCACCAAGGTCGTCGGGCGCCACCCGAAGGGCTCATGAGTAGCCCTGTGTCAAGCCGCCGTTTGGCGAACTTGGTTACGGAGAGCCTGCAGGGCTCGGTGTTGGGTGGGATCGTAAGCGACGCCGTCTTGCCAGCAGTGCCAGATGACGTAAAGCCAGGCGCGGGCGAGGATGCGTACGGCGTGAGGGTGGTCGTGGCCGCGGGCTCGGGCGCGGTTGTAAAGGTCGGCGGCCCAGGGGTTGGCTCGGCGGCTGTCGCCGGCGAAGTCGCAGACGGCGTCGCGGAGTTGTTTGTCTGCGGCCCAACGGAACCCGACGTGGGTGACTTTGCCGGACTGGCGGGTGGAGGGGGCGACGCCGGCCAAGCAGGCCAGCGATTCGGGCGTGGGAAAACGGGCTCGGCAGTCACCGATCTCGGCGAGCAGCCGGGCCGCGCGCACGGTGCCGGAGCGGGGCAGGGAGGTGAAGATGTGCGCGTCGGCGTGCAGGGCGAGCTGCTCGGCGATCTGCGCGTCGAGGGCCTTGATCTGCGTGGCGATGCTGGTAAGCGCAGCGAGCAGGGCGCGGGTGATGTGTGCGTTGGCGGCGCCGTCCTCACCTGTGACACCGCGCGGGGCGCCGGTGAGCCGGCCGTGAAGCACCGCGGGGTCGACGCGCCCGCAGTAGCCGGCGGCGGCCAGCCAGGCGGCCAGGCGCTTGACCGACAACCAGTCTGCGCGGTCCTGGCAGTCGAATCGGGTCAGGAACGCCAGGCTGATCGGCGAGTCGATGTCGGCGAACAGCCCGACCACGCCCGGAAAGACGATGCGCAGGTGCGCGCGCAGCTGGTTGGCCAACGCCACCCGGTGCCCGACCAGGTCTTTGCGAGCGCGACAGGTCCGGCGCAGGGTGGCCGTGGCCGCGGTGTCGGGCAGCAGTGGACGCAGCCGGGACCGGTCGGTGCGCAGCGTGTCGGCGAGCACGAACGCGTCGAAGCGGTCGTCCTTGTTGCCGGCCGAGCCGTAACGGCCGCGCAGATTCTTCAGCTGGTTCGGGCTGATCACCACCACCGTGAGCCCGGCCTCGAGCAGGGTGTCCACCACCGGGCCGTCCGGGCGTTCGATGGCGACCTCGCGCACACCGGCCCGGTTCAGCAGCTCGAGCAGCTCGCGCAGTCCGGCGGCGTTGTGCTCGATCGTGGCGCGGCGAACCTCGCGGCCACGCGCATCGACGATCGATACCGCGTGATCGTCTCGCGCCCAATCAATTCCACCCGTGACGCCGTTCTGCGGCTCGTCGCGCAATGTGGTTTCGGCAGTAGACTCCATAACAGCCTCCTCGCTGCTAGACCCAGTGGGGAGGCACCCTCGTGCGAGGCCCGAACGCGGCTGCCGCATCGCTCACTGTTCGGCGCTCGTCGGCGCTCAGTCCTGTCGACGGTCGGCGCGTCCGGGGCAACCGCCGGACTCCGCAAAACTCATGATGGACATCACGGCTGTCAAGCGAGCAGGGCGATAACCCAGCGGCGCCTCGGGTGCATCGGGCAATCCATCCAAGATCACCGACACAAGGATGGTGCACCAGTGAGCCAATCGGCGGGTCACGGTATCCCGGACGGCGCCTTGCTCGCCGCAACGTCGACACCATCGATCCTCGTCGGTGATCCGACACGCCGCCACCGCCCGCTCGGAATCCAGGTGTTGGCCGGTCACCTCCACCCCGAGCTCATCAAGCCGGCAGAAAGCGGTCAGATCGGGGCGGACAAAGCCCGCACCACCGGTAGCGTCGTGCACGTCGAGGTCTTTCGGATGAGAGGTGTAGGAAACCCCATCATCGGAAGACCTCGACCCCTACCCCGGCAACGACGCGCCGACCCGCCCTACACCCTCAACTGCGAAGAGCCCCTTTAGCAGACGAGCCGCAGCGCACTTTCGATGTGCTGCGGGAATCCGGCAAAGTCTGGTCCGAAGGCTTCGGCAAGCCGCCGGGCGGCTTGTCGGAACTCGGCCCCACTGAGCACCTGCTTTACGGCTGCCGCCACGCCTTCAGTGTTGAGCCGCTCGGTTCGCAGGAGAACGCCGGCGCCGGCCCGCTCAAGGGCCTCCATGTTCAAGTGCTGGTCCATGTTGCTGGGGAGCCCGATCACCGGCACCCCGGCCGCCAACGCCTGCTGCGTCGTCGGGCTGCCGCCGTTGCAGAGCACCACGGCGGAGCGCGCTGCAGCCGCTTCGCCCGGCAGGTAGTCCGCGACGAAGGCGTTGGCCGGCACGTTCTTCAGGTGGTTCCGGCCAGCGGTGGCCGCGATCACCGTCACGGGTAAATCGGCCAGGGCGTTCAAAACCACCTGCAACAGGTTCTTTCCGCCGGAACTGCCGAGGGTCGCATAAATAATCGGCCGGTCTGTCGGCAGCGAGTGCCACCAAGTCGGCGGTTTTACGTCGGGCGACCACAGGACGGGTCCGAGATATCGATGGTTGGCCGGCAGGTTGTATGTCGGCACCAGCTCGGGTACGTCGGCATACAGGGTGTAGTCACCGTCGGTGAAAATGCGGCACAAATCCCAGCCCAGACTCGACAGCCCGTGCTTCCGGCGGAGCCAGTTGAGCGGGAGACAATAGAGGGCAAAGATCAACGGACGGTACAGGCGGTACAGGATGCTGACCGGCCTGACCCCGAAGAAGCGGGTCCACGGCACGTCTGGCAGCGGAAACCGACGGCGGGCCTGAGGACTCCAGTAGGCGTTCGCGATGGCGATGTACGGAATGCCGGCTAGTCGGGCGCTGACCGAGAGCGAAAGACGGTTGTCACCGACGACTACGTCCGGTGCGATCTCGTTCAGGATCTTCCTGTCAGCCGCGATGTATTTGCGCAACGTCCGCGTGTTGTAGAAGAGGCGGCCCTGAGCGATTTTAAGGAGAACCTCCTCGCTGGGGACGGTGTGAATCGGGTGATGTGGGAACGGGAGCGGGCCCAAAAGCTTATTGAACCGCGGGTCGCAGGCAAAGTGGACCTCATAACGACTCGGGTCCAGCGACCGCGCCAACACGAACGGCCGGACGACGTGGGCCAGGGTCGCGGCCTCCCCTACAAACAGGATCCGTTGCCTGCGAGCGACAGGCTCCGGTGCGGCGTTGGGCGCCGTGCTCGTCCCAGCGTCCGGTCCCGGGTCGCCGGCGACGCTTGTTTCCTCCATACTCGCCCCCTAATCTCGAGGCAGCCCGTACCCGCAGGCAACCTCCCAAAAATACAATCCCCCAAAATGCAATGCGTCGAGCTATTTCTCACACCGACCGCTAGTTGCGGATCAGAAATCCGTTGGGCGCGGAAGTCCAGCCGAATTTGTTCTCCCGCTCCGCATCATGCTTGTAATCGTTTGGAAATTCATCCTCATATGCCTCGATCGCTTCATAAGGTCCAGGCCCAAACCCGGGCAGGACTGGGTGGCCGTTGATGTTGGAATCCTCGACTACTAGGTAGTCACCGGCGGAGAGTAGCGGCCGTAGTAATTTCATCTCGGCCAGCACATGATTCATCGAGTGGTCGCTATCTAAGATGGCGAAGATCTTGCCAGGGTATTCGTTTTTGAGGCGTTGAATTTGTTCGGCAATCGCCGGGTCGGTGGATGACGATTCAACGAACAAAACATCTGGTTCGCGCCGGGCTCTTGGATCGAGGGCTTTGTGTGAGTTGTCCACGGTAAGTACCTTGAATGGCTGGCCGATCTGCCTCATGATGTTGGCAAAATACACCGCCGAGCCGCCGTAGCGGGTGCCGAACTCGATGACGAGGGATGGTTGCAACTCGCTCAGGATCTCCTGGTAATTCCACATATCGCTGACGGATTTCCAGCAATTGATCCCCATATAAGTGGTCTTCGTCCACACTAAGTTGCCGTAGTACCACTTGTGGTATTCTTCCGCCACTGCGTCGCTCGGCCGGTAGAATAACTGGGCCGCAAAACTCGCCACTAACCTGACTAGTCCGATCAGTTGCCCTACAAGACTAGTCCGACTGCGCCACACTAGCCCCATTCCATCATCTCCTCACTGCGAAACCGTAGTCAGTCGAATGTTGGTCATTTAGCAAGCCTCTTTAAGAGAACTGATGAGGTCGAAGCGGACTCAATACATGGCTGCGGCAATTCGTTAGACCGCGTTCGCGCCCACGTTGTGAGCTCCGCGCGCCGCATCCTTGGGGCTCGGTGCCGGGCATACGCGACCCAGCTTGCGGCTGAGCATCTTCTGGACACCGCCACCGCACGGCGGATGGTAGCAACAGATTGGGGTTACCCTCAACCGCGGGTTATGGACTGCCAAAGGTAGCCAGCTTGTCCTGCTCGCGGTGACAGCGCAACCACGGGTAGTGACACTACCGCCGTGGCGTTCCTCCCCACGGCAGAAGGCCGAGGCCGGTCGAGTTCGGGCACAAGCCCCAGATCGTCGACAACGACGATGGCATCGTCCTGGATCACACCGTGGAGCACGGCAATCCGCATGACGCGCCGCAGCTAGCGCCCGCGGTCGAACGGATCACCACACGCGCCGGACGCCCGCCCGGCACCGTCACCGCCGACCGCGGCTACGGCGAGAAACGCGTCGAAGATGACCTGCACGACCTCGGTGTACGTACGGTCGCGATACCGCGTAAAGGCAGACCCTCCCAGGCCCGGCGCGCCGAAGAACACCGGCCATCGTTCCGACGAACAGTCAAGTGGCGCACCGGCAGCGAAGGCCGCATCAGCACCCTCAAACGAAGCCTCGCAGCATGACCCGGCTCCCAGAGCACGAAGCTCTGCCCCACCAACAGTCCGGCGGCATTCGCCCACAAACGACTCACTTAGTCGCCGTCACTTTTTCAGGTCGAAGTAACTAGCTGGCCAACCATGTCCGGGGCCGGTTCTCCGGCATGAGGCGCAGAGCATTCTCCACATGCTGCGGGAATCCAACGCGGTCTCGTCCGAAGGCATCGGCGAGTCGCGCGGCGGCTTGTCGGTACTCGGACCGACTGATCACCTGCATCACGGCCCCTGCCACCCGCTGACTCTTCAGCCGCTCAGTTCGCAGCAGCACGCCCGCCCCGGCCCGCTCAACGGCCTCCATATTCAAGTGCTGATCGAGATTGCCCGCGACCCCGATCACCGGCACCCCGGCCACCAAGGCCTGCTGGGTCGTCAAACTCCCGCCATTGCAGACCACCACGGCCGAGCGAGCCGCAGCGGCCTCACCCGGCAGGTAGTCCGCGACGAAGGCGTTGGCCGGCACGGTCTTCAGGTCACTGCGGCCCGCGGTGGCCGCGATCACCGTCACCGGCAACGCAGCCAAGGCGTTCAACACCAGTTGCAACAGATTTCTCCCGCCGGACGTGCCCAGGGTTGCGTACACGATCGGCCGGTCGGTTGGCAGCGAATCCCACCATGTCGGCGGCTTCCCGGCGGGCGACCACAGGACCGGGCCAAGGTACTCGTGGTTGGCCGGCAAGTCGTAGGTGGGCATCAGCTCGGGCACGTCGGCATACAGGGTGTGGTCCCCGTCGGTGAAGATGCGGCACAGGTTCCACCCCAGACTCGACAGCCCGTGCCTGCGGCGGACCCAGTTGAGCGGCATGCACTGCAGGGCGAAGAGCAAAGGGCGTTCCAGGCGGTAGAGGAGCTTGACCAACCTGACGCCGAACAAGCGGGTCCATATCACGTCGGGCAGCGGAAAACGCCGCTGCGCGTACGGACTCCAGTAGGCATTCGCGATCGCGATGTAAGGAATGCCGGCCAGTCGGGCGCTGACCGACAGTGAAATGCGAAGGTCACCGACGACGAGGTCCGGCGCGATCTCATCCAGGACCCGCAGGTCCGCCTCAACGTACTTCCGCAGCGTCCGCATGGCATAGAAACGACCCTGAGCCAGATTGCCGAAAAACCGCTCGCTGGGGATGGTGTGAATCGCATGGTGACGGAAAGGGAGCGGACCTAGAAGCTGGTTGTAGCGCGGGTCGCAGGCGAAGTGCACTTCATAACGACTAGGGTCCAGCGACTGCGCAAGCGCGAATGGCCGGACGACGTGAGCCAGGGTCACTGCTTCCGCGACGAAAAGGATCCGGCGCCTGCGTGCGGCAAGCCCAGGTGCGGCGTCCGGTGTCGTGCTGATGGCCGCGTCCCCTCTCACCTCGCTAGCAACCGGTGGCCCGCCCCACCTCGACGCCGTAGCGTACACGCACGACACGCGCACTCGGGGAAAACCTCGGCAAGAGTGGGGCGGCGATACGTTTAGCGGCACCACTGCGCGGTCGTTGCCCACCCCGGTGACTATACCCCCGGGTGGTATATGGTGGAGGGCAGAGCGTGACCTCAACCAAAGTGGAGGACCGAGTGACGGCAGCAGTGCTGGGAGCGATCGGGCACGCACTGGCGCTGACCGCGTCGATGACCTGGGAAATCCTGTGGGCGCTGATCCTGGGCTTCGCGCTGTCGGCGGTGGTTCAAGCCGTGGTGCGCCGCTCCACGATCGTCACGCTGCTCGGCGACGATCGGCCGCGCACCCTGGTAATCGCCACCGGCCTGGGCGCGGCCTCGTCGTCGTGCTCGTATGCCGCGGTGGCTTTGGCTCGGTCACTATTCCGCAAAGGGGCCAACTTCACTGCCGCTATGGCGTTCGAGATCGGTTCCACCAACCTCGTGGTGGAGTTGGGCATCATCCTGGCCCTGCTGATGGGCTGGCAGTTCACCGCCGCCGAGTTCGTTGGCGGTCCAATAATGATCCTTGTCCTGGCCGTGTTGTTCCGGTTGTTCGTCGGCGCCCGGCTCATCGACGCCGCCCGGGAACAGGCCGAACGGGGACTCGCAGGCTCGATGGAAGGCCATGCCGCCATGGACATGTCCATCAAGCGGGAAGGCTCATTTTGGCGACGACTCCTTTCCCCACCGGGATTTACCTCCATCGCCCATGTGTTCGTGATGGAGTGGTTGGCGATCCTGCGCGACCTCATTCTCGGGCTGCTGATCGCCGGTGCTATCGCGGCATGGGTACCCGAATCGTTCTGGCAGAGCTTCTTTTTAGCCAATCATCCGGCCTGGTCGGCGGTCTGGGGTCCGATCATAGGACCCATCGTGGCCATCGTTTCGTTTGTTTGCTCGATCGGCAACGTGCCACTTGCCGCGGTGCTGTGGAACGGAGGCATCAGCTTCGGCGGGGTCATCGCGTTCATCTTCGCCGACCTACTGATACTGCCGATCCTGAATATCTACCGTAAATACTATGGCGCCAGGATGATGCTGGTGCTGCTCGGCACCTTCTACGCATCGATGGTCGTCGCTGGCTATCTCATCGAACTTCTCTTCGGTACAACGAATCTCATCCCGAGCCAGCGCAGCGCTACGGTCATGACCGCAGAAATATCGTGGAACTACACCACCTGGCTCAACGTCATCTTTCTGGTGATCGCGGCGGCCTTGGTGGTCCGATTCATCACATCGGGCGGTCTCCCGATGCTACGCATGATGGGCGGCTCACCGGATGCCCCGCATGACCACCATGACCGCCACGACGATCACCTCGGCCACTAGCGCCACCACGCCGATCAGTCGGCGCCGAAAAGGCCACCGGCGGCGGTATCCTGGCCTGCGGGTATTCCACCCATGGGCAAAGGGAGCATGACCGCGCACGCAACGCCGAACGAGCCGGATTATCCGCCACCGCCTGGCGGTCCACCGCCGCCGGCCGATATTGGCCGGTTACTGCTTCGGTGCCACGACCGCCCTGGAATCATCGCCGCGGTGAGCACCTTCCTGGCCCGGGCCGGCGCCAACATCATTTCTCTGGACCAGCACTCCACCGCGCCGGAGGGCGGAACGTTCTTGCAGCGCGCAATCTTTCACCTGCCCGGTCTCACGGCCGCCGTCGACGAACTGCAGCGCGACTTCGGCAGCACTGTGGCGGACAAGTTCGGCATCGACTACCGATTTGCCGAAGCAGCCAAGCCTAAGCGGGTCGCAATCATGGCATCGACAGAGGACCACTGCTTGCTGGACTTGTTGTGGCGCAACCGTCGCGGCGAGCTAGAAATGTCGGTTGTCATGGTGATTGCCAATCATCCTGACCTGGCCGCGCACGTACGCCCGTTCGGTGTGCCATTCATACATATTCCCGCCACTCGCGACACTCGTACGGAAGCCGAACAGCGTCAGCTTCAGTTGCTAAGCGGCAATGTGGATTTAGTAGTGCTGGCACGCTACATGCAGATACTCAGCCCGGGGTTCTTGGAGGCGATCGGCTGCCCGCTGATCAACATTCACCATTCGTTCCTTCCAGCCTTCACCGGCGCGGCCCCGTACCAGCGCGCACGAGAACGCGGCGTCAAACTGATCGGCGCGACCGCCCACTACGTGACCGAAGTTCTCGACGAGGGGCCCATCATCGAACAAGACGTCGTTCGTGTCGACCACACCCACACCGTCGATGATCTGGTGCGTGTCGGCGCCGACGTCGAACGCGCAGTGCTTTCCCGCGCCGTGCTCTGGCACTGCCAAGACCGCGTCATCGTGCATCACAACCAGACCATCGTCTTCTGACATGGGTGACTGCGCGCGGTGCGGTCAACTTCTTGGTGCCCATGATGGTCACGGCGTCGACTGGCCGTTTCGGCGCCGTCGCCCAGCGTGAACTGAGGGCGGAAAATCGGCTGGCCCGAATCTCGCCCTCAGTGCACGCTCGGCGCCGTTTGGCCTCACCCGGTCAACGTGAACTGTCCGGGTGGGCGCTGTCACGTAGCGAGCCCACGTGGGGCCGGGGTCGGCCCGCCAAAAACGCCCCGGCGCGGCCAGCTCATGAGCGGGTACGCAAGCTCAAGGGACACCCGCTTTGCACTGTGGAAAAACCCCGAAGACCTGGCCTGCGGCAGGTGCGGTCAAAGGAGCGGAGTGTAGACAGGACCGGTGGGTCTGCTCAGCGCGGCCCCGAGTTAGGACAATTTTCGCACCTAGCGCATCCAATATCGCTTTCGAAGATCGTTCACGCCAGTCCCACTGGGCCGGTGCGACTGGTGCAACGCGCCTTTCGTCGAAGGAAACGCCGTCCGCCACCGAGCCCGCGCTAGGCAAGTCGGTCCCAAGAACGTCGCAAGGATCCGCCAAGCGGCCGCGCTCAATCTTGACTTGTCGGCCACCGCCGGCAAACCAACATTCAGCCACAACGCGACAGAGAGGTACCCAATGTTCACTGCCCGTATCCGCGCCCTCGCCGGCATGTCTCTGCTAGCCTCGGCGATCGGGCTGGCGGCCTTCGGAGCCGCTACCGGCACCGCCAATGCCGCCCCGACCCACCAACCCGAGTGGGGCACCTACACCTGCTACGACTACGCAACCCAGACGTTCTACGAGTGCTTTGACCCCAGCTAGTCGGCGAAGGCCTCACACGATCGGACCTACTCCCGCAAAGGAGCTAGGTCCGTTCGGTGTTGAGCCTGTCCCGCAGCCGGCGATTCACCGGTTCGGGCAGCAACTCGGACACGTCACCGCCCAGCATCGCGACTTCTTTGGCCAGTGAGGACGACACGAACGAATACCGTGGCGCGGTCGCGACGAAAAAGGTGTCCACACCGGCAATGTGTTTGTTCATTTGCGCCATCTGCAGCTCGTATTCGAAGTCGGTGCCGGTGCGCAGCCCCTTCACGATCGCGGTCATCCCGCAAGACCTGACAAAGTCGACCACCAAGCCATGCCCGACCTGCACGCGCAGATTGGGCAGGTGCGTTGTCGACTCCTTGACCATCGCGATCCGCTCGTCGAGGTCGAACATGCCCGTCTTTGCAGGGTTAACCAGGATGGCAACCACCACCTCGTCGAATTGGGCTGCGGCGCGTTCGAAAATGTCGACGTGGCCTAACGTCACCGGGTCAAATGACCCTGGGCATACCGCGCCCGTCATCTGCGCCGCTCCTCCTCATCGCTGCGTCCCCCGCAAGCGGGCACGGCCCCCACTGCATCGTCGCCGGCGGTCATGACCGATGACGCTACACGTTGGCAAAAAGCCGTTCGGCCAGTTCCAAACGGGTGTCGCCGTAAACACGCTGGGGCCATCGGCGCCAGCCCTCCGGCCAGGTCAACGGCGCGCACGTGGTCGCACGCTCCACCACCGCTACGGTTCCCTCGCGCGTCCAACCGTTGGTGCCCAGTGCGGTCAGGATGGCGTCAACGTCGGCGGAGTCGACGTTGTAGGGCGGGTCGGCCAACACCAGATCCACCGGGGATGTGGTCCCGGCCGCCACGACGGCCGCCACCGCGCCCCGGCGCAGCGTCGCACCGGAGAGACCTAGGGCCTCGATGTTGCGCGCAATGACGGCCGCGCTGCGCTGGTCGGACTCCACGAACAGCACGGACGCCGCTCCCCGCGACAACGCCTCCAGCCCCAGGGCGCCGGAACCCGCATAGAGGTCCAACACCGCCAGACCGGTCAGATCCCGCCGCGCAGTCACGATGTTGAAGAGCGACTCGCGCACCCGATCGGTGGTAGGTCTGGTTCCGCGTGGTGGGACGGCAATGCGCCGGCCTCCGGCGACACCGCCGATGATCCGGGTCAAGTGCGCCGCTCTCCCTCGCAAGCGGGCGGTACCCCCACCTCATCGCTTCGTCCCCCGCAAGCGGGCGGTACCCCCACTGCATCGTCGCCGGCGGTGCTCATCTGCGCCGCTCATCCGCAAGCGGGCAGTACCCCCACCTCATCGCTTCGTCCCCCGCAAGCGGGCGGTACCCCCACTGCATCGTCGCCGGGGCGGTCAGCTCACCACCACCAACAGGTCTCCGCCCTCCACCTGGGCGGTGTCCGACACCGCCACCCGCTCCACGGTGCCGGCAACCGGGGCGGTGATCGGGGCTTCCATCTTCATCGCCTCGATGGTGGCGATGGTTTGGCCGGCGCCGACCCGCTCGCCGACGCACACCCCGACCGTGACGACTCCGGCAAATGGCGCGGCGATGTGTCCGGGATTGCCGCGGTCGGCCTTCTCGGCGGCCGGAACGGCACTGGCAATGCTGCGGTCGCGCACTAGCACCGGCCGCAGCTGCCCGTTGAGGATGCACATCACCGTTCGCATGCCGCGTTCGTCGGGTTCGGAAATGGCCTCCAGCCCGATCAACAGCTCCACCCCACGCTCCAGCTTCACCCGATGCTCTTCACCTTGGCGCAGACCATAGAAGAACTGGTTGGCCGACAATTGCGACGTGTCGCCGTAGGCTTCCCGGTGCTCATTGAATTCCTTTGTTGGACTGGGAAATAACAGCCTGTTCAGGGTGGCCTGACGCTTGGCTCCGGCCGACGATAGGGCAATCTCGTCGTCCGCCGCCAATTGCGCAGTGGGCCTGGCCGCCCCGCGACCGGCCAGCGCCGCAGTGCGCAGCGGTTCGGGCCACCCGCCGGGCGGATCACCCAGCTCGCCCCGCAGAAATCCGAGTACCGATTCCGGGATGTCAAATCGCGCTGGATCGGAGGCGAATTCGTCTGCACTGACACCGGCGCCGACCAGTGCCAGCGCCAGATCGCCGACCACCTTGGACGTTGGCGTGACCTTAACCAGCCTGCCCAACACTCGGTCGGCGCCCGCGTAGGCCTCTTCGATCTCTTCGAATCGATCTCCCAGACCAAGAGCAATTGCTTGCTGGCGCAGATTGGACAGTTGGCCGCCCGGAATCTCGTGGTGATAAACCCGCCCCGTCGGCCCCGGCAACCCAGACTCGAACGGCGCATACACTTTTCGTAACGCCTCCCAGTACGGCTCCAGGGCGCACACCGCCGAAAGCGACAAGCCGGTGTCGTACTCGGTGTGGGCAGCGGCAGCAACGATCGAGCTCAGCGCGGGCTGGCTGGTCGTTCCCGCCAGCGGCGCGGCGGCGCCGTCGACGGCATCGGCCCCGGCGTGCCAAGCGGCCACATAGCTGGCGAGCTGGCCACCCGGTGTGTCGTGGGTGTGCAGGTGAACGGGCAGGTCGAAGCGACTGCGCAGGGCGCTGACCAACCTTTGAGCGGCCGGCGGGCGCAACAGTCCAGCCATATCCTTGATCGCCAGCACATGGGCGCCGGCGTCCACGATCTGCTCAGCCAGTTTCAGGTAGTAGTCCAGCGTGTACAGCTGTTCACCCGGATCGGTAAGGTCGCCCGTGTAGCACATCGCGACTTCTGCTATCGCAGAACCTGTTTCGCGTACTGCGTCGATCGCCGGACGCATCGACTCGATGTTGTTGAGCGCGTCGAAGATACGAAAGATGTCGATACCGGTGGCTGTTGCTTCTTGCACAAACGCCGACGTCACGATTTCCGGGTACGGCGTGTAGCCCACGGTATTGCGGCCCCGCAATAGCATCTGCAAGCAGATATTGGGCATTGCTGCACGCAGTGTGGCCAGCCGTTCCCAGGGATCCTCCTTGAGAAAGCGCAGCGCCACATCGTAAGTCGCACCGCCCCAACACTCCACGGACAACAGCTGCGGCATGGTCCGCGCGAGATACGGTGCCACCCGCGACAGTCCGCTGGTGCGTACTCGGGTAGCCAGTAACGACTGGTGAGCATCCCGGAATGTGGTATCGGTGACCCCGACCGCGGCCGACTCCCGCAGCCAACGAGCAAATCCTTCCGGCCCCAACTTGACTAGTCGCTGCTTGGACCCGGCCGGTGGTGCGGCCCGCAGATCAAGATCGGGCAGCTTGTCGTCCGGGTAGATCGTTGACGGACGCGAGCCATACGGGTTGTTGACGGTGACATCGGCCAGGAAGTTAAGGATCTTGGTGCCGCGGTCGGCCGAGGCGCGCGCGGTCAGCAGCTGCGGCCGCTCATCAATGAAGGACGTGGTGACCCGGCCCGCTCGGAAGTCCGGGTCATCCAGGACCGCTTGCAGGAACGGAATATTCGTCGATACCCCGCGGATCCGGAACTCCGCGATCGCCCGGCGCGCACGGCTCACTGCGGTAGGGAGGTCACGGCCCCGACAGGTCAGCTTGACCAGCATGGAGTCGAAGTACGGGCTGATTTCTGCGCCCAGGTTGGTGCTGCCGTCCAGGCGGACACCGGCACCGCCGGCGGTGCGCAACGCGCTGATCCGGCCCGTGTCCGGCCGGAAGCCGTTGGCCGGATCCTCGGTGGTGATCCGGCACTGTAGTGCGGCGCCATGCGGTGCGATGTCCTCCTGCCGCAGGCCCAATTGTTCGAGCGTCTCCCCGGCGGCAATGCGCAGCTGGCTGGCGACCAGGTCGACGTCGGTAATCTCCTCGGTCACCGTGTGCTCCACCTGAACCCGCGGATTCATCTCGATGAAGACATACTCCCCTCGCTCGTCCAGCAGGAACTCGACGGTGCCCGCGCAGCTGTACCCGATATGGCGGGCGAAGGCGACCGCATCGACGCACATCTTGTAACGCAACTCGGCGTCCAGGTGCGGCGCGGGCGCCAGCTCGATGACCTTCTGATGGCGACGCTGCACACTGCAGTCACGCTCATAGAGATGGATCACGTCGCCGAGGTTGTCCGCCAGAATCTGCACCTCGATGTGGCGTGGATTGATCACTGCCTGCTCGAGATAGACCGTCGGGTCCCCGAACGCCGACTCGGCTTCCCGGCTGGCGGCTTCGATCGCCTCCGGAAGCGCCGCGATATCGCCGACACGACGCATACCCCGGCCCCCGCCACCGGCAACTGCCTTGACGAACAACGGAAACGGCATGCCGGCCGCAACCGACAGCAGTTCGTCGACCGAGGCCGACGGCGCCGAGGACATCAGCACGGGCAAGCCGGCTTCGCGGGCCGCCGCGATGGCGCGAGACTTATTCCCAGCCAGCTCAAGCACTTCGGCGCTGGGACCGACGAAGCTGATGCCCGCCGCCGCGCATGCCGCAGCAAGATCCGGATTCTCCGATAGAAACCCGTAGCCAGGGTAGATAGCGTCGGCACCCGCCCGACGGGCCGTCGCGACGATCTCGTCGACCGACAGGTATGCATGCACCGGGTGACCGATGTCGCCGATCTGGTAAGACTCGTCCGCCTTGAGACGGTGCTGCGAATTGCGGTCCTCGTACGGATAAACGGCCACGGTTCCGACGCCCAGTTCGTAGGCGGCACGAAAGGCCCGGATCGCGATCTCCCCGCGATTGGCGACGAGCACCTTGGAAAACACGTGTGGCTCCCTTATCCGGATGTCTCAGATCAGCGTCGACCAATAGTCCCAAAAGCGGACCATGATCAGCAGGAATACTGTCGTGAACCAGAGCGTGGCCAGCGACCATCGCCATTGATAGAGCAGCCGTGCCCCGACGCGCTCCTGGCTTCCCCGGTTTTCCCGCATCGGACCGAAAACGATGGACGCGACCACCACCAGCAGTGTGGCGATGACCGCCCAGACCACCATGCAGTATGGGCACAGGGCACCGATACGGTACAGGCTCTGGAATATCAGCCAATGCACGAACGCCACACCAACCAGGATCCCGACCGCCAGGCCGATCCAATACCACCTGGGCAACGGCACTTTCGCCACCGCCAGCACCCCGGTGACCACCACCACGGTGAAGCCCGCAATGCCGAGAAGCGGGTTGGGAAAGCCCAGCAACGACGCCTGCGGTGTGGTCATCACCGAGCCGCACGACACTATCGGGTTGACATTGCATGACGGCACATAGATCGGATCGAGCAGAATCCTGACCTTCTCCACCGTGAGCGTCATCGAAGCGAACAGCCCGATCACACCGCCGATCAGCACCCACCACGCGCTAGGCACCGGCACCCGCACCGCAGCCGGGTCGCCGGATCGCTCGGCAGGTCGAGCTGCCACCACAATCGTCAGGATGTCGCGGTAGCAGCGGCCGAGTCAATGCCCGGCACATCACCCACCATTTCTTTGATCTTGGCGACCAGCGCCGCCGGCGTCGACCACTCGTACTCTGTGCCATTGACCCGGACCGTCGGGGTCGCGTGCACGTTGACCGCCGCCGCCAGCCCGTCGACTTTTTCGATGTACTTGCCGCTGTTGATGCAGTCGGGCACCTTGCCCACGACGCCGGCTTCGCGGGCAAGTTCGATCAACCGCGCGTTGTCGGGGAAATCCTTGCCGAGCTCGGCAGGCTGGATGTCCTTGCTGAACAAGGCGGCGTGGAAGCGGCGGAACGCCTCGATCGATTCGTCGGCAACGCAATAAGCCGCAGCAGCCGCTCGCGACGAATAGTGTTGATTGCTGGGGCTATCGAGAATGGCCACCATCGTGTAATCGGCCGCGACAGCGCCGATGTCCACGAGCCTGGACACGGTTGGCCCGAAACCGCGCTCGAATATGCCGCACGCCGGACACAGGAAATCCTCGTAGAAGGACACCACGGCCTTGGGGTTGCTGGTTCCGGGCTGGGTGACCAGCTTGCTCGACGTCACCCGTACTGCATCGCCGGGGCCCGCGACGCCGTCCTTCTTGTCGTCGCGCGACGTCACGATGTAGAAGACCAGGGCGACGGCAAAAACGACGACGATGGTGGTGCCACCAATCTGGACGAGCCGGCCGAAGCTGCCGTCGGCGGACTTCAGATCGAATCGCGGGGGGCGTTTGGATTTGTCGGCCACAGTTTCGCTGATCCTCACGTGCTCGATTTGTCGGCTTGTCGCGGCCGCGGTCAGGCGACGGCGCCTCTAGCGTACCGGCGGCAAGCCAGCCTCGACTCAAACCCGGCTAAGGTGCGCGCGCAGCGCGGAGATCAGCTCGTTGGTCCCGGCAGCACTGCCTCCCCCCAGCTGAAACAGGTTGAGGAAGCCATGCGTCAGCGAACCCAGATACCGCAAGTCCACTGCAGTCCCGGCAGCCCGCAGCGCCTTCGCATAGCTTTCTCCTTCGTCGCGCAATGGGTCGAAGCCCGCGACCGCGATGAGAGCAGGCGCCAGCCCGGACAGCGATTCGGCCAACAACGGCGACAACCGCGGATCCGCCGGATCGACATCGGAATCCCTGAGGTATTGCGTGTGGAACCAATCGATGTCCCGCTTGGTCAGCAGGAAGCCATTGCCGAACAGGCCCATTGAGCGAGTCTGTGCGGTGAAATCGGTCCTGGGATACAGCAGCCACTGCAGCACCGGGGTGGGCCCACCCTCGTAGCGAGCCTTGTCGCGCGCCAACTGACACACCACGGCCGACAGGTTGCCGCCCGCACTGTCCCCGCCCACCGCGACCCGCCCGGGGAGCGCACCGAACTCATCGGAAGCGTGCTCATGGGCCCATACAAAAGCCGCATAGGCATCTTCAACCGCGGCCGGCGCCGGATGCTCGGGAGCCAACCGGTAGTCGATCGACAGTACCTGGATGTCGGCGTCGCGACAGGTCAACCGGCACAGCGCGTCATGGGTGTCCAAGTCCCCGAGCGTCCAGCCGCCACCGTGGTAAAAGACCAGCAGCGGCGTGGCGCCACCGCCGCTGGGGCGGTAGTGCCGCGCCGGGATCTCACCGGCTGGTCCGGGTATTGACAGGTCGGTCACGTCGACGTGGATCTGCGGACCGGGCATCGCCTCGCATATCGCGCGCATGTGCGCGCGAGAGGCGACGATGTCGTCGTCTACGGCCAGGCCGTCGACACCGAAGATCCGCGAAGTCGACAACATCAGCTGCAGGGTGGGGTCAAGCGTATTGCCATCGATAATGACCGATCGGCCGGCCGACAGGATCCGTTTGGCAGGCGTCGGGATCCACGGAAGGACCTTGACTCCGACGTTGACGACGGTGCCCTGCACACGCCGTGTCCACATGCGCGGGTGGTTTGCTCCGAGACGGAGGTCTGCCACACCTGGCAGACTCTTGGTCATGGGCTGCTCCCTACAAAACTCTGTCACGCGCAGCAACGGACACTCGATCCGCGCCGTCAGGCTGGATGTCTTTCGGGTCCTGCCGGCCGACACCGGGCAAGCGGTAGGTGCCGCGAGTCCGGCGTGCCCAACGGCCAACTCTACGTGGTGACCAAAGTGTCGAATGCCGACCAGCACTATTCGCGGCTTACGCCGCCGTCGCCGAAGGCTGTGGCTCAGCACATGCCCAGGTGTTGATTAGGTGGCATATCCAACTCGGTAATATCGTGATCCCCAAGTCGGTGAACCCAATGCGGATTGCGAGCAACTTCGACGCGTTCGATTTCCCTCGCTCGATGACGGAACCCGGCTTGGTCCGAATCCGAAAACCTTCAATTTCACAGGCAGGTGAGATGACGTGACTGGCGAGTCGGGCGCCGCCGCCGCACCCTCGATTACCCTCAACGACGAGCATACGATGCCGGTGCTTGGCCTCGGCGTCGCGGAATTGTCGGACGACGAGACCGAACGTGCGGTGTCCGCGGCGCTGGAAATTGGCTGCCGGCTGATCGACACCGCCTACGCCTATGGCAACGAGGCCGCGGTCGGCCGCGCAATTGCAGCCTCCGGCGTTGCCCGCGAAGAGCTGTTCGTCACCACCAAGCTAGCCACCCCCGACCAGGGTTTCACCCGTTCCCAGGAAGCATGTAGAGCCAGTTTGGACCGCCTCGGCCTCGACTACGTCGACCTTTACCTAATTCACTGGCCGGCCCCGCCGGTGGGCAAGTATGTGGACGCCTGGGGAGGCATGATTCAATCCCGCGGAGAGGGCCATGCCCGATCGATCGGCGTGTCCAACTTCACCGCGGAGCACATCGAAAACCTTATCGACCTCACATTCGTCACGCCGGCGGTCAACCAGATCGAGCTGCACCCGCTGCTCAACCAGGACGAACTGCGCAAAGCTAACGCCCAGCACACCGTCGTCACACAGTCCTACTGCCCCCTGGCACTCGGCAGGCTGCTGGACAACCCAACCGTCACATCAATCGCCAGCGAATACGTCAAGACGCCCGCACAAGTGCTGCTGCGGTGGAACCTGCAATTGGGCAATGCGGTGGTCGTCCGCTCGGCCAGACCCGAGCGCATCGCCAGCAACTTCGACGTCTTCGACTTCGAGTTGGCGGCCGAACACATGGATGCATTGGGCGGGCTCAATGACGGCACCCGGGTGCGCGAGGATCCACTGACCTACGCCGGCACCTGATACGCCGCCGACTGTGAACCGCGCGACGTCTCCTCGGCGTGTCACGTCGTGAGATTCACCGTCGGCGCGTGGACTAGCCCGTCGGGCAGGTGGCCGCGGCCTGACGCAGTACGTCGGACGATGGCTGATCCACTGGCAGTGAATAGCCGCGCAGCACGGCGATGAATTGCATCGCGTACTGACAGGCGAAGGCCTTGTTGGGTGGCATCCATTGGGCCGGTGGCGAATCGCCCTTGTCCTGATTTGCCTGCCCCTGCACGGCCAGCAGGTTGGCCGGATCGTTGGCGAAGCGCATTCGCTCGGAGTTCGGCCACCGATAGGCGCCCATGTCCCAGGCATACGAGAGCGGAACGATGTGGTCGATCTGGACCGATTGGCCAACACTGGCGCCGCGTTGGAAGGCAACGGTGGTGTTGGTGTACGGATCGCGCAGGGTGCCGGTGGCCACCGCATTCGGACACCGCTTGATCGACACATATGTCTTGTCGACCAGATCCCGGTCGAGGATGTCGTCGCGGGTGTCGCACCCGTTGTGCCCTCCCGGCGCGTCATTGCGATCGTCCCAGGGGTGACCGAATGCGGACCTGCGGTAGTCGTAGCGGTGGATCCGTTTGGGTAGCACGGCGATGCCGGCGAGCACGTCGGCACCGGGTTGCACGGTTGGCACGCCAGCGCGGGCGGCGAACTCGTCAGCGTGCCTGCCCGCCGATGATCCCAGCGTCTGATACGCGACCACCAGCGCCAGCGCCGCGATCGCCGACAGCCACAGTAGCGTTCTGCGGTTCATGACTTATCTAAGTATTCGATGCGGTCGGTGCTGGTGAATCGCGCGGCCATCAGCGCCAATGCGGGGTCTGTGGGGTTCTTGTAAGCCTCGATGCAGAAGTCCCGCGCGGCCACTATGTATTCCTCGTGTTCGGCCAATGACAGCAACCGCAGCGTGATGGCCTTGCCGGATTGGTTGCGGCCCAGCACATCTCCCTCCTTGCGCTCCTTCAGATCCAGATCGGCGAGGGCGAACCCGTCCATTGTCCCGGCGACCGCACGCAGCCGCTGACCCGCCGGCGAATCCGGCGGCACCCAGCTGGCCAGCAGACACGCGCTGGGATGTTCGCCGCGCCCGATGCGGCCGCGCAGCTGGTGCAATTGGCTGATGCCGAACCGGTCGGCGTCCATCACCAGCATGACCGTAGCGTTGGGGACATCGACGCCAACCTCAATGACCGTGGTGCACACCAGCACATCGACCTCACCGGCCCGGAAAGCCGCCATCGCAGCGTCCTTGTCGTCGGCCGACAACCGTCCATGCATGAGCGCCAACCGCAACTCTGCGAGCTCGGCGGAACGCAACCGGGAGAACAGGCCTTCGGCAGTGGCCGATGGTCGGACGCCGCCTTGAACGTCGGTGTCGTCGGACTCATCGATGCGGGGCGCTACCACATAGGCCTGGCGGCCGGCGGCAGCCTCTTCGATGATGCGCCGCCAGGCACGGTCGAGCCAGGCGGGCTTGTCCTTGACAAAGATGACGTTGGTGGCAATCGGCTGGCGCCCGAGCGGAAGTTCGCGCAGCGTAGAGGTTTCCAGGTCGCCATAGACGGTCAGCGCGACCGTGCGCGGTATCGGCGTCGCGGTCATCACCAGCAGGTGCGGGGTAATGCCGGCGGGGGCCTTGGCGCGCAACTGATCTCGCTGCTCGACACCAAACCGGTGTTGCTCGTCGACCACCACCATGCCCAGGTTGTGAAAGTCGACGGCCTCCTGCAGCAGCGCGTGCGTGCCGATGACGATGCCGACCTGACCGCTGGCGATTTCGGCGCGAACTTGCTTCTTCTGCCCTGCCGTCATCGAACCGGTGAGCAGTGCCACCCGGGTGGCGTTTTCGGCGCCTCCCAGTTGGCCGCCCATGGCCAGCGACCCTAGGACATCGCGGATCGATCGCAAGTGTTGTGCGGCAAGGACTTCCGTTGGCGCCAGCAGGGCACACTGGTAACCCGCGTCCACCATCTGCAGCATCGCCAACACCGCAACGATCGTTTTGCCCGAGCCCACTTCGCCTTGCAGCAGGCGATTCAGCGGGCGGTTCGCCGCGAGCCCGTCGGACAACACGTCGAGCACCTCACGCTGTCCCGCCGTCAGCTCAAAAGGCAACCGCCGCAGTAGCTCAGCGGCAAGACCGTTAGATTTCCAGGCCGCCGAGGGCCCGGATTCCGACAGTTCACCGTGCCGTCGGGCCACCAGCGCCCACTGCAGACCCACGGCCTCGTCGAAGGTCAGGCGTTCCCGGGCGCGCTCGCGTAACGACTGGCTTTCGGCAAGGTGAATGGCGCGCAGTGCCTCGTCCTCGGGGATCAGGCCGTGCTTGGCGCGTAGTTCCGCGGGCAACGGATCGTCGACCCGGTCGAGAACATCGAGCACCTGCCGCACGCATTTGAAGATGTCCCAGCTCTGCACTTTTGTGCTGGCCGGATAGATCGGGAAGAAACGACGCTCGAACTCCTCCACGACCAATTCACCGCTGATGGCCTTGGAGGCATCAGCGATGCTTTTGAGCGACCTGGTGCCGTGGTTCTTCCCGTCCGGCGAGTCGAGGATGAGAAACGCCGGATGCGTGAGCTGCATCGCGCCCTTGTAGTAACCGACTTCCCCGGAGAGCATCACCTTCGTGTGCTTGGTGAGGTCCCGCATGATGTAGTCCGCGTTGAAGAACGTGGCCGTCACCTTGTTGCGGCCGCCGCCGACGGTGATGCGCAGACATTTCCGATTCGGCTTCTTTTTCATCGGAAACGAATACGTATCGGTGATCACGTCGACGATGGTGATGTGCTCGCCAGCTTCCGGTCGCGCGTCACCGATACCCACCCGCGCCGCGCCCTCGACGTAGCTGCGCGGGTAGTGGCGGAGCAGGTCGTCGACGGTCCGCATGCCGAACTGCTCGTCGAGGGCATCGGCTGCCGTGGCGCCGAGGACGCGATCGAGCCGATCGCTTAACGACGCCACCGCTACTCGACCCCGATCAGCAGCGCGTCGCCGCGGTGTCCGGTGCGGTAGGAGACCAGCTCGGTGCCTGGATGGTGGTCGTGCACATGCCGTTCCAGGACGACAGCCACGTCTTCGGTTACGCCGGCGCCAATTAGCACCGTCACCAGATCGCCTCCCGATGCCAACAACAGGTCGACCAGACCGATGGCCGCCGCGGCGACATCGTCGGCGACGATCAGCACCTCGTCGCCCGCGATACCCAGACCGTCGCCCGGCTTGCAGGTACCGGCCCAGGTCAGCGCCTTTTGGGTGGCAATGCGCACCGATCCGTGCCGGGAAGCACCGGCGGCACGGGCCATGCTGTAGCCGTCGTCGACGGCCTGGCGGGCCGCGTCATGCACGGCCAGCGCGGCCAACCCCTGCACCATCGATCCGGTCGGCACGGGTACCACGTCGACGCCCCAGCCGATCGCCGCGGTACACCCGGCCACCAGTTCTTCGGCGGCCACATAGCCATTGGGCAGCACCATCACGTGCGCGGCGCCGGTGTCTACCACGGCCCGCACCAGCTGGTGGGCACTGATATCGGCGGCCGGTGTCACGGCGTCTGGACCCGGTCGCAGCACGCAGGCGCCCTCCCCGGCGAACAGCTCGGCGGCACCGTCGCCGTCGACGACCGCCAGCACGGCGCGGCCCCGCGTCCAGCCACCGGCCGGCAATCCGCTGGTCCCGGAACCGAGCGCCGAGATCACGATCCGGCTAACTCGCCCCACCGCCAATCCGGCTTCCACGGCGGCACCGGCGTCGTCGGTGTGGACGTGTACGGAGTAGCTGTCGGGCGGAGCAGCGGCGATGGCCACCGACTCACCCAATTCCTTGAGTCGATCCCGCAACTGGTCCGCCGCTGCAGCATCACATACCGCCAACAGATACATCACCTCGAATTGCGGGGCGGGGCGTTGGGTAGCCGTGTCGGTCGGCAACGCGCGCGGCGAGGGTTCGTAGACCGCCCGGGCAGGTGCCTGCCCGCAGATGGTGGAGCGCAACGCGTCCAGCAGAACCAGCAGGCCCCGTCCGCCGGCGTCCACCGCGCCCGCATCGGCGAGCACGTCAAGCTGTTCGGGGGTCTTTTCCAGCGCGATGACCGCCGCGTCACCGGCGGCGGTGACCGCACCGGCCAACCCCTCGTGCGCGCACTGGTCGACGGCTCCGGCGGCGGCCCGCAGCACCGAGACGATAGTTCCCGGCACCTCCACGCCACCCATCGACGCGACGACCAACTCGACGCCGCGCCACAACGCGGCCCCGAGGGCGTTGGCGTCGACCGCCCGCAATACCGCGCCAGAGGCGGCGGCCGCAGTCGCGGTCACCTCTGCGATCCCGCGCAGGATCTGGGACAGGATCACGCCGGAGTTGCCGCGAGCTCCGTTCAACGCGCCGGCCGCGAGAGCGGCCGCAACCCGCGCCACGTCTTCGGCGTCAGCCTGCGAATTCGCGTGCAAATCAGCTTCTACGACCGCGGCACGCATGGTGAACAGCATGTTGACGCCGGTATCGGAGTCAGCGACCGGGAACACATTGAGCCGGTTGATCTCGTCGATGTGGAGGATCAGATCGCTGACGACGGCGTGTGCCCAGTCCCGCAAGGCCGAGGCGTCCAACGGCCGATCCGCCGTCCCCACTACAACACACCTCCTCCGCAACACACCTCCTCCGCGCCAGCCCGCGCCCCGAGCCTAACCAGACGTGGTGACAGCACGGTCACGACGCCGCTCTCCCGGCCAAGGCGGGTGCTGACATGTCCGCGAAGGGCTGATCGTTTTGGCGCTACCGCACAACAATGGCTATCCTGTGCTAGCCGCGGGCTACACGTAGGCGTCCCGGCCAGGTCGCCGGACCTAAGAGATTTGAGGAGCTTGACGAATGGCCGCTGTGTGCGATATCTGCGGGAAAGGCCCCGGCTTCGGCAAGTCGGTGTCGCACTCCCACCGCCGCACCAGCCGCCGGTGGGATCCGAACATCCAGACTGTGCACGCCGTGACCCGTCCCGGCGGCAACAAGAAGCGACTCAACGTTTGCACATCCTGCATCAAGGCGGGCAAGATCACCCGCGGCTGACGCCCGGTAACACCTGCACGACTCAGGGCAACCGCCAATCGATCGGCTCGGCACCCATCCCGACGAGCAGTTCGTTGGCGCGGCTGAACGGACGCGAGCCGAAGAACCCGCGCGATGCCGATAGCGGTGAAGGATGCGGCGACTCGATCGCAACGCAGTTGCCCGCGGCCAGCATCGGCTTCAGAGTCGACGCGTCACGACCCCACAGGATCGCCACCAGCGGCGCTGCGCGCGCCGCCAGGGCGCGAATCGCGCATTCCGTGACCGCTTCCCAGCCCTTGCCCCGGTGCGACGCCGGGTTGCTGGGTCGCACCGTCAGCACCCTGTTCAACAGCAACACACCGCGTTGCGCCCAGGGCGTCAGATCGCCGTTCGAGGGCAGCGGATAGCCCAAATCCGCGGTGTACTCGTCGAAGATGTTGGCCAGACTGCGCGGCCACGGACGTACATCAGGGGCCACCGAGAAGCTAAGACCCACAGCATGTCCTGGAGTGGGATAAGGGTCTTGGCCAACGATAAGGACACGGACGTTGTCGAACGGGAAAGTGAAGGCGCGCAACACATTCGATCCGGCGGGCAGGTATCTGCGCCCGGCCGCGATCTCGGCCCGCAAGAACTGCCCCATGTGGGCCACCTGGTCGGCCACCGGCTCGAGCGCGGCGGCCCACCCCCGCTCGACGAGCTCACTCAACGGCCGTGCGGTCACTGCATCCCTTTCGCGTACAGACGGTCACCGCGTCACCCTAGCGAACCTTGATTGTCTGGCTCCCCAAACGATTGCCAGCCCGCGTATCCAGTCCACTCCTCGCCGTCGACCAGCACCCTAGCCGGCCCGTCGAGAACCCGGCCAATGGTGCGCCACCCGGCCGGCACCGGACCGACGAAACAGGCGACCAGGGCATGATCTTCACCCCCGCTTAGCACCCACGGCCAGGGGTCGGTGCCCAGAGCGGTTGCGGCCGCAGTCAAAGCGTCGCGGTCAGCGGCCAACGCCGCGGCGGACAGGTCGATGCGCACGCCGGATGCCTCGGCGACGTGCCGCAGATCGGCGAGCAGCCCGTCGGAGACATCGATCATCGCTTGAGCCCCGACAGCCGCGGCCGCCGCGCCGTGGCCGTAGGGCGGCTGCGGCACCAAATGGCGGCGGCGCAGTTCGGCGAAGTCTTCAATCCCGTTGCACCACAGCGCATAGCCAGCAGCCGAGCGGCCCAGCTCACCGACGACGGCCAGCACCGAGCCGGCCTTCGCCCCGGAGCGCAGCACCGGGGCACGACCGTCAAGGTCACCAATCGCGGTGACCGACACCACCCACTGCCGGCAGCTGACCAGATCGCCGCCGACGATGCCGGCACCAATGCGCCCCGCCTCCTCCCACATTCCGTCGACCAACGCGCTCGCCTGCGCCGCCGGCGTCTCAGCGGGTGCTCCAAAGCCGACCACGAACGCGGTGGCCCGCGCCCCCATCGCCTCGATGTCGGCGGCATTCTGGGCGATCGCCTTGCGGCCGACGTCCTGCGGTGTCGACCAGTCCAGCCGGAAGTGACTATCTTGCACCAGCATGTCCGTCGACACCACAGTGCGACCATCGCCGGCAGACACCAGCGCGGCATCGTCGCCGGGCCCGAGCAGTACCGTGGCGGGTTGTCGGCGCCCCCGCACCAGCCGGTCGATCACGGCGAACTCGCCGAGCTGCTGCAGCGTCGGGGACTCCGTTGCAAGTGAGTGATCTTTAGTGGTCACGCGACTTGCACCCCGTCTCGGGGTTGTTCGGCAGCCTTGGGGCTGCTTCCCTTCCGCGCTTCACAGCCACCTGCCGGGCGAGGCCCGGTCTTACGGTCGGCTCCACGCTTGACGGCGGCCCCAACTGGGCCGACGATGCTGGATGTTTCCTCGTAGCGTGCGAGGTTGATGGCAGCGCAGTCATCACGCTGATGGACCACTGAGCATCGGTCGCATTGCCATTGTTCGTCCCAGCCGATGTCTTGCACATGCCGGCAGGCGTGGCAGGTTTTCGACGACGGGAACCAGCGGTCGGCGACCACCAGCGCCGACCCGTACCAGACTGTCTTGTAGGACAAGTGCCGACGCGGAGTGCCCAGGGCCGCATCCGACAGTCCGCGCCGACGAGCGCGGGCACCCGGCAACCCTTTTTGCCGCAACATCTCTGTCGCGTCCAAGCCTTCGACAACAATGCGGCCGTGGGTTTGAGCCAACCGTGTCGTCAGGACGTGCAGGTGATGGGTGCGGACATCGTTGACCCGGCGATGCAACCGGGAAATCTGAGTGGTGCGCTCACGGTAGCGCCGTGAACCTTTCGTGCAACGCGAACGGGCCCGGCACACGTGGCGTAGCTCGCGCAGCGCGGCGTCGAGCGGTCGTGGGTTCTCAACCTGCTCGATCGCCGTGCCGTCAGCGGTGGCGACCGTCGCCAGGCGCCGGACCCCGACATCGACACCAACCCGCGAACCGGGGTGCACCACCTTCGGCTGCTGCGGACGCTGGACAAGCACCCGCACACTGGCATCCAGACGAGTGCCGTTGCGGCGCACCGAGATCGCCAATACTCGCGCCCGACCGGCCTTGATCAGGCGTTCGATACGGCGGGTGTTCTCGTGCGTGCGGACGGTCCCGATGACCGGCAGGGTGAGGTGACGGCGGTCGGGTTCCACACGCATCGCTCCGGTCGTGAACGACACTCGATCCTGGTCGCGGCCTTTGCGTTTGAAACGGGGAAACCCGACCCGTTTACCGGCGCGTTTGCCGGCGCGGGAGGTCTGCCAGTTCCAGTACGCCTCGACCGCACCCGCGATGCCATCGGCGTAGGCCTCTTTTGAGCATTCAGGCCACCACGCGACACCGGTCTCGGTGTTGACGCACACGTCGTCCTTGACGGTGTTCCAGCGTTTGCGCAGCACGCGCAGCGACGGTTTCGCTGTCACGGTCCCGCTGGCATGCCACGCCTGGATGTCGGCTTTCAGGGTGGCCACGGTCCAGTTGTATGCCTTGCGACGAGCACCGAAATGGCGTGCCAGCGCCTTGGCCTGGTCCTCGGTCGGGTCCAGCGTGAACCGAAACGCTTGGACCGTCCAGCCATCGGGAACCTCGAACTTGGGCATCAGGCGGCCTCATGGTCCTCGCCAGCAGCGGCCGCCAATGCGCGCTTGGTTCGATTCTCGGCAGCCCGTTTGCCATACAGACGGGCGCACATCGACGTCAGGATCTCGGTCATATCCCGCACCAGGTCGTCATCGACCTCGGCAGAGTCGACTACCACCAGTTCGCGGCCCTGCGCCGCAAACGCTGCCTGCACGTACTTCGAGCCCAACCGGCAGAACCGATCCCGGTGCTCCACCACGATCCGGTGGACTGACGGGTCGCGCAGCAGTGAAAGGAACTTACGGCGGTGCTCGTTGAACGCGGAACCGACCTCGGTCACGACCTTGTCGACTGGCATCTGTTGGGCCGTGGCCCACGCGGTCACCCGCGCGACCTGCCGATCCAGATCGGCTTTCTGATCGGCCGACGACACCCGTGCATACACCGCGGTCGGTGATCGCATGCCAGCGTCCCCAGCCGGTTCGTCGACGAGAATCAGTCGGCCCACTCGCCTCGCCATCACCGACAACAGACCAGCACGAAACCAGCGGTAGGCGGTCCCCCGAGCAACACCGTTGCGCTCCGCCCACGTCGCCAGGTTCATATCTCTGTTCCTACCGCACGCCACTGACAACTACCGACCACTCAACCCGCAACAGCTGGCACCCCCCGATGCGTCGTCGCCCACGCCGCCTCCTTCGGCCCGTTCTGGCCCTGTGGACCTTCGAACACCTCGCCCGACCTGCGGTAAGTTGAGTCACTGCCGGCGCGAGCGGACCGCGCCAGTGTATGAGAGCAAAGAGGTGGCCGCGCAGGTGACAGGCGAGTCCGACGGGCCGCCGCGCGCCGTGCTGATCGCCGCGGTGGCGCTGGCGGCGGCGGTGATCGGGGTAATCCTGGTTGTCGCGGCGAACCGCCAGCCGCCGGAGCGACCGGTTGTCATTCCGGCCGTGCCCGCTCCGCAGGCCACCGGTCCCGGCTGCAAAGCACTGCTGGCGGCGCTGCCTCAACGACTCGGCGAGTATCGGCGCGCGCCCGTCGCGGAGCCGACCACTGCGGGTGCCACGGCCTGGCGAACGGGGCCAAACAGCACACCGGTGATTTTGCGCTGTGGACTCGACCGCCCGGCCGAGTTCGTGGTGGGTTCGGCCATCCAAGTCGTCGATCGGGTGCAGTGGTTTCAGGTGGCCGCGCAAAACCCGGACGAGCCAGGCCGGTCCACCTGGTACACCGTGGACCGGCCGGTGTATGTGGCGCTGACACTCCCCTCGGGATCGGGGCCCACCGCGATCCAGGAATTGTCAGACGTTATCGACCACACCATCCCCGCGGTACCCATCGACCCGGCGCCGGCTCGCTAGTGCCGATCGCAAGCGCGGCGCTTGCGCCGGGCGCGGCGGGTCGGCACCATCGGGCTAGTGCCGATCGCAAGCGCGGCGCTTGCGCCGGGCGCGGCGGGTCGGCACCATCGGTGCTAGTGCCGATCGCAAGCGCGGCGCTAGCGCCGGGCGCGGCGGGTCGGCACCATCGGGCTAAGTGCCGATCGCAAGCGCGGCGCTTGCGCCGGGCGCGGCGGGTCGGCACCATCGGGCTAGTGCCGATCGCAAGCGCGGCGCTTGCGCCGGGCGCGGCGGGTCGGCACCATCGGGCTAGTGCCGATCGCAAGCGCGGCGCTAGCGCCGGGCGCGGCGGGTCGGCACCATCGGGCTAAGTGCCGATCGCAAGCGCGGCGCTTGCGCCGGGCGCGGCGGGTCGGCACCATCGGGCTAGTGCAGGCCCACACCGCGGGCCAATGCCGTCTCGATCATCGTCGCCAGCAGGGTCGGATAGTCGACACCGCTGGCCGCCCACATCCGCGGGTACATCGAGATCGTGGTGAATCCCGGCATCGTGTTGATCTCGTTGATCACCGGACCGTCGTCGGTGAGGAAGAAGTCCACCCTGGCCAGACCCCGGCAGTCGATAGCCGCGAACGCCCGGATCGCCAGCTGACGAATCGCCTCTGCGACCTGGTCATCGACCTTGGCGGGCACGTCCAATTCGGCTGCGTCGTCGAGATACTTGGTTGCGAAGTCGTAGAAAGAGTCCTCGCGTCCCCGCACCCCGGCCACCCGGATCTCCCCCAGCGTGCTGGCTTCCAGTGTGCCGTCCGGCATTTCGAGCACACCGCATTCCAGCTCGCGGCCGCTGATCGCGGCCTCGACGATGACCTTAGGGTCATGCCGGCGGGCCCGCGCGACCGCGGCGGGCAGTTGATCCCAACTCGACACCCGGCTAACACCGATCGACGAGCCGCCTCGGGCGGGTTTGACGAACACCGGTAAGCCCAGCCGTTCGCACTCCTGGCGGTGCAGTGTCGACCGCGGCGGACGCAGCACCGCGTACGCACCCACCGGAAGTCCATCGGCGGCGAGCAGCTTCTTGGTGAACTCCTTGTCCATGCCGACGGCACTGGCCAGCACACCGGCGCCCACGTAGGGCACCCCGGCGAGTTCGAGCAGTCCCTGGATCGTGCCGTCCTCGCCGTACGGGCCGTGCAGTACCGGGAACACCACGTCGACCGACTCCAGAACCTCGCCGGCCCCGGGCGGCAGCGACACCAACTGGCCACCACGCCGCGGATCGGCCGGCAGCGCCAGCTCGGTGCCCGATCCTGATTTGACCTGAGGAAGCTCCCGGTTGGTGATCGCCAGGGCGTCGGGGTTGGCGTCGGTGAGCACCCACGAACCTGCCGGGGTGATACCCACCGCGATCACGTCGAACCGCCGCGAGTCCAGGTTGCGCAGGATGCTGCCGGCGGACACACACGAGATGGCGTGCTCGTTGCTGCGCCCGCCGAACACGACGGCAACGCGGACACGCCGATCACGCTGGTCGTTAGCACTCACAACCTGCAGAGGCTACCGGGTCAGGCAGACGGGCTCCCACGAGCTGCAGTTTTCGGTCGTGCCGGCCCGTGCGAGGCTCATTCGGGCTTGGTGCGGCGACCCAGCAGCAGCGTTATCGCCTCGTCCACCGACAGCCCTTTATGACAGACCCGATGCACCGCGTCGGTGAGTGGCATTTCGACGTCGTAGCTGGACGCCAGCGCGAGCACGGATTCGCACGACGTCACGCCTTCGACGACATGACAAGCCTTGCCCGCCGACTGCAACGTTTCGCCCCGGCCCAGGCGTTCGCCAAACGATCGGTTGCGCGAACGCGGTGAGGTGCAGGTGGCCACCAGATCACCGACCCCTGCCAGACCGGCCAACGTCGCGCCGTTGGCGCCGAGCGCCGTCCCGAGCCGGATGATCTCCGCCAGGCCCCGGGTGATGATCGCGGCCGCGGTGTTTTCGCCCAGCCCGATGCCCACCGCCATTCCGCACGCAAGCGCGATGATGTTCTTGCACGCCCCGCCGATCTCGGTGCCGACGACATCGGCGTTGGTGTAGGGGCGGAAGTACCCGCTGTTCAGCGCGCGCTGCAAGGCAACCGCGCGGCCGGAGTCGCTGCACGCGACGACGGTAGCGGCGGGCTGGCATTCGGCGATCTCGCTGGCCAGGTTGGGTCCAGAGATCACCGCGACCTGCGCCGGCTCGGCACCGGTCACCGAGATGATGACCTGGCTCATCCGCATCAGGGTGCCCAACTCGATGCCCTTGGCCAGACTGACCAAGGTCGCACCCTCGGGCAACAGGGGAGCCCACCGCTCGAGATTGGCCCGCATGGTCTGCGCGGGCACTCCCAACAGCACCGTGGATGCGCCCCCAAGTGCCTCCTCGGCATCTGCGGTGGCATGAATGCTCGGTGGTAACAGCGCACCGGGCAGATAGTCGGGGTTATATCGGGTGGTATTGATCTGATCGGCCACCTCAGCTCGCCGCGCCCACAGCGTGACCTCTCCGCCCGCGTCGGCCAGCACCTTAGCCAGGGCCGTGCCCCATGCACCGGCGCCCATCACCGCGACGGTGCTTGCTATTCCGGCCATCCACACACACTAATCTGCGCCGCGGTTGCCGTCGGGACCGTGCCTGGGCCCCGGCCACGACCGTGGCGGCAATGCCGTCGAAGTGTGCCGCGTGGATCGACGCTGGCAGGATGACTTCATGAGCGGCACACCGGACGACGGCGATATCGGCTTGATCATCGCCGTCAAGCGCTTGGCCGCGGCCAAAACCAGGCTGGCCCCGGTGTTCTCGGCGCAGACTCGCGAGAACGTGGTGCTGGCCATGCTCGTCGACACGTTGACCGCCGCGGCGGGTGTCGGTTCACTGCGCTCGATCACTGTTATCACCCCCGACGAAGCCGCGGCGGCTGCGGCGGCCGGGCTGGGCGCCGATGTACTGGCCGACCCGACACCCGAAGACGATCCCGACCCACTGAACACCGCTATCACCGCTGCCGAACGCGTGGTTGCCGAAGGGGCCTCCAACATCGTTGTGCTGCAAGGCGATTTGCCGGCATTACAGACACAGGAACTCGCCGAGGCAATCTCGGCCGCACGCCACCATCGGCGCAGCTTCGTCGCCGACCGGCTTGGGACCGGCACCGCGGTATTGTGTGCGTTCGGCACCGCGCTGCACCCGCGGTTCGGGCCGGATTCGTCCGCGCGGCACCGCCGTTCGGGCGCTGTCGAGCTGACAGGAGCCTGGCCGGGCCTGCGCTGCGATGTCGACACCCCCGCCGACCTGACGGCCGCACGCCAGCTCGGGGTAGGGCCCGCGACCGCGCGAGCGGTCGCACATCGTTGACCGGGACGGGGCAACGCCGGCGAGGCATCCAGGGGGTGAACGGCAGACCAACGGCGAACGGATGCCTGCCGAGTGCTGGCAACCCCACCCAATGATGAGCAATGATCGCAAGGTGACCGAAATCGAAAACAGTCCCGTCACAGAGGTGCGGCCAGAGGAGCATGCGTGGTATCCAGACGACTCGGCGCTGGCGGCACCGCCCGCTGCCACCCCCGCCGCGATTAGCGACCAGCTACCCTCGGATCGCTACCTGAACCGGGAGCTGAGTTGGCTGGACTTCAACGCGCGCGTGCTTGCCCTGGCCGCCGATAAGTCGATGCCATTGCTCGAGCGCGCCAAGTTTCTGGCAATCTTCGCGTCCAATCTCGACGAGTTCTACATGGTCCGGGTGGCCGGCCTCAAACGCCGCGACGAGATGGGGTTGTCGGTGCGCTCCGCCGACGGTCTAACACCGCGCGAACAACTAGGCCGGATCGGCGAGCAGACTCAACAGCTCGCCAGCCGGCATGCCCGGGTGTTCCTCGATTCGGTGCTACCCGCGCTCGGCGAGGAAGGCATCTACATCGTCACCTGGGCCGATTTGGATCAGGCTGAGCGCGACCGATTGTCGACCTATTTCAACGAACAGGTCTTCCCCGTCCTGACCCCGCTGGCCGTCGATCCCGCCCACCCGTTCCCGTTTGTCAGCGGGTTGAGCTTGAACCTGGCGGTCACGGTACGCCAACCTGAAGACGGCACCCAGCATTTCGCGAGGGTCAAGGTGCCCGACAACGTCGACCGCTTCGTCGAACTCGCTGCGCGTGAGGCCAGCGAGGAAGCTGCGGGGACCGAAGGCCGGACCGCGCTGCGGTTCCTGCCGATGGAGGAGCTGATCGCGGCCTTCCTTCCGGTGCTTTTCCCGGGTATGGAAATCGTCGAGCACCACGCATTTCGCATCACTCGCAACGCTGACTTCGAGGTTGAAGAGGATCGCGACGAGGACCTACTGCAGGCGCTCGAGCGAGAACTGGCCCGCCGCCGGTTCGGTTCACCGGTGCGACTCGAGATCGCAGACGACATGACCGAGAGCATGCTGGAGTTGCTGCTTCGCGAACTCGACGTGCATCCCGGTGATGTCATCGAAGTGCCCGGGCTGCTCGACCTATCGTCGTTGTGGCAGATCTACGCCGTGGACCGCCCGACGCTTAAGGATCGGACATTCGTCCCAGCTACCCATCCCGCCTTCGCCGAGCGGGAAACACCCAAAAGCATCTTCGCGACGCTGCGCGAAGGCGATGTGCTGGTTCACCATCCGTATGACTCGTTCTCCACCAGCGTGCAGCGATTCATCGAACAGGCCGCGGCCGACCCCAACGTGCTGGCGATCAAACAGACGCTGTACCGCACCTCCGGCGACTCGCCGATCGTCCGGGCGCTGATCGACGCCGCCGAAGCCGGAAAGCAAGTGGTGGCACTGGTCGAGATCAAGGCACGCTTCGACGAACAGGCCAACATCGCCTGGGCGCGCGCACTAGAACAAGCCGGCGTGCATGTGGCGTACGGGCTCGTCGGGCTCAAGACGCACTGCAAGACCGCCTTGGTGGTGCGCCGCGAAGGTCCGACAATCCGGCGGTACTGCCATGTCGGCACCGGCAATTACAACAGCAAGACAGCACGACTCTACGAGGACGTCGGACTGCTGACCGCTGCACCCGATATCGGCGCCGACTTGACCGACTTGTTCAATTCGCTCACCGGCTACTCACGCAAGTTGTCCTACCGCAACTTGTTGGTGGCCCCGCACGGAATCCGCGCCGGCATCATTGACCGCGTCGAGCGGGAGGTCGCGGCGCACCGTGCAGAGGGTGCCCACAACGGCAAAGGCCGCATCCGACTCAAGATGAATGCCCTTGTTGATGAGCAGGTCATCGATGCGCTGTACCGCGCGTCGCGAGCCGGTGTGCGGATCGAGGTGGTGGTACGCGGCATCTGCGCGCTGCGTCCAGGTGCGCAGGGCATTTCGGAAAACATCATCGTGCGCTCGATTCTCGGCCGCTTCCTCGAGCACTCGCGGATCCTCCATTTCCGTGCCATCGACGAGTTCTGGATCGGCAGCGCCGACATGATGCACCGCAACCTCGACCGGCGAGTCGAGGTTATGGCTCAAGTCAAAAACCCGAGGCTGACCGCGCAGCTGGACGAATTGTTCGAATCCGCACTGGACCCGTGCACCCGGTGCTGGGAGCTCGGGCCCGACGGGCAGTGGACCGCGTCGCCGCAAGAAGGCCATAGCGTGCGCGACCATCAGGAATCGCTGATGGAACGGCACCGCAGCCCCTGACACTGCGTGGTGATTCCCGCTGCTGCACCGACCACATCCACGACCGCGAGCAGCCTGGCCGAATTGACCTGCAGGAGTTGAGGTGTCGATCCAGAACTCGTCCGCCCGCCGGCGCTCGGCGGGCCGGATTGTGTACGCCGCCGGTGCGGTGCTCTGGCGACCCGGCAGTGCCGATTCGGAAGGGCCGGTCGAGATCGCTGTCATTCACCGCCCCCGTTACGACGACTGGTCGCTGCCCAAGGGCAAAGTGGATCCGGGCGAGACCGCACCGGTGGGGGCGGTGCGGGAGATACTCGAGGAGACCGGTCACCGCGCCAACCTGGGTAGGCGGCTCCTGACGGTGACCTACCCGACCGACTCCCCTTTTCGAGGCGTCAAGAAGGTGCACTACTGGGCAGCGCGCAGCACCGGTGGGGAATTCACCCCCGGCAGTGAGGTCGACGAGCTGATCTGGTTACCGGTTCCCGACGCGATGAACAAGCTTGACTACGCCCAGGATCGAAAAGTCCTGTGCCGGTTCGCTAAACACCCGGCGGACACTCAGACGGTGCTGGTGGTGCGGCATGGCACCGCGGGCAGCAAAGCGCACTTCTCCGGGGACGACAGCAAGCGACCGCTAGACAAGAGGGGTCGTGCGCAGGCAGAAGCGTTGGTACCACAGCTGCTGGCGTTCGGCGCCACCGATGTTTATGCCGCCGACCGGGTGCGCTGCCACCAGACGATGGAGCCACTCGCCGCGGAACTGAACGTGACCATACACAACGAGCCCACCCTGACCGAAGAGTCCTACGCCAACAACCCCAAACGCGGCCGACACCGAGTGCTGCAGATCGTCGAGCAAGTAGGCACACCCGTGATCTGCACGCAGGGCAAGGTCATTCCCGATCTGATCACGTGGTGGTGCGAGCGCGACGGTGTGCACCCCGACAAGTCCCGCAATCGCAAAGGCAGCACGTGGGTGTTGTCGTTGTCAGCCGGCAGGCTTGTGACAGCCGACCACATCGGCGGTGCGCTGGCCGCCAACGTGCGGGCCTAACACACGGATACCCTTCGTCACATTGCCACCGTGCAAAGGGTATCCGTGTGTCTTGACCTATTTGCGACCCCGCCGAGCGGTTGCCTTCTTGGCGGGAGCCTTGGTAGCCGGCCGCTTGGCCGCTGCCTTCTTTGCCGGCGCCTTGGTCGCCGCCTTACGCACCGATGCCTTGACCGCGGTCTTCTTCACCGCCTTGGTCACCTTCTTGGCGGGTGACTTCGTGGCCTTGACAGCTTTCTTGGCGGGCGCCTTGGTCGCCGCTTTCTTGGCGGGCGCCTTGGTCGCCGCCTTCCTGGCGGGCGCCTTGGTCGCCGCCTTCTTGGCGGCCTTTGTCGCCTTCTTGGCAGGTGCCTTCTTCGCTACCTTCTTGGCTGCACTGGCCCCCACACCACGCTTAACAGCGGGTCCTTCTGCCGGGAGACGCTGCGCGCCAGACACAACCGCTTTGAATTGCGCGCCCGGGCGGAACGCCGGCACCGACGTCGGCTTCACCTTTACTGTCTCGCCGGTACGCGGATTGCGGGCCACTCGAGCCGCGCGGCGACGCTGTTCGAACACACCGAACCCGGTAATGGTGACGCTGTCGCCTTTGTGTACCGCACGCACAATCGTGTCAACGACATTCTCGACGGCGGCGGTCGCCTGCCGACGGTCCGAGCCCAATTTCTGTGTGAGCACGTCAATGAGCTCTGCTTTGTTCATCCCAACCCTCCGAAACCAGTGGTCCTCGTTTGGAACCGACTAGTGGACACGGTAAACCCTTACCCGGCTGATTTCCAAGAGCCACGCGCAATTTCACTGAGCCAACGACCGGTTTTTCGCAATCCGGTTGCCGCCCTTGACCGGTGGCGCGGCCCCAAAATGGCTCAGGTTCTGCCGGCGGGTCACGCTGAAATTTCGTCCGGTTCTACGCCTCAGGGGGCGGGTAGAGTGCGCGGTTTCCAGTACGCGCACGCCCCCTCAAAGGCCTCGATCTCGTCGAGTTTCCGCAGCGTAAGGGCTATATCGTCGAGACCTTCAAGCAGCCGCCACGCCGAGTGGTCGTCAATCTTGAACGGCAGCACCACTGTTGCTGCGGTGATAATTCGATCTTGAAGATTGGCAGTGATTTCCAGGCCCGGACTCTGCTCAATGAGCTTCCACAGGAGTTCCACATCGTCTTGGGCAACCTCGGCCGCCAGCAGCCCGGCCTTGCCCGCGTTGCCGCGGAAAATGTCGCCAAATCGGGATGAGATAACCACCCGGAATCCGTAGTCCATGAGCGCCCAGACCGCATGCTCTCGCGAGGATCCGGTGCCGAAATCGGGCCCGGCAACCAGGACCGAACCCCGGTCAAAGGGACTGAGGTTTAGCACGAATGCAGGATCCGACCGCCAACCCGCGAACAAGCCGTCCTCGAAACCGGTTCGGGTGACCCGCTTCAGAAAGACCGCGGGAATGATCTGATCGGTGTCGACATTGGACCGCCGCAACGGCACGCCAATACCAGAGTGGGTGTGAAAGGCTTCCATGCTGATCCCCTAGCTGTTCTCAGTTCAATTCAAATCGGCCGGGCTGGACAGTGTGCCGCGAACCGCGGTGGCGGCCGCCACTGCTGGGGACACCAAATGTGTGCGGCCGCCCGCGCCCTGCCGCCCTTCGAAGTTGCGGTTGGACGTCGCGGCGCAGCGCTCCCCGGACGCCAGCTGATCGGGATTCATGCCCAGACACATCGAGCATCCCGCCTGCCGCCATTGCGCGCCCGCGTCGGTGAAGATCTCACCGAGCCCTTCGGCCTCGGCCTGCGCGCGTACCCGCATTGAGCCCGGAACGATCAGCATCCGCACGCCGTCGGCCACCTTGCGGCCACGCAGCACTTCGGCGACCACCCGCAGATCTTCAATGCGACCGTTGGTGCACGACCCGACGAACACGGCGTCGACCGCGATGTCGCGCATCGCGGTTCCGGGTCGAAGGTCCATGTACGCCAACGCTTTCTCGGCGGCCTGCCGCTCGGCGTCGTCGGTCATCAGTTGCGGATCTGGCACCGCGGCCGCCAGCGGTACCCCTTGGCCTGGGTTGGTGCCCCAGGTGACAAACGGGCTCAACGACGCGGCGTCGAGATACACCTCGGTGTCGAAAACGGCGCCGACGTCGGTGCGAAGCCGTTGCCAGTAGACGAGTGCGGTGTCCCACTGGGCACCGGTGGGTGCGTGCGGACGACCACGCAAGAACGCGTAGGTGGTTTCGTCCGGAGCCACCATGCCCGCACGAGCGCCGGCTTCGATGCTCATGTTGCAGATCGTCATCCGGCCTTCCATGGACAGCGATTCGATCGCGCTGCCCCGGTATTCGATGACATGCCCCTGGCCGCCGCCGGTGCCGATCTTGGCGATCAACGCCAGGATGATGTCCTTGGCCGACACACCGTCGGGCAGCCGCCCATCGACGTTGACCGCCATGGTCTTGAACGGCCGCAGCGGCAGCGTCTGGGTGGCCAGCACGTGCTCGACCTCCGACGTACCGATGCCCATCGCCAACGCGCCGAATGCGCCGTGGGTTGAGGTGTGGCTATCGCCACAGACGATCGTCATTCCCGGCTGGGTGAGACCCAATTGCGGTCCGACGACGTGCACGATGCCCTGCTCGATATCGCCCATTGAATGCAGCCGGATTCCGAATTCGGCGCAGTTTCGGCGCAACGTCTCCACCTGGGTGCGTGACACCGGGTCGGCGATCGGCTGGTCGATGTCGACGGTGGGCACGTTGTGATCCTCGGTGGCGAGGGTGAGCTCGGGCCGCCGCACCCGGCGCCCGGCCAGGCGCAGGCCGTCGAACGCCTGCGGGCTGGTGACCTCATGCACCAGATGCAGATCGATGTAGATCAAGTCGGGCGCACAGCCCCCGCCTGATACCACAATGTGGTCGTCCCAAATCTTCTCGGCCAGTGTGCGTGGCTCGCCGGTCTGCAAGGCCATCTCGAAGTGCCTCTATTCATTCGTTCGCGACTCGCTGGTCATCTCAAAATACGAGACGCTATGATCTCTTTGTGAGACAGCATAGCGGTATCGGTGTCCTCGACAAAGCCGTTGGTGTGCTGCACGCGGTCGCGGAATCTCCCTGCGGACTGGCCGAACTCTGCGATCGAACCGACCTGCCCAGGGCCACCGCATACCGGCTGGCGGCCGCGCTGGAGGTGCATCGCCTGCTGGGGCGCGGCCAGGATGGCCACTGGCGGCTCGGTCCGGCCATCACCGAACTCGCGACCCATGTCGACGATCCACTGCTGGTGGCGTGCGCGGCGGTACTGCCTCAGCTGCGCGACGCCACCGGCGAAAGCGTGCAGGTATATCGCCGCGAGGGAACGTCGCGGGTCTGCGTGGCCGCATTGGAACCAGCTGCGGGCCTTCGCGATACGGTCCCGGTCGGGGCACGGTTGCCGATGACCGCGGGCTCGGGCGCCAAAGTGTTGCTGGCCCACACCGACGCCGCCACCCAAGCGGCCGTATTGCCAAAGGCGGTGTTCAGCGCCCGAGCGCTGGCCGAGGTGTGCCGGCGCGGCTGGGCGCAAAGCGTGGCCGAACGCGAGCCTGGCGTGGCGAGCGTGTCGGCGCCGGTGCGCGACGGCCGGGGCGTCGTGATCGCTGCCATCTCGGTGTCCGGCCCGATCGACCGGATGGGCCGCCGCCCGGGGGTCCGATGGGCCGCCGACCTGCTGTCCGCGGCGGACGCGCTCACCCGACGGCTCTAGCCGCGTTGTGCTACATCGGTTCGACCGCGATCACATAGTCATTGCCGTGCCACAGACCGTCTTGCCGCTCGTTGAGCTGCAATGCCCGAGCGCGCAGTTCTTCCACATAGGCACGCATTGCCATGCCAAGCCCGTTGGAGGAGAAACGCTCGATTCGGGCCAAGCACATGTTGAGTTGGCCGTTCACGTAGCGAGCTCGGTAGCGGATGGGGAAGCGGCGCGCTTCAAGAATGCGAAAGCCCGCAAGGCCCAGTCGCCCCAGCATCCAGTCCAGCGGGAACTCTCGGTACGGTCGTTCGCCGGCAAGCAACAGGCAGGCGTCGCGCACGCGACCGATTTCCCAGATGATTTTGCCACTTTCGGTTTCCGGCTCGAATTGCACGTAGGGCTCCAAGCCGACTAGGTAAAGACGACCATGATCGGCGAGATGCGGGCGCAACCGCTCGAACACGCGGTCCTGCCAGTACGGGGCGAAGCCTTCGATGGCCCCGACCAGGTAGTCGACCAAGATGGTGTCGAACGTCTCGCCGGCAAGAAGGCTGTCGTCTACCCAGTTGCCGACGAGCAGGCGGTCCTGCGGGCGCATGGCGCTACCCAACGCGGCGCGGGTCTTGTCCGCCAGGCTGCGGGCGGCCGTGACCGCCGTCCAGCGCTCGGTCGGCAAAGTCTGTATCCACTGAAGCGATTTCACACCGGTACCGGCATCCAAGACAGTGCCCCAGGGTCTTTCGCCGTGCACGCCTTCGATGTAGCGGAACAAGGATGAGATCCCGGCCCTCAGTAAGTACGAGCGACCGTGGCGGGCGTGTAGGTCTTCGATGTGGCGGATCAGGGCTGCGATCTCGGGCATTTCGGCCCAGGTCACACACATCGCAGACGTCCATGCGGCCGGTTCGGCCGAGCGCGGTATCGCGGCGCCGGCTTCAGACCCTGCCAACCGAGCGATCGTCGTGGGTGCTTCCTCGGAGTAACCACTGTGATGTCTTCCTCACGGCTGAAGCTGGCGGACTACCGATGAACCGACCCACCGAAACTCTATAGCAAACGATATTCATTTTCAAACTAGATACCGCGAGCGTCACTGGGGTGGCGACGACGCGCTACCGGCGGAGCCTTGCTGACACACTGACGCCATGGGAACCAAACAGCGCGCCGACATCGTCATGTCCGAGGCTGAAATCGCCGACTTCGTCAACTCGAGCCGCACCGGAACGCTGGCCACCATCGGACCCGACGGCCAGCCGCACTTGACGGCGATGTGGTATGCCGTGATCGACGGCGAAATCTGGCTGGAGACCAAGGCCAAGTCGCAGAAGGCCGTCAACCTCCGACGGGATCCGCGGGTGAGCTTCCTGCTTGAAGACGGCGACACCTACGACACGCTGCGCGGCGTGTCGTTCGAGGGCGTTGCCGAGATCGTCGAGGAGCCCGAGGCGCTGCACCGCGTCGGGGTCAGCGTGTGGGAACGCTACACCGGCCCCTACACCGACGAGTGCAAACCCATGGTCGACCAGATGATGAACAAGCGGGTCGGTGTGCGCATCGTGGCCCGTCGGACCCGCTCGTGGGATCACCGCAAGCTGGGGCTGCCACACATGTCGGTGGGTGGCTCGACCGCCCCGTAGCTGCCCGGCGAGCAGACGCAAAATCGCCCATTTCGAGACGAAATTGGGCGATTTTGCGTCTGCTCGGCAGTTGTAGCCCCGATGGGATTCGAACCCACGCTACCGCCGTGAGAGGGCGGCGTCCTAGGCCGCTAGACGACGGGGCCGGAACCGATCCGAGCTGCCAGCATAGCTCACGCCTTGTGCTGGGGTACCAGGACTCGAACCTAGAATGGCTGAACCAGAATCAGCTGTGTTGCCAATTACACCATACCCCATGGGCTGCCTAAAACTGCTGCCGCCAGCTGTTATGGGCCGACGTGCAGACTACCAAAGATTCGCCACACAAGGCTCACGCGTGCCCGACCAGCTGGCGCGCCGCGCGCAGCCGCTGCATGCTGCGGTCACGACCGAGCAGCTCCAGCGATTCAAACAACGGCGGGCTGACGGTCGTGCCGGTGGCGGCCACCCGGATGGGGCTGAACGCCTTGCGGGGTTTGAGCGCCAAACCTTCGATCAAGGCGTCCTTAAGGGCCGCCTCGATCAGGGGTGCCGTCCAGTCCGTCACACCTGTCAGCGCGGCCAGGGCCGCGTCGAGCACCGCGGCCCCGTCTGGGCCTAGCTCCTTGGCCGCGGCCTTGGGATCGATCACATACTGATCGTCGTTGAAGAACTTCAACAGCTCCCACGCGTCACCGAGCACCACGATGCGGGTCTGCACCAACTCGGCGGCGGCGGCGAATGCCGCCTCATCCAACGCGATGTGATGGCCGTGGGTATCCAGATGGTCGCGCAGCCTGACCGTGAAGTCGCCCACGTCGAGCATCCGGATGTGCTCGGCGTTCAGCGCGTCGGCCTTCTTCTGGTCGAACCGGGCCGGGCTGGAGTTGACGTCGGCAACGTCGAACGCGGCCACCATCTCGTCGAGACCGAACAGGTCGTGGTCGTCGGCGATGGACCAGCCGAGCAACGCGAGGTAGTTCAGCAGGCCTTCGGGGATGAACCCGCGGTCGCGGTGGGCAAACAGGTTCGACTGCGGGTCGCGCTTCGAGAGCTTCTTGGTGCCCTCCCCCAAGACCGTTGGGAGGTGCGCGAATTTTGGAATCCGCTCAGCTACCCCGATCCGGATCAACGCCTGATGCAGCGCCAGCTGGCGCGGCGTCGACGGCAGCAGGTCCTCGCCACGCAACACATGGGTGATCTTCATCAGCGCGTCGTCGCACGGGTTGACCAAGGTGTATAACGGATCACCGCTGGCTCGGGTCAACGCGAAGTCGGGTACGGAGCCAGCCGCGAACGTCACGGGCCCGCGCACCAGGTCATTCCAAGCGAGGTCGTCATCGGGCATCCGCAGCCGCACCACCGGCTGGCGGCCCTCCGCCAGGTACGCCGCACGCTGCGCGTCGGTCAAGTGACGATCGAAATTGTCGTAACCCAGCTTGGGATTGCGCCCGGCCGCGACATGACGGGCCTCCACTTCCTCGGGTGTGGAGAAAGCGTGGTAGGCCTCGCCCGCGGCGAGCAGTCGGGCGAGCACGTCACGGTAGATTTCGGCGCGCTGCGACTGCCGGTACGGCCCGTACGGCCCACCCACCTCGGGCCCCTCATCCCAATCCAGGCCAAGCCAGCGCAGCGCGTCCAGCAGCGCCAGATAGCTTTCCTCGCTGTCGCGTTGGGCGTCGGTGTCCTCGATGCGGAACACGAAGGTGCCACCGGTGTGCCGGGCGTAGGCCCAGTTGAACAGCGCGGTGCGGACCAGACCGACGTGCGGAGTTCCGGTGGGTGAAGGGCAGAATCGGACCCGGACTGTTTCCGTGGCGGTCACGGCTTTCCTTTGCGGACTACGGGATTGGTGAGGGTGCCGATTCCCTCGATGGTGATCGAGACGGTGTCGCCGTCCTCGATGGGACCGACTCCCGCGGGTGTGCCGGTGAGGATGAGATCACCTGGCAGCAAGGTCATTATCGCCGAGATCCATTCCACGATGGCGCCGATGTCATGGATCATCAGCGAGGTGCGGGCGTGCTGTTTGACGTCGCCGTTGACGACGGTGCGCAGCTCGAGATCGGCCGGGTCAAAGGGAGCGAGGTCGGTGACGATCCACGGCCCGACCGGGCAGAAGGTGTCGTGCCCCTTGGCTCGCGTCCACTGGCCGTCGGATTGCTGCTGATCGCGGGCCGACACGTCATTGCCGATGGTGTAGCCGAGGATATTGTCGACGGCCTGGGCGGCCGGGACATCCTTGCACGCCCGGCCGATCACGATCGCCAGCTCACCCTCGAAGTGCACCGGTGATGCGTTGGCGGGCAATCGAATTGGCGTATTCGGACCGATGATCGCGGTGTTGGGCTTGAGGAATATCACCGGGTCTGCCGGCGGCCGGCCACCCATTTCGGCGATGTGATCGGCATAGTTCTTCCCGACACAGACCACCTTGCTCGCCAGTATCGGAGCCAGCAGGCGAACGTCGGCCAGCGGCCAGGAGCGTCCGGTGAAGGTCGGCGTACCGAACGGGTGCTCGGCGATCTCGCGGGCCGTCATCTCACTCGGCTCGCCCAGCTCGCCGTCGATGCTGGCAAAAGCGACACCGTCCGGGCTGGCGATTCGACCGATACGCATTTGGATGAGCTTAGCCGGGCCCTGCCGGGCGACGATTCGGGCCGGCACGGCCCGATGAGGAGCCCGGCAATCAGACCCTGCCGGGCGACGATTCGGGCCGGCACGGCCCGATGAGGAGCCCGGCAATCAGACCCTGCCGGGCGACGATTCGGGCCGGCACGGCCCGATGAGGAGCCCGGCAATCAGACCCTGCCGGGCGACGATTCGGGCCGGCACGGCCCGATGAGGAGCCCGGCAATCAGACCCTGCCGGGCGACGATTCGGGCCGGCACGGCCCGATGAGGAGCCCGGCAATCAGACCCTGCCGGGCGACGATTCGGGCCGGCACGGCCCGATGAGGAGCCCGGCAATCAGACCCTGCCGGGCGCTGCGGGCCCTCACCATCGGGCCCCGTGCCGGGTGACTGTGCCAGCATGGGTGGATGTCGCGAGATCCGACTGGGGTGGGTGCGCGCTGGGCGATCATGATCGTCTCGCTGGGGGTGACCGCAAGCTCGTTTCTCTTCATCAACGGTGTCGCGTTCTTGATCCCCCGGCTGGAAAATGCGCGCGGAACCCCGCTATCTCACGCGGGTCTGTTGGCGTCGATGCCCAGCTGGGGCCTGGTGGTCACGATGTTCGCCTGGGGCTATCTGCTCGATCACGTCGGCGAACGGATGGTGATGGCCGTGGGCTCGGCGCTGACCGCCGCGGCCGCCTACGCCGCGGCATCGGTTCATTCGCTGCTGTGGATCGGTGTCTTCCTGTTTCTCGGCGGCATGGCCGCCGGTGGTTGCAACAGCGCCGGCGGGCGGCTGGTCTCGGGTTGGTTCCCGCCCCAGCAACGCGGTCTGGCCATGGGAATCCGCCAGACCGCACAACCTTTGGGCATCGCCTCCGGCGCGTTGGTGATACCCGAACTGGCCGAACGCGGGGTGCACGCAGGGCTGATGTTTCCCGCCGTCGTGTGCACGTTGGCCGCGGTGGCCAGCGTGCTCGGTATCGTCGACCCACCGCGAAAATCCCGCACGAAAGCCTCCGAACAGGAGCTGGCCAGCCCTTATCGGGGATCGTCGATCCTGTGGCGGATACACGCGGCGTCGGCGTTGCTGATGATGCCGCAGACGGTGACCGTGACGTTCATGTTGGTCTGGCTGATCAACCACCACGGCTGGTCGGTCGCGCAGGCCGGTGTCTTGGTGACCATATCGCAGCTGCTGGGGGCGCTGGGCCGGGTCGCGGTCGGCCGCTGGTCGGACCATGTCGGGTCACGCATGCGTCCCGTCCGCCTGATCGCCGCTGCCGCCGCGGCGACGTTGTTTCTGCTCGCGGCGGTCGATAACGAGGGCTCGAGATATGACGTGCTGCTCATGATCGCCATCTCGGTGATCGCCGTTCTGGACAACGGGCTAGAAGCCACCGCGATCACCGAGTACGCCGGACCGTACTGGAGTGGCCGGGCGCTGGGCATCCAGAACACTACGCAGCGGCTGATGGCGGCCGCCGGACCCCCACTGTTCGGTAGTTTGATCACCACGGCGGCCTACCCGACGGCATGGGCCTTATGCGGTGTGTTCCCGCTGGCCGCGGTGCCGCTGGTGCCGGTTCGGCTGCTCCCACCCGGCTTGGAGACTAGAGCGCGGCGGCAATCCGTTCGCCGACATCGCTGGTGGCAAGCCGTTCGCTGCCACGCGTGGCCAAATGGGCCTCGACGGCCCGGTCCACCCGGGCAGCCGCGTCGTGTTCGCCAAGGTGGGACAGCAATAACGCCACCGACATGATCGCCGCCGTCGGGTCGGCGATGCCCTGACCGGCGATGTCCGGCGCGCTGCCATGCACCGGCTCGAACATCGACGGGTTGGCCCGGGTCGCGTCGATATTCCCACTGGCCGCCAAGCCGATACCGCCACATACCGCCGCGGCCAGATCGGTGATGATGTCGCCGAACAGGTTGTCGGTGACGATCACGTCGAAGCGACCCGGGTCGGTGATCATGTGGATGGTGGCGGCGTCGACGTGCTGGTAGGCCACCTCGACGTCCGGGTAGCATTCGCCGACCTCGTCGACGGTCCGCAACCACAATCCCCCGGCGAAGGTCAACACGTTGGTTTTGTGCACCAATGTCAGATGCTTGCGACGCCGTCGAGCCCGCTCGAACGCGTCGGCAACCACACGCCGCACACCGAACGCGGTGTTCACGCTGACTTCGGTGGCCACCTCGTTGGGCGTGCCGACGCGAATCGCCCCGCCGTTGCCGGCGTAGGGTCCCTCGGTGCCCTCGCGCACCACCACGAAGTCGATGCCGGGATTGCCGGACAGCGGGCTGGCCACCCCCGGATACAGCCGGGCCGGACGCAGGTTGATGTGGTGATCCAGCTCGAAGCGCAGTCGCAGCAACAGACCGCGCTCCAAGACGCCGCTTGGCACCGACGGGTCACCGATCGCCCCGAGCAGGATCGCGTCGTGGTTGCGCAGCTCGGCCACCACCGAGTCCGGCAGCACCTCGCCGGTGGCATGAAAGCGCCGCGCACCCAGGTCATAGCTGGTTTTCTGGACGCCCGGCACAACCGCGTCGAGCACTTTGACCGCCTCGGCGGTTACCTCGGGCCCGATCCCGTCACCGGCGATGATCGCGAGTTTCATCGGCGTGGAAGGGCTCACGACAGATCGACAACCTCGAGCTTGTAGGCGTCCACCGCCGCCGCGATCGCCGTCCGCACGTCGTCGGGCACGTCTTGGTCCAGCCGCAGCAGAATCGTCGCGCCCGGGCCTTCGGCGTCTTCGGAGAGCTGCGCGGCCTGGATATTCACCCCGGCCGTCCCCAGCAACGTGCCGATCTTGCCCAGCGCTCCCGGCCGGTCGACGTAGTGGATGATCAGGTTGATCCCCTGGGCGCGCAGATCAAAGTGGCGGCCGTTGATCTGCACGATCTTCTGCGACAGCTGTGGGCCATACAGCGTGCCCGAGACGGTCACCACCGAACCGTCCGCGCCGACCGCGCGAACGTCGACGACGCTGCGGTGGTTGGGGCTTTCCGAGGCCTTACAGATCTCGGCGGTGACGCCACGTTCGGCGGCCAATGCCGGTGCGTTGACAAATGTCACCGCATCCTCGATCACCGCCGAGAACAGGCCGCGCAGCGCCGAAAGGCGCAGCACCTCAACCTCTTCGGCGGCCAGCTCACCGCGCACCTGCACCGACAACGACACCGGCAGTTCGTCGGACAACACACCCGCCAGCACGCCGAGCTTACGCACCAGATCCAGCCAGGGCGCCACCTCCTCGTTGACCACTCCGCCGCCGACGTTGACCGCGTCGGGCACGAATTCCCCTGCCAGGGCCAGCCGCACGCTCTCGGCGACGTCGGTGCCCGCCCGGTCCTGCGCCTCCGCGGTGGACGCACCCAGATGCGGTGTGACCACCACCTGTGCCAGCTCGAACAGCGGGCTGTCGGTGCACGGTTCGGTGGCGAACACGTCCAGACCGGCCGCCCGCACGTGGCCGCCGGTGATCGCGTCGGCCAGTGCCGCCTCGTCCACCAGGCCGCCGCGCGCGGCGTTGACGATGATGACGCCCGGCTTGGTCTTCGCCAGCGCCTCCTTGTCGATCAGTCCCGCCGTCTCCGGTGTTTTCGGTAGGTGCACCGAGATGAAATCGGCGCGGGCCAGCAGGTCGTCCAGGGACAGCAGTTCGATGCCCAGCTGCGCCGCGCGGGCCGGCGAAACGTACGGGTCATAGGCGACGACGTAAGCGCCGAACGCAGCGATCCGCTGGGCGACCAACTGCCCGATGCGGCCCAGACCCACCACGCCGACGGTTTTGCCGAAGATCTCGGTACCGGAAAACGACGAACGCTTCCAGGTGTGCTCGCGCAGCGACGCGTCGGCCGCCGGAATCTGGCGTGAGGCGGCCAGCAGCAGCGCCAGCGCATGCTCCGCGGCGCTGTGGATGTTCGACGTCGGGGCGTTGACCACCAGCACGCCGCGGGCCGTCGCGGCGTCCACGTCGACGTTGTCCAGCCCGACGCCGGCGCGCGCGACGATCTTGAGCTTGGGGGCGGCGGCCAGCACCTCGGCGTCAACCGTGGTGGCCGATCGCACCAGCAGCGCGTCCGCTTCGGGCACCGCGGCCAGCAGCTTGTCTCGGTCCGGACCGTCAACCCAGCGCACCTCGACCTGATCTCCCAAGGCGGCAACCGTTGATGGGGCAAGTTTGTCGGCGATCAACACAACAGGCAGGCTCACGCCGATAGCGTATCGGCTGTAATTGACGAGTGGACGTCACCGTCGTCGGCAGCGGACCCAACGGGCTCGCCACGGCCGTCATCTGCGCCCGCGCGGGCCTGAACGTGCAGGTCGTCGAGGCCCAGGCGACCTTCGGCGGCGGCGCCCGCAGCGCGGCCGACTTCGAATTTCCCGAAGTTTTACACGACGTGTGCTCCGCGGTGCATCCGCTTGCTTTGGCGTCGCCGTTTTTCGCCGAATTCGACCTACCCGCGCGCGGAGTGACGCTGACCGTGCCCGACATCGCCTACGCCAACCCGCTACCCGGGCGGCCCGCGGCGATCGCCTATCACGATCTGGCGCACACCTGCGCCAAGCTGGACGACGGCGCGTCCTGGCGGCGCCTGCTGGGCCCGTTGGTGGCGCACTCGGAGACGGTCGTGGAGTTCATGCTCTCCGACAAGCGGTCTTTGCCTACTGCACTGGGCCCGGTCCTGCGTCTCGGGCTGCGGATGCTGGCCCAGGGCACCCCTGCCTGGCGGTCGCTGGCGGGCGAGGATGCCCGCGCGTTGTTCACCGGCGTTGCCGCCCACGCGATTTCACCGTTGCCGTCACTGGTGTCGGCCGGCGCCGGACTGATGCTGGCAACGCTGGCCCATTCGGTCGGCTGGCCGATTCCGGTGGGCGGCACCCAGGCGATAGCCGACGCGCTGATCGCCGATCTACGCGCGCATGGTGGTCGGCTCGCGGCCGGTGTCGAGATCACCGAACCGCAAAGCGGTGTGGTCGTCTTCGACACCGCACCCACCGCCCTGCTGCGGGTTTACCGCGACAAGCTTCCACATCGGTATGCCAAAGCATTGCGCCGCTATCGATTTCGCGCTGGCATCGCCAAGGTGGACTTCGTGCTCAGCGACGAGATCCCGTGGTCGGATCCGCGGCTGCGGCGGGCTGCGACCCTGCATCTCGGCGGCACCCGTGACCAGATGGCGCGCGCCGAGGCAGACGTCGCGGCGGGACGCCACGCCGACTGGCCGATGGTGCTGGCCGCGTGTCCGCACGTCGCCGACCCCGGCCGCATCGACGAAACCGGCCGCCGTCCGTTCTGGACCTATGCCCACGTGCCGTCGGGGTCCACGCTCGACGCGACCGAGACCGTAACCAGCGTCCTCGAGCGGTTCGCCCCCGGCTTCCGTGACATCGTGGTGGCGGCCCGCGCCGTGCCCGCCGCGCGGATGGCCGACCACAACGCCAACTACGTCGGCGGTGACATCACGGTCGGCGCCAACTCGACCTGGCGCGCGATCGCCGGCCCCACCCCGCGGTTGAATCCCTGGCGCACACCGATTCCCAAGGTGTACCTGTGTTCTGCGGCGACTCCGCCCGGCGCCGGCGTGCACGGCATGTGCGGCTGGTATGCCGCTCGAACGCTGTTGCGCACCGAGTTCGGCATCACCCGCATGCCCCCTTTGGGCCATGAGCTGAGGCCATAACGAAGCTTGCGATCATCGACTATTCGGAGGCGCGCCAGGCGGCAGCGGCGACAACCGGAACGTCGGCACGGTGCTCAATCACGGGTGCACGGTGTGCATCAGAATGGCGGGGGTTCGTTGTCGCGGTGAGGCGTTCGGCGAGGAGGTAGTGTCTACCCCTTGCCCGCGGGTTCGTGCGAACTGAAGGGATTTCATTGGGAACCCACGGCTGCGTATCGCAGGGCCTCGGTGACGTCTGCTTCCTCAAGCTCAGGAAGTTCGGCGAGAATCTCGGTGGATGTCATTTGGTCCGCGACCATCGCGACCACAGTCGCCACTGGGATGCGCAAGCCCCGGATGCATGGCATGCCTCCCATCACGTCGGGGTCGATGGTGACGCGGGTGACTCGCATGTCTATAAGGCTAGCCGGTGACAGCACGCTGGGGCGGTTCTCCACCAGCCGTCTTGGCTTAAGCTCAGCCAAGAGCAAGCCGGAGGGAGATTTCGGCACCGCTTGCGGCGCGGTTTCGGGCGGTGATGCTGGCGTGGTTGCGTTGGCTGAGGGTGTCGACGATGGCCAGTCCAAGCCCGGTGCCGCCGGTGGTGCGCGCGGTGTCGGTGGTTTCCGCGAGAGCCGAGCGGATTGCGGCGAGCAGTTCGGGGATGCTTCGTGGACGCCGCAGGGCGAGTTCGAGTTCGGTGGTCAGGAGGCTAAGGGGGGTGCGAAGTTCGTGGCCCGCATCGCTGACGAATTGACGTTCTCGCTCGAGCGCGTCTTGCAGCCGCTGCAGAAGGTAGTTGAATCTTGTTCCAAGATACCGGATTTCGTCTCGAGCCAGTGGCAATGGCAGACGGGCATGTGGGTCGGTGGCGCTGATGCCCGCGGCGCGGATGCGCATGCGTTCCACGGGTCGAAGAGCCGCGGCGGCCAGCAGATACGCGCCCAGGGCGGCGATGAGGACGTCTGGCCGTGCCCGGATCGGTGCGATCGAGCTTCATCGTGGTTTCATATTCACCCGATAGACCATGGCTAACCGAACTGCCATCCACGCCGTGGATGCAACGGATGGAGGGAACGCGCATGGCGGGCGCCAAACATGCTGGGAGAATCGTCGCGATCACCACCGCGGCGGCGGTGATACTGGCGGCGTGCAGTTCGGGCTCCAAGGGTGGAGCGGGCAGCGGCCACGCCGGCAAAGCTCGTTCGGCGGTGACCACCACCGATACCGACTGGAAGCCGGTGGCCGACGCGCTGGGACGTAGCGGCAAGCTCGGAGACAACAACACCGCGTATCGGATCAACCTGCCGCGCAATGACCTTCACATCACGTCCTACGGTGTGGACATCAAACCGGGGCTGTCGTTGGGCGGGTACGCGGCATTCGCCCGATACGACAACAACGAAACGCTGCTGATGGGCGACCTCGTGATCACCGAGGAGGAGTTGCCCAAGGTCACCGATGCGTTGCAGGCGCATGGTATCGCCCAGACCGCACTGCACAAGCATCTGCTGCAGCAAGACCCGCCGGTGTGGTGGACCCACATTCACGGCATGGGTGATGCCGCCCGACTGGCCCAAGGACTCAAGGCGGCGTTGGATGCCACAACGATCGGCCCGCCTACCCCACCGCCGGCACGGCAACCACCGGTCGACATCGACGTCGCCGGCGTCGACCAGGCGTTGGGCCGCAAGGGAACCCAAGATGGTGGGCTGTTGAAGTACAGCATCCCCCGCAAAGACACCATCATCGAGGACGGGCACGTGCTGCCCGCAGTGTCGCTGAACCTGACGACGGTGATCAATTTTCAGCCGGTGGGCCGCGGTCGCGCAGCGATCAACGGCGATTTCATCCTGATCGCCCCCGAGGTTCAGGAGGTCATCCGGGCAATGCGTGCCGGCAACATCACGATCGTGGAACTGCACAACCATGGGCTGACCGAAGAGCCCCGCCTGTTCTACATGCATTACTGGGCCGTCGACGACGCGGTCACCCTGGCGCGGGCGCTGCGCCCGGCGATGGATGCCACCAACCTGCAGTCGTCATAATCCCGATGCAACCGCATAAGGGCTGGTGTGGCTGATGCATCCTGATGGCGGTGCGTGGTTTCCTGCTCGAACGGGTCAGCGTGGTGCGCGACGAGGCGACGGTGCTGCGGCAGGTCAGCGCGCATTTTCCCGCTGGCCGCTGCAGTGCGGTGCGGGGCGCCAGTGGATCGGGAAAGACCACGCTGCTGCGGTTGCTGAACCGGCTCATCGATCCGACGTCCGGAAAAGTCTGGCTTGACGGTGTGCCGCTCACCGATCTGGATGTGCTCGTGTTACGTCGGCGGGTCGGCCTGGTTGCGCAGGCTCCCGTGGTGCTTACCGATGCGGTGCTCAATGAGGTTCGCGTCGGACGCCCGGACCTGCCAGAAGGTCGAGTGACCGAGCTGCTGGCGCGGCTGTGTCTCGGCCAGTCCGCACGCGAAGCGTTCTTGCCGCACCAACGATCCGCCTTGCGCACTGCGCTGATACCCGCGATCGACTCCACGAAAGTCGTTGGGCTGATTAGCCTTCCGGGTGCGATGTCCGGACTTATCCTGGCCGGGGTCGACCCGCTGACCGCGATCCGCTACCAAATCGTGGTGATGTACCTGCTGCTCGCCGCCACCGCGGTGGCAGCGCTGACCTGTGCACGCCTGGCTGAACGTGCCTTATTCGACCGCGCGCACCGGCTCGTTTCGCTGCCCGCGGCGACTCGTCGGGCATGAGTTCGCGACTCGATCACAGCCAATCGCCGCTGTGGCATGTGGCCGTTGTCAGTCGTTATCCACGGTCTCCGTGCCCAGGAAGCGAAAGCCCTGATCCAGGTGCACTTCCACCTGAGTACCATCGGGTTTGGTGACGAGCACCCTCATCGCTTCATCCCTTCTTGTCGTCGTCGTGGTTACGAAGGCGACGCTAACGGCGCCAGATGAAGCCCCGATGAAGGCAGCGACGCCGGTGACACAACGGGGCGGACCTGCCCCGTGGCACACGGCGGTTGCCGGTCACGATCACTGCAGTGTCGAGACGGCCTAGGAGCTAGGCCGTCTCGGTGATCGGGCGGTCCACCCAGCTCATCAGGTCGCGGAGTTTCTTGCCGACGACCTCGATGGGGTGCTCGGCGTTTTGCCGGCGCAACTCTTCGAGCTGTTTGTTGCCGCCCTCGACGTCGGCGACCAGCTTGTGGACAAAGCTACCGTCCTGGATCTCCCGCAGGATGTCGCGCATCCGCTCCTTGGTGCCGGCATCGATGACGCGCGGGCCTGAGAGGTAGCCGCCGAATTCCGCGGTGTCCGACACCGAGTAGTACATCCGCGCCAGGCCACCCTCGTACATCAAGTCGACGATCAGCTTCAGCTCGTGCAGCACCTCGAAGTAGGCCAATTCCGCGGGGTAGCCGGCTTCGACCATGACCTCGAACCCGGCCTTGACCAATTCCTCGGTGCCGCCGCACAACACCGTTTGCTCACCGAACAGGTCGGTTTCGGTCTCGTCTTTGAACGTCGTCTTGATGACGCCGGCCCGGGTGCCGCCGATCGCTTTGGCATACGACAGCGCCAGCGCCAAGCCGTCGCCTCGCGGATCCTGCTCTACCGCAACCAAACACGGCACACCCTTGCCGTCGACGAACTGGCGGCGCACCAAATGACCCGGTCCCTTCGGGGCGACCATCGCGACGGCGACGTCGGCGGGCGGCTTGATCAAGCCGAAGTGAACGTTGAGTCCGTGACCGAAGAACAGCGCGTCACCGGGCTTGAGGTTGGGTTCGATGTCTCCTGCGAAGATCTCGGCCTGGGCGGTGTCGGGGGCCAACACCATGACCACATCGGCCCATTTGGCGACCTCGGCGGGAGTGTCGACGTCCAGGCCCTGCTCTTCTACCTTGGGCCGCGACCGCGAACCCTGCTTCAGCCCGACGCGCACCTGCACACCCGAGTCGCGCAGGCTTAGCGAGTGCGCGTGCCCCTGGCTGCCGTAGCCGATCACACCAACCTTGCGGCCCTGAATGATCGACAGGTCTGCGTCGTCGTCGTAGAACATCTCTAGTGCCACCGCTGAATCTCTCCTTACCTGCTAGCTACTTGGCGGTGCCGATGCCGCGCGGACCGCGGGACAGCGACACCATTCCGGATTGGGCGATTTCGCGAATACCGAACGGCTCCAACACCCGCAGCAGGGCCTCTAACTTGCCGCGGTTACCGGTGGCCTCGACGGTCAATGACTCCGGGGATACGTCAATCACGTTGGCGCGAAACAGATTCACCGCTTCGATCACTTGGCTGCGGCTGCCGGCGTCGGCTTGGACCTTGATGAGCGCCAATTCCCGTGACACCGAGTGCTCGTCGTCCTGCTCGACAATCTTGATGACGTTGATCAGCTTGTTGAGCTGCTTGGTGATCTGCTCGAGCGGAGTGTCCTCGGCGGAGACCACGATGGTCATCCGTGACCTGTCCTTGCACTCGGTGGCACCCACCGCCAACGACTCGATGTTGAAACCGCGCCGGGAGAACAGCGCCGCCACCCGCGCCAGCACGCCGGGCTTGTCTTCGACCAACACCGACAACGTGTGCGTCTTCGGGCTCATCAGGCGTGGCCTTCGGTGATGTCGTCGAACAGGGGGCGAATGCCGCGGGCGGCCTGGATCTCGTCATTGCTGGTGCCCGCGGCCACCATCGGCCACACTTGCGCGTCGGCACCGACGATGAAGTCGATCACCACCGGGCAGTCGTTGATCGCCCGCGCCTGGTTGATGACGTCGACGACGTCCTCTTCCCGCTCGCACCGCAACCCCACACACCCCAAGGCCTCGGCCAGTTTCACGAAGTCGGGGATGCGGTGCGAATGAGTGGCCAGGTCGGTCTGCGAGTACCGCTCGGCATAGAACAGGCTCTGCCACTGCCGCACCATGCCCAGGTTGCCGTTGTTGATCAGCGCCACCTTGACCGGTATGCCCTCGACCGCGCAGGTGGCCAGCTCCTGGTTGGTCATCTGGAAGCAACCGTCGCCGTCGATCGCCCAGACCTCGGTGCCGGGGAGGGCGATCTTGGCGCCCATGGCCGCCGGGATGGCAAACCCCATGGTGCCCAGACCGCCGGAGTTCAGCCAGCTGCGCGGCTTTTCGTATCTGATGAACTGCGCGGCCCACATCTGGTGCTGGCCGACGCCGGCGACGTAGACGGCGTCCGGCCCGGCGATCTCGCCGAGCTTTTCGATCACGTATTCCGGGCTCAGGCTGCCGTCGCTCTGCGGCCCATAGCTCAGCGGATAGGTCTTGCGCACGCCGTTCAGGTATGCCCACCAGTCGGCCATCTCGATGGTGCCGGGAATGTGGTGGTGGCGCAGCATCGCGATCAGTTCGGTGATGACGGCCTTGACGTCACCGACGATGGGCACGTCGGCGTGGCGGTTCTTGCCGATCTCGGCCGGGTCGATGTCGGCGTGGATGACCTTGGCTTCCGGCGCGAACGAGTCGAGCTTGCCGGTCACCCGGTCGTCGAAGCGGGTACCCAGCGCGATCAGCAGGTCGCTGCGCTGCAGCGCCGCCACGGCGGCCACCGTGCCGTGCATGCCGGGCATGCCGAGGTTTTGCCGGTGGCTGTCGGGAAACGCGCCGCGGGCCATCAGCGTGGTGACCACCGGGATGCCGGTCAGCTCGGCCAGCTCCCGGAGCTGCTCGGTGGCCTCACCGCGGATGACGCCGCCGCCGACATACAGCACCGGCTTGCGCGCGGCCGCGATCAGCTTGGCGGCCTCGCGGACCTGCCGGCTGTGCGGTTTGGTGTTGGGCTTGTAGCCGGGCAGCTCCATCCGCGGCGGCCAGCTGAACGTGCACTGGCCCTGCAGCACGTCCTTGGGGATGTCGACCAGCACCGCGCCCGGACGGCCGGAGGCCGCGATGTGGAAGGCCTCGGCCAGCACCCGCGGAATGTCGTCACCGGAGCGGACCAGAAAGTTGTGCTTGGTGATCGGCATCGTGATGCCCGAGATGTCGGCCTCCTGGAAGGCGTCGGTGCCGATCAGCCCCCGCCCGACCTGACCGGTGATAGCGACCACCGGGATCGAGTCCATCTGCGCGTCGGCCAGCGGGGTCACCAGGTTGGTCGCTCCGGGACCCGACGTTGCCATGCACACGCCCACCCGGCCGGTGACGTGCGCGTAGCCGCTGGCGGCATGCCCGGCGCCCTGTTCGTGGCGGACCAGCACGTGGCGCAGCTTTTTCGAGTCGAACAGCGGGTCATACACCGGCAGCACCGCACCGCCCGGAATCCCGAAAATGACGTCGACGCCGAGTTCCTCCAGGGACCAGATGACCGCCTGTGCACCGGTAAGCTGCTGCGGTGCAACATGTTTCGGACGAGCCGCCGGGTGCTTTGGCTCATTCGCCGCGCTGTGTGGCTCTGGCTTGAATGTCGGTGAGTGTGGCTTGGTTGGTGCGCTCACTGTTGTGTGATCCTCTATTGCTCTGGAAGTCTCGTTGGTGGACAAGAAAAAACCCTCGCCAGCTCAGCTGCTGCACGAGGGTCGCGTTGGTGCTCGCTTGGGCTAGTCAGGCACCAACGCGCCGACCAATTACTACGAGCATCCCGGGCTTTCCGGCCTTGTCCATAGTGTCCGACGGTAGCCTTCACACAGCTCAGCAGTCAAATCCGCGGTGTCAGTCTTGATCCGCGAGCGTGACGGCACTGCGAAATCCCATGCGAATTTTCGCGGTGGCGTTACGCTCGCGAACTCGACGCCCACCAAGCGGTGAGATGATGCTGGGGTGGCCACCACATCGCCGGTCGTGATCAAGGTGTCGCCGATGGCGCACTTCGCCGTGGGATTCCTGACCCTGGGTCTGCTGGTGCCGGTACTGATCTGGCCGGTGAGCGCCCCGCTGTTAGTCATTCCGGTGGCGTTGTCGGCATCGATCAGTCGGCTCCGCACGCTCGCCGACGAGCGGGGCGTGACCGTGCGGACGCTGGTCGGCAGCCGCGCGGTGCGCTGGGACGACATCGACGGGCTGCGGTTCCACCGCGGGTCCTGGGCGCGCGCAACGCTCAAGGACGGTACCGAGCTGCGATTGCCCGCGGTGACCTTTGCGACGCTGCCGCAACTGACCGAAGCCAGCTCAGGACGGGTCCCCAACCCGTACCGATGACAGCGTTCAGGCCAGCGGATTTACCCCGTTGAGCAGCACCCATACGGCAATACCCGCCGCGATGCCACCCAACAGCGCTACAAACGATCCGATAAATGGCCGATGAGCCCAGCCGCGGGCCGCGTCCAGACCGTAGCGGCCGGGACCACTCAAGATAACGGCGACCGCCATCACGACCAGGGTGATCTGGTATTCATGCCCGTCCTGCAGGAAGTACGCGACGGGCCGCGAATGCTGTGCCGAGATGCCGGCGAGCAGGCCGTTGATCAAGAAGGCCAGCGCGCCCGCGGCCGCCAGCGGAGTAAACAAACCCAACACCAGCAGCACTCCGGCGACGATCTCGCCGCCAGCGCTCACATAAGCGAGGATCTCGGCGTGCTGGTAACCAATGTCGGACAGCGAGTTCTGGAATCCGGCCAGACCCTGGCCGTCCCACCAGCCGAACAATTTCTGCAGCCCATGGGCGATAAGGACCGCGCCCAGACCGACCCGCAATATCAGCAGCCCGAGATTCTGGGTGCCGCGCCGACCTGCGGCGCGTACCCGCTCGTCGTCGTCCATGTCGATTCCGGCAGATCCCGCCGGTACCTGCCGGCCCGGCTGCGGCTGGACGTAGGGCAACGGCTCCGCAGCTTCGATCAGGCTGTACCCGGAGTTGCCGACACCAGAGCTAGCGGCATCATAGGGCGGGATAACGGTGGTGGTTCCACTGCCAAAGTCCCCGGCATATCTGGCCGGCGTCAGGTCATCCTCGGGGTCGACCAGGCTTGCCGAGACAGGCCGTCCAGGCATTGGCCCAGGCGAATCATCCGGCCGCTGCCAATGTGAGTCATTCGAACTGGTCACTCGTGTCAGGGTAAGGCCATTTAGTGCCGAATTGGGGATTTGAGCGGCGCTTTCGCCAGACAATCCGCACATTGACCCTGACCAGCCCACCAAAAGGCCCCAATTGGGCCGCCATGCCGACAGTGCGCACCCCGGCAGGTGGCGGCGATGCCCACAATGTCCGTAGCCTGTCGGTCATGTGGACAATGCGGTTGGTTCGATCCGGACTCGCCGCGCTGTGCGCGGCAGTGCTGGTATCGAGCGGCTGCGCACGGTTCAACGACGCTCAATCTCAGCCGTTCACCACCGAACCGGAGCTGCGGCCCCAACCCAGCTCGACACCTCCCCCCCCGCCGCCGCTGCCGCCGGTTCCCTTTCCCAAGGAATGTCCGGCGCCGGGCGTGATGCAAGGCTGCCTTGAGAGCACCAGCGGCTTGATCATGGGCATCGACAGCAAGACCGCACTGGTCGCCGAGCGCATCACCGGTGCCGTCGAGGAGATCTCTATCAGCGCCGAGCCGAAGGTAAAGACGGTCATCCCCGTGGATCCTGCCGGTGACGGTGGCTTGATGGACATTGTGCTGTCGCCCACCTACTCGCAAGACCGGCTGATGTACGCCTACATCAGCACGCCCACCGACAACCGGGTGGTGCGAGTGGCCGACGGCGACATCCCCAAGGACATCCTGACCGGCATCCCCAAAGGTGCTGCCGGTAACACCGGGGCGCTGATCTTCACCAGTCCCACAACGCTGGTCGTGATGACCGGGGATGCTGGCGACCCGGCGTTGGCCGCCGATCCCCAATCGTTGGCCGGTAAGGTCCTGCGTATCGAACAGCCCACCACCATCGGCCAGACGCCGCCGACGACGGCGCTGTCTGGCATCGGCTCCGGCGGCGGCTTGTGCATCGATCCGGTCGACGGCTCGCTATATGTCGCCGACCGCACGCCAACGGCGGACCGATTGCAGCGCATCACCAAGAACTCGGAGGTCTCTACGGTATGGACCTGGCCGGACAAGCCCGGCGTGGCCGGGTGTGCCGCGATGGACGGCACCGTGCTGGTCAACCTGATTAATACCAAACTGACGGTGGCGGTCCGGCTCGCGCCGTCGACCGGTGCGGTCACCGGAGAACCCGACGTTGTCCGCAAAGACACTCATGCGCATGCGTGGGCATTACGGATGTCGCCGGACGGCAACGTCTGGGGAGCCACCGTCAACAAGACCGCCGGCGACGCCGAGAAGCTCGACGATGTGGTGTTCCCGCTGTTCCCGCAGGGTGGCGGCTTCCCGCGCAACAACGACGACAAGACCTGACCCGGTTAGGGCACGTCGAGCGTGAACCTTACGACGCCGTATCGGCGTGTCTCGTCGCCCCGTTCACGCTCGTAGAACCGGGGTGAGGCTTCCTTGCCAGGGTCGATGTCGTCGACATCAAAGTCGAGGTCGGAGAGGTAGAGCAGATCTTCCGAGCACTCCGGAGCCCACACGCTCACGGGCTCCAACAGGTAAGCCACATAATCCCCGACATCGCTGCGACTGGCCGTCCTACCGATGAACCAGGCGGCCGCGTCGTCGAGAATCGGCATTCCACAGGGGCCAGCGCGCCACGAGCAACGGGCGAACTTGTTGACCTCCTCCTCCGTTTGGCTGCCGAACAGTTCGGCGAGCACATGCTGCCGCCGCGAAAGCACGTGCACGGCGAGGTGCTCGGATCGGCTCGCCACCTCGGAGGTGCCGGTGCTCCTCGGCAGGCCGACCATAAAACTCGGGGGCTGCATGCTCGTTTGGGTAGCGAAGCTGACCAGACAACCCGCGGGGTGACCATCGGCCTGGGTTGTCACCACAAACACCGGGTGGTCCAGCATCCCCATCAACTCGTCGAACGACTCATCGATCACATCACCATCATGAATCCGCGCAACGTCTTCTGACACTCTTTCCGAGCGTTCAGTCGGCGAATCGCCGCTACCGCCATCACGTCGACCGGTGAGGCCGCCGTCACGGCCCCAAATCGGCGACGATCTGGGCACGGAATCTAAACCTGATTGGGTCCCGGCCAGCCTCGCTGGCGTGGGAAGTCACCACGGTCGCGCCGCGGCTTCTCAACCCGGCCGACACGCGCTCCCGATGCTCACTGTCGTCGCTGTCATAGGCATACTCGAATGTGGATTACTGCTACACATGCCTGACAACGATTTGTGGTACTGCGGGCCATGGACACTATGGGTGATGGCCGGTAGGGGTGTTGCGTCGGGCGCGGGAGTGTGGCGAGGTGATCGCGTTGCGACGCCCCTTGCGGTGGCGATTACCGCAGCCGGATTGGTATCAGGGGCCCGGATAGGACCCGGTGCGGCTGCGAAACGCGACCCGCAGCTCGCACAGTGGAACGAGATTCGCAGTCACTACCAAGAGATCGCCGAGTGGATCGACCACGACACAGCAACCGCACACCCCGCTGTTGCCGCAACGCAGATCAGTGCCGCTGGCTCTTTCGGCCGCGCCAATATGGTCGACTACCTGGGGCTCCTGGATTCCAGGGCCGACGAAACGGTCCGACGCGGCGAATTTTCGCGGTGGCTGTCGGCCAAACCCGACTACTTGGTCACCACCGAGCAATCTGTCGACGCCGCCACGATAGCCCTTCCTGAATTCCGCCATGCGTACGACCGCGCGGCCACCATCGGGACACTCAACGTGTATCGTCGCAACTCCCCTGACGGTGATGAACCGCTACCCGCGGACGGCAACTAACCCTGCCCGCAGGCCTCTAGAACGAGTTCGCGCACTCGGGCCGCATCGGCCTGTCCGCGAGTCGCCTTCATCACCGCACCGACAATCGCACCGGCCGCGGCCACCTTGCCGCCGCGAATCTTTTCCGCCACATCAGGATTGGCGGCCAGAGCCTCGTCGACGGCGGCCTGGGTCAACGAGTCGTCGCGGACCAACGCCAACCCTCTCGCAGTCATCACCTGTTCGGGCTCACCTTCACCGGCCAGCACACCCTCCACGACTTGGCGGGCCAAGCTGTTGGACAGCTTGCCCTCATCGACCAATGCCACCACGGCTGCGACCTGGGCAGGAGTGATGGCCAGTTCGTCCAGCCCGATGCCGGCCTCGTTGGCCTTTTGCGCCAGGAAGTTTCCCCACCAGGCGCGCGCCGCCTCGCTGGACGCGCCGTGCTCGACGGTGGCAGCAACCAATTCGACGGCGCCGGCGTTGACCAGATCGCGCATCACCTCGTCGGAAACACCCCACTCCTGCTGAATCCTCCTGCGGCTCAACCACGGCAATTCGGGGATCGTCTGGCGTAGTCGCTCGACCAGCTCGCGACTGGGCGCGACAGGCTCCAAATCCGGCTCCGGGAAGTACCGATAGTCCTCGGCAGTCTCCTTGGTGCGGCCCGCGCTGGTGTAACCGGCCTCGTGAAAGTGTCTGGTTTCCTGGGTGATCCGACCACCAGACGCCAAAATAGCGCCCTGGCGCTGCATTTCGTAGCGGACGGCGACTTCGACGCTCTTCAGCGAGTTGACGTTCTTGGTCTCGGTCCGGGTGCCGAATTCGGTCGTCCCGGCCGGCTTCAGCGACACGTTGGCGTCACAGCGCATCGAACCCTGGTCCATCCGGACATCAGATACATCTAATGCGCGCAGCAGATCCCGCAACGCCGTCACATAGGACCGGGCGATCTGCGGCGCCCGGGCACCGGCGCCCACGATGGGTTTGGTGACGATCTCGATGAGCGGCACGCCGGCACGGTTGTAGTCGATCAGCGAACCGGTGGCACCGTGGATCCGGCCCGTCTCGCTGCCGATGTGGGTGAGCTTGCCGGTGTCTTCTTCCATGTGAGCTCGCTCAATCTCCACCCGCCAAGTGGTGCCGTCTTCCAAAGGCGCGTCCAGGTAGCCGTTGATGGCGATCGGCTCGTCGTACTGTGAGATCTGGTAGTTCTTGGGCATGTCAGGGTAGAAGTAGTTCTTCCGGGCGAAGCGACACCAGGGTACGATCTCGCAGTTCAGCGCCAGCCCGATGCGGATCGCCGACTCCACGGCGGCCCGGTTGAGCACCGGCAGCGAACCGGGCAGGCCCAGGCATACCGGACACACCTGGGTGTTTGGCTCGCCGCCGAATGTGGTGGTGCAGCCACAGAACATCTTGGTCGCAGTGGACAGCTCGACGTGCACCTCGAGGCCGAGTACCGGCTGGAAGCGCGCGACGACCTCGTCGTAATCGAGCAGTTCAGCCCCTGCGGCCTTGGCTGCCCCGGCAGCAACAGTCATAGCCGCGATCCTAGTTTGAGCACCCGACGTCAACCGAAGAAGGCGGCGGCGTCGTCGTAGCGGCTCTGCGGCACCAGTTTGAGTTGGCGAACCGCATCCGCCAGCGGAACCCGACCGATGTCCTGGCCGCGCAACGTCACCATCTGGCCGTACTCGCCCGCATGGGCGGCGTCGGCGGCGTTCACCCCGAATCGGGTGGCCAGCACTCGGTCGTAGGCGGTCGGCGTACCACCCCGCTGGATGTGGCCCAACACCGTCACCCGGACATCCTTGTTGATGCGCTTCTCGACCTCGACCGCCAGCTGCGCCGCTACACCTGTGAAACGCTCGTGCCCGAACTCGTCGAGACCACCCTCGCGCAGCATGATCGTCCCCGGAGCCGGTTTGGCGCCTTCGGCGACCACGCAGATGAAGTGCGAGTCCCCCCGCTGGAAACGGCCTTTGACCAGTCGGCACACCTCTTCGATGTCGAACGGCTGCTCAGGAATCAGGGTCATGTGAGCACCGGAGGCCAGCCCGGCGTTCAGCGCGATCCATCCGGCGTGGCGGCCCATCACCTCTACCAGCATCACCCGCTCGTGGGATTCGGCGGTGCTGTGCAGCCGGTCGATGGCCTCGGTGGCCACGGTCAACGCGGTGTCATGGCCGAAGGTCACATCGGTGCAGTCGATGTCGTTGTCGATCGTCTTTGGCACCCCGACCACCGGCACATTCTCTTCGGAGAGCCAACTCGCGGCGGTCAGCGTACCCTCACCGCCGATCGGGATCAGGACGTCGATCCCGTTGTCGTCCAAGGTCTGCATGATTTGGGGCAGCCCCGCCCGCAGTTTGTCGGGGTGCACCCGGGCCGTGCCCAGCATCGTGCCGCCCTTGGCCAGCAGCCGGTCATTGCGGTCGTCGTTGTGCAGTTGAACACGGCGGTTCTCCAGCAGCCCGCGAAAGCCGTTCTGAAATCCGACCACCGACGAGCCGTATCGGGCGTGGCAGGTACGCACCACCGCACGGATGACGGCGTTAAGGCCGGGACAGTCGCCGCCTCCGGTAAGAACTCCAATCCGCATACCCTCATCTTGCCTCGCGGCCGCCGACCTGGCGCGAGCAGACACAGAATCGCACGGGCGAGGGGCGCCGGATGCGAGTCTGTGTCTGCTCGCCGCTAAATGGCGCTCAGTAGCGGGCCGCGGGCGGCCTCATAAGCCGCCCCCACCCGGTAGAGCCGGTCGTCGGCCAATGCCGGCGCCATGATCTGCAGGCCAACCGGCAACCCGTCGTCCGGGGAGAGCCCCGACGGCACAGACATGCCGCAGTGGCCGGCCAAGTTCAGCGGCAGCGTGCACAGGTCGAACAAGTACATCGCCAGCGGATCGTCCACCTTCTCACCCAGCCGGAACGCGGTGGTCGGGGTCGTGGGCGACACCAGCACGTCGACGGACCGATACGCCGCGTCGAGATCCCGGGCGATCAGCGTGCGCACCTTCTGCGCCTGGTTGTAATAGGCGTCGTAATAGCCGGCCGACAACGCGTAGGTGCCGATCATGATGCGCCGCTTGACCTCGGGCCCGAAACCGGCGGCCCGGGTCATCGCCATCACCTCCTCGGCGCTGCGGGTGCCGTCGTCGCCGACCCGCAGCCCGTAGCGCATCGCGTCGAAGCGCGCCAGATTGCTCGACACCTCCGAGGGCAGAATCAGGTAATAGGCGGCCAGGGCATGGTCGAAGTGCGGGCAGTCGACCTCGCTGACCTCAGCGCCCAGCGCGGTTAGCTGCTCCACGGCAGCCTCGAAGGAGGCCAGCACGCCCGGCTGGTAGCCCTCGCCGCCGTGCAGCTGTCGAACCACGCCGACCCGCACGCCACGCAGATCCCCGACCGCGCCGGCCCTAGCGGCGCCCACCACGTCGGCCACCTCGGCGTCGACCGACGTGGAGTCGCGCGGGTCGTGGCCGGCGATCACCTGATGCAACAGCGCGGTGTCCAAGACGGTGCGCGCACACGGGCCGCCCTGATCCAGCGAGGACGCGCAGGCCACCAGCCCATAGCGCGACACCGTGCCGTAGGTGGGTTTGACGCCGACGGTCGCGGTCAGCGCGGCCGGCTGGCGGATCGACCCCCCGGTGTCGGATCCGATGGCCAACGGCGCCTGGAACGCGGCCAGCGCCGCCGCGCTGCCGCCACCGGAACCGCCGGGTACCCGGTCGAGATTCCACGGGTTGCGGGTGGGACCGTAAGCGGAGTTCTCCGTCGACGAGCCCATCGCGAACTCGTCCATGTTGGTCTTGCCCAGGATCGGAATCCCCGCGGCGCGCAACCGCGCGGTCAGCGTGGCGTCGTAGGGAGATCGCCAGCCCTCCAGGATTTTTGACCCGCAGGTGGTGGGCATGTCGCTGGTGGTGAAGACGTCCTTGAGCGCCAGCGGCACCCCGGCCAGCGCCGACGGCAAGGGTTCTCCAGCGGCCACCTGCTTGTCGACGGCGGCCGCCGCCGCCAGCGCCTCATCGGCCGCCACATGCAGGAAGGCGTGGTACGTCTCGTCGGTCGCCTCGATCTGATCCAGGCAGGCCCGGGTGATCTCGGCCGACGACACCTCCTTGATGGCGATCTTGGCGGCCAGCGTCGCGGCGTCGGATCGGATGATGTCCGTCACTGTTCATCCCCCAGGATCTGCGGGACGGCGAAGCGGCCGTCGACGGCATCGGGCGCCTGGTCGAGCACCTGACGCTGGGTCAGGCACGGCACGGTCTCGTCCGGGCGGGTGACGTTGACGTCCTTGAGCGGATTGTCGGTGGCCTGCACACCGGTGACGTCGACGGCCTGGATCTGGCTGACGTGGGTCAGGATGGCGTCGAGTTGGCCGGCGAAACTGTCCAGCTCGGTTTCGGTCAATGCCAGCCGGGCAAGCCTGGCGAGGTGGGCAACCTCGTCGCGGGAGATCTGGGACACGACCGCAAAGCCTAATGGGTGGCCGGACGGCCGACGCCGGCTGCCGAAACGCCGTGGATACATCGTTGTGCCACAGTGTTGGCCGTGCGTTCGTATCTATTGCGTATCGAGCTGGCCGACCGGCCGGGCAGCCTTGGGTCGCTGGCGGTCGCGCTCGGCTCGGTGGGCGCCGACATCCTCTCGCTCGACGTGGTCGAGCGCGGCAACGGCTATGCGATCGACGACCTGGTGGTCGAACTGCCCCCGGGCGCGATGCCCGACACGCTGATCACTGCTGCCGAGGCGCTGAACGGCGTCCGGGTAGACAGCGTCCGCCCGCACACCGGCCTGTTGGAAGCCCACCGCGAGCTGGAACTGCTCGATCATGTGGCCGCGGCTGAGGGCGCGACCGCACGGCTCCAGGTTCTGGTCAACGAGGCCCCCCGGGTGCTCCGGGTGAGCTGGTGCACGGTGTTGCGCAGTTCCGGCGGGGAGCTGCACCGTCTGGCCGGCAGCCCAGGTGCGCCGGAGACCCGGGCCAATTCGGCGCCCTGGCTGCCGATCGAGCGGGCCGCGGCGCTGGACGGCGGCGCCGACTGGGTGCCGCAAGCCTGGCGCGATATGGATACCACCATGGTCGCGGCTCCATTGGGTGACACGCACACCGCTGTGGTGCTGGGCAGGCCAGGCCCGGAATTTCGCCCGTCGGAGGTGGCGCGGTTGGGTTATCTAGCCGGCATCGTGGCGACGATGCTGCGCTGAGCGGTTCGTTGGCAACCAAGGTTCGCCGAGCGTAACGCCACTGCGAAAAACCGCGCGGAGATTCGCAGTGCCGTTACGTTCGTGACGCGGGTCCGTCGGCCAGCAGTCTCCGGAACCCATCCTCGTCCAGAATCGGCACCCCCAACTCCACCGCCTTGTCGTATTTGGATCCCGGCGAGTCGCCGGCGACGACATAGTTGGTCTTCTTCGACACCGAGCCGGCGGCCTTGCCGCCGCGGGCCACGATCGCCTCCTTGGCGTCGTCGCGGGAGAAACCGGTCAGCGAGCCGGTGACCACGATGGTCAGCCCGGCCAGCGTGCGTGGCACACTCTCGTCACGCTCGTCGACCATTCGCACCCCGGCGGCCCGCCACTTGTCGACGATCTCGCGGTGCCAGTCGACGTCGAACCACTCGGTGACCGCGGCGGCAATGGTCGGCCCCACCCCCTCGACCGCAGCCAGCTGGTCGGTGGACGCTGCGGCGATGGCGTCAAGGCTGCCGAACTCGGTGGCCAGGGCGCGGGCCGCCGTCGGCCCGACATGGCGGATGGACAACGCCACCAGCACCCGCCACAGCGGTGCCGCCTTGGCCTTATCGAGGTTGGCCAGCAGCCGTTTGCCGTTGGCCGACAATTCGCCCGCCTTGGTGCGGAACAGGTCGGTGCGCAGCAAGTCCTGCTCGGTCAGCGCGAACAAGTCGCCCTCGTCGGCGATCACCTTCGCCTGCAAGAGCGCCACACCCGCCTCGTAACCGAGCACCTCGATGTCTAGGCCGTTGCGGCTGGCGACGTGGAAAACCCGCTCCCGCAGTTGCCCCGGGCAGCCGCGGGCGTTGGGGCAACGGATGTCGGCGTCGCCTTCCTTCTCCGGCGCCAACGGCGAACCGCACTCCGGGCAGGTGGTGGGCATGATGAATTCGCGTTCGGAGCCATCGCGCAGTTCGACGACGGGTCCCAGCACCTCGGGGATCACGTCGCCGGCCTTGCGGATCACCACGGTGTCGCCGATCAGCACGCCCTTGCGCTTGATCTCCGAGGCGTTGTGCAGGGTGGCCTGTCCCACCGTCGACCCGGCCACCTTCACCGGCGTCATGAACGCAAACGGCGTGATCCGCCCGGTGCGGCCGACGTTCACCCGGATGTCGAGCAGCTTGGTCTGCGCTTCCTCGGGCGGGTACTTGTAGGCGATGGCCCAGCGCGGCGCCCGCGACGTGGAACCCAGCCTGCGCTGCAACGCCACCTCGTCGACTTTGACCACCACGCCGTCGATTTCGTGGTCCACCTCGTGGCGGTGCTCGCCCCAGTAGTCGATGCGCTCGCGCACACCGGCCAGGTCGGTTGCCAGGGTGGTGTGTTCGGAAACCGGCAGTCCCCATGCCCGCAACGCCAGGTATGCCTGATGCAGGGTGGCCGGGCGAAAGCCCTCCACGTGGCCCAGCCCGTGGCAGATCATCCGCAGCCGGCGGCGCGCGGTGACCGCCGGGTCTTTCTGGCGCAGCGATCCCGCCGCGCTGTTGCGGGGGTTGGCGAACGGCGCCTTGCCCTCCTCGACGAGGCTGGCGTTGAGCGCCTGGAAGTCGTCCAGCCGGAAGAAGACCTCGCCGCGGACCTCGAGGACCTCGGGCACCGGGTAGTCGTCGCCGGGGGTGAGCCGTTCGGGAACGTCGGCGATGGTCCGGGCGTTCAGGGTGACGTCCTCGCCGGTGCGCCCGTCGCCGCGGGTGGAGGCCCGGGTCAGCCGTCCCTCGCGGTAGACCAAAGACAGCGCGACGCCGTCGATCTTGAGCTCACACAGGTAATGTGCGGCGTCTCCGACCTCGGCATGGATGCGGCCGGCCCAGGCGGCGAGTTCGTCGGCGGTGAACGCGTTGTCGAGGCTGAGCATTCGTTCGAGATGGTCGACGGGCTCGAAATCCGTGGCGAAGCCGGCACCGCCGACCAGCTGGGTCGGCGAATCGGGCGTGCGCAGCTCGGGATGCTGCTCCTCGAGGGCTTCCAGACGGCGCAGCAGCTCGTCGAATTCCGCGTCGCTGATGATCGGCGCGTCCCGCACGTAATAACGGAACTGGTGCTCACGCACCTCCTCGGCCAGTGCCTGCCACTGCCGCAACACCTCGGGAGCGGTCTGATCGGCGTCTGGGGAGCTCACTCTGGCAGGCTAGCCGAGGGGGCTCTTCCCTCAGATGGCCTCTGGGTCCCGCGCGAACGCCTCAGCGACATCACGGGCAAGCCCGACCGCGGTGCGGGCCCACTGCCCCGTCGCATTGGCCAGACCACACGCCGGGCTGACGCCGAGTCGATCGCGTAGCGCCGAGCGAGGAACGCCGAGCCGATCGGTGACCGCGACCGCCGCAGCAGCGACCTCTTCCATCGAAGGTGCTCGCTCCGGGGCGGTCACCGGGACCAGGCCCAGCACGACGGTTCGGCCCGACTCGACAAATGCCGCGACAGCATCCAAATCCGCAGCCTGCAGTGTGCTCGCATCCACCGATACCGCACTAATTCTGCTGCGCTGCAGCAGATCCCACGGCAAATCCGGACTGCAGCTGTGTAGCGCTACGTCCGCGTCGACAGCCGCGATGCAAGTGTCGAGCAGCGCTTCGGCCACCGTCTCGTCGAGCGGGGCAACCGGGCTCAACGCGGTCACCCCGGTCAGCCGGCCGCCCAACGCCGCCGGCAACGACGGCTCGTCGAACTGCACCACCACCGGTGTGTCGAGTCGACGCGCCAGCGCCGCGCGATGCGCGGCAACGCCTTCGGCCAGCGAGGCGGCCAGGTCACGCACGGCTCCGGGGTCGGTGATCGCCCGGTGACCGTTGGCCAGCTCCAACCCCGCGACCAATGTGACTGGCCCGGGCGCCTGCACCTTCACCGCCCGCCCACAGCCACGCAGGCCCGCGGTCTCCCAGGCCTCTTCTAAGGCATCCATATCCTCGTCGAGGAGGCTCGCGGCCCGCCGTGTCACCGCGCCGGGTCGAGCAGCGATGCGGTAGCCACGAGGCACGGTGTCAATCGCCACGTCGACCAGCAGTCCGCCGGCTCGCCCCAGCATGTCGGCGCCGACGCCCCTGGCGGGCAGCTCGGTGAGATAGGCCAATGCACCCGCCAACTCCCCGACCACGACCTGCGCGGCCTCTCGCGCGGCGGTGCCCGGCCACGATCCGATCCCGGTGGCCGTTGCGAAAACACTCACCCGGCAACCGTATTCGACCTCACATCGTCGGCTGGCCGCCAGGGGTGTCTGCTGCAGGTTCGCCCGGGTACCTTCGAAGCAGAAGGGTGGCAGATGGTGGGATTGACGCGGCCGCTGCTGTTATGTGGCGCGACACTACTGATTGCGGCGTGCACCCGGGTGGTGGGCGGCACGGCTTCGGCGACTTTTGGCGGTGACCGACAGGGCATGCTTGACGTCGCTACGATCCTGTTGGATCAGTCACGGATGCAAGCTATCACCGGCTCCGGCGATGACCTGACGATCATCCCCACGATGGACACGACGTATCCCGTCGACGTCGACGATTTCGCCCAACCCATACCACGAGAATGCCGGTTCATCTATGCCGAGACGGCAGTCTTTGGCTCTGAGATCGAAGCGTTTCACAAGACCACCTTCCAGGACCGGCCAGATGGCAGTCTGATCTCCGAGGCGGCCGCCGCCTATCGGGATGCCGGCACCGCCCGGCGTGCCTTCGACACCCTGGCGGTCACCGTCCACGACTGCGCGGCAAGTCCGGCAGGCTGGCTGTTCGTCAGTAGGTGGACCGCCGGCGGCAATTCCCTACACATCCGGGCCGGCGATTGCGGTCGCGACTACCGGGTCCTATCGGCGGCCCTGTTGGAAGTGACCTTCTGCGGCTTCCCGGAATCGGTCTCCGACATCGTGATGACGAACATCGCCGCCAACGTGCCGGGTTAGCACTCGAGCCCGCGTTCAGGATGCCAGGACGGATGTCAACGTGGTCAGTTGTGCGTTGCGCTGCGCGACGACATTGGTGCTGACATTTCCACCACGCGCGTTTAGTCTCCGGCGTCGGCGGCCGTGGCTGGACCCGCATGGCGCGGGTCCAGCCACCGACCCCGGAACGACCCCACCCTAATCGTTCCGCAGTCTGACGAATCGCCTACCGGCCTTTCCAGCACCCCGATCTGGCGTAGTGCTCGCCGGCACCGACGGTAGGCCCGCGCGAGAGCCTCCATGGCCTGATTCCACTGGGCCTGCCAGTCCTGATGACTCATCCCGAGATCACCTTGGCAAGCACGCGACGGCGCGGTGCGCTCACTGGCGATATCGGCCCCCAAGCTCTGCGTCGTGCCCGTATAACCGGCCATGTCTCCGACATTGGCCGTCATCGCCGGGTAGCTGTACATACTCTGCGACACCACGAATCCCTTTCAAATATTCCGGGCAATGATTTTTAGACACTCTTTCGATCCAAAATTTGGTCGAGTTCACGGCCGTCAGATCGTCAAACTGACACCAACCCCCCATCACCGGCCACACCGACCAAATCCGGCCCCCAGCTGCGCGGCAGCATCGGCACCGGCGCACCATCACCAAACTCATCGGCCAACACCGTCAACCCCGCCGGCTGCCCAACCGACTCCTTGCCAGCCGTCCCAACAAACCCCAACGCCCCAGCACCCCGATCAGAAGCCAGCACCGACACCGACGTGCTCGCGGGAGCCGGCTCCACCGCCGACACCAACCGCGCCTGCGGCGACACCACACCACCCGACACCGGCGCCACACTGCCCACCAACGCCGCCGGCGCGCCAGCAGCCGCACCCACCGCCGGCAGAGCGGCCAATCCCGCCACCCCGGCCAACCCAGCTACACCCGGAACCACAGCAGCGGCCAACGCCCCCAACAACGGCCCCCCCAAAAGGGGAACAACACCAAACAGATTCCCAATAACCCACTCGACAACTATGTCTATAACGCCCGCAATGGCATACAATAATCCGACCGCAACATAAGAAGCATTGATAGCGAACTCTGTCAATAGTTGAGCATTGGATGCCAACGTAATAATGAACCCAATAATGTTGAAACCCAGGATATCCACAAAGAGCTGGAACCAAACCCAAGCCACCGCAGGGAGTTCGGAAAGCAAAGCGGACAGATACTGGTCATATGCTGCGAACGTTTCTTCTAAAAACTGTACAATTTCGTGCCATGGGAATGGGGTTATGGTTGCGGCGGCCACGGCGTTGCTGGCTTCATTGGCGCCGGGTTTGACGATGACCGGTGCCGGGCCGGTGTGTGGTGTGGCCACCAGCGCGGCACCCACCACCGCCTCATAGGCGCTCATCACGGTGGCCGCCTGGACCCACATCCGCACATAGTCGGCCTCGTTGAGCGCGATCGGGATCGTGTTGATCCCAAAGAAATTCGTCGCCACCAACACCGCATGCGTGAGGTGGTTGACCGCCAACTCCGGCAACGTCGGCATCGCCGCCAACGCACAAACATAGCCAGCCGCCGCGGCCTCATGCTCACCGGCCGCCGCCGCGCTATCCGCACTGGCCTGCACCAACCACGCCACATACGGCACATAGGCGGCCACAAACAACTCAGCACTAGGACCCTGCCACACCCCGGCCCCTACCGCGGCCACCACCGCGCTCAACTCTTGCGCCACAGCGGCGTACTCGGCACTTAACGCGCTCCACCCTGCCGCGGCCGCCTGCAACGAACCCGGCCCCGGACCAGCACTTAGCAACGCCGAATGCACCTCCGGCGGCGACGCCAACCACACCGGCGCCGTCACAACGACCCACCCGAAACCAGATACGTGCCCAGGACACCGAACTCGACCGTGCGGTGCGAGGACATCGGATCACCCGCTAGCGGAATCAATGTGCGGCGGCCAGCCGTGCGGTCAACGCCTCCACCGCCGCACTGGCGGCCGCCAAACCCTCAGGAACCACTCTCAGCGTCACCACCCACACTCCTTCCTTAGGCGCCTCACACACCCATCTCCCGGATTTTTGCTCTTATCAACTGTTGTAAATAGCTACGATTACCCAGGCGTAGACGACGACGCCGCAGATTCCTCACACCCTCGCGCCTGCGCAACTGGCCACGCACCACCGCCGGCAGCGGGGCCGCCAGCCACACACCAAGCTCCTCGCCGACCACATCGGCTACCGGATCCACCAACAGCGCAACGGCATTCGGATGAGGGCCCTGTCGGCGGCCACGTCAGACTGCCCAGTGATGGCCATATAAGTGCCCGCTGGCGGTCATGAAAACTGCCCGCTGGCGGTCACGAGATCTGCCCAGTTGATTTGTTCGTCCCGCGTGCCTGCGAGGTGCGGGGGCCCCTCCTCGGGTGCGCTGAACGGTGCCAACCGTTGTTCAGCTCCCGAGGAGGGGTGAAGTGAAGTCTGCCGAGGAGATCATGGAAATTCTGGAAGCCTACGATTTGACCGGTTCGTTGCGTGATGCGGCGGAACTGGCGGGGTGCTCGCATCACACGGTCGCCGAGTATGTGGCCGCGCGGGAGCGGGGCGAGTTGACGCCCGGGCGCGCGGCGCGGCGGGAGATGCTGGTGGATCCGTATCTGGACAAGCTCGAGGAGTGGGTCGACCGCTCGCGGGGCAAGGTCCGCGGCGATGTCGCCCACGAGAAGCTGGTCGCGTTGGGGTATGCGGGTTCGCAGCGTACGACACGGCGGGCGGTCGCCGAGGTCAAGGCAGCGTATCGGGCGGGGCGACGGCGGGTGCACCGTCCGTGGATCACCGAGCCGGGGATGTGGTTTCAGTACGACTTCGGGGATGGCCCGCGCGTGAGAGGTGTTGGCACGCAATTGTTTTGCGCGTGGCTGGCGTGGTGCCGGTTTAGGGTGGTGCTGGCGCTTTTGGATAAGACACTGCCATCGGTGATGGCCGCGATCGATACAACGCTACGCGTCTTCGGTGGGGTGCCCACCTACGCGTTGACCGATAACGAGAAGACCGTGACCAGCGAGCATGTCGCGGGGATACCGGTGCGCAACGCCAAGATGCTGGACTTCGCCCGCCATTACGGGCTCACGATCGCCACCTGCGTGCCGGCCGATCCGGCCAGCAAGGGCGGCTCGGAAAACGCGGTCAAGATCGCCAAGGCCGATCTGGTGCCCTGTGAGGCCAACCTGCTACCGGAATACCACAGTTTCGCCGAGCTGCAAGCGGCGTGCGCGACGTTTTGCCAGCAGGTCAACAATCGCCCGCATCGGGTCACGCGGCGCATCCCGGCGGAGATGCTGGCCGAGGAACGCGCCCGGTTACACCCGTTACCCGCCCATCCCTACACCGCGGCGTTCGGGGTGACCCGCACGGTGCCGCCCAACACCGCGATGATCACCTTTGAGCACGGGTCGTATTCGGTGCCGCACACCTTGTGCGGGCAGACGGTGTGGGTGCGGGCCCACGACCAGCAGGTAGTGGTCGTGCACCTCGGCCATGCCGGCCCAGTCGAAGTCGCCCGCCACCAGCGCACCACGCCGGGTAACCCGCGGGTGGATGACGCGCATTTCCCACCCCGGCCCAAGGGGCCGCTGGGCCGAACACCACGCGCGAAAACTGTTGCTGAGGCGCAGTTTTTGGCTCTCGGTGACGGGGCAGCATTGTGGTTGACCGAGGCCGCCGCCGCGGGATGCTCGCGGATTCGGGCCAAGATGGCCGGGGCGGTCGATTTGGCCGCACTGCACGATCGGGGCAGCGTGGACCGCGCCTTGGGCCAAGCCGCGACCGCGGGCCGGTTCGGCCACGGCGATCTGGCCGCCATCGTGGCCCATCAGGCCGGCGACCCCGACCACCACAGCGCCTCGCAGCCCGCCCACGCGGGCGAGTACAACAGCCTGGCCCAAGGCACCGGTGGCTGGGCGAAGCTCGGTGAGCAGGAGGCCAACTAACGATGGCCTACCTCGACATCTCCTTTAAGACCACATCGATCCTGCTCAACACCTGCGGCGCCGACGATCCCGACCAACTGGTCGGCGTGGCCGCCGCAGAACTGTTCCAGTGGGCGTGGCTGATCGGCGAGCTCGCCAGCTGGCTCGCCGACGCTGACGAGCACACCCACGCCGACTTCGACCGGTTCTTCAGCAGCTACCGCGGCGTCGACAAGACCGCAGGGTTGGCCACCCACATCGCGCAGCGCATCGCCGCGCTGCTCGACGGGGACCGGAGCCAGCCATGAGCACAACAACACCGCCACCACCACCGCTAGACGACGAGCTGATGCGGCTGCTCAAGCGGATGCGGCTGCCTTACATCCGCAACGCCGCACCCGAGCTGCTGGCCACCGCCAAGGCGCAACGCTGGGACCCTGCCGAGGTGCTCAAAGCGCTTCTGACCGAAGAGGTCAACGGGCGAGACCGCTCCGCGCTGGCCATCCGCCGCACGCGGGCCGGTTTTCCCACCGGTAAGACCTTCGCCGCGTGGGACCCCGCACTGTCGTCCATCCCCGCACCCACCCAGGCCGCGTTGCGCACCCTGGAATGGATCCACCGACGCGAAAACCTGGTGGTCTGCGGGCCGTCGGGCACCGGCAAGACGTTCCTGCTCGAAGCCCTCGGCCAACAAGCCGTCGAAACCGGGCTCCACGTCGCGTGGTTTAGCCTCGAACAACTCGGCGCCCTGGTGCGCCGGCACCGCGCCGACGACACCGTCACCAAAGCCATCAGCCGTATCCTGCGTGCCGATCTGGTCGCGGTTGATGACATCGGCCTGCTGCCGGTCGGCACCGACGCCGCCGAAGGGCTCTACCGGCTTGTCGACGCCGCTTACGAGAAACGCTCCATCGCACTATCAAGCAATCTTCACCCGGCAGGATTCGACGAGTTGATGCCCAAGACACTGGCCACCGCCACCGTCGACCGGCTCCTGCACCACGCCCACGTCTGCCAGACCAGTGGCGACAGCATCCGACTTACCCAAGCCATGGCCGGCAAGGGGGTGAACGCCTTGACCTAACCCCCAGCCACGTCTGGTGGCCGCCAGCAGGCAGATCTCGTGGCCGCCAGCGGGCAGTTCTCATGACCGCCACTGGGCAGTTCCCCATGTCCCTTGACAGGGCCCATCAAACCCACCGATCATCCCGGCGTCGCCGACCACACCCGCGCCGTGTGCTAGCCGCCCCACTTGGCGGCTTCGGCCCCATCACGAGCCAACATCGCCAGGGTGTTGGACTCATGGGTGCCAGACATCGACTGATAGGCCCGCACCAGATCCTCTAGGGCCTGGTTCCACTGGGTCTGCCAGCCCTGATACGTGATCCCGGTATCACCCTGCCAAGCACTGGACAGCACGGCCTGCTCACTGGCGATATCGGCCCCCAAGCTCTGCAGCGTGCCCGCATAACCGGCCATGTCCCCGGCATGAGCCATCATCGCCGGATAGTTGTACATAATCTGCGACATCACAAACCCCTTTTCATTCCGAGCAGCGACTTTTTTTAAAACCCGGTGTAGCTGGACGCGGCGGCGGCATCGGCGGCCACATACGTGCCCGCGGCCTCACCCAAATTGGCTTGCGCGATATCCAGCAAGGTATTGACCTTGGCGGCCGCGGCCACAAACCGGGCATGCGCACCCTGAAACGCCGCCGCGGACTCTCCCTGATGAAACGCCTGCGCCGACATCGCCTGCTGCTCGGCCTGACCGATCGTATGCCGCATCAACCCCGCCTTAGCGGCAAACGCCGTATGCGAAGCGATCAACTGCGGAATATGGGCATCCAACAAACTCATCACAATTCCTTCCAATTCGGACCACCAATTACTCGCCGTCAGATCGTCAAACCGTCACCAACCCCCCATCACCGGCCACACCGACCAAATCCGGCCCCCAGCTGCCCGGCAGCATCGGCACCCGCGCACCATCACCAAACTCATCGGCCAACACCGTCAACCCCGCCGGCTGCCCAACCGACTCCTTGCCAGCCGTCCCAACAAACCCCAACGCCCCAGCACCCCGATCAGAAGCCAGCACCGACCCCGACGTGCTCGCCGCAGCCGGCTCCACCGCCGACACCAACCGCGCCTGCGGCGACACCACACCACCCGACACCGGCGCCACACTGCCCACCAACGCCGCCGGCGCAGCAGCCGCACCCACCGCCGGCACAGCCGCCAACCCCGCCAACCCCGTCACACCAGCCACACCCGGCACCACCGCAGCAGCCAACGCCCCCAACAACGGACCCGCCAAAACCGGAATAGCGCCAAAAATATTCGAAATAATCCAACCAATACTGAGTATCGCCAGTTCCAAGACAACCGCGAATTCTAATAGCGGAACCAGAACAAATACGCCTAAAGCAAAACCTACCGTGGCGAAAAACATATCGATCATCCCGGTAAGGACGAGCCAAGGCTCGAAATTTACCAGACCCGTGATCAGCTCGACGAATCCCACAGCCCAGGCTTCGGCGCTCTTCATTATCAATTCGCCGACCTCTGTAAATGCTTGCGCAGCCATTTCCAAAAACTTCGCTAATTCTCCGAATGGGAATGGGGTTATGGTTGCGGCGGCCACGGCGTTGCTGGCTTCATTGGCGCCGGGTTTGACGATGATCGGTGCCGGGCCGGTGTGTGGTGTGGCTACCAGCGCGGCACCCACTACCGCCTCATAGGCGCTCATCGCGGTGGCCGCCTGGACCCACATCCGCACATAGTCGGCCTCGTTGAGCGCGATCGGGATCGTGTTGATCCCAAAGAAATTCGTCGCCACCAACACCGCATGCGTGAGGTGGTTGACCGCCAACTCCGGCAACGTCGGCATCGCCGCCAACGCACAAACATAGCCAGCCGCCGCGGCCTCATGCTCACCGGCCGCCGCCGCGCTATCCGCACTGGCCTGCACCAACCACGCCACATACGGCACATAGGCGGCCACAAACAACTCAGCACTAGGACCCTGCCACACCCCGGCCCCTACCGCGGCCACCACCGCGCTCAACTCTTGCGCCACAGCGGCGTACTCGGCACTTAACGCGCTCCACCCTGCCGCGGCCGCCTGCAACGAACCCGGCCCCGGACCAGCACTTAGCAACGCCGAATGCACCTCCGGCGGCGACGCCAACCACACCGGCGCCGTCACAACGACCCACCCGAAACCAGATACGTCGCCGCCGCCACCGCGTCACCGGCGGCATAACCGACCCCAGACTCACCCACAGCGACCCCGGAACGACCCAGCTCCTCGACCCCTTCGGCCGCGATCGCCGCATGCTCGCTACCTAAGGCGCTAAACCCCACCGCACTCTGCAACGACACCGGATCCGCCGCCGGCGCCACCACCGCCGTAATCGCCGGCGCCGCGCCAGCATGTGCGGCGGCCAGCCGTGCGGTCAACGCCTCCACCGCCGCACTGGCGGCCGCCAAACCCTCAGGAACCACTCTCAGCGTCACCACCCACACTCCTTCCTTAGGCGCCTCACACACCCGCACGACCGGCTACCGTCACCAGCGGACCGAATTGTTGACACCTGTCTTGACGTCTGTCTTGACATGCGTCAAGCAATATTGATCTCACAGATCATTGCGTATGTCAACTGTTGTTTATAGCTACTATTACGTAGGCGTAGGTGACGGCTCCGTAGGATTCGGGGACTAGCCCGTTGCTTGGGCTGCCCGACCCCCGCCCCGTCCCACGCAACCCGGCTGCCCGTCGTCGGGCGACATCCCGGTCTCTATCGGCGGACCCAAGCAGCCGCCCGGCTAGCCAGTCGCCGGGTTTCTACGAGTGATTTGGCGCCGAGTCAAGCCCCGGGGTTGCCGCCAGTCGACAACCCTGAAGTGCCGGCGATGGTCGCGCTGCCGAGCACCTCATCACCGGCTGGGTCAGGTCGGTAGAGCACCAGCGTCTGGCCGCGCGCCACGCCGCGCAGCGGGGCATGCAACTGCACGAAAAGCGCATCGCCGATCAATTCCGCTACCGCACTGACGGTTTCACCGTGCGCACGCACTTGGACCACGCAGTCAACGGGTCCTGACGGCGCGGCTCCGGCGGTGAAGACGGGCGCACGCCCAGTCAGCGTTTGCACATCAAGGTCGGTCACGTCACCTACGTGAACGGTGGCGGTGTCGGCGTCGATCGCCGTGACATAGCGCGCACGACCATTCGGGCCCGGCCCGGCGATGCCCAGGCCCTTACGCTGCCCGATGGTGAACCCGTGCACCCCATCATGGGAAGCCAGCACCACACCATCCGCGTCAACCACCACACCACGGCGAACCCCGATGCGCTCACCCAAAAAAGCCTTGGTGTTCCCGGACGGTATGAAGCAGATGTCGTGGCTATCCGGCTTGTTGGCGACCGCCAGGCCGCGGCGGGCCGCCTCAGCACGGATCTGCCGCTTCGGCGTGTCGCCGATCGGGAACGCGGCGCGGCGCAGCTGCTGCGCAGTGAGCACGGCAAGCACATAAGACTGATCCTTGTCCCGGTCGACGGCGCGGCGCAGCCGCCCACCCGACAGCCGGGCGTAGTGGCCGGTGGCCACCGTATCGAAACCCAACGCCACAGCCCTGGCGGACAGAGCAGCGAACTTGATCTGCTGATTGCACCGCACGCAAGGGTTCGGAGTTTCCCCGCGGGCATACGACGACACGAAGTCGTTGATCACGTCCTCTTTGAACTTCTCTGCGAAATCCCAAACATAAAACGGGATTCCGAGCACATCGGCGACGCGGCGTGCGTCTGCAGCGTCCTCTTTGGAACAACAGCCCCGCGAGCCGGTGCGCAGCGTGCCGGGCGCGGTCGATAGCGCCATGTGCACTCCGACCACCTCGTGTCCGGCATCGACCATGCGGGCGGCAGCAACAGACGAGTCGACGCCACCGCTCATCGCGGCGAGAACTTTCACCGGGATGCTCCCGCGGCGGCTAGGGCGGCCCGCCGTGCACGTGCCACCGCCGGGGGAAGCACCTCCAACGCGGCATCGACGTCAGCCTCAACACTGGTGTGCCCCAGCGAGAGACGCAATGATCCGCGGGCGCTGGCCGCGTCGACGCCCATTGCAATCAACACATGCGAGGGCTGCGCTACACCTGCCGTGCAGGCCGATCCAGTTGAGCACTCGATTCCGTTGGCGTCCAACAACATCAACAGCGCATCGCCTTCGCAGCCACGGAAAGTGAAGTGCGCGTTACCCGCTAGCCGCATCGGGTCATCGGCGCCGTTAAGGCAAACATCGTCAATCTCAGCCAGCACACCCTCGACCAGACGATCCCGCAGCAGCCGTAACCGCGCGCTGTTTTCCTCGAGTCCGTCCACCGCGATCTGCGCGGCCGTCGCCATTCCAACTGCACTGGCGACATCGGGTGTGCCGGAACGAATATCGCGCTCCTGCCCACCGCCGTGCATAAGGGGCACGCAGGTGACGTCGCGGCGCAGCAGCAACGCACCCACTCCTGGCGGGCCACCGAATTTGTGCCCGGCCACGCTCATCGCCGACAGCCCGCTGGCCCCGAAGTCAAGCGGGAGCTGTCCCACCGCCTGAATGGCATCACTGTGCATCGGGACGCCGAATTCCATGGCGACAACTGACATTTCGGCGATCGGTAGAATAGTTCCGACCTCGTTGTTGGCCCACATCACCGATACCAGCGCGACGTCGTCGTGGCTCTGCAGTGCCTCGCGCAGCGCAGTTGCCGACACCGAGCCGTCGGCGGCGGTCGGCAGCCAGGTCACATGGGCGCCTTCGTGTTCCACGAGCCAGTTCACCGAGTCCAGTACGGCGTGGTGTTCCACCTCGGTGGTGACGATGCGACGGCGGTGCGGCTCCGCATCGCGGCGTGCCCAATAGATACCTTTGACAGCCAGGTTGTCGCTTTCGGTGCCGCCCGCGGTGAAGATCACCTCGGACGGACGAGCGCCTAGCTTGTCCGCGATCAGCTCACGGGCCTCCTCGATCCGCCGGCGCGCCGAGCGCCCGCTGGTGTGCAGCGACGACGCGTTGCCGATGGTGCCCAGCACGGCCGCCATCGCCTCGATGGCGGCGGGGTGCATCGGGGTGGTGGCGGCGTGATCCAGGTAGGCCATGACGCACCTAGAATACTGGTCCGGCCGGCGACGTAGAACGTGCGCGCAGGCCACGACCGCAGCGGCAGCTGGGCAATCTGGCTGGGGCCAGACCACTTAGGCCACCGGCACGTGCCGGCGGCCTAGGCGTTGCCCCGGCTGCCGCGAGGCTCCCGCAAGCACCGCTGACTGGCAACGGCGCGCGAGATTCCGACGATCGGTACCTGGCAGCTGCAAAGACTCGACGCACACCCAGGCCAGCGTGCGGCGTACGGTCAGCAGCCGGCAAACCGACCGCACCAAGGTGTCGTCGCCGACAAAGGCCGGAGCGGTCGAGACGGTGCCGTCGACGTGGTGATATGTCAACCGGAGTGGCTGCACCGGGCGGCCGGCATCGATTGCGGCCTGGAACATCGCCGGATAGAAAGCCCCACAACCGCGATGCGAGCACCCGGCTCCCGCTCGGGCCGCTGGACGGCCGGCATCGTCGCCCGGCCGACCGCACCAGGTGGTGCCCTCGGGGAAGGCCACCACCGTCTGACCGGCGCGCAGCCGACGCGCGACGGTATCGACAACCCCGGGAAGCCGCCGCAGGCTGGCCCGCTCGATCGGAATGATCTTCAGCATGCGCGCCACGAATCCGATAGCCCGTCCGGTGAACATATCGGCGCGCGCGACGAACGACCCGGGCAACACCGAACCGATGCAGAAGACGTCCAACCAGGACACGTGCCCGCTGACTACCAGGACTCCGCGGAGGTTCCGAATTGGACTACCCGACACCGTGATCCGGACACCGAAAAAGCGCAGCACCAACCGGCAGTAGATGCGTTGCACCCGCGTTCGGCCCGGCAGTGGCATCACCACCAACGGCACTCCCGGTACCAGGAGCAGCGCCAACATGACGCGAAGCGCTACCCGCAGCACCACCAGCGGCCGCCGCACCTGCGCAGCGTCGCCGACACTCACGCAGCTGACGTCGCACGTTGCGCGGGGCAACCAGGAGTGTTCGGTGACTGCGGGAGCGCTCATCGCGCGTCGTTCACCATTTCCCAGGCCGCCGCAACCGACCGCAGTCGTCGCAGATATCGGGTATCGGCGTGGTCCTTATCCAGTAGCAGGCAGAAGTCGCCCACGCCAAAGTCCGGGTCGTGCGCCGGCTCCCCGCAGGCCCGCGCGCCCAGCCTCAGGTAACCGCGCATCAGCGGCGGAACTGCTGGCCGTGGCGGCGGGAGAATGTCGTCGAGGGACCTCCCGTCCACGCGCACCGGCCGGTAGGGGTACACCCGGCACTGCGGCGGCGCGGCATGCCGGTTGAGGATGAAGTCGCGCACGCCGCGCAGCCGGCTGCCCGGCGTTTCACCGTCCCCGCCGATTGGTACCGACACGCAGCCGGTCACATAGTCGTAGCCGTATCGGTCCAGGTAGGCCAGGATGCCCGCCCACATCAACAGCACCACCGCACCGGTGCGGTGCCCCTCGCGCACCACGGCGCGGCCCATCTCCACCAGCGATGGTCGCAGCGGGTCGAACGCGCGAACGTCGAACTCGGTCGCGGTGTAGAGTCCTCCGGCGGCGATGGCACCCGCGGGTGCCAGCATCCGGTAGCAACCCACCAGCTCACCGGTGTCGTCGTCGCGGACCAGCAGGTGATCGCAGTACTCGTCGAACCGGTCCACGTCGCGATACACCTGGTTCGTTGCCGGCAGCGCGAAGCCCGGTGTGGTGCTGAACACGTCGTAGCGCAGCCGCTGCGCGGCCTCGATCAGGCTGGGATCGGTGGATAGCAATAGGGAATAGTGCGGTCCGGTGGACGATATTGCCGCCGCTCCGTGCGGTTTGTCGCTGGGTATGAGGACAGAAGCGTTGCTCATGGCACCAACGTGGCGCAGCCGATCAGCTAATCGGCATCAACGTTGTGACGTGTCGGTGCACGTCAGATGACGAACTGTCGGGCTGGGTGAGCAGACGCGAAAGCGGGTGGTACCCCCAGCTCGCCCAGGAAAGCTAACCCTTGCGGGCCTTGATGGCCTCGGTCAGCTGCGGAGCGACCTTGAACAGGTCTCCCACGACCCCGTAGTCGGCGATCTCGAAGATCGGCGCCTCTTCGTCCTTGTTGACAGCGACGATGGTCTTAGACGTCTGCATGCCAGCGCGGTGCTGGATCGCCCCAGAGATGCCCAGGGCAATGTAGAGCTGGGGCGACACCGTCTTACCGGTCTGGCCGACCTGGAACTGGCCCGGGTAGTAGCCGGAGTCGACCGCGGCACGCGAGGCCCCGACCGCGGCGCCCAGCGAGTCGGCCAGCGCCTCGACCACGCTGAAGTTCTCCGCGCTGCCGACACCGCGGCCACCGGCCACCACAATGGTCGCCTCGGTCAGCTCCGGCCGGTCGCCGGCGACCGCCGGTTCGCGCGCGGTGATCCTGGCGGCGTTCTCCGCCGCAGCCGGCACTTCCACGCTGACCTGCTCACCGGCGCCGGCGGCTGGCTCCGCCTCCACGGCTCCTGCGCGCACGGTGATCACCGGGGTGTCGCCGTTGGCCTGCGCTTCGACGGTGAACGCCCCACCGAAGATGCTGTGCGCACCCACTCCACCTTCTCTCACGTCGACCACGTCGACCAGCAGACCCGAGCCGATCCGAGCCGCAAGTCGGCCGGCGATCTCCTTGCCGTCCGCGGTGGCGGCGATTAGTACGCCGGCCGGGGCCGAGGACTCGGCCAGCCCGGCCAGCACGTCGACCGCCGGGGTGATCAGGTATTTGTCGACGAGGTCGGACTCGGCGACGTAGATCTTGGCGGCACCGGCCGCCTTAAGCCCGTCCACCAGCGGCGCGGCCGTCCCCGGCACACCGACGACGACGGCGGCTGGCTCGCCCAAGGCGCGGGCGGCGGTGATCAATTCGGCGCTGACCTTCTTTAACGCGCCTTCAGCGTGCTCAACGAGCACCAGTACTTCAGCCATGGGTTATATCGCTCTCGTCTTTGGGAGGTGCGTATGTCTTAGATGATTTTCTGGGCAACCAGGTACTGCACGATCTGGTTGCCGCCTTCACCCTCGTCGGTGACCTTCTCCCCGGCAGTCTTGGCCGGTTTGGGCGTCGACGCCAGCACGGTGGATCCGGCGTTGGCCAGCCCCACCTCGTCGCTCTCGACACCGATCTCGGCCAGGGTCAGCACGGTAACTTCCTTCTTCTTGGCGGCCATGATGCCTTTGAAGGACGGGAAGCGCGGCTCGTTGATCTTCTCGTTGACGCTGATCACCGCGGGCAGCGTGGCCTCGAGGGTGAATACGCCCTCATCGGTCTCACGCTCGCCGGTGATCTTGCCGCCCTCGATCGACACTTTGCGCAGGTGGGTGAGCTGCGGCAGGCCCAGGTACTCGGCGATGATGGCCGGCACCGCACCGCCCACCCCGTCGGTGGATTCGTTGCCTGCGATCACCAGCTCGGTGCCCTCGATGGTGCCCAACGCGCGCGCCAAAGCCCACCCGGTTTGGATGACGTCCGAGCCGTGCATGCCGTCGTCCTTGAGGTGGACGGCCTTGTCGGCCCCCATCGACAGCGCCTTGCGGATCGCCTCGGTGGCGCGCTCGGGGCCCGCGGTCAGCACGGTTACCGACCCTTCGATGCCGTCGGCGGCCTCTTTCTCCCGAATCTGTAGCGCTTCCTCCACGGCGCGCTCGTTGATCTCGTCCAGCACCGCGTCGGCGGCCTCGCGGTCCAGCGTGAAATCGCCGTCGGTCAGCTTGCGCTCCGACCAGGTATCTGGGACCTGCTTGATCAGGACCACGATGTTCGTCATGACTGTGGTTCGTCCTCCTCGAAGGCGGCCCGCAGCGCTCGACTGCGGAACCTCGGTCACACGTTTTGCAACCGCACAGCGATATTACTATTCGGTAAGTTCGCGTGGTGCGCCCTCACACCATAGCGGGTGGTAGAGCAGGTTCCCACGCCTGTGCCTCGCCCACGACCGGCGGATACTCCCGGTGCCCGGTTCGCGAATCCGATGCCACGGGTTAGCCTGCCTTAACAATGTGCGCATTCGTTCCCCACGTTCCCCGCCATAGCCGAGGCGACAACCCGCCGTCGGCCTCCACGGCTAGCCCTGCGGTGTTGACGCTGACCGGCGAGCGCACCATCCCCGATCTGGACATCGAGAACTACTGGTTTCGCCGCCACCAGGTCGTCTACCAACGGCTGGCACCCCGCTGCACGGCCCGCGACGTGCTGGAAGCCGGCTGCGGCGAGGGATATGGCGCCGACCTGATCGCCGGCGTCGCTCGCCAGGTCATCGCGGTGGACTACGACGAGACCGCGGTGGCCCATGTCCGTAGCCGCTATCCCCGAGTGGAGGTGATGCAAGCAAACCTGGCCGAACTGCCATTGCCCGACGCGTCGGTAGACGTCGTGGTCAACTTCCAGGTCATCGAGCATCTGTGGGATCAAGCCCAATTCGTTCGCGAGTGCGCCCGGGTACTACGGGGCTCGGGACTGCTGATGGTGTCCACCCCCAACCGGATCACCTTCTCTCCCGGCCGCGATACCCCGATCAACCCATTCCACACCCGCGAGCTCAATGCCGACGAGCTCACTTCGCTGTTGATCGACGCGGGATTCGTCGATGTGGCCATGTGCGGGTTGTTTCATGGCCCACGCCTGCGCGACATGGACGCCCGCCACGGCGGCTCCATCATCGACGCACAGATTGCGCGGGCGGTGGCCGACGCACCGTGGCCACCCGAGCTGGCCGCAGACGTCGCGGCGGTCACCACCGCCGACTTCGAGATGGTGGCAGCGGGCCACGACCGTGACATCGATGACAGCCTGGATCTGATCGCGATCGCGGTGCGGCCTTGAACACGTCCGCAAGCCCGGTGCCCGGCCTGTTCACGCTTGTTCTGCACACTCACCTGCCCTGGCTGGCCCACCACGGGCGCTGGCCGGTCGGCGAGGAATGGCTCTATCAGTCGTGGGCGGCGGCCTACCTGCCGCTGCTGCAGGTGCTGGCCGCGCTGGCCGACGAGAACCGGCACCGGTTGATCACCCTCGGGATGACGCCGGTGGTCAACGCCCAGCTCGACGACCCATACTGCCTCAACGGTGTGCATCACTGGCTGGCCAACTGGCAGCTGCGCGCCGAAGAGGCCGCCAGCGTGCGGTATGCCCGTCAGTCGAAGTCGGCTGACTATCCGTCATGCACACCGGAGGCGTTGCGGGCCTTTGGGATTCGCGAATGTGCCGATGCGGCTCGCGCGCTCGACGACTTCGCCACGCGGTGGCGGCACGGCGGCAGCCCGCTGCTGCGCGGCCTGATCGACGCCGGCACGGTGGAGCTGCTCGGTGGCCCACTTGCCCACCCGTTCCAGCCGCTGCTCGCACCGCGGCTGCGCGAGTTCGCGCTGCGCGAAGGCCTCGCCGATGCTCAGCTGCGGCTGGGCCACCGCCCAAAGGGGATCTGGGCGCCCGAATGCGCCTACGCCCCGGGGATGGAGGTCGACTACGCCACCGCGGGGGTCAGTCACTTCATGGTCGATGGCCCGTCGCTGCACGGCGACACCGCGCTGGGCCGGCCGGTGGGGAAAACCGATGTGGTCGCCTTCGGTCGCGACTTGCAGGTCAGCTACCGGGTGTGGTCACCGAAATCCGGCTACCCCGGGCACGCCGCCTACCGCGACTTCCACACCTATGACCACCTGACCGGACTCAAACCGGCCAGGGTCACCGGGCGTAACGTGCCGTCGGAGCAAAAGGCACCCTACGATCCCAAGCGCGCTGACCGCGCCGTCGACGTCCATGTTGCCGATTTCGTCGATGTGGTGCGCAACCGGCTGCTCTGTGAGTCCGAGCGCATCGGCCGGCCCGCCCACGTGATCGCCGCCTTCGACACCGAGTTGTTCGGCCACTGGTGGTACGAGGGCCCAACCTGGCTGCAACGGGTATTGCGGGCCTTACCCGCCGCCGGTGTCCGGGTGGGCACCCTGAGCGATGCGATCGCCGACGGATTCGTCGGCGACCCGGTCGAATTGCCACCCAGCTCTTGGGGCTCCGGCAAGGACTGGCAGGTGTGGAGCGGTGCCAAGGTGGCTGATCTGGTCCAGCTCAACAGCGAAGTGGTCGATACCGCGTTGACCACCATCGACAAGGCGCTGGCCCAGACGGCATCCCTGGACGGACCGCTGCCTCGCGATCACGTTGCTGATCAGATCCTGCGCGAGACCCTGCTCACCGTGTCCAGCGACTGGCCGTTCATGGTGAGCAAGGACTCCGCCGCCGACTACGCCCGCTATCGTGCTCACCTGCACGCACACGCCACCCGGGAGATCGCCGGCGCGCTGGCCGCGGGCCGACGCGACACCGCACGGCGGCTCGCCGAAGGGTGGAACCGCGCCGACGGTCTGTTCGGCGCCCTGGACGCTCGGAGGCTGCCAAAGTGAACGCCTCGCACCGGTGGAACCGGCCGCGCGCATGAGGATCCTCATGGTGTCGTGGGAGTACCCGCCGGTGGTGATCGGCGGACTCGGCCGCCACGTGCATCATCTGTCGACCGCGCTAGCCGCAGCCGGTCACGATGTCGTCGTGTTGTCCCGGTGTCCGTCGGGCACCGATCCCAGCACACACCCATCCTCCGATGAGGTGACCGAAGGGGTCCGGGTGATTGCGGCCGCGCAGGACCCGCACGAGTTCACGTTCGGCAACGACATGATGGCCTGGACCCTGGCGATGGGCCACGCCATGATCCGCGCCGGGCTGCGCTTAAAGAAACGTGGCACCGACCGCTCGTGGCGTCCTGACATCGTGCACGCACACGACTGGCTGGTGGCCCATCCGGCGATCGCCCTTGCCCAGTTCTATGACGTGCCAATGGTTTCCACGATTCATGCAACGGAAGCCGGTCGACATTCCGGTTGGGTCTCCGGAGCTCTCAGCCGTCAGGTGCACGCGGTCGAGTCGTGGCTGGTGCGTGAATCCGATTCGCTGATCACATGCTCGGCGTCGATGAACGACGAGATCACCGAGCTGTTCGGGCCCGGGCTGGCCGAGATCACCGTGATCCGTAACGGCATTGACGCGGCGCGCTGGCCGTTCGCGGCCCGCCGCCCGCGCACCGGGCCAGCCGAATTGCTCTATGTGGGGCGGCTGGAGTACGAGAAGGGCGTGCACGACGCCATCGCCGCGCTGCCGCGGCTCAGGCGCACTCACCCAGGCACCACACTGACCATCGCCGGCGAAGGCACCCAGCAGGATTGGCTGATCGATCAGGCCCGCAAACACCGGGTGCTCAGAGCAACCAGGTTCGTCGGACACCTCGACCACAACGAGCTGCTGGCGTTGCTACACCGAGCCGACGCCGCGGTGCTGCCCAGCCACTACGAACCGTTTGGGCTGGTGGCACTGGAGGCCGCCGCGGCCGGCACCCCGCTGGTGACGTCCAACATCGGCGGTCTGGGTGAAGCGGTCATCAATGGACAGACCGGGGTGTCGTGTGCACCCCGCGACGTAGCGGGGCTGGCCGCCGCGGTGCGTAGCGTGCTCGACGATCCGGCCGCCGCGCAGCGGCGCGCACGAGCCGCCCGGCAACGGCTCACCTCCGACTTCGACTGGCAGACGGTGGCCACCGCGACCGCGCAGGTGTACCTGGCGGCCAAACGCGGCGAACGGCAGCCGCAGCCCCGGTTGCCCATCGTCGAGCACGCTCTTCCTGACCGCTAGTAACAGACGTTCGGTCTTCGCCAAACTGCGGCTCTTGCTCGGCGCGTGGGGCTCGCGAACTCGCACCGGCCAACACCGACATTCGGTGTCGTCGAGCAGGACTACGCTGCGATGAGCCGTGGCAGGGACGTGATGATCGGAGCACCGCAGTGAAACCGCAGGACCAGGGGCTCCACTTCCCCTATCGCTACGATCTTCGACTGGCGCCTATGTGGCTACCGTTTCGATGGCCGGGCAACCAAGGCGTGACCCTGACCGAGGATGGCCGCTTCGTCGCACGCTACGGGCCGTTTCGCGTCGAGGCGCCACTGTCTAGCGTCCGCGATGCGCATATCACCGGCCCATACCGATGGTGGACAGCGGTGGGCCCCCGACTGTCGATGGTCGACGACGGACTCACGTTCGGAACCAACGCAGCTGCCGGTGTCTGCATCCACTTCGAGCCGCGAATCCACCGCGTGATTGGACTGCGGGACCATTCGGCGCTGACAGTGACCGTCGCGGACCCCGAAGGGCTGGTCGCCGCGCTCAGCGGCTAGTTCGCCGAGCGCCCCGTGCTGGGCACAACCCGACTCGGCCTGGAGGCGCCTGCATCCAAGCCGCACCGGCGCACAATTATCTGCCGGAGGTCAACCCCCTTTATCGATTCGGTATCGAAGACGCCGTTTGACATGCCATGATCGGCGAATTCGCAGTTTCAGATGCCAGGGAGGCGACATGGCTCACTCGATCGTTCGCACGCTGCTGGCCTCAGGTACCGCCACGGCCCTGATCGCCATTCCCACAGCCTGCTCGTTTTCGATCGGAACGTCGCACTCGCACTCGGTGAGCAAGGCCGAGGTCGCCCGGCAGATCACCGCCAAGATGACAGACGCCGCCGGCAACAAGCCCGAATCGGTGACGTGCCCAAGCGATCTCCCGGCAGAGGTCGGGGCCGAGCTGAATTGCGACATGAAGATCAAGGACCGCACGTTCAACGTCAACGTCACCGTGACCAGTGTCGACGGTAGCGACGTCAAGTTCGACATGGTGGAGACCGTCGACAAGAACCAGGTTGCCAACATCATCAGCGACAAACTGTTCCAGCGGGTGGGCGCCAGGCCCGATTCGGTGACCTGCCCCGACAATCTGAAGGGCGTCGAGGGAGCCAAACTGCGGTGTCGACTGACCGACGGCAGCAAAACGTATGGCATCTCGGTGATTGTCACCAGCGTTGACGCCGGCGATGTCAACTTCGATTTCAAGGTCGATGACCACCACGAGTAGGCTCACCGTGAATCGGCTGCCCGGCAGCCAATTTCGCGTACCCGATGTGGATGGTCGCCGGAGCTCCACCGGCTTTAGGGTGGTCCGAGCTAGCGGGCCGCCTTCTTGCGTTCGATGTCGGCCAAGGCAGCGGCTAGCTCAGCGCGCTGCGCGGCCGATGCCTCCCAGGACAGCTGGCGGTTCTTGACCACCTTGGCCGGCGCCCCGACCGCGATCGAATAGTCGGGAATGACGCCGCGGACCACCGCGTGCGAGCCGAGCACGCAACCTCGTCCGATGGTGGTGCCGCGCAGCACGCTCACCTTCACGCCGATCCAAGTGTCGGGCCCGATCCGCACCGGACTCTTGATAATGCCCTGGTCCTTGATCGGCAGCGTGATGTCGTCCATCCGGTGGTCGAAATCGCAGATATAGCACCAGTCGGCCATTAGCACCGAGTCCCCGATCTCGATGTCGAGATAGGTGTTGATGACGTTGTCCCGGCCCAGCACCACCTTGTCGCCGAACCGCAGCGAACCCTCGTGGGCGCGGATCGTGTTCTTGTCCCCGATGTGCACCCAGCGGCCGATCTCCAGCTGCGCAAGTTCCGGTGTCGCGTGGATCTCCACACCCTTGCCGAGAAACACCATGCCGCGGGTGATGATGTGCGGGTTGGCCAGCTTGAATTTCAGCAGTCGCCAGTACCGCACCAGATACCACGGGGTGTAGGCGCGGTTGGCCAGCACCCACTTCAGCGATGCCAGCGTAAGAAATTTGGCCTGACGTGGGTCGCGCAGCCGCGATCCTCGCCACCGGCGATGAAGCGGAGCACCCCACATGGTTGTCATGGGCGCAGAGCTTAGCTTAGCTGTCGGACCTGTTTGGGCGTATCGGAGAATGCGCATCGGCGCGCGAGGTGAAGCCGGTGGCCGCCCCCGCGGGGGTGGTGATCGGCGCCCGGCCGCACACCACGCCCCATGACGAGCCCAAACTGAGGACGTTCGCGACACTTACACCACGTACACGACACGCCCACCGACAACCGGGAACCGCCACCGGCCAAGGACGCGAGGAACCGAATCTCGCCCGCCTTGCCAGAATGTACGTGGTGACCCGAGCCGGGCAACCATTACACAGTTGGCCAACACTGACCAACTTCATTTGTAGCGGTTACCCTCACCTGTACTCATTCGGCCGGGCCCGCCGATGAGCGACCCACGTAGCGGAAGGATCTGGGAACCTGCGAAAGGATAAGGCGCTTGCGCGACGCCTTCCGGCGGCCGTTGCGGCCGCCGTAATCGCGGTCGGGCTGGGCGGTTGTGGAAGTGCCGACTCGTGGGTTGAGGCGGCCCCCGCACAAGGCTGGCCCGCACAATACGGCGACGCCGCCAACAGCAGCTACACCACGACGAATGGCGCCACCAATCTCACGCTGCGGTGGACGCGTTCGGTCAAAGGAAGCTTGGCTGCCGGACCAGCCCTGAGCGCACGCGGGTACCTCGCGTTAAACGGGCAGACCCCGGCCGGGTGTTCGCTGATGGAGTGGCAGAACGACAACAACGGCCGGCAGCGCTGGTGTGTGCGGCTGGTCCAGGGCGGCGGCTTCGCCGGCCCGTTGTTCGACGGCTTCGACAACCTCTATGTCGGCCAGCCGGGAGCGATAATCTCCTTTCCGCCGACCCAGTGGACGCGCTGGCGCCAGCCCGTGATCGGGATGCCGTCCACCCCGCGGTTTCTGGGGCATGGTCGCCTGCTCGTGAGTACACACCTGGGGCAGCTGCTGGTATTCGATACCCGCCGCGGCATGGTGGTCGGCAGTCCGGTGGACCTGGTGGACGGCATCGATCCCACCGATGCGACACGCGGACTGGCCGACTGTGCGCCGGCCCGGCCGGGCTGCCCGGTCGCGGCCGCCCCTGCGTTCTCGTCGGTCAACGGGACGGTGGTGGTCAGCGTCTGGCAGCCGGGCGAACCGGCCGCGAAGCTGGTCGGGCTGAAATACCACGCTGAGCAACTCGTCCGCGAGTGGACCAGTGACGCTGTCAGCGCGGGCGTGCTGGCCAGCCCGGTGCTCTCCGCCGACGGATCGACGGTCTACGTCAATGGGCGCGACCACCGGCTATGGGCACTCAACGCCGCCGACGGGAAAGCGAAGTGGTCAGCTCCCCTGGGCTTTCTGGCGCAGACGCCGCCCGCACTGACCCCACATGGACTGATCGTGTCCGGCGGGGGCCCCGACACCGCGCTGGCGGCGTTCCGGGATGCCGGTGATCACGCCGAGGGGGCCTGGCGACGCGACGACGTTACTGCGCTGTCGACCGCGAGTCTGGCCGGCACCGGCGTCGGCTATACGGTCATCAGCGGTCCACACCACGATGGCACGCCCGGTTTGTCGTTGCTGGTCTTCGATCCGGCCAACGGCCACACGGTCAACAGCTATCCGCTACCCGGAGCGACCGGCTATCCCGTCGGGGTATCGGTTGGCAACGACCGCCGGGTGGTGACCGCCACCAGCGACGGCCAGGTCTACAGCTTCGCACCTTAGATTGCCAGCGGCGGAATGGCGCTGCGCGGCACCTGGGCTTGGCAAGCGCCGACAAACGACGGCAGCAGCTCACCCTGGGCGAAGTAGAAAATCAGACTGTCGTCGGTGATAGCAAAGTTCTGGTAGTGAGCCGGGTCGAGGCCGGTCGAAGGCAATATCGCGGCACCGAAACCGGTCTGACGTGCCAGCTCGCGCTGAACGATGGGGTAGATGCTGTCCAGTGGCGTGGTGCCGGGCACGAACAACGTGTCGAAGGTGATGGGCTGCGAGGTCGCGAGGTTGTAGTTGAAGGCCTTGTACCAGGTGGACGGATGTGCCCCACCGAGGTCCTGGAAGAATTTGAGCACTACGCTGCGGGTGGCGTGCGGCGGCTGGCCGGAGCTGTGCTGTTCGCTGGTGGCGTCCATTTGGTAGGGCTGGTCTCGCAGCGGGGACCCCTGCGCGACGTTGACGAACCCGTCGCGGTTTTGCGTGATGTAGTCGGTCAGCGCCTGCTGGTCGGGATAGTCGACAGGAAATGTCATATCCAGCATGTACTTAGGGCCCGAGGCGTGCACATGGCAGATCTGGCCGGCCTGCAGAGTGCCGCCCAGGCCGGCGCATGACGGCGGCGCACCAGCCGCCGGCCAGCCCACCAGGACCACAGCAACGAGCACTGCGGTCGCTATCAGATAACGCATCGTCTCATCGTCCTCGCAGACCAAAGGCGTTGGCGCAGCTTAGGGGTGACCGCCGCCAGCCTACCCGTGCCGCTACCGGGACGGCCGACACACATAGGCGGTCACATGGCTCAAGGACCCGGTACCGATGCGGGTGATGACCACCGCCAGCGGTCTGCTGCCCCGCAGCCGGAGCCGTCGCCGCAGAGCGTCGGGATCGATCGCAACGCCGCGCACCAGGATTTCGGCTGCCCCGCAATCCAGCGCTGACAGCACCTGACGCAGCCGACGCTCGTCGAAGGCCAGCTGCTCGAGCACCTCGAACCCGCGCAACGCAGGCGGCAGCCGGTCACCGGACAGGTAAGCGATTTGGGGATCGAGCTGCCACAGCCCATGCCGGGCGCCGTAGTTGCGTACCAGGCCGGCACGGATGACGGCGCCGTCGGGGTCGACGATCCATTTCCCGGCGGGCCGCACACCGCAGTCGTCGGGCTCGTCGTCACCGATTTGTTCACCGGAATCGAGGATGCTGGCTCGACGGCGGATACCCGATCCGGCCAACCCGGCCGACCAAAGACATGCTTCTCGAACCCCACCGCGGTATGAGATCACCTCGATCTCGCCCTCGAAACCGAGCCGGCCCACCTCCTCGAAATCTATTCCGGGAGCGCACTTGACGACCACATCACGGCCGCGGTAGCGGTCCAGTAGTGGGCCCAGGCCGGGCTGGTAGTCGGCGAGGTGGAAGCGTCGCCGCCCGTTGCTGCGACGCGCCGGGTCGATGACGACGACCGCGTCGCGGGTCACCGGATGCAGCACATCGGCGCGGCACAGGTCAGCTTCCATTCCCAGGGCGGCCAGGTTGTGGCGCGCCATGGCCAGCCGCACCGGGTCGATATCGCTGCCGACCGCCCGGACAGCTAGCTCGCGCAGCGCGGCCAGCTCGGTGCCGATGGAGCAGGTCGCGTCGTGCACTACCCGACCGGCCAGTCGCCTGGCCCGGTGCCGGGCCACGGGTGCTGCGGTAGCCTGCTGCAGCGCCTCATCGGTGAATAGCCATTGCGACACCCCAACGTTCGGGCACAGCTCGCCCAGTTTGCCGGCGGCGCGGCGGCGCAGCAGCGTCGTCTCCACCAGCCACGGCGCCCGATCGCCAAACCGGGCGCGCACCGCGGCGATGTCGGCAATGCGAGTGGCAGCGGTCAGCTCGAGCTCTGCGACCGCGGCCAGCGCAACCGCACCCGATTCTGACAGCAGATAGCTGACGTCGGCGGCGGTGAACGTGAGACCAGTGAAGCCGCTGGTCAGGACGGCTTAACCCCGGTAAGCATCACGTTGTAGAACCAGCCCTTCGGCACCACATGCCGCCAGACGTTGGCGTCCACCCAGCCCAGAGTCTTCCAGCTGGTGAAGGCGAAGCGCGCCCAACCCCAGCCCAGCCGCCCTGGCGGCACCGTGCACTCAAACGTGCGCAACGGCCAACCCAGCATCGCCGCGGTGAACTCCTCGGTGGCGGTCGCGACCTCGACTGCACCCGCGTTGTGCGCGATCCGCTGCAGGTCCTGGGGCGTGAATGTGTGCAGGTCGACCAGGGCCTCCAGCGCCGCGGCGCGCGAGGACTCATCGAGCTCGCCTTGTGGTCGGCGCCAGCCTCTCAGACCGGGCAGCTTGGTAGCGTTGGTGACGACACGCCAGGTCAGCGTGGACAGTGTGCGAGCGTAGCCGTCGCCGACGGTGGTCGGCTCGCCGGCGAACACGAAGCGCCCGCCCGGCTTGAGTACCCGAACCACCTCCCGCAACGACAGCTCGACGTCGGGAATGTGGTGCAGCACCGCATGCCCGACCACGAGGTCGAAAGCGTCGTCGTCGTACGGGATGCCCTCGGCGTCGGCGACCCGGCCGTCGATGTCTAGCCCCAGCGCCTGCCCATTGCGGGTGGCGACCTTGACCATGCCGGGTGAGAGGTCGGTGACCGATCCACGCCGGGCAACGCCAGCCTGGATCAAGTTGAGCAGGAAGAATCCGGTTCCACAGCCCAGTTCCAGTGCGCGGTCGTAGGGCAGCTGCGCGATGACCTCATCAGGCACGATCGCGTCGAACCGGCCGCGGGCGTAGTCGACGCAACGCTGGTCATAAGAGATCGACCACTTCTCGTCGTAGTTCTCGGCTTCCCAGTCGTGGTAGAGCACCTGGGCGAGCTTGCTGTCGTGCCGAGCTGCGGCCACCTGCTCGGCCGTGGCATGTGGATTGGGAGTGGCGTCGGCGGGGATGTTTGAACTCCTCGTCATATAGGCGAGCCTAACGGCCGCCCCGGTCACCCTTGCTGCCACCACCTTGACCAGCGGCGAAAACCTCGACATAGCGCCGACGCTCAGCGGCGATCCGCTCGGCCGGCGCCAGCTCGTAGACGTCGCTGATCCCGGCTTTGGCCGCGGCCAGCGCGTGCGGCGGGCCGTCAAGAAAGCGCCTCGCCCAGGCCGCCGCGGCGTCGTAAACGTCGTCTGGGGCCACCATGTCGTCGATCAGGCCCAGCGCCAAGGCCTCCTCGGCGTCGAAGAAGCGCCCGCTGAACACCAGCTCCTTGGCTCTGCTCGGACCGGCCGCACGGGTCAGCCGGGCCATTCCGTCGCCGCTGGGGATCAGGCCGGCCAGGATCTCGGTCGCGCCGAATTTCACGTTGTCACCGCTGACTCGCCAATCGGCGGCTAGGGCCAGCGTAAGGCCGGCACCCAACGCGTATCCGGTGATGGCGGCCACGGTCGGCTTGGGGATCGCCGCAACGGCGTCGACGGCCTGCTGCCGAATCCGGGCGGCGGTGTCGGCCTCCTGCGCGCTCAATGTCCGCAGTTCGGGCATGTCGTCGCCGGCGGAGAAGATTTCGTGGCCGCCATACAGGATCACTGCGGCCACGTCGTCGCGTCGCCCCAGCTCGTTGGCCGCGGCGACCACTTCCCGGTAGACCTGGCGGGTCATCGCGTTGGTAGGCGGTCGCGATAGGAGCAACATGGCCAGGCCGGCATCCTGGGAGCCGTCACTGACCACGACGTTGACGAACTCGGGCACCGTTGGCGTCACAGCGGCCACCCGGTCGATCCGCCCGATCTCCGGGCCTGGTTATAGCGGTCGGAATCGAAGAACTCGATCTCCCAGTTGTCGCCGTTGCGGGCCAGCTGTGGCTGCACCGGGACAATTTGGCGTTCGACGGCCAGCACGTCGGCAACGGTATGACCGGCCAGCGAGTCCAGTTGCGTCCAGGTCGGCGGCAGCAAGAAGTTGCGGCCGGCGGCGAAGTCGGCGATAGCGTCGGCTGGCAACACCCAACCAGCCCGGTCGGATTCGGTGTTCTCGCCGTCGGCGCGCTGACCTTCAGGTAGGGCACCCACAAAGAAGTAGGTGTCGTAGCGCCGGGTCAGTTCGGCCTCCGGGGTGACCCAGTTGGCCCAGGGCCGTAGCAGGTCGGATCGCAGCACCAGCTTTTCCCGCTGCAGGAAGTCCGCGAAGGACAGCGTCCGGTCGGCCAGTGCGCGACGCGCGTCGCCGTACACCGAGGCATCCGAGACGATGCTGTTCGGTGCCGAATGGTCCTGATCGACCGGCCCGGCGAATAGCACCCCCGACTCCTCGAACGTCTCGCGGGCCGCCGCGCAGACCAAGGCTTCGGCGAGATCAGGCTCGATGCCGAACCGCTGCGCCCACCACTGCGGCGGCGGACCGGCCCATGCCCCCAGCCGGCCCAAGTCGGCGTCGCGGTCGCGGTCGTCGACTCCCCCGCCGGGAAACACCATTACCCCGGCGGCGAAATCCATCGCAGCGTGCCGCCGCATCAAGAAGACGGCCAGACCGGACGCTGATCCGGCGTCCGGGTCGCGGACCAACATCACGGTCGCCGCCGGCCTCGGTGTAGGCGGGGGTACCAGTGGCTCGCGAGGTGAATTCATGACTGTCTCCGATGGGCTGCTCGGCTGCGACGCCGTCGGGCGAAATATCGCCCGTCGGCCACCTCCAGCGTGATCTCCTGGCCAAACGCGGTGGACAGGTTCTCGGCGGTCAGCGCGTCGGGAAGCAAGCCCGCGGCAACCACCCGGGCCTCCGACAGCAGCAGGCAATGGCTGAAGCCGGGCGGAATCTCCTCGACGTGGTGGGTGACCAGAACCAGCGCGGGCGCGTCAGGGTCGGCTGCCAGGTCGGCCAGCCGGGCGACCAATTCCTCTCGGCCACCTAAGTCCAGGCCGGCGGCGGGTTCGTCGAGCAGCAGCAGCTCTGGATCTGTCATCAAAGCCCGCGCAATCAGCACTCGCTTGCGCTCGCCCTCCGACAGTGTTCCGTATGTGCGGTTGGCCAAATGCTCAGCGCCCAGGCTCTCCAGCATGTCGATCGCGCGGTGGTAGTCGACGGCCTCGTAGCGCTCGCGCCACCGGCCCAACACTGCATAGCCGGCGGAGACGACAAGATCGCGGACGCGTTCATCGCCGGGCACCCGCTCCGCCAGCGCCGAGGAACTGAGCCCGACCCGAGCACGCAGTTCCGAGACGTCAACCCGGCCTAGCCGCTCACCGAGCACAAAGGCCACGCCCGACGACGGATGCTCAGCCGCGGCGGCAATGCGCAGCAATGACGTCTTGCCGGCCCCGTTGGGGCCGACGATCACCCAGCGTTCGTCGAGTTCGACCGCCCAATCCAGCGGGCCGACCAGCGTGCGCCCATAACGGCGCAGGGACACGTTTCGGAAGTCGATCAGCAGGTCGGGGTCGGCCGCATCAGGGCCGCCGTTGTCGAGCACCCGACTATCGTGCCGCATGCTCCGCGAGCAACCTAGTCGGCCGGGATTTCGACGCGACGCACCCCACAGTCGCCGGCGTCGGCGGCCTCGATCTCACCGCGAGTCACGCCCAACAAGAACAACACCGTGTCCAGGTACGGATGGCTCAACGACGCATCGGCGACCTCACGCAACGCCGGCTTGGCGTTGAATGCGATTCCCAGCCCGGCCGCGCCCAGCATGTCGATATCGTTGGCGCCGTCGCCGACCGCGACGGTCTGCTCCATCGGCACCCCATACTGGCTCGCGAAGTCCCGAAGCGCCTTGGCCTTGCCGGGCCGGTCAACAATCGGCCCCACGACCCGGCCGGTAAGAATGCCATCGACGATTTCCAGCTCGTTGGACGCAACGAAATCCAACATCAACTCGCGTGCGAGCGGCTCGATGATCCGCCGAAAGCCGCCGGAAACCACACCGCAGCGAAAACCCAGACGCCGCAAGGTCCGGATCGTGGTCCGAGCACCAGGCATCAGTTCGAGCTGCTCGGCGACGTCGTCTATCACCGTCGCGGGCAGCCCCGCCAAGGTGGCAACACGACGCTGCAGCGACTCGGCGAAGTCCAGCTCACCACGCATCGCGGCCTCGGTGATCGCGGCGACCTGTCCCTGGGCACCCGCACGGGCTGCCAGCATCTCGATGACCTCGCCTTGGACCAGCGTGGAGTCGACGTCGAAGACGATCAGGCGTTTGGTGCGCCAAGCCAAGCCGTAGTCCTCGACGGCCACATCGACATGCTCTTCGGCGGCCACCTTGGTCAGGGCGATCTGCAGCGGACCCACGCATCCAGGCGGCACCGAGACCCGCAACTCCAGGCCGGTGACCGGGTAGTCGGAAATGCCGCGGATGAAGTCGATGTTGACGCCGAGTGCGGCCACTTCCCTGGCCACCGCGCTGAACGCTCCGGCGGTAATCGGGCGTCCCAGCACGAAAATGGTGTGGGTGGACGGTTGCCGAATGATTGGCAGATCGTCGCTGCGCTCGATGGCGACGTCTAGACCCACCCCGTGGATGGCGGCCGCGACGTCGTCGCGCAGCGCGGTACCGTCGGCAACGTCCAGCGGGCACGACACCAGCACACCCAGCGTGAGCCGGCCCCGGATCACCACTTGTTCCACGTTGAGCAGCTCGACTCCGTGCTGCGCGAGCACCTCGAAGAGCGCGGATGTCACGCCTGGCTGATCCATGCCGGTGACCGTGATCAGCACCGACACCTTGGCTGGCATGCTCACCCTCAGATGGGGCCCAACCGGTACGGCCCCATCAGCTCGAAGTCACCATGGCGGGCTCGTCATGATGACGCCCGACGTGGGCCTCGGCGCGAAGGCGTTCCACCATATGCGGGTAGTGCAGTTCGAACGCGGGACGCTCGGAGCGGATGCGAGGCAGCTCGGTGAAGTTGTGCCGCGGCGGCGGACAACTTGTCGCCCACTCCAGCGAATTCCCGTACCCCCACGGGTCGTCGACGGTGACCACCTCGCCGTAGCGCCAGCTCTTGAAGACGTTCCACACGAACGGGAACATCGACGCACCCAGGATGAAGGCCCCGATCGTCGAGACGACGTTGAGACCCTGGAAGCCGTCGGTGGGTAGGTAGTCGGCGTAGCGACGCGGCATACCCTCGTCGCCCAACCAGTGCTGCACCAGGAACGTGGTGTGAAAACCGATGAACGTCAACCAGAAGTGCAGTTTGCCCAACCGCTCGTCGAGCAGCCGGCCGGTCATCTTGGGGAACCAGAAATAGATGCCGGCGAAGGTGGCGAAAACGATCGTGCCGAACAGCACGTAGTGAAAGTGTGCAACCACGAAATAGCTATCGGTGACGTGGAAGTCCAGCGGCGGGCTGGCCAGCAGCACACCGGTGAGTCCGCCCAGCAAGAAGGTGACCATGAAGCCCACCGAAAACAACATCGGGGTTTCAAAGGTCAATTGCCCCTTCCACATGGTGCCGATCCAGTTGAAAAACTTGATCCCGGTCGGCACCGCGATCAGATACGTCATGAAAGAGAAGAAGGGAAGCAGGACGGCTCCGGTCGCGAACATGTGGTGCGCCCATACCGCGACCGACAACGCGGCGATCGACAGCGTCGCATAGACCAGCGTGGTGTAACCGAAGATCGGCTTGCGGGAAAACACCGGGAAGATCTCCGAGACGATCCCGAAAAACGGCAGCGCGATGATGTAGACCTCGGGGTGGCCGAAGAACCAAAACAGGTGCTGCCACAGCAGGACTCCGCCATTGGCGGCGTCATAGATGTGAGCTCCCAGATGCCGGTCGGCGGCCAGCCCGAACAATGCCGCCGTGAGCAGCGGGAACGCAATCAATATCAGGATGGACGTCACCATGATGTTCCAGGTGAAGATCGGCATCCGGAACATCGTCATCCCGGGTGCGCGCATACACACCACGGTGGTGATCATGTTGACCGCGCCCAGGATGGTGCCCAGACCCGCAACGATCAAACCCATGATCCACAGGTCGCCCCCGGCGCCGGGCGAGTGAATGGCGTCGGTCAGCGGCGTGTAGGCGGTCCACCCGAAGTCCGCGGCCCCGCCCGGAGTGATGAAGCCGGCTGCCCCGATGGTGGCGCCAAATACGAACAGCCAGAACGAAAAGGCGTTCAGCCGGGGGAAGGCCACGTCGGGTGCGCCGATCTGCAGCGGCAGCACCAGGTTGGCGAAACCAAACACAATCGGCGTGGCATAGAACAGCAGCATGATCGTGCCGTGCATGGTGAACAACTGGTTGAACTGCTCATTCGACAAGAACTGCAGACCGGGTGCGGCCAGCTCGGTCCGCATCAACAACGCCAGCAGGCCACCGATGAAGAAAAAGCTTATGCACGCGACGCAGTACATGATGCCGATCATCTTGTGATCGGTGGTGGTGATCAGCTTGTAGACCAGGCTCCCCTTGGGACCGGTGCGGGCCGGGTAAGGACGAATGGCTTCGAGTTCTCCCAGCGGGGGCGCTTCGGCTGTCAACGCACTCCTCCAAACATCCAGCCCGGACCGGGCCAAAACCCAGTATTGAGAGGCATCTTAGCCCTCGATCAGGCTGGCGGCAGGCCTGGTCCTACAAACCGTCGTAAATGCCAGACTCCGCCGGCGGGCCGTTGCAGACCAACGCTTTCCGCCCGCGCGAATCGGGGTCGACGGCTGGCCGAGTGCTACCGTCGAACGCGTGCTGTTCGGCGGGACGCGATCCACTGTCGCTGTCGCCGTAGCGGCAGCCGTGATCGCAGCGTCCAGTGGTTGCGGCTCCGATCAACCGGCCCATAAGGCGTCACGATCGATGATCACGCCCACCACCCAGATCGCCGGCGCCGGGGTGCTGGGAAACGACAGAAAGCCGGATGAGTCGTGCGCGCGTGCGGCGGCCGCGGCCGATCCGGGGCCACCGACCCGACCAGCGCACAATGCGGCGGGAGTCAGCCCGGAGATGGTGGCGGTGCCGGCGGAGGCGCAGCGCATCGTGGTGCTCTCCGGTGACCAGCTCGACGCGCTGTGCGCGCTGGGCCTGCAATCGCGGATCGTCGCCGCCGCGTTGCCGAACGGCTCCTCAAGTCAACCTTCCTATCTGGGCACGACCGTGCATGATCTGCCCGGTGTCGGTACTCGCAGCGCCCCCGACCTGGGCGCCATTGCGGCGGCTCACCCGGATCTGATCCTGGGTTCGCAGGGTTTGACGCCGCAGTTGTATCCGCAGCTGGCGGCAATCGCCCCGACGGTGTTTACCGCGGCACCGGGCGCGGACTGGGAAAATAACCTGCGTGGTGTCGGTGCCGCCACGGCCCGTATCGCCGCGGTGGACGCGCTGATCACCGGGTTCGCCGAACACGCCACCCAGGTCGGGACCAAGCATGACGCGACCCACTTCCAAGCATCGATCGTGCAGCTGACCGCCAACACCATGCGGATATACGGCGCCAACAACTTCCCGGCCAGCGTGCTGAGCGCGGTCGGCGTCGACCGACCGCCGTCTCAGCGGTTCACCGACAAGGCCTACATCGAGATCGGCACCACGGCCGCCGACCTGGCGAAATCACCGGACTTCTCGGCGGCCGACGCCGATATCGTCTACCTGTCGTGCGCGTCGGAAGCAGCCGCGGAACGCGCAGCCGTCATCCTGGATAGCGACCCATGGCGCAAGCTGTCCGCCAACCGTGACAACCGGGTCTTCGTCGTCAACGACCAGGTATGGCAGACCGGCGAGGGTATGGTCGCTGCCCGCGGCATTGTCGATGATCTGCGCTGGGTCGACGCGCCGATCAACTAGTGAGGCGCAGCGCTAGGCTTTGGGATACCCACAGCTAAAAAGTTAACCAAAGAAACGAAGAGGGTTGCCATGAGCACTGTTGCCGCCTACGCCGCCATGTCGGCGACCGAACCCCTGACCAAGACCACGATCACCCGTCGCGACCCGGGCCCGCACGACGTGGCGATCGACATCAAGTTCGCCGGAATCTGTCACTCGGACATCCATACCGTCAAAGCCGAGTGGGGCCAACCGAATTACCCTGTGGTCCCTGGCCACGAGATCGCCGGAGTGGTGACCGCCGTGGGCTCGGAGGTGACCAAGTACCGGCAGGGCGACCGCGTTGGGGTTGGCTGTTTCGTGGACTCGTGCCGCGAGTGCAACAGTTGCACGCGCGGCATCGAACAGTACTGCAAGCCAGGCGCAAACTTCACCTACAACTCGATCGGCAAAGACGGCCAGCCAACCCAGGGCGGCTACAGCGAAGCGATCGTCGTCGACGAAAACTACGTGTTGCGCATACCCGACGTGCTGCCCCTGGATGTGGCGGCGCCGCTGTTGTGTGCGGGCATCACGCTGTACTCGCCACTGCGCCACTGGAACGCCGGGGCGAACACGCGGGTGGCGATCATCGGCCTAGGCGGACTGGGTCACATGGGCGTCAAGCTGGGCGCCGCGATGGGCGCCGACGTGACGGTGCTGTCCCAATCGCTGAAGAAAATGGAGGACGGTCTGCGCTTGGGGGCCAAGAGCTACTACGCGACCGCCGACCCGGACACCTTCCGCAAGCTGCGCGGCGGCTTCGACCTGATCCTGAACACCGTCTCGGCTAACTTGGACCTCGGCCAGTACCTGAACCTGCTGGACGTCGACGGCACACTCGTGGAACTGGGTATCCCCGAGCACCCCATGGCCGTGCCGGCGTTCGCGCTAGCGCTCATGCGACGCAGCCTGGCCGGGTCCAACATCGGCGGGATCGCCGAGACCCAGGAGATGCTCAATTTCTGTGCCGAGCACGGCGTGACACCCGAAATCGAGCTGATTGAACCGGACTACATCAACGACGCCTACGAGCGCGTGCTGGCCAGCGACGTGCGCTACCGCTTCGTCATCGACATCTCAGCCCTGTGAGGCCGGTGCGCGATCACTTCCGGATTCGGACTCGCCGACGTCGACGCCGGCCAGCGGCCATCCGGCGGCGGCCAGGATGCCTGCCACCCGTTGGATGTTTTCCGGTCCGGGGTCGTGATGGGTCACCTCGGAGATGAACTCGGCGATCTCGTCGCGGTCGATCACACGGTCCGCCACGGCGGGCGACCCGTTCTCGGTGAAGTGGCGCACCACCTCCCCGATCTGCTCCTCGGTCAGCGGGGTGCTGCGCAATAGCGACAGCAGCGCCACCCGGTCCGGCCCGGGGACGCCCTCGGGGTAGCCAACCTGAAGCCAGCGCAGCACCGAACGGAAGAAATGCGGGTGCGAGAACGTTTTCGTCACCCCACCAGTCTCAAGGTTTCGACATCACTCGCGCCAGTGTAGTGCGGCGCGATTCAGACAATTCACGAGGCGTTCACCACGATCGCGAGCCCATGGACCCATGAGCCCGTGACATTCTGCAGCGTCGTCTAGCGGGACGGCAACGACGAACTGGGTTTTCACCCCGCTCGATTAGGTGGCGTTTGGCAAGCTGGCTCGCGCGCTGCGGGGCAAGGCCATCTGGCGTTGCGCTGTCACGCGCTGGAGTGCCCTCGTGAGAAATGTCCGGCCCCGGGCAGCGGACGTCGACGGTGTCAGGCCGGGCAGTCGCCGCGGGTCAACGAGCTTGGCGTGACGCTCGACCGGTAGCTATCGGATTCCAGCAGCTTGGGCAGCCAATTGTCCCAGGTGCCAGTCGCGCCGCCAGCGGTATGCACCGCGGTACGCGCGGCAACAAACGCCTTGTGACGAGCGCGTCCGAGCGGTCATCGGCCTCCACCGTCATGCACAGCTCCTTCTCCAGGTCTACGCCGACGTCGCGGTCCACATTGGTGAGCTTGGCGAATGCCTCGGCAACCTCGTCGAAATGCGCCTCCGCGTCCGCATCGAACGGTCCGCCCATGTCAAAGATCAACTCGACGTAGTAGCTAGTTACCGCATCAGGTCAGTGTTTGCTGGCCTCGGAGTCCGGCCGAACAATGGCCCATTTTCCCGCGACTCTAGAAGTCCCAGTCATCGTCCTCGGTGACGACCGCCTTGCCGATCACATAGCTCGACCCGGATCCGGAGAAGAAGTCATGGTTCTCGTCGGCGTTGGGTGACAGCGCCGACAGGATGGCCGGGTTCACGTCGGTCTCATCGCGGGGGAACAGCGCCTCATAGCCGAGGTTCATCAGCGCCTTGTTGGCGTTGTAGCGCAAGAACTTCTTGACGTCCTCGGTTAGCCCGACCTCGTCGTAGAGGTCCTGGGTGTATTCCACCTCGTTGTCGTAGAGCTCGAACAGTAGCTCGTAGGTGTAGTCCTTGAGCTCGGCGCGCGTGACGTCGTCAACCAACGCCAGACCACGCTGGAACTTATAGCCGATGTAGTAACCGTGCACGGCCTCGTCGCGGATGATCAGCCGGATCATGTCGGCGGTGTTGGTCAACTTGGCCCGACTCGACCAGTACATCGGCAGGTAGAACCCAGAGTAGAACAGGAAGCTCTCCAGCAGGGTGGAGGCCACCTTGCGCTTGAGCGGCTCGTCGCCGCGGTAGTACTGCAGCACGATCTCGGCCTTGCGCTGCAGATTGCGATTTTCCTCCGACCAGCGGAAGGCGTCGTCGATCTCGGCGGTGGAGCACAGCGTGGAGAAGATCTGGCTGTAGCTCTTGGCGTGCACCGACTCCATGAACGCGATGTTGGTCAACACCGCCTCCTCATGCGGAGTCAGCGCGTCGGGAATCAGGCTGACCGCACCAACGGTGCCCTGGATGGTGTCCAACATGGTCAGGCCGGTGAAGACCCGCATGGTTAGTTGCTTCTCGCCGGCGGTCAGGGTGCCCCACGACGGGATGTCATTGGACACCGGCACCTTCTCGGGCAGCCAGAAGTTTCCGGTCAGCCGATCCCAGACCTCAGCGTCCTTCTCATCTTGCAGTCGGTTCCAGTTGATCGCTGAGACTCGATCAATTAGCTTTGCGTTTCCAGTCACCAGAACCCCACTTCACCAGGACAACAAGCTGCCTTGCTAGGCCTCAAACACTACCCCTGGGGTCCGACAAGGTACTGCAACACAAGAAGTTGTGTTTGCGTGTCGCGAATCCGCTCGCCTGTTTCGCCGGCTAGTTCGCCGCAGCGACCGTCGCGCGGTCGCTCGACAAACCGTTGCCGATCCCGAAGAACCGGTACTCGGCGGGGTTAACCGAGCGGGTGGTCAGCCAGTATTGCCAGGTGTAGCCGCACCAGAGCACGGTGTTCTTGCCGTGCTCGTCGAGATACCAGCTGCGGCAGCCGCCACTGTTCCACACCGACCCAGCCAGCCTGCGCTGCAGCTCCTCGTTGAACCGGTCTTGCGCCTCGCGGGTGGGGGCCAGCGCTTGCACGCCCATCCGGTCGCATTTCGCGATCGCATCGGCCACGTAATGGATCTGCGATTCGATCATGAACACCACGGAGTTGTGTCCCAGCCCAGTGTTCGGCCCCAGCAGGAAGAACAGGTTGGGCATGTTGGCGACGGTGATCCCGCGGTGTGCACCGATGCCCTCACGGTTCCAGCGGTCGACCAGGTCCTCGCCGTGACGCCCCTTGATCTGCACATAGGTATAGGAGTCGGTGACGTGGAAGCCGGTGGCGTACACGATCACATCGGCTTCCCGGAAGACCTCACGGCCAGTGCCGTCGGCGGTGACGATCCCGTCGCGCGTGATCCGGTCGATGCGGTCGGTGATCAGTTCGGTCTTCGGGTCCGCCACCGCGGGGTAATAGGTAGAGGAGTTCAGGATCCGTTTGCAGCCGATGCGATACCGCGGCGTCAGCTTGCGCCGCAGCTCGCGATCCTTCACCGATCGACGAATATTGTATTTGGCATAGGCCTCGATGATCTTCAACGTGTTGGGCCGCTTGGTCATGCCGTAGGCCAGCGCCTCCTGGGCCCAGTAGATGCCGAGGCGCAACAGTGCCCGTAGCCCGGGGACGGTTCGCAACACCCGGCGCAGCGACACCGGCAGCTCTTCGTTGGTGCGCGGGACCACCCAAGGCGGGGTGCGCTGATAGAGCTGAAGTTCGGCGACCCGCCCGACGATCTCGGGCACGATCTGGATCGCGCTGGCACCGGTCCCGACGATCGCCACCCGCTTGCCGGTCAGGTCGATACTGTGGTCCCACTGGGCGGAATGGAAAGCGGGGCCGGCGAATTCGTCGCGACCTGCGATCTCGGGGAAGGACGGGATGTGCAACGCACCGGCCCCGGAGATCAGGAACTGCGCGACGTATTCACGCCCGTCGGCGGTGAACACGTGCCAGCGGCATTCGTCGTCGTCCCAGTAGCCGCGATCGACGAGCGAATTGAACTCGATGTAGCGGCGCAGGCCGTACTTGTCGGTGACCCCTTTGAGGTAGCCCAAGATTTCGTCCCAGTAGGAAAACAGGTGCTTCCAGTCCGCCTTGGGCTCGAACGAGAAGGAGTACAGGTGCGACGGGATGTCGCACGCGCAGCCGGGGTAGGTGTTGTCGCGCCAGGTGCCGCCGACGTCGTCGGCTTTCTCCAATATGACGAAGTCCACTCCTTGCTTTTGCAGTGCGATGGCCATGCCCAAACCGGAGAATCCGGTTCCGATGATGACGGCGCGGGTACGTACCGGCGGCTGGTTGGCCGGGCTTGGCGTGGACGGCTTGGCAGCCGTATCGGCAATGCTCACAATGGATCGGTCTTCCTGTTCAGCGGCGAGTTTGGCGCTTCAGTCACCCTCGCCGGCGCAAATACCCAGTACCCAGGGTATCGGATATGACGAGTGTTGTTGATTGCCGCAGCGATGTCAACGGCCGCCGCGCTCAACGCACGGCGGGATTGTTGGGTACCGCGTCGTGGATCGGTTGGTCAGGGTCGACCGCGATGCCCAGCGCTTCGGCGGTGCCGACGATCACGCCCATCATGATGGTGGTCAGATGCGCCACGAACTGCTCACGCGGCATGCGGCGCGGGCTGTCGGGTTCGGGGCCCAACCACCACTCGGTTGCCGATGCGGCCGATCCGAACGCCGCGAATGCGGCGAGTTCGAGCGCGGCTCGATTCAGCTCCATCTCGCGCAGCTCGTTGTTGAACATCTCGGCCATGGCCAGCGTGATCTCCCGGCCTTCGTTGAGGGTGCGTACCGTCGCCTCGGACTGCTTTGCCGAGCGGCCCTGAATGAACACCCGCAGCACGTTGGGGTGCTGGTCGACGAGGTTGACGTACTCCTCGACGCTGCGCCGGATAACTTCGCGGGCAGAGTCGGTGGCTAAGTCGAGCGACGGGAAGATCGCCGCCCACAGCATGTCACGCAGTCGCATCCCGATGGCCTCGAGCAAATCGGACTTGTCGGTGAAATGCCGATAGATCTTGGGCTTGGCGGTGCCGGCCTCTTCGGCGATTTGGCGCACACTCAGCTCGGGGCCCAGCCGGTCGATAGCGCGGAACGCCGCGTCGACGATTTCGTTGCGCACCTTCTTGCGGTGCTCACGCCACCGTTCACTGCGGGCGTCGACTTTCACCCCCGGCTTTGCACTGGGGTGGGGTCGGGGGATTCTGACCACATCAAGCACCTTACCGCGTTGCAAGCGCTGACCTGGGCAGACTCGACCCACCGAGCTGAGGGCACCTGCCGGCTCGGCCGCGCGTGTCCTACAGCATGCAGGACACGCAACCCTCGACCTCGGTGCCCTCCAACGCCATCTGCCGCAGCCGGATGTAGTACAGCGTCTTGATCCCCTTGCGCCAGGCGTAAATCTGCGCCTTGTTCACGTCGCGGGTGGTGGCGGTGTCTTTGAAGAACAACGTCAGCGAAAGCCCTTGATCCACATGCTGGGTGGCCGCCGCGTAGGTGTCGATGATCTTCTCGTAACCGATCTCGTAGGCGTCTTCGTAGTACTCCAGGTTGTCGTTGGTCATATACGGCGCCGGGTAGTAGACCCGCCCGATCTTGCCTTCCTTGCGGATCTCGACCTTCGACACGATCGGGTGAATCGACGACGTCGAATGGTTGATGTAGGAAATCGACCCGGTCGGCGGCACCGCCTGCAGGTTCTGGTTGTAGATGCCGTGCGCTTGCACCGATTCCTTGAGCCGGCGCCAATCATCCTGGGTCGGGATGCGGATGCCGGCGTCGGCGAACAGCTGGCGTACCTTCTGGGTTTTCGGCTCCCAAATCTGGTCGGTGTACTTGTCGAAGAATTCCCCGGACGCGTACTTGGACCGCTCGAAACCCTTGAAGTGCGTGCCGCGTTCGATCGCGATGCGGTTGGATGCCCGCAACGCGTGATACAGCACCGTATAGAAGTAGATGTTGGTGAAGTCGATGCCTTCGTCGGATCCGTAGAAGATGCGTTCCCGGGCCAGGTAGCCGTGCAGGTTCATCTGTCCTAGCCCGATCGCGTGGGAGTCGTTGTTGCCCTGCTCGATTGAGGGCACCGACTTGATATGGGTTTGGTCGCTCACCGCGGTCAACGCGCGGATCGCCACCTCGATCGTCTGCGCGAAGTCCGGCGAGTCCATCGTCTTGGCGATGTTCAGCGACCCCAGGTTGCACGAAATGTCTTTGCCCACTTTGGCATACGACAAGTCCTCGTTGAACAATGATGGCGTAGACACTTGCAGGATCTCCGAGCACAGGTTGCTATGCGTGATCTTGCCATCAATTGGATTAGCGCGATTGACGGTGTCTTCGAACATGATATAGGGGTAGCCGGACTCGAACTGCAGCTCGGCCAGCGTCTGGAAGAACTCCCGTGCCTTGATCTTGGTCTTGCGGATGCGCGCGTCATCGACCATTTCGTAGTACTTCTCGGTGACCGAGATGTCAGCGAACGGCACACCGTAGACCCGCTCGACATCGTAGGGCGAGAACAGGTACATGTCATCGTTGCGCTTGGCCAACTCGAAGGTGATGTCGGGGATCACCACCCCCAGACTCAGCGTCTTGATCCGGATCTTCTCGTCGGCGTTCTCACGCTTGGTGTCCAGGAATCGGTAGATGTCGGGGTGATGGGCGTGCAGGTACACCGCGCCGGCACCTTGACGAGCGCCCAGCTGGTTGGCGTAGGAGAACGCATCCTCCAGCAACTTCATGATGGGGATGACGCCCGAGGACTGGTTCTCGATGTTCTTGATCGGCGCGCCGTGCTCGCGAATGTTGGTCAGCAGCAACGCCACTCCCCCGCCACGCTTGGATAGCTGCAGCGCGGAGTTGATCGACCGTCCGATCGACTCCATGTTGTCTTCGATGCGAAGCAAAAAACAGCTCACGGGCTCCCCGCGCTGCTTCTTGCCAGAATTCAAAAACGTCGGTGTGGCGGGCTGGAAGCGGCCGTCGATGATCTCGTCGACCAGCAGCTCGGCAAGTGCGGTATCGCCGGCGGCCAACGTTAGCGCCACCATGACCACGCGGTCCTCGAAGCGCTCCAGATAGCGCTTCCCGTCAAAGGTTTTTAGCGTGTAGGAGGTGTAGTACTTGAACGCACCCAAAAACGTCGGAAACCGGAACTTTTTGGCGTAGGCGCAGTCTAGCAGCGTCTTGACGAAGTTGCGCGAGTACTGGTCGAGAACCTCACGCTCGTAGTAATTCTCGCGGATCAGGTAGTCGAGCTTCTCGTCCTGATTATGGAAGAAGACCGTGTTCTGATTGACATGCTGCAAAAAGTACTGGTGGGCTGCTTCCCGATCCTTGTCGAACTGGATCTTGCCGTCCGCGTCGTACAGGTTCAGCATCGCGTTCAGCGCGTGATAGTCCGTTTCGCCCGGCCCCCCAGAGTAAGAGGCGTGCGCGCCGGAGGCTACAGGCTCTGCAATGACGGTTGGTGGCACGTCTGTTCCTTCCAGAATTCAGCGAGACCGGTGCGGACGGCGGCGACGTCGTCCTCGGTGCCCATCAGTTCGAAGCGGTATAGGTAGGGAACGCTACATTTTCGGGAGACGACGTCGCCGGCGTAGCAGAACTCGGCACCGAAGTTGGTATTGCCGGCAGCGATGACCCCGCGCAGCTGCGCTCGATTGTGGTCGTTGTTCAAGAAGGCAATGACCTGTTTGGGGACGTATCCGCCGGCATCGAGACCCGGGTTGGCCCGGCCGCCACCGTAGGTGGGCAGTATCAGCACGTACGGCTCGTCGACCTCGATCCGGCCATGCAGCGGTATCCGCGTGGCGGGAATACCCAGTTTCTGCACAAAGCGGTGGGTGTTCTCCGACACGCTGGAGAAATAGACCAGGCTGCGCCCCGCGATATCCATGGCACCGCAATCTTCCTTATCTATGTCTGCCGCGCTAGGCGGTCAGCGCTGCCCCGGCGAGCGCCTTGATGCGATCGGGGCGGAAACCCGACCAGTGGTCGTTTCCGGCGACCACGACGGGTGCTTGTAGGTAACCCAGCGCCATCACGTAGTCCCGCGCTTCGGAATCCAGGCTGATATCAACCTTCTGGTAGGCGATGCCCTGCTTGTCCAGCGCCTTGGAGGTGGCACTGCACTGTACGCACGCGGGCTTAGTGTAAACGGTCACGGTCATGGGCGTACCGCTCCTTTGCGGAAATCGGGAATCTGACAGGATCTGGCAACGACTCAAGTAGTGCATCTTCGATATGTTGAGCGGCCCGACAAGGCTCCAGATTCCCGTCATAGCGCGACCACGTCCGTCGACCTGGCGATGCCGATGCCGGGAAGTTCATCGCGCCCCGTGGATCTGGTGAGACCTGGTGAACCTGGGATCTGCCGGTACTCGAAAACACTACACCTAGGGGGTGGCACGGAGAAGAGATACAAGATGTTCTGAATAACATTTTCGAAATTCCCTGGTCGTAAGCCTGGCTCGAGCACCGCGGCGGCGTGTCGCAGATCACCTCAGCCGCCGCCATACCCGTCTGACCCGATATATCACCGGCCACCGACAACGTCGCCGCTAGCTTCCCGCCGAACCGCTACCAGCAAAGCCGATGGAGCCGCTATTGGCTGACCCGCCTCGGCCCAGGGATCAGCCGACCTCAGCGGCCAAGTTGCCGACGGCGTCGCGCACATTCGCCGCCAGCCCGGCGTCGTCCGCGACCGACTTGCCCAGAGTTTGGAACGGCACCGACAGTTTGATCGCATCGACCACCCGCGTGCCAGCGATGCTGAACGACTTGCGAGTCTCGTCGTGCGCCCATACCCCGCCGTAGCGGCCCATGGAGCCGCCGATCACGGCCAACGGCTTGTCCTTCAACGCGCCATCGCCGAATGGCCTGGACAGCCAGTCGATCGCGTTCTTGATCACGGCCGGAATGCTGCCGTTGTATTCCGGCGTGACCACCAAGGCAGCGTGCGCGTCAGACGCGGCCTCCCGCAACGCGCTCACCGGCGCCGGCACCTCCGTCGCTGTGTCGATGTCTTCGTTGTAGAACGGCAGGTCCCCCAGCCCCTCGAACATGGTGACGGTGACGCCGTCCGGAGCGACCTTGGCAGCCAGCTCGGCGATCTGGCGGTTGAACGACGCCGCGCGCAGGCTTCCCACTAAGGCCAAGATTTTGATGTCGGACTTGGTATCTGACACTGCTACGTTCCTTTCCGCTTGTTGGTCCACGTCCTTGCACGAGCCAACCGGACCATGGTCCGATTTATTCCGATCGCGTTACAGTGCAAAGGTGAGCGGCGCCGAGCGGTTGGGTGACTTGCCTGTGTTCGCGAGGCAAGAGCCCGTACCAGAGCGGGGCGACGCGGCACGCAATCGTGCACTCCTGTTGGAGGCGGCGCGCCGCCTGATCGCCCGAAGCGGTGCGGACGCAATCACCATGGACGACGTCGCCGCGGCCGCTGGCGTCGGCAAAGGCACCTTGTTTCGCCGCTTCGGCAGCCGTGCCGGCCTGATGATGGTGTTGCTCGATGAAGACGAGCGAGCCAGTCAGCAGGCCTTCCTGTTCGGCCCGCCACCGCTGGGCCCGGATGCTCCGCCGCTGGACCGCCTGATCGCATTCGGTCGGGAGCGAATGCGCTTCGTCCATGCCCATCACCAGCTGCTGTCGGAAGCCAACCGGGATCCACAAACCCGCCACAGCGCGGCGCTATCGGTACTGCGCACCCATTTGCGGGTACTGCTGGCCTCGGCGCCGACCACCGGCGACCTGGATGCCCAGACCGATGCCCTGCTAGCGCTGCTCGACGTCGACTATGTCGAGCACCAACTCAACGCCGGCGGCCATACCCTGCAAACCCTGGGCGACGCATGGGAGAGCCTGGCGCGAAAACTGTGCGGACGATGATCGATCACTATGCCGACAGCAGCACCGCGATGGATCCTGCACGTAGACCTCGACCAGTTTTTGGCGTCGGTCGAACTGCGCCGCCACCCCGAACTGGCAGGTTTGCCGGTCATCGTCGGCGGCAACGGTGATCCGACCGAACCGCGAAAGGTCGTCACCTGTGCGTCGTATGAGGCCCGTGCCTACGGTGTGCGCGCCGGCATGCCGTTGCGAACCGCCGCCCGACGATGCCCTGAGGCCACCTTCTTGCCGTCGAACCCAGCCGCCTACAACGCGGCGTCCGAGGAGGTGGTGGCGTTATTGCGCGACCTGGGATACCCGGTCGAGGTATGGGGCTGGGACGAGGCTTACCTCGCGGTGGCGCCCGGGACTCCCGACGACCCCATCGAAGTCGCCGAAGAGATCCGAAAAGTCATCTTGTCGCAAACCGGGCTGTCTTGCTCGATAGGTATCAGTGACAACAAGCAGCGCGCCAAGATCGCTACCGGGTTGGCAAAACCAGCTGGCATCTATCAGCTCACCGATGCCAACTGGATGGCCATCATGGGTGACCGTACCGTCGAAGCACTGTGGGGTGTGGGGCCCAAGACTACGAAAAGGCTGGCAAAGCTTGGGATCAACACCGTTTACCAACTTGCACACACCGATTCCGGGCTATTGATGTCCACGTTCGGTCCGCGAACCGCGCTGTGGCTGCTGCTGCTGGCCAAAGGCGGAGGCGATACCGAAGTCAGGGCCCAAGCTTGGGTTCCACGCTCGCGCAGCCACGCCGTCACCTTTCCACGAGACCTCACCTGCCGATCCGAAATGGAATCGGCCGTGACGGAATTGGCGCAGCGAACACTCAACGAGGTGGTGGCTTCGTCGCGAACCGTCACCCGAGTCGCGGTCACCGTGCGCACGGCGACGTTCTACACCCGCACCAAGATCCGAAAGCTGCAAGCTCCCAGCACCGATCCCGACGTCATCACCGCTGCCGCCCGGCACGTTCTTGACCTATTCGAGCTGGATCGGCCCGTCCGGTTGCTGGGAGTGCGGTTAGAACTGGCCTAGAACCGGCGCGCACACCGCACCTGGGCGGCGCGAAGTCTTGACCGCACCGGCCGCTATGGCCCGGGCCGAAGCGCGCGCGTGAAGAACACGTTGACTCGTCGCATCACCAGGGTGTATGGCCACCACGCATATCGCTTGAACGCATACAGCGCCCGGATGTCCGCCGACGTATAGACCAGGTATCTGTTCCTTGTGACCCCGGCCAAAATTTTGTCGGCCGCCTTTTCCGGCGTCACGGCGTGACCACTGAACCGTTCGACCCAGCGGTTGACCCTCGGGTCGTCGCGATCCACTCCGGCGATCTCGACCGTATTGACCAGCGGGGTCTTGACGGCGCCAGGCACCACGACCGACACCCCGATGCCGTGCCGGGCCAGATCGAAGCGCAGCACCTCAGAAAGTCCCCGCAACCCGTACTTGCTAGCGCTATAGGCCGCATGCCACGGCAAGCCAACCAGCCCGGCCGCCGAGGACACATTGACCAGGTGCCCGCCCCGGCCGGCGGCGACCATCGGTGGGACCAAGGTCTCGATGACGTGGATTGGGCCCATGAGATTGATCGCGACCATCCTGCTCCACTGATCGTGCGTGAGCTGGTCAACGGTGCCCCAGGCCGACACACCGGCGATGTTTAGTACCACGTCCATGCTGGGATGACGGGCGTGGATATCGGCCGCGAATGCCGCCACGTCCTGGTAGTCGGAGACGTCCAGAACTCGATGCTCGGGCACCTGAGCGCCGAGTGCACGGGCGTCACACACGGTTTGCGCCAAGCCATCACGGTCGCGGTCGGTCAGATACAGCTCGGCACCTTGCGCCGCGAGGCGCAACGCGGTCGCGCGACCGATGCCACTGGCCGCGCCGGTGACAAAGCACCGCTTACCCGCGAAATACTGTCCGGCTCCCCTCTGCAACATGGTCGTGACGATACCGGCGGTACCGACACCCCCTCCGGTAGGACGATCGATGCGCCCCGATAGCTATGGGGCCTTGCCGCCACCCCAAAGCGCGTTGAGCCACATCTGTTCAAGCACCCGAACCCGGCGAGCTGGGTCACTGTCGGGGCCGACGAGCAAAGCGTCACCGGTCAGCATCAGCGCGGTGGTAGCTGCCAGGGTGCGGACGAGAGTCGGGAGGTCTTCGCTGATCGGATGCGCAGTGCCGGCCTTCACCTCAGCCTCGAAGACGCCGATGGTTTCACGCAACAGCACTTGGAACTGCCGCTCGAGAATATCGCGGATCTCCATGTCGCTCTGGCGTGCCGCATTACAGGCCCGCAGCACCGGGTCGTTGTTCGCGTAAACGGCGGCGACGCTGCCGATCATCCGGTTGACGAACTGCTCGGGTGACTCCCCTGGCTGACGGGCGGAGAAATGCTGGCTGGCTTCTTCGAGTTCTTCGGTGGCCTCGGCCAAGATCTGGGCGAGCACCGAGTATTTGGAATCGAAGTAGAAGTAGAAACCGGAGCGGGCTACCCCTGCGCGAAGGCTGATAGCGCGCACCGACAATTCCGCGAACGGTGTCTCCTCCAGCAGTTCGCGTGCGGCCCGCAGAATCGCCTGGCGATGCCTGTCACCACGCCGTCGCATCGGCGGCGCAGCCTGCTTCTCGTCTGCGGCATGACTGGTCACCTTTTGATCACCCCCTTGACCTTGCACCATGGCGTCTGAAAACGGAACATCGGTAGCCGTCAAATTGACCAGAAGGATAGATTTCAGTTACAGCCACCACCGGTAAGGAGCGCCAATGGCGACGATCCACCCCCCGGCATACCTCCTTGACCAAGCCAAGCGTCGCTTCACGCCGTCGTTCAACAACTTTCCCGGCATGAGTCTTGTCGAACACATGCTGCTGAACACCAAATTCCCGGAGAAGAAACTCGCCGAACCGCCGCCAGGCAGCGGGCTCAAGCCGGTCGTCGGTGACGCGGGGCTGCCGATCCTTGGGCACATGATCGAGATGTTGCGCGGCGGACCGGACTATCTGATGTTCCTGTACAAGACGAAGGGTCCGGTCGTATTCGGCGACTCAGCTGTGCTGCCGGGTGTCGCAGCACTGGGCCCTGACGCGGCGCAGGTCATCTACTCCAACCGCAACAAGGACTACTCGCAGCAGGGCTGGGTGCCCGTGATCGGGCCCTTCTTCCACCGCGGCCTGATGCTGCTCGACTTCGAAGAGCACATGTTCCACCGACGGATCATGCAGGAGGCGTTCGTCCGGTCCAGGCTCGCCGGCTACCTCGAGCAGATGGACAGGGTCGTCTCGCGGGTGGTCGCCGACGACTGGGTCGTCAACGACGCACGCTTCCTTGTCTATCCGGCCATGAAGGCGCTCACGCTTGACATCGCCTCGATGGTCTTCATGGGCCACGAACCCGGCACCGATCACGAACTGGTCACCAAGGTGAACAAGGCGTTCACGATTACCACCCGTGCCGGCAACGCGGTGATCCGCACCAGCGTGCCACCGTTCACCTGGTGGCGAGGACTGCGAGCACGCGAGCTGCTGGAAAACTACTTCACCGCCCGAGTCAAAGAGCGCCGCGAAGCGTCGGGCAACGACCTGCTGACGGTGTTGTGCCAGACCGAAGACGACGACGGCAACCGGTTCTCCGACGCCGACATCGTCAACCACATGATCTTCTTGATGATGGCCGCCCACGATACCTCGACGTCAACGGCCACGACGATGGCCTACCAGCTGGCCGCCCACCCGGAATGGCAGCAGCGCTGCCGCGACGAATCGGACCGGCATGGCGATGGGCCGCTCGACATCGAATCCCTAGAGCAGCTGGAATCGCTCGACCTGGTGATGAACGAGTCGATCCGGTTGGTGACGCCGGTCCAGTGGGCGATGCGGCAGACGGTGCGCGATACCGAACTGCTGGGCTACTACCTACCCAAGGGCACCAACGTGATCGCATACCCAGGGATGAATCATCGCCTGCCGGAAATCTGGACAGACCCGCTGACATTCGACCCGGAACGGTTTACCGAGCCGCGCAACGAGCACAAGCGGCACCGCTATGCGTTCACGCCGTTCGGCGGCGGCGTGCACAAGTGCATCGGGATGGTGTTCGGCCAATTGGAGATAAAGACGATCCTGCACCGGCTGCTGCGCCGCTACCGGCTGGAGCTGTCCCGTCCCGACTACCAGCCCCGCTGGGACTACAGTGCCATGCCGATCCCGATGGACGGGATGCCGATCGTGCTGCGTCCCAGGTAGGCCCTCTTCGGCGGATTCCGCCAATCCACCGGTGCCGCAGATGAAGGTGCCAGTGCGCAGCCCGCACCCACTTTCGACCCGCGGCGGGAGTCGGTCTGGATCAGATCCCGCCGCGGGTCGCGCGAATGGTCAGTGTCGCTATCGTGCGCCGACGGTGCAAGCCCTTTCGACTTCTATGACGACCGTTTGAATTTGGACGTCCCCTGTTGCAGAAAACCCTCGCTGCGGTGGAACCTGGCGATAGCATCTGATGACGGTGTGGAAACCGCGGAATATGGGTGTGCTCCAGCGACGAAAGGCTCAATCGATGAGCGCGACTAAAAGCAAGGGTTTGCGGGCGTTTCAGACACTGGTCGCGGCGCTGGCTGCGGCAGTTGCAGTACTAGCAGCGGGCTGCGCTACCCAGCGCGTTCCCACGGTTCTGCCGGAATCGGAGTTAATTCCTCAAAGCCTCGGTTAGCTGCTCTGCGACCTCGCCGGACGGGTGCAGCGCAACCACGCACATGCAGGAGCAAGAAGGGCGCGACCGATGATCGCAAAAGGCAACAGGCGGATCCGGGTAGGGCAATTGCTGGGCGCAGCACTGGTCGCTGCTTTTGCCCTGACAGCGGTGGGATGCACAATCCAGATGCCTCAGCCACCTCTCCCGCAGCAGGAGTTAAGGCGGTAGGTCCGGCCTCAGGGTAGCTGCTAACTACCCGATGGGGCAGTCACGTCGCCGTCGGGCACGGTGCGGACGAGCGCGGACACACTCATCCGTACTTTGGTGCTTAGAGCCACCAGGAAGCGGCAGCGTCCAGATGGCGGCGGGTGCGGCAACGGGCCAGGCTGTCGTCACCAGAGCCGATCGCTTCGAGAATCCGTACGTGGGCATGTCCCACAGCGACCACGTCGCTCCATGTCGGCAGCGCCTGCTCTGTGCTCGACAAGTGCCGGCGGAACAGCTCGACCAGTATCAGCAGGAACAGATCCAGCACCGTATTGCCGGCCGCTCGCGCCAGTCCGACGTGGAACCGAAACTCCTCGACGGCGGCCGCGCGTACATCGTCGGTGGGGTTATCCAACCTCGGCCGCCCCAGCGTATCGAGGAAGGACGCAACCTCAGGTTCGCTGCGGCGCTTGACAACTTTCGCGACATTGTCGATCTCGATGGCATCCCGGACGCACCGTAGGTCTTCGCGGCTCGGCTTGCGGTACTGCAGATAGAGCGCGATGGTGTCGATGCTGGCTTGTGGCTGGGGGGTGGTGACGACCAACCCGCCGCCGGGTCCGCGGCGCATGTGCGCGATCGCGTGATATTCCAGCAGCCGCACCGCTTCCCGAAGCACCGCGCGGCTCACCTGGTAGCGTTCCAACAGCGCTGTCTCGGTCCCGAAGACCGACCCGACCTGCCAGCCGCTGGCGGCGATATCGTCGCCAATGGTGGCCGCCAACACCTCGGCCAGCTTGCCGCGCGGCGCGCCCAGGATCAGCTGCTGGGCCCGGCGCGGCTCACGCGCCCGGCCCCCGTTGCGGACGGCCGCATCGTTGCCGCGCTGGTGCTGCTGCAGCCAGCCGGCTACCGCCTCAACGTGTCGTTCGCTTAAGGTTTTGGCCCACGCCGAATCACCCGCCGTGACGGCCGCGACGATATCGGAATGTTCGTTGTGCACTTGACCGGCCGCCTCGACGGCCTCACCTGCGGACTGGGTACCTGACTTCTGGACGTATCGCTTGGTCAGCCGCATCAAGATGTCGATAAACAGCTGTAGGACAGGGTTTTTCGATTGCTCCGCGAGCACGCGGTAAAACTGCTCAGGCGGCGGGGGCAAACCGGGCCGCCACCGTTCCTCTGCGCGCAAGACCGCTCGCAGCCTTTCGATGCCGGGTTCGTCGATATGCTCTGCGGCAAGAGAGGCCGCCAAGGGTTCGAGCACCAGACGCGCGCCGAGCAAGTCACCGATGGTGGTGCCCAGGTATTCGAGATAGATGACCACGGCGCGGGTAGCGGGCCCGGCATTGGGCTCGCAGATGAACAGCCCGCCGTTCGGTCCACGACGCATTCTTGCCACCTGATGGTGCTCAACCAGACGCACAGCTTCGCGCAGCACCGATCGACTCACGCAAAAGCGTTGCTGCAAAGCGCTTTCCGAACCCAAGGATGCTCCGATCGGCCAGCCGCGGCGGACGATGTCCGCCTCGATGCGGCGGGCGATCTTCGACGCTCGCTTGTCCGTCCAGACCGCGTCCGGCTCGGTGCTCATTTCAATAGAGTGTACTGTATTGGCTGAGTCAAGGGCGCGAGCAGACGCAGAATCGCCCAAAATCCAAGATTTTGAGGCGATTCTGCGTCTGCTCGCGCAACCGGGCGAGCTGGGCCCTAGCTAATCAGGGGATCACGCGGCATGCCCAGGATCCGCTCGGCAATCTGATTGCGGGTCACCTCCGACGTGCCGCCGGCGATCGCCATGCCACGGGCGCCCATCACCGTTCGGCCAATCACCCTGCCGGGGCCGTCCAGCAACGCAATCTCGGGCCCCCATAGCGCGGCCGCGATGGCGGCGCCCTCGATCATGTGCTCTGCCACTTTGAGCTTGGTGATGTTGCCCTCCGGACCAGGGCCGGCTCCTTCGACGCTGCGAGCGGCACGGCGCAGGTTCAGCAGCCGCAGTGCGTGATCCTCTGCGAGGAAAGCGCCGACTCGAATTGGGGCGCCCGCAAACGCATCTGACCGCCGCTGGACCAATTGCACCAGCTTCGCCGCCATTGCTTCGTAGTACGAGCCACTGCCGCCGATGCTGACCCGCTCGTTGCCCAGCGTTGCCCGCGCCACCGTCCACCCGGAGTTCGGCGCCCCGACAACGTCCTCATCGGGGACGAAGACATCGTTGAAGAACACCTCGTTGAATTCCGAGTCGCCGGTGATCTGCCGCAGCGGCCGCACCTCGACACCGGGGGCCAACATGTCGATGATCACCGTGGTGATGCCAGCGTGTTTGGGGGCATCCGGATCGGTACGCACGGTAGCCAGGCCACGCGCGCAGTACTGCGCTCCGCTGGTCCACACCTTTTGCCCGTTGATCTTCCAGCCGCCCTCCACCCGAGTTGCGCGGGTCTTGACCGAGGCCGCGTCAGACCCCGCGTCAGGTTCGGAGAACAGTTGGCACCATATCTCCTGCTGGCGCAGCGCTTTCTCGACGAATCTTTCAATCTGCCAAGGCGTTCCGTGCTGAATCAGCGTCAAGATCACCCACCCGGTGATCGAGTAATCCGGGCGCTCGATGCCCGCCGCGCTGAACTCTTCCTCGATCACCAACTGCTCCACCGCGCCCGCGGCACGACCCCACGGCCTGGGCCAATGCGGCATCACATAGCCCGTCTCGATCAGCTTGTCGCGCTGTGCATCCTTTTCCAGAGCAGCGATTTCAGCGGCGTCCGAACGGATGCGGGCGCGCAGCTCCTCGGCCTGTGCCGGCAGGTCCAAGCTGATCGCCCGGGTAACGCCAGCCGCGGTGCGCTCGAAAACGTCTCGGACGGGCGCATCACCGCCGAACAATCCCACGGTCACCAGCGCCCGGCGCAGATGCAGATGCGCGTCATGCTCCCAGGTAAAGCCAATACCGCCGTGCACCTGGATGTTGAGCTCGGCATTGCGTGCATAGGCCGGAAACGCCAGGGCCGCAGCGACCGCGGCGGCCAGCCGAAACTGCTCCTCATCCTCTGCTGCCGCACGCGCGGCATCCCAGACCGCGGCGATCGCCGACTCGGCGGCCACCAGCATGTTCGCGCAGTGATGCTTCACCGCTTGAAACGTGGCGATGGTACGGCCGAATTGCTGTCGCACCTTGGCATAGGCCACGGCGCTGTCCACGCAGTCGGCCGCCCCACCGACGGCCTCGGCGGCCAGCAATGTGCGCGCGCGGGCCAAAGCCGATTCATGCGCACCAAGCAGGATGTCGTCGGTCGTCACGCGCACGTTGTCCAGGCGCACGCGGCCACTCCGCCGGGTCGGATCAAAGTTTTCCGGCACATCAACCGAGACGCCCTTGCGGCCGCGTTCCAACACCAGCACGTCGTCACCGGCGGCGACCAACAGCAGCTCGGCAAGCCCGGCGCCCAACACGATTCCCGCCTCACCGTCGGCAACACCGTCGGTAACCTGCACCTGACTATCCAGTCCCACACCCGCCGTCAGGGTTCCGTCAATCAGCGCCGGCAACAGCCGTGCCCGTTGGTCATCAGTACCTTCTTTGGCGACCACCGCTGAGGCGATCACGGTCGGCACAAACAGCCCCGGTGCCACCGCACGACCGAGCTCTTCGATCACCACCACAAGCTCGGACAGGCCATAGCCAGAGCCACCGTGTCGCTCGTCGATATGCAGGCCGAGCCAGCCCAGCTCGGCGAGGTTCTGCCAGAACGGCGGGCGGGCGTCCCCCGCCGCGTCCAGTGATGCACGCGCCGCCCAGCGCACCTTCTGCGAAGTCAAGAACGCGCGAGCCACCCCGGAGAGTTCGCGATGGTCGTCGGTCAATGCAATACCCATCAAGGCCTCCTAGCGGCACTACCGGACCCATATAGCCCCCAGGCGGTATTGGTAAAGAGTATACTAATTGTCTGTCGCCGCCGCGAGACACGGCTTGCTCGGGCACGCCAGCCTGCCCTCGCCAACGATGTCGGCGAGACATGCCAAGCTGAACCGTGCTCCTTCACGACGTGGCCATCACCTCAATGGACGTGGCCGCCACCTCGTCGCGGCTGACCAAGGTCGCGCGCATCGCCGCCCTGTTGCACCGCGCCGCGCCAGACACACAGCTGATCACGATCATCGTGTCGTGGCTCTCCGGCGAGCTGCCGCAACGCCATATCGGTGTCGGGTGGGCGGCATTGCGGTCCCTACCGCCGCCCGCGCCGCAACCGGCGTTGACCGTCACCGGTGTCGACGCCACCCTCGCTAAGATCGGCACTCTATCGGGCAAAGGGTCTCAGGCGCAGCGCGCGGCACTCGTTGCGGAATTGTTCTCCGCCGCAACCGAAGCTGAGCAAACCTTTTTGTTGCGACTGCTCGGCGGTGAACTGCGCCAGGGCGCAAAGGGCGGGATCATGGCCGATGCGGTCGCCCAGGCCGCCGGGCTCCCGGCCGCGACGGTCCAACGCGCCGCGATGCTAGGCGGCAACCTGGCGGCAGCGGCGGCGGCCGGCCTGTCCGGCGCGGCGCTGGACACCTTCACCCTGCGAGTGGGCCGACCGATAGGCCCGATGCTGGCACAGACCGCGACCAGCGTCCATGATGCACTCGAACGTCACGGCGGCACAACCATTTTCGAGGCTAAACTAGACGGCGCGCGAGTGCAGATCCACCGGGCAAACGACCAGGTCAGGATCTACACCCGAAGCCTGGACGACGTCACTGCCCGGCTGCCCGAGGTGGTGGAGGCAACACTGGCACTGCCGGTCCGGGATCTAGTGGCCGACGGCGAGGCGATCGCGCTGTGCCCGGACAACCGGCCGCAGCGCTTCCAGGTCACCGCATCACGGTTCGGCCGATCGGTCGATGTTGCTGGGGCCCGCGCGACGCAGCCACTTTCGGTGTTCTTCTTCGACATCCTGCATCGGGATGGTACCGACTTGCTCGAAGCGCCGACCACCGAGCGGCTGGCCGCCCTGGACGCACTGGTGCCGGCTCGGCACCGCGTGGACCGGCTGATCACGTCCGATCCAACGGACGCGGCCAACTTCCTGGATGCGACGCTGGCCGCCGGCCACGAGGGGGTGATGGCCAAGGCACCGGCCGCTCGTTACCTTGCGGGTCGCCGCGGAGCGGGCTGGCTGAAGGTCAAGCCGGTGCACACACTCGACTTGGTGGTGCTCGCGGTGGAATGGGGCTCGGGACGCCGGCGCGGCAAGCTCTCCAATATTCACCTGGGCGCACGCGATCCGGCTACCGGTGGATTCGTGATGGTGGGCAAGACCTTCAAAGGAATGACCGACGCCATGCTGGACTGGCAGACCACCAGGTTTCACGAGATCGCGGTGGGTCCGACAGACGGCTACGTCGTCCAACTTAGGCCCGAGCAGGTGGTCGAGGTAGCCCTCGACGGCGTGCAAAGGTCGTCGCGCTACCCGGGCGGGCTGGCATTGCGGTTTGCCCGCGTGGTGCGCTACCGCGCCGACAAGGACCCGGCCGAGGCCGACACCATCGATGCCGTGCGCGCGCTCTACTGATCGCACGGCCAGAGTGACTCCTGCGACGGGACACGCCGGCTGGGCGTCGCCAGATTCACGCTCGCCGCCCAAGCGGGCGGGACAAGCAGCTGCAAGGATCAACGGAGATCGCACCCGTGATTGAGGGAGGTGACGGTGGCAGCGCCGACCCCGTCGAATCGGATCGAAGAACGCTCCGGACACGCCAGCTACGTCCGCACCGATGCCGACCTGCCACCCGTGGCCATCCTCGGTCGCTCCCCCATCACGCTTCGGCACAAGATCTTCTTCGTGGCCGTTGCCGTGATCGGCGCTCTCGCCTGGACCGTCGTCGCGTTCTTCCGCAACGAGCCGGTCAACGCGGTCTGGATCGTGGTCGCAGCGGGCTGCACCTACATCATCGGGTTCCGGTTTTATGCGCGGCTGATCGAAATGAAAGTCGTCCGTCCCCGCGACGATCACGCCACCCCGGCCGAAATCCTCGACGACGGCACCGACTACGTGCCCACCGACCGGCGGGTGGTATTCGGACACCACTTCGCCGCCATCGCCGGTGCCGGGCCGCTTGTCGGACCAGTACTGGCCACCCAGATGGGTTACTTACCCAGCAGCATCTGGATTGTCGTCGGCGCGGTGCTGGCCGGATGTGTCCAGGACTACCTGGTGTTGTGGATCTCCGTGCGGCGGCGTGGCCGCTCCCTGGGTCAGATGGTTCGCGACGAACTCGGCGCCACCGCCGGAGTGGCCGCCCTCGTTGGAATCCCGGTCATTATCACCATTGTGATCGCGGTGCTGGCGCTGGTGGTCGTGCGGGCGCTGGCCAAGAGCCCGTGGGGCGTGTTCTCGATCGCCATGACCATCCCCATCGCCATCTTCATGGGCTGCTACTTGCGGTTCATACGTCCCGGGCGGGTGTCGGAAGTTTCATTGATCGGGATCGGACTGCTGCTGCTCGCCGTTGTCTCCGGTGATTGGGTTGCCCATACCTCCTGGGGCGCAGCGTGGTTCAGCTTGTCACCGGTGACACTGTGTTGGCTTCTCATCAGCTATGGCTTCGCAGCCTCGGTGCTGCCGGTGTGGCTGCTGCTCGCGCCACGCGACTACCTGTCAACGTTCATGAAGGTCGGCACCATCGCGTTGCTCGCGATAGGTGTTTGTGCGGCTCACCCGATCATCGAGGCCCCTGCGGTGTCGAAATTCGCCGGTAGCGGCAACGGCCCGGTGTTCGCCGGCTCACTGTTTCCATTCCTGTTCATCACCATCGCGTGCGGGGCGCTGTCTGGATTCCACGCGCTCATCTGCTCGGGCACGACGCCGAAGATGCTGGAGAAGGAAGGCCAGATGCGCGTGATCGGCTACGGCGGCATGATGACCGAGTCCTTCGTCGCCGTCATAGCACTACTCACCGCGGCGATCCTCGACCAGCACCTATACTTCACCCTCAACGCGCCGTCCCTGCATACCCACGACAGCGCAGCCACCGCCGCCAAGTACGTCAACGGGCTCGGTTTGACGGGCTCACCGGTGACCCCAGACCACATCAGCCAGGCCGCCGCCAGCGTCGGCGAACAGACGATCGTGTCGCGCACCGGCGGTGCGCCGACGCTGGCGTTCGGCATGGCGGAGATGCTGCATCGAGTGGTCGGCGGTGTGGGCCTCAAGGCGTTCTGGTATCACTTCGCGATCATGTTTGAGGCTCTGTTCATCCTCACCACCGTCGACGCCGGCACCAGGGCCGCGCGCTTCATGATCTCCGATGCGCTGGGCAACTTTGGCGGTGTGCTGCGCAAACTGCAGAATCCGAGCTGGCGTCCCGGTGCGTGGGCTTGCAGTTTGGTGGTCGTCGCGGCGTGGGGCAGCATCCTGCTGCTCGGTGTGACCGATCCGCTGGGCGGCATCAACACGCTGTTCCCGCTGTTCGGCATTGCCAACCAGTTGCTTGCCGGAATTGCGCTGACCGTCATTACCGTCGTCGTCATCAAGAAGGGGCGACTGAAGTGGGCTTGGATACCGGGTATTCCACTGCTGTGGGATCTGGCGGTCACCCTGACCGCATCGTGGCAGAAGATCTTCTCCGCTGATCCTTCTGTCGGCTACTGGACTCAGCATGCTCACTACACGGCAGCCCAGCACGCAGGCGAGACCGCGTTCGGCTCGGCCACCAACGCCGATGAGATCAACGACGTCGTCCGGAACACATTCGTCCAGGGCACCCTGTCGATCGTCTTCGTGGTGGTCGTCGTGCTGGTTGTTGTCGCCGGAGTCATAGTGGCGCTGAAGACAATTCGCGGCCGCGGCATACCGTTGGCCGAGGACGATCCGGCGCCGTCGACGTTGTTCGCGCCCGCTGGCCTGATTCCTACAGCCGCAGAGCGAAAGTTGCAACGACGTTTGGGCGCGCCGGCCTCGGCTTCCGTCGCGGCGCCCGACTAGCCCTCCCGCTGCAGTGGTACCGGCGCCGCAATCAGACGGCGAGTAGGCGTGGGGCCAACCCGCGATTCGCGGCAGCCGGCGGAGAGGGCGACCAAGAGACGTTATCGGTTCGCTCGGGGACTCATGGCCGCCGGAGTTCCGCCATTGCCGTCCGGTGGACCGCCGATCGGCCACAGTGCATACGGTTGATGCATCCAGAAGTAGGCGACCGCCATTTCGCCCGAGGCAACGAACGCCACAGCGCGGGTAAACAGCCCGGTTGCGATCAGCAGACCTGCCACCAACTCGATGACCCCGGCATACCAGCCGGGCCAGGATCCAAATTCGACGGGTTGAGCCGAGGTGACGGGCCAGCCGAAAAGGATCATCGATCCGTAGCCGGCGAACAGCAGCCCGTATACCAACCGAAAGAGGCTCAGCACAGCCGGCAAACAGCCGGCGAGCCGACGGTCGAGATCTTTCACCATGACACGACGTTACGGGGATCGACCGCGCGAACGCTGGGCGGATTTTGTCTCCCACCGGTGTGTCTACTCACGTGTGGACGCACGAGCCTCCTTTGTGTACATTTGTACATGTACAAATGTACACAAAGGAGGGGTCTTGATCTACCTATACCTCTTGTGCGCGATCTTCGCGGAAGTGGTGGCAACCAGCCTGCTCAAAAGCACGGAAGGGTTCACTCGGTTGTGGCCCACGGTGGGCTGTCTAGTGGGTTATGGCATCGCTTTCGCGCTGCTGGCCTTGTCGATCTCGCACGGCATGCAGACGGACGTCGCCTATGCGCTGTGGTCGGCAATCGGTACGGCCGCCATTGTGCTGGTCGCCGTACTGTTTCTCGGCTCGCCGATATCTGTGATGAAGGTGGTTGGCGTCGGCCTGATTGTCGTCGGCGTGGTCACGTTGAACCTGGCGGGTGCCCATTGACCGCAGGCTCCGACCGCCGTCCACGCGACCCAGCCGGTCGCCGGCAGGCGATCGTCGAGGCGGCCGAGCGCGTGATCGCTCGCCAGGGCCTTGGCGGGCTGAGCCACCGCAGGGTTGCCGCGGAGGCCAATGTACCGGTCGGGTCGACGACCTACTACTTCAATGACCTCGACGCGCTGCGGGAAGCCGCGCTCGCGCACGCCGCAAACGCCTCGGCCGACCTGTTGGCGCAGTGGCGCAGCGACCTCGACAAGGACCGCGACCTGGCCGCGACCCTGGCCCGGCTCACCACCGTCTACCTGGCCGACCAGGACCGCTATCGCACGCTCAACGAGTTGTACATGGCGGCAGCTCATCGACCGGAACTGCAGCGCTTGGCCCGGCTGTGGCCAGATGGTCTACTCGCGCTGCTCGAACCGCGCATCGGTCGACGAGCCGCCAACGCGGTCACCGTGTTTTTCGACGGCGCTACGCTGCACGCGCTTATCACCGGTACCCCGCTGAGCACCGATGAGCTCACCGATGCCATCGCCAGGCTGGTTGCGGACGGCCCGGAACAGCGCGAAGTGGGACAATCTGCCCATGCGGGACGAACCCCCGACTGACACCGCAGCGGCTCCCACCACCGGTGCGGCACCTGAGATTGACACCGCCCGCGAATACGAAGTAACCGCCGAATACCAGTCCTGGCGGGTCGTCTGGGGAAGCGCCGCAGCATTGCTGACGGTCGGCGTCGGGATAGGCGCGGCCATCCTCCTAGGGTGGTTCACGTTAGCGCACCGGCACCCGGACCAGCCTGGGGCGGCCGCGACACCACCCCCTGCGGGGCTAACAACACGGTCCGCGCCCACCGCCGCCCCGCCGTCAACGCTGCAAAGCCCAGACCTGGACAGCGTCTTTCTTGGCAACCTGCACGATCGCGGCATCTCGTTCACCAACCCCGATGCCGCCGTCTACAACGGCAAGATGGTCTGCACCAATCTCGGCGGCGGCATGACCGTGCAGCAGGTGGTCGAGGCATTGCAGAGTAGCAGCCCTGCACTTGGCGACCGGACAACCGCTTACGTGGCCGTCTCGATTCGCACGTATTGTCCGAAGTACGACGCTGTGCTGCCACCGGGATCCTGAGTGGAGCTAAGGGGACTCGAACCCCTGACCCCCACACTGCCAGTGTGGTGCGCTACCAGCTGCGCCATAGCCCCATGAAGTGATGCCCATCGAAGCTACACCACCGCCGGAAAGCGTTCAAAGCCCCAGGTCAGCGAGCCTCACCCGATGACCCGATCGACCACTTCGCGGGCGGTCTGCTGCACCTCGACCAGATGTTGCGGTCCACGGAAGGACTCCGCGTAGATCTTGTAGACGTCCTCGGTGCCCGACGGACGCGCGGCAAACCACGCATTGGCCGTCGTCACCTTCAATCCGCCCAGCGCAGCACCGTTGCCGGGCGCGGTCGTCAGCTTTGCGGTGATCGGCTCACCGGCCAACTCGGTGGCGCTCACCCGGTCGGCCGACAGCCTGGCCAGGCGGGCTTTCTGCTCCCGATCGGCGGGCGCGTCGATCCGCGCATAGCACGGCCCACCGTACTCGCCGGCCAGCGCGTGATATCGCTGCGACGGCGTAGCCCCGGTGACCGCCAGGATCTCGGCGGCCAGCAGCGCCATGATGATGCCGTCCTTGTCGGTGGTCCATACCGATCCGTCCCGTCGCAGAAATGATGCCCCCGCCGATTCCTCGCCGCCGAAGCCCAAGGTGGCGCCGATCAGACCGTCGACGAACCATTTGAATCCGACCGGTACCTCAACGAGTTGACGGCCGATCCCGGCGACCACCCGGTCGATGATCGACGAGCTGACCACCGTCTTGCCCACGGCGATGCCGGCCGGCCAGGACGGGCGGTGGGTGTAGAGATATTCGATGGCCACGGCCAGATAGTGGTTAGGATTCAGCAGCCCTTCGTCAGGGGTGACTATGCCGTGTCGGTCGGCGTCGGCGTCGTTGCCGGTGGCGATCTGGTAGCGCTCCCGGTTGCCGAACATCGTTCGGATGAGCCCAGCCATCGCATCCGGTGAACTGCAGTCCATCCGGATCTTCCCGTCGGTGTCCAGGGTCATGAACCGCCAGGTTGCGTCGACCAGCGGATTGACCACGGTCAGGTCTAGGCCATGCCGGTGGGCGATCTCACCCCAGTAATCCACGCTGGCCCCGCCGAGCGGGTCGGCGCCGATCCGCACCCCGGCCTCGCGAATGGCGGCGATATCGACCACGTTCGGCAGGTCATCGACATAGTGGCCCAGGTAGTCGTGTCGCTGGGCGGTGCGTAACGCGCGGGCCAGCGGCAACCGCTTCACCATCGACCGAGCGAGCAGAATCTCGTTGGCACGCTTGGCTATTGCGGTGGTCGCAGCGGTGTCCGCCGGGCCACCGTTGGGTGGGTTGTACTTGATGCCGCCGTCGGACGGCGGGTTGTGCGACGGCGTCACAACGATCCCGTCGGCCAGCGCTTCGGTCCGGCCGCGGTTGTAGGTCAAGATGGCGTGGCTGATTGCCGGCGTCGGCGTGTAGCGGTCGCGGGAGTCGACGACGGCCACCACCTGATTGGCGGCGAGTACCTCCAGCGCCGATACCCATGCCGGTTCCGAAAGGCCATGGGTGTCACGGCCGATGAACAGCGGCCCGGTGGTCCCCTGGGCGGCGCGGTATTCGACGATAGCCTGGGTGATGGCCAGGATATGTAGTTCGTTGAACGTTCCGGTCAGGGCTGAGCCCCGGTGCCCTGAGGTGCCGAAAGCGACCTGTTGAGCGAGGTCGTCGGGATCGGGTTCGATCGAGTAGTACGCAGTCACCAGATGGGGCAGGTCGACGAGGTCTTCGGGCTGGGCCGGTTGACCGGCTCGTGGGTGGGCCACCATGGCTACCAATTCTGCCCACAGGCCCTACAGTGCGAAGCGCAGCATTAGCACACCGAGAGGGATCGACCAGTGCCAAACCACGATTATCGCGAGTTGGCTGCGGTTTTCGCCGGCGGAGCGTTGGGTGCGCTGGCCCGAGCAGCGCTGAGCGCACTCGCCATCCCCGACCCAGCCCGGTGGCCATGGCCGACGTTCACGGTCAACGTCGTCGGCGCCTTCCTGGTGGGTTATTTCACCACCCGGCTGCTGGAGCGATTGCCCCTGTCGAGTTATCGACGCCCATTGCTCGGCACCGGATTGTGCGGCGGACTGACCACTTTCTCGACGATGCAGGTCGAGACGATCAGCATGATCGAACACGGTCATTGGGGTTTGGCCGCTGCCTACTCCGTCGTCAGCATCACCCTCGGATTGCTGGCGGTGCACCTGGCCACGGTCTTGGTACGCCGAGTGCGGATACGCCGATGACGGCCTCGACGGCCCTGACGGTGGCAATCTGGATCGGCGTGATGCTCATCGGCGGTATTGGGTCCGTGTTGCGTTTTCTGGTCGATCGCTCGGTGGCCCGCCGGCTGGCCCGGACTTTTCCCTACGGCACACTGACGGTGAACATCACCGGAGCCGCGCTGCTGGGGTTTCTGGCCGGCCTGGCGTTGCCGAAAGACGCAGCCTTGCTGGCCGGCACGGGGTTCGTCGGCGCCTACACCACCTTTTCCACCTGGATGCTAGAAACCCAACGGTTGGGAGAGGACCGCCAGATGGTTTCGGCATTGGCCAATATCGTCGTCAGCGTTGTGCTCGGTCTAGCCGCGGCGCTACTCGGTCAGTGGATCGCCCAGATATGAACGAGCAATGCCTGAAGCTGACCGCGTATTTCGGCGAGCGGCAACGCGCTGTCGGCGGGGCGGGGAGGTTTCTGGCCGATGCGATGCTGGATCTGTTCGGCTCCCATAACGTCGCGACCAGCGTGATGCTGCGCGGTACCACCAGTTTCGGGCCAAAGCACGAGTTTCGCTGCGATCAATCGCTGAGCCTGTCCGAGGACCCGCCGGTGACCGTCGCCGCCGTCGACATCGAATCGAAAATCCGCTCCCTGGTCGACGACGTCACAGCGATGACCGACCGCGGCCTGGTGACCCTGGAACGGGCGCGACTGGTCACCCGGCACAGCGGCGCCGAGGAATTCGGCGACATCGACAGCCGAAACGGAGATGCCGCCAAGCTCACCATCTACGCCGGCCGCCAGGTGCGGGTTGCCGGGGCGCCGGCCTACTACACCATCTGCGAGCTTTTGCATCGACATGGATTCGCAGGTGCCACAGTGCTGCTCGGCGTCGACGGCACGGCACACGGTCGGCGCCGCCGGGCCCGGTTCTTCGGCCGCAACGTCAATGTTCCACTGATGATCATTGCCGTCGGAACGCCTGCACAGGTTGCCGTGGCCGCAATGGAACTCACCGCAGCACTGCCTAACCCGCTGCTGACCATCGAACGGGTGCGGCTGTGCAAGCGCGACGGCGAGTTGTTCGCCCGCCCCCAACAGCTGCCGCAGACCGATGACCAGGGACGCACCCTGTGGCAAAAGCTCATGGTTCACACCGCCGAAGCAACCCATCATGAGGGGCTGCCGATCCACCGAGCGCTTGTCCATCGACTGATGCAGTCCGAAACGGCGCGGGGCGCTACCGCGCTGCGCGGCATCTGGGGCTTTTACGGCGACCATAAACCCCATGGGGACAAGCTATTTCAGCTGGTGCGTAGGGTGCCGGTGACCACGATCATCGTCGACACACCCCAGGCTATCGCGCGCAGCTTCGACATCGTCGATGAGCTGACGAACTGGCACGGGCTGGTAACCAGTGAGATGGTCCCTGCGGCCGTGTCACTCACCGGGTCACGGGATGGCACGCAAAAGACCGGTGAAACCCCACTGGCGCGCTACGACTACTGAGTGCCAGCCGCCAGATTGGTCAGATCCCACGTCGGGGACGCTTACCCAACCCGCGATGCGAACATCCATTTGTCGGCCAGCGCCGATACCCAGCCCGCTACGACCTCAGGATTATCCGGTGGCACCTCGACCAACACCAACTCGTCAACGCCCAGTTCGCGAGCACATCGACATCACCAACCTGAGGATTAGCCAGGGCCACGGCCAGCCGCAGTTCGCCACGATCACGACCCGACTGTTGCCGTCGAACGATGCGACGTCGTCGCGCCATAATGTGCGCATGGGCTTCCCCTCTTATCGTGGAGACATCGCCATGAGGAGGTTAGGCGATGGAGGCACGGCGGAAGTTCGATGCCCAGTTCAAGGAAGGCGCCGTCCGGATCGTTCGGGAGACCGGCAAACCGATCGCGCAGGTTGCTCGTGAGCTCGGGATCAGTGACGGCACCCTGGGTAGCTGGGTCAGGCAGGATGAGCGCGCCCGAGACGGTGGTGACGGGCGGCTTTGCGAGAGCGAACGCGAGGAACTCAAGCGGTTGCGTGCGGAGAATGCGGAGCTGGCGATGGAGCGCGATGTTCTCAAACGCTCGGTCGCCCTCTGGGTCAAGGAAGCGATGCATCGGTAGGCCTGGCCGCTGTAATCGCCACTCAGAGGGTAGAACACGGTATCCCGCACGCGGTGTCGTGCCGCGCGCTGGGCGTGTCGCAGGCATGGTTTTACAAGTGGTGCCATAGCGATGGTTCACCACGGCGTGCACGGCGAAAAGCGTTGGCGGCCACCATCGGGTATCTGTTCGCCAAGCACAAGCGGACCTACGGATCACCGCGGATTACCGCTGACCTACGGGATATGGGGTGGCGGGTGTCGGTGAACACCGTCGCGGCGCTGATGCGCGAGCAGGGTCTGGTAGCGCGGCGCAAACGCCGCCGGCACGGCACCACGAAACCGGACAAATCCGCGCGTAAGGCCCCCGATCTGCTGGGCCGAGACTTTTCCCCGCGCGACCACCCCAACCTCGCCTGGGTGGGCGATCTGACCGAAATCCCCACCGATGAGGGCAAACTGCACCTCGCCTCAGTAATTGACCTGCATTCGCGGCGGGTGCCCGGGTTCGCCATGGGGGTGCACCATGACGCCGCGCTGGCGCGGGCGGCGCTGTGCATGGCCATTGCGGTGCGCGGCGGGTCGGTGGCCGGGGTCATTTTCCACACCGACCAGGGCGGTGAATACACCGGCGAACTGTTCGCCAGCGCTTGCCGATCCGCTCGCGTCACCCAATCGATGGGGCGTACCGGGTCGGCTCTCGACAACGCGGCCGCGGAATCGTTCAACTCGACCCTGGAATGGGAATTGTTGCGCAACAACCACTTCCACACACGTGAAGAGGCACGTCACGCGGTCGCCGCCTGGATCGACGAGTATAACGTTGAACGTCGGCATTCCACGAACGGCATGCTCAGCCCCGTCGACTACGAACGCGCCTGTGGTCAACAACGGAGTGAGCAACCAGCCGGTGAACAGCACGCCCAGAAACGGGCGGCATGAACCCAGAAGGAGACGGCTTCGCCGCCGCTGTCCTGCCCGCCGAGCGCCGCGGCAGGCTACGGGGCCGCCCCTCCGGCCTCAAGGGTCGCTACCGCGATCGCTACGCGACGGGCCTACGGCCCGCCCTTGACCCCGGAGCCTCTACGGCCCCTTCCCGCACAGCGGCACGGGCAGGAGCAGCAGCCCTGCCCACCAGACCCGCCACGGCGCCCGGCTCCTATCAAGATCAAATCCCTACAAACAAGTCTCTACGGTTACAGGGGATTGCCTCGCATTGCAGCGACGTATTCGGCGGTGCGCTCTGCGCGCCGCTCGAATGGCACTCCGAGCGTGTCGAACTCCTCCTTGGACCATCCGACGCCACGCCTAGTGTCAGCCGCCTACCACTCAACCGATCCAGGCTCGCCGCTTCTTTGGCCACTATCACCGGGTTGTGCTCAGGCAGCAGTAGCACGCCCGTCGCGACGTCCACCCGCGACGAGGTGGCAGCGGCGAAACTCAACGCGATCATCGGGTCAAGCCAATCCGCCTGTGCCGGAACCGCGATGACGCCGTCGCGGGAGTAGGGATAACACGACGCGGGCCGGTCCACCATCACGACATGTTCGCCGACCCACAAGGTGGCGAAGCCACAGTCGTCCGCCGCAACCGCGACGGCATCGACGACCGCCGGGTCGGCGCCGGCACCTATTCCAGCGCGTGCAGTCCCAGTCGCATCGCACGAGCGTCTCACACAGGCCAATTGGCATTAGCGGCCGTTGAGCAACTGCGCCAAGACGGCCGCATGGCTGCGTGCCACGTGGCGCGTCGCGGTCACCGGGGTCACAACGCTGCGCCCGGTCAGCTTGCGCAGCTCGGCTAGTGCCGCGCTGTCGTGCAGCTCCTCCTGGTAGCGCGACGCGAATTCGTCAAACCGCTCCGGCTGGTGGTGGTACCACTCGCGCAGCTCTTTGGATGGTGCGACGTCTTGCACCAGATGCCCACCCGCTGGTCATCCTTGCGGATTCCGTGCGGCCAGATGCGATCGACCAGGACACGCTGGCCGTCGTCGGGATCGATGTCTTCATAGACGCGGGCCACCCGCACCCGTGTCTCGCGCACCATTGTGCCAGCGTATAGCCGTTACCGCGGGGGCTTATCCACAGCCACCGGCGCCACCAGTTGTCCCGGTCTGTGCAGGCTGCTATTCTCGAACACATGTTCGATACATTGACCGCGATCGACCCGGATGCCGAGGAAGCGGCGTTGATCGAGCGAATCGCCGAGCTGGAGCGGCTTAAGTCGGCAGCCGCGGCTGGCCAGGCGCGGGCGGCGGCCGCTGTGGACGCCGCCCGCAGAGCCGCCGAAGGAGCTGCCGGGGTGCCGGCTGCGCGCCGTGGACGTGGGCTGGCCAGTGAGATTGCCCTGGCTCGACGAGATTCACCAGCCCGGGGCAGCCGGCATCTGGGGTTTGCCAAGGCCTTGGTTTACGAGATGCCACACACGCTGGCCGCCCTGGACTGCGGCGCCCTCTCGGAGTGGCGGGCCACCCTGATCGTGCGCGAAAGCGCATGCCTGGATGTCGCGGACCGGCGCGCATTAGATGCCGAGTTATGTGGCGACCCCGGCGACTTGGAGGGGATGGGCGATGCGCGGGTGGTCGCGGCCGCCAGGGCGATCGCCTATCGGCTGGACCCGCAGGCCGTCGTCGACCGGGCGGCCAACGCTGAAAATGACCGCACGGTCACCATTCGGCCGGCACCGGACACCATGACGTATCTGACCGCCCTGTTGCCAGTCGCCCAAGGCGTGTCGGTGTATGCGGCGCTGACCCGAGCGGCAGACACCCGCTGCGACGGGCGCTCCCGCGGCCAAGTCATGGCCGACACCCTGGTCGAACGGGTCACCGGCCGCGACACGGCGGTCCCGACCCCGATCGCGGTCAACCTGGTCATGTCGGATGAAACGCTGCTGGGTGCGGCCAACACACCGGCGCAGCTGTGCGGCTACGGTCCCATTCCTGCGGCCGTGGCACGGACCATGGTCGCTAGCGCCGTCACCGACCAGAGATCGCGGGCCACCCTGCGCAGGCTCTACGCTCATCCTCAGGCCGGGGCGCTGGTGTCGATGGAATCACGGGCGCGGCTGTTTCCCCGCGGTCTGGCCGCCTTCATCGAGCTGCGCGATCAGCGTTGCCGCACCCCCTACTGTGACGCGCCGATCCGACACCGCGACCATGCCCACCCCTGGGCCGACGGCGGCCCGACCAGCGCGCACAACGGGCTTGGGACCTGCGAACGCTGCAACTACGCCAAACAAGCCCCCGGCTGGCGGGTCAGCACAAGTGTCGACGAAAATCACACGCACACAGCCGAATTCATTACCCCGACAGGCAGTCGACACCGGTCCGGCGCCCCGCCGCACCTGCCTGCGGTCACCGTCAGCGAACTCGAGGTCCGAATCGGCATCGCGCTCGCTCGATACGCCGCCTAGTAGTGGTAGGTGTCAGTCGGAGCCGGCATGTGAACCGGTTCGTCCTCGAAGTCGGACACTTCGATGCCGTAGGCGCGGGCCAGATCGAGGATCTTGGTGGCCCGGGCAATGCGCGGCAGGTCAGACCCGTTGCGGATCTCGCCCCCGTCGCGGGCGAACTCAGCGAAAAATTCCTTCGCCCAGACGATTTCGTCCTGCGACGGGGATAGCCCCTCATTCACCACCGGACATTGGTCCGGCGAAAGGCAGATCTTGCCGGTCATGCCAAACTCGGCGGAGACGGCCGTGGCCTCGATCAGCTTGAGCGCGTTGGAGCCGATGGTCGGCCCGTCGATCGCGCTGGGCAGACCGGCGGCCCGGGCCGCGATGGTAAAGCGCGACCGCGCGTAGGCCAATGTTGCCGGGTCTTCGCCAAAGCCGGTGTCCCGGCGAAAGTCGCCGATACCGAAGGCGAGCCGGAAGGTGCCCTTGGCCGCAGCAATCTCGTTGATGCGCTCCAGACCCCGCGCCGTTTCGACCAGTGCAACGATCGGCACGTTAGGTAGTCGTTTCGCGGTCTCGGTGACATGGTCCACCGATTCGACCATCGCCAGCATCACTCCGCCAACGGGGCTATCGGCCAACATCGCTAGATCGTCCGCCCACCAAGGTGTGCCGAAGCCGTTGATGCGCACCCAGTCAGCGTTTCCGTCACCAAACCAACGCACGGCGTTGTCCCGGGCGGCATGCTTGTCTTTGGGAGCGACCGCGTCCTCGATATCGAGCACGACGATGTCGGCGCGTGAGTGCGCGGCGGACTCGAACCGGTCGCCGTGCGCGCCGTTGACCAGTAACCAACTCCGCGCGAGAACCGGATCGATACGAGACCCGGCCACCGGATCCGCCGTGTTGGTATCGACCTGTTCATACATTGAGGTCATCTAGTGTCTCTTCGCTCAGTCGATGTCGACATTGTTCTCCTTAAACCGTAGCGACGTCGCAAATCGGATTGGCAGGATGCCCCGCAAAACCCACGTCCATGGTGTTGGATGGCGTGGTGTCCGACACTCGCCGCAGCCGGACGATAGCGGCCCGGCAGCAAACCATCTGGGACGTCCTGGCCGACTTTGGTTCCTTGAGTTCATGGGTCGAGGGCGTCGACCACTCCTGCGTCTTGAACCACGGTCCCGACGGCGGAGCTCTAGGCAGCACCCGCCGCGTGCAGGTCGGCCGCAACACGCTGGTGGAGCGTGTCATCGAGTTCGACCCACCCACGACACTGGCCTACCGCATCGAGGGCCTGCCCGCCCGGCTGCGCAAAGTCACCAACCGCTGGACACTACGGCCGGCCGATCCTGTAGGCGCGGTGACGGTGGTCACCTTGACCAGCACGATCGAAATCGGCGGCAACCCGCTGGCGCGTCTGGCCGAACTTGTCGTCGGCCGCGCCATGGCCAAGCGGTCCAACACGATGCTCGCCGGGCTGGCACAACGATTGGAGGACAAACATGGCTAACCGTCCCGACATCATCATCGTGATGACCGACGAGGAACGTGCGGTGCCGCCGTACGAGTCGGCCGAGGTGCTCGCCTGGCGTCAACGCAGCTTGACCGGCCGCCGTTGGTTCGACGAGCACGGGATCAGTTTCACTCGGCACTACACCGGTTCGCTGGCGTGCGTGCCCAGCCGCCCGACGATTTTCACCGGCCAATATCCGGATCTGCACGGCGTCACCCAGACCGACGGCATCGGCAAGCGATTCGATGATTCGCGGCTGCGCTGGCTACGGGCCGGCGAGGTGCCGACGTTGGGTAACTGGTTTCGCGCGGCCGGGTATGACACTCACTACGACGGCAAGTGGCACATCTCGCACGCCGATCTGGAAGACCCCGCGACCGGTGCACCACTGGCCACCAACGACAACGAGGGCGTCGTCGACTCGGCCGCGGTGCGGCGTTACCTCGACGCCGACCCGCTCGGGCCATACGGCTTCTCCGGGTGGGTGGGCCCCGAGCCCCATGGGGCGGGGTTGGCCAACAGCGGTTTTCGTCGCGACCCGCTGGTCGCCGATCGTGTCGTCGCGTGGCTGACCGAGCGCTACGCCCGGCGGCGCGCCGGTGACACCGCCGCGATGCGCCCGTTCTTGCTGGTGGCCAGCTTCGTCAACCCGCACGACATCGTGCTGTTCCCGGCATGGGTGTGGCGCAGCCCGCTAAAGCCCTCCCCACTGGACCCGCCACACGTACCGGCGGCGCCGACCGCCGACGAGGACCTGTCGACCAAGCCGGCCGCGCAGGTCGCCTACCGGGAGGCGTACTACTCCGGATACGGCCTAACGCGTATGGTCAGCCGCAACTATGCCCGCAACGCGCAGCGCTACCGGGACCTCTACTACCGCCTGCACGCCGAGGTCGACGGGCCGATCGACCGGGTGCGCCGCGCGGTCACCGAGGGCGGATCCGAGGATGCCATGCTGGTGCGCACCTCCGACCATGGCGATCTGCTCGGGGCGCATGGCGGACTGCACCAGAAGTGGTTCAACCTCTATGACGAGGCAACCAGGGTGCCGTTCGTCATTGCCCGCATCGGCGAGAAGGCAACCCAACCGCGCACGGTCTCGGCGCCCACCTCGCATGTCGACTTGGTGCCGACGCTGCTTAGCGCGGCCGGCGTGGACGTAGACGTGGTGGCCGCGGCCCTGGCCGAATCGTTCTCCGAGGTGCATCCGCTGCCCGGTCGTGACCTGATGCCGGTCGTGGACGGGGCTTCGGCCGACGAGGGTCGGGCCATCTACCTGATGACGCGTGACAACGTGCTCGAAGGCGACACCGGCGCGTCCCTGCTGTCGCGGCAACTGGGCCGTATCGTGAATCCGCCTGCACCGCTGCGCATCAAGGTGCCCGCCCACGTCGCCGCCAACTTCGAGGGATTAGTCGTACGGGTCGATGACACCGACGCCGCCGGTGGTGCCGGGCACCTGTGGAAACTGGTGCGTACCTTCGACGACCCGGCCACCTGGACCGAACCCGGTGTGCGTCACCTGGCCACCAACGGCATGGGCGGCGACGCCTATCGCACCGATCCACTGGACGACCAGTGGGAGCTCTACGACCTGACCGCCGATCCCATCGAGGCATACAACCGGTGGACCGACCCACAACTGCACGAGCTGCGACAGCATCTGCGGATGCTGCTCAAACAGCAACGTGCGGTATCGGTACCGGAACGCAACCAACCGTGGCCGTATGCTCATCGACTGCCGCCGAGCGGGGCATCCAACGGTTTGGTGCGGCGAGTGTTGGGAAGGTTCGTGCGCTAATTGCAGAAGCTGCTATTCACCATCGGGTTGGCCCTGTTCCTGATCGGCCTGCTTACCGGATTGGTCATCCCGGCACTGAAGAACCCGCGCATGGCGCTGTCGAGCCACCTCGAGGGGGTCCTCAACGGGATGTTCCTCGTCGTGCTCGGCCTGCTCTGGCCGCACATCGATCTGCCCGAGGCATGGCAGGTTATCGCGGTGGCGCTGATCGTTTACTCCGCCTACGCCAACTGGCTGGCGACCCTGCTCGCGGCGGCCTGGGGAGCGGGCCGTAAATTCGCGCCCATCGCGACCGGCGACCACGAAGCCTCAACCGCCAAGGAGGGATTCGTCAGCTTTCTGTTGTTGTCCCTCTCGGTGGCCATCGTGATCGGCGTGGTCATCGTCATCATTGGCCTCTGACGGCGACCCGTCCAACTACGCCAGCCGCGCTAGCTCGGCCTGAAGCTTGTCCAGATATCGAAGCGTCGGGTCGCGAGGCTCGGTCGGCAGCTCCAGCAAAACCCGCTCCACCCCTAGATGCCGGTATCCCTCAAGGTCTTTAGCCGCCGCTTCACCCCACTGGCACACGGTCACCGGCACGTCGCCCCCGGCCATGGCGCGCAACCGGTCGAGCGGACGAGAAAGCTGCTCCGGTGATGGACTGATCGCGATCCACCCGGCATTGAGCCGGGCTATCCGCGGGAAGTTCGCCGGTCCCCCGCCCACATACAGCGGAGGATAGGGCTTTGTCACCGGCTTCGGCCAGCAGTAGATCGGATCGAAGTCCACATATGTCCCATGGAATTCCGCCTGCTCCTGCGTCCAGATCTGGATCATCGCGCGCAGCCGCTCGTCTGCCACGCGTCCGCGCACCGCGGGATCGACACCATGGTTGGCGACTTCTTCGCGCAACCAGCCCACGCCCACGCCGACGCGAAATCGTCCCTGCGACACCAGATCCAGCGACGCAACCTCCTTGGCCGTGACGATCGGATCGCGTTCCGGGATCAGCGCGATGCCGGTGCCCAACACCAGTGACTGGGTGGTAGCCGCCGCGGCCGCCAACGCCACAAAGGGATCCAGGGTGCGGTAATACTTCTCCGGAATTGGGCCACCGCCCGGGTAGGGGCTCTGCGTGTTGACGGGAATATGGGTGTGCTCGGCGAGGAACAGCGACTCAAACCCGCGGTGCTCGAGTGCCGCACCCAGCTCCGCCGGGCCGATTCCCTCGTCGGTGACGAACGTCAGGACACCGAATTGCATGCTTGCTCCCATCGTCTTGTGGCTGCAAGATCTGCACGACGATACGGCCGGCCGCGAGTTAGGCCAGTCCCGCATCGACCAGCAGACGTGACAGCCCGAGTTCGGCGCACTTCGTGGCTACCGGCGCCAGTTCGTTTCGCGCATCGGATTCCCGTCCGGTGGCGGCAAGCGTTTCGATATGAAGTATTTGCGCCTGCAGCGCCGCCAGCGGTCTGCGCGTACCGTCGATGGCGGCGGCGAGAGCACCGGCCCGTTGGCAGGCTTGGTCACGATCGGCGGAGTCGCCGGCGGACAACAGCCGAACCGCGGAGTCCTCGTCGAGTTCGGCTGTCATGGTGGCGATTCCATTGTCGCGGGGGATGGTGCGGGGTGCCAGCAAATCGGCGGCCACCGCCGCAGGTAGCGCGATGCCCAGCCGGATCCGCTCGTTGTTGATTCGGGCAGCCAGGCGCGGCAGCCCCAGCTGGACGGCAGTATCGGCTCCGGTGGACAGGCGATCAGCCGCACCCTCATGATCCCCCTGGGCCGCCTTGACCCGCGCGCCGATCACGTACCTGGCGGCCAGGTAGTCCACTGCACCCCCCTCGGAACCCAGCAGATAGCTCTCGTCCATGAGACGACCAGCCCCGGCCAGATCGCCGGTCTCGTAGAGCAATTCGGCGAGCAGCGAACCCGCAAGCCGCGCCGCGTGCGAGTGGGCCCCCACTGCCGTGCCGACCTCGAACGCCGTTCGGAAGTTCTGTAGCGCAGCGACAATGTCGAGCCGATTCCTGGCCGCCATGCCGCGCAAGCACTGCGCATAAACGGTGCCGAACGGTCCCATCATTTCCTGGTAGGGCGCGGCCCAGTCCAGCAGTGGATATACCTCGGCGAACTCGAAGCGGCAGATCGCGGCCAACGCCGCGGTGTTGCCGGCGGTCCCGGGGACTCGCGGGGGCAGGGTGTCCGGTCTCGACATTGCCTCGGCGAGAAGGTCATCCACGCGCTCGACCCGGTCTGCGAACACCTCGGCGACCGCCCGCAACACGTCTGCCTCGGCCCGCAGATCCGCCTGCGTCGCCTCGGGAAGCTCGGCCCGGCCAAGGGCCGTTTCGAAACGATTCAGGGCACCGGTGGCCGGCGCCGGCCGTTGCAGCAGAATGTTCGCCCACGCGATGGCGAGTTGGAGCCGGGCCCGTGAAACCACCATCGACGTCGGCAGTTTCTGCACGATTGCCAGAAGTGTGGTCATCTTTGACTGCTCCGGCAGGTTCGTTTCATCCTGCTCGACAAGATCGACGGCGCGCGCGGGATCGCCCGCGGCCAGTGCATGGTCGACGGCTTCGTGCAGGTAGCCGTTCTCGGCGAACCAGGCCGATGCCCTGCGGTGCAGTTCCGCCACCCGGTGCGACCCGCCACGTTCGAGGCGACGGTGGAGAAAGTCGGCGAACATTTGGTGGAAGCGAAACCAATTCGGGTCGTCTTCGATCCGTTGCAGGAACAAGCCGCGGTGCTCGGCCTCTTCCAGCATCGCCCGCCCATTGGTGATCCCGGCCAGCGCCGAGGCCAGCCCGCCGCACGTGCGTTCGGTGACCGATGCCACCAGTAGGAATTCGCGCAGTTCGGGTTCCAGGGTGTCCAGCACGTTTTCGCTCAGGAATTCGTGGATCACGTCACTGGCGCCGGAAAGTCCGCGCAGGAGTTGGGTCGCGTCGCCCCCGCCGCGCAGCGACAGCGCGGCCAGCCGCAGCGCCGCGGCCCACCCGTCGGTAGAGGTAGTCAGCGCCTGCACGTCTGCGCGCGGCAATCGCAGACCACCAGCATCGTTCAGCAGCGCGGCGGCCTCGTCGGTATCGAAGCGCAAAGCAGCCGAATCGATCTCGGCTAGTTCGTCGCCGATCCGCAACCTGCCCACCGGCAAACCGGCGCGAGACCAGCTGGTCACGATGAGCTGCAGGTGGTGACATCCGTTGTCCAGCAGGAAACCCAGGGCAGCTTGGGTGCGGCTGTCGGACACCCGATGCCAGTCGTCGATCACCACCGCGATCCGGTCGTCGTTTTCGTGGATTTCGTCGATCAGCGAAGTCAACACGTAGCGGCCGGCGTCATCCCCATGCTCTTCGAGCACGTGCCCCAACGACTCGGCCAGCGTGGGCCGGACCCGCCGGATCGACTCGAGCAGGTGCGACAAGAACCACACCTCGTTGTTGTCGTCGTTGTCGATTGTCAGCCAGGCGACCGCGGCGCCGTCGCGCGAGAGCTCTTCCCGCCATTGCGCCGCCAGGGTGCTTTTGCCGAATCCCGAGGGCGCGTGGATGAGGATCAGCCGGCGCCGTCCGCCGGCGCGCAGGATGTCGGTGAGCCGGCTGCGGGTGACCAGCGAGCCGGTGGGCACCGACGGCCGGTACTTGGTCGCGGGTGTCGGAGGCGTCGGGACCGTCGGGGTGCCGCCGCCGGTATGCCGATACGCCGCGTGCGCCTCGGGCGAGCGTCGGCGTTCCACGCCCAGCTCGACGGGGAGGGGCATCTCGTCGACGCTGACGCCGTTGCGGCGCTGAACGTCGCGAAGCTCCTCGCCAACGTCTGCCGCGGTCGCGGGACGATCCGCCGGATGGCGGGCCATCGCCCTTTCGATGGCGGCGGCCACGTCCGCGGGCAGTCCCTGCTTCCGCAGGTCGGGGATCGGCTGCGAGGTGATCCGCAGGAACTGGGCGATCACCCGCTCACCGCTGCGGCGCTCGTAGGCGGCATGGCCGGTCAGCGCACAGAACAACGTCGCGCCCAGGGAGTACACGTCAGAGGCGGGCGTCGGCGATGCTCCTTCGAGAACTTCCGGCGCGGTGAAAGCCGGGGAACCGGCAATCACCCCGGTCGCCGTCTCGAAACCCCCGGCGATTCTGGCGATTCCGAAATCGGTCAGCTGCGGTTCCCCGTAGTCGGTCAGCAGGATATTCCCCGGCTTCACGTCACGGTGCAGGGTGCCGACGCGATGCGCGGCTTCCAGCGCTCCCGCGAGCTTGACGCCGATCGACAGCGTCTCGCGCCAGTCCAGCGGCCCGTGCCGGCGAATCAGCGTCTCCAACGAATTCTTGGCGTGGTAGGGCATCACGATGAAGGGCCGCCCACCCGCCAACACGCCCACCTGCAAGACGGTCACGATGTGCGGGTGCCCGGAAAGGCGGCCCATGGCCCGCTGCTCGCGCAGGAAGCGCTCGAGATTGTCCCGGTCCAGGTCGGTGCTCAATACCTTGACGGCGACGGCGCGGTCCAGCGAGGGCTGGACGCAGCGGTAGACGACGCCGAATCCGCCGCGCCCGATCTCCTCGACATTGTCGAATCCAGCCTCAAGCAGTTCCGCGGGAATATTCGGGACCAGGTCCCGCCGCGTCGCGTGCGGATCAACGTCGGTCATCGACGGTCACTATCCTCGGCCGGGAGGGTATCACCACCAGTTTCATCGCCGGTGACCCCACACTATCGCCAAGCCGCGGCGTCGCGGCTCGATACCCACCGCACGCAAAAGCTCCGTTCCCAGACCAACGGAGGGAAGGACCGGCACCAGTTGACATACGAGCAGTTCGCTCGTATGTTGACGCTGATGGGGCCGAGCGATCTGTGGACGGTGGAACGCGCGGCGCGCCATTGGGGCGTGAGCGCGTCGCGCGCTCGCGCTATCCTGTCGAGCCGCCACATTCACCGGGTCAGCGGCTACCCCGCGCAGGCGATCAAGGCGGTCACCCTGCGCCAGGGTGCGCGCACCGACCTCAAATCCGCCAACCATCTCGTGCCGGCCGCACAAGCGTTCACCATGGCCGAGACGGGTGCCGCGATCGGAGAGACCGAAGATGAGCGGGCACGACTGCGCATTTTCTTCGAGTTCCTCCGCGGCGCCGATGAGACCGGGACATCCGCGCTCGATCTCATCGTTGACGAGCCCGCGCTGATCGGTGAGCACCGGTTCGATGCTTTGTTGGCCGCGGCTGCGGAATACATTTCGGCGCGCTGGGGCCGGCCTGGACCCTTGTGGTCGGTGAGTATCGAACGGTTTCTGGACACGGCCTGGTGGGTCAGCGACCTCCCGTCGGCACGAGCGTTTGCCGCCGTGTGGACGCCGGCGCCGTTCCGGCGCCGCGGCATTTACCTAGATCGCCACGACCTCACGAGCGATGGAGTGTGTGTCATGCCCGAACCGGTGTTCAACCGAACCGAGCTCCAGCGGGCGTTCACTGCCCTGGCGGCCAAGCTGGAACGCAGAGGCGTTGTCGGTCAGGTGCACGTTGTCGGCGGGGCGGCGATGCTACTCGCCTACAACTCCCGTGTCACCACTCGCGATATCGACGCGTTGTTCTCAACTGACGGGCCTATGCTCGAAGCGATTCGTGAGGTCGCTGACGAAATGGGTTGGCCGCGAACGTGGCTCAACAATCAGGCCAGCGGTTACGTCTCCCGCACACCAGGTGAAGGCGCCCCCGTTTTCGATCACCCATTCCTGCATGTCGTAGCCACACCCGCGCAGCACCTTCTCGCGATGAAAGTCGTTGCGGCACGCGGCGTGCGTGACGGCGAAGACATTCGCCTCCTGCTCGATCGGCTGCGAATCACCAGCGCGGCCGGCGTATGGGAGATTGTCGCACGCTACTTTCCCGCCGAAACCATCACCGACCGGTCGAGGCTCCTCGTCGAGGACCTCCTCAACCAATAGCAGACCACTAGCAGTGAAGCCACCGCCGCCGCGCGCAGCACCCCAGTGTCATGGATTATCCATGATTCAGGCGTCCCCAATGCGAACCGCTTCTGTCAGTCGGGGCTGGGGTTTCACCACCCGTTTCACCGACCGCTGACCCCACCATAGGCTCGATACTGCCGGGGTGTCATCCCAAACCAGCGCCGGCACGACCGGTTGAGCGCGCTCTGCTCGGAATAGCCGAGCAGCACCGCGATTTGGCTCAGATACAACCCCGGTTGGGCGAAGTATCTTGCCGCTTGCGCACGGCGTTCGCGCTCGATGAGGTCATGGCACCGGAGGCCCTCGGCAGCCAAGCGCCGCTGCAGCGTTCGTGGGTGCATGTCGAGTTGGTCGGCGATGGCCTCGGCGCTGCATTGGCCGGTCGGCAGCAGGCGGCGGGCCAACCCGACGACCCGCTCGGAGAGCGTGGCATCGCTCGGAAGGTATTGGGATTCCAAATATTTCGTGGCGATGCGCTTGGTTTCCGGATCCGCATGGTCGATGGGCCTACCGGCGAGCCGGTGGTCCACCTCGAACCCGCACCATGTCCGGCCGAACCGAACGGTACAACCCAACGCTTCGCGGTAGGCGGCGTCGGTGCCCAGTTGCGCATGTCGGAACGAGAAAACGCGCGCCCGCGCCTGCGGTCCGCCCAGCAGGCGGATCATCCGGGCGGCGTTGGCCATGCTCAGCTCGTATCCCTGCAGCGGATAGGGAATCCCCGGTTCGGTCACCTCATAGCCGAACCGGACGTTGGACCGTGCGGTAGTTGATGAAACCGTCAGCGTCAGGGCGGGCGAATGGACGTAGAGGTAGCGACCGATCGCCTCCAGCCCGCCGAACAAGGTGGCAGCGTTGCGTGCGATCACCGCTACCGGGCCGAGAATGCCCAGGCCCTGCCAGCGTGCAAGGCGTAGTCCGAAGTCCGGACAATCGAGCTCGGCGGCGCTGGCCTCCAGCATGCGCACGAACCCGGCCAGCGACATGAACGCGTCCTCTTGGTGTTCGATGCCCGGCGGGATATCGAAGCGCCGCAGAAACGGCAGCGGGTCCGCGCCGAGCTCGCGCATCAGGTCGGTGTACCCCCACAGGTTGGTGGCACGGATGAGGCTGCCCAGCTCCATCACCTCCTGTCGGAAAATGATAAAAGTCTGTCGCAAAGTGTCAATACTTGGCGGGGGTCCTCCACCATCCTGGAGCCATGAACCAGCATTTCGACGTCCTGATCATCGGCGCCGGCCTATCCGGCATCGGGACGGCCTGTCACGTGACGGCCGAGTTCCCCAACAAGACAATCGCCCTCCTGGAGCGACGGGAGCGCCTGGGCGGCACCTGGGACTTGTTCCGCTACCCGGGAGTTCGTTCGGACTCCGACATGTTCACCTTCGGCTACAAGTTCCGCCCGTGGCGCGACGTGAAGGTGCTCGCCGACGGCGCGTCGATCCGGCAGTACATCGCCGACACCGCCACGGAGTTCGGCGTCGACGAGAAGATTCACTACGGCCTGAAGGTCAACACCGCCGAGTGGTCGAGCCGGCAGTGCCGTTGGACCGTCGCGGGCGTGCACGAGGCGACCGGCGAAACCCGGACCTACACCTGCGACTACCTCATCAGCTGCACCGGCTACTACAACTACGACGCGGGTTATCTGCCGGACTTCCCCGGCGTGGACCGGTTCGGCGGCCGGTGCGTGCACCCGCAGCACTGGCCCGAAGACCTCGATTACGCCGGCAAGAAGGTCGTCGTCATCGGCAGCGGCGCAACGGCGGTCACTTTGGTTCCGGCGATGGCCGGCTCCAACCCCGGCAGTGCCGCGCACGTGACGATGCTGCAGCGATCCCCGTCGTACATCTTCTCGCTGCCGGCGGTCGACAAGATCTCCGAAGTCCTGGGCCGCTTCCTGCCGGATCGCTGGGTCTACGAGTTTGGCCGCAAGCGCAACATCGCCATCCAGCGAAAGCTCTACCAGGCCTGCCGGCGCTGGCCCAAGCTGATGCGGCGACTGCTGCTGTGGGAGGTACGACGCCGCCTCGGCCGCTCCGTGGACATGAGCAACTTCACCCCGAACTACCTGCCGTGGGACGAGCGGTTGTGCGCGGTGCCCAACGGCGATCTGTTCAAGACGCTGGCCTCGGGCGCGGCGTCGGTGGTGACCGATCAGATCGAGACCTTCACCGAGAAGGGCATCCTGTGCAAGTCCGGCCGGGAGATCGAGGCCGACATCATCGTCACCGCGACCGGTCTGAACATCCAGATGCTGGGCGGGATGCGACTCATCGTGGACGGCGCCGAATACCAGCTGCCGGAGAAGATGACCTACAAGGGTGTGCTGCTGGAAAACGCCCCCAACCTGGCCTGGATCATCGGCTACACCAACGCGTCATGGACCCTGAAGTCCGACATCGCCGGCGCCTACCTGTGCCGGCTGCTGCGGCACATGGCCGACAACGGCTACACGGTGGCAGTCCCGCGCGACGCGCAGGACTGCGCGCTGGACGTCGGCATGTTCGACCAGCTCAACTCCGGCTACGTCAAGCGCGGCCAGGACATCATGCCGCGCCAGGGATCCAAGCACCCGTGGAAGGTGCTCATGCACTACGAGAAGGACGCCAAGATCCTGCTCGAAGACCCCATCGACGACGGCGTGCTGCACTTCGCCGCAGCGGCCCAAGACCACGCGGCGGCCTGAGCATCATGAACCTGCGCAAGAACGTCATCCGGTCCGTATTACGTGGTGCCCGGCCACTGTTCGCCTCCCGCCGGCTGGGCATCGGCGGCCGTCGCGTCCTGCTGGCGACGCTGACGGCCGGCGCGCGCGCCCCCAAGGGCACCCGCTTTCAGCGCGTCAACATCGCCGGTGTCCCGGTCCAGCGGGTGCAACCCCCCCATGCGGCAACCAGCGGGACGCTGATCTACCTGCACGGCGGTGCCTACGCCCTGGGCAGCGCCCGGGGCTACCGCGGCCTGGCCGCCCAGCTCGCGGCGGCGGCCGGAATGACGGCGCTGGTCCCCGACTACACCCGCGCACCGCACGCCCACTATCCAGTGGCCCTCGAAGAGATGACTGCGGTGTACACCCGCCTGCTCGACGACGGGCTCGACCCGAAAACGACCGTCATCGCCGGTGATTCGGCTGGCGGAGGGTTGACCCTGGCGCTGGCCATGGCGCTGCGCGATCGCGGCATCCAGGCCCCGGCCGCACTCGGCCTGATCTGCCCGTGGGCCGATCTCGCCGTCGACATCGAAGCGACGCGACCGGCGCTGCGCGATCCGCTCATTCTTCCGTCGATGTGCACCGAATGGGCGCCGCGCTACGTAGGGTCCTTCGATCCGCGGCTGCCCGGTATCTCCCCGGTCTACGGCGACTTCAGCGGCCTGCCGCCCATCGTCATGCAGACCGCGGGCGACGATCCGATCTGCGTCGACGCGGACAAGATCGAAACCGCCTGCGCCGCTTCGAAAACAAGCATCGAGCATCGCCGGTTCGCGGGCATGTGGCACGACTTCCATCTGCAGGTCAGTCTGCTCCCCGAAGCCCGCGACGCGATCGCCGACCTCGGGGCAAGGCTGCGCGGCCACCTCCACCAATCGCAGGGACAACCACGGGGAGTAGTCAAATGAGCTCATTCGAAGGCAAGGTCGCCGTCATCACCGGAGCCGGCTCGGGCATCGGCAGAGCGTTGGCACTCAACCTCTCCGAGAAACGCGCAAAGCTTGCCCTTTCCGATGTCGACACCGACGGGCTGGCCAAAACCGCGCGCCTGGCTCAAGCGCTCGGCGCGCAGGTGAAGTCGGACCGGCTCGACGTCGCCGAACGCGAGGCGGTGCTGGCCCACGCCGACACCGTCGTCGCACATTTCGGCACCGTGCACCAGGTCTACAACAACGCCGGCATCGCGTATAACGGCAACGTCGACAAGTCGGAGTTCAAGGACATCGAGCGCATCATCGACGTCGACTTCTGGGGCGTCGTCAACGGCACCAAAGCCTTTCTGCCGCACGTGATTGCCTCCGGCGACGGACACATCGTCAACATCTCCAGCCTGTTCGGGCTGATCGCGGTGCCCGGTCAGTCCGCCTACAACGCGGCCAAGTTCGCGGTGCGCGGCTTCACCGAGGCGCTGCGCCAGGAGATGCTGGTCGCCAGGCACCCGGTCAAGGTGACGTGCGTGCATCCCGGCGGCATCAAAACCGCCGTCGCGCGCAACGCCACCGTGGCCGACGGCGAGGACCAGCAGACGTTCGCGGAGTTCTTCGACCGCCGGCTGGCGCTGCATTCGCCGGAGATGGCCGCCAAAACCATCGTCAACGGAGTCGCCAAGGGCCAGGCCCGCGTCGTGGTCGGCCTGGAGGCCAAAGCCGTCGATGTGCTCGCGCGCATCATGGGCTCGTCGTATCAGCGGCTGGTTGCCGCCGGCGTCGCCAAGTTCTTCCCCTGGGCCAAGTAGGCCCATAGAGTTCTAGAAAGGGACACCACGATGAAAACCACCGCGGCGGTACTGTTCGAGGCGGGCAAACCGTTCGAGCTGATGGAGCTCGATCTCGACGGGCCGGGTCCGGGCGAGGTGTTGGTCAAATACACCGCCGCCGGGCTGTGCCATTCCGACCTGCACCTCACCGATGGTGATCTGCCACCGCGGTTCCCGATCGTGGGCGGCCACGAAGGGTCCGGGGTCATCGAGGAGGTGGGTGCCGGCGTCACCAGGGTCAAGCCCGGAGACCACGTGGTGTGCAGCTTCATCCCGAACTGCGGGACTTGCCGCTACTGCTGCACCGGCCGGCAGAACCTGTGCGACATGGGGGCCACCATCCTGGAGGGCTGCATGCCGGACGGCAGTTTCCGATTCCATTCCCAGGGAACAGATTTCGGCGCCATGTGCATGCTGGGCACGTTCGCCGAGCGGGCCACCGTCTCGCAGCATTCGGTGGTGAAGGTGGACGACTGGCTGCCACTGGAAACCGCGGTGCTGGTGGGCTGCGGCGTGCCGTCCGGTTGGGGCACCGCGGTCAATGCCGGAAACCTGCGGGCCGGCGACACCGCCGTCATCTACGGCGTCGGCGGCCTGGGCATCAACGCGGTCCAGGGCGCGACCGCCGCCGGCTGTAAGTACGTCGTGGTGGTGGACCCGGTGGCTTTCAAGCGCGAGACCGCGCTCAAGTTCGGCGCCACCCATGCCTTCGCCGACGCCGCCAGCGCGGCGGCCAAGGTCGACGAACTCACCTGGGGGCAGGGCGCCGACGCGGCGCTGATCCTGGTGGGCACCGTCGACGACGAGGTGGTCTCGGCCGCGACCGCGGTGATCGGCAAGGGCGGCACCGTCGTCATCACCGGGCTGGCGGACCCGGCCAAACTCACCGTGCACGTCTCCGGAACCGATTTGACGCTGCACGAGAAAACGATCAAGGGCTCGCTGTTCGGTTCCTGCAATCCGCAATACGACATCGTGCGGCTGCTGCGCCTCTACGACGCCGGCCAGCTGATGCTGGACGAACTCGTGACCACCACCTACACCCTCGAACAGGTGAACCAGGGCTACCAGGATCTGCGGGACGGCAAGAACATTCGGGGCGTCATCGTGCACTGACCAGCTTCCACCAACCACGAATCGAGAGAGGACGATGATGCGCAGGCTCAACGGCGTTGACGCGCTGATGCTGTATCTCGACGGCGGCAGCGCCTACAACCACACCCTCAAGATCAGCGTGCTCGACCCGTCGACCGACCCGGACGGCTGGTCGTGGCCAAAGGCGCGGCAGATGTTCGAGGAGCGCGCCCACCTGCTTCCGGTCTTCCGGCTGCGGTACCTGCCCACACCGCTGGGCCTGCATCACCCGATCTGGGTCGAGGATCCCGAATTCGACCTCGACGCGCACGTGCGCCGGGTCGTCTGTCCCGCCCCGGGCGGGATGGCGGAGTTCTGCGCGCTCGTCGAGCAGATCTACGCCCACCCGCTGGATCGCGACCGCCCGCTGTGGCAGACCTGGGTGGTCGAGGGCCTCGACGGCGGCCGCGTCGCCCTGGTCACGCTGCTGCACCACGCCTACTCCGACGGCGTCGGGGTGCTGGACATGCTCGCCGCGTTCTACAACGACACGCCTGACGAGGCCCCCGTGGTTGCGCCCCCATGGCAGCCGCCGCCGCTGCCGTCCACCCGGCAACGCCTCGGTTGGGCCCTGCGGGACCTGCCCTCCAGGCTCGGCAAGATCGCGCCGACCGTGCGGGCCGTTCGTGATCGGGTGCGCATAGAACGGGAGTTCGCCAAAGACGGCGACCGGCGCGTCCCGCCCACGTTCGACCGCTCCGCACCGCCGGGCCCGTTTCAGCGCGGGCTGTCGCGCAGCCGGCGGTTCTCCTGCGAATCGTTCCCGCTCGCCGAGGTTCGCGAGGTGAGCAAGACGCTGGGCGTCACCATCAACGACGTCTTTTTGGCGTGTGTGGCCGGTGCCGTTCGCCGCTATCTGGAGCGTTGCGGCTCCCCTCCCACCGACGCGATGGTGGCCACGATGCCGCTCGCGGTCACCCCGGCGGCCGAGCGCGCCCACCCCGGCAACTACTCGTCGGTCGACTACGTCTGGCTACGCGCCGACATCGCCGACCCGCTCGAGCGGCTACACGCGACCCACCTCGCCGCCGAGGCCACCAAGCAGCACTTCGCCCAGACCAAGGACGCCGACGTCGGCGCGGTGGTCGAGCTGCTGCCGGAACGCCTCATCTCGGGCCTGGCGCGTGCCAACGCGCGCACCAAGGGCCGCTTCGACACCTTCAAGAACGTGGTCGTGTCCAACGTGCCGGGCCCGCGTGAGCCACGCTATCTCGGCCGCTGGCGCGTCGACCAGTGGTTTTCCACCGGGCAGATCTCCCACGGCGCCACGCTCAACATGACCGTCTGGAGCTATTACGACCAGTTCAACCTGTGCGTGCTGGCCGACGCCGTCGCGGTTCGGAACACCTGGGAATTGGTCGGCGGCTTCCGCGCCTCGCACGAGGAGCTGCTCGCGGCGGCCCGTGCCCAAGCCACGCCCAAGGAGATGGCCACATGACCCGCATCAGTCCGATCGATCTGTCCTTCCTGCTGCTGGAGCGGGCCAACCGGCCCAACCACATGGCCGCCTACACGATCTTCGAAAAGCCGAAAGGACAGAAATCGTCGTTCGGGCCGCGCCTGTTCGATGCCTACCGGCACAGCCAGGCGGCCAAGCCCTTCAATCACAAGCTGAAATGGCTGGGCACAGATGTCGCGGCGTGGGAAACCGTCGAGCCCGACATGGGCTATCACATTCGACACCTCGCCCTGCCCGCACCGGGTTCCATGCAGCAGTTCCACGAAACGGTCTCGTTCCTCAACACCGGCCTGCTCGATAGGGGCCACCCGCTGTGGGAGTGCTACATCATCGACGGCATCGAGAACGGCCGAATCGCGATCCTGCTCAAGGTGCACCACGCGCTCATCGACGGTGAAGGCGGCCTGCGCGCGATGCGCAACTTCCTCTCCGATTCACCGGACGACACGACGCTGGCCGGTCCCTGGATGTCGGCGCAGGGCGCCGACCGGCCACGCCGCACCCCCGCCACGGTGTCGCGCAGGGCGCAACTGCAAGGACAACTGCAAGGAATGGTCAAGGGGCTGACCAAGCTGCCGAGCGGCCTGTTCGGCGTCAGCGCGGACGCGGCAGACCTGGGTGCGCAAGCACTGAGCCTCAAGGCGCGCAAGACGTCCCTGCCCTTCACCGCGCGACGCACTCTGTTCAACAACACGGCGAAATCGGCGGCGCGCGCGTACGGGAACGTCGAGTTGCCGCTCGCCGACGTCAAGGCCCTCGCCAAGGCGACCGGCACCTCCGTCAACGACGTGGTGATGACGGTCATCGACGACGCGCTGCACCACTACCTCGCCGAACACCAGGCGCCCACCGACCGGCCGCTGGTGGCGTTCATGCCGATGTCGCTGCGTGAGAAGTCGGGCGAGGGCGGTGGCAACCGGGTGAGCGCCGAACTGATCCCGATGGGTGCACCCAAGGCGAGTCCCGTTGAGCGCCTTAAGGAAATCAACGCGGCGACCACGAGCGCGAAGGACAAAGGGCGCGGCATGCAAACAACGTCGCGCCAGGCCTACGCGCTGCTGCTGCTCGGCAGCCTGACGGTGGCGGACGCCCTGCCCCTGCTCGGCAAGTTGCCGAGCGCGAATGTGGTGATATCAAACATGAAGGGGCCCACCGAGCAGCTCTACCTTGCCGGTGCGCCGCTGGTGGCGTTCAGTGGCCTGCCCATCGTGCCGCCGGGCGCCGGGCTTAACGTCACCTTCGCCAGCATCAACACCGCGCTGTGCATCGCCATCGGCGCGGCACCGGAAGCCGTGCACGAACCCTCCCGGCTGGCCGAACTCATGCAACGGGCATTCACCGAGCTCCAAACCGAAGCCGGCACAACGAGTCCCACAACATCGAAGTCGAGAACCCCATGAAGAACATTGGCTGGATGCTCAGACAACGCGCGACCGTCTCGCCGCGGCTGCAAGCCTACGTCGAGCCGTCCACCGACGTCCGGATGACCTACGCGCAGATGAACGCGCTGGCGAACCGGTGCGCCGACGTGCTCACCGCGCTGGGGATCGCCAAGGGCGACCGCGTGGCATTGCTGATGCCCAACAGTGTCGAGTTCTGTTGCCTGTTCTATGGCGCGGCCAAGCTCGGCGCGGTGGCGGTACCGGTCAACACCCGCCTCGCGGCGCCCGAGGTGAGTTTCATCCTGTCCGACAGCGGCAGCAAGGTGGTGATCTACGGTGCGCCGTCGGCGCCGGTGATCGACGCCATCAGGACGCAGGCCGACCCTCCGGGCACGGTCACCGACTGGATAGGCGCCGACTCGTTGGCCGAACGCCTGAGGCCGGCGGCCGCAGACGAGCCGGCGGTCGAATGCGGCGGCGATGACAACTTGTTCATCATGTACACCTCGGGCACCACCGGACATCCCAAGGGAGTGGTGCATACCCACGACTCGGTGCATTCGGCCGCCAGTTCCTGGGCCTCGACGATCGACGTGCGCTACCGCGACCGCCTGCTGCTGCCGCTGCCGATGTTCCACGTGGCGGCGTTGACGACGGTCATCTTCAGCGCCATGCGCGGCGTCACCCTGATCTCGATGCCGCAGTTCGACGCGACGAAGGTGTGGTCACTGATCGTCGAGGAACGGGTCTGCATCGGTGGCGCCGTGCCGGCGATCCTCAACTTCATGCGCCAGGTGCCCGAGTTCGCCGAACTCGACGCGCCCGACTTCCGCTACTTCATCACCGGTGGCGCGCCCATGCCGGAGGCCCTGATCAAGATCTATGCCGCCAAGAACATCGAGGTCGTGCAGGGTTACGCGCTCACCGAATCCTGTGGCGGCGGCACCCTGCTGCTCAGCGAAGACGCGCTGCGCAAAGCCGGCTCGGCCGGACGCGCCACCATGTTCACCGACGTGGCTGTGCGCGGTGACGACGGCGTGATCCGCGAGCACGGCGAAGGCGAAGTCGTGATCAAGTCCGACATCCTGCTCAAGGAATACTGGAATCGTCCGGAGGCCACCCGCGACGCCTTCGACAACGGATGGTTCCGGACCGGCGACATCGGCGAAATCGACGACGAGGGCTATCTTTACATCAAGGACCGGCTGAAGGACATGATCATTTCCGGCGGCGAGAACGTCTACCCGGCCGAGATCGAAAGTGTGATCATCGGCGTTCCCGGGGTCAGCGAGGTGGCGGTCATCGGCTTGCCCGACGAGAAGTGGGGCGAGATCGCCGCCGCCATCGTCGTTGCCGACCAGAACGAGGTCAGCGAGCAGCAGATCGTCGAGTACTGCGGAACCAGGCTCGCACGCTACAAGCTGCCCAAGAAGGTGATCTTCGCCGAGGCCATCCCCCGCAACCCGACCGGCAAGATCCTCAAAACGGTGCTGCGCGAACAGTATTCGGCGACGGTGCCGAAGTGATGCACGGCCCGAGCCGCTAGGACGGCGCGAGCCGCACGATGCCGGGAACGAGGTAGCGCGCAACGTACGCACGCAGCCCCTCGTCGTCATCGAGCGGGATCGGGCCCTCCGGCGCAGCGACCGGTAATCCGTTGCCGTTGAGTGTGTTTGAGTTGCCCGTTCATGCGGCGGCGCTCGTCGATCTCCTCTTGCACCAGGGCCTCGACCGCCAGCCGCGAGCCGGTGATCCGGTCGTAGCTTCCGGTCCAGCGGCCGCCGCGGCTTGTCGCCCCATGCGGTTTGGATCACCCGCCGCGTGCTGCGGCTGGTGTCCAGCCAGGCGATTGCCCGCGCTCGCACCCGCTCGGCGCGCGGGTTGTCGGCGACCCCGAAGATGACCTCGGCGACGATGTCGAGCGCGATCGGGCCGGCGCGGTCTCGGAAACGGACCTCCTCGCCCATTGGCCAGGTGGCGAGCGCCTTTCGGTCACGCGTTCCATGGCCCGCTCGTAGGACCTCAGCGCCTTTCCGCGGAAGGGCTGGCTGGCGTAGCGCCGGTCGGCGCGGTGCCTTCCATGCTGACCAGCGTGTGCTCGCCGAAGATCGCGTGGTGAGCCGGTCCATCGCCGGGGTCAGCTGAAGGACCGAGTTGCTCGCCGTGAAGACCCTCTTCACGTCTTCGGGATTGGGTCACGCACAGCGCGTCGACGGCTCCAGGCACGTTGAACAGGAAGCGATCAACCGAGTTTTGTGGTGCGCGCGTAAAACCGCTGGGGGCCAGCCAGTATTCGGCTCCAAATGCGATCGAGGATAGGCGCACCCGGGGCCTCCATCGGGACTCTTCGAACTACCACCGCTCACCTTGCAGTGCGACTACCAAGCCCGCCGACGTGTCTGCGGCGCAGTATTCTTCACGCACCTGGCCCGCGTACTCCCCGACCCAGCAAAGGAGTCCAGGAATGACATGGCAGATCGTGTTCGTCGTGATATGCGTGATCGTCGCCGGCGTCGCGGCATTGTTCTGGCGACTCCCCTCCGATGACACGACGCGCAGCCGGGCCAAAACAGTGACAATAGCCGCCGTGGCAGCGGCGGCCGTGTTCTTCTTCTTGGGCTGTTTCACCATCGTTGGCACCCGCCAGTTCGCGATTATGACCACCTTCGGCCGTCCCACCGGCGTAAGCCTGAACAACGGCTTCCACGGCAAGTGGCCCTGGCAGATGACCCATCCCATGGATGGTGCGGTGCAGATCGACAAGTACGTCAAGGAAGGCAACACCGATCAGCGCATCACGGTGCGGCTGGGCAATCAATCCACCGCGCTGGCAGACGTCAGCATCCGCTGGCAACTCAAGCAGGCCGCTGCCCCGGAACTGTTCCAGCAGTACAAGACCTTCGACAACGTGCGCGTCAACCTGATCGAGCGCAACCTCTCGGTGGCGCTCAACGAGGTGTTCGCCGGCTTCAACCCGCTGGACCCGCGAAACCTCGACGTGTCCCCGCTGCCTTCGCTGGCCAAGCGCGCCGCCGACATCCTGCGCCAGGACGTGGGCGGGCAGGTCGACATTTTCGATGTCAATGTGCCCACCATCCAGTACGACCAGAGCACCGAGGACAAGATCAACCAGCTCAACCAGCAGCGCGCGCAGACCTCGATCGCCCTGGAAGCACAGCGAACTGCCGAGGCCCAGGCCAAGGCCAACGAGATCCTGTCCCGCTCGATCAGCGACGACCCCAACGTGGTGGTGCAGAACTGCATTACGGCCGCGATCAACAAGGGAATCAGCCCGCTGGGTTGCTGGCCGGGAAGCTCAGCGCTACCCACCATCGCAGTGCCGGGACGGTAACCGCGAAGATTGACCCCATGCCGATCCCCTTTGCCGATGGGATGCTCAGCCGGCTGGGTCGCCGCGGGGCAGCGCTCGACCTGATCGAGGAGTTCGAGGACGAGTCCGGGGAGCCCCCCGCATCCCTGAGCCCCGCCGACCTGCTGGCCGCCGAACCGGCCCTGCTGCTGCAGAAGATGGAGAACCGCCTCGTCCGGCACCACCTAGCCAATCCGGACGTGTTGAGCGGCGAACAGCTGCGCAAGCTGCGCTACATCCTCAATTTCGCCAGGCTGGCCGACTTCGAACCGGGGGCCGCGGGGCCGGGCGGAAGCCGCGGTCGCGGGGACATCTCGGTGGGCGGCCAAGTCGCGCCTTGGCGGTCCCGGGTCGTCGACGCGTTGTACGCACCGCTGCGCGAGGAGCCCGATCCGGTCACGGCGCTGGAGGGCGCGAAAGACGTGCTGGCGACGCTGGTCGACGACCAGGACGATCAGCGTCGAGTGCTCATCGAGCGCCACGGCAGCGACTTCTCCGCGACGGAACTCGACGCCGAGGTCGGCTACAAGAAGCTGGTGACCGTCCTCGGCGGCGGCGGGGGCGCGGGCTTCGTCTACATCGGCGGCATGCAACGGCTGCTGGCGGCCGGCCAGGTGCCCGACTACATGATCGGCTCGTCGTTCGGGTCGATCATCGGCAGCCTGGTGGCCCGTGAACTGCCGGTGCCGATCGACGAGTACGCCGAGTGGGCCAAAACGGTGTCCTACCGCGCCATCCTGGGCCCGGAGCGGCGGCGCAGCCGCCACGGGTTGGCCGGAATGTTCACCCTGCGCTTCGACCAGTTCGCCCATACCCTGCTCAGCCGTGCGGACGGCGAACGGATGCGCATGTCGGATCTGGCAATCCCGTTCGATGTCGTCGTCGCCGGTGTGCGCAGGCAGCCTTATGCGGCGCTGCCGTCCAGGTTCCGCCATCGCGAGCGGTCTACACTGACGTTGCGGTCGCTGCCGTTTCTGCCGATCGGTATCGGCCCGTGGGTGGCGGCGCGCATGTGGCAAGTCGCGGCCTTCATCGACTTGCGGGTGGTCAAGCCGATCGTCATCAGCGCCGACGGCGCGACACGCGACGTCAACGTCGTTGACGCGGCGTCTTTCTCGTCGGCCATCCCCGGTGTGCTGCACCACGAAACCAGCGACCCGCGGATGCTGCCAATCCTCGACGAGTTGTGCGCCGACCAGGACGTCGCGGCGATGGTCGACGGCGGCGCGGCCAGCAACGTCCCGGTCGAATTGGCGTGGGAGCGGGTCCGCGACGGGCGGCTCGGCACCCGCAACGCGTGTTATCTGGCGTTCGACTGCTTCCATCCGCACTGGGACCCCCGACATCTGTGGCTGGTGCCGATCACCCAGGCGGTCCAGCTGCAGATGGTGCGCAACCTGCCCTACGCCGACCACCTCGTCCGATTCGAGCCGACGCTGTCGCCGGTGAACCTGGCGCCGTCCGCGGCGGCCATCGACCGGGCTTGCCGGTGGGGGCGCGACAGCGTCGAACCGGCGATTGCGGTGACATCGGCGCTGCTGGAGCCGACGTGGTGGGAAGGCGACAGGCCCCCCGCCGCCGAACCCAAGGAACGCACAAAGTCGGCGGCCTCGTCGATGAGCGCCGTGATGGCCGCGATTCAGGCGCCGACGGGCCGGTTTCGGCGATGGCGAAGCCGCCACCTGACGTAGCGACGGCTACAGGGAACGCGACCTCGGCGGTCGAAAGCAAACCAGGTGCACAAGTGCAACAACAACGATTCCGATCACCAACCCAGTCGCCGCGCACGCCGCGGTGCTGACCAACCAGGTCAGCGCGCCACCAGCAGACCCCACCAGGTGGTCATCTAGGTGGTGAACCAGGCGGTACGGGGCGTGCCAGCCGAGGTGGTCGCTGCCCACAAGCACTATGTGGCCGCCCACCCAGAGCATGGCTCCCATCCCGACCGCTGACAGCGCCGATAGCAGTTTGGGCATCCCCGCGACCAGGCCCCCGCCGATCCGCTGCCCGAATCGGGACGCGGTCTGGGTGAGGCGCAGGCCGACGTCGTCCATTTGGACGATGACGGCGACGACACCGTACACCGCGGCGGTGATGACGAGGGCGACGATGACGAGGACGATGAGGCGCGGCACGAATGGCTGGTCGGCCACCTCGTTGAGGGCGATCACCATGATCTCGGCGGATAGGATGAAGTCGGTCCGGATCGCCCCGGCCACCAGCTCGCGTTCGGCGACCTGCGGCGCGGCGTCGTGGCCACGGCCGCCGATGACGCCGCACACCTTTTCGGCGCCCTCGTAGCACAGATACGTGGCGCCCAACATCAGCAGCGGGGTCAACAGCCACGGCACGAGCTGGCTGAGCAGCAATGCACCGGGAAGGATGAGCAGCAGCTTGTTGCGCACCGACCCGATCGCGATGCGTTTGATGATCGGCAGCTCACGCTCAGCGGTGATCCGGTGGACGTATTGCGGCGTCACCGCCGTGTCGTCAATGACCACTCCCGCAGCCTTTGCCGTCGCACGACCGGCGGCGGCGCCGATGTCGTCAATCGAGGCGGCGGCCAGCCGTGCAAGAACCGCGACATGGTCCAGCAGTCCGAACAGACCGCCGCTCATCGCGACTCCGCCATCACGATCGAGGTTACCGTCTGCCGTCGTTGTCGCCAGCGGTGCCGTAGAGCCCGCCGGGTCGCAGCGCTCGCAGAGCCACCCGGCCCCCCGGGTCTTCAGCGGTGGCGGGCACGACCGCGACGCAATCGGCACCGGCATCCGCGTAGGCGCGGAGCCGGGCCGCCACTCGATCGGGGCTACCCAACGCACACACCCGGTCGAGCAGTTCGCCGGGGACAGCGACCGCCAGTTCGCGGCGAGTAGCCCGGGACCGCGCGCTACGGACCAGGCCGTCGAAACCCAGCGCGCTGAACATTTCGCCATAGCCGGGCGGGGCGAGGTACACCGCCAGCTGAGCTGCCAGCTGGGAGTGCGCGGCCGCACCGGGGTTGACGGCGACCGGCACCCACACCGTGAGGCGCGGCGCGGCACGGCCGGCCGCGGCGGCTGCGCTGTCGATCGCCGCACGAACCCGCCCGACACGGAACGGCGATGCCAGGTTGAGCACGACCTCATCGGCGTGCTGCGCGGCCAGGCGAATCATGCCAGGTCCAAACGCCCCCAACGCAATTCGCGTATCGGGCGCCGCACCGCGCAGCCGGAATCCGCGGCTGTTGACGTGACGGCCGCTGTATTCGACCCGCGCACCGGTAAATATCGACCGCAGGCATTCGATGGTTTCGCGCATGACCGGCACGTGGTGCGCCCAAGGTCGGCCATGCCAGCCGGCCACGATCGCCGGACTGGAAGCTCCCAGCGCGAGGTCAACCCGACAGCCGGTGAGAGAAGCGACCGAACTGACCCCTAGCGCCAGCCCCACCGGACCGCGAACGCCGACGGCTAGCGGTCCGACCTTCAGCGTCATGTTTGGCGTGCGGAGCCCGATCGAGGTCGCGAGCGCGAACGCATCGTAGGTCGCCATTTCGCCGATCCACAGCGCAGCGAAACCCGTGTCAGCGGCCGCGAGCGCGACATCGGTTGCCTCGTGGTCGGGGCGGTCAAGCCAGAACGGTAGGGCGACTTCGATATCGGTCATAGCATCGACACGTCGGCCGGCTGGTCGAGCAGGACACGCCCGGGCAGTTCGCGTGATGCCTCGTTGACCTGGAAATGGGCGGTAGCGGTGAATGCGTCGCGGAACCGGCGCTGCAGCGGTGCGTTGTCGTAGATGGCGGTGCCGCCCGCCAGATCATACATGCTGCGCACCACGTCGGCCGAGGTCCGTACCGCGTGCGTGGCCGCCAACCGCAGCCGGTTGCGCATCGTCACCGGTACCGCCTCGGCATCGTGGCTGACCTGCCAGGCCGCCTCGATTACCTCGTAGAACAGGGCGCGGGCGGCGCCCAGCGCCGACTCGGCGGTTGCCGCCGCGGCTTGGGTCGCCGAACGTTCCGCCAAGGTCCGAGTGGACCCAAGCCCTTTCTTGCCGCCGGCCAGCTCGACCAGATCGTCAATCGCGGCGCGCGCATTGCCCAACGCAGCCGCGCCAATCGACAACGCGAAAAATCCAAACACCGGAAAGCGATACAGCGGCCGGTCCACGATTGGTCCGTCAAACACCGAGAACACGCGATCAGCGGGCACGAAGACGTCGTCGGCAACGCAGTCGTGGCTGCCGGTGCCACGCAAACCCAATGTGTGCCAAGTGTCGAGGACCTGCAGCTCGTCCTTGTTCAGCGCGACGACCGACGGCACTTGCCGGTCGTCGACGAAGCAGCCGGCGAACATGATGTCCGCGTGGTTGATCCCGCTGCAAAACGGCCAGCGTCCGGACACCACGACACCGCCGTCGACGGACCGGGCCGTGCCACGTGGCGCCCACACCCCCGCCGCGACACCCCGCCCCCCGCCGAACATTTCCTCGCGGCTGCGCGCCGGCAGGTAGGCGACCAGCAGGGCACTGGTAATCGCGATCGACACACACCATCCCGCTGACGCGTCACCACGCGCCACCGCCTCGGCGCACCGCAGCGCCCGCCCGGGTGCCAGCTCCGGCGCCGCAACCTCACGCGGCATGGTGGCGCGCAGCAAGCCGGCCTCGCGCAGCCGGGTCACCAGCTCGTCTGGCAGCCGACGATCGCGCTCGATTTCCGCGGATCGCGCTCGGGCCCACCGCGCGATCTTCTCGGCGAGGATCTCGATCTCGGTTTCGCTTTGGTTCACGGGCGGCTCCTGATGACGGTGGCGGTTCAATGAAGTTACCACCTTTGGTTCAGTCATTGAACCAGGTACAGTTGGTGGACCATGGCCGTTTCCGATCTATCCCACCGCTTCGAAGGGGAGTCGGTCGGCCGGGCGCTCGAGCTAGTCGGTGAACGCTGGACGCTGCTTATCCTGCGTGAGGCGTTCTTCGGGGTGCGGCGGTTCGGTCAGCTCGCGCGGAACCTTGGCATTCCGCGGCCCACGCTGTCCTCGCGGCTGCGGATGCTCGTCGAGGTGGGTCTTTTTGACCGGGTGCCATATTCCTCCGACCCCGAGCGACACGAGTACCGGCTCACCGAAGCGGGCCGCGATCTGTTCGCCGCGATCGTCGTCCTCATGCAGTGGGGGGATGAGTACTTGCCACGCCCAGAAGGACCACCGATCAAGCTGCGCCACCACACCTGCGGCGAGCACGCCGACCCACGCCTGATCTGTACCCACTGCGGCGAGGAGATCACCGCGCGCAATGTGACACCTGAACCGGGGCCGGGCTTTAAAGCCAAGCTGGCGTCCTCATAACGATTCCCAACCTCAAATTGTTGCGAATCGATAATGCAAGCCGAACCACGTCGCCGAACAAGGCCGTACACCTTGGCCGGGAAACTATCGTCATTTTGTGCACCGTCGAACGGCCCTGAAGCTCCCGCTGCTGCTGGCGGCAGGCACGGTGCTGGGCCAAGCGCCGCGGGCCGCCGCCGGAGAACCAGGCCGGTGGTCGGCCGACCGCGCACATCGCTGGTATCAAGCGCACGGCTGGCTCGTCGGTGCAAACTACATCACCTCGAACGCCATCAACCAGCTCGAGATGTTCCAGCCAGGCACATACGATCCCCGGCGCATCGACAACGAGCTGGGCCTTGCCCGGTTTCACGGGTTCAACACCGTGCGAGTCTTCCTCCACGACCTGCTGTGGGCCCAAGACGCGCCCGGTTTCCAAACCCGGCTCGCGCAGTTCGTCGCCATCGCGGCGCGATACCACATCAAACCGCTCTTTGTCCTGTTCGACTCCTGCTGGGACCCGCTCCCCAGACCGGGTCGGCAGCGGGCGCCAAGGGCTGGGGTGCACAACTCCGGGTGGGTGCAAAGTCCGGGTGCTGAACGCCTCGATGACCGCCGCTATGCCAGCACGCTGTACAACTACGTCACGGGTGTGTTGGGCCAATTCCGCAACGACGATCGCGTGTTGGGTTGGGACCTGTGGAATGAACCCGACAATCCCGCGCGCGTGTATCGCAAGGTGGAAAGGAAAGACAAGCTCGAGCGCGTCGCGGAGCTCCTCCCCCAAGTGTTCCGATGGGCCCGCACGGTCGATCCGGTTCAACCGCTGACCAGTGGTGTCTGGCAAGGGAATTGGGGAGATCCCGGACGCCGCAGCACCATCAGCGCCATTCAACTCGACAACGCCGACGTGATCACCTTCCACAGTTACGCCGCGCCGGCCGAATTCGAGGGCCGCATCGCTGAGCTCGCTCCGTTGCAGCGGCCAATCCTGTGCACCGAGTACCTGGCGCGGTCCCAAGGCAGCACTGTCGAGGGAATCCTGCCGATTGCTAAGCGGCACAACGTTGGTGCGTTCAATTGGGGTTTGGTGGCGGGAAAGACTCAGACCTATTTGCCGTGGGATTCGTGGGATCACCCCTACCGCGCGCCCCCGAAGGTGTGGTTTCACGACCTGCTACACCCCAACGGCCGGCCGTATCGGGACGGCGAAGTTCAAACGATTCGGAAGCTGAACGGGATGCCGAGCCAGGACTAGGCTTTCCCCAGCCCGCATTGGGCGCGGCTCGCCGAATGCGAGCCCGACACCTACTGAAAACCATGTGCGCGGTCGGCCTGGCGGAACCGGATCAGGCGGCGATACCGAGTTGCTGGTTAATCTGCGGCCAGGACAGCAAACCCCAGGGGGTGAGCAGTATCCAGTCGTGGATTTGCCAGGGGGCCAGTACGAAGCTGAACGGCGCTCCTTGGACTACGGCTGTGTGCTCGAGGACAACCGCTTGTTGTGCGAGCGGATCAAGCGAGCCCGAATAGACATACGTCGGCGGAAGACCGTTCAGCGACCCATACAGCGGACTGACCAGCGGGTCGTTGACCGCAAGATTGCCTGCCCACGCCTGGCTGATCTGCCAGGTCCCCACATCGAGCCACGGGGACAGCAACACCATGGACGACGGTACTGGGTTGCCCTGGCTCACCATGTATTGGGCGGCCGCCAGTGCGAGGTTGCCGCCCGCGGAGTCCCCGATCACGCTGACGTTGGAGACCCCGTGTTGCGCGATTTGCGTGGAGATGAGCCCGGCCATCGCCGGTACTACCGTCCCGGCAGTGCCTCCTTCCTGCACCAACGGGTAAATCGGCACTTGCACGGTCGCGCCGGTCTGGTAAGCCGTCACCGAGTAGTTGAGCCAGTGGAAGATTGACGGCGGCAGGATAAACGCGCCGCCGTGAATGGCAACCACGTATTCGCCGGTTGGATGAGCCGGCGTGATCTGCACGACGCTCATCCCGTCATAGGTGGTGTACTGGACCGTCTGTCCCAGCAGCGAGTTCAGCAACGGCGGTGGGGAGTTGCCAAGAAACCACGACAGCGGCGGTATGTCGCTGGCAATGAGCGCTAAAAGTGGATTGTTTGGGATTGCAAAGTGAGTTTCGAGCGCAGACAAACTCAGCAGGGGTTTCACCGGCCACAGCGAAGCGATGTCGAATCCGGCAGCCCCTGACGGCGTGCCGGTGAAGATCCCTGCCTGCGCCGCCGCGAAAGGCGGAACCTGCGTGAATCCGGCGGCCAGCGCCGTGGGGGCCCGCTGAATTTCCTGGTGAATCGTGGCAAAACCGTTCCCGATACCGCTGTCGAATTCACTCTGCAACAGCGAAGCGTTGGCCAGCTCGGCGGCGGCATACCCCTTGGCCGCGCCTGTCAATGCCTGCACAAACCGCTCATGAAACACCGCAAGCTGTGCGCTAAGAGCTTGATAGTCCTGACCATGGGCGGAAAACAAAGCCGCGATCGCGGCTGACACCTCGTCCTCGGCAGCGGCTAATACCGTCGTGGTGGCACCCGCGACACCCTGGCTCGCCGTCGCGACCACCGAACCAATCGAAGCCACGTCTGTGGCCGCGGCGGACATCACCTCCGGCAACGCAACAACATAAGACACCACGCCGCTCCCGCCACCTCACGGCAACTTCCCCAGTTGCCCAGCCACTACCGATCGCCGAGTAGCCGGAGCTTATGCCCACGCCGAGTAGTCACGTGCCAGTTTGCGCGAATTCCCAAAGTTAGACCGGCAAACGTGACGGCACCGATCCGTGTGGTGCAGCCGCCGGGAATCGAACACTCTCCGACGCAAAACGACCTGCGATTACGCGCGGGGCGTTGATGGCGTCAAGAAGGAATGAGGCGGCGAACGCGGGCGTTGGGGTGCCGCTATGCGTTGAACAATTGCTAGACGATTGTGCAACATCAGCTATCGTCGTACTCATGACCGCGACCATCGGCTTCCGACCTACTGAAAAAGACGAGCAGATCTGGGCTTCCCCTCTTATCGTGGAGACATCGCCATGAGGAGGTTAGGCGATGGAGGCACGGCGGAAGTTCGATGCCCAGTTCAAGGAAGGCGCCGTCCGGATCGTTCGGGAGACCGGCAAACCGATCGCGCAGGTTGCTCGTGAGCTCGGGATCAGTGACGGCACCCTGGGTAGCTGGGTCAGGCAGGATGAGCGCGCCCGAGACGGTGGTGACGGGCGGCTTTGCGAGAGCGAACGCGAGGAACTCAAGCGGTTGCGTGCGGAGAATGCGGAGCTGGCGATGGAGCGCGATGTTCTCAAACGCTCGGTCGCCCTCTGGGTCAAGGAAGCGATGCATCGGTAGGCCTGGCCGCTGTAATCGCCACTCAGAGGGTAGAACACGGTATCCCGCACGCGGTGTCGTGCCGCGCGCTGGGCGTGTCGCAGGCATGGTTTTACAAGTGGTGCCATAGCGATGGTTCACCACGGCGTGCACGGCGAAAAGCGTTGGCGGCCACCATCGGGTATCTGTTCGCCAAGCACAAGCGGACCTACGGATCACCGCGGATTACCGCTGACCTACGGGATATGGGGTGGCGGGTGTCGGTGAACACCGTCGCGGCGCTGATGCGCGAGCAGGGTCTGGTAGCGCGGCGCAAACGCCGCCGGCACGGCACCACGAAACCGGACAAATCCGCGCGTAAGGCCCCCGATCTGCTGGGCCGAGACTTTTCCCCGCGCGACCACCCCAACCTCGCCTGGGTGGGCGATCTGACCGAAATCCCCACCGATGAGGGCAAACTGCACCTCGCCTCAGTAATTGACCTGCATTCGCGGCGGGTGCCCGGGTTCGCCATGGGGGTGCACCATGACGCCGCGCTGGCGCGGGCGGCGCTGTGTATGGCCATTGCGGTGCGCGGCGGGTCGGTGGCCGGGGTCATTTTCCACACCGACCAGGGCGGTGAATACACCGGCGAACTGTTCGCCAGCGCTTGCCGATCCGCTCGCGTCACCCAATCGATGGGGCGTACCGGGTCGGCTCTCGACAACGCGGCCGCGGAATCGTTCAACTCGACTCTGGAATGGGAATTGTTGCGCAACAACCACTTCCACACACGTGAAGAGGCACGTCACGCGGTCGCCGCCTGGATCGACGAGTATAACGTTGAACGTCGGCATTCCACGAACGGCATGCTCAGCCCCGTCGACTACGAACGCGCCTGTGGTCAACAACGGAGTGAGCAACCAGCCGGTGAACAGCACGCCCAGAAACGGGCGGCATGAACCCAGAAGGAGACGGCTTCGCCGCCGCTGTCCTGCCCGCCGAGCGCCGCGGCAGGCTACGGGGCCGCCCCTCCGGCCTCAAGGGTCGCTACCGCGATCGCTACGCGACGGGCCTACGGCCCGCCCTTGACCCCGGAGCCTCTACGGCCCCTTCCCGCACAGCGGCACGGGCAGGAGCAGCAGCCCTGCCCACCAGACCCGCCACGGCGCCCGGCTCCTATCAAGATCAAATCCCTACAAACAAGTCTCTACGGTTACAGGGGATTGCCTATCATCAAGGCCGCAATGCGCAGCGGCGAGCGCAAGAGCGACGTCATCCGGCGGGCACTGCAGCTGCTCGAACGGGAAGTGTGGATCAAGCAAGCTCGCACCGACGCTGAGCGACTTCGAGACGAGGATGTCTCCACTGAACCGGACGCGTGGTGATTCGGGGAGCGGTCTACAGGGTCGACTTCGGCGATGCGAAGCGAGGCCACGAGCAACGCGGGCGGCGCTACGCCGTGGTCATCAGCCCCGGCTCGATGCCGTGGAGTGTAGTAACCGTGGTGCCGACGTCGACAAGCGCCCAACCTGCGGTTTTCCGACCAGAGCTGGAAGTCATGGGAACAAAGACACGGTTCCTGGTGGATCAGATCCGGACGATCGGCATCGTCTATGTGCACGGCGATCCGGTCGACTATCTGGACCGTGACCAAATGGCCAAGGTGGAACATGCCGTGGCACGATACCTTGGTCTGTGATGGCTGTCGCAGTCTGCAAATGGGCCACTGACCTGGCCCTTCGGTGGAGCTGCCGGGAATCGAACCCGGGTCCTACGGCATTCCCTCAAGGCTTCTCCGTGCGCAGTTCGCTATGCCTCTGCTCGGATCTCCCGGTCACGCGAACTAGCCGAGATGACGATCCCAGTCGCTGTGGTTGTCCCGAGGAGTCCCGCGACCGGACTCATCGGTGGATCCCTCTAGCTGATGCCAGGGTCCGGGCCGAGGGCGTTCCCGGTCTGACAGACTAGCCGTCGCTTAGGCAGCGAGAGCGTAGTCGCGCTGATGTGAATCGGCGCTTATTTGGTCGCAACGACGCTTACGGTGGTCTCTTGCCTGCACCGGCACGCTTCCCTTGATTCGATGCGCGAAGTCGAAACCGTTCAGCCCCTCGCATCCCTGCCGACCTTCGGCAGGACCATCAATCCTACGCCGCTCTCAACAACCGGCAACGCCATTAACTTCCCGGTCAGATCACGAAGTTCAGGCGCTCGAGGATGTGACCGGCCAGCTCCTTGTCGCCGCCGAGTTCCACATCCTGGCTGCGCGCCGGGCTCATCGGGCGCCCGCCGGCGAGCCTGGTGAACTGCAGTCCGTCCAGGCGGATCGTCGCCGTCGGCGCCGGCCCACCGAAGTCGTCGACCACCCGCGCTCGACCGTCCACGGAAACGCGGATGCTGCGAGACAGCGGGCCGGTCAGCTCCAACAGCACGCGGGAGCCGTCGGGCGCTTTGGCCAGCTTGCCGACGACGAACCCCATGGTGGCCGCTATCTCATCGAGGACCAGCGGTGACGCCGGCCCGCCGAGTTCGTCGTCGGACGACGGGCGCTGCACCGCCGCGCGGATGTCCTGTTCGTGCATCCAGCAGTCGAAGATGCGTATCCGCATGAACCGCCCGTAGCTGTCGGGGCCCGAGGGGGTGGTCGTCGGCGCATTCCATTCGTCATCGGAAAGGCTCGCTAAGACCTTGCGGCGCTGGCTAGTCACTGCGCGAAACCGCTCCAGCAAGCCCACACCCGATTCTGTGCCCAGATGACGCACCCAGCACTCGTTCATCACGCCGATGGGGTTGCGGACATGCGCAAGCGCAGAGACGTCTGTGTCTGGTTCTGGTGCGGCGATGCCGAGCAGAAATGACTCGGTGCCGATGATGTGCGACACCACGGCCTTGACGTCCCAACCGGGCAGCGGACTCGTTGCCTGCCAGTCCGTCTCGAGCAGTCCATCGAGCAGCGCATCCAGGGAGTGCCACACGGCGAACAGCCCGGCCAGCACGTCGGACTTGTCCAGTGTGGTAAGGGGACGGCCCGGTGTGGTCACAAAGTGATGCTAAACCTCACATTGCCCAGTTCTCGATCAGGTCATGCCCTTAGCGCGCCGACCCAACTCGCGGAGCACTTCACGCTGGGCATCACGACGGGCCATGTCCTGGCGTTTGTCGCGGGCTTGCTTGCCTCGGGCCAGCGCAAGCTCAACCTTGACCTTGCCTTCGGCGAAATACAGCGACAACGGCACCAGGGCGAAGTTGCCTTCGCGGATCTTGCCGACCAAGGTGTCGATCTGGCGGCGATGCAACAGCAGTTTGCGGTTGCGTCGCGGCTCGTGGTTGGTCCAGCTGCCGTGCCGGTATTCCGGGATGTGCGCGTTGCGCAGCCACACTTCGCCGTCGTCGATGGTGGCGAACGAATCGGCCAGCGACGCCTGCCCTTCCCGCAGGCTCTTCACCTCCGTGCCTTGCAGCGCAACCCCGGCCTCGAACACCTCGATGATCGAATAGTTGTGCCGGGCTTTGCGATTGCTGGCAACGATCTGCCGGCCGCCACGCGACGACTTGGACACAGCTATCGCCGCACGTAGAGGCGCAGCGTTACGTAAGCCGTCAACCCCGACATCGCCACGCCCAACAGCAGCAGCCACGGCGTGATGAAGAGGATGTCCGCATAGTCAACCTTGGCAATGAGATTGGCTTGATAAAACTGGTTGAGCGCATTCTCCAGGAACAAAGCCCGCACCACCATCAAGCCCGCTACGGCGATGCCGACACCCATCGTCGCGGCCAGCATCGCCTCCACTAGGAACGGCAGCTGGGTGTACCAGCGGCTGGCACCGACCAAGCGCATGATGCCGATTTCGGTGCGCCGCGTATAGGCAGCCACTTGGACCATGTTGGCGATCAACAGAATCGCCCCGATGGCCTGAACCAGCGCGACCGCGAACGCGGCATTGCTCAAACCATCAAGGACCGCGAACAGCCGGTCAATCAGCTCCTTTTGATTCAGCACGTCCAAGACGCCGGGCTGCCCCTTCATAGCGGTGTCAAAGTCCTTGTGCTGCTCGGGGTTCTCCAGCTTGACAATGAACGACGCCGGGAACGAATCCTTGCCCGCCACGTCCTTGAACTGGGGAAACTTGCGGATGGCATCGTCATAGGCCTGCTGGCGGTTAAGGAAACGCACCGCTTTGACGTCGGATCGCGTTTCGATCTTCTCCCGTAACGCTTTGCACGCAGTGGTATCGCAGGACGAGTCGTTGGCGGAAACGTCTTCGGTGAGAAAGACCTGAGATTCCACCCGGTCGAGATAGATGGCCCGGGAGCTGTCGGCCAACCGGACCACCAACATACCGCCGCCGAACAATCCGACCGAGATCGCGGTCGTCAGGATCATCGCGATCGTCATGGTGACATTGCGACGAAAGCCGGTCAGGACCTCATTTAGCAGGAAACCGAAACGCACTTAGCGATCCATCCCGTAGACGCCACGCTGTTCGTCGCGTACCAGCCTGCCCAGGGACAACTCAACCACCCGTTGGCGCATCGAGTCGACGATGTGGTGGTCGTGCGTGGCCATCAGCACCGTCGTGCCGGTGCGGTTGATCCGCTCCAATAAGTCCATGATGTCCCTACTGGTCTCCGGGTCGAGGTTTCCGGTGGGCTCGTCGGCCAGCAGTACCAGCGGCCGGTTGACAAAGGCGCGGGCGATCGCAACGCGCTGTTGCTCGCCGCCCGACAGCTCGTCTGGCAGCCGATTGGCCTTGCCGGACAGACCGACCGTCTCGAGCACTTCGGGGACCACCCGGTTGATCGCGTCGGTGCGTTTGCCGATGACCTCCAATGCGAAGGCGACGTTGTCGTACACCGTCTTCTGCTGCAGCAACCGAAAGTCCTGGAAGACGCAGCCGATCACCTGACGCAGCTTCGGTACGTGGCGACCGCGGAGTTTGTTGACATGAAACTTCGAGACCCGGACATCACCACTGGTCGGCGTCTCCGCTGCCAGCAGCAGCCGCATGAAGGTTGACTTGCCCGAACCCGACGGGCCGATCAGGAAGACGAACTCACCCTTGTCGATCTTGACGTTGATGTCATCCAACGCCGGACGCGCCGACGATTTGTACTGCTTGGTGACATGGTCCAGGGTGATCATCACGGCACGCCAGTGTAGCGGTGAGATTAGCGGGCAGGCGAAATCAACGGGTCGGTGGCTCGGATTTGGGGTAGGTGCCGGCCGTCGGACCCGGCCCGGGCTGCGGTAGCGGTGCCGGTGGTGTTGGGGTCGTGGTGCCCGGGCCGAACGGCGGCGGCAACTCAAACGGCGGCGGGACAGCCGAATCGGTCGTGGTTTCGGGCGGGCTGACCGGCGGTGTGCTCGACGTGGTGGTCGGCGTCGCCTTGACGGTGGGTGGTTGCACTCTGGTGCGCGGCACCCAGGTGTAGTCAGGATCGGGCACGAAGCCCGGCGGCACCACCTGGGTCGGCGGAGAGTCACCAGGACCTGGTGCCTGTGGCCTATAGGTCTCGTAAATCCACCACACCGCCAGGAACGCGGCGATCAACACCAGGGTCGACGTGCGGATCCGGCCGAACAGATAGCCCGGCCAGTGCCGTTTCTGGTTGCTGAGCTTCACGCTACTGCTCCGGACTTTCTGCCACCGCGGCCCGCGCATCGGCCGCGGTGACTATCCCGGCGCGGGTGAGCGCGCGGATCACCAGCACCCGCAACTGCCGGCCCGCCTCGAACTGCTTGCCGGGTAGGGTGCGGGCCACCAGTCGCAGGGTGACGGTGTCCACTTCGATGCGCTCCACGCCCATGACCGTGGGCTCATCCAACAACAGCTCTCCCAGCAGCGAATCGTGGCGCGCGTGCTCACACTCCTGATGCAAGACCTCGTTCACGCGGCCGAGATCGGCGCTGGTCGGGACGGGGATGTCCACGACCGCGCGGGCCCAGTCCTTGGACAGGTTGACCGACTTGACGATGTTCCCGTTGGGAACGGTGAACACCTCACCCTCGCTGGAACGCAGCTTGGTCACCCGCAGCGTGACGTCCTCCACCGTGCCGGCCGCGTTCTCCGGTGACCCCACCATGCTGAGTTCGACCAAATCGCCGAACCCGTACTGCTTCTCCACGATGATGAAGAACCCGGCGAGTAGGTCCTGCACCAGGCGTTGGGCACCGAAGCCCAGCGCGGCGCCGAGCACCGCCGCCGGCCCCACCAACGCACCGACCGGAACCGGCAACACATCGATGACCTCGTACACAACGACGACATAGATGAGGACGATCGACACCCACGAGATCACCGACGCTACGGCCTGGCGGTGCTTGGTTGCCTCCGAGCGCACCAACGCGTCGCTTTCGGTAAACCCGAGGTCGAGGCGCCGGGTCACCCGGTTGGCAAGCCAAGTCACGAAGCGGGCCGCCAGCACCGCTGCGATCAGCAGCATGACGATGCGCAGGCCCCGGTTGAGGATCCAGTCGCCGATTTCACCGCGCCAGAAGTTATGCCAGTGCTGTGCTATCGAGGTGGCCAGAACTGTGCCGCTAGTCGTCATTACGTCGATTGCGCCACCGGATCCCGGCTTCCAGGAATCCGTCGAGGTCTCCATCCAGAACGGCCGCCGGATTGCCGACCTCGTACTCGGTGCGCAGATCCTTGACCATCTGATATGGGTGCAGCACATAGGAACGCATCTGGTTACCCCAGGAGCTGCCGCCGTCGGCCTTCAACGCGTCGAGCTCGGCGCGTTCTTCTAAGCGCTTGCGTTCCAACAACTTTGCTTGCAGAACCCGCATCGCCGCGATCTTGTTCTGCAGTTGGGACTTCTCGTTCTGGCAGGTGACCACGATACCGCTGGGAATGTGGGTGAGCCGCACCGCTGAGTCTGTCGTGTTCACCGACTGCCCGCCGGGCCCGCTGGAGCGATAGACGTCGACGCGGACATCGCCCTCGGGGATGTCAATGTGGTCGGTGGTCTCCACCACCGGCAGCACTTCGACTTCGGCGAACGACGTCTGTCGCCGGCTCTGGTTGTCGAACGGGCTGATCCGCACCAGCCGGTGGGTGCCCTGTTCGACCGACAACGTGCCGTAGGCGAACGGTGCGTGCACGGCGAACGTGGCGCTTTTGATGCCGGCTTCTTCGGCATAGGAGGTGTCGAACACCTCGACGGGGTATTTGTGCTGCTCGGCCCAGCGGATATACATCCGCATCAGCATCTCGGCCCAGTCTGCGGCGTCCACCCCGCCCGCGCCGGACCGGATGGTGACCAGCGCCTCACGCTCGTCGTATTCCCCCGACAGCAGGGTGCGCACCTCGGTGGCCTCGATGTCGGCGCGCAACGACTTGAGCTCCGCGTCGGCCTCGGCGACGGCATCGGCGGCGGCCGCGCCCGCTTCCTCGGCGGCCAGCTCGTAGAGCACCGGCAGGTCGTCCAGGCGGCGCCTTAGCTCCTCGACGCGCCGCAGCTCTCCCTGGGTGTGCGACAACTCGCTGGTCACCCGCTGCGCCCGGGTCTGGTCGTCCCACAAGTGCGGATCAGATGCCTCATGCTCGAGCTTCTCGATGCGGCTGCGCAGACCCTCGACGTCGAGCACCCGCTCCACCGTGGTCAGGGTGCAGTCCAAGGCGGCGATGTCGGCTTGACGGTCGGGGTCCACAGCAGCCAAGGTTACCGGCATCAGCGTCTAGCATCAGATGACCGTCATGTGCACCGCACGACTGCGGCCCAGCCCATTCGCAGCCCCTTGCGCCGCAGCCGGGCACAACACAGAAGGCTCGAGTATGCGTCCCTATTACATCGCCATCGTGGGCTCCGGGCCGTCGGCGTTCTTCGCCGCGGCATCCTTGCTGAAGGCCGCCGACACGACCGAGGACCTCGACATGGCCGTCGACATGCTGGAGATGTTGCCGACTCCCTGGGGGCTGGTGCGCTCCGGGGTCGCGCCGGATCACCCCAAGATCAAGTCGATCAGCAAGCAATTCGAAAAGACGGCCGAGGACCCCCGCTTCCGCTTCTTCGGCAATGTGGTCGTCGGCGAACACGTCCAGCCCGGCGAGCTCTCCGAGCGCTACGACGCCGTGATCTACGCCGTCGGCGCGCAGTCCGATCGCATGTTGAACATCCCCGGTGAGGACCTGCCGGGCAGTATCGCCGCCGTCGATTTCGTCGGCTGGTACAACGCACATCCACACTTCGAGCAGGTATCACCCGATCTGTCGGGCGCCCGGGCCGTAGTTATCGGCAATGGAAACGTCGCGCTAGACGTGGCACGGATTCTGCTCACCGATCCCGACGTGTTGGCACGCACCGATATCGCCGATCACGCTTTGGAATCGCTACGCCCACGCGGTATCCAGGAGGTGGTGATCGTCGGGCGCCGAGGTCCGCTGCAGGCCGCGTTCACCACGTTGGAGTTGCGCGAGCTGGCCGACCTCGACGGGGTTGACGTGGTGATCGATCCGGCGGAGCTGGACGGCATTACCGACGAGGACGCGGCCGCGGTGGGCAAGGTCTGCAAGCAGAACATCAAGGTGCTGCGTGGCTATGCGGACCGCGAACCCCGCCCGGGACACCGCCGCATGGTGTTCCGGTTCTTGACCTCTCCGATCGAGATCAAGGGCAAGCGCAAAGTGGAGCGGATCGTGCTGGGCCGCAACGAGCTGGTCTCCGACGGCAGCGGGCGAGTGGCGGCCAAGGACACCGGCGAGCGCGAGGAGCTGCCAGCTCAGCTGGTCGTGCGGTCGGTCGGCTACCGCGGGGTGCCCACGCCCGGGCTGCCGTTCGACGACCAGAGCGGGACCATCCCCAACGTCGGCGGCCGAATCAACGGCAGTCCCAACGAATACGTCGTCGGGTGGATCAAGCGCGGGCCGACCGGGGTGATCGGGACCAACAAGAAGGACGCCCAAGACACCGTCGACACCTTGATCAAGGATCTTGGCAACGCCAAGGAGGGCGCCGAGTGCAAGAGCTTTCCGGAAGATCATGCCGACCAGGTGGCCGACTGGCTAGCAGCACGCCAGCCGAAGCTGGTCACGTCGGCCCACTGGCAGGTGATCGACGCTTTCGAGCGGGCCGCCGGCGAGCCGCACGGGCGTCCCCGGGTCAAGTTGGCCAGCCTGGCCGAGCTGTTGCGGATTGGGCTCGGCTGATCAGCGACCGAACAACACCCCTGGGTTGAGGATCCCGGCCGGGTCGAGTGCGGACTTCGCCGCCCGCAGGGCCGCCGCGAACGGGTCGGGACGCTGCCGGTCATACCAAGCGCGGTGGTCGCGACCGACCGCATGGTGGTGGGTGATGGTACCGCCACTGGCGCTGATCGCCTCGGACACGGCAGCCTTGATCTCGTCCCACTGCGCGTCGAGCGACCCCCAGCGCCCGCCGGCATAGATGCCGTAGTAAGGAGCCGGGCCGTCCGGGTAGACATGGGTGAATCGACAGGTCACTACTCCGGTCCCGCATACCTTCCAGATCGCGGTCCGAGCGGCATCGGTCACCGCGGCATGTAGAGTATCGAATCCGTCCCAGGTGCAAGCGGTTTCGAATGTTTCGGCGATAACTCCGCGGCGAACCAGCGCGTCTCGTTGATACGGCATGCGCAGAAACGCCGAGCGCCAGTTCGCGGCTGCGTTGTGTTCCGTTGCGTCGCTTGTAGTTCCGCGGCTACGTTGCGCGGTCACCGTGCCGCCGTGTTCGGCGGTGATCGCCACCGCCCGGTGCAGCCACGGGTCTATCGGGTGGTCGGCAGACTCGAACGCCAACACCAACAGCCCGCCACCAACGGACGTGCCGGCATTCAGCAACGCCTCGGCCGGATCCAACAGCCGGCAGTTGGCCGGGTACAGCCCCGCCTGAGCGATCGTCCGGGTCGCGGCGACCGCGGCGGCCCAGTCGTCAAACCCCACGGACACCGTGACCTGCCATCGCGGACGGTGTTGCAGCCGCATCCACGCCTCGGTGATGATGCCAAGCGTCCCCTCGGACCCGAGGAACAACCGGTCCGGGGATGGTCCGGCACCGCTTCCGGGCAGCCGCCGGGACTCGCTGATCCCCACCGGGGTGACAATCCGCAGCGATTCGGTCAAGTCGTCGATATGGGTATAGAGCGTGGCGAAGTGTCCGCCGGAGCGGGTGGCCAACCAGCCACCGAGAGTCGAGAAGCCGAAGGACTGCGGGAAATGGCGCAGTGTCAAATCGTGTGGGCGAAGCTGATGCTCGATCGAGGGGCCGAACGCACCCGCCTGGATGCGCGCGGCACGGCTGACGCGGTCAATCTCAAGCACCGCGCTCATGGCAGTGACGTCGACCGTGACCACCGGCTCATCGAAGCGCGGCTCGACACCGCCAACCACCGAGCTGCCACCACCGTATGGGATGACCGCAATCCCCTCGCGCGCACACCAATCCAGCACGTCGATCACGTCCTGCTCGCTGCGGGGTCGGGCGATGAGGTCGGGCAGGTGGTCGAGCTGGCCCTGCAGGTTGCGTGCGATGTCGCGATACGCTTTGCCGCGCGCGTGTCCGGCCCGATCGACGAGATCGCTTGAGCAGAGCGCGGCCAGCGATGCCGGCGGGCTGACCCGTGGGGCCGCCAAACCGAGCGCGGTCAGGTCCGGCGGCGGGTGGTCGCTCAGGTCATGGCCGGACACCAGTGCCGCGACTCGCGACTGTAGCGCTTGCGTCTCCTGATCGGAGAGCGCGTCCTCGACTGTGCCCCAACCCCACCACGAACGCATGCTGATGGTGTCAGCGTTTGAGGACGATCATGGCTCCGCCGACGACCACCAGCACCAGGGCCGCGACGATAGCCCATCCAGCACCGGCTAGCCACCACATGACACCTAATGCGGCGAGTACCGGCGACAGCGCGAAGAACACCATTACCGGGTGCTGCCTAATCACTGCGAGGGCACTGGTCGCCCGGACTCGATCGATTTCCTTGCCTGGCATGCCCTTCAGGATGCCAGCTGACTACCACAATGCAAGCAGCGATGAGCCGACGAACCGTCATCCTTGGCCTGCTCCCGCTCGCTGTTGTCGTCACGAATGGCGCACGATGCGGCGCACCAATGCCTGTGACCGAAGGCGGTTCGGGCTGTCATTGACAATTCATGAAGATGCCTGCCGCATCATATCCGTTGTGCCCGTTGTTCTAGAAGTCCGACGTGCTGAGCCTGCCCACCCGGCGACCCCATATCCGGAACCCCTCGCGCGCTGCAGCCGCTCACCTGGTCTGAACGAAAGCTCGCACATGAGTGGTCGGATTCCGCCCTAACAACGCGCCATAAACGCAGGCTCATGCGCTGCGCCACGATGCGCCGATGCATTTCGGTAACGATTGTTAGTTAACCCTTGTACGAAACTCTCTTGAGGCGCTCTAACCCGAAGTTCCCCCTGATCCGGCGCGGTTTGTGTCGTTGACCTGGGCATTTGTGGTTCGGTACTGACTACGCCAGGCCGTGGCGGTGGGAAACGGCCAGTAGGTCGAAGGCGCGCCGTTGTGTGGGGGTGGGGGTGGTGGTTTTGGTGAATGCTGGCAGGTCGTCTGTGGGTTGGATGTAGTTGGCGCAGATGGTGGCCAGGTCGGTGAGCAGGCTGGTGAAGCTGTGCACCGGTTGGTTGTCTTCGGTGCGTTTGCGTGCTGCCTTGTTCAGCGCTTCGTCGGAGCGTTGGGCTGGCGCGACGGGGTCGGCGCGTTTGGCGGCGGCGGCGGGTTTGTCGTTGTCGGTGAACAGGATTGGGGCCAGGGCTTGTTTCATGTGCCAGCTGATGTAGTAGGAGAGCATGTGCAAGAACATGTGGGCGCGGACCCGGTCGGCCAGCCGATGCCGGATGGGGCGTACGTCCAGTTCGCTGTTGAGGGTGCGGAAGAAGCGTTCGACGTCGGCGAGGTCTTTGTAGCGGCCCACCACGTCGTCGCGGCCCAGGGCGTTGTCGGGCAGGCTGGTGCGTAGCACGTAGATGCCGTCGAGGGCGGCCTCGGCGGCGATACTGTTCTGGTTGCGGGTGAAGCTGAAGGCCTCATCGGTGATGTGCAGGTCAAAGTGCTTGGCCATCTTGAACTTGTTGCGCACCTTGCCCACCCGCAGGCCGATCTTGTCTGTACCGCGTAACGGCCGGCGTTGGCGGCGGGTGGCTTCGGCGATGGCCTGCAGCTCCTTTTCGGTGGCCGCCAGCAGCTCGGCGCGTTTGCGGGCGCGCTCGTCGGCCAGGGCGGGGTTGTGGCAGCACACCAGCCGCTCACCGGGATAGTCGGGGTGAGTGATCTCGAACAGGTTCTGCTCATCGAACAGCGACAGCTGCAGCGCCCCGTCCTCGAGCAGGATCTTGATCTGCGGGGCGCGCAGCGCGCTGATCCAATCCAGGTGCGCCGGACGCAGCTCGTCACGGATGCGCGCGGAAGTGAGCATGCCCCGATCGCCCACCAGGGCGATGCGGGTCAACCCGAACCGGGTTTTGAGCTTGTCGATTTGAGCTTTCAGAGTTTTCGGGTCGGCGGTGTTGCCCTTGAACACCTCGATGGCCACCGGCGCTCCCTTGGGTGAGCACAGCAGCCCGTAGACGATCTGCAGCCGGCCTTTGACCCCGTCGCGGGCGTGCCCGATCGCTCCCAGCGGGCAGGTGTGGCCCTCGAACGCCGCCGAGGATACGTCATAGAGCACCAGGGTGCCGTTGGTCAGATGCCGTGCGGCCAAGGCGTTTTCGATGCCGTCTTTGCGCTCCAGCGCCCAGTCCATCGCGTCATACAGGTCGTCCTCATCGGCGCCCGAGACACCCAGCACCGCACCCAGCGTGCTGGTGGCGGTCTGGGCGCGCAGCCCGCGCGCGATCGCCAGTTTCGATCCGGGCTCGATGATCTGCCCGATCAGCATGGCCAGCACCAGGTTGCGCCGCCGCGACGGGGTGGGGTCGATCAGCTCGGGTATGCCCAGCTTCTCGGCGGTGCCGGCCACCGCGGCCACATGCCCGTGCGGCAGGCTGCGGGTGATATCGAAGGCCTCGGCTAGATCCCAGTCCGCGGGCGGCAAGCCCTTAAGCGCCCGGTCCAGTCTGTCCAGCTTGTGCTCGGGCCAGCGTGAGAGGTTGGCCAGGGTACGCGTCTTGACCTTGCCGTTTTCGCGGAAGCTTTCCCGCAACAGCACCGCCGGCGGGGATCCCCGGTTGGGTACCCGGGTAATGTACATGATTACTTTATAACACGCGGTCAGCGCGATAATAGCGTCATCAGAGGATGACACGCCGAGCTATTCTCAATAATACATGAGTACATGTTGAGGGAAGTTGAACACAGAAACACCTGCTCACGAAACAGATCGAAACTCAGCCCGCCCCTACAAGGGGGAACTTCGGTCTAACCGACTGCGTCCAAAGTGGAGGATCGAAAAGATGATAGGAAAATGAGTACGCCTACGCTGCCTGATATGGTAGCTCCATCCCCGAGAGTGCGAGTAAAAGACCGTTGTCGCCGGATGATGGGGGACCTACGCCTTTCCGTTATCGATCAGTGCAATTTGCGATGCCGTTATTGTATGCCCGAAGAGCACTACACATGGTTGCCGCGGCAAGATTTGCTATCCGTCAAAGAAATCAGCGCCATTGTAGATGTTTTCCTTTCCGTTGGGGTAAGTAAAGTTCGAATCACCGGTGGCGAACCGCTGATCCGCCCAGATTTGCCGGAAATAGTGAGGACATTGAGCGCAAAGGTCGGCGAAGATTCAGGTCTGAGAGACTTAGCGATCACGACGAACGGCGTCCTTCTCGCCGACCGCGTTGACGGCCTGAAGGCTGCGGGTATGAAACGCATCACTGTCAGTCTTGATACGTTGCAACCCGAGCGCTTCAAGGCGATAAGTCAGCGTAATAGCCACGATAAGGTCATCGCGGGTATCAAGGCTGTCGCAGCCGCGGGATTTACGGACACAAAAATAGACACAACGGTGATGCGTGGTGCCAATCACGATGAGCTGGCTGATCTGATCGAATTCGCTCGGACTGTTAACGCGGAAGTCAGGTTCATTGAGTACATGGACGTCGGCGGCGCAACTCACTGGGCATGGGAGAAGGTCTTTACCAAAGCGAACATGCTCGAGTCCCTTGAGAAACGGTATGGACGTATTGAGCCTTTGCCCAAACATGATACGGCGCCCGCCAATCGATATGCGCTTCCGGACGGAACTACCTTCGGAATTATCGCGTCGACAACGGAGCCATTCTGCGCAACCTGTGACCGTTCACGGTTGACCGCCGATGGCTTATGGCTGCATTGCTTGTACGCAATATCGGGTATCAACCTAAGGGAGCCGCTGCGTGCAGGCGCGACTCACGATGACTTGGTGGAAACCGTGACAACCGGATGGCGGCGACGAACGGATCGCGGAGCAGAGCAGCGTCTTGCCCAACGCGAGCGCGGAGTGTTCCTGCCATTAAGCACGTTAAAGGCCGACCCGCATCTGGAGATGCACACCAGGGGCGGGTAAGCCGAACGAACAGTCGATTGATCAACGACTCCACAGTTGAGGAAGGAACCATGACGGTCAGCACCCCTGAGCAACACGAGCAACGAGCATCCCACGATGCATCCGAGGGAAAGCACAACGTATGTCAGGGGAGGCTGGCCGCACTTGCCGACGCGGCCGTGTCAGAGAAACTCGGAGCACTACCTGGCTGGCAGCTTCTCGACATGCGACTCAGCCGCGCTTTTCAGTGCACAAATTTCGACCAATCCATTGACTTCATGAATAGGGTCGCATCAATAGCAAACGATATCAATCACCATCCCGATATCGCTGTACTGGACAAGCGTTCGGTGCGCGTGACGGCGTGGACGCGCAAGCTGGGCTATCTGACCGACATCGACTTCGATCTTGCGGCGTCCGTCGAGGCGATGTATGCGACAGAATTCGCTGACAGGCCAGCACGATGATCGACCATGCACTCGCGCTGACACATATCGATGAGCGTGGTGCGGCACGAATGGTCGATGTGTCCGAGAAACCCGTGACTTTGAGGGTTGCCAAAGCGTCAGGGCTCGTGATCATGAAGCCGTCTACCTTGAGGATGATTTCCGACGGTGCCGCTGCTAAGGGTGACGTCATGGCGGCGGCCCGGATAGCTGGCATCGCGGCGGCGAAACGTACGGGTGATCTTATTCCGCTATGCCACCCGTTAGGGCTCGACGCCCGTGCGCCATTCGTGGCGACAACTGCGAGCGGGAGCGGGACCAAGGATGATGGTCCCGGTCGCGACGGGCGCGATCCCGCTCCGGAGTGGTCAACGCATCAAACGACAAAGCGCTCAGCTCATCGACCGCAGCATCGAGCCGGTCCAGCGCCGCGACCAAACTAGAATTCTCGCGCAGACACCGCTGAAACGACAGTGACGCAAGGGATTTCATTGAGAGGACCAATGACCCTATTTGATCAAACCGGATGACCATACCGTCAACGTTGTGGACATACAGGTGCTCAAGAACGCAGTCTTGCTGGCATGCCGGGCGCCGTCGGTGCACAACAGCCAGCCCTGGCGTTGGGTGGCCGAAAGCGGCTCCGAGCACACTACTGTGCACCTGTTCGTCAACCGCCACCGAACGGTGCCGGCCACCGACCATTCCGGCCGGCAAGCGATCATCAGTTGCGGTGCCGTACTCGATCACCTTCGCATCGCCATGACGGCCGCGCACTGGCAGGCGAATATCACTCGCTTTCCCCAGCCGAACCAACCTGACCAGTTGGCCACCGTCGAATTCAGTCCCATCGATCACGTCACGGCGGGACAGCGAAACCGCGCCCAGGCGATTCTGCAGCGCCGAACCGATCGGCTTCCGTTTGACAGCCCGATGTACTGGCACCTGTTTGAGCCCGCGCTGCGCGACGCCGTCGACAAAGACGTTGCGATGCTTGATGTGGTATCCGACGACCAGCGAACACGACTGGTGGTAGCGTCACAACTCAGCGAAGTCCTGCGGCGGGACGATCCGTACTATCACGCCGAACTCGAATGGTGGACTTCACCGTTCGTGCTGGCCCATGGTGTGCCGCCGGATACGCTGGCATCAGACGCCGAACGCTTGCGAGTTGACCTGGGCCGTGACTTCCCGGTCCGGAGCTACCAGAATCGCCGTGCCGAGCTAGCTGATGACCGATCGAAAGTCCTTGTGCTGTCGACCCCTAGCGACACGCGAGCCGACGCACTGAGGTGTGGCGAAGTGCTGTCGACCATCCTACTCGAGTGCACCATGGCCGGCATGGCTACCTGCACGTTGACCCATCTGATCGAATCCAGTGACAGTCGTGACATCGTGCGGGGCCTGACGAGGCAGCGAGGCGAGCCGCAAGCCTTGATCCGGGTAGGGATAGCCCCGCCGTTGGCAGCAGTTCCCGCCCCCACACCACGGCGGCCGCTGGACAGCGTCTTGCAGATTCGCCAGACGCCCGAGAAAGGGCGTAATGCCTCAGATAGAAATGCCCGTGAAACGGGTTGGTTCAGCCCGCCTTGATCAGGATGCCTTTGTGGATGTCGGGTAGGGCGGTGGGGATGTTAGCGAGGTAGAGCTGCTCGGTTTTCTCCTTGGCCAAGATGAGGAGTCGGTTCTGCAGGTCGGCGATTTTGCGGCCGATCTGGGCGGGGTTGAGACTGTCTCGGTAGGTGATCAGGTCGGCCTGCTGGGCCGCGGAGAGCACCCTTGCGGCCAGTGGCCGGTCCAGCGGCGTCTGTGGGGCATCGTAGAGGCGTCGGCGGCGGCCGTCGGCGCTGCTGGCATACCCGATCGGTTTGATGGTCGGGGTGAGGTAGTTGAGGCGGTCGTTGACCAGCTTCCACATCCGGTTGAGCACGGCGCGTTCCTCGGCGGTGTCATAGCGGTAGTAGAACGCGTACTTGCGGACCAGGTGGTTGTTCTTGGACTCGATGGTGGCCTAGTGGTTTTTCTTGTACGGGCGAAAGCGGGTGAAGTAGATACCGTTGTCGCCGGCCCAGCTGATGACCGGCTTGTTGAGAAACACGGTGCCGTTGTCGAAATCTAAACCCGTTATCCCATGCGGGATCTCGGTGACAGAAGCTTTGAGCCCGGCGAGGATGTGGGTACGGGCGTTGTTGCGGACGGTGCGGGTGAACACCCATCCGATGTGCACGTCGGTCAAGTTCAGGGTGTGGGCGAACTCGCCTTTGAGCGTCGGACCGCAATGGGCGACGGTGTCGCCCTCGAAGAACCCCGGCTCCGCCTCGACCTCATCGCCGGCCCTGCGAACCTTGATCGAATTACGCAGCAGTGGTGAGGGTTTCGTCGTCGACACATCCGATATCTGGTCTTTGGCCTTCGCGGTCTTCAGATAACGATCGATGCTGGCCGCACTCATCGCCAACAGCTCCTCACGCACCTCGGGGCCATAGCGGTCACGCCCAAACTCCAACACACCGTGACGTTCCAACCCATCAAGCTGCAGCGCCATCGAGGCGGCAAGATACTTCCCGCACTGCCCACCCGAGGCGGACCACACCCTCTGCAACACCTTCAGCGCGTCATAGGAGTACTTCAGCGAACGCGGTTTGCGCGGCCGCTTGGCAACACTGCGGCCCAGCCCCGGCGATAGCTTGGCCGCTGCGACAAGCCGGCGCCGCGCGTTATCACGTGACTAGCCCGTCAGGTCAACCACCTGGTCGAAAATCCGGCCCCGGCTCTTCTTCAAAGCCTGCACATACGCCTTGGCGTACCTGGTGGTGACCTCCGCGCGAGATCTCATCGACAACCCACTTCCCATGCCTCACGACGGTCACCATGTCGCGGGCATATTTACGTGAGGCACCGAGGGTGTTTCGCGGGCATTCTTGGTGAGTCAAGTCGAACGGTTGAGCCATGATCGACGATTCCGTTACCGTGCTGTCAGAAGACGAAAGTTGGCACCGGCTGGGCAGCGTTGCACTCGGTCGGCTAGTTACCACCTTTGCTGATGAGCCTGGGATCTTCCAGTCAATTTCGTGATGCAAGGCCGCACCGTGCTGTTTCGTACCGCGGAGGGCGCCAAATTATTTTCAGCCGTCGCGAAGTGCGCGGTGGCTTTCGAGGCGGACGACCACAACGTTGCCGAGGGCTGGAGCGTGATCGTCAAGGTTCGCGCCCAGGTGCTGACGACCGACGCGGAGGTCCGCGAAGCCGAACGCGCCCAGTTACTACCGTGGACCGCGACGCTGAAACGTCACTGTGTGCGGGTGATCCCGTGGGAGATCACCGGCCGCCACTTCAGGTTCGGTCCGGAACCGGACCGCAGCCAGACCTTTGCCTGCGAGGCCTCGTCACACAACCAGCGATAGCGCTCCGCGCCTGCGAGTCACCTTGCGCCGCTTACTGATCGCCACCAGCCGTGCGACGGCGTCTTCAATTCCTCGCGCCAGCTGGCCGACATCTGCTACCACGTCGTAGTCGGCCAGGATCCCGAAGTACAGGTCGTCGGCGTAGCTGAGCATCGCGACACTGGTGCGCAGTTGCATCGCGATCGGCGAAACCGGGTATAGGTCAAGCACCCGTCTGCCCATAATCTGCAGCGGCCGTCGTGGACCCGGCACATTTGTCGCCACGGTGACAACACCACGCTGCGGCAGCCGCATCAACAGCCCGACCGCCCATGCGGTCATGGGGAACGGAAGGCGGTTGGCAATCGCCATCAAAGTATTTCCGAATTGTCTCTGTCCCCCCGCCTTGGCCCGAGTCAGCCGCGAGTGCACGATCCGCAGCCGCTGCAGCGGGTTCTCTTGATCCACCGGCAGGTTGGGCAGCATTAACGAAACACGGTTATCGGTCTTGCTCAAAGCGCTGTTGGAACGCGTCGAGACCGGCACTAGCGTACGCAGCGAATCAAACCTAGGCCGCTCACCCCGCTGGATGAGGACGTTGCGGTAGCTTTCCGTAATCGCGGCAAGCGCAACATCATTGATGGTGACGTCGAATTTCCGGCACACCTGTTCGACGTCGGCGAGAGGGACCTTTGCTGCGCTGTAGCGACGCAAATCACTGATCGGCCCGTTCAACGACGACGCGGCGGGACTTAGCACGCCGGCCGCGATCTCACCGGCACCCTTGGCCGCGCGAACGATGCCTGCCATCACGGCGGTCGACGCGGTCAACGCCTCGCTTGGATTGACACGGAATCCACCCCGCCGCACAGATGCGGATTGCGACTGCATGGTCGTGTGGATGTTGCTCGCGAAGCTGTCGCTCATACTTTCATCGGAGAGCCCAGCTAGCAGGTGAGTCGCCGCGATTCCGTCGGCCATGCAGTGGTGCAGTTTGGTCAGGATCGCCCACTTGCTGTCCGCCAGGCCTTCGATGACCCAGACCTCCCACAGCGGTCGATCCCGGTCCAAACGACGCGCCATCAGATCGGCGATCAGCTCGAATAACTGGTCTTCGTTGCCAGGCCGCGGCAAGGCGATGCGCCACACATGACGGCCAAGATCGAAGTCGGGATCGTCCACCCATTTGGGTGCACCGAGGTCGAACGGGCGCAGGCGTAACCGCTGCCCGAACCGGGTACAGGGACGTAGGCGTTGAGCGAGCGACGATAAGAAGGCTTCCTGATCGGGAGCCGGCCCCTCGATGACCGCCAGAGCGCCGATTGCCAGACTCACGTGCCGATCCACGTCTTCTGCCTTGAGAAACCCGGCGTCAAGTGTCGTTAGGTGATTCATGGTCAGCGCCTTCCCGGGTGATCCGGATTATCTGCAACCGTCAGTACCACTCTCCGCTGCGAGGAGCCGTTGAGGCAGGGCCAAAGGTCCTCCGCTGGCGAGCCTTCGTGCTCTGCCACCGCGGCTGTCGACGCGCGATCCTTAATAGATGACCGCAGCCGTTGATGGGAAAGGCCCGGCAGCCATGAACACCCATTTCCCGGACGCCGAAACCGTGCGAACGGTTCTCACCCTGGCCGTCCGGGCCCCCTCCATCCACAACACGCAGCCGTGGCGGTGGCGGGTATGCCCGACGAGTCTGGAGCTGTTCTCTAGACCCGATATGCAGCTGCGTAGCACCGATCCGGACGGGCGTGAGTTGATCCTCAGCTGTGGTGTGGCATTGCACCACTGCGTCGTCGCTTTGGCGTCGCTGGGCTGGCAGGCCAAGGTAAACCGTTTCCCCGATCCCAAGGACCGCTGCCATCTGGCCACCATCGGGGTACAACCGCTTGTTCCCGATCAGGCCGATGTCGCCTTGGCGGCGGCCATACCGCGGCGACGCACCGATCGGCGCGCCTACAGTTGCTGGCCGGTGCCAGGAGGTGACATCGCGTTGATGGCCGCAAGAGCAGCCCGTGGCGGGGTCATGCTGCGGCAGGTCAGTGCCCTAGACCGAATGAAAGCCATTGTGGCGCAGGCTGTCTTGGACCACGTGACCGACGAGGAATATCTGCGCGAGCTCACCATTTGGAGTGGGCGCTACGGTTCAGTGGCCGGGGTTCCCGCCCGCAACGAGCCGCCATCAGACCCCAGTGCCCCGATCCCCGGTCGCCTGTTCGCCGGGCCCGGTCTGTCTCAGCCGTCCGACGTCTTACCCGCTGACGACGGCGCCGCGATCCTGGCACTAGGCACCGAGACAGACGACCGGTTGGCCCGGCTGCGCGCCGGCGAGGCCGCCAGCATCGTCTTGTTGACCGCGACGGCAATGGGGCTGGCGTGCTGCCCGATCACCGAACCGCTGGAGATCGCCAAGACCCGCGACGCGGTCCGTGCCGAGGTGTTCGGCGCCGGCGGCTACCCCCAGATGCTGCTGCGAGTGGGTTGGGCACCGATCAATGCCGACCCGTTGCCACCGACGCCACGGCGCGAACTGTCCCAGGTCGTTGAGTGGCCGGAAGAGCTACTGCGACAACGGTGCTGACCATCGCAGCACTGTTCCGCTCGCGCCCGGTACGCTCGCGAGGGTGAATTCGCCGCCGGCCTGCTCTGCCCGCTGCCGCAGGTTCGTTAAGCCGCTTCCGGTGAACTCGTCGGGCAGCCCGCGGCCGTTGTCGGTCACCTCGATGCACAAGTCGTCGTCGACTTTGACCCGGACGGTCAACGTGCTGGCCTTCGCATGGCGAACCGCGTTGCTGACCGCTTCCCGAACCACCGCCTCGGCCTGATCGGCGAGCGCGCTGTCGACCACCGACAATGGACCCACGAATTGAACGCTGGTGCGCAACCCCGAGTCGGCAAATTGGGCTACGGCCGCATCGATTCGCTGCCGGAGCCGAGTGATACCCTGCGATGCTCCGTGCAGGTCATAAATGGTGGTCCGGATTTCCTGTATAACGTCTTGCAGATCGTCTACCACGTCCGAGAGTCGTTGCTGCACTTCAGGATTACGTTCGTGCGGGACAGCACCCTGCAAAGCCAGGCCAATCGCGAAGAGCCGCTGGATGACATGGTCATGGAGGTCACGGGCGATACGATCCCGGTCGGTCAGTACGTCGAGTTCGCGCATCCGACGTTGCGAAGTGGCCAATTGCCAAGCCAGCGCGGCCTGGTCGGCGAACGCGGCCATCATCTCGAGTTGTTCGTCGGTGAAAGCCCCTGGACCGCCTTGACTCAGCACAACAACGACACCCGCTACGGTACCTCTGGCCCGCAGCGGCAACAGCAGCGCCGGACCTGCGTCGGCCAGTTCGTCCAGGCCTTCCAAATCGACCCGGTCGACCCGTCGCGGAATGCCGTTGACGAAGACCTCCCGCAGCACCGCGCCCGCCACCGGAATCGTTCGCCCAACAGTGGAAGCCACAGCGCTGCCGACTGTTTCAATCACCAGCAGCTCCCCCACGTCAGCGGCAGGCATGTCCTCGTCGACGGGAACGGCTACCAGGGCAGCGTCAGCCGCCGTCAGCTTGAGCGCCTCCGCGGCGACAAGCCGGAACACCGTCGCGGGTTCGGTGCCGGACAACAACTCGGTGGCGATGTCACGGGTGGCCTCGATCCACGACTGACGCGCCTTAGCCTGCTGGTAGAGCCGGGCATTCGCGACTGCGATACCCGCGGCGGCCGCCAGCGCCTGGACCAGAACCTCGTCGTCGTCGCTGAACGGTTGCCCGTTGGTCTTGTCAGTCAGGTACAGAGTGCCGAACGATTCATCGCGCACCCGAACCGGTACCCCGAGGAAGGTACGCATCGGCGGATGATACGGCGGAAAACCAATCGAGGCCGGGTGCGCAGAAACATCGTCCAGCCGTAACGGTTTGGGATCTTCGATGAGCAGCCCGATGACGCCTAGGCCTTTCGGTAGGTGGCCGATCCGCCGAACGGTCTCCTCGTCGATGCCTTCATAGACAAAGTGCAATACCCGATGCTGCCGGTCGTGCACCTCCATAGCGCCATAGCGCGCATCGACAAGGCTGGCCGCTGAATGCACGATAGCGCGTAGGGTTGCCTCCAGGTCCAGGCCCGCTGTGACCACGAGCATGGCCTCCACCAGACCATCGAGGCGGTCCCGGCCCTCGACGATCTGCTCGACCCGGTCCTGCACCTCGACCAGCAGCTCGTGCAGGCGTAGTTGGGAGAGCGTGTGACGCAGTGGACGCATTGCGGCGCCGTCGTTTTCGTCGACGAGGCCCCCTGTTGTCATGGTCCATCACCGGGTGGCCGCGAGCGCTTCAACTCCGTCGCGAATACCGCGGCTTGCGTCCGACGTTCCATGCCCAGCTTGGCCAGCAACCGCGACACGTAGTTCTTCACCGTCTTTTCGGCTAGGAACATTCGGTCGGCGATCTGCTTGTTGGTCAGGCCCTCGCTAAGCAGGCCCAGTAGCGTCCGCTCCTGGTCGGTAAGGCCTGATAGCGGGTCCTGCTTCTCGGCGGCACCGCGCAGCTTGGCCATCAGCGCGGCCGCGGCCCGATTGTCCAGCAGCGACCGTCCAGCGCCCACATCTTTGACGGCGCGCGCCAACTCCATTCCCTTGATGTCTTTGACGACATATCCGCTGGCACCGGCGAGAATCGCATCTAGCATGGCCTCGTCAGAGGTGTAGGACGTGAGGATCAGACAGCGCAGATCGGGCATGCGGGACAACAGATCGCGGCACAGTTCAATGCCGTTGCCATCGGGCAACCGGACATCCAGCACCGCGACATCTGGGCGCGCGGCAGGAACCCTGGCCATCGCCTCGGCGACCGAACCCGCCTCACCTACGACGTCAAGCTCGGGATCGGCCCCAAGCAAGTCAACCAGACCACGACGCACCACCTCGTGGTCATCGACCAAGAAGACCTTTACCACCAGGGCACCACTCCCAAGATCCGCTCCCTACAAGTTGGCACTGCGTACCGTAAGTACGGCGCATCCGGGCTGGTATGCACCGCACAATTCGTGCGCGGAGTGTGAGTCCGCGACGAACAGCTGACCCGGCTTTGCGTTGGCGGCCAGATGACGGCACGCACTGCCGCCGGCGATGGCCCGATCCACCCGCACCTCGGGGTAGAGCCGGGTCCAGTGGGCGAGCCGACGGCTCAGGTGTACATGCGCCAACCGGCTGCCCTGTTCGACGTCATCGGGTGTTTCAGCAGCGTGGACAGCCACGGCCCGCAGCGGAACTCCGCGCAGCCTGGCCTCCTCGAATGCGTGCCGCAGCACCACACCATTGTCCACCTCCGCGACAACCGCGCTGACCTGGGAGGTTGTCGCTGGCTCGGCCGGCGACGGGTGAATCACCGCCACGGGGCATAAGGCCGACCCAGCCAGGGTCGCCGCGACCGAACCCCGGCGACCGCGGACATGATCAAGCCCCACCGAACCGACGCACAGCATCGCCGCGGACCTGGACTCCTGCATCAGCTTGGTGAGCGGCCTGCCGCACAGAACCTCCGTTTCGATCTTGACCGGTTGCCCGGTGGCCTCGACCTTCCGAGAGGCGTCGTGCAGCGCCGCTCGGGCCGCTGATTGCCCACCGCCCTCGCCGGCGGCGGACAGTTGGGACGGATCGATGACGTACACCAGTCGCAGCGGAATGTCTCGGTTCACCGCCTCATCGACCGCCCACAACGCCGCATGCGTTGCCGCCCTTGACCCGTCGATACCAACGACCACTGCCCGAGCTGGCCGAGGATCGCTCATCGCCGTCTCCTTCGCTGGGGCGGATACATCCCGTCGGTTCAGCGGTACGTTACTGGCGGGGACCGCTATCTCCCAGGGGCGTTGGTCCCCACCTGAGGGCCGTTAGTCCTTATCGACCGATGACAGACGCAACCCGTCAGGGCGAGAATGAATCTCACCTATCGCACGGGTGGCTCGTCCAGGTCCACAACCATCGCCCAGCTTTTCACAGCAAAGTCCCAGAAATGGCTTACAGTTGCCGACAGCTGCCGAACCAGCGGCCGTCCATCGGCTGCATATCGCTTGACCCACAGAATATTTGGGCATAGCCGCGCTGTGAGAGCGCATCTCGATGCGGCCGGCACGGCGTCGATCAATCTCCGATCCGCCGTCAGTCGACTGCCATACAACCTGCCCGCCCAGTTGTACACTGGCCGCGGCACGAGTTGCCGCACTGGTCAACAAGTATCAGCCGGCCTGCGCCCGAGCGGAGCCCACTCGGAGCCGCTCGTGACCATGGGGGGAGCCACTGCCGTCTCCCGCATGCCCACACCGAGGTCCGAATTGGGCTGGGTGCGCAATCGACGTTAGGGGCCTGCGGAGTAATGGACTACGCGTTCTTACCACCGGAGATCAACTCCGCGCGTATGTACAGCGGTCCCGGACCGAATTCAATGTTGGTTGCCGCGGCCAGCTGGGATGCGCTGGCCGCGGAGTTAGCATCCGCAGCAGAGAACTACGGCTCGGTGATTGCGCGTCTGACCGGTATGCACTGGTGGGGCCCGGCGTCCACGTCGATGCTGGCCATGTCGGCTCCATACGTGGAATGGCTGGAGCGGACCGCCGCGCAGACCAAGCAGACCGCTACCCAAGCCAGAGCGGCGGCGGCGGCATTCGAGCAGGCTCATGCGATGACGGTGCCCCCAGCGTTGGTCACCGCCAACCGAGCCGAGCTGAAAGCACTGATCGCGTCGAACCTCCTGGGCCAGAACACCGCAGCGATCGCAGCCATCGAGGCACAGTACGCCGAGATGTGGGCACAAGACGCGGCCGCGATGTACGGCTACGCCACCACCTCAGCGGCGGCGAGACAGTTGACGCCGTTCTCCTCGCCACAACAGACCACCAACCCGGCCGGGCTAGCCGCCCAGAACGCCGCGGTCACCCAGGCCGCCACCAACTCCGCCGGGAACACGCCGACCGCATTGTCGCAACTGTCCTCTTTCCTGTCGCAGGCAGTAGAGGCGCCGACGGGATGGCCCAACATTCTCCCGGATGACTTCACCATTCTTGACGGCATATTCGCTGCGTACGCAACGGTCGGCGTGACGCAGGACATCGAGTCGATATGTGCGGGCATCATCGGGGCCGAGAACAACTTGGGCCTTTTAGGCGCCGCCAGTGAGAATCCGGCGGAGTTGGCGCCGGGCGCGTTCGGGATCGATGCGGCACTCAGTTCGGCAGAAAAAGGCGCTGCTGCGAGCATGCACGATGCGGTACTCGCGAGTGCCGGCCGGGCGGGTTCGATCGGGCCGATGTCCGTACCACCGTCCTGGGCCACGCCCTCGAGCACCCCGGTCTCGGCGTTGTCGGGCGCCGGCTTAACCACGCTCGACGGGACCGACGTAGCCGAGCACGGTACGCCCGGCTTGCCAGGGGTGCCAGCAGGGACAGACAAGCGAGCCTCGGGTGTCATCCCCCGATACGGGGTCCGGCTCACGGTGATGTCGCGCCCGCCGGCGGCTGGGTGACGCGGCTGCCGCTGTCACTGTCATCCTGTAGGCGAGCCAACCCCGGTCACCACTAGCGTGCCGCAAAGATCTGCGCGCGGCCCGCGCACTGAGCCCCAGGAGGGGTCAGTGAATTCAGTTGTGTGACTGCGTCTTTCGTCGACACCGCGTCAGGTGCCGGCGTTTCTTTCTCGCGGCTACGATTCACCGCGCCCCAGGAATTCACTCGATAGCCGCCTGGAATTCACGCAGATCTGCCCACGCCGGCCGGAGACCTTTGCGAGTTTTAAGACACGCTGTCACCGAAGGTAGCCCGAGATGCCCTTTGCGGATGCCTGGATACCAAGTCCGATAGCGTCTGCAAAGCGTTCCTGCCATCACACGGCACGCCACGGTAGCGCGAACCCCCGCCATACGCCCCAGCTGCGCCCCGGCCACGACACCGGACCCCGACACGCGTCGGGTCGTACTACTCGCGTTCAACTGCCACGAGCGGCCATATGACTTGGATTACAACAGTTTTGACTCGTCAGCCGGATAGGTCAGGCATCCGGGGTGCCATCGTCGTCGAAACGGCCAGTGCCAGCAACACCGCTGGCACTCCACCTTGACCCATTCAGTTCTCGACCAGCACGACACCGTATCCGCACAAATGTAAGGAGCTGAGAAACAATGGATTTCGCACTGTTACCACCGGAAGTCAACTCCGCCCGGATGTACACCGGCCCTGGGGCAGGATCGCTGTGGGCTGCCGCGGGCGGCTGGGATTCGCTGGCCGCCGAGTTGGCCACCACAGCCGAGGCATATGGATCGGTGCTGTCCGGACTGGCCGCCTTGCATTGGCGTGGACCGGCAGCGGAATCGATGGCGGTGACGGCCGCTGCCTATATCGGTTGGCTGTACACGACCGCCGAAAAGACACAGCAAACAGCGATCCAAGCCAGGGCGGCAGCGCTGGCCTTCGAGCAAGCATACGCAATGACCCTGCCGCCACCGCTGGTAGCGGCCAACCGGATACAGCTGCTAGCACTGATCGCGACGAACTTCTTCGGCCAGAACACTGCGGCGATCGCGGCCACCGAGGCACAGTACGCCGAGATGTGGGCCCAGGACGCCGCCGCGATGTACGGTTACGCCACCGCCTCAGCGGCTGCGGCCCTGCTGACACCGTTCTCCCCGCCGCGGCAGACCACCAACCCGGCCGGCCTGACCGCTCAGGCCGCCGCGGTCAGCCAGGCCACCGACCCACTGTCGCTGCTGATTGAGACGGTGACCCAAGCGCTGCAAGCGCTGACGATTCCGAGCTTCATCCCTGAGGACTTCACCTTCCTTGACGCCATATTCGCTGGATATGCCACGGTAGGTGTGACGCAGGATGTCGAGTCCTTTGTTGCCGGGACCATCGGGGCCGAGAGCAACCTAGGCCTTTTGAACGTCGGCGACGAGAATCCCGCGGAGGTGACACCGGGCGACTTTGGGATCGGTGAGTTGGTTTCCGCGACCAGTCCCGGCGGTGGGGTGTCTGCGTCGGGTGCCGGCGGTGCGGCGAGCGTCGGCAACACGGTGCTCGCGAGTGTCGGCCGGGCAAACTCGATTGGGCAACTATCGGTCCCACCGAGCTGGGCCGCGCCCTCGACGCGCCCTGTCTCGGCATTGTCGCCCGCCGGCCTGACCACACTCCCGGGGACCGACGTGGCCGAGCACGGGATGCCAGGTGTACCGGGGGTGCCAGTGGCAGCAGGGCGAGCCTCCGGCGTCCTACCTCGATACGGGGTTCGGCTCACGGTGATGGCCCACCCACCCGCGGCAGGGTAACCCGGCGCCTAACCGACAGGCGGCCCGTTGGGCGTAAACGTCCAATTGTCAGGATTCTTCGGCGAGTACACCACCGGAAGTATTTGACCGACGGTCGGCCACTGGTCGACGTCGACGGCCATGCGCTGATACACGGCGTACTCATTGACCGTGGGCCCAGTGATGATCCCGGCGATGGTGACATACTGCTGGCCGCCTGCGTCCGGTCGCGGGCTGACTCCGGTCACCAGGAGCGTGCCGCTGGCCAGATCTCCCCGCGGGCCGCGCGGGATAAGCCGCGGAGCAAGAAATACCGCTAGGACCGCGATCAGTATGAGTAGCACGCCAAACTCCCATCCCACCCGGCCATGGTAGGACTGCTGGCATGAGCCGTTATTACGCCGAGCGTGAACTCAGTGCAAGAACGCACGCGAAAAATCGCACTGGGTACACGCTCGGCGAAAGGATGGTGCACCAGTGAGCCACGACGATCTAATGCTTGCGCTGGCTCTGGCCGACCGTGCGGACGAATTGACGCGGGTCCGGTTCGGGGCGCTCGATCTGCGCATCGACACCAAACCGGATTTGACGCCGGTGACCGACGCCGATCGGGCGGTCGAATCCGACGTGCGCCAGACGCTGGGCCGCGACCGGCCCGGCGACGGCGTCTTGGGCGAGGAGTTCGGCGGATCAACGACCTTCACCGGACGGCAGTGGATCGTAGACCCGATCGACGGCACCAAAAACTTTGTGCGCGGGGTGCCGGTGTGGGCCAGTTTGATCGCGCTGCTTGAAGATGGCGTCCCGTCGGTCGGTGTGGTGAGTGCGCCGGCGCTGCAACGGCGGTGGTGGGCGGCACGCGGCCGGGGCGCGTTCGCATCCGTCGATGGTGCGCGTCCACACCGGCTGTCGGTTTCCTCTGTGGCAGAGCTGCATTCGGCGAGCTTGTCGTTTTCCAGTCTGTCCGGGTGGGCGCGGCTGGGTCTACGTGAACGCTTCATCGGGTTGACCGATACCGTGTGGCGCGTGCGTGCTTACGGCGACTTTCTGTCTTACTGCCTGGTGGCCGAGGGCGCCGTCGATATTGCCGCCGAACCGCAAGTGTCGGTATGGGATCTGGCGGCACTGGACATCGTGGTGCGTGAGGCGGGCGGGCGGCTCACCAGCCTGGACGGCGTCGCCGGCCCACACGGGGGCAGCGCCGTTGCAACCAACGGTCTGTTGCACGACGAGGTGCTGACACGGCTCAACGCCGGGTAACCTGGCGCTCGAGAGCGCCATGAGCGACCCGTTCACCATCGCAACCAAACACTGGCACCGACTGCACGACAGCCGGATCCAGTGCGATGTATGTCCACGCGCATGCAAACTTCACGAGGGACAGCGTGGCCTGTGTTTCGTCCGCGGCCGATTTGACGATCAAGTGAAGCTCACCAGCTACGGACGCTCTAGCGGATTCTGTGTCGATCCGATCGAGAAAAAGCCGCTCAACCACTTCTTGCCAGGTTCGGCGACGCTGTCTTTCGGCACCGCCGGGTGCAACCTGGCGTGCAAGTTCTGCCAGAACTGGGATATCTCCAAGTCCCGCGAGATCGACGTCCTGGCCAGTCGGGCGGCCCCGGCCGACATCGCCCGCACCGCACACGAATTGGGTTGCCGCAGCGTGGCATTCACCTACAACGACCCAACGATCTTCTGGGAGTATGCCGCCGATGTAGCCGACGCCTGCCACGACCAGGGAATCAAAGCCGTCGCGGTGACGGCCGGGTACATGTGTCCTGAGCCCCGCGCGGAATTCTACCGGCGTGTCGACGCCGCCAACGTCGACCTAAAGGCATTCACCGAAGACTTTTATCGCAAGGTTTGCGTCAGTCACCTGCGCAACGTCCTGGACACCCTGGCCTACCTGCGGCACCAGACGAATGTGTGGTTGGAGATCACCACCCTGCTGATTCCCGGACGTAACGACAGCGACGCGGAAGTCGCTGCCGAATGCAGATGGATCCGCGAAAACCTGGGCGTCGACGTGCCGGTGCATTTCACCGCGTTCCATCCCGACTACAAGATGATGGACACCCCGGCTACACCACCCGCCACATTGACCCGAGCCCGCGAGATCGGCATTGGCGAAGGCCTGCGCTTCGTCTACACCGGAAACGTTCACGATGCCGTGGGTGGCAGCACCTCGTGCCCAGGCTGCCGGGCAACGGTGATCGTTCGCGACTGGTATTCGATACGACATTACGCCCTCACCGAGGACGGCCGCTGCCAAGCATGCGGCTATCAGATGCCTGGCGTGTACGACGGACCGGCCGGACACTGGGGCCAGCGCCGGCTGCCCTTGCTGACCAGCTTGTCCCGGATGTGAACAACTTAACAAGCACCCCTATCTTACTCCGGAGTAAGATAGGGTGGTCCGCTATCACCCCCGATGACCGAGGCTGCCGTATGACCAACACCACCTCTGCTGCAAATGCTGCAAAACCCTCCGGCGCACGCACCGATAGACGCGGCCGCACGACCGGTGTCGGCCTGGCACCCCACAAACGGACCGGCATCGACGTCGCACTGGCGCTGCTAACCCCGATTGTCGGCCAGGAGTTCCTGGACAAATACCGCCTGCGCGATCCGCTGAACCGATCACTGCGCTACGGCGTGAAGACGATGTTTGCCACTGCCGGCGCCGCCACCCGTCAGTTCCAGCGGGTGCAAGGCCTGCGGGGCGGACCGACCCGGCTGAAGTCCAGCGGCCGAGACTACTTCGATCTGACGCCCGATGACGACCAGAAGCTGATCATCGAGACCGTCGACGAATTCGCCGAAGAGGTACTGCGACCCGCCGCGCACGACGCCGACGACGCCGCGACCTACCCGTCCGACTTGACCGCCAAGGCCGCCGAGCTGGGCATTACCGCGATCAACATCCCCGAGGACTTCGACGGTATCGCCGAACACCGCTCCAGCGTCACCAACGTGCTGGTGGCTGAGGCACTGGCGTATGGCGACATGGGCCTGGCACTGCCGATCCTGGCGCCTGGCGGGGTGGCGTCCGCGCTCACCCATTGGGGCAGCGCCGATCAGCAGGCCACCTATCTCAAAGAGTTCGCCGGCGAGAACGTTCCGCAGGCCTGCGTGGCCATCACCGAACCGCAGCCACTATTCGATCCCACCCGGCTGAAGACCACCGCGGTGCGCACCCCGTCCGGTTACCGGCTCGACGGCGTGAAGTCGTTGATCCCGGCCGCCGCCGACGCCGAGCTGTTTATTGTCGGCGCGCAGCTGGGCGGCAAGCCCGCACTGTTCATTGTCGAGTCCGCGGCCAGCGGCCTGACCGTCAAGGCGGATCCGAGCATGGGGATTCGCGGCGCGGCGTTGGGCCAGGTCGAACTCTGCGGGGTGTCGGTCCCGCTTAACGCCCGGCTGGGCGAGGACGAAGCCAGCGACAACGACTATTCCGAGGCGCTTGCGCTGGCCCGGTTGGGTTGGGCGGCGCTGGCGGTCGGTACCTCTCACGCCGTGCTCGACTACGTCGTCCCGTATGTGAAACAACGCCAGGCTTTCGGCGAGCCGATCGCTCATCGCCAAGCGGTGGCGTTCATGTGCGCCAACATCGCGATCGAGCTCGACGGCCTGCGCCTGATCACCTGGCGCGGGGCGTCCCGTGCCGAGCAGGGTCTGCCGTTCGCAAGGGAAGCGGCGCTAGCCAAGCGGCTTGGCTCCGACAAGGGCATGCAGATCGGCCTGGACGGGGTGCAACTGCTGGGCGGCCACGGCTACACCAAGGAGCATCCGGTTGAGCGCTGGTACCGCGACCTGCGAGCCATCGGCGTCGCCGAGGGCGTTGTTGTCATCTAGAACGAGCTGAAAGATCAATCATGGCAATAAATCTGGAACTGCCGCGCAAGCTGCAGGCGATCATCGTCAAGACCCATCAGGGCGCTGCGGAGATGATGCGGCCGATAGCCCGCAAGTACGACCTGAAGGAACATGCCTACCCGGTCGAACTCGACACCCTGATCAATTTGTTCGAGGGCGCCGCCGAATCGTTCAACTTTGCCGGAGCCCATTCGCTTCGCGACGAGGACGAAGGCAAGGACGAAAACCACAACGCCAACATGGCCGCCGTGGTACAGACGATGGAGGCCAGCTGGGGCGACGTCGCGATGATGCTGTCGCTGCCCTATCAGGGGCTGGGTAACGCAGCCATCTCCGCGGTAGCCACCGACGAGCAGCTGGAGCGGCTGGGCAAAGTGTGGGCAGCGATGGCCATCACCGAACCGGAATTCGGATCGGACTCGGCGGCAGTGTCGACGACCGCCACCCTCGACGGCGACGAGTACGTGATCAACGGCGAGAAGATCTTTGTCACCGCCGGTTCCCGCGCCACCCACATCGTGGTCTGGGCCACGCTGGACAAATCCTTGGGCCGCCCGGCGATTAAGTCGTTCATCGTGCCCCGTGAGCATCCCGGCGTGACCGTCGAACGACTTGAACACAAACTCGGCATCAAGGGTTCTGATACTGCGGTGATCCGGTTCGACAACGCCCGTATCCCCAAGGGCAACCTACTTGGGAACCCGGAAATCGAGGTCGGCAAGGGCTTTGCCGGGGTGATGGAGACCTTCGACAACACCCGGCCGATTGTGGCCGCCATGGCCGTCGGGATCGGCCGTGCCGCACTGGAGGAAATCCGTAGTGTCCTCACCGGGGCCGGCGTGGAGATCTCCTACGACAAGCCCTCACACACGCAGAGCGCCGCGGCCGCCGAGTTCCTGCGGATGGAGGCCGACTGGGAGGCCAGCTACCTACTGTCCCTGCGCGCAGCCTGGCAGGCCGACAACAACATCCCCAACTCCAAAGAAGCCTCGATGAGCAAGGCCAAGGCGGGCCGGATGGCCAGCGACGTCACCTGCAAAACCGTCGAATTGGCAGGAACTACCGGCTATTCCGAGCAATCACTGCTGGAGAAGTGGGCCCGCGACTCCAAGATCCTGGACATCTTCGAGGGCACCCAGCAGATCCAGCAGCTGGTGGTCGCACGCCGCCTGTTGGGCCTGTCGTCGTCCGAGCTCAAATAGCCTCGGCGAGCAGACGTCAAAGCCCCCGAATTTCAGTGAAATCGGGGGCTTTTGCGTCTGCTGGCGCCCGTCTGCACCCCCGCCAGTAGGCTGGTCGGCATGCGCGCGGTACGGGTGACTCGGCTGGAGGGACCAGATGCGGTCGAGGTGGCCGAGGTCGAGGAACCCACGAGCGCCGGTGTGGTCATCGAGGTGCACGCTGCCGGCGTGGCCTTCCCGGACGCACTGCTAACCCGTGGCCGTTACCAGTACCGCCCGGAGCCGCCATTCGTGCTCGGCGCCGAGATCGCCGGAGTGGTTCGATCGGCGCCGGATAACAGCCAAGTGCGTTCCGGAGACAGGGTTGTCGGCCTTACGATGCTCACCGGCGGCATGGCCGAAGTCGCGGTATTGTCGCCCGAGCGCGTGTTCAAGCTGCCGGACAACATGACTTTCGAGGCGGGCGCGGGCGTGCTGTTCAACGACCTGACGGTGTACTTCGCGCTGGCGGTCCGGGGCCGGCTGCAGGCCGGTGAGACGGTGCTGGTGCACGGGGCGGCAGGCGGGATCGGCACATCGACGTTGCGACTAGCGCCGGCGCTCGGGGCGTCTCGCACCGTCGCGGTGGTCAGCACGCAGGAGAAGGCCGAGCTTGCGACAGTGGCCGGGGCGACAGATGTGGTGTTGGCCGAGGGGTTCAAGGACGCGGTACAGGAGCTGACGAACGGCCGTGGTGTCGACATCGTCGTAGACCCGGTCGGCGGCGACCGGTTCACCGATTCGCTGCGCTCGCTTGCTGCGGGAGGACGGCTGTTGGTCATCGGCTTCACTGGCGGCGAGATTCCCACCGTGAAGGTAAACCGCCTTCTGCTCAACAACATTGACGTTGTCGGGGTAGGCTGGGGCGCCTGGTCGCTGACCCACCCCGATGCGCTGGCCCAGCAGTGGTCACAACTCGAGCGGCTGCTACGCTCGGGCAAGCTGCCTCCTCCCGAACCAGTGGTCTACCCACTGGACCAAGCCGCTGCGGCGATTGCATCGCTGGAGAATCGCACCGCCAAGGGGAAGGTCGTACTACGCGTGCGCGACTAACGCCCCTCCCGGGACGCGTCGCCGCCGTGCTCTGGCCAATTTGCCGCTTCCTCACTGGTCGCCGTTGGCGTCGGCTACGTCATGCCGCACAACTCGCAGCTTGCCTGGCGCCAGGCACGCGGCGTATCCGTGGTATTTGCCATACAGTTCCCATGCGGTGACGCGATCATCGGGGTGCACGTCGATCTGATGACCGTCGGAGAACTCAAGATGGAGATCTCCGGTGTCATACCAGGCGAAAGCTGTGCAGGTTGCCCCGGCGAAATCGAAGAGCGGACGCTCGTGGTCGGCTGGGTCGTTTGGGTCGATGGCGACCACTTCTGCGGGCGAGGTTTCGATGGCCGGCAGAGTCAGCTGTAGTGGTACCGAGATGACCAGCTCGTTGTAATCGTCGAAGTTCAGCACCAGACCGTCGCGGAACATAATCCGCTGAACCGCACAGCCCTCTAACCACTGCTCGGTCATTTCCTGTTCGGTCATATATTCACTCTGGCCTTGTTGTGCCCATATGTCACGTACACAACCGCCGAAATCTCGTGCGGGATTACACCCTAGGCGTCCGATGGACACCAGTACCATCTGACACCGTGCCCGACTCCAGCACCGCATTGCGGATCCTCGTCTACAGCGACAACGTCCAGACCCGCGAACGGGTGATGCGGGCCCTGGGCAAACGGTTGCACCCGGATCTGCCCGATTTGACCTACGTCGAAGTGGCTACCGGTCCGATGGTGATACGCCAGATGGATCGGGGGGGCATCGACTTGGCCATCCTCGACGGTGAGGCGACACCGACCGGAGGCATGGGAATCGCCAAACAGCTCAAAGACGAACTTGCCAGTTGCCCGCCCATCCTGGTGCTCACCGGCCGTCCGGACGACACCTGGCTGGCCAGCTGGTCGCGGGCCGAGGCCGCAGTGCCGCATCCCGTCGACCCCATCGTGCTGGGCCGCACGGTGCTCTCACTGTTGCGCGCGCCCGCCCACTAACCGGACGCGGCCGGCATTCGCGGCGCGAACGTTCAGCCGCCCCGCATTTGAATCTTCGGGTCCTGTCTTACCCGAGGTCGTAATTGGCCCGCTGCCGCTTCCGGCCGCAACGACGGCGCTGTCTCCTCCGCCGCTGAAGTCTCTGAAGCCTGCTGACCTTGCGCGGTGCGTAGTGTCGATTCCGGAATTCCAGAACCCGCGGATTGGCCTACCCGCGTTGTCGACAGCGGAGCGGCCTTGGCCGCAACTTTCGGATCCACAGTTGGCAGCACCCCCATTGCTGGAACTTCAAGTTCTGGAACTTCCACAACGGCTTCCGGTGGCGCGGAAGCCGCCGGCTCTGGCGCTCGAGCTGACTCGGTGGCAGGTCCCGGGGCAGAGTTAGTGCCGCCACGTGCCATCTGACCCAGAGCGGCGAGCGCGAGCGGGGCACCGATGAAGCCGGGGCTCACAACGCCGGCATGGGCACTGGTAGCGCTCGACGCGACGACGTCTCCGGCGCCAACATCGCCACCGCCGAAATTCCCTTGGCCTACACTGCCATGGGCCGGATCACCGGCCGCTAACCCGGCGCTAGCCACGCCGCCTCCGACGTAGCCGACGCCCCCGCCGCTAGCGGTTGCACCTCCGGTGCCGACGCTCTCACCGCCGCCGGTGCCGACGCTCTCACCGCCAGTAGCGCCGGTGCCGACGCTCTCACCGCCAGTAGCGCCGGTGGCGCCGGCACCCAAACCCGGAAATCGCTGCAGCAAACTCGCCCACGGCACCACTTGCGCGGCAATCGCCGATGCCCCGGAGTAGTACCCCGACATGGCGGCCACATCCGCGGCCCACATCTCCTCGTACACACCCTCGGCGGCAGCAATCAACGGCGCGTTCTGCCCGAACAAATTCGTCATCACCAGCTGCACGAATGCGTCGCGGTTGGCGGCCACCGCCGCCGGAAGCACCGTCGCCGCCTGCGCCGCCTCGAAGATGCTGGCCACTGCGCGCGCCTGTCCCGCCGCCCCGGCCGACTGAGCCGCTGCCGCGGTCAACCACCCCGCGTAGGGAGCCGCCGCTGCCGCCATCGCCAAGGCTGCCGGACCCTGCCACGCCTGACCCGCCAGCCCGGCCGTGACCGACGCAAATGATTGCGCCGCGGTCCCCAACTCTTCGGCAAGCCCGTCCCAGGCCGCCGCCGCCGCCAGCATCGGCGCAGTGCCTGCACCGATGAACATTCGCAAGGAATTGATCTCCGGCGGCAGCACGACGAAACTCACAGCTCCCGTCCTTCCGCTTCGCTGCTCGATGCCACGCCGACCTCAATACGGCCAACGATTAACCGGCAAATGCCGAGATTAACAACAAATGCTGCGCTTATCAGGGGGTTAGACCAACATTCATACAATTCGCCGGGACGCGCAATCCCCAGTTTTGCTTCGCAGCGACCGACGCCGGACCCAGCCACGGGTTCTGCTTCGACTCGCACAGGTATGCACCAGCCTGACCCCGGGAATGTGGGGTGGCCGTTGCGCGACTATGTTGAAGGTCACTGTGACGGCCCGAAGCCCCGGTTCGTCACGGCAGCCCGGTCACCGCCCGGCCGCCGCGCTGGCGGCCCCGTACGACGGATCATGGAGCGAGTTGAACGTCTACATACCCATCCTGGTACTGGCGGCGCTGGCCGCCGCCTTCGCCGTGGTGTCGGTGGTGATCGCGAGCCTGGTCGGCCCGTCGCGGTTCAACCGGTCAAAGCAGGCCGCCTACGAATGCGGGATCGAGCCCGCTAGCACTGGAGCCAGAACCTCCATTGGCCCCGGCGCGGCGAGCGGGCAGCGGTTCCCCATCAAGTACTACCTGACCGCGATGTTGTTCATCGTCTTCGACATCGAAATTGTGTTCCTCTACCCGTGGGCGGTCAGCTACGACTCGCTGGGCACGTTCGCGCTGGTCGAGATGGCGATATTCATGCTCACGGTGTTCGTGGCCTACGCGTATGTGTGGCGCCGCGGGGGCCTGACGTGGGATTGAGGTAGGGCGTGGGACTGGAAGAACAGCTGCCCGGCGGGATCCTGCTGTCGACCGTCGAGAAGGTGGCGGGCTATGTCCGCAAAAACTCCCTGTGGCCGGCAACATTCGGATTGGCGTGCTGTGCGATCGAGATGATGGCGACCGCGGGACCAAGGTTTGACATTGCGCGGTTCGGGATGGAACGGTTCTCGGCCACGCCGCGGCAGGCAGATCTGATGATCGTGGCGGGCCGGGTCAGCCAGAAGATGGCGCCGGTACTGCGCCAGATCTATGACCAGATGGCGGAGCCGAAATGGGTTCTGGCCATGGGTGTGTGCGCCTCGTCAGGTGGGATGTTCAACAACTATGCGATCGTGCAGGGCGTGGATCATGTTGTTCCGGTCGACATCTACCTACCCGGCTGCCCGCCGCGCCCGGAGATGCTGCTGCACGCAATCCTGAAGCTGCACGAAAAGATTCAGCAGATGCCATTAGGTATCAACCGGGAACGCGCTATCGCCGAGGCCGAAGAGGCGGCGTTGTTGGCCCGGCCCACCATCGAGATGCGCGGACTGCTGCGATGAGCCCGCCGAACCAAGACGCCCAGGAAGGCCGCCCGGACTCCCCCACCGCGGAGGTGGTCGACGTTCGCCGCGGCATGTTCGGCGTCTCGGGCACCGGTGACACCTCCGGTTACGGACGGTTGGTGCGCCAAGTCGTCCTCCCTGGCAGCAGCCCCCGGCCCTACGGCGGCTACTTCGACGATATCGTCGACCGGCTGGCCGAGGCACTGCGGCACGAGCGCGTCGAATTCGAGGACGCCGTCGAGAAAGTCGTGGTCTACCGCGATGAACTGACCCTGCACGTCCGCCGGGATCTACTGCCGCGGGTCGCCCAGCGGCTGCGCGACGAACCCGAATTGCGATTCGAGCTGTGTCTTGGGGTGAGCGGGGTGCACTACCCGCACGAGACGGGTCGGGAGCTGCATGCCGTCTACCCGCTGCAGTCGATCACCCACAACCGTCGCCTCCGGTTGGAAGTGTCTGCGCCGGACAGTGATCCGCACATCCCTTCCCTGTTCGCGATCTATCCGACCAACGACTGGCACGAGCGGGAAACCTACGACTTCTTCGGGATCATCTTCGACGGCCATCCGGCCCTGACCCGGATCGAGATGCCCGATGACTGGCAGGGGCATCCGCAACGCAAGGACTACCCTCTCGGCGGCATCCCGGTCGAATACAAGGGCGCGCAGATACCCCCGCCCGACGAGCGGAGGGGCTACAACTGATGACGGCAATCGCCGACTCGGCTGGCGGCGCCGGCGAGACCGTCCTGGTCGCTGGCGGGCAGGACTGGCAGCAGGTCGTGGACGCCGCGCGCAGCGCGGATCCCGGTGAACGCATCGTCGTCAACATGGGGCCCCAGCACCCGTCTACCCACGGGGTGTTGCGGTTAATCCTGGAGATCGAGGGCGAAACAGTCGTCGAAGCCCGGTGCGGAATCGGCTACCTGCACACCGGAATCGAGAAGAACCTCGAATACCGGTACTGGACCCAGGGCGTCACCTTCGTGACCCGAATGGATTACCTGTCACCGTTTTTCAACGAAACCGCCTACTGCCTCGGCGTGGAGAAGCTGCTCGGCATCACCGATGAGATACCCGAGCGGGTCAACGTCATCCGCGTGCTGATGATGGAGCTCAACCGGATCTCGTCGCATTTGGTCGCATTGGCGACCGGGGGCATGGAATTGGGCGCCATGACTCCGATGTTCGTCGGCTTCCGGGCACGCGAGATCGTGCTCACGCTGTTCGAAAAGATCACCGGTTTGCGGATGAACAGCGCCTACATCCGACCCGGCGGCGTGGCGCAGGACTTACCGCCCAACGCGGCCACCGAAATCGCGGAAGCACTCAAGCAGTTGCGCCAACCACTGCGCGAAATGGGCGAGCTGCTCAACGAAAACGCCATCTGGAAGGCCCGCACCCAGGGCGTCGGATACCTGGATCTGACCGGATGCATGGCACTGGGCATCACCGGCCCGATACTGCGTTCCACTGGGTTGCCCCACGACCTGCGGAAAAGCGAGCCCTACTGCGGATACCAGCACTATGAATTCGATGTGATCACCGACGACAGCTGTGATGCCTACGGGCGCTACATGATTCGCGTCAAAGAGATGTGGGAGTCGATGAAGATCGTGGAGCAGTGTCTGGACAAGTTACGACCCGGCCCGACCATGATCTCCGATCGCAAGCTCGCCTGGCCGGCCGACCTGCAGGTGGGGCCCGACGGCCTGGGCAACTCACCCAAGCACATCGCCAAAATCATGGGCTCCTCGATGGAAGCGCTGATCCACCACTTCAAACTGGTCACCGAGGGCATCCGGGTGCCGGCGGGCCAGGTCTACGTCGCGGTGGAGTCCCCCCGTGGTGAGCTCGGCGTACACATGGTCAGCGACGGTGGCACCCGCCCCTACCGGGTGCACTACCGGGATCCCTCCTTCACCAACCTGCAGTCCGTCGCCGCGATGTGCGAAGGCGGGATGGTCGCCGATTTGATCGCGGCGGTCGCCAGCATTGACCCGGTCATGGGCGGGGTGGACCGGTGACACAGCCACCCGGTCAGCCGGTGTTCATCCGGCTCGGACCGCCACCGGACGAACCCAACCAGTTTGTCATCGAGGGCGCTCCGCGATCGTATCCGCCGGACGTACTGGCGCGGCTGGAGGTCGACGCCAAGGAGATCATCGGCCGCTATCCCGACAGGCGCTCGGCGCTGTTGCCGTTGCTGCACCTGGTGCAGGGCGAGGATTCCTACCTGACGCCGGCGGGTTTGCGGTTCTGCGCCGATCAACTCGGGCTGACCGGGGCCGAGGTGTCGGCGGTGGCCAGCTTCTACACCATGTACCGCCGGCGCCCCACCGGCGAGTACCTGGTGGGTGTGTGCACGAACACGCTGTGCGCCGTCATGGGCGGCGACGCCATCTTCGACCGCCTCAAAGAGCATCTCGGCGTCGGCCACGACGAAACCACCTCCGACGGTGTGGTCACCTTGCAACACATCGAATGCAACGCCGCCTGCGATTACGCACCGGTGGTGATGGTCAACTGGGAATTCTTCGACAACCAGACGCCGGAGTCCGCGCGCGAACTCGTCGACTCGCTGCGCTCCGACACACCGAAGGCGCCCACCCGCGGCGCGCCGCTGTGCGGCTTCCGGCAAACATCGCGCATCCTGGCGGGTCTACCCGACCAGCGTCCCGACGAAGGCCAGGGCGGTCCCGGCGCGCCCACCCTGGCCGGGCTGCAGGTGGCAAGGAAGAACGACATGCAGGCGCCACCAACCCCCGGAGCGGACGAATGACCACGCAGGCCACCCCGTTGACCCCGGTGATCAGCCGCCACTGGGACGACCCGGAGTCGTGGACCCTGGCCACTTATCAACGCCACGATCGCTATCGGGGCTATCAGGCGTTGCAGAAAGCCCTGACGATGCCGCCCGACGACGTGATCAGCATCGTCAAGGATTCCGGGTTACGCGGACGCGGCGGCGCGGGCTTTGCCACCGGGACCAAGTGGTCGTTCATCCCGCAGGGCGACACCGGCGCCGCGGCCAAGCCGCACTACCTGGTGGTCAACGCCGACGAGTCCGAACCCGGTACGTGCAAAGACATTCCGTTGATGCTGGCGACGCCACATGTGCTCATCGAAGGCGTCATCATCGCCGCCTACGCGATCCGCGCCCATCACGCGTTCGTCTACGTACGCGGTGAGGTGGTGCCGGTATTGCGCCGGCTGCACAACGCGGTGGCCGAGGCCTATGCCGCCGGCTTCCTAGGCCGCAACATCGGAGGTTCCGGATTCGATCTGGAGCTGGTGGTACACGCCGGCGCGGGCGCCTACATCTGCGGCGAGGAGACCGCCCTGCTCGACTCGCTGGAAGGCCGGCGCGGCCAGCCGCGGCTGCGGCCCCCCTTCCCCGCGGTGGCCGGTCTGTATGGCTGCCCGACCGTGATCAACAACGTCGAAACGATCGCCAGTGTCCCATCGATCATCCTGGGCGGCATCGACTGGTTCCGGTCGATGGGCAGCGAGAAATCGCCTGGCTTCACCCTGTATTCGCTGTCCGGCCACGTCACCCGCCCCGGCCAGTACGAGGCGCCGCTGGGCATTACGCTGCGCGAGTTGCTCGACTACGCAGGCGGGGTGCGCGCCGGGCACCGGCTGAAGTTCTGGACACCGGGCGGCTCGTCGACCCCGCTGCTCACCGACGAGCATCTGGATGTGCCGCTGGACTACGAGGGTGTGGGTGCGGCCGGCTCGATGCTGGGGACCAAGGCGCTGGAGATCTTCGACGAGACCACCTGCGTGGTGCGCGCGGTGCGCCGCTGGACCGAGTTCTACAAGCACGAATCGTGTGGGAAATGCACGCCGTGCCGGGAGGGCACCTTCTGGCTGGATAAGATCTACGAGCGGCTGGAAACCGGCCGGGGTAGCCATGAAGACATTGACAAACTGTTGGACATTTCCGATTCCATCTTGGGAAAGTCGTTCTGCGCGTTGGGCGACGGTGCCGCGAGTCCGGTGATGTCGTCGATCAAGCACTTCCGCGACGAGTACCTGGCCCACGTCGAAGGAGGCGGTTGCCCATTCGACCCCCGAGACTCCATGCTCGTCGCGAACGGAGTGGACGCGTGACCCAGGCGGCCGACACTGACATCCGGGTAGGCCAACCGGAGATGGTGACACTGACCATCGACGGCGTCGAAATCAGCGTCCCCAAGGGCACGTTGGTGATTCGCGCCGCCGAACTGATGGGAATCCAGATCCCACGATTCTGCGACCACCCGCTGCTGGAGCCCGTCGGCGCCTGCCGGCAATGCCTGGTCGAGGTCGAAGGGCAACGCAAGCCGCTGGCGTCGTGCACCACCGTGGCCACCGACGACATGGTGGTGCGCACCCAACTCACCTCCGAGATTGCCGACAAGGCCCAGCACGGTGTGATGGAACTGCTGCTGATCAACCATCCGCTGGATTGCCCGATGTGCGACAAGGGCGGTGAATGCCCGCTGCAAAACCAGGCAATGTCTAACGGCCGCACGGATTCTCGCTTCACCGAGGCCAAACGTACCTTCGCCAAACCGATCAACATCTCCGCGCAGGTGCTGCTGGACCGCGAACGTTGCATCCTGTGCGCCCGCTGCACCCGGTTCTCCGACCAGATCGCCGGCGATCCGTTCATCGATATGCAGGAGCGCGGCGCCCTGCAGCAGGTCGGTATCTACGCCGATGAACCGTTCGAGTCGTACTTCTCCGGCAACACGGTGCAGATCTGCCCGGTGGGGGCGCTAACGGGGACCGCCTACCGGTTCCGCGCGCGTCCGTTCGATTTGGTCTCCAGCCCCAGCGTCTGCGAGCACTGCGCGTCGGGCTGCGCGCAACGCACCGACCATCGCCGCGGCAAGGTGCTGCGGCGGCTGGCCGGTGACGACCCGGAAGTCAACGAGGAGTGGAACTGCGACAAGGGCCGGTGGGCCTTCACGTACGCGACCCAGCCGGACGTGATCACCACTCCCCTGATCCGCGACGGTGGGGACCCCAAGGGCGCGCTGGTGCCCACCTCGTGGTCGCACGCAATGGCGGTGGCCGCCCAGGGACTGGCGGCCGCGCGGGGCCGCACCGGGGTGCTGGTCGGCGGACGAGTGACCTGGGAGGACGCCTACGCGTACGCCAAGTTCGCGCGGATCACGTTGGGCACCAACGACATCGACTTCCGCGCCCGGCCGCACTCGGCCGAGGAGGCCGACTTCCTGGCGGCCCGCATCGCCGGGCGGCATATGGCGGTCAGCTATGCCGATTTGGAATCGGCTCCGGTGGTGCTGCTGGTGGGATTCGAGCCCGAAGACGAGTCGCCGATCGTGTTTCTGCGGTTACGCAAGGCCGCTCGCAGACACCGCGTCCCGGTGTACGCGATCGCCCCCTTTGCCACTGGTGGCCTGCACAAAATGTCGGGCCGGCTGATCAAAACCGTTCCTGGTGCCGAGCCCGCGGCGCTGGACGATCTGGCCACCGGTGCAGTGGGCGACCTGCTGGCCACCCCGGGTGCGGTCATCATGGTCGGGGAGCGCTTGGCCACGGTACCGGGCGGATTGTCGGCGGCCGCTCGGCTGGCCGATACGACCGGCGCCCGTTTGGCGTGGATGCCGCGGCGGGCGGGGGAACGCGGAGCGCTGGAAGCCGGCGCGTTGCCCACGCTGTTACCCGGTGGCCGCCCGCTGGCCGACGAGGTCGCCCGCGCGCAGGTGTGTGCGGCGTGGCATGTCGCCGAATTGCCTGCCGCGGCTGGACGGGACGCCGACGGCATCCTGGCCGCCGCTGCCGACGAGACGTTGGCTGCGCTGCTGGTCGGGGGTATCGAACCCGCGGACTTCGCCGACCCGGACGCCGTGCTGGCCGCGTTGGACGCCACCGGTTTCGTGGTCAGCCTGGAGCTGCGACACAGTGCGGTCACCGAACGCGCCGACGTGGTGTTCCCGGTCGCGCCGACGACCCAGAAAGCCGGCGCGTTCGTCAACTGGGAGGGTCGCTACCGTACATTCGAACCCGCGCTGCATGGCAGCACACTGCAAGCTGGCCAGTCGGATCACCGGGTGCTGGACGCGTTGGCCGACGACATGGGTGTCCATCTGGGCGTGCCCACCGTGGAGGCGGCCCGCGAGGAGCTGGCCGCGCTCGGTATCTGGGACGGCAAACACGCTGCCGGTCCCCACATCGCGGCCACCGGGCCGACCCAACCCGAAGCTGGTGAGGCGATCTTGACCGGGTGGCGGATGCTCCTCGACGAGGGCCGCCTGCAGGACGGCGAACCATATCTGGCCGGTACCGCGCGCACACCCGTGGTACGGCTGTCGCCGGATACGGCAGCCGAGATCGGCGCCGCCGATGGCGAGGCGGTCACGGTCAGCACGTCACGCGGCTCAATCACCTTGCCGTGCAGTGTCACCGACATGCCCGACCGCGTCGTGTGGCTTCCGCTGAACTCGGCGGGCTCGACGGTGCACCGACAGCTGAGGGTGACAATCGGCAGCATCGTGAAAATCGGAGCGGGCTCATGAGCGTCTCCCCTTGCCGCGAGCGCGCGTGTTCCCCCGCAAGCGGGAGGTGCCCCCAGTACGCCGACACACCGATTTTGATGTACCAGTGCGGACCCTCGCGCAAGGAGTGGCGGCCATGACCACGTTCGGCCACGACACCTGGTGGCTGGTGGCGGCCAAAGCGATCGCGGTATTCGTGTTCCTCATGCTGACGGTGCTGGTGGCGATCCTGGCCGAACGCAAGCTGCTGGGCCGGATGCAGTTGCGGCCCGGCCCCAACCGGGTTGGCCCAAAAGGAGCCCTGCAGAGCCTGGCTGACGGCATCAAGCTGGCGCTCAAAGAGAGCATCACTCCCGGTGGCATCGATCGATTCGTATATTTTGTGGCGCCGATCATTTCGGTGATTCCGGCATTCACCGCTTTCGCGTTCATCCCGTTTGGTCCCGAGGTGTCGGTGTTTGGCCACCGGACACCGTTGCAGATAACCGACCTTCCCGTCGCCGTGCTGTTCATCCTGGGACTGTCGGCGATCGGGGTATACGGCATCGTGCTGGGCGGTTGGGCGTCCGGGTCCACCTACCCGCTGCTGGGCGGGGTGCGCTCCACCGCGCAGGTCATCTCCTACGAGGTCGCGATGGGCCTGTCGTTCGCGACGGTGTTCCTTATGGCCGGCACCATGTCGACGTCGCAGATCGTGGCCGCACAAGACGGTGTCTGGTATGCCTTCCTGTTGTTGCCGTCATTCGTCATCTATCTCATTTCTATGGTGGGTGAAACCAACCGGGCGCCGTTCGATTTGCCCGAAGCCGAGGGCGAGCTGGTCGCGGGATTCCACACCGAGTACTCGTCGTTGAAGTTCGCGATGTTCATGCTCGCCGAGTACGTCAATATGACTACGGTTTCGGCACTGGCCGCGACCCTATTCTTCGGTGGCTGGCATGCTCCCTGGCCGCTGAACATGTGGGCGAGCGCCAACACCGGCTGGTGGCCACTGATCTGGTTCACCGCTAAAGTGTGGGGCTTTCTGTTCATCTATTTCTGGCTGCGGGCTACGCTGCCGCGGCTGCGCTACGACCAGTTCATGGCGCTGGGCTGGAAGTTATTGATCCCCGTCTCGCTGGTGTGGGTGATGGTCGCCGCGATCATCCGCTCACTACGCAACCAGGGCTACCAGTACTGGACCCCGACTCTGGTGTTTAGCAGCATTGTCGTTGCCGCTGCCATGGTGCTGTTGTTGCGAAAGCCGTTGAGCGCTCCCGGCGCTCGCGCATCGGCACGGCAACGCGGGGACGAAGGCACCAGCCCTGAACCGGCATTTCCGACACCACCGCTGCTAGCCGGTGCAACCAAGGAGAATGCAGGTGGCTAACACTGATCGTCCGGCTCTCCCCCACAAGCGGGCGGTACCCCCATCTCGGGCTGACTCCGGCCCGCGTCGTCGCCGGACTAAGTTACTGGACGCCGTAGCCGGATTCGGGGTAACGCTTGGTTCGATGTTCAAAAAGACGGTCACCGAGGAGTATCCGGAAAGGCCCGGTCCGGTAGCAGCGCGCTACCACGGCCGTCATCAGCTCAACCGGTATCCGGACGGCCTGGAGAAATGCATCGGCTGCGAGTTGTGCGCCTGGGCCTGCCCGGCCGACGCAATCTACGTCGAGGGCGCGGACAATACCGAAGAGGAGCGGTTTTCGCCGGGCGAACGCTACGGCCGGGTGTACCAGATTAACTATTTGCGTTGCATCGGTTGCGGTTTGTGCATCGAGGCGTGCCCGACGCGGGCGCTGACGATGACCAATGATTACGAACTGGCCGACGACAACCGCGCCGACCTGATCTACGAGAAGGACCGGCTGCTGGCCCCGCTGCTGCCCGAGATGGCCGCGCCGCCGCATCCGCGGGCGCCCGGTGCCACCGATAAGGACTACTACCTAGGCAATGTGACCGCCGAGGGCTTGCGGGGCGTGCGTGAGAGCCAGACCACCGGAGATTCCCGATGACCGCGGTGCTGGCTTCAGATGTCATCGTCCGCACCTCCACCGGGGAAGCGGTGATGTTCTGGGTGCTTGGTGCGCTGGCGCTGCTGGGCGCGGTCGGGGTTGTGCTGGCCGTCAACGCCGTGTACTCAGCGATGTTTCTGGCGATGACCATGATCATCCTGGCGGTGTTCTACATGGCCCAGGACGCGCTGTTTTTGGGTGTCGTCCAGGTGGTTGTCTACACCGGCGCGGTGATGATGCTGTTCCTGTTCGTGCTGATGCTGATCGGTGTGGACTCCGCGGAATCACTGAAGGAGACGCTGCGCGGGCAGCGGGTCGCCGCGGTGCTGACCGGTGTCGGGTTCGGCGTTCTCCTGATCAGCACCATCGGCCAGGTGGCGACCCGAGGTTTTGCCGGACTAACCGTCGCCAACGCCAACGGCAACGTCGAAGGCTTGGCCGCGCTGATTTTTTCCCGCTACCTGTGGGCGTTCGAGTTGACCAGTGCGCTGTTGATTACCGCCGCCGTCGGGGCGATGGTGCTAGCGCACCGGGAGCGTTTCGAGCGCCGCAAGACCCAGCGCGAACTCTCCCAGGAACGCTTCCGTCCCGGCGGGCACCCCACCCCGCTGCCCAACCCGGGTGTCTACGCGCGCCACAACGCGGTCGACGTTGCCGCCCTGCTCCCCGACGGTTCCTATTCCGAATTGTCGGTCCCCCGGATGCTGCGCACCCGCGGGGCCGACGGCCTGCAGACACCCTCGCCCGGAGCCGTCTCCGGCTCTTTAGAAGGCGGTGCATCATGAATCCGGCCAACTACCTTTATCTTTCGGTGCTGCTATTCACCATCGGAGCCTCCGGTGTGCTGCTGCGACGCAACGCGATCGTGATGTTCATGTGCGTCGAGCTCATGCTCAATGCCGTTAACCTGGCGTTCGTCACCTTCGCGCGCATGCATGGCCATCTCGACGCCCAGATGATCGCGTTCTTCACCATGGTGGTGGCCGCCTGCGAAGTGGTCGTCGGCCTGGCCATCATCATGACGATTTTCCGTACCCGCAAATCGGCGTCGGTCGACGACGCGAATCTACTCAAAGGCTGACGACGCCACCGTGACAACTTCCTTGGGGACTCACTACACCTGGCTGCTGGTGGCACTGCCACTGGCGGGTGCCGCAATCTTGCTGTTCGGCGGCAGACGCACCGATGCGTGGGGCCACCTGCTGGGCTGTGCCGCAGCGCTGGCGGCATTCGGGGTGGGCGCGATGCTGCTGGCCGACATGCTCGGTCGCGATGGGGTCGAGCGCGCGATCCATCAGCAGGTGTTCACCTGGATACCCGCCGGCGGACTCCAAGTCGACTTCGGGCTGCAGATCGATCAGTTGTCCATGTGCTTCGTGCTGCTGATCTCCGGGGTCGGATCGCTGATTCACATCTATTCGGTCGGCTACATGGCCGAGGACCCGGACCGGCGCAGGTTTTTCGGCTATCTCAACCTGTTTCTGGCCTCGATGCTGCTGCTGGTGGTCGCCGACAACTATGTGTTGCTGTACGTCGGCTGGGAGGGTGTGGGCCTGGCGTCGTATCTGTTGATCGGTTTCTGGTACCACAAGCCGTCGGCGGCCACCGCGGCCAAAAAGGCATTCGTGATGAACCGGGTTGGGGACGCCGGCCTAGCGGTGGGTATGTTCTTGACGTTTAGCACTTTCGGCACCCTGTCGTATGCCGGCGTGTTCGCCGGCGTACCCGCCGCAAGTCGCGCAGTGCTAACCGCGATCGGGTTGTTGATGCTGTTGGGGGCGTGCGCCAAGTCCGCGCAGGTTCCGCTGCAAGCCTGGCTTGGCGACGCGATGGAGGGCCCCACCCCGGTGTCCGCGCTGATCCACGCCGCCACCATGGTGACCGCCGGAGTGTATCTGATTGTGCGGTCGGGCCCGCTGTTCAACCTGGCGCCCACCGCCCAACTGGCGGTCGTCATCGTCGGCGCGGTGACGCTGCTGTTTGGGGCGATCATCGGCTGCGCCAAGGACGACATCAAACGTGCGCTGGCAGCCTCGACCATTAGCCAGATCGGCTACATGGTGCTGGCCGCGGGCCTGGGTCCGGCCGGCTACGCGTTTGCGATCATGCATCTGCTCACTCACGGTTTCTTCAAGGCCGGCCTATTCCTTGGGTCCGGCGCGGTGATTCACGCGATGCACGAAGAGCAGGACATGCGCCGTTACGGTGGTCTGCGCGCCGCCCTGCCGGTCACGTTCGCCACCTTCGGCCTGGCGTATCTGGCGATTATCGGGGTACCGCCGTTCGCGGGCTTCTTCTCCAAGGATGCGATCATCGAGGCCGCATTGGGCGCCGGCGGCATCCGGGGCTCGCTGCTGGGCGGTGCCGCGCTGCTGGGTGCGGGCGTCACCGCGTTCTACATGACGCGAGTGATGCTGATGACCTTCTTCGGCGAAAAGCGTTGGACGCCAGGCGCCCATCCGCACGAGGCACCGGCCGTGATGACCTGGCCGATGATCTTGCTCGCCGTCGGCTCGGTGTTCTCCGGTGGCCTGCTCGCGGTGGGTGGCACGTTGCGGCATTGGCTGCAGCCAGTTGTCGGATCTCATGAAGAGGCCACCCATGCGCTGCCGACCTGGTTCGCCACCACCCTGGCGCTCGGTGTGGTCGCCGTCGGTATCGCGGTGGCCTACCGGATGTACGGCACCGCGCCGATCCCGAGGGTTGCCCCGGTTCGGGTGTCGGCGCTGACCGCGGCCGCACGTGCGGACCTGTACGGCGATGCCTTCAACGAGGAGGTGTTCATGCGCCCTGGTGCGCAATTGACCAACGCGGTGGTCGCGGTGGACGACGCGGGTGTGGACGGCTCGGTTAACGCGCTGGCGACGCTCGTGAGCCAGACTTCGAATCGCCTGCGGCAAATGCAAACCGGCTTCGCCCGTAACTACGCGTTATCGATGCTGGTAGGAGCGGTGTTAGTGGCGGCGGCGCTGCTGGTGGTGCAGCTGTGGTGAATAACGTGCCGTGGCTGAGCGTGCTCTGGCTGGTGCCGCTGGCAGGTGCGGTGCTGATCATCCTGCTACCACCCGGTCGGCGCCGACTCGCCAAGTGGGCCGGTATGGTTGTCAGCGTCCTGACGTTGGCGGTGTCGATCGTCGTCGCGGCCGAATTCAAGCCCAGCGCCGAGCCGTATCAGTTCGTCGAAAAGCATTCCTGGATACCGGCGTTCGGCGCCGGCTATACCCTTGGTGTGGACGGCATCGCAGTGGTGCTGGTGTTGTTGACCACAGTGCTGATTCCGTTGCTGCTGGTGGCCGGCTGGAACGACGCAACCGATGCTGACGACCTGTCCCCCGCAAGCGGGAGGTACCCCCAGCGCCCGGCTCCGCCGCGCTTGCGATCGTCAGGTGGCGAACGCACCCGAGGCGTGCACGCCTACGTGGCATTGACGCTGGCCATCGAGTCGATGGTGCTGATGTCGGTGATCGCGCTGGACGTGCTGCTGTTCTACGTGTTCTTCGAGGCCATGCTGATCCCGATGTACTTCCTCATCGGAGGCTTCGGCCAGGGGGCCGGACGCTCGCGTGCCGCGGTGAAGTTCTTGCTGTACAACCTGTTTGGCGGGTTGATCATGCTGGCGGCGGTGATCGGGCTGTATGTGGTGACCGCACAGTACGATTCGGGCACCTTCGACTTCCGTGAGATCGTGGCCGGCGTGGCGGCGGGCCGCTACGGAGCGGACCCGGCGGTGTTCAAGGCGCTGTTCTTGGGCTTCATGTTCGCGTTCGCGATTAAGGCCCCGCTGTGGCCGTTCCATCGCTGGCTGCCGGACGCCGCCGTCGAGTCCACCCCAGCGACCGCGGTGCTGATGATGGCGGTGATGGACAAGGTCGGCACCTTCGGCATGCTGCGCTACTGCCTGCAGCTGTTTCCTGACCCGTCAACGTATTTCCGTCCGCTGATCGTGACGCTGGCCATCATCGGGGTGATCTACGGCGCGATCGTGGCGATCGGCCAAACCGACATGATGCGGCTGATCGCCTACACCTCGATCTCGCACTTCGGGTTCATCATCGCAGGCATCTTCGTCATGACCACCCAGGGCCAGAGCGGGTCGACGCTGTACATGCTCAACCACGGCCTGTCCACGGCGGCGGTGTTCCTGATCGCCGGTTTCTTGATAGCGCGGCGCGGCAGCCGATCGATCGCCGACTACGGCGGTGTCCAGAAGGTGGCGCCCATCCTGGCCGGCACGTTCATGGTCTCGGCCATGGCCACCGTATCGCTGCCCGGCCTAGCCCCGTTTATCAGCGAATTCCTGGTTCTGCTGGGCACTTTCAGCCGCTACTGGCTGGCGGCGGCGTTCGGCGTTACCGCACTGGTCCTCTCGGCCGTTTACATGCTGTGGCTCTACCAGCGGGTGATGACCGGTCCGGTAGCCGAAGGCAACGAACGCATAGGGGATCTGGTGGGCCGCGAGATGATCGTGGTGGCACCGTTGATCGCGCTGTTACTCGTGCTTGGGGTCTACCCCAAACCTGTGCTCGACATCATCAATCCGGCGGTCGAGAACACCATGACCACCATCGGCCAGCATGATCCCGCGCCCAGCGTGGCACACCCGGTTCCGGCCGTGGGCGCCTCCCGGACAGCCGAAGGACCGCACCCATGATCCTGCCCGCCCCGCACGTCGAGTACTTCCTGCTCGCTCCGATGCTCATCGTCTTTTCGGTTGCGGTCGCCGGTGTGCTGGCCGAGGCTTTCCTGCCGCGCCGGTGGCGCTATGGCGCCCAAGTGACGCTCGCCCTTGGCGGGTCGGCAGTGGCACTCATCGCGGTCATCGTGGTGGCCAGGTCGATTCACGGGTCGGGTCACGCCGCGGTGCTGGGGGCCATAGCCGTGGATCGAGCGACCCTGTTTCTGCAAGGCACCGTACTACTGGTCACGATCATGGCAGTCGTCTTCATGGCCGAACGCAGCGCCCGGGTGAGTCCGCAACGCCAGAACACCCTCGCTGTGGCGCGGCTCCCTGGACTCGATTCGTTTACCCCGCAGGCTTCCGCCGTGCCCGGCAGCGATGCTGAGCGCCAAGCGGAACGGGCGGGAGCCACCCAGACGGAACTTTTCCCGCTGGCGATGCTGTCCGTCGGCGGCATGATGGTGTTTCCCGCGTCCAACGACCTGTTGACGATGTTCGTCGCGCTGGAGGTGCTATCGCTGCCGCTGTACCTGATGTGTGGGCTGGCCCGGAATCGCCGCCTGCTGTCGCAGGAAGCCGCGATGAAGTACTTCCTGCTGGGCGCCTTCTCGTCGGCGTTCTTCCTCTACGGCGTCGCGTTGCTATACGGCGCGACCGGCACGCTGACCTTGCCGGGTATTCGGGATGCGTTGGCAGCGCGCACCGACGACTCAATGGCGTTGGCCGGCGTCGCGCTGCTCGCGGTCGGCCTACTATTCAAGGTCGGCGCGGTGCCATTCCACTCCTGGATTCCCGATGTGTACCAGGGCGCACCCACCCCGATCACCGGGTTCATGGCGGCCGCCACCAAGGTCGCGGCGTTCGGTGCGCTGCTCCGGGTGGTCTATGTCGCGCTGCCGCCGCTGCACGATCAGTGGCGCCCGGTGCTGTGGGCGATTGCCATCCTCACCATGACGGTGGGCACCGTCACCGCGGTAAACCAGACCAACGTCAAGCGTATGCTGGCCTATTCATCGGTCGCGCACGTCGGTTTCATACTTACCGGCGTGATCGCCGATAATCCGGCGGGTCTTTCCGCGACGTTGTTCTATCTGGTCGCCTACAGCTTCAGCACGATGGGTGCGTTTGCCATCGTGGGTCTGGTCCGAGGCGCCGACGGCTCAGCAGGTTCAGAGGATGCCGACCTGTCCCACTGGGCCGGGCTGGGACAGCGTTCACCTATCGTGGGCGTGATGCTGTCGATGTTTCTGCTGGCCTTCGCCGGCATCCCGTTGACCAGTGGATTCGTCAGCAAGTTCGCGGTGTTTAGGGCCGCCGCTTCCGCCGGCGCGGTGCCGCTGGTAATCGTCGGCGTGATCTCCAGCGGCGTCGCCGCCTACTTCTACGTGCGGGTGATCGTGAGCATGTTCTTCACCGAAGAATCCGGTGACACACCACACGTGGCGGCACCCGGCGTGCTGAGCAAGGCCGCCATTGCGGTATGCACGGTAGTCACCGTGGTGCTGGGGATCGCCCCGCAGCCGGTGCTCGACCTGGCCGACCAGGCCGCCCAGTTGCTGCGCTGAATCCGTTAGGGCTGACCGAAGAAGCCCGACTGGTCACTGCCCTGATTGAAGCCCCCCGAGCTGTGGTCACCCGTGTTCGCCACACCCGTGTTGAGGGTGCCCGAGTTCGCAATGCCTGTGGTCTGCAGGCCAGAGTTTGCGATGCCCACGGTGCCGGCACCCGAGTTATAGAAGCCGACGTTGAAGCCGCCGGAGTTGGTGTTATTGATGCCCGACTGAACGTCACCGTTGTTCCCATAGCCAGCCGAAACATTGCCCGTGTTAAAGAAGCCTGAGGAATTCATGCCGGTGTTGCCGAAGCCCGAGCTCGAAACGGATTGGTCGACCGAGCTTCCAAACCCGGTGTTCCGGTCGCCCGAGTCGAAACCGCCCGTATTGATGCTGCCCGAGTTCGCGAATCCCGTATTGATACTGCCCGCGTTTGCGAAGCCCACGTTTAGGGTGCCCGCGTTGCCAAAGCCCACACTTTGGTTGCCCGCATTGCCAACGCCCACGTTAAAGGAACCGCCGTTCCCGACGCCCATGTCTTCGTTGCCCGCGTTCCCGATGCCCATATTGAAGAAGCCGGCGTTTCCGAAGCCCGTGTTGGTGTCGCCGGCGTTTCCGAAGCCCGTGTTGATGTCGCCCGCGTTTCCAAAACCGAAGTTGTTGTTGCCCGAATTGAAGAAGCCCACGTTGTTGTTGCCAGAGTTGAAGAAGCCGATGTTGTTGTTACCCGAGTTCCCGAAACCTAGATTCCCGATGCCCGAGTTCAGCGCGCCAATGCCCACCAAGTTGTCGCCGGTGAGCCCAAAACCGATGTTGTTGTTGCCATTGTTCCCGAGGCCGAGGTTATTGTCGCCGTTGTTTCCGAAACCGATGTTGGAGGAGCCGATGTTTCCACTGCCCAAGTTGAAGGAACCGAGATTTCCGTCGCCGAAGTTGGTACTTCCGGTGTTTCCACTGCCCAGGTTCCCACTGCCAAAGTTTCCGTTGCCGAGGTTTCCAAAGCCTCGGTTTCCGCTGCCCAGATTGACATTGCCAACGTTTCCGCTGCCGAGATTGGTGTTGCCGATATTTCCGCTGCCCAAATTCGTGGCACCGTCATTTCCGCTGCCCACATTGGCGTTGCCGGAGTTTCCGCTACCTACGTTGGCGTTGCCGGAATTTCCGCTGCCCAGATTGTAGTCACCGGTGTTCCCGCCGCCCAGGTTCCCGACGCCGATGTTGCCGAGGCCGATCGCGGCGGCCAGCGCCGATGGCGCAGCTGGCAACGCCTGCTGCAGACCAATTGACCACGACGACAGCTGCGCCGCGGCCGCCGATGCCCCGCCGTGATAGCCCACCATCGCGGCCACATCGGCGGCCCACATCTGTTCATACATCGCCTCAGCGGCCGCGATCGCCGGCGCATTCTGCCCAAACAGATTCGACAACACCAACTGCACAAACGCATTACGGTTGGCCGCCACCAGCATCGGATGCACCGTCGCCGCCCGCGCCGCCTCAAACGCACTGGCCACCGCCTTGGCCTGAGCCGACGCGCCAGCGGCCCGCGCCGCCGCAGCAGCCAACCACCCCGCATACGGCGCCGCCGCCGCGGCCATCGCCGCCGCCGCCGCACCCTGCCAGGACTGACCCGCCAACCCCGAAGTCACCGACCCAAACGAGGACGCCGCCACCGCCAACTCCGCGGCCAAACCATCCCAAGCCACCGATGCCGCAAGCATCGGCGCAGACCCCGCACCGGTAAACATCCGCAACGAATTAATCTCCGGCGGCAACACCGAATAATTCATCAGCCCAGCCCCTTCCCCAGCGCGCGACGCCGATGACACAGGCGTTCGCGCACGCTACTCCACCCGTAAGAACAACTACTCCACCCGTAAGAACAAACTGTAGGGAAATCACGGCACCAATATCGGCGATTTGTCAAAACACTTGTACATTGCGAAAAATTCGGGCCCACCGATCGCCACCCTGGTCACCGCGACTCCTGCCACATTGCCGCCGCGGTACCTCATCGTGCCGGCTAATCGCCCCCAGCAACGTCGGGCTCGGTAGGCGTTACGGCTGGCCGAAGAACCCGGCCTGGTTATCGCCCTGGTTGAAGGCACCCGAGGAGTTGTCACCTGAGTTGGCGACACCGGAGCTGGCATTACCGGAGTTTGCGATGCCGGTGCTGGCCACGCCCGAGTTGTAGATGCCGTTGTTAAACATGCCCGTGTTGAAGAAGCCCTCGTTGGAGTTGCCCGAGTTAAAGAAGCCGACATTCGCGTCGCCAATATTCTGGAAGCCTGAGGTGGAGTCGAAGACGTTCGAGTTCATGTTCCCGAAGCCCGAGGTAAGGTTACCCGAATTATTGAAGCCCGAGACGCTGGTGCCGGTGTTACCGAAGCCCGAGACCGAACCAGGCTGATCGACCGTGCTGCCGATGCCGGTGTTGACGTCACCCGAGTTGAATAGGCCTGTGTTGAGATCGCCGGCATTTCCGAAGCCGGTGTTCAGATTGCCCGAGTTGAACGAGCCAGTGTTTCCACCGATCCCGCTGACCACACCGCCCGAGTTGAAATCGCCGGTGTTGGCCAAGCCCGCGTTTCCGGAGCCCACGTTGACACCACCTGCGTTTCCATGGCCCATGTTCTGGAAGCCCGCGTTACCAAAACCGAAGTTTGTGTTACCACCGTTCCCAAAACCGGTGTTGAAGGGTCCCCCGTTCCAGAAGCCGGTGTTGACATCGCCCGCGTTGCCGAAGCCGGTGTTGCCGTCCCCGGAGTTAAAGAAGCCCACGTTGCCATTGCCGGAGTTGAAGAAGCCAATGTTGTTGTTCCCAGAGTTCCCGAAACCCATGTTCCCGATTCCCGAGTTCAACGCACCAATGCCCACCAGATTGTCACCGGTGAGCCCAAAACCGATGTTGTTATTGCCGTTGTTCCCAAAGCCCAGGTTGTTGTTACCGAGGTTGCCGAACCCGATATTGCTCATCCCCATGTTGCCGCTACCCACGTTGAACGAACCAAAGTTCCCGCTACCGAGGTTTGTACTACCGACGTTGCCGCTACCCAGGTTTCCGTCACCGAAGGCGTTTCCGAAACCGAGGTTTCCGTTGCCGAGGAGGTTCCCGCTGCCAAAGTTGAGATTGCCTTGGTTGCCGTTGCCGAAGTTGGTGTTACCAATGTTGCCGCTCCCCAGGTTGGCAAAGCCCCAGTTTCCTCCGCCCAGGTTGGCATTGCCGGTGTTGCCGCCACCCAGGTTCAGGCTGCCAAAGTTCCCGCTGCCCAAGTTCAACAAGCCGACGTTTCCGCCACCCAGGTTCCAGCTGCCGATATTCCCCAGACCCGTGTTCAGCGCCGGCGGGGTGACAGCCGCTGTCGCAGCCGCCGGAGCGGCAAACATGCTAGCCGCGCCGCCGGAAATCGCGCTGGCCACCTGACCCAACCCCGGCAGGCCCCGCAATGCCTGCTGCCACGATGGCAACGCCGCCGCGGCCGCCGATGCCCCGCCGTGATAGCCCACCATCGCGGCCACATCGGCGGCCCACATCTGTTCATACATCGCCTCAGCGGCCGCGATCGCCGGCGCATTCTGCCCAAACAGATTCGACAACACCAACTGCACAAACGCATTACGGTTGGCCGCCACCAGCATCGGATGCACCGTCGCCGCCCGCGCCGCCTCAAACGCACTGGCCACCGCCTTGGCCTGAGCCGACGCGCCAGCGGCCCGCGCCGCCGCAGCAGCCAACCACCCCGCATACGGCGCCGCCGCCGCGGCCATCGCCGCCGCCGCCGCACCCTGCCAGGACTGACCCGCCAACCCCGAAGTCACCGACCCAAACGAGGACGCCGCCACCGCCAACTCCGCGGCCAAACCATCCCAAGCCACCGATGCCGCAAGCATCGGCGCAGACCCCGCACCGGTAAACATCCGCAACGAATTAATCTCCGGCGGCAACACCGAATAATTCATCAGCCCAGCCCCTTCCCCTACAGGACGTCCCGGCCAATGACTCAGGCAACGGTGCACGTCTCTGTACTCGTAGAACAAACTGTAGGAAAACGGCGCGACGAATAACGGCGATTTCGTGAAAATTCTGTTTCCCGTCAGAAGCACGCCACCCTCGGCCGCCTCGTTTGCGCAGGCCTAGAGCCCGCGGTCGGGGGGTGCGGTCTGGATCTCCAAAGCATCTGCTGCTGCACGGATCTCGGCTAGCCGATCAGGGTCCGACAACAGCGCCGTCATCGCGAACTCGACGATCTCGTCCGGGCTGACCGCGAATTCCGGCAGCGCCAGGGCGTCGAACAACGCCTGCACCAGCCTGGCAGCCGATAACGGATGCATTGCGCGCACATCACCTTCGCCTTGGCCGGTCTCGATCAGGCCAACCAGCGCGCGTTCCATCTCCGCGACTAGCTCCCGCTCCGCGACGAAGGATTCCTGATGCAGGTCCGGGGTGATGAGGATGGAAACCAGCACATAGGGCGAAGCATGCAGGTGGTCCAGGGATTCCGTCAGCCAGCGGTGCAGCTTGACCACCGCCGGAACCGGCATCGCGGTGATGTGACCGAACAGCTCAAGCGGCCACTCCACGGCGAGCCGCACCAGGGCCGCAAGGATATCGCGTTTGGCCGAGAAGTGTTTGTAGATGGCCGGCTGCTCCACCCCGACGGCTGCGGCAATGTCTCGCGTCGAGGTGGAGCTGTAACCCCGCACAGCGATGAGCTCGGCGGCGGCCCCCAGGATGCGGAGTGCCGTTGGGCTCCAGCGGCCGGCCTGCCTCGGCATGCCGGCAAGGCTAGCTGGCACCTGGGTGGTCGCCAACCAGCGCCATGGCGAGGTTCCGGTAGAACGCGAGCATGCCGGGCCATTCTTTCGAGCTAAGGTGACCCCGTTCGGCGAATCGCGAGCCCGCCCCAACCTGCACGGCCTCTAGTCCGAGCCGGTCCTCGTCATTGATCATCGCCATCACGAACTGCGACGTCTGGGCTGTTGCTGCCGCATCGGCGGCTAACTCGGGGGTGGTGAGCACGCCGCCGAGCACCTGCACCCGGTCGATGCTTTGCGGAATAAAGCCGAACCACACCACCCGCTCGCCCGCTATGGCCAGCGCGCTGTTCGGAAACGTCCACAACACGACCAGATTACTTTTCTGAACCTCGTTGAGCTGCAACGACTTCGCTTCTACTGGAACGGTGAAGGGAACCCTGAGGCGCAACGCCCACCGCGAATACTGCCGAACGTCCAGATCGCCCCCACCAGGAACGAACGGCTCCAGGGTTTGGCGATGCAGGCCGAGCACGTGGTAGTTCTCATGACCATTTTCCGCCGCCACCTTCCAATTAGCTCGCCACTCATGCGACCACGACTCGACCTGCACCATCTCACCGAGCCGATAGCCGGCGAATTCGTCGTCAGTCAGGTCCAGATGCACCGCGATTGGTTCGGCATCGGCATCCAGGTTGATCCACACCAATCCATTCCAGGTGGCCACGGCGAACTGCGGAAGCCGGCACTCCCTACGGTTGAAGTCTAAGTTGGCGGCCATATGGGGCGCTCCGCGCAACCGGCCATCCAGCCCATAGCGCCACAGGTGGTATTGGCAGGTCAACGTGTCGATGCGCCCCGCACCGGGTTCCACCATCAGCATCAACCGGTGCCGGCAGATCGGCGAAAGAGCGTGCAGCTGCCCGTCGACGTCCCGCACCACCATGACCGGCTCCCCTGCGACGGACACGGTGACGTAGTCACCGGTCTTGGCGAGTTGGTCGACATGCGCGACAAGCATCCAGGACCGGTTGAAGATCCGTTCCCGCTCCAGCTGCCACAGCTCCGATGAGGTGTAGGCGGCCGGCGGCAGGCTTAGCGCCGGTGGATTGTCGTCGAGGTAATCCCCGATGTCGGTAAGGATGTCTCCGAGCTCGGCTCGGTTATCAGTTGATAACATACCCTCCATGTTATCGATTGATAACCGATTGTCAACAGCGCGCACCGGCCCGACCGGCCAGCCGGCGGTTCACCTCGAGAACGGACGGGTGGCCAGCACGTAGGTAGCCAACACGGCCAACGGTGCCGCCAACGGCAGCCATGGCACTTGCAGCGGGAACGACGTCGCAGCCAACCCAGCGAACGTGAAACCAACGGCGGCAACGGTCGTCGGCCAGCTCCCGGCGACAACACCGGCCCCGTATCGGCACACCAGGTAGACGGCGGCGCAAAACCCCGACAATGCGGCAAGCACATGCGTCGGGCCGGACACCACGATCATCACCACCGACAACACCACGGCAAGCGTTGCCGCCAGGCGAAACACCGCCGCCACCCCTACCGCAATCACCGCGGCAAGCCCCACGACAACAGCCAGCCCGTGCGATCCCACAGCGGCCGACCCCACCATCATCAGTCCGAACACCGTGGAGAGCCCACGAGTACCCGGGTGCGCAAACGAGGTCATGGCAGCCTCGCCCGGCTAGCTCTGCCCCGTCCGCGACGACGGCGATTGGGCAACGCACCCATCGACTGCTGAAGCGAGTGATCCGCCGGCCAGGACAGCACGTCGACCCCGATGGTGGCCATGTCGCGATACATCGCGGAGCGCTGCAGCGCCCACATCCGGACCACCAGGGGATCCAGTTGGTCCTGGAGCGGACAGCTATCAAGAACGTCGACAGCAACCACGACGTGGCCGCGTTTACGCAGGTCGATCAACGCCAGCGCGAACTCGCTATCCAGCAGCGTGGAAAACGCAATGACAACCGCTCCTGCGGGAACAGCTGCGCGCGGAGCCAGCGTCCCGGTGGTGTTTTCGAACCCTTCCCCGGCGCCGAGCACGGTGTCGAGCACCCGATAGAACTGGCGCTGCCCGATGTCGGCGCCCAGCCATCGCGGCCGATTGCCGCCCAGCGCAACGATCCCAGCACGGTCACCGTTTCGCAGCGCGGTTTGCACCACCTGAGCAGCACCCCGCACGACTCGTTCGGTGGCCTCGGTCGCCGGACCCGCCGGCTGTCGATACATGTCGATCAACACCACCACGTCAGCGGCCCGGTCGGTCAACCGCCTTGTCACGTGCAGTCGGCCACGGCGCGCGCTTACCACCCAGTTCACGGCACGTAGCTGGTCGCCCGGGACATATGGGCGAATGTCGGCGTATTCGACACCCGGCCCGACGTGCCGGGTGAGATGAGCTCCCAGGCGGTCGAGCAATTCGGTCTGCGGCAGTGGCGTCGACTGCGGCGGTGTCAGCGGAAACACGACGATTTCGGCGGCGTCGACGGTTCCGGCTCCCATCAACAACCCACCGCGTGCGACGACGGCGACCCGGGCCCGGATAGGATAGCGCCCCCAGCGTTGCGCCACCGCGGAAACCGTTGTCGTCCGGCGTGACACGGATTCCAGAGCTTCGAACTGTATTCCCGCCAACGCCGATACCGTGAGTTCGACCGCGGCGTCCACGGATTCCGTTGTGACCCACACGGTCACTCGCACATGTTCGTTCTCGAAACATCGCTGCGAATCCGGGTCACCGTGCACCTGAATCACCGGGACCGGACGCTGCCAGCTGATCGAGCACAACACGCCGAGCAGCGGCGCCGCGAACGCAATCAGCTGCCAACGACCAGCGACGACCGCTGCGGCTAGCGCAACTCCGGCACAGGTGGCAATCGCCAGCGTCAGTTGTGATGCACGCCAGCGCAACTCGACTTCACACGTTTGGATCACATCGCGCCGTAGTTCATCCAGCCAACCCGCTACGTTCCACTAATTCGGGGAACAGGCAGACGCCGCAACAGCTCTGAGACCACATCAGCGCCTGCAATCTTGCGCACCCACATCTCCGGGCGCAATGTGATCCGATGCGCGACGGCCGCGGTCGCAAGTTCCTTGACATCTTCGGGTATGACGTAGTCCCGGCCGAGCAACAGAGCGCGGGCACGGGAGAGCTGGACCAGGTCGAGTTCGGCTCGCGGGCTGGCGCCGACGGCCACCTGCGGATGGTGCCGGGTAGCGTTGGCCAACGACACCACATAGTGCAAGACGTCCTCGTGCACGGTGACCTGCTCGACCGATTCACGCATGGCCAACAGATCGTGGCAGTCCACCACCTGATTCACCGTCGGATCCGCAGAACCGCGTTCCAGGCGACGGCGCAGCATCGAGGTCTCGTCTCGCTCGGAGAGGTAGCGCAGTTCCAACCGGATCGCGAACCGATCCAGTTGCGCCTCCGGCAGTGGATATGTGCCCTCGTATTCGATCGGATTGTCGGTCGCCAGAACGATGAATGGCATTGCCAGTTTATGGGTTTGGCCATCGATGCTCACCTGGCCCTCGGCCATTGCCTCCAACAGTGCCGCTTGCGTCTTCGGCGGCGTCCGGTTGATCTCGTCGGCGAGCAACAGGTTGGTGAAAATAGGCCCGGCCCGGAATTCGAAACGACCGGACTGCATGTCATAGATGGTCGAGCCGAGCAGATCGGCCGGCAGCAAATCAGGCGTGAATTGCACTCGGGTGAAATCGAGCCCCAACGCGGCGGCGAAGGATCGCGCGATCAGCGTCTTGCCGAGGCCGGGGAGATCTTCGATGAGCACGTGGCCACGGGCGAGCACGGCGGTGAGGATGAGTGTCAGTGCAGAGCGCTTCCCCACCACCACACGTTCGATTTCGTCGAGCACCGCCTCGCAGTGGGCGGTGGTCGTCGCGGCCGGCATAATCATCGTTGAGTCATACCTGTTCTAACTTCTGCAGAATTTCTTCCAGTGCCGCACGGCCGGGGCCTGGTTGACGGTCGCCGGTGTGCGTCACATTGTTCGGGTTGACCCATTCCCACAATTCGTCGCCGAAAAGCATTCGGCCGGTGGCAGCAAAGGCAACCGGGTCTTTGGCCTGTCTATGGCCGGTGGCGATTTCGAACCGTCGTGCGAGCATCGGACGCAAATGCCGGTCCCAGTCGGCTCGAGTGGACTCCGACCACCGGATCGTCGTCTCGGTGTTGGAGAGCCACCGGCGCAACCCCTCCCCCAGATCGTCGGAGTCCGGCGCAGCCGTGAGTTCGTCCCGGTTGCCCAGCATCCGGCGGACGTTGAGCAGCACCAGAGCCAGGGCGAGCCCCGACCCGGCGAGCACGAGCCGACGGTCGTGCAGTATCAGCGCCAGCAGCTCAATCCCCACGATGAGGAAAATCCCCAGGGCGATAAGCCTTTTCATATAGCGGTCCGAGTGCTCAGTTCGTCAAGAACCAGTCGAAGCAAACGCATCGCCACCTCACGGTGCTCCTCGTTCATCACGTGCGGGCTAAAACGCGCCTCGGCGAACAGGCTCACCAACGCGGCGGCACTAGCACCATGGAGCGCACGGTGTTCGACGGCTCGGGCCAGCACCTCGGTCGGGGTGTCGAAGTCCTGAGGGGCAACACCGGGAACATGCGACAGTTCACGCTCCATCGCCACGTAACACGCAATTATCGCCTCCCGTGGTTCGCGGCGGAGGTCGGCCATCTCGGCCAGTCCGATCTCGGCGGCACGCGCCAGTGATTCCGAACGCGCCGAGGGCGCCGGAGACTCGATGCGATCGCCACTGATACGAGCCGGTGCCGACTTGCGCTGTCGTCGCGAGGTAATCAGCGACCCCGCGACGACCATCAAGAACAGGCCGATTGTGCTGGCAAAGAGAATGCCGAGCACGTCGTCATTGTTGTCTTGCGGCGGTTGCGGGCGCGACGGCGTGGTGCTGGAAGCATCCGGCGTAGCGGTTGAATCCGGTATGGGCGCAGCAGGACCGACATCATCGGGCACGAACAACCGTGCCAGCAGTATCGCAATCAGCAGCCAGGCCAGGATTGTCCCGAGTCCGAGCAACAGCACACGCCAGTTCGGACGCCCTGCTGCACCGCCAAGCATTGCCGAGAGCTCCCCCGCGCTGGGCGCCACCGGGAGCGGATGTCGCAACCGGGTGATGATGGCGAGCGCTATCAGCGCGAGCGTCGCGGCAAGTGCGGCGACAATGAACATCAGCGCCGCCCGGCTGCCGCAGGCCGCCGCGAGCGGTGCACCGTCGTCGGCCGGCAGGTGGCCGCGCAGGGCAGCGCCAGCAAGCATCAAGAGCACGATCACGACGACGACGCGCCCTGTCGGTTTGTCACTACCGGGCTTAGTACCGGGCATACGCACACCACTCGACCGGTTGCCAGCCGCCATTGCGGCCTGGGGGTTGGTTCAACCTGGCTTGGTTCATACTGGCACGTCAGACGACACTGCCGCCAGGAGCGGCGCGGTGGACCCCTCGCACGACGATCGCGGTGGTCTGGTCCACCCACGCGTCGTCCAGCATGTCGTCCGGGTACAGCAGCATCCGCAGCATGGTGGCGCCCCCGATCAGCTCGATCAACCGGTCCGGGTCCACGTCGGGATGCGCCTCGCCGCGGTCGACGGCCTCGCGCAGGCGCATGCGCACAGCGGCGAATAAGTCGGCAAAACGCGCCAGCACCCGGGCGTTGAGTTCAGCGTCTGCGGTCATATCGGCTACCAGACCGGGTAACGCGGCCCGCACCACCGGGGTGGTGAACACATCGCGGGTGGCCGCGATCATCATTCGGATGTCGGCGGCGATATCACCGGCCGCAGCCTGCAGCGCGGTGGGCGCGGCGGGAAACGCGGCCTCGTGCACTAGTTCGGCCTTGCTCGACCACCGCCGGTACAACGCCGATTTGGTGGTGCCGGCGCGTTCGGCGACCGCGGCCAAGCTGAGGTTCGAATACCCGATCTGCACAAGCAGTTCCGCCGTCGCCGACAGGATCGCCGAGTCGATGCGCGGATCACGCGGCCGCCCGGCGCCGGGGGCCTTGTCAAGGGAGGGCAGGTCTGCTTTCATAACGCTACCTAAAGTAGCGTAATTGCCGCACCAGGGAGGCGCTTGTGGCCAACGAACCGGCAATCGGAGCCATCGACCGACTCCAGCGCTCGAGCCGCGACGTGACCACCCTGCCGGCGGTGATATCGCGCTGGCTGTCGAGCGTGTTGCCCGGTGGGGCGGCACCCGAGGTGACCGTGGAAAGTGGCGTGGACTCCACCGGCATGTCGTCGGAAACCATCATCTTGACCGCGCGGTGGCAACAAGATGGGCGATCGATCCAGCAGAAGCTGGTGGCGCGGGTGGCGCCGGCCGCCGAGGACGTGCCGGTGTTCCCGACGTATCGGCTTGACCACCAATTCGAAGTGATCCGGCTGGTCGGAGAGCTGACCGACGTTCCCGTCCCGCGGGTGCGCTGGATCGAGACCACCGGCGACGTGCTGGGAACTCCGTTCTTTCTGATGGACTACGTCGAGGGCGTGGTGCCGCCCGACGTCATGCCGTACACGTTCGGTGACAACTGGTTCGCCGACGCGCCCGCCGAGCGCCAGCGCCAACTGCAGGACGCCACCGTCGCAGCGTTGGCCACACTACATTCAATCCCTAACGCCCAGAACACGTTTAGCTTCCTCACCCAGGGCCGCACCAGCGATACCACGCTGCACCGGCACTTCAACTGGGTACGGTCCTGGTACGACTTCGCGGTGGAAGGCATCGGTCGATCCCCACTACTGGAACGGACTTTCGAGTGGCTGCAAAGCCACTGGCCGGACGACGCTGCCGCGCGCGAGCCGGTGTTGCTGTGGGGGGACGCGCGGGTGGGCAACGTCTTGTACCGAGACTTTCAGCCGGTGGCGGTGCTGGACTGGGAAATGGTGGCGCTGGGTCCACGGGAACTCGACGTCGCGTGGATGATATTTGCGCACAGGGTATTTCAGGAGCTTGCCGGTTTGGCGACGCTGCCGGGTTTGCCGGAGGTGATGCGTGAGGACGATGTGCGCGCCACCTACCAGGCGCTTACCGGCGTGGAACTTGGTGACCTGCACTGGTTTTACGTGTACTCCGGGGTCATGTGGGCATGCGTGTTCATGCGCACCGGTGCGCGGCGAGTGCACTTCGGCGAGATCGAGAAGCCCGACGATGTGGAGTCGCTGTTCTATCACGCCGGCTTGATGAAGCATCTTCTTGGAGAGGAGCACTAATGCCGCAAATGCTAGGCCCACTCGACGAGTACCCGCTACATCAGCTTCCCCAGCCGATCGCCTGGCCGGGCTCCTCCGACCGCAACTTCTACGACCGCTCCTACTTCAACGCCCACGACCGCACCGGGAACATCTTTCTGATCACCGGTATCGGCTACTACCCCAACCTGGGCGTGAAAGACGCGTTCGTGCTGATCAGGCGTGCGGACATACAGACCGCGGTGCATCTTTCGGATGCCATCGACTCCGACCGGCTACACCAGCACGTCAACGGTTACCGGGTGGAGGTCGTCGAGCCGCTGCGAAAACTGCGTATCGTGCTCGACGAAACCGAAGGTGTGGCGGCCGATCTCACCTGGGAGGGCCTGTTCGACGTCGTCCAGGAACAGCCGCACGTCTTGCGCTCCGGCAACCGGGTGACCCTGGATGCGCAGCGCTTCGCGCAGCTGGGCACCTGGAGCGGCCGCATCGTCGTCGACGGCGAACGGATCGCCGTCGATCCGGCGACCTGGCTCGGCAGCCGGGACCGGTCCTGGGGCATCCGGCCGGTGGGGGAACCAGAACCGGCGGGCCGGCCCGCCGACCCACCCTTCGAGGGCATGTGGTGGCTGTATGTGCCGTTGGCCTTCGACGACTTCGCCGTCGTGCTGATCATCCAGGAAGAACCCGACGGGTTCCGCTCGCTCAACGACTGCACCCGGATCTGGCGTGACGGCCACGTCGAGCAGCTGGGCTGGCCGCGGGTGCGGATCCACTACCGCTCCGGCACCCGCATCCCGACCGGGGCGACGATCGAGGCAAGCACCCCCGACGGCGCGCCGGTGCACTTCGACGTGGAGTCCAAACTGGCGGTGCCGACCCATGTCGGTGGCGGCTACGGGGGTGACTCGGACTGGTCACATGGCATGTGGAAGGGCGAGAAGTTCGTCGAGCGAAGAACCTACGACATGACCGATCCGACGATCATCGCGCGGGCCGGCTTCGGCGTCATCGACCACGTCGGTCGCGCGCTATGCCGCGACGGCGACGGGAATCCAGTGCAGGGCTGGGGTCTGTTTGAACACGGGGCGCTGGGCCGCCACGACCCATCGGGGTTCGCCGACTGGTCTACGGTGGCGCCCTAGGCGCTTCAGGCTTACTTCGGCACCGGTGAGGCTATCCGCATTCGCGAGTCCAGGGTTCCTGGGCGCCGGCCGGGAAACGGCCCGAAAACGACGGCAGCCGGAATAGCCGACCGGAACCGCCGAAATGCGGTTGACTAGAGCGGTGACAAACCCACCGTGGACTGTCGATGTTGTCGTGGTGGGCGCTGGCTTCGCCGGGCTGGCCGCGGCCCGCGAGCTGACGCGACAGGGTCACGAGGTGCTGGTGTTCGAAGGCCGCGATCGGGTGGGCGGCCGCTCGTTAACCGCTCGCGTGGCAGGGGTGCCCGCGGATATGGGCGGCTCGTTCATCGGCCCGACCCAAGACGCCGTGCTGGCGTTGGCCACCGAGCTGGGGATCCCGACAACCCCGACCCACCGCGACGGCCGAAACGTCATCCAGTGGCGGGGATCGGCACGCAGCTATCGTGGCACCATCCCCAAGCTGTCGCTGACCGGGCTCATCGACATCGGCCGGTTGCGTTGGCAATTCGAGCGAATTGCCCGCGGCGTTCCGGTGGCCGCCCCCTGGGATGCGCGGCGCGCGCGTGAACTCGACGACGTGTCGCTCGGGGAGTGGTTGCGCTTGGTGCGCGCCACATCGTCCTCGCGGAACCTGATGGCCATCATGACCCGGGTGACCTGGGGTTGTGAGCCCGACGATGTCTCGATGCTGCACGCCGCCCGCTACGTACGCGCGGCCGGCGGCCTGGACCGGCTGCTCGACGTCAAAAATGGTGCCCAGCAGGACCGTGTGCCGGGAGGGACACAGCAGATCGCCCAGGCGGCCGCCGCCCAACTCGGCGCACGCGTCCTGCTCAACGCCGCGGTGCGTCGCATCGACCGGCACGGAGCGGGTGTGACGGTCACGTCCGATCAAGGTCAGGCCGAGGCCGGGTTCGTCATCGTCGCCATTCCACCGGCCCATCGCGTGGCCATCGAGTTCGATCCCCCGCTGCCGCCGGAATATCAGCAGCTCGCCCACCATTGGCCGCAGGGCCGGCTGAGCAAGGCCTACGCGGCCTATTCGACGCCGTTCTGGCGGGCCAGCGGGTATTCCGGCCAGGCGCTGTCCGATGAGGCGCCGGTGTTCATCACCTTCGACGTCAGTCCGCACGCCGACGGGCCAGGCATTCTGATGGGGTTCGTCGATGCTCGCGGGTTCGACTCGCTACCCATCGAAGAGCGCCGCCGCGATACATTGCGCTGCTTTGCGTCGCTGTTCGGCGACGAAGCGCTCGACCCCCTTGATTATGTTGACTATCGTTGGGGTACAGAGGAATTCGCGCCGGGTGGTCCGACCGCGGCGGTACCGCCGGGGTCGTGGACGAAATACGGTCACTGGTTACGTGAGCCGGTCGGTCCGATCCACTGGGCGGGCACCGAGACCGCGGACGAATGGACCGGGTATTTCGACGGCGCCGTCAGATCCGGTCAGCGTGCCGCCGCCGAGATCGCCGCCCTGCTATGAGCTGATCCGCCGGTCCCGGACGTGCCGGGTCACCGATTCGGCCAGCGCCCGCAGGTGGCTGTTCACCTCTTGGTGCCGTTCCAGCATCGAGCAGTGGCCGCCGGGCAGTTCGACGAGGCCGACAACATTGGGCGCGGTGCGGGCAATCCTGCGGGACTGGCTGATCGGCGTTAGTCGATCACGTACGCCGCCGATCACCAGGGTTGGCACCGTCAGACCATCCAGGTTGAGGTGCGCCGACCCCACCTCCTCGACGAGCATCTTCGCGCAGCCGCCGCGCCCCGCGGCAGACGTCTGGGTGAACAACTCATAGACCAGTCTCGTGGCGCTGGGGTCCGCGTCGGCGGCGACCGCCAACATGGAGATCACGTGCCGGCTTAAGGCCCTGGCCGCGCCGGGGAGTGGAAACCCGCCGAACGTGTTGACCAGGCTCCGGCCGGCCAGCACCCGAACCGGGGACAACTCGCGTGGCACCGACAGCAGTTTCACCTTGCGCACCAGGTCGCCGGTGGTGGTGTTGATCAGCGCGACGGCGTCCGTGCGGCGGCGGACTTTGTGGCGGTAGCGGTCCGACCAGGCGGCAATGGTAATGCCGCCCATCGAGTGCCCAGCGACCACCGCACGCTCGCGCGGGGCCAACGTAGCGTCCAACACCGAATCGAGGTCGGCCGCAAGGTGATTGAGGCTGTAGGCGCCACGCCGTGGGACACCGCTTCGACCGTGGCCGCGATGGTCGAAGGCGATCACCCGGTAGTCGCCGGCCAGGTCGGCGATTTGGTATGCCCAGGCCCGGATGGCGCAGACGAAACCGTGCGTCAGCACAATCGGATAGCCGTGAGGCGGCCCGAACACCTGGGTGTGTAACGGGGTGCCGTCCGCCGCACGGACGGTCAAGGTGCGGCTAGGCGGTAGGACGTCTGGAATCTGGGTAGCCCCGCTGCTTCGAGTGGGTCTCCGAGCACTCATCGCCGCTCCCCCTTCGACGCGGCCCCGTTGCCGCCTTCCGGATGTCGCCCACTCTAGCGTGCAGTTACTTACGGGTAGCTGGAAATCGCTGAAGCATAGGATCACAGAATAATAACGTCGCGGCCCCTGCTCTCAGCTGGTTTCGCATCGCCAGCCGATCAGTAGTCGTCTCAGTAATCGTCGAGGGCGGCCACGTTGCGCCAACTCGGCCACGTCGTCTCCCAGATCCGGTGAATTCGGCCGTTGCGGTAGGCGGCAATGAGTACCACCTCGATGCGGGTCGGCTCCTCGCCAGGTCGCGACGTGGTGATCCACACCCGCCCGGCAACCTTGTCTGGGGCCTCTACCCATGCGTGCTCGTCGTATTCGACCGCGTAGCTGATCGCCGTGGCGTAGAGCTTGCGGTGGCTATCGCGGAATTTTGCGAAGCTCTGGCTCAGCCCGTCGGAGTACATCAGGAAGTCTGGGTCGTAGTAGTGCTCGATCAGCTCCGCGTTTTTGGCGACGACCATCCGATCGAACATTTCCCGAAGCAGCGCAACGGACATTCGGCGATCCTAAACCCTGGCCGCCGGCCATCTCACAACGTGAGCGTGGACGAATCCCCATCCATTGCGATGACGAGTTCAGACCGGACGGGCCGTTGCCTGATCAATCAGGACCTCCGCTGCCGCTCGGGCGTGCGCCCAGGGGCCGGCATCGTCGAGGGAGGTGGACAGTGCGGCCGCGCCCTCGAACAGCACGGCGAGTTGATTGCCCAGGCTGCGCGGATGCGCTGCGCCGGCTTCTCGGGCCAGCCGGGCGAGGCCTTTGATGTAGTCGCGTTTGTGCGAGTGGACGATCCGCTCGACTCCGGGCATCTCCCCGGCCGCCTCGACCGCCGCGTTGTGGAATGGACAACCTCGCATCCGCCCATCGCCCCTGTTTGGACGATCGAACAATGCGAGCAGCCGCTCGCGTGGTGTCGCGTTGGATGCCTTGGGCATCTTGTCGGCCTCGCCGGCGGCTTGCCGGAGCCCGCGCAGGTACTCCTCCACCAACGCGGACTTACTCGGAAAGTGTTGGTAGAGAGTCCGCTTGGATACCGAAGCCTTGTTCGCGATCAGTTCGACCCCGGTGGCGTTGATGCCCTCGCAGTAGAACAGCTCTGCAGCCGCCTTCAAGATACGCTGACGAGCGCCGCGGCCCCCGCGCCTGGGGGGTTCCGTTGTTCTGGTGACCGGCGGCATAGTGCTGAGTATACCGACCTGTTTACAACACCCCTTAGCGCGTGTACCGTCAAAGCACAAAGTACACCAATCGGTTTACTGCAGGAGGTCTCATGACTTCACTAGCCGAGCGGACCGTGCTCGTCACCGGCGCCAACCGCGGCATGGGCCGCGAATACGTCGCTCAGCTTCTCGGTCGCAAAGTGGCAAAGGTCTATGCCGCTACCCGCAACCCGCTGGCAATCGACGTTAGCGATCCGCGCGTGATTCCGCTCCAACTCGACGTCACCGACGCGGTGTCGGTCGCCGAGGCAGCCGACTTAGCAACCGATGTCGGCATTCTGATCAACAATGCCGGAATCTCCCGGGCGTCCTCGGTGCTCGACAAGGACACATCCGCGCTTCGCGGCGAGCTGGAGACGAACCTGTTCGGACCGCTCGCGCTGGCCTCCGCGTTCGCCGACCGCATCGCCGAGAGATCCGGTGCCATCGTCAACGTTTCCTCGGTACTCGCCTGGCTTCCCCTTGGCATGAGCTATGGAGTGTCCAAGGCGGCGATGTGGAGCGCGACGGAGTCGATGCGTATCGAGCTGGCGCCGCGCGGTGTGCAGGTGGTGGGCGTCTACGTGGGGCTGGTCGATACCGACATGGGTCGATTCGCCGACGCGCCGAAGTCCGATCCTGCCGATGTGGTCCGCCAGGTGCTCGACGGAATAGAGGCTGGCGAGGAGGACGTGCTGGCCGACGAGATGAGCCGTCAGGTGCGCGCGTCGCTGAATGTCCCTGCGCGGGAACGTATCGCGCGGTTGATGGGTAACTGAGTCCGAAAGTCGATATGGCCATGTCCGCCAAGGCCTCAGACGATATTGCCTGGCTACCGGCGACCGCTCAACTCGCGGCGCTCGCCGCCAAGAAGGTGTCCAGCGCGGAGTTAGTCGAGCTGTATCTTTCCCGAATCGACACGTACAACGCGTCGCTCAACGCGATCGTCACCGTTGACCCCGACGCCGCCCGACGCGTCGCCAAGCGATCCGATGCGGCACGAGCCCGCGGCGACGAACTCGGCCCGTTGCATGGGTTGCCGATCACCGTCAAGGACAGCTATGAGACGGCCGGCATGCGCACGACCTGCGGTCGCCGCGACCTTGCCGACTATGTACCCACCCAGGACGCCGAGGCGGTCGCCCGGTTGCGCCGGGCCGGCGCGATCATCATGGGCAAGACAAACATGCCCACCGGCAACCAGGACGTCCAGGCCAGCAATCCGGTCTTCGGCCGCACCAACAACCCATGGGACGCCGCGCGCACGTCCGGCGGCTCGGCCGGCGGCGGGGCGGCCGCCACCGCGGCCGGGCTGACCAGCTTCGACTACGGCTCGGAGATCGGCGGCTCTACCAGGATCCCGGCTCATTACTGCGGTCTGTACGGCCACAAATCGACCTGGCGCTCGGTTCCTCTGGTCGGGCACATTCCCAGCGCACCAGGTAATCCCGGGCGATGGGGGCAAGCCGACATGGCCTGCGCGGGCGTGCAGGTGCGCGGTGCCCGCGACATCATCCCCGCACTGGAGGCGACCGTCGGGCCGATGCGGGCGGACGGAGGATTCTCGTATGCGCTCGCTCCGCCACGAGCCGGCGCGCTCAAAGACTTCCGGGTCGCGGTCTGGGCCGAGGACCCGCATTGCCCAATTGACGCCGACGCGCGTCGGGCCATGGATGATGCTGTCGCCGCGCTGCGCGCCGCGGGCGCACACGTCGTTGAGCAGCCCGCCACCATCCCGGTCGATATGGCGGTGTCGCACAACATCTTCCAGAGTCTGGTGTTCGGCGCCTTCGCTGTCGACCGGTCCACCCTCAGCCCAGCCTCCGCCGCCGCGCTCGGATTACGCGCGGTTTGGCATCCTCGGGGCGAAGCCGCCAACGCCCTGCGTGCGACGCTACAGAGCCACCGTGCGTGGTTGTTCGCCGATGCGGCGCGCCACGAAATGCGCGACCGGTGGGCCGGATTCTTCAACGAGTTCGACGTGCTGCTCCTGCCCGTCACGCCCACCCCCGCGCCGCTCCACCACAACAAGGACCACGACCGGTTGGGCCGCACCATCGACGTCGACGGCGTCTCACGCTCGTACTGGGACCAACTCAAATGGAACGCGCTGGCCAACATCGCCGGCACCCCGGCCACCACCATGCCCATCACCACCACAGCTACCGGACTCCCGATCGGCATCCAGGCGATGGGGCCCGCGGGCGGAGACCGCACCACCGTAGAGTTCGCCGCCCTGCTCACCGAAGTCCTAGGCGGCTTCCGCGTTCCCCCTCTTTAGGAACGCTCGGGCAGGGCCGCAATAACCTCGGCGAGCCGATCGGGCTGCTCCGCTGTCGTCAGGTGGCCGCCCGCAAGCTCGGTGATTTCCACCGAATCCGCAAGCCGCTCTCGGGCGAGCCGCAGTTGCTCTCCCTCGAATGGATCCTCGGCGCTGCCCACCACACCAAAGGCGACCTCATCGCCCAGCGCCGAAATGATCCGCGCCAGGTCCCAGCGCGCTGCGTGCTCGCGATGCTCGTCCACGAAGCCCGCCGTGGCGGGCAGCACGCGCACGCCGTCGCGCCGGCTGATCGCGTCGTGGAGCTCCTTCATCTCCGCGGCGCTTAATGGGTATCCGCGCGAGAAGACGGGGCGCAAGAATGGGGCGAACATGCGCCATGAGCGCTGGCCGATCGGCGTGATCGCCGCGCCGAGCGGCGATGTGAGCAGCGGCGTCGTATACCAGGCGTGGGTGTGGCCGTCGGCAAAGATGCCGCCGTTGGCGAGCAGGCAAGCCGTGATTCGGGTCCGCTGATCGTTTCCCGCCCGCTCGCGATCGATCCGCCGCGCCAGCAGCTCAAGGCTGACGATGCAGGAGTAGTCGAAGGCAACGACGACGGTCTGCGCTATCCCCTCGGCGTGCCAGAGGGCTTCGACGAGATCCGCGCGCTCGAAGGTCGAGTACGGGTAATCCCGGGGTTTGTCGGAGTCGCCGTGGCCGATGTAGTCCAGGTAGATGCGGGGGAAGTGGAATCGCGAGCTCAAGAAAGCTTCCACCTTCGCCCAACCGTAGGAACCATCCGGCCAGCCAGGCAGGAACGTTCGCGTGACCCCCGTCCCAGCAGCGCGCCGTATGAACGCGCGCAGCGGCGAACGTGGGTTGATGCCCGGCCGCTCAGCGTCGTAGCCCACCCTCTCCCCAGCGGAGAACCACTCCTGTGCGCTGATGAGCGCGCTCGCCCGGTGCGTCATCGCGCGCTCGCTAGCCGTTGGCGGAGGTTGTCGAGGTCCATGTCGGTGCATCTCCGCAACCAAAGTACACCGATAAGTTTACGTGTCGCATTAACCGATGTACAGTGTCGGTTATAAGTACACCGATCAGTATACAAGGAGTCGGCGTGCCCCAGGGACAGGCCGGCGACATCGGCGCGACATACCAGGACGCGCCCACGAAGAGCATCAATGTGGGCGGAACGCGTTTTGTCTACCGGCGGCTCGGTGCTGATGCCGGCGTGCCGGTGATCTTTCTGCACCACTTGGGCGCGGTCTTAGACAACTGGGATCCACGGGTCGTCGACGGCATCGCCGCCAAGCATCCAGTGGTCACTTTCGACAACCGCGGTGTCGGCGCTTCGGAAGGCCAGACGCCGGACACCGTGACCACCATGGCCGACGATGCGATCGCCTTTGTCCGTGCCCTGGGGTTCGATCAGGTTGATCTCCTTGGATTCTCGTTGGGCGGCTTCGTCGCGCAGGTGATCGCGCAGCAAGAACCGCAGCTCGTTCGCAAGATCATCCTCGCGGGTACCGGACCGGCCGGTGGTGTTGGCATCGGCAAGGTTACTTTCGGGACGATCCGCGAGAGCATCAAGGCCACACTGACTTTCAGGGATCCCAAGGAGTTGCGGTTCTTCACGCGAACCGACAGCGGCAAATCAGCGGCGCGACAGTTCGTGAAGCGGCTCAAGGAACGGAAGGACAATCGCGACAAATCGATTACAGTGCGCGCGTTCCGCTCCCAGCTCAAGGCCATCCATGCGTGGGGCACGCAAAAGCCTTCGGACTTGACGAGCATCGGCCATCCGGTCCTGATCGCAAACGGTGACGACGACACGATGGTGCCCACCAGCAACTCGTTGGACCTCGCTGATCGGCTGCCCAACGCCACGCTGCGCATCTATCCCGACGCCGGCCACGGCGGGATATTCCAGCACCACGCACAGTTTGTGGACGATGCCCTGCAGTTTCTCGAGTCGTGAAGCGATTTCGCATGACCACCAAAGCCACGCCCAGACCAGTTGGATTCGCCGCTCCTCCCCACCGTTTCGCGGTATCGGCAGAGCGCACCCATGGATCTATCACCGCACCGGCGGACGAGTCGGCTGCAAGTTGCGACTCGGCGCCGGATTCCGCAAACCGGTGCCGACACTGCTACTCGAACACCGGAGCCGCAAGTCCGGCAAGAACTTCGTCGCACCACTGCTTTACATCACCGACCGTAACAATGTCATCGTCGTTGCCTCTGCCCTTGGGCAGGCAGAAAACCCGCAGTGGTATCGCAACCTACTGCCCAATCCCGACACCCACATTCAGATCGGATCCGATCGCCGCCCGGTGAGAGCCGTCGTGGCCAGCTCGGACGAGCGGGCGCGCCTATGGCCGCGCCCAGTAGACGCCTACGCCGACTTCGATTCTTGCCAAAGCTGGACCGAGCGTGGGATTCCGGTGATCATCTTGCAGCCACGCTAATAGGCGTCGGCCTGCTCCGCGTGGTCGAGCGATCCCGGTGCGGTTACCCGCTACGGGGTGCTTTCGGCACCGCGATCGGCTAGGCCACCGAGGGAGCAGACATCGAATACAGCGGCCGAATCAAGTCGCTGGACCCGGCAACTCCCACGGGTGTCGTCACTGTCGCCGCGATGACTGGCGGCCGGAAGACCTTTGGCCAGGCGACGTTGAACGTCCGCTTCCGCTGACCCGGCGGCCTGGTGACGGCGGCCGAGGACAAAGAAGAGCGGCTTCGGCTGTCCGGAACCCGGATCGAACTCGAGGAGCTACTTCAGCTTCCGGTCGATGTTGCGTACGAGGGCCTGTTGACGGACGACGTTTCCGAATCCGTTCGCAAAAAGCTCATTACGCTACGAGCCGGTCCCTCAAGAACCGCCTGCTCGAATCTGCGCAACCCCGCTGGCGTTGGGGCGGACGACGGTGCTCGGCGTGATGTGGTGCACCAAAGGGACATTGCCGACGGAACTGGCGTTGAGCCAGCAACACACCGTTGATCGCATGAGTGATCTCCACCCAACCGCGATCACCGACAACGGGGATCCAGTCGGGATCATCGCTGGCATAAGGATATCGGCCCGCACCGGCATTGTGTGCTCACGGCCATCGCTGCCTGGGACCAATCACCAGCTTCTGGAAAGTCGACTACAGCCACAAGCCCGACGATGGTCGACAGATCAAGATACGTCTTTCGACAAAACAAGATCCAATGGTCGACAAAACAGGACAAACTATTCGACAAATCGGGATCAGATGTACGACAAAACAGGAGTACTTTGACGTTGTGGTGCATGATGAGGCTGGTCACGAGCTGATCGAGCGGCACATGCTCGAACAGTTGCGCGAGGTTGCGGAGTACACCCGTGTCGTGCTGATCAATGGTCCACGGCAGGCTGGTAAGACGACGCTGCTCCAACAATTGCACGCCGAGCTAGGCGGATGGCTGCGTTCGTTGGATGTTGACGTCGAACGCGCGTCGGCGCGAGCCGATCCCGAGGGGTACATCATGTCCGCGCCGCGCCCGACGTTCTTGGACGAGGTCCAGTGCGCCGGGGATCCGTTGATCCTGGCGATCAAGACGGCAACCGATCGTGACCGCCGGCCCAGACAGTTCTTCCTGTCGGGGTCGACCCGATTCCTGACGGTGCCGACGCTGTCGGAATCACTGGCCGGACGGGTTGCGATCCTCGACCTCTGGCCGCTGTCTGTCGCTGAACGATCGGGTGTCCGGCCGGAGATCATTGCGCAACTGTTCACTGAACCCCAAGTGGTCCTGGGCACGGAGCCCGCCCCGGTCACGCGACATGAGTATCTGCAGCTGGCCTGCGCGGGTGGCTTTCCGGAAGTTGTGCAGCGCCCGGCGGGTCGCGCCCGCAGCCGGTGGTTCTCGGACTATCTGCGCACGGTGACGCAGCGCGACGTGCGCGAGCTGAAGCGGATCGAGCAGACGGATCGCCTGCCGCGGTTCATGCGCTACCTGGCCGCTATCACCGCGCAGGAGCTGAACGTGGCCGAAGCGGCGCGGGTCATCGGGGTCGACGCGGGGACGATCCGTTCGGATCTGGCGTTGTTCGAGACGGTCTATCTGGTACATCGCCTGCCCGCCTGGTCGCGGAATCTGACCGCGAAGATCAAGAAGCGGTCAAAGATCCACGTCGTCGACAGTGGCTTCGCGGCCTGGTTGCGCGGGCAAAGCGCCGACTCCCTGGCCAGGCCAACCGCGGAGGGCGCGGGCCCGATCATGGAAACGTTCGTGATCAACGAGCTGATGAAGCTACGTGCGGCGACCGAACTCGAGGTTGACCTGTATCACTTTCGCGATCGAGACGGACGGGAGATCGACTGCATTCTTCAGACCCCAGACAGTCGCGTCGTCGGTGTCGAGGTCAAAGCCTCGGCGACAGTGAACGTCCATGATTTCCGACACTTGTCATTCGCGCGTGACCGACTCGGCGACGAATTCATCACCGGAGTTCTCTTCTACACTGGTGCCCGGGCTTTGCCGTTCGGCGACCGGTTGATGGCTCTACCCATCAATCTCCTCTGGAACGGACAATCCGTCTCCAGCCTGTAGGCGCATACCGATCGCCATATTTCAAGAGCAGGTTGGAGCTTCTGCCCCCAATCATCGTGCGGCAACGATGGGCGGCTCTAGCGCTAGTCGACGCGCTATTCAACCAGCTCACACCGAGCTCCCGCGCGGCCACATACCCGCAACCGTGTGATGCAAGCACCCCACCAGCTCCGCGCATCACGCAACGAACCGGTCAAATCGTAGGCTTCCAAAATCTCCATGATCTCCTCGGCAGACTTCACGTCACCCCTTTTCGGGAGCTGAACAACCGACGCGGAGCCGTCGGCCGCGGATGCCCTGGGGCGGCGGTCCCCAAACCCGATATGGCTAACGTCAAGCGGTCGGATCACGGGTCGAGTTGGGCGGGGGCGACTCGGCACCCGGCGGCATGGGCTCCGGTGTGCAGGCGTCGGTCCCAAACGGCGACTACCAGGCCGGGGTCGCCGACTGCCAATGCGCTGGCCAGATGAACGGCGTCGGCTCCGCGTAAGGCATGTGCTCGGGCGAGGTGGCCGGCGTGCTGTTCAACCGTCGCGGTGAGTTCGACTGGGCGGGTGGCGGCCCAGAAGTCCTCCCAGTCACGCTCGGCGTCGGCGAGCTCGGATTCGGTTAGGTCGTGATTGCGGGCCGCTGCAGCGAGTGCGGCGCGGACTTCGGGGTAGGCCAGGCGGCTGGACAATGCGGCGTCGCAGCCGTCCCATAGAGCGGACGCCAGCGAGCTCCCTGTCTCGGTGGTGAGAAGTTTGACGAAGGCGCTGGCGTCGAAGTAGACGAGCGGCACGGTCAGCGCCGCTGGTCGCTGACCCGGTCAGACACCGGCCGCTGCGGTCGGGGCCTGGGCCGTCCCGCGGCTACGGGCCGCTGCGCGGTCGCCTTGCCAATCACGCCTTCGGCCGTGAGACGCTCCAAGGTGTCTGTGCTGTCCAGCGCAGCGAGTCGTGCGATCGGAATCCCACGTTCGGTGATGACGACCTCGCCACCGGCCCGAGCTCGATCGAGCCAATCGCTGAGGTGCGCGCGCAACTCGGTCACGGATACATCCACACTTTGAACTGTACACTCACTGAACCGTGATTTGTACATATCACTCTGCGTGCGGCAACGACGACGTGAGAGATTGACCTGCGCAAGCCGGAGGCGAGGTGGCAACGGCCGGTACACCGATTCGTCCGCGGTGCTGGCGACGCCGAAACGGTCGATGTCGTGGTGACTGGTCACCTTCCGTCCAAGCTGCATCCGAAGGTGTTGCAACGGAAGGTGTTTGCCGTCCGCGGTGGGCCTTCGGCGCAGCTGGCATTTGTGGTCAGCTGCATGGCGACGGCAGCGCCTCGGTGGTGAACGCCGGGTTTAGCTTGCAGCGGCCGAGCAGGCTGTCTCGTTCCTGCTCGGTGACAGTTGGCCCGACGATGACCGCGCACCGCCGCCACCACGAGATATAACCTAGAGGTTATACTGGTGCGGAAGCGTTGGCCGTGATCCTGCTCCCGCAGGTCGAACGGTGGTTCTTCGCGCTCAACAGGGATGCGATGGCCTCGGTCACCGGCGCCATCGACCTGCTCGAAATGGAGGGGCCGACGTTGGGCCGCCCGGTGGTCGACAAAGTGAACGACTCAACGTTTCACAACATGAAGGAGCTGCGCCCCGCCGGCACCAGCATCCGGATCCTGTTCGCCTTCGACCCGGCCCGGCAGGCGATCCTGCTGCTGGGCGGTGACAAGGCAGGCAACTGGAAACGCTGGTACGACAACAACATTCCAATCGCTGACCAGCGCTTCGAGAACTGGCTGGCGAGCGAGCACGGAGGTGGATGACCATGGCCCGCAACTGGCGTGACATTCGCGCCGATGCCGTCGCGCAGGGCCGCGTGGATCTGCAGCGGGCCGCCGTGGCACGCGAGGAGATGCGCGATGCCGTCCTGGCGCACCGCCTGGCCGAGATCCGCAAGGCGCTAGGCCACGCACGTCAGGCCGACGTCGCGGCGCTGATGGGGGTCTCTCAGGCCCGTGTCTCCAAGCTGGAGAGCGGCGACCTGTCCCACACCGAACTCGGCACCCTGCAGGCCTACGTTGCCGCCCTGGGCGGGCACCTGCGCATCGTCGCTGAGTTCGGCGAAAATACCGTCGAGCTGACCGCCTGAGCTAACTCACGCCCACACTTCCGGCCGGTCTCGATCTCCCAAGCCCCAGCACAGCTCGTGTTCCCAATCTGTTCCCAACCAGATCCTTAGCTATGCGCATGTTCCCAAAAGTGTTCCCGCCCATGAAAACGGCCCCCGGAGTCTCCTCCGAGGGCCATTTCGCCGGTAGCGGGGACAGGATTCGAACCTGCGACCTCTGGGTTATGAGCTAACCAGTCGCAATCTCTCCCATCGCGGTCGGTCTCATACGTCCAGATCAGCCTCTATTCCGCCGTCCAGCCTGTTCCGCCGCGTCGCGGTTGTACGGATTCGTTTCGGCCTGTTCTGTTCCCAAATCCGTTCCCAACACAGTAATCAGCAGCAATCCCAGGCCGAAATCGGTCAGACTCTTGGTGGACCTACAGCACCTCGCCTCCATGTGGTCGCGGAGTTAGTGAGGGTCCATCGGCAGCACCACTTAGGGCGCCTCCGTTGTCATCATGGTCGATAAGCGGTAGCGTTTACGGTAGTAGAACCGGAAGTTGCGGAGGAACCACGATGGCGGTCACCCTGGACCGGGCGGTCGAGGCCAGCGAGATCGTCGATGCCCTGAAACCCTTCGGCGTCACCCAGGTCGACGTCGCCGCGGTCATACAGGTGTCCGATCGGGCGGTACGCGGGTGGCGGACCGGCGACATCCGCCCTGAGCGGTACGACCGGCTGGCGCAGCTTCGTGACCTCGTCCTCCTGCTCTCGGACTCGCTCACCCCCCGAGGTGTCGGCCAGTGGCTGCACGCCAAAAACCGGCTCCTCGACGGGCAGCGCCCGGTTGACCTGCTCGCCAAGGATCGCTACGAGGATGTGCGAAGCGCGGCGGAGTCATTTATCGACGGCGCCTACGTGTGAAGCTTGCCGACGCGATCGCCACCGCACCGCGGCGAACGCTCAAAGGCACCTACTGGCACCAAGGCCCCACACGTCACCCTGTGACCTCCTGCGCCGACCCCGCCCGAGGTCCTGGCCGTTACCACCGAACGGGCGAGCCGGGAGTCTGGTACGCATCGAACAAAGAGCAAGGTGCATGGGCGGAGTTGTTCCGCCACTTCGTCGATGACGGGGTCGATCCATTCGAGGTCCGTCGCCGCGTCGGTCGAGTGGCGGTCACACTCCAGGTACTCGACCTCACAGACGAGAGGACTCGATCCCATCTAGGTGTGGACGAAACAGATCTTCTGTCCGACGACTACACCACCACCCAGGCCATCGCCGCCGCCGCCCGCGATGCCAACTTCGACGCCGTACTGGCCCCGGCGGCGGCGCTCCCCGGTTGTCAAACACTTGCCGTGTTCGTTCACGCACTGCCCAACATCGAGCCCGAGCGATCCGAGGTCCGTCAACCGCCTCCGCGGCTCGCCAACCTACTCCCGCTGATCCGTCCGCACGAACACATGCCCGACTCCGTGCGCAGATTGCTTGCAACGCTGACACGTGCAGGAGCCGAAGCAATCCGGCGCCGACGACGCTAAAGGCCTCGAGACCGGACGGGCGCGGCGGCGGCTGAAGGTTCTCAAACTGCGTGGCGGACGACGAGGCCTCTTGAACCGCCCCGGCATGTCCGGAGACTCCAGTTCTTGGAAAGGATGGGGTCATGTCAGGTGGTTCATCGAGGAGGTACCCGCCGGAGCTGCGTGAGCGGGCGGTGCGGATGGTCGCAGAGATCCGCGGTCAGCACGATTCGGAGTGGGCAGCGATCAGTGAGGTCGCCCGTCTACTTGGTGTTGGCTGCGCGGAGACGGTGCGTAAGTGGGTGCGCCAGGCGCAGGTCGATGCCGGCGCACGGCCCGGGACCACGACCGAAGAATCCGCTGAGCTGAAGCGCTTGCGGCGGGACAACGCCGAATTGCGAAGGGCGAACGCGATTTTAAAGACCGCGTCGGCTTTCTTCGCGGCCGAGCTCGACCGGCCAGCACGCTAATTACCCGGTTCATCGCCGATCATCAGGGCCACCGCGAGGGCCCCGATGGTTTGCGGTGGGGTGTCGAGTCGATCTGCACACAGCTGACCGAGCTGGGTGTGCCGATCGCCCCATCGACCTACTACGACCACATCAACCGGGAGCCCAGCCGCCGCGAGCTGCGCGATGGCGAACTCAAGGAGCACATCAGCCGCGTCCACGCCGCCAACTACGGTGTTTACGGTGCCCGCAAAGTGTGGCTAACCCTGAACCGTGAGGGCATCGAGGTGGCCAGATGCACCGTCGAACGGCTGATGACCAAACTCGGCCTGTCCGGGACCACCCGCGGCAAAGCCCGCAGGACCACGATCGCTGATCCGGCCACAGCCCGTCCCGCCGATCTCGTCCAGCGCCGCTTCGGACCACCAGCACCTAACCGGCTGTGGGTAGCAGACCTCACCTATGTGTCGACCTGGGCAGGGTTCGCCTACGTGGCCTTTGTCACCGACGCCTACGCTCGCAGGATCCTGGGCTGGCGGGTCGCTTCCACGATGGCCACCTCCATGGTCCTCGACGCGATCGAGCAAGCCATCTGGACCCGCCAACAAGAAGGCGTACTCGACCTGAAAGACGTTATCCACCATACGGATAGGGGATCTCAGTACACATCGATCCGGTTCAGCGAGCGGCTCGCCGAGGCAGGCATCCAACCGTCGGTCGGAGCGGTCGGAAGCTCCTATGACAATGCACTAGCCGAGACGATCAACGGCCTATACAAGACCGAGCTGATCAAACCCGGCAAGCCCTGGCGGTCCATCGAGGATGTCGAGTTGGCCACCGCGCGCTGGGTCGACTGGTTCAACCATCGCCGCCTCTACCAGTACTGCGGCGACGTCCCGCCGGTCGAACTCGAGGCTGCCTACTACGCTCAACGCCAGAGACCAGCCGCCGACTGAGGTCTCAGATCAGAGAGTCTCCGGACTCACCGGGGCGGTTCACCTGATGACGAATCGCCCACTGTCGCAACCTCTTCAAGACTCGCGTGTGGTCAGCAACTCAAGCGAAAAGGTCATCGAGTATGCGTTGAACAACGACCAAGCGCAAGCAACCGCAGAGATCATTGCGCTGGACTCCAGAAACATCGGCGAACTGACCGACTCGCTGGTTGACCTAGTCACCCAGTTCCGAGCCGAGAACAAGAAGAGTCAAGGCCGCGTCAGCTGCCGAATCGTAGCGGTGGTTCTCCTCCACAAGATCTTCAGCGCGGCGGCGGGTGAAGCCGACCGCAGGCTGACTGCTCTTGAGATTATCGACGCGCTCTCGATCCCGGATCGAGAGATCGCTGAGGCGGCAGGCGCATTCGACTGGGGAGTCCCTGTCGCTGGAATCCCTACATTCCAAACGACAGTCCCCCGACTCGTACTTCTGGAACAACTCGATGAGGTCGTCCGGGAAAGGATGCTAGATCCGGATGGGCGCGTTCCGTCCGTTGCGATTCTGGCCGGACGGACCGGCAACGGGAAATCCGCTCTGGCAGCTGACTTCTGCCACATTGAGCACAACACTTTTAGCAACATCATGTGGATTGATGCTCGCGATCCATCGATCACAGCTTCGCGGGTTCGAGCGATCACGCATAACTTGACAGGAAGAGATTTCGGGGAGGGCGCTGACGCATCAGCGGACTTCGTTGGAGCGCTCGCATCTCACCCTGGTCCCTGGCTACTGGTATTCGACAACGCGCCCTCCATGTTGTCGGCGGCAACCGAATACTGACCAGAGCGCGGCAAGGTGGGTTCTAGTCAACGTCGCAACAATTGATGGTCTGGTGAGGTTAGCAGCGCGGTGAAAAGTTCAGCGGGACTGCGGTGCCCGAGGACTTGGCGGGGTCGGTTATTGATCTCGTATTCGACAGCCCGCAGATGGTCGGGCGTGTAGGTGCTGAGGCTGGTGCCCTTTGGGAAGTATTGCCGTAGCAGACCGTTGGAGTTCTCGTTGCTGGCTCGCTGCCACGGTGAGCGGGAGTCGCAAAAGTAGACCGGCGCGCCCAGGTCGGCGGTGATGTCGATGTGTCGGGCCATTTCGATGCCCTGATCCCACGTGATGGACCGGACCAGCGTCACCGGCAAGTCGCTCATGATCTCGGTGATCGCGATGCGCAGGCAGTAAGCGTCGTGGGTCGGCAGGTGCAGCAGCCGAATCAGACGTGTCTGTCGCTCGACGAGGGTGCCAATCGCCGAGCCCTGGTTCTTACCAACGATGAGATCTCCTTCCCAGTGGCCAGGCTCGGAGCGGTCGGCGGGATCGAACGGCCGCTGGTGAATCGACAACATCGGCTGGGCGAAGCGCGGGCGGCGACGGCCAGGACGCAGATGGGCGCGGCGATGAGTTCGTCCCGTGCGCAGAGGGCCACGGTGTGGCGACTTGACCTGCGGCGGCCGGATCAATCGTGATTGAGGCTGATAGACGGCCTGATAGATGCTTTCGTGGCACAACCACATCGACCGGTCATCGGGGTATTTCCGTCGCAGATGCCGGGCGATCTGTGGCGGGCTCCACCGCTGGGCCAGCAGCTCGGCGATCAGCTCACAAAGGTCGGGGTTTTTGTCGATCCGACGCCGGTGACGGCGGACTCGGCGTTGAACCGCCCAGCGATGCGCTTCGAACGGCCGGTACTGGCCATCGCGGCGACTGTTGCGGCGTAGCTCCCGCGACACCGTCGAGGGTGCCCGTCCGAGCTGGTCGGCGATCTTGCGGATACTTAGGCCCGAGCGGCGCAGATCGGCGATGTTGATCCGCTCCTCCTCGGACAGATAGCGACTACTAATTTGGCGCACAGCCAAACGATCGAGCGCGGGCACGAATCCGACGGCTTCGCCACGCCGATAGGTCTTGTATCCCCGCGCCCAATTGTTTGCTGCAGTCCGGGATACTCCAACTTCACGACCCGCTGCCGAGATGGACCAGCCCCGAGCCCGCAGCTCCATAAACCGTTGACGCTTGGCCGACTGTGGGCGCCGGCCCGGACCCTTTTTCACGCGACGAGACGATGACAACACAACCTCCAGAACCTAGAGATGTGTTGCGACACCGCCTAGAAACCACCTTGCCGACACCTGATCAGTTTTCGGTTGCCGTTGACACCATGAACATGGCCCGCTTCACCCGTTCAGCGTCACGTGGATAAGCGGCCCGTAGCGCGTCCCAGTCGGTTTCGGAGTAGTCGGGCCGTTGTACAGGGGCATCCGGCGCGGCCGGTGGCGGCATCTTGATGCCGCCACCGGCCGCGTCACGGTTCGCGGTTGGCGCTCGCCTGACGACGGTGCTGCTCCCGTTCCTGAGCACGCTGCTTTCTAGCCTTGCGGTCTCCCTGCTTTCCCATCTCCCGGTCCTCCCGGCGGGTCACGATAGCCGCGCACTCCGACATACCTGGCGCGGCGCGGGGCGCTGCGAACCGGATGGGCGCCACCACCGATAACCATTGCGCGTTGCGGCAGCCTTCGCATTAGCAATGCTGGCGCGCCGCTCGACGCCTCGGCTATCACCTCACCTGACCACCGCGCGCATCACCGACGAGACCTCATCATCGCGCCCGCTCTCGCAAACACCACGCCCGCCAAACGGGGCTGGCCCGAGACGATTTCAGAGGCCCCTACAGACCGATCCGCACGCCCGAAACCCGGGTTACCGCTAAGCAGCCCAGGACAGCAGCCGCAGTCCTGATCGGCGAAGACTGACGTTCAGACCGCAAGCAAGCTAAATAGCAAGCCAAGCAATTAGCAAGACTAATGTTCCCAAATCCGTTCCCATCGGGCATGAAAATGACCCCAGAGGTCGCACCTCTGGGGTCATTTCCGCTGGTAGCGGGGACAGGATTCGAACCTGCGACCTCTGGGTTATGAGCCCAGCGAGCTACCGAGCTGCTCCACCCCGCGTCGGTAAATGCCAGGCTACCGAACACGCACGAAGCTCGCCAAATCGCGGGTGCCGGAGCACGACCGCCCAGATCAGCGGAGCTCGGGCATACAGCTGCGCCGTACGCGTCGATGCGATGATGATTCCGCAGCCGCTCAGCCAGCTCGGTGACCTGGCGCGTCGCCCAGGCCGCAGGGTTCTCTGTTCCCCGAAAACGGCCGCACCGTCGATCTCAAACGCAACTGTCGCCTCGCCGGCCGCGCCCGGCCTTGAGCTGTCCACCGGGATCGCGTTGGCGTTCCCGCGCGGTCCCTTCGTCCCGGCAGCCGCGGCGTGGGAGCTCCAGGAAGCTACCAGCGGGAAGTTCCAGCTCGGTCTGGGCACGCAGGTTCGCAAGAATGTGGTGCACCGATACGGTATGGCCTTCCACCGTCCCGGTCCGCGGCTGCGCTACCTGCTGGCCGTGAAGGCGTGCTTCGCCGTTTTCCAAACCGGGACACCGGATCACCACGGCGAGTTCGACAATCCCGACTTCATCACTGCCCAATGGAGCCCGGCGCGCATTGACCCCCCCGGTCCCAGCCCCGCTGGGCCGCGGTGAATCCGTGGATGCGGCGAGGTGGCCGACGGGGTGTGGGGCGAGGCCGGGTTCGAGGGGACGACCACGCGGATCCGGGAGCCGACGAGCACCCGTGAGCAGACGCAGAAGTCCCCGATTTCCGGTGAAATCGGCGACTTCTGCGTCTGCTCGCCGCGAGCGCCCCGACTGACTACCCGGCGTCGTTGAACTTGGTGATGGCCTCATCAAGTCGCTGCAGCGCCGACCCGTAGGCGGCGAAGTCGCCCTTCTTCTGCGCATCCCGCGCCGCGCCGATGGCAGCCTGGATCTCCTGCAGCGCAGCAACTTTGGCCGGCGATAAGGTGACCGCCCCGACGGGAACCGGGGGCGCCGCAGTCACCGGCGGCGGTTGGGGTCCACTGGCAGGCGGCGGTGGATTCGCAGCGGGACTCGGTGGTACCGCTGCCTCCGTGGGCGCGATCCCGGTAGCCGTCGCACCGGCCCCGGGCCCGAACAAGCCGGTGAGCGCATCCCGCACCGTGGGGCCGTATCCCACCTTGTCGTTGTACATCATCGCCACCCGGATCAGCCGCGGGTAGGACGAAGCAGCGTCGCTGGCTCCCGGGGATGCATAGACCGGTTCGACGTAGAGCAGTCCACCCTGGGCCACCGGGAGCGTGAGCAAGTTGCCCCAGCGGATGCGGTTTTGGTTGTCGCGTCCGATGACACCGAGGTCCTGGGACACCGCCGGATCGGTGGTGATCGCGTTGTTGGCCAACTTGGGCCCGTTGACCTGGCCTGGAATGGTCAGCACCGTGAGATTGCCGTAGGTCGCGGGATCGGAACTGGCGCTGATGTAGGCGGCCAGATAGTCACGCTTGAATCTGTTCATCGCGCTGATCAACTGATATGAGGCTGAATTATCGTCCTTAGCAATGTTTTTCGCGACGATGTAATACGGCGGCTGATAACTGCTGGCGGTCGGATTCGGGTCCAGCGGCACGTCCCAGAAATCCGATGTGGAGAAGAACGTCACCGGATCATTGACGTGGTATTTGGCCAACAACATGCGCTGCACCTTGAACAGGTCCTCGGGATACCGCAGGTGCTCGGCGAGCTCCGGCGCAATGTCGCTCTTAGGCTTTACCGTGCCGGGGAAGACCTGCATCCAGGCCTTGAGCACCGGATCCTTTTCGTCCTGTTGGTACAGCGTGACCGTTCCGTCGTAGGCATCCACAGTGGCCTTCACCGAATTGCGGATGTAGGAAACCTTCTTGTCCGGGACCAACCGGTTGAACGCCACCTCGTTGGAGTCCGCGGTCGCCGAGGACAGCGAGGTGAGCTCGGAGTACGGGTAATTGTCCAACGTGGTGTAGCCGTCGACGATCCACACCAGTCGCTTGTTGACGATCGCGGGATACACAGCGCTGTCTGTCGTCAGCCACGGCGCTACCGCCTCCACCCGCTGCGCCGGATCGCGGTTGAACAAGATCTTGCTATTGGAGCCAATCACATTGGAGAACAAAAAGTTTCGCTCGGCGAACTTCGCAGCGAACACGCTACGGGCTAACCAACCACCGAGCGGGACTCCACCGCTTCCGGTGTAGGTGTATCTCTTGGTGTCGATGTTAGTTTCGTAGTCGTATTCGCGGTCGTCGCCATTGCGTCCAACGATCGCATAGTCCGCGGACGTGTTAGAGATCACCGGACCGAAGTAGATCCGCGGCTGATCCAGTGGCGCCGGCCCATCAGACACCACGGTGCCATTGGCCCCGACGACGTTGACCAAGAATTCGGGGTAACCGCCATTTTGATTCGGGTCGTTGGCGATACCGCGCACGGTGTTGGCCGGTGAGGCGATGAACCCGTTCCCGTGGGTGTACACGGTATGCCGGTTGATCCAGTCCCGTTGGTTGTCGATCAACCGGTCCGGGTTGAGTTCGCGGGCCGCGACGACGTAGTCGCGCAGGTTACCGTTGCGGTCGAGGTAGCGGTCGATCGACAGCTGGTCCGGGAAATAGTAGAAGTTCTTGCCCTGCTGGAACTGGGTGAACGCCGGGCTAACGATTGTCGGGTCGAGTAGCCGGATGTTCGAGGTAGTCGCGCGGTCGGCAGCGACCTGTTGCGCGGTAGCCGGGCTATCACCGCTGTAATTGCGATAGGTCACCACATCAGACGTCAGGCCATAGGCTTGCCGAGTTGCGGTGATACTTCGGCTGATATATTCGCTCTCTTTTTGCGCAGCGTTGGGTTTGACGCTGATTTGCTCGACGATCAACGGCCAGCCGGCGCCGACAATCAGCGACGACAGCAGCAACAACACCAGGCCGATCGCCGGAATCCGCAAGTCCCGCAGGGCGATCGCCGAGAACACTGCGGCCGCGCAAATCAACGCAATCGCCATCAGAATCAGCTTCGCCGGCAGGACGGCGTTGATATCGGTGTACCCGGCACCGGTGAACGGCTTGCCGCCACGCGTGTGCGACAGCAGCTCATACCGATCCAGCCAATAAGCAACGGCTTTAAGTAACACCAGTACCCCGACCAGGCTAACCAACTGGACGCGCGCCGAGCGGCTCAGCGCACCGGTGCGTCCGGATAGCCGAATGCCACCGAAGATATAGTGCGCCACCAGATTCGCCACGAATGCCAGAAATACCGAAACGAGCATGTAGCTGAGCATCAGCCGGTAGAACGGCAACTCGAACGCGTAGAAGCCGAGGTCCCGCCCGAACTGCGGATCCCTAACCCCAAAGTCACCGCCGTGCAGGAACAGCTGGATCCGAGCCCAGTAGCTTTGGGCGACGATGCCGGCCAGCAAGCCGATCGCCGCGGGGATTCCGATGCCGACTAGCCGCAGGCGTGCCAGCACGACGGCGCGATACCGTGCAACCGGATCGTTGTCGGCATCCGGGACGAACACCGGGCGAGTGCGGTAGGCCAAGGCGAGCCCGCCGAACACGATGCCGCCGACCACCACCCCGGCAACCAAGCACACCACGATGCGGGTAGCCAGCATGGTGGTGAACACTGAGCGGTAGCCAAGCTCACCAAACCACAGCCAGTCGACGTAAGCGTCGATCAAACGCGGGCCAGCGAGCAGCAGCACGATCACACCCAGTGCGATCATGATCAGAATCCGGCTGCGCCGTGTCAGTTTCGGCATCCTTGCGGCGGACCGCATTCCCACTAGCTACGCTCCCTGATCGTTCTGGCTGGTTGAGACTTTCTCGACGGTCATAACTCTACGCACCGCAACCATCCGCAGCAGCCGGCGCGAGCTAGCAGCTCGGCGTCGGCGAGCCCGACGTCATCGCGTGCAGCGCGTCCACCGCCTGGCTAAGCGTCTCGACCTTCACCAACTTCAAACCGGGCGGGCTGTCGGAACTTGCCTCGTAGCAGTTCTTCGCGGGCACCAGAAACACCGTCGCGCCGGCCGCTCGAGCAGCGGCCATCTTGTGGGTGATGCCACCGATCTGGCCCACCTTGCCATCGACGGCGATCGTGCCGGTGCCTGCGACGAACGTCGACCCAACCAGGTGGCCACTGGTGAGCTTGTCGACGACGGCCAGACTGAACATCAGTCCGGCCGAAGGGCCGCCGACGTTGGCGAGGTGGAAGTCCACGGCAAACGGCGCCCACGGCGCGTCCACCACCTCTATGCCCAGGACGCCTTGGTCGCGATCCTTATTCTTGCCCAGCGTGATCTGCGCGATGCCGGGCGGCTCGTTCTTGCGGCGGAAGTCGATCGTCACCTCCTGGCCCGGTTTCGTGTTCTTCAACAGCGCGGTGAACTGGTCGAGGTTGCCCACCGGAGTGCCGTCGACGGCGTCGATGGCGTCACCGGCCTGCAGCTTGTCCACCGATGGCCCTGGATCCATGACCGAGGCGACGGTGACTGCTTTCGGATACTTCAGGTACCCCAGAGCGGCGTACTCAGCGGCGGCCTCGGAGCGCTTGAAATCAGCGGCGTTGTCATTTTCGATCTCTTCCCGCGACTTGCCCGGAGGGTAGACGAGGTCGCGTGGCATCAACTGTTCTTGACCCGAAAGCCACAGGGCCAGGGCTTCACCCAGGGTTAGACCGTCGCGCTGGGAGACCGTCGTCATGTTGAGGTGACCTGACGTCGGGTAGGTCTGGGTGCCCACGATCTGGACCACCTGCTTGCCGTCTATCTCGCCGAGCGTGTCGAACGTTGGGCCGGGTCCCAGCGCCACAAACGGCACGGTTACCACGGCGAGCAACACGCCGAATACCACGATCGGCACCAGCGCGACCATCAAGGTCAATATCCGCCTATTCACGCCGCATACACTAGACGGACCTGGCCGGGCTGGTTCAGCTGCGAGCGTGACCGCTGATCGCACCTTCTGTTCCCGCGGTGAGTACCGTTGAGGTCATGGGTGACCTGCCTTTCGGCTTCTCTTCCGGAGACGACCCCCCGGAAGATCCGTCTGGGCGCGATAAGCGCGGGAAGGACGGTGCCGATTCCGGATCGGGCGCCAATCCGTTGGGCGCGTTCGGCATCGGTGGAGAATTCAACATGGCCGACCTGGGGCAAATCTTCACCCGCCTAGGAGAGATGTTCGGCGGCGTCGGCACCGCGATGGCCGCGGGCAAAACCTCAGGACCGGTCAACTACGACTTGGCCCGGCAGGTCGCGTCGAGCTCGATCGGGTTCATCGCGCCCATCCCGGCGGCCACGAACTCGGCGATCGCCGACGCGGTGCATCTGGCCGACACCTGGCTTGACGGGGCAACCTCGCTACCCGCTGGCGCCACCAAGGCGGTGGGTTGGAGCCCCACCGACTGGGTCGACAACACCTTGGCTACCTGGAAACGGCTGTGCGATCCCATGGCCCAGCAGATCTCCACGGTCTGGGCGTCGTCGCTGCCGGAAGAGGCCAAGAGCATGGCCGGCCCGCTGCTGTCGATCATGTCGCAGATGGGCGGCATAGCGTTTGGTTCGCAACTGGGCCAAGCGCTGGGCCGGCTGTCCCGTGAGGTGCTGACGTCTACCGACATCGGTCTACCGCTGGGGCCCAAGGGGGTGGCCGCAATACTGCCCGGCGCCGTCGAATCGTTTGCCGCCGGACTCGAGCAACCGCGCAGCGAGATTCTGACGTTCCTGGCCACCCGTGAGGCCGCACATCACCGCCTGTTCAGCCACGTTCCCTGGCTGGCCAGTCAACTGCTCGGCGCCGTCGAGGCCTACGCCATGGGCATGAAGATCGATATGACCGGAATCGAGGAGCTGGCCCGCGATATCAATCCGACGTCGCTGGCCGATCCCGCCGCCATGGAACAGCTGCTGAGCCAGGGAGTATTCGAGCCCAAGGCAACGCCGGCCCAGACGCAGGCATTGGAACGACTCGAAACACTGCTCGCCCTGATCGAAGGCTGGGTGCAGACCGTGGTGACTGCGGCGCTGGGCGAGCGAATTCCGGGTGAGGCAGCGCTCAGCGAGACGCTGCGCCGACGCCGAGCCAGTGGCGGCCCCGCCGAACAGACCTTTGCGACGTTGGTCGGGCTGGAGCTGCGGCCACGCAAACTGCGGGAGGCCGGAGCGCTGTGGGAGCGCCTCACCCGGGCCGTCGGCATGGACGCCCGCGACGCCGTCTGGCAGCACCCGGACCTGCTGCCCGCCACTGACGATCTCGACGACCCGGCCGCCTTTATCGACCGTGTCATCGGCGGCGACACCAGCGGTATCGACGAAGCGATCGCCGAACTCGAGCGGGACCAGCAGGCCCGCGGCGCCGACGACTCCGGCCACGATGGCGGTCCTGTGGATAACTGAGCGGTGTGTCTGCTCGCAGTGTGGCACCGTCTCAGGTCATGCGGCGGGCTGCGTCTGCTCTGTATTCGTTGAATCCTGCGATGCCGGTGCTGCTAAGACCCGACGGTGCCGTGCAAGTGGGCTGGGATCCTCGTCGGGCTGTGCTCGTCCGTCCACCGCGTGGATTAACCGCGACAGGTTTGGCCGCGCTGCTGCGGTCCATGCGATCACCGATACCAATCACCGAGTTGCAGCGCCAAGCCGCCGAGCGTGGATTGGTTGACGGTGACGCCATGGCGAACCTTGTCGCGCAACTGGTTGGCGCGGGTGTAGCGACCCCCCTAGCCAACCCCGGAAACCTGGATTCCCGGCGTCGCGCCGCGTCCATCCGGGTCCACGGTCGCGGGCCGTTGTCAGACCTGCTCGTCCAGGCGCTGCGCTGCTCCGGTGCCCGGATCAGGCACAGCAGCCAACCACATGCGGCGGTGACTCCCGCGGGCGTGGATCTGGTGGTGTTGTCGGACTATCTGGTGGCCGATCCGCACATGGTGCGCGATCTGCACACCGAGAGAGTTCCGCATCTTCCCGTTCGGGTTCGTGACGGCACCGGGATGGTCGGGCCCCTGGTGGTCCCCGGCGTGACCAGCTGTCTCGGTTGCGCTGACCTGCATCGCAGCGACCGCGACGCCGCGTGGCCGGCCATCGCCGCCCAATTGCGGGACACCGTCGGGGTGGCCGACCGGGCCACGTTGTTAGCGACGGCGGCGCTGGCGCTCAGCCAAGTGAACCGGGTGATCGCCGCCGTGCGTGGACAGGAGGCGACCCCTGAGCCCCCGTCGGCGCTGAACACCACCTTGGAGTTCGATCTCAACGCTGGCTCTATCGTGGCGCGACAATGGACCAGGCATCCGCGGTGTTTTTGTTGACGTTACGTCTAACCCAGTCGTCCCTGCTCCGGCACGTTGGTCGAGATTGACGCATAGGCTCTGGCCAAGGTGTCGAGCACGTCCTCTGTCAGGGTGCGCTCGTTGCGGTGCTTGTCCAGCGTTTCGATGATCGCTCTGAACAGGGCGTCGGCAGCGTCGTGCTGCGTTGATCTTGCTGACATGGTTTCTTGCGGTCCACCCTCCTGCACATTTCACTGATGCGGCCAACACCACAACGCTTGTCGGCGCTTGTCGGCGCTTGTCGACTCGGGGCAAGCTCAACCGTCCGCACCCAGGCAGTTGTTACCAGATCAACACCCCGACCGGATAACCGTCATGGATGATGGGAGTGTGTCAGATATCAAACGGGGCCGCGCCGCGCGCAATGCGAAGCTGGCCAGCATCCCGGTCGGCTTCGCCGGTCGGGCGGCGCTCGGGCTCGGCAAGCGACTGACCGGTAAGTCAAAAGACGAGGTTACCGCCGAGCTGATGGAGAAGGCCGCCAATCAGTTGTTTACCGTCCTCGGCGAACTCAAGGGTGGCGCGATGAAGGTCGGCCAGGCGCTGTCGGTGATGGAGGCCGCCATTCCCGACGAGTTCGGCGAACCCTACCGGGAAGCACTGACCAAGCTGCAGAAGGACGCCCCACCGCTGCCCGCCAGTAAGGTGCACCGGGTACTCGACGGACAGCTGGGCACCAAATGGCGGGAGCGGTTCAGCTCGTTCAACGACACCCCAGTGGCATCTGCCAGCATCGGCCAGGTGCACAAAGCAATCTGGTCGGACGGCCGAGAAGTGGCCGTCAAGATCCAGTATCCCGGCGCCGACGAGGCGCTGCGCGCGGACCTCAAGACCATGCAGCGCATGGTCGGCGTGCTCAAACAGCTCTCACCCGGCGCCGACGTCCAAGGGGTGGTCGACGAACTGGTTGAACGCACCGAAATGGAACTCGACTACCGGCTGGAGGCCGCCAACCAGCGCGCCTTCGCCAAGGCGTACCACGACCACCCGCGCTTCCAGGTGCCTCACGTCGTGGCAAGCGCACCGAAGGTGGTGATCCAGGAGTGGATCGAAGGTGTGCCGATGGCAGAGATCATCCGTCACGGGACCACCGAGCAGCGTGATCTGATCGGTACGCTGCTCGCCGAGCTCACCTTCGACGCACCACGGCGGCTGGGGTTGATGCACGGCGACGCCCACCCCGGTAATTTCATGCTGCTGCCCGACGGCCGGATGGGCATCATCGACTTCGGTGCCGTGGCACCGATGCCCGGCGGCTTCCCGATAGAGCTCGGGATGACGATTCGACTGGCCCGCGAGAAGAACTACGACCTCCTGTTGCCGACGATGGAGAAGGCCGGGTTGATCCAGCGAGGACGACAGGTGTCGGTTCGCGAGATCGACGAGATGCTGCGCCAATACGTCGAGCCCATCCAGGTCGAGGTCTTCCACTACACCCGCAAGTGGTTACAGAAAATGACCGTCAGTCAGATCGACCGCTCGGTTGCGCAGATCAGAACGGCGCGCCAGATGGACCTGCCGGCCAAGCTCGCGATTCCGATGCGGGTTATCGCATCGGTGGGCGCGATCCTATGCCAGCTGGACGCGCATGTGCCGATCAAGGCCCTGTCGGAGGAGCTGATCCCGGGTTTCGCCGAGCCCGACGCGATCGTCGTCTGAGCCGGCTCGCGCCGGCGGGCGCACCATCGCGGGCTATGCAACAGCATCCTTGCGCGGACGTCCGCGCGGACGCTTGTGACTCACGATCGAGCCTTGGTCGAATATCTCACCACCCCAAACGCCCCAGGGTTCAGCCCGCTGAAGCGCCGCGGCCAAGCACTGCCGCCTGATCGGGCAGCTCACACACAGTGTCTTGGCTACCTCGAGACCGGCCGGGGTATCGGCGAACCACAGATCGGGATCACCGACGTGGCACGGCAAAACCGGCAATCTTTGTCTGGGGGTCTGTCTGGGGACTGTCAGTACCGACACGTCCTGTATCACCTGCTTCCTGGTCTGGTGGCGGTTCTTCGAAAGTGATCCGGACCAGGGATGCTGCGGTGGGCAGATGTCCCGAAAGTTTGGCCACGGATCCTGTGACTTCGGGTCCGTGGCCATCTGGCGAAACGGGGCTGATTACGTAGCGCTTACGTAGAGCCCCGCTCCACGGACTCGTCAGTCGCGGCGGCGACACGGTTCTTGCTATGGGGGGTTCCCGCGGTTGGCACCGCGGCAGCCGCGCCGACACCAAATGCGTTGTTGTCAATCACCGCGGCCGCCCTCCTCTCGTGTCGCGCGCGGTTGCCAGCCCCCCAATGCCATCTCCAGGCTGGCAGCAGAATGCGACCTGGAGGTTAACCGGTGGCAGCAGCTGACCACAACCGATTTTCTGACCTGCGCGTTTGCCGGTACAGGCCCGGTTCAGGTCCGACCGCGAACCAGCTGCAGCACGTCCGATCCGTATTGTTCCAGCTTGCGGGCACCGATGCCGGGGATCGCGATCAGCGCCGCGTCGTCGGTAGGTAGCAGCTCGGCGATCGCGATCAGGGTGTTGTCGGTGAAAACGACATAGGCGGGGACGTTCTGTTCCTTGGCGGTGCTCAGACGCCAGGACTTGAGCTGCAACAACAACTCCTCGTCGACGTCGGCTGCACACGTCTCACACCGCCGCAGCATGACGGCCGCCGAAGTGTTCAGCTCGTTGTTACAGATCCGGCAGCGCGCTGCGGCGCCCCGGTTGCGTCGGGATGTGCCCGGCACCGGATCGGCGCGCGTCTGCGGCGCAATGCCGTTGAGGAACCGCGAGGGCTTGCGGCTCTGGCGCCCGCCCGGGGACCGTGATAGCGCCCAGCTGAGCGCCAAATGGACTCGGGCCCGTGTGATTCCGACGTAGAGCAGCCGACGCTCTTCCTCTACGGGCTCGCTATTGGGGCCGTGTGCCAGCGCATGTGAGATGGGCAGCGTGCCGTCAGCCAATCCGACCAGGAACACCGCGTCCCATTCCAGTCCCTTGGCGGCGTGCAGTGAGGCCAGCGTGACGCCCTGCACCACCGGTGGGTGCCGCGCCTCCGCCCGCCGGCGTAGCTCGGCAAGCAGGCCGGGCAGCTGCAGTGCGGGACGCTGCGCCAGCTCGTCGTCGACCAGCTCGGCCAGCGCGGTGAGCGCTTCCCAGCGTTCCCTGGCGCGGGTGCCGACCGGCGGTTGTGCCGTCAGCCCCAGTGGTGCGAGCACCGCGCGAACCACGTCGGACAACGCGGCATCGGTATCGCGTTCGGACACACGCTGTAAGGCAAGCAACGCCTGCTTGATTTCCTGACGGTTGAAAAACCCCTCGCCACCGCGAACCTGATAGGCGATACCCGCCTGGGTCAACGCCTCTTCATAAACCTCTGACTGCGCATTGACTCGGTAGAGAATGGCTACCTCGGATGGCGGAGTGCCCGATGCGATTAACCGGGCGATTGACGCCGCCACCGTGGCAGCCTCGGCGGGCTCGTCGGAATGCTCATGGAACGACGGGACCGGACCCGGCTCACGCTGGCCGGACAACCGTAGCTTGCTGCCGGCAACACGGCCCCGGGCGGCGGCGATCACCCGGTTAGCCAATGACACCACCTGCGGAGTTGACCGGTAATCACGCTCCAGCCGCACCACCGCGGCGTCCGGGAACCGCCGCGAGAAGTCGAGTAGGAAACGAGGCGAAGCCCCGGTAAACGAGTAGATGGTCTGGTTGGCGTCGCCGACGACGGTCAGGTCGTCCCGATCACCCAACCAGGCCGAGAGCACCCGCTGCTGCAGGGGGGTGACGTCCTGGTACTCGTCCACGACGAAACACCGGTACCGGTCCTGGAACTCCTCGGCCACCGCGGCGTCGTTTTCAATCGCGGCCGCGGTGTGCAGCAACAGGTCGTCGAAGTCAAGTAAGGTGACGCCGTCGCCGCGGGCCTTGAGCGCCTCGTATTCGGAGTAGACAGCCGCGATTTGCGCGGCGTCCAACGGGGGGTCTCGGCGTGCGGCCGCCACTGCGGTCACATACTCCTCGGGGCCGATCAGGGACGCCTTGGCCCACTCGATCTCGCCGGCCAGGTCACGCACATCATCGGTGCTGGCGTGCAGCCTGGTGCGGCTGGCGGCGCGGGCCACCACGGCGAACTTGCTGTCCAGCAGCTGCCAGCCGGTGTCAGCGATTACGCGCGACCAGAAGTACCGCAGCTGGCGATACGCGGCCGCGTGAAAGGTCAGCGCCTGCACAGCGCCGACGCCCGAACCGGTCCGTGCCGCGGCGTCGAGTGCGCGCAACCGGCTGCGCATTTCGCCCGCCGCGCGCTGGGTGAATGTCACAGCCAGCACCTGCCCGGCGGCGACGTGACCGCTCGCGACCAGCGAAGCGATCCGGTGAGTGATGGTGCGGGTCTTGCCGGTTCCGGCACCGGCCAGCACGCACACCGGTCCACGCGGAGCCAGTACGGCTTCGCGCTGCTGGTCGTCCAGCCCGGCAATCAATGGGTCGCTGGCTATCGACATGACGTCCATCTTGGCAGCGGTAGATGACAGACCGGGCGTGTCGCCACGCCGTGGGGCGTGCGACATGAACAACTGCCGAGCCGCCACACCGCCCGGGTCGTCGCCGCGCTAGGTTAGCGTGTCATGATCACCGCTGCGCTCACCATCTATACGACATCATGGTGTGGCTATTGCCTTCGACTCAAAACAGCGCTCACGGCCAACCGAATCGCTTACGACGAGGTCGACATCGAACACAACCGTGCGGCCGCGGAGTTCGTCGGCTCGGTCAATGGCGGCAACAGAACTGTTCCCACGGTGAAGTTCGCCGACGGGTCGACGCTGACTAACCCGAGCGCGGACGAGGTCAAAGCGAAGCTGGTAAAGATCGCGGGTTAACGACGTGGACTTTCATTCGCACGCTGCCCACGATTCGATGATCACGCGGGCGATCGAGATCGACCCGGGCAGTAGCAGTTTCGACTCCGACGCACTGGACCAATCGCCGGCGGCAAGCGCTGCGCGCACCTCATCGCGGGTGAACCACGCGGCTTCGGCGATTTCGCCGTCGCTGAACGAGAACTCCTCATCCGGGTCACCCAAGGCATGAAAGCCAACCATTAACGACCGCGGGAACGGCCACGGCTGGCTGCCCAGATAGCGCACATCGCGAACGGTCAGGCCGATTTCCTCGCGGATCTCCCGGGCGACGCAGACTTCGAACGACTCTCCGGCCTCGACAAAGCCAGCCAACAGCGAGAACATCCGTTCCGGCCACGCCGCCTGGCGAGCCAACACGGCACGATCAGCGCCGTCGTGAACCAGGCAGATCACCGCCGGGTCGATACGGGGGAACTCCTCATGACCGGTGATCGGGTTGACCCGTGACCAGCCGGCCCTGGCCGGTTTCGTCGGCGCGCCGTCTAGGGCGCTGAATCGTGCGTTGTCATGCCAGTTCAACAGCGCCGATGCCGACGACACCAGTTGGCTGCTGGTGTCGTCCATGATTCGGCCGAGCCCACGAAGGTCCACCGCCTCGGCTGGTATGTCGGGATCAGCGATCGGCTGCAGCGCTGCCCGCACCGCCCAGACGTGGCGGCCGCCCTCGACGCGACCCAGGAATACCGCCTCTGGCGGTGGCTTGTCGGCCAGCTCGATGGCCGCGCCAAGCAACACCCGGCCGTTGGCGACCAGCACGCGATTGCGGGAATCCACCCGCAGCAATGCCGCGCCTGGCCATCCCGCGGCGGCCGCCTCCATGTCGGTCCTCAGCCGGTCGGCCCGGTCGGCGCCGACGCGCGAAAGCAACGGAACGCTTCTCAGCTGAAAATCCACGCCGCTTACGTTCGTCACTGGCGCCCCACCTGGTGGCGACCCGCCGCGCCCGGCTCCGCCGCGCTTGCGATCGCCACCGGGCCCAACTGGTGGCGACCCGCCGCGCCCGGCTCCGCCACGCTTGCGATCGCCACTAGCGCCCCACCTGGCGAATATAGAGCAGCCGGTCGCTGGCCTCGATGGCGTCCACCTCGGGCGCCCCAATGCGCAGCAGCTGGCCGTCACGTACCACGCCGAGCACGATGTCGCGCAGGTGCCGCGGAGACCCGCCCACCTCGGCCTGCTCCACCTCACGTTCGGCAACGGCCAGGCCGGCTTCCGGGGTCAGCAGATCCTCGATCATCTCCACGACGCTGGGCGTCGTGGTAGCGATGCCGAGCAGCCGCCCGGCGGTCTCGGAGGAGACCACCACCGTGTCCGCACCCGACTGCCGCAACAAGTGCTGGTTTTCGGCCTCCCGGATGGACGCCACGATCTTGGCTTTGGGCGCAATCTCGCGCGCCGTCAACGTGACGAGCACAGCGGTGTCGTCGCGACTGGTGGCGACGATGATCGAGGACGCATGCTGAGTGCCGGCTAACCTCAGCACGTCGGACTTGGTGGCATCACCATGCACGGTGACCAGACCGGCTGCCGCGGCACGTTCGAGGACACCCGAATCGGTGTCGACGACCACAATTTCACCCGGAACTAACTCGTCACTGACCATCGCGGCCACCGCCGTTTTGCCCTTGGTGCCGTAGCCGATGACGACGGTATGGTTGCGCACTCTGCTCCTCCAACGCTGGATCTTGTACGCCTGACGGGATGTTTCCGTGAGGACTTCGAGAGTCGTGCCGACCAACAAGATCAAGAACGCAATCCGCAGCGGTGTGATGACGAAGATGTTGATCGCTCGCGCGAATTCGGAAATGGGCGTGATGTCGCCGTAGCCGGTCGTCGACAGCGTCACCGCAGCGTAGTAGAGGCAATCCAGAAACGTCAGCCGATCGCCCTGGGCGTCGAGGTAGCCGTCGCGGTCGACGTAGACGATCCCGGCGGTGACCAGCAACGCCACCACAGCGACGACCACCCGGCGTGAAATAACGCGAGCTGGACTGGCCCGCCTTTGGGGAATGCGCAGCACGCCGACAAGCGCGTAACCAGGCTGCGCGGTCAGCTTCTCGTCGAGCCCCCGCAACCGCCGCCAGCTACCGGCCACCGAAATCCGTCACCGGTTAGCCCCAATGCACGCCAAACGCACGACACAAATGGTAACCACGTCAGGTGTCCGACCGCCGACCGGCGCAGTCGGTCAGTAGCATGGCCAACTCGCCGGGAGCGGGTAACTCGTCGGGGACGACCGTGATGCCGCTGCGCACGTAATAGAAGGCGGTACGCACCGAGGATGTCGGACATCCCCGCAATGCGGCCCAGGCCAGTCGATAGACAGCGAGCTGGACAGCGGCCTGCCGCATGGCTGCCGGCCCGTGCGGCGGCTTGCCGGTCTTCCAGTCCACCACGGTGGCACCGCCGTCGGGGTCGACGAACACCGCGTCGATGCGGCCGCGCACCACGGTATCGCCGATCGGCATTTCGAACGGCACTTCGACCGCCGCCGGGGTGCGAGCCGCCCACGATGATGCGGCGAACGCCCTCTGCAACGCGGCCAACTCCTCAGGATCGCCCACCTCGCGGTCCGCTGCACCTGGCAGGTCACCCAGGTCAAACAGCAGTTCAGCACCGTAAAATTGCTGAACCCAGGCGTGAAATGCATCGCCCAACCACGCGTGCGGGTCCGGGCGTTTTGGCAGCCGACACATCAGCCGCTGCCGCGCACCGACCGGGTCGCCGACCAGCTCCACCAAACTGCTGACCGACAAATGGTTCGGCAGACCACGGGCAGGTGCTCCCCGCGCCGCGTGCGCACGTTCAGCCAACAGTGCATCGACGTCAGTGGACCAGGGGGCATCGCCCGGGCGCGGGGGATGATCGATGTCGGTGGTGCTTCCGGGCAAGTCGGCCGACATGGCCGCCGCCACCAGCGCCGCGCCCCGCTCCACATCGCCGCGACGTGCGGCCAACGGATCAGCGGGCCAAACCGCCTCGATAGCGTTGTCACACAATGGGTTTCGCTCATCGCCGGCGGGCGCCGACGCCCACTGCTCGACGACTCCGCAAGGATCACCGGCAGCGGCCGAACGGTCAATGATGTCCTTGAGTTCGCACAGGAATTCCGATGGCCCGCGCGGCTTTGTCCCGGTGGGCCCCCAATGGTGGCCGGACACCAGCAGAGTGTCCTCAGCCCGGGTAACGGCCACGTACAACAGTCGACGCTCCTCGTCGACGCGCCGCTGATCGAGCAGGCGACGATGTTCGGAGATCTTGTCCGACAACTGTTTTCGGTCAGCGACAGCTGACGTGTCCAGTACGGGGATGCCGTGCGCGCCGGCCGAGGCGCGATCCCCACGCAGCAGCGGCGGTAGTTCGGCGGGGTCGGTAAGCCAGCTGCTGCGCGACACCGTCGACGGAAACACTCCGCGCGACAGGTGTGCCACCGCCACCACCTGCCATTCCAAGCCCTTGGCGGCGTGCACGGTCAGCACCTGGACCCGGTCGCAGGCGACGGTCAACTCGGCAGGCGGCAAACCGTTCTCGACCACCTCGGCGACGTCCAAATAAGCCAGCAGGCCCGCAACCGACGCCTCGCTGGACCTAGCGCTGGCCCGTTCGGCGTACCCCGCGACCACGTCGGCGAACGCATCAAGGTGCTCGGGTCCGGCCCAGCCACCTGAGACCGGGGCCGAGGCCCGCACCTCGCAATCGACGCCAAGCACGCGGCGCACCTCGGCTACTAGGTCGGGCAGGGAATGACCGAGGCGACCGCGCAGCGCGCTCAGTTCACCGGCCAAGGCGCCGATGCGCCCATATCCCGCCACCGAATACCCCTCGGCGGAACCTGGATCGCTGATGGCGTCGGCCAGACACGGATTGTCGGCGTCCGCGCTGGCCGCCATCGCGATCGATTCGGGCGACGCCGTTGACGGTGATTCGCCACTCAGCGTCAGCGCACGCCGCCACAGCGCGGCGAGGTCCCGGGCGCCGAGCCGCCACCGTGGGCCAGTCAGCACCCGCATCGCGGCCGCCCCGGCCGTTGGGTCGGCAACCAGGCGCAGCATGGCCACCACCTCGGCGACCTCGGGGATGGACAGTAGGCCGGCCAGCCCGACAACTTCAGCCGGGATTCCGCGGGCCCGCAGGGTATCAGCGATAGCGGCGGCGTCGGCGTTGCGGCGTACCAGCACCGCCGCGGTGGGCGGCTTGACACCGTCCGCTTCTGCCCGCTGGTAACGCATCCGCAAGTGGTCGGCGATCCATTCGCGTTCGGCCTGCACGTCGGGAAGCAACGCGCAGCGGACGGCTCCAGGCGGGGCATCCGGACGCGGCCGCAACGCGCGCACCGCAACCGAGCGCCGCCGCGCCTCCGCCGATATGCCATTGGCCACGCGCAGCGCTTGCGGCGGGTTGCGCCAGCTGGTCAGCAGCTCCAGCACCGGCGCGGGGGTGCCGTCCGATAAGGGGAAGTCGGTGGTGAACCGGGGCAGGTTCGTCGCCGAAGCGCCGCGCCACCCGTAGATCGACTGAATCGGGTCACCGACAGCCGTCAGCGCCAACCCGTCATCAACGCCGCCGCCAAACAGCGACGACAACACAACGCGCTGCGCGTGCCCCGTGTCCTGGTATTCGTCCAGTAACACCACCCGGTAGCGCCTCCGCAGATCCTGGCCAACTTGGGGAGAGGTCGCCGCCAACCGTGCGGCCGAGGCCATCTGCATGGCGAAATCCATCACTTTGCCGGCGTGCATCCGCTCACCCAACGCGTCAAGCAACGGCACCAACTCCGCGCGCTGGGTCTGGGTGGCCAGCATCCGCAGCAGCCACTGGCTGGGGCCGCGGTCACGCTGATAGCGGCCCGCCGGCAGAGCGTGGACCAGCCGTTCCAGCTCGACGTGGGTGTCGCGAAGCGCGCGGGTGTCGACCAGATGCTCGCCAAGCTGGCCCCATAACCGCACCACGATCGAGGTGACCGCCGCCGGGCTCTTGTCGGTGCACAGCACGCCGTCGTACCCGCTGACCACATCGAATGCCAGCTGCCACAGCTCGGTCTCGCTCAGCAACCTGGTATCGGGTTCCAGCGGTAGCAGCAGGCCGTAGTCGCGTAGTAGCGAGCCGGCAAAGGCGTGGTAGGTGCTGACTACCGGAGCGCAGGCCGCCGGGTCGCCGCAGCCGAGGCCGATACCGGCCAACCTGGCCAGACGGGACCGAACGCGGCGCAACAGCTGGCCCGCGGCCTTGCGGGTGAACGTCAATCCCAGCACCTGGCCGGGTTCCGCGTAGCCGTTGGCAACCAGCCACACCACCCGGGCAGCCATCGTTTCGGTTTTTCCGGCGCCGGCTCCCGCGATGACGACCAGCGGGCCGGGAGGTGCGGCGATTACCGCGGCCTGCTCAGCGGTGGGCGGGAAAAGTCCTAGCGCGCAGGCTAGTTCAGCTGGACTGTAGCGTGCCGGTGCCGCGGTTTGGGTCATGGCGCCGACCCTCGGACGTGGGCCGGACAGCCCGGCCGCAGCGGGCAGTGGGTGCACCCGTCGTTGCGCCGAGCGATGAACTGGGGACCGGCTGTCGCCGCGGCCAGCTGCCGGACGAGGTTGCGCCATTCGTCGCGCGCGGCCGGTGTGAGTGGATCCTGTTTGCGTTCGGCGACGCCAGCGGCCCCGCTTTTGCCGACATAGACCAGCCGGGCACCGCCGGGCTCGTCCCCGGCGCGCACCAAGCCTTCGGCCACCGCCAGCTGATACATCGCCAGCTGGGCGTGCTGCTGGGCATCGTCCTTGCTGACCGGTGTCTTGCCGGTTTTGATGTCGACGATCACCAGGCGGCCGGCCGGGTCGCGTTCCAGCCGATCCGCCCGGCCACGCAACCGAATTTTTCTGGCTTGACCGCTACCGTCCTCGAGGGCCCCATCGATGTCGACCTCCACGCCAACTTCGGTCAGCTCGGATCGACTCTGAGCTCGCCACTGTACGAACGCCTGGATCATCGCGCGGTGCCGGGCAAGCTCGTTGGCCGAATACCACTGAGCGCCGAACGGCAGATGGCCCCACACCCGGTCCAGTTCAGCCAGCAGTTGGGATTCGCTCCTGCCCGGCTCGGCAAACAGTGCGTGCAACACCGATCCGACGGCAGACGGCAGCTCGCGGGTGTTTGTTCCGCCGTGCCGCTCGGCCAGCCAGCGCAGTGGGCAGTCGTTGAGTGCCTGCAAAGTCGACGGCGTCAACGTGACGAGATCGTCGCTATCGCACAACGGATCACTCGTGCTGACCGGGGCCAGGCCATGCCACTCGGACGGGTCGGCACCTGGCACACCGGCTTTGGCCAACCGGGCCAATTGCGTTGCCGCACAATCGCGATCGGCGTCATCTACCGCGCAGGCAGGCGCGCACACCACAGCGCGTAACCGGCCTACCACCGCCGCAGCCGACAACACGCGCGGCGCCGAGACCGGCTGCATCGCGACGGGTTCGCCATCGCCGTCGGCCCACTGGGCAATCTCGAAAAAGAACGCCGATGGCAGCACCGCCTCGTGCCCGCCCCCGCCCGCGTCGCTATCTACGGCGGTCACCAGCAACCGCCGCCGGGCCCGCCCCATCGCGGTCACCAGCAGCCGGCGCTCCTCGGCCAGCAACGGCGCGCGCATCGAGGCATCCTTCGTGACACCGTCGAGTTCGTCCAGCAGCCGCTGGGTGCCAAGCACACCGCCACGTGGAACCGTGTTGGGCCACAAGCCGTCCTGTAGGCCGGCGATAACTACCAGATCCCATTCGTGTCCCAGCGCGGCATGTGCGCTAAGGACCATGACCTGCTCTGTCGGGGCTGCCGGTTCGGGTCGCACAACCGGCAGCTGCAGCGCGGTGACGTGCTCGACGAGTCCGCGCAGGGACGCACCCGAGGTGCGGGACACGTAATGGTCGGTGATGTCGAACAAGGCGGTCACCGTTTCCAGGTCCCGGGTGGCCTGGACAGCCGCCGCACCACCATGCTCGCTGGCCGCCAGCCAGCGGCGTTGCAGACCCGACCGTTGCCAGGCAGCCCATAGCGTGTGGCGCGGATCCTGGCCACCCAGACTTCCTGAGCGGTGGCAGCGCGCGGCCGCGGTCAGCACGGCACGCACGCGCCGCAGTGCCCGCGACCCTGGCCCCGATGGCGGCGCGTCGCCGCCGAGCACTTCCACCAGCAGGTCGCCGAACTTCCTCGAAGTCTGGCCGGGACGTGCGCGTTGCAGAGTCCGGCGCAGCTGGCGAAGTGATACCGGGTCCACACCACCAATCGGCCCGGTGAGCAGGAGCAGCGCCTGGTCGCCGTCGAGCCCGTCAGCCGTCGCCTCGAGCACCGTGAGCAGCGCCCGTACCGCCGGCTCCGCGGACAACGGCCCGCCAACTGCAGGTGGGGCCACCGGCACCCCGGCGGCGGCCAGAGCGCGCGGCAACCGCACAGCGCGCGGCACCGACCTGACGATCACCGCCATCTGCGACCAAGGCACCCCATCGATCAGGTGCGCGCGTCGCAGCGCGTCGGCAATCATCGCTGCCTCAGCGTGCGCCGAACCGGCCAGGCGCACCGTCACCGATCCGACCTCGGTCCCGGTGCCCTCGATTCGCCGACCGACGCTTCGACCCGGTAGCCGTCGTGCGATGCCGGTGACGGCCCGCGCCACGGCGGGTGCACACCGATGAGAGACCGTCAACGTCACCGACGGAATGGGGGCACCACCTGCTGGCGGCGGATCGTCGGCCAGCAGGCCGGTGGGCTCGCCGCCGCGGAACCCGAACACCGCTTGGTTCGGATCACCGGCGATCAGGGCCAGCTCGGTGCCCGCCGCCAGCATCCGGACCAGGCGTGCCGCCTGCGGATCAAGTTGTTGGGCGTCGTCGACCAAAAGGGTCCGGACCCGGGCGCGTTCGGCGGCCAGTAACTCAGGATCGACCGCGAAGGCCTCCAAAGCTGCCCCCACCAGTTCGGCGGCACTCAGCGCCGGCGCCGTGGCCTGCGGCGCCGCCAGCCCCACCGCACCCCGCAACAACATCACCTGCTCGTACCGCTGGGCGAATTGACCGGCGGCGATCCATTCCGGACGGCCGCGGCGACGGCCCAGTTGCTGCAACTCCAGCGGGTCCAGGCCGCGTTCGGCGCAACGTGCCAACAGGTTTCGCAGCTCGGTGGCGAAGCCGGCGGTAGTCAGCGCGGGCCGCAGATGCGCAGGCCAGGTGGTGGTGGCGGCCGGTCCGTCTTCGGCGTCCCCGGCCAGCAGTTCCCGAATGATGGCGTCCTGCTCGGCGCTGGTAAGCAGCCGCGGCAAGGCGTCACCGGCGCGCTGTGCGGCCTTGCGCAAGACCGCATAGGCGTAGCTGTGCACGGTGCGTACCACCGGTTCGCGGATCGCCGCCCGGCAAGGGCCGTTGGTGCGCGACCGCAGCAGCGCCGTCGTCAGCGCACTGCGGGCCCGCATGCCCATTCGGCCGGAACCGGTCAGCAGCAGAACCGACTCCGGGTCGGTGCCGGCGCCGATGTGAGCGACCGCGGCCTCAACCAACAGTGTGCTCTTACCGGTGCCCGGGCCGCCCAGCACAAGCACCGGACCGCGCAAACCCGGCGCGAGGGCCGCACCCGCCTCGACACCCCAGATATGTGACATAGCCGCATGACATCACGAGGGTCTGACAAGCTCGGATACTGGACACTGCGTTACAGTCCGACAACGCCAATCTGAAGGGGTGGCTATCATGGCGGAGGTCGTAGGCGGCGGTCCACAGGACGAAGTGCCCGAGGCCGATGCGGTCGAGCAAGCGCGTGCCGTCGATTTCGACGACGAAGCTGGGTTGGACACCGCCTACCTGAGCGGCGGCGCCGGCGACCGAGACGCCAGCGAAGCCGACGTCGTCGACCAAGCCTTCGTCGTTCCGGTCGCCGACGACGAAGAAATCGACCGGTAGCAGGCGTCGCCGGGCTGGCATCATCGACGCGTGATCATCGACCTTCACGTACAGCGCTACGGCCCGTCAGGGCCCGCGCGGGTGCTGACCATCCACGGAGTGACCGAGCACGGGCGCATCTGGCACCGGTTAGCCCATCACTTGCCCGAAATCCCCATCGCCGCACCCGATCTGCTGGGCCACGGTAGGTCACCATGGGCCGCGCCGTGGACCATCGACGCCAACGTGTCCGCCCTGGCAGCACTCCTCGACAATCAGGGCGACGGTCCGGTAGTGGTGGTCGGACACTCCTTCGGCGGCGCTGTCGCTATGCACCTGGCCGCGGCTCGCCCAGACCAGGTCGCGGCGCTGGTGTTGCTCGACCCGGCGGTCTCTCTGGACGGGTCCCGGGTACGCGAGGTGGTCGACGCCATGCTGGCCTCTCCCGACTACCTGGACCCCGCCGAGGCCCGGGCCGAGAAGGCGACCGGTGCCTGGGCGGACGTGGACCCCCCAGTGCTCGACGCCGAACTCGACGAGCACCTCGTCGCATTGCCCAACGGTCGGTACGGTTGGCGTATCAGTCTGCCGGCGATGGTGTGCTACTGGAGCGAACTGGCCCGCGACATCGTGCTGCCGCCGGTGGGAACGGCAACCACGCTGGTTCGGGCGGTCCGTGCGTCACCGGCGTACGTCAGCGACCAGCTGCTCGCGGCCCTGGACAAACGGCTAGGAGCCGATTTTGAGCTACTAGACTTCGACTGCGGGCACATGGTGCCCCAAGCCAAGCCCACTGAGGTCGCGGCGGTGATCCGCAGTCGACTGGGACCGCGCTAGCCATGGCGCCGGTGACCGACGAACAGGTGGAGCTGGTGCGCTCACTGGTCGCGGCCATCCCACTCGGCCGGGTGTCCACCTACGGCGACATCGCAGCTCTCGCAGGGCTTTCCAGTCCGCGTATTGTCGGCTGGATTATGCGGACCGATTCCTCGGATCTGCCCTGGCACCGGGTGATCAGAGCCTCCGGGCGCCCAGCACAGCACCTGGCCACCCGGCAGTTGGAGTTGTTGCGCGCAGAGGGCGTTCTCAGTGTTGACGGCCGGGTGGCGCTGAGCGAGATCCGCTATGAGTTTCCGCCGGGCTGAGTAGGTTTAGAGCACTAGCCGCACTAGGGCCGCGGTGTGGGCCAGGCCGGGAAACGCTTCGGCGGTGGATCGTGGGTGCAGCGCGTACACTGCTAGGCGGAACATCAACGCGCGCAACAACATCTGGGGCCACTCCGGCAGCGCGTTCCACCGCTCGATGAGCCCGTCGTCGGCCGCACCCCAGGACAGCGCGTCGACGACGGCCACCCCGGCCGCCCAGGATGCGGGCCGCCAGTAGGGCGTGATGTCGGTGATCCCTGGAGGGGCGGTGCCCGCGAAAAGCACTGTACCGTAAAGATCTCCGTGCACCAGCTGGTTCGGGCTCTTGGTCGGCTTACGCAACCCGGCAAGCTGATTGATCAGATCGATCGATCGCTGGGGGTCCGCTGCCGGGGGGGCGGTCGGCACGCCCGGTGGGACCGACTGTAATGGCCGCTCCTCCCACCCAGCTCGGTCTGCGGCGACGAACACATCGATCTCGGCCCAGGGCGCCGCGGGTCCCTGGGTCAAGAATCGGGGGCGTTCCAGTTTTCCGGTGGCCTCATGCAGCCGCACCGCCGCCGAGACGACCTCATCATGCCTAGGCTCCGGCGCGCCGGCGACGAACGTGTCTGCCCGCCAACCAGACACCACGTACCGGCCGTCGGTCGATCGGACGGGCCGAGCCAGGCGTACGCCGTCGACGAACAACGTCTCGCGCACCCGGGCCGACCAGGCCGCGCGGGCGTTGTCGGCCACCATCGACAACACCACCTCGCCGCATCGCCAGCCACCTTCCCAACCGGCACCCAACAGGATGGGTTGCGCACCTGCCAAACCGAACGCCACCAACACGTGCTCGGGCGGCGGCTCGACATTCACACCGGTCAGCCTAGTAGAGCCCATCGGGGTGTATTGGGCCTGTATCGGTCCTAGTACATCACCATGTCGGGCTGCATCTGCTTGGCCCACGCGACGATCCCACCCTGCAGGTGTACCGCGTCGGAGAAACCGGCTTTCTTGACCGCAGCCAATGCCTCGGCCGAGCGCACGCCCGTCTTGCAGTACAGCACGGCGGTGCGGTCCTGGGGGAGCTTGGCCAGACCCTCACCCGAGTTGATCAACGATTTCGGAATCAGTTGGGCTCCGTCGATATGCACGATGTCCCACTCCACGGGATCGCGAACGTCGATCAGTGCCAGCTTACGGCCGGAGTCCAGCCAGTCGCGCAGCTCGCGCGGCGTGATGGTGGAACCTTTGGCCGCCTGGGCGGCATCGTCAGCAACCACGCCGCAGAACTGTTCGTAGTCGATGAGCTCGGTGATCTTCGGTGTCGATGGGTCCTTGCGGATGGTGATCGTGCGATAGCTCATCTCCAGCGCGTCGTACACCAGCAACCGGCCAAGCAGTGTTTCACCTATCCCGGTGATCAGCTTGATCGCCTCAGTGCCCATCACCGATGCGACCGAGGCACAGATAATGCCCAGCACCCCGCCTTCAGCACAGGACGGCACCATGCCCGGCGGCGGCGGCTCGGGATACAGGTCGCGGTAGTTGACACCCAACCCGTCGGGGGCGTCCTCCCAAAACACCGATGCCTGGCCCTCGAAGCGGTAAATCGACCCCCACACGTACGGCTTGCCAGCCAGCACCGCGGCGTCGTTGACCAGATACCGGGTGGCGAAGTTGTCGGTGCCATCCAAGATCAGGTCGTACTGCTTGAACAGGTCGACGGCGTTGCTCGGCGCAAGCCGCAGCTCGTGTAGTCGCACCCGGATCAGCGGGTTGATCGCGACAATCGAATCGCGCGCCGACTGAGCCTTGGAGCGCCCGACGTCAGCTACCCCATGGATGACCTGGCGCTGCAGGTTCGACTCGTCAACCACATCGAAGTCGACGATGCCGATGGTGCCGACGCCGGCGGCGGCCAGATACAATAACGTGGGCGCTCCGAGCCCGCCGGCGCCGATCACCAGTACTCGCGCGTTCTTGAGCCTCTTCTGCCCGTCAACACCCAGGTCAGGAATGATGAGATGGCGGCTGTAGCGAGCTACCTCTTCACGGCTGAGCGCGGATGCTGGCTCAACTAGTGGCGGCAAGGATGTCGACACCGAATATCTCCTCGGTTATATCCGAAACGTCTGCTGCGCGTCGTCCTGCAAATACCTCAACGCCCAGCTTGCCACCTTTGCTTCCCCGGGTTAGGGAATCGGGTAGGGCCAGGGATTGAATCGGCAGGTCTTTCCATCCGCCTTAACGAAGTCGGGGTCAAACTTGGCCGCGTCGTCATTGGAGGTGGAAAACGTCTGCTGCATCATTACCGGAGCCAGACCGCCTTGTTGGTCGCACGGCTCGTGGCGCAGGTAACCGATGGCATGACCGACCTCGTGGTTGATCACATATTGCCGATAGGAACCTACGTCACCTTCGAATGGAACGGCTCCGCGTACCCAGCGCGCCTCGTTGATGAACACCCGCGATTGGCGATCCATACCGCCGAACGACGGGTTGTAGCAGGACGTCTCGAGCCGGAATTCGTAGCCACACCCCCCGCGCACTGTCGTCGGCGACACCAGCGAAATCCGGAAGTCGGGTTTTCCGCTGTCGATCCGCACGAACGCGAATTGCGGATTGTGGGTCCAGCCCTTGGGATTGGTCAACGTCTGGTCGACCATCTGGGCGAATGCGTTGTCACCGCCGTACATTGTGGGATCAAGACCGTTCTCGATCTCGACGGTATACCTGAACACTTTGACGGTGCCTTGACCGACCTGGGGAGTAGTGCCCGGAACGACACGCCAGGTCTTGTCACCAGCCTCGGTGAACGGGCCGCCATCCGGCAGCGTCCCGGCCGGCAGATTGGCATCGAACACTGCAAGACCGCGAGGCGGTGCGTCGAGGATCGCGGTCCCCACCACACCAATGGCCGGCGAGTCCCGGACGGTCTGGGCCGCCGCGGGCCTTGGCGTGCTCGTCCCGGTCACCGTCTGGTACACCACCACCGTGGTCAGCACCATCAGAACCGGCAGGGCGTAGGCGCGCCAGCCGTACGTGGACACGAACCGCCCCAACCAGGTTTGTTTGCGCCATTGACGCTTCCGGTCGCGGCGGGCCCGGACCCGTCTGTCAGTCGCGGCGAGCGGGTCGCGCAGGGCCCGCAGCGGCTCACGCCACTCGTCACGCAGCACGGGTACTCGACTCGTGCTTCCGGCGGGCCACGGAGACGTCATTTCCTCAGGATGACACAGCTGGCCCGGGTCGCGACCCTGGCGCGCCCGAATGCAACACCCAACAAACTATCCCGCCGCTACCGATGCCGCAGGTAGTAATGTCATTCCGACAGACGCGCGGCGGTGGGGGTTGGCACAGTGGCCCTCGAATTAGTGTGATCAGATTGAGGACTGATGAGCGATCTCGCCAAGACAGCGCAGCGACGTGCCCTCAGATCGTCCGGCAGCGCTCGGCCAGACGAAGACGTTCCGGCCCCGAACCGGCGCGGCAACCGACTGCCTCGCGACGAGCGCCGCGGCCAATTGCTTGTCGTTGCCAGTGACGTCTTCGTCGATCGGGGTTACCACGCGGCCGGTATGGACGAGATCGCGGATCGGGCGGGAGTCAGTAAACCCGTTCTGTATCAACATTTTTCGAGCAAGTTAGAACTTTACCTGGCTGTGCTTCATCGGCACGTGGAAAACCTGGTGTCCGGCGTGCATCAGGCGCTGAGCACGACTACCGACAACCGGCAGCGGTTGCACGTGGCCGTCCAGGCGTTCTTCGACTTCATCGAGCACGACAGCCAGGGTTACCGGCTGATCTTCGAGAACGACTTCGTCACCGAGCCCGAGGTCGCCGCACAGGTGCGGGTGGCCACCGAATCGTGCATCGACGCAGTGTTCGCGCTGATCAGCGCCGATTCCGGACTGGACCCGCACCGCGCCCGGATGATCGCGGTGGGCTTGGTCGGAATGAGCGTCGACTGCGCCAGATACTGGCTGGACGCCGACAAGCCGATTTCCAAGTCCGACGCCGTCGAGGGCACCGTGCAGTTCGCCTGGGGCGGGTTGTCCCACGTCCCGCTTACCCGCTCGTAGCAACCTTTCCGGCGGACCCAGCTGCGGCGTCCACCCCGACGCCGAAGCCCACCCGGCGGGCGTCTGCGACACCGATCTCGACATAGGCGATCCTGGCGGTGTGAATTAGGAAGCGACGGCCCCGCTCGTCGGTCAGGGTCAGCAAACCAGAGTCGTCGCGCAGCGCGTTGCTGACGAGTTCTTCTACCTCACTGGGCGTCTGCGCACTGGAGAACACCAGCTCGCGCGGACTGTCCGTGATACCGATCTTGACCTCCACGGTGGCCCCTTCCATTGGCATTCCGTCACAGGCGTGTCACCAGCAGGCTAGTAGACGCCCCTGGCCCCCATAACGGTTAGGTCTAGGCCAGCCCGACACGCCGCCAGACACCCCATCCGCCGGCAGGGGCTCGATAACATCAGCACCATCGGTAACACAGTTAACGACCTCTACGAGTGCGTTCGGAACGTCCGGGAAGTCCAGGACTACCCGGACGACGAGAGCTCGAGCGGCTTCGGGGCTGGCCGGACCTGTTCGGAAGGCGAGTTTGCCTGGGCGGCTGACCGCCGATGGCGCCCGGTAGCTGCGATCCTCGGCAGTGTGGTGGCGCTTGGCGCGGTCGCGACCGCAGTCATTATCAACAGCGGAGATAGCACGTCGACCAAGGCCATTGTCGGGGCACCAGCCCCGCGCACGGTGATATCCACCTCGCCACGACCAACGGCCCCAACCAGCACGTCACCCCACCCTTCGCCCAGCACCTTGCGGCCGCAGCTCCCGCCGGAGACGGTCACCACGGTGGCACCGCCGGGCACCGGGCCTACTACCGTGCCGACGCGAACCCCCACCGCCGCGCCACCTCAGACTGCTGTGCCACCGCCGGCGCCGCTGAATCCGCGCACCGTCGTCTACCGCGTGACCGGCACCAAGCAGCTGTTCGACCTGGTGAACGTCGTCTACACCGATGCGCGGGGCTTCCCAGTGACCGACTTCAACGTGTCGCTGCCGTGGACGAAGATGGTCGTTCTGAACCCCGGCGTGCAAACCGAATCGGTCGTCGCGACCAGCCTTTACAGTCGTCTCAACTGCTCGATCGTCAATACCGGCGCTCAGACGGTGGTGGCGTCAACCAACAATGCGATCATCGCGACATGCACTCGCTAGATCTGGGATCTAGCTGAGACCCAGTTCCCGCATGCGTTGGTCGTGGGTCTGCTGCAACCGGTCGAAGAAGGCACCAAGCTGGCTCAGTCCACCACTACCGGACACCACCAGGTCGACCAGCTCGTCGTGGTCGGCCAACACCAGCTGGGCCTGCGTTATCGCCTCGCCGAGCAGACGACGCGACCACAGCGCCAGTCGGCTGCGCTGTTTGCCGCTGGCCGTCACCGCTGCGCGCACTTCGGCGACGACGAACTGAGAGTGCCCGGTCTCCGACAACGCCGCCCGCACCACGTCAGCAACCTCGTCAGGCAGCCCGTCGGCGATCTCCAGATACAAATCGGCGGCCAACGCATCGGCAACATAGGTCTTCACCAGGGCTTCCAGCCATGTGCTCGGCGTCGTCAGCCGGTGGTAGTTTTCTAACGCTGAGGTGTACTTCGACATCGCCGACACCACGTCGACGCCGCGACGTTCCAACGCATTGCGCAGCAGCTCGTAGTGCCCCATCTCGGCGGCGGCCATGGATGCCATCGAGATCCTTCCCCGCAGATCCGGGGCCATGCGCGCCTCATCGGTCAATCGGTAGAAGGCGGCAACTTCGCCGTAGGCCAGCAACGCGAACAATTCGTTGACGCCGGGATGATCCGCCGGCAGCCGTGGCCTGGGTGAATCGGCCACCTGATCGGCGGATGAGGGCGATGGCATGGCAACACTCTAGTAGGCAGGCTCAGCGGCAAATGGGAACCTGCTGGCCGACCAGCTATCATGCTCGTTAGGTGGCGGCATTGGTTCGACTGCCGCTACCGGCGAAATGTGCGTGCATGGAGTCTGCCCCGCCTGGACTGTGCTAGGGGCCGGCGACTCGGCGACGTAATCGGAGTCGGAACTCATGCGCGCGTGAACCGCGACAGAGAAACACCGACACACGACCGACACCGTCACCGAAAGGCCGCTTACCCTCGTATGACCGCAGTGAAACACACAACTGAATCAACATTTGCCAAACTTGGAGTCCGCGACGAAATAGTCCGCGCATTAGGGGAAGAGGGCATCAAACGGCCCTTTGCTATCCAGGAACTCACCCTGCCACTCGCGCTCGACGGCGAGGACGTGATCGGCCAGGCCCGCACCGGCATGGGCAAAACGTTCGCTTTTGGCGTGCCGCTGCTGCAGCGCATCACCTCCGGCGACGGCACGAGACCGCTCACTGGCGCTCCGCGGGCCCTGGTCGTAGTCCCCACCCGCGAGCTGTGTCTCCAGGTCACCGATGACCTGGCCACGGCGGGCAAGTACCTGACCGCCGGCCCCGACACAGACGACGCTGCCGCGGTACGGCGCCGGCTGTCGGTGGTGTCCATCTACGGGGGACGGCCCTACGAGCCGCAGATCGAGGCGCTACGCGCCGGCGCCGACGTCGTGGTCGGCACCCCGGGTCGGCTGCTCGACCTGTGCCAGCAGGGCCACCTGCAGCTGGGCGGGCTATCCGTGTTGGTGCTCGACGAGGCCGACGAGATGCTCGACCTGGGCTTCCTGCCCGATATCGAGCGAATCCTGCGGCAAATTCCCGCCGACCGACAGTCGATGTTGTTTTCGGCGACCATGCCGGACCCGATCATCACGCTGGCCCGAACGTTCATGGTCCGGCCCACGCATATCCGGGCTGAGGCACCACATTCCTCAGCGGTTCACGACGCGACCGAGCAGTTCGTCTACCGCGCCCATGCGTTGGACAAAGTGGAGTTAGTCAGCCGGGTGCTGCAGGCTCGTGACCGCGGCGCGACGATGATCTTCACCCGCACCAAGCGGACCGCCCAGAAGGTCGCCGACGAGTTGACCGAGCGCGGTTTCGCAGTCGGCGCCGTGCACGGTGATCTCGGACAGCTGGCACGCGAGAAGGCGCTCAAGGCGTTTCGCACTGGCGGCATCGACGTATTGGTGGCCACCGACGTGGCCGCCCGCGGCATCGACATCGACGACGTTACCCACGTGATCAACTATCAGTGCCCCGAAGACGAGAAGATGTACGTCCACCGCATCGGTCGCACCGGCCGTGCCGGCCGAACCGGGGTCGCGGTCACCCTGGTGGACTGGGACGAGCTGCCCCGTTGGAGCATGATCGACCAAGCACTGGGCCTGGGCTCCCCCGATCCGGCCGAGACATACTCCAACTCGCCGCATCTGTATGCCGAGCTGGCCATCCCGGCCACGGCCGGCGGTACCGTCGGCCCGGCGCGCAAATCGCAGGGCAGGCGACGTGACACCGACTGCGACGGCCAGAAAACGGCACAGCACGCCCGCAATACCCCCAGGCGTCGGCGCACCCGCGGCGGCAAACCCGTCACCGGACACCCCGGCACCAACCCAATCAGCAGCCCAATCGTGGGCGGCGACGCCACCTCGGAGCCGGGCTCCGGCACCGCATCAGATTCCGGGTCCGATGTTGTGTCCGGCTCCCGGTCCGGCAACGGCGAAGCTGCGCGACGCCGTCGTCGCCGCCGCCGACGCCCGACGCACGCCCAGGACGGCTTCGCCGCGCGGGCTAACTGACCCGCCCACCGCATGGTTAAACCGGAGCGCCGCACCAAGACCGATATCGCGGCCGCCGCGACGATCGCGGTCGTGGTGGCCGTGGCCGCGTCGTTGATCTGGTGGACCAGCGACGCCCGCGCCACCATCAGCCGGCCGGCGGCGGTTGCGGTGCCCACCCCGGCCCCGGCTCGCGAGGTCCCGACCTCGCTGAAGCAGCTGTGGACCGCCGCCAGCCCAGCCACCCGCGTTCCCGTGGTGGTGGGCGGAACAGTGGCTACTGGCGACGGACGCCAGGTGGACGGGCGCGACCCAGCCACCGGTGAGTCGCTCTGGAGTTACGCCCGAGACACCGATCTGTGTGGGGTGACCTGGGTCTACCACTACGCCGTCGCGGTCTATCGGTACGACCGGGGTTGCGGTCAGGTCAGCACCATCGATGGATCCACCGGTCGCCGGGGAGCCGCCCGCAGCGGCTACGCGGATCCGCGGGTGCGTCTTTTTTCCGACGGCACCACGGTGTTGTCGGCCGGGGACACGCGCCTGGAACTGTGGCGTTCAGACATGGTCCGGATGCTGGCCTACGGCGAGATCGATGCCCGGGTGAAACCGTCGAACCGCGGCCTGCAGTCCGGGTGCACGCTGGAGTCGGCGGCGGCCAGCTCGGCGGCCGTATCGGTGCTTGAAGCGTGTACGAACCAGGCTGACCTGCGGCTTGTGCTGTTACGCCCGGGCAAGGAGGACGACGAGCCCATCCAGCGCATTGTCCCGGAACCGGGGGTCCGGCCGGGTTCGGGCGCCCGGGTATTGGTGGTATCGCAGAACAACACCGCCGTGTACCTGCCTGCAAGATCAGGCGCGCAACCGAGAGTCGACGTGATCGACGAGACCGGCGCCACAGTTTCGAGCACGCTGCTGGCCAAGCCACCGTCAACTTCGGCCGTGGCGTCGCGGACCGGCAACCTGGTGACCTGGTGGACGGGCGACGCGTTGTTGGTCTTCGACGCGGGCAACCTGACCCAGCGCTACACCATTGCCGCTGGCGAGACGACTGCGCCGGTGGGGCCAGGGGTGATGATGGCAGGTCAACTCCTGGTGCCGGTCACCGGCGGGATCGGTGTCTATGACCCGGTCAGCGGTGCCAACAACCGTTATATCCCGGTGACCCGGCCGCCAAGCACGTCAGCAGTAATCCCGGCAGTTTCTGGATCCAGGGTCATTGAGCAACGTGGCGACACACTAGTCGCTCTGGGTTGATCGCCTATGTTGGCGCGAGCAGACGCAAAATCGCCCGAAACCGATGGCTTTCGGGCGATTTTGCGTCTGCTCGCGCTACAGGTCCACCGTGAAGGTGGGCAGCGGCCTACCTGTCTTCCAGTGTTTGAGCAGCGCCTGCGCCAGCTCGCGGTAGGCCACCGCGCCTTTGTTCTTGCGCCCAGCCATCACCGACGAGCCCGAGGCGCTGGCCTCAGCGAAGCGCACAGTACGGGGGATGGGCGGAGCCAGCACCTGTAGGTCGTAGCGGTCGGCGACATCGAGCAACACGTCACGGGTGTGGGTGGTTCGAGAGTCGTACAGCGTCGGCAGTGCACCCAACAACCGCAGATTCGGATTGGTGATCTGCTGGACATCGGCGACCGTCCGCAGAAACTGGCCGACACCCCGGTGCGCCAACATCTCGCACTGCAGCGGCACGATGGCCTCGTCGGCGGCCGTCAGCCCGTTGAGGGTGAGCACACCCAGCGACGGCGGACAGTCGATGATGACCACGTCGAACCGGTCGGAGAATTTGGCCAACGCGCGTTTGAGCGCGTACTCACGGCCTGCCCGCATCAGCAGCATTGCCTCGGCGCCCGCCAAGTCAATGTTGGCCGGCAGCAACGTCATTCCCTCCATGGTGGTGACCAGCACGGCGTTGGGCTCGACTTCACCGAGCAACACCTCGTGCACAGACACCGGTAGTTTGTCGGGATCTTGACCAAGGGAGAAGGTCAGACAACCTTGCGGATCCAGATCGACGAGCAGCACGCGCCGTCCCTTTTCCACCATCGCCGCACCGAGCGAGGCGACCGTAGTCGTCTTGGCCACCCCGCCCTTCTGGTTGGCCACCGCTAGCACCCGGGTATCAGTCATAGGCGCCGCTCTCCCCCGCAAGCGGCAGGGACCCCCACCTCATCGTGCTCTCCCTTCGTCGTCGCCCGCGCAGTCACAGTGTCATCCTGGCATGCTGCTCGCACAGTGGTTCGGGCGACAGGCCTAGGATGTCGTCGGGCACAATCTGTCGGTATGGGCGTGCGCAACCACCGATTGCTACTGCTTCGCCACGGCGAGACCGCTTGGTCGACGCTGGGCCGGCACACCGGCGGTACCGAGGTCGAGCTGACCGATACCGGGCGAACGCAGGCAGAGCTGGCTGGTCAGCTGCTGGGTGAACTCGAACTTGACGACCCGATTGTCATCTGTAGCCCGCGTCGACGGACGTTGGATACTGCCAAGTTGGCCGGCCTGACGGTGAATGAGGTAACTGGGCTGCTCGCCGAATGGGATTACGGTTCCTATGAGGGCCTTACGACGCCGCAGATCCGGGAATCCGAACCCGATTGGCTGGTGTGGACGCACGGCTGCCCAGCTGGAGAAAGCGTCGCACAGGTAAACGATCGCGCTGACAGCGCCGTCGCGCTGGCCCTGGAGCACATGTCCTCACGCGACGTGTTGTTTGTCAGCCATGGCCACTTCTCCCGCGCGGTGATCACGCGCTGGGTCCAGCTACCGCTCGCCGAAGGCAGCCGTTTCGCGATGCCCACCGCCTCGATCGGGATCTGCGGGTTCGAGCACGGCGTGCGTCAGCTCGCCGTGCTCGGGTTGACCGGTCATCCGCAGCCGATCGCAGCCGGGTGAGCGCACACGTGGCAACCTTGCACCCAGAACCACCGTTCGCACTGTGCGGACCAAGAGGCACCCTGATTGCCCGCGGGGTGCGGACACGATACTGCGACGTGCGGGCCGCGCAAGCGGCACTTCGCTCAGGTACAGCACCAATACTGTTGGGCGCGTTGCCTTTCGACGTGAGCAGACCCGCCGCATTGATGGTGCCGGATGGCGTGCTGCGGGCCCGGAAGCTGCCTGACTGGCCGACCGGCCCGCTGCCCAAGGTACGCGTCGCCGCCGCCCTTCCGCCACCTGCCGACTACCTGACCCGGATCGGCCGCGCACGGGATCTGCTGGCCTTCGACGGCCCGTTGCACAAAGTGGTGCTCGCGCGCGCCGTGCAACTGACCGCCGATGCTCCGCTGGACGCGCGGGTACTGTTGCGCAGGTTGGTCGTCGCCGACCCGACCGCTTACGGCTATCTCGTCGACCTCACCTCTGCGGGCAACGACGACACCGGGGCAGCCCTGGTCGGCGCCAGCCCAGAGCTTCTGGTCGCACGATCCGGCAATCGCGTCATGTGCAAGCCATTTGCCGGCTCAGCCCCACGCGCCGCCGACCCCAAACTCGACGCCGCCAACGCGGCCGCACTAGCCAGTTCGGCCAAGAACCGACACGAACACCAATTGGTCGTCGACACGATGCGGGTAGCCCTAGAGCCACTATGCGAGGACCTGACAATCCCAGCCCAGCCCCAGTTGAACCGCACCGCAGCCGTTTGGCATCTGTGCACCGCGATCACCGGCCGGCTGCGCAACATCTCGACGACGGCAATCGATCTGGCTTTGGCGCTACATCCCACCCCGGCGGTTGGTGGGGTCCCGACAAAAGCTGCCACCGAGCTCATCGCCGAACTCGAGGGCGACCGTGGCTTCTACGCCGGCGCGGTTGGTTGGTGCGACGGCCGGGGCGACGGCCATTGGGTGGTGTCTATCCGGTGCGCGCAACTTTCGGCTGATCGACGCGCAGCCCTTGCGCACGCTGGCGGTGGCATCGTCGCCGAATCAGACCCCGATGACGAACTTGAAGAAACCACAACGAAGTTCGCCACGATATTGACCGCACTGGGAGTTGAGCAGTGACCGATACCATCCGCCGCGCGACACCGGCGGATACCGCCGACATCGTGGCCATGATTCACGCGCTGGCGGAATTCGAGCATGCCGCCGATCAATGCACTGTCACCGAAACACAAATATATACAGCACTTTTCGGAGATTTCCCGACGATGCGAGGCCACGTCGCTGAGGTTAATGGCGGAGCTGCCGCGATGGCGCTGTGGTTTCTGAACTTTTCCACCTGGGACGGCGTCGCGGGCATCTATGTGGAGGACTTGTTCGTCTGGCCGAGGTTTCGCCGCCGCGGCTTGGCCCGTGGCCTGCTGTCGACGCTGGCCAGAGAATGCGTCGACAACCGCTACACGCGGTTGGCCTGGTCGGTGCTGAACTGGAATTCCGATGCAATCGCACTGTATGACCGCATCGGCGGGCAACCGCAGCACGAGTGGACTATCTATCGACTGTCAGGACCGCGGTTGGCTGCGCTGGCCGCACCACGCTGATCACGCCCGGCGGCCCAGCGGATCGAAGGCGGACTGAACAGCAATACCAGCACGCCAAGCGCGATGATTCCCACCGGGATCCCGATCGCCGGCTGATGCGAACCCACAATCAGATACCACGCCACCGGCAGCAGCAGCAGCTGGGCGAACACCGCCAGCCCGCGACCCCAAAGCTTGCCAACCGCCAGCCTGCATCCGGCGGCGAGCACTGCTCCGCCGACCAGTACGAACCAACCTGCGGTGCCCAGGCCATTGACGATGTGCTGGTCGGCGCCCGCGAGTCCGCGCACCAGCAACGCCGCGGCCACCACCAGGGCGGCCCCACCCTGCACGGCGACGATCAGTCCGGCGCCGCGCACGGCGGCCGGGGCTCGAACAGGCACAGCATCAGCGTAGTCACCCGGCCGTGACCGGCCCGCATCGTCACACGGCCCACCCAGATTGCCGTCCTCCTCAACGGGCCGACCCGGCCCGCATCGTCACACGGCCTAGGCCCATTGCCGTCCTCCTCAACGGGCCGACCCGGCCCGCATCGTCACACGGCCTAGGCCCATTGCCGTCCTCCTCAACGGGCCGACCCGGCCCGCATCGTCACACGGCCTAAGCTCGTGCGTCATGCGTGCCGTGCTGATCGTCAACCCCACTGCGACCGCCACCACACCAGCCGGCCGCGACCTGCTGGCGCACGCCCTCGAAAGCCGCCTTCAGCTCACGGTTGAGCACACCAACCACCGCGGTCACGGGACCGAACTCGGACAGGCGACGGTAGCCGACGGGGTGGACCTGGTCGTGGTGCATGGCGGCGATGGCACGGTAAGCGCCGTAGTCAACGGCATGCTGGGGCGCCCCGGCACGACGCCGGTCCGACCGGTGCCAGCCGTTGCGGTTGTGCCCGGCGGCTCGGCCAACGTACTAGCTCGCGCGCTAGGGATTTCCGCGGACCCGATCGCTGCCACCAACCAACTCATCCAGCTGCTCGACGACTACGGCCGCCACCAGCAGTGGCGCCGCATCGGGCTGATCGACTGCGGTGAGCGGTGGGCGGTGTTCAACGCCGGCATGGGCGTCGACGCCGAGGTCGTGGCCGCGGTAGAGGCCGAACGCGACAAAGGCGGCAAGGTTACGGCGTGGCGCTATATTCGCGCTGCGGTGCGCGCGGTGCTCGCCTGCACTCGTCGCGAACCGGCTCTTACGCTGCAACTTCCCAACCGCGATCCAATTACCGGAGTGCACTTTGTGTTCGTGTCCAACTCCAGTCCGTGGACTTACGCAAACAACCGGCCGGTATGGACCAATCCCGACTGCAGGTTCGAGTCGGGGCTGGGAATGTTCGCCACCACCAGCATGAAGGTGGTCCCGACCCTGAGGGTGGTTCGGCAGATGTTCGCAAAACAGCCCAAGTTCGAGTTCAACCACGTCATCAACAACGACGACGTCGCGTGTCTACGCGTCACCTCCATGGGGCCCCCGATCGCCAGCCAATTCGACGGGGACTACCTCGGCGTGCGCGAGACGATGACGTTCCGAGCTGTTCCCGACGCCCTCGCCGTAGTTGCCCCGCCCGCAAGAAAGCGGATCTGAACTGCAGAAACAAAGATGTGATGGGTGTGCGACACAAACGTTGGGCGAAACTGGCAGCGTAGTGTAGTACAACTGGGTAAGGGCTGTGGAACGAGATCGCCAGAGTGAGATAGCCCACGCGCTTACGTAACACTATTGACATCTGTTGAGCCTGTGAAACGATCAAAAGGTTGCATGTAGAGAAATGTAGGGGTACAGAAGCCTTTCTTGTGCACCCGTTACCAGCCAAGAAGAAACGCCTGTGCGTACCGCTGCGCACATAGTGAGGAGTAACGACTAATGGATTGGCGCCACAAGGCGGTCTGTCGTGACGAGGATCCGGAACTGTTCTTCCCGGTAGGAAACAGTGGTCCGGCACTTGCGCAGATCGCTGACGCGAAACTGGTCTGTAATCGGTGCCCGGTCACCACAGAGTGCCTCAGCTGGGCACTGAATACCGGCCAGGACTCGGGCGTCTGGGGAGGCATGAGCGAAGACGAGCGGCGCGCGCTGAAGCGTCGCAACGCCCGCACGAAAGCCCGTACCGGGGTCTGACGACTCAGTTCTGCACAGTGCGGCCCCGACATACGTCGGGGCCGCACTGTTGCGTAGCGCGCTACAGCATCAACCGTCCCCGGCGTCCGACCGGTACCCGTAGCACCACATCGGTGCCACGTTCGCGGGCGTCCCGCATACCTAACGAGCCGTCCAATTCCGCAGAGACCAAGGTCCGCACGATCTGCAGGCCCAGGCTGTCCGACTTCTCCAGGCTGAAACCTTGCGGCAGACCAAGCCCGTCGTCGTGCACGACGACATCGAGCCAACGCGCAGAGCGTTCCGCTCGAATCGTCACGGACCCTTCCGCCGCCGCCGGGTCGAACGCATGCTCGATCGCGTTCTGCACCAGCTCGGTGATCACCATGATCAGCGCCGTGGCGCGGTCGGAGTCGAGCACACCGAGGTCGCCAACCCGATTTATCCGGATCGGCCTGTCCACCGATGCCACATCGTTCATGATCGGCAGAATCCGGTCGATGACCTCGTCAAGGTTCACCTGCTCGTCCACCGACATCGACAACGCATCGTGGACCAAGGCAATCGACGACACTCGGCGCACCGACTCGATCAGCGCTTCCCGCCCCTCGGCGTTGGACGTCCGGCGAGCCTGCAGCCGCAACAGCGCGGCCACCGTCTGCAGGTTGTTCTTAACCCGATGATGGATTTCCCGGATCGTGGCGTCCTTGGATATCAGGGCTCGGTCGCGCCGCTTCACCTCGGTCACGTCGCGGATCAATATCGCGGCGCCGACATTGCGACCAGCTACCACCAGCGGCAGAGTCCGCAGCAGCACCGTGGCGCCGCCGGCGTCGACCTCCATCCGCATACCCTTTCCATCCCCGGCCAGCAAGTCCTGCACATGCTCGTCTACCTCGTGCGCCTCGAACGGGTCCGAGATCAGCGGGCGCGTCGCGTCAATGAGATTGACGCCCTCCAACTCGGTGGTCAAACCCATTCGGTGGTAAGCCGATAGGGCATTGGGGCTGGCGTAAGAGACCACACCGTCGACATCGAGACGGATGAAGCCGTCACCCGCGCGCGGGCTAGATCGCGACATCGCCACGTCCCCTGCGTCGGGAAAGGTGCCCTCCGCCAGCATCCGGAGAAGATCTGTGGCGCACAACCGATAGGCGGTCTCCAGGTGGCCGGATCTACGTCGCGCCGCCAGTTCGGGTTGATGCCGTGTCAGCACCGCCACCACCTGATCGCCAAAGCGCACCGGGGAGACTTCGACACTGTGGCCGTCGTGTTGACATGAATTCTGTTGGCCGACAGCGCCTTCCCGTCCCGGGACACCACCGGAGAAGGTCGCGGCGACCAGCGGCATGCTATTGGCGGCGACGACGGTGCCTACCGCGTCGGTATGCACCACCGTCGGCCCGGTGTTCGGCCGGCATTGCGCAACGCACACCAGGACACCGTCGTCGCGGCGAACCCACATCAGGTAATCGGCAAACGACAAGTCGGCAAGGAGCTGCCACTCCCCGACCACCGCATGCAGGTGGTCCACCGCGCTGCCCGGCAGCACCGTGTGTTCGGCGAGCAGATCACCGAGTGTGGACATGAGTGACTATCAACGACTAGCTGATCACCGCGATAAGGTCGCCGGCCTGAATGACATCGCCCACCGATACCGCCACCTTGCTGACCGTTCCGGCAGCTTCGGCCAGGACGGGGATCTCCATCTTCATCGACTCCAGCAGCACCACGACGTCGCCCTTGTCGATCTGATCGCCTTCGTTGACAACGACTTCGAGAACGCTGGCCACGATCTCGGCGCGAACATCCTCGGCCATCATCACCCCACTCTTTTCGGCCATGCCGTATGCTGACTGCTGGTCATCGGACTTCCATCAAACTCAGGTATATCGAACCATAAGAACCCTGGGGAGCGCGGCACGCGGGCTATTGGGGTCGCGCGCGACGCCGCATGAGAAACTGGGCAATGACCGGGCGGCCGCTGCCTGCCCGCACCTGAGCAATGACGGAGGTTCCGATGGCCAAGCGTGGCCGTAAGAAGCGTGACCGCAAGTACAGCAAGGCCAACCACGGCAAGCGGCCCAATTCCTAACGCACTGCGCTAGGGCCCTCCACGGATGATGGTGGTCCGGCGGATCTCTAGCCGAAGACGCTCCCGCAAGCCCTCGGGGGCCCTGTCGCCTCGGCACTTGGTCCCGATCAACGCCTTGATCCGTTCCTCGAGCCCGTAATGCCTCAGGCACCCCGGGCAGGCCTCGAGGTGTCGCCGCAGCCTCTCGCGGGTTTCCGGGGTGCATTCACCGTCAAGCAGGGTCCACACCTCGGCGATCACTTCCGCGCAACCCATGCCGCCGTGGGAATCGTCGTGGTCCGCGTGCGCATCGGTCGGACCGCAATTTTCGCTCACTGGTGCACCATCCTTGTGTCGGTGATCTCGGATGGATTGCCGATGTAGAGGCGCCGCTGGGTTAGCGCCCCGCGCGCTTGACAGCCGTGATGTCCATCATGAGTTTTGCGGAGTCCGGCGGTTGCCCCGGACGCGCCGACCGTCGACAGGGCCAAGCGCCGACGAGCGCCGAACAGTGAGCGATGCGGCAGCCGCGTCCGGGCCTCGCACGAGGGTGCCTCCCCACTGGGTTTAGCAGCGCCTAGGCTCACTGGTGCACCATCCTTGTGTCGGTGATCTTGGATGGATTGCCCGATGCACCCGAGGCGCCGCTGGGTTATCGCCCTGCTCGCTTGACAGCCGTGATGTCCATCATGAGTTTTGCGGAGTCCGGCGGTTGCCCCGGACGCGCCGACCGTCGACAGGACTGAGCGCCGACGAGCGCCGAACAGTGAGCGATGCGGCAGCCGCGTTCGGGCCTCGCACGAGGGTGCCTCCCCACTGGGTCTAGCAGCGAGGAGGCTGTTATGGAGTCTACTGCCGAAACCACATTGCGCGACGAGCCGCAGAACGGCGTCACGGGTGGAATTGATTGGGCGCGAGACGATCACGCGGTATCGATCGTCGATGCGCGTGGCCGCGAGGTTCGCCGCGCCACGATCGAGCACAACGCCGCCGGACTGCGCGAGCTGCTCGAGCTGCTGAACCGGGCCGGTGTGCGCGAGGTCGCCATCGAACGCCCGGACGGCCCGGTGGTGGACACCCTGCTCGAGGCCGGGCTCACGGTGGTGGTGATCAGCCCGAACCAGCTGAAGAATCTGCGCGGCCGTTACGGCTCGGCCGGCAACAAGGACGACCGCTTCGACGCGTTCGTGCTCGCCGACACGCTGCGCACCGACCGGTCCCGGCTGCGTCCACTGCTGCCCGACACCGCGGCCACGGCCACCCTGCGCCGGACCTGTCGCGCTCGCAAAGACCTGGTCGGGCACCGGGTGGCGTTGGCCAACCAGCTGCGCGCGCACCTGCGCATCGTCTTTCCGGGCGTGGTCGGGCTGTTCGCCGACATCGACTCGCCGATCAGCCTGGCGTTCCTGACCCGATTCGACTGCCAGGACCGCGCAGACTGGTTGTCGGTCAAGCGCCTGGCCGCCTGGCTGGCCGCCGCCGGCTACTGCGGGCGCGTCGACCCCGCGGTGCTTCACGGCCGGCTCACCGGCGCCCCGCGCGGTGTCACAGGTGAGGACGGCGCCGCCAACGCACACATCACCCGCGCCCTGCTCGCTGCGCTTACCAGCATCGCCACGCAGATCAAGGCCCTCGACGCGCAGATCGCCGAGCAGCTCGCCCTGCACGCCGACGCGCACATCTTCACCTCCCTGCCCCGCTCCGGCACCGTGCGCGCGGCCCGGCTGCTCGCCGAGATCGGTGACTGCCGAGCCCGTTTTCCCACGCCCGAATCGCTGGCCTGCTTGGCCGGCGTCGCCCCCTCCACCCGCCAGTCCGGCAAAGTCACCCACGTCGGGTTCCGTTGGGCCGCAGACAAACAACTCCGCGACGCCGTCTGCGACTTCGCCGGCGACAGCCGCCGAGCCAACCCCTGGGCCGCCGACCTTTACAACCGCGCCCGAGCCCGCGGCCACGACCACCCTCACGCCGTACGCATCCTCGCCCGCGCCTGGCTTTACGTCATCTGGCACTGCTGGCAAGACGGCGTCGCTTACGATCCCACCCAACACCGAGCCCTGCAGGCTCTCCGTAACCAAGTTCGCCAAACGGCGGCTTGACACAGGGCTACTCATGACGACACCCCCTCGTGCGCCTGCTCGCCTCGGGTAAACCCCCGCTCCCTGGCCACATCGGCCAAAAGACCGCGCAACTGACGTCGGCCGCGATGAAGCCGCGACATCACGGTGCCGATCGGAGTATCCATGATCTCGGCGATCTCCTTGTAGGGGAAACCTTCGACATCGGCGTAGTAGACCGCCATTCGGAACTCTTCCGGCAATGCCTGCAGCGCCTCTTTGATCTCGGTGTCCGGCAACGCTTCTAGCGCTTCGACTTCAGCCGAGCGCAGCCCGGTCGAGGAATGCTCGGCGTTGGACGCCAGTTGCCAATCGGTAATCTGCTCGGTCGGATACTCCGCCGGTTGCCGCTGTTTCTTGCGATAGCTGTTGATGTAGGTGTTGGTCAGTATCCGGTACAGCCAGGCCTTGAGGTTGGTGCCGTGCCGGAACGAACGAAATCCCGCATAGGCCTTCACCATCGTCTCCTGGAGCAAGTCCTCGGCGTCGGCCGGATTGCGCGTCATCCGCAGCGCACCGCCATACAGCTGGTCCAACAGGGGAATCGCGTCGCGCTCGAAACGCGCCGTCAACTCCTCGTCTGTCTCCTCAGACGGCCCAGGCTGCACACCCGCCGAACCGGTTACACCATCGATGTCGGCCATCTTGATTAACTCGGTCCCTTCGTTTGCGGTGTCACCGGAGCGCACCGGCGCAGACACCGGACGTGCGAGCATGCGAGCCAACCGCTTCTCACCCAACAGGCTTGTCGCCGTTGACACCAGACTCCCCTCGTCCCAATGTAAAGGCCGCGACCGACACTGTCTGCACCGGTCTGGCCAGCCACGCGGCTGCAGGAACCGAACCAATCAACCGTGTTTGCCAGCGGGTTATTTCCAGCCCCGCATCGCAGGCGGCCGGTCCCGCAGTCAGGTGGAATCGAGCAGGGCGTTAGGGTGACGCCATGTCCCTCAACGGCAAGACCATGTTCATCTCGGGCGCCAGTCGCGGTATCGGCCTTGCGATCGCCAAGCGCGCCGCGCGCGACGGCGCCAACATTGCCCTGATCGCCAAGACCGCCGAGCCGCATCCAAAGCTGCCAGGCACGGTGTTCACGGCCGCCAAGGAACTCGAGGAAGCCGGCGGCCAGGCACTGCCGATCGTCGGGGATATCCGCGACCCGGATGCGGTCGCGTCCGCGGTGGCCACCACCGTGGAGCAGTTCGGGGGCATCGATATCTGCGTCAACAATGCGTCGGCGATCAACCTAGGGTCCATCACCGAGGTGCCGATGAAGCGTTTCGACCTGATGAACGGCATCCAGGTGCGTGGCACCTACGCAGTATCCCAAGCGTGTATTCCCCATATGAAAGGCCGCGAGAACCCGCACATCCTGACGTTGTCCCCGCCGATCCTGCTGGAGAAGAAGTGGCTGCGGCCGACGGCCTACATGATGGCCAAGTACGGCATGACGCTGTGCGCGCTGGGAATCGCCGAGGAGATGCGCGCCGACGGCATCGCGTCGAACACGTTGTGGCCACGCACGATGGTGGCCACCGCGGCGGTACAGAACCTGCTGGGCGGCGACGAGGCGATGGCGCGGTCCCGCAAGCCCGAGGTATACGCCGACGCGGCCTACGCCATCGTCAACAAGCCCGCCACCGAATACACCGGCAAGACGCTGCTGTGCGAGGACGTGCTCGTCGAATCCGGCGTCACCGACTTGTCGGTCTACGACTGCGTGCCAGGTGCAACGCTCGGCGTCGACCTGTGGGTGGAAGACGCCAACCCGCCTGGGTACATCCCGGCCTAGTGTTCGGTCAGCCCAAGCGGCTGCGAACCGTGGTCGATGGGTCGGCCTTGAGCTGGGACCGGGTGTTGTGCGGTGCCGGCAAACGGCATTGGGCAGTCGCGGTGGCCCCGCCGGACCTGATCACCTTGACCAGCGCGATCATCGCTAACATCCGGGCCTAGCGCCGTACCGGAAATCGGCGAGGACTTCACCGATGGCGTAGCGCGCGCTGGCCGCCAGCGGCGGGTTGGTGTCTTGGTAGTACGGGAGCGCGATCAAGGCGATGGCCAGAGCTCTGCCGCGCCCGCGCATCCAGTCGTCGTCGGCGGCGCCGACCGCGGCGCGGAACTGAGCACGGGCGGGCGCCGACAGGAGGTTCCACGCGATGATCAAGTCGACGCTGGGGTCACCAACGCCCATCAGACCGAAGTCAATGACGCCCGTCAAGCGTCCTTGCGTAGTCAGGATGTTGAACCGCGACAGGTCACCGTGGAACCACATCGGCGGCCCCGCGTACGGAGGAACACGCAGGGCGGATTCCCACGCGGCAGTTGCCTCGTGGACGTCGATGATCCCGTCGAGGGCCGCCAGCGCTGCGCGTACCTCGGCATCCTGCTCCCCCAGCGGCGCACCCCGCTTTGCCGGCGGCCCGCCCATGGGGTCGATGGCCCGTAGGGCGGTGATGAAGTCAGCCAGGTCCTCGACGACCCGATTGGGCTCGACGAACTCGGCTGCCGACGGGTTCTCACCCGCAACCCAGAGGCACACTGACCACGGCCAACCGAACCCCTCAGCCGGGCTCCCCAGCCCCACCGGAACTGGGCTGGCAACGCCTAGATGCGCAGCGATCCGCGGCAGCCACTGTTGCTCGGTCTGAAGGCTCTCGATGGCCCAGCCAATGCGCGGGATGCGCACGGCCAGGTCCTCGCCTAGCCGGTACATTGCGTTATCCGTGCCCGCCGAGCGCACCGGTGCAATGGGCAGATCCGCCCACTGTGGGAATTGTGCGCGCAGCAGACGCCGCACCAGATCCTCGTCGATATCCACCTCATCGGCGTGCATCTTTGCCCTTAAGACACGTTCGTACCGGTCGAAGACGGTTCCGTCCTGCTCACAGATCCGCCGCACGAAGGCAAAGCCCGCCCGCAACGCCACCCTCGCCGATGCGGAGTTCTCCGGCTCCACCTTGATCACCGCTTCGGTCGCGCCGTGTTCGGCCGCATACTGGCACACCAGATCGACTGCGCGAGTGGCGAGTCCACGCCCTCGCCAGCTGGGGTAGAGCCCATAAGCAACGTTGACCTGCCCGCTAGCCAGCCCCTCGCCGTCGAAACGCAGATCGACCGTACCCACTATTGCTTCGGCAACCGTCCTGATGCCGAAAGAGCGCAGCGGCCCGCCGGTCACCCATTGCTCGCGGCAGTGCCGGATGTAGGCTTCGACGCATTCTCGGGTCGAAGGCCGACCGCTTAGCCAACGCACCAGCTGTTCGTCCTCCCCATCCAGATGAGCCTCGACATCGTCCAGGCACAGTGGCGATAGGGTGACGATCCCGTCTGATAGCCCGTCGGACAGCTTCGCCAAGCGCACCCCGCGATTGTCGGACTCACACTGGCTTCAGGCAAACCTGCCAAGAGCGCTCGGCGAGCGTAATGGCGCGGCAAGAAATCGGGCTTGGATTCGCCGCAGCGTCACACTCGTGGGCACAGACCCTCACAGCAGCTGGATCTGCTCGGGCTGCGACCTGGCCGGCTCCAACAGCTCGGGCCCGTTGTTGCGCACGTTGTTGACCAACGTGGACACTTGGCGCAGCGCGATGTCGCGCACATCCGGCGGGCGGGCCAGCAGCTCAGGATCCGGCGGGGCGTCTGGATTCAGCCAGTCGTCCCAGTCCTCTTCGGCCAGCAGCAGCGGCATCCGGTCATGGATCTCGGCCAGCTCGCCCACGGCATCGGTGGTGATCACCGTGCAGCTCAGCAGCGGTGGGGCGGACCTGTAAGACTTCCAAACCGACCACAGCCCGGCCGTGAACAACAGGGCGCCGTCGTGGCGGTGCAGGAAGAACGGCGTCTTGGCGTTCGGCCTCCCCGGGGTGGCGTCGGGGTCGACTCGCCATTCGTACCAGCCGTCCATCGGCACCAGGCAACGCTTACTTCTGACCGCACTCCGGAACGCCGGCGACGTGGCGACCTTATCGGCGCGGGCGTTGATCAGCGGTGGGCCTTTGGCATCGGGTGCGCCGCCGGGCCCGGCCTTGATCCACGACGGAATCAGTCCCCAGCGCATGAGCCGCACCCGGCGGGTGGGCTCGTCGTCGGGCTCGCTGTGGCGGGACACCACTGTCGCGATCGTGTCGGTGGGTGCCACGTTGTAGCTCGTCTTCCCGCCACCGCACCCGGTGGCCTCGTCTATGGCCGTGATTTTCTCGGCCAGCTGGGCCGGATCAGTGGTGACCGCAAACCGTCCGCACATGCTTCCCATGGTGCCTGGTACCCACGACACCCGCCGACACGGCAGGATGAAGCGGTGAAGACATGGCCAGCCCCAACGGCGCCGACGCCGGTGCGCGCTACCGTGACCGTTCCAGGCTCGAAGTCGCAGACCAACCGGGCGCTGGTGCTAGCGGCGCTGGCGGCCGCACAAGGCCGGGGCGCATCGACCATCTCCGGCGCGCTGCGCAGCCGCGACACCGAACTGATGCTGGACGCGCTGCAGACCCTGGGCCTGCGCGTCGACGGTGTGGGTTCGGAACTGACGGTCAGCGGCCGAATCGAACCGGGGCCCGGCGCTCGGGTGGACTGTGGCTTGGCGGGCACGGTGTTGCGGTTTGTTCCGCCGCTGGCGGCGCTGGGCTCCGTCCCGGTCACCTTCGACGGCGATCAGCAAGCCCGGGGACGGCCCATCGCACCGCTGCTGGATGCGCTGCGCGAGCTCGGCGTCGCCGTCGACGGCACCGGTCTGCCGTTTCGGGTTCGCGGCAACGGGTCGCTCGCCGGCGGCACCGTGGCCATCGACGCGTCGGCGTCCTCACAGTTCGTGTCCGGGCTGCTGCTGTCCGCGGCATCGTTCACCGATGGCCTGACCGTGCAACACACCGGTTCGTCGCTGCCGTCTGCGCCGCACATCGCGATGACGGCGGCGATGCTGCGGCAAGCGGGAGTCGACATCGACGACTCGACGCCGAACCGTTGGCAGGTGCGCCCCGGTCCGGTGGCGGCGCGGCACTGGGACATCGAACCGGACCTGACCAACGCGGTCGCTTTCCTGTCAGCGGCCGTGGTCAGCGGCGGCACCGTGCGCATCACCGGCTGGCCTAGGGTCAGCGTGCAACCCGCCGACCACATCTTGGCAATTTTGCGGCAGCTCAATGCCGTTGTCATTCATGCTGATTCATCCCTCGAGGTGCGCGGTCCGACGGGATACAACGGGTTTGACGTCGACTTGCGCGCCGTCGGCGAGCTGACGCCATCGGTCGCGGCGCTGGCGGCGCTGGCATCCCCGGGATCGGTGTCAAAACTAAGCGGCATCGCCCATCTGCGGGGCCACGAAACCGACCGGCTCGCCGCGCTGAGCACTGAGATCAACCGGTTGGGGGGCAACTGCCGGGAAACGCCCGACGGTCTGGTGATCACCGCGACGCCGTTGCGGCCCGGCATCTGGCGGGCATACGCGGACCATCGAATGGCGATGGCCGGCGCGATCGTCGGACTGCGGGTGGCCGGAGTCGCCGTCGACGACATCGCCGCCACCACCAAGACGCTGCCGGAGTTTCCCCGGCTGTGGGCCGAGATGGTCGGGCTCGGCGGCGATGCGGGCCGCCGTAGCGGCCAGCGGGCGAGGCGGGCAACCGGGCAGGGGTTCGGCGGTTGAGGCCCGGCGACTACGACGAGTCCGACGTCAAGGTGCGCTCCGGCAGGGGTTCGCGGCCGCGGACCAAGACCCGTCCCGAGCACGCCGACGCCGAGGCCGCCATGGTGGTCAGCGTCGACCGCGGCCGCTGGGGGTGTGTGCTGGGCGGCCGCCCCGATCGCCGAATCACGGCGATGCGCGCCCGCGAGCTCGGCCGCACCCCGATCGTGGTCGGCGACGACGTCGACGTGGTCGGTGACCTGTCCGGGCGGCCCGACACCCTGGCCCGCATCGTGCGGCGAGCACCGCGACGAACCGTGTTGCGACGCACCGCCGATGACACCGACCCCACCGAGCGGGTGGTGGTCGCCAACGCCGACCAACTGCTGATCGTGGTCGCGCTGGCAGACCCGCCGCCACGCACCGGCCTGGTCGACCGGGCGCTGATCGCCGCCTACGCCGGCGGGCTGACCCCGATTCTGTGCCTGACCAAGACCGACCTCGCCCCGGCGGAACCGTTCGGCAAGCAGTTCGCCGACCTGGAATTGACCGTAACCGCCGCAGGCGTCGACGATCCTCTGCTCGCGGTGGCGGACCTGCTGGCCGGCAAGATCACCGTCCTGCTCGGGCATTCCGGGGTCGGCAAGTCGACATTGGTGAATCGTCTTGTACCCGAAGCTGATCGGGCGGTTGGTGAGGTCACCGAGATCGGCCGGGGACGGCACACGTCGACTCGGTCGGTGGCGCTGCCGTTGGGAGATACGCTGTCCGGTTCCGGCTGGGTGATTGACACCCCAGGAATCCGCTCATTCGGGTTGGCTCATATCCAGCCCGACAACGTGCTATTGGCTTTCTCTGACCTCGCCGAGGCAACCCGCGAGTGTCCGCGCGGGTGCGGGCACATGGGACCGCCGGCCGATCCCGAATGCGCGTTGGATACCTTGTCCGGGCCCGCTGCCCGCCGCGCCGCGGCCGCCCGGCGACTACTGGCAGTGCTCAGCCAGACTTGACTAGCCGCATGCTCGTCGCGCGCCGAGCAATCTTAGGCTGCCAGATCGTCGGGTTCGGTGACCGACTTAGCCATACGCTTGCTGCGCCGCCGACCCCGCACGGCGGCAATCGCGGTCTTTAACCCCCGACGACGTCCGGTCACCGGATCGGCGCCCGCGAAACCCGGCCCCAGACCAGCGAACATCCGCTCACTGCGGGTCTCGGGTGCATCGTCAGCGTTGTCACGTAAGTACTTATCCGGCAACGACAGCTTGGCAAGGGTGCGCCAGGTCTTGCCGTACTGCACCAAGAACGAGCCCGTGGTGTATGGCAAGTCGTATTTGTCGCAGACCTCACGCACCCGCACCGAAATCTCGTGAAGCCGGTTGCTCGGCAGGTCCGGATAGAGGTGATGCTCGATTTGGTGGCACAGATTGCCGCTCATGAACCGCAGCGCCGGCCCAGCGTTGAAGTTTGCGCTGCCCAGCATCTGCCGTAGGTACCACTGGCCCTTCGGCTCACCGATCATGTCCGTCTTGGTGAATTTCTCTGCGCCATCCGGGAAATGGCCGCAGAAGATCACCGCGTTGGACCACACGTTGCGGATCACGTTGGCCACCACGTTGGCGGTCAAAGTGGACCGATACGTCGCCCCCGGGGACAACGAGGTCAGCGCCGGGAACGCGACATAGTCCTTGAACACCTGGCGGCCCGCTTTGGCGGAGAATTCACGCAACCGGGTTTTAGCGGCCTCGCGGTCGGCCCGACCCTTGAAGATCTTGCCGATCTCCAAGTGCTGCAGCGCAACTCCCCACTCGAAGCCGATCGCAAGGATGGTGTTCCACACCACGTTGAAGATGTTGTAGCGCTTCCAGCGCTGGTCACGGGTGACGCGCAGCATGCCGTAGCCGACGTCGTCATCCATACCGAGGATGTTGGTGTATTTGTGGTGCACGAAGTTGTGGGTGTAGCGCCAGTGCTTGGATGATCCGCTCATGTCCCACTCCCACGTCGAGGAGTGAATCTCCGGGTCGTTCATCCAGTCCCACTGGCCGTGCATGACGTTGTGGCCGATCTCCATGTTCTCGATGATCTTGGCCACGCCAAGGGTCAGCGCACCTATCCACCAGGCGAGGCGTCGTGAGCTGCCAGCCAGCAGTAGCCGACCGGACACCTCGAGCGCCCGCTGTGCGGCGATGGTGCGGCGGATATAGCGGGCATCGCGTTCGCCGCGCGATTCTTCAACGTCTCGGCGGATGGCATCTAGCTCGGCGGCCAGGTTTTCGATGTCGGCGTCCGTCAGATGCGCGAATACGTCGACGTCAGTGATCGCCATCGTCTTCTCCCTGCGTCATACGGCCGATGACCTACGCTATCGTAACTTACGGCTCCGTAGGTTACCTATGAGTAACACTAGATGTCCAGCACGCAATCACCCGAGGCGGCCGACACGCAGGTCTGGACCCGGGTTCCGGGTTCATGCTGCTGGCCCGTGCGCAGATCCCGGACATGGCCTGCCACCAGGTCGACCACACACGACTGGCAGATGCCCATCCGGCAGCCGAAGGGTAGCTGCACGCCGGCGCCCTCACCGGCGTCCATCAACGACGTGGCAGCATCGGCGGCTACGCTCTTGCCACTTCGGGCGAACGTGACGGTCCCGCCCGCTCCAGCGGGCGCCGTTTTGGACACTGCGAACCGCTCCAGGTGCAGTCGGTCGCTGACACCCGCCGATGACCAGACCTTGTCGGCCTGGTTGAGCACGCCCTCCGGCCCGCACGCCCAGGTCTGGCGTTCACGCCAGTCCGGCACCTGCTGACCGATCCGGGTCAGGTCCAGCCGGCCCTGGGCGCGCGTCTCGCGCACCGACAACCGATAACCGGGATGGTCGGCCGCCAGTGCAGCCAGCTCGGCACCGAACATCACGTCAGCTGCAGTGGGCGCCGAATGCAGGTGCGCTACGTCGGTGATTTGGTTGCGGCGCACCAGCGTTCGAAGCATCGACATTACCGGCGTAATCCCCGACCCGGCAGTCAAAAACAGAATCGACGGGGGCGCCGGATCCGGTAATACGAAATTGCCCTGGGGCGCGGCCAGCCGCACGATGGTCCCTGGCTTTACCCCGGCCACCAAGTGGGTGGACAGGAAGCCCTCGGGCATCGCCTTCACCGTGACGGTCACCATGCGCGCGGACCCGGATGCCGCCGGACTCGACGTCAGCGAATACGACCGCCAGCGCCAGCGACCGTCGACCAGCAGCCCGATCCCGATGTATTGGCCCGGCTGGTAGTCGAAACTGAAGCCCCAGCCCGGTTTGATGAACAGGGTCGCGGAGTCTTCCGTCTCCCGGCGGACCCCTAGGATGCGACCCCGCAATTCCCGCGCGGACCACAGCGGATTTGCCAGGTGAAGGTAGTCGTCGGGCAACAATGGCGTCGTGATGCGCGCGGCAAGCTTGCGCAGCGCATGCCAGCCCGGATGCCGGTCGGCTCCGGCGACGGTGGGGCGCCTGGTGTCGATGATGCTGGCGTTAAGCGCCGTGTGTTTCTTACTCATAGGAAGCTCCTGCTCGGCCTTAAGCTTCCGCCCAACAAAGCTACGGTACCGTAACCTACGGTTCCGTATCTAGGCCCGGACGCGCAGACTGCGTCACACCCACGGCATCGTCAGAGCAGGTCCAGCAGAAATGGCAGCTCTTGGTTGGCGTACCAGGCGAGATCGTGGTCCTGGGCGTCACCGACCACCAGCTCAGCGTCCTCGTCGCCCAGGTCAGCGGCATCGATGACCGCAATCGCCGCCATCACGGCCGGCTCAGCGCCGGCATTGTCGACATATGCGGCCACAACCTGATCGATCGTGATTGGCCCCGCCAGCTTGACGACCGCGTCATCAAGATCGGGACGGTACGTGGCATCGTCGACCTCGGCGGCCAGCACCGCGCGTCTGGGCGGCAGGGCGTCTGCGGTGGCGCCGATGTCCGCCGCTAGCAGACGCAACGACGCCAACGCCGCTTCGCGCAGCGCCACCTCGGCGAGCTCCTCGTCGTCACCCTCGGCGTACGACTCACGCAGCGTCGGCGTCACAGCAAAAGCAGTGCCGTTGACCGGCCACAACGCGCCATCGGCAACGAGTCGCTGCAACATGGCCAGGGTGGCCGGGATGTAGACCTGCGTCACCGGGCGATCAACGTGGCCACATAGTCGTCGACGCATGTCGACAACTCGCGGGGCGGACGCCTGTAGTTGCCGCTCACAAGCGGCCGTGTCGGCAGCTTGACCTTTGGCTTTTCCACATCGGTGTAGTCAATCGTGGACAGCAAGTGGGCCATCATGTTCAGCCGCGCGTGCTTTTTGATATCAGACTCCACCACGTACCAGGGGCTGACGGGGGTGTCGGTATGCACCATCATCTCGTCCTTTGCGCGCGAATAGTCCTCCCACCGATACACCGATTCCAGGTCCATTGGGCTGAGCTTCCATTGCCGGACCGGGTCATTCCGTCGAGCCTTGAATCGGCGCAACTGTTCGGCGTCGGAGACTGAAAACCAGTATTTGCGAAGCAGAATCCCGTCATCGATCAGCATCTGCTCGAAAATCGGGGTCTGCCGCAAAAACAACACATACTCCTGCGGCGTACAGAAACCCATGACCTTCTCCACGCCTGCGCGGTTGTACCAGGACCGATCGAAGAGCACTATCTCCCCTTTGGCGGGAAGATGGGCAATATAACGCTGGTAGTACCACTGACCCCGCTCGCGATCCGTCGGCGCGGGCAATGCCGCGATACGAGCCACTCGCGGGTTGAGGTACTCGGTGATCCGTTTGATGGCGCCACCCTTACCAGCTCCGTCACGGCCTTCGAAGATGACCACCAGACGCGCACCCGAATGCCGGGCCCACTCTTGCAGCTTCACGAATTCTGTTTGCAGCCGAAACAATTCGGCTTGGTAGACGGCATCGGAGATCTTGCGCCGGCCCGGCGCAGCTGATCTGTGTCCCTTCGCTCTCGACGACGCGCCGTCGTTGGTCGCGGTGCTCACATCAACGGATGGTATATCCACACATCACCATCGACCCCTAACAACTACCGCGAAGCCTCCAGAAGCTCGTCCAGTGCTTGGCTCAACAGCCCCGGCAGCAGATCGACATCGCTCATCGCGTCGCGGTCGGCATTGATGCCGAAATACAACATCCCGTTATACGACGTCACGCTGATGGCCAGCGCCTGGTTGTGCAGTAGCGGCGGCACGGAGTAGGTCTCCAGCAGCTTGGTACCCGCAATGTACATCTGCGACTGGGTTCCGGGGGCATTGGTGATCAACAGATTGAACAACCGTGCCGAAAAGCTAGTGGCGACCCGCACCCCCATGGCGTGCAAAGTGGCCGGTGCTAACCCCGACAACGTGACGATGGTCCTGGCATCGACCAGGCTGGCGGCGGTCGGGTTGGATTCGGTGGCGTGCGCGATCTGCGACAACCGCACTACGGCATTGCCCTCCCCCACCGGGAGGTCAACCAAGAACGGTGTCACCTGGCTGATCGCCTGACCAGGGCCGGTTGAGTCGAGTTGGTCGTCGGCATAGACCGACAGCGGCGCCATCGCCCGAACGGTCGCGGTCGGTGCCACAGCTTCACCGCGTGACATCAGCCAGTTGCCCAAGGCACCGGCAATCACCGTCAGCACCACGTCGTGGACGTCACAGTCGTAGCGAGCCCGCACCGTGCGATAGTCATCAAGACTTGCACGGGCAACCGTAAATCGCCGATTACGCGACACGGTGGCATTGAGCGGGCTACTGGGCGCGGTGCCCCGTGCCACCGTGCGGGCGATATCGAGAACCTTGCGGCCCGTCTCGACGAGTTGGCCGGAATTCGTTACCAACCCGGCGACCGCGGATCCGACGGCCTGTAGCTGTGCGCCCGGCCGCACCAGCCAGTCCCCGACCGCGCGCAGCAGCAAGCGCGTGGTGCCGGGGTCCCGTTCCGGGACCCAGATGTCTTCCGGAAACGCCGGTGGACGACGCGTCCGGTCGGCGATCACGTGGCCTATCGCCAGCGCGGTCACCCCGTTGATCAGGGCTTGGTGCGACTTGGTGTAGAGGGCAATGCGATTCTTTTCCAGACCCTCGACAAGATACATCTCCCACAATGGCCGCGACTTGTCCAGCGGCCGAGCGGCCAGCCGTGCGATCAGCTCGTGCAGTTGCTCGTCACTACCCGGCGACGGCAGGGCCGACCGCCGGACGTGGTAGGTGATGTCGAAGTCGCGATCGTCGATCCACACCGGCCTGGCCAGGCCCAATTTCACTTCCTGGACTTTCTGACGATAGCGCGGTATCTGCGGCAGCCGCTGTTCGACGGTTTCCAGCAGTGTCTCGTAGCTCAATCCGGCACGCGGACGGCGCAGGATCAACAGCAACCCGACATACATTGGGGTGGCTGTGTTCTCCAGCTGATAGAAGGAGGCGTCCGATGCAGACAACCGGGTGACCACTACGGCCCTGTCCTCCTTGTCAATTCGTCGCGACGAGTCACGTCGTCGCCCACGCTAACGGTTAGCCCGACCACTTCACGGCGCGGGTACACGCAAGCCCGCATTGTGCGATGATGGCCAGCAACCAAACCGCTGCGCAACACTCGTCTGCCACTCTCCAGCAGGCTCCTCGTTCGATCGATGATGCTGGAGGGTGCCCCTTGACCATCAGTCCTATCGCGAACTCACCCGGCGACACCTTCGCCGTCACACCCGTGGTCGAGTACGAGCCACCGCCGCGAAACATCCCGCCGTGCGGGCAATCATCGCACGCAGCCCGGCGGCCGCACACCCCGCAGCTAGCTCGCCGACAACCAATCAGGCCGAGCGGCCGGGCACCGGCAGCGGTCACCTCCACGGCCAAGTCACCGCGGCTGCGTCAAGCGGGGACCTTCGCCGATGCCGCGCTACGCCGAGTGCTGGAGGTCATCGACCGCCGCCGCCCGGTGGGCCAGCTGCGCCCCCTGCTGGCACCCGGCCTCGTCGACTCCGTGCTCGCGGTGAGCCGCACGGCGGCCGGATACCAACAAGGCGCGGCCATGCTGCGCCGCATCCGGCTGACACCGGCCGGACCCGACACCGCGGACACCGCCGCCGAGGTCTTCGGCACCTACAGTCGCGGGGACCGGATCCATGCGATCGCCTGCCGGGTGGAACAACGGCCCGCCGGTAACGAAACCCGATGGCTGATGGTCGCCCTGCACATCGGGTGAGATCGCCGGCCCACGCCCTAGTTCGACGCTACTGCGGCGGCCGGCAGCCCACCGCCGGTGTAGCGGGCCAGTATCGGACCGACGATCGCCATGACGAACACATACGCCGTGGCCAAGGCGGCAACCCCCGGGATCGAGGCACCGGCCAGCCCGATGATGATCAAAGAAAACTCCCCCCGGGCAACGAGCGCGGTGCCAGCACGCAGCTGCCCACGCCGTGCCACTCCCTCCCGCCGGGCAGCGAACATCCCGGTGGCCACCTTGGTCGCCGCGGTGACAGCGGCCAGGGCCAGCGCTACCGGAAGCATCGAAACGAGCTTTCCCGGGTCAACCGACAGGCCGATTCCCAGGAAGAAGATGGTGGCGAACAAGTCACGCAGCGGAGTCAGCACCATGCGTGCCCGGTCTGCGGTCTCCCCGGTAAGCGTGAGGCCTACCAGAAACGCACCCACAGCCGCCGACGCGTGCAGCGACTCGGCCACCGCCGCCACGATCAAGGTGATGCCCAGCACCCGCAACAACAATTGTTCGGAATCAGGATGAGTCACCAACCGGCCGACATGATGACCCCAACGATACGACGCCGCGAACGCCCCAAGTAAAGCGGCGATCGCCACCGCCATGCCCACGACCGCTTCCAGCCAGCTGCCGTCTGTCGCGAGAACCGCGAACAGCGGCAAGTAGGCCGCCATCGCGAAGTCTTCGAGCACCAGCACCGACAGCACAGCCGGCGTTTCCCGGTTGCCGAGCCGACGCAGGTCCTCCAAGAGCCGCGCGATCACACCCGAGGAGGAAATGTAGGTGACCCCGGCCAGACCGAGGATGGCAACACCGTCCAACCCCAAAAGCCAGCCCGCCACCGCACCGGGCGTGGCGTTGAGGACGATATCGACACCCGCCGACGGCAGGTGGTGGCGCAGACTGCTGGCGAACTCGGTCGCAGAAAACTCCAGACCCAGGGCCAAAAGCAACAACACGACACCGATGGGCGCACCGGTAGCGATGAACTCACCGGCGGCGGCCACCCCCAAGATGCCGCCATTGCCTAACGACAAACCCGCCAACAAATACACCGGAATCGGCGACAACGCGAATCGTCGTGCCACTGCACCCAACACCGCAAGCACCGCCAACAGGACGCCGAGCTCAAACAACAGCGCCCTCGAAACCTCCACCGGTTCAGCCCTTTTCGACGATCTGTTCGACCCCGGCGATCCCGTCCTCGGTGCCGATCACGATGAGGACATCTCCGGCTCGCAGCACATCAGTCGGGCCCGGCGAGGCCAACACATCCTCGTCACGCACGATCGCCACAATCGACGCGCCGGTACGGGTGCGCGCACGGGTATCACCCAGCGGCCGGTCCACAAACAAGCTACCCGCCCGGATGTGAATCTGACCGGCCTTAAGCCCGGGCACCTCACGCGTCAGCTCGGTAAATCGCTCGGCGATCCTCGGCGCACCCAGAATCTGAGCCACCGCCTCGGCCTCTTCATCGGTGAGCCGCAAAACCGGTCGGGCTTCGTCCGGATCATCGCGGCCATACAGGACGACGTCGAAACCGCCACTGCGCCTGGCAACGATGCCGATCCGGTCACCGCGATAGCTGGTGAACTCGTATCGCAGGCCCACCCCCGGCAGCAGCACCTCCTTGACGTCCATAGGAGTCAATCCTTGACGAAATGCGGCCAAGATAGAAGCGGTACGGGCAATCTCGTTGACTCAGGTATGCCGGTGCGGCCACGGCAACAACATCGACACCTCGCGGCGGTAATCGCGGTATTGGTCGCCCAGCGCCGCGAGTAGGTCGCGCTCTTCGAACTGCAACGCGACCAAGATGTAGCCCGTCGCGCCGATCGCGAAAAGCAAGTGCCCCGCCGTCATCATGGGCGTCGCCCAGAACGCGACGACGAATCCGAGCATGATCGGGTGGCGCACCCACCGGTAGAGCAGATGAGCCTGAAAACCGATCTCGGTGTACGGCTTTCCGCGCCAAGCCAAATACACCTGCCGTAGGCCGAACAACTCGAAATGATTGATCATGAAAGTCGACATCAACACCGTGGCCCACCCGAGCCAGAACAACGCCCACAACGCCACCCGGCCAGCCGGCTGCCGCACGTCCCAGACGACCGCCGGCATCGTTCGCCATTGCCAGTACAGCAACAACAGCGCAACGCTGGCCAGCAATACATAGGTGCTGCGCTCGATCGAGGGCGGCACGAATCGAGTCCACCAGCGTTTGAAACCCTGTCGTGCCATCACGCTGTGTTGGACGGCGAACACGCCCAGCAGCACCACGTTGACCACGACCGCCTGGCCGATGGGCGCCGCGATCGCGTGATCCACGGTTCGTGGCACCACTACGTCGCCGACGAAACCGATCGCATACCCGAAGGCAACCAGGAATACCAGATAGCTCGCGGCCCCGTAGGTAATCGTCAAATAACGCTTCATATCCTGATTCTGCTCCGCAGGAGTGTGCAGCTGGGGCCGTTCGCCCCGATTGGCGCCAATCAGCGATTCAACAGTGCCATGATGTGCGGCATGGCCTCGCGGGCCGCAACGCGTCCCGCCTCGCGGGCGGCGTCGATCTGGTGAAACTCCAGCAGCCCAACAGCACCGGTGTCGGGTCTGATAACGACCTGCGCAAGACTGAGAGCGGCATCCGCCCCACGCTGGCTGCCGATTGTCATCGTGCGCATCAAGGTGTCGCCGATTCCTGGCACGTTTGGCGAGCCGTCCTGTCGAGCCGAGCCCGGCCCGCCACCACCTAAGCCGATGCTCACCGCGATCAATGGGCCATCAGGACTTGCCAGGGTCGAGACCGGAAGGTTGTCTAACACACCGCCATCCACATGCAGTCGACCGTTGTAGACCTGGGGCGGATAAATGCCCGGCAGCCGAAGGGAACACCCAATGACATCGACGAGTCGGCCTCGGCGGTGTACGACCGGTCGGCGGGCAAGCAAATCGACGCTAACGCAACGGAACTCCTTTGGCAGCTCCTCGACCAGTCGGTCCCCGAACGCTGCTTCTAACAGGGTCAGCGTCCGTCGACCACGGACTAGCCCCCTGGTCCGAAAATGAAGGGTGAGTCGCGGCTCCCGGGGTGATTTGGTCGTGGTCGCGGTATGCCCGGTCGGGTGGGTGCTTAGGCGGCCTGGATCGGGTCGAAGCGAACGGTGAACCCGAGCGCGTTAGCTTGACGGACGATGCGGCGCATGGCCAGTTCAGGATCCAGTCGTGCGAAGTAGTCACCGCCGAGATCGGCGTAGTCGACGTCGTCGGTGAGCATGTGCCACACCGCGATCAGGATCGAGTGCTCTATTGCGACAAGGGCTTTCTTCTTACCCAGTCGGTGCGCCAGGCGCTGGTAGCGCGCCCCGAGGTAGGTGGTGTCTTTGGTGCGGACCGCAGCCATCGCGGCGGTGCCCAACGCGCCAACGAGCCACCGGTTGCCGTGGCGAGTCTTACCGGAGCGGCGCTTGCCGGCCGATTCGTGCTGCCCTGGGCACACCCCGGCCCAAGACGCCAGATGCGCGGCGGTGCGAAAGCGAGTCATGTCGGCGCCGGTTTCGGCGACGATGACCTCGGCCACCGACTGACCCACGCCGGGGATCGTCGCCAGGCGCTCAAGCTGGCGGGCGAAAGGGCGCATCTGCTCTTCGATCCGCGCCGAGAGTTCCCCGATGGCCGCAGTGAGCTGGTCGATGCGCTGCAGATGTAGCCGGCATAGGAAGGCGTGGTGCTCACCGAAGTTGCCGGTCAACGCCTGCACCAGTTGGGGAATCTTGGGGCGCATCCGGGCCTTGGCCATCTCGGCGAGCACCGCCGGGTCGCGTTCGCCGTCGATCAGCGCGGCCAGCATCGCCCGCCCAGACACCCCGAGAATGTCGGTGGCCACACTGGACAGCTTGATCCCGGCGTCTTCGAGTTCCTTCTCCAACCGTTGCGCCTCCCGGGTGCGTTCGGCGAGGAGTGTTGTCCGGTAGCGGGTCAGGTCTCGGAGCTGGCGGATCGGCTCGGGCGGCACGAACGAGGCGCGTAGCAGCCCGCACTCACCCAGTTGACATAACCACGCGGCATCGCAAACATCGCTTTTGCGCCCGGGCAGGCCCTTGGCATGCGCGGCGTTGACCAGCACCACGTTCAAGTCGCCTTCGAGCAGGTAGAACGCGGCGCGCCAGTAATCGCCAGTGGCCTCCATCACCACCAGGCTGACCCGTTCGGCGATCAGCCAGTCCCGTAGCTCCAGCAACGCGTTGGTGGTGGTGACGTAGGTGCGGATCTCCTGGCTCCGCGACCGTCTGCCCTTGGGGCTTGGCGTGCGCACGCATGCCTTCAGGTCCTTCTTGCCGATATCGAGCCCGGCGCACCGCTCGTGCAGCAGTTCCATCAAATACCTCCAGACGCAACAACTTCCAACACTGCGCGTCCGTCCGGAGGAACCACAGGGCCTAAAGAATCTGGTCCGCGTGCTCAACGCAACAATCGACAGTTCCTGTCGGTGGCTCCCAACGCCATACTGACACCACGAGCTCGGACGACATCACAGACATGTCGGCGTGCCGGACGAACGCCACGCCATTTTCCCGCCACAACGGTGGCCAGCGCAGCGGGCCGGGTTTACTGACCGGAAACGCGTAGTCACTGAGCGGATTGTGCCGAATGAAGTACTCGTATGCGTAGGCGTCCGCAGTTGCCGCGTCCATACCGCACGCTCCGAACACCGCAATAACCGCCCCCATGCTGGTGCCGGCGAACCGGTCGACGGTGACCCCGACCCGCTCTAGCTCGTCAAGCACCCCGAGGTGTGCAAAGCCGCGCGCGCCACCGCCGCCGAGGACTAGGCCGATCGAGCGGCCGGCGATGCGTGCGGCGAGCGGGCGTACGTCTTCCAAGATGCGTCGGTAATGAACCACATGAACCGATCGCGGCGTGATCAATTCCTCCCACTGACGCCGGTGCTCCCGGCTGGCGGCCGGACCGGCCAGCACGAGGTCGGCGCCCTGCGCACGCGCCGGCAGCCGCGCGGCTTGTGGGTTGGGATCTCCCGCGACCAGCACGATCCGGTCGGCGACGCGCAGGCAGAAGTCCCGCCAGCCGGCATCCTCGACCGCGGCATGTAGCACTACCTTGTCGGCGACTCGCTCCGCGCGATCAAGGCCGTCGCGGTCGACCCGGCCGGGGTCAACCGCACGCAACCGCGCCGACAGCACGGTAAGCAGGCCAGCGGCCACTGCCGGCACGGGCGCGTCGCCGCTCACTCCGATCACCGAAACGACCACCTCAGGCGACGTCGAGTCAGTCGCCGGTGGCGGTGCCTCGCGCAGCCGCGTTGCCAGCACCTTTACCAACGCCGCCAGCGCACCATGGTCGGCGATCTCGTCGAACTGTGCCTTGGTGAGCCGCACTAGCTTGGTGTCGCGCAACGCCCGGACCGTCGCGGACCGGGGCGCGTCAATAAGTAGCCCAAGCTCCCCGAGAACCTCCCCGCGACCCAGTTCTTTGAGAACGATGCTGTCCTGCAGCACCTGCACGCGGCCCGTGCGGATCACGTAAAGCGAATCGGATGGGTCACCTTCGTGGAAGAGATAGCAACCCGCCTCCAACTCGACGTCCTCAACGTGCTCCCCGAGCTGTGCCAAGGTGGCCGCGTCCAGGCCGGCAAATAGCGGCAGATTCCCCAGCGGATCGGCGTCACCGGCCGCCCAATGCTCAATCGGCGCGGCCGCCGGCTGGGGAATCGGTGGCTCAAACCGCGGCGCGATCGCGGGCTCCGGCGCCGGCATCTGGACGGGGTTGCGGTTGGTTCTACCCAGCACCGCGGCCGCGACAGCCACCGCGATGAAACAGATGGCAGCCATAGCCCATCCGCGCCGCAACGCCTCCTCGGCAGCACCGTGCTCCGGCTTACCGATCAAGATCACCAGCACCGCGACACCGAGCACCGCACCGAGCTGGCGAGTGGTGCTAACGACCGCCGACGAGGTGGCATAGCTGCCGCCCTTGGCGACCTCGGCCAGCGCTGCACTGCTCAACACCGGCAACGTCGCGCCGACACCGATGCCCTGCAGCAGTTGGCCCGGCAGCCACACGCGGAGGAAATCCGGCTCGGACCCGACACGCTGCAAATACCACACCAGGCTGCCGGCCCAGACCAGCGCACCAACGAGGACGATGACGCGATGCCCATGCCGATCGGCAACCCGACCGAGCGCCGCCGCCACCACGGCAGCCACCACCGCAGCGGGCGCGATCGCGAAACCCGCCTTCAGCAGCGAGTAGTGCCACACATAGTTGAGGTAAAGCACATGGGTAAGGCCATAGCAGTAAAAACCCGCTGCGGCGACCAGCGTGAGCAGGTTGCCCGCCACAAACGACCGGCTACGCAACAGCGCCGGCTCGACCAGCGGCGCGGGGTGCGACCGCGAGCTGTGCACGAACCCAACCGAGGTCAGGACGCTGGCCAGGAACGAACCGACGGTGGCCACGCTCAACCAACCCCAGTCCGGCCCCTTGACCAAACCGAGGGTAACCAACCCGAGCGTTACCGCAAGCAGCAGCGCACCGCGCAAGTCAGGCATGCGGCGCCGGCCCGAGGCGCGGCTCTCGACGAGCATGCGCTTGGTGGCGATCGCCGCGACGATGCCCAGCGGAACATTGACCAGTAACACCCACCGCCAGCCGGCCCACTCCACGAGGAGCCCGCCGATCGGCGGGCCCAGGCCAGCCGCGATCGCTGCCGCCGCACCCCACAGGCCGATAGCGTGCGCGCGGCGCGCCGCGTCGAAGCCCTCAACGACCAGTGCGAGCGAAGCAGGCACGAGTATCGCAGCCCCGATGCCCTGCAGCACCCGGAACGCCACCAACTGCTCGACACTGCCGGCGACGGCGCACAGCCCGGACGCAATGGTGAACACCAGCACACCGGACAGGAATGTCCATCTGCGGCCCAGCAAATCGGCCAACCTGCCGGCCGCAACCATGAAGGCGGCGAAGACGATGTTATAGCCGTTCAGAATCCAGGACAGGCTCCCGATGTCGTAGGACGGGAAGGAACGCTGGATATCCGGGAACGCGATGTTGACGATTGTCGAGTCGAGAAACGCCAGGAAAGCGAGATTAGCGAACCCCTTGCCGCCGTGCAACGAAATGTGCATGCGCGCCGGGGCGCGGGGTGTGCCGGGAAGTGACTTCTGGGAACTGAGAAACCGATACACCCATCTGCAACCTACGCGCTAACGCTTCTTGACCGATTTCGGCGGCTTGGCGCCGCGGCCTTGTCGGCGGGCGGCTTCGCGCCGCTCGCGCCGGCTAGCACCGGCCGGCACTCCGGCCGGCGTCTTGTGGGCTCCACCGCCGTTGCGCTGCACCTGAGCCGAGCCATCCTCCGCGGGACCGGAATAGGTCAAAGCGGGCGACTCGCTGGCAACACCCTTGGCGCGTAATGCACTTGGAGCTCTTTCGCGCGCGCCACCATCGACCGCGCTGCGTTGCTGCGCGGCGGCTGCGGCCGCGGCGGCGAATTCGGCAAGCTCTGCGGGTTCGGCAGCCGGGGCAACCGGCGGGGCGGGGACCGCCTCCACGGTGACGTTGAACAGGAAGCCGACCGATTCCTCTTTCATGCCGTCGAGCATGGCCATGAACATGTCGTAGCCCTCACGCTGGTACTCGACCAACGGATCGCGCTGCGCCATCGCGCGCAGCCCGATACCCTCCTTGAGGTAGTCCATCTCGTAGAGGTGTTCACGCCACTTACGGTCTATGACGTTGAGCAGCACGTTGCGTTCCAGCTGGCGCATCGCACCCTCGCCGGCGATTTCCTCGAGTTCGGCTTCCCGTGCGGCATAGGCACGTTCGGCGTCCTTGAGTAGTGCCTCCAGCAACTCCTCGCGGGTGAGATCGTCGCGCTCGAATTCGTGGTCCTTGCGGGTCAGCGAGTCGGCGGTGATCCCCACCGGATAGAGGGTTTTGAGTGCCGTCCACAACGCGTCCAGATCCCAATCTTCGGCATAGCCTTCGCCGGTCGCGCCGTCGACGTAGGCGGTGATGACATCGCGGACCATGTCCAGCGCCTGGTCCTTGAGGTTTTCGCCTTCGAGGATGCGCCGGCGCTCGGCGTAGATGACCTTGCGCTGCTGGTTCATCACCTCGTCGTATTTGAGGACGTTCTTGCGGACCTCAAAGTTCTGCTGCTCGACCTGGGTCTGGGCGCTCTTGATGGCCCGGGTGACCATCTTGGCTTCGATCGGCACGTCGTCGGGCAGGTTCAGCCTGGTCAACAAGGTCTCCAAGGCCGCGCCATTGAAGCGGCGCATCAGCTCGTCACCCAGCGACAAATAGAAGCGCGACTCCCCGGGGTCCCCCTGGCGGCCGGACCGGCCACGCAACTGGTTGTCGATCCGCCGCGACTCGTGGCGCTCGGTGCCCAGCACGTACAGGCCGCCGGCCTCGATTACTTCCTTGGCCTCCTTGCTGGCTTCCTCTTTGACGATGGGCAGTTCGGAGTGCCAGGCCGCCTCGTACTCCTCGGGCGTCTCCACCGGATCCAGGCCGCGTTCGCGCAGCCGCTGATCGGTGAGAAAGTCGACGTTGCCGCCCAGCACAATGTCGGTGCCGCGACCGGCCATGTTGGTGGCGACGGTGACGCCGCCGCGGCGGCCCGCCACCGCGATGATGGTCGCCTCTTGCTCGTGGTACTTGGCGTTGAGCACATTGTGCGGGATGCGCCGCTTGGTGAACTGCCGCGACAGATACTCCGAGCGCTCCACGCTGGTGGTGCCGATCAGCACCGGCTGTCCCTTCGCGTAGCGCTCGGCGACGTCGTCGACCACCGCGATGTACTTGGCCTCCTCGGTCTTGTAGATCAGGTCGGACTGGTCTTCACGGATCATCGGCATGTTGGTCGGGATGCTGACCACGCCCAGCTTGTAGATCTCGTGCAGCTCGGCCGCCTCCGTCTGGGCGGTGCCGGTCATGCCGGCGAGCTTGTCGTAGAGCCGGAAGTAGTTCTGCAGCGTGATGGTGGCCAGCGTCTGGTTCTCGGCCTTGATCTCGACGTGCTCCTTGGCCTCGATGGCCTGGTGCATGCCCTCGTTGTAGCGGCGGCCGATCAGCACCCGGCCGGTGAACTCGTCGACGATGAGCACCTCACCATCGCGGACGATGTAGTCCTTGTCGCGGCTGAACAGCTCTTTGGCCTTCAGCGCGTTGTTGAGATAGCTGACCAACGGCGAGTTGGCGGCCTCGTACAGGTTGTCGATGCCGAGCTGGTCTTCGACGAATTCCACACCCTTCTCGTGCACGCCGACGGTGCGTTTGCGTAGATCGACCTCGTAGTGGACGTCCTTTTCCATCAGCGGCGCCAACCGGGCGAACTCGGTGTACCAGTTGGAGGCGCCGTCGGCGGGACCGGAGATGATCAGCGGGGTGCGGGCCTCGTCGATCAGGATGGAATCGACCTCGTCGACAATGGCGTAATGGTGCCCGCGCTGCACCAGATCATCCAGTGAGTGCGCCATGTTGTCGCGCAGGTAGTCGAACCCAAACTCGTTATTGGTGCCGTAGGTGATGTCGGCGTTATAGGCCACCCGGCGTTCATCGGGTGTCATGGTGGCCAAAATCACCCCGACCTGAAGCCCGAGGAAGCGGTGCACGCGGCCCATCCACTCACTGTCGCGTTTAGCCAGGTAGTCGTTGACGGTGACGATGTGCACGCCGTTGCCGGCCAGCGCATTGAGGTAAGCGGGCAACACACAGGTCAGGGTCTTGCCTTCACCGGTCTTCATCTCGGCAACGTTGCCCAGGTGCAGGGCGGCCGCACCCATCACCTGCACGTCGAACGGCCGCTGGTCCAGCACCCGCCAGGCGGCCTCGCGGGCCACGGCGAAGGCCTCGGGCAACAGGTCGTCGAGGGTTTCTGGGTTTTTCTGGTCGGCCAGCCGCCGCTTGAACTCGTCGGTTTTCGCCCTCAGCTCGGCGTCGGTGAGTTTCTCGACATCGTCGGACAAAGTGCCGACATAGTCGGCCACCTTCTTGAGGCGCTTGACCATGCGACCTTCGCCAAGGCGCAGCAACTTCGACAGCACAGCTATGTCCCCGCATGTGTAGGAGTCTTTAGATAAGGCGACTCCCATGGTAGGTGACGACGCGGCGCGCGCCGCCGATCACGCCAGACGGATCAAGCCGTAGTCGTAGGCGTGCCGGCGGTAGACCACCGACGGCCGTTCGGTGTCCTTGTCGTAGAACAAGAAGAAGTCGTGTCCAACCAGCTCCATCTGGTAGAGCGCGTCATCGACCGACATCGGCTTGGCCGGGTGTTCTTTGGTGCGAACGATCCGCCCAGGCTCCCGCTCGACGACGGCACCGTCGTGATCGTGTGCCTCGGCTGGTCTGGTGTTGAAGCCGTTCTCCGGCGCTGGCACCACCGCGGTCGCCTCGGCCAGCGAAACCGGGGTTTTGTCGCCGTAGTGCACCTTGCGGCGATCCTTACCGCGGCGCAGCCGGCTCTCCAGTTTGACGACCGCTGATTCAAGCGCGGCATAGAAGCTGTCGGCGCAGGCCTCACCTCGCACCACCGGACCTCGCCCACGCGCGGTGATCTCCACGCGCTGACAGGACTTGCGCTGGCGGCGATTACGTTCGTGGTCGAGTTCGACGTCGAACAGGTAGATGGTCCGGTCGAACCGCTCCAAGCGGGCGAGTTTCTGCGAAACGTAGATGCGGAAGTGGTCGGGGATCTCGACATTACGGCCCTTGAACACGATCTCAGCGTTTGATTTCGGTTCGGCCAGAACCTGACCTGAATCCACGGCTAGCCTTGACATACGTGACAACTCGTTTCTCTTTCCACGTCACACGCGCCCTGCGTGCCTGGCCTTCGGGGAGACGCGCCGACGGGGTGGGAGCGGTTGGAGAAGTTACCGCCGCAGGCTGCCCGCCGGAGCAAGATGTCGATTGCTCACCTCCTATCGCGGGATGCTGATTCAACCTGGGAAGCGCGAGCGTGAGTCGTTAAAGGTTGATCTCGACGTTAGCCCGTGTTCGGCTCACCGTGCCACCAAATTGACCGACCTGTTTCGAGTTCTTCACGTTGTCTTGGCAACTGCACCGGCTCAGGCAGATCCTCACGCGGCCGCGACCGCCAACACGGCACCCACCCGCACACCGGCGGCCTGCAAGACCCGGACCGACTCGCGCGCCGTCGCCCCGGTGGTGATGATGTCGTCGACGAGCACGACTTCGTTGCGCGGCCGCTGGCCCCGCAACAGCACCCGACCCGTGATGTTGCGCTCGCGCGCGGACGCCCCAAGACCTACCGAGTCCCGGGCCAGCGCTCGCATCCGCAGCGCCGGGACGACGGTGACGTCATGGTGGCGCCCAAGGGTGGCACCCGCAATCCGCGCCATCCGGCTGACGGGGTCACCCCCACGCCGTCGCGCCGCCCACCGTCTCGTCGGCGCAGGCACCATCGTCAGCGGGTTTTCGAGCATGCCCCAGGACAACAGGTGGTCGACACCGACAATCAGCGCGCACGCCAGTGGCGCGACGAGGTCGCGACGGCCGTGCTCTTTCATAGCGAGGATCGCCTGACGACGCACGCCCGCGTAGCGGCCGAGCGCGAACACCGGCACCTGTGGGTCAACACGAGGACTCACCACGTGCGGTTCACCGGCAGCCACCGACAGCTCGGCGGCACAGGCGGCACACCAGCGGGTCGCCGGCGCACCGCAGCCACCGCATTCCAGCGGCAGGACGAGGTCAAGCACACACCAAGTGTCGCGGTCACCGGTGACAGCAGTGCTGTCAATCGGCGCCGCTGCGCAGCGGCGGCCAGACAAAGCTGAGCGCACCCTGACTCAATTGGGTAATCACGCTTTCCAGATAACGCAGCGGCAGCTCCGTTCGCCACTCCGGAAGCAACGCAGAGAGCTGCAAACAATCGGCTGCGAGGCTGACGTCGGTGATGCGCAGCCCATGCGGCAGCTCAGGCAGTGGCACTCGGTAGGCCGGTGTCCGTGCCGGCAGTGTCCACCGCCGTTGTCCGGTGATCACGGTGCGCGGTCGCAGCCACAGTGTCGTCTGGGAGGTTGTGCCCGCCACGTCGACGTCGACCTCAAGACCTCCCCAGTCGGGCCGGCGCGCCCAGCGCAGCCGGGCCGCTCCGCTCTCGGACAACTCACCGCGCAGCTGCGGCGTCGCTTGACGGAGCACATCATCGAAAATCTCGGTCGCAGGGCGGACGACAACTCGACGGGAGCGGCGATCACCAGCGGCGGCACACCCGGGCGGATGTGCACGTTGCGCAGGACGGCAACGGCGCTGTGCAAATGATGCTGATCCCAGCTGATGCCGCGAGCGGCCACCCGAACCTCGCCCAGCTGGCCGACGGCCAGCCCCTGCGGTTCCAGTGCCGAGTCCAGCTCGGTGACGGTCAGCACCACGTCATGGTCCCCAATCCGAACCGTGACTTCCTTGCCGATGAGCAGCTGCTGCAAGGTGGTGAACAACGTCCGGTAGGGCGCCGCAACTGCCTGGGCGGCTCCCGCGCTGACCAGCGACATCCCGGTCGACGACCACAGCGAGGCCAGCATGTCCAAGGCACGGAAGGGATCATCCCAACGCAGCCGGGGAACTCTTGGCGACATCAACAAGCGCCTCCTCACTGCGAGGGTAGCCGGTGTGCTCAGGTCGCGAAAAACGCAGGCACAGCACTCATCCGGGCAATACCGGCGCCGCCCCCGGCACCATCAGCCCCGGTACGTCCGCCCAGCCTGGTCGGCTTTCGACAGACGCCGAGTACATCAACACCCCTTGCGGGCCGGCGACATACACAGTCGACGGGTTGGCCGCGATCGCCGTCAGTGGAGTTTGCAACCCGCGGGACGGCGCGTCGGAGTTCACCCCGTCGAGGTTTACATAAGACACCGGATGGGCGGCGTCGGTGCGTGTCACCACGATGTCGTCACCGGTTCGCCAGGACAACGACACCACCGAGGAACCCAGCCCGAAACCCAGCCGCCGAGGGTAGGTCAGGGCGAACTGGCCAGCCTGGGTCTGCTCGACGCCGGCGAGGATCACCTGCCCACCGATCACCATCGCGGCGCGCGTCCCGTCACGGGACAGTTGAAGATCGTTGATCGCCCCCGGGAAGCGGCTGGCCACCGCGGTCGAATCCACCGGAATCCGCGCGGGTTGCCCCGATGCCGGGTCCTGTATCGCTCGCAGCACGACGTTGGTATCGACCACCACCCAGACCGCGTCGTCCAGCGACCAGCTGGGCCGCGACAGGCTGTGCCCGTCGGCGGACTGCACCGCCTCGCCGCCGAGGTCGCCGACCCACAAAGACGCCGCCTCATCCGGAGCCCCGCGCCCCAGCGTCACCACCGAGGCCACCTGACGCCCGCTGCGTGATACGGCGGCCGCCGTCTGCTCCGGCATCCGTCCGAAGGCCCCGGGCACGGGGGTGACTCGCTGTGCGTCCATCGCCACCAGTGATCCGTTCACCAAGGCGTGCAACCCCGCGGCGGCACCGTCGGCCACCCCCGGGTCGGTGGCCGCGACATCGGAAGTGGTCCACCCCTCGGCAAACCTGTCTTCCAGCGGGGCGCCGTCGGCGTTGATCACGTACGGCCCCCTGATGTCGGCCCTGGCCAAGGTCCAGATGATCTGTGCGGCAAGTAATTGCCTGCTGTGCGGATCGGTGGTGGACAGCTTCTCCATGTCGACTCGCGCGCCGCCGTACCCGCGGCCGATTCCGCTCTTTCCGCCGTCGGCCCGAGTCACCGGCCCGCGCAGTCGTAGCGGCGGAGCGAGCAGATTACGCACCGTGCGCGCCATCTCCGGGCGTGGACCCGCCAGCAGTTTGGAGACGAGCTCCGTGGCCAGCTGGTCGCGGTCGGACACCGCGACGTAGCGCGGATCGGGAACCACGGTCTTGCCGGTGGGGTCGGCGAAGTACAGGGTGTTGCGCTTGTACGTTTCTTGGAACTGCTGCCAGTCCAGGAAAACCCCGTTGGGTAGGCGATCGATGCGCCAACCACCGGACGTCTTGACCAACTCGATCGGGCCCGGATCCGGCAGTTGACCCTCGGCGGTCTCAAACACCCCCACATCCGAGAGCGAGCCGAGAATGTCTGCCCGCATGGTCACCGAAACCTTCTCGGCGCTTCGGGTTTCGACGAACACCACGTGGTCGATCAACAACGCGCTGCCGGCGTCGTCCCAGGCGTTGGAAGCCGATTCGGTGAGGAACTGACGCGCCGCCAGGTGCCGGTTGGCCGGGTCGGCTGTGGCCTTGAGGAACTCGCGTAACAGCACGTCGGGATCCATACCCGGGCTCGGTTTGGGCAGATTCGACGGCACCGGACGTTCGACGGTTCCGATGGCTTGCGGGGCCGACGTGCTGGGCACACTGGCACAGCCGGCCAGCACTGCACCAAGGAACAACAAAATTGTCAGCCGCATCAACCGCTCCACTCCGCGTGCTCACGTGGGCGCTGACGTTCCTTGTATTCCGGTGGCATCGGTTGCGGATTCGGTTGCGCGACCGGTTGCAGAACGGGCTGCGGGATCGGTTTCATGGGCAGCGGGCTGGTGGTGACCTTGTGGCCGCGCACCAGCGGAAGCGTCAGCCGGAAGCAGGCGCCCTCGCCGGGTTCGCCCCACGCCTCAAGCCGACCCTGGTGCAATCGGGCATCCTCGACGCTGATCGCCAAACCCAGCCCGGTGCCGCCGGACCGACGTACCCGTGAGGGATCCGAGCGCCAGAACCGGCTAAACACCAGCTTCTCCTCACCAGGCCGCAGCCCAACCCCGTAGTCACGCACGGTGACGGCGACCGTGTCTTCGTCGGCGGCCATCCGGATCCGCACCGGTTTGTGTTCGGCGTGGTCGATGGCATTGGCAATCAGATTGCGCAGGATCCGTTCTACCCGACGCGCATCGACCTCCGCGATCACCTGCTCGGCGGGCAGATCCACCAGCAACTCGATACCGGCCTCCTCGGCCAGGTGGCCCACATTGCCGAGCGCGTTGTTGACCGTTGTGCGCAAGTCGACCGCCTCAACCGACAACTCGGCCACCCCGGCGTCATGCCGCGAGATCTCCAGCAGGTCGTTGAGCAACGTCTCGAATCGGTCCAGCTCGCTAACCATCAACTCGGTGGACCGCCGCAGCGTGGGGTCGAGGTCGGCGCTGTGGTCATAGATCAAGTCGGCCGCCATCCGCACCGTGGTCAGCGGCGTACGCAGTTCGTGGCTGACGTCGGAGGTGAACCGGCGCTGTAGGTTGCCGAACTCCTCCAGCTGGGCGATCTGTCGGGACAGGCTCTCGGCCATGTCGTTGAACGACACCGCCAGCCTGGCCATGTCGTCCTCGCCGCGCACCGGCATGCGTTCGGACAGATGTCCCTCGGCGAAACGTTCGGCGATCCGCGACGCCGACCGCACCGGCACCACCACCTGACGCGACACCAGCAGCGCAATGCCGGCGAGCAGGACTAGCAGTACCAGGCCGCCGGTGGCCATCGTGCCACGCACCAGCGTGATCGTGGCTTGCTCGCTCGCCAGCGGAAAGATCAGGTATAGCTCCAGGTTGGCCACCCGCGACAACGTCGGAGTCCCGATGATCAGGGCCGGCCCGGAGAAACCTTCGGTCTGCACCGTGGCGTACTGGTAGGCGGCCTGCCCGGCCTTGACGAAGCCGCGCAGCGCGTTGGGCACCTGATCGACGGGTCCGGCAGTAGAGGCAGCGCGCGGCCCATCACCCGGCACCATCAGCACCGCATCGAACGCACCGGCGAGGCCAGCCCCCGAAGCGGGGTCGGTTTTCGACGTCAGAGTGTTGCGCGCAAGCTGCAGGCTACTGTCCAGTGAGCGCGTCTCCTCACCGTTGACGATCCCGCTGACGGTGGTGCGTGCCCGCTCGATCTGGTCGATCGCCGCCCTGACCTTGATGTCGAGGACACGATTGGTGACCTGGCTGGTCAGCACAAAGCCAAGCGCCAGGATGACGGCCAGCGACAGTCCAAGGGTCAGCGCCACGACCCGCAGCTGCAGCGATCGGCGCCACGCGACAGCTACGGCTCGACTCAACGCACTGAGGCCCCGTGTCATCGGGCCAGAGCGACCCCGGCGACCCCGAATGCGTCGGCGCGAGCCGAAGATCATCGGCGCCGCTCCTTAGCATCGCTGCGCTCTGCATCGTCGCCGGCGCGGATCACGGAGGTCCGGCCTTGTACCCCACTCCTCGAACGGTCAGCACCACAGTCGGGTTCTCGGGATCCTTTTCGACCTTGGCCCGCAGACGCTGGACATGCACGTTCACCAGCCTGGTATCGGCTGGGTGCCGGTAACCCCATACCTGTTCGAGCAGCACATCACGAGTAAACACCTGGCGCGGCTTGCGCGCCAATGCGACCAACAGGTCGAATTCCAGCGGTGTCAACGAGATCTGCTCACCGTTGCGAGTGACCTTGTGCGCCGGTACGTCGATTTCTACGTCGGCGATGGACAGCATCTCGGCGGGTTCGTCGTCGTTGCGGCGCAGCCGCGCTCGCACCCGCGCAACCAGCTCCTTGGGCTTGAACGGCTTCATGATGTAGTCGTCGGCGCCCGACTCCAGACCCAGCACCACATCCACGGTGTCGGTCTTTGCGGTGAGCATCACGATCGGAACACCGGAATCGGCGCGCAACACCCGGCACACGTCGATGCCGTTCATACCGGGCAGCATCAAATCCAATAGCACCAGATCGGGGCGCAGCTCGCGCACCGCGGTCAGAGCCTGAGTACCGTCGCCGATGACCGCGGTGTCGAAGCCTTCCCCCCGCAGCACGATGGTGAGCATCTCAGCCAACGAAGCGTCGTCGTCAACGACCAAAATCCTTTGCCTCATGGTGTCCATGGTGTCACCACATCGGGACAAAACTGGCGCACCACACGGGCGTTTCTTGCTTGATTAGGGCAAATACCCTCAACTTGGCACGTCTGGAGGCGCCAAAGTCGCCGCTAGTCGGCCCGGATCAACATCGGCGCCGACAACCAGCCACCGGCCGCCCCACCCTTGGGCCGCCAACTCGGCGTAGACCGCACCGGTGCGCTGCTGAAGTTCAGCGTCGCGTTCGTAATTGTCGCGCGCCCGACCGGGGTCACGCTGGGCACGGCCGCGGGATCGTTCCCCGGCGAGCTCGGCAGAGACCGCAAGGAGCACCTGCCAGTCGGGCTTGGGCAACCCGAGTCTTGCAAATTCGATCCGCTGAACCCAGGCCGTTGCCTTCCCGGCCGCGTTCTCATGTAGGCGCGCCGCGCTGTAGGCCGCGTTGGAGGCGACGTAGCGATCCAGGATCACCACGTCGTGGCCGCGACACAGCCCCTGGATCGTGTGGGCCGCGCCGGCGCGGTCGAGCGCGAACAGCGTCGCCATCGCATACACCGACGATGCGAGGTCACCGTGCTCGCCGTGCAGCGCCTCCGCTGCGATGTCGGCGGCCACCGACTGTCCGTAGCGCGGGAACGCCAGTGTGGCCACCGATCTCCCGGCTGCTCGAAAGGCCCCGGACAGCTTTTCCACCAACGTCCGCTTGCCAGCGCCGTCAACACCCTCAATCGCGATTAGCACGGCGCGGCCCTGTCGGTGGCGGCGCGAGCAGACGCAAAATCGCCCTTTTCGTCATGAAAATGGGCGATTTTGCGTCTGCTCGCGGGTGGGAGGCACTCAGTAGCGGTAGTGGTCCGGCTTGTAGGGACCCTCGACGTCGACGCCGAGGTATTCGGCCTGCTCCTTGGTCAGCTTGGTCAGGTGACCGCCAAGGGCCTCGACATGGATTCGAGCCACCTTCTCGTCGAGGTGCTTGGGCAGCCGGTACACCTCGTTGTCGTACTCGTCGTTCTTGGTCCACAGCTCGATCTGGGCGATCGTCTGGTTAGCGAAGCTGTTGCTCATCACGAACGAGGGGTGCCCGGTGGCATTGCCCAGGTTCAGCAGCCGCCCCTCGGACAGCACGATGATCGAGCGGCCCGTGTCGCCAAAGGTCCACAGGTCGACCTGAGGCTTGACGTTGACCCGTGTCGCCCCGGAGCGCTCCAGCCCGGCCATGTCGATCTCGTTGTCGAAGTGGCCGATATTTCCCAGGATCGCGTGGTCCTTCATCGCCTTAATGTGCTCGAGCATGATGATGTCTTTGTTGCCGGTCGCGGTTACGACGATGTCGGCGTCCCCGATGGCCTCCTCGACGGTGACCACGTCGAAGCCCTCCATCATGGCCTGCAGCGCGTTGATCGGGTCGATCTCGGTGACGGAGACCCGCGCTCCCTGGCCCTTCATCGCCTCCGCACAGCCCTTACCGACGTCGCCGTAGCCGCAGATGAGGACCTTCTTACCGCCGATCAGCGCGTCGGTGCCGCGGTTGATGCCGTCGATCAGGGAGTGCCGAGTGCCGTACTTGTTGTCGAATTTGGACTTGGTCACCGAGTCGTTGACGTTGATCGCCGGGAAGGCCAGATCCCCGGCCGCGGCGAATTGGTAGAGCCGCAGCACGCCGGTGGTGGTCTCCTCGGTGACGCCCTTGACCGACTCGGCTATCTTGGTCCACTTGTCCTTGTCGGTCTCGAAGCGGGTCCGTAGCAGGTTCAGGAAGACCTTCCACTCGGCGGGGTCGTCCTCCTCGGCGGGCGGCACCACGCCGGCCTTCTCATACTGCATGCCGCGCAGCACCAACATGGTGGCGTCACCGCCGTCATCGAGGATCATGTTGGCCGGCTTGTCGGGGTCCGGCCAGGTGAGCATCTGCTCGGCGGCCCACCAGTACTCTTCGAGCGTCTCGCCCTTCCACGCGAACACCGGGACACCCTTGGGCTCGTCGGGGGTGCCGTGCGGGCCGACCACGACGGCGGCGGCGGCGTGATCCTGGGTGGAGAAGATGTTGCACGAGGCCCAGCGGACTTCGGCGCCCAGCGCGGTGAGGGTTTCGATCAACACCGCGGTCTGCACCGTCATGTGCAGCGAACCCGAGATCCGGGCCCCCTTCAGGGGTTGCACCTCGGCATACTCGCGCCGCAGCGACATCAGGCCGGGCATCTCGTGCTCGGCGATCCGGAGTTCTTTGCGGCCGAAATCCGCTAGTGACAGGTCGGCGATCTTAAAGTCGATGCCGTTACGAACGTCAGGGGTCAGCGAATTTTTGGTCACCAAATTTCCGGTCATAGGGGCTTTCATCCTTCTTTGGGGGCTCACAGGGATCCGAGCGGGCTACTTAGCCTAGGTACGCTCTTGCAGTCACTGTAGCCGCCGTCGGTCAGCCCCGCAGGTCAGGGGACATTGATCACACCGTGACGCTCCGCGAACGGCGTTATCAGCCGTGCTAGGTCCGCTGCGACATCATGGTCGGCCTCGGGCGGCATCGACACGTAGCTCAAGCACAGCCGCACGATCGCACGCGAGAGCACATTGGCGTCGTTATCGGTGGTGGCCACCCAGGTATCGGTGAAGGCCGGCGCCAGCCGGGCCGACGCGCGGGTGATGATCGGCGCGCTGTCGGTGGTGATCAGTTGCAGCAGATCGGGCTTGGCGACACCGGTCAACAGCGAGATGACCAACGGATCTGCCGCCGACTCGGCGAAGAACGACCGAAAGCCCTGCAGGAACGCTTCGTAGAAGTTGCCGACGTTGGCGTCCAACGATGCATGGACGTTGTCCACTAATCGGTCGGCCAGGCGCAGCGCGTATCCCTGCGCCAGGCCTTGCCGGGAACCGAATTCGTTGTAGATGGTCTGCCGGCTGATGCCCGCCGCGCGGGCCACGTCGGACAGCGTGATGGCGGACCAGTCGCGGGTCAGCAGCAGATCCCGCATCGCATCCAGCACCGAATCCCGCAACAGGGCCCGCGAGGCCTCGGCATAGGGTATCCGCTTCACAGGCGCGACAGTAGCGCTTGGAGTGCTCACGAGCGAGCCACCTCCACCATCTCGAAATCCGACTTTGCCGCACCGCAATCCGGGCAACTCCAGTCATCGGGGATGTCGTCCCAGCGGGTGCCGGCCGCGATGCCGTCCTCCGGCCAACCCAGCGCCTCATCGTACTCAAAGCCGCATTGGATACAGCGGAACAGTTTGTAGTCGTTCACTTAGTTACCCTCCTATCTTTTCGAAATCGACCTTCTCGCGCACCGCGCAGTCCGGGCAGCACCAGTCGTCGGGAATTTGATCCCAGCCTGTGCCGGCTGGGAAGCCTTCCCTGGCATCACCGTTGGCCTCGTCGTAGACGTAGTCGCAGACCGGGCACCGGTAGGCGGCCATCATGCCGAGGCTCCGTAACGGGCGAGTGCCTTCTCCCGCACGCGCGGGTGCAGGTTAACCCGAGTGATATCGCCGCCGTAGTGCTCCAGCACCCGGTGATCCATTACCTTGCGCCACAACGGCGGGAAGTAGGTCAGCGAGATCATCGATGCATACCCACTGGGCAGGTTGGGCGCACCCGCCATGCTCCGCAGTGTCTGATAGCGGCGAGTGGGGTTGGCGTGGTGATCGCTGTGTCGCTGCAGGTGGTAGAGGAACAGGTTGGTGACGATGTGGTCGGAGTTCCAGCTGTGCACCGGGGCGCAGCGCTCGTAGCGGCCGTTGGCGCTCTTCTGCCGTAGCAGTCCGTAGTGTTCGAGGTAGTTGACGGCCTCTAACAGGCTGAAGCCGAAGACTGCCTGGATGATGACGAACGGGATCAGCGCCGGGCCGAAGACCGCGATCAGCCCACCCCACAACACCACCGACATCAGCCACGCGTTGAGCACGTCGTTGCGCAGATACGTCATGGGATTCCAGGGGCTGACGCCGAGCCGACGCAGCCGTTGGGCCTCCAAATGAACGGCCGAGCGCAAGCCGCCGATAACACTGCGGGGCAGGAACTCCCACAATGTCTCGCCGAACCGCGCCGACGCCGGGTCCTCCGGTGTGGACACCCGGACGTGATGGCCACGGTTGTGCTCGATGTAGAAGTGCCCGTAGCAGGTCTGGGCGAGGGTGATCTTGGACAGCCACCGCTCCAGCGAATCCTTCTTGTGCCCCATTTCGTGGGCGGTGTTGATACCGACGCCGCCAAGCACACCGACCGACAGCGCCACCCCAAGCTTGCCCGCCCAGCTCAAGGCGCCGTCAAAGCCGAGCCAACTGAGGTTTGCGGCGGTGAACAGGTATGCGCCCAGCACCACGCTGAGGTACTGGAACGGGATGTAGATGTAGGTGCAGTAGCGGTAGTACTTGTCATTCTCCAGCCGGTCGGTCACCTCGTCGGGCGGGTTCTGCCCGTCGGGCCCGAAGCGTAGGTCAAGAAGCGGCAACAAGACGTAGAGCAGGATCGGTCCGATCCACAGCGGCGCCTGCGCGGCGGCGTGCCAGCCGAGCTGGTTCATCCCCCAGATCAGCGGCAGCATCACCACCAAGGCCGTCGGGGCGATGAGGCCCATAAGCCACAGGTAACGCTTCTTGTCCCGCCACTCCTCGACTTCGGGCGGCCGGGGGGCTTCGGGTCCACCAGAGCCGATTTGCGTGGTCATATGCCAGACCTCCTCATGAGCCACACCACGTTGGGATTTGACAATAGAGCAGATTACGTCTTATGTCTAGACATATAACGCAATTTGTAAATACGCGGCGAAGCTAGTTCAACACCTCCGGGTCGCGCTCTCTCGAGCTTGCCGAAGGCCCTGCGCCGAGTGCCGGCGCCCGTAGCCGACATAAATCGCGGTTCCGGCCACCAGCCAGATCCCGAACCGGATCCAAGTCAACGCGGTGAGGTTCAGCATCAGCCACAGGCACGCGCACACTGCGGCGATCGGAAGTAACGGCACCCACGGAGCTGTGAACCCCCGCTGAAGGTCGGGCCGGGTCCGGCGCAGCACGACCACTCCGGCCGAGACGAGGATGAACGCGAACAGTGTCCCGACGTTGACCATCTCCTCAAGCTTGGTGATCGGAAACACCGACGCCGTCGTGGCCACCAACACCGCGACCAGCACCGTGACCCGGACCGGGGTGCCGCGCGAACCGGTCTTGGCCAATTGCCGCGGCACCAAGCCGTCGCGCGCCATGGCGAACAGCACGCGGCATTGCCCAAGCATCAACACCATCACCACCGTGGTAAGCCCGGCCAGCGCGCCGACGGAGATGATGCCGCTGGCCCAGTACACCCCGTTGGCCTGGAACGCGGTGGCCAGATTTGCCGGCCCGCGGCCCGGTACGGTCCGCAGTTGGGTGTATGGAACCATGCCCGACAGCACCACCGATACCGCGACGTAGAGAAGGGTCACGACCCCCAGCGACGCGAGAATCCCTCGAGGGACGTCTCGTTGAGGACGCTTGGTCTCCTCGGCCATGGTGGCCACGATGTCAAACCCGATAAACGCGAAGAACACGATCGATGCCCCGGCCAGCACGCCGTACCATCCGTAGTGGCTGCCTTGGGCTCCGGTCAGCAACGAGAAGACGGATTGATCGAGCCCGCCGCCGTGGTGCTGGACTTCGGGCTCGGGAATGAACGGCGAGTAGTTGGCGGCCCTGATGTAGAAGGCACCGACGACCACCACCAAGACGACCACCGACACCTTGATTGCGGTGACCACCGCGGAAAATCTCGACGACAATTTGGTGCCCAACGCGATCAGGGTCGCCACCAACGTGACGATCACGAGCGCACCCCAGTCGAGCTGCAGCGATCCGAGATGGCCTGTGCCATTACCGAATCCGAACACGGTGCCCAAGTAGCTGGACCAGCCTTTGGCGACCACGGCCGCACCCATCGCCAGTTCCAGCACCAGATTCCAGCCGATCACCCAGGCCAAGAACTCCCCGAAGGTGGCATAAGAGAAGGTATAGGCGCTGCCGGCCACCGGCAGCGTCGAGGCGAACTCGGCGTAGCACAGCGCGGCCAGCGCACAGGTCGCCGCCGCGATCAGAAACGATATCCAGATGGCCGGGCCGGTGATATCGCCAGCGGTCGACGCGGTAACCGTGAATATTCCGGCGCCAATCACCACCGAGACGCCGAAAACAACCAGGTCCCACCAGGTGAGGTCCTTGCGCAGCCGAGTGGTGGGCTCGTCGGTGTCGGCGATTGACTGTTCTACCGACTTCATGCGCCGTCGACCGGCCATGCACCCGTCCTCTCGCACTCGTTGTGACCGCACAGTACTGGGTACTCTGCGAGGATGACGGGTCGCGTAGGGAACCCGAAGGACCACGCCGTGGTGATCGGAGCTAGCATCGCCGGGTTGTGCGCCGCGCGGGTGCTCTCGGACTTCTACTCCACGGTGACGGTTTTCGAGCGCGACGAGTTGCCGGAAGCGCCGGCGAACCGGGCCACGGTCCCTCAAGACCGACACCTGCACATGTTGATGGCCCGCGGGGCGCAGGAATTCGACAGCCTGTTCCCCGGCCTGTTGCACGACATGGTGGCCGCGGGCGTGCCCATGCTTGAGAACCGGCCGGACTGTATCTACTTGGGCGCCGCCGGCCATGTCCTCGGGACGGGGCATACCCTGCGCAAGGAGTTCACCGCCTACGTGCCCAGCCGGCCGCACCTGGAATGGCAGCTGCGGCGACGGGTCCTGCAGCTCTCCAACGTCCAGATTGTGCGGCGCCTGGTCACCGAGCCACAGTTCGAGCGCAGGCAGCAGCGAGTGGTCGGCGTGCTGCTGGATTCCCCTGGTAGCGGCCAAGATCGGGAACGCGAAGAGTTCATAGCTGCCGACCTTGTCGTCGACGCAGCCGGCCGGGGTACCCGACTGCCGGTTTGGTTGACGCAGTGGGGATATCGGCGGCCGGCCGAAGACACCGTGGACATCGGCATCAGCTATGCCAGCCACCAATTTCGCATTCCCGACGGGCTGATCGCCGAGAAGGTGGTGGTCGCCGGCGCCTCACACGATCAGTCGCTGGGGCTAGGCATGCTGTGCTACGAGGACGGCACCTGGGTCCTCACCACCTTCGGGGTGGCCGATGCCAAACCGCCGCCGACTTTCGACGAGATGCGTGCACTCGCGGACAAACTGCTGCCGGCCCGCTTCACCGCCGCGCTGGCGCAAGCCCAACCGATCGGCTGTCCGGCGTTTCATGCTTTCCCAGCCAGCAGATGGCGTCGCTACGACAAGCTGGAACGTTTCCCGCGCGGAATCGTCCCGTTCGGCGATGCGGTGGCCAGCTTCAATCCCACCTTCGGGCAGGGCATGACGATGACCTCACTGCAAGCCGGCCACCTACGACGGGCGCTCAAAGCCCGCAACTCAGCTGTGAAAGGCGACCTGGCCGCCGAACTCAATCGGGCCACCGCCAAGACCACCTATCCGGTGTGGATGATGAACGCAATCGGCGACATCAGTTTCCACCACGCCACCGCTGAGCCCCTTCCCCGATGGTGGCGCCCAGCCGGTTCGCTGTTCGACCAATTCCTCGGGGCCGCAGAAACCGATCCTGTTCTCGCCGAATGGTTTCTGCGACGGTTTTCGCTGCTGGACAGCCTGTACATGGTGCCGTCGGTACCGATCATCGGTCGCGCCATTGCTCACAATCTGCGATTGTGGCTAAAAGAGCAGCGTGAGCGCCGGCAACCCGTCACAACCCGACGGTCGCCCTGAACAGCTTGGCGGGTTGGCCGGCGGTCAGCCGGATCGGGCCGTCGTCGGCCGCCACCCAGGCGGCCGTGCCGCGCTGTAGCGTGAGCGACCCGCACTTCCCGTGCACCGTCGCCGAACCCTCGGTGCATAACAAGATCTGTGGACCGTCATGGCCGGACGACGCGTCGACCTCGTGGCCGAGGTGATCGCCGTCGAGCACCAGTAGCGTGGCCGCGAACTCATCGGTGGGCGTCTCAAAGACCAGCCCCAGCCCCTCGCGCCGGATCGGGGGCCGCAGCCGAGCCTTCGGCGTGGGGGCGAAGTCCAGCACCCGCAACAACTCGGGCACATCGACGTGCTTAGGGGTAAGTCCACCGCGTAACACGTTGTCGGAGTTGGCCATCACTTCCACACCGAAACCACGCACATAGGCGTGCAGGTTGCCGGCCGGCAGGAAGATCGCCTCCCCAGGAGCCAAGCTGATGCGGTTGAGCAACAACGCCGCCAGCACACCGGCGTCGCCGGGATAACGTTCGCCGAGTTCCAGCACTGTCTTGGCTTCGGCGCCAAATTCCGTTGCGCCGGAGCTGACGTACTGGATAGCGCCGTCCAGCACGGCAGGCACCAGCACGTCGATGTCGGGCTGGGGTGCGGTAATCCAGGTGGTGAACAGCGCACGCAAACCATCGGCATCGGACCCCTCGCTCAGCAAGTCGATGAACGGGTCGAGGTCGGATACGGCCAGCGCCCGCAGCAGCTCGGTGGTGCGAGCCGCCTCCCGGAATCCGGCCAGCGCCTCGAACGGCTGCAGCGCCACCAATAACTCTGGCTTGTGACTGGTGTCGCGGTAGTTGCGGACGGGTGAGGACACCGGAATGCCCATTCGCTCTTCCCGCAGGTAGCCCTCAACCGCCTGCTCGGCGCTCGGATGGGCCTGCAACGATAGTGGCTCGTCGGCCGCCAACACCTTGACCAAGAACGGCAACACATCGCCGAATCGCGCGCGCGACGCGGAGCCGAGCTGCCCCTCCGGATCCGCGACCAACGCTTCGAGCAACGAGGTTTGGCCATGCGGCGTCTGCAGCCAAGCCGGATCACCCGGGTGTGCACCGAACCATAGTTCGGCCTCGGGGTGAGCGGCCGGCACCGGACGCCCGGTGAATTCGGCGATAGCGGTGCGCGATCCCCAAGCGTAGGTGCGTAACGCGCCACGTAGCAGTTCCACCGGCGATCTATCCTCGCACCAGTCGCAGATACACGGCGGCCATCTCCAGCCGAACGGCCAATACCGCCCCCCCGGATCCCACGGGGGCGTCGAGCAGCTCCGGCACATCCTCAGCCGCGACCAGATAGGCGTCATCGAGCCCGGCAACCCGAGCGGCCACCACCGTCCGCTCGCCGGCCAGCGCCAGCGCCAACACCCGCAGCCGCTGCGGTGCCGGCCCATCGATTTCCTCGTCATGGAACAGCGCATCCGGCGGCGTCCCGGCACGTAGCGCCACAACCGCATCCGAAAGCCTGGTAGCGGCCACAACCTGGTTTGCGATCCGCAGCATGACCGAACTCCCATGCCGGGCCAGCGCCAGCGTCGCGGCATTGTCTCCAGCCAGGGCCAGCTGGCAACCGGAAACGCGAGCGGCAAGTGCCTTGGCCGGGTTGGTGAACACCTCTCGGCCGGCGCTGTTGCGGAGCGCCTCAGCATCCAGCTCGTCTGCCAGCGACGCCAGATCGATGCGCAGCTTGGGATCCACGGTTTGCAAGGCCGCCAGACCCGCGGCCAGGTACCGGGACAACCCGAACTCGTCAGGAACCCGCAGCCGCGGTTCCAGCACCGCGACGCGACCGGCCGTGCTGTCCCGCAGCGGACCCTCATACGGTGCCACCACGACAACCCGCGCGCCCCTGCGCACCCCGATCGCGGCGGCCCCGACCAGCGCCGGGTCGCCGGGGTCGTCGCCGGCAACGATCAGCACGTCAAGCGGCCCGACCCAGGGCGGCGCCGCACTGGCGAGCACGATCGGCTCGGCGGCCCCGGCACCTAGCGTCGAGGCCAGGATGGTCCCGGCGGTCTCAGCGGTCCCCCGGCCGGTCACCCAGATCACCGAGCGGGGACGGTCACTACCGCGCAGCAAGTCCAGTTCGCCCTCGTCGGCCGCGGCAGCGATGGCACGCACCTGTGCGCCGGCCATCGATGCGGCCCGCAGCAGGGCACCCCGGTCGGCAGCGATCAGGCCTTCGGTGTCCTCGAGATCGATCGCCCGGGCGACGTTCACGGTCCGGCCTTCGCATGTGCGCTCTGGGCAGCGATTTCAGCGCTGACCTGACGTACCACCGCGTCAACGTCCCCGACGCTGCGGCCCTCCACATTGAGCCGCAGCAACGGCTCGGTGTTTGAGCTGCGCAGGTTGAACCAGCTGTCGTCGCCTAAGTCAACCGTCACGCCATCGAGGTGATCAATACTGACAATCCGGTTGCCGAACGATTTCAACACGGCCTCCACACAGGCCGAAGAGTCGACCACGGTGAAGTTGATCTCGCCGGAGGATTCATAGCGTTGGTAGTCCGCGGTCAACTCCGACAGCGGTCTGCTCTGCTCACCGAGGGCGGCCAGCACATGCAGTGCGGCCAGCATTCCGGAATCGGCACCCCAGAAGTCACGGAAGTAATAGTGCGCCGAATGTTCACCACCGAAAATCGCCCCGGTCTCGGCCATCAGTGCCTTGATATAGGAGTGCCCAACCCGCGAACGCAGCGGCGTACCGCCGCGCTCGGCGACCAGCTCGGGCACCGCGCGGGAGGTGATCACGTTGTGGATGATGGTGGCGCCGATCTCCCGGTTGAGTTCCCGCGCGGCCACCAATGCGGTAACCGTCGACGGCGAGACCGGCTGGCCGCGTTCGTCGACCACGAAGCAGCGGTCGGCGTCGCCGTCGAAAGCAAGCCCGATATCGGCGCCGGTGTCACGCACATAGGCCTGCAGATCCACCAGGTTCGCCGGGTCCAGCGGATTGGCCTCGTGATTGGGAAACGATCCGTCGAGCTCAAAATACAAGGGCAACAAGGTGATCGAGTCGATCACCCCAAGGACCGCCGGCGCGGTGTGACCGGCCATGCCGTTGCCGGCGTCCACGGCCACCCGCAACGGACGTAGCCCCGAGGTGTCCACCAGCGATCGCAGGAACGCCCCGTAGTCGACCAGCACGTCCTGGTCGGCAATGGTTCCGGGCGTCCCGTCGTATCGTGCGACGCCGGCGATCAGGTCGTCACGGATGGCGGTCAGCCCGGTATCGGCTCCGACTGGTTTGGCGGCGGCCCGACACATCTTGATGCCGTTGTATGCCGCCGGGTTGTGGCTCGCGGTGAACATCGCTCCCGGGCAGTCCAACAGCCCCGAGGCGAAATAAAGCTGATCGGTGGACGCCAAACCAACTCGCACCACGTCGAGGCCCTGCCCGGTCACCCCGGCCGCGAACGCGTCGGCCAGCGACGGCGAACTGTCCCGCATGTCGTGACCGATCACCACTGGTCGCGCATCCTCGGTCCGCATCAACCGCGCGAATGCGGCGCCGAGATCGGTAACCAGCGACTCGTCGATCTCTTCGCCGACCAGCCCGCGTACGTCGTAAGCCTTGATAACGCGGTCCACAGCCGCGGCGGGCCAAGACATGCGCGGGCTCCTGACAACCTAGATTTTCTGCGACTCTTGGCCGCCAGCCTATCGGCCCGCGAACGACGCGGGCCGAATCGGTCTCGAACAGCATGGGAAGACTAGTCGGCGGGGTCGGGCAACACCCGTAGATGTCCGCGCCGGCGCCCGGCCCCAGGCTCGGGCGGCGCAAGCACGCCACCCCCGGTGGGCGCTCCGGTCGCCGCAGCGGGAAAATCGTCGAAACCATGCAGTGGCGCGCCATTTCCGCCTGGATGATGCCGGCGCCCCGCGCTCGGGCCACCCTCGCGCACCGCGTCCGCCAGGGCCACCAGGTCGTCCTCGTCGGGGTGGCTGGGCAGCGGCCCGGCGTGACGCACGAGTTCCCACCCGCGCGGTGCAGTGATGCGACCGGCATGGCCGACACACAGATCCCACGAATGGGGCTCCCGCGCAGTGGCAAGCGGACCGATCACCGCCGTCGAGTCCGAGTAGACGAACGTCAACGTCGCCACTGCATAGTGCGGACACCCGGGCCGGCAGCAGCGACGGGGTACGTTCACGACCGAAAGGCTATCGTGCACCAACGCCGCCGAAGCGCCGGACACGCGCATCCGTCCACGCCGCGATGTTTAACCGTTACCATCGGCGCGTGAGCGATTCCCGCAGCTCCTCGTGGAGCCGTCGGTCGCGGGGCGGGTCGGTAGCGCGGCGAGCAATCCGGCGGGGCCGCGAGATGCGCGGGCCACTGCTGCCGCCGACAGTCCCGGGGTGGCGCAGCCGGGCCGAGCGGTTCGACATGGCAGTGCTGGAAGCCTACGAACCCATCGAGCGACGCTGGCAGGAGCGGGTGTCGCAGCTGGACATCGCGGTCGACGAGATCCCGAGGATCGCAGCCAAAGATCCCGAAAGTGTGCAGTGGCCGCCGGAAGTCATCGCCGACGGACCGATCGCGCTGGCCCGGCTCATCCCGGCCGGCGTGGACGTCCGCGGAAATGCGACGCGCGCGCGAATCGTCTTGTTTCGCAAACCAATTGAACGACGGGCCAAGGACACCGAGGAACTTGGTGAATTGCTGCACGAAATCCTGGTGGCCCAGGTGGCCATCTACCTGGACGTCGACCCATCCGTCATCGACCCGACGATCGACGACTAGTTCGCGCCGCCGACTCCGGCGGCCGGGTCAGATGATCCCGCGTTTGAGGCGGCGGCGCTCGCGTTCGGAAAGACCACCCCAGATGCCGAACCGCTCGTCATGAGCCAGGGCGTACTCCAGACACTCGTGCCGCACCTCGCAGCCCATGCAAATCTTCTTGGCCTCACGCGTGGAGCCGCCCTTCTCCGGGAAGAACGCTTCGGGATCCGTTTGCGCACATAGCGCACGGTCCTGCCATTGGTCGGTGGCTTCCGGCGACAGAGGTTCCTCGAATGGCGCCGGCGCCTCGGGAACCAAACTCAGATGCGGTCGCAAAACTGCCGTTGCTGATGCGGTAGCCGATCCGGTAGTGGTATGCGGTGTGCCTCCCATTACACCCCGAAGGTGTTCATAGGACATGCCTCCGCCTCCTCACTCGATAGATAGTGAAATGGTTTCCCACTGTTTTGATGTACAGTTAACCCAATTCGAACAAGTGATCGAATCTCGGTCTGCGACACCGAAACCGGCCGGCCAACCGCGAAATGACACTGATGTGATTAGACACAAGTTGGGGACGCGGGTCAAGTGTGCCGGCGCATTTCCATATCATCTCGTAATAAAATTTCCGCGGTTCTGTTGTGGTTGGGTCCCGGCGTGTCGAGCGTGACTCGTAACCAACGTTTGGTGATGGGCGCCGGGAGGTACTGTCCTGCGATGTGAAGGTCACCGTTCTGGCCGGTGGAGTCGGCGGCGCCCGCTTCCTGCTCGGGGTCCAGCAGCTGCTCGGCCTGGGCCAGTTTGCTGCCAATTCTGCCCACTCGGACGCCGACCACCAACTGAGCGCTGTCGTCAACGTCGGCGACGACGCCTGGATCCACGGGCTGCGTGTCTGCCCGGATCTGGACACCTGCATGTATACCCTGGGCGGCGGGGTGGACCCCCAGCGCGGCTGGGGCCAGCGTGACGAAACTTGGCACGCCATGCAGGAACTGGTGCGCTATGGCGTGCAGCCCGACTGGTTCGAGCTCGGGGACCGCGATCTGGCCACCCATCTGGTGCGCACCCAGATGCTGCAGGCCGGCTACCCCCTGTCACAGATCACCGAGGCCCTATGCGATCGCTGGCAACCGGGCGCCCGCTTGCTGCCTGCCACCGACGACCGTTGCGAAACCCATGTAGTGATCACCGACCCGGTCGACGAAAGCCGCAAGGCGATCCATTTTCAGGAGTGGTGGGTGCGCTACCGTGCCCAGGTGCCGACGCACAGCTTTGCTTTTGTCGGCGCTGAAAAGTCCAGCGCTGCAACCGAAGCGATCGCCGCCCTGGCCGACGCCGACATCATCATGCTGGCGCCGTCTAATCCGGTGGTCAGCATCGGCGCCATCCTGGCCGTCCCCGGGATTCGCGCGGCGTTGCGGGAAGCAACCGCACCGATCGTCGGCTACTCGCCGATCATCGGCGAAAAGCCGTTGCGCGGCATGGCCGATACGTGCCTTTCGGTTATCGGGGTGGATTCCACCGCGGCCGCTGTGGGCCGGCACTACGGCGCGCGGTGCGCCACCGGGATACTGGACTGCTGGCTGGTGCACGACGGCGACCACGCTGAGATTGACGGGGTGACGGTGCGGTCGGTGCCGCTGCTGATGACCGACCCGAACGCGACGGCTGAGATGGTTCGCGCCGGGTGCGACCTTGCGGGAGTGGTAGCTTGACCGGCCCCGAACATGGCTCCGCCTCGACCATCGAGATCCTGCCCGTCATCGGGCTGCCCGAATTCCGTCCCGGCGACGATCTGAGCGCCGCCGTCGCCGCGGCGGCACCGTGGCTACGCGACGGTGACGTCGTGGTGGTTACCAGCAAGGTGGTGTCCAAATGCGAGGGCCGGCTGGTTCCGGCTCCCGAAGACCCCGAGCAAAGAGACCGATTGCGCCGCAAGCTGATCGAGGATGAGGCAGTGCGCGTGTTGGCGCGCAAGGACCGCACGTTGATCACCGAGAATCGACTCGGGCTGGTCCAGGCGGCCGCCGGCGTGGACGGATCCAACGTCGGCCGGTCCGAGTTAGCGCTGCTGCCGGTCGATCCTGACGCCAGTGCCGCAACCTTGCGCGCCGGGCTGCGCGAGCGGCTCGGCGTCACCGTCGCCGTGGTCATCACCGACACCATGGGACGCGCCTGGCGCAACGGCCAGACCGATGCCGCAGTCGGCGCTGCCGGTCTGGCGGTGCTGCGCAACTATGCCGGTGTCCGCGACCCATACGGCAATGAGTTGGTGGTCACCGAGGTCGCAGTCGCCGACGAGATCGCCGCGGCCGCCGACTTGGTCAAAGGCAAACTGACCGCGACGCCGGTGGCGGTGGTGCGTGGGTTCGGCGTGTCCGACGACGGCTCGACAGCCCGGCAACTGCTGCGGCCGGGCGCCAACGACCTATTCTGGCTCGGGACCGCCGAAGCGCTCGAGCTGGGTCGCCAGCAAGCCCAACTGTTGCGCAGGTCCGTTCGCCGGTTTAGCACCGATCCGGTGCCGGGCGACCTCGTCGAGGCTGCGGTCGCCGAGGCCCTCACCGCGCCAGCCCCACATCACACCCGGCCGACCCGATTCGTGTGGCTGCAGACACCGGCCATCCGCGCGCGGCTGCTAGACCGGATGAAAGACAAGTGGCGGTCTGATCTCACCAGTGACGGCTTGCCCGCCGACGCGATAGAACGCCGGGTGGCACGCGGCCAGATCCTCTATGACGCACCCGAAGTCGTCATACCGATGCTGGTGCCCGACGGAGCACACAGCTACCCCGATGCCGCCCGCACCGACGCCGAGCACACCATGTTCACGGTCGCCGTCGGAGCGGCCGTACAAGCCTTGCTGGTCGCGCTGGCCGTGCGCGGGCTGGGCAGTTGCTGGATCGGCTCGACGATCTTTGCCGCTGACCTGGTCCGCGACGAGCTGGACCTGCCAGTCGACTGGGAGCCGTTGGGCGCCATCGCGATCGGATATGCCGACGAGCCGTCCGGGTTGCGCGACCCGGTGCCTGCCGCCGATTTGCTGATCCTGAAGTGACATTCGCTCTAGCGACGATAGGCTGCCCAGACGTGGCGGTCCTGCAGCCGACGCCAGCCATCAACCTCCCGACGGATCAATTCACCGCGTTCGGTCAAAAGTGGCTCCTCGGCTCGAAATTCTCCAAGAAGGACGGCAGGACTTAGGCGCCGTGATAGATGCCGCTGTGGGCGGCGCACTGTCGGTGATGCTCGGCAACATCCCATTGGTGGTTCCGACGCCAACCAGCTGCAACCTTCCCAAGCGCCGACGTGTACCGCTGCTATCAGGCCCGATTCCAGGGACAGCCACCCCGTGCAACCTAGTCATCCGACGCGCCCTGGTGCGGTCATCAGATATGTCGGTAGCTCCCCTGATACTTGTCCCATGACGACGTTCGCCGGCAAAACGGCTGCGTCCGCTGACAAGGTGCGCGGGGGCTACTACACGCCGCCGGCGGTGGCCCGATTCCTTGCCCACTGGGTCCACCAGGCGGGGCCGAAGATCCTCGAACCATCCTGCGGCGATGGCCGAATCCTGCGCGAACTCTCCGCCATCACAGACCACGCGCACGGTGTGGAACTCGTTGCGCGCGAGGCGAAAAAGTCGCGGGACTTCGCGTCCGTCGACACTGAGAACCTTTTTACCTGGCTGCACAAGACCCAACTCGGCAGCTGGGATGGCGTTGCCGGCAACCCCCCCTACATCCGCTTCGGAAACTGGGCATCCGAACAACGGGATCCGGCACTCGAATTGATGCGGCGTGTGGGCCTACGACCGACCAAACTGACCAATGCCTGGGTCCCGTTTGTCGTGGCGAGCACGACGCTAGCGCGTGACGGCGGCCGAGTGGGCCTGGTGGTCCCGGCGGAATTGCTTCAAGTCACCTACGCGGCGCAGCTACGCGAATTCCTGCTGAGCCGCTATCGGGAGATCACCCTGGTTACCTTCGAGCGGCTGGTGTTCGACGGAGTCCTGCAGGAAGTTGTGCTGTTCTGCGGCGTCGTCGGTCCTGGTCCTGCACACATACGCACCGTCAGGCTCGGCGATGCGAACGATCTGAGCGCGCTGGGGGACAAGGACTTCACCAATGAGTCAGCGCCGGCGCTTCTCCACGAAAAGGAGAAGTGGACCAAGTATTTCCTCGACCCCGCTCAAATCCGGCTACTGCGAGGACTCAAACAGTCCGCCACTATGATCAGGCTCGGCGAACTGGCCGACGTGGATGTGGGCATCGTGACCGGCCGCAACAGCTTCTTCACGTTCACCGATGCCAAGGCACAAGCGCTGGGATTGCGAGCGCACTGCGTTCCCCTGGTCTCTCGCAGCGCCCAACTCAGCGGGCTGATCTATGACGAGGATTGCCGGGCATGCGATGTCGCCGGCAACCACCGAACGTGGCTACTCGACGCCGCGGACTATCCAACCGATCCAGCTCTCGTCGCTCACATCACCGCGGGTGAAGCGGCCGGCGTCCACCTCGGCTACAAGTGCTCGATCCGCAAGCCATGGTGGAGCACACCATCGCTGTGGATGCCCGACCTCTTTATGCTGCGCCAGATCCACTTCGCCCCGCGGCTGACCGTCAACGCTGCCGCGGCGACCAGCACCGATACCGTGCACCGGGTCCGGCTCGACCCGAACGTCGATCCGGCAACTCTTGCCGCGGTGTTCCACAACAGCGCGACATTCGCGTTCGCCGAGATTATGGGCCGCAGTTATGGGGGCGGCATCTTGGAGTTGGAGCCTAGGGAAGCCGAGCAACTACCTATGCCACCGCCGGCGTACGGGAGCGCAGAACTTGCCCAGGATGTTGATCTCCTGCTGAAAGCAAACGAGATCGACAAGGCGCTCGACGTCGTGGACCGTCACGTTCTGATCGACGGGCTCGGCTTGTCGCCGCGCCTGGTCGCAGGTTGCCGAGCGGCATGGCTCACGCTCCGCGACCGCAGGACCAAGCGCGGATCTCGGCGATAACCGGGGCGGGTGAGCGCCTCGCGTGCCCGGCCAACGATGTCGATCTCGGCGCAAGAAGCTCAAACGTCGGACGAGTAACGGATCCCGCCGTCGGGAAGAAAGACACCGGGCCATACCCGGGCACCACTCAACAACTCGCAGCGCGCGCCGATGTCGGCCCCGTCACCGATCACACCGTCGCGGATCAACGCCCGCGGTCCGATGCGAGCACCGAAGCCGATGATCGAACGCTCGATCACGCACCCGGCCTCCACCCGGACACCATCGAAGATGACCGCGCCGTCCAATCTGGTGCCGGGGCCGATTTCGGCACCACGCCCCACGACGGTGCCGCCAATCAGCAACGCACCGGGAGATACCGCCGCACCGTCGTGCACCAACTGCTCACCGCGGTGACCACGCAAGGCCGGAGACGGGGCGATGCCGCGCACCAGATCCGCCGATCCGCGAACGAAGTCTTCCGGTGTGCCCATGTCCCGCCAATAGCTGGCATCGACATAGCCGTAGATCTTGCAGTCGCCGTCGGCGAGCAAGGCCGGGAACACCTCGCGTTCCACCGAAACCTCCCGGCCCTGCGGAATCCGGTCGATGACGTTGCGTTCGAAGACATAGCAGCCGGCATTGATCTGGTCGGTCGGCGGATCCTCCGTCTTCTCCAGAAATGCGACTACGCGGTCCTCCTCGTCGGTGGGTACGCAGCCGAATGCCCGCGGGTCGCCCACCCGCACCAGTTGCAGCGTGACATCGGCTCGATTGCTTTGGTGGAAGTCCAGCAGTTGGGCCAGATCCGCGCCCGAGAGCACATCGCCGTTAAACACCATCGCGGTGTCGTTGCGCAGCTTGCCGGCAACGTTGGCGATGCCGCCGCCAGTCCCCAAGGGATGCTCCTCGGTCACGTACTCGATCTGTAGGCCCAGTGCGGACCCGTCGCCGAACTCCGCTTCGAAGACTGCGGGTTTGTAGGACGTACCCAGGATCACGTGCTCGATGCCCGCTGCGGCGATCCGCGACAGCAGATGGGTGAGGAACGGCAGTCCGGCGGTAGGCAGCATTGGCTTGGGCGCCGACAGCGTCAACGGCCGCAGTCGGGTGCCCTTGCCACCGACCAGGACCACCGCATCGACTTGGTGAGTTGCCAACTCAGTGCCGCCCTTCTACCAACTTCAGTTTCCGTCTGCGGGACCTGCGCAGTGAACTGCGCACCATGAGGTGGGAACGCAGCGCCAGTGATCCCCGCAGGGTCCAGCGCAGCGGAGCCCGCCACCAACCAGAATGTCGGTCGGCTAAGAAGATATAGGTGCTTTTGTGATGGGCGGCCAGATGGCTTGCCGGGTCGCGACCCGTCGAATGCGCCTTGTGGTGCAGAACCTCGGCTGACGGCACATACACCGACAGCCAACCGGCTTTGCCAAGCCGGTCGCCAAGGTCGACGTCCTCCATGTACATGAAGTAACGTTCGTCGAATCCGCCGACCTGGCCAAACGCCGACCGGCGCACCAGTAGGCAAGACCCCGACAACCAACCCACCGGCCGTTCACTGGGCTCCAGCCGCTCCTGCCGGTAGGCCGTCGTCCACGGATTGCGCGGCCAGAACGGCCCGAGCACTGCGTGCATGCCGCCGCGGATCAGGCTGGGCATCTGCCGCGCCGACGGGTACACCGACCCGTCGGGGTCCCGAATCAGCGGGCCCAGCGCGCCCGCGCCGGGCCAGCGGGAGGCGGCGTCCAATAGTGCATCGATACTGCCCGGGCCCCATTGCACGTCCGGGTTGGCCACGATCACCCAGTCATCGACCCAGGGTTCGCCGGCATCGCCCGCTATTTCACCGAGCTGGGCGATCGTCCGATTCACCGCGGTTCCGTACCCGAGGTTGGCCCCTGTGGGCAGCAGCCGCACGTTGGGGTAGCGCTGCACCGCGGCCTGCGGGGTGCCGTCGGTGGAGCCGTTGTCTGCCAACAGCACACTGACCGGCCGCTCGGTGGCCAGCGACAACGACGCCAGGAACCGCTCTAGATGGGGCCCCGGCGAGTAGGTCACCGCTACCACCGGCAGGACGTCAGTCACGCGTTGAGGGTAACCGTCGATCGATCGAAGTTGAGTTCGCAGGTGCTGCCAGCGCCGTGGCCAGTGCACTGCGCCAGTGCCGTAGCGGCGTCAAGCCCGCCAGCGCCCACTGCCTGCTCGACAGCGCGGAATAGCTCGGACGCGGCGCGGGCCGCGGAAACTGCGCGCTGCTGACCGGAAGCACCCGCTGGGGGTCGGCACCGCATTCTTCGAACACCGCGCGGGCTTGACCGAACCGGGAGACCACGCCCTCGTTGGCGGCGTGTAACACGCGTCCGCGCACGCCCGCGTCGGCCAACGCCAGCAGCGCCTCGGCCAGGTCGGCGACGTAGGTCGGCGACCCGGTCTGGTCGTCGACCACATCCACCCGACCGTGTCCGGCGGCCAGCCGGCGCATGACGGCGACGAAATCCTTGCCGGTCCCGCCGGTGTAGACCCAGGCGGTCCGTACCACGGCAGCCTCCGGGAACGCTGCCAGCACAGCCTGCTCGCCGGCGAGTTTGCTGCGGGCATACACGCCCTGCGGCGCGGTTTCATCGGTGGGCTCGTAGGGCCGGGGCTCGGCGCCGCCGAAGTCGCCATCGAATACGTAGTCGGTGGAGACGTGGATTAACCGAGCACCCACACGAGCGCACGCACGGGCGAGGTGTTGCGGGCCAGTGGCATTGACCGCATAGGCGACTGCCTCATTGCTCTCGGCGCCGTCGACGTCGGTGTAGGCGGCGCAATTGATCACCACGTCACCGTGTCGGATGATCCGCTCGGCCGCAGCGGGGTCGGTGATATCCCACTGCGAGGAAGTCAGCGCCAGCATATCGCGGCCTTCCCGGGCGGCCTGTGCCGTCAGATGGCTGCCCAGCTGCCCGCCCGCACCGGTGATGACTAGCCTTTCTGACCTGCCCGCCATGTGTTTGAGTCTGGCACGCCTCGGGCACGCCGGGGTTGGCTACCCGACAGGGCGCCGTTACACAAGTAGTCTAGTGTGATGTCTGCGCAACGTGTGGTTCGTACGGTTCGTACCGCTCGGGCTATTTCCACGGCACTGGCCGTCGCGATCGTCCTTGGCACCGGGGTGGCGTGGAGCAGTGTCCGGTCGTTCGAAGACGGCATCTTCCACATGTCGGCGCCCTCGCTGGGGCACGGCGGCGACGATGGCGCGATCGACATACTGCTGGTGGGCCTCGACAGCCGCACCGATGCGCACGGCAACCCGTTGTCGCCCGAAGAACTGGCGACCTTGCATGCCGGTGACGAGGAAGCCACCAACACCGACACCATCATCCTGATCCGGGTACCCAACAACGGAAAGTCGGCGACCGCAATCTCGATACCGCGGGACTCCTACGTCGCGGCTCCCGGTCTGGGTAAGACCAAGATCAACGGCGTCTACGGGCAAACCAGAGAGACCAAGCGGGCCGGCCTGGTCCAAGCCGGTGCCTCGCCGACCGAAGCGGCCGCCGCCGGCACCGAGGCGGGGCGTGAGGCGTTGATCAAGACGGTCGCCGATCTGACCGGCGTCACCGTCGACCACTACGCCGAGATCGGGCTGCTCGGTTTCGCGTTGATCGCCGACGCACTCGGCGGCGTCGACGTCTGCCTCAAAGAGCCTGTATACGAACCACTTTCGGGTGCCGATTTTCCAGCCGGGCGGCAAAAGCTCAACGGTCCGCAAGCGCTCAGCTTCGTTCGCCAGCGGCATGATCTGCCCCGCGGCGACCTGGACCGGGTGGTACGTCAGCAGGCGGTGATGGCGGCGTTGGCCCACCGGGTCATCTCCGGACAGACGCTATCCAGCCCCGCCACGCTGAAGCGGTTGGAGCAGGCCGTGCAGCGCTCGGTGGTGCTGTCCTCCGGGTGGGACATCATGGATTTCGTCCGCCAATTGCAGAAGCTGGCCGGCGGTAACGTTGCCTTCGCCACCATCCCGGTGCTCGACGGCGCCGGCTGGAGCGACGACGGCATGCAAAGCGTGGTGCGGGTGGATCCGCGTCAGGTGCAGGACTGGGTCGTCGGCCTGCTGCACGAGCAGGACCAGGGCAAGACCGACGAGCTGGCCTACACACCCGCCAAGACCACGGCCAACGTGGTCAACGACACCGATATCAACGGGCTTGCGGCAGCGGTGTCAAAGGTGTTGAGCTCCAAGGGGTTTACCACCGGATCCGTCGGCAACAACGACGGCGACCACGTGCCTGGCAGCCAGGTGCGGGCCGCAAAGGCCGACGACCTGGGCGCACAGCAGGTCGCCAAGGAACTGGGCGGGTTGCCGGTGGTCGCCGATGCGTCAATCGCGCCTGGGTCGGTGCGGGTGGTGCTGGCCAACGACTACAGCGGTCCGGGCTCCGGGCTGGGGGGTGGCGATCCGAACGGCGTCGTATCGCCGGCCCGCGCGTCCAACCTCGGGTCCGCCGACGACACGACTCCCCCGCCGTCGCCAATCCTTACCGCCGGCTCCGACGCGCCGGAGTGCATCAACTGACCACACCGACCACCCTGAGCGGGGCGATCCTGGATCCGATGCTGCGCGCCGACCCGGTCGGCCCGCGCATCACCTACTATGACGATGCCACCGGTGAGCGCATCGAGCTATCCGCGGTGACACTGGCTAACTGGGCCGCCAAGACCGGCAACCTGTTGCGCGACGAGCTGGCGGCCGGACCCGCCAGCCGAGTCGCGATCCTATTACCGGCCCATTGGCAGACCGCGGCGGTGTTGTTCGGCGTGTGGTGGATCGGTGCGCAAGCGATACTCGACGATTCTCCCGCCGATGTGGCACTGTGCACCGCCGACCGTCTGGCCGAAGCCGACGCCGTCGTCAACAGCGCGGCGGTAGCCGGCGAGGTAGCCGTGCTGTCGCTGGATCCATTCGGTCGACCGGCAACCGGCCTGCCGGTCGGCGTCACCGACTATGCGACCGCGGTGCGGGTACACGGCGACCAGATAGTTCCCGAACACAACCCCGGTCCGGTGCTTGCCGGTAGATCCGTCGAGCAGATCCTGCGCGACTGCGCGGCGTCCGCGGCCGCCAGGGGTTTGACGGCAGCGGATCGGGTGCTGTCCACCGCTTCCTGGGCCGGACCCGATGAGTTGGTGGACGGCCTGCTGGCGATCCTGGCCGCCGGTGCGTCGTTGGTGCAGGTGGCCAATCCCGATCCGGCGATGCTGCAGCGCAGGATTGCGACCGAAAAGGTCACCCGCGTCCTGTGACGCAGGCCGCGTCCAGCCGGTCGGCGCACCGGAGCAATACATGTTGATATCGCGATATATAGATGTTAATGTCACTGCAACGAGCTGCCGCTGCAATTACAGACCCGGAAGAAAGGTACAGGCAATGGCGATACAAGTGTTCTTGGCGAAGGCGACAACGACGGTGATCACCGGCTTGGCCGGCGTGACCGCCTACGAGATCTTGAAAAAGGCCGCGGCCAAAGCGCCGCTTCGTCAGACCGCGGTATCGGCAGCAGCGCTGGGTCTGCGCGGAACCCGCAAGGCCGAGGAAGCCGCGGAATCGGCCCGCCTAAAGGTGGCCGACGTGATGGCCGAGGCTCGTGAGCGCATCGGCGAGGAATCGCCCACTCCAGCGATCAGCGACCTGCACGACCACGACCACTGAGCGCCTCGCCATGACCCTGGAAGTGGTATCGGACGCGGCCGGACGCATGCGGGTCAAAGTCGACTGGGTCCGTTGCGATTCCCGGCGCGCGGTCGCGGTCGAAGAGGCCGTTGCCAAGCAGAACGGTGTGCGCGTCGTGCACGCCTACCCGCGCACCGGGTCCGTGGTCGTGTGGTATTCACCCAGACGCGCCGACCGCGCGGCGGTGCTGGCGGCGATCAAGGGCGCCGCGCACGTCGCCGCCGAACTGATCCCCGCGCGTGCGCCGCACTCGGCCGAGATCCGCAACACCGACGTGCTCCGGATGGTCATCGGCGGGGTGGCACTGACCTTGCTCGGGGTGCGCCGCTACGTGTTCGCGCGGCCACCGCTGCTCGGGACCACCGGGCGGACGGTGGCCACCGGTGTCACCATTTTCACCGGGTATCCGTTCCTGCGTGGCGCGCTGCGCTCGCTGCGCTCCGGAAAGGCCGGCACCGATGCGCTGGTCTCCGCGGCGACGGTGGCAAGCCTCATCCTGCGCGAGAACGTGGTCGCACTCACCGTCCTGTGGTTGCTCAACATCGGTGAGTACCTGCAGGATCTGACGCTGCGGCGGACCCGGCGGGCCATCTCGGAGCTGCTGCGCGGCAACCAGGACACGGCCTGGGTGCGCCTCACCGATCCTTCTGGAGGCTCCGACGCGGCCACCGAAATCCAGGTCCCGATCGACACCGTGCAGATCGGTGACGAGGTGGTGGTCCACGAGCACGTCGCGATACCGGTCGACGGTGAGGTGGTCGACGGCGAAGCGATCGTCAATCAGTCCGCGATCACCGGGGAAAACCTGCCGGTCAGCGTCGTGGTCGGAACGCGCGTGCACGCCGGTTCGGTCGTGGTGCGCGGACGCGTGGTGGTGCGCGCCCACGCGGTAGGCAACCAAACCACCATCGGTCGCATCATTAGCAGGGTCGAAGAGGCTCAGCTCGACCGGGCACCCATCCAGACGGTGGGCGAGAACTTCTCCCGCCGCTTCGTTCCCACCTCGTTCATCGTCTCGGCCATCGCGTTGCTGATCACCGGCGACGTGCGGCGCGCGATGACCATGTTGTTGATCGCATGCCCGTGCGCGGTGGGACTGTCCACCCCGACCGCGATCAGCGCAGCGATCGGCAACGGCGCGCGCCGTGGCATCCTGATCAAGGGCGGATCCCACCTCGAGCAGGCGGGCCGCGTCGACGCCATCGTGTTCGACAAGACCGGGACGTTGACCGTGGGCCGCCCGGTGGTCACCAATATCGTTGCCATGCATAAAGATTGGGAGCCCGAGCAAGTGCTGGCCTATGCCGCCAGCTCGGAGATCCACTCACGTCATCCGCTGGCCGAGGCGGTGATCCGCTCGACGGAGGAACGCCGCATCAGCATCCCACCACACGAGGAGTGCGAGGTGCTGGTCGGCCTGGGCATGCGGACCTGGGCCGACGGTCGGACCCTGCTGCTGGGCAGTCCGTCGTTGCTGCGCGCCGAAAAAGTTCGGGTGTCCAAGAAGGCGTCGGAGTGGGTCGACAAGCTGCGCCGCCAGGCGGAGACCCCGCTGCTGCTCGCGGTGGACGGCACGCTGGTCGGCCTGATCAGCCTGCGCGACGAGGTGCGTCCGGAGGCGGCCCAGGTGCTGACGAAGCTGCGTGCCAATGGGATTCGCCGGATCGTCATGCTCACCGGCGACCACCCGGAGATCGCCCAGGTTGTCGCCGACGAACTGGGGATTGATGAGTGGCGCGCCGAGGTCATGCCGGAGGACAAGCTCGCGGCGGTGCGCGAGCTGCAGGACGACGGCTACGTCGTCGGGATGGTCGGCGACGGCATCAACGACGCCCCAGCGCTGGCCGCCGCCGATATCGGGATCGCCATGGGCCTTGCCGGAACCGACGTCGCCGTCGAGACCGCCGATGTCGCGCTGGCCAACGACGACCTGCACCGCCTGCTCGACGTCGGGGACCTGGGCGAGCGGGCAGTGGATGTAATCCGGCAGAACTACGGCATGTCCATCGCCGTCAACGCGGCCGGGCTGCTGATCGGCGCGGGCGGTGCGCTCTCGCCGGTGCTGGCGGCGATCCTGCACAACGCGTCGTCGGTGGCGGTGGTGGCCAACAGTTCCCGGTTGATCCGCTACCGCCTGGACCAAACCCCGCTACGGGCGCGTCAGCTTTAACTGCTGGGCTTGCGTCAATCGGGTTCGTCGTCGTCGTCGTGGAGCAGCTTCTCGGGGTGATGAAAGGTGTTGGTGCGGGGTTGGCCGTGGTCGAGGTGGGGTGGTGGGAGCCATTCGGTGTGGCCGTGGGTGTTTTTGCGGGTGATCCAGCCTTTTTCGGCGAGTCGGTTGTCGGGGCCGCAGGCCAGGGTCAGGTCGGTGATGTCGGTGCGACGAGTGCTGGCCCAACCTTGCACGTGGTGGGCTTGGCTGTGGTAGGCCGGTGCATCGCAACCGGGTTTGGTGCAGCCCCGGTCCCTGGCGAACAGCATGATCCGCTGCGCGGGGGAGGCTAGGCGTTTGGTGTGATACAGCGCCAACGGTGTGCCGTGGTCGAAGATCGCGAGGTAGTGATGCGCGTGACTAGCCATACGAATCACATCGGCCATCGGCAATAGCGTGCCGCCGCCGGTGAAGCCCTTACCCGCGCCGGTTTGCAGGTCGGTCAGGGTGGTGGTGACCACGATCGAGACGGGAAGCCCGTTGTGTTGGCCCAGTTTCCCGGAGGCGATCAGCGCGCGCAGCCCGGCCAGCAGTCCATCGTGGTTGCGTTGGGCTTGGCTGCGGGTGTCGCGGTCGATGGCGGCCGCATCGGGGGTGGTGTCGATGACCGGGGTGTGGTCGTCGGGGTTGCACATCCCGGGGGCGGCCAGTTTGGCTAGCACGGCTTCAAAGGTGGCCCGCGTTTCGGGGGTCAGGTAGCCACTTAGCCGTGACATGCCGTCGTATTCCTGGTTGCCCAGGGTGATGCCGCGTTTGCGGGCGCGTTCGGTGTCGGTGAAGTCGCCGTCGGGGTGTAGCCAGTCCATGACCCGGCGGGCGTAGCGGGCCAGCTCGTCGGGACGATACTGAGCGGCCTTGCCGGCCAGGTCGGCTTCGGCGGCCTCTCGGGTGGACACATCCACCTCGGCGGGCAGGTGGGCGAAAAAGCTACGGATCACTTTGATGTGCGCCTCGCCGATCAGGCCCTGGCGTTGGGCGGTGGCGGTGGCGGTCAACTGTGGGGCTAGCGGTTCACCGGTGAGTGCCCGACGAGGCCCGAGATCGGCGGCGTCGGCGATGCGCCGGGCGGCTTCGGGCTTGGTGATGCGTAACCGGTTGGCCAGCGCGCAGCACAGCGTGCCGCCCAGTTCTTCCTCGCTGGCTTGGGCGTCGAGTTGGTTGATCAACGCGTGCCCGACCGCCGGTAGCCGGCGCACCAGCCCTTCCAGGCGCTCCAACATCGCTAGCCGTTCTGGGCTGGTCAGCACCTCAAAGGACACCTCGTCCAAGCGGTCCAGCTCGGCATCCAGCGCATCAAAGGCCTCGACAAGCTCCTCCCGGCTATTCGCAAGCATGTTCGAATGCTATCGCGGTCCACCGACATTGATTCCGTTCAACGGGTTCGGGTGAGGATGGTCTTGCTCGTTCGGCGCTGGTGATGACTCAGCCTCTGACTGGCGCCATGGTGGGTTGTCTGCCAATTGATTTGTCTCACCGGCGACGTGCGGGCAAATACCACAACAGCCCTGGTAGGGCGGACATGACTTAATTAGGAGCCTGTCCGCTGCCTCATCAATGTCTTGTCTGCCCGCCCTACCGGGTTGTCACTCATCGCACGGTTCACAGCACGGAGAGGACATCACCATCGTGACAGCCAAACGCCGCGTCGTCATCGGCACCGACACCCACCTCGACACCATCCACGTGACCGCGATCACCGACACCGGCGGACTGCTCGGCAATGCCGAGTTCCGCACCAACCCGACCGGCTATTGGGCCGCGACCTGCTGGGCGCGTAGTTTCGGTGAGGTCGTCGCTGTCGGTGTGGAGGGCACCAGCTCCTACGGCGCGGGACTAACACAGACCTTGCAGGCCAACAACATTCACGTCGTCGAGGTCAACCGTCCCGACCGGTCGGCGCGACGCCGGCAAGGCAAGTCCGACCCTCTCGATGCTTACAGCGCAGCCCGTGCGGTGTTGGCCGGCCACAGCTGTCCGTGCCCAAAGACCCGCACACCGGGGCCCTCAAAGCGCTGCTAATCGCACGGCGCGGCGCGATCAAGGCCCGCACCGCGGCTATCCAGCAGATCAAGGACCTGCTCGTGACTGCCGTTGCGAGTGAGTGGGTCTTTAGTGATCACGCGACTCGCACCCCATCTCGGGGTTGTTCGCCGGCCGGGTGGCCGGTTGCCTTCCGCGCTTCATCGCCACCTGTCCGGCCAGGCCGGGTCTTAGGGTCGGCTGCACGCTTAACGGCGGCCCCAACTGGGCCGACGACGCTAACGGGTTCCTCGTAGCGTGCGAGGTTGATCGCGGCGCAATCGTCGCGTTGGTGGGTGACCCCGCAGCCACCATCAGTGGGGTCACAGATCCACTTTTCGTCCCACCCGATGTCTTGCACATGCCCGCAGCCATGGCAGGTTTTCGACGACGGGAACCAGCGGTCGGCGACCACCAGTTCTGACCCGTACCAGCCTGTCTTGTAAGACAAATGCCGGCGCGGTGTGCCCAGAGCCGAATCCGACAGTCCGCGCCGTCTGGCGCGGGCACCGGGCAGCCCCTTTTGTCGCAGCATCCCTGCCGCATCCAGACCTTCGACAACGATGCGGCCGTGGGTTTGAGCCAATCGTGTTGTCAGGACGTGCAGATGATGGGTGCGGACATCGTTGACCCGGCGATGCAGCCGGGACATCTCGGTGGTGCGCTCACGATATTGACGTGAGCCGTTCGTGCAGCGCGAGCGGGCACGGGAAACATGCCGCATCGCGCAGCGCCGCGGCCAGCGGTTGCGGGTTGGCCACCTGCTCGATCACGACGCCATCAGCGTCGGCGACGGTGGCCAGACGCCGCACACCCACATCGACACCGACGCGGGAGTCAGGCAGCCAGACGTTAGGCCGGCTAGGGCGTTGGACAAGCACTCGCACGCTCGCATCCAACCGAGTACCGTTACGCCGCACGCTGATTGCCAACACCCGCGCTCGGCCTTTGGCGATCAGCCGTTCGATACGGCGGGTGTTCTCGTACGAACGGTCCCAATGACCGGCAGCGTCAGGTGCCGGCGATCAGGCTCGACGCGCATCGCCCCAGTTGTGAACGTCACGCGGGCCGGCCCGAGTTTCGTGACGAGGTTGTCAGCAGCGCGTTAGCAGCCCGCTAGCAGCCGCAGCCGTGACCACGCCAGGTGCGGATGCCCTGCCAGACCGCGATACCGGCGATGGCCAGCCCGATCGCGGGGTCAATCCACCAGCCGTTCGACCACACGGCAGTGATCGCCAGCCCAAGCAGAACCGCGGCGGCCTGAGCAGCACACAGGTAGTTCTGGGTGCCCTCGCCCGCGGTGGCCCCCGATCCCAGCCGCTCACCCACTCGGTGGTTGGCCCAGCCCAGGACCGGCATCAGCAGCAGGGCGATGGCCGTCAGTCCGATGCCGATCACCGAGGTCTCGGCACGATGCTCTCCGGCTAGGTGGCGGATGGATTCGGCAACGAGGTAGGGGGCCGTCAGCCAAAAAGACACCGCAACTCCACGCTGTGCGCGGTGCTCCGCGGTCGCGGACCAAGTGCGGTCGCCGGTGAACCGCCAGAGCACCATCGCGCTGGCCAGGCCCTCGGATCCGCCACCCAGCGCCCACCCGGTCAACGCGACGGATCCGACCGCAATACCCTGCCACAGCCCCACGGCACCTTCGGTGAGCAATACCGCCAGGCTGACCCACGCCAGCCAGCGGGCCCACCGAACGTTCCGCTGCCATTCGGCCTCTCGCGCCACCGACACGGGCGAATCCAGCGTGGATTCATCGCGGTGTTCCGTCGTCGTCTCCATCCCGACGATGGTAGAGGCAAGACATGCCGGGCGGTCGCCGCGGCGTCGCGAACCCGTATGGTTCAGGGAGGATGCCGCACGCCAGGGAAGGTCACCACCGATGCCGACCAGCAACCCCGCCAAACCACTTGACGGGTTTCGGGTATTGGATTTCACCCAGAACGTGGCCGGGCCGCTGGCCGGGCAGGTGCTGGTCGACCTGGGGGCTGAAGTCATCAAGGTGGAGGCGCCCGGCGGTGAAGCGGCCCGTCAGATCACCTCGGTGCTACCCGGACGCCCGCCCCTGGCCACCTACTTTCTGCCCAACAATCGTGGCAAGAAGTCGGTGACGGTGGACCTAACCACCGAGCAGGCCAAGCAGCAGATGCTGCGGCTCGCGGACACCGCCGACGTTGTCTTGGAGGCGTTTCGGCCCGGCACCATGGAAAAGCTGGGCCTAGGCCCTGATGACTTGCGCTCTCGTAACCCCAAACTGATCTACGCGCGCCTAACCGCTTACGGCGGCAACGGCCCGCACGGCAGCCGGCCGGGAATCGACCTGGTGGTGGCCGCCGAGGCCGGCATGACCACCGGAATGCCCACGCCTGAGGGCAAGCCACAGATCATCCCATTTCAGCTCGTCGACAACGCCAGCGGTCACGTGCTGGCCCAGGCCGTGCTGGCCGCGCTGCTGCACCGCGAGCGGAACGGGGTGGCCGACGTCGTCCAGGTCGCGATGTACGACGTCGCGGTGGGACTGCAAGCCAACCAGCTGATGATGCATCTCAATCGGGCCGCTAGCGACCAGCCGAAGCCTGAACCGGCGCCGAAGGCCAAGCGGCGCAAGGGAGTCGGCTTCGCTACCCAGCCATCGGACGCGTTTCGCACCGCCGATGGGTACATCGTCATCAGCGCATACGTGCCCAAACACTGGCAGAAGCTGTGCTACCTCATCGGCCGGCCTGACCTCGTTGAAGATCAACGATTTGCCGAACAACGCTCCCGGTCGATCAACTACGCCGAGTTGACCGCCGAGTTGGAATCGGCACTGGCCAGCAAGACCGCCACCGAATGGGTCCAGTTGCTGCAGGCAAACGGCCTCATGGCCTGCCTCGCCCATACCTGGAAACAGGTCGTCGACACCCCCCTTTTCGCCGAGAACGACCTCACCCTGGAAGTCGGTCGCGGGGCGGACACCATCACGGTGATCCGCACACCGGCGCGCTACGCCAGCTTCCGCGCGGTCGTCACCGATCCCCCGCCCACCGCCGGCGAACACAATGCCGTGTTTCTGGCCCGGCCCTGACGCTGTGACCATTCCGAGGAGTCAACACATGAGCACCGCAGTCAACAGCTGCACCGAGGCGCCCGCATCACGATCACAGTCGATGCTGGCTAATCTGCGGCACGATGTTCCCGCATCACTTGTCGTCTTCCTTGTTGCGTTGCCACTTTCGCTGGGGATCGCGATCGCCTCCGGGGCCCCGATAATCGCCGGTGTGATCGCCGCCGTCGTAGGCGGCATTGTCGCCGGGGCGGTCGGTGGGTCGCCGGTTCAGGTCAGCGGCCCGGCCGCGGGTCTGACCGTGGTGGTCGCCGAGCTGATCGATGAGCTCGGTTGGCCGATGTTGTGTCTGATGACGATCGCCGCGGGTGCACTGCAGATCGTGTTCGGCCTAAGTCGGATGGCGCGCGCCGCGCTGGCCATCGCCCCGGTTGTGGTGCACGCCATGCTGGCGGGCATCGGTATCACCATCGCCTTGCAGCAGGTTCATGTCTTGATGGGCGGCTCGTCGCACAGTTCGGCGTGGCAGAACATCGCGGCGTTGCCGGACGGCATCCTCCATCACGAACTGCATGAAGTGATCGTCGGCGGGACGGTTATCGCGATCTTGTTGATGTGGTCAAGGCTGCCCGCCAAGGTGCGTATCATTCCCGGCCCACTGGTAGCCATTGCGGGCGCGACCGTGCTTGCGTTGCTATCGGGGCTACAGACCGAACGAATCGACCTGCAGGGCAACTTCTTCGACGCGATTGGCTTGCCCAGACTTGCCGAGATGTCCCCGGGAGGACAGCCGTGGTCTCATGAGATCAGCGCCATCGCGCTCGGTGTCCTCACCATTGCGCTGATCGCAAGCGTCGAATCGCTGCTGTCGGCGGTCGGTGTCGACAAGCTGCATCACGGCCCGCGCACCGACTTCAACCGGGAGATGGTCGGGCAGGGCAGCGCGAACGTGGTGTCCGGATTGCTCGGCGGGCTGCCCATCACCGGTGTCATCGTGCGCAGCTCGGCCAACGTGGCCGCCGGCGCCCGAACCCGGATGTCGACGATCCTGCACGGAGTGTGGATCCTGCTGTTTGCGTCACTGTTCACCAACCTGGTGGAACTGATTCCCAAGGCGGCGCTGGCCGGCCTGCTCATCGTCATCGGCGCCCAGCTGGTCAAGCTGGCGCACATCAAACTAGCTTGGCGCACAGGAAATTTCGTAATCTACGCCATCACCATCGTGTGTGTGGTGTTCCTCAATCTGCTGGAAGGCGTGGCCATCGGGCTGGTCGTGGCGATCGTATTCCTGCTGGTGCGGGTGGTACGCGCGCCCGTCGAGGTCAAGCCGGTCGGCGGCGAGCAGTCCAAGCGATGGCGGGTCGATATCGACGGCACGTTGAGCTTCCTGCTGCTGCCCCGCCTGACCACGGTGCTCTCGAAGCTGCCGGAAGGGTCGGAGGTGACGTTAAACCTGAACGCAGACTACATCGACGACTCCGTTTCCGAGGCCATCTCCGATTGGCGGCGCGCCCACGAGACGAGGGGCGGAGTGGTAGCGATCGTGGAAACGTCGCCGGCCAAACTGCACCACGCACACGCCCGACCACCGAAGCGCCACTTCGCGTCTGATCCGATTGGACTGGTTCCGTGGCGATCAGCGCGCGGCAAAGACCGCGGCAGCGCTTCGGTTCTCGACCGCATCGACGAGTATCACCGCAATGGCGCGGCCGTGCTGCACCCGCATATCGCCGGGCTGACCGATTCACAGGACCCGTATGAGCTGTTCCTCACCTGTGCCGACTCGCGGATTCTGCCGAACGTCATCACCGCCAGCGGCCCCGGCGACCTGTACACCGTCCGCAACCTCGGCAACCTGGTGCCGACCGATCCGGACGACCGATCGGTTGACGCGGCACTCGACTTCGCCGTCAACCAGCTCGGCGTCAGCTCGGTTGTCGTCTGCGGACATTCGTCGTGTGCTGCGATGACGGCGCTCCTGGAAGACGACCCGGCCAACACGACGACTCCCATGATGCGTTGGCTCGAGAATGCCCACGACAGCCTGATGGTGTTCCGCAATCACCACCCGGCACGCCGCAGCGCCGAATCCGCCGGTTACCCCGAAGCCGACCAGCTGAGCATCGTAAACGTTGCCGTTCAGGTGGAAAGGCTGACCCGCCACCCGATCTTGGCGACCGGGGTCGCCGCTGCTGATCTACAGGTCATCGGCATATTCTTCGACATCTCGACCGCCCGGGTATACGAGGTGGGTCCGAACGGCATCATCTGCCCGGACGAGCCGGCCGACCGCCCCGTCGACCACGAATCAGCGCAGTAGCGCCCGCGACATCACTACCCGCTGAATCTGATTGGTGCCCTCATAGATCTGGGTGATCTTGGCGTCGCGCATAAACCGCTCGACCGGGAAGTCGGTGGTGTAGCCGGCGCCGCCGAACAGTTGTACGGCGTCGGTGGTGACCTCCATCGCGACGTCGGAGGCGAAGCACTTCGAGGCCGCCGAGATGAAGCCCAGATCCGGCTCACCGCGTTCGGCGCGGGCGGCGGCGGAGTAAACCATCAGCCGAGCCGCCTCCACCTTCATCGCCATGTCGGCCAGCATGAACTGCACGGCCTGAAACGTACTGATCGACTCACCGAACTGCTTGCGGTCCTTGGTGTAGGCGATGGCAGCATCCAGCGCGCCCTGGGCGATACCCACGGCCTGCGCGCCAATCGTGGGACGGGTGTGGTCCAACGTGGCCAGCGCGGTCTTGAAACCGGTACCGGGCTCACCGATGATGCGATCGCCGGGGATGCGGCAGTTCTCGAAGTACAGCTCGGTGGTCGGTGACCCCTTGATCCCGAGCTTGCGTTCTTTCGGACCGACGGTGAACCCCTCGTCGTCCTTGTGCACCATGAACGCCGAGATGCCGTTGGCGCCCCGGTCGGGATCGGTCACCGCCATCACCGTGTACCAGGTCGACTTGCCGCCGTTGGTGATCCAGCACTTGGCGCCGTTGAGAATCCAGTGATCCCCATCGGCCTTGGCCCGCGTCCGCATGGACGCCGCGTCACTGCCGGCCTCGCGTTCACTCAATGCATAGGAAGCCATCGCCCCTTCGGCGGCCAACGCCGGCAGCACCTGCTTCTTCAGCTCTTCGGAGCCCCGCAGGATCAGGCCCATGGTGCCCAGCTTGTTGACCGCGGGGATCAACGACGCGGACGCGTCGACGCGGGCCACCTCTTCGATCACGATGCAGGTAGCTACCGAGTCGGCACCCTGACCGCCGTACTCCTCCGGAATGTGGACGGCGTTGAAACCGGAGGAATTGAGCGCCACTAGCGCTTCTTCGGGGAACCGCGCCTTCTCGTCCACCTCGGCGGCATGCGGAGCGATCTCCTTTTCCGCCAAAGCCCGTATCGCCAATCGCATTTCGTCGTGTTCCTCGGGCAGCTTGAACAGATCGAACGACGGGTTTCCGGCCCATCCAGCCATGTTGCGAGCCCTCCTCGTCTCCTTGCTAGTCGCGGGTTAACTTACCCGCAAGCCGCTGCAGTTCCGCATCCTTGGCCGCCACGACGTCGGCCAGCCGGTCCTGGAATGCGACGATCCGGGCCCTCAGCTGGGGGTCGGCGGCTCCTAGCATCCGCACCGCCAGCAGGCCGGCATTACGGGCGCCGCCGATGGACACCGTGGCCACCGGAACCCCGGCCGGCATTTGCACGATCGACAGCAGGGAGTCAAGGCCGTCCAGCCTGCCCAGCGGTACCGGCACCCCGATCACCGGCAGCGGCGTCGCGGCGGCGACCATACCGGGCAGGTGCGCGGCCCCACCCGCTCCGGCGATGATCACCTCGAGACCGCGCTCGGCCGCGCCGCGCGCATAGCTGAACATCGCCTCAGGGGTGCGATGGGCCGAAACAACCCGAACCTCGGCCGGAATGTCGAACTCGGCCAGCGCCGCCGCAGCGTCGGCCATCACCGGCCAGTCGCTGTCGCTGCCCATGATCACCCCGACCCGGGGCCGCTCGCTGGCGGGAGTCATAGGCGCCGCTCTCCCCCGCAAGCGGGAGGTGCCCCCACCTCATCGCTTCGTCCCCCGCAAGCGGGTGGTACCCCCACTGCATCGTCGCTGGCGCGGTGTGGGTCCCATCCGTCAGTCCACCGCCCATGGGACAACCAGTGTGCCGCCAGCTCAGCGCGTTCACACAACTGGGCGACATCGGAGCCAAGGAAGTTGATATGCCCCACCTTGCGACCGGGTCGCTCGGCCTTGCCGTAGAGGTGAACCCGGGCGTCGGGCATTCGCGCAAACAGATGGTGCAGCCGCTCGTCGACGCTCATGGCCGGCGGCTGCGCGGCGCCGAGCACATTGGCCATCACCGTCACGGGCACCACGGCGTCGCTGTCGCCGAGCGGGTAGTCCAAGACCGCGCGCAGATGCTGCTCGAACTGGCTGGTGCGCGCCCCGTCGATGGTCCAGTGCCCGGAATTATGTGGCCGCATCGCGAGCTCGTTGACCAGCAACGCCCCGTCGGTCGTCTCGAACAGCTCGACGGCGAGCACGCCGACCACACCGAGTTCGTCGGCCAGCTGCAACGCCAACCGTTGCGCCGCGGTGGCCAGGTCGTCGGGCAGCGCCGGCGCCGGCGCGATCACCAGCACACACGTGCCGTCACGTTGCACCGTCTGGACCACCGGCCACGCCGCACCCTGGCCGAACGGCGAACGCGCCACCAGTGCCGACAGCTCGCGGCGCAGGTCCACCCGTTCCTCGACCAGCACCGCCACGCCGTCAGCCAGGCATTCGCGAGCGAAATCACGGGCATCCGCCAGATCACGTGCCATCCGAACGCCCCGGCCGTCGTAACCCCCGCGCACTGCCTTGACCACGATCGGGGCGTCGACACGTGCGGCGAAGACGTCGATTTCGTCGGGGTCTTTGATGCCCGCGTAGCGGGGCATGGAGACGCCTGCTGCAGCCAGACGCTGCCGCATGACGAGTTTGTCCTGGGCGTGCACCAGCGCCTGCGGCGACGGTGCGACATTGACGCCATCGGCGACCAGCTTCTCCAACAGCTCGTTCGGGACGTGCTCGTGGTCAAAGGTCAGCACGTCGGCGCCGGCCGCAACGCGGCGCAAGGCGGCAAGATCGGTGTGCGAGCCGATCACCACGTTGGGGGTGACCTGCGCGGCAGGGTCATCTGCCGAGGTGACCAATACACGGAGGTTCTGCCCCAGCGCGATGGCAGCCTGATGGGTCATCCGGGCCAGCTGACCGCCACCGACCATCGCAACGAGGGGGGCAACGAACGAGGTGACCGCCGGGGTGCGTGAGCTCGCCACGGCCATCATGGTGTCACGGCATCTGACCGGCGTACTTGCCGGCCACGGCAGCCAAACCGTTACGTATCATTTTGCGTCGATTTTGTGTTCGTCCGTACACTCACGTGTTGTGTCCTTTGCCGATGCCACCATCGCGCGCCTTCCCGGGGTGGTCCAGCCCTATGCGCAGCGCCACCATGAGCTGATCAAATTTGCCATCGTCGGCGGCACCACATTCATCATCGACACAGCAATTTTCTACACCCTCAAGCTGACGGTTCTCGAACCCAAGCCGGTGACCGCGAAGGTGATCGCCGGCATCGTCGCCGTCATCGCGTCCTACGTGTTGAACAGGGAGTGGAGCTTCCGCGACCGCGGCGGTCGCGAGCGCCACCATGAGGCGCTGCTGTTCTTTGCGTTCAGCGGCGTGGGCGTGCTGCTGAGCATGGCGCCGTTGTGGTTTTCCAGCTACATCCTGCAGCTACGGGTGCCAACGGTGTCACTGACCATGGAAAACATCGCCGACTTCATCTCGGCCTACATTATTGGCAACTTGCTGCAAATGGCGTTCCGCTTCTGGGCGTTTCGGCGCTGGGTGTTCCCCGACGAGTTCGCCCGCAACCCCGACAAGGCCCTGGAATCCGCCCTTACCGCGGGCGGCATCGCCGAAGTCTTCGAGGACGTCTTGGAGGGCGGCTTCGAGGACGGCAACGTCACCCTGCTGCGGGCCTGGCGTAACCGGGCCAACCGGTTCGCTCAGCTGGGCGACTCGTCGGAGCCCAGGGTGTCGAAAACCTCGTGATACAGCAGCGCATGCACCTCCCGCAGGCGCGGAATGTTGTAGAACTCGAGCGGATCTTGTGACGCGGACTCGATAATCAACGTCCCGGTGCGAAAAATCCGCTCGAAGATCCGGTCCCGGAACTCCACGCTGTTGATCCGTGCTAGCGGTATGTCGATCCCGCTGCGGGTCAGCACACCATGCCGGAACATCACCCGCCGGTTGGTCACCACGAAATGTGTGGTCAGCCAGCTCAGGAATGGCCACAGCGTGAGCCAGCCGACGATCACCAACCAGATCCCCCAGATGACCGCGTGAATCACGTTCTTAGCGATCTGCTGCCAAGGTGTCGAGTTGACGAATCCGGACCCGAACGCCGCCAACCCGGTCAGCAAGACCAGCACCACGACGGGCCAGATCAAGCGATTCCAGTGCGGATGGCGGTGCAGAACGACCTGCTCGCCAGCGGCCAGGACATTCTCCGGATAGCTCATGCCCGCGACCTTAATCTTTTGGGGACGCCAGCTCCGCGCGAGTTAACGCAAATGCACCACGTCGCCCGCTGAAACAACTACCGTTCGACCCCCGACGTCCAGACACAGCCGACCCTGGTCATCGATGTCACGCGCGATCCCGACAACGTCCCGGCCACCGGGGAGCTCGACGCGCACGCCCGACCCAATGGTCAGGCTGCGAGCACGGTAGTCGACCGCCAGTTGTGGGTTGGCGTTGCGCCACTGGATGATCCGGGCTTCGAGCTCGCGCAACAGCCTGCTGGCTATGCGGTTGCGGTCCGGCGCCGCCACTCCGAGATCCAGCAATGAGGTCGCGCCGGGATCAACCTCTTCGGGGGCCTGGGTGATGTTGAGTCCCACACCGAGTACCACAAACGGCTGCGCGACCTCGGCCAGGATGCCGGCTAACTTGCCACCCCGGGCCAGCACGTCGTTGGGCCACTTGAGGCCCGTTTCGGCCGGCGGGACTGCAATCAGGGGGGCCACCGAATCGAGCACCGCCAGACCCGCGGCCAGTGACAGCCAGCCCCACGCTTGCACCGGGACGTCGACCACACGCACACCGACCGACAGGATGATCTGCGCTCGGTCAGTGGCCGCCCAGCCGCGGCCATGACGCCCCCGCCCAGCGGTCTGATGCTCGGCGATCAACACCACCCCATCGATATCGGCCCCGGATGCCGCCCGGGCCAGCAAGTCGGCGTTGGTGGAACCGGTTTGGGCCACGACGTCAAGTTGGCGCCACCCGGATCCAGCACCGATCAGCTGGTCGCGCAGTGAGCGTTCGTCCAAGGGCGGCCTGAGCCGATCGCGGTCGGTCACCGCCCCAGCCTAAGGAAGTAGTGTGCGGCAGCCGATAACATCGACTCCCATGACAAGCGTTACCGACCGCTCGGCTCATTCCGCAGAGCGGTCCACCGAGCACACCATCGACATCCACACCACCGCGGGCAAGCTGGCGGAGCTGCACAAACGCAGGGAAGAGTCGCTGCACCCCGTCGGTGAGGATGCTGTCGAAAAAGTACACGCCAAGGGCAAGCTGACGGCTCGCGAGCGTATCTACGCGTTGCTGGATGAGGATTCGTTCGTCGAGCTGGACGCGCTGGCCAAACACCGCAGCACCAACTTCAATCTCGGTGAAAAACGCCCGCTCGGCGACGGCGTGGTCACCGGCTACGGCACCATCGACGGGCGCGACGTGTGCATCTTCAGCCAGGACGCCACGGTGTTTGGCGGCAGCCTCGGCGAGGTGTACGGCGAGAAAATCGTCAAGGTCCAGGAACTGGCGATCAAGACCGGCCGTCCGCTCATCGGCATCAACGACGGTGCTGGCGCGCGCATCCAGGAAGGTGTCGTCTCGCTGGGCCTGTACAGCCGGATCTTTCGCAACAACATCCTGGCCTCCGGCGTCATCCCGCAAATCTCGTTGATCATGGGAGCCGCCGCCGGTGGGCACGTCTACTCCCCCGCCCTGACCGACTTCGTGATCATGGTCGATCAGACCAGCCAGATGTTCATCACCGGGCCCGACGTCATCAAGACCGTCACCGGCGAGGAAGTCACCATGGAAGAACTCGGCGGCGCCCACACCCACATGGCCAAGTCGGGTACGGCACACTACGCCGCATCGGGCGAACAGGACGCCTTCGACTACGTTCGCGAGCTGCTGAGCTACCTGCCGCCCAACAACTCCACCGACGCGCCCCGATACCAAGCCGCAGCCCCGACAGGGCCCATCGAGGAGAACCTCACCGACGAGGACCTCGAATTGGATACGCTGATCCCGGACTCGCCCAACCAGCCCTATGACATGCACGAGGTGATCACCCGGCTCCTCGACGACGACGAATTCCTGGAGATACAGGCCGGTTACGCCCAAAACATCGTGGTGGGGTTCGGGCGCATCGACGGCCGGCCAGTCGGCATTGTCGCCAACCAGCCGACACACTTCGCCGGCTGCCTGGATATCAACGCCTCGGAGAAAGCGGCCCGGTTTGTGCGGACCTGCGACTGCTTCAATATCCCCATCGTCATGCTGGTGGACGTCCCGGGCTTCCTGCCGGGCACCGACCAGGAATACAACGGCATCATCCGGCGCGGCGCCAAGCTGCTCTACGCCTACGGCGAGGCCACCGTGCCAAAGATCACGGTCATCACCCGCAAGGCCTACGGCGGTGCGTACTGCGTTATGGGCTCCAAAGACATGGGCTGCGACGTCAACCTGGCGTGGCCGACCGCGCAGATCGCGGTGATGGGCGCCTCCGGCGCAGTGGGCTTCGTGTACCGCCAGCAGCTGGCCGAGGCCGCCGCCAACGGCGAGGACATCGACAAGCTGCGGCTGCGGCTCCAGCAGGAGTACGAGGACACACTGGTCAACCCGTACGTGGCCGCCGAACGCGGATACGTCGACGCGGTGATCCCGCCGTCGCATACTCGCGGCTACATCGGGACCGCGCTGCGGCTGCTGGAACGCAAGATCGCGCAGCTGCCGCCCAAAAAGCATGGGAACGTGCCCCTGTGAGTCGAGTGAGCGGAACGAACCTGTGAGTCGAGTGAGCGGAACGAACCTGTGAGTCGAGTGAGCGGAACGAACGAAGTGAGTGACGGGAACGAGACGAACAATCCGGCAGAAGTGAGTGACGGGAACGAGACGAACAATCCGGCAGAAGTGAGTGACGGGAACGAGACGAACAATCCGGCAGAAGTGAGTGACGGGAACGAGACGAACAATCCGGCCCCTGTGACCGAGAAGCCGCTGCATACGCACGAGCCCCACATCGAGATACTGCGGGGACAACCCACCGATCAGGAGCTGGCCGCGTTGATCGCGGTGCTGGGCAGTATCAGCGGTTCAACCCCGCCCGCGCAACCCGAGCCCACCCGGTGGGGGCTGCCGGTCGACCAGTTGCGGTACCCCGTCTTCAGTTGGCAGCGCATCACACTGCAAGAAATGACGCACATGCGCCGATGACCCGGCTGGTGCTCGGGTCCGCCTCCCCTGGCCGGCTCAAAGTCCTTCGTGATGCCGGCATTGAGCCGCTGGTCATCGCCTCGCACGTCGACGAGGATGTCGTCATCGCGGCGCTGGGGCCGGACGCGGTCCCGAGCGATGTGGTGTGCGTACTGGCCGCGGCAAAGGCCGCGCAGGTCGCGACCACGCTGACCGGAACGCAACGCATTGTGGCCGCGGATTGCGTTGTCGTTGCCTGTGATTCGATGCTCTACATCGAAGGCAGGCTACTCGGCAAGCCAGCGTCAATCGACGAGGCGCGCGAGCAGTGGCGGTCGATGGCGGGCCGGGCCGGCCAACTCTATACGGGCCACGGTGTTATCCGGTTGCAGGACAACAAAACCGTGTACCGTGCTGCTGAAACAGCAATAACCACAGTATATTTCGGAACACCTTCGGCCTCCGATCTGGAGGCTTACCTGGCCAGTGGGGAGTCGCTGCGGGTCGCGGGTGGATTCACCCTGGACGGTCTGGGCGGCTGGTTCATCGACGGTGTGCAGGGCAATCCGTCGAATGTGATCGGCTTGAGCCTGCCGTTGCTGCGGTCGCTCGTGCAGCGATGCGGGCTGTCCGTCGCCGCACTGTGGGCAGGAAATGCGGGCGGCCCAGCGCACAAGCAGCAGTAGCTTCGGACTGGGCCAGGTCGCCAGCGGTAGGCTCGATGATGTGCCGCTTCCCGCAGACCCTAGCCCCACCTTGTCGGCCTACGCCCATCCCGAACGGCTCGTGACCGCCGACTGGTTGTCGGCACACATGGGCGCGCCGGGCCTGGCGATCGTCGAATCCGACGAGGACGTCTTGCTCTACGACGTCGGCCATATTCCCGGCGCCGTCAAGATCGACTGGCACACCGACCTCAACGACCCACGGGTGCGCGACTACATCAACGGCGAGCAGTTCGCCGAATTGATGGACCGCAAGGGCATCGCCCGCGATGACACCGTGGTGATCTATGGCGACAAGAGCAATTGGTGGGCCGCCTATGCGTTGTGGGTGTTCACGCTGTTCGGTCACGCCGACGTGCGACTCCTCAACGGCGGCCGTGACCTCTGGCTCGCCGAGCGCCGGGAAACCACCTTGGACGTCCCGACCAAGACCTGCACCGGTTATCCCGTCGTGCAGCGCAACGATGCACCCATCCGCGCATTCAGAGACGACGTGCTGGCCATCCTGGGCGCTCAGCCGCTGATCGACGTACGCTCTCCCGAGGAGTACACCGGCAAGCGCACCCATATGCCCGATTACCCCGAGGAAGGGGCGCTGCGGGCCGGTCACATCCCCACGGCGGTGCACATTCCGTGGGGGAAGGCCGCCGACGAAAGTGGACGGTTTCGCAGCCGCGAGGAATTGGAACGGCTCTATGACTTCATAAACCCGGACGACCAAACCGTCGTCTATTGCCGCATCGGTGAACGCTCCAGCCATACCTGGTTCGTGCTCACACACCTGCTGGGCAAGGCAGATGTACGGAACTACGACGGCTCGTGGACCGAGTGGGGCAACGCCGTGCGAGTGCCGATCGTCGCGGGCGAAGAACCAGGAGTGGTACCCGTCGTATGACCGCGCCCGCGAGCCTGCCCGCGCCGCTAGCAGAGGTGGTATCCGACTTCGCCGAAGTCCAGGGTCAAGACAAGCTGAGGCTGTTGCTGGAATTCGCCAACGAGCTGCCGGCGCTTCCGTCGCACCTGGCCGAGTCCGCTATGGAGCCGGTCCCCGAGTGCCAGTCTCCGCTGTTTTTGCACGTCGACGCGAGTGACCCCAACCGGGTGCGCCTGCATTTCAGCGCGCCGGCCGAAGCGCCAACCACGCGCGGGTTCGCCTCGATCCTGGCCGCCGGCCTAGACGAGCAACCGGCCGCCGACATCTTGGCGGTGCCCGAGGATTTCTACACCGAGCTGGGTCTGGCTGCCTTGATCAGCCCACTGCGGTTGCGGGGAATGTCGGCGATGCTGGCCCGGATCAAGCGCCGGCTGCGCGAAGCGGACTGAATCGAGGAACCGCGTGAGCGGGTCAGCGGCGCGACGCTTAAACTTCCCCCGACAAGACTTGTAAGAAAATCTCTTAGAGACGAAGAATCAGCCCGACAGGAGGCGCAGTGGCTAGTCACGCCGGCTCGAGGATCGCTCGGATCTCTAAGGTTCTCGTCGCCAATCGCGGCGAGATCGCAGTGCGGGTGATCCGGGCGGCCCGCGACGCCGGCCTGCCCAGCGTGGCGGTGTACGCCGAACCCGACGCCGAGTCCCCGCATGTTCGGCTGGCCGACGAGGCGTTCGCGCTGGGCGGCCAGACCTCGGCGGAGTCCTATCTGGACTTCGCCAAGATCCTCGACGCGGCAGCCAAGTCCGGGGCCAACGCCATCCACCCCGGCTACGGCTTCCTAGCGGAAAATGCCGACTTCGCCCAGGCGGTGATCGACGCCGGCCTGATCTGGATCGGCCCCAGCCCGCAGTCGATCCGCGACCTGGGCGACAAGGTCACGGCCCGTCACATCGCGGCCCGCGCTCAGGCGCCCCTGGTGCCGGGTACCCCCGATCCGGTCAAAGGCGCCGACGAGGTGGTGGCATTCGCCGAGGAGTACGGCCTGCCGATCGCGATCAAGGCCGCCCACGGCGGCGGCGGCAAGGGCATGAAGGTGGCCCGCACCATCGACGAGATTCCGGAGCTGTACGAGTCGGCGGTGCGCGAGGCCACGGCCGCGTTCGGCCGCGGTGAGTGCTACGTGGAGCGCTATCTCGACAAGCCGCGCCACGTCGAAGCACAGGTGATCGCCGACCAGCACGGCAACGTCGTCGTCGCCGGCACCCGGGACTGCTCGCTGCAGCGCCGCTACCAGAAGCTGGTCGAGGAGGCGCCCGCACCGTTCCTGACCGACTTTCAACGCAAAGAGATCCACGACTCGGCCAAACGGATTTGCAAAGAGGCCCATTACCACGGCGCCGGCACCGTCGAATACCTGGTCGGTCAGGACGGCTTGATCTCGTTCTTGGAGGTCAACACGCGCCTTCAGGTAGAACACCCGGTCACCGAGGAAACCGCGGGCATCGACTTGGTGCTGCAGCAATTCCGGATCGCCAACGGCGAAAAGCTGGACATCACCGAGGATCCCACCCCGCGCGGGCACGCCATCGAATTCCGGATCAACGGCGAGGACGCGGGGCGTAACTTCCTACCGGCGCCCGGGCCGGTGACAAAGTTCCACCCGCCGTCCGGCCCCGGTGTGCGGGTGGACTCCGGTGTCGAGACCGGCTCGGTGATCGGCGGCCAGTTCGACTCGATGCTGGCCAAGCTGATCGTGCACGGTGCCGACCGCGCCGAGGCGCTGGCGCGGGCCCGGCGCGCGCTGAACGAGTTCGGTGTCGAAGGCCTGGCGACGGTCATCCCGTTTCACCGCGCCGTGGTGTCCGACCCGGCATTCATCGGCGACGCGAACGGCTTTTCGGTACATACCCGCTGGATCGAGACCGAGTGGAATAACACCATCGAGCCCTTTACCGACGGCGAACCTCTCGACGAGGACGCCCGGCCGCGTCAGAAGGTGGTCGTCGAAATCGACGGTCGCCGCGTCGAAGTCTCGCTGCCGGCTGATCTCGCGCTGTCCAATGGCGGCGGTTGCGACCCGGTCGGTGTCATCCGGCGCAAGCCCAAGCCGCGCAAGCGGGGTGCGCACACCGGCGCGGCGGCCTCCGGTGACGCGGTGACCGCGCCTATGCAGGGCACCGTAGTTAAGGTCGCGGTCGAAGAAGGGCAAGAGGTCGTGGCCGGCGACCTAGTGGTGGTCCTCGAGGCGATGAAGATGGAAAACCCGGTCACCGCGCATAAGGATGGCACCATCACCGGGCTGGCGGTCGAGGCGGGCGCGGCCATCACCCAGGGCACGGTGCTCGCCGAGATCAAGTAAGCCCGGCGGCTACTCCAACTGATCCCGTAGCCGTGCCAATGACTTGGCCAGCAGCCGCGACACGTGCATCTGTGAGATACCGACGCGCTCGGCGATCTGCGTTTGGGTCATCGAGTCGAAGAACCTGAGCACCAAGACCGTTCGTTCCCGCTCGGGCAACGCCTCGAGCAACGGACGAAGCACCTCCCGATTCTCGATCTGGTCAAGACCCGCATCCACGTCGCCCAGGGTGTCTGTGATTGCGCGGGCATCGTCGTCGCTGCCGCCACCGCTGTCGATGGACAAGGTGTGGTAGGAACTACCCGCCAGCAAACCTTCGATAACCTCAGCGCGGTCCATCCCGAGCTCCGCGGCGAGCTCCGATGCCGACGGCGCCCGCCCGAGCCGCTGCGACAAATCGGCGGTGGCGGTACCTAGCCGCAGATGCAGTTCCTTGAGACGCCGGGGAACCTTGACCGACCAGCTGTTGTCGCGGAAGTGTCGTCGGACCTCGCCCATGATGGTAGGAACCGCGAAGGAGACGAAGTCCGACCCGGTCTTCACGTCGAAGCGAACCGCGGCGTTGACCAGCCCGACCCGCGCGACCTGAATGAGGTCGTCACGCGGTTCGCCGCGACCCTCGAACCGCCGCGCGATGTGATCGGCCAGCGGCAAGCACCGCTGAACGATCTTGTCCCGGTGCCGCTGGAATTCCGGTGAGCCGGCAGGCAAACCAACCAGCTCGCGAAACATCTCCGGAACGTCGGCGTATTCGTTAGCTCGCGATGCAGAACCGCCGGCAGCGCGCGCCGTCACCTGCTGGATGCCGCCCGTCGGGCGGTCAACGTGATGCCGAAGACACTGCCGGCTACATCGGGCTGGCGACCGTCGTGGAAGGTCTGGACGTCGTCGGCCAGCGCGGTCAGGACATGCCAGCTAAAGCTGCCCGGTGCCACCACGTCGTGGGTGTCGCAGGCAGCAGAAGCCTCCACCACAACTTCGTCTTTTCGCGGATCGACCACCAGGCGCAGGGTGGCATCCGGCAAGGCCGAGCGAATCAACCTGGTGCACACCTCGTCCACCGCCAACCTCAGGTCGGCCACGGCGTCGAAATCCAGGTCCTCGAAGGTGCCGATGGCGCCGACCAGGGTGCGCAGCAGCGCCAGGTTCTCCAGGCGGGCAGCAACGTTCAGCTCGACGGCGCGGACACCGCGTTGGCGCCCCTTGGTGGGTAAATCCGAGTCGGCCATGCACCCTCCCGGCAAGCTTCGATCGACAGTACTCCCGCCTTGGGTCTGGTCTTCGAGCTGGTCGGTCATGGTCGGACCTGCTGGTAGTGGGGATCTAACGCAACATGGTCGGGATTCATCATGGTGTACCCGTGATACCCATTTGCAGCTGCCGGTGAAACCCCGCGATGCCGGGATTTCCAGCCGCACTAGGATGTCTAGCCGGCCAGCCGCTGCCGCCGGACTTCGGGATGTTCGGTATACCAGCGATCGGCAATCTTGCGTATCCGCCGATGCTCGAACGCTAGCCACGCCAAACCAACCACTGTCACGACAATCGCCACCACACCAAAGGTCATGCCCTCGGCGTGATGTCCGGTGCCGAAAGCCGCAAGAGCTCCGACGCCGCCGACGACACCGGCCACAATCAACAGATACCCAGGCCAATGCACCACGTCGATCAGCGACTCGCCGGCAAGCGGCCGCGTCGTCCGCAAGTGGTCGACGGGGTCACGATAGGTGTCGCCCATGGCCTCCTCCGTTTCCGTCCTATTCCGCCATTTCTGCCCATTACCAGGCACTACCATCAACGGTAGAACTCGTCGAACGGGTTGTGGAGGGATCGGACCCATTTATTTGTTGACCGCGGCCGACCTGGCCGACGGCTCACGGTGCCATGACCGGGCCGGCGATCGGTGGGACGCCTATGCAGAGCGTCAGCACCATCAGCGTCAACAAAAACCAGCCGGCGCCGTGCCATCCCCACCAGGTACCTTCCGCACGCCATACCCGGTAGGTGCGCAGAAACGCCCACAGCCCGGCCGCACACAGGATCAGCGGGCCCCCCAGCGCCAGCAGGATCCGCTGGGGCGGGCCGCAGGCCGCGGTGTCGACGCCGCTGCACGTGCTGACCAACAACGCTCCCATAATGAGGAAACCGACCCCGACGACAGCGGCCACAACAGCAAACCGAATCGCCGAGTGCACCTCGCTGTCATCCTGGCCTAGCCGATCGCCGCGTGACGGCCCACCTACTTCGTGCATCGGCGAATCTCCATCCCGCTCTTGGCGGCTGCCTTACGTCACCACCGGTAACGCGCTGCGCACCGTGGCTATCGCGGCGTCGATCTCGGCGGTTGAAACCGTCAGCGGTGGACGGAATCGCACGGTGTCTGCACCGGCCGGCAACACAATCACCGCACGTTGCCACAGCTGGCGGATCAACTCGTCACGGTCGGCGGTGGTCGGCAGGCTAAACGCACACATCAGCCCGCGGCCGCGCGGATCGAGAACCACTGCCGGGAAGTCCGCGGCGAGTTCGTCAAGCCGGGCGCGCAGATACTTACCGTGCTGCACCGCCCGCTCGAACAGGCCCTCGGCTTCGATGACCTCCAAGATGCGGCGGGCGCGCACCATGTCGGTAAGATTGCCACCCCATGTCGAGTTGAGCCGTGATGGGACCGCGAACACATTGTCGGCGACCTCGTCCACCCGCCGACCGGCCATCACTCCGCATACCTGCGTCTTCTTGCCGAACGCCACGATGTCGGGTGCGACATCCAACTGCTGGTATGCCCAGGCGGTTCCGGTCAACCCGCAGCCGGTCTGTACTTCGTCGAAGATCAGCAGTGCATCAAACTCGTCGCACAGCTCGCGCATCGCAGCGAAAAACTCCGGGCGGAAATGGCGGTCGCCACCCTCGCCCTGGATGGGTTCGGCCACAAAACACGCGATGTCGTGCGGGCGGGTCTCGAATGCCGCGCGGGCCTGGCGTAGCGCCTCGGCCTCTAGCGCGGCCATAGCGGGCTCATCCAGGCCGGGCCGCATGTACGGCGCATCGATGCGTGGCCAGTCGAATTTCGGGAACCGGGCGGTAATGGTCGGCTTGGTGTTGGTCAGCGACAGGGTATAGCCGCTGCGGCCGTGAAATGCCCCGCGCAGGTGGAGCACTTGAGTGCCCAGCGCCGGGTCGATCCCATGGGCTTGGTTGTGCCGACTCTTCCAGTCGAACGCGGCTTTGAGCGCGTTCTCCACCGCCAGGGCGCCCCCTTCGACGAAGAACAGATGCGGCAGCGCCGGGTCGCCCAAGACACGGGCGAAGGTCTCGACGAAGCGGGCCATCGCCACCGAGTACACGTCGGAATTGCTGGGCTTGTTCAGCGCGGCCTGCATGAGTTCGGCATGGAACTCCCGGTCGTCCACCAGCGCCGGGGGATTCATACCCAGTGCCGAGGAGGCAACGAATGTGAACATGTCCAGGTAGCGCCGACCCGTTATAGCGTCGACCAGATATGAACCGCCCGAACGGGTCAGATCGAGCACTATGTCCAGACCGTCGACCAGCATGCTGCGCCCTAGCACCTCATGAACCCGGTCTGGTGTTGTTGGTCTACCGGCAAGAGCGACGGACTTCACGACGGCGGCCATGACGCTATGATAGCAGGATTTACGGAATATTGATATTTATGCTGGAAAAATTATGGTATATGCTGCCTATCGCTGTAAAAAGTGTTCAGAATGATCGTGCTTCGCGTCCGCACGTTCGCCGTTGTCCGGATCCGTTGCAACAGGTCCTCGAGCGCCCGTGCGGACGCGACGCGCACCAGCAAGACGTAGCTCTCTTCGCCGGCCACCGAGTAACAGGACTCGACCTCCTCGATATGTTCTAGGCGCGCGGGGGCATCATCTGGTTGAGACGGATCAAGAGGAGTGATAGCCACGAACGCCGACAACAAATGCCCAACCGCCTCGGGATTGATTCGCGCCGAATATCCCTGGACCACACCACGAGACTCCAGCCGGCGCACTCGCGATTGGACCGCCGAGACCGACAGCCCGGCTCGCGTGGCCAACTCTGACAGCGTCGCACGTCCGTCGGCGGCCAGTTCGCGCACCAGGATCCGATCGATATCGTCGAGCGCCTCGTTCATGGCCGGAGACTATCGCAACGGCAGTGCCGCATGAGCCGCTCGAAAAGACTGCAGACTGGCCAGCTGCGCGCGCGCTTCGCCGCCGGGTTGTCAGCCATGTACGCCGCTGAGGTGCCCGCCTACGGCACGCTGGTCGAGGTATGCGCACAAGTCAACTCCGATTACCTGACCCGGCATCGGCGAGCCGAGCGGCTGGGGTCGCTTCAGCGCGTCACCGCCGAGCGCCACGGCGCCATCCGAGTGGGCAACCCGGCCGAACTCGCTGCGGTCGCCGACCTGTTCGCCGCGTTCGGGATGCTGCCGGTCGGCTACTACGATCTGCGCACCGCTGAGTCACCAATTCCAGTGGTGTCCACCGCATTTCGCCCAATCGATGCGAACGAGCTGGCACACAACCCGTTTCGGGTGTTCACCTCGATGCTGGCCATCGAGGATCGGCGGTACTTCGATGCCGACCTACGCACCCGAGTGCAGACCTTCCTCGCGCGCCGGCAACTCTTTGACCCCGCGTTGCTCGCCCAGGCGCGGGCAATCGCGGCTGACGGCGGCTGCGATGCCGACGACGCACCGGCTTTCGTCGCCGCGGCGGTGGCCGCGTTTGCGCTGTCGCGGGAACCGGTCGAGAAATCCTGGTACGACGAGTTGTCCAGGGTGTCGGCGGTGGCCGCTGATATCGCTGGAGTCGACTCCACACACATCAACCATCTGACGCCTCGGGTGCTCGACATCGACGATCTGTACCGTCGGATGACCGGGCGCGGCATCACCATGATCGACACCATCCAAGGCCCTCCCCGCACCGACGGACCCGATGTGTTGTTGCGGCAAACCTCATTTCGCGCGCTGGCCGAACCACGCATGTTTCGCGACGAGGACGGTACCGTGACGCCGGGAATCCTGCGGGTGCGGTTCGGTGAGGTCGAGGCGCGCGGTGTCGCGCTGACCCCGCGAGGGCGCGAACGCTACGAAGCCGCGATGGCGGCCGCAGATCCGGCCGCGGTCTGGGCCACTCACTTTCCCTCGACGGATGCGGAGATGGCCGCTCAAGGCTTGGCCTACTACCGAGGTGGTGACCCGTCAGCGCCGATCGTCTACGAAGACTTCCTGCCCGCTTCGGCCGCGGGCATCTTCCGCTCCAACCTGGATCGCGACTCGCAAACCGGTGACGGACCCGACGATGCCGGCTACAACGTCGATTGGTTGGCCGGGGCAATCGGCCGACACATTCACGACCCGTATGCGCTCTATGACGCGCTTGCCCAGGAGGAGCGGCGCTGATAACCACTGACGCGTTACGAGCCCAGGTGCTCGAAGCCTGCCAAGCGATCGGCGTAACCGCCGCCCTTGGCGAGCCGGGCGAACACAGCCTGCCCGCGAGCACACCGATCACCGGCGACGTGCTGTTCAGCATCGCACCGACCACCCCGGAGCAGGCCGACCACGCGATCGCCGCGGCGGCCGCAACATTTACGGCATGGCGATGCACGCCGGCCCCGGTGCGCGGCGCGCTCGTGGCCCGGCTCGGCGAGCTGCTCACCGCACACCAGCAGGACCTCGCGACACTGGTCACAGTCGAAGTAGGCAAGATCACCGCCGAGGCGCGCGGCGAAGTGCAGGAAATGATCGACGTCTGCCAGTTCTCGGTGGGTCTGTCACGCCAGCTCTACGGCCGCACCATCGCGTCAGAGCGCGCTGGGCACCGGCTCCTGGAAACCTGGCATCCGCTGGGAGTGGTGGGCGTGATCACCGCGTTCAACTTCCCGGTCGCGGTCTGGGCGTGGAACACTGCGGTGGCACTGGTCTGCGGCGACACGGTGGTGTGGAAACCCTCGGAGCTGACGCCGTTGACGGCGCTGGCCTGCCAGGCGCTGCTCAGTCGGGCCGCCGCTGATGTCGGCGCGCCGGCCGCGGTGGGCGGCCTGCTGTTGGGCGGCGCCGAGCGTGGTGCGCAACTCGTCGACGACCCGCGGGTTGCGTTGTTGTCGGCGACGGGTTCGGTGCGGATGGGCCGGCAGGTCGGTCCACGCGTCGCCCGGCGCTTCGGGCGGGTGCTGCTGGAGTTGGGCGGCAACAACGCGGCCATTGTGGCGCCGTCGGCCGACCTGGAGCTGGCGGTGCGCGGCATCGTGTTCGCCGCGGCCGGCACCGCAGGTCAGCGCTGCACCAGCCTGCGCCGGCTGATCGTGCACCGCTCGGTGGCTGACGATGTGGTGGCACGCGTCGTCGGCGCCTATCGCCAGCTGGCGATCGGTGACCCGTCGGCCCCGGACACGCTGGTAGGCCCACTCATCCACGAGGCCGCCTACCGCGACATGGTGGCAGCGCTCGAGCGGGCACGCACCGACGGCGGCGAGGTCATCGGCGGTGATCGTCGCGAGGTGGGCTCACCGGGCGCCTACTATGTCGCGCCCGCTGTGGTCCGAATGCCGTCCCAGACCGCCATCGTGGCGACCGAAACGTTCGCACCAATCCTGTACGTGCTCACCTACGACGACCTCGACGAGGCGATAGCCCTCAACAACGCGGTACCACAAGGGCTTTCGTCGTCGATCTTCACGACCGACCTGCGTGAGGCCGAGCACTTCCTCGACCAGTCCGACTGCGGTATCGCCAACGTCAACATCGGGACGTCGGGAGCGGAGATCGGTGGTGCCTTCGGCGGCGAGAAGCAGACCGGCGGCGGCCGCGAGTCCGGGTCCGACGCGTGGAAGGCCTACATGCGCCGGGCCACCAACACCGTCAACTACTCGAGCGAGCTGCCGCTGGCGCAGGGCGTGAAGTTCGGGTAACCATGCCCGTGGGTGCGTCTGGGCATCATCGACGCGCGCTTGGGGTTGGGCGGGGTGGAATTCATCCATTTCAGTCAGTGCCCGTTGCGAATCCCCAAGCTACCCCGACGGCGACCAGAGGATGTCGATGGGGACGGCGGCGAGGCGGTCGCCGAATGGCTGGGCTTGTGGGCCGGTGTGCAGGATCACGCCGCCGGCGAAGCGTGCGCCGACTTTGTCGCGGAGTCTGCTGATCGAGCGGGTGTCTCTACCACGGAGGGTTGCCGCCGACTTGATTTCGATCGCGGCAATGAGGCCGTCTGCGGTTTCCAGTATGAGGTCTACTTCGGCGCCGTCTCGATCGCGGTAGTGGAACAGTCGAGGTGCCTGTTGCGACCATCCGAGTTGTCGCCGGAGTTCTGCGATCACGAAAGTTTCGATGATGGCTCCGGCCGCGTTGGGGTTGGCATGTGGACCGGCTCCGGTAGGCGAGACATTGACGAGGCGAGCGGCCAGTCCGGAGTCGAGGAGGAGGATTTTGGGTCGATCGACGACCCGCTTGGAAAGGTTGGTCGACCACGCGGGTATGCGGTCGATGAGATACAGGGTCTCGAGGAGGTCGAGGTACGGCGGCAGGGTACGCACGGGGATTTCGGCGTCGGTAGCTAGGGAGCTCAGGTTGAGTTCGGACGCGCTGCGTGCGGCTAGAAGTCGGATGAGGCGTGGCAGGTCGGCGATGCGTTGGAGATTGGAGACGTCGGCCGCGTCACGTTTGACGACGCGGTCGACGTAGTTATCCAGCCATGCATTTCGGCGCCTGGTCGACTTTCGGCTGACAGCTTCGGGATAGCCACCGGAACAGGCCCGGGCGAGATAGTCGTGACGTGCCAGGTCACTTTCGTGACCGAGGAAGAGGTCGCCGGCGAACAGTCGGTCGATGAAGGTCTCAGTGACTCCTTCGACTTCGCCTTGGCTAAATCCGAAGAGTTCGAGGCTCTCCGCCCTGCCGGCGAGGCTGTCCTCGGTCGCTGGGAGCTGCAAGAGGTTGGCGGACCCGGTGAGTAGATACCGGCCCGGGCGATGGTTGGCGTCAACGGTGGCCTTGAGCGCAAGGACCAGTTCTGGAACCCGTTGTACTTCGTCGATCGTGAGTAGTCCGTCTGGAAACTGGCGCACGAAGCTGTAAGGATCTGTGGCCGCAGTTGTTCGGGTCAGGTCATCGTCAAGCGTGACCAATCGCCCGCCGAGGCGGCCCGTGATCTCGGCCGCAAGGGTTGACTTGCCAACCTGTCGCGCGCCCTGAACGACGACGATCCGTGTGTCGATCAGTGCCTCTGCAACCCTCGGAAGCAGGTTTCGGGCGATGCGAGACGGCGGATTCACCCTCAACAGCTTACCTAGCTTTCGCCGATTCGCGACAAAGCCGTCGCCGATACGCGGCGCTATCTTCGCCAATTCGCGGATATCTCCTCACCGATTCGCGATATCTGGCGGAGCCGGTGGTGTCGCAGCAGGGACGTCGGGGCAGACCCACCCCACCGAAAGAACCACCACCACCTGCTCGCCTAGCCGAACGTGTGGTCTACGTGAGTAATATCTGTCACATGGCGACAGCCAGAAGGCGGTTATCCCCGCAGGACCGCCGCGCTGAACTGCTCGCTCTGGGGGCGGAGGTCTTTGGGAAGCGGCCTTACGACGAGGTTCGCATCGATGAGATCGCCGAGCGCGCTGGGGTGTCGCGGGCACTGATGTATCACTACTTCCCGGACAAGCGGGCGTTCTTCGCCGCGGTCGTCAAGGACGAGGCCGACCGGCTGTACGCGGCGACCAACAAGGCGCCCGCCCCTGGGATGACGATGTTCGAAGAGATACGAACCGGCGTGCTGGCCTATATGGCCTACCACCAACAAAACCCCGAGGCGGCGTGGGCCGCCTACGTCGGCCTCGGCCGATCGGACCCGGTTCTGCTCGGTATCGACGACGAAGCCAAGAACCGCCAGATGGAACACATCATGTCCCGCATCGCCGAGGTCGTGAGCGGGATTGACCGCGATAACACCCTGGACCCAGAGGTCGAGCGCGACCTGCGGGTGATCATCCACGGCTGGCTGGCGTTCACCTTCGAGCTGTGTCGTCAGCGGATCATGGACCCGTCGACCGACGCTGAACGGCTCGCCGATGCTTGCGCACACGCGCTGCTGGACGCCATCTCCCGGCTGCCGCAGATCCCTGCCGAACTGGCTGACGCGATGGCAACCGCGCGAATGTGAGCGGTAGGCGGTTTTTGTCGGTGCCTGTTGGCACGATGGCTAGGTGAGGTTCGCGCAGCCTTCAGCACTGAGCCGATTCAGCGCGCTCACCCGAGACTGGTTCACCAGCACTTTCGCCGCGCCCACCGCCGCCCAGGCCAGCGCCTGGGCGGCCATCGCAGACGGCGACAACACGCTGGTCATCGCTCCCACCGGATCCGGGAAGACCCTGGCGGCGTTCCTGTGGGCCCTGGATAGCTTGGCCGGTTCGGAACCTATGTCCGAGCGGCCGGCGGCCACCCGCGTGCTGTATGTGTCGCCGCTCAAAGCGTTGGCCGTCGACGTCGAGCGCAACCTGCGCACTCCGCTGGCCGGACTGACCCGACTCGCCGAACGCCAGGGTCTGCCCGCGCCCCAGATCAGGGTGGGCGTCCGTTCGGGCGACACCCCGCCCGCACTTCGCCGCCAGCTCGTCAGCCAGCCGCCCGACGTGCTGATCACCACCCCGGAGTCATTGTTTTTGATGCTCACTTCGGCCGCACGCCAAACTCTGACCGGTGTGCAGACCGTCATCCTCGACGAAATTCATGCCATCGCCGCCACCAAGCGCGGCGCACACCTGGCACTATCCCTAGAACGGCTCGACGACCTGTCTAGCCGGCGACGGGCGCAGCGCATCGGGCTGTCGGCGACCGTACGTCCTCCCGAGGAACTCGCAAGGTTCCTGTCCGGACAGTCCCCGACGACCATTGTGGCGCCCCCGGCCGCCAAGACCGTTGAGCTGTCCGTGCAGGTGCCGGTGCCCGACATGGCCAACTTGACCGACAACACCATCTGGCCGGATGTGGAGGCTCGGCTGGTCGACCTGATCGAATCACACAACTCGACCATCGTGTTCGCCAATTCGCGACGATTGGCCGAGCGACTTACCGCACGGCTCAACGAAATTCACGCCGCGCGCTGCGGGATTGAGCTCGCGCCAGACACCAACCAGCAGGTTGCCGGCGGCGCCCCGGCGCACATCATGGGCTCGGGCCAGACGTTCGGAGCGCCGCCGGTGCTGGCCCGCGCCCACCATGGCTCGATCAGCAAGGAGCAGCGCGCCGTTGTCGAAGAGGACCTCAAACGCGGGCAACTCAAAGCGGTGGTGGCGACGTCCAGCCTGGAGCTGGGCATCGACATGGGCGCGGTCGATCTGGTGATCCAAGTACAGGCACCACCATCGGTGGCCAGCGGGCTGCAGCGCATTGGCCGGGCCGGTCATCAGGTCGGCGAGATTTCGCGGGGGGTGCTGTTTCCCAAGCATCGCACCGACCTACTCGGCTGCGCGGTCAGCGTGCAGCGCATGCTTGCCGGTGAGATCGAGACCATGCGGGTGCCGGCCAACCCACTCGACATTCTGGCCCAGCACACGGTGGCGGCGGCTGCGCTGGAACCGTTGGATGCCGACGCGTGGTTCGACACCGTGCGGCGGGCCGCCCCGTTCGCGACCCTGCCGCGTAGCCTGTTCGAGGCCACCCTGGACCTGCTGTCCGGCAAGTACCCATCCACCGAGTTCGCTGAGCTGCGGCCGCGGCTGGTGTATGACCGCGATACCGGCACGCTGACCGCGCGACCCGGAGCCCAGCGACTGGCCGTCACCTCCGGCGGCGCCATTCCCGATCGCGGGTTGTTCGCCGTCTACCTCGCTACCGAGCGGCCGTCGCGGGTAGGCGAACTCGACGAGGAAATGGTTTACGAGTCCCGCCCCGGTGACGTGATCTCGCTGGGTGCCACCAGCTGGCGAATCACCGAGATCACCCACGACCGGGTGCTGGTGATCCCCGCGCCGGGCCAGCCGGCCCGATTGCCGTTCTGGCGCGGAGACGATGCCGGCCGCCCCGCCGAGCTCGGCGCCGCACTCGGCGCCCTCACCGGCGAGCTGGCCGCCCTGGACCGTACGGCATTCGGCACACGTTGTGCGGGTTTGGGTTTCGACGACTATGCCACCGACAACCTGTGGCGACTGCTGGACGACCAACGCACCGCTACCGCAGTGGTACCCACCGACAGCACATTGTTGGTCGAGCGGTTTCGTGACGAGCTGGGCGATTGGCGGGTGATCTTGCATTCGCCGTATGGGCTGCGGGTGCACGGACCGCTCGCGCTCGCAGTCGGCCGGCGGCTGCGCGACCGCTATGGCATCGACGAGAAGCCGACCGCCTCCGACAACGGCATAGTGGTGCGCCTACCGGACACCGTGTCCGCTGGCGAAGACAGCCCGCCGGGTGCCGAACTGTTCGTTTTCGACGCCGACGAGATCGACCCGATCGTCACCACCGAAGTGGCCGGTTCGGCGCTGTTCGCGTCACGGTTCCGGGAATCGGCGGCCCGGGCTCTGCTGCTGCCCCGCCGGCACCCCGGCCGCCGCTCGCCGCTGTGGCAGCAGCGGCAGCGCGCCGCCCGGCTGTTGGAAGTGGCCCGCAAATACCCCGACTTCCCGATTGTGCTGGAGACGGTCCGCGAGTGCCTGCAGGACGTCTATGACGTCCCGATCTTGGTCGAGCTGATGGCGCGGATCGCCCAGCGGCGGGTGCGTGTCGCCGAAGCCGAGACCGCCAAACCCTCGCCATTTGCGGCATCGCTGTTGTTCGGCTACGTCGGCGCCTTCATGTACGAGGGCGATACGCCGCTGGCCGAACGGCGCGCCGCCGCGCTCGCGCTGGACGGCACGTTGCTGGCCGAGCTGCTAGGCCGGGTGGAGCTGCGCGAGCTGCTCGATCCTGACGTCATCGCCGCTACCAGCCGCCAGCTCCAGCATCTGGCGGCCGACCGGGTAGCCCGTGACGCCGAAGGGGTTGCCGATCTGCTGCGGCTGCTGGGTCCGCTCACCGAAGACGAGATCGCTGCCCGGGCGGGCGCGCCCGAGGTCAGCGGCTGGCTGGACGGCTTACGCGCCGCCAAACGCGCGCTCGTGCTGTCCTTCGCCGGCCGCAGCTGGTGGGTTGCCGTCGAGGACATGGGCCGGCTGCGCGACGGCGTTGGCGCGGCGGTTCCGGTGGGGCTGCCGGCCAGCTTCACCGAGGCGGTAGCCGACCCGCTGGGCGAACTACTGGGCCGCTACGCACGCACCCACACACCGTTCACCACCGCTGCGGCCGCAGCCCGGTTCGGTCTTGGGCTGCGGGTGACCGCCGACGTGCTGGGCCGGCTGGCCAGCGATGGCCGGCTGGTGCGCGGCGAATTCGTGGCCGCGGCCGAAGGATCCGCCGGCGGCGAGCAGTGGTGTGACGCCGAGGTGTTGCGAATTCTGCGGCGCCGCTCGCTGGCCGCACTGAGGGCGCAGGCAGAGCCGGTCAGCACCGCCGCCTACGGGCGCTTCCTGCCGGCCTGGCAGCACGTTTCCGCGGGCAACTCGGGCATCGACGGGCTGGCCGCGGTCATCGATCAGCTCGCCGGCGTCCGGATACCGGCCTCGGCGATCGAACCGCTGGTGCTTGCCCCACGGATCCGCGATTACTCGCCGGCGATGCTCGACGAGCTGCTCGCGAGCGGGGACGTCACCTGGTCGGGCGCCGGGTCGATCTCAGGCAGTGACGGCTGGATCGCCCTGCACCCCGCCGACTCGGCGCCCATGACGCTGGCGGAGCCGGCCGAGATCGACTTCACCGACGCCCACCGGGCGATCTTAGCCAGCCTGGGCACTGGCGGCGCGTACTTCTTCCGCCAGTTGACCCACGACGGCCTGACCGAGGCGGAACTCAAAGCCGCTCTGTGGGAATTGATTTGGGCCGGACGAGTGACCGGCGACACGTTCGCACCGGTACGCGCGGTACTCGGCGGGGCGGGCACCCGGAAGCGTGCTGCTCCCGCACACGGCGGGCATCGACCGCCGCGCCTGAGCCGATACCGCCTCACGCACGCCCAGGCCCGCAACGCTGACCCGACCGTCGCCGGGCGGTGGTCCGCGCTGCCGCTTCCCGAACCGGACTCCACGCTGCGCGCCCATTACCAAGCCGAGCTGCTGTTGAACCGCCACGGCGTGTTGACCAAAGACGCAGTTGCTGCCGAGGGTGTGGCGGGCGGGTTCGCGACGCTCTACAAGGTGCTCAGTGCGTTCGAGGATGCCGGCAGGTGCCAGCGTGGCTACTTCATCGAGTCGTTGGGGGGCGCTCAGTTCGCCGTCGCCTCGACCGTAGACCGGCTGCGTAGCTACCTCGACGGTGTCGACCCCGAACAGCCGGACTACCACGCGGTGGTGCTGGCCGCTGCCGACCCGGCCAACCCGTATGGGGCGGCGTTGCCCTGGCCAGCGTCGAGCGCTGACGGTACCGCCCGGCCGGGCCGCAAAGCCGGAGCACTGGTCGTTCTGGTGGACGGCGAGTTGGCCTGGTTCCTCGAGCGCGGCGGGCGGTCGTTGCTGACGTTCACCGATGATCCCGAGGCCAACCACGCGGCGGCCATCGGGCTGGCCGACCTGGTCACCGCCGGGCGCGTCGCGTCGATTCTGGTCGAGCGGGCCGACGGCATGCCGGTGCTGCAGCCCGGCGGGCGGGCGTCGGCGGCACTGACGGCGCTGCTGGCAGCCGGCTTCGTCCGCACACCTCGCGGTCTGCGGCGGCGGTAAGCCATGCCCGAGGGCGACACCGTCTGGCACACCGCGGCCACATTGCGGCGGCATCTGGCCGGTCGCACGTTGACACGTTGCGACATCCGAGTGCCACGGTTTGCCGCCGTCGACCTCACCGGCGAGGTAGTGGACGAGGTGATCAGTCGGGGCAAGCACCTGTTCATCCGAACCGGGACAGCCAGCATTCATTCGCATCTGCAGATGAACGGCAGCTGGCGGGTCGGCAACCGGCCGGTGCGGGTGGATCATCGGGCGCGAATCATTTTGGAAGCCAACCAGCAAGAACAGGCCATCCGGGTGGTCGGCGTCGACCTAGGCCTGTTGGAGGTCATCGACCGGCACAACGACGGCGCCGTCGTCGCACACCTAGGACCTGATCTGCTGGCCGACGATTGGGACCCGCAGCGTGCAGCCGCCAACCTGATCGTTGCCCCGGACCGGCCCATCGCCGAGGCACTGCTCGACCAGCGGGTGCTCGCCGGGATCGGCAACGTGTATTGCAACGAACTGTGCTTCGTCAGCGGAGTATTGCCGACGGCCCCGGTGAGCGCGGTCGCCGACCCGCGCCGCCTGGTCACCCGCGCCCGAGACATGCTGTGGGTCAACCGCTTCCGCTGGAATCGGTGCACCACTGGCGATACCCGGGCCGGCCGGCGACTGTGGGTCTACGGGCGGGCCGGGCAGGGTTGCCGCCGCTGCGGCACGCTCATCGCCTACGACACCACCGACGAGCGGGTGCGGTATTGGTGCCCGGCCTGCCAGCGCTGAACCGGGCGATCAAAGCCAGCACCTAGTCGCGGCCGTGGGTAGCGAAGAACTGGGCAATGACTTGCGACCCGTCGAACGCGCGCGTGGTCGCCCCGATGACCGCCTTGGGCAGATATTGCCTGCCACCCGGCCAGGTATGTCCGCCATTGTCGATCTGGTAGGAGATCACCTCGGTGCCGGCCGCACATGAGCTGGAATCGAAAAGGTGCACCATTGTTCCGTCCCCGACGTCAGGCAGCTCCGCCGCCGACGGATCGCCCTGACACCCATCGACCGCCCGCCAGCGATCCACCAAGCTCGCAACCGAGATGGAATGGCTGAGCCCGCCGCGACCACGCACCGCCCCGCCGTTGAACGGCACCAGCGGGTCGGCGGTGCCGTGTGCTTCGAGCACCGACACCGGCCGTGACGGATTACATGTCACACCCACACCCAGCGTGCCCGCCACCGGCGCGACCGCGGCGAAGATATCGGCACGGTCACACGCCAGCCGGTTGGACATGAAGCCACCGTTGGACATGCCGGTGGCGAAGACGTGCCCGGGAGCGATGTCGAAGTCGTGCACCAGCTTTGCGGCCAGCGCGACCAAGAACCCAACGTCGTCGAGATGACGGCGATCCGCCGGCGACGCCCCCCTCCCGTCGGCCCAGCTTTTGTCGTAGCCGTCAGGATAGACAACCAACAAGTCGGCGGCGTCGGCAACAGCGTCGAAATCGGTGAGAGCCTCCTGTCCGGCTCCGGTGCCGCCACCACCGTGCAGGCTGATCACCAACCCGGAGGGCTCAGCGGGCGGCACGTGCAAGCGATAACTGCGGGTCAAGCCCCCGAACTGGAACGTCGCTACCGAACTGGCATGCCTGGCCAGTAGCTGATCACCGCCGCACCCGGCCAGGCAAACCATGAGAACGATAAGCGACAGCATTCGCGCCCACGGCATCTCGTCAAGGTACCGATCGCGAGCGCTCAGCCCGCGGCGCCCTGTCCCACCGCTTGGACCGATGCGTGCTCGTGCAACGCCCTGGCGGCTTCGGGATGTACGGGCTTGAGGTCGAAGATGACCTCGGTGACGGTCCCGGTGAACGCATAGGGCGCCTTGTCCTCATAGCCGCGGTCAACGACCAGGCCGTTGTCGCGGCCGATGTCCATGCCGGCATAGGAGGTAAAGGCCAGCGGCACCGTCTGGGGCAGCTCACCCTCTCCGATCAACCGATCGTCGGCCCAGAGCGTCACCCGACCACCGGAGGCGGCGACGGGTTGATGGGAATCGAACAGCATCCGCACCGTGACATCCCCGGTGGGGAGCGGCTCGCTGGACACCTGCCGGTAGGTTTCGACGCCCAGGAAGGAGTAGGTGTGGTGCAGGTGCCGCTGTTCGTCGACCCATAGCGCGAACCCGCCCATGAAGTCGGCGTTGGCGACGATCACACCCTGCGCGCCGCCGTCGGGGATGTGCAGCCGTGCCTCGATCGCGTAAGAACGACCGGAGATACGGGGGACCATGCCGCGCTGAATGTTCTGCACGTCACCTTTGAAACTGAACCGTGCGGTGGTGGGCAGGGGCGGCAGGTCGCCGAACATTACCGCGAGCCCGCCCAGCAGCGGCAGCACCCGGTTTCGTTCGGCCTCCTGCCACCACAGCTGGGTGAGCTCGGCGACCTTGTCGGGATGCTCGGCTGCCAGGTTTTTCGCCTGGGAGAAGTCATCTGGTAGGTAGTACAGCTCCCAGACGTCCTGGTCCGGGTCGTAGGTCCCCGGCGCGAACCGTCGCATCGTCTCCGGTGACAGATCCCAGGGCGCCTTGTCCAAGCGAGCGCACGCCCACCAGCCGTCTTTGTAGATGGCACGGCTGCCGAAGTTTTCGAAGTACTGCACGGTGTGGCGGTCTTCGGCTTCAGCGTCGTCGAAGGTCCGCACGAAACTGGTTCCGTCCATCGGTTCCTGCTCGAAGCCGTCGACATGGGTCGGCTCCGGTAAACCGATGGCCGCCAACACGGTCGGCGCGATGTCGATGCAGTGGGTGAACTGGCTACGAACACGGCCGTCTGGCCGGATCCGGGCCGGCCAGGCGACCACCAATGGATCGCGCGTGCCGCCCAGGTGGCTGGCCATCTGCTTGCCCCACTGCAACGGGGTGTTGCTCGCATGCGCCCACGCGCTGGCGAAATGCGGTGCGGTGAACTCGTCGCCGAGTGCGGCGATGCCGCCGTATTGTTCGATCAGCTCCAATTGCCGCTCGGCATCCAGATCCAGGCCGTTGAGGAACGTCATCTCATTGAACGAACCGGTGTTGGTGCCCTCCATGCTGGCGCCATTGTCGCCCCAGATGTAGAACACCAACGTGTTGTCGGACTCGCCGAGATCCTCGATCGCGTCCAGCAGCCGGCCAACATTCCAGTCCGCATTTTCCGAGAACCCGGCGAACACCTCCATCTGGCGGGCAAAGAGCCGTTTTCGCGCCTCCGACATACTGTCCCACGCGGGGAATAGGTCGGGCCGCTCGGTGAGTTCGGCGTCGGGTGGAATGATCCCGAGTCGCTTTTGCCGTTCGAATGTCTTCTGCCGGTACACATCCCAGCCATCATCGAACTCACCTCGGTACTTGTCGGCCCATTCCTTGAATACGTGGTGTGGCGCGTGGGTGGCGCCGGTCGCGTAGTACAGCATCCACGGCTTGGTGGCATTCTGGGCCCGCACGGTGTGCAGCCACTCGATAGCCTTGTCGGTGAGGTCGTCGGGGAAATAGTAGGGACGGCCGTCTTCCCCAGAACCCTCGGGTATGCCTATGACGGAGTTGTCCTGACTGATGATCGGGTCGTACTGACCCGCGGCGCCGCTCGGGAAGCCCCAGAAATGGTCGAATCCCCAACCCAGCGGCCAGTTGTCGAACGGCCCCGCGGCTCCCTGGACATTGTCCGGGGTCAGATGCCATTTGCCGAAAGCGCCAGTCACATAACCGTTGTCGCGCAGAATACGCGGCAGCGCTGCGCAACTGCGTGGCCTGACCGCCGAATACCCCGGGTACGGGCCGGGGAACTCGCAGACCGACCCGAAGCCCACCCGGTGATGGTTACGCCCGGTCAACAGCGCCGCACGGGTCGGCGAGCACACCGCGGTCACATGAAAACGGTTGTAGATCAACCCATTCTGGGCTAGCCGGGACAGCGTCGGGGTTCGGATCGCGCCGCCGAATGTATCCGGTCCGCCGAACCCAGCGTCATCGATCAACACGATCAGCACATTCGGTGCGTCGTCGGGCGGAAAGGGACCGGGGACAATCGACCAGTCGCCGACCGACTCTGCCATGGTGCGGCCAACCACGCCACCAAAGCGGCGCTGCGGTAGCGGCAGCCGGGTGCGGTCTGGGTTGAACTTGCCCATCGCCTCTCGCAACGCCGCGCCCAGGCTTCGCAACGTCGAACGACTCAGCTCCGCAACCGATTTCATTGGAGAGCTAGCCAACGCCTGCCCCGCTTCCAGTCGGCCTTGTGCCTCCGTCACGGCGATGACCACTGCTCGGCCCGCCGCCAGCGCTTGGCCGATCTTGTCGGCCAGCCCGGTCTTGATCCGATGGTGGGCGAAGGTGCCGGCCAATGCTCCGGTCGCGGCGCCGAGCGCCGCCGAGGCCAACAGTGCCGGCGAGAACAGGCCGATCGCCAGGCCCACCCCGGCGCCCCACGCGGCGCCGCGCCGGCCGAGCCGATTTCCGGTATCGACCAAAACCGGATTGCCCTCGGCGTCCTTGCCGATCAGCACCGCACCCTGCAGCGGAATGCTTTTGTCCTTGGCGGCATCGACGAGGGTTTGAAAATCGTGACGAGCCGAATCGAGGTCCTGATAGCCGGCGACGAGCACCAGCGCGTTGTCTTCACTCATCACGAAACTCCCGATATGTGTGTCACGGCCGGCAATCGGCCGCGGCTGACCATGTTGGCAACGTAGCACCGGTCAACGTGCGCGTGCTGGCGAACTCGCGGTGCGACCCGGTCAGCGGATCGTCGAACTCGATGCGCTGCGCGAGCAACTGCAGCGGTGTGCTGAAGTCGTGGGCGGCCACGGATATCACGTTGGGGTACAACGGGTCACCTATGATCGGTATCCCCAGCGCCGCCATGTGCACTCGCAGCTGGTGGGTGCGCCCGGTGGTCGGTGTCAGCCGATACAGACCGTCGCGCGCTATCCGCTCCACCAACGTCTCGGCGTTGGGAACGCCGGGCTCACAGACCGCCTGCAGATGGCCCCGGCGCTTGACGATGCGACTGCGGACCAGGCGCGGCAGGGCCAGACCCGGGGCAACGGGTGCGCGAGCCAGATAGGTCTTGCGCACCAAACCGCGGGCGAACATCGTCTGGTAGCTGCCGCGCACCTCGCGTCGGGTGGTGAACAACAACACCCCGGCGGTCAGCCGGTCCAGCCGGTGGGCCGGGCTCAGCTCGGGCAATCCCAGTTCGCGACGCAGCCGCACCAGCGCGGTCTGCGCGACGTGTCGCCCCCGAGGCATGGTCGCCAAGAAATGTGGCTTGTCGACGACGACGATGTCGGCGTCTTGATGCAGCACTGGGACATCGAAGGGCACCGGCACCTCGTCGGGCAGGTCGCGATACAGGTGCACAACCGAACCGGGCGGCAGCACCGTGCCACTGTCGACCACCGCACCGTCGTCGTCGACCACCTCCCCGGCCAGCACCTTCGCACGGGCCGCCACGCCAAACCGTGCGGTCAGCTCGGCTAACACCGACCCGCCAAGCAGTCGCACCCGCACCGGCCCCAGCACGTCGTGCACGCTAAGCAAACGATCCTCTGGCCGCAACGCCACACGAGACCCTCTCAGTAAGTGGAAATCTCGTCCTCGGTCGGTAGCACCCCGGTGACCATGAAGATGACGCGGCGGCCCACTTCCACAGCGTGGTCGGCGAAGCGCTCAAAGAAACGACCCAGCAACGCCGTTTCCACACCGACGCGAACGCCGTGCCGCCATTCTCGATCTATCAGCACGCTCAGCAAATGCCTATGCAGGTCATCCATCGCGTCGTCACGATCGTGCAGTTGCGCGGCTTCCTGCGGGTCACGGTTCACCAGCACTTGTCTTGCACTGTCACCCAACGCGATTGCCACCTTCGCCATGTCGGCGAAGCAGTTGCGAACTTCCTCAGGAAGCACCTGGTTCGGATACTCGCGTCGGGTGATCTTGGCAATATGCACAGCCAACGCACCCATGCGCTCGGTGTCGGCGATGATCTGCACCGCACTGAAGATTTCCCGCAGCTCGCCGGCCACCGGATGTTGCAACGCCAGCAGCGCGAACGCTTCCTTTTCGACTTGGGCTCGCATCGCCACGATCCGCTCATGGTCACGGATTACTTGTTCAGCGGCGCCAATGTCGGCCTCGAGCAGAGCCTGCGTTGCGCGTTTCATCGCTATCCCGGCCAGGCTGCACATCTCTCCCAATCGTCCGGCCAACTCGGTTAGCCGCTGGTGATAGACCGTCCGCATGGTGTCACGCCTCTCTGACCCTGAGTCGTCGTGTGGTGCTGCCGCGGATCCACACCGCCATCATCGACCATGGCGGCACCGCGCGACATACCCGCTTGGCGCAGCCTTCAATCCAAAGGCACCGGCTCGAGGATCTCGGCACGCGCCTCGGGTGCGCTGGCCCGCAACATGTCCGCCGAAACGTCGTCGGGCTGGGCCTGGGAGAGCACCTCGGCCTCCACGCGCGCCATATAGTTCGCGACCTCGCGGTCGATGTCTGCGGCGGTCCACCCGAGCACGGGCGCGACCACCTCGGCCACCTCCCGGGCGCAGTCGACGCCCCGGTGCGGGTATTCGATGGAAATCCGCATCCGACGGGCCAGGATGTCCTCGAGATGAAGGGCGCCCTCGGCGGCGGCGGCGTAAGCGGCTTCCACCTTCAAATAGCCCGGTGCCTCCGTTATCGGGCTCAACAGGCTGGGATCGGAGGCCGCCATCGCTAGAACGTCGCTGATCAGCGAACCATAGCGGTCCAGCAGATGGCGCACCCGGTACGGGTGCAGGCCCTGCAGCGCGCCGACGTGTTCGGCCTGATTGACCAGTGCAAAGTAACCGTCGGCGCCCAGCAGGCTGACCTTCTCGGTGATCGACGGCGCAACGCGGGCGGGGATGAACTGCACAGCAGCGTCGATCGCGTCGGCCGCCATTACTCGGTAGGTGGTGTACTTGCCACCGGCGATGGCCACCAGGCCCGCCGCCGGCACAGCCACGGCGTGTTCCCGGGACAGCTTGGAGGTGTCGTCGCTTTCCCCGGCAAGCAGCGGCCGCAGCCCGGCGTACACTCCGTCAATGTCGGCGTGCGTCAACGGGGTCGCCAACACGGCGTTGACAGTGCCCAGGATGTAGTCGATGTCGGCCTTGGTGGCCGCGGGGTGCGCCAGGTCGAGGTTCCAGTCGGTATCGGTGGTTCCGATGATCCAGTGACTTCCCCACGGAATGACAAACATCACCGACTTCTCCGTGCGCAGGATCATCGCGACGTCACTGACAATCCGGTCCCGCGGCACCACCACATGCACGCCCTTGGATGCGCGCACCTGGAAGCGCCCGCGCTGTTTGGACAACGCTTGAATCTCATCGGTCCAGACCCCGGTCGCGTTGACCACGACGTGGCCGCGAACCTCGGCAACCGCGCCGTTCTCGGAGTCGCGGACGCCCACGCCGATCACCCGGTCACCCTCTCGCAACAAGGCCACTACCTGGGTGGAGCAGCGGACAACCGCGCCGTAATGCGCCGCGGTGCGCGCGACCGTCATGGTGTGCCGGGCGTCGTCGACGACGGTGTCGTAGTAACGGATACCACCGATCAGCGAGCTGCGCTTCAAGCCGGGGCTCAGTCGCAGCGCACCGGCGCGAGTAAAATGCCGTTGCGCCGGAACCGATTTCGCGCCACCCAGCCGGTCGTAAAGAAAGATACCCGCGGCGATGTAGGGACGCTCCCACCAGCGTTTGGTCAGCGGGAACAAAAACGGCAGCGGCTTGACCAAATGCGGTGCCAGCGTGGTCAGCGACAGTTCACGTTCATAGAGCGCCTCACGCACCAGCCCGAACTCCAGTTGCTCGAGGTAGCGCAGCCCGCCGTGGAACATCTTCGAGGAGCGGCTCGACGTGCCGGAGGCCAAGTCCCGCGCCTCGACCAACGCCACCTTGAGCCCACGGGTGGCAGCATCCAAAGCGCATCCGGAGCCCACTACTCCGCCGCCGATCACCACGACGTCGAATTGCTCGGTTCCGAGTCGCTTCCAGGCGACCGCGCGCTGTGCAGGTCCCAGCGACGCGGCGGGCCACCCCTGCCCGCCGTCCGGTGCCTGGATTGGGTTGCTCACGAAACCGGCTCCTGTCAGTTACTCGTCGGTAGGTGGTGTGGCACCAAGGCTAGTTGTTCAGCCGCGTCTTGAGCTGCCGTTCAGTCCAGATCGTCGTGCGCCATCAGCCGGCGGGCCGCCTCGGTTATCGAACCCGACAACGATGGGTAAACGGCCAGTGTCTGGGCCAGCTCGTTGACGGTGATGCGGTTCTGAACGGCTACGGCGATGGGCAGGATCAGCTCCGATGCGATCGGCGCCACCACCACGCCGCCGATCACAACGCCGGTGGACCGCCGGCAGAAGATCTTGACGAACCCGTGACGCATCTCCGACATCTTGGCGCGCGCGTTGGTTCGTAACGGCAGCATGATGGTCCGGGCGGCCACCGAACCGGCGTCGATGACCGATTGCGGCACCCCGACCGCGGCGATCTCGGGCCTGGTGAAAACCGTCGCGGCCACCGTGCGTAACCGGATCGGGCTGACGCCCTCCCCCAGCGCGTGGTACATCGCGATGCGGCCCTGCATTGCGGCGACCGACGCCAGGGGCAGCAAACCCGTGCAGTCGCCCGCGGCGTAGATGCCGGTCGCCGACGTCCGCGACACCCGGTCCACGGTCAGGTAATTGCCCCGGTCAAGCTGGATGCCGACCCGTTCCAGGCCCAGGCCGCTGGTGTTGGGCACCGACCCGATGGTCATCAGGGCGTGGCTGCCCTCGACGGTGCGACCGTCGGTCATCGTGACGAGCACCCCGGCCCCGGTGCGGGTGACCGATGCTGCCCGGGCATTTTTGAACAGCCGGACTCCCCGTTCGGCGAACGACTCTTCCAGGACCAGCGCAGCGTCAGCGTCCTCATACGGCAGCACGTGGTCCTGGCTGGCCACCACCGTGACCGGCACCCCCAATTCGGTATAGGCGTCCACGAACTCAGCACCGGTAACCCCGGAGCCCACCACGATGAGGTGGTCGGGCAACGCGTCCAAGTCGTAGAGCTGCCGCCAGGTCAGAATGCGCTCACCGTCCGGCTGGGCCGACGGCAGGATCCGCGGGCTGGCGCCGGTGGCGACCAGCACGACGTCGGCCTCATGCTCACTGGTGGAGCCGTCGGCGGCGGTCGCCTTAATGCGATGGCGCGCCAGACCCGGTGTGGAGTCGATCAACTCGCCCCGGCCGGCGATCACCTGAACCCCCATGCTGAGCAGCTGGGCGGTGATGTCGGCCGACTGTGCGGCGGCCAGCGTCTTGACCCGGGCATGGATTTGCGGCAACGAGATCTTGGCGTCGTCGAAGTCGATATGAAAGCCCAGGTGCGGCGCTCGGCGCAGTTCGGTACGCAGCCCGGTGGAGGCGATGAACGTCTTCGACGGCACACAGTCGTCCAGTACGGCAGCCCCGCCGATGCCGTCGCAGTCAATCACGGTAACTTGGGTTGTTTCCGGGTGTGAGGTGGCGGCCACCAGTGCGGCCTCGTAACCGGCCGGGCCGCCACCGAGGATCACGATGCGGGTCACCACAGCCCATAACCTAGCTCGGAGACGATGCACGCCGCGCAGCGGCGTGAGGAGGAGCCGAGCAGTCCAACACAGCTCGGAGACGATGCACGCCGCGCAGCGGCGTGAGGAGGAGCCGAGCAGTCCAACACAGCTCGGCGACGATGCACGCCGCGCAGCGGCGTGAGGAGGAGCCGAGCAGTCCAACACAGCTCGGCGACGATGCACGCCGCGCAGCGGCGTGAGGAGGAGCCGAGCAGTCAAGCACAGCTTGACGATGACCCGCACCGCAGCGCGGCGTGATGGGTACCACCCGAGCCCCCGCCGTCTAAGCTTTCCCCCGTGCCGCTCTACGCCGCCTACGGGTCGAACATGCATCCCGAGCAGATGCTCGAGCGCGCACCCCACTCGCCGATGGCCGGAACCGGCTGGTTACCCGGGTGGCGGCTGACGTTCGGCGGCGAGGACATCGGCTGGGAAGGGGCGCTTGCCACCGTCGTCGAAGACCCAGATTCGAAGGTGTTCGTCGTGCTCTACGACATGACCCCGGCGGACGAGAAGAACCTTGACCGGTGGGAAGGCTCCGAGTTCGGCATCCACCAGAAGATCCGATGCCGCGTGGAGCGCATTTCCTCGGACACCACAACGGATCCCGTCCTCGCGTGGTTGTACGTTTTGGACGCCTGGGAGGGTGGCCTGCCGTCGGCCCGCTATCTGGGTGTGATGGCCGATGCCGCTGAGATCGCGGGCGCGCCAAGTGATTACGTACATGACTTGCGTACTCGCCCGGCCCGCAACATCGGCCCGGGAACTATTGCCTAATTATCGCGAGCGCCCAGGCTAATGCGCGGCGGCCTGCTCGATGATGTTGACCATCACCCGCAGCCCGATCGCCAGGGCTCGCTCGTCGATGTCGAACGTCGGCTGATGCAGGTCCAACTGCAGTCCGTCACCGGACCACACGCCCAGTCGAGCCATCGCGCCGGGAACCTCCTCCAAATACCAGGAGAAGTCCTCACCACCGCCGGACTGCCGGGTATCGGCCAGCACACCTGGGCCAATAGCCTCAATAGCGTGGGCGAGAATGCGTGTCGAGATTTCCTCGTTGACCACCGGCGGCACCCCCCGACGGTATTGCAGCGTGTGCTCGATCGCCAACGGTAATAGCAACGCCGAAATGGCTTGGCGGACAAGCTCCTCAAGGTCAACCCAGGTCTGCCGGCTGGCCGTGCGAACAGTGCCGGACAGAACTCCGGTTTGCGGAATGGCGTTGGCGGCCATACCCGCGTTGACCGCGCCCCACACCAGCACGGTGCTGTTACGTGGGTCGATGCGACGCGACAGCACCCCGGGCAGCCCGGTGACCAGCGTGCCGAGCCCGTAGACGAGGTCGGCGGTCAAGTGTGGACGCGACGTGTGCCCGCCCGGCGAATACAGCGTGATTTCTATCGAGTCGGCCGCCGACGTGATGGGGCCTTGCCGAACGGCGACCTTGCCGACTTCAAGCCGGGGATCGCAGTGCAGGGCGAAGATCCGCGACACCCCGGCCAACGCGCCGGCCGCGATCGCGTCGATGGCACCACCGGGCATCAGTTCCTCGGCCGCCTGGAAGATCAACCGCACCCCCACCGGCAGCTCCGGTACCGAAGCCAATGCCGATGCGGCACCCAGCAGGATCGCGGTGTGCGCATCATGGCCACAAGCATGCGCGACGTTGGGCATGGTCGAGGCGTAGGGCGCGCCGGTCCGCTCGGCCATCGGCAGCGCATCCATATCGGCGCGCAGCGCGATCCGCGGCTGATGCTCAGGACCGAAGTCGCAGGTGAGTCCCGTTCCACCGGGCAGCACCTTGGGGTTCAGCCCCGCGTCGGCTAACCGCTCGGCGACGAACTGGGTAGTGGCGTATTCCTGACGGCCCAACTCCGGATAGCGGTGGATGTGCCGGCGCCAGCCGACCAGGTCGTCGTGGTGGGCGGCTAGCCATGATTCGGCGGCGTCGGCGAGGCTCATCGCGCCGCCCTGCGCTGCTGCGCGGCCAGCACCCGGTCACGCTCATCAGGAGTCTGCGCGAGACGGACAACCGTGCGTGCCAACATGATCGCGCCGTCAACCACCGCGCGGTCGGCGCTGGCACCAGCGGAAGCGACGGTGAAGGCCCGTTGGTGCACCGTCGCCGCGCCGGCGTCTAGGCCGATCACCGGATGGATCCCGGGCAGCACCTGCGTCACGTTGCCCATGTCGGTGCTACCCAGCGGCAGCTCTGCCTCCAAGGCTGGCAGCAACGGCTCGCGCCCCAGCCGCTGCATCTCCTCCCGGCACACGTCAGCCAGCCACGGGTCGGGTTTGAGCTCCGCGTATGCCGGTGCAGCCTCGTCGATTTCGTATTCGCACCCGGCGGCCAGCGCGCCGGCCGCAAAGCAGGCGAACATTCTGGTCTGCAGCTCGCGCAGCGAATCCGATTCGACCGCACGCATCGCATACTGCAGCCTCGCCTGCCCGGGGATGACATTGACCGCCTGCCCGCCGTCGGTCACAATGCCGTGCACCATTTGCCCGGGCGCCAATTGCTGTCGAAGTACCCCAATAGCGACCTGCGCCACGGTCACGGCGTCGGCGGCGTTAACCCCTAGGTGCGGCGCGACGGCCGCGTGCGATTCCTTACCCCGATAGCGCACGGTGACCTCGGACAGGGCCAGTGATCGTGCGCCGGCGATATCGGTCGGCCCGGGATGGACCATCACGGCCACCGCAACGTCATCGAACGTCCCGGCCTGCAGCATCAGCGCCTTACCGCCGCCGGACTCCTCGGCAGGGGTCCCCAGCAGAGCCACGGTCAAGCCCAGGTCGTCCGCCACCTCAGCCAGTGCCAGCGCGGTGCCCACCGCGGAGGCCGCAATAATGTTGTGCCCGCAGGCGTGTCCGATCCCGGGAAGCGCGTCGTACTCGGCGCACACTCCGACAACCAACGGTCCGCTGCCGTAGTCGGCGCGAAACGCCGTGTCCAACCCACCGGCGGCCGTGGTGATCTCGAAACCGCGTTCGGCGACCAGCGCCTGAGCCTTGGCGCAGCTGCGATGCTCGGCGAACGCCAGCTCGGGCTCGGCGTGGATGGCATGGGACAGCTCGACCAGCTCGCCACCACGGCGCCGCACCAATTCCTCGACGCGGTCGGATGCGCTGGCTGCTGGCATGCTCGCAGTATCTCATCGACGAGCACCCGCTCCCCGGCGAGCGGCTCAGTTAAGCTCGCCCAGTGTGGCTGACCCGCGCCCCGATCCCGACGAACTGGCCCGGCGGGCGGCGCAGGTCATCGCTGACCGCACCGGGATCGGCGAACATGACGTCGCGGTCGTGCTCGGGTCGGGATGGTTACCGGCCGTTGCGGCGTTGGGCTCCCCGACCACCGTGCTGCCGCAGGCCGAACTGCCCGGGTTTGTGCCGCCAACCGCAGCCGGGCATGCGGGCGAGCTACTGTCCGTGCCCATCGGTGCGCACCGGGTGCTGGTGCTGGCCGGTCGCATCCACGCCTACGAGGGACACGACCTGCGCTACGTCGTGCATCCGGTTCGGGCGGCCCGTGCGGCAGGGGCGCAGATTATGGTGCTCACCAACGCCGCCGGTGGGCTGCGGGCGGACCTTCAGGTCGGCCAGCCGGTGCTGATCAGCGATCACCTGAACCTGACCGCACGTTCGCCACTGGTTGGCGGGGAGTTCGTCGACCTGACCGACGCCTACTCACCGCGACTGCGGGAACTCGCCCGCCAATCCGACCCGCAGCTGGCCGAAGGCGTCTACGCCGGCCTGCCGGGGCCGCACTACGAGACACCGGCGGAGATCCGGATGTTGCAGACACTGGGCGCCGACCTGGTCGGCATGTCCACGGTGCACGAGACCATCGCGGCCCGGGCGGCGGGCGCTGAGGTACTGGGCGTATCCCTGGTGACAAATCTGGCGGCCGGGATCACCGGCGAGCCGCTGAGCCACGCCGAGGTGCTCGCCGCCGGAGCCGCATCGGCGACCCGGATGGGCGCGCTGCTAGCCGACGTGATCGCCCGGTTCTAAGCCGTGACGCCAGAGAATTGGATCGCCCACGACCCGGACCCGCAGACGGCCGCCGAGCTCGCCGCCTGCGGCCCCGACGAGCTGAAAGCGCGGTTCAGCCGCCCACTGGCGTTCGGCACCGCGGGGTTGCGCGGGCACCTGCGGGGCGGGCCGGACGCGATGAACCTGGCGGTGGTGTTGCGCGCCACCTGGGCGGTGGCACGGGTGCTCACGGATCGAGGTCTGGCTGGTTCGCCGGTGATCGTGGGGCGCGACGCTCGGCACGGCTCACCGGCGTTTGCCGCTGCGGCCGCCGAAGTGCTTGCCGCCGCAGGTTTTTCCGTGCTGCTTCTGCCCGATCCCGCACCCACCCCGGTGGTGGCGTTCGCGGTGCGGCACACCGGCGCCGCCGCTGGGATACAGATCACGGCGTCACACAACCCGGCGACCGACAACGGCTACAAGGTCTATGTCGACGGCGGCCTTCAGCTCCTCGCCCCTACCGACCGGCAGATCGAAGCCGCGATGGCCACCGCGCCCCCGGCCGATCAGATCGCCAGGAAGACCGTCAACCCCAGTGAAAACCGCGCCTCCGATCTGATCGACCGTTATATCCAGCGTGCGGCCGGGGTCCGAAGGTGCGCCGGTTCGGTCCGGGTGGCCCTGACGCCGCTGCACGGGGTTGGCGGGGCGATGGCCGTCGAGACCCTTCGGCGAGCCGGTTTCACCGAGGTGCATACCGTGGCGACGCAATTCGCGCCGAATCCCGACTTCCCCACCGTGACATTGCCGAACCCCGAGGAGCCCGGAGCCACCGACGCACTGCTCACCCTGGCTACCGACGTGGACGCCGACGTCGCGATCGCGCTGGATCCCGATGCGGATCGCTGCGCGGTCGGGATACCCACGGTGTCGGGATGGCGGATGCTGTCCGGTGACGAAACCGGTTGGCTACTAGGTGATTACATCTTGTCGCAAACCGACGACCGGGCGTCGCCGCCGGAAACCAGGGTGGTGGCCAGCACCGTGGTGTCGTCGCGGATGCTGGCGGCGATCGCCGCGCATCACGCTGCCGTGCACGTGGAGACCCTCACCGGCTTTAAGTGGCTGGCGCGCGCCGATGCGAACCTGCCCGGCACCCTGGTGTACGCCTACGAGGAAGCGATCGGGCACTGCGTCGACCCCACCGCGGTGCGTGACAAAGACGGCATCAGCGCCGCGGTGTTGGTGTGCGATCTGGTGGCCGCGCTCAAAGGCCAGGGTCGTTCGGTGACCGACGCGCTCGACGAGCTCGCCCGATGCTACGGCGTGCATGAGGTTGCCGCCCTGTCACGCCCCGTGGGCGGCGCCGTCGAGACCACCGACCTGATGCGACGGCTCCGCGAGGACCCGCCGCGTCGGCTGGCCGGTTTCCCCGCCACGGTCACCGATATCGGCGACACGCTGATCCTCACCGGCGGCGACGACAACATGTTGGTCAGGGTGGCGGTGCGGCCTTCTGGAACAGAACCGAAGCTGAAGTGCTACTTGGAGATTCGCTGCGCGGTGACCGGTGACCTACCAGCTGCCCGACAGCTGGTGCGGGCGAGGATCGATGAGCTGTCGGCTAGCGTGCGGCGGTGGTGGTGACTCAGCGCGGGCCGAACTGGCGATCGCCGGCATCGCCGAGACCGGGCACAATGTAGGCGACCTCGTTGAGCCCTTCGTCGATGGCCGCAGTGAACAACCGCACGTTTGGCGCAGCCTTCTGCAGCGCCGCGATTCCTTCTGGCGCCGCAACCACACACAGCACCGTGATATCCGCTGCACCGCGCGAGATCAGCAGACCGAGGGTGTGCGTCATCGACCCGCCGGTGGCCACCATCGGGTCAAGCACCATGACCGGTACATCCGTCAGGTCGTCGGGCAGCGAGTCCAGATACGGCACCGGCTGGTGGGTTTGCTCGTCGCGGGCGACACCGACAAAGCCAACGTGCGCCTCCGGCAAGGCGGCATGCGCCTCGTCGACCATCCCCAACCCCGCCCGCAACACAGGAACCAGCAGGGGTGGCTTGGTTAGCCGCGACCCGACCGTCTCGGCCAGCGGCGTACGGATCGGGACTGGCTCGCAGGGCGCATCGCGGGTGGCCTCATAGATCAACAGCAGCGTGAGCTCGCGCAGCGCTGCCCGGAAGCCGGCGTTGTCGGTGCGTTCGTCACGCAGCGTGGTCAGTCGGGCCGCGGCCAGTGGGTGGTCAACGACATGGACCTGCACGGCGTTTGACCCTATATAACAATCGTGGCTCGGTCCCCTAAAAGGGGGCTGATACGGGTGCGTCCATCCGCGCGACCGGTCAACCCCGTCCATATACTCCCGGCATGCTCCGCGGAATCCAGGCTCTCAGCCGGCCCCTGACCAGGGTATACCGTGCCTTGGCGGTGATCGGTGTCCTGGCAGCATCGTTGCTGGCCTCATGGGTCGGCGCTGTCCCACAAGTGGGTCTGGCAGCAAGTGCCCTGCCGACCTTCGCGCACGTGGTCATCGTGGTGGAGGAGAACCGCTCGCAGGCCGCCATCATCGGTAACAAGTCGGCTCCCTTCATCAATTCGCTGGCCGCCAACGGCGCGATGATGGCCCAGGCGTTCGCCGAAACACACCCGAGCGAACCGAACTACCTGGCACTGTTCGCTGGCAACACATTCGGGTTGACGAAGAACACCTGCCCGGTCAACGGCGGCGCGCTGCCCAACCTGGGTTCTGAGTTGCTCAGCGCCGGTTACACATTCATGGGGTTCGCCGAAGACTTGCCTGCGGTCGGCTCCACGGTGTGCAGTGCGGGCAAATACGCACGCAAACACGTGCCGTGGGTCAACTTCAGTAACGTGCCGGCGACACTGTCGGTGCCGTTTTCGGCATTTCCGCAGCCGCAGAATTACCCCGGCCTGCCGACGGTGTCGTTTGTCATCCCTAACGCCGACAACGACATGCACGACGGCTCGATCGCCCAAGGCGACGCCTGGCTGAACCGCCACCTGTCGGCATATGCCAACTGGGCCAAGACAAACAACAGCCTGCTCGTTGTGACCTGGGACGAAGACGACGGCAGCAGCCGCAATCAGATCCCGACGGTGTTCTACGGCGCGCACGTGCGGCCCGGAACTTACAACGAGACCATCAGCCACTACAACGTGCTGTCCACATTGGAGCAGATCTACGGAGTGCCCAAGACGGGTTATGCGACCAATGCTCCGCCAATAACCGATATTTGGGGCGACTAGCCGCCGTCGCTATTCTGTGCCGCATGGTTGCTGACCTCGTACCCATCCGCTTGAGCCTGTCCGCTGGTGACCGCTACACGCTGTGGGCTCCTCGCTGGCGGGATGCCGGCGACGAGTGGGAGGCGTTCCTGGGCAAAGACGACGACCTGTATGGCTTCGAGAGCGTCTCTGACCTGGTCGCGTTCGTGCGCACCGACACCGAGAACGACCTGGTCGACCACCCGGCATGGCAAGACCTGACCGGAGCCCACGCGCACAACCTCAATCCGGCCGAAGACAATCAGTTCGACCTGGTCGTCGTCGAGGAACTGCTGGCTGAGAAGCCGACGGCGGAGTCAGTGGCCGCGCTGGCCGCCTCATTGGCGATCGTATCCGCCATCGGATCGGTGTGCGAACTGGCGGCAGTGTCGAAGTTCTTCAACGGCAATCCCATCCTGGGCACGGTTTCCGGCGGGCTCGAACACTTCACCGGAAAAGCCGGCCATAAACGCTGGAATTCGATTGCCGAGGTCATCGGACGCAGCTGGGACGACGTGCTCGCGGCCATCGACGAGATCATCAGCACCCCCGAGGTCGACGCTGAGCTGTCGGAAAAGGTCGCCGAGGAGTTGGCGGAGGAGCCCGAGGGCGCCGAGGAAGTGGCGGCGGAGGTGGAGGCCACGCAGGACACGCAGGAGGCGGCCGAGTCCGACGACGAGGAAGCCGACGCACCCGGTGACAGTGTCGTACTGGGCGGCGATCGGGACTTCTGGTTGCAGGTGGGCATCGACCCGATCCAGATCATGACGGGCACCGCCACCTTCTACACGCTTCGCTGTTACCTGGATGATCGACCGATCTTCCTGGGCCGCAATGGTCGGATCAGTGTGTTTGGCTCCGAGCGGGCATTGGCCCGCTATCTTGCCGATGAGCACGACCACGACTTGTCGGACCTGAGCACCTACGACGACATCCGCACGGCCGCCACCGACGGCTCGCTGGCGGTTGCCGTTACCGACGACAACGTCTACGTGCTCAGTGGGCTGGCCGACGATTTTGCCGACGGGCCGGACGCGGTGGACCGTGAGCAGCTCGACCTGGCCGTCGAGCTGCTCCGCGATATCGGCGACTACTCCGAGGACAGCGCAGTCGACAAGGCACTCGAGACAACCCGCCCGCTGGGCCAGCTGGTGGCCTATGTGTTGGACCCCGACTCGGTCGGCAAACCCACGACCCCGTATGCGGCGGCTGTCCGTGAATGGGAGAAATTGGAAAGGTTCGTGGAGTCGCGGCTCAGGCGCGAATAGGCACCGTCAGCCGGCGAAGGCTAGCCGCCGCGGCGCTTGCCGATGTCCAGGGCACACGCGGCGAGGATCGCATCCCAGTCTTCGATGTTGAAATGGCCCTTGCCGTGCGCCCAGTGCAAATCAACGTGCGGAATCGCGCGCTGCAGGTACTCGCCCATGGCGCGTGGCACGAAGGAGTCACGATCACCCAGCCAGATATGGGTAGGCACGGCCACCTCGGCGAGGTCGAAACCCCACGGCCGAAATTGCAGAAATGATTCATAGGCTGCGCCGCGGCTGCCCTGTCGGAACGCTTCGAGCTGGATGGCGCGCAGGTGGCGGCCGAAGCGTTCGTCGCTCAGCAGGTGCTTGTCGGCCGCGGGGACCGCAGCCGCCAACAACGTAGAAAACAGCCCGGGCGTGTATTTCCCGCACCAGCCGAGCGGGGCAAACAACGCACCGAATAGCCGCGGCCCGCTTCGCGCCAACCGCGCGTAGCACCGATCGGCCGCGTTGAGGCTGCGCATGATATCCGGCGTCGCCAGTGGACCCCATGGTCCGAGCGCGCCGACGAACGCTAGTCGGGTCCGCGGGATGACGGCACCGCAGGCGAATAGGTGCGGTCCCGCGCCCGAGTGCCCGACCACCCCGAACTCCTCCAGCTCGAACGCGTCAGCCAGGGCACACACGTCCGCGGGTGTCGGCGGCCACGTCAGACTGCCCAGTGATGGCCATATAAGTGCCCGCTGGCGGTCATGAAAACTGCCCGCTGGCGGTCACGAGATCTGCCCAGTTGATTTGTTCGTCCCGCGTGCCTGCGAGGTGCGGGGGCCCCTCCTCGGGTGCGCTGAACGGTGCCAACCGTTGTTCAGCTCCCGAGGAGGGGTGAAGTGAAGTCTGCCGAGGAGATCATGGAAATTCTGGAAGCCTACGATTTGACCGGTTCGTTGCGTGATGCGGCGGAACTGGCGGGGTGCTCGCATCACACGGTCGCCGAGTATGTGGCCGCGCGGGAGCGGGGCGAGTTGACGCCCGGGCGCGCGGCGCGGCGGGAGATGCTGGTGGATCCGTATCTGGACAAGCTCGAGGAGTGGGTCGACCGCTCGCGGGGCAAGGTCCGCGGCGATGTCGCCCACGAGAAGCTGGTCGCGTTGGGGTATGCGGGTTCGCAGCGTACGACACGGCGGGCGGTCGCCGAGGTCAAGGCAGCGTATCGGGCGGGGCGACGGCGGGTGCACCGTCCGTGGATCACCGAGCCGGGGATGTGGTTTCAGTACGACTTCGGGGATGGCCCGCGCGTGAGAGGTGTTGGCACGCAATTGTTTTGCGCGTGGCTGGCGTGGTGCCGGTTTAGGGTGGTGCTGGCGCTTTTGGATAAGACACTGCCATCGGTGATGGCCGCGATCGATACAACGCTACGCGTCTTCGGTGGGGTGCCCACCTACGCGTTGACCGATAACGAGAAGACCGTGACCAGCGAGCATGTCGCGGGGATACCGGTGCGCAACGCCAAGATGCTGGACTTCGCCCGCCATTACGGGCTCACGATCGCCACCTGCGTGCCGGCCGATCCGGCCAGCAAGGGCGGCTCGGAAAACGCGGTCAAGATCGCCAAGGCCGATCTGGTGCCCTGTGAGGCCAACCTGCTACCGGAATACCACAGTTTCGCCGAGCTGCAAGCGGCGTGCGCGACGTTTTGCCAGCAGGTCAACAATCGCCCGCATCGGGTCACGCGGCGCATCCCGGCGGAGATGCTGGCCGAGGAACGCGCCCGGTTACACCCGTTACCCGCCCATCCCTACACCGCGGCGTTCGGGGTGACCCGCACGGTGCCGCCCAACACCGCGATGATCACCTTTGAGCACGGGTCGTATTCGGTGCCGCACACCTTGTGCGGGCAGACGGTGTGGGTGCGGGCCCACGACCAGCAGGTAGTGGTCGTGCACCTCGGCCATGCCGGCCCAGTCGAAGTCGCCCGCCACCAGCGCACCACGCCGGGTAACCCGCGGGTGGATGACGCGCATTTCCCACCCCGGCCCAAGGGGCCGCTGGGCCGAACACCACGCGCGAAAACTGTTGCTGAGGCGCAGTTTTTGGCTCTCGGTGACGGGGCAGCATTGTGGTTGACCGAGGCCGCCGCCGCGGGATGCTCGCGGATTCGGGCCAAGATGGCCGGGGCGGTCGATTTGGCCGCACTGCACGATCGGGGCAGCGTGGACCGCGCCTTGGGCCAAGCCGCGACCGCGGGCCGGTTCGGCCACGGCGATCTGGCCGCCATCGTGGCCCATCAGGCCGGCGACCCCGACCACCACAGCGCCTCGCAGCCCGCCCACGCGGGCGAGTACAACAGCCTGGCCCAAGGCACCGGTGGCTGGGCGAAGCTCGGTGAGCAGGAGGCCAACTAACGATGGCCTACCTCGACATCTCCTTTAAGACCACATCGATCCTGCTCAACACCTGCGGCGCCGACGATCCCGACCAACTGGTCGGCGTGGCCGCCGCAGAACTGTTCCAGTGGGCGTGGCTGATCGGCGAGCTCGCCAGCTGGCTCGCCGACGCTGACGAGCACACCCACGCCGACTTCGACCGGTTCTTCAGCAGCTACCGCGGCGTCGACAAGACCGCAGGGTTGGCCACCCACATCGCGCAGCGCATCGCCGCGCTGCTCGACGGGGACCGGAGCCAGCCATGAGCACAACAACACCGCCACCACCACCGCTAGACGACGAGCTGATGCGGCTGCTCAAGCGGATGCGGCTGCCTTACATCCGCAACGCCGCACCCGAGCTGCTGGCCACCGCCAAGGCGCAACGCTGGGACCCTGCCGAGGTGCTCAAAGCGCTTCTGACCGAAGAGGTCAACGGGCGAGACCGCTCCGCGCTGGCCATCCGCCGCACGCGGGCCGGTTTTCCCACCGGTAAGACCTTCGCCGCGTGGGACCCCGCACTGTCGTCCATCCCCGCACCCACCCAGGCCGCGTTGCGCACCCTGGAATGGATCCACCGACGCGAAAACCTGGTGGTCTGCGGGCCGTCGGGCACCGGCAAGACGTTCCTGCTCGAAGCCCTCGGCCAACAAGCCGTCGAAACCGGGCTCCACGTCGCGTGGTTTAGCCTCGAACAACTCGGCGCCCTGGTGCGCCGGCACCGCGCCGACGACACCGTCACCAAAGCCATCAGCCGTATCCTGCGTGCCGATCTGGTCGCGGTTGATGACATCGGCCTGCTGCCGGTCGGCACCGACGCCGCCGAAGGGCTCTACCGGCTTGTCGACGCCGCTTACGAGAAACGCTCCATCGCACTATCAAGCAATCTTCACCCGGCAGGATTCGACGAGTTGATGCCCAAGACACTGGCCACCGCCACCGTCGACCGGCTCCTGCACCACGCCCACGTCTGCCAGACCAGTGGCGACAGCATCCGACTTACCCAAGCCATGGCCGGCAAGGGGGTGAACGCCTTGACCTAACCCCCAGCCACGTCTGGTGGCCGCCAGCAGGCAGATCTCGTGGCCGCCAGCGGGCAGTTCTCATGACCGCCACTGGGCAGTTCCCCATGTCCCTTGACACGCGGGCCAATCGCGAAAATTGCGTCCCGCTTGAAAGGTGGAGCGCCCGTACCCGGGCCGATCAATCGCTATCAGTCGGAAGCCGGTGCGCCGCGCGGCACCATCGGCGAAGGCCCCCTCGAGCCGCGAACTTGGCGTGCCGTGGAAGTAGAACGCTGGGTAGCCGGTGCTATCACCCCATTCCAGGTAGGCAAGCGCCCGCCTGTCGGGCAGCATGAGCACATCCGCCTCGTCGGTGCGAATGCGCTCGGGCAGCGATGGCGGTGGCCCGGTCAAGAGCACACCAGCGATGGTATGCCGATCAGAGTCGATTCAGTGCGCGTGCCATGCACGAGTCCTCGAGGAACCGATAGCGCCTAGGCTGGGACTGCCGCAACCACAGCCGATCCAGCGCTGAACGCACGATCCGGCGAACGGGTGTGCGGGTAACAGCCTTGTCGATGTCGATGGTGGAGGCGCTGTCGCCGTTCATGACAGGTTCCCTTCAAGCGTCCTGCAAGCGGTTGCCAAAGCCGTCGCCTATTTTCTGTCATCGGACGGCGCGATCCATCGGCACGGGAGCGTAAATCTGCCCCGCCGGGGGTCGTAGCTTGCCGGGGGCACGCCCGGGTTTATACGCGTATTCGCTGATGCGGCCCGGTCAACGAGCGCTATGCGCCGCCACCGGCAGCCGGGGGCGGCGGCGCAGCACCGGGATCGTCAAGCACGGGACCTTCGAGGATGGGTCCGGGGTAGTCGCGGCTGTGGTCGGGGCCGTCGCTGTCGCGGTGGAAGTCGTCATGGCAGGTGTAGGGATCCCAGTTGGGCCCCCATGCGGGGTCGAAAGGCTGCCCCGGGCACCAGTAGTAGTCGGGCACCGGCGCGGTTTGGGCTGCGGACTGCGCGCCGACCCCGAGACCCGCCACACCCGTGGCCAGGATGCACGCCGCCAGCATGAGCGTGCGGCACGCGAACCGGTACATGCGATGACGGTACGAAAGCGATCTGGCAAGCAACTGGACGCTAGGTGCGATATACCAGAGAACTTGCTGATTACTCGCTGTGACCCATGAGCGCCGCGAACCGCGGCTTGATCACTTCGTCGATTATCGCCAGCCGCTGGTCGAACGGAATGAACGCGGATTTCATCGCATTGACGGTGAAGCGCGCCAGGTCGCTCCAGCCATAACCGAAAGCCTCTACCAAACGATGCATTTCGAGGCTCATCGAGGTGTCGCTCATCAGCCGGTTGTCGGTATTGACGGTCACCCGGAACCGGGCCCGAGCCAGTAGGTCGAACGGATGCTCGGCGATGCTTGAGACCGCGCCGGTCTGCACGTTGGAGCTGGGGCACAGCTCCAGCGGAATTCGCTTGTCCCGCAGGATAGCTGCCAGCCGACCCAACTGGAAACCGCCGTCGGCATCCACGTCGATGTCGTCGACGATCCGCACCCCGTGACCCAGCCGGTCGGCACCGCAGAAGGCGATCGCCTCGTGGATGGACGGCAACCCGAACGCCTCACCGGCATGAATCGTGAAGCGCGCGTTGTGATCACGCATGTACTCGAATGCATCCAAGTGCCGGGTTGGCGGGTGGCCGGCCTCCGCGCCGGCGATGTCGAATCCGACAACTCCCTTGTCCCGGAACCGGATCGCCAACTCTGCGATCTCCCGGGACATTGCGGCGTGCCGCATCGCGGTGACCAGACAGCGGACGGTGATGGGTTGACCATCGGCGGCACACGCCTTCTCGCCGGCGGCGAAGCCCGTCAGAACGGTGTCGACGACGTCGTCGAACGACAGCCCGCAGCTGATGTGCAGCTCCGGCGCGAACCGCACCTCGGCATAGACCACCGAATCGGCGGCCAGGTCTTGCGCGCATTCGAAGGCGACCCGATACAAGGCCTCGGGAGTCTGCATCACCGCCACCGTGTGCGAAAACGGTTCCAGGTAGCGCTCCAGCGAGCCGCTGTGCGACTGGGTGCGAAACCAACTTGCCAGCGCGTCGACGTCAGTTGCCGGCAGGTCGTCGTATCCGACCTGCCCGGCAATGTCCAGCACGGTGGCCGGCCGCAGCCCGCCGTCGAGGTGATCGTGCAGCAACGCCTTGGGGGCTAGCCTGATCGTCTGCAGGGTCGGCGCAGCGGTCATCAGACGATCCGATCGACGATTAGCGGCCGCACGCGCGGCGGACTGTCCCGGATACTCCAACCGCCGGCCAGCTCGGCTCGCGCCGCACCAAAGCGCTCGGGAGCATTCGTGTAGAGGGTGAACAACGGCTCACCGACCACAACCGGCTCCCCCGGGCGGCGATGAATCCGCACCCCCGCACCGTGCTGTACGCGTGCGCCCGGGCGGGACCTGCCCGCACCGAGTCGCCATGCCGCTAACCCCACTGCCATCGCATCGATGTCGCCCATTGTGCCGCTCGCGCCCGCCGTGACGGTTTCCGAATGCGAACCGATCGGCAACGGTTTCGACAAGTCACCTCCCTGCGCGGCAACCAACCGGCGAAACCGGTCCATTGCGGTGCCGTCCCGCAGCGTCTGGGCCGGGTCCCGGCCGTGGATCCCGGCAAGCTCGAGCATCTCGCCGGCCAGCCGCAACGTCAGCTCCACCACGTCGGGCGGTCCGCCGCCGGCCAGCACCTCCAGCGCCTCGGCCACCTCGAGCGCATTGCCGACGGTTCGACCCAGCGGGCAGTTCATCTCCGTCAGCAGGGCACGGGTGGGCACGCCATGCGCCGCGCCCAGTTCGACCATGGTGTGCGCAAGTTCGCGCGCCTGCACTGGCGACCTCATGAAGGCCCCGGAACCAACCTTGACGTCGAGCACCAGTGCACCCGCACCCTCAGCCAGCTTCTTGCTCATAATCGAACTGGCGATCAACGGCAGCGATTCGACGGTGCCGGTAATGTCGCGCAGCGCATACAGCTTGGCATCGGCTGGCGCCAGCTGGCCGGCGGCGAAGATCGCGGCGCCGACGTCGCAAAGCTGCTCGCGCACCCGCTGGTTGGACAGATTCGCGGTGAACCCGGTGATGGATTCCAGCTTGTCCAGGGTGCCGCCGGTGTGGCCGAGTCCGCGGCCCGACGCCTGGGGCACTGCGCCACCGCAGGCGGCGACGACGGGCACCAATGGCAGCGTGATTTTGTCACCTACCCCGCCGGTGGAATGCTTGTCCACGGTCGCTAGTGGCAGATCGGTGAAATCCAGCCGGGCACCCGAGGCCAGCATGGCCGCCGTCCATCTGGCGATCTCGCCGCGGTCCATGCCCCGCCAAACGATCGCCATCAGCAGCGCCGACATCTGTTCGTCGGCGACCCGGCCGTCGGTATAGGCCTTGACGACCCAGTCGATGGCGGCGTCGGACAACCGGCCGCCGTCACGTTTGGTGCGGATGACGGTCGGGGCGTCGAATGCGAAGTCGGTCACCGGCGTTCCCGGGGGAGGTCGTCGAGGCCGAAGGCGTCGGGCAGCAGGTCGCCGAGCCGGCGGGGTCGCACCGGATGGTCGATCAGTAGCTCGGAACCCCCGTGTTCGAGCAGCACCTGACGGCATCGCCCGCACGGCATCAGCACGGATCCATGGCCGTCGACGCAGGCCAGCGCGAGCAGCCGGCCGCCGCCGGTCGAATGCAGGGCGCACACCACCGCACATTCGGCGCACAAAGTCAAGCCATACGAGACGTTTTCCACGTTGCATCCGGTCACCACGCGACCATCGTCGACCAGTGCGGCCGCACCCACCGCAAACCGCGAATACGGCACATAGGCTCCGGCTGCTGCCTGGGTTGCATTGCCCCGCAGCATATTCCAATCGACATCAGGCATTCGGCAACCCCGCTCGTCGATGGGCCGACTAAGAAAAGCCAGCCTAACCCCGGATCCACACACGATCCCGATCGGACTGTTCGACACCGCGGGCAACCTGGCCAAGTTAAGCTCGATTGCCCGGCTCTAGCTGTTCGATAGTGCTTTTAAGGGGTTTGCCAGCGGTGAATACAACGGCGACAACCGTCTCGCGCGGGCGGCGGCCACCTCGGACCCTGTATCGGGGAGATCCCGGTATGTGGTCGTGGGTATGCCATCGCATCAGCGGCGCGACGATTTTCTTCTTCCTGTTTGTCCATGTCCTGGACGCCGCCATGCTGCGGGTGAGCCCGCAGACCTACAACGCGGTGCTGGCGACCTACAAGACCCCGATCGTCGGCCTGATGGAGTACGGCCTAGTCGCCGCGGTCCTTTTTCACGCACTGAACGGGATTCGGGTCATCTTGATCGATTTCTGGTCGGAAGGCCCGCGCTATCAGCGGCTGATGTTGTGGATCATCGGCAGCGTCTTCCTCTTGCTGATGGTTCCGGCAGGCGTGGTGGTGGGCATCCACATGTGGGAGCACTTCCGATGAGCGCCCCGGTCAGACAGCGCAGCCATGACCGTCCAGCCAGCCTGGACAACCCACGATCACCACGGCGGCGTGCCGGCATGCCCAACTTCGAGAAATTCGCCTGGCTGTTCATGCGGTTTTCCGGTGTTGTGTTGGTGTTCCTGGCGATCGGGCACCTGTTCATCATGCTGATGTGGGACAACGGCGTGTATCGCCTGGACTTCAACTTCGTTGCCCAACGCTGGGCGTCGCCGTTCTGGCAGACCTGGGATCTGCTGTTGTTGTGGCTGGCGCAGCTGCACGGCGGCAACGGTCTGCGCACCATCATTGACGACTACAGCCGCAAAGGCACCACCCGATTCTGGCTGAACTCGTTGCTGGTGTTGTCCATGCTGTTCACCCTGATGCTGGGAACCTACGTGATAGTGACATTCGACCCGAACATCTCCTGAAAGGCCCGGAAGGAGCACATGATCACGCCACCTCTCCCCCGCAAGCGGGCGGTACCCCCACCTCATCGCTGCGGCCCCCTCGTCGCTTCGCGGCTGGGGGTGCCCCCACTGCATCGTCGGCGGCGGCGTTGATCTGCCAACACCGATACGACGTGGTGATCGTCGGCGCGGGCGGTGCCGGGATGCGCGCCGCGGTCGAGGCGGGTCCGCGGGTGCGTACCGTGGTGCTGACCAAGCTGTATCCCACCCGCAGCCACACCGGCGCGGCCCAGGGCGGCATGTGCGCCGCGCTGGCCAACGTCGAGGACGACAACTGGGAGTGGCACACGTTCGACACCGTCAAGGGCGGCGACTATCTCGCCGACCAGGACGCCGTGGAGATCATGTGCAAGGAAGCCATCGACGCGGTGCTCGACCTGGAGAAGATGGGGATGCCGTTCAACCGCACCCCCGAGGGCCGCATCGACCAGCGCCGCTTCGGCGGGCACACCCGCGACCACGGCAAGGCCCCGGTGCGCCGGGCCTGCTACGCGGCCGATCGCACCGGCCACATGATTCTGCAGACGCTGTATCAGAACTGCGTCAAGCACGACGTCGAGTTCTTCAACGAGTTTTACGCGCTGGATTTGGCTTTGACTCAAACGCCGTCGGGCCCGGTGGCCACCGGGGTGATCGCCTACGAGCTAGCGACCGGTGACATCCATGTCTTTCACGCCAAGGCCGTCGTGATCGCGACCGGCGGCTCGGGCCGCATGTATAAGACCACGTCCAACGCACACACCCTGACCGGCGACGGCATCGGCATCGTGTTCCGCAAGGGACTTCCCTTGGAGGACATGGAGTTTCACCAGTTTCACCCTACCGGCCTGGCCGGTCTGGGCATCTTAATCTCCGAAGCGGTGCGCGGCGAAGGCGGCCGGCTGCTCAACGGGGAAGGTGAGCGTTTCATGGAGCGCTACGCCCCGACGATCGTCGACCTAGCGCCCCGCGACATCGTCGCCCGTTCGATGGTGCTGGAAGTGCTGGAGGGACGCGGCGCCGGACCGCTAAAGGACTACGTCTACATCGACGTCCGCCACCTGGGCGAGGAAGTGCTCGAGGCCAAGCTGCCCGACATCACCGAGTTCGCCCGCACCTACCTGGGCGTGGATCCGGTCACCGAGCTGGTGCCGGTCTACCCGACGTGCCACTACCTGATGGGCGGCATCCCGACCACAGTCACCGGGCAGGTGCTGCGGGACAACACCAGCGTTGTCCCGGGCCTGTATGCGGCCGGCGAGTGCGCGTGCGTGTCGGTGCATGGCGCCAACCGGCTGGGCACCAACTCGCTGTTGGATATCAACGTCTTCGGTCGTCGGGCCGGCATCGCCGCCGCCAGTTATGCGCAGGGTCACGACTTTGTCGACATGCCGCCCAACCCGGAGGCCATGGTGGTGGGCTGGGTCAGCGACATCCTGTCCGAACACGGAAACGAGCGGGTCGCCGACATTCGCGGGGCGCTGCAGCAGTCGATGGACAACAACGCCGCGGTGTTCCGCACCGAGGAGACCCTGAAGCAGGCGCTCACCGACATCCACGCGCTCAAGGACCGCTACTCCCGAATCACGGTGCACGACAAGGGGAAACGCTTCAACACCGACCTGCTGGAAGCCATCGAGCTGGGATTTTTACTGGAGCTGGCCGAGGTCACGGTGGTCGGCGCTTTGAATCGCAAGGAGTCCCGCGGCGGTCACGCCCGCGAGGACTATCCCAACCGCGACGACGTCAACTACATGCGACACACCATGGCCTACAAGGAAATTGGGGCCGATAAGGAGGGCCCCGAGCTGCGCAGCGATGTCCGCCTTGATTTCAAACCCGTCGTGCAGACCCGTTACGAACCCAAGGAACGGAAGTACTAATGAGCGTCGAGCCGGACGTCGAAACTTTGGATCCGCCCCTACCGCCGGTACCGGACGGCGCGGTGATGGTGACCGTCAAGATCGCCCGGTTCAACCCCGACGACCCCGACGCGTTCGCGGCCACCGGCGGCTGGCAGAGCTTCCGGGTGCCCTGTTTGCCCAGCGATCGGCTGCTCAACCTGCTCATCTACATCAAGGGCTACCTCGACGGCACGCTCACCTTCCGGCGATCCTGCGCCCATGGGGTGTGCGGCTCTGATGCCATGCGCATCAACGGGGTGAACCGGCTGGCCTGCAAGGTGCTGATGCGTGACCTGCTGCCGAAGAAGAAGGGCAAATCGTTGACCGTCACGGTCGAGCCGATCCGCGGGCTACCGGTGGAAAAGGACCTGGTGGTCGACATGGAGCCGTTCTTCGACGCCTACCGGGCGATCAAACCGTACCTGATCACCAGCGGCAACCCGCCCACCCGCGAACGGATCCAGAGCCCGACCGACCGCGCCCGCTACGACGACACCACCAAGTGCATCCTGTGCGCGTGCTGCACCACCAGCTGCCCGGTGTTCTGGCACGAGGGCAGCTACTTCGGCCCGGCGGCGATCGTCAACGCGCACCGCTTCATCTTCGACAGCCGCGACGAGGCCGCCGCCGAGCGCCTCGACATCCTCAACGAGGTCGACGGGGTGTGGCGCTGCCGCACCACGTTCAACTGCACCGAATCCTGCCCACGGGGCATTGAGGTGACCAAGGCGATCCAGGAGGTCAAGCGCGCGCTGATGTTCACCCGCTGAGGGCTTGCGCGAGCAGACGCAAAATCGCCCGAAAACCAGTGGTTTTGGGCGATTTTGCGTCTGCTCGCGCAGCCGGGTCTACAGCGTTGCCAGGTGCTGTTTGGTTGCGCCAGGAACCGCAGTCAACGCAATAGCCTGATCGAAGGTGACAAACCGGCCATCATGAGCGACCGCGAGGGCCAGCAAGTACGCGTCGGTGACCTGTTTGGGGCTGTGCAGGCGGGAACGATCGATGACCTTCGAGTCGAGAATGCTGACGGTGCAGGACCAGAACTCGTGATAGCGCGTGTGCGTCGCACGAGCCAACAAGTCGATGGCATGGGCTACCGAGATCGGGCTGGGATAGCGCGGTTGGCTGATGACGCGGACGAACCCGTTTTGGGTGATCGCACAGGAAGCCCATCCCCGCTCGATCTGCCCGGTGATCCACGCTCGGGCGCGCTCGTGGTCGACGTGATCGCGGTCCAGCAGCGCCAGTAGCACGTTGACGTCCAACAGCGCTCGCATCGATCACACGGCCTCCTCGTCACGAAGCCGATCGATCAGCGCGTTCGATACCGCTCCACCGCGATGAGGCAGGGGTTCGAAGCCATGAAAGGCGTCCTCCTGGCTCGCCGCAGGCTGGGGATTCTGGTTGGTTAACGCTTGCCGGGCCAGATCCGACAGGATTTCACCCGCGGTGCGCTTCTCCCTGCGTGCCCGTTCCTTCACGGCCAGCAATACATCGTCGTCGATGGATAACGTGGTGCGCATGCATCAGATGCTACCGCACCAATCTGGGCGCAACGCGTCTACAGGATGGCCAGCGCTTGCGGCATTGAGAATCTCCTTCGTGGGGTGCACTCCCGCGCGAGGTAGGGGCCGACGACCACCGTCTATGCCCCTGGCAACGGTGAGCGCCGCGCGATCATGATCCGCGACGGCGCCGAGTCGCAGCTACCCTGCCCCTCGTGTACAACGGTGAAATCGGCAGGAAGCAGACACGCCGGCTCTCCCGGCTTGACACGTCGCTTCGCGCTGGCTGTGCCCGCCTCGGCGCCACTGAGAGCCAGCGACTCCCATGCCAATACGCCGCCTGGCATCACCGCCTCACAGGCGCGGTGAAATATCGCCGCATCCCAAAAGAGCCTGCTGAGCACCAGCGCGAAACGCGTCTCGCCGGGTTCCCAGCAGCCCAGGTCGGCCTGCACGAGGTTGAGCCGATCGGCCACGCCTCGACGCACGGCCTCGCTTTCCAGCTGCAGCAGCGCGACATCGGACACATCGATTGCGGTGACCTGGCGGCCGTGGGCGGCCAACGCCAGTGCGGTACCCGATCGACCGCTGGCTAACTCCAGAACGGGACCGTCCGGAACGCCTGCTCTGAGGACATCGGCGAGCCAAGGCACCGGGGCAAACGGCGCGTGCGCCGAACCCGCGCGTTCGTATCGCGCGTTCCAGTCGACGCGGTTCGGGTGCTCCCGCAGCGCCGGATCCGTCTGCACGCTCATGGCCGATTGGCCACCCACTCAACACCGTCGAGTGCGAACTCCTTCTTCCATATCGGCACATCCTGTTTGAGCCGCTCGATGCACATGCGAGCGGCGTCGAACGCGGCCGCGCGGTGAGGAGCCGAAGCACCGATGACAACCGCCGCATCACCGATGCGCAATTCACCGGTCCGGTGTGCCACGGCAACTCGCACACCGTCGGCCTGTCGTTCACACTCTTCGATGATGTCCATCAGCGTGCGGTGCACCATGGCCGGATAGGCCTCGTAGTACAACTTGGTCACTTCGTGGCCGTTGTTGTTGTTACGCACGGTTCCCACGAAGATGACGGCGCCGCCCTGGGAAGGTCCAGATATCGCGTTGAGCACTTCATCGACGCTCAGCGGCTCATCGGTGAGCCGGCAGTAGACATCGGAGCCCCCGGCAACCTGCGGTATGAACGCCACCGTGTCGCCATCGTCGAGAATCGTTGATGTCGGCGCTATGGATTCGTTAACGGCCATCCGCACTCGCTTGCGAAAATCAGCAAGGGGCGGATAGTCGATTTGCAATTGGTCGACTAAGCCGTCGACTGTGGTGCCGCTTTCGAGTGAGATCTTCTCGTGAGCGACCTTGCACGCTTCGCGAACCGCGCCAAAGTAGAGCACATTGACAGTAATCATTCAACATCCATCCTCGGTGGAGCCACCATCGCTGGGTTTGACGTCCGCGTCGTGCCGCCGGTAATGACCCGATCGGCCACCGCTTTTTTCGTCCAATCTGATATCCGTGATCGTCATGGCACGGTCGACTGCTTTGCACATGTCGTAAACCGTGAGCGCTGTCACCGTAACGGCGGTCAACGCCTCCATCTCCACACCCGTACGTGCCACCGTGGTCACCGTCGCCGCAATCGAGAGCCGGTCCGCACCCTGCGGCTCGAGCGTGACGGTGACCGCCTCGATCCCCAGCGGGTGACACAGCGGGATAAGCTCACCGGTCCGTTTGGCCGCCATAATGCCGGCTATCCGTGCGGTCGCTATGACATCGCCCTTTGCCGCGGTGCCGTGACAGATCATGTCCAGGGTCGACGGTTTCATCAGGACGGCCCCGGATGCCCGCGCTCGCCGCAAGGTCACCGCCTTCGCCGACACATCGACCATTCGGGCGGCGCCTTGTTCATCAAGGTGGGTAAGCACCCCATCGTGGTCGTTCACCGTGCCACCTGCTGGCTGCATTGCTCATCGTGCACTGCGCTGAAAGCCTCGGCGAGGTCGAAGTCGACGCGAGTCAAACAGTGCATCTGGCGCGTCCAACAAGTCAACCGCACCGACCGCTTGTTATGGACACAGATATCGGGGTGATGATTGAATTTGTCGGCGATGGCGGCGATCTTCGCCACAAATTTCATGGATTGATCGAAGCTCCCAAACCCAAATGTGTGGCGGAGCTTTCCATCGACGAGCTCCCACCCGGGCAGTGCCGTCAACCTCTCGGACAGCTCCCTGTCGGTGAGAGCCGACAGCCTGCCGCAGCACACGTCGTGAAGGCTTGACTCCTCACATCGACTGACGTTGCCGTGTGCCATGGTTCCCTCCTGGACTTGGTTGGGTTGATGGTGGATGTCGCACCTGGTCGCCCAGCGAGTGCGCGCATGCGGGCATGGGCACCAGACCGGCCGGAATTATCCGCCTCTGGTGTGCATCTCCAGATGTGGGTCGCGTTTCAAGCGGGACACCGGAAGAAAGACCTGTCGCGTTCGTTGGGCCAAGCGTTGTTCTGCCCCACGGTTCGCGCGGTCCCGCCAGCCACGCTGCAGAATCTGCACAACGTCATTGGCGGACGCTCCCGCACGCACGGATTCCCGCAAATTGATGCCGGACAGGGCGTAAAGGCAATGTAGCCAGATGCCATCGGCGGTCAGTCGCGACCTGTCACAGGTTGCACAGAATGGCTCGGTGGTCGAAGCAATGATGCCGAATGTTGTTCCGTCCGGCAATCTGTAGCGGTTCGCGGGCGCGGAATCGTACTTCGGCAAGGCCGCGATGGGACCGTATTTCTTCTCGAGAGTTGACAGCATCTGCGCTTTCGTGAAGACCTTGTCCATCGACCATTGCGTCGCACCGCCGACGTCCATGTATTCAATGAATCTCACCTCGGCATTGACGTTGCGAGCGAATTCGATCAGATCGGACAACTCATCATCGTTGAAGCCACGTATCACCACGGAATCAAGCTTCGTATCGGTGAAGCCCGCCGCCGCAACCGCCTCAATGCCTTCGATAACTTTATAGTGGGTCCCGCGCTGGCTGATTGCTTTGAACCGGTCCGGCCGCAACGTATCAAGACTAATGGTGATGCGCCGCATGCCCGCCGATTTTAACTTTCTGGCCTGGTCCGCGAGCAGCACGCCATTAGTTGTGATCGCCAAATCCTGTAAACCGCTGCCATCGCCAACTTTCGCGCTTATAACCTCAATGATTGCCGCCAGATCCGAGCGGATCAGCGGTTCTCCACCGGTGAGCCGAATTTTATCGACACCGACAGCGATAAATGCATCGACGATCAGGCTGATTTCGTCCACAGACAGCAGATCCGCCCGCGGCAACCAGGCGTACTCGGCCTCGGGCATGCAGTAGCGGCAGCGGAGGTTGCACTGATCGATCACAGAAAGCCGCAGATCACCCATGGTGCGACCACAGCGGTCCCTGATGGGGGATTCATTGATGCACAAGCCGGACCGGCTCACCGAGGCGACATCCGTGATCTGATAGCGCGACTGTTCCGGTCCGGACAATGCTGGATGAAAAACCCGAGTCATTGGATAGCTCCGCCGACAAGGCCACCGACGGCGATGGGCGACGCCAGGCATCCCCGCAGGGATCTAGGACATCGGGCGTTATCGGGGGCTGGCCGCGGCGATGGCGCCCGCGAAGACCATCGCAACACGTTTCGCGTGCACACTGGCACCACATGCCTCCTTCTCATTCGGGCGCTTTCCGGGGTTCACGTTCATTACTGTTCAACACCGGCCTCAATGGAATCTCAATGCGCACGGCGCACGACCGGATTCGGCGGCGCATGTGGGTCCGGCAAGGCAACGGCCACCCGTTGGCCGTTCATCCACGACGGTGACCCGAATTCCCGACAGTGATGTCGAGAAGCCAGGTAGCTCCGGTTCGGTGTCGAGCACCGGGCCGGAGGTCGCCGCACGGCGTCATGGTAGGCGTTGCGGGTGCGACCGCAATCGGTCACCGCCACGTTCCAAATCGGTCACACTTGACACCCGTCATGTCGGCGGAGCCGGTATTCTTCGAATTCGAGCTTTCCCCATCAGGCCCTGGCGCCCGGTGAATCGCTCATCAAACGGACCCGCGACCGACGAGGATTGTGATGGCCCGAAACGAACTCCGGTTCGGTATTCTCGGACCGCTAGAGATAAGCGCAGGTTTCCGCAGTCTACCGTTGGGCACACCGAAGCAACGTGCGGTCTTGGCGACGCTGATCATTCATCGTAATCGCCCGGTTGGGATCGACTCGTTGATCGACGCGGCTTGGGAGCAGGACCGGCCGGAGGGATCACGAGCGACCGTGTATACGTATGTCTCGAATTTGCGTCGGTTGGTAAGCACCACGGGGGCGGATTCGCACAGCATCTTGGCTAGCGCACCGCCAGGGTATCGACTCGCCGTTGCCGATAACCAATATGATGTGGCACGTTTTATCAGCCAAAGGTCGGCCGGGCTGCGCGCCGCCGCTGCCGGTTCTTTCGAACAGGCCAGTGACCATTTGTCGGCCGCGCTGGCCGAGTGGCGCGGCCCGGTCCTGGACGATCTGCGTGAATTCAGCTTTGTCACCCGCTTGGCCAACTCATTGGTTGAAGACAAAATCATCGCCCACACAGCTCTCGCGGAGGCTGAAATCGCCTGCGGGCGTGCCGATTCAGTGATCAGCGAGCTCGAGGAGCTGATCCTGGAGCATCCTTATCACGAGGCCCTGTGGCGGCAACTCATCGCCGCATACTATGTCTCGGAACGTCAATCCGATGCCCTGGACGCCTACCGGCGATTAAAGACCAGCCTGGCCGAAGACCTCGGCGTCGACCCGGGACCCAAGGTACGCACGCTATACGAGCAAGTGCTGCGCCAACAAGCACTGGACACGCGAGTCGTCGTCCAGGCTGCCGCAGGAGATATCATCAGGGCCCTCGAACACTCTCCCGGCATGACCGACCGTTCGCCGCGCGCCGCAATACGCGACGCCGCGGGGCACCGGTCTCCACTTGGCCGGTTGCCCCTTCGTATCGGGCGTAGCAAAAGTAACGACATGGTGCTGCCGGACGGCAAAGTCAGTCCCTACCATGCCGTTATCGTCAACACCGGTGAAAGCTTCATGATCACCGACCTGCGATCGGTCAACGGCGTCTACGTGCGTGGGCGGCGCATCGCGACCACAGCCACCCTCAACGACGGCGACCACATTCGCATCGGCGACCATGAACTCACGTTCGAGGTCATACCGCACGAATCGGGCCGTTAGCCGGCGGGTTTGCCCATCCCCGGTTCTGCGCCCACCCGCGCCTACCCTTCGGTGGGCAGGCCGGCTCGCCGACCCGCCGCGGACACCAGGATGCCTACCGTGCTGGCACCAGCACATTCTCGTCGTATTGCCTCACCAGGTCTTCGACCACGGTCTGCCACGAGGCATCGTCCACGCAGAGGCGGCTGGCGGTAAGTACTAGCCGGTCGGGACTTCCGGGGAGCAGAGAAACCGCGAACAACCTGCCGGTGTACATATCGAAGCTCGCGCTGTGCCGTGCGATCACCTCCGCGACGGCGGCTCCCGGGGGTTCCACTCCCCAGCCCCACCCGCCGCCGCCCGGGCGAGAAGTCAAGGTGTCAACGCGCGGCTCGAATACGGTGCCAAGGGCCGGATGGGCGTCGAAGACCGCCTCCACCGCTGTGCGGATACGCCCCTGGTCCACCCGTGAGTTCGCAATCAGAACGTCGGTGTGCGCGCCAGGCTCGATGTCCTCGAGCCTGGGAAGCTCAACGAAATACGAATACGACATGACCACAGACTCCGGCACACCCCTCAGCGAATTCTTGGCAACTTCTTGGACCGGGGCCGAGCAGACGCAAAAGCACCCCATTTCGGCACGAAATGGGGGCCCTTTGCGTCTGGACCGCCAGGGCTTGCCGGGTTTGATCAGCTCGGTCTTGTATAGGCCGTTGATCGTCTCGGCTAGTGCATTGTCATAGGAGCTTCCGACCGCTCCGACCGACGGTTGGATGCCTGCCTCGGCGAGCCGCTCGCTGAACCGGATCGATGTGTACTGAGATCCCCTATCCGTATGGTGGATAACGTCTTTCAGGTCGAGTACGCCTTCTTGTTGGCGGGTCCAGATGGCTTGCTCGATCGCGTCGAGGACCATGGAGGTGGCCATCGTGGAAGCGACCCGCCAGCCCAGGATCCTGCGAGCGTAGGCGTCGGTGACAAAGGCCACGTAGGCGAACCCTGCCCAGGTCGACACATAGGTGAGGTCTGCTACCCACAGCCGGTTAGGTGCTGGTGGTCCGAAGCGGCGCTGGACGAGATCGGCGGGACGGGCTGTGGCCGGATCAGCGATCGTGGTCCTGCGGGCTTTGCCGCGGGTGGTCCCGGACAGGCCGAGTTTGGTCATCAGCCGTTCGACGGTGCATCTGGCCACCTCGATGCCCTCACGGTTCAGGGTTAGCCACACTTTGCGGGCACCGTAAACACCGTAGTTGGCGGCGTGGACGCGGCTGATGTGCTCCTTGAGTTCGCCATCGCGCAGCTCGCGGCGGCTGGGCTCCCGGTTGATGTGGTCGTAGTAGGTCGATGGGGCGATCGGCACACCCAGCTCGGTCAGCTGTGTGCAGATCGACTCGACACCCCACCGCAAACCATCGGGGCCCTCGCGGTGGCCCTGATGATCGGCGATGAACCGGGTAATTAGCGTGCTGGCCGGTCGAGCTCGGCCGCGAAGAAAGCCGACGCGGTCTTTAAAATCGCGTTCGCCCTTCGCAATTCGGCGTTGTCCCGCCGCAAGCGCTTCAGCTCAGCGGATTCTTCGGTCGTGGTCCCGGGCCGTGCGCCGGCATCGACCTGCGCCTGGCGCACCCACTTACGCACCGTCTCCGCGCAGCCAACACCAAGTAGACGGGCGACCTCACTGATCGCTGCCCACTCCGAATCGTGCTGACCGCGGATCTCTGCGACCATCCGCACCGCCCGCTCACGCAGCTCCGGCGGGTACCTCCTCGATGAACCACCTGACATGACCCCATCCTTTCCAAGAACTGGAGTCTCCGGACATGCCGGGGCGGTTCAAGAGGCAACCACCATGGTTGTTGTTGGAACCGATGCGCACAAGTACAGCCACACCTTTGTGGCCACCGACGAAGTGGGTCGCCAACTCGGTGAGAAGACCGTCAAGGCCACCACGGCCGGGCACGCCACAGCCATCATGTGGGCCCGTGAACAGTTCGGCCTCGAGCTGATCTGGGGCATCGAGGACTGCCGCAACATGTCGGCGCGTCTGGAGCGTGACCTACTGGCGGCCGGCCAGCAGGTGGTGCGGGTACCCACCAAGCTGATGGCCCAGACCCGCAAGTCGGCGCGCAGTCGGGGCAAGTCGGATCCGATCGATGCGCTGGCGGTGGCGCGGGCGGTGATGCGTGAAACCGACCTACCCCTGGCCACCCACGACGAGACGTCGCGGGAGTTGAAGTTGTTGACTGACCGTCGAGATGTCCTTGTGGCCCAACGCACGTCGGCGATCAACCGGTTGCGCTGGCTCGTCCATGAACTCGATCCCGAGCGGGCACCGGCAGCACGCTCGCTCGATGCCGCCAAGCACCAGCAGGCCCTGCGGACCTGGCTGGACACCCAGCCAGGATTGGTCGCCGAACTCGCGCGCGCCGAGCTGACCGACATCATCCGGCTCACCGGCGAGATCAACACCCTGGCCCAGCGCATCAGCGCCCGAGTCCACCAGGTCGCCCCCGCACTGCTGGAAATCCCTGGCTGCGCGGAGCTGACTGCAACCAAAATCGTCGGCGAAGCCGCCGGAGTGACCCGGTTCAAAAGCGAAGCCGCCTTCGCCTGCCATGCCGCAGTGGCTCCCATCCCGGTGTGGTCGGGCAACACCGCCGGCCAGATGCGGCTCAGCCGCTCGGGCAACCGCCAGCTCAACGCCGCCCTACACCGCATCGCACTGACCCAAATCCGGATGACCGACAGCCGGGGCCAGGCCTACTACCAAAGGCTGCAAGACGCCGGGAAAACCAAACGCGCAGCACTACGCTGCCTCAAACGCCGCCTAGCCCGCACCGTCTTCCAGGCCCTGCGCACCGTCCACCAGCCCAGCTCCGAACACACCCAACCCGCGGCCGCTTGACATAGGAGCTATTGCTCGTCACACCTCGGCGAGCCACCTCGTCTAACGGATATGACACAGAAAACCCGCATCCAGCCCCTACCTCCCAAGCGAGCCGGCCTGTTGATCCGCGCAATGTATCGGATCGCCAAGCGGCGCTTCGGCGAAGTTCCCGAGCCGTTCACGGTCACCGCACATCATCGGCGGCTGCTGATCGCCAATGTGGTGCACGAAGCCCTGCTGCAGCGAGCGTCGCGGAAGCTACCGCCCAGCGTCCGTGAGCTGGCGGTGTTTTGGACCGCCCGCAGCATCGGCTGCTCGTGGTGCGTGGACTTCGGAGCCATGCTGCAGCGCCTGGACGGGCTGGACGTGGACAGGCTCACGGACATCGACAATTACGCCACCTCATCGAAATTCAGCGACGACGAACGCGCCGCCATCGCCTACGCCGAGGCGATGACCGCAGACCCGCATTCGGTGACCGACGAGCAGGTGGCCGACCTGCGGGCCCGCTTCGGCGAGGCCGGCGTGATCGAGCTGACTTACCAGATCGGCGTGGAGAACATGCGAGCCCGGATGAATTCGGCGCTGGGCATCACCGAGCAAGGCTTCAATTCCGGTGATGCCTGCCGCGTCCCGTGGGCTGCGCCCGACGTTCCTTCAGCGGAGAGCCGGTGAACTTGTCGGGATTGGCGATATCCCACAGCGCGCACACCTTTCCGTCGCGCACGGTTATCGCGGTGATCCGCGGCGCCATCGCCCGATACCCGTCGACCCCGGGTAAGCCCGCCGTGTAGGCGCCGAGCTCTCCGTTGACCAGCGCCAGCTGATTCGCGCCGAAGAGCCCCGGGCCGTAACGCTGGACCAGCCCGAGTATGAACCGGACCACCTTGTCGGATCCGCGGACGGCCCGTACCGCGGTGGGCGCCTTGCCATTCGAATCGCCGGTAAACGTCACGTCGGGATGCAGCAGCGACACCACCGTGTCCAGGTCACCAGCGGCCATGGCGGCCATCAGCCGGCCGACCACCTCGTTGTGGGCCGGATCCGGATCCCCCGATATCAGGGCGGGCTGCGCCGTGACGGCCTTGCGGGCCCGCGACGCCAGCTGGCGCGCGGCGGCCTCGCTGGTTCCCAGCACCTCGGCCACTTCGGCAAACGGCACGGCGAACCCGTCGTGCAGCACGAACGCGACCCGCTGATCAGGGCGCAGCCGCTCCAGCACCACCATGGCCGCGAACCTGGCGTCCTCGGCGGCCACCACGGCGGCCAACGGATCGGTCGCGTCCAAGCCGGTGACCACCGGTTCGGGCAGCCAGGTGCCGGTGTAGGTCTCCCGCCGGTGCGCCGCCGACCGCAACTTGTCCAGACCCAGCCGGCTCACCACGGTGGTCAGCCAGGCCCGCGGGTCGGCGATCACGGTGTCCTGTGAGTCCCAGCGCAGCCAGGCCTCCTGCACGATGTCCTCAGCATCGGCGACCGTGCCGGTCAGCCTGTAGGCGACCGACATGAGATGCTGTCGCAGTGCCTCGAATTCGGAAACCTCCATCGAGGTCATTGCCCGAGCCTAGCGCTGCGCTCGCCAACACGACGACACGAAACCTTTGGTTGCACTTCGCCCGGCACGGTGCCGGCATCCAACACCCGGTCATCGTCCGCGGCGACGGCGTCACCATCTTCGACGACCGCGGCAAGAGCTATCTGGACGCCTTGTCCGGGCTGTTCGTGGTGCAGGTCGGTCACGGCCGGGCCGAACTCGCCGAGGCGGCCGCGCGGCAAGCCGGCACGCTGGGGTATTTCCCGCTCTGGGGGTATGCCACCCCGCCGGCGATCGAGCTCGCCGAGCGCCTGGCCCGCTACGCGCCCGGGGACCTAAACCGGGTGTTTTTCACCAGCGGCGGCACCGAGGCCGTCGAAACCGCCTGGAAGGTAGCCAAGCAGTACTTCAAGCTCACCGGCAAACCGGGCAAACACAAGGTCATTTCACGCTCGATCGCCTACCACGGCACCACCCAGGGCGCGCTGGCGATCACCGGCCTGCCATTGTTCAAGGCGCCATTCGAACCGCTGACGCCGGGCGGCTTCCGGGTGCCCAACACCAATTTCTACCGAGCACCGTTGCACACCGACCTCAAAGAGTTCGGGCGATGGGCTGCTGACCGGATCGCCGAGGCCATCGAGTTCGAAGGCCCCGACACCGTGGCCGCGGTGTTTTTGGAGCCGGTGCAGAACGCGGGCGGCTGCATCCCGGCGCCGCCGGGTTATTTCGAACGGGTCCGCGAGATCTGTGACCGCTACGACGTGCTGCTGGTCTCCGACGAGGTGATCTGTGCGTTCGGCCGGATCGGGTCGATGTTCGCCTGTGAAGACCTCGGCTACGTGCCCGACATGATCACCTGCGCCAAGGGCCTGACGTCGGGCTACTCGCCGCTGGGCGCGATGATCGCCAGCGACCGGTTGTTCGAACCGTTCAACGACGGCGAGACGATGTTCGCACACGGCTACACGTTTGGCGGTCATCCGGTGTCGGCGGCCGTCGGCCTGGCCAACCTCGACATCTTCGAGCGCGAGGGTCTCAGCGATCACGTCAAGCGGAATTCCCCCGCGCTGCGGGCCACCCTGGAGAAACTGTACGACCTGCCCATCGTCGGCGACATCCGCGGCGACGGGTATTTCTTCGGCATCGAACTGGTCAAAGACCAGGCGACCAAGCAAACCTTCACCGATGACGAACGCGCACGACTGCTAGGCCAGGTATCCGCGGCGCTCTTTGAGGCCGGGCTGTACTGCCGCACCGACGACCGCGGGGACCCCGTCGTCCAGGTGGCTCCCCCGCTGATTAGCGGACAGCCCGAGTTCGACACCATCGAAACCATCCTGCGCAGCGTGCTCACCGACACCGGACGCAAATATCTTCATCTGTAACTTTCGTCCCGCCAGTCACAGCGCGGCTCCTCGCGGTCGGGCCGCCGATCACCTACTCTGCACAGACGATGGCCTTCTTACGTTCGGTATCGTGCCTGGCAGCAGCCGTGTTTGCGGTAGGCACCGGAATTGGTCTACCTACCGCGGCCGGCGAACCCAATGCCGCACCGGCGGCGTGCCCGTACAAGGTGTCCACCCCACCCGCCGTGGACTCGTCGGAGGTTCCCGCGGCCGGTGAACCCCCACTGCCGCTGGTGGTACCCCCCACCCCGGTCGGCGGGAACGCGCTGGGCGGCTGCGGCATCATCACCGCCCCTGGCAGCGCGCCAGCGCCCGGCGACGTCTCGGCCGAGGCCTGGCTGGTGGCGGACCTGGACAGCGGCGCGGTGATCGCCGCCCGGGATCCGCACGGCCGGCACCGCCCGGCCAGCGTCATCAAGGTGCTGGTGGCGATGGCGTCCATCAACACGCTCACCCTCAACAAGTCGGTCGCCGGAACCGCCGACGACGCGGCGGTCGAGGGCACCAAAGTCGGGGTGAACACCGGTGGCACCTACACCGTCAACCAGCTGCTGCACGGGCTGCTGATGCACTCCGGCAACGACGCCGCGTACGCGCTGGCCAGGCAGCTCGGCGGCATGCCGGCCGCGCTGGAGAAAATCAATCTGCTGGCCGCCAAGCTGGGCGGCCGGGACACCCGAGTGGCCACGCCGTCCGGACTGGACGGGCCCGGCATGAGCACGTCGGCCTATGACATCGGCCTGTTCTACCGGTACGCGTGGCAGAACCCGGTCTTCGCCGACATCGTCGCGACCCGCACCTTCGACTTCCCGGGGCACGGCGACCATCCAGGCTACGAGTTGGAGAACGACAACCAGCTGCTCTACAACTATCCGGGCGCGCTCGGCGGCAAGACCGGCTATACCGACGACGCGGGGCAGACCTTCGTGGGCGCGGCCAACCGCGACGGCCGGCGGCTGATGGCGGTGCTGCTGCACGGGACCCGGCAGCCGATCCCGCCGTGGGAGCAGGCGGCGCACCTGCTCGACTACGGGTTCAACACCCCGGCAGGCACCCAGATCGGGACACTGATCGAACCCGACCCGTCGCTGATGTCCACCGACCGCAATCCCGCCGACCGGCAACGAGTCGACCCCCAGGCCGCGGCGCGGATATCGGCCGCCGACGCCCTTCCGGTGCGGGTTGGCGTGGCCGTCATCGGCACCCTGATCGTGTTCGGGTTGATCATGGTCGCGCGGGCGATGAACCGCCGGCCGCAGCACTAGCTGCTTACCCCGATACCTTCGGCGTCGTTTGCGGGCGGGGATCCTAGCCGGCCTTGGTCGGCACCGAAATCGGGGCTTGACCAGCGGTTGACCGCGTGACGACGCTGTGGCAGCCTCATCGAAATGACTACAGCCCTATACCAGGACGCGGGGTTCACGCCCGCCGGGGCGCCCGACGACCCCGACCGCGTGGTGGACGTGCTGAGCGCCCCGGTACCGGTCAACTGACCAGATCGGGGCGCCGGGCGCTCCTGGTCGGGCTCACCGCCGCCAGCGTCGGCGTCCTCTACGGGTACGACCTTTCCGCCATCGCGGGTGCGTTGCTGTCTCTCAGCGAGGAATTCGAACTCACCACTCGAGAACAGGAGTTGCTGACCACCACGGCGGTGCTCGGCCAGATCGCCGGGGCGCTTGGCGGCGGCATCCTCGCCAACGCGATCGGACGCAAGAAATCGGTGGTGCTCATCGTCGCCGGCTACGCAGTGTTCGCCCTGCTCGGCGCGACCTCGGTGTCCGTGCCGATGCTGGTGGTGGCGCGTCTGCTGCTGGGTGTGACAATCGGCCTGTCGGTGGTGGTGGTGCCGGTGTATGTGGCCGAGTCGGCGCCGGCGGCGGTGCGTGGGTCGTTGGTGACCGCGTATCAGCTGGCGACGCTTAGCGGCATCGTCGTCGGTTACCTGGTCGGCTACCTGTTGGCCGGATCGCACGGCTGGCGCGCGATGTTCGGGCTGGCCGCCGCGCCGGCCACGCTGCTGTTGCCGTTGTTGTGGCGCATGCCCGATACCGCCCGCTGGTATCTGCTCAAGGGCCGGATCGCCGACGCGCGTAGCGCGCTGCGGCGGATCCAGCCGGAGGCCGACATCGATGCCGAGCTGGCCGATATGGCGGCCGCGGTCGACGAACGCGGCGGCGGTATCGGCGAAATGGTGCGGCGGCCGTATCTGCGGGCCACGCTGTTCGTCATCGCGCTCGGCTTCCTCGTCCAGATCACCGGGATCAACGCGATCATCTACTACAGTCCGCGACTTTTCGCCGCCATGGGCTTCGCGGGCTATTTCGCGATGCTTGCCCTGCCCGCGATGGTGCAAGTCGCCGGCTTGGCGGCGGTGTGTGCCTCGCTGTTTCTGGTCGATCGGCTGGGCCGTCGCCCGATCCTGTTGTCCGGCATCGCGACGATGATCACCGCAGATGCCGTGCTGATCACCGTATTCGCCAACGACTCCGATGGTGGCACGGGGCTGGTGTTGGGGTTCGCCGGCGTGCTGCTGTTCATCATCGGGTTCAACTTCGGATTCGGCTCGCTGGTCTGGGTGTACGCCGCGGAGAGCTTCCCGTCCCGGCTGCGGTCGATGGGATCGAGCCTGATGCTCACCTCGACACTGACGGCCAACGCGATCGTTGCCGCCTTCTCGCTCACCATGCTGCGTGTGCTCGGCGGCGCAGGCGTTTTCGCGGTCTTCGGCACGTTCGCCGTCGTCGCGTTCGTGGTCGTGTACCGCTTTGCGCCGGAGACCAAGGGCCGCAAACTCGAGGAGATCCGGCACTTCTGGGAGAACGGCGGCCGCTGGCCCGCCGAGCGGTCACCGGCGGCGGACGAACCGTGACCGTGCTCGGCGCCGACGCCGTCGTCATCGACGGCCGGATATGCCGGCCAGGGTGGGTGCACACCGCCGATGGTCGGATTCTCTCCGGTGGCGCTGGGGCACCGCCCATGCCGGCCGACGCGGAATTCCCCGATGCGATCGTGGTGCCCGGCTTTGTCGATATGCATGTGCACGGCGGGGGCGGCGCGTCGTTCGCCGACGGCAACGCCGCAGACATCGCCCGTGCGGCCGAGTTTCACCTGCGGCACGGCACCACTACCACGCTGGCCAGTCTGGTCACCGCGGGCCCCGCCGAGTTGCTCTCCGCCGTGGGCGCTTTGGCCGAGGCAACTCGGGACGGCGTCGTCGCGGGCATCCATCTGGAGGGGCCGTGGCTGAGCCCAGCGCGGTGCGGAGCGCACGACCACACCCGGATGCGTGCCCCGGATCCCGCCGAGATCGAGTCGGTGCTCGCCGCCGCCGACGGCGCCGTCCGGATGGTCACGTTGGCACCCGAGTTGCCCGGAAGCGATGCGGCGATCCGGCGCTTCCGTGACGCCGAAGTGGTTGTCGCCGTGGGGCATACGGATGCGACCTACACACAGACCCGACACGCCATTGACCTGGGCGCGACAGTCGGCACCCACCTGTTCAACGCGATGCCGCCGCTGGACCATCGGGCGCCCGGACCCGTGCTGGCGTTGCTGTGCGACCCGCGGGTGACCGTCGAAATCATCGCCGACGGCGTGCACGTGCACCCCGCGGTGGTGCACGCGGTGATCGAAGCCGTCGGTCCCGATCGGGTCGCCGTGGTCACCGACGCGATCGCCGCGGCCGGATGCGGCGATGGCGCGTTCCGGCTCGGCACAATGCCGATCGAGGTCGAGTCGAGCGTGGCACGGGTGGCTGGTGCGTCGACGCTGGCGGGCAGCACCACCACCATGGATCAGCTCTTCCGGACGGTGGCTGGGCTCGGCTCGAAGTCGGACTCAGCCGGCGATGTGGCGCTGGCCGCCGCGGTGCAGGTGACCTCGGCGACGCCGGCCCGCGCTCTCGGGCTCACCGGGGTGGGCCGGCTGGCGGCGGGCTATGCCGCCAATCTTGTTGTGCTGGACCGTGATCTGCGGGTGACGGCCGTCATGGTCAACGATGACTGGCGGGTGGGCTGAGCGTCCGTGGAGGCCCGTCACAATGCCCAGGCTCGCACCGTGAGTACTCGGTCAACGTTGACGGTTGCCCCGGCGACCCGGTCACTCTGGCGAGGGCTACCGGCGCCGCGCGGCTTGTACCGCAATCATCCGATCGCCGCGAAGCGCTCGGCAGCCGGCTTGGGCGGTAGCCGACGACACGGGTACGGTCTCACGGCGCGAGCCTGATAAAGCCCGGCGGCATGGGTCGTGCAGGCGACGGCTCTACCGGTCCGTCACCACCGCCGCCACCACCGCTGCCGGCGCCGCCACTGCCGGCAGCGCCCCCGGACTGCGGAACACCAGCAGGCGGCTCAACCTCTGGCGGCGGAGGCGGCGGCTGTTGCGGCGGCGCTGGTCGCGGTGGCGGCGGTGCCACGATCGGCGGGGGTGGAATCAGGGTCTGCGCCGCCGGCGGCGGTACCGGAATCGGCGGCGGATTCGGTATCAGGGGATCCCCCGCGCGAACCGCTCCGAGCACCGAGGCAAGCATCGCACCCGTCGGTTCCCGCCATCCCGGCGACATGGTGGTCATGTCCGACACCGACGCCCGCAGGTCGCTTCCCGAGTTGACCGCGCTGCGCGTGGACGCCGCAACGCGATGCGTCGGTTCATTCGATCCCGGCTCGAAATTGGCCATGGCGAACGCCATCTTGCTGTGATGGTTCGGGCAGTAGATCTCCACTGCCGCACTGATAAATCGGGTCATGGTCGTCGTGAGGCGGACAGGGTAGAGGCGCATGACCGGGTCTATGTTGTAGGCATCGTTGCGTAACCCGTCCACAATGTCGTTCACCGGCATGCCGCCATCGAGTTTGCGACACACTTTGTGGGCCGCGTCGATGACGCGAGGCACATTCGCGACGGCGGGGATTTCCTTTTTCTCGAGCAGCGCCAGAAACCGATCGTCTTGGTTTGGGTCGGCCGCTGCTGGGCCGTCGTGCAGAATTGCGGCGCCGATCAGCACCACTAAGGCGGCACCCAGGGCGCCGGCATGGCTAGCGATGCCGGTGAACATGATGGGGTTTCCGTTCTGCTAAAAGCCGTTACCTGGCGGGCTTTGGATCGCGATCCACGCCATAGGTGTGGCTGTCTGGTCAGGTTTGACCGGCGCCATGATGTCGTTTCACAGCGCCGATGCAGTCTGGGAGGGGACCAGGGCATGGGTGCATTGAGGAGCCAGATCCAGAGAACCACACCGGAGCCGCTGGCCGAGGCTCATCCACAAGCCTTCGATCCCGCTCCCGTTGTCGGCATGGGCGCCTGCCGACGGAATCAGCGGATGGTCATAGTGGCGTCGGGCGCCAGGCCTGCGCGGGCACACGCGGTGCGGTGTCGATGGTTGTTCTCATCTGGTAACCCCTTTCCGCAGGCCGCAATTCAGCGGTATGGGCTCACCTAGATCAGGCTCGTCACGATCGCCCGCACTGCTGGCGGCTCACATGTACCCAGTGTTAACCTTCTAGTGCACTAGAAGGTCAAGGGGAGTCGCATGAAGATCAGCGAGGTAGCCGCGCTCACCAACACCAGCACCAAGACCCTCCGCTTCTACGAGAACTCGGGGCTGCTGCCGCCGCCTGCACGCACAGCATCGGGGTATCGCAACTATGGACCCGAGATCGTGGATCGGCTGCGGTTTATCCATCGGGGCCAAGCGGCCGGGCTGACATTACAGGAAGTACGCCAAATCCTGGCCATCCACGACCGCGGCGAGGCGCCGTGCGCACACGTCCGCCAACTACTGAGCACCCGCATCGACGAAGTCCGCGCGCAGATCGCCGAACTGATTGCCCTCGAAGGCCACTTGCAGACCCTGCTTGACCACGCGTCATATGGCCCGCCCACCGAACACGACCACTCCACGGTGTGTTGGATCCTGGAAAGCGACCTCGATGAGCCCACCGCCATCGAGGTCAGCGACATTCACGCCTAGAGGTCGCTGGGTACGCGGGCTGGCCCACGGGTTTTACGCCGAAGCCGTCGCCGCCCACGCGGTGGCGAACAGGATCAGCCACGCGGTGACGAACGCGAACACCATCAACCCCAGCACCGGCCCGAACACCGCGCCCGCCGGGCTGCGCAACACTATCTGCAGGTAGATCGCCCCCACCTGCTTGAACAGCTCGAAGCCGACCGCCGCCATCAGCCCGGCCCGCGCCGCGGTGACCAAACCGACCGGCTCCCGCGGCAGCCGGCCAATCATCCAGGTGAACAGCAGCCACGACACCAGCACCGATACCAGCACCGAGATGCCCCGAAAGATCTCGTCGAACACTGAAAACTGGGGTATTTCAAGCCATCTCAGTACCGCAGCCATCGGCCTGGCATGGCCGAGCACGGTGAGCGCGATGGTGGCCACGATCACCACGAACGTCCCCACCATGGCCGCTAGATCCGACAGTTTGGTGCGCAGGTAGCCCGCCGGAGCGACTGGATGTGCCCACATCTGGCTCAACGCTTCCCGCAGGTGCCACATCCAGCCCAGGCCCACCCAGGCCGCGGTCGCCAGACCGATCACCCCGACCGACGCGCGTGCATCGATCGCCGAATTCATCAGGTCGACCAGCTGCTGTCCCACGTCACCGGAGACCGAGGTGCGGATGCGCTCCTCGAGCGTGGTCAGCAGCTCCGGACGACGCGACAACGCGAATCCACCCACCCCGAAACCGACCATCAGCAAAGGAAATATCGCAAAGATCGTGTAGTAGGTGAGTCCGGCCGCAAAAAGACTGCCGTTGCGATCGTTGAAGCGCGTGAACGCGCGCATGACATGGTCCAACCACCCGAACCGGGCCCGCAGCCGGTCAAGCACCCCTGGCTCGGCGAGCTCGCCCATGATCGACTGCCCTACCCCCGTTATGGAAGGAACCCGAGCCGATCGTAGACCCGCTGAACCGTTTTGCTGGCCACATCGTGGGCGCGCTGCGCTCCGGCGGCGAGCACGGCCTCCAGCTCCGCGGGATCTGCGGTCAATTCGTCAACTCTGGCTTGGATCGGGTTGACGAATTCGACGACGGCCTCGGCGGTGTCTTTCTTCAAATCGCCGTAGCCGTGTCCGGCATAGCCGTCGACGAGAACGTCGATGTCGGTCCCGGTGACCGCCGACTGGATGTTCAACAGGTTCGACACCCCTGGCTTGACGTCCGGGTCATAGCGGATGTCACGTTCGCTGTCGGTCACGGCGGAGCGAATCTTTTTGGCGGACAACGCCGGATCGTCGAGCAGGTTGATCAAACCGGCATCGGTGCCCGCCGATTTGCTCATTTTCGATGTCGGGTCTTGCAGGTCGTAGATCTTGGCAGTCATCTTGGGGATGAGCACGTCGGGAACCACCAGGGTGCCGGGGAATCGGCTGTTGAACCGTTGCGCGACGTCGCGGGCCAGCTCGAGGTGCTGCCGCTGGTCCTCCCCGACGGGCACCAGCTCGGTGTCGTAGGCCAACACGTCTGCGGCCTGCAGTACCGGATAGGTGAACAGGCCGACGGTGGTGGCCTCGCTGCCCTGACGCGCAGACTTGTCTTTGAACTGGGTCATCCGCGACGCTTGGCCAAAGCCGGTGAAACAACCCAGCACCCACGCCAGCTGGGTGTGAGCCGGCACCTGGCTTTGCACGAAGATGGTGGCGCGGCCGGGATCGATTCCCAACGCCAGGTATTGCGCGGCGGTAATCAGGGTCCGGCGCCGCAGTGCCTCGGGATCCTGAGGGATGGTGATCGCATGCAGGTCGACCACGCAGAAGAACGCATCGTGGTCATCCTGCAAGCCAACCCATTGGGCGACGGCGCCCAAGGCATTACCGAGGTGAAGCGAGTCAGACGTGGGCTGCACGCCGGAGAAGATCCGGCGGGACCCGGTAGGGGTGCTCATGATGCCCCGATCCTTTCACGCGGGGTGCACTCCCCGTCGACCACCGGTCACCACGCTGCTTGCGGTACCGGCGGTACCGGCTTTAGTGTCGGCTCTATGCGCAGTCCGATACGCCTGGGTTCGGGAGAGCCGGTCCTACTGCTACACCCGTTCCTGATGTCCCAGACGGTGTGGGAGAAGGTCGCCCAGCAGCTGGCCGACACCGGCCGCTTCGAGGTATTTGCCCCCACGATGGCCGGCCACAACGGCGGACCGGCCTCGGGCACCCGGTTTTTGTCCTCGGCGGTGCTGGCCGACCACGTCGAACGCCAGCTCGACGAACTGGGCTGGGAAACCAGCCATATCGTCGGCAACTCGTTGGGCGGCTGGGTCGCGTTCGAACTCGAACGACGTGGCCGGGCACGCAGCGTGACCGGTATCGCCCCGGCGGGCGGTTGGACCCGCTGGAGTCCAGTCAAGTTCGAAGTGATCGCTAAGTTCATCGCAGGGGCGCCGATCTTGGCCGTCGCCCACATTCTTGGCCAACGGGCGCTTCGGCTGCCGTTCAGCCGCCTGCTGGCCACCCTGCCGATCAGCGCCACACCGGACGGCGTGAGCGAGCGCGAGCTGTCCGGCATCATCGACGACGCCGCGCACTGCCCGGCCTATTTTCAGCTGCTGGTCAAGGCGCTGGTGCTGCCCGGGCTGCAGGAGTTGGAACATACCGCCGTGCCCTCCCACGTGGTGCTGTGCGAGCAGGACCGGGTGGTCCCTCCCAGCAGGTTCAGCCGTCATTTCACCGACTCGCTACCGGCGGGCCACCGGCTCACCGTGCTCGACGGCGTCGGTCACGTTCCGATGTTCGAGGCTCCGGGGCGCATCACTGAGCTGATCACCAGCTTCATCGAAGAGTGCTGCCCGCATGTCCGGGCCAGTTAGCGGGCGCGAGCAGACGCAAAATCGCCCATTTCGGCACGAAATTGGGCGATTTTGCGTCTGCTCGCCCTAATTGGCCAGCTCCTTTTCCAGGTTGTCGGCGATCGCATCGAGGAATTCCTCGCTGTTCAGCCAGTCCTGCTCCGGACCGATGAGGATCGCGAGGTCCTTGGTCATCTTCCCGCTCTCCACCGTGGCGATGACGACGGACTCCAGCTTGTGGGCGAAGTCGATGACTTCGGGAGTGCCATCCAGCTTGCCGCGATGCTGTAATCCGCGGGTCCAGGCAAAGATCGACGCGATCGGGTTTGTTGAGGTCGGTTTACCGGCCTGATACTGCCGGTAATGCCGGGTGACGGTGCCGTGGGCGGCTTCGGCCTCGACTGTCTTGCCGTCGGCCGTCATCAGCACCGACGTCATCAGGCCCAGCGAGCCGTAGCCCTGTGCGACGGTATCGGACTGCACGTCGCCGTCGTAGTTCTTGCACGCCCACACGTAACCGCCTTCCCATTTCAGGCAGGCAGCGACCATGTCGTCGATCAGCCGATGCTCGTAGGTCAGCCCCGCCGCTTCGAACTGCGCCTTGAATTCGGTTTCGTAGACGCGCTCGAACTCGTCTTTAAACATGCCGTCGTAGGCCTTGAGGATGGTGTTCTTGGTGGACAGATATACCGGCCATTTCGCGTTGAGGCCGTAGGAGAACGACGCGCGCGCGAAATCCCGGATGGATTCCTTGAAGTTGTACATCCCCAGCACGACGCCGCCGTCCTCGGGGATGGACACCATTTCGTGCACGATCGGCGCGCTGCCGTCGGCGGGCGTGAAAGTCAGTGTGACGGTGCCCGGTTGGTCGACCTTGAAGTTCGTCGCCCGATATTGGTCACCAAAAGCGTGCCGGCCGATGACGATCGGCTTGGTCCACCCCGGAACCAGTCGCGGCACATTAGAAATCACGATAGGTTCGCGAAAGATTGTGCCGCCCAAGATGTTCCGGATTGTCCCATTGGGCGACAGCCACATCTTCTTCAGGTTGAATTCCTCGACACGGGCCTCGTCGGGGGTGATCGTCGCGCACTTTACGCCCACACCGTGTTTCTTGATCGCATACGCCGCGTCGATCGTCACCTGGTCGTCGGTGGCGTCGCGGTGCTCGATGCCCAAGTCGTAATAGTCCAAGCGGATGTCGAGATAGGGAAGGATAAGCATGTCCTTGATGAGCTTCCAGATGACACGGGTCATCTCGTCACCGTCGAGCTCTACGACCGGACCGCTGACTTTTATCTTGGGTGCGTTGGACATGGGAGTCCACATCAGATTACTAGCAGCCCGCGCGGGCCCCTAGCAGCCGGTAAAGGGCCAGTTGAGACCGCCGGAGTTGTGCTTTGAGTTGGCACTGAGTAGCTGCCATGCGCTAGGCTTCGAGTCGGTCATGAGCGCCAGCGTCAAGCCCCGGCTTGCTGGCCGGCAACCCTCCAACCGCGGTGGGGTGCCCCGGGTGATGACCAGGTTGAGTAGCCATCGCCGGCTGCGCGGCAAGCGCGGGTCCGCCATGACGGGCCCCTGACCAGACGGGGAAAGCTCATGAGCGCCGACAGCAATAGCACCGACGCCGATCCGACCGCGCATTGGTCGTTCGAAACCAAACAGATACACGCTGGTCAGCACCCTGATCCGACCACCAACGCCCGGGCTCTGCCGATCTATGCGACCACGTCGTACACCTTCGACGACACCGCGCACGCCGCCGCCCTGTTCGGACTGGAAATTCCGGGCAATATCTACACCCGGATCGGCAACCCCACCACCGACGTCGTCGAGCAGCGCATCGCCGCGCTCGAGGGCGGTGTGGCCGCGCTGTTCCTGTCGTCGGGGCAGGCCGCGGAGACGTTCGCCATCTTGAACCTGGCCGGCGCGGGCGATCACATCGTGTCCAGCCCGCGCCTGTACGGCGGCACCTACAACCTGTTCCACTATTCGCTGGCCAAGCTCGGCATCGAGGTCAGCTTCGTCGACGATCCGGACGATCTGGACACCTGGCAGGCGGCGGTACGGCCCAACACCAAGGCGTTCTTCGCCGAGACCATCTCCAACCCGCAGATCGACCTGCTGGACACCCCGGCGGTTTCCGAGGTCGCCCATCGCAACGGGGTGCCGTTGATCGTCGACAACACCATCGCCACGCCATACCTGATCCAACCGTTGGCCCAGGGCGCCGACATCGTCGTGCATTCGGCCACCAAGTACCTGGGCGGGCACGGTGCCGCCATCGCGGGTGTGATCGTCGACGGCGGCAACTTCGATTGGACCCAGGGCCGCTTCCCCGGCTTCACCACCCCCGACCCCAGCTACCACGGCGTGGTGTTCGCCGAGCTGGGTCCACCGGCGTTTGCGCTCAAAGCTCGAGTGCAGCTGCTCCGTGACTACGGCTCGGCGGCTTCGCCGTTCAACGCGTTCTTGGTGGCGCAGGGTCTGGAAACGCTGAGCCTGCGGATCGAGCGGCACGTCGCCAACGCGCAGCGCGTCGCCGAGTTCCTGGCCGCCCGCGACGACGTGCTTTCGGTCAACTATGCGGGGCTGCCCTCCTCGCCCTGGCATGAGCGGGCCAAGAGGCTGGCGCCCAAGGGAACCGGGGCCGTGCTGTCCTTCGAGTTGGCCGGCGGCATCGAGGCCGGCAAGGCATTCGTGAACGCGTTGAAGCTGCACAGCCACGTCGCCAACATCGGTGACGTGCGCTCGCTGGTGATCCACCCGGCATCGACCACTCATGCCCAGCTGAGCCCGGCCGAGCAGCTGGCGACCGGGGTCAGCCCGGGCCTGGTGCGTTTGGCTGTGGGCATCGAAGGTATCGACGATATCCTGGCCGACCTGGAGCTTGGCTTTGCCGCGGCCCGCAGATTCAGCGCCGACCCGCAGTCCGTGGCGGCGTTCTGAGGAATTCTGACATGACGATCTCCGATGTACCCACCCAGACGCTGCCCGCCGAAGGCGAAATCGGCCTGATAGACGTCGGCTCGCTGCAACTGGAAAGCGGGGCGGTGATCGACGATGTCTGTATCGCCGTGCAACGCTGGGGCAAATTGTCGCCCGCACGGGACAACGTGGTGGTGGTCTTGCACGCGCTCACCGGCGACTCGCACATCACTGGGCCCGCCGGACCCGGCCACCCCACCCCCGGCTGGTGGGACGGGGTGGCCGGGCCGGGTGCCCCGATTGACACCACCCGCTGGTGCGCGGTAGCTACCAATGTGCTCGGCGGCTGCCGCGGCTCCACCGGGCCCAGCTCGCTTGCCCGCGACGGAAAACCTTGGGGCTCAAGATTTCCGCTGATCTCGATACGTGACCAGGTGCAGGCGGACGTCGCGGCGCTGGCCGCGCTGGGCATCACCGAGGTCGCCGCCGTCGTCGGCGGCTCCATGGGCGGCGCCCGGGCCCTGGAATGGGTGGTCGGCTACCCGGATCGGGTCCGAGCCGGATTGCTGCTGGCGGTCGGTGCGCGCGCCACCGCAGATCAGATCGGCACGCAGACAACGCAAATCGCGGCCATCAAGGCCGACCCGGACTGGCAGGGCGGCGACTACCACGAGACGGGGAGGGCACCAGACGCCGGGCTGCGACTCGCCCGCCGCTTCGCGCACCTCACCTACCGCGGCGAGATCGAGCTCGACACCCGGTTCGCCAACCACAACCAGGGCAACGAGGACCCGGCGATCGGCGGGCGCTACGCGGTGCAAAGTTATCTGGAACACCAAGGAGACAAGCTGTTATCCCGGTTCGACGCCGGCAGCTACGTGATTCTCACCGAGGCGCTCAACAGCCACGATGTTGGCCGCGGCCGCGGCGGTGTCGCCGCGGCGCTGCGCGGCTGCCCGGTGCCGGTGGTGGTGGGCGGCATCACCTCCGACCGGCTCTACCCGCTGCGCCTGCAGCAGGAGCTGGCCGAGCTGCTGCCGGGCTGCGCCGGGCTGCGAGTCGTCGAGTCGGTCTACGGACACGACGGCTTCCTGGTGGAAACCGAGGCCGTGGGCGAATTGATCCGCCAGACACTGGGATTGGCTGATCGCGAAGGCGCGTGTCGGCGGTGACGTGCTCCCGACGCGACATGTCCCTGTCGTTTGGCTCCGCGGTCGGCGCCTACGAGCGGGGGCGTCCGTCGTATCCACCGGAAGCGATCGACTGGCTGCTGCCGGCCGCGGCGCGCCGCGTGCTCGACCTGGGAGCGGGCACCGGCAAGCTGACCACCCGGCTGGTCGAACGCGGCCTGGACGTGGTTGCGGTCGATCCGATCCCGGAAATGCTGGACGTGCTGCGTGCTGCGCTGCCGCAGACCGTCGCGCTGCTGGGCACCGCCGAAGAGATTCCGTTGGACGACAACAGCGTTGACGCGGTGTTGGTGGCTCAGGCGTGGCACTGGGTGGATCCCGCCCGGGCGATTCCGGAGGTCGCCCGGGTGTTGCGTCCGGGTGGGCGGCTCGGCCTGGTGTGGAACACCCGCGACGAACGGCTGGGCTGGGTGCGCGAGCTGGGTGAGATCATCGGTCGCGACGGCGATCCGGTGCGCGACAGGGTGACGCTGCCCGAGCCGTTCACTGCGGTGCAACGCCATCAGGTCGAGTGGACGAATTACCTGACGCCACAAGCCCTTATCGACCTGGTGGCTTCGCGCAGCTATTGCATCACCTCACCGGCGCAGGTCCGCACCAAAACGCTCGACCGGGTGCGGCAGTTGCTGGCCACCCATCCGGCGCTGGCGAATAGCAACGGCCTTGCGCTGCCCTACGTCACGGTGTGCGTGCGGGCGACTCTGGCCTGACGCCGCCTTTAGGGCCCGGTGCCGGTGTAAATCAGGCCCGCCAGTTGCTGGCCGACGTTGCCGAACCCGGAGACCAGGGCCGAGGTGATCAGGCCCAGCGCGCCGGTGTTGTACACACCCGAAATGTCCGCACCGCGGTTGAGGATGCCGGAGAGCTGGGTGCCGAAGTTGGCGAAGCCCGACGCCGATCCGAGCAGCGGATCCGAGATCGCGTTGAGCACGCCCGACATGCCGGTGCCGAGGTTCAAAATGCCCGACAACCCGCCACCACTGCCAATGTTGAAGAACCCCGATGACGGGACCGCGGTGGTGTTGCCGAATCCCGGGACCGGCGGGATGACCAACCCAGCGTTGATGGGGCCAAGCAGCGCATTGACGTCGAGAACCACCGGGATTCGATCGATGGTGATCTCCGGCGGGAAGGCGAAGGCGGGGGTGGCGCCGGACAACGCGAGGCCCAGCGGGAGTTGGGGAACCGTGATTTCCGGGCTCACGAAGGGCCCGATGGTGACGGACAGGGGCAGCTCGACATGGATTGGATCGACGGGTATGTGGAATCCCGGGATGGTGATTTCCGGTGTTAGATGGGTCACGCCCAGCGAACTCAACAGCACGGTGAACGGCAGAATCTCGCTGGGCGCCGTTTGGATGGCGGGGACATTAACGTTGATGAACCCCAGCAGCGTAAGGCTGAATGGATCAATGATGGAGCCTGAGCTGAATATCGGGCCCACGGTGACACCGGTTGCGGGGTCGAGGCCCAGGGCGGGAATCGTGATGTCCTGGACGGTGATGGGGCCGAGGTCGAACACTGGGTCGATGCGAACCGTGATCGGGGAGATGGACACCGGCGGGATGGTGAAGCCGCCGATGTGGCCGGTTGCGCTGAGGTCCAAGGGAATTGCCGGAAATTGGATCGACGGAACGATGATGGGTCCGGCGCCACCGGACGCGTGGATGTTCGCGACAGTGAATTCGGGAATGATGGTGCCGGTGTAGGAGAAGCCGAGCAGGCCCTGGTAGTCGCCCCGCCACAAGGCGCCGTTGCTGTAGTTACCGGAGATGAAGGCACCGGTGTTGACATCGCCGGAGTTGGCCACACCGGTGTTGGTGTCACCGGTGTTCAACCAACCCGTGTTGACACTGCCCGGGTTGAAACCGCCGGTATTGGCCTGCCCCGCGTTGAAACTGCCGGTGTTGTAGCTACCCGCATTGACCACACCCGTGTTGAACCCACCCGCGTTGAACAACCCCGTGCTGGCAATCCCCGAATTACCGATCCCGGTGTTATAACTCCCCGAATTGAACACCCCCCAGTTCCCGGTGCCGGAGTTAAAGAACCCCACATTACCCGTCCCCGAATTAAACAACCCCACATTCCCGCTACCGGTATTGAAACCACCGAACCCGGTCAGATTATCACCGGTCAACCCGATACCGATATTCCCACTGCCGGTGTTGGCGAACCCGATATTGCCCACACCCATATTCGCCAAACCGACATTGTAGCTCCCGGCATTACCAAACCCGATATTACCCAAACCCATCAGACCCGGCGTTAACCCCGAATTCGCCAACCCGACATTGCCAAACCCGACATTGCCCAACCCGACATTGTTGCCGCCGATATTGCCGCCACCCACATTGAAGTCGCCGACGTTGCCCGCACCCAGGTTAAAGTCCCCGACATTGCCCAACCCGACATTGCCCAACCCCACATCGGCCAACCCGAAATTGAGGACCAGACCCTGATGCAGCGCCGTCCCGCTCGCCAACAATCCCGATAACTGCTGACCGACACTACCCAAACCCGACACCAACGCCGGCGCACCCAACCCCAACACGCTGGTGTTGAACAGCCCCGACATGCCCGAGCCGAAATTCAGCACACCCGAATGCAGCGTGCCGGCGTTGAAAACACCCGAACCCCCACCCAGCAACGCCGACGGAGCCTGATTCCAGCCACCCGACACCATCGCGCCGACATTCCCAAACCCCGACACCCCACCCGCACCGGAGTTAAAGAAACCCGACGACGGAGCACCGGTCGTATTCCCGAACCCCGGCACGGCGGGATTGTGGATGGGATTGAGGTTGATGGGGCCGAGGGTGAGGTCGAGGTTGAGCTGCAGCGGGATTGGGTCGATCGTGTAGCCGTTCGGGAAGATGGTGAAGTCCGGGATGCCGGCGAAGGCATCGACATGCACCGGGATTTTCGGGAAGGTGAGGCCGTCCGGGAAGAGGGTGAAACCCGGGATGCCGCCGTCCACGTCGATGCGCAGGGGCACCGATGGAATGGTCAGCCCCGGAATGTGGATGGGCGGGATGCTCAGGTTGAGCACCGAAAATGATGGGCCAGAGGCGCCCAGCTGGATGGTGGTCGGGGCGAGCGCGCCCGAAAATGGGCCGATTACGTTGTTACCGGTCGCGAAGTCGACGGTGGAGATAAACACATTGGACGTTGCCGGAATGACGAAGGGCGGTGGTGCGGGGCCGCCGGGGGCTGTGGAGAACGACTCGATGACCGTGGCGGGAATGTTCATGGGCGGGAAGATGACGAGGGGGCCCAGGTCGAAGGTTTCGTGGTAATCCAAGGCGATCGGCGCAACGGTAATCGGTGCCACGGTAAATGAGCCCAGGTCGATGGTTTGGTCAATGTCCAGCAGCGGGGGGATGTGAACGTGGATCGGATCGATGTGGATGGGGCCCAGGTTCACGGTTTCGCGGAGATGCACGAGGTGGGTTTGCGGAATCAGCGGGCCGACCGGGAAGCTGAAGTCGAGCAGGCCCTGGTAGTCGCCCGTCCAGAAGGCGCCGTTGCTGTAGTTACCGGAGATGAAGGCACCGGTGTTGACATCGCCGGAGTTGGCCACCCCGGTGTTGGTGTCACCGGTGTTCAACCAACCCGTGTTGACACTGCCCGGGTTAAAACCGCCGGTATTGGCCTGCCCCGCGTTGAAACTGCCGGTGTTGTAGCTACCCGCATTGACCACACCCGTGTTGAACCCACCCGCGTTGAACAACCCCGTGCTGGCAATCCCCGAATTACCGATACCACTGTTATAGCTCCCCGAATTGAACACCCCCCAGTTCCCGGTGCCGGAGTTAAAGAACCCCACATTACCCGTCCCCGAATTAAACAACCCCACATTCCCGCTACCGGTATTGAAACCACCGAACCCGGTCAGATTGTCACCGGTCAACCCGATACCGATATTCCCACTGCCGGTGTTGGCGAACCCGATATTGCCCACACCCATATTCGCCAAACCGACATTGTAGCTGCCGACATTACCAAACCCGATATTACCCAAACCCATCAGACCCGGCGTTAACCCCGAATTCGCCAACCCGACATTGCCAAACCCGACATTGCCCAACCCGACATTGTTGCCGCCGATATTGCCGCCACCCACATTGAAGCCACCCACGTTGCCCGCACCCAGGTTAAAGTCCCCGACATTGCCCAACCCGACATTGCCGCCACCGAGGTTGCTCAACCCCACGTTCGGGCCGACAATCCCGACCGCGGAATTGAAGCCCGAGATCAGGTTGTTGGCGATGCTCCCGTCGAACAGGCCCAACAGTCCCACACCCAGGCCCGGGACAGCCAAACCGCTGAAGGGATCCGACGTGGTGGTGGTGGAGTTCCCTGAGCCCGGCTCGGTGATGATCGGGATGTTGATGGGGCCCACCGGGATTGTGACGTCCACGTTCAGCGGAATTGCGGGCAGCACGGTGGCCGGGATGAAGACGGCGTCCTCGAGGTTGATGGACACGTCGATAGGCAGGATTTCGTGCAGAATCATTGACTTTACGGTGGATGCCGGGGAACCGAAAGAGAAGTTGAGCGGTATGGATTCACTGACAGTGGGCAACGGGATACTGAGTCCCGCCATGGTGATGGGAATAGAACTTCCCGGAATTACAATCGGATTCAGTTCGATGCCGTCTCTGAAGTCAAACAAGAAAAGAGTCTGACCGACCGACATGAACAGCTGGCCGGGCTGGGTCTGTATATTCGTGATTTGGATTCCGGCGATATCGATGCTTCCCGTGATGCCCAGGCCGGACAGCAGGGTAGTGGCCGGGGCGTTAAAACTCACATTGACGTTTCCGTCGAGGCCAAAATTGATGGCGGGGATGGGGATCTCCGGGACGGTAAAGGGGCCGACCTCGAGGTTTCCCGTGACGGTCAGGAGGGGATTTAGCGCATCCACAACGGTGGTGGTCGGGATGCTGATGGCGCCGATGCCGCCGTTGAGGGTGAAGTGAAATGGAAACAGCCCGCTGGTGAGGCCAAAGCCGCCTGGGACCGCCGGAATGGGGCCGTTGGCCGGGGTTGGCGGGATGTAGTCCCACCGGAACGGGAAGGGGCCAATAGAAAGGGTGGTGTGCAGGTCCACCGGGATGCGGTCAACCGTGAAGCCCTGCGGGAACACGGTGAATCCACCGGTGCCGACGGAGAAGTTGGTGAGGCTGACCACGGGGTTTTCCGGGAACGCCAGGCCGCCCGGGAATAGCGTGATGCTGTCCAGGCCGCCGGTCAGGTTGACGGTCACCGGTGTTTGGTCGGGAACGGTGAGGCCGGCCGGGAACAAGGCCAAGGACGATGTGGACAGATTGAAAGTCGCGCCGAACGGGCCGGGGATCGTGCCCGGGCCGCCGTAGCTGCCGATGATGGGGCCATTGATTATGAGGTCGCTGATGCTGAGGTAGAACGCCCCGGAGGGGAATTTCGCGCCGGGTGGGCCTAACGGCGGGCCGTAGTGATCGATCGTGATGAACGGGTCCGGCAAGACGACCGGATTCGCGGTGATTTCTGCCATGGCGGTTTGCCCGAAAAGAACAAACGCGGGATTCACGTGGAAACCCTCGAGGCCGACGGTTCCGGTCACGTGGATCGGGATCGCGGGAATGGTGATCTCCGGGAGGGTGAATTCGCGGATCCCGATGAATCCCCCGGTGATTTGTAGGTCGAATGCCGGAATATCGATGGGCTGGACGTGGATGGGACCGATCCCGCCAATCACCTGAAGGTCAATGGGGATTTCGGAAATGGTGAAAAGGGTGCCGGGGGTGAAGGGGGCAAGGACGTTGATGTTGTTGCCCGTTAAGAAGAAACCGGTGTCGTGACTTCCCGAATTGAATACGCCCAAATTCCCGGTGCCGGAGTTGAAGAACCCGACATTGCCGGTACCCGAATTGAACAATCCCACATTCTCGCTGCCCGAATTGAAACCACCGAACCCAGTCAGATTGTCCCCGCTGAGCCCGATACCGATATTCCCGTTGCCGGTATTGGCGAACCCGATGTTGCCGATGCCCATGTTCGCCAGGCCGAAATTGCTGCTGCCGGCATTGCCGAACCCGACGTTGTCGAACCCGATATTGCCCAATCCGAAGTTGTTGCCGCCCAGCGCGCCGCCCGACAACATCCCCGACAACTGAGTACCTACATTGCCGATACCCGACATCAACGTGCCGGCGTTGAAATAGCCCGAAACCGTTCCCGGCAACGCCTGCATGGCCTGGGTGGACTGGTTAAACCAGCCCGAGGTGTGCGCGCCGACGTTCCCGAATCCCGACACCCCACCGGCGCCGGTGTTAAAGAAGCCCGAGGACGGGGCGGTGGTCGAATTCCCGAACCCCGGCGACGCCGGAACGTTGCCGCCCACGATGTCGACGGGCCCGACGCCGCCGATGGCGTGCAGGTTCAGGGGGATGTTGTCGATGGTGATTGCCGGGGTGCTCAGGGCGTTGATGTGGCCAATCACGTTGATCGCCAGCGGAAGTGGTTGCTCGGGAATCGAGAATCCCGGAATGGTGAAGGCCTCGGTGCCGGCCGTTACGCCAAGAGTCAGGGTGAGCGGCCCCCCGGTGGGAATGCTGAGGCCAACCGGGAAAAGGGTGAGGGCTGGGGTGGAATAGCTGAAGGTTACTGGGATGGAAAACCCGGTATTGATATGTATTGGGCCGATCAAGGTTGTGGGAATGGGGGAAGGGCTGAGGGCGACCTGTTGGATTTGGGGAATTGTTATGGACGAGACGGGCCAGGCCAGCGTGATGGTTTGGTTGAAGTTTTGTGCCGGCCACAGGGTGATGGGATTGATTTTGATGGGGCCGATCGAAATATTGGGTATGCCGACGCCGAGCGAGATTGCCGGGACGTTGATGGGCGGGACGACCAAGGGTCCGAGGTAGAGGGTTTCGTTGATGTTGATCGGGATGTCGGGAAGTATGTGGATGGGCTCGATAGTGATGGCGCCGACACCACCGTTTATGTCCAGGCTGAGGGGAATTATAGGAAGAACGTTCACTCCGGAGGAGAAGCCGAGCAGGCCCTGGTAGTCGCCCCGCCACAAGACGCCGTTGCTGTAGTTACCGGAGATGAAGGCGCCGGTGTTGACGTCGCCGGAGTTGGCCACCCCGGTGTTGGTGTCACCGGTGTTCAACCAACCCGTGTTGACACTGCCCGGGTTGAAACCACCGGTATTGGCCTGCCCCGCGTTGAAACTGCCGGTGTTGTAGCTACCCGCATTGACCAGCCCAGTGTTGAAATCACCGGCGTTGAATAACCCCGTGCTGGCAATCCCCGAATTACCGATACCACTGTTATGGCTCCCCGAGTTGAACACGCCCCAGTTCCCGGTGCCGGAGTTAAAGAACCCCACATTACCGGTCCCCGAATTAAACAACCCCACATTCCCGCTGCCGGTATTGAAACCACCGAACCCGGTCAGATTATCACCGCTGAGCCCGATACCGATATTCCCACTGCCGGTGTTAGCGAACCCGATATTGCCCACACCCATATTCGCCAAACCGACATTGTAGCTACCGGCATTACCAAACCCGATATTACCCAAACCCATCAGACCAGCCGCCACACCCGAGTTCGCCAACCCGACATTGCCAAACCCGACATTGCCCAACCCGACGTTATTGCCACCGATATTGCCGCCACCCGCGTTGTAGCTGCCGACGTTGCCGGCCCCCACGTTGTAGCTGCCGATGTTGCCGTTGCCCGCGTTGAAGAGGCCGACGTTGGCCATACCCAGATTGACGGCGAGCGACTTGGCCGGCTCGGCGGCGGCCGCAAGGCTTCCCAGCGGCGAGGCAAACGGCGCCAACGCCGCGGCCGCCGCCGAGGCGCCGGTGTGATACCCGAGCATCGCGGCCACGTCCTGGGCCCACATCAGCTCGTAGTCGAACTCCGCGGCCGCGATCGCCGGCGTGTTCTGCCCGAACAGATTCGATAACGCCAGCGACACTAACCTCGACCGATTGGCCGCGATGACGAAAGGGTCCACCGTCGCGGCCAACGCCGCCTCGAACACACCCACCACCGCCCGGGCCTGCCCGGCCGCCGACTCGGCGGAGGCCGCCGCCGCGCTCAACCACCCCGCATACGGGGCGGCCGCCGCCGCCATCGCGACCGAGGACGGTCCCTGCCAGATACCACCGACCAGCCCCGAGGTCACCGACCCGAAAGCCGCCGCCGCCGAGCCCAGCTCGGCGGCCAGCTCATCCCAGGCCGCGGCCGCCACCAACAAGGGGCCCGGACCCGCCCCGCCATATATCAGCAGGGAGTTGATCTCTGGCGGCATTACGACAAAACTCATGCCGCCAGCCCTTTCCCGTGCGTTCCCAACATCGCTGTCAACCGGTGATCAGGGTGTTGCGCCGGCGCCGCCGAGGCCGCCGTCGCCGCCGAACCCTGGCTCCGTGCCTGAGTTGGGCTGGCCGGCCTGCCCTTTGCCGCCGGCGCCGCCGGCCTTGGCGCCGCTGTTGCCGCCGTTGCCGCCGTCACCGCCGTCACCGCCGTCACCGCCGAGGCCGGTAGCGCTCTGGGTGCCGCCGCCAATGCCGCCCTGGCCACCCTTACCGCCGTTGCCACCGAAGCCGCCGTCCGGGGCGTTGCCTCCGCCACCGCCCGCGCCGCCACGGCCGCCGTTGCCGCCGGTGGAGCCGCCGCCATTGCCGCCCTGGCCACCAAGGCCGCCCTGACCGCCGGCACCGGCAAAGACGCCGTCGCCGCCCCGGCCGCCGACACCGCCGTTGCCGCCGCCACCGGCCACGGTGCCGACGGTGCCGCCGCCGTTGGGGCCGCCCTGACCGCCGTCGCCGCCGAAGCCGCCCTTGCCGCCGAAAAAGCCGCTGCCGCCGGCGCCGCCGGCGCCGCCGCCACCGCCGCTGCCGCCTTGGGTGACGGAGCTGTTGCCGCCGACGCCGGCGCCGCCGTGGCCGCCGTCGCCGCCCTTGCCGCCCTCGCCGGAGCTAAGGCTGCCGTTACCGCCGGCGCCGCCAGCGCCACCGGCCCCACCTGAACCGCCGACGATGCCGCTGTTGGCGCCGATCGAGCCCCCGTTGCCGCCGGCACCTCCGTTGCCGCCCTTGCCGCCGTCGCCACCTGAGCCGTTGGGGTTGCTGCCGCCGGCGCCGCCCTTGCCGCCGTTGCCGCCGGGGGCGCCCGTGACCCCGATGGAGGCGGGGCCGCTGGTAGCGCCGAAGCTCCCATCACCGCCATTGCCACCGGCGCCGCCCTTGCCGCCTGAGCCGGTGGCGTTACCCCCGGCGCCACCGTTGCCGCCGGAGCCGCCGGCGCCGCCGCGGCTGCCGCTGCCCGGGTTGGTGGCAGCCCCACCGTGGTCACCGTTGCCCCCGTCGCCGCCCTTGCCGCCAAGCACGACGCCGGTGCCGCCGGCGCCGCCGTTGCCGCCGTTGCCGCCGGCGCCGCCGCCAATGCCGCTGCCGCTGCCCCCGGTGCCACCGAACCCACCCTGGCCACCTGCGCCGCCGGCGCCGCCCGTGTCGCCGCTGCCGCCGGCGCCGCCGTGGCCGCCGTTACCGGCGTTGCCACCGCGAGCGTTGCCGTTGCTGGAACCGCCGTTGGCGCCAGCGCCGCCCTTGCCGCCCGCGCCGCCGGTGGAGCCAGGGCCGACACCGTCGCCGCCCTTGCCGCCATTGCCGCCTGAGCCGGCGTTGCCGGCATCGCCACCGCCACCGTTGCCGCCGGCACCGCCGTTGCCACCGGCACCACCGGCGCCGCCGTTGCCGGCCGAGCCAGCGCCGCCGTTGCCACCGGCACCACCGCTGCCGCCGTGGCCGCCGGACTGGCCTGTGCTCAGGCTGCCCCCGCCAGCACCGGCGCCGCCGTTGCCGCCGGCCGCGCCGGCGCCGCCCGTGGTGCCGCTGCCACCGCTGCCGCCGCTGCCGCCGTTGCCGCCGCTGCCGCCGTGGCCGGCGGCGCTGGAAGTGCCGCCGCCGTTGCCGCCGGCGCCGGCGGCACCACCGGCCAAGCCCGCGACGCCGGTGCTGTTGCCGGAGTTGCCGCCGTTGCCGCCGTTGCCGCCGGCGCCGCCGGTGGCACCGCCGCCGTGGCCGCCGTTGCCGGCGCTGCCGCCGGCACCGCCCTGGCCGCCGGCGCCCGCGGAGCCGTTGCCGCCGTTGCCGCCGTGGCCGCCGTTGCCGCCGTGGCCGGCGGTGACGTTGACGACGCCTGAGCCGCTGCCGGCACCGCTGCTGCCGTTGCCGCCCTTGCCGCCGGCGCCGCCCGTCGTGCCGTCGCCGCCGTGGCCGCCGTTGCCGCCGTTGCCGCCGTCGCCGCCCACGGCGTTGCCGAAGGACACGCCGGCGACACCCGCGTTGCCGCCGGCCCCGCCGGCACCGCCCGCGCCGTTGAGGCCAGTGCCCCCGTTACCGCCGGCACCACCGGAGCCGGCGTTACCGGTGGTCGTGCTTTTGCTGCTACCGCCGTTACCGCCGGCGCCACCGGCCCCTCCGGCACCGCCCGCGTCGGTGCCGATACCGCCATTGCCGCCCGCGCCGCCGGAGCCGGCGTCACCGCCCAAACCGACGTTCCCGCCGTCGCCGCCGTTGCCGCCCTTGCCGCCGGCGCCGCCGCCACCGCCCGTGGTGCTGACGCCGCCGTCGCCGCCGGAGCCGCCGTTGCCGCCGTTGCCGCCATTGCCTTCGGGGCCTCCCGGACCGCCGTAGCCGCCGTTGCCGCCGGCGCCGCCGAACCCAACCTCGGAGACGCCGCCGTTGCCGCCGAGGCCGCCGTTGCCGCCGGGGCCGCCGAATTTGCCGGCGCCGCCGAAGCCGCCGCCGCCGCCCTGGCCGCCTAAGGAAATGCCGCCACCGCCGTCGCCGCCGCTACCGCCGTTGCCGCCTGTGCGCCCTTCCCCGCCGATGCCTCCCTGGCCGCCGAAGCCACCGACCCCGCCGGCCCCGCCGTCCCCGCCGGCGCCGCCGACACCGCCGACACCGCTAGCAAAGTCGCCCGCGCCGCCGGGACCGCCGGCGCCGCCTGGGCCACCCAACCCGGTGCTGGCGAAGCCGCCGGCACCGCCATTGCCGCCAGCGCCGCCGGTTGTCGCGGCGACGTCAACGGCGCCGCCACCGCCGGCTCCGCCGAAACCGCCGAGGCCGCCGTTGATCATGCCGGTGCCGCCGTTGCCGCCGTTACCGCCCTTGCCGCCCGTGCCGAAGAAGCCGGCCTGGTTCAGCGCCCCACCGCCGTTGCCGCCGTTGCCGGCGTCACCGCCGTTGAGGCCGGAGCCGCCGTTGCCGCCGTTGCCGCCGGCCGCGCCGCTCCCGTTGCCGGCGGTGCCGCCCTTGCCGCCGGCGCCGCCGTTGCCGCCCGTGCCGCCGTTGGGGGTGATGCCGTCGGTGCCGTCCAAGCCCGTCAAGGAGCCGGTGCCGGCCTTGCCTCCGGTGCCGCCGACGCCGGCGTTGCCGCCGTTGCCGCCGTGGCCGCCGGTACCGGGGTTTCCTACGGTGCCGCCGCCCGGCAGCATGACCCCACTGTTTAGGCCGTTTTCGCCGGCGCCGCCGTCACCGGCTTTGCCGCCATCGCCGCCGTTGCCGCCGTTGCCGCCGGTGCCCGTGGCGCCGTCGGTGTACCCGGCCGCCTGCGCCTTGCCGCCCGCGCCGCCATTGCCGCCGGCGCCGCCGTCGCCACCGTTACCACCGCTACCGCCGTTCTCGCCGTTTGCGCCGTTGGCATTGGGGCCGGCGCCGTCGGCGCCTCTCTCGCCGGCGCCGCCGATGCCGCCCTGGCCGCCGTTACCACCCTTACCGCCGTTGCCGCCGTGGCCGGCCAATGTTCCCCCGGCACCGCCGGCCCCGCCGTTGCCGCCAGCCCCACCGTCGGTGCCCGAGGTGCCGGAATCACCGCTGGTAGGGCCCGGCGTACCGGCTTGGCCGGCTGCGCCGTTGCCGCCGGCACCGCCTTTGCCGCCATTGCCGACATTCCCGCCGTTGCCGCCCTTGCCGCCGGCACCGCCATTGCCGCCCGCGACGGTGGGGCTGGCGCCGTTGCCGCCGTTGCCGCCGTCACCGCCGCTGGTGGGTGCGGTGCCATCGGCCCCGTCCGCACCCTTCATGGCCGGAATGGCGCCCTTGCCGCCGGCCCCACCCTGGCCGGCAACGCCCACATTGCCGCCGTTGCCGCCGGCACCGCCGGCGCCCTGGTTGATGGCCAAGGTCACGTCACCGGCGGCGCCGCCGCCGCCATTACCGGCGGCGCCGGCGTTGCCGCCGGCACCGCCGTTGCCGGCCTTAGCGAGCGTGGCGAAGGCGTCACCACCCTTACCGCCGATGCCGCCGTTGCCGCCGTTGCCGCCCTGTCCGCCATTCGCGCCATTGGCGGACGCGGAGAAATCTTGGCCGTTGGCTCCGGCGCCCCCGTTGCCGCCCTTGCCGCCGTCCCCGCCCGTGCCGGCCGCCGATCCGCCGTTGCCGCCGATGCCGCCGTTGCCGCCGTTGCCGCCGTTGACGGCAAGGCCGGTGCCGGCGACGCCATTTCCGCCGGCACCACCCGCACCGCCGTTACCGACCGACCCGCCATGGCCGCCGTTACCGCCGGCGCCGCCGCTTTCTCCCGCGACGGTGGGGGTGGCGCCGGCACCTCCGTTGCCACCGTTGCCGCCGCTGGTGGGCGCGGTGCCGTTCGCCCCGGCCGAACCGTTCAGGGCCGGGTTCGCGCTAACACCGCCGGCCCCACCCTTGCCGCCAACGCCCACTTCACCGCCGTTGCCGCCGTCACCGCCGGCACCCTGGTTGACGGCCAAGGTCACATCACCGGCGGCACCGGCTCCGCCATCACCGGCCTTGCCGCCGGCACCGCCGGCGCCGCCGTCCCCGGCCTTGCCGTCAGTGCCGGCGACCGCGGTGCCGCCGGCGCCGCCACTACCACCGTCACCGCCCTTGCCGCCGTTACCGCCCATTCCGCCATCAGCACCGGGCGAACCCAAGGTGGCGGCGTCGAATCCGTTTCCGCCGGCGCCGCCGCTGCCGCCGCCTCCGCCCTTGCCGCCGGCGCCGCCGTCGCCGTGCTGGGCGCCGCCATTTCCGCCATTACCGCCGTTGCCCCCGGCGGCGCCATTGGTGCCGTTACCGCCCGTCGGTTGTAAGGCGGTACCGGTAGCGCCGGTGGAACCCGCATGACCGGCGCCGCCGGCACCGCCGGCCCCGCCGTTGCCGACCAACCCGCCATGACCGCCATGACCGCCGGCACCGCCGACTTGTAGGGGTGAGTTGGCGGTGGCTCCGATGCCGCCATCGCCGCCGTTGCCACCGCTGGTGGGGGTGGCGCCGGCGGCACCGTGCGCACCCGCCAATATGCCGCCGGCCCCACCGACCCCGCCCACGCCGGGGTTGCCGCCGTTACCGCCGTTACCGCCGGCACCATTGTTGAAGGCGAAACTCGGATCGCCAGCGCCGCCCTTGCCGCCGTCGCCGCCAACGCCGCCGGCCCCGCCGGCCCCGCCGTCGCCGACCAATAACCCGCCGCGCCCGCCGTTGCCGCCGGTTCCGCCGTTGCCGCCGTCGCCGCCGTCGAGTCCGTTGAGGCCGGCGGCACCCGGCAGGCCGGCAGCCCCGGCTCCGCCGGCGCCGCCGTTCCCGAACAGCCCGGCGTCGCCACCGTTGCCGCCTATACCTCCGATGCCGCCGACCCCGCCGGCGCCGCCGTTGCCGTAGACAAATCCGCCGGACCCGCCGACGCCACCATTTGTGCCGGCGCCGCCGGCACCGCCGGCTCCGAACAACCACGCGTTGCCGCCAGCACCACCGTTAGCACCGGTCCCGCCGAGCCCGCCGGCCCCGCCGTTGCCGTTCAGCCACCCGCCGGATCCGCCGACACCACCGGCTGCGCCGGCGCCGCCGGCCCCGCCGGCCCCGCCGTTGCCGAACAACCCGGCCGCACCGCCGGGCCCACCAACTTGACCGGCCGCCCCCGAGCCGCCGTTACCGCCATTACCCCACAACAGCCCCCCGGCCCCACCGGGCTGCCCGGTCCCCGGCGCCCCGTGAACGCCATCACCGATCAGCGGGCGCCCCAACCACAGCTGTGTGGGCGCGTTGATCGCGCCCAACACTTGCTGCTCCAGCGCCTGCAGCGGCGACGCATTCGCCGCCTCGGCAGTCGCATACGCGCTGCCAGCCGCGGTCAGCGAGCGCACAAACTGCTCATGAAACGTCGCCACCCGAGCGCTCAACGCCTGGTACTCCTGCGCGTGGGTACCAAACAACGCCGCGATTGCCGCCGACACCTCATCACCGGCGGCCGCCAACACCTGCGTCGTCGGGCCCGCTGCCGCCGCATTCGCCGCGCTGATGGCCTGCCCAATCCCGGTCAAGTCCGCCGCGGCCGCCGCCACCAGCTCCGGCGCCACCATCAGCGACATGACCATTCCTCCAACACCAACGGCGCGTACAGCCGGCTCGCGCGAGCCTTGACCGCCGGCGGCAACCCGAGCGATCCCATGGCCCTAGGCGGTTCTCGGGCGAACGCCACGTTTAGCGGATCGATTCCACCCGGTCGTTGCGTTGCGGCGCAGCAATAGACATCTCGAAGCACTCCGGCTGCCAATCTCGTCGCGTTTATTCTGCTCGTGACCAGCGCAGGAAAGGGCGGGATTACGAAAGTCTTCGGGATCTCAGTGCACAGTGCACACATGTTTAACCAATCACCATGGCATAACGCACACCAAAGGCCGGGAGCGCCGAAAACGGAGCAAAACAATTGGATCGGGTGCTAGCTTTGCCGCACCGTGGTCAGCCGCGCCAGGATCGGTCGGCAATGGCACCACCGGAGCAGGCGAAAGGTACCCGGTTCTAGCCCGTCCCCAACGGGTCAATGGTGGATGCTATATAGACCATGGCCGCCGCGACCGTCACGGTCGTCACGAAATCGATCCCCTTGCTGCGCACCACCAACAGGCCGGCCCGTTCCTCGGACAACACCAACCGCAGCACCGCCGCCACCCCAACGCCGATACCGATCAGCAGCGCACCACGGCGCCAGAAGTTGACCCCCGCCAGGATCGGCCACTGGGCGCCAACAGTGCGCCGCAAAACGGCCCTCACGGTCATCGCCGCTCAGCCAGCTCCACGACACTTGTCAGCAAGGACGCCCGGGGCGAAGGGCGTTCGCCAAGTCTGTAGATGAGCTGCGGTAGATGGCCGGCGGCGAGGGTTGAGAAGCGTCAACTTCGATTGTGACGCCTGGGAGGACTTCTTATTTCATACGCGATCGGTGATGCCGCCCTGAAGCCGAGATCGACGGCGCGGAGACGTTCGAGAAGACGTCGCGGTGAGGTCAATCCCGGTGTGACCAACGGCCGGTTACGGCCCGGTGCCCGCGAACAGCAGGCCCGACAGCTGCTGGCCGACGTTCATAAAGCCCGAGACGAAGGCCGATGTGACCAGGCCAAGCGTGCCCGTGTTGTACACGCCCGAGATGCCCGCGCCACGGTTGAGGATGCCGGAGAGCTGGGTGCCGAAATTGGCGAAGCCCGACGCCGACCCGAGCAGCGGATCCGAGATCGCGTTGAGCACCCCCGACATGCCCGACCCGGAGTTGGAGAAGCCGGACCCGCCACCACCGCCGGTGTTGAAGAAGCCCGACGACGGCGCGGTGGTGTCGTTGCCAAAGCCCGGTGCTCCGCCGAACCCGAAAATCGGGAGGCTGACGGGGCCGATGGTGGTGCTGGCGTGTAACTCCACCGGGATCCGGTCGATAACGACCGTCGGGAGATCAAAGGGTGGGGTGCCGCCGGACAAACCGAGGCCCAGCGGGAGTTGGGGAATCAGGGTGCCGCCCGGGATGGTGAAGCCCGGAATGGTCAGCGACAGCGGCAGGCCGATGTGGATGGGTCCGGTGGGAATGGTGAATCCGGGGAAGTGCAGTGTCGTCGGGTTCAAGTTGATGGGTGCCACGGTGAATGGTTGAAGTATGGAGACCTCGCCCCCGGGCGTGCCGTCGGGTCCGACCGCGGCCGGTGAAAAGCTGGGTCTGACCTTGAACCCCGAGCTGCTTCCAGCCGTCATCCTGATCTCCGAGATGGCAGCATCCACCGAAAAGCCAGGGATGGTGAGCGTGATGGGGTCCACGGTGATCGGGCCGACGTCGAAGGTGGGGGCGATGCCCAGGTGGATTGAGGGGATGGGGATGTCGGGGATGGTGATCGGCCCGATGTCGCCGATCGCGGCGAAGCCCAACGGGATGGACGGGATGTGGATGGGCGGAACGATGGTGGCGGGGCCGATGCCGCCGGTGACGTCGGCGCCCACCGCGGGGAACAGCGGAATGGCGTACCCGACGGAGAAGCCGGCCAGGCCCTCGTAATTGCCCCGCCACAAGATGCCGTTGCTGAAGTTGCCGGCGATGAGGGCGCCGGTGTTCACATTGCCCGCGTTCGCCACGCCGGTGTTGGCGTTGCCGGTGTTGAACCAGCCGGTGTTGATGCTGCCCGGGTTGCCGTCACCGGTGTTGGTGTTGCCCGCGTTGAAGCTGCCGGTGTTGTGATGGCCGGCATTCGCGATGCCGGTGTTGAAGCCGCCGGCGTTGACTAACCCGGTGCTGGCCACCCCGGAGTTGCCGATACCGGTGTTGTAGCTGCCCGAGTTGAACAACCCGAAGTTGCCGGTCCCGGTGTTGAAGAACCCGACGTTGCCGGTGCCGGAGTTGAACAACCCGACATTGCCGGTGCCGGAGTTCAACCCGCCGATCCCGGTCTGGTTGTCGCCGGTCAGCCCGATCCCGAGGTTGTTGGTGCCGGTGTTGGCCAAACCGACATTGCCGATACCCATGTTGGCCAAACCGAAATTGTTGCTGCCGGCGTTGGCGAACCCGATGTTGCCCAGGCCCGCCAGGCCGGCCGCCAGACCCGAATTCCCGAACCCGAAGTTGGCATTGCCGATATTGCCGAACCCGAGGTTGCCGCCGCCGATGTTGCCGAAGCCCAGGTTGAGTTCGCCAATGTTGGCCGCGCCCAGGTTGAACTCCCCGACGTTGCCGAAGCCGGCGTTGTGGTTGCCGACGTTGGCCAACCCGATGTTGACGATGCTGCTGCCCTGGTTCAGCACAGTGCCTGCCGAGAATAAGCCCGACAGTTGCTGGCCGACGTTGCCCACACCCGACACCAACGCCGGCGTCCCAAGCGGCAGCGTGCTGGTGTTGTAGATCCCCGACAGCCCCGAGCCGAGGTTGAGCACGCCGGAGCTCAGCGTGCCGGCGTTGGCAATACCCGAACCCGCCCCCGCCAACGCGGTGTGCGCCTGGTTCCACCAGCCCGACATGTTCGCGCCGAAGTTGCCGAAGCCCGATCCCCCGCCCGCGCCGGTGTTGAAGAAGCCCGACGACGGGGTGGTGGTGGTGTTTCCAAAACCCGGGGTGGGCGGGATGTTGATCAGCGGGATGTTGCTGGCGATGACGTAGAGTTCGCCGTCGGCGTTCGCCGGGATCTCCGGGAACGTGATCGCCGGAATGGTCGCGCCCGGGGTGCCGACGAACACATCGAGGTTCAGCAGCGAGTTCGCCGGGAACGTCAACCCACCGGGGAAGAGGGTGATCGCGTCGATGCTGCCCGGCACCTGGAAACCCACCGGGATCTGGTGAAGAGTGAGCGCCGGGGTGTTGAACGCCTGGGTGGCCGCATTGAAGACGGCGTGCACCGGGCCGGTCGTGCTGAGCGTCGGGATTCCCGAGGTGATATTTCCGCTGGGGAAGAGGTCGCCGAAGCTGTAGCTTCTGCCGACCGCGTACCACGTTGGGCCGATCAGACCGGATGAAGTCCACACTATGAAGGGTTCTGTCTCGCTGCTCGCCCCGACCGACGCGGCCATATCAAGGACCGCCCGTGCGGCGTTCAGGGCGGGAATGGCGACGGAGGGAACCGCGATGGGGCCGAAGCCGACGCTTCCGGTGACGTTCGGCTGGAGTGCGGGAATGTCGATTTGCGGGATGGTGAAGGCGCCCATCGCGACGTTGCCGGTCAGGTGCGCGTTGATCGCCGGGACCGGGATGGGCGGGACGATTACCGGGCCGAAGGCCCCGGTGAAATGCGCGTCCAGAATGGTGATCCGGGGAACGTCGAGGCCGTAGGTGTAGCTGACCAGGCCTTCGTAGTTGCCCCGCCACAGGATGCCGTTGCTGAAGTTGCCCGACATGAGCGCGCCGGTGTCGACGTTGCCCGCGTTCGCGATGCCGGTATTGGAGTTACCGGTGTTGAACCAGCCGGTATTGATGCTGCCCGGGTTGAAGTCGCCGGTATTGGTGTCACCGGCGTTGAAGCTGCCCGTGTTGTAACTGCCGGCATTCGCCAGACCCGTGTTGAAACCACCGGCATTGAAAAGCCCAGTGCTGCCCGTTCCGCTATTGCCGACGCCGGTGTTGAAGCTACCGGAGTTGAACAACCCCCAGTTGCCGGTCCCGGAGTTGAAGAACCCGACGTTGCCGGTGCCGGAGTTGAACAACCCCAAGTTGCCCGCACCGGAGTTCAGGCCACCGAACCCGGTCTGGTTGTCCCCGGTCAGCCCGATCCCGAGGTTGTTGGTGCCGGTGTTGCCGAACCCGATGTTGCCCACACCCATGTTGGCCAGGCCGACGTTGTTGCTGCCCGCGTTGCCCAACCCGATATTGCCGATCCCCGGCAGCGCCCCCAGGCCCGAGTTGGCGAACCCGACGTTCCCGTGGCCGATATTGCCGAACCCGACGTTGCCGTTCCCGACATTGCCTAACCCCAGGTTGAGGTCGCCGATGTTGGCCGCGCCCAGGTTGAGGTCCCCGACGTTGCCCAACCCGAGGTTGTAGTTGCCGACATCGGCCAACCCGACATTGAGGATGAGGCTCTGATTCAGCACCGTCCCGCTCGCCAACACCCCCGACAGCTGCTGGCCGACGTTGCCCAGGCCCGACACCAACGCCGGCGTGCCCAAGCCCACGATGCTGGTGTTGTACAGCCCCGATATGCCCGAGCCGACGTTCAGCACACCCGAGTGCAGCGTGCCGGCGTTGAGGACGCCCGAGCCTGCCCCCAGCACCGCGCTGTGCGCCTGGTTCCACCAGCCTGAGCTGCCCGCACCGAAGTTGCCGAAACCCGACACCCCGCCCGCGCCGGAGTTGAAGAAACCCGACGACGGGGTGGCGGTCGCGTTCCCGAAGCCGGGCGTCGGCGGAACGATGATGATCGGAACGCTGCTGTCGGGCACGCTGATGTTGAGGGCCAGGCTCAGTGGCAGCGGATCGATCGTGAAACCACCCGGGAATATCGTGATCGGATCCAGCACACCGGACGCATCGATGGTCAACGGAATCGCATTTTGCGGGATGTTGAGGCCGCCGGGGAACAGGGTGAAGGCCGGAAGACCGCCCGACACATCGATCTTGAGCGGGATAGGCGAAGTCATGATCGTTGGGATGGTGACGGCCGCGAAAGTTATTGCGAGGCTACCGGTGCTTCCGCTGCTGGGACCGGTATGGATCAAGATGCCCTGAGTGGGTGCGGTGACAAAGCCACCACTCATTCCGGTTGAGTTGGACGCCCCAATTATCCAGTTGTCGCCGAGCGCATTCACGAAGAGCAACGGAAGTCTGAAGGGCGGCGGGGCGGGGGCCGGGGGCGTGTTGAGCGGAATCGTGTAGGTCTGGCCGCCGATCGTCATGCCCGGCAGGAAGACGATGGGCGGGATGACCGTCGATTCGTGGATGTCCAGCGGTATTGCGGGAACGTCGATTTGCGGGATGGTGAAGGGGCCGATGTTGACGAGTTCGTGGATGTCGAACAGCGACATGCCGGGGATATCGATCTGATCGATGTGGATGGGACCGAGGTTGACGGTTTCGTTGATGTCCACCAGGGTGCTGCCGGTGATTTCGATGCTGTAGGAGAAGCCGAACAGCCCGTGGTGATCACCGGTCCACAGCGCGCCGTTGTTGAAGCTGCCGGAATTGAACGCGCCGGTGTTGACATTGCCCGTGTTGAACAGGCCGGTGTTGGTGTGGCCGGCGTTGAACCAGCCGGTGTTGACATTGCCCGGGTTGAAGCCGCCGGTGTTGGTGTTGCCCGCGTTGACGCTGCCGGTGTTGTAGCTTCCGGCATTGGCCAGACCCGTGTTGAAACTCCCGGCATTGAAAAGCCCGGTACTGCCCGTTCCGCTGTTACCGATGCCGGTGTTGTAGCTGCCCGAGTTGAACAACCCCCAGTTTCCGGTCCCGGTGTTGAAGAACCCGATGTTGCCGGTGCCGGAGTTGAACAACCCCAGGTTGCCGGCACCGGAGTTCAGGCCGCCGAACCCGGTCTGGTTGTCGCCGGTCAGCCCGATCCCGAGGTTGTTGGTGCCGGTATTGCCGAACCCGATGTTGCCCAGGCCCATGTTGCCGAAGCCGACGTTGTTGCTGCCGGCGTTGCCCAACCCGATGTTCCCGATCCCCGGCAGCGCCCCCAGGCCCGAGTTGCCGAACCCGACATTGCCGTGGCCGAGGTTGCCGAACCCGACGTTGCCGTCCCCGAGGTTGCCCAACCCCAGGTTCTGCCCGCCGAGGTTGCCACCGCCGAGGTTGAGGTTGCCGACGTTGCCCGCGCCCAGGTTGACGTCGCCGACGTTGGCGAAGCCGAGGTTGTAGCTGCCGACGTTGCCCAGGTTGACGATGTTCAGCGGATTCAGGTGCCGCAGCTCGGCGATCGCCGCGTCGATGATGCTCGGCTGCCCGGAGCCGCCCGACCCGCCGCTGGTCAGCATCGCCAGCAGGCCATCGATGGACACCCCCGACACGTGGTTGCCCAGGTTGCCGAAACCCGAGATCACCGCCGGCGCGGAGCCCAGCGTGCTCACGTTGAACATGCCCGAGATGTCGACGCCGGAGTTCAGCACACCGGATGCCAGGCTGCCGGCATTGCCCAGGCCGGAGAGCGTCCCCACCATCGGACTCGAGGCCTGGTTCAGCAAGCCGGACACCCCCGCGCCGAAGTTGGCGATGCCCGAGCCGCCACCGCCGCCGGTGTTGAAGAAGCCCGACGACGGCAGCTCGGTCGAGTTGCCAAAGCCCGGCAGCGCCGGAATGTCGATGATCGAGATGTTGATGGGTCCGGCGCTGCTGAGAACGTCGAAGTTCAGCGGAATCGGGTCGATCCTGGTGCCGGTGATGGTGACCGCCGGAATGTCGACGGACACATCGATCGGCACGACCTCCGACATCGAAATTCCGTTGATAGTGGAGGCCGGGATGTCGATCGGCGGAATGTCGATGGGTATGGATTGGCTGAACGCGATTCCCGGCAATTCGATGGCGTCGATGGTCTGCTGCAGCGGCAGGGCCAATCCGCCCAGCGTTGCCGAAGTAAGGGGTATGGCGACCTGTATCTGAACCGAGATTGTGGGATCGGGAAATTCATTTGGGAACGCGTCGTGGAGGAACTGAAGCTTGAGGTTGACGTTGAACGGATTGAGCTGGACGTTGGAGACGGTGATCGGGCCGAACCTGAATTGTCCGGTAATGCCCAGCGCGGAAAGCAGGGTGGTGGCCGGGGCGGTGAAGCCGACGTCAGCGGCACCGTCGAAGTCGATGTGGATTGCCGGAATGGGGATGTCCGGCACGGCGAAGCCGTAGTTCGCTTGTCCCGTGATGCCCAGGTGGATGGGGGGAAGGATCGTGGTGTCCGGGATGATAATGGGGCCGATGCCGCCGGTTGAAGTCCAGTGGATCGGGAATTCGGGAATCGTGATGCCGACGTTCAGGCCGAACAGGCCCTCGAAGTTGCCTCGCCACAAGATGCCGTTGCTGTCGTTGCCGGCGATGAAGGCGCCGGTGTTGACGGTGCCCGAATTGGCGATGCCGGTGTTGGCGTTGCCGGTGTTGAACCAGCCGGTGTTGATGCTGCCCGGGTTGAAACCACCGGTGTTGGTGTCACCCACATTGAAGCTGCCCGTGTTGTACGACCCAGGGTTGGCCACACCGGTATTGAAATTACCGGCATTGAAAAGCCCAGTACTGCCCGTTCCGCCATTGCCGATCCCGGTGTTGTAGCCGCCCGAGTTGAACAACCCGAAGTTCCCGGTCCCGGAGTTGAACAACCCGACGTTGCCGGTGCCGGAGTTGAACAACCCGATGTTGCCGGCACCGGAGTTCAAGCCGCCGATCCCAGTCTGGTTGTCCCCGGTCAGCCCGAAGCCGAGGTTGTTGGTGCCGGTGTTACCGAACCCGATGTTGCCCACACCCATGTTGCCGAAGCCGACGTTGCCGCTGCCGGCATTGCCCAACCCGATGTTGCCCACCCCGGCCAGGCCCGCCGCCAGACCCGCATTGCCCAACCCGAAGTTGGCATCGCCGATATTGCCGAACCCGACGTTGCCGCCGCCGATATTGCCCAACCCCAGGTTCTGCCCGCCGACGTTGGCCGCGCCCAGGTTGAAGTCCCCGACGTTGCCGAAACCGACGTTTACGCTGCCCACATCGGCCAACCCGAGATTGATGATGAGGCTCTGGTTGAGTGCCGTCCCCGCCGAGAACAACCCCGACAGCTGCTCACCAACATTGCCGATGCCCGAGACCACCGCCGGGGTCCCCGGCGGCAACCCGCCGGTGTTGTACAGCCCCGACACACCCGAGCCGAAGTTCAGCACACCCGATCCCAGCGAACCGAAATTGGCGAAACCCGAACCCGCCCCAGCCACCTCGGTCTGCGCCTGGTTCCACCAACCCGAGCTGCCCGCACCGAAATTCCCGAAGCCCGACACCCCACCGTCGCCGGAGTTGAAGAAACCCGACGACGGAGCGGTGGTCGTGTTGCCAAAGCCCGGGGTCGCCGGGACGTTGATGATCGGGATTTGGATGGATCCGAACAGGACGGTGCCATCCCAGAGCACCGGGACCGTGGTGATCTGGAAACCGTTGGGCAGCAGGGTGAACGGGTCGGTGCCGCCGGACAGGTTGATCACGCCCGCGGAAGCCTTAGGAAATGTGAGGCCACCCGGGAAGAAGGTGAAGGGGTCGTTGCCGCCGGACAAGCCGAGGGTCACCGGAGTTTGGGCGGGAATGGTCCAGCCATTCGGGAAGAGGGTCCAGGTGGTGGTGCCCAGCGCAAGGCTCAGGGGAATTGGGGACCCAATACTGAGGCCGCTGATCTGGGGGCCGGTGATTGACAGGTTCGATATAAAGAAGCCTATAGCGGGAGGGTTGGGATTGCCGAAATTAGCGATGCTGATAAACGGGTCGTTGAATTTGAAGGATCCGATGCTGAGCCCTATGCCACCGTTGAGGGCGTTAAGAGCGGTGACATCCGAGATGGTGGTTTGTCCTAAGCCCACGGATCCCAGGACGTCGATGGGGATCTTGGGAATATGGATTTCTGGAATAGTGAAGGGACCCAGGCCGATGCTTGCATTGGTGATGTTGAAATGGGCGGCGGAAATTGGGACGGGCGCCACGTGCAAGGGACCGATTCCACCGACCGCATGATAGGTGAGGGGGAATTGCTCAATAGTGAATCCGAGGTAGGCGCTGAACAGGCCCTCGAAGTTGCCTCGCCACAAGATGCCGTTGCTGTCGTTGCCGGTGATGAAGGCGCCGGTGTTGACGGTGCCCGAATTGGCGACGCCGGTGTTGGCGTTGCCGGTGTTGAACCAGCCGGTGTTGATGCTGCCCGGGTTGAAACCACCGGTGTTGGTGTCACCCACATTGAAGCTGCCCGTGTTGTACGACCCAGGGTTGGCCACACCGGTATTGAAATTACCGGCATTGAAAAGCCCAGTACTGCCCGTTCCGCCATTGCCGATCCCGGTGTTGTAGCCGCCCGAGTTGAACAACCCGAAGTTCCCGGTCCCGGAGTTGAACAACCCGACGTTGCCGGTGCCGGAGTTGAACAACCCGATATTGCCGGCACCGGAGTTCAAGCCGCCAATCCCAGTCTGGTTGTCCCCGGTCAGCCCGAAGCCGAGGTTGTTGGTGCCGGTGTTACCGAACCCGATATTGCCCACACCCATGTTGCCGAAGCCGACGTTGCCGCTGCCGGCATTGCCCAACCCGATGTTGCCCACCCCGGCCAGGCCCGCCGCCAGACCCGCATTGCCCAACCCGAAGTTGGCATCGCCGATATTGCCGAACCCGACGTTGCCGCTGCCGACATTGCCCAAACCCACGTTCAAGTCGCCGATATTGGCCGCACCCAGGTTGACGTTCCCCACGTTGCCGAAACCGACGTTTACGCTGCCCACATCGGCCAGCCCGAGGTTGATGATGAGGCTCTGGTTGAGTGCCGTCCCCGCCGAGGACAACCCCGACAGCTGCTCACCAACATTGCCGATGCCCGAGACCACCGCCGGGGTCCCCGGCGGCAACCCGCCGGTGTTGTACAGCCCCGACACACCCGAGCCGAAGTTCAGCACACCCGATCCCAGCGAACCGAAATTGGCGAAACCCGAACCCGCCCCAGCCACCTCGGTCTGCGCCTGGTTCCACCAACCCGAGCTGCCCGCACCGAAATTCCCGAAGCCCGACACCCCACCGTCGCCGGAGTTGAAGAAACCCGACGACGGAGCGGTGGTCGTGTTGCCAAAGCCCGGGGTCGCCGGGATATTAACGCCGTTGATCAGGATAGGGCCGACAGTGACGCTGGCGCCGAGGTTCAGCGGGATGCGGTCGATCGTGATCGGCGGGGTGCTGAAGCCGTCAATCTGGCCGTCTATGTCGATCGTCAGCGGCAGCGGCGCAGCGGGAATGGTGAAGCCCGGGATCGTGAATCCCGGCGTGCCGATCGACGCGCTGGCCAGCAGCGCCAGTGGATTGTTGGGAATACTGATGCCATTCGGGAAGATCGTTACTGCCGGGGTATTCCAGTTGACGGTTACCGGGAATTGCTGGTTAATTCTGGTGTCGATAGTAAGGTTACCTAATTGGAGGGTGACGTTGCCGGCAAGATCTTTGATTTCGATTCCTGAAATGTTGACGACCCCCAAGCCAAAGAAGGGGCCGACGTTGAAGGTCGTGTTGAAGTTCTGGGCCGGGAACAGGGTGATGGGCGAGACGGTGATGGGGCCGACGCTGATGGGTATGGCCGTACCGCCACCAAAAGCGGGGATCACGATGTCCGGAACGACCAGCGGGCCCAAGTTGACGGTTTGGTGAATGTTGAGCGGGATGGTGGGCAAAATCTGGATCGGCAACACGGTGATGGGGCCGACGCCGCCGTTGAGCTCGAGACCAATGGGGATCGCCGGAATGGTCGATCCACCGGAGAGCCCCCACAGGCCCTCGTAGTCACCCCGCCACAGCACACCGTTGCTGAAGTTGCCCGAGATGAACGCGCCGGTGTTGACGTTGCCCGAGTTGGCGACGCCGGTGTTGGTGTTGCCGGTGTTCAGCCAGCCGGTGTTGACGTTGCCCGGGTTGAAGTCACCCGTATTGGTGTTGCCCGCGTTGAAGCTGCCCGTGTTATAGCTACCCACGTTGGCCACACCCGTGTTGAACCCACCAACGTTGAACAACCCGGTACTGGCCGTCCCCGCATTACCGACACCGGTGTTGTAGCTGCCCGAGTTGAATACCCCGAAGTTGCCGGTCCCCGAATTGAAGAACCCCACATTCCCGGTGCCGGAGTTGAACAACCCCAGATTACCGGTTCCTGAATTCAGGCCCCCAATGCCAGTCAGGTTGTCCCCGGTCAACCCGATCCCGATGTTGTTGCTACCCGTGTTGGCAAAACCGATGTTGCCCACACCCAGGTTTGCGAGGCCGTAGTTGCTGCTGCCCGCATTGCCCAACCCAATATTTCCCATGCCCGGCGGCAACCCAAGACCCGAGTTGGCGAACCCGAAGTTGGCGTTGCCGATATTGCCGAAGCCGAAATTCCCGCTACCGGCGTTGGCAGCACCCAAATTCTGCGCACCGACATTGGCCGCGCCCAGGTTGAATATCCCGACATTGCCCAACCCGACGTTGTAATTACCGACATTGCCCAAACCCGCGTTAAGGCTCAGCATCTTCGCGGGTCCGGCGAATAGAGCATTGAGGAACGCGCCGACACCACCCCCCAACGCCTGCGCCGGTGGGCTGAACGCCGGCAACGCCGCGGCAGCAGCCGACGCGCCGGAATGGTAGCCGGCCATCGCCGCCACATCGGCGGCCCACATCAACTCGTACTCGGCCTCGACGGCCGCGATCGCTGCGGCGTTCTGCCCCAGCAGGTTCGACATCGCCAACGCCCGCATCGCCATCCGGTTGACCGCCACCGCCGCCGGATCCACCGTCGCCGCCAACGCCGCCTCAAACGCCGCCACCGCGGCCCGCGCCTGCCCGGCCACCGCCACGGCCTGCGCCGCCACCGAACCCAACCACCCCGCATACGGGGCCGCCGCGGCCGCCATCGCCGCCGCCGCCGCACCCTGCCACACCCCCGCCGTCAGGCCCGACGTCACCTGCCCAAACGACACCGCCGCCGACCCCAACTCCTCAGCCAGCCCATCCCACGCCGCGGCCGCCGCCAGCAACGGGCTCGACCCCGCACCCGAATACATCAGCACGGAGTTGATTTCCGGGGGCAGAACTGGAAAATTCAACCGCCCCTACCTCTGCCGCTCACGATGCGTTCACACCTCATCGTCTCACCACGACGTGGTGAGCGCGGGCACTTCGACAAACTAATCTGCAATATCCCGATCGCGTACAAACGTGCCGACATTTGCGGCGCATTAATGCCCATATCGGCTTGTATCTCTTGTAGTGCCGCTTTGACGGGGTGGTGGTCAGGTACGGTGGCCTCGGGAGAGGTTGGAGGGCTCGACGTTTGGGCTGAGTGTCTGGGCTCGTGAAAGAGATCGTCTGCTCCAGCTTTGTCTCCTGAACTGACCCGGTTTAGGGAATTGGTGGCCAGGTTGCGGAAGTGCGCAGCATCGACGTGTACCTGGGTGAGGCATCGAATCATCGACAAGCACCGGAGCCGCGCGTGAACTCCCGCCGCGTTGTGGTCGGGGATGATGTGGGAGACCGGCCGGCAGTGCTGTGTACGAAGGTTCTCCCACCGCAACGAGTTCACGCACGACGGTCGGCTGGGTGGGCCCTGGAATACGTGAACTCTTCATCAACACAACATGATTGACGATGAAGGGGAGAACCTCCATGCACATCAACGCTAACCCGTGACTGCCGAGAATCCAGGACGGAGCAGGCGGACGCTGGTCGGAATCGACGCGGCGATCACGGCCTGTCACCACATCGCGATCCGCGATGATGTCGGTGCGAGGTCGACTCGATTCAGTGTCGAACCCACGCTGGCCGGACTGCGCACCCTCACCGACAAGCTCAGCGGTTACGACGATATCGACGCCACCGTGGAACCGACCTCGATGACGTGGCTGCCGCTCACGATCGCTGTCGAGAATGCCGGTGACACCATGCACATGGCCGGCGCGCGGCATTGCGCCCGGCTGCGGGGTGCGATCGTGGGCAAGAGCAAGTCCGACGTCATCGACGCCGAGGTTCTCACCCGCGCCAGCGAGGTGTTCGACCTGACGCCGCTGACACTGCCGACGCCCGCGCAGTTGGCGTTACGTCGATCGATGATCCGACGTGCCGGCGCAGTGATTGACGCGAACCGGTCCTGGCGTCGGTTGATGTCGTTGGCGCGGTAGGCGTTCCCCGATGTGTGGACCGCGTTCGCCGGGTCGTTACCGACCGCGACAGCGGTGCTGGGGCGTTGGCCCGACATCCGCTTGCTGGCCGGCGCCCGACGCGCCACGTTGACCGCCATCATCGCCGCGCACACCCGCGGTGTCGCCGACACCCCGGCCCGGCCGAGGCCATCAAGACCGCCGCAACCGGCTGGGCCGCGTTCTGGGACGGGCACCTCGACCTGGACGCACTGGCCGTCGATGTCACCGAGCATCTCAGCGACCTCACCGACGACCGATGCGCACGTTGGTGATGCCGGTGACCAAGAAGGTGTTGATCTCGGGTGACTAGTCAATGGTGGTGGCCAGGGTGAGCAGTTCGGGGATCTGCGAGTCGATGCGCCAGGCAGGAAGCGGTGTAGGTGATGGCGCGCCAGGTGGGGGTCCCCGCCGGTGCGCGCGGTCGACAGCAGGGTGCGCAGCTCCTCTTTGGCGATCCAGGCCGAGAGAATCTGCGCGCGGGGGTCGACGGCGTTGATCCGATTCCGCATTTTGGCGAAGCTTTTGTCCGACAAGCGTTCCCGGGCGGTCAGCAAGCGACGTCGGTTGGCCCACTGCGGGTCGATCTTGCGGCCGCGCCGGTCGTGGAGCTCCCAGGTCACCCGGCGGCGCACCGCGGTCAGCGCGTCGTTGGCCAGCATGGTCACATGGAAGTGGTCGACGACGAGCTTGGCGTTGGGCAGCAGCCCGGGCGTGCGGATCGCCGAGGCGTAGGCAGCGGCGGGGTCGATGGCCACCGTACTGGATGCTCTCCCGGAACTGCGGTGTGCGCGCTTGGAGCCATGCCAGCACCGCCGCGCCGCCGCGGCCTTCATGCTGCCCCATAAACCCCTGATCACCGGCCAGGTCGACGAACCCGGTATCCCACGGGTCGACCCGTACCCACCGGCCAGTCTTGGCGCAGCGCTCCCATCTGGGTTTTCCTCGCCGTGTCTGGTCAACGCCCAGCACCGGGGTGGGCAACGGCTCGGTCAATACCCGTCTCGGCGTAGGCAACAAACGCCCGATGTGCCGTCGGCCACGACACGGCGTCAGCCTGGGCGACCTCGGCCCACCGAGCGGGCCGCATCCCCGATCGCCTTGGCCATCTGCCGACGCAGCCGCAGCGTGCTGCGGACGCGGGCAGGTACCTGGGTGATGGCCTCGGTGAACGGCCCCAGCTTGCAGTAGTCTTCTCGGCATCGCCAGCGAATTTTGTTCCAGCGCACCATGATGCGGTCTTCGCCATAAGGTAGATCTTTCGGTGAGGTAACCGCGTATTCCTTCACTGATATCGAGACCACCCCCGCACGACGGGCACGCCGCCGCCGTCGGCTCATCGGTGATCACATCGACCACCCGGGTCCCGTCACTGCGGCGCTCGACACGCTCAACCCGTGCTCCTGGCAGCCCGAACAACACTGTCGTAGCGTCAGACACAGCCCTTGGCTCCTTCCTCGGCCTGAATGCTTCGCAACACTTAGACTTCAGAAGGCCAAGGGCCCTCAGCCGCTAAACACGCCGACCAAGATCAACGAGCTACCTGCCCGGTCAAGGTTGAAGAGCCCCCATATCAGCAAGGGCCCGGTGTCGGCGCAAAATTTAGCGTCGTTGCGCCCACACCAGAGTTACCGCCGCACACACGGCGTGACCACCGGCGTGCATTTAAGAATCCGTTAGGGCCCGACGCCGGTGAAGAGCAAGCCCGACAGTTGCTGGCCGACGTTGCCGAAACCCGAGACGACGGCCGCGGTGACAACACCCAGCGCGCCGGTGTTGTACACGCCCGAGATGCCGGCGCCGCGGTTGAGGATGCCGGAGAGCTGGGTGCCGAAGTTGGCGAAGCCCGACGCCGACCCGAGCAGCGGATCCGACATCGCGTTGAGCAATCCCGACATGCCCGCGCCGGTGTTGCTAAAGCCCGAACCGCCGCCAGCTCCGGTGTTGAAGAAGCCCGACGACGGCAGCGTGGTCGAGTTCCCGAAACCCGGCGCCCCGCCGAACCCGGCGATCGGGACGTTGATCGGGCCGATAGTGGTGTCGGCGTGCAGGTCCAGCAAGATCCGGTCGAGAACGATGGCCGGGATGTCGACGGGCGGGATGCCATTGGACAACGCGAGGCCCAGCGGAAGGGTGGGGATCAGGGTGCCGCCCGGGATGGTGAACCCCGGGATGGTCAGCGACACCGGCAGGCCGATGTCGATCGGGTCGAGGGGGATGGTGAATCCCGGGAAGTTCAACGTCGCGGCGGGAATGTCGATGGGCCCCACCACGAATCCCAGCTGCGTGGAAGTTCCTCCCCCGTTGCTCTCGGGGGAGATCTGGATGTTCGGTATAAGGGTGGAGCTGAGCCAGATTGCTGAGCTTGGTCCCGACGTGCTGATGACGTCAGATTGGCTGATCCTGACCTGGACGGCCGGGGTGGTGACGGTGATCGGGTCCACGGTGATGGTGCCCACGTTGACGGTGGGGGCGATGCCCAGGTGGATGGCCGGAACGGTGATGTCCGGGATGGTGATCGGCCCGATGCCGCCGGTCGCGGCGAAGCCCACCGGAATGGACGGGATGTGGATGGGCGGCAGCACGGTAATCGGGCCGATCCCGCCGCTGACGTCGGCGCCCACCGCGGGGAACGGCGGGAGGGTGTAGCCCACGGCGAAGCCGGCCAGGCCCTGGTAGTCGCCGCGCCACAGGATGCCGTTGCTGAAGTTGCCGGTGACGAAGGCGCCGGTGTTGACATTGCCCGCGTTGGCCACCCCGGTGTTGGCGTGCCCGGTGTTGAGCCAGCCGGTGTTGATGCTGCCCGGGTTGAAGCCCCCGGTGTTGGTGTCGCCGGCGTTGAAGCTGCCCGTGTTGTAGCTGCCGGCGTTGGCCAGGCCGGTGTTGAAACTGCCGGCATTGAAGAGCCCAGTGCTGCCCGTTCCGCCATTGCCGATCCCGGTGTTGTAACTCCCCGAGTTGAACAACCCGAAGTTGCCGGTCCCGGTGTTGAAGAACCCGACGTTGCCGGTGCCGGAGTTGAACAGGCCGATGTTGCCCGCACCGGAATTTAGGCCGCCGATGCCGGTCTGGTGGTCGCCGGTCAGCCCGATCCCAATGTTGCCGGTGCCGGTGTTGGCCAACCCGATGTTGCCCACGCCCACGTTGGCCAAACCCCAGTTGTTGCCGCCGGCATTGCCCAACCCCACATTGCCCAGGCCCGGCACGCCCGCGGTCAGACCCGAGTTGCCGAATCCGACGTTGCCGTGGCCGATGTTGCCGAACCCCAGGTTGCCGGCGCCGATGTTGCCCAACCCGAGGTTGTTCCCACCGAGGTTGCCCGCCCCCAGGTTGACCTCCCCGACATTGCCGAACCCGAGATTGTGGGTGCCCACGTTGGCCAACCCGATGTTGAGGGTGCTGATGGGGTTGACCGCGGACCCGCCGGAAAGCAGCCCCGACAGTTGCTGGCCGACGTTGCCCAGGCCTGAGACCAGCGCCGGGGTCCCCACCCCCAGCGTGCTGGTGTTGTAGATGCCCGAGACACCCGAGCCCAGGTTGAGCACACCGGAATGCAGCGTGCCAACGTTGGCAAGACCCGAGCCCGCCCCGGCCAGCGCGGTGTGCGCCTGGTTCCACCAGCCCGAGGTGCCCGCGCCGAAGTTGCCGAAACCCGATCCCCCACCCGCGCCGGCGTTGAAGAAGCCCGACGACGGGGTGGTGGTGCTGTTCCCGATGCCCGGGGTGGGCGGGATGTTGATCAGCGGAATCTGGCTGGCGAGGACATACACCGAGCCGTCGGCGCTCGCCGCGATCTCGGGCCAGGTGATGGCCGGGATGTCCACGCCGCCGCCGCCGGCGGTCACGTCCAGGTTCAGCAGCGAGTTCGCCGGGACCGTCAGACCACCGGGGAAGAGGGTGATCGCGTCGACGCTGCCAGGCACCTGGAAACCGAGCGGGATCTGATGAATGTTCAATGCCGGGGTGTTAAACGCCAGGCTGGAGACAAGAATAGCGAGAGAACTTCCGGTGTTCGAGCCGGCGCCGAAAACGATTTGGCCGGTTGCCGGAACGGTGTCCATCGACCCGAATGCAAACCAATTTACCCCAAAATCAGGATCGTCAGTCCATATTATGAGAGGGTCTATCCTCATTTCCGCCCCGACCGCGGCGTCGAGTATTTGGTCTATTGAGATGAAAGGCACGCCGGGCACGGTCACGGATTGCACCCTGATGGGGCCGACGGTGACACTTCCGGTGACGTTTGGGGTGAGCGCGGGAATATCGATCTGCGGAATGGTGAAGGAGCCCATAGCGACGTTTCCGGTCAGCTGCGCATTGATGGCCGGCACCGGGATGGGCGGGATGACCACGGGTCCGAAGCCGCCGTCGAAGTGGGCGTCCACGATGGTGATTCTCGGAACTTCGAGGTTGTAGGACAGGCCGAACAGGCCCTGGTAGTCGCCCCGCCACAGGATGCCGTTAGCGGAGTTGCCCGACATGAACGCGCCGGTGCCGACGGTGCCGGAGTTGGCGATGCCTGTGTTGGTGTGCCCGGTGTTGAACCAGCCGGTGTTGACGTTGCCCGGGTTGAACCCCCCGGTGTTGGTGTCGCCGGCGTTGAAGCTGCCCGTGTTGTAGCTGCCGGGGTTGGCCACACCGGTGTTGAAACTGCCGGCATTGAACAGCCCAGTACTGCCCGTTCCGCTATTACCGATACCGGTGTTGTAGCTGCCCGAGTTACCGATGCCGAAGTTGCCGGTGCCGGAGTTGAAGAAGCCGATGTTGGCGGTGCCGGAGTTGAACAAGCCGATATTGCCGGCACCGGAGTTCAGGCCCCCGATACCGGTTAAGTTGTCCCCCACCAAGCCGATCCCGATATTGCCGCTGCCGGTGTTGGCCACACCGATATTCCGCACACCCACGTTGGCGAAACCATAGTTGGCGCTGCCGGCATTGCCGAACCCCATGTTGCCGATCCCGGCCGCGCCCGCGGTCAGACCCGAATTGCCGAACCCGATGTTGCCGTGGCCGATATTGGCGAAGCCGAGGTTGCCGGCGCCGATGTTGCCCAACCCCAGGTTGACGTCGCCGATATTGGCCGCACCCCAGTTGCCGTCGCCGACGTTGCCCAATCCCAGGTTGAAGTTGCCCGCATCGGCCGGCCCCAGGTTGATGATCGGGCTTTGGCTGAGCGCGGTCCCGGCCGCCGACAACCCCGACAGCTGCTGGCCAACATTGCCCAGGCCCGACAGCAACGCCGGCGCGCCGAGCGGCAACACGCTGGTGTTGTAGATCCCCGACACCCCCGAGCCGACATTGAGCACGCCCGATGACAGCGTGCCGACATTGAGCACGCCCGATCCCGACCCCGCCGCCGCGGCGTGCGCCTGGTTCCACCAGCCCGACAGGTTCGACCCGACGTTTCCGAACCCCGACACCCCGCCGGCGCCGGAGTTGAAGAAACCCGACGACGGGGTCGCCGTGGTGTTCCCGAACCCTGGGGTCGGCGGGACGTCGATGATCGGGATGCTGCTGTCGGGCACGGTGAGATTCAACGCGATGTTCAGCGGCAGCGGGTCGATGGTGTACCCGCCGGGGAAAATCGTGATCGGATCCAGCGCGCCGGACGCGTCGATCGTTAACGGGATCGCGTCCGTGGGGATCGTCAGGCCACCCGGGAATAGGGTGAAGGCCGGCAGACCACCACTGATGTCCACATTCACCAGGAACCGCGTGGTAGCGATCAACGGGATATCGATGCCTGGGATGCTGATCTGTAATCTGCCGGTGCTTGCCGGGCTTGGGCCGGTGTGAATGGTGATGCCGGTGGTGGGCGCCGGGATGGGGTCGAAGGGGTTCTGGGGCTTCGGCGGGGTCGACCCGACGGTCCAAATCTCCCTGAAGCCGTCGACTCTCAGCTCGAAGAGCGGCAGCGTCGTGGTTGACCCGGATCCGCCGGGGATGTCGAGCGGGATGGTGATGGTCTGGGCGGGAATGGTAGTGGCGGGCAGCAAGACGATGGGCGGGATCTGCATCGCTTCGTGGATGTCCAGCGGTATCGCGGGAACGTCGACCTGCGGGATGGTGAAGGGTCCGATGTTGACGATTTCGTGGACGTCGAACAGCGACATGCCCGGGATGTCGATCTGCTCGATGGTGACCGGTCCCAGGTTGAGGGTTTCGTTGAGGTCCAGCAGGGTGCTGCCGGTGATGTCGATGCTGAAGGAGAAGCCGACCAGCCCGTGGCGATCACCGGTCCATAGCGCCCCGTTGTTGAAGCTGCCGGAGTTGAACGCGCCGGTGTTGACGTTGCCGGTGTTGAACAGGCCGGTGTTGGTGTGGCCGGTGTTGAACCAGCCGGTGTTGATGGTGCCCGGGTTGACGCCGCCGGTGTTGAAGCTGCCCACGTTGAGGCTGCCGGTGTTGTAGGAGCCGGCATTGGCCAGGCCGGTGTTGAAGTTCCCCGCGTTGAACAACCCGGTGCTGGCCGTGCCCGCATTCCCGACACCGGTGCTGTAGCTGCCGGAGTTGAACAACCCGAAGTTCCCGGTCCCGGTGTTGAAGAACCCGATGTTGCCGGTGCCCGAGTTGAACAACCCGAGGTTCCCGGTGCCCGAGTTCAGGCCGCCGATCCCGGTCCGGTAGTCCCCGGTCAGCCCGATCCCGATGTTGCCGGTGCCGGTGTTGGCCAACCCGATATTGCCCACACCCACGTTGGCCAACCCCCAGTTGCCGCTGCCGGCGTTGGCCAACCCCACATTGCCCAGGCCCGCCGCGCCGGTGGTCAGGCCCGCGTTGCCGAATCCGAGATTGCCGGCGCCGATATTGCCGAACCCGAGGTTGCCGGTCCCGACGTTGCCGAGGCCCAGGTTGCTGCCGCCGAGGTTGCCGGCGCCGACGTTGATGTTGCCGACGTTGCCCGCACCCAGGTTGAACTCGCCGACGTTGGCAAAACCGAGGTTGACCCCGCCGACGTTGCCCAGGGCCAACGCGTTGCCGATGTCGAGGTGCTGCAGCTCGGCGATGGCCGCGTCGATGATCTGATCGAATACGGATTCCGGAGGTGGGAAGGTGAGGATCGCGATCAGGCCATCGATGGACACCCCCGACACCTGGTTGCCGAGGTTGCTGAACCCCGAGATCACCGCCGGGGTGGTGGCGTCCAGCGTGCTCACGTTGAACAGCCCGGAGATGGCGGTGCCGGAGTTCAGCACACCCGAGGTCAGGGTGCCGGCATTGCCCAGCCCCGAGAGTGTCCCCACCACTGACCCCGCGGCGGCCTGGTTGAGCAGGCCCGACACGCCCGCACCCAAGTTGCCGATGCCCGATCCGCCGCCGGCGCCGGTGTTGAAGAACCCCGACGACGGCATCTGGGTCGAGTTCCCGAAGCCCGGCGCCGCCGGGATGTCGATGATCGGGACGTTGAGGGGTCCGGCACTGGTGCGAATGTCGAAGCCCAGCGGGATCGCGGAAATGGTGGTGCCCGTGATCGTGACCGCCGGGATGTCCACGGACACATCGATCGGCAACACCTCCGACATCGCAATCCCGTCGATGACCGAGGCCGGAATATCAACGGGTATGCGGATAGGAATCGACTCACTCAACGAAATCGCATCCAGTGGGATGGGCTCGATTTCCGGGAGCGGCGAACTAATCCCGAACACGATTGGAGCGAAATTAATCGGGCCGATTGTGCCCGACTCCAATAATGGAATGGGGGTCTGGAAAGCTATCGGCGGAATATTGATATTCGAGATGGTGATGTCGGGGCCAATCTCGAAAGTTCCCGTATTGCGCAGCGCGGACAGCAGGGTGGTGGCCGGGGCGGTGAAGCCGATGGTGGCGACGCCGTTGATGCCGATGTGGATGGCGGGGAGGGGGATGTCGGGCACGGTGAAGCCGTAGTCCGCGTCGCCGGTGATCTCCAGGTGCAGCGGCGGAAGGATCGTGGTGTCCGGGATGACGATGGGGCCGATTCCGCCGGTCGTGGTGATGCGGATCGGGAATTGCGGGATCGTGATGCCATAGGACAGGCCGAACAGGCCCTCGTGGTCGCCGCGCCACAGCACGCCGTTGCTGTGGGTCCCCGACATGAGGACGCCGGTGTTGAGGGTGCCCGTATTCATAACCCCGGTGTTGGCGTGGCCGGTGTTGAACCAGCCGGTGTTGATGTTGCCCGGGTTGAAACCACCGGTGTTGGTGTCACCCACATTGAAGCTGCCCGTGTTGTACGACCCGGGGTTGGCGATACCGGTGTTGAAGTTGCCGGCATTGAAGAGCCCAGTACTGCTGGTTCCGCTATTACCGATGCCGGTGTTGAAACTACCGGAGTTGAACAATCCGAAGTTTCCGGTGCCGGTGTTGAAGAACCCGACATTGCCGGTGCCGGAATTGAACAATCCGATATTGCCACTGCCCGAGTTCAGGCCCCCGATGCCGGTCTGGTGGTCGCCGACCAGCCCGATCCCGATGTTGCCGGTGCCGGTGTTGGCCAACCCGATGTTGCCCACACCCAGGTTGGCCAGCCCCCAGTTGTTGCTGCCGGCATTGCCCAACCCCACGTTGCCCAGGCCGGCCAGGCCCACCGCCGGACCCGAGTTGGCGAACCCGACGTTGCCGGCGCCGATGTTGCCGAACCCGACGTTGCCGCTGCCGAGATTGCCCAGGCCCAGGTTTTGCGCGCCGATGTTGGCCGCACCCCAGTTGAGGTCCCCCACATTGCCCAACCCGATGTTGAACGCGCCCACATCGGCCCACCCGATATTGACAATGGGGCTCCGGTTGAGCACGGTCCCGTTTGCCAAGAACCCCGACAGCTGCTGGCCGAGGTTGCCGATACCCGAGACCACCGCCGGGTTGCCCGCTCCCAGGGTGCTGGTGTTGTACCACCCGGAGATCCCCGAGCCGACGTTCAGCACACCCGAGCTCAGCGTGCCGGCGTTGGCAATGCCCGAGCCCGCCCCCGCCAACACGTCGTGCGCCTGGTTCCACCAGCCCGACGTGCCCGCGCCGACGTTGGCGAACCCCGATCCACCGCCGCCGCCGGTGTTGAAGAACCCCGACGATGGGGCCGTGGTGGTGTTGCCGAACCCCGGCACCGCCGGCACATCGATGATCGGGATCGGGATATCGCCGATAAGGATGGTGCCGTCGAAGGTCGCCGGCACGGTGTCGAGGGTAAACCCGTCGGGCAACAGCGTGAACGCGTCCAGCCCCACGGACAGTCCGGTGACCCCGGCCGACGCCCGCGGAAAGGTCAGCCCACCCGGGAAGAAGGTGAACCCGTCGTTGGCGACCTCCATACCCACGGTCACCGGGGTTTGCGCGGGAATGGTGAAACCATTCGGGAAAAGAATCCAGGGGTCGTTGGTATCGAAGTCCAGGGTAACCGGAATTGGCCGATTGGTGAGCAAGATCGAGACCTCGAGGCCGGGGACCGTAATGTTCCTTAGTGCCAGGAAGCCTAGTTGGACTTTTTCAATGACGATTAGCGGGTCGCTGAGGCGGAACCGATCGAGCTGGAGTTCTATCCTGCCGGCGAGCGGGTCAAGAGCGCGAATCGGCAAGATGGTGTTTGCGGCCAGGTCCACGCTTCCGGTGATGCTGGCGATGGGAAGTGAGGGAATGCTGATCGGTGGGACGGTGAACGGACCCAGGCCGACGGTGGCGTCGGTGATCTCGACGTGCACGGCGGGTACCGGGACGGGCGCCACATGCAGCGGGCCCACCCCGCCGATCGCGTGCACGGTGACCGGGAATTGGGAGATCGTGGGCCCGACGCGGACGCCGACCAGGCCCTCGTAGCCGCCCCGCCACAACAGGCCGTTGCTGTAGTCGCCCGTCATGAAGGCGCCGGTGCCGAAGGTGCCCGCGTTGGCCAACCCGGTGTTGGCATGCCCGGTGTTGAACCAGCCGGTGTTGATGCCGCCGGGGTTGAAGCCACCGGTGTTGGTGTCGCCGGCGTTGAAGCTGCCCGTGTTGTAGTCACCGGTGTTGGCGATGCCGGTGCTGAAGCTGCCGGCGTTGAACACCCCGGTGCTGGCCACCCCGGAGTTACCGATCCCCGTGTTGAAGCTGCCGGAGTTCCCGATGCCGAAGTTGCCGGTCCCGGAATTGAAGAACCCGACGTTGCCGGTGCCGGAGTTGAACAACCCGATATTGCCGATGCCGGAGTTCAAGCCCCCGATCCCGGTCCGATGGTCCCCGACCAGCCCGATCCCGATGTTGCCCGTGCCGGTGTTGGCAAACCCAATATTGCCCACACCCATGTTCGCCAAGCCATAGTTGTTGATGCCGGCATTGCCGAAACCAACATTGCCCACCCCCGCCGCGCCGGCGGTCAGGCCCAAGTTGGCAAACCCCAGGTTGCCATGGCCGATGTTGCCCAACCCCAGGTTGCCGTCCCCCACATTGCCCAGGCCCAGGTTGTGCCCACCGATGTTGGCCGCACCCAGGTTGACGTCCCCGACATTTCCGAACCCGGTGTTGAAGTTGCCCACATTGGCCAACCCGAGGTTGCCGGCGAGCATCGAGCGCAGCGTGGTTCCCGCCGCCGACACCCCCGACAGCTGCTGGCCCAGGTTGCCGATGCCCGACACCGCCGCCGGTGTCCCGAAAGGTAACACGCTGGTGTTGTAGAACCCCGAGATCCCTGAGCCCAGGTTGAGCACACCCGAGCCCAGGGTGCCCACGTTGCCAACACCCGAACCGGCCCCCAACAGCGCGCTCGGCGCCTGGTTCCACCAGCCCGAGCTGCCCGCACCGACGTTGCCGAAACCCGACACCCCACCCGCACCGGAGTTGAAGAATCCCGACGACGGGGCCGTGGTGGTGTTCCCCACTCCCGGCGCCGCCGGGATATGAAGGCCCTGGATCGTGATGGGGCCGATCGTGACCCCGCCCCCCACGGTCAGGGGGATGCGATCGATCGTGATCGGCGGGGTGCTGAACCCGTCGATCTGGCCCTCGATATCGATCGTCAACGGCAACGGCTGCGCCGGAACACTGAACCCGGGAATGGTAAAGCCCGGGTTACTGATCGACACGGTCGCCAGCAACCCCAAGGGATTATCGGGAACACTGATGCCATTCGGGAACAGCGTGACCTTGGGGGTATCCCAGATGACCCTTAAGTTAAGTTGGGGAGTGTTGGCGGCGGGAATGGTGGTGTCGATAACGATGGGGCCGATCAAGCTCGCGGTGTTGCCGCCAGAATCAACGGATTTGATTTCAGGAATGGTGATTTTCCCTAAGCTGAGGCGGGGGAAGGGCAGTCTGATGTCGAAATCTTGGGCGGCAAACAGGGTGATGGGTGTGATGGTCAGCGGGCTGATGTTGATGGGTATGCCGATACCGCCGCCGAAGGCGGGGATCACGATGTCGGGAACCACCAGCGGGCCCAAGTTGACGGTTTGGTGAATGCTGAGCGGGATGGTGGGCAGGATCGGGATCGGCTGGATGGTGATCGGGCCGATGTCGCCGTTGAGCACCAGGCCGATCGGGATTGCGGGGATCGCGGGCCCTCCGGCGAAGCCGAACAGGCCCTGGTAGTCACCCACCAAGAACATGCCGTTGCTGAAGTTGCCCGAGATGAACGCGCCGGTGTTGACGTTGCCCGAGTTGGCGATGCCGGTGTTGGTGTTGCCGGTGTTCAGCCAGCCGGTGTTCACACCGCCGGGGTTGAAGCCACCGGTGTTGGTGTCACCGGCGTTGAAACTACCGGTGTTGTAACTGCCCACGTTCGCCACGCCGGTGTTGAAATTGCCGGCATTGAACAACCCCGTGCTGGCCGTCCCCGCATTACCGACACCCGTGTTGTAATTACCCGAGTTGAACACCCCGAAATTCCCGGTCCCCGAATTGAAGAACCCCACATTCCCGGTGCCGGAGTTGAACAACCCGATATTCCCGGTGCCCGAATTCAGGCCCCCGATACCCGTCAGGTGGTTGCCGGTGAGCCCGACGCCGACGTTGTTGGTGCCGGTGTTGCCGAAACCGATGTTGCCCACACCCAGGTTTGCGAAACCATAGTTGCTGCTGCCCGCATTGCCCAACCCGATATTGCCCAAGCCGGCCAGGCCCGCCCCCAGACCGGAGTTGCCGAACCCGACATTCCCGTTACCGAGGTTGCCGAACCCGACATTGGTGCCACCGGCATTCCCGAAACCCAGATTCTGCCCACCCACATTGCCCGCGCCCAGGTTGAACACCCCGACATTGCCCAACCCGACGTTGTAATTGCCGACATTGCCCAAACCCGCATTCAGGCTCAGCGCCTTCGCAGGGCTGGCGAACAGGGCGGTAAGGAACGCGCCGACACCTCCCCCCAGCGCCTGCGCCGGTGGGCTGAACGCCGGCAACGCCGCGGCAGCAGCCGACGCGCCGGAATGGTAGCCGGCCATCGCCGCCACATCGGCGGCCCACATCAGCTCGTACTCGGCCTCGGCGGCCGCGATCGCCGGCGTGTTCTGCCCCAACAGATTCGACACCGCCAACGCCACCAGCCGCGCCCGGTTGGCCGCCACCAGCGCCGGATCCACCGTCGCCGCCAACGCCGCCTCAAAGACCCCCACCACCACCCGCGCCTGCCCGGCCACCGCCTCGGCCGCGGCCGCCACCGAACCCAACCACCCCGCATACGGCGCCGCGGCGGCCGCCATCGCCGCCGCCGCCGCGCCCTGCCACCCCCCCGCGGCCAACCCCGACGTCACCGACTCAAACGACGCCGCCGCCGACCCCAACTCCTCAGCCAGCCCATCCCACGCCGCGGCCGCCGCCAGCAACGGGCTCGACCCCACACCCGAATACATCAGCACGGAGTTGATTTCCGGGGGCAACACCGGAAACTCCATCACCCATTCCCCTTCCCAGCCCGACACCAATCCCCACCGACACCCCCCACATGACGTGTCGACGCCCCGATAATTTTGCTCGCATTGCCAACGGCCCAAGAACGATTCCCCGATAATCGCGGGTACTGGGTGCACTTTGCACAGACGCCGCAGCAAAATGCACATATGCCCTGTCCAGACCGGCGAGCGGCAGGGCGTCATCTGCCCTGACACTTCGACTGCTGGCGGAGTCCGCGAGCATGCTCACCGCCGCGGCGTGCGCCGAACCGGCAGCGCCGGCAAATCCATGACCCCAGCCTGTTCTTGGGTCACTGCGACGTTCACTTTTAAGCGCGACCACGTAAGGTTGGGCAAAGTTCCCAAGCGTTTCACAGTGTCAGTGCACAGTGCGCACCTGATTACCAAAACCCCGAACCTCACTCGGAAGCCGAGAGCGGGTAAAAGTCGCTCAGCGACCTGTCTGGTAGAGAAATCCAGACCCGAGTACATGATCCGGTCGGGATCGTACTTGCGCCGCACTGTGGTCAGCCGCGACAAGTTCGCGCCGAAGTATTGTGACGCCGCGGCGTTGGCCTCCAGGTAGTTGACATAGCCGCCGACCGAAAAGTGTTGCACCGCGTGGTGTGCGTCGCTCAGCCATTTGTTGGCCGTTGCCACCTGGCCGTCGCTGGGGGTGTTGACATACCACTGCACCACAGCGGACTGGCGGCACCAGGGAAATGCCGAGCCCTCCGGGTCCATGTCGCCCACCGCGCCGCCCAGCGAATCGATCAGAGCCGACGCGCGGCCCGCAGCGGGTGGCCATGTTCCGATGGCGGCGACGATGGCTTGGGCCGCGGCCGGATTCGTCGTCCCGATGACATCGGATCCAGCCACGAAGCCCTCCGGCGGATAGGTCGTATGGCCGCCGGCCAGATACCTCACCAGGTCCATACGGCGCAGCGTCTTGTGCTCAACTCCACTGGGTTGCACTCCAACCGCGGCCTTGATCGCATCCGCGACAGCCGCGCCGGACCGCGCCGGGCAGCTCGCCAGCACATGACAATTGCCTCCGGATGAGCTGACCGCGGGGTCAACCAGACCCCACGTGGTGCGGTCGGCCCCGGCCAGCCACGTCTGTCAGCCGACCAGCACCTGCGCGGCCGCAGACGGCGCGAAATCGACACGGACGACATCGCAGTCCGCGGTGGGGAACCTCGCGAACGTCATCGATGTCGTCACCCCGAAGCTGCCGCCCCCGCCGCCACGAAGCGCCCAGAACAGCTCCGCGTCGTCGGCAGACGCGCTCACCGCATCACCGCCGGGCAACACCACCGTCGCCGACTTGAGCGCATCGCAGGTCAACCCCGCATGGCGAGAATCGGCGCCTAACCCGCCGCCCAGGGTCAAACCCGCCACACCCACGGTCGGGCAGCTGCCGGTCGGAATCGCCCGGCTCTCACCGGCCAACGCTTGATGGACCGCATAGAGATCGGTCGCGGCCGACACCGTACGTTTCTCGTGGCGCTGTCGAAATGCACCGGTAGGCCCAGCAGATCGAGCACCATGGCGCCATTGGCCGACGAGGCGCCGATGCAGGAATGTCCGCCGCCGCGCACAGCGATCTTAAGCTTGCTGGCCGCCGCTACGAAACCGCCTTCTGGACGTCTGCCTGCGAGGCGACCGTCACCACCGCGGCCGGATTCAAGCCGCTGTAGTTCGAATTGAAGATCTGCTTTCCGCTCGTGAACGCCCTGCCGTTGGCCGGCAGCAGCACCTGCCCGCCTATCGATGAGGCCAGACTGGCCCACCCATCACCCGGTGTTGCGCGCGCCAATATCGTCGGGAAGACCGCCGACGTCGCCGGCGCTCCGACGGCGCCGCGAAGAAACGTCTGGCGAGACATCACGACCGCGATCGTGTCGTATCGAGAACCCCGGCCGGTATCAGAACGCGCCAGAGCGCAAACCTTTATAACTTCGTGTCCCAAATGTGACGACCATGGACCAAGGTTCCTGAGATGAACCTACGGCGCCATCAGACCCTGACGCTGCGACTGCTGGCGGCATCCGCGGGCATTCTCACCGCCGCGGCCTTCGCCGCGCCAGCACAGGCAAACCCCGTCGACGACGCGTTCATCGCCGCGCTGAACAATGCCGGCGTCAACTACGGCGATCCGGTCGACGCCAAAGCGCTGGGTCAGTCCGTCTGCCCGATCCTGGCCGAGCCCGGCGGGTCGTTTAACACCGCGGTAGCCAGCGTTGTGGCGCGCGCCCAAGGCATGTCCCAGGACATGGCGCAAACCTTCACCAGTATCGCGATTTCGATGTACTGCCCCTCGGTGATGGCAGACGTCGCCAGCGGCAACCTGCCGGCCCTGCCAGACATGCCGGGGCTGCCCGGGTCCTAGGCGTGCGCGGCTCCTAGCCGGTCCCTAACGGATCGATCGTGGATGCGATGTAGACCATGGCCGCCGCGACCGTCACGGTCGTCACGAAATCGATCCCCTTGCTGCGCACCACCAACAGGCCGGCCCGTTCCTCGGACAACACCAACCGCAGCACCGCCGCCACCCCAACGCCGATACCGATCAGCAGCGCACCACGGCGCCAGAAGTTAGCCCCCGCCAGCACGAACCCCACCGCGAAGATCGACCCAACCAGCAGGATCGGCCACTGGGCGCCAACAGTGCGCCGGAAAACGGCCCTCACGGTCATCGCCGCTCAGCCAGCTCCACGACATTGGTCAACAAGAACGCCCGGGTCAACGGGCCCACGCCGCCCGGATTGGGTGACACGTGGCCGGCGAGCTCCCACACATCGGGATGCACGTCGCCGACCAGTCCGTCATCAGTGCGGCTGACGCCGACGTCGATTACCGCGGCACCCGGGCGCACCATGTCAGCCGTCAACAGGTGCGCCACCCCGACCGCGGCCACGACGATGTCGGCCTGCCGGGTCAACGCGGGCAGGTCGCGGGTACCGGTGTGGCACAACGTCACGGTGGCATTCTCCGAGCGCCGGGTCAGCAACAGCCCCAGCGGCCGGCCCACCGTCACACCACGACCGATAACGACCACATGCGCGCCGGCGATCGAGATGTCGTAGCGCCGCAGCAGGTGCACAATGCCGCGCGGAGTACACGGCAGCGGCGCCGGGGTGCCCAGCACCAGCCGGCCCAGGTTGGTCGGGTGCAACCCATCGGCGTCCTTGGCCGGGTCGACGCGCTCCAACGCCGCGTTCTCGTCGAGATGCTTGGGCAACGGCAACTGCACGATGTAGCCGGTGCAGTCGGGGTTGGCGTTCAGTTCGTCGATGGTCTCATTCAGCGTGGCGGTGCTGATGTCGGCGGGCAGGTCGCGGCGAATCGACGTGATGCCCACCTTGGCGCAATCAGCGTGCTTACCGCGCACGTAGGCCTGCGACCCCGGATCGTCACCGACCAGGATGGTGCCCAAGCCGGGCGTGCGGCCCGCCGCGTCCAATGCGGCCACCCGCTGCTTGAGGTCACCGAAGATCTCGTCGCGGGTAGCCTTGCCGTCCAGCATGATCGCGCCCACGCCAGCCAGTCTGGCATGCGTGTCCGCGGTGCCGATGGCGACGACCCGCTCACGCGCTCACCGTACGGACAACTTGTACCATTGTGGTACAGATTATCCGTACATCTTTCTAAGAGAGGACGCATGAGCATCAGTGCGAGCGAGGCGAGGCAGCGCCTGTTTCCACTCATCGAACAGGTCAATACCGATCACCAGCCGGTGCGGATCACCTCCCGGGCCGGCGATGCGGTGCTGATGTCCGCCGACGACTACGACGCGTGGCAGGAAACGGTCTATCTGCTGCGCTCACCGGAGAACGCCAGGCGGTTGATGGAAGCGGTTGCCCGGGATAAGGCTGGGCACTCGGCTTTCACCAAGTCTGTAGATGAGCTGCGGGAGATGGCCGGCGGCGAGGAGTGAGAAGCGTCAACTTCGATCCCGATGCCTGGGAGGACTTCTTGTTCTGGCTGGCCGCTGATCGCAAAACGGCCCGTCGGATCACCCGGTTGATCGGAGAAATTCAGCGTGATCCGTTCAGCGGGATCGGCAAACCCGAGCCGCTCCAAGGTGAGTTGTCGGGATACTGGTCGCGCCGGATCGACGACGAACACCGGCTGGTGTATCGAGCGGGCGACGACGAAGTCACGATGCTGAAGGCCCGATACCACTACTGATTTGGGGGCTGGTGGTATTCCGGCGGGCTTAAGCTCCCCATGTGGCTCCCGGCAGCTGCGAAGCCCCGGACGTGTTCAACCCGGCCAAACTCGGTCCGCTCACGCTGCGTAACCGGGTCATCAAGGCCGCCACCTTCGAGGCCCGCACACCTGACGCGTTGGTGACCGATGACCTGATCGAGTACCACCGGCTGCCGGCCGCGGGCGGGGTCGCCATGACCACCGTCGCCTATTGCGCGGTCTCCCCCGGCGGACGCACCGGCGGCAACCAGATCTGGATGCGCCCGCATGCGGTGCCGGGACTGCGCCGGCTCACCGAGGCGATCCACGCCGAGGGGGCGGCGATCAGCGCCCAGATCGGCCACGCCGGCCCGGTGGCCGACGCCCGCTCCAACCAGGCGACCGCGCTGGCTCCGGTGCGGTTCTTCAATCCGATCGCTATGCGGTTCGCCCAGAAGGCGACCCGCGAGGACATCGACGATGTGCTGGCCGCGCACGCCCATGCCGCCCGGCTGGCCGTCGACGCCGGCTTCGACGCCGTCGAAATCCATTTGGGGCATAACTATCTGGCGAGCGCGTTTCTGTCTCCGCTGCTCAACCGGCGTGATGACGAGTTCGGCGGTTCGTTGCAGAACCGGGCGAAGGTAGCTCGCGGATTGGTGATGGCCGTGCGCCGCGCCGTCCGGCAGCAGGTCGCGGTGACCGCCAAGCTCAACATGACCGATGGCATCCGCGGCGGCATCACAGTCGACGAGGCACTGACCACCGCCAGGTGGCTGCAGGACGACGGCGGGCTAGACGCGATCGAGCTCACCGCGGGCAGCTCGCTGGTCAACCCGATGTATTTGTTCCGCGGCGACGCGCCGGTTAAGGAGTTCGCCGCCGCGTTCAAACCACCGCTGCGCTGGGGCATCCGGATGACCGGCCATAGGTTTTTCCGCGAATACCCCTACCGCGATGCCTATCTGTTACGCGAGGCTCGGTTGTTTCGCGCCGAGCTGACAATCCCGCTGATTCTGCTGGGCGGCATCACCAACCGAACGACCATGGACCTGGCGATGGCCGAAGGGTTCGAGTTCGTCGCGATGGCTCGGGCGCTGCTCGCCGAGCCCGACCTGGTCAATCGGATCGCGGCCGAAGGCAGCCAGGTGCGGTCGGCGTGCACACACTGTAATCAGTGCATGGCCACGATTTATCGCCGCACTCACTGTGTGGTCACCGGGGCTCCATAGCGTCCAGATTGACGCCACCGTGAAGAAGTGCAACCCATTGTGCCGGAAATCCGGTTGACTTCCCCGCGCGAATCCGGCTCAAGCACTATTGACCGCGCGCAGCATAATTTGAACCGATGAGTCGACCCCATCCACCGGTGCTGACAGTTCGGTCCGATCGGTCGCAGCAATGCTTCGCCGCGGGCCGCGACGTGGTTGTCGGGAGTGATCTTCGTGCCGACATGCGCGTGGCGCACCCGCTGATCGCCCGTGCACACCTGTTGCTGCGCTTCGATCGGGGCAATTGGATCGCGATCGACAACGATTCGCAGAGCGGGATGTTCGTCGACGGCCAGCGGGTGTCGGAAGTCGACATTTATGACGGCCTGACTATCAACATCGGGAAGCCCACCGGGCCGTGGATCACCTTCGAGGTCGGCCATCACCAGGGCATCATCGGACGGCTGTCACGCACCCCGTCGTCGCGTCCCGGCTCACCGATCTAGCCCCCTGCCAAGCACAGCCCGTGCGCCGCCGCAAAGGCCACGGCTTGGTCGACGTCGACACGCGCACCCACCAACGACGCGGTCCGCCACAATACCGGGTCCACGGTCGCGCCCCGCAAGTCGGCGTCATCCAGCCGGGCGCCCGTGGTACGGGCACCACTGAGGTCGGCGCCGCGCAGCACGCACTTGCGCAAGTCGGTATCCACCAGGCTGGTCTCTCGCAACCGGCAGCCGGTCAAGTTGAGACCACGCAGATCATTTCCGCCGAGCACGGCGAGCGTGAAATCCACGTCGTCCAACGTCAGCGGCCGCAGCCGGCAAGCCACGAAGACCGAGCCCAACATGCTGCACTGGGCAAATGTGCTGTGCCACAGTGTCGTCCGTTCGAAGGTGCAATTACGAAACGCCGACCCTCGGTGTTGTGACTCGGCCAGATTCACGCCGCTGAAATCGCATTCGCTGAACATCGCCCGTTCGGTGTGCAGGCGGCTAAGGTCCTCGTCGCGGAAGTCTCGACCGGTGAATTCGCAATCAACCCACTGCTGCAACGCTTTTCAACCGCCCGCAGGAGACAGGGTGGCCAGCGCGTATTCGCTCACCGCGATCAGTGCATCGGTCGCCGACCTGCGATTGCGGGCGTCAACATTGATCACCGGAATGTGTGCGGGCAGCGTCAACGCGTCGCGCACCGCGCTAACCGGATACCTTGGCGCGCTGTCGAACTCGTTGATGGCGATCAAGAACGGCAGGTTGCGGTGTTCGAAGAAGTCGACCGCCGCAAAGCTGTCCTGCAGACGCCGGCAGTCGACCAAGACGATCGCCCCGATGGCACCACGCACCAGGTCGTCCCACATGAACCAGAACCGGCGCTGGCCCGGGGTACCGAATAGATAAAGCACCAGATCCTCGCCCAAGGTGATGCGGCCGAAGTCCATCGCCACCGTGGTGCTCCGCTTGTCGGGAGTGGCCTCCAGCATGTCGACGCCGGCGGAGGCATCGGTGACCATCGCTTCGGTGCGCAACGGCATGATCTCCGAAACAGCGCCGACGAATGTGGTCTTGCCGGACCCGAATCCGCCCGCGATGACGATCTTCGTCGACGCGGTGCCGGATGCCTCAGAGTGCTTTAAGGCCACGCAGGGTCCTTCCTATGAGTTCGTGGCGTTCGTCGCGGGTCGATCGGTCGGTCAAGGTCGCGTGCACCCGAAGGTAACCGGACGTGACCAGATCACCGACCAGCACACGCGCCACACCCACCGGCAAATCCAGCCGAGCCGAGATTTCCGCGACCGACGGACTGCCAATGCACAATTGCAAGATCCTGCGTCGCATGTCGTAGGCCGGCCAGCGGCCAGCCGGTCCCGCCGGCAGGGTCTGCACCGGCGCCTGAAGCGGAAGGTCGACGTCGGTACCGGTACGTCCGGCGGTCAGCGTGTAGGGGCGGACCAGGCCCGCCTTCGGTCTATCGCCGGCAGGATTGAACAACGCCGCCCACCCGCTCGACAAGGATGGCCATCTCATAACCGATCTGGCCGATATCGCATCCGGTCGCGGCCAGCGCCGCCAGCGCCGACCCGTCTCCCACCTGCATCAACAGCAGGTAGCCGTTCTGCATCTCAACCACCGACTGCAGCACCTGCCCGCCGTCGAACAGTTGCGCGGCGCCGCCGGCCAGGCTGGCCAGCCCGGACGTCACCGCGGCCAACTGATCGGCGCGTTCGCGTGGTAGATGTTCGCTGGCCGCCACGGGAAGCCCGTCGACCGACACCAGCAATGCATGGGCCACCCCGGGAACCTCGCGGGCGAACTTCGACACCAGCCAGTCAAGCGGGCTGTCCGGCAAGCGGGCTTTCATTGCTGATTGGGTCCCTGACTGCTCTCGCGGGCATGCGACCGCCCGGTGCGCACGCCGCCGAAATGGCTGCTGATGGAGGCACGAACCGCGTCGGGGTCGCGTACCGCAGCCGCGTGCCGCGGCGCTCGGCCGGGATGAAGTCCGCCGTTGGATGCTAGCGCTGCACCCGGATGCTCCCGATCGGGTCCCTCAGGCACCGCCGCCCCCGGCACTAACCGGGCCCCGGGTTCGCGCACCGGCAGGCCGTAGTCCGTGCGGGACTGCACGGGCTTGTCCGCGGCCTCGGCGGCCGCCGACCAGCCGTGGTCCCACACCGACTTCCAGTCCAGATCGGGGCTGTGGGCCAGCTCGTGCGGGTCACCCACCATCTCGGAGAGCATCCGCCGGTAGATGACGTCGTCATCAACCGGGCCCGCCGGTGGCGCGGGTTTGGCGGGCGGCGGCGCCGGTCGCGGTTCTGGTGCGGGCGGTTGTTTGGGCTCCTGTTGAAACCTATCCTCCCACCAGGGTGTTTTCAGCTCGCGCCGCCGCTGCTGCATCGGCTGGGCCGGGACGTCGGCGATGCCACTGGACCCCGGGGTACGGCGCGGGAGCAACGTGACCGGTGGTAGCGGCCCGATGGCGGCGGGAACGTCCGTCGGATCGGCCGCCGCGGGTTCAGGACACGGCGGCTTGATCGCAAATACCCGCGGCTTTGGCGGCTGCGCTGGGGCCGTCCCCTCGAGCACGGCTAGCGGCAGGTAGACCTCGGCGGTGGTGCCGGTGCCCTGTTCACCGGTCACCGGACCGCGCAGCCCGACTCGGATGCCGTGCCGACCGGCCAGCCGGCCGACTACGAACAGACCCATGTGCCGGGCACTATCCGGGGTGACCTCACCGCCGGCCCGCAGCCGCATATTGGCCATCCGCCGATCGGCATCGGTCATGCCCAGGCCGGAATCCGAGATTCGCAGCAGAACACTGCCTTCGCTGCCGATTGCGGCGGCAACCCGAACGGGTGTGGTCGGTGACGAGTAGCGCAACGCGTTGTCGATCAGCTCGGCAAGCAGATGAATGACGCCACCAGCCGCTGCGCCGACTACCGCACAGTCGGGTACCCTCGCGATGTCGACGCGGCGATAGTCCTCGACCTCTGACACGGCGGCGCTGATCACGGTTGACAGCGGCACCGGCTCGCGGTGGTCACGGGTAATCTGCGCACCGGCCAGCACCAGCAGGTTGGCGCTGTTGCGGCGCAGCCGGGCGGCCAGGTGATCGAGCCGGAAAAGGCTGTCGAGTCGGGCGGGATCCTCCTCGTTGCGCTCCAGTTGGTCGATGACCGACAGCTGCTGGTCGACCAGGGAACGGCTACGCCGCGACATGGTCTCAAACATCTCGTTGACCAGCAGTCGCAACCGCGTTTCCTCGCCGGCCAGCAACAGGGCCCGGGTGTGCAGCTCGTCGACCGCATGCGCGACCTGACCGATTTCCTCGGTGGTGTACACCGCCAGTGGCTCGGGGATCGGCTCGTCGCCGGCGCGGACCGCCGCGATCTCGCCGTCGAGATCGGTATGAGCAACCTTGAGCGCCCCATCACGCAGTACCCGCATCGGCCCGACCAGCGTGCGCGCCACCACCAACACGACGACGATCGCGGTCGCGATGGCGGCCAACACCAGCACGGCGTCGCGAATCGCGGCATCCCGCCGGTCGGTGGCCTGGCTTTGCACCGACTTCGTCACCGCCTCGGTGGTGTCGGTGATCACCTGCTCGGCAATGTCGCGGGTGATCTGTATCGAGTGCAGCAGCTCTGGGTTGTTGACCAGTGCAACGGCCGGATCGGACATGATCGCCATCCTGGTCACCATTTGCTGCTGCAGATTCTTGGTGTCCGGCGAGCCTGCACCGAGCGCCGCGCTCATCCCGAACAGCGTCGAGGGTTCGGTGCCGGCCAGGGTAACCATCGCGCTGCGCAGTTGCGGCTCGGCAAGGTCGGCGCCGCGAGTCACCAGGATCTCCTGCATCGTCATCTGCCCGCGGGCGCCAACGGCTCGGCTCAAACCCTGCACCTGGGTTCGGATTTGCTCGCTGTCAACCCGCACCGACGCGTCAATCACGTTCTGGGCCGTCAACAGCAGCGGCGCGTAGGCGGTGACCCGATCCCGCAAGCCGATGCTGTCGGCCAGCACCTTATCCAGCAGCGCCTGACCGCCGTTGAGCAGCGTGTTCACTCCCGACCGCACGTCTGCGATGACGTCGGTGTCGGCCAGTCGCGTCTGCAGCTCGTACTTGCGGGCGGTGAAGTTTTTCTGCGCCCCCTCCACATCGTGTCCGGTCGAGCTGGCCAGCACGGCGACGTCCAGCGCCGACATGTATTTCGTGATCGCGGGTATCATTTCGGCGCGCGCGGCGACCAGCCGCAGGCCGCTGGTGCTGGCCATCGCAGCCTCGACCCGCAATCCTGCTAACACCATCGCCACTACCAGCGGCAGAAGCGCGATCGTGAACACTTTCCATCGGACCGGCCAGTTGCGCGGCGACCAGGACGGCGGGCGTTGCTGAGGTTTGCCGCGGGCCGGTTGAGCCGGGGCGGAAATATCAGAAGCGGCCGCCGCGACCGGGATGGTCGGGCGGGCGAACATGGTCACGTGGCCGCGGCCGTGCCACCGGCCGCACCCTTATGCAGCGCTCGAAAAACGGAGAGACTCATAGACTTCCTGCTCATGCCTTGATGCCGTCCGCCCCAGCCGGCCGGGCGCGGACGTAAACAACTGGCAATCCGACGAGTATGACAGCCCACGGCCGAGGTCTCCACCGCTGTCACCGAGCATGTCACCGGACAGGCCGGCAAACGGGCACCGGGCGCTTTGCCATGATCGGCGGATGTTCCGGCTGCTGTTCGTATCTCCGCGTATCGCCCCCAACACCGGCAACGCCATCCGGACGTGCGCCGCAACCGGCTGTGAACTGCATCTGGTCGAGCCGCTCGGCTTCGACCTGTCCGAACCCAAGCTGCGACGGGCCGGGCTGGACTACCACGACCTGGCCTCGGTCACCGTTCATGCCTCGCTCGCGCACGCCTGGGAGGCGCTGTCGCCAGCGCGGGTGTTCGCCTTCACGGCGCAGGCGACGACGTTGTTCACCAACGTCGGCTACCGGGCCGGTGACGTGTTGATGTTCGGGCCCGAACCCACCGGCCTGGACGAGGCCACCCTGGCTGATACGCACATCACCGGGCAGGTGCGCATTCCGATGCTGGCGGGCCGGCGCTCGTTGAACCTGTCCAACGCCGCAGCCGTCGCGGTCTACGAGGCCTGGCGTCAGCACGGCTTTGCCGGGGCGGTCTAGTCGCGACCAAGGTGACACCGAACCAGCCGGTATGCGCACAACGAAGCTCATCGGCGTCGGGCGCCGGACAGGAGCACCCAACCGGTGACAGCACACCGAACGCAACCCGGTCGATCACATCGGACCACGACATCCCGGGAAAATCGATGCCGGTGAGCTTGCGCGTCCAGCTACCACCACCGTCAGCGGTGACACCTTCACCGGCAACAACGGCAGCGCAGGCGCAGCTGTCAGCGGCGGCGCGCAGCGAAGGCGTTGCGGTCAATGAATCTGCCGCAAACCCCACGCCCGTTGGCCCATATTGCGCTAGCATCCGGGTGTTGTGATCTCGCAGGTTGCGTGTTGGCAGCCTGGGGGTGGGTTGTGATGTCGTTTGTCGTAGCAGTCCCGGAGGCATTGGCGGCGGCCGCGTCGGATGTGGCGAACATCGGTTCTGCGCTAAGTGCCGCGAATGCAGCGGCAGCCGCCGGCACAACGGGGCTACTGGCAGCCGGTGCCGACGAGGTCTCGGCCGCCCTGGCGTCGCTGTTTTCCGGGCACGCTGTGAGCTACCAACAGGTCGCGGCCCAGGCGACGGCGTTACACGATCAGTTTGTCCAGGCCTTGACCGGTGCCGGCGGATCGTACGCCCTCACCGAGGCCGCCAACGTCCAGCAGAATCTGCTGAACGCAATTAACGCGCCCACTCAGGCGCTGTTGGGGCGCCCGTTAATTGGCGACGGGGCTGTCGGCACCGCCAGCAGCCCCGACGGGCAAGATGGCGGTCTGCTGTTCGGCAACGGGGGCGCCGGCTACAACAGCGCCGCCACGCCCGGAATGGCCGGCGGCAACGGCGGCAACGCCGGATTGATCGGCAACGGCGGTACTGGCGGGTCGGGCGGTGCCGGCGCGGCCGGTGGCGCCGGCGGCAGCGGCGGCTGGTTGTACGGCAACGGCGGAAACGGCGGCATCGGCGGGAATGCGATCGTCGCGGGCGGTGCCGGCGGCAATGGGGGCGCTGGCGGCGCCGCCGGATTGTGGGGCAGTGGCGGCAGCGGCGGCCAAGGCGGCAACGGTCTGACCGGCAACGACGGCGTGAATCCGGCCCCCGTCACAAACCCCGCGCTAAATGGCGCCGCCGGCGACAGCAATATCGAGCCGCAAACCAGCGTCCTGATCGGCACCCAAGGCGGTGACGGCACGCCCGGGGGTGCTGGCGTCAACGGCGGCAACGGTGGCGCGGGCGGAGACGCCAATGGCAACCCCGCAAACACCTCGATCGCCAACGCAGGCGCCGGCGGGAACGGCGCCGCCGGCGGTGACGGCGGTGCCAATGGCGGTGCGGGCGGCGCCGGCGGGCAGGCCGCGTCCGCCGGTAGTTCCGTCGGCGGTGACGGCGGCAACGGCGGTGCCGGCGGTACGGGCACGAACGGGCACGCCGGCGGTGCGGGCGGCGCCGGCGGTGCCGGTGGTCGCGGCGGGTGGCTGGTCGGCAACGGTGGCAACGGTGGCAACGGTGGCAACGGTGCCGCCGGCGGCAACGGCGCCATCGGCGGTACCGGTGGTGCCGGCGGCGTCCCCGCCAACCAGGGCGGTAACAGCGCCCTAGGCACCCAGCCGGTCGGCGGCGACGGCGGCGACGGCGGCGACGGCGGCAACGGGGGCACCGGAGGCACCGGCGGGCGTGGCGGCGACGGCGGATCCGGCGGCGCGGGCGGCGCGAGCGGTTGGTTGATGGGCAACGGCGGCAACGGCGGCAACGGCGGCACCGGCGGCTCAGGCGGTGTCGGCGGCAATGGCGGCATCGGCGGTGACGGCGCCGGCGGCGGAAACGCCACGAGCACGTCGAGCATCCCCTTCGACGCCCACGGGGGTAACGGCGGCGCTGGTGGCGACGCTGGTCACGGCGGAACGGGCGGCGACGGCGGTGACGGGGGGCATGCCGGCACCGGTGGACGTGGCGGGTTACTGGCCGGCCAGCACGCCAACTCCGGCAATGGCGGTGGCGGCGGTACCGGCGGTGCCGGGGGCACCCATGGCACCCCCGGCAGCGGCAACGCAGGCGGCACCGGCACCGGTAACGCTGACAGCACAAACGGCGGGCCAGGCAGCGACGGCCTCGGCGGGGACGCGTTTAACGGCAGTCGCGGCACCGACGGCAACCCCGGCTAATTACCAGCCGTTCCAGTGCGTCACGCTCTCGGCCGGCAGCCGCTTGGCCGGCCGGAAGTCGATGCCTTGTGTGTAGGCGATCGGAAGCAGCCCGCCTTGGCTGTATTCGTCGTAGGGAATGCCGAGCACGTCGGCCACCTTGTGCTCGCCGTTGTCGAGCAGGTGCAGCGTCGTCCAGCACGAACCCAGCCCGCGGGAGCGCAGCGCCAGGCAGAAGCTCCACACCGCCGGGAACAGTGAGGCCCAAAACGACACTCCACCCACCGCCGACCCGTCTTCCCGGCCCTTCAGACAGGGGATCAGCAGCACCGGCGCCTGGTGCATATGCTCGGCGAGATAGGTCGCCGAATCGCGGACCCGCCCCATCCGCTCGCCGCGGGTGTCGCCGTCGGGGTACTCGGGCGCCGGCCCGCTGAGGTAGCCCCGGGCGTTGGCCAGGTAGACGTCGGCGATCGCCTTCTTCTTGGCGGCGTCCTCGACGAACACCCACTGCCAGCCCTGGGAATTGGAACCGGTGGGCGCCTGCAGCGCCAGCTCGAGGCATTCCATCAGCACGTCGCGTGGCACCGGCTTGTCGAAATCGAGACGCTTGCGCACCGAGCGGGTAGTGGTCAGGACCTCGTCGACGGACAGGTTGAGGGTCATGTGGGCAGGCTACCGTTGGGCCATGAGCGTCGAACTGACACAAGAGGTTTCTGCCAGGCTCACGTCCGACCTTTACGGGTGGTTGACCACCGTCGCCCGATCGGGGCAGCCGGTTCCGCGGCTGGTGTGGTTCTACTTCGACGGGACCGACCTGACGGTGTACTCCATGCCTCAGGCGGCCAAGGTCGCCCACATCACCGCCCATCCGCAGGTCAGCCTGAACCTGGACTCCGACGGCAACGGCGCCGGGATCATCGTGGTGGGCGGGACGGCGGCGGTGGTGGCCACCGATGTCGACTGCCGCGACGACGCGCCGTATTGGGCCAAGTACCGCGAGGATGCCGCGAAGTTCGGGCTGACCGAGGCGATCGCCGCCTACAGCACCCGGCTGAAGATCACCCCGACCCGGGTGTGGACGACGCCCACGGGCTGAGCGGGCTGGCCCCCGCTCGCCGCCAGAGTGAAATCCACGACGCGTTTGCGGCGTGTCGCGTCGCCCGTTTCACTGTCGGCGCAGAGGTTCACCGGAAGTCGCGCGAGCGCGCGCCGACCGCCAGGGTGAGGCGGCCCATCCGTTCGGCGACGACGGTGATTGCGCCGCTGGCGTTTTGGACCTGGCCGCGGATCAGCAGCGCCGGCGCCGTGTGCGCGAGCTTGCGGTGTCGCGCCCACACCCCGGGCGTGCAGAGCACGTTGACCATCCCGGTCTCGTCTTCGAGGTTGATGAACGTCACCCCCTGGGCCGTGGCGGGTCGCTGCCGATGAGTCACCGCGCCGGCGATCAGCACGCGGTCGCCGTCGGACACCGATCCCAGCCTCTCGGCGGGCAGCACCCCCATCGCGTCCAGGTCCGCCCGCAGGAACTGGGTCGGATAGCTGTCCGGGGAGACGCCGGTGGCCCACACGTCGGCGGCGGCCAGCTCCAGCTCGCTCATCCCCGGCAGCGCCGGGATGTGCGACGACGAGCCCACCCCGGGTAACCGGTCCGGCCGGCCCGTGGCCGCGGCCCCGGCCGCCCACAGCGCCTCCCGCCGAGACATGCCGAAGCAGCCCAGCGCCCCGGCCGTCGCCAGCGCTTCGACCTGCGGCACGGAAAGCTGCACCCGCGACGTCAAGTCCGGCAGGGAGGTGAACGGGCCGTTGGCTGTTCGCTCCGCGACCAGCTTCTCGGCCAGCTCGGCGCCGAGGTAGCGGACGGCGCCCAAGCCCAAACGCACCTCCGTTCCGGCGTTCTCACACGTGGCGTGCGCCAGGCTGGCATTGACACACGGGCCGTGCACCGCCACGCCGTGCCGGCGGGCGTCGGCCACCAGCGACTGCGGCGAATAGAAACCCATCGGCTGGGCGCGCAGCAGCGCCGCACAGAACGCCGCCGGGTGGTGCAGCTTGAACCACGCCGAGTAGAACACCAGCGACGCGAAACTCAGTGCGTGGCTCTCGGGGAAGCCGAAATTGGCAAACGCCTCCAGCTTTTCGTAGATCCGGTCGATCACCTCGTCGGGGGCGCCGTGCAGCGCGCGCATGCCGTCGTAGAACCGGCCGCGCAGCCGGCGCATGCGTTCGGTGGAGCGTTTGGACCCCATGGCGCGGCGCAGCTGGTCGGCCTCGGCGGCGGAAAAGCCGGCGCAGTCGACCGCCAACTGCATCAGCTGCTCCTGAAACAGCGGCACTCCCAGCGTCTTTCGCAATGCCGGCGCCATCGACGGGTGCTCGTAGATGACCGGGTCGACGCCGTTGCGCCGCCGGATGTAGGGGTGCACCGATCCGCCCTGGATGGGCCCGGGGCGGATCAGCGCCACCTCCACCACCAGGTCGTAGAACACTCGCGGCTTAAGGCGCGGCAGGGTGGCCATCTGCGCACGTGACTCCACCTGGAACACGCCGACGGAATCGGCGCGGGCCAGCATCTCATACACCGCCGGCTCGGAGAGGTCGAGGCGGGCCAGGTCCACCTCGATGCCCTTGTGCTCGGCCACCAGGTCTTTCGCATAGTGCAGCGCCGAGAGCATGCCCAGCCCGAGTAGGTCGAATTTCACCAAGCCGATTGCCGCGCAGTCGTCTTTGTCCCATTGCAGGACGCTGCGGTTGGCCATGCGCGCCCATTCCACCGGGCACACGTCGGCGATCGGGCGGTCGCAGATGACCATGCCGCCGGAGTGGATGCCTAGGTGCCGCGGCAGGTTGCGGATCTGGGTGGCCAGGTCGATCACCTGCTCGGGGATGCCGTCAACGTCGTCGGCCTGCCCGGTCCAGTGACCGATCTGCTTGCTCCACGCGTCCTGCTGGCCCGGCGAGAAGCCCAGGGCGCGGGCCATGTCACGCACCGCGCTGCGCCCCCGGTAGGTGATGACGTTGGCGACCTGGGCGGCGTAGTCGCGGCCGTATTTGTGGTAGACGTACTGGATGACCTTTTCGCGCTGATCCGACTCGATGTCGATGTCGATGTCGGGTGGCCCGTCGCGGGCGGGCGATAAGAAGCGCTCGAACAACAGCTCGTTGGCCACCGGGTCGACGGCGGTGACGCCCAGGGCATAGCAGACCGCGGAGTTGGCCGCCGATCCCCTGCCCTGACACAGGATGTCGTTGTCCCGGCAAAACCGGGTGATGTCGTGCACCACCAGGAAGTAGCCCGGAAATCTCAGTTGGGCAATGACTTTCAGCTCATGCTCGATCTGGGAGTACGCCCGGGGCGTGCTCTTGGGCGGCCCGTAACGCTCGCGGGCGCCCGCCAGGACCAACGACCGCAGCCAGCTGTCCTCGGTGTGCCCGTCGGGAACATCGAACGGCGGCAGCCGCGGCGCGATGAGCTGTAGGCCAAAGGCGCACCGCTCGCCGAGCTCGGCGGCCGCGGTCACCGCCTCGGGGCACCACGCGAACAGCCGGGCCATCTCCTCGCCGGACCGCAGGTGCGCCCCACCCAGCGGAGCCAGCCACCCGGCCGCGGAGTCCAGCGACCGCCGGGCCCGGATGGCCGCCATCGCCATCGCCAGCCGCCCACGTGACGGATCCGCGAAGTGCGCCCCGGTGGTGGCGACGATGCCGACACCGAAGCGCGGCGCCAGTCCGGCCAGCGCGGCGTTGCGTTCGTCGTCGAGCGGGTGACCATGATGGGTCAGCTCGATGCTGACCCGGCTGGGGGTGAACCGGTCCACCAGATCGGCCAGCGCCCGCTGCGCCGCGGCCGGGCCACCCTGGGAAAGCGCTTGGCGCACATGGCCTTTGCGGCAGCCAGTCAGGATGTGCCAGTGCCCGCCGGCGGCCTCGGTTAGCGCGTCGAAGTCGTAGCGCGGCTTACCCTTTTCGCCGCCGGCCAGATGCGCCGCCGCCAGTTGCTGCGACAACCGCCGGTAGCCTTCCGGGCCGCGGGCCAACACCAGCAGGTGCGGGCCGAGCGGATCCGGCCGCTCGGTGCGAGCCGTGGCCCCAGTGACAGCTCGGCGCCGAAGACCGTGCGCACGTCGAGTTCCGCGGCCGCTTCGGCGAACCGCACCGCCCCGTACAGGCCGTCGTGGTCGGTCAGCGCCAGGGCACACAGATCCAGCCGGGCGGCCTCCTCGACCAACTCCTCGGGCGTGCTGGCCCCGTCGAGGAAGCTGTACGCCGAATGCGCATGCAGCTCGGCATACGCGACGGACGATCCGACCCGTTCCCGGCCCGGCGGCTGGTACGCCCCGCGCTTGCGGGACCGTGGGACGTCCCCATCCGCGTCGAACGCCGGCACCCCGGCATGGCGCGGCTTGCCGTCTAGCACCCGTTCCATTTCCGCCCAGCTCGGCGGCCCGTTGCTCCACCCCACATTCCACAGTGTATCGAACAATTGTTCGATACAGCGCAGTTGTTCAGCACATCTTCACCTGCGAAACATGTTCTTAACCGTTTGGGCCTTCTGCTTCCGGTGCGGTCCGGCGGACACTTATACCTGGGGTCGCAAAACGACGGTGGGGACTTGTCATGGCACAACTGACGGCACTGGATGCGGGTTTTCTCAAGTCCCGCGATCCGGAGCGGCACCCGGGCCTGGCGATCGGCGCAGTTGCCGTCGTCAACGGTGCCGCCCCCAGCTACGACCAGCTCAAAACGGTTCTCACAGAACGGATTAAGTCGATACCTCGATGTACCCAGGTGTTGGCGACCGAGTGGATCGACTATCCGGGATTCGACCTCACCCAGCACGTGCGACGGGTGGCGCTTCCCCGGCCCGGCGACGAAGCCGAGCTGTTCCGGGCCATCGCGCTGGCACTGGAGCGTCCCCTCGACCCGGACCGCCCGCTGTGGGAATGCTGGATCATCGAAGGCCTCAACGGCAACCGCTGGGCGATCTTGATAAAAATCCACCATTGCATGGCCGGCGCCATGTCGGCGGCCCACCTGCTGGCCAGGCTCTGCGACGATGCCGACGGCAGTGCCTTCGCTAACAATGTTGATATCAAACAGATTCCGCCGTATGGCGATGCGCGGAGCTGGGCCGAAACGCTGTGGCGAATGTCCGTCAGCATCGCTGGCGCCGTCTGCACGGCCGCGGCACGCGCCGTCAGCTGGCCGGCAGTGACGTCACCGGCCGGCCCGGTTACCACCAGGCGGCGGTACCAAGCGGTGCGCGTTCCCCGCGACGCCGTCGACGCCGTGTGCCACAAGTTCGGGGTGACCGCCAACGACGTCGCGCTCGCGGCCATCACCGAGGGCTTCCGAACGGTTCTGCTGCACCGCGGCCAGCAACCGCGCGCCGACTCACTGCGTACCCTGGAGAAAACCGATGGCAGCTCGGCCATGCTGCCCTATCTCCCCGTCGAGTACGACGACCCGGTGCGGCGATTGCGCACCGTGCACAACCGGTCACAGCAGAGCGGCCGTCGTCAACCCGACAGTCTGTCGGACTATACGCCTCTCATGTTGTGCGCCAAGATGATTCACGCGCTAGCTCGGTTACCGCAACAAGGCATCGTCACCCTGGCGACCAGTGCACCCGGGCCACGCCACCAGTTACGGCTGATGGGCCAGAAGATGGACCAGGTGCTGCCCATCCCGCCCACCGCACTGCAGCTGAGCACCGGGGTCGCGGTCCTCAGCTACGGCGATGAGCTGGTGTTCGGCATCACCGCTGACTATGACGCCGCGTCCGAAATGCAGCAGCTGGTCAACGGTATCGAACTGGGTGTGGCGCGTCTGGTGGCGCTCAGCGACGATTCCGTGCTGCTGTTTACCAAGGATCGGCGTAAGCGTTCATCCCGCGCACTCCCCAGCGCCGCGCGGCGGGGGCGGCCCTCTGTGCCGACCGCCCGAGCGCGTCACTGACGCCATCTCCGTCGGCGTTGACCCCCGTGAGAGGGTGGGTCGTGCGCAAGTTGGGCCCGGTCACCATCGATCCGCGCCGCCATGACGCGGTGCTGTTCGACACCACGTTGGACGCCACCCAGGAACTGGTCCGGCAACTCCAGGAAGTCGGTGTGGGCACCGGCGTCTTCGGTAGTGGCCTAGACGTTCCGATCGTAGCGGCCGGCCGTCTGGCGGTGCGGCCGGGCCGGTGCGTGGTCGTCTCGGCCCACTCGGCGGGCGTCACGGCCGCACGCGAAAGCGGATTTGCGCTGATCATCGGTGTCGACCGCACCGGGTGTCGGGACGCATTGCGTCGCGACGGCGCCGACACGGTGGTCACCGACCTAAGCGAGGTCAGCGTGCGCACCGGGGACCGACGCATGTCGCAGCTGCCCGACGCGTTACAGGCACTCGGCCTGGCCGACGGCCTGGTCGCCCGGCAGCCCGCGGTGTTCTTCGACTTCGACGGCACGCTGTCCGACATTGTCGAGGATCCCGACGCGGCCTGGCTCGCCCCCGGTGCCTTGGAGGCACTGCAGGAGTTGGCCGCGCGCTGTCCGATCGCGGTGCTCAGTGGCCGCGACCTGGCCGACGTGACACAGCGGGTGGGTCTGCCCGGCATCTGGTATGCCGGCAGCCATGGTTTCGAATTGACCGCACCCGACGGAACGCACCACCAGAACGACGCCGCGGCGGCAGCCATACCGGTGCTGAAACAGGCGGCTGCCGAGCTGCGCCAGCAACTTGGACCCTTCCCGGGTGTTGTGGTGGAGCACAAGCGGTTTGGCGTCGCCGTGCACTACCGCAACGCGGCCCGGGACCGGGTCGGCGAAGTCGCCGCGGCGGTGCGCACGGCCGGGCAGCGTCATGCGCTGCGGGTGACGACGGGCCGCGAAGTCATCGAATTGCGTCCCGATGTTGACTGGGACAAGGGGAAAACGCTGCTGTGGGTTCTTGACCATCTGCCGCATTCGGGCTCGGCTCCCCTGGTGCCGATCTACCTCGGCGACGACATCACCGACGAGGACGCTTTCGATGTGGTCGGCCCCCATGGTGTTCCAATTGTGGTGCGCCACACCGACGACGGTGACCGCGCCACCGCCGCACTGTTTGCGCTGGACAGTCCCGCACGGGTCGCGGAGTTCACCGATCGGCTGGCGCGTCAGCTCCGTGAGGCTCCCCTGCGGGCAACGTGAGACGCGGTGCCGCCGCGGGCGATACGCTCCGACCGTCAACGAGGAGGACGGCCATGTGGTTTGCATTGGTGAACCCGGAGATGCTGGCCGCGGCGGCGACAGACTTGGGCGGCATCAGGTCAGGGATCAGCGCCGCCTATGCGCGTCCTCTGCGGTGACCTGGCTGGTAGCTTAGGCACGTCTTTATCGACACCGGGTGCTGCCAGAGAACTCGAGACGCGGCACAGGTCGGCACCATGAGGCGGCGTGCAATGACGAAGATGGACGAGGCTAGCAATCCGTGCGGCGGGGACATCGAAGCTGAGATGTGCCAGTTGATGCGCGAGCAACCACCCGCCGAAGGCGTCGTCGATCGTGTCGCGCTGCAACGCCATCGAAACGTTGCGTTGATCACGCTGAGCCATCCGCAGGCGCAGAACGCACTCAACCTGGCGAGCTGGCGTCGGCTGAAGCGGCTGCTGGACGATCTCGCCGGCGAATCGGGGCTGCGGGCGGTGGTGCTGCGGGGCGCCGGTGACAAGGCGTTCGCCGCGGGTGCCGACATCAAGGAGTTTCCGAACACCCGCATGAGCGCCGCGGACGCCGCGGAGTACAACGAGAGCCTGGCCGTCTGCCTGAGGGCGTTGACCACGATGCCGATCCCAGTCATCGCGGCGGTCCGGGGGCTCGCCGTCGGTGGCGGCTGTGAGCTGGCGACGGCCTGCGATGTGTGCATCGCGGCCGACGACGCGCGCTTCGGCATCCCGCTGGGCAAGCTCGGCGTCACGACGGGCTTCACCGAGGCGGACACCGTCGCGCGCCTCATCGGTCCGGCGGCGCTGAAGTATCTGTTGTTCAGCGGAGAACTGATCGGCATTGAGGAAGCCGCCCGCTGGGGATTGGTGCAAAAGGTCGTCGCACCACAGGATTTGGCGGCCGCGACGGCTACACTGGTCGGCCAGATCTGTCGGCAGTCCGCGGTGACCATGCGTGCGGCGAAGGTGGTCGCCAACATGCACGGCCGAGCGCTGACCGGCGCCGACACCGATGCGCTGATCCGGTTCGGTGTCGAAGCCTACGAGGGGGCGGACCTACGCGAAGGGGTGGCGGCCTTCAGCCAGGGACGCCCACCCAAATTTGATGATTAGCGCCATGACCGATGCTGACAGTGCGGTCCCTCCCCGACTCGACGAGGCCGCGATCTCGAAACTCGAGCTGACCGAGGTCGCCAACCTAATCCGCACCCGGCAGCTGACGTCGGCAGAAGTGACCGAGTCGACGCTGCGGCGTATCGAAAGGCTTGACCCACAGCTGAAGAGCTATGCCTTCGTCATGCCGGAAACTGCGCTAGCGGCGGCACGCGCCGCCGACGCCGACATCGCGCGCGGCCACTACAAGGGTGTCCTGCACGGTGTACCGATCGGCGTGAAGGATCTCTGCTACACGGTCGACGCCCCGACCGCGGCCGGCACCACCATCTTTCGTGACTTTCGCCCGCCATACGACGCGACGGTTGTCGCGAGGTTGCGCGCTGCCGGCGCGGTGATCATCGGCAAGCTGACCATGACGGAAGGGGCTTATCTTGGCTATCACCCCAGTCTGCCGACCCCGGTCAATCCCTGGGACCCGACAGCGTGGGCGGGAGTGTCCTCGAGTGGCTGCGGCGTGGCCACCGCGGCGGGATTGTGCTTCGGCTCGATCGGGTCGGACACCGGGGGGTCGATTCGCTTTCCGACGAGCATGTGCGGCGTCACCGGGATCAAACCGACGTGGGGCCGGGTCAGCCGTCACGGCGTCGTCGAACTCGCGGCAAGTTACGACCACGTCGGGCCGATCACCCGTAGCGCTCACGATGCGGCGGTATTGCTCGGTGCTATAGCGGGATCCGATATCCACGATCCCTCGTGCTCGGCGGAGCCCGTCCCGGACTATGCCGCCGACCTCGCTTTGACACGGGTTCCGCGTGTCGGGGTGGACTGGTCGCAGACGACGTCGTTTGACGAGGACACCACGGCGATGCTGGCCGATGTCGTCACAACGCTCGACGACATCGGATGGCCCGTCATCGACGTCAAGCTGCCCGCGCTTGCGCCGATGGTGGCAGCGTTCGGAAAAATGCGCGCGGTCGAAACGGCGATCGCGCATGCCGACACCTACCCGGCGCGCGCCGACGAGTACGGGCCGATCATGCGCGCAATGATCGATGCCGGACACAGGCTGGGTGCGGTGGAATATCAGACGCTGACCCAGCGGCGTCTGGAATTCACGCGATCGCTGCGTCGCGTGTTCCACGACGTGGACATCCTGCTGATGCCCAGCGCCGGAATTGCCTCGCCCACACTGGAAACCATGCGCGGGCTCGGACAAGATCCGGAGCTGACCGCCAGACTGGCGATGCCGACAGCACCGTTCAACGTCAGCGGTAATCCGGCGATATGCCTACCGGCGGGAACGACGGTGCGCGGAACGCCGCTCGGCGTCCAGTTCATCGGCCGTGAATTCGACGAGCACTTGCTCGTCCGAGCCGGCCACGCATTTCAGCAAGTCACCGGGTTTCATCGCCGACGCCCGCCGGTGTGAAAAACCCTCGGCCGCAAAAGGCTTGCGAATGTCGCACGGAAGGCCGCGGCGAATCGCTTTGCTGGTATGTTTACGAACACAATCTGTGGCCATCAAGGGAGGACGCGTTGAGCATTAGCGCGGTTGTTTTCGACCGTGACGGTGTGCTCACCAGCTTTGACTGGACACGTGCCGAGGAGGATGTGCGGCGAATCACGGGCCTACCATTGGAGGAGATCGAACGCCGCTGGGGTGGGTGGCTCAACGGATTGACTATCGACGACGCGTTCGTTGAAACCCAGCCAATTAGCGAGTTTCTCTCGAGCCTGGCGCGCGAGCTCGAGCTCGGTTCGAAGGCAAGGGACGAGCTAGTGCGCCTCGATTACATGGCATTCGCCCAGGGATATCCAGACGCGCGTCCAGCCCTTGAAGAAGCCCGGCGCCGTGGCCTCAAGGTCGGTGTTCTCACAAACAACAGCCTGTTGGTCAGCGCCCGCAGCCTCCTTCAGTGCGCCGCTCTGCACGACCTCGTCGACGTCGTGCTGAGTTCGCAGATGATCGGAGCTGCCAAGCCTGACCCGCGGGCCTATCGAGCGATTGCGGAAGCCCTCGGCGTCTCGACAACGTCATGCCTGTTCTTCGACGACATCGCCGACTGGGTTGAGGGCGCACGGTGCGCGGGCATGCGTGCGTACCTCGTGGACCGTTCCGGACAAACTCGGGACGGCGTCGTTCGCGATTTGTCCAGCCTTGGAGCGATCCTGGACGGCGCGGGACCATGACTGAACGTGACCGAGCTGGATATCGCCGACAGGGACGCCTCATTGGTTACTCTCTTCGACCAGCCGCAGTGCACTTAGGATGGCAGCCTTAACTACCGTCGCCGAGCAGTAAAGTGTCTTGGCAATCCACAACGGCGCGTATGGCGGTTCGCAGTGTTGCGATAGCCACCCACCCGCGCGACTGATCTGCGCCGACAAGGATGTGCCGCTGTGCCTCTGCCAATGTGCCAGAGCTTGAATGCAATATGCTGTCTCTTCCGCAGTCGCTTGGCCGTCGAAAAATCCCCACGAGCCATCGGGCCTCTGCGTATTAAGAATCCACCCAATCGCATCTGAGCATAGGGCGTCATCATAGTTACTGGCAGCACATATCAGATGCGCAGTCGTATAATATGCCGATCGGTGCCACTTATCCCGCCAGCAGAACCGTCCAGGCTCCTTGCTTGATCGGATGAATTCCAGAATCTTTCGTACTTGTGGATGACATTTGTCGTAGCCCGCCTGCTTCAACGCGCCGAGCACGTGGATGTTTGTCGATATCGAGGGGCCGACTTCGTGAAAGTAGGTACGGAACCAATCGGCGTCTTCGAATTGTAATACGGCTCCGATATCCGGTGACCGTCCAAACTTCGACAAAACATCGTAGGCCACACTTGTGGTGTCACAATCTTCCAAGGTGGAATTTCCTGTCCACCCCACACCTCGACCACGGACCCAATGTTGTTCGACATGGTCAAGATAGGGTAGGTAGGTACGAACGATCTCAGGATCGGACAAATCAATATCCGCACGCGAGAGATTCCATAGAGACCAAACAATTTCAAAAATCTCGGCTTGATAGAAGGCCGGCGCACCGCCATCGCCGGCTTGAATTATCGATGAGATGTACGCCAAGGCCCGCTTGTCTCCTGGTTTAACATGTAACGCGAAGTAGGCTGACGCTGATGGCGAATACTTGACCGATCCATTTGTCTCCTGCAAGTTATCGACATCCAACATACCGACACCGTCTTGGCCGGCCAGTTCTACGGAGAAAGCTGCGGTGATATGTTTATTGATTTTGCTTCCGCCGAGTTTTCTCAACTTCTGCTCACGCACTCCGACAAGCTCGCCGAGGATGGATTCCTCGTGGCAAATGGCAAGGCCAAGTCGCGCCGCCTCAGCCATCAGCGTAGGTGCGATTAACTCAAACCCGACGGTTGCGTCTTTTATATCAAGTTGAGGGCCTTCGAAAGCACCCGAGGTAAGGTTCTTCAGGGCTAGCAAGCCTTTTTCAACTTGCGCTGCGCGCCTCCGACGATGCTTATTCGACGTGAGGCTGATCATGGCCGCCAAAGTGGAGAGCAGTCGATCTTCGTAGCAGAAAGGGAACTCGGCTCCCCATGAGCCGTCAGGAAGCTGGCGCTCGCAAAGCCAGTTGAGGGCGAGGTCGCTTAGCTCATCATCGAGCTGGCCCAGCTTCGCGACCCACGCGGTGTCATAGGCTGTGCTCGAGATGCCGTTGCCTAGTGCCGCTTTCGCTAGCAGAGTCCTGAAAGTCTCCATACCATCAGCCCTCCGCGAACCAGATTCCATCATGAACACAACCCACACCGAAAACTCTGTCAGGCTGGGCTCGATATCTGTTGCGCAGTACATTGAGCTGATCGGCCGACATCGCTGAATAGTCAGGTTTGGGCCGGAAATGACGGAGATAGATATGATCGTACAAGATCCTCCGGAGCGTTGTTTCGGTCATATAGTATGAGGGAGCAACGGTGAAGTATAGACTCGTTTTTCCTGAGCTGAGCAGCGGAAAATCGAAAGTGCTGAAACGCCCAAATCCGATGAACATGTCAGCCTTGTCAACATACTCGCCGTAATAACCTTCGATAATCTCTCTCCGCGTGGGAGGTTTACCATGCGTTTCGTTCCACGAGATAGAAAACTGCGCAACAGACTCAGCCGCATCGTTGCCAAAAACACCGAAGCATAGTCTGTGTTCAGTGTTGGATGACGTAGAGATTGTTAGGTCATCGAATGACTTGACAACGGCTGCCCCTTGCGCGGTCGAAGGCAATCTTTTCTTATAATCACCATAAAAAAGAACGTGGACCTCGTGTTCTTTATAGAACGACAGAATTTCCTCGTCGTTGGCAAGCAAGGCCATCCCTTCGAGCGCCTGTACGATATATCGATCACCACGATCCAGAAGATCGTCGCTAAAGATTGGCGAGATTACTGTTTCGATGCCGTGATCGAAGAGCATCTTCAGAATACGAATTGATTGACGCAAGGCGGCCTGCTGATAATCGTCGTACTGCGGATTACATTCGAGGTGAAACCAGCGGCGTGTGCCATCGAAGGGAAAGACGGATACCTTCGGTCCACGGCAACGTACAATCTCTGCTACGGATACTAGAGGAAGATCCAAGAATTCTTTTTCGCTAACCAAGTTCATGCTTCCTCTTAATAACTATCGCCGGAATCAGGATGGTCTTCGGGTCCAGGGACTTCATGTAGTGCGTTAAGTAGTGATTTGCATCTTATGCGGATTGCGGGGCCGGTGAGTCCGTGGCTGGAAAGGATGTGGTCGCGGCTGGCGTGGGGAATGTAGGCCGGTGGCAGTCCCAGTGTGTAGGTGCGCGTCCGCGGGTGTGTCCGCCCGATGTGGTGGCTAAGGTGCGCGCCGATTCCCACGTCGGCAATCGCATCTTCGACACACACGGTGATCCGATGGCGGCCAGCCAGCTCGGTCAGTGCCGGGCTGATTGGCCAGACCCATTGTGGATCAACGACTGTCACCCCGATCTGCTCCTCGCTGAGGCACCGGGCGGCGTCCATGCATGGTCGACTCATGGCACCCACTGCGACCAAGAGCACGTCGGGTCGCCAATGCGGTGGTGGTGTATGCAAGACGTCGAGGCCACCGATGGTGTGTTCGGCCGTGATCGGTTCGCCCGGCGCCCCTTTGGGGAAACGCACGGCGGTGGGAGCCGCGGTCGCGATCGCGGTACGCAACTGTTGTCGTAGCCGAGGCGCGTCGCGCGGACAGGCGATCTGAAACCCGGGCACGCAGGCCAGCAGCGCCAGATCCCACAAACCGTGATGGCTGGGTCCGTCGGGCCCAGTTACCCCAGCCCGGTCCAGCACCAGCGTCACGGGTAACCGGTGCAGCCCGATGTCGAACAGAAGTTGGTCAAAGGCGCGGTGCAGAAACGTCGAGTACACCGCGACAACGGGATGGGTTCCCGCGGCAGCTAGCCCGGCCGCGCTGGCCAACAGGTGTTGTTCGGCGATGCCCGAATCGAACACCCGATGCGGGTATCGCCTCGACAGCGCGCCTAGACCAGTGGGCAGACGCATCGCCGCGGTCAGCCCGACGACGTCGGATCGGTCGTCAGCAATGCGCGCGATTTCGTCCTCGAACACGTCGGTCCAGCTCCGCTGACTGGGTGTGCTAGCGAGGCCGGTGGCAATGTCGACCACCCCGCAGGCGTGCATATGGTCCCTCTCGTCAGCTTCGGCTGGAGGATAACCCCGGCCCTTACTAGTCACTGCGTGAACAACAACGGGCCTAGCTGCCGCGGCCGCTTTTCGTAGAACCGCGCACGTGTCGGGGATGTTGTGCCCATCGACCGGACCGATGTAGGTAAATCCCATGTTCTCAAAGAGGTTCGGCCCTCGGGGTGTGCCGACGCGAAGTTCTTCTAGGTGTGCCGCAAGAGCCCCAGCGGTGGGGTCGTAGGAGCGGCCATTGTCATTGAGCACGACGATCACGGGCCGGGTAGCGGCACCGAGGTTGTTCAGGCCCTCCCATGCCACGCCCCCGGTGAGGGCGCCATCACCGATCACCGCGATGACACGTCGGTCGCATTGCCCCTGCAGGGCCAATGCTTTGGCGATGCCGTCCACCCAGGCGAGGCTGACCGAGGCATGGGAGTTCTCGACCCAGTCATGTGGCGATTCATGGCGGTTGGGATACCCCGATATACCATCGGCCTGGCGCAGCGTGGCGAAGTCTTTACCGCGGCCGGTGAGCAGCTTGTGCGGATAGGTTTGGTGCCCGGTGTCGAACACCACGATGTCGTGTGGCGAGGTGAACACCCGATGCAATGCGATGGTCAGCTCTACCATGCCAAGTCCCGCGCCGAGATGGCCACCGGTAGCCGTCACTGTTTCTATGAGCCGCCGACGCATCTGCACGGCCAGCTCTGGCAGCTGGCTTTCGGGCAATGCCTGCACATCGCAAGGTCCGCCGATCGCGGTAATCAAGTCCCCGCGTCCGTTGCGAATCGTGGTTGTCATTGCGCGCGAACCTGTTTGGGAAGGCCGAATCGCACCGTCTCGGTCGCTATCGAGCGTTCCACCACGGTGATCGAGGCGTATCCGCGAAGTGCATCAATCACCTGCCCCACCAGTCGTGGCGGCGCGGAGGCTCCCGCGGTGACACCGATCGTCGAGACCGACGACAGCCATTCGGGCTCAATGTCATCAGGCCCATCAATCAAGTAGGCCGGCGTCCCACTTCGCTGCGCCAACTCGACCAGACGCCGCGAATTCGACGAATTGCACGAGCCAATCACCAACACAACGTCGCATTCACCGACCATCGATTGCAGCGCACGCTGTCTGTTCGTGGTGGCATAGCAGATGTCTTCAGAGGGTGGTTGGCCCAACGTCGGAAACCTCGCGCGCAGCGCATCAATGACATCGGCAGTTTCATCAAGTGCCAGGGTTGTCTGGGTCAGATACGATAGCTGGGTACCCTCAGGCAGGTTCAACGCTGCCACATCAGCGGGTGTCTGCACCAATAATGTTGACCGCGGAGCGACGCCAAGCGTGCCTTCGGTCTCCTCATGTCCGGCGTGCCCGATGAAGACCACCGTGTCACCGCGCGCGGCAAACCGTGCGGCTTCAGCGTGGACTTTCGCCACCAGTGGGCAGGTCGCGTCGACGACCTGCAGTCCCCGCTCATCAGCGCCCGCGCGCACCGCCGGGGAAACCCCATGCGCGGAGAACACCACGACCGCCCCCGGCGGCGGCGGATCGGGAATCTCGTCGAGATCCTCGACGAACACTGCTCCCCGGTCCCGCAACTCGGCAACCACAACAGTGTTGTGCACGATTTGCTTGCGCACATACACCGGGCCTTCGGCCACGTCAAGCACTCGCTTGACCGTCTCGATAGCACGCTCTACACCGGCGCAAAACGACCTCGGCGACGCCAACAGCACCGTGACTTCACCCGAAGCGCATCCCTGCGCGACCGATCCCACGAACACCTCAGCCATCAGCACTCCCGGCGACATATCAGTTGCGACAACGCGATCAGGTCTGGGGATCGCACCGCATCGGGCAGTGCCGCAATAGCAGCCTGGATGCGTTCATCGGCGCATCGCTGCGCCACATGCCCACCCCCGGCCACCGTGACAAGCGCGGTAGCCCGCTCGACATCGCTTGCTGTCATTGCGGCAGGTGCTTGATAGAGGGCCGCCAATTCGGTCGCCGCTTCGGATCGCGAGTTCAGGGCGGCAACAACTGGCAGTGTCGCCTTACGTCGGGCAAGGTCGTTGCCGACCGGCTTTCCCGTCACACCAGGGTCACCCCAGATGCCGATCAGATCGTCGACGCATTGAAACGCAAGACCCAACTCATGGCCAAAACGCTCCAACGCAGCAATCGTCGCGTCGTCTGCATTGGCCACTAAAGCTCCCAGAGCGCAACAACAACCGGTCAGGGCGGCCGTCTTGCCCGCGGCCATCCGCAGATAGTCATCGACTGTAACTTCGGGGTGTCCCTCCAATAAACAATCCTCAAACTGGCCGATACACAAGTCCAGGCACGACATCTGCAATCGCCTTATCGCCCTGACCGCCACACACTCGTCGGTCAGGCCGGTCAGTATCCGAACGGCCGTGGCGTGCAACGCATCTCCCAACAGGATCGCGCCGCCCACACCCCACACACTCCATACCGTCGGCCGTCCCCTGCGAGTCGCATCCCCATCCATCACATCGTCATGCAACAACGTGAAGTTGTGCACCAACTCCACAGCCGCCGACACCGGAGTAGCATCACCGACATCACCACCGCAAGCCGCGGCCGCCGCGTAGACAAGGGCGGCGCGAAAATACTTGCCCGACGATCCTGCCGCTGTGGATCGATCGGCGTTCCACCAGCCAAGGTGATATCCCGCCATCGTCGCCAACGGCTCGCGCATCGACTCAATGGCCCGATGCAGCACAGGGCCACAATCCGCTCGAGCCCGTTCTAACAATGCTTTCCCAAGGTCAGCAGGGACACTCCCCAGAAAAGCCGCATCCAGAGTCAATACGCCTCCCATTCTTAACCTCACCGGAGCAACAGTGAGTCGCTATTCTCAGCGAACGAGCAATCGGCGATATTGCTTCACTTCGGAGATACCCAAATATTTCAAATATCAACGCAACATGTACCTATGCCTGTCGACCAACACGACCATCAGGGTTGTTAGCAATGATCTCGGAATTCGAGTTGTCCAGACGCCCCGGGTCATCCACTACAGAAAGACACGCATACCCTGCGGCGACCTATGCTTCCCATCACGGCGGGTAGGTTGCCTTCGACAATACTGCAACATTCAATTGCCTGGCCTTTCTCGGAGTATCTTGCGGACTTGAAGCTCACATATCGGCCGGCGTCGAACGCCTCACGCTGCAGAGCAGTTTAGTGGATTTCATCAGCATCGGATATGCATAATTGAAACCACAGCAGTAAGCGTCCCGCAGCGTGGTGGGTTTAGGGGTTGTTGCGGAGTGGCTCCGATGAGGTAGGGGCCGTCGGCGAGATCGTCGGTGTGTACCGCCAAGCACGCACCGAAGGAGATCCCGCCGATGGCCTTGCCACAGTCTGCCCTGTCCGAGTTGCTCGACGCGTTCCGCACTGGTGATGGCGTCGACTTGATCCGTGATGCCGTCCGTCTGGTGTTGCAGGAACTCATCGAGCTCGAAGCCACTGAACGGATCGGCGCTGCCCGTTATGAACGCAGCGACACTCGGGTGACCGATCGCAACGGTGCCCGATCGCGGGTGCTGTCCACGCAGGCCGGTGACGTGGAACTGCGAATCCCTAAGCTGCGCAAGGGCTCTTTCTTCCCGGCGATCCTCGAGCCGCGCCGGCGGATCGATCAGGCCTTGTACGCGGTGGTGATGGAGGCCTACGTGCACGGTATCTCTACCCGTGCGGTCGACGACCTGGTCGAGGCGATGGGTGTGGAGACCGGCATCTCCAAATCCGAGGTGTCGCGGATCTGTGCCGGACTCGACGAGATCGTCGGCGCGTTCCGCACCCGCACGCTCGGGCACATCGAGTTCCCCTACGTCTACCTCGACGCCACCTATCTCAACGTGCGCAACGGTACTGGCCAGGTGGTGTCGATGGCCGTCATCGTTGCCAGCGGCATCGCCGCCGACGGGTCACGCGAGATCCTCGGCCTCGACGTCGGCGACAGCGAGGATGAGACCTTCTGGCGCGGGTTCCTGACCTCGCTCAAGGGGCGCGGCCTCGGTGGTGTCCGGCTGGTGATCAGTGACCAGCACGCCGGGCTGGTGAAGGCGTTGAAGCGCTGTTTCCAGGGCGCTGGGCATCAGCGCTGTCGGGTGCACTTCGCGCGCAATCTGCTCGCCCACGTGCCCAAGGACAAGGCCGACATGGTCGCCAGCATGTTTCGAATGATTTTCTCGGCACCCGACGCCGAGGCGGTGCACGCGACCTGGGAGGAGGTCCGTGATCGCCTCGCCGCGTCGTTTCCCAAGATCGGCCCGCTGATGGACGACGCCAGGGCAGAAGTATTGGCGTTCACCGCATTTCCCAAGGCGCACTGGCAAAAGATCTGGTCGACCAATCCATTGGAGCGCATCAATAAGGAGATCAAGCGACGCTCCCGCGTCGTGGGGATCTTCCCGAATCCTGCAGCCGTGATCCGCCTTGTGGGCGCCGTCCTGGCCGACATGCACGACGAATGGCAGGCCAGCGAGCGCCGCTACCTCTCCGAGGCCTCTATGGCGCTGCTCTACCCCGATAGCGATAATGCTGTGGTCGCCGCAATCAGCGGCGGCCAGTAGGCACCGACGAACTCAACGTCGAAGCCCACCACTCCGCGGGACTCTGCCCCACAGCACTTTCATAAACAGTGTCCAGATAATTTACACCTAATTTGGGCGGCGAATGCTACGCAATGGTGGTGCGCTTCCCAAGGGAGCACAACGCGAAGCTAAAGCAGTTGCACGCCGAGACCGATCCGAAAGGACGCCCTGCGGGGAAGGCGGCCACGGGAGAATTGTGAGCTCGGCGGTCGACCACGACGTACCCGCCACGCCGTAGTAATGGGCATTTGTACATGTACATTCGCACACAAGGAGAGGTCTTGACGTATCTATTCCCTCTCTGCGCGATCGCGGCGGAGGCGGCGGCAACCAGCCTGTTCAAGGGCAGTTTCGGGGACTTTTGCGTCTGCTCGCCGGGTTACGACGGGGCGATCACGGCCATGCCGAGCGCGTCTGCGGCGTCGCGCATACGGTCGTCGTAGGTGCACAACCGGCCCAGATCGACGCCGAGCCGCTGAGCCGTCGCCAGGTGGATGGCGTCGAGCGTGCGCAACTCGAATGGCAGCAGTGCGCCGGCGAGATCGAGGACGCGGGTGTCGATGCGAAGCAGATCCAGACTGGCCAGCACCCGGCGGCCGGCCTTCCGCGCTGACTCACCCTGCCGCAGCAAAGCCCGCATGACCTCCGCGCGCGCCAGCGCACTCGACACCCGCGGACGGCGGGTGCGAAGGTAACGGCGCAGCGCGTCCGACTCTGGCTCGCGAACCGCCAGCTTGACGATCGCGGACGAGTCAAGGTACATGGCCGCCGTCAACGCTCGTGCTCGCGCAGGCGCGCAAGCGTCACCGACGGCAGCTCGACGCCCGCCTCGACTTCGATCGGTTCGGGTAGATCATCGAAGCCCACGGTCGCACGCTCGATCTCACCACTCGCCAACATCCGCCGGTAGGGACCGCCCTCCGGCATCGGCGAAAGCAGTGCCACGGGCCGACCACGATCGGTGATCTCGATCGTCTCGCCGGCCTCGACGCGGCGGAGAAGTTCGCTGGCCCGCTGCCGCAGCGCACGCACCCCCACCGACGACGCCATGTGCTAACTGTAGCACATGGCGTGTGGCCCGCGAGCAGACGCAAAATCGCCCAATTTCGGGCTCTTCTGACACTTCCGTGGGTGAGTTTGTGTCCTGAGTAGGCGCACGTCGTTGTGGCTTAAGGTTTCTGGCTTGTCAAGGATCAGAAACACAAGGAGCCGACAACGACGTGCGCAATGTGAGGCTATTTCGTGCGCTGCTGGGTGTCGACAAGCGCACCGTGATTGAGGACATCGAATTCGAGGAGGATGACGCCGGAGACGGTGCGCGGGTGATCGCCCGGGTGCGGCCACGAAGTGCAGTGTTGCGCCGCTGTGGTCGCTGCGGTCGCAAGGCGTCCTGGTATGACCGCGGTGCGGGCCTGCGCCAATGGCGCAGTCTGGATTGGGGCACCGTCGAGGTGTTCTTGGAGGCCGAGGCGCCGCGGGTGAACTGCCCCACCCATGGGCCGACGGTGGTGGCGGTGCCGTGGGCGCGTCATCATGCCGGGCACACGTATGCTTTCGATGACACGGTGGCCTGGCTGGCGGTGGCGTGTTCGAAGACCGCGGTGTGCGAGTTGATGCGGATCGCCTGGCGCACCGTCGGGGCGATCGTGGCCCGGGTCTGGGCCGACACCGAAAAGCGCATTGACCGGTTCGCGAACTTGCGCCGCATCGGTATCGATGAGATCTCCTACAAGCGCCACCACCGGTACCTGACGGTGGTCGTCGATCACGACAGCGGCCGGTTGGTGTGGGCCGCCCCGGGCCACGACAAGGCCACCCTGGGCTTGTTCTTCGATGCCCTGGGCGCTGAGCGGGCCGCCCAGATTACTCACGTTTCGGCCGATGCCGCGGACTGGATCGCTGACGTGGTCACCGAGCGCTGCCCGGATGCGATTCAATGCGCCGATCCGTTTCATGTGGTGGCCTGGGCCACCGAGGCGCTCGACGTCGAGCGGCGCCGAGCCTGGAACGACGCACGGGCGATCGCGCGCACCGAACCCAAGTGGGGCCGGGGCCGGCCCGGTAAGAACGCCGCACCACGTCCGGGCCGCGAGCGGGCACGGCGGCTCAAGGGCGCCCGCTACGCGCTGTGGAAGAACCCCGAGGACCTCACCGAACGCCAAAGCGCCAAACTGGCCTGGATCGCCAAGACCGATCCCCGTCTGTATCGCGCCTACCTGCTCAAAGAGGGCCTGCGGCATGTGTTTTCGGTCAAGGGCGAGGAAGGTAAACAGGCCCTGGACCGGTGGATCTCCTGGGCCCAGCGTTGTCGCATCCCGGTATTCGTCGAGCTTGCCGCCCGCATCAAACGCCACCGGGTGGCCATCGACGCCGCCCTCGACCACGGCCTATCCCAAGGCCTGATCGAATCCACCAACACCAAGATCCGCCTACTGACCCGGATCGCGTTCGGATTCCGCTCACCACAAGCCCTCATCGCCCTAGCCATGCTCGCCCTCGCCGGCCACCGCCCCACCCTGCCAGGCCGACACAACCACCCACAGATCAGTCAGTAGAGCCCAATTATTTCGTGCCGAATTGGGCGATTTTGCGTCTGCTCGGCGCAGCTAACCCGCCACGTACTCCACCGCGCCGTCGTCAAGCACCACGCGGGCGTCGGCGCCGTCGGAGCCGGCCACCTCGGTGCGGAACACCGCCCGACCCGGCTCGGTTCGCCAAATCACCGTCGACAACGTCTCCCCGGGAAACACCGGCTTGGTGAACCGCGCGGCGATCGAGGTGATGTTGGCCGCCACACCACCGCCAAGCTCGGCCACCAGCGCCCGGCCCGCCACCCCGTAGGTGCACAACCCGTGCAGGATCGGCTTGGGAAACCCGGCCAGCTGCGTGGCGAACCAGGGATCGCTGTGCAGCGGGTTGCGGTCACCGGAGAGCCGGTAGATCAGCGCCTGGTCCTCACGGGTCGGCAGATCGATTCGGGCGTCGGGGTGGCGGTCCGGAAATTCCGGCGCGGCCGGCCGCTCACCCCGCGCTCCTCCGAAACCCCCCTGACCCCGAAGCACCAACGTGGTAAGCGTTTCGGCAACCAACGAACCCGATTCCGGGTCGGAACCGCGGCCGCGCAGCACAACGATGGCGTTCTTGCCCTCCCCCTTGTCCTGGATGTCGGCGACCTCGGTGACCACCGACAGTTTTCCGGCCGCCGGCAGCGGCGCATGCAGCCGGATGCCCTGGGAGCCGTGTAGCAGCGTCGCCGGGTTGAATGTTCCCACCTTTGCGGCCGCACCAAACGCCGGACAGCAAATCACCGCATACGTCGGCAACACTTGCTGGTCGATGCCGTGGCTGTTCTCCGTGGTGAACGCCGGATCTCCGGTCCCGGCGCCCACCCCGATCGCGTAAAGCAGCGTGTCCCGGTCGGTCCACTCGAACAACATCGGCTCGGTCACTGCACCTATGGAGTTCGGATCAATCGCCATGCAGGTCTCCTCCCGATTGGAAAATCATCGCAAGCCCTTCCCCCGGACGGTATCGACAGGGCAGGCTATCGCCATGGCGAAGCGCACCCCGGTCTGGAAGGCCTGCACAGTTCTAGCCGTGCTCGCCGCGACGCTACTCCTCGGCGCCTGCGGCGGTCCCACGCAGCCACGCAGCATCACCTTGACCTTTATCCGCAACGCGCAATCCCAGGCCAACGCCGACGGGATCATCGACACCGACATGCCCGGTTCCGGCCTCAGCGCCGACGGCAAAGCAGAGGCGCAGCAGGTCGCGCACCAGGTTTCCCGCAGAGATGTCGACAGCATCTATTCCTCCCCCATGGCGGCCGACCAGCAGACCGCCGGGCCGTTGGCCGGCGAACTTGGCAAGCAAGTCGAGATTCTTCCGGGCCTGCAAGCGATCAACGCCGGCTGGTTCAACGGCAAACCCGAATCAATGGCCAACTCGACATATATGCTGGCACCGGCAGACTGGCTGGCCGGCGATGTTCACAACACCATTCCGGGGTCGATCAGCGGTACCGAATTCAATTCCCAGTTCAGCGCCGCCGTCCGCAAGATCTACGACAGCGGCCACAATACGCCGGTCGTGTTCTCGCAGGGGGTAGCGATCATGATCTGGACGCTGATGAACGCACGAAACTCCAGGGACAGCCTGCTGACCACCCATCCACTGCCCAACATCGGCCGCGTGGTGATCACCGGCAACCCAGTGACCGGCTGGAGGCTGGTGGAATGGGACGGCATCCGTAACTTCACCTGACCGCGCGGTTGACGCTTACCGCCGCTGACCGCCACGATTGACCGCATGCGGTACGTCGTTACCGGCGGTACCGGGTTTATCGGGCGCCGCGTGGTATCCCGTCTCCTGGACGGCCGACCCGAGGCACGGCTATGGGTGCTGGTTCGCCGCCAGTCGTTGAGCCGCTTCGAGCGCCTCGCCGGCCAGTGGGGTGACCGGGTAAGACCGCTGGTCGGTGATCTCACGGAGCTCGAACTGTCCGAGCGGACCATCGCCGAGCTGGGTCATGTCGACCATGTGGTGCACTGCGCGGCGGTCCACGACACCACCTGGGCCGACGCCACCCGCGCCGTCATCGAGCTGGCGGCACGCCTTGACGCCACGTTTCATCACGTGTCGTCGATCGCGGTGGCCGGCGACTTCGCCGGCCACTACACCGAGGCCGACTTCAACGTCGGCCAGCGGCTACCGACCCCGTATCATCGGATGACATTCGAGGCCGAACGGCTGGTGCGCTCGACGCCCGGCCTGCGCTATCGCATCTACCGCCCGGCGGTGGTGGTGGGTGATTCGCGCACCGGCGAGATGGACACGATCGACGGACCCTACTACTTGTTCGAGGTGCTGGCCAAGCTGGCGGTGTTGCCGTCGTTCACCCCGATGCTGCTGCCCGACATTGGGCGCACCAACATCGTCCCGGTCGACTATGTGGCCGACGCGCTGGTGGCGCTCATGCACGTCGACGGCCGGGATGGGCAGACGTTTCATTTGACCGCGCCGACAGCAATCGGACTGCGCGGCATTTACCGCGGGATCGCCGGCGCGGCCGGACTGCCCCCGCTACTCGGGACGCTGCCCGGCTTTGTGGCCACACCGGTGCTCACCGCGCGCGGGCGCGCCAGGGTGCTGCGCAACATGGCGGCCACCCAACTGGGAATTCCCGCCGAGATTTTCGACGTCGTCGGCTGCGCGCCCACGTTCACGTCCGACACAACCCGGGAAGCGTTGAGCGGCACCGGCATTCACGTCCCCGAATTCGCCACCTACGCGCCGAAGCTGTGGCGGTATTGGGCCGAGCACCTCGACCCCGACCGTGCGCGTCGCAACGATCCGCTGCTGGGCCGCCACGTCATCATCACCGGCGCGTCCAGCGGCATCGGGAGGGCATCGGCGATCGCCGTGGCCAAACGGGGCGCGACGGTGTTCGCGCTGGCCCGCAACGGCGACGCGCTAGATGAGCTGGTCACCGAGATCCGGACCCATGGCGGTCAGGCGCACGCATTCACCTGCGACGTCACCGACTCCGCGTCGGTGGAGCACACCGTCAAGGACATCCTGGGCCGGTTCGACCATGTCGACTACCTGGTGAACAACGCCGGCCGGTCGATACGCCGCTCGGTGGTCAACGCCACCGACCGGCTGCACGACTACGAGCGGGTGATGGCGGTCAACTACTTCGGCGCGGTGCGCATGGTGCTGGCGCTGCTGCCGCATTGGCGTGAGCGCAGGTTCGGCCACGTCGTCAACGTCTCCAGCGCCGGGGTGCAGGCCCGCAATCCCAAGTACAGCTCGTATCTGCCCACCAAGGCCGCGCTGGACGCGTTCGCCGACGTGGTCGCCTCCGAGACGCTGTCCGACCACATCACGTTCACCAACATCCATATGCCGCTGGTGGCCACCCCGATGATCGCGCCGTCACGGCGGCTCAACCCGGTGCGCGCGATCAGCGCCGAACGCGCGGCGGCGATGGTGATCCGCGGACTCGTGGAAAAGCCGGCGCGCATCGACACTCCGTTGGGTACGCTCGCCGAAGCCGGCAACTACGTCGCGCCACGGCTGTCGCGCCGAATCCTGCACCAGCTCTATCTGGGCTATCCCGATTCGGCTGCAGCGCAGGGGATTTCGCGTCCAGACGCGGACCGCCCACCGGCGCCGTGGCGTCCCCGGCGATCCGCCCGCGTCGGAGTCCCGAGGCCGCTCAGGCGCTTGGGGCGACTGGTGCCCGGCGTGCATTGGTAGTCACTTCTGGCAGGTGAACTGGTTGACGTCGATGTATCCGATGCGAAACATCTCGGCGCAGCCGGTGAGGTACTTCATATACCGCTCGTAGACTTCCTCGGATTGCAGCGCGATGGCCTGACCCTTGTTGGCCTGCAACGCCGCGGACCAGAGGTCGAGGGTTTTCGCATAGTGCGGCTGCAACGATTGAACTCTGGTGACGGTGAAGCCGTTTGCGCTGGCACACTCCTGCACCATCGGTATCGAGGGCAGCCGCCCGCCCGGAAAGATCTCGGTCACAATGAATTTCAGGAAACGAGCGAAGGTGAACGACATGGGCAGGCCGCGTTCGTGGATCTCTTTCGGATGCAACCCGGTGATGGTGTGCAGCAGCATGACCCCGTCAGCGGGCAGCAGGCGATGCGCCAGGGTGAAGAACGCGTCGTAGCGCTCGTGACCGAAATGTTCGAAGGCGCCGATGCTGACGATGCGGTCGACGGGCTCGTCAAACTGTTCCCAGCCGGCCAGCAGAACGCGTTTGGAGCGTGGACTTTCGGAGTTGGCGATCAGCTGCTGAACGTGGTTGGCTTGGTTTTTGCTCAGGGTCAGACCGACGACGTTGACGTCGTATTTTTCCACCGCGCGCATCATGGTGGCGCCCCAGCCGCAGCCGACGTCCAGCAGTGTCATGCCCGGCTGCAATCCGAGTTTGCCCAGCGCGAGATCGATCTTGGCGATCTGCGCCTCTAGCAGCGTCATGTCGTCGCGCTCGAAGTAGGCGCAGCTGTAGGTCTGAGTGGGATCAAGGAACAGCCGGAAGAAGTCGTCGGACAGGTCGTAGTGCGCCTGCACGTCGGCGAAGTGCGGCTTCAGGTCGTCGGGCATTGGGATAGCGTATCGTCGTCGCGGTGAGCGTCGTATTCGCCGACGTCGACACCGGCATCGACGACGCGCTGGCCGTGATCTATCTGCTGGCCAGTCCCGACGCCGATCTGGTCGGCATCGCCTCGACCGGCGGAAACATCGCGGTAGGTCAAGTGTGCGCGAATAACCTGAGCTTGCTCGAATTGTGCGGCGCCGCAGACATCCCCGTGTCCAAAGGCGCCGATGAGCCGCTCAGCGGCCGGTGGCCTGATCACCTAAAGTTTCACGGCCCCAAGGGGATAGGCTATGCCGAGCTGCCGGCCAGCAATCGCCGGCTCACCGATTATGACGCCACGACGGCCTGGATCGCGGCGGCGCACTCCCACGCCGGCGACCTGATCGGTCTGGCCACCGGCCCGCTGACCAACCTGGCGCTGGCGCTGCGCGCCGAACCCGCGCTGCCGAGGCTGCTGCGCCGGCTGGTGATCATGGGCGGCGTGTTCGACGGCCAGCCGATCACCGAATGGAACATCCGGGTGGATCCCGAGGCGGCCAGCGAGGTGTTCACCGCGTGGACCGGGCAACGACAACTGCCGATCGTGTGCGGCTTGGATCTCACCCACCAGGTCGCGATGACACCGGACATCCTCGCCCGGCTGGCGTCCGTCTGCGGCCCGTCTCCGGTATTGCGGGTGATCGAGGACGCGCTGCGGTTCTACTTCGAGTCCCACGAGGCGCGCGGACATGGGTACCTGGCATATATGCACGACCCGCTGGCCGCCGCGGTCGCAGTGGACCCGAAACTCCTAACGACCCGGGCCGCGACGGTGGATGTCGGGCCGGCGGGGGCGGCGGTCGCCGACTGGTCGGGGCTCCGAAAGCCCAACGCGCAGATCGGCATGAGCGTCGACCCGGCGGTGTTCTTCGACCGGTTCGTCGAACGGATCGGACACTTTGCGCGCCGAACGTGAACTGACGGCGTGATTTTCCCGAAATTCTCGCCCTGACGTCACGTTCGGCGCAAGTCATTCGTAGCTTCCCTCCAGATACCACCGCCGCTGCCGGTAGCACAGCAGCAACGCGCGCTCGCTCTCCAGCAATACCTGCACCCGAGCGGTGCGGCCCCCTGCCCGATCAGGGTCCCACCACCGCTCGTCGACCGGCCACGGTCCGGCCCACCAGCGCAGCCGATCGTCTCGGCCGCGAACGGTCAACCGCGCCGGATCCGCGGTGAACATCCCTCGGCTGGTCACTCGTATCGGATTTCCCTGGGCATCAAGCAATTCCACCGGTTCGTCGAGCAGCACCGCCGGCGACGGATCGGGCAGTTGGCCGGGCCACGGCTGACCGGGGTCGGCTTGCGGTACCGGCTCGTCTCCCAGCGGGGTCAACGTGATGCGTTCGGCCGGCCCGCGACCGCCGGATAGCACCGGCACCCGCACCGCCTCCGGTCCGAGCAAGCCCTGGACTCGCACCAGCGCCCGACGGGCCCGAAGCCTGTCCTGTTCACCCAGGCCGCCCCACAACGGCAACTGCAAGCCTTCTGATGCGGACACCGTCTCCACCGCCTGCAGCCGCAGCAGAGTCACCGCCGCGGTGGGCCGGTCACGAGCATTCCGGTTGTTCAACCACCCGTCCAGTTGCCAGCGCACCCGGTCGGCGGTGGCGTCCTCGGTCAGCGGCTCGGCGCACCGCCACACCCGGCTGCGCTCTTCGCCGTTGGCGGTGACGGCGTGAATGGCCAGCCGGGTGCAGCCCACTCCGGCGGCCATCAGCGCCTGATGCAGCTCGGCGGCCAGCGAGCGCCCGGCGAACGCCGCGGCATCGACCCGGTCGACCGGCGGATCGCATGCCAGCTCGGCGGCCAGATCCGGCGGCGGCTCCCGCCCGCAGGGCGCCCGTTCCGGTTCGCCGCGGGCGAACCGGTGCGCGGCCACCGCGTCGGCACCGAACCTGGACGCCACGTCGGTACGAGACAGCGCGGCGAACTGTCCGATGGTGCGAATCCCCATCCTCCACAACAGATCCGTCAGGTCGTCCCGGCCCGGCCCGGACAGGCTCGGCTCGGTGGCAAGTTGGCGGATCGACAGCAGCGACAGAAACCGCGCATCGCCTCCCGGCTCCACGATGCGGCCAGCACGCGCGGCGAAAACCGCGGTAGACAACCGGTCGGCGATTCCGACCTGACACTCCGCGCCGGCCGCGGCCACCGCGTCGATCAGCCGCTCGGCCGCCATCTGCTCGGACCCGAAAAAACGGGCCGGCCCGCGCACCGGCAACACCAGGAGCCCGGGCCGCAGCAGCTCGGCGCGGGGCACCAGATCGTCTACCGCCGCGATCACCCCTTCGAAGAGCCGGGCGTCGCGGTCGGCGTCGGCGGTCGCTATAAACAGTTGCGGACACCGCGCCGCCGCCTCCCGACGCCGCAACCCTCGGCGCACCCCGGCCGCCCGCGCGGTCGCCGAGCAGGCGATCACCCGGTTTGCCAACGTGACCGCGACCGGGGCCGTCGCGGATAGGCCCGCGGCCGCGGCCGCCGCGACCGCGGGCCAGTCCATACACCAGATCGCCAGCACGCGAGCGGAGGCCATCACCGTCCACGCCCGTTGATCTGCAGCCGCACCCCACTGATCCGCCCCAACCCCGGGGTGGGCACGCCCCTGAGGGCCGGGGTGATCTCATAGCCGCAGACCCGGGCCGCAAGCCGCGTCGACACGCCTTGCCAGTCGCCGTCGGTGACCAGCAGGGTGCAGCCTTTTTGACGGGCACGGGCCACCACTGCCCGCGCCCGCGCCCGCGTCACCCGGCGCCCCCCCAGACCGAGCACCACCAGATCCATGCCGTCGATCAGCACAGCGGCCACCTCAACCGGATCGGTCCCGGGATCTGGTATCACCGCGAGCCGGCTCAGATCCGCCCCCATCTCCACCGCGGCCAGCAACCCGATATCCGGCTGGCCAACGATGGCCGCGTTTCCCCCGGCCGCCGTCACCGATGCCACCATGCTCAGCAGCAGTGACCGCGCACCCGACAGCACTCCCACCGTCCCCGGGGGCAACGACACCGGTCCCGCCGGCACCAGGTCGCCCGAACGGCTGGGCCCCCCGGACACCTTCTCGGACAGCAAAGCCATCTGCCGTCGTAGTGATTCGAGCTGCTCAGCACCATTTTCAAGGCGTTGGTCGGAGGCGAAGGCCACAGTCATGACCAGCCTCCTGTTCGAAAATATGTTCGAAGCCAGTAAACACCCGTCCTTGGAGTCCGTCAAGGTCATGAGAGGCTGCCTTGTGCAATCGCGTAAAACCACCTCGGTACTGGCGGCTGCCCTGCTGTTTTGCGGCCTGTTAGGCCCAGGGACGGCCCCACCGGCCACCGGTGGCGGGCCTGCCTGCCGGCCGGCAGAGCTCTTCGCCACCGACAACACCACCGATGGGTTCGAGCTACCGGCCGTTGCGACTATCGCACTAACCGGCACGGTGGTGACCGGATCGACCCTGGTCGACGGCGTGTTCTGGTCGAATGAGCGCCAGCAGATCGGCTACGAGCGCTCCCGTGAATTTCATCTGTGCGTTGTCGACGCGCCCACATTGCACAACGCCGCCGAGGCACTGCACCGCCAGTTCAACCAAGAAGCGGTGCTGACCTTCGACTACTTGCCGCAGAATGCACCCGAGGCGGACGCGATCCTCATCACCGTGCCCGACATCGGCATCGCCCGCTTCCGCGATGCCTTCGCATCTGATTTGGCTGCACACCACCGATTACGGGGCGGATCTGTCACCACAGCCGACCACACCTTAATCCTGGTCGCCGGCAACGGCGATCTCGATGTCGCCCGCCGACTCGTCGAGGAGGCTGGCGGGGACTGGAACGCAACCACCATTGCCCATGGCAGGCGTGAATTCGTGAACTAGCTGATCAAGGGCGCTCCGCTGGCCACCCGAGCCGGGTTGGTCACATTAGTTAGTCACAGCAATCTCTGGGCCGGCGGGCACAACGCGTATTCATCCCGACAGATACCAATGTGTCGCCTGTGACAAAAGCCGGGCCTGGCTAATGCTGGCCGCCGCTACTCCCACTCGATGGTGGCGGGCGGCTTGCTGGTGATGTCCAGCACCACGCGGTTGACCTCGGCGACCTCGTTGGTGATCCGGGTCGAGATGCGCTCGAGCACCTCGTAGGGCACCCGGGTCCAGTCGGCGGTCATCGCGTCTTCACTCGACACCGGACGCAGCACAATCGGGTGGCCATAAGTGCGACCGTCACCCTGCACACCCACCGAGCGGACATCGGCCAACAGCACCACCGGACACTGCCAGATCTGGTTGTCCAGGCCCGCCGCAGTCAGCTCCTCACGCACGATCGAATCGGCGTGCCGCAGCGTATCCAACCGCTTGGCGGTGACCTCCCCGACGATCCGAATACCCAACCCCGGTCCCGGAAACGGCTGGCGCGCCACGATCTCCTCCGGCAGACCCAACTCCCGCCCGACCGCGCGCACCTCGTCTTTGAACAGCAGCCGCAGCGGCTCAACGAGGGTGAACTTCAGGTCGTCGGGCAGGCCGCCGACATTGTGGTGGCTCTTGATGTTCGCGGTGCCGCTGCCCCCGCCGGACTCCACCACATCCGGATACAGCGTGCCCTGCACCAGGAACTCAGCAGTCTTACCGTCCAGCACATCCCGCACCGCGCCCTCGAACGCGCGGATGAACTGACGGCCGATGATCTTGCGCTTGCCCTCGGGGGCGCTCACGCCCGACAGCGCCTCGAGGAAGGTCTCGGCCGCGTCGACGGTGACCAGGTTGGCGCCCGTGGCGGCCACGAAATCGCGTTGCACCTGCGCCCGCTCACCGGCGCGCAACAGCCCGTGGTCGACGAAGACACAGGTCAACCGGTCGCCGATGGCCCGCTGCACCAGGGCCGCGGCCACCGCGGAATCCACGCCGCCGGATAGCCCGCAGATGGCGTGGCCGTCGCCGATCTGGGTGCGCACCTGCTCGATCAGCGCGTTGGCGATGTTGGCGGGCGTCCACTGGGCGCCGAGCCCGGCGAAGTCGTGCAAAAACCGGCTGAGCACCTGTTGCCCGTGTGGGGTGTGCATCACCTCCGGGTGATACTGCACCCCGGCCAGGCGCCGGTCGAAGGCCTCGAAGGCGGCCACCGGGGCACCGGCGCTGCTAGCCACCACGTCGAATCCGTCCGGCGCGGCCGTGACCGCGTCACCGTGACTCATCCATACCGGCTGAACCTCGGGAAGATCCGAATGCAGTTTGCCACCAAGGACTTTCAGTTCAGTCCGACCGTATTCGCGAGTGCCGGTGTGGGCGACGATCCCCCCGAGCGCCTGCGCCATGGCCTGAAACCCGTAGCAGATGCCAAGAACCGGTACACCGAGGTCCAGTAGCGCCGGATCGAGTTTCGGAGCGCCGTCGGCGTAGACACTGGCCGGTCCACCGGAAAGCACGAGCGCCACCGGCTGACGGGCCCTGATCTCCTCGATCGAGGCGGTGTGCGGAATCACCTCGGAGAAAACCCGTGCTTCTCGAACCCGACGGGCAATCAACTGGGCATATTGGGCACCGAAGTCGACCACCAACACCGGTCGAGCCGGTGTCTCAGGCACGTCGATGTCAGCAGGCTGCACCACGGCCAGTCAGTCTAGTGGCTGGGGTGACTCCCGAGGTCGGCCGGTAGCGGTCCATGGGCCGGTCCGCAGGTTACCGAAGAGGCCAGTGCTGCCGCCGCCACTTGGGCCTTCTTCAGTCCCGACAGAGAGATTCGCCGATCGTAGACGACCGCCGGCGATGCTCTGATCAAGGCGAGCTGACGGCGGTAGATGCCAGACATGGCCGCACAGCAGGCAGCGCTGCGGCGGTCGAGGTGTGGAATCAGCCGCAGTCCCAGCGAATACCAGTCTGCGGCGCGGTCGGCACTGAACCGCAGCAGTGCCGCGAGCCGTCCGTCGGGGTCATCGAGTGCCCCGGTGTCGTCCAGGCGGAGGCGTACGCCTAATCGGTCCAGCTCGTCGCGCGGCAGGTAGATCCGTCCATTCAAAAAGTCCTCTCGAACGTCGCGCAGAATATTGGTTTGCTGCAGAGCGATTCCCAACTGCTCGGCGTATCGCGACGTCGCCGTGCTGACGGGTCCAAAGATGGAAAGACAAAGCTTTCCGATCGTGCCGGCCCCCCGGCGGCAGTAGACGATCAGCTCGTCGAAATCGCGGCAACCAGTCCAGTCGATTTCCATACGGGCGCCGTCAATCAACTCTGCGAACATCGCGATCGGCACCGGAAACCGGCGAGCCGCGTCAGCCAGCGCAACCAGCACCGGATCGGATGAATCATCAATATTATCAAGTGATTTCCTGATGGCATCGAGCTCGGTGATCTTGGTCTCGGGGGCCAGCTCGCCGTCGGCGACGTCGTCGATCCGGCGGCCGAGCGCATAGACCGCAGATAGTGCCGCTCGCTTTTCGCGCGGCAAGAGTCGGATGCCGTAGTAGAAGTTTCTGGCGGCCGTGCGCGTGATCGACTCGGTGATTCGATACGCCTGTTCGATCTCGGTCATGCCGTCCTCCAACTACGGTGTTGGTCAGTCACGCCTGACGATCGACGATGTAGTGAGCCAAATCCTGAAGCTCAGCGGCCGGGCGATCGGGAATGCCGATGCGCGCCACCATGTCGATGCCTTGCGTTACGTGTCGGCGGGCCTCCGCGCTTGCCCACCTGCGCCCCCCACCGCACTCGATCAGTTCTGCGACCGCTGCGAGCTCATCATCGGACGCTGTCTGGCTGCCCGTCTCGTCCACCAGCCACGCTGCGAGGCGGCGGCCGGCCGAACCGCCGTGCGCCACGGTCCAGGTAACGGGCAGAGTTTTCTTGCGGGAGCGAAGGTCCGAGTACACCGGCTTGCCGGTGATCTCAGGACGGCCTCAAATGCCGAGCAGGTCGTCGACCAATTGGAAGGCAAGTCCAATGTGACGACCGTAGGCAACCAACGCTTCTCGCACCGAACGCGGTGCGCCAGCGAGTAACGCGCCGACCTCTGCGCTGGCTGCCATCAGTGCTGCGGTCTTGCCTTCAGCCATCTTGAGACACTCATCGAGTGCGACGTCGGTTCGGCTTTCGAATGCGGTGTCGGCGGCCTGCCCACGGATCAACTCACGGGTGGCTTCCGAAATCGCGCGCAGCGCCGCACCGACGTGTGGTGAATCGCAATCCAGCAGGACCTCGTGCGCCAGCGACAGCATCGCATCACCGGCCAATAGCGCCATCGCATCGCCCCACAGTGCCCACACCGTCGGCCGGTGCCGACGGTGCTCGTCGCGGTCCATGAGGTCGTCATGGACGAGCGAGAAGTTGTGCACCAGTTCAACCGAGACGGCTCCGGGAATCGCCGAGTGGGGGTCGGCGCCGGCGGCTTCGGCGGCGACAAACACCAAAGCAGGACGGATTGCCTTGCCGCAGTTGTTGTTCACTGGACGGCCGCGTTCATCAGACCAGCCGAGGTGGTAGGACACGACGGGCCGCATGTGGGGATCGAGGCGGTCAGCCATCTGGCGCAGCGTCGGTGTGATGAGTTCGTGTGCGAGTCCCAAAACGGGAAGCGTACGACGGGTCATACGGTCGCTGTCGGGTTGCGGTGGCAGTCCGTACTTTTCGTCGGTACCGCGCATTGCGTGAATCTAGCATTCGCTCATGGCACGGCCCATGGGCAATTTGCCCAGCAATACGCGAAAATGTGCACAACGTGCAATGGCGGAGGCACTATTGGAGATCGCTGGTCAGACTATTAATCAAAAGGACCTTGGCAGGAGCGGACGGATGACGCGTACCGACAATGACACCTGGGATCTGGCCTCCAGCGTGGGGGCGACCGCCACAATGATCGCCACCGCCCGGGCGTTGGCTAGCAGGGCCGAAAACCCTTTGATCAATGATCCATTCGCCGAGCCGCTGGTGCGCGCCGTCGGCATCGACCTGTTTACCCGGCTGGCCAGCGGCGAGTTGAGGCTTGAGGACATCGGCGACCACGCCACCGGGGGTCGGTGGATGATCGACAACATCGCGATTCGGACCAAGTTCTACGATGACTTTTTCGGTGACGCAACCACGGCGGGTATTCGGCAGGTAGTGATTCTGGCGGCTGGGCTCGACACCCGCGCGTACCGACTGCCCTGGCCCCCGGGCACGGTGGTCTACGAGATCGACCAGCCCGCAGTCATCAAGTTCAAGACACGGGCCCTCGCCAATCTGAACGCCGAACCCAACGCAGAACGGCACGCCGTGGCCGTCGATCTGCGAAACGATTGGCCGACGGCGCTGAAGAACGCCGGCTTCGACCCGGCCAGACCGACAGCCTTCAGCGCCGAGGGGTTGCTGAGCTACCTGCCCCCACAGGGGCAGGACCGCCTGCTCGATGCGATTACCGCGCTCAGCGCCCCTGACAGCCGGTTGGCCAGCCAGAGCCCACTGGTGCTCGACCTGGCCGAGGAAGATGAGAAGAAGATGCGCATGAAAGCCGCGGCCGAGGCATGGCGGGAACGCGGCTTTGATCTGGACTTGACCGAGCTGATCTACTTCGATCAACGCAACGACGTGGCCGACTACCTCGCCGGCTCCGGCTGGCAGGTCACCACCAGCACCGGCAAGGAACTCTTTGCGGCCCAAGGGCTGCCGCCCTTCGAGGACGACCACATAACTCGGTTCGCCGACCGCCGCTACATCAGCGCGGTGCTGAAGTAGGTGGCCCCGGCACTATAGCCGGGCCTAACTCGTAGGCTTGGTACGCGGGCAGAGCCGCCAGGCATGGCGAACTGGTATCGCCCGAACTATCCGGAAGTGAGGTCCCGCGTGCTGGGTCTGCCCGAGAAGGTGCGTGCTTGCCTGTTCGACCTCGACGGTGTGCTCACCGATACCGCGAGCCTGCATACCAAGGCGTGGAAGGCCATGTTTGACGCCTACCTAGCCGAGCGAGCCGAGCGCACCGGCGAAAAATTCGTTCCCTTCGACCCTGCCGCGGACTATCACACGTATGTGGACGGCAAGAAACGCGAAGACGGCGTTCGATCGTTTCTGAGCAGCCGCGCCATCGAAATACCCGACGGTTCCCCGGATGACCCGGGCGCCGCCGAGACGGTGTATGGCCTGGGCAACCGCAAGAACGACATGTTCCACAAGCTGCTGCGCGACGATGGGGCCCAGGTGTTCGACGGGTCGCGGCGCTACCTGGAGGCGGTCACGGCCGCGGGTCTCGGTGTGGCCGTGGTGTCTTCGAGCGCCAACACCCGCGACGTGCTCGCGACCACCGGTCTGGACCGGTTCGTCCAGCAGCGGGTGGACGGCGTGACGTTGCGCGAAGAGCACATCGCCGGCAAGCCGGCCCCCGACTCCTTCCTGCGCGCGGCAGAACTGTTGGGGGTTACCCCCGACGCGGCGGCGGTGTTCGAGGACGCCCTGTCCGGGGTGGCGGCCGGCCGCGCCGGCAACTTCGCCGTAGTGGTGGGCATCAACCGAACGGGCCGGGCGGCTCAGGCCGCCCAGTTGCGCCGCCATGGCGCCGACGTGGTGGTAACCGATCTCGCCGAGCTGCTGTAGGGCATGATCGGGCGATGATCACCGAGGACGCCTTCCCCGTCGAACCGTGGCAGGTCCGCGAGACCAAGCTCAACCTGAACCTGCTGGCCCAGTCCGAATCCCTATTCGCCTTGTCCAACGGGCACATTGGATTACGCGGCAACCTCGACGAGGGCGAACCCTTCGGACTGCCGGGCACCTACCTGAACTCTTTCTACGAAATCCGGCCGCTGCCGTACGCCGAGGCCGGTTATGGATATCCGGAGGCCGGCCAGACCGTTGTCGACGTCACCAACGGCAAGATCTTTCGCCTGTTGGTCGGCGACGAGCCGTTCGACGTCCGGTATGGCGAATTGATCTCCCACGAACGGATCCTCGACCTGCGCGCCGGGACGCTGACCCGCCGCGCGCACTGGCGCTCACCGGCGGGCAAGCAAGTCAAAGTGACGTCCACCCGGCTGGTGTCGCTGGCCCACCGCAGCGTCGCGGCGATCGAGTACGTCGTCGAGGCAATCGAGGAATTCGTTCGCGTGACCGTGCAGTCCGAACTCGTCACCAACGAGGACGTACCGGAGACCTCGGCCGACCCGCGGGTGTCGGCCATCCTGGACAGGCCGCTACAGGCCGTCGAGCACGAACGCACCGAGCGGGGTGCACTTCTCATGCACCGCACCCGAGCCAGCGCGCTGATGATGGCCGCAGGGATGGAACACGAGGTCGAGGTTCCCGGGCGGGTCGAGATCACCACCGACGCCCGCCCGGACCTGGCCCGAACCACCGTGATCTGCGGGCTGCGCCCGGGACAGAAGCTGCGCATCGTCAAATACCTGGCCTATGGCTGGTCCAGCCTGCGCTCCCGCCCGGCGCTGCGCGACCAGGCCGCCGGCGCGCTGCACGGTGCCCGCTACAGCGGCTGGCAGGGGCTGCTGGACGCGCAACGCGCCTACCTCGACGACTTCTGGGACAGCGCGGACGTGGAGGTCGAGGGCGACCCGGAATGTCAGCAAGCGGTGCGTTTCGGGTTATTTCACCTGTTGCAGGCCAGCGCGCGCGCCGAACGCCGCGCGATCCCCAGCAAGGGGCTCACCGGAACCGGGTATGACGGCCACGCCTTTTGGGACACCGAAGGTTTCGTGCTACCGGTGCTCACCTACACCGCACCGCATGCGGTCGCCGACGCGCTGCGGTGGCGGGCGTCGACGTTGGACCTGGCCAAGGAGCGGGCGGCCGAGCTCGGCCTGGAAGGTGCCGCCTTTCCCTGGCGGACCATCCGCGGACAGGAGTCCTCGGCCTACTGGCCGGCCGGCACGGCGGCCTGGCACATCAACGCCGACATCGCGATGGCGTTCGAGCGGTACCGCATCGTCACCGGCGACGGTTCGCTGGAGGAGGAATGCGGCCTTGCGGTGCTGATCGAGACCGCCCGGCTGTGGCTCTCGCTCGGGCACCACGACCGCCACGGCGTCTGGCACCTCGACGGGGTCACCGGTCCCGACGAGTACACGGCGGTCGTCCGCGACAACGTGTTCACGAATCTGATGGCGGCGCACAATCTGCACACCGCCGCCGATGCTTGCTTGCGCCACCCCGAGGCGGCGGAGGCCATGGGTGTCACCACCGAGGAGATGGCCGCCTGGCGCGACGCGGCCGACGCCGCCAACATTCCCTACGACGAGGAACTCGGTGTCCACCAGCAGTGTGAAGGGTTCACCACCCTTGCGGAGTGGGATTTCGAAGCCAACACCACTTATCCGTTGCTACTGCACGAGGCCTACGTGCGCTTGTATCCCGCACAGGTGATCAAGCAGGCCGACCTGGTGCTGGCGATGCAGTGGCAGAGTCACGCGTTCACGCCCGAGCAGAAGGCGCGCAACGTCGACTACTACGAACGGCGCATGGTGCGCGACTCGTCGTTGTCGGCCTGCACTCAGGCGGTGATGTGCGCCGAGGTCGGCCATCTCGAGTTGGCCCACGACTATGCCTACGAAGCCGCCCTGATCGACCTGCGCGACCTGCACCGCAACACCCGTGACGGCCTACACATGGCTTCGCTGGCCGGAGCCTGGACGGCGCTGGTCGTAGGGTTCGGCGGCCTACGCGACGACGAGGGCATCCTGTCCATCGATCCGCAGCTGCCCGACGGCATCTCGCGGCTGCGGTTCCGGCTGCGATGGCGCGGCTTCCGGCTGATCGTCGACGCCAACCACACCGACGTCACCTTCATCCTTGGCGACGGTCCCGGCACCCAGCTGACCATGCGCCACGCCGGCCAAGATCTGACGCTGCACACGGACACACCGTCCACCATCGCCGTGCGCACCCGTAAGCCGCTGCTGCCGCCACCACCGCAGCCGCCAGGCCGCGAGCCAGTGCACCGCCGGGCTTTAGCCCGGTGACGATGCGGGCCGCGTAGCGGCCCGAGGAGGAGCCGGGCAATCCAGCCTGAGCCCGGTGACGATGCGGGCCGCGTAGCGGCCCGAGGAGGAGCCGGGCAATCGGCTTAGCCCGGTGACGATGCGGGCCGCGCTGGGGGCACCACCCGCTTGCGGGGACGCGTCTGCGTCTACCTGGGCGGCACCGGTGAACGTCTCATTCACCGCGCACCTCCGCTTCCTGCACGGCGGCGACGACCCGGGCAACGTCATCCGGGGCCATGTGGTCGTGGACTGGCAGCGACACGATTCGCGAGCAAATGTCCGCCGTGACGGCTAGATCGGTCGACTCGACTAACTCGGCATTCGTCACAAAGTACGGATGTCGGTGCTGCGGTGGGTTGTAGTAGTCGCGCGCCTCGATCGCGTGCCTACGCAGGCTACCCAGAACCGCGGCCTTGTGGTCGGCGGACGTGCAGCAAGCGCTCGCGAAACAGAGCGACGCAACATTGGCGTTGTCCTGGAAACGCACACCCGCGTCGGCCATACCGGTGCGATAGCACTCGAGGACCTTGCGGCGACTTGCCAGGCGGCGATCAAGCCCGACTAGTTGGCGTAGGCCAATAGCGGCGCTGATCTCCGACAGCTTGCCGTTCATTCCGAGCTGGATGGACTCGCGTGTTTGCACCAAGCCGAAGTTCTGGAACTTGTATGCGTGCTCGACGAGCCGTGGATCGCGAGAAACCAGAGCGCCGCCCTCACCAACCGCGAACGGCTTGGTCGCATGGAAGGAGAAGATCTCGCATGCACCGCGTCCACCGAGGCGCTCGCCGTCGGCGTACGTGGAGCCGAAGCCGGCCGCCGAGTCGAGCACAATCGGTAGCTCCCATTCGGCGGCGAGCTCCTCCCAGACGCTGATCTGGGGATTGCCGACGCCGAACACATTGGCCAGCAGGATGCCGGCGATCCGGTCGCGGAAGCGTTCGATGACGGCGCGGGCGGAGTGGACGCATGGCTGCCATGTGTTGGCGTCGATGTCGATGAACCAGGGACGGTACCCAGTCCATAGCGCAGCCTGAGCCACGCCGACGAACGTGAACGACGGCATCAGCAGGTAGCGGTCGCGCGTACCGGCGCCGAAACTGACGTGGAGCGCCGCGAGGAGTGCCAGGGTGCCGTTGGCGAGGGTAGCAACGTGCAGATGAGGTCCCAGATAGTCGCGCAGGGCGCGGGCAAACCGCCGCTCGTTCGGACCGAAGTTCGTGTACCAGTTAGCCTGGGCGATCTGTACGAAGTCCTCGGCGAGCTCGGCTGGCCCGGGAAAGCTCGGGCGGATGAAGGGGATCTTGGGGATCGTCGAGCCACCCGGCTCGAGTTTTAACATGGACGTGGCTGGGGCCGCGCGTACTGCGGACGGCGGCTCCAGCACCGAGCCGGATAACGTTCGGATCTTCATATATGCAGAGCTCAAGGTCCGTTTGCAGCGCGTCGGGACAGTTTCCGCAGCGCACTTCGTCGCACCATCGTTGGCATCGGCGCCTGAAGCAGTTACCGCGAGAACCGCATCATGTCGAACTTGAGGTTAGCCTTACCTCTTAAGAATGTCACCCCCGGGAGTGACCCCGGCTGTCCACGCGTGGGCGACCCGGCACGCACGGTGCACGTTCCCTGGTGTCTCACCCGCCTCATTCGTCCCGGCGCCACAGGGCTAGCGATATGGCCGCCTCGCGTAGTCGGTCCGGGTCGGTACGCGTGGGGCAGATGAGGAAGGTGCGGCGCATTGAAGCAGCCTGTCAAGCCCGGCTCGGTGACCGGCACGGCGCGTTCAGCATGGGGCCAGTGCGACGGGCTGGAGCGAAGCAAGCAGGCTGGCCGCCAGCGATTTCGCCAGCGACCGGACGCGCGGTGCGCTCTCGACGTGCCAAAAACGGATCTTGGGAGTGAAATTGCCGCCGACTAGGGGCCCGATGACGCAAAAACCTGGGCTGGCCTCGAAGTCGTCGTTAACCAGAAGGCCACGGTTGGTGCGGTTCGGGCGGCACAGCCCGTTCTGCATCGCGCTGACCAGGAACGGCGAGGAACACGTGTCCAGCTCCTCGAAACCGCCACAATTCACCACCGCAGCGAAGGGGACGGGGTGGGTATGCTCGGCTCCCGCGGCTCGGTAGGTCATGGTGGCGAACGGCTGGCCGGACGCGCAGGCATCCACGCGCAGTACTTCGCCGGCGAGCAGGCTCAGCGTGCCGTCCGCGGCTAGCTCCTCGGATGCCTGGCGGCAATCGCGTCCCGCACGCCGCACCAACTTGGTGAAGTTCATGCCGTGCACGCAGAAGAACTCTTCCTGCTGCACGAGATCCATCTTGTGCAGCGCCTGCCCAAACAGGGCGGCAACGGCGTCGTACAAATCGGCCAGGTTCAACGAGCGTTCTTCGGCCGTCGCGAGATCGTCGCGGATCGCGGACATGAGATCCGCCGCGGCGATCGCTTCCGTACAGAGCAGCGTGCGCAGCCGCGGGAAGTCAAACTCCGGCGGCTGATTGCAGATCATGTAGGGCAGCACGCCGGAGCGCGAGATGACGGTGATGGACCGGACGCGTGCGCGGATGCGCGCGTCGTGACGCATTAGGTAGAGCGCTTCCAGCGAGGTGGCGTTGGAACCCACGACCAGTACGTTGCGCTTCTCCCACGACTCGACGCGGTCGAGCGAATCGCGCAGTCGCGCTACGTTGCTCTCCCCGCCGGGGGAGTAGAAATCGTTGATATAGGTGAATGCGGGTTCGGAATCGCTCGCAAGGATGGCTTTGGTCGGGGGGCTGCCAATGGCCACAACCACTTTGCCTGCAGCAATTGCCGTTGGACCGTTTCCAGACGGGCGGAGGCCGATTCGGTAGTGGCCGTCTGCGGAGTGGGCGCTCATGGCCTCAGCGCGGATGGTGACGATTTCGGCCAGGTCACGCTCGCCGAGCGCGGCGATGGCGGCAATCATCTGCTCCGACAGAAATACACCGAAGAGAAACCGCGGCAGGTAGAGCTCCCCCCACTGGTTGCCGTCCAATGCGTCGCGGTTGTCGCAGATCCAGCGGGCCGCGGCCGCACCGCCCTCTGCCTGGAAGAACGCCAGCCAGCGCTGCTTGTTCTGCTCCAGCCAGATCCGGTAGGCGGCCTTTTCCGGCTCGTCGGCGAAATCGTCGAGCTTCTGAATGGCCAGCGATCCGATGCTGGAGCGTTGGCCATAGGGGATTCCGCACCAGAACTGCTCGTCTCGCTCCACCACCGCGATGCGCAACTTGGGCGATGCCGAGGGGCTGCTCAGCAGGGCATCGGCCATTTCCAGCAGAGTCATAGAGCACGCGGCCCCGCTGCCGATGAACGCAACGTCGAAGGTGGGTGGAGTGATCATAGTCATCAAATAAGGGAAGGCTAACATAACCTCGAGGCGGTGGTTAGGCTTCCGCGGGCTTCTCCGGTTCGAGCACGACGCGGACAAACACCTTGCGGCCTGACGCATCGACGAACCAAGCGTTGCGGAAATCATCATGGGTCAACGCGCGCAGGCGATTCAGGAAATGCCCAAACGTTCCGCGTTCGTTCAGGTCTAGCCGCCGGAGTTGTTCGAAATCCTTTTTCAGGTTGAGGTTGCCCTCGGTGGCCGGCGATTTAGCCGTGTAGCTGCCGTCCCGGATGGCGTCGAAATGTTCCAGCACCAACTCACGCTCGATGTCCATCAGCCGGGCGTAGACACTTCCCGAGGAATCCCACGACTCGATCGCGCATTCCCGCTGGGCGATGATCGGACCATGGTCCAACTGATCGTCGATCTCGTGGATCGTCACGCCGACTTTTTGCCCGTCGATGATCGAGAAGACCTGGGGAAACCAGCCGCGGTTGTAGGGGTTGAAACCCGGATGAACATTCACACACCTGACCCCATCGATCAAAGCGGCGGGAAACCTCTGTTTACAGTGGAAGGAAAGGACGAGGTCATACCGCTCCACGATTTCCGCGACGCGCTCTGCGACATCACATCGCGGGACACCCGGCAGCTGGCCGATGGGGGACTGATAGACGTCCATATCGCCATGCCTGGCCTGCAGATCGACCGCCAGAGCATGGGCGTGGACGTTGTCGGTCAGGATCAATATCGTCACGACTCGCCCCCGCCAGCCTGCCCAGCGCCCATCAGCGGAGCCCCCAACACCAGCTCACCCTACTTCAGGGCCGACGCATACCGGACGGCCACGCTGGGGCCAGCGCAGGGACATCAGTCAGTGCGGTTCCAGGATCCGGGCTACCGCATCGTTCACGGACAGCCGTAGTTCGTCACCGGTCAGCTCGTCGATACCCGTCGCCGAGCGCAGCATGGGCGCAAAGAGCCGCCAACCGAATTGCAGCGCAAGGGCGTGCGCGACCGCCAGCCGCGCGCCCAAGTCGCTGTCGTAGCGAGGCCGTACCGCGTCGAGCAGCTCCGCAACATTGGGAAATCGCTGTTGCAGCTGGCCCACGGGATATCCGTCCAGCAGTGCCCGGGCTAAGACCCGCCCATGTCGGTCGAGAGCCCGTTCGATGATGTCAGCGGGCGCCTCGGAGTGCAACAGTCTGGTCAGCTTCGTGCCCAGGTGATCGAGCACGGCCCCAACCAGTTGGTCCTTGGTGCCGAAGTGACGAAACACCAGCCCGTGGTTGACCTTGGATCGAGCGGCGATGTCGCGAATCGACGTCGCGGCTGGCCCACGCTCGGCGAACAGGTCGGTGGCGGCCTGCAGGATTGCGGCCGCTACCTCTTCCCGCCCAGTGGGCATCTTGCGGCGGTCGGTTGCCGGACGCGTAGTCATCCGGCTACAGTAACCGATGTAGTCATCTGACTACACTAACCATTCATTGAGGACGCCAGCAATGACAGATCTGATTACCGTGAAGAAGCTGGGCAGCCGTATCGGCGCCCAAATCGACGGGGTGCGCCTCGGAGGCGATCTGGACCCCGCCGCAGTCAACGAGATTCGCGCGGCACTACTGGCCCACAAGGTGGTCTTCTTCCGCGGTCAGCACCAACTCGATGACGCCGAGCAGCTGGCGTTTGCCGGGTTACTGGGCACCCCGATCGGCCACCCGGCCGCGATCGCCCTCGCCGACGATGCACCGATCATCACGCCGATCAACTCCGAGTTCGGCAAGGCGAACCGCTGGCACACCGACGTCACGTTCGCCGCCAACTATCCGGCCGCCTCGGTACTGCGCGCGGTCTCCCTGCCCAGCTATGGCGGGTCGACGTTGTGGGCCAACACCGCCGCGGCCTACGCGGAGCTGCCCGAGCCGCTCAAGTGCCTCACCGAAAACCTGTGGGCGCTGCACACCAACCGCTATGACTACGTCACGACCAAACCGCTGACCGCGGCGCAGCGGGCCTTCCGTCAGGTGTTCGAGAAGCCGGACTTCCGCACCGAGCATCCCGTGGTGCGGGTACACCCGGAGACCGGTGAGCGCACGCTGCTAGCGGGCGACTTCGTGCGCAGCTTCGTCGGGTTGGACAGCCACGAATCAAGGGTGTTATTCGAAGTGCTGCAACGGCGAATCACCATGCCCGAAAACACCATCCGCTGGAACTGGGCGCCGGGCGACGTAGCCATCTGGGACAACCGGGCCACCCAACACCGGGCGATCGACGACTACGACGACCAGCACCGGCTGATGCACCGGGTCACCTTGATGGGCGACGTGCCCGTCGACGTGTACGGGCAGGCTAGCCGGGTGATCAGCGGGGCGCCGATGGAGATCGCTGGCTGATCAACCAGTAAGCGCAACGCAATTATGTAGCACCATGCGTGCTACCGTTGGGCTTGTGGAGGCAATCGGAATCCGAGAACTAAGACAGCACGCATCGCGATACCTCGCCCGGGTTGAAGCCGGCGAGGAACTTGGCGTTACCAACAAAGGAAGACTTGTGGCCCGACTCATCCCGGTGCAGGCCGCGGAGCGTTCTCGCGAAGCCCTGATTGAATCAGGTGTCCTGATTCCGGCTCGTCGTCCACAAAACCTTCTCGACGTCACCGCCGAACCGGCGCGCGGCCGCAAGCGCACCCTGTCCGATGTTCTCAACGAAATGCGCGACGAGCAGTGATCTATATGGACACCTCGGCCCTGACTAAGCTGCTCATCTCCGAGCCCGAGACGACCGAACTGCGGACATGGCTGACCGCGCAAAGCGGCCAGGGCGAGGACGCGGCGACAAGCACCCTTGGCCGGGTCGAGTTGATGAGAGTCGTTGCCCGATACGGACAACCAGGCCAAACTGAGCGTGCGCGTTACCTACTCGACGGGCTCGACATCCTCCCGCTCACCGAACCGGTGATCGGTCTAGCTGAAACGATCGGACCGGCCACCCTACGTTCTCTCGACGCGATTCACCTCGCGGCCGCAGCCCAGATCAAGCGGGAACTGACAGCCTTCGTCACCTACGACCACCGATTGTTGAGCGGATGCCGTGAGGTCGGCTTCGTCACCGCCTCACCCGGCGCAGTCCGGTGACCATATCCAACGACCGCACGCTTCCTGATGCCTCAGCCCGCGTTGCTGACCGGATCGATCGGCAACCACCGTAGCGCGCCCGGGGCGTCGGCAGGCACCACCGGGTGCGCCGGTTGGATCGGCGCCAGCCGACGATAGGGCTCACCCTGCGGTGGCCGCCGGTCGGTTTCGCCCTTGTTCGGCCACAGCGAGGCGGCCCGCTCGGCTTGAGCGGCGATGGACAGCGACGGGTTGACACCCAGGTTCGCCGAGATCGCCGCACCGTCAACCACGTACAGCGTCGGATAGCCATAGACCCGGTGATAGGGGTCGATGACGCCGTGCTCGGGGTCGTCGCCGATCACCGCGCCGCCGAGAAAGTGCGCGGTGAGCGGGATGTTGAACAGCTCACCCCAGGTGCCGCCGGCCACGCCGTCGATTTTGGCGGCGATGCGACGGGTGACCTGGTTGCCGATCGGGATCCATGTAGGGTTCGGCTCGCCGTGTCCCTGCTTGCTCGAGTACCAGCGGATACCCAGCTTCCCGCGCTTGGTGAACGTGGTGATCGAGTTGTCCAGGTGCTGCATGACCAGCGCGATCACGGTGCGCTCGCTCCATTGCCGGGGATTGAGCATCCGGATGGTGCCGCGCGGATCCTGACTGGCGGTCTGCAGCAACTGCCTCCAGCGCGGCACATCGGTGCCCTGCGGACCGGAGCCGTCGGTCATCAAGGTCTGCAGCAGCCCCATCGCGTTGGAGCCTTTGCCGTAGCGCACGGGTTCGATGTGGGTGTCGGCCGTCGGGTGAATCGACGACGTGATCGCCACGCCGTGGGTCAGGTCCAGGTCCGGATTGACCTTCAAGGTGGCGGCCCCGACGATCGATTCTGAGTTGGTGCGGGTAAGGACACCCAATCGCTTCGAGAGACCAGGGAGCCGACCCCTATCCCGCATCTTGAACAGCAGATGCTGGGTCCCCCAGGTGCCCGCGGCCAGCACCAGCTGCGTTGCGGTGAAGGTGCGCCGATCCCGGCGCAGCCAACTGCCGGTTCGCACTGTGCGGACCTCCCACAACCCGTCGGACCGCCGCTCAAACCCCTTCACCGTGGTCATCGGAATCACTTGCGCGCCAGCTGATTCCGCGAGGCCAAGGTAGTTTTTCACCAGGGTGTTCTTGGCACCGTGGCGACAGCCCGTCATACAGCAGCCGCATTCCAGGCAGCCGGTGCGCGCCGGCCCGGCACCGCCGAAGTAGGGATCGGGCACGGTCTTGCCGGGCGTCTTGGTGCCGTCGGGGCCGAAGAACACTCCAACCGGGGTCGGCACCCAGGTGTCGCCAAACCCCATCTCGTCGGCGACCTCCTTGACGATGCGGTCGGCGTCGGTGAAGGTCGGGTTTTGCACCACCCCGAGCATCCGCTGCGCCTGCTGGTAGTGCGGCATCAGCTCGCCACGCCAGTCGGTGATGTGTGACCACTGCTGGTCGGCGAAGAACGGCTCCGGCGGCACGTACAACGTGTTGGCGTAGTTGAGGGAGCCCCCGCCCACCCCGGCGCCGGCCAGGATCATCACGTTGCGCAGCGGGTGGATACGTTGAATGCCATAGCAGCCCAACCTCGGCGCCCAGAGAAACTTGCGCAGGTCCCACGACGTCTTGGCGAACTCCTCGTCGGAGAACCGGCGGCCGGCCTCCAGCACGCCGACCCGGTAGCCCTTTTCCGTCAGCCGCAGCGCGGTGACGCTGCCCCCGAAACCCGATCCAATAATCAGGACGTCGTAATCCGGCTTCATCGCTGCAGTATGACCCCCTTTACATCGGGCCAGTTAATCAGTCTCTCAGGTGGCGTCAGCCCCCAACGGTCAGGCCGACCTTCTGGAACTCCTTGAGGTCGCAATACCCGGCCTTGGCCATCGATCGGCGTAGCCCACCGACCAGATTCAGGCCGCCGAACGGGTCGTCCGACGGCCCGCCCAGCACCCGCGCCAGCGGCGGCCGCTCGCCGACCGCGATCTGCAGCAACGCCCCCCGCGGCAACGACGGGTGCGCCGCCGCGGCCGGCCAGAACCATCCCTCGCCGAGCGCCTCGGCCGATTCGGCTAACGGGGTACCCAGCACCACCGCGTCGGCGCCGCAGGCGATGGCCTTGGCCAACTCGCCGGAAGTGTGGATGTCGCCGTCGGCCAACACGTGCACGTAGCGGCCGCCCGTCTCGTCGAGGTAGTCGCGCCGCGCGGCGGCAGCGTCGGCGATCGCGGTCGCCATCGGCACGCTGATGCCCAGCACCTCGTCGGTCGTCGTCACCCCCTGGGTGGAGCCGTAGCCAACGATGACGCCGGCGGCGCCGGTGCGCATCAGATGCAGCGCGGTGCGGTGGTCGAGCACCCCGCCGGCGACGACCGGTATGTCGAGCTCGGAGATGAAGGTCTTCAGGTTGAGCGGCTCGCCGTCGCTGGCGACGCGCTCGGCGGAGACGATGGTCCCCTGGATGACCAGCAAGTCAATACCGGCCGCAACCAGTACCGGTGTCAGCCACTGGGCGTTTTGCGGGCTCACCCGCACCGCGGTGGTCACCCCGGCCTCGCGGATGCGAGCCACCGCGGCACCCAACAGGTCGGGATTTAGCGGTGCCGCGTGCAGCTCCTGCAGCAACCGGATCGCCGTCGACGGTTCGGGGTCGGCCGCTGCAGCTTCCAAGAGTTGGGCGATTTTTGCCTCGACATCGAGGTGGCGGCCGATCAGCCCCTCGCCGTTGAGCACGCCCAGCCCGCCCAGCCGGCCGAGCTCGATCGCGAACTCCGGGGACACCAGGGCATCGGTGGGGTGTGCCACCACCGGGATCTCGAACCGGTAGGCGTCCAGCTGCCAGGCCGTGGAGACGTCCTTCGACGAGCGGGTGCGCCGCGACGGCACGATGCTAATCTCGCTGAGTTCATAGGTGCGGCGGGCGGTGCGGCCCATGCCGATCTCGACCATCTAGATATCCAGGTCGCCGTTAGCGCGCGTAGTAGTTGGGCGCCTCGACGGTCATCGCGACGTCGTGGGGATGACTCTCCTTGAGGCCCGCGGGTGTGATCCGGACGAATTGCGCCTGCTGTAGCACCTCGATGGTGGGCGACCCGGTGTAGCCCATCGCGGCGCGCAGGCCACCGGTCAACTGGTGGATCACCGACGACAGCGGACCACGGAACGGCACCCGCCCCTCGATCCCTTCCGGCACCAGTTTGTCTTCCGACAGCGCGTCGTCGGCGAAGTAGCGATCCTTGGAATACGACGTCGCCCCCCCACGCCCTCGCATGGCACCCAGTGATCCCATGCCGCGATAACTCTTGTACTGCTTGCCGTTCACGAAGATCAGCTCACCGGGCGCCTCGGCTGTGCCGGCCAGCAGCGAGCCCAGCATGGCCGTCGACGCACCGGCGGCCAGCGCCTTGGCGATGTCGCCGGAGTACTGCAGTCCGCCGTCGGCGATCACCGGCACGCCAGCAGGACGACAAGCCGCTACAGCTTCCAAGATCGCCGTGATCTGCGGCGCGCCCACCCCGGCCACCACCCTCGTCGTGCAGATCGACCCCGGCCCCACGCCGACTTTCACCGCGTCGGCTCCGGCGTCGACCAGGGCCGCGGCCGCGGACCTGGTGGCGACGTTGCCGCCTACCACCTCAACCCGGTCGCCGACTTCGGACTTGAGTTTGCCCACCATGTCGAGCACCAACCGGTTGTGCGCGTGCGCGGTGTCCACGACCAGCACGTCGACCCCGGCGTCGACCAACATCATGGCGCGCACCCAGGCATCGCCGCCGACGCCGACGGCCGCCCCCACCAGCAGCCGGCCGTCGCTGTCCTTGGTGGCCAGCGGGTGTTGCTCGGTCTTGACGAAGTCCTTGACGGTGATCAGCCCGGTCAGCCGGCCGCGGCCGTCGACCACGGGCAGCTTCTCGATCTTGTTGCGGCGCAACAGGCCCAGCGCCGCGGACGCACTGACACCCTCTTGAGCGGTGATCAGCGGGGCTTTGGTCATCACCTCGGCGACCTGCTTGGACTGGTCGACCTCAAACCGCATGTCACGGTTGGTGATGATGCCCACCAGCGCACCGTCGTCGTCGACCACCGGCAACCCGGAGATCCGGAACCGGGCGCACAGCGCATCGACCTGGGCCAAGGTGTTGTCCGGCCGGCAGGTGACGGGATCGGTGACCATGCCGGCCTCGGATCGCTTCACCATCTCGACCTGGCCGGCTTGCTCGGCAACGGGCAGGTTGCGGTGCAACACCCCCATGCCACCCGCCCGTGCCATCGCGATGGCCATACGCGACTCGGTGACGGTGTCCATCGCCGAGCTGACCAGTGGCACCTTGAGCCTGATCTTCTTGGTGAGCTGGCTGGAGGTATCCGCGGTGGCGGGCACCACGTCGGAAGCCGCCGGCAACAACAAGACGTCGTCGAATGTCAGCCCCAGCATCGCCACCTTGTGCGGGTCGTCGCCGCCGGTGGGCACCGGGTCAGTAGTCAGGCCGCCCATGCGAACGTACGGGCTGACCACCAGGTCGGAGCTGTCTTCCAGGCCGGACATGCCACGGGACATCGGTGGGGCCCTCCATACGCATGTTTTCAGTGAGAAGCCCATCCTATCGGCTCGTAACCGCCCGGTGACGATGCGCGCCGCAGCGCTGGCCGAGAAGAACCGGACAATCACACCGCGACGAGGCTGCGCCAGCGTGTGGTCAGCCCGACACGAAGCGAGAACTCAATTTCTGGCGTTATCACCGCGTGCTTGCGTAGTGTAGAGGGGTGCGCGACCACCTGCCGCCGGGTTTGCCGCCCGATCCGTTTGCCGACGACCCCTGTGACCCGTCGGCCGCACTGGAGGCAGTCGAGCCTGGCCAGCCCCTCGATCAACAAGAGCGGATGGCCGTCGAGGCCGACTTGGCCGATCTGGCCGTATACGAAGCTCTGTTGGCGCACAAGGGAATTCGTGGACTTGTAGTGTGCTGCGACGAGTGCCAGCAAGACCACTATCACGACTGGGACATGCTGCGTTCCAATCTGTTGCAACTGCTTATCGACGGCACCGTCCGCCCGCACGAGCCGGCCTACGATCCCGAACCGGACTCCTACGTCACCTGGGATTACTGCCGGGGATATGCCGATGCTTCGCTCAACGAGGCAGCACCAGACGCGGACAGGTTCCGCCGCCGCTGATCGCGCTCGCTAGTGCGTCGGACTCACCGGCGTTTCCGGTGCTGGCTGCCCCGCCGGATTCGTCGCCTCGTCGGCGGGTTCCAACGAGGGGTCAATTGAGCCCGGCTCGGGTTTTGATGACGGCGTGCTGGGGCTGGCTGCCACCGTGGACGTGGAGTTCGGCATGGGGCTCTCCGAGACGCCTGACGACATCGACGGTTCAGCTGCCGATGCAGGCGTCGGGGGGGTCGGCGGCTCGACGACTGGAGCCAGCGGAGTCCACGAGTTTCCCACCGAACCCGGAGCCGCAGGGTTGGACGGCGAGCCGGGCCGCAGCGTGGCGTTCGGGTCGCGCGTCTCCACCTTGGTATTCAGCAGGTTCACCTCGTTGATCAGGTCCTGCCGGCGGCTACCGTCAGTCACGGCCTGCACGGTGCTGCTGACCTCAGCCAGCTCATCCTGCGCCTCGGCCCATTGGCCTTGGGCAATCATTTGCTCGACCTTCGCCAGATTGGCCTTGGCCGACAGCACGATCTGATCGTCGCTGACCCGCGATCGGTTGAACATCATCGCGTGCAGGCCGTACAACAGGTCCCCGGGGCGAGCATCGGCCACCACGGCGCCGAACCCGCTCAGCACCAACAGCGCCGCGGCCACCGACCCGACGGCCGCCAGGCTGCGACGAGCCCGTCGCCGTTGCGCTACCCCGGCGCGCAACGCGGCGACGGCCTCGTCCTGTGAAACCAGGGCACTGGCCGGCGGCCACCTCAAGTCGTCGCGCCACTGTCCGAGCAGGGCGGCCAACGCGTCATCGCGAGGATCCGCGAAGTCAACCTCCTCCCGTTCGGCGAGTGCGTCGAGCAGCAGATCGGTGCGGGCCAGCTCATCCAATGGCGGCCGATCGCCAAGGGGATTACCAAATTCACGCATAGTCACCTGCCGCAACAATCTCGTCCTTCAGCCGCTGAAGTGCACGGTGCTGGGCCACCCGGACCGCCCCCGTGGTGCTGCCGACGGCGGCGGCGGTCTCTTCCGCGGACAGGCCGACGACAACACGCAGAATGAGGATCTCGCGTTGCTTGGCCGGCAAGATCTCAAGCAATTCGTTCATCCGGGTGACCGAATCGGCCTCGATGGCCATCTGCTCCGGGCCGGCGTCGGCTGACCAGCGCTCAGGAAGCGTTTCGGCGGGATAGGCCCGGTCACGGCCGGCTGCCCGATGGGCGTCGGCAACCTTGTGCGCCGCGATGCCGTACAGAAACGCCAGGAATGGCCGGCCGCGGTCCCGATAGCGCGGCAGCGCCGTTATGGTGGCCAAGCACACCTCCTGTGCCACGTCATCTGCTGACAGGCCGCTCCGTTCGACCGTGCCGACTCGCGCTCGGCAATATCGCACGACGATCGGGCGGATGGTCTCCAGCACCTCCCGAAGCGCGTTCCGGTCTCCTGCCACGGCCTCCGCAACCACAGCGTCGAGACGTTCCCCTTGCATTGTCATCGACGGCGATATCTCCAACGTTACGAAGCGGACACATCCCGGGCTAACTCCCGGATCGACCATAACGGCCCAACCGCGTTTTAAGCGGTACGCCAGCATCCACCGGCGCGCCGCACCTGGCCTGCGCAAATATTGCGTATTTTGGTGAGTTCGCGCAGCTGTTGTGCTGAAAACGTGACGGTGCCGATATCGATCAGCAAGCATGCCAGCGCCCACCGCAGCGGCAAGAGCCCAAACCGGGCGGTGGCATCGAGAGCCGCTTCACCGACGGCGCGTGCTCGCGCGACGGCGCCAGCACTGCACAGCGCGGCGGCCAACACCACGTCGCTTTTGACGCGGTGGCGCGCCGACGCGACGGCCATGGCCTGCGTCAGCTCGACCGCTTCCTCGGCATGGCGGACAGCAGTTGCGCCGTCGCCGGTGGCCATCGCCAACTCGGCGGCGACCCACCGCCGACGCACCGCCAGGCGGTCCGCCACGAGCGGGGACACCACCAACGGATCCGCGCGATCTAACAATGCCCCCGCGGCGGCGAAGCGGCCGACGCCAAGCGCATCGGCCGCCAGCCCGATCAGTGCATCGGCACCAGCTTCCCGATCGGCGCCGGCCAACGCCAAGGCACGACCATCCCAGCCGCGCGCCAGCGTGTGCCAACCAAGCTGCCGCAACAACGATCCCTGCGTACTATGCGCCAGCGATGCCAACGGGCCCGCCGGCACCAGGCGTCGCAGCACCGACAGGTCGCCATAGGCGTGGGCGTAACGACCCTGCCCACCAGCGGCCACGGCGCGCAACCACAGTTGGTGTGGCGTGATCGCCGTCGGTAGCGGCCAGCGGCCCGGCTGGTTTCCGAAGGCGGCAGCGACCAACACTTGCTCAACCACCGGAGCGTGAGGAGTTTCATTCACCGTGATAGCCGTGCCTTCATCAGTAAAAAGTTGGTGGTTTCTTCGTTAACGGCATATTACTCACAGCTTTCTTTGCGCTAATTTAGGCGTACTCACAGCATGCGCTGACCTGGGCAAATACCTCATCTATCCGCCCGGGATAGCATGCGGCGCAGGCGGCGAATGCGGCGCAGATGAACGCAGAGTTAATTCTCACGCAACGGTCCGATATTGCACGCCAACGGACGCCTATTGACGGAAATTCGGCAGCGCCCCTAGCGTCTATCCTTGACGGTAGTCATCGGTGACGCCACTCCACTTCAGTTGCACAACTCGCGCGTCCGCGAACCCAACCTCCACTTGGGCGTGTCGTGCAGAGAGGGAATCAGCAATGCCACAGCCGGAGCAGCTACCGGGACCCAACGCAGACATCTGGAACTGGCAATTGCAAGGCCTGTGTCGCGGCATGGACTCATCGATGTTCTTCCATCCCGACGGCGAGCGTGGCCGTGCCCGAACGCAGCGCGAACAACGCGCCAAGGAAATGTGTCGGCGCTGCCCCGTGATCGAGGCGTGCCGATCCCATGCGTTAGAGGTCGGTGAGCCCTATGGCGTTTGGGGTGGCCTGTCCGAATCCGAGCGCGACCTACTCCTCAAGGGCACCATGGGACGCACCCGCGGCATCCGCCGCACAGCTTAAGCCGCGCGAGCAGACGCTAAAGCCCCCGCACGCTCGGCGTGTCGGGGGCTTTTGCGTCTGCTGACCGGAGTTCAGTGCGCGTGCCCGTGGTGATGGTCGTGATCTTCTGCCTTGGCCGGCTTGTCGACCACGACCGTCTCGGTGGTGAGTACCATCCGGGCAACCGATGACGCGTTCAACACCGCCGACCTAGTCACCTTGACCGGGTCGATGACGCCGTCAGCGGCCAAGTCACCATAGCTCAGGGTGTTCACGTTCAGCCCATGCCCGGCGGGTAGCTCGCTGACCTTGTTGACCACTACCGAGCCGTCCAAGCCAGCGTTGGCGGCGATCCAGAACAACGGCGCGGCAAGGGCTTCGGAGAACACGTCGACACCGAGGACCTCGTCACCGGTCAGCGACGCACGCAGTTCGGTCAGCGCCTTGCGGGCCTGGTGGATGAGCGAGGCTCCCCCACCAGGGACGATGCCCTCCTCGACCGCGGCCTTGGCGGCCGCGACCGCATCCTCGACGCTTTCCTTGCGCTCCTTGAGTGCGGTCTCGGTGGCGGCACCCACCTTGATGACAGCAACCCCGCCGGCCAGTTTGGCCAGCCGCTCGCCAAGCTTTTCCCGATCCCAATCCGAATCGCTCTTGTCGATCTCGGCACGCAAGTGCTTCGCCCGGTTGGCCACCGCTTCTGCGGTGCCGCCGCCGTCGACAATGACCGTGTCGTCCTTGCTGACCACCACGCGTCGGGCCGAGCCCAGCACCTCCAAGCCCACCTCGCGCAGCACCATGCCGGCGTCGGGGTTGACCACCTGGCCACCCGTCACCACCGCCAGGTCCTCAAGGAACGCCTTACGGCGGTCACCGAAGTACGGCCCCTTGACCGCGACCGCTTTCAACGTCTTGCGAATCGCGTTGACGACCAGCGTCGCCAACGCTTCGCCCTCCACGTCTTCAGCCACGATCAGTAGTGGCTTACCCGTTCCTGCAACCTTTTCCAGCAATGGCAACAGATCGGGAAGCGAGCTGATCTTGTCTTGGTGCAGCAGGATCAACGCGTCCTCGAGCACCGCCTGCTGGTTATCGAAGTCGGTAACGAAGTATGCCGACAAGAAGCCCTTGTCGAAGCCGATACCCTCGGTGAACTCCAACTCGGTGCCCAGCGTCGAGGATTCTTCGACGCTGACCACGCCGTCGTGGCCGACCTTGCTCATCGCTTCGCCAACCAGGTCACCGATCTGCTCGTCGCGCGAGGACACCGTCGCCACCTGCGCGATGCCGGTCTTGCCGGACACCGGCGTGGCCGATGCCAGCAGCGCCTCGGATACCGCGTCGGCGGCCTTGCCGATTCCCACGCCGAGCGCGATCGGGTTGACGCCGGCGGCCACTAGCCGCAGGCCGCCCTTGATCAGTGCCTGCGCCAAGATGGTTGCGGTGGTGGTGCCGTCACCGGCCACATCGTTGGTCTTGGTGGCCACCGACTTCACCAGCTGGGCGCCCAAGTCTTCAAACGGATCTTCCAGCTCGATCTCACGTGCCACCGTGACGCCGTCGTTGGTAACCGTGGGTCCGCCAAACGCCTTGGCCAGCACCACATGCCGGCCGCGCGGCCCCAGCGTCACCCGCACGGTGTCGGCCAGCTTGTCCATGCCGACCTCCATGGCGCGACGCGCGGTTTCGTCGTATTCGATCAGCTTGCTCATCAGGCTCCTCTACGCAGGGCTAGTCCGCTAACGCATGCCGCCCCGGAAATCACCCGTGGTGAGCACGGGGATCGCCGGGGCGGAACACGCTCTACTACTTGGAAACGACGGCCAGCACGTCGCGTGCCGACAGGATCAGGTATTCCTCGCCGTTGTACTTGATCTCGGTGCCGCCGTACTTGCTGTAGATGACGGTGTCACCCTCGGCAACGTCCAGCGGGATCCGCTTCTCGCCGTCCTCGTCCCACCGGCCAGGGCCGACGGCAACGACGGTGCCCTCCTGCGGCTTCTCCTTGGCGGTGTCAGGAATGACCAGACCGGACGCGGTCGTGGTCTCGGCCTCGTTGGCCTGCACGAGAATCTTGTCCTCGAGTGGCTTGATGTTCACCTTCGCCACGATTGGAGCCCTCCACTATTTGGATCAGAGCCCGGGACGCTCGCCCGGACCGGAGTTGGCGGTCGGTCCGGGGCGTGCCCCGGAACCGTCCGAATTACCAGGTGATTCGGCATTCGTCCGCGCCCTCGCGCCGTCGTCGCGGGTGCCGACGCAGGGGTTAGCCGATTGCCATCTAGCACTCTATACATGAGAGTGCTAGCACTCAAGGGCGCCCCCTTGCTTCCTGGTTGCCAGCGTGTCCGGGTACGCCAGGTGCAATGTCCGGGTCACCGCACCTGCCCCTGCATCACGGGCAGACCCGGGTCACTGGGTACGTCCAGCGGCGACGGCGGCGCTCCCGCGGCCACCAGCTGCGCGGCGAACGCCGCGATCATCGCCCCGTTGTCGGTGCACAGCCGGGGACTGGGGATCCGCAACGTCCGGCCCGCCTCGCCGCAGCGCTGTGTGGCCAGCTCTCGCAGCCGGGAGTTCGCCGCCACTCCCCCCGCGATCAGCAGCGTTGATACGCCTAGCGCGGTGGCGGCCCGTACCGCCTTCATGGTCAACACGTCCGCGACGGCTTCCTGGAATCCGGCGGCGATGTCGGCGGTACGGAAGCCCGGGTGAGCCGCGTGGCTTTCCAGATACCGCGCGACGGCCGTCTTGAGCCCGGAGAAGCTGAACGCATAGCGGTCATCGGCCGGGCCACTCATGCCGCGCGGGAAAACGATGGCGTCCCGATCACCGGTGCGCGCCAGGTCGTCGAGCGCCTTGCCACCCGGATAGCCCAATCCCAGCAACCGGGCCACCTTGTCGTAGGCCTCGCCGGCGGCGTCGTCGACGGTGCTGCCCAGCTCGATGATCGGCTCACCGAGCGAGCGAACGTGCAACAGGTGGGTATGTCCTCCGGACACCAACAACGCCACACACTCGGGCAGCGGCCCGTGTTCGTAGACGTCGGCGGCCAAGTGCCCGCCCAGGTGATTCACCGCATAGAACGGCACCCCCCAAGCAGCCGAATATGCCTTGGCCGCAGCCACTCCCACCAACAGGGCGCCCGCGAGCCCGGGGCCGATGGTGGCCGCGACAATGTCTGGTTGTTTCAAGCCGGCGGCCGCCAGCGCGCGGCGCATCGCGGGACCCAGTGCCTCCAGGTGCGCACGGGAGGCAATCTCGGGGACCACGCCGCCGAACCGAACATGCTCGTCGACACTGGAAGCCACCTCGTCGGCCAACAATGTCACGGTGCCATCGGGATCGAGCCGCGCGATGCCGACACCGGTTTCATCGCAGGAGGTTTCGATGCCCAAGACTGTCGTCATGACGGGTCCCCCGAATCCCTACGCATCGTGTACGCGTCGGCGCCGCTGACCCGGTAATATCGCCGGCGCAAGCCGACCCGCTGGAATCCCACGCTGCGATACAGCGCAAGAGCGGCGTCATTATCGGTGCGGACCTCCAGGTAGACCACACCACCCCTGGCAAAGTCCAGCAGTTCGCGCAGCAACCGACGGCCGATGCCCCGCCCCTGGTAGGCCGGGTCCACGCCGATGGTGTGCACCTCGTACTCGAACGGCGGTGTTCGGCCCAACCGCGAGATTCCGGCGTAACCGACCAGCGTGCCACCGCTGCGCGCACCCACATAGTGGTTGTGCGGGCTGGCCAGTTCGCGGTTGAACGCCGCCGGCGGCCAGGGATCGTCACCGACGAACAGCTGGGCCTCCAGCTCGGCGCACCGCTGGGCGTCCGCGCGCGTCAGCGCGCCGATGGTGACCGGCTCGGTGTCGGCCGTCACGTGCAAACCGCCAGCGGCTTGGCATCCGGCCGGCGAAGATACAGCGGCACTAACGGCGCCGGCTTGTCGGCCCAGTTCACCGCGGCTACCAGACCCGCCGGCGACGGGCGGCTGGGCTTAACGCAGGGGAGCGCGAACAGCGCCGCGTGCTCCGGCGAACCGGCGACCGCCAATGCCGGGCCGGGATCGACGTCGGCCGCGGCATTAACGGCTGGTCCGACCGTACGAATCCCGTCGCAGTAGCGTGCCCAGTAGACCTCACGCCGGCGTGCATCGGTGACCACTAGCGTGTCACCGATGGTTTGCCCGCCGATGGCGTCCAGGCTGCACACGCCATACACCGGGATGCCCAGTGCGTGCCCGTACGCGGCGGCGGAGGCCATGCCTGCGCGCAGGCCGGTGAACGGGCCCGGACCGCAGCCCACCACGACGGCGTCCAGGTCGGCCATTATGAGCGCGGCATCGGCAAGCGCAGCCAGCACGTTGGGAGTCAGCCGTTCCGCGTGCGCTCGGGCGTCAACGGTGACCCTCTCGCCCAGCACAACCAGATCATGACGCCGCACGATACCCGCCGTGACCGCCGGTGTAGCGGTGTCGATGGCCAAGACGGTGCTTATTTGCACGCGGCTCATGACCGGCCCCACGACCAAGTCGCGATCCTGGTGTCGGAGTGGCTAACCCGCTCCAGGCGGACGTCGAGGTGGCGCTGCGAGAGCCGCTCGGCCAGGCCCTCGCCCCACTCCACCACGACGACGGCGTCTTCAAGATCGGTGTCGAGGTCCAGTGAGTCCAGCTCACTCAGCAGGTCGGCGCTGTTGTGGTCCAGCAGTCGGTAGACGTCGACGTGGACCATCGCCGGCATGCCCGGCCGCCGCGGCCGGTGCATTCGCGCCAGCACGAACGTCGGCGATGTGATCGGCCCCTCGACATCCATCGCCATGGCAATACCCTTGGCCAGCACCGTCTTTCCCGCACCGAGCGGACCGGAGAGCACCACCACGTCGCCAGCGCACAGCTGCTCACCCAGCCGGGACCCCAGCGTTAGGGTGTCCTCGACGCGCGGCAGCGTCGCCGTGCCGCCGCCCGTAAGCCCAGCCCTGGCTTTCGGTCGCCTGCGGATACCCTCACGGCTCAACGGTTTTCAGCCTCGCGATAGGTCCTGGTGATACGTCCTCGCGGGCTGGTGACCACTTCGTAGTGGATGGTGCCGACAAGATCGGCCCAGTCCTGAGCCGTGGGCTCACCCCGGATGCCCGGCCCGAACAAAATCGCCTCGTCGCCTTCGGCCACATCAAGCGGCCCGGGGCCCAGGTCGACCATGAACTGGTCCATGCAGATCCGCCCCACACCGGGGCATCGTCTGCCGTTGATCAGCACCTCCAGCCGCCCGCCCAGCGACCGGAACACGCCGTCTGCGTAACCGATCGGCAGCAGCGCCAGATTGGTGTCGCGTGGCGCGATCCAGGTGTGCCCATACGACACGCCCTCCCCCGCACGAATCGATTTCACCAGCGCAACAGCACATTTCACGGTCATCGCCGGCACCAGCCCCATGTCACCGAGGGCGGGTACCGGGCTTAGCCCATACACCGCGATGCCCGGCCGCACCAGGTCGAACGTCAGGTCGGGGCGCGCCATAGTTGCTGATGAGTTCGACAGATGCGCCACCTCGAACCGCACCCCTTGTTCGCGGGCCTGCGCCAGAAAGGCGGTAAACCGTTGGGCCTGGACATTGTTGATGGAATCGTCAGGCTTGTCGGCGTAAACCATATGCGACATCAGCCCCCGCAGCCGGACGGCGTCCTCGGCCATGGCTTGGCGTAACGCGGTCAGCATGGCCGGGAATTGTGCGGGTCCCACGCCATTGCGGTTCAGCCCGGTATCCACCTTGACGGTCACCGTCGCCGTCCGGCCGGTCCGGCGCACCGCGTCCAACAGTTCGTCGAGTTGGCGCAGCGAGGACACCGCGACCTGCACGTCGGCCAGCAGCGCGGGCCCGAAGTCGATGCCGGGCGGATGCAGCCAGGCCAGCACCGGTGCGGTAATGCCGCCACCGCGCAGCGCTAGCGCCTCGTCGACGGTGGCGACGCCGAGTTCGGCCGCACCGGCGCCCAGGGCGGTTTGGGCGACGCGCGTGGCACCGTGACCGTAGCCGTCGGCCTTGACCACCGCCATCAGCTGCGCGTGGCCGGCGTGCTCACGCAGCACCCGCACGTTGTGTTCAATAGCGCCCAGATCCACCATGGCCTCGGCGAGGAGGCCAGGTGTCTGGGATATCGGTGTCATGGCCAACGAAGTCGTGCCCCGCCCATCTGTCGTGTCGTTTGGCTTTCCGACATTCTCCCAGAACCGTTTCGCTGAGCGGAACAACCGCGAGGAGACGGGCAGGCTGATCGCGAGCAACGTGGCCGGGCAAAACGCTCTGGAAATCGCAGAACTCGAGGCACAATACCAGCAGTACCGGGCCCGCAATGCTTTCATGATGAACGACCAATGCGCAATTCACGCGGTGTGGGCTGTCGATGCTGCTCGTGTGGCACGAGCCGCCGCAGCTCCACGGGAGCGGGTAGCTCCAGGAGGCCGGCGCGGTCTTGGAGGCCAGTAACAACGCCGCGGTCGACCATACCCGTTGCTTCGGTGCTCCCAGCGCACACCGCGGTTTCAGAGGAATCGAGCGTTTCACGCTATGCTGACCCGGTTTGCACGTCAGGAGAAGCCGAGATGACGATCAGCAACCAGTTCGACGACGCCGACACCCACGGCGCCACCGATGACTTTTGGTGCGACGCCGAGTGGGCGGGCCTGAGCGGTGCGGTGGCCGCCGACTTGGGCCGGGCAGCCTTGGTCGGCTACTTGTCGGTGCCGCGGGGCTGGACCGAGGCCAACCAGGCCAACCTGGCCGCAGCGACCGAAGCCGAGCCAAACCAGGCGCTGGGCTGGCTGCCGATGGAGGACATCGACGCCGCCGCGGAGGCCCAAGCCCAACCAAGCCACGCGCTGGGCTGGCTGCCGATCGAGGACATGCACGCCACCACAAGCGATGACGGCGAGGTCAGCAGCTCACCGCAGCTCCCACCACGGCCTTTTATGATGCCCCACACCCCATCGGGCGGATAGCGGCTACCGGCCCTCAACGGCTTGACCCACAACGCGGCGGGTCTGCGCCCAGAATTCTCGGTGACACCTCACGGTGTTATCGCGTCGAGCTGGGGGGCACCACGGGCATCCCTTCCGGCAGAGGCCAATGTAATTAGTGCGCGAAATGCTGTGCGTCGAAGTGCCCGCCCGGCCTGACCTTGTCCAGGGCCGCCAACGCGGTAACGGTGTCGTCGTGCAGGGCCCGCGCCAGGTCGGCGGAGAGTCCTTCCCGAACCACGATCCGCAGCACCGCCACGTCGGTGGCGTTGTCCGGCATGGTGTAGGCGGGGACCTGCCATCCGAAGGTCCGCAGCTCGTGGGAGACGTCGAACTCGGTGTAGCCGCGGTCGCCGGCGAGCCGGAAGCTGACCACCGGGATCGCCGAACCATCCGAGATCACCTCGCAATGGTCCACCTCGCGCAGCTGGTCACCCAGCCACCGGGCGGTGTGCGACAGCGCCTGCATCACCTTGGTATAGCCGTCGCGCCCCAGCCGCAGGAAGTTGTAGTACTGGCCCACCACCTGGTTGCCGGGACGGGAGAAGTTCAGGGTGAAGGTCGGCATGTCGCCGCCGAGGTAGTTGACCCGGAAAACCAGATCCTCCGGCAGGTGCTCGGGCCCGCGCCACACGACAAACCCGACGCCGGGATAGGTCAGCCCATACTTGTGGCCGCTGACGTTGATCGACACCACGCGGGGCAGCCGAAAATCCCACACCAGGTCCGGATGCAAAAACGGCACCACAAAGCCCCCACTGGCGGCGTCGACGTGTACCGGGACGTCCACACCCCCGCCAGCCGCCAGTTTGTCCAGCGCGGCGCAGATCTCGGCGATGGGTTCGAGTTCACCGGTATAGGTGGTGCCCAAGATCGCCACCACGCCGATGGTGTTCTCGTCGACGGCGGCGAGCACCTGCTCGGGGGTAATGACGTAGGGGCCCTTTTCCATCGGCAGGTAACGGGGTTCGACGTCGAAGTAGCGGCAGAACTTCTCCCACACCACCTGGACGTTCGAACCCATCACCAGGTTTGGGGTGCGCCCTTTCCAGTCGGCACCGACCCGTTGCCGCCACCGCCATTTCAGAGCAAGGCCGCCCAGCATCACCGCCTCACTGGAGCCGATGGTGGACACCCCGGTGGCGCTGGTGGGGTCGTGGTCGCGCAGACCCTCGGCGTGAAACAGGTCGGCGACCATGGACACACAGCGCGCCTCGATGGCCGCGGTCGCCGGGTATTCGTCCTTATCGATCATGTTCTTGTCGAACGTCTCGGCCATCAGCTTTTCGGCCTCCGGGTCCATCCAGGTGGTCACGAAGGTGGCCAGGTTCAGCCGCGAGCTACCGTCGAGCATCAGCTCGTCGTGGATGAAGCGATAGGCCGCCTCGGGATCCATCGACTCATCGGGCATCCGCAGCGCCGGCACCGGGGCGGTGAACATCCGGCCGGTGTAGGCGGGAGCGATCGAGTGCGCGGGCACGGATGGGTGACTGCGAGACACGGCGGATCCTTTCCGGGCTTGTTGCGGGCTGGCAGGGCTACAGGGCAGCCAGAGCGGCCCGAATGTGGCCGCTGATGCGCGACGCCGAGGTGGGCGCGTCGCCGGGGCCGGGATCGGCGGCCGCGGCCGCCGCCGCCCGGGCGTGCACGAACGCCGCGGCCGCGGCCGCCTCCCCAGCCGGCAATCCCGACGCCAGCAGCGCACCGATCATCCCGGACAGCACGTCACCGGACCCGGCGGTGGCCGCCCAGGACTGCCCGGCCGGGTTGAGGTAGACCGGGCCGCCGGGATCGGCGATGACGGTGACATTGCCCTTGAGCAGCACGGTGGCGCCCAGCGCGTCGGCCAGCTGGCGGCAGGCCCCCACGCGGTCGTCGCCGGGCGGCGTCCCGGCTAGCCGGGCGAACTCGCCGGCGTGCGGCGTCAAGACCGTCGGCGCGTTGCGGCCCGCCACCAGATCGGGGTGATCCGCTAGCATGGTCAGCCCGTCGGCGTCGACCAACACCGGCAGGTTGGTGTCCAGCGCGAACCACAACGCGGCGGCCCCGGCTTCGTCGGTGCCCAGGCCCGGCCCGACGACCCAGGCCTGCACCCGCCCGGCCGCCGCCGGGGTGGGCGAGGCGATCACCTCCGGCCAGTGCGCGAGCACTTCCGCATGGGCGCTGCCGGCGTAGCGGACCATGCCGGAGGTGGCGGCGACGGCCGCCCCGGTACACAGCACGGCCGCGCCCGGATACGTCGAGGACCCGGCCAGCACTCCGGTCACTCCCTGGGTGTATTTGTCGTCGCGGGGACCGGGCACCGGCCAGCGCGCGGCCACGTCGGTAGCCTCGAAACCCAACACGTCGGTGTGCGCCAGGTCCAGCCCGATATCGACAAGGACGACGCGGCCGCAGTCGGCCAGCGCGTGCACCGGTTTGAGCCCGCCAAAGGTGACGGTCAGCGCGGCGTGCACGGCGGGGCCGGTGATCGCCCCGGTCGCCACATCGATGCCGCTGGGAATGTCGACGGCGACCACCGGTATGGCGGCGGCCTGAACCGCGGCGAACACCTGCGCGGCCGCCGGTCGCAGCGGCCCCGAGCCGGAGATGCCGACCACCCCGTCGATGACGAGATCGGTCGCCGCCGAGACACTCTCGACGAGGCGACCCCCGGATTTGGTGAACGCCGCCAGCGCCTTGCGATGCGTGCGGTCCGGGTTGAGCAGCACAGCGTCGGCGGCGGCGCCGCGGCGTCGCAGGAACGTCGCCGCCCACAGCGCGTCGCCACCGTTGTCGCCGGATCCGACGACCGCGCACACCCGGCGGCCGACCACCCCACCCGTGCGAGCGGTCAACTCACGGCCGATCTCGGTGGCCAGCCCAAAGGCCGCGCGTCGCATCAGCGCACCGTCGGGCAGGCTGGCCAACAGGGGCGCCTCAGCCGCGCGGATGGTGTCGACGGAGTAGTAGTGGCGCATCTCAGGCCCGCCGTCCTCGGGTGCCGCGCCTGTGCAGCAGGCTTTTGATTCTGGCCGGATTCCACGGCCGACCGTCGCGTTCCCGGGCCATCGGATAGAACAGCAGACCAATCAGGATGGACGCGAAGTGACCGACCGCGGTGAAGTCCAGCTCGGCTTTGTCCATCGCGATCAGCGGAAAACCAAAGATGACCAGCAGCACCCCGAGATAGCCCCAGCGCCACGGTTTGGCGATGTGATAGGTCAATACCGCCATCACACCGACCAGGAAGTAGCTGACCCCGATATCACGAGCGTGCACCATCCTTTCGGAGGCGTCTCGGTGCTGGATCGCCAGATAGAGCAGGCCTTCGCTCAAATAGGTGGCACCGATGTGAGCGGTCAATCCCACGGTGAGCCAACGCAAGTGGCCGAGCCAATGCTCGGCGGGCGCTAGGAACAGGGTGAACAGCAGCAGGTACGGTTCCAAATTCCGGCCGTCGATCCACAACAGGCTGGAAAACAGCACCTCGAGCGGATCGCGCCCCAACTCGGCGATGTTGGTGGACCGGTGCAGGAGCACGAAATGCAGCTGGCTCCCGGTGAGATTGTTCTGGATGATCGTGGTGATCACCAACACGACCAGCCAGGCATAGGTCAACGGGGCGTTGCTGACGAAGTGCCACACCGCGAGCGCCCACGATCGCAGCCGTGCCACCACCGATGCGTCCGCCACGGGTCAACACTTACATGGTTTCGTCGACGTCAGGCTTCAGGTGCCACCACCAGCAGAGGATATACAGCACCATCGAGGTCACCAATGCGACGACCACCCAGAGTACGACCGTGACGTCGATCCAAAATCCGATTGGGGGCGCGTCGGGAAGCGCATTGCGCAGCGGTATCACCGCAAAAAGCATTGCCGCATACCACGTTGTCATCGGTGGCTGGAATTGCCGTCGGCCACGTGCGGTTTGAACCGCAACGAACAGGCCCACCCCGGCCAGCGCGATCAACACACCGACGATGACGGTGCCGAATGCCACGGTGCTCGGCGATCGGTGCAACCCCACTCGGTACGGGGCAGGCACATTGGCGTCGCCGACACCGGAAATGTCGACGTTCCAGCCCGGAAGCCGGTCGACGAATGTCACCGACACACGTTCCGGCGCGTGCGCGGCTCCGCGGTAGAGCTGGACCGTGATCGGCCCCGAACGGTAGTGGTCGAACGGCCAATTCGCGGGATCCCCGGAGATGGTCAGCGGGACGGGAAAGACCCCGGGCAGCGAACCACTCGACCAGGTGCGCTTGGTAGGCGTTACCACGGATGTGACCGTGACGGTGAGGTCGTCCTTGAGGCCCTGGGTTTGCGAATCCAGCAGCTCAGTCCCAGGTGACACGGCGAGGTTGGCAACCAGCACGCCCTTGATCGTCTGAAGCTGCTCGACGTGCAGGGTCACCGTGGTCCCGTCGGCCGTCGACCGACCGTGGGCGACTTCATGAGGTCGGCCGAGGCCGGTGCTGTGATACAACGCGATCACGGTGACGTAGGCCGCGATCACGAGCACCAGACCGACAACGACTCTCAGGATGCGTCCCAACTCGCTACCCGCCCACTTGTGCGTTCCGGCCCGGAAATTGTAACCGCGGGACCCCTCCGTCAGCGGATGCCACCGCCAGGCCACGTGATTGTGCGACAGCCGCCATCTTCCTGTGGTAGGTGATCATCGCCGTCAAGTCCGCACCCAACGTCTCCGCGGTCGCCACGTGGATCGCGTCGAGTGTCTTGGGCCCGCCAGGTGGCACCGTGAGCCACCTCGACTATTCGACGGTGACGGACTTGGCCAAATTTCGCGGCTTGTCGACGTCGTAGCCGCGGGCGCGCGCCACCGAAGCCGCGAACACCTGAAGCGGAATGGTTGATAGCAGCGGCTGCAGAAGCGTTGACACCGCTGGGATTTCGATCAAGTGATCGGCGTAGGGACGCACGGTATCATCGCCCTCCTCGGCGATCACGATGGTCACCGCACCGCGGCTCTGGATCTCTCGGATGTTGGACAGCAGCTTTGCGTGCAACGTGGCCGACCCCTTGGGCGAGGGCATGACCACGATCACCGGCAGGTTGTCCTCGATCAGCGCGATCGGGCCGTGCTTGAGCTCGCCGGCCGCGAAACCCTCGGCGTGCATGTAGGCCAACTCCTTGAGTTTGAGTGCACCCTCAAGCGCCACCGGATAGCCGACATGGCGACCCAGGAACAGCACGGTCGACGACTGGGCGAACCGGTAGGCCAGGCTGGCCACCGGTTCCGTCGTCGCAATCACCCGGGCCACCAGGTCCGGCATCGCTTCCAGTTCGTGGTACTCGCGCTCGACCTCGTCGGGGTATTTGGTGCCGCGGGCCTGCGCCAAGGCAAGGCCGAGCAGATAGTTGGCAGCAATCTGCGCCAGAAACGTTTTTGTAGACGCCACACCGATCTCCGGGCCGGCGCGGGTGTAGAGCACCGCGTCGCACTCGCGCGGGATCTGCGAGCCGTTGGTGTTGCAGATCGCCAGCACCTTGGCTTTCTGCTCCTTGGCGTGTCGGACCGCTTCCAGCGTGTCGGCGGTTTCCCCGGACTGCGAGATCGCCACCACCAAGGTGCTACGGTCCAACACCGGATCCCGATACCGAAACTCGCTGGCGAGTTCCACTTCCACAGGCAGCCGGGTCCAGTGCTCGATCGCGTACTTGGCCAGCAGCCCGGAGTGATATGCGGTACCGCAGGCCACCACGAACACCTTGTCGATCTCGCGCAGTTCCTGGTCGCTCAATCGCTGCTCGTCGAGCACGATCCGGCCACCCACGAAGTGTCCGAGCAGGGTGTCGGCCACCGCGGTGGGCTGTTCGGCGATCTCTTTGAGCATGAAGTACTCGTAGCCGCCCTTTTCGGCGGCGGCCAGATCCCAGTCGATGTGGAAGGGGCGGAAATCGCGCCCAGCTTGTAGGCCATCGTTGCCGTCGAAATCGCTGATCCGGTAGCCGCCGGCGGTGATCACCACCGCCTGGTCCTGGCCGAGCTCGACCGCTTCCCGGGTGTGCTCGATAAACGCGGCCACGTCGGAACCGACGAACATCTCGTTGTCGCCGATGCCCAGCACCAGGGGCGTGGAACGGCGGGCCGCCACGAGGGTGCCGGGGTCGTCGGCATTGGCGAATACGAGCGTGAAATGCCCCTCAAGCCGGCGCAGCACGGCAAGTACGGAGCCGACGAAGTCATCGGCCGTCTCGCCGTGCCGATACGCCCGCGCCACCAGGTGCGCCGCGACCTCGGTATCGGTGTCGCTGGCAAACTCGACACCGGCAGTCTCCAGCTCCCGGCGCAAGACGGCGAAGTTCTCGATGATGCCGTTGTGGACGACGGCGATCTTGCCGGCAGCGTCGCGGTGCGGGTGCGCGTTGCGGTCGGTGGGACGACCGTGGGTGGCCCAGCGGGTGTGGCCCAGGCCGGTAGTACCGGACAGCGCCGTGGACGGCATTTCCGCCACGGCTTCCTCGAGGTTGGCCAGCCGGCCCGCACGCCGGCGCACGGTGAGTGTGCCACCGTCGACCAGCGCGATGCCCGACGAGTCGTAGCCGCGGTACTCCATCCGGCGCAGCGCGTCCATGACGACGACGTAGGCGGGGCGCCGCCCGACGTAACCGACAATTCCGCACACAGCAGACCAGGGTAGTGCAGCATGGTGGTCGGTAGGGCAGTCCCGTCGCCCAACCGACGCTATCGTCGAGTTTGGCCACCGCGCACGAAAGGCCAACACTTGTCCAACCCATATGCCCAGCACCAGCTGAAGCTCATCAGGCACACGGGTGCGCTGATCCTGTGGCAGCAACGCACCTACGTGGTCTCCGGGACGCGCGAGCAATGCGAAGCGGCGTACAAGTCGGCGCAGACCTACAACCTGCTCGTTGGTTGGTGGAGTTTGGTGTCGCTCCTCGCGATGAACTGGATCGCGCTGATTTCCAACTTCAATGCGATTCGGCGGGTGCGAGCCGCCGCCGACGGGGCGTCCGTTCCCCACGGCCCGCACGCCATCGCCCATCCAGCCGTTCCCCGGGGACCCATACCGGCGGGCTGGTATCCAGACCCGTCCGGGGCGGGACTGCGTTACTGGGACGGTGCGACGTGGACCCACTGGACCCATCCGCCACGTCACCGCTAACGTCGACGGGTGCCCCGGATCCGCAAGCTCGTCGCCGCCCTGCACCGCCGGGGACCACACCGTGTTTTGCGCGGTGACCTGGCTTTTGCCGGCCTACCCGGGGTGGTGTACACCCCCGAGGCGGGGCTGCACCTTCCCGGTGTCGCCTTCGGCCACGACTGGCTCACCGGCACCTCTCGCTATTCGGGTCTATTGGAGCATTTGGCGTCATGGGGCATCGTGGCCGCCGCCCCCGACAGCGAGCGCGGACTGGCCCCATCGGTCCTGAATCTGGCCTTCGATCTGGGCGTTGCCCTCGACATCGTGGCCGGTGTCCGCCTTGGGCCTGGAAAAATCAGCGTGCACCCCGCCAAGCTCGGGCTGGTGGGCCATGGTTTCGGTGGCTCGGCTGCCGTGTTCGCCGCCGCCGGCTTGACCGGCACGCACGTCAAGTCCGTGGCGGCGATATTCCCGACGGTGACCAATCCGGCCGCGGAGCAGCCAGCCGCGACCCTAGACGTTCCGGGACTGATTCTGACCGCACCTGGCGATCCGAAGACGCTGACCTCCAACGCCCTCGGGCTATCCCGGGCTTGGGATAAGGCCACCCTACGCATCGTCAGCAAAGCCCGAGCCGGTGGTCTGGTTGAGGGCAGACGACTGACGAAGGTGTTGGGGCTCCCAGGCCCACACCGCCGGACGCAGCGTTCGGTCCGGGCGCTGCTGACCGGGTACCTGTTGTACACGCTCGGCGGCGACAAGACTTATCGCAGGTTCGCCGATCCAGACCTGCAGCTGCCCAAGACGGACCCGATCGACCCTGAAGCGCCGCCGATCACCCCGGGGGAGAAGATCGTGACGCTGTTGAAGTAGCGCGGGACACCCCGGCCCGTCACGGCCCCGCCTGCGGAAGCTCGTCCGCGGCGATCTCACAGGGGGTGGCTCCCTCGGACAGCGCTTCCGGCGAAGGCCCATTCGCCGGTTCCGGCGCACCCGGCGGCGCCGGCGCAGCGACCGGAGGCGGTGGTTCGGCGACCGGAGGCGCGGCAGGCGGCGGTTCGGCGACCGGCGGCAGCGTGGCCTCCTCGGCGACATCCCGGGCACGTTCAGCGGGCACCGATTCGTCGGCGTCGTCGACCTCGTCTGCTTCGTCGGGCTCTGTTGCTTCCTTCGGCTCCGCTGCCTCGTCGGCCTCTTCCGGGTGGGCATCGTCGCCGTCATCAGCGTTGTCGGCCGCGTCTTCGGCGAACGGATCGACGGCACCCGGCGGATTGTCAGCTGCCAACGGATCCCCCAGCTGTTCGGCCACCGAACCCAGCAGGCTATCCACCGCATCGACGATCCGGTTGGCAAGCCCGGCAAGCCCGGCAAACCCGCCCAGACCGCCGGTGCCGCCGGCATCGCCGAAACCACCGGCGCTGCCAACACCCGCCGGCGTCGCGGAACCATCACCTGGCGCCGATCCAAAATCCGACGGCGTCACTGGCCGCGAGGTCACGGCCGGCACCGGATCCGGCGGGGGCAGAGCGGCCGCGGGCGTAATCGCTGCCGTCGCGCTCGGTTGAGCCGGCACCGATGCCGGAGAAGGTTGGCGACCGGGCCCGAGATCGTCCGGAATCTCGAAGTGCGCGCACGGCGCGCTGGCCAGCTGATCGGTGACCGCATCATACGACGCCGCCACATCGGCCGTTGTCGATCGCATCGTGGTCAGCCAGTCGTTGCGAACATCGTCGTCCACGTAGGGCTGTATCTGTTGGCGAACCACTTCGACGGCCGTCGGCCGATCTGCCCCCTCGGTCGTGAGCGCTTCGGCCGCGGCCAACCATGCCGGCCGCTGCGCCAGGGCACGCTCGTCGATCGCAATGGCCGTCGCGACTTTGGAGTCCACCAGCTGCCAGAGGTTGTCGCGCAGCGATTCGCAGCGTTGGGCCGCGGCACGGACTTCGGTGACCACCGAATTTCCAGTCTCACAGTGACGCTGCACAAAGTGCACCGCCGCGTCGGCCCCCGATCCCGTCCATGCCGCTGCCAAGACGGCGACCTGGCTACGCTCCATCCGCAGCGCCTCCATGAGCACACTGGCGGCAGCCCGCAGCTGCGCGCAGTCAGCGTCGAGCGCGTGCAGGTCAAGTCCGTCTTCGCTGCCGTACCAGTCGTGGATCTGGGCAGGGTAGGCGGTCAGGTCGGGATGTTGGTAGCCCACCAGGTGGCAAGCCCGCACGTAGCTTTGCGTGTGCTCGGCTGCGGGCCTGCCCTCGGCGAGACGCTCAGCGACGTTCAACCGGTCAGCCACCCTCACCCGATCCGCGCCGCCGCGCACAGGTCGGCCTCGGCGTAGCGGTTGGCGCCCGCCCGCAACGCAAACGCGATCTGCGCGGCCGCCCGGGACCACACTGACAACTCGCCGGCCAACCGGTCTAGCCTGCAGCGCAACGCATCGCCACGCGAGGCGTGCCCCCGGCCCGCGCAGGCTCCGCCAAAAGCCAGCCTCGTCAGGTGATTGCCGATGGCGTCATCGATGAGTTCGGCGGCGGCGTTGAACCGGTCGGCAACCGCGTATACCGCTGCTATGTCTATGCCGGCGCTGTTTGCGCTATCGGGTCTCATGCCTATTCGGACGCCCCGCGCCGCGTCGGGGTTCCAGCATTTCCGGTTCAGCGCGCGGTGCTCACCGCGTCGGCGACCGTGGCCGCCAGCCGCTGGGCGACGCCCTCGTCGGCTGCCTCCACCATCACCCGAATCATCGGCTCAGTTCCGGACGGGCGCAAGAGGATTCGACCCGTCTCACCCAGCTCGGCCGCGGCCTGCTCGACCGCCGTTCGGACCGAGGGCGCCGCGGCGGCGGTGGCCTTGTCGACAACCTCGACGTTGATCAGCACCTGCGGCAACGTCCGCATCGCCGACGCCAGGTCGGACAACGACGAGCCGGTCTGCACCATGCGGGTCATCAACCGCAGCCCGGTGACGATGCCGTCACCGGTGGAGCCCAGCGCCGGCATGACGATGTGGCCGGATTGTTCGCCTCCGAGGCTGTAGTCACCGGCCCGCAGCTCTTCGAGGACGTAGCGGTCACCGACGGCGGTTGTGCGCACGGTGACGCCGGCCGAGCGCATGGCCAGGTGCAGCCCGAGGTTACTCATCACGGTGGCCACCAATGTGTTGCAGGCCAACTCACCGGCCTCTTTCATTGCCAGCGCCAGCACCACCATGATGGCGTCACCGTCGACGAGGTCACCGTTGGCGTCGACGGCCAGGCACCGATCGGCGTCTCCATCATGGGCCAGGCCCAGGTCGGCCCGATGGGCGAGCACCGCTGCCCGCAGCGGGTCAAGGTGAGTCGATCCACAGCCGTCGTTGATGTTGCGTCCGTTGGGTTCGGCGTTGATCGCGATAACCCGGGCACCGGCCGCTCGGTAGGCGCGCGGAGCCGCCGACGACGCGGCCCCATGAGCGCAGTCGACCACCACGGCCAGGTCATCGAGCCGGGCGGTGGCGGCCTTGGCCACGTGGCGCAGGTAGCGTTCGGTCGCATCCTCGGCGTCGATTACGCGGCCAATCCCCGCTCCGGCCGGCCGCAACCCGGGTCCGCGGGAGACGCCGAGGACCAGATCCTCGATCTGATCCTCGGTGTCGTCATCTAATTTGTGGCCGCCGGGCCCGAAGATTTTGATGCCGTTATCGGGCATCGGGTTATGCGACGCCGAGATCATCACCCCGAAGTCGGCGTCGTAGGCGCCGGTCAGATAGGCCACCGCGGGGGTCGGCAACACCCCGACCCGCAGCGCGTCGACGCCCTCACTGGTCAGGCCGGCGATCACGGCGGCCTCCAGCATCTCGCCGCTGGCCCGCGGATCGCGGCCAAGCACCGCGACTCGCCGACCCGGTGCGCCCGACCTCGACAATCGTCGCGCCGCCGCGGCGCCCAGTGCCAGGGCCAGTTCCGCGGTCAACTCGCGATTGGCGACACCGCGCACACCATCGGTGCCAAACAGTCGACCCATACGGACAACCTTTCACAGTTGACGGCTGCGCACATATCCACTCTTGGCAGCGAATATGCCTGTTGGTTCACCGACACGCCGACGAGCGCACACAAACATGCACGCTTGTCGCCCGAAAGTGATGTCAGCGCTTGCTGTACTGGGGCGCCTTGCGGGCCTTCTTCAGGCCGTACTTCTTGCGCTCGGTGGCACGTGGATCACGGGTCAAGAAGCCGGCCTTCTTCAGCGCGGGCCGGTCCTCCGGCGATACCAGAATCAATGCCCGGGCGATACCCAGGCGCAGCGCGCCGGCCTGACCCGACGGGCCGCCGCCGCCCAGGTGGGCAAAGATGTCGAAACTTTCCACCCGATCCACGGTGACCAGGGGTGCCTTGATCAACTGCTGGTGCACCTTGTTTGGGAAGTAGTCCTCCAAGCTGCGGCCGTTGAGGTCGAACTTGCCGGTGCCGGGCACCAGCCGCACTCGTACCACGGCCTCCTTGCGGCGCCCAACGGTCTGGATGGGCCGCTCCAACACGAACGATTGTGCGGGCCCGGCCGGGGCCGCCGGGGTTTGCGGGGCTGGGGTGGTTTCGGTCATTGCGCCACCTGCTTGAGCTCGTACGGAACCGGCTGCTGAGCGCTGTGTGGATGCTCCGGGCCGGCGTAGACGCGAAGCTTGCGCTGGATCTGGCGGCTGAGCCTGTTCTTGGGCAACATGCCGAGGATCGCCTTTTCCACCACGCGGTCGGGGTGGCGTTGCATTAGCTCACCGATGGTGCGCTTGTGCAGGCCACCGGGATACCCCGAGTGCCGGTAAACCATCTTGTGCTGCAGTTTGTCGCCGCTGATGGCGACCTTGTCGGCGTTGATCACGATGACGAAGTCACCGCCATCGACATTGGGGGCGAACGTCGGCTTGTGCTTGCCGCGCAGCAGGTTGGCCGCCGCGACGGCAAGGCGGCCAAGCACCACGTCCGTGGCGTCGATGACGTACCACGATCGCGTGGTGTCACCCGCCTTGGGCGCGTACGTGGGCACAGCGCTTACCTTCTTTTCTCTCGGGTGGATCCCGGGGCGCCCCGGGCGCCGGTCAGGCGTGAACGGCGGGTTGGTCTCGGCGACCGACATTGACCCGAGGTCCCGGCGTACCGCACGCCAACCGAGCAGCTTACCGACGAGCATCCACGCAGGTCAAAATGACTGTGTGGTCGCGACGGCTCTCCCCCGTCGGGACCACACAGGGGTCTGTTGCTCGCTCCGGGGCCCGGAACTAGCGTGCCCAAGCGCCAGCCGCCCGCCGGTCGGCATGCGCCACGTCGTCGGCACCGTGGCGAACCGCGTTTCCCAAGTCGATCAGGATCTCGTTGAGCGCGCTGGCCGCCTGGTGCCACTTGAGTTGCTCCGCGTGGTAGGCGGCGGCCGCTTCCCGCGTCCAGAGCTGCTGCAACGGCGCGATCTGCGACCTCAGCTCTTGCAGCGCAGCGTTGAAACGGGCCGCGGTGGTGTGGATCTCCTGACGAACGGAGTATTCGATGGCGTCAAAGTTGTACGACAACACGGGGTCTGTGTTCATAGTCGAGGCTGATCCTCGGTCTATAGATCGCCGCCGGCGGCGGCGATGTGGCGGGCATGGATTTGGCCGGCTTCCCGCAGCGCGGCCTCGTTGTGGCGGATGGTGTCGGCGATCGCGTGCAGGACGTGGTAGAGCCGCGTCGACTCGGCGTTCCAGCGATCCACCACATCCTGGAACCGAGCGGCCGCGAGCCCACCCCACACCGACGGCGGCACACCGCTCATGCGGCCGATGAATGCCTGCAGCATCGCACGGATTTCCTCATTGCGGGCGTCCGTGATACCCGCAACCGAACGCATCAGGTCAAAGTCGGCGTTCAGCGTGTTCGGTGTGCTCACATCAAGTAGGACCGCCGCCAACCTCGTCTGGTTCCCTCCGATCCTTCCCGGTTCAACCAACGGCGTGGACGGACCGTACGGCTTGCGCACACACCTCCCTGAGGAGGTCTTCATGGCCGGGCCCGCTCTGGCAGCCGACGCTGATCCGGACCGCTCCGTCGAGCAGAATCGTCCACCGCACCTGATGCCCGGCGCGAACCTCTCGATAGGTCACCGCGGGCCGGCCGGCTCTGATATCGGAGGGGTTGAAGTCGACGAATACCCCGGCCGGTGACGCGTCGATCGCCCGCTTCAACCGCTGCGCGGTGCCAGGCAGCGTCTCACCGGGAACCGGTGATTGTGTGACGTGCAACGCCACCTCGGGATCGGCCGGTGAAGTGACCTGTACCCGCGCCGAACCGGGACCGGAGACCACCCGCTGCGTGGACCAGTCCGCCGGAATCGTCAGCGCCACCCGGCCCTCTACCAGAAGCGTAGTCGGTGGTCTTTGCAAGGTTGTCGCACCGTGGCGGACCACGGCAGCCGGCGCCAGTAACGCCAAGGCGACACCGGCGGCCGCAACCCGGGCAAGTGTCGGGACCCGAGAGCGGGTGGCAGGCCGCGCCGCCGGATCGGCGGGCTCGTCGGAAGGCGGCAGGGCGGCCCTGGCCAACCGCGCCAGCCGCACGCCGTCGATCTCGACCACGCTGCTACCGGTACCCCGCACCGCACCGGCGATTGCCGCCGCGAGCGCTGCCGCCCCGGCGACCGTACTGGGCACGTCGATCAGCACCACCGCGGTAATACCCCGCGTCATCCGCGCAATGACACTGCCTACCTGGCCGGCAACGGACTCGGCGTCCGTGCGGCGGGCCACCGCGGCGACCTCGGCGCCGGCCACCAACACCAGTCGCTCCGCGATCTCCACCACCACCGTTACGGCCGAAACCCCCGAGGACGCCTGCCTCAGCAGCCACGACCGCGGGTGCACGACGACATCGCGGGTCAGCGTGCGTGCGGCTGCGGTGACCACCTCGACCCGAGCCGCCGACCACCACGACGGGTGCACGACGACCGGGCCGTCACGGTGGTCGACGGCCACCGATCGCAGGGCGTCGAACCACAGCGAATCCACGGCGACTGGCCGTTCGTCCAGCAGCGCTACCTGGTCGTCGATCGCCGCCAGCGCGGCCGCAGACACTGCGGTGTCCGCGACTACGTCTGTGCCACAACACAATCGGCGGATGGCACCCGGACCCGCCTCGATCACCGCGCGATGTGGGCTCACGGGGGTGGGCTCCAGGCGACTTGAACCAGTTGCTCGTCACCGGCACCGGTGACCAGGATGCCCCGGCCCGGTGGCAGCGGCATCGGGCGGCTCGACCCGAACAGTGCGCCTTCATCCGGACGTCCGCTCATCAGCAGTGCCCGGCAGCCCAGGTCACGCAGGCTGGCAAGCACCGGCTCGAACAGCGCCCGAGCAGCACCCCCGCTGCGCCGCGCCACCACCAGGTGTAAACCGAGATCTCTTGCGTGCGGCAAATATTCGAGCAAGACCATCAGCGGGTTGCCCGATGAGACCGCAACCAGGTCATAGTCGTCGACCACGACATAGATATCCGGACCCGACCACCAGGACCTGGCTCGCAGCTGCGCCTGGCTCACATCCGGGGCGGGCATCCGCGCCTGGAGCAGGTCGACCAGACTCGACAGCTTGGCGCCCAGCGCCGCCGGCGAGCTGACGTAGCCGCCCATATGTTCCGACTCGATGACGTCGAGCAGGGTGCGCCGGAAGTCGACGATGAGAAGTTGGGCTCGCGCGGCGGTATGGGTCCGGACGATCTCGCGGCACAGGGTCCGCAACGCGGCCGTCTTTCCGCACTCGTTGTCGCCCAGCACCAGCAGGTGCGGGTGGCGTCCGAAATCGACGGCCACCGGCTGGCCTCGACGTTCCTCGAGGCCGAGCAAGATGTGCGCACCGAGTTCGTCGCCGGCTCGGGCCACGACGCTGTCGTAGTCCACACGCGCGGGCAGTAGCGGTATCGGGGGCGCCACCGGATCACCACTTCGGCGTCGTAGCGCAACTCCATCCAGGTCGGGCAGGGCGATCACCATGTGCATCCCGTCGCGGGAGAGGCCACGGCCCGGTCTGTCGACCGGCACCCGTTGCGCCTGCCTACGGTCCAATTCGGAATCCGCGGGATCCGCCAGCCGTAACTCGATTCGACTGCCGATCTGATCCCGCAGCGACGGCCTGATCTCCGCCCACCGTGCTGCCGATAGCGCCACATGTACGCCGAATGAAAGCCCTTGAGCTGCCAGGGCAACGATCGACTCCTCAAGGGCCGCGAACTCCTGGCGTAGGCTTGCCCAGCCGTCGATGACAAGAAATATGTCCGCAAAAGACTCAGCGGCCGACTTTGCTCGCAGCTGGCGGTACCGCGCCACCGAGTCGATGCCGTGGTCGCGGAAGAATGCCTCCCGAAATCGCACGGCCGACTCCAGTTCGGCGAGCATCCGCGATGCCAGCTGCGGCTGCGCCCTGCCGGCCACGGCACCCACATGCGGCAGTTCGCCCACCTGGGCCAGCGCCCCGCCGCCGAAGTCCAAACAATAGAACTGCACCCGGCCCGCATCGTGGGTAGCAGCCAACGCCATGATCAGCGTCCGCAGCGCGGTTGACTTGCCCGTTTGCGGTGCACCTACGACCGCGACATTGCCTGCGGCCCCGGACAAGTCGATCGTCAGCGGCACCCGTGACTGCTCGAACGGCCGATCGACAATGCCGATGGGTACGGCCAGCTCGGCCTGCGCCGGCTCAGCGTCACGCAGTAGGGCGCCCAGCATCGGTGGCTCGTCCAGCGGCGGTAGCCAGACTTGATGCGCAGCCGGTCCATGACCGGCCAGCCGGTCGAGCACCGCATGCAAGACGGTAGGCGTGGGCACCTCGGCTGTCCCGCCGACGGAACCGGCTGTGACCGGCGCCGCAGCGTGCGTGGTGAACGGTCGCACCGACGGCGCGGTTACCGGGTGGACCGCCGAGGGACTCTCCCGTCGAAGCGGCCCGGAAACGAACGCGGTCTGAAATCGGATCAGCTCTCCGGTTCCCGTTTGCAGCAAGCCCGCACCGGGGGTGTTGGGCAGTTGATATGCGTCCTGCGTCCCGAGCACGTTGCGTGATTCACTGGCGGACAACGTTTTCAAGCACATGCGATAGGACAGATGGGTTTCCAGTCCACGCAGTCGGCCCTCGTCGAGCCGCTGACTGGCCAGCAGCAAATGCATGCCCAGCGACCGGCCCACCCGACCGATCGCGAGGAACACGTCGGCGAATTCGGGATGTTGGCTCAGCAATTCGGAAAACTCGTCGACGACGATGAACAGGATCGGCAGGCAGGGAAGTTGCGCACCCGTTTGGCGTGCCCGCTGATAAGCCGTGACACTGACGAAGTTGCCTGCCGTCCTCAGCAGCTGTTGCCGGCGGCTCATCTCGCCGGCCAATGCGTCTTGCATCCGTGCGACCAGCGGTGCTTCCTCGGCAAGGTTGGTGATGACCGCGGCTACATGTGGGGCTCCCGCAAGGTCGAGAAATGTTGCACCACCCTTGAAGTCGACCAGAAGGAGATTGAGGACTTCGGGCGAATTGCGTGCCATCATCCCCAGCGCGATGGTACGCAGCAGCTCCGATTTGCCTGATCCGGTGGCGCCGACGCACAGCCCGTGTGGACCCATGCCCTGTTCCGCGGCTTCCTTGATGTCTAGCTGCACGGCGGTACCGTCGGGGGTGACTCCGATCGGGACACGGAGCCGATCATGATGGTTTACGTTGCGCCACAACGTGCTCGGATCGAAAGCGGCCACATCGCCGATGCCGACCAGTTCCGCCCAACCCGAGCCACGGCTGAACGTGCGACCCGAGTGCCCGACCCCGTGAGCGGCCAGCCGACGGGCGCATACCAGCGCGTCTTGAGGCTCCAGCTGGTCCGGGCACGCTAGCGCTGTCACTTCGCCCGCACATCTGACCACCGGCGGTGCACCGTCTCGTCTGGCGCCCACCTCGATCGTGATCACGCCGGTGGTCGCGCCGTTGCCACGTTCGTCCGTGTCGACGATCGCAACAACGTGGGCCAATACCGTTGCGGCTAGCGCATTTTGCATCTCTGCCAGGGTCGAGTACACCATCGGGGCCGGCCCCACGGCATCACAGGCATTCGGATGTTGGTTGTGCGGCAGCCATTTCAGCCAATCCCAGTGCGCGCGGTTGCGGTCACTGACCACGCCGGCGATCAGCAACTCCTCCGGTGAGTGCCATACGGCCAGCTGGCAGACCATCGCCCGCAGCAGCCCGCGGACCTTGGTCGGGTCACCGTCGATGGCGATCGGACCGCCGACCCGCAAGGGGATCGCGATGGGCGCATCCGCAATGGTCGCGTGTGCGGCAAGGAAACAGCGCAGCGCGGCGCGGGTGACCGGATCCGCACGCTGCGCCGGCGGAAGCTGCCCGACCACCAAGCGGGTGGCCAGCGGTGCAGATCCAACTCCGACACGGATGCGACAGAAGTCGGCAGCACCCGGTCGACGCTCCCACATTCGCGGACCACCGATCAATGTCCACAAGGTGGCAGGATCGGGATGCGTCCAGTTCAGTGATACGTGTTGTGCTGCAGCCGTTTGGGTGACAGATGTGCGCAAGACACTCAGGTACCCGAGGTAGTCGACACGGTCGTCGTGGATACCGGAGACATGCCGCCGGCCGCGTCCGGTTACCGCAGTCACCACCAACGAGACCAGCATCATCATCGGGAAGGCCAGAAACGTGGGGTGGCGCGTCGCCGGCGAGCCCGGGAAGAACACCGTCACCATGACACCCACGGTCGCCACCGACATGACGACCGGGAGCAGGCGAATCAGCAGGCTGGACGGTTCCGACCGCCGCAACTCGGGCGGTGGGGCAACCAGGATGTCCGCAGTCGCGCACGCCGGCCCTGAATTCATGCTGGGCGACGGTATGCAGCGCGAGAATCCGCCGCAAGTCGCTTGTGGACAACCGAATACCGGGCGATCGAGAACCGGCTACCGTTCCGGTGATCCGAGAATAAAGGGGGAGAATGCCTACGTCTGATCCGGGACTGCGCCGGGTCACCGTACATGCCGGCGCCCAGGCCGTCGACCTGACCTTGCCCGCCGCGGTGCCCGTCGCGACTCTGATCCCGTCGATCGTCGACATCCTGGGTGACCGTGGCGCCAGCCCGGCGACGGCGGCGCGCTACCAGCTGTCTGCCCTGGGGGCGCCAGCTCTGCCAAACGCAACGACATTGGCGCAATGCGGTATCCGCGACGGCGCCGTCCTGGTCTTGCATAAGTCCAGCGCCCAGCCGCCCACCCCCCGCTGTGACGATGTGGCCGAAGCGGTGGCGGCGGCGCTTGACACCACAGCCCGGCCCCAATGCCAGCGCACGACCCGGCTCAGCGGTGCGCTGGCGGCAAGCTGCATCACCGCCGGCGGCGGCCTGATGCTGGTTCGAAACGCCCTCGGCACCAACGTAACCCGCCACTCCGACACCACGGCCGGAGTCGTAGCGGCGGCCGGCTTGGCTGCCTTGCTGTTTGCGGTGATTGCATGCCGGACATATCGGGACCCGATCGCCGGCCTCACGTTGAGCGTTATCGCCACCATATTCGGTGCTGTTGCCGGCCTACTGGCGGTGCCCGGGGTCCCCGGTGTCCATAGCGTGCTAGTTGCCGCGATGGCGGCGGCCGCCACGTCGGTGCTGGCAATGCGCGTAACGGGTTGTGGGGGTATCACGTTGACCGCGGTGGCGTGCTGCGCGGTAGTCGTCGCGGCCGCCGCGCTGGTCGGCGCGATCACTGCGGCTCCGGTGCCTGCCATCGGTTCGCTGGCCACGCTGGCATCCTTTGGCCTGTTAGAGGTATCCGCGCGGATGGCAGTCCTGTTGGCGGGGTTGTCGCCACGACTGCCGCCCGCGCTGAACCCCGACGACACCGATGCCCTGCCCACCACGGATCGCCTGACCACCCGAGCGAACCGTGCAGATGCTTGGTTGACGAGCCTGCTGGCGGCCTTCGCGGCCTCGGCGACCATCGGTGCCATCGGAACCGCCGTGGCAACCCACGGCATCCACAGGTCCAGCATGGGCGGTATCGCGTTGGCCGCCGTCACCGGTGCGCTGCTGCTGCTACGAGCACGTTCAGCAGACACCAGAAGGTCACTGGTGTTTGCCATCTGTGGAATCACCACCGTTGCAACGGCATTTACCGTCGCCGCGGATCGGGCTCTGGAACACGGGCCGTGGATCGCCGCGCTGACCGCGATGCTGGCCGCCGTGGCAATGTTTTTGGGCTTCGTCGCTCCCGCGTTGTCGCTCTCGCCCGTCACGTACCGCACCATCGAATTGCTGGAGTGTCTGGCGCTGATCGCAATGGTTCCATTGACCGCTTGGCTATGCGGCGCCTACAGCGCCGTTCGCCACCTCGACCTGACATGGACATGACCACGTCCCGTACCCTGCGCCTGCTGGTGGTATCAGCGCTCGCGACGCTGTCTGGGTTGGGAACGCCGGTTGCCCACGCGGTTTCGCCGCCGCCGATCGACGAAAGATGGCTACCCGAATCTGCGCTGCCGGCACCGCCGCGGCCGACCGTACAACGCGAGGTATGCACCGAGGTCACCGCCGAATCGGGACGGGCTTTCGGCCGGGCCGAGCCACCCGCTCAACTCGCTGACCTCGACCAGGTCTGGCGACTCACCCGCGGCGCCGGCCAACGGGTCGCGGTCATCGACACCGGCGTTGCGCGCCATCGACGGTTGCCCAAGGTGGTTGCCGGCGGTGACTATGTCTTCACCGGGGACGGCACCGCGGATTGCGATGCACACGGCACGCTGGTGGCCGGAATTATCGCGGCCGCACCGGATGCGCAAAGCGACAATTTCAGCGGGGTGGCACCCGATGTCACCTTGATCAGCATTCGCCAGTCCAGCAGCAAGTTCGCACCGGTCGGCGACCCGTCTAGCACAGGTGTTGGTGACGTCGACACCATGGCGAAGGCCGTGCGGACGGCCGCCGACCTCGGCGCGTCGGTGATCAACATCTCGTCGATTGCCTGCGTTCCGGCCGCGGCTGCGCCGGACGACCGCGCGCTAGGTGCCGCTTTGGCCTATGCGGTCGATGTCAAGAACGCCGTCATCGTGGCCGCGGCCGGCAATACCGGCGGCGCCGCGCAGTGTCCGCCGCAGGCCCCTGGGGTAACCCGGGACAGCGTCACGGTTGCGGTGAGTCCGGCCTGGTACGACGACTACGTGCTGACCGTAGGTTCGGTGAACGCCCAAGGCGAACCCTCGGCATTCACTCTCGCCGGCCCCTGGGTGGATGTCGCCGCCACCGGCGAGGCGGTGACCTCGCTCGGCCCGTTCGGTGACGGGACCGTGAACAGGCTTGGCGGACAGCATGGTTCGACGCCGATATCCGGAACCAGTTATGCGGCGCCGGTCGTCAGCGGCCTGGCCGCCCTGATCCGGGCCCGCTTTCCGACGTGGACCGCACGGCAGGTGATGCAGCGCATCGAATCCACCGCGCATCACCCACCCGCCGGATGGGATCCGCTCGTCGGCAACGGCACGGTCGATGCCCTGGCTGCGGTCAGCAGCGACTCGATTCCGCAGGCCGGCAGCGCAACGAGCGACCCCGCGCCGGTGGCGGTGCCGGTCCCTAGGCGGTCAACGCCCGGCCCATCGGATCGCCGCGCCCTCCACACCGCCTTTGCTGGTGCCGCGATCTGCCTGCTCGCGCTGATGGCAACCCTGGCCACCGCCAGCCGCCGGCTACGGCCCGGGCGCAACGGTATCGCGGGCGACTGACGCGTTGGCTCTACTCAGCTCCGGTCCGGACGGCAGTGTCGCCAACACCGGCCACGGCGCCGGGATGGCAGCCGTCGGCAGACCGAGGTCGTGTGCCACGTCGTCGTCGTGGATCGCGAACCGCACCCCGGTGTCGGTGACCAGGTAGCGCGTGCCGGTGCCGCCGCCGGACAGACTGCGCGCGGCTACGTAGGCGCTGCGTCCCGGCGGCAGGTACACCGCGTCCAGTGCGGGGCCGCGACCGTCGGCTTGTGCCAGTGTCACCGGAACCCCTCCGAAGGGCACCGGCGGGCCGCTGCCCGCCAAGAACGCGACGCGAGCAACACCCGGCTGCGCGGGCGTCCAGGTCACGCACAACGTGGTGACCGCCCTTCCCGGCGAGCTGTCCACCGGTGTTGGCGGCCGGTCGGGAAAGGCCGACACCGGCAAGGTGTTCACGATCGGAGCGACGCGAATCACATCGGGGGCCACCGTCGGGACGTTGACGCTGCCCTGCGAATCGCCGAACCGCAACAAATCCGCGGCGACCTGGCCGATGCGCTGCACGCCGTCCTCCAGCACCGCGTAATACTCATCACCGCTCGCGCGAGTGATGCGCACCACACTGCCGACCAGGAACCCGGGCAGCCCGACCGAGGCCCGCCCGCCGCCACGAATCCGGGGAGCCGTGATGCGCGGTGCCTCCGGGACGGCGTTGAGCAACGATTGCGCGACCACGTGCGGGACCCGGCCCTGCAGCCGCAGCGCCCACACCACCGCCGGGTCGGCCAGATCCACCACGGCCCGCCGACCGCCGTAGAGCAGATAGGTGGGCGAACCTGATTCGGTCGCCACCAGGATCATCTGTTCGGCGGTCAGCACCTGCGCCGACGAGTCTTCGGCGGGCCCGACGACGACAGTCGTTGATCCGCCATTGTCGCTATCGCAGATCGCCCACGCCGATTCGGCGCCGGCTAGCGGCTGGTCAAGCAGCTGCGGCGCACCTGGAATACCGAGCAGTGGACCGCGTTTGGTGTGCCCCAATTCGGACTCGGACACCGGTTGCGGGTTGGCGTTCGTCGCCGCGATCAACCGCGCCGAAGCCAGGTTCAACACCGGATGCCAGACATCGTCCACTCGCACGTAGAGTGCCCCGGATTCCCGACCCATCACGATCGGCGCCTGACCGAGCGCCGACTGTGGCCGCAGCAGCGCAACGAATGTGCATCCCATCGCGGCGACGATCGCCAGCACGCACCCGAGGGCCAGCGATGTTGTGCGCGCGCGCAGTGCTCCGGTCGCTGCGCAGACATCCCCGAACAGCAACGCGCACTCGATGCGCCGCAGCAGAAATCGGTACCCGCTGACGTGCAGCCAGGTCGTCGCTGGGCTCGGCACTGGCTCTCCCACGGTGGCACGCTGATTTCTCCCCACGGTAGGCGTTGCGGCGCATGTTCTTCACCATCTATCCACAGCTACCGACATTTGCTCCGGCTGGATCGCGGGTAAAATTCCGTCGTGAACAATCGACCCATCCGCCTGCTGACATCCGGCAGGGCTGGCTTGGGTGCGGGCGCATTGATCACCGCCGTCGTCCTGCTCATCGCCTTGGGCGCTGTTCGGACGCCGGTTGCCTTCGCCGATGGATGCCCGGACGCCGAAGTCACGTTCGCCCGCGGCACCGGCGAGCCGCCCGGAATAGGGCGCGTTGGCCAGGCGTTCGTCGACTCGCTGCGCCAGCAGACTGGCATGGAGATCGGGGTATACCCGGTGAATTACGCCGCCAGCCGCCTACAGCTGCACGGGGGAGACGGCGCCAACGACGCCATATCGCACATTAAGTCCATGGCGTCGTCATGCCCGAACACCAAGCTGGTCTTGGGCGGCTATTCGCAGGGCGCAACCGTGATCGATATCGTGGCCGGGGTTCCGTTGGGCGGCATCAGCTTTGGCAGTCCGCTACCTGCGGCATACGCAGACAACGTCGCAGCGGTCGCGGTCTTCGGCAATCCGTCCAACCGCGCCGGCGGATCGCTGTCGAGCCTGAGCCCGCTATTCGGTTCCAAGGCGATTGACCTGTGCAATCCCACCGATCCGATCTGCCATGTGGGCCCCGGCAACGAATTCAGCGGACACATCGACGGCTACATACCCACCTACACCACCCAGGCGGCTAGTTTCGTCGTGCAGAGGCTCCGCGCCGGGTCGGTGCCACATCTGCCTGGATCCGTCCCGCAGCTGCCCGGGTCTGTCCTTCAGATGCCCGGCACTGCCGCACCGGCTCCCGAATCGCTGCACGGTCGCTGACGCTTTGTCAGTAAGCCCATAAAATCGCGTCATGAGGTTCATCGGGGTGATCCCACGCCCGCAGCCGCATTCGGGCCGCTGGCGAGCCGGTGCCGCACGCCGCCTCACCAGCCTGGTGGCCGCCGCCTTTGCGGCGGCCACACTGTTGCTTACCCCCGCGCTGGCACCACCGGCATCGGCGGGCTGCCCGGATGCCGAGGTGGTGTTCGCCCGCGGAACCGGCGAACCACCTGGCCTCGGTCGGGTAGGCCAAGCTTTCGTCAGTTCATTGCGCCAGCAGACCAACAAGAGCATCGGGACATACGGAGTCAACTACCCGGCCAACGGTGATTTTTTGGCCGCCGCTGACGGCGCGAACGACGCCAGCGACCACATTCAGCAGATGGCCAGCGCGTGCCGGGCCACGAGGTTGGTGCTCGGCGGCTACTCCCAGGGTGCGGCCGTGATCGACATCGTCACCGCCGCACCACTGCCCGGCCTCGGGTTCACGCAGCCGTTGCCGCCCGCAGCGGACGATCACATCGCCGCGATCGCCCTGTTCGGGAATCCCTCGGGCCGCGCTGGCGGGCTGATGAGCGCCCTGACCCCTCAATTCGGGTCCAAGACCATCAACCTCTGCAACAACGGCGACCCGATTTGTTCGGACGGCAACCGGTGGCGAGCGCACCTAGGCTACGTGCCCGGGATGACCAACCAGGCGGCGCGTTTCGTCGCGAGCAGGATCTAACGCGAGCCGCCCCATGGATTCCGGCTAAGCAACGGCTGCGCCGCCGCCCGGCCACGAGTGACCGCCGCCGACTGGCACACCGCTTACCACGGCCTTATGCTGGCGCCGGACCCCGCCCGCCAGGCGCGCCGCCCGTCAACGCAGCCGAATGCGCATTTGTCCGCCGAATGCGCCGCGATGAACCGCAATCATTTCACCGGAAGGGAAGTGTGCGGACACGCTAACCGGACGCTCGGGCTAACTTCGACCGCTATTGCGCTGAGGAGGGTTGATGCCGGGCGTCATAACAAACAGCGAAAGCCCAACCGCAGCCGACCACGACAGAGTTACGGCCACCAGAGAGACGCTGGAGGATTACACACTGCGGTTGGCTCCGCGCAGCTATCGCAGGTGGCCCCCGGCGGTGGTGGGAATCTCCGCTCTCGGCGGCATCGCCTACCTGGCGGACTTCGCGATCGGCGCCAATGTCGGCATCACGTGGGGTACCGCGAACGCGCTGTGCGGAATCGCAATCTTCGCACTGGTGGTCTTCGTCACCGGCTTGCCGCTGGCCTACTACGCGGCGCGGTACAACATCGACCTGGATCTGATTACCCGCGGTAGCGGTTTCGGCTACTACGGCTCGGTGGTCACCAACGTCATCTTTGCCACGTTCACGTTCATCTTCTTTGCCCTGGAGGGCTCGATCATGGCTCAGGGCCTTAAGCTAGGCCTGCACATTCCGCTGTGGGCGGGTTACGCGTGCTCGACCCTGATCATCTTCCCGCTGGTGGTCTACGGGATGAAAGTTTTGTCACAGCTGCAACTTTGGACCACCCCGCTCTGGCTGATCCTGATGGCGGCCCCATTTGGCTACCTGGTGGTCAGCCATCCCGATTCGATTGGACAGTTTTTCTCCTACGCCGGCAAGGATGGTCGTGGCGGCCTTAGCTTCGGTTCTGTCCTGTTGGCGGCGGGCGTGTGCCTGTCGCTCATCGCTCAAATCGCCGAGCAGATCGACTACCTGCGCTTTATGCCGCCACGGACGCCGGAGAACGCGAACAGGTGGTGGACGTGGACGCTGCTGGCCGGTCCCGGCTGGGTTGCATTTGGAGCGACCAAACAGATCATCGGCCTGTTCTTGGCGGTCTATCTGATGGCCAACATCCCCGGTTCGTCGGCAATCGCCAACCAGCCGGTGCACCAATTCATGCAGATATACCGCACCTTCGTACCGGGCTGGCTGGCGTTGACACTCGCCGTCATCCTGGTGGTCTTGAGCCAGATCAAGATCAACGTCACGAACGCGTATTCGGGCTCGCTGGCGTGGACCAATTCATTCACACGGCTCACCAAGCACTATCCCGGGCGGGTCGTGTTTCTTGGGGTTAACCTCGCGATTGCGTTGATTCTCATGGAAGCCAACATGTTTGACTTCCTGAACACGATCCTGGGTTGCTACGCCAATTGCGGTATGGCCTGGGTGGTGGCGGTGGCGTCGGACATCGGCTTCAACAAGTATCTGCTCGGCCTGTCGCCGAAGACTCCCGAATTCCGCCGCGGCATGCTATACGCCATCAACCCGGTCGGCTTCGGGTCGTTGCTGCTGGCCGCAGGGCTGTCGATCGTCACCTTCTTCGGCGGTCTGGGTGCGGCACTGCAGCCTTATTCACCATTGGTGGCAATCGTCACCGCGTTGGTAATGCCGCCCATTCTGGCAGCCGCGACCAAAGGCAAGTACTACCTTCGCCGCACGCACGACGGTATCGATCTGCCCATGTACGACGAGCACGGCAATCCCTCGGCCGCGGTGTTGACTTGCCATGTCTGCCACCAGGATTTCGAGCGGCCCGACATGCTGGCCTGCCAGACCCATGGTGCGCATGTCTGTTCGCTGTGCTTGTCCACGGACAAGCAGGCCGAGCATGTGCTTCCTGGGTTAGCCCGAGCGCACATCCCGGGTGACCAAGTTCCGTGACGCGAGCTGGTCATCGGGCGGATAGTCCACCTGGATCAACGTCAACCCGTGCGCCGGCGCGACCGCGAAGTCGCTGGATCGTCCTGTCGCGGTGAGCAGCTCACGACACCAAGTTGTCGCGCGACGGTGCTCGCCGACCGCCAGTAGCGCCCCCACCAACGACCGCACCATCGACCAACAGAACGCGTCGGCGGTGACGTGCGCGGTGACCAGGGTGCCGGCACGCGACCAGTCCAGCCGCTGCAGATCACGAATCGTGGTGGCGCCCTCGCGATGACGGCAGAACGCCGCGAAGTCGTGCAGCCCCATCAAATCTCGCGACGCGGCCGTCATCGCATCCAGATCAAGCTCGCGTGGCCAAGCGGTGATGTAGCGCGCCTGCTGCGGCTCGACACCGTAGGGTGCTGTCGACAGCCGGTACACGTAATGCCGCCGCAGCGCCGAGAATCTGGCGTCGAAACCCGCTGGTGCGCGCGTGATATCGAGGATTCGAACGTCGGCGGGCAGAAATCGACCCAGCCTCCGCAACAGCGGCAGGAATTCCGGATCACCGACGTGGCCGGCGCGCGGGTAAGCGTTCGGCAAGGCATCGGCGGGCACGTCAACGTGGGCGACCTGGCCGCTGGCGTGCACGCCCGCATCAGTGCGTCCGGCCGCCCGCAGCCGCACCGGGGTGCGGAAGATGGTAGTCAGCGCCGCATCGAGATCGCCCGCGACCGTGCGCTGCCCCACTTGTGCAGCCCAGCCCGCGAAATCGGTTCCGTCGTAGGCGATATCGAGCCGAAGACGGACAACGCCGCTAATTCTCGGGGGCCTCTGCGGGGGGCTCTTCGGGGGCCTTCGCGTCAGGCTCACTGGCGCCGACCACGTCACCCTCCTCGGCAGGCTTGGCCTCGGACTCCTCGGTCGGCATGGCCGCCGCCTTCTTGGCCTTCGCCTGCGCGGCAGCTACCCGGCGTGCTCGATTGGCCTCCGAGGTCACCGTCTTCTCCCGGACCAGTTCGATCACGGCCATCGGAGCGTTGTCGCCCTTACGTGCCTCGATTTTGATGATACGGGTGTAGCCACCATCGCGGTCGGCGAAGAACGGTCCGATCTCGGCGAACAAGGTATGCACCACATCCTTGTCACGGAGCTTCTTGAGCACCTCGCGCCGGTTGTGCAACGCGCCTTTTTTGGCATGCGTGATCAGCTTCTCCGCGTACGGACGCAGCGCCCGGGCCTTCGGCTCGGTCGTCGTGATCCGCCCATGCTCGAACAGGGACGTGGCGAGGTTGGCCAAGATCGCCTTCTGATGTGAAGACGACCCGCCGAGGCGAGGGCCCTTGGTGGGCTTGGGCATAGCTGACGCTCCTGTCTGGATTAGAGGCAGTCTAAAGCTGTTCGGTTTCGGCGTAGTCCTGCTCGTCGTACGCGCCCTCGGTCGACCAGGTGCCGGTGGCGACGTCGTAGCCCGCGACCTCCGAGGGGTCGAAGCTCGGCGGGCTGTCCTTGAGTGACAGGCCCAGCTGGTGCAGCTTGATCTTCACCTCGTCGATGGACTTCTGACCGAAGTTACGGATGTCAAGCAGGTCGGATTCGGTGCGCGCCACCAGTTCGCCCACGGTGTGCACCCCCTCGCGCTTGAGGCAGTTGTAGGACCGCACCGTCAGATCCAGGTCGTCGATCGGCAGGGCGAATGACGCAATGTGATCGGCCTCGGCCGGCGACGGCCCGATCTCGATGCCTTCGGCCTCGACGTTGAGTTCCCGTGCCAGGCCGAACAACTCGACCAGCGTCTTGCCAGCCGACGCCAGCGCGTCGCGCGGGCTGATTGAATTCTTGGTCTCCACGTCCAGGATCAGCTTGTCGAAGTCGGTGCGCTGCTCGACCCGGGTGGCGTCCACCTTGTAGGTCACTTTGAGCACCGGCGAGTAGATGGAATCGACTGGAATGCGCCCAATTTCGGCACCCGAAGCCCGGTTTTGCACCGCCGGGACATAGCCGCGGCCACGCTCGACGACGAGCTCGACTTCCAGCTTGCCCTTATCGTTCAGCGTGGCGATGTGCATGCCGGGGTTGTGCACGGTGACGCCGGCCGGCGGCACGATGTCGCCGGCGGTAACCTCACCCGGACCCTGCTTGCGTAGGTACATGGTGACCGGCTCGTCCTCCTCCGAGGACACCACCAGGCTCTTGAGATTCAGGATGATCTCGGTGACATCTTCTTTGACCCCGGGCACCGTGGTGAATTCGTGCAGTACACCATCGATGCGAATGCTGGTGACGGCCGCTCCGGGAATCGACGACAGCAGGGTGCGACGCAGCGAATTGCCCAGGGTGTAGCCGAATCCCGGCTCCAGCGGTTCGATCACGAACTGGGATCGGTTGTCGGTGAGGACGTCCTCGGACAGGGTGGGGCGCTGTGAGATCAGCATGGTGTTTCTTCTTCTCCTTCTCGGCACCCGCTATTTGATGCCGTCGGGGGTACTCGGGGGGCGCGTCTGGTTGGCCCCCCGAGGGTTGGGTTGGGGGGTACTCGGGGGGCGGCGCCCCCCGAGGGTTGGGTTTACTTTGAGTAGTACTCGACGATCAGCTGCTCGGTGAGTGGGACGTCGATCTGCGCGCGCTCGGGTAGCTGGTGGATCAGGACGCGTTGCCGCTCCCCCACCACTTGCAGCCAGCTCGGGATCGGACGCTCGCCCGCCGTCTCCCGGGCAATCTGGAACGGCACCGTGTTCAGGGACTTGTCCCGCACGTCGACGATGTCGTACTGCGACACCCGGTAACTGGGGACGTTGACGTGCACGCCGTTGACGTTGAAATGCCCGTGGCTGACCAGCTGGCGAGCCATCCGCCGGGTGCGCGCCAGCCCGGCACGGTAGATGACGTTGTCCAGCCGGCTTTCCAGGATCTTCAGCAGTTCTTCACCCGTCTTGCCGGGCTGCCGCACGGCCTCTTCGTAGTAGCGGCGGAACTGCTTTTCCATTACGCCGTATGTGAAACGGGCCTTCTGCTTCTCCTGCAGCTGAAGCAGATATTCGCTTTCCTTGATCCGCGCGCGACCGTGTTGGCCGGGCGGGTAGGGACGCTTCTCGAAGGCCTGGTCGCCACCGACGAGGTCGGTGCGCAACCGCCGTGATTTGCGGGTGACGGGTCCGGTGTAACGAGCCATCTTCTCTCCTAGACGCGCCGGCGCTTGGGGGGCCGGACACCGTTATGCGGCTGGGGGGTGACATCCGAGATCGCGCCCACCTCCAGGCCGGCGGCCTGCAGCGACCGGATCGCGGTCTCGCGGCCCGAGCCCGGGCCCTTGACGAACACGTCGACCTTGCGCACCCCGTGGTCTTGGGCCTTGCGAGCGGCGTTCTCCGCGGCCAGCTGGGCCGCAAACGGGGTCGATTTCCGGGAACCCTTGAAGCCGACGTGCCCCGACGATGCCCAGGCAATGACGTTGCCTTGCGGGTCGGTGATGGTCACGATCGTGTTGTTGAACGTGCTCTTGATGTGGGCGGCGCCGTGCGGGACGTTCTTCTTCTCCCGCCGGCGGGTCTTCTGGCCCTTCCTAGCCGACGTTGCCGGCCCTTTTTTTGCTGGGGGCATCGGTTACCTAGCCTTCTTCTTGCCTGCGATGGTGCGCTTGGGGCCTTTGCGGGTCCGCGCGTTGGTTTTTGTCCGCTGGCCGCGTACCGGCATACCGCGGCGGTGCCGCAACCCCTGATAGCAGCCAATCTCGATCTTGCGACGGATGTCGGCCTGTACCTCGCGGCGCAGGTCACCCTCCACCTTCAGGTTCGCTTCGATGTAGTCGCGCAGGTGGATCAGCTGTTCTTCGGTGAGATCCCTGGTGCGCAGATCCCGGTCAATGCCGGTGGCCGCCAGGATTTCGTTCGAGCGGGTACGGCCGATGCCAAAGATGTAGGTCAGGGCGACCTCCATCCGCTTATCGCGCGGCAGGTCGACGCCGACGAGTCGAGCCATAGGTGGCGTTTCCTCTTCCTCTGCGGAGGTATGGTCCCAGTCCGTTCCCTGCCCAAAAAAGCTCTTTGGGTGTGGGGCCCGGCCTCCGTCCGGGCGTGAATGAGCTGGCCCATCTCCATCGATGCCAGCCGCTCATTGGTGCTGGGGGTCTGCATTTAGTTGTCGGGGCGGCCGGCTCCTCCTCGGACCACTACGCGGCCCGCATCGTCGCCGACCAAATCCAACTGTCCGGCTCCTCCTCGGACCACTACGCGGCCCGCATCGTCGCCGACCAAATCCAACTGTCCGGCTCCTCCTCGGACCACTACGCGGCCCGCATCGTCGCCGAACTAGCCCTGCCTTTGTTTGTGACGCGGATCGGAACAGATCACCATAACCCGCCCGTGCCGACGGATCAGCCTGCACTTGTCACAGATCGGCTTGACGCTCGGGTTTACCTTCACGACTGTCTCGGTCCTGTTCTTTGGGTATGTCGCTACTTGTACCGGTACACGATGCGGCCCCGGGACAGGTCGTAGGGCGACAACTCCACCACCACCCGGTCCTCGGGCAGGATGCGGATGTAGTGCTGACGCATCTTGCCGCTGATGTGGGCGAGCACCTTGTGGCCGTTCTCCAGCTCAATGCGGAACATGGCATTGGGCAGGGGCTCGACCACGCGACCCTCGACCTCTATGGCACCGTCCTTCTTGGCCATTACTTTCTGGCGATCCTTCTCTTCCTTGTCGGTGCACCCGATTCCGGCGCAGTACGTGCTCGGACTACAAACGTGAGCCGGTGGTGGAAATTCCGCGAAGGGCTCCGAGAAATTTTCAAAACTGGGCACGCCAAACCGGCACGGGACACCGCACCGCCAACCCACATTACCCGCATCGCCGTGCTCTGCGCAAAACGTCGTAGGCCACGCGCTCACCGGAATAGCACCGATGAGCCGAGCGGTTAGAGCAACCATGACCAATTGTGCCGCCGGCAGACCCAGCTCAGGCCCTAACCTCGGCCGATTCGGATCGTTCGGACGCGGCGTCACCCCCCAGCAGGCCACAGAAATCGAGGCGCTGGGCTACGGGGCGGTCTGGGTGGGAGGCTCACCACCCGCCGCACTGTCCTGGGTGGAACCGATTCTGCAAGCGACCACCACATTGTGTGTGGCCACCGGCATCGTCAACATCTGGTCGGCACCGGCCCAGCGAGTCGCCGAATCGTTCCACCGCATCGAGGCGGCCTACCCGGGCCGCTTTCTGCTGGGTATCGGAGTCGGGCATGCCGAGATGATCAGTGAGTACCGCAAGCCCTACAACGCGCTGGTGGAATACCTAGACCGGCTCGACGACTATGGGGTGCCCGCCAACCGCCGGGTGGTGGCCGCACTGGGCCCCCGGGTCCTGGGCCTGTCCGCACGCCGCAGCGCCGGGGCGCACCCGTACCTGACCACACCCGAACACACGGCACGGGCCCGTGAGCTGATTGGTCCGTCGGCGTTCCTGGCGCCCGAACACAAGGTGGTGCTGACCACCGACTCGGCAAGGGCCCGTACGGTGGGACGTCAGGCGCTCGATATGTACTTCAACCTGGCTAACTACCGCAACAACTGGAAACGGCTGGGCTTCACCGGCGACGAAGTCTCCCGGCCGGGCAGCGACCGCCTGGTTGACGCCGTGGTCGCCTACGGCACTCCAGACGCGATCGCGGCACGGCTGAACGAACACCTGCTTGCAGGCGCCGACCATGTCCCTATTCAGGTCCTCACCGAAGATGACAACCTGGTGTCGGCGCTGACCGAACTCGCCAGGCCGCTCCGACTGACTTGATCCCGAAACGGAGGTCGCGAACCCAACTGGTCGCGGCTCCACTCGGTTAGGGCTCGGTTAGGGTTTGATCCATGCGGTTGCTAGTCACCGGTGGCGCGGGATTCATCGGCACGAATTTCGTGCATAGCGCCGTACGTGAGCATCCAGACGATGCGGTTACCGTACTCGACGCCCTGACCTACGCCGGCCGGCGCGAGTCGCTGGCCGACGTGGAGGATGCCATCCGGCTGGTTCAGGGCGATATCACCGACGCCGAGCTGGTTTCGCAGCTGGTGGCCGAGTCCGACGCGGTGGTGCATTTTGCCGCCGAATCCCATGTCGACAATGCACTGGACAATCCGGAGCCGTTTCTGCACACCAACGTCATCGGGACCTTCACCATCCTGGAAGCGGTGCGACGCCACGGTGTGCGGCTGCACCACATCTCCACCGACGAGGTCTACGGCGACTTGGAGCTCGACGACCCGGCGCGGTTCACCGAATCGACGCCCTATAACCCGTCCAGCCCTTACTCGGCGACCAAGGCGGGCGCAGACATGTTGGTCCGGGCCTGGGTTCGGTCCTATGGCGTACGCGCGACGATCTCCAACTGCTCCAACAACTACGGGCCGTATCAGCACGTCGAGAAGTTCATTCCGCGTCAGATCACCAATGTGCTCACCGGGCGGCGGCCCAAGCTCTACGGCGCGGGCGCCAATGTCCGTGATTGGATCCACGTCGACGACCACAACAGCGCGGTGCGGCGAATCCTGGACAGAGGCCGCATCGGCCGAACCTACCTGATCAGCTCCGAGGGCGAGCGTGACAACCTGACCGTGCTGCGCACGCTGCTGCGACTGATGGACCGCGATCCGGACGACTTCGACCACGTCACCGACCGCGTCGGTCACGACTTGCGCTACGCTATCGACCCGTCCACGCTCTACGACGAATTATGCTGGGCGCCAAAGCATACCGATTTCGAGGAGGGCCTGCGGACCACGATCGACTGGTACCGCGACAACGAATCGTGGTGGCGTCCACTTAAAGACGTCACGGAGGCCCGCTATCAAGAACGTGGTCAGTGAGATGAAAGCACGCGAACTCGACGTCCCCGGCGCCTGGGAGATTACCCCGACCATCCATGTCGATTCCCGCGGACTGTTCTTCGAATGGCTTACCGATCATGGGTTCCGCGCATTCGCAGGTCACAGTTTGGACGTCCGGCAAGTAAACTGCTCGGTGTCGTCGGCCGGTGTGTTGCGCGGCCTGCACTTTGCCCAGTTGCCACCTGGCCAGGCCAAGTATGTGACCTGCGTTTCCGGCTCGGTGTTCGATGTCGTCGTCGACATCCGGGAGGGCTCACCGACATTCGGCCGATGGGACTCGGTGCTGCTCGACGACCAAGACCGTAGGACGATCTACGTCTCCGAAGGCCTAGCGCACGGCTTCCTTGCACTGCAAGACAATTCGACGGTGATGTACTTATGCTCGGCGGAATACAATCCGCAGCGCGAGCACACCATCTGCGCCACAGATCCGACGTTGGCGGTCGATTGGCCGCTGGTCGATGGCGCTGCCCCCAGCCTGTCCGACCGTGATGCCGCTGCGCCCAGCTTCGAGGATGTGCGCGCGTCTGGCCTGCTGCCCAGGTGGGAACAGACGCAGCGGTTCATTGGGGAGATGCGCGGCACCTAGCCCGGTAATCCCTTGTGTCGCTTTAGCTTCAGGGGTCACAGCGCGGCGATTGTTGTCGGTGGCCCTTCGTAGAATTTGGGGTATGGGTTCGGATAGCCGCGAACGGATTGTCGAGGTCTTTGATGCGCTGGATGCCGAGCTGGACCGCTTGGGCGAGGTGTCCTTTGACGTGTTGAGCACCCCGGAACGGTTAGCGATGTTGGAACGCCTGGAAGGGCTGGTGCGCCGGCTACCGGCAGTCGGGCACGCGTTGATCAACCAACTCGACGCCCAAGCCAGCGAGGAAGAACTGGGCGGCACGCTGTGCTGCGCGCTGGCCAACCGGCTGCGCATCACCAAGCCCGACGCCGCCCGGCGCATCGCCGACGCCGCCGATCTCGGGCCTCGTCGGGCACTCACCGGTGAACCGCTAGCCCCACAGTTGACCGCCACCGCCACCGCCCAACGCCAGGGCCTGATCGGTGAGGGTCACATCAAAGTGATCCGTAGCTTTTTTGCGCACCTGCCCGCCGAGGTGGATGTGTCCACCCGAGAGGCCGCCGACGCCGACCTGGCCGGCAAGGCCGCTCAGTATCGTCCCGACGAGCTGGCCCGCTACGCCCGCCGGGTCATGGACTGGCTACACCCCGACGGCGACTTCACCGACACCGAACGCGCCCGCAAACGCGGCATCACCCTGGGCAACCAGCAATACGACGGCATGTCACGGCTAAGTGGCTACCTGACCCCCGAAGCGCGGGCCACCTTTGAAGCCGTGCTGGCCAAACTGGCCGCCCCCGGGGCGTGCAACCCCGAGGATGACATCCCGGTCATCGACGCCGAACCCGACCAAGACGCGGTCGGCCGCGATACCCGCAGCCAAGCCCAACGCAACCACGACGGGCTGCTGGCCGGGCTGCGCGCGCTGATCGCCTCCGGGAAACTGGGCCAACACAACGGGCTTCCCGTCTCGATCGTGGTCACCACCACCCTGACCGACCTGCAAAACGCCGCGGGCAAGGGTTTCACCGGCGGCGGCTCGCTATTGCCGATGGCCGATGTGATTCGTATGGCTAGTCACGCGCATCACTACCTCGCGATCTTCGACCACGGCAAACCCCTGGCGCTGTATCACACCAAACGCCTGGCCTCCCCCGCGCAGCGGATCATGCTGTTCGCCAGGGACCGGGGCTGCACCAAACCCGGTTGCGATGCACCGGCCTACCACAGCCAGGCCCACCACGTGCAAGGTTGGGCCAGCACTCGTCGCACCGACATCACCGACCTGACCCTGGCCTGCGGCCCCGACAACCGACTCGCCGAAAAAGGCTGGATCACCCGCAAAAACACCCACGGCGACACCGAATGGCTACCACCGGCGCACCTCGACCACGGCCAACCCCGAATAAACACCTTTCATCACCCTGAGAAGCTGCTACGCGACGACGACGACGAACCCGATTGACCCCCAGCAGTCAAAGCCACACGCGACAACGCCGCACAACCATAAACACCGAGTCCGTCAGGGCCTGGCCGGAGCAAACACGCCACGGTGGTAGGAGCTGTGGGCATATGCCTTGGAGCCCACCAGTTGTGACAACGGCGTGTGCACCGACTCTCCCCTTGCGAGTCTGGCGGCGATCGCGTTTAGGTCGAACCGCGGACGCCAATTCAGGTCACGGCGAGCGCGGGCGTTGACATACACGCGATCTAGGCGGTCGGGGAAGCGCCACCCACGCCGGGTCCACACGGCCGCGGCCAGTGGTACCCGCCGCGCGAACACCGATGCCGCGTCGGTTCGCAGCTGCGCCATGTCCTCGGGGGTGAACGGTGTGGTCGCCGACACTAGATAGCGCCCGAACCCCAGCTGCGGCGCTCGCTGCGCGGCATTGATGTGCGCGTCTACCGCGTCTTCGATCGCGACCCGCCGACAGGCGTATTCATTGGCTTTGATGTTGTCCTCGCTGCGCCCGTCGTGCAGGTGCGCCATGTCATCGCCCTCCACGAAGAATCGGGCAACACGCAGCACGACGCAGGCCAAACCGTCGTTGCGATGTGCCAACTGGCAGAGGTCCTCGGAGCTAGCTTTGGTCACGCCGTAGATGTTCTTGGGAATGGGCGTGACGGATTCGTCGATCCACGCCGCGGGCTGGTCTGCCGGCGGTGTCAGGGCGTCGCCGAAAACGGTCGTCGATGATGTCATGACGAAGGCGCGGACGTTGGCGGCAACCGCAGCATCCAGCACGGTCTGGGTACCGATGATGTTCGTGTCCAGAAACGCCTGACGCGGCAGGAAGGCCAGTTGCGGCTTGTGGTGGGCGGCCGCGTGGAACACCACCTCAACGCCGGCCATCACGTCGCGCAGCAGTGCTCGATCACTCACGCAACCAACGACATTCGTGTACCGCGACGGTCTGCTGTCGAAGCTGACGACGTCGGCGCCCCGTGCACGCAGAGTGCGCACCAGCGCCTCGCCCAGGTGACCGGAGCTGCCGGTAACCAGGGTACGCATCCCGCTCTCGGCGGCGGCAGCCGTCGGAGGCGTGCCCGCGTGCAACAACAGCGGACCGGACCGCACGCCGGCGCGGACTCTCATGGTGGCTGCATGTGTTCCCACGACTCACGCCCTCATTCCCACGACCACCCGATCGATGTCTTGCGGCGACAACCATGTCGCCGCCAGACTTTCCGCGGTCTGCCGGATAACGCGGGGCACCGAAAGCCGCGCCCGTTGCGCCGCCGCGCGCAGGTATTCAACCTGCAACGAATCGAGTCCATGGAATCCGAACGAGATCTCCCACGGATCGATGCCGTAACTCTGCGGGCTCCGGCCCAACATATCCGATCGCGCTGCGTCGAAAAGCCGATCCAGGTCTACCCCGACCAGGTATCCACGGCGCTGCAACGCGGCGATGAGGCACTCGGTCTGGCAATTCCCGGCCCCGCGACCAAAGCCCATCAGCGTTCCGTCCAGGAAATCGGCCCCGGCGTCGAATGCCTCCAAGGTGTTGGCGACGGCCATGGCGAGGTTGTTGTGCCCGTGGAAGCCGACGGTGACATCGCTGGCGCCGCGGAGAGCCTCGACGTAGCGGCGCGCGTCCTCGGGCAGGAAGGTTCCCGTCGTATCCACCACGTAAACGATCCGGACGCCCACATCGCGGGCCCGCTTCCCGGCAGCGGCAAGCACATCGGGCTCGAAGAGATGCGACTTCACCAGCTGGATCGAAACCTCGAGGCCTTTTGACTGCGCGCGCTCGACGAACGGCATCACCAACTCAAATTCGGTGGCGATGACACATATGCGCAGAAAGTCCAGATAGTCTCCGGCCAAATCAACCGTCTCGATGCGGGCCAGGGCCGGGACGATCACGGCACCCAGTTTCGCGTTTCGAACCACCGATCGGGCGGCGCGGAAATATTCTTCGTCGGTGTGAGCGGCCGGGCCCTGCGCCGCGGTGGCTCCGATGGTGACGCCGTGACCGATTTCAATGTAGGGAATTCCCGCTGCGTCGAGATCCCCGACAATCCTGCCGACATCGTCGTCGGTGTACTGGAAGTTCACCGCATAGCTGCCGTCACGGACGGTCGTGTCCAGGACAATCGGCTCTCTGTGGGTCGCAGTCATGAGCATCAGTGTCAGCCCGCACCCTTGCCGGATCCTTGATGAATTCTTGGGATACGCGCGGCTGGTGTCCTATCGACCCAGTCCAATATCGGGTTTGTTGATCTCTGGATCGATCGCGATATCGAGGACGCAGGGACCGGTGGCGGCCAACGCTTTTTGCACACCGGCGCGCAGCTCGCAGCGCGTATCGACCCGAATCCCTTCCGCTCCAAGGGCGCGGGCCATCGCCGCCAGATCGTTCGCGCCGATGCGAGCGACCGGCGACGGATCCATTCGCCCGCTGACCGGGCCGGCGCTGGCACTCATTTGTCCGTCGTTGAGGACAGCCCAGGTCACCCTGATCCCGTGCGCAACCGCAGTGGAAATCTCCGTGCCATGCATCAAGAAAGCCCCGTCCCCGGCGATGCATATGACGTGTTCTTCCGGTCGAGCCAGGGCCACGCCAATGGCTCCGGCGATGCCGCATCCCATGGGCGAAAAGTCAACGGTGGCAAAGAATCTGCCGGGCCGCCGCACCGGTATCCCACGAAACGTCCAAGAAATGCAGGTACCCACGTCGGCGCATATCGTGGCGTTGGGTGCAAGCTCGCGGTCCAGTTCGTGCATCAGCTCAAGCGGGTGAATCGATTCCCCCCGCGCTTGCGGGGTCCCCGGCAACGCCGCTGGCGCCGGCGGCCGCACGCCCACCCTCCGACAAAAGCGTGGCGGCCGCCCGCAGTTCAGGGCATTGACGAACGCGCGGCCGGACGTGGTGATCCCGAGCGACGTAGCGACGAACCGGCCAACTGCCGATGGATCGGGATCGACATGGACGACGTCGGCTTTCAGCCCGCGCCAGCGGGGCGAAAAGGAGCGGGTAACCAACCCGCCGAAGGAAACACCGACCGCGATCAACAGGTCGCACGGTGTGTCGAAGAGGTACTCGTCGGCCCTGCCGTCACCAAACATGCCGAGCACACCCAGAGACAGCGGATGGGTTTCCGCGACGATCCCCCGCCCGTTCGGTGTGGTCGCAAAAGGAAGTTCCGCCTTCTCGCAAAACGCGACGATCCGCTCGCCGATGCCGTCCAGCCGGCAGCCATTCCCCAGCACGAGCATGGGGGCACGCGACCGATCCAGCCTACCGATCACCTCGTCAGCGACATCAGGACCGCACGGCGCCAGGGTTCTTAGGCCCCCAAGACCGGCCGCGGCAGTTCCAAGTTGGTGAGCCGGCAGCCCCTCGTCCACCAGATCGCGCGGCAGAGCAATGTGCACCGGTCCGCGAGGGATGCTCGCCAAGGCCCGAAACGCCGAATCGATCTTGCTGCGCGCATTGGCGATCGATTCGATGGACACCGAACAGCGGCAGAACCGGCGGAAGGTTGGGCCCAGGCCCAGCCCGTCGTCGCTCGTATCCTGCTGCGAGTGCAGGCCGAATTCTCCGACCGCCACCTCCCCGGTCAGGATAAGCATCGGAACCTGATTCACCGACGCATTGGCCACGGCGCTAATGACGTTGGTCGCCCCAGGTCCCGCCGCAAACACCGCAGCGGACTTGCCGGACGCGCGGGCGAACCCGTCGGCCAGGTAGCCGGCGCCGCCCTCGTGCCGGGCCAACACGATCCGAAAGCCGGCATCGCGGGACAGACGCACCAGCAACGAATCGAGCCGGGAAGTCGGTAGCCCGCATACGACCGAAATGCCGGCTGCGCGCATCCTGGCGACGAGATGATCCCCGACGGTCACGGGAGTCACGGCCATGCCCCGATCACGGCGGCCTCGCCCATGCGCTGATCGCGTTCCGGTAGGTAGGCCGGGCCGCAGGCGCACAAGAATGTCAACGGAACTGAACCTAGGGCCCGGATTTTCTGCGGGACACCAGCCGGTATCCAGACCGCATCGCCGGGCCCGACCTCGCCAGATTCGTCTCCGACCGAAACCAGCCCGCGCCCCGAGAGAACAAAATAGATCTCATCGGTGGCTTGCAATCGGTGCCATACGGTCTCGGCTCCCGCCGCCACGGTCGCATGGGCCAGACTGACCGAGGCGACGCCCACAGTGGCCCGATCCACCAGGACCCGAATCTCGGACAAGTCCGGCGCCACGAACGGCTCTGCCTCCCTGGCGTTGCTGACGAACATGGCAGCAGCGTGTGCCCGCGCTCTTGGCGGATCCTTGACGAATCCTCGGAACGCGGGTTTGTGACCGGCGGAGAGCGCGACGGTTGCCTGCAGCACAGCGTCTGTCGATGTTGACGCTCGCTCCCGTTCGGGCCGGGTTGACATCCCCCACCACCGGCCACACAATGCGCCCGGTGGATGAGCAGTGGATCGAGATACTCAGGATCCAGGCACTGTGTGCTCGGTACTGTTTGACGATCGACACCCAGGATGGCGAAGGCTGGGCGGGATGCTTTACCGAGGACGGTGCCTTCGAGTTCGACGGCTGGGTGATCCGGGGGCGGCCCGCATTACGCGAATACGCAGATGCGCATGCCCGCGTCGTGCGGGGCCGCCACTTGACCACGGATCTTCTCTACGAGGTCGACGGGGACGTCGCCACCGGGCGCAGCGCCAGCGTGGTCACTCTGGCCACTGCCGCCGGCTACAAGATCCTCGGCTCGGGCGAGTACCAGGATCGCCTCATCAAGCAGGACGGCCAGTGGCGTATCGCGTACCGGCGATTGCGCAACGATCGGCTGGTGTCGGATCCCAGCGTGGCGGTAAACGTCGCCGATGCCGACGTCGCCGTGGTCGTCGGTCACCTTCTCGCGGCCGCGCGCCGGCTCGGAACCCAGATGAGCGACACGTAGGGGCGACAAGCTAGGGCCGACGTCGGTGTACGGACACACGCGCTCGCGGGTTGGCTGTGCAGGACCTTCCCTAACCCCATCATCGGACGCCGAGATGCCGAGCGAGAAAATCTAGGACCGCCCCTGCGAAAGCGTCGTTGCGATCGCCGGCGACCATATGTCCGGCGCCGCGCACATCGGTGAACTCGACTTGCGGAAACCGCGAGAGAAATTGGTCGGCGCTTTCTTGGCGGACGATGTCGCTGACTTGGCCGCGCACGAGAAGCACCGGCACTTCGTCGCGCAGGATCGTCGCAACGGCTGCATTCATGCGGTCGACGTCGGTGACCTCTACGGGAGGAAACGCCGCGATACCACCGATGAACTGCGGATCCCAGTGCCAATACCAGCGATCACCGCGGCGGCGCAGGTTGGCCACCAAGCCATCCGGATCCGAAGGCCGCGGCCGATGCGGGTTGTAGTTGGCAATGACGTCAGCCACCTCGTCCAACGAGCCGAACCCCGATTCCACCCGTTCGGCCATGAACGCGTGGATCCTGCTCGCCCCGGCCAGGTCCATATTCGGCACGATGTCCACCAGCACCACTGCGCTGGCAATGCCCGGGGAGAGCTCCCCCGCCAGCAGCATCGCGGCAAACCCACCCAAGGAGGCGCCCACCAGCGCCGGCTGCCCAGGCAGGTTGCGCAGCACTTCCTGGATATCGCCGGCGAAGCTGACCAACCGATAGTCGCCTTCGCTCGACCAGTCGGATTCGCCATGCCCGCGCAGATCGATCGTGACCGCTTGCCAGCCACGTTCGGCGACAGCGGCTGCGGCCCGACCCCATGAGCGTCGCGTCTGTCCACCGCCATGCAAGAACACCACGGCACGCGCTCGCGGGTCTCCCAAGCGGTCGGCGACGATACGGACACCGCCCGGCCCGTGGACCGAGAACGATTCAGCTGCCATTGATATCGGGTCCATCAGGGGATCCAGAACCATCCGTTTGCATGCCCTACCACGATCCTGTCCTACCGAGCGGCCCGCAGTCACCCCAGATTCGGCGTCAATCCGGCACCCGGTTCGTGGTCCATCCACGGAACCCAAGGCGCCATTTTCGCAGTGATTGCACGCTCGGCGAAAGGTGTTACCCAGACGCTACAGCTATGCGTGCCCGTAGAATGCAAATCCCTGCTCGCGGTCGAGGTAGGTATCGGCCTTGTTCTTGATGAAAAACACATAGACAATCAGCGAGACCGCTATGCACGCGGTCACGTAGGCGATGAACATCGGCACCTGATCGCGTTCCTTAAGAGCCTGGTAGATCAGCGGCGCGGTGCCGCCGAAGACCGAGTTCGCCAGTGCATAGCCGACTCCGACACCAAGGGCGCGCACGTGCGCGGGGAACAGTTCGGACTTGACCAGTGCATTGATCGAGCAGTATCCGGTCAGAATCACATAGCCGACGGCCACCAATAGAAACGACATTGTCGGCGAACGTGTTTCGGGAAGATAAGTAACAAGGACGTAGGTATAGATGAGTCCGCCGACGCCGAACCACAGCAGCAGTGGCTTGCGGCCGATCTTGTCGCTGATCATGCCCCCGATGGGCTGCAGCATCATCAACAGAATCAGACCAACCAGGTTGATCCAAGTAGCGGTCATCGCCTGCGAACCGTAGACACTCTTGACGATCGCAGGTGCATTGACGCTGTAGGTATAAAACGCGACCGTGCCGCCCAACGTGACGAGGAAACAGAGCAGCAATGGCTTCCAATAGTGGGTGGCCAGTTCACGGAGCGACCCGGAGTCGTGGTCCCGCCCGGCCTTGATCGCAGTCAGGCGTTCCTGACTGAGCGATTCATCCATCGTGCGCCGCAACCAGAACACCACGATCGCGGCGCCACCGCCTACGGCGAAGCCGATGCGCCAGCCGAATTCGTGAACCTGCTCGCGGGTGAAGACCGCCAGGATGACTAGCAGGGTGAACTGGGCAAGCACGTGCCCACCCACCAGCGTCACATACTGAAACGACGAGAAGTAGCCGCGCCGCTCCCGCGTCGCGGCCTCAGACATGTACGTCGCCGACGTGCCGTACTCTCCGCCGGTCGCAAATCCCTGGACGAGCCGACACAAAATAAGCAGGATCGGCGCAGCGACGCCAATGCTCGAGCGAGACGGCACCAACGCCACGATCAGCGAACAGGCGGCCATCAGCGACACACTGAACGTCAGCGCGGCCCGGCGGCCGCGGCGGTCGGCAAACCGACCAAAGAACCACGATCCGACGGGCCGGGTCACGAAGGTAACAGCGAAGATCGCGTAGACATAGACCGTCGAGTTGCGATCGGCCCGATCAAAGAATTGGTCCTCGAAATACGTAGCGAACACGGTGTAGACGTAGACGTCATACCACTCGACCAGATTGCCCGACGATCCCCGGATCGTGTTCCAAATGGCCCGACGGGTCTCGGCCTGACTCGGGCGCGATGGAGGTGCAATGGAAACGGTCATGGTGTCCTCCATGCGATTCGCATTGTCGCGCCGTCTGACGGTCACCATAGTGACCGACGTCAGCACCCGCCGTGCAGGGCTGGAGCGTGGTCGGTTTTGACTCAGCGGTCAAGGTGACGTCCCTCGGCGTGTCGCCGGCGTGGATGCAGACTCGATGCCGCTCTTTAGTGCAACTAATTTCGTTGAAGTGCCTGCGAGGTATAGGACTTCACGATTGGTTAATGTAGCGTTCACCCCGTGTTGGGGTCGATTTGGCCGGACCAGTCGTCACCAACGCTTGGCGTGCGCGCCAGGCGGGCGATCAGATCGCTTGACTACCAATCAATCTTGAGCTCCCGGGCCGATGCTCGGGCTAAATGAGGAGGAGCACGCGTGTCTTTCACTGCGCAACCGGAGATGTTGGCGGCCGCGGCTGGCGAACTTCGTTCCCTGGGGGCAACGCTGAAGGCTAGCAATGCCGCCGCAGCCGTGCCGACGACTGGGGTGGTGCCCCCGGCTGCCGACGAGGTGTCGCTGCTGCTTGCCACACAATTCCGTACGCATGCGGCGACGTATCAGACGGCCAGCGCCAAGGCCGCGGTGATCCATGAGCAGTTTGTGACCACGCTGGCCACCAGCGCTAGTTCATATGCGGACACCGAGGCCGCCAACGCTGTGGTCACCGGCTAGCTGACCTGACGGTATTCGAGCGGAAGGATTATCGAAGTGGTGGATTTCGGGGCGTTACCACCGGAGATCAACTCCGCGAGGATGTACGCCGGCCCGGGTTCGGCCTCGCTGGTGGCCGCCGCGAAGATGTGGGACAGCGTGGCGAGTGACCTGTTTTCGGCCGCGTCGGCGTTTCAGTCGGTGGTCTGGGGTCTGACGACGGGATCGTGGATAGGTTCGTCGGCGGGTCTGATGGCGGCGGCGGCCTCGCCGTATGTGGCGTGGATGAGCGTCACCGCGGGGCAGGCCCAGCTGACCGCCGCCCAGGTCCGGGTTGCTGCGGCGGCCTACGAGACAGCGTATAGGCTGACGGTGCCCCCGCCGGTGATCGCCGAGAACCGTACCGAACTGATGACGCTGACCGCGACCAACCTCTTGGGGCAAAACACGCCGGCGATCGAGGCCAATCAGGCCGCATACAGCCAGATGTGGGGCCAAGACGCGGAGGCGATGTATGGCTACGCCGCCACGGCGGCGACGGCGACCGAGGCGTTGCTGCCGTTCGAGGACGCCCCACTGATCACCAACCCCGGCGGGCTCCTTGAGCAGGCCGTCGCGGTCGAGGAGGCCATCGACACCGCCGCGGCGAACCAGTTGATGAACAATGTGCCCCAAGCGCTGCAACAACTGGCCCAGCCAGCGCAGGGCGTCGTACCTTCTTCCAAGCTGGGTGGGCTCTGGACGGCGGTCTCGCCGCATCTGTCGCCGCTCAGCAACGTCAGTTCGATAGCCAACAACCACATGTCGATGATGGGCACGGGTGTGTCGATGACCAACACCTTGCACTCGATGTTGAAGGGCTTAGCTCCGGCGGCGGCTCAGGCCGTGGAAACCGCGGCGGAAAACGGGGTCTGGGCGATGAGCTCGCTGGGCAGCCAGCTGGGTTCGTCGCTGGGCTCTTCGGGTCTGGGCGCTGGGGTGGCCGCCAACTTGGGTCGGGCGGCCTCGGTCGGTTCGTTGTCGGTGCCGCCAGCATGGGCCGCGGCCAACCAGGCGGTCACCCCGGCGGCGCGGGCGCTGCCGCTGACCAGCCTGACCAGCGCCGCCCAAACCGCCCCCGGACACATGCTGGGCGGGCTACCGCTGGGGCACTCGGTCAACGCCGGCAGCGGTATCAACAATGCGCTGCGGGTGCCGGCACGGGCCTACGCGATACCCCGCACACCGGCCGCCGGATAGCACGACCGGTTTGCGCGGATGCGTCGGCGTTGTTCCCCGCCGCGGTTGGCGTGCTCTGGCAATCTGGTCTAAGGGACCCGACCCCACCGGGCGGACCCCACGGCATCGAGGGGCTGTCGATGGCATTCGAAAAGCCGTCACCGGTAACGGCATTGACGCAGGAACTACGATTCGCGACGACCATGACGGGCGGCGTCAGCCTCGCGATCTGGATGGCCGGTGTTACGCGGGAGATCAACCTGCTCGCGCAGGCCTCACAATGGCGCAGGCTGGGGGGAACCTTCCCGACCAACAGCCAACTCACCAACGAGTCAGCCGCTTCCCTGCGGCTCTACGCTCAACTAATCGACCTCCTCGACATGGTCGTCGACGTCGACATCTTGTCGGGAACAAGTGCGGGCGGCATCAACGCGGCTTTGCTTGCGTCATCCCGAGTCACCGGGTCTGACCTGGGCGGGATCCGCGACCTCTGGCTCGATCTTGGGGCCTTGACCGAGCTTCTCCGAGATCCGCGGGACAAGAAAACACCGTCCCTCTTGTACGGCGACGAACGCATATTCGCCGCTCTGGCCAAGCGGCTTCCCAAGCTGGCGACCGGGCCGTTCCCGCCCACGACCTTTCCGGAGGCCGCGCGCACCCCGTCCACCACCCTGTACATCACGACGACGCTGCTAGCCGGGGAAACAAGCAGATTCACCGACTCATTCGGCACTCTCGTCCAGGATGTCGACCGCCGCGGTCTGTTCACCTTCACCGAAACCGACCTGGCGCGGCCAGACACGGCGCCGGCGCTGGCACTAGCAGCGCGCAGTTCCGCCTCATTCCCACTTGCGTTCGAACCCTCCTTTCTGCCGTTCACGAAGGGAACCGCCAAGAAGGGAGAGGTGCCGGCTCGACCGGCGATGGCGCCGTTCACCAGCCTTACCCGTCCGCACTGGGTTAGCGATGGTGGCTTGCTGGACAACCGGCCAATTGGCGTCTTGTTCAAGCGCATCTTCGACCGTCCAGCCCGACGGCCGGTTCGCCGGGTGCTCCTGTTCGTCGTACCATCGTCCGGACCCGCACCCGACCCGATGCATGAGCCACCACCGGACAACGTCGACGAGCCACTCGGGCTCATCGACGGGCTGCTGAAGGGCCTGGCCGCGGTCACCACCCAGTCGATCGCGGCCGACCTACGCGCGATCCGCGCCCATCAGGACTGCATGGAAGCGCGCACAGATGCCAAACTGCGGCTCGCAGAGCTGGCGGCAACGCTGCGGAACGGCACACGGTTGCTCACCCCGTCCCTGCTCACGGATTACCGGACCCGCGAGGCAACCAAGCAGGCCCAGACCCTCACCAGCGCTCTGCTGCGCCGGCTTTCCACCTGTCCGCCGGAGTCGGGCCCGGCAACCGAAAGCCTTCCCAAGAGCTGGTCAGCCGAACTCACCGTCGGTGGTGACGCCGACAAGGTGTGCCGGCAGCAGATCACCGCGACGATCCTGCTTTCTTGGTCGCAGCCGACCGCCCAGCCGCTCCCACAGAGTCCAGCCGAGCTGGCTCGGTTCGGTCAGCCGGCCTACGACCTTGCAAAAGGATGCGCGCTCACCGTCATCCGGGCGGCATTCCAGCTGGCACGTTCGGATGCTGACATCGCCGCGTTGGCGGAAGTCACCGAAGCAATCCACCGGGCGTGGCGACCGACCGCGTCATCCGATCTCAGTGTGCTAGTGCGGACGATGTGTAGCAGACCAGCGATCCGACAAGGGTCGCTCGAGAACGCCGCTGACCAGCTCGCTGCCGACTATCTCCAACAATCCACGGTGCCCGGCGACGCTTGGGAGCGGCTCGGTGCCGCCTTGGTGAACGCCTACCCGACCTTGACGCAACTTGCCGCCAGCGCTTCAGCCGACTCGGGTGCCCCGACAGACTCTCTGCTCGCCCGGGACCATGTTGCAGCCGGTCAGTTGGAAACGTACCTCAGCTATCTGGGGGCCTATCCAGGGCGTGCCGACGACTCGCGCGACGCACCGACCATGGCATGGAAGCTATTCGATCTCGCCACGACGCAGCGCGCGATGCTCCCGGCCGACGCAGAGATCGAGCAAGGCCTCGAACTCGTGCAGGTTAGCGCCGACACCCGCAGCCTGCTCGCACCTGACTGGCAGACAGCCCAGCAGAAGCTCACCGGCATGCGCTTGCATCATTTCGGTGCGTTCTACAAGAGGTCATGGCGAGCCAATGACTGGATGTGGGGCCGACTCGACGGAGCGGGATGGCTCGTCCACGTGCTGCTAGACCCGCGCCGGGTGCGCTGGATCGTCGGGGAGCGCGCCGATACCAACGGGCCGCAGAGCGGTGCACAATGGTTCCTAGGCAAACTCAAAGAACTTGGGGCACCTGACTTTCCGAGTCCGGGCTACCCGCTGCCGGCGGTCGGCGGCGGGCCGGCCCAACATCTGACCGAGGACATGCTGCTCGATGAGCTTGGCTTCCTGGACGACCCAGCAAAGCCGCTGCCGGCCAGCATTCCGTGGACCGCGCTGTGGTTGTCGCAGGCGTGGCAACAACGAGTCCTCGAAGAGGAATTGGACGGACTGGCCAACACGGTGCTCGACCCACAGCCCGGAAAATTGCCGGACTGGAGCCCGACGAGTTCACGAACATGGGCGACCAAGGTATTGGCCGCTCACCCTGGCGACGCCAAATATGCTCTGCTGAACGAAAATCCAATCGCAGGCGAAACATTCGCCAGCGACAAGGGCTCACCACTGATGGCGCACACGGTCGCCAAAGCCGCCGCGACTGCGGCCGGAGCGGCCGGCTCGGTCCGGCAGCTGCCCAGTGTATTGAAGCCACCACTGATCACGTTGCGGACACTCACCCTCAGTGGATACCGAGTGGTGTCGTTGACCAAAGGCATTGCCAGATCGACCATTATCGCCGGCGCGCTGCTACTTGTGCTCGGCGTCGCGGCGGCGATCCAGTCGGTAACCGTGTTCGGAGTCACTGGCCTGATCGCGGCCGGGACTGGGGGCTTGCTGGTCGTCCTAGGCACTTGGCAGGTCTCCGGCAGGCTCCTTTTTGCACTGCTGTCTTTCTCGGTTGTCGGCGCGGTACTCGCGTTGGCGACGCCCGTCGTACGCGAATGGCTGTTCGGCACCCAGCAGCAGCCCGGCTGGGTCGGCACTCACGCGTATTGGCTTGGCGCCCAATGGTGGCACCCCCTGGTCGTCGTCGGGCTCATCGCACTGGTGGTCATCATGATCGCAGCGGCCAACCCAGGACGACGGTGACGATGCGTGCGGTGATCCGGAATTCAGGAACCGAGGCCCGCGGCGCCGTCAGCCGCCGCCAACTGATCGAGCGCTTCGCCGGTGTAGACGGCGAGCCGCTGCAGGTGTGGCAGTGTGTCACGGCAGCCGATGAATCCAAAGTTCAGCGTGCCGGCGTAACTCTGCAAAGTAACGTTGAGAGCCTGGCTGTGCGCCACCAGGGAGACCGGATAGGACGCCTCCATCCGGCTGCCCCGCAGGTAGAGCACGTCCTCGGGCCCCGGCACATTGCTGACACACAGGTTGAACGTGTACGGCCAGGGTGGCTTCACCCCACTGAGCGTGCTGGCCAACTGCACCCCGTACGGCGCCATCAACGCGGCGCTATAGGCCAGGATCGCGTCCTTGTCCATGGACCTCAGCTGAGCCTTGGCCGCGCGGGTTGACGCCGTGACCGCCGCCAGCCGCTGCACCGGATCGGCAACGTCGGTACCCAACGTCGCCAGGATGGTCGCGACCGCGTTGCCGCCGCCCTCGTCGTCCTTGGGTCGCACGTTGACCGGCAAGACCACGATCAGCGACTTGTTGGGCAGCTCACCCAGCTCGTCCAGAAAACGTCGTAAGCCGCCTCCGATGATCGCCAACGCGACGTCGTTGATTGTGGCATCATATTGAGCCCCAATGGCTTTCAGTCGATCCAGCGGATATTGCTGGGTGGCGAAGCGGCGGTTGCGGCTGATGCGGGTGTTGAGTATGCAGTGCGGCGCTTGCACCGAGCCGACGAGGTTGCGGTACTCGTGATCACTGCGCAGCTGGGCGTTGACCAGCGCCTTGGTGAGCTCGAACGTCGATCGTCCCGCACCGGCCACCGAACCTAAGACGCTACCGACCCCGCTGACCAGCCCGCCCAACCCCCGCACCACGTCGCCCAGGCCATCGAGCACGTTACCGGCCCCAGCTATCAAACCGCCGCCGACGGAGTCTTGAGTGTCGGCGGGTGATCGGCCAGGTGTGGGAATGTTGAAGAACAACGGGTGGGTGGTGTCGTGCGGGTCGGTGGACAGGCTGCGGGCCAGCATTTTCTGGCCGGTATAGCCGTCTATCAACGAGTGGTGCATCTTGATGTAGATCGCGAACCGGCCACCTTCGAGGCCTTCGATGAAATGCACTTCCCACGGCGGACGGCGTAGGTCCAGGGCGTGACTATGCAAGCGGGACACCAGGATCCCGAGTTCACGCTCGTCGCCGGGGCTGGCCAGCGCCGACCGGCGCACGTGGTAGTCCAGGTCGAAGTTGTCATCAACGACCCAGGACTGCGTGGGATCGTATAGCAGCTCCGGATGGCTCAGTCTTAGGCTCCAGGGTTCGACGACCTCGCTGGCCTTGCTTTCGTCGACGAGTTGGCGCAGCAAGTCCGGCGGCGCACCCGAGGGCGGCGTGAACGGCATCAACGCACCAACGTGCATCATCGTGGTCGACGATTCGGAGTACAGGAAAAACATGTCCTGCGGACCCAACCGCCGGGCCGTCTGGCTCACGGGCCACTCCTTCGTTGGAGGCATTCTCAGGCCGTCTAGCGCCGCCAGATAACTACCGTAGATGATCGCGGCCGTGCGTTGTACGCCGCATCACATCGCGTGAACTCCGTTGTAGAGCAGCAGTAAACCGATCACGACCAGAATGGCCGCGACCATCCCGGCATGGTTCTTCTCCATCCAGTCTTTAAGTCGTTCCAGCGAATCGTCGAGTCGGTCACCGGCAGCCACGTAGGCCAATATCGGGATCGCGACCGTGGATGCAGCCAACATGGCAAAGAATGCCGTGTAAATCCAGGAACCCGCGGCGCCGTGGCCGCCGCTGCCGATGGCCAATCCGGCCGCCGCGCAAATGATCAGCACCTCGGGTCTCACCACCACCAGCACGGCCCCTACCAATCCGGCGCGTGCCGGGGTGAAGCTGGCGAATGCGCGCATCCAGCCCGGCATTTCGGTGTGGCGATGCCGGGTCAGCCACCGAAGCACGCCGAACACGATCAGTGCCGACCCGAGGACCACCCGTAGCCAGGATGCCCAGGCCGGCGATGTTGTGCTCAAACCGCCAAGTGCGCCGGAGGCCGCAACAAAGACGGCGGTCACCACGGCCAAGCCCAACAGCCAGCCGCCCAGGAAGGCCAGGCTGCTCGGCCGCGGCTGCGGCGAGTGTACGACCAGTACCGCTGGGATCACCGACAACGGCGAGAGCGCAATGACCAACGCCAGCGGCACGAGCCCGGTGAGCACGGAGACCCAATGACCTGCCACGGGCAGCAATCCTCGCATTGACACCGCCTCGGTGACCACCGAGCGCCCCAATTCGACGAAATTGCGCGCACCCAACCGCCGTTCGGGCTGTTGATAGCCATCGCGAGACGTCGATCGCCGAAACGTACGTGCAAAGACGGCGGCTTGGTGAGCCGACGATTAACGACGCTGCCCGGCCAAACGCTCGCCCTGACAGAATTGCGACCCGAAGTCCACCGTCACGGTCGACGGCGTGCGGAACTGAGCGGCGAAGGTGAGCTGGGGATCCACCGGCGCCTGATCGAGCCCCAGTCGCTTTGTCTCGAGGTTGATCTCCACGGTATCGGGGGCAGTTCTGCGCGCATTGGTGTTCCGGTCCGGCCGCATGTTCGGCTCGGTGCCTCTGCTTTCGCCGGGCTTTCTGATGGCAAGTTCATCGGTGTCCTGCTGCGGGCCCAGCTCGGCGAACTCCTTGCCATTGTTGGCGATGGTGTAGGTCAGCAGGTAACCGGCAAAGCCCGACGCAAACGAGCCCGATGGCGACGGTGGCAGCGGCTCGGCGAATCGAACTACCAGCCGAAGGACCGCGCCTCGGGGATGCGAGACGTCCACGGAGGCCACGGTAATGGTCGCGGGCGGTGTCGGCCCGGGCCGCAACTGGCAACTGAGTCGCTTCGGCAGCTGCGACCAGTCGTCTGGCAGCGGCCTGATCCAGGCGTAGACCGCGACACCTACCATCGTCAGCACTGCCGCGACCGGAACTGTCAACCGCAGGCCGGCCGGCATGCCCAGCCAGCGGCTCCGGAGACCGTCGACACGCAGGGCCAGCGGTGATCGTGGTGCAGAGGGGTTGGGTCGACGATGTCTGGTCCAGCGGTCACCGTCCCAATATCGTTGCCCCGCTGAACCGTCAGGATCGGTATACCATCCTGCCGGCGGCGAAGTCGCCACGTCGTGCTCCATTCAACAGTCGGTAAGGATCAGCTGCGGTGCCGCTCCTCGCGGACTACGGCGGCGCATCGAACAACTCCGGTAGCGAATCGAGGATCTGCACGTGGTCGCCGCGCCACGCAAACCCCACAATCGTCAAGATGCCATCTTGGCAGCCGTCACAGCTTTGACGTGTCCGATAGCTCAGCACCACGATGTCGTTTGTGGATGCCGGACCGATCAAATTGGTGAACGGGTAGGCCCTCGGCGTTGCGGTTCCGACGAACGTTCCCCGATGAAACATCAGCGCCTGGTCCGGGGAGCTGTTGGTGGCGTCTTGCACCGTCACCAGCACCGCGGACAGGTCCGCGCACGGGTCGTAGTTGCTGTCCTCCGGCGTACTATTCCACGGCCTGCCGGTTTTGGAATCGGGGGCAAGCTGGGCCAGCGCGGCGCGCACGGCCGTTGCCTCGTCCGGCCCACACGGGCCAACCTGGGATGCCGGGGAAGTGGGGCGCGCCGGTGCGGACGTCGTTGCCGGCGCCGCCTGGTTGGCACCTGGTCGGACCCGATGCATACCGGCGTACGCAACGACCGCGGCAGCCACACAGGCCAGGACCACGAGCGCCACCAGCCAGGCGGTGGGCCAAGACCGGCCTGGGGCGGGCGGAGTGGTATCGACGTCATCGGACGGCTGGTATGCCGGCGCAGGCCAGTCGGGGTCAATCTCGTCAGACACCTAACCCGCTAACCCTCCCGGTACCCGCCCGCTGGCTGTGCGATACTTGCCGAGCTTGCCGAATTGTAGCCAGAACGTGCAGGTAGCGGAAACAAGCGGGCCGTCTCGAGGGGCCCCGCCGGCCGGTGAGGCTGACCACATCCAGCATTCTGATAGCTGGCTTCACAGCAATCTGGCCCCATACTAGACGTCATGCAGCAAGCGACGGCACCGCAACCGCTGGCAGCGCGCCAGTTGGTTCGACGGCGCCTGGCCGAGGCATATGATGGCGCGTTCTGAGGGCAATCGCCCACGCCATCGCGCTGTGCCTCAGCCGTCGCGGATCCGCAAGCGGCTGTCGCGGGGCGTTATGACGCTCGTGTCGGTGGTTGCCCTGCTGATGACCGGCGCAGGGTATTGGGTAGCCCACGGCGCGCTGGACGGCATCACCATTTCGCAGGCCCTAACCCCCGAGGATCCCCGTTCCAGCGGCAACAACATGAACATCTTGCTCATCGGGCTGGACTCGCGCAAAGACCAGGAAGGCAACGACCTGCCCTGGTCGGTCTTGAAGCAGCTACACGCGGGCGATTCCGACGACGGCGGCTACAACACGAACACGCTGATACTTGTGCACGTCGGTGCCGATGGCAAAGTGGTGGCCTTCTCGATCCCCCGCGACGACTGGGTGCCCTTCACCGGCGTTCCGGGATACAACCACATCAAGATCAAAGAGGCGTACGGGCTGACCAAGCAATACGTGGCAGAACAGCTGGCCAACCAAGGTGTGAGCGACCGGAAAGAGCTCGAGACCCGGGGCCGTGAAGCTGCCCGGGCCGCGACCCTGCGGGCGGTGCGAAGCCTGACCGGCGTCCCGATCGACTACTTCGCCGAGATCAATTTGGCCGGTTTCTACGATTTGGCCCAGACCCTCGGCGGCGTTGATGTGTGCCTGAACCATGCCGTCTACGACTCGTACTCCGGAGCCGACTTCCCCGCCGGGCGTCAACGGTTGAATGCCGCGCAGGCGCTGGCGTTTGTCCGGCAGCGTCATGGCCTAGACAACGGGGACCTGGACCGCACCCACCGCCAGCAAGCATTCCTGTCGTCGGTCATGCGCGAACTTCAGGATTCGGGCACCTTCACCAACCTGGACAGGCTCGACAACCTGATGGCCGTGGCACGCAAAGATGTGGTGCTGTCGGCCGGCTGGGACGAGGACCTGTTCCGCCGGATGGGCGACCTGGCGGGCGGTAACGTCGAATTCCGGACGCTGCCCGTGGTGCGCTACGACAACATCGACGGCCAGGATGTCAACATTATCGACCCGACCGCGATCCGGGCCGAGGTAGCGGCGGCATTTGGCAGCGCGCCGCCAACGTCGCAGACCGCCGCGGCCGCCAAACCTAACCCATCCACCGTCGTCGATGTGGTCAATGCCGGCAGCATCAGCGGACTGGCCAGCCAGGTCTCCGGTGCGCTGCTGAAGCGCGGCTACACCGCGGGTCAGGTGCGTGACCGCGAATCCGGCGATCCGTTCACCACCGCCATCGAGTACGGTGCCGGCGCGGAAACGGACGCCCAGAACGTGGCAGACCTGCTCGGTATCGACGCCCCCAACCATCCCGATCCCGCCGTCGCGCCCGGACACATCCGTGTGACGGTGGATACCAACTTCTCCCTACCGGCACCCGACGAGGCCACCGCCGCCGCGACGTCCACCGAAACCAGCACATATCCGCTGTACGGCGGCGGCACCACCACCGACCCGACACCGGACCAAGGGGCGCCCATCGATGGCGGCGGCGTGCCCTGCGTGAACTAGGTAAGTTATCCGACCACTCCACGCAGCCCGTCGGCGCCGAACACCGGCTCCAGCATGGGCGAGAAGTCCGGGCCCCTTCGCAGCATGTGGCCGCCGTCGACGTTGATGACCTGTCCGGTGATCCAACTGGCCGCGTCGCTGAGCAAAAACATTGCTAGGTTCGCGACGTCTTCGACCTCACCCACCCGCGGTAATGGCGTGCAGACCCGGTAGTCCGCGCTCAGCTCCGGCGACTCTGTGACGGGCACAACCAGATCTGTACGGATCAGGCCCGGGCGGATGCTGTTGACCCGTACCCACGACGGGCCGAGTTCGTCAGCGGCCAGTTTCATCATGTGGTCAACGGCCGACTTGGTGACCCCGTAGGCGCCGAACCAGCGATGGGTGTTGCTGGCCGCGATCGAGGAGATGCCGACGAACGAACCGCCGCCGCCGCGTACCAATTCCCGCGCGGCGTGCTTGAGCACGTACATGGTGCCATTGACATTGAGGTCCACGGTGCGCCGCCAGGCCTGCGAGTCGATCTGGGTGATTGGCCCAATGGTCTGAGACCCGCCCGCGCAATGCACCACACCGTGCAGCCGGCCATGCCACGCGGTTGCCGCGTCCACCACACGCAGGGTCTGCTCCTCGTCGGTGATGTCGGCCGGCTCATAGCCGATCGCTCCGGTCTTGAGCGCCTCGATGTCTTTGACAGCCGCCGCCAGCTTGTCTGGATTTCGTCCCACGATCATGACGGCGGCTCCAGCCGCGACCAACCCGGCGGCCACCCCCTTGCCGATTCCGCTGCCACCTCCGGTGACCAGGTAGGTCCGGTCTTGGAAAGAAAGCTGCACTTGAGGCCCCTCACGCCGAAACTGAAACAGGTTCTCGCCATTTTGGACCATGCGGCCCGTCACTTGCGCCGAAGGTGAACTCACGGCGAGGTTTCGCGGCGCTCGCGGATTCATGCCCTCAGTTCACGTTCGACGTTCGTGATCAACGGTGCCGCGATCGTGGAGGGATTCCATAGGTTGCGGCTTGTTGCCACATTGCGGCCAGTGTGCGCCGCCGGGTGCGCGTCCACGGTAGGCTTCAACCACGAATTATCGGGCAACGATATCGGAGTCGGAGTTGGCAATAACTGGTTCGGCCGCACCGTCATGGCCGCGACTATTGCACGCCGAGGGCCCCCCTTCCGTCATTTGTATACGGCTGTTGGTGGGGTTGGTGTTTCTCAGTGAGGGAATCCAGAAATTCATGTATCCAGATCAGCTGGGTCCGGGCCGCTTCGAGCGGATCGGCATCCCCGCCGCCACGTTCTTCGCCGATCTGGACGGGGTGGTCGAGATTGTCTGCGGCACACTGGTCCTCCTCGGCCTGCTGACCCGGGTCGCGGCGGTGCCGTTGCTCATCGACATGGTGGGAGCGATCGTGCTGACCAAACTCCGAGCACTGCAGCCGGGCGGGTTTCTCGGGGTAGAGGGCTTCTGGGGCATGGCCCATGCTGCCCGGACCGACCTGTCGATGCTGCTCGGATTGATCTTCCTGCTGTGGTCCGGCCCCGGCCGGTGGTCACTAGATGCGCGACTGTCCAAACGCGCCACGGCTTGCGGCGCGAGGTGAACCCGCGACGTAGCGCGACCGATGCACCGGACTCAACGACGAGTCAGCGGTGGCGTCGCGAATGAACTGCCCGATCTGACGCAACGAACGGGTCGCTTCGGGCACCAGCGGTGTGGCGAGTTGGAAAAGATGAGCCTGACCGGGCCAAACCCGTACCTCGGCACAGACGCCTGCCGCCGCCAGCTTGCCGGCGCCCAGCTGCGCGTCGTGCAGCAGCACTTCGGAGCCGGAAACGTGAATAAGTGTCGGCGGCAAGCTGGATTCGATATGGTCGAGCGGCTCATAGAGGTCTTCGGGCCTGCCGTCGACCATGTTCTTGGCAGCGGCCGCCCTGACCCATGCCGCCAAGGCATCGAATGCCCGCGCCGGAAACATCGCGTCGGTCCCGATGTTGGGATGGTCCTGCTTGGGCCCCTTGGCCAGCTGCAGCAACGGAGAGATGGCCACTATTGCCGCCGGTTTCTCGTCGTCGCACTGCAGCCGCTGCGCAAGCGCGAGCGCAAGGTAACCACCCGCGGAATCACCGGCCAACACGATCTGTTCCGGCCGGTATCCGCGCGCCCGCAACCATTGGTATGCATCGTGGCAGTCGTCGAGCGCCATCCCCAGCGAATGCTTAGGGATCAGCCGATAGTCGACTATCAACACGGGTGATTCGGCAAATCCTGACAGCGCGTTGACGATCCTGCTGTGCGAATTCGGCCCGCACATGACAAACGCGCCGCCGTGCAAATAGAGCACCACCCGCCCAGCGCCGTCGGCCGCCCGCACCCCAGGCGCACGCACCAACTGGGCGGTAGCATTCGGCAAATTTATCGTTGTTCGGACCGTGCCCTGCCCGGGGCGCCAAACCCTGCATGCGAAGTCGACGAACCCCAACGGCAGAGGCAGGGGCGATAGGTAACTGCCCACAGTCATAAGTGGCTTGATCGTCGTGCGCGATGCCAGTGCCGCCAACCGACCTGCAACACTAGGGCCGCTTTCGGTGATCTCGATGGGAGCCCCGTCCCAGCACGAATCGGAATTCGAGCATCCCGACGATTGCAGGGGCCGGCGTGCGTAATACGAGGACATTTTCAGCACGTTTCGCCGGAATGTGGCCGGTGGTTGGCGTTAGCTGCACGGAAGCGCCTGAGCTGGCCCACCGTCACCACCCGATTTATCAATCGCAAATCTCGCACTTCCCGTTTACGTAGTTGCTCCAACCAGACGCAGCCCAATTCGGGCTCCTCCCCCCATCAATCATTCGGTGGCGCGAAGTTCACCAGAGTCGCGGACACGCTCACGCGAACTACGTGCATTTAGGGGATCACAGGCACCTTGAAATGCATCGGTGTATGACTGGGAGTTTGCTGTACGTCTATTGGTAAGTGCGAATTCGCCGCCGGCTACCCGCACCCCGTAGAATCGCAAGCCGATATCGGCTTGGTCACCTGAGGTGTTCTATGCGGGAGTTTCAGCGGGCCGCGGTGCGCCTGCACATCCTGCACCACGCTGCCGACAACGAGGTGCACGGCGCGTGGCTGACCCAAGAACTGAGCCGGCACGGCTACCGGGTCAGCCCCGGCACGTTGTACCCGACCCTGCACCGGCTCGAAGCCGACGGCCTGCTGGTGTCCGAGCAACGGGTCGTCGACGGCCGCGCGCGCCGCGTCTACCGGGCTACCCCGGCTGGCCGGGCAGCACTGACCGAGGATCGCCGGGCACTGGAAGAGCTGGCCCGCGAAGTCCTCGGCGGGCAATCGCACACCGCTGGTAACGGGACCTGAACCGCGTCGACGGTACCCATCGCCGGGGCCAAACCGTGACGACGTCTGCAGCGCAATGCGGGCTTGGCTTACAGTTATGTAATGTCTACCAAATCTGACCACGGCGAAATCGGTGACGTCGAACCGCTGGCAGACAGCACCGCGAGCCAGGCCAGGCGAGTCGTCGCCGCATATGCGAACGACGCCGACGAGTGTCGGATCTTCCTGTCCATGCTCGGTATTGGACCGGCCAAACTCGAGAGCTAATGGCTCCCTCGGGAGGCCAGGAGGCGCAGATTTGCGATTCGGAGACCTTCGGGGACTCTGACTTCGTGGTGGTAGCCAATCGACTGCCCGTCGATCTGGAGCGTCTTCCCGACGGCAGCACAACCTGGAAACGCAGCCCCGGAGGCTTGGTCACCGCCTTGGAGCCGGTGCTGCGGCGTCGGCGCGGGGCCTGGGTCGGCTGGCCCGGCGTTAACGACGACGGGGCCGAACCCGACCTCCACGTGCTGGACGGCCCCATCATCCAAGACGAGCTGGAACTTCATCCGGTACGGCTGAGCACCACGGACATAGCTCAGTACTACGAGGGATTCTCCAACGCCACACTGTGGCCGCTGTACCACGACGTCATCGTCAAGCCGCTCTACCACCGCGAATGGTGGGATCGCTACGTCGACGTCAACCAGCGCTTTGCCGAGGCCGCGTCGCGCGCCGCCGCCCACGGCGCAACCGTGTGGGTACAGGACTACCAGCTGCAGCTGGTACCGAAGATGCTGCGCATGCTGCGGCCCGATCTGACCATCGGTTTCTTTTTGCACATCCCGTTCCCGCCGGTAGAGCTGTTTATGCAGATGCCGTGGCGCACCGAGATCATCCAGGGCCTACTGGGTGCCGACCTGGTGGGCTTCCATCTTCCGGGCGGTGCCCAGAATTTCCTGATCCTGTCCCGGCGTCTGGTCGGCACCGACACTTCCCGCGGAACCGTCGGTGTGCGGTCGCGGTTCGGTGCGGCGGTGCTCGGGTCCCGCACCATACGAGTTGGCGCCTTTCCTATCTCGGTTGACTCCGGCGCGCTCGACCACGCTGCCCGCGACCGCAACATCAGGCGCCGGGCCCGCGAGATTCGCACCGAACTGGGAAATCCGCGCAAGATCCTGCTCGGTGTTGACCGGCTCGACTACACCAAGGGCATCGACGTACGGCTGAAGGCCTTTTCCGAGCTGCTGGCCGAGGGCCGCGTCAAACGCGACGACACCGTCCTGGTCCAGCTGGCTACCCCGAGCCGCGAGCGGGTGGAGAGCTACCAGACGCTGCGCAACGACATCGAACGCCAGGTCGGCCACATTAACGGCGAGTACGGTGAGGTTGGCCATCCGGTAGTGCATTACCTGCATCGACCGGCTCCGCGCGACGAGCTTATCGCTTTCTTCGTGGCCAGCGACGTCATGCTGGTCACCCCACTACGCGACGGGATGAACCTGGTGGCCAAGGAGTACGTCGCTTGCCGCAGCGATCTTGGCGGTGCCCTGGTGCTCAGCGAATTCACCGGGGCCGCAGCCGAACTCCGGCACGCATACCTGGTCAACCCGCACGACCTGGAAGGCGTCAAGGACGGGATAGAGGAAGCGCTCAACCAGACGGAGGAGGCGGGCCGGCGGCGAATGCGGTCGCTGCGACGCCAAGTGCTCGCCCACGACGTGGACCGCTGGGCACAGTCGTTTCTCGACGCTCTCGCCGGGGCACACCCGAGGGGCCAAGGCTAACGGTCAAGCCGCTCCCGCTCGCGAGCAGACGCAGAATCGCCCATTTCGGCACGAAATTGGGCGATTCTGCGTCTGCTCGCGCCCTGGAAGCTGGTGCGGCTGCCCAAAGGCTGTGATACTCGATGGAGCGCGAAGGCCCGAAGGAGGGCATGTGAACATCCGTTGCGGACTGGCCGCTGGGGCCGTCATCTGCTCGGCCGTCGCACTGGGAATTGCGCTGCACTCCGGTGACCCGGCGCGTGCGCTCGGACCGCCGCCGGATGGCAGTTACTCCTTCAACCAGGCCGGAGTGTCCGGGGTGACGTGGACGATTACCGCGCTGTGCGATCAGCCGTCGGGAACCCGTAACATGAACGACTATTCTGACCCCATCGTTTGGGCGTTCAACTGCGCTCTCAACGTGGTGAGTACGACGCCCCAACAGATCACCCGTACGGACCGGCTGCAGAACTTCAGCGGCAGGGCTCGGATGAGTAGCATGCTGTGGACCTTCCAGGTGAATCAGGCAGACGGCGTGGCGTGTCCGGACGGCAGCACGGCACCGTCCAGCGAAACCTATGCGTTCAGCGACGAGACGCTGACCGGGACGCACACCACCGTGCATGGCGCCGTGTGTGGCCTGCAGCCAAAGTTGAGCAAACAACCGTTTTCACTGCAGCTCATCGGCCCGCCACCCAGCCCGGTCCAGCGTTATCCGTTGTACTGCAACAACATTGCGATGTGCTATTAAATCGGCGTGATGTAGGCGATCAGCCATTTGCCGTCAATCCGCTGGAAATCCACCCGCAGTCGGCTGCCGTCGTAGAGCGGCTGTCGCGTCTTGTCGGTCACGGTGCGGTTCAAATAGACCATCACCGATGCGCAATCGCGTTTGGCATCCATGACTCCCACACCGACGACATTGGCCTGGACCACCACTTCACGCTTCTTCGCCTCCGGGATGATCTGCGCATTGGCGCTCTTCTGGAACTCCTGGCGATAGTCCGGCGTCAGCAGCGGGTACACCGCGGTGAGGCTGCGCTCGACAGTTTGGTAGTCGTAACCGAAGACTTGTGGGATTTCCTGCATGGCCAGCTTCGGTAACAGTGCCCGCGCCGACGCTTCGCCCCCGGTCTGCACCCGGTCCCAGTAGAACCAGCCACCGGCCGCGGACAAACCCACGATGGTGGCGACCATCAGCGCGTAGGCGACGGAAATCAACCGTCTCATCAGTTGCCCCCGTCCGGGTACTTCAGGTCGTAGCCGGTCATCCGGCCGTTCTCGTCCTCATGCACGATGACCCGAAGACGATAGGGCATGGACGGCTTGTTGACGCCGTCGATATCGGCGACCGTCACCCGCACCGACACCAATACCGATGCGTTGTCGCTGATTTCGTCAATGCCCTCCAACGCGGCGCCGTTGACGACGGCCTCCGATGTCGCGTTGGTGGCCCGGAATAGACCCTTGAGGTTGTCCACGTTGTTGTTGGCGTTCAGCATGCCGCGTAGCGGCCCACTGGTGCCGTTGACGAACCGGTTCACGCTCTCGTCGATGGTGTCCGGCGTGTAGCTGAACATGTTGACCACGGTCTGGGTGGCGGCATCGACAAAACGCTGGTTGCGGGCTTGCCGGGCGTCCGCATCCCGGTTCTGCATAACCAGTGCGGTCACACCCCATGCCAGCGCGGCAATCGCCAATAGGCCTGCCGCCAGCGAAAGCCAGCCGACCAGGACGCGGTGTGCCGGCCGGCGTGGCGGCGGTTTGACCGGCCTCAGGGCGGGCTTGGCGGCTTTCGCCGGCTTCGATTCGGTCCGCGCCGCGGCCCTCACCGTCGCCGCACCCTGGGCGGGACGGCTCGACTCGCCTTCCGCCGGACCCGCGGGGCGGGACGCCTTACGACGAGCGCGCCGCGTCGTCGACTGCTGTCCGCCGGCTACACCGGTATCTGCGGCCACTACAGCTGCCTCGGATCGCGCATGAGATCCACCCAATTCTCGGCGCTGGATGCGCCCGTCATCCCGGGCGCGAAGATACCAGTGCCGCCGGCCGGGTCCGCGAAGGCTCCGCTGAGTTGGTCATAGATGGTGTAGGCCGGACCGCTGGCCTGCGGTTGGGGGCCAGGCGCCGGCCCGGGCGGAGGCCCGGTGCCTTCCGGTGGTGGCGGCGGCGGAATGGTCGCCGGGTATGGCACCTGGGGTGGCTCCGGCGGGTACCCGGGCGGCATCCATGACGTGAACGGTGGAGGCGGACCGTTGTCGTTGGGCGGCGGCGCAGGCTGCGCCGGCTGGTGCGGCGCCGGCCCGGGGCCGGCCACCTGGCCGGGTGGCGGCGGTCCGACGATGGGCACGCCCGGGTCGGGATCCGCGCCCGGCGGGATGTAAGGGAACTTGTTGGGCGGCAGAATGTTTCGCCCATCCGTCACCTCGGTGCCGTACGGGATCGGCGGACCGCGCCACGGGTTGGTTCCAACTGGCACATAGCCACGCGGATCCCGACATAACTGCACCGTCGGTGCCCGCTTACCGGGGAATTCCTGGCACGGGTAGTTGCGAGCGCCGCGCACCGTGCTCGGGTCGTTCTGCGCGGTCTTGCAGTACATGTCCCGGGGAATCTCGCGTACCGACTCGTCGGCCGGCGACCGGACCAGCGGCGGGGGCAAGAACCCGGTCATGCAGGGCGGCGGGTCGTGCAGGTCGATCTTGAAGTCCAGCTTGGCGCCCTCGTCCTGGGGTACGCCGCCCGCCGAGGTGATGATCGCGGCGAACAGCGCCGGGAAAACCACCAGGAGCTGTTCGATCGACTTGTGATAGATCACGCCCACCCGGCCCAGGTTGGCCAGACTGGCCGCCAGCGCGGGAAACGAAGGACGAATCCCGGAGAACGCGGTGTTGGCCTCGTCGATCGCATCCGGGGCGTCGGCCAACGTGTCGCGCAGCCGCGGGTCTGCCGCACGGAGCTGCCAGGTGAACCGCGCCAGCCCATCGGCGAGTGACTTGATGTCCCCGCCGGCGCGGATCTGGGCTTGCAGGAACGGGCCGGCCTGATCGATCAACTGCGAAACCTGTGGATAGTTGGCGTTGGCCTCATCCACCAGCAACCGGGCCGACTCGATCAGCCGGGCCAGTTCCGGACCGGCGCCATTGGTCGCGATGAACGCCTCGTGCAGCAGCTCCCGCAGCCGGGTGTCGCCAAGGCTGCCGAGCAGCGTCTCGGCCTGACGCAACAGGTCGGCGACGTCTTGCCCGATTCGGGTGTTCTGCCGCTGGATCCGGAAGCCGTTGCGCAACTTGGTCGACGACGGGTTCTCCGGCGGCACTAGGTCGATGTACTGCTCACCGATGGCCGAAACGCTGCGTACGGTGGCGGTGACGTTCGACGGAATGGCGGTGCCACTGTTCAGTCGCATGTGCGCGGTAACGCCATTGGGATTTAGCCCCACCGACTCCACCCGCCCGACCGCGACACCGCGGTAGGTGACGTTGGCGTTCTTGTACAGGCCACCGCCCGCGACGAAGTCGGCACTCACGCCGTAGGTTCCGATGCCGAACGTGGCGGGCAGACGCAGATAAAAGATCGCCATCACGCTCAGGGTGATGACGGTGATCACCGCAAAAATGGACAACTGGATCTTGGCGAGTCGGTCGATCATGTCCGGGCCCCTACTGTCCCGACGCCGTACCGGGTGGAATCTTAAATGGGTCGGCCGCTTGCCCGGACAGGTTGGCCAGTTCGCCAATCAGGAAGTCGGGCGGGTTGAGGATCTCGTCCATGTGCGCCATGTTCGGGTCGAAGTACGCCGTGGTGAAGAACGTCTCACCAATCCGGCGCAGGGTGAGGTCGAAGGTGGTGAACACGTTAAGATAGTCGCCGCGCACCGCCTGCTTGATACCGAAGTTGGGAAATGGGAACGTCAGCAACAGCTGCAGCGAGGTGACGAAATCCTTTCGGTCGTCGTTGAGGGCCTTGACGATCGAGTAGAGGTCTTTGAGGTCTTCACCGAAATCCACCTTGGTCTCGGCCAGCACGTGCGACGTGACCATCGTCAACCTTTTGAGCGCGGCGAACGCGTCGACGATGTGGTCCCGGTTCTGGTTGAGCACGCGAACCGCGTCGGGCAGCGTGTCCAGTGCTCGGCCCAGGTTGTCCTTGTCACGTGCCAGGATCGCGGAGACTCGGTTCAGCCCATCCAACGCATCGATGATGTCGTGAACCTGCCGGTTCAGGCCCGCCGTCAACTCCGCGAGCCTGGGGACCAGGTTGACGAACTGGGCCTGCCGACCCGCCACCGCCTGGTGGGTCTCGTCAATGATCTCTTCCAACGCACCGACGTTACCCTTGTTGACCACCACCCCCAGCGCCGAGAAAACCTCCTCGGTGGTGGGGAATCGGTCGGTGTTGGCCTCGGTGATTCTCGAGCCGTCAACCAACCTCCCGGTCGGCGGGCGGTCCGTCGGTGGCGCCAGCTCTACATGTAACGAACCCAGCAGCGAGGTCTGGGAGACCTTCGCCACGGCGTTGGCCGGCAGCAACACATTCTTGTCCAGGTCCAGCTTCACGGCGGCATAAAAGGATCCGTCGGGTCGTTGGACCGCGACAATGCCGGCCACGCTGCCGACGGTGACGTTATCGACCATGACCGGTGAGTTCTGCGGCAACGTCGCCACATCAGCCATTTCGACGGTGACCGAGTAGGCACCTTCACCGTGCCCGGCGGTGCCAGGCAGCGGCAGCGAGTTCAGCCCGCCAAACTGACAGCCGGCAAGCAGCGCGCTGCTGGCCGTCAATATGATGGCGCGCAACCAGATTCGGTTCATCCGCCGCCCCCATGCTCGCCCGGTCCTGCCCCCGGCGCCGGCGGGGCCGGTGCCGGACCGGGCGCCGGTGGGACGAGTAGGCTCTGCAGATCCGCGGGGTTGTCCACAGGCGCTCCTCCTCCCGCGGGTATCCAAGTCAATTCCGGAACCGGCGTCTCCGACTTGGCCTCGGTGGCCGGGGTGTCGTAGATGATCTGGCCCTTGTACGCCGTGATCGTGTTAAGCGGGTGGAACATGATCGGCGGGTAATTCACCGTGAGCCGGCGCAGCACCGGCCCCAGCCGCTCACGGCAGATCTCGGCGCGCCGGTAGTAGTCCGGCGCCGACGGGCCCGCGGCGGTATCGAAGGAACCGCCGCAGATGAACTGCACCGGGTTAGCGAAGTTGGGTATCGACAACAGACCGTTGAGGGTGCCTTGCGCAGGGTCATAGATGTTGTAGAAGTTGGTGATCCCCGGCCCAGCCACGTGCAGCACTTGCTCGATGTTCTCGCTCTGGTCACTCAACGTCTGCGCAAAGTCGTTGAGCTGATTCACCGTTTCGATCAGCGTCGAGTTGTTCTCGCGCAAGAACCCCCTGATGTCGGACAGCGCCTGGTTGAGCGTGCCCAGGGTCTGGTCCAGATTGGCCGAGCTGTCGGCGAGCACCTGCGACACCGATGCCACGTGGCCGGCGAACTGCACAATCTGCTCGTCGCTCTCCGATAGCGCGTCGACCAGTACCTGCAGGTTCTTGACGGTGCCGAAGATGTCGCCGCGCGAATCCCCCAGCCGCCCGGCGACCTGCGCAAGCTCGCGCAACGCGTTGTGTAACGAGTCTCCGTTGCCGTCAAGGGTGTCCGCGGCCTGGTTGATCGCCGCGCCCAGCGGCCCCTGCAGCTCGCCCGCCGCCGGACTCAGGTCGGCGGCCAACCGGGTGAGCCCCTCTTTCACCTCGTCCCATTCCACCGGCACCGCGGTGCGATCCAGATCGATCCGACCGTTGTCGGGCAGCACCGCCCCGCCGGTATACACCGGGGTGAGCTGAATGAACCGCGCCGCCACCAAATTCGGCGACATGATCACGGCCTGCACGTCCACGGGCACCTTGACGTCCTTGGACACCGACATAGTGATCTTGACGTCGGACGACCGCGGCTCGATCATGTCGATCTCACCCACCGGGACGCCCAGGACGCGGACCTGGTCACCGGGATAGAGCCCGACAGCAGAGGTGAAGTAGCCCACGATGGTGCGCTTATTACCGGTGGACGAGAGCACGTACACGCCGCCCACCAGCGCGGCCACCAGCGCGATCACCGTGGCGTAGCGCAATCCCCGGCTCCCCGTCAACATGGCGACCCGGCCCATCACGGCGACTTCGGTCTGATGATCCAGCGCTCCTGGATAAACCCGCGCAAGTAATCGGCGAGGCTATCCGGCAGCTTGCCCGGCTGAAAGACCAGGTCGAACACGGTCGCCACCAGCGGCCCGGGCAGCACGCTGTAGACGTTGACATTGAATCCGGGTCCGGATCCGACCACCTCCCCCAGCGTGGTCGCGTACGTGGGCAGCCGCTTGAGGGCCTCGGTGATATAGTCGCGGCGCTCGTTGAGGTTGGCCAGCACCAGGTTGAGCTTGCTCAAAGCCGGGCCGAACTCCTTACGGTTGTCGGCGACAAAGCCGGAAATCTGCGCTGCAACATCGTCGATCCCAGAGATCAACGCGCTGAGCGCGGCCCGCCGGGCATCGAGCGCCGCAAACAACTGGTTGCCGTCCTCGACCAGCTTGTTGACCTGTTCGGCGCGTTCGGACAACACCGATGTCACCGACTTGGCGTGCGCCAGCAGGCCTTGCAGCGCTTCGTCGCGACGATTCAGGGCGCGCGACAGCGACGTCAGCCCGTCCACGGCACCACGCACCTGCGGGGTGGCGTCATGCAAGGCCTGGGTGAACACGTTCAAGGCCTGCTCGAACTGCGGCCTATTCAGGTCGTTGGCGTTGCGGCCCAGATCCTGCAGCACCCCGTTGAGCGTGTAGGGCGTGGTGGTCCGGCTCAACGGAATCGTGGTCGACTTGCCGGAGCCAGCCGGACTGACCGCGATGGAGCGCTCGCCGAGGATGGTGTCGGTGCGGATCGCGGCCAGGGACTGGTCGCCGACGACGATGCTGCGGTCCACGCTGAAGGTGACCTTTGCACTGTTTCCGGCCAGACTCACGGCCGACACCGCGCCCACCTTGAGGCCCGAGACATAAACCGAGTTACCGGGGGTGATCCCACCGGCGTCGGTGAAATACGCGTCGTAGGTTTTGCCCTGTGGCCAGAAAGGCAACCCGCTGTAGCCGAATGCGATCAGGACGACGCAGATCACCAGCACCAGGCCGAAGATGCCGGTGCGGAGCGGGTCGCGTTCGTGTTTGCTACTTGGCTTCCTATTTAGCAAAGGCGCACCTCCCCTTGCTGGGATCCGGCTGGCCGCCGATCGGCAGCAGGATGTCGCTGCCGGCCGGTCCGTTGATCTTGATCGTCACCGAGCAGAAGTAGATGTTGAAGAATGCTCCGTAACTGCCCAGCGCGGACAGGCGCAGGTAGTCCTCGCCGAGCTGCTCGATGTCGTTGTTGACCTCGGCCTTTCGGTTGTCCAGCTCGGTAGCCAGCGGCCGGGCGTTTTCCAGGATGCCTTGCAGCGGCCGGCGCGAATTCCGCAACAGTTCCGTAAGATCCGTCGTCGTCGACGCCAGCGGCGAAATGGCGCCCGCGATCGGATCCCGGTTCTTGGCCAGGCCGCTGACCAGCTGCTGCAGCTGGTCGACACTGGCCGAAAATTGCGCGCTCTTTGCATCGACGGTCGCCAGCACCGCGTTGAGGTTGGTGATTACCTCGCCGATCAGCTGGTCGCGTGCGCCCAGCGCCGCCGAGAAGGCACCGGTGTCGGCGAGCACGTTCGCCAACGGACCACCCTGGCCCTGCAGCAACTCGATGACCGCACTGGTGATGGTGTTGATCTTGTCAGCGTCAAAGCCTTTCAGCACCGGCCGTAGCCCACCCAGCAACGCATCGAGATCCAGTGCGGGCTGGGTGTGGGCCACGTTGATGGTGCCACCCGGCGGCAGCTTGCGCAGTTCACCCGGACCCGACGTGATCTCCAGGAACCGGTCGCCCACCAGGTTTTCGTACCGGATCACCGCACGCGTGGACGAGTACAGCGTGTAGCTGCGGTCGATCGCGAATGCCACGTCGATGCTGTGGTCTGGGTTGAGCTTGACCGCCTTCACTGAACCGACCGGCACACCGGCGATGCGAACCTTCTGGCCTGCCTTCAGCCGCGACGCGTCGGTGAAGGTGGCGTGGTAGACGGTTGTGGGACCAAACCGGAAGTCCCCGAAGACCACCACCAGACCGGCGGCCACCAGCAGCATGACCACCGCGAAGACGCTGACCTTGATCACCATCGACCGGTGCGAGGGAACGCCCGAGCCCGCCATCAGAAGTCGTCCCGTTCCGCGAACGCACCGTTGAACAGGAACTGCAGCGTCGACGGCGCGTCAACCTGTAACTCGGTGAACGGCTGGTATGGGATCAAAGCGTTGTCGGTGACCAGGAACGGCGCGCGGTAGAACGACCCGCCCGTCTGCTTGGTCGGGATATCGGGCAACCCTCGGCAGTTCGGACCGCCGGAGGCGTTGACGATCGGCAGGCTCTCCGGATAGGTGTACGACGGCGCACCCAACACGAAGCTCGACGAGGTGAACAGCCCAGCCTTACGGACACCGATTAGCGGGGCAAACTCCTTGACACCGCGCGCGATGCCCTTGAAAAGGCAGCCGAATACCGGGGAGTAGTCGGAGGTCACTTTGAGCGGGGCTCGGAGCCGGTTGATGGCGTCGATGAAATTCTGTTCGGCGGGCGCCAACGTCTCATAGGCGTTATTAGACAGACCGATGGTGGCTAGCAGCGTGTCGTTGAGGTTGTCCTTCTGGTCGACGATCGTCTTGTTGATCGTCGGCAGGTTATCGAACACGGTGTTCAGGTCCCCGGCGGCGTCAGCATAGACGTTGGCCACCACCGCCGCCTTGCGGAAATCCTCCTGAAGGGCGGGTAACTTTGGGTTCGCTTGGCGGGTCAGCGTGTTCAGTCCCGACAACAGCGCACCCAGATCATCGCCGTGGCCGCGCAGGCCTTCGGACAGCGCGCTCAGCGTCGCGTTCGTTTCAAGCGGATCGATCTTGTGTAGCAGGTCGATGAGCGATTGGAACAACGTGTTGACCTCAAGCTGTACCTGAGACGCCGCCACGTGCGCATTCGGACTTAGCGGCTTGGGCGACGGTGTCTTTGGCGGAATGAATTCCACCGATTTGGCGCCGAAGATGGTGTTTCCGGCGATGCGCACCGTCGCGTTGGAGGGGATAAAACCCATCTCGCCGCTGTCGATGGCCAGCTTGAGCCGTGCTTGGTTGCCGCTGTAGCTGATATCCGTGACCTTGCCTACCTGGATGCCACGGTATTTGACCTTGGCGCCCTTCTCCATAACCAGGCCGGCCCTCGGCGACGATACCGTGACGGTGTCCGTAGACGTGAAAGCCGCCGTATACGAAAGATAAGTCAGCACTGCGGATCCCACCATCAGCCCGGCCAGCAGCGCCGCTGCCACCCTGACACTGGTGCGTCGAGATCCGCCGCCGGACATGTTTCCTTTCTGAAGGTTTTTACCCCGAGAGGTTGAAGTTACCGGACGCGCCGTAGACGGCGAGCGAGATGAACAAGGTGATGACAACAACCACGATCAGCGAGGTCCGTACGGCCTGCCCGACCGCGACCCCGACCCCAACCGACCCGCCGCTGGCGTTGTAGCCGTAGTAGGTATGCACCAGCATTACCGCGATCGACATAGCGATGGCTTGCATAAACGACCACAACAGGTCGGAGGGGATGAGGAAGGTGTTGAAGTAATGGTCATAAAGGCCCGCGGACTGCCCATTGACAAACACCGTGGTGAAACGAGCGGCGAAGAACGCGGCCAGCACCGACAACGAATACAACGGAATGATCGCCACCAGGCCGGCGATCAGCCGGGTTGACACCAAATAGGACACCGAGTGCACCGCCATGCATTCGACGGCGTCGATCTCCTCAGAGACCCGCATGGCACCCAGCTGCGCGGTGGCTCCGGCCCCGATAGTGGCCGCCAGCGCGATACCCGCAATCACCGGCGCGACAACGCGGACGTTCAAAAACGCCGACAGGAACCCGGTCAACGCCTCGATACCGATGTCGCCCAGCGACGAATACCCCTGCACGGCGATCACTCCACCGGACGCCAGGGTCAAAAAGGCCGCCACCCCGACCGTGCCGCCGATCATGACCAGCGCTCCGGCGCCCAGCGTCATCTCGGCGACCAGCCGGACCGTCTCCTTCCGGTAGCGGGTGATGGCGTTGGGCACATAGCGCATGGTTTCGCCGTAGAACAGCGCCTGCTCGCCGAAGTTGTCGACCGGCCGCTGCAGCCGCGAAAAGAAACGGCGAAACCGGATAGTGACGTCGTAGCTCATCGCGTCATCACCATCGCTCGCTCACCGTCGTTTGTTACTGCGCCGAGATTCGCACACCTATAGCGGTCATGACTACGTTGATCACGAAAAGGCAGATGAACGCGTAGACGACGGTCTCGTTGACCGCATTGCCCACCCCCTTGGGCCCACCCTTGACCGTCAGACCGCGGTAACACCCAACCAACCCGGCCATGACCCCGAACAGCAGCGCCTTGATCTCCGCCAGTATCAATTCGCGCAGTCCGGTGAGCACGGTCAGACCGTTGATAAACGCACCCGGGTTGACGCCCTGAAGAAAGACCGAGAACGCGTAGCCGCCGGACAGGCCGATGGCGCACACCAAGCCGTTGAGCAGCAGCGCAACCAATGTGGACGCCAACACCCTGGGGACCACGAGCCGTTGGATTGGGTCGATGCCCAGCACCCGCATCGCGTCGATTTCCTCGCGGATGGTGCGGGCGCCCAGGTCGGCGCAGATCGCCGTGGCACCAGCACCGGCCACCACCAGCACAGTCACGACCGGGCCCAGCTGGGTGATGGTGCCGAACGCCGTTCCGGCGCCGGACAAGTCGGCGGCCCCAATTTCACGCAACAGGATGTTGAGGGTGAACGCCACCAGGACCGTGAACGGAATGGACACCAGCAACGTCGGGACTAGCGAAACGCGGGCCACCATCCAGGTCTGGTCCAAAAACTCGCGGAACTGGAACGGCCGCCGGAAAGCGGCACGCGCGGTGTCCATCGACATTTCGAAGAACCCGCCGACGGCCCGGGCCGGAACCGCAAGTTGTTGGATCAACTGGGGTCCCCCCGTCTACTGCTCGCGGCGAAGTCTGTGAGTCTCCTGAACGCGCTCAGGGCCCGCATGTTGCACGGTGTGAGCCGGCTCATCCTAACCCAGAACAAGTTTTCCGTGTCAACGAACCGCATACCGGCTCAGCCACGTCAATTTCGCTGGTTAAGGCACTTGTTGCCAGGGTGATGCGGACACCGGTTCGAGGGCTCGCCCGGCGGCATCCACAGGTTACTGACGCATCAACTCGGTCGCGGAAAAACTCTGCTCGCGATCTCGACCAGCAAAGTAGTCCTGCAACGTCGCGCTGAGCTGGACGGGGTCCCAAGCCGTGTCATCCGCGCTGAACCGGCGCTCAATGCGCGGCGCCGACAGCAACGTCACTTGCGGACCGTAGACGATGAACACCTGACCGTTGACTTCCGCGGCCGCCGGGGACGCCAGAAACTGGACCAGGCTTACCACATGCTGCGGCGACAGCGGGTCGATCTGGCCCGCTTCGACATCGGGTGCGGCGCCGAAGACATCGGCCGTCATCGCGGTGCGCGCCCGCGGACAAATCACATTGGCGCAAACCCCGTAGCGCCCCAGCGCCCGCGCCGCCGACAGGGTTAGCGCGGTGATGCCAGCCTTGGCGGCGGCGTAATTCGCCTGCCCCACCGGGCCCACCAGACCCGCCTCCGACGAGGTGTTGACGAGCCGGCCGAAGACCGATCCCCCTTCGGCCTCCTTGGCTTTGTCCCGCCAGTAGGCAGCGGCGTTGCGGGTGAGCAGAAAATGGCCGCGCAGGTGCACCGCGATCACGGCGTCCCACTCCTCGTCGGCCATGTTGAACAACATCCGGTCGCGGGTGATGCCGGCGTTGTTCACCACGATGTCCAGTCCGCCCAGCCCGACGGCGCTGGCGAGTAGTTCGTCGGCCGTCGCGCGCTGGCTGACGTCACCGGCTACCGCGACGGCCTTAGCACCAGCATCGGCAGCGGCGGCACCGATCTCGTCGACGACGTCGGAAGCATCCAGGGCGGAAGCAACGTCGTTGACGACGACGGTGGCGCCCAACCGGGCCAGGCCGAGCGCTTCGGCCCGACCCAAACCCGCGGCCGCGCCGGTGACCACCGCCACCTTTCCAGACAGATCGGTCGTGTTCGTGGTACGCGGCGAGCGATTAGACTCGGTCAATTTATGAATACCTCTAGTTCCGTCCTACTCACCACGCAACAACGCCGCACGCGGGCATTCCGCTATGGCCTGCTCGGCCAGATCCTCCTGATCAGCCGGGATCGGATCGGTCTTGACCACGGCATAGTCCTCGTCGTCCAGGTCGAAGATATCCGGTGCGATTCCCAAGCACACCGCGTTGCCTTCACACCGGTCTCGGTCCACGATCACCCGCACGGCACCCTCCTTACCCTAACCATCCCCCCGGTCGCTGCTAGTTCCACCATAAGGCCCTGCTACATCCGAGGAAACGGTCGCTGGATTCAGAGACTAGAACGTGTTACAACCGGGAAGACGGACGGGTTGCCGTTGGCGTTGGTTGTCGACAGCTAATGGACGGCTGGTGACGGCCAGTGATAAAGACGCGATCATTCAATCGGAGGCAGCTGAGATGCGCATCAGTTACACCCCACAGCAGGAGGAGCTGCGTCGCGAACTGCGCTCGTACTTCGCCACGTTGATGACCCCGGAACGCCGGGAGGCGCTGAGCTCGGTCCAGGGTGAATACGGCGTCGGCAATGTCTACCGGCAGACGGTCGCGCAAATGGGCCGCGACGGGTGGCTTGCGCTGGGCTGGCCCAAGGAATACGGCGGCCAGGGCCGCTCGGCGATGGACCAGCTGATCTTCACCGATGAAGCCGCCATCGCCGGTGCACCGGTGCCGTTCCTGACCATCAACAGCGTGGCGCCGACGATCATGGCCTACGGAACCGACGAGCAGAAGAGGTTTTTCCTGCCCCGGATCGCCGCCGGGGACCTGCACTTCTCGATCGGCTACTCCGAGCCCGGCGCCGGCACCGACCTGGCCAACCTGCGCACCACCGCGGTTCGCGACGGCGACGACTATGTGGTCAACGGCCAGAAGATGTGGACCAGCCTGATTCAGTACGCCGACTACGTCTGGTTAGCGGTACGCACCAACCCGGAGTCTTCTGGGGCCAAAAAACACCGTGGCATATCGGTGTTGATTGTTCCGACGACCGCTGAGGGCTTCTCCTGGACTCCAGTGCACACCATGGCCGGTCCGGACACCAGCGCCACCTACTACTCCGACGTGCGGGTACCGGTGGCCAACCGGGTCGGTGAGGAAAACGCCGGCTGGAAGCTGGTGACCAACCAGCTCAACCACGAGCGGGTCGCCCTGGTGTCGCCGGCACCGATTTTCGGATGCCTGCGCGAGGTCCGCGAATGGGCGCAAAACACCAAGGACGCCGGCGGCACCAGGCTGATCGACTCGGAGTGGGTGCAGCTCAACCTGGCCCGGGTACACGCCAAGGCCGAAGTCCTCAAGCTGATCAACTGGGAGCTGGCTTCCTCGCAAAGTGGGCCAAAGGACGCTGGACCGTCACCGGCCGATGCGTCGGCGGCCAAGGTGTTCGGTACCGAGCTGGCCACCGAGGCCTACCGGCTGCTGATGGAGGTGTTGGGCACCGCGGCGACCCTGCGCCAGAATTCGCCAGGCGCGTTGCTGCGCGGCCGCGTCGAACGGATGCACCGGGCGTGCCTGATCCTGACGTTCGGCGGCGGCACCAACGAAGTCCAGCGCGACATCATCGGCATGGTCGCGCTGGGACTGCCGCGAGCCAACCGCTGAGCGGACCTGAGAGGACAAGACAGTCATGGATTTCACGACAACCGAAGCCGCCCAGGATCTTGGTGGTCTGGTCGACACCATCGTGGACGCGGTGTGCACGCCGGAGCATCAACGTGAGCTGGACAAGCTCGAGCAGCGGTTCGACCGCGAGCTGTGGCGCAAGCTGATAGACGCCGGCATCCTGTCCAGTGCGGCGCCGGAGTCGCTGGGCGGCGACGGCTTCGGCGTGCTCGAGCAGGTTGCGGTGCTGGTGGCGTTGGGGCATCAACTGGCCGCGGTGCCTTACCTGGAGTCGGTGGTGCTCGCCGCCGGCGCCCTGACCCGGTTCGGCTCGCCGGAACTGCAGCAGGGCTGGGGGGTGTCGGCGGTCTCCGGCGAGAAGATCCTCACCGTCGCCCTCGACGGTGAGATGGGCGAGGGTCCGGTGCAGGCCGCCGACACCGGCGATGGCTACCGTCTCACCGGCACACGCACCCAGGTCGGCTACGGCCCGGTGGCCGACGCATTTCTGGTACCCGCCGAAACCGATTCCGGTGCAGCCGTTTTCCTGGTTGCCGCCGACGACCCAGGGGTTGCGGTGACCGCACTGGCCACCACCGGACTGGGCAGCGTCGGACACCTCGAGCTAAACGCGGCCAAAGTGGACACCGCCCGCAGGGTCGGCGGAACCGATGTCGCGGTTTGGCTCGGCACGCTTTCCACCCTGGGCCGCACCGCTTTTCAGCTCGGTGTGCTCGAGCGCGGACTGCAAATGACGGCCGAATATGCGCGCACCCGTGAACAATTCGACCGCCCGATCGGCAGCTTCCAGGCGGTGGGGCAACGGCTGGCCGACGGCTACATCGACGTTAAGGGATTGCGGCTGACGCTCACCCAGGCGGCCTGGCGGGTGGCCGAAGATTCCCTGGCAAGCCGGGAGTGCCCCCAGCCAGCCGACATCGACGTCGCCACCGCGGGGTTCTGGGCCGCCGAAGCCGGGCATCGGGTGGCGCATACCATCGTGCATGTGCATGGCGGCGTCGGCGTCGACACCGATCATCCCGTGCACCGGTATTTCCTGGCCGCCAAGCAGACCGAGTTCGCGTTGGGCGGCGCCACCGGTCAGCTCCGCCGAATCGGCCGTGAACTGGCGGAAACCCCTGCCTAGCCCGGCGACGATGCGGTCCGCGCAGCGAACCGAGAAGGAGCGGGCGCATCGAACCCGCCCGTCGACGATGCGGTCCGCGCAGCGAACCGAGAAGGAGCGGGCGCATTGAACCCGACCGGCGACGATGCGGTCCGCGCAGCGGACCGAGGAGGAGCGGGCGCATTGAACCCGACCGTCACCGAACTTCTGCTGCCGCTATCCGAAATCGACGATCGGGGCGTCTATTTCGAGGACTCGTTCACCAGTTGGCGCGACCACATCCGCCACGGTGCCGCAATCGCCGCAGCGCTGCGGGAACGCCTGGACCCGGCGCGGCCGCCACATGTCGGTGTGTTACTGCAGAACACGCCGTTCTTCTCGGCGACACTGGTGGCCGGCGCGCTGTCGGGGATCGTCCCGGTGGGCCTCAACCCGGTGCGCCGCGGCGCGGCACTGGCCGGCGACATCGCTAAAGCCGACTGCCAGTTGGTGCTCACCGGCTCGGGATCGGCGGAGGTACCGGCCGATGTCGAGCACATCAATGTCGACTCCCCCGAATGGACCGACGAGGTGGCCGCACACCGGGATACCGAGGTGCGTTTTCGATCCGCGGATCTCGCAGACCTTTTCATGCTGATCTTCACCTCGGGCACCAGCGGCGACCCGAAGGCGGTGAAGTGCAGCCACCGCAAGGTTGCGATCGCCGGCGTGACGATCACGCAGCGCTTCAGTCTGGGCCGCGACGACGTCTGCTACGTCTCGATGCCGTTGTTCCATTCCAACGCGGTGCTGGTCGGCTGGGCGGTGGCTGCGGCCTGCCAAGGCTCAATGGCGTTGCGACGCAAATTTTCGGCGTCGCAGTTCCTGGCCGACGTCCGCCGTTATGGCGCCACTTACGCCAACTACGTGGGCAAGCCTCTTTCGTATGTGCTTGCGACACCGGAGCTTCCCGACGACGCGGACAACCCGCTGCGGGCGGTGTACGGCAACGAGGGAGTACCCGGTGACATCGACCGTTTCGGGCGCAGGTTCGGCTGCGTTGTCATGGACGGCTTCGGCTCGACTGAAGGCGGGGTGGCGATCACGCGGACACTCGACACCCCGGCGGGTGCCCTGGGCCCACTGCCGGGGGGAATCCAAATCGTCGACCCCGACACCGGCGAACCGTGCCCGACAGGAGTGGTCGGCGAACTGGTCAACACCGCCGGGCCGGGCGGTTTCGAAGGCTATTACAACGACGAGGCCGCCGAGGCCGAGCGGATGGCCGGCGGCGTCTACCATAGTGGCGACCTCGCCTATCGCGACGACGCCGGCTACGCCTATTTCGCCGGTCGGCTCGGCGACTGGATGCGAGTCGACGGTGAAAATCTAGGCACCGCCCCGATCGAGCGGGTGCTGATGCGCTACCCGGACGCCACCGAGGTCGCTGTGTATCCGGTACCCGATCCGGTGGTGGGTGATCAGGTGATGGCCGCGTTAGTGTTGGCGCCCGGCACCAAATTCGATGCCGACAAGTTCCGGGCGTTTCTGGCCGAGCAGCCCGACCTGGGGCACAAGCAGTGGCCGTCGTATGTGCGGGCCAGCGCGGGGCTGCCGCGCACCATGACCTTCAAGGTGATCAAGCGCCAGTTGTCGGCCGAAGGTGTCGCCTGCGCCGATCCGGTGTGGCCGATTCGCCGGTAGCCTCACGGCGCGCCACCATGCTCACCGGGATCTGGCCGGATGGTGGACCCGAATAATCGGGTAGAACCGCCGAATGAGCTGCCCGGATCGCGATACGATCCATTCCTAGCAATTGCACCGATGATGCACGGCCGCGGCCGGGTTCGGCTTGGGCTGGTGCGAGGTACCGGATGTCGTTTGTGTTGGTTTCGCCGGAGACCGTGGCGGCGGTGGCCACGGATCTCAAGCGCATCGGCGCCTCGCTGGCCCACGAAAACGCGTCGGCGGCCGCTTCGACGACGGCGGTGGTCTCCGCGGCCGCCGACGAGGTATCGACGGCCATCGCCGCGCTGTTCTCCCAACACGCCCAGGGCTACCAAGCGGCGGCCGCTCAGGTAGCAGCGTTTCACAGCCAGTTCGTGCAAGCCCTGACGGCCGGTGCCGGGGCGTACGCCTTTGCCGAGGCGGCCAACGCGTCGCCGCTACAGTCAGCCATGGGTGCGGTAAGCGCGTCTGCGCAGACGCTGTTATCGCGCCCGTTGATCGGTAATGGGGCCAACGCGACGACGCCGGGCGGTAACGGGGGCGACGGCGGATGGCTATTCGGCAGCGGCGGCAACGGCGCGCCCGGCGCGGCGGGCCAGGCCGGCGGTAATGGCGGGTCGGCCGGACTGTGGGGCAACGGCGGCGCGGGCGGCGCGGGCGGCAGCGGCGGCGCCGCCGGCGGCAACGGCGGTAACGGCGGGTGGCTGTTCGGCGCCGGCGGCACCGGCGGTATCGGCGGCACCGGCGCTGCCGGCGCCATGGGCGGCACCGGAGGCAACGGCGGCAACGGCGCGCTGCTGATCGGCGGCGGCGGCCTCGGCGGCGCCGGCGGCATGGGTGGCACCGGCGGCGGCACCGGCGGCACCGGCGGCAACGGCGGCAACGGCGCGCTGCTGATCGGCGCTGGTGGTGTCGGCGGCGCTGGCGGGATCGGTGGCCAGGGTACCGGCGCCGGCGGTGCCGCCGGCGCCGGCGGCAACGGCGGCAACGGCGGCGCCGGGGGGTTGTTCATGAACGGCGGCGACGGCGGCACCGGCGGGCAAGGCGGCGACGGCACGGCCGGCGACGCGGCCGCCAGCGCCGGCGGCACCGGCGGCAAAGGCGGCCAAGGCGGCGACGGCGGCACCGGAGGGGCCGGCGGCGCAGGCCCAGTGCTGTTCGGCCACGGCGGCGCCGGCGGCATGGGCGGCCAAGGCGGCACCGGCGGCATGGGCGGCGCCGGCGGAGACGGCACCACCATCATCGCCGCCGGTACCGGGGGCGACGGCGGCACTGGCGGCGCGGCCGGCGCCGGCGGAGCCGCAGGCGCTCGCGGGGCTCTCACCAGCGGCGGCCTAGCCGGCGGCGTCGGGGCCGGCGGCACCGGCGGCACCGGCGGCACCGGCGGCAACGGCGCTGACGCCGCTGCTGTGGTGGGCTTCGGCGCGAACGGCGACCCTGGCTTCGCTGGCGGCAAAGGCGGTAACGGCGGAATAGGTGGGGCCGCGGTGACAGGCGGGGTCGCCGGCGACGGCGGCACCGGCGGCAAAGGTGGCACCGGCGGTGCCGGCAGCGCCGGCAACGACGCCGGCAGCACCGGCAATCCCGGCGGCAAGGGCGGCGACGGCGGGATCGGCGGCGCCGGCGGGTCCGGCGGCGCGGCCGGCGCCGGCAACGGCGGCCATGCCGGCAACACAGGTGATGGCGGCGACGGCGGGGCCGGCGGTGACGGCGGCAACGGCACCGGAGGCGTGAACGGCGCCGACAACACCCTCAACCCCGACACCCCCGGCGGCGCCGGGGAGCCCGGCGGGGCCGGCGGGGCCGGCGGGGCCGGCGGGGCCGCCGGCGGCCCGGGCGGTACCGGCGGTACCGGCGGTAACGGCGGCAACGGCGGCAGCGGCGGCAACGGCGGCAATGCCGGCAACAACAGCACCAATGCCCCAGTCGGTGGCGAAGGCGGCGCCGGCGGCGACGGCGGCGCCGGCGGCGCAGGCGGGGCCGCCAACGGCGGCACCGCGGGCAGCCAGGGCACTGGGGGCGTCGGCGGCGACGGCGGCGCGGGCGGCAACGGCGGCGGCGGCAAGGCTGGCACCGGCAACAGCGGCAACTTCGGGGTGAACGGCGAAGCCGGCTTCAACGGCGGCGCCGGTGGCAACGGCGGCGTAGGCGGGGCCGCCGGCGCCAATGGCGGAACCGGCGGCAGCGGTGGTAATGGCGGTGACGGCGGTGCGGGAGGCATTGGCGGGGCCGGCGGCAACGGCATACCGGGCACTGGCACAGAGCCTGCCGGGGGCACCGGCGCCAAAGGTGGCGACGGCGGCGACGGTGGCGCCGGCGGCGCAGGCGGCAATGCCGGCGGGGCCGGCGGTAACGGCGGGGCCGGCGGCCAGGGCGGCAATGCCGGCCAGGGTGGCGCCGGCGGTGCGGGCGGCAACGCCGTGATTCCCGGCGACGGCGTCGGGAAGGCGCCGCACGGCGGCGCGGGCGGCAGCGGCGGCGACGGCGGCAACGGCGGCCAGGGCGGTAGTGGCGGCACCGCCGGATCCGGTGCCCCGATCGGTGGCGGCGCCGGAGGCACTGGAGGGTCCGGCGGACACGCCGGCAAGGGTGGCGCCGGCGGCATCGGCGCACAGGGCACCACCATCACCGTGCCCGGGAACGGCGGCAACGCCGGTGACGGCGGCAACGGCGGTGGCGGCGGCGCGGGTGGCACCGGCGGCGACGGCGCCACCGGCACGCCAGCCGGCAACGGCGGCAACGGCGGCAACGGCGGCAACGCCGGCGCCGGTGGAAACGGCGGCTCCGGCGACTTCGGTGGCAATACCACCAGCGGCGCCTCCGGCAGCGGCGGCAACGGCGGCAACGCCGGCAACGCGGGTAGCGGCGGTGCGGGCGGAACCGGCGGCACCGGCCTTAGCGGCGGCAACGGTGGCAACGGCGGCAACGGCGGCAACGGCGGTGACGGCGGTGACGGCGCCCACGGCACCGTCGGCGCCCAGTTCGTCCCGGCCACCAGCTTGCCCACACCCAACGGCGGGGCCGGTGGCCACGGTGGCACCGGAAGCAACGGCGGCGCGCCCGGCCTCGCCGGGGCGCCCGGCCCCACTACCGGCGGTAACGCTGGCAGCCAGGGCATCGGCGGCGATGGCGGCAACGGCGGTGACGGCGGTAAAGGCGGTGACGGCGCCGACGCTGTCAACGTCGTATTCATGCCGACTGAGCCACAGGCCGCGACCGGCACTGCCGGCAGCGCCGGAGACCCCACCGGCGGTAACGGCGGGCCCGGCACTCCCGGCAGCCCCATGGTTGCCCCGCCCCCGCCAACGCCAATCACTCAAGTCCAACAGGGCGGTGACGGTGGCGCCGGGGGCACCGGATCCACCAACGCCAACGGCGGCACAGCCACCGGTGGAAAGGGCGGAGAAGGCGGAGTCGGCAGCATTCTCGGCGGGCCCGGCGGTAATGGCGGAACCGGCGGCGACGCCTCGGCAACCGGCACCAACGGGGTGGCCAAGGCCGGAAATGGCGGCAAAGGTGGCGACGGCGGCCAGTTTGCGGCCGGCGGCAACGGTGGCGCCGGCGGCAGCGTAACCGACGGATCCGCCGGCAGCACCGCAGGCAACGGCGGCAACGGCGGCAACGCAACCAACGGCACCATCGCAGGCCAACCCGCTGGCGGCAACGGCTCCGCCGGCGGGAAAGGCGGCGACGGCGGAAACATCGCGGCCGGTGCCACCGGCACCGCCGGCAACGGCGGGGCCGGCGGCAACGGCAACGACGGCGCTGTCAACGCCGGCACCGGCGGCTCCGGCGGGGACGGCGGTAACGCCGGTGGCGGCGGCGCCAATGGCGGCGACGGAGGCACCGGTGGCGCCGGCGGGGCCGGTGGACGTGGCGGCAAAGGCATTGACGGCGGGTTCGGCGGTGACGGCGGCAACGGCGGCAGCAACAACGGCACCGGCGCCGGTGGCAACGGCGGCAACGGTGGCACCGGCGGGGTCGGCTCGGTTGGCGCGGCAGGTGGCGATGGCGGCAACGGCGGCACCGGCGGCTTCGCCGGTTTCGGCGGCACCGCAGGCAATGGCGGTTCCGGCGGCACGGGCGGGGCCGGCGGCGACGGCGGCACCGGCGGGGGAGGCGGCAACGGCGGCACCGGCGTTATCGCCGGCGGCGGGGGGACCGGCGGCAACGGCGGCGCCAGCGGGGCCGGCGGCGCCGGCGGCACGGGCGGGTTCGCCGGCAACGGCAATGCCGGCGGCAATGGCGGCGCCGGCGGCGCGAGCGAGGACGGCGACAACGGCAACGCTGGCAGCGGCGCCACCGGCGGTACCGGCGGCGACGGCGGCACCGGCGGCGACGGCGGCGCTGCCGGGCTGGGCGGCGTCGCGTGAGGTTGACCGGCGATCACCGTAGCTAGCACGGCCCGTGACACCGGTCCGGTACGCCACCCTCGTCTTTCAGGTGGTGCCGCCACTCGCGCTACACGCCGCTTCACGGCACTCGTCGAGACTTATGCCCGAGTTCTGATACGTGGAGCAACTGTTTTGGCGTTCGACCCGTATTGCGCAGGTGGCGGTACTGGAAAACGTAGACGTGTTGGGCGGGTGACGAATAAGATCCTGGCCTAACTACTGCGTCAATTATGCCGCGGTGGCCGCGCCGTCCGGTTGGGAGTTCGCCCATGTCGTTCGTGTTGATCGCACCGGAATTCGTGACAGCAGCCGCGGGGGATCTGACGAATCTGGGTTCGTCGGTCAGCGCGGCCAACGCGGCGGCCGCCAGTGCGACCACGCAGGTGCTGGCTGCCGGCGCCGATGAGGTGTCTGCCCGTATTGCGGCGCTGTTCGGCGGGTTTGGCCTGGAGTACCAGGCGATTAGTGCGCAGGTGGCGGCCTACCACCAGCGGTTTGTGCAGGCCTTGAGTACCGGCGCGGGCGCATATGCCTCGGCCGAGGCCGCCGCCGCTGAGCAGATCGTGCTGGGCGTGATCAATGCGCCCACCCAGGCGCTGCTGGGGCGCCCGTTAATCGGTGACGGCGCCAATGCGACGACTCCCGGCGGGGCCGGCGGGGCCGGCGGTCTGCTGTTCGGCAACGGCGGGGCCGGGGCAGCCGGGGCGCCCGGCCAGGCCGGCGGGGCTGGCGGGCCCGCCGGATTGTGGGGCAACGGCGGGCCCGGCGGGGCCGGCGGCAGCGGTGGGGGCACCGGCGGCGCCGGCGGCGCCGGTGGGTGGCTGTTCGGGGTTGGCGGGGCCGGCGGTGTCGGTGGGGCCGGTGGCGGCACCGGCGGGGCGGGTGGGCCCGGTGGTTTGATCTGGGGCGGCGGCGGGGCCGGCGGTGTCGGTGGGGCCGGTGGGGGCACCGGCGGGGCCGGCGGCCGCGCCGAGCTGTTGTTCGGCGCCGGCGGCGCGGGCGGCGCGGGTGGGGCGGGCACCGACGGCGGGCCCGGTGCTACCGGCGGGACCGGCGGACACGGCGGAGTCGGCGGCGACGGCGGATGGCTGGCACCCGGCGGGGCCGGCGGGGCCGGCGGGCAAGGCGGGGCAGGTGGTGCCGGCAGCGATGGTGGCCCATTGGGTGGTACCGGCGGCACGGGCGGTACCGGCGGCGCCGGTGGCGCCGGCGGTCGCGGCGCACTGCTGCTGGGCGCTGGCGGACAGGGCGGCCTCGGCGGCGCCGGGGGCACCGGGGGTGCTGGCGGGGCCGGCGGCGATGGCGTTCTGGGGGGTGTCGGTGGCACTGGTGGTGAGGGCGGTGTCGGCGGCGTGGCTGGCCTCGGCGGGGCCGGTGGTGCCGCGGGCCAGCTCTTCAGCGCCGGAGGCGCGGCGGGTGCTGTTGGGGTTGGCGGCACCGGCGGCCAGGGTGGGGCTGGCGGAGCCGGAGCGGCCGGCGCCGACGCCCCCGCCAGCACAGGTCAAACCGGTGGTACCGGGTTCGCTGGCGGGGCCGGCGGCAAAGGCGGCGCCGGCGGCAACGCCATTGCCGGTGGCATCAACGGCTCCGGCGGTGCCGGCGGCACCGGCGGACAAGGCGGCGCCGGCGGCATGGGTGGCTCCGGTGCTGACAATGCCAGCGGGATTGGCGCCGACGGCGGCGCGGGTGGAACTGGCGGTAACGCCGGCGTCGGCGGTGCCGGCGGGGCCGGCGGCACCGGAGGAACCGGCGGGGTTGTCGGCGCCGCGGGCAAGGCCGGTGTCGGCGGCACCGGCGGCCAAGGCGGTACCGGCGGCGCGGGCGGCGCCGGCACGGATGCGACCGCTACCGGTGCCACCGGCGGCACCGGGTTTGCCGGTGGAGCCGGCGGGGCCGGCGGGGCCGGCGGCAACACCGGGGTTGGCGGCACCAACGGCTCCGGCGGGCAAGGCGGCACCGGCGGCGCGGGCGGCGCCGGTGGTGCCGGCGGCTCGGGCGCTGACAACCCCACCGGCATCGGCGGTAGCGGCGGCACCGGCGGCACAGGTGGAGCGGCCGGCGCCGGCGGGGCCGGCGGAGCGGCCGGCACCGGCGGCACCGGTGGCGTTGTCGGCGCCGTTGGCAATGCAGGGATCGGCGGCACCGGCGGGCAAGGCGGCGCCGGCGGCGCGGGTGGTGCCGGCGCGGACGCGACCGCTACCGGCGCCATCGGCGGCACCGGGTTTGCCGGTGGCGCCGGCGGAGAAGGCGGAGCGGGCGGCAACAGCGGTGTCGGTGGCACCAACGGCTCTGGCGGCGCTGGCGGCACCGGTGGACAAGGCGGGATGGGGGGTGCTGGCGGCTCCGGCGCCGACAACCCCACCGGCGTCGGCGGCACCGGCGGCACCGGCGGCACCGGTGGAGCGGCCGGCGCCGGCGGGGCCGGCGGCGCCATCGGTACCGGCGGCACCGGCGGCGCGGTGGGCAGCGTGGGTAACGCCGGGATCGGCGGTACCGGCGGTACGGGTGGTGTCGGTGGTGCTGGTGCTGCAGGTGCGGATGCGGCCGCTGGCAGCAGCGCTATCGGCGGGGCCGGCTTCGCCGGCGGCGCCGGCGGAGAAGGCGGAGCGGGCGGCAACAGCGGTGTGGGCGGCACCAACGGCTCCGGCGGCGCCGGCGGTGCAGGCGGCAAGGGCGGCACCGGAGGTGCCGGCGGGTCCGGCGCGGATAACCCCAGCGGTGCTGGGTTCGCCGGTGGTGCCGGCGGCATCGGTGGAGCGGCCGGCGCCGGCGGGGCCGGCGGGGCGACCGGCACCGGCGGTACCGGCGGCGGTGTCGGCGCAACCGGTAGTGCAGGCATCGGCGGTGACGGCGGCCGCGGCGGTGACGGCGGCGAGGGGGCCAGCGGTCTCGGCCTGGGCCTCTCCGGCTTTGACGGCGGCCAAGGCGGCCAAGGCGGTGACGGCGGCAGCGCCGGCTCTGGTGGTGTCAACGGCAACGGCGGGGCCGGCGGCAACGGCGGGGCCGGCGGTGACGGCGCAACCGGTGCCGCAGGTCTCGGCGACAACGGCGGGGTCGGCGGTGACGGTGGAGCCGGTGGCGCCGCCGGCAACGGCGGCAACGCGGGCGTGGGCCTGACAGCCAAGGCCGGCACCGGCGGCGCCGCGGGCAATGGCGGCAACGGGGGCGCCGGCGGTGCTGGCGGGGCCGGCGACAACAATTTCAACGGCGGCCAGGGTGGTGCCGGCGGCCAAGGCGGCCAAGGCGGCCTGGGCGGGGCAAGCACCACCTCGGTCAACGCCAACGGCGGCGCCGGCGGCAACGGCGGGACTGGCGGGGACGGCGGCGCCGGTGGCGCGGGAACCCTGGGCGTCGGCGGGTCCGGCGGCACCGGCGGGACCGGCGGCGATGCGGGCGCTGGTGGTGGCGGCGGCTTCGGCGGGGCCGCGGGTAAGGCCGGCGGCGGCGGAAACGGCGGTGTTGGCGGTGACGGCGGCGAGGGGGCCAGCGGTCTCGGCCTGGGCCTCTCCGGCTTTGACGGCGGCCAAGGCGGCCAAGGCGGTGACGGCGGCAGCGCCGGCGCCGGCGGCATCAACGGGGCCGGCGGGGCCGGCGGCAACGGCGGGGCCGGCGGTGACGGCGCAACCGGTGCCGCAGGTCTCGGCGACAACGGCGGGGTCGGCGGTGACGGTGGAGCCGGTGGCGCCGCCGGCAACGGCGGCAACGCGGGCGTGGGCCTGACAGCCAAGGCCGGCACCGGCGGCGCCGCGGGCAATGGCGGCAACGGGGGCGCCGGCGGTGCTGGCGGGGACGGCGACAACAATTTCAACGGCGGCCAGGGTGGTGCCGGCGGCCAAGGCGGCCAAGGCGGCCTGGGCGGGGCAAGCACCACCTCGGTCAACGCCAACGGCGGCGCCGGCGGCAACGGCGGGACTGGCGGCAAAGGCGGCGCCGGCGGCGACGGCGACGGCTTTATCGGCGGGTCCGGCGGCACCGGCGGGGCCGGCGGCGATGCGGGCGCTGGTGGTGGCGGCGGCTTCGGCGGGGCCGCGGGCAACGCCGGTATCGGCGGGGCCGGCGGCCGCGGCGGCGACGGCGGGGCCGGCGACAGCGGCGCCCTCTCCCAGAACGGCAACGGCTTCGCCGGCGGCCAAGGCGGCCAAGGCGGGGCCGGCGGCAACGCCGGCGCCGGCGGCATCAACGGGGCCGGCGGCACCGGCGGCACCGGCGGGGACGGCGGTGACGGCGCCCCGGCGACCCTGATCGGCGGACCCGACGGCGGGGACGGCGGCCAAGGCGGGGCCGGCGGGGCCGGCGGCAACGCCGGATTCGGCGCCGGCGATCCCGGCGACGGCGGCATCGGCGGCACCGGCGGGGCCGGGGGCGCCGGCGGCGCCGGCGCCGACGGGGACCCCAGCATTGACGGCGGCCAAGGTGGTGCCGGCGGCCACGGCGGCCAAGGCGGCCAAGGCGGCCTAAACAGCACCGGGCTCACCAGCGCCGCCAGCGGTGACGGCGGGGCCGGCGGCACCGGCGGGGCCGGCGGCCACGGCGGCGACGGCGACGGCTTTATCGGCGGGTCCGGCGGCACCGGCGGGACCGGCGGCGACGCCGGCGTCGGCGGCCTGGCCAACACCGGCGGGGCCGCGGGCAACGCCGGTATCGGCGGGGCCGGCGGCCGCGGCGGCGAAGGCGGGGCCGGCGACAGCGGCGCCCTCTCCCAAGACGGCAACGGCTTTGCCGGCGGCCAAGGCGGCCAAGGCGGGGCCGGCGGCAACGCCGGCGCCGGCGGCATCAACGGGGCCGGCGGCACCGGCGGCACCGGCGGGGACGGCGGTGACGGCGCCCCGGCGACCCTGATCGGCGGACCCGACGGCGGGGACGGCGGCCAAGGCGGGGCCGGCGGGGCCGGCGGCAACGCCGGATTCGGCGCCGGCGATCCCGGCGACGGCGGCATCGGCGGCACCGGCGGGGCCGGGGGCGCCGGCGGCGCCGGCGCCGACGGGGACCCCAGCATTGACGGCGGCCAAGGTGGTGCCGGCGGCCACGGCGGCCAAGGCGGCAAAGGCGGCCTAAACAGCACCGGGCTCACCAGCGCCGCCAGCGGTGACGGCGGCAACGGCGGGGCCGGCGGGGCCGGCGGCCACGGCGGCGACGGCGACGGCTTTATCGGCGGGCCCGGCGGCACCGGCGGGACCGGCGGCGACGCCGGCGTCGGCGGCCTGGCCAACACCGGCGGAACCGCGGGCAACGCCGGTATCGGCGGGGCCGGCGGCCGCGGCGGCGACGGCGGGGCCGGCGACAGCGGCGCCCTCTCCCAAGACGGCAACGGCTTTGCCGGCGGCCAAGGCGGCCAAGGCGGGGCCGGCGGCAGCGCCGGCGCCGGCGGCATCAACGGGGCCGGCGGCACCGGCGGCACCGGCGGAGCCGGCGGTGACGGACAGAACGGAACGACAGGCGTGGCGAGCGAGGGCGGCGCCGGCGGCCAAGGCGGTGACGGTGGGGACGGCGGCGAAGGCGGCAGCGCGGGATTCGGCAGCGGCGTAGCCGGCGCCGCCGGCGCCGGCGGCACCGGCGGTGAGGGCGGTGACGGCGGGACCGGCGGGACCGGCGGGACTAACTTCGCTGGCGGCCAAGGCGGTGCCGGTGGCCGAGGAGGTGCTGGCGGCAATGGCGCCAACGGCGTTGGCGACAACGCCGCCGGGGGCGACGGCGGCAACGGCGGAGCCGGCGGGCTCGGCGGGGGCGGTGGCACAGGCGGCACCAACGGCAACGGCGGCCTCGGCGGAGGCGGCGGCAACGGCGGAACCGGCGGTGCCGGGGGAACGCCCACCGGCAGTGGCGCCGAGGGGACCGGCGGCGACGGTGGAGATGCCGGCGCCGGCGGCAACGGCGGCTCTGCCACCGGCGTCGGTAACGGCGGTAACGGCGGTAATGGTGGCAACGGCGGCGCCGGCGGCCAAGGCGCACCCGGCGGCTTCGGTGGCGGCGCTGGCGCCGGCGGCTTGGGCGGTTCCGGCGCCGGCGGCGGCACCGACGGCGACGACGGCAACGGCGGCAGCCCCGGCACCGACGGCAGCTAAGCTAACGGCAGCCCAAAGCACCAGCAGCCACCCGACAACGCTGGGCGGCTACCCATGGCCCGTTGGCAGCACAGGCTGGCGATGGCCGTCCGACCGATAGCACCCGAGCCATCGCATCCCCAGCAAAACCAGGTGCCCTAGCGGGCTTATGCGCGACGGGGGACCACTACCCCAAAAGCGATGGCACCACTACATCGATCAGATGCGGCCCGGGCTCGGCGAAGGCCGCGCGCAGCGCGTCGGCGAATTCCTCGCAGGTGGTGACACGACGTGCAGGAACACCCATACCTTCGGCGATCTTGACGAAATCCATTGTGGGACGCGATATATCAAGGAGATCCAGGGCCTTCGGGCCAGGATCCGACCCCGCGCCGACACGTTGCAGCTCGATCCGCAGAATGTCGTAGGCGCCGTTGTTGTAGATGACGGTGGTGACGTCGAGGTTCTCCCGCGCTTGGCTCCACAATCCTGAAATCGTGTACATTGCCGACCCGTCGGATTCCAGGCACAACACCGGGCGGTCGGGCGCGGCGACCGCGGCACCGACCGCAGCCGGGATGCCATAACCGATTGCGCCGCCGGTCAGCGTGAGCCAGTCATGGGCCGGGGCCCCGGCGGTGGCCTGCGGCAGCAGGACACCACAAGTATTCGACTCGTCGACAACAATCGCCCGTTCCGGCAGCAACGCACCGACCACATCGGCCGCCGACACCGACGTCAGGTCACCCGTCGGCAGCTGCGGACGCGACGCGCCCGCCACCGGGGCAACCGCCCCGGGCGCTACCTCGTCGGCCAACGCGGCCAGTGCGTCGGCCGCACCGCCGGGTTCGGCAAGCACGTGCACCTCACAACCGGCCGGCACCAGGTCACTGGGCATACCCGGGTAGGCGAAAAACGACACCGGCGACCTGGCCCCGGCCAGCACGAGATGCTTGACCCCGTCCAGCTGGGCCGCGGCGCCTTCAGCGAAATAGGCCAGCCGTTCGACGGCGGGGATACCGGCGCCACGTTCCAGGCACGTCGGAAACGTCTCGCATAACCAACGGGCCCCGGTTGCCTGCACAATCCGCGCAGCCGCGGTCAGCCCCGGCCCGCGGGTGGCATCCCCACCGATCAGCATCATGGCGGGTTCCCCCGAGCGCAGCACCCCAGCCACCGGCCCCACGTCCACTGGCGCCGCCGCCGACTGAGCCGGCACGCCCGCGGCCGCGTGGGCACCGTCGCTCCAACACACATCCGCGGGCAGAATCAGCGTCGCGATCTGTGAACCTGACCGGCTGGCCGCAATGGCCGCTTCAGCGTCGGCCCCGACGTCGGCGGCAGCCTCCGTCCGGCGCACCCATCCCGAAACGGTGCCAGCGACCGCATCGATATCGGATTCCAGCGGGGCGTCGTACTTCTTGTGGTAGGTGGCGTGGTCTCCGACAACCACCACCATCGGCACCCGGGCACGGCGCGCGTTGTGCAGGTTGGCCAGGCCGTTGCCCAGTCCGGGGCCCAGATGCAGCAGCACCGCCGCCGGCCGCCCAGCAATGCGGGCATAACCGTCGGCGGCCCCGGTGGCCACGCCTTCGAACAGGGTCAGCATGCCACGCATGCGCGGGACGGTGTCTAGCGCCGCCACGAAATGCATTTCCGACGTGCCAGGGTTGGCGAAGCACACATCGACACCCCCGTCGACCAGGGTGTTGATCAAGGCCTGAGCACCGTTCACGTCTGCACCTTTCCTCGTGGGTCCAGCTTGAATACCCGCACGGCGTTGCCGTGCAGAAAGTCGCGACGAGCTTCGTCGCTTAGCCCCAGTTCGTCAAGACCGGTCAGGGCGTGCGTGTGGGCGATCATCGGGTAATTGGTACCAAACAGCACCTTGCGCTGTCCCGTGTCGGTTTTCATGAACCGCACCAGCTTCCCGGGCAGCCGCTTGATGGTGTAGGCCGAGGTGTCGATGTAGACATTCTCGTGTTTGCGGGCGACCGCGACCATCTCCTCGGTCCACGGATAGCCGACATGTCCGCACACGATCACCAGTTCCGGAAAGTCCAACGCCACCTGGTCGATGTAGGGAATGGGGCGTCCGGTCTCCGACGGCCGCAGCGGGCCGGTGTGACCAACCTGGGTGCAGAACGGCACCGCGGACTGCACGCATTCGGCGAACAACGGATAGTAGCGGCGGTCGGTCGGCGGGGCGCCCCATAGCCAAGGCACCACCCGCAGGCCGACGAACCCCTCACCGACTCGGCGCCTCAACTCCCGGACGGCCGCCATCGGGCGATCCAGGTCGACCGCCGCCAGACCGGCAAAACGGTTGGGGTACAACCGGACCCATTCCGCAACAGCGTCATTAGAGATGAGGTCCTGGCCGTTGGGGCCACGCCAGGCGCTGAGCAAACCCAGGGTGACGCCGCCGGCGTCCATCGAGGAGACGGTCGCTTCGATCGGGATGTCGGTCTCCGGGATAGACCCACCGGTCCACCGGCTCAGCGAGGCGAACATGTCGCCGTGTAGGAACCGTTGCGTCGGATGCTGCATCCACACATCGATGGTCATCGCGTTTCAGACTGTAGCCGCCCGGGCGGCGACTACCCGCGGCGACGCTGCAGATCATCGCCCGGCCAGGGTGCTACCAGGTTGCTGCCATCCCCGAATGTTCGCGGTCGGAGGGCGACGCGACGTGTTGAAACGCCGTACGTTCGGGCCTTCCCGCGAAAAGCCCTAGCCGCCCGAGATTGTCCCTCCCGGCGTTCGTGGCCACGCGGTGCTTCGCCTTCCTGCCCATCCCAAATTACACGGGTGGTACTCACGAGAAAGCTTGGACGTATTGGGCGGGTGCTGAATTATGATCCCGACACAACTGCATCAATTTAGCCGCGTCGTGATGCTATCCGCCGACGGTTTGGAGCTGGTCCGTGTCGTTCGTGTTGATCTCACCCGAAGTTGTGTCCGCCGCCGCCGGGGATCTAGCGAACGTGGGATCGACAATCAGCGCAGCCAACAAGGCGGCAGCGGCCGCGACCACGCAGGTGCTGGCCGCGGGCGCCGATGAGGTGTCAGCGCGCATCGCGGCGCTGTTTGGTATGTACGGCCTGGAATATCAGGCGATCAGTGCGCAAGTTGCCGCGTATCACCAGCAGTTCGTGCAGACGTTGCGCACCGGAGCGGCCTCGTACATGTTGGCCGAGGCCACCAACGTCGAGCAAAATCTACTGAACCTCACCAACGCGCCGACCCAGACGCTGCTCGGGCGCCCGCTGATCGGAGACGGGGCCAACGCGACGACGCCGGGCGGGGCCGGCGGAGACGGCGGGCTGCTGTTTGGCAGCGGCGGCAACGGCGCGCCCGGTGCACCCGGCCAGGCTGGCGGTGCCGGTGGGTCTGCCGGGCTACTGGGCAACGGCGGGAGCGGCGGAGCCGGCGGGACGGGCGCGCCCGGCGGAAACGGCGGTAATGCCGGTTGGCTATACGGCCGCGGCGGAGTCGGCGGCGCCGGGGGAATCGGCGGCGGAACAGGCGGGGCCGGCGGGCACGCGTGGCTGTTCGGCCACGGGGGAACCGGCGGTATCGGTGGCGGGCCCGGCGGCAACGGCGGGTGGCTGCTCGGCAACGGCGGACATGGCGGCGCTGGCGGAATCGGTGGCGGCAGCGGCGGCGCTGGCGGGAACGGCGGGTGGCTGCTCGGCAACGGCGGTACCGGCGGAGCGGGCGGAACCGGCGGCGGAGCGGGCGGCACCGGTGGCAACGCCGCGTGGCTGCTCGGCGGTGGTGGTACCGGCGGCGCCGGCGGAATCGGTGGTGGCAACGGCGGGCACGGCGGCAACGGCGGGTGGCTGCTCGGCAACGGCGGCAACGGCGGCCTCGGCGGTGACGGTGACGGCGGTACTGGCGGCGGCCACGGCGGCAACGGCGGGAATCCCGGGTGGCTCTTGGGCACAGCCGGGGGTGGCGGCAACGGTGGCGCCGGCAGCACCGGTACTGCAGGTGGCGGCTCTGGGGGCACCGGCGGCGACGGCGGGACCGGCGGGCGTGGCGGCCTGTTAATGGGCGCCGGCGCCGGCGGGCACGGTGGCACTGGCGGCGCGGGCGGTGCCGGTGTCGACGGTGGCGGCGCCGGCGGGACCGGCGGGGCCGGCGGCAACGGCGGCGCCGGGGGTCAAGCCGCCCTGCTGTTCGGGCGCGGCGGCACCGGCGGAGCCGGCGGCTACGGCGGCGATGGCGGTGGCGGCGGTGACGGCTTCGACGGCACGATGGCCGGCCTGGGTGGTACCGGTGGCAGCGGCGGCACCGGCGGTGACGGCGGCGCCCCCGGCAACGGTGGCGCCGGGGGTGCCGGCCAGTTGTTGAGCCATAGCGGCGTGGCCGGTGCTACCGGCAAAGGTGGTGCCGGCGGCACCGGCGGCAACGGCGGGGCCGGCAGTGCCGGCGCCGACGCCCCCGCAGGCTCCGGCGCGATGGGTAGCACTGGCTTTGCTGGCGGCGCCGGCGGTGACGGCGGTAACGGCGGCGGGAGCGGTGCCAGCCAAGGCAACGGCGGCAACGGCGGCAACGGCGGCACCGGCGGCAAAGGCGGCACCGGCGGGGCCGGCATGAACAGCCTCGACCCGCTGCTAGCCGCCCAAGACGGCGGCCAAGGCGGCACCGGCGGCACCGGCGGCAACGCCGGCGCCGGCGGCACCGGCTTCACCCAAGGCGCCGACGGCAACGCCGGCAACGGCGGTGACGGCGGGGTCGGCGGCAACGGCGGAAACGGCGCAGACAACACCACCACCGCCGCCGCCGGCACCACAGGCGGCGACGGCGGGGCCGGCGGGGCCGGCGGAACCGGCGGAACCGGCGGAGCCGCCGGCACCGGCACCGGCGGCCAACAAGGCAACGGCGGCAACGGCGGCAACGGCGGCACCGGCGGCAAAGGCGGCACCGGCGGCGACGGTGCACTCGCAGGCAGCAGCGGTGGTGCCGGCGGTAAAGGCGGCAACGGCGGCGACGCCGGCAAGGCCGGTACCGGCTCCGCTCCTGGCACGGCGGGGACCGGCGGCGATGGGGGTAAGGGCGGCAACGGCGGCATTGGCGCTGCCGGCACAACCGGCCCCGTAGGCACCGGCGCGTCCGGCGGCACCGGTGGTAGTGGTGGCGCCGGCGGAACCGGCGGTGACGGCGGCGCCGCCAACGGCGGCACCGCCGGGGCTGGCGGGGCGGGCGGCAATGGCGGCAAAGGCGGCGACGGTGGAGCAGGCGTCACCAGCAGCACCGCCGGCAACAGCGGCGGCGCGGGCGGCAGCGGCGGAAAGGGCGGAGACGCGGGCGCGGGCGGCGCCGGTGCCACTCCGGGCGCCAACGGTATCGCTGGCAATGGCGGCGACGGCGGAGATGGCGCGGCTGGTGCCGTCGGCATCTCCGGCGCAACCGGCGCTGGCGACGGCGGGCATGGCGGAACCGGCGGGGCCGGCGGCAACGGTGGAACCGGCGGTGCTGGCGGTAGCGGCATCGACGGCGTCGGCGGCGGGACCGGAGGTACCGGCGGCAACGGCGGCAACGGCGCCATCGGCGGCGCTGGCGGAGACGCCGGTGGTAGCGGAAATAGCGGCGGAAACGGTGGGACTGGCGGAAAGGGCGGAAACGCCGGTGCCGGTGGTGCCGCGGGCAGCAACGGCGGCACCGTCGGCGCCAACGGTACCGGCGGCGACGGCGGCAACGGCGGCGCTGCCGGGGCCGCCACGGCTGGCAGCAACGGTGGGGCCGGCACCGGCTCGGCCGGCGGCAACGGCGGCACCGGCGGCAGAGGCGGCAGTGGTGGCGCCGGCGGCGACGGTATCGGTGGCGTCGGCGGCGGCAAGGGCGGCAACGGCGCGGACGGCGAAGTCGGCGGTGCGGGCGGCGCCGGCGGCAGCGGGCCCAACACCAGTCCCGGCGGCAACGGCGGGCAAGGAGGTCAAGGCGGCAGCGGTGGTGCCGGTGGGGCGGCCGGGGCTGGCGGCGCGGGTGGCGGCGCTAACGGCACCGCTGGCAACGGCGGCCAAGGCGGTGCCGGCGGCACCGGCGGCGCCGGCGCAGCCTCCTCAGCTACCAACGGCGGCAGCGGCGGTGCCGGCGGCACCGGAGGCGCCGGCGGCACCGGCGGCGCTGGTGGCGATGGCGTCGGCGGCGCCGGCGGCGGCAATGGTGGCCACGGCGGTGACGCCGGAGACGGTGGCAACGGCGCCAACGGCAACAACCGCAGTTCCGGCTCCTTCCTCGCAGCCGGCGGCACCGGCGGGGCGGCCGGCGACGGCGGACAAGGTGGCCAGGGCGGCGCCGGCGGCGGTGCCGGTGGTCAAGGTGGTGCCGGGGGTGCCGGCGGGACCGGCGGCAACGGCGGCAATATCACCGGCGGCACCGCGGGCACCGCGGGGGCCGCCGGTAACGGCGGCGCCGCCGGAAAGGGTGGCGCCGGCGGCCAAGGCGGCACCGGTGGCGGGACCGGGGGTCAGGGTGGCGCCGGCGGCGACGGCGGTGCCGGCGGCACCGGCGGCGACCGCACCGTCGGCGGTGGCACGGTCCCCGCCGGCTCCGGTGGACAAGGCGGTAACGCTGGCGGTGGTGGGGCCGGCGGGCAGGGTGGAGCCGACGGCGGCAGCGGCGGCGACGGCGGCGACGCCGGCACAGGTGGCAATGGCGGTAACGGCGGCAACCGTAATTCCGGCAATGGCACCGGCGGCGCTGGCGGCAACGGTGGTGGTGGTGCTAACGGTGGCGCCGGCGGCGCTGGGGGCAGCGGCGGCGGCACCGGCGGCAACGGCGGCGCTGGCGGCGACGCCGGCGACGCCGGCAACGGCGGCAACGGCAACGGCACCGGCAACGGCGGCAACGGCGGCAACGGCGGCATCGCCGGCATGGGCGGCAACGGCGGTGCCGGGACGGGCAGCGGCAACGGCGGCAACGGCGGCAGCGGCGGCAACGGCGGCAACGCCGGCATGGGCGGCAACAGCGGCACCGGCAGCGGCGACGGCGGTGCCGGCGGGAACGGCGGCGCGGCGGGCACGGGCGGCACCGGCGGCGACGGCGGCCTCACCGGTACTGGCGGCACCGGCGGCAGCGGTGGCACCGGCGGTGACGGCGGTAACGGCGGCAACGGAGCAGATAACACCGCAAACATGACTGCTCAGGCGGGCGGTGACGGTGGCAACGGCGGCGACGGTGGCTTCGGCGGCGGGGCCGGGGCCGGCGGCGGCGGCTTGACCGCTGGCGGCAACGGCACCGGCGGGCAAGGCGGCGCCGGCGGCGATGGCGGCAACGGGGGCATCGGCGGCCACGGCCCACTCACTGACGACCCCGGCGGCAACGGGGGCACCGGCGGCAACGGCGGCGCCGGCGGCACCGGCGGCGCGGGCATCGGCAGCCTTGGCGGCGGCACCGGCGGCGATGGCGGCAACGGCGGCAACGGCGGTACCGGCGGCGAGGGCGGCGAGGTCGGCGGCGCCGGCGGCACCGGCGGTGCGGCCGGCAATGGCGGCGATGGCGGCACCGGCGGCACCGGCGGCGGGGACGGGGGCGCCGGCGGCACCGGCGGCACCGGCGGCACCGGCGGCCTCGGCGACCCCCGGGTCGGCGGATCCGGCGGCGACGGCGGCACCGGCGGCAGCGGCGGTGCGGCCGGCAATGGCGGCAACGGCGGCAACGCCGGCGCGGGAGGCAATGGCAACGGCGGCACCGGTGGGGCCGGCGGTATCGGCGGCACCGGCGGCAATGGCGGCGACGCCGAGCCCGGAGTGCCCCCGGGAGCCGGTGGTGCTGGCGGCGCCGGCACCACCGGCGGCAAGGGTGGCACCGGCGGCAACGGCAGTGGCACCGGCTCGGGCGGCACCGGCGGCGATGGCGGCACCGGCGGTGGTGGTGGGAACGGCGGCACCGGCTGGAATGGCGGCAAGGGAGACACCGGCAGCGGCGGTGGCGCCGGAGACGGTGGTAAGGCACCAGCCGGTGGCACCGGCGGCGCCGGCGGCGACGGCGGAGCGGGCGGCAAGGGCGGCAGCGGCGGCGTCTAGTCGCGATGGGCCCAGCGGCCGCGATGGTGCGCCGGGCGTCCGCCGGCGAGTGGTCCAGCCAGATTTGACGACAAACGGCGACCCAGCGGTATCCCCCAGCCGCGGCGCCATAGCCGCGACCCGCGCAATCAGGAACCGCTCGTCACGTGTCCCGCATGCACGTCATCGGCTGGCCGCGCCTCGGTCTGCTCCTTGGCCCAGCGGTAGTCCGGCTTACCGGCGGGCGAACGCTTCACCTCGTCGACAAACCACAGACTGCGCGGCACTTTGTAGCCCGCGATCTCGGAGCGCACGAACGAGTCCAACTCGGCCAACGACGGCCGACAACCCGGCCGGGCCTGCACCACGGCGGCCACCTGCTGGCCGTAACGCGGATCGGGCACCCCGACCACCAGAGCGTCGAACACGTCGGGATGCCCCTTCAAAGCGGCCTCGACCTCTTCGGGGTAGACCTTCTCGCCGCCGCTGTTGATCGACACCGAGCCACGACCCAGCATGGTGACCGTGCCGTCCTCCTCGACTTGGGCGTAGTCCCCCGGAATGGCGTAGCGCACACCGTTAATCGTCCGGAACGTCTCGGCCGTCTTCTTCTCGTCCTTGTAGTAGCCGACGGGAATGTTGCCCTTCTTGGCGATGACGCCCCGCACCCCCGAGCCGGGCTTGACTTCGTTGCCGTCGTCATCGAGCACGACGGTGCGATGGTCGATCCGCACCCGGGGCCCGCCGCCATGCGCCTGCCCGGCAGCAACGACGCTGGTACCGCCAAAACCCGTCTCCGACGAGCCAATTGAGTCCGTGATCACCCGATTCGGCAGCAGCTCAAGGAGTTTCTCCTTGATGCTCGGCGAGAACAGCGCCGCGGTGCTGGCCAACAGGAACAACGACGACAGGTCGTAGTCGTTGCCCTTGACCAGCGCGTCGACCAGCGGGCGGGCCATCGCATCACCGGTGAAGAACAGCAGGTTCACCTTGTGTTTGTGGATCGTGCGCCACACCTCGTCGGCGTTGAATTCCGGTGCCAGTACCGTGGTTTGGCCCGAGAAGAGCGCCATCCAGGTGGCCGACTGGGTGGCGCCGTGGATCATCGGCGGGATCGGGTAGCGGATCATCGGTGGATTCGCCGCGGCCGCCTTGGCCAGGTCGTATTCGTCTTTGACGAACTCTCCTGTCGCAAAGTCGGTTCCACCGAACAGCACACGATAGATGTCCTCGTGACGCCACATCACACCCTTGGGGAAACCGGTGGTGCCGCCGGTGTAGAGCAGATAGATGGCGTCGGCGCTGCGTTCGCCGAAGTCACGCTCCGGCGAGCCCGCCGCGATCGCGGAATAGAACTCGACGCCGCCGTAGCGCCGATAGTCCTGGTCCGAGCCGTCCTCGACGACCAAGATCGTCCTTACATGGGGCGTGTCGGGGAGAACGTTGGCGACCCGGTCGGCGTAGCGGCGTTCGTGCACCAACGCGACCATGTCGGAGTTGTCGAACAGGTAGCGAAGTTCGCCCTCCACGTAACGGAAGTTGACGTTCACCAAGATGGCGCCCGCCTTCACGATGCCCAGCATCGCGATCACGATCTCGATGCGGTTGCGGCAGTACAGGCCGACCTTGTCGTCCTTTTGCACGCCTTGATCGATCAGGTGGTGCGCGAGGCGGTTGGCCTTATCCTCCAGCTGGGCGTAGGTCAACTGCTCATCGCCGCAGATAACGGCGACACGGTCAGGCACGGCGTCGATGGCGTGCTCGGCGAGATCGGCAATATTCAGGGCCACGGCCACCAAACTAGAACGTGTTACATTTCTTGACAAGCTCACACCCGACGGGCAGAAAGAGGTGGCGGCCGTGGCAACCGTGGAATCCGGACCCGACGCGCTGGTGGAGCGGCGCGGCCACACCCTGATCGTGACCATGAACCGGCCGGCCGCCCGCAACGCGCTGAGCACCGAAATGATGCGAATCATGGTGCAGGCCTGGGATCGCGTCGACAACGATCCCGACATCCGTTGCTGCATCCTCACCGGAGCCGCTGGCTACTTTTGCGCCGGCATGGACCTCAAGGCGGCAACCCAGAAACCGCCGGGCGACTCTTTCAAGGACGGCAGCTACGACCCGTCGCGCATCGATGCCCTGCTCAAAGGGCGCCGCTTGACCAAACCGCTGATCGCCGCCGTCGAGGGGCCCGCGATCGCCGGCGGCACCGAGATCCTGCAGGGCACCGACATCCGGGTCGCCGGTGAAAGTGCGAAGTTCGGCATCTCCGAGGCCAAGTGGAGCCTGTACCCGATGGGCGGCTCGGCCGTGCGGCTGGTCCGGCAGATCCCCTACACTCTGGCCTGCGACCTGCTGCTGACCGGACGGCACATTACCGCCGCCGAGGCCAAGGAAATGGGCCTGATCGGCCACGTGGTGCCCGACGGCCAGGCGCTGACCAAGGCTCTAGAACTTGCCGACGCCATCTCGGCTAACGGACCCCTGGCCGTGCAGGCCATCCTGCGGTCCATCCGCGAGACCGAGTGCATGCCCGAAAACGAGGCGTTCAAGATCGACACCCAGATCGGCATCAAGGTCTTCCTGTCCGACGACGCCAAGGAAGGCCCGCGCGCGTTCGCCGAGAAGCGCGCACCCAACTTCCAGAACCGCTAGGCGCCGAGCGTGAACTGAGGGCGAGATTTCGGCCGATTTTCCGCCCTCAGTTCACGTTGGACGGCGGTGTCGGTGCACGACGGCACACTGCGATCGTGATCGAACCATTCCTCGGCAGCGAAGCGATTGCCTCCGGCGCGTTGACGCGGCACCGGCTGCGAAGCGCATACGCCACGATCCACCCCGACGTCTATGTCTCCCCCGGCGCCGACCTGACCGCATGGAGTCGCGCTCAGGCCGCCTGGCTATGGTCCCGGCGGCGCGGCGTCATCGCCGGGCAGTCGGCGGCGGCGATGCACGGCGCCAAATGGGTCGACGCGCGACAGGCGGCCGAGCTGCTCTACGACCACCGTCGCCCGCCGGCCGGCATCCACACCTGGTCGGACCGTGTCGCCGACGACGAGATCCAGCCAATCTCCGGCATGAATACGACCACACCGGCGCGCACCGCCCTCGACCTCGCCCGCCGCTATCCGGTCGGCAAGGCCGTCGCGGCCATCGATGCGCTCGCCCGCGCGACGGACCTCAAGCTGGCCGATGTCGAGATGCTCGCCGAACGCTACCGGGGAAGCCGCGGCATCCGAAATGCTCGTATCGCATTGGATCTGGTGGATCCAGGTGCCGAGTCACCTCGCGAGACGTGGCTGCGTCTGCTACTCATCCGAGCGGGCTTTCCAAGACCACAGACCCAGATCCCGGTTTACGACGAGTACGGCCAGCTGGTCGCGGTTATCGATATGGGTTGGGCAGGAATCAAGGTCGGCGTGGATTACGAGGGCGACCATCACCGGACCGACCGCAGAACGTTCAACAAGGACATCAAGCGTGCCGAAGCGTTGACCGAGCTTGGGTGGACCGACGTACGCGTGACGGTCGAGGACACCGAGGGTGGCATCATCTGGCGGGTGTCAGCGGCCTGGCAGCGCCGAACGTGAACTCACGGCGGAGATTCGGCCGATATTCCGCCCTCAGTTCACGTTCGGCGTGGCTCAGCCCAGCGGCGGGCTCGGCGTGAACACCACCGGCATGGATTCCAGGCCGCTGACAAAGTTCGCCGGCCGCAGCGGCAACACGGAGTCATCGGCGACCAACCGCAGGTCGGGTAGCCGCCGCAACACCCGTTCCGTCATCAACGACAGCTCCAACCGGGCCAGCTGATTGCCCAGGCAGAAATGCGTGCCGAAGCCAAACGCCAAGTGGCTGTTTGGATTTCGCTGAACATCAAACTTTTCCGGTTCACAGAAAACCGCCTCGTCGAAGTTCGCCGACTCGAAGAGCAGCATCATCTTCTCGCCGGCACACAACGCCGTGCCGTGAAACTCGGTATCCGCGGTCAACACCCGGCACATGTTCTTTACCGGGGCGGTCCAACGCAGCATCTCCTCGATGGCCCCGGGCAGCAACGACGGGTCGCGCTGCAGCAGGTCCCACTGGTCACGGTTGCGCAGCAGCTGCTCGGTACCACCGCTCAAGGTATGCCGCGTGGTCTCGTCGCCGCCGATCAGGATCAGCAGCGTCTCCATGACCAGCTCGTCGTCGCTTAGCCGCTCGCCGTCAACTTCGGAACTCACCAGCACGCTGACCAGGTCGTCGGTGGGGTCCGCTCGCCGTGCCGCAATGGTGGCCCGGGTGAAGTCGTTGTAGGCCGCGAAGGCGTCCATGGTGATCTGGAAATCCTCTTGAGACACATGCGAACTGAGGAATGTCACCAGATCGTCGGACCACCGCAAGAACATGTCCCGCTGCTCTGGACGCACCCCGAGCATGTCGCCGATCACCGCCATCGGTAGCGGCGCGGCCAGGTCCCGCACGAAGTCACACTCGCCGCGTTCGCACACGGCGTCGATCAGGGTGTCACACAGCGCGGCAATCGACGCCTCCTTGTCCTTCACCCGCTTGCGGGTGAAGCCGGCGTTAACCAGCTTGCGCCGCAACAGATGTGCGGGATCGTCCATGTCGATCATCATCGGCAGGGCGGGCTGGTCGGGGCGGATGCCGCCGGCGTTGGAGAACAGCTCGGGTTGACGTTCGGCGTCGATCACCGCCTGGTACGTCGACGCGGCCGCCAGGCCGTTGCGATCGCGGAACACCGGTTGGTTGGCCCGCATCCACCGGTACGCGGCCCGCGCCTCGCGGCTGGCGTAGAAGTTGCCGTCGGCCAGATCCACGTCCGGAGCTTCAGTCATCGCGATCCTCCGCACTACAGTGGGCGATATGCCCGTCTCGCAACACACCATCGCCGGCACGGTGCTCACCATGCCGGTGCGCATTCGCACCGCCAACCTGCATTCCGCGATGTTCTCGGTGCCCGCCGACCCAGCGCAGCGCCTCATCGACTACAGCGGGCTGCGGGTGTGCGAATACCTGCCCGGTAAGGCAATCGTGATGCAGATGCTGGTGCGCTACGTCGACGGGGATTTGGGGCGATACCACGAGTACGGCACCGCGATCATGGTGAACCCGCCCGGCACCCAACGCCGCGGGCCCAGAGCCCTCACCCGAGCCGCCGCGTTCATCCATCATCTGCCGGTAGATCAGGTGTTCACGCTTGAGGCCGGGCGCACCATCTGGGGCTTCCCGAAGATCATGGCGGACTTCAACGTCACCGACGGCCGGAGGTTCGGCTTCGACGTCAGCGCCGACGGACGGTTGATCGCCGGGATCGAGTTCAGCACCGGCCTGCCGGTGCCGACCCTCGGGTGGCAAATGTTGAAGACCTACTCCCACCATGACGGCGTAACTCGCGAGATTCCCTGGGAAATGAAAGTCTCGGGCCTGCGCGCCCGGCTCGGCGGCGCCCGACTGCGGTTGGGAGACCATCCCTACGCCAAAGAACTGGCATCGCTGGGCCTGCCGAAGCGGGCTCTGCTGTCCCAGTCGGCGGCCAACGTAGAAATGACCTTCGGCGACGGTCACCCGATCTGAACCGCAAGAAAGCGAAGCCATCAGCCCAATCTAGAACGCGTTCTAGCCCGCTGGCAAGGATCGATCAGACCAGGGCGGCAAGGTCGCGGACCTGCTCTGCGCTGCCGGCGGTCACCACCATCATGGTGACCCCGGCGGCCTCCCAGACGGCCATCTGCTTACGCACGTGGTCGATGTCACCGACGATCACGGCGTCGTCGACGAGCTCGTCCGGGATGATCTCGGCGGCCTCGTCCTTGCGGCCAGACCGAAATAACTTGGTGACCTCATCGACCACTTGCGTGTACCCCATCCGGCGATAGACGTCGGCGTGGAAGTTGGTCTCTTCGGCGCCCATCCCGCCCATGTAGAGCGCCAGGAACGGCTTGATTCCGGCAAACGCGGCCGCCCGATCGTCGGTGATGACCACCTGCGCCGTCGCGCAGATCTCGAAGTCCTCGCGGCTACGCCGGGCGCCGGGCCGGGCGAATCCTTCGTCGAGCCATTCGTTGTACATGCCGGCCATGCGTGGCGAATAGAAGATGGGCAGCCAGCCATCGCAGATCTCGGCGGCCAGCGCGACGTTCTTGGGCCCCTCGGCCCCCAGCATGATTGGTATGTCGGCGCGCAGCGGATGGGTGATGGGTTTGAGCGCTTTGCCCAGACCCGTCGTGCCCTCCCCCGTCAGTGGCAGCCGGTAGTGCGGCCCGGCGCTGGTCACCGGCGATTCTCGGGCCCACACCTGGCGCACGATGTCGATGTATTCGCGGGTGCGAGCCAGCGGCTTGGGAAACCGCTGCCCGTACCAACCCTCGACCACCTGCGGACCGGACACGCCGAGCCCGAGAATGTGCCGGCCACCGGACAGATGGTCCAGTGTCAGCGCGGCCATCGCACAGGCCGTTGGTGTGCGCGCGGACAGCTGGATCACCGACGTACCCAGCCGCACCCGTTGCGTCGACGAGCCCCACCAGGCCAGCGGCGTGTAGGCGTCGGACCCCCACGCCTCGGCGGTGAACACCGTGTCAAAACCCGCATCCTCGGCCGCGGCGACGAGTTCCGCATGGTTCTGCGGCGGCTGCGCGCCCCAATACCCCAGCTGTAGTCCGAGCTTCATCCCTGCCTCCACGACGCCCTTCAGGAGGGCAATGTTGAAACCGTTGTTAGAACCTGTTCTACTCGACAGGCGTGACAGCCAGCTCGAGCGGCCCGGCGCTGATCGATCACTCTGAGCCGCCCCTTTCCGCGCCCCTCACGTTGTCCTTCGACTACACCCGTTCGGTGGGGCCCACGTTAAGCAGGTTTTTCACCGCCTTGCGTGCACGCCGCATTGTCGGGGTGCGCGGATCCGACGGCCGAGTCCATGTGCCGCCGGTGGAATATGACCCGGTTACCTACGAACCCCTGAGCGAAATGGTACCGGTGTCCAGCGTCGGCACCGTCGCGTCCTGGACCTGGCAACCCGAGCCGCTAGCCGGCCAGCCCCTGGACCGGCCGTTCGCCTGGGCGCTGATCAAGCTCGACGGCGCCGACACCTTGCTGATGCACGCCGTTGATGTGGGAACCGCCGGCCCTTCCGCCATCCACACCGGCGCCCGGGTGCACGCGCATTGGGCCGACCAACCGGTGGGCGCCATCACCGATATCGCCTGCTTTGCGCTCGGCGAGACCGCAGAACCGGTGGCGGCTCACAAGACCGAGGATGCGCGGGACCCGGTCACCATGATCGTCACGCCGATCCAGCTGGAAATTCAGCACACCGCCTCGCACGAGGAGAGTGCGTATCTGCGCGCCATCGCCCAGGGCAAGCTCGTGGGCGCCAGAACCGGAAAGACCGGCAAGGTCTACTTCCCGCCGCATGGCGCCGACCCGGCCACCGGGAAACCCACCACCGAGTTTGTCGAGCTGCCCGACAAGGGCACGGTGACGACGTTCGCGATCGTCAACATCCCGTTCCTGGGCCAGCGAATCAAGCCGCCCTATGTGGCGGCCTACGTGTTGCTCGACGGCGCCGACATCCCGTTTTTGCATTTGGTTTCCGACGTCGACGCGCACCAGGTGCGGATGGGCATGCGCGTCGAGGCGGTGTGGAAGCCGCGGGAGCGGTGGGGACTGGGCATCGACAACATCGAGTACTTCCGCCCCACCGGCGAACCGGATGCCGACTACGACACCTACAAGCACCACCTGTAAAGGGCCCACCAACCAATGAGCGTTCGCGATATTGCCGTTGTCGGCTTCGCCCACGCCCCGCACGTGCGCCGCACCGACGGCACTACCAACGGCGTCGAGATGCTGATGCCGTGCTTCGCCCAGCTATACGACGAGCTGGGCATCACCAAGGCCGACATCGGATTCTGGTGTTCGGGATCTTCGGATTACCTGGCTGGACGAGCATTTTCGTTCATCTCCGCGATCGACTCCATCGGAGCCGTACCGCCGATCAACGAATCGCACGTCGAGATGGACGCCGCCTGGGCACTGTATGAGGCCTACATCAAACTGCTGACCGGCGAGGTCGACACCGCGCTGGTGTACGGCTTCGGGAAGTCCTCGGCCGGAACGCTGCGCCGTGTGCTGTCCCGCCAGACCGACCCCTACACCGTCGCGCCGCTGTGGCCGGATTCGGTGTCGATGGCTGGGCTACAGGCCCGAGTGGGGCTCGACTCCGACAAGTGGACCCACGAGCAGATGGCGCGGGTTGCGTTCGATTCGTTTGCAAACGCACCTCGCGTGGACTCCGTGCAGTCGCCGATCAGCATAGCGGAATTGCTCGACCGGCCATTTTTTGCCGATCCGCTGCGGCGCCACGACATTGCGCCGATTACCGACGGTGCCGCCGCGGTCGTGCTCGCGGCCGACAACCGCGCCCGAGAACTGCGCGAAAATCCGGCTTGGATCACCGGGATCGAACATCGCATCGAGTCTCCGGCGCTGGGGGCGCGCGACATCACCGAGTCTCCGTCGACCAAACTGGCGGCCAAGATAGCCACCGGCGGACACACCGGCGACATCGACGTGGCGGAGATCCATGGGCCCTTTACCCACCAGCACCTGATCGTCGCGGAGGCCATCAGGATTCCGGGTAAGACGAAAGTGAATCCGTCCGGCGGCCCGTTGGCCGCCAACCCCATGTTCGCCGCCGGCCTTGAGCGTATCGGCTTTGCCGCACAACATATCTGGGACGGATCGGCGCGGCGCGTGCTGGCGCACGCCACCAGCGGACCGGCGCTGCAGCAAAACCTGGTCGCGGTCATGGAAGGACGGGGATAGTGGAGGGGCAGCGCTGATGGCCGGAAAGCTGGCCGCCGTACTCGGCACCGGGCAGACCAAGTATGTCGCCAAGCGCCAAGACGTTTCGATGAACGGTCTGGTGCGGGAGGCCATCGACCGAGCGCTGGCGGATTCCGGTTCCACCTTCGACGACATCGACGCCGTCGTGGTCGGCAAGGCGCCCGACTTCTTCGAAGGGGTGATGATGCCGGAGCTATTCATGGCCGACGCCATGGGCGCGACCGGCAAGCCGCTGATCCGGGTACACACCGCCGGTTCGGTTGGCGGATCCACCGGGGTAGTGGCTGCCAGCCTGGTGCAATCCGGCAAATACCGCCGGGTCCTGGCATTAGCCTGGGAAAAGCAGTCGGAATCCAATGCCATGTGGGCGTTGTCGCTTCCTGTGCCGTTCACCAAACCGGTCGGTGCCGGTGCGGGGGGATACTTCGCCCCGCATGTCCGGGCCTATATCCGCCGCTCGGGCGCACCGGCACACATCGGTGCTATGGTTGCGGTCAAGGACCGGCTCAACGGCAGCCGCAACCCGTTGGCACATCTGCAGCAGCCCGACATCACCCTGGAGAAGGTGATGGCATCTCAGATGCTCTGGGATCCAATACGTTTCGATGAGACGTGCCCGTCGTCAGACGGTGCGTGCGCGGTTGTCGTCGGCGACGAGGAGATCGCCGACGCGCGACTGGCGCAAGGGCATCCGGTGGCCTGGATTCATGGCACCGCATTACGCACCGAGCCGCTGGCTTTCGCCGGGCGCGACCAGGTCAACCCGCAGGCCGGCCGCGACGCGGCGGCGGCGCTGTGGAAGGCCGCGGGCATCACCAGCCCCATCGACGAAATCGACGCCGCCGAAATTTACGTCCCGTTCTCCTGGTTCGAGCCGATGTGGTTGGAGAATCTGGGATTTGCCCGCGAGGGCGAGGGCTGGAAGCTCACCGAGGCCGGCGAGACTGCGATCGGCGGTCGACTACCGGTGAACCCTTCCGGCGGCGTGCTGTCCGCCAATCCGATCGGCGCATCGGGCCTGATCCGCTTCGCCGAGGCCGCGATTCAAGTCATGGGCAAGGCGGAGGCGCGTCAAGTTCCGGGTGCGCGAAAGGCCTTGGGGCACGCTTACGGTGGCGGCTCGCAGTACTTCTCTATGTGGGTGGTCGGCTGCGAGAAACCCAAACAGGCGGCCGCATAATCGCCCGGCGCGATCCGGGCGACGCCGCAGACCATCCGAGCATGGTGAAGTTCACACCCGATAGCCAGACGTCAGTTCTGCGCGCGGGCAAGTGCTCAGGTACTCTTTCTCCGTCGCGGTCGCGATTGCAAAGGGGGAGCTGGCCGGTGGATTCCGAACGCCGACGCTACGGGTGGCCGCGGAATCGATGCACCTTAGCCATTACTGGAGCTGCAGTCGTTGTCGTGGTGACCCTCGCAGCCATTGGTTACCTGATCTTTGAGCCAAAAATTTCTGGGTCGTCCACGTCCAGGCAGGCCGCATCGCCAACCACTCCTTCCCCGCCCAGCCAGGTCGTGGTGCCGATCGACCTTTGGAATCCCGACGGGGTGACGGTGGACCTGGCGGACGCTGTTTACGTGGCCGACTCCGGTCACAAGCGACTGCTGAAACTGCCGGCCGGCTCCAACACCCCGACCACGTTGCCATTCACCGACACAATCGGTCCAGGCGGCGTGGCGGTAAACAGCAACCGCGACGTCTATGTCATCGATGAAGACAGCCACCATGTGTTGAAACTCGCGGCCGGCATCGAACCCCCGGTCGAGCTCCCGTTCGGCAGCCTTGGAGATGCGCATGGTTTGGCAGTGGACCGCAGCGACAGCGTCTATGTCGTCGACTATGACAATGCCAAAGTGTTGAAACTGCCCCCAGGCGCAGATACCCCTACCGAACTGCCGTTCGTCGGGCTCGACCACCCCTATGATGTGGCGGTGGACGGTGCTGGCACCGTCTACGTGACCGACAGCGGCCACAATCGCGTGGTGGCGTTGACCGCGGGGTCGGCCACGCCGGTGCACCTCCCATTCGCCGATCTCAGCTTTCCCGCCGGTGTGACGGTGGACCGCGACGATAGCGTCTATGTGGCCGATCTGAACAACAATCGGGTGCTGAAGCTGGCGGCCGGCTCGAATGCGCAGTCGCAGCTGCCGTTCACCGGACTCTTCTCCCCAACTGATGTGGCGGTGGACAACGACGGCGCCGTCTACGTGATCGACTTTTACAACCGGATGTTAAAACTGCCGACGGCTTAACCCGCAGCGACGCCTACATGGGTTCCAGTCCGGCCAGATGCCGTGCAGCCAGGTCACGATAGGCCTGCGGATTGACGTTAACCCACATTTCCGCGCCCGTTCCTTCAATCGGTCCCTTCACCTTGGCCGGCGCTCCCGTTACCAGCATTCCGGCCGGAATCTGAGTGCCGGCCACCACCAGCGCTCCCGCGGCGATCATGCAGCGCGCGCCGATTACCGCTCCGTCGAGGACCGTCGCGTGGTTGGCGATCAGAGCCTCAGACCCGACGTGGACGCCGTGGATCACACACAGGTGCGCCACTGTCGCCCCCGGGCCGATGTCTACCGGGATGCCGGGCGGTGCGTGTAATACCGCCCCGTCCTGCACATTGGCCCCCTCGCGCACGACGACGGGCGCATAGTCGCCGCGCAGCACGGCATTGAACCAGACCGACGCCCCTGCCTCGATGGTGACGTCGCCGATCAGGGTGGCTGTCGGGGCCACAAACGCGGTGGGATCGATCCGGGGCGATCGGCCCTCGAAAGAAAACAGCGGCATCGTTTAGATATACGCCCGTCGTACATATGCCGTGGCCAGACTCGCCGTCGTTGCGCTCGCCGGAGAGAAAACTGTAACGTGTTCTAGTTAGCGATACCGATCGGGAGGTGACAGGTGAGTACCGACACGAGTGGGGTCGGTGTTCGGGAGATCGATGCCGGCGCCTTGCCGACCAGGTATGCGCGTGGCTGGCATTGCCTGGGCGTCGCGAAGGATTATTTGGACGGGAAGCCACACGGGGTAGAGGCGTTCGGCACCAGGCTGGTTGTGTTCGCTGATTCCCACGGGGACCTGAAGGTCCTCGACGGCTACTGCCGGCACATGGGCGGCGACCTGTCCGAGGGCACCGTCAAAGGCGACGAGGTCGCTTGCCCGTTCCACGACTGGCGCTGGGGTGGCGACGGCCGCTGCAAATTGGTGCCGTATGCCAGGCGCACACCCAGAATGGCGCGCACTCGGTCGTGGACGACCGATGTGCGCAGCGGGCTGCTGTTTGTCTGGCACGACCATGAGGGCAATCCACCCGACCCCGCGGTCCGGATCCCCGAGATTCCCGAGGCGGCCAGCGACGAGTGGACCGACTGGCGGTGGAACCGCATCCTCATCGAAGGGTCCAACTGCCGCGACATCATCGACAACGTCACCGATATGGCGCACTTCTTCTACATCCACTTCGGTTTGCCGACGTACTTCAAGAACGTCTTCGAGGGCCACATCGCCTCGCAGTATCTGCACAACGTGGGCCGGCCCGATGTCGACGATCTCGGGACGTCTTACGGTGAGGCGCATCTGGATTCGGAGGCGTCTTACTTCGGGCCGTCGTTCATGATCAACTGGCTGCACAACCGCTACGGCAACTACAAGTCCGAGTCGATCCTGATCAACTGCCACTACCCGGTGACCCAGAACTCGTTCGTCCTGCAATGGGGCGTCATCGTCGAAAAGCCCAAGGGTATGAGCGAAGAGATGACCGACAAGTTGTCGCGGGTGTTCACCGAGGGCGTCAGCAAGGGCTTCTTGCAGGATGTCGAGATCTGGAAGCACAAGACCCGCATCGACAACCCGCTGCTGGTTGAAGAGGACGGCGCCGTGTATCAGCTGCGCCGCTGGTATGAACAGTTTTATGTCGACGTAGCCGACATAAAACCAGAGATGGTGGAGCGCTTCGAGATCGAGGTCGACACCAAGCGCGCCAACGAGTTCTGGAATGCCGAGGTAGAGAAGAACTTGAAATCGAGAGAAGTTTCCGACGACGTGCCCGCCGAGCAACACTGACGGACATGCCTGACGATCAGCCGGCGGTTCCCGACGTCGATCGGCTGGCCCGGTTGATGCTACTGCTGCACGGTGATCATCACGATCACAACGATTCCCCCGAGCAACACCGCACATGTGGATCCTGGTCGAAGTCAAGGGATTTCGCTGACGACCCGCAGCGTGCTGCCGCGGTGCGCGAAGCCAGCCGCGCCGAACGCGACCGTTATCTGACCTCAGGCCTGCAGCCGGTGGATTGCCGGTGCTGCCATGTCACGGTGACCGTAAAGAGGCTGGGGCCAGGTCATACCGCTGTGCAATGGAACACCGAGGCGTCGCGGCGCTGCGCGTACTTCACCGAGCTGCGGGCGCGCGGCGGGGATTCCGCACGCACCAGGGCCTGTCCCCGGCTGGCCGACAGCATCGAACACGCAGTGGCCGAGGGCTACTTGGAGCACCACGATCCAAACCGATAACGTCGCACACCCGCTTGCCGCGGGATACGGTGCCGCATCCGGCACGGTGCCACCGAGGCGTACGGTTTGTGACGGCGGTTCCGGGACTGAGCTTCCTATGAAGCCTCTCCGGTGTGGGCGAGTCGATCGAGGCGCACCAGAGCATCGTGTTCGCCGCCCTGGCGGTCAGTCACTGATTGAACACCAAACAGGTTGGAGCATCAAGAAATTCGTTCAAACACTACGTCGCTACCGCACCGTGACCATCCGCGCCGGCAACCACACCCTCCGTGCGGGACCTTCAGGGCCCGATGCAAGAGCACCGGCCTGTTGGATGGGGATGCGACTCGTAGGCGATGCCCTGTCCATTCACTCGAGATCCATTCACTCGAGGTCGGCTTCGCCCGGCCCACCCCGCATCTCACAAACGAGGGTTTACTGTGACCTTATTGTCGCGCAAAAAGAAAGGCCCGATTCTGAATATTGGGCAGCCAGCCAAATCCGCGGCAATCCTCCTTGTAGAGCAGCTTGAAACCGAGTTCAGAAGCTTTTGATTCGAGATCAGCGTCGGTGATACCCCATTGCCAGATGTCTGGTATATCGCGCCACGGCTTGTCATGATCCGGGTGCTTCTTATCGAGTTTCTCAAAGAGATCTCTATAAGCCTTGTTAAGTTTGCTGTGCGGGACGTTGCGAAAGTAGTGCTTTTCACCCAGATCCAACAATCTAACTGTAGTTGTTGAACCTGTCCATTGTTGATTATAAATCAGCAAACAACGTACATTCTTTGCGTACATATCCAGGATAGTGTCCCAATCAGGCGACACTTGGTGCAGCAGCACATCGAATAGGAAGAGGGCGTCGACATTACCGACTTTATCGGCAATCTCCTCGTCTCCGAAGTTCCCTTCAATAACGCGAAGTTGCGGATATGACTTTGCACGGGCCGCGACTGTTGGAGTTATGCGGCCATCGACCAATACTGCCTCTTTTACCGGGTACTTATCCAGGGCGCGAAATGTATAGGCGCCTTCCACTCCCCAAACGGCACCGAGATCCGCGAACGACTCTATGCGACATGATGTGAAAGCCCGATCTATCAGGTTGATTTTGCCTCTAACGAGCCAATAGCCACCCTGTCGTAACCGGTCCAACATCATTTCACCTCAAATACGTGTGTTCAACTGGCGTCTCGCTGGATGGTAGATCACCGCTAGCTGGTCCAGTATGCCGCCTGCCATGAGCTTGGGACCAGTGTGATCTGCTTTGTGCCAGGGGGAGGACGGGACCACCTTGATTGCCAGTCACGGGACCACGGCGCGCCGCGTCGGTGGTCTTTTCGCTTATTCGTGCGATCGTCGTGACAGCTCAAGTCACGGGAGGCGGCGGGCATGGCTTTTCGGGAGGTCAGTATGAACAAGATCAGGGAAGTGCTGCGGGTCTGGCTGGGGGTGGCCGGGTTGCCGGCCCCGGGGTGCCGCACGATCGCCGCGCATTGCGGTATGGACCGCAAGACGGTGCGGCGCTACGTGGAGGCCCGCGCAGGCAGCCGGTCTGCGCCGCGACGACGATGTCAGCGCTATCGATGACGGGTTGATCGGGGCGGTCGCCGACGCGGTGCGTCCGGCCCGGCCGGATGGTCATGGTGCGGCGTGGGAGCAACTGCTGGGGGTAGCGAACTGTTCACTACCCCCTGGCAATCAGGTGGTCCCGTCTCCCTGGCAAGCGACAGCTCGGGCAATCCACCTGGTAATCAAACAATTTCGGGCGGCTGGCGAGTTGTCGCGCTGAGGCGGGCAAATTGCGTATCTGCTCGACCAATGCGACGCGGCTGGCCAAACAGCACACCGAATCACAGCCCGGCGAACCGCTCTTTGACCATTTCGACCGTGAGCCCGTAGTCAGCCAACGAATAGGAATGCTTTGGGGCCCGGGCACCGCTCTGGCTCTCGGCGTGGACGGTTGTCATTGCCTGTCGAGCCTCGTCGGACAGCGTCAACCCGAAGTGCCGGTAGATATCTGCCACCGTACCCAGCGGATCGGCAATCAAGTCGTGGTAGTCCACGTCGTAGAACTGGGCCGAATCATATTTGGCCCGTGCGGCATTGAACCGCTCCAGCCCACGCGACCAGGTGTCCATCGCGTCCGCACCGATCTGGGCGCCCACAAACTTCGTCGACCACCCTTCTGTGGTGTGCTGCGCCAGCGAGCACATCGACGCCATGATCGTCTCCACCGGCCGGTGAGTCTGCACCACCAGGGCATCGGGATAGGTCGCCATCAGCGCATCCAGGGCAAATAGATGACTCGGATTCTTTAGTACCCAACGCTTTTCGGCATCGTTGAGCCCAATCAGCTGCAGGTTGCGGCGGTGCCGGCAATACGACGGCGTCCAGTCCTGGCGTGACAACCAGTCGGCATAGCTGGGTACATGCGCCAGCGCCTCGTACGACACCGAATGCAGCGACTGCCGCAACAGCTGCCAACACTCCTCCAACTCGTAGGCCGCCATGAAATGCAAGCCGGTGTATCCCGGATTCTCGGCATGATGCTGGGTGAACTGTGCATCGAGCTGACGATACAACGGGTTTGACTCCCAGGTCTCGCGCGGGGGGCGCGGCTGCGGGTACTCGGCCAGCCACATGTGCAGGCCTTGGTGGGCCGGGTCGGCGCCCAGCAGCCGGTGCAGCGCAGTGGTTCCGGTGCGCACCAACCCGGTGACGAAGATAGGCCGTTTGATGGCAACGTCGACGTGCTCCGGATACTGCTTCCACGCGGACTGGGACAGCAGCCTGGCCACCAGCGCACCGCGCAGGAAGAACCGGTTCATCTTGCTGCCCAACACGGTGAGGCCGGCTTCGCCCTGGTAAGCGTCCAGCAACACACCCAGCGCCTCACGGTAGTTGTCGTCGTCGGTGCCAAAATCGTCGAGACCCACCAGTTTGGTAGCCGATGCGTGCAGTTCGTCGACGGTGGCCACATCTTTCCGATCGGGACGCCGAGTCATTACGTGTGGTACTCCCCGCAATTGACGTCCAGGGTCTGCCCGGTGATGCCGCTGGCCAGGTCGCTGGCCAGGAAAAGAATCGCTGAGGCCACCTCGTCTTCGGTTGGCAGCCGTTTGAGATCGGAGTTTGCCGCGGTCGCCTGATAGATCTGATCCACGGTAGTGCCGTATTTGCCGGCCTGATGGTCGAAATAGCTTTTCAGCGTGTCACCCCAGATATAGCCGGGTGCAACGGAATTGACGCGAATTCCCTGCTCGCCCAGTTCCGTGGCCAGCGAATGCGACATAGCTAGCAGTACGGACTTGGCCATCTTGTAGGCGCCGTATTTCGGCTGCGAGTGCCGGATCACCATGGAGTTGACGTTGACGATCGCGCCGTGAGACTGCGCCAGCGCGGGCGTAAACGCCTGGATGAGTCGTAGCGTCCCCAGCGCGCTGAGCTCTATCGCGTCACGGATGTGCTCAAATGTGGTGCCGGCCAATGGTTTCATCGATGGCACCCGGAACGCGTTGTTGATCAGCACGTCGGCCTTGCCGTACGCCGCCAGCGTGGCCTGCACAAGGTTGCTTACGTCGTCGTCGTCGGTGATGTCGGTGCGCACCGCCACCGCCCGTCGCCCGGTGTCGATGATCTGCTTGGCGACGTCGTCGAGACGCTCCGCGCTGCGCGCAGCCAGCACCAGATCGGCGCCGTCTCGCGCACATCGGTGCGCCAGCGTCGTGCCCAGCCCCGGTCCGACGCCACTGACGACGATCACCTTGCGCTTGAGCATCCCGGTCATCCCAGCATCCTGGTCGCGATTTGCCGTTGACGCAACGCAATTCGCGCCCGCCAATCATCCTCGGAAATCTTGTTGTGCTGGTAATGCGGCAGTGCCGCCGGGATGGCGTCGAAGTCGACCAGTTCGACGGTGGGCCCATCGGCCTCGGTGAGCTCACGGGATACCCGCTGCCAGCGGAACTGCAGAAAGCCGCGCCGATGGCCGAGCGTTTCCACCCAGTTGGTCACACCCGGATTCTGCTCGGCGACCACGATGCGCACCTTGCCATCCGGGTCCGCTTGGGCCTGGCTGGCATTCAACGAGGTCTGATGATTGATATAGTCCAGCGAGATGTACCACATGCTGCCCAACTGAAACCCTAAGTAGGGGGCGTCGCTCACCGGCACCGTGATCACCAGCGCTTGACCCGGCCGCAGCTCGAAATGACCGGCCGACGAGTATTGGGTGGCCAGGCCACCGGGAGTCAACCGAGGCGCCACCATGGTGTTAACCGGGATATTGAGGTAGAACCACTGGGGAAACTGTAACCAGGTTTTCACCCGGTTCACAAGCTGGGATCCCGCTGTGGCATAACGCTTTTCCATGAGCTCGCGAGTCAGCGGCGGCGGCGCGGTGCCGACGGTGTCCAGCCTGGCGATGGCCAGCGTGCCGCGCTGTTGTGACCAATCGCCGTACACCTCACGGATCACTAATTGCCCGGGAGCGCTGGGCCGCAACCGCCATTCGAAGCTGCCGTCCGCGGCGATGTCGAGCTCACGGTCGTCGAACGCGGCCTGGCTGGCCGGCACGTTATAGTCGGTGTACTCGCCGCCGAGCAGCTGAAAGCTCAGGTCGGTGGTGGTGCCGCGCCGTCCGCTGACCACGTAGTCGCGGTTGGCCTGCAGCCGGGTGCCGAAGTAGAGGGTGTCGGGGTTGTCCAGGCCCATCTTCGTGAACGGCCCTGTTCCGGACTGCAGGAACGGGTGGTCACGCTCGTAGTCGAAGGCCAGGTGCATGCAGCCCGCGATGCAGCCGGCCAGGTATTGCAGCCCTTCGAGCAGGTCGGCTTCAGTCTCGATGTGCGGGGCGGCGGCTACCAGCTGCTCGGCTTCTGCGATCGCCTCGCGCAGCGGGTCGGAGTACACGACTTCGACACTAGAACGTGTTCCTGTTTTGCGTCAATGGCGAACATCTGCCCCCGTCATTTACGGCAATTGAAGACAAAGCCCGCTCGCTTCCAGAGCCCTGCGCACGAGCTACCCATTATTGATCTAGCTTATTGTTGCGTTATACGACAGTCTGAGCAGTATATTGTCCGCTATATGTGTATTCGTAGCGGCGTGGATTGACGCGAGGCTGGTCGAGACCCGGTCCGTGAGATGCGCCGGAAAGGGTGTCGCGATGCGGAACTCTACTGACCGTCCAGCGGCGGCTAACGAAGTCTGCATCCGCGACAGCCACCCAATGACGCGCCTGCCGTTGCGATCTCAGCACTGACGGCAGCCCGGCCTATCCGCGACCAGCTAGGGAAAGGCATTCGCAGATGTTCATGGATTTCGCGATGCTTCCGCCGGAAGTCAACTCGACACGGATGTATAGCGGGCCGGGAGCGGGCTCGTTGTGGGCCGCCGCCGCCGCCTGGGATCAGGTGTCGGCGGAATTGCAGTCGGCGGCGGAGACCTACCGCTCGGTGATCGCCAGCCTCACCGGCTGGCAATGGCTGGGTCCATCGTCTGTGAGGATGGGTGCGGCGGTCACCCCGTATGTTGAGTGGCTGACCACCACCGCCGCGCAGGCAAGGCAGACGGCCACCCAGATCACCGCGGCCGCGACCGGATTTGAGCAGGCGTTCGCCATGACGGTGCCGCCACCGGCAATCATGGCCAACCGTGCACAGGTGCTATCGCTGATAGCGACCAACTTTTTCGGCCAGAACACCGCGGCGATTGCGGCCCTGGAGACCCAGTACGCCGAGATGTGGGAACAGGACGCCACCGCCATGTACGACTACGCGGCCACCTCGGCGGCAGCGCGGACTTTGACACCATTTACCTCCCCGCAGCAAGACACCAACTCAGCCGGTCTGCCGGCGCAAAGCGCCGAAGTCAGCCGCGCGACCGCCAACGCCGGCGCCGCCGACGGCAACTGGCTGGGAAACCTCCTGGAAGAAATCGGAATACTGCTGCTGCCGATCGCGCCCGAGCTGACACCCTTTTTCCTGGAGGCGGGCGAAATCGTCAATGCGATACCTTTCCCGAGCATCGTCGGGGACGAGTTCTGTTTGCTCGACGGCCTACTGGCTTGGTACGCAACGATCGGCTCGATCAACAACATCAATTCGATGGGTACCGGCATCATTGGGGCCGAGAAGAATTTGGGGATCTTGCCCGAGCTAGGGAGCGCGGCTGCGGCGGCCGCTCCCCCACCAGCCGACATCGCCCCGGCGTTCCTCGCGCCGCTGACCAGCATGGCCAAGTCACTATCGGACGGAGCACTACGCGGCCCGGGCGAAGTTTCGGCCGCGATGCGCGGCGCGGGTACCATCGGGCAAATGTCGGTGCCGCCCGCCTGGAAGGCGCCCGCGGTCACCACCGTCAGGGCGTTCGATGCCACCCCAATGACCACACTGCCCGGCGGCGACGCCCCCGCCGCTGGAGTGCCTGGACTGCCCGGGATGCCAGCCTCGGGGGCCGGACGGGCTGGCGTGGTGCCCCGATACGGCGTACGGCTGACCGTGATGACACGTCCACTCTCGGGCGGGTGACATCAGTGCGTGATGGCGGCGCACCTTGACCGTCGCGCATTGCGCTTCCAACACCAACGAACTGGGACTGCAGTAGTAGCGCAACCGCGCTTGGAGCGGGTCCCCACCGGTTATGGCATTCGATACCGCACCAAAGCGAAATCAGTTCCCGAACCCCGACCGCTGGTTCTCGCTGTTGAAGCCGCCCGAGTTGTGGACGCCCGAGTTGAAGAATCCGGAGTTTAAGACGCCCGAGTTTGCGATACCCACCGTTTGGGCGCCGGTGTTTCCGAAACCCGCCGCGATGACGGTGCCGACCGCGTTTTGCAGGCCCGAGTTGTTGCTGCCCCCGTTCTGGAACCCCGAGCTGCCAACGCCCGTGTTGAAAAAGCCCGAGTTGTTCGTGCCGGCGTTGCCGAAACCCGAGTTCGGGCCGGGGCCGGTGCCGACGGCGCCGAACCCGGTATTGAGCGAACCCGCGTTGAAGGCGCCGGTGTTAGTGAGGCCCGAGTTTGACCAGCCGGTATTTCTGACGCCGGCGTTGAAATCACCGGTATTGCCTTGTCCGGAATTGAAGTTGCCCGTGTTGATGCTGCCCGCGTTGAAGCTGCCCGCATTCAACTGGCCCGAGTTCCCGAAGCCGAGGTTTATTGCGCCGCCGTTTCCGAAACCGGTATTCACGCCCCCGGCGTTTCCCATGCCCGTGTTGAGCGAACCCGAGTTCCCGAAACCGGTGTTATGGCCCGCCACGAACGGGCCCACGGTGGCCCCCGAGTTTCCGATGCCCACATTCGCGTCGCTGGAGTTGCCGATACCCAGGTTGCCGTTGCCGGAGTTGAAGAAACCGACGTTGTTGGTGCCCGAGTTGAACAAGCCGATGTTTCCGCTGCCCGAGTTCAGCCCACCGATGCCCACCTGGTTGTTGCCGGTGAGCCCGAAGCCGATGTTGCCGTTGCCGGTGTTGCCGAAACCGATGTTGCCAATGCCGTTGTTGCCGAAGCCCCAGTTGCTGCTGCCGGTGTTCCCGGCGCCGATGTTGCCGCTGCCGGCGTTTCCGGTGCCGACGTTGTTGTTGCCGGTATTCCCGAACCCGACGTTGGAGTTGCCGGTATTGCCGCTGCCCAGGTTGCTGTTGCCGAGGTTCCCGTTGCCGACGTTCCCGCTGCCTGGAAGTCCCGCCCTCCCGTTGCCGCTGCCGAAGTTGCCGTTGCCGAAGTTGCCGCCGCCCACGTTGGAGTTGCCGATGTTGCCGCTGCCCAGGTTCGCGTCACCCCGGTTCCCGCTGCCCAGGTTGGTGTTACCGATGTTGCCGTTGCCGGTGTTCAGGTCGCCGGTGTTGCCGCCGCCCAGGTTGGCGTTGCCGATATTGCCGATACCCAGGTTCGGCAGCTGCTGCAGCGCCTGCTGAAAGGGCACCAACTGCTCGGCCGCCGCCGAGGCCCCGGAGTGGTAGCCCACCATCGCGGCCACATCCGCGGCCCACATCTGTTCGTAGGCGCCCTCAACGGCCGCAATCAGCGGTGCATTCAACCCGAACCAATTCGACATCACCAACTGCGCAAACGCACTGCGGTTGGCCGCCACCACCAAAGGGTGCACCGTCGCCGCCCGTGCCGCCTCAAACGCGCTGGCCACCGCTTTGGCCTGGGCCGCCGCCCCCGCGGCCCGGGCCGCCGCAGCGCTCAACCATCCCGCATACGGTGCCGCCGCCGCCGCCATCGCCGCCGCCGCCGGCCCCTGCCACGCCTGACTTGCCAAGCTCGAGGTCACCGACCCAAACGAGGACGCCGCAGACCCCAACTCTGCGGCCAGCCCGTCCCAGGCCACCGCCGCCGCCAACATCGGCGCCGAACCTGCACCTGTGAACATCCGCAACGAATTAAGCTCCGGCGGCAATACCGCATAGTTCATGACCCCGTCCCTTCCCGACCTGACAATCAGTCAAGACCGTAGGACAAACCGGGTCGGACCATCTGCGTTTCCGTGAAATCCGCGAACCAGCGGTGTCGTCAATGCGTTACGGCCGCACCGCTATCCAGCTCGCGTTTGATTTCCAGCGCGATGTCGATGAGCTGGTCTTCCTGGCCACCGATGAGTTTGCGCTGACCGGCCCGGTGCAACAGCGCCGACGCCGGCACGCCGTAGCGCTCGGCCTGGCGGACCGCATGCTTGAGGAAGCTGGAGTAGACCCCGGAATACCCCATGATCAACGCGTTGCGGTCAAGCAGACATTCGGCCGGCATGGCCGGGCGCACCACGTCCTCGGCGGCGTCGGCAATGTCGAAGAAATCAATGCCGGTCTTGACGCCGATCTTGTCGAACACCCCGATCAGCGCCTCGACCGGCGCGTTACCCGCCCCGGCGCCGAAACGCCGGCAGGACCCGTCGATCTGCTTGGCGCCCGCGCGCACCGCCGCCACCGAGTTGGCCACGCCCAGGCCGAGGTTCTCGTGCCCGTGGAAGCCCACTTGGGCGTCTTCGCCGAGCTCGGCGACCAGGGCCGACACCCGGTCGGCCACGCCGTCGAGCACCAGGGCACCGGCGGAGTCGACGACGTAGACACACTGGCAGCCGGCGTCGGCCATGATGCGGGCCTGCGCGGCCAGCTTCTCCGGTGCAATGGTGTGGGCCATCATCAAAAACCCGACGGTTTCCAGACCCAGTTCGCGGGCCAGGCCGAAATGCTGAATCGACACGTCGGCCTCGGTGCAATGGGTAGCGATCCGGCAGATGGACCCGCCATTGTCCTGCGCCTCTTTGATGTCGTCCTTGGTGCCCACCCCGGGCAGCATCAAAAACGCGATCCTGGCCTCATTGGCGGTCTGTGCGGCCAGCTTGATCAGTTCCTGCTCGGGGGTCTTGGAAAAGCCGTAGTTGAACGAGGAGCCCCCCAGGCCGTCCCCGTGGGTCACCTCGATCACCGGCACCCCGGCCGCGTCCAGGGCGGCCACGATGGCGGCGACCTCGTCCTTGGTGAACTGGTGGCGTTTGTGGTGTGACCCATCCCGCAGCGAGGTGTCCGTGATGCGGACGTCCCTCATATCGGTCATCGCGCTCCTCCTACAACCAGCGTCTCCTTGGCGATCTCCTCGCCCACCTTGGTGGCCGCCGCGGTCATGATGTCCAGGTTGCCCGCATAGGGCGGCAGGTAATCCCCGGCGCCCTCAACCTCGACGAACGTGGTGACCAGCGCCTGCCCGCCCGAGTTGATCGACGGCTCGTCGAACTGCGGTTCGTTGAGCAGCCGGTATCCAGGCACGTAGGTCTGCACCTCTTTGACGACGTCGTGGATGGAGGCGGCGATCGCTTCGCGGTCGGCGTCGGTGGGGATGGCGCAAAAGATGGTGTCGCGCATGATCATCGGCGGGTCGGCGGGATTCAAGATGATGATCGCCTTGCCGCGGGCGGCCCCGCCGATGGTCTGGACCCCACGGGCGGTGGTCTTGGTGAACTCGTCGATGTTGGCGCGCGTGCCCGGTCCCGCTGAAACGGAAGCCACCGACGCCACGATCTCGGCGTAGGGCACCTCCACGATCCGAGACACCGCGTACACGATCGGAATGGTCGCCTGTCCCCCGCAGGTGATCATGTTGACGTTCGGCGCGTCCAGGTGCTCACGCAGGTTCGCCGGCGGGATCACCGCCGGACCCACCGCCGCCGGCGTCAGGTCGATGGCCCGGATCCCGGCCTCGGCGTACTTGGGCGCCGCGTCCCGGTGCACGTAGGCACTGGTTGCCTCGAACACCAGGTCGGGTTTATCGGGCTGCGCCAGCAGCCAGTCCACCCCCTCGTGGGTGGTCTCCAAACCCAGCTTGGCCGCGCGCGCCAGGCCATCGCTCTCCGGGTCGATGCCCACCATCCAGCGCGGCTCCAGCCACTCCGATCGCAGCAGCTTGTACAGCAGATCGGTGCTGATATTTCCCGACCCGACAATCGCCACTTTTGCCTTGGACGGCATGTTGCTCCCCTTATTCGAACGACAACCGGACCAAACCCAGCCCGGTGAAGTCGGCGACAAACTCGTCGCCGGCCCGCGCCTCGACCGCGAACGTGCATGACCCGGGTAACACGATGTCGCCTTTGCGCAGCCGCACGCCGAAACTCTCGACCTTGCCGGCCAGCCAAGCCACCGCGGTCGCCGGGTTACCCAACACCGCATCACTGCGGCCCTCGGCCACCACCTCGCCGTTGCGGGTCAGCTTCGCATCGATCGCCCTGACGTCAAGATCGGCCGGCGGCACCCGGGCCGCGCCCAACACGAAGCCCGCCGCCGAGGCGTTGTCGGCGATGGTGTCGCAGATCTTGATCTGCCAATCCTTGATCCTGGTGTCGATCAGCTCGATGGCGGGCACCAGGGCCTCGGTGGCCGCCAGCACGTCGTCCTCGGTGCAGCCCGCACCCGGTAGGTCGGCGGCCAGGATGAAGCCCACCTCCACCTCAACCCGCGGAGACAGGTACCGGGACGCCTGGACCGGCGTGTCTTCGAACACCTGCATGTCGTCGAGCAGGTGTCCGTAGTCTGGTTCGTCAACCCCCATCATCTGCTGCATGATCGGCGACGACAGCCCGACCTTATGACCCACCACGCGGGCACCCTCGGCCACCCGCTGCCGGATGTTGATCAACTGGATCTCGTAGGCGTCGACGACATCGATCTCGGGATGGGCGGCGGTCAGTTGACCGATCGGGTCGCGGCTTCGCTCGGCTTGTGCTAGGTCGGCGGCCAGCTCATCACGGGTGGCATCACGGAGCATTCGGCGAAGTCCCCTCGTAGGCGTGACCGGGCCAGTAGCGCCCGACCCGAGCAATTCTATAACGTGTTCTACATGACTGTGCAGGAGTTCGACGTCGTGGTGGTCGGCAGCGGCGCCGCCGGCATGGTTGCTGCGCTGGTCGCCGCTCACCGAGGTCTCTCGACGGTAGTCGTCGAGAAGGCCCCGCACTACGGCGGCTCCACCGCACGCTCGGGCGGCGGCGTCTGGATCCCCAACAACGAGGTCCTCAAGCGCCGCGGCGTTCGAGATACACCGGAGGCGGCACGCACCTATCTGCACGGCATCGTCGGCGAAATCGTCGAGCCGGAACGCATCGATGCTTACCTCGACCGCGGGCCCGAGATGCTGTCGTTCGTGCTGAAGCACACGCCGCTGAAGATGTGCTGGGTACCCGGCTACTCCGACTACTACCCCGAGGCTCCGGGCGGCCGCCCGGGCGGACGTTCGATCGAGCCGAAACCGTTCAACGCGCGCAAGCTTGGTGCCGACATGGCCGGGCTGGAGCCCGCGTATGGCAAGGTTCCGCTCAATGTGGTTGTGATGCAGCAGGACTACGTTCGCCTCAATCAGCTCAAACGTCACCCCCGTGGCGTGCTGCGCAGCATGAAGGTCGGCGCCCGCACGATGTGGGCGAAGGCAACAGGTAAGAACCTGGTCGGCATGGGTCGAGCCCTCATTGGGCCGTTGCGGATCGGGTTGCAGCGCGCCGGAGTGCCGGTCGAACTCAACACCGCCTTCACCGATCTTTTCGTCGAAAATGGCGTCGTGTCCGGGGTATACGTCCGCGATTCCCACGAGGCGGAATCCGCTGAGCCGCAGCTGATCCGGGCTCGCCGCGGCGTGATCCTGGCCTGTGGTGGTTTCGAGCATAACGAGCAGATGCGAATCAAGTACCAGCGGGCACCCATCACCACCGAGTGGACCGTGGGCGCCAGCGCCAATACCGGTGACGGCATTCTCGCCGCCGAAAAGCTCGGCGCAGCACTGGATCTGATGGATGACGCTTGGTGGGGCCCGACGGTACCGCTGGTCGGCAAACCATGGTTCGCGCTCTCGGAGCGCAACTCTCCCGGTTCGATCATCGTCAACATGTCAGGCAAGCGATTCATGAACGAATCGATGCCATACGTCGAAGCCTGTCATCATATGTACGGCGGCGAACACGGCCAGGGGCCCGGACCGGGCGAGAACATTCCGGCGTGGCTGGTGTTCGACCAGCGATACCGGGACCGCTACATCTTCGCGGGACTACAACCAGGGCAACGCATTCCGAGCAGGTGGCTGGATTCCGGCGTCATCGTCCAGGCCGATACCCTTGCGGAGCTGGCCGGCAAGGCCGGTCTACCCGCGGACGAACTCACTGCCACCGTCCAGCGTTTCAACGCATTCGCCCGGTCCGGTGTCGACGAGGACTACCACCGCGGGGAAAGTGCCTACGATCGCTACTACGGCGACCCGACCAACAAGCCCAATCCGAACCTCGGCGAGGTCGGCCACCCGCCCTATTATGGCGCCAAGATGGTTCCGGGCGACCTGGGGACCAAGGGCGGTATCCGCACCGATGTCAACGGACGTGCTCTGCGGGACGACGGCAGCATCATCGACGGCCTTTACGCTGCAGGCAATGTCAGTGCCCCAGTGATGGGACACACCTACCCTGGTCCGGGCGGCACGATAGGCCCGGCGATGACGTTCGGGTACCTGGCGGCGCTGCACATTGCCGATCAGGCGGGAAAGCGCTGATATGCCCATCGACTTGGACGTCGCGCTGGGTGCACAGCTACCGCCCGTCGAATTCTCTTGGACCAGTACCGATGTGCAGCTCTACCAGCTGGGACTGGGCGCCGGCTCTGATCCGATGAACCCCCGTGAGCTGAGTTATCTGGCGGACGATACACCGCAGGTGTTGCCGACGTTCGGCAACGTCGCGGCCACCTTCCACCTCACCACACCACCGACCGTCCAGTTTCCGGGCATCGATATCGAGCTCAGCAAGGTGCTGCACGCCAGCGAGCGAGTCGAGGTTCCCGCCCCGCTGCCGCCGTCGGGTTCGGCCAGGGCGGTCACCCGGTTCACCGACATCTGGGACAAGGGCAAAGCCGCGGTAATCTGCAGCGAAACGACGGCGACCACACCGGACGGCTTGCTGCTGTGGACGCAGAAGCGGTCGATCTATGCCCGTGGCGAAGGCGGATTCGGCGGCAAGCGCGGGCCGTCGGGATCAGATGTCGCGCCGGAGCGGGCGCCCGATCTGCAGGTCGCGATGCCGATTCTGCCGCAGCAAGCGCTGCTCTACCGGCTCTGCGGCGACCGCAACCCGCTGCACTCGGATCCCGAATTCGCCGCTGCCGCAGGCTTTCCCCGGCCTATTCTGCATGGCCTGTGCACCTATGGGATGACCTGCAAGGCGATCGTCGATGCATTGCTGGACTCCGATGCGACGGCCGTGGCCGGCTACGGCGCACGCTTTGCTGGCGTGGCGTACCCGGGCGAGACGCTCACGGTCAACGTGTGGAAGGACGGCCGCCGCCTGGTGGCCAGTGTCGTCGCACCCACCCGTGACAACGCTGTGGTGCTCAGCGGAGTGGAGCTGGTGCCGGCATAGCGGTGCGGTCGGCGCTAAAGGTTTGGTGAGACTGCGGATTTCGCCGAAGTCGACATGACATTGCTGCTATGGTCTGCGGTGACGGGGCCGTCGCAGTGGTGGCGCGGCGGTTGGGCCGAGCCGGCGGGATGTTGTCATGGCGGATTTCTTGACGTTGTCACCAGAGGTGAATTCGGCCCGGATGTACGCGGGTGGGGGGCCCGGGTCGCTATCGGCGGCCGCGGCGGCCTGGGATGAGTTGGCCGCCGAACTGTGGTTGGCGGCGGCCTCGTTCGAGTCGGTGTGCTCCGGCCTGGCGGACCGTTGGTGGCAAGGGCCGTCGTCTCGGATGATGGCGGCGCTGGCCGCCCGCCATACGGGGTGGCTGGCCGCGGCGGCCACCCAGGCAGAGGGAGCAGCCAGCCAGGCTCAGACGATGGCGCTGGCCTATGAAGCGGCGTTCGCCGCAACCGTGCACCCGGCGCTGGTCGCGGCGAACCGCACCCTCGTGGCCTGGTTGGCGGGGTCGAATGTGTTCGGGCAGAACACCCCGGCGATTGCGGCCGCCGAGGCCATCTACGAGCAGATGTGGGCTCAGGATGTTGTCGCGATGTTGAACTACCATGCGGTGGCCTCGGCGGTCGGGGCGCGGTTGCGGCCGTGGCAGCAGTTGCTACATGAGCTGCCCAGGCGGTTGGGCGGCGAACACTCCGACAGCACAAACACGGAACTCGCTAACCCGAGTTCAACGACGACACGCATTACCGTCCCCGGCGCATCTCCGGTGCATGCAGCGACGTTACTGCCGTTCATCGGAAGGCTACTGGCGGCGCGTTATGCCGAGCTGAACACCGCGATCGGCACGAACTGGTTTCCGGGCACCACGCCAGAAGTGGTGAGCTATCCGGCCACCATCGGGGTCCTTAGCGGCTCTCTTGGCGCCGTCGATGCCAACCAGTCCATCGCTATCGGTCAGCAGATGTTGCACAACGAGATCCTGGCCGCCACGGCCTCCGGTCAGCCGGTGACGGTGGCCGGACTGTCGATGGGCAGCATGGTCATCGACCGCGAACTTGCCTATCTGGCCACCGACCCCAACGCGCCACCCTCGAGCGCGCTCACATTCGTCGAGCTCGCCGGCCCGGAACGCGGTCTTGCCCAGACCTACCTGCCCGTTGGCACCACCATTCCAATCGCGGGGTACACCGTGGGGAATGCGCCCGAGAGCCAGTACAACACCAGCGTGGTTTATAGCCAGTACGATATCTGGGCCGATCCGCCCGACCGTCCGTGGAACCTGTTGGCCGGCGCCAACGCACTGATGGGCGCGGCTTACTTTCACGATCTGACCGCCTACGCCGCACCACAACAGGGGATAGAGATCGCCGCTGTCACGAGTTCACTGGGCGGAACCACGACAACGTACATGATTCCGTCGCCCACGCTGCCGTTGCTGTTGCCACTGAAGCAGATCGGTGTCCCAGACTGGATCGTCGGCGGGCTGAACAACGTGCTGAAGCCGCTCGTCGACGCGGGCTACTCACAGTACGCCCCCACCGCCGGCCCTTATTTCAGCCACGGCAACCTGGTGTGGTAGTTAACCCAGGATCAGCCCGGACGTAGGCACCCCGGTGCCCGCGGTGACGAGCACATGCTCGACGCCCGCCACCGGGTTCACCGAGGTGCCGCGCAGCTGCCGCACCCCCTCCGCGATGCCGTTCATGCCATGGATGTAGGCTTCGCCGAGTTGACCGCCGTGGGTGTTGATGGGCAGCCGCCCGCCCACCTCGATCGCGCCGTCGGCGATGAAGTCTTTCGCTTCGCCCTTGCCGCAGAATCCCAACTCCTCCAACTGAATCAGGGTAAACGGCGTGAAGTGGTCGTAGAGGACTGCGGTCTGGACATCGGCCGGCGTCAGCCCCGACTGCGCCCATAGCTGCCGGCCCACCAGGCCCATCTCGGGCAGGCCGTCGAGTTCCGGCCGGTAGTAGCTGACCATCGTGTACTGGTCTGGACTGCAGCCCTGCGCAGCCGCCTCAATGACCACCGGGCGCTGCTTGAGGTCCCGTGCGCGCGCAGCTGACGTCACCACGATCGCGACCGCGCCGTCGGTCTCCTGGCAGCAGTCCAGCAGCCGCAGCGGCTCGGCGATCCACCTCGAATTCTGGTGGTCCTCAATGGTTATCGGCTTGCCGTAGAAGTACGCCTTGGGGTTGTTGGCGGCATGCTTGCGGTCGGCCACCGAGACAGCACCGAAGTCCCGGCTGGTCGCACCAGACAGGTGCATGTACCGGCGAGCGATCATCGCCACTTGCGCGGCGGGCGTGGAGAGCCCGTGCGGATACGAAAACGAATTGTCCACCCCGGTGGAGTCGGCATTCTCGGTCAAACGAGTTTGCACCTGACCGAACCGCATGCCGGATCGTTCGTTGAATGCCCGATACGCCACCACGACGTCAGCCACCCCGGTGGCCACTGCCATAGCGGCGTGCTGCACGGTCGCACATGCGGCGCCACCGCCGTAGTGGATCTTGGAGAAGAACGTCAGCTCGCCGATGCCGGCCGCACGCGCCACGGCGATTTCGGTGTTGGTGTCCATCGTGAACGTGGTCAGCCCGTCGACATCGGTCGGGCTCAGGCCCGCATCGGCCAACGCATCCAACACCGCCTCGGCCGCCAGCCGCAGCTCACTTCGACCGGAGTTCTTCGAAAAGTCGGTGGCGCCGATACCGACGATGGCCGCCTGACCCGATAACACTACGAATCCCTCATCGAAAGTTCCACCGTCGCGGTCACGTGGTCGCCAAGGGTATTGCGGCCCACCACCTTTACCGTGATCAAGCCGTCGTTCACCGCGGTCACCTCACCGGAGAACGTCACCGTGTCGTAGGCGTACCACGGCACCCCCAGCCGCAGCCCAATCGACTTGATCAGCGCCGACGGGCCCGCCCAGTCGGTGACGTAGCGTTGCACCAGCCCGGTGTCGGTGAGGATGTTGACGAAAATGTCTTTCGACCCCTGGGCGACGGCCTTGTCTCGATCATGATGCACATCCTGGAAGTCCCTGGTAGCCAGCGCCGTTGAGACGATGAACGTCGGGTCTCCGTAGAGCTTCAGCTCAGGCAGCACAGCACCAACAACCGTCATTCGTCAGGCTCCCACGCGTAGAGGCTCCAGTCGGGGAAATCGATATAGGTCGCTCGTACCGGCATACCGATCGCAACACGAGCCGGATCGGCCCCCCGCAGCTCGCCCAGCATGCGTACCCCTTCCTCGAGCTCCACCAGCGCGATCACGAAGGGCACCGTGCGACCCGGAACTTTCGGCGCGTGATGCACCACGAAGCTGAACACCGTGCCGCGACCGCTGGAGACGACGTAGTTGATCGGCACCGATTTGTCTTGCCACACCGCCGGCACCGGTGGGTGCCGCAGGCTGCCATCGGCAAGCCGCTGGATCCGCAATTCGTGGGCCTTGACTCCATCCCAGAAAAACGCGGTGTCCCGCGACGACGAGGGACGCATCATAGCGTCGGGATCCAAATCCTCAGGCACCGAGCTCGGAGAACCCGCGGGCTTGAATTTGAGGATGCGCCAATTCATCTCTGCGACGTCCTCGTCCCCGACTTGCCATACGATGTGCTGGTTGATGAACCAGCCCTCGCCGAGCGCGGTTTGCTTGGGTCCGACGACGTCACCGAGCTCGGCGCTGATGCTGACTTGCTCCCCGGGCAATAGGTAGCGGTGGTAGGTCTGCTCGCAGTTGGTGGCAACCACACCGATGTAGCCGGCGTCGTCGAACAGCTTGATGATGGGTCCCAGCGGATCGTCCTTCGGACGCACTCCGCCCAGACCCATCATGGTCCACACCTGAATCATGGCCGGTGGCGCGACGATTCCGGGGTGGCCGGCGGCGCGAGCCGCCGCGTCGTCCACATAGATGGGGTTGCGGTCGCCGATGGCCTCCACCCAGTTGTTGATCATCGGCTGGTTCACCGGGTCACGGGCCAGGCGCGGCTTGCTGGGCCCGGCCGCCTTGATCTGGGCAACCGCTTCCTGAATGTCGCTCACCCCGGTCACCTGGGCACCCTTGGCACTTTGAGGCCAGACGCGGCGATCATCTCGCGCATGACTTCGTTCACACCCCCGCCGAAGGTGATCACCAGGTTGCGCTTGGTCTGGGCGTCCAGCCAGCGCAGTAGCTCGGCGGTGTCGGGTTCGGCGGGGTTGCCGTACTTGCCAACGATTTCCTCGGCGAGCCGGCCGGCACGCTGAACACGCTCGGTGCCAAAGACTTTCGTGGCCGCGGCATCGGCCATGTTGATGTCCTCACCGGCGGACGCTACCTGCCAGTTGAGCAACTCGTTGATCCGCCAGATCGCACGAATCTCACCAAGAGCCCGCTTGACGTCGTCGTGGTCGATCGGCGTCACCCCGTTGCCGCCCGGCACGGACGCCCACGCGTGCACCCGGTCGTAGATGCTGGCGAACCGCCCAGCCGGGCCGAGCATTACCCGTTCGTTGTTGAGTTGAGTGGTGATCAGCCGCCAGCCGTCGTTCTCCTTTCCGACCAGCATGTCGACCGGCACGCGCACGTCGTTGTAGTACGTGGCATTGGTGTGGTGGGCGCCGTCGGCCAAGATGATCGGCGTCCAGGAATAGCCGGGATCCTTGGTGTCGACGATCAGAATGGAAATGCCTTTGTGCTTAGCGGCATTCGGGTCGGTGCGGCAGGCCAGCCAGATGTAGTCGGCGTCGTGTGCGCCGGTGGTGAAGACCTTCTGGCCGTTGACGATGTAGTGGTCGCCGTCGCGAACGGCGGTGGTGCGCAACGACGCCAGGTCGGTGCCGGCTTCCGGCTCGGTGTAGCCGATCGCGAAGTGCGCCTCACCGGCCAGGATCGCCGGCAGGAACTTCTTCTTCTGCAGCTCGCTGCCGTGCGCCTGCAGCGTGGGGCCGACGGTCTGCAGCGTCACCGCGGGCAGCGGCACGTCGGCGCGATGGGCCTCGTTGACGAAGATCTGCTGCTCGATCGGACCAAAACCCAGACCGCCGAACTCTTTCGGCCACCCAACACCGAGCCTGCCGTCCCGGCCCATGCGCCGTATCACCGCACGGTAGGCCGGGCCGTGCCGGTCTTTCTCCATCTCCGTGCGCTCGTCGGGCGAGATGAGATTCGAAAAGTATTGCCGTATCTCGGCTTGCAGCTGGCGCTGCTCCGGCGTCAGGTCAATGAACATCGCGCTCCCAGGAGCTCAAGGCGATGCGAGGGCCCGCCCAGCAGCCGGGTGAGGTCCTTGATCGTGGAGTAGTAGCGGTGCATCGGATACGTGACGTCCATCCCCATGCCGCCGTGCAGGTGATGGCAGATTTGCATCGCCGGCGGCGCCTGCGATGTCACCCAGTACCCGAGGACGCCCAGATCATCTCCCGCATCCAGATCCTCGGCCAGTCTCCAGATCACCGACTTGGCCACCAGGTCAATGGTGCGCGAGGCGATGTAAACCTCGGCGAGCTGCGCGGCCACGGTCTGGAAGGTTGACAGCGGCTTACCGAACTGCTTCCGGTTCGCCACGTAGTCGGCGGTCAGCCGCAGCGCCCCGGCGACCAGCCCGTCGGCGTATGCACCCATGACGGCCAGCGCTAGCTGATTGACCCGGTGCGCGGCTACATCCGCCAGGATGTCACAGTCGGCAACCGCCACGCCGTCCATCGTCATCACATACTCGTCTGAACCATTCGATGTGGGCGTACGAACCATGCGCACACCGTCGGCCGTCGGCGACACCACCACGACGGCGTTGTCGGCGGTCACCAACATCCAGTCCGCCTGTTCGGCGTAGCCAACACCGACTTTGGTGCCCGACAACCGCCCACCCACAAAGCTAGTGGCAGGCCGATCCGGCAGCGCCGCCCCGGGCTCGTTGAGCGCGGCGGTCAGTACTCCTCCCTTGGCCACCCCGGCCAGGAAGCGGTCCTGTTGCTCGGCGGATGCCAGCTCGAGCAGCGGCACCACCCCAAGACCCAGCGTTGCCAGCGCCGGCGTGACGGCGCCGTGGCGACCCACCTCGGTGAGCAGCGCGCCGACTTCGAACAGGCCCACGCCGTCGCCGCCGAGACGTTCCGGCACCGGCAGCGCCGTCACACCACCGCAGACCAGCGCCTCCCACGAGATGTCCCGCTCCAACACCGACGTGACCACGTCGGCGACGGCTTGCTGTTCCGCAGTGGGATCGAAATCCATTAGTGAGCAACCGGGCATCTACCGGTGTAGTCGACCTGCCAGTGCTTAATGCCGTTGAGCCAGCCGGACCGCAGCCGCTCGGGCGCCGAGATCGGCTTGAGGTCGGGCATGTGGTCGGCTACGGCGTTAAAGATTAGGTTGATCGTCATCCGGGCCAGATTCGCACCGATGCAGTAATGAGCGCCGGTGCCGCCGAAGCCGACGTGCGGGTTGGGGCTGCGCAGGATGTTAAATGTGAACGGATCCTGGAAAACCTCTTCGTCGAAGTTAGCCGACCGGTAGAACATCACCACCCGCTGACCCTTCTTAATCTGTACGCCGGACAACTCGTAGTCCCGCAGCGCGGTGCGCTGAAAAGCGGTGACCGGGGTTGCCCAGCGCACGATCTCATCGGCCGCGGTCTCCGGACGCACTTTCTTGTACAGCTCCCACTGGTCGGGGTGTTCAGCGAACGCCATCATGCCCTGGGTGATGGAGTTGCGGGTGGTCTCGTTACCGGCCACCGCCAGCATCACCACGAAGAAGCCGAACTCGTCGTCGGAGAGCTTCTCGCCGTCGATATCGGCTTGGATCAACTGAGTCACGATGTCGTCGGCGGGGTTCTTCGCCTTCTCCTCGGCCATCTTCATCGCATAGCCGATCAGCTCCGCCGAGGACGCCTTCGGATCGATGTGGGCGTATTCCGGATCCTCGTTGCCGGTCATCTCGTTTGACCAGTGGAACAGCTTGCCGCGGTCCTCCTGCGGCACGCCCAGCAAGCCCGCGATCGCCTGCAATGGCAGCTCACAGGAAACCTGCTCGACAAAGTCTCCAGAACCCGCGGCGGCCGCCTCCGCGGCGATCTTCTGGGCGCGCTCCTGGAGCTCGTCATGCAGGCGTCCGACCGCACGTGGCGTGAAGCCGCGAGAGATGATCTTGCGCAGCCGGGTGTGGTGCGGCGCGTCCATGTTGAGCATGACGAAGCGCTGAACCTCGATGTCCTCACGCGCGATGTCGTTCTTGAATCGCGGGATCACCCCGTTTTCGTAGCTGGAGAACACGTCGCTATGCCGCGATATCTCTTTGACGTCGTTGAGTTTGGTGATCGCCCAGAAACCGCCGTCGTGAAAGCCGCCGCCCTTGCCAGGATCCTGCCCGTTCCACCAGATCGGCGCCGCGGACCGCAGCTCGGCGAATTCGGCAACCGGCAGCCGTTCGGCGTAGATTGCGGGGTCGGTGAAATCGAACCCGGGCGGCAGATTGGGGCTGGGCACGGTAGTTCTCCTTACTGCAATCTCCACTGACTGGTGATTCCACGACACTAGCTGTCCTAGTGAGGACCTTCTGCCAGTAAAACATGCCTTCACCGCAGACAAAAGGCATTGAAGCAACCTTGCTTGTCATAGTAATGAAACGTGTTCTAGCCTGGCCCCATGGGTTACCCGGTCATCGTTGAAGCCACCCGCAGCCCCATCGGCAAACGCAACGGATGGCTGTCGGGGCTGCATGCCACCGAGTTGTTGGGCGCGGTGCAAAAGGCGGTGGTCGACAAGGCCGGCATCCAGTCCGGCCTTCACGCCGGTGACGTCGAACAGGTCATCGGCGGTTGCGTGACCCAGTTCGGGGAGCAATCCAACAACATCAGCCGGGTGGCCTGGCTGACGGCCGGTTTGCCCGAACACGTCGGCGCCACCACCGTCGACTGCCAGTGCGGCAGCGGCCAGCAGGCCAACCATCTGATTGCCGGGTTGATCGCGGCCGGTGCCATCGATGTCGGCATCGCCTGCGGCATCGAGGCGATGAGCCGGGTCGGGCTGGGCGCCAACGCCGGGCCGGACCGCTCGCTGATCCGCGCGCAGTCATGGGATATCGACCTGCCGAACCAGTTCGAGGCCGCCGAGCGGATCGCCAAGCGGCGCGGCATCACCCGCGAGGACGTGGATGTCTTCGGGCTCGAGTCGCAGCGACGCGCGCAGCGGGCCTGGGCGGAGGGCCGCTTTGACCGCGAGATCTCGCCGATCCAGGCGCCGGTGCTCGACGAGCAGAATCAGCCCACCGGCGAGCGGCGCCTGGTCTTTCGCGACCAGGGCCTGCGCGAGACCACGATGGCGGGGCTAGGCGAGCTGAAACCGGTGCTCGAGGGCGGCATCCACACCGCGGGCACGTCGTCGCAGATCTCCGACGGCGCGGCAGCCGTGTTGTGGATGGACGAAGCCGTGGCACGTGCGCACGGCCTGACCCCGCGGGCCCGGATCGTCGCCCAGGCACTCGTCGGCGCCGAGCCCTACTACCACCTGGACGGCCCGGTGCAGTCCACCGCGAAGGTGCTGGAGAAGGCCGGCATGAAGATCGGCGACATCGACATCGTCGAGATCAACGAGGCGTTCGCGTCCGTGGTGCTGTCCTGGGCGCGGGTGCACGAGCCCGACATGGACCGGGTCAACGTCAACGGCGGGGCGATCGCGCTGGGGCATCCGGTGGGCTGCACCGGCAGCCGGCTGATCACCACCGCCCTGCACGAGCTCGAGCGCACCGACCAGAGCCTCGCGCTGATCACCATGTGCGCCGGCGGGGCCCTGTCCACCGGCACCATCATCGAGCGGATTTAACCTAGCTGCGGCAGGGCACCGTGCGGCGTGACTGCAACATGAAGCGACCGATGATTAGATAGCGAGGCGGACCCGCGCCTTTGGCGACCCTTGGTCGCTAGGATCAGCGTCATGCCGAAATCACCGCCGCGGTTTCTGAATTCGCCGCTCAGCGACTTCTTTATCAAGTGGATGTCACGGATTAATACCTGGATGTACCGCCGCAACGACGGGGAGGGTCTGGGCGGCACCTTCCAGAAGATTCCGGTCGCGCTGCTGACCACCACCGGCCGCAAGACCGGCCAGCCGCGGGTCAACCCGCTCTACTTCCTGCGCGATGGTGGGCGGGTCATTGTCGCGGCCTCCAAGGGCGGCGCGGAGAAGAACCCGATGTGGTACCTCAACCTCAAGGCCAACCCCAAGGTTCAGGTACAGATCAAAAAGGAAGTGCTGGACCTTACCGCGCGGGACGCGACCGACGAGGAGCGCGCCGAATATTGGCCACAGTTGGTCACGATGTACCCAAGTTATCAGGACTACCAGTCCTGGACCGACCGCACGATCCCGATCGTGGTCTGCGAACCCTGACCGTTCCCAACGTCGCCGAACGTGAAGCCAGGGCGAGAAAACGGCCGAAATCTCGCCCTGAGTTCACACTCGGCGCAGATAACTAGGCCCCATAGACCGGAACCGGCGGCCGCGACTTGGCCAACAGGTCGCTGACGACGGGCCCCAGCTCGGCCGGATCCCATTTCACGCCCTTGTCCACCTGCGGGCCATGCGCCCAGCCCTCGGCGACCCGGATGATGCCGCCCTCGACCTCGAATACCTTCCCAGTGACATCGCGGGACTCCGCACTGCCCAGCCATACCACCAAGGGTGAGACGTTCTCCGGGGCCATCGCGTCGAACCCCTCCTGCGGCTTGGCCATCATCTCCGCGAACACAGTCTCGGTCATGCGGGTGCGCGCCGCCGGCGCGATCGCGTTGACGGTCACGCCGTACCGCCTCATTTCGGCGGCGCCGACGAGCGTCAGCGCCGCGATTCCGGCCTTGGCGGCGCTGTAGTTGCCCTGCCCCACGCTGCCCTGGAGGCCCGCGCCAGAGCTGGTGTTGATGATCCGCGCGTCAATGTCTTTCGGGGCTTTGCCCGCCTTGGACAGTCCCCGCCAATGGGACGCGGCGTGCCGCATGGTGGCGAAGTGGCCCTTGAGGTGCACCGCGATGACAGCGTCGAACTCCTCTTCGCTGGTGTTGGCGATCATCCGGTCCCGCACGATGCCGGCATTGTTCACCAGGACGTCCACACCACCGTACGTCTCGACGGCGGCCTGGATCAGGTTGGCCGCCTGGTCCCAGTCCGAGATGTCCGACCCGTCGGCGACGGCTTGGCCACCGGCCGCAAGGATCTCGTCGACCACGTCTTGGGCTGCGCTGCCGCCGCTTGCCGGCGAACCGTCCAGGCCCACACCGATATCGTTGACCACCACGCGCGCACCCTCGGCCGCGAAGGCCAACGCATGTGCGCGGCCGATGCCGCCACCCGCTCCGGTGACGATGACCACCCGGCCGTCGACCAAGCCCATGACCCCATTGCTCCTTTGCTCGTCACTTGTTGGCACTCGAGGCGCCCAGGTACGGCGGCGGCTCACCGCCGCCGTGCACCTCGAGCGTCGCCCCGCTGATATATGACGCCGCATCGGACGCCAAAAACGCTGCAGCCCAACCAATGTCGGCAGGTCGTGCCAGCCGGCCCAACGGCACCGTGGCGGCGACGCGAGCGATCGACTCGGCATCACCGTAGAACAGTTCGGACCGTTCGGTTTCCACCATGCCGACCACCACGGCGTTGACCCGAACCTTGGGTGCCCATTCCACCGCCAGCGTGGTGGTCAGGTTTTCCAGGCCTGCCTTGGCCGCGCCATAGGCCGCCGTGCCGGGAGTGGGACGGCGACCGCTGACGCTACAGATGTTTACGATCGACCCACCGTTGGGCTGCGCTTGCATCAGCACGTTGGCGTGCTGGGAAACCAGCAGCGGTGCAAGCACATTGAGCTCGACGATCTTTCGGTGGAAGTTGTGTGTCGCCTCGGCGGCCAGCGCGTATGGCGAGCCGCCCGCGTTGTTGACCAGCATGTCGAGTCGGCCGTGCCGCTCCCCGATCTCACCGACCAGGCGCTTGACCGAGTCCTCGTCCCGGATGTCGCAGCGGTGGAACTCATACGGTTGGCCGTCGACCGCTCGTCGCGCGCAGGTGATCACGGTCGCGCCCTGTTCGGCGAATACCGAGCTGATACCCGCGCCTACCCCGCGGACACCGCCGGTGACCAAAACCACCCGCCCGGCCAGCCCGAAATTGATGGCGTCGGCTGCCTCGGCGAGAGTCACTGTGCTAGCGTACCAAGCAAGTGCTTGCTTAGGTAGCGAACCCGCAGGAGTGCAATGCCGATCACCTCCACCACGCCCGAACCGGGCATCGTCGCGGTCACCGTCGACTACCCGCCGGTCAACGCCATCCCGTCGAAAGCGTGGTTCGACCTGGCCGACGCGGTGACGGCCGCGGGCGCCAACCCCGACACCCGCGCGGTGATCCTGCGGGCCGAGGGGCGCGGCTTCAACGCCGGGGTGGACATCAAAGAGATGCAACGAACCGAAGGTTTCACGGCGCTGATCGACGCCAACCGCGGCTGCTTCGCCGCATTCCGCGCCGTCTACGAGTGCGCGGTGCCGGTGATCGCCGCCGTGAACGGATTCTGCGTGGGCGGCGGCATCGGCCTGGTCGGCAACTCCGACGTCATCGTGGCCTCCGAGGACGCCACCTTCGGCCTGCCCGAGGTGGAACGGGGCGCGCTGGGCGCGGCCACCCACCTCTCGCGGCTGGTGCCCCAGCACCTGATGCGACGGCTGTTCTTTACGGCGGCCACCGTGGACGCGGCCACCTTGCAGCACTTCGGCTCGGTGCACGAGGTGGTGTCCCGCGATCAGCTGGACGAGGCCGCTTTGCGGGTGGCCCGCGACATCGCCGCCAAAGACACCCGGGTCATCCGCGCAGCCAAGGAGGCGCTGAACTTCATCGACGTGCAACGGGTCAATGCGAGTTACCGGATGGAGCAAGGTTTTACCTTCGAGCTCAACCTCGCCGGAGTCGCCGACGAGCACCGCGACGCCTTTGTGAAGAAGTCATAGTGCCCGATAAACGAACCTCTCTTGACGACGCCGTCGCGCAATTGCGCAGCGGCATGACCATCGGCATCGCCGGCTGGGGCTCGCGGCGCAAGCCCATGGCGTTCGTGCGGGCCATCCTGCGCTCGGATGTCACCGATTTGACGGTGGTCACCTACGGCGGGCCGGACCTGGGGCTGCTGTGCTCGGCGGGCAAGGTCAAGCGGGTCTACTACGGGTTCGTCTCGCTGGACTCGCCGCCGTTCTACGACCCGTGGTTCGCGCACGCCCGCACCAGCGGCGCGATCGAGGCCCGGGAGATGGACGAGGGCATGCTGCGCTGCGGTTTGCAGGCCGCGGCACAACGGCTGCCGTTCCTGCCTATTCGCGCCGGGCTGGGCAGCTCGGTACCACAGTTCTGGGCAGGCGAGCTGCAGACGGTCACGTCGCCGTATCCGGCGCCTGGCGGCGGGTACGAGACACTGATCGCCATGCCGGCACTGCGCCTGGATGCCGCCTTCGCCCACTTGAATCTCGGTGACAGCCACGGCAATGCGGCCTACACCGGCATCGACCCCTACTTCGACGATCTCTTCTTGATGGCCGCCGAGCGGCGCTTTCTGTCGGTGGAGCGCATCGTCGCCACCGAGGAACTGGTCAAATCGGTGCCGCCGCAGGCGCTGTTGGTCAACCGGATGATGGTCGACGCCATCGTGGAAGCACCCGGCGGCGCCCACTTCACCACCGCCGCACCGGACTACGGGCGCGACGAGCAGTTCCAGCGGCACTACGCCGAAGCGGCGTCGACACAGGAGGGTTGGCAGCAGTTCGTGCACACCTACCTATCCGGCACCGAAGCGGACTACCAGGCCGCGGTGCACAACTTTGGAGCATCACGGTGAGCACCCGAGCCGAAGTGTGTGCCGTCGCCTGCGCCGAGTTGTTCCGCGATGCAGGCGAAATCATGATCAGCCCCATGACCAACATGGCCTCGGTAGGGGCGCGGCTGGCGCGGCTCACCTTCGCGCCGGACATTCTGCTGACCGACGGCGAGGCTCAGCTGCTCGCGGACACACCGGCATTGGGCAAGACGGGCGCCCCAAACAGGATTGAGGGGTGGATGCCGTTCGGCCGGGTTTTCGAAACCCTGGCCTGGGGGCGCCGGCACGTGGTGATGGGCGCCAATCAGGTCGACCGCTATGGCAATCAGAACATCTCGGCGTTCGGGCCGCTGCAGCGGCCGACCCGGCAGATGTTCGGCGTCCGCGGCTCGCCGGGCAACACCATCAACCACGCCACCAGTTACTGGGTGGGCAACCACTGCAAGCGGGTCTTTGTCGAGGCCGTCGATGTGGTCTCCGGCATCGGCTACGACAAGGTGGATCCGGACAATCCGGCCTTCCGGTTCGTCAACGTCTACCGGGTGGTGTCCAACCTAGGCGTGTTCGACTTCGGCGGCCCCGACCACTCCATGCGGGCGGTATCCCTACACCCCGGGGTGACGCCCGGCGACGTCCGCGACGCCACCTCGTTCGAGGTGCATGACCTCGACGCGGCCGAGCAGACCAGGCTGCCCACCGACGACGAACTGCACCTGATCCGCGCGGTAATCGATCCGAAGTCGTTGCGGGACAGGGAGATACGATCATGATTGTTCCGCCTCCTCTCCCCCGCAAGCGGGAGGTGCGCCCACATCGCTTCGTCCCCTGCAAGCGGGTGGTACCCCCACTGCATTGTCGGCGGTGGCTATGAGGCTGCGTACGCCGCTGACCGAGCTCATCGGCATCGAGCACCCGGTGGTGCAGACCGGGATGGGCTGGGTGGCCGGTGCCCGGCTGGTGTCGGCCACCGCCAACGCGGGCGGGCTGGGCATCTTGGCCTCGGCCACCATGACGCTGGACGAGCTGGCGGCGGCGATCACAAAGGTCAAGGCCGTCACCGACAAGCCATTCGGGGTGAACATCCGCGCCGACGCAGCCGACGCGGGCGACCGCGTCGAGTTGATGATCCGCGAGGGGGTGCGGGTGGCCTCGTTCGCGTTGGCACCCAAACAGCAGCTGATCGCCCGGCTCAAAGAAGCCGGCGCGGTGGTCATACCGTCGATCGGCGCGGCCAAACATGCGCGCAAGGTGGCGGCCTGGGGCGCCGACGCGATGATCGTGCAGGGCGGCGAGGGCGGCGGCCACACCGGGCCGGTCGCCACCACGCTGCTGTTGCCGTCGGTGCTGGACGCCGTGGCGGGCACCGGCATCCCGGTGATCGCCGCCGGCGGCTTCTTCGACGGGCGCGGGCTAGCCGCGGCGTTGTGCTACGGCGCCGCCGGGGTGGCCATGGGCACCCGGTTTCTGCTCACCTCGGATTCCACCGTGCCCGACGCGGTCAAACGGCGTTACCTGCAGGCCGGCTTGGACGGCACCGTGGTCACCACCCGCGTCGACGGGATGCCGCACCGGGTGCTGCGCACCGAGCTGGTCGAGAAGCTGGAAAGCGGCTCGCGGGCACGAGGTTTCGCGGCCGCGCTGCGCAATGCCGGCAAGTTTAGACGGATGTCGCAGATGACCTGGCGGTCGATGATCCGCGACGGCCTGACCATGCGCCACGGCAAGGAATTGACCTGGTCACAGGTGCTGATGGCGGCAAACACCCCGATGCTGCTCAAAGCCGGCCTGGTCGACGGCAACACCGAGGCCGGGGTGCTGGCATCGGGCCAGGTAGCGGGCATTCTTGACGACCTACCGTCGTGCAAAGAGCTGATCGAGTCGATCGTGCTTGACGCCATCACACATTTACAAACCGCATCTGCGCTGGTGGAGTGACTGACGCGTGTCAAGCAGAGTACGCTATCGCAGCTATGTCGACCGTCGAGATGGACCAGGCGGCTCCAGAGTCCGCCGCGCACCACCCTCTGCCGGACCCCGGTGAGTCGGTCCCCAGACTCGCGCTGCCCACGATCGGGATCTTCCTGGCCACGCTCACCGCGTTCGTCGGTTCTACGACCGCTTACATCAGCGGATGGATCCCGTTCTGGGTGACGATCCCCGTCAACGCCGCGGTCACGTTCGTGATGTTCACCGTCGTGCATGACGCATCGCATTACTCGATCAGCTCCATCCGGTGGGTGAACGGGCTGTTCGGGCGGCTGGCGTGGCTTTTCGTCGGGCCGGTGGTCGCGTTCCCGGCCTTCGGGTACATCCACATCCAGCACCACCGCCATTCCAACGACGACGAGCAAGACCCGGACACCTTCGCCTCACACGGCTCGCTGTGGGTGCTGCCGTTGCGCTGGTCGATGGTCGAGTACTTCTACATCAAGTACTACCTGCCTCGCGGCCGCAGCCGGCCGGTCACCGAGGTCGCCGAGACGCTGGTGATGATGACCCTGTTCCTGACCGGCCTGATCGTCGCCATCGTCACCGGCAACTTCTGGACGCTGGCGATCGTCTTCCTGATCCCGCAACGTATCGGCCTTACCGTGCTGGCCTGGTGGTTCGACTGGCTGCCCCACCACGGTCTGGAGGACACCCAGCGCAGCAACCGCTACCGCGCGACCCGCAACCGGGTTGGCGCCGAGTGGCTGTTCACCCCGGTGCTGCTGTCGCAGAACTACCACTTGGTGCACCACCTGCACCCGTCAGTGCCGTTCTACCGGTACCTGCGCACCTGGCGGCGCAACGAGGAGGCGTATCTGGAACGCAACGCCGCGATCTCCACGGTCTTTGGCCAGCAACTGAATCCGGACGAGTACCGGCAGTGGAAGGAGCTCAACGGCAGGCTCGCGCGACTGCTGCCGGTGCGGATGCCGGCCCGCTCCAGCTCGCCGCACGCGGTGCTGCACCGCATCCCGGTCGCGTCGGTGGATCCCATCACCGCCGATGCCACCCTGGTGACTTTCGCGGTGCCGGAAGCATTGCGGGACGCGTTCCGATTCGAGCCGGGCCAGCACGTGACGGTGCGCACCGACCTGGGCGGCCAAGGCATCCGGCGCAACTACTCGATCTGCGCCCCGGCCACCCGCGCCCAGCTGCGCATCGCCGTCAAACACATTCCCGGCGGGGCGTTTTCGACGTTCGCGGCCAACGAACTGAAGGCCGGCGACGTGCTCGAGCTGATGACACCGACCGGCCGGTTCGGCACCCCGCTGGATCCGTTGCACCGCAAGCACTATGTGGGCCTGGTGGCCGGCAGCGGGATCACCCCGGTGCTGTCCATCCTGGCGACCACGCTGGAGATCGAGACCGAAAGCCGATTCACGCTGATCTACGGCAACCGCACCAAGGAATCGACGATGTTTCGGGCCGAGCTGGATCGTCTGGAGTCGCGCTATGCCGACCGGCTGGAAATCCTGCACGTGCTCTCCAGCGAGCCGCTGCACACCCCGGAGCTGCGCGGGCGCATCGACCGAGACAAACTCACCAGGTGGCTGACGAGTACCCTGCGGCCGGCCGGTGTGGACGAATGGTTCATCTGCGGCCCGCTCGCCATGGCCACCGCGGTGCGCGAGACCCTGATCGAGCACGGCGTGGACTCCGAGCGCATTCACCTGGAGTTGTTCTACGGGTTCGACACGCCCCCGGCGACCCGTCCCTCCTATGCGGGAGCCACCGTCACCTTCACGCTGTCCGGGCAGCGGGCGACATTCGATCTGGTGCCCGGCGACTCGATTCTGGAAGGGGCGCTGGGGCTGCGCAGCGATGCGCCGTATGCGTGCATGGGCGGCGCATGCGGCACCTGCCGAGCCAAACTGATCGAGGGCAACGTCGAGATGGACCACAACTTCGCCCTCCGGAAGGCGGAGCTGGATGCCGGCTACATCCTGACCTGCCAGTCACACCCGACGACACCATTCGTCGCCGTCGACTACGACGCCTAGGTTCGTGGCGCCGCCCCATACTTGCGCCGACTGTGAATCTGACGACGCGACACGCCGATTCGCCGTCGTGTGGTTCACTCTCGGCGCTCATGGGCGCCATCCCGCCGCCCGCATCGCGGCATCGACGCGGCCAACGAACGTGCCCCGGCGGTACCGGAGCAGCTCACTGGTGACCCTGATGATCGTCCAGCCCAGATCCAGCAACGCGGTGGACCGCTCGATGTCCCGAGCCCGCTGCGCCGGGTCTGTCCAATGCTGTGGCCCGTCATACTCGACACCGACTCGCAATTGCTCGTAGCCCAGGTCGATGCGGGCGACGAAGTCCCCGTAGTCGTCAAACACTCTGATCTGTGTTTGCGGCTTCGGCAGACCGGCATCGATCAACACCAATCGGGTCCACGTCTCCTGTGGGGATTCCGCACCCCCGTCGATCAGCGGCAGCACCGCACGGAGGCGGACCAGGCCGCGCGCACCGGTATGTTCGGCAATGACGGCCTGCACGTCGGCGACCTTGACATCGGTCGAATTGGCCAACGCGTCCAGCCGTTGAACGGCCTGCAGCCGCGAGGGTGTGCGCCGCCCGATATCGAAGGCGGTGCGCGCCGGGGTGGTTACCACGACACCGTCAACCGCAACCGTCTCGTGCGGCGCCAATCGATCCGTGTGCACGACGATGCGCGGCGGAGGCTTTCGATTGGCGTGCACTAACTCTGCGTCAAGCGCTGGGTTTACCCACTTCGCGCCAAGCAGTGCCGCCGCCGAATTGCCGGCCACGACGGCGCGGCGCCGCGACCACAGCCACGCCGCGTGGGCGCGCTGGCGCGCCGTCAGCTCCACACCGGCCGGGGCGTAGACGCCCGGGTAGACTGGCTCGTAGAGCTGTCTCATGGCCCGCTCCGGAATGGCCTTTGCGGCCAACACTTCCGAGCCCAGGACGGGCCATGGAAGTTCGTCCATGGCCACATCCTGGCATCACCCACCGACACCCCGCCGACAGTGAATCGCACGACGCGACACGCCGACGACCCGTCGTGAGATTCACCCTCGGCGCCAACGAAGGCCTACAGCCGCTCGATAATGGTGACGTTGGCGGTGCCGCCGCCCTCGCACATGGTCTGCAGCCCGTAGCGGCCACCGATGCGCTCCAGCTCGCCCAGCATGGTGGTGAACAGTTTGGCGCCGGTGGCGCCTAGCGGATGCCCCAGCGCGATCGCGCCGCCGTTGGGGTTGACCTTCGCCGGGTCGGCCTTGATTTCCTTGAGCCAGGCCATAACTACCGGCGCGAACGCCTCGTTGATCTCGACGGTGTCGATGTCGTCGATGGCAAGCCCGGTCTTGTCCAGCGCGTACCGGGTGGCGGGGATGGGTCCGGTCAGCATGAATACCGGGTCGGCGGCGCGCGCACTGATGTGGTGGATGCGGGCACGGGGCCTAAGTCCATGGTCTTTGACGGCCCGCTCGGAGGCCAGCAACACTGCACTGGCGCCGTCGGAGATCTGACTGGCCATCGCCGCCGTCAGCCGGCCGCCCTCGACCAGCGGCTGCAAGCCGGCCATCTTCTCCAGCGACGACTCCCGCGGGCCCTCATCAACCCGGAACGGCCCGGATTCGGTTTCCACAGTGATGATTTCGTTTTCGAAGTGGCCGGTGCGGATCGCCGCGAACGCGCGTTCGTGGCTGGTCAGCGAGTACCGCTCCATCTCTTCACGGGACAGGTTCCACTTCTCGGCGATCAGCTCCGAGCCACGGAACTGTGAAATCTCCTGGTCGCCATACCGGTGTAACCATTGCTTGGATTCGTTGGTCGGCGAGGTGAACCCGAACTGTTCGCCCACGGTCATCGCCGACGAGATCGGGATCTGGCTCATGTTCTGCACGCCGCCGGCCACGATGACATCCGCCGTGCCGGACATGATCGCCTGCGCGCCAAAGGAAATCGCCTGCTGGCTGGATCCGCACTGGCGGTCCACGGTGACACCGGGGACCTCTTCGGGATAGCCGGCGGCCAGCCACGACAGTCGGGCGATGTTGCCCGCCTGTCCGCCGATGGCGTCGACACATCCGGCGATCACGTCGTCGACGGCGGCGGGGTCGATGTCGGTCCGGTCCAGCAGTCCGCGCCAGGCCAGGGCACCCAGGTCGACGGGATGGATACCGGCCAGTGCGCCGCCCCGCTTGCCGACCGCGGTCCGTACGGCGTCGATGACGTACGCCTCTGTCATAACCGCTCCTCTCCCGTTGCCAGTGAGTGGTACCCCCACCGCATCGTCGTTGACACGGGGCATTTCAGACTCCCTCTTTGGTGATCCCGCCAAGCACGATGGCTAGGTATTGCTGGCCCACCTGCTGGGCGGTGAGCGGCCCACCGGGTCGATACCAGCGCACCGACACCCAGGTGGTGTCACGGATGAATCGGTAGACCAGGTCGACGTCTAGGTCGGGCCGGAAGTAGCCCTCTTCGATGCCCTGGTTGAGCACGTCCACCCACATCTTGCGCTGCTGCTTGTTACGGTCCTCGATGTAGGAAAACCTGGGTTGCGACGCCAGCCGTTGCGCTTCATCCTGGTAGATCACCACTTGCGCGTGATGATGCTCGATCGCCTCAAACGACGCCATGAACAGGCCCTGCAGCCGCTCCAGCGGATTGGCCGTGCTATCCACGATGTCGCGGTAACGGGCGAAGAGCCAATCGAGGAAACCGCGTAACAGCTCATCGACCATCTCCTCTTTGGAGGCGAAATGGTGATACAGGCTGCCGGATAGGATGCCGGCGCCGTCGGCGATATCGCGCACGGTGGTGGCGCGCAGTCCGCGCTCGGCGAACATCGCCGCCGCGAGCTCCAGCAACTCGCCTCGCCGGCTATTGACCTGACCGGCCACTCGATCCATCCGACCAGACTATCAACCAAGCGCTTGCTCGGCCAGCTGCGACCTCGATGGGGTGGGAATCCGGGAATTCGGTACGAGGGATGCGCCCTTCGCTCACCGGGGCATTAGATGCGACGTTGCTGGCGCTGGATGGACGCCTTGCCCGCACAGCCCGGCCCAGGTGCAGGATCGAGGGGCTTAGTACCTGATCACGGGAGACATCTGGGGTATCGGCGGAGAGTGCCTAGCGTTCTGGGCATTCTGGCGGATTGCGCATATTCTTCCGCGCGTCGTCATAGCCTAATCGGAGTACGCGGATCGTGCCGATCACCCTGGTGCGGCGGCGGCGCCAGTAACGAGGAGGTCAACATGGCTCATTTTTCGGTGTTGCCGCCGGAGATCAACTCGTTGCGGATGTACCTGGGTGCCGGTTCGGCGCCGATGCTTCAGGCGGCGGCGGCCTGGGACGGGCTGGCCGCGGAGTTGGGAACCGCCGCGTCGTCGTTCTCCTCGGTGACCACGGGGTTAACCGGGCAGGCGTGGCAGGGCCCGGCGTCGGCGGCGATGGCCGCCGCGGCGGCGCCGTATGCGGGCTTTTTGACCACAGCCTCGGCTCAAGCCCAGCTGGCTGCCGGGCAGGCTAAGGCGGTGGCCAGCGTGTTCGAGGCCGCCAAGGCCGCGATCGTGCCTCCGGCCGCGGTGGCGGCCAACCGTGAGGCGTTCTTGGCGTTGATTCGGTCGAATTGGCTGGGGCTCAACGCGCCGTGGATCGCCGCCGTTGAAAGCCTTTACGAGGAATACTGGGCCGCTGATGTGGCGGCGATGACCGGCTATCACGCCGGGGCCTCGCAGGCCGCCGCGCAGTTGCCGTTGCCGGCCGGCCTGCAACAGTTCCTCAACACCCTGCCCAATCTGGGCATCGGCAACCAGGGCAACGCCAACCTCGGCGGCGGCAACACCGGCAGCGGCAACATCGGCAACGGAAACAAAGGCAGCTCCAACCTCGGCGGCGGCAACATCGGCAATAACAACATCGGCAGCGGCAACCGAGGCAGCGACAACTTCGGCGCCGGCAACGTCGGCACCGGAAACATCGGCTTCGGCAACCAGGGCCCCATAGACGTTAACCTCTTGGCGACGCCGGGCCAGAACAACGTGGGCCTGGGCAACATCGGCAACAACAACATGGGCTTCGGCAACACCGGCGACGCCAACACCGGCGGCGGCAACACCGGCAACGGCAACATCGGTGGCGGCAACACCGGCAACAACAACTTCGGCTTCGGCAACACCGGCAACAACAACATCGGAATCGGGCTCACCGGCAACAATCAGATGGGCATCAACCTGGCCGGGCTGCTGAACTCCGGCAACGGCAATATCGGCATCGGCAACTCCGGCACCAACAACATCGGCTTGTTCAACTCCGGCAGCGGCAACATCGGCGTCTTCAACACCGGAGCCAATACCCTGGTGCCTGGCGACCTCAACAACCTGGGCGTCGGGAATTCCGGCAACGCCAACATCGGCTTCGGGAACGCGGGCGTTCTCAACACCGGCTTCGGGAACGCGAGCATCCTCAACACCGGCTTGGGGAACGCGGGTGAATTAAACACCGGCTTCGGAAACGCGGGCTTCGTCAACACGGGGTTTGACAACTCCGGCAACGTCAACACCGGCAATGGGAACTCGGGCAACATCAACACCGGCTCGTGGAATGCGGGCAATGTGAACACCGGTTTCGGGATCATTACCGACAGCGGCCTGACCAACTCGGGCTTCGGCAACACCGGCACCGACGTCTCGGGCTTCTTCAACACCCCCACCGGCCCCTTAGCCGTCGACGTCTCCGGGTTCTTCAACACGGCCAGCGGGGGCACTGTCATCAACGGCCAGACCTCGGGCATTGGCAACATCGGCGTCCCGGGCACCCTCTTTGGCTCCGTCCGGAGCGGCTTGAACACGGGCCTGTTTAACATGGGCACCGCCATATCGGGGTTGTTCAACCTGCGCCAGCTGTTGGGGTAGCGCGACACTCACGGGTGCTGGCAGGATACCGAAATCACCTCACCAGTCAGGTAACTCGAGTAGTCGCTGGCCAGAAACGCGATGGTGGCCGCCACCTCCCAGGGCTCGGCGGCCCGGCCGAACGCCTCGCCGGCCGCCAGCCGGTCCAGCAGCTCGGCCGAGGCGGTCTTGTCCAGGAACTTGTGCCGGGCGATGCTGGGCGAGACGGCGTTGATCCGCACCCCATACTCGGCGGCTTCGATTGCGCTGCACCGGGTCAACGCCATCACCCCGGCCTTGGCGGCGGCATAGTGCGACTGCGAGTGCTGGGCCCGCCAGCCCAGCACGCTGGCGTTGTTGACGATCACCCCGCCGTGCGGCGCGTCGCGGAAGTAGCGCAGTGCTGCGCGGGTGGCCCGGAACACCGACGTCAGGCTCACGTCTAACACGCGGTCCCACTCGTCGTCGGTCATATCGGCCACCGGCGTCTGCCCGCCCAGCCCGGCGTTGTTGACCAGCACGTCGAGTCGGCCCATCCGGGCGGTGGTCGAGTCGATCAGGGCGTCGACCTGGGCGGTGGACGTCACGTCGCACACCACATGCTCCACCCGGCCCAGGCCCAGCGCGGACAGCGCGGCCGCGGTCTCGGTTAGCCGTCGTTCGTGGTGGTCGGAGATCATCACATCGGCGCCCTCGGCCAGGGCACGGCGCGCGGTGGCCGAACCGATGCCGGTGCCCGCAGCCGCCGTCACGACGACCACCTTGCCATCCAGAAGTCCATGTCCGGCAATCTCTTTCGGCGCTACGGACAGGTTCATCCCTTGGCCTCCCGGGGCAGGCCGAGCACCCGCTCGGCGATGATGTTGCGCTGGATCTCGTTGGATCCTCCGTAGATGGTGTCGGCGCGGGTGAATAGATATAGCCGCTGCCATTCGTCGAACTCGCCGTCGGGCATGGTCATTCCGGGTTTGCCGATCACGTCCATGGCCAGCTCACCCAGGTTGCGATGCCAGTTGGCCCACAACAACTTTGACACATTGTCCTGGCCGGGCTGCTCAACGGCTGGCCCTTCCATGGTGGCCAAAGCATAGGAGCGCATGGCGCGCAGCCCGGTCCACGCCCGGGTCAGCCGCTCCCGGATCAGCGGGTCATCCGCGGCGGCGGTGCGCCGCGCCAGCTCGACCAGATTGGAAAGCTCACGGGCGTAGACGATCTGCTGACCCAGCGTCGAGACGCCGCGCTCGAAGGTCAGCGTCGCCATCGCGACCCGCCAGCCGTCGCCCGGTGCGCCGACCACCAGGTCGGCGTCGGTGCGGGCGTCGTCGAAGAACACCTCGTTGAACTCCGCGGTGCCGGTGATCTGCACGATCGGCCGGATCTGCACGCCGGGCTGGTCCAGCGGCACCAGCAGATACGACAGGCCGGCGTGGCGCTGCGAGCCCTTCTCGGTGCGTGCGAGCACAAAGCACCATTGCGACAGGTGCGCCAGCGACGTCCACACCTTCTGGCCGTTGATCACCCACTCGTCGCCGTCGAGTTCTGCGGTGGTCGCAACGCTGGCCAGGTCGCTGCCAGCGCCGGGCTCCGAATATCCCTGACACCACAGCTCGGTGACGTCGCGGATGCGCGGCAGGAAGCGCCGCTGCTGCTGCGGCGTTCCGAACGCGATCAGCGTGGGCCCCAGCAGTTCCTCGCCGAAGTGGTTGACCTTGTCCGGCGCGTCGGCGCGGGCGTATTCCTCGTAGAACGCCACCCGGTGCGCGGTCGAGAGCCCCCGCCCGCCGTGTTCTTCCGGCCAGCCCAGGCAGGTCAGCCCCGCGGCGGCCAGGCGCTGATTCCACGCCCGGCGTTCCTCGAACGCTTCGTGCTCGCGCCCCGGCCCGCCGAGGCCCTTAAGTGCCGCGAATTCGCCGGCCAGATTGTCGGCGAGCCAACCGCGGACCTCCGCCCGGAACTCCTCGACGTCCTGCATGCCCTGTAGGCTAACCTACCAAGCACTTGCTTTGTTAGGAGCGTCCGTTGATAAACGATCTGCGCACCGTGCCCGCGGCGCTGGATCGTCTCGTGCGCCAGCTACCCGACCACACGGCGTTGATCGCCGAGGACCGACGCTTCACGTCGACCGAGCTGCGCGACGCGGTCTACCGCGCCGCGGCGGCGTTGATCGCCCTCGGTGTCGAACCCGGAGACCGGGTGGCCATCTGGTCGCCGAACACCTGGCACTGGGTGGTGGCCTGCCTGGCGATCCAGCACGCCGGCGCCGCGGTGGTGCCGTTGAACACGCGCTACACCGCGACAGAAGCCACCGACATCTTGGCCCGAGCCGGTGCGCCGGTGCTGTTCGCGGCGGGCCTCTTCCTGGGCGTCGACCGGGCGGCCGGCCTGCACCGGGCCGCGCTGCCCGCGTTGCGGCACGTCGTGCGGGTGCCGGTCGAAGCCGACGACGGGTCCTGGGGTGAGTTCATCGCGACGGGTGCCGGGGCCCTGGATGCCGTCCCAGCCCGTGCCGCCGCCGTCACGCCGCACGATGTCAGCGACATCCTGTTCACCTCCGGCACCACCGGCCGCAGCAAGGGCGTGCTGTGCGCGCACCGGCAGTCGCTGTCGGCCTCGGCATCCTGGGCCGCCATCGGGAAGATCACCAGCGACGACCGCTACCTGTGCATCAACCCGTTCTTCCACAACTTCGGCTACAAGGCCGGCATCCTGGCCTGCCTGCAGACCGGTGCCACGCTGATCCCGCACGTGACGTTCGATCCGCTGCGCGCGCTGCAGGCGATCGAGCGCCACCGCATCACCGTGCTGCCCGGACCGCCGACCATCTACCAGAGCCTGCTCGACCACCCGGCCCGCAACGACTATGACCTAAGTTCGCTGCGGTTCGCGGTCACCGGTGCGGCCACCGTGCCGGTGGTGCTGGTGGAGCGCATGCAGTCCGAACTTGATATCGACATCGTGCTGACCGCCTACGGGTTGACCGAGGCCAACGGGATGGGCACGATGTGCCGCCCCGAGGACGACGCAGTGACCGTTGCGACGACGTGCGGGCGGCCGTTCGCCGACTTTGAGTTGCGCATTGCGGACGACGGGGAAGTGTTGCTGCGCGGGCCGAACGTCATGGTGGGCTATCTGGACGACCCGGAGGCGACCGCGGCCGCCATCGACGCCGACGGCTGGCTGCACACCGGCGACATCGGTGCCGTCGACCAGGCGGGCAACCTGCGCATCACCGACCGCCTGAAGGACATGTACATCTGCGGCGGATTCAACGTCTATCCCGCCGAGGTCGAGCAGGTGCTGGCCCGGATGGACGGCGTCGCGGACGCCGCGGTGATCGGCGTTCCCGACCAGCGGCTGGGCGAGGTCGGCCGGGCGTTCGTGGTGGTGCGCCCCGGCACGGGCCTCGACGAGGCATCGGTGATCGCTTACACCCGTGAACATTTGGCGAACTTCAAGACACCCCGGTCGGTGCGGTTCGTCGACGTACTGCCGCGCAACGCCGCCGGTAAGGTGAGCAAACCACAACTGCGAGAGCTGGGCTAGATGGACCTGAATTTCGACGACGAGACCCTGGCCTTTCAGGCCGAGGTGCGCGAGTTCCTCGCCGCCAATGCCGCATCGATCCCGACGAAGTCCTACGACAATGCGGAAGGCTTTGCACAACACCGTTATTGGGACCGGATACTGTTCGACGCGGGCCTGTCGGTGATCACCTGGCCGGCTAAGTATGGCGGCCGAGACGCGCCGCTGCTGCACTGGATCGTGTTCGAGGAGGAGTACTTTCGCGCCGGCGCCCCGGGCCGGGCCAGCGCCAACGGCACCTCGATGCTGGCGCCGACGCTGTTCGCGCACGGCACAGCCGAACAGCTTGACCGGATCCTGCCGAAAATGGCTAGCGGCGAACAGATCTGGGCGCAGGCCTGGTCGGAGCCGGAATCCGGCAGCGACCTGGCGTCGCTGCGCTCCACCGCGAGCAAGGTCGACGGCGGCTGGCTACTCAACGGGCAGAAGATCTGGAGCTCGCGGGCGCCGTTCGCCGACATGGGTTTTGGGCTGTTCCGCTCCGATCCCGCGGCCGAACGGCACCGCGGGCTCACGTATTTCATGTTCGACCTGAAAGCCAAGGGTGTTACCGTGCGCCCAATCGCCCAACTGGGCGGCGACACCGGTTTCGGTGAGATCTTTCTCGACGACGTGTTCGTCCCCGACCGGGATGTGATCGGGGCACCGAACGACGGATGGCGCGCGGCCATGAGCACGTCAAGCAACGAGCGCGGCATGTCGCTGCGCAGCCCGGCCCGCTTCCTGGCCTCCGCCGAACGGCTGGTCCAGCTGTGGAAGGACCGCGGCTCGCCCCCGGAGTTCGCCGACCAGGTCGCCGACGCCTGGATCAAGGCGCAGGCCTACCGGCTGCAGACCTTCGGCACGGTGACCAGGCTGGCCGCCGGTGGCGAACTGGGGGCGGAATCGTCGGTGACCAAGGTGTTCTGGTCCGAGCTGGACGTGCACTTGCATCAGACCGCGCTCGACCTGCGCGGCGCCGATGGGGAGCTGGCCGGCCCGTGGACCGAGGGGTTGCTGTTCGCCCTGGGCGGCCCGATCTATGCCGGGACCAACGAAATCCAGCGCAACATCATTGCCGAACGGCTGCTGGGCCTGCCACGCGAGAAGAAGTGACCATGGAATTCGCACTCAACGAACAGCAGCGCGACTTCGCGGCCAGCATCGACGCGGCGCTCGGCGCCGCCGACCTGCCCGGCGTCGTCCGTGCTTGGGCTGCCGGTGATGTGGCGCCCGGCCGCAAGGTGTGGCAGCAGTTGGCCAACCTGGGCGTCACCGCGTTGGGCGTAGCGGAGAAGTTCGACGGGCTGGGTGCCAGTCCGGTCGATCTGGTTGTCGCGCTCGAACGTCTCGGGCGCTGGTGCGTGCCCGGCCCGGTCACCGAATCCATTGCCGTGGCACCGATTCTGCTGGCTCATGATGATCAGGCTGAACGCAGCCATGGGCTAGCTTCCGGTGAGCTCATCGCCACCGTGGCCATGCCGCCGCGGGTTCCGCGCGCCGTCGACGCCGACACCGCCGGGCTGGTACTGCTCGCGGGCGATGGCAGCGTCACCGAAGGGACGCCGGGTGATTGCCACCGGTCCGTCGACCCCAGCCGGCGGCTGTATGAGGTGGCGGCATCCGGCCAGGCCTGGCGGGCCCCGAAAGACGTAGTGGCGCGCGCCTATGAGTTCGGGGCGCTGGCCACCGCCGCACAACTGGTCGGCGCCGGGCAGGCGCTGCTGGAGGCCGCCGTCAACTACGCCAAACAGCGCACGCAGTTCGGCCGGGCGATCGGCTCGTATCAGGCCATCAAGCACAAACTCGCCGACGTGCACATTGCGGTCGAGCTGGCCTGCCCCCTGGTTTACGGCGCGGCCGTGTCACTCGAGCCGCGCGATGTCAGCGCCGCCAAAGCCGCCGCGAGCGAGGCGGCTCTGCTGGCGGCGCGCTCGGCGTTGCAGACCCACGGCGCCATCGGGTTCACCTGCGAGCATGACCTGTCGCTGTGGTTGTTGCGGGTGCAGGCGTTGCACTCGGCCTGGGGTACGCCGCAGGAGCATCGGCGGCGAGTGCTGGAGGCGCTATGACCCCCCCAGAAGAACGGCAGATGCTACGGGAAACCGTCGCCTCCCTGGTGGCTAAGCATGCCGGCCCGGCGGCGGTGCGCGCAGCGATGGCCTCCGACCGCGGCTACGACGAATCGCTGTGGCGGCTGCTATGTGAGCAGGTCGGTGCCGCCGCGCTGGTCATTCCGGAGGAGCTGGGCGGCGCGGGCGGTGAACTCGCCGATGCCGCGATCGTCGTGCAGGAGCTGGGCCGGGCGCTGGTGCCTTCTCCGCTGCTGGGCACCACGCTGGCGGAGCTGGCGCTGCTGGCCGCAGCTAAGCCGGATGCGCAAGCACTCACGGAGCTTGCCCAAGGCAGCGCGATCGGCGCGCTGGTGCTGGACCCCGACTACGTGGTCAACGGCGACATCGCCGATATCGTCGTCGCCGCCACCAGCGGGCAGCTGACCAGGTGGACTCGCTTTAGCGCGCAGCCCGTCGCCACCATGGACCCCACTCGCCGGCTGGCCCGCCTGCAATCCGAAGAGACCGAGCCGCTGTGCCCCGATCCCGGAATCGCCGACACCGCAGCAATCCTGTTGGCGGCCGAGCAGATCGGCGCCGCCGAACGTTGCCTGCAGCTGACCGTCGAATACGCCAAGAGCCGAGTGCAATTCGGCCGCCCGATCGGCAGTTTCCAGGCCCTCAAGCATCGGATGGCCGACCTGTATGTGACCATCGCCGCGGCCCGGGCCGTCGTCGCCGACGCCTGCCACGCGCCCACACCCACCAACGCCGCCACCGCGCGGCTGGCCGCCAGCGAGGCGTTGAGCACCGCGGCGGCCGAGGGCATCCAACTGCACGGCGGCATCGCGATCACCTGGGAACACGACATGCACCTGTATTTCAAACGAGCGCACGGCAGTGCACAATTGCTCGAGTCGCCACGAGAGGTGCTGCGCCGTTTGGAATCTGAGGTGTGGGAGTCGCCGTGACGGATCGTGTCGCCCTGCGTGCCGGCGTTCCCCCGTTCTACGTGATGGACGTCTGGTTGGCGGCCGCGGAGCGCCAGCGCACCCATGGGGATCTGGTGAATCTTTCGGCGGGCCAACCCAGTGCGGGCGCTCCGGAACCGGTGCGTGCGGCCGCGGCCGCCGCCCTGCATCTCAACCAGTTGGGATACTCGGTGGCGCTGGGTATTCCGGAGCTGCGCGACGCTATCGCCGCGGATTACCAACGCCGGCATGGCATCACCGTCGAACCCGATGCGGTGGTGATCACCACGGGCTCCTCGGGCGGCTTTCTGCTCGCGTTTCTGGCGTGCTTCGACGCCGGTGATCGGGTCGCGATGGCCAGTCCCGGCTACCCGTGCTACCGGAATATCCTGTCAGCGCTGGGATGTGAGGTCGTGGAGATCCCGTGCGGACCGCAGACCCGATTCCAACCAACCGCGCAGATGCTGGCCGAGATCGACCCACCGCTGCACGGTGTCGTCGTCGCCAGCCCGGCCAACCCGACCGGAACCGTCATCCCGCCCGAAGAACTGGCGGCCATCGCGTCGTGGTGTGACGCATCGGATGTCCGGTTGATCAGTGATGAGGTCTACCACGGCCTGGTGTACCAGGGGGCACCGCAAACCAGCTGCGCCTGGCAGACGTCGCGAAACGCGGTGGTAGTCAACAGCTTTTCCAAGTATTACGCGATGACGGGCTGGCGGCTGGGCTGGCTGCTGGTGCCGACGGTGCTGCGCCGCGCGGTGGACTGCCTGACCGGCAACTTCACCATCTGCCCGCCGGTCTTGTCGCAGATCGCCGCGGTGGCCGCGTTCACCCCGGAGGCGACCGCCGAGGCCGACGGCAACCTGGCCAGCTACGCGATCAACCGCTCGCTGTTGCTGGACGGTCTGCGTCGCATCGGCATCGACCGGCTGGCACCCACCGACGGCGCATTCTACGTCTACGCCGACGTCTCGGACTTCACCAGCGATTCGCTGGCCTTCTGCTCAAAGTTGCTGGCCGACACCGGTGTTGCGATCGCACCCGGAATCGATTTCGACACCGCACGGGGGGGTTCGTTTGTTCGGATGTCGTTTGCCGGGCCAAGCGGCGACATCGAAGAAGCCTTACGGCGCATCGGCTCCTGGCTGCCGAGCCAATAGCTCGTCGATGCGCGTCTCGAGCGCGCCGCGCTCGCCGATATCTGCCACGTTGATCCCGAACCGTTCACTCAGGGTGTCGACAACCGCTGCCGCATCGGCAAGGCGGATCTTCTCGGTACCACCGGCGCGGTGAACGGCAAGGTCGCGGCCAGATAGGTTCCACCGGGCGTCGTCGGTGATCACCGCGGCGGTCAGTCCCGTGACGAACTTCGATGCCGGGTGTGTTGAGGCGTACCAGCTGGCCACTTTCAGATCGATCTGCGGGCGGGTCTGGGTGGTGAATTCGTACAGTGTCTGCCATGTGTCCCGGACCATCGCCTGCAAGACAAAGCCGTCGACGCGGTCCTCGAGCCGATAAGGTTCGTGCGTTGTCGGCTGGACGGCGCCGGTTTCGAGGCGAAGCGGTGAGCTCGGTGTTTGGCCGCCGAATCCGACGTCGACGAGATAGCATCCGCCCGAGCCGGGGAACGTGACCCCCAGCAGGGTGTGCGTCTGCGGCGGCAGGGGCGCGTCCGGCGCGAGCATCCAGACGACGCGGGCGGCGAATCGGCGCACCCGATAGCCGAGTTCGGCCAGCACATAACCCATCAGCCCGTTGTGCTCAAAGCAGTACCCGCCTCGGCGCCGAAGTACCAGCTTGTCGGCCAGCGCCTGTGGACTGAGGTCGTCGACCGGCACCCCCAGCAGCGGGTCGAGGTTCTCGAACGGAATCGTTCGACTGTGCACGGTCACCAGATCCTGCAGAACATCCAGGGTTGGATCGGTAGCGCCGCGATAGTTGATGCGATCGAAGTACGCGGTCAGATCCAGTGCCATGTAGCCATTCTGACCTCGTCGCCGCGTCGGACCGACCGCAGGGTATTCGGGCGTTCGTCGCGCAGCCGGCCAACTATGTCGCACCGATTGTGGTTTGCCACATGAGTTTCTGGGTCGACGGCAAACAAAGTGCCCTCGCAGCGACACGTGTCGGCGGCTACGGCAAACTGCCCGCTGACACTCACCCATCCGGTGGCTGCTCGCGCCATCTGGCCGAATGCCCGGCGGGTCGGAGGATCGGCGCCGGACACAGCAACGCATCATGATGCCTGTTACTGATGCTATGATGATGTCCTCATGCGCACCACTGTCAACATCGACGATCACCTGCTCGCCGAGGCGAAGATTCTCGCCGCGAGAACATCGCGATCGCTGGGAGCAGTACTCGAGGATGCGCTGCGGGCCATGCTGCGGCGGTCCGAGAAGGGATCCGGCAACAGCGAGTTTCACCTGCCGACCCACGGCACCGGAGGCTTGCAGGCCGGTGTCGACTTGGACGACAAGGAAGCCCTCGCCGAACTGATCGGCGACAATGCTGCTCCTTGACGTAAGCGTCTGCATATTCGCCATCCGCGAGGACAGCTGCCCCAACCACGCGACATACCGGACGTGGCTTACCAGACTGCTTACCGGCGACGAACCCGTGGGGATAAGTGAACTCGTGCTATCCGGTGTTATTCGGCTGCTCACCAACCATCGGGTATTTCGGCAGCCGAGCACCACGCAGCAGGCGTTGGACTCATGCCATGCGCTGCGGTCCGCACCAGCCGCCGTCGCGTTACGGCCAGGGCCGCGTCATTGGGGGATCTTCGAATCCCTGTGCGCCGACGTAGGCGCCCGGGCTAATGCGGTGCCGGACGCCTATCACGCCGCACTGGCAATCGAGAACGGCGCGACGTGGATCACCACCGACCGGTCATTTGCCCGGTTTCCGGGCCTACGCTGGCGACTCCCCCTGAGCTGATCGGCGAGTCGGGTAGCCGGGGGGAATCGCACCCCCCGGCTCCCACAGATCCGTACGTGAACCTCTCGGTTCATACGGCTCTTGTCATCTTGATCACCAGACTGCGGGGACGGCGGTGGTCCAGGCCCAGTGGGCGAAGAACTGCGGGTACTGTGCAGTAACCCGCTGCCATGCCTGTTGGAACTGGCGACGTCCCTGCAACCGTCGGTATTTCTTACGGACCCAACGCATCAGGTAGGCGTTGATGCGTGTCAGGAGGGGATACAGCGCCGACCGGTAGAAGGCACCGTAGTAATCCAGCCAACCCCGCACGATCGGGTTGATCCATCGTGCGAGATCACCGAAGGAGGAACCGCTGCGGCGGTGCAGTCGCCAGGACCGCACCTCCCGACTGATCCTAGTCAAGGCGTCCTTGCTGATCGCGGGCAAGAACGACAGGAACATCCTGCCGTCTTTGGTCCGCGCTCCGCGCGCCCGGAAAGTGAACCCCAGGAACGTAAACGAGGTGTGCTCATAGCCACCGCGCCGCTTGCCGTCCTTGCAGTACACGATCCGGGTCTTATCGGGATGCAACCGCAGCCCGACCTCGACCATTCTGCCCTGCAGCGCGGCCAGCACCTGGCGGGCCTGGCGCTCGGTGACACAGTGCACGACCGCGTCATCGACATAGCGTTCGAAGCGGACGCTGGGAAATTCCCTGGCCATCCAGGTGTCGAACGCATAGTGCAGGAACAGGTTTGCCAGCACGGGCGAGACCGGCGACCCTTGCGGGGTACCCCGGTCCCGCCGCTGCAGGGTGCCGTCGGGCAGCGCCACCGGGGCTTGCAACCACCGGCGCACATACAGCATCACCCACGGCAGATCGGTGTTGGCCGCTACCGCCTTGAGCATGAGGTCCCAGGAAACGTCGTCGAAGAACTTCTGGATGTCCAAATCGATCACCCAGTCGGTTTTCCAACAGCGTTGCCGGCATGCCTTCACCGCATCCAGCGCCGAGCGGCCCGGTCGGTAACCATGAGAATCGTCGTGGAAGATCACCTCGACCCTCGACGTCAACTCCTCAGCCACCACCGTTTGCGCTACCCGGTCAGCGATGGTGGGTATGCCCAGCATCCGGGTCCCTCCGCCATGCGGCTTGGGTATCTCCACCGCCCGCACCGGAGGCGGAAAATAGCTCCCCGACGACATCCGGTTCCACACCTTGTACAGATTGTTGCCCAGGTCGGCCTCGAATGCCTCGATCGATACCCCGTCCACACCCGGTGCGCCCTTGTTCGCCCTGACCTTCTCCCATGCCTCCTGGACCGCCCATTTCGAAATCTCAAACGGCTTGCCCGGCGACTTCAACTCGCCCATACGACTCCTCCCCGACCCCAACGAGTCCGGTTGATCCCACGAACACAGTCACAGATGACCCGGCCCCTTCGCTCCATCCCCATTACAGAGACTTCCTCACTACTACGAGCCGGTCCGCCAGCCAGACCCGCAACGGTACTCACACCCGCGCCACGCGCGGGCTGCTCCCTCTCGCCCGCCGGTGACCCGAACGAGCAATGTCGCATCCGGCCTTCTCCCGTTCCATGCAAAAGCCGCAGACCGGGCTCGCGTCGCCTTCATGCCGGACACCGCCTGGCCAATCAGCGGGCACCCGCCAGACTCCTCCCGGGATCGTCTGCACCCCCCGGTTTCGATGCCACCTGTTTTTGTTTCGACACGTCAACAGCGAATCGCTTACGCTCGCCTTCCCGATCCCCACCTGACACGTCATGCGTGCCTTTTCCACATCGCTCACCACGGTCGCGTCACCACTTCCGCAGCATGTGGTGGTTTAAAGCCTCCCCCCGCAGGGCGACTCCGAAGGGCCAACAATCCTTCATCTCTTGCACAGCACCGCTTCAGCAAGCTCTTCCTACATCGAACTCCCCTCCCACGTTCGGGACACACGCAGACGCAAAATCGCCCAACACGCCCGCAAAATGGGCGATTTTGCGTCTGCTCGCGCTACTAGAGCCAGGTGTCCTGGGTGGTGGTGGTGAGGAAAGCCTCCAGGTCGTCGCGCCAGTGCGCCGGCGTGGTCTTTTCCGGCTCGATGCCGGTGTAGTCGCCGCGATAGAACAGCAGCGGCCGCGGATTGACCGCCGGGACCTCTGACAGTGACTCGACGGCACCGAACACCACGAAGTGATCGCCGCCGTCGTGCACCGACGCCACCGTGCAGTCAATGTAGGCCAGCGAACCCTCGATGATCGGTGAGCCTAGTTCCGAAGGGCGCCAATCGATTCCAGTGAACTTGTCGGGCTCCTTGGAACCGAACCGCGCCGAGACATCCTGCTGCTGTTCGGTCAGCACATTAACGCAGAACCGGCCGCTGGCTGCGATGGCCTGCCAGGACCGCGACACCTTAGTGGGGCAGAACAGCACCAACGGCGGGTCCAGCGACAGCGCCGCGAACGACTGGCACGCAAACCCGACGGGCACGTCGTCGTGCACAGTGGTGATGACAGTGATCCCCGTACAGAACTGACCGAGCACGGAGCGGAACGTGCGTGGATCGACCGGCCCAGCGCTCATGGCTAGCCGCGAGCGCCTACGGTGAAATCGTGACCCCATAGGCTGACCGCAGTACTCTCCCGGGCGATCCAGTCCCGATCGTCGACTTGCCTGCCCTCACAACCGAATTCGATGTCGAAGCCACCGGGCGTCTTCATGTAGAACGACAACATCTGGTCGTTGACGTGCCGGCCCAGCGTCGCCGACATCGGCACCTTGCGGCGCAACGCCCGGTCCAGACACAGACCCACGTCGTCGGCCTGCTCGACCTCGACCATCAGGTGCACGATGCCGCTGGACGTCGGCATCGGCAGGAAGGCCAACGAGTGGTGACGCGGGTTACAGCCGAAGAAACGCAGCCAGGCTGGCGGCCCGTCGGCGGGCCGCCCTACCATCTGTGGCGGTAGCCGCATCGAGTCACGCAGCCGAAAGCCGAGCACGTCTCGGTAGAAATGCAACGCCTCAGCATCGTCGCGGGTGGACAGCACCACATGGCCCATACCCTGCTCACCGGTGACGAACCTGTGCCCATACGGGCTGACCACTCGGCGGTGTTCCAGCGCGGTACCGTGGAAGACCTCCAGGCAATTGCCGGAAGGGTCGGCAAACCGGATCATCTCGTCCACCCGGCGATCGGCCAGCTCAGCGGCGGTGGCCTCTTTGTACGGCGTGCCCTCCAAATCCAGGCGGTTCCGGATTTCCTGCAGGCCTTCGGCATTCGCGCATTCCCAACCGGCCTCCAACAGCCTGTCGTGCTCACCGGGCACGACCACCAGCCGGGCCGGAAAGTCATCCATCCGCAGATACAGGGCCCCTTCTGGGGCCCCTTTGCCCTCGACCATGCCCAGGACCTTCAGTCCATACTCCCGCCAGGCAGCCATGTCAGTGGCCTCGATGCGCAGATAGCCCAGCGACCGGATGCTCATCTGCCACCTCCCAGAAATTCAATCGTCAGCTTGTTGAACTCGTCGAACTTCTCCACCTGCACCCAATGCCCACACTGCCCGAATACGTGCAGCTGCGCACGCGGAATCGTTTTCAACGCAACCAGCGCGCCGTCCAGCGGGTTGACCCGGTCCTCACGACCCCAGATCAGCAACACCGGCTGGCGCAGCCGATACACCTCGCGCCACATCATGCCGGCCTCGAAGTCGGCTCCGGCGAACGACTTTCCCATCGCCCGTGTTGCCGTCAACGACTCCGGGGTGCTGGCCAGCGCAAACCGCTGATCCACCAACTCGGGGGTGATCAGGTTCTTGTCGTAGACCATGACCCGCAGGAACGCCTCGAGGTTCTCCCGGGTGGGCGCAACGGAGAACTTCGACAGCCGTTTGACTCCCTCGGTCGGGTCGGGCGCAAACAGGTTGATACTCAGGCCCCCCGGGCCCATCAGTACTAACCGTCCTGCCCTCTCGGGGTAGTCGAGCGCAAACCGGACCGCGGTTCCCCCGCCCAACGAGTTGCCCACCAGCGGTACCCGCCCCAGCCCCAGCTGATCGAAGAGCCCCTTCAGCGCCATCGCGGCATAGCGATTGAACTGGCCGTGCTCGGCCCGCTTGTCGGAATGGCCGTAACCGGGCTGGTCGACGGCCAGCACATGAAAGTGCCGCGCCAGCACCGCGATATTACGCGAGAAGTTCGTCCAGCTCGCCGCGCCGGGCCCACCGCCGTGCAGCAACACCACCGTCTGGTCGTTGCCCACGCCGGCCTCGTGGTAGTGCAGTTTCAGCGGCCCGTCGACGTCCACTTCCGCAAAGCGCGAGGTGGATTCGAACGTCAATTCCTCGGTAGCTGTCATTTCGCCTAGACCAGCTAGACCATGGTGTCGCCGGGCGGCAACCCGAACTCGTGGTTTCCAAAGATCACGTATGCCCGCTCGGGGTCGTTGGCGGCGTGCACCCGACCGGCGTGCGCGTCGCGCCAGAACCGTTGAATCGGAGCCTCATTGGACAACGCGGTGGCACCGGACGCCTCGAACAGCCGGTCGATCGAGGCGATTGAGCGACCGGTGGCGCGCACCTGGTCGCGGCGCGCACGGGCGCGCAGTTCGAACGGAATCTCCTTGCCGGCAGCCAGCAGCGCGTATTCGTCGCTCACATTACCGATCAGTTGGCGCCACGCGGCGTCGATGTCGCTGGCCGCCTCGGCGATACGGACCTTGGCAAACGGGTCGTCTTTGGCCTTTTCCCCGGCGAACGCCGCGCGCACCCGCTTGCCCTGGTGCTCGACGTGCGCGGCGTAGGCACCGTAGGCCATGCCGACAATCGGCGCCGAAATCGTAGTGGGATGCATTGTGCCCCATGGCATTTTATAGACAGGTGCGCTGTTGGTCGCCAGCCCTCCCGCGGTGTGGTCGTTCATCGCCTTGTACGACAAGAACCGGTGCCGGGGCACAAAGACATCCTTGACCACCAGGGTGTTGCTGCCGGTACCACGTAAGCCGACCACGTACCACACGTCCTTGATCTCGTATTCGCTGCGCGGGATCAGGAAACTGCCGAAGTCCACCGGCCGGCCGTCCTTGATGACCGGGCCGCCGACGAACGTCCAGCTGGCATGGTCGCAGCCCGAGGACCAGTTCCACGACCCGTTGACCAGGTAGCCACCGTCGACCACCACGCCCGCCCCCATCGGTGCGTACGAGGACGAGATCCGCGTACTCGGGTCCTCGCCCCAGACCTCCTCTTGGGCCCGTTGGTCGAACAGCGCCAGATGCCAGTTGTGCACGCCGACGATTGAGCTCACCCACCCGGTGGAACCACACACGCTCGCCAGTCGACGCGTCGCCTCGAAGAACAGCGCAGGGTCGCACTGCAGTCCGCCCCACTGCTGCGGCTGCAACAGGGTGAAGAAGCCGACGTCGTCGAGCGCCTTGACGGTCTCGTCGGGCAGCCGCCGCAGATCCTCCGTGGCCTGGGCGCGATCCCGAATCTCCGGCAGCAGATCATCGATGGCAGCCAAGACAGACTGAGCATCACGCTGTTGAATGGACGTCACTTACTTTTGCCTCTCCGGGTTGCGAACTTAGAGAAAGACTAGAACACGTTCCGATTTGTGTCGAGCTAGGTATTCCTGCGGCAGGTAGCGATACCAAATGGGTTTTCTGTAACATGTTCTAGTTATGACGGAAGAGAGGACGGGTCTTGACCGAGGCAATTGGAGACGAGCCACTCGGCGACCACGTCCTTGAACTGCAGATCGCCGAGGTCGTCGACGAAACCGACGAGGCGCGATCGCTGGTCTTCGCGGTGCCCGACGGATCGGACGACCCGGAGATCCCCCCTCGGCGCCTGCGTTACGCCCCCGGCCAATTCTTGACGCTGCGCGTGCCCAGCGAGCGTACCGGTTCGGTGGCGCGCTGCTACTCGTTGTGCAGTTCGCCCTACACCGACGACGCCTTGGCGGTCACGGTCAAACGAACCGCCGACGGGTACGCCTCCAACTGGTTGTGCGATCACGCGCAGGTGGGCATGCGCATCCACGTGCTGGCCCCGTCGGGCAACTTCGTCCCCACAACCCTCGACGCCGATTTCCTCCTGCTGGCAGCGGGTAGCGGCATCACCCCGATCATGTCGATCTGCAAATCGGCGCTTGCCGAGGGCGGTGGACAGGTGACGCTGCTCTACGCCAACCGCGACGACCGCTCGGTCATCTTCGGAGACGCGCTGCGCGAGTTGGCGGCGAAGTATCCCGACCGGCTCACGGTGCTGCACTGGCTAGAGTCGCTGCAGGGGCTGCCGAGCGCGAGCGCGCTGGCCAAGCTCGTCGCGCCCTACACCGACCGGCCGGTGTTCATCTGTGGGCCCGGCCCGTTCATGCAGGCGGCCCGGGACGCCCTGGCGGCGCTGAAAGTGCCCGCCCAACAGGTGCACATCGAGGTGTTCAAGTCGCTGGAATCGGATCCGTTCGCGGCCGTCAAGGTCGACGACAGCGGTGACGAGGCGCCGGCGACCGCGGTGGTGGAACTCGACGGCCAAACCCACACCGTCTCCTGGCCGCGCACCGCCAAGCTGCTCGACGTGCTGCTGGCCGCGGGCCTGGACGCGCCGTTCTCCTGCCGGGAAGGCCACTGCGGTGCGTGTGCGTGCACCCTGCGCGCCGGCAAAGTGAATATGGAAGTCAACGACGTGCTCGAGCAGCAGGATCTCGATGAGGGACTGATTTTGGCCTGTCAATCTCGCCCGGAATCTGATTCGGTGGAAGTGACCTACGACGAGTAGTCCCGGAAGGGAGCGAGATGACGCGGCTGATACCGGGTTGCACGCTCGTCGGGCTGATGCTGACGTTACTGCCCGCGCCCACCTCGGCGGCCGGGAGCAACACCGCCACCACCCTGTTCCCGGTCGACGAGGTCACCCAGCTGGAGACGCACACCTTCCTCGATTGCCACCCCAACGGCAGCTGCGACTTCGTCGCTGGAGCAAATCTGCGCACACCCGACGGCCCGACGGGCTTTCCGCCCGGGTTGTGGGCGCGCCAAACCACCGAGATCCGCTCGACGAACCGGTTGGCCTATCTGGACGCGCACGCCACCAGCCAGTTCGAACGGGTAATGAAGGCGGGCGGATCCGACGTGATCACCACCGTCTACTTCGGCGAGGGTCCGCCGGACAAATACCAGACCACCGGGGTCATCGACTCGACCAATTGGTCGACCGGTCAACCGATGACCGACGTCAACGTCATCGTGTGTACACACATGCAGGTGGTCTACCCGGGGGTCAACCTCACCTCGCCCAGCACCTGCGCGCAAGCCAACTTTTCCTAGTTATAGCTAGGACTCGTCCTGGTACTCGCTGAGCCGGTAAATCAACGCGGCAGACCCAGCAGCCGTTCGGCGGCCACCGTCAACAGGATCTGCTCGGTACCGCCGGCTATCGTCAGGCACCGGGTGTTGAGGAAGTCGTACACCGCGCGGTTCTCGACGAGCCCGCCCCCGTCGGACACCTCCATCAGGTATTCGGCCAGCGCCTGTCGGTAGCGCACGCCGATCAGTTTGCGGACGCTGGATTGCGCCCCCGGATCCTGGCCGCCGACGGCCAACTCGGCGATCCGCCGGTCCAACAGCGCACCGGCCTGAGCCAGCAGGATCAGCCTGCCCAGCCGATCTTGCTGCGCGACATCGAGTTCCATGTCACCCAAGACCTTGAGCAGCTCTTCCATCGGGTTGCCCAGCGCGGTCCCGGTGGCCATCGCGACCCGCTCGTTGGCTAGCGTGGTGCGCGCCAGCCGCCAGCCGTCGTTCACGGCGCCGACGACCATCTCGTCGGGGACGAACACATTGTCCAGGAAGACCTCGTTGAACAGCGAGTCGCCGGTGATCTCGCGCAGCGGTCGGATCTCAATTCCCGGTGTGGTCATGTCCACCAGGAAGTAGGTAATGCCCTTGTGCTTCGGAGCATCCGGGTCGGTGCGCGCCAGGCACACCCCCCACCGAGCCTTGTGAGCCGCCGACGTCCACACCTTCTGTCCGGTGAGCAGCCAGCCGCCGTCAGCCCGCACCGCCTTGGTACGCAGCGACGCCAGGTCCGAACCGGCCCCCGGCTCGGAAAATAGCTGACACCAAAGGAATTCACCGCGCATGGTGGCCGGGACGAAACGTTCGATCTGTTCCGGCGTGCCGTGTTCAAGGATGGTCGGCGCCGCCCACCAGCCGATCACCAGGTCCGGGCGCTCAACCTTGGCCGCGGCCAGTTCCTGATCGATCAGCAGTTGCTCGGCCGGGGACGCGCCGCGCCCGTACGGCGCCGGCCAGTGCGGCGCCAGCAGGCCGGTGTCCGCCAGCGCCACCTGACGTTTCTCCTCGGGCAACGCGGCCACCTCGGCGACCGCCGCCGCGATCTCCGGTCGCAGGCCGGCCACCTCGGCCAGGTCGACGCCCAAGCGACGACGGACACCGGCCTGGGTCAGCGCCGTAACCCGACGCAGCCAGCGCCCGGATCCACCGAGGAACCCACCGATTCCGTGGGCCCGGCGCAGATACAAATGCGCGTCGTGCTCCCAGGTGCAGCCGATACCACCGAGCACCTGGATACAGTCCTTGGCGTTGGCTTTGGCGGCGTCGATGCCGATGCTCGCGGCCACCGCCGCGGCGATCGAAAGTTGGGTGCCATCGGAATCGGCTGCGGCGCGGGCCGCATCGGCGGCGGCCACATCGGCCTGCTCGGCACGGCACAACATCTGAGCACACAGGTGCTTGACAGCCTGGAAGCTGCCGATCGGCTTGCCGAATTGCTCCCGCACCTTGGCGTAGGCAACCGCGGTATCGAGCGTCCATCGAGCCACCCCGGCCGCCTCGGCCGCCAGCACGGTAGCGGCCAGGTCTTCCACCCGCTCCCCCGACACCTCCAGAACGGTGACCGGTGCCGATGTCAGCACCATCCGGGCCAGCGGCAGCGAAAAGTCGGTGGCCCGCAGCGGCTCCACTACGACCTCGTCGCAAGCAGTGTCCACCAGCAGCCAATTCCCGTCGGCCGGCAACAGCACGACGCCGCCGGGCGCGCCACCAAGCACTCGGCCGACGGTGCCCGACGCGGTCGACGTCTTCGGGTCGACCTGCACGCCACCGTCGATAGCCACCCCGGCGAACCGTTCACCCGACGCTAGCGCGCTGCGCAGCTTGGGATCGGAGACAACCAAAGTGGCCACCGCGGTGGTCGCGACCGGCCCCGGTACCAACGCCCTGGCCGCCTCGTCGACCATCGCACACAGGTCCTCGATGCTGCCGCCAGCTCCGCCACAATCCTCTGGGACGGCGACACCGAAGAGGCCCAGGCCCGCCAGCCCGGCGAACACCGGCCGCCATGCGTCCGCATTTCCTTCTTCGAAGCCGTATTCCATGTCGCGGACCGCCGCAGTCGCGGCCGCACCTGAGGCCGCGGTGCGGGCCCAGCCGCGCACCAACTCACGAGCCGCGGATTGTTCGTCGGTGACGGTCGCTACCACCTGCAGACCTCCGCGTCGACAATTTCACATAGCAATGGAGCGTTCTTGCCCACTAGAACGTGTTCTAATAGTGCTAACGATCAACCGTCAAGTCGAAGGCAATAACTCCAGCACATGTCGTCGTCTCGGCTGTCGGGAGGTGGGAAATCTACACACAGCATGCGTATCGTTTGCAAACGAACCGCCCGGAAGAGGAGCTGCCCGCTACATGTCGTCAGCGAACACGAACACCAGTAGCGCTCCCGACGCACCACCTCGCGCGGTCATGAAAGTGGCGGTACTTGCCGAGTCCGAGCTCGGATCGGAGGCACAGCGGGAGCGCCGCAAGCGCATCTTGGACGCCACCATGGCTATCGCGTCCAAAGGCGGCTATGAGGCGGTGCAGATGCGCGCCGTCGCCGACCGCGCCGACGTCGCGGTTGGCACGCTGTACCGGTACTTCCCGTCGAAGGTGCATCTGCTGGTGTCGGCGCTGGGTCGGGAATTCAGCCGCATCGACGCGAAAACCGACCGCTCCGCGGTCGCCGGGGCCACCCCCTTCCAGCGGCTGAACTTTATGGTCGGCAAGCTCAACCGCGCGATGCAACGCAATCCGCTACTCACCGAGGCCATGACACGTGCCTACGTGTTCGCCGACGCCTCGGCGGCCAGCGAGGTCGACCAGGTCGAAAAGCTCATCGACAGTATGTTCGCGCGTGCAATGGCCGACGGCGAACCAACCGAGGACCAGTACCACATAGCGCGGGTGATCTCGGACGTGTGGTTGTCGAACCTGCTCGCGTGGCTTACCCGACGAGCCTCGGCTACCGACGTCAGCAAGCGGCTGGACCTGGCCGTGCGGCTGCTGATCGGCGATCAAGACAGCGCCTAGAAGACTTACGCCGGCGGACCCGCGGTGCGGCCCCGGACCAGCTCGGTATCGAGCACCTCGATGACGGGCAGTCCGGACCGCGGCGGCTTCAGCAATAGCTCGCCCGCCCGGTGCCCCTTGTGCAGACTCGGCTGCGCGACCGTGGTCAGCCCCCGGCTCAGCGCCTCTGGCACTCCGTCAAACCCTGTGACGGTCATCTGCCCGGGCACGTAAATCCCGTGCGCCCGAAGGTAATCCATAGCTGAGAGCGCCAAGATGTCCGCTGTGCACATCAGCGCGGTCAGCCGCGGATTGGCCTGCAGAGCCACCTTGGCGGCAGTGCCGCCGGACGTCGGCAAATGCTCGTAGCTTTCCACCACGGTCAGCGAGTCCGGGTCGACGCCGGCGGCCGTCATCGCCTCCCATACGCCGACGATGCGTTCGCGCTGTACGTCGAAGGTCGGCGACCGCAGCCGCTCGGCGTCCACCAAGTCTTGCCGCCGATCCCGTCCCAGCCGCATGGTCAGCAGGCCGAGCTCGCGATGCCCCAACCCGAGTACGTAGCCGGCAAGCTCACGCATCGCCGCCCGGTCGTCGATGCCGACCCGGGACACTCCGGAGAGGTCTTTGGGCTGGTCGACCACCACCACCGGCAGCCGCCGCTGCAGCACGACCTGCAGGTAGGGATCGTCGTCGCCTACCGAATACACCACGAAGCCGTCCACCCCGGCGCCGAGCACGGCAGCTGTGCCGTCCGCAAGGCTCCGACTGGAGCCGACGGAAACCAGCTGCAGGCCCTGCCCCAGCTCTTCGCACGACTGCGCCACTCCCGCAACAAAATCCCGCGCGGCCGGGTCGCTGAAGAAATAGGTCAGCGGTTCGGCCATCACCAAACCGACCGCACCGGCTTTGCGGGTCCGCAACGATCGCGCCACCGGATCCGGTCCGGCATAGCCCAGTCGCTTGGCCGTGGCAAGCACTCGTTCACGTAGATCGGCGGAGAGCTGATCCGGTCGGTTAAAAGCATTCGAGACAGTGGTGCGGGACACCTTGAGCTCGGCTGCTAACGACGCCAGAGTCGCCCGCCTCCGCGGTGTGGGACTCACGTTCGGTGAGGGTACAGCGGACCCTCGAGCACGCAATATCGTGGGCCGGCTGGCAACCGTCGGTTTCGACGTTGGTGACGACCCCTCGTTCATGAATCGTTCTTGAGCTCCCCGTTTTGCTGGATGCCCAGGCACCGCCGGTACTGCTGCGCTTAAGCTTGTCGCACATGGTGCCGGCAGGGAGGAACAGTGGGCAAGCAGCTAGCCGCGCTCGCCGCGCTGGTCGGTGCGTGCATGCTCGCAGCCGGATGCACCAACGTGGTCGACGGGACCGCCGTGGCTGCCGACAAATCCGGACCACTGCATCAGGATCCGATACCGGTTTCAGCGCTTGAAGGGCTGCTTCTCGACTTGAGCCAGATCAATGCCGCGCTGGGTGCGACATCGATGAAGGTGTGGTTCAACGCCAAGGCAATGTGGGACTGGAGCAAGAGCGTGGCCGACAAGAATTGCCTGGCTATCGACGGTCCAGCACAGGAAAAGGTCTATGCCGGCACCGGGTGGACCGCTATGCGCGGCCAACGGCTGGATGACAGCATCGATGACTCCAAGAAACGCGACCACTACGCCATTCAAGCGGTCGTCGGCTTCCCGACCGCACATGATGCCGAGGAGTTCTACAGCTCCTCGGTGCAAAGCTGGAGCAGCTGCTCGAACCGCCGGTTTGTCGAAGTCACCCCCGGACAGGACGACGCCGCCTGGACTGTGGCTGACGTTGTCAACGACAACGGCACGCTCAGTAGCTCGCAGGTTCAGGAAGGCGGCGACGGATGGACCTGCCAGCGTGCCCTGACTGCGCGCAACAACGTCACTATCGACATTGTCACGTGCGCCTATAGCCAACCGGATTTGGTGGCGATTGGCATCGCTAACCAAATCGCGGCCAAGGTTGCTAAGCAGTAGGCATGGCCGACGGTCCCCTTGCCATCACGGCGAAATCGGTTTACATACATGGCTATTCGGTAGATACGGCAGAGATTCCAACAGCTGTGCGTGGCCACCCGAATGCCGCGGGAACCGCGATCAAGGACCGCCGCTGATGCGGCCGAAACTTGGGCGTCCCAATATCGCGCGGTATTCCAACAGGTTTAGCGTGCCTACCGCCAGATCCGATGCTCCGTTGTCGGTGACCTGGATGGGCGTTGCGACGCTGCTGGTCGACGACGGATCGTCGGCCCTGATGACTGATGGCTACTTTTCCCGGCCCGGCCTGGCACGGGTGGCGGCGGGTAAAGTGTCGCCGTCAGCGGAGCGGGTCGACGGTTGCCTTGCCCGGGCCAATGTCTCCCGGCTGACGGCCGTTATCCCGGTGCACACTCACATCGACCACGCGATGGATTCCGCGCTGGTCGCCGACCGTACCGGAGCCCAGCTGGTCGGGGGGGAGTCGGCGGCCAATGTCGGGCGCGGATACGGGTTGCCTGAGGAGTCTCTTGTCGTCGCCGTCCCAGGTGAACCAATCCAGTTGGGCGCCTTCGACGTGACGTTGGTGGAGTCGCATCACTGCCCACCCGACCGGTTTCCCGGTGTGATCAGCGCACCACTGACACCGCCGGTGAAGGCGTCGGCCTACCGCTGCGGTGAGGCGTGGTCGACGCTGGTGCACCACCGGCCATCGGGGCGCCGGCTGTTAATCCAGGGCAGCGCCGGTTTCGTCAGCGGCGCACTGGCCGGTTACCGCGCCGATGCCGCCTACCTCAGTGTCGGCCAGCTCGGCCTGCAACCGCCGTCATACCTGCTCGAATACTGGACCGAGACCGTGCGCACGGTGGGCGTCCGCCGCGTGATTCTCATCCACTGGGACGACTTTTTTCGGCCGCTGTCAAAGCCGTTGCGGGCCTTGCCATATGCGGCCGACGACCTAGACCTGTCGATCCGCATCCTCGACGAGCTGGCCGCCCAGGACGGCGTCGCGCTGCAGATGCCGACGGTGTGGCGCCGCGAGGATCCCTGGATGTGAAGCGCTCTAGCCCTTGACACTTGCTGTTGCGCTGATACTGCTTGCCGTGGTCCTGGGGTTCGCGGTTGCCCGCCCACGCGGCTGGCCGGAGGCAGCGGCGGCGGTTCCGGCAGCGGTCATCCTGTTAGCGATCGGGGCGATCTCGCCCCAGCAGGCGATGGCGCAGGTGTCCGGGCTGGCGCGCGTGGTCGCGTTTCTGGGTGCGGTTCTGGTGCTGGCTAAGCTGTGCGACGACGAAGGCCTGTTCGAGGCAGCCGGCGCGGCCATGGCTCGAGCGAGCGCGGAGTCGCACCGACTGCTACGGCAGGTGTTCGCCGTCTCGGCCGCCATCACCGCGGCGCTCTGCCTGGACGCCACCGTGGTGCTGTTGACCCCGGTGGTGCTGGCGACGGTCCGCCGGCTGCGGACCCCGGTGCGCCCCTATGCCTACGCCACCGCCCACCTAGCCAACGCCGCTTCGCTGCTGCTTCCGGTGTCGAATCTGACCAACCTGCTCGCCTACCACGGTGCCGGCATCTCGTTCACCAAGTTCACGCTGCTGATGGCATTGCCTTGGCTGTCCGCCGTGGCCGCGGTCTATGTGGTCTTCCGCTGGTTTTTCGCCCGGGATCTACGCGTGGTGCCGGACCGGCAGCAACTCAAGCCGGCGCCGCGCCTGCCAATGTTCGTGCTGGTGGTGGTGGCGCTGACACTCGGGGGCTTCGCCGTCGCCGAGTCGGTGGGACTGGCCCCAACGTGGGCGGCGCTGGCTGGCGCCGCAGTGTTGGCGCTGCGAAGTCTGCGGCGTGGACACACTTCGGTGCTGCGGATCGCGCGCGCCGTCAACGTGTCGTTCCTGGTCTTTGTGTTGGCCCTGGGTGTCGTGGTGCACGCGGTCATGCTCAACGGCATGGCCGCCAGGATGTCCGCCGTGCTGCCGACCGGGTCCGGGTTGCCCGCGCTGCTCGGCATCGCCGCGCTGGCCGCCGTGCTGGCCAACGTGGTCAACAACCTGCCCGCGACTCTGGTGTTAGTGCCGCTGGTGGCGGCCGGCGGGCCGGCGGCCGTGCTGGCCGTGCTACTCGGGGTCAACATCGGACCCAACCTGACCTATGCCGGTTCGCTGTCTAACCTGCTGTGGCGGGGCGTGCTGCGCCGGCACAACGTCGACGCCAGCGTCGGCGAGTACACCCGACTGGGACTGTGCACCGTGCCTGCGGCCCTGGCGATGGCGGTGCTCGCGCTGTGGGCCAGCGCCCAGGTTCTGGGGATCTAGCCGCAAGGGCGCGAGCAGACGCAGAATCGCATGATTTGAGCTCAAATCATGCGATTCTGCGTCTGCTCGCGAGGCTCGCGTGGCCGCCGGCGCTGGCGGGCGATCTCGGCGAGCACCACCCCAGCGGCCACCGAGGCGTTCAGTGATTCGGCCTGAGCGGCCATCGGGATGGACACCACCTCGTCACAGTTCTGCCTTACCAACCGGGACAACCCCTTGCCTTCCGACCCAACGACCACCACCAACGAGTCAGCGCCATCTACATCGTCGAGCGCGGTGCCGCCACCGGCGTCCAGTCCGATCACCCGCACTCCACGATCGGCCCAGCCCTTCAGCGTCCTGGTGAGATTGGTGGCCCGGGCCACCGGAATCCGGGCCGCCGCCCCGGCGCTGGTGCGCCACGCCACCGCGGTCACCGACGCAGAACGGCGTTGCGGAATCAGCACCCCATGGCCACCGAACGCGGCCACCGACCGCACGATCGCACCGAGGTTGCGCGGGTCGGAAAGGTTGTCCAAAGCGACCAGCAGCGCAGGCGGTTGGTCGAGGGCGGCGGCCAGCAGGTCATCGGGATGGGCGTAGTTGTACGGTGGCACCTGTAGCGCGATGCCTTGATGGAGGTGGTTGGCGGTCATCCGATCCAGGTCGGCACGTAGCAGCTCGACGATCGCAATCCCTGAATCAGCCGCCCGCGCAACGCATTCAGTCAGTCGCTCGTCGGCCTCGGTACCAAGGGCGACGTATAGCGCGGTGGCCGGAACACCCGCGCGCAGGCATTCCAGCACTGGGTTGCGACCCAACACCGTCTCGGTCTCGTCCGCGCGCTTGACCGGGCGGCGTGGCTGTGCACGTGCCCGCTTGGCGGCGGGATGGTGGGGACGCAGGTGCGCCGGCGGGGTAGGCCCGCGCCCTTCCAGCCCACGGCGTCGCTGACCGCCCGAGCCGACGCCTGCGCCTTTCTTGGTACCGGATTTGCGGACCGCACCCCGCCGCCGAGAGTTACCGGGCATCTACTTGGTGTCACCACCCAGCAGCGACCACTGTGGCCCGTCGGCGGTGTCGGTGACCTCGATGCCGGCTCTCTTCAGCCGACCCCGGATCTCGTCGGCGAGCGCCCAGTTGCGCTGCTCGCGGGCCTTTTCCCGATTCTGTAGTTCAGCCTGGACCAGCACATCGACGGCGGCCAGCGCTGCCGAGGTTTCGTCTCGGGATTCCCAGCGCTGGTCGAGCGGGTCACAGCCCAGGATGCCCATCATCGCCCGAATCGCGCTAGCGCTTCGCAAGGCCCCGTCGTGGTCGCCGGCATCGAGTGCCCGGTTGCCTTCCGCCCGCACGTGGTGAATCTCGGCGAGCGCGATCGGAACGGACAGGTCGTCGTCGAGCGCTTCGGCGAACCGTGGGGTCGGATCGCCGGGGCAGACGGCGCCCACCCGGGTGCGAACGCGGTGCAGGAAGTCCTCTAGCCCGACATAGGCTTTCACCGCATCCTGCATAGCGGTCTCGGAGAACTCGAGCATCGACCGGTAGTGCGCGCTGCCCAGGTAATAACGCAGCTCAGCCGGCCGCACCCGCTGCAACATCGCCGGCATGGACAACACGTTGCCCAGCGACTTGCTCATCTTCTCCCCGCCCATCGTCACCCAGCCATTGTGCAGCCAGTAGCGGGCGAACCCATCACCGGCGGCGCGGCTCTGGGCGATTTCGTTCTCATGATGCGGGAAGACTAAATCCATTCCACCGCAATGGATATCGAATTCCGGCCCGAGATAGCTGCGAGCCATTGCCGAGCATTCCAGATGCCAGCCCGGACGCCCGCGGCCCCACGGCGTCGGCCACGACGGTTCACCCGGCTTTTCGCCCTTCCACAAAGTGAAGTCGCGCTGGTCCCGCTTGCCGGCAGCCACACCTTCGCCCTGATGGACGTCATCGATCTTGTGACCGGATAACTGGCCGTACTCCGGGTAGCTCAGAACGTCGAAGTAAACGTCACCGCCACCGGTATACGCGTGGCCGGCCTGGATCAGGCGCTCGATCATCTCGATCATCTGGGTGATATGCCCGGTGGCGCGCGGCTCCGCGGACGGCGGCAAGACGTCCAGAGCGTCGTAGGCCGCGGTGAAGGCACGCTCGTGGGTAGCCGCCCACTCCCACCACGGCCGGCCCGCCGCGGCGGCCTTGGCCAGGATCTTGTCTTCGATGTCGGTCACGTTGCGGATAAACGCGACGTCGTAGCCACGCGCGAGCAACCATCGGCGCAGGATGTCGAAGGCGACCCCGCTGCGGACATGCCCGATATGCGGTAGGCCCTGCACCGTGGCACCGCACAGGTAGATCGAGACGTGTCCAGGTCGCAACGGGACGAAATCCCGCACGACACCGGCGGCAGTGTCGTGTAGCCGCAAGCGAGCCCGATCGGTCACGACGTGCCAGCTTACCTGCCCAATTGCTGCAACCTGTGGCGCGCGCGTCCGGACCAGGAGTGCGCTACCGCAACGAAACCACCAATGCCGTAGCGATTGCGGCCAAGCCCTCGCCGCGGCCAGTGAGGCCCAGCCCGTCGGTGGTGGTAGCCGACACCGACACCGGCGCGTTGAGCAGACGTGACAGCACCGCCTGCGCCTCGAGCCGGCGCCAACCGATCTTCGGTCGGTTGCCGATCACCTGCACCACAGCGTTGCCGACCCGATAGCCATGCTGGGTGATCAGGACGACGACATGGCGCAACATGTCGGCACCACTGACACCCTGCCAACGGGGATCGTCGACGCCGAACACCTCGCCAATGTCGCCTAGCCCCGCGGCCGACAGCACCGCGTCGCACAGCGCATGAACGGCCACGTCACCGTCGGAGTGGCCCGCGCAACCGTCGGCGCTCGGGAACAACAACCCCACCAGCCAGCACGGACGTCCGGGTTCGATCGGATGCACATCGGTCCCCAAACCAACGCGGGGCAGCTGATTCACCCGCGCACTATAGCTTGGGCCAGCAACAGATCCAGTTTGGTGGTGATCTTGAACGCCAGCGGATCGCCGTCGACCACCTGCACCTGGCCGCCGATATGCTCGACCAGCGACGCGTCATCGGTGTACTCGGCGGCTGGAAGGTCTAGGGAGCCGCGCTGATATGACCGCAGCAGCAGGTCGGTAGTGAACCCTTGTGGGGTCTGCACGGCCCGCAGCCCGGCTCGTTCCGGCGTGCCCAGGACCACCCCGTTGGCATCCACGGCCTTGATGGTGTCAGAAAGCGGCAGTACGGGAACGACGGCGGCATAACCGTCCCGCAACGCCTCGACCACCCGGGCGACCAGGGCCGGTGGTGTCAGTGCCCGCGCGGCATCATGCACAAGCACAAACTCCGGCTCCGCGGTCCCGGACAGCACTGTCAGCGCCAGGTTCACGGTGTCAGTGCGATTCGACCCACCCGCCACAATCATCGCCCTGTGGCCGAGGATCTGCCTCGCCTCGTCCGTACGGTCGGCGGGCACGGCCACAACAACGGTGTCAACTACCCCCGAATCCAGCAGGCCATCGACGGCCCGCTCAATGAGAGTCTGCCCGTCGAGCTGGTAAAACGCCTTGGGCACACCGACGGCCAACCGCTCCCCCGACCCCGCAGCCGGGACGATCGCAACTACTTCGCCCGCTTCCCTGACCACTAGAGCCTCAGGGCGGTCAAGACGCGGCGGCTAAAACCTCGTCAAGGATGGTCTCGGCTTTGGCGTCATCGGTGCTCTCAGCCAACGCCAACTCGCCGACCAGAATCTGCCGGGCCTTGGCCAGCATGCGCTTCTCACCGGCCGACAAGCCACGCTCCTGGTCGCGACGCCACAAATCGCGCACTACCTCGGCCACCTTGTTCACATCGCCGGATGCGAGTTTCTCGAGGTTCGCCTTGTAACGACGTGACCAGTTCGTCGGCTCCTCGGTGTGCGGGGCACGCAACACCTGGAAAACCTTGTCCAGGCCTTCCTGCCCGACGACATCGCGAACACCGACGTATTCGGCGTTTTCAGCGGGAACTCGTACTGTCAGGTCGCCCTGCGCAACTTTCAAGACGAGATACTCTTTTTGTTCCCCTTTGATGGTCCGGGTTTCGATCGCCTCGACTAACGCAGCACCGTGGTGTGGATAGACAACGGTGTCTCCGACCTTGAAAATCATCTGATTTGAGCCCCTTTCGTTACTCCATGCTAACACGGGGCCCTAACGGGCGCCGAACAACGGTGCAGGTCAGGGGCATAGCGCGGGAAGATTGGGGGTTGACAGACGGGCCTAGAAGTGCATCGCCGAATCTGGGACACCCCTGAGAACGGGGTACCCGGGCTACCGCGCCGGTCCGGTCGACGCCGCGGTCCCCACCGCTACCGTCGGCGGCACCTAACTACTACTGTGCATAGTCGAGCCGCAGGCACCATGCCGCGCCAAGGCCGAGCAGGAGGCATCCGAGTGAACCGCTGCAACATCCGCCTGCGTCTTGCCGGGATGACCACCTGGGTGGCGAGCATCGCCCTGCTGGCCGCCGCACTGAGCGGTTGCGGGGCCGGTCAGATCTCCCAGACAGCGAACCAGGAACCGGCCGTCAACGGCAATCGGCTCACCATCAACAACGTGTTGCTGCGCGACATCCGCATCCAGGCCGTCCAAACCAGCGATTTCATCCAGCCAGGCAAAGCGGTGGATCTGGTGCTGGTAGCCGTCAACCAATCACCCGACGTTTCGGACCGGCTGGTGGGCATCACCAGTGATATCGGCTCGGTGACGGTGGCCGGCGACGCTCGACTGCCCGCATCCGGGATGCTTTTTGTCGGGACGCCGGACGGCCAGATCGTGGCGCCGGGGCCCTTGCCATCCAATCAAGCGGCCAAGGCGACCGTTAACTTGACCAAGCCGATCGCAAACGGCCTCACCTACAACTTCACCTTCAAGTTCGAGAAGGCCGGTCAGGGCAGCGTAATGGTGCCGATCTCGGCCGGATTGGCTACGCCGCACGAATAGGCGCCGCATCGTCGCCAGACGAGCGACTCGCTCGGGTTGTCACACCCCCCCGATACGGTCACGGCGTGGCCAACGCTCGTTCGCAGTACCGCTGTTCGGAATGCCGCCATGTCAGCGCGAAGTGGGTGGGACGCTGCCTGGAGTGCGGCCGCTGGGGCACCGTAGACGAGGTGGCGGTGCTCAGTGCCGTCGGTGGCACCAGGCGCCGTTCGGTGGCGCCGGCGTCGGGCGCCGTTCCGATCAGTGCCGTCGACGCGCATCGGACCCGACCCTGCCCAACCGGCATCGACGAACTGGACCGGGTGCTAGGTGGCGGTATCGTTCCCGGTTCGGTGACACTGCTGGCCGGCGATCCCGGAGTGGGTAAGTCGACGCTGTTGCTCGAGGTCGCGCACCGCTGGGCCCAGTCCGGACGGCGCGCGCTCTATGTCTCTGGTGAGGAATCCGCCGGTCAGATCCGGCTGCGTGCCGACCGGATCGGCTGCGGCACGGAGGTCGAGGAGATCTACCTCGCCGCACAATCCGACGTGCACACCGTGCTCGACCAGATCGAGACGGTGCAGCCGGCACTGGTCATCGTCGACTCGGTGCAGACCATGTCCACCAGCGAGGCCGACGGCGTCACCGGCGGGGTCACGCAGGTCCGTGCGGTTACGGCTGCCCTGACCGCTGCCGCCAAGGCCAACGAGGTCGCATTGATTCTCGTCGGCCACGTCACGAAGGACGGGGCCATAGCCGGACCGCGTTCGCTAGAGCACCTCGTCGACGTTGTGCTGCATTTTGAAGGGGACCGCAACGGTGCGCTGCGGATGGTCCGCGGAGTCAAGAACCGATTCGGCGCCGCCGATGAAGTCGGATGTTTCCTCCTGCACGACAACGGAATTGACGGTATCGTCGACCCGTCGAACCTGTTCCTGGACCAGCGGCCGACACCCGTCGCCGGTACCGCGATCACCGTGACGCTGGACGGAAAACGGCCGCTCGTCGGGGAAGTCCAGGCATTGCTGGCCACACCGTGCGGCGGCTCGCCGAGGCGGGCCGTCAGCGGGATCCACCAGGCCCGCGCTGCGATGATCGCTGCCGTGCTGGAAAAGCACGCACGGCTGGCGATCGCCGTTAACGACATCTACCTGTCCACCGTGGGCGGCATGCGGTTGACCGAGCCGTCGGCGGATCTGGCGGTCGCCATCGCGCTCGCCTCGGCCTATGCAAATCTGCCGCTGCCCACCACTGCCGTCATGATCGGCGAGGTAGGTCTGGCCGGCGACATCCGGCGGGTCAACGGGATGGCGCGGCGCCTTAGCGAAGCCGCCCGCCAAGGGTTCACCATCGCCTTGGTCCCGCCCAGTGACGATCCGGTGCCGCCCGGTATGCACGCGCTGCGCGCATCCACCATCGTCGCGGCGCTGCAGTACATGGTCGACATTGCCGACCACCGCGGCACCACCCTCGCAACCCCGCCCTCACATTCCGGGACTGGACACGTCCCACTAGGGCGCGGTACATAGCAGAATGCACGCTGTGACTCGTCCGACCCTGCGTGAGGCTGTCGCCCGCCTAGCCCCGGGCACTGGGCTGCGGGACGGCCTGGAGCGTATCCTGCGCGGCCGCACTGGTGCCCTGATCGTGCTGGGCCATGACGAGAATGTCGAGGCCATCTGCGATGGTGGCTTCTCCCTCGATGTCCGCTATGCAGCAACCCGGCTACGCGAGCTGTGCAAGATGGACGGCGCCGTGGTGCTGTCCACCGACGGCAGCCGCATCGTGCGGGCCAACGTGCAACTGGTACCGGATCCGTCGATCCCCACCGACGAATCGGGGACCCGGCACCGCTCGGCCGAGCGGGCCGCGATCCAGACCGGTTACCCGGTGATCTCAGTGAGCCACTCGATGAACATCGTGACCGTCTACGTCCGCGGGGAACGTCACGTATTGACCGACTCGGCAACCATCCTGTCGCGGGCCAACCAGGCCATCGCAACCCTGGAGCGGTACAAAACCAGGCTCGACGAGGTCAGCCGGCAACTGTCCAGGGCAGAAATCGAGGACTTCGTCACGCTGCGCGATGTGATGACGGTGGTGCAACGCCTCGAGCTGGTCCGGCGAATCGGGCTGGTGATCGACTACGACGTGGTCGAACTCGGCACTGATGGTCGTCAGCTGCGGCTGCAGCTCGACGAGTTGCTCGGCGGCAACGACACCGCCCGGGAATTGATCGTGCGCGATTACCACGCCAACCCGGAACCACCGTCCACGGGGCAAATCAATGCCACCCTGGACGAACTGGACGCCCTGTCGGACGGCGACCTCCTCGATTTCACCGCGCTGGCAAAGGTTTTCGGATATCCGACGACCACGGAAGCGCAGGATTCGGCGCTGAGCCCGCGTGGCTACCGCGCGATGGCCGGTATCCCCCGGCTCCAGTTCGCCCATGCCGACCTGCTGGTCCGGGCGTTCGGAACGTTGCAGGGTCTGCTGGCGGCCAGCGCCGGCGATCTGCAATCAGTGGACGGCATCGGCGCCATGTGGGCCCGTCATGTGCGCGAGGGGTTGTCACAGCTGGCGGAATCGACCATCAGCGATCAATAATTATCCGCCTTGCGCGGGAGACTCCGGCGGAGGCGCCTGCGCTGGACCCGGAGCGGGTACCGGCCCGGGCGGCGGCGGCGGCTGATTCAGGATGAACGGAACCGGCAGCGAGCGCAGATTGCCCAGTTGTACCACGAGATTGTAGGTGCCCGGCCCGATCGCCGGCCGCGGCAATGGGCAGCGCGGCGCCGATCCCATCCCGGTCCAGGTCACCGCGGTCGTTACCTGCTCACCGGGGGAAAACGTCTTGACCAGCGTCTCATTCGAGGGCGCGCAGTCCAGGTTGGACCACAACCGCTTGTTGTCCAGCGAGTAAACGTAGGCGGCCAACACCGCGGCCCCAACGTCGCGTTTACAGGACACCAGGCCGATGTTGGTGACCACCATGGTGAACTTCGGCTGGTCGCCGACGTAGTACTGCGGCGCGTTGGTCAAACCTTTGACGGCCAGCGTCGAATCGGGGCAATCGTCCCCTTCCTTGAGCACCGGCGGCGGCTGCACCGCGGCGGTGGGCGTGGGTGTCTCGGGGTTTTGGCCCTGCGGCGGGGCCGCGGCGGCGTTACCTTCGGTTTGCCCGGCCGGCTGGGGTGCTTGGGGTGCCGGCGAGCCCGGATGGCTCTGGGCGGAGGCCGGCTTGTCGGCGCTGACCGGTTTGGCACCGGCGCTGCTGTCGACGAAGGCGATGACGATGGCCACCGCGATCCCGACTACGACGACCGCGATGCCCAGGGCCAGCCCCCTGCGCCGCCAGTAGATCTCGGTAGGTAGCGGGCCACGCGGTTCCAGATCCAGCACGATTACACCGTAGGGCCAGGTCACGCAAACGCGCTTGACCCGCCTCGGCGTGTCGCCGGCTTCGCTGGCCGACGCCGTGTTAACGGTGGCCTGTTATCGGGCGGTAACTCAGACCTCCTCGCCGATGTTGCCGATGTGGTCGCGCAGTACAGCCCGCCCATCGTCGAGTTGATAGGTGACGCCCACGATCGCCAGGCTGCCCCCTGCGATTCGTTCTGAGATGGCCGATGAACGCGCCATGAGGATCGCCACCGTCTCGTGTACATGTCGTTGCTCGAACTCGTCGACACGACTCAGACCGTCACGGCGGCCGAGCAGGACCGACGGCGCAACCCTTTCCACGACGTCTCGCACGTAGCCGCCTGGCAGGGTGCCGTCGTTGATCGCGGCCAAAGCGGCGTTCACGGCGCCGCAGCTGTCGTGGCCGAGGACGACGATGAGCGGCACATTGAGCACGGTCACCGCGTACTCTATGGAGCCCAGCACGGCCGAGTCGATGACATGCCCGGCGGTGCGGACCACGAACATGTCGCCCAGGCCTTGGTCGAAGATGATCTCAGCGGCCACTCGGCTGTCCGCGCAGCCGAAGATCACCGCCGTGGGCTTCTGCCCGGCGGCCAAGCCGGCTCGGTGGTCGACGCTCTGACTGGGATGCTGGGGCCGGCCGGCGACGAATCGCTCGTTACCCTCTTTGAGTGCTTTCCACGCGGCTACCGGATTGGTGTTGGGCATGCCTCACATACTGCCGGAACCGTCGGTGACCGGCCCGCGACACATATCAGATACCAATCTTCTCGCTTGGTATCAGCGATCGCACCGGGATCTGCCCTGGCGAGAGCCCGGTGTCAGCCCGTGGCAGATCCTGGTCAGCGAGTTCATGCTGCAGCAGACGCCGGTCGCCCGGGTGCTGGCGATCTGGCCGGACTGGGTGCGGCGGTGGCCCACGCCGTCGGCCACCGCCACGGCCAGCACCGCCGATGTGTTACGCGCCTGGGGCAAGCTGGGCTATCCCAGGCGAGCCAAGCGCTTACACGAGTGCGCCACCGTCATCGCCCGCGACCACAATGACGTGGTGCCCGACGATATCGAGATCCTGGTCACCCTGCCGGGCGTCGGGAGCTACACCGCGCGCGCGGTGGCGTGTTTCGCTTACCGCCAGCGGGTGCCGGTGGTGGACACCAATGTGCGGCGCGTGGTGGCCCGCGCCGTTCACGGCCGCGCCGACGCCGGTGCGCCGTCGGTGCCGCGCGACCACGCCGACGTCTTGGCGCTGTTGCCGCACCGCGAGACGGCGCCTGAATTTTCGGTCGCGCTGATGGAGTTGGGTGCGACGGTGTGCACCGCCCGCACACCCCGGTGCGGGTTATGCCCGCTGGACTGGTGCGCATGGCGGCATGCCGGTTATCCGCCGTCGGACGGTCCGCCGCGCCGGGGGCAGGCCTACACCGGAACCGACCGCCAGGTCCGCGGGCGCTTGCTGGATGTGTTGCGCACCAAGGATTTCCCCGCGACCCAAGCCGAGTTGGACGTGGCCTGGCTGACGGACACCCAACAGCGTGACCGGGCGCTGGAGTCGCTGCTGGCCGACGGCCTGGTGACCCGGACCGCCGATGGCCGGTTCGCCCTGGCGGGCGAGGGGTTTTAGCGGTCGGCCGCCGCCGGCGTAGCGCTGTCCCAGCCGAGTCATGCCGTTTTTGCCGCAAAGAAGGACTCAACTGCCTGGCGGTATACCTCCGGCGCCTCGTCGTGCACCAGGTGTCCGGCCTCAGCTACACGTAAATATGTTGTCGGATAATCTCTTTCAGCCATCGCGCGCATCTGGCCCGGGGGAGTTACCCCATCGCCGGCCTCGATGAGCAGCGCCGGCGACCGTACGGCCCGCCACTGCGCCCAGTAGTCGCGGGTGCCCCATTCGGCGGCGATCTCGATCCATCGTGCGGTGCGCCCGTGTAGCCGCCACCCGGTGGCCGTGCGGTCGAATGCGTCCAGGAAGTACCGGCCGGCGACGGGCCCGAACTCGGCGAATACCTGTTCGGCAGAGTCGAATTCGACCGGAAGGGCGCGCAGCCACGGCTCCCATGGGCCGGTGGTCCTACCACGGAAGTCCGGCGCCATGTCCTCGACCACCAGCGCCGAAACCAGTTCCGGGCGCTCGGCAGCCAGACACCACGAATGCAAGGCTCCCATCGAATGTCCGACCATCCTGGTCGGCGCGCCCAGCGCCGAAACCGCGTCGCCCAGATCGGCCACGAAGCGTTCGGTGCTGATCGGGTGTGGATCGGCGACGTCACGCCCACGGTGCCAGGGCGCGTCGTAGGTGTACACGGCGCCTAACGGCGTCAGCCACGGAAGCTGACGGGCCCAGGTGGAACCCCTACCCATCAAGCCGTGCACCAGGACCAACGGCTCGCCCCGTCCGCCGCGATGGGTTAACAGATTCGCTGGCATGCGGGGCACGGTAGCCTAGCGGCATGCCAGTGGTGAAGATCAACGCAATCGAGGTGCCCGCCGGCGCTGGCCCCGAGCTGGAGAAGCGGTTCGCTCACCGCGCGCACGCGGTCGAGAACTCCCCGGGTTTCCTCGGCTTTCAGCTGTTACGTCCGGTCAAGGGTGAAGAACGCTACTTCGTGGTGACACACTGGGAGTCCGATGAAGCATTCCAGGCGTGGGCAAACGGGCCCGCCATCGCAGCCCATGCCGGACACCGGGCCAACCCCGTGGCGACCGGTGCTTCGCTGCTGGAATTCGAGGTCGTGCTTGACGTCGGTGGGACCGGCAAGACTGCATAACCGGCGCGCGGGGCGCCGGATGCTGGCGTTAAGCGCCGCGGCGGCATTGATTGTGGCGCTGGCGTCGGGTTGCTCCTCAGCTCCGACGCCGTCCGCGAACGCGGCAAATCACGGGCACCGGATCGACACCAGAACTCCGCCTGGTCTGCGGGCGCAACAGACCATGGACATGCTCAACTCGGACTGGCCGATCGGCGAGATCGGCGTTGGCACTCTCGCCGCGCCCGGGCAGGTCGACACGGTCAAGACCACCATGGAAGCGCTCTGGTGGGATCGCCCGTTCGCGCTGGCCGGCGTCGATATCGGCGCCAGTGTGGCCGCGTTGCATCTCATCTCCTCTTACGGCGCGCAACAAGACATCCGCATTCATACCGACGACGACGGCTGGGTTGACCGATTCGACGTCGAAACTCAGGCGCCGTCGATCACGTCGTGGCGCGACGTAGACGCCGTGCTGAGCAAGACCGGCGCCCGCTACTCGTATCAGGTCGCCAAGGTGGACCATGGTCGCTGCGACCCGGTGGCGGGCACCAATACCAGCGAGTCTCTGCCGCTGGCATCGATCTTCAAGTTGTACGTGTTACATGCGCTGGCCGGTGCGGTCCAGCACAACACGGTGTCCTGGGATGATCTGCTGACGGTCACCGCCAAGAGCAAAGCCGTGGGCTCCTCGGGCCTGGAACTGCCTGTGGGGGCACGTGTTTCGATTCGCACAGCCGCCGAGAAGATGATCGCCAACAGTGACAACATGGCCACCGACTTACTGATCGAAAGGCTGGGCACCCGCGCCATCGAGGAAGCGCTGGCCAGCGCCGGCCATCACGATCCGGCCAGCATGACCCCCTTCCCCACGATGTACGAGCTGTTCTCCGTCGGCTGGGGCAAGCCAGATCTGCGTGACCAGTGGAAGCATGCGACCCAACAGGTCCGTGCCCAGATACTGCGGCAAACCAATTCCACGCCCTACCAACCCGACCCAACGCGCGCTCACACTCCGGCGTCAAACTACGGTGCGGAATGGTACGGCAGCGCCGAAGATATCTGCCGTGTGCACGCGGCACTGCGAGCCGACGCGGTCGGCCCGGCCTCGCCCGTCCGACAGATCATGTCCGCCGTCCCGGGTATCCAGCTGGACCGCAGCGTGTGGCCCTATATCGGCGCGAAAGCAGGTGGCCTGCCAGGCGATCTGACGTTCAGCTGGTACGCCGTCGACAAGACCGGCCAACCATGGGTGGTGAGCTTTCAGCTGAACTGGCCCCGCGATCACGGACCGACGGTGACCGGCTGGATGCTGCAGGTCGCCAGGCAAGTCTTTGCGTTGATAGCGCCACAATAGATCGCTACAGCCCAGGCATCCGGAGGTATCCGCGGCTCGCTTCCGTAACGACCGGCCGGTCGTGCTCGACGTGAACAACGAGACACTTCCCGCGCCGGTGCGTTCGACGGCCGATTCGCTCCGGCTCACCGATAGGAGGCGCCACCGTGGGATGGATCGGCGATCCGGTTTGGCTCGAGGAGGTGCTACGGCCGGCACTCGGCGAGCGCCTGCGGGTGCTCGACGGCTGGCGGGAACGCGGACACGGCGACTTTCGCGATATCCGCGGTGTGATGTGGCACCACACCGGCAACTCACGTGAGACCGCCAAAAGCATTGCCCGCGGCCGGCCCGACTTACCCGGCCCGCTGGCCAATCTGCACATCGCGCACAGCGGGGTCGTAACGATCGTCGCGGTAGGCGTGTGCTGGCACGCCGGCCGCGGCAGCTACCCGTGGCTGCCAACCGACAACGCCAACTGGCACATGATTGGCGTCGAGTGCGCGTGGCCGACCATCCGGCGTGACGGCTCCTACGACGCCGGTGAGCGCTGGCCTGACGCGCAGATCGTGAGCATGCGAGACGTCGCCGCGGCGCTCACGCTCAAGCTCGGCTACGGGCCCGAACGCAATATTGGGCACAAAGAGTATGCCGGGGCGGCTCAAGGCAAATGGGACCCGGGAAACCTGTCGATGGACTGGTTTCGCGCCGAGGTGGCAAAGGACATGCGGGGCGAGTTCGACCACCCCCTCACCCCGCCGCCGGCGGTGATTGCCCGCCCACCGATTCTGCCCAAGCCGCGCAACCCGCGTGACGATCGCATCCTGCTCGAGGAGGTGTGGGACCAGCTACGCGGCATCGAGGGCCGCGGCTGGCCGGTACTCGGCGACAAGACGATCGTCGACTACCTAGCCGAGCTCGGCAACAAGGTCGACGCCCTGGCCGCAAAACTCGACGCGCGCGAGGGCCTCGACCGGCCCAGTGACACTCGGTAGCTGCTCCAGCAGGCGGCGGGGTGCTGACGGACCCGCTGCAACGATGTCAACCGGGCTGGCCCGGCTGGCCGGGCTGGCCGGGTGCACCTTCAGGGCCGAACTGGCCGAGGTTGCCGTCGCCGCCACGGCCCGCAGGCCCAACGCCCGGGGAGCCGGCCACACCGGGCTCACCACCGCCCCCGCCATTACCCCCGCTACCGGCGGCACCGCCCAGCCCGGAGCTACCGGAGACGCCGAACAGGCCGCCCGCGCCGCCCGCGCCGCCCGCGCCGCCGTCTCCGCCGGCGCCGCCGTCACCGCCGATCCCGCCGTTACCCCCGTCACCAGCGTCACCCCCAACGCCTGGTTGCCCGGCGCCGCCCATTCCGCCCTGACCGCCGGTGCCGCCCCGGGCGCCGATGCCGCCTTCGCCCCCTGTGCCCCCGATGCCACCTGCGCCGCCGTCGCCGACCAGGAGCCCACCCCGACCGCCAGAGCCGCCGGCCCCGCCGGTCCCCCCGGTGCCGCCGGGCGCGCCGGGGCCACCGTTTCCGCCGGTCCCGCCGGTCCCGCCAACGGACAGGCCAGTACCGCCAGTGCCACCGGTGCCACCGGTTTGCCCGAACTCGGTGCCTGGCTGGCCGGGGCCGCCCGGTTCACCGTTGTTACCCATGCTGCCCTGGCCCGCCGGGACGGTCAGGGGGTTGACCCCGGCGGCACCCGCCGCGCCGGCCGCGCCGAGCCCCCCGGCCCCACCGTTGCCGAATAGCCACGCGTTGCCGCCGGCACCACCGGCGCCGCCGTTGCCGCCGGGGATAGTCGCCGCCCCGCCGTTGCCGCCCGCGCCGCCGTTGCCGTACAGCAGCCCGCCTTGTCCGCCGGACCCGCCGGCCGCACCGGCTCCGCCGGCACCACCGGATCCGCCGTTGCCGATCAACCCGGCCGCCCCGCCGCTGCCGCCGGCAATCCCCGCGTTCACCCCGGCCGCGCCATTACCGCCATTGCCATACAGCAGCCCGCCCGCCCCGCCGTTTTGCCCGGGCGCCGTCCCGTCGGCACCATCACCGATCAACGGACGTCCCAACAGTGCCTGGGTGGGCGCATTGATCGCGTTCAGCAAACTCTGCTGAACGTTGGCGGCCTCGGCGTTGGCATACGCCCCCGCACCCGCACTCAAGGTCTGCACGAACTGGGCATGAAACGTCGCCGCCTGCGCGCTGATCGTCTGATACGCCTGGGCGTGCGCGCCGAAGAGCGCCGCAATCGCCGCCGATACGTCATCTGCGCCCGCGGCCAGCACGCCGGTGGTCGGGATGCTGGCAGCCGCGTTAGCCGCGCTGATCGTCGAACCGAGATTGGCCAAATCCGTGGCCGCCGCCGACAGGAACTCCGGAACGGCAATCACAAACGACATTGGCCACCTCCGAACAGCTTCCGGACAAACCGACGTCAGCAGAGTCTATTGTCACAGCGGATCGGCGGTCGCGGTTTTCGCCTAATACGGCCGATGGACCTAGACCGCTACCGCGCGGCCGGCTCCGGGCCGCCCGCGCTGTGCGCTCCAGCCTTGGCCAGATCCGGCTCGGCCGGAGGCTTGCGGGTACCGGTGAAGGTGAACACCGCGTCCTCGCCGGGACCTTCACCGTCCCAGTTGTCCACGTCGACGGTGACCACCTGACCCGGCCCGACCTCCTCGAAGAGGATCTTCTCCGAGAGCTGATCTTCGATCTCACGCTGGATGGTGCGCCGCAACGGGCGGGCCCCCAACACCGGGTCGAAGCCACGCTTGGCCAGCAGCGCCTTGGCTGCATCGGTCAGCACCAGCGCCATGTCCTTGCTCTTGAGCTGGCCGGCGACCCGGCTGATCATCAGGTCGACCATCCGGATGATCTCCTCGCGGGTCAGCTGGTGGAAGACGATGATGTCGTCGATGCGGTTGAGGAACTCCGGGCGGAAGTGTTTCTTCAGCTCGTCGTTGACCTTCTGTTTCATCCGCTCGTAGTCGTTCTCACCGCCGCCCTTGGAAAAGCCCAGACCGACCGGCTTGGAGATGTCGGAGGTGCCCAGATTGGACGTAAAGATCAGCACGGTGTTCTTGAAGTCCACCGTACGGCCCTGCCCGTCGGTGAGCCGGCCATCCTCAAGCACCTGCAGCAGGCTGTTGTAGATCTCCTGATGCGCCTTCTCGATCTCGTCGAACAGCACCACCGAAAACGGCTTGCGGCGCACCTTCTCGGTGAGCTGGCCGCCCTCCTCGTAGCCGACGTATCCGGGCGGCGCGCCGAATAGCCGCGACGCGGTGAACCGGTCGTGGAATTCACCCATGTCAATCTGAATGAGCGCGTCGTCGTCACCGAACAAGAAGTTGGCCAGCGCCTTGGACAGTTCGGTCTTACCGACACCGGACGGACCGGCGAAGATAAACGAGCCCGACGGGCGCTTGGGGTCTTTCAGCCCAGCCCGAGTACGCCGGATGGCCTTGGAAACGGCCTTGACGGCGTCCTCTTGCCCGATGATCCGCTTGTGCAGCTCTTCTTCCATCCGCAACAGCCGGGTGGTCTCGGCCTCGGTGAGCTTGAACACCGGGATACCGGTCCAGTTGCCCAGCACCTCGGCGATCTGCTCGTCGTCGACCTCGGCGACCACGTCAAGATCGCCTGAACGCCACTGCTTTTCGCGCTCAGCACGCTGTGCGACCAATGTCTTCTCCCGGTCACGCAGGCTGGCGGCCTTCTCGAAGTCCTGGGCGTCGATAGCCGATTCCTTCTCCCGACGAGCCTCGGCGATCTTCTCATCGAACTCGCGTAGGTCCGGCGGCGCGGTCATGCGACGAATCCGCATCCGAGCACCCGCCTCGTCGATCAGATCGATCGCCTTGTCGGGCAGGAACCGGTCGTTGATGTAGCGGTCGGCCAGGGTCGCGGCGGCCACCATCGCCGCATCGGTGATCGACACCCGGTGGTGCGCCTCGTACCGGTCCCGCAGGCCCTTGAGGATCTCGATGGTGTGCTCCACCGTCGGCTCACCCACCTGCACCGGCTGGAATCGGCGCTCCAGCGCGGCATCCTTCTCGATGTACTTACGGTATTCGTCGAGCGTGGTGGCGCCGATCGTTTGCAGTTCACCGCGAGCGAGCTTCGGTTTCAGGATCGAGGCGGCGTCGATCGCGCCCTCGGCGGCGCCGGCCCCGACCAAGGTGTGCAGCTCGTCGATAAACAGGATGATGTCACCGCGGGTGTTGATCTCCTTGAGCACCTTCTTGAGGCGTTCCTCGAAGTCACCGCGGTAGCGGCTACCCGCCACCAGCGATCCCAGATCCAGCGTGTAGAGCTGCTTGTCCTTGAGCGTCTCGGGCACCTCGCCGTGCACGATGGCCTGCGCCAGTCCTTCGACGACCGCGGTCTTGCCCACACCGGGCTCGCCGATGAGCACCGGGTTGTTCTTGGTGCGCCGGGACAGCACCTGCATGACCCGCTCGATTTCCTTCTCGCGGCCGATGACCGGGTCCAGCTTGCCTTCCATTGCGGCCGCCGTGAGGTTGCGGCCGAACTGGTCGAGCACCAAGGACGTAGACGGGGAGCCGGACTCTCCCCCGCGGCCGCCGGTGCCGGCTTCGGCGGCCTCCTTGCCCTGGTAGCCCGACAGCAGCTGGATCACCTGCTGGCGCACCCGGGTCAGCTCGGCGCCCAGCTTGACCAGCACCTGGGCGGCCACGCCTTCACCCTCCCGGATGAGGCCCAGCAAAATGTGTTCGGTGCCGATGTAGTTGTGGCCGAGCTGCAGCGCCTCACGCAAGCTCAGCTCGAGGACCTTCTTGGCGCGGGGGGTAAACGGGATGTGCCCGGACGGCGCCTGCTGGCCCTGGCCGATGATCTCCTCGACCTGACTGCGCACACCCTCCAGCGAGATCCCCAGCGACTCCAGTGACTTGGCGGCGACGCCTTCCCCTTCATGGATCAGGCCTAAAAGAATGTGCTCGGTGCCGATGTAGTTGTGGTTGAGCATCCTGGCCTCTTCCTGCGCCAGGACGACGACCCTGCGGGCACGGTCGGTAAATCGTTCGAACATCGGTGGCTACCTGCTCTCCCTCACCATCGGATACAGCGGTCGACACCGCGTACCTGCCGTCCACTGTAATGGTCGGCCTGCCAGGGTTCCTAACCTTGCGGTGCCTGGTCGGTTCCGGGGCGCAGCGCCCCAAGTCGCCGTTGAACAGAACCGCATAGGAGATAAACGAGAAAAACCGCCCAAGCGTTTCCGGCGCCGAGCGGCCATCGGTTCGCCGCCAGCGAACGCGGCAAAGTACCGGCGCCCAGGCTTTCGCCTGGGCGCCGGTAGCCAAATGTCAGGTCGCCGCGTGGTATGCGTCGATGACGTCGGCCGGGATCCGGCCTCGCGTCGACACATTGTGCCCGTTACGACGAGCCCATTCGCGGATCGCCGCGCTCTGCTCGCGGTCGATCGCGCCACGTCCACGGCCGGATCCGGAACGGCCGCGCCGGCGCCCACCGACGCGACGGCCCGCCGCCACCCATTGCTTCAGGTCGCCACGCAGTTTCGTGGCATTCTTAGTGGAAAGGTCGATCTCATAGGTCACCCCGTCAAGCCCGAATTCGACCGTTTCGTCGGCGGCGCCCGAACCGTCGAAATCGTCGACCAAGGTGACGGTTACTTTCTTCGCCATTGGCTTACCCTCGCGTTTCTTCCTGTGCAGTACGGATAGACTCCCCGGTCACCAATCTGCCATAAGAACGCAGAATACTCAATCCAGACACAACACCCACAGTTCAGTTGGAGTGTGGTCGAACAATCGGGAACAAAACTGTCTCCCTAATTGACAACCCAGTCAAAGACATCAACAACCGATCGATACCCATTCCGGTTCCGGTGCACGGTGGCATGCCGTACTCCAGAGCGGCCAGAAAATCCTCGTCAAGCACCATCGCTTCGTCATCGCCAGCGGCCGCGGCACGGGCCTGGTCGGCGAATCTCTCCCGCTGGACTACCGGGTCGCTTAATTCCGAGTAGCCGGTGGCAAGTTCGATTCCGCGCAGATAGAGGTCCCACTTCTCGGTTACGCCGGGGATACTGCGGTGCTGACGGGTCAAAGGCGTTGTCTCCACCGGAAAATCCTTGACAAATGTGGGTGCGCTCAAGCTCTTGCCCACTGTGTGCTCCCAGAGTTCCTCGATGAGTTTGCCGTGGCCGAAGCCACGGTTGTCATGAATCGCTGGGTCTTTCTCCAGGCCAAGGCTATCGGCGATCCCACGTAAGCGATCGACCGTCGTCTGCGGTGTGATCTCTTCACCGAGCGCCGCAGACAGCGACGGGTACATTTGTATAGTCGCCCATTCTCCGTCGATGTCATAGACACTGCCGTCGGGCAACGGCAGTTGTCTGGTTCCGATCGCCTCATCGGCCACCTCTTGAATAAGCTCCCGGGTGACGACTGCCGAATCGTCATAGGTTCCGTAGGTCTGGTAGGTCTCCAGCATGGAGAATTCCGGGGAATGCGTGGAATCGGCTCCTTCGTTTCGGAACACTCGATTAAGTTCGAAGACCTTGTCGAAACCACCCACGATGCAGCGCTTGAGGAACAGTTCCGGCGCGATCCGCAGGTACAGATCGATGTCTAGGGCATTGGAATGAGTGGCGAACGGACGGGCCGCCGCACCACCGGCTAACGTCTGCAAGACGGGCGTCTCGACTTCCAGGAACCCACGACGTTGAAGCGCCGTCCGGATCGCGCGGACGACGGCGATCCGTAGTCGAGCCACCGCGCGCGCTTCCGGTCGAACGATGAGGTCAACATAGCGCTGACGAACCCGCGACTCTTCACTCATCTCTTTGTGCGCGACGGGAAGCGGCCGCAGCGACTTGGCGGCGATCCGCCAGCAGTCCGCCAGGACGGACAGCTCGCCGCGGCGCGAACTGATCACCGCGCCATGCACGTAGACGATGTCGCCCAGGTCGACATCGGCTTTCCATGCGTCGAGAGCAGCCTGGCCGACCTTGTCGAGGCTGATCATCACTTGCAGCTGGGTACCATCGCCGTCCTGAAGTGTCGCAAAGCATAGCTTTCCCGAGTTGCGCGCAAAGATCACTCGGCCCGCGACGCCGACGATGTCTTCGGTCGCGGTATCGATCGGCAAGTCAGGGTGGGCGGCGCGAACCTCGGCCAACGTGTGAGTGCGCGGCACCGCGACGGGATAGGGATCGCGCCCCTGGGCCAGCAAGCGAGCGCGCTTGTCCCGGCGAATCCGGAACTGCTCAGGAAGGTCTTCTGCTGTGTCAGCGGCACTCACGACGTGCCAGCTTAAATGACCTCACGCCGACGCTCGTGGGTGGCGTCGAGCCTGTCGGCGGCGGGCGACCCGGTACCCAGACTCGATGCCGGCATCGACGTCAGCGCGCCGTCTTGAGCCGGCCGCGCTGGACTTCGAGGTTACGCTCGAACACCAGCCGCAGACCCTGCAAGGTCAGGTGCTGGTCGTAATGGTCGACGGTGTGCAATTCCGGCAGCAGCAGGGGCGCGGTATGCCCGGTGGCCACGATCGCGACATCGTGGTCGACGGAGAAACCGGACACGTCCTCGCGGATGCGGCCTACCAACCCGTCTACCAGCCCGGCGAAGCCGAACACCGCACCGGCTTGCATGCATTCGACGGTGTTCTTGCCAACCACCGAACGTGGGCGGGCCAGTTCAACGCGGCGCAATGCCGCCGAGCGGGCCGCCGCGGCATCGGAAGACACCTGCACCCCGGGCGCGATGGCGCCGCCAAGAAATTCACCCTTGGCCGATACAACATCAACACAGATCGAGGATCCAAAGTCGACGACGATGGCCGCCTTCCGGAACCGGTCATAGGCGGCCAAACAGTTCACGATGCGGTCTGCGCCCACTTCCTTCGGGTTGTCGACGAGCAAAGGGATCCCGGTGCGTACTCCGGGCTCGATCAGCACGTGCGGCACCGACGGCCAGTACTGGTCGAGCATTATCCGCACCTCGTGCAGCACGGACGGGACCGTGGACAAGGCGGCGGTACCGGTGAGCCGCTCGGAATCCTCGCCGATCAGCCCGTCGATCGTCAGTGCCAGTTCGTCGGCGGTGACTTCGGATTCGGTGCGTATCCGCCACTGCTGCACGACCTTTGCGTGCTCTTTCATTCCGGACAGCAGGCCCACAACGGTGTGGGTGTTGCGGACGTCAATCGCCAGCAGCACGGCTATCCCACACCGAGCCGGGGGTCTAGCAGCTCGCCCGCGTTTTCGGGCACAAATGCCGGATCGTGGCCCGTGTCGATCGGTTTGTTGTAAGCGTCGACAAACACGATCCGCGGCTGGTATGTGCGGGCCCGGGCGTCGTCCATCGTCGCGTACGCAATCAGAATCACCAGATCCCCCGGATGCACCAAGTGCGCGGCGGCACCGTTGATGCCAATCACACCACTGCCGCGTTCGCCGGTGATCGCGTAGGTGACCAGTCGAGCACCGTTGTCGATATCGACGATGGTTACCTGTTCGCCTTCCAGCAGGTCGGCGGCGTCCATCAAGTCGGCATCGATGGTCACCGAGCCGACGTAGTGCAGGTCGGCGCAGGTCACCGTCGCGCGGTGGATCTTCGACTTCAGCATCGTCCGTAACATCAGTTTCTCCAATGTGATTCGAGGATTGCCCGGTATCCGTCCGGGCGGTCGGTGCCGGCGAAAGTTCCGATTTCAATCGCAATGTTGTCCAGCAGCCTGGTGGTGCCAAGCCGGGCAGCAACCAGCAGCCGACCGGAACCGTTGAGCGGCATCGGGCCAAGCCCGATATCGCGCAGCTCCAGGTAGTCGACCGCCACGCCGGGTGCAGCGTCGAGCACCGCACGGGCGGCATCCAGCGCGGCCTGCGCGCCGGCCGTTGCCGCATGCGCTGCGGCCGTTAGCGCCGCGCAGAGCGCGACGGCCGCCGCACGCTGGGCCGGGTCCAGGTAGCGGTTGCGCGACGACATCGCCAGCCCGTCGGCTTCGCGCACGGTCGGCACGCCGACCACCGCGACATCGAGGTTGAAGTCCGCGACCAGCTGCCGGATCAGCACCAGCTGCTGGTAGTCCTTCTCACCGAAGAACACCCGATCCGGGCGCACGATCTGCAGCAGCTTTAGCACGACCGTCAGCACGCCGGCGAAATGGGTTGGCCGCGGGCCGCCCTCGAGTTCGGCGGCCAACGGACCGGGTTGCACGGTGGTGCGCAGGCCGTCGGGATACATCGCCGCGGTAGTTGGCGTGAAAGCGATTTCCACGCCTTCGGCCCGCAGTTGCGCCAGGTCGTCGTCCGGGGTGCGGGGATAGGCGTCGAGATCTTCCCCGGCACCGAATTGCATCGGGTTGACGAAGATCGACACGACGACGACCGATCCGGGCACCCGCTTGGCCGCACGCACCAACGCGAGGTGGCCTTCGTGCAGCGCACCCATAGTAGGCACCAACATCACTCGCCGGCCGGTGAGTCGCAGTGCGCGACTGACATCGGCGACATCCCCCGGTGCCGAGTACACATTGAGTTCACCGGGATGGAACGCAGGAATCGTCATGCCGTCAAAACCTCGACGACATCCGCGGGGGCGTGTGCGCGCTGCGCGGTCCGCAGCGCGTTTATCCGGTATGCCTGGGCCAGCGCTGCGTCGACGTCCGCGAGGGCCGCCAGATGATCCGCGACCGCGGCCGCGTCACCACGGGCGACCGGCCCGGTGAGCGCGGCCTGTCCCCGCTGCAGCGTGTTCTCCAGCGCCGCTCTGGCCAGCGGCCCAACTATGCGTTCCGCAATCCCGCCCGGCTGGTCGTCGACGGTTTGTTGGCCGAGCAGTTCCCCCCCGCGCAGGGCGGCACGCAACGCCTCGAGAGCGTCGGCCAGCACCGTCACCACGTGGTTGCTCGCATGGGCCAGCGCAGCGTGGTAGACGATGCGGGCATCTTCGCGTACGCAGAACGGCTCCCCGCCCATCTCAAGAACCAGTGACTGTCCGATCGCGTACCCGACGTCGTTGGCCGCGGTGATCCCGAAGCAGGTATCCGGCAGCCGGCCGATGTCCTCGTCGGAGCCGGTGAACGTCATCGCCGGGTGAATCGCCAGTGGTATGCAGCCCTGTTGGGCTAGCGGCGCCAGAATGGCGATCCCGTTAGCACCGGAGGTATGCGCCACAATCGTTTGTGGCCGCACCGCCGAGGTGGCGGCCAAACCGGACACCAAGCCGGCGAGTTCGCTGTCGGTGACGGCCAATAGCAGCAGCTCAGCGCTGGCCGCGACGTCCGGCGGTGGCAGCACCGGGGTATCAGGCAGCCGGCGCTGCGCGCGCCGCCGGGACGCATGAGAGATGGCGCTGCACGCCACCACAACATGGTCGGCGCGCTGCAGCGCGACCCCTAGCGCGGTGCCGACCCGGCCAGCCGAGATGATCCCCACCTTGAGCCTGGCCGGACGCAAACCGTCGAACCGCTCCATAGCAGACGGCCTCACAGGTTTCTTGGTTCGTTCCAGTCCCATGCCCGGGTACCGGACGGTCACCAAGACTGTAGTCGATTTGCACGTCAAGACCCACCCGGGGCACTGCTGATTTGGTCACTACACCAACAGTGTCGGTTGCCGGCGGCAATCGGGCGGGTACACCCTGGCACAAGCGGCGCCGCTATTCACCGCGGCGGCGACGCCGGCCGCCTCCGGTCGACTCGACCTGAAGCCTCGCCATAAGGTCGGCGACCGACTGGCCGCCGGTTAGCGGGTCCCGCGCATGCAAACCACCGGAGTCATCCGGCGGCGCGTCCGCGGTGCGGTGCCGGGGTGTGGGCTCAGCAGGCGGCGGCGGGGCCATTGGAGGTGACGGCGGACGCTCACCCGTCCCGGCACCGGAGCCGCCGTTGTCATGGTCGCGGTGCTCCGCCGAATGACGCGACCGGCGACCGGATTCACCGTATTGTGCCGCGAGCTCGACGTAGGCGGGCGGATTGTAGGCCTGGTCTGCTGGGCTGGCATGCCGGGCGCGGCGCCGGCGCCCCGGCGGCGGGGCCGCCGGCGTGGTTTCGGGTTCGACGGATGCCCACTGGCTGCCAGGTGTTCCGGCAGGCAGCCACTGCCCGTGGCTGGTGACCGGCTGCCAGACTGGTGGCTCCTGTTGCGGCGGGAGCGGCGGGGGCCGGTGGCGCGGCTCGAATAACGGCTCAGGTTGCGGCGGTGGCGGAGCCTCATAATGCCGCGGTCCTCCGCTCACCGGTGGTACCCCCACCTCCGGCACATCGATGATCGAGGCCTCGTCGGTGCGGCTGGCGCCATCACCCCCGCGGACCGCCATAACCCGATCGCTGGATACCCAGTCCGCGGGAGGGCTCTCGCCATCGAGGGCACGCGCGGCCCTGGCCTCTTTCTCCACGGTCCCCAGCGCCGGACGGTGCTCGAGGTCGGCGTCGAACAAAATCTCCAGGCTGGTTCGCAGCGCGGCCAGTTCGGCCCGCAGGGCTGCTACCTCGTCGGCGGCCTGAGCGCGCAACTCCGAGGCCAGCTCGCGGCGCAGCTGAGATTCCAGGGTCAGCTCGTACTCCCGGCGCGCCGAAATCTCGCGATCCAACTGAAGGTCATAGACCAGCTTCAGGTCACGCACCCGGGCCTGATCCACGTCGCTTTGCCGGCGGTAAAGCACCGACACAAACGCACCCGCGACCGCCGCCCACAGCGCCAGCAGAACAGCGAGCTTGAGAAGTTCCACGCGATCGGTGAAAACCAATGCGGAACTGGCCCCAATCGCCAGGACCAGCAACGCCGTCAAAAGCACCCAACCCGGCCTGCGGCCGCCGCGCCGGACCCGGGCGCCGCGGGACAGAACGGTCATGGCCTGACTGTACCCGGGCGAGGTCAATCCGCGTGTCGCGCCGGTCCGGCGATTCCCGCATGGCTTAGCCGGGTAGGCAGTTCGGCCAAATTCGCCGCGTAGACAACCCCGCATTCCGGGTCGGCCGCCCGGCCAGCAACGTCGACGACCGACGCCCATCGCCGGTTCGGCCATGGCCGACGCAGCGCGCGGCACCGTCGGGTGTGGGCTAGCTTTCCGCGCCGTCGGCGTGCTCGGTCGGATCCTGCGGAGACTTGCAACAATGTTGCAGCCAAAGCGCGGCAACCACCAACGCTAGCGCGCTGCCCGCCGCCACCACCGTGCCAGTGGTGTCCTCGGCGGCCGCCCGCAGCCATGACCGCCGCGGCAGGAAGTACGCCAGCACCCCGATCCACCACCCCGTCACCAGCGCACCCACCCAGGCCGAGGCCTTGGCTACCATCAAGCTGCGCGCCACCACAAGCGGGTGCAGCCAGCCGGGCCCGTCTCCGATCTCGCCATCGCTGATCTTGACCCGCACGTAGCGAGCCCACAACGCCTCGGCGACCGCGACCGCGAGCAAGGACAAGCCCGTCCACACCGTGATCGGCGGAAACCACCGGTAAAGCACCGCCACCAACAGATATCCCACCGCCGCGGCGCCGACCACCGCGGCGGTCAGATCACGTTTTCGGGTCGGTCCCATCAGCTTTCCGGTGCCCGACTGACGGGGTGTCTGCTATTCAGATCGAACGACGGCCTAAACAACCGCACACTGTCGCGGTCGGCGGGCTCCAGCTCGGCCAGCAGTCGCGTGACGGGCCGCGGGCACCCGGCAACCGTCAGCTGCGCCGTTGGGTCGACGGCAATCCACGGGATCAACACAAAGGCCCGCAGATGCGCCAGTGGGTGCGGCAGCGTGAGGTGGTTCTCCCGCGCGGTCACTTCGACCAGAGCCTCGGTGGCCGAGGTCTGGTAGCAGGCGATCAGGTCGACGTCGAGATTTCGTGGACCCCAGCGCTGGCCACGCACCCTGCCCGCAGCGCGCTCGAACTCCTGCGCCCGCCGCAGCCACTCCCGCGGTTCGCAGGTAGGATCGTCGGCGATCAGCACCGCATTGAGGAACTGCCCCTGCTCCACCCCACCCCAGGGGTCGGCCTCATATATCGGGGAAGCCGCAATCAACGCATCGCCGAGACCGTCGGCGACCGACCGCAATCGTGCCAGGCGGTCACCCAGGTTGGAGCCAACCGAGAGCACTACCCGCGTCATACCGCGCCGCCCGCCGGGACTACCCAACCGCGGCCGCCGCGCCGTGAGCGTCGGATCACCACCGCCACATCGTCGAACGTCTGCGGAATGGGCGCCTGCGGCTTGTGTACCGCCACCTCAACGGCATGCACTCGCTGGTCGTCCATCACGTGATCAGCGATCTCGGCCCCGACCGTTTCGATCAGCTTCCGCGGGGGTCCGGCGACGATCTCGGCCGCCCGCGAAGCCAGCCGCACGTAGTCATAGGTGTCGGCCAAATCGTCGCTGTTGGCGGCCTCGGCCAGGTCTATCCACACGGTGACATCGATGACAAACCGCTGCCCGGCCACTCGCTCGTGGTCGTAGACCCCGTGCCGACCATGCACGGTCAGGCCGCGCAGTTCGATTCGGTCAGCCATCGCGTTCTATCCTTTCCGCTCCCATCCACGCTTCGACCACCTTGATGGCATCGACCGAGGCCCGCACATCATGCACCCGCACACCCCAGGCCCCGTGCAGTGCGGCCAGCGCGGAAATCACGGCCGTCGCGGTGTCACGCCCATCGGTTGGCCGCATCACGCCGTCGGGCCCGGCCAACAACGCACCGAGGAAGCGCTTGCGCGAAGCACCCACCAGCACTGGGATTCCGGTCGCGACCAGTTCCGGAAGGGCATGCAAGATCGCCCAATTATGTTGCGCCGTCTTGGCGAATCCAAGCCCGGGATCGAGCACCAGCCTTGCCGGGTCGACGCCTGCGGCCACCGCGTCGGCGACGCTGGCCAGCAGATCGGCACGGACCTCGGCCACCACGTTGCCGTAGCGCACAGGCACATGCGGGGTATCGGCCGATACCGCCCGCCAGTGCATCAACACCCACGGCACATCGGCCTCGGCCAACAGCGGCCCCATCGCCGGATCGGCCCGCCCACCCGACACGTCGTTGACCATCTGGGCACCGTTCTGCAACGCCGCCCGAGCGACATCCGCGCGCATGGTATCGATGCTGACGGTGATGCCTTGTGCTGCAAGCTCTTTGACGACGGGTATGACACGAGACGTCTCCACCGCCGGGTCAACCCGAGTGGCACCGGGCCGGCTCGACTCACCACCGACGTCGACGATGCCCGCACCTGCGGCTGCCATCGCCAGACCGTGCTTCACCGCATCGTCGAGATCGAGATAACACCCGCCGTCCGAGAAAGAGTCGTCCGTGACGTTTAGAACCCCCATCACCTGCACGGGCGCCGGACTCACTTCCGCAAAATGAGGTCGAGCGCTTCGGCTCGAGAAGCGGCATTGGTTTTGAACAGTCCGCGCACCGCCGACGTAGTGGTGACCGAGCCGGGCTTGCGAACCCCGCGCATCGCCATGCACAGATGCTCAGCCTCGATCACCACGATTACCCCGCGTGGATCGAGTTTTTTCATCAGGGCATCGGCGATCTGACTGGTGAGCCGCTCCTGGACCTGAGGTCGCTTGGCGTACAGATCGACCAGTCGCGCGATCTTTGACAAGCCGGTCACCCTGCCGTCGTCGCCCGGGATGTAGCCGACGTGGGCCACACCGTGGAACGCCACCAGGTGGTGTTCGCAGGTGGAGTACATAGGGATTTCCTTGACCAACACCAGCTCGTCGTGGTCTTCGTCGAACATGGTGTTCAACACCGAGTCGGGGTCGGTGTAGAGCCCGGCGAACATTTCGCGGTATGACCGGGCAACCCGGGACGGGGTGGCTACCAAGCCGTCCCTATCCGGATCCTCGCCGATCGCGTACAGCAATTCGCGCACCGCGGCCTCGGCACGTTGCTGGTCGAACACACGGATACGAGCAGATGCGCTGCGCGAATCCAGCTGCGACATCGAATGCTCCGTTCGTCAGCCGTGGGCCGGCTTGGTCCGACTGACCTCGTCATCCTGCTCCGCCGAGGACTCATCGGAACCCGGATCGGCTTGACCGGTCGGGTAGGGCTGACCCGGATACGTCGGTGCCGGTTCACCGCTATAGCTGGGCCGATGAGATGACCTTGGGGGCCATCCCGGCGCATGCCAGCCCGCCGGGGCACCGTAGTCAGGCTGGGTGGAGCCGTACTGGCGGTCACCGGACCGGTGGGTGCCGGCGGGCGAACCGTTGGCGCCGTGCCCGGTTTGGCCGGCGTCGGACCGGGCGGCCTCAGCGGCTTGGGTAGCCTGCGCAATCGCCGCCTTGAACGCCGGCTCGGGGACCGGCTGGGGCCAAGGTTCGCCGCGTTCGATCGCGAGCTCGCCGGGTGTCTTGATGGGCGGTTTGTCCGACGGGATCCGGCCACCGAAGTCGTCGAACATGGTGAGCCGCGGCCGCTTTTCGACGTCAGCGAAGATGCTTTCCAACTCGGGTCGGTGCAGGGTCTCCTTTTCCAGCAGCTCGCCGGCCAAAGTGTCCAGCACGTCGCGGTATTCGGTCAGGATTTCCCACGCTTCGGTATGCGCCGCCTCGATAAGCTTGCGGACCTCTTCGTCGATCTCGCGGGCGACCTCGTGGGAGTAGTCCGGCTGGGTGCCCATGGTACGTCCGAGGAACGGGTCGCCGTGTTCGGAGCCGTATTTGACCGCGCCCAGCTTGGAGCTCATTCCAAATTCGGTGACCATTGAGCGCGCTATCTTGGTGGCCTGCTCGATGTCGGACACCGCGCCGGTGGTCGGCTCACGAAACACCAGTTCTTCGGCGGCGCGCCCACCCATCGCGAACACCAGTTGCGCGATCATTTCCGATCGGGTCCGCAGGCCCTTGTCTTCTTCCGGCACCGCCACCGCGTGCCCGCCGGTACGCCCGCGCGCCAGGATCGTCACCTTATAAATCGGCTCGATATCGGGCATCGCCCAAGCGGCCAGGGTGTGCCCGCCCTCGTGATAGGCGGTGATCTTCTTCTCCTGCTCGCTGATGATCCGGCCTTTGCGGCGCGGGCCGCCGATCACCCGGTCCACCGCTTCCTCGAGGGCGGGACCGGTGATGACGGTGCCGTTCTCCCGGGCGGTCAGCAGCGCCGCCTCGTTGATGACGTTGGCCAGGTCGGCTCCGGTCATGCCGACGGTCCGCTTGGCCAGTCCGTCGAGGTCGGCGTCCGCGGCCATCGGCTTGCCCTTGGAGTGCACGCGCAGCACCGCCCGCCGACCCGCCAGATCGGGGTTGGATACCGGGATCTGGCGGTCGAAGCGGCCCGGCCGCAACAGCGCCGGGTCCAGGATGTCGGGCCGGTTGGTGGCCGCGATCAGGATGACGCCGGCGCGATCGCCAAAACCGTCCATTTCGACTAGCAACTGGTTGAGGGTCTGCTCACGCTCGTCGTGACCGCCGCCCAGCCCGGCGCCTCTTTGTCGGCCGACGGCGTCGATCTCGTCGACGAAGATGATGCACGGGCTGTTCTGCTTGGCCTGCTCGAACAGGTCTCTGACGCGGGATGCGCCGACGCCGACGAACATTTCGACGAAGTCGGAGCCGGAGATGGTGAAGAACGGCACTCCGGCTTCGCCGGCCACCGCACGAGCCAGCAACGTCTTACCGGTTCCCGGCGGCCCGTAGAGCAGCACGCCTTTGGGGATCTTGGCGCCCAGCGCTTGGTACCTGCTGGGGTTCTGCAGGAAGTCCTTGATCTCGTAGAGCTCCTCGACCGCCTCGTCGACACCCGCGACGTCGGCGAAGGTGGTCTTGGGCATGTCCTTGCTCAGTTGCTTGGCGCGTGACTTGCCGAACCCGAAGCCCATCCGGGCGCCGCCTTGCATGCGGGAGAACATCACGAACAGCCCCACCAGCAACAGCAGCGGCAGCACGTAGACCAGCAGCTCGCCCAGGATGCTGCCTTGGTTGACGACCGTGCTGACCTTCGCGTTTTTGGCGCTGAGCGCGTTGAACAGGTCGACGGCGTACCCGGTGGGGTACTTGGTGATGACCTTCTCGGACCCGTCGGTCTCGTTGTTACCCTTCTTCAGGATCAACCGCAGCTGTTGCTCGCGATCGTCGATCTGTGCGCTCTTGACGTTGTCGCCGTTGATCTGCGCTATTGCCACCGAGGTATCAACGGGCTTGTAGCCGCGGGTGTCGTCGCTGAAGTAAAAGAACGACCAGCCGAGCAGCACCACGACGGCGATCGCTGTTATGGTGCGAGTCACGTTTTTCCGGTTCATCGATCATCGGCCGTGCCGGCCAGGTCCTTCCCGATACACGCAGCTGGAAAGTCCAGGTTACCGCTCGTGGCGATCGCAAACCCGGCGGAGCCGGGTGCAGCGGGTCGCCACCATCAGCCGCGTGGCGATCGCAAACCGGCTCTTCGCAGTTGAGGGTGTAGGGCGGGTCGGCGCGTCGTTGCCGGGTAGGGGTCGAGGTCTTCCGATGATGGGGGTTCCTACACCTCTCATCCGAAAGACCTCGACGTGCACGACGCTACCGGTGGTGCGGGCTTTGTCCGCCCCGGTCTGACCGCTTTCTGCCGGCTTGATGAGCTCGGGGTGGAGGTGACCGGCCAATACCTGGATTCCGAGCGGGCGGTGGCGGCGTGTCGGATCACCGACGAGGATCGATGGTGTCGACGTTGCGGCGAGCAAGGCCAGGTACGGGATACCGTGACCCGCCGATTGGCTCACTGGTGCACCATCCTTGTGTCGGTGATCTTGGATGGATTGCCCGATGCACCCGAGGCGCCGCTGGGTTATCGCCCTGCTCGCTTGACAGCCGTGATGTCCATCATGAGTTTTGCGGAGTCCGGCGGTTGCCCCGGACGCGCCGACCGTCGACAGGACTGAGCGCCGACGAGCGCCGAACAGTGAGCGATGCGGCAGCCGCGTTCGGGCCTCGCACGAGGGTGCCTCCCCACTGGGTCTAGCAGCGAGGAGGCTGTTATGGAGTCTACTGCCGAAACCACATTGCGCGACGAGCCGCAGAACGGCGTCACGGGTGGAATTGATTGGGCGCGAGACGATCACGCGGTATCGATCGTCGATGCGCGTGGCCGCGAGGTTCGCCGCGCCACGATCGAGCACAACGCCGCCGGACTGCGCGAGCTGCTCGAGCTGCTGAACCGGGCCGGTGTGCGCGAGGTCGCCATCGAACGCCCGGACGGCCCGGTGGTGGACACCCTGCTCGAGGCCGGGCTCACGGTGGTGGTGATCAGCCCGAACCAGCTGAAGAATCTGCGCGGCCGTTACGGCTCGGCCGGCAACAAGGACGACCGCTTCGACGCGTTCGTGCTCGCCGACACGCTGCGCACCGACCGGTCCCGGCTGCGTCCACTGCTGCCCGACACCGCGGCCACGGCCACCCTGCGCCGGACCTGTCGCGCTCGCAAAGACCTGGTCGGGCACCGGGTGGCGTTGGCCAACCAGCTGCGCGCGCACCTGCGCATCGTCTTTCCGGGCGTGGTCGGGCTGTTCGCCGACATCGACTCGCCGATCAGCCTGGCGTTCCTGACCCGATTCGACTGCCAGGACCGCGCAGACTGGTTGTCGGTCAAGCGCCTGGCCGCCTGGCTGGCCGCCGCCGGCTACTGCGGGCGCGTCGACCCCGCGGTGCTTCACGGCCGGCTCACCGGCGCCCCGCGCGGTGTCACAGGTGAGGACGGCGCCGCCAACGCACACATCACCCGCGCCCTGCTCGCTGCGCTTACCAGCATCGCCACGCAGATCAAGGCCCTCGACGCGCAGATCGCCGAGCAGCTCGCCCTGCACGCCGACGCGCACATCTTCACCTCCCTGCCCCGCTCCGGCACCGTGCGCGCGGCCCGGCTGCTCGCCGAGATCGGTGACTGCCGAGCCCGTTTTCCCACGCCCGAATCGCTGGCCTGCTTGGCCGGCGTCGCCCCCTCCACCCGCCAGTCCGGCAAAGTCACCCACGTCGGGTTCCGTTGGGCCGCAGACAAACAACTCCGCGACGCCGTCTGCGACTTCGCCGGCGACAGCCGCCGAGCCAACCCCTGGGCCGCCGACCTTTACAACCGCGCCCGAGCCCGCGGCCACGACCACCCTCACGCCGTACGCATCCTCGCCCGCGCCTGGCTTTACGTCATCTGGCACTGCTGGCAAGACGGCGTCGCTTACGATCCCACCCAACACCGAGCCCTGCAGGCTCTCCGTAACCAAGTTCGCCAAACGGCGGCTTGACACAGGGCTACTCATGAGCCCTTCGGGTGGCGCCCGACGACCTTGGTGCTCACCGTGCGCCGCTACCGGTGTGCCGGCTGCGCTCATGTGTGGCGGCAAGACAGCAGCGCGGCAGCCGAGCCGCGGGCGAAGTTGTCGCGCCATGGGCTGCGGTGGGCATTGGAAGCCGTTGTGTGCCAACACCTCACCATCGCCCGTGTCGCCGAAGGGCTGGGGGTGTCGTGGAACACCGCCAACAACGCCGTGTTGGCCGAGGGCAAGCGGGTGTTGATCGACGATGCGGGCAGGTTCGACGAAGTCACGGTGATCGGGGTCGACGAACACGTGTGGCGCCACACGCGGCGCGGCGACAAGTACGTCACCGTGATCATCGACCTGACCGGCATCCGTGAGGGCACCGGCCCGGCCCGGCTGCTGGACATGGTCGAAGGACGCTCCAAACAGGCCTTCAAGACCTGGCTGGCCGAACGAGAAGAATCCTGGCGCCAGGCGGTGGAAGTGGTGGCGATGGACGGGTTCACCGGGTTTAAGACCGCCACCAGCGAGGAACTGCCCGACGCGGTGGCGGTGATGGATCCCTTCCACGTGGTGCGGCTCGGTGGTGAGGCGCTGGATAAATGCCGGCGCCGCGTTCAACTCGACACCTGCGGACACCGCGGTCGCAAGACCGATCCGCTCTACGCCGCGCGGCGCACCCTGCAGACCGGAGCCGACCTGCTCACCGACAAGCAAAAAGACCGGCTGACAAAGCTATTCGCCGTCGACACCCACATCGAAGTCGAGGCGACCTGGGGCATCTACCAGCGCATGATCAGCGCCTACCGCCACCCCGACCGCCGCAGGGGCCGCGAGCTGATGAGCACGCTGATCGAGTCGATCAGCGACGCGGTCCCCGCGGCACTGACCGAGGTCATCACCCTGGGGCGCACATTGAAGAAACGCGCCGCCGACGTGCTGGCCTACTTCGACCGGCCGGGCACATCCAACGGACCCACCGAGGCGATCAACGGCCGCCTCGAACACCTACGCGGCTCTGCGCTGGGATTCCGCAACCTCACCCACTACATCACCCGATCCCTCCTGGAAACCGGCGGATTCAAACCCCGACTACACCCTCGATCATGAAGAGCCCGTTTGGTACGTATGCGGCGTCTTGGTGCGACCGGCCAGGGGCAGCCCGTTGGCGCCGTCGCCCAGCGTGAACTGAGGGCGGAGAATCGGCCGAAATCTCGCCCTCAGTTCACGCTCGGCGCCCGCTTGGCCTCACCCCGTCAACGTGTGTCGACGGTTACCCTTGCGACCTAGTGCCTCGGGCAGACACGCCGAGGTCTTCCTTTTCGGCAGCGTGGAACCGCCCATCATCGAAAGACCTCGACCCCTACCCGGCAACGACGCGCCGACCCGCCCTACACCCTCATCTGCGAAGAGCCCGCAAACCCCGCGCCTGGCGACAATACGGCCCGCAAAGCGGGCCGAGGAGGAGCCAGGCAATCAGCCCACAGCCGGGTGCAGCGGGTTGTCGCGCATAGGTGAGCACAGCGACCATCGCCCCCCGTGGAGTCCAGTGTTGCGGACGTGACTAAAGAGCAGCACGGGCAACGGGAGCAGAACTCGGGTCAATTGAGTCATCCAGCGCGCGAACGTGGTTCGGCGCAGCCCCGGTTGGCTGTCTGGGCGTCCAGGTGCTCCTGGGCGGCCGGCCCGCCATGAAGGCGCGCCGCAGCTTTGGCATTGAGTGCACAATATTCGACCCGTCACCAAGCAAACTCACAGGTCAACGGGCTCTATTAATGCTGAGCCGCGAATTGTGAGCCCAGTCGGGAAACACGCGGAGCACCAGAGTCACCGCAGCGGCCGGGGCGGTTCAACTCACCATGGATCGCTCTCGTCGTCTGGTGCTGGACAATCGTCGCTATAGCGCGTCGCGAACACCTCAGCTTCTGCTGCCGCGGCTTCTTCCGGCGATGGTAACCCCCAGGTTTCGCCCACGGTCTTACGTAGCAGTGCGACGCGGTGTTCATCTGCATCGACCTGTTGACTCATCCTGTCAAGGATGAAGGCGTACTGGGCCGACTGCGCCTTCTGCCGCGCCAGGTCGGCAATCACCAGGATCTCAGAAGCGAGCTGCGACTCACTCATCCAGGCCACCCTGGCCGACAGCTCGACATGGTCAATCCGGCCGTCCATCAGCGTCGATACCGACACCGTGCGTGGGGGATTCGTCACGGTAAAAAGCGCGATCTCTTGTTCGGTGTCCGTCTCCGCCTGACCGTGGGCATTGTCCAGGTCGGGTCCGGTGTCCGGGGTCGCCGCCGACCCGACGCCAATAATCGGATCCGCAGTCCAGCCCTCCGCGCCGTCGGCGCCCCAGAGATCCACGGCGTCGAAATCGTTGCTGTCAAAGTCATTTCCGGGCAAGTCCACCGTCCCTTCGGAATTCATTGCCACCCGGGAAGGGTCGGCCCGGGCAGCTGGCGTGGTCAGTCCGAACAGGTCGTTGGGAAGACGCTGTGGCCTGCACTGCGGGCAGCAAACGTGGTCAGGTAAACAACCCGTCGATAGCCTTGCGCCACGCTTCGTCGGCCTCGCTATATATCTTCGCCGCAATTCGAAGACTTTTGGCGAGATCGACACCGGCCGTATGCAAGGACGAGCCCAGGGCATTGTGGGCAGTCAAGTACACATTTAACGTGTCGTTGAACTGTGAGCAGTACGGACCGTGAGTGATCGCCACAGATTCGCCTAGGCCAGCGGCAGCTTCGACGCCCGAGGAGGCATCGACCGCCGCGTTGTCATGGTGCGACGCCAGTACACCGAGACGCTCGGGCTGGACGGTCAAGTTTTCCGTCATTGATCGTGTCCCTTCCGTTTAGCATTGCGCGTTGTTAGGCGCTGGCTAGCGATGGATTTGGCTCGCCATGCCGTTAGACGACGTTTCGTACCAGCACCTTTTGCCCACCGCCCGCGTCAGCTTCGACTGGCGCGCGCTCGGCGTCTTCAGTGCCCGCCGCCGCGCCTTCCGAGTACTTCTTCGTCGTCGTCCCTTTCGACGCCCCCGAAGAGGGGTGCATGCCGCCCATGCCTACGGGTCCGCCCATACCTTGGGAACCCTGCGCGGAGACCAGCTGCGACTGCCCGCCGACCTGCTCGGCAGCGGCGCCGACCGGGCCATCAGCTCGGGGCCGTAGCGCCTGCCGAGTTGAGGCGGCATGGACCTGAGCCAGGCTCGGCAAGCCCCCAAAACCGGACCCGCCCCCAATGCCGGCCAGGGCGGGCAAGCTGGCTGAGCTCGCCAAGCTATCCGCGTGAGCCAAGCCCGACGATGCGGACAGACCGGCCGCACCGAACAAGCCAGTCACTTGCGACAAGCCGCTGGTCGCGCCGGTCAAGCCGGGGACGCCCGCAAAGAAGGACTCCAGGTTCGACCACCCTCGAGAGAACAGTCCGGTCACCCACCCCGTGAGCTTGTCCCAAAGCTCTTTCAGGCCGTTGAGCGCGTTTGTAATGAACTCCCACACTTCTCCGAGGATGCCCTTGATGATGTCCGCCACATCCGAAATGATGTCCGCAATGGCGGCCGCGACCAACTCCGCCAATTTGGCAAGCAATTTGAGGAGTTGAGTCGCGTTGATCAGCGTTTTCACGACCAAGTAGGCAAGCGCGCCGCCCACTACGGCCATCGCGCCCGCGCAAAACGGCGCCTGGAAGGCGGCCGACAGGGCGTGCCCGACGACCGGGATGTAGGTCAGGTCCACAGCCACCGGGCGCACGAACTCGAGACCTTTCTTGGCGCCCTCCAGGATGTCGCGGGTCGTCTGGACCGCGTTGGCCTGGTCGTGGATCAGGCTGATGAGCTGACGATCGAGATCTGCCAGTTCCTGGAAAAAATTCACGTGGTTGCGGTTTTTGCCGGCGTATTTGTCCGCGGCCGAACCTAACCAGCCATCACCCGGAAACGCCGCTGCCAGCTCCTCCAGGGCTTTTTCGAAGTACTCTAGCGAGGAGTAAAGGATACCCCCTTGGTTGGGTATTCCAATCCCCAGAAGGTCGTACAAGCCGTCAATGGCACTGATCGTTGGATCGATGATGAACGCTCTGCTCATGCCTGCCGCCTATCTCAACGGTCGTCGATTCCATGCATAGACTTGATTCTGCATTGCACGCGTAGGGCCTACAGTCTGGCTGTCATGCTTGGCCGATGTCAACAGTTTTTTTCATGCTAAGCAGATCGTCAGTTTTGAGTTCGTGAAGACGGCATGTTCACTTGTTGTCGACTACATCGTCTGCGCACATTTGCCCTCCTGCAACTGCGCTGCGACAATGCGCCAACCGCCGTGTAGGCGGCGCGATCCCAAGGCAGTGTCTCCGACGTCGATGCCTGCGCTTCGCCTTCGATCGGTATGAGATCTGTTGCAGGAGAGTCTATATAGTGTGCTCATGGGGCTAGCCGGCGGCGGCCTCGTGGCGGGCACAATCACCTCGCCGGTGGCGCAATCAGGGCTGTGCTAACCCACCATCACTCACCCGATTCGGTGTCGAAGCGGGGCGCTCTCATGGTTGCGAGGCAAAGCAAATCTCGGTTGTCCTAAATCGCGTCCGCTAAACACCTAGCTAGGCCGATCTGTCATTATCTCCGATCATGTTTGATAAGGCGACGAAAACCGACGATGGAAATCCGTTGCGCTCGGCAAGATCGGCGAAGTATTGCGGCGGCCTTATCTAAACCACTGAAGTTTTAGTAATTATCCGTCCGAGATATCCGAATATAGCGAACACCGGTACCTTGCGAAGAAAAGCCTGAATCTGATAACGCCGATATCCACTCGGGAGTTATCGGGCAACGGAAAGCGAAACGGCCTCCGTCGGAGAGCGACTGGGATAGCCCTGGTTCCGGGTGGTTTGCTATCCCGGGATAACGGCAGTGCTACATGCTCGGACCGATTTGCGATGCAGCCCCACCAATGCGGTGTCTCGCCTTAGTAGACACCTGCCGAGGATGGGTTACATGGTGGTCAGCTACTGAGCCAACCGGTCGCACGGCGAGCCGTATCAAGATCACGCCAAGACAGCGGTTAATTCTATCAGCAAATGTTTCTATAGGACTCTATAGCCCGCCTGAGCTATTCCGGTGCTGTCGGCTAAGCCTGTGACCGGTGTCACTGCAGCAAGCCATTTCACCGATTGGCTCACGTTTGGGACCCTCGACTGACTGCGGTTGGTTGACCTGCTGCTTTTGTCCGCGAATTCACCGGAATTTGAACTGGACCTGGCCGGCAATCGTGGGGCAGTCACTGTGAGCTGCAGCCATGCCAGCTGCACAGGAAGTGCGATCCGGACGTCAAGGGAGGCCCGACTGGTCCGGCCGGCCGATCAATGATGCGCGGCAGCACCCGCGACAATCGCCTCTGGCTGCTCCCCAAGCCCTTCTCAGGCCGGTGCCCGGTGTGATTTGGTGAGACGATGGGCGCACCTACCGAACGGTTAGTTGATACCAACGGCGTGCGACTGCGAGTGGTCGAGGCCGGTGAGCCCGGCGCACCCGTGGTGATACTGGCCCACGGCTTTCCCGAACTGGCCTATTCATGGAGACACCAGATTCCTGCGCTTGCCGACGCCGGCTACCACGTGTTGGCTCCCGATCAGCGCGGTTACGGCGGATCGTCTCGCCCAGAGGCGATCGAGGCCTACGACATTCACCGGTTGACCGCTGACCTAGTGGGCCTACTAGATGATGTCGGTGCCGAGCGGGCGGTCTGGGTTGGTCATGACTGGGGTGCCGTGGTGGTGTGGAACGCGCCACTGCTGCACGCTGACCGAGTCGCCGCCGTTGCCGCGTTGAGCGTCCCCGCGCTGCCCCGGGCACAGGTGCCGCCGACGCAAGCGTTCCGCAGCAGGTTTGGGGAGAACTTCTTCTACATCCTTTATTTCCAGGAGCCCGGCATCGCCGACGCCGAACTCAATGGCGACCCGGCCCGCACGATGCGCCGAATGATCGGCGGTCTGCGCCCTCCGGGCGATCAGAGCGCGGCAATGCGTATGCTGGCGCCCGGCCCCGACGGCTTTATCGATCGGCTTCCGGAGCCGGCCGGGTTGCCGGCCTGGATTAGTCAGGAGGAACTCGACCACTACATCGGCGAGTTCACCCGCACCGGTTTCACCGGCGGCCTGAACTGGTACCGCAACTTCGACCGCAACTGGGAGACCACGGCCGACCTCGCCGGCAAGACGATCTCCGTGCCCTCGTTGTTCATTGCGGGCACAGCCGATCCCGTCTTGACGTTCACCCGCACCGACCGCGCTGCGGAGGTGATCTCCGGCCCGTATCGCGAGGTGCTGATCGACGGGGCCGGTCACTGGCTGCAGCAGGAACGTCCCGGTGAGGTGACCGCGGCCCTGCTGGAGTTCCTGACGGGGTTGGAGTTGCGATGAAGGCACCGTTGCGTTTTGGCGTTTTCATCACGCCATTCCATCCGACCGGTCAATCCCCGACCGTGGCGTTGCAATACGACATGGAGCGCGTCGTTGCGCTGGACCGGCTCGGCTACGACGAGGCGTGGTTTGGCGAACACCACTCCGGTGGCTACGAGCTGATCGCTTGCCCGGAGGTGTTTATCGCGGCCGCAGCGGAACGGACCACCCACATCCGGCTAGGTACCGGAGTGGTTTCGCTGCCCTACCATCATCCGCTGATGGTGGCCGACCGTTGGGTGCTGCTGGATCACCTGACCCGTGGGCGGGTCATGTTCGGCACCGGCCCCGGCGCGCTGCCGTCGGACGCCTACATGATGGGCATCGATCCGGTCGAGCAGCGACGAATGATGCAGGAGTCCCTCGAGGCGATTCTCGCGCTGTTCCGTGCCGCACCTGACGAGCGAATCGACCGCCACTCCGACTGGTTCACCCTGCGTGAAGCGCAATTGCACATCCGCCCCTACACCTGGCCGTACCCCGAAATCGCTACCGCAGCCATGATTTCGCCATCGGGTCCGCGACTGGCCGGTGCGCTGGGCACGTCGCTGTTATCACTGTCAATGTCAGTGCCCGGCGGCTACGCTGCGCTGGAAACAGCGTGGGGCGTGGTGCGGGAGCAGGCCGCCAAAGCTGGGCGGGGCGAGCCGGATCGCGCCGATTGGCGGGTGTTGAGCATCATGCACTTGTCGGACAGCCGCGACCAGGCGATCGACGACTGCACTTACGGGTTACCCGACTTCTCGAGGTACTTCGGCGCGGCAGGGTTTGTCCCGTTGGCGAACACCGTGGAAGGCACCCAGTCGTCTCGGGAATTCGTCGAGCAATACGCGGCCAAGGGAAATTGCTGCATCGGCACGCCCGATGACGCGATCGCCCACATTGAAGACTTGCTGCACCGGTCGGGTGGCTTCGGAACGTTGCTACTGCTCGGCCACGACTGGGCCCCGCCACCGGCAACCTTTCACTCCTATGAGCTGTTCGCCCGTGCTGTGATTCCTTATTTCAAGGGACAACTCGCGGCGCCGCGGGCGTCGCACGAATGGGCTAGAGGCAAGCGCGACCAATTGATTGGCCGCGCCGGCGAAGCGGTCGTCAAAGCCATCACCGAGCACGTCGCCGAACAAGGGGAAGCGGGCAGCTGACGCGCGCGGGCGCAGTGTTCCCGACGACGACATGCCCGTGTATCGGGCGCCAAAGTCGACGCTGATCGGCCCGCCCTGCGCGGACCCAACTTAGGACCCGGGTTAGGCCCAGCTGGAGCCGACGGCGCTGTCGGTTTGTGCCATGTTGTTGCCGGCAGCCTGCACCTTCTGCCCGTGGGCGTTGGCCTGCTCGTAGATCACCTGGAAGTTACGGCCCAGCTGGGTAATGAACCCCTGGCAGGCCGCCGAACCGGCGCCGCCCCAAAAGTCACTCGCGGTCAACACATCAGAAATGATGGCCTGATGCTCGGCCTCCAGCGACCCGGCCAGAGCGCGGATCATGGCGCCATGAGCGTCGACGTCCCCGAATTGATAGTTGATGGTCATGTGTCCTCCTGAGTCGTCGGGCCGGGTCAGCTGCTGAGGATCTGCTGGGAGGCCTGCTCTTGCTGTTCGTAGTTGTTGGCGTCGCGAACCAGCCCGTCACGCACCCCGTGCAGCATGTTCACGATGTTGCGAAACGCCTGATTCATCTGGGTCATGGTGTCTAGCGAGGTCGCCTCGGCCTGACCGCTCCAGCCCGCACCGGAAATGTTTTGCGCGGACGCCCACATCCGGCGAGCCTCGTCCTCCACCGTCTGGGCGTGCACCTCAAAACGGCCCGCCATGTCCCGCATCGCGTGCGGATCCGTCATAAAACGCGAGGTCATATGAATTCCTCCCTTTGAATCGTCGAATTCGATCCTCGATCAACGAACGTAGTTGGTCATCCGCCAGCCGGCGGTTGGGCGATCACGGTCGGCTTGAATCCGTATCGAGGGGCAGCGAAGTTGTTAAACGCACGTCCGGCACCGCTACCCATGAGCGGCATCCCGCCAAACGCGTGTGTCGAACCTTCAGCGGCGGCCGCGGCTCCGAGGCCGTTGGACGCCGCCAGCACCGCGGGGCTCGCCGCCGGGGTCGTGGCGGTCCAAACGGCCGGAACCTTCAATCCCCCGACCGACGCCGCCTGACCGACGGCGCCCGCAACGCCGCTCAGGCCAGCACTCGGAATGGCCGGAACGGCGGCCGGCAACGCCTTGGCGGCCTCACCGGCGGCTTTGGCGCCTTCACTCGCCCACTTCGGCAGGTCGTGCGCCAGGCCAAAGTAGTCCTTGAATTGGGTGACCATGAGCCGAGCGGGCGAGACCCATTTGCCGAACGTGTCCATGGCCACGCTGGCATCAAGTTCTGCCGACCCGGTCACACCCTGCACAAAGTCGCCAAGCACTCCGCCCACGATGAGCCCGCTACCGTCCGAGGACCAGGTGTGCCCGGTCAAACCGAGCGCCTTGCCAAGGTCGGTGAGCCAAGGCGGTTCATTGGTGAAGATTCCGCTAAGCCCAAACAACGCTTTAGGAATGTCGGTGAGGGCTTGCGCATTTGCGGCCCCGCTGACAGCTTGTCCGACAGATGCGGCCTGGCTGGCCAGCCCGGCCGGGTTGATGGTCTGCGCCGCCGGATTGAATGGCGACAACTGCGTCGCCGCCGCCGACGCGCCAGCATAGCCGTACATCGCGGCCGCATCCTGGGCCCACATCTCGGCGTATTGCGCCTCGGTGGCCGCGATCGCCGCCGTGTTCTGGCCAAGGAAGTTCGTCGCCAGCAACGCCATCAACAACGCCCTGTTGGCCGCGATCTCCGGGGGCGGCACGGTCGCGAAAAACGCCGCCTCATAAGCACTCGCCGCTGCCACCGCTTGGCTGCCGGCTTGCTCGGCCTGCCCGGCGGTGCTCCTCAACCACGCCACCTGGGGCGTGGCGGCAGCCACCATGGACGCCGCGGAGGACCCCTGCCATGGCCCGTCGGCCAGGCCAGTGATCAGAGCGTCGTAGGTGGACGCCGTGGTTTGCAACTCGGCGGCCAGCGCCTCCCAGGCCGCCGCGGCAGCCAGCATCGGTCCCGAACCGGGTCCGGCGTACATCAGCGCGGAGTTGACCTCCGGCGGTAACTGAGCAAAGTCCAGCATCGGCCTCTCCTAAGCGATCGTGGCGGCGTTGGCAGCCTCGGTGGCCGCATATGAACCGGCGCTGATGCCCAGCGTGGTCGCCAACTGCTCCTGGACCGCCATCGCCTCGGCACTAATCGCCTGGTACAGCTGTGCATGCGCGGCAAACTGGGAGGCGGTTAGCAGGGACACCAAATCAGCGGCGGCCGGAACCACACCCGTCGTCGGGCCCGCCACCGCTGCATTTCCGGCCCGCGCAACGGCGTTGATCGACTGCAGTTCCCCCGCGGTCGCAGCCAGCATCTCTGGCTCGGCGTGCATGATCGACATGGTATTTTCCTCCCTCTAATGCACGTTGCATCAATAGCTTTCGGCGTTCCCCGCTGAAGACCACACGACAGGCTAGCCATCCTTATAGGAACATCACAGACTTCACACAGGTTGTTCACGGCTAAGTCAATAACAATTCATTTACTTCAAGGGCATTTCCGTAGCTTTTGAAATTCCCCTGAAATTCATTGGTAACAAGTAATTTGAGTTTGGTATGAATTTCGGGGTACTGGCATTGGCGGGCCCTATAATGCGCAGCTTGCGCACACCACGCCACGCTGAAGCAACCGTCGACCGATTCAACGGCTCAGACGCTAGGGTGCCAGGCATGATCCGATTGGTCCGTCATTCGATCGCGCTGGTTGCCGCCGGCCTGGCCGCCGCATTGTCGGGGTGCGATTCCCACAACTCGGGATCGCTCGGCGCTGATCCGCGGCAGGTGACCGTGTTCGGATCCGGGCAAGTGCAGGGTGTGCCGGACACGTTGATCGCTGACGTCGGCATCCAGTTCACCGCGGCCGACGTCACCAGCGCGATGAACCAGACCAATGATCGCCAGCAAGCGGTGATCGATGCCCTGGTGGGTGCCGGCCTGGACCGCAAGGACATCCGCACCACCGGGGTCACCGTGGCACCGCAGTACAGCAATCCGGAACCGGCCGGAACCGCCACCATCACCGCATACCGGGCCGATAACGCCATTGAGGTCAAGATCCACCCGACCGACGCCGCATCGCGGCTGCTGGCCCTCGTCGTCAGCACCGGCGGTGACGCCACCCGGATCAGCTCGGTCAGCTACTCGATTGGCGACGACTCGCAGCTGGTGAAGGATGCCCGGGCGCGCGCCTTCCAAGACGCCAAGAACCGTGCGGAACAGTACGCACAACTGTCGGGACTGCGGCTGGGCAAGGTGATCTCGATCTCCGAGGCATCTGGCGCCGCGCCCACGCACGAGGCGCCGGCGCCGCCGCGCGGCCTATCCGCGGTGCCGCTGGAACCCGGCCAGCAGACGGTGGGCTTCTCGGTCACGGTGGTCTGGGAACTGACCTAGCCGCCTACTGATAGACCCTGGGGTCCAGCGTCCCGATGTATGACAGGTCACGGTAGCGTTCGTCATAGTCCAGGCCGTAGCCCACGACGAAGTCGTTGGGAATGTCGAAACCCACGTACGCGATTTCGACGTTGGCGTGCACCGCATCGGGCTTGCGCAGCAGCGTGCACACCCGCAATGACCGCGGATTCCGGCTCGTCAGGTTCCGCGACAACCACGAAAGCGTCAGGCCGGAGTCGACGACGTCCTCGACGATCAGCACATCGCGGCCGTGGATGTCGCGGTCGAGGTCCTTGAGGATCCGCACCACGCCCGACGAGGATGTCGATGACCCATACGAACTCACCGCCATGAACTCGAACTGGGTCGGCACGGGAATCGCGCGCGCCAGGTCGGTAACGAAGAGCACCGCGCCCTTCAGCACGGTGATCAGCAGCAGATCCTGGCCGGTGGTAGCGGACAGCTCGCGGTAGTCGTTGCCGATCTGTTCGCCGAGCTCGGCGATACGGGCCTGAATCTGCTCGGCCGTGAGCAGCACCGACTTGATGTCCCCCGGATAAAGCTCCGCCGTCTGCCCGGGGGTGATCGCCGAGGAGCTCTGGGTCACGTGCACAGCGTGCCACGCCGCGGGACCAACGACCAACGCGGGCGTCAAACGGGCTCGCGCCGCAACACAAGTACGCCGTCGCGCCGCCCGGCGACCAGTCGCTGACCACGCAACGTGGACCCAACCGCTACCCCGCCCTGACCGCGCCACGCGGTGACCAGCCGGTCCACTCCGCGGATCTGCCTGTCGGTCAGTCCGGTCGCGCCGCCGGCCAGCAGCCAGCCCCGAATAACCCGGCGCCGCACCGCATCCGGCAGCGCGGTCAAGGCGCTGGTACTCAGCTCCTGTCCCTGTGAGCCAGCAACAGCGGCTCCGGGTAGCGCCTGCGCAGCGATCGTGTCGATCAGGTCAGTGTCCTCGCGCAACGCTGTCGCGGTGCGGGCCAGCGCTTCGGCCACACCTCCGCCCAGCACGTCCTCCAGCAGTGGCAGCACTTCGGTGCGCAATCGGGTTCGGGTGAAGCGGCGGTCGGTGTTGTGCGGATCCTGCCAGGCGGTCAGGCCCAGCTCCCGGCAGGCCGCATGTGTCACGCTGCGGCGCACCCCCAGCAGCGGCCGGCACCAGGGCGGATCGTACGGACGCATGCCGGCGATCGACCGGGCCCCCGAACCACGGCCAAGCCCCAACAACACCGTCTCGGCCTGATCATCGAGCGTATGGGCCAGCAGCACCGGGCCATCGCGGTGCGCCTCCAATGCCGAGTAGCGGGCGCTGCGCGCCGCCGCCTCCCGGCCGCCGGCCCCGCCCACCTGAACGCGAAGCACCCGCGCATCCACACATCCCAGCGAAATCGCTTGTATGCGAGCTGTTTCCGCGACCGTGGCCGAGCCGGGCTGCAGACCGTGGTCCACGATCAGTGCGGTGGTGGGCCACAGCCGTGCAGCTACAGCGGTGAGCGCCAACGAGTCCGGGCCGCCGGAGAGCCCCACGGTCCAACGGTCGCAGGCGTCGAGATGGACCCGAGCGAACTGCTCCGCAGCCGCACGCAGCTGCGCTACAGCACCCTGTCGATCCATCGCTGCGGGTTTTCGATCTCGGCAGGCAACGGCAGCGTCTCGGGGCCCGACCAGATCGTGTTGAACAGCTTCATTCCCGCCCGGTCGACCACATGGTCGACGAATGCCTTGCCCCGGGTGTACTGGCTGAGCTTGGCGTCGAAGCCCAGCAGAGCTCGCACCAGCCGCTGCAGCGGCGGCTGTTTGTGATGACGACGGTCGTCGAAGCGGCGGCGGATGGTGGCCACCGAGGGCACCACCATCGGTCCGACCGCATCCATCACATGCTCGGCATGGCCTTCCAGCAGCGTGCCAAGTACCAGCAGCTGGTCTAAGGCCTTACGTTGCGGCTCGGATTGCACGGCTCGCACCAGGCCCAGAATGCCCGACGGGTTGACCGCGGAATCGTCGGTACCGTGTCCACGGCTGCGGACGAAGTCCGCCAGCCGGCTCATCACCCGCCCGATGTCGTCAACGGGTTCGAAGGTCAACAGGTTTAGCGCCTGCGACATGTAGCCGGACAGCCAGGGGTTGGCGGTGAACTGGACTCGGTGGGTGACCTCGTGCAGGCACACCCACAACCGGAAATCGGACGGCTCGACCCGCAGTTGACGCTCGACGGCGATCACATTGGGATATACCAGCAGCAAGCAGCCTTCTTCGGCGGCTCCGAACGGGTCGTACTGGCCGAGGATGCCCGAGGCCACAAACGCCAGCACGGCACCGGTCTGCGCACCGGTGATCCGACCGGTGAGAAACCCCCGCGGTTTGGCGCTTCCGTGCGTCATCGCCCGCATCGATTCGGCGGCCGAGCGAATCCACGCCGGCCGGTCGACGACACGGGCCGGCGGCACCACACCGTCGGCGATCAGACCGGTGACGTCGCGCACCGGCGGCTCGGCCTTCTCCGCCGCGACGGTCAGCTCGTCGATCACCTGGCGACGGGTGTATTCGGTGGACGGCGGAGCGGGCCGGGCCAGCCGCTCCCCGACGCTGGCCGCAAATTCCCAATCGACCGTGTTCCCCAGTGTCAGCTCGGACGCTCCGGTCACGTCGTGCACCCGCAGAACCACAACTTAGTGGCCAGAGCGTCCATCGCGTTGCGACCGTTGGGACCGGCTTCGTTGGAGATGAACGCGAAGGTGAGCACTCGGCCGCTACGGTCGGTGAGCACCCCGACTAGCGAGTTGATCGCGGTCAGCGAGCCGGTCTTGGCCCGCAACCACCCGGCCGGACCCTGGTCGGTGGCCGCGTCGAGGAAGCGCTCGCCCAGCGTGCCACTGCCACCGGCGATCGGTAGCAGATCCAGCAGCGGCCGCAACGCGGGCTGGTCGGGTCCAGCCGCGGCCTGCATCGTTGCATCGAGCGTCCGAGCGGTCAGGCGGTTGTCGAGCGACAATCCACTGGAATCCACCAGCGCAGCGCCGGCGGTGTCGATGTGTGCGGTGTTCAATCGGCTGGTCACCGCGTCGACCGCGCCACTAAAGCTCTGCGGCCGGTTGATCGCGACCGCTACCTCGCGGCCGATGCACTCGGCCATCACATTGTCGGAGGCGTTCATCATCTGAGACAGTCGCTGGATCAACGGCGCCGACTGCACCACGGCCAGCTGCCGCGCGCCGGCCGGAGCCGATGCGATCGTCACCGCCGCGGGGTCCAGGCCAAGGGCTTTGGCCAACTCCCGACCGGCATCCAGCGCCGGGGTGCGGGACCGTCTCGAATTGACGGTGGTCGGCTGGATACGCCCGGCGTCGATCATCGCCGCTTCGATCGGCGCGATGTCACCGTTGTCGATATCGGCCGGATCCCAACCCGGCGCCATCGTCGGACCGCTAAACGCCGAGGCGTCCACCTGCACGGCGGTGGGCGTCACACCGCTGCGGCGAATTTGTTCGACGAGGTCACCGATGCGAGCCGCGCCGTGATACCAGGTGTCCTGACCGGGCGGCGCTGCCGACAGCGTCGGATCGCCCGCGCCCACCAACACGACAGGTCCCTGGGGGTTCTGGCCGCCTGCCACCACCCGCGTGCTGATCCGGGCCTGTCGGTCCAGTGTCAGCAGAGCCGCCGCCGCCGTCAGGATTTTGTTGGTCGAAGCCGGCACCAAGGGCACGTCGTCTAGCCGCTGCCAAAGTTCTTGTCCGGTCAGGGCATCGGTGATCCGACCTGCTAACTTGCCCAGATCGGGATCGGCCGCCACCACCTCAAGCGCCGCGGTCACGCCAGCGGCACTCGGTGTCGCAGCGGTGTCCGCCACAGGGACCACTCCCGCCTTGACTGTGGGTGGCCGCGGTGGAGGCACGGGGGCACGCACGCCAGCCCGGTGACCACCAGTGGTGACCAGCGCTGCGGCCGCCACCACAACGGCGACAAACGCCAGCACGGCCGCGCCGACGACCACGTGCGTGGATTTCCGCCAGCGTGTGGGACCCATGAGCTCTCCTGCCTTTCCGGTCCCATTCTGCCGAACCGGCCGGGCGACGCTGCGACGGTACCGGCTCGACTAGGGTGTCCACGGACGCATTGGACCTCCCCGTTGTCCCATGCACTCTGATCTGAAGGAGCCGACGCGTGCAATTCGACGTGACCATCGAAATTCCCAAGGGCCAGCGCAACAAGTACGAGGTCGACCATGAGACGGGGCGGGTTCGTCTGGACCGGTACCTGTACACCCCGATGGCCTACCCGACCGACTACGGCTTCATCGAGGACACCCTGGGCGACGATGGCGACCCGCTGGACGCGCTGGTGCTGCTACCACAGCCGGTCTTCCCCGGGGTGCTGGTGGCGGCGCGGCCGGTGGGGATGTTCCGGATGGTCGACGAGCACGGCGGCGACGACAAAGTGCTGTGCGTCCCAGCCGGTGACCCCCGGTGGGACCACGTCCAAGACATCGGGGACGTTCCGGCTTTCGAGCTGGATGCGATCAAGCATTTCTTTGTGCACTACAAGGACCTGGAACCAGGCAAGTTCGTCAAGGCGGCCGACTGGGTCGACCGCGCCGAAGCCGAGGCAGAGGTGCAGCGTTCAGTGGAGCGCTTCAAGGCCGGCACACGCTGATTTGGGCTTAGGGCGCCCGGCCCCGCGCCTTGGCACCCTCCGCCGGTCATGATCCGAACTTCGTGGGGGACCTGACTGTTAGGCGATTGCGCCGCACACTCTCGGTGAACGCCGCCCCGATAAAAACCACCCCCACCGAAGCGGTGACCCACTCGGGGACGGCGAATCGGTGGTCGATGGACAACAACAAGATTATGGCGAGCGCGCCAATCGCCCAGTGTGCGCCGTGTTCCAGGTACACGTACCGGTCCAGTGTGTCCTGTCGCACCAGATAGATCGTGATCGACCGGACAAACATCGCACCCACCACACCAAGGCCGAGCGCGATGATGATCGGGTCCGTAGTGATAGCAAAGGCCCCGGTGACGCCGTCGAAAGAGAAGGCGGCGTCGAGCACCTCCAGATACAGGAACAACGCGCAGCCAGCCTTTCCGGCCGCCTGCCTCGCCTGCGCGCCCGGCGTGGCTTCATCCAACCCCGCCGGCCGGAACGCCCGGCTGATCCCGTTGACGATAAGATAGGTCACCATTCCCAAAAGGCCGGCGACCAGCACCGTACCCCGCTGATCGCTGGAGTGTGTCAACAGCGCGCCGGCAAGGACCAACCCAACACTGGCCACTATCACCGGGACCTGACCGAGTCGACCGATGCGGGCAAAGGGGACCTCAATCCACTTCAGCCACTTGATATCGCGGTCGTGAACGACGAAGTCCAGGAAAAGCATCAGCAGGAACATGCCGCCGAACGCCGCGATCTGCGGATGCGCCGCGGTGATCAGCTTTTCATAGCTGGGCGATCCGTCCGCAAATTCCAGCGCGCCATGGGCCGGTGGACGAAGCGCCAGCTCCATCGCGCGGACGGGGTCCAGGCCCGCGGTGGTCCAGATGATGACCAGCGGGAACACCAGCCGCATCCCGAACACCGCAATAAGAATCCCGATGGTCAGGAACATCCGCTGCCAAAACGGGCTCATCCGCTGCAGAATCGCGGCGTTGATGATGGCGTTGTCGAACGACAGCGATACCTCAAGGAGCGCCAGCACCGCCAGCAAGAACAGGGCGGTCGGCCCGCCGTGCAAATATCCGGTAACCAACGCCACCACCGTCATCAGCAGCGAGAAGCCGAAGATGCGGAACGTTGACATGGATCCTTCCGAGGAAAAACCCCACAATAGCGACGAACCGACATCAATTGGTCAGGCTCGTGCCGCGCAGCGCGGCCAACCGGCCCGCCTACTATTTTCAGTCGTGACGATCCATGTCGGTTGGCCGTTAGCGCCCCCGCGGTGACCGAAGTCGGCGATACGGCATCTCCTGTTGGCTCCTCGGGAGCCTCTGGCGGAGCTATCGCAAGCGGCAGCGTAGCCCGGGTCGGCACGGCGACCGCGGTTACCGCGCTGTGCGGCTACGCGGTGATTTATCTGGCCGCCCGCAACCTGGCTCCCAGCGGCTTCTCGGTATTCGGGGTGTTCTGGGGCGCATTCGGACTGGTCACCGGGGCCGCCAACGGCCTGCTGCAAGAAACCACCCGCGAGGTCCGCTCGCTGGGGTACTTGGACGTCTCTGCAGACTGCCGCCGTACCCATCCGCTGCGGGTCTCCGGGATGGTCGGCCTCGGCTCGTTGGTCGTGATCGCTGGTAGCTCACCGTTGTGGAGCGGGCGGGTATTCGCCGAGGCGCGGTGGCTATCGGTCGCATTGCTCAGCATCGGGCTGGCTGGGTTTTGCCTACACGCCACCCTGCTGGGCATGCTGGCCGGCACCAACCGGTGGACCCAGTACGGCGCGCTGATGGTGGCCGACGCGGTCATCCGGGTGGTGGTCGCTGCGGCCACGTTCGTGATCGGATGGCAGCTGGTCGGGTTCATCTGGGCAACCGTGGCGGGTTCGGTTGCCTGGCTGATCATGTTGATGACCTCACCCCCGACACGCGCGGCGGCCCGCTTGATGACGCCCGGCGCTACTGCGACATTCCTGAGGGGCGCCGCCCATTCGATCACCGCGGCCGGTGCCAGCGCGATATTGGTGATGGGGTTTCCGGTCTTGCTGAAGCTAACCTCCAATGAACTGGGCGCGCAGGGAGGCGTTGTCATCCTTGCGGTGACGTTAACCCGGGCACCACTGCTGGTGCCACTGACCGCCATGCAAGGCAACCTCATCGCGCATTTCGTCGATGAACGCGCCGAGCGGATTCGGGCGCTAATCGCGCCGGCGGCGCTCATCGGCGGCATTGGCGCGGTCGGGATGCTGGCGGCCGGCGTCGTAGGTCCATGGATTATGCGCGTCGCGTTCGGGTCGGAATACCAGTCCAGCAGCGCGTTGCTGGCCTGGTTGACGGCGGCCGCGGTGGCGATCGCAATGCTGACACTCACCGGTGCCGCCGCGGTCGCGGCCGCACTGCACCGGGCGTATTCGCTGGGCTGGGTTGGTGCGACGGTTGGGTCGGGCTTGTTGCTGCTGCTGCCGCTGTCCTTGGAGACCCGCACCGTGGTCGCGTTGTTATGCGGTCCGCTGGTGGGAATCGGCGTCCATTTGGTGGCGCTGGCGCGGACGGACGAGTAAGCGGCCGATCAGCCCCGGACCAACGTGTAACTTGTGGGCTTAAATGGCCTCGAAAATGGACACTGAAACGCACTACTCGGACGTCTGGGTCGTCATTCCCGCCTTCAACGAAGCCGCCGTGATCGGCAAGGTCGTCACCGATGTGCGGTCAGTCTTCGACCACGTCGTCTGCGTGGACGACGGCAGCACCGACGGCACCGGCGACATCGCCCGGCGGTCCGGTGCTCACCTCGTACGCCATCCGATCAACCTGGGCCAGGGGGCGGCCATTCAGACCGGAATCGAGTACGCCCGCAAGCAGCCGGGCGCCCAGGTCTTTGCCACCTTTGACGGCGACGGCCAGCACCGCGTCAAAGACGTGGCCGCAATGGTCGACCGGCTCGGCGCAGGTGACGTCGATGTGGTGATCGGAACGCGGTTCGGCCGGCCCGTGGGCAAAGCTTCGGCCAGCCGACCGCCACTGATGAAGCGGATCGTGCTGCAGACAGGAGCGCGGTTGAGCCGTCGAGGCCGCCGACTTGGCTTGACCGACACCAACAATGGCCTGAGGGTGTTCAACAAGACCGTGGCCGACGGGCTGAACATCACCATGAGCGGCATGAGCCACGCCACCGAGTTCATCATGTTGATCGCCGAAAACCATTGGCGGGTAGCGGAAGAACCGGTCGAGGTGCTCTACACCGAGTATTCGAAGTCGAAAGGCCAACCGCTGCTCAACGGCGTCAACATCATTTTCGACGGGTTTCTGCGAGGGAGGATGCCACGATGAACTGGATCCAGGTGCTGTTGATCGCGTCGATCATCGGGTTGCTGTTCTACCTGTTGCGGTCGCGCCGAAGCGCGCGGTCGCGTGCCTGGGTCAAGGTGGGCTATGTCTTGTTCGTGCTCGCCGGCATCTATGCCGTGCTGAGACCGGACGACACCACAGTGGTCGCAAACTGGTTTGGGGTGCGCCGCGGCACCGACCTGATGCTCTACGCACTGGTGATGGCGTTCAGTTTCACCACACTGAGCACCTACATGCGGTTCAAGGACCTCGAGTTACGCTACGCACGCATCGCCCGGGCTCTGGCACTTGAGGGCGCACAGGCGCCCGAACAGTGCCGGTAAGACCCAGCCACTTGAGGGCGCACAGGCGCCCGAATTAAGCCGCGATTCGATCTGCGCAGACCGTAGCCAGGAAGGACCCGGCGGCCTACAGTTCTTAGAGTTACTGCATCTCTGACCAGCAGGAGGCGATATGTCCGACCCTGACGACGTCACCACATCATCTGACGACCGCGACGAGGGCGAACCGGAAATAGACCTGCTGCCGGCCTGATGACCCAGAGCTCATCGGTCGAACGCCTGGTCGGCGAGATCGACGAGTTCGGTTACACCGTAGTCGAGGATGTCCTCGACGCCGATTCGGTTGCCGCATACCTAGCGGATACCCGTCGGCTGGAACGGGAGCTACCGACCGTCATCGCCAACTCCACAACCGTCGTCAAGGGCCTGGCGCGGCCCGGCCATGTCCCGGTCGACCGGGTCGACCACGACTGGGTGCGCATCGACAACTTGTTGCTGCACGGCACCCGCTATGAGGCGCTGCCGGTACACCCCAAGCTGCTGCCGGTCATCGAGGGTGTGCTCGGCCGCGACTGCCTGTTGTCGTGGTGTATGACGAGCAACCAGCTGCCAGGGGCGGTGGCTCAGCGCTTGCACTGCGACGACGAAATGTATCCGCTGCCGCGTCCGCATCAACCGCTGCTGTGCAACGCGTTGATCGCGCTGTGCGATTTCACCGCCGACAACGGCGCCACCCAAGTGGTGCCCGGTTCACATCGCTGGCCCGAGCGGCCGTCGCCGCCATACCCGGAGGGCAAGCCGGTCGAGATCAAGGCGGGCGACGCGTTGATCTGGAATGGCAGCCTGTGGCATACCGCCGCAGCGAACCGCACCGATGCCCCGCGGCCGGCATTGACCATCAACTTCTGCGTGGGGTTCGTGCGCCAGCAGGTCAATCAACAGCTGTCCATCCCGCGAGAGTTGGTGCGCCGCTTTGAACCTCGGCTACAGGAACTGATCGGCTACGGGCTATACGCCGGAAAGATGGGCCGAATCGACTGGCGACCGCCGGCCGACTATCTCGACGCCGACCGGCATCCGTTCTTGGACGCCGTAGCGGACCGTCTGCAGACTTCGGTCAGGCTCTGATCAATCAGTGTGCTTGTGCCGGAAGTACTCGACCGTGCGACGCACGCCGTCGGCCAACTCGATCTGCGGACGCCAGCCCAAAACCCGTTCGGCTAAGCCGATGTCAAGGCAGGACCGCTTAAGATCGCCCAGCCGCGGCGGGTGGAACTCAGGGTCGTCGGGCCCGCCGACAGCCGCGGCCACCGCCGAATGCAGTTGGCGGTCCGACGTTTCCTTACCGGTGCCGATGTTGAAGCGCAGCCCACCGCCGACGTCCGCGGACACCCGGACAAACGCGTCGACCACGTCGTCGACAAACACATAGTCGCGTGTATTGGTGCCGTCGCCGAACACCCTGGTGGGTTTGCCCGAGAGCAGCGCCTGCGCGAAGATCGCCACCACACCCGCTTCACCGTGTGGGTCCTGGCGAGGACCGTAGACGTTTGCCGGTGCGATATGCGAGCAGTCCAGGCCGTAGAGATGTCGAAAGGTGTTCAGGTAGATTTCGCCGGCCACTTTGCCCGCGGCATACGGCGAGGCCGGATCGGTGGGCGCTGTCTCAGGGGTTGGATACTCCGGCGGGGTGCCATAGATCGATCCTCCCGAGGAGGTGTGCACGATCTTGCGGACACCGGTCTGCCGCGCGGCCTCGGCTAGGCGCACCGTGCCGATGACATTGACCGCGGCGTCGAATTGCGGGTCAGCCACCGAACGGCGGACATCGATCTGGGCCGCCAGGTGGAATACCACCTCGGGCCGGTGCTGCTCGAGGATGGCGTGTAGATCGGCGGTCACAATGTCGGCTTCGACGAAGACGTGTGCGGGGTTGTCGGCCAGATGCTCGAGGTTGGTCGCCCGGCCGGTCGCGAAGTTGTCCAAGCCCACCACCGAATGACCATCTGCCAGTAACCGGTCGACTAACGTCGAGCCGATGAATCCGGCCGCCCCAGTGACCAGTGCGCGCACCGGCCCACCATACCGGCGGCCCATGCCAGCGCCCCGTATGCCTCGGGTCGCCCTGGTCGCCGTATTGCTGATCACGGTGCAGCTGGTGGTTCGCGCGGTGCTGGCATTTGGGGGCTATTTCTATTGGGACGACTTGATCCTCCTCGGCAGGGCCGGCACTGGGGGCCTGTTGTCGCCGTCGTACCTGTTCGACGACCACGACGGCCACGTGATGCCCGGTGCCTTCCTGGTTGCGGGCGCCATTATCCGGGTGGCACCCCTGGTGTGGACCGGACCAGCGATCAGCCTGGTGGTGCTGCAGCTGCTGGCGTCGCTGGCGTTGCTGCGCGCGTTGTATGTGATATCGAGCTGGCGGCCGGTACTCCTGATCCCATTGACGTTCGCGCTGTTCACACCGCTAGCGGTGCCGGGGTTCACGTGGTGGGCGGCTGCGCTCAACTCGCTGCCGATGCTGGCCGCGCTGGCGTGGGTGTGCGCCGATGCCATCCTGCTGGTGCGTACCGGCAACCACCGCTACGCCGCCACCGGTGTGCTGGTTTACCTCGGTGGCCTGCTGTTCTTCGAGAAGGCCGCGGTGATCCCGTTCGTCTCCTTCGCGGTGGCCGCGCTGCAGTGCCATGTGCGCGGCGACCGGTCAGCTTTGGCGACGGTGTGGCGGGCCGGTGTCCGGTTGTGGACGCCGTCGCTGGCGCTGACCGTCGGCTGGGTGGCCCTTTACCTGGCGGTGGTGGATCAACGGCGATGGAGTTCCGATCTGTCGATGACGTGGGATCTGCTGCGCCGTTCGGTCACCCACGGCATAGTGCCGGCACTGGCCGGCGGGCCGTGGGACTGGGCGCGCTGGGCTCCGGCATCCCCGTGGGCCACTCCCCCGGCGGGGGTGATGGTGCTCGGCTGGCTGGTGTTGATCGCAGTGCTTGCGCTGTCGCTGGTCCGCAAGCAACGCATCGGCCCGGTGTGGCTGACCGCGGCCGGCTACGCGGTGGCCTGCCAGGTGCCGATCTTTCTGATGCGCTCGTCGCCGTTCACCGCGCTCGAGTTGGCCCAGACCCTCCGGTACTTCCCGGATCTTGTCGTCGTGCTGGCGTTGCTAGCCGCCGTCGCGCTGCAGGCACCCAATCGCGCCGGCACGCGCTGGCTGGACGCCTCGCCGGCCCGAGCCGTTGCGACAGTCGTTGCGGCCGTGTTGTTTTTGACCAGCAGCCTGTATTCGACCGCGACGTTTCTGGCCAGTTGGCGTGACAACCCCACCGAGGGATACCTGAAGAACGCCCAGGCAAGTCTGGCCGCGGCCGCGTCAGGTGCGCCGCTACTGGATCAGGAAGTCGATCCGCTGGTGTTGCAACGAGTGGCCTGGCCGGAGAACTTGGCCAGCCACATGTTCGCCCTGCTGCGCGTCCGACCGGAATTCGCTACGACAACAACACAATTGAGAATGTTCACCAGCACGGGTCGGCTGGTCGACGCAAAAGTGACCTGGGTCCGGACGATCATCGCGGGGCCGGTGCCGCAGTGCGGCTACTTCGTCCAGCCGGACCGGCCGGAACGTCTGATCCTCGACGGCCCGTTGCTGCCCGGCGACTGGACCGTCGAACTCAACTACCTGGCCAACAGCGACGGCTCGATGGCGCTGGCACTTTCTGACGGACCTGAACAGAAGGTTCCGGTGCATCCGGGACTCAACCGGGTGTACGCCCGGCTACCAGGGGCCGGCGACGCAATCACGGTGCGAGCCAACACCACCGCGCTTTCGTTGTGCATCGCGGCGGCGCCGGTGGGATTTCTGGCACCGGCCTGACCTCAACGCCGGTCGCCACAGCCGCTCAAACGTGGCGGCCGCGCGTATTCGACCGTCCGTAGTGGTTCGTTAAAGCGTTGCAGCACAACGCATACAACAATCAACCGGCCATTGAGTTCGCACGCTCATGCAGTTGCGAATGGTCGGTGGATGCTCGAAGCCAATGCAGAAAGCGACCGGCTCGATGAGCTGCACCAGCAGTATCACCGAGATGATCTTGGCGGTAATCAGGCTTGTATCTCTTGTAGGTGTGTCGGCGGCAACTGAATACTGACCAGAGCGCGGCAACTGAAAATTGACCAGCTTCCTGGAGAGCCTTGGCTATGGGCCAAGGAGGAAGCGAGTGTTGAGCGTGGAGGATTGGGCCGAGATCCGGCGGTTGCGCCGGTCGGAGCGGTTGCCGATTTCGGAGATCGCGCGGGTGTTGAAGATTTCGCGGAACACGGTGAAGTCGGCGTTGGCCTCCGATGGGCCGCCGAAGTACCAGCGTGCGGCGAAGGGCTCGGTTGCAGATGAGGCCGAGCCGCGGATCCGGGAGTTGTTGGCAGCCTATCCGCGGATGCCTGCGACGGTGATCGCCGAGCGGATCGGTTGGTCGTATTCGATCCGGACGCTCAGCGGGCGAGTACGCGAGTTGCGGCCGCTGTATCTGCCGCCGGATCCGGCGTCGCGTACGACGTATGTGGCCGGTGAGATCGGGCAGTGCGACTTCTGGTTCCCCGATGTCGTTGTGCCGGTGGGGTACGGCCAGGTCCGCACCGCCACGGCGTTACCTGTGCTGACCATGGTGTGTGGGTATTCGCGGTGGGCCTCGGCGCTGTTGATCCCGACACGCACCGCCGAAGACTTGTATGCCGGGTGGTGGCAGCATCTTTCGACGTTGGGCGCCGTTCCAAGGGTGTTGGTGTGGGACGGCGAGGGCGCGGTCGGGCGGTGGCGGGCGCGCCAACCTGAACTGACTGCGGCATGCCATGCCTTCCGCGGCACCCTGGCCGCCAAAGTGTGGATCTGTAAACCTGGTGATCCCGAAGCCAAGGGGCTGGTCGAACGTTTCCACGACTACCTGGAGCGGGCGTTCTTGCCGGGTCGGGTCTTTGCCTCTCCGGCGGATTTCAATACCCAGTTACAGGCCTGGCTGGTGCGGGCCAATCACCGCCAGCACCGAGTGCTGGGATGTCGACCGGCAGATCGCATCGAGGCCGATACCGCAGCGATGCTGACATTGCCGCCGGTCGGGCCCAGCATCGGGTGGCGAACCTCGACACGGCTGCCGCGCGATCATTACGTGCGCCTCGACGGCAACGACTACTCGGTGCATCCGGTCGCGATCGGCCGGCGCATCGAGATCACCGCAGATCTGAGCCGGGTCCGGGTCTGGTGTGGCGGCACCCTGGTCGCCGATCATGACCGCATCTGGGCCAAACACCAGACGATCAGCGATCCCGGGCATGTCGTGGCCGCCAAACTGCTGCGACGCAAACGGTTCGACATCGTCGGTCCACCCCACCACGTTGAGGTCGAACAACGTCTCCTGACCACCTACGACACCGTGTTGGGCCTTGACGGGCCGGTGGCGTGATGGCAGCCAAGACCGCTACCAACAGCCGCGATGTGGCCGCCGAGCTGGCGTATCTGACCCGGGCGCTGAAAGCCCCCACCCTGTGCGGGGCCATCGAGCGGCTCGCTGACCGCGCCCGCACCGAGACTTGGAGCTATGAGGAGTTCCTCGCAGCGTGTCTGCAACGCGAGGTGTCGGCCCGCGAATCCCACGGCGGCGAAGGACGCATCAGGGCCGCCCGCTTCCCATCGCGCAAGTCGTTGGAGGAGTTCGACTTCGACCACGCCCGCGGTCTCAAACGCGACACCATAGCGCATCTGGGCACCCTGGACTTCGTCACCGCCAAAGACAATGTGGTGTTCCTCGGTCCACCAGGAACCGGGAAAACCCACCTAGCAATCGGGATCGCGATCCGCGCCTGCCAGGCCGGCCACCGCGTCCTATTCGCCACCGCCTCGCAATGGGTTGATCGTCTGGCCGCCGCCCACCACAGCGGCACCCTGCAATCTGAACTGATTCGGCTGGCCCGATACCCGCTGCTGGTCGTCGACGAAGTGGGCTACATCCCCTTCGAACCCGAAGCCGCCAACCTGTTCTTCCAATTGGTGTCGTCCCGCTACGAACGGGCCAGCCTCATCGTCACGTCAAATAAGCCCTTCGGGCGTGGGGGCGAAGTGTTCGGCGACGACGTCGTAGCCGCGGCCATGATCGACCGACTCGTGCACCACGCCGAAGTCATCGCACTCAAAGGAGACAGCTACCGCATCAAAGACCGAGACCTCGGCCGCGTCCCCACCGTCACGGCCGACGACCAATGAAACCAAGCTGGTCAATTTTCGATTGCCGACACCTGATCAGTTTTCGGTTGCCGTTGACATAGTGCCCAAAACACGCACCCACATCAGATGCAGAACCCCTTGACAACCAATAGGGAATCTCTTCGCATGATGGAGGTTGCTGGCACCAATCCATCAGGAAGGCCCTTGTTGACTGGCACTGGGTTGGGGGTCCACCGCGATGGGTGAGTATGGCAAGTGCGGCACGTATGCACCCGTCTTGGTGCACGCGGCCAAGGGCAGCCCGTTAGTGCCGTCGCCCAGCGTGAACTGAGGGCGGAGAATCGGCCGGAATCTCGCCCTCAGTGCACGCTCGGCGCCGTTTGGCCTCACCCGGTCAACGTGAACTGTCCGGGGCGGGCACTGTCGCGTAGCGAGCCCACGTGGGGCCGGGGTCGGCCCGCCAAAAACGCCCCGGCGCGGCCAGCTCATGAGCGGGTACGCAAGCTCAAGCAGATCTCCGTAGCCGTGACGGAGTGCTTCATCGATGTCCGCAGCGATGGCAGCGGCCAGTGCGTGCCTAAACCCGTCTTGCGCAGAGTCTTTCGCAGCGGGCGGGTAGTTGCACGTCGTCGCCGAAGTGCTGACGATCCCGTTGCGGTCGGAGACCGCGAGTAGCCAGCGCGCGTCCGGGGCAGCATCTCGCGCAGCACGCTGAAGTGTCGCGGCACCGGAAGCCGGGGGCGTGAAGAGACCCGCCATGACACCGGCTGGACGGCGCGGCGTGGCACAACGTTCGGTATCGCTGATCGGCATCAGGAGGTTAGTGCGATCAGAAGTCGTAAGTGGGCTCGGCGTCGAGGATCCCCTTGAACATCGCGACCAGGCCCGTGAGATCAGAGTTGACGCGCGCCACGTGACAAGCGCCGTGCAACTCTTCCAGGTCGGTCTTCCCCCAGTCGAGGCCAGAACCGCGTTCGGACAACAGGAGATCGAAGAACTCGCGGGTCGAGCGGCCGTTGCCCTCGCGGAACGGGTGGGCATAGTTCACGTAGTCGTACCGGTATGCGACCTGGCCAGCGAGATCACCTTCGCCGACCGCTCTGAGCCGGTCGAGCTGGTAGATCTCCGCAGCCACATGCTCCATGGGCCGACTGATGCCGCCCGGCGCGCAGAAAGACTCGTCCTCCTTCTCGATGCCGACTGTCCGCAGATCTCCCGCCCAGACGTAAATGTCCTGGAACAGCTAGCGGTGAATCGCCCGCAGGTATGCGAGATCTGTGCGGTCGCCCAGCAGATTGGGATCCTCGCGGAGTTCGATCACCCGGGCCTCAACGAGGTCGTTCTCGGCGTCACGCAGTTCGGCATGCGTTCGAGCGCCGACCCGGTTCCTCAAGACGGACATAGCGGGGATGAAGTAGCCCTGCCAATTCCGTTCGTGATCGCCGGTGTCCCATGGATGCGGCACTCCACCCCGGTTACTGGATGTTGTACCGGCGGCGGACGCGCTCACCCAACTCGGCTGCCGTGATCTTGCCGCGGGCGTAGTCGTTCTGATCGGCACGGGTGGCGGCGGTGCTGCGGGTGCCCTCCAGCTCGGTGTTGCGGCGAGTTGCCCTGACATTCCTGAAGCGCCGCTTCACCTTCTGCAACTCGGTCGCCTGGACAAACACTTCATCTCATTTGGTGGTCCTGACCAGGATAGTCGACAGCGCTGACATTGCAGGAAGTTGACCGTCAAGCACAGCACGGTTCTCCACCGCTGATGTACGACCATCATGTCTCGTTGGCCCTGTAATCGACGGCGTCCCACCGGCTCGACAAGAAATCCCACCAGGTGACTGGACGCAAGGCCGGTGGGGCCCCTACACCGTCACCATCCCGGAGTTCGGAGCCGCAGCTTTGCGCGAGCAGCGGGCACTGGTCATCCCGTTCGACCCGGTGTTTCCGGCCCGGCGCGGCACCCGCCAATCCGAGGCCAACGTCCGCACCCACTGGCGGGCGATCCGCGGAGAGGACTTCAAATGGGTTGTCCCGCACTCGATCCGCAAGTCCGTCGTCACCGCGGTGGAACGCTCGATAGGGCTGGGAGCCGCGGCCCAGCAGGCCGGGCACAGCGGCAGCGAGATCACCCGGCGGCACTACGTCGAGCGGTCCGTGACGGTGCCCGACTACACCGCCGCCCTGGACGAGTATTCGCGCCCTATCCGCGCCTTCAGGCCATTAAAGAGCAACAGGCCGGGTGATATACCGACCTGACCTGCAAAGATGGAGCCGCCTAGGAGAATCGAACTCCTGACCTATTCAAGTATTGAGGTAGCCCGAGCGCGTTCACTAGAGTCCGTTATCGTGTTGGGCACCAACACTATTCGATGCCGGCAGTCCATAACAGTATGTACGAATACGGCGTGATTTGCGGTCGTTTGTATCAGGAAAGTGGAGACTGAGAAGTCGGCGGGCGGTCCCGGCGGCGCAGGTACACCCTCACCGGAGGAGGCCGGCGTCATGAGGTGCCCTTGCCCGTGCTATGTCGACTGACCGGGTTTGACGCCGCCGGGGCCACCTGGCTATTGGGCGCGCACCCTGTACCGGTTCAGCACGGCGAGCTCGGCCAACGTCCAGCCGCTGAAGAACGTCCGTTTGTCGATGGTGATGTCCGGCGTGGTGGTGCTGGCGTTGAGTTGACGGCTGTTAGCCGCGAGCCGTGCGGAGGCGGTGGTGATGACGGCGGCGATCTCCGCGTTGGGTTCGTCGGAGTTGGGGCCGTCGTCGAAGCCGCGGCCGCGGGTGTAGGACTTGGCCAGCGCCGTGATAATCGGGATGGCGGCGCCAGGGCTGCCGATCGTGGTGGCCAGCAGCCCGGCGACGTCAGCCTCAGTGACCGCGGCCATTAGGCGGCCGTGAGGACGATGACGGCTTGCGGGTGTAGCAATCCCAGGTCATAACGGGTCACCACCCGAATCCCGATCTGGTCGTAATCCGCGTACAACTCGGACAGAAGCGTCACACTCGGGGCCATGTCGCGCGCAACCGCCACTTGCGAGACGTCAGCCAGGATCGCCACGCCGGGCTTGAGCTTGTTGGTGACGGTGACGGGTACCCCGAAGAGCCTGTAGGTGGGGCCGGACGTGACGTCGGATTCGAGGAGGTATTTCGCCGAGGTGGCGTCTTCCTTGAGCTTGCGCAGCGCGATGAAATCCGAGCCGTTGACGAACCAGCGCGTCGGCATGACTTCGGCGGCCGAGGCAAGGCCGATAGCGTCCAGCAGGCTGTCGGCGTCGGCGACATCGAGCGTCCCGGTTTGTACACCAGGCTGGTTGATCAGGCCAGTGATGCCGTTGGCGGCTTCGCCTTCGGTGCTGGTGGCCACGGTGGCGTTGGTGGCTTCCAGTTCGTCGACGGCGGTGGCGGCCAGTGCGCCGGCGAACGTCACAGTGTAGGGGCCGCCGGCGCTACCGGCGACGGTGGCGTTACCAGCCCCGATCGTCGACAAGCCTTGCAGCGCAGCCTCGACGGTGGCCGCGTCGGCGGTGTCGGCCAGGTCCGCGGTGCTCACGCCGCGGAACGACACCGTGAACGGGTCACCGGTCACCGTGACGACCTGTACCTCATTGGTGGCCTGGCCGGCGCCGGTGAGTAGCGCGGTATCCAGCTTGTCCGAAACCACCTTCACCAGCCGGTTCTTTAGGGTGGCGTCGATCCCGATCACGCTTTGGCGGGCCAACTCGCGGCTATAGCGCTCGATCACCTTGATCGACTTGCGGTCGGTCGGCATCAAAACGACCTCGTCGAAGGTCGTGTCATGATCGGAGGGAATCAACTCGTTCTCGCCGATGAAGCCGACGGTGGACGACTTTGTGAGCTTCGGGATCCGCAACACCCCAGAGGTGTCGAAGATACGCGGCCCGGACGACAACACGACGGAGGCGGCTTCGAGGGGCTGCACGAGTAGCGCTGAGACCTGATCGGCGAGCAACTGCGGATTAGCGGCGGTCGTCTCGACCATTGAATGTCCTTACGTTGACGGTGACCTTCACGTTGAAGGTCAGGTGGATTCGGGGGAATCCCACGCCACCAGGACGAAACGGGGCCTAGCCACCAGGACCGACCCCACCAGTTTAGCGTCAGGACGCAAGCCACTCCATAACGTCGCCCAACGTCATGTTGTACGGGACCGGGCCGCCGCCTGCGACAACGCAGTTGGTGTCCGCCGTGGCGATCAGATAGCCACCGCGGTGACTGTGCACATGGTATCCGTGCTGTAGCGCAATTTCCCGAACGCGCGTTGCTTTGACCTGCATGGCTGTTACCTCTCATTCTCGGGTACTGGACGCTTTCCGCGCCTGCCGAGCCACGCCGCGCCATGCGATCTCAAGTGTCGCCTATTTGGCTTGTTCCCGCAATATCGCGGCCAGGTCGACAGTGCCGCCGCCGGATGGTGTTGCGCCTTGCCCGATGTCACCGACCGGGCGCCGGTTCACGAGGTGCGGTTTGCGGGCCAGCAAGTCGTCGATCGCGGCCGCCATCTTGTCGGCGTCGTCGAGGTGCTCCGCATCGAACGGCAAGTCTGTCGGGTCGGCGAGCCTGCCGGTGGCCCGGACTAACTCGGTGTGCAGCCGTTGCGCGTACTGGTCGGCTTGCTGGGCTCGCTGCCGGTAGCGGCCGTTCTCCTGGCGCAGCTCCTCAACGTACGAGCGTGGGAACGTGTCGGGCTGCTCATGGTCGCCAGGATCGTCCGTCACCTGCTCGGTGTCACTTGCGGTGTCCTCGGTGTCATCGGCTTTGTCGACCGTGGTTGTCTCGGTGTTGGTGTCGGTCATGATGCTTGGTTCCTTTCGAGTTGCCGGGTGTACTGGGTTGATTGAATGCTTTTGGCGAGAACGATTTTCGGCGCGCAGTTGCATCCTTTGTGATGCTGAAACGGGTGAGCCTTCGGCCAGATACGGCCATTACGCCACCACCATTGGCACAGTTGGCACGGGTCGTCGTCCATCTGCCGTGTCCAGCCCTCTACTAGCGGTTGTTCGATCATGGCGGCCACGGCGGCGTTTTGGCCGGTCTCCAACGGTTCAGAGCGCGCCAGCCGCTCCAACCGCATGCCGGCGACCTCTACGGGATCACTGTCGGGCGCAAGTTCACGCCCGCGAGGCTGACCGCCGGCGGCAGGTGGTTTGAGCATTCCGATCAACCCATCGAGGATCGTATGGGCGGCTCGTAGCAGCCGGTCATAGTCATCTACCGGCGCGATGCCAGTCGACGGCGCCGGCAACGTCGTCACCCTCTCGATCTGCAAAGCAACGTAGGCGTCGGCCAGGGTGAACGCTGCCGCGTTGGCCGCGTTCACCAGCGCTGCGATCAGCTCCTCGGCTTCCTCGGTGGTGATGTGCCCGGCCCGCAGCGCGGCGTACACCTCGGCGACGCGGGCCGCGGTCCTGCCGGCCAGGGCTCCCGTCCTGGCCTGGTAGTCCCCGACGAGTGTCATGCGGCCGGCCTCGGCTCAGGCCCGGCCAGTAGGAAGTTAGCGCCGGCGGCGTCGAGTGCCTCGGCGCGCCGAGCTGTTCGAATCTTCGCAATTTCATCGTCCGAGTAGCCGAGCTTCGCGAGCGCATAGGAGGCGGGTAGCAGGCCGGCCTGATACAGCTTCACCACCGCGTCGGCCTCCTGAGCCACGCTGCGGGTGGCAGCGTCAGCCCACTGCACCCGCGCTTCCAGCTGCATGGGGTCGCGGCCGTCACGAACCGCCAGCATGAGCTTGGCGACCTGTTCCCAGCCTCTGCCAAAGGTGGCTTGCCGGGCTTCGGCACGAGCCGTCAGTGATGCCTCGGCTGCCCGGAGCGCGTCAGCGGAGGCCGGATTGTCCGTCATGACCCCGATGTAATGCGCGGGACACGCTGAGACAGCCATGATTTGGGCGGTAATAATGTTGACGGCGTTTTCGTAACCGGTGAGCGTGGCCGCGTCGAGCTGCCCGAACTTCGCGCCCTGCTCTTCGCTGATCATTGCGCGGTTGCCCTCAGGGATCGGATTCACCTCGGTGGTGACCGGCTCGCCGGTGACCTCGTCGAGCACCGGGTTGCCGTCGTCGTCGAGCACCGGTTCCTCGGTGAGTTCGATTCCTGTTGCCCAACGGCGCGGGCGGCCGGTGTACTCCGAGGTCGTCATCATGTCGACTAGTACCTTGTTGAGCGCGTCCACAAGCGGTTTGAGGTCGTCGATCTCTGAGCAGCCCCGCTCACTGAGAATCAGATCGCTATTGCGCAAGTTGACCACCGGGACGACACCAAGCGGATTCGCCAGCGTCCCAACAAGGTTGTACCCCACCGTAGTTGCCCCGGTGGCGTTGGCGCGGTAGTGGCTGATCAGGTCCGGCTGATAGAGCATTACTTCCGTGGTGGTCTTCGTCTCCCACCGTTTCGCAGCCGCGGTAATCTGCCGGGTTCCTGGGTCGTGTTGGGCGACAACCTGTTTCGCTGACTCAATCGTGACTTTGGGGCGGCCGAGCTTGTCAGCCCACACGATGACGAACGAGTCGCCGAGTAGGAGGGCTTCGCGGTGCGCGACACCTGATAGTTGGTCGAGGTCATTCCTGATCCAGTCGTCCCAAAGGTCGGCGGCATCCCCTGCGAATCCGGTGATCCGCAGCCGCTCGGCCAGCGCGGTCACGGCCAGGCGCGGAATGTTAGATGCCATGCGCCCAAACCTATCTCCCAGAGCAAGTTTCGCCTCCGGGGATAAGAAAGCCAGCGGTTGCTCTCCCTTGTAATACAGGCCCAGTTCGTTGTAGCGGGCCGCCGGCTCGTCGAGCCGCTGCATCAAGCTCAGCAATAATGCGTTGTCTTCGCTCACCTGAAACTCCTTGTCTTCCTTCGCTTCTTATGGGTTGCTCGCCACGTGGCGCGGCTGTGGGCCATGACCAGGCAGGCGGCCAGGTCGATCTTGGGAGCGGTGCGTGACCGTGACCCCTTGGACAACCGCATACCGCGCGCGTCCTCGACAATGCACGCCGCACCGACGTGCGCGGCCAACTTCGCGTCACCGCTATGCGACATACGACCGTTCACCGCGGCGCTGTACAGGTCGGTGGTGGCCGCGGTCAACCGGGCCGGCGAGTGCGGAAACTCCACCACCGGCAGCTTCTCGGCTTCCAGCGCTTGCAGGGTGCGAGTCCACCTGAAAGGGTCGGCGATGATCTCGGTCACCTGCCAACGCCGGCAGCACGCCCGGATCGTGTCTTCGACGTCGGCGATAGGAACCCGGTACTCGGTGTCCTTGCGGTGCGGGCGCTCCCACACGGCGATCGTGTCGAAATGCGGTTCCGGTGAGACAGTCCCGACCAACAACGCGGTGGTGTCGTCGGAGAACGAGCCGTCAAGCGCGATCACAACCTCGGCCCGATCGGGCACACCCACACCCGTCGACAAGTCATTCCACACCTCACTGGGCAAAAATTCCCCCTGGGTGTCAGCGGCCAACTGACACAACCGGGCCCGCCGAAACGTCGCCTCCCGCGTCTTCGGCGGCAACAACGCATGCAGCGCGTCACGATGTAGAAAATCGTCCAGGGCGGGATTGGCCAAGTCCCAGCAGTGCTCGCAGTCGACCGGGTGGTGCTCGAAGCCGGCCGCCGAAAACTCCCGCCACACCAACGACGAATCCTCAGGATGCTCAGCCGCATACGAACGCAAGTCGAGGAGGACCTGATCCTCGAGGTTCGGGCCCGGTGTGCCGATGCACACCAGCGTCGACCGCTCCCGCTTCCCCTGCGCCAAGGTCAGCACCTCATAGCTGTCGCGGTTGGCCACGCCGGCCTCGTCAAGAATCGCCAACGTGTAATCGAGACCTTCGAGTCGCTTCGGTTCCGCAGGCAGACAGTGAAACTGCGCGTCACGAACCGGAATCACGAGCCGTTCCTTGAACACCTGGCAGCGCGACTCCAACTGGCCGTTCAGCTCGACCATTCGCCGGGCGATGCCGTAAACGATGCCGGCTTGCCTCTCGTCGACGGCGACCACGCACACCACGGCACCCTCACCACCACAGAACAACTCGTACAAGCCCCACGCGGCCACCAACGACGACTTACCCTGACCCCTGGGCAGCATCCACCCCGCCGTACGCGGCTGCGGGTCACTGTCGAGCACCGACCCCACCAGGTCACGCTGCCAGCTCCGCAACCGCAACGGAGACCGAGCACCGGTGCCCTTGGGCACGACGATGTACCGCTCACAAAACCGCCCAAACCGGGCAGACCCCACCGACCGCGGCCGCCACGGCAACGGACTCGGATCAACTGACGCCTTCGGGCCAGCTTTCAACTTGAAAGTCCCCCAGTGTGTAACGCCCCCTGCGCCTTAACCCCGCGGCGGATTCCCCTTGCCTTGGGGGTGTGTCCCCTGGTCTTCCTGGCCTTTTTGGCGTTGATGGCGTTGTGGACGGCCTGGCGTTCGGTGTCGGTGCAGTGGGTGCCGCGCTTGGAGTTGCAGGGGCGGCAACGGACGGCGACGTTGGCCGCCTCGTAGGCCAGCTCGGGTGCTTCGGTGACGGGCACGATGTGGTCGGTGGTGAGGTCGTCGACGGCTCCGCAATCGAGGCACCACGGCTGGCGGCGGCGGGCTGCAGCGGACAGGCGTTTCCAGCGCCCGCCGTTCATGTGGGGGTGATCGCGGGGTAGGTCCTTGGCAGGGCGCTTAACCCGGTGCTGGTCGCATCGGGTGTTTGCTGCGGGTGTTCCGCAGACGAGGCAGGGACGCAACGTCACTAGTCGTCGTCTTGGTGTAGGCGGTCGATGAGCGCAGCTACTTGCTCGCCGTCGAGGTTGATGAGTTCGTGGAGTTGGTGGGCCAAGTCTTCAACCTGTGGGCCGGTGAGGCTGATTTCAATGGCGCCGATCGGTAGCTGTGCTTCGACGAGGAGGCCGATCGATAGCTTGCGTCCGGGCGCTGCACCGATCATCAGTTTGACGGGTCCTTGGGTGCGGATGAGGTCGGCGGGCAGTGGGCTTAGTGGTGTGCTGTAGATGCGGTCGGTGTAGTTCATGCGGTGGCTTCTCCTGTTTGCTGTGGGGTTCGGTGCTTGCCTCGGGTGCGCTGTCGTCGGCGGGGTCGCTGTGTTGGGTTGGACTTCTCACCGGTTGGTACACGAGTACTTTCGGTACACGTCTTATCTTCGCTGCTAGAGTGCGGTTTTTGAGGCGTGTACCGCTGGTACACGGGGACCTTTTGAGTTCCGCGTTGTCCTGGGGAAACGGTCACTTCGCCTTCTGTGAGTAGTCCGTCGAGTGCTGGGTCGAAGTAGTCCCGGAGATCCGCTTTCAGTGATCGGCGGATGATGTTGCGTGGTAGCTGGCGGCTGTCGGTGAGCTTGCGCAGGATGGCTTGTTTGGCGCGTTGGAGCTTGCGGTCGCTGATGATTTCTTCGCGGTCGGCGGTGGCGAGTGCGCGTGCGGCGTTGGCGGTGCGGGACTGTTCGATCAGGGCGCGTTGGCAGCGTTCGCGGGTGTAGGTGGATACGTCCATGACATATCCGGCGAGTCTCCAGTCCTCTTCGCTGACGATGGTGCGGCCGTCCAACGCCATGAGCGCGGCGGCGACTTTCAGCCGTGTCAACAAGCTGTGGCCGTCCAAGGGATCGACGTTCGGGTCTTCCCGGAGAACCGCTAGGCGGTGTGCGCGGATAGATTTGCTGGCGGTCTCGGGCACGATCAGGTTAATGGTGCTGCCGACGGCGTGTAGCCATGCGGGGCGGCTGACTTTCCAGACGCCGGGGTCCGGTGGGGGTTCGTCGGGTGCGTCGGGGTCGGAGGTGGGGAGCCAGACAAATCGTTGGGGCAGGCCGCCGTCGCTGGCGCCGAGCAGTGCGTGGGAGCGCAGGGGTTGGACTCCGATGGTCAGGCAGGCGCGGTAGGTGCCGGCGGGCACGATGACGCGGGTTTCCTTGCCGGCGTTGCCGAATCCGAGTTGCTCGCCGCTGTAGACCTTGCGTAGTTCGGCGGACAGGGTTGATCCTTGCCGGGCGACGATGGCGGCTAGGGTGTCGATTTCGGGTGCTGTGAAGATGGCCGCTACGACGGGGTTGGGGGAATCGTGTTGGGTGCCTGGCGGTCTGAAGGTGCGGGCTATGCCCTCTCCGCTGCCGAGGGGCACTGTTTCCACGATTGGGCCCTTGAAGGTAAATCCGTCCCGGGCGGCGGCTTCGGCCGCTCCCTTCCCGGCTCCGCTGGGGCCGGTGATGGCTACAAACAGGTTGAGGCTCATCGGGCCGCCAACGATGCCGGGCAGCGTGATGTCCGGTGGAATCGTGGTCACTGCTCGGGCAAGGACAGCTCCGAGTACGGCCCACGGGCCGACGCCGCGAGCACGTGCCAGGGTGCGCACGTGCCGGAGGACTTCGCGGGACTCCCAGAACGCGTCGGTCATTGCGGAATCTCCCATCGCTGGCAGATGTCTTGAACGATTGCGCGGTCCTGAGGGCTGTTTGCCCACATGGCTTGTAGTTCGGGTAGGCATGGGGCTGGTAGCAGTCCGGCGGCCAGCAGGTGTCGGGTCGCTCGGCGATAGCCGCGGGTGTAGGCGTCCATTCAGGCCACCACCTCGCGGGTGATATACACCCCGGAGCGTCTGCGGATCGCCCGCGAAAGCTCAGGCCAGTCAGCGGCTTTGGAAATCTCGCAGGATGCTTCTGCCAGTGCCGTCTGTGCGGTTTCGATCCGAAGAACGTGGTGTTCTCCGTCAATGGCCAGGGCCAGCAGCTTGCGAGGATCACCGTCGGACAAGGCGCACCACGATGGTGTTCCGGCGACCGGTATGGCCCCGTAGTTGGCCTGTTGCACAACGGCTTCTAGGAACTGGTGGACCGGCCACCACGCGCGCTGTTGCGACGGTGGAGTACCGGTCACTGATTCTCCCGGCTGTAGAACGCGGTGATCCGCTTCGGGGAGAGGTTGGTGCCGGCGCAAGCTTTGGTGATTGCACCGGCGAGCGCGTTGTACAGCAAGACCGCTTCGTCGATGCGAAGCACGCAATCTCTGCCGGCTCCCCTTCCGTCTTGAATGTCGAGGAAGATCGTCGGCGCCGGTTCTAGGTCTTCATTGAACCTGACGCCGACTCCCGCAGTCGGCATGTGTTCCCAATCGGGATGGCGGTCGGCGATCCCAGCTAGCGAATCTCCGGTCACCGGAACGTAAATCGGTGTTTGAAAATGCTCGCAGCGCTGCGATTCGGATGTGTTCGTCATGTTTTCGCACCAGTCGAATCGGCAACCGTGGGCGTTCATCGGACACCACCGATCTCGTCGGCCACCGTGAGTAAGTGGGCGGCGAGTTGACGGGCCTCGTCGGCGGTCAGTTGGACGTTGGTGTCGAGGTCGAGGTGCTGGTTGTCGTGCGGCCGATAGATGTGCAGATACACACAGGCGCGCCAGCCTGGTTTCCGGCGGTAGGCGTTGGCTCCGATCCGTGGCGGGTCGAACTGGTCCACCATGTCGGGCAAGGCGCCGTGCGGGTAGCCGTGCTCCATAGATAGACTTACATAATGGTCGGCTCCCCAGCAGGCAAGATCGTTGACGTGGTCAGTACCTGAGTCTGTGCACCACGGCGCGCAACGTGTCTCTGGGCATCGGTCGCTTGTGTGCCAGCCGTACCGGCCGCAGTGCTCGCACCGAACAAGGCCGTGGTCGGCCTGGTCGTCGTCGGGGCTTGGTACAGTCATCGTTGAATCTCCTTTTGCGTGGGCAGGTTCGGAAGGCCTCGGGGTGGCAGCCTCGGGGCCTTCGCGTTGTTGGTGGTGTTCATCAGGCGGCACCACCAGGTGCGCCGGACGCCTCTAGCGCGTTGATGTAGCCCGCGATCTGGGCATCTGTGCTGAACCGGCGCCTGCCGATCTTCACTGACGCGAGCGCGCCCGACGCCCAGAGTTGGAACACCAGTGAGCGGCTGATGCCGCCGAGCTTGAGGCTGGTGCTCTTCCAATCGTTCATTCACCCTCCCTTCAGATTTGTGTCAATCGACGCAAGTACACTCGAATGTGCGTTGATAGACACAAGAGATACCACGGGTTCGATCAAGACGCAAGTAGCGGGCTATTCTGCGTTCTATGACGCAACCGAAGAAGAGGCCGAACTGGACCGACCGTGCTCCCGCCAACTGGGGCGAGCACGAGGCCTATCGCGTGGCTAGAGAGATAGAACGGTTACGGGCCGGGCGGTCAACTCAATGGCTTGCAGACCGAACTAAAGAGCTTGGCTGCGAAGTCTCGCGGTCGGTGATTACAGACTTGGAGAACGGACGCCGGCGGTACGTCACCACTGCGGAGTTGCTGGTGTTGGCTGCTGCGTTGAACGTGCCGCCTGTCGTGTTGGTCTACCCCGGCCCGAGATACGAGGAGTACATTGAAGTGCTGCCGGGTGTGCAGAGCACGGAAATTGATGCGGTGCAGTGGTTTTCGGGTATCAGGGACCATGGTTACACGGACAGCGCGTCGCGGCCGGCTGAGTCGGCACGGTTGCGCGGGGAGTACGAGAAAAACATTGGCCGCTTGCAGGCTTGGCGCAGGCTGTTGGAAGTGGAGCACGAACTAGCTAAGCCGATACCGGCGAACCCTTCGGAAGAGGCACGCAAGCTTATCGAGGAGCGGCTTGTCCGTCTTCGCGACGAACGTCTAGAACGCCGTTTTCTACTCGGTCTTGAGCCTGATGCCTAGGCAGCGCCTGCAGCCCGGTGAACATGGCCGTATCACCGAGTGGTCTTCTGGTGGAAGGTTTTTCGCATCCACCTATGTTCGTGATTCGGATGGGAAGCGTCGGCGGGTGGAGCGTTCGAGTGGCAAGTCTGTGGAGGATGCCCGGCGGATTCTTCAGCGGCACTTGGTGAAACGCCGGGCCCCGTTGTCTGGGCAGTTGGTGACCGATCGGACGACGCTCGGGGAGTTGTTCGAGGCGTGGCTTGAGGCCAAGGTTTTTGAGGATGGGATCAAGCCGCAGACGGTGGGTCAGTATCGGCAGGTGTGGGCTAAGCATGGCGCCGAGCGGTTGGGCGCGCTGCGGGTGAGCGAACTTCCGACGTCGAAGGCCAATGCTCATATTCAGGCTGTCGCGGTGGCCACACCGTCTCAGGCCGGGTATTTACGGATCATCTTGCGGGGGATGTTCTCGCTGGCTGTCCGGTTCGATGTCCTGGCGGTGAATCCGATTGTGGAGACCAGGACTGCGAAGGTTCACCGCAAGCCCGCGCGAGCTATGACGGCCGCCGAGTTCGAGCGGGTGCGGGCGGCGGTGAAGGCGTATGCGGGCCGCGAAGGGCACGGTGGTCCGAAGCCGGGCCGGCTGTTGCCGGCGTTCGTTGAAGTGCTGGCCGCTACAGGCGCGCGGCCGAGTGAGGTGCTGGCGCTGCGGTGGTCGGATGTCGATCTCCTGGCCGACCCGCCGACTGTCACGATCTCGGGCACCCTGGTCGACCACCAACGGGTTGCGGGCAAGGCGTTGCACCGTCAGGAGACACGTAAGGGTGATGCCCCGGAGCACACTGTGGTGCTTCCCCGGTTCGGTGTGGAGGCGTTCACTGCACTGCTGGGCGAGACCGGCCCCGCGGGCCCGGTGTTCGCCAGCCGTAGCGGAGGTTGGATGTCGCTGGCCAATCTGCGACGGGGCCTGCGGGCTGCCTTGCCCGACGATCTCCGGTGGGTTACCCCGCATAGCTTCAGGCGCACGGTGGCCACGGTGGTCCGTGATGACCATGGTCCTGCGCTGGCGCAGCAGCAGCTCAGTCACTCCAAGCTGGCCACCACCGAGGCCCACTATTTGCAGCGTCATACCCATGGCCCGGACGTGCGGGGCACGTTGGATCGATTCGCTGCCGGGAAAGTAGCGGCTGAAAGTATCAGGAAAGTATCAAGTGAGCCCGATATCAGTGGGGGTAGCTAACTCTCATTGGTGTATTTCCGCTGGTAGGTGGAGCCGCCTCGGGGAATCGAACCCCGGACCTATTCATTACGAGTGAATCGCTCTACCGACTGAGCTAAGGCGGCTTTGTTCCCTGGGTGCCCGCTTGCCGGGCGGCACGAGTCTACGGCAGGCGGGCCGGCCCGCCCAAGTTTGCGGCGGTCGCTACCGCAGTTCCTGGCCGATGGTGGCGACCATGGCATCGACGGCGAACTTCGGTTTGACGTTGACCGCTAGCGCTTCCCTGCACGCCAACACCGCTTCGATGCAGCGCAGCAGCCGCTCCGGCGGGGCGTGGGCGGCCAGCGCAGCAACCCGGTCGGCCATATCCGGGTGGTTGGCCCGCACCCCACCCGCGTGGGCTGCGACCAACAGTGCATCCCGGAAGTAGGTCGCCAGATCGATCAGTGCCCGGTCCAGCGCATCGCGCGAGGCCCGCGTCTGCCGGGATTTCTGCCGTCGCTCAAGATCCTTCATCGCGCCGGTGACACCGCGCAACGCCGCGCCGGTGCCTTTACCGGTACCTCCGGCTCCCAGCGCCGTCCGCAGTTCTTCGGTCTCGGCCTCGATACGCTGCGCGGTCAACGCTAAGGCCTCGGCCTCGGCGCCGGCCACCAACTCCTCGGCGGCTGCGTAGGCACGCGAGGGTGTCGCGGCGTCACGTGCCAGCCCCAAAGCCCGCTCGCGTCGCTGCCGGGCCTGCAGATCGGTGGCCAGCCGGCGCGCTCGTCCGACATGGCCACCACTGACCGACGCCGCCCAATTGGCCGTGTCGGGGTCCAGCCCGTCGCCGTCGCTCAGCACCTGCGCGATCGCGTGGGTCGACGGAGTCACCAACGCGACATGCCTACACCGGGATCGCAGCGTGACCGCAATGTCCTCGGGATCCACCGACGGCGCGCACAGCAGGAACACCGTCGACGGCGGCGGCTCCTCGACAACCTTGAGCAACGCGTTGGCGGCGCCTTCGGTCAACCGATCGGCGTCCTCAATCACCACGATCTGCCAGTGCCCGGTAGTCGGCCGGCGCGCGGCGATTTGCACGATGGCCCGCATTTCGTCCACACCGATCGACAGACCTTCGGGAATCACCCGGCGTACGTCGGCGTGGGTGCCCGCCAGCGTGGTCGTACACGCCCGGCAGCGCCCGCACCCGGGCTCCCCGCCCGACGTACATTGCAAAGCCGCCGCGAAGCACAGCGCGGCAACCGAGCGCCCAGAACCGGGCGGACCGGTGAGCAGCCACGCGTGTGTCATAGTCCCGCCGCCACCCACGCTGTGAGCCGAGTCACGACGGGCCGCCTTGGCCGTGGCAAGCAGCTCGGCTTCCACCGCTTGCTGGCCTACCAGCCGCGTAAACACCCCGGACATCATCGGCAACAGTAGCTATCCGCGCCGACAGATACCGATCAGCGTTCGTTTCGCGACAATTCCGTGATCTTTCGTCGCCTTTTGGATGGATGCCGAGGCGTTCGTCGGTTTCCGGCAAGTCCCCGCCGCCCGATACGGTGGGCTAATGGCAACCACGGCGGCGCTACCCAGACGGATCCATGCATTCGTCCGGTGGGTAGTGCGCACTCCGTGGCCGCTGTTCTCGCTGAGCATGCTGCAGTCCGACATCATCGGCGCATTGTTCGTGCTCGGATTCCTGCGCTACGGCCTGCCGCCTCAGGACAATATCCAACTGCAGGATCTGCCACCGGTCAACCTACTGATCTTCGTCAGCACGGTAATCATCTTGTTCCTCGCCGGGGCCGTGGTGAACCTGAAGCTGCTGATGCCGGTCTTTCGATGGCAGCGCCGCGACAACCTGCTCACCGAGCCTGATCCGGCCGCCACCGAGCTGGCCCGCAGCCGCGCATTGCGCATGCCGTTGTACCGCACTCTGATCAGCCTGGCGGTCTGGGCTACCGGCGGCGGGGTGTTCATCCTCGCCAGCTGGTCGGTGGCCAAGCATGCGGCCCCCGTCGTGGCGGTGGCCACCGCGCTGGGTGCCACCGCCACCGCCATCATCGGCTACCTGCAGTCTGAACGGGTGTTACGGCCGGTGGCCGTCGCGGCGCTGCGCAGCGGTGTGCCGGAAAACGTCAACGCACCCGGCGTCATACTGCGACTGATGCTGGCGTGGATTCCGTCCACCGGCGTACCACTCCTGGCGATCGTGCTGGCCGTAGCGGCGGACAAGATTGCCTTGCTGCACGCCACACCAGAGGCGCTGTTCAATCCCATCCTGATGATGGCACTGGCCGCGCTGGGCATCGGATCCGTCAGCACCCTGTTGGTGGCCATGTCGATCGCCGACCCGTTACGCCAGTTGCGCTGGGCGCTAAGCGAGGTGCAGCGCGGCAACTACAACGCCCACATGCAGATTTACGACGCCAGCGAACTGGGCCTGCTACAAGCCGGCTTCAACGACATGGTCCGCGAGCTGTCCGAGCGGCAGCGGTTGCGTGACTTGTTCGGTCGCTACGTCGGCGAAGACGTGGCCCGGCGGGCCCTGGAGCGCGGCACCGAGTTGGGCGGTCAGGAACGCGACGTCGCGGTGCTGTTCGTGGATCTGGTCGGCTCCACGCAACTGGCCGCGACACGACCGCCCGCCGAGGTGGTCCAGCTGCTCAACGAGTTCTTCCGGGTAGTGGTCGAAACCGTCGCCCGGCACGGTGGGTTCGTCAACAAGTTCCAAGGCGACGCCGCGCTGGCCATCTTCGGTGCACCCATCGAACACCCCGACGGTGCTGGTGCCGCGCTATCGGCAGCACGTGAGCTCCACGACGAACTCATCCCAGTGCTGGGTTCCGCGGAGTTCGGCATCGGCGTGTCGGCCGGAAGGGCCATCGCCGGCCACATCGGCGCTCAAGCCCGCTTCGAGTACACCGTCATCGGCGACCCGGTCAACGAGGCCGCCCGGCTCACCGAACTGGCCAAACTCGAGGATGGCCACGTTCTGGCGTCGGCGATCGCGGTCAGTGGCGCTCTGGACGCCGAAGCATTGTGTTGGGATGTTGGCGAGGTGGTTGAGCTCCGCGGACGTGCTGCACCCACCCAACTAGCCAGGCCAATGAATCTGGCTGCACCCGAAGAGGTTTCCAGCGAAGTACGCAGCTAGTCGCGCTTGGCTGCCTTCTTCGCCGGCACCTTCCGGGCAGCTTTCCTGGCTGGCCGTTTTGCCGGACCCCGGGCTCGGCGATCGGCCAACAGCTCGGCGGCGCGCTCGTCGGTTATGGAAGCCACGTCGTCGCCCTTACGCAGGCTGGCATTGGTCTCACCGTCGGTGACGTACGGCCCGAATCGGCCGTCCTTGATGACCATTGGCTTGCCCGACGCCGGATCTGTTCCCAGCTCGCGCAGCGGCGGAGCCGAAGCGCTTTGCCGGCCACGACGTTTCGGCTCTGCGTAGATCTTCAGGGCTTCGTCGAGCGTGATGGTGAATATCTGGTCTTCGGTGACCAGTGATCGAGAATCGTTGCCGCGCTTTAGATACGGTCCATAGCGCCCGTTCTGCGCGGTAATCTCCTCACCCGAGGCGGGGTCCACTCCGACCACGCGCGGCAGTGACAGCAGCCTCAGCGCGTCTTCGAGGGTGACCGTCTGTAGGTCCATGCTCCGCAGCAACGAACCGGTGCGCGGTTTGGGCCCGGCGGCCTTCTGGCGTTTCTTGACTCCCTGAGCGGCCGCGGCCGCATCAGCCGCAGGCTCCGGCAGGATCTCGGTCACATACGGCCCAAACCGGCCTTCCCTGGCCACGATCTCGTGGCCGGTTTCTGGGTCCAAGCCCAAAGTCCGTCCCTGTTGCGGTGTGGCAAAGAGCTCTTCGGCCACCTGTAGAGTCAGCTCGTCCGGGGTAATCGAGTCGCTGAGGTTGGCCCGCTGCGGCGTGGGCTCACCGGTGTCGCCGGCCACCAAACGTTCCAGGTAGGGACCGTTCTTGCCCACCCGAACATATATGGGGCGTCCGTGGGTGTCGTCAAAAAGTTTGATAGAGTTTACTTCTCGTGCGTCGATGCCCTCGAGATTGATCCCGACAAGCTTCTTGAGGCCACCCGATCGGGCTACCGAATCGGGCACACCGTGATCGCCACCAAAGTAGAAGTTGTTGAGCCAGTTGGTGCGGCGCTCGTTGCCGGCGGCGATCTCGTCGAGCTCGTCTTCCATCGCCGCGGTGAAGTCGTAGTCGACGAGCCGACCGAAATGCTGCTCGAGCAGACCGGTTACCGCGAACGCCACCCATGACGGCACCAGTGCACTGCCCTTCTTGTGCACGTAGCCGCGGTCCTGGATGGTCTTGATGATCGACGAGTAGGTCGACGGGCGGCCGATGCCCAGCTCCTCGAGCGCTTTGACCAGCGACGCCTCGGTGTAGCGGGCCGGCGGGTTGGTGGCATGGCCGTCTGGGGTCAACTCGACGATGTCCAACCGTTGACCCGGGGTCAGATGGGGCAGTCGCCGCTCGGCATCGTCAGCCTCGCCGCCGACCAGCTCGTCCACGGTCTCCACGTAGGCCTTGAGGAAGCCCGGGAACGTCAAGGTGCGTCCGGTCGCGGAGAACACCACCTCCTGGTGCCCCGACATGCCAGTGATCCGCAGGCTCAGCGTCATGCCCCGCGCATCGGCCATCTGCGAGGCTACGGTGCGTTGCCAAATCAGCTCATAGAGCCGGAAATCATCAATGTTGGGACCGTCGAGTTCGCGACGCACCGCGTCCGGGGTGGCAAACGTTTCACCGGCGGGCCGGATAGCCTCGTGCGCTTCCTGGGCGTTCTTCACCTTGCGGGTGTATTGGCGCGGCGCCGGCGCGACGTACTCGTCGCCGTAGAGCTGGCGCGCCTGGGTACGTGCGGCGTTGATCGCCGACTCCGACAGCGTGGTGGAGTCGGTACGCATATAGGTGATGTAGCCGTTTTCGTACAGCCGCTGGGCGATGCTCATCGTCCGCTCGGCGGAGAACCGCAGCTTGCGGCTGGCCTCTTGCTGCAGCGTGGAGGTCATGAACGGCGGGTACGGGCGCCGGGCGTAGGGCTTCTCCTCGGCCGAGGCCACGGTCAGCTGCGTGCCATCCAGGCCCGCGGCCAACGCGGTCGCGCTCCCCTCGTCGAGCACAATGACTTCGTCGCCTTTGCGCAGCGTGCCCAGCGAGTCGAAATCGCGGCCAGTGGCCACCCGCCGGCCAGCCACGGCCGTCAGCCGGGCGCTGAAGGTGGGCGGCGCGGCGTCCGGGTCGGACACGCTGGCATCCAGCTTGGCAAGGATGTCCCAGTAGGCCGCGCTGCGGAACGCCATGCGGTCGCGTTCGCGCGCCACGATGATGCGGGTGGCCACCGACTGCACCCGGCCCGCCGACAACTTGGGGGCGACCTTCTTCCACAGCACTGGGCTGACTTCGTAGCCGTACAGCCGGTCCAGGATGCGCCGGGTCTCCTGCGCGTCGACCAGGTCGATGTCTAGGTCGCGGGGGTGCTCGGCGGCGGCGCGGATCGCCGGTTCGGTGATCTCGTGGAAGACCATCCGCTTGACCGGTATGCGCGGTTTGAGGGTTTCCAGCAGATGCCAGGCAATGGCTTCGCCCTCACGGTCCCCATCCGTGGCCAGATACAGCTCGTCCACGTCTTTGAGCAGGCCCCTGAGCTCGCTGACGGTGCTCCGTTTCTCCGGGCTGATGATGTAGAGCGGTTCGAAGTCGGCGTCGACGTTGACCCCGAGCCGCGCCCACGGCTGCGACTTGTACTTTGCGGGTACATCCGACGCGGCCCGCGGCAAGTCACGGATGTGCCCCCGGGAGGACTCGACGATGTAGCCAGAGCCCAGGTAGGAGGCCAGCTTGCGCGCCTTGGTGGGCGACTCGACGATGACCAGTCGCCGGCCGCTGCCATTGCCGCCGCTGCCACGGCCCTTCGTTTTCGGGTCAGCCAACTGCGCCCACGCTCCATCTCTTATCCCGGCCCCTATCGAGACCGCCCCGGTAGGTAGAGGACGCGGCCGACTGCCGAATCCCAGGTGAATTCCGGTACGCCGGCGTTCCCTCGCCTGTGGGCAACTGACAATCTCGCACTCTAGGGCGGGCCTGCGCAAACCGGCTGCAAACAGATTACCCACACCAAAGGCTCAAACGGGCCGCTCAGGACGCTCGGAGATCCGCGCGCGCCGAACTAGGTCCGATTGCCCGGCTCCTCAGCGGACCCGCTGGGGTCCGCATCGTCGCCGAGCTCAGCCCGACTGCCCGGCTCCTCAGCGGACCCGCTGGGGTCCGCATCGTCGCCGAGCTAGGTCCGAGGCCACTGTACCCATGCCTCGGCCCCGTCTGGGGGTTCCCCCACGTTCTCCACCAGGCGCGATAACCTGCGTCGCCCGCTAATCCGCAGCGCCGGTCGGGTCCCCCGGGTACCGATCAGGGTGGGCGCAATCCCGACCCTCATCAGCGCCGACGCCAGCGGAGAATGGGTGTCCGGCGCGTGTGGATCCAGGCCCAGCAAATAACGGTCGGCCTCCGGGCTGCCTGCCGCCAGAGTCCAAGCCCTCAGCTCGCGCGGCCCGGGCAGCCATCGCGGGGGCACGGTCTTGACCGCACCGCGCGTCCACTCGGCGGCGATGCCGCACAACAGCGGGTCGATGGCCGTCCGCACCAGCGGGGTGTTTTCGTCGGTACGGGCGACCTCGGGTACCAAACCAGCCTCCTGGATCATCTCGGCCAGGGCCGATGCGCGCCAGGACTCGGCGACGACTACCGACAGCCGAGCGCCGCAACCAACCAGCACGATCTGGCCCGGGCCCGCCAGCACCCCGGAAAGATCCGCGACCGCGGGAGGTACTGACTCCGCGGCGAAGAAGGAAAGCTGGCTCACCTCACCGACAGTAAGCCAGCGAGCGGGTCGCTGGCTTTAGGCATCCGGCGCGGCGGCAGCGCGCCATGTGGCGACCAGACGTAAAGCCCCCAAAACGGAACCGTTTTGGGGGCTTTTTGCGTCTGCTCGCGGGGGTAACTCAGAGCGAGCGGACTCCGGTGGCCTGGGGGCCCTTAGGGCTGTGGCCGATCTCGAACTCGACCTTCTGGTTTTCTTCAAGGGTGCGGAAGCCCGTTCCCTGGATCTCCGTGTAGTGGACAAATACATCCGCGGAACCGTCTTCGGGGGCGATGAAGCCGAACCCCTTCTCCGCGTTGAACCACTTCACAGTTCCCTGTGGCATTTCTCGATCTTTCCTTTTCTTCTGGGTGCGGTGCACCGCCTTTCGGTGCCCCGGGCCAGCTGCGACCGCCATACCTCGCCGAGTCGCCGGAACTTCACCCGACCGATAACCTCGCAGGAACCGCGGCCGCAACGTCGATCCTGCGAAAGTTTGACACGAACACAGAAGCTGCGACCGCCAATCAGTCAATCATGTTCATCGCGTCGGCAACAGCCTCTGGGTGTGGACGGAGCTACGAAGGGTCCGCAAATGGCGAGTTTCGGCAGCCACCTGCTGGCCGCAGCGGTCGCCGGGACCCCGCCGGGCGAGCGTCCGCTGCGCCACGTCGCCGAGCTGCCACCGCAGGCCGGCCGGCCGCGCGGTTGGCCGGAGTGGGCCGAGCCCGACGTGGTGGATGCGTTTGCCGACCGCGGCATCAGCTCGCCGTGGTCACACCAGGCTGAGGCCGCCGAGTTGGCGTACGCCGGCCGCCACGTGGTGATAGGCACCGGCCCGGCGTCTGGAAAGTCGTTGGCCTATCAACTTCCCGTGCTCAACGCGCTGGCAACCGACTCCCGGGCGCGTGCGCTGTATCTGTCGCCGACGAAGGCGCTCGGCCACGACCAGTTGCGCGCCGCACATGCGCTGGCGGCCGCGGTGCCACGGCTGGCTGACGTCGCGCCGACGGCCTATGACGGCGACAGTCCCGACGAGGTGCGCCGCTTTGCCCGCGAGCGCTCCCGGTGGCTGTTCTCCAACCCGGATATGACACACCTATCGGTGCTTCGAAACCATGCGCGCTGGGCTGTGCTGTTGCGGAATCTCCGCTTTGTGATCGTCGACGAATGCCATTACTACCGTGGTGTTTTCGGCTCGAATGTGGCGATGGTACTGCGCCGTTTACTACGGCTGTGCGCGCGCTACTCTGCGCACCCGACGGTGATCTTCGCCAGCGCGACAACGGCCTCGCCGGGCGCGACGGCTGCCGACCTGATCGGCCAGCCGGTCGTGGAGGTCACCGAGGACGGCTCACCCCGGGGGGCTCGCACGGTGGCATTGTGGGAGCCCTCGCTGCGGTCGGATGTGATCGGCGAGCACGGCGCCCCGGTGCGACGCTCCGCCGGTGCCGAGGCGGCCCGGGTGATGGCCGACCTGATCGTCGAGGGAGCGCAGACCTTGACGTTCGTCCGATCGCGGCGCGCGGCGGAACTGACTGCACTGGGTGCCCGGGCGCGACTGGTCGACATTGCCCCGGAACTGTCGGACACGGTGGCGTCGTATCGGGCCGGTTATCTTGCCGAGGACCGTAGCGCGCTGCACCAGGCCCTGGCCGAGGGCCGGCTGCGCGGGCTGGCTACCACCAACGCTTTGGAGTTGGGCGTTGATATCGCCGGACTGGATGCGGTGGTGCTGGCTGGTTTTCCCGGGACGGTGGCCTCGTTCTGGCAGCAGGCGGGCCGGTCGGGCCGGCGCGGCCAGGGCGCGCTGGTGGTGTTGATTGCCCGTGACGATCCGCTGGACACGTATTTGGTCCACCATCCCGCAGCATTGTTGGACAAACCGGTCGAGCGCGTGGTGATCGATCCGGTTAACCCGCACCTGCTGGGTCCCCAATTGCTTTGTGCAGCAACAGAACTGCCTTTAGACGACGCCGAGGTCCGGTCCTGGGGCGCCGTTGAGGTGGCGGAGAGTCTGGTTGACGACGGGCTGTTGCGGCGCCGGAACGGCAAGTACTTTCCGGCGCCCGGGGTGAAACCGCATGCCGCCGTGGATGTCCGGGGGGCTATCGGTGGCCAAATCGTCATCGTGGAGGCCGGAACCGGGCGGCTCTTGGGCAGCGTGGGCGTCGGTCAGGCCCCGGCCGCAGCGCACCCAGGCGCAGTGTACCTGCACCAGGGCGAGACCTACGTCGTTGACTCGCTGGATTTCCAGGACGGAATCGCCTTCGTGCACGCCGAGGATCCCGGCTATGCCACGTTCGCGCGAGAGGTCACCGACATCGCGGTCACCGGCACCGGCGAGCGGTTGGTCTTCGGGCCCGTTGCTTTGGGTTTGGTGCCGGTGACTGTCACCAATCACGTCGTCGGCTACCTGCGCCGCCAGCTGTCCGGGGAGGTGCTGGACTTCGTGGAGCTGGACATGCCGGAACACACCTTGCCCACAACCGCGGTCATGTACACAATCACTTCGGATGCATTGGTCCGCAGCGGTATTGAGGCCACACGGATTCCCGGGTCGTTGCACGCCGCCGAACACGCGGCTATCGGGCTGCTGCCGCTGGTGGCCAGCTGCGACCGCGGCGATATCGGCGGCATGTCCACAGCGACCGGGCCCGAGGGGCTGCCCAGTGTCTTTGTCTACGACGGCTATCCGGGTGGAGCCGGATTCGCCGAACGCGGCTTTCGCCGGGCCCGCACCTGGCTGGGCGCCACCGCGGAGGCCATCGAAGCCTGCGAATGCCCCAGTGGGTGTCCATCGTGTGTGCAATCCCCCAAGTGCGGCAATGGCAACGACCCCTTAGACAAGGCGGGCGCGGTGCGGGTGCTGCGGCTGGTGCTCGCCGAGTTAAGTGAGGAATCACCGTGAGCAGCCCAGCGCCCCGGCGTTGTCGGGCAAAGCGGGGTCGTCGTCTTAGCCGATGTGATGCACTTGACATCAGTGTCTTCGGCCTATCACGTAGTGGTCGTGGGCACCGGCCGAAGATCCGGGCGGGAGGTGACACGTGTCGTTTGTGATCGCGGCGCCGGAGGCGTTGGACTCGGCAGCAACGGACCTCGTGGGCCTGGGCTCGACGTTAGGCGCGGCCACTGCGGCCGCGGCGGCCCAGACGACGGGTATCGTGGCCGCGGCCCACGACGAGGTGTCGGCGGCGATCGCAGCCCTGTTTTCCGCCCACGGCCAGGCCTATCAGGCCGCCAGCGCGCAGGCCGCGGCGTTTCACACCCAGTTCGTGCAGGCGCTGGCCACCGGTGCGGGGGCCTACGCCGGCGCGGAGGCCGCTCAACGGACACTGCTCAACGCGGTCAACGGACCCGTCCAGGCGCTGACCGGGCGTCCGTTGATCGGTAACGGCGCCAATGGCGCCCCCGGGACCGGGGCCAACAGCGCACCTGGCGGGTGGTTGCTGGGTGACGGCGGCGCTGGCCGGTCGGGTGCGCCGGGCCAAAACGGGGGGCCGGCGGGGCGGCCGGGCTGATCGGCACCGGCGGACCCGGCGGGGCCGGCGGGACCTCGATCACCGGCAACGGCGGGGCTGGCGGGGCCGGCGGCGCCGGCGGCCGGCTGTGGGGCAACGGCGGGATCGGCGGGCTCGGCGGAGCGGCCTTGAACGGCGGGATCGGCGGGGCCGGCGGCGCCGGCGGGCCAGGCGGGCTCTTCGGAGCCGGTGGAGCGGGCGCACCCGGCGGAATCGGCCTTGGTGGACTCAACGCGGCCGGCGGAGCCGGCGGGAACGGCGGGGCCGGCGGGCTGCTCGGCGGGCTGCTCGGCGCCGGCGGCGGGGCCGGCGGCGCCGGCGGCGGGGCCGGCGGCGCCGGCGGGCCCGGCAGCCTCGACGGCGGCGCCGGCGGCGCCGGCGGCAACGCTGGCCTGCTGTTCGGCCCCGGCGGCTCCGGGGGTGCCGGCGGGTTCGGCCTAGGAAACAACGGCGGCGCCGGTGGTGCCGGCGGCAATGCCGGCCTGCTGTTCGGCCCCGGAGGGACCGGCGGGCAGGGCGGGTCCGGCGATTCCGGTGGCGCCGGTGGTCACGGCGGTAACGCCGGGCTGCTGGTGTCCAACGGCGGTGCGGGCGGCGCCGGCGGCTCAAGCGTGAGTGGCCCTGGCGGTTTTGGTGGGGACGGCGGCAACGCCGGACTGCTTGGTGGCGGCGGGATCGGCGGGGCCGGCGGCACCGCGCTCGCCGACATCGGCGGTACCGGCGGCGACGGCGGCCGGGCCGGCCTGCTGGTAGGCAACGGCGGTGGCGGCGGCGCCGGCGGGGAGGGCGCCACGACCGGTGGTGCCGGCGGGACCGGTGGCGACGCCGTGCTGATCGGCGCCGCCGGTAACGGTGGCAGCGGCGGGTTCGGGCCGACCATCGGCGACGCCGGAGCCAACGGCGCCGGCGGACCGCTGCAGCCGGTCTTCAACGCAATAAATGCACCCAGCGAAGCGCTCACCGGGCGCCCGTTGATCGGCAGCGGCGCCAATGGGGCCCCGGGTACCGGGCAACCCGGAGCACCCGGCGGGTGGTTGCTCGGCAACGGCGGAACCGGCGGATCGGGCAAGCTGGGCCAAGACGGTGGCGCCGGCGGCGCGGCGGGGCTGTTGGGCACTGGCGGCGCCGGCGGGGCCGGTGGGAACTCAACGACCGGCGACGCTGGGGCCGGCGGAGCCGGCGGGGCCGGCGGCTGGCTGTCCGGGGACGGCGGAATGGGCGGCGGCGGTGGCGTCGCAGCGGGAGGCGGGAATGGCGGGGCCGGCGGAGCCGGCGGAGTCGGCGGGCTGTGGGGCGCTGGCGGCGCCGGGGGGACCGGCGGATCCAGCGATAGCAGTGCCGGCGGGGCCGGCGGGGCCGGCGGGTCCGGCGGGCTGCTCGGCGGACTGGTGGGCACCGGCGGCGGGGATGGCGGGGCCGGCGGCGACGGCGCCACCATCGGGGGTGCCGGTGGCAACGGCGGTAACGCCGGTCTGCTCGGCGGGACCGGCGGAGCCGGCGGGGACGGCGGACTCAACCAGAACACCGGCGACGGTGGCGCCGGTGGGGCCGGCGGCAAGGCGGGCCTGCTGTTCGGCGCCGGTGGGGCCGGCGGGGCCGGCGGCGCCGGCACTGACAAAGGTGGGCCCGGAGGCGTCGGCGGCGACGCCGGCCTGCTGATCTCCAGCGGTGGAGCCGGCGGCGCCGGCGGATTCGGCGGCAATGACGACGGTGGTGCCGGCGGAGCCGGTGGCAATGCCAGTCTAGTTGGCAGCGGTGGGATAGGCGGGACCGGCGGATTCAGTGGAACAGCTATCGGCGGGGCCGGCGGGACCGGCGGAAGGGCCGGCCTACTGGCGGGCAACGGCGGTGCGGGCGGTGCCGGCGGAGAGAGCCTTGCCGTCGGCGGTGTCGGCGGCAACGGCGGCAACGCCGTGCTAATCGGCAACGGCGGCAACGGCGGCAACGGCGGCAACGGCGGGGGCACGTCCGGTGCCGGCGGTACCGGCGGGCTGATAGTCGGCGAGAACGGAGTCAACGGTGTACCTTAGCGCCGCTGGTGGCGGGAACCTACCCCGCCCAGGGCAAACGACATCCCTCCGGATACGTTCCTGCACAACGGCATCGATACCCTTCCGGATCGCACCTACCGGGGCGATCGGCCAACGGCGACACCGGCGCCCTATCACGCCGCGATGCCGCGCTGCCCACTGTCTCCGGTAATGCCACCTATCCCGGCGGGTAGCATCCGCCGAACACGGTGTCCGCCTGACACTTTCGGAGATGAACTCACCGGACACGTGGACTCGCCCCCCTCGACGGACGGCCTCCACGAATCGACGCAGTGACAGCCGCCACAAACGACGCATTCACGCCGCTGAGGAAACACCGCTGTTCCGTCGCCCAGCACACCCAACGGTCTGAGCAACACCATCCGTGCGCGCTCCCGACATCCGCAGCAGGAAACGACCTGTCGCCGAGTGCGATAGGCAAATCACCAGGCAACACGCCGGCAGCTCCCGTAAGGCCAACATCGACCACCTACCCAGGGCATTCCCATGCACGTCACCGCCGCATAGCAAGTTGCGGATGCTGAGTGGTTCGCTACCACCCGGTATGGCAACGCCGGTGGTCATGGCACCACCTCGGGTCTGATCTGCCTCGGAGGCCGGCCGCTGGCACGAAGGCAACGACGGTTCGGGCGGGTTGGCCTAGCGATACCACACGCATGCGCTGTCCTGCAAGGGAATTCCCTCGGCGACCACCGGTACCCCACCGAGTCAACAGCGCACCGCGTCCGTAGACTGCTCGCATGACCCACGACTGGCTGCTCGTGGAGACGCTGGGGGACGAACCGGCCGTGGTAGCACGGGGGCGTGAGCTGAAGAAGCTCGTCCCGATCACCACGTTCCTGCGTCGCAGTCCCTATTTGGCGGCGGTCCGCACAGCTATCGCCGAGACGCTGCAGACCGGCCAAAGCCTGACCAGCATCACTCCCAAGCACGATCGCGTCATCCGCACCGAACCTGTAATAATGACCGACGGCCGCATGCACGGCGTGCAGGTGTGGAGTGGCCCCACAGACGCCGAACCGCCCGACCGGCCGATCCCAGGCCCGCTGAAGTGGGACCTGACCCGTGGTGTGGCCACCGACACCCCGGAGTCACTGACCAACAGCGGCAAGAATCCCGAGGTCGAGATCACCTACGGCCGAGCCTTCGCCGAAGACCTGCCGGCGCGCGAGCTCAATCCGAACGAAACCCAGGTGCTTGCCATGGCAGTTAAAGCCAAGCCCGGCAAAACACTATGCAGCATTTGGGATCTCACTGATTGGCAAGGAACACCCATCCGGATCGGCTTCGTGGCGCGAAGCGCTCTCGAGCCGGGACCAAACGGCCGCGATCACCTGGTCGCCCGGGCAATGAATTGGCGTGCTGAGACCAAGGCCCCTGCAGTGCCCGTCGACGACTTGGCTCAGCGGATCCTCATCGGACTGGCACAGGCCGGAGTCCACCGGGCACTGGTCGATCTCAAAACCTGGACCCTGCTGAAATGGCTCGACCAACCCTGCTCTTTCTACGACTGGCGGCGTAGCGCGGCCGATGGGCCTCGTCTACATCCCGACGACCAGCACGTGATCGACGCCATGACAAGAGACCTCGCCAACGGATCGGCCAGTCATGTGCTGCGCTTGCCTGGGCACGACGTCGATTGGGTGCCGGTCCATGTCACCGTCAACCGGATAGAGCTCGAACCGGATACCTTCGCTGGACTGGTCGCTCTGCGACTGCCCACCGACGAAGAACTTGCCGACGCCGGACTGCCGAAAGCCACCGACGTCACCACCTGACAACCAGTCCTTTCGACTCAGCAACGGCAGCTGCCGATCCGCGGCTACCGTTGCTTGTCGTGAACGGTTTGACGGTGATCCGGACTGCGCGCTCGCTGAGCGGCCTACGCCCAGGCTGTCGGTCAGATTGCGTCGATGAATCCTATACGCTCTGAACTGAACTGGGCTGAATGCGCGAGCCGCCGACGTAGGGAATCGGCAACGCCCGTCGGACGACCCCGCCGATCTCGTCGTCGACATCCAGTGGCGCCGGCATCAGCAGGGTGGTGACGATTTCCCGTTCAGACAGTCGCCGCAAGGCCCCGGGCCTGCTAGGAGGTCGGGTTCCCCCGGACGTCGACCACACCCTGGTCGCAATGTCCAACGTAAGCAACAGGTTTGAGTATGAGGTGCCGGTAGCGAGGATGAATTCGCCAGTCCTGGTACACGCGCACGGACATCGCAGGCGCCGCGATGCGGCCGGCCTCTGGCCACCGCCGAATCGGCGTAGCCGTCGGGCACTTTGAAGATCGGGTCAGCGCGCCTGATGCGCACCGGGCCGCCACCTCAGCGCCATGGTGTTTCGGACATCCTCCAATCGCCGCCGATCCCCGAGGAACACCAGGTCGCCCGCGTGCGGGCGAAAGGCAGCGAGGATTTTTGGGAAACCCACGCACATGCTTCCCGGATAGCGATAAGCTGCGCTCCAGCAGATTGTCCGCCGGTGACCGGGCGGCCCTTCGATCGGCATCGCGCGGTGGTCGGACGTGTCCGATGTCATATGTGATCGCGGCGCCGGAGGCGCTGGTGGCGGCGGCCACGGATTTGGCTACTCTCGGCTCGACGATCGGCGCCGCCAACGCGGCCGCGGCGGGCTCCACGACGGCGTTGCTGGCCGCCGGTGCCGACGAGGTGTCGGCGGCGATTGCGGCCTTATTCGGAATGCACGGCCAGACCTATCAGGCGCTCAGTGCGCGGGCGGCGGCGTTCCATGAGCGGTTCGTGCAGGCCTTGGCCACAGGTGGGGGCGCCTATGCGGCCGCCGAGGCCGCCAGCGCCTCGCCGCTGCAGGGTGCGCTCGATTTGCTGAATGCGCCCACTCAGGCACTGTTGGGGCGCCCGTTGATTGGCAACGGCGCCAATGGGGCCCCGGGGAGCGGGGCAAACGGCGGCGATGGCTGGATTTTGTTCGGGTCCGGCGGGGCCGGCGGGTCCGGAGCGGCCGGCATGGCGGGTGGCAACGGCGGGGCCGCCGGGCTGTTCGGCAACGGCGGCGCCGGCGGCGCCGGCGGCAGCGCGACGGCCGGTGCGGCCGGGGCCGGCGGGAACGGCGGGGCCGGCGGGCTGCTGTTCGGTGCCGCCGGCGCCGGCGGCAACGGCGGGTTAAGCCTCGGTTTGGGCGTCACCGGCGGGGCCGGCGGGGTCGGCGGCGCCGGCGGCGTCGGCGGGGGTGGCGTCGGCGCGACCGGCGGGGCCGGCGGCAACGGCGGGGCCGGCGGGCTGTTCGGCACGGGCGGTCACGGCGGGGCCGGCGGGAACAGCACCTCCGGTGCCACCTCCGGCGCGCCGGGCGGTGCCGGCGGCAACGCCGGATGGTTCGGGCCTATTGGCGGGGACGGCGGCGCCGGCGGGGACGGCCAGGCGCCCGGACCCGGCGGGGCCGGCGGCAACGGCGGGCTGTTCGGTGTGGGCGGGAACGGCGGCACCGGCGGGCACAGCTCCATTGCCGCCGGGGACGGGGGACCCGGCGGGAACGGCGGCCTGCTGTTCGGCAACGGCGGCGCCGGCGGGGCCGGCGGCCCCGCCTCCAATGGCGGCATCGGCGGGAACGGGGGGTCAGGCGGCAACGCCGGCCTACTCGCCGGCGATGGCGGAGCCGGCGGGGCCGGCGGCGCTGGCGGCGGACGCTTCGGCGGGAATTTTGCCGGCGGCGCCGGCGGGGCCGGCGGCATGGCCGGGCTGTTCGGCAGCGGCGGCGCCGGCGGCGCCGGCGGCGCCGGCACCGAGGCCGGCGGAGCCGGCGGTCCCGGCGGCACCGCCTGGTTGATCGGCGACGGCGGCAACGGCGGTAACGGTGGGACCGGCGGGACGGCGGGCGGCAACGGCACCGGCGGCACCGCCGGGCTGCTGTTGGGCGCCAACGGGAGCAACGGCCCCGACCCCGCGTCGCCGTTACCGCCTGTGCAACAGGCCGTGCTCGACGCGATCAACGCACCCACCCAGGCGCTGGTAGGGCGCCCGCTGATCGGCAACGGCGTCAACGGGGCCCCGGGCACTGGGGCCGATGGCGCCCCCGGGGGGATCTTGCTCGGTAGCGGCGGGGCCGGCGGGTCCGGCGCAGCGGGCACGGGCCAAAACGGTGGGGCCGGCGGGGCCGGCGGGCTGTTGGGCGCCGGCGGGGCCGGCGGCGCCGGCGGATCCAACGCCGCTGGCATTGGCGGGGCCGGCGGGGCCGGCGGGGCCGGCGGGCTGTTCAGTGCCGGCGGCACCGGCGGGACCGGCGGCGCCAGCACCTCCAGCGACGGCGGGACCGGCGGGGCCGGCGGGGCCGGCGGGCTGTTCGGCACCGGCGGGACCGGCGGGGCCGGCGGGGCCGGCGACCTAGGTGGCGGGTCCGGGGGAGCCGGCGGGGCCGGCGGGCTGTTTGGCGCCGGCGGGTCCGGCGGCATCGGCGGAACCGGCTTTAACACCGTCGGCGGGGGCGGGGGGACCGGCGGGGCCGCGGGGCTGTTCGGCGCCATCGGCGGAGCTGGCGGCACCGGCGCCGACGGCTTCGATGGGGCCGGGGACGGCGGCGCCGCCGGCGCCGGCGGGTCGGGCGGTAGTGACACCGCCGGACACGGGGGGACCGGTGGTGCCGGCGGCCTGCTATTCGGCGCCGGCGGCGCCGGCGGCGCCGGCGGGCTGGGCGGATTCCGCGGTGCCGGCGGCACCGGCGGTGCCGGCGGGGACGGCGGCAACGCCGGGCTGTTCGGCGACGGCGGCGACGGCGGCGCCGGCGGCGCCGGCGAGGACGGCACAACGCCCGGTGGCAACGGTGGGGCGGGCGGTGTCGCCGGGCTGTTCGGCGACGGCGGCAACGGTGGTAACGCCGGAGTTGGCACGCCCGCGGGCAACGTCGGCGCCGGCGGCACCGGCGGCCTGCTGCTCGGCCAGGACGGCATGACCGGGTTGACGTAGCCGCGTGGCGGGGCCGCGCCTTGCTTCCGGGACTACCACCCGCAGGTCGCTGGCCGTAGTTGGTTCTCCCCGCTAGCCCACCACTAGCTTCGCTTGCCGATAGCTTCGCTTGCCGATAGAACTAGATCGTAATCAACCCGGTGTCGTGGGCACCTTGGCCGGCCCCGCCCGCGCGGTGGCGGTCGCCACACCCGCGAACGCGACAGCCACCTCGACGGTGACGACCACGTCGAGGTCCACCACCCTGCACTGCGCGTGCTCGACGCGCATCGCACGGGCCACCAGCGTCGCACGCGCGCAGGCCGCCGCCAGTCCGGACGGCAGCCGGGCGGCAGCGGCTAACGAAGCCAGATCAGCCGCCGCCTGTGCGCGGTGACGAGCCACCACCGCCGACCCTAGATATGCACCCGCACCGGTGACGCACAGCAGCACCGCGACCATCGCGACGGCAAGCACGGTGGCCGAGCCGCGGTCACTCCGGCTCGGCCACCGAAATTGCCCTAGCAGCAATGTCCAACGTAGGCAACAGGTTTGAGTGTGCTGTGACAGTGGCGACCACAAACTCGCCGTCCCGGTGCACCTGGACCAGCGCCGCACGCGGGGCGATGCTGCGGGCGACGTCGATCGCCGAGCGTGCGTCACCGCGCGCGGCCAGTCGAGCGGCCTCGCGGGCCGCGTCGATACAGCGCACCTGCATTGATACCGCGGTGACGCCCGCCAGACACAGCACCAGCACCAGCACCAGGGTGGCGATCGCCAACGCCGCCTCCACGGTGCTCGCACCCGCACACGACGCTAAACCTTGGTGCTGAGCGCGCGACCGATGATGCGGTTGAGCGCCGACACAATGGAATCCCCGGTGACGACCGTGTAGAGGATCGCACCGAAGGCAGCCGCCGCGATGGTACCGATGGCGTATTCCACGGTGGACATGCCCGACTCGTCGACCGCCAGCGCCGTCATCCGCGCCACGAGTACACGAAACATGGTGATCACCAACATATTCCTTTCTCATACCAGGCCAAACTGCAAGACATCACCTGCCAGCCCGACTACTAGCGGGACAATGCCCACACACAGAAACGCCGGTAAGAAGCACAGTCCCAGCGGGCCGGCGATCAGCACACCGGCCCGCTCGGCGGCCGCCGCGGCCGCCTGTGCGGCGTCGTGCCGAACCTGGACGGCCAGTTCAACAATGCCATCGGCGAGCGCCGCGCCCGAAGCCGCCGAACGCCGTGCCAACCGCAGTACCGCATCGGTCTGCGCATCGTGGGTGCCCGGCGGCAAATCCGGCGGCCTCGACCAGGCGATGTTGGGGTCGGCACCCAATGCCAGCAGGTCGGCGGCCCGGCGCAACACGCGCGCCAGCCGCGGCGGCGCGACCGCAGCGGTGGCGGCCGCGGCCGTCGACACCGCCATCCCCGCCGCCAGACACACGGCCAGCACGTCAAGGCTGGCTGCGACGGCTAGCGGGTCCGCGACATCCGTCCGCCCTAGCAGCAGCCCCTGGTGTGGCCGATGCGCGCGGGGCGGCATCCCGGCTCTCGCCCGTACCACCGACGGGCCGGCACCGAGCCACAACGCCATGGCCAGCAACACCGCCGCCGCACTCACAACACTGGCCGATCGGTGATCCGGTCCGACCACAGCAGCCCGGCGCAGGCCAGTGTCAGCCCGACCACCAGCAGCCATCCGCCCACGCGTCCCGTCAGCAGAAAGCTCAGCGGCCGGGCGCCGATCAGTTGACCAAGCAGCACCCCGAGCAGCGGCAGGATTGCCAATATGGCCGCACTGGCCCGGGCACCGGCCATTCCCGCTGACACCCGCGCGGAGAACCGTTGCCGCTCAGCGACATCACGTTGGGCGGCACGCATCAAACTGGCTATCGCCAAGCCGTGATCACTGCCCAGTTGCCAGCAGACCGCGAGCCGCTCCCAGTACGCGGGCAGCGCCGAGGATCGGGCCGCGGCGAGCAGGCCAGCCGTGACGTCGGCACCCAATCGTGCCCGCGCCGCGACCGCGCGCAAGGCAACGGCAACCGGGCCGCCGGTCTCGTCGGCCGCGATGCTGAATGCGCGGACTGGATGGGCGCCCGCGCGCAGTTCACCCACCACCAGCTCAAGCGCGGCCTCCAGCGCCCGCCCCTCGCGGCTGCGGCGCAGGTAGCGGCGACGCCGGCAGTAGCGCAGGCCGAGTGTTGCGCCCAGCACCGCGACGGCCACAACGGTCGACAACGGTAGCAAGGCTGCCGCACCAACCGCGACACAGCCAACACCCCAGGCAACCCGCCGGGCGCCGACCAGAAGCACCCGCCGGCCGGTGTCGTCTGGAGTAAGGCGGCACCGCGGCGACCCGGGCAACACCACGAGCGCAAGCGACAAAATCAGGGCAGCGGACGCTATACCGCTCATGCCGATGCCCGGCTTCTCAGCAAATCGTGCAGGTCGGCCGCGTCGTCACTCATCCCACGGTCCGCGTGCCACACCGTCACCGCCTGAACCCGCCCTTCAGCTTGGCGCAGCACGGCGATCTCGGCGAGCCGGCGACGGCCTGCCCGATCACGCGCGACGTGCAGCAGGACTTGGACTGCCGCGGCGAGCTGGCTGTGCAGAGCAGCGCGGTCAAGGCCGCCGAGCGCCCCCAACGCTTCCATGCGTGCAGGGACCTCACCCGGGTTGTTGGCGTGTACGGTGCCCGCGCCGCCCTCGTGACCGGTATTGAGCGCCGCCAACAGATCCACCACCTCGGCTCCCCTAACCTCACCGACCACGATGCGGTCGGGCCGCATCCGCAGCGCCTGTCGGACGAGTTGACGCACGGTTACCTCACCGATTCCTTCGACGTTCGCACGCCGCGCAACCAGCTTGACCAGATGTGGATGCCGAGGGGCCAGCTCGGCGGCATCCTCGACGCACACGATCCGCTCATCGGGCGACACGGCGCCCAACATCGCTGCCAGCAACGTTGTCTTCCCGGCACCGGTTCCGCCGCACACGAGGAATGCCAGCCGGGCGGTGACGATGTCGGCGACCAGCGCGGCGGCCGCGGGGTCGATCGCGCCCGCCGCAGCCAACGCGGCCAGATCCTGAGTCGCGGGACGCAACACCCGCAACGACAAGCAAGTGCCCTGGGGCGCCACGGGCGGCAACACCGCATGCAGCCGCACCGCGAACCCTCCGACGCCGATCCCGGTTAGTTGACCGTCCACCCAGGGTTGCGCGTCGTCGAGCCGACGGCCGGCCGCCAAAGCCAGCCGTTGTGCCAACCTTCGCACCGCTGACTCGTCAGCAAACCGAATCTGGCTGCGTCGCAATCCGTTTCCGTCGTCCACCCACACCGAGTCGGGCGCGGTGACCAGAACGTCGGTGGTGCCGTCTGCGGATAGCAGCGGTTCGAGGATGCCAGCGCCGGTCAGTTCTGTCTGCAGCACACGAAGATTCGCCAGCACTTCGGTGTCGCCGAGCATCCCCCCGGACTCGGCCCGGATCGCGGCGGCCACCACACTGGGCCGCAGCGGGCCGGATTCGGATGCCAGCCGTTCGCGGACGCGTTCGATCAGGGAGCCGGTCATGCCGCCCTACCGTGTCGCCCTGACCCAGCACGTGGCAGCACACCAAGTACCCGTCGGGCAGCCGATGCCAGCACCGATCGCCGTCGCAGTCGAAGACCCCCGTGTTCCAGCTGTTCGGCTAGCCGCGGCTGGGCCCTCATGGATGCCAGTAGCGGCACCCCGGCGACGTCCGCGACCTCTGCCGCCCGCAATCCCCCCGGGGAGGGCCCCCGCACCACCAAACCCAGGTTGGGGTTGATCGCGGTCAGCACAGGCGCCATCGTCGCGGCGGCCGCACATGCCCGCACATCGCATGGGCTGACCAGGACGACGAGATCGGCGGCATCCAGCGCTGCTTGGGTGGCATCGGTCAGACGACGTGGAAGATCGCAGACCACGGTGACTCCCCCACGTCGGCCGGCGTCGATCACGGCGTCCACCGGCCCGGCGTCTAACTCGTAGCCGCGCCGAGTTCCCGAGAGCACGCTGATCCCCCGCGGTCGCGGCAATGCCGCACGCACCGCCGACCAATTCAGCCGTCCACCCTGTAGCGCCAGGTCGGGCCAACGCAGACCGGGGGCGGTTTCGCCGCCCACCAGAAGATCGATGCCGCCGGCCCACGGATCGAGATCGACCAACAGCGCATCAGCGGCGGCCTGCGCCAGGGCAACCGCAAACAACGATGCCCCAGCGCCACCGCGACCCCCGATGACCGCGACCACCGCCCCGCAGATCCCGTCATCGCGTGCCGATTCAGCAGCTTCGGCGAGCTCGCGGACCAGTTCACCCTCCTGCTCGGGCATCCTCAGCACGTGCTGGGCCCCGACGGTGATGGCAGCCGCCCAGGTCGCCGTCGGGGCTTCGGTTCCGGTCAACACGCTGACGTGGGTGCGCCGGGGTAGCGCGAGCCGCCCACACCGGTCCGCCGCCGCGTGGTCGAGCACCACAGCCGCCGCCGCCGACCACGTCTTTCTGCTCACCGGATGGCGGCCGCCGAGATGAACAACGCGAACCCCGACGGCTGCGGCGACTCGGTCCAGCTCGTCGCGCAACCCCGGATCGGTCAGCATCGCCAACACGCCCGAGCCCACCGGGTGGCTACCAGACGGGCCACCAGGACCTGAGAAGACTGTCACCCACCCACCGTGCGGGGTCCATGGTGTGGGACACCAGTCCCAAAGGCGCAATTGGGGACAGACGTGCAACTGTGCACAAACGCCCCTGAGGGGGCCCGGGCAACACGATTCCCGCAACGCCCACAAAGCTGGGCTAAGCACCGGGCTGACGACGTTTGCGTGGCTGCCAAAAGGGACGACCCCCGCCAGGGGGGGAGGAGGCGAGGGTCGTCGTGCATCAGCCCCGGGGGGTCGGACTGATACACCCTCGGCTATGGCCGAGTAATGCTTACTATACACATGACAGTGCGCAGTCACGCAAGTACCGGACGCAATGGAAAGCACAGCTTGAGCCGTGTAAATGCTCTTGACTTCTCGACAACATCGGTAGTCAATTGACCTGTTCGGGAACAAGGTCGCCGGCCGGTCCAACTGCCGACCTATGCTGGGTCGGTGACCGTCTCCGACTCGCCCGCCCAGCGGCAAACCCCACCGCAAACACCGGGAGGCACCGCTCCGCGAGCCCGCACCGCGGCCTTTTTCGACCTGGACAAGACCATCATTGCCAAGTCCAGCACACTGGCGTTCAGCAAACCTTTCTTCGCTCAGGGACTGCTCAACCGCCGCGCCGTGCTGAAGTCCAGCTACGCGCAGTTCATCTTTCTGCTGTCCGGTGCTGACCATGACCAGATGGACCGGATGCGCACCCACCTGACCAACATGTGCGCCGGTTGGGACGTAGCCCAGGTGCGGTCGATAGTCAACGAAACCCTGCACGACATCGTGACCCCACTGGTGTTCGCCGAGGCCGCGGACCTCATCGCCGCCCACAAGCTGTGCGGCCGCGACGTCGTGGTGGTCTCGGCTTCGGGCGAGGAGATTGTCGGCCCGATCGCCCGCGCGCTGGGCGCGACCCATGCGATGGCGACCCGGATGATCGTCGAGGACGGCAAGTACACCGGCGAGGTCGCGTTCTACTGCTACGGCGAAGGTAAGGCGCAAGCCATCCGTGAGCTGGCTGCCAGTGAGGGCTACCCGCTGGAACACTGCTACGCGTACTCCGACTCGATCACCGACCTGCCGATGCTTGAGGCGGTTGGGCATGCCTCGGTGGTCAACCCTGATCGCGGCTTACGAAAGGAAGCCAGCGTGCGCGGTTGGCCCGTGTTGTCGTTCTCTCGGCCGGTGTCGCTGCGCGACCGGATCCCGGCACCGTCAGCCGCGGCGATCGCCACGACTGCGGCGGTGGGTATCAGCGCCCTAGCCGCCGGCGCGGTCACCTACGCGCTACTACGCCGCTTCGCGTTTCAGCCCTAGCGACGATGCGGGCCACACAGTGGCCCGAGGAGGAGCGGGGCCATCGTTTCAGCCCTAGCGACGATGCGGGCCACACAGTGGCCCGAGGAGGAGCGGGGCCACGAAGCAGGCCGCCGGATCGCGCCCGAGCGGGCGGGCAGCAAACGTCTAGCCCACGCAATCCAAAGCCGCTTCGTAACTTTCGCAGAATTGGGCCTTGCTGTGTTAAAGGTCTAGTAGTACAAAGGAACCACGGAAGCCCGGTGAGGCCAAGGCTCGATCCAGAAGAGAAGGTTCGGTCTCCCGACCCGGGCGCCCAGCATGGTTCCCGGCACCCACGCGGAGTCATAGCCACGATAACGGCAGAAGTGTTGCGGGTCTGCGTAATTGCGAACAGCAGATGGCATCGACGGCCCTTTGGGTGGGGCTACAGCTAGAAGCGTCGCAAGATCGCCGAGGCCACCCACGCAACCCCAGGAGTGCACGCTTGGTAACCGAGAACCGTGTTGGTGGGCGGCGATTCGAGTTCTTCGGGTCGCCGCCCGCTTTTTGTTTTCTGGATCAAGTATTACGGCCATTCGAGGCCCGCCGGTTAGCCGCTCGGCTATCTAGGCGCGTAATTCAGTGACCGTTTGCCCGGGCTGTCTCGCGGCTGTGCCAGATCACAGCGGCGAAGTGCCGCAGCCGTGACCCGCTCGGGGTAGCCGGGCTGTTTGAGCAACCAGACACGCCGAACGTGCAACCACGGCGGCTCCACCCGGCGGGGCGTGTCCCCGCCACCAATGCACGTTCGGCGCAGCCGGCGCACCCTCGGCGCGGAGTTTAGGAACTACTCATCCAGGTGACAACGACTCGGCAATCGACAAAGCCTCCCGCGCGCCGTCGAGCATCGCGCCGCAACACAGCAACAGCCAGCCCGCCACCCCATCAGGTGTGCCCCCGGCGAACCTGCGGGCAGCGTCGCGGTATTCGGTGGGTTGGCGCATCCAAATCACTTCGGGAACACCCAGCCCGTGCGGATCCAGTCCGGTGGCGATTGTCACCAGCCGCGACACCGCGCGGGCCACCACACCGTCGGCACAGCCAAACGGCCTCAGCGTCAAGAGCTCCCCGTGTGCGACCGCAGCAACCACCGGCGCCGATGCCAGGGTGGGGCGGGTTACCACATCCGCGAGCAACTCCAAACGCGGGCCAACGTCGGCATCGGACCGCGGACGCCCAAGCCGATCGTCATCGACCTGGTCGGCGGCCGCCAGCATGTGTAGGCGGGCCAGCGCCTGCAACGGTGCCCGCCGCCACACCCCGACCACCGGACCCGCGCCGCCTTCCAGCGCCTGCCCCACCCGAAGCGCTCCCGCGAACACCGGATCGCTGAGCGCCGCCTTGCCCGAGGTGGGCGCCCCCGCGTCGTGCAGCCGCGCAGGACCACCGTCGAGCACCGAGGAGGCCCGCGCCGCCCGCAACGAGGCCTCGGCGGCGGCCACCCGCCAGCCCCGCAGGTTGGCCCGGTGCCGGTGCGCGCGGCTCAGCGCGTCGCGCACCCGGTCGCTGGCCGCAGCAACGCCCGGGAGCTCCATTAGCGGAGCCAGCGGGTCGACCGTCACAGGTTGCCAACCTTTCGGGGAGCTGAGGGGGCACCGGGAATGGCCTGAAGCAACTGGCGGGTGTACTCGTGGCGGGGCAGGCTGAACACCTCCTCGGTAGAGGCGTGCTCCACCACCCGGCCGGCCCGCATGACCAGGACGTCGTCGGCAATCTGCCGGATCACCGCCAGATCATGGCTGATGAACAAATACGTCAAACCCAGGTCGGCCTGCAGATCGGCCAGCAGATCCAGGATCTGTGCCTGCACCAATACGTCGAGCGCCGACACCGCTTCGTCGCACACCAATACCTCCGGGCGCAGCGCCAGCGCACGCGCGATCGCTACCCGCTGCCGCTGACCACCCGACAGCTCACGGGGCCGCCGGCCCAGTATCGACGACGGCAGCGCCACCTGATCGACCAGCTCACGCACCGCCCTTTGCCGCTGCCAGCGGTCACCGACGTGATGGACGCGTAACGGTTCCTCGATGGCGCGAAACACCGAGTACATGGGATCCAGGCTGCTGTATGGGTTTTGGAACACCGGCTGGACCCGGCGGCGAAAGGCCAGCACCTGGTCCCGGGCCAGCGCGCCGACGTCGTAGGTGCCGTCGAAAACGACCGTGCCCGAGGTAGGTTGGAGCAGCCCAAGCACCATCCGCGCTAGCGTCGACTTGCCTGACCCGGATTCGCCCACGATCGCCAACGTGCTCGCCCGCGGTAGCCGGAATGACACCCCGTCCACGGCGCGAGACTCCACCCGCCGCCACGGCGCGCCGCGGGACTCCCGGTAAGTCTTGGTCAGCTCCGAGACGACGAGAATGTCGCCGGCCTGCGTGGTTGCCCGCGACCGGGATTCCGGCGGACGTCTGCTGCGCGCCGTCAGCGATGGAGCCGCGGCCACCAGGCGCCGGGTGTACTCGTGCTGAGGGCTTTGCAGGATTGACTGCGCCGCACCGGATTCCACCACCACTCCACGACGGACGACGACGACATCCTCGGCCCGCTGCGCGGCCAACGCCAGATCGTGGGTGATCAGTAGCAGCGCGGTGCCTAGTTCGTCGGTGAGTCCCTGAAGATGATCGAGCACCTGCCGCTGCACGGTGACATCCAACGCGGACGTCGGCTCATCGGCGATCAGCAGCCGCGGCCTGCCCGCCAAGCCGATCGCAATCAACGCCCGCTGGCACATGCCGCCGGACAGCTGATGCGGGTAGCGTCCGGCTTGCTTCGCCGGATCCGGCAGGCCCGCCTCAGCGAGTAGCTCCACCGCCCGTCGTCGTGCTGCGCGACCGTCGGTATTGGCCCGCAACGCTTCTGTGACCTGAAAGCCGACCTTCCAAACCGGATTGAGGTTGGTCATCGGATCCTGGGGAACATAGCCGATCTCCCGTCCCCTTATCGACCGTAGCCGCTTGGCATCGGCCCCGGTGATGTCGCGCCCGTCGAACACAACGCGTCCAGCGGTGATCCGTCCACCAGCCGGAAGCAACCCAAGAATCGCCGCGGCCGTCGTGGATTTGCCCGACCCGGACTCACCCACCACGGCGACGGTTTGACCGCTCCGGACGGCCAGATCCACCCCACACACGGCGGGAGCATCGGTGCCGAACGTAACTTCCAGGCCCTCCACCGACAACAGCGGCGCTGCTGGGACGCTCATGCCCGCCATGCCCGCGAAGCCGGATCCAGCGCGTCGCGCAAAGCGTCGCCCATCATCATGAACGCCAGCACCGTAATCGCCAGCGCGCCCGCAGGATAGAACAAAATTGGCGAGCCCGACCGTAGCCGGGTCTGCGCGACATTGATGTCGCCACCCCAGGACACCACCGACGTCGGCAATCCGACCCCGAGGTAGGACAGCGTGGCCTCGGTGACGATGAAGATCCCCAGAGCGACGGTAGCCACCGCGATCACCGGGCCCACGGCGTTGGGCAGCGCGTGCCGAAGCAGAATCTGAAACCTATTCAACCCCAATGCCTTAGCTGCAAGGACGTAATCGCTGGCACGCACCTCGAGCACCGCACCGCGGGCGATCCTGGCCACTTGCGGCCAGCCGAACAATGCCAAGATGGCGATCACCGTCCACACCGTGCGGTGATGCATGACTTGCATGAGCACGATGGCGGCCAACAGCAACGGCAAGCCGAGAAACACATCGGTGACCCGCGAAACCACCGCATCGATCCAGCTCCCGTAAAAACCGGCCAATGCGCCTAACGCCCCGCCCACGACGAACACGGCCAGCGTTGCCCCCAACCCGACCGTGACCGAAGCCCGCGCACCATACACCGTGCGCGAATAGATGTCGTGGCCCTGCAGGTCGGTGCCGAACCAGTGCGCGGCCGATGGCGCAAGCATGCTTTGGCTGGGATCGGCATAGGTGGGATCGGCTGCGGTAAACAACGACGGAAACGCCGCCACGACAAGAATCAGCAGGATCAGCGCCGCGGCGATCACGAATTTAGGACGCCGGCGCAACCCGCGCCAGGCATCGAGCCAGAACCCCGTGTGCTCAGCCATAGCGGATCCGCGGGTCCAGGGCCGCATACAGCAGATCCACCAACAGATTGGTGATCAGGTAGATCAGCACCAGCACCGTCACGATCGACACCACCGTCGGCGTCTCCTGACGCGTGACCGCTTGATACAGCACGCCCCCGACGCCGTGGATGTTGAAGATTCCTTCGGTCACAATCGCTCCGCCCATCAGCGCGCCCAGATCCGCGCCCAGGAAGGTCACCACCGGAATCAGCGAATTGCGCAGAATGTGCACCGTCACCACGCGGGGCCGCGACAACCCCTTGGCGGTGGCGGTGCGGACATAGTCAGCGTGTGCGTTGGCCGCCACCGCCGAGCGGGTCAATCGCACCACGTAGGCGAATGACATGGCGCCCAGCACGATCCCGGGTAGCAGCAGGCGGCCGACGCTCGCCCGTTCGCCCACCGTGACCGGCGCGATTTCGAGCTGGACCCCGAATAAGAACTGCACCAGAAAGCCCAGCACGAAGATGGGGATCGCAATAATGACAAGTCCGGTAACCAGCACCGCGGAATCGAAGATTCCACCCTGACGTAGGCCGGCGATCACGCCGAATCCGATTCCGAGCACGGCCTCCACCGCCAGGGCGATCAAGGCCAGCCTGATGGTGACCGGAAACGCATGCGCCAGAACGGCACTGACCGGCAGCCCAGAATACGCACGACCCAAGTCACCGTGCAGAATTCCGCCCAGATAGCGCAGGTATTGCACGAGGAACGGATCGTCGAGGTGGTAATGCGAACGCAGCTGCGCGGCCACCGCGGAAGTCAACGGACGGTCGCCCGCCAGCGCGGCAACTGGGTCACCGGGCAGCAGAAAGACCATGCCGTAGATCAGCAATGTCGCGCCCAGGAAAACCGGCACCATCACGGCGACTCGGCACGCAACATACCAGCCCATGTCAGGCCTTGACGATGTTCTCGTAGTCGGGCAGACCATTCCAGGTGACGGTGACGTTGCTGACTTGCGACGACCATCCGACCACACTGATGTAATCCCAGAGCGGCACAACTGGCATGTCGTGAAACAGGATTCGCTGCGCGTCGTTGACCAGCTCGTGGGATTCGGTTAACGTGGGGGCGGCTTCGGCGGCGGCCAGCGCCGCGTCGAATTCCGGGTTGATGTAGCCGACGTCGTTGGATCCGGCGCCGGCGGTGAACAGCGGAGCGAGAAACTCGATCATCGACGGGTAGTCGCCCTGCCATCCAGCGCGAAATGCACTGTCGATGGTGCGGTTGGTGATCTGGGTGCGAAATCCGGCGAAGGTGGGCTGCGGCGCGGCTACCGCATCGATGCCCAACACGTTCTTGATGCTGTTGGCCACCGCGTCCACCCAATCCCGATGGCCGGCGTCAGCGTTATAGGCGATCGCGTACCGGCCGCTCCACGGTGAGATCGCATCGGCCTGCGCCCAGAGCCGCCGAGCCCGCTGCGGGTCGTAGTCCAGCACCTCGTTGCCCGGCAGGTTGGGATCGAAGCCCGGCAACGACCGGGCGGTGAAATCGCGGGCCGGACTGCGGGTTCCGGCGAAGATCTGCTGGCAGATTTGCGGCCGGTTGATGGCGGCCGACAGCGCCAACCGGCGCAGCCGCCCCTCCTCGCCACCGAAATGCGGCAGCCGCAACGGAGTGTCGAGGGTCTGATTGATCGCTGCGGGCCCGCTGGTAGCGTGGTCGCCCAGGTCGCGCTGGTAGACCGTCAACGCGCTCGGCGGAATCGTGTCCAGGACATCGAGATTGCCGGACAGCAAGTCGGCATAGGCGGTGTCCAGATTGGCGTAGAACTCGAATCGCAAACCTTTGTTACGGGGCTTGCGGTTGCCGTGGTAGTCGGGGTTGGGCACCAGGTCGATTCTGACGTTGTGTTCCCAGGCCGGCCCGGCTGGGCCGTCGGCGAGTTTGTACGGGCCGTTGCCGATCGGGTTGCGGCCGAACGCGGCCATGTCCCGAAATGCGGAGTCCGGCAGCGGATAAAACGAGCTGTGGCCAAGGCGCAACGTGAAGTCGATGGTCGGCGCCTTAAGCCGCACGGTGAACTCCAGGTCGTTGACCACGCGCAACCCGGACATGGTGGTCCGGCTCTTATCCCCTGGCGCGCCGGCCACGTCATCGAACCCTTCGATCGGGCTGAAAAAGTGCTGCTGCAGTTGGGCATTGGTGCTCAGGGCTCCGAAGTTCCACGCGTCGACGAACGAGTGGGCCGTCACCGGCGAGCCGTCGGTGAACTTCCAGCCGGGTTTGACAGTGATCCGGTAGTTGACGTTATCGGCGCTCTCGATTGACTGCGCGACCTCCAGCGACGGCTTGCCGGCGGCGTCATAGGACATCAGGCCGGCGAACAACCGATCGATGATGCGCCCACCGTTGCTGTCGTTGGTGCCGGTCGGGATCAGCGGGTTGGGCGGTTCCCCGCCGTTGACCAGCACCACGTCAGGGCTCAGGACACCGCCGCCACAACCGGCCACGGGCGCAAGCACCAGCAATCCGGTGGCAAGGGCTGCCAGGGCCGCCCGCATCCGACGCACCATGACAGCGACCCTAAAGCCTTCTTGTGCGGTCCGGCTCCCCAGCCGGTGAAGTGCGGCCTGGCCAGCGCAGCCGACACACTCGCCGGTGACCGTTAGCTACCACGCCACCCAGAGTGCCGGCGAACCGGTGGGACGATGTTTTGGGAACGCTCACGCCGTCGTTCGCGATCCGGTGTTGGCTACCCACCGCGACTGCGCTTCCCAAGGGAAGACCTCGCCCGACCGGGCGATCCTGGTCAGCGATTGCACTGTGACGACTTTGCCCAGCTCAACCTCTGCCATGCCGGCTGTATCGTCGCGCGGTTAGGCTCACATCCGTGAGTGAGTCCACCCCCGAAGTCTCCTCGTCATACCCGCCGCCAGCGCACTTCGCCGAGCACGCGAACGCCCGCGCCGAGCTTTACCGCGAGGCCGAGGAAGACCGGCTGGCTTTTTGGGCCAAGCAGGCCAACCGACTGTCCTGGACGACGCCGTTCACCGAGGTGTTGGACTGGTCGGGGGCGCCGTTCGCCAAGTGGTTCGTGGGCGGCGAGCTCAACGTCGCCTACAACTGTGTGGATCGTCACGTCGAGGCCGGCCACGGAGATCGGGTAGCCATCCACTGGGAAGGCGAGCCGGTCGGCGACCGGCGCACGCTGACCTATTCCGATCTGCTTGCCGAGGTGTCCAAAGCCGCGAACGCGCTCACCGACCTCGGTCTGGTGGCCGGTGACCGCGTCGCCATCTACCTGCCGTTGATCCCTGAGGCCGTGATCGCCATGCTGGCCTGTGCCCGGCTAGGCATCATGCATAGCGTTGTTTTCGGCGGGTTCACCGCTGCGGCCTTGCAGGCCCGGATCGTCGACGCCCAAGCCAAGCTGCTGATCACCGCGGACGGGCAGTTTCGGCGCGGCAAGCCATCGCCCCTCAAGGCGGCCGCTGACGAGGCCCTTGCAGCGATCCCCGACTGCTCGGTCGAGCATGTTCTGGTGGTGCGGCGCACGGGAATTGAGATGGCCTGGAGCGAGGGCCGCGACCTGTGGTGGCACCATGTCGTCGGCTCAGCTTCACCGGCACACACCCCGGAGCCTTTCGATTCCGAGCACCCGCTGTTCCTGCTGTACACGTCAGGCACCACCGGCAAGCCCAAAGGCATTATGCACACCAGCGGCGGCTATCTCACTCAGTGTTGCTACACGATGCGCACCATTTTCGATGTCAAGCCGGACAGCGACGTGTTCTGGTGCACCGCCGATATCGGCTGGGTCACCGGCCACACCTACGGCGTCTACGGCCCGCTGTGCAACGGAGTCACCGAGGTTCTCTACGAGGGCACGCCGGATACCCCCGACCGACACCGGCATTTCCAGATCATCGAAAAATACGGCGTGACAATCTATTACACCGCCCCCACCCTCATCCGGATGTTTATGAAGTGGGGCCGTGAGATCCCCGACAGCCACGACCTGTCCAGCCTGCGGCTGCTGGGGTCGGTCGGCGAACCGATCAACCCCGAGGCTTGGCGTTGGTACCGCGATGTCATCGGCGGCGGACGCACCCCGCTGGTAGACACCTGGTGGCAGACCGAGACCGGCTCCGCGATGATCTCCCCGCTGCCCGGAATCGCTGCGGCCAAGCCGGGTTCAGCGATGACGCCGCTGCCCGGGATCTCGGCCAAGATCGTCGACGATCACGGTGATCCGTTGCCACCGCACACCGAGGGCGCCCAGCATGTTACCGGGTACCTCGTCCTAGACCAGCCGTGGCCGTCGATGTTGCGCGGCATCTGGGGCGACCCCGCGCGGTATTGGCACGCTTACTGGTCCAAATTTTCCGACAAGGGCTACTACTTCGCCGGGGACGGCGCTCGCATAGACCCCGACGGCGCGATCTGGGTACTAGGCCGCATCGACGACGTGATGAACGTGTCCGGGCACCGGATCTCGACCGCCGAGGTGGAATCGGCGCTGGTCGCTCACTCTGGCGTGGCCGAGGCGGCGGTGGTCGGGGTTACCGACGAGACCACGACCCAGGCCATCTGTGCGTTCGTCGTGCTACGCGCCAACTACGCCCCCCATGACCGCACAGCCGAAGAGTTGCGCACCGAAGTGGCTCGAGTGATCTCGCCCATCGCACGGCCACGCGACGTCCACGTAGTGCCCGAACTACCCAAGACTCGTAGCGGCAAAATCATGCGTCGACTGCTGCGCGACGTCGCGGAAAACCGTGAGCTTGGCGACACGTCGACGCTGCTCGATCCCACCGTATTCGACGCGATCCGGGCCGCCAAGTAGGTCGCGGCACGATCAACCGGGTCAGCCCAGCCAACTCAGGCCGGTACCGGGACGAATCCCGCGCCCGGCCGGTTCTTGGCGTTGATGTCGGCCAGGTCGGCGTTGATCGACATCACCACCGCCGGGGTGTGCAGCGGGATGTATTTGGTGATGCAACTCGGCAGATTGTCGCTGAATGCACCGTGGATCATCCCGACCAGCAGATTGTCGACGGTCACCGGCGCACCGGAGTCGCCCGGTCCGCCGCAGACCTGCATCACAAGGGTGCCCGGACTTTCCCCTGGCCCCCAGGTAACCCCGCACGAGTTACCGGTGGTGCGGCCCTGCTTGCAGGCGATCTGGCCGAACGACGGGTCCGGGCCAATGCCGTTGATCGCAAACCCGTTGAAGACGGCCACCGGGGTCACCTTGGCCGGGTCGAACTTGATCACCGCGTAGTCCAGGCCGTCGTTGCCGGCGACCATGATGCCTACCGGGCCCGCGTTCTCGGCACCCTCAGCGGCGATCTGCGCGCCCGGGCCCCCACAGTGGGCGGAAGTGAAGCCGATGAGGTCACCGTTCTTGTCATGGCCGATGGTGGTTAGGGTGCACATGGTGTCCCCGTTGACGACGATGCCCGCACCACCGCCCAGCGGTAGCTTGTCGTCGGCTGCCGCGGTGTTCGCAGGTAGGCACACAACGGCCAAAAGCACGGCCGCGAATGCCGCGGCAAAGCGCCTGTGCGCCGTCTGCAACGCAATGCTCCCGTCATATCGTCAGACACTTGAGAACAGATCCGCCAGTTTAGACGATCGCACCGCAACATCGGCCTCTGTTCAAACGGCCGCACACGTCAAGACGTGGCTAACTCTGTCCCGCCGCCCTTGGTGTTGGCTGGCCTCGTATGGCACCGCACCGCATGGCAACATGAACCGCGATGCCAGCCGAACCGCTCGGCGACGATGCGGGCCGGATGACGGCCCGAGGAGGAGCCGAGCAATCGAACCGAGCTCGGCGACGATGCGGGCCGGATGACGGCCTAGGGTGGGGTACCGCCGCTGGCGAGGGCGAGCCGAGCAATCGAATCGAGAGGACCGTCTGTGAGCAAGATCGATCGCAAGAACGGTGTGCCCAGCACGCTGACCACGATTCCGTTGGCCGACCCGCACGCCGGACCTGCTGAGCCGTCGATCGGTGACCTGATCAAAGACGCGACAACGCAGATGTCGACGCTGGTCCGAGCCGAGGTCGAGCTGGCCCGCGCCGAGATCACCCGGGACGTCAAGAAGGGACTGACCGGCAGTGTTTTCTTCATCTCCTCGCTGGTGGTCGGGTTCTACTCCACCTTCTTTTTCTTCTTTTTCCTCGCCGAACTGCTCGATACCTGGATCTGGCGCTGGGTGGCTTTCTTGCTCGTGTTCGCCATAATGGTCGTGGTCACCGCCGTGTTGGCCCTCTTGGGTTTCCTGAAAGTCCGGCGCATCCGGGGACCGCGGCAGACCATTGCGTCGGTCAAAGAGACGCGCACCGCACTTACCCCGGGCCATGACAAAACCCCTGTGACACCAAAACCCATCACATCTGATCGCGCGACGCCGGTTGACCCCTCGGGTTGGTAGATGGCGGCACCAGATCCGTCGATGACCCGCATCGCCGGGCCATGGCGTCATCTGGACGTGCACGCCAACGGCATCCGATTCCACGTCGTCGAGGCTGTGCCGTCCGGCCAGCCGGAGGGCCCGGATGCGGCTACGCCCCCCATCCAGCCGGCCCTGGCGAGGCCGCTGGTCATACTGCTCCATGGTTTCGGCTCGTTCTGGTGGTCCTGGCGTCATCAGTTGTGCGGCCTGACCGGGGCGCGGGTGGTCGCGGTCGATCTGCGCGGCTACGGCGGCAGCGACAAACCGCCCCGCGGGTACGACGGCTGGACGCTGGCCGGCGATACGGCCGGTCTCATCCGTGCGCTCGGGCACCCATCGGCGACGCTGGTCGGCCACGCCGATGGCGGACTGGCCTGCTGGACCACCGCGCTGCTGCATTCGCGGCTGGTGCGCGCCATAGCGCTGATCAGCTCACCGCACCCCGCCGCGCTACGGCGATCCACGCTGACCCGGCGTGATCAGCGGCACGCACTGTTGCCGACATTGCTGCGTTACCAGCTGCCGATCTGGCCGGAGCGCTTGCTGACCCGCAACAACGCAGCGGAGATCGAGCGCCTCGTGCGCGCCCGTGGCTGCGCCAAATGGCTTGCATCCGAGGACTTCTCGCAAGCAATCGACCACCTTCGACAGGCGATCCAGATCCCGGCGGCGGCGCATTGCGCACTCGAGTACCAGCGCTGGGCGGTACGCAGCCAGCTGCGCAGCGAAGGGCGGCGATTCATCAGGGCGATGACACAGCAACTGGGGATGCCGCTGCTGCACTTACGAGGCGACGCCGACCCTTACGTGCTGGCCGACCCGGTAGAGCGCACCCAGCGCTACGCACCACACGGGCGGTACATATCCATTGCCGGCGCAGGACATTTCAGCCACGAAGAGGCGCCGGAGGAAGTCAACCGACATCTGATGCGTTTCCTCGAGCAGGTGCACCAGCTCAGCTGACGCAGGCCCCGGTGCCGACCGGTTGGGTAGCACCGATTTTGGCAAGCTGCCCCGCCACCTCGCCGGCCGTCAGCACAAACCCAGTTTCGGCGTCGTCGACGGCTGCGCCGAACACCACACCGAGCACCTGACCGTTGAGGTCGATCAGGGGCCCACCCGAATCACCTTGCTCCACATCGGCTCTGATGGTGTACACGTCGCGGGTAACCGGCTCCGGGTCCCGGTAAATATCGGGGCCACTGAGTCTGATGGCCTCGCGAATCCTGGCGGGTGTGGCAGTGAAATTGCCGCCGCCGGGATAACCCAGCACCACAACGTCGGCACCGGTTTTCGCCGGCTCCGCAGCGAAGACCAGCGGCGGCGGCGGCAAGTGCGGAACGGCCAGGATCGCTACGTCGACCGACGGGTCGTAGGACACCACCGTGGCCTCGAAGGGCTTGTCGCCGGCATACACCGTGACGTTGTTGGATCCGGCCACCACGTGCGCGTTTGTCATCACCCGATCGGGTGAGATCACGAAGCCGGTGCCCTCCAACACTTTCTGGCATCTGGGTGCCAGGCTGCGGATTTTGACGACACTTGGCTCGGTGGCCGCCACCACCGGATTGTTGACCAGCGCTGGGTCGGGTGAGGCCACTGGAATGACCGGCGTGCGGCTGAACGGCTCCAAAACCGCGGGCAGGCCGGAGGTGTTCAGCAGGGCCGACAGCCGCTTGGGCACCGTCTTCAGCCAGGTGGGTGCCGCCTCGTTGACCCGGGCGAGCACCCGCGAACCCTTCACCGCGGCAGCCAGCTCGGGCTGCTCTTTCGACTGTGTCAGCGGCATCGCCAACAACCACGCCGCGGTGAGCACCACGACCAGCTGCACCCCTACCCCAATGACCGAGTCGATCAACCGGATCGGCCGGTTACGGATCGCCCCGCGGACGGCGCGGCCCAGCACCACACCAGCGACCTCGCCGACTACGACCAGTGCCAGGATCAGGAACAGCGCGGCAAACAGTTTGGCCCGCGGAGCGCTGATTTGACTGACGATATGCGGCGCCAGCAGCACGCCGGCTGTCGCGCCCAGCAGCACCCCGCCAAACGACAGCATTGAGCCCAGCGCACCGGCACGCCAGCCGGAGATGGCTGCAATAAATGCGACCGCCAAGACGGCGATATCCAGCCACTGCGACGGGGTCATCGAATTCATCGCGGGTCACTCTCGTCGTCGACCAGCACCATTGCCGCGTCCAACTCGCGGATGTCACCGGTGTCCCAGGGTTGTGCCCAGCCCGCGACATCGAGCACCGCGGAAATCACCTGGCCAGTGAAGCCCCATACCAGCATCTGGTTTAACAGGAACGCCGGCCCGGCCCAGCGACGAGTGTGCGGGCGGCGGTACACCATGAGCCGATTGGCCGGATTGATGAAGGCGCGCACCGGTACCCGCGCGACTATCGCCGTTTCGGCCTCGTTGACGACGGCCACCGGCCCGGGATCCGGCGAGTACGCCAGCACCGGGACAACATGGAACCGCGACGGCGCAATGAACGTCCGCTCCATGGTGGCCAGCGGATGCAGCCTGGACGGGTCAATCCCGGTTTCTTCGTTCGCCTCGCGCAAGGCGGTGGCCACCGGCCCGTCGTCGGCGGGGTCGACCACACCGCCGGGAAAAGCCGCCTGGCCGGCATGGTGGCGCAATGTCGAGGCCCGCACGGTCAGCAGTAGGTCGGCGTCGTCTGGAACACCACCGTCGCCTGGCCCGGCCTCCGGGCCAGAAAACAGCACCAGAACGGCCGCCTCGCGGTGATCCCGGCGCGACGATGTCATTGCCGACACAGCCCCGGCGGCCGTCACCATCGCCAGCACATCGGCGGGCAACCGACGCCGGTAGGCGTCGGGTATCTGGCCAACGTTGTCGACCAGTGGACGCAGCCAGGACGGGCCGGCATCAGGCCGCAGGGCAACCGTCCCCCGTGAACCGGTGGGGGTCGCTCCCGCTTGCAGGGGGGTACCCCCAGCACTCATCGGCGCCTCCTTTGGGTCCAAAGTTGCCCAGCTCCTCTTCAAGCCGCTAACCCGGCCCACATCACCGCCGAGTGGAGCCCACCTGCTCAGAGCAGGCCGGACCGGCTACGCGGCCCGCACCGCAACCGTACTCATCCCGCGTCGTTCCCGACCGCAGCCACGATCTCGTCGGCACTGCCGAAAGCCCGCGGCAGGGTCTGGGCAACGCTACCGTCCGGCCGCAGAACCACCGTCGCGGGCATCACATTTGCGACCCGCAGCGCGGCCGCCACCCTGCGGCGGTCATCCTGCAGCGTCGGCAACCGGACGCCGAGATCGGCCAGCCGCGACAGCGCGGCCGCCTCGTTCTGGTCCTGATGCACCGTCACGACCAGCACGGCGGGCCCGACCCGTCGTTGATATTCGGCCATCACGGGCAGCTCGGTCATGCACGGCGCGCACCAATGCGCCCACAGATTGATGACCACCCGACGTCCGGCCAGCGCGCGGGCGACGTCGACGGCCGAACCGTCGCCCGCACACACCACCACAACACCGCGTAGTGCCGCCGCACCCGGACCGTTACCTGCCGCGGGACAGGGCGGCAGGTTTGCGCGCTGCCGGGACCAAGCCAATGCTTCCGGGGTATCGCCGTCGCGATGTTCGCGCGGGGCGGGCCGCTGGCTGATCATGCTCGAGGCGGAATAGTCATGCAGTTGGGCAACCAGCGCCGCCATCAGCGCTGCCACCACCGCCAGGATCGCGATGGTCCAGCGGGTCTTTCCGGTTAACGTCGTCATTGCGGTCTCAGCGGGGGTTGTTGGCAGGCTTGGCATTACAGTCCAGCCAGGGCCAGCAGGTGATCGGTCTCGGGGCCCTGGACCAGGGGCGCCGCGAGCAGCGGTTCAGTGGGGCCAAGCCCGAAGGAGGGGCAGTCTTTGGCAAGCACACAAACACCACACGCCGGTCTGCGGGCGTGGCACACCCGCCGTCCGTGAAAGATCACTCGGTGGCTGAGCAAGGTCCACTCCTTGCGTTCGATCAGCTCACCGACCGCCTGCTCCACCTTGACCGGGTCCTCTGCGGTGGTCCAGCGCCACCGGCGCACCAATCGTCCGAAATGAGTATCCACCGTGATTCCGGGGATACCGAATGCGTTACCCAGGATGACATTGGCGGTTTTGCGCCCCACCCCGGGCAACGTCACCAACTTGTCCATGGTGGCCGGCACCTCACCGCCAAACCGCTCAACTAGGGCCTGCCCCAGGCCGATGAGAGAGGCCGCTTTGTTGCGGTAGAAGCCGGTGGGGCGGATGAGGCTCTCGAGCTCGGTGCGATCCGCCTGGGCGTAGTCCCGTGCCGTCCGATACCGCGCGAACAAGGCTGGCGTCGTCAAATTCACCCGTTTGTCGGTGCTCTGCGCCGAAAGTATGGTTGCCACGGCTAGCTCGAGCGGCGTGGTGAAGTCCAGCTCGCAGTATACGTGCGGAAATGCCTGTGCCAAAGCGCGATTCATTCGCCGCGCCCGTCGCACCAAGGCGAGCCGGGTTTCTGCAGACCAGCGCCCGGGCACGTCGGCGGCACGCGCCGCTGGCTTCGATCTGGATGACTTCGCCGCTGTCACCTACGACAGAGTACTGATTTCGTGATCTCACTGAGACCTCGTGTTGATTCGAAGCCATGTTTACTCTCCTTGTGTCATGGTTGCTCGTGGCCTGCGTTCCTGGGTTGTTGATGCTGGCGACCCTCGGGTTGGGACGGCTGGAAAGGTTTCTGGCCCGAGACACGGTCACGGCGACCGACGTCGCGGAGTTTCTCGAGCAGGCCGAGGCCGTGGATGTGCATACGCTCGCTCGGAATGGAATGCCGGAGGCGCTGGATTACCTGCATCGACGTCAAGCCCGGCGAATCACCGATTCACCGCCGCTTGGGTCTGGCGCTGGGCCACGGTATGCCGGGCCGCTGTTTGTCACCGATCTCGATAGCCCCGTCGAGCCACCCCGGCATGGCCAGCCCAATCCGCAGTTTAGAACGGCTCGACACGCAAATCACGTGTAGCGTTGGCACGGCGAACCGGTTGGCCTACCTCTAGACTCTTCTCGTTGGCAAACGGTTAGTGCGCCCGTATCACTTCGTCGGAAAGTTGAAGAGGCAACGTGGACGAGATCCTGGCCAGGGCAGGAATCTTCCAAGGCGTGGAGCCCAGCGCAATCGCCGCACTGACGAAACAGCTGCAGCCCGTCGACTTCCCCCGTGGACACACGGTCTTCGCGGAAGGGGAGCCGGGCGATCGGCTGTACATCATCATCTTGGGGAAGGTCAAGATCGGTCGCCGGGCACCAGACGGCCGAGAAAACCTGCTAACCATCATGGGCCCGTCGGACATGTTCGGCGAGTTGTCGATCTTCGACCCGGGTCCGCGCACGTCCAGCGCGACCACGATCACCGAGGTGCGGGCGGTGTCGATGGACCGCGACGCGCTGCGGTCATGGATCGCCGATCGTCCCGAGATCTCCGAACAGCTGCTGCGGGTGCTGGCCCGCCGGCTTCGCCGCACCAACAACAACCTGGCCGACCTCATCTTCACCGATGTGCCCGGTCGGGTGGCCAAGCAGCTGTTGCAGCTCGCCCAGCGCTTCGGCACCCAGGAAGGTGGCGCATTGCGGGTCACCCACGACCTGACACAGGAAGAAATCGCCCAGCTGGTCGGGGCCTCACGCGAGACGGTGAACAAGGCACTGGCTGATTTCGCTCACCGCGGCTGGATCCGCCTTGAGGGCAAGAGCGTGCTGATCTCTGACTCCGAAAGACTGGCCCGCCGAGCGAGGTAAGCGCGCAGCGCGGGCGCAACCGAGCGAGCTAGATTCCTCACGCCCAGCAGACACAGAGTCGCACGCAAACGACGGATTTTGTGCGATTGTGCGGCTGCTCGCGCTACCGAGTCCGCAGATAGTCCAGTTGTGCCTGCACCGACCATTCGGCCGCATTCCAAAGCTTTTCGTCAACGTCGAGGTAGACGTGTTCGACGACCTCGCGGACCGTGGCGTCGTCACCGAGATCCCGCAACGCGGCGCGTATCTGCTCCAGACGTTCGTGCCGGTGCAGCAGGTATCCCGATGCAATCGCTTCCAGGTCGAGCAAGTCCGGCCCGTGCCCCGGCAGCACGGTCCGCCGGCCCAGGCCACGCAGCCGGTGCAGCGATTCCAAGTAGTCGGCTAGGCTGCCGTCTTCCTTGTCGATGACGGTGGTCCCGCAACCCAACACGGTGTCGGCGGTCAACACGGCGTCGTCGAGGACAAATGACAGCGAATCTGCGGTGTGGCCAGGGGTGGCCAACACGGTAATGGTTAACCCGGCAACGTCGATCACTTCCCCGTCGGTCAGCGTCTCCCCATCACGTCGCAAGAACTGCGGATCCGCGGCCCGTACCGGCGCCCCGGTCAGCGCGACCAGTTTGTCGATGCCGCTGGTGTGGTCGCCATGACGATGACTGATCAGTACCAACGCGATGCGGCCAAGCGCGGCAACCCGTGCCAGGTGTTCGTCGTCGTCCGGGCCTGGATCGACAACGACCAGCTCGTCACTGAGCGGGCCGCGCAGCACCCAGGTGTTGGTGCCGTCCAACGTCAGCAAACCGGGGTTGTCGGCCAACAGGACCGACGCGGTGTCGGTGACCGCGCGCAGCTGGCCGTAGGCGGGATGGGTCAGCGACTCAGCTGTCTTCGACATCGGCCGCTAGCCGACCTCCACGATCAACTCGACTTCCACCGGCGCATCCAACGGTAGCTCGGATACGCCGACCGCCGAACGCGCATGCGCGCCGCTATCGCCGAACACCTCGGCCAGCAGGTCGGAGGCCCCGTTGATCACGCTCGGCTGGCCGTGAAACCCCGGTGCCGAAGCGACAAACCCGACGACTTTGACCACCCGGGTCACCGCGTCGAGATCCACCAGCGAATCAACGGCTGCCAGCGCATTGAGCGCGCAGATCCGCGCGAGCGTCTTGCCCTCCTCCGGGTTGACGTCGGCGCCGAGCTTGCCGGTCCGCACCAGCTTGCCGGCCTCCAACGGCAGCTGGCCCGCGGTGTAGACCAGGTTGCCGGTGCGCACAGCTGGAACGTAGGCCGCCAGCGGCGCCGCCACTTGCGGTAGCGTGACACCGAGTTGCCCTAATCGGGCTTTAGCGCTCATTAACCCCGATACCTCCTACTTCGGGCGCTTCAGGTAGGCGACGTGCTGCTCACCGGTGGGCCCGGGCAGCACCGCCACCAGCTCCCAGCCATCGGCTCCCCACTGGTCGAGGATCTGTTTGGTGGCGTGCGTCAACAGCGGGACCGTGGCGTACTCCCATGCGGTGGGTTGGGTCATGACGCGAGCTTATCGGTCGGACTGGACCCGCTCCGCTCAGCCCGGTAGCCCGGAAAGATCGCGAGGCCATCGGGCTAGCATGCCATGGTGGCAACCACATCTAGCGGCGGTAGTTCCGTCGGCTGGCCGTCACGCTTGTCGGGGGTCCGACTGCACCTTGTCACCGGCAAAGGCGGTACCGGGAAGTCGACGATCGCGGCCGCGCTCGCGCTGACGCTGGCAGCGGGCGGCCGCAAAGTCCTACTCGTCGAAGTCGAGGGGCGCCAGGGGATTGCGCAACTCTTCGACGTCCCGCCACTGCCCTACCAGGAACTTAAGATCGCGACCGCCGAGCGCGGCGGCCAGGTCAACGCCTTGGCAATCGACATCGAGGCCGCCTTCCTGGAATACCTCGACATGTTTTACAACCTCGGTATCGCAGGCCGGGCCATGCGCCGTATCGGCGCGGTCGAGTTCGCGACGACGATCGCGCCCGGTCTGCGCGACGTGCTGCTCACCGGCAAGATCAAGGAGACGGTGGTGCGCCTCGACAAGAACAAGCTGCCGGTCTATGACGCAATCGTCGTCGATGCGCCTCCGACCGGGCGCATCGCGCGCTTCCTGGATGTCACCAAGGCGGTGTCCGATCTGGCCAAGGGCGGACCGGTGCATGCGCAAAGCGAAGGCGTGGTGAAGTTACTGCACTCCAACCAGACCGCCATCCATTTGGTCACTCTGTTAGAAGCGCTGCCGGTGCAGGAGACACTGGAAGCCATCGAGGAGCTTGCGCAGATGGAACTGCCGATCGGCAGTGTGATCGTGAACCGCAACATCCCCGCCCATTTGGAGCCTCAGGACTTGGCGAAGGCCGCCGAGGGCGAGGTCGATGCAGACTCGGTGCGGGCCGGGTTGTTGATGGCCGGGGTCAAGCTTCCCGACGCCGATTTCGCCGGCCTGCTTACCGAGACCATCCAGCATGCCACCCGAATCACCGCTCGCGCCGAAATCGCACAACAGCTTGACGCCTTGCAGGTTCCGCGATTGGAATTGCCGACGGTCTCTGACGGCGTCGACCTTGGCAGCCTCTACGAGCTCTCGGAATCACTTGCCCAGCAGGGGGTTCGATGAGTGTCACACCGAAGACCCTCGATATGGGCGCAATCCTGGCCGACACATCCAACCGGGTGGTGGTGTGCTGCGGCGCCGGTGGGGTCGGCAAGACCACTACCGCGGCCGCGCTGGCGTTGCGCGCGGCCGAATATGGCCGCACTGTAGTCGTTTTGACGATTGACCCAGCCAAGCGATTGGCACAAGCGCTGGGGATCAACGATCTTGGCAACACACCACAACGCGTGCCATTGGCACCCGAGGTTCCCGGCGAGCTACACGCGATGATGCTCGACATGCGCCGCACGTTTGACGAAATGGTTATGCAATACTCTGGACCCGAACGGGCGCAATCGATTCTGGACAACCAGTTCTATCAGACCGTCGCCACATCGCTTGCCGGCACCCAAGAGTACATGGCTATGGAGAAGCTGGGTCAACTGCTAAGCCAGGACCGCTGGGACCTGATTGTGGTAGACACTCCGCCGTCGCGTAACGCGCTGGACTTCTTAGACGCGCCAAAGCGACTGGGCAGCTTCATGGATAGTCGGCTGTGGAGGCTGTTACTCGCTCCCGGCCGGGGCATCGGGCGGCTGATCACCGGCGTGATGGGATTGGCCATGAAGGCGTTGTCCACCGTGCTCGGTTCCCAGATGCTGGCCGACGCAGCAGCGTTCGTTCAATCGCTGGACGCCACGTTCGGTGGTTTCCGCGAGAAGGCAGACCGCACTTACGCGTTGTTGAAACGGCGCGGCACCCTGTTCGTCGTGGTGTCGGCGGCCGAACCCGACGCACTGCGCGAGGCGTCCTTCTTCGTCGACCGGCTATCGCAGGAGAGCATGCCGCTAGCGGGGCTGGTCTTCAACCGCACGCACCCGATGCTGTGCGCATTGCCGATCGAGCGGGCAATCGACGCCGCCGAAACGTTGGATGCCGAGACCACCGACTCCGACGCCACATCGCTGGCCGCAGCGGTGCTGCGTATCCATGCCGAGCGCGGGCAGACAGCCAAACGGGAGATCCGGCTGCTGTCCCGGTTCACCGGAGCCAACCCCACCGTGCCGGTCGTTGGGGTACCGTCGCTCCCGTTTGACGTCTCTGACCTGGAAGCGCTGCGGGCGCTCGCCGATCAGCTCACCACGGTCGGCGACGATGCGGGCCGCGCAGCGGGCCGCTGAGGAACCGGCCCATCAGTGACGGTCGGCGACGATGCGGGCCGCGCAGCAGGCCGCTGAGGAACCGGCCCATCAGTGACGGTCGGCGACGATGCGGGCCGTACAACATCTGACCGGGATCCGGCTATTGGGCACAAGCCAGTTCCTATTGGGCACAAGCCAATTAGAAATGAATGGCTTTTGCTGTAACCAAACCGTAATCAGAAGCGACGGGACCGCGACACCTATCCGCAGTCCCTGAGTGGCTATCCGGCGGTGCCGGTGCGGCGCTTGCGCTTCTCAAGGTAGTCCGACCACGAAACCACCTCGGGATGTTGCTTGAGCAGAGCCCTGCGCTGGCGCTCGGTCATGCCACCCCAAACACCGAACTCGACCTTGTTGTCCAGCGCATCTGCCGCACACTCTTGCATTACCGGACAGTGACGGCAGATCACCGCGGCCTTGCGTTGTGCAGCTCCCCGAACAAAGAGTTCGTCAGGGTCGGTAGTCCGGCACAGCGCCTTGGATACCCACGCGATCCGCTCTTCCGCGTCTACGCTGCGTACCACGTTCTGTGCAGCCGTGAGGTTAGTCCTTCGAGCGGCTGGACGTGTTCCTGACACGAGCTGATCCCTTCCTCCCGGCCGCCGTGTGCGACCGCCCTCCTCGGAAACAGCCGATGCTGCGAGCGACGCCACACCATGCACATCGGTGTTACCTGTATCTCACTGATCTGTATAAGTTAGGTGGTCGTGTGCCAATTGCGCAACAGTACGATAACGCTTTTTTGGGACGAGCGTGCCGTCTTGTCTGGATCGGCCGGGGGAAATGCCGCCGCTTCGGTCCCGTTTAGGGGGCCTGACCAGTGACGCAGCCGCAAATATCGCGCCCGCCCCGATCCCGCAGTGACTCACCCGCCCGCGGAAAGATTCTATTAGACCAAGCGGCACGGTGGAGTGACAGGAGGTCGCTACTGTAGTACGCATGCCCGAGCGCCTCCCGGCCGCGATCACCGTTCTGAAGCTGGCTGGGTGTTGTCTGTTGGCCAGTGTCGTCGCCACTGCGCTGACGTTCCCGTTCGCAGGCGGGCTAGGGCTGATGTCCAATCGTGCCTCTGAGGTCGTTGCCAACGGCTCGGCCCAGCTGCTCGAGGGGCAAGTGCCTGCGGTATCGACGATGGTCGACGCGAAGGGCAACACGATCGCGTGGCTGTACTCGCAGCGCCGGTTCGAGGTGCCCTCGGACAAGATCGCCAACACGATGAAGCTGGCGATCGTCTCGATTGAAGATAAGCGGTTCGCCGACCACAGCGGCGTGGACTGGAAGGGCACCCTGACCGGCCTGGCGGGCTACGCGTCCGGCGACCTCGACACGCGCGGCGGCTCGACGCTCGAACAACAGTACGTGAAGAACTACCAACTGCTGGTGACAGCCCAAACCGATGCCGAGAAGCGAGCGGCCGTCGAAACCACTCCGGCCCGCAAGCTTCGCGAGATCCGGATGGCACTCACGCTGGACAAGACCTTCACAAAATCTGAAATCCTGACCCGATACTTGAACCTGGTCTCGTTCGGCAATAACTCGTTCGGCGTGCAGGACGCGGCGCAAACGTACTTCGGCATCAACGCGTCCGACCTGAATTGGCAGCAAGCGGCGCTGCTGGCCGGCATGGTGCAATCGACCAGCACGCTCAACCCGTACACCAACCCCGACGGCGCGCTGGCCCGGCGGAACGTGGTCCTCGACACCATGATCGAGAACCTTCCCGGGGAGGCGGAGGCGTTGCGTGCCGCCAAGGCCGAGCCGCTGGGGGTACTGCCGCAGCCCAATGAGTTGCCGCGCGGCTGCATCGCGGCCGGCGACCGCGCATTCTTCTGCGACTACGTCCAGGAGTACCTGTCTCGGGCCGGGATCAGCAAGGAGCAGGTCGCCAAGGGCGGGTACCTGATCCGCACCACCCTGGACCCAGAGGTGCAGGCACCGGTCAAGGCCGCCATCGACAAGTACGCCAGCCCGAACCTGGCCGGTATTTCCAGCGTGATGAGCGTGATCAAACCGGGTAAGGATGCGCACAAGGTGTTGGCCATGGCCAGCAACCGCAAATACGGGCTGGATCTAGAAGCCGGCGAAACCATGCGGCCGCAGCCATTCTCCCTGGTTGGCGACGGCGCCGGGTCTATCTTCAAGATCTTCACCACGGCCGCTGCTCTGGACATGGGCATGGGTATTAACGCCCAACTCGACGTGCCGCCCCGATTCCAGGCCAAAGGTCTGGGAAGTGGCGGGGCAAAGGGGTGCCCCAAAGAGACCTGGTGTGTGGTGAACGCCGGCAACTACCGCGGCTCGATGAATGTCACCGACGCGCTGGCAACCTCGCCAAACACCGCGTTCGCCAAGCTGATCTCGCAGGTCGGGGTGGGGCGTGCGGTCGATATGGCCATCAAACTCGGGCTGAGGTCTTATGCGAATCCCGGCACCGCACGCGACTACAACCCCGACAGCAATGAGAGCTTGGCTGACTTCGTCAAACGACAGAACCTCGGTTCGTTCACCCTCGGCCCCATCGAGTTAAACGCGCTGGAGCTGTCCAACGTGGCGGCCACGTTGGCATCCGGCGGCGTGTGGTGCCCCCCCAACCCAATCGACCAGCTCATCGACCGCAACGGCAACGAAGTCGCGGTCACCACCGAGACGTGCGACCAGGTGGTGCCCGCAGGGCTGGCGAACACCCTCGCCAACGCGATGAGCAAGGACGCCGTGGGCAGCGGCACGGCGGCCGGTTCCGCCGGCGCGGCGGGCTGGGATCTGCCGATGTCCGGCAAAACCGGCACCACCGAGGCGCACCGGTCGGCCGGCTTCGTGGGCTTCACCAACCGCTACGCGGCGGCGAACTACATCTACGACGACTCCAGCTCGCCGACAGATCTGTGTTCCGGCCCGCTGCGCCATTGCGGCAGCGGCGACTTGTACGGCGGCAACGAGCCATCCCGCACCTGGTTCGCCGCGATGAAGCCGATCGCCAACAACTTCGGCGAAGTGCAGCTACCACCGACCGATCCACGCTATGTCGACGGCGCACCAGGCTCACGGGTACCAAGCGTGGCCGGTCTGGATGTCGACGCCGCACGCCAGCGCCTCAAGGACGCGGGCTTCCAGGTCGCCGACCAAACCAACTCGGTCAACAGCTCCGCCAAGTATGGCGAGGTGGTCGGAACGTCGCCCAGCGGTCAAACAATTCCGGGTTCGATCGTCACGATCCAGATCAGCAACGGCATCCCGCCGGCTCCGCCTCCGCCACCGCTGCCCGAGGATGGTGGGCCGCCACCGCCGGTCGGATCGCAGGTGGTGGAGATTCCGGGGCTGCCGCCGATCACCATTCCGCTGCTGGCGCCACCACCCCCAGCGCCTCCCCCGTAGACCCTCCCAATGGCCCTCGTGCCGCTGCAGACGCGCGATCAGACCTCGACCGGCAGTAGGCTGCGTGCATGGCTGCTGTCTTGCCCACCTTGATCCGCACCGGCGCCGTGGCGTTGGGCTCGGCCATCGCCGGGATTGGTTACGCTGCGCTGGTCGAGCGCAATGCATTCGTCCTGCGCGAGGTGACCATGCCAGTCTTGACTCCGGGCTCCACACCGCTGCGGGTGCTGCACATCAGCGATCTGCATATGCTGCCCAACCAGCACCGCAAACAGGCCTGGCTGCGCGAGCTCGCCAGCTGGGAGCCGGATCTGGTCGTCAACACCGGTGACAACCTGGCTCACCCCAAGGCGGTGCCCGCCGTCGTCCAAACCCTGAGCGATCTGCTGTCCCGGCCGGGTGTCTTCGTGTTCGGCAGCAACGACTACTTTGGGCCGCGCCTGAAGAACCCAATGAACTATCTGACCAGCCCGGATCACCGCGTCCGCGGAGCAGCGCTGCCCTGGCAGGATCTGCGGGCGGCGTTCACCGAACGTGGGTGGCTCGACCTAACCCATACCCGCCGCGAGTTCGAAGTTGCCGGTCTGCACATCGCCGCTGCGGGCGTCGACGACCCGCATATCGACCGAGACCGCTACGACACCATCGCCGGCCCGGCCAGCCCGGCCGCCAACCTGCGGCTGGGGCTCACCCATTCACCGGAGCCGCGGGTGTTGGACCGCTTCGCCGCCGATGGTTACCAGTTGGTGCTGGCCGGCCACACCCACGGCGGGCAGCTGTGCCTGCCGTTGTACGGGGCGCTGGTCACTAACTGCGGTCTGGACCGCTCCCGGGCCAAAGGAGCGTCACAATGGGGTGCAAACATGCGGCTGCACGTCTCCGCCGGGATCGGCACTTCGCCGTTTGCGCCGGTGAGATTCTGCTGCCGGCCCGAAGCAACCCTGCTGACGTTGATCGCGACCCCAATGGGCGGGCGCGATTCGAGCAGCAACCTGGGCCGCTCACAGCCGACAGTGTCGGTGCGTTGAGCGGCGGGGCCTGTATCGCGGTCCGCAGCCTATCCCGGAGCTGGACGGACAACGCGATCCGGTTGATCGAGGCGGACGCCCGCCGTAGCGCCGACACCCACCTGCTGCGCTACCCACTGCCCGCTGCCTGGTGCACGGATGTCGACGTCGAGCTGTACCTCAAGGACGAGACGACCCATATCACCGGCAGTCTCAAACACCGGTTGGCACGTTCGTTGTTCCTCTATGCGCTATGCAACGGCTGGATCAACGAGAACACCACGGTGGTGGAGGCATCGTCGGGTTCAACGGCGGTGTCCGAGGCCTATTTCGCGGCGCTGCTGGGTCTGCCGTTCATCGCCGTGATGCCGGCCGCGACCAGCGCTTCCAAAATCGCGTTGATCGAATCACAAGGTGGCCGTTGTCATTTCGTCCAGAATTCAAGTCAGGTGTACGCCGAGGCGGAGCGCGTCGCCAAGGAAACCGGCGGCCACTATCTGGACCAGTTCACCAACGCGGAGCGCGCAACCGACTGGCGCGGCAACAACAACATCGCCGAGTCGATCTACGTGCAAATGCGCGAAGAGAAGCACCCCACCCCGGAATGGATCGTCGTGGGTGCGGGCACCGGCGGAACCAGCGCGACGATCGGCCGCTACATCCGCTACCGACGGCACGCGACCCGGCTGTGCGTCGTCGATCCGGAGAATTCCGCGTTCTTCCCCGCGTACTCCGAAGGCCGGTACGACATCGTCATGCCCACATCGTCCCGTATCGAGGGCATCGGCCGGCCGCGGGTCGAGCCGTCGTTTCTGCCCGGTGTGGTCGACCGCATGGTGGCGGTCCCCGACGCGGCGTCGATCGCTGCCGCCCGGCATGTCAGCGCCGTTCTGGGGCGCCGAGTGGGACCGTCTACCGGCACCAACCTCTGGGGCGCGTTCGGACTGCTCGCCGAGATGGTCAAGCAGGGCCGCAGCGGCTCGGTGGTCACACTGCTCGCCGACAGCGGCGATCGCTACGCCGACACCTACTTTTCCGACGAGTGGGTCAGTGCCCAGGGGCTCGATCCGGCCGGGCCGGCTGCGGCGCTGGTGGAATTCGAGCGCTCCTGTCGATGGACGTGACGGTCGGACCTGCGGTTTGGCTAGTCAACGGTCCGGTGCGATAGGCTGTCGTGGCTTCAAGCGGGGTGTGGCGCAGCTTGGTAGCGCGCTTCGTTCGGGACGAAGAGGCCGTGGGTTCAAATCCCGCCACCCCGACCGAGAGATCGCTGACGACAGCCTTACCCGGCGCAGCGTGGTAGCTTGCTGCAGTCTGCTCGGGCGGCAGCGCCACCCTGACGGTGCTGGTTGACCATGCCGGACAGCACGTCAACGCACAGGCATTTCCAACGGAAGTTGTAGGTTACCGGCCGCCCTAAAACACGGTGCACTTTTCGTTAAAGGTTGTGGGTGTGGATCCAACGAAATTCGTTGCCCCGGCGTGGGCAGCGCCGTGTCCACAGGGGGACCCGCCGCGCATTACGCCTATGGGCCCACCCCCGTACCGCGGGAGTTGGCTCTGCACCCCGAGCCAATCATGCTTCTCTCGGAGTCCGACGCGGGACTGGGACGACTCGCATGAGCCGGACGCCTCCTGCCTGACCCCCACCTGCTAGGAACGTAAACCGGGAGAGTTTCGTCGGAGCCAGAATTAGATTTCCTCCCCGAGCAATCGGCCCGAAACCGCGGGGTTGTTTCCGCCGACCGTCGACAACATGTGGCGTGCGTTGGATGACTGGGAAATGTATCTCCACGACGCAGCGCCACAACTGCCGCTCTTGATCCGTTGCGCCCTGGTGCATTACCAATTCGAGGCGATCGGGCCATTTCTCGACGGCAACGCACGACTCGGGCGTCTGTTCATCATCCTTTGCCTTGTTGCATTGGGACGGTTGCCGCTAACGGGCGGGGCGAAACCGCACCCGAGTGCCGCGGCGGGGCACAAGCATGATGGAGCGCCGCACGATCCGCTCTGGCTCGTCGTCGACGGCGGTGAACTCGCCCTCGCGCAGCAGCACGTGCAATACGGTGATCAACTCTCGCATCGAAAAGTTCGCACCCAGACAGCGTTTCACGCCGCCGCCGAACGGAACCCAGGCATAGGTTTGCGGCCGCGTACCGAGGAACCGCTCGGGGCGGAACTCGTGTGGGTGCTCATACACCTCGGCGCTGCGGTTGATCGCGATGATGTGGACCACGATTCGTGTGCCAGCCTCCACACGGTAACCGCCGATGGTTAGTGGTTGCGCGGCGACACGAGCCGTCAACGGCGCGGGCGGACGCACCCGCAACGTCTCGTTGATCACCGCCGTCGTGAAGGCTTCCCCACCGCCAACGGCCTCCGCTCGCACGCGCCGCAACGCGTCCGGATGGTGCAGCAGCAAGTCGAACGCCCACGCCAACGTGGTCGCCGTGGTTTCATGCCCCGCCAGCACGAGGGTGATCAGATCGTCGCGAATCTCGCTGTCTGACAACTGTTCCCCGGACTCTCCGCGCGCGCTCACGAGCAACGACAGGACGTCGTGTCGCTCGCCCAGGCGTGGATCGGCGCGCCGCTGCGCAATGAGCGCCATGACGACGTCGTCGATCTCGGTGTTGGCGCGGGCGCGTGCAGGCCAGACTCGTAGTGCGCCCAACCGACGCAGTACGTAGCGCACGGTCAACTGCTCTGAAACACCAAGATTCAACAGCCGCTCGAACGGCCGGCCCAAGCGCCGGGCCTCCTCGGGGTCGTCGACCCCGAATATGACCTTGACGATCACATCCAGCATCAGCGACCGCGCCACCGTCAACATCGCAAACGGACGGTCAACCGGCCATGTATGCATCGCCGCGCGAGTGGAGTTCTCGATAATCGGAACGTAACGATCCAGCGCAGCGCCATGTAATGGCGGCGTCAAGAGTTTTCGACGCCGAAGATGCTCCGGCTCCTCCTGGACAAACATCGACCCCGACCCATAGATCGCCGCTGCCGGCCCCACCCCCTCGCCCCCGAGCAGGACGTCGGTGGGAGCGGTGAAAACCTCCTTGGCCAGCGCCGGGTCGGACACGATCGCAACGTCACCCAGGCTGAGAATGGGCATCGTCATGATCGGTCCGTACCGACGGATCAGTCGCAGCATCCGGCGCTCGCCACCCGCCAGGTAGGCAACCGCGTAGGCGGCCGCGAAGGCCGCGCGAAATCCGCGGGGCGCCGGCAAGCCCGGTGGGCCGCCCAAAGCATCCGGCGCGTGCTCCCGGCGAACCGCAAACGCTGCCACGCCTACGACAGAAGCACAGCGTTTCGGGTCGGTCAACGCAGCAGGGCTAGCAAGCGACCTCAGCACCATCGGTTCCCGAAGGTGCGGTCCGGCGCTACCGCGTCGAAAATCGCAGACCGCGCCAGCCGGTTGGGAATGAGGCCGTTTCACCGGCGGGCGTCCCGCGCAGCGTTTCGCCGCAGACCCTATGTTGGCCATGCGCGATATAGGCCACCCGGCACCAAGGTGCCATGACCGCCACAACCAGGGCCGCGGCGGCAACCGCCAGGTGTCCGATCGTCAGCGCAACTAAACCCGCAACCAGCCCGACAGCCCACACGGCAGCCACCACCAGCCCCGGCACATTGACACTCGCGGGGACGCTGCCGCTACCGCTTGGCTGCGGCGCGGATGCATGATCACCGGCGTCACTCCCGGTGTAGACCATGACCACTCCCAGCGATAAAAGGTTGCCGATCAAGGTAACCCATACAGGCCGTCGGCAGCCACCGGCGAACAGCTCTTCGAGGATGCCGTCAGGACATTGACAGCTACCAGACACCATTTCCACACCGTCAAAATGTGGCGCGTGACACGCACGGCGGCGCGCTGGCAACGTGGCGTGCGCCGCAGGCCTCGACTATCTGGTGCCGATCACAGCATGCATGCTCGTCGGTTTGTACGGCGTTACCGGTCGATCCTGCCGCCCCGTACCCCAGTCAAGGCATCGTGGAGCGTGGAAAACAACCGAAAGGTCTTGTCCAGACCCATCAGATGAATCGGCCTTCTGGTTACCGAACCCCGTGCAACCACCCCGAACTTGACGGATTGGCCTATCTTTTCGGATGTTGCCGCCAAAATCTTCAGCCCCACCGACCCCAGAAACTCCACCGCGGAAAGGTCGATGACTAGCGCCGTCGGATTGTCGGCCACAACTTCGCCGATGGCCTCTTCAAGTGCCGCAGCGGTGATCAAATCAATCTCGCCACCGATGCTGAGCACGGCGACCCCGTTATGGTCGGCAACCGTGACGGTGATCGAGTCGGGAGCTGACAATGGCGATCCTCTTGTCCGAGCCGTCCGTGTGGTGAAAGCCTAGCCCGCCTGCGAACTGCGGCGGCGGCCCATTAGCGTAGGATTTGCCGGCTGCACACGACCTGTGTGCGGGCCGCAATCGCGGCGAAGGCGCTGGGGCGTGGGTGAATTGCCTAACAACCCTCGAGTGCGGACACGCATATAGCCTCCGTCGAAATTGGCCTATAGGCGTTCCTTGACCGCCGCCGACAAGCGTGCGCCGTCGGCTTTCCCGGCGGCGATCACGGTGGCCGCCTTCATTACCAGACCCATCTGTTTCATGCTGGGCCGATGCCCGAGTTGTTCGGCCACCTCGGCTATGGCGGTGTCGGCGACATCGGCCAGTTCCCCCTCGGTGAGCGGCGTCGGGAGGTACTCGTCAATGATCCGTGCCTCGGCATGCTCGGTGGCGGCGAGCTCACCGCGGCCGTTTTGGGTGTAGATCTCCGCCGCCTCACCACGCTTGCGCGATTCCCTGGCCAACACCTTGATCACCTCGTCGTCGGAGAGCTCTCTTGCCTGCTTGCCAGAGACCTCCTCGGTCTGGATCGCGGCCAGCAGCATGCGTATGGTCGCGGTCCGCAGCTTGTCCTGCGTCTTCATCGCTTGGGTCAGGTCTGACCGAAGCTGGGATTTAAGTTCCGCCATTGCACAAACGCTACGCGCCGCAACGCCCGAAACCCGACACTGAGACCTACATTGAGAAATGCACCGACCGCGGACAGGATGGAGGCCATGACGAACGACGACAGCTGCTGCGTCCGGTGAGCACGCTGCCGCCTGGCTACCCGGTTGAACCACCGCCCGTGGCGCCGGGATATGCGCCGGCCGGATATCCGCCCTACCCCGCTACACCACCCGGGTACGGCCCGCCGGGTTATGGTGCGCCGCCCAGCTATGGCCCCCCGCCTGGCTATGGTCCACCCCTCGGCTACCCCGCCGCACCGCCCGGCTGCGGACCACCGCCCGGCTATGGCCCACCGCCCGGCTATGGCCCACCGCCCGGCTATGGCCCACCGCTCGCCCCGGGCGCGGTCAAACCAGGAATAATCCCGCTGCGGCCGTTGACCTTGAGCGATATCTTCAACGGCGCGGTCGGCTACATCCGCGCTAACCCGAAGGCGACGCTGGGATTGACCGCCATGGTCGTGGTGACCCTGCAAATCATCTCACTGGTGGCCCTATTTGGCCCCATGACCGCCTTCGGTGACATCGTGACCGGGGAGCCCGACGAGCTGACCGGCGCGGTGGTGGGCGGTTGGTCAGCGTCATTCGGCGCCAGTCTCCTGGTCAGCTGGCTAGCGGGTGTGCTGCTCAGCGGAATGCTCACCGTCATCGTCGGGCGGGCCGTGTTCGGTTCGCCGATCACCGTCGGCGAGGCGTGGGCCAAGGTTCGCGGTCGCCTGCTCGCGTTGTTCGGCCTGGCACTGCTGGAAGCAGCCGGCGTGGTGGCGGTGCTCGGGCTGGCGGTCGTCATACTTTCCGGGGTCGCGGCGGCGGCCAACGAGGCAGCGGCGGCCCTCCTCGGCTTCCCGCTGCTGCTCGTGGTTGGGGTGTCGCTGGCCTATTTGTATGTCGTCCTGCTGTTCGCACCCGTGCTGATCGTGCTGGAGAGGCTGCCCATCGTCGAGGCGATCACCAGATCCTTTGCGCTCGTGCGTCATGGCTTCTGGCGGGTCCTGGGCATCCGCCTGCTGACGGTGCTGGTGGTGGGCGTAGTTGGTAATGCGATCGCGGCTCCTTTCATGATCGTCGGCGAGATAGTGACGGCCGTCACAGCGTCCGACGGGTCAGTCACCATGCGGCTCGTCGGCGCTACGCTCTCGGCCATCGGAGTGACGATCGGCCAGATTGTCACCGCGCCGTTCAGCGCCGGAGTTGTCGTGCTGTTATACACCGACCGCCGTATCCGTGCCGAGGCCTTCGACCTGGTATTGCAGACCGGCTTAGAAGCCGGCCCCACCGGCGGGCCCGCCCCGGTGGAGTCCACCGACAACCTATGGCTCACGCGGCCTTTCTAAAGGGAGTTAGTGAGGACAGGCTGACAGTGCCCTCCATCGACATCGACCGCGAAGCCGCACACCAAGCCGCACAACGCGAGCTCGACAAACCGATCTACCCCAAAGACTCCCTGACCAAGGAACTCACCGACTGGATCGACGAGCAGCTGTACCGGATTTTGGAGAAGGGATCCTCGATACCTGGCGGTTGGTTCACCATCACCGTGCTGCTCATCTTGCTGATGATCGCGGTGACCGCCGCCGTCCAGATCGCACGGCGCACCATGCGCACCAACCGCGGCGGTGACTACCAGTTGTTTGACGCCGGCCAATTGACCGCAGCCCAGCATCGCTCCACGGCTGAAAGCTATGCCGCCGAGGGTAATTGGGCTGCGGCGATCCGCCACCGGCTACAAGCCGTGGCTCGCGAGTTGGAGGAGACCGGCATGCTCAACCCGGCTGCCGGGCGCACCGCCAACGAGCTGGCCAGCGATGCGGGCGAGGTTTTACCGCATCTGGCAGGGGAATTGACGCAGGCGGCAACCGCTTTCAACGACGTCACCTACGGCGAGCGACCCGGAAGCCAAGGCGCCTACCAAATGATCGCCGACCTCGATGACCATCTGCGGTCCCGTTCACCGGCCGTCGTATCTGCAGTGCAGCACCCGGCCGTGTTCGACTCGTGGGCGCAGGTCCGGTGATTCCCACACGTCTCGCAACCGTGCGCCGCCGACGGCCGTGGCGCGGGGTGTTGCTCACGCTGGCCGCAGTCGCCGTCGTGGCCTCGATCGGCACCTATTTGACGGCGCCACGGCCTGGAGGCGCCATGGCCCCCGCGTCCACCAGCTCGACGGGGGGCCACGCGCTGGCGACGCTGCTTGGCAACCACGGCGTCGAGGTTGTCGTGGCCGACTCCATCGCCGATGTCGAAGCCGCGGCACGCCCCGACTCGCTGCTGTTGGTGGCGCAGACGCAGTATCTAGTCGACAACGCACTGCTGGATCGGCTGGCGAAAGCCCCCGGTGACCTGTTGCTGGTGGCACCCACCTCACGAACTCGTACGGCGCTGACGCCGCAACTGCGCATCGCGGCCGCCAGCCCATTCAACAGTCAGCCGAATTGTACGCTGCGGGAAGCTAATCGGGCAGGATCGGTGCAGTGGGGGCCCAGTGACACCTACCAGGCCACCGGCGACCTGGTGTTGACCAGCTGTTACGGCGGGGCATTGGTCCGCTTTCGTGCTGAGGGCCGAACCATCACGGTGGTTGGCAGCAGCAACTTCATGACCAACGGCGGCCTGCTGCCGGCCGGCAACGCCGCACTGGCCATGAACCTCGCGGGCAACCGGCCTCGTCTCGTCTGGTACGCGCCCGACCACATTGAGGGGGAAATGTCTTCTCCGTCATCTCTTTCCGACCTGATTCCGGAGAACGTGCACTGGACCATCTGGCAATTGTGGCTGGTGGTGCTCTTGGTGGCATTCTGGAAAGGCCGGCGGATCGGTCCACTGGTGGCCGAGGAGTTACCCGTTGTGATCCGCGCGTCGGAGACTGTCGAGGGTCGCGGTCGGTTGTACCGATCCCGTCGGGCGCGTGATCGCGCCGCGGACGCACTACGCACCGCGACGCTGCAACGCCTGCGGCCCCGACTTGGGGTGGGCGCAGGCGCGCCGGCGCCAGCAGTGGTGACAACCATAGCGCAGCGCAGCAAAGCTGACCCGCCGTTTGTTGCCTACCATTTATTCGGCCCGGCACCGGCCACCGACAATGACCTGTTACAACTTGCCCGTGCGCTCGACGACATCGAAAGGCAGGTCACCCACTCGTGACACAGTCCGCGTCCAACCCGCAAGCTCCTCCCACCCAAACCCCTGGCGCTGAATTGCCCGGCTATCCCCCGCAAGCGGGTGGTGCCCCTACAGCGGCCCCTTCCGGGCCGCATCCTCACCGGGCTGAAGCAGAATCGGCACGTGATGCATTGCTGGCATTACGCGCCGAGGTCGCCAAGGCCGTCGTCGGACAGGACGGGGTGATCAGCGGCCTGGTGATCGCTCTGTTGTGCCGTGGGCACGTGCTCCTGGAAGGTGTTCCAGGAGTGGCGAAGACGCTGATTGTCCGCGCTATGTCCGCCGCTTTGCAACTGGAGTTCAAGCGGGTGCAGTTCACCCCTGACCTGATGCCAGGCGACGTCACCGGTTCACTGGTCTACGATGCCCGCACCGCCGAGTTCGTGTTCCGGCCGGGCCCGGTGTTCACCAATTTGCTGCTGGCCGATGAGATCAACCGCACCCCACCCAAGACGCAGGCCGCGCTGCTCGAGGCGATGGAAGAGCGTCAAGTCAGTGTGGAGGGTGAGCCTAAGCCGCTGCCCAACCCGTTCATCGTCGCCGCGACGCAGAACCCGATCGAATACGAGGGCACCTATCAGTTGCCCGAAGCCCAACTGGATCGTTTCCTGCTGAAACTGAATGTGACACTGCCGGCACGCGATTCCGAGATCGCCATCCTTGACCGGCACGCGCACGGGTTCGACCCGCGCGATCTATCCGCGATCAATCCGGTGGCCGGGCCGGCCGAGCTGGCGGCTGGCCGCGAGGCGGTGCGCCACGTGCTGGTCGCTAATGAGGTGCTGGGCTACATCGTCGACATCGTCGGGGCCACCCGCTCCTCGCCCGCACTACAGCTCGGTGTGTCGCCGCGTGGGGCAACCGCCCTGCTGGGCACCGCCCGGTCCTGGGCGTGGCTGTCCGGGCGCGATTACGTCACCCCCGACGACGTGAAGGCGATGGCTCGACCGACGCTACGCCACCGGGTGATGCTACGCCCGGAAGCCGAGCTGGAAGGCGCCACACCCGACGGCGTTCTCGACGGAATTCTGGCCTCGGTTCCGGTGCCCCGCTAGTGATCCGTGTGATCGGCGCCGGCGACGATGCAGTGGGGGCACCGCCCGCTTGCGGGGGACGAAGCGATGGGGTGGGGGTACGCCCCCACAAGTGGGAGGTACCCCCACCCGCTTGCGGGGGAGAGCGGCGCAGATGATCCTAACCGGACGCACCGGCTTGCTGGCCCTGATCTGCGTCCTGCCGATAGCGCTGTCCCCTTGGCCGGCAAGGGCTTTCGTGATGTTGCTGGTGGCGCTTGCGGTAGCGGTGACCGTGGACACCCTGCTGGCGGCCAGCACCCGTAAGTTGCGCTTTACCCGCTCGCCGTATACCTCCGCCCGGCTCGGGCAGCCCGTGGACGCGAGCCTGCTGCTCTGCAATGGGGGCCGCCGCCGGTTCCGCGGCCAGGTTCGTGACGCCTGGCCGCCCAGTGCCCGTGCGCAGCCGCACACCCACGATGTCGACGTGGCTGCCGGGCAGCGCCAGCAGGTGCACACTGCACTGCGGCCAGTTCGGCGTGGGGACCAGCGCGCAGCAATGGTCACGGCCCGTTCGATCGGACCACTGGGGTTGGCGGGACGGCAGAGTTCACAGTCGGTGCCCGGCTTGGTCCGGGTGCTGCCGCCGTTCCTGTCTCGCAAGCACCTGCCGTCGAGGCTGGCCAAGCTGCGGGAGATCGACGGGCTGTTACCCACGTTGATACGCGGCCAAGGCACCGAATTCGATTCGCTGCGCGAGTATGTCGTCGGCGACGACGTCCGCTCGATCGATTGGCGCGCGAGCGCACGCCGCGCCGATGTCATGGTCCGCACCTGGCGGCCCGAACGGGACCGCCGAGTCGTCATCGTGCTCGACACCGGACGCATGGCGGCGGGGCGGGTCGGTGTCGACCCGACCGCCGCCGATCCCGCCGGGTGGCCGCGGCTGGACTGGTCCATGGATGCCGCACTGCTGTTGGCGGCACTGGCGTCACGAGCCGGCGACCATGTCGACTTCCTGGCCCACGACCGGATCAGCCGCGCCGGCGTGTTTGGCGCCTCGCGTAGCGAACTGCTTGCCCAACTGGTCGATGCCATGGCCCCGCTGCAACCGGCGCTTATCGAATCCGACTGGCATGCAATGATTGCCGCCATCTTGCGGCGCACCCGGAGGCGATCGCTGGTGGTGCTGCTGACCGACCTCAACGCGACCGCTCTCGACGAGGGCCTGTTGCCGGTGCTGCCGCAGTTGTCGGCCCGACACCATGTGCTGGTCGCCGCGGTTGCCGACCCGCGCGTCGATCAACTGGCCGCCGGGCGGTCCGACGCGGCAGCGGTGTACGACGCTGCGGCTGCGGAGCGCGCCCGCAACGACCGGCGTGCGATCGCGTCACAACTGCGCCGAGGCGGGGTAGATGTCATCGACGCTCCTCCCGCCGAAATCGCACCCGGACTTGCGGATCGCTACCTGGCGATGAAAGCGACCGGCCGCCTCTAATTTCCGACCTCCATTGTGAAATGTGCGACGCCAGCGCGGCGTGTCGTGTCGCGAGTTTCACTCTCGGGGGAGTTCAGCCGGTCGGGACCACGTCGGGCGCGTCCTCCATGTCGCCGGTCTCCCCGGCCTGCGCGGCACGACGACCGAAGTAGCCGATGTAGGACAGAAACACCGCCTCGGCGATGATCCCGACGGCGATCCGAACAAACGTCGGCAACGGCGACGGTGTCACCACCGCCTCGATCAGACCTGCGACCAGAAACACACCCACCAAGCCCACCGCGACCGACACGACACCACGTCCTTGCTCGGCGAGGACCTGTCCGCGCGGGCGGTTGCCTGCAGATATCACCGACCACCCCAGCCGCATCCCAATCGCCGCGGCGAGAAAGACGGCCGTCAGCTCCAGCAGCCCGTGCGGAAGAAGCAGGCCCAGCAGGAAATCGCCCTTCCCCGCCTGGAACATCAGCCCGGCGATCAATCCGACGTTGGCGGCGTTATCGAAGAGCACCAGCGGTATCGGCAGCCCCAGCACAACAGACATCGCGATGCACGTGGTAGCCACCCAGGAGTTGTTCACCCAGACCTGCAGAGCGAACGACGCGGCCGGGTGCTCGCTGTAATAGGACTGGACGTCATGGCTGACCAATTCGTCTATCTCAGTGGGCGTCCCGATCGCGGACTGCACCTCGTGACTGCCGGCCACCCAGAACCCGATCAGCACCACGACGGCGAAAAACGCCACCGCAGTCGCCAGCCACCACCGCCAGGTACGGTAGGCCACGACCGGGAACGACACTGTCCAGAACCGAATGAACGTACGGGTCAGCGGTGCGTGCGCGCCTGTGACCGCGGACCGAGCCCGCGCGACTAGACTCGACAGCCGACCGGTCATCAACTGGTCCGACGAAGCCGATCTGAGCATCGACAGATGCGTGGACACACGCTGATATAGCTCGACGAGTTCGTCGATTTCGGCTCCGCTCAGTGAATGGCGCTTCTTGATCAAGTGGTCGAGCCGGTCCCACGTGCCGCGGTTGGTCAGCAAGAACGCGTCGACATCCACCCTGCGCAGCCTACCTAAGCCGCCGAGCGTGAGCGGTGGCCAAGGCCGAGTGCAGCAGAGCACCGCACCAAAGCCTGTAGCGTTTGTTGGTATGTCGGAAGTGGTGACCGGCGACGCCGTGGTGCTCGACGTACAGATCGCCCAGTTGCCGGTGCGCGCGGTCAGCGCGGTCATCGATATCACCATAATATTCATCGGCTACATCCTCGGTCTGATGCTGTGGGCGACCGCCCTGACCCAGTTCGACGAAGCCTTGACCACCGCATTCCTGATCATCTTCACGGTGCTGGCGCTGGTCGGCTATCCCCTGGTCTGGGAAACCGCAACGCGGGGCCGATCAGTGGGGAAGATCGTGATGGGTCTGCGGGTGGTGTCAGACGACGGTGGCCCGGAGCGGTTCCGGCAGGCGCTGTTTCGCGCGTTAGCGTCGGTGGTGGAGATCTGGATGCTGCTCGGGAGCCCCGCCGTGATCTGCAGCATGTTGTCGCCAAAAGCCAAGCGAGTCGGCGACGTCTTCGCGGGCACGGTCGTTGTCAGCGAACGTGGTCCGCGGTTGGGGCCGCCGCCGGTGATGCCACCGTCGCTGGCCTGGTGGGCGTCGTCGCTGCAATTGTCTGGGCTTACCGCCGGCCAAGCCGAGGTTGCACGTCAATTTCTGGTGCGGGCACCGCAACTCGATCCTGCGCTACGCGAGCAGATGGCCTACCGGATCGCCGGTGATGTGGTTGCCCGCATCGCTCCGCCGCCGCCACCCGGAGTTCCACCACAGTTGGTCCTGGCCGCCGTCCTCGCCGAACGACACCGGCGTGAACTGTTGCGACTGCGTCCCACGCTGCCTCCCGCAGGACAGGCGCCATGGGCCCAAATGGCGCCTCATCGGGGTTGGCCGCCCGGTTTGTCCGGCGCCACGCCGTGGCCTCCTCAGCAGCCGGTGATCCCCTGGCCGGAGCCAGATCCGCCACCGCAAGCCGCTCCCTGGCCGCAGCAGGCGCCGGACGGCCCGGGATTCTCGCCGCCGGGCTAGCAGCTAGTCTTCGCTGCGCCGGATCCCCCGAGCGTGCGGACATGTTCAGGCGCACAGCGAAAGCTAGGACACGTCAACCCAATCCAGGGTCCGCTGCACCGCCTTGCGCCAGCCGGCATAGCCCGCGGCACGCTCGTCGTCGTCCCACGTCGGTGTCCACCGCTTGTCCTCTCGCCAGTTGGCCCGCAGATCGGACGGAGCCGCCCAGAACCCGACCGCCAAGCCCGCCGCGTAGGCCGCACCTAGTGCGGTGGTCTCGGCGACCACCGGCCGCACCACATCCACACCCAACACGTCGGCCTGGATCTGCATACACAGGTCGTTGCCGGTGATCCCGCCATCCACCTTCAACACCTGCAGGCGAACACCGGAGTCTGCTTCCATGGCGTCCACCACATCGCGGCTCTGGTAGCAGATCGCCTCCAGCGTTGCGCGCGCCAGGTGCGCGTTGGTGTTGAACCGCGACAACCCGACGATCGCGCCGCGCGCATCGGACCGCCAGTATGGCGCGAACAGCCCGGAAAACGCCGGCACGAAATACATGCCGCCGTTGTCGGGGACCTGGCGGGCCAGCGCCTCACTCTGTGCGGCGCCGCTGATGATGCCCAGCTGATCGCGTAGCCACTGCACCGCCGAGCCGGTCACCGCGATCGAACCTTCAAGCGCGTACACGGGTTTAGCGTTCCCGAATTGGTAGCACACCGTGGTTAGCAGGCCGTTATTCGATCGCACGATCGTTTCACCGGTGTTCAGCAGCAGAAAATTGCCGGTCCCATAGGTGTTTTTCGCCTCCCCTGGGGCCAGACAGACTTGACCGACCATGGCCGCATGCTGATCACCGAGAACTCCGGTGATCGGCACCTCACCGCCGACAGGCCCGGTCGCCAGCGTGACACCGTAAGGCTCCGACGGCGCCGACGATGCGATCTCGGGCAGCATGGCCCGAGGTATCGAAAAAAACGACAACAGCTCGTCGTCCCAGTCCAGCGTCTCTAGATCCATCAACATGGTCCGGCTGGCGTTGGTTACATCGGTGACATGCACACCCCCCCGCGGCCCGCCGGTCAGATTCCACAACACCCAGGTGTCCGGTGTGCCGAACAATGCGTCGCCGTTCTCGGCGGCCGCGCGGACTCCATCGACATTTTCCAGGATCCACTGCAGCTTGCCGCCAGAGAAATATGTTGCCGGCGGCAGGCCCGCCTTGCGGCGGATCAGGTTTCCACGACCGTCTCGATCCAGCGCCGACGCGATGCGGTCGGTGCGGGTATCCTGCCATACGATCGCGTTGTAGTAGGGCCGTCCGGTGTGCCGATTCCATACCAGCGTCGTCTCACGCTGGTTGGTAATCCCCAACGCGGCAATATCTTTCGGCGATAGGTTGGTGGCGTTGAGCACCGAGATCAACACCGACGCGGTGCGCTCCCAGATCTCGACCGGGTTGTGCTCCACCCAGCCGGCCCGGGGCAGGATCTGCTCGTGCTCGAGCTGGTGGCGGGCCACCTCGGCACCGTGGTGATCGAAGATCATGCAGCGGGTGCTGGTGGTGCCCTGGTCGATGGCGGCTATGAAATCCGAGGACTCGGCCAATTGCTCTCCTAGGATGGCGTCGGACACTGCATGTAATCGTCCATGATGGTCCACCGCAGCGGCGGGTCCGACGCCGTCAGCCGGCGAAGGGGTCGCGAATTCTAATGCCCTCGAACTTGCGGAAGTCGCGGTCGTGACTCCAGATCGTGGCGATGCCGTGATGGCGCATGAGCGCGACGAGGTGGGCGTCGGGAACCAGATTGCCCCGCGGCTTGACCGGGTCGGCTACTCGCCGATAGACGGGCCAGAATCCGTTGGCCTCGCCGACCTGCCGCACGTGCGGTCGTGAGGTGAATTGCTCGATGTTTTCGACGGCGACCTCAGGCGCCAGCGGCGCACCCAACAACGTGGGATGGGTGACAACCCGCAGATAACCCAGCGCGACGGGCCACAATAGATATACCAGCCCTGGCCCAGCCAGGAATCGCTCAACGAGCGTCTTCGCCTTATCGTGAAACGGGCTGGCTCGGTGCGTCGCATGGACCAGAACATCGACGTCAAAGGTTTCGCTCACCCACGGTCCAAAATCGCCCAAACAGCGTCCTTGTCGTCAAGATCCACACGAGGCCGCAAGTCGGCAGTCGCCCAGCGGATGTCAACGTTTGGAGGAGGCTCGGCCGCCAGAGCTTGCGCAAGCAATTCGGAGGCGAGCTGCCCTAACGTTTTGCGCTCCTCGCGCTGGCGTCGTTTCAACGCCCGCAGTATGTCGTCATCGAGGTCGATCGTAGTGCGCATACATCAGATGCTAACTCGATATGCATCTGATGCGAACGATCTCACCCTTCTTGCGCTGCCGGCACGAAACCTGTTGCATCACCAATGTGGGCGAAGAGGTCACGCGCACCACATATAGCCGCGAACATCAGCGCGAGTACCGGCGCAAGGTGCGGCTGTGCTTGGACGTCTTCGAGACCATGCTTGCGCAGACCAGTTTCGAGGCCGACCGGCCACTCACCGGCATGGAGATCGAATGCAACCTCGTCGACGCCGACTACCAGCCGGCCATGTCGAACCGCTATGTGCTGGATGCCATTGCCGACCCGGCGTACCAGACCGAATTAGGCGCTTACAACATCGAATTCAATGTTCCGCCTCGCCCGCTACCGGGACGCACTTGCCTAGAGCTGGAGGACGAAGTCCGCGCCAGCCTCAACGATGCCGAGACCAAGGCCAGCTGCAGCGGAGCTCACATCGTGATGATCGGCATCTTGCCCACACTGATGCCAGAGCATCTGACCGACGGCTGGATGAGCGCATCAGCGCGTTATGCGGCTCTCAACGAGTCGATTTTCAAGGCCCGCGGCGAGGATATCCCCATCAACATCGCCGGCCCGGAACCGCTGAGCTGCCATGCCGGATCCATCGCACCCGAATCCGCTTGCACCAGTGTGCAATTACATTTGCAGCTAGCACCGGCGGATTTTCCGGCTAACTGGAATGCGGCTCAGGTACTGGCCGGACCGCAGTTAGCACTAGGTGCCAACTCGCCCTATTTCTTCGGCCACCAGCTGTGGTCGGAAACCCGCATCGAGCTGTTCACACAGTCCACTGATGCCCGTCCCGAGGAGCTGAAATCGCGAGGGGTGCGCCCCCGGGTATGGTTTGGCGAACGCTGGATCACCTCCGTCCTCGACTTGTTTCAGGAAAACATCCGCTACTTCCCCACCCTGCTACCCGAGGTGTCCGACGAGGACCCCCTCGCAGAGTTTTCGGCTGGACGCATCCCACACCTGTCCGAATTGCGGCTGCATAACGGCACGGTGTACCGGTGGAACCGGCCGGTGTACGACGTGGTCGACGGGCGCCCGCATCTGCGGCTGGAGAACCGGGTGCTACCCGCCGGGCCGACGGTCGTTGACATGCTGGCGAATCATGCCTTCTATTACGGCGCACTACGCGGTCTGTCCGAGGCCGACCCCCCATTGTGGACGCAGATGAATTTCGCTGCGGCACAAGCGAATTTCCTGGCAGCCGCCAGGTACGGCATGGACGCCCAGTTGGATTGGCCGGGCTTGGGCGAGGTGACGACGCGGGAGTTGGTGTTGGGCACGTTGTTGCCGATGGCACACGAGGGACTGCGGCGGTGGGGTGTCGACGCGGCGGTACGCGACCGGTTCCTGGGTGTCATCGGCGGTCGCGCCCAGACCGGCCGCAACGGCGCGCACTGGCAGGTCGCCACCGTGGCGGCCCTACAAGACGGCGGGCTGACCCGGCCCGCGGCACTGGCTGAGATGCTGCGCCGGTACTGCGAGCACATGCACAGCAACGAACCCGTGCATACCTGGGACACGTAGTCCACGAGTAGGTTGGGAGCCATGACCGACGAGGTAATGGACTGGGACAGTGCCTACCGTGAGCAAGGCTCCTTCGACGGGCCGCCGCCGTGGAACATCGGTGAACCCCAGCCTGAACTGGCAGCGCTGATCGCGGCCGGCAAGGTCCGCAGTGACGTGCTAGACGCCGGATGCGGATACGCCGAACTGTCATTGGCCCTTGCCGCCGACGGCTACACCGTGGTCGGCATCGACCTCACGCCCACCGCCGTCGCGGCTGCCACCAAGGCCGCTGAGGAGCGCGGTTTGACCACGGCCAGCTTCGTGCAGGCCGACATCACGGAGTTCGCGGCTTATCCAGCCGGCTCCGCCGGCCGCTTTTCCACGGTGATCGACAGCACCCTGTTTCATTCGCTGCCGGTGGACAGCCGCGACCGCTATCTGAGCTCGGTGCACCGCGCGGCGGCCCCGGGCGCCAGCTATTACGTGCTGGTCTTCGCCAAGGGCGCCTTCCCCGCCGAGCTGGAAGTCAAGCCAAACGAAGTCGACGAGGACGAGTTGCGTGCCGCGGTGAGCAAATACTGGAAGATCGACGAAATCCGGCCCGCCTTCATTCATGTCAATCCGGTCACGATTCCGCCCCAGCTGGCCGGAGCGCCAGTCGAATTCCCGCCATACGATCACGACGAGAAGGGTCGGGTGAAGTTCCCCGCCTATCTACTCACCGCCCACAAGGCCGGCTGAGGCTAACGTTCGCCGCTGGTCGCCGCGGTCGCCGCGACCAACGCCTCGGCGAAGGCGTCCAGGTCATCGGCGGTGTTGTCCACGTGCGGCGAGATCCGCAGCACCGGCGCCGGCAGTTCCAGCGGTGCCCGCTCCACTCCGGCGTAGGTGGTCACGATCCGCCGCTGCGAGAGCAACCAGGCCCGCACCGCTGCCGGGTCGGCGCCGTCGATCGGCGCCAGGGTGGTGATCGCGCTAGGCTCGTCGACCGCTTCGACCACCCGCCAACCGGACACATCGGCGAGTACGGTCCTGGCGATGTCGCCCAGCTCAGCCAAGCGTGCCCGAATAGCCTGCGGCCCGCACGCCAGATGCTCACCGAGTGCGACCGAAAACCCCACTCGCGCAGCTACATTGGCTTCGCCAAATCCGAGTTGTTGGGCCACTGTCAGCGGCGGCATCCAGTCTGGCGCGGGCAGCCTCGCACGTAACCGCTCCATCAACTCAGGACGAACCGCCAGCACCCCAACTCCGCGGGGCCCGGCGATCCACTTGCGCGACGACGCATACGTGACGTCGGCACCCACCGCACAATCCACGTGGCCCAGGCCCTGCGCGGCATCCACGACCAGCGGCAGTTTCAGCTCGGTGCACAGTTGCGCCACCATCGCCAGCGGCTGTGCGACGCCACGGTGGCTGGCCACCACGGTCAGGTGCACTAGGTCGGGCGGGTCGTCGGCCAACATGAAGGCCGCGTCGTCGAGCGCTACCCTGCCGTCCTGCAGGGTTGGTAACGGACGCACGTCGAAGCCATGGGCGGCCATCACAGCCAGGTTCGGCCCGTATTCGCCGGGCAAGCAGGCCAGCGTCCGGTTCTCCCCAGGCCACCTGCCCAGCAGCAGATCCAACGCGTGCAGCGAGCCGGTGGTGAACACCACCTCGGCGTCGGGCAGGCCGCTCAGAGCGGCGACCGCCGCACGTCCGGCGTCGAGCACCGCGGCGGCGGCCTCGGCCGCGACGTAACCGCCAACCTCGGCTTCGTGCCGCGCGTGCTGGGCTGCGGCGTCGAGTGCGGCGAAACTCTGGCGCGAACAGGCCGCGCTGTCCAGGTGTAGCCCCGCGACGGGCGGGCGCGCTGCCCGCCATCGGTCGGCCAGCGAATCGTTTTTGCTCACTTGGCGGCCAGCGACAGGCCAAAGTCACCGGCTTCATCGGTCCACCATCGGATGCGATGCAGTCCGGCCGCGGCCAACTCGGCACCGACCGCTTGCGGCCGGAACTTGCACGAGACCTCGGTCAACATCTCCTCCCCGGCGTCGAAGTCGACGGTCAGGTCCAGTGCACCGACCCGTACCCGCTGGCGACCGTCGGCACGCAACCACATCTCAATCCGCTCTTCTGCGCTGTTCCAACGGGCGACGTGGTGGAAGGCATCGACGTCGAAATCCGCTTCGAGTTCCCGGTTGATCACCGCAAGCACGTTGCGATTGAACTGAGCCGTCACCCCGCCAGGATCGTCGTAGGCGCGCACCAGCCGGGCCGCGTCCTTGACCAGGTCGGTGCCCAGCAGCAAGCTATCGCCCGGCCGCATTACCCCGGCCAGGGCCGTCAGGAACTGCGCGCGCGGCCCAGGCGTGAGGTTGCCGATCGTGGACCCCAAGAACACAAACAGGCGCCGTCCTCCCCTGGGAATCTCGGTTAAATGCTCCTCGAAATCCCCACAAACAGCGTTGATTTCGACACCACTGTATTCACGCTGAATTGCGGTCGCAGTTGCCGACAGCACGCTGGCGTCGACGTCGAACGGGACGAATCTGCGCAGCGATCCCCGGTGGCGCAACGCATCCAGCAGCATCCGGGTCTTCTCCGAGGTGCCGCTACCCAACTCGACCAAAGTATCGGCCTGGCAGGCGGAAGCCACTTCGGCCGATCTGGACCGTAGGATTCCGGCCTCGGCTCGGGTCGGGTAGTACTCCGGCAACCGGGTGATCTGATCGAACAGTTCACTACCCACCGTGTCGTAAAACCACTTGGGCGGTAACGATTTCGGTGTCTTCTGCAGGCCAGAGTACACATCGCGGCGCAACGCCAGATGCCCCGCATCCTCGCCCAGATGGTTGGCAACCGACAGTCTCATCGAGGTCCTTTCGCGCGGTCCAATGGGGTCAGCGTGACACCCTTTTGGGTTACCTCCACCAGGTGGCGGTCCGGCACGTCGTCCCAACCGGAGTCGTCGTCGTATGGTTCGCTGGCCAGCACCACCCCGTCGGCGCGCCGCAGGATGGACAGCGTGTCTCCCCAGGTGGTCGCGATGAGCCGGGAACCGTTGGCCGCCACGATGTTTAGTCGGGCATTTGGGTCGGCCGCGCCGACCTGGACAATGGTGTCTCCCAGAGCGTCCAGACCGTGAGCGAAGATGGTGGCCGCGAGTATCGCGCTGTCACAGACCGATTCGGCCGCCGGGCCCGCCGGCAACACGGCACGATCAACCACACCGTTGTGCGCTAGCAACCAGTGCCCATCGGTGAACGGCGGGGTCGCGCTGACTTCGATCGGCATACCGACGGTCGCCGAGCGCACCGCGGCGAGGATGCAGTGACTACGCAGCGCCGGCGCGACCGAGTGAAACGACGTGTCCCCCCACAGCGGAGCCGGGCTGCGCCAACGCCGGGGAATGGCACCGTCGAAGAAGCCGACACCCCAACCGTCGGCGTTCATCAGCCCGTGCTTTTGCCGACGCGGCGCATATGATTGCACCCGCAGACCCTGCGGCGGGTCCAGCACCAACGAAGAAACCGCGACCGCTGCCCCGAGCCACCCCAGGTGACGACACATCAGATGTCCCACGCCAACCGGACACCGGCAAAGATCTGGCGGCGATACGGGTGATCCCAGTTGCGGAAGCTGGGCCGCAGGATGGCCGGCTCCACCGCCCACGAGCCGCCGCGTAGCACGCGGTAGTCGCCGCCGAAGAACGGCTGTGAGTAACGCTCATAGACCATCGGGACGAACCCCGGCCAGGGCCGCAACGGCGAGGTGGTCCACTCCCAGACATCGCCCAGCATCTGCTCGGCCCCGCACGCCGATGCCCCGGCCGGGTAGGCACCCACCGGCGCGGGGCGCAGCGTTTGACCGCCCAGGTTGGCATAGGTGTCTGTGGGCTCCTCGGTTCCCCACGGGTAGCGGCGGCGGGAACCAGTCGCCGGATCCCACGCGCAAGCCTTCTCCCACTCCACCTCGGTGGGCAACCGCGCGCCTGCCCAGGCGGCGTATGCCTCGGCCTCAAAGTAGCTGACATGCTGCACCGGCTCATCGGCGGGAATGTCCTCGACGTGCCCGAACCGGGTCCGCGTCCGCCCGCCCGACCTCCAGAATTGCGGAGCGGTCAGCCCCGCGCGCTGGCGGTGCTGCCAGCCACGTTCCGACCACCACCGCGACTGGGTGTAACCGCCGTCGTCGATGAAGTCTTGCCATTCACCGTTGGTGACCGGAACCCGGCCGATCCGGAATGCGGGCACGTCGACGACGTGAGCCGGACGTTCGTTGTCCAATGAGCACGGTTCGTCCGCGGCGTCCACGCCCAGCACGAACGGGCCGCCGGCTACCAGCACCGACGTTCCGGCCATCCTCGGCCGTCCGGCGGGCAGGGCGGAAGTCGCGGCCAACAGTGGCGAGCCGGTCCGTAGGTTCAAGGCCTGCAGCATGGTTTCGTCGTGCTGGTTTTCGTGGCTGATCACCATCGCGAACACGAAGCTGTCGCCGTCTTCAGGTAGAGCGGCAAGGGCATCCAGCGCAGCGGAGCGCACCGTTGCGCAGTAGGACCGCGCCCGCGCCGGGGACAGCAACGGCAGTTCCACGCGACTGGCGCGGGAATGCTCGAAGGCGTCGTAGAGACCCTCGACCGCCGGCGGCAAAAGCCCGGGCTGGCCTGGGTCGCCGCCGCGTAGCAGCCACAACTCCTCCTGCTGACCGATGTGTGCCAGGTCCCACACCAGCGGGCTCATCAACGGGTCGTACTGGCAGCAAAGCTCGGCATCGTCGAAGTCGACCAGCCGCAACGTCCGCGCCCGCGCCCGCGCCAGATGACAAGCCAGCTGCTCGGGTGAAGTCACGACGCCCCGTGCATCATCCCGGTGATGGCTGACGCGATGCCGCCCGCGATCACCCGGTCGGAGAAATCGTCTGCCGGGCAAACACCCCTGTCGACGTGGTCCACCAACCGCTGCATCGCGTCGATGAGTTCAGTCGGTACCCGCCGCGCGGCGATGGCCAGGCATCTGTTGGCTGCCAGGTAGAGCCGCCGGTCGGCCAGGCCGATCCGGGCCGCGGTGTCCCAGGCCGTGGCCACCGGTTCGACCGCGTCGACCGCCAAATCTGCCGCCACCGGGTCGTCGAGCAGTGTCACCAAGGTGAACACCACCGCGGGCCACACCTCGTCGGGCACGCTGTCGAGGTAGCGAATTTCCAGCCATTGCCGAGGACGCACCGGCGGGAACAACGTTGTCAGGTGGTAAACCAGGTCGGCGACGGTAGCGCGGCGACCGTCCAGCAGCACCCGACCGTCAACCCAGTCGGTGAAGGGCACGTAGTCCGTCACCGCACGGGTGTCTTGAGCGTCCGGGCTTCGCACCATCATCACCGGCGCCTTCAAGGCATACTTAGCCCAGTCGATGCCGGGGTGGTCGCCACTGGCACCAAGAATGGGGCCGCAGCGCGCGGAGTCCATCTGGCCCCACACCCGCTGCCGGGTGGACTGCCAGCCGGAAAACCGGCCGCCCAGCATCGGGGAGTTGGCGGCAATCGCGATCATCGTCGGCCCCAAGGCGTGCGCCAGGCGGACTCGCTCAGCCCATCCTTCCTGCGGTCCGGCATCCAGATTGACCTGGATCGCGGCTGTCGAGGTCATCATCGCCGCACCCGGCACTCCGCTATGGCTGGCGGCGAAAAACTGCTCCATGGCCCGATAGCGTGCGCCCGGATTGACCCGCACCGGCGACCGCAGCGGGTCTGCACCCAGGGAGACCAAACCCAGCCCGGCATTGGCAAGCGCCGACCGTAGCACCGCCTGATCGCGCGTCATGGCACCGATGGCTGCCAGCACGCCGTCGGCGGGCGGTCCGGACAGTTCGACGGCGCCACCGGGCTCCACGCTGACCACGCTGCCGCCCGGCAGCGGACTGAGCCATTCGAGAACCTCGGTGATCTCTTCCCAGCTGGGCCGGCGAAACGGATCGGCCGGGTCGAAGCAGTGCGCCTCCATCTCCAGACCGACGCGTCCCAACGGACCATCGACGAGGCAGCCGTCCGCGATGTATTCCGCGGCGGCCGACGAATCGGTGATCTCGACGTCGTCCGGGGCAGCGTTATCCAGCTGCGAGGCCGCGGCGGTCATGGCGGCAAGCGTCATATCACGATCCCTCCGGGCCCGGCGCATGCCTAAAACATGCCCTGCGGACCGTTGGTTGCGCAGCTACCAGAACGATAGCCGCCACCGGTTTATCCTGCCGACCGCCCCGCCGCGCGAATGAACTGGCCAACTCAGCCCAGTGTGTTCTGCATTGCCCCGGCCAGCACGTTGACCGCGGGACCGGCGTTGCCGGACTGACAGACCTTGGCCTGCAGCAATACGTTTTCGCGCAGCCTGGTTTGAACAAAGCATCGTCGATCGGTGCCGGCCTCTTGTTTGGTCCAGGCCTCGTCGGTGCCGGTCGACGGCCCACCGGCGAACGACCACACCTGCGTCGTCCCGTCGTCCAGGTGGATCGCGGTGGTCTGCCCCGAGCAGCCCACGGTTCGGTCGACAACGCGGTGAAACGCCCGGTCTGCGGCATCGTTGCTGGCGAATACCCCAACCGCCTGCTTGACCAGGTGGGTTTGGTCGGTGGCGGACGTCTGCGTGGTAGCGCCGTTGAACGACGCCAGGTCGGGATCGTCGTACACCTCGGGCAGCCCGATGTCCACCCAGTTGTTGCACGCCGGTAGTTCGACCCAAAACGCCTGGAACGGCCTGGTGAACACCGCCTCCCACCCCATTGGGGCGCCGACGATGTTGCCGACCGACCCCTTTCCGAGCACCGCGTAGGACACAACCCCGGGCTCCGACGGGTGTGCGTCGGCAACAGGGACCGCGAACCCTGCTATGACGGCTAGACCGATGCTCACCACCGCGGCGGCGATTCGCATGGAGCTAGACCTTGGCCGAGATGTCGACGTCGATGTTGCCCATGGGTCACGATCATGCCAACATGGCCGACCAAACAGAAGGCCCGTTTCTTGAACGAGTCAAGAAAAGGGGCTGGTGCGCCCGGCCGCTAGGGGCGCGCCGGCGCGGTGGTGGGACCCGGACCAGCCGGACCAGCAGCCGGGCCACCCGGGCCTCCAGGGAAACCGGGGCCCATGCCTGGGGGAGGGGGTCCGCCGGGGAACCCGAACACCCATCCCATCCCTGGACCGGGGGCAACGGGACCGACGGGGCGGAACATGCCGTGGTGGTAATAGCGGTGGTAAGGGCATTTCCCCTGCCCGAGAACCAACGCGCCAGAGAAGAAGATGACTGCGACGGTGAAAACAATTCCGGCCACGATCACCACCCACGCTGCGGCCCGGTAGAGCCTGGGCGGCTTTTCCTGCTGCGGCGATGGCGGCGGTGAAGTTGTGGCGGCGGACGGCGGTGGCGCTGCGGGTTGGGGTGTCTCGGTCATCTTTTGAATATCGCTCGGCCGGCAACCACCGTAAAGGGTTGCGGTTACAAACGTGCCGTGAACTGGTGCAGCCCGGTGCCTTGGGTGGACACCGGGCTGCTGGTTGTCGGTTACGGAGCGGGTGTCGCGGGCGGACTGACGGACGACGGCACCTGGCCGGGCCCGCCCGGGCCTGGGCCGGGACGCACTGCCGCGGGCCCACCGTGCGGACTGCCCGGTCGCAGCATCATCGCCGGGTGCTGGTGGTGTTGCCGGTGGTGGAAGCCGCCGTAACCGGCATGCTTGCCGAGGATATAGCCGGTGAAGAAGATGACCGCCACGATGAACACGGTTCCGGCGGCAATGGCTACCCACGCCGCGGCTTTGAACACCTTGGGGGTCTGGTGAGGCGATGGTGTTGGGGTTTCAGATGTTTCACTCATGTGTCGCATGATGCCTTGGCAACCAGTAACGCGACTATGCGTCCCTTATGTAGCAGCTGTGAGCGCGCGGGCGGGTATCGGCCCGGGGCACCACCATGGCTGCGTCTCGGTGTCAGAGCACCGGAGCTACGGGTCTGACCAGGGCTTAAACGGGTTGACCGCGAACTGAATCACCCGGTATGGCGCGGTCTGCCGGGCGCGGGTGTTCCACTGGCTGACGAAGATCCGCAGCTCATCGAGCGTGGACCCGGGCGAGATGTAGCCGCCATACGGTTGAGCGAGTCGATTGTCGTCGGGCGGCGGCAGGCGTTCCGGCGGCTCCGGCCACTCGTCGTGGCGCACCACCGTGGTCACCGGGGCGGCGCCCAGCGACGTCGGGTGGTGCGCCACCCGAACCTCCATGTTGCCGGTGCTGGCGTTGAAATAGGACAGCACCGTCTGGCCGTCTATCTGACGGATGCTCATCTCGCCGACCTGGTCGGGCCAGAGCGGAGTCGGCGGCTTGTTCCAACCGCCGTCGGGGCCGGCCGCCCAGCCCTGCCAGCGGGACCGGTCGGTGAACGCTTCCGGGGTGGCCCGATACAGCACCGCCGGCTCCCCACGGGTGAAGCTGTCGGCCACGATGTAGACCCACCCAGTTGGCGAATCAGGCGTGGGAACCGGGTCGTAGTATCCGCTGATCTGTGTCTGCCGGCCGTCCTGGTAGGCGGCGTTGCGCCTGGACCCCGACACGGTCTGCCAGCCGCCGCGCGCCGCCTCGGCCCGCACCAGGCGGGAATTCTGCGGCTGCAGGTCCTTGGTGGTGGTCACCATCAGGTAGTTGCGGCGGTTGATCTGCACCACACCGGCGGGCAGCTGTGAGTCTCCAGGCGGCGTGGGATCGGCCAGCAGCGGCGTGCCGACGCCGGTGACACCGGTGTAGCGCACCCCGGCCGGATCGTCGATCGACTCGGTGTCGACGTGCAGCGCGACCGGCGCATACCAGCCACCGAACCCGACACCCTGACCGGCGAAGCTATCCCCGCACACCTGCAGCAGTTGACTAGGGAATTCCACGAACTCGCACAGGTCGGTGGCACCGATGCCGTAGTCCCCGGTGGGGGTTCCGGTACCGGCCGTCGGACCGATTCGCAGCACTTGACCTGGCGCCAGCGGCGGCAGGATCGGCCGGGGCGCCGGTGCCGGCGGATCGGCGCGTGCATACCAAACACATTGCGGGACAAGGAAAGAGACTACCAGCGAGCACCGCACGACCCAGGCGGAGCGCACCCGCATATCACAAGTCGGCGGTCAGCAGCTCGGCGATCTGGATGGTGTTCAGCGCCGCCCCCTTGCGCAGGTTATCCCCCGACACGAACAGCGCCAGACCACGCCCGTCGGGCACCCCCGGGTCGCGCCGGATCCGGCCGACCAGAGATTCGTCGACACCGGCGGCGGCCAGCGGCGTCGGCACGTCGACCAGCTGCACGCCCGCAGCACCGTCGAGCAGCTCACGCGCCCGCTCCGGCGAGAGCGGCCGCGCGAACTCGGCGTTGATCGACAACGAGTGTCCGGTGAACACCGGAACCCGCACACAGGTGCCGCTGACCAACAGGTCGGGGATGCCGAGGATCTTGCGGCTCTCGAAGCGCAACTTTTGATCCTCGTCGGTCTCGCCGGAGCCGTCGTCCACCAGGGATCCGGCCAGCGGCACCACGTTGAACGCGATCGGGGCGACGTAGGTGTTCGGCGGCGGGAACTCGAGCGCGCCGCCGTCATACACCAGCTGCTCGGCCCCACCGATGACCGCACGCGCCTGCTCGGCCAGCTCGGCCACCCCGGCCAGGCCGCTACCGGACACAGCCTGATACGACGAGACCACCAACCGCACCAGTCGGGCTTCGTCGTGCAGCACCTTGAGCACCGGCATCGCGGCCATGGTGGTGCAGTTCGGGTTGGCGATGATGCCCTTGGGCCGGCGGTGCGCGTCGCGTTCGAAGTTCACCTCGGACACCACCAACGGCACGTCGGGGTCCTTACGCCACGCCGACGAGTTGTCGATCACCGTGACTCCGGCCGCCGCAAAGCGGGGCGCCTGCACCTTCGACATGGCCGAGCCGGCGGAGAACAACGCGATATCCAGCCCGCTCGGGTCGGCCGTCTCGGCGTCTTCCACTTCGATCTCCTGGCCGCGGAAGGCCAGCTTGCGGCCCTGCGATCGGGCCGACGCGAAGAACCGCACCACGCTCGCCGGGAAATCCCGCTCGTCGAGCAACGTGCGCATGACCTGACCCACCTGACCGGTGGCCCCCACGATCCCTATTGACAGGCCCATCTACCGTCCCGTCCCCGCGTACACCGTGGCCTCCTCGTCGCCGCCGAGCCCGAACGCTTCATGCAGCGCGACCACGGCCTTGTCCAGTTCGGTGTCGCGGCACAACACCGAGATCCTGATCTCCGAGGTGGAGATCAGCTCGATGTTGACCCCCACCGCCGCCAGCGCCTCACAGAACGTCGCGGTGACCCCGGGGTGGCTGCGCATGCCGGCACCGATCAGCGATACCTTGCCGATGCGGTCGTCGTACAGCAGCTGTGAGAAGCCGATCTCGTTTCTGAGCGAGTCCAGTTTTTCCACAGCGGCGGGCCCGACGTCGCGGGAGCAGGTGAAGGTGATGTCGGTCTTGCCGTCCTCGACCTTGGAGACGTTCTGCAGCACCATGTCGATGTTGACGTCGGCGTCGGCCACCGCCCTAAACACCTTGGCCGCATACCCGGGGATGTCGGGCAGCCCGACGATGGTCACCTTGGCCTCGCTGCGGTCGTGCGCGACTCCGGTCAGGATGGGGTCTTCCATGGGTACGTCCTTGATCGATCCGACAACGACGGTGCCCGGTCTGTCCGAGTACGACGACCGGACGTGCACCGGAATATTATGGCGGCGAGCGTATTCCACGCAGCGCAGCATCAGCACCTTGGCGCCGCAGGCCGCCATCTCGAGCATTTCCTCGAAGGTCACGGTGTCGAGCTTTCGGGCGTTGCGCACGATGCGCGGGTCGGCGCTGAAGATGCCGTCCACGTCGGTGTAGATCTCACAGACATCGGCACCCAGCGCGGCGGCCATGGCGACGGCGGTGGTGTCCGAGCCGCCGCGGCCCAACGTCGTGACATCCTTGGTGTCCTGGCTGACCCCTTGGAATCCGGCCACCAAAACGACCCGCCCCTCCTCAAGGGCGGTTTGCAGCCGCCCCGGCGTGACGTCGATGATCTTGGCGTTGCCGTGGGTGCCGGTGGTGATCACCCCGGCCTGCGAACCGGTGAACGACCGGGCATGCGCGCCGAGCGACTCGATGGCCATGGCCACCAACGCATTCGAGATGCGTTCACCGGCGGTGAGCAGCATGTCCAGCTCCCGAGGCGGCGGCGCCGGGCACACCTGCTGAGCCAGATCCAGCAGGTCGTCGGTGGTATCCCCCATGGCAGAGACGACGACGACGACGTCATTGCCTTGCTTCTTGGTGGCGACGATGCGTTCGGCGACGCGGCGAATCCGTTCGGCGTCGGCCACCGAGGATCCGCCGTACTTCTGCACGACGAGCGCCACTGTTTCCCTTTCCGGGGAAGATTGGAGACAGGTCCAGAATAGGGGGCGCGCCGGCCTGCGCTGACTCTGCGTCCACCACGGGAATGTGCGAGTAGCCCACACGGTGGGCGCAGAGTCAACGTGTAAAGTGCTTCATGTGCAGCGGGTGCTCCTCCTCGGACGCCGCGACGGGGTCTGATCCAGACCGGCTTCCCGTCGCGGGACGTTCGCGATGCGCCGGTCTGAGGTTCCTTCTCACCATCCCGGAGCAACTACCGTGACAACTTCTGAATCGCCCGACGCCTATACCGAGTCGTTTGGGGCCCACACCATCGTGAAACCCGCCGGCCCACCTCGCGTCGGTCAGCCCTCGTGGAATCCGCAGCGAGCCTCGTCGATGCCGGTCAACCGCTACCGGCCGTTCGCCGAGGAGGTCGAGCCCATCCGGCTGAGAAACCGCACGTGGCCTGATCGCGTCATCGATCGTGCGCCGCTGTGGTGCGCGGTCGACTTACGCGATGGCAACCAGGCGCTGATCGACCCGATGAGCCCGGCCCGCAAGCGCCGCATGTTCGACCTGCTGGTCCGCATGGGCTACAAGGAGATTGAGGTGGGGTTCCCCTCGGCCAGCCAGACCGACTTCGACTTCGTCAGAGAGATCATCGAGCAGGGCGCCATTCCCGACGACGTCACCATCCAGGTGCTCACCCAATGCCGTCCCGAGCTGATCGAGCGCACCTTCCAGGCGTGTTCGGGCGCACCCCGGGCCATCGTGCACTTCTACAACTCGACGTCAATCCTGCAGCGCCGCGTGGTCTTTCGCGCCAACCGGGCTGAGGTGCAGGCCATCGCGACAGATGGGGCGCGCAAGTGCGTCGAGCAGGCCGCCAAATACCCGGGCACGCAGTGGCGATTCGAGTACTCCCCGGAGTCCTACACCGGCACCGAACTGGAATACGCCAAACAGGTGTGCGACGCCGTCGGCGAGGTCATTGCGCCGACGCCGGAGCGCCCGATCATCTTCAACCTGCCCGCCACGGTGGAGATGACGACGCCCAATGTCTACGCCGACTCGATCGAGTGGATGAGCCGCAACCTAGCCAACCGGGAGTCGGTCATCCTGAGCCTGCACCCGCACAATGACCGCGGAACCGCCGTCGCCGCAGCGGAATTGGGTTTCGCGGCCGGGGCTGATCGGATCGAGGGCTGCCTGTTCGGCAACGGCGAGCGCACCGGCAACGTGTGCCTGGTCACGCTGGGACTCAACCTGTTCTCCCGAGGTGTGGACCCGCAGATCGACTTCTCCAATATTGACGAGATCCGGCGCACGGTGGAGTACTGCAACCAGCTGCCGGTGCACGAACGTCACCCCTATGGCGGCGACCTGGTGTACACCGCGTTCTCCGGTAGCCACCAGGACGCCATCAACAAGGGCCTAGACGCGATGAAGCTGGATGCGGATGCCGCCGACTGTGACGTCGACGACATGCTGTGGCAGGTGCCGTATCTGCCCATCGACCCGCGCGATGTCGGGCGCACCTACGAGGCGGTGATCCGGGTCAACTCGCAGTCCGGCAAGGGCGGCGTGGCCTACATCATGAAGACCGACCACGGCCTTTCCCTGCCGCGGCGGCTGCAGATCGAGTTTTCCCAAGTGATCCAAAAGATCGCAGAGGGTACAGCAGGCGAGGGTGGCGAGGTCTCGCCCAAGGAGATGTGGGATGCGTTCGCCGAGGAGTATCTGGCCCCGGTGCGGCCTTTGGAGCGGATGAGGCAACATGTGGACGCTGCCGACGACGACGGCGGCACGACCAGCATCATGGCGACCGTCAAGATCAACGGCGTGGAGACCGAGATCAGCGGGTCCGGTAACGGTCCGCTGGCCGCGTTCGTCCATGCGCTGGCCGATGTCGGGTTTGACGTGGCCGTGCTCGACTACTACGAGCACGCGATGAGCGCCGGCGACGACGCTCAGGCCGCCGCGTATGTGGAGGCCTCCGTGACGATCGCGAGCCCGGCGCAGCCGGGCGAAGCGGGTCGGCACGCATCGGACCCCGTGACGATCGCGAGCCCGGCGCAGCCGGGCGAAGCGGGTCGGCACGCATCGGACCCCGTGACGAGTAAGACGGTGTGGGGTGTCGGTATCGCGCCGTCAATCACCACCGCGTCGCTGCGCGCCGTGGTGTCGGCGGTCAACCGGGCGGCACGCTAGGACGGCGCTGAACTAGGGTCGGGGTCCGCGGCGTGATTTTTCGCGGTGACGTTCCGCTCGCAGTTTCAGAACAACGCTAACTGCTTTTCGACGGGAGCGACGTCGGTGAAGTCCTCCACGCTAGCGCCCCCGACGACGGCACCGATGCACTCCATGAATCGCGCTTCAGGCATCACCGGAACCCCCAGCTGCAGGGCGTGATAGCCCTTGCCGTGTTCGGGGGCGGTCGCGTTGCAGACCACCAGTGAGGTATCCCGGTCTACGACGTCGCTGTAGGCCAGCCCGGCGTGCAGAATCCGTTCGACGAGTTCCTCGTGGGTCCGTTTTACCTCGGCCGCCAGCCCCACCCGCATGCCCTGGACCAGCGGGCGGCCCTGGACATACCGGCCCGGGTTGAGGTAGCGGCAGGCCATCCGGGCTGCCAAGGCCTTCAGCGGTCGCAGCTCGTCGTGAGTCACCCGGCCGTTGGGCCACCGGCGCCGTGTCACCGGGTGCACCGGCAGCCAGACGTCGAGTTCGCGCGCACTCTCTAGGGCAGCTGCCAGTATCCCGGTCAATACCCGGGCGTCGTCGAATGCGTCGTGCGGCCGTTGCTGGGGCACACCCCAATGCGCGGCAAGTGTCTCCAGCCGCAGATTGTCGACGCCAAGCTGCAGCCGGCGGGCCAGCTCGACCGTGCACATGACGAAGTCAACCGGGAGTTCGGCCTCGGCGATCTCGGCCTCCGCAGCGAGAAACGCATAGTCGAACGCGACATTGTGCGCGACCAGAGTGCGCCCGCGCAGCACGTCGACAACCTCACCGGCGATATCGGCGAACTGTGGCTGGTCATCGAGCATGGCGGCGGTCAGGCCGTGCACGTGGGTGGGGCCCGGGTCCACCTTGGGATTTAGCAGGCTGACCACGGATTGCTCTAGTCGGCCGGCGGCGTCCAGGCCGAGCACCGCAAGGCTGATGATCCGGGCCTGGCCCGGCCGAAAGCCCGAGGTCTCGACGTCGATGACGGCCCAACCCCGATCCTGGTGGCTGGCTGGCCGTCCCCAGGTGTGGCTCACAAGACGAGGATGACACGTCCGAGCGACATCACCTGGTCGCTACGCATCGTGTCGGCCCGTAAAACCCGGACGCGGGCGACCCGCCGCACCCGGCGACAAGCGCCGAGCTTGCGATCGCCCTGAATCCAACGCGGGCGACCCGCCGCACTCGGCGACAAGCGCCGAGCTTGCGATCGCCCGTAAACTGCCCGGGTGGTAACCACCCGGGCACGCCTGGCCCTAGCCGCCGGCGCGGGCGCACGCTGGGCGTCGCGGGTCACCGGTCGCGGCGCCGGAGCGATGATCGGCGGTCTGGTCGCCATGACCCTGGACCGCTCGATCCTGCGCCAACTCGGGATGGGCCGGCGCACCGTCGTCGTCACCGGCACCAACGGCAAGTCGACCACCACACGGATGACCGCGGCCGCGCTGGGCACGTTGGGAGCCGTGGCCACCAACGCCGAGGGCGCCAACATGGACGCCGGCCTGGTGGCCGCGCTCGCCGCTCACCGCGACGCCGAGCTGGCGGTGCTGGAAGTCGACGAGATGCACGTACCGCACATCTCCGATTCCGTCGATCCCGCCGTCGTCGTCTTGCTCAACCTCTCCCGAGACCAGCTGGACCGGGTCGGCGAGATCAACGTCATCGAACGCACACTGCGGGCCGGGCTGGCCCGGCACCCCGACGCTGTCGTGGTCGCCAACTGCGACGACGTGCTGATGACCTCGGCCGCCTACGACAGCCCCAACGTCGTTTGGGTGGCTGCCGGCGGCGCGTGGTCAAACGATTCGGTCAGCTGTCCGCGCAGCGGCGAGGTCATCGTTCGCAACGCCCCCTCTCAGGAAGACCACTGGTACTCCACCGGCGCCGACTTCAAGCGGCCCGCCCCGCACTGGTGGTTCGACGACGCCACGCTGTATGGGCCCGACGGGCTGGCGCTGCCGATGCGGCTGGCGCTGCCAGGCTCGGTGAATCGCGGCAACGCCGCCCAAGCCGTGGCCGCCGCAGTCGCCCTGGGCGCCGATCCGGCTGTGGCCGTCGCCGCCGTCTACCAGGTCGACGAGGTCGCCGGGCGCTACCGGACCGTTCGTATCGGCGCGCACCAAGCCCGGATCCTGCTGGCCAAAAATCCGGCCGGCTGGCAGGAAGCGCTGGCGATGGTCGACACGCATGCGGCCGGGGTGGTCATCGCGGTCAACGGGCGGGTGCCCGACGGCGAGGACCTGTCCTGGTTGTGGGACGTGCGCTTCGAGCACTTCGAGAAGACCCGAGTGGTAGCCGCCGGGGAGCGCGGCACCGATTTGGCGGTTCGCCTCGGATACGCAGGCGTCGAACACACCCTGGTGCACGACACCGTGGCCGCCATCGCCTCATGCCCACCCGGGCGGGTGGAGGTCGTCGCCAACTACACCGCGTTCCTGCAGCTGCAACGAGCATTGGCGCGTCGTGGCTGATTCTGTGGTGCGGATCGGGCTCGTGCTGCCCGACGTGATGGGCACCTACGGCGACGGCGGCAACGCCGTGGTGCTACGACAGCGGCTGCTGCTGCGCGGCATCGCCGCCGAGATCGTCGAGATCACGCTGGCCGATCCGGTGCCGGATTCGCTGGACCTCTACACGCTGGGCGGAGCGGAGGACTACGCGCAGCGGCTGGCCACCCGGCACCTACGTCGATATCCGGGCCTGCAACGCGCGGCGGGCCGGGGTGCTCCAGTATTGGCGATCTGCGCGGCCATCCAGGTGCTTGGGCACTGGTACGAGACGTCGTCGGGAGACCGGGTCGACGGCGTGGGGTTGCTGGATGTGACCACGTCACCGCAGGATGCGCGCACCATCGGCGAGTTGGTCAGCAAGCCGTTGCTGGCCGGTTTGACCCAACCCTTGACCGGTTTTGAGAACCACCGCGGCGGCACCGTCCTCGGGCCCGGAACGTCGCCCTTGGGCGCGGTGGTCAAGGGAGCCGGCAACCGGGCCGGCGACAGTTTTGATGGCGCGGTTGCGGGCAGCGTGGTCGCGACCTACATGCACGGGCCGTGCCTGGCCCGCAACCCGGAGCTTGCCGACCTGCTGCTGAGCAAGGTGGTTGGGGAGCTGGCGCCGCTGGATTTGCCCGAGGTGGACCTGCTGCGCCGCGAACGGCTATCCGCGCGTTAGGTGGGGCCTTAGGGCCGCCATCCCCTGGCCAGCAGAGCGGCACGCACGCGGTTCACCACGTCGTCGGGGTTGTCCTCGGCGATCACGCGAATGACGATCCAGCCCAACTCGGCCAGCTTGCGGAGCCGCCGCTGGTCTTTCACGTAGCGACCGCGGTCGCTGCGATGCTGATCACCGTCGTACTCGGCGGCCACCATGTATTTCTCCCAGCCCATGTCGAGCACGCCAACGTTGCGCCAGCGGTGGACCACCGGAATTTGCGTCGTGGGGACCGGCAGGCCGGCGTCGATCAACAACAGCCGCAGCCAGGTCTCCTTGGACGACGCGGCGCCGCCGTCAACAAGGGGCAGCACGTCACGCAACCAGCGGACACCTCGGGCGCCCGCGTGACGCTTGGCCAACAGAAGCACGTCGTCGCGGGAAAACGGGGTGGCACGCATGAGGGCATCGAGACGGGCCACGGCTTCGCCGCGGGACAGATGGCGGCCGAGGTCGTATGCCGTCCGCGCCAGTGTGGTGACCGGCAGGCCCACCACCCTGGTGATCTCGTCGTCGCACAAGGTCTCACGGCGTATGACAAGACCGTGCTGCGGGCGGGTAGTGGGAGAAATCAGCTCGATGGCCACGTCGACGTCTACCCACTGAGCACCATGCAGCGCAGAGGCCGCATTACCAGCTATGACGCCATGGCGCCTCGTGGCGAGCCAGGCGCCAACCGTGCGATCCCGAAGTGTGGGCACTGAGCGCCTCGAGACGTACACACCGCGGAACATCGGCTGATACCAACGTTGCAGCTCGTGCCTGGTCAGGCGACCAGCGGTGATGGCCTCGCTGCCGATGAAGACGTCGCCCATGACGGACATGCTGGCACTCCGCACCGACATCCGTGAGATCAACATTTTGCAGGCAAGGTGCGAGTAGCGGCCTGCAGAACGTTGATCTCGGCGAAAGTCGGATGTCGGCGAATCAGGCGAGCACGCGGCGGCCGGCGAGCGCTCGGCCCAGGGTGAGCTCGTCGGCGAATTCCAGGTCACCGCCCATCGGCAGCCCGGACGCGATCCGCGTGACGGTCAGGCCGGGGATGTCGCGCAGCATTCGCACCAGGTAGGTGGCCGTCGCCTCGCCCTCGGTGTTGGGGTCGGTGGCGATGATGACCTCGGTGACGTCGACGTCGTCGACCCGTTCCCCGATGCGGCTCAGCAGTTCGCGGATCCGCAGCTGATCCGGCCCAATTCCGGACAGCGGGTCAAGCGCCCCGCCCAGGACGTGATAGCGACCCCGGAACTCGCGGGTGCGCTCGACGGCCTGGATGTCTTTGGGTTCCTCGACAATGCACACCACGGACGCATCGCGACGGATATCAGAGCAGATTCTGCAACGCTCGTTGTCAGAGACATTCCCACACACCGCGCAGAATCGCACGCCGTCCCGAACCTTCGCCAGCACACCGGTCAGCCGGTCGATGTCCGACGGTTCTACCGACAACAGGTGGAAGGCGATTCGCTGCGCACTCTTGGGTCCGATCCCCGGCAACTTGCCGAGTTCGTCAATCAGGTCCTGGACGGGTCCCTCAAACATGTCGGTGCAGGTCAGATCCCTGGTACAGGTGGTGCGCCCGGCGCACCCGGCATACCCGGCATACCCGGCATACCTGGCGCTCCCGGCGGCGCAGCCGGTGGTGCCGGCGGGCGCATCGCGCCGGCCAATGCACCCAGCCGTTCCTGCGCCATCTTCGTCACCTGCTGGGACGCGTCCCGCATCGCACCGACGATCAGGTCTTGCAAGGTCTCGATGTCGTCGGGATCGACGACCTTGGGGTCGATCGTCACGCCGATCACCTCCCCGCTGCCTTTGACGACGACCTTGACCAAGCCCCCACCGGCTTGACCGTGCACCTCAGAGTTCGCCAGCTGTTGCTGGGCCTCCAGGAGCTTTTGCTGCATCTGCTGCGCCTGAGCGAGCAGCGCCGACATGTCGCCTCCGGGTTGCATGACAGTCCCCTAGCATCTTGGTCTCGAGTTGGTTTCGCCTGTGGTTGTCGGGCGATTCGGAACATTCAGCCTAGACCGCGCCGCGTTACCTTTGCGCCGTGGACCTACGAGTTGGCCCGCGTGTCGGGTTCGCCATGATAGTCGGGGTACTCGTCGCAGCAGCGACGCCGATCATCTCGTCCGCGAGCGCAACCCCCGCCAACATCGCCGGCATGGTCGTCTTCATCGACCCCGGCCACAACGGAGCCAACGACGCATCGATCGGCCGCCAGGTACCCACCGGTCGCGGCGGCACCAAGAACTGCCAGGCCAGCGGAACGTCAACCAACAGCGGCTACCCGGAGCACACCTTCACCTGGGAAACCGGGCTGCGGCTGCGGGCCGCGTTGAACGCACTGGGGGTTCGGACCGCCCTGTCACGTGGCAACGACAACGCGCTCGGACCGTGTGTCGATGAGCGCGCCAACATGGCCAACGCGTTGCGCCCCAACGCGATCGTCAGCCTGCACGCCGACGGCGGACCGGCGTCTGGCCGCGGATTCCACGTCAACTACTCGGCCCCGCCGCTCAACGCGATACAGGCCGGTCCCTCGGTTCAGTTCGCTCGAATCATGCGCGACCAGCTGCAGGCCTCGGGCATTCCGAAGGCGAACTACATCGGCCAGGACGGCCTGTACGGACGTTCGGACTTGGCCGGCCTGAACCTAGCCCAATATCCGTCGATCCTGGTCGAGTTGGGCAACATGAAGAACCCCGCGGACTCGGCGCTGATGGAGTCCGCCGAGGGCAGGCAAAAATACGCCAACGCCCTGGTTCGCGGCGTCGCCGGCTTCCTGGCCACCCAGGGCCAGGCGCGTTAGCCCCGCACACAGGCGGCACCCCCACCGCGCCCCGCATCGTCGTCAGGCGTCACCCTCGAGTTCGGTCTTGAGGTTGGACAGCACCTCGGCCTGGATCTTCTTCAGCCCCAGCGGCGCAAAGGTCTGCTCGAAGAAACCCTTGACCCCGCCCGCGCCGGTCCAGGTGGTCTTCACCGTGACGCTGGAACCGGGTCCGGCGGGAGCGACCGTCCAGTTGGTGACCATGGACGAATTCACGTCCTTCTCGATGACGGTGTGCCCGGCAACGTCCACGTTCACCTGCACATCGCGAACACGCGACTGCGTCGCCTGCAGCCGCCACTTGGCGACTGTGCCCCGCCCCTTGCCGCCCTCAAGCACCTGGTACTCGCTGTAGTGCGGGGACAGGATTTTAGGACGGACGGTCTCATAGTCGGCCAGCGCGTCGAGTGTGGCCGTGGGCTCAGCATTGATCAAGATCGTGCTGGCTGCGCTCACCTGTCCCATCAGGGCCGGACTCCTTCGTTTGTGATTGCTGCACCGCCCGCACCCGGATGCAGGGGCAGTTGTCGAGGACTAGGGTATATGCGGTGCCTGTCCCTGGATCTGCACAGTCGGCTTACGCCTGCGGCGTCGAGCGGTTGCTGGCGAGCTATCGATCCATCCCCGCGACTGCATCCATCCGGCTTGCCAAGCCCACCTCAAATCTGTTCCGCGCCCGAGTCAAACACGATGCGCGCGGCCTGGACGCATCGGGACTGACCGGTGTCATCGGTATCGATCCCGAGGCCCGCACCGCCGACGTGGCCGGCATGTGCACATACGAGGACCTAATCGCCGCGACACTGCACTACGGTCTGTCGCCATTGGTGGTTCCGCAGCTGAGGACGATCACACTGGGCGGTGCGGTCACCGGCTTGGGTATCGAGTCGGCGTCGTTCCGCAACGGCCTGCCCCACGAGTCGGTGCTGGAGATGGATATCCTCACCGGCGCAGGAGAACTTCTCACCGTTTCGCCCGGACAGCACTCCGACTTGTACCGTGCATTCCCTAACTCGTATGGGACACTGGGCTATTCAACCCGGCTTCGAATCCAGCTGGAGCCGGTCCGGCCGTTTGTCGCGCTGCGGCACATCCGATTTAGCTCGTTGACGGCGATGGTGGCCGCAATGGAGCGCATCATCGACACCGGCGGACTGGACGGCGAATCGGTGGACTATCTCGACGGGGTGGTTTTCAGCGCTGACGAAAGCTACCTGTGCATCGGCATGCAGACGAGCGTACCGGGCCCGGTCAGCGACTACACCGGACAAGACATCTACTACCGGTCGATCCAACACGAGGCGGGAATCAAGGAAGACCGGTTGACCATCCACGATTACTTCTGGCGCTGGGACACCGATTGGTTCTGGTGCTCACGATCGTTTGGTGCCCAAAACCCGCGGCTGCGCCGCTGGTGGCCGCGGCGCTACCGGCGTAGCAGTGTCTACTGGAGGTTGATGGCGCTCGATCAGCGCTTCGGGATCGCCGACCGGTTCGAGAACAGCAGGGGTCGTCCCGCGCGTGAACGGGTGGTGCAGGATATCGAAGTGCCGATCGAACGGACCTGCGAGTTTCTGGAGTGGTTCGGGGAAAACGTGCCCATTTCGCCAATCTGGTTGTGCCCGTTGCGGCTACGCGATCACGCCGGCTGGCCGCTGTACCCGATCCGGCCTGACCGTAGCTATGTCAACATCGGGTTCTGGTCGTCGGTGCCGGTTGGCGCCACCGAGGGCGCCACCAACCGCAAGATCGAGAACAAGGTGAGTGCGCTCGACGGGCACAAGTCGCTCTACTCCGACTCCTTCTATACCCGCGAGGAGTTCGACGAGCTCTACGGCGGCGAGACTTACAACACTGTGAAGAAAGCCTACGATCCCGATTCGCGTCTCCTCGATCTTTACGCAAAGGCGGTGCAACGACGATGACAACGGGCAGACTCAGCATGGCCGAGATCCTGGAGATCTTCACCGCGACCGGGCAACACCCGCTGAAGTTCACCGCGTATGACGGCAGCACCGCGGGACAAGACGACGCCACACTGGGCCTGGATCTTCGGACGCCCCGCGGCGCCACCTACTTAGCTACCGCTCCCGGCGAACTCGGCCTGGCCCGCGCTTACGTGTCGGGTGACCTACAGGCACACGGAGTACATCCCGGCGATCCGTACGAACTGCTCAAAACGCTGACCGAAAGGGTCGACTTCAAACGGCCGTCGGCGCGGGTGCTGGCTAATGTGGTGCGCTCGATCGGCGTTGAGCACTTACTGCCCATCGCGCCGCCACCCCAGGAGGCGCGACCCCGGTGGCGTCGAATAGCTAATGGCTTGCTGCACAGCAAGACCCGTGACGCCGAGGCTATCCATCACCACTACGACGTCTCCAACAGCTTCTACGAGTGGGTGCTCGGGCCATCGATGACCTACACGTGCGCGGTGTTTCCGAACGCTGAGGCTTCGCTGGAGCAGGCCCAAGAGAACAAATACCGACTCATTTTCGAAAAGCTACGGCTAGAGCCGGGTGACCGGCTACTCGACGTCGGCTGCGGCTGGGGCGGCATGGTGCGCTACGCCGCCCGACGCGGTGTCCGGGTGATCGGCGCCACGCTCTCGGCCGAGCAGGCCAAGTGGGGCCAGAAAGCAGTCGAGGACGAGGGATTGAGCGACCTCGCGCAGGTGCGGCATTCCGACTACCGCGACGTAGCCGAGACCGGTTTCGACGCCGTTTCTTCGATCGGGCTAACCGAGCACATCGGCGTCAAGAATTACCCGTTCTACTTCGGGTTTCTCAAGTCGAAGTTGCGCACCGGCGGCTTGCTCCTCAATCACTGCATCACCCGCCACGACAACAGGTCGACGTCCTTTGCCGGCGGGTTCACCGACCGTTACGTTTTCCCCGACGGGGAGCTGACGGGCTCGGGACGTATTACCACCGAGATCCAGCAGGTCGGCTTGGAAGTGCTGCACGAGGAGAACTTCCGCCATCACTACGCGATGACGCTGCGCGACTGGTGCGGCAACCTCGTCGAACACTGGGACGACGCGGTCGCCGAGGTCGGTCTGCCGACCGCCAAGGTGTGGGGCCTGTACATGGCGGCTTCGCGGGTGGCCTTCGAACGAAACAACCTGCAGCTACATCACGTATTGGCGACCAAGGTGGACCCCCGGGGCGACGACAGCTTGCCACTGCGGCCCTGGTGGCAGCCCTAGGCGTTGTCTATCCGGCGCGCGCCCAGCTCGTTCTGCAGCAGCTCGAGTGCAACCTCTTCCGGGTCGCGACGCGGCGACGGGTCGCCACCACGGCCGGCTTCGGCGAGCATGTGCTCCTCCTCGTCGCGCTGAGTGGAATTCGCTGTGGGGGCAGGGTTTACGGCCTTGGCGGTCGCCACGTTCGCTCCCCCGCCGACGGGTGATGCCGCCGCAGCCGGTTCACCGGTCTCACATCGCACCCGCCAGTTGACTCCCAGCGCGTCTTTGAGCGCCTCGGCGAGGACATCGGCGTTGCGCTGTTCGGACAGCCGCCGCGCCAGCGGCGCCGATTCGTGGGTCAGCACCAGCGTGTTGTCCTCTAGCGCACGGACGGTGGCACCCGCCAGCATGACCTCGGTGGTACGGCTGCGCAGGCGCACCTTGTCGCGCACCGTCGGCCACATGGACCGAACCGCGGCCACGGTGGGTTCGCTCGAGGCCGGTGTGGGGGCCGGCACCGGTCTCGGTTCACGCGCGGGCTGGTGTTTCGGCTCGGCAGCCGCAGCCGACGGGCGTGGTACGGCTTGCGGCGCCGGGATCGACATGTCCAACCGGGTCTCGATCCGTTCGACCCGCTGCAACAGTGCCGATTCGGCGTCGCTCGCCGAGGGCAGCAGCAGTCGCGCGCAAACCACTTCCAGCAGCAGACGCGGCGCGGTCGCACCGCGCATCTCGCCTAGCCCGGCCTGCACCACCTCGGCATATCGGGTCAGGGTCGCCGGCCCGATCCGGGCGGCTTGCTCGCGCATCCGATCCAGCGCGTCTTCGGGCGCATCCACCACCCCGCGAGATGCCGCGTCGGGAACCGATTGCAGCACAATCAGGTCGCGGAATCGCTCCAGCAGATCGGTAGCGAAACGCCGAGGGTCATGTCCGCCATCGATCACCGATTCGATCGCCCCGAACAATGCGGCCGCATCGCAAGCGGCCAGTGCGTCGACCGCGTCGTCGATCAAGGCGACATCGGTGACACCCAGCAGCCCCAGCGCCCGGGTGTAGGTCACGTGGGTGTCCGCGGCCCCAGCCAGCAATTGGTCCAGCACCGAGAGCGTATCCCGTGGGGAACCTCCGCCGGCCCGGATCACCAACGGGTACACCGCATCGTCGACGACGACGCCCTCCTGCTCGCAGATCCGCGCGAGCAACGCCCGCATAGTGCGCGGCGGCAGCAGCCGGAACGGGTAGTGATGAGTGCGCGACCGAATCGTCGGCAGTACCTTCTCCGGTTCAGTGGTGGCGAATATGAAGATCAGGTGTTCGGGCGGTTCCTCCACGATCTTGAGCAGCGCGTTGAATCCCGCGGTGGTCACCATGTGCGCCTCGTCGACGATAAATACCCGGTACCGTGACTGGACCGGCGCATAGAACGCGCGGTCCCGCAGCTCGCGGGTGTCGTCCACGCCGCCGTGGCTGGCGGCATCCAGCTCTACCACGTCGATGCTGCCGGGGGCGTTGGGCGCCAACGAAACGCAGGATTCGCAGACCCCGCACGGGTTGGCGGTAGGACCCTGCGCACAGTTCAACGACCGCGCCAGGATACGCGCTGACGACGTCTTTCCGCAGCCACGCGGCCCAGAGAACAGGTACGCGTGGTTGATCCGGCCGGCATCCAGCGCCACCGACAGCGGCGCGGTGACGTGCTCCTGCCCCACCACCTCCGCGAAGCTTGCCGGTCGGTACTTGCGGTAGAGAGCCACCTCAGCAGGCTACCGACCCTAGGCGACGAGTGTGTTCGCAGCGTCGAATGTGAACGTTCGGCGTGATTTCGGCGCGCGGGTTCCCGCTCTCAGCGCACGTTCGGCGTCGAGGAGGCCAGTCCCTGGTCAAGCAATGCCTCGGTTGCCGCCAACAGCGCGCAGGTCGCCAACCCGTCAACCGCGTTGCGCAGGTCCGGTACCGACGGAAACGACGGCGCGATCCGGATGTTCTTGTCGTCCGGATCCTTTCGATACGGGAACGACGCCCCCGCCTCGGTCACCGCGATACCAACGTCCTTAGCCAAGGCTACGGTCCGGCGCGCGGTGCCAGGCAACACGTCGAGGCTGATGAAGTAGCCACCCTTGGGCTCGGTCCAGGAGGCGATCTTGGACTCGCTTAGCCGCTGATCCAGAACTTCGGCCACCAACGCGAATTTCGGCGCCAGTATCTGCTGGTGACGCAACATGTGTAGACGTACCCCATCGGCGTCGCCGAAGAAGCGTAGATGCCGCAGCTGGTTGACCTTGTCCGGGCCGATCGACTTCTTCCCGGCGTACTGCAGATACCAGGCGATGTTGCCTAACGATCCACCGAAGAAGCTGACACCGCCGCCGGCGAAGGTGATCTTCGAGGTGGACGCGAAGACGTAGGGTCGGTTGGGGTTGCCGGCCTTGGCGGCCAGCCCGAGCACGTCGACCTGGCGCGGGAAATCCAGCGTCAGGGTATGCACCGCATACGCGTTGTCCCAGAACAAGCGGAAGTCAGGTGCCGCCGTCCGCATCTGGACGAGTCGGCGAACCGTTTCCCAGGAATAGGTGACGCCCGAAGGGTTGCCAAAGACCGGTACCGTCCACATCCCCTTGATGGATGGGTCGACGGCAACCAGTTCTTCGATCAGATCGACGTCGGGCCCATCCTGCAGCACGGGTATCGGGATCATCTCGATGCCCATGGTCTCGGTGATGGCAAAGTGCCGGTCATAGCCGGGGACCGGGCACAGGAATTTGATGCCGTCCTGCTCCTGAATCCAAGGCCGCGGCGAGTCCACGCCGCCATACAACATGGAGAAGGCGACGATGTCGTGCATCAATTCCAGGCTGGAGTTGTTGCCCGCGATCAGGTTGGGCACTGCGATGCCGAGCAGTTCGGCGAAGATAGCCCGCAGGCCCGGCAGGCCGTGCTGGCCGCCATAGTTGCGGGTGTCGGTGCCCTCCGGGTCGCGGTAGTCGTCTCCGGGCAAGCTCAGCAGCTGGTTCGACAGGTCGAGCTGCTCTGCGGATGGTTTGCCGCGGGTGAGATCCAGAGCCAGCTTCATGCCCTGAAGCGCCGCATAATCCTGCTGATGGCGTGCGTGTAGTGCCGCTAGCTCTTGGGGGCTAAGAGAGTCGAACGACACCATGGGCCCTTTCGCCGAGTCGAAAACCGTGGGTATACCGAGGTCCAGTCAGTGCCCCGGCTGAAGGGGACCCCGCGCACCCGACAGAGCCCGTTGACCCTTGCTGCCTTCCGGCCCTGGGGGAGTTCACAGGATAGACGCCACGCGGGGTCCACCGCGAGTCTAATACCTGGGCTGGAACGCCCGGGACGGACTCAGCGGGCTACCATATGCTGCGGAGGATTCGCCTAGTGGCCTATGGCGCTCGCCTGGAACGCGGGTTGGGTTAACAGCCCTCGCGGGTTCAAATCCCGCATCCTCCGCCAGGTGGTCCGCAGCGCGGACGGGAACGCGGACGGGAACAATGTGGACTGGTCGGCTTCTCACCGGCTCGGTTCACCAGCCTAAGGAGGGGTATGGGGCGCAAGGTCGCCGTGCTGTGGCACGCGTCGTTTTCGATTGGCGCCGGCGTCCTCTACTTCTATTTCGTATTGCCCCGTTGGCCTGAGCTGATGGGTGACACCGGACACTCGCTGGGGACTGGGCTCCGGATTGCCACGGGCGCGTTGATCGGTCTGGCCGCACTGCCGGTGGTATTCACTTTGCTGCGCACCCGCAAGCCGGAGCTGGGCACCCCGCAGCTGGCGCTGTCAATGCGAATCTGGTCGATCATGGCTCATGTGCTGGCCGGCGCGCTGATCGTCGGCACGGCGATTAGCGAGGTCTGGCTCAGCCTGGATGCCGCCGGGCAGTGGTTGTTCGGGATCTACGGAGCTGCCGCCGCGATCGCGGTGCTCGGGTTCTTCGGGTTCTACCTGTCGTTTGTCGCCGAGCTGCCGCCGCCACCGCCGAAGCCGCTCAAGCCGAAGAAACCCAAGCAGCGACGCCTTCGCCGCAAGAAGACGGCCAAGGGCGACGAGGCTGAGCCGGAAGCCGCCGAAGAAGCCGAGAACACGGAGCTGGCGGCGCAGGAGGACGAGGAGGCCGTCGAAGCTCCGCCAGAAAGCATAGAAAGCCCGGGAGGTGAACCCGAGTCGGCGACCCGGGAAGCTCCGGCAGCAGAGACCGCCACCGCCGAGGAGCCCCGGGGCGGGTTACGGAATCGCCGCCCCACCGGCAAAACCTCACATCGACGTCGGCGCACTCGCAGCGGTGTCCAGGTCGCCAAGGTCGACGAATAGCCGCGGTCCGGTGCTGTAGCGCCGGCTGTGAACCCTGCGACGCAATGTCGGCCTGTCACGTTGTCGGATTCACTGTCGCGGGCTAGCGCTTTCCCGTCAGAAGACGAGAAGCCTCCCCGATCTCCAACTAGCATCGAGATCGGGCTTGCGAAGGTTGGGTTGCAAAATGGATGTCATCAGATGGGCTCGCCGGCTTGCGGTGGTGGCGGGCACAGCAGCGGCAGTGACCACTCCTGCACTACTGAGTGCGCACGTTCCGATGGTCTCCGCCGAACCGTGTCCCGACGTCGAGGTGGTGTTTGCCCGTGGCACCGGGGAGCCACCTGGTGTTGGCAGCGTCGGAGGACTGTTCGTCGACGCACTGCGTTCCCAGGTTGGCGCCAAGTCACTCGGGGTCTACGCCGTTAACTACCCCGCCAGTAACGACTTTGCCAGCAGCGACTTCCCTAAGACGGTCATCGACGGAATTCGCGACGCGGGCTCTCATATCCAGTCAATGGCGACGAGCTGTCCCCAGACCAGGCAAGTGCTCGGTGGATACTCCCAAGGTGCGGCGGTGGCCGGGTATGTCACCTCGGCTGTGGTACCGCCGGGTGTACCCGTGCAGGCGGTACCGGCACCGATGGCCCCGGAGGTAGCAAACCACGTCGCCGCGGTCACTCTGTTCGGCGCACCGTCGGCTCAATTCCTGGGCCAGTACGGCGCGCCGCCGATCGCCATCGGTCCCCTGTACCAGCCGAAAACGCTTCAGTTGTGTGCCGATGGCGACTCGATTTGTGGCGACGGCAACAGCCCGGTCGCGCATGGCCTGTACGCGGTGAACGGCATGGTAGGCCAGGGCGCGAATTTCGCCGCCAGCCGCCTGTAGCCAGAACTGCGCTGCCACCCCAGCGAGAGCTGGGCGGTGATCCAATGCAGAATGCCACCATGCGCGTTCTGGTCACCGGCGGTACGGGATTTGTGGGCGGGTGGACTGCCAAAGCCATCGCTGACGCGGGCCGCTCCGTCCGGTTCCTGGTGCGAAATCCCGCACGGCTGAAGACGTCTGTCGCGAAACTGGGCGTCGACGTGTCGGACTTTGCGGTTGCAGACATATCCGACCGCGATTCGGTACGGGAGGCGTTGAACGGATGCGACGCCGTCGTGCACAGCGCCGCGCTGGTGGCAACCGACCCGCGTGAGACTTCGCGGATGCTAAGGACGAACATGGCGGGCGCCCAAAATGTTCTCGGTCAAGCCGTCGAGCTCGGACTGGATCCGATCGTGCATGTGTCGAGCTTCACGGCGCTGTTTCGTCCCGACCTAAAGACGCTGGCCGCTGATCTGCCGGTTGCCGGTGGGACGGATGGATACGGACAATCCAAAGCGCAGATCGAAATCTATGCGCGCGGTCTTCAGGACGCCGGCGCACCGGTGAACATCACTTATCCTGGCATGGTCCTCGGCCCGCCGGTGGGCGATCAATTCGGTGAAGCCGGGGAGGGTGTCCGGTCCGCATTGTGGATGCATGTCATTCCCGGGCGCGGCGCGGCGTGGTTGATCGTCGACGTCCGAGATGTGGCGGCACTGCACGCGGCGTTGTTGGAATCCGGGCGTGGGCCGCGCCGCTACACTGCGGGAGGTCATCGGATTCCGGTGCCCGAGCTCGCGAAAATTCTGGGCGAGGTCGCCGGCACCACGATGCTGCCCGTCCCGGTGCCCGATTCCGCGCTGCGTGTCGCGGGATCGGTGCTGGATCAAGCCGGGCCCTATCTGCCTTTCAATACTCCGTTCACCGCGGCAGGTATGCAGTACTACACACAGATGCCGGAGTCCGACGATTCGCCGAGCGAAAAAGAACTAGGCATCACCTACCGCGATCCGCGCGACACCGTGGCCGACACCGTCACGGCCCTGCGCGGCCTGGGCAGCTAACTGCCGTCGGGAGGTTCCGCCGGTTCCGCATCGGGGCGCGAATTCTTCAACCACTGCTTCAGCCGGAGCAGTTCGTTGACGACGATCCCGACGCCCAGGAGGATGACCAGCGTCACCACAATAGCGGTGGCCACGTAGTCCATGGTGACAGCCCCGCCACGGCGCACGTTCAGGCCGCTTGCTGTCGGATCGAGAGGACCTACGCGATGAAGGCGGTGACCTGCACCAACGCAAAGCTTGAGGTAGTCGACCGGCCGTCCCCGGCGCCGGCCAAGGGTCAACTGTTGCTCGATGTGCTGCGGTGCGGCATCTGCGGATCGGACCTGCATGCCCGCTTGCACTGTGATGAACTGGCCGACGTGATGGCCGAATCTGGCTACCACGCCTTCATGCGATCGAATCAGCAAGTGGTGTTCGGACACGAGTTCTGTGGCGAGGTGGTCGATTACGGTCCGGGCACCCGCAGGACCCCTAGGCGCGGCACCCCGGTCGTCGCCATGCCGCTGCTGCGGCGTGGCAACAAAGAGGTGCACGGGATCGGGCTTTCGACAATGGCGCCGGGCGCCTACGCCGAGCGGCTCGTCGTCGAGCAGTCGCTGACGTTTCCTGTCCCGAACGGGCTGGCGCCCGAGATAGCCGCGCTGACCGAGCCCATGGCCGTCGGATGGCACGCCGTCCGGCGCGGCGAGGTGGGCAAGGGCGACGTCGCGATCGTGATCGGGTGCGGTCCGATCGGCCTCGCGGTGATCTGCATGCTGAAGTCGCGCGGGGTACGCACGGTGATCGCAAGCGACTTTTCACCCTGCCGTCGTGCCCTCGCAACCGCCTGTGGCGCTGATTCCGTCGTCGATCCCGTACAGGACTCACCGTATGCGGTAGCCGCCGGCCTTGGACAGGGAAACAGACACCTGCAAAGCATCCTCGACGCGTTCGACCTCGCAGTCGCCACGGTCGAAAGACTGCAGCGGCTGCGGCTGCCGTGGTGGCACCTTTGGCGGGCTGCCGAAGCAGCTGGCGCCGCAACGCCAAAGCGTCCAGTCATCTTCGAATGTGTTGGCGTTCCGGGAATTATCGATGGCATCATCGCCAGCGCACCGCTGTTCTCGCGCGTCGTCGTGGTCGGCGTCTGCATGGGCTCAGACCACATCCGGCCGGCGATGGCGATCAACAAAGAGATCGACCTGCGGTTTGTTCTCGGCTACACACCGTTAGAGTTCCGCGACACGTTGCACATGCTGGCCGACGGCAAGGTCAACGCCGCGCCGCTGATCACCGGGACGGTCGGTTTACCCGGCGTGGCGGCAGCATTCGATGCGCTCGGCGATCCCGAGGCGCACGCAAAAATCATGATCGACCCCAAGAGCAACGCCGCGAGTCCCCAACCATTCCGCGTGGAGTGAATGATGCGGGATAGCCGCACGGCGTTGGATCCACCCGGGACGACAGCTTGAATTCAGGCGGCCTCGGCTTTAAAGCGCACACTACCGCGCCTGCTGCGGCATGGATCCAAATATCCGCCAAAGTACGTATGGACAACCGATAGCCCGGCGCACCTACGACCCGCCGCGCAGACACATTTACGCGTTCGCACCGATGGCTGCGGACCCAGCAAATGGCAGAGTTAGAGCGTCCGCCGTGTCTTGGGTCAATGCTTCCAGGCCGGCACCTTTTCTCCCGTGGACCGCATGTGCCCACGGTCGCGTCAGTACCGCCCGAATCGTTCCTTGAGGCCTATTGCAGATGAAACCGTCGCCTGCCGATACCCACGTCGTGATTGCCGGTGCTGGCATCGCGGGATTGGCTGCCGCCATGATCCTGGCCGAAGCCGGGGTGCGAGTCACATTGTGCGAAGCTGCATCCGAAGCTGGGGGCAAGGCCAAGAGTTTACGTCTCGCGGACGGCCACCCGACCGAGCACAGTTTGCGGGTTTACACCGATACTTACCAAACCCTGCTGACGCTGTTCTCGCGTATACCCAGCGAGCATGACAGGACCGTGCTAGACAACCTGGTCGGCGTCAGCATGGTTTCGGCTACCGCGCAAGGCGTGATTGGCCGAATCGCTGCGCCAGTTGCCTTACAACGCCGGCGGCCAACCTTCGCGCGGATCGTAGGCAAGGTAGTCGAACCGCCGCGGCAACTTGTCCGGATCTTGTTGCGCGGCCCAATGGTAATCGTTGGTCTGGCCCAACGAGGTGTGCCGGCCACCGACGTCCTCCACTACCTCTACGCCCATCTACGGCTGCTGTGGATGTGCCGAGAGCGACTCTTGGCGGAGCTGGGCGATATCTCGTATGCGGATTATCTGCAGCTCGGCCGCAAGTCTGCCCAGGCGCAGGAATTCTTTTCTGCTGTGCCGCGCATTTACGTCGCGGCGCGCACCAGTGCCGAAGCGGCGGCCATTGCGCCCATCGTTCTCAAGGGGCTGTTTCGCCTGAAAAGTAATTGTCCATCAGCCCTCAACGACGCAAAGCTGCCCGCGATCATGATGATGGATGGACCGACCAGCGAGCGCATGGTCGATCCCTGGATTCGTCACCTGACAAGGCTCGGCGTGGACATCCACTTCAACACGCGTGTCGGCGATCTCGAGTTCGACGACGGTCGCGTCACCGCATTGATATCGTCCGATGGCCGCCGGTTTGCCTGCGACTATGCCCTGCTCGCGGTGCCCTATCTGACGCTGCGAGAGCTGGCCAAATCAGCTCATGTCAAGCGATATCTCCCTCAGCTCACACAGCAGCACGCCCTTGCGCTTGAGGCATCGAACGGAATCCAGTGTTTTCTGCGCGACCTCCCCGCGACGTGGCCTCCGTTCATCCGCCCTGGAGTCGTCACTACGCATCTGCAAAGCCAGTGGTCGCTGGTCTGCGTTCTGCAGGGAGAAGGTTTCTGGAAAAACGTCCGCCTGCCGGAAGGAACCCGCTACGTTCTGTCAATAACCTGGAGTGATGTGGAAACGCCCGGACCTGTTTTTGATCGGCCATTGAGTGAATGTACGCCCGATGAGATCTTGACCGAGTGCCTGACGCAGTGCGGCCTCGATAAATCGAACGTCTTGGGCTGGCGGATCGATCACGAGCTGAAGCACTTAGACGAGGCCGAATACGAAAAGGTGGCGAGCGAGCTGCCTCCTCATCTTGTCTCGGCGCCTGCGCGCGGGCAGCGCATGGTGAATTTCTCGCCGCTTACCGTATTGATGCCGGGCGCGCGCCACCGCTCCCCGGGTATTTGCACCTCAGTGCCTAACCTTTTGCTAGCCGGTGAGGTGATCTATTCACCCGACCTGACCTTGTTTGTTCCGACCATGGAGAAGGCGGCATGCTCCGGCTATCTGGCCGCCCGCCAAATCATGAACATGGTTGCTTCGCACGCCGCACCGCTGCGGATCGACTTCCGGGATCCCGCCCCATTTGCGGTTCTGCGGCGGGTGGACCGATGGTTTTGGAGCCGCCGCCGACGACCGCCAGACCGGTCGACATTTGCAACCCCACCAACCGCCATGCCGGCGCCGAGCCACCTGACCGACGTGGATCGCTCTGCAAGTTAGCCGCCGGTAAGCCACCAAGCCTCGTCACGCTACAAGTCCACCGTTGAACCGACGGCGTTGACGCGTCACATATCCCTGACCCTTCAAGAACGTGGAGTTCCCCTTGACTGTGCACACCGTCGCCACCAACAATGCTGCGCCCGTCATAGCCGCCGGGCCCGTCGGCCCTAGCAGACGACGCCGCCAGCCCTCCTCGGCGGCGGTGCTGCTGGTGGCGGCGTTCGGCGCCTTCCTCGCTTTCCTTGACTCCACGATCGTCAACGTCGCGTTCCCCGATATCCAGCGGCACTTCCACAGCGACATCAGTGACCTGTCCTGGGTGCTCAACGCCTACAACATTGTTTTCGCGGCGTTCCTGGTGGCCGCCGGCAGGCTGGCCGACCTGATGGGGCGCAAGCGGGTGTTCATCTTGGGGGTGGTGTTGTTCACCGTCGCGTCCGGGCTGTGCGCAATCGCCGAAAGCGTCGGGGAACTGGTTGCGTTCCGTGTGCTGCAAGGCATCGGCGCAGCGGTTCTGGTACCGGCTTCGCTGGGGCTGGTCGTCGAGGCCTTCCCGGCCGAGCGGCGCGCGCACGGGGTCAACCTGTGGGGCGCGGCGGGGGCCATCGCCGCGGGCCTCGGCCCGCCGATCGGTGGCGCCCTCATCGAGGCGGATGGCTGGCGGTGGGTGTTCCTGGTGAACCTTCCGCTGGGGGTATTCGCTGTGCTGGCCGCTCGGCGGGCACTGGTGGAGAACCGGGCCGCCGGACGTCGGCGTGTGCCCGACGTGAGCGGCGCGGTGCTGCTGGCTTTCGCGCTGGGCCTTTTGACGCTGGGATTGATCAAGGGCCCGGATTGGGGTTGGGCCAGCCTGCCGACCAGCGGGTCATTGCTGGCCGCGGCGGTCGCGATGGTTGGGTTTGTGATGAGCTCACGACACCACCCGGCACCGATGGTCGAGCCCACGCTGTTGCGCATCCAGTCGTTCGTGGCCGGCACCGGGCTGACCGCCGTGGCCAGCGCCGGCTTCTACGCCTATCTGCTGACGCACGTGCTGTTCCTCAACTACGTCTGGGGTTACACGCTGCTGGAGGCTGGCATGGCCGTCGCCCCCGCCGCGCTGGTCGCCGCCGTCGTCGCGGCGGTGCTTGGCCGCGTCGCCGACCGGCACGGTTACCGCTTCATCGTCGGCATCGGCGCGTTGATCTGGGCTGCCAGCCTGCTGTGGTATCTCAAGGTTGTCGGGTCCCAGCCCGATTTCCTCGGTGAATGGCTGCCCGGCCAGATACTGCAGGGAATCGGGGTGGGCGCTACCTTCCCGCTGCTCGGCAGTGCCGCCTTGGCCCGGCTGGCCAAGGGCGGCAGCTACGCCACCGCTTCGGCGGTGACCGGCACCATCCGCCAGGTTGGCGCCGTCATCGGCGTCGCGGTGCTGGTGATCCTGGTCGGCACACCGGCACCGGGCGCAGCCGAAGAGGCGTTGCGTCACGGGTGGGCGTTGGCCGCGATCTGTTTCGTGGCGGTGGGGATCGGGGCGCTGTCGCTGGGTCGCATCCGCCCAGTCCCAGCTGCGGTTGAACCCCCGCCGGGGCCGCCGGTGGCTCCGTTGGGAGCGCGGCGGCCGCCGAGACCCGCACCGGTGGCCTCACCCGCCGCGGCAGTGGCCCCGACCCCCAAGACTTCCCGCGAAGTCAACCTGCTGGAGGCTCTGCGGTTTGCCAGGCCGGACACGCAACAGATTGAGCTGCAAGCAGGCTCGTATTTGTTCCACGCGGGCGATGTGTCCGATGCGCTCTACGTGGTGCGCAGCGGCCGCCTGCAAGTCCTCGCCGGCGACGGCGCAAAGGACGAAGTGGTGGCCGAGCTGGGCCGTGGTCAGGTGGTCGGGGAGCTCGGGGTGCTGCTCGATGCGCCGCGGTCCGCGTCGGTTCGTGCGGTACGCGACTCGTCCCTGATGCGAGTGACCAAGGCCGAATTCGCGAAGATCGCCGATGCCGGGGTGCTTGGGGCGCTGGCGGGGGTACTGGCCAAACGACAGCACCAGACACGCGTGGCCTCTCAGCGGACAACGCCGGAGGTCGTTGTCGCGGTCGTCGGTGTCGACGCCAATGCACCGGTCGCAATGGTGGCCACCGAATTGTGCAGGGCACTGTCGACACGGCTACGTGCTGTCGCCCCCGGCCGGGTCGACTGCGACGGGTTGGAACGTGCCGAGCAGACCGCCGACCGGGTGGTGCTGCATGCGGCCGTCGGCGACGCGCGGTGGCGGGAATTCTGTTTGCGTGTCGCCGATCGCGTGGTGCTGGTGGCCAGCAACCCGGCCGTGCCTGTGGCCCCGCTGCCGACCCGAGCGACCGGCGCCGACCTGGTGCTGGCCGGACGGCCCGCCGGCCGGGAGCACCGACGTGCCTGGGAGCAGTTGATCACGCCGCGGTCGATGCATGTGGTCCGACGCGAATATGTCGCCGACGACCTGCGGGTGCTCGCCACGCGTATCGCGGGCCGTTCCGTGGGGCTAGTCCTCAGCGGTGGGGCAGCGAGGGCGTGTGCCCACTTGGGCGTGCTGGAGGAACTGGAGGCCGCCGGGGTCACCGTCGACCGCTTTGCCGGCACCAGCATGGGCGCAATCATCGCGGCTCTGGCGGCCAGCGGTTTGGATGCTGCCGGGGTGGATGCGCAAATCTACGAGCACTTCGTGCGCAAGAGCCACGGCGACTACACCCTGCCGAGCAAGGGGCTGATCCGCGGGAAACGCACCCAGTCCACGCTACGCACGATCTTCGGAGACCATTTGGTGGAGGAGCTGCCGAAACATTTCCGCTGCGTCAGTGTCGACCTATTGGCTCGGCGGCCCGTCGTGCACCGCCAAGGCCCGCTCGCCGACGTCGTCGGCTGCTCGATGCGGCTGCCTTTTCTGTATGCGCCACTGCCCTACGGCGGCACCCTGCACGTCGACGGCGGTGTGCTGGACAACGTGCCCGTCACCACGCTGGTGGGCAAGGACGGCCCACTGATTGCGGTAAACGTGGCCTCTGGCGGAAATCCAAGCCCCGCGTCCGGCGGCCGTCGCCGCGGCAAACCACGGGTGCCCGGCCTAACCGACACCCTGCTGCGCACCATGACAATCAGCAGCGCGATGGCATCGGAAAAAGTGTTGGCCCAGGCCGACCTGGTGATCAAGCCCAACCCGATCGGCGTCGGACTCATGGAGTACCACCAGATCGACCGCGCCCGTGAAGCGGGCCGGATCGCGGCCCGTGAAGCGTTGCCACAGATCATGGAGCTGGTGCACGGCTGAACCTGGGCGGGGCCGCTAAGAAATGTGGCCGCGGCCAACGCTATCGGCGGCCTGGCCAGCTTTCCGGGCCGCTACCCGATGGGAGTCCTCACCCACGCCGCCGGCGGACCCAACCCCGATTGTTCGACCGCAGACACTGATCTATCGCGCAGGCGTTGCCGCATGGTGGACTAGCCCAATGACGCGGGCTGACTGCAAGCGCGACCGTGACGAGATGTTCGTCGAGTACACCAAGAGCATCTGCCCCGTCTGCAAGGTCGTGGTCGACGCCCAGGTCAATATCCGCCACGACAAGGTGTATTTGCGTAAGCGCTGCCGCGAGCACGGAAGTTTCGAGGCCCTGGTGTACGGGGATGCCCAGATGTATTTGGAATCAGCACGATTCAACAAACCGGGCACCTTTCCGCTGCGGTTTCAGACCGAGGTGCGCGACGGCTGTCCCAGTGACTGCGGGCTGTGCCCGGACCACAAGCAACACGCCTGCCTGGGGTTGATCGAAGTCAACACACACTGCAACCTGGACTGCCCGATCTGTTTCGCCGACTCTGGCCACCAACCCGACGGCTACGCCATCACCGCGGCGCAGTGTGCACGGATGCTCGACACGCTCGTTGCCGCCGAGGGTGAACCCGAAGTGGTGATGTTCTCCGGTGGCGAACCGACCATCCACAAACAACTCCTCGAGTTCGTCGACGCCGCCCAGGCCCGCCCGGTCAAGACCGTCATCATCAACACCAACGGCATCCGGCTGGCCTCCGACCGGCGATTCGTCGACCAGCTCGCCACCCGCAACCGTCCCGGCCACCCCGTGCACATCTACCTGCAGTTCGACGGCCTGGACGAGGCAACACATCGTCGAATCCGGGGCCGCGATCTGCGGGACGTAAAGCAGCGGGCCCTGGACAACTGCGCCGCGGCGGGCCTGACCGTCAGCCTGGTGGCCGCGGTGGAACGCGGCCTCAACGAGCACGAGCTCGGCGCGGTCATCCGCCACGGCATGGCGCAGCCCGGAGTGCAATCGGTGGTATTTCAGCCGGTCACCCACGCCGGCCGGCATGTGCAGTTCGACCCGCTGACCCGACTGACCAACTCCGACATCATCGCCTGCATCACCGCGCAACTGCCCGAATGGTTCAGGCCCGGTGACTTCTTTCCGGTGCCATGCTGCTTCCCCAGCTGCCGATCGATCACCTACCTGCTCACCGACGGGGAGCATGTGGTCCCGATTCCGCGGCTGCTCAATGTCGAGGACTACCTCGACTACGTCTCTAACCGGGTGATCCCTGACCTGGCGATCCGCGAAGCCTTGGAGAACTTGTGGTCGGCGTCGGCGGTGCCAGGCACCGACACCATGACCGCACAGCTACAGCGGGCTACCGCCGCCCTGAACTGCGCCGAGGGCTGCGGGATCAACCTGCCCGAGGCCCTCGCGCACCTCACCGACCGGGTCTTCGCCATCGTCATCCAAGACTTCCAGGATCCGTACACCCTCAACGTCAAACAGCTGATGAAATGCTGCGTGCAACAGATCACCCCGGACGGACGGCTGATCCCGTTCTGCGCCTACAACTCGGTCGGCTATCGAGAGCAGGTGCGTGAACAGCTCACCGGGGTACCGGTACCCGACATTGTGCCCAATGCCATCCCACTCGCCGGGTTGCTGGCGGACGCACCACACGGATCAAAACAGGCCAATACCGGTGGGAGTACCGCCAGGCTCGCGGGGGCAACCCGAGGTGGGCCGATGGCACTGCCACCACAGCAGATCAAAGCGTGTTGCGCCGACGCCTATTCCCGCGACATCGTCGCCTTGCTACTCGGTGACTCCTTTCACCCGGGCGGCGCGACATTGACCCGTAGGTTGGCTGACCAACTCGGGCTGAGGTCGACAGGCGGCCCGCGGCGGGTCGCCGACATCGCCGCCGGGCCCGGCGCCTCCGCACGGCTGCTGGCCAGCGACTACGGTGTGGCTGTCGACGGGGTCGACATCAGCGAGATCAACGTGAGGCGCGCCCAAGCCGCCGTCGCGCAAACCGGCCTGACCGAGCGGGTGCGCTTCCACCTGGGCGACGCCGAATCAGTCCCGTTGCCCGACGACACATTCGACGCGCTGGTGTGCGAGTGCGCGTTCTGCACATTCCCGGACAAGAACGCCGCCGCCCAGCAGTTCGCTCGGATTCTGCGTCCCGGTGGCCTGGCCGGCATCACCGATGTCACCGTCGGGGACGGCGGCCTGCCGGCGGAGCTGACCGCACTGGCCGCGTGGGTCGCCTGCATCGCCGACGCCCGAACCGTCACCGACTACACCGACATCCTCGAAGGGGCCGGATTGCGCACCCGCCACATCGAGTCTCATGACGAGAGCCTGCTGGACATGATCGACCGCATCGACGCGCGGATCACCGCCTTGCACGTCGCCGCACCGGAGATCCTCGCCGACAACGGCATTCGCCACGACTCGGTGCGCGATTTCACAGCGCTCGCACGCGCCGCGGTACAAACCGGACGAATCGGATACACGTTGATGATCGCGGAAAAGCCGTGATAATCCAGGAAATGTGGGACAGACCAATCGCATTTCCCGCATCTGAGGAGCGAGCCGCACCGCGTTACTTCGACGTGTTTCCCCTCTTCAAGTCGGTATCCCGGCTCGGCTGAACACGCTTGGGTTCGCCCGGCATCTTCGGATAGTTCGGCGGATACGGCATGTCACCGAGCCCGCGCTCCTCGTCGGCGGCGGCCAAGTCCAGCAATGGTGCAATCGACTGGGCCACGTCGTCCATGCCGGCCCAGGGGTCGTCGCGGATCTTCACCAGCTCGGGCACCGTGGTCATGGTGTAGTCGTCGGGATCCGCGCCGGCCAGCTCTTCCCAGGTCAACGGCATCGATACCGTCGCGATCGGGGTAGGACGCACCGAATAGGCCGACGCCATGGTGCGGTCGCGGGCGTTTTGGTTGAAGTCGATGAAGATACGCGCGCCCCGTTCTTCCTTCCACCACGACGTCGTCACCGCATCCGGTGCGCGGCGCTCGACTTCCCGGGCCAACGCAATGCCCGCCCGACGCACCTCGACGAAGTCCCAGTCGGTGGCGATGCGCAGGAATACGTGAATCCCTCTACCCCCGGATGTCTTCGGATAACCGACCAGACCGAGGTCGTCCAGCACGGACCGGAGCACATCGACGGCGACCGTACGCGCCTCCACGAAGCCGGTGCCCGGTTGCGGATCTAGATCGATGCGCAATTCGTCGGGGTGCTCGGTGTCGGGGCAGCGCACTTGCCACGGGTGCAGGGTGATTGTGCCCATCTGCGCCGCCCATACGATCGCCGCCGGGTGGGTCACCTTCAGCGCGTCAGCCATCCGCCCCGACGGAAACGTCACCCGGCACGTCTGCAGGTAGTCAGGGCGGTGCCGCGGGATCCGCTTTTGGTAGATCTGCTCGCCGTCGACGCCGTCCGGGAAGCGCTGCAAGTGCGTCGGCCGGTCACGCAGCGCCGTCAGCATCGGACCCCCGGCCACGGCGAAGTAGTACTCAACGAGGCGGCGCTTGGTGCCGTGCGACCCCAGCTTCGGGAAATACATCCTGTCCGGGCTAGTCAACCGCACCGCGATGCCGTCGACGTCGAGTTCCTCAGCTGCCGCCGCCATATCGGAATTCCAGCATGCCGCACGCAAGAATGAGCACATGCAGTTACCCGTCATGCCGCCGGTGTCGCCGATGCTGGCCAAATCGGTCACCGCAATCCCGCCGGACGCGTCGTATGAACCCAAATGGGACGGATTCCGCTCCATCTGCTTTCGCGACGGTGATCAGGTCGAACTGGGTAGCCGCAACGAGCGGCCGATGACCCGCTACTTCCCCGAGCTGGTCGCCGCGATCAGGGCCGAGCTGCCGCATCGCTGTGTGATCGACGGGGAGATCATCATCGCCACCGACCACGGCTTGGACTTCGAGGCGCTGCAACAGCGCATCCATCCTGCCGAGTCGAGGGTGCGAATGCTTGCCGACCGCACACCAGCCTCCTTCATCGCATTCGACCTGCTGGCCCTCGGCGACGACGACTACACCGGGCGGCCGTTCAGCGAAAGACGAGCCGCTCTGGTCGATGCCGTAACTGGTTCGGGGGCCGACGCTGACCTGTCGATCCACGTCACCCCGGCAACCACCGACATGGCGACCGCACAACGATGGTTCTCCGAGTTCGAGGGGGCCGGTCTAGACGGTGTCATCGCCAAACCGCCGCACATCACCTATCAACCGGACAAACGCGTTATGTTCAAGATCAAACACCTGCGGACCGCCGATTGCGTGGTGGCCGGCTACCGGGTGCACAAGTCCGGCAGTGACGCGATCGGCTCACTGCTGCTAGGGCTTTACCAGGAGGACGGCCAACTCGCGTCGGTCGGCGTGATCGGCGCGTTCCCCATGGCCGAACGACGCCGGCTATTAACCGAGCTGCAGCCGCTGGTCACCAGCTTCGACGACCACCCATGGAACTGGGCCGCCCACGTTGCCGGCCAGCGCACCCCACGTAAGAACGAGTTCTCCCGCTGGAATGTCGGCAAAGACCTGTCGTTCGTGCCGCTGCGACCCGAGCGGGTGGTCGAGGTCCGCTACGACCACATGGAAGGCGCGCGGTTCCGCCACACCGCACAGTTCAACCGGTGGCGCCCCGACCGCGACCCACGCTCATGCAGCTATGCCCAGCTCGAACGCCCGCTCACCGTCAGCCTCTCCGACATTGTGCCGGGCCTACGCTAAGGTGCGACCCTCTTCGGTCAGTTGATCCCCGGTGGGCCGATCGGCTCGGGCGCCACATCCGGGTCGGTTCGTTGCGTTCGGCCGCGTAACATCTGCGGCATGGCGGTGCTGCCCGCGTGCCGGTTGGGACTTGTCGTCTGTGTGGCGACCGCAGTGATCACAGCAACCATGGTGTTGGCTACGCCGAGCTATGCATGCGCCTGCGGTGCCGCGGGTCACAGCACATGGCTCCCAAGCAACTTTGAATCATGAAGTCGCGCTGCTTCATTGGGAACGGGACGACCGAGACGATCGTCATGTAGCTGGCAATGAACGCCGATACCGACAACGTTGCCTTGGTAGTGCCCACCCACCGAACGACGATCCGTACCGGCAGGTGGTCACCGTTTACGACGATGTCGCACTCCCCCCGCTGCTGCTGGTGGTCGTGTCGGCGATCGCGGTGGGCGCGGCGGGCGGGGCCGTTGTGGTGGTTCTGCGGCGACGGCGGCGCGCCCACACTGGGTAGTCCGCTACGGTGAGGGCGCTCAGCAAGGCAGGGATTCTGGTCCTTCGGACAATCCCGCCACGGCCGGGTGCGCCATCAACCGGTCGAGAAAACCCCGCTGCCCCTTGAGCAGTTTGGTGCGTGCCCGCGCTACCGGAAACCAGCTCACCCGGTCGACCTCGGGGAACTTACGCATCTTGCCCGAGCCCTTCGGCCAGTCCAGTTCGAAGGTGTTGCTTCGTGCGTCGGTGATGTCCAGATCCGCCCGGACACCGAACACGGTCACCACCTTGCCGCCGGACTGTTTCAGCGACCCGAAGTCGATTCGCGGCCCGTCAGGCACGCACAACCCGATCTCCTCGGAGAACTCGCGCCGGGCGGCCAGCCACGGATCTTCGCCGCCGGTGTATTCGCCCTTCGGGATCGACCAAGCGCCGTCGTCCTTTCCCGCCCAAAACGGGCCGCCCGGATGCGCCAGAAGGACGTCGACGACACCGGCGCGCGCCCGATACAGCAGCACACCCGCGCTGAGCTTGGGCATGAGTACGGGTTCTTTAGATCCCGACGGCCTGTTCCAGATCCTTCAGCGACGATTCCAGGTGCGCAAGCAGCCGCTGCAAGTGGGGCACACTGCGACGGCACCCGACCAGTCCGAAGTCGAGATTCCCAGCATTGTTCACCAGGGTGATGTTCAACGCTTGACCGTCCGGGATGTTCGACAATGGGTAACTACCGTCAAGCCGGGCCGTGCCGTAGTAGAGCGGGTCTACCGGCCCCGGCACATTCGAGATGACGATGTTGAACGGTGGCGGCACTGCCGACAAGAAACCCGGTACACCCGCCAACGTCAGCGGCGCCATATTCAATGCCGACAATGCAAGCACCTGCAGCTGCGGCAATTCGGAGAGCACTTTCTTGTTGCCGTCCATGGACGCGCTGATGGTCTGAATCCGTTGCGCTGGGTCGTCGACATGGGTGGCGAGATTGCACAGGACGCTGCCGACCAAGTTGCCGCCGGCGTCAGCGTCCTCTTTGGAGCGTAGGCTCACCGGAACCATCGCGATCAGCGGTCTGTCCGGCAGCGCATTCCGCTCTATCAGGTAGTAGCGCAACGCACCGGCACACATCGCCAGGACGGCGTCGTTGACGGTCACACCGGCGGCCTGCTTGACGCTCTTGATCCGGTCCAGCGACCAGGACTGCGCAGCGCACCGGCGGGCTCCCCCGACCTTGACGTTGAACATGCTGTGTGGCGCCGCGAACGGCAGCGTCAACTGCTGCTCGAGTAGCGCCGCACGAGCCAGCTTCAGCGTCGACGGTGCAAGTCCGACAACGGATCCCGCCATCTTGAACAGCGCATCCAACAGTGACGAGCCGTCCGATGGCGGGCGCGTACGTGGGCGCGGAGGCAGGTTCCAGATGGCGCGCACCTCGGCGTCGTCCGGGTCAGCCGACAGCGTGCGCTGCGCCAGCTTCATCGCCGAAACACCGTCGATCAGGGCGTGGTGCATTTTGGTGTACATAGCAAACCGGCCGTCGTTCAGCCCCTCCACCACGTGCAGCTCCCACAGCGGGCGGTGGCGATCGAGCAGGCTGGTATGCAGCCTTGAGGTCAGCTCGAGCAGATCGCGGACTCGTCCTGGCGAGGGCAGCGCCGAGCGGCGAACGTGGTAATCGATGTCGATGTCGTCGTCATAAGCCCATGCCACACGGGCGATTCCACCCCCGATCGTCGCAGGGTGCTTTCGGAACATGGGCTGGAATTCGTCGTTGGCAACCAAACGCTCGGTGAACTCACGGACGAACTCAGGACCAGCTCCCTCCGGCGGCTCGAACAACGACAAGCCACCCACATGCATGGGGTGTTCACGAGATTCAATGAAAAGAAACATCGAGTCGTTGGGCATCATCAGATCCATGCACCCATTACACCCATTACCGAGTGATCCGGGAAGGCTTCTGTGGTGCCCGAGGTTTGGCAAGTCGCAAGAACATCGCCGCCCAGCTGACTTCGGGATGACAACGCATGTAGTCCGGGGCGGCTTGAGGTGACAACGTCGGGTGGGCGAAGTAGTCCGGCTGAGAGGTATTGGTGGCAGCATGGGTTTGTGACCTCAATGTCGTTGGCCTGGGATGTGGTGTCGGTCGACAAGCCGGACGATGTCAACGTCGTGATCGGCCAGGCGCACTTCATCAAAGCGGTCGAAGACCTGCACGAGGCCATGGTCGGCGTGAGCCCATCGCTACGGTTCGGGCTCGCCTTTTGCGAGGCGTCCGGGCCCCGGTTGGTTCGCCATACCGGCAACGATGGCGATTTGGTCGAACTCGCGACCCGCACTGCGCTGGCCATCGCGGCCGGGCATAGCTTCGTGATCTTCTTACGTGAGGGGTTTCCCATCAACATCCTCAACCCGGTGCAGGCGGTGCCCGAGGTCTGCACGATCTACTGCGCCACAGCCAATCCGGTCGACGTTGTCGTCGCGGTGACCCCGCATGGTCGCGGCATCGTGGGTGTTGTCGACGGGCAGACCCCTCTGGGAGTGGAGACCGATCGCGACATTGCGCAGCGGCGTGACCTGTTGCGCGCCATCGGTTACAAGCTCTGATACGGGCCGCCGGTCCGCCCTTGACAGCGGAACGGCCGCCGCAGAGGGTCGACGGCATGTCCGTGGTGCGCGGGACCGCTCTGGCTAACTACCCGAGCCTGGTTGCCGGGTTGGGCGGTGACCCGGCCACTCTGCTACGGGCCGCGGGTGTTCGGGATCAGGATGTCGGCAACTATGACGCGTTCATTTCGATCCGGGCAGCGATTCGGGCAATCGAATCGGCCGCAGCGGTCACCGCCACAATGGATTTCGGGAGACGATTAGCACAGCGGCAAGGGATTGAGATCCTAGGACCGGTCGGTGTGGCGGCCCGCACGGCCGCCACGGTCGGTGACGCTCTGGCGATCTTCAACACCTTCATGGCGGCCTACAGCCCGGTTATCGCCATCCGGATCACGCCGCTGGCCGGACAGCGGTCATTCATTGCACTCGAGTTCCTGCTCGACGAGCCGGCGCCGTATCCGCAGACCATGGAGCTGGCGCTCGGGGTGGCGCTCGGGGTGATCCGGTTGTTGTTGGGCGCTGACTACGCCCCACTGGCCGTGCACTTGCCCCACGACCCACTCACACCCGAAGCCTTCTACCTGCAGTACTTCGGCTGCCGGCCTTACTTCGCCGAACGTGTTGGTGGTTTCACCATGCGCACCGCGGACCTGAGCCGTCCCCTCAACCACGACGATGTCGCGCACCGGGTGGTCGTCGACTACCTGAGCAGCATCACGCCGCTGGGCGAGGGGATCGTGGAATCGGTGCGCACCATCGTGCGCCAGCTGCTGCCCACCGGAGCGGCGACGCTCAACGTGGTCGCCGAGCAGTTCCACCTGCACCCGAAAACGCTGCAACGTCGACTTGCGGAGGAGAACACCACATTCGTTATTCTGGTCGATCGGGTCCGCAAGGATGTCGCCGATCGCTACCTAAGGACCACCGGGATCGGCCTTACCCATTTGGCACGTGAACTGGGCTACGCCGAACAAAGCGTGTTGACCCGCTCGTGCAAACGCTGGTTCGGAACCGGACCGGCCGCCTACCGCAACCAGGCCAGGTTGCAGACAACCGTGAGCGCACCTGGCAGCGGGCGTGGTCCGAATCCAGGTAACGTCTCAGTATCCTGCTGACCGATGGATCAAGATCGATCGGACAACACGGCATTGCGCCGTGGTCTGCGAATTGCACTGCGCGGGCGCCGCGATCCGCTGCCCGTGGCCGGCCGGCGGAGCCGGACCTCCGGCGGAATGGGTGACCTGCACACCCGAAAGGTCCTTGACCTGACCATCCGGCTCGCCGAGGTGATGTTGTCGTCCGGCTCTGGCACCGCGGATGTCGTCGCCACCGCCCAGGACGTGGCTCAGGCCTACCAGCTCACCGATTGCGTTGTCGACATCACCGTTACCACCATCATCGTGTCCGCGCTAGCGACCACCGACACTCCGCCGGTCACCATCATGCGGTCGGTCCGGACCCGGTCCACCGACTACAGCCGGCTGGCCGAACTCGATCGACTCGTTCAGCGGATAACCTCCGGTGGCGTCGCAGTCGACCAGGCTCACGAGGCTATGGACGAGTTGACCGAACGGCCCCACCCCTACCCGCGCTGGCTGGCGACCGCGGGGGCGGCGGGCTTCGCACTCGGCGTCGCCATGTTGCTCGGCGGAACCTGGCTGACCTGCGTCTTGGCTGCCGTGACGTCTGGCGTGATCGACCGACTGGGCCGGCTGCTGAACCGGATCGGGACCCCGTTGTTCTTCCAGCGCGTGTTCGGCGCGGGGATCGCGACCCTGGTCGCGGTGGCGGCTTACCTGATCGCCGGCCAGGATCCGACCGCGCTGGTGGCCACCGGAATCGTTGTGCTGCTGTCTGGGATGACCTTGGTGGGTTCGATGCAGGACGCGGTCACCGGGTACATGCTCACCGCACTCGCCCGGCTTGGCGACGCCCTGTTCCTGACCGCGGGGATCGTCGTCGGCATCCTCATCTCGTTGCGGGGCGTCACCAATGCCGGCATCCAGATCGAACTGCATGTCGACGCAACCACGACGCTCGCCACCCCGGGCATGCCGCTACCGATTCTCGTCGCGGTAAGCGGTGCGGCGCTGTCCGGCGTGTGCCTGACGATCGCGAGCTATGCGCCGCTACGTTCTGTGGCCACCGCCGGACTCTCGGCCGGACTCGCCGAACTGGTGCTCATCGGACTCGGCGCGGCCGGGTTCGGCCGAGTGGTCGCCACCTGGACCGCCGCGATCGGCGTCGGCTTCTTGGCCACCCTGATCTCAATCCGTCGGCAGGCTCCCGCCTTGGTGACGGCCACCGCCGGCATCATGCCGATGCTGCCGGGCCTTGCGGTCTTCCGTGCCGTGTTCGCGTTCGCCGTTAATGACACACCCGACGGCGGTCTGGCCCAGCTGCTGGAAGCGGCCGCGACTGCACTCGCGCTTGGCAGCGGGGTGGTGTTGGGTGAGTTCCTCGCCTCACCATTGCGGTACGGCGCCGGCCGGATCGGCGACCTCTTTCGGATCGAGGGTCCACCCGGGCTCCGACGGGCGGTCGGCCGTGTGGTGCGCCTACAGCCGGCCAAGAGCCAGCAGCCGACCGGCACCGGTGGCCAACGATGGCGAAGCGTCGCGCTGGAGCCGACGACGGCCGACGACGTGGACGCCGGCTATCGCGGCGATTGGCCCGCTACCTGCACCGGCGCGACCGAGGTGCGCTAGCCAGCCTCGCCAGCGCCGACCAACTGCTCCCAGCTAGCGGGCACCATCGGCACCGACGGATTACCCCCGAACTCACCACCGGCCAACGTGGTCAACCCCGCAGGCCGCCCAACGGACTCCTTGCCAGCGGTCCCGGCAAACCCCAACACGCCGGCACCCCGTTCCGAAGCCACCGCCGACACCGGCCTGGCCCCCGGTCGCACCGCGGCAGACTCACGCAACGGCGGCGCCGCCCCAGGTCGTACGGCAACGGGCGCCACGTCCGCCGTCTTTAGGCCCACTTCGATAGCCTGCGCGTCCACACTCGCCAGGTCCGCGAGGTACTGGCCAACGCCGATAGGCACCGCAGTCGACAACGAAGTCGACAACGAGGTCGGCACCGCAATCACGGAGCCGGTGAGCACAAATGGCGATGCGATCACAAGGAGCGGCGGGCCGAAGATGATCGCCAGGACCGCAAAGACGATCGCGTATGCGAAGATCACGAGCGGCAAGATGAGCACGATGATGATCGTGTATGCGACGATTGCAAACAGGATCTCGAGCGATATCAGAAAGAGCTGAATCAATATCTCGATGATGATCCCGATGATGCTGGCGGGGTCCAACGTTGCGGCGGAGATCGCCGGCAGGGCGCTGGCAACGCCAGCACCGCCGTTGAACAGTACCGGAGCCGGTGTGGTTTGCGGTGCCGACGCCAGCGCCGCATCGGAGGTGCCCTCATAGATACTCATCGTGGTGGCCGCCTGAATCCACATCCGCGCATAGTCGGCCTCATTGAGCGCGATCGGGATCGTATTGATTCCAAAGAAATTCGTTCCCAGCAACACCGCATGGCTGGTGTGATTAGCGGCCAACTCGGTCAGCGTCGGCATCGCCGCCAGCGCGCTGGCATATGCCGTGGTCATAACCTCATGCTGGGTGGCCAGCCGCGCACTGTCGGCACTGGATTTAGTTAGCCAGGCTAGATAAGGTAGGTGGGCGGCCACATAAGCTTCGGCGCTCGGACCCTCCCACGCCCCGCCCTGTACCGCTGCCAGCACCGCAGTGAGCTCTTGGGCTGCCGAAGCATACTCCGCACTCAGCGATGTCCATTCCGCGGCAGCCGCCTGCAACGAAGCCGGGCCCGGACCGGCGCTGAGCAACGCCGAATGCACCTCCGGCGGCGAGGCAAACCAGATGGGCGCCGTCATAGTGAGCCCCCTGACACCGAATCCACCGCCGGCGACAGCGCGGCCGCCGCCAAACCATCAGGAACTACCCCCTGCGTCACTCCTCGTACTCCTTCGGTCATCTCACCGACCAACCGCAGCCGAAAGCCGGTCAGTCAACTGACTGGGCCAAGTCGCACACATGACGGACTATAGATCTCACGCAATATAGCGATAATCGATCATTTCCACGAGCTACGATGCTCGAGTTGCCCAGCCAGCAAGATACGTCCCTTTACACCAGGCAGATAAACTGGGCTGGCTTTGGTCAAACCCAGCGCGACCCGCAGCACTTCCTCATAGCCCGACCGCGCGCTCCAGTTCCTTCAACGAGGTCTCCAGATGGCTGAGTACCCGCTGCACGTGTGGAACGCTGCGGCGGCAACCCACGACTCCGAAGTCGAGACTATCGGCGGTGCTGGTCAGGGTGATGTTGAGCGCTTGTCCGTCGAGCACCAACGACATTGGATAGTTGCCGACCATCCTGGCGCCGTTGAAGTACAGCGGTTCGCGCGCACCGGGCACGTTCGAGATGCACACATTAAACGGCGGTGGCGTTGCCTTGGCCAAGCCCGGCAGGGTGTTCAGCGCAGCTGGGCTCAACAGCAGCAGTGACACCGCCAACGCCTGGGCGCGGGGCAGCTGCGATAGTACGTTCTTATTACCGCGCATCGAAGCGTGGATGGCGTTCAGCCGGTCGGCTGGATCATCAAGGTGGGTGGCCAGATTACACAACACCGCCCCGACCATGTTGCCGCCGACCGAGTCGCGGTCGGTGCGCAGGCTCACCGGAACCATCGCAACCAGCGGCGTGTCCGGCAGCGCGTCGTTGTCGTCCAGATATTCGCGAAGTGCGCCGGCGCACATCGCCAGCACCACGTCGTTGAGGCTGACCCCGGCCGCGTCTTTCACCGCCTTGACCCGGTCCAACGGCCAGGACTGCGCGGCGCAGCGCCGCGCTCCCCCGACGGCGACATTGAGCATGGTGTGCGGGGCCCCGAAGGGCAGTGTTAACTGTTGTTCGATCAACGCGGAACGCGCCAGTCGCAACGTTGAGGGAGCGAGCCCGGCAACCGATCCCAGCATGCCCCCCAGCTGTTGCAGGCGGCCGCGCCGTCGCTTGATGGCGGTGTGCTGCGTCGCCGGTGACCAGGCGGTGCGCAACTTGCCCTCGATGGGGTCGGTGGTCATCGGCTGGCGCATCAGCGTAAGTCCGGACACCCCGTCGACCAGGGCGTGGTGCATCTTCGAATAGATCGCAAAGCGTCCATCCCGGAGGCCCTCGATCACGTGTGTTTCCCAGAGCGGGCGGTGCCGGTCGAGCAGATTGGAGTGTAACCGTGACGTCAGTTCCAGCAGCTCACGCACCCGGCCCGGCGCCGGCAGGGCAGACCGCCGCGCGTGGTAGCCGAGGTCGACGTCAGCGTCGGTCGACCAGCCGAGGTTGATGAGTGCACCGTGAAGCGACGTGGGGCGCTTGCGAAATAGCGGTGCTATCTCGCGGCACTGAAGCATCGCCTGATAGGTTTCCCGCACAAACCCACGTCCCGCCCCCGCGGGTGGCTCGAACAGTTGCAGCGCGCCAACATGCAGCGGATGCTCTCGCGACTCGGCTGATAAGAACAGCGCATCGATCGGTGACATCAGTTCCATGGCGTGCTCCTGGTGATGCGCTTCACCGTCAGCCGGCTCGCCGAAGCCGACGTCGTAAAGCGCAGGTGATCGTCGTCGACCGGGCCCTCGCGCAACACCTTGAGGTCCGCCAGGGGGCTTCGGCGCCCTGCAGCGGCCGGGTCGGCATGGCTGCGGGCAGCTGCGGACAGCAGATGGTGTGCCCGGGTGCGTCCATGTGGGCCGGCGAAGTTGGACACGTCGCTGAGCAGGAAACCCTTGAACGCCACCTTCTCGGCAACGTCCACGGCGACTCCGTCGACCGAGAGGTTGATGCCACCGAAGGCCAGCAGATTGAGGCCGGTGGCAGTGATGCTGATGTCGGCCGCCAATTCGCGTCCGGATTGCAGCCGGATTCCGTTTTCGGTAAAAGTATCGATCGCCTCGGTGACCACCGAGGCCCGGCCGTCGCGGATGGCCTTGAACATGTCGGCATCTGGCACCGCGCACAGGCGTTGGTCCCATGGGTTGTAGACCGGCTTGAAGTGCTCGTCGGCCGGATATCCGGCGGCCAGCTGCTTGGCGTTGAGATGACGGATCAGTCGCCGGGCGGCTCGCGGATACCGTTGGCATAACCGCCACACCAACCGTTGCTTGGCGATGTCTTTGCGCCGGGTGACGGCGTAGGCCCGATCGCGGCCTATCAGTTTGGGCATGGTTACCGCGCCGGCGGTCTGGGCCATGGCCGGCACCAGCGTGACCGCGGTCGCGCCGCTGCCGATGATCACCATCCGCAGCTCATGGTGACGTGTTCGCCGGTGTCGAAGCGTTCGATCTCCACCAGCCAGCGAGCGTCCTCGGTGGACCATGATGGCGTCCGCGCTGGCGGTCGCCTTCTCGTGCTGCCACGGCTTGAACTCATAGCTGAACGTGTGCAGGTCGGAGTCGGATCGAATTGCTGGATACCGGGCTTCAACGATCGCGAATGTCTTGGCCGGCTGCATTGTCTTTAGGTAGTAGGCGGCGCCAGTGCCGGAGATGCCGGCGCCAACGATCAGCACGTCGACGTGTTCGATGCTGGCTGACTGCTCGGAGTGCACGGCGTACTTCCTGTTCGGGCGAAGGCTGACCCGCGACTTCGTTGTCAACCGGGGGTGGTGTGCGTCACCGAACTCACTGTGCACCAGCACTCGGCCTTGAGTCTTGACACTAGAAGACAACAATTTGACTTTTCAAGACACACAGCGTCACCTGTGCGCGGTGCCAGCGGCGCGGCGCCAGGCCGTGTGGCGCAGTAGGCGCAGCCCATTGAGTCCGACGATGATGGTGGAACCTTCGTGTCCGGCGACGCCCAGTGGCAATGGCAACGTGAAGGCCAGGTCCCACACAACGAGCCCGGCGATGAATGTCACGGCCACGACGAGGTTGGCGACCACGATGCGCCGGGCTCGCCGCGACATGGCGATAACGGTGGGAATGGTGGTCAGGTCATCGCGGACGACGACGGCGTCGGCGGTCTGCAGGGTGAGTTCCGATCGGGCGCTGCCCATGGCGATGCCGACATGCGCGGCCGCTAAGGCCGGAGCGTCGTTGATACCGTCACCGACCACGGTCAATCTGGCACCTCCAGCTTGCAGCTGCCGCACGGCTGCGACCTTGTCGTCGGGCAGTAGCCCGGCCCGTACGTCGTCGATGCCAACCTGTACACCGAGCCGATCGGCGGTGGCCCGGTTGTCGCCGGTAAGCAATACCGGTTTGGCCCCGGTCAGTTTGGTCGCAGCGGAAATCGCCGCGGCGGCTTCGGGGCGAAGCTGATCGGTGATGGCGAGTAGCCCGACGGGATGGCTATCGCATACCACGACGACGACGGTGTAGCCCTCGCCTTGCAGAAAGTCGACCGCCGTGATCATGGAAGCTTCGAGCGCGGCGGCGCCGGCAGTGCCCAGCAGTGCCGTCGCCGATCCGACCGCAATGACGTGGCCATCGACGCGGGCGGTGACACGGCAACCTGGGTGTGCGGTGAACTCGCCGACGGTCGGCAGCCGGATGCGGCGAGACTGGGCGGCTTTCACGATGGCCGCACCCAGTGGGTGCTCACTGGGATACTCCGCTGCAGCCGCAAGCCGCAGCAGTTCATCATCGGTGAATCGTCGTTCGTACACCCAGATGCCGGCGAGTTCGGGGGTACCGCGGGTAAGGGTGCCGGTCTTGTCGAACGCGATCCGTGTGGTGGTTCCAAGTTGTTCCATCACGATCGCGGACTTGGCGAGCACCCCGTGGCGGCCGGCGTTGGCGATTGCGGCCAATAGTGGCGGCATGGTGGCCAGCACGACCGCACACGGCGACGCGACGATCATGAACGTCATGGCTCGCAGCAACGCCCGCTGCAGGGTCTCCCCCCATAGCGGGGGCACCGCGAATACGGCGAGGGTCACGGCGACCATGCCGATCGAGTAGCGTTGTTCGACTTTCTCGATGAACAGCTGGGTGCGCGCCTTGGTCTGGCTGGCCTGTTCAACCAGGGTGGCAATGCGAGCGACGACGGAATCCCGCGCGAGCCGGTCGACCCGGATCCGCAGGGCGCCGGTGCCGTTGACAGTGCCGGCGAACACCTGATCGCCGATTGACTTGTCGACGGGCAGCGGCTCTCCGGTGACGGTGGCCTGATCGACTTCGCTGCCGCCGGCAAGCACGGTTGCGTCCGCCGAGATGCGCTCACCGGGCCGTACCAGCACGATGTCCCCAATCCTTAGGTCGGCGGCGTTGACCGTTTCCTCACCACCGCCGGCGCCCACGCGGGTCGCGGTGCCCGGCGCGAGGCCCATTAGCCCACGCACCGAGTCCGCGGTGCGGGCCGTTACCAGTGCTTCCAGAGCACCGGAGGTTGCGAAGATGACAATGAGCAGAGCGCCCTCGGCGATCTGCCCGATGGCGGCCGCGCCGATCGCCGCGACCACCATCAGCAGATCGACATCTAGGGTCCTTCGCTGTAGCGCCTGTAGCCCGGCCAGCCCTGGCTCCCAACCGCCGGTCGCGTAGCACGCCAGAAACAGCGCCCACCGCACCCATTGCGGTGCTCCGCACAGCTGTGTCAGTAGTCCCGCTGAAAACAGGCCCAACGCCAGCGCGGCCCAACGCATCTCCGACAACGCGAACAGCTTGGTTCGGCGCGCTAGGACCAACGGCGACGCTGAGGTGCACCGGGCGGGAGAGAGTTCACGAACAGCCACCCGGCCAACATATCAGAATATATGATCATATGTTCATTTATTTCTTTGGGGATAGGCTGCCTAACCATGGGGCACGGGGTCGAAGGCAGGAATCGTCCGTCAGCGCCGTTGGATTCCCAGGCCGCCGCGCAGGTCGCGTCCACACTGCAGGCGTTGGCGACTCCGAGCCGGCTGATGATCCTCACCCAGCTACGGAACGGCCCGCTTCCGGTAACCGACCTCGCCGAGGCTATTGGAATGGAACAGTCCGCCGTCTCGCATCAACTTCGAGTGTTGCGGAATCTCGGCTTGGTCGTGGGCGACCGGGCAGGCCGTAGCATCGTCTACAGCCTCTACGACACGCATGTGGCGCAGCTTCTTGACGAAGCCATTTACCACAGCGAGCACTTGCACCTTGGTCTCTCCGACCGGCACCCCAGCGCGGGCTAAGCGGTCAGGCTCATAAGCTCGCGGGTCACTTTCACCCATGACCGGCGAGCTTTACAGACCCCAGCGCCTCAAGGGGCACCACCTCAAGGGCGCAGCCACCGTGGCGGGCGCGCAATCGACAGGTCGTTGCCGACCGAGCGCTGGTGTGCCAGGAATTCGGTGGTCATGACGGCGCAGATGGTGTGCCAACCGAGGTCCTCGGGTCCGGTCGCACAGCAGCCGTCACGATAGAAGCCGGTAAGCGGTGCCACCCTGTTCCAGGGCGCCGCCCAGCACATTGCAATCGGACATGGACCTAAGTGTCTAAGCTGCGCCAGCCACGCCGTCGGACCTATCAGCTAATTCGGCGCGCGTCGCGGCGCACTATTCCCGCGCGAGGGTCTGGCCGGGTCGCGGAATTGCTTCGAGCAAGCAGGCGGCCGCCCTGACGTCGGCGTCCGAATACATCCGGGCGATCGCGGTAAACACCTCGCCCGCCTTTCTCAGCTCTTCCTGCGCCGCTTGATTCAGCGCCAGCAGCCCGGTGGCCGCCGTCGTGAACGCCGTTACCGCCCAAGCCGACACCTCCTCGGCCCCGGCGGGCAATAGCGAGCTCAGCGAGACCCACGCCACCGCACCGGCCTGTAGCCCTTGGAATGCGTTGTTGACGACCTGCGATCCGATGTCGGCAACGGCCGGATCGAATGACATGGACTGCATGTGTCTCTCCCTAGATTGCGCGGGCTCGGGCCCCAACGACGAGATCTAAGCGAGGAATTCAGTTGTCGGTAGCGATAGTAGTAATAGGATATAGTCCGCGCTGACGAAATAGAAGACGAGATATGCCGTCGCACTGAATAATTTGTCACCAAGGCGCTGCCGCCCCGTGCTACCCCTGGGCATGTTGTCCACCTGCGGCGCGGTAGGTTCAGCGGCGTGATACTTACGGGTGCGTTCTTGGCCGATGCCGCCGCAGCGGTGGACAACAAACTCAATGTGCAAGGCGGCGTGCTGTCCAGATTTGCGGTCGGTCCTGACCGGCTGGCCCGATTTGTGTTGGTGGTGTTGACGCAGGCGGAGCCTGACAGTTCGGACCGCGACATTACGGTCGAGATGAGGCCGCCGACCGATGACGAACCGATACGCCTGAATTTCGAGGCGCCCGAAGCGGCCGTTGCCGAGTTCCCCGGATTCGCATTCTTCGAAATCCAACTGCGCCTGCCGGTTAACGGCCGTTGGGTGCTGGTGGTGACTGGCGGCACCGGAGCGATATCGCTTCCGGTGCTGGTGAGCGACATGCCTGCGACGATAGGTTTTTGACGCGCCGGTCTTGAGCGACGACCCCCGGGGCTTTGCAGAAAGGTTGTCCCGTGCACCAGCAGCATCCCTACAACGCAGCTGGGTTCGGCTGACCGTGCTGACACCCAACCCAGCGGTAGGTTCGGCAGCGTGATAGTCGGGGCCTTCCTCGCCGAAGCGGCCTCGGTGGTGGACAACAAGCTCAATGTCTCCGGCGGCGTGCTGTACCGATTTGCGGTGGATCCGGACCGGTCGGCCCAGTTTCTGCTGGTGGTGTTGACCCAGGCCGAGACCGATGATCCGGATCGGCGGGTCGACGTAGAGGTTTGGCCTCCGACGGGCGACGACGCGCACCACATCGAGTTCGAGCTACCCGAGGCCGCCGTCGCCGCCGAGGTCGGATTCGCCATCTTCCGGATCGAGGTAAACCTGCCCGTCGACGGCCGTTGGGTGCTGGTGGTAACCGGCGGCGCCGGAACGATCTCGCTGCCGCTGATCGTGACGGGGTGAGGCGTAGGCCCCTGCCGACGGAGCTGCCAGCCCTATTGATCGAATGGGAGCAGGACGCCAAGGCCGAATGGCGATCCGGACGGGAACAGACGCCGTGCCTTAGCGGCGAAGTGTGGGACCTGCTCGCCCAGCGCATCTAGCAGGCTGTGCGGCGTGAACGGCGGGTCGATGTAGGCGTCGACCATCCCGAGGATCACTGCTTTCGTTGCCTCTTCGTACAAATCCAACTGATCGAGGAGAAAGTCGTCGGGATGCAAAGCTTTGATCTGATAGGGCTTTAGCGCGTCATCAGGGAAGTGCTTGAGGTTTGTCGTGACTATCACCTCCGCGCGCTCTCGGACCGCTGCAGCTAGCACATGTCGATCTTTGTCATGGTTGTTCATGGCGGCGATGAGGTCGTTGTACCCGAAAGCGAATGCGGTAGTCAGCCCGTTCGGTGCTGATGTTGAGGCGGTCGACCATGGTTCGCCGAGTCTCGGCCAGGATGTCCTCCGACCACAGAGGCCGATAGGTGCCCTCGTCAGCGAACCGCAACAGGGCATCAACCAGCGGGTGTGGCACGAGCACGCACGCGTCCAGTACTACGGGGAACGGCATGCTCGGCCTCCTCTACTTCTTTTCTGCAAGCGCCGCCTGGAGCTCACCAAGGGCGTCGCGGCTCAACTCGCCTAGTGCTGCACGGCGATTCGACCGGGTTTCTTGCTGATATTCGAGCAGCGCGTCAAGGCTCACTCGGCGGTGGCGGCCCGGCTTCTCAAATGGGATTCGACCATCCTCCAAGAGCCGAACGAGGGTCGGGCGTGAGATGTTCAATAGGTCGGCGGCTTCTTGGGTGGTTAGTTTGAGGTGGCGTGGCACCAATGAAATGCCTTTGCCTTGCGACAAGGCCAGCACGACGTTGTACAGCGCATCTCTGACTGGTTCAGGAAGCGTCATCGGTTGTCCGGCGTTGCCACACACGGAAACTTCAGGCGCGCCAAGCACCTCCAGCAAGGAGGTCATGTCCTGCGGGTCGCGGGGTGGAAGTACTGTCCGTTCCTGGACTGCGGCTGTCATGCAGCTTAGCGTAATTCGAACAAAACGAAACGTCGAGTCTCTGACCAGGCATTTACGCAAGCTACTGCGCCGCTAACCGCGCCGGGTCGCGCACTTGGCCGCCTCAAACGCCGCCTAGCACGGTGACGTCGAGCCCGGCGGAGCGCACCAGCTGATCAGAGCTGGAAACCGGCGCGCGTCTGCCGCGGCCGAAGCCTACACGCGGGCGGATCTGCGGCGCGGTGAAGCGCGCAAAGGTCCAGCAGATCACTCCGCACGATTTGCGGCACACCGCGGCCAGCTTGGCGGTGTCGGCCGGCGTCAACGTTTTGGCGCTGCAACGGATTCTCGGGCACAAGTCCGCGAAGGTCACCCTGGACACGTATGCGGATCTCTTCGATGCCGATCTTGATGCAGTCGCCGTCACTCTCGGGAAAGATGCCGACCAGCAAACCTGAAAATACCCTGCTGAACTGCACTAACAGTCAAAGGGATTTGGCGGTGGCGGAGGGATTTGAACCCTCGGACGGTGTTAGCCGTCACACGCTTTCGAGGCGTGCTCCTTAGGCCGCTCGGACACGCCACCGCGGTGAAGCTTACCGAATCGGCGCACCCTCACCCCAATCGCTGGCGGGCGAAGAAGGCCTCCAGCGGCGCGGCGCACTCCCGCGCGAGCACACCGCCGCGTACCTCCGGGCGGTGATTGAGCCGACGATCACGGACCACGTCCCACAACGAGCCGACCGCCCCGGTCTTGGGCTCCCAGGCACCGAAGACCAGCCGCGCGACGCGGGCCAGCACCAGGGCACCGGCACACATAGTGCACGGTTCGACGGTGACCGCCAAGGTGGTCCCCTCCAGCCGCCACCCGTCGCCGAGCACACCGGCCGCCAACCGCATCGCCAGGATTTCCGCGTGCGCGGTGGGATCGCCGAGCGCCTCGCGGGCATTCACCGCCCGGGCGAGTTCGGTTCCGTCGGCGCCGACGACCACCGCGCCCACCGGCACGTCGCGCGGACCCGCCGTCGCCGCGACCGCCAACGCCGCACGGATCAGATCTTCGTCAGTGGTCACCGCCCGCGCTTGCGGTCACCGACCTAGGCGGTCGATCACCGCCGACAGCTGGTCAGCGAAGCCCATTTCGCGGGCGATGCGGCCCAGCTGTTCGTCGGCGTAAAGGTCGGTCTCGTCGAGGATGACTCCCAGAACCGCCTCGGGCAGGCCGATGTCGGACAGCAGGCCCAGGTCGCCTTCCTCGAACGGATCGGCATCCTCGAGGTCTTCGGGATCGATCTCGGCGTCCAGATTGTCCAGGACCTCCGCAGCGATGTCGTAGTCCAGCGCGGCGGTGGCGTCGGACAGCAACAGCCGAGTTCCCGAGGGCGCCGGGCGCACAATGACGAAAAATTCGTCGTCGACGTCGAGTAGCCCGAAGACGGCTCCCGCGCTACGCAGCTCACGCAGTTCCGTCTCGGCAGCCCGCAGACTGGTCAACGCTTTGGGGCCCATCGGAGAGCAGCGCCAGCGGCCCTCTTCACGCACAACCGCAACACCGAAACCGTCCGGTGTGTCCGCGGCCGGTCTTTGCGTGGAGGCCCGTTGTGCTCCCATGGGCGCCTACGGTAGTCGCTGACCAGGCCTCCTGACCAGATGGTGCTCAGACAGCGGAGATCTGGTCGCCCCTCAGGGCGCCGCCACGGGCTACCTATGCCAACCTTGGACTGTGACTCGGACTGTCGCGGCGCCACCGGTGTGCGTGCTTGGGCTGGGACTCATCGGCGGTTCCATCATGCGGGCCGCCGCAGCGGCGGGCCGTGAAGTCTTTGGCTACAACCGGTCGGTGGAGGGTGCCCACGGCGCCCGCTCCGACGGGTTTGATGCCATAACCGATCTCAACCAAACGCTAACCCGGGCCGCCGCTACCGAGGCGTTGATCGTGCTGGCCGTTCCGATGCCGGCCTTGCCAGGCATGCTCGCCCATATTCGCAAATCGGCACCTGGCTGTCCGTTGACCGACGTCACCAGCGTCAAATGCGCGGTTCTCGACGAGGTCACGGCGGCTGGTCTGCAGGCGCGCTACGTCGGCGGTCACCCGATGACGGGCACCGCGCACTCGGGTTGGACCGCCGGTCACGGCGGCTTGTTCAACAGAGCCCCCTGGGTGGTCAGCGTCGATGACCATGTCGACCCCACGGTGTGGTCGATGGTGATGACGCTGGCGCTGGACTGCGGGGCGATGGTGGTGCCCGCCAAATCCGACGAGCACGACGCCGCCGCTGCTGCCGTCTCGCACCTGCCACACCTGCTCGCTGAGGCGCTCGCCGTCACTGCGGCCGAGGTACCACTTGCCTTCGCGTTGGCTGCAGGGTCTTTCCGCGATGCCACCCGGGTGGCAGCCACCGCTCCTGACCTAGTGCGGGCAATGTGTGAAGCTAACACCGGCCAACTGGCGCCGGCCGCGGACCGGATCATCGACCTGCTGAGCCGTGCGCGTGATTCGCTGCAATCCCACGGTTCGATAGCCGACCTCGCCGACGCGGGCCACGCCGCACGCACACGCTATGACAGCTTCCCGCGCTCCGACATCGTCACCGTCGTTATTGGCGCGGACAAATGGCGCGAGCAACTGGCCGCCGCGGGGCGGGCGGGCGGGGTGATTACATCCGCTCTGCCAAGCCTGGATAGTCCACAATGAACCCGTCGGAGTCGACGGTCACGGTGGTGTCAGCCACCGGTGAGCGCAGCTTGATCCCATCCAGACGTCCTTCGCTGGTATAGCTCACGGTGGCCGCATCGACGCTCATCTCGGGCACGTTTACATAGACCACCGGCAGCGCGATCGATTCCGCTCGTTCGTGCAGCCCAAGGCGACGAATCGGCAACGCATTGAAGAATGGACTGAACACCAAATCGATGTCCAATGCACCGTTGTATGCTGCGCGCCGTTCACCCTGGTGGTCAGTCACCAACCACATGTTCTCCTCGTCGCGGGCGATGGCGAGCTGGCGTTCCCGCTCGGCTAGTGTGACCGTCAGCCCGAACCGTTTGGTGGCACCGGTTTCGTCGGTCTGCAGATCGTAGTGCGCGCCAAACGCCGGATTATTCGCGGTAGCCGCGGCCACAATGCGGCCGTTCGCCCTAATCCGCTTGCCGGACAACTGGACTCGTACCGATTCCATGCGCGAGATGTCCTGCGCACGCCAGGTCAATATGGCCGGCCAGACGCGCGGAGTCAGATCAGAGGGGACTGCGTTCACACTGTCTACCGTAGGGCGTGTCCACCGCCTGCGGCAGGTTTGTCGACAACCGCGGCGAGCTTGCGCATCCGCCCGGTGCCCGGCACCGATACCCACCCCGCCAACGCCAGCAGTCCGTCGAGGGTCAACGCCAACGCGGCCACCATCATCGCACCGACCAGAGCGATGTGGAATCGACGCTCCTTGATCCCGTCGATCAAGTAGCCACCCAGCCCCCCGAGACTGGCGTAGGCGGCCACCGTCGCGGTGGCGACCACTTGCAGCGTCGCGCTGCGTAGTCCGCCGAGCATCAGCGGTAGTGCATTGGGTACCTCGACGCGCAGCAGCACCTGGGACTCGGTCATGCCCATCGCCCGGGCGGCATCGACCACCAGCGGATCAACACTGGCAATGCCGGCGTACGTGCTGGCCAGCAAAGACGGGATACCCAACAGCATCAGCGCCACCAGCGGCGGCCCCAATCCCAGCCCGAATAGCAGCACCCCTAGCAGCAGCACACCCAACGTGGGCAAAGCGCGCAAACCATTGACCGCACCCACCACCAGCAGCGTCCCGCGACCGGTGTGCCCGATAAGCAGCCCGACTGGCACGGCGATCAGTGCTGAAGCGGCCACCGCCACCGCGGTGTATTCCAGGTGCTCACACGTGCGGACTGCCAAGCCGACTGGACCGGTCCAGTTACTGGCGGTTAGCAGGTAGGACAGCGCCTGCTGCAGGAAATTCATCGCGCTCCGCCCGTGATCGGGGCCGCGACCTGGCGGCGCCGACGGGCTGCCCGCGGCGCCCGTTCCCATGGCGTGGCCAGCCGACCGGCGAGGTTGATCACCACGTCGACGACAATCGCCAGCAGGAACATCGCTACGACGCCGGCAACGATCTGGTCACTCTTGTTGGTCTGATACCCCGCGGTGAACCAGGTTCCCAGGCCCCCGATTCCTATCACCGAACCCACGGACACCATCGCGATGTTGGTAACCGCGACCACCCGCAGCCCGGCTACCAGCACGGGGATAGACAGCGGCAGTTCGACTTTCAACATCTGAGCGATCCGCGAATAGCCGATGGCGGTGGCCGCGTCATGCACCTGCGCCGGCACCGCGTCCAGCGCTTCGAGCACCGCCCGCACCAGCAGGGCCGTGGTGTAGGCCGCCAACGCCACAATGACATTGGCCTCGTCGAGGATCCGGGTTCCGATGATCAGCGGCAACACCACGAATAGCGCTAGCGACGGGATGGTGAATATAACGCTGGCGGTCGCCGTCGTCAGCCGGCGAAGCAGCGGCGCGCGCTGCACCAGCAGGCCCAACGGCACCGCGCTCATCAGCCCGATCAGCACCGGCAGCAACGAGAGGCGCAGATGGACGACGGTCAGCGCCCAGGCCGCTCCCGGGTGGGTCATCAGGTAGTGCATGGCTTAGCTCCGCCGCCGGCCTTCTTGCCTTTTTGGAACTCGGCCAGCACGTCGGCGGCCAGTATCCCGCCGATGACCTTGCCACCGCCGTCAACGGCGACACCGACCCCCGACGGCGAGGACAAGGCGGCGTCCAGCGCCTGGCTGAGGTTACCGTTCGGGCGGAACACCGAACCGCCGACGGTCATGGCATCCGACAATGCCGCGCCGCCGCGGTGACGCCGCCGGCCATCGGCGTCGATCCAGCCCAACGGCGCACCCGCACCGTCGACCACCAGCACCCAGCCGTCACGAACTTGCCTGTCCCGGGCATCGGAAAGGCCGTTCACCGAGACTTGCTCGATGTCGCGCACAGGTAGTCCGGCCGCGTCGAACAGCTGCAGCCACCGATAGCCGCGACCGAGACCGATGAACTTCGACACGAAGTCATTCGCCGGACTGGATAACAGCCGGGCAGTTTCGTCGTACTGCGCAAGCGCGCCGCCCGGGGCGAACACCGCCACCAGATCGGCGAGCTTCAACGCCTCGTCGATGTCGTGCGTCACGAAGACAATGGTCTTGTGCAACTCGGCTTGCAGACGAAGTATTTCGTTCTGTAGCTCGTGGCGAACCACCGGGTCGACGGCCGAGAACGGCTCGTCCATCAACAAGATCGGCGGATCGGCCGCGAGTGCCCGTGCCACGCCGACCCGTTGCTGTTCGCCGCCCGAGAGCTGGGCCGGGTAGCGGGTGGCGACCTTGGGGTCCAGCCCGACACGCTCAAGCACCTCATAACCGGCTTTGCGGGCTGCCCGGCGCGGCTGACCCTTCAGCACCGGCACCGTTGCGACGTTGTCGATAACCCGTTGATGAGGCATCAGCCCCGCGTTCTGGATGACATAGCCAATTCCCAGGCGCAGCTTCACCGCATTGACCGTCGACACGTCGGTACCGTCGACAGTGATGGTGCCCGAGGTCGGATCCACCATTCGGTTGATCATTCGCAGCGCCGTCGTCTTGCCGCAGCCGGAGGGGCCGACGAAGACGGTCAGCATGCCGTTAGGGACTTCCAGCGTCAGCCGGTCTACGGCGGTGGCACCGTGTGCGTACACCTTGCTGACATCGTCAAAGCAGATCAACGTGGTGCCTACTGCCACACTGGGTGATCGAAACCGTTGTCCCGCACCCATTTCCGCGCGGCCTCGTCGGGATCCACCCCGGAGTTGCCGGACACCGCGGCATTGAGCTCGGCCAGGCCGGCAGTGGTCAGCTTTGCCGACACCGCGTCCAGCACATCTTTGAGGCGATCCGACTTCTTTCGCGAATTCACAAGCGGCACAATGTTTCCGGCCAGGAAGTTATGCTCGGGATCTTCCAGCACCACCAGATGGTTTTGCGGGATAGCCGCAGAGGTGCTGAAGACGTTGGCGGCGGTGGCCGTTCCCTCCACCAGCGCTCGCACGGTCACCGCACCGCCGCCGTCGTTGATGGTCACGAAGTTGCCCGGCGCGATGTCGAGTGCGTATTTGTGCCGCAGCCCGGGCAACCCGGACGGCCGGGCCTGAAAGGCCGACGGCGCCGCGAACTTCACATCCGCGGAATGGGGGGCCAAGTCGGCGATCGTTTTCAGGTTCCACCGGGCGGCGGTAGCGGCGGTGACGGTGACGGTGTCAGTGTCAGAGGCCGGCGACGGCGTCAGGATCGACAGATCGCCGGGAAGTCGCTTGTAGAGCTCCAACTCAACGGCATCGAGCATGGTCACCGTGGCGTCGGGTTGAAAATATAGCAACAGGTTGCCGATATACTCCGGCACCAGGTCGATGGAATGATCTTTGAGCGCCGGGATATACGTCTCTCGACTGCCAATTCCCAACCGCCGCCCCACGTCGAAACCGTTGGCCTGCAACGCTTGTGCGTAGATTTCGGCGATTACCTGCGATTCCGGAAAATCACCGGACCCGACGACGATGGACTTCACACTGCCGGTCGCTGACCCGAGCGGATCAGCATTGGCGCAGGACGCAACCAGGCACACCGTCGCGAGCCACACAGCCGCAGCGACAGTTGCGCGACGTAGGCGTCGGAGCATCCTCATGCAGTTGACACTATCGTCAGCGGCGGCGCCGTGCTTCCACAACTCGGCATGTACTGGGAGATTTCCGGCGTGGTTTGGTTTCATTCTGTGTGGGATAGGACAAAAATGGTGTCATGACCAGCAATCCCTCTTCCTCGGCTGATCAACCACTCAGCGGTACAACGGTGCCTGGCTCGGTGCCCGGCAAGGCACCGGAAGAGCCACCTGTCAAGTTCACCCGCGCCGCCGCAGTATGGTCGGCGCTGATCGTCGGCTTTCTGATCCTCATCCTGTTGCTGATATTCATCGCCCAGAACACCGCCTCGGCCCAATTTGCGTTCTTCGGCTGGCGCTGGAGCCTGCCACTAGGGGTGGCTATCTTGCTGGCGGCCGTGGGCGGCGGGCTGATCACCGTCTTCGCCGGCACCGCGCGGATCCTTCAGTTGCGACGTGCGGCCAAAAAGACCCACGCGGCCGCCCTTCGCTAACTGGGCATCCCTGACGCGGGGTTACCCGCTCTTCTTGGCAATCTCTGCTAGACCACGAGCGATCAGCGGCGCAACAACGTCAGGCACCGACTCAGCCGCGGTGTCCTTCCCCTCGGCCTGCTCGGACATGCGTCGGCGGTAGTCGATGCCGGCGGCGATGATGGCGAGCTTGAAATAGGCCAAGGCCATGTAGAACTCCCAGTGGCCTAGCGGCTGCCCGGAGACCAGTGAATACCGATCGGCCAGCTCGTCGGCTGTTGGCAGCAGCGGCGAAGTCCACGCTGCCTGCGCGTGCACAATTAAGTCCAGCGCGGGGTCGCGGTATACGCACATCAGGGCCGCGTCGGACAGCGGGTCCCCCAGGGTGGAGAGCTCCCAGTCCACCACCGCGCGAACATGGCATGGGTCATCGGTGTCCAAGATCGTGTTGTCGATCCGGTAGTCGCCGTGCACGATCGATGTGCGGCTCTGTTGTGGAATGGCTTGCTGCAGGGCTAAATGCAATCGCGAAATGTCGGCGTCGCGGTGGTCGTCGGGCAGCCGCACCAGCTCCCATTGTGACCCCCACCGGCGCACCTGCCGTTCCAGATAGCCGTCGGGTTTGCCGAAATCGCTCAGTCCGACGGCCTTCGGGTCGATGCTATGCAAGTCGACGAGTACCCGGATCAAGGCGTCGACACAGCCCTCGATGACCGAACGGCTGCCGAGCGCTTCGAGTTCGGCGCGCCGGCGCACCACTTGCCCGGCAACGAATTCGACAACCTGGAACGGCGCGCCCAGCACCGAGTCGTCCTGGCACAGCGAGATCGTGCGCGCCACCGGAACCGGTGTGTCTCCCAGCGCGGCGACCACTCTGTACTCGCGGGCCATATCGTGCGCCGACGGTGTCAGCCCGTGCAGGGGCGGACGCCGCACCAACCAGCTCGACGCGTCGTCATAGACCCGGAAGGTCAGATTGGAGCGTCCACCGGAGATCAGCTCGCCACGCAACTCGCCGTCGCGCCCGATCCCCAGCGAACGCAGATACCGGTCCAGCGCGCCCAGATCGAGCCCGTCGAGTCGGTCAACCGAAGTCACCGAACTTGTTTACCACTCGCGCAATGCCCGGCTTTAGCTCAGGCCGCCTTCGACTCGGCGCCGAGCGGTACCGCCGAACTACGGCGTCACGATGTTGAAGGCCGAATCGGGCCGGTCGAGGACGCTCAAGAATGTCTGCAGCACCGTCTGGTCGCCGGACACCTCGAAACCGGGTGAGCTGATATCGCCCAGCGCCGCGGCGACCAACCGAACCTTGTCGCCCACCGTCACCGTCGCGTTCGCCGTCGCCGGATCGGCGGCAAGCTTGCGATGTATCAACACGCCGTTGCGCAGCGTGAGCCGATAGTTGACATCCGGCTCGGTGAAGGTGAAATCGATGGCCAGGTCGAGGTCCCATGCGCGTGGGCCGTTGATGCTGATCGCCAGGACGTCAAAGATTTGGTCCGGCGTCAGCTGGGCGAAAAACGTGGGCGCCGGGACTTGCCCGGAGCTGCCCGGGTTCCCGTCGCGCAGCTCGGCGGCCCCGGTCAGAAAGAAATTGCGCCAGGTCGCACACTCGGCGCCGTAGGCCAGCTGCTCCAGGGTGTCGGCGTAGAGCCCGCGGGCCGCGTCGTGCTCACTGTCGGCGAACACCGCATGGTCGAGCAGCGTTGCCGCCCAACGGAAATCACCTGCGTCGAAGGCTTCGCGGGCCAGCTCCAGCACTCGGTCGATGCCACCCAACGCGTCGACATAACGTGGCGCCAGCGCCTCGGGCGGATGCGGCCACAACCGGCCCAGGTTACCGTCAAACCAGCCCATGTAACGCTGATAGATCGCCTTCACGTTATGGCTGACCGACCCGTAGTAGCCGTGGGTGTGCCATGCCTGCTGCAGCGCCGGTGGCAGCTGGAACATCTCGGCGATCTCCACACCGGTGTAGCCCTGGTTCAGCAGCCGCAGCGTCTGATCGTGCAGATATGAATACATGTCGCGCTGTTGCGACAAGAACTCGACGATCTTCTCGCGTCCCCACGTCGGCCAGTGGTGCGAGGCGAACACCACGTCGGTTCGGTCGGCAAAGGTGTCGATCGCCTCGGTGAGATAGCCCGACCAGGCGCGCGGATCGCGCACCAAGGCGCCGCGCAGGGTCAGCAGGTTGTGCAGGTTATGCGTGGCGTTTTCGGCCATGCACAACGCGCGGAAGCGCGGGAAATAGAAGTGCATCTCCGCAGGGGCCTCGGTGCCCGGGGCCATCTGGAACTCGATCTCCACCCCGTCGATGGTGTGGGTCTCACCGGTCTCGGTGATGTCGACCGTCGGCACGACGAGCGAAACCTCACCGGTCGACAGTGTCTGCCCGAGGCCGCAGCCGACGTGCCCCCGGGGACCGCGCGCCAACACGGTGCCGTACATGTAGCCCGCACGGCGCATCATCGCCGAGCCGGCGTAGATGTTTTCCTGCACGGCGTGCGCGGTGAACCCCTCCGGCGCCAGCACCGCCACCTTTCCCGCGTCCACGTCGGCCTGGGTGGTGACGCCGAGCACCCCACCGAAATGATCGACATGGCTGTGGGTGTAGATGACCGCGACCACGGGGCGGTCGGCTCCGCGGTGGGCGCGATACAAGTCCAGCGCGGCGGCGGCCACCTCGGTGGACACCAACGGGTCGATGACGATCAGCCCAGTGTCACCCTCAACGAAGCTGATATTGGAGATATCGAATCCGCGGACCTGATAGATGCCCGGCACCACCTGGTAGAGGCCCTGTTTCGCGGTCAGCTGGGATTGCCGCCACAGGCTGGGATGCACCGATGTCGGCGCGGCACCGTCGAGAAACGAGTACGCGTCGTTGTCCCACACCACGCGACCATCGGCAGCCTTGATCACACACGGGGATAGCGCGGCAATGAATCCGCGATCGGCGTCGTCGAAATCCGTTGTGTCATGCAACGGTAACGAGTGTTCACCGTGTGCCGCCTGGATGACGGCAGTGGGAGGTTTGTGTTCCATCGGCACTACATTGCCACTACTACGGTGCACGCCGGTAGATGCCGTTGGCGAACCACGCTACCGACCAGAAAGAGAGAATTTTCCGCCGCACCTAGACCTCGGGCCCTGCTAACGCGCATACTGCCGAAGCGGTCCTCAATGCCGATGGACCGCTACGACAGGCAAAGGAGCACAGGGTGAAGCGTGGACTGACGGTCGCGGTAGCCGGAGCCGCCATTCTGGTCGCAGGTCTTTCCGGATGTTCAAGCAACAAGTCGACTACAGGAAGCGGTGAGACCACGACCGCGGCAGGCACGACGGCAAGCCCCGGCGCCGCCTCCGGGCCGAAGGTCGTCATCGACGGTAAGGACCAGAACGTCACCGGCTCCGTGGTGTGCACAACCGCGGCCGGCAATGTCAACATCGCGATCGGCGGGGCGGCGACCGGCATTGCCGCCGTGCTTACCGACGGCAACCCTCCGGAGGTGAAGTCCGTTGGGCTCGGTAACGTCAACGGCGTCACGCTGGGATACACGTCGGGCACCGGACAGGGTAACGCCTCGGCAACCAAGGACGGCAGCCACTACAAGATCACTGGGACCGCTACCGGGGTCGACATGGCCAACCCGATGTCACCGGTGAACAAGTCGTTCGAAATCGAGGTGACCTGTTCCTAACCTAAAGCGTGTCGATGCGGGCTGTGAACAGCGCGTCGGAGCCGGGCAGTCAGGCCTAGCGCGGCGACGATGCGAGCGGTTGCCATCCGTCAAGTGGCAACCGCACCGCAAACTCGGTATGTCCGGGTGAGCTACTCACGGTGATCGTTCCGTTGTGCGCCTTGACCACAGCGGAGACGATCGCCAGGCCGAGCCCGGTGCTACCGGCTTGGCGGGACCGTGACGTATCGCCGCGGGCGAACCGCTCGAAAACCTCGGACTGCAGCGCGGCCGGAATGCCCGGCCCATTGTCGATCACCTGCAGCACGACGTGCGTCGGCCCGGTGCTCAAGCGCGTCGTCACGATCGTGCCGGGACCGGTGTGCACGCGGGCGTTGGCCAGCAGGTTGGTCACCACCTGGTGCAACCGTGCCGCATCACCCGGGATGACCACCGGTTCGGGGGGCAGGTCGAGCGCCCACTGGTGATCTGGTCCGGCAACATGAGCGTCGCTGACCGCGTCAACCGCAAGCCGCGACATGTCCACCGGTTCGCGTTCCAGCGGCCGCCCCGAGTCCAGACGCGCCAGCAGCAGCAGGTCCTCGACCAGACGTGTTATCCGCTCAGTCTCGGATGCCACCCGGCTCATCGCGTGTGCGACGGCCTCGGGATCGTCCCCTATCCGCTGCGTCAATTCCGTGTAACCACGGATCGCCGCAAGGGGAGTTCGCAGTTCATGACTGGCATCGGCAACGAACTGGCGCACACGGGTTTCACTGGCCTGCCGCGCCGACAGTGCGGCAGCGATGTGGTCGAGCATCCGGTTGAGCGCCGACCCGAGTTGCCCCACCTCGGTGGAGGGGTTTGCGTCAGGTTCGGGCACCCGGACCGGTAGCTCGACCTCGCCGCGATCCAACGGTAGGTCGACGACTTCGCTCGCGGTTTGCGCGACGCGCCGCAACGGCGCCAGCGCCCGCTTGATGATGACGATTCCGGCGGTCGTCGCGGCGACCAACGCAATCACCGTGACGATTCCGAAAATGATCAGCATCTGCAACATCGTGGCGTCGACGTTGCCCATCGACAGCCCGGTGACGATGACGTCGTGCCCGTTTCGGCTCGGAGCGGCCAGCACACGGTACCGGCCCAGGCCGTCGAGATCCAGGGTCAGCGGTGTGCGGCTGCCGGCGATCCGTTCCAGCTGGGACCGGGCGGTTGACGTCAACGCCGCCCGCGAACCACTGCCGGTCAGATATCCGGCGGCGACCGTCGTGCCATCGCTGACCACCGCCGCCACCATCCCGGCCGGCTGGCCCGGAGCATCGAGAAACCTCGGACCGGGGCCCCACCTGATGTAGTTGTGCGTCTCGCGCCGCCAGGGCGGACGGGGCATTTTCTCCGGATACATCAACACCGAGCGGTACGACGTTCCGCCGAGTTGGTTGTCAAGTTGTGCCACCAGATGACGGCGCAGCGCCATTTCGGTTGCCGCGGTGATTCCCACACACACCACGGCGAGGACGACAACCTGTCCGACCAGGAGCCGCAGCCGAAGCGACCAAATTCGCGGACTGCTAGCGGGCCGGCTTGAGCACATAGCCGGCGCCGCGCAGTGTGTGAATCATGGGTTCGCGACCGTTGTCGATCTTTTTGCGCAGGTACGAGATGTACAGCTCCACGATATTGGACCGGCCGCCGAAGTCGTAACTCCAGACGCGGTCCAGAATCTGGGCTTTGCTCAGCACCCGCTTGGAGTTGTGCATCATGAACCGCAGCAGCTCGAACTCGGTGGACGTCAACGACACCGGTTCGCCGGCGCGCATCACCTCGTGGCTGTCTTCGTCCAGCACCAAGTCTCCGACCACTAGCTGGGCACCGCTGTCGACTGTCGTCACCCCCGTGCGACGCAGTAACGCCCGCAGCCGAAGCACGACCTCCTCGATGCTAAACGGCTTGGTGACGTAGTCGTCGCCCCCCGCGGTCAACCCAGCTATACGATCTTCCACCGCGTCCTTGGCCGTCAGCAGTAGAACCGGCAGGCCTGGATTCTCGCTGCGCAACTTGTGCAGCACGTCCAGGCCGCTCATGTCAGGCAACATCACGTCTAGCACAACCACATCGGGCCGCTGGCGGCGGGCCGCCGCAATCGCCGACGATCCGTCACCGGCGGTGGTGATGTTCCAACCTTCATACCGCAATGCCATGGACACCATCTCGGCCAGAACGGGTTCGTCGTCGACCACCAGCACAGTGACCGGTTGGCCATCGGCGCGCCGCATGACGACACGCTCAACCGAGATGCGGTGCTGCGTCACAGCGTCAAGTATCCGCACACGGCTGAGCAGACGCCATGCGGTTCCTATGTGCGCGCTATGAAACCCGATTTGGGGCACGTTCGGAGCCTGCCAGCGGGCCGGATCCGGGCGGTACCCCACTCACGTCGGCGCGCATGTTGGTACCAGTAGCGGCTGCTGGCGACCGGGCTGCTGAAGCAAATCCCGCTGCCACGCTTGAGGCAGCGTCCCGGACCAACGCCAGTTGGTCGCTCTCCGACTCCACCTAGAGCCGCCCACGTGATAGATCGGCTCGCCGTTGTGGAAATCGCCGACCCGGACAGTTCGATCAGCCATAGCCAAGGATCGGTAGCATGACGATACGCATTCCGATAGCGGGGAATTGAGGTGCCGTGGCAGACACTTTGTTCGCAGATGTCTCTGAATATCAAGTGCCCGTGAATAACTCGTATCCTTACCGAGTGCTGTCGATCCGCGTCTGCGACGGCACCTATCGGGATCGCAATTTCGCGCACAATTACCGATGGATGCGCTCGGCATTGGACAGCGGGCGACTCACATTCGGAATCGTCTACACCTACGCGCGTCCGAATTGGTGGGCCAATGCCAACACCGTGCGCTCGATGATGCTTGCATCCCCGGGTCGCGCTGATGCTGGATGTCGAATCAGGCGGGAACCCGCCCGGTGACGGGTCGAGCTGGATCAACCGGCTGTACTGGAACCTGGCAGACTACGCCGGCTCGCCCGCGCGAATCATCGGTTATGCCAACGCCTACGACTTCTTCAACATGTGGCGTGTTCGCCCGGCGGGCCTGCGCGTCATTGGCGCGGGTTATGGGTCCAATCCGAACCTTCCCGGGCAAGTGGCGCACCAGTACACCGACGGCAGTGGGTATAGCCCCAACCTTCCGCAGGGCGCTCCACCGTTCGGTACACCGCAACAGTTTGCCGCCGCATGCGGCGTCACAACGACCGGAGGACCGCTGATGGCACTCACCGACGAAGAACAAACCGAACTACTGACCAAAGTCCGCGAGATATGGGACCAACTGCGCGGGCCCAACGGCGCCGGGTGGCCTCAGCTCGGACAGAACGAACAGGGCCAGGACCTCACTCCGGTTGACGCGATAGCGGTGATCAAGAACGACGTGGCGGCCATGCTCGCGGAATAGCCCGCGATCTCCGTCAGCTCGTGGCCCGCTGCGCGGATACGAAAAGGTTTGGCGGGATTGAGTCTTCGCCACTGTGAGGGATGCTGCGGCCATACCGAGCCAGCAGCTCGGGCAACGTTGCCGTCGACACGTCCCAGCCACGTTCACGCAGCCACTCGGCGACGGCGGTGCGCTGCTCTGCATACCAGAGGTCATCGACATCTGATATCTCAGTTTCGACCAGCTTGGCTGCCGCGGCCCGCATCCGCCGCATGTCCGCACGCTGGCGTCGCAGCCGCTCAGGGTCGAGGAAGCCGGCGCCGGGGACGTTGGACGCCAACCAGCTGCCCGGCCTGCTGAGCGCATCGATCCGCTCGAACAACAGATCCTGAGCCCGCGCCGGCAGGTACCGCACCAACCCTTCGGCTGACCATGCACACGGCTTCGATGGGTCAAATCCCGCTTTCTGCAATGCCTTTGGCCAGTCCTGACGAAGGTCTATCGGAACGTTCACCAGCTGCGAAGCCGGCTGCGCGCCGTGCTGGCGCAACGTGGCAGATTTGAACTCCAGCACCTTGGGCTGGTCCAGCTCGTACACCACGGTGCCGTCCGGCCAGGGCAGCCGCCAGGCACGCGAGTCCAGGCCCGAGGCAAGGATTACGATTTGCCGCACCCCAGCGTCGGCGGCAGCCAGGAAATACTCGTCGAAAAACGCGGTCCGGGCGGCCATGAAATCGATCATCTGCTGTATCGGCGCCCGCAGGTCCGGGTCGAGGTCGGTCGCACCGGCCCGTGGCGTGGCCTTCGCGTACATGCTCCACACGCCGTCGCCGGCAGCATCCACAAAGATCCGCGCGAACGGATCGTTGATCAATGGGTTGTCGCTCTCGGTCTCGGCCGCACGCGCCGCCGCCACACCCAGTGCGGTGGCGCCCACGCTCTCGGTAATGGCCCAGGAATCGTTGTCGGTCCGCGGCACCGTTAATCCTCCCCCAGGCCGGAAACGTCAGTTTTACAAACTATTCTTCCAGCCGCCGAGGGCCCCGCGCGCTCGTCAAGAGTGTCCTACGCTTTCTCCCAGATGGTCTACAGGTTGCCAAGGAGCGCGATGGGGTCCACGCCGCCACGTACGCCGCAGGAGGTATTCGCCCACCACGGCCAGGCGCTCGCCGCGGGCGACCTCGAGGAGATCGTCGCCGACTACACCGACGACTCCTTTGTCATCACCCCGGCCGGTATCGCGCGCGGCAAGGAAGGTATCCGTCAACTGTTCGTCAAGTTGCTCGACGACATACCAAACGCGCTGTGGGACTTGAAGACCCAAATCTTCGAGGGCGACGTACTGTTGCTGGAGTGGACCGCGAATTCGGCGGTCAGCCGAATCGACGACGGAGTCGATACTTTCGTATTCCGGGACGGCATGATCTGGGCGCAGACCGTCAGGTACACCCCGCACCCCAAGACCTGACGTTTCGAGCAGGTGGCGGATGTGGACCTCGAGGCGGTCGCCGATTGCCGATCAGACCGAGGCACTGTTGTCTGACGCGGGCGGATAACCCCGGGGGCGCGTTCCTCGCCGCGCACGAAGTCGGTAGGTTGCAGCCGCACTTTGCGGAGGAACCGCCTGCTGATCTGCCGGATAGGATGAGCCCGTGACGACGCTGAAGGAGCTTGGAGCACGGGTCGCCGCTCTGGAAGCGAACCAGGCCGACTATCGAGCCGTCCTCGCGGCCGTCAACCCGCCGGGCGCCAACCAGCGAGAAATCGCGACGACCGTCCGGGAACACACCGGACGACTGGACCGCGTGACGACCAAAGTCGGCCAGCTCGCGGCCAAGTCCGACGACACCAATGCGCGGGTGCGGTCTCTGGAAGAGGGACAGGCCGAGATCAAGGACCTTCTGCTCCGCGCCCTCGACAAGTGATTCTCCGAATGGCTGCGCGATTTTTTGAGCCCGGAATCGAACGGTGATCTGTGGTCGGTGAATCCGCGACACGCCGTGGTTTCGGGTCGTGCCGGATGGCGTCAAATGGCCAGCTCAGAACACCTTTCGAGACCACGATTTTCGAGACCACGATCAGGTGCTGTTGCAGGCTCTCCTAAAGCCGTAGGGCGTGTTTGAACCGCACCATGATGGGGTGCGCGGACATCGGTTGGCGATACGGGCTCGAGGTTGCAGATCCTGTCCGCGCTCGTGGCCGGCATCCGAGCGACCCTGTCGAAGACCGCGCCTTGATTACCTGGCGGTGAGCGCGAGCCGCCTGACCAGGGCCGTGAAGCACAGCGGCGCCAGCAGCCAGGTCAGCTGCATGGCCGCTGTCACCGGGTGACCACGAAACCAGAACATCACCGGGTTGAACCACAGGTCGTCGACGTAGGACCAGGTCCCGGCGAGGATCGCCGACAACTCCACGGCCAGGGCCGTGAGCTGTCCCCAGAGCACCTGGACGGTCAGGCCGAGGGCGCCCGCGGGCTCGCCCGTGAGCGCTCGCGCCAGCAGCCAGCCCATGGTCAGGAGAGCACCATCCCACACGGAGTGGGCGAGCAGGAACACCACGGTGGGGAGCGGGAGCGGCGTGGCCCACTCGATGATCGGGGTGTTGGTCCAAGCGCTGAGCCCGAACACCGGCAGCTCCCAGACCAGACCGATGAGCGTGCCGAGCAACAGCATCCGCGCGAGCTCGGGTCGAGTCCTTCGAGCGCGCAGCATGAGCACCACGACCGCGAGCGCGACGAGCAGGTCGGCTACGTAGTAGCCATGGGCGAGGGGATCGTTATCCATAAGCGTGTTCTGTTGTATGCCACTAAGCATCGTATTTCCCTTCGCGAACCTTGGTGAGCAACAGTGACGAACAGTGACGGCGAGCTTCCCGCACCGATGGCTACGAACCCCGGGCAAGAACGCCGGCCACGCCACCGGCCGCTCCTTTCCGTTTGGTGTCCCGTGAACACACGACAGCGCACAGGATTACGGCCCAATCGGCGGTTAGGGCAGGGTCGACTCGTGTTGCACCCACTCGCCGGGCCACCCCGGCGCCACCAGCCGCCCACTCGATACCGCCACCGCCGTCTCGGCCAGCGACACCGTGGACAGCGCGAACTGGCGCTCGATCACGGTCACGACCGCGGCGATCACCGTCACCGCATAGGCGAACACCCCGACGGCCGCATCCGGCATCACCGGATCCGGATCCACCGCGCGCAACATGACGGTGAACACCGACCGAACCGCCTCGGCACGCTCGGCAAAGCGACGCAGCCAACCCCGCACCGTCTCGGCCGGGCGAGCCAAATCCGCGGCGATGCGGCGGAACCCGACCCGGCTCAAGGCCTTCTCCGCCGGCGCGGACACAGCTCCACCGGCCCGTGTCGGCCACGCGAAATATGCTTCTACGGTGACCGCTGCGCCTCCGAGCGCGAACAGACGGCCCTCCCGTAACACTCCGGCAAGAGACGACGGGAGGGCCGTCGCCGCGGCCGGAGTGCCTCGGATTCGGCTGCACGATGCTCGCCATACCTGAGGCACCACAATGCACCTGCAAGGCTTCCCGCCGCGGTGATCGCAGCCTGGCTCGGCCACGCCGATGTGGCGTTCACGATGCGGACGTATGTGCGCTCGCAGCCCGACATGCTGGCCGACGGCGCGCAGAGTTTGGCACGAGTTGTGACAATCCGTGACAGCTTTCCCGGCGCCTGATACCAACGGAACGCGTTTTCGCTGGTAGAAAGCGCGCCCGAAGAGATTCGAACTCCCAACCTTCTGATCCGTAGTCAGATGCTCTATCCGTTGAGCTACGGGCGCTTGTCTTCAGTTGTGTCCCCTAAAGGACTGCGGAGGCGAGAGGATTTGAACCTCCGGTCCCCTTGAAGGGGGACAACTCATTAGCAGTGAGCCCCATTCGGCCGCTCTGGCACGCCTCCATGGACTTCCCGAGAGTACCCGGACTCCCCGAGCCGCCGGAGGCCTAGCGTACACAGCCGCCACATATGCTGTCGACGTGACCGCCCGCCTGCGACCCGAGCTGGCTGGGCTGCCGGTTTATGTGCCCGGCAAAACGGTGCCGGGCGCCATCAAGCTGGCCAGCAACGAAACCGTGTTCGGCCCGCTGCCCAGCGTCCGTGCCGCCATCGACCGGGCTACCGACACGGTCAACCGCTACCCCGACAACGGCTGCGTGCAGCTCAAGGCCGCGCTGGCCCGGCATCTTGGCCCGGACTTCGCTCCCGAGCACGTCGCCGTCGGTTGCGGCTCGGTCAGCCTCTGCCAGCAACTCGTTCAGGTCACCGCCTCGGTTGGTGACGAAGTGGTCTTCGGCTGGCGCAGCTTTGAGCTCTATCCACCACAGGTCCGGGTCGCCGGCGCTATCCCCATCCAGGTGCCGTTGACCGACCACACGTTCGACCTCTACGCCATGCTCGCCGCGGTCACCGACCGCACCCGGCTGATCTTCGTGTGCAACCCCAACAATCCGACCTCCACCGTCGTCGGTCCGGACGCGCTGGCCCGCTTCGTCGAGGCGGTTCCGGCGCACATCCTGATCGCCATCGACGAGGCGTATGTGGAGTACATCCGGGACGGCATGCGGCCCGACAGCTTGGGCCTGGTTCGCGCACACAACAATGTCGTTGTGCTGCGTACGTTTTCGAAAGCGTACGGCCTGGCGGGGTTGCGGATCGGCTACGCGATCGGCCACCCCGACGTCATAACCGCGCTGGACAAGGTCTACGTGCCATTTACCGTGTCGAGTATCGGGCAGGCCGCGGCCATCGCGTCCCTGGACGCCGCCGACGAGCTGCTGGCCCGTACCGACACCGTGGTTGCCGAGCGCGCCCGCGTCAGCGCCGAGTTGCGTGCTGCCGGGTTCACGCTGCCGCCATCGCAGGCCAACTTTGTCTGGCTTCCGCTGGGATCCCGCACCCAAGACTTCGTGGAGCAGGCCGCCGATGCACGCATCGTGGTCCGCCCGTACGGCACGGATGGCGTTCGGGTCACCGTCGCCGCACCAGAGGAGAACGCCGCGTTCCTGCGGTTCGCCCGCCGCTGGCGGAGCGACCAATGAGCGTGGCCCGTAAGAAAATTCGACGCCCACGCTCGAGCGTCACGGCTATCTGGCCGGGTTGCGGCCGGTGAACGCAATCAGCCGCTCCAGCGCCCCGCCATCTTCCGGCACGTCGACCGGTTCATTGAAACCGGCCACACTACGTTCCTCCGGCTTGATGAGCTTTCGTGCCAGCTCTAGGACGTATTCGGCCAACGAATCGGCAGCCTTCAGCTCACTCCCGACGGCGACCGCGTAATCCCAGGCGTGCACCAGAAATTCGACCGAGAAGACCGAGACGGCAACCTTGGCCGACATCGAGCCGGGACCCAACGATACGTCTCCTTCCAGACCGTGACGGTGCCAGGCGTCCAGGGCCGAACGGGCGGCGACGCTCACCAGGCGCTCCACAGAGTCAATGTCCGCACGCAGTGAGAATTCCGCGCCGACCATGCCGCCGAGGACCATGATTGAGTTGAGCAAATGCTCGGTTAGTTTTTTCACGTCGTACCCCGGGCACGGTGTCTGCTTGGCCTTGTCCTGGCGGCCGATGGTGTACAGCACTTGCTGCAGCACCTGCAGCGCGGCTTCCGCGCACGCCAGCTCGTCGGTCGGTGGGGAATCTGGTCCGGGTCGCGATTCAGGCGGCATACTGGCCACGCTACGGTCTGGGCATGGGCGAAACCTACGAATCCGTCACCGTCGAAACCAAGGACCAGGTCGCGCAGGTGACGCTGATCGGACCGGGCAAGGGCAACGCGATGGGGCCCGCATTCTGGTCGGAGATGCCCGAGGTGTTCCATGCCCTGGACGCCGACCGTGAGGTGCGGGCCATCGTCATCACCGGATCGGGCAAGAACTTCAGCTACGGCCTGGACGTACCGGCCATGGGCGGAATGTTCGCCCCGTTGATCGCCGACGGCGCGCTGGCCCGCCCACGCACGGACTTCCACACCGAAATACTGCGCATGCAGAAGGCGATCAACGCCGTCGCCGACTGCCGCACCCCCACGATCGCGGCCGTCCAGGGTTGGTGCATCGGCGGCGCCGTCGACCTGATCTCCGCGGTCGACATCCGGTATGCCAGCGCCGACGCGAAGTTCTCGGTGCGCGAGGTCAAGCTAGCGATTGTTGCCGACATGGGCAGCCTGGCGCGCCTTCCACTAATCCTGAGCGACGGCCATCTACGAGAACTCGCGCTGACCGGCAAAAACATCGACGCGGCCCGCGCCGAGAAGATCGGCCTGGTCAACGACGTCTACGATGACGCCGACCAGACGCTGGCCGCGGCCCACGCGACTGCCGCCGAGATCGCCGCCAACCCACCTTTGGCGGTCTACGGCATCAAGGACGTTCTCGACCAACAACGCACGTCCGCCGTCTCGGAGAACCTGCGCTATGTCGCCGCCTGGAACGCCGCGTTTCTGCCGTCCAAGGACCTCACCGAAGGTATTTCCGCGACGTTCGCCAAGCGCCCGCCCCAGTTCACCGGCGAGTAGACCCGGCGACCATGCGCGCTGGCGACGGCAAGATCCGTGTCCCGGCCGACCTAGACGCCGTCACGGCAACCGGCGAAGAGGACCACTCCGAAATCGACGGTGCGGCCGTCGACCGGATCTGGCGGGCCGCACGCCATTGGTATCGGGCCGGTATGCATCCCGCGATCCAGTTGTGCATTCGGCACCATGGGCGGGTCGTGCTCAACCGCGCGATCGGGCACGGCTGGGGCAACGCCCCCACCGATGAGGCCGATGCCGAGAAAATCCCGGTGACGACTGACACCCCGTTCTGCGTGTACTCGGCGGCCAAGGCGATCACGGCGACCGTCGTACACATGCTCGTCGAGCGCGGACACTTCGCGCTCGACGACCGCGTCTGCGAGTACCTGCCCTCCTACACCAGTCATGGCAAGCACCGCACCACGATCCGGCACGTGCTGACCCACAGCGCAGGCGTCCCGTTTCCCACCGGGCCCCGACCCGACGTCAGACGCGCGGACGACCATGAATACGCGGTGGAAAGGCTCGGCGAACTACGGCCGCTATGTCGGCCCGGACTGGTACACATCTACCACGCGCTGACCTGGGGTCCGCTGATGCGTGAGATCGTCTACGCGGCCACCGGCAAGGAAATCCGCGAGATCCTGGCCGCCGAGATTCTCGACCCGCTGGGCTTTCGGTGGACCAACTTCGGCGTCGCCGAGCGCGATGTGCCGCTGGTCGCGCCCAGTCACGCCACCGGGCGGCCGCTGCCGCCGGTGATCGCCGCGGTGTTCCGCAAGGCGATCGGCGGAACCGTGCACGAGATCATCCCCTATACGAACGCCCCGTTCTTCCTCAGCACCATCCTCCCGTCGTCCAACACCGTGTCAACGGCCAACGAGCTGTCCCGCTTTATGGAAATCCTGCGCCGCGGTGGTGAACTCGACGGTGTTCGGATACTGAGTCCCGAGACGCTGCGCGGCGCGGTGACGGAATGCCGGCGCTTGCGACCGGACTTCGCCACCGGGCTGATGCCGCTTCGCTGGGGCACCGGGTTCATGCTGGGGTCCGCCAGGTACGGGCCGTTCGGGCGCAACGCGCCGGCGGCATTCGGCCATCTCGGTCTGGTCAACATTGCGGTTTGGGCCGACCCCGAGCGAGCCCTGTCGGCCGGTTTGATCAGTAGCGGCAAACCCGGTAGGGACCCCGAGGCTGGGCGCTACGGCGCCCTGCTGAACGCCATTACCGCCGAAATACCACGGGTATCGTCGGGCTGATCTGCCCCACAAGCACGCCACGCCGCCCTAACCGAGCCGGACGGCTTTGTCGTTGCGCTGGGTGGTGCCGGGTGCGGCGTTGCTGGTGGTGAGGGTGAAAAGCGCGCGCGTGATTTCGGTGCCACCCCGTAGTGACGCACAACTCAATGTCGGGCCATTCAGGTAGGCGCGCCGCCGTACGCGCGCATTATCAACGAGTCAACGCGGTCGGTGCAGGCCTGCTATACTCGAACATGTGTTCGAGATATTGTTGTCGGACCCGGCGGAGCTGCGCGATGCCGACGATGCCGCGCTGCTTGCCGCAATCGAGGACTGCGCGCGCGCCGAGGCGGCCGCCGGCGCCCGCCGCCTGTCAGCGATCGCCGAACTCACCAGCCGGCGCACCGGCGATGACCAGCGGGCCGACTGGGCGTGCGACGGCTGGGACTGCGCGGCCGCCGAGGTGGCCGCCGCACTGACCGTAAGCCACCGTAAGGCCTCCGGGCAGATGCATCTGAGCCTCAGCCTAAACCGGCTGCCCCAGGTGGCGGCGTTGTTTTTGGCCGGGCAGCTCAGCGCGCGGCTGGTGTCGATCATCGCCTGGCGCACCTACCTGGTTCGCGACCCCGAAGCGCTGAGTCTGCTCGATGCCGCCCTGGCCAAACACGCCACAGCGTGGGGTCCGCTGTCGGCCCCCAAACTGGAGAAGGCTATCGACTCCTGGATTGATCGGTACGATCCCGCCGCACTGCGACGCACCCGTATCTCGGCCCGCAGCCGCGACCTGTGCATCGGTGATCCCGACGAAGATGCCGGCACCGCCGCACTATGGGGCCGGTTGTTTGCCACCGACGCCGCCATGCTGGATCGGCGCCTCACCCAGCTGGCCCACGGCGTCTGCGACGACGATCCCCGAACCATCGCCCAGCGGCGCGCCGATGCGCTGGGCGCGCTGGCCGCCGGCGCTGATCGGCTTACCTGCGGCTGCGGTAATCCCGACTGCCCATCCAGTGCCGGCAACCACCGGCAGGCAACCGGTGTGGTCATCCACGTCGTCGCCGACGCGGCAGCACTAGACGCTGCACCTGACCCACACCTATCCGGCCCGGAACCCGCGTTGGCACCCGAAGCACCCGCCACCCCGGCGGTCAAGCCGCCGGCCGCGCTGATCAGCGGCGGGGGCGTGGTGCCCGCGCCACTGCTGGCCGAGCTGATCCGCGGTGGGGCCGCCCTCAGCCGCGTGCGCCATCCCGGCGATCTGCGATCGGAGCCGCACTACCGGCCGTCGGCCAAGCTGGCCGAATTCGTCCGGATCCGAGACATGACCTGTCGATTCCCCGGCTGCGACCAGCCCGCCGAATTCTGCGACATCGACCACACGCTGCCCTACCCACTCGGGCCCACCCACCCGTCCAACCTGAAATGCCTCTGCCGCAAACATCACCTTCTCAAGACCTTCTGGACCGGCTGGCGTGATGTGCAACTGCCCGACGGCACCATCATCTGGACCGCGCCCAACGGCCACACCTACACCACTCATCCCGGCAGCCGAATCTTCTTACCTAGCTGGCACACCACCACCGCCGAACTACCCCCAACACCATCCCCACCAGCCATTGGTCCCACTCACACCCTGCCGATGCCGCGACGGCACCGGACCCGAGCGGCCGAGCTGGCCCACCGCATCAGACGCGAACGCGCGCACGTCACCCAACGCAACAAGCCACCCCCAAGCGGCGGGGATACAGCGGTGGCGGAGGGATTTGAACCCCCGGACGGTTTCAGCCGTCTCTCGCTTTCAAGGCGAGTGCATTAGGCCGCTCTGCCACGCCACCGCTGATAAGGGTAACGAGCCGGTAGCGTCAGCATCATGCGTGCCATCGTCGCCGAATCCTCAGATCGACTGGTATGGCAGGAAGTCCCCGACGTGTCGGCTGGGCCGGGCGAAGTGCTCATCAGGGTTGCCGCTTCCGGTGTCAACCGCGCCGACGTGCTACAGGCCGCCGGCAAATATCCGCCACCCCCGGGCGCCAGCGACATCATCGGCATGGAGGTGAGCGGCATCGTCGCTGCGGTCGGTCCCGGGGTTACCGAATGGTCTGCCGGACAAGAGGTTTGCGCCTTGCTTGCCGGCGGCGGCTATGCCGAATGCGTTGCCGTTCCGGCCGACCAGGTGCTGCCGATTCCGCCGAGCGTCGACGTGGTCGACTCTGCCGCCCTGCCGGAGGTGGCGTGCACGGTGTGGTCGAACCTGGTGATGACCGCTCATCTGAGCCCGGGTCAACTGGTGTTGATTCACGGCGGGGCCAGCGGCATCGGCAGCCACGCGATCCAGGTGGCCCGCGCCCTGGCAGCACGGGTGGCGATCACCGCCGGCTCACCGGAGAAACTGGAGCTCTGTCGCGACCTGGGCGCCCAAATCACCATCAACTACCGCGAAGAGGATTTCGTCGCGCGGCTGAAGAAAGAGACCGACGGTACCGGCGCCGACGTCATCCTCGACATCATGGGCGCGTCCTACCTGGGCCGCAATATCGACGCGCTGGCCACCGACGGGCAACTGATCGTCATTGGCATGCAGGGCGGGGTGAAGGCCGAGCTCAACCTGGGCAAGCTGCTCACCAAGCGGGCGCGCGTCATCGGTACCACGCTGCGGGCCCGGCCGGTCAGCGGCCCGCACGGCAAGGCGGCCATCGCCCAGGCGGTGGCGGCCTCGGTCTGGCCGATGATCGCCACGAACCGGGTCCGGCCCGTCATCGGCACCCGGCTGCCCATCCAACAGGCGGCACAAGCGCATGAACTGATGTTGTCGGGCAAGACGTTCGGAAAGATTCTGCTGACGGTATAGGCGAACCTCGCGGCCGGATCAACCTAGCGACGCCAGCGCGCGCACCAGCTGGTCGACTTCGGCCATCGTCGAGTAATGCGCCAGCCCGACGGTGACCGCGCCGCCGACGTCGTTGACGCCCAGCACGTCGAGCACGCGTGAGCCGGTGTTGGCGATCGCGAGAATTCCGTTGTCCGCCAGCCGCTGCACCACGCGGTCGGCCGGCACCTTGTGGACCGCGAAGCTGACCACCGGTATCTGTGCTTCCGGGCGACCGATCAGCATCACCAATGGCAGCGAGCGCAACGACACCATCAGATAGTCGAAGACCCGGTTCAGGTACGCGTCGGCAGATTGCATCGACACCGCTAGTCGTTCGCGTCTGCTGCCGCGAGCCGACTCGTCGAGCGCCGCCAGGTACTCAATGCTGGCGACCACACCAGCCAGCAAACCAAACTGGTGCACGCCGATCTCCAGGCGCGCCGGCCCAGTGGCATACGGATTGGTCGAAACCGATCCGAAGGAATTCATCACTGACGGGTCACGGAAAACCATCGCCCCAATCGGCGGACCGCCCCAGGCATGCGCATTCACCGTCACCACGTCGGCGTCGGTTTCTCTGATATCGAGCAACCGATACGGCGCGGCCGCGGAATGGTCGACCACCACCAGTGCCCCCACGTCGTGCACCAGTTTGGTCATCGCCCGCAGATCGGTGACCCCACCCAGCGTTCCGGATGCGGAGTTGACGGCGACCAGCCTGGTTGACTTGCTGATCAGGCTCTCCCACTGCCACGTCGGCAGCTCGCCGGTCTCGATGTCGACCTCGGCCCACTTAATCTTGGCGCCGTAGCGGTGCGCCGCCCGCAGCCACGGAGCGATGTTGGCCTCATCGTCAAGACGACTGACGATCACTTCGTATCCCAGCCCGGCGCGTGAGGACGACGCTTCGGCCAGCAACGACAGCAGCACCGCCCGGTCGGCGCCCAGCACCACGCCGCCCGGGTCTGCGTTGACCAGATCGGCCACCGCTTCACGGGCGGCGTCGAGTACCGCCGCGCTACGCCGCGCCGACGGGTGAGCACCCACTGTGCTAGCGCCCGACCGGCGGAAGGCCGTCGACACGGTGGTCGCGACGGAATCGGGAATCAGCATTCCGGCCGGTGCATCGAAGTGCACCCATCCGTCACCCAGCGATGGGTGCAATCCGCGCACCCGGGCGACGTCGTATGCCATGCCAGCCACCTTAGAACTCGGGTGTCCTAGACGTCCCAGCCCGCCCGGGCTTCCCTGAGCCATGTCACCCGGCCAGCCATACTAATCGAGTGGGCTTGTGGTTCGGTACGCTAATCGCTTTGATTTTGCTGATAGCGCCGGGGGCAATGGTTGCTCGCATCGCCCAGCTGAGGTGGCCGGTCGCCATCGCGGTTGGCCCGGCGCTGACATACGGCGTGGTGGCACTCGCGATCATCCCCTATGGCGCGCTAGGAATTCCCTGGAACGGTTGGACCGCGCTGGCCGCCTTGGCGGTGACGTGCGCTGTAGCGACCGGTTTGCAGCTACTGCTTGCCCGTTTTCGGGACCTCGACGCCGAGGCACTTGCGATTAGCCGCTGGCCCGCGGTTACGGTCGCCGCCGGGGTGCTGCTGGGCGCCCTGTTGATCGGATGGGCCGCATATCGCGGCATACCGCATTGGCAGTCCATCCCCAGCACCTGGGACGCGGTCTGGCACGCCAACACCGTACGTTTCATCCTGGACACCGGCCAGGCGTCCTCGACTCACATGGGCGAGCTTCGCAACGTCGAGACCCATGCCCCGTTGTACTACCCGTCGGTGTTCCACGGGCTGGTCGCGGTGTTCTGCCAGTTAACCGGCGCGGCACCCACCACCGGCTACACGCTGAGCTCGCTGGCCGCCTCGGTCTGGCTGTTTCCGGTCAGTGCAGCCGTTCTCACCTGGCGCGCGGTGCGCTCACACCCGGGCGCGCTGTGGTCGGCCTCCTGCGCCTCGGCAGAGTGGCGCGCTGCCGGAGCGGCGGGCACCGCCGCGGCACTCTCGGCGTCGTTCACCGCGGTGCCCTACGTCGAGTTCGATACCGCCGCTATGCCCAACCTGGCGGCCTACGGCATCGCGGTGCCGACGATGGTGCTGATCACCTCGACATTGCGGCACCGCGACCGCATCCCGGTGGCCGTGCTAGCGCTGGTCGGCGTCTTCTCACTGCACATCACCGGCGGTATCGTCGTCGCGCTGTTGGTGTCGGCCTGGTGGCTTTTCGAGGCACTGCGGCATCCTGTGCGATCAAGGCTGGCCGACCTGTTGACGCTGGCCGGCGTGGCAGCGATGGCCGGGTTGGTCATGTTGCCGCAGTTCTTGAGCGTCAGGCAGCAGGAAGACATCATCGCCGGACACGCTTTTCCCACCTATCTCAGCAAGAAGCGTGGGCTGTTCGACGCTGTTTTCCAGCACTCCCGCCATCTCAACGACTTCCCGGTCCAGTACGCGCTCATTGTGTTGGCCGCCATCGGCGGGCTCATTCTGCTGGTCAAGAAGATCTGGTGGCCGCTGGCGGTTTGGCTGCTGTTGATTGTGATGAACGTCGACGCGGGAACACCGTTGGGCGGACCTATCGGAGGGGTGGCCGGCGCACTCGGCGAGTTCTTCTATCACGATCCGCGCCGCATCGCGGCGGCCACAACCCTGCTGTTGATGCTGATGGCAGGTGTGGCGCTGTTCGCGACAGTCATGTTGCTAGTGGCCGCGGCGAAACGACTGACCGACCGTTTCAGACCCCAGCCGGTGTCCGTCTGGGCATCGGCGACCGCGACACTACTGATCGGAGCCACTCTGGTCAGTGCGTGGCATTACTTTCCCCGGCACCGATTTCTGTTCGGCGACAAGTACGACTCGGTGATGATCGACCAGAAAGATCTCGACGCCATGGCATACCTGGCGAGTTTGCCCGGCGCACGCGACACGTTGATTGGCAACGCCAACACGGACGGCACCGCGTGGATGTATGCCGTGGCCGGCCTACACCCGCTGTGGACCCACTACGACTACCCGCTGCAACAGGGCCCGGGCTATCACCGGTTCATCTTCTGGGCCTATGGCCGCAACGGGGAGAGCGATCCTCGGGTACTCGAGGCCATCCAAGTCCTCCGTATCCGCTATATCCTGACCAGCACTCCGACGGTGCGGGGGTTTGCCGTGCCGGACGGACTAGTGTCGTTAGAGACATCGAGGTCGTGGGCGAAGATCTACGACAACGGCGAGGCCCGAATCTACGAATGGCGCGGCACTGGCGCAGCAACACACTCCTAGAAGGTGCGTAAGAGGATGGTGATTGGATTGAGTACCGGCAGCGACGACGACGACGTCGAGGTCATCGGCGGCGTCGACCCGCGGCTGATAGCGGTGCAGGAGAACGACTCCGACGAGTCGTCGCTGACCGACCTGGTCGAGCAGCCCGCCAAGGTGATGCGCATCGGCACCATGATCAAGCAACTGCTCGAGGAGGTCCGCGCCGCCCCACTCGACGAAGCCAGCCGCAATCGACTACGCGATATCCACGCCACCAGCATCCGCGAACTCGAAGATGGTCTGGCGCCGGAACTGCGCGAGGAGCTCGACCGGCTTACCCTGCCGTTCAACGAGGACGCCGTGCCCTCGGACGCCGAGTTGCGCATTGCCCAGGCACAGCTGGTCGGCTGGCTGGAAGGGCTGTTCCACGGCATCCAAACCGCGCTATTTGCTCAGCAAATGGCGGCGCGCGCGCAGCTGCAACAAATGCGCCAGGGTGCGCTGCCGCCCGGGGTCGGCAAGTCGGGCCAGCACGGCCACGGCACCGGACAATACCTGTAAGCCGTGTCGGATCCGCACCATCCCCATATCCAGACGCACAACGCGTGGGTGGAGTTCCCTATCTTCGACGCCAAGTCACGTTCGCTGAAGAAGGCGGTCCTAGGTAAAGCGGGCGGCACCATCGGGTGCAACAACTCCAACGTCGTCGTCATCGAAGCGTTGCGCGACATCACCATGGAGCTGAACCTGGGTGACCGGGTCGGTCTGGTCGGACACAACGGAGCCGGCAAATCGACGCTGCTACGCCTGCTTTCGGGCATCTACGAGCCCACCCGCGGCTGGGCGAAGGTCACCGGCCGGGTGGCGCCGGTCTTCGATCTGGGCATCGGCATGGACCCCGAGATCTCCGGCTACGAGAACATCATCATCCGTGGGCTGTTTCTGGGACAGACCCGCAAACAGATGCAGGCGAAAGTGGATGAGATCGCCGAATTCACCGAATTGGGCGAGTACCTTTCGATGCCGCTGCGCACCTATTCCACCGGGATGCGAGTCCGCCTGGCGATGGGCGTGGTCACCAGCATCGACCCAGAGATCCTGTTGCTCGACGAAGGCATCGGCGCCGTGGACGCCGACTTCCTGAGGAAGGCCCAGTCCCGGCTGCAGAATTTGGTCGAACGTTCCGGGATCCTGGTTTTCGCAAGCCATTCCAACGAGTTTTTGGCTCGACTATGCAAGACCGCGATATGGATTGACCATGGCGTCATCAGGCTCGCCGGTGGTATCGAAGAGGTGGTACGGGCCTACGAAGGTGAAGACGCCGCCCGGCACGTGCGCGAAGTACTGGCCGAGACCCAGGCCGACAGACAGAACGTCCAGGGATGACTGAATCCGTCTTCGCCGTCGTGGTAACCCACCGGCGCCCCGACGAGCTGGCCAAGTCGCTGGATGTGCTGACCACCCAGACCCGGTTACCGGACCACCTGATCGTGGTCGATAACGATTGTTCCGGCGACGGCCGGGTCCGTGATCTTGTCGCGGGACAACCGATCGCCACCACGTATTTGGGGTCACGCCGAAACCTGGGCGGCGCGGGCGGATTCGCGCTGGGCATGCTGCACGCGCTGGCACAGGGCGCCGATTGGGTGTGGCTGGCCGACGACGACGGGCACGCGCAAGACGCTAGGGTGCTGGCAACCCTGCTGGCGTGCGCCCAGAAGCACGACCTCGCCGAGGTGTCACCGATGGTGTGCAACATAGACGACCCGACGCGGCTGGCGTTTCCGTTGCGGCGTGGCCTGGTATGGCGCAGGCGCGCAAGTGAATTGCGCACCGAGGCGGGCCAAGAGCTGCTGCCTGGGATCGCATCACTGTTCAACGGCGCACTGTTTCGGGCATCCACCCTAGCGGCGATCGGCGTGCCTGACCTGCGGCTGTTCATCCGCGGCGACGAGGTGGAGATGCACCGCCGGCTGGTCCGGTCCGGTCTGCCGTTCGGAACCTGTCTGGACGCGGTCTACCTGCACCCCTGCGGATCAGACGAATTCAAGCCGATCCTTTGTGGCCGCATGCACGCCCAATATCCCGACGATCCCGGGAAGCGGTTTTTCACCTACCGCAACCGTGGCTATGTATTGTCGCAACCCGGCCTGCGCAAACTATTGGCCCAGGAATGGCTGCGGTTCGGCTGGTTCTTCCTGGTGACCCGCCGCGACCCTAAAGGCCTGTGGGAGTGGATTCGGTTGCGCCGCCTGGGCCGTCGGGAGAAGTTTGGCAAGCCTGGAGGATCTGCATGACATTCATGGATGCTCAAGCTAGCTTCCAGACACAGTCGCGGACACTGGCCCGCGTCCGAGGCGATCTGGTCGACGGGTTCCGCCGCCACGAGCTGTGGCTGCACCTGGGCTGGCAGGACATCAAGCAGCGGTACCGCCGCTCGGTGCTGGGGCCGTTCTGGATCACCATCGCCACCGGAACGACCGCCGTCGCGATGGGCGGCCTGTATTCCAAGCTGTTTCGGCTCGAGCTGTCTGAGCACCTGCCCTACGTCACGCTCGGGCTGATCGTCTGGAACCTGATCAACGCCGCCATCCTGGACGGCGCAGAGGTTTTCGTCGCCAACGAAGGTCTGATCAAACAGCTGCCGGCACCGTTGAGCGTGCACGTCTATCGGTTGGTGTGGCGGCAGATGATCTTTTTCGCCCACAACATCGTCATCTACTTCGTCATCGCGATCATCTTTCCTAAGCCATGGTCGTGGGCGGATCTGTCGTTTCTTCCGGCGCTGGCGCTCATTTTCCTCAATTGCGTTTGGGTGTCACTGTGTTTTGGCATCCTGGCGACCCGCTACCGCGACATCGGCCCGCTGCTGTTCTCCGTTGTGCAGTTGTTGTTCTTCATGACGCCGATCATCTGGAACGACGAGACCCTGCGTCGGCAGGGCGCGGGCCGCTGGTCGAGCATCGTCGAGCTCAACCCGCTGCTGCACTATCTGGACATCGTGCGGGCGCCACTGTTGGGCGCTCACCAGGAGCTGCGGCACTGGCTGGTGGTGCTGGTGTTGACCGTCGTCGGCTGGATGCTGGCGGTGTTCGCGATGCGACAGTATCGCGCGCGGGTGCCCTACTGGGTGTAGGGACTATTCCGGCGGCTATAGCCGACCGGCTTCTTTCACGCGGCTTGCGCGTGACGGGCCGCCGTTGATCTCAAGATCGGCTGGCAACGGCCGCGTACCAGCGGCAGCATGGATTAGGTTCACCGTTTGCCGATGAGGCTCAGAGGGCGGGACGGATGGAAATACTTGTCACCGGGGGCGCGGGCTTCCAGGGAAGCCATCTGACCGAGTCACTGCTGGCCAATGGGCATTGGGTCACTGTCCTCGACAAGTCTTCGAGGAATGCGGTTCGTAACATGCAGGGATTTCGTTCGCATGACCGCGCCGCGTTCATATCCGGTTCGGTAACCGACGGCCAGACGATCGACCGCGCGGTGCGGGACCATCACGTCGTATTTCACCTGGCCGCGCATGTCAACGTGGACCAGTCCTTGGGCGACCCGGAGAGCTTTCTCGAAACCAATGTCATGGGAACCTACCGCGTCCTGGAAGCCGTCCGGCGCTATAGGAACCGCTTGATATACGTATCGACGTGCGAAGTCTACGGCGACGGACACAATCTCAAGGAAGGCGAACGACTTGACGAACACACGGAGCTGAAGCCGAACAGTCCATATGGCGCTTCCAAGGCGGCGGCCGACCGCTTGTGCTACTCGTACTTTCGCTCCTACGGACTCGACGTCACGATCGTCCGTCCGTTCAACATCTTCGGCGTCCGCCAAAAGGCTGGGCGATTCGGCGCGCTGATTCCGCGGCTGGTCCGCCAGGGCATCAACGGTGAAGGCCTGACAATCTTCGGCGCAGGTAGCGCAACCCGGGATTACCTGTATGTCAGTGACATCGTGGGCGCGTACAACCTGGTATTACGAACTCCAACCCTGCGTGGTCAGGCCATCAATTTTGCCAGCGGGAAAGATACCCGGGTGAGGGACATCGTCGAGTATGTTGCGGACAAGTTCGGTGCCAGGATCGAGCACCGCGACGCTCGCCCCGGAGAGGTCCAGCGCTTTCCCGCTGACATTTCGCTTGCCAAAAGCATCGGGTTCCAGCCGCAAGTCGAAATTTGGGACGGCATCGATCGCTATATCAATTGGGCCAAGGATCAGCCCCAATACCCATATGAGCAGGACGGGTTTAGCGGTTCCAGCGTTCTCTAATACACCCGTCGCCGCCATCGTCTGCCGGTAAAGTGGGCCGAAATGGCGCGGAACTACCAGCTGGAAGGATTACCTCCCATTCAATGGTGACCGTAGCACGCCGACCGGTGTGCCCGGTGACGCTGACACCGGGTGACCCGGCGCTGGCGTCGGTGCGCGACCTGGTCGACGCGTGGAGCGCGCATGATGCGCTGGCAGAGCTGGTCACGATGTTCGGCGGCGCGTTTCCGCGGACGGACCATCTGGAAGCGCGGCTGGCGAGCCTGGACAAGTTCAGCACGGCATGGGACTACCGGGCGCGCGCACGTGCAGCACGAGCGCTCCACGGCGAACCGGTACGGTGCCAGGACTCCGGCGGTGGGGCGCGATGGCTGATCCCCCGCCTGGACTTGCCGGCCAAGAAGCGGGACGCGATCGTCGGGTTGGCGCAGCAGCTGGGGCTCACCTTGGAATCGACCCCGCAGGGAACAACCTTCGACCACGTTCTAGTCATCGGCACCGGACGTCATTCCAACCTGATCCGGGCCCGCTGGGCCCGGGAATTGGCAAAGGGCCGCCAGGTCGGTCACATCGTGCTCGCCGCCGCATCGCGTCGATTGCTGCCCTCCGAGGATGACGCGGTCGCGGTCTGTGCGCCGGGCGCACGCACCGAATTCGAGCTATTAGCGGCCGCGGCAAGGGACGCATTCGGCCTGGACGTCCACCCAGCGGTGCGGTATGTGCGCCAGCGGGACGACAACCCGCACCGGGACAGCATGGTGTGGCGCTTCGCCGCCGACACCAATGACCTAGGCGTTCCGATCACCCTGCTGGAGGCGCCATCGCCGGAGCCCGACAGCAGCCGCGCCACCTCGGCCGACACCTTCACGTTTACCGCACACACGCTGGGTATGCAGGACTCAACGTGTCTGTTGGTGACCGGGCAACCGTTCGTGCCCTACCAGAACTTCGACGCACTGCGAACTCTGGCGCTGCCCTTCGGGATACGGGTGGAGACAGTGGGCTTCGGCATCGACCGCTACGACGGGCTGGGTGAGTTGGACCAACAACACCCTGCCAAGCTGCTGCAGGAGGTCCGCTCGACGATCCGGGCGGCCCGAGCCCTGCTGGAACGGATCGAGGCCGGCGACCGCATGGCTACCGATCCTCGGCGGTGATGGTGCATGGCGTGGCCGGCGGGTAGCTGCCCGATACGGCTCGCAACCGTCCCGGTGGCGGCCACGGCCGTAGTCCCATGTTGGCTAGGTACCGCACCGGATTGACATGCCCGTCCTGTGTGCGGACCTCGAAATGCAGATAACCATCTGCCGATTCGCCTTGCGCACCGATGGTGCCCAGTTGCGCTCCCGCGGCGATTCGATCACCAAGGACAAGGCGGCCCTCGTCCCCGGGCCGAAATACATAGACAACGTCGAGCTCGCAGCGTGCGATCGTCAGCGACACCAGGCCATCGACCTCGTCGATCGCGCTGACGGCCCCGGAAGCGACCGCGTAGACGGGTGTTCCCGGATCGGTGGCGAAGTCGACACCGGGATGGAAACCACCCGCGTGCGGACCGTACCCGCGGCCGATCGCGCGCCGCTCCCGGTCGATCGGCAGCCGCCCGCCCGGCTCGAGCGGATCGAAGTCGCCGCGGATGCGCCGCCGGTAGTCGGCTTTGAGCAGGTCGACCTCGTCGAGTGCGTAGCCAAACAACAAAGATCGGTCGTAGGCCACCCCGAAGTTGAACCGATAGTCCGGATCGAGCCGCAGATAGTGCTCCACCCTCAAGATCCGTTCCGCCAGCGTCGACCAGCCGCTATGCACCAGCCGAACCCCCGGAAGCTGTCCGATGCGACCGTGATCGGTGATGTTGGCCGGCCAATGCGGGTTGTGCATCAGCTTGCCGCCTGCCCGCAGACCCGGGTACCAGCGCCACAACGGTCCACGTAGCGCTTCGGCGGTTCCCATCACCGGAATCAGGTCGGGATACTCCGGATCATCCCAGCGTGACACCATCGGACACATCAGCGCCACGATGTCGTCCGGTGTGCGGGCTAACACCGCCCGAAGATCGATGTCGGTCTCGACCAACCAATCGGCATCGACCATCATCACCCAGTCCGGGCGGCAGAAGTCCGCCATCCGATACAGCAGTTCCAGCCCGGCGGACTCAGGAATCAGCCATGGCGTGGGCGGCAGATCTGGTCGGGCCCGCACCACGTTCGTCACCGCAGGATGGTTCGCCAGGATCTCGGCGGTGTCATCGGTGCTGCGGTCGTCGATCACGTAGATGTCGTCGCTGAACACGGCCAACGAGTCCAACGTTGCGGCTAGTGTCCGCCCGGCGTTGTGCGCACGCGTCATCGCCAGAATCCGCATGCCGCCTCTCTATCACCCCAGAACACAGGTCCAGTAGTTGGGTCTGTCCGCCAATCCAGCGGGAAGGGCGGGCGCCGCGGGCAGATCGTGGGCGGCCAGCAGCTGCGCGGTGGTGGTCCCCACCGAGCGCCATCCGTGGTTGTCCAGGTAGCCGGACACCTCGTGGCGGGGGCCGGCATAGTTCAGTGCCCAGATGTCCAGATGAAAGCCATGCTCTCGCCAGCCTCGGGTCGCGGTGCGGATCATCTCTTCCACCCGAGCGGAATCCCGATCCGCAGAACCGAGGAAGGCCTCGAGGGCCAGCCGGCTCCCGGGCGCGCTCAAGTCGGTGACGTGGTCCAGCAGACGATTCTGCGCGTCCGGGGGAAGGTATCCGAACAAACCCTCGGCGATCCACGCGGCCGGCTTGGCCGCATCGAAGCCGCCGCGGCGCAGCGCATCGGGCCAATCGTGACGCAGGTCGGCCGGCACCATCCGCAGATCCGCGGTCGGCTGGGCACCCAAGCCGGCGAGCGTTTGAGCCTTGAACTCGAGCACCCGAGGCTGATCGACCTCGAACACCGTCGTATCCGCCGGCCATGGCAGCCGGTACCCGCGTGCGTCGAGCCCCGACGCCAGGATCACCGCTTGCCGAACGCCGGCGGCGGCCGCGTCCAAAAAGAACTGATCGAAGTAGCGGGTGCGCACCACCAACTCGGTCGTCATTCGCTGCAAGCCCCAGGCCGCGTCGGGGTCGTCCACATCGGCAGCATCCAGTTCTCCGGTTGCCCATCGGGTGAGGAACTCGACACCCACGGCACGAACCAACGGTTCGGCGAACGGGTCGTCGATGAGGGGCTGGGCCGCCCTGGCCGCCCTGGCCCTTCCCGCGGCGACCAGCGTGGCGGTCGCGCCGACACCGGTGGCTAGGTCCCAGCTATCGTCGTCGGTACGCGCCACGGATCCATCTTCGGCCCGGTCCGGCCGCCAACGCTCCGCTGTCGACCCGAACAACCGGTTACAACTGCGTGACGAATATCGATGACGGCTGCACCTTAAGGGTGTAACACTGAAGCGCCACGAATCCGATTTATCGCCCTGTGGTGATCGGTGAAACGGCACCCACAGCACGCTATTAGGTAAACAGCTATCCGGGCGCAGGCGACAACGCAGTCACCGAAGCGCCGCGAAAGGTCGGCGGACGTGAGCGAGAAAGTCGAGTCAAAGGGGCTAGCGGATGCGGCACGCGATCACCTCGCGGCTGAGTTGGCCCGGCTGCGGCAGCGACGCGATCGGCTGGAGGTCGAGGTCAAGAACGACCGGGGCATGATCGGCGATCACGGCGACGCGGCCGAGGCAATACAACGTGCCGACGAACTGGCCATCCTCGGTGACCGGATCAATGAACTGGACCGGCGGCTGCGCACCGGGCCCACCCCCTGGAGCGGGTCGGAAACGCTGCCCGGCGGCACCGAGGTCACCTTGCGGTTCCCTGACGGTGAAGTCGTCACGATGCATGTAATCTCCGTCGTCGAAGAGACGCCGGTGGGCCGAGAAGCCGAAACCCTGACGGCGCGCAGCCCACTAGGTCAAGCCCTGGCCGGTCACCAACCCGGCGACACGGTGACCTACTCGACCCCGCAGGGTCCTAATCAGGTCCAGCTGCTTGCTGTCAAGCTGCCCTCATAATTCGCACACCGCACCAGGCTCGCCGCCCCCATTAGACTTCCCCCGATGATCCGATCGGAGTCTGGTGCCGCGCCGCCACGCCAACACCTGCACCTGTCGGCACAGGTAATGCGGTTCGTTGTCACCGGCGGCCTCGCTGGGATAGTTGACTTTGGCCTCTACGTCGTGCTGTACAAGGTGGCGGGCCTACAGGTCGACCTGTCCAAGGCCATCAGCTTCATCGTCGGCACCATCACCGCGTACCTGATCAACCGCCGGTGGACATTCCAGGCCGAGCCCAGCACGGCCCGATTCGTCGCGGTCATGCTCCTCTACGGAATCACCTTCGCCGTGCAGGTCGGACTCAACCACCTCTGCCTCGCACTCTTGCACTACCGGGCGTGGGCCATCCCCGTCGCGTTTGTGATCGCGCAGGGCACCGCCACGGTAGTCAACTTCATCGTGCAGCGAGCCGTGATCTTCCGGATCCGCTGAGCCGGTCAGGGTCGAATCGGGCGGGTACCCTCTTTGACGATGTTGAGCGTGGGAGCTACCACTACCGCCACCCGGCTGACCGGGTGGGGCCGCACAGCGCCGTCGGTGGCGAATGTGCTTCGCACCCCAGATGCCGAGATGATCGTCAAGGCGGTGGCTCGGGTCGCCGAGTCGGGGGGCGGCCGGGGTGCAATCGCGCGCGGGCTGGGCCGCTCCTATGGGGACAACGCCCAAAACGGCGGTGGGTTGGTGATCGACATGACGCCGCTGAACACTATCCACTCCATTGACGCCGACACCAAGCTGGTCGACGTCGACGCCGGGGTCAACCTCGACCAACTGATGAAAGCCGCCCTGCCGTTCGGGCTGTGGGTCCCGGTGCTGCCGGGAACCCGGCAGGTCACCGTCGGCGGGGCGATCGCCTGCGATATCCACGGCAAGAACCATCACAGCGCTGGCAGCTTCGGTAACCACGTGCGCAGCATGGACCTGCTGACCGCCGACGGCGAGATCCGTCATCTCACTCCGACCGGCGAGGACGCCGAACTGTTCTGGGCCACCGTCGGGGGCAACGGTCTCACCGGCATCATCATGCGGGCCACCATCGAGATGACGCCCACTTCGACGGCGTACTTCATCGCCGACGGCGACGTCACCGCCAGCCTCGACGAGACCATCGCCCTGCACAGCGACGGCAGCGAAGCGCGCTACACCTATTCCAGTGCCTGGTTCGACGCGATCAGCGCTCCCCCGAAGCTGGGCCGCGCGGCGGTATCGCGTGGCCGCCTGGCCACCGTCGAGCAATTGCCTGCGAAACTGCGGAGCGAACCTTTGAAATTCGATGCGCCACAGCTACTTACGTTGCCCGACGTGTTTCCCAACGGGCTGGCCAACAAATATACCTTCGGCCCGATCGGCGAACTGTGGTACCGCAAATCCGGCACCTATCGCGGCAAGGTCCAGAACCTCACGCAGTTCTACCATCCGCTGGACATGTTCGGCGAATGGAACCGCGCCTACGGCCCAGCGGGCTTCCTGCAATATCAGTTCGTGATCCCCACAGAGGCGGTTGATGAGTTCAAGAAGATCATCGGCGTTATTCAAGCCTCGGGTCACTACTCGTTTCTCAACGTGTTCAAGCTGTTCGGCCCCGGCAACCAGGCGCCGCTCAGCTTCCCCATCCCGGGCTGGAACATCTGCGTCGACTTCCCCATCAAGGACGGGCTGGGGAAGTTCGTCAGCGAACTCGACCGCCGGGTACTGGAATTCGGCGGCCGGCTCTACACCGCCAAAGACTCCCGTACCACCGCCGAAACCTTTCATGCCATGTATCCGCGCGTCGACGAATGGATCTCCGTGCGCCGCAAGGTCGATCCGCTGCGCGTATTCGCCTCGGACATGGCCCGACGCTTGGAGCTGCTGTAGATGGTTCTTGATGCTGTAGGAAACCCCCAGACGGTGCTGCTGCTCGGTGGCACCTCCGAGATCGGGCTCGCCATCTGCGAGCGCTACCTGCACAATTCGGCGGCCCGCATCGTGCTGGCCTGCCTGCCCGACGACCCACGGCGGGAGGACGCGGCCGCTGCGATGAAGCAGGCCGGCGCGCGGTCGGTGGAGCTGATCGACTTTGACGCCCTGGATACCGACAGCCACCCGAAGATGATCGAGGCGGCCTTCTCCGGCGGTGATGTGGACGTGGCTATCGTCGCGTTCGGCTTGCTCGGCGACGCCGAAGAGCTGTGGCAGAACCAGCGCAAGGCGGTGCAGATCGCCGAAATCAACTACACCGCAGCGGTTTCGGTGGGCGTGCTGCTGGCTGAAAAGATGCGCGCTCAGGGCTTCGGTCAGATCATCGCGATGAGCTCGGCCGCCGGTGAGCGGGTGCGACGGGCGAACTTCGTCTACGGCTCCACCAAGGCCGGTCTGGACGGGTTTTACCTGGGGTTGTCAGAAGCGCTGCGCGAGTACGGTGTTCGTGTGCTGGTGATCCGGCCCGGCCAGGTGCGTACCCGGATGAGCGCGCACCTCAAGGAAGCTCCATTGACCGTCGACAAGGAGTACGTCGCCGACCTCGCGGTGACCGCGTCCGCAAAAGGTAAGGAATTGGTTTGGGCGCCAGCAGCGTTCCGCTACGTCATGATGGTGTTGCGTCACATCCCGCGGAGCATCTTCCGCAAGCTGCCCATCTGAGTATGCCGAGCAGACGCAAAAGCCCCCAATTCGGGCACGAATTGGGGGCTTTTGCGTCTGCTCGCGCCCGGGAGGTGCTGGTCGCTCTTGGCCAGCTGGCCGCGGCGGTGGTAGTGGCCGTCGGTGTCGCGGTGGTGTCCCTGCTCGCCATTGCGCGGGTGGAGTGGCCCGCCTTCCCGTCGTCCAACCAGCTGCATGCGCTGACCACCGTCGGCCAGTTCGGCTGCCTGGCCGGGCTGGTCGGCATCGGCTGGTTGTGGCGGCACGGTCGATTCCGGCGACTGGCCCGGCTGGGCGGGCTGGTTTTGGTATCCGCGTTTACCGTCGTGACGCTGGGCATGCCGCTGGGCGCCACCAAGCTGTATCTGTTCGGCATCTCTGTCGACCAGCAGTTCCGCACCGAATACCTCACCCGGCTCACCGACACCGCCGCGCTGCGCGACATGACCTACATCGGACTGCCACCGTTTTACCCACCGGGCTGGTTCTGGATCGGCGGACGCGCGGCGGCGCTGACCGGGACGCCGGCCTGGGAGATGTTCAAGCCGTGGGCGATCACCTCGATGGCCATTGCGGTGGCCGTCGCGCTGGTGCTGTGGTGGCGGATGATCCGCTTCGAATACGCCTTGCTGGTCACCGTCGCCACAGCGGCGGTGATGCTGGCCTACAGCTCGCCGGAGCCCTACGCCGCGATGATCACGGTGTTGTTGCCGCCGATGCTCGTACTGACCTGGTCGGGCCTGGGCGCGCGCGACCGTCAGGGCTGGGCCGCGGTGGTCGGTGCCGGCGTCTTCCTGGGCTTCGCGGCCACCTGGTACACCCTGTTGGTCGCCTACGGCGCGTTCACGGTGGTGCTGATGGCGCTGCTGCTGGCCGGGTCGCGGCTGCAATCCGGAATCAAGGCGGCGGTAGACCCGCTGTGCCGGCTTGCCGTCGTCGGCGCGATCGCGGCCGCCATCGGATCCACCACCTGGCTGCCCTACCTGCTGCGGGCGGCCCGCGACCCGGTCAGCGACACCGGCAGCGCCCAGCACTACCTACCCGCAGACGGCGCCGCACTGACCTTCCCCATGCTGCAGTTCTCCCTGCTGGGCGCGATCTGCCTGCTGGGCACGCTGTGGCTGGTGATGCGCGCGCGATCATCGGCGCCAGCCGGCGCCCTGGCCATCGGCGTGCTGGCTGTCTACCTGTGGTCCCTGCTGTCGATGCTGGCCACATTGGCGCGCACCACACTGCTGTCGTTTCGCCTGCAGCCGACGCTGAGCGTGCTGCTGGTGGCGGCCGGTGCGTTCGGCTTCGTCGAAGCGGTCCAAGCCCTTGGCAAACGGGGTCGCGGTGTCATTCCGATGGCCGCCGCCATCGGGTTGGCCGGCGCGATCGCGTTCAGCCAGGACATCCCCGACGTGTTGCGGCCGGACCTGACCATCGCCTACACCGACACCGACGGCTACGGCCAGCGCGGCGACCGGCGACCGCCCGGCTCCGAGAAGTACTACCCAGCCATCGATGCCGCCATCCGGCGCGTCACCGGCAAGCGCCGCGATCGGACCGTCGTGTTGACCGCCGACTACAGCTTCCTGTCGTACTACCCCTACTGGGGCTTTCAGGGGTTGACGCCGCACTACGCCAACCCGCTGGCACAGTTCGACAAGCGCGCCACACAGATCGACAGCTGGTCGGGACTCTCCACCGCCGACGAGTTCATCGCCGCGCTGGACAAGCTGCCCTGGCAGCCGCCGACCGTCTTCCTCATGCGCCACGGCGCACATAACAGCTACACCCTGCGGCTGGCCCAGGACGTCTACCCCAACCAGCCCAATGTTCGCCGCTACACCGTGGACCTACGGACCGCCCTCTTCGCCGACCCGCGTTTCGTCGTCGAGGACATTGGCCCGTTCGTGCTGGCCATCCGCAAGCCGCAGGAGAGCGCGTGATGGCTACCGAAGCCGCCCCACCCCGTATCGCCGTCCGGCTACCATCTACCTCCGTGCGCGACGCGGGAGCAAACTACCGGATCGCCCGGTACGTCGCTGTGGTGGCGGGTCTGCTAGGCGCTGTGCTGGCCATCGCCACCCCACTGCTGCCGGTCAACCAGACCACCGCGCAATTGAACTGGCCCCAAAACGGCACGTTCGCCAGTGTCGAGGCACCGCTGATTGGCTACGTGGCCACCGACTTGAACATCACCGTCCCCTGCCAGGCCGCCGCCGGACTGGCCGGATCGCAGAACACCGGCAAGACGGTGTTGTTGTCAACGGTGCCCAAGCAGGCGCCTAAGGCCGTCGATCGCGGGCTGCTGCTGCAACGCGCCAACGACGACCTGGTGCTTGTGGTGCGTAATGTCCCGTTGGTCACCGCCCCGCTGAGTCAGGTGCTCGGCCCGACCTGTCAGCGGTTGACATTCACCGCGCACGCCGATCGGGTCGCCGCCGAATTCGTCGGACTGGTGCAGGGACCCAATGCTGAGCACCCCGGTGCACCGCTGCGCGGTGAGCGCAGCGGCTACGACTTCCGCCCGCAGATCGTCGGGGTGTTCACCGACCTGGCCGGGCCGGCGCCACCGGGTCTGAGCTTCTCGGCGAGCGTGGATACCCGCTACAGCAGCAGCCCCACGCCGCTGAAGATGGCCGCCATGATCCTCGGGGTAGCGCTCACCGGCGCCGCCCTGGTGGCGCTGCACATCCTGGACACCGCCGACGGCATGCGGCACCGGCGGTTCCTGCCCGCGCGCTGGTGGTCGATCGGCGGTCTGGACACCCTGGTTATCGCCGTGCTGGTGTGGTGGCATTTCGTCGGGGCCAACACCTCCGACGACGGCTACATCCTGACCATGGCCCGGGTGTCCGAGCATGCGGGCTATATGGCCAACTACTACCGCTGGTTCGGCACACCCGAGGCGCCTTTCGGCTGGTACTACGACCTGCTGGCGCTGTGGGCTCATGTCAGCACGGCCAGTATCTGGATGCGCCTACCCACCCTGGCGATGGCGCTCACCTGCTGGTGGGTAATCAGCCGTGAGGTCATTCCCCGGCTGGGGCACGCCGTCAAGACGAGCCGGGCAGCGGCGTGGACGGCGGCGGGCATGTTTCTGGCTGTCTGGCTGCCGCTGGACAACGGCCTTCGGCCCGAGCCGATCATCGCCCTGGGCATCCTGCTGACCTGGTGCTCGGTGGAGCGGGCGGTGGCCACCAGCCGGCTGCTGCCGGTGGCAATCGCCTGCATCATCGGTGCCTTGACCCTGTTCTCCGGGCCGACGGGCATCGCCTCGATCGGTGCGCTGCTGGTCGCGATCGGGCCGCTACGGACCATCCTGCACCGGCGTTCCAGGCGGTTCGGCGTGCTACCACTGGTGGCGCCGATCCTGGCCGCGGCCACCGTCACCGCGATCCCGATCTTTCGTGATCAGACCTTCGCGGGCGAGATCCAGGCCAACCTCCTCAAGCGTGCCGTAGGGCCCAGCCTGAAGTGGTTCGACGAACACATCCGCTACGAGCGGCTGTTCATGGCCAGCCCCGACGGCTCGATCGCCCGCCGCTTCGCCGTGCTGGCCTTGGTGCTGGCGCTCGCGGTATCGGTGGCAATGTCGTTACGTAAGGGCCGCATTCCAGGTACCGCTGCTGGACCGAGCCGCCGCATCATCGGCATCACGATCATTTCCTTCCTCGCGATGATGTTCACCCCGACAAAGTGGACCCATCACTTCGGGGTGTTCGCGGGGTTGGCCGGGTCGCTGGGGGCGCTTGCCGCGGTCGCGGTGACGGGCGCTGCGATGCGCTCGCGGCGGAACCGGACCGTGTTCGCCGCCGTGGTGGTCTTCGTGTTGGCCCTGTCGTTCGCCAGTGTCAACGGCTGGTGGTACGTGTCCAACTTCGGTGTGCCATGGTCGAACTCGTTTCCGAAGTGGCGATGGTCGCTTACCACCGCACTCCTCGAGCTGACGGTGCTGGTGCTGCTGCTAGCGGCATGGTTCCACTTCGTCGCCAACGGTGACGGGCGCCGAACAGCCAGGCCAACCCGGTTTAGGGCACGACTAGCCGGAATTGTCCAGTCCCCGTTGGCAATTGCCACGTGGTTGCTGGTGCTTTTCGAGGTGGTATCGCTGACCCAGGCGATGATTTCCCAGTACCCGGCGTGGTCGGTTGGCCGGTCTAACCTACAGGCTTTGGCCGGCAAGACCTGCGGGCTGGCCGAAGACGTGCTGGTGGAGCTGGATCCCAACGCAGGCATGCTGGCGCCGGTGACCGCGCCGTTGGCCGACGCCCTGGGAGCCGGCCTGTCTGAAGCCTTCACACCCAACGGCATTCCCGCCGACGTCACCGCCGACCCGGTGATGGAACGTCCAGGGGATCGCAGTTTCCTCAACGACGACGGGCTGATCACCGGCAGCGAACCCGGCACCGAAGGGGGCACCACGGCCGCACCGGGAATCAACGGCTCCCGCGCCCGGCTGCCCTACAACCTGGACCCGGCCCGTACACCGGTGCTGGGCAGCTGGCGAGCCGGCGTGCAGGTGCCCGCCATGCTGCGGTCGGGCTGGTACCGGCTGCCCACCAACGAGCAGCGGGACAGGGCGCCGCTGCTGGTGGTGACGGCGGCCGGGCGATTCGACTCCCGCGAGGTCCGGTTGCAGTGGGCCACCGACGAGCAAGCGGCCGCCGGACACCACGGTGGGTCGATGGAATTCGCCGACGTCGGTGCCGCGCCGGCCTGGCGTAACCTGCGCGCACCACTGTCCGCCATCCCGAGCACCGCCACCCAGGTCCGGTTGGTCGCCGACGACCAGGATCTGGCGCCGCAGCACTGGATCGCCCTCACACCACCGCGGATTCCGCGGGTGCGCACGCTGCAGAACGTGGTGGGCGCAGCGGATCCGGTGTTCCTGGACTGGCTGGTGGGGCTGGCATTCCCCTGCCAACGCCCGTTCGGCCACCAATACGGCGTCGACGAGACACCCAAGTGGCGGATCCTGCCGGACCGGTTCGGCGCCGAAGCCAACTCACCGGTGATGGATCACAATGGCGGTGGCCCGCTGGGCATCACCGAGCTGCTGATGCGCGCAACCACGGTGGCCAGCTACCTCAAAGACGACTGGTTTAGGGACTGGGGCGCGTTACAGCGGTTGACGCCTTACTACCCCGACGCCCAGCCCGCTGATCTGAACCTAGGAACGGTGACTCGCAGCGGGCTGTGGAGTCCGGCGCCGTTGCGCCGCGGCTAGAAGTGCCGTGGCCACCGACTCGGCGACAACCTCCGCGGCCCCGCATCCTCACCGCCCTTAACCGCGTCGCCTACCATCGAGCCTCGTGCCCCACGACGGTAATGAGCGATCTCACCGGATCGCACGCCTAGCAGCCGTCGTCTCGGGAATCGCGGGTCTGCTGCTGTGCGGCATCGTTCCGCTGCTTCCGGTGAACCAAACCACCGCGACCATCTTCTGGCCGCAGGGCCGCACCGCCGACGGCAACATCACCCAGATCACCGCCCCTCTGGTATCCGGGGCGCCACGCGCGCTGGACATCTCGATCCCCTGCTCGGCCATCGCCACGCTGCCCGCCAACGGCGGCCTGGTGCTGTCCACACTGCCGGCCGGTGGCGTGGATACCGGTAAGGCCGGGCTGTTCGTCCGCGCCAACCAGGACACGGTCGTCGTGGCGTTCCGCGACTCGGTGGCCGCGGTGGCGGCCCGCTCCACGATCGCAGCGGGAGGCTGTAGCGCGCTGCATATCTGGGCCGATACCGGCGGCGCGGGCGCTGATTTTACGGGTATACCCGGCGGCGCCGGGACCCTGCCGCCGGAGAAGAAGCCACAGGTTGGCGGCATCTTCACCGACCTGAAGGTCGGAGCGCAGCCCGGGCTGTCGGCCCGCGTCGACATCGACACTCGGTTTATCACGACGCCCGGCGCGCTCAAGAAGGCCGTGATGCTCCTCGGCGTGCTGGCGGTCCTGGTAGCCATGGTGGGGCTGGCCGCGCTGGACCGGCTCAGCAGAGGCCGCACCCTGCGCGACTGGCTGACCCGATATCGCCCGCGGGTGCGGGTCGGATTCGCCAGCCGGCTCGCTGACGCAGCGGTGATCGCGACCTTGTTGCTCTGGCATGTCATCGGCGCCACCTCGTCCGATGACGGCTACCTTCTGACCGTCGCCCGGGTCGCCCCGAAGGCCGGCTATGTAGCCAACTACTACCGGTATTTCGGCACGACGGAGGCGCCGTTCGACTGGTATCCATCGGTGCTTGCCCAGCTGGCGGCGGTGAGCACCGCCGGCGTCTGGATGCGCCTGCCCGCCACCCTGGCCGGAATCGCCTGCTGGCTGATCGTCAGCCGTTTCGTGCTGCGGCGGCTGGGACCGGGCCCGGGCGGGCTGGCGTCCAACCGGGTCGCGGTGTTCACCGCTGGTGCGGTGTTCCTGTCCGCCTGGCTGCCGTTCAACAACGGCCTGCGTCCCGAGCCGCTGATCGCGCTGGGTGTGCTGGTCACGTGGGTGTTGGTGGAACGGTCGATCGCGCTCGGACGGCTGGCCCCGGCCGCGGTAGCCATCATCGTGGCGACGCTTACCGCGACGCTGGCACCGCAGGGGTTGATCGCGCTGGCCCCGCTGCTGACTGGTGCGCGCGCCATCGCCCAGAGGATCCGGCGCCGCCGGGCGACCGATGGACTGCTGGCGCCGCTGGCGGTGCTGGCCGCGGCGTTGTCGCTGATCACCGTGGTGGTGTTTCGGGACCAGACGCTGGCCACGGTGGCCGAATCGGCACGCATCAAGTACAAGGTCGGCCCGACCATCGCCTGGTACCAGGACTTCCTGCGCTACTACTTCCTTACCGTGGAGAGCAACGTTGAGGGGTCGATGTCCCGCCGGTTCGCGGTGCTGGTGTTGCTGTTCTGCCTGTTCGGGGTGCTGTTCGTGCTGCTGCGGCGCGGCCGGGTGGCGGGGCTGGCCAGCGGCCCGGCCTGGCGACTGATCGGCACTACGGCGGTCGGCCTGCTGCTGCTCACGTTCACGCCAACCAAGTGGGCCGTGCAGTTCGGCGCATTCGCCGGGCTGGCCGGGGTGTTGGGTGCGGTCACCGCGTTCACCTTTGCCCGCATCGGTCTGCATAGTCGACGCAACCTCACGCTGTACGTGACCGCGTTGCTGTTCGTGCTGGCGTGGGCAACCTCGGGCATCAACGGGTGGTTCTACGTCGGCAACTACGGGGTGCCGTGGTATGACATCCAGCCCGTCATCGCCAGCCACCCGGTGACGTCGATGTTTCTGACGCTGTCGATCCTCACCGGATTGCTGGCAGCCTGGTATCACTTCCGGATGGACTACGCCGGGCACACCGAAGTCAAAGACAACCGGCGCAACCGCATCTTGGCCTCTACGCCACTGCTGGTGGTCGCGGTGATCATGGTCGCAGGCGAAGTCGGCTCGATGGCCAAGGCCGCGGTGTTCCGTTACCCGCTTTACACCACCGCCAAGGCCAACCTGACCGCGCTCAGCACCGGGCTGTCCAGCTGTGCGATGGCCGACGACGTGCTGGCCGAGCCCGACCCCAATGCCGGCATGCTGCAACCGGTTCCGGGCCAGGCGTTCGGACCGGACGGACCGCTGGGCGGTATCAGTCCCGTCGGCTTCAAACCCGAGGGCGTGGGCGAGGACCTCAAGTCCGACCCGGTGGTCTCCAAACCCGGGCTGGTCAACTCCGATGCGTCGCCCAACAAACCCAACGCCGCCATCACCGACTCCGCGGGCACCGCCGGAGGGAAGGGCCCGGTCGGGATCAACGGTTCGCACGCGGCGCTGCCGTTCGGATTGGACCCGGCACGTACCCCGGTGATGGGCAGCTACGGGGAGAACAACCTGGCCGCCACGGCCACCTCGGCCTGGTACCAGTTACCGCCCCGCAGCCCGGACCGGCCGCTGGTGGTGGTTTCCGCGGCCGGCGCCATCTGGTCCTACAAGGAGGACGGCGATTTCATCTACGGCCAGTCCCTGAAACTGCAGTGGGGCGTCACCGGCCCGGACGGCCGCATCCAGCCACTGGGGCAGGTATTTCCGATCGACATCGGACCGCAACCCGCGTGGCGCAATCTGCGGTTTCCGCTGGCCTGGGCGCCGCCGGAGGCCGACGTGGCGCGCATTGTCGCCTATGACCCGAACCTGAGCCCTGAGCAATGGTTCGCCTTCACCCCGCCCCGGGTTCCGGTGCTGGAATCTCTGCAGCGGTTGATCGGGTCAGCGACACCGGTGTTGATGGACATCGCGACCGCAGCCAACTTCCCCTGCCAGCGACCGTTTTCCGAGCATCTCGGCATTGCCGAGCTTCCGCAGTACCGGATCCTGCCGGACCACAAGCAGACGGCGGCGTCGTCGAACCTATGGCAGTCCAGCTCGACCGGCGGTCCGTTCCTGTTCACCCAGGCGCTGCTGCGCACCTCGACGATCGCCACGTACCTGCGTGGGGACTGGTATCGCGACTGGGGATCGGTGGAGCAGTACCACCGGCTGGTGCCGGCCGATCAGGCTCCAGACGCCGTTGTCGAGGAGGGCGTGATCACTGTGCCCGGCTGGGGTCGGCCAGGACCGATCAGGGCGCTGCCATGACACAGTGCGCGAGCAGACGCAAAAGCACCCCAAATCGGGCGATTTTGGGGGCTTTTGCGTCTGCTCGCGGGACGCGCTGGGTGGCCACCATCGCCGGGCTGATTGGCTTTGTGTTGTCGGTGGCGACGCCGCTGCTGCCCGTCGTGCAGACCACCGCGATGCTCGACTGGCCACAGCGGGGGCAACTGGGCAGCGTGACCGCCCCGCTGATCTCGCTGACGCCGGTCGACTTTACCGCCACCGTGCCGTGCGACGTGGTGCGCGCCATGCCACCCGCGGGCGGGGTGGTGCTGGGCACCGCACCCAAGCAAGGCAAGGACGCCAATTTGCAGGCGTTGTTCGTCGTCGTCAGCGCCCAGCGCGTGGACGTCACCGACCGCAACGTGGTGATCTTGTCCGTGCCGCGCGAGCAGGTGACGTCCCCGCAGTGTCAACGCATCGAGGTCACCTCTACCCACGCCGGCACCTTCGCCAACTTCGTCGGGCTCAAGGACCCGTCGGGCGCGCCGCTGCGCAGCGGCTTCCCCGACCCCAACCTGCGCCCGCAGATTGTCGGGGTGTTCACCGACCTGACCGGGCCCGCGCCGCCCGGGCTGGCGGTCTCGGCGACCATCGACACCCGGTTCTCCACCCGGCCGACCACGCTGAAACTGCTGGCGATCATCGGGGCGATCGTGGCCACCGTCGTCGCACTGATCGCGTTGTGGCGCCTGGACCAGTTGGACGGGCGGGGCTCAATTGCCCAGCTCCTCCTCAGGCCGTTCCGGCCTGCATCGTCGCCGGGCGGCATGCGCCGGCTGATTCCGGCAAGCTGGCGCACCTTCACCCTGACCGACGCCGTGGTGATATTCGGCTTCCTGCTCTGGCATGTCATCGGCGCGAATTCGTCGGACGACGGCTACATCCTGGGCATGGCCCGAGTCGCCGACCACGCCGGCTACATGTCCAACTATTTCCGCTGGTTCGGCAGCCCGGAGGATCCCTTCGGCTGGTATTACAACCTGCTGGCGCTGATGACCCATGTCAGCGACGCCAGTCTGTGGATGCGCCTGCCAGACCTGGCCGCCGGGCTGGTGTGCTGGCTGCTGCTGTCGCGTGAGGTGCTGCCCCGCCTCGGGCCGGCGGTGGCGGCCAGCAAACCCGCCTACTGGGCGGCGGCCATGGTCTTGCTGACCGCGTGGATGCCGTTCAACAACGGCCTGCGGCCGGAGGGCATCATCGCGCTCGGCTCGCTGGTCACCTATGTGCTGATCGAGCGGTCCATGCGGTACAGCCGGCTCACACCGGCGGCGCTGGCTGTCGTTACCGCCGCATTCACACTGGGTGTGCAGCCCACCGGCCTGATCGCGGTGGCCGCGCTGGTGGCCGGCGGCCGCCCGATGCTGCGGATCTTGGTGCGCCGTCATCGCCTGGTCGGCACGTTGCCGTTGGTGTCGCCGATGCTGGCCGCCGGCACCGTCATCCTGACCGTGGTGTTCGCCGACCAGACCCTGTCAACGGTGTTGGAAGCCACCAGGGTTCGCGCCAAAATCGGGCCGAGCCAGGCGTGGTATACCGAGAACCTGCGTTACTACTACCTCATCCTGCCCACCGTCGACGGTTCGCTGTCGCGGCGCTTCGGCTTTTTGATCACCGCGCTATGCCTGTTCACCGCGGTGTTCATCATGTTGCGGCGCATGCGAATTCCCGGCGTGGCCCGCGGACCGGCGTGGCGGCTGATGGGCGTCATCTTCGGCACCATGTTCTTCCTGATGTTCACGCCCACCAAGTGGGTGCACCACTTCGGGCTGTTCGCCGCCGTAGGGGCGGCGATGGCCGCGCTGACGACGGTGTTGGTATCCCCATCGGTGCTGCGCTGGTCGCGCAACCGGATGGCGTTCCTGGCGGCGTTATTCTTCCTGCTGGCGTTGTGTTGGGCCACTACCAACGGCTGGTGGTATGTCTCCAGCTACGGTGTGCCGTTCAACAGCGCGATGCCGAAGATCGACGGGATCACAGTCAGCACAATCTTTTTCGCCCTGTTTGCGATCGCCGCCGGCTATGCGGCCTGGCTGCACTTCGCGCCCCGCGGCGCCGGCGAAGGGCGGCTGATCCGCGCGCTGACGACAGCCCCGGTACCGATCGTGGCCGGTTTCATGGCGGCGGTATTCGTCGCGTCCATGGTGGCCGGGATCGTGCGACAGTACCCGACCTACTCCAACGGTTGGTCCAACGTGCGGGCGTTTGCCGGCGGCTGCGGACTGGCCGACGACGTACTCGTCGAGCCTGATACCAATGCGGGTTTCATGAAGCCGCTGGACGGCGATTCGGGTTCTTGGGGCCCCTTGGGCCCGCTAGGTGGAGTCAACCCGGTCGGCTTCACGCCCAACGGCGTACCGGAACACACGGTGGCCGAGGCGATCGTGATGAAACCCAACCAGCCCGGCACCGACTACGACTGGGATGCGCCGACCAAGCTGACGAGTCCTGGCATCAATGGTTCTACGGTGCCGCTGCCCTATGGGCTCGATCCCGCCCGGGTACCGTTGGCAGGCACCTACACCACCGGCGCGCAGCAACAGAGCACACTCGTCTCGGCGTGGTATCTCCTGCCTAAGCCGGACGACGGGCATCCGCTGGTCGTGGTGACCGCCGCGGGCAAGATCGCCGGCAACAGCGTGCTGCACGGGTACACCCCCGGGCAGACTGTGGTGCTCGAATACGCCATGCCGGGACCCGGAGCGCTGGTACCCGCCGGGCGGATGGTGCCCGACGACCTATACGGAGAGCAGCCCAAGGCGTGGCGCAACCTGCGCTTCGCCCGAGCAAAGATGCCCGCCGATGCCGTCGCGGTCCGGGTGGTGGCCGAGGATCTGTCGCTGACACCGGAGGACTGGATCGCGGTGACCCCGCCGCGGGTACCGGACCTGCGCTCACTGCAGGAATATGTGGGCTCGACGCAGCCGGTGCTGCTGGACTGGGCGGTCGGTTTGGCCTTCCCGTGCCAGCAGCCGATGCTGCACGCCAATGGCATCGCCGAAATCCCGAAGTTCCGCATCACACCGGACTACTCGGCTAAGAAGCTGGACACCGACACGTGGGAAGACGGCACTAACGGCGGCCTGCTCGGGATCACCGACCTGTTGCTGCGGGCCCACGTCATGGCCACCTACCTGTCCCGCGACTGGGCCCGCGATTGGGGTTCCCTGCGCAAGTTCGACACCCTGGTCGATGCCCCTCCCGCCCAGCTCGAGTTGGGCACCGCGACCCGCAGCGGCCTGTGGTCACCGGGCAAGATCCGAATTGGTCCATAGCGTCAGGCTCCGCAGTCGATAGCGGCACGATGTTCGTCATTAGACGGCCCCATCAGTTAGGCCTCCTATGCTGCTCGGTATGCACCAGGCCGGCCATGTTGGCACACACGAACGGCGCGCAGCCGCAACGAGGCGGTCCGCCCTGACTGCGGCAGGGTTAGCCGTCGTCGGCGCAGGGGTGTTGGGCGCGTCGGCGTGCAGTCCACAAAAGTCTCCTCAGCCATCATCACCCCGGTTGCCCGACAATGCGCTGATCACGCTCGGGGTCGCCGCCGGCCCGCCGCCTACGCCCAGCAGAGTAGGAATCTCGTCGGTGCTGAAAATTGGCCGCGATCTGTACGTGATCGATTGCGGCCTGGGCTCGCTGAACGCATTCACCAACGCGGGCCTGCAATTCGACGATCTCAAAGCCATGTTTATCACCCACTTGCACACCGACCACATCGTCGACTACTACAACTTCTTTCTCTCCGGTGGCTTCCTTGCCCCACCCGGTCGAGCGCCGGTCCTGGTCTATGGTCCGGGCCCAGCTGGGGGTTTGCCGCCAAGTGAAGTCGGCAACCCGAATCCAGCCACCGTCAACCCCGCCAACCCGACACCGGGCCTTGCCGCGGCCACCGAAGCGCTGCATCGAGCGTTCGCTTACACCAGCAACATCTTCATCCGCGACTACGGCATTGACAACGTTGCGGACCTGGTTAAAGTCACGGAGATCGGGCTACCACCAGGATCGGACTACCGCAACAGAGCGCCAAAGATGAGCCCGTTCTCGGTTGCATCGGACGACAACGTTTCCGTCACCGCAACGCTGGTCTCCCACTACGACGTCTACCCAGCGTTCGGATTCCGCTTCGATCTGAAGAAATCGGGTGTGTCCGTTACCTTCTCGGGTGACACCACTAAGTCCGACAACCTGATTACCCTCGCTCAAGGCACTGACATTCTGGTCCACGAGGCGGTGTTCAGCCTCGATACGGCTTACTTTGGCAACGCTTTCCCCCCGAACTATCTGGTGAACTCACACACCTCCGCAGAGCAGGTGGGGGAGGTGGCCGCAGCGGCCAAGCCCAAACAATTGATCCTGAGCCACTACGCCCCTGACGACCTACCCGACTCGCAGTGGCTCGACAAGATCAAGAAGAATTACTCGGGCATGACCACCATCGCGCGGGACGGCCAGGTCTTCGCCCTCTGATCCGTTAGCGGTAGCGCCCCGTTCGACGATCGCTGCCTAGAGCTAGACATATATAAAACCTATGCAATAGGGTCGCGGCATGCCCGAGTACGACCTAGAGGCCGTGGACAAGCTGCCCTTCTCGACCCCTGAAAAGGCGCAGCGCTACCAAACGGAAAACTATCGCGGGGCCATGGGCCTCAACTGGTACCTCACGGATCCGACCCTGCAGTTCATCATGGCCTATTACCTACGACCCGATGAATTGGCGTTCGCAGAACCCCATCTGACCCGCATTGGTGAGCTGACGGGCGGGCCAGTGACGCGTTGGGCCGAGGAAACCGACCGCAACCCCCCGCGGCTCGAACGCTACGACCGGTGGGGGCATGACATCAGCCGGGTAGTGCTGCCGGAATCGTTCATCCAATCCAAGCGCGCCGTCATCGAGGCCCGACAAGCCGTGCGCGACGACGCGGCACGGGCCGGCGTCAAGCCGTCGCTGGCACTCTTCGCCGCCGACTATCTGCTCAACCAGGCCGATATCGGTATGGCTTGCGCGCTCGCCACTGGCGGCAACATGGTCCGGTCGCTGGTGACTGCCTACGCGCCACCCGATGTGCGCGAATTCGTCCTAGGCAAACTCAATTCCGGCGAGTGGGACGGCGAGGCCGCGCAGCTGCTGACGGAGCGTGCGGGCGGCTCCGATCTGGGAGCTCTGGAGACGACGGCCACCCGCAGCGGCGACGTGTGGCTGCTGAACGGCTTCAAGTGGTTTGCGTCCAACTGCGCCGGGGAGGCGTTCGTGGTGTTGGCCAAGCCCGAGGGGGCGCCTGACTCGACTCGAGGTGTGGCCACCTTCCTCGTGCTACGGACGCGCCGTGACGGTTCCCGCAACGGCGTGCGTATCCGTCGGCTGAAGGACAAGCTCGGCACCCGCTCTGTCGCCTCCGGTGAAATCGAGTTCGTCGACGCCGAAGCCTTTCTGTTGTCCGGCGAACCGAGCGCTGACGCGGGCCCGTCCGACGGCAAGGGACTCACCCGCATGATGGAGCTGACCAACAGATTGCGGTTGGGCACCGCCTCGTTCGCCCTCGGCAACGCGCGCCGCGCGCTGGTCGAATCGCTGTGCTACGCCGGGCAGCGGCGGGCATTCGGTGGGGCGCTCATCGACAAGCCGCTGATGCGCCGCAAGCTGGCCGAGATGGTCGTTGATGTGGAAGCCGCGCTGGCGATGGTGTTCGACGGCTTCGGAGCGGCGAACCACCGCCAGCCCAGATGCCTGCCGCAACGTATCGCGGTGCCGGTCACCAAGCTTAAGACTTGCCGGCTCGGGATCACCGTGGCATCGGATGCGATCGAGATCCACGGCGGCAATGGCTACATCGAGACCTGGCCGGTGGCCCGGTTGCTGCGTGACGCGCAAGTCAACACGATCTGGGAGGGCCCCGACAACATCCTGTGTCTGGATGTGCGGCGCGGGATCGAGCAGACGCGCGCTCACGAGACACTGTTGGCGCGGCTGCGCGATGCGGTGTCGGTGTCCGGCGATGACGACACCACGCGGCTGGTCTCGCGCCGCATCGAGGACCTCGACGCGGCGATCACCGCTTGGACCAAACTCGACAGGCAGCTGGCCGAGGCGCGGCTGTTCCCGCTGGCCCAATTCATGGGCGACGTCTACGCCGGCGCGTTGCTCACCGAGCAGGCCGCCTGGGAACGGGCAACCCGCGGCACCGACCGCAAGGCACTCGTCGCCCGCCTGTACGCGCGCCGGTATCTCGCCGACCAAGGCCCGCTGCGCGGTATCGACGCAGATTGCGATGAGGCGCTGCAGCGTTTCGACGAACTCGTGGCGGGCGCGTTCACTGCCGAGCAGACGTAAAAGCCCCCAATTCGTACCGAATTTGGGGGCTTTTACGTCTGCTCGCGCTACCCAGCTAGACCGGGATCAGGCCGTGCTTGCGGCCCACCCGCCACCACAGCTGCTTGTCCCGCAGCAGGTGCATCGACTTGCGCAACAGCAGCCGGGTCTCATGCGGGTCGATGACGGCATCGATGAACCCGCGCTCGGCGGCGATCCACGGGATCGCCATGTTGAGGTTGTAATTCTCGACGAAGCTCTTCCGGATCGCTTGCGCCTCCGGCGCATTCGGGTCCGGGAAACGCTTCATCAGCAACTGCGCGGCCCCGTCGGCGCCGATCACCGCGATGCGCGCGGTGGGCCAGGCGAAGTTCAGGTCGGCGGTCAGCTGCTTGGACCCCATCACCGCGTAGGCACCGCCGTAGGACTTGCGGATGGTGATCGTCACCTTCGGCACATCAGCCTCGACCACCGCGTACAAGAACCTCCCACCGCGCTTGATGATCCCGTTCTTTTCCTGTTCCACCCCGGGCAAAAACCCCGGTGTGTCCACGACGAACACCAGCGGGATGTCGAACGCGTCGCTAAACCGGATGAACCGTGCGGCCTTGTCGGACGCCTCGTTGTCGATCGACCCGGACATGTGCATGGGCTGGTTGGCCACCACACCAACGGTCCGCCCGTCCACCCGCGCGTAGCCGGTGATGATCGCCTGCCCGGCCTGGGCAGCGACGTCGAGGAAGTCGCCGTCGTCGAAGATCCGCAGCAGGACCTCGTGCATGTCGTAGGCCATGTTGTCCGAGTCCGGCACGATCGAGTCGAGTTCCAGATCGTGGCCGGTGATTTCGGGTTCCAGCCCGGGGTTGACGACCGGCGGTTTGTCGAAGCAGTTGGACGGCAGAAACGACAGAAAGTCCCGCACGTACTGGTATGCGGCGGCCTCGGACTCCACCACCTGATGGATGTTGCCGTAGCTCGCCTGGTGGTCGGCGCCCCCCAGCTCGTCGAGGCTGACGTCCTCACCGGTGACGTCCTTGATGACGTCGGGGCCGGTGACGAACATGTAACCCTGGTCGCGCACCGCCACCACCAGATCGGTCTGGATCGGCGAATACACCGCTCCCCCAGCGCATTTGCCCAAAATGATGGAGATCTGCGGCACCAGCCCACTGAGCAGTTCGTGGCGGCGCCCCAGCTCGGCGTACCAGGCCAGCGAGGTGACGGCGTCTTGGATGCGGGCGCCGCCGGAGTCGTTGATGCCGACGATCGGGCAGCCGACCATCGCGCACCACTCCATCAGCCGGGCCACCTTGCGGCCAAACATCTCCCCGACGGTGCCGCCGAACACGGTTTGGTCGTGCGAGAACACGCCGACCGGCCGGCCGTTGATGAGGCCATGTCCGGTGACCACGCCGTCCCCGTAGAGCGCGTTGGGGTCACCGGGGGTGCGGCACAGCGCTCCGATCTCCATGAAGCTACCCGGATCGACCAGCTCGTGGATGCGGGCGCGGGCACTCGGGATGCCCTTCTTGTCGCGCTTGGCGGCGGCCTTCTCACCGCCGGGTTCCTTGGCCAACTCCAGGCGTTCGCGCAGCTCCGCCAGCTTCTCGGCGGTGGTGTGCAGAACCGGCTCGGTGACGGTCACTGCTTGCCTACCTCACTTGTTCGATCGGCCTCGATCTGCCCCAACGCGCGGCTCATGTGTTCGCCCACCTTGGCGATGATCGGCTCGTCGATGGCCTGAATGTGCTCGCCACCGATCGGCACCACCTCGAGGTCGGAAACGTACTCGCCCCACCCGCCGTCCGGCTGGCGCACGGCGTAGCGGGGCTCGAACATGATCGCGTCGTCATGGTAGCGATCGGCCATGTAGAGGGTGACATGCCCGTCGTACGGCTGGATCTGGGCGGTGTCGATCGCCCGGTTGTCCAGATACGACGTGCGTTGGTGTTCGATGATCCCGGCCGGGATCTGCACACCGGACTGGCTGACGGCGTCCAGCACGAACCGGACCTGGCCCTCGTCGTCGAGCTCCTCGAGCTGCTCGTACGGGATCGCCGGGATGGTCACGTTGAACGTCTTCTCGGCGAAGGCGGCGTAGCGGTCCCAGCGCTTGCGGATCTCCTCCTTGGTCTGCGGGATCTCCTCACCGGCGCGCACCGCGTCGATCAGCCCGACGAACCGCACGTCCTTGCCCAGCCGCCGCAAACCGATCGCGCACGCGTAGGCCAGCACACCGCCCAGCGACCAACCCACCAGGACATAGGGCCCGTCGCCCTGCATCTCGATCAGCTTCGGCACGTACTGCTGTGCACGCTCTTCGATCGACCCCTCGACCCGTTCGAAGCCATACATTGGGGTGTCCGCCGGCAGCCGGCCCAGCAGCGGCTCGTACACCACCGTCGAGCCGCCGGCCGGATGAAACACGAACACCGGCACCTTCCCGCCTGCTTCGGGCCGCGCCCGCAGGGTGCGGACGAACCCATCGATCTGCCCGGCCTCCAAATACGTGCGCACCTTGTCGGCCAGCGCCTCGATGTTCGACGACGTCAGCACGTCCTCGGCGGTGATCGGGCCTTCGGCGCGCTCGGAAAGCCGCTGCGCCATCTTGGCCGCGGCCTCGTCGTCCAGCCTGGGCAGCTCGTTGAAGATGCCGCCCGGGGACTTGCCGGTGACGATCGCCCAGGTGGCGAAGGTGACCCGCTCGGCAGCGTCCCGCGGCGGCACGTCGACGTTGAGCGCGGGCCCGGTCGGGTTTGGCTGCTCGCCGTTTTGCGGCGACGGGAGCGCAACCCCGGCTTCCGAGTCGACCGGCTCGGTCTTGCCCACCTTGCCATGCAGCAATTCGGCCTGGGCCCGCGCGATCTCCTCAGCGGTCTGGGTTTTCTGGTGCTCGTGCAGCTGCTGCACCTCGTCGCGGTGCTCGACCGCGTATTCGATCAGCTTCTCCACGTTGTAGAGGTTGGCGTCGCGCACCGCGGTCAGCTGGATCGGTGGCAGGTCGAAGTCGTACTCGACGCGGTTTTTGATGCGCACCGCCATCAGCGAGTCCAGGCCAAGCTCGATCAGCGGCACCTCCCACGGCAGGTCCTCGGGCTCATAGCCCATCGCAGACCCGACAATCAGGCCCAGCCGCTCGGCGATGGTCTCACCGGAATCAGGCGACCATCGGGTCATGCCGGACGGCATGTAACGGGTGGTCAGGCTGTCCGAAAGCGTCTCGGCGTCCGCGTCTTCGGCGGGCGTTTCCGGCGCGACAGGCGCCCCGTCCGCAACCGCGATCGCCGTCGCCGCACCCACCGCGGTGGGCAACACCGATTCGGACCCCGCTCGGGACACCAGGGCGTCGTAGACCAGCGTGAAGGACTCGTCGATGCGGGCGTGCACCTGCACCGAGGCGCCGCCGGGGTGACGGGTCATCGTCGTCACCAGCCGGGCGCCGTCGCCGGGCACCGCGCGCTGCTCGGCGGCGGTCAGTTGCGCGTCCGGAAGCACGTGGGCGGCGGCGGCCCTGACCAACGCGGCCAAGTCCACATTGCCATCCCGCGGCGCGTACTCCCAGACGTGCCGCCCATCCGGCAGGGCGACATGGGTGCCCGGCATGTACGTCGAGCCGTCGCCGGAGAAGTGCGCGGGCAGCCAGTGCTCCTTGCGCTTGAACCGGGTCGGCGGAATGTTCGCGTAATCCTGCGGCCCACTGGCGCGGCTAAACAGCGTGCGTATGTCCAGGTCGTGGCCGTACACATACAGCTGCGCCATGGTCGAGACCATCGAGGAGACCTCGTCTTGCTTACGGGCCAGCGTCGGGATCAACTGGGCGTCATGCAGCCCGGCATCGGCGGTGGTCAGGCCGACCTGCATCAGCGCCACCGGATTGGGTGCCAGCTCCAGGAAGGTGGTGTGCCCGCTATCGACGGCGTTGCGGATGCCGTGGGTGAAGTAGACGGAATGCCGCAGCCCCTTCTTCCAGTATTCGACGTCGTGGATGGGTTCGCCGCCGGGTTTGATGTAACGGCCCTCGTGCACCGTCGAGAAGATCCCACACGTCGGGCTCGTCGGCTTGATGCCTTGCAGCTCCGCGGTGAGCTCACCCAGCAGCGGGTCCATCTGCGAGGTGTGGCTGGCGCCCTTGGTCGCGAATTTGCGGGCGAACTTGCCCTCGGCCTCGGCGCGGGCAAGGATCGCGTCCACCTGCTCGGGGGGGCCGCCGATGACCGTCTGGGTGGGCGCGGCGTAGACACACACCTCGAGATCCGGGAAGTCGGAGAACACTTCTCTGATTTCGTCGGCGGAGTATTCCACCAGCGCCATCAACCGGATGTACTCGCCGAACAGCATCGCCTCACCCTCGCCCATCAGGTGCGAGCGCGAGCAGATCGCCCGGGTGGCATCCCGCAGCGACAGCCCGCCGGCAAAGTAGGCCGACGCGGCCTCACCCAGCGACTGGCCGATGACCGCGGCCGGTTTGGCGCCGTGATGGCGCAGCAGCTCACCCAGCGCGATCTGGATCGCGAAGATGGTGACCTGGGTGGTCTCGATGCCGTAGTCCTGCGCGTCGTCCAGGATCAGCTCCAGCACCGAGTAGCCCAGCTCGTCTTGGACCAGGGCGTCGACCTTCTCGATCCACGCCGCGAACACCTCGTTGCGCAGGTACAGGCTCTTGCCCATCTTGCGATGCTGGGCACCGAATCCGGCGAGCACCCAGACCGGGCCGGTGGTCACCGGCCCGTCGACGCTGAACACGTTCGGCGCCTGCTTGCCCGCGGCGACCGCGCGCAGGCCCTTGATGGCCTCGTCGTGGTCGTGGGCCAACACCACCGCGCGGGAACGGCCGTGGTTGCGCCGCGACAGCGACCTGCCGATCGATTCCAGCGAGGAGGCCTGGCCTTCCGGGCTTTGCATCCAGTCCGCCAACTCGGCGGCCGCCGCCTTCTTGCGGGACGTCAGAAACGCCGACACCGCCAACGGGACCAATGGTGCCGTAACCTCTTGGGCCGCAAGCTCTTCCAATGCGGCTTCCTTGAGCCGCAGCGCCTCCTCGGTGACTCCGGGCAGTTCGGGCTCCGACTCTTCGGCGACCGCCGAGTCGGTGATGATGTTGCCGAACTCGTCGAACCGCAGCGCGTGGCCTGCCAACGTGGGCGCCTCGGCGGGTTCGGCGGCCGCCTTGGGTTCCGGCTCGGGTTCCGGTTCCTTTTCCACCACGTCACGCGGCAGGACCTCGCGCACCACCACGTGCGCGTTGGCGCCGCCGAAGCCGAAGCTGGACACCCCGGCCAGCGCGTAGCCGCCGTATCGCGGCCAGTCGGTGGGCGTGGTGATCATCTTCAACCGCATCGCGTCGAAGTCGATGTAGGGGCTGGGGCCGGCGAAGTTGATCGACGGCGGCAGTTTGTCGTGCTGCAGCGCCAGCACCACCTTGGCCATGCTGGCCGCGCCGGCCGCCGATTCCAGGTGCCCGACGTTGGTTTTCACCGCACCCAGCAGCGCCGGCCGATCGGCCGGACGGCCCCTACCGACCACCCGGCCCAGCGCCTCGGCCTCGATGGGGTCGCCGAGGATGGTGCCGGTGCCGTGCGCCTCGATGTAGTCGACGGTGCGCGGATCGATGCCGGCGTCCTTGTAGGCCCGGCGCAGCACGTCGGCCTGCGCGTCCTGGTTGGGCGCGATCAGCCCGTTGGACCGGCCGTCGTGGTTGACCGCGCTGCCGGCGATCACGGCCAGGATCGCATCGCCGTCGCGGCGGGCGTCGTCGACCCGCTTGAGCACCAGCATGCCGCCGCCTTCGGAGCGGGTGTAGCCGTCGGCGTCGGCTGAGAACGACTTGATCCGGCCGTCGGGCGCCAGCACCGCACCGATCTCGTCGAAACCCAGGGTGACCATCGGTGTGATCAACGCGTTCACCCCGCCGGCGACCACTACGTCGGCCTCGCCGTTGCGCAGCGCCTGCACCCCCTGGTGGATGGCCACCAGCGAACTCGAGCACGCGGTGTCAATGGTGACCGACGGTCCGTGGAAGTCGTAGAAGTAGGACACCCGGTTGGCGATGATCGAGCTGCTGGTGCCGGTGATCGCATACGGGTGCGCGACCGTCGGGTCCGACACCGCCAGGAAGCTGTAGTCGTTGGTGGAGCTGCCGATGTACACACCGACGGCCTGGCCGCGCAGGCTCGACGCCGGGATGCGGGCGTGCTCGAGCGCCTCCCAGGTCAGCTCCAGCGCCATCCGCTGCTGCGGGTCGATGTTGTCGGCTTCGGTCTTGGCCACCGCGAAGAACTCCGAATCGAAGCCCTTGATGTCCTTCAGGTAGCCGCCCCGGGTGCGGGCCCCGGCGACCCGCGCGGCCAGCCGCGGCTCTTCGAGGAATTCCGACCAGCGCCCGTCGGGCAGGTCGGTGATCCCGTCGCGGCCTTCCAGCAGCGCCTGCCAGGTCTGCTCGGGGGTGTTCATCTCGCCCGGGAAGCGGGTGGACAAGCCCACGATCGCGATGTCGACGCGCTCGGCCGGGCCGGTGCGCGACCAGTCTTCGGCGTCATCGCCCGCTAGGTCGGTCTCCGGCTCGCCCTCGATGATCCGGGTGGCCAGCGATTCGATGGTCGGATGCGCGAACGCCACCGCGACCGACAGCGTGACCCCGGTCAGGTCTTCTATGTCGGCGGCCATCGCGACGGCATCGCGCGACGACAGACCCAGCTCCACCATGGGCACCGATTCGTCGATCGAGTCCGGTGCCTTTCCGACGGCCTTACCCACCCAGTTGCGCAGCCACTGGCGCATCTCGGGGACCGTTAGCTCGGCCCTTTCGGCGGGGGCGTTCTCCTGGGATTCCGCTACGTCAGCCATGGGTCCTCAGTCCGAAGTGGCGAAGACCGTCGGGGAACCCACGCCACTGCGCAGGCTGCCGTCGAGGTAGGCCGCACGGCAGGCGCGGCGGCCGATCTTGCCGCTGGAGGTTCGCGGAATCGTGCCGGCCGACACCAGCAGGACGTCACGCACGGTCACCCCATGCCCGACGGCGATGGCCGCCCGGATGTCATCGACGATGGGCTGGTGGTCGAGCTTATGCGTGCCGGCCGCCCGTTCGCCGACGATCACCAGCTGCTCGGAGGTGTCCTCGGGGTCGAATTTCAGCCCGGCGTGCGAGTCGTCGAACACTGTCTGAGGAAGCTGGTTGGCCGGAACCGAGAAGGCCGCCACGTAGCCAACCCGCAACGCCTTGGTCGACTCCTGCGCCGTGCACTCGAGATCCTGTGGGTAGTGATTGCGGCCGTCGATGATGACGAGGTCCTTGATCCGGCCGGCTATGTAGAGGTGGTCCTTGAAGTAGGTGCCGTAGTCGCCGGTACGCACCCACAGCGCGTCGTCTGGGGCGCCCTCGGCGCGCGACTCGCTGATCCGCGATTTGAGGATGTTCTTGAAGGTCTGGGCGGACTCTTCTTCTTTGCCCCAATAACCGGTACCCAAGTTGTTGCCGTGCAGCCAGATCTCACCGATCTGTCCGTCCGGCAGTTCGCTGGCCGTGTCGGCGTCGACGATGACCGCCCATTCGCTGACCCCGACCTTGCCCGCAGAGACCTGGGCGACGGCGTTGGGTGCATCGGCGGCCACCTCAACGAACCGCTGGTTGTTCAGCTCGTCGCGGTCCACGTGGATCACGGTGGGCACCTCGTCCATCGGCGTGGTCGAGACGAACAGCGTGGCCTCCGCTAGCCCATAGGACGGCTTGACGGCGGTCTGCTTCAAACCGTACGGCGCAAATGCTTCGAAGAACTTGCGCATCGACGCCGGCGACACCGGCTCGCTGCCGTTGAGGATGCCCTTGACGTTGCTCAGGTCCAGCGGCGGCTCGTCGTCTCGAGGCACACCGCGCACCGCGGCGTGTTCGAATGCGAAGTTCGGCGCCGCAGAGAAGGTGCCACCGGTTTCTCCGGGCTTGCGGGCGAGCTCGCGGATCCAGCGACCGGGCCGCCGCACGAACGCCGCGGGCGTCATAAAGGTGAAGCTGTGGCCTAGCACCGACGCCAGCAGCACCGTGATCAGACCCATGTCGTGGAAGAACGGGAGCCAGCTGACCCCGCGGTCGCCTTCCTGTCCTTCCAGGGCATTGAGCACCTGCACCACATTGGTGGGCAGGTTCAGATGGGTGATCTGCACGCCGCTCGGTATGCGGGTGGAACCCGACGTGTACTGCAAGTACGCGACGGTTTCCTCGTTGGCCTCGGGCTGCTGCCAGGTGGCGGCGACTTCGGTGGGCACCGCGTCGACGGCAATGACGCGCGGGCGCTCCTTGGCCGATCGGGCCCGGATGAACTTGCGGACCCCTTCGGCGGAGTCGGTGGTGGTCAGGATCGTCGACGGGGCACAGTCGTCGAGCACCGCGTGTAACCGACCGACGTGCCCCGGCTCGGCCGGGTCGAACAACGGCACCGCAATGCGGCCGGAGTAGAGGGCGCCGAAGAAGGAGATGAGGTAGTCCAGGTTCTGCGGGCACAGGATGGCGACGCGGTCACCCGGCTGGGTGACTTGCTGCAGGCGGGCTCCCACCGCACGGTTGCGCGCGCTGAAGTCAGACCACAAGATGTCGCGCGCGACACCGTCTCGTTCGGTGGAAAAGTCCAGGAACCGGTAGGCCAGCTTGTCGCCACGAACCTTCGCCCACTTTTCGACGTGACGAACCAGGTTGGTGTTGGCTGGGAACCTGATCTTTCCATTCACGATGAACGGGTTGTGGTACGCCATCCCACTCTCTCCTGTCACAAACATCTCGGCCGGCTCTGCCGGCGGCCACCGGGTGTCGGCTCCGCCAACGGGTTACCCGCGCACATCAACCCCTACCGCGCTCACGTCGGCGAACGCAGTTTGCAGCCAGCTTTGACCCGACTGGGTCCTGCACATGCTCTTAGTTTTCTCTTAATGTTAAGGGCCGGTGCCTGACAGACCAAATCACAAGGTACCGCTGTTCGAGGCCGCCATCAGCGTACGCGGGGCGGTGTCGAGTCGCCCGGTTCATCGGTGGACCGCCGCCTAGCGTCCATCGTCCTCGGGGAAATATCACCTATGTTTGGGGTGGGGCGCATTTTCGATAAGTTGATGCGCCCAGTTCAACGTCCACTCGGTCGCCGGTTCTCCATCGGAATTCCAGAATTCGGGTGTCGCATACATAGCATGGACCGGCTGGCCGGCGCCGCCGGCCAGGGTGTTCAGCGTAGTCGGCAAGTTGGCGGGACTGAACGCCTGTGCCGGGGCCGCACAGATCAGGTCGCCCTGGGCGCAGATCTCGTTGGTCCGGCCGTCGAGCGCACCAAAACCGCCCGGCCGCGGGCCGGTCATAGTCAAACCAAGCCCGGACAACACTGGGACTTCGTGCAGGGTGATCTCGGCGCCTTCGCCGCGCGGGCTAGGCGGGACCTGATTACCCACCCCCTGCTGACGACGACCGTCGGCGATCAGCGTCACGCCTAGTACTAGGTCCTCGTCCACGGGTCCCCGGCCGTTGCCGATATCGCTAGCCACGTCGCCCGCGATCACCGCGCCCTGCGAAAACCCGATCAGCACATAGCTGGTCAACGGGCACCTGTTGTTCATATCGGTCATCGCTGCCACCATCGCGCGGGTGCCCTCTGCCCGGCTGTCGTTGTACGACATCTGATTATCCGTGGTCAGCGGATTGTGGAATTGGGCCGTGTAGGCAACTGTGTAGGTCTGCACCCGGGCGGGTGCGAATTGCTGGGCGATCGGCCCAGTTACCTTGAGCAGCAACGCCTTCGGAAACTGCACCGGATTCAGTGGGTTCTGCTGCGGCGATGACTCCCAGGTTCCGGGAACCGAGATCATCTGCACGTCGGGGCAGGACGCATCCTGGAAGGCCGGTCGGGGTTTGTGCGGATGTGCTGGGGTGGGCCCCGGTGGTAAAACTCCTGGCGGCACCGCGCTGGGCGGCGACTCGGCGCCGCGCAGCATGATCACCACGGCCACGATGACCAGCGCTACGACGGACGCCATCGCGCCCGCCGCTATCCAGGCAAGGATTCGGTGGCGCTTACGCCGAGAGTTCTTGGCCATGTTCTCCTGCTAACAGAGTCGGTAGCGCACGCGAAAGGGGTGCACCCGCGCCGCGCGATAGCGCGGCCATCCCGCCCGTTGCCGCACTCCCTCTACGGTACCGGCCCGCTACGCGGCTTCGCCCGAGTCGCGATGTCGTGCACGTCTGCCGCAAGGATCATCCGATAGCGGCCAGGCAGCTCGCATCGGCACCTGGCTTAGCGGATCGCACCGACGATATCGCCCGACATAGCGCCCAGCTGGGGCGCCCACGAGCCCCAGCCGTTGTCACCGCTGGCTGGGAAGTCGAAGTGTCCGTTGTGCCCGCCGACGCTGCGATACTGGTTGTAGAACATGCGGCTGTTACCCATCGCCTCGGCGGCTTGGCCGATCATGGCGGCGGGATCGCTGGCTCCCGGGTTGGTCGGGCTCCACACCCACACCCGGGTGTTGTTTTGCGCCAGCAGGCTGGCATGCACCCACGGGTCGTGCCACTTCCACCGACCCAGCTGTGGTGCTCCCCACATTCCGTTGGTGTCCACACCGCCGAATTGCTGCATGCCCGCCGCGATCGCACCGTTGGTGGTGGTGTTCGACGGGTACAAAAAGCCCGACATCGAGCCAGCGAAGCCGAAGCGGTCGGGGTGGAAGGCCGCCAGCGCCATCGCCCCGTAACCGCCCTGAGCGGCGCCAACGGCCGCATGGCCACCGGGGGCCAAGCCCCGGTTAGCGGCCAGCCAGTCGGGCAGCTCAGCGGACAAGAAGGTGTCCCACTGCTTGCTGCCATCCTGCTCCCAGTTGGTGTACATGCTGTACGCACCACCGGCCGGTGCCACCACCGAAATCCCCTTGCCCGCCAACGTGTTCATCGCGTTACCCGCGGTGACCCAGTTACTGACATCCGGGCCGGCGTTGAAGGCGTCCAGCAGATACACCGCGTGCGGCCCACCGGCTAGGAAGGCCACCGGGATGTCCCGGCCCATCGAGGGCGACGGCACCATCAGGTTCTCGTATGGGGCGGCCTTGGCGGTGGGTTCCGCGGCTACCGCGACACCGCCCAACCCGAATGACAGTGCGGCAATCCAGAGCGCCCGCAGCAGCGCCGACCGACCCTTCATGTGTCCACCTCCGTCGTGTAAGGCTGTGTGCACCCGGCGTCAGACCGCCCCGGCCAACCCCTGGCCCGTCAGGTAGCTAACCACACGGCCCGCGGCGGGAGCTAGGGACGGGATTTAGGAAACATCTAGCGGCGGCGACCACAAGGGTCACCGCCGCTAGATGTTGTGTCTGTTCGGAGCTAGGCGCCCTGGGGCGCGGGCCCGGTGTTGGGCGTGGCACCCAGTGCCCGTTGCAGGTCGGGCTTCATAGCGTTGAGCTGCGCGCCCCAGTACTCCCAGCTGTGCGTACCGCTGTCCGGGAAGTCGAACACGCCGTTGTGGCCGCCACCGGCGTTGTAGGCGTCTTGGAACTTGATGTTGCTGGTCCGCACGAAGCCCTCGAGGAACTTGGCCGGCAGGTTGTTGCCACCCAGATCCGACGGCTTGCCGTTGCCGCAGTACACCCAGACGCGGGTGTTGTTGGCGATCAGCTTCCCGACGTTCAACAGCGGGTCGTTGCGCTGCCACGCCGGGTCCTCCTTCGGGCCCCACATGTCGGAGGCCTTGTAGCCGCCAGCGTCACCCATCGCCAGGCCGATCAGGGTGGGACCCATCGCCTGGGAGGGGTCCAACAGGCCCGACATCGCTCCCGCGTAGACGAACTGCTGGGGGTGATAGATCGCCAGCGTCAGCGCCGAAGAAGCAGCCATCGAAAGACCGACGACGGCGCTTCCGGTGGGCTTGACGTGCCTGTTGGCCTGCAGCCACCCCGGCAGCTCGCTGGTCAGGAAGGTCTCCCACTTGTAAGTCTGGCAACCGGCCTTGCCGCAGGCGGGCTGGTACCAGTCGGAGTAGAAGCTTGACTGGCCACCCACCGGCATGACCACCGACAGGCCCGACTGGTCGTACCACTCGAACGCCGGGGTGTTGATGTCCCAGCCGCTGAAGTCGTCCTGCGCGCGCAGGCCGTCGAGCAGGTACAGGGCGGGCGAGTTGGCACCACCACTTTGGAATTGGACCTTGATGTCACGGCCCATCGACGGCGACGGCACCTGCAGGTACTCCACCGGCAAGCCCGGCCGGGAAAATGCCCCCGCGGTCGCCGTGCCACCGACGGCGCCGACCAGACCCGACACTAGGGCCGCGCCGACGGCCCCGACCACGAGTCGACGCGACATACCCGTGACGGCGCCACGAACCCTGTCAACAAGCTGCATTCTTGCTTCCCTCATCCTCATCTCAACGCATCCATGCATGTTTGGGCGCATCCTGAATTAGGTCAGACTGCAGGCGCTGGGCCCGGCAGTGCTCGTGTAGTCAACCACAACTTCGGGCGTCCACCCGCATCAAGCGCACCGCCGAAACCCTTATCCGGCGGTCGTTCACGGCCAATTCGGGACCGGCGCGACGGCCTGAAGGTGGCATTTCCGCAGTGTCTGGGCATGTGTCGACCGCTAGTGCCGGCTCAATTGTGATCTTGCTGTCAGTATTGCCCCCGCGCTCATTGCCCCTCACTCCCGCGGTGGCGGGCCGGGCCCGTCGGGAACATCGAGCCCACACCGGACCAATTCATAGCGCGGAACGCGGTCGATGCGGTAACGGGTGAACTCGTAGGAATGCAACACGTTGGAGAGGAATCGGTGCAGGGTGATCGGGGCGCGCACAGAATTAAGCACCGCCCGAGTCGCGGGGCATTGCAGGGCCGCTTCGGCTTGCGTGACCCACTGCTGGTCGATGTAGCCGGGAATACCCGGGTACCACTTCACCCAGGGTCCGTCGGCGATCACCCAGTCCGGGAACAGATTCTTGTCATGGCCGATACGGGCATGCTTCAGCCGCTCGGTGTGCGCGGCCAATGGGTTTACCAGCCCGATTTGGTCGATCACCCGGACATCGAGCCCGACGTTCATGCCTAGCATGCCCATGTTGGTGAAAAACACTGCGTGCTGCGGTTTCGGCGCCGGCTTGCCGCCCGGCGCGGTCCCCGACGAGGGCCGGATCATCGGCACCAGGTCCCACTGGTTGTAGTTGCCCGACGGCAATAGCAACGCCCCTTCCGGGGTGTTGTTGAGCGCTGTAAGCACGGCAGCCATTCGCGGGTAATCGAGGTAGTCCGCGGCGGTCAGCGGATGCGCGTGCCCGGTGGCCTGGGCGTAGAAGCGGCGCTCGTCGACGATGCCCGAATAGGTGACCCGGGTGGCGTCGTCACCCATGCCCGGCGAGTTTGCCGCCCACAGCGACCAACCCGCGATCCCCAGCCAGAGCCCGCTGAGCGCGCCGACTAGCCAGCGACCGGTCTCCCGCGAAAAGTCCTTACCGTCGGGCAGCAAAATAGGAATGACCCCCACCGGGGCCAGCAAACAAAACAGCGGCGCCAGCAACACCCGGCCGTGCATAAAGTCGCCGCCTTGCCGAATCCAGTACAGCGCCTGCAGCACGCCGCTGCCGACGATGAAAGCCACCACGGCCGGCGGACTTTGCACCGCCCGGGCCACCCGACCGTAGTCGGGTGCCAGCACGGGACGCAGGAACGACGGCCGGCGGCGCGCCGTCATCAACAGCAATCCCAGCGGCACCGACAGCACCAACGGCACCCACAGTGCGTACGGCCGGTTGAAGTTCGACACGTAGATCATGCCTTGCGACCACTTGTCGCCCGCGGCATCCTTGGCCAGCGCGGTACTCGGAACCAGCAGTCCGTAATAGCCCATCCGGAAGATCTGGTAGGCCACCGGCAAGAATCCGCCGGCCAGCACGATCAGCACGCGGCGACGCCAGGTCCGCGCGGCGATCAACATCATGATCAGCGCCAGCCCGCCGATCAGCGCGAATTCCGGCCGCACTAGCACGCTGCATCCGGCGACGAAGGCCAACGCGCCGAGGAACATCTGGCTGTCCGGGCGGGCCCGCAGCGGCTGTGACCAGCAGACCATCATCCACCACAACAGCCCCAGATAGGCCAACACCAGCCCGCTCTCCAGGCCGGAGGTGGCGAAGTCGCGGGCCGGTGGCACCGCGATATATACCAGCGCCCCGGCCGGAAGCATGATCGCCCGACGGCCCCGCAGGCTGGGTGCGTACAACCGGCCGGTCCCCAGCATGAGCAGCACCATTCCCAGCAGCGAAAGCACCATGGCCAGGGCCAAAGCCACGTACTCCAGGCGCATCGGCCCACCCACCCAGCCGCCCACATACAGCAGATACGTCCACGCTGTCGAGGTGTTCGCTTCGACTCGCTCGCCCTGGTTGAAGACCGGTCCGTTGCCGGCCAATAGGTTGCGTACCGTCCGCAGGACGATCAGTCCGTCGTCAGCGATCCAGCGACGTTGCCAGCTCCCCCAGCCGAACAGCACGGCGACCGCCGTCACCGACAGCCACAAGCTGACCCGGACCATGGGCTCATACGGAAACACCGGCCGACCGACCCGCCCGACCACCGGCCGGCGGGGCAGCACCCCGACTGGGAGGACGTTGAGCTTGAGGCTAGCCGAAGGCAACAGCGGCCCCAACCGTTGCTATCCACGCCAGCGCCAGCAGCTGCAATACCCGGTCACGCAGCGCGATATCTTCCGGCTCCCCGGCCAGGCCGCCATCGACGTCCACCGCGTAGCGCAGGATCGCGATGGTGAACGGAATCATCGACACCGCGAACCAGGACCCGCTGTAGCCGTCGCGCTCGAAAGCCCACAGCCCGTAGCACAAGACCACCGCGGTGGCCGACAACGTCCAGACGAACCGCAGATAGGTGCTGGTGTAGCTTTCCAGCGACTTGCGGATCGCAGCGCCGGTGCGTTCGGCCAGATGCAGCTCGGCGTAGCGCTTGCCGGCCACCATGAACAGCGAACCGAATGCCATGATCAGCAAAAACCACTTGGACAGCGGGATTTTGGTGGCCACGCCCCCGGCGATGGCGCGGATCAAATACGCCGACGACACGACGCAGATGTCCACCACCGCTTGATGCTTGAGACCAAAGCAATACGCCAACTGCATGGCGAGGTAGACGACCATTACCAGCGCCAGGTTCGGGGTCAGCATCCAGGCACCGGCCAGCGATGTCACTCCCAGTACCACCGCCACGGTGTACGCCAGCCACTCGGGCACCACGCCGGCGGCGATCGGCCGGAACCTTTTGGTGGGGTGCTCCCGGTCTGCCTCGACGTCGCGCACATCGTTGACGAGGTACACCGCCGAGGCGGCCAGGCTGAACACCACGAAGGCCATCGACACCTTGCTGAGCACCTCGACGTAGTCGTAGCGGACACCGCCGCCCAACGCGGCCAGCGGCGCGGCCAGCACCAGCACGTTTTTCACCCACTGGCGCGGGCGGATCGCCTTGACCACCCCGGCGACCAGGTTTGCCGGAGGTCGAGTCACCACATCTTCACTCATCCGAGCTCATCTCTTCCGGGCCCTTTGCCGGCCCCCGCCGACGCTGTCCACGATGGCCCCGACGGTGGCGCCCAGAGCAACACCCACGGCCACATCACTGGGGTAGTGGACCCCCAGCAGTATTCGCGACAGCGCCATCGGCGGCACCAGCACAACCGGTAGCGGCAGCCCGGTGGCTCTGCCCATGAGCAGGGCCGCGGCCGTGGTCGAGGTGGCGTGTGCCGACGGAAAACTCAGTTGACTTGGCGTGTCCACGTTGACCGCGATGGCCGGATGATCCGGCCGCTGACGCCGCACCAGCCGCTTGATCAGCACGGCGATGGCATGGGCAGCGAACGCGCCCGCCCCGGCCACAAGCCATTCCCGGCGGCGCCGCGGCAGGGCAATCGCGCCCAGCAGCGCGAGGATCAGCCAACCGATGCAGTGCTCGCCGAAGTGGGAGAGTCCGCGCGCAGTGGCCAGCATCCCCGGACGGTCGACCAGCGCCGACTGCACGGCCACCATCACGGCGACTTCGCCGCGTGGCGCCCGTTCAGCCATGCTCGGGCTCTTGGTTTGCCGCCGGCAGCAGCGCCGTCTCCCACTTCTGCTTGCTGGACAGCGTCGGCAACGCGTCGCGATAGATCCGGCGCATCTCCTCGAACCGTTTCAGCAACTGGCGCTGACGGCGCAACGACTGCCACAGCAACGCGAACATCTTGGCCCGGTCGCGCTGCCGGTAGACCACACCGCATCCGTCGGCCGTGGTGACGGTGGCCCCGTCGACAGTGCACAGCAGGAACCAGCGCGCATCCTGGGTCGGAACGTTGAACTCCGGGCGACGGTGGTGTTGGGGGTTGGCGGCGGTCAGGTTGTGCATGATCCCGCGGGCCAGCCGGTAGCCGATGACCAACGGGTTCACCGGCGGCTTCATTGCCTTGTTCTTGTGCAACGGCGGCGGCAACTCACTGGCCGCCGGCAGCACCACCGCGTCCGGATAGCTCTTGCGGATGCGGTGCACTTCCGGCAGCGCCGATTCCAGGATCGAAAAGATGTGCTCGGGGCCGGCGAGAAAGTCGTCGATGGCCTTGTTCTGGATTGCCACCGTCGAATATTCCAGGCAGGCAAGGTGTTTCAGGGTTGCCTTGAGATGGCTGCGGACCAGGCCGATGACTTGCGCCTTTGGGCCGTCCCAGTGCATGGCGGCCACCACCAGCCGGTTGCGCAGATGGAAATAGGCCTGCCAGTCGATGGCGTCATCCTTATCGCTCCAGGCCATGTGCCAGATCGCCGCACCGGGCAGCGTGACGGTCGGATACCCGTGCTCGGCGGCCCGCAGGCCGTAATCGGCGTCGTCCCATTTGATGAACAGCGGCAGCGGCTGTCCCAGCTCTTCGGCGACCTGGCGTGGGATCATGCACGTCCACCAGCCGTTGTAGTCGACATCGATACGCCGGTGCAGCAACTTGCTACGGGAGTTGTTGTCGTTCAACGGGTATTCGGCGAAGTCGTGGTCGTATTCGGCATGCGGCGCGGCGGTCCACATGAATATCGACCGGTCTACGACTTCGCCCATGATGTGCAGGTGCGACGGCTCCTGCAGGTTGAGCATCTGACCACCCACCAGCATCGGCGCCTTGGCGAACCGGTGCATGGCCAGCACCCGCAGAATCGAGTCCGGCTCGAGGCGGATGTCGTCGTCCATGAATAGGATCTGCTGACAGTCGGTGTTTTTCAGCGCCTCATACATCACCCGGCTGTAGCCGCCGGAACCGCCCAGGTTGGGCTGATCATGAATAGAGAGTCGGAGACCCAACCGGGCAGCCGCGGCGGGGAAATCCGGGTGGTCGCGCACCTTGCGCTCACCCTGATCAGGCACGATCACCGCGCCGATCACCTGGTCCACCAGCGGATCGGCGGTGAGTTCTCGCAGCGCGTTGACGCAGTCTGCGGGGCGGTTGAACGTCGGGATGCCGACCGCGATGTTGGCCGTCCCCGGAGCGGGGCTGGTGGCATACCAGCCACCACTGTGCAGGGTGACCGCGGTGTCGGTGGTGATGTCGAACCAGACCCACCCGCCGTCTTCGAAAGGCTGCAGCACCACTTCGGTCTCGACGGTGGCTGGCTGATCCTCGGTGCCGGTGAAGTCGTGGCCCTCAACGAAGATCCGGGCACCGGTGGCCTTGGTCCGGTAGACGTCTACCCGCCCGGCGCCGGTCACCTGCACGCGCAACACCACCGATTTGCACGTCGTCCAACGTCGCCAATAGCTAGCCGGGAAAGCGTTGAAGTAGGTGGCGAATGACACCTCGGACTCCGCGCCAATCTGTAGCGAGGTCCGGGTTGGCGCATGCGCGCGCCGGGCGTTGGTGGTTGACTCCTCGAGGTACAGCTTGCGCACGTCAAGGGGTTCACCTGGGCGCGGCAGGATGACCCGAGACAGCAGGCTCGCGGCGAGTTCACTCATGCGCCGTCCTGAAGCAGTGGGACGCCGTCGCGCAGATGCGGCGCGAGGAGGTTGTCGTACATGTTCAAGGCGCTGGCAATGGCCATATGCATATCCAGATATTGGTAGGTGCCCAACCGGCCGCCGAACAGTACCTTCGATGACGCGGTCTCGGACTTCGCCCTGGCCCGATAGGTGGCCAACAGGGCGCGGTCAGCCTCGGTGTTGATCGGATAGTAGGGCTCGTCGTCGTCCTCGGCGAACCGGGAGTATTCCCGCATGATCACCGTTTTGTCCGTTGGGTAGTCACGCTCGGGGTGGAAGTGGCGGAACTCGTGGATGCGCGTGTAGGGGACGTCGAGATCGTTGTAGTTCATCACCGCGGTGCCCTGAAAGTCCCCGATCGGTAGCACTTCCACCTCGAAGTCCAAGGTACGCCAGCCCAATCGGCCTTCGGCGTAGTCGAAGTAGCGGTCCAGCGGGCCGGTGTAAACGACCGGGGCCGCCGGGCTGCCGGGGCGCAGCTGGTCGCGCACGTCGAACCAGTCGGTGTTCAGCCTGACCTCGATGCGGTGGTCAGCAGCCATGTTTTGCAACCACGCCGTGTACCCGTCGGTCGGCAAACCCTCGTAAGTATCGCTGAAATACCGGTTGTCGAAGGTGTAGCGCACGGGAAGCCGGGTGATGTTGGCGGCCGGAAGTTCTTTGGGGTCAGTCTGCCATTGCTTGGCCGTGTACCCCTTGACGAACGCTTCGTAGAGCGGCCGGCCGATCAGCGAGATGGCCTTCTCCTCGAGGTTCTGCGCGTCGGCGGTGTCGATCTCGGCGGCCTGCTCGGCGATCAGCTGGCGGGCTTGCTCGGGCGTGAAGTACTTGCCGAAGAACTGCGATACCAGGCCGAGCCCCATCGGAAACTGATATGCCTGCCCGTTGTGCATCGCGAAGACCCGGTGCCGGTAGTCGGTGAAGTCGGTGAACTGCCGCACGTAGTCCCACACTCTCTTATTAGAGGTGTGAAACAGGTGCGCACCGTACTTGTGGACCTCGATGCCGGTCTGTGGCTCGGCTTCGGAATAGGCATTGCCCCCGATGTGCGGGCGCCGCTCGAGGACGAGCACGCGCTTGTCGAGTTGGGTGGCCACGCGCTCGGCAATCGTCAGGCCGAAGAATCCTGAGCCGACGACGAAAAGGTCAAAACGAGCGGTCATCGGTTGCATAGGGTAACCGACCTTGCTGGCAAAACCCGATTTGGCAGCTCGTGGCGGTCATGGCCCGAACGGGTTTCACCGCAGGTGCGCATGGCCGACCAGTGTGGTTGGCCGGAGGTCGTTTGGTCGCGATTGCCTCACGATTCGATATAACCACTCTAGTCACATCAACCACACTCGTACCATCGAGCGTGTGGGGTTCATGCCATGCACTCGCGACCGCGGGAGCCGGCGAACCCGACGCCACACATAGTCCAGATTGAGGAGACTTCCGTGCCGAACCGACGCCGACGCAAGCTCTCGACAGCCATGAGCGCGGTCGCCGCCCTGGCAGTTGCGAGTCCTTGTGCATATTTTCTTGTCTACGAATCAACCGAAACCACCGAGCGGCCCGAGCACCATGAATTCAAGCAGGCGGCGGTGTTGACCGACCTGCCCGGCGAGCTGATGTCCGCGCTATCGCAGGGGTTGTCCCAGTTCGGGATCAACATACCGCCGGTGCCCAGCCTGACCGGGAGCGGCGATGCCAGCACGGGTCTAACCAGTCCTGGCCTGACTAGTCCGGGATTGACCAGCCCGGGATTGACCAGCCCGGGCCTCACCGACCCTGCCCTTACCAGTCCGGGCCTGACGCCAACCCTGCCCGGATCACTCGCCGCGCCCGGCGCCACCCTGGCGCCAACGCCCGGCGTGGGGACCAATCCGGCGCTCACCAACCCCGCGCTGACCAGCCCGACCGGGGCGACACCGGGATTGACCAGCCCGACGGGTTTGGATCCCGCGCTGGGCGGAGCCAACGAAATTCCGATTACGACGCCGGTCGGATTGGATCCCGGGGCGGACGGCACCTATCCGATCCTCGGTGATCCAACCCTGGGGACCATACCGAGCAGCCCCGCCACCACCACCTCCACCGGCGGCGGCGGTCTCGTCAACGACGTGATGCAGGTGGCCAACGAGTTGGGCGCCAGTCAGGCTATCGACCTGCTGAAAGGTGTGCTAATGCCGTCGATCATGCAGGCCGTCCAGAATGGCGGCGCGGCCGCGCCGGCAGCCGGCCCGCCGGTCCCGCCCATCCCCGCGGCCGCGGCGGTGCCACCGACGGACCCAATCACCGTGCCGGTCGCCTAAGCCCCGGGTCGGCCGAAAACGCACCCGCGGCCAAGGCGTCGGTCATTGCTTCGGCCCGTCGTTCTCGACAGTTTTATCGCACCGATTCCGTGTCGTCTCATTAATACCAATAGAAACACACGTAACATCAGCTGGTGCCGTCCCGCACCCGCGCGCCGACGACGCTGCTCACCGCGATGGCAGCGACCGTCGTCATCGTCGCGTGGGTAGTGAATCGTCCACCCGCCAGCTCCCATGAACCATCGCCGACGCCCGACACCCAGCTTGCAGAGCAGCCACTGATCGGGCTCGGCGGCGGCGTCACGGTACGCGAACTCACCCAGGACACACCGTTTTCATTGGTGGCGTTGACCGGCGACCTGGCCGGTACCTCCGCCCGTGTGCGCGCCAAGCGCCCGGACGGTGACTGGGGGCCGTGGTATCAGACCGAGTATGAAACCGAACCACGCGATCCGGCGGGCACCGACGGGTCCGTGGAACCCGGGGGACTCAATCCGGGTCCCCGTAGCACCGATCCGGTGTTCGTGGGCACCACCACCACCGTGCAGGTCGCGGTGACTCGCCCGATCGACGCACCGATAACTCAACCGCCGGCGGGGCGGCCGACCAACGCCTTGCCCGACAACGGTTTGGGATACCGTCCAGCCACCAAGGAACAGCCCTTCGGGCAGAACATCTCCGCGATCCTGATCTCGCCGCCGCAAGCGCCGCCCGGAACGCAGTGGACGCCACCAACCGCAGTCACCATGGCAGGCCAACCGCCGGCCATCATCAGCCGGGCAGAATGGGGCGCAGACGAGTCACTGCGATGCGAAACACCGGAGTACGACAGGGGGGTTCGTGCCGCGGTGGTCCACCACACCGCAGGGAGCAACGACTACTCTCCGCTGGAGTCCGCCGGCATAGTCAAAGCCATCTACACCTACCACAGCAAGACCCTGGGCTGGTGTGACATCGCGTACAACGCCCTCGTCGACAAGTACGGCCAGGTGTTCGAGGGTAGCGCTGGCGGCCTCACCAAACCGGTCGAAGGGTTCCACACCGGCGGATTCAACCGCAACACCTGGGGGGTGGCCATGATCGGCAACTTCGACGATGTGGCCCCCACGCCGATCCAGATCCGAACCGTCGGCCGGTTGCTCGGCTGGCGGCTGGGCATGGACGACGTCGATCCCAGGAGCATGGTGGATCTGCAGTCAGCGGGCAGCTCGTACACCACGTTTCCGGGTGGCGCCATAGCGCGATTGCCCGCCATCTTCACCCATCGCGACGTCGGCAACACCGACTGTCCGGGCAACGCCGCCTACGCTGTGATGGACGAGATCCGGGACATCGCAGCACATTTCAACGACCCGCCGGAGGAGCTGATCAAGGCGCTGGAAGGTGGCGCGATCTATCAGCGCTGGCAGGCGTTGGGCGGCATGAACAGCGCGCTGGGTGCACCGACCTCGCCGGAGGCCGACGCCGCGGATGGGGCGCGGTATGCAACCTTCGCTAAGGGCGCCATGTATTGGTCGCCGGTGACCGACGCTCAGCCGGTCACCGGGGCAATCTATGAGGCCTGGGCTTCGCTGAGCTACGAACGCGGCCCGCTGGGACTGCCGACCAGCGCGGAGATCCAGGAGCCGCTGCAGATCACGCAGAACTTTCAACACGGAACCTTGAACTTCGAGCGCCTCACCGGCAATGTCACCGAAGTCGTCGACGGGATCACGACGCCACTGGCGACGCGGCCCCCGAGCGGCCCGACGGTGCCGCCCGAACACTTCACGCTGCCAACGCATCCGATCACCTGAGTCGCGGGTGTGCACTATTCACATTATGTGTGTGCACTTTTCACATTCTGGCTTTTGTGGCGCGGAATCGCCGGCGCATATACACCCTGTGCCATTAGGCTCCATTTGCCGGGCTGATCACCGGGTCGCCGCAGGCCAGTCGAGAGGAACAACGTGTCGTTTGTGGTCGCAGTGCCGGAGGCCGTGGCGGCTGCGGCGGGGGATTTGGCGGCCATCGGCTCGACGCTTCGGGAAGCGACCGCTGCGGCGGCGGGCCCCACGACCGGGCTGGCGGCCGCGGCCGCCGACGACGTGTCGATCGCTGTCTCGCAGCTGTTCGGCAGGTACGGCCAGGAATTTCAAGCCGTGAGCAACCAACTGGCGGCGTTTCATACCGAGTTCGTACGCACGTTGAACCGTGGCGCGGCGGCGTATCTCAACACCGAAAGCGCTAACGGCGGGCAGCTGTTCGGTCAGATCGAGGCGGGACAGCGCGCCGTTTCCGCGGCCGCGGCCGCCGCTCCGGGCGGCGCATACGGCCAACTCGTTGCCAACACGGCCACCAACCTGGAATCCCTCTACGGCGCATGGTCGGCCAACCCGTTCCCATTCCTCCGCCAGATCATCGCCAACCAGCAGGTTTACTGGCAGCAGATCGCCGCGGCGCTCGCCAACGCCGTCCAGAACTTCCCCGCCCTGGTGGCGAATTTGCCAGCGGCCATCGAGGCGGCCGTCCAGCAATTCCTGGCCTTCAACGCGGCGTACTACATCCAACAGATTATTAGCTCGCAGATCGGCTTCGCCCAGCTATTCGCCACGACGGTCGGTCAGGGGGTCACCAGCGTCATTGCCGGGTGGCCCAACTTTGCAGCGGAGCTTCAGCTAGCGTTTCAACAGCTTCTGGTGGGTGACTACAACGCCGCGGTGGCGGACCTGGGTAAGGCCATGACAAACCTTCTGGTCACCGGGTTCGACACCAGCGACGTGACGATCGGCACAATGGGCACCGCCATTAGTGTCACCGCGAAACCCAAGCTGCTGGGCCCGCTGGGAGATCTGTTCACCATCATGACCATCCCGGCACAAGAGGCGCAGTACTTCACCAACCTGATGCCCCCCTCCATCCTGCGAGACATGTCGCAGAACTTCACCAACGTGCTCACGACGCTCTCCAACCCGAACATCCAGGCGGTCGCTTCGTTCGATATCGCAACCACCGCCGGGACATTGAGCACCTTCTTCGGGGTGCCATTGGTGCTCACTTACGCCACATTGGGTGCGCCGTTCGCGTCACTGAACGCTATTGCGACGAGCGCGGAAACCATTGAGCAGGCCCTGTTGGCCGGCAACTACCTAGGGGCGGTGGGTGCGCTTATCGACGCCCCGGCCCACGCGTTAGACGGCTTCCTTAACAGCGCAACCGTGTTGGATACGCCGATCCTGGTGCCCACGGGGCTCCCGTCCCCTCTGCCCCCGACGGTCGGGATCACGCTGCACTTGCCTTTCGACGGGCTTCTCGTGCCGCCGCATCCCGTCACCGCGACGATCAGCTTCCCGGGTGCTCCAGTTCCTATTCCCGGTTTCCCAACCACCGTAACCGTTTTCGGCACACCCTTCATGGGAATGGCTCCGCTGCTGATCAACTACATTCCCCAACAGCTCGCCCTGGCAATCAAACCGGCGGCTTAGCGCGGCGTGGCCCGTTGGTTGGTGTCGTAGATTGCCATGCCAAGCTCCAACCATGCGGTCAGCAGCCGCTGATCTGCCGCCGCGGCCACACGTCATCGAGTTGCTCGGCCGATGCGCAGTGCACCGCGTCGCAGCCACGCATGGGCCAGGTCATGGCGTCCATCTCGGACCACATCTGGTCGCGGTTCGCCCGTCGCGAATCTGCGCGAGGGGCCGGCTCAGTCACGCACTCCCGAGCCACAACGGCGCCGGGTCACGTGGGCCATGCTAGGACCACCAGCGCTCCAGCACCCGCGCGACGCCGTCCTGGCTATTGGGTGCGGTGACCTCGTCGGCGACGGCCAGCGCGTCGGGATGCGCGTTACCCATCGCCACACCCAAACCGGCCCGCAGCAGCATCGGCACGTCGTTGGGCATGTCGCCGAACGCCACCACCTCCGCGTCGGAAATTCCCAGCGGCCGGGCAATCTCGTCGACACCGGTGGCCTTGCTGATACCGAGCGGAACGATCTCCACCAGCCCGTTATTGGTCGAGTAGGTGATATCGCCCTCGAAACCGACATGCTTCGCCAGTTCGGCGGCCATGTCGGCACTCGCAGCACCGGCTTTACGGATCAGCAGTTTGATCGCCGGCGCGCTGAGCAGGTGGTCGATCGACACTTCGGTGTTGTCCGGATTCAGCCACGCATGCTCGTAGCCCGGCGAGCTGACGAACTGGGGGGTCGCCGTGTCGTGTGCGCGCTCGCCGATCCGCTCGACCGCCAGTCCCGCACCCGGTATGACGCGGGTCGCAACTTCGGCCAACGTTGCCAGGGCGTCGACGGGCAGCGTGCGCACCGACATCACCCGATCGGTCCCGGGGTCGTAGATGACGGCGCCGTTGGCGCACACCGCCATCGGCGCGAAGCCGAGGGCATCGACGATGGGTCGCACCCAGCGCGGCGGCCGGCCGGTGGCCAGGATGAAGTGCGTGCCGGCGTCGACCGCGGCAAGCACCGCGTCGCGAGTGCGTTTGGTGACGGCTTCTTCGTCGTCGAGCAGGGTTCCGTCGACGTCACACGCGATGAGCGCCGGCACAGTCGGTTTCAAAGTTGGCTGGCTTGTCAGTGCGGGCCGACTTGGCTGTGCCGTGATGAGGTCACGCCGTCGTATCCGCGCTTTTGCCGCCGCTGCGCCAATTCAGCGATTCTGAGCTGCCTGGACTCCTCCACCGTCGGCGCGCCGCCGCCCAGCCGCCGCGGCACCCAGTGCTCCCCCTTGGGATGTGGATACTCCTCCTGTACGCGGTAGAGGATCGCATTCATCGCTTGGCGCAGCACGGCATTGAGCTGCTCGGCATTGCCCTCCGGCCGCACCGGCGATCCGATCGCCGCGACGATCGGAATCTTGTTGCGGAACAGGTTCTTTGGATGATCCTTGGGCCAGATCCGGTGCGCGCCCCAGACGATCATGGGAATAATCGGCACCTGCGCCTCCAGCGCCATCCGGGCCGCTCCGGTCTTGAACTCGCGCAGTTCGAGGCTGCGGCTGATAGTCGCCTCCGGGTGTAACCCAACGAGTTCCCCGGCCCGCAACCGCTGCACTGCCACCGCGTACGCATCGGCCCCCACACTGCGATCCACCGGGATGAGCTGGGCATGCTTGATCACGTAGTTGACCGCCCGTACGTCTTGCATCTCGGCCTTGATCATGAACCGCAGCCGCCGCCGCCGATGGTGGGCGGCGATCGATGCCGGAACCCAGTCCACGTAGCTCGTGTGATTGAGTGCGATCAACGCGCCGCCACGTTCGGGGATGTTCTCCAGGCCTTCGAATGTGATCTTGTTTCCGTTGGCCGCGACGATCGACGGAACAAGAATCTCCATCATCCGGAAGAACGGCTCAGCCATGTATCCTCCTTCACCTCTTACCGCGATTCATGCGGTGTCCGGCTGGCGGCCCTTGCCGCCGCCTCGTCAGCCTCCATCCGTGCCGCCTCGGCCAGCGTTGGCGCGCCGCCGCCGAGTCGGCGCGGCACCCAGTACGCCCCAGCCGGATGCGGATACCGCTCCTGCGCTTGCCACAGCAGCGCGGTCATCGACTCACGCAGCGCCGCGTTGGTCTGTTCGATGCCTGCCGCGGCCCGCAGCGGCCGACCCACCTGTACCGTGACCGGCACCTTGGCGCGTCCTATCTGCCTGGGATGGTCCTTGGTCCAGATCCGCTGAGCACCCCAGACAACGACGGGCACAATCGGGACATCCGCTTCCGCGGCCATTCGGGCGGCCCCCGTCTTGAACCCTTTGAGCTCGAAGCTACGACTGATGGTGGCCTCCGGGTAGACCCCGACCAGTTCCCCTTCGCGCAGCCGCTGCACCGCCACCGCATAGGCGCTAGCGCCGGCGCCCCGGTCCACCGGAATGGTCCGGGTGTGCCTGATCAGGAAGTTGACCAACCGCATCCGTTGCATCTCGGCCTTGATCATGAACCTCATCCGGCGACGCCGACGATGCATGGCCAACGCGGCCGGCAGCCAGTCGACATAGCTGGTGTGATTGATAGCGACCACGGCGCCGCCTTGGTCGGGCACATTCTCCTCGCCGACGTAGGTGATCCGGGTTCCGGTGGCCAGCACCAGCAACTGGGCCAGGATCTCTAAGACGCGATAGGTCGGCTCCGCCATCGGTCACTGCTCCGGCGCCCCGGCGGGATGGGCTCGCTGAGCGCGGCGCGCAGCCCTAACCGCCGCCTCCTGCGCGTCCAACCGGGCCGCCTCGGCAAGCGACGGGGCGCCGCCGCCCAGCCGGTGCGGCACCCAGAACTCGCCGGCCGGATGCGGTCCGTACAGTTCTTGGGCCCGCTCCAGCAAATGCTGCATCCGGGAGTGCAGCAGGCCGTTCAGTTCAGCGGTGGGCAGCGTCGGTTCGATCCGTTCACCGACGACAATCGTGATCGGCACCTTCGGGCGAAACAGCTTTTTGGGACGGCCCTTAGTCCAGATCCGCTGCGCACCCCAAACAATATGCGGAACGATCGGCACCCCGGCCTCGATCGCCATTCGGGCTGCCCCCGTCTTGAATTCCTTGATCTCGAAGCTGCGGCTGATGGTCGCCTCGGGGTACACGCCGACGAGTTCGCCGGCCTTCAGCATCCTAACAGCGGCGTCGTAGGACGCGGACCCGTCCTGCCGATCCACCGGGATGTGGCGCAGGCTGCGCATAATGGGACCGGTGATCTTGTGGTCGAACACCTCCTGTTTGGCCATGAACCGCACCTTGCGCCCGAGGCCCTGTTGGTAGGCGGGCAAACCCGCAAAGGTGAAGTCGAGGTAGCTGGTGTGGTTGATCGCGACGACGGCGCCGCCGCTGGTCGGTAGGTTATCCACACCCGTGACGGTGATCTTCAGACCCTGTATGCGCCAGGACAAGCGGGCAAGCCGAATGACGGTGCCGTATACCGGTTCCACAGCAGTTCAGCCTAGTGGTCCCGGCTGCAAGCCGCCCAAAGTGGCGAAAACCCAAATTGACGAAAGAGGTGAGCCGTGTCCTTCCCCTCATCGCCACCCGCGCTGCCCGCGATCGTTGCCCGGTTTGCCGTCGGCAGACCGGTGCGCGCGGTGTGGGTCAACGAACTGGGCGGCGTCACCTTCCGGGTGGACTCCGGCATCGGCGCCGGCTCCGAGTTCATCAAGGTCGCCAGGAGGGGTACCGCCGACTTCGCTAATGAGGCTCGGCGGCTGCGCTGGGCCGCGCCGTACCTGGCGGTGCCGCGGGTACTGGGTGTCGGGGTCGACGGCGACTGGGCCTGGTTGCACACCGATGCGCTGCCCGGCTTGTCCGCGGTGCACCCGCGCTGGCGGGCGTCCCCGCAGGTCGCGGTCCCGGCGCTGGGTGCGGGGCTGCGCACCCTGCACGACAGCTTGCCGGTGCCCTCATGTCCGTTCGACTGGTCGACGGCCAGCCGGCTGGCCAAGCTGGCCCCGGCGCGACGCGCGGAGCTGGGTGACTCACCGCCGGTTGATCGGTTGGTCGTCTGTCACGGCGACGCGTGCTCACCCAACACCATCCTCGATGACACCGGCCGCTGTTGCGGACACGTCGACTTCGGCGATCTCGGTGTGGCCGATCGGTGGGCCGACCTCGCGGTCGCGACGCTGTCGTTGCAATGGAACTTTCCCGACTACCCGGGCCAGCTCAGAGATGACGAGTTCTTCGCCGCCTACGGTGTGGCGCCGGACCCGGCTCGCATCGACTACTACCGCCGGCTGTGGCAGGCCGAAGACGACAGCTCACGCTAAGCTCGAGGCTGCGCTTTGCGCTCGTAAGCTCTTCCGAAAGGTAGCTGTGCAGGTCACAAGCGTCGGTCACGCCGGCTTTCTGATCCAGACCCAGGCCGGCAGCATTCTGTGCGACCCTTGGGTCAATCCGGCCTACTTTGCGTCTTGGTTCCCGTTCCCCGACAACAGCGGGCTGGACTGGGGCGCTTTGGGTGAGTGCGATTATCTGTATGTCTCGCACCTACATAAGGACCACTTCGACGCGGAAAACCTACGAGCGCATGTCAACAAGGACGCCGTCGTGCTGCTGCCCGACTTTCCGGTACCCGACCTGCGAAATGAGTTGCAGAAGTTAGGATTTCATTGGTTCTTCGAAACCACCGACTCGGTCAAGCACCGCCTGAGGGGACCCAACGGCGATCTCGACGTGATGATCATCGCACTGCGGGCCCCCGCCGACGGTCCGATCGGCGACTCGGCGCTAGTTGTTGCTGACGGCGAAACAACGGCTTTCAACATGAACGACGCCCGCCCGGTCGATTTGGACGTGCTGGCATCGGAGTTCGGTCACATCGACGTGCATATGCTGCAGTACTCGGGCGCGATCTGGTACCCGATGGTCTACGACATGCCGGCGCGCGCGAAGGAGGCGTTCGGCGCCCAAAAGCGGCAACGGCAGATGGACCGTGCTCGCCAGTACATCGCGCAGGTGGGAGCGACGTGGGTGGTGCCGTCGGCGGGGCCGCCATGCTTTTTAGCCCCCGAGCTGCGCCACCTCAACGACGACGGTAGCGATCCGGCCAATATCTTCCCCGACCAGATGGTGTTCCTGGATCAGATGCGGGCGCACGGCCAGGACGGCGGGCTGCTGATGATCCCCGGCTCGACTGCGGATTTCACTGGTACAACCTTGAATTCATTGCGCCATCCACTGCCCGCCGAACAGGTCGAGGCTATCTTTACCACCGACAAAGCCGCATACATCGCTGACTATGCCGACCGGATGGCGCCGGTGCTCGCCGCGCAAAAGGCCGGCTGGGCCGCCGCCACCGGCGAGCCACTGCTGGAGCCGCTGCGCACCCTGTTCGAGCCGATCATGCTGCAAAGCAACGAGATCTGCGACGGCATCGGATACCCGGTCGAGCTCGCCATCGGTCCCGAAACCATTGTTTTGGACTTCCCGAAAAGAGCTGTACGAGAACCGATTCCCGACGAGAGGTTCCGCTACGGGTTCGCGATCGCGCCGGAGCTGGTGCGCACGGTGCTGCGCGACAACGAACCCGACTGGGTCAACACCATCTTCTTATCCACCCGATTTCGGGCATGGCGGGTTGGCGGCTACAACGAATACCTTTACACGTTCTTCAAGTGTCTGACCGACGAACGCATCGCCTACGCCGACGGCTGGTTCGCCGAGGCCCACGATGACTCCTCATCGATCACCCTGAACGGTTGGGAGATCCAGCGCCGCTGCCCCCATCTCAAAGCCGACCTATCGAAATTCGGTGTGGTGGAAGGCAACACGCTCACTTGTAACCTGCACGGCTGGCAGTGGCGTCTGGACGACGGTCGCTGCCTCACCGCCCGGGGCCATCAACTACGCAGTTCACGGCCATGATGCAGTTCTACGACGACGGCGTTGTACAGCTGGATCGTGCTGCACTCACGCTGCGCCGCTATCACTTTCCTTCGGGCACGGCCAAGGTCATCCCACTGGACCAGATCCGCGGATATCAGGCTGAATCGCTGGGCTTTTTTATGGCCCGGTTCAATATCTGGGGCAGGCCGGACCTTCGCCGCTGGCTGCCACTGGACGTGTACCGGCCGCTGAAGTCGACGTTGGTCACCCTCGACGTACCGGGGATGCGGCCGAAACCAGCCTGCACGCCCACGCGCCCCAAAGAATTCATCGCACTGCTGGACGAGTTGCTCGCCCTCCACCGAACGTGAACCCACGGTTTCGCGCGCGATTTTCGCACTGCCCTGGGGCACAGCCTCACTCCAGACTTAAACCACAGCGACGATCCAAGCGACGTGTCATGTGCCTGGTTTAAGTGTCGCGAGCGTGCCGTCGGCGGTGCGGATATAGATGGATTTCATGGCCGCGATGTAATTGGCGACGGATTCGCTTGCGATCGGGTTGTCCGGAAATAATACCGTCACCGTGGTCTGATGCTGATAACGATTGACCCACATTGAGACCTGATGAGAAACCCTACCTTCGTCGTAAATCCTAAAATTCAGATCGGAATTGGCGACCGTAGAAAGAGGCGCAATGCTGGCATCCAGAAAGGACATCACGAAATTGCCCGGCCGGGGCCGCCTCAGCCCCGTTTCGGGGCGTGCCAGCTCCAATACGCGGTCGAATGGTACGGTCGCCAGATCCTTACCCGAATCGAAAGAGATCTGCGCGACACGGGCGGCGCTATCGAAAAGTCCTGCGGCGACCGGCACAGTGATCGGCACCAACCCGGTGAACCAGCCCGTCGTTCTGAGTTCTGTTGGCGTCCTACGTGTATCAGTCGTCGTTAACACGTCAAACGTTTCACAGTTGGTCAACTCGCGCTCAGCGAGGGCGGCGCAGGCGAAAACGCCACCGCTAAAACGGGCGCCCGCAGCGACGCAGGCGGCTTCGAATCGCTCACCCTGTTGCTCGTCCATCAGCGTTTCGGTAAGCAGCTTTCCGGTATGGGGCACCGATAGATCGCCGAGCGGCAACGGGAAGTACGGCAGGGTTCCGTTGTTGTTGGCAGCGAATTCGACCCAACGGCGCACCCTGGGGGAGTCCAACGTCAAGGCGGCCGTGTCGGCGTACTGTCGGACACAGTGGTCGTCGTAGCGGCCCGCCGGCGGGAGCTCGATCGGCGGGTCGCCTCCCACCAATGCGGAGTACATCATATGGATCTCGATGAAAAGGACGCCCACAATCATCGGATCGACACAGAGATGAGCGATACTCGCATAGAAGGTGAAGTGATCGTCACTCTGAATAATCCCGAACAAGAAGCAGTCCCACTGCAACGGCTGCGGCGTTGCAATGTGGTGGCGCAGCTCCGCCGACGTCATGTTCTGATGCTCAGTTTGGACGAGTTCGATATCTGCAGGGTCAGCGATGGTATGCCGAACGATGTGTTGGGCATTGTCGAACTCAAACCAACTGTGGTAGGTGTCGTGGCGGCGAAGGTGTGCGTTGATCGCATAATTCATGGCGCGGATGTTGCACCGGCCAGGTAGATCCCAGGTGAAGATCATCAGGCGCGACATATCGAGACCGCGCGCTACATGATCGCGATAACGTCGAAGGTGTTGAGCTTGTTGATAGCTGGGCGGCACCTCACTTATCGGCGCTTGCCGGGCTTTCGCCTTCGCCGTCGGTGATGCGTGCCAACAGATAATCGAACCTGGGTCCGGCATCCAGTCGCGGAGCGTTGTAATGCTAAACACTCATTCCTCCTGCACTCGGACCGAGCCCCGCCAGGGCACGCAAGTAAGCTACGACCAGTCGGTGTGACACTCAAACCGGCGGGCGTAATTTCCTCCGACGATGCTCCGCAGACCACAATCGTCAGCGGCGGAGTACGGTTGCTCACCATGTGGTCCACCGTGCTGGTCTTGGCGCTCTCGGTGATCTGCGAGCCGGTACGGATCGGTTTGGTGGTCCTCATGCTCAACAGGCGCCGCCCGCTGCTCCATTTGCTCACATTCTTGTGCGGTGGTTACACGATGGCTGGTGGCGTGGCCATGGTCACGCTTGTGGTCCTCGGGGCCACTCCGTTGGCCGGACATTTCAGTGTGGCCGAGGTACAGATCGGGACCGGGCTGATTGCCTTGCTTATCGCGTTTGCGCTGACCACAAATGTCATAGGCAAGCATGTCCGGCGAGCTACCCACGCCCGCGTCGGAGACGACGGTGGCAGGGTCCTACGGGAGTCGGTACCGTCAAGTGGTGCGCATAAGCTGGCTGTGCGTGCACGTTGTTTTCTGCAGGGCGATTCGCTGTATGTCGCCGGGGTGAGTGGCCTAGGAGCCGCACTGCCTTCGGCCAACTACATGGGCGCGATGGCCGCCATTCTTGCCTCCGGCGCTACGCCGGCAACACAGGCACTGGCTGTCGTTACGTTCAACGTGGTGGCATTCACAGTGGCCGAAGTCCCCCTCGTCAGCTACCTGGCAGCACCGCGTAAGACCCGCGCGTTCATGGCTGCGCTGCAATCATGGCTGCGGTCCCGTAGCCGCCGCGACGCCGCGTTGCTGGTGGCCGCAGGAGGTTGCCTGATGCTCGCGCTAGGCCTGAGCAACCTGTAGGCGGCGGCGAGCTTGCCTAACGCAGAGCTCTCACATGAAATGTCCAGGCGTCTCCGACTGCGTTGCGACCGTAAGGCACGATAACGTGTTTGCTATTGCTGCTGGTTTGCGTTGGTCGGCCGCTGTACCGCCGCTACACAAAGGGGACGCTGTGACCAAACTGCTCGTCGGGGCCATCGCGGGCGGAATGCTAGCTTGCGCAGCCATATTGGGCGACGGAATCGCTTCGGCCGATACCGCGTTGATAGTACCCGGTACCGCACCGTCCCCGTACGGGCCACTCAGGTCGCTCTATCATTTCAATCCCGCGATGCAGCCTCAGATCGGCGCGAATTACTACAACCCCACCGCTACCCGCCACGTCGTTTCATATCCAGGCAGCTTTTGGCCTGTCACAGGCTTGAATTCGCCCACCGTCGGCAGTTCTGTCAGTGCCGGGACGAACAATCTCGATGCGGCGATCCGCAGCACTGACGGGCCAATCTTCGTGGCCGGGTTATCACAGGGAACGCTCGTGCTTGACCGCGAGCAGGCACGGTTGGCGAATGACCCGACGGCTCCTCCCCCTGGGCAACTCACATTCATCAAGGCCGGCGACCCTAACAATCTTCTTTGGCGGGCGTTTAGGCCGGGCACCCACGTGCCGATCATCGACTACATCGTTCCGGCCCCAGTGGAAAGCCAGTACGACACAATCAATATCGTGGGCCAGTACGACATTTTTTCTGACCCACCTAATCGTCCGGGCAACTTACTCGCTGACCTCAATGCGATTGCCGCGGGCGGATACTACGGCCACAGCGCCACCGCATTCTCGGACCCAGCTCGCGTTGCGCCTAGGGACATTACGACGACAACGAACAGTTTGGGTGCGACGACCACGACCTACTTCATCCGGACCGATCAGCTACCTCTGGTGCGGGCGCTGGTGGACATGGCGGGTCTGCCCCCGCAGGCGGCGGGAACAGTTGATGCCGCACTGCGGCCCATGATTGACAGGGCTTATCAGCCCGGACCAGCCCCCGCTGTGAACCCGCGTGATTTGGTCCAGGGCATCCGCGGTATCCCCGCCATCGCCCCTGCCATCGCCATCCCTATCGGCAGCACCACCGCCGGGGCCAGTGCCGCCACCACCACCGCTGCCGCCACGGCAGCGGCAACAAATGCGCTCCGCGGGGCCAGCGTGGGCCCGGGCGCCAACAAGGCGTTGTCGATGGTCCGGGGTCTGCTACCCAAAGGGAAGAAGCACTAGCCATAAAGTCCACGACCTACAGTGGCGTTTCGTAGTTGGGGTGTAGAGGGGGTTGAGGTCTTCGATGATGGCGGTTGCTGCTGGCACCAATCCATCGGGAAGGCCCTGAGTGGTGTCTTGGTGTGCCCGGAGGGGCAGCCCGTTGGCGCCCGTCGTCGAGCGTGAACTGAGGGCGGACCTCGGGCAGACACGCCGAGGTCTTCCTTTTGGGCAGCGTGGAACCGCCCATCATCGAAAGACCTCGACCCCTACCCATCAACGACGCGCCGACTACCTCACACTCTCAACTGCGAAGAGATCCTAAAGCCTGAGCCCGTCGTGTAACCAAAGACCGATCAGGTCGTCGTCGTCGGGCGGTGATTGCTCTTCTTCTTCCTTGGGCAACAACGGCTTACGTTTGGTTCGTTGGGCACGGCCACGGCGTCGGCCAAGGGGCCACCAGGTTGCCGGCCGCCAGCTTGACGGCAACCACCAGTTCGCCTGCCCAACCAACACGGCAATGGCGGGCACGGTAACGGTACGCACCAAGAAGGTATCCAGCAAAAGCCCGGTCCCTAGGACGAACGCACCTTGAACCACGCTACCCAAGCTGGCGAATACCAGACCGTACATCGAGGCAGCCATGATCAAACCCGCCGCAGTGATCACACCACCTGTTGAGGCCACGGTCCGGATGACACCGGAACGCACCCCCAAGACGGCCTCTTCACGCAGCCTAGAAATAAGCAGCATATTGTAATCTGCGCCCACCGCGACCAATATAACGAAGGTCAATCCCGGAATGCTCCAATGCATTTCCTGACCGAGTAAAAATTGGAACACGATAACGCCAATACCGAGCGCCGCCAGGTACGATACGATAACCGAGCCGATCAGATACAGCGGTGCCACAATCGCACGCAGCAAAACGATCAATATGAGCACAACGATGCAGACGGTCATGGCGATGATCAATCGGAGGTCGTGATCGGAGTAGTCGCGCGTGTCCTTGAGAACGACGGGCAATCCGACGACAGACACCTTGGCATCGGCCAGTGCGGTATTTGGTTGCGCCCCTCGAGCGGCAGCCGTGATCGCGTCAATTTGGTCCATGGCAGCAGTGCTGAATGGATTCAGGTCGGTTTGTATCAAATACCGTATCGAGTGGCCGTCGGGTGAAATGAAGGCCGCCGCGACTTTTTTGAGTTGGTCTACATTCAGCCCGCCTAGCAGATCTCGATACTCTGACGGCATCGTCTCGGCTTTGACGCTCTCACCGGTGGCATACGACAACAACTCCGGGGGAATATAGAACCCCGCCATCGCCGGCGTGGTCGCGGTGTCCTTCATTGCCAATAGGAACGCCGAGGCCTCGCCCAACCCGAAACCCATCTTCTTCACCTGGTCGACCAACAACTGCACGCCCTCAGCCAGTTGCCGGCTCCCGTCGGCGAGATCATTGACCCCCTTGTTCACCAGGTTGATCTTGGATCGCACACCACCAGGACTGCTCATCCCCAGTGAACCCATCGCCCTGATGACGGTGGCCAGCGCCCTGCGTAATCCGGACACGGTGGCTGCCAGGGTCTGCACTGCGCGCGTGGCCTGCAGCTGTCGAGCCAACTCAGATATCTTTGCCAGCGTTCCGTCGTCGCGCGCTGTGACCAAACGCTGCAGTTCGGTGCGCGCACTGGCACAAGCCGGATCGGCAGTGCACATCGGGCTGCTATCCAGGGCCCCCAGCACCGGGCTTGCCCACTCGGTGTTGTTCGCTACAAAGCTCGCATCCGCGTCAATGGTGTCACCGAGTGCCCGCATGCTGCCGATCAGCTTCTCCGCGCCTTCCAGTTCGCCGAGAACCCTGTTGCCCCCGAGCAGGTCCTGAAGGTACGCCAGCGCGTCGATGAGGCCGCCGACCGTGGATATGGCCCGGTTAACTTGGGCCCGTACGTCGCCGAGTTTGCTCGCCATCAGGTTGGCTCCACCGGCCAGTTTGTCGATGTCGCCGGTGTGCGCAGCGATCTGCTTGGAACCCTCATCCAGCTTGCTGCCGACTTCGCCGGCCTGCCAGGACGTCCGGGCCTGCTCCAGCGACCGTCCAGCGGGTCGGGTAATGCCCCTGACCATCGCGACACCCGGCACTTGGCTCACCCGCTGCGCCATCTGCTCTAGGTCGGCGAGAGCCTTCGGCGTGCGCAGATCCGTCGAGGATTGGATGAACAGGTACTCGGGAATGATCAGGTTGGACGGGAAATGCTTGTCCAACGCGGCATACCCGATCGAACTCTCGACGGAAGCCGGAAGCGTCTTGCGATCGTCGTAGTTGTATCGGACCAGTCCTGCGCAGCCGGCCAGAATAACCAGCACCAGCGCGCTGGCGAGCAGATGAGTCTTGGGCCGACGCACGATGTGCACCCCCGAACTCCGCCAAAAGCGCCGGGTGAGGTCACGGCGCGGCGCGATCCAACCGCGACGCCCGGCCAGCACCATCAGGGCGGGTAGCAGTGTGACAGCTGCGAAGAAGACCACGGCTACCGAAATTCCCAACATCGGACCAACCGTTTTGAGAATTCCCAGTTGGGTAAACACCATCGCGAGAAAGGTGATTGCTACGGTGGCCGCGGATGCGGCGATCACCTTACCGATGGATGTCAATGCCTTCTTGACGGCTTGATCCGAATCCGCGCCCTGCCGTAAATAGTCGTGATATCGACTAATCAGAAATACCGCGTAATCCGTTCCCGCGCCGACCATCATCCCGCTCATAAAAATAATGCTCTGGTTAGCAATACCGAGGCCCGCCAAGCCGGCTATTGCAACGAGGCGCTGTGCAACCGCCACGGACATGCCAATTGTTATCAATGGCAACACCATGGTGATCGGATTCCGGTAGATGATCAGCAAAATGACCAACAACAGGATCGTGATCGCAAACTCGATGCGACTGCGGTCCCGCTGCCCGGTGAGGTTCAGATCGGCGACGGTGGCCGCGGGCCCGGTAAGGTTAGCCGTCAGTGTCGAGCCTGCGACCTGGTGTTCGACGATGTCAGCGACGCGGGCGTACGCCTGCTTGGACTGGGTCGAACCCAGGTCGCCGGGAAGGCCGACCGGCAGGATCCAGGCCTGATTGTCTTTGCTGGTCATGAGCTCCCGCAGGGGCGGTGTGGTGACAAAGTCCTGGAGCATCACGACGTCTCGAGTATCACGTCGCAGGGCGTCAACCAGCTCTTTGTAGCTGCGTTCATCGGCCGCGCCGAGCCCTTTGGCATCGCTGAGCACCACCACCGCAACGCTCTGCAACCCGGCTTCACGAAATGCCGCGGTCATCTGCCGGGTCGAGACCAACACCGGGGCGTCCGACGGCAGAATCGCCACTGGATGCCGCTGGGAGATCTCGTCCAGGGACGGCACCGTCGGCGCAAGCAGACCCGCAAGCGCGACCCAGAAGGCGATCACCACCCACGGCCTTCGGACGATAAGGCGCCCTAGTCGCGGAAAGACACCCCCATCACCGGTTGGCCTATGCGGTTCCGCTCGTAAATTCGTCGAGGGTCTCGGTGTTCTGACAGGCTGCGTCAAGGCGTCGCACATTCCTCATCTGCTCCGCACGTGCCCGCCTTGAAGCGCCAGCCGTGGTGGTCGCTGTGAGGCGAGTGAGACAGCAGGGGATCGGTCACCTGACGAATCTGCGTGCGCAACCACTAAGCTTCTCTATCTACCGTCACATTCGCAACCTTTAGATTGCAGATATCGATAAAATCACCCGCGCGACAAGACCGCCATGTCATCCTTTCGATGTTATTTCGCCGGCCTGGGGAAAGCGCAACGACGTTGCCTACACGTTCCGCCGTCCCGCCGTTGGCAATACGCATACACACCGATCTAATTGCCCTCAGATATGCGGCAACGGATTCGCGAGCGACCGGATTATCTGGGAATAGCACGCTCGCCGCGGTCTCGTCGAAACGACCGACCATCGTACTTAGCGGATAGGTGACCCTTCCGTCGCTGTAGGTTCCAACATTGAGGCCCTCGAACAGTTTCGTCACCGCCGAGAGCGGTCCCACTTGGGCGTCGAAAAAGTTCACCAGGGAAAAAAGCGGTTGGGGCCTGCGTAGCGACGGCGACAATTCGACGACCCGTTCGAACGGCACTTTCGCCAGATCCGCACCAGTATCGAAGGAGGTCTGCGCGATTCGTGCAATCTCGTTAAAGGACAATCCGGCGACTGGAACGGTCACCGGGATCTGCCCGGTGAACCACCCCTGCGTCATAAGGTCGGCTGGTGTGCGGATATCTTTGGGAGTAATTCCAAAATAGGTATCGGCGCCGGTCAACTCGTGTATCGCGATGGCGATGCAAGCCAGCATGCCACCAATGAAACGAGCGTTCGCCGCCATGCAGGCGGATTCGAATCGCTGTGTTTGCTGCTCGTCCATTAGCATCATGCTGAGCAGGTCGCCGCCGCAGCGTACAGACGGATCGCCAAGGGGCAGCGGAAATTCCGGGAAAGTTCCGTTATTGATTTCGGCGAAGTCGATCCACGCGCGCACCTCCGGGGAATCGACGCTCAACGCCGAGGTGTACTCGTGCTGCCTGACGCAGAAGTCCACATAGCTGCCAGCCTCCGATAAACCAATCGGTGGCTCACCCATTATCAGCGCGGTGTACATCGACTGGAACTCCATGAGTCCGACTCCTACGAACTGACCGTCCGCATGCAGATGATCGATGCTGGCATAGAACGTGAAGGAGTCTGCTCGCTGAATGACTCCGAAGCTGAAGCAGTCCCAATGAAGCGAATCCGGTGTCGCCACGATGTGCTTTCGCAGGTCCGCGCTCGTCATCTCGCCATGTGTGGTCGGAACAAATTCGATATCCGCCGGATCGGCGATGGTGTGCCGAACGATGTGGTCGGTATCTCGAAGCTCGAACCAGCTGCAGTATGTATCGTGCCGACGAAGGTGCGCATTGATGACATAGGTCATGGCGCGCAGATCGCAGTGACCAAACACCTCAACGGACGCAATGAGCAGCCGCGAGTGATCGAGCCCCCGGGCAGCCTGCTCGGAAAAGCTCCGAATCTGTCTGGCTTGTACATAACTGGGAGGCACAGCACTCACTGGCGCTGCAAGGGCTTTCGCGCACGAGGCAGGTGTTGGGTGCCACGAAACCAACACGCCGGGCGCTGGGTCCCAGTCTTTGACCGCTGACAACTCTACTGGTCCTATTCGCACTAATAGCTCCTATTTCAGCGCGTGCGGAATACGCATGCGGCGAAAGGTTCTTACTGTGACGACAGCGCGGCAGCTGGAGCGTCGTCGGGCGCCAGCTGTTCATACAAGTGATCCGCTAAACCCCGCACCGTGGCGCTGACGTTCTTGGGCGCCAACCGTATTCCGGTCTCGGTCTCGATCCGAGTGCGCAGCTCTAGTGCGCCCAACGAATCAAGTCCGTACTCGGGTAGCGGGCGGTCAGGGTCGACGGTGCGCCGCAGAATCAGGCTGACCTGCTCGGAGACCAGCTGCCGAAGCCGCGCCGGCCACTCGTCGCGTGGCAGCTCGTTCAGCTCGACGCGGAATTTGCTTGTGCCCGAACCGTTGCTGCTGGAGAACACTTCGAAAAACCGGCTGCGCTCTGCGAAGGCGACCAACCACGGGGCTCCGATGACCGGGGCATACCCGGTATAGACGCGGTTGTGGCGCAATAGCGCCTCGAACGCGTAAGCACCTTCGTCGGGAGTGATCGCCGTGTAGTTGCTTTCCTCCAATGCCGAAGCCCGCGCTGGCGATGCCGACCACCACCCCAACTGGCCGATATCCGACCAGGCTCCCCACGCGATCGCGGTAGCCGGCAGGCCCTGAGCTTGCCGCCAATGCGCGAAGGCGTCCAGCCAGCTGTTGGCCGCGGAGTAGGCACTCTGTCCCGGCGAGCCGGTGAGAGCTGCCGCCGACGAAAACAAGCAGAACCAGTCAAGCGGCTGTCCGCTCGTTGCTTCATGCAACTCCCAGGCACCGTGAACCTTTGGCGCCCAGTCGCGCGCCAGCAACTCGTCGGTGATATTGGCCAAGGTGGCGTCCTCGACCACCGCGGCCGCGTGTAGCACGCCTCGTACCGGAAGCCCGGTGGCCACAGCGGTCGCCACCAACCGCTCCGCGGTACCCGGTTGGGCGATGTCACCGCATTCCACCACGACTTCAGAGCCCATCGCCGCGATGGCCTCGATCGTTTCCCGCACCTTTTGAGTCGGCTGGGTGCGGGAATTCAACACGAGCCGGCCGCAACCGGCCGCCGCCATCTTCTCGGCCAGGAACAGCCCTAGCCCACCCAGACCGCCGGTGATGATGTAGGAGCCGTCGGGACGGAATACCTGAGCTTGTTCCGGAGGCAGGGTAACGAGGCTTTTTCCATTCTGTGGGATGTGGAGGACGAGTTTGCCGGTGTGCTCGGCGTTGCCCATCACACGGATGGCGGTGGCCGCCTCGACGAGGGGGTAATGGGTGCTCTGCGGCAGCGGCAACTCACCGGCGGCGGTCAAGCGATAAACCGTGCCGAGCAGGTCGCGCAGCTCTTCTGGGTGTGTCGCAGACAGCAACCCCAGATCTACGGCGTAGAAGGACAGGTTGCGCCGGAAGGGAAAGAGCCCCAGCTTGGTGTCACCATAGATGTCGCGCTTGCCAATCTCGACGAACCGTCCCCGGAAGGCGAGCAGTTTCAGCCCGGCAAGTTGCGCGGCGCCGGTCACCGAGTTGAGCACGACATCGACACCTCGGCCGTTAGTGTCCCGCCGAATCTGCTCGGCGAACTCGGTGCTGCGCGAGTCATAGACATGCTCAATACCCATGTTGCGCAACAGCTCTCGACGCTGCGGGGTACCGGCGGTGGCGAAGATCTCAGCGCCCGCCGCGCGGGCTATAGCGATCGCCGCTTGTCCGACCCCGCCGGTGCCGGAGTGAATTAGCACCGTGTCACCCGCCCTAATCCGGGCGAGCTCATGCAGTCCGTACCAGGCGGTGGCGTGCGCGGTGGTCACCGCGGCGGCCTGTGCGTCACCCAGGCCCGGTGGCAGCGTCGCGGCCAGCCGAGCGTCACACGTGACGAATGTGCCCCAGCAGCCGTTAGGCGACATGCCACCAACATGGTCACCGACCTTGTGGTCAGTGACGCCTGGTCCGACCGCGGTCACCACGCCGGCGAAATCCGTGCCCAGCTGGGGCAGGTGTCCCTCGAAGCTGGGGTAGCGACCGAAAGCGATGAGTACATCGGCAAAGTTGACGCTGGACGCACGGACCGCAACCTCGATCTGTCCTGGTCCTGGTGGAACGCGGTGAAACGCGGCCAGCTCTATCGTTTGCATATCGCCGGGGGTACGGATCTGTAGGCGCATGCCGCTCTGCTGATGATCCGCGACGATGGTGCGCCGCTCCTGAGGACGCAACGGGGTCGGACACAAGCGCGCCACGTACCACTCGTTGTCTCGCCAGGCGGTCTCGTCTTCTTCCGACGTGGCCAGCAATTGGCGTGCCAGGTGCTCGACACCGGTCTGTTCGTCCACGTCGATCTGGGTGGCACGCAGGTGAGGGTGCTCGGCGCCGATCGTCCGCAGTAGACCACGCAGCCCGCCCTGCTCAAGATTGACGCAGTCGTCGGCCAGCACCCGCTGGGCACCCCGCGTCACGACGTACATGCGCGGCACCGCCCCGGGAAGGTCTGACAATTCGCGAGCGATACCCACCAGCCGGCGAACGTACTCAGCGCCGCGATCCGCGCTCCCCTGATGCGGCGTACCGGTGTTCGGCCCGGTCAGCACGACCACGCCGCTAAACTCGTCGCTACCAACTTGATCGCGTAGCTGGTCGGCGGCGGCCAACTGGTCGTCGTGCAGTGGCCACCGCATCGTCGTGCACGCCGCGCTGTGTTCCCTAAACGCGTCCGCTAGCCGGGTAGCGGTCACATCAGAGGCAGCGCAGTCACTGATCAACAGCCATTTTCCAGCGCCAGAGGGGTCCATCTCGGGCAGCTCACGCTGGTGCCATTCGATGGTGAGTAAGCGCTCATTCAGCACCCGATTGTGTTTATCGCGCTCGGACACTCCCGTACCGATTCGCAGTCCGCACACGGCCAGCAACACCGTGCCGTGCGCGTCCAGCACGTCGATATCGGCCTCGACGCCGGCCAACTCGACTTTGGTCACCCGCGTGTAGCAATAGCGAGCGGTACGCACCGAAGCATAGGCACGGACTCGGCGCACCCCCAACGGCACCAATAGGCCGCTACCTACCGACTGGCTATCGGGATGCGCGCCGACCGACTGGAAACAGGCATCCAGCAGGGCCGGGTGGATTGCGTACAGGCCCTGCTGCGAACGAATCGAGCCGGGCAGCGCGACTTCGGCCAGCATTGTGGCGGTCGCATCCTCCGCGACGTAGGCCACGGCCAGGCCGGTGAAGGCCGGACCATATTGCACACCGTGCTTGTCGAATCGCCGGCGCAGATCCTCACCGTCCACGCGGCAAGGGTGGGCTTCCAATAAGGAGGCCATGTCGTACGCCGGCGGCTCGCATTCGTCGGATACCTGCTGCAGCACCGCCGACGCACGCCGCAAGTGATGCCCAACGCCTTCCTGCAGGGCCTCGACGGCGAAGTCGACGACACCGGGCGAGGTCACCGTTGCCACGGTGGACACCGGGGTCTGGTCATCCAGCAGCAGCATCGCCTCAAAGCGCATGTCGCGTACTTCGGACTGCTCGCCGAGGACGGCACGGGCCGCAGACAACGCCATCTCGCAGTAGGCGGCCCCTGGAAGAGCAGCCACGTTGTGTATCCGGTGATCGCCCAACCAGGGCAAGGTTGCGGTACCAACATCGGCCTGCCAGGCGTGGCGTTCCGGCTCTTCGGGCAATCGCACGTGTGCGCCCAACAACGGGTGCACGGCTACCGTGGAGCCACCCGGCGACCGATTGTCAACGCCTTCGCGGTCATAGAACAGGAACCGGTGCGACCACGCCGGCAGCGGAGCATCGACCAAGCGGCCTTGGGGACAGAGCACCGAGAAGTCCACTGCCGCACCAGCGTTGTGCAGATCCGCCAGCAGGCGACGGAGCCCCAGCGGCAATGGCTGCTCCCGCCGCATACCGGCCAGCGCGGCAACCGGCATGCCTACACTGCCGGCAATCTGATCGACCGCGTGGGTCAGCAGCGGGTGCGGCGAAAGCTCGGCGAAGACTCGGTACCCGTCGTCGAGCGCCGAGCGCACCGCAGCGGAGAACCGCACGGTGTGGCGCAAATTGTCGGCCCAGTAACGCGCGTCGCACGCCGGCGCTTCGCGCGGGTCGAAAAGCGTCGCCGAATAGTAGGGAATCTCAGGAGCTTTCGGATTCAGGTCGGCCAGCGCCGCTATCAACTCGTCGAGGATCGGATCCACCTGCGGCGAATGCGAAGCCACGTCGACGGCCACCGCCCGCGCCAGCACGTCTCGCCGCTCCCATATGTCGACCAGCTTGCGCACCGACTCGGTGCCTCCGGCGATCACGGTGGACTGCGGCGCGGTCACCACGGCGACCACCACATCGTCGACGCCTAGAGCGGTCAATTCCGACTGCACAGCTAAGGCAGGCAACTCCACCGACGCCATCGCCGCGGAACCGGCGATCGTCGCCATCAGTTTTGATCGTCGGCAGATGACGCGTACCCCATCTTCGGCTGACAGCACTCCTGCGACCACAGCCGCGGCCGACTCACCCATTGAGTGGCCGATCACGGCGCCCGGGCGCACTCCGTATGCCGCCATCGTGGCTGCCAACGCGACCTGCATCGCGAAGATGGTCGGCTGAACTCTGTCGATGCCAGTCACGGTCTCGGGCGCCGTCATCGCCTCGGTGACCGAGAACCCGGACTCCGCGGCGATCAATGGCTCTAGCTCCGCAACGGTCGCGGCGAACACCGATTCGTTCGTCAGCAGATCGGCGCCCATCGCTGCCCACTGCGACCCTTGCCCTGAGAATAACCAGACCGGCCCGCGGTCATCCTGCCCCACCGCGGGCTGGTAAACGGTGTCACCGTCGGCGACCTCGCCCAAGCCGGCAATCAGCTCGTCGACGCTGCTCGCGATGACCGCCGTGCGCACCGACCGGTGCGTACGCCGCCGCGCCAGCGTGTACGCAAGATCCGAGAGCACCAGGGAGTCGGCGTGCTGCTGTATCCAGTCGGTCAACCGCTGAGCAGTCTGCCGCAGCGCGTCGGCCGAGGAAGCGGACAGCGTGAACAAGGCAGGGGTGCCGGTCGGGGGGGTGCTCGCCGCGTGGGGCTGGGCTTCGGTTTGCGGAGCTTGCTCCACAACAGCGTGCACGTTCGTTCCCGAGAACCCATAAGACGACACTGCCGCCCGCCGGGGCACCTGACGACCGTTGGTGGGCCACGGTGTGGTCACCTCGGGCACGAAGAGGTTGGTGGTGATGCCAGCAATCTCATCGGGCAGCCGAGTGAAGTGCAGATTACGTGGAACCACACCATGTTTCAGAGCGAGAACCACCTTGATTAGCCCTAGCACCCCGGCGGTCGACTGGGTGTGTCCGAAGTTGGTCTTCACCGATGCGAGTGCGCACGGGCCGTCGACCCCATACACCTCGGAGACACTCGCATATTCAATGGGGTCACCGATCGGGGTGCCGGGGCCGTGCGCTTCGACCATGCCGACCGTCGCGGCGTCCACGCCACCGGCAGCCAGCGCCGCTCGATAAGCCGCAACCTGTGCGGGCTGCGAAGGCGTCGCGATATTGACCGTGTGGCCATCCTGATTTGCGGACGTGCCACGAATTACCGCCAGGATCCGGTCACCGTCGGCCAATGCATCCGGCAACCGCTTGAGCACCACCACGGCGCAACCCTCGCCTGACACGAACCCGTCAGCCGCGACATCGAACGCGCGACAACGTCCGGTCGGGGACAACATGCCCAAAGCGGATCCAGCAGCGGCCTTGCGTGGCTCCAGCATCAAGGCGACACCCCCCGCCAAGGCAACGTCGCTTTCACCCTCGTGCAGGCTGCGACACGCCATGTGCACGGCCGTCAGGCCGGACGAGCATGCGGTATCAACGGTTATTGCCGGACCGTGCAGTCGCATCGCGTAGGCGACCCGGCCCGACGCCATGCTGAAGCTGTTGCCCAGATATCCGTACGGCTCCTCCAATTGTTTGGCGTCGGCCGCCACCATCGTGTAGTCACCATGGGTGACACCCGCGAACACGCCGGTCGCCGAGCCTGCCAGCGTTTGCTGAGTAAGACCGGCGTGCTCCATGGCCTCCCAGGACGTCTCCAGCAACAGACGTTGCTGCGGATCGATCGCAATCGCCTCCCGCTCGCCGATGCCAAAGAACTCGCAATCGAAATCCGCGGGGTTATCCAGGAAACCGCCCCACTTGCACACCGTCCGACCGGGCACGCCCGGCTGCGGGTCGTAGAACTCGTCGCAATCCCACCGGTCCGGCGGCACCTCGGTGATCAGGTCGTCGCCTCGTAACAACGCCTTCCACAACAACTCGGGGGAATCGATCCCGCCGGGCAGCCGGCAAGCCATGCCGATAACAGCAACCGGAGTCACACGTGGTTCAGCCAACGTCCATGCACCCCTATCTGCACCAGTGCCTGACGCCGCCGACCCCAAGCCCAATGCCGGAGGCGATACGTAGCCTAACTAGCAATCCTTCGATGTAGCTGTGTCTTTGGTGGCTCTTTAGTTCTAAGCGGCTGTGCTACTGGGGCACTGGGCCCTACTTCGGTTTGTCGTGGCATGGGCAGCCCGCGGTCTGCCGCAGTCTGAAGTTCGCGGCCTGAGCGCGCGCTATCTTCCACGCCGGGCCGGTAGTCTGACGCTTCATGGTTTCGCTTTCCATCCCCTCGATGTTGCGCCAGTGCGTCAACCTGCACCCGGACGGCACGGCATTCACTTACATCGATTACGAACGGGATTCGGAGGGCATAAGTGAAAGCCTGACGTGGTCGCAGGTGTATCGGCGAACCCTAAACGTTGCAGCAGAAGTCCGCCGCCATGCCGCAATTGGTGACCGTGCAGTGATATTGGCCCCACAAGGACTCGATTATATTGTTGCTTTTCTGGGCGCTTTACAGGCCGGTCTTATTGCGGTTCCACTTTCGGCTCCGCTCGGCGGCGCCAGCGATGAACGTGTTGACGCGGTAGTGCGTGACGCGAAACCCAATGTCGTTCTGACAACATCCGCGATAATGGGCGATGTCGTCCCGCGCGTTACGCCACCGCCCGGTATTGCCAGCCCGCCAACGGTTGCGGTCGATCAACTAGATCTGGACTCGCCGATACGATCTAATATTGTGGACGATTCTCTCCAAACAACCGCATATTTGCAGTATACGTCGGGATCGACCCGCACACCTGCCGGTGTAATGATTACCTACAAGAATATATTGGCAAATTTCCAGCAGATGATTTCCGCCTATTTCGCCGACACCGGAGCCGTACCGCCATTGGACCTTTTCATTATGTCGTGGCTACCGTTCTATCATGACATGGGTTTGGTTCTGGGAGTTTGTGCGCCGATTATCGTAGGATGCGGCGCTGTGCTCACAAGCCCGGTGGCGTTTCTGCAGCGACCAGCCCGGTGGCTGCAATTGATGGCACGCGAGGGCCAGGCGTTTTCGGCGGCACCGAACTTCGCCTTCGAACTGACGGCAGCAAAAGCAATAGATGACGACTTGGCCGGGCTCGACCTTGGACGGATCAAAACCATCCTCTGCGGCAGTGAAAGGGTGCATCCGGCGACCCTCAAGCGCTTTGTCGACCGGTTTAGCCGTTTCAATCTTCGAGAATTCGCAATTCGGCCCGCGTACGGACTCGCGGAAGCCACGGTGTATGTGGCGACCAGCCAAGCCGGCCAACCCCCAGAAATCCGTTACTTCGAACCCCACGAACTTTCCGCTGGGCAGGCCAAGCCGTGCGCAACCGGGGCGGGCACAGCTCTGGTCAGTTACCCGCTGCCGCAATCACCCATTGTTCGGATCGTCGATCCCAACACCAATACCGAGTGCCCACCCGGAACAATCGGTGAGATCTGGGTACACGGCGACAATGTCGCCGGCGGCTATTGGGAAAAGCCTGACGAGACTGAACGCACCTTCGGAGGAGCACTGGTCGCTCCCTCGGCCGGCACACCCGTAGGGCCTTGGCTACGAACTGGCGACTCGGGCTTCGTGTCTGAGGACAAGTTTTTCATCATCGGCAGAATAAAGGATCTGTTGATTGTTTACGGCCGCAATCATTCTCCCGACGACATCGAGGCAACGATCCAGGAGATCACTCGGGGCCGCTGTGCGGCGATAGCGGTTCCGAGCAATAGCGTGGAGAAGCTCGTTGCCATCGTCGAACTCAACAACCGCGGCAACTTGGACACAGAGAGGCTGAGCTTCGTCACGCGTGAAGTCACCTCGGCGATATCCACCTCGCATGGATTGAGCGTGTCGGATCTGGTTCTGGTGGCGCCCGGCTCGATTCCGATCACCACGAGCGGCAAGGTCAGACGTGCCGAGTGTGTGAAGCTGTATCGACACAACGAGTTCACCCGGTTGGACGCTAAGCCGTTGCAAGCGAGCGATCTTTAGTGGTCACGCGACTTGCACCCCGTCTCGGGGTTGTTCGGCAGCCATGCGGCTGCCTCCCTTCCGCGCTTCACAGCCACCAGCCGGGCAAGGCCCGGTCTTACGGTCGGCTCCACGCTTAACGGCGGCCCCAACTGGGCCGACGACGCTAACAGGTTCCTCGTAGCGCGCGAGGTTCACAGCGGCGTTGTCATCCCGCTGGTGGGTGACCGAGCAGCCGTCGCATTGCCATGTTTCGTCCCAGCCGATGTCTTGTACATGCCCGCAGGTGTGGCAGGTTTTCGACGACGGGAACCAGCGGTCGGCGACCACCAGCGCCGACCCGTACCAGCCCGTCTTGTAGGACAAGTGCCGGCGCGGGGTTCCCAGGGCCGCATCCGACAGTCCGCGCCGGCGGGCGCGGGCGCCGGGAAGCCCCTTTTGCCGCAGCATCCCCGCAGCGTCCAAACCTTCAACAACGATGTGGCCGTGGGTTTGAGCCAATCGTGTTGTCAGGACATGCAGGTGATGAGTGCGGACATCGTTGACCCGGCGATGCAGCCGGGAAATCTCGGTGGTGCGCTCGCGGTAGCGCCGTGAGCCTTTCGTGCACCGCGACCGCGCACGGCTGGCGTACCGTAGCTCTTTGAGTGCCGCGTCGAGTGGCCGTGGATTGGGCACTTCTTCGAGCACTGCGCCGGCCTCGTTGGCGACCGTGGCCAGCCGGCGCACCCCGACGTCAACGCCAACCCGTGAACCGGGCTGTGCCACGTTGGGCTGCTGCGGGCGTTGCACGAGGACCCGCACACTGGCGTCGAGCCGGGTGCCGTTACGGCGCACCGAGATTGCCAGCACCCGCGCCCGGCCTGTGGCGATGAGCCGTTCAATCCGGCGTGTGTTCTCGTGCGTACGGACGGTCCCGACGACCGGAAGTGTGAGATGACGGCGATCAGGTTCGACGCGCATCGCTCCGGTCGTGAATGTCACGCGGTCCTGATCGCGGCCTTTCTTCTTGAACCGGGGGAAGCCCATTGTCTTGCCCTCACGTTTACCGGATCGGGAGTTCTGCCAGTTCCAGTACGCATCGACAGCGCCGCCAATGCCGTCGGCGTAAGCCTCTTTCGAGCACTCCGGCCACCACACCGCCCCGGTCTCGGCGTTGACACACACCTCGTCCTTGACGGTGTTCCACCGTTTACGAAGCACCCGCAGCGACGGCTTGACAGTCCCGATACCAGTAACGCGCCACGCCTCGATATCGGCTTTCAAAGTAGCGACCGCCCAGTTGTAGGCCTTGCGGCGAGCGCCGAAATGCCGCGCCAGCGCGCGGGCCTGGTCCTCGGTTGGGTCCAGCGTGAACCGGAACGCCTGCACACACCAGCCTTCTGGCACCTCGAATCTGGCCATCAAGCTGCCTCCGCGTCCCCGACCGCAGCAGCAAGGGCACGCTTGGCCCCGTTCTGTGCAGCGCGTTCACCATAGAGCCGAGCACACATCGAGGTCAGGATCTCGATCATATCGCCCACCAGGTCGTCATCGACCTCAGCCAAGTCGACCACCACCAATTCCCGGCCCTGGGCGACAAGAGCGGCCTCGACGTACTCAGAGCCAAACCAGCAGAACCGATCCCGGTGCTCCGCCACGATCCGCGTCACCACCGGATCACCCAGCAGCGCAAAAAACTTACGGCGATGTCCATTCAACGCCCAACCACCCTCGGCCACCACCTTGTCGACAGAGAGATGTTGCGATGTGGCCCACGCGGTCACCCGCGCGACCCGCCGATCCAGATCGGACCTCTGATCCGCTGACGATACCCGCGCGTACACCACCGTCCGCCCGCGCCCAGACTCCTCGACTGCCGGATCGTTCACCAGAATGAGCCGACCCACTCGCTGCGCCGGAACCGGCAACAGCCCGGCTCGAAACCAGCGATACGCGATCACCCACGCAACACCGTTGCGCTCCGCCCACACCGCCAAATTCATCCATCTGTTCCTACAGCACACCACCGACAACTACCGACCACTCAAAACGCAACAGTTGGCAGCCCTGCGATCGGCCAGCGCCTGACGGGCGGCGTTATATCCAGGGATGAACGTGATTCCCGGCCCACCGTGACAGCCGGCACTGCCCAGGTACAACCCGGCTATCGGGATCGGCTGGCCGATAAAGCCTTTCGGGCCAGGCCTGTTGGGGCCGATCTGGTCCGAGTGCAGCAGGGCATGGCAGTAGTCCCCACCCGGGGCACCGAACATCACACCCATGTGTTTGGGGGTAAAGGTGGTGTACCGGAGGATGCTGCCTTTGAAGTTCGGTGCCAATCTAGTGATCTTGTCGATCACGTTCTGCCCCATTTCGACCTTTGCCCGGCCGTACCCTCCGTATTTTGAGCCACCCTCGATCGGGAACCACATTGCGAACGCCGACGCGGCCTGCTTACCCGCCGGGGCCAGGCTGGGATCATGCAGCGACGGGATCTGCAACACCACGGTCGGATCGGCCGGGACGATCCCACGCCGGCAATCCTCCCACTGCTGCTGAACCTGCTCCGGTGTGCAGAAAATGCCCATCGATGCCTGCATGCTCGGATCGTTGAGTGCCTGGTAGGGCGCCGCGAAGGCCGGTGGCTGCGCGAGCGCAAAATGCATCTGCAGATAGCTGCCGCGGTGGTCGATCCGCAAATAGCGATCGCGGATTTCCGACGGCAACACTGCCGGATCGATCAGCTCGTTGATGGTGACGTCGGGTGCTATGGCGGAGACCACGATCGGGGAGGTCAAGGTGTCCCCCGCCGCGGTGCGCACGCCCCGCACGCGGGCTGACGACCGACTATTGTCAACCACGATCTCGGTCACCTTGGAACGTAACCGGACCTCGCCGCCGGTGCGTTCCAGCAATTGCGACAGATGGGTGGTAAGCGCGCCGATGCCACCGCGCAATTTCTTCCACCGCACGAAGTCGCCCTCCGGGACACCCAATCCGAAGGCGAGCGCGGCAGCGCTGCCCGGTGTGGCCGGCCCGCGATAGAGCGTGTTCACGGCCAGCACGGTCATCGACCCGCGCAGGGCGCCGTGCTTCTCGCGGTCCGGGAAATGGCGGTCCAACACGTCGGTGACCGATCCGAACAGCATGTCATCGATCGCTGACCGTTCGAATTCATTTGTGGCACAGGCATACATCTCGTCGAAGCTCTTGGGCAGAGTTCCGGCTTCGAAACGCCCCAGCGCCCGGGTCGGCGCCTGGCTCCACGCCAGCAGGCCCGCCATCCCGGTGACGGCGTCTGCCCCGTGCACCCGATGGAGGTGGGTAAGCATCTTCGTCGGGTCGGTGAATTGGACCACCGGATCGTCCCCGACACCGCGCAACGCTACCGACATCACCTCCAGATCGACCGTCGGCAAGCTGTCCAGGCCTAACTCGCTGCTGACCGCCGAGGAGGTCGGGAACTGCACCGATCCGGCGATCTCGAACCGGTACCCGTCGAACAGCTCCACCGTGGAGGCCATCCCGCCGGCGTAGCGCTTAGCGTCCAGACACGCGGTCCGCAGTCCGGCTCGCTGCAGCAGCACTGCCGCGGTCAGCCCGTTGTGCCCGGCGCCGATAACTATCGCGTCATAACCAGTCATACGCGTCTCCAGCAATGCAGGCTCGCACGCGCTCGATGTTTTGTCAATTATGACGAAACTGTGAGGGTGGTCCAGGTGTCGGAGATGCCGACGCGCAGCGACTCCAGTGCGACGTGGCAGACCCGCGCCAGCTCCCCGAGCGACCGGTCACTCCCAAGCATCCAGGCTTCCATCGCGCCGAACACCGCCGCGGCGACGCATCGTGCGGTGACGGCGATGTGCAATCGGGCATCGGGTGCACCCGCGATATCGCAGTTACGTCGCCGCAATTGGGCCTGGATGGCATCGGCGAAGTCGGCTTCCACCTCGCGCATATGGCGGACGATCCGGCTCGGCTCCAACTCGCCGCGCCGCAACGACGCAATCTTCGTCACTGCGTCAACGTCATAAGGAAACGAGAAGATAGCCGCTTGCACGGAATCGATGATCGATTCGTCGGCCGGTCTAGCATCCAGCGCCGCGCGAAACCAGTGCAGTCCGGCGTCGTAGTCGGCAAACAGCAAATCGTGCTTGGATCTGAAGTGGCGATAGAAAGTACGCAGCGACACCCCGGCGTCCTCCGCAATCTGCTCGGCTGAGGTAGCCTCGACGCCCTGGGCCAGAAATCGCACCAGGGCGGCCTGGCGCAGTGCCTCGCGAGTGCGTTCGCTGCGCGCCGTCTGCGGGGGCCGGACCATGACTGCAAGCTATCGTCAATTTTCGTTCTGTCAACATTGACAAAACTGTTGGCCACGGCGAGACTGCGCGCATGGTGTCGCTTCTTGTTCACGCTGCGCTGGGAGTTGTCGTCATCGGCTGGATCGTCTCGTCGAACCCGAAGGTTTTCACCAGGCCGGCCGGCGGATCGTGGTTCTCGCCGCCGGAGTGTGTGTACTACGTCGTCGGTATTGCCTCGATCGCGCTGGGGTGGTACTTCAACATTCGTTTTGTGCAGCAGTACGCGCACGGAGCCGCCAACCCTCTCTGGGGTCCCGGCAGCTGGGCGGAGTACGTCCGGCTGATGTTCACCAACCCGGCGGCCAGTTCGGCCGGCCAGGACTACACCATTGCCAACGTGATCCTGCTGCCGCTGTTTTCCACCACCGACGGCTACCGACGTGGTCTGCGGCGGCCCTGGCTGTATTTCGTGAGCAGCCTGTTCACCAGTTTTGCATTCGCGTTCGCGTTCTACTTCGCCACCATCGAACGTCAGCACCGACACGAACGTTCCCGTGCGACGGTCGGCGCCTAGGCGGCGACTGGCTTGGTGGCCCGCCACCTCAGGCGAGCGCCCGCGACATCGACGTGGATATCAGTGAATCCCACAGCTCGCAGCCGACCGGGGAGGTCCGCCGGGGCGATCGGAGTGTAGGTGTCGGCGATGTGTATTAGGCGAAACGGCAGCGACGGCACACCGTCGCTGCCGGCGAAGACGCCACCTGGTTGCAGCACCCGGTACGCCTCAGCGAATAGCTGGTCCTGCAGTTGGGCGCTGGCAACATGGTGCAGCATCGTGAAACACACCACGGACGTGAAGTGATCATCGGGCAGCACGGTCTGGGTGCCATCGCCGCGGATGATGCGCGCCCGCTGGCCGTAGCGGCGGTTCAGGCGCTCGACCATCGAGTTGTCGACTTCAACGGCGGTGAGCGAGGCGGTCAGACCAAGGAGCGCTTGCAGTGTCGCCCCATAACCGGGGCCGATCTCCAGCGTCCGGGGGCCGAGTTCGACGTGCTGCAACGCCCAGGGCAGGAGCTGATTGGCCACCGCTTTTTCCCAGCCTGCCGAGCTGCAACGACGCCGATGTAGAAGATTCATAGCCATGGCCCAGAACACTAGTTAGCCACCGGCCGGCAGTCTTCCGATATTCTGCCTTAATATGTCGGAAAACAGCCACCACGGGCTGGCCACAACCTCGTTGACGCTCCCGCCGGGAGCGCGGATCGAACGCCACCGCCATCCGTCGCACCAGATCGTCTATCCGTCCGCAGGGGCGGTCTCAGTCACCACTCACGCGGGAACCTGGATTACGCCGGTAAATCGGGCAATCTGGATACCGGCGGGCTGTTGGCACCAACACAAGTTCCACGGCCACACGCAATTTCACGGCGTAGCGCTGGATCCGCAGCGCTATCGCGGCGGCCCGGCAACCCCGACGGTGCTCGCGGTCAATCCGTTGATGCGCGAACTCATCATCGCGTGTTCGCAGGCCGACCGAACCGACACCGACGAGCACCACCGGATGTTGGCCGTACTGCAGGATCAACTGCCAACAACGAGCATCCGCGAGCCACTGTGGGTTCCCTCACCAACCGATCGCCGGTTGCGGCACGCGTGCGCGTTGATCGCCGACAACCTGACCCAGCCCTTGACGCTGCAGCAGATCGGCGGCCGGATCGGTGTCAGCCAGCGCACGCTGAGCCGTCTGTTCAGCGACGAGCTGGGTATGACGTTCCCGCAATGGCGCACCCAGCTGCGCCTGCAACATGCGCTCGTGTTGCTCGCCGAGCGCCACGACGTCACGTCCGTGGCGTCCGAATGCGGTTGGGCCACACCAAGCGCGTTCATTGACACCTACCGACAAGCCTTCGGACACACTCCCGGCCAAGCCGCTAAGCCAATGGCGGCGACCCGCCTCACCCGGCTCCGCCGCGCTCGCGATCGCCGCTAAGCGACCGGCTCCAGCACTTCGACACCCACGAACGGAACCAGTGCGTCCGGGACTCTAACGCTGCCGTCGGGCCGCTGGTGGTTCTCCAGGATCGCAACCAGCCACCGGGTGGTGGCCAGCGTTCCGTTGAGGGTGGCCGCGATCTGCGGCTTGCCGCTGGCATCCCGGTAGCGGGTCGCCAACCGGCGCGCCTGAAAGGTGGTGCAGTTCGACGTCGACGTCAGCTCGCGATAGGCCCCCTGCGTCGGAATCCACGCCTCGCAGTCGAACTTGCGGGCGGCCGACGAGCCGAGATCACCCGCGGCCACGTCGATGACCCGATACGGCACCTCGATGCGTGCCAGCATCTGGCGCTGCCAGCCCAGCAGCCGCTCATGTTCGTGCTCCGCGTCGGCCGGTGTGCAGTAGACGAAGCCCTCGACTTTGTCGAACTGGTGCACCCGGATGATGCCGCGCGTGTCCTTGCCATGGCTGCCGGCCTCACGTCGGAAACACGACGACCAGCCCGCATACCGCAGCGGCCCGCGGGAAAGGTCCAGAATCTCGCCGGAGTGATACCCCGCCAGCGGTACCTCGGAGGTGCCCACCAGGTAGAGGCCGTCGCCCTCTACCCGGTACACCTCCTCGGCGTGGGCGCCTAGAAATCCCGTGCCTACCATCACTTCCGGGCGCACCAGCACCGGCGGGATCGTAGGGACAAAGCCGTTGTCGACGGCTAGCTTCAGCGCCAGCTGCAGCAATCCAAGCTGCAGTAGGGCACCCCGACCGGTCAGGAAGTAGAACCGTGAACCCGACACCTTGGCGCCGCGCTGCATGTCGATCAGGCCCAGCGACTCGCCGAGCTCCAGGTGGTCCTTGGGGTTCTCGAGGTAGCTGGGCTCGCCGACGACGTCGAGCACCGCGTAGTCGTCCTCCCCGCCGGCGGGTACCCCGTCCACGATGACATTCGAGATCGCCAGGTGCGCCGCGGTGAACGCCGCCTCCGCTTCGACCTCGTCGGCCTCAGCGGCTTTGACCTGCTCGGCGAGTTCCTTCGCGCGCCGCAGCAGCGGCGGGCGCTCTTCGGGAGACGCGCCGCCCACGCTTTTGCTGGCGGCTTTCTGCTCGGCCCGTAACGAATCGGCGGTCGAGATCACGGCCCGGCGGGCGGCGTCGGCCGTCAGCAGGGCATCCACCAGCGCCGGGTCCTCGCCGCGGCTGAGTTGTGAGCGGCGTACCGCGTCGGGGTTTTCACGAAGCAGCTTCAGGTCGATCACGGCCGCAAGACTACTTTTGACGCCCAGTCAGGGTGGCGGCAGAGGACCATCCACCCGCGATGAAGCGATCCCGCAAGCTGACAACTGCAACATTGGTCATGCGGCCCCGCCGACCCTGTCAGAATGGAGCGGATGTTGGACGCGCCCGAGCAGGACCCCGTCGATCCCGGCGACCCGGCCAGCCCCCCGCACGGGGAGGCGGAACAGCCGCTGCCCGGGCCTCGGTGGCCACGCGCCCTGCGCGCGTCGGCGACCCGGCGAGCGCTACTCCTCACCGCTTTGGGTGGCCTGCTGATTGCCGGGCTGGTCACCGCGATTCCCGCCGTCGGCCGCGCGCCGGAGCGGCTGGCCGGCTACATCGCCAGCAATCCGGTGCCCAGCACTGGCGCCAAGATCAACGCTTCGTTCAACCGCGTCGCCACTGGTGACTGCTTGATGTGGCCGGCCGGCACGCCGGAGTTTGCCGCCATCGTCAGCTGTGCCGACGAGCACCGGTTCGAAGTCGCCGAGTCCATTGACATGCGGACATTCCCCGGCATGGAGTACGGGCAAAACGCTGCTCCCCCGTCGCCCGCCCGCATTCAGCAGATCAGCGAGGAGCAGTGCGAAGCTGCTGTGCGCCGCTACCTCGGCACGAAGTTCGATCCCAACAGCAAGTTCACCATCAGCATGCTGTGGCCCGGCGACCGGGCGTGGCGGCAGGCCGGTGAGCGCCGCATGCTCTGTGGCTTGCAGTCGCCCGGTCCGAACAACCAGCAGCTCGCCTTCAAGGGCAAGGTCGCCGACATCGACCAGTCCAAGGTCTGGCCGGCCGGTACCTGCCTGGGCATCGATGCCACCACCAACCAGCCGATCGACGTGCCGGTGGACTGCGCGGCACCGCACGCGATGGAGGTCTCCGGCACGGTCAACCTGGCCGAGAGGTTTCCCGACGCGCTGCCGAGCGAACCCGAGCAGGACGGGTTCATCAAGGACGCGTGCACCCGGATGACGGACGCCTACCTCGCACCCCTCAAGTTGCGCACCACCACCCTGACGCTGATCTACCCCACGCTGACGCTGCCCAGCTGGTCGGCGGGTAGCCGCGAGGTCGCATGCAGTATCGGCGCGACCCTGGGCAACGGGGGGTGGGCAACCCTGGTGAACAGCGCTAAGGGGGCGCTGCTGATCAACGGCCAGCCGCCGGTACCCCCACCCGACATTCCCGAGGAGCGGCTCAACCTGCCGCCGATTCCGCTTCAGCTGCCAACGCCTCGGCCCGCCCCCCCGGCTCAGCAGCTGCCAAGTACCCCACCAGGCACTCAGCACCTCCCTGCCCAACAGCCAGTGGTTACGCCCACCCGGCCACCCGAATCGCATGCGCCAGCGTCGGCAGCACCGGCCGAGACCCAGCCACCGCCACCAGACGCCGAAGCGCCGCCGGCGACCCAATCACCAGAGGCCACACCGCCTGGCCCCGCCGAGCCCGCACCGGCAGGCTAGCCGGGTGACAGTACGGATGGACCCGCAGCGGTTCGACGAACTGGTGTCCGACGCACTCGACCTCATTCCGCCCGAACTGGCGGACGCCATGGACAACGTCGTCGTGTTAGTCGCCAATCGCCACCCCCAGCACGAAAATCTGCTCGGCCAGTACGAAGGGGTCGCGTTAACCGAGCGCGGCTCCGACTACGCCGGATCGCTGCCTGATGCCATCACGATCTACCGCGACGCGCTGCTGGACGCCTGCGACTCTGAGGATGAGGTCGTCGACCAGGTCGCCATCACGGTGATCCATGAGGTCGCCCATCACTTCGGCATCGACGACGAGCGCTTGGACCAGCTGGGCTGGGCGTGACGAACCAGCGCCCGGGCGCGGCAACCCGGATTTGTCGGCACCCGATGCTATGAACGGCCCATGAGCACGGACTGCCGCGACTGCCGGGCGGGCTTGGATCACTGCCACGGCACCGTCATTCGTCATCCCTTGGCACGGCCGGAATGCACCGAGCCGGACTGTGTCAGCCCCGAGCTGCAACCCCATATCTTCGTCCTAGACTGCAATGCCGTCAGCTGCGAATGCACTGAATCGGCCACGGCGCCCGGGTCCTTCAGATCAGCCCATCGGGTCGGTGCTTGACGTCACCGCGTGTGTGACCGGGCTGGCTGTGGGTTCAGCGGGGTCCGGACAAAACGGCGGCTTCCGGAGGCCCCACTGCACACAACTCCATCGCCCATCGGTTATCGGGGCCAGCACCACCGACTCGACGTTTTCCAAGTGGTTGTCCAACACAAAGTTGCCGTCCACCCCGGCAAGCACCGCGGCGGCCAGCCGGATCGCCGCGCTGTGGCTCACGACGACGATGTCGCCGTCCCAGTCACCGTCGTCGAGGTAACGCATGCGCAGGTCGGCGAGCACCGGCAGATAACGATCCAGGACGTCGTTGGCGGTCTCGCCACCGGGCAGCGGCACATCCAACTCCCCGCGATGCCAGCGGCTGTAGGTGGCGTTGAACTCGGCGACCGCCTCCTCGTCGTTGCGGTTTTCCAGCTCCCCTACCTGTACCTCGTGAATGCCGGCAACCTCGTGGGCCACCATGTCGAGTTCGGCAGCGACCACCGCGGCCGTCTGGTAGGCCCGGATAGCCACCGAGTGTGCGAGCAGTGCCGGCCGGCGACAACCGCTGCGCGCGAACGCCCTGGCCTGATCACGACCCAGCGGTGTCAGCGCCGTTCCCGGCGGCAGGGTATCCAACCTGCGCTCGACGTTGCCATAGGACTGGCCGTGCCGCAGCAGCACCAAACGACCGCTCATGCTTGCGCCCCCTGGTCGTCCGGGCGAACCAGGGTCTGCTCGGTTTTGCCCGCCCGGAGCCGCGCTAACCAGCGTGATGCCTCGTCTACCAGGGGCGGCTGCGCCCCTGCCGCTGGCCCCGTCGGCCAGGACCCCAGGTATCGCACATCAGCACAACGTCGGTGCACCGCCTTGAGTGCCTCGGCGACGGCCTCGTCGTCGATGTGGCCGACGCAATCCACGAAGAACAGATAGGTGCCAAGTTCGGTACGGGTGGGCCGGGATTCAATCCGAGTGAGATCGATGCCGCGGATGCCGAACTCGGCCAGCGCAGCTACCAGCGCACCGGGCTGGTTGTCGATGCGCAGCACTGCAGACGTGCGATCGGCTCCGGTGCGCGCCGGAGGCGGCCCGGGCCGACCAACCAGGACGAAGCGGGTGCGGGCATTGGATTCGTCAACGACACCGTCGGCCAGGGCCGCCAATCCCCAGCGAGCGGCCGCCAGCGGCGAGGTCACCGCGGCGTCAACCAAGCCGTCAGCCACCTGCCGGGCCGCGTCCGCGTTGGAATAAGCCGGCCGCAGGTCGGCGGCGGGAAGATGGGCCGCCAACCACTGCCGCACCTGTGCAGCCGCCACCGGAAAGGCCGCCAGGGTCCGCACGTCCGCGGCGTTGCGCCCGGGTTTGACCACGATGCTGAACGTCACGTCCAGCGTTGTCTCGGCGAACACCTGCAGGCGCACACCGATGGCCAGGCTATCCAAAGTAGGCAGCACGGAACCGTCGATCGAGTTCTCGATCGGCACGCACGCATAATCCGCACCGCCGTCGCGGACCGCAGCCAGTGCTGCGGGCGCGCTCTCGACCGGCATCCGCTGCAGTGCATCGGGCCCGGTCTCGGGAACTAGGCCGGCGGCCACCATCCGGACCAGGGCTGCCTCGGTGAATGTCCCTTCCGGACCGAGGTAAGCGATACGCACCACGCTCACAACCCTAACGACGCAAAGCCGACCGCCAACTCTTGCGACCAGACCGTGCATTAGTTAACTTAGGCTTACCTAAACACAGGAGGTCGTAGATGCCGCCGCTCACCAGTCTCGCGCCGACTACTGCCGAGCGAATTCGCAGCGCCTGCGCGCGGGCCGGGGGCGCCTTGCTGGTGGTTGAGCGGGAGGATCCGGTCCCCGTGCCCATACACCATTTGTTGTACGACGGGTCCTTCGCCGTGGCGGTTCCGGTCGATCGTGGCGAGGTGTCCGGTTCGCAAGCGCTGCTGGAGTTGACTGACTATGCGCCGCTGCCGGTGCGTGAACCCGTCCGTTCGCTGGTGTGGATCCGCGGCTGCCTCCACCAGATCCCGCCCGCAGAGCTGGTTGAGACCCTGGACCTGATCGCCACCGATAATCCGAATCCGGCCCTGCTACAAGTCGAGACCCCGAGGTCCGGGCCGGCCGATGCGGCGGAGACCCGGTATACCATGCAGCGGCTGGAGATCGAATCCGTAGTGGTGACCGACGCCACCGGCGCCGAACCCGTTACCGTGGCGGACCTGCTCGCGGCCCGACCCGATCCGTTTTGTGAAATCGAATCAACCTTGCTCTGGCACCTAGCCACCGCCCATGACGATGTGGTCGCGCGGCTGGTATCCAGGCTGCCGGCACCGCTACGACGCGGACAGATCCGCCCCCTCGGTCTCGATCGGTACGGCGTCCGGTTTCGCATTGAAGCTCGCGACGGAGACCGCGACATCCGACTGCCGTTCCATAAGCCGGTGGACGACATGACCGGGCTAAGCCAGGCCATCCGGGTGCTCATGGGTTGCCCGTTCCGCAACGGGCTGCGCGCCCGCAGGTAGCAGGCACAGCCGCCGCTCGGCCGCGTTGGCCGGCTGCATCCAAAGGTTCAGCCACGTACGTTGTCTAGGTCCGGGGTTGGCATCCGACAACCCGACGACACTGATATCGATCCCGCGTGACTCTTATGTACCGATCCCTGGCCACGGCCGGGACAAAATCAGCGCCGCGTTCGCGCTGGGCGGGGGGCGGCTGCTGACCCAAACGGTCGAGTTGGCTACTGGCCTGCACCTGGATCACTATGCCGAGGTCGGATTCAGCGAGTTCGCCGACCTCGTCGACGCCTTCGGCGGGATCACCAGATGCCCGGCCAAGCCGATCAAACGATCCGTTGGCCGGCGTCGATCTACCGGCAGGCTGCCAAACACTTGACGGACGTGCAGCGCTGGGCTACGTCCGGACTCGGGCCACACCACGGGCCGATCTAGAGGGCTCCGACGTGCCGGTGCCAGCTGCCGCGTTCGAAACACAGCCCTAACGACACGCTGCCGAATATGACCCGTGTCGGAAATTAGGGCGACAAGAGTAATGCGGCTCAACATAGCCTTGCTTTACTTAGGCAAACCTGCCTTCAACCAGGAGGTTATTATCATCCTGTGGTAACTAGGAAAGCCTTTCCTGAGTAAGTATTGCCTTCGTTGCATACCGCCCTTTACCTGCGTTAATCTGCATTTTATGACAGAATACGAAGGGCCTAAGACAAAATTCCACGCATTAATGCAGGAACAGATTCATAACGAATTCACAGCGGCACAACAATATGTCGCGATCGCGGTTTATTTCGACAGCGAAGACCTGCCGCAGTTGGCGAAGCATTTTTACAGCCAAGCGGTCGAGGAACGAAACCATGCAATGATGCTCGTGCAACACCTGCTCGACCGCGACCTTCGTGTCGAAATTCCCGGCGTAGACACGGTGCGAAACCAGTTCGACAGACCCCGCGAGGCACTGGCGCTGGCGCTCGATCAGGAACGCACAGTCACCGACCAGGTCGGTCGGCTGACAGCGGTGGCCCGCGACGAGGGCGATTTCCTCGGCGAGCAGTTCATGCAGTGGTTCTTGCAGGAACAGATCGAAGAGGTGGCCTTGATGGCAACCCTGGTGCGGGTTGCCGATCGGGCCGGGGCCAACCTGTTCGAGCTGGAGAACTTCGTCGCACGTGAAGTGGATGTGGCGCCGGCCGCATCAGGCGCCCCGCACGCTGCCGGGGGCCGCCTCTAGATCCCTGGCGGGGATCAGCGAGTGGTCCCGTTCGCCCGCCCGTCTTCCAGCCAGGCCTTGGTGCGGCCGGGGTGGTGAGTACCAATCCAGGCCACCCCGACCTCCCGGCAAAAGTCGATGTCCTCGTACTCATCGACGTTCCAGCAGTACACCGCCCGGCCCTGAGCTGCCGAGCGGTCAACGAGTTGCGGATATTCCTTCAACGCAGGCAGTGAGGGTCCCACGGCGGTTGCCCCGACCGCCGTGGCCGCACTGCTGGTCAGGTATCGGGGGGTCTTGCCGAGCAACACCGTCGGCAGCAGCGGTGCAGCCCGCCGGATCCGCCAGACCGCGGCGGCCGAAAACGACATCACCACCGCACGGGATCGATCTGCGGAGGCGGGTGCGGCAATACCGAACCGGTGTAGCAGCGCCAGCAGCTTGTTTTCCACCAGCGAGCCATATCGGACGGGATGCTTGGTCTCGACGAAGATCTTCACCGGCCGGTGCCAGTCCAAAACCAGCGAAACAAGCGCGTCCAGGGTCAGCAGACTGGTGTCGCCGTGCGAACCGTCGGGGCGCCAGCTGTCGTGCCACGCGCCGTACTCCAGCTCGCGTAGCTGGGCCAGCGTCATCGTGCTGACCAAGCCGGCTCCCGTCGAGGTTCGGTCCAGGCGGCGGTCATGCACACAGACCAGATGCCCGTCCCGGGTCAACCGCACATCACATTCCACGCCGTCGGCGCCCTCTTTGAGCGCCAGGTCGTAGGCGGCAAGGGTATGCTCCGGCCGAGCCGCCGACGCACCACGGTGAGCAACCACAAAGGGATGTCCGGCGAGCACCTCGTCGGCCCATGTCATGTCCACTATGCTGCCGGTTCCTGCCCGTCCAACTCAACCGCAACAGAAGATGCCGGCGCGGAACGCCCGTCTGTGTTCACCACCACCCAGCGATGCGCTGGGCGCTCGACCGGCTTTTGCTCGAACCCCTCGAAGACCCGCGCAGCAGCGGCCACCGCGGCCGCCGCACACAGATACGCCAGCACCATCATGGTGGTGTTGTTGGCGATGCCCTGAGCGTCGGTGACCCAGCTGGTGGCGAACGCGAACATCGATATCGCGTTGCTGACGATCCACACGATCCACCACACCACGATCGGCCTGCGCAGCCGCGTGTAGCGGTCCTCGACGAGCGCCAACTCGATGACGTACAGCGGAGCCCACAGCAGATTGACCATCGGCAATAGGCAGCCGGCCCATAACTCACGGGCGGAACGCCGCTCCGGCAAGCCTTGATGCATAAACGCGGCGGCCCGACGGGCGACCAGCCACCGGACCAACAGGACAATGGTAGTGCCGGCCGCCGCAATCGCCGCCAAGCTGACCAAAACCCCCAGCCAGACCGAGGCGCTGGCCACCACCGAGTTCAACAATGTGTTTCGGTTGATGACCAGCAACACATACCGCACCACAAACACCACGACCGCGATGCTGAACACCAGCAGGCTCACCAACAGCGTGGTGCGCACCGCCGCCGGCGATGGCCCTGCTTTCGCCGAGGCCGGCACGGGAGCCTGGTCGACATGGTCGGTTAGACCCCACCGCGGTATCCCGGCGTAGCGGGGAGTAGGCCCACGTAACCGTGGGCCGTGCCGTGGCGGCGGTGCCGCCCCGGGTCGCACCGCTATCCACCGAAAACCTGGGGGAAGCCGCGGCGGTGTGCGCCGCGTGTCGGAGGCCGTCGGCACCCGCGGGCGCGCCGGTGTACGCCAGCGCGCCTCGGCCGGCATATCCGCCAACGGCGCCAGCAACGTCCCCCGACAGCGTGGACACCACACGCGTTGCCGCTCACGGACGTTCCAGCGAGTTCCGCACTGGGAGCACACTTGGATCACCAGACCAGCCTAGTGACTTCTCCGCCCCGCACCGGTACGGCATTGTCCGCGCCGTCAACAGGCGTTGAGGCAGGCTTCCGCGCTGGATTGGGCGCGCCCGGTCGCGGCACGTCCAGCACGACACAGCTACCTACGACTATCCACAGTTTCCACAGCTTTATCCACAGCGGTAAGAATCCGACGAATGGCGTTAACACCGGCTCCATCCGTCAGCCAGGCCCACAACTGTGGATAACAGCGCCCGTCAATGCGTTCTCATCGACAGCCTGGCAGGTACCCGAGCGAAATGGATTGTCGCACTAAGCATCCGCATCTGCCCCGGCTGCACCTAGCAGCCTGCCCGCCCGGGCCCGGCCTGCTCCTGCGATCGTCAAACCACACATTTCGCGGCGCTGCCGGCGCAGTATCCGGACGTCTTGTGGCGCTGCGAGGTACCAATTTTTCCCCACCATTCACCAGGAGTTATTATCGCGTGCACGACACTTCGTTGTGACTTACCTCACCGTCGTGAGGTGAGCATGCAGGTGAAAGGCGACTGATGGCCACACACTCGTACGGCCCAGGGTCTACAACGCCGCCGAACTCTGGCTCGCCGGAGTGGAACCACGCCTACGGCATTGCCGCTTTGCGGGCCGCCCTGATCGCTCTGGCGTTACTGGCGATTCTGGCCGTCATCGCTTTGGTTTGAGTCCCCGGCCACTCGGGTGGCACCGAGTCGGTCCGGACGCCCTGGTCAGAACCGGTTCTCGGATTTGGGTAACCCCCCTTGTGTCACTGCCGTTTCGGTGGTCACAGCACGGCAATTGTTGTGGGTGGCCTTTCATAGAACTGCGACATGGATTACCGCGGTCGTGAGGAAATCGTCGAGGCTGGTTGCACCCCCACGGAGCCAGCCAGAAATTCTGTAGATCAGAGTTGGCTTGACTATGAATCATGCTCTAGCACAAGGCAACTCGTGAGTGTGTTCAACACTACCGTCCTGTTCTGCGTTCCGGCACTCGAATAACCTCCCGTCCCACTCGAAATATTGCGCAGCCTAAGATAAATCAGCTTCATAGCCGAATCCTTGCCTGGCAAAAGGACCGCGGTTATTGATTAACTTGCGCAGCTCGATCGGATAGTCCAGGAATGGCACGAATTCCGGCTACGCATGCGCCCAGACAAAATTCCTTGAGCGCGAGCTCGGCGGCCTCCACGGTGACGGCGCCATGAATCCCGGCATCGACGAGACGCCCCGGGCTGTCTTGGATCGGCCGGCCCGAGGCGTCTTTGCGCCCGTCAAGGTCCACCCTGATAGCCAAATACGCCAGCTGGCGGCAACCACCCCGTTGTCTTCGATCCGCAGCCGTAAACCGTCGTTCGTCGGCGCCCTCGCCCAACGTGAACTGAGGGCGGAGAATCGGCCGGAATCTCGCCCTCAGTTCACGCTCGGCGCCGTTTGGCCTCACCCAGTCAATGTGATCTGTGCGGGCGGGCGTTGGCGCGTAGCGAACCCCAGTGGCGCCGGCCCGCCAAGCACGCCCCGGCGCGGCCAGCTCATCAGCGGCTACGCAAGCGCAACGGCGCCCGCGATGGGCTGTGGAAGAACCCGGAGGATCTCACCGAACACCAGAATGCCAAGCTGTCGCGCTCATCTACTCAAAGAAGGCTGGGCTTCCCCTCTTATCGTGGAGACATCGCCATGAGGAGGTTAGGCGATGGAGGCACGGCGGAAGTTCGATGCCCAGTTCAAGGAAGGCGCCGTCCGGATCGTTCGGGAGACCGGCAAACCGATCGCGCAGGTTGCTCGTGAGCTCGGGATCAGTGACGGCACCCTGGGTAGCTGGGTCAGGCAGGATGAGCGCGCCCGAGACGGTGGTGACGGGCGGCTTTGCGAGAGCGAACGCGAGGAACTCAAGCGGTTGCGTGCGGAGAATGCGGAGCTGGCGATGGAGCGCGATGTTCTCAAACGCTCGGTCGCCCTCTGGGTCAAGGAAGCGATGCATCGGTAGGCCTGGCCGCTGTAATCGCCACTCAGAGGGTAGAACACGGTATCCCGCACGCGGTGTCGTGCCGCGCGCTGGGCGTGTCGCAGGCATGGTTTTACAAGTGGTGCCATAGCGATGGTTCACCACGGCGTGCACGGCGAAAAGCGTTGGCGGCCACCATCGGGTATCTGTTCGCCAAGCACAAGCGGACCTACGGATCACCGCGGATTACCGCTGACCTACGGGATATGGGGTGGCGGGTGTCGGTGAACACCGTCGCGGCGCTGATGCGCGAGCAGGGTCTGGTAGCGCGGCGCAAACGCCGCCGGCACGGCACCACGAAACCGGACAAATCCGCGCGTAAGGCCCCCGATCTGCTGGGCCGAGACTTTTCCCCGCGCGACCACCCCAACCTCGCCTGGGTGGGCGATCTGACCGAAATCCCCACCGATGAGGGCAAACTGCACCTCGCCTCAGTAATTGACCTGCATTCGCGGCGGGTGCCCGGGTTCGCCATGGGGGTGCACCATGACGCCGCGCTGGCGCGGGCGGCGCTGTGCATGGCCATTGCGGTGCGCGGCGGGTCGGTGGCCGGGGTCATTTTCCACACCGACCAGGGCGGTGAATACACCGGCGAACTGTTCGCCAGCGCTTGCCGATCCGCTCGCGTCACCCAATCGATGGGGCGTACCGGGTCGGCTCTCGACAACGCGGCCGCGGAATCGTTCAACTCGACCCTGGAATGGGAATTGTTGCGCAACAACCACTTCCACACACGTGAAGAGGCACGTCACGCGGTCGCCGCCTGGATCGACGAGTATAACGTTGAACGTCGGCATTCCACGAACGGCATGCTCAGCCCCGTCGACTACGAACGCGCCTGTGGTCAACAACGGAGTGAGCAACCAGCCGGTGAACAGCACGCCCAGAAACGGGCGGCATGAACCCAGAAGGAGACGGCTTCGCCGCCGCTGTCCTGCCCGCCGAGCGCCGCGGCAGGCTACGGGGCCGCCCCTCCGGCCTCAAGGGTCGCTACCGCGATCGCTACGCGACGGGCCTACGGCCCGCCCTTGACCCCGGAGCCTCTACGGCCCCTTCCCGCACAGCGGCACGGGCAGGAGCAGCAGCCCTGCCCACCAGACCCGCCACGGCGCCCGGCTCCTATCAAGATCAAATCCCTACAAACAAGTCTCTACGGTTACAGGGGATTGCCTGGCCTACGGCACCTGTTTTCGGTCAAAGGCGAAGAGAGTAAGCAGGCACTGGACCGGTTGATCTTCTAGGCGCGGCCCCGAGTGAGCATATTTTGGTGGCTTGTATCTCTTGTAGTGCCGCTTTGACGGGGTGGTGGTCAGGTACGGTGGCCTCGGGAGAGGCTGGAGGGCTCGACGTTTGGGCTGAGTGTCTGGGCCCGTGAAAGAGATCGTCTGCTCCAGCTTTGTCTCCTGAACTGACCCGGTTTAGGGAATTGGTGGCCAGGTTGCGGAAGTGCGCAGCATCGACGTGTACCTGGGTGAGGCATCGAATCATCGACAAGCACCGGAGCCGCGCGTGAACTCCCGCCGCGTTGTGGTCGGGGATGATGTGGGAGACCGGCCGGCAGTGCTGTGTACGAAGGTTCTCCCACCGCAACGAGTTCACGCACGACGGTCGGCTGGGTGGGCCCTGGAATACGTGAACTCTTCATCAACACAACATGATTGACGATGAAGGGGAGAACCTCCATGCACATCAACGCTAACCCGTGACTGCCGAGAATCCAGGACGGAGCAGGCGGACGCTGGTCGGAATCGACGCGGCGATCACGGCCTGTCACCACATCGCGATCCGCGATGATGTCGGTGCGAGGTCGACTCGATTCAGTGTCGAACCCACGCTGGCCGGACTGCGCACCCTCACCGACAAGCTCAGCGGTTACGACGATATCGACGCCACCGTGGAACCGACCTCGATGACGTGGCTGCCGCTCACGATCGCTGTCGAGAATGCCGGTGACACCATGCACATGGCCGGCGCGCGGCATTGCGCCCGGCTGCGGGGTGCGATCGTGGGCAAGAGCAAGTCCGACGTCATCGACGCCGAGGTTCTCACCCGCGCCAGCGAGGTGTTCGACCTGACGCCGCTGACACTGCCGACGCCCGCGCAGTTGGCGTTACGTCGATCGATGATCCGACGTGCCGGCGCAGTGATTGACGCGAACCGGTCCTGGCGTCGGTTGATGTCGTTGGCGCGGTAGGCGTTCCCCGATGTGTGGACCGCGTTCGCCGGGTCGTTACCGACCGCGACAGCGGTGCTGGGGCGTTGGCCCGACATCCGCTTGCTGGCCGGCGCACCGACCCGCAACTGGCGGCGTTCTACCACCGGCTGATGACCACCCAGAGGCATTGCCACACCCAGGCCACCATCGCCGTAGCCCGCAAGCTGGCCGAACGCACCCGGGTGACGATCACCACCGGCCGCCCCTACCAGCTGCGCGACACCAACGGCGACCCTGTCACCGCCCGCGGCGCGAAAGAACTGATCGACGCCCACTACCACGTCGACACCAGGACCCACCCACACAACCGCGCCCACACTGACACCATGCAGAACTCGAAACCGGCACGCTGAACACCACTGTCGGCAGGGGATCCGGTTGCACACGCAACGGTCACTTGAGGCGATCGTCTCCATTCCTGGTTCCTTGCCGCCCTTTGTTGTCGGCGAGCAAGGAGTCAAAGTGGAGTCCCCGCAGCGTAGCGAGGAAAACCGACCTTGACGCCCGACGAGCGGCAACGAGAACCGGCAACGAGGAATGGTCTTCGACAAGCCCACCGTGAGTTGTCTATCGGTTTCTCATTTTCAGTGTCTTTTCAGAGTCGCGCAACACAATCCGATGCCCGTCGAGATCCGTCGCGACTACACACACCCAGCATCTCGACCATCGCGACTCCGGCCGACGACGGCTAACGAGCAGCTTCGCCCCACCCGCCCCCGCAGCAACAACACAACGGCACGGCAGCAGCTGATCACTGCCCAAAACACGCACCCACATCAGATGCAGAACCCCTTGACAACCAATAGGGAATCTCTTCACGAATGAGGGGCAGTTGGGGTTTGAATCCGCCGGTTTCCAGTAGGTATCTGTCGGCTTAGTTGGTGAGATTGCGAAAGCCGAGGGTCGATCCCCGGAGGTGCTCGACGCGGCCGCTGATCGCTTCGGTCGGCGGGTTGACCGTGGTCACTGTTTTGGGCGTCGATCCACTGCGGGAATTCCCACTACCACGTCCGGCCGGATCACCGGCGACTCGCGGTGCACGGCCCGCTCCAGCACCTCCTTGGTCAATTCGTTAGCCGTCCCCGCCAACTGCCCAGCCGTCGACTTCTTCTTGCCCACCCACCCCATAGACCTTCGCCACACAGCGCCTTCCGTCCACCCAACAGCGGTCCGATGACGGACCCCCGACGGGGACTTCAGCGACCAGGAACGCGCCCATAGACGTGGTATCAGCCTGGGGGCGTCCTGGTAGCCTATGCCGTCCGCCCTGGGGCATCGACCCCAAGGTCGTTGTTGCGACGCGAGCGGTCATGGAGCAGGGTTGACTTGTCAAGCTAGAGCCAGCCCATCGCGTGGGAGGCACCCGCGCGAAAAGAAACATCGGACGATCATTTCATCGAAGGAAGGAATGCCGTGGCCGAATACACCTTGCCAGACCTGGACTGGGACTACGGAGCACTGGAACCGCACATCTCGGGTCAGATCAACGAGCTTCACCACAGCAAGCACCACGCCACCTACGTAAAGGGCGCCAATGACGCCGTCGCCAAACTCGAAGAGGCGCGCGCCAAGGAAGATCACTCAGCGATCTTGCTGAACGAAAAGAATCTAGCTTTCAACCTCGCCGGCCACGTCAATCACACCATCTGGTGGAAGAACCTGTCGCCTAACGGTGGTGACAAGCCCACCGGCGAACTCGCCGCAGCCATCGCCGACGCGTTCGGTTCGTTCGACAAGTTCCGTGCGCAGTTCCACGCGGCCGCTACCACCGTGCAGGGGTCGGGCTGGGCGGCACTGGGCTGGGACACACTCGGCAACAAGCTGCTGATATTCCAGGTTTACGACCACCAGACGAACTTCCCGCTAGGCATTGTTCCGCTGCTGCTGCTCGACATGTGGGAACACGCCTTCTACCTGCAGTACAAGAACGTCAAAGTCGACTTTGCCAAGGCGTTTTGGAACGTCGTGAACTGGGCCGATGTGCAGTCACGGTATGCGGCCGCGACCTCGCAGACCAAGGGGTTGATATTCGGCTGACCCCGCTGCCGCAAGCGTCGGGCTCAGTATTCCGGAGTCGCGCATCGCCATCGCCCTTATCCTGGCCTTATATGGCTCTTCTGACACTTCCGTGGGTGAGTTTGTGTCCTGAGTAGGCGCACGTCGTTGTGGCTTAAGGTTTCTGGCTTGTCAAGGATCAGAAACACAAGGAGCCGACAACGACGTGCGCAATGTGAGGCTATTTCGTGCGCTGCTGGGTGTCGACAAGCGCACCGTGATTGAGGACATCGAATTCGAGGAGGATGACGCCGGAGACGGTGCGCGGGTGATCGCCCGGGTGCGGCCACGAAGTGCAGTGTTGCGCCGCTGTGGTCGCTGCGGTCGCAAGGCGTCCTGGTATGACCGCGGTGCGGGCCTGCGCCAATGGCGCAGTCTGGATTGGGGCACCGTCGAGGTGTTCTTGGAGGCCGAGGCGCCGCGGGTGAACTGCCCCACCCATGGGCCGACGGTGGTGGCGGTGCCGTGGGCGCGTCATCATGCCGGGCACACGTATGCTTTCGATGACACGGTGGCCTGGCTGGCGGTGGCGTGTTCGAAGACCGCGGTGTGCGAGTTGATGCGGATCGCCTGGCGCACCGTCGGGGCGATCGTGGCCCGGGTCTGGGCCGACACCGAAAAGCGCATTGACCGGTTCGCGAACTTGCGCCGCATCGGTATCGATGAGATCTCCTACAAGCGCCACCACCGGTACCTGACGGTGGTCGTCGATCACGACAGCGGCCGGTTGGTGTGGGCCGCCCCGGGCCACGACAAGGCCACCCTGGGCTTGTTCTTCGATGCCCTGGGCGCTGAGCGGGCCGCCCAGATTACTCACGTTTCGGCCGATGCCGCGGACTGGATCGCTGACGTGGTCACCGAGCGCTGCCCGGATGCGATTCAATGCGCCGATCCGTTTCATGTGGTGGCCTGGGCCACCGAGGCGCTCGACGTCGAGCGGCGCCGAGCCTGGAACGACGCACGGGCGATCGCGCGCACCGAACCCAAGTGGGGCCGGGGCCGGCCCGGTAAGAACGCCGCACCACGTCCGGGCCGCGAGCGGGCACGGCGGCTCAAGGGCGCCCGCTACGCGCTGTGGAAGAACCCCGAGGACCTCACCGAACGCCAAAGCGCCAAACTGGCCTGGATCGCCAAGACCGATCCCCGTCTGTATCGCGCCTACCTGCTCAAAGAGGGCCTGCGGCATGTGTTTTCGGTCAAGGGCGAGGAAGGTAAACAGGCCCTGGACCGGTGGATCTCCTGGGCCCAGCGTTGTCGCATCCCGGTATTCGTCGAGCTTGCCGCCCGCATCAAACGCCACCGGGTGGCCATCGACGCCGCCCTCGACCACGGCCTATCCCAAGGCCTGATCGAATCCACCAACACCAAGATCCGCCTACTGACCCGGATCGCGTTCGGATTCCGCTCACCACAAGCCCTCATCGCCCTAGCCATGCTCGCCCTCGCCGGCCACCGCCCCACCCTGCCAGGCCGACACAACCACCCACAGATCAGTCAGTAGAGCCCCTTATATTGCAGCTTTGTGAACACGGCCGCGGTGGCCGTGTCGAGTTGCAGGGCGCGTAAACCACGCGCATGCTTGGTTACTCGAGCTACCATTTATTTCGAGCTACCAGCGTGGTTAGGACGGAGGCGTCGCGGAGGGGCGAGATGGGTACCGGGTCAGGTGGGCCTATTGGGGTTTCTCCCTTCCATTCGCGTGGTGCCCTGAAAGGGTTCGTGATCTCTGGACGTTGGCCTGATTCGACCAAAGAGTGGGCCCAGCTGCTGATGGTCGCAGTTCGGGTCGCGTCGTTGCCCGGCTTGCTCTCCACCACAACGGTGTTTGGTGCCCGCGAAGAGTTGCCCGACGAACCCGAGCCGGGGACCGTCGGTCTGGTGCTGGCCGAGGGCACCGTCTTCGGTGAATCAGCAATTCAGCCAGGATATTTCGCTGATCATCAACCCCCTGCATTGCTGATGCTGCATCCACCCTCGGAGACCACGCCGTCGCTGCCGGAATGCACCGGGGCGGCGTCAGGGTGCGTGCTGCTGCCGGGATTACCGTATCTGGGATTGGAACATCGTGCGGCTTGGGTGGAGGCTGAAGCCGACGGCACCATCACATCTATGGTGAGCCGGGTGGGCGTCGACCCGATAAGCCATCCCGACACCGCAATTCTGGCAATGCTGCTTGCAGCATAAGGAAATTCGAAGGAGTCTGTTCGGGCGGCGAATCGCCAAATACGGGTGGCCGAACTTGTCCGACATCCTGGTGCACACCAAATATGACCGCTAGCCTGGGGACGTTAGCGAAGGGGAGTAGTCCCGAATCGTCGAGTCGACATACTGGCGAAAAGCCCGGCTGGCGAACCGTTTGATACCAACGGTGGGCGAGACCTTCGACCGATGTTCGATGACCGACTGGTCGTCGACAACGCGTCGAAAGGTCGCCTGCCATGCTCGCCGCCACACTGCTAAGTCTGGGAGCCGTTTTCCTTGCTGAGCTCGGCGACAGATCCCAGCTCATCACGATGACCTACACACTTCGCTACCGCTGGTGGGTGGTGCTGACCGGGGTGGCGATCGCAGCGTTCACGGTGCACGGGGTAGCGGTGGCGATCGGCCACTTTTTGGGCTCGACCGTGCCGGCCCGGCCGGCCGCCTGCGTATCGGCGATCGCATTCCTGATCTTTGCCGTGTGGGTCTGGCGGGAGGACACGGCCAGCGACAGCGAAACCTCGCCAACCGCTGCCGAACCCCGACTCGCGCTGTTCACCGTGGTCTCGTCGTTCGCACTGGCTGAGCTGGGTGACAAGACAACGTTGGCGACGGTGACCTTGGCCAGCGATCACCACTGGGCCGGCGTATGGATCGGCACCACCCTGGGCATGATCCTGGCCGACGGCCTGGCGATCGGCGCAGGGCTGCTGCTGCACCGGCGCCTTCCGGAGCGGTTGCTGCAGGTCCTGACTGGCCTGCTGTTCCTGCTGTTCGGACTGTGGTTGCTGTTCGACGACGCGTTGGGCTTCAGATCGGTTGCCATCGCCGTGACAGCGGCGGTGGTGCTGGCCGCGGCAACTACGGCGGTATCGGTGCGGGTGGCGCAAACTCGTCGGCGGCGGCCAACCGCTGCTGCAACACCAGAAGATGACTCGACACGCCCCGAGCGGTCGTCGGTCGCGCCGGGCCATCCCGGGAGCATCTTGCTACCGCTTCCGGAAGTGTCTTTGCGGGGCCGCCGACCGCCCTCAGGGTCGCCTGACGAGCGCTGTGCGGACCCAGGCAGCAAAGGAGGCTCTCGGCGAATCTCCGTTGGCTGCTGGTTGCCCGGAGTCGGCCGCATCCGCCCGACACGGTCATCCTGATCTGCTCGCCGAACACGTGGGCGACGGACCAACGCGCGTGTTTTCATCGGATATTCTGCGGATAACCTGTGAAATCCGTTCGTCGTGTGGACACACCACCGAATCGGTTGGACCCTCATCGGGGGGGTCTTCGTTGACCCCTCACAACGTCAGCACCCAATCCGCTCAGGTTTGCACTTGGTTGTGGACACAACTGTCGCTACCATGATCAGCAAATACATACAGATAACCGTTTGCTCTTGGAGCCCGGTGGAGGTCACATCGATGAGCACGACGTTCGCTGCCCGCCTGAACCGCCTGTTCGACACGGTTTATCCGCCCGGACGCGGGCCACATACCTCCGCGGAGGTGATCGCGGCGCTCAAGGCAGAGGGCATCACGATGTCGGCTCCCTACCTATCACAGCTACGCTCAGGAAACCGTACGAACCCATCGGGGGCGACCATGGCCGCCCTGGCCAACTTCTTCCGCATCAAGGCGGCCTACTTCACCGACGACGAGTACTACGAAAAGCTCGACAAGGAATTGCAGTGGCTGTGCACGATGCGCGACGACGGCGTGCGCCGGATCGCGCAGCGGGCCCACGGGTTGCCCTCCGCGGCGCAGCAGAAGGTGTTGGACCGGATCGACGAGCTGCGGCGTGCCGAAGGGATCGACGCTTAGTCCCTGATACCGACCGCCCGCTCCACCCGACCTGGCGGGTTGGGGTTGGTCTGCCCCGATTAGGGTTGCCCCAGCGATCACCGCGATAGTCCACGAGATACCGGGAGGCGGCCGGGAATGGGCCTGTTCGGCAAGCGAAAGAGCCGCGCGACCCGTCGCGCGGAAGCCCGCGCGATCAAAGCCCGCGCCAAGCTCGAGGCCAAGCTGTCGGCCAAGAACGAGGCGCGCCGCATCAAGGCCGCCCAGCGCGCGGAATCAAAGGCGCTCAAGGCGCAGCTGAAGGCCCGGCGGGACAGCGACCGGGCGGCGCTCAAGGTCGCCGAAGCCGAGCTCAAGGTAGCACGCGAAGGCAAGTTGCTGTCACCGACGCGGATTCGCCGGTTGCTGACGGTTTCTCGGCTCCTGGCCCCGATACTGACGCCGGTGATATACCGGGCCGCGATGGCTGCCCGCGGGTTGATCGACCAGCGGCGCGCCGATCAGCTCGGGGTCCCGCTGGCACAGATCGGCCGGTTCTCCGGTCATGGCGCCCGGTTGTCGGCGCGGGTTGGGGGAGCCGAGCGATCGTTGCGGATGGTGCAGGAAAAGAAGCCGAAGGACGTAGAAACCAAACAGTTCGTGTCGGCGGTGACCAATCGGCTCACCGATCTGTCGGCGGCCGTCGCGGCCGCGGAGCACATGCCCGCAAAGCGGCGCCGGACGGCCCACTCGGCGATCTCGTCGCAGCTGGATGGCATCGAGGCGGACCTGATGGCCCGGCTCGGGTTGACCTAACCGGCGGCCCGATGACCGCAATTGGCATGTCACATCCGCCTCGCGTGCATCGGCGGGTCGGCGGGCAGCGCACTGCACTGACCGCGGGCATCGGCCTCTTGCTGGCCGCCTTGGTGCTGACCACCATCGCGAACCCACCTGCGGCGTTTGCGCACACCGCGCAGCTGTCCACCGCTACGCCCGCACCCGCAGTCGCCGCCACCGACGCGAACGACGTCCCGACGTGGCCATTCGTCGTAGGGACCGTGGCGGCGGTTGCCGTGGCTGCATTGTGGGCCGTTCGGCGCGGGCGCTAACCAATCAACCCCGGTAGCCCGGAAGGTGCGGCACCGTGTCCTGGCATGATGGGACCGAGCGTTTGCGATCTAGTGAGCGACGACAATGCTGCAAAGGAGCGGCCACATGCCAGACCCGCAGGATCGACCCGACAGCGAGCCGAGCGACGCATCGACGCCGCCAGCTAAGAAGCTGCCGGCCAAGAAGGCCGCCAAGAAAGCACCAGCAAGAAAGACGCCGGCGAAGAAGGCACCCGCCAAAAAAACACCCGCCAAGGGTGCTAAGTCCGCGCCACCAAAGCCTGCCGAGGCGCCCGTCAGTTTGCAGCAGCGGATCGAAACCAACGGCCAGCTTGCAGCTGCTGCTAAGGATGCAGCGGCACAAGCAAAGTCGACAGTGGAAGGCGCCAACGACGCCCTGGCGCGCAACGCATCAGTGCCGGCGCCGAGTCACTCGCCCGTGCCGCTGATCGTTGCCGTCACGCTTAGCCTGCTGGCGCTGCTGCTGATCCGGCAACTGCGCCGCCGCTGAACGCGCTGGCACCATAGTGGCCATCTCATTTCGCCCAACCGCTGACCTCGTCGACGACATCGGGCCCGACGTGCGCAGCTGTGACCTACAGTTCCGCCAATTCGGCGGCCGATCGCAGTTCGCCGGACCGATCAGCACCGTGCGGTGTTTTCAGGACAATGCGTTGCTGAAGTCGGTGCTCTCGCAGCCAAGTGCGGGCGGTGTGCTGGTCATCGACGGCGCCGGGTCCCTGCACACCGCGTTGGTCGGTGATGTCATCGCCGAGTTGGCCCGCTCTACCGGCTGGACCGGGTTGATCGTCCACGGCGCGGTGCGAGATGCCGCCGCGCTGCGCGGCATCGACATCGGCATCAAAGCGCTGGGCACCAATCCCCGCAAGAGCACCAAGACCGGTGCCGGAGAACGCGACGTTGAAATCACGCTGGGCGGGGTGACATTCGTTCCGGGCGATATCGCCTACAGCGACGACGACGGCATCATCGTCGTCTGACTATGGCCTAAACCGGCGCTAAACCGTCACTAAAGCTAAACCCCCACCGGGGCAGGCCTTTTGGCGAACCGCAGACCCTCGTCGTCGATCTTGCCGCGCCGGATGAGCCGGATGTCACGTAGGTAGTTCTGATTCAGGCGCCACGGTGTACGCGAACCCTGCTTGGGCAGCTCGTCCAGCGAGCGCAGCACGTAACCTGGGGTGAACTCCATGAAGGGCCGCTCTTCGACATCTGAGCCCGGTCGCTCGACGACCACGGTGTCAAAACCGTTGTCGTCCATGTAATTCAACAAGCGACAGACAAACTCCGACACCAGGTCGGCCTTCAGCGTCCAGGAGGCATTGGTGTAGCCAACCGTGTAGGCCATGTTGGGGATGCCGGAAAGCATCATGCCCTTGTAGGCCATCGTCGTGGTGATGTCCACTTGTTGTCCGTCGATAGTCGCCGTCGCCCCACCAAAAAGCTGCAGGTTCAACCCCGTTGCGGTAATGATAATGTCAGCCGGCAGTTCGCGACCTGAGTTCAGCCGGATTCCGGTCGCGGTGAACCGTTCAATGGTGTCGGTCACCACCTCGACCTTCCCGTGACGAATGGCCCGGAACAGGTCGCCGTTGGGCACCAAGCACAATCGCTGGTCCCAGGGGTTGTAGTGCGGGCCGAAGTGCTTTCGCACGTCGTACCCCTCGGGTAGCTGGCGCTGGATCAGGCTCAGGAACATCTTCCGCATGCGCCGTGGCCACTTCTGGCAGGCGCTGTACACGGCCGCCTGGTGCAGCACGTTCTTCCACCGTACCGCGGTGTAGGCCATGGTCTCCGGCAGCCAGCGGTTGAGCTTCTCGGCGATGCCGTCCCGGTCTGGCTGCGACACGATGTAGGTGGGTGAGCGCTGCAGCATCGTGACGTGCTTGGCGCCCGAGTCCGCCAGCGCCGGCACGAGCGTGACCGCCGTTGCGCCACTGCCGATCACGACGATGTTCTTAGCGTCGTAGTCGAGGTCCTCGGGCCAGTGCTGCGGATGGATGATCGGCCCGACGAAATCCTCCGAGCCGGCGAATCTCGGCGAGTAGCCCTCGTCGTAGTTGTAGTAGCCGCTGCACAGAAAGAGGAATTCGCAGGTGAGGGCGCTGAGCGTGCCGTGGCTTTGGATGTGAACGGTCCAGCGGTTTTCCGCGGTCGACCAATCGGCACTGATCACCTTGTGGTGGAACCGGATATGCCTGTCGATTCCATACATGGCCGCGGTGCTCTTGACGTACTCGAGGATGGGCTTGCCGTCGGCGATCGCCTGCCGTCCGGTCCAGGGACGGAATCGGAAACCTAGCGTGTACATGTCGGAGTCGGAGCGAATTCCGGGATAACGGAACAAATCCCAGGTGCCGCCCATGGATTCCCGCTTTTCCAGGATGGCGTAGCTCTTGGTCGGGCAACGGTCCTGCAGGTGCCAGGCCGCGCTGACACCGGAGATTCCAGCGCCCACGATGACAACGTCGAGGTGCTCGGTCATGGATCCACGCTATCAACGTAATGTCGAGGCCGTCAACGAGATGTCGACACTATCGACACGTAGTAAGCTGCCAGAGGTGACCACCTCCGCGGCCAGTCAGGCTTCGCTGCCTAGGGGCCGGCGCACCGCGCGGCCGTCCGGCGACGATCGTGAACTGGCGATCCTCGCCACCGCCGAGAACCTTCTCGAGGACCGTCCGCTGGCCGATATCTCGGTCGACGATCTGGCCAAGGGCGCCGGTATCTCGAGGCCGACGTTCTACTTCTATTTCCCATCCAAGGAAGCGGTGCTGCTGACCCTGCTGGACCGGGTGGTCAATCAAGCCGACATGGCCCTACAGACCCTTGCCGAGAATCCCGCCGACACCGACCGCGAGAACATGTGGCGCACCGGGATCAACGTGTTCTTCGAGACATTCGGGTCGCACAAGGCGGTAACCCGAGCCGGTCAGGCCGCCAGGGCAACCAGTGTCGAAGTCGCCGAACTGTGGTCGACGTTTATGCAGAAGTGGATCGCCTACACGGCCGCCGTGATCGACGCCGAACGCGACCGAGGCGCGGCGCCGCGCACCCTGCCGGCCCATGAACTGGCCACAGCGCTCAACCTGATGAACGAGCGGACGCTGTTCGCGTCATTCGCCGGCGAACAGCCCTCGGTGCCGGAAGCCCGCGTGCTGGATACGCTGGTGCACATCTGGGTGACCAGCATTTACGGCGAGAACCGCTAAGCCGCACTCGGTCGGGGGTGCTCGGTCGATGCTCAGTGCCAAAGCGGCATGCAGATCTCACGGAGGTCCGGTGGACGATCTGGCAGCCGAAGTGGCGCCTTGGGTAGGCAATGGCGTGCGGTCATATAGGAGCGGGTGCATTCGCATGTCGGACACGTGGCGTTGCCGCCTGGTACCGCGGTGTTCGTGGCCGACAGCGGGCTAATGCGACCCGGTCCACGCCAGGAGCGTGTCGGCCGGCCAGGTGTTGACGATCCGGTCGGCGGGCACCTCCGCGTCCAAGGCGCGCTGGGCGCCGTAGCCGAGGAAGTCCAGCTGGCCGGGTGCGTGCGCGTCGGTGTCGATGCTGAACACGCAGCCGATGTCGCGCGCTAGGTGCAACAGGCGCGTCGGTGGGTCTCGGCGTTCCGGACGGGAGTTGATCTCCACGGCGGTGCCGTGCTCACGGCAGGCGGTGAACACCGCCTCTGCATCGAACTTCGATTCTGGCCGGATGCCACGATTGCCGGCGATCAGCCGGCCGGTGCAGTGGCCCAGCACGTCGGTGTGACCGTTGGCCACGGCGCGCACCATCCGTCGCGTCATCGCTGCCGAATCCATCGACAGCTTGGAGTGCACGCTGGCCACCACGATGTCGAGGCGGTCCAGCATCTCGGGTTCCTGGTCCAAGCTCCCGTCTTCGAGGATGTCGACCTCGATCCCGGTCAGGATGCGCAGCGGCGCGAACTTCTCGCGCAGCTCGTCGATCACGTCCAGCTGCTTGCGCAACCGGTCCGGAGACAGGCCGTTGGCGATCGTCAACCGCGGTGAGTGATCGGTCAATGCGCAGTACTGGTGACCTAGCGCCGCCGCGGTGGCCATCATCTCCTCGATCGGCGCGGACCCGTCCGACCAGTTCGAATGCAGATGCAGATCCCCGCGCAATGCGGCACGGATCGCCCCTCCACCGAGATCCTCAGCGTCAGCGCGTAATTCAGCCAGCAGGTCCGGCTCGCGGCCAGACCAGGCCTGGGCGATGACTTTCGCGGTTTTGGGACCGATACCCGCCAGCGACTGCCAGCTGTTGGCCTGGCCGTGCCGCTGCCGCGCCGCGTCGTCAAGGCCCTCGATAATGTCGGCGGCATTGCGATAGGCCATCACCCGCCTCGGGTCGTGGCGGTTCCGGTCCTTGTAATAGGCGATCTGCCGCAGCGCTGTTACCGGGTCCATTATCGGGCTCACACCAGTTGCCCGAAGACGACCCCGGTGACAACCACCGCGAAGCCGGCCATTTCGCCGAGGATGAGCAACGCCATTAACACCCCCGCACCCTTTGCGGGACGCTCGAATTGGTTCGCGGTGGCACGGCGCGCGCCATGGGTGACATCACTCGCCAACAGGATGGGTTTCGTATCAAATCCGAGGGCACAGTTCATCGCTTCACTGAGTTTAGTTGGGACCTAGGCCCAGATGCCGTCGCGGCCTGGGGCGCCATTGCCCTAGATAACAATCTGATAAAGCGGAGCAAACAAGCTGTGGTGCACACTCGGGCACGTATCAGGTTGACTACACAGCGAAGCGCAACAGCTCTTCAGTGGTTATCAGGCGCTCGTTCTTGGCGGGGAACTCGTGGCTTTTGACCGGGTGGCGAAACCATGACCAGGCGATTCGCCCCATCCGTGACCGGGGTACTGGGTTGGTACGCACAGCGACACTCCTGCGATCGGACAACTCGACTGGCACCTCACATTAAACCTCTATGTGACGAAGCCCACATCGACTCATTAGACACCTCGGAGCTGGCAAACAGTGAACGGCGCGCCGAGCAATTATCAAATGTTTCTGATGTGACTCTAGTGATTATTGAAGCGGTGCAGCGGTCGGCTTAACAGGCGCCGGCAGGGCACTGGAACCCATCAAGTACCGGTCTACGGCCGCGGCAGCGGCCCGGCCCTCGGCAATCGCCCAGACGATCAATGACTGGCCCCGGCCCATGTCACCGGCTACGAACACACCAGGAACCGAGGTGTCGAAGTCGTCGCCACGGGCCACGTTCCCACGCTCGGTGAACTTCACTCCGAGGTCGGTCAACAGGCCCGCCCGTTCCGGGCCGACGAAACCCATCGCCAGCAACACCAGGTCGGCTTCGAGCTCGAAGTCGGAGCCCTCAACCTTGACGAACTTGCCATCCAGCATGGTCACTTCGTGTGCCCGCAGCGCGCTCACGCGCCCGTCCGTGCCGACGAACGCCTCGGTGTTGACCGAGAACACCCGCTCGCCACCCTCCTCATGCGCGGCCGATACCCGATACATCAGCGGGTAAGTCGGCCATGGGGTGGATTCGGCGCGGGCATCCGGTGGACGCGGCATGATCTCGAACTGGTGCACGGCGATCGCGCCCTGGCGGTGCACGGTACCCAGGCAGTCCGCCCCGGTGTCGCCGCCACCGATGATGACGACCTTCTTGCCCTTTGCGGTGATCGGCGGCTGCCCGTCCTCATCGAGGACGTCATCTCCTTCTTGCACCCGGTTGGCCCACGGCAGAAACTCCATCGCCTGATGGACGCCCTCCAGCTCGCGGCCGGGAATCGGCAGCTCGCGCCAAGCGGTTGCGCCACCGGCCAATACGACCGCATCGAAATCAGCGCGCAGCTTTTCGGCGCTAATGTCGACCCCGACGTTGACGCCCGGCCGGAATTCGGTTCCTTCGGAGCGCATTTGGTCCAAACGCCGATCAAGATGCCGCTTTTCCATCTTGAATTCCGGGATGCCGTAACGCAGCAGCCCGCCGATGCGGTCTTCGCGCTCGAAAACGGTGACGGTGTGACCCGCCCGGGTGAGTTGCTGGGCGGCGGCCAAACCCGCCGGCCCCGAACCCACCACAGCAACCGTTTGCCCGGTCAGCTTCCGCGGCGGACGTGGTTGCACCCATCCTTCGTCGAAGGCCTTGTCGATGATCTCCAGCTCGATCTGCTTGATCGTCACCGGATCCTGGTTGATGCCCAGCACACACGCCGGCTCGCACGGCGCCGGGCACAACCGGCCGGTGAAGTCGGGGAAGTTGTTGGTGGCGTGCAGCCGTTCGATTGCGTCCCGCCAGCGGCCCCGGCGGACCAGATCGTTCCATTCCGGGATCAAGTTACCCAGCGGACATCCGTTGTGACAGAACGGAATGCCGCAATCCATGCAGCGGGTCGCCTGTTGGCGCAGGCTCTCGTTGTCGAATTCCTCGTAGACTTCCCGCCAGTCTCGCAGCCGCAGCGGGACCGGCCGTCGCTTCGGCAATTTCCGGTGGGTGTATTTGAGGAAGCCGCCCGGATCAGCCATGCGCAGCCGCCATGATCGCCTTGTCGACATCAACGCCGTCACGTTCAGCCAGGGCGATCGCCTGCAGGACCCGTTTGTAGTCACGCGGCATCACCTTGACGAAGTGGCGCTGCTGTCCCGACCAGTCGGACAGAATCCGCTGGCCGACAGCGGAATCGGTAGCGTCGACGTGCACTTGTATGGTGCCGTGCAGCCAGTCCGCGTCATCCTCGTCGAGGGTCTCGAGTTCGACCATCTCCGAGTTGAGGTTGGCCGGCAGTTCACCGTCGGGATCGTAAACATAGGCCACACCGCCGGACATACCCGCCGCAAAGTTACGGCCGGTGCGGCCCAGAATGACAACCCTGCCGCCGGTCATGTACTCGCAGCCGTGATCGCCGACACCCTCTACCACGGCGTGGGCCCCGGAATTGCGCACCGCGAACCGTTCGCCTACCACACCGCGCAGGTAAACCTCGCCACTGGTTGCGCCGAACAGAATCACATTGCCCCCGATGATGTTGTCCTCGGCGACATAATCCTGCGGCGCGTCATCCGACGGCCGCACCACAATCCGGCCACCGGATAGCCCTTTGCCGACGTAGTCATTGGCGTCGCCATACACCCGCAAGGTAATTCCCTTGGGCACGAAGGCTCCGAAGCTGTTTCCCGCGGATCCGTCGAACGTGATATCGATGGTTCCGTCCGGCAAGCCTTGGCCGCCATAGGCCTTCGTCAGCTCGTGGCCGAGCATGGTGCCCACCGTGCGGTTGACATTGCCTATGGTGGTGGAGAAGCGGACCGGCTTGCCGGAATCCAGTGCTTCCCTGCTCATCACGATCAGCTGCTGATCGAGCGCCTTGTCTAGACCGTGATCCTGGCGCGAACTGCAGTACAGATCCTGATTCATGAAGGCCGACTCCGGCTCGTGGAGCACCGGCGCCAGATCCAGCTTATGCGCCTTCCAGTGCGCGCGTGCCAGCGTGGTGTCCAGCGCACCTGCCTGTCCAACCGCCTCGTTCACAGTGCGGAAGCCCAACTGCGCCAAATATTCCCGGACTTCCTCGGCGATGAACATGAAGAAGTTCTCCACGAACTCGGGCTTCCCGGTGAACCGCTCCCGGAGCAACGGATTCTGGGTGGCCACACCAACCGGGCACGTGTCCAGGTGGCACACCCGCATCATGATGCAGCCGGCCACTACCAACGGCGCGGTCGCGAATCCGAACTCTTCTGCCCCGAGCAGCGTAGCGATCATCACATCGCGACCCGTCTTGAGCTGACCGTCCACCTGGACCACAATTCGATCACGTAACCCGTTGAGCAGCAACGTCTGCTGTGTCTCAGCCAGACCCAACTCCCAGGGTGCTCCGGCGTGCTTCATCGATGTCAGCGGGGTCGCGCCGGTGCCACCATCGTGCCCTGAGATCAAGACCACGTCGGCGTGGGCTTTGGAAACGCCAGCCGCAACCGTCCCTACCCCGTTTTCGGAGACCAGCTTGACGTGTACCCGCGCGGATGGATTGGCGTTCTTTAGGTCGTGGATCAGCTGCGCCAGATCCTCAATGGAGTAGATGTCGTGGTGGGGCGGCGGTGAGATCAGACCGACACCGGGCGTGGAGTGCCGGACCTCGGCCACCCAAGGGTACACCTTGTGCCCCGGAAGCTGACCTCCCTCACCAGGTTTCGCGCCCTGCGCCATCTTGATCTGGAGGTCGGTGCAGCTGGTCAGGTAATGCGAGGTGACGCCAAACCGTGCGGAGGCTACCTGCTTAATGGCGCTTCGGCGCCAATCCCCGTTGGGGTCGCGGTCAAATCGCTTGACGTCCTCGCCGCCTTCACCACAGTTTGACCGGGCACCAAGCCGGTTCATTGCGATGGCCAGCGTCTCGTGCGCTTCAGCGGAAATCGAGCCGTAGCTCATCGCCCCCGTTGAGAAGCGCTTGACGATTTCGCTGGCCGGCTCGACCTCGTCCAGCGGGACTGGAGGACGAACCCCGGTACGGAACTTGAGCAGACCACGCAGCGATGCCATCCGCTCGCTCTGGTCGTCGACCAGACGGGTGTACTCCTTGAAGATCTTGTACTGGCCGGTTCGCGTGGAGTGCTGCAGCTTGAACACAGTCTCCGGGTTGAACAGGTGGTACTCGCCCTCGCGGCGCCACTGGTATTCCCCACCCACCTCGAGTTCGCGGTGAGCGCGTTCGTCCGGCCGGTCCAGATAGGCCAGCCGGTGCCGGGCTGCGACATCGGCCGCGATGTCATCCAGGGTGATCCCGCCGGTGGGGCAGGTAAGCCCGGTGAAGTATTCGTCGAGCACTTGCTCGGAGATGCCGACAGCCTGGAACAGTTGCGCACCGGTGTAGGAGGCCAGCGTCGAGATGCCCATCTTCGACATCACTTTCAGCACACCCTTACCTGCGGCTTTGATGTAGTTGTTCAGCGCCGCCGTACGGTCGATGCCCTCGATAACACCGCGGTCGAGCATGTCCTCGATCGACTCGAACACCAGGTAGGGGTTGATCGCGGCCGCGCCGAATCCGACCAGCGCGGCCATGTGGTGCACCTCGCGGGCATCACCGGACTCGACCACCAGACCCACTTGGGTGCGGGTCCGTTCCCGAACCAGGTGGTGGTGCACTCCCGCAACGGCGAGCAGCGACGGTATCGGAGCCATTTCCTCGTCGGACTCGCGGTCGGACAAGATGATGATCCGAGCGCCGTCGGCGATTGCCGCCGCCGCCGCGCCACGTACCTCTTCCAGCGCGGCAGCCAGCCCAGCACCTCCCTCGGAGACCCGGTACAGACAGCGAATCACCTTGGACCGCAATCCATGTGGGCGCCCATTGACCTTGTCGTTGGGATCGAGGCTGACCAGCTTGGCCAGCTCGTGGTTACGCAGAATCGGCTGGGGCAGCACGATCTGGTGGCAGGAGTTCTCGTCCGGGTTGAGCAAGTCACGTTCGCCGCCGGTGGTGCCCTGCAGGCTGGTCACCACCTCCTCGCGGATGGCGTCCAACGGCGGGTTGGTCACCTGGGCGAACAGCTGATGGAAGTAGTCGTAGAGCATGCGCGGACGCTGCGACAACACCGCAACTGGAGTGTCGGTGCCCATCGACCCGATTGGCTCGGCACCGAGCCGAGCCATCGGCGCTACCAGCAGGTTGAGCTCCTCGTAGGTATAGCCGAATGCCAACTGCCGCATGACGATTCGATGGTGGGGCATCCGCACGTCTTTGCCCTCCGGCAATTCGTCGAGCGGAACTAGTCCGTTGTCAAGCCACTCCTGATACGGATGCTCGGCCGCCAGGTCGGCCTTGATCTCCTCATCGGAGACGATGCGGCCCTGCGCGGTGTCCACCAAGAACATCCGGCCCGGCTGCAGCCGCATCCGGCGCACCACCGTCGACGGATGCAGGTCCAACACACCGGCCTCGGAAGCCATCACCACCAAACCGTCGTCGGTGACCCAGATTCGCGACGGGCGTAGGCCATTGCGGTCCAGCACGGCGCCCACGACGGTGCCGTCGGTGAACGTCATCGACGCCGGGCCGTCCCACGGCTCCATCAACGAGGCGTGATACTGGTAAAACGCCCGCCGCGCGGGGTCCATCGACTCGTGGCGCTCCCAGGCCTCAGGGATCATCATCAGCACCGCGTGGGCCAGGCTGCGTCCGCCCAGGTGCAGCAGTTCGAGCACCTCGTCGAAGCGCGCGGTGTCCGAGGCACCCGGGGTACAGATCGGGAACAGCTTTTCGACATCGGCCGCCGACCCAAAGATGTCGGTCTTGATCAGCGCCTCGCGGGCCCGCATCCAGTTCTCGTTACCGGTGACGGTGTTGATCTCCCCGTTGTGCGCGATCCGCCGGAATGGATGCGCCAGCGGCCAGGACGGGAAAGTGTTCGTGGAGAACCGCGAGTGCACGATGCCTAGCGCGCTGGTCAGTCGCTCGTCCTGCAAATCGAGGTAGAAGGCCTTGAGCTGCGGGGTGGTCAGCATGCCCTTGTAGACGAGCGTCTGGCCAGACAGGCTCGGGAAGTACACGGTTTCCCGGCCCGGCCCGTCTTGACCCGGACCCTTGGTGCCGAGTTCATGCTCGGCCCGCTTGCGGACCACATAGCAGCGCCGCTCCAACGCCATGCCGGACGCGCCAGCCAAGAACACCTGCCGGAAGGTGGGCATGGCATCACGGGACAGCGCGCCCAGCGATGAGTCGTCGGTGGGGACGCTGCGCCAACCCAGGACTTGCAGCCCCTCGGCCTCGGCGATTTTCTGTACGGCGGCGCAGGCCGCGGCGGCGTCTTTAGATGACTGCGGCAAGAACGCGATACCCGTGGCATAGCTGCCTGGGGCAGGCAACTCGAAATCCACGGCTTCGCGAAGGAATTCGTCCGGAACCTGAATCAGGATGCCCGCGCCGTCACCGCTGCGGGGTTCGGCGCCTTGCGCGCCCCGATGCTCGAGGTTGAGCAGGGCGGTGATCGCCTTGTCCACGATGTCGCGGCTACGACGGCCGTGCATGTCCACAACCATGGCAACCCCGCACGAATCGTGTTCGAACGCGGGGTTATACAACCCGACGCGCTTAGGCGTCATACCCACCTAACCCTTCAGCAGACTTTCTGCGCGGCCGCCTTTGCGGATTCGACGGGGCCGCACCCGGAGGTAGCGGGCAAGACCCCTTCGGTCTTGTCGATAGGCTGTCCGTCAAGCGGGCGTGATCCGGTCGGGGCTTCGTCCGTGCAGCAGTGAACGCTTGGCCCTGGAATCGGACTCGACAAGTCGTAAAACGATATGACAAAACCCGCTTGACATGCCAACTTTCCCAATACTAACTCGTCAGCCGGCGGCACCGTAGCTGCCGCGTGGCCAGCAACCGACCGTATCGTCACATGCATTTTTCCTCGTCCAAATCCGGCTGCGCTAGCTGCGTGGCGGTCTGATCGCTAGCCACAGGAAATGCTTAGATACGTTTGCTGTGAAATCCGGAGCACCGCTGTTTCGCCACTTGCGCCGGTGGGAACAACCGCCGGAACGGCGGGTATCTGTGTTGTTGCATGGCGATGCCGCCGCGACGACTACCCAGCGCAACCCCCCAGAGTTTGCGCGATACTAAAAGGGGTCTAAAAAGGGCGTCTAGACAGCCAGCAGTCAGTCCAGGGAGCTAGCCGATACGGGACGATATTGGTCGGCGTCCGGCATGGGCGATCTTACCGTGGGGCTCATCAGCCGCGAGCTCGCCTCAGCCGGCCACCGGCGCGACAATCGATCGCCTGTCACCTGAGGAGCCTATGTACGAGCGTGACGAATTCCTGCGCGATCGGATCCGACCACACCAGCCCGGCACCCCGCGGGGATACTCGCCCCGTCCGCCGTCCGGAGATCGCTGCCCCGCGCCACCGCCTGGCCGGCACGCTGCTGCCGCTACGCCACCAGGGCCGCCGCGCCTGCCTTCAGCTCCACTGCGTCCATTGCCGGACCCGGCTTGGCCACGCCAGCCGGAGGCCCCGCCACCGAGCACCTGGGCCGACCCCGCCCTGGCGCCGATACGCAGTCGGACGCGACCCGGCGAGCGTGGTTGGCGACACATGGTGCGGCTGGTCACCTTTGGCCTTGTCGGCCTGGGCCGGTCGGGCATGCAGCGCCAGGAGGCCCAATTCGAAGCAACGATACGAACCGTCCTGCATGGCAACCACAAGGTCGCCGTGCTGGGCAAAGGAGGTGTGGGAAAGACGTCGGTTGCGGCGTGCGTCGGATCGATCCTTGCCGAACTGCGCCAGCAGGACCGTATCGTCGGGATCGACGCCGACACCGCCTTCGGCAGGCTGAGCAGCCGAATCGATCCTCGAGCAGCTGGTTCGTTCTGGGAGCTGACCACCGACACGAATCTGCGGTCCTTCACCGATATCACCGCGCGCCTGGGCCGAAATTCCGCGGGACTGTACGTCCTGGCAGGCCAGCCGGCATCCGGTCCGCGCCGGGTGCTCGATCCGGCCATCTACCGCGAAGCCGCCCTAAGGTTGGATCACCATTTCGCAATCTCGGTGATCGACTGCGGTTCCTCCATGGAGGCGGCGGTCACCCAGGAAGTATTGCGCGATGTGGATGCTCTGATCGTGGTGTCCTCGCCCTGGGCGGATGGTGCCTCCGCTGCCGCCAAGACCATCGAATGGCTGTCGGATTACGGCCTGACAGGTTTGTTGCGACGCAGCATCGTGGTGCTCAACGATTCGGACGGACACGCCGACAAGCGCACCAAGTCATTGCTGGCCCAGGAATTCATCGACCACGGGCAGCCTGTGGTCGAGGTGCCCTTCGATCCCCATTTGCGGCCCGGGGGGGTCATCGATATGAGCCACGAAATGGCCCCGACGACGCGGCTGAAAATCCTGCAGGTCGCCGCGACGGTGACGGCGTACTTCGCGTCGCGACCCGCCGACGCACACGGCAGCCCGCCCCGGTGACCTGGCTGGCTGACCCGGTCGGCAACAGCAGGATCGCCCGAGCGCAGGCCTGCAAAACGTCAATCTCGGCGCCCATCGTCGAATCCTGGCGGGCGCAACGCGGCGCGCACTGTGGACAGCGCGAGAAATCTTGTCGATGTTCTCGCGCTGTCCACATCCAGGGCATCTCACCGCCACTGTTCCGCAGACCCCTCGAACCAGCGGTCCAGGCGGCGGTTGCGTCATGCCGATTGGGCAGACACCCGGTGGTCGCGCACCGGGTAACCGTTGCGCTCGGCCAGGGATCGCAGCTGGCCCAACGCGAATGCCCGCGCCCGGCCTGATTCGGGAATTACGACCCCTGCCCACAGCCCTTCCGCACCCGCGGACTCGACGGCGTCGCGTGCACACAGCCACCGGCGCGGGCAAGCCCGGCACAGGGTCTTGGCCTCGTCGTCGGGAGTCGTCGTCCAACGATCGGGATCTTGCGTGCAAACGCCGAGCGGGACCTCATACAGGGCGGTTACTGTCATGTCTACGTTCCTCCAGAAAGCGTTGCAGGTTGTAGCCTCTGCCGCGAAAGCGTATCGCATTAACCATAGCGATGCAACAGTTTCCTCCTCTGCCTGCCTAGCGGTGCTGCGGCTCCGGTTCGGCGAGCTCCGAGTCTAGTGCGCGCACCGCCGAGTACCAGGGCATAGATCCTGTTAATCAGCTGTGTATCTGGCCTCGCCGGCGCGTATCCGACCCCTTCGGGCAGATCTTCCAGGAAAAGTGTTCTGACATGCGACAGTTCAGGTGTAAAGTGAACCGTAGCGGCAGTTCGGTTTGGCTAGGAAACTATTTCCATAGCGGCTGTCGCGTCGCTAGATCCAAAATGTAGCGAAGTCATAGCAGTAGAAGGGTGCAACGGTTAGGATGGCGGGCGAGCGGAAAGTCTGCCCACCATCCCGGCTAGTACCCGCGAATAAGGGATCAACGCAGATGTCTAAAGCAGGGTCGACTGTCGGACCGGCGCCGCTGGTCGCGTGCAGCGGCGGCACATCAGACGTGATTGAGCCCCGTCGCGGTGTCGCGATCATTGGCCACTCGTGCCGAGTCGGCACCCAGATCGACGATTCTCGAATCTCTCAGACACATCTGCGAGCGGTATCCGATGATGGACGGTGGCGGATCGTCGGCAACATCCCGAGAGGTATGTTCGTCGGCGGACGACGCGGCAGCTCGGTGACCGTCAGCGATAAGACCCTAATCCGATTCGGCGATCCCCCTGGAGGCAAGGCGTTGACGTTCGAAGTCGTCAGGCCGTCGGATTCCGCTGCACAGCACGGCCGCGTACAACCATCAGCGGACCTGTCGGACGACCCGGCGCACAACGCTGCGCCGGTCGCACCGGACCCCGGCGTGGTTCGCGCAGGGGCGGCCGCGGCTGCGCGCCGTCGTGAACTTGACATCAGCCAACGCAGCTTGGCGGCCGACGGGATCATCAACGCGGGCGCGCTCATCGCGTTCGAGAAAGGCCGTAGTTGGCCCCGGGAACGGACCCGGGCAAAACTCGAAGAAGTGCTGCAGTGGCCCGCTGGAACCATCGCGCGAATCCGTCGGGGCGAGCCCACCGAGCCCGCAACAAACCCCGACGCGTCCCCCGGACTCCGGCCTGCCGACGGCCCGGCGTCCTTGATCGCGCAGGCTGTCACCGCCGCCGTAGACGGCTGCAGTCTGGCTATCGCAGCGTTGCCGGCGACCGAGGACCCCGAGTTCACCGAACGTGCCGCGCCGATCCTTGCTGATTTGCGCCAGCTCGAGGCGATTGCCGTCCAAGCAACCCGCATCAGCCGGATTACCCCGGAATTGATCAAGGCGTTGGGCGCGGTACGTCGCCACCACGACGAATTAATGAGGCTGGGAGCAACCGCCCCTGGTGCCACACTGGCGCAGCGCTTATATGCCGCACGGCGGCGCGCGAACCTTTCCACCCTGGAGACTGCCCAAGCGGCCGGCGTCGCAGAAGAAATGATCGTCGGCGCCGAAGCCGAGGAAGAGTTGCCAGCCGAGGCCACCGAAGCGATCGAAGCACTGATCCGTCAGATCAATTGAGGTCGGCTCCGAGCGTCCCACAAGTACAGGCACGCCGTAACGCTCAAGTTCAACGGTCCGGGGAACGCGCGCGTTCTCCGGCGTTTGACGGTGCGTTCCATCGTGCCGCGAACTTGAAAACGCCAGCGTCACCAAAAAATTCGTGCACCAACCCCCCTCCGAGCGCTGCTAAGCTCAATGTGCAGTGCAAAGGTGCAGATAATGATGGCGCACCGGAACGGCGAGCGTAAGGAAACACATAAATGGCATCGGGTAGCGGTCTTTGCAAGACGACGAGTAACTTTATTTGGGGCCAGTTACTCTTGCTTGGAGAGGGAATCCCCGACCCAGGCGACATTTTCAACACCGGTTCGTCGCTGTTCAAACAAATCAGCGACAAAATGGGACTCGCCATTCCGGGCACCAACTGGATCGGCCAAGCGGCGGAAGCTTACCTAAACCAGAACATCGCGCAACAACTTCGCGCACAGGTGATGGGCGATCTCGACAAATTAACCGGCAACATGATCTCGAATCAGGCCAAATACGTCTCCGATACGCGCGACGTCCTGCGGGCCATGAAGAAGATGATTGACGGTGTCTACAAGGTTTGTAAGGGCCTCGAAAAGATTCCGCTGCTCGGCCACTTGTGGTCGTGGGAGCTCGCAATCCCTATGTCCGGCATCGCGATGGCCGTTGTCGGCGGCGCATTGCTCTATCTAACGATTATGACGCTGATGAATGCGACCAACCTGAGGGGAATTCTCGGCAGGCTGATCGAGATGTTGACGACCTTGCCAAAGTTCCCCGGCCTGCCCGGGTTGCCCAGCCTGCCCGACATCATCGACGGCCTCTGGCCGCCGAAGTTGCCCGACATTCCGATCCCCGGCCTGCCCGACATCCCGGGCCTACCCGACTTCAAATGGCCGCCCACCCCCGGCAGCCCGTTGTTCCCCGACCTCCCGTCGTTCCCAGGGTTCCCCGGGTTCCCCTCCCTACCCGGTTTCCCCGGGCTCCCCGGGTTCCCGGAGTTCCCCGCCATCCCCGGGTTCCCCGCACTGCCCGGGTTGCCCAGCATTCCTAACTTGTTCCCCGGCTTGCCGGGTCTGGGCGACCTGCTGCCCGGCGTAGGCGATTTGGGCAAGTTACCCACCTGGACTGAGCTGGCCGCTTTGCCTGACTTCTTGGGCGGCTTCGCCGGCCTGCCCAGCTTGGGTTTTGGCAATCTGCTCAGCTTTGCCAGTTTGCCCACCGTGGGTCAGGTGACCGCCACCATGGGTCAGCTGCAACAGCTCGTGGCGGCCGGCGGTGGCCCCAGCCAACTGGCCAGCATGGGCAGCCAACAAGCGCAACTGATCTCGTCGCAGGCCCAGCAAGGAGGCCAGCAGCACGCCACCCTCGTGAGCGACAAGAAGGAAGACGAGGAAGGCGCGGCCGCAGGCGTGGCCGAGGCGGAGCGTGCACCCATCGACGCTGGCACCGCAGCCAGCCAACGGGGGCAGGAGGGGACCGTCCTTTGATCGGACACCGAGTCGCCAGCAGGTCTGTGCCATAGCGAGTCGAAGCCATAGCGAGTAGAAAGTTAAACGTAGAGGAGGGTTCAACCCATGACCGGATTTCTCGGTGTCGTGCCTTCGTTCCTGAAGGTGCTGGCGGGCATGCACAACGAGATCGTGGGTGATATCAAAAGGGCGACCGATACGGTCGCCGGGATTAGCGGACGAGTTCAGCTTACCCATGGTTCGTTCACGTCGAAATTCAATGACACGCTGCAAGAGTTTGAGACCACCCGTAGCAGCACGGGCACGGGTTTGCAGGGAGTCACCAGCGGACTGGCCAATAATCTGCTCGCAGCCGCCGGCGCCTACCTCAAGGCCGACGATGGCCTAGCCGGTGTTATCGACAAGATTTTCGGTTGATCATGACGGGTCCGTCCGCTGCAGGCCGCGCGGGCACCGCCGACAACGTGGTCGGCGTCGAGGTAACCATCGACGGCATGTTGGTGATCGCCGATCGGTTACACCTGGTTGATTTCCCTGTCACGCTTGGGATTCGGCCGAATATCCCGCAAGAGGATCTGCGAGACATCGTCTGGGAACAGGTGCAGCGTGACCTCACAGCGCAAGGGGTGCTCGACGTCCACGGGGAGCCCCAACCGACGGTCGCGGAGATGGTCGAAACCCTGGGCAGGCCAGATCGGACCTTGGAGGGTCGCTGGTGGCGGCGCGACATTGGCGGCGTCATGGTGCGCTTCGTCGTGTGCCGCAGGGGCGACCGCCATGTGATCGCGGCGCGCGACGGCGACATGCTGGTGCTGCAGTTGGTGGCGCCGCAGGTCGGCTTGGCGGGCATGGTGACAGCGGTGCTGGGGCCCGCCGAACCCGCCAACGTCGAACCCCTGACGGGTGTGGCAACCGAGCTAGCCGAATGCACAACCGCGTCCCAATTGACGCAATACGGTATCGCACCGGCCTCGGCCCGCGTCTATGCCGAGATCGTGGGTAACCCGACCGGCTGGGTGGAGATCGTTGCCAGCCAACGCCACCCCGGCGGCACCACGACGCAGACCGACGCCGCCGCTGGCGTCCTGGACTCCAAGCTCGGTAGGCTGGTGTCGCTTCCCCGCCGTGTTGGAGGCGACCTGTACGGAAGCTTCCTGCCCGGCACTCAGCAGAACTTGGAGCGTGCGCTGGACGGCTTGCTAGAGCTGCTCCCTGCGGGCGCTTGGCTAGATCACACCTCAGATCACGCACAAGCCTCCTCCCGAGGCTGACCCCTCACATCTCCGCTACGACTTCAGAAAGGGACGCCATGGTGGACCCGCCGGGCAACGACGACGACCACGGTGATCTCGACGCCCTCGATTTCTCCGCCGCCCACACCAACGAGGCGTCGCCGCTGGACGCCTTAGACGACTATGCGCCGGTGCAGACCGATGACGCTGAAGGCGACCTGGACGCCCTCCATGCGCTCACCGAACGCGACGAGGAGCCGGAGCTGGAGTTGTTCACGGTGACCAACCCTCAAGGGTCGGTGTCGGTCTCAACCCTGATGGACGGCAGAATCCAGCACGTCGAGCTGACGGACAAGGCGACCAGCATGTCCGAAGCGCAGCTGGCCGACGAGATCTTCGTTATTGCCGATCTGGCCCGCCAAAAGGCGCGGGCGTCGCAGTACACGTTCATGGTGGAGAACATCGGTGAACTGACCGACGAAGACGCAGAAGGCAGCGCCCTGCTGCGGGAATTCGTGGGGATGACCCTGAATCTGCCGACGCCGGAAGAGGCTGCCGCAGCCGAAGCCGAAGTGTTCGCCACCCGCTACGATGTCGACTACACCTCCCGGTACAAGGCCGATGACTGATCGCTTGGCCAGTCTGTTCGAAAGCGCCGTGAGCATGTTGCCGATGTCGGAGGCGCGGTCGCTAGATCTGTTCACCGAGATCACCAACTACGACGAATCCGCTTGCGACGCATGGATCGGCCGGATCCGGTGTGGGGACACCGACCGGGTGACGCTGTTTCGCGCCTGGTATTCGCGCCGCAATTTCGGACAGTTGTCGGGATCGGTCCAGATCTCGATGAGCACGTTAAACGCCAGGATCGCCATCGGGGGGCTCTACGGCGATATCACCTACCCGGTCACCTCGCCGCTAGCGATCACCATGGGCTTTGCCGCATGCGAGGCAGCGCAAGGCAATTACGCCGACGCCATGGAGGCCTTAGAGGCCGCCCCGGTCGCGGGTTCCGAGCACCTGGTGGCGTGGATGAAGGCGGTTGTCTACGGCGCGGCCGAACGCTGGACCGACGTGATCGACCAGGTCAAGAGTGCTGGGAAATGGCCGGACAAGTTTTTGGCCGGCGCGGCCGGTGTGGCGCACGGGGTTGCCGCGGCAAACCTGGGCTTGTTCACCGAAGCCGAACGCCGACTCACCGAGGCCAATGACTCGCCCGCCGGTGAGGCGTGTGCGCGCGCCATCGCCTGGTATCTGGCGATGGCACGGCGCAGCCAGGGCAACGAAAGCGCCGCGGTGGCGCTGCTGGAATGGTTACAGACCACTCACCCCGAGCCCAAAGTGGCTGCGGCGCTGAAGGATCCCTCCTACCGGCTGAAGACGACCACCGCCGAACAGATCACATCCCGCGCCGATCCCTGGGATCCGGGCAGTGTCGTGACCGACAACTCCGGCCGGGAGCGGCTGCTCGCCGAGGCCCAAGCCGAACTCGACCGCCAAATTGGGCTCACCCGGGTTAAAAATCAGATTGAACGCTACCGCGCGGCAACGCTGATGGCCCGGGTCCGCGCCGCCAAGGGTATGAAAGTCGCCCAGCCCAGCAAGCACATGATCTTCACCGGACCGCCCGGTACCGGCAAGACCACGATCGCGCGGGTGGTGGCCAATATCCTGGCCGGCTTAGGCGTCATTGCCGAACCCAAACTCGTCGAGACGTCCCGGAAGGACTTCGTCGCCGAGTACGAGGGGCAATCGGCGGTCAAGACCGCTAAGACGATCGATCAGGCGCTGGGCGGGGTGCTTTTCATCGACGAGGCTTATGCGCTGGTGCAGGAAAGAGACGGCCGCACCGATCCGTTCGGTCAAGAGGCGCTGGACACGCTGCTGGCGCGGATGGAGAACGACCGGGACCGGCTGGTGGTGATCATCGCCGGGTACAGCTCCGATATAGATCGGCTGCTGGAAACCAACGAGGGTCTGCGGTCGCGGTTCGCCACTCGCATCGAGTTCGACACCTATTCCCCCGAGGAACTCCTCGAGATCGCCAACGTCATTGCCGCTGCTGATGATTCGGCGTTGACCGCAGAGGCGGCCGAGAACTTTCTTCAGGCCGCCAAGCAGTTGGAGCAGCGCATGTTGCGCGGCCGGCGCGCCCTGGACGTCGCCGGCAACGGTCGGTATGCGCGCCAGCTGGTGGAGGCCAGCGAGCAATGCCGGGACATGCGTCTAGCCCAGGTCCTCGATATCGACACCCTCGACGAAGACCGGCTTCGCGAGATCAACGGCTCAGATATGGCGGAGGCTATCGCCGCGGTGCACGCACACCTCAACATGAGAGAATGAACTATGGGGCTTCGCCTCACCACCAAGGTTCAGGTTAGCGGCTGGCGTTTTCTGCTGCGCCGGCTCGAACACGCCATCGTGCGCCGGGACACCCGGATGTTTGACGACCCGCTGCAGTTCTACAGCCGCTCGATCGCTCTTGGCATCGTCGTCGCGGTCCTGATTCTGGCGGGTGCCGCGCTGCTGGCGTACTTCAAACCACAAGGCAAACTCGGCGGCACCAGCCTGTTCACCGACCGCGCGACCAACCAGCTTTACGTGCTGCTGTCCGGACAGTTGCATCCGGTCTACAACCTGACTTCGGCGCGGCTGGTGCTGGGCAATCCGGCCAACCCGGCCACCGTGAAGTCCTCCGAACTGAGCAAGCTGCCGATGGGCCAGACCGTTGGAATCCCCGGCGCCCCCTACGCCACGCCTGTTTTGGCGGGCAGCACCTCGATCTGGACCCTATGCGACACCGTCGCCCGAGCCGACTCCACTTCCCCGGTAGTGCAGACCGCGGTCATCGCGATGCCGTTGGAGATCGATGCCTCGATCGATCCGCTCCAGTCACACGAAGCGGTGCTGGTGTCCTACCAGGGCCAAACCTGGATCGTCACAACTAAGGGACGCCACGCCATAGATCTGACCGACCGCGCCCTCACCTCGTCGATGGGGATACCGGTGACGGCCAGGCCAACCCCGATCTCGGAGGGCATGTTCAACGCGCTGCCTGATATGGGGCCCTGGCAGCTGCCGCCGATACCGGCGGCGGGCGCGCCCAATTCGCTTGGCCTACCTGATGATCTAGTGATCGGATCGGTCTTCCAGATCCACACCGACAAGGGCCCGCAATACTATGTGGTGCTGCCCGACGGCATCGCGCAGGTCAACGCGACAACCGCTGCGGCGCTGCGCGCCACCCAGGCGCACGGGCTGGTCGCGCCACCGGCAATGGTGCCCAGTCTGGTCGTCAGAATCGCCGAACGCGTATACCCCTCACCGCTACCCGATGAACCGCTCAAGATCGTGTCCCGGCCGCAGGATCCCGCGCTGTGCTGGTCATGGCAACGCAGCGCCGGCGACCAGTCGCCGCAGTCGACGGTGCTGTCCGGCCGGCATCTGCCGATATCGCCCTCAGCGATGAACATGGGTATCAAGCAGATCCACGGGACGGCGACCGTTTACCTCGACGGCGGAAAATTCGTGGCACTGCAATCCCCCGATCCTCGATACACCGAATCGATGTACTACATCGATCCACAGGGCGTGCGTTATGGGGTGCCTAACGCGGAGACAGCCAAGTCGCTGGGCCTGAGTTCACCCCAAAACGCGCCCTGGGAGATCGTTCGTCTCCTGGTCGACGGTCCGGTGCTATCGAAAGATGCCGCACTGCTCGAGCACGACACGCTGCCCGCTGACCCTAGCCCCCGAAAAGTTCCCGCCGGAGCCTCCGGAGCCCCCTGATGACGACCAAGAAGTTCACTCCCACCATTACCCGTGGCCCCCGGTTGACCCCGGGCGAGATCAGCCTCACGCCGCCCGATGACCTGGGTATCGACATCCCACCGTCGGGCGTCCAAAAGATCCTTCCCTACGTGATGGGTGGCGCCATGCTCGGCATGATCGCCATCATGGTGGCCGGCGGCACCAGGCAGCTGTCGCCGTACATGTTGATGATGCCGCTGATGATGATCGTGATGATGGTCGGCGGTCTGGCCGGTAGCACCGGTGGTGGCGGCAAGAAGGTGCCCGAAATCAACGCCGACCGCAAGGAGTACCTGCGGTATTTGGCAGGACTACGCACCCGGGTGACGTCCTCGGCCACCTCTCAGGTGGCGTTCTTCTCCTACCACGCGCCGCATCCCGAGGATCTGTTGTCGATCGTCGGCACCCAACGGCAGTGGTCCCGGCCGGCCAACGCCGACTTCTATGCGGCCACCCGAATCGGTATCGGTGACCAGCCGGCGGTGGATCGATTATTGAAGCCGGCCGTCGGCGGGGAGTTGGCCGCCGCCAGCGCAGCGCCTCAGCCGTTCCTGGAGCCGGTCAGTCATATGTGGGTGGTCAAGTTTCTACGAACCCATGGATTGATCCATGACTGCCCGAAACTGCTGCAACTCCGTACCTTTCCGACTATCGCGATCGGCGGGGACTTGGCGGGGGCAGCCGGCCTGATGACGGCGATGATCTGTCACCTAGCCGTGTTCCACCCACCGGACCTGCTGCAGATCCGGGTGCTCACCGAGGAACCCGATGACCCCGACTGGTCCTGGCTCAAATGGCTTCCGCACGTGCAGCACCAGACCGAAACCGATGCGGCCGGGTCCACCCGGCTGATCTTCACGCGCCAGGAAGGTCTGTCGGACCTGGCCGCGCGCGGGCCACACGCACCCGATTCGCTTCCCGGCGGCCCCTACGTAGTCGTCGTCGACCTGACCGGCGGCAAGGCTGGATTCCCGCCCGACGGTAGGGCCGGTGTCACGGTGATCACGTTGGGCAACCATCGCGGCTCGGCCTACCGCATCAGGGTGCACGAGGATGGGACGGCTGATGACCGGCTCCCTAACCAATCGTTTCGCCAGGTGACATCGGTCACCGATCGGATGTCGCCGCAGCAAGCCAGCCGTATCGCGCGAAAGTTGGCTGGATGGTCCATCACGGGCACCATCCTCGACAAGACGTCGCGGGTCCAGAAGAAGGTGGCCACCGACTGGCACCAGCTGGTCGGTGCGCAAAGTGTCGAGGAGATAACACCTTCCCGCTGGAGGATGTACACCGACACCGACCGTGACCGGCTAAAGATCCCGTTTGGTCATGAACTAAAGACCGGCAACGTCATGTACCTGGACATCAAAGAGGGCGCGGAATTCGGCGCCGGACCGCACGGCATGCTCATCGGGACCACGGGGTCTGGGAAGTCCGAATTCCTGCGCACCCTGATCCTGTCGCTGGTGGCAATGACTCATCCAGATCAGGTGAATCTCCTGCTCACCGACTTCAAAGGTGGTTCAACCTTCCTGGGAATGGAAAAGCTTCCGCACACTGCCGCTGTCGTCACCAACATGGCCGAGGAAGCCGAGCTCGTCAGCCGGATGGGCGAGGTGTTGACCGGAGAGCTCGATCGGCGCCAGTCGATCCTCCGACAGGCCGGGATGAAGGTCGGCGCGGCCGGAGCCCTGTCCGGCGTGGCCGAATACGAGAAGTACCGCGAACGCGGTGCCGACCTACCCCCGCTGCCAACGCTTTTCGTCGTCGTCGACGAGTTCGCCGAGCTGTTGCAGAGTCACCCGGACTTCATCGGGCTGTTCGACCGGATCTGCCGCGTCGGGCGGTCGCTGAGGGTCCATCTGCTGCTGGCTACCCAGTCGCTGCAGACCGGCGGTGTTCGCATCGACAAACTGGAGCCAAACCTGACATATCGAATCGCATTGCGCACCACCAGCTCTCATGAATCCAAGGCGGTAATCGGCACACCGGAGGCGCAGTACATCACCAACAAGGAGAGCGGTGTCGGGTTTCTCCGGGTCGGCATGGAAGACCCGGTCAAGTTCAGCACCTTCTACATCAGTGGGCCATACATGCCGCCGGCGGCAGGCGTCGAAACCAATGGTGAAGCCGGAGGGCCCGGTCAACAGACCACTAGACAAGCCGCGCGCATTCACAGGTTCACCGCGGCACCGGTTCTCGAGGAGGCGCCGACACCGTGACCCGCGCCGGCGACGATGCAAAGCGCAGCGATGAGGAGGAGCGGCGCCAACGGCCCGCGCCGGCGACGATGCAAAGCGCAGCGATGAGGAGGAGCGGCGCCAACGACCCGCGCCGGCGACGATGCAAAGCTCAGCGATAAGAAGGAGCGGCGCCAATGACTGCTGAACCGGAAGTACGGACGCTGCGCGAGGTTGTGCTGGACCAGCTCGGCACTGCTGAATCGCGTGCGTACAAGATGTGGCTGCCGCCGTTGACCAATCCGGTCCCGCTCAACGAGCTCATCGCCCGTGATCGGCGACAACCCCTGCGATTTGCCCTGGGGATCATGGATGAACCGCGCCGCCATCTACAGGATGTGTGGGGCGTAGACGTTTCCGGGGCCGGCGGCAACATCGGTATTGGGGGCGCACCTCAAACCGGGAAGTCGACGCTGCTGCAGACGATGGTGATGTCGGCCGCCGCCACACACTCACCGCGCAACGTTCAGTTCTATTGCATCGACCTAGGTGGCGGCGGGCTGATCTATCTCGAAAACCTTCCACACGTCGGTGGGGTAGCCAATCGGTCCGAGCCCGACAAGGTCAACCGGGTGGTCGCAGAGATGCAAGCCGTCATGCGGCAGCGTGAAACCACCTTCAAGGAACACCGAGTGGGCTCGATCGGGATGTACCGGCAGCTGCGTGACGATCCAAGTCAACCCGTTGCGGCCGATCCATACGGCGACGTCTTTCTGATCATCGACGGATGGCCCGGTTTTGTCGGCGAGTTCCCCGACCTCGAGGGGCAGGTCCAAGATCTGGCCGCCCAGGGGCTGGCGTTCGGCGTTCACGTCATCATCTCCACGCCACGCTGGACAGAGCTGAAGTCGCGTGTTCGCGACTACCTCGGCACCAAGATCGAGTTCCGGCTTGGTGACGTCAATGAAACCCAGATCGACCGCATTACCCGCGAGATCCCGGCCAATCGTCCGGGTCGGGCAGTGTCGATGGAAAAGCACCATCTGATGATCGGCGTGCCCAGGTTCGACGGCGTGCACAGCGCCGAGAACCTGGTGGAGGCGATCACCGCGGGGGTGACGCAGATCGCGTCCCAGCACACCGAACAGGCACCTCCGGTGCGAGTCCTGCCGGAGCGTATCCACCTGCACGAACTCGACCCGAACCCGCCGGGGCCAGAGTCCGACTACCGCACTCGCTGGGAGATTCCGATCGGCTTGCGCGAGACGGACCTGACGCCGGCTCACTGCCACATGCACACGAACCCGCACCTACTGATCTTCGGTGCGGCCAAATCGGGCAAGACGACCATTGCCCACGCGATCGCGCGCGCCATTTGTGCCCGAAACAGTCCCCAGCAGGTGCGGTTCATGCTCGCGGACTACCGCTCGGGCCTGCTGGACGCGGTGCCGGACACCCATCTGCTGGGCGCCGGCGCGATCAACCGCAACAGCGCGTCGCTAGACGAGGCCGTTCAAGCACTGGCGGTCAACCTGAAGAAGCGGTTGCCGCCGACCGACCTGACGACGGCGCAGCTACGCTCGCGTTCGTGGTGGAGCGGATTTGACGTCGTGCTTCTGGTCGACGATTGGCACATGATCGTGGGAGCCGCCGGGGGGATGCCGCCGATGGCACCGCTGGCCCCGTTATTGCCGGCGGCGGCAGATATCGGGTTGCACATCATTGTCACCTGTCAGATGAGCCAGGCTTACAAGGCAACCATGGACAAGTTCGTCGGCGCCGCATTCGGGTCGGGCGCTCCGACAATGTTCCTTTCGGGCGAGAAGCAGGAATTCCCGTCCAGTGAGTTCAAGGTCAAGCGGCGCCCCCCTGGCCAGGCATTTCTCGTCTCGCCAGACGGCAAAGAGGTCATCCAGGCCCCCTACATCGAGCCTCCAGAAGAAGTGTTCGCAGCACCCCCAAGCGCCGGTTAAGATTATTTCATTGCCGGTGTAGCAGGACCCGAGCTCAGCCCGGTAATCGAGTTCGGGCAATGCTGACCATCGGGTTTGTTTCCGGCTATAACCGAACGGTTTGTGTACGGGATACAAATACAGGGAGGGAAGAAGTAGGCAAATGGAAAAAATGTCACATGATCCGATCGCTGCCGACATTGGCACGCAAGTGAGCGACAACGCTCTGCACGGCGTGACGGCCGGCTCGACGGCGCTGACGTCGGTGACCGGGCTGGTTCCCGCGGGGGCCGATGAGGTCTCCGCCCAAGCGGCGACGGCGTTCACATCGGAGGGCATCCAATTGCTGGCTTCCAATGTATCGGCCCAAGACCAGCTCCACCGTGCGGGCGAAGCGGTCCAGGACGTCGCCCGCACCTATTCGCAAGTCGACGACGGCGCCGCCGGCGTCTTCGCCTAATAGGCCCCCAACACATCGGAGGGAGTGATCACCGTGCTGTGGCACGCAATGCCACCGGAGCTAAATACCGCACGGCTGATGGCCGGCGCGGGTCCGGCTCCAATGCTTGCGGCGGCCGCGGGATGGCAGACGCTTTCGGCGGCTCTGGACGCTCAGGCCGTCGAGTTGACCGCGCGCCTGAACTCTCTGGGAGAAGCCTGGACTGGAGGTGGCAGCGACAAGGCGCTTGCAGCTGCAACGCCGATGGTGGCCTGGCTACAAACCGCGTCAACACAGGCCAAGACCCGTGCGATGCAGGCGACGGCGCAAGCCGCGGCTTACACCCAGGCCATGGCCACGACGCCGTCGCTGCCGGAGATCGCCGCCAACCACATCACCCAGGCCGTCCTTACGGCCACCAACTTCTTCGGTATCAACACGATCCCGATCGCGTTGACCGAGATGGATTATTTCATCCGTATGTGGAACCAGGCAGCCCTGGCAATGGAGGTCTACCAGGCCGAGACCGCGGTTAACACGCTTTTCGAGAAGCTCGAGCCGATGGCGTCGATCCTTGATCCCGGCGCGAGCCAGAGCACGACGAACCCGATCTTCGGAATGCCCTCCCCCGGCAGCTCAACACCGGTTGGCCAGTTGCCGCCGGCGGCTACCCAGACCCTCGGCCAACTGGGTGAGATGAGCGGCCCGATGCAGCAGCTGACCCAGCCGCTGCAGCAGGTGACGTCGTTGTTCAGCCAGGTGGGCGGCACCGGCGGCGGCAACCCAGCCGACGAGGAAGCCGCGCAGATGGGCCTGCTCGGCACCAGTCCGCTATCGAACCATCCGCTGGCTGGTGGATCAGGCCCCAGCGCGGGCGCGGGCCTGCTGCGCGCGGAGTCGCTACCCGGCGCAGGTGGGTCGTTGACCCGCACGCCGCTGATGTCTCAGCTGATCGAAAAGCCGGTTGCCCCCTCGGTGATGCCGGCGGCTGCTGCCGGATCGTCGGCGACGGGTGGCGCCGCTCCGGTGGGTGCGGGAGCGATGGGCCAGGGTGCGCAATCCGGCGGCTCCACCAGGCCGGGTCTGGTCGCGCCGGCACCGCTCGCGCAGGAGCGTGAAGAAGACGCCGAGGACGACTGGGACGACGAGGACGACTGGTGAGCTCCCGTAATGACAACAGACTTCCCGGCCACCCGGGCCGGAAGACTTGCCAACATTTTGGCGAGGAAGGTAAAGAGAGAAAGTAGTCCAGCATGGCAGAGATGAAGACCGATGCCGCTACCCTCGCGCAGGAGGCAGGTAATTTCGAGCGGATCTCCGGCGACCTGAAAACCCAGATCGACCAGGTGGAGTCGACGGCAGGTTCGTTGCAGGGCCAGTGGCGCGGCGCGGCGGGGACGGCCGCCCAGGCCGCGGTGGTGCGCTTCCAAGAAGCGGCCAATAAGCAGAAGCAGGAACTCGACGAGATCTCGACGAATATTCGTCAGGCCGGCGTCCAATACTCGAGGGCCGACGAGGAGCAGCAGCAGGCGCTGTCCTCGCAAATGGGCTTCTGACCCGCTAATACGAAAAGAAACGGAGCAAAAACATGACAGAGCAGCAGTGGAATTTCGCGGGTATCGAGGCCGCGGCAAGCGCAATCCAGGGAAATGTCACGTCCATTCATTCCCTCCTTGACGAGGGGAAGCAGTCCCTGACCAAGCTCGCAGCGGCCTGGGGCGGTAGCGGTTCGGAGGCGTACCAGGGTGTCCAGCAAAAATGGGACGCCACGGCTACCGAGCTGAACAACGCGCTGCAGAACCTGGCGCGGACGATCAGCGAAGCCGGTCAGGCAATGGCTTCGACCGAAGGCAACGTCACTGGGATGTTCGCATAGGGCAACGCCGAGTTCGCGTAGAATAGCGAAACACGGGATCGGGCGAGTTCGACCTTCCGTCGGTCTCGCCCTTTCTCGTGTTTATACGTTTGAGCGCACTCTGAGAGGTTGTCATGGCGGCCGACTACGACAAGCTCTTCCGGCCGCACGAAGGTATGGAAGCTCCGGACGATACGGCAGCGCAGCCGTTCTTCGACCCCAGTGCTTCGTTTCCGCCGGCGCCCGCATCGGCAAACCTACCGAAGCCCAACGGCCAGACTCCGCCCCCGACGTCCGACGGCCTGTCGGAGCGGTTCGTGTCGGCCCCGCCGCCACCACCCCCACCCCCACCTCCGCCTCCGCCAACTCCGATGCCGATCGCCGCAGGAGAGCCGCCCTCGCCGGAACCGGCCGCATCTAAACCACCCACACCCCCCATGCCCATCGCCGGACCCGAACCGGCCCCACCCAAACCACCCGCACCTCCGATGCCCATCGCCGGACCTGCACCCACCCCAACCGAATCCCAGTTGGCGCCCCCCAGACCACCGACACCACAAACGCCAACCGGAGCGCCGCAGCAACCGGAATCACCGGCGCCCCACGTACCCTCGCACGGGCCACAACAACCCCGGCGCACCGCACCCGCACCGCCCTGGGCAAAGATGCCTATCGGCGAACCCCCGCCCGCTCCGTCCAGACCGTTTGCGTCCCCGGCCGAACCACCGACCCGGCCTGCCCCCCAACACTCCCGACGTGCGCGCCGGGGTCACCGCTATCGCACAGACACCGAACGAAACGTCGGGAAGGTAGCAACTGGTCCATCCATCCAAGCGCGGCTGCGGGCAGAGGAAGCATCCGGCGCGCAGCTCGCCCCCGGAACGGAGCCCTCGCCGGCGCCGTTGGGCCAACCGAGATCGTATCTGGCTCCGCCCACCCGTCCCGCCTCGACAGAACCTCCCCCCAGCCCCGCGCCGCAGCGCGACTCCGGTCGGCGTGCCGAGCGACGCGTCCACCCCGACTTAGCCGCTCAACATGCTGCGGCTCAACCTGATTCGATTACGGCCGCAACCACTGGCGGTCGTCGCCGCAAGCGCGCAGCGCCCGATCTCGACGCGACACAGAAATCCTTAAGGCCGGCGGCCAAGGGGCCGAAGGTTAAGAAGGTGAAGCCCCAGAAACCGAAGGCCACGAAGCCGCCCAAAGTGGTGTCGCAGCGCGGCTGGCGACATTGGGTGCATGCGTTGACGCGAATCAACCTGGGCCTGTCACCCGACGAGAAGTACGAGCTGGACCTGCACGCTCGAGTCCGCCGCAATCCCCGCGGGTCGTATCAGATCGCCGTCGTCGGTCTCAAAGGTGGGGCTGGCAAAACCACGCTGACAGCAGCGTTGGGGTCGACGTTGGCTCAGGTGCGGGCCGACCGGATCCTGGCTCTAGACGCGGATCCAGGCGCCGGAAACCTCGCCGATCGGGTAGGGCGACAATCGGGCGCGACCATCGCTGATGTGCTTGCAGAAAAAGAGCTGTCGCACTACAACGACATCCGCGCACACACCAGTGTCAATGCGGTCAATCTGGAAGTGCTGCCGGCACCGGAATACAGCTCGGCGCAGCGCGCGCTCAGCGACGCCGACTGGCATTTCATCGCCGATCCGGCGTCGAGGTTTTACAACCTCGTCTTGGCTGATTGTGGGGCCGGCTTCTTCGACCCGCTGACCCGCGGCGTGCTGTCCACGGTGTCCGGTGTCGTGGTCGTGGCAAGTGTCTCAATCGACGGCGCACAGCAAGCCTCGGTCGCGTTGGACTGGTTGCGCAACAACGGTTACCAAGATTTGGCGAGCCGCGCATGCGTGGTCATCAATCACATCATGCCGGGAGAACCCAATGTCGCAGTTAAAGACCTGGTGCGGCATTTCGAACAGCAAGTTCAACCCGGCCGGGTCGTGGTCATGCCGTGGGACAGGCACATTGCGGCCGGAACCGAGATTTCACTCGACTTGCTCGACCCTATCTACAAGCGCAAGGTCCTCGAATTGGCCGCAGCGCTATCCGACGATTTCGAGAGGGCTGGACGTCGTTGAGCGCACCTGCTGTTGCTGCTGGTCCTACCGCCGCGGGGGCAACCGCTGCGCGGCCTGCCACCACCCGGGTGACGATCCTGACCGGCAGACGGATGACCGATTTGGTACTGCCAGCGGCGGTGCCGATGGAAACCTATATTGACGACACCGTCGCGGTGCTTTCCGAGGTGTTGGAAGACACGCCGGCTGATGTACTCGGCGGCTTCGACTTTACCGCGCAAGGCCTGTGGGCGTTCGCTCGTCCCGGATCGCCGCCGCTGAAGCTCGACCAGTCACTCGATGACGCCGGGGTGGTCGACGGGTCACTGCTGACTCTGGTGTCGGTGAGTCGCACCGAGCGCTACCGACCGTTGGTCGAGGATGTCATCGACGCGATCGCCGTGCTTGACGAGTCACCTGAGTTCGACCGCACGGCATTGAATCGCTTTGTGGGGGCGGCGATCCCGCTCTTGACCGCGCCCGTCATCGGGATGGCGATGCGGGCGTGGTGGGAAACTGGGCGTAGCTTGTGGTGGCCGTTGGCGATTGGCATCCTGGGGATCGCTGTGCTGGTAGGCAGCTTCGTCGCAAACAGGTTCTACCAGAGTGGCCACCTTGCCGAGTGCCTACTGGTCACGACGTATCTGCTGATCGCAACCGCCGCAGCGCTGGCCGTGCCGTTGCCGCGCGGGGTCAACTCGTTGGGGGCGCCGCAAGTTGCCGGCGCCGCTACGGCCGTTCTGTTTTTGACCTTGATGACGCGGGGCGGCCCTCGGAAGCGGCATGAGTTGGCGTCGTTTGCCGTGATCACCGCTATCGCGGTCATCGCGGCCGCCGCTGCCTTCGGCTATGGATACCAGGACTGGGTCCCCGCGGGGGGGATCGCATTCGGGCTGTTCATTGTGACGAATGCGGCCAAGCTGACCGTCGCGGTCGCGCGGATCGCGCTGCCGCCGATTCCGGTACCCGGCGAAACCGTGGACAACGAGGAGTTGCTCGATCCCGTCGCGACCCCGGAGGCTACCAGCGAAGAAACCCCGACCTGGCAGGCCATCATCGCGTCGGTGCCCGCGTCCGCGGTCCGCCTCACCGAGCGCAGCAAACTGGCCAAGCAACTTCTCATCGGATACGTCACGTCGGGCACCCTGATTCTGGCTGCCGGTGCCATCGCGGTCGTGGTGCGCGGGCACTTCTTTGTACACAGCCTGGTGGTCGCGGGTTTGATCACGACCGTCTGCGGATTTCGCTCGCGGCTTTACGCCGAGCGCTGGTGTGCGTGGGCGTTGCTGGCGGCGACGGTCGCGATTCCGACGGGTCTGACGGCCAAACTCATCATCTGGTACCCGCACTATGCCTGGCTGTTGTTGAGCGTCTACCTCACGGTGGCCCTGGTTGCGCTCGTGGTGGTCGGGTCGATGGCTCACGTCCGGCGCGTTTCACCGGTCGTAAAACGAACTCTGGAATTGATCGACGGCGCCATGATCGCTGCCATCATTCCCATGCTGCTGTGGATCACCGGGGTGTACGACACGGTCCGCAATATCCGGTTCTGAGCCGGATCCGCTGATTGGCGGTTCCTGACAGAACATCGAGGACACGGCGCAGGTTTGCATACCTTCGGCGCCCGACAAAATTGCTGCGATTGAGCGTGTGGCGTGTCCGGTAAAATTTGCTCGATGGGGAACACGTATAGGAGATCCGGCAATGGCTGAACCGTTGGCCGTCGATCCCACCGGCTTGAGCGCAGCGGCCGCGAAATTGGCCGGCCTCGTTTTTCCGCAGCTTCCGGCACCGATCGCCGTCAGCGGAACGGATTCGGTGGTAGCAGCAATCAACGAGACCATGCCAAGCATCGAATCGCTGGTCAGTGACGGGCTGCCCGGCGTGAAAGCCGCCCTGACCCGAACAGCATCCAACATGAACGCCGCGGCGGACGTCTATGCGAAAACCGATCAGTCACTGGGAACCAGTTTGAGCCAGTATGCATTCGGCTCGTCGGGCGAAGGCCTGGCTGGCGTCGCCTCGGTCGGTCAGCCAAGTCAGGCCACCCAGCTGCTGAGCACACCCGTGTCACAGGTCACGACCCAGCTCGGCGAGACAGCCGCTGAGCTGGCACCCCGTGTTGTTGCGACGGTGCCGCAACTCGTTCAGCTGGCTCCGCACGCCGTTCAGATGTCGCAAAACGCATCCCCCATCGCTCAGACGATCAGTCAAACCGCCCAACAGGCCGCCCAGGGCGCGCAGGGCGGCAGCGGCCCAATGCCCGCACAGCTTGCCAGCGCTGAAAAACCGGCCACCGAGCAAGCGGAGCCGGTCCACGAAGCGACAAACGACGATCAGGGCGACCAGGGCGACGTGCAGCCGGCCGAGGTCGTTGCCGCGGCACGTGACGAAGGCGCCGGCGCATCACCGGGCCAGCAGCCCGGCGGGGGCGTTCCCGCGCAAGCCATGGATACCGGAGCCGGTGCCCGCCCATCGGCGAGTCCGTTGGCAGCCCCCGTCGAGCCGTCGACTCCGGCACCCTCAACAACCACAACGTTGTAGACGTTGTAGACCGGGCCTGCCAGCGGCTCCGTCTCGCGCGCAGCGCCTGTTGCTGTGCTGGCTCGTCAGGATGCGGCGGCCAAGGCCCGGTCGAGCAACCCGGTGACGTATTGCCAGTACAGCCAGTCCGCGACAGCCAGACGCTGGACGGCCGCGTCAGTCGCAGTGTGCGCCTGGTGCAGGGCAATCTCCTGTGAGTGGGCAGCGTAGGCCCGGAACGCCCGCAGATGGGCGGCCTCGCGGCCGGTAGCGGTGCTGGTCATGGGCTTCATCAGCTCGAACCACAGCATGTGCCGCTCATCGCCCGGTGGATTGACATCCACCGGCGCCGGCGGCAACAAGTCGAGCAAACGCTGATCGGTAGTGTCGGCCAGCTGAGCCGCCGCCGAGGGGTCGACGACCTCCAGCCGCGACCGGCCCGTCATTTTGCCGCTCTCCGGGATGTCATCTGGCTCCAGCACAATCTTGGCCACACCGGGATCCGAACTGGCCAACTGCTCCGCGGTACCGATCACCGCCCGCAGCGTCATGTCGTGGAAAGCCGCCCAGGCTTGCACGGCCAAAACCGGGTAGGTGGCACAGCGTGCAATTTCGTCAACCGGGATGGCGTGATCCGCGCTGGCCAAGTACACCTTGTTCGGCAATTCCATCCCGTCGGGTATGTAGGCCAGCCCATAGCTGTTGGCCACGACGATGGAACCGTCGGTGGTCACCGCGGTGATCCAGAAGAACCCGTAGTCGCCCGCGTTGTTGTCGGACGCGTTGAGCGCCGCCGCGATGCGTCGCGCCAACCGCAGCGCATCACCGCGGCCACGCTGGCGGGCGCTGGCAGCTGCAGTGGCGGCGTCGCGTGCCGCCCGAGCCGCCGACACCGGGATCATCGACACCGGCGTACCGTCATCTGCAGACTCGCTGCGATCGGGTTTGTCGATGTGATCGGTCGACGGCGGGCGGGCAGGAGGTGCCGTCCGCGCCGAGGCCGCCCGCGTGCTCGGTGCCGCCGCCTTGTCCGAGGTAGCCACCGGCGCCCGCCCAGTGGCAGCATGCGACCCCGCGCCCGAGGCCGCGGCCGTACCCACGCTCGAACGCGCGCCCGCTCCCACGGCGGTACCGCTCGGCGCGGCGGCCGCCGCCCGTGCGCCCGGGACACCGGACGCCGCAGCCGGCGTCACCGACGCGGCGGATTCGTCCGCATGGGCAGGCCCCGACTGCGTCCCCCCGCCCGCATGCTGGCCCGGCACCCCAGGTTGCTCCGCCAACGCCGCGGGTTTGACGTGCGGCGCCGGCTCGCCCCCTGGGGTGCCCGGTGTTGCTGGACCAGACGGACCGGGAGTGGCCGGTGTAACCGGCTGGGGCCCAGGCGATGGCGCCGGTGCCGGAGCCGGCTGCGGGTGTGGAGCGGGAGCTGGGGTAACGGGCGTGGCCGGGGTTGCCGGTGTGGCCGGGGCGACCGGGGGGGTGACCGGCGTGATCGGGGTTGGCTCGCCTGGTGTGCCCGGTTTGACCGGGGTCACCGGGGTGACCGGCTTGCCCGGGGTCACCGGCGTGAAGGGAGTGCCGGGCGTTGGTGTGATCGGAGTTACCGGCGCTCCCGGGATGGGTGTGATTGGGGTTCCCGGGGTGATCGGGGTTCCCGGCGTGATCGGGGTTCCCGGCGTGATCGGGGTTCCCGGCGTGATCGGGGTTCCCGGCGTGACCGGTGTGCCCGGTGTGCCCGGTGTGACCGGCGTGACCGGTGTGCCCGGTGTGCCCGGTGTGCCCGGGGATGGCACGACCAGGGTAGGCACGTCTGGGGGTGGCGGCGACTTCTGCTGAAGCAAATCCTCGAGTGCGTTCTTCGGAGGTTTCCAATTCTTGGATTCCAGCACCCGCTCAGCGGTCTCCGCGACCAGACTGACATTGGCCCCATGCGTCGCCGTGACCAATGAATTGATGGCGGTATGGCGCTCATCAGCATCCAGGCTAGGGTCATTCTCCAGGATATCGATCTCCCGTTGAGCGCCATCCACATTATTGCCGATATCGGATTTAGCTTGCTCAATCAACCCGGCAATATGCCTGTGCCAGGTAATCACCGTGGCGAGATAATCCTGCAGCGTCATCAATTGATTGATGTTTGCACCCAGGGCGCCGTTGGCAGCATTGGCGGCGCCGCCGGACCATAGGCCGCCTTCGAAGACGTGGCCTTTCTGCTGGCGGCAGGTGTCCAATACATCGGTGACCCTTTGCAAAACCTGGCTATATTCCTGGGCCCGGTCATAGAAAGTGTCTTCATCGGCTTCCACCCAGCCGCCCGGATCCAGCATCTGTCTGGCATAGCTGCCCGTCGGCCTGGTAATACTCATCCCCTACTGCCCTCCCCAAACCGCCAGATCGCCTCGCGGATCACCGTCCGGTTGGCCTCCGGCATTTCACGCCGGCTCGGCCGCTGGATCCACCCCGCGCCGGTATTCGCAGTAACCCGTTGAATCCGCGCGCATGATGCACCGCTTGGGCGATCAGCCGGGTGGTCACCTCGCTTGCGCTGGCCGCGCTGTCGCACGGGGCGCTCGGTGGTAACGGACGTCATAATTAACCAGCGTAACCGAACCTAAGACCAGCTAGCTGCGGCAATATTGGCGACCAGGACTATGGCGCCCTCCGAACCCGGCCGATCCATGTCAAAACATTGACAATGCGTACTCACGCCGTGTCGGGCGCGCTGAATGACCGCATTGCGGCGCTCATTCGGTGCGTAGTCGCTACCACCGCAACAATGGGCTTAGGCCATTCCTTCGTTCATCGCGCGGGACATGGCCGATAACGCAGCGGTCAGCTGTTCGCCCGCCGCGTCGTTATACGCGGACGCCGCGGCCTGCGCATTGTGCAGCGCCTCGTTGACCCGCTGAGCCACCGCCTCGGCACCCAGCTTCTTCAGCAAACCATCTTCGATGCGCAGGCCGGTGAGCCACTGGTGCCCATTGATCGTCACTTCGACGGTCTCGGCTTCGTCGGTGGCGCGGAAGGATCCGTTGTTCATCTGATTGAGCGTCCCGTCTAGGGCCGACTGAAACCGCGCCGCCAGCGTCAACGCCCGGGCGACATGCGGGTCCAATTCGTCCATGCTCACTTCGACTCCTTACTGTCCTGGCGCCGACGGTTACCAATGACGGCCTCGGTCCATGCCCGATCCTCGGTGTAGAGCGCCTCGTCTTCCTGCTGAGAACCCTTGGACTTGGCGCCCCCTTGTCCCTGATGCGCGGCACCCATCGGCATTCCCATGCCACCGCCGCCCAGCGCGGCGCCGCCGCCGGCCCTTCCCTGGCCTAAGCCGGCAATGTCACCAGCGCCAGCGGGCCGCACCGATTCGGCGCCCCCGATCGCGGATCCCAACGGCGCCGACGGCACCCCGCCGCCTCCACCGCCACCGAGCGATGCCGCTTTGACCGCCACGTCGCCCGACAGCGCTGCGGCTTCCCGCCCAGCCGACGTCAGCTGCGCCGCCGTGTCAGCCGGGAGGCCACCACCCGGCGATCCGGTAGGCGGAACCATCGGTGCGGCTGGCATCCCGGTACCGGGAGTCACACCGGAGCCGTCAGACGGCGGCATCAGGAAGCCAGGGATCAATCCCTGCTCTTGCGGAGGCGGGGGCGGGTCGATCTTGATGGCGGGGGGAGGCTTCGGCGGGTTTACCGGTTCCAGGGCTGCCTTGTTGTTGTATTCGGTCAGCACCTTCTCCGACCTCTGCTGGTACTCCGCGTACACCGGGAGAATTTGGTCGCGGGCCGAAGGGTTTTCCGCGTAAAGCCGTTCGAGCCCGACTATGTCTTCATAAGTCGGATGTTCCCGCCTAGCCCACACGTGCAGCTGCGCGACATATTGAGCCTGCTTGGCCATCGCAGCGCTCAATTTGGCCATGTGGAGTATCCATTGCCGTTGTTGATCGAGCGAAGCCTCGCAAGCGGTAGCCGCATCGCCTTCCCAGTTGTCAAACCCCCGGAACCGCTTGACGTCGCCTTGCAGCGTCAGGTTGAAAGTGTTCCACCCATCCGCAAAGTGCGCGAGCGATGCGCCTTGGTCGCCCGTTTCGAGCTTCCTTGCCGCTTCTTTGAGATCCATGAAGTTGGGTTCACCGGCCGTGGCCACCCTCGGCGTATCGGTTAGTTCGGCCGAACTGTCCCCTCCGACGGCCCCGGCCGATTCTGCCTGCACAGTTCCTTCGCCGTCGTTGTCCAGCGCGGTCGCAGCCTCCTCATCAACCTCGCCATACGCCTTGGCCGCGTTGCGCAGCGAGGTCGCCAGACGCTGCCGCTCTTTGGCACCGGCCGCCAGGTATTCCCGCATGTTGTCGGCGGACAATACCAGCTGTTGGGCGGCGTTTTTAGCCGCCGTGAGTTCACACGGTGTGATGGGGACATCAGTCGGTGGGTCCGCCATCGGGGCCTCCACCTCGTTGGCCCTGTTCAAAATCTCTTGCTGATCCACCGTCACGGTCTGCGACTGCGTCATATCGGATCATCCTCCTTAGTGCTATAGCCATTATCGTCGCTAAACTGAAAGGTTCCTGCACTAATTTGATGCCGCCCGTTCATGCCGGCATCGCGAAGGGATCGCCCTACTTCGGCAGCGCCATCTGGTAGCGGCTTTCCTCGGGTGGGGAAACCCGGCGAATCGGCAGCTGCCGATGCCGCGGGGTACCGATCACATTGTGCCGCAGAATCACCCGGTCAATACCGGGATGCGGGCCGAGATAGGTCGTCGCATTCGGCCACGCCACCTTTACCTCCTGCCCGATGTGTGCGCCGATCAACCGGGCAAATTCCTCGAACTGTGGCCCGACTGTGACCATCGCACCTGCCGCCGCCGCACGCACCACGAACTGGGTGAATGTCTGAGCGTCACCCAGGTTGAGGGCGATGTCGACATCGTCGAAGGGCATGTAGACCGGGCATCGGTTCACCGTCTCGCCGACCAGTACCCCAGCTGACCCGATCGGCAGCTGGCAGTGGCGGTTGGCCACCAGATGCTGGCCTTGCAGCGCGGGCCGCTGCCCGCCAAATAGGCGGGCGAAGCCCCTGGGTGTCTTGGGCTTGTCCGCCGTGGTCAGCAACACCGTGGACTGCGGGGCCATCCCCGGCGCGACCCGGACTCTGGTGATGGTGTGGTCCGCGCGCGCCGACCACCATACATCCGGACCTCCGGGCGCCGCGTAGGCGGCAGTGTAGGCATCGCGCCCCTTGATCATCGACCATTTCTCCCGCACAAAGCCGATGTCGGTGGCGTGGTCGTAGTCATCGAAGCTGCGGCCACACACCGCGTCGACACCATGGCTAGCCAGTCGATCGGCAATGCGCGTCGCGGACGCCACCAAATACCGGGCCAGTCCTGCGACGCCTTCATCGCGGCGCTGCGCCGATTTGCGGGTGCGTTCCGGGTCGGCGCGCAGCACGATCCAGGTCCGGCGGTTCGCCGGCGCCGGGTCTGTCCCGATCACCTGCTGATACAGACTCACCACGTCCGGCGCTGCGGTATTGCCGACGCGGTAGCCGGCTGAGACGATATCGGCCTCCAAGTCGGGACAGTGCACCGACAGGAGCTCCTCCACCAGTCCGGTGTCCAGCATGTCGTCGGTGTGGGCTTGCCCGTCGACGATGACCGTCGGCGTGAATGGTCGGGGAATGAGCTCGATTACGGCGACCAGAAACTCGCCTTGCCAGCGCACCGCAACGTGATCTCCTGGCTTCACGGTGGCCCCGACCACAGGTTCTGACGAGGAATCCGGGGGCCGTCGGCGCCGCCGCAACCACGCGTACACCGCCGCCACCCAGCCGGTGATCCGGCGGCCGTAGAAAGTGACCGTGGCCACGATGACGCCCAACGAGGCCAGCGCAATCCCCGCCCACCAGTAGCGCGTCTCCAAGAATGCGATGATGCATGGCGGGGCCAACGCGGAGGCAAGCAAGGCGTGCCCGGTGCTGAACCGCAGCCCTAAAGGATTTCTCATCGGCGGCTCAGCGCCCGTCTAGCCAGCGCGCCCAGGCCCAGGGCCAACGTAAGGCCGACGGCCACCAACGCCACAGCCGTAATCGGGCGACGATCGGGACCCGGCTCCACCACCGGGGGTGGAAGTCGTCTGACGTTGTATGGCGCCGAAGCAGGGCCGGGCGGAATGTCCCACGTCAGCGCGGCCACCGCATCGATGACGCCGGCGCCGACCAGGTCGTCGACCCCGCCCCCGGGGTGTCTCGCGGTGGCGGTGATCCGGTGGATGATCTGCGCCGGCGTCAGGTCGGGGAACCGCTGCCGAAGCAGGGCCGCCAGACCCGACACATATGCCGCGGCAAACGAGGTGCCGGCGATGGGTACCGGCCCCTCCCGGCCTTGCAGCGCATTCACCGGTTCACCGGTGTCGCCGAGCGCGACGATGTTTTCTGCGGGCGCGGCCACGTCCACCCACGGTCCGTGCATCGAGAACGAGCTGGGCATCCCGGTCTGGCCGATACCGCCGACGCTTAACACCAGCGGTGCGTACCACGCCGGGGTGACAACGGTCTGCACATTGTTCCAGCCGCGTGGGTCGCCGGGTGTGGACGGGTCCGGCGCCGGATTCTGTACGCAATCGCCACCGGTGTTGCCGGCCGCGACCACCACCACCACGCCTTTGACGTTGACCGCATAGTCGATGGATGCACCCAGTGAGGTTTCATCGATCGGCCTGCTCACCTTGTAGCAGGCGGCTTCACTGATGTTGATCACACCCACGCCGAGGTTGGCGGCGTGCACCACGGCGCGGGCAAGACTGCGGATGGAACCGGCGGCCGGGGTGGCGTTGGGATCATTCGGGTTGGCTTGTGAGCCGACCGGTTCGAAGGCCTCAGACGTCTGACGTAGCGAGAGCAGTCGAGCATCGGGCGCGACGCCGACGAACCCGTCGGTGGGCGCGGGCCGGCCCGCGATGATGGATGCTGTGAGAGTCCCATGGGCATCACAGTCAGACAGGCCGTTACCGGCCTGGTCGACGAAATCGCCGCCAGGTTCCGCCGGGACCCGTGGCGAAGCGTCGACACCGGTGTCGATCACCGCCACCGTCACCCCGGCCCCGGTCGCGAACTTGTGGGCATCGGCCACGCCCAGATACGTGTTGCTCCACGGCGGATCGTGGAACCCGGACCCCGGCAGCGTGGTGGGCGACGCGCACAAAACGCGCTGTTCGGTAGGCTGATCCGGGCCCGTCACGTCGGGCGGCAACGCGCCCGGATCGATCGGCGGTGGCGTGATGGCCGATGCGGGCGACGCGGTGAGCAACGCCAGCGCCACCGTGATCAGAAAGATACGGTGCACTCCCAGAACACTCCATTCGTTGAGATTCATTGCGATTCATTGAGCTGCGTTGCTACCTTGGGCCACTTGACGGACCTGTGTGCATTTTAGACGTAACGGCTGGGCAAACAACGCTGTCACGCCTGGGCTGGTCCGCCGCGCCGACCAGGGCGCGTAGGCGCTGTACCTGGACCACGCCGGGACTCAACGGTTTTGCTACCGCACTAGCCGATATGCGGCTGCTACCAAACGATCGCGGCCATGTCTCGGTTGTCTGAGCACACGCTGCGTATCGCGGCATCGATGTCGGTGGCGGTGATGATCTGCAGATCCTGAACCGATACCGGTTGGCCCGCACGTTTTTGCGCAACCACCCGGGTGTCCCGGAACCCTTCGGCGCGTTCGATCACGTTGCGGGCGAACCGACCGTTTTGCATAGCGTCGATACCGTGCTGCCCACTAGGGGTGGTGTAGTTACGGATGGTGGTGACCGCGTCGAGGAATACCTCCCGTGCGGCGTCATCGAGCTGGCTGGCGCGCGGTGTAGCGTAGCGGTGTCCAATCTCGACGATCTCCACCGGCGAATAAGACTCGAACCGCAGCTTTCGGTTGAACCGGCCAGCCAAACCCGGGTTCACGGTGAGGAATTCATCCACCTGATCCTCATAGCCGGCCCCGATGAAACAGAAGTCGAATCGGTGTGTTTCCAATTGAACCAGGAGTTGATTGACCGCCTCCATGCCGATCATGTCCGGTGTTCCGTCTTGATGACGTTCGATCAGCGAGTAGAACTCGTCCATGAAAATGATTCGCCCGAGTGACTTTTCGATCAGCTCGTTCGTCTTGGGTCCTGACTCCCCGATGTAGTGCCCACAGAAGTCCGATCGGCGAACTTCTCGAATTTCGGGGTGACGCACGATCCCCATGCCGGCGTAGATCTTGCCCAGCGCTTCAGCGGTGGTTGTCTTACCTGTGCCTGGTGGCCCCACCAGCAACATGTGGTTGGTCTGCCCCTCCACCGGTAGGCCGTGCTCTAGGCGCATCATGCGCACCTCGAGTTGGTCTTCCAGCGCCGATACCGCTTGCTTGACCGCCGCCAGGCCCACCTGTTTGGCCAGCAGTTCCCGGCCCTCGGCTAGCAGCTCGCCGCGCCGCTGCGCTGCATTGTCGTCATCGAGCTGGTCGCGGCTTTTCGCCGTCGAAGCATCCCAACGGTCGGAGCGGCTGGCGATGGTTCGTTCATCGGTAACAATCAAGCGCAGGTTCGGGTCCGCCAGGGCTTCTTTGGCGGCGTCGGTGAGCACCCCGTTGATGGTGGCCTTCGACAGCCAGATCTGGGCCTTGTCCTCCTCATGCAGTTGCCGGTACACCATCCCCCGCACATACGCCAAGTCGGCGACCAGCAGCGGAATATCGGCCGGTCCGATCGCCGCGGTGAGCACGTCGGCGCCGAACCGCCCCGATGACCTGCTGTGTCCGATCACATCCACCCGGTCCAGCCAGTCCAGGGCCACTCGCCCCTGCCCGAGATGGGCCGCGGCGTGGGCTGCCAGCGCACAAATCGACGCGGTCACCGCCGGCATGACGATCGCCTGTGGCGGCAGATCCTCGGCGGCCGTCGACAACACGTCGGGCCATCGCTGCGTGACGTACATCAGGAACGCCCGAGCCAGCTGATGCCACTGGTAGTTGCGCCACGAATCCAATAGCTCGCGGTTTGCTAACAGGGCATCGGCCTTCGCATACTCCCCCGCGATCGTCAACGCCGACGACAGCGCCAGCCCCACCTGAGATGCGTCGGTCACCGTGATCCCGATGTATGGTCCCAGCTGGACCTCAGCGGCCAACGTCCGGCCGATCCGCGTGGTCTCGCGGTGCAGCCACTCGCTATGGGCGTTGAGCTGCTTAAGCGAGGCCAGATCGCGGTCACCGCAGGCGATACGACCCAGCCACGCGTCGGCCATCGACGGATCGGCCTCGGTGGCAGCTACAAACTCAGGCAACGCCGCCACGCATCCCTGGCCATTCTTGATCGCCATCGCCCGATCGAAATGCCGGCGCGCAGTGAGTAAATCACCCATCGTGTCCACCATTCTCGACATCGCCGCCGCTGTCACCGCGGTTGCAACGTGTGTCTGTCACTCTGTGCCTCAAATTCAGTTGGCAACGTTCTACCGGCCTATCGACATCGTGACCGGCTCAAGGCTGACATAGCGGTTCTCCGCACGGAACATTTCCATCTCAACCAGCCAGTTTTGTCCTGCCGCACCGACTTTCACCGTTGCCCGATCGATTTGTTCGATGGTCACCTCGAAGCCATGCCGATCGCTCTCGGACAGCGAGGTACCGGGTCGGGCAATGGTGATGACACTGGCTGGCCGTGGCGTGGGCGAAATCGCGACATCGACACCGCTGCCTTCAGATTTGCCGTCATCGCCGTTCTTGCGCCGCCGCACGTACTCCACGACGCCGACAGTGGTGCGCGGCGCGGGCCGTGGTGTGCCGACGATGCTCAACTGCGGCATGCGTACGCTGGCCCAACGCTCTTGGTCGCGAGTGTGCACACACACCCGCTCACCGGCACCGACGACGCGAATCACGATCCTCTTGGCGATCGTGTCGTCCGCGGCCACGAAGACGCGCGACAGCTCACCGGCGTCGGTAACGGGAATCATCAGCCGGTCCCCGTTGCTCAGCTTGCCAATCAACACCCCCGACGGTCCGATCTCGGTGACTAGCTGCGCCGGCAACGGGCAGCGCCGCTGTCCCCGTAGGTGTGGACGTGGCCCGCACATGTTGGCCGCAGCCGCGGCGGCTTGCTCACCATTGAGCCGACGCAAGATCACACTGGGCGGGGTAGGCGCCGGCGTCGGTGTGCGCACGGTGATGGTCGCGGTGCACGTCGCGTCCGGGTACACCGTTACGTTCTGGATGACCTCATCGGCACGCAGCGTCCAGGCTTGCGAGAGAACCCGCGACGAAATCGCCTCAGCCGGGTACGCATACGTCGTCATCCACCCGGCTTCACCGCGGATAGCTTTCCAGCGCTGCGCACTCCCGGCTACCGCGTCCGACCCCAGCCGGCGATCAAGCTCAGCCAAGTCTGTTGCGGTGGCCAGTTTGGCGCGCAAGCCCTGACAGCGCAGGGAGCTGGCAACGCGTTGGGCGACCGAAATGGCAGCGGCCCCAACGCTGGTACGCCAGCGTAAAGCTTGGGTGTTGCCGATCACCGGAAGCCGCATGATCAGCCACGTTTCGCGCCGCCCGGCATACGGCGGCGTACCGATCTCCGCGTCATACACCCGCGGGTAATCGCCGACGGTGCCGGTTCGCGAGCCGAAGGTGACGACGCTGATTGAATCGAGTTCCAGGTCCAGCGGGTGGCGCAGCAACGGCGCGAGCTCAACGACGTCAATCACGTTGTCGCTTTCTACGGTCACCGACCCGGTGACCGTAGTCGCCCGGTGCGCTCGGCCGAGAAGTTGCACCGCCACCACCGCGACACCGTCTTGCACGCGGACGCCACCCCCGGATCGGTTGTTGGCCAAGGTAATTGGGTCATTCCATTTGACGGGACGCCGACCCCGCAGCCCCAGTACCGCCCACGACCACGCCGGCTGACCCCACCACTGTACGAACACCAAGGCGACGCCGACCACGACAGCCATGACCGCACCTAGCTGGCCGCCCAGCGCCCAGCCCGCCGACGCGAGCACGAACACTGTCCACACCCCGGCGACCCGCCTCGCACTGCGCGGGCTGAACCCGGTCAGCTTGGACGTCAACGCGCCCTCCGTAGCCGAGCCCCGATTGCCATTGCCAGCACACCGGTGGCCACTGCGCCGACGAACCCGATAGCGATATTGCGCGCCCGGTGATCGGGCGGAGGGGGTGGCGCGGCGGGCGTGATCACCCGGCTCTGTGCACCCGGGGCCATCCGATCACCGGATGGGATGTTAAACGTCAATGCGGCGACCGGATCCACCAGCCCGTACCCCAGTTTGTTGTCCACGCCCGCAGGCGGATTGTGCGCCGACTGCACGATCCGGTTGATCACTTGGTAGGCAGTCAACTCGGGGAATTTGGCCCGCACCAGTGCCGCGACGCCGCTGACGTAGGCCGCCGAAAAGCTGGTGCCCCAGAACGGCATATTCTTCTCGCCTGGCCGCGACGGCGGGTAGGCATTGACCGGTCCGCCGCCTTGTGGCGATAGACCCATGATGTGGGTTCCCGGTGCCGCGACACCGACCCACGGACCCGACATGCTCTTGTCCAGTGCGGCGCCGTAGGCATCGACGGCACCTACCGACAGGACGTAATCAGAGAACCATGACGGTGACGACACAACCGTGACCTGATGCCAGTCCCGGGGATCTGACGGGTCCAGCGGGTCATACATCGGGTTGTTGCCGCAGCCGGCCTCCCCGTCGTTGCCGGCTGCTGCCACGATCACCGCATCCTTGACGGTGGCCGCATACCACAGCGCGGCGCCCAGCACCCGCTGGTCGCCCGGAGCCGCCGCAGGCAGACATGCGGTCACCGAAATGTTGATCACTTTCGCCCCCATGTTCGCCGCGTGTACCACGGCACGCGCCACCGAGTCGAGGGTGCCCGCTTTGACTTTCTCATCGGAGTTGGGACCCGCCGACGACGGGTTGACCGGCTCGAAGGCCCGCGAGGACTGCCGAATCGAGATGATGGTCGCATGCGGGGCCACCCCCACCACCCCGTCCGGGGCGCCCGGCGGGGGTGGGGGCACCGCGGGTTCGTCTTCGGTTTGCGGATCCGGCGGTCCATTGGACGGCGCCATGGCGCCCGCATCCTCGGGTGGTGGTGGCGGTGGCGCAACGGTTTGGGTGATCGTCACCGGCGGCGGCGGGGGCATCGGGGGCGGGACTTCTACCGGCGGCGCCGGCGCGGCGGTGACCGGCGGCGGCCCGGCCGGCGGTGGGAACGCCGCGGTGGCCGGCATGGCCCTTGGCATCGGTAAAATCCCAAGCGGTGCAGCGGCAATGATCGAACTCACCACCGTGCCGTGCGCGTCGCAATCCGATAGGCCGTCCTCCCCCATGATGTAGTCGCCACCGGGCACCACCGGCAGCCGCGGGTTGGGACTGACGCCGGTGTCGATGACTGCCACGGGCACACCGTTGCCGGTGCTGTACTGCCACGCCTTGCTGATGTTGACCAGGTTGAAGCCCGGTGCTAGCTGCGCCACGTCGGGATTTCTTACGGTGATCGGTGTGGAGCAGCTGTTGGAGCGGCGCATGGGCTGATCAGGTCCAGGCCGCGCGTCTGCAGGCACCATCGCCGGATCTACCGACGGCGGTGGGATAGCCTGTGCCGCAGGAACATTAGCTGACAAAGCAACGAGGGTGAGGGCGGCGCTCGCGGCCGCGGCCCGCAGGCCAGGTCGGTTTAGTGGCGAAGCCATGCAAACAGCCCCCCTAGGGCCGCAGCCGCTGGTAACAACGCGATCATGGCCAGCACTTCTAGCCATTCCACGGTCAACCGGATGATCGGCCTAAACCGCGTCGCCGGTACCACGAGGGCCACGGCCAAACCCAATGCGGCGAAAGCCGCGACGAAGATCGCAGGCCAAAGCAGCCCGGTCTGAACACCTTTCGGGGTGTCGAGGGCGTACTTAAGCACCCCGGCACACACCGCGGCGGACGCCCCGCACACCAATGCGACCGCTTGGTATTTGGCGGCGAACCCGCGGCCCTGGGTGATGAAGAGGCCCACCGTCAAGCCGGCAACCAACAACGCCAACCAGGCCCACGGTTGACCTGGCGTCAGCACCCCCCATACCGCGGCGGGCAGTACGAGCGACACCCCGACGCACATACCCACCTGTACCGCGTTAACCAGCCGCGCCGACGCGGCGATCGCGGTGCCGCGGGCGGTGATGTCGGTCAGTTCATTGTCCTCATCGTCGGCGTCGGCTTCGCTGACCGGAGCCACCGTATCGACGGGCATTCCCGCACGGCGCGCGAACAGATCCCGGCCGGTGATCGATCCGAAGTGCGGGGGTCGTACCCGTGCCACCCACAACGCAACGGTCGGAGTCATCCTGATCAGGACAAGCAGCCCTACCAACACGCAAATCGCCAGCACCTGCATCGAAACCGGCCTAAACATTCGGACGGCGGCGACAGCGGCAAGGATCCCGCACACCGTTACCACCGCGGTGACCACTGCGGTCTGCCACCGCTTGCGGGTCGCCACGCCGATCGCGATCGCACCCAGAACCACCACCACGAGCCCGATCAGCGCATGAGCCGCCCCGAGCGCGCCCGGCGGCGCGCACGCGGCGGCCACGGCAAGCAACACCACCGCCAGCCACCCGAACCCACTGAACAGGTCACGGCGCTCCCGCCAACCCCACCACACCACCAATGCCCCGATCGCCAGGAGCACACCAATCCCCCCAGCCATCGCGGCTGGGACCGGGCTGTCGGTGATTGTGCGTGTCCGCAACGTCAGGGCCAGCACCACTCCGACCGCCATGGCGATAATCGCCATGGCGGTGTGGGCGGCAGTCAGCGAGGTTACCGGCGCAAACATCCGATCCCCGCCGTCACGCCCCAGCCACTTGCCCATGGCCGCCAGCCCGGTGGATAGCGATTCGTACTGTGGCTCAAACGACTCGCCAGCAACCCGGGGTACCAGCACCAGCGTGTCACCGTCTTGAACGCCCAGCTCGTCGAGGCTCTTGTTGATGTCCAGCCGCACCCCGTTGATCTTGTGTAGCTCATAGCTACCCGCCGGCAGCGCAACCCCGTCGAAACCTTTGCGCTTCAGATCGGCATCGAACAACTCCACCATTCCTTCGAAGAATCCCTCTACTGGAATTCCGGCGGGGAATACCTGGGAGCATAGATGCTTGTCGTAGCAAATGTTGACCGCACAACGTGCCGGGAAAGCAACCTTATGCGGCGCAGTCACTGCGCCGCCCGTTCGGCATCCGGAACGTATTTGTCGGCCAATCCGGCGGTGATTTCGAAAAGCCGCAACCGCGACTTCTTATTTAATTCATGCACCGTATCAATGATCCCGCCTTTGGCCAGGTGCGGATCGAACGGCATTGCTTCCACGATTGCACCGACCTTGGTAAAACGTTCGGTCAGGTAGGCCAGCGCATCCTTGTCGGTAATGCTGTCGGTGTGGTTGAGGATCACGGTGCTGCGCGAGACCAGCTCGTGATAACCCTGCGCCCTGAGGTAGTCCACCGCCCGCAGCACCGGCCGGGACCGGTCCGCGGTGATTCCCGAGACGAACACCAGGGTATCGGTGCTCTGCAGCACTGCCTTCATCACGTCGTGCTCTAGGTCGGGCGAGGTGTCGATGACAATGACGGTATGAGTTCGCCGCAGCCGAGACAACACTGCGGAGAACATCGCCGGGACGAGCGGCCTGGGCTGGTCTGATGTCCGATTTCCGGCCAGTACGTCGAGCCCGACCGTGTTTTGCCCCAGGTGTTCGCGAATGTCTGCGTAGCCCTGGACATCGGTGTCGTTGATAATGGCGGCGTAATCCCCCGGCGGCGACTCGTCGATGCGGTCGGCCAGGGTACCGAAACTCGGAACCGCGTCGATCGCAATCACGTTCTCCGGCCGGCATTCCCGAAACACGCCGCCGATGCACGCGGCCATCGTGGTGACCCCCACGCCGCCCTTGCCGGACACAACCGTGATGACATATTGCCGACGGATATGCCGACGGATACGTCCCTGTAAATTGCGGTAGTGCCGTTCCCGGGGCGATTCACCTGGATTAATTTTGTGAAATGAAACGGAATAGACGAATTTCCGCCAACCGGTTCCCGGGGGAATCTTTCTAGGGGCAGCCAGATCGGTAATACGCATGGTGTCGGATACCGAATCCCGAAAGTGATGCCGCACCGACGGATCGCCGCGTCCGATCGCGCCGTCGTCTAACATATTCGGGTCATTCCACGGGTTCGTCACGACCGCGATGCTAACATGATTCGAGATTCCTTGTTTACTGCGCGTGAGCGGCTCTTTGAGTGCATTAGTTTGCTATTCGCCAGACAATGTCATTCACACCACACGCCGGTATGAGTACCATTCGTCACCAGCGGGCAAGCGGCGGATGAGCCGTTGCACCGCCCCACCGATATCAGAGCGCGATCCAGGCGAGAGGACCTGGTAACGTCGCTGTCCCGAGGTCACGCTTTCGACGCAGATGCGCCCGGCGGCAGTGTCCACGATGGCCACCGTTGAATCGCCGACCAGGATGCGCGCCGACTTTTCCGGCCCGACGCCTGCCTGCAGCGCCACCAGGGTGGCGTGCGCGGAGCGTGTGGGATCGGCGGCCATGGTTACCATCTGTAGCTGGTCGACGTCCAGGCGCTGACTGAGCAGATACGACCGCAAGGTGCCGGCGTCGCGTACGGCGTGTAGTAGTTCGTCGGCGTCGACGGTGACCGGCCGTAGCGGGGCGGCCTCAGCGACACCGCACAACCGCTCGACCTGACCCACGACGAGTTCGCCGGCCCCGGCCTCGTCACTGGCGGTGCCGGCCGGGTAGAGCCGCACCAGGTTGCCGTGGCGTTCCAAGACCACCCACCAGGTGGCAAATCGGCAAATGGCCGCGCGCGTCGGTTCGCCGCCCGGCACCCCGATCGTTACCAGTAACCCCAGGTCGCGTCGCAACAGCACGGTCAGCCATTCACGGACCATGGGGTCGGCATTACCGGCCTGGTCCAGAGCCCCCACCGCCATCAACTCGGCGGCCACCGGGTGGCGAAGTGCCCGCTCGGCGGTGTCCAACCGCGGCAACAATGGCCGTAATCCCAGTTCCGGACAGGTTTGTTCCACCCCGGTTACCGCTTGTAGTACCCACAGGCCATCGACCGTCGTCGTCAGCATGTCACGTTCATCTCAACCAGCTAGCAGCAAGCAGAAGGTGGGGCAGACGCGCGGTCCGCGCATGTACCCCACCTTCACTCGGCCCACGGCCGGCTTTAGAACAAGCCCGCGATGGCCTGGTCGGTTCCGATCGCGTTGTCCAGCACGTGGCCGGTGGTAGTCCCATGCTGACCCACCGTCTCAATGAGCCCCTGCAGCCCCGACAGCATCTGCGCCTGGGCGTCGAAAAACCCTTGCGCGCCGTGGCCCGCGAAAAACTCTTGCAGCGCATTTGTTTTGCTGGCGGTGTCTTCGTAAATCATGTGGAGCTGGCCGGCGCGCGAGCCCACGTCGGAAGCGAAGTCGGATACGGCTCCCGGGTTATACGTGATTTGATCTGACATGTGAAATTCCTTTCCGAGGCGTGAAACGAGTTGGGTCAGGATCCGTGGCTAGCGCCGAACAGCGCCTGAAACGCTGTCTGCGAGTCCGCCTCGTGTCCCTCCATCAGGGCTGCGGCCTGCACGAGGCCCTCGGCCAGGCGCGTGCCCCCGGTAAGGACCTTGTTCAATTCATTGGTGATCTCGGTGGCTGTCATATGCGAAGCAACGACGCCGGCACCAGACCAGGTGGCGGGGTTCATGACGTTTTCCTGGTTGGCTAGGTAGCCCTTGGCGATTCCCATGGCTTGCTCCATATTCGCCTGGATATCGTTGGCGGTGCTGCGCAGCATCTGCGGTGTTACCTGAATTGTGTCTGCCACGGGCCCTTCTCCTTTACTGCCGTTAGCCGTTCCCCCTCAAATATCGGGGCATGACGCGAAGTGTATGGCTGCTCTGCGGACCTGTCGATTCACCCTGTGCCCGAGCTAGATCTACCGCCGGTCATCGACAACACGCACCGTCGCGGCCTGCTCGGACTTGCCATGGGATCCGCGGTGACCCCCCGCCGCATGTCCGACCGGCATGCCTCCGATAGGGGTGCCACCCACCGTGGTCGTCGGCGCGCGCACGACGTCGGCGCCCAAAGCCCCGCTGGGCCGCAACCCGACCGGCCTGCCGCTGGTGCCCGATTCGAAAGCGCTGACGGGACGTGTGAAGCTCGTCGCTGGCATACCGCCGCCGCCCAGGGCGGCGCCTCCGCCGCCCGCACCGACCTCGGTGGCCGCGGCCGATATCCCACCGGCCGCCGAAGCCGCCGAGGCTCCCGGCGCCGCCCCGCCCATGCCCAGTGCGCCCGGGTTGGCGAACATGCCCACCATCGATTGCAGCGGCTGCATCGCGCTCATCGGTGCCTGCATCAGTCCCGACGGCGCCTGCAGCGCCTGCGGGGCCGCTTGCATCACCGCCTGCATCGGCTGCATGAACGTGCTGAGCTGATTGCCGAAGTTCTCACCCGCCGACGTTGACTGACCCGCGCCGGTTGACCCTGCCTGCACGCCCTGGTAGGCGGAACGCATCCCGTCACCGGCCGCGGCCTCGGCGGCCGCCTGGCCAACCGCCGCCGCAGCCTGTGCCGGAGCGGCCGGAGATGCACCCATGGTCGCGACCGGCGGCGGAATTGCCAGACTCTCGGCCAGCGCGGCGAGAACCCCTCCGTAGGTGGCGCCCACCGCGGCGTTATTCGGCCACATCACCCCGAAATACTCGACGTCCAAAGAGACGATTCGAGGCGTTAGTGTCCACAGCACGCTGGGGTTGATGGCGTTGTCGACGCCCCATTCGTCGCGGTTCTCCATGCACTCGGGGGCAGGGCGCATGGCCGCGTTGGCGGTCTCAAACGCCGCGATCGCGGTCGATACCACGGCCGGCTTCACGTCGACCCAGCCGGCCAGTCCGTGCAGCGTGGCGTTGAGCATGGTGACGTTAAGCGCCGAGGCCGCCGACCCGACACCCAACCAGCTCGCCGCGGTGGTGGCGGTGTTGATCGCCGACGCGACACCCGAGGCGTGGTGGCTGGCGCCCAGTGTGGTCCACGCCGTTTGATTGGCCAGATGGGTGCCCACGCCGGTGCCCGCCTTGAGCAGCAGGTCGTTGGCCTCAGGTGTCCGCGCAGCCCATCCTGGATCAGGCATGCCTACTTACCCTTGCAGCGCCGATGCCGCCGCGCGCGCCGCTTCTGTGGTCACGTACACGCCCGACGCGAGGCCCTGCGCACCCGCGAACAGGCCGCGCTGACTGGCGTGTTCGGCAACGACACCCAGGTAGCTGGCACCGCACGCGTTGAGCGCTGCGGAGAACATCGCGGAGTCGGGATCACCACCCATCGGCGTGGTGCTAAGCAGGGCTGGCGCCGCTCCGGCGGCCGCTGCCTCGGTTTCCGCACTGATCGCCGACTCGGCAGCTGCCGACGCCAGCACTGCTTCTGGTTGCACAGACCAAACCATGTTCGCCCCTCCGATTGCTTCTGCAATGCGTGATGGTCGCTGAGTGTAATGCGAGTCGGCCGATCGCGTATGCGCAAATCAGTCGTCTGCACCGATGCCGACGTCGAACTGGTCCACGCCGCCCCATGTGTTCGAGCATGTCAGCGGTACGTGTGGGGCGGATGTGAAATCTGCGACGCCTGGAGGATACGCGCGGGTGTCACTGAACCCGTACAGCGACATGGTCAGGCAGAAAGTAGCCATGCGCGCTATCTTGCGATCCGGCCCTACTGCTCGCCGGGCACCGACGGATACCCCACCAAAATCCCCTCGACGTCGCCGTCGGCACCGACCAACAGACCTCGTCCAGGCGGCAACGTTTGGGCTCGCACCGATCGATTGATTCGGTTTTGCGGATCGTTATCCATATACAACTGGGCCACTTTCGCCGAGGTCTGGGATTTCACCCAGGGGTCCATCGGCATCGTGGCCCAGTTCGCGCTGTTGCGCGTGCTGAACACGTGCAAACCGACCTGGCGGGCGCGTTCCATCAACTTCCACAGCGCCGCACCCACCGGCGGCTTCTGTGGGTAGCTCTGAGCCGGCCGCAGGTCCTGCACGTCGTCGATGAGCACAAAGTGCCGCGGTCCTTCCCACGGCTTGAGTGCGCGCAACTCCTCCTGGCTCAAACCCTTGGGCGGCAACCGCGGCAGCAAGATCTGCTGGGCCAACTCGGTGATCACCTCGTCGATTTCATCTTGGTCGTAGGCATACGCGCGCACATACCCCGGGGCGTGCAGATCTCGCAGACCGTGCGGAGCCGTTTTAGGGTCGATCAGCGTGAGCTGCGCCTGCTGCGGGCTGAACCGGTTCATCACCGCCTCGCCGATGGCCACCAGCGCCGTGGTCTTGCCGCAGCCTTGCCGACCTAAGATCATCAACCCTGGGCTCTCGCGCAGCTTGATCGGCACCGGACCCAGCTCGTGGCGCTCTCCGATCGCAAACGCGATCGACAGATCGTCACCGCCCTGGTGGACGGCCTCGTGCTCGACAATCGCCGACAGTTCCACCCGCTGTGGCAGCCGCTGCAGACTTGCGTGCTTGGTCACCCCGGCCACGTCGGCGATTCGCGCCCCGACATCGGTGATGCCCACCAGCTCGCCGGTACCGGGGTCGGCCAGGGCCGGAACACCGATTCGCAGCTCGTGCAGGCTTTCCGTCAAACCAAATCCTGGGCGGTTCAACGTCCGCCGCGCCGCCTCCCGCGATTCGATCGACAAATGCCCCATCTGGCTCTCACCGGGATCGGCCAGCCGCAACTGAATTCGCGCCGTGACATTCTGCAGCAGGCTCTGCCGCTGCCCATGAATCCAGCCTCCGGCACTGCACATCAGGTGCACCCCGTACTCGGGACCGCGGCTGCTCAACGAGATGATGCGGTCCCCCAAAAGGGTGTCCTTGGCGTACAGGTCGTCGTAGTCGTCGAGCACCACAAAGACATCGCCGAACGGGTCGGTGGGATCGGTGCCACCCACCCCGTCGCCGCCGATCCCGAACCGGCGCTCGCGGAACCCGTCCATGTCGATCTTGGCTCGCCGGAACGCTTCTTCCCGCGCATCGATCAGCGCATCCATGGTGCTCAAGATGCGTTCGATGCCCTCGGCATCCTTGGGCGACACGATATCGGTAACGTGTGGAAGCGACCCAATCTGGGCCATGGTCGCCCCGCCGATGCAAAAGAACGTCACTCGCTCCGGGGTGTACATCGTTGCCGCCGAACACATCAGCGCCATCAAGGTTGTGGTCTTGCCGCGCTGCTTGGCGCCCACCACGATGATGTTGCTGCGTAGCGCGTCGACGGCGTGTACCACTTGCTGGGATTCTTCGGGGATGTCCATCACTCCCACCGGGAACATCAGTCCCGGGTTTTGACCGTAGTCGACATGCCAGGGTTTGCCACGATACGCAGCCACCAGCCTATCGACCGGCTCGGGGTCTTCCAGCGGCGCCAACCACGGCCGGCGCGGCGATCGGTGCGGCACGTTGTATAGCGACTCCCGCAGCACGTCGACGATCTTCTTCTTCTTGAAACCGTCTTCGTAATAGAGGAATTCGTCGGGTTCCGCATCGGCGGCCGCGGCGGTCGCCAATGCCTCGGCGTCGGCGGCATCCAGCGGTTGGTACTGCCAGTCGTACAGCCGGGGTTGGGTCAACGTCATGTCGATGGTTCGGGCCACCTCTTTCTTCTTCGGCACCACAAACGGCGCAGAGAGGTAAAAGCAGCGGAACGGTTCCAGATCCCGCGGCCCCACCTTGAGCAGCGCGAAACCGTTCTCCTTCGACGGCAGATGGTAGGCGGCGTCGCTGCCGATCACTTCGCGGCTGTCATCACCGGATTCAGCGCGCAGCGCAATCCGAAACGCGATGTTGGACTTGACCTTTTGCAGCGACGACAGGTCCAGCCGTTGACCGCCTAGCATGAAGAAGACGTTGGCGCCGCGACCCTCCTGACCGATGTGGATGATCAGATCAATCCACTTTTTGTGGTTGGCGAACAGCTCCAGGTATTCGTCGACGATCACCAGCAGCACCGGCACCGGCGGCAGATCGCGTCCGGCGAGGCGAATCTCTTCGTAGTCGTTGGCGTCGCGCGCACCTACCGATTTGAACAGTTCGTAGCGCTGTTTGATCTCGCCGTCGATAACTCTGCGCATCCGCTCGGCCAGATGCCGCTCGTCTTTGCCGAGGTTGGATAGCGCGGCCACCACGTGCGGGATGCCCAGGATGTCCTGGGCAGCCGATTCGAATTTCATGTCGACGAAGATGACGTTGAATGTTTCCGGTGAGTGCGTCAGCGCGATCCCATAGACCAACGACAAGAAGAGCTCCGACTTGCCCGAGCCGCTGGTTCCGATGACCACTGAGTGAAACCCGAAGCCGCCAAAGTCCTTGGCGCGCAGGATGATGTTCTGCAGCTCGCCGTTCGGTTTGGCGCCCACCGGAATCTCACACCACCGATCGTCGCCGCGACCGCGCCGCTCGGCCCACAACCGATCGACATCCAATTCCCGGGGGTCGCTAATGCCGAGCGAACGCAGCAGCTCGGCCGCGCCGCTGGTGGAATCGGTGACCTCGCTGCGACTGGTCGGTGACCACCGCGCCATCGCCCGCGCATATCGGTAGGCCCGGTGGATGGACAGCTGGTCGGCATGCGCGAAGAACGTGCCGCGCGCCCGCAACAGCGGCGCCGGGCGCTGGTCGTCATCGGCGTCTGCGCCATCGCGACCGGCCTTGACCGCGGTTGCCGCCCCATGTCGTTGGGCCATCTCGAAGACCTGGTCCTCGGCGAACCCCACACCGGTGCCCACCCGGGACGCGATGCGCAGCACCGTAAGCCCGGCCTTGCCGACCTGCCCGACCACGCTCTCCCACGCATCCGGGCTGCCGGTGTTGTCGTCGACGATCACCAGGTGCGGCCCCAAATCCACGCCGACCTGCCCGGTTTCCAGCGCCGAGCCCATCGCGGTTGGGCTGGCCACCGTCGGCGGGGTCCATGCGCCTCGCTTGCCCTTCATATGCAGCTCGGCTCCCAGCGCCGCCTCCAGTTCCTCGGGTGTGGCAAAGATCAGCCGCCGCCAGCCGCAGGCATCGAACAGCTCGTCGTGCAGGTTGTGGGGGAGCCACACCATCCACGCCCACACCTCGGGGTTGCGCGTCACCACCATCAGCTTGACGTCACGCGGGTTGTGAAACACCGCCAGCGAGCACAACACCGACCGCATCAGCGACCGCACCCGGTCCAGGTCCTCGCTCACGAAGCTGAAGCCCGGTGCCGACCGTAGGTTCACCACCTTGGCGATATCGCGAATCTTGCGCTGCTCCAAGATGAAATCGCGCAGCGCCTGCCCGGTCACGGGCTCTAGCTCCTCATCGGAGGAAATGTCCGGCCAGGTCACCGACAACACCGAATCTGGTGCGTGCTGCACACCCGTGCCCACCCGCACCTCTAAGAAGTCGACGTCGCCGCGGCCACGCTCCCACATCCGCGGACCGCCAATGATGGCGCCCAGTCCGGGTGGGTCCGAATGCACGGCGTTCTGCCATTCACGTTGCGCACACACCGCCGTCTGGATTTCGTCGCGGTTGGTGTCCAGGTCACGAAGATATCGACGACGCCCCTTCTCCAACTCACCCCAGGTGATCTTGCGGGCTCGACCGAATCGTCCGGAGAACGCCAGCATGCTGAACGCGCCGATGCCCATCAGCGGGAAGAACCCCGTGGCCAAGCTGCGCACGCCCGACACGTACAGCATGACGATGGTGCCGATCAGCGCCACGATCAACGCGGGAACGCCGATCATCACCCAGATGTTGCGCGGCTCACGCTCCGGCAGAGCTATCGGCGGATTCGGCGCCACCCGAACGGGTTTCGGCGGGTCGATGTTGACGCGGTTGATGGGAAACGCTTTCTTGGACATCTAGGCGCCCGCCTTCGCCGTTGTCGTCACAATGGCCACCTGGCCGAGGGTGGGCACAGTATCGCGAGCCAAGAGTGCCGCATCCCGCGACAGAGCCGGTCCCGCAGCAAAAGTCCGCAGCAACGGCCACGGCGCCTGCACGGCCGCACCCGGATCCAGTCCCAGCGCCCGCAGCGTCGCCTCGTCGTTGGCGATCCCGAATCGCACCCCATTGCCGGACACCCAGAACAACGATTCGCGCGACTCGGCGGTGATCACACCGCTGGTCGACGTCACGAAGTTGGCCGCGCCGGGCAACACCAGCACCTGGGTGGCCACCACCGACGCCGGGGCGCGGTCGTCGCGTACCAGCCGCACGATCCGGCTGTCCATCGACGGGGGCACCGGAAGCCCCCGCCCGTTGTAGACCGCGACCCGGGCCTGTGGATCCGTCGACGCCTTCTCCCACGACACGCAGGTGGTCGGATTCGCCGCGGTGTCAACGAAATTCAGCCGCCCGGCCGGGTAGTACTCCACCGGCAGCGAGGTCACCTGCGGTGTGTGGACCAGCACATCGGGGGTCACCACCCTCGGCGCCGCCGCCCCGTAGGAGTTCGCGCTGCGCAGCAGATCGGCCACGAAGCTGCTGATCTTTTGCACCCCGTCGGGCAGCAGCACATAGAACTGGCTGCCCCCGCCGGCGGTTTGGGCCTGCAACACCGATCCCACCTGAGCGCCCGGCACCCACGTCGACGGGGTGCCCGCCTCGGGCACCGCTGGCACCCGCAGCGGCTCGGTCGCGGGCAGCCCGTCGAAGAGCGCCCGTGAGATCTGTATTGGTGATGTCACGCCGGGGTCGAGCCCCAAGCTCAAGGTGACCGCCCTGTTGGTCGGATCGATCTGTGAGCGTTTGCCACCCCAGATCACGTAGGTGCTGCCGTCGAAAGTCACCAGCAGCCCGGCGTCGTCGCGCAGGTGTGTGGCGCGGCCACCGCCGGTGATCGGGCCCGCGATCGAGGTGACCACCGGCTTGTCCGCGCTGCGCGGGCGTCCCGCCGTGTCGCACACCGCCCACGCCGAGACCGCCCCCCGGTTCACCGGCATGGCCGCGGGTGCGCCCGGGATGCCGACCAGCGGCCCGGTCGGATACTTGGCGATCTCGGCGGGCTTGACCCATGTCGGCTGCCCCGCCGTGCCGGTGGCCAGCCGCGCGGACGTCAAGTTCAGCGCCGGATACAACCGGCCGTCGATGCGCGCATAGAGTGCCCCGGAGTCGCGGTCCCCGATGATCGCCGAGTCACCCACAATGCCGGTGGGCTTGAGCACGTTGAGCAGCATCATCCATCCGGCGGCAATGGCCACCAACACCATCGACAACGCCAGCGCGGCGGTCTGCTTGCGGTCGTCGTGTTTCATGCGCACCGAGAACCGGGTGGTCGCCGCCCGCAGCCGCCGGTTGTAGAACAGATGACCGGAATTTTGGTCGCGGTTGGACAAACTCAGTGGCATTCTCAATACCCCCTGGGGCTGCGGCGTGGATCGGCCTGCTGGATCAGATCGGCCAGATTCGACGCGTCGGCGGCCACCCCGTAGCGGCCGCGCGCGTAGTTGATGAACGCGCACGCCTGGGCGACCAGATCGTGGATGTTGGTCGATGTGCCTGGCTCGTGATAGGCCGTGAACGTCGGCGCGATGAACTGCCAGGCGCCCCTGCTGGGGGTGCCCCGCGCGGCGTTGGAATCCCAGTTGTTGACCGCGTTGGCGTTGTAGCTCGATTCGCGGCGGGCCACCAGGTCCATGCCACGAGTCCAGCGTGCCCGCGCGGCGGGATCGTGAATGCCTTTGATATCCAACGCTTTTTGGATCGCCGCCAACACCTGGTCGCGTCCACCGGGTGTGGTTACCTGGGGTCGTCTTGCCGCGGCGGCGCGCAGGTAGCGCAGCCGGCGCAACCGCAGCGCCAATAGCCGCGCCCGCGACCTACATCGCGCGATGTGCCGATGCTGAGCCCGCAGCCGGGCGGCCATGCGGGTCAGCGCCTCGCGCCGGCCCAGCGGCGTGTCGGTCGAGGCTATGGCATCGGTCTTGGCGGCTTCCAGGAGTGCACGCGTCGCGGTCCTGGCGTGCGCGTGATCGGTCTGGGCTGCCGCCATGACCTGGGCCAGCGCTTCATCGGTGTTGGCCAACCGACGCAGCGCTCTTGCGGCGCCGCGCCAGCGGTACGCCGCTGCAGTGGGAACGGCGTTGGCCACCCGGGATATCGCGTTCGCATACTGCTGGATCTGTGGCGCGTCGATGTCGGCGCCGGAAACGCCGCCAGCGAACAGGCCGTGGCCCCGAGACAGCGCCGCTATCGCCTGCGTGGTCAGGGGATCAGTCAAGGGTTCGCCTTCGGTGCCAATCGCGTGCCATGTGCTCACATCTGTTGCCGGGTGCCATCACCTCGGCTGTACCGCACCAGACCGCGACCTTGTCGATTGCGGCCGGTGCCCCTGCGCCACGACCCTACTGCCGTTGACGCGACCCCACTACTCAGTCGTGGCGCGAGCGCCGACCTCGCCCCAGGGCGGCTATTCCTTTACCTTGTCGTCGTTCGGCACAACAAGGATCCGTCGCGTCGACTTGGTGACCACCGGCTTGTCGTCGGCAGATTTCACCGGAACACTCGGCGGTACTGTTAAGCGGCCCTTGACCGGCTGGCCATTCGGCACAGCCGGGACCGTCACCCGCTTCTCGACCGGCTTGTCCTTAATGGCTCCTTCCGCGCCCGCACCCACCGTGCCCGGCGGCACCATCGGCATGCCGGTCATGCCGGCTGGCCCCGACGCCCGCGGGGTGCCACTAACCGGGGCCGGCGTCACCGACTTGGCCGGCGCCCCGGCTGGAGTCGTCGGTGGCGACGACGTCGGCACGGGTGGGGGACCCAGATAGCCCGTCGGGGTGGTGCCACCACCCCCGCCGCCGGCGCCGACGTCACCAGCGCCCGGCTCACCGCCGAGGCCGGGCTCACCTTCGATGCTGTCCACCAGCCGCGCCCCGTCCGCGAAGTCCAGTCCCTCCGCGCCATAGGTCTGTTGAAGCGCACTCATCAGCGGCTGCATTGCTCCCTGCCCCGCTTGCATGGCCTGCTGGGGAAGCTGCGTGAGTGGGCCCATGACGCCGCCGACCGCGCCGCCGAGCGCGCCGGTAATGCCCGACACCGCTTGTTGCATCATCTGCGTCGCCCCCTGGGCCTCCGCCTGAGCGCCCACCCCCTGGAATTGTTGGGCCGCATCGGCCTCGTTCGCCGAGAACTTTTGCACGGCATCGGCCGCATGCGCCCGCCGATCTAGGTCCTCCAGGCCGCTGGACTCGACGTCGCCGGGCACACCGGAATTACCGGCGGCGAAAAGTGCCCCATTAGCGATGTCGGCAGGTGCGGGTAGGTCTACGGGGACAGCGGGAAACGGCGCCGGTCCGGACGCTGGCGGCGTCGTCAAAACCTGCAATAAGATTTCCGGCGTCACCTTGATCGGAACTCCCGGAGCCGGGCCGGGTGCCGGATTCTGATCTCCGGTCATGATCACACCTCGAACTTCATCGGTAGCGCCCCTTCGGACGCTCTTTCGTGTGCTTGTCGACAGTGGCCGCAGCATCGCCATTTTGTCACGCCGCGCGTCGACCGGTATTCAGCTCACGGTGTCGGGCCTCGTATGGTGATCAGGGAGTTTCGGGCAGCGGTTCAGGCAGCGAACCCTCGTGAGCCGCCACGCCTGGTGGTTATGGCATACCAGGCCACGTGGTAGTTGGCGAGGTAGTCCTGCTCGTCGATCAATGCCTCGATCGCCGCCAGCAGCATCCAATCCCCGACACCGGTTAAGTCATGACTGGGATAAGCCTTGAGCACCGACTCCTTGACGGCTGCGGTGCAGCCGCGCAGCAGCTCGACTTCGTTTTCCAGCACGCCGGTCTTGCGCACCGCCGGCAGCGCGATCGCCTGTGCGATGCGCGGCAGGCTATCGCGGCGGCGCACAGCTTCGACCAAGGTCGGCCCGAACTCATCCACCTTGGGTATCGCCGAGCGCGCTGACCGATCACCACTGAGCACAGGCGCGTCTGGGCCCGGTTCGGCAACATAGCCGTTGGACTGGTGGGCCGCCACGGCCACGACGGCACCCAGCAAGTCGACCACACCGACATCACGGCGTCGCGCAGCGGGCTCAAGCAGCGTCACGTTCGCGGGCAGCCGCACGTGGGGCGGAACCCACCCGCCGGCCAAATCGGTGACCAGCAGGGTGGTGGTGCCGTCATCGCGCAGCCCGGCCGCCCACGAGAGTCGCGGCTCTTGGCGCGCCACGGCATCCACTATCTGCTGCAGGCGTTGCTGCTCAGCCGCCCGAGCCGATACCGCGCCCGCCGTCGCGCCAGCTGTCGCCGACGCTGCCGATGCCCCGGCCATCGACGACGCGCTCGCACTAGCCTGTCCGGCCACAGCTTTCGACGCCGCGCGCTCCACCGGAGAAACCAGCGCCCCACCCGCTGATGGGGACGATGACGCCGAGGGCGCCACCGGCGCGCCGGATACGGGCGCCGTAGAAACCGAGGGCATGGCGGGGGGTGCCACGACGGGGGGCCGCAGATCTGAACCGTAAGCGGGCAGCGGCCCCGAGGGCATAGCCGAGCCACCAACCACCGGCGCAGCGGGTGCCGCCACCGGCCCGGCGGTCACCACCGCCGGCGCGACCGGCCCGGTAGTACCGATCGACGCCGGTGGAGCGCCCGGGGTGTTCGCCGGCGTGTCAACTGGCCCATGTGTAGCTTCGATACCCGCAGCCATGGTCGGCGCAGACACCACGGGCGGTGCAGTTATGGGAGGAGCGACCTGCGGCGGGGGAACCGACCCTGACTGCATCGCGGTCATTGCCCCTTCCGACAGCGAATGCGCGCCAGCTGCGGCCGGCTGCCCCGTCACCATCCCGGTCGCAAACGATTGGCCTACCGATGTAGGCGATACGCCCTGTCCCAGGGCCGCCGGCGACAGCGACCCGCCGGGCATCGCCGGCGCTGCTGGTATGCCACCGCCGATGACTGGCAGTGTAGCAGCAGGCGGCGATGTGACCACCGGGGCAGGTGGTACTGGTCCGGTGCTTCCACGCAACCCGGTGTCGCTAACCGGTGCCGCTGGCGGTAGGGCCGCCACTACACCCCCGTCGGATGACCACACCCCACCATCACCCCGCATCCCGGTCTCGCCAACCGATTGCCCTGGTTCTGGCGTCATTTCCGCACCAACACCCGCTGACGGCACACCACCATCACCCCGCATCCCTCGATCGCCAATTGCAGCCGGCGCCGAATCCAGGTCATCCTTGCTGATAGAGCGTGGTGGTGGTACATCATCGATGTCGAAGCCGTGTTCACGTGCCCAACTTCGGGCGTCCCTGCCAGTGCCTTCCGCCTCGAGGATCTCCTGCGTAGCCGCCAAGATCTTGTCGACGGCGGCCCGGGATGCGTTCGCCGCATCAGCGTTGCACCGGGCTTGGATCGCCTGTATTTCCGCTACTTGCTCAGGCAGCAGTTTTTTCGAAGCAAGTACTTCATCTACTTCTCTATTTCCCGCGTCTGCTATTTCTGTCAATCTGCTCCGCAGATAGTGGATCGCATCAGCACCCGAATTGAAGGCGTCAGCCTTTACTTTATATTTTTCGGCCTTATCAAGCTCGGACTTCTCGCCCTGAAAATACCTGGAAATCAGATCCTCGGCCGTTCTGCCCTCATTCCGCGACAGAAGCTCACGTTGGCCCCGCAGACTTTCGGCTAACTCTTGCTTTAGAGTCATCCATGTGGCCCAGTGATGAGCAGCAGCGCGAAGGGCAGTCGGCGGGGTTGGCCACCACGCCCCGATCAGCGCCGGCGTCCACTTACCAGCCGGAAGGTCACCCGCCACCACATACCTTCTTCATTGCAGCGTCCTTGGCGATGACGTCATCGAGCGCAGCTCGAAACTCGGCGTCGGTAGCAACACCTTTGGTGGCCATCGCCGTCGCGGTGCGATATGCCGTTGCTAGGGTACGCGCGGCGCCCTGGTGTTCCGCGTCGAGAGCCTGATCGGCGGCGGCGTCATCGAGCATGGCCGCGGCGTTCGAGGTTGCAATCCTGCCCAGTGCTAGGTCATTGCCGTTCGTATCAACCTGAACGGCCCGTGCTGCCAGCCTGTACGTGTCGCACAGTTGCCGTTGTGCCGCGGCGGTCTCGGCAGCGGTGTAGGTAGGCACCGAGGTCGTAGCCGGTGTCGCCGCGGGCCTGGAATTTGTCAGGGCCACGATCAGCGCAGCGACCGCCACCACAGCAGCGATCGAGGCCACCGTAATGGCGGGCCAACTACGTGTACGTGGCATGGGCGCGGGTGCTGGTGCGGTCACATCGCAGATGGTAACGCTGCACACCGGTTTCCCGCTTACACCAGGCCACCCCGGCATTACACCTGGCTTGGATCGCCTGGAATTCGGCCAACTGCTCCGGCAACGGCTTTTTCGACGCAAGAACGTCGTCGATTTCCTTATTTCCTTCCCCTGCAATGCCGGTCAACCGGCTCCGCAAATAGTCGATGGCGTCAGCGGCGGTATTGAAAGCGCCCTTCTTTATTTCGTACTTCTCTGCCTTAATGACCTCGGATTTCGCTCCCCGAAGGCCGGGCGGAAGATCAGCCGCCACCACATACCTGCTTCATAGCAGCATCTTTCACGTTGCCGTCGTCAAGTGCAGCCTGCCACGCAGCTTGAGTGCCACCACTCGCCATTGCGATCGTTGTGCGGTAAGCGGTCGCTAGCGCGCGCGGCGTCGCGGTGTTTGGCATCTAGGGCGGGATCGGCTGCTGCATTGTCGAGGATTGCCGCAGCATTTGTGAGCGTGATGCGGGCCAGTGCCTTATCGCTCCCGTTCGTGTCAACTTGTACTGCATGGGCCACCAGCTTGTATGTGTCGCACAGTTGCCGTTGTGCCGCGGCGATCTCGGCAGCGGTGTAGGTAGGCGGCGAAGTCGTAGCCGGTGTAGCCGCGGGCCTGGAATTTGTCAGGGCCACGATCAGCGCAGCGACCGCCACCACAGCAGCGATCGAGGCCACCGTAATGGCGGGCCAACTACGTGTACGTGGCATGGGCAAGGGTGCTGGCGCGGTCACATCGCAGATGGTAACGCTGCACACCGGTTTCCCGCTTACACCAGGCCACCCCGGCATTACACGTGGCTTGGATCGCCTGGATTTCCGCCAACTGCTCCGGCAGCGGCTTTTTCGACGCAAGAACGTCGTCGATTTCCTTATTTCCTGCCTCTGCAATTTCGGTCAGCCGGCTCCGCAAATAGTTGATGGCGTCAGCGGCGGTATTGAAGGCGCCCACCAAGTCGGAAAAGCCGGTAACGCTGCACACCGGTTTCCCGTTTGCGACAGACCCCCCACCTCGATATGCCGCGCCGGATGCGTTATCGGTGAAACCACCCGCACTACCCACGCCCCGTCATCACAGCATCTGACGGGCTCAGGCTTAGCACGAGGAGCTGACGAACGGGCTTGCTACATTCGTCTCACGGTTGGGATGGAGCTTCGTACGTGAGAGCACTCCCGTCTCTCGGCACCTTCACTGGCACATTTCCCGCCAAGGCAGCAGAAATGTCCCCATGCACGACAAACGCTACCGCGTCATATGGAAAATACCATGCTTCTTCTGTTTCCACGATCGCCGCATCGACGATCATGAGATCTCCCAACCGCTCTTTTTCTGCCAATTTGCTAATTGCGTCAGTAGCTCGTATTCGCGCCTCTTCGATGTCTATTGCATTCATCGATACCTCATAAAATAGAAGCTTTTGTAGCCGTCGAATGAGGCTACTCTTCCGGGCTGGCCGTCAAGAAATCGTATCACTCCATTTTGATTGACAACATTGAAGACATGTCCGACTTGCCCAGGACCACGGGACGCGAAAACGATTCCACGGGCGCCGTCGCCTGCAGCGGTCATCGTCACTTCGATCGCAGCCCTATCCGCGATGGGGGCGAAATGAGAGCCGAAGTAGTTCTCCAAGAAACCAATTGGTTTCGGACCATCGAGCGCAGCGGAGATCTTAATGCCATCGAGCATTTGATCAGTAGTGATTGCGCAGTTAACGCAGTTCATCGTCCCACCGCCGGGATTCACCGTGCGAATCGAGCCAGCAAGGCCATCCGGTCCTTCGACGTCCCACTCAGATCCATAGTCTTCATAGTCCAAACCAGAAGGACCAGAAGGCTTCTCGACTGGGCTCTGTCCCCCGCCGTAGGGTCGCCCACCGTGGGGTTGTGGTTCGGGTGGGTGGTCGGCAGGGATTGGGGAATGCGGGGGCAACGCGTGGGATGTCGCTGCCGCGGGCACGGCCGGTGGCGGGTGAGCGGCGACCGGAGTCGGCTCGCAGGGAGATCCGCGGAGTGGAGTGTTCGCAGGCACCTGAGCCGGGGTGGGGGCAGGCGGTTCCGAGTGGACTGGCAGTAGGTGGTCATGGGACGGTGCAGATACCCGGGGCGGACCTGCCGGCGGCGGCGCAATAGCCGCCCGTTTGGGCGGCTCGCTGACCGCTGGTCTGTCGACGGGCGGCGGTTTGGATTCGGTGGGGCTGTGCGGCAGTGGACCGTTGGCGGGCACGGGCGCCGGTTTCGCCGCGGGCGCGGGTGCCGGGTGGCCCGATTCTGGTGGTTCGATCCGTGGTGGTTGCGGTCCTGGCCGCGGCGGCGTTGCTGGGGGCTCAAGGTGCGGTGTCGTCGGCTCAAGCCGCTCCTTGAGGCCTCGCACGCCCGCGAGAATGTCGCGGCCCTTGCTGCCAAGTTTCGACAGCGGCCCGCCCGGCAAAGCTAGCGTCGCGGCGTCGAATACGGTCTTGCCTAGCGCCTCATTAGGGTTGGTCGTCCACTCATCCCAATGGATGAGGCTTTTGCCGAACTGCTTCCACGACTCCACAACGCCGGGAGCGTTCTCGCCGCCCAGGCCCGCCAGCGGCGCCATCCCAGTCAGCATCTCCTCCCAGGAGCGGTACCACCCGAACGGGTCTATCGAGGCGCGCAGTGGCCCTAGGTCCCAGGAGTCCTTGGCCATCCCGAAGGCCTCCTCGCCGAAGCCTTTGAGCTGCTGCCCGGTGCCATCGATGACCACACCCACCGGGTTGCTGTGCAAGAACCGATCCCATTGTTTGCCTGCGTGGTCTGCCATCGCGGTGATCACCGCCTCGGCGTGCGACACCACCGCGGTGATCTCCGCAGCCAACGCGTCCACTTCCCCGCTGAACTGGTCGACCACCACCGCGATGTCATGGGCGATGCGCTGGATCTCGTCTTCGTCCTGGTCGGTCAGAAACTCCCACACCTCTTTGATCCCGGTCAGCGGATCGCAGATGCGGGCCAACAAATCCAGGACCGCCGCATGCACCGCGTCGATGCGGGCGGCATAGGCGTCTAGCTGGGCCGCCAGCTGGTGGCATTGGCCCACGACAGCGGTGGTGCTGGCGTACGCGTCAGCAAACGCCGACTCGATCAGCCCCGCCTCCGGGAGCTGCTGGGCGCGAATAACGCCCATCGGCCCCGCCGTCGACTGAATCTCAGTCAGCGCGAACTGCGTGCCCGCGCTGCGCCACGCCACAGCCGCCGCACGTAGCTTTGTCGAATCCCCGTTCGGCCAGATCATCCCGATATACGGGGCCACCCACCCCCAGCCCTTCGGGGCGCCACCGCCGCCACCGACCGCCGACGGCGGCGCACCCACGCCGACACAGCCGCTCGGCGGCGGCGCCGGCAACGGCGCCGCCCGCCCAGCGACATCCGACATCGCCTCGGCCAACGAGTAGTTGTGCGCGCTCATGCGCACCCCATCGCCGAGGTTGCACAATCCGTTGCGCGCCACCGACATCGCCTGCACCAGCGCGGCCGCCGAACCGTCATAGGAGCGCCCGAACACCGCCCCAGCCGGATCATCACCGGCCATCCCCGCACACCCGGCCAGCGCCGCGGTCAGCGACGAGATCACCGCACCCAAACCCGCACCCGCAGCCACCACCGCGCCGCCCGCGCTATCAAGGGCCGCGGGATCGACCGCCAACGGCGCCATCAGCTCACGACCACATACCCAAATTCGTGGCCATCGCGCCGGTGTAGTTGGCGTGCGCGCTCTGCCCCGCGGCCGTGAGCTGGGCCAACGCCTGGCGCATCATCGCCTCACCGGCAGCCCAATGTCGTTGCGCCTCAGCATGAGCCGCCGCGCCCTCCCCCGTCCACGTCACATGCAGCCGGGTAACCAAGGACTCAATCTCGGCGACCAGCTCCTCGACGTGGCGACCGAATTCGGCCATCCGCGCCACCGCATCAGCCAACACGGTCGGATCCACCCGAAACGGCTCAGCCACCGCCCACCTCACGAAGCACCTGCGCCGACGCGGTCTCGTTGTGTTGATAACCCGCACCGGCGTGAGCTATCGCCGCCGCCAGCATCGACAATCCCAGCTGCACCTCACCGGCCCCGCGATGCCATAGCTCCCACGCCGAGCCATACGCACTGCCCGACGCCCCGCGCCACCCGCCCAACATCTGCCCGACCTGAGCGTCCAGCTCGGCCAGTTGAACCGCGAGATGCTCGGCCGCTCCATCCAACGACGCGGCGAAACCCTGCATCACCGCAGGCTCTACGCGCAGCGTGTCGTCGGCACCCATGGCCGCAACCTAACAATGCCCAGGCACCGCCACAATTCAGCCGCCCGGGCGCACCCGCCGCAGCCCTAAAGGCTGCTGGCGCCGTCGGCGGTGCCGTCGCCGTCGGTGTCGGTCAGCCGTACGTCCCAGCGGCCGTCGCCATCGGTGTCGACGTATCCGGTCACACGCTGCTCACCAGCACACAGCACCCGATCGGCCAGCCCGTCACCGTCGGTATCGAGTAGCCGGTCGTCTAAACCACCGAACCCGTCGAAGTCAACCAGTGGACCACCGGTGTGCTCGACGCCGTCGAGCCCATACCAGCGCAGTTGTCCGCCGCGGTCGACGGCGACCGCCCAGGTCCCCGATCCGTCGTCGATGAAGTAGCTTTCCGGGGTGCCGTCGTTGTCGACGTCGAATACGGCGTGGTCGGCAACGTCGTCGCCGTCGAAGTCGGCCAGCGCGTCATCGCGCAGACCGTCGCCGTCGAGATCCAGGCCAATCGCGTCCAGCCGGCCGTCACCGTCGAGGTCGACGTCGAACGGGCGGTTCCAGATCCCGGCGCTGCCGTCGTCGCCGGCTATGCAGTACTCCACAACCGTTCTGACGCGACTCCCAAGCTAGCGGTTCCCCCGTGATTTCCACCAGGACAGCAGCTCGGTTGTCGCCTCCTCGGTGGACAACGGGCCGCGCTCTAGCCGCAGCTCCTTCAAGTAGCGCCACGCCTCGCCGACTTGCGGGCCCGCCGGAATGTCGAGCACCGCCATGATCTGGTTGCCGTCCAGGTCGGGGCGCACCCGATCCAGATCCTCCTGGGCGGCCAGCTCCGCGATCCGCTCTTCCAGCCGGTCGTAACTGGCCTGCAACCGCGCGGCCCGGCGCTTGTTGCGGGTCGTGCAGTCGGCGCGCACCAGCTTGTGCAGCCGTGGCAGTAGGGCCCCGGCGTCGGTGACATAGCGGCGCACCGCAGAGTCGGTCCACTTCCCATCGCCGTAGCCGTGAAACCGCAGATGCAGGTAGACCAGCTGCGAGATGTCGTCGATCATCTGCTTGGAATACTTCAGCGCCCGCATCCGCTTGCGCACCATCTTGGCGCCGACCACTTCGTGGTGATGGAAGCTCACCCCACCGTCGGGTTCGTGACGGCGGGTGGCGGGCTTGCCTATGTCGTGCAGCAGCGCCGCCCAGCGCAACACCAGATCCGGGCCGTCGTCCTCCAGCGCGATCGCCTGCCGCAGCACGGTCAAGGAATGCTGATAGACGTCCTTGTGCTGGTGATGTTCGTCGATCGCCATCCGCATCCCACCGATTTCAGGCAAGACCACAGCACCCATACCGCTCTGCACCATCAGATCGATACCCGCGGCCGGATCCTCACCGACCAGCAGCTTGTCCAGCTCGGCGGCCACCCGTTCGGCGCTGATTCGGGCCAACTGCGGCGCCATCTCTTCGATCGCCGCGCGCACCCGCGGCGCCACCGCGAAGCCAAGTTGCGAGACGAACCGCGCGGCGCGCAGCATCCGCAACGGATCGTCGCCAAAGGACCCCGACGGCGCCGCCGGGGTGTCTAACACCTTGGCCCGCAGCGCCGCCAAGCCACCAAGCGGATCCAGGAATTCGCCCGGCCCAGTGGCGGTGACGCGCACAGCCATTGCGTTCGTGGTGAAGTCGCGGCGGACCAGATCGCCCTCGAGGCAATCGCCGAAACGTACCTCTGGATGACGCGAAACCCGGTCGTAGCTGTCGGCACGGAATGTGGTGATCTCCATGCGGTGGTCGCTCTTACCCACGCCGACGGTGCCGAATTCGATTCCGGTATCCCACACCGCATCGGCCCACGGCCGCACGATCTCCTGCACCCGCTCGGGACGGGCGTCGGTGGTGAAGTCCAGGTCGGGGCTCAACCGGCCCAACAGTGCATCTCGCACCGAACCGCCGACCAGATACAACTCGTGTCCCGCGGCGGCGAACACCGACCCGAGTTCCCGCAATAAGGCAGCATGCCTGTTCAAGGCAACCGCCGCGGCGGTTAGCAGATCGGCTTCCTGGACGGCTTCCGGCACGTTCGATCAGCCTAATGGCAGTCGAAGTGGGCCGGGACGGTCGGTGGAGGAACCGGCAACCCTCGTTGCCGCACCCGTCGCATTGGCCGGTGTCGGGACGAGGTGTCGTCGTGCCCATCTCCGCGCGACAAACAGCCGGCGACAATATTAAGAATCCTTGGGTGCGGTCGCGTCTTGTCGCTCGAAGGTGGGCAAATCGTGCGCCCCCGACACAGCGATTTCTGTGACAGATGTGACTGGTGCGACTCAATTGGTCAGCACGGGTCGCCTGCACCGCCCCGCTCCCTCGCCCAACGAATAAGTCCTGGCCGACGATGGGCGCTCAGACGGCGAGTACATCGGGAACACCCGCCCGTACCAGCTACTATCGCTGGGGTGTCCGACGGCGAACAAGCCAAATCACGTCGACGCCGGGGGCGGCGCCGCGGGCGGCGCGCTGCGGCTACAGCCGAGAATCACATGGACGCCCAACCGGCCGGCGACGCCACCCCGACCCCGGCAACGGCGAAGCGGTCCCGGTCCCGCTCACCTCGTCGCGGGTCGACTCGGATGCGCACCGTGCACGAAACATCGGCTGGAGGGTTGGTCATTGACGGTATCGACGGTCCACGAGACGCGCAGGTCGCGGCTCTGATCGGCCGCGTCGACCGGCGCGGCCGGCTGCTGTGGTCGCTACCCAAGGGGCACATCGAGTTGGGCGAGACCGCCGAGCAGACCGCCATCCGCGAGGTCGCCGAGGAGACCGGCATCCGCGGCAGTGTGCTCGCCGCGCTGGGGCGCATCGACTACTGGTTCGTCACCGACGGCCGGCGGGTGCACAAGACCGTCCACCATTATTTGATGCGGTTTTTAGGCGGAGAGCTGTCCGACGAAGACCTCGAGGTAGCCGAGGTAGCCTGGGTGCCGATCCGGGAACTGCCGTCTCGACTGGCCTACGCCGACGAACGTCGACTAGCCGAGGTGGCCGACGAACTGATCGACAAGCTGCAGAGCGACGGCCCCGCCGCGCTTCCGCCGCTACCACCCAGCTCGCCTCGTCGACGGCCGCAAACGCATTCACGCGCTCGTCATGCCGATGACTCAGCACCGGGTCAGCACAACGGTCCCGGGCCGGGGCCGTGACCGCACTGCAACTCCGCTGGGCCGCTTTGGCGCGCGTCACCTCAGCGATCGGCGTCGTGGCCGGCCTCGGGATGGCGCTCACGGTACCGTCGGCGGCGCCGCACGCGCTCGCAGGCGAGCCCAGCCCGACGCCTTTTGTCCAGGTCCGCATCGATCAGGTGACCCCGGACGTGGTGACCACTTCCAGCGAACCCCATGTCACCGTCAGCGGAACGGTGACCAATACCGGTGACCGCCCAGTCCGCGATGTGATGGTCCGGCTTGAGCACGCCGCCGCGGTCACGTCGTCAACGGCGTTACGCACCTCGCTCGACGGCGGCACCGACCAGTACCAGCCGGCCGCGGACTTCCTCACGGTCGCCCCCGAACTAGACCGCGGGCAAGAGGCCGGCTTTACCCTCTCGGCCCCGCTGCGCTCGCTGACCAGGCCGTCGTTGGCCGTCAACCAGCCCGGGATCTACCCGGTCCTGGTCAACGTCAATGGGACACCCGACTACGGTGCGCCTGCGCGGCTCGACAATGCGCGGTTCCTGTTGCCCGTGGTTGGAGTGCCACCCGACCAGGCCACCGACTTCGGCTCCGCTGTTGCACCAGAAACGACGGCGCCGGTCTGGATCACCATGCTGTGGCCGCTGGCCGACCGGCCCCGGTTGGCCCCCGGGGCACCCGGTGGCACCGTTCCCGTCCGGCTGGTCGACGACGACCTGGCAAACTCGCTGGCCAACGGCGGCCGGCTGGACATCCTCCTGTCGGCGGCCGAGTTCGCCACCAACCGGGAAGTCGACCCCGACGGCGCCGTCGGCCGAGCGCTGTGCCTGGCCATCGACCCAGATCTACTCATCACCGTCAATGCGATGACCGGCGGCTACGTCGTGTCCGACTCGCCCGACGGGGCCGCTCAACTACCGGGCACCCCGACCCACCCGGGCACCGGCCAGGCCGCCGCATCCAGCTGGCTGGATCGATTGCGGACGCTAGTCCACCGGACATGCGTGACGCCGCTGCCTTTTGCCCAAGCCGACCTGGATGCTTTGCAGCGGGTTAATGATCCGAGGCTGAGCGCGATCGCAACCATCAGCCCCGCCGACATCGTCGACCGCATCCTGGATGTCAGCTCCACCCGCGGCGCAACCGTGCTGCCCGACGGCCCGTTGACCGGCCGGGCGATCAACTTGCTCAGCACCCACGGCAGCACGGTTGCCGTCGCGGCCGCCGATTTTAGCCCCGAGGAACAGCAGGGTTCGTCCCAGATCGGCTCCGCGCTCTTACCCGCTACCGCGCCCCGGCGGTTGTCCCCGCGGGTGGTAGCGGCGCCGTTTGATCCCGCGGTCGGGGCCGCGCTGGCCGCCGCGGGAACAAACCCGACCGTTCCTAGCTATCTAGATCCCTCGTTGTTCGTTCGGATCGCGCATGAATCGATCACCGCGCGCCGCCAGGACGCCTTGGGCGCAATGCTGTGGCGCAGCTTGGAGCCAAATGCCGCGCCCCGTACCCAAATCCTGGTGCCGCCGGCGTCGTGGAGCCTGGCCAGCGACGACGCGCAGGTCATCCTGACCGCGCTGGCCACCGCCATCCGGTCTGGCCTGGCCGTGCCGCGACCACTACCGGCGGTGATCGCTGACGCCGCGGCCCGCACCGAGCCACCGGAACCCCCGGGCGCTTACAGCGCCGCTCGCGGCCGGTTCAATGACGACATCACCACGCAGATCGGCGGGCAGGTTGCCCGGCTATGGAAGCTGACCTCGGCGTTGACCACCGATGACCGCACCGGGCTGACCGGCGTGCAGTACACCGCACCACTACGCGAGGACATGTTGCGCGCGCTGAGCCAATCGCTACCACCCGATACCCGCAACGGGCTGGCCCAGCAGCGGCTGGCCGTCGTTGGAAAGACGATCGACGATCTTTTCGGCGCGGTGACCATCGTCAACCCGGGCGGCTCCTACACTCTGGCCACCGAGCACAGTCCGCTGCCGTTGGCGCTGCATAATGGCCTCGCCGTGCCAATCCGGGTCCGGCTACAGGTCGATGCTCCGCCCGGGATGACGGTGGCCGATGTCGGTCAGATCGAGCTACCGCCCGGGTACCTGCCGCTACGAGTACCAATCGAGGTGAACTTCACACAGCGGGTTGCCGTCGACGTGTCGCTGCGGACCCCCGACGGCGTCGCGCTGGGTGAACCGGTGCGGTTGTCGGTGCACTCCAACGCCTACGGCAAGGTGTTGTTTGCGATCACGCTATCCGCTGCGGCCGTGCTGGTAACGCTGGCGGGCCGGCGCCTTTGGCACCGGTTCCGTGGCCAGCCTGATCGCGCCGACCTGGATCGCCCCGACCCGCCTACCGGCAAACACGCCCAGCAGCGCCGTGCCGTAGCCAGTCGGGACGACGAAAAGCACCGGGTATGAGGCCCTCCCCTGGAGAGGTGCCCACGGCATCGCAGAGGCAGCCCGAGCTGTCCGACGCGGCGCTGGTATCGCACTCCTGGGCAATGGCATTCGCGACGCTGATCAGCCGGATCACCGGCTTTGCCCGGATCGTGCTGCTGGCAGCGATCTTAGGTGCGGCGCTGGCCAGCTCGTTCTCGGTGGCCAACCAGCTGCCGAACCTGGTCGCCGCACTCGTGCTGGAGGCCACCTTCACCGCCATCTTCGTACCGGTGCTGGCCCGCGCCGAGCAGGACGACCCGGACGGCGGCGCGGCGTTCGTGCGCCGTTTGGTCACGTTGGCAACCACCCTGCTGCTGGGCGCCACCACGCTGTCGGTGCTGGCCGCGCCACTGCTTGTGCGGTTGATGCTGGGCACAAACCCACAGGTTAACGAGCCGCTGACCACGGCGTTCGCTTACCTGCTGCTACCGCAAGTGCTCGTCTACGGCCTCTCGTCGGTATTCATGGCGATCCTGAACACCCGCAATGTGTTCGGGCCGCCGGCCTGGGCGCCCGTCGTCAACAATGTCGTCGCCATCGCGACCCTAGCGGTGTATCTGGCGGTCCCCGGCGAGCTTTCAGTCGATCCGGTTCGGATGGGCAACGCCAAGCTGCTGGTGCTCGGCATCGGCACCACCGCAGGCGTGTTTGCACAGACCGCGGTGCTGCTGGTGGCCATCCGGCGCGAGCACATCAGCCTGCGCCCCCTGTGGGGAATCGATCAGCGGCTCAAGCGCTTTGGCGCGATGGCCGCCGCGATGGTGCTCTATGTGCTGATCAGCCAGCTCGGCCTGGTGGTCGGTAACCGGATCGCCAGCACGGCAGCGGCTTCCGGCCCCGCGATCTACAACTACACCTGGCTAGTGCTGATGTTGCCATTCGGCATGATCGGCGTGACGGTGCTGACCGTGGTGATGCCGCGGCTGAGCCGCAATGCCGCGGCCGACGATACCCCGGCCGTGCTCGCCGACCTGTCGCTAGCCACCAGGCTGACCATGATCACGCTGATCCCAACGGTGGCGTTCATGACGGTCGGCGGTCCGGCGATCGGTAGCGCGCTTTTTGCATACGGCAACTTCGGCGACGTTGATGCCGGGTACCTGGGGGCGGCGATCGCATTGTCGGCGTTCACGTTGATCCCCTATGCGTTAGTGCTGTTGCAGCTACGCGTGTTCTACGCCCGCGAGCAGCCGTGGACACCAATCGCGATCATCGTGGTCATCACCGGCGTCAAGATCCTCGGCTCGCTGCTGGCGCCGCATACTACCGGTGATCCCCAGCTGGTCGCGGCCTATCTCGGGCTGGCTAACGGACTCGGATTTCTCGCCGGCGCGATCGTCGGCTACTACATACTGCGTCGGGCCCTGCGGCCCGACGGCGGCCAGCTGATCGGCGTCGGCGAGGCGCGAACCGTCCTGGTGACCGTCGCCGCGTCGTTGCTTGCCGGACTGCTGGCACACGTGGCCGATCGGTTACTAGGGCTAAGCGAGCTGACGGCCCACGCGGGCAGCGTCGGTTCGCTGCTGCGGCTGTCGGTGCTGGCTCTCATCATGCTGCCAATTCTGGCTGCGGTCACCCTCTGCGCGCAGGTGCCCGAGGCGCGGGCGGCGCTGGATGCCGTGCGAGCCCGAATCAGGAGCCGGCGCTTGAAGACCGGGCCTCAGACCCAGAATGTCTTGGATCAATCGTCTCGCCCCGGACCGGTCACGTACCCTGAGCGGAGGCGTTTGGCCCCGCCGCGGGGGAAAAGTGTGGTCCACGAGCCGATCCGGCGCAGGCCTCCGGAGCAGGTAGCCAGAGCCGGGAGAGCGAAAGGACCGGAGGTGATCGACCGCCCATCGGAGAACGCCTCGTTTGGTGCCGCGTCGGGTGCCGAGCTGCCGCGGCCCGTCGCCGACGAGCTTCAGCTCGACGCGCCAGCCGGCCGTGACCCCGGCCCCGTTTCCCGGCCGCACCCATCCGACCTGCAAAACGGCGATCTGCCCGCCGATGCGGCCCGTGGGCCGATTGCGTTCGACGCGCTCCGCGAACCGGACCGAGAATCGTCGGCCCCCCCAGATGATGTGCAGCTGGTTCCCGGCGCCCGCATCGCTAACGGCCGCTACCGCCTGCTGATCTTCCACGGGGGTGTACCACCCCTGCAGTTCTGGCAGGCGCTTGACACAGCGCTGGACCGCCAGGTGGCGCTGACCTTCGTCGACCCGCAGGGCGTCCTGCCCGACGACGTCCTCCAGGAGACCTTGTCCCGTACGTTGCGGCTCAGCCGGATCGACAAGCCCGGTGTCGCCCGAGTGCTTGACGTCGTGCATACCCGGGCCGGTGGTCTGGTAGTCGCGGAGTGGATCCGCGGCGGTTCGTTACAGGAAGTCGCCGACACCTCACCGTCGCCGGTTGGCGCCATCCGGGCGATGCAGTCCCTGGCCGCGGCCGCAGATGCTGCCCACCGCGCCGGTGTTGCGCTGTCGATCGACCATCCCAGCCGGGTGCGCGTGAGCATCGACGGCGACGTCGTGCTGGCCTACCCGGCGACCATGCCGGACGCCAACCCGCAAGACGACATCCGCGGCATCGGCGCCTCCCTGTACGCCCTGCTGGTCAACCGGTGGCCGCTGCCGGAGGCCGGCGTGCGCAGCGGGTTGGCACCCGCCGAGCGCGACACCGCTGGCCAGCCCATCGAACCCGCCGACATCGACCCTGACATCCCCTTCCAGATTTCCGCGGTGGCGGCCCGGTCGGTTCAAGGAGACGGCGGGATACGCAGCGCGTCAACGCTGTTGAATCTAATGCAGCAGGCGACCGCGGTGGCCGATCGCACCGAGGTGCTGGGACCGATCGACGAAGCACCGGTCTCCGCGGCCCCGCGCACATCCGCGCCCGACAGCGAAACCTACACCCGCCGCCGTCGCAACCTGCTGATCGGCATCGGCGCGGGTGCTGCCGTCCTCATGGTGGCCCTGCTGGTCTTGGCTTCGGTGTTGAGCCGGATATTCGGCGATGTCAGCGGCGGCCTCAACAAGGACGAACTGGGCCTCAACGCACCCACCGCGTCGACCTCGGCGGCCAGTTCGGCGCCGCCCGGCAGCGTCGTCAAACCCACCAAGGTCACGGTCTTCTCCCCCGACGGCGGCGCCGACAACCCCGGGGAGGCTGATTTGGCCATCGACGGCAATCCGGCCACTTCCTGGAAGACCGACATCTATACCGACCCCGTCCCGTTCCCTAGCTTCAAGAACGGAGTCGGTTTGATGTTGCAGCTGCCCCAGGCCACGGTGGTCGGCACCGTCGCCATCGACGTGGCCAGCACCGGCACCAAGGTGGAGATCCGCTCGGCATCCACGCCGACGCCGGCAACGCTGGAGGATACCGCCGTGTTGACTTCGGCCACCGCGCTGCGGCCCGGCCACAACACCATCTCGGTCGAGGCGGCCGCGCCCACCTCGAATCTGCTGGTGTGGATCTCTACCTTGGGAACCACCGACGGAAAGAGTCAAGCCGACATCTCGGAGATCACGATTTACGCCGCGTCCTGACCGGGCCGGGCACGGCCAGCCAGGGTGAAGTGCTATGCCGCCACCGATTGGTTACTGTCCGGCCGTGGGTTTCGGGGGCCGTCACGAGCGCCGCGACGCCGAGCTGCTGGCCGCCCATGTCGCCGGCGACCGGTACGCCTTCGATCAGTTGTTCCGCCGTCATCACCGCCAGCTACACCGGCTCGCGCGGCTCACCAGCCGGACCTCCGAGGACGCCGACGATGCGCTGCAAGACGCGATGCTGTCAGCGCACCGCGGCGCCGGCTCGTTCCGGTACGATGCCGCCGTCAGCAGTTGGTTGCACCGCATCGTGGTCAACGCTTGCCTGGACCGGCTGCGTCGGGCCAAAGCCCATCCGACCGCCCCTCTAGAAGATGTCTATCCGGTCGCGGACCGGACCGCGCAGGTCGAGACCGCGATCGCGGTGCAGCGGGCACTGATGCGGCTGCCCGTCGAGCAGCGGGCCGCGGTGGTCGCCGTGGACATGCAGGGCTATTCGATCGCCGACACCGCCCGGATGCTGGGCGTGGCCGAGGGCACCGTCAAGAGCCGCTGCGCCCGGGCGCGGGCCCGCCTAGCGCGGCTGCTGGGCTATCTCAACACCGGGGTGAACATCCGGCGCTGACCCCGTTGCCGGTCCGTCGTAGCATCGATCCACGGGCTCGCCGCTACCCCACATCTGGCTATTGCCACCGGGCATGACGGACACTGGGGCCGATGAGTGCAGCCGACAAGGATCCAGACAAACATAGCGCCGATGCGGACCCGCCGCTGACCGTTGAGCTGCTGGCCGACCTGCAAGCAGGTCTGCTGGACGACGCAACCGCCGCCCGCATCCGCAGCCGGGTCCGCTCAGACCCGCAGGCTCAGCAAATCCTGCGCGCGTTGAACCGGGTACGCCGCGATGTCGCCGCGATGGGTGCCGACCCCGCTTGGGGGCCAGCTGCTCGCCCAGCGGTCGTCGACAGAATTTCGGCGGCCTTACGGTCGGCGCGCCCGAACAGCTCACCCGGCGCCGCTCACGCCGCCCGTCCGCACGTCCACCCCGTCCGAATGATCGCCGGCGCGGCCGGATTGTGCGCCGTGGCCACAGCGATCGGTGTCGGCGCCGTGGCCCTAATCGATGCACCGCCACCCGCACCGAGTGCACCGACAACCGCGCAGCACATCACGGTGTCAAAACCTGCCCCGGTGATTCCGCTGTCTCGGCCGCAGGTTCTCGACCTGCTTCACCACACCCCGGACTATGGCCCACCCGGAGGCCCGCTGGGCGATCCGTCCCGGCGTACGTCCTGCCTGAGCGGCCTCGGCTATCCGGCGTCCACGCCGGTGCTGGGCGCGCAGCCGATCGATATCGACGCTCGGCCCGCCGTACTGCTGGTGATACCCGCGGACACGCCCGACAAACTGGCCGTTTTTGCGGTCGCGCCGCACTGCAGCGCCGCCGATACCGGGTTGTTGGCTAGCACCGTGGTCCCCCGCGCATGATGGGTCTGGGTGCTGTCGCTCGCCTGCGGGAACAGCAGTGCCTACGCTGGCGTTCGTTGTCTCAAGATCTGCCCTCGCACTCGAAAGGCTCGCATGACCGCCCCGCCTGTCCATGACCGCGCACACCACCCCGTTCGCGACGTGATCGTTATCGGCTCCGGTCCCGCGGGGTACACCGCGGCGCTCTACGCCGCCCGTGCCCAGCTGGCGCCGCTGGTCTTCGAGGGCACGTCTTTCGGCGGCGCGCTGATGACCACCACCGACGTGGAGAACTACCCGGGATTTCGCAACGGCATCACCGGTCCAGAGTTGATGGATGAGATGCGGGAACAGGCGCTGCGATTCGGCGCGGACCTGCGTATGGAAGACGTCGAGTCGGTATCACTTCACGGGCCGCTGAAATCGGTCGTCACCGCCGACGGACAGACCCACCGGGCCCGAGCCGTGATCCTGGCAATGGGCGCAGCGGCACGCTATCTGCAGGTGCCCGGCGAACAGGAATTGCTCGGGCGCGGGGTGAGCTCGTGCGCCACCTGCGACGGATTCTTCTTCCGCGATCAGGACATCGCCGTCATCGGCGGCGGTGACTCGGCAATGGAGGAAGCTACCTTCCTGACCCGATTCGCTCGCAGTGTGACGCTGGTGCATCGCCGCGACGAGTTCCGGGCTTCCAAAATCATGCTCGATCGCGCCCGCAACAACGACAAGATACGGTTCCTCACCAACCACACCGTGGTCGCGGTGGACGGGGACACCACAGTGACCGGCTTGCGGGTACGCGACACCAACACCGGTGCCGAAACCACCCTGCCGGTAACCGGTGTTTTCGTCGCGATCGGCCACGAGCCGCGGTCGGGCTTGGTGCGCGAGGCCATCGACGTCGACCCGGACGGCTACGTGTTGGTGCAGGGGCGTACCACCAGCACCTCACTGCCGGGCGTGTTCGCTGCCGGCGACCTGGTGGATCGCACCTATCGCCAGGCGGTTACCGCAGCGGGCAGTGGCTGCGCCGCGGCTATCGACGCCGAGCGCTGGCTCGCCGAGCACGCAGCAACCGGAGAAGCTGACAGTACCGACGCATTGATAGGAGCACAACGATGACCGATTCCGAGAAGTCCGCCACCATCAAAGTTACCGACGCATCCTTTGCCACCGACGTGCTATCCAGCAACAAGCCTGTGCTGGTTGACTTTTGGGCGACATGGTGTGGACCTTGCAAGATGGTAGCGCCCGTTCTCGAGGAAATCGCCACCGAGCGCGCAACAGACCTCACCGTCGCCAAGCTCGACGTGGACACCAACCCGGAGACCGCCCGCAACTTCCAGGTCGTCTCGATCCCTACCCTGATCTTGTTCAAGGACGGCCAGCCGGTGAAACGAATCGTTGGCGCCAAGGGTAAGGCTGCGTTGCTGCGCGAGCTCTCAGACGTGGTTCCCAACCTCAACTAGCCCCCGCGGTTAGCCTGGGGTTTTCCCGAAATCGGCAAGGATCTGCGACAATACCGGTTGGCTGGTCCGCATTGTCAACGATGTGAGCTAATCCCGGAGGGCCCTTGGTATGCCGAGTCCGCGCCGCGAAGACGGCGATGCGCTGCGCTGTGGCGACCGCAGTGCGGCCGTCACCGAGATCCGGGCTGCGCTGACCGCGTTAGGGATGCTGGATCATCAGGAAGAAGACCTCACGACGGGCCGTAACGTCGCCCTTGAGTTGTTCGACGCGCAGCTCGACCAGGCGGTCCGTGCCTTCCAACAGCATCGCGGCCTGCTGGTGGACGGCATCGTCGGTGAGGCCACCTACCGCGCGTTGAAAGAAGCCTCCTACCGGCTCGGGGCCCGCACGCTGTACCACCAATTCGGCGCCCCGCTCTACGGGGACGACGTCGCTACACTGCAGGCCCGGCTGCAGGATCTTGGTTTCTACACCGGGCTGGTCGACGGTCATTTCGGGTTGCAGACCCACAATGCGTTGATGTCCTATCAGCGTGAGTACGGACTTGCCGCAGACGGTATCTGCGGCCCAGAAACGTTGCGCTCCTTGTACTTTCTAAGTTCGCGAGTCAGCGGTGGCTCGCCACATGCGATTCGCGAAGAAGAGCTGGTCCGCAGCTCGGGGCCGAAGCTGTCTGGCAAACGGATCATCATTGATCCCGGTCGCGGCGGCGTGGACCACGGACTTATCGCGCAAGGTCCGGCTGGGCCCATCAGCGAAGCAGACTTGTTGTGGGACTTGGCAAGTCGGCTCGAAGGACGGATGACAGCTATCGGTATGGAGACCCACCTGTCCCGTCCGACCAACCGTAGTCCGTCCGACGCAGAGCGTGCCGCCACCGCCAACGCCGTTGGCGCAGACCTGATGATCAGCCTGCGCTGCGAGACCCAGACCAGTCCCGCGGCCAACGGCGTGGCTTCCTTTCACTTCGGCAACTCGCACGGCTCGGTGTCTACCATCGGCCGCAATCTTGCCGATTTCATTCAACGAGAAGTGGTGGCGCGCACCGGTTTACGGGATTGCCGTGTGCATGGTCGAACGTGGGATCTGTTGCGGCTGACCAGGATGCCGACCGTTCAGGTCGATATCGGCTACATCACCAACCCCCACGATCGTGGGATGCTGGTCTCAACGCAGACGCGCGATGCCATCGCCGAAGGCATTCTCGCCGCGGTCAAACGGCTGTATCTGTTAGGCAAGAACGATCGGCCCACCGGCACATTCACTTTCGCCGAGTTGCTGGCCCACGAACTGTCTGTCGAGCGAGCGGGTAGACTCGGCGGTTCTTAAGCCCAGTGGCCGCGTGGGGTTTACGACGTGTTGCCGGCCGTCGACCCCGCTGCTATCGGCTCTTGCAGTCGAGCATTCTCCAGCAAGCGTTCAAGAGCGGCCTCGACTTCGGCTTTCCACCCCAGCCCTTTGTCCAGTTCGAGGCGTAGCCTCGGAAAGTACGGGTGCGGTGCCACCACGACGAAACCCACGTCCATCAAGAAGTTCGCGTCGATGATGCAGTGTTCGACACAGCAGTCGCCGAGGGCCTCCAACACCGGCCGCACATCAGGTGTTACCGCGCCCGGGTTTTGCAAATCGGTGGCCGCTGGTGTCCGGCCGAAAGCTTCCAGCGCCCGGACGCCGCGCCGAACCAACTCTTCAATTACCCGGGCAATCAGACTGTGCGGTAAGTCGTCATCTGCTTGCCCGCGCTCGATGCCCATCGACGTAAGCAGCACCGCGTCCGCCGACACCGGCGCGGTAGGAAACCGCTGGGCTCGCGGCACCGCACTGGGCGGAGCGTAGAGCACATACCCGAGGCAGGGTGGTTCGGCGTGGCTGCGCTCATCGGGGACTGCCGTTGCGACCTGACCGCACGAACCCCACTCCAGCATCACCATCGACAACCAGGCTTCCTTTTCGAATTCGGGGTCGGCGAGGTGGTCGTCTTTGCCGAGAATCGCGGGGTCGACCTCCCAGAAAACGCAGCGTCGCGCATGCTTGGGGAGCTGCTCGAAGGCTTCGAGTCGTAACGCTGTGATACGAGCGGACACTAGTCTCCTGGCCTCCGTGCGGCATTGCAACCGATGGCCCTACACCTCCGCGGGCCAATGTGCACCAGCAACCCTTCTAGAATAAGAGAGTCGATCGCTATCGGGCCAGTATTCGCGATGCCACTCCAGCCGACTTGCACCGCATCGTGTCCGGCCGGTGACAATTGTCCGGTCCATTGCCCCGTCCAATCTCGAATCCGCTTGCCGCACACCGCGTCTCCGTTGATTCCCGCTCCCCGCAGCGGGTTGGCTTAGGCGCCGGAACCGGCGCGTTGTCACAGTGACGTAATTACAGAGCGTCCCTGTGCAGGCCTTTATCTCGGCTATCAGTGGTCATCAAACCGACTATGCGCGCTAAATCATCGACCGAGCCGAACTCCACCACAATCTTACCCTTGCGTTTGCCCAGACTGACGGTCACCCGCGTGTCAAAGGTGGTCGATAGACGCTCAGCAACATCTTGGAGGCCAGGCATCTGAATCGGCTTACGCCGCGGCGGCGCGGGTGTAGTCGCGTCGCTGTGATGGGCTTGGCGATTGGCCTCGTGATTGGCCAGCGTGACCGTCTCCTCGGTGGCTCGCACCGACAGGCCCTCCGCGACGATCCGGCTCGCCAGCTCCTCTTGCGCCTCCGGTCCGGCCTCGAGCGACAGCAGGGCGCGAGCATGCCCGGCCGACAGCACGCCGGCGGCCACTCGCCGCTGTACCGGGATGGGGAGTTTGAGCAATCGGATCATGTTGGTGATCAAGGGCCGCGAGCGGCCGAGACGCGCCGCCAGTTCATCGTGGGTGACCCCGAATTCGTCGAGCAATTGCTGGTATGCCGCCGCTTCTTCTAACGGATTCAGCTGTACTCGATGAATATTTTCCAGGAGGGCGTCGCGCAGCAGATTATCGTCGCCGGTCTCACGCACGATGGCCGGGATGGTGGCCAAGCCCGCCTCTTGGGCAGCCCGCCAGCGCCGCTCCCCCATCACTATCTGGTAGCGCACGCCGGTTTGGGATCCAGCCAATGACCGCACCACGATCGGCTGCAGGAGACCGAATTCGCGGATGGAGTGCACCAACTCGGCCAGTGCCTCTTCGTCGAACACCTGACGCGGCTGACGGGGATTAGCCTCGATGGCGCTCGGTGGGATTTCCCGATAGATGGCGCCCATCACGGAAGTGTCCGGGACCGGTCCGCCGATTACGACATCTGCCGTGGCAGATCCCATCCGGGGACCCAAGGTCGGTGGCCCCGATTCTCCGTCTGCCGGGCCAGTCGGGATCAGCGCAGCCAGGCCACGGCCGAGGCCACCCTTTCTGCGTGACGGCTGGGTCATGGTCGTCCCTTCGCGGATGGTGGTCGGTCACGCTCGGCAAGTTCGCGGCTCGCGTCGAGGTAACTCATCGCGCCGCGCGAACCGGGATCGTAATCGATGATGGTCATGCTGTAGCCCGGCGCTTCGGAAACCTTGACGCTGCGTGGAATCACCGTCCGCAACACTTTGCTTCCGAAATACTGACGGACCTCGTCGGCTACTTGATCGGCGAGCTTTGTCCGGCCGTCATACATGGTAAGGATCACGGTGGTGACCTCGAGTTGGGGGTTGAGGTGGGCCTTCACCATCTCGATGTTGCGCATAAGCTGCGACACACCCTCCAACGCGTAGTACTCGCATTGGATCGGGATCATCACCTCCGGTGCCGCGACGAGTGCGTTGATGGTCAGCAGCCCCAGCGAGGGCGGGCAGTCGACGAAAACGTAGTCGAAGTCGAAGTTGTCGAGTGCGGCCAGGGCGGTGCGCAACCGGTTCTCGCGCGCCACCATGCTCACCAATTCGATTTCGGCGCCGGCCAGATCGATCGTCGCCGGGATGCAGAACAGCCGCTCGCTGTGCGGGCTGCGCCGTAGCGCCGTGTGCAACGAAACCTCGCCGATAAGCATCTCGTAGGACGAGGGTGTGCCGGATTGCCGGTCGGTGATACCCAATGCGGTGCTCGCGTTGCCCTGGGGATCGAGATCGATCACGAGTGTCTTGAGGCCCTGCACAGCAAGCGCGGCAGCGATATTGACGGCGGTGGTCGTCTTACCGACCCCGCCCTTCTGATTCGCGATGGTGAGCACCCGGCGTCGACCCGGCCGCTGCAGCGGCTCGTGGGTGGTGTGCAGGACCCGCATCGCACGTTCTGCTGCAGCGCCGATGGGGGTGTCGAATTCTGTCGATGTTTCACGTGAAACATTCATCGTCGGATTGTGCGCGGCCTCAGGCGTCGGTGTCGGTGGTGTCATTTCCCGCTGGAATGGTTCGATAGTTGAAGCCTGGCCCGACCTTACGAGCGCGGACGGTCCAGCGGCCACCGGGCCCCACGGAGCACTCACGCCGTCCCTCCACTCGCCATCCGTGCCGACCCTCGGGCGATCTGCTTTCCACGTCGCGCGAACACCACGGTCGCGGGCGGACGCAAATAGTTCGCGCCACATGTCACCACCCTGACATCAACCGCGCCCGATGCGATCATCACACGCCGGTGCTCCCGTACTTCGTCGTGAGCCCGCTCGCCTTTGATGGCGAGCATTCGCCCGTTCGGCCGTATCAACGGCATGCTCCATTTCGTCAACTTGTCCAACGCGGCCACCGCCCGTGACACCGCAGCGTCGCTGCCGCCCAATTGGTCCTGCACCCAGGACTCCTCGGCGCGCCCCCGCACGATCTCAACGGCCACGCCCAGATCTGTCACCATCTCTCGAAGAAACTCGGTGCGGCGCAGTAGCGGTTCTAGGAGAACTACCTGGAGGTCCGGCCGCGCTATCGCCAATGGCACGCCCGGCAACCCGGCTCCGCTACCGATATCCACGACCCGGTCACCGCGTTCGAGGAGCTCACCGATCACGGCGCAGTTCAGTAGATGCCGGTCCCATAGCCTACCGACTTCGCGGGGTCCCACCAGCCCCCGCTCCACACCGGGTCCCGCCAACGCTTCGGCGTACCGCCGAGCAAGGCCAAGCCGCGGTCCGAAGATCGCAGACGCCGCAGGCTCGATCGGAGACATTACGCACTCCGCCGGCTCGTGAGGTCTGTGTCATGTTTCACGTGAAACATTCTCCGCTCTCGAGACGCTGGCCCAGCCGCTCGGCCACGCATCGCTTACTGCGGCGTCGGTCGGAGCCGCTGGCTCGCGAGCTAGTCGCGGAGCACAACGACTCGGCGTTCTGGCTCCACGCCTTCGCTTTCGCTGTGCACACCTGGCACCGCTGCAACCGCATCGTGGACGATCTTCCGTTCGAACGGCGTCATTGGAACGAGTTCCTCGCGGTCACCGGTTTCGGCCACTCGCCGCGCCACCTCGTCGGCCAGCGCCGCCAATTCCTCCCGGCGCCGCCGTCGCCACCTCGCGATGTCTAGCATCAACCGGCTCCGCACACCGGTCTTCTGATGCACCGCCAACCGGGTGAGTTCCTGCAGAGCGTCGAGCACCTCGCCCCCGCGCCCGACCAACTTGTTCAGGTCGTCACTGCCGTCGATGCTCACCACCGCACGATTGCCTTCGACATCGAGGTCGATGTCGCCATCGAAGTCCAACAGGTCCAATAACTCTTCCAGGTAGTCGCCTGCAATCTCGCCCTCGGCGACCAATCTCTCTTCTTGATCGTCGGCCTCGTCAGCATCCGTCGCCGTGTCCTCCCGGACGCCTCCACCCGGTGCTTCTGCGTCGACGTCGAAGTCGGTGGTGTCAGCGTCGGCCATGGCTTGCTCTCCCCTCGTCTGCGGGTGGGTTGTGTTTGTGGGACCGCCTGCCCGGCTGCCCGGAAGGATTGTCAACGTTTGCGTTTTTTCGGTCGCACCCCGGGCCGCGGCGTACGGGCGCTCGGGCCGCTGTTGCGTCTGGCCGGATTGGACGTGTCGGCTGGTCGCTCAGTGCTGGCGTCCGACTCTGCCCCGTCATCGGTGTCCCCGGCTTCTGTTGGGGCTGCCGCATTGGTCGCTGGAGCGGTCTTCGGGCTCCGCTTGGGCTTAGCTCCCGGGGCCGGCGCGTTGGCCGCCCGGCGCCGGACCGCCTCCTGCTTTTTGGCCTCCTCCTCCTTTTCGATCATGCCGAAGACGTAATGCTGCTGCCCGAACGTCCAGATATTGTTCGAGAACCAATACAAGATGATCGCCAGTGGCAGGAACGGTCCGCCGACGACTACGCCGAGCGGAAATACGTACAGCGCCAGCTTGTTCATCATCGCGGTCTGTGGATTCGCAGCCGCCTCGGCGCTCTGCCGCGCGATAGACGCGCGACTGTTGAAGTACGTCGCGATGCCGGCCAAGATCATCACCGGCACACCCACCGCGATCAACGCAGGGCGACTGAAATCGACGAACGCATCCAACCCGGACCGTTGCGTCATGTACGCCCCGATCGGAGCGCCGAACAAGTTGGCATCTAGGAAGTGGCCGACGTCGACCGGGCTAAAGACGTAGTTCCCAGTCAGTCGGTTCTCGATCACCGACAAGTGTGGTTGACCAAAGCCCCCGGTCGTACGGTTAAACGAGCGCAACACATGATAGAGCCCAAGAAACACCGGAATCTGCGCCAGCATCGGCAAACATCCGAGAATGGGGTTGAAGCCGTGCTCGCGTTGCAGCTTTTGCATTTCGAGCGCCATCCGCTGACGATCCTTGCCGTATTTCTTTTGCAAGGCCTTGATCTGTGGTTGCAGTTCCTGCATCTGCCTGGTGGTGCGAATCTGGCGCACGAACGGCTTGTACAGCAGCGCACGCAGCGTGAAGACCAGGAACATCACCGACAACGCCCAGGCGAAGAAGTTGGATGGTCCTAGCACAAACGCGAACAGCCGGTACCAAACCCACATGATCCACGACACCGGGTAGTAGATGAAGTCGAGACTGAAGAAATCAAACAAAAGACTCACGCTCCCCTCGCTTTGACGCAGGGTTCCAGTCGTCGTTCGCGCCGTCGACGTCTGTCTGGCAGCTCCGGCCTGTCGTTAAGCCTTCCGGTATCGGATCCCATCCTCCCCGATGCCATGGTCCGCACTTTGCGAGCCTGATCATGGTCAACCAGCTTCCCCGCAACAGGCCATACTCGGTGAGCGCATCGACGGCGTACTGACTACAGGTAGGGACAAAGCGGCACGACGCCGGTCGTAGCGGCGAAAGCATGTGCCGATAGACCTGGATAACGAAAATCAACCCCCGCGCTGATGCTCTACCGGTAACCCGGACCACGCGCCCACAGCTTTGCCTAGACAGACTCACCGATCACTACCTGCCAGTTCGACAGCCCTCCGCAAGCCGCGTCGCAGTTGCTGCTCCAACCGAGCCGAGGAGACATGCCGGCTGCTTGGCAGCGCGCGGATCACCACATGATCGGACGGGTGGAGTTCTTTGACGATCGACCCAGCCACGTGCCGCAGCCGACGTGCCACGCGGTGGCGTTCCACGGCCGACCCCACCGACTTGGCGATAATCAGTCCGACGCGCGGCCCACCGCTACTCCCACGCCACCAATAAACGACCATGTCAGACCGCACGGTACGCATCCCGTGCTTCACCGTTGTTTCAAAATCCGCTGACCGCCTCATGCGGTTGCGTGCACGAAGCACCGCAAATAAGCCCGATGTTGCAATCAAGCACTGAGCGTGCGCCGACCCTTGCGTCGCCGGCTGGACACAATTGACCTCCCGGCGCGGGTACGCATCCGTAAGCGGAAACCGTGAACACGAGCTCGCCGCCGGTTGTTCGGCTGGAAGGTCCGTTTGCCCTTGGTCACGGGCGTCTCCTCGCTATGTCTGGCAACATCACCATCCGGCCACTCACTGCCTTCCAACTCGATTGGCCCGCGGGACGGTCGGAGGTGGTTTTCGCTGCTGGCCGGCGCGGTCCCTGGACTAATCCAGGTCGCAGCCGCATCGCCGACTTTCGGGCGACTGTTTGAGGGTACTTACGCGCCTTCGCCTGGTCAAACCTCGCCCACCCGGCAACCGCTTCAGGGCATCCTGCCCGCTAAGCTGCTCACCATCCGTACACCCGAGACCGCCACACTCACAAAGAACCCACCACAACGCAAAACAACGGTTGGCAGCCGTACGGAAAACTGTTAGCTTCGGGCGGTGTAGTTATCACGCCGTTTCAGCGTGGAAACGGCACTCGACAATCAAGCGAGGATGGCGGATCGACTAGCGGCCCGGACAACTTGAACCGGGTGTTTTCAACACGAGGATCGCGAGCCGTTGCTGGTAGGTTGCGGCTGGTTATCGACGGTACTGTCCACATTTGTGGATAGCCATGTGGACAGTTCACCTGCCCACAACAACGGTTGTAGCTCGACCCGGAACCAAGACCCGGAACTAACGAGAACCAGGGAGATACGTCG